>NZ_LN879444.1 GCF_001403615.1 Desnuesiella massiliensis
GACACCTTACTTCAATGAACCTAAATGGAGCAGAATATTTCTATTTAAGAAATGCTCAAGGAGATATTATAGGGTTAATAGATGGTGATGGAGTTAGGGTAGTAAGTTATGCTTATGATAGTTGGGGTAAGTTAATCAGCATTAAAGACAAAGATGGCAAGGACGTTGCAACTGACACAAACCATGTTGGAGTTAAGAATCCTTATAGATATAGGGGTTATAGGTATGATAATGAGACTGGGCTATACTATCTAAACTCAAGATATTATAATCCGGAGTGGGGAAGGTTTATTAATGCGGATGGGCTTATTGGTAAGACAGGAGATTTATTAGGACATAACCTGTTTGCATATTGTGAAAATAATGCTATAAATGCATCTGATCCAACAGGATTTATGGTTACATATGCAGATGTAGGGGGAACTTCTTATTATACTCAGAATATAACTTCATTGTATTCCAATGAAATTGCAGAACAAGAAATAAAAAATAAAGTAGTTAATAACGCTGCAAAATACACTGGTAATACTGCGGCAAGTATAGCTTCGAGCTCAGCAGATTCTTATTTTGCTTCTAAGGTAGCATCGTCATGGAGTAGTAAGATATTTACACCACTCACGTTTAAGGATGCTGTATCAAGAAATTTAGGAAAGCAGTATTTTACAATGAAAATTAGTAAAATAACAGGACCATTGGGGGTTGCTTCTTTAGGAATCAGCATTTGGGATAATCATGCGAATTATAAATATGGCTGGCTAAGAACCGGAGTAGATGTAGCTTCCTTTGGCTTTGCAGCTGGAGTAGGTGTTTTAGCAGGAGCATTCTTGGCACCTACATTTGTAGTTACTGCAGGTGTTATTGGAGTGGGTCTTGCAATAGGAATAGGCACAGGCGAAATAAAAGACAGATATCTATCTCAGCGCAAATAAAAAATAGAGGAGGATACTCAAAATGAAAAATAGGCTAGTGAACAAAATATTAGATTTATTAAATCATGATAATAATAATACTCGCTCTATCTATTTTGCCATTATTTCGATAACAGCATTTTTTATTAGTAAGTATTTAGGATTTAACGCCACAATTATCATTTTAGTTTGTATAACTACTATGGTTGCTTTTGCAACAATAATACAAATTTTGAGAAAAGATAAAAATCGAAGAAATATAGTAATATATTTATTTATAACATTTTTATTAGTTTTTGTTACAAGTATTGTTTGGATGATGCAATATTACCTTAAAGCTAATAATGATGTTATGTTTTTTAAAATAATTAGTATTTTCTTAAGTGTAATAGCTATAATTGCTGATATACTTTGCGTTTTAGCATTGTTACATAAAAATAGTTCAAAATTAAAAAAAATATCATTAATAGTAGTTGCAATCTATATGACATTGATATCTATTCTTTCAATTATATTTTTACCTTTTAATAAATAAAAGATTTAAGTTTATAAGAGAAAATTTAATAAGTTATATTTACACAAGATTCAATTTAAACTATTAAAAAGTCAACAGGTTATATTTAAAGTCTGTTGACTTTTTACTTAAAGGAACGAAAGGTTGGGAAAAAAAGTGAGAAGGCGTTAGCCTAATTTTAGAATACTTAAAGTTATAGCGAAAGTTTGAATAAGCGATAGTAAGGGTATCTTCTACAAATACAATGACTCAGGCATAAGAACAGAAAAAAACGTAAATGGAGCAGTAACAAAATACTATCTTCAAGGAGATAAGGTAACACTAGAAGAAAGCGGAACAGATAAGATATACTATACTTATGATTCAACTGG
>NZ_LN879445.1 GCF_001403615.1 Desnuesiella massiliensis
AAACCTCCTTGTGAATGGTTGCTTGTCACTTCCATTTAACCACAAGGAGGTTTTATTTTTCATTATTAAATTTCTACCAATTAAAATGTGTCAATATAAAATTATTTCTTTAATGCAACAGTAGAAGTAGCAGCCTCTTTTTTCATACAATATTTAAAAAATAAAAATTATTTTACAATAACCCGTAAACTTCTCCTCCAGTTGCATATTTAAGAGTTGTAACAAAAATTATGAAGATGGGGGAAGAAAGAAATGAACAAGATTGCACTTGTAAAGTTTGGGGAAAACCTGCTCCAGATGATAAAGAGCGAAGGCAGGGGAGGGGATGCTTCAATAAAGTCAATAAATGACTGCATCCTTGGTAATGCAATTATTAAGGTGGCAATTAGTGAAATTGAAAGCAGTGTGCTTCAGGTTATGGAAAGCATGAATGCTATGGCCAAGGAGAGGCTTCTTGTAAGAGGGGTGGATTTTAATACTATTATTGATGCTGATAGGGATTATGTTTTAAGGATAAATTATGGAAAATTTTTTGATAAGTTTATGGATTACTGTAAGGAAAGAGGGGTACCTCATCCTATTTTTACTCTTAAGGAATTTAAAACACTGCTTAGAACTCAAAGCTATTGCAAGGAGTATAACTGGCCTACACAGTTTTACTGCAAAGCTGAAAGCTATGTTTACAAAAAGCTGTACAGGGCGGCAATTTTGAAGATTCATGACTTAAAAGGCCTAGGAATAGATATTGATTATTTAATAGAGGAATAGGGGGAAGAATTTATGGCAAAGTATAGACAAATTCAAACTTGTTTTTGGAAGGATAGTTTTGTTACGGAGCTTACACCTGAGGAGAAGTTTTTCTATATGTATATTATGACTAATTCAAATACTACTCAATGCGGTATATATACCTTTATTATTAAATTTGCTGAAGTTGAGACAGGCTATAACAGTGATACTATTGAAAAACTGCTTAAGAAATTTGTGGAGTATGGAAAGATAAGTTATTGCAAAGAAACTAAGGAACTTATGGTTTTAAATTGGATAAAATACAATTTTGTAAATAATAAGGCTGTGATAAGCTGCATGAATAAGGAGCTTCAGCAGGTAAAGCATAAGCCTTTTATAAAAGCTCTATATAATATATGCCTTAAGAATGCTTTGCCAGTGGAGCAGATTTTTAAGGGCATAGCCTTAGATGAATTAGGAGCTGAAGACTTTAATTTACAAGAAAG
>NZ_LN879446.1 GCF_001403615.1 Desnuesiella massiliensis
TGATATGCTCCCCTTGTAGTAGACAGTTTAAGTAATAAAAACTGTTTACCACAGAGGGGAGCGTATTTTTTATGGGAAGAAAAGATAAAATATCACCTGAATTAAAAATACAGGCAGTAATAGAGTATATGAATGGCGATGGCTCGTTTCAGTCAATTGCTCGTAAATATGGTGTAAGTCGTACACCTTTTCGTAAATGGGTTGCTAAATATAAGGCTCAAGGTGAAACGGCATTTATTAACAATGAGAGAAATAACTCATATTCTTCTGCGTTTAAAGAAATGGTTGTTCAATCCTACTTAAGTGGAGAAGGTTCACTCCAAGATATTGCCGTAAAATACAAAATTCCAGGTCAAGATACTGTCAGGCAATGGGTTATGAAGTATAATGGTCATGAGGAGTTAAAGGCTTCTGGAACAGGAGGAACTATCATGACCAAAGGACGCAAAACAACTTACAATGAAAGAATTGAAATAGTTAAATACTGTATTGAGAACAATAGCAATTACGCAGAGACAGCGCAGAAATATAAGGTATCATATCAGCAAGTTTATGCATGGACAACAAAATATGAGAAAGATGGCATAGAAGCGCTTCTGGACAGAAGGGGTAAAAGAAAGCCTGAGGGTGAAATGTCTGAACTTGAGAAGTTAAGAGCGCAGAACAAGCTTCTTGAAGCTGAGAATAAAAGGCAACAGATGGAGATAGATTTCTTAAAAAAACTCAAGGAAATAGAAAGGGGGCGGTTCTGAGCCTGGTTAAACAGGAGACAGTATACATGGCTATTAAGATGCTTTCAAAACAAAGCCACTATCCTGTTTCGGTTTTGTGTGAGATTGCTAAAATCAACAGATCAGCTTACTATAAATGGCTTCATAGGAAGAAAAGCCAGAATGAACTTCAAAACGAAAATCTCCTTATTCTTATTAAGGAAGCTTATGAGGAGAAAGACGGTATACTTGGTTACAGGCAGATAACTATAAAACTTCGTCGTGAACATAACCTTAAGGTAAACTATAAACGCATATATCGTCTTATGAAAATAGTTGGGCTGAAATCAGTATGTAGGAAAAAGAAATATAACTACCTAAAATCAACTCCTGAAGTTACAGCTGAAAATGTACTAAACCGAGATTTTAAGGCAGAAAATATCTTTGAGAAATGGCTCACGGATATAACAGAATTCAAGTATGGTGATGGAAAAAAAGCATACTTAAGTGCAATCCTTGACCTTGGGGATAGAAGCATAGTATCTTATGTCATTGGTCATTCAAACAATAATGCTCTTGTGTTTGAAACCTTTGACTTAGCAGTTGCAGCCTATCCTAATGTAAAACCCATCTTTCATAGCGATCGTGGATTCCAATATACCAGCAAAATATTTAAGTCAAAGCTAGATAAGGCTGGAATGATACAAAGTATGTCAAGGGTATCTCGCTGCATAGATAATGGCCCTATGGAGGGATTCTGGGGAATTTTAAAATCTGAGATGTACTACTTGCATAAGTTTAATGACTATGAGAGTTTGAAGAAAGCTATTGAAGCATACATAGACTACTATAATAATAAGCGTTACCAGAAGCGCTTAAACTGTATGACACCGCTGGAATACCGTAGGTATCTTCTTGGTATCTCATCATAAAAAAGTACCAACCTTCTTGGTTGGCACTTTACTAATTTTTTTATTTTTTTCACTGTCTACTTGACAGGGAGCAGTTCATTAAGAGCTCTTAAGTCCTTTCTATGGTGTTGGTGGATCGATTCTTTTTAACATTTTATTTCCGATTGGTGGATCTATTCTCATGCAAAACACCCTCTTGGTAATATATTCTACATCAAAGATGTTTTACCTTCTACTTTTGACGTAAAGCACCATTTACCCGCCTATAACTTCTCTCCTGCATACATTCCTTTAGATTATCTGCACTGTGCTGTTTTATAATCTTTTGACTACTACAGTAAGGACATACTAAATATCTATTTCTATCCATAGATTGTATATCTTCTGTTAGCGGAGCAAATTCTTTTCTGCGAGAGCAGCATACATAAGAACTATAAATACTTAGCATATTCTCACCGCCTTTATATATAAATACTTTCACCTTTCTTTAGGCTACTGCATACTTTAATATTGTAGTTAAATTACCTGGAGGTATGTAATGTATTATAGAAACGACAATGAAAATACTAATGAAGCTTTTGTTGATGAACGCAACAAATATGATGATAATTATGCTCCTCGTCAGCAAGACTTTAACCCTTACATGTATTGCCCAATGATGTCTTATTCTCCAATGATGCATAACCCTCATATGATGAATATCCCTCAAGGAATGTATGGCACTCAAATGATGCATGCCCCTCAAGGAATGTATGGTACTCAAATGATGTATATGCCTTACACAAGAGATTTTGATGATGATTTTGACTTTGATGATGACGATGATGATGTTGACGATGATATTAATGAAGATTTAAGTCGTTCACCTCATAGACGTAGACGCAGACGTAGACGTCGTCATTTCTTCCATCATCATTTCTTCGATCCTCGTTTCTTTCATCCTCGTTTCTTTCATCCCAGGTTTAGACACTGGTGGATGTAAGGATAATAATATAAAATAAAGGGAGTGTCGCAAAACTACTTTAAAAAGTAGTTTGCTCCACTCCTTTTTTGTATTCAAATAAAAATCGATTATAAAAACAGGGCCATTACCTTCTACTGTTGCATTAAGGCAATTTTTAAAAACTTGATAGCAGCTTATTAGCAAAGGATGGAAAGTTATTTTTCCATCCTTTGCTTTTTAGGTTCAATATATGGTTTATGTTGAAATATTAACCAAGATATATGCATATAGCTTCCCCCTCCCCAAAAAACAATTTTTTTAAGCGTTAACCTGTACGGAAATATCCTACTGTATATTCATCAAAATCTTCGAGTAAGTTTGATCTTATAATACGCGTTAAGGTAAGCATCGAGTACTTAAGAGCAATAGTATCACAGC
>NZ_LN879447.1 GCF_001403615.1 Desnuesiella massiliensis
AGCCAGGATCAAACTCTCAATTTAAAAATTTAAGTTTGATTGCTCATTCTTACTTTGTCTTATGATTTCTCATAAAGAATTGCTGGTTTCATGTTTATTTTCCTCTGTTTAATTTTCAAAGACCATGTCGCTTTATCTGAGCGACTTCTATATCTTATCATCTAAGTTTTTATCTGTCAACAAGTTTTTTTAGATTTTTTTATCTTTTTAACTTGTTATTTTATCAGTGTGCTTAAATGATTTGTTTTTGTATCGCTTGCTTCAAGCGACTTCTATATATTATCATGGGTTATAAATTGCAAACTTTGCTTAATATGCTATTTTTCAAAATTATTTTAGTATATCTCTTTCTTTCTTTATTTTTCTTAATATTTCATAAAATGATACACTAGGGGGTGTATATAGGATTAAAACCGATATTATATATAGAAATCCCTTTAGCTACTAATTTGCACAGGCACCATAACACCTAAAATAGCAATGAATTTTTAAAATAAAAACTTTATCTTTGCATAGTCAGCTAAGAGTTTATTATAATGGTTTATCGCTAATATATAACCACTCACTATTAAATTTTCTATTTACCTTAATACAAAATAACCATTCTTTCAAGCAAACGCATAGTCTATGTTCTTAAATAATTCTCTTATATTTTAAAAAACAAAAAACCACAAACATATCGTTTGTGGTTTTTTTGGTGGAGATAAAGAGATTCGAACTCTTGACCCCCTGCGTGCAAGGCAGGTGCTCTCCCAGCTGAGCTATACCCCCATATGGTGGACCTTCAGGGACTCGAACCCCGGACCAACCGGTTATGAGCCGGTTGCTCTAACCAACTGAGCTAAAGATCCATAATGACCTGGCGACGACCTACTCTTCCACAAGGTCTCCCTTGCAGTACCATCGGCGCTATAGAGCTTAACTTGCGTGTTCGGTATGGGAACGAGTGTTACCTCTATGCCATAATCACCAGATGTTATTT
>NZ_LN879448.1 GCF_001403615.1 Desnuesiella massiliensis
AATAATAAAGAAGTGTTATATATAAGTGAAGTGGTACTTTCTTGAAAAAGAGTACCACTTTATTTTTTAGCTGAAGTCTGATATAAGCGAGCTGCCGCCACCGCTGGCACAGCGGTTTAGTCCTTTAGAAGTTTTATACACTGACAAAAAATTTAACTACTATTATTTTTAACAAAACTATAAGGTATCCCCAAAAGACAGCCAGTGAATCTACTAGTCTATTTTGTATTTTGTACTAGTTATTTTTTACCATGGCTAAGAACAGAAATTTTGATATCAACTTTTAAGAAATTTAAAATCATTACAAATTACTGCAGCAAACAACAATAAATTTCATGAAGAAATTTTATTGCAAAACATAATTGTATATTGAAAATTTATTTGATAACATGTATAATATTTCCAAGAATAATTTACATACGTTTACATAAAGTGAAAGTTATTACAAAGAAAATAAATTGTTTAATAATAAGCAATTTATATATTTTTACGGTCCATAATATTAAAATAAGGGGGATTTTTTATGAAAGGAAAAGTATTGTTAAAGGTTTTATCTTTAGCTATGGCATCAGCAGTTGTTCTATCAACTGTTGCATTGCCCACTCAAAGGGTGCAGGCTGAAGAAGAGATGGTGCCATTATTTAAGTATCAAACTGAAACTCCAATCAAATTGCATGACAAGCAAATTCAAGTGTCGAAGGATCCTATTTATGAAAAAAGACAGTTCAGAAGTGCTTGGGTATCTACAGTATCAAACCTAGACTTTCCATCAAAGCCAGGTTTAACTCAGGAAGAGTTTAAAGCAGAGTTTTATAAGGTTTTAGAAGACTTTGAAGCATTAAATTTAAATGCTGTAACTTTACAAGTAAGACCTATGAATGATGCTTTTTACAAATCAGATTTAAATCCTTGGTCTGCATTTCTAACTGGAGAGCAAGGTAAAGATCCAGGTTGGGATCCGCTTAAATGGATGATTGAAGAGTCACATAAAAGAAATATGGAGTTCCATGCATGGTTTAACCCATACAGAGTAGCTCAAGCATTTCAATGGGACAAGCCAACTGAAGAGGTAATGAAAGAAGAACTAGGGAAGTTAGCTGATAATAATTTTGCTAAACAACATCCTGAATATCTAATCAGATTTGACAATAAGTTAATATTAGATCCATCAGTGCCAGAGGTTCAAAAATTTATTAAGGATACTGTATTAGAAGTAGTTAAAAATTATGATGTAGATGCTATACATTTTGACGATTATTTCTATCCTTATAAGGTTACAAGAAAAGATCCAGCTACTCAACAGAATGTAACCTATATTTTCGGTGACAGAGGGGAAGATAAAGCTAGTTTTGAAAAGTACGGAAAAGGCTTTACAGATATAAAGGCTTGGAGAAGAAATAATATAGATACCATGATTAAAAGTGTAGCTGATGCTATAAAGAAAGAAAAGCCCTATGTTAAATTTGGTATAAGCCCCTTTGGAATCTGGGGACATTATGATACTCATCCAGCAGGTAGTGCAGAGGGGGAAGGTTCTCATACTCCAATTAGTTCCTCTGCAAGCTATGATGATATATATGCAGATACAAGAAAGTGGGCAAAAGAGGGTTGGATTGATTATATAACTCCTCAAATATACTGGTCTTTTGCTCAAACAGCTGCGCCTTATGGAGAATTAGCAGATTGGTGGGCAAATGCAGTTAAGGGGACAAACTGTCAATTATATATAGGACATGCAAATTACAAGCACACAGATAATTCAAGCTGGGATAAGGATTGGCAAAATCCAGAGGAAATAGGAAATCAGTTAAAGTTTAACGCTCAATACAAAGAGATAAAGGGAAGTTCCTTCTTTAGTTTAAAGCATCTAAGATTAAATAAATTTGGAGTTACAGATATAATTAAGAACCAATATTTTAATGTTAAAGCTCTAGTTCCAACTATGCCATGGTTAGATAATACCGCGCCTAAGGCTGTTGTCAGTGTAACTGCTAAAGCTAAGAATAAAGGAGTGGAATTAACTTGGAAGGATAGCGCAGATAATGATGCTGCTTATTATGTAGTTTATAGATTTGAAGGAGACAAATTAAGCGATATAGAAAATCCTAAGAATATAGTTACTACTATAAGAAGAAACGGAGCACAAGTAGGATTAAAATATTTAGATGATAAGGCAGATGGAACTAAGACATATACTTATGCTGTAACTGCTGTAGATAGATTACACAATGAAAGTAAAGCTGTAAATGCAGTATATAAGACAGCAGAACAAAAACCTTCAGAAGATAAAAATGTTCTACCAGAGACAGGTAGTCCTATAGATTTTGAAATGATGATTACTGCAGGAACTATGATTACTGCCTTAGGAACATCAATGTTCGTATATAATAAAAGAAAATAAGAAAAAAGCGACGGAAGTCGCTTTTTTCAATGCACAGTCATTTTGAACTGTGCATTAACTTCCTAACCATTGCTATTTTCTATAGCCGCAGTAGAAGTATTAAACAATATTTCTGAATCTTTTATCCAACCCTTAGAATTTGTAGAAGATTTAATGGGAATACTTATTTCATACCAAGTAGAATTTAATACATCTCCCTTAAATAATACATTTACGCTAGTGGGTCTTTCTATTTTTAATATTATAGGACTATCGTCTAAAGGAGCGATGTAAATTTTACAATTTTCCTTTGTTACCCCTTGAGTATAGGTAGGATTGCTATATCTTATGGAAATGGAGCCATAAGTTCTAGAACCTTTAGGAATGTTTTGTTTCAATACTTCATTTTGCTTAGATAGAACCAATATTTGTTTTCTTTGATTGTCTAATTTTTGAGCAAGGTACAGATAGCCGCCAGCGGCCCCTAAAATCATAACAAATATTATAACAAACAATATATCAACTCCTGGTACTTATTATAATAAATTATATTAAGTTTCAAGGGCAATATGCTATAATTAAAGTAAAAATAGTCATTTTAAGTGAAAATACCTTAATTATGAATATTTACAAAAGGGGATGGTAGAATGGTAGAAATAGATATTCTTAAGAAAATAATTAATAATAGCAATGATATTGTATTTTTCGGAGGAGCTGGAGTTTCCACAGAAAGTAATATACCTGATTTTAGGTCGGAGGGAGGCCTTTATAAAGCTAAGAATCAAAAGAATTACTCCCCTGAGGAAATGCTTAGTCATAGCTTTTTTATGGAGCATAAAGAGGATTTTTATAGCTTTTATAAAGAAAAAATGATTTTTCCATGGGCTGAACCGAATCAGGCTCATATAGCCTTAGCACAGCTAGAGCAGGATAATAAATTGAAAGCAATAATTACTCAAAATATTGATGGGTTACACCAGAAGGCAGGTAGCAAAAAGGTTATAGAGCTTCATGGCTCAATACATAGGAATTATTGTATGAAATGTGGAGAAAAATATGATTTAGAATATATATTAAGTAGTAATATAGTACCTATATGCAAAAAATGTAGCGGTACCGTTAGGCCTGACGTGGTTTTATATGAAGAGGGATTAGATACGGATGTAATAAGTAAAGCCATAGATTATATATCAAAAGCTGAGGTTTTAATAGTGGGAGGCACATCATTAGTAGTATATCCTGCAGCAGGTCTCATAAGATATTTTAATGGAAAGCATCTAGTACTAATAAATAAATCCTCTACTCCCTATGATTCCCAAGCTAATTTAGTTATAAAAGAGAGCATTGGGAAAGTTTTCGGTGAAATTTATTAGAGAAAGAAGTGAATTTATGAGAACAAATAAATTTAAGATTAGGATGAGGGATGGGCAAGAGTTACATATATATAAGTGGGAACCGGAAGATGCCATTGAAATAAAAGGTATAATACAATTAGTTCATGGTTCCTGCGAACATTCTGCTAGGTATGCGGATTTTGCTAATTTCATTACAGAAAAGGGATATGTAGTTTACTCAAATGATCATAGAGGTCATGGGTTATCTGCTAATAGCTCAGAGGACTTTGGATTTTTTGGAGAAAATAATGGATGGCAGGCCATGGTTGAGGATTTAAATGAACTAACAAAATTAATAAGAAAAGATTATGCAGAGGAAAAGATAACATTACTAGGCCATAGTATGGGGTCCTTCTTAGCTAGGCACTATGCAATTGAATACGGAAGTTCAATAAATGGATTAATTGCCACAGGCACAGCCCATAATCCTAGGATGCTTTTGCAACTAGGCAAATCTTTAGCGGAAAGGGAGATAAAAAATAGGGGGCCAAAACATAGAAGCAATTTTTTAAATAAGCTTTCCTATGAATCCTTTAATAATAAATTTAGACCTATAAGAACGAAGCAAGATTGGCTTACCAGAGATGAAAAGATTGTAGATAAGTTTATAGAAGATGAATTTTGTGGCTTTGTATTTACCACCAGCGGTTTTAGAGATATGTTTAATGGACTCCTATATATAACTGATATAAGAAATATAGTAAAAACACCTAAAAACCTCCCAATACTTTTGCTATCAGGAAAAGATGATCCTGTAGGTGCTAATGGCAGGATGGTTAATAAAGCTTTTAATCATTATAAAAGAGCTGGTGTAGAAAATGTAAATATGAAGCTTTATGACGGAATGAGACACGAGATTCTAAATGAACTAGGCAAGGAAGAGGTTTATAATGATATTTTAAACTGGATAGAAGGAATATAAAAGTTGCGAAGCAACTTTTATATTTATATTAAATATTCAAAATATATTTGCATATATTACAAACTAAACCTGGTGTATCGGTAAAAGAAAAACTTAGAAACATGATGAATTTTGAAGTAAAAGATGAATAAACACTTATAATAGGGAAATACTAAGGAATGCGCATTATAAACTATGATAATATATAGAAGTCGCCTGAAGCAAGCGACAGGAAAACAAAGCATTTAAGAGATTCAAAATCAATAAGTAAAAAGATTAAAAAATCTAAAAAATTTATTGACAAGAAAATACTTAAATGATACAATGAATTACGCTGTTGGAAAGCAGCATGGTCTTTGAAAATTAAACAGAGGAAAATAAACATGAAACCAGCAATTTCTTTATGAGAAATCATAAGACTAAAGTAAATTGCGAAGTTAGTGCAAAACAGTACTAGGAAGCTAGGAGCGAGGAGCAGAGTGTATTTGATATACATGAGCACCGCAGCGACGACGCTGACGACGTAATGTGAAGCAATAACGTAGCAAAATGAGCAATCAAACTTAAATTTTAAATTGAGAGTTTGATCCTGGCTC
>NZ_LN879449.1:0-21294 GCF_001403615.1 Desnuesiella massiliensis
ATAACATCTGGTGATTATGGCATAGAGGTAACACTCGTTCCCATACCGAACACGCAAGTTAAGCTCTATAGCGCCGATGGTACTGCAAGGGAGACTTTGTGGAAGAGTAGGTCGTCGCCAGGTCAATCACTACTAAAATAGTGATTACAAAAATGTTCCGCGATAGCTCAACGGTGGAGCACTCGGCTGTTAACCGATAGGTTGGAGGTTCGAGTCCTCTTCGCGGAGCCATTTTTATTTTTTGTATAAAATTTATACCCTTTATCCATAAGTATTGAAATAAATGGATAAAGGGTATTTTTATGCATAGCCGAAATATCTCTCTAAATGTAGAAACTAGCTAATATATACGTTTACTTAGGGGAAAATAAGCATAGGTGAATTTGTATAAGTATACATTTGCATATAAAATTTATTAGTAATAATTTAGATAAACAACTTTAGCTATTAATTCATACATGCCCCATAATGCCGTGAAGATTGGCACTTTGAAGCATGCATAAATTAAGTTTACGTAATGTTTATCCATGGTACCAAGGATAAAGATTTTCCTCTTAATCTAAGGTATCTTTTTTAATATGTTGAAGGGAGCAGGGAAGATTGGAAAGTCAAAAGAAAAGAGAAGGGTTTTCCTCAGGATTAGCAGTTTTTTTTGCCACATTAAGTTCAGCGGTTGGCTTGGGGAACATATGGAAGTTTCCATATCTTATTGGTAGTAATGGTGGAGGTGCATTTTTGCTCTTATATTTAGTATGTATTTTATTTGTAGGCCTTCCTATTATGATCAGTGAATTTTATATTGGAAGAAAAACTAGGAAAAATGTAATTGGAGCCATTACTGAGTTAAAAGGTAGTACTGGGTGGAAATCTATAGGAGTATTAGGAATTTTTGCAGCTTACCTTATATTATTTTTCTATAGTTCTGTAGCTGGCTGGGTTTATTCTTATGTATTTAAGGCGTTAAAAGGTGATTTTAAGGCGGTGAATGCTGATACAGTTAAGATTGTGTTTTCTAACACCACCATAGGACCAATGCCACCAATCCTATGGCAGATAGTAGTTATAGCAGTAGTCTCAATTATAATAATCCTTGGGGTTGAAAAGGGCATAGAAAGGGTAACGAAAACCCTTATGCCTTTACTATTTGCACTTATAATAATTTGTGATATAAGAGCTATAACTCTACCGGGAGCGTCTGATGGCTTTAAATTTCTCTTCAACGTGGATTTTTCCAAACTAACTAAGGATGCTGTACTAGTAGCCTTAGGATTATCATTTTTTAAGCTATCATTAGGAATGGGTACTATGGTTACTTACAGCAGCTATTTTACTGAAGATAATAACCTGATTAAAACCTCTTTTAAGGTGGCATTATCAGATACTTTAGTTTCATTGTTAGCAGGTATAGCTATATTCCCAGCAGTATTTTCTTTTGGTATGCAGCCGGAGGCTGGTCCAGGACTTTTATTTATGACCATTCCTCTAGTATTTTCACAAATTCCTTTTGGAAGCTTTCTTTTAGTGGCATTCTTTTTATTAAGCTCTATAGCGGCTACTACAGCAATGATGTCTATGTTAGAAGTGCCTATTGCATATTATACAGAGGAAAAAGGAATTACAAGGAAAAAAGCTGTAATAATAAATGCTATAATAATTGGGGTTGTAGGAATTTTAGCTACACTTTCAGCAGATAGCCATAGCCTATTTGGAAATATAAAAGTATTTGGAAAAGGATTTTTTGATCTATTTGATTATATTTCCTCTAATATATTGATGCCTTTAGGAGGATTATTAATTGCATTATTTGTAGGATATAAAAATAGTAAAAGAGATGTACAATTGCAGTTGTCTAATAAAGGTATATTAAATAATGTAGCTATTATAAATATTTATTATTTTATACTTAGATACATTACGCCGCTATTACTATTAATAATATTTTTGTCTTCTACAGGAATTGTAAAATTTTAGCATGATTGATTATATTTAAAACTTTATGAATGCTTTGGCTTTCATAAAGTTTTTTTCATGTGCATATGATGTATAGGGAAACAAGTATAAAATATACCTAAAGTGGATATTTTATATAGTAAATACTATGATATTTCAAAATATTTATAATATTTAATCTATTCAGAAGGAAAAAAGCCTTTTGAATAGAATAGTAATAATATATACATTGCAAAAGTTCTAATACATTCTTCTGATATAAACATCATAAGGGTAATTCAATAATATAAGAACTCTAATGCAATATATGTATAGGCAAAGTATAAAAACATAAATCTAAGTCAGGGGGTCTTGCTAATGAAAGAATACAAAACCAAAAACCTAAGAAACGTAGGAATAATAGGTCATAGTGGATCAGGAAAGACTACATTGACAGAAGCTTTATTGTATTACACCAAAACTATAGACCGTTTAGGTAAGATTGAAGACGGAACTACAGTAACTGATTTTGATGTAGAAGAGAAGAAGAGAAAGATTTCTATATCAGCTTCTGTAGCACCTTTTGAATGGGAAAATGTAAAGGTTAATTTAGTGGATATACCAGGATATTTTGACTTTATAGGAGAGTCTATTCAAGGTATGAGAGCTGTAGACGTGGCTATGATAGTAGTCTGCGGTGCATCTGGAATAGAAGTAGGAACAGAAAAAGCTTGGAGCTATGTAAATAAGATTAAGCTACCTAGAACCTTCTTTATCAATAAATTAGATAGAGAAAATAGTAACTTTGAAAAGGTTTTAAATGGGCTTAAGGAAAAATTTGGTATATCTGTTGTACCTGTTCAATATCCAATAGGTAGCGAAGATGACTTCAAAGGTGTGATCAATGTAATTTCAAGAAGAGCAAGAATTTATAACCCAAAGACGCATGAAATGGAATCAGCAGATATTCCAGAAGAACTTGTAGATAAAGTTGATGAATGCAAGCAAATGATAATGGAGGCTGTGGCAGAAACAGATGAAGCCCTTTTAGATAAATACTTCAGCGAAGGCATGTTAAGTGATGAAGAGATATATAAAGGATTGATTACAGGTTGTGCTAGTGGAGATATAGCACCTGTAATGTGTGGAAGTGCTTTAGAGGTAATAGGAATGAACACCCTATTAGAAGATATAGTTGAATGCTTCCCATCACCTGAATATGCTATTCCTCAAAAGGCAATGGATGTGAAAAAGGGGGAAGAGGTATTTATAAAATTAAGAGAAGATGCTCCATTCTCAGCTTTAGTTTTTAAGACTATAGCAGACCCCTTTGTAGGAAAACTATCATTATTTAGAGTAATCACTGGGAAATCTATTCCAGATATAAGTGTATATAATTCGAATAAAGAGAAAATTGAAAAGTTAGGATCACTGTATTTCTTAAAAGGAAAATCTCAAGTAGCTGCCAAAGAGATTATAGCAGGAGATATTGGTGCTGTAGCTAAGTTGCAGTTTACAAATACAGGAGATACCTTATGCGATCAAAACTTTAATATAGTATATGATAAACTTAATTTCCCTCAGCCTGTAATTTCCATGGCTATGCTTCCAAAGGCCAAAGGTGATGAGGATAAGATTTCTACAGGATTAGCTAAGTTACTAGAGGAAGATCCAACCTTTAAGGTAGCTAGAGATGTAGAGAATGCTGAAACCATAGTTTCAGGGGTAGGAGAGACTCATTTGGAGATTATAGCTAGTAAATTAAAAAATAAGTTTGGTGCAGAGGTTGTGCTTCAAGTACCTAAAATACCTTATAGAGAAACTATTAGAAAGACTTCCGATGTTCAAGGAAAGCATAAAAAACAATCAGGAGGACACGGACAGTATGGTGATGTAAAGATTAAATTTGAACCAAACTATGATGGTGATGATTTAATATTCGTTGACCAGGTTGTAGGTGGAGTAGTTCCAAGAAACTTTATACCAGCAGTGGAAAAAGGTCTAAGGGATTGCATACATCATGGTGTATTAGCTGGATATCCAGTGATAAGGCTTAAAGCTACCTTACATGATGGTTCTTACCATCCAGTAGATTCTTCTGAAATGGCATTTAAAATAGCAGCCTCCTTAGCCTATAAAAAAGGATTAGAAACTGCTGAACCTGTATTACTTGAGCCTATAGTACATGTGGAAGTTCATGTACCAGATGATTATATGGGAGATGTTATAGGAGATATAAATAAAAAGAGAGGTAAGGTTCTTGGAATGGAACCAGAGGATGGCTTACAAAAGGTTATAGCAGAAGTTCCTCTAGGAGAAATGCAAAAATATGCTACGGACTTAAGGTCTATGACTCAAGCAAGAGGACACTTCACCATGAGATTTGAAAGATATGAAGAGATGCCACCTACTGAATCAGCAAAGGTTATTGATGCAGCAAAGGCTTTAAAAAATGAAGCTTAAATTAATTGAAAAATTATAAAATATAACTTAAAAAAGTCGTGGTATATTAGCCACGACTTTTTTAAGTGGCAAAGCCACTAAGTCATCGTAAAAAATAACTAGTCAAAGATGGGGCGTATATTTTGCGTAAGACAAGGACACAGGTTCCATTAATAGTGAACGCAGTATTACGCAAAATAGACGAGTAGACTGACTAGTTATTTTTTGGAGATGCCTTAATACTATAATCAAAGATCTTTCATAGTGTAAGGGAGAAAAAATCCTTCATAATTGTGCATTGTGAACTGTGAATTTAAAAAAGCGACCTATGTCGCTTTTTTCCTAAAAGTTCTCTGCTAAAACCTCGAAATAAGATTGAGGATGAACACAGGCTGGGCAAGTTACTGGTGAACTTTCTCCTTCGTAAATAAATCCACAGTTTAAACATTTCCAAGCCGTTGGCTTTTCCTTCTTAAAGACTAATTCTTTGTCAATATTCTCTGCAAGCTTTCTATATCTTGCTTCATGATGAGCTTCTACTTTAGCGATATTTTTAAAAGCAGCAGCTACTATAGGGAAACCTTCTTCTTCTGCTATCTTTGCAAACTCTGGGTAAAGGCTAGTCCACTCTTCGTTTTCACCATCAGCAGCAGCTAAAAGATTAGCTCTTGTATCTCCTAATGCTACTGGGTAGGAAGCATTGATCTCTACCATCTCTCCATTTAAGCTTTCATTAAGTAGTTTAAAGAATCTCTTAGCATGTTCTTTTTCATTATCAGCAGTTTCTTGGAATATGTTATATATTTGCACGTAACCTTCCTTCTTAGCCACAGAAGCATAATAAGTATACCTATTTCTAGCTTGAGATTCTCCTGCAAAAGCCTTTAAAAGATTTTCAGCGGTCTTTGTTCCTTTCAATGATTTCATAAAAAAGCCTCCTTGTTAATATAATTTATAAAAAGTAATTTTCGTAGGATAAATTACTTTCAAATGGGTATATTAAAATTATAACATCGAATGATTATATTTACATACTATCGACATATAATTAATGGAATGTTTAAATTTGGGAGGAATTTTTATGTCTGATTACAAATTAGATATAACTGGTCAAATTGGTTTAAATGAATATAGCAATATACATGATTATATTGGAATTGTAGATAAAAATGATAAATTCACAATTTCCTTAGACGATGTACAAAATAAAAATATAGATATAATATGCACAATGTTAAGGGGACAAGAGTTTAATATAATTGAACAGGGATCTGGAATAGATGGCAAGTATTATATTTATGCAGTAAAGAAAAAGTAGTTTATACACTAAAACTATATTTAAACTATGTTAAAACCATATCAGATTATGTTATAATTAATAAGATTATTTATTTTATAAGTTTTTATATTATCCTAAATTACTCCCTTTAGGAGTAATTTAGAGATAATAATAAGGACAAGCAAATTAAATGTGGAGGTTTTTCTGACATGAAAAATTACGTTATTGGTATAGACCTTGGAGGTACTAAAATAAGTGCTGCTATTGCAGATTTAAATGGAAACGTTATTTTCCAAACAACTCTCCCTACAAATGCTCAAGAAGGAGAGGAAGCGGTTTTAGGAAGAATGATTTCGGTAATAGAAACTTTATTTGAGAAGTCGAATAAAACTATAGAAGAGGTAGTGTCCATAGGTATTGGTTCTCCAGGTCCCCTTGATGCAAAAAAGGGAATTATAATAACCACACCAAATTTACCTTTTAGAAACTGTGATATAGTATCACCTATAAGAAATAAGTTTAATATACCAGTTTATCTAGATAATGATGCTAATGTTGCTGCTATAGGAGAATTCATGTTAGGAGCGGCAAAAGGTACTGAGAACATGGTGTACATAACTGTAAGCACTGGAGTT
Source organism: Desnuesiella massiliensis (assembly GCF_001403615.1). GTDB lineage: Bacteria > Bacillota > Clostridia > Clostridiales > Clostridiaceae > Desnuesiella > Desnuesiella massiliensis. Next base: position 6,286 of record NZ_LN879449.1, read on the forward strand.
GGCGGAGGTGCTGTAATTAATGGAAAAATATATAGAGGAAATACCTCTAATGCTTTAGAAATAGGACATACTACTATATTACCAGATGGCCCAAGATGTAACTGCGGAAATCATGGATGTGTTGAGGCTTTAGCTTCAGGTACTGCCATTGCTAAAAGAGCAAAAGAAGCTATTGAAAGAGGCTTAGACACTACTTTAGCTAACTATGAAAATGTAACCTCCTATGAAGTATTCAGAGAAGCTGAAAAGGGAGATATTGTAGCAACAGACATATTAGACAGAAGTTTAAATTATTTAGGTATATGTGTAGCTAACACCATAACTTCCTTTGATCCCGAAATGGTAGTTATAGGTGGTGGGGTTTCTAAAGGTGGAGACATAGTTTTTGAAAGAGTTCAACAAGTGGTGAATGAAAGATGCTTTAAGGCTATGGCAGAAGCTTGCAAAATAGTTCCAGCAGGCTTAGGAACTGATGCAGGGGTTATAGGAGCAGTGGCGCTAGCCATAATGGAAAGCAAATAGGAGAAGTTAAATGACTACTTTATATATAACAAGACATGGTGAAACAGAATGGAATACTGAAGGAAGAATGCAGGGTTGGAACAACTCTCCCTTAACTTATTTAGGAAAAATGCAAGCGGAGTGGTTAAGAGACAGACTTAAGGATGTAGATTTTCATGCTATATATTCAAGTACTTTAGAAAGGGCTTATCAGACAGCGGAGATAGTAAAAGGACAGAGAAACATAGAAGTAATTAAAAAAGAAGGCTTTAAAGAGATAAGTTTAGGAAACTGGGAGGGACTTACCTCACAGGAAATCGAAGCTATTAATAAAGAACAAAATTATAACTTCTGGAAAGCTCCTCATTTATATATACCAGATGGAGGAGAACATTTTCATGAGTTAATAGCTAGAACCCATAAAGGCATAAAAGAAATATTAGAAAACCATAAGGATGAGAATGTGCTCGTTGTTACCCATGGGGTTACTTTAAAGGCAATAATGTTATATTTTGAGGACAAGCCGTTGGAGAGGCTATGGGATCCTCCTTTTGCACATCAGACAAGCCTTACGGTTATAGAGGCTGATAAAGATAAATATAATGTTTTAATGCATGGGGATACCGCACACTATAGATAAAAAGCGACGAAAGTCGCTTTTTTTAATATCCTTTTTTCTTTGCCTCTAGTCCACTATCATTTAAAGCATTTGGCTCTATACTTTGACTTATTTCATTTTTTGAATGTTGATTTTGGGTTTTAAATCCATTTCTTATAGCATCGTGCTTATTATATTCTTTCTTATTATGAGGTTTCATAAGCTTTTTACCTCCTTTGTAATATTTTTAGATTCATAATTATAGTCTATACTGAAGAAATCATTTTATGCTTAGAATAAATTCAAAGTAAATGTTATTCTATGTAACAGTGGAAGTTTAATACTAGTATATAAAATTAATATCTGCTTAAAATATAATCAAAGCTTTTAGAAAACAATATACTTTGGAAGGAGCTGTAGAATTTCATGGCTAAAAAAGGAATGAGAAGGCCTGATCCAAGTGATGCCCACGGTACCGAGAGTAATAGAAAGCAAAAGTTTCCTAAAAACAATAATATACCATCTAATGTAAATGGTGTGCCAGAGATTCAAGGTAAAGCAAAAGCAGGACATAACAAAGCAAATCCCATAGACTATGATATAAATAATGAAGATTAAAAGGAGTTGATTAGTATGCCAAAGGATAGTCAACCAGATAATAAGCTAGCAAGGATGGAAAAATGTAATTGGGATACTCCTATAACTCGTGAGAGTTCTAAAAACAGCAATAAAACAAGTAAAAAGCAATCCAATCCTCATAGATGGCAATAAAAATTAATGTGGTAATAAAAAAGCAATAATATATTTAAGTAGAAATCTTCTCTGTTTTTTATAAAATAATTTCTCTTAATTTTGTTTTGACCTTACATGGCGAAAAAATAGAAATCTATAAAAACATAAAAAGCAGAGAGGTTTTTCATATATCTACCTACTATAAATAGATTAAAATGGTTTATTTATAGTAGGTAGCTTTAGTTTAACACATGGAAAAAATTGAAACTAAATTGCAGTATGATATAATATTAAAGATAAGGCTTATTGAAAGGAAGTGAAGTTCTGGCTTTTGATTATAGCAAAAAGTAGATATGGAATAAAGTCAGAGATATATGAAGAAAGATTTAAAGGTAGAGATTATTGCAGTAGGAACAGAATTGCTTTTGGGGGATATTGTTAATACTAATGCTCAATTTTTAGCAAAGGAATTAGCTAATTTGGGTATTTCCGTTTATCATCAAACTGTAGTGGGAGATAATGAAGAACGAATATTAAATGCTTTCGAATTGGCCTTCAAAAATTGTGATATTATAATAACCTCTGGGGGACTTGGACCTACAAAAGATGATATTACAAAAGAGATGGCAGCAAAATATTTCAATAAGGAACTAGTTATTCATAAGGAGTCTTTGAAAGCTATAGAAGACTTTTTTAAAGCCAATGGAAAGGAAGGGGAACTAAGTGAAGGAAATAGAAAGCAAGCCTGCTTTCCAGAGGATGCTATAGTTTTAAAAAATAACTATGGTACTGCCCCAGGAGCTATAATAGAAGGGGGAGAACATAAGGCTATAATAGTATTGCCAGGACCACCAAGGGAATTGATTCCTATGTTTAATGAAGAGGTAGTACCCTATTTAAAAAAGTTTACTGATGGTATATTAGTATCTAAGGTTTTAAGGATATTTGGCATAGGAGAAAGCTATATGGCTGAAAAAATTGGAGATATAATTGATGGACAAAGTAATCCTACCATAGCACCTTATGCAAAGGAAGTGGATGTGACTTTAAGAATTACTGCAAAGGCCTCCACTAAAGAAGAAGGCAATATTTTGATTGAACCTATAGAGAAAAAAGTAAGAAAAAGGCTTGGAGAAGATATTTATGGCGAAGGAGAAATTACCTTAGAGGAGGTAGTAGCCCAAAAGCTTATAGATAAAAAATTAACTATAGCTACAGCTGAATCCTGTACAGGTGGGCTGCTGGCAGGAAGGCTAATTAATTATCCTGGAATATCCGAAGTATTTTTAGAAGGTGCTATAACCTATTCAAATGAAGCTAAAATGAAAAGATTAGGTGTAAAAAAAGAAACCTTAGAAGCCTATGGAGCTGTAAGTGAAGAAACAGCTAAGGAAATGGCGGAGGGTATAGCTAAAGCAGCAGGTACGGATATCGGTTTATCTGTCACTGGCATAGCAGGACCTGGTGGTGGATCAGAGGAAAAACCAGTAGGATTGGTATATGTAGGACTTTATATAAAGGGTGAAGTTAAGGCTAGAAAGTTTAATTTTCAAGGAGATAGGCAAAAGGTGCGATTAAGAACAGTAATGAATTCTTTAGACTGGCTTAGAAGAGAACTGTAGATGGCAAAGGGACGTTTCCTCTGCCATATAGGGTTTCTGTGGCATAGGGACGTTTCCTTTGGCACATATAGATAAACACTACGAAAACTTAATTTATACATGTTTTAAAATGGCATCTTTAAGCCATTATGAGACATGTATAAATTAATAGTTGAAGTTGTTTATCTATATAGAGAAATAAGGGTGAAACTTTAACTTATATATAGTTACTAATGGCATCTTCAAGCAATTGTGGTGCATGTATAAGTTTAATAGGTAACTCACACATAGCTTACAATCTTCAATTATTACATTCGGAAGCAGAGATAAGTCAAAAAAGATTTTCTTTTAAAAAATAAAATCCCTCAAAGCTAAATAAATAACCAAGAGGGATTTTGGAAGATTTATATAAATAAAAATGGGGGAGAGGCGAATTAAAGTTCGTTCAAGTCTCTAATTGGAACTTGCATCTTTTCTTTTGTAGCTAGTACTTCTATTTCTGCTGTACCTATTTCTGGATGTATACTTTCAATCCAAATCGGATTATTTTTATAGTGAACTTCTATCTGATTTTTTGATTTTAAAATTGCTGAAGCTCTTTTCATAAGCATTAAAATCACTCCCAACATACTGTAAATTATGCTTAATATTTTCTTTATTTAGATTATTGACATATATACAAGAAATATTCAGATCATAAAAAATTTTTTTACTATATCTAAATATATTTAAAAGAGAGGTGAATAAAATGAAAAGAGTATTTAGATCTAATCTTTTTGCTTTAATATTGATTGTAGGACAAGTTTTTGGAGGGAGATTTATAATTCCTTTGCTTAGAGGCTTTAACTTATCTATTCCTCAATTATTAGTGGTGAATCAAATTATATTTTTAATAATACCTTCACTTATATATTTTTTAATAACAGGACTACCTATAAAAGAAACTCTAAGGCTAAATAAGCTCAAAGGTGATGAAATTTTCAAGATTATTTTAATAGCATTATTAAGCCAGCCTGTAGCTTGGTTCTTATCTTTTTTATCAAGTTTATTTTTTAATAATGACGTAGCAGAGGTATTTAAAGCTATGCAGGGAATATCATATGTTTCCATGTTAATAGTTATGGCTTTAACTCCGGCTATATGTGAAGAAATAACCATGAGAGGAATAGTACTTTCGGGATACGATAATAAAAGTAACTTTAAAGCAGCAATGATGAGTGGCTTGATTTTTGGAATGCTTCATCTTAATGGCCAGCAGTTCTTATATGCTTTTGTATTAGGAATATTATTTGGTTATCTTGTGAGAATAACCAACTCTATCTTTGCTACTATGCTCTGCCACTTTACGTTTAATGGCATACAAGTTACCATGCAGTATTTTTTAGTTAAGGTATTAGGTAAAATAGGAGCTTCCACTACAGCAGCTGATGCAAGAAACATTCCTTTATCAGAAAAGCTCAATACCTTAATAGTCTTATTTTTTATAGCTGCCATATTTGCCGCTATAATATTTGTGGTAGTAAAAGGTATGTATAATAATAGAATTAAGAGAAATGAAGCTTATGAGATAAATAATGAACGCTTAATAGAGGACTCTAACGATTATATATTTAATATACCCTTTGTTATAACTGTGATTTTTTATATTTTCTTTATAGCTAGAATAGCGTAGTAAATAAAAATTGTGAAGCAATTTTTATTTAAAAGGCTATTCTTTAGCCTTTTAAATGCACAATGCACAGTTCACAATTCACAATGAAGGAAATTTTTTCTCTGCTGACGCTGCGAAAAAATTGGGAATTTGTAAAGCGTGGCTAAAGCTTAGCCACGACTTTTTTATGGGTAAAGCCATTAAAATTATAAATTTAGATTTTTCGTAGAGAAGCGGAGAAAAATCCTCCTTAATTGTGCATTGTGCATTTTGAATTGTGAATTGAAAAAAGTGTAACAGATAATTAAAAAGTGTATCTACCCAAAAATGATCTTTGCATATATAATTTAATGGGGTATATAGGGAAAATTTTATAAGTTAGGGGGAGAGAACATAGATCAGCAAACAAAAGTAGAATTAAAAGAAGTCAGAAGAAAAATATATTCCATGATACTGCCTATTACAGCAGAGAATATTTTGCAGATGACGGCAGGGTTTGTATCCATGGCTATGATAGGCAGAATAGACAAAATAGCTATCGCAGCCCTAGGATTAAGCACTAGACTAACTCAGATAATATGGGCATTATTTAGAGGAATAGTTACGGGTGCTTCTGTATTTGTGGCACAAGCCTATGGTGCAAAGGATTACAAGAAGCTAAAAAAGGTTATACAACAAACCTTGTTATCTTCACTAATCCTTGTGATAATATTTGAATTGATAATTTACATATTTGCGCCTCAGCTGCTTAGAATTTTTGGACCGAGTGAGGTGCTATTAAACAATGCTCTAGATTACCTAAGGATTGTAGCTTTGGGACTACCCTTTATGGCTATAATGCTTTTAGTAGCTGGAGTACTTCAAGGCATGGGAAATGCTAAAACTCCACTTAAAATAGCTACTATAATGAATTTTCTTAATATAGTATTTAGTTACGTACTTATATTTGGTAAGCTTTCTTTACCTGCACTTGGTATAAAGGGAGCAGCTATAGGCATAATATCAGCTCAGTTTATAGGAGCTTTACTAGGGCTATATGTGCTGTTTAATAAAGATGGAGTACTACATAGTTTATTTAACTTTAGCTTCTTTAAACTAGATAGAAAAGAGATAGCTGCTATATACAAAGTAGGTTTTCCTTCCTCTATGGAGTCTGTATTTTGGCAAATATCTGCTATAATTCTTACCACGGTTATATTATCCTTTGGAGAAACAGCCTTAGCTGCTTACCAGTTAGGGTTGCAGGCAGAAGCTATATCTTATATGCCTGCCATGGGATTTGCTGTAGCTGCTACTGCTTTTGTAGGACAATGTATAGGAGCAAGGGAACCTGAAAAGGCTAGAAAATATTTAAAAGAGACTGTAAAAGGCTCTATTGTGGTAACTACAGTAAGCGTAATATTGTTTATATTTTTCCCTAAGCTAATTATGCGATTGTTAACCAATGACGTGGAAGTAATAGAATTAGGAGCTAAATATCTCATATTGATGGGATTAGTCCAAATACCACAAAATATATCAGGATTGCTTAATGGAGCTTTAAGAGGAGCTGGATTTACTAAAGTTCCTATGATTGTTTCAGGCATAGGCATATGGGGTATAAGAGTACCTATATCTTTGATACTAACTTATTATTTCAATATGAATATAGTTGCTATATGGGCTGTAATGTGTTTAGATCTAGTATGTAGATTCTTTATAAGCCTTACAATATATAAGAGGCGAGATATATATCATAGTTCTGCCTTAATAACTGAAGCAGAATAAAAAGAAATCAAATACCCTTCAGTAAGAGCGGTAAAATAAGCTTAAGCCGTTCTAGCTGAAGGGTATTTTTATTGTAATTTAAATGAATTTATATTTTTTACTAACTCTTCAGCAGTTTGAGAATTTTCATTGGCTGATACTGCTAAAGTTTCACCTATGGTATTTACTGCGCCTATATTTCCAGATATTTCTCCAGAAGCTCTAGCTATTTCATCCATAGCTAGGTTTAAATCTTCCATGCTTTGAGCAATTCTTGTTACATTTTCAGAGATATTTTTTGAGGTTTCAGCAAAGCTTTCAATATCATTACTAAAGGAAGTCGTATTATTGAAGTACTCATCATTCATCTTTAATAATCTATCGTAATCTTGCAGAATACTTTCTTCAATAACTTGAAGAAGGTATTTTGAAGAAATAGATAAATCGTTAACGGCATCTAAAACCTTAGATACATTATTTTGGATTTCTGTAACTGTGGAAGAGGATTGCTCAGCTAGTCTCCTTACTTCTTCAGCAACTACCGCAAATCCTCTACCTTGTTCGCCAGCACGAGCAGCCTCAATAGCAGCATTTAAAGCTAATAGATTAGTCTGCTCAGAAATTTCTAATATACTATTAGCCATTTGAGATATGTTATGCACAACTTCTGCATCTTGAATAGCCTTTTCCAATTTAAGCTTTGAGTCACTATAGCTTTCTTTAACCTTTACGATAGATCTTTCACTTTCCGCTTTGTGATTTATTACGGTTCCCAATATGTTTTTTGCTTGTATAAGCTTATCAGCTGAAGTTGAAGCAATAGAATTAACTTCATCCTTAGCATAGTTTGCCATGGATGCTACTTCTTCTACAGAGGCGGTGCATTGTTCTATTCCAGCAGATATTTCCTCAGTTGAAGCTGAAATAAGCTGCATTTGTTCAAAAATACCAGAGAATAATTTAGTAGCCTCTATGCCTGATTCGTGAGATATATTTGTTAGTTGTACAACGCTAAGAAGCATTGCCTTTACTTTTTCTATAGAAGCTGATAAGTCTTTATTTATCTTGGCAAACTCATTTTTACCTTCAGTATCTATCTGTACTGTAAAATCCTTTTCAGATATGCTGTTTAGAGCAAGTTTTAATTCCTTTAAAGAATTTTTTATAGCAATGGTAGTTTTAATGGAAATAAATAATAACCATGATAAAGCTACAGCTATTATTGGAATTAAAATCTTCCAAGATAAATGCATATTAACTAGAACTAGAGAACCTACGGAGATTATTATGGCAGTAGCGGTGATTAGTCTTATACTAGATAGAATACCTAAATTTCTATTTTTCATATTTCCCATCCTTTCTAAAATCTAAAATAGATATTTAATTAAATCGCAATACCACATATTACATATTATATACTAAAATGACATAACTAGAAAATAGTTTTTTTCATAAAAATACAAATTTTTCTTTAATTTCGCCTAGATATATAACTCCATATAAATATTGATTTAATTATGGAGTTATAATATAAAATAAAAGCTAATCCTTAATATTAGGATTAGCCAAAAATATACAATAACTTGACTATGAATTATTATCCTTTGAATGGGTATAGATAACCGCTGCACCTATGGCTGCTGCCAAAGTAATACCTATACTGATTCCAATAATTATACTTCTTTTACTTATTAAGCTTAAATCTTTTTTTCTAGCAGGGATAATTATAGCTTCATCCTTCATAGAACCACTCCCCTCATTAAATTATATGAGTATTTTGACTATTATATTAATTTTATCATAATATGTAAGAAAAGACAATTTATCATAGTTTTTTGGTGTGAAAATCAAGTTATAGCACTTTCAATAAATCCTATATAAAAATTCCTTTGACATTGCAAAGCATTATAAATTAAAATATCAATGTATATGTAAAAGTCTATAAAATTGAGGGAGAGAACGATGAGTATATTAACAGTTAAAAATTTAAACCATGGATTTGGAGATAGAGCTATATTAGAAGATGTATCCTTTAGACTATTAAAGGGGGAGCATGTAGGATTTATAGGCGCTAATGGTGAAGGTAAATCTACCTTTATGAATATAATTACTAATAACCTTATGCCAGATGAAGGAGAAGTTATTTGGGCAAACAATGTGAGAGTTGGATATATGGATCAGCATGGCTCTCTAACTAAAGGTATGAGTATAAGAGACGTTTTAAGAGGAGCTTTTCAATATCTATTTGATCTTGAAACAGAAATGAATTCTCTTTATGGAGGCATGGGGGAAATGTCTGAGGAAGAGATGACTAAAGCCCTTGAAAGAACTGCTGTAATTCAAGATATGTTAGATAACAATGGCTTTTATGTTATTGATGCAAAGGTAGAAGAGGTAGCTAAGGGGTTAGGACTTTTAGATTTAGGACTAGATAAAGATGTTTCTGATTTATCTGGGGGACAAAGAACTAAGATACTTTTAGGAAAGCTATTACTTCAAAACCCAGATATATTACTTTTAGACGAGCCTACTAACTATTTAGATGAGGAGCATATAGAATGGTTAAAGAGATATCTTCAAAAATATGAAAATGCCTTCATATTAATATCTCATGATATACCTTTCTTAAATAGTGTAATTAATTTAATATATCATATTGAAAATAGAAGGCTTACAAGATACGTAGGAGATTACAACGAGTTCCAAAGACTTTATGAGCTAAAAAAAGCTCAAATGGAGCTAGCTTATGAAAGACAGCAAAAGGAAATAGCTAACCTAGAAGATTTTATTGCTAGAAATAAAGCTAATGTGGCTACGGTAGGTATGGCAAGATCTAGACAAAAGAAACTTGAAAAAATAGACAGAATAGAACTTGCTCCGGAGAAACCAAAGCCAGAGTTTAATTTCAAACAAGCAAGAGCTTCTGGAAAGGTCATTTTTGAAACAAAAGATTTAGTTATAGGCTATAATGAACCATTAACTAAACCGCTGAATCTTTATATGGAAAGAGGACAAAGGATTGCTCTTGTAGGAGCTAATGGTCTTGGAAAATCTACATTATTAAAGAGTTTATTAGGATTAATACAGCCTTTTTCAGGAGAAATACAAATAGGTGAATACCAATATACTGGGTATTTTGAACAAGAAATAAAGGAAGCTAATTATAGTACCTGTATTGAAGAGGTTTGGAAGGACTTCCCTTCCTTTACACAGTACCAGGTAAGAGCAGCCCTTGCAAAATGCGGATTAACTACTAAACACATAGAAAGTAAAATAGCGGTTTTAAGTGGAGGGGAACAAGCTAAGGTTAGACTTTGTAAGATATTAAACAAGGAAACAAATATACTTATCCTAGACGAGCCTACAAACCACTTAGACGTAGATGCCAAGGAGGAATTAAAAAGGGCATTAAGAGAATTTAAAGGAAGCATTCTCCTAGTATGTCACGAACCAGAATTCTATAGAGATGTAGTTACGGATATATGGAATTGTGAAGAGTGGACATTGAAAACCATATAGTAGGTCCTATTATAAAGATGCAATTTAAATTTAATACCACGGAATTTATAATGTAATGAAATATAATGAGTGATGATATTAAAGTAGCAATACTATTAAGAAGTATTGCTACTGTTTTTTTGATATTACTACGAGTCTAGATGGGTTCATTTTTATAATTTTAAAAGTATATTGACAATAGTTTGATATCAAACTATTTTGCATTATAAGAGAGGAATTAGTTATGGAAGATTACGCTAAAACATTGCCTAAGCATATTGAAAAATATATTGGAGAAAATGATTTATTTTTAGAGATATTCGAAGGAGAAGGCCGTTTTGAAGCAACCGAAAGAAGACCACCTCTGCTTTTTGTGCATGGTGCCTACACTGGAAGTTGGATGTGGAGCAAATATATTCCCCATTTCGTGAATAAGGGCTTCACATGCTATGTAATGAATTTGAGAAGTCATTACAAAAGCAGAGTAATGGATATGACCAGAATATCTTTCGAAGATTATCTTGACGACATTAAGGTGATTATTGCGGAGTGCTGTGAACCTCCTATTGTCATAGGGTTCAGCATGGGCGGAATACTATGCCAAAAGATAGCTGAAAAAGTTAAACTTGCAGGGTTAGTTCTGGTAGATACATCCATAAGTAAGGAAGTAAATAAGATAGTTCCATACAAAGACGTGGAAGAAAACTCGTTAGGAATCATAATAGCTGCTCCATCCCGTGAAGAGAAGTCAAGTATAGATGAGACAGCAGATGACATTAATTTTCAGAAAAAGTATCTTTCAATGGAATCATCAAAGGCAATGGGAGCGATTTCTTGCTGGTTTAAAGGAAATGTTGGTATTTCTATAGATAGCAGTTTGATTACATGTCCATGTCTGGTTATTAAGGCTGTAAACAATGATGATAGTGACAGAAGAGGCAGGGCAACAGCAGAACACCTCAATGCTGAGTACATGGGATTATGGGCAACAACTCATACCGGTCTCCTTGTGGGACAGAGATATTTAGAGGTAGTAGAAAGAATACTAGAATGGTTAAGTAGGTTTTAAAGAGATTATAGTGTTTTAAAAAAATAATAACTATGAAAGCTTGAGAAAGGTATACATTGTACCTGTTACGCGGAACCGTATTATAAATAACGGTGTACCTTTTAGAATAAAATATACTGAACCATTCCATAAGTAACGCAGAAATTTTTGTCATAGTTGGAGTTATAAATATTATTTTAGTATTCAAAACTCTTACCCTAAAAATATGGGTAGGAGTTCTTTTATTTTTTAAAGGGGATAATTAATGATAAAAAAATTAGTTATTTGAGATAATAAGAAAAATATGGTTAATTGTTATAATTTTATAGGATATAATATTATTGGTGATGTATATGAAAATAGACCGATTATTGGAAATAGTAATTATTTTACTTAATAAAGGAACTATTACTGCAAAAGAGCTTGCAGATAGATTTGCTGTCTCTACAAGGACCATATACAGAGATGTTGATGTACTTTCCGCTGCAGGAGTGCCTGTCTTTACCAATAAGGGTAATGGGGGAGGTATATCTCTTTTAGAAAATTATTCCTTAAATAAAGCCCTTATATCAGAGCAGGAAAGCGAAGGTCTTATATTCGCACTTAAAACATTACAAGCAACTCAATATCCAGAAATCGATAAGATACTAGATAAAGTTGGAGCTATGTTTAAGCGTTCTAACTCAGCTGATTGGGTATATATTGACTTCTCACCATGGGGCAGCAACCCTAATGAATATAATAAGTTTATTGATATTAAAAAGGCAATTCTTGAATGCAAAGTCATAATATTCGATTATGTGAATTCAGAGGGAAAGAAAAGTAGAAGAAGTATTGAGCCTATGAGACTTATTTTTAAGGGACAAGCGTGGTACTTATGGGGTTATTGCAGGGCTCGCCAGGATTATCGTACATTTCGTATTTCCAGAATTAAAAATGTGGATCTAACAAATGATTTATTTGAAAGAAAAAAGCTTGAAGTTATAAGAAATGTTGAATGTAATGAAAATCCAAAAACAATGATAGCTTTAAAGCTTAAGTTTTATCCAGAGGCGTTATATAGGCTTTATGATGATTTTGACTATGAAGCTGTAATTAAAAATGATGATGGAAGCTATAACGTAACAGCAATTTTTCCTGAGGATGAATGGGTATACGGATATATCATGTCTTTCGGCTATTATGTAGAGGTTTTGGAACCAGAGCATATACGCAAAATAATTGAGGATAAGGCGAAAAAGCTTTTAAAATTTTATGATAAATAAATTCGAATATGACATACAGTAGTCTTATTTAATGGAATATTATCTTTATAAGAAACTGAGGGTATTAGAAAATAAAGGGAGGAATTTAAGATGATAGAAGTACCTGAATCTTATGTGTTAGTAAAACAAATTAATCAGGTGTTGAAGGGAAAGGTTATTAAGCACGCTGAGGCGAATCACTCTCCTCACGCTTTTGCATGGTATACAGGAAATATTGATGAATATCAAGAGAAGCTATTTGGTAAAACCATTACCTCTGCCGATGTACATGGCGGAACCGTGAGAATAAGAGCAGAGGATGTGGTAATGATTATTTCTACTCCTATCAGATTCCATAGAGAAAGTGAAAAACTCCCCCAAAAGCACCAACTCTATATTCAGTTTGAGGACTCTACTTCAATTACCTGTGCGGTACAGATGTGGGGATGCATGTTTTGTTTTAATGAAAATGACCCAGAGGGAATACCCCAAAACTATGTTATTAATAATAATAATCCATCTCCTCTGGAAGATATGTTTGATGAGGAGTATTTTAAGACTTTGCTTAAAAAAGAGAAGCTTTCTTCGCTATCAGCAAAAGCTTTTCTTACAACAGAGCAGCGCATAACAGGACTCGCTAACGGCTCCGCACAAGACATACTTTGGAATGCAAAAATTCATCCTAAACGTAAAATGTCAACCTTATCTGAAGATGAGCTAAAAGAAATGTACAAGTCTTTAAAAAGTGTTGTCACGGACATGATGGTACAAGGTGGGAGAGATACAGAACGAGATTTGTTTGGTAATCCTGGAGGATATAAGACGGTTTTGAGCAAAAAGACAGTTGGTAAGCCATGTCCTATTTGTAATACTATAATTAGAAAAGAAGCATATCTTGGAGGAAGCATATATTATTGTCCAAGCTGCCAAAAGTTATAGGTTTAAATTAAATAGTATGATACCTATGAAAATATTCATTATAGAAGCAATCTGACAAATTTATATAACAATATTCAAGTGATAAAATTAAGATTTAATTCCAAGTGAGGCATATATTAATAATTTTAAAGTTAGGGGGAAAACAACATGTCAGAATCAATTGATTACAATGATTCTATTATTATGGATACTTTTAAAAATGAAGTTTGCGAAAAACTAGGAAAAGAGTCTTGGAACTATCTTACATCAGGTATTGGTACTCCAGATATTCATAATGAAGCAAAGTGTGGGTGCAGTACTATGAGACAATTCATGAAAAGGTTTGACGATATGACTGATAATGCTGTAGCAAAAGATATTTTAACTCATGTAAGACATGGGCTTCAGCATTCTCAGTTCGCATTCGCAAAAGAAAAGTTTGTTAAATACAACAATATTGATGATTTCATAGAAGCGTGTCTTGATGAAGAAATTAAAACTTTTACTAAGCTAAGAGATACAGACGAATCTTTTTACGGTCAAGTAATAAATGACGAAGTTCTTGAATTCCTTTTAAATGAGCCTGGTATATTAACTGCTATACGAAAAGGGTCAGAGCTACACATAACTGCATTTCCTAGCAATATGGTGGAATATTTAAAAGAAACAGATGAACGTAAAAAACGTTATCATGCGTGCCATTGCCCATTTGCAAAGGAATCTATTTTGCACGAAAAGGGAGAGGTATCTAAAACGCTATGTTATTGCAGCTTAGGACATATAAAGATAATGTGGGAAACAATATTTGATATGGAGCTTGACGGAGATGTTGTGGAATCAGCTTTAAATGGAAATCTATTATGTAAGTATGTTGTTTATCTTCCAAAAGAAATTATGGACAAATATGTATAACTATTGTGGATTCCTTTGGTGGAAGCAAACTGTACTATAAATATGATAAGCTCGGGTGTTTCATCAAAAAGCCACAGATAAGAAAATTTGCATTTTATGGAGTTTTTATGTGGGTTCAGAGCAAATAGGAACTTTCATACTGCAATTATGATACTAAATAATATTATTGAGAGTGGTAAAATAAACTACGTAGTAGATTCAGATATATCGTAATATTTATTAATTGGGAGTGTTGCAAAACTACTCTAAGCAGTAGTTTGCTTCACTCCTTTTTTGTCTTTGAATAAGAATGGATCATGAAAACATGGACATTGGCCCAGGCTTTTTATGGGTTCTTGATTTTTTAGACGCACTTAAATAAGCCTAACACATTTTCGAGAAATTTTGTCTTACTCTTAGGCTATTTTTACTTCATGAAGATGTTTTTTGCACCTATCATTTTGTATTTTTGAATGCAATTTATTTATATTGAAACCAAAACAAAGAAGAAGGAACTCATTCTTAACACTATTTTTGCCACGTGTTAAGAAACGATTGAATTGGTAGTCATTTTTTAGTAC
>NZ_LN879449.1:21734-43733 GCF_001403615.1 Desnuesiella massiliensis
ATATTTTTATATTTAACTCCTAAGTTTGATTTCATATCATCTAGAAATGGTATTAGTGTAGTAATATCAGCTCTATCCTGAAATATACCAACACCAGTTACATATTCACTTTCTACTCCTATTTGAACATTGTAACCTGGTTTTAGCTGTGAGTTGCGCATATGATCATCTTTCATGTGCATAAAAGTTGCATCATGGTCAGTCTTCGAATAACTATTTCTTCCATTGAATATCCCATTATGCATGTTGTATTTCTCTTGACGCTCATAGTAACATTCTAGCTCCTCTTTGAATTTCTGAAGCTTTGATTTGCGCTTACCAATACCATGAACTAGCTCTATATTTTCTTCATTTATCTTTTGATTAATAAAGTCAAGTACTTTCTTAATATCCTGAGCAGTGTTATCCTTTGCGACAGCAAAGTTTGTCATAAAGCTTAAGTTAACAGCTTCAATGCAAGACTGTATCTTCTCAAACATCTTGCTTTCATTTTTATTAACAACTTTTTTCCATACAAAAGTGTAGCGATTAGCATTTGCTTCAATTTTCGTTCCATCTACAAAAAGATTCTCAAAATTGATTTCTCCTATACTATGAAGATATTGAACTAGCTGATAAAACAAGTCTTCCACTGCTTCTGATAAATATTCTTTTCTAAACCTAGCAATTGTAGCGTGATCCGGTGCTTTCGCGCCTTGAAGTAACCACATGAAGTTAATATCCCTTCTGCATGCTGTTTCAATCTTTCTACTCGAATATATGTTGTTTGAATAAGCATATGTTAATACCTTAAATAGGATTTTAGGTTCCACTGCCGGTTTTCTTCCAACGGAAGAGTACGCCTTGTATAATTTTTCGTAATTTAATCCCTCCAATATTTGGCTAAGCAGGCGGACTGAATCATCCTCAGGTATCAACATTTCAAAATCAAATGGAAGAACCAGTTGATAATATCCATTTGATGAAGTATAATTTTTATGTTGATAATTTGGTTTTTGCATACTATAATTATACAACACTTGCGGTGCCCACGGGCGCCGCATTTTAATTTTTCGAACAAAAAAAGAAGCTGCTGCGCAGCTAACTATTTAGTTTAGTTAGTTGTGCAACATCCCCTTCCATTTGCTCATATTGTGAGTTTAAAAATCTAATAATATCTTCTTTTTTCAAAGGATTAGAATGTCCTACAAAACAAGTATTAAACTCTAGATTTTCTAAGGTGTTAGCAAAACTTTTTATTTTAATCGGATCATATTTACAATTATCATAATAATCTTTGCTATAAGCATCTCCAATAAAAACCACTTTTTCTTCAGGGACATAAACTATAACGGAGTCTTCTGAATGAGGGGCAATAACATTCTTTAGAATAATATTAATACCACCTAAATCAAGTTTTAATTCATCATTAAATACTATATCAGCTGTTACTACTTTTATGTCTTGTAAACATTGATATTCTTTACGGATATTTGTATCTGCAAATTCGATATCCTCACCAGTTAATAGACGGTTTTTCATTGCAGCATCAGACCATTCCCACTTAGCCATGATTTTTAACTTTTCATTAGTTATTTCACAGGCTATGGTTTTTCCTTCGATGGAGTGCATTCCATAGGTATGATCCCAATGAAAATGAGTAATAGCTGCGTAATCTGGCGTTTTTAAATTAGATTCTTTTAAGAACTTATTAAACTTTTCTATATGATTTTTTGAGTTTCCACCATCAATCATAAGGGAATACTTATCTCCTTTGATGTAACCTAATAATGGTCTATCAGTTTCTTGTTCATTGGCAAGAAAATAAACTCTTTCAGTAACTTTTAATAAAGTCATTTAATATCCACCTTTCTTTTTTATAAATTGAATTTGGGAGTTAATATAAATATAATATATTATATACAGGCGTAAGGCAATGTACGTAAGAAGAACATAGTGAGTTAAAAGATTGTAACTATCAATATTATTATTGAGAACAGTATAATAATTAGATATTAAAGGTGAGTATATATGAAGATATTAAATTTAACATGTAAATTAACGAATTGTTACCTCATTGAATCCAACTCTGGATGGATAATGATTGATACTGATTGGCCAGATACTCTTAATCAATTTCTATGCTTATTAAAAGAAAATGATATTCAGATACCTGATATAAAATATTTAGTAGTCACTCATTTTCACCCAGACCATGCTGGTATTGCACAAGATTTAAAAAATCTTGGAGTTAACTTAGTTTTACATGAGAATCAGGTTTCTTTTGTAGAGAAGTTAAATAACTTTTTTAAGAAGAATCCCAAATTTAATTATAAGGATATTGCAAGAGAAGATAATATTGTAATATCAAGTGCGGAAAGCAGAAAGTTTCTTAAAAATGTGGGAATAGATGGTGAGATAATACAAACACCAGGACATACTGATGATAGCATAAGCCTTGTTATTGATGGGTGCTGTGCTTTTACCGGAGACCTCCCAGAGTTTGCACTTATGGAAGCCTATAATGATGAAATCATCAAAGAAAGTTGGAAGCTGATACAAGATTATAATGTGACTAAAATTTATCCAGCTCATGGGAAGTCATATACTCTACTTTCTTACTAGCAAACATAGAATCCATAGGGCTTATTGATTTAAAAAGAGTAGTTTAGATAACTAGCTTTTTTATTAATTTTTACCAATTAAATATTGAAAATATTTAGATAATATAGTATAATATGAATATACAAAAAAATGTACATTGTAGAAGCATTAATATTTTTTTATTGTCAATGTACAAAATTTTGTATTTTCACTTATTTTAGATTAACTTTTAAAGTTAAAATATATTATATGGAAAAGAGGCTTTTTTATGAAAGGAAGGTTATTTCTAAGTATTTTAACATCAGTTACACTGTTATCTTCAGTAGTGATGACACCAAGAGTTAGTGTTAGAGCAGAGGAGAATCAAGTGAAAAAAACAAATACAGTACTAAAAAAAGGTACTCCAGAAGAGGTTGGGTTGAATTCAGCAAAAATTAACGAAATTGATTCCATTGTCAACAAACATATTAACAATGGAATTACTCCAGGTGCTGTTGTGTTAGTAGCGAAAAATGGAGTAATTGTTAAGAATACAGCCTATGGATATGCGCAAAAATATGATATGGGTAAGCTTTTAGAAAATCCAAGACAAATGAAGGAAGACACAATATTCGATTTAGCTTCAGTTACTAAAGTTATGGCTACTACTCAGGGGATTATGAAGCTAGTTAGCGAAGGAAAATTGAATATGAAAGACACAGCAGCTAAGTACATACCGGAGTTTGCTAAGAATGGGAAGGAAAAGGTTACAATAGAAGATTTAATAACACATACCTCAGGATTAACTCCATGGAAACCAACCTTCTACCATGTAAATAACTCAGTAGATGAACTAAAGTTTATATGTGACTTGCCACTAGAATATGAAACAGGAACAAAACGTGTGTATAGTGATTTTAGTTTTATGACCTTAGGATTTATTATAGAAAAAATAACGGGAGAAAGATTAAATACTTATCTTGAGAAAGAAATTTATCAGAAACTTAATATGAAGGATACTAAATTTGTGCCAGCTGCAGATTTAAAAAATAGAATTGCGGCTACTTCATGGGGAAATCCGTATGAGTACCTAATGATAGCTACTGACAAGCCTTATGTGTGTGATGAAAACGTAGATGATTTTAAAAATTGGAGAAATTACACTTTAGTTGGAGAAGTAAATGATGGCAACAGTTTCTATGCTAATGGGGGAATAGCAGGTCATGCTGGATTGTTTTCAACTGCATCAGATTTAGCAATTTTAGGACAGCTTATGCTAAATGGAGGCAGCTATGGAGATGTATCAATTTATGATGAAAAGGTTTTAAATGAGTTTATAAAACCACAAAGATTTGATCAAGGTTATGGATGGGAAATTAATAAAGATTCGTATATGGGAACTTTAAAACCAAAGACAAATTTTGGACATGCTGGTTTTACTGGAACACAAGTTATCTTTGATAGAACAAATAATATTCAAATAATAGTATTGACCAATAAACAAAATAATGGACTAAATAAGAATAATGCTTACCCTAGTCCATACCCATTAAGCAAGGAAATATCAAATGCTGTATATGAAGCTATGAAAACAAAAGCAGAAGTACCAACAGAAACACCAGTGGAAGTAAAGCCTGTACTTCCTGAAACAGGATCAAGCATTGATTTTAGATTTTTAACTGGACTGGGAATAATAACCATACTTGCAGGTGCTTTAATGGCGGGTAAAAAAAATTAACTTTGTTTTATTAGTACTCATTAGATATACTCGTGATAGGCATAAAGAAAAGGAAATAATCTAAATAATGAAGTTAAAGAACTTAAAAATAGAGTGAAGAATTAAAAATGGAGCTAGATTATTGAAACACTAAAGTATTTCAAATCTAGCTCCATCAAATTATAATTTTTATAGATCCTACTATAGCTGAGAATATCTTTTAACTACTTCTTCAACGGTAAATCCAAATTCCTCTATTAATTTTCCTCCAGGGGCACTTGCGCCAAAGTGATCAATAGTAACTGTTGCTCCATCTAAGCCTACATATCTTTCCCATCCAAAGCTTGCACCCATTTCAATAGCTACACGTTTACGAACATCCTTTGGCAATACGGCTTCTTTATAAGCTTCATCCTGCTTATCAAATAAATCCATACTTGGCATAGATACTACTGAAACATCCTTACCTTGCGCTTTTAAAACCTTCTGAGCCTTAATGGCTAAATCCACCTCTGATCCTGTTGCTATTAATATACCTTCTGGCTTAGCTCCTTCTTGTTTTGAAATTACATAAGCACCTTTTTTGACATTTTCAGAAGCCAATTCCTTTGTCCCTGGAATCACAGGTAGGTTTTGACGAGTAAGAACTAATACTGTTGGATGATCCTTTGTGGTTATAGCCAATTTCCAAGCCTCAACTACCTCATTACCATCTGCTGGACGAATTACTGAAAGATTAGGTAATCCACGTAGACTTGATAATTGTTCTATTGGCTCATGAGTTGGACCATCTTCTCCTACTGCAATGGAATCATGAGTTAATACATAGGTTACAGGAAGCTTTTGAAGAGCTGCTAATCTTATAGCTGCTTTTAAGTAATCCACGAATACAAAGAAAGTTCCTCCATAAACTTTTGTTCCTCCATGTAATGCAATTCCGTTCATAACAGCTGCCATAGCAAATTCTCTAACTCCGAACCAGATATTGCGTCCTTCATATTGACCTGCTTCAAAATCCTTCTCTTCTGCTATAGTTGTGTTATTAGAAGAGGATAAATCTGCTGATCCACCCCAGAAAAATGGAATATTCTTTGCAAGAGCTTGAATTGTTTCTTTACTTGTAACACGTGAAGCCGAACTTGCGCCTTCATCATATACAGGTAAATCTTTATCCCATCCTAGTGGAAGCTCCTCTGAGAAAGCTTGTTCAAATTGTGCTGCTAATTCAGGATAAGCTTTTTTATAAGAAGCAAAACTTTCTTTCCATTCATTTTCTTTTACTTCTCCTGTATCCATTAAGGTTTCTTTAAAACGCTTTGATACTTCCTCTGGAACAGTAAAAGCAGGATAATTCCATTCATATATCTTTTTAGCCTCTAGAATTCCTTCTGCTCCAAGTGGTGAACCATGAACCTTTGAAGTTCCTTGAAGAGGTGCTCCAAAACCTATTACTGTTTTAACTTCAATTATAGTAGGTTTGTCCTTTTCTTTTCGAGCATCTTCAATAGCTTTAGAAATCTCTTTTAAGTTATTGCCGTCTTTAACTAAAATATGCTGCCAGCCATAAGCTTCAAAACGCTTACCAACATTTTCTGTAAATGCTTTTGAAGTAGGACCATCTAAGGAAATATCATTTGAATCATAAAGCAAGATTAATTTTCCGAGCTTCATATGACCGGCCATACTTGCAGCTTCTTGGGATACACCCTCCATCAAATCTCCATCTCCACATAAAGCGTAGGTATAGTGATCTACTATATCATATCCTGGCTTATTATAAACTGCTGATAGATGAGCTTCTGACATAGCTAGTCCTACTGCCATTGCAACTCCTTGACCTAAAGGGCCTGTGGTTGCCTCAACTCCATGGGTATGGTGTACCTCTGGATGTCCTGGAGTCTTGCTTCCCCATTGTCTAAATGCTTTTAAATCTTCAATAGTTACTTCAAAGCCTGCTAAATGAAGTAAACTATATATCATGGCTGAACCATGTCCAGCAGACAAAACAAACCTATCACGATCTACCCATTTTGAAGACTTTGGATTAACCTTTAAAAACTTAGTCCATAGAGCATAAGCCATTGGCGCAGCTCCCATTGGTAATCCAGGATGTCCCGAATTAGCTTTTTGGATTGCATCTATGCTCAGTGTACGTATTGTATTTACTCCTAATTGATCAATTTTATCGAACATCTTCCTTCCTCCTTTTCACATAATACACTGTTTACATTTTCTATTACCTTAATTATATACTTTAAATGGTAAAAGAGAAAATAAGAAGATCTATTTATTTTTAAAGCTGTCCCAATCCTTTAAAAATTGTTCAATTCCATTATCGGTTAATGGATGAGACCATAATTTAGGGAATAGATTCCCTGGAATTGTAGCAATATGAGAGCCTACCTCTGCAACTGCTTCTACATGCTTTATCCCTCTAACACTAGCGGCTATAATCTCTGATTTATAATCATAAAGATCTAAAACTTTTCTTAAATTTTTAATTAAAGCTAAACTATCCGTTCCTATATCTTCTAATCTTCCTAAAAAAGGACTTATATATGTTGCTCCAGCTTTTGCAGCCATCAATCCTTGAGCTACAGTAAATACCAATGTCACATTTGTCTTTATTCCTTCCTTAGACAATATGTGCACAGCCCTAAGGCCAGCTTCTGTCATAGGAATCTTTACTACTACATTATCAGCCCATTTTGCTAATTCTCTAGCTTCCTTAACCATTCCATCTGAGTCTAAAGAAATTACTTCTGCACTTACAGGTCCATCTACAATACTACAAATTTCCTTAATAACTTCTTCAAAATCCCTACCTTCTCTTGAAATTATAGTAGGGTTTGTTGTAACACCATCTACTAATCCTAACTCATTGATTCTTTTTATTTCATCTACATTTGCTGTATCTAAGAAAAATTTCATAATATCTACACCTTCCCTAAATTCTTTTTGAAATAGCTACTAACTCTTCAGCATGTTCTTTAAGGATGTCAAACTTCTTTTCATTAACCAAGTTCTTACTTGTAAGATAGCTGCTTATTCCAGCTCCTGAGAAACCTAATTTAAGAAATTCTCCCAAATTATCTGGAGTAACACCTGCTGTAGCTATGAATTTAACATTATTAATAGGTCCAAGTAAATCCTTTGCATAAGTTAATCCTAAGGTTCCTGCTGGGAATAACTTTACAAAATCTGCTCCTGCAAAATGTGCTTCTAATATTTCTGTTGGAGTCATTGCCCCTGGGATAGTAACCATATCTAGCTGATTTGCAGCTTGTACAACTTCCTTATTTACATTAGGCGATAGGATGTACTCTGCTCCTGCACTTTTAGCCGCAAAAACTTGTTCAAGGGTAACTACTGTTCCTGCGCCAATCTTTACCTCGCCGTTAAAGGTTGAATTTAGTAGCTTAATGGCTTCTGAGGTCTTCTTAATACAATCCTTATTCCCTTGATCAAAGGTAACTTCTACTAATTTTACTCCACCTTCGTAAAGAGCGGAAACTAGATCAACTAGATTTTGTCCATAGATTCCTCTGCAAATTGCTATTATCTTGTTTTCTTCAATGAATTGAACTATTTTCTCTTTCATATCTTCACCTTTCCAATTAAAAATTTTATTATTTCTAATTATCTATGCAACAGGTTCTTCTATAGTAGGTTTTAAAATTCCTAAAAGTACTGCAGTAACACAAGATCCAATAATAATTGCTGCAATAAACCAAAGCTTATTGTCTACAACTGGCAGAACTACAAAACCGCCATGTGGAACATAGCATTTTACCTTTCCTATAGCTCCAACTACGCATCCTACTGCTGTTCCAATCATTGTTGATGGAAGAACACGCTTTATATCGGCAACTGCAAAGGGGATGGCACCTTCTGTAATTCCTATTAAACCCATAATACCTGCTGCAACGGCAGTATCCTTATCTCCTTGATTAAATTTGTGTTTAAAGAAGCGAGTTGCTAAAAATATTCCTATAGGAGGAACTGCTACTGCTATTCTAAACATTCCATTTGGTTCATATATTCCTTCGTTCATTAATGCTAAAGTAAACATGGATACAGATTTTGTGATAGGACCACCCATATCAACTTCACCAAATAACCCAATAAAGATTGCAAGTAATATTGCACTGCTTCCGTTTAAGCTGCTCATAATACTAGTAAGACCACCCATAAATATAGATAACGGGCTAGCTATTACATAGATATAAAGTAAGCCAAGTACAAACACTGAAATAGTAGGAATAATTAAAATCGGCAGGATGGTTTTAATTGTTTTGCTAACCTTCCAAGTTTTCATCCACTTTACTAAATATCCAGCTCCAACTCCAAGCAGCATAGCTCCTAAAAATCCTGATTTTACATCAACACCGTTTACGTTTACTGGATTATTTGCAAGGTAACCCAGTATCATGCCAGGAGCTAAACCTGGTTTACCAGCAATAGTATATGATATATAACCACCTAAAATAGGGATCATCATTGCAAAAGCAGCTTTACCTAAAAGGTTGATTTGCTTCATGAATGCATTTGTTATAACTACACCAGTTTGAGTTTTATCACCAGTAGCTAAGGAAATAGCTAACATTATACCTCCAGCCACAACAGCTGGCATCATAAAAGATACACCACTTAAAAATGATTTTTGAATCTCTTTTAAGACTGCTTTAACCTTCATTATCTTCCTCTCCTTTTTGTTATTTAATATTAAAAAGCTTTTCTGCTGCATCAATAATTTTTGCTGGATGAGAAATAGCATCATTAACATCTGCATTTAAAATCAGTTTATCTTCAAAACGCTCTTCTCCCTCTATAAGCACAGCTACCGCTAATATTACAACATCTGCTGCATCTACCTCTTCTTGCGATAATTCATTCTCAATTCCTATACTTCCTTGAGTTTCTATTTTAACTTCATAACCTCTTTTTCTACATTCCTTTTCTAAAGCCTCTTGTGCCATATAAGTATGTGCGACCCCTGTTGGACATGCTGTAACTCCTACAATTTTCATTTTTAATTCCTCCTCAAATTTATTTTATATTTTCTTCAATTTCCATTAATAATTCAAAAACCTTATCTTTGCTTTCACTAATCATATTATTTCTAAAGTCCTCATCCATAAGCTTTTTACTTATTTGAGCTAATATCTTTAGATGCAATGTTTCCTTTTTATTTTCAGGAACTCCTATTAAAAATATCAATCTGACCGGTCCATGGTCTTCTTCATCCCATAAAATAGGATTTTTACTCCTCATAAAAGCAATGAATGCTTCATTGACAGCTTCTGATTTTCCATGGGGAATGCTTACTCCGTATCCCACTGCTGTTGAAAATTCCTTTTCTCTTTTTTCTACGGCTTCAATATATTGATTTAAATTAGTAGTGTATCCTAAATCATAAGCTTTTTTTCCTAAAAATCTAATAATATCTTCTTTGTTTGATAAATCTGAATCTAGTACGATTAATTCTTTATTAATCAACTACAACACCCCCCAAAACTTCGAATATTTCTATTTCTTTTTTTCCGACTAATAAATGATTAATATTATCTTTATTTTCAACAATTTGATATATCTCAGATAAGATATTCTTAATTTTGTGTATATCTTTTTTGGCAATGCATATTAAAATAATAGTATTTACATATCTGTTGTCCCAACGAATGAAATTTTTCAAAGTCATAATAGCTACTTTACTGTTTTTAACAGTCTCTGGAGATGCATGTGGTATCGCAGCTCCTGACTCTAAGGCGGTGGTTCCAAGTTTCTCTCTTTCTAAAATAGATTCCTTAAACCCGTCATATACCTCTTGTTTTTCTTCCATAGCTTTTATAATTTCCATAAGACATTCTTCTTTAGAATTATAGCTGCGACCTGCAAAAATAAAATCCATATCTAAAACTTCTGAAAGGTGTTTAAAGCTATACTTTTCAATTCCATTTTCTAGGGAATTATCTCTATAAAAAATATCAGCATAGAAATTTGAGATATTTTTTAAATCGGAATTGGTTACCAAAGGTGAAACATAAATTACAGGTTTCTTGTTTATATCTAATTGAACTGAGGAAATTATAAGATCTACATTATCAATATCATTTTCATAAACCTTACGCATAGGTACAACCTCTACTATATCCTGTGATGGTAAGAATCTCTTTATTTTGTTTGCAATCAACTCAGAGGATCCTATACCTGTAGGACATACTATTAGAATCTTTTTAACTTGCATATTTCTATCAATGGCTGCTTGGAAATGTACCATTATAAATGCTACTTCATCTTCTGTAAGGGTTATGTCTAATGCCGCCTCTACCTTAGCCATTACATACCAGGTTGCACTAAATGTTACTGAATATTGTGTTTTTATCTCATTTAATAAAGGATTTTGAATCCTTAATCCCATCTTAAGTCTGTATTCCATTGGAATTAAGTGAAATATAATTCCATCGAATAGCTTCTGGTCCTTTGTAAGATCTACATGCATTACTGTACTCATTTCTTTAATTATGCCAGATACTATTTCTCTGTATTTCTTTGTTTCAGCTTCATTTTTTATTTTGGGTTTTAAACCATGAGCCATAAGCTGTCTATTCAAATAGTCTATATCACTTTCACTAAAGCCAATATTTAACTCCTTAGCAATAACTTCTAATATGCTTTTAGCTATCAAGTAAGTTTCTAAAGTCTTTATCTCTTCGAATACGAAGTTCCTTTCAAAATACACATGATTTCTTTTAGATATTCTATATATAAATACTATTAAGGTCACAACTAAGGATTTTAAGTAATGATCTGATAAATCTACATTTAAAGTATTTTCAATATCATTAGATATTTTAAAGGCCATTTCTACGATTTTATCTGGATATACTTTTTTTAATATCTTTGGCCCTACTTTAAAGAAATCTTCCTCTGCTAAGCATTTATTTTCTTCTAATAAAAGATTTGTAAAAACCTTTAAAGAATATTGCATTTGAACTTCAGTTCCAATTATTTTAGTTCCTTTTTTATTTGATTGTATTGAGACAGTTTCCTCGTTTAAATAAGAGCTAATTACCTCCATATCCTTTGCTATAGAAGTTTTGCTGACTAAAAAATAATCTGACAACTTTTGATAGGATATCGTTTTCTCTTCAACCAATAGAAGCCTTGCTATCTCTAATTGTCTCTCCTTTGTAGAAAAAGTTTGCTCTTTTTCTTTGCTAGAACTTAGAGAATGTAATAGTTCCATTTTTTCTGATAGATTGCCTACTAATTTAATACCTTGACCTGGCTTCCTATCAACTTCCATATGGAAGTTTTTAATAGAGCAATTAATTGCATTAATGTCACTATATAAAGTTCTTGGAGAAACATTTAAAATACTAGAATAATAATTCATGGATTTATAATCCTCTTCACTTAACAGCATTTTTAATAAATCTTTATGCCGAGTAGTTAAATTGTCCATAATCATTTTCCTCCCTTTATATAGAAAAAAAGCGCTTTTCTTTATGCTTCTATATTATCACGCTTTTTCTCCAATATATATGACATATCATTTCTACAACAATGTAGCAATTTACGAATTAATTCAACTGATTTCTTCATTGTTTCTATAGATAATTATAATTATTATAACTAAATATTATGTTTTTATAAAATATATGAGAAATGCAGGTCTTCTCGTTGAAGTATCGATTGAGCATGTTACGCTATTTCAACAGGGGGATGAAATCGTTGAAGCAATAAAAGAACTCCTAATGGAGCAACTCTCTTTTTTTATTAAGGAAATTAGACTACCTTATTAAATAGATGCTTATTGACAGTTTTTTAATGTATCAGCATAATAATAGGTAATTATAGAACCAGAAGAAGTGGAAGTGATTCAGATGAAGAGAATTGAAGCTGTATACGAAAAGCTGAAGGAGCTTGGCGGTGAGAAGGGAGTAAGCGCAATAGAAATTGCTGATGCCCTTAACCTTGATAGAGCTAATGTGAGCAAAGACTTAAACAGGCTTTGTGATGAAGGAAAAGTTGTTAAAGGAAAAGGAAAGCCTGTACTTTTCACCTTAGCAAAGACAAATAAAAAAGAAGAGACAATATTAGATAGATTATCTGCCAGCAATGAAAGCTTGCACTCCGCAATTAAGCAAGCAAAGGCTGCTGTATTATATCCACCAAAGGGTCTTCATATGCTTATTTTAGGTGAAACTGGTGTTGGGAAGTCAATGTTTGCAGGGATTATACACAAGTACGCCATTGAGATGAAGAAAACGGAGGAAAATTCACCCTTCATAACCTTCAACTGTGCAGACTACTCAAATAACCCACAGCTTCTTTTGAGTCAGCTCTTTGGATCTAAAAAGGGTGCTTATACAGGAGCAGATGCAGATAAGCCAGGATTAATTGAAAAAGCAAATGGCGGCATACTCTTTTTAGATGAAGTTCACAGACTTCCCCCTGAGGGGCAGGAAATGTTCTTTACTTTTATGGACAGAGGAACCTTTAGAAGACTTGGAGAAACTGAGTCGGAAAGAAATGCTTCTGTGTTAATAGTTTCTGCTACGACTGAAAATCCAGATTCAACTCTGCTTAAAACCTTTACTAGAAGAATTCCTATGGTTATAAGGATTCCAAGTTTAAGTGAACGAAGCCTTGAAGAGCGCTTCAATCTTATAAGCCAATTTTTCAGAGAAGAGACTTCAAGGCTTGGAAGACAGATAAGAGTATCAGTTAACTCCATGAGAGCCTTTTTAAGTTATCATTGTGAAAGTAATGTAGGTCAGCTTAAGACGGACATACAACTTGTTTGTGCAAAGGCCTATGCTGATTTTCTGTCACAGGATAAAGAGGAAATTGAAATAAGCAGCCTTGAGCTGCCTCAATATATAAAGCAGGGGCTATATAAGGAAATAGAGCACCGCCAGCTTTGGAATAAGCTTATTGGAATCAATAAACGATACTGTATATTTGATGAAACAAAAGAAACCATGCTCTATGATGAAGAAGAAAATAATGAAAATATATATGAAATGATAGATCTAAGAGTTCACGAGCTTAGGAGCAAAGGTATAAGTAGTGAAAAACTTGAAAAAGAAATGGAAAGGGATATAAGCGATTACTTTAAAAGCTACCTTCATAGTGTAAATAGAAGAATAGATATATCCAGCATTGAAAACTTTATTGATCCCGAAATTATCGGAGTAGTGGAAGAGATAATCAGGTTCAGTGAAGAAAGTCTTGGAAGGCAGTTAAGTGAAAGAGTTTATTATGGAATGGCTGTGCATATAGCAAATTCCATAGAAAGAATAAGAAAAAATAAGAAAATTGTAAACCCTCAGCTTAAATGGATAAGAACACAGTACAGCAGAGAGTTCAATACAGCTCTTCATTGTCTTAAAATAATAGATAGAACCTTAGATGTATCAATGCCCATTGATGAGGCTGGCTTTCTTGCAATGTTCCTTGCTTACGACGAGAGAGATATAGAAGACCAAAAGAAAGATATCAATGTAATAGTAATAGCACATGGGGCTGCAACGGCCACTTCCATGGTTGATGCTGCAAACAGGCTCTTAGGGGTGAAATATGCTGTTGGTATAAATGCTCCATTAGAAGAGAAGCCAGAGCAGGTTATTTCTAGAGTGAGAGAGTATCTTCGTCAGGCAAAGGTAAACTCAGATATATTATTCCTCGTAGATATGGGATCTTTAACTACCTTTGGAAGAGAGGTTGAAGAGGAGTTTGGTGTAAAAACTCGATCATTGCCTTTGGTAAGTACACTGCACGTAATAGAGGCGACAAGAAAGGCCACGATGGGGTATACCCTTGATGAGGTATATAAGGATACCTTTAACGTGTTTAGCTTAATGCAAAATGAGATCATAGACGAGGAATCGGAAGAAGATATTCAAAAGCTTGCAGTTGTAACTGTATGCACTACTGGAGAAGGCAGTGCCGTTGCCATCAAGAATATGCTATTTAAACAGCTGAAGTTTGACAGCAAAATACTTGAGATTCTTCCTTTAAATCTTGTAGGCAAGGAGAGCATTTACTCAAGGCTTAAAAATATTGAGAAGGAATACAATGTCATAAGCATTGTGAGCTCCTTTAGGTTAGATAGTAAAATACCTCAATTTAGCTTAGAAGATGTACTCAAAAATAAAGCAGCCGAAGCTATGCAAAATCTAATCGATGTAGAATCTACCTACATAAAAATGGGTGATACTCTAAAAAGCATGCTTTCAGCAATTGATGGCAAGGAAGCGCTGAAGGATATTAAAAGATTTATCAAAAATATTGAAACTGACCTTGATATTAAGATGGACACAAATATTTTGATAGGTGTAACCTTTCATATAGGATGCATGCTGGATAGAGTTAAAGCTGGAGGCAAACTGATTGAGGAGTTTGATGAAAAGGATAAGTTTATAGCAGAGAATAAGAATATGTATAAAGTAGTGAAAGCAGCAGCTCAGTTCTTAAATAAAAAGTATGATATAACTATTCCTGAGGATGAAATATGCTATATCATGAGTTTCTTTGATCATAAAAAACATGTTTAAAATGCGGATTAATTTCCGCATTTTTAATTTTACATTTAACTCAAAGATTATGTTTTAAAATAATGTGGGTTGGCACGGAAGTTGCTATATAGATATGGGTATAAGAAGCAACACTATAATTAAACTAATTACAGGAAGGATGGAAATATATATGGAAGAAATAATCATGAACTTAATAGTAAACGGGGGAGACGCAAGAAGCAAAGCTATGATGGCTATTCAAAGTGCAAAGACTGGAGACATTGCAAAGGCTAGAGAACTTATGACTGAATCTTCAGAGGCATTAGATAGGGCTCACGATTATCAAACAAACCTTATACAAAATGAAGCAGCAGGAAATAAAGTAGAATTATCATTACTCATGATACATGCACAGGACCATCTTATGAATGCAATGACAGTAAGAGATTTAGCTCAAGAGTTTATTGATATGTATGAATTAAATAAGAAATAATTAAAATAACACAGATGATAGATATGAGTAACCCACTTGATAAAATAGTCAACCCACATAAGACACAGAAAAAATAAATAAATGAAAAGTCTTGTTTTATCAAGGGTTTTCAATAAGTTTTAAGCAAAAAAGAGTTTTGGCACGATAGTTGCTGATAATGATTACATGAAAATAAAATTTAATCAATAGGGAGCTTAAAGTCTTAAAGGGGCTTTAAGGAGCAATCTTTAATTGCTCAGTGCTTCGGTTAAAAGGAGGAAAATATAATGAAAAAGATCACTTTAATATGTGCAGCCGGTATGTCAACAAGTCTTCTAGTTACCAAAATGCAGGCAGCCGCAACAAAGCTTGGGCAGGAGGTTACAATAAGGGCTATAGCAGAAAGTAAGTTTAAGGAATATGAAAACGATACGGATGTTTTGCTACTAGGACCTCAAGTAAGTTTTATGCTTAAGAAATTCAAGGAAGCTTATGAACCAAAGGGAATTCCGGTATCTGTAATAAACAGCATAGACTATGGAATGATGAATGGTGAAAAAGTTTTAAAGATGGCTTTAGATTTAGCAAAATAAATAAAAATATAAATTGTTTTAATTAAAATAAAGGATGGGAGATGGGAAAATGAGTTTTAAAGAAACAATTCAAGAAAAAGTTATACCAACTGCTAATAAAATAGCTTCAAACAAATATTTAAAGGCAGTCAGCGATGGATTTATGTCATTAATGCCAGTTATAATTATAGGTTCTATTTTCTCCTTATTAAATTCATTAGCTATAAAGCCCTACCAAGAGTTTATTACAAAAATAGGCTTGAAGCCATTTTTAGCAATACCAAACACTATAACAAACGACATACTAGCAATCTATGCAGTATTTTTCATAGCTTACAACCTTGCCAAGTACTTTGAAAAGGATCAAGGGGTAGCAGGAATGATCGCATTATTTACATTCCTCGCTATTACTCCAATAAACAATACAGCTAATATTATAAATGGATTTTTGTCTTCAAACAAAATTGAGCTGGCTAAAGGAGTTGCAGTACCATCATCAAATGTAATCCCTTACGAGTGGATAGGCTCAAAGGGATTATTCGTAGCTATTATTGTAGCATTAGTTTCTACAGTTATCTATAACTGGCTTTTAGACAAAGGTCTATCAATAAAAATGCCTGATGGAGTACCTCCAACAATCGCAAAATCCTTCGCAGGACTTATGCCAGGCTTTGTTATAATAATTTTATTTATGTTTTTAAATAAAGTAGTTACACTTTTACCAATGAAGAATATAACAGGATTACATTCAGTGGTTTATACATTAATTCAAGCACCAATGGAAGCTTTCTTAGGAAATAGTATATGGTCCTTTATATTTGCAATTTTTATAGCACAGCTTCTATGGTTCTTTGGTATCCATGGTGTAACAGCTATAATTCTTCCAATATTCTACCCGCTATGGACATCACTTACAACCGCTAATATAACAGCTATGAATGCTGGAACATCTTTATTTGAACTACCAAATATAATAAACAGGTCCTTCTTCAGTGCTTATGCCTTAGTTGGTGGTTCAGGTATGACCTTAGGTCTATGTATCTACATGGCTTTAAGGGCCAGAAGTGGGCAATACAAAACTTTAGGGAAACTTGCTTTCCTTGCAAATATATGTGGTATAAACGAGCCTATAGTATTTGCAGTTCCCATGGTTCTTAACCCATATATGATTATTCCATGGATAGCTGCACCACTAATTACAGCTTTATCTGCTTACTTCCTAACAGTTATTAATGTACTTCCAAGATTAACAACTATAATTCCATTAGGAACACCAGTAATAATGTCAGGATTCCTGGCAGGTGGGGCTGAAGGCTGGAGAGTTGCATTATTCCAAGTCGTAGCAATAGTTTTATCTGCGGTAATTTACATTCCTTTCTTCAATGCATTAGATAAAAAGACATATGAGAATGAAAAAGCTATAGCAGAAGGAGAACTAGCATAATCTAATAAATTCTAGGTAAACAAGCTGCTTGGAAACAGCTTGTTTATTTACTCATAGAAAAGATTTAGAATAACCATAATTTAGATTGAAGAAAGTGCGTATTTATTATGTACTTACTTTTACAAAAAAGGAGTTGAAATCAATGAATAATAAGATAGTTAAAGGATTTTCAGAAGGTTTCTTGTGGGGAGGAGCTACTGCTGCCAACCAATGCGAAGGCGCATATTTAGAGGGGCATAAGGGATTATCTACCGTTGATGTTATACCTGCAGGTAAAGACCGTTTTCCAGTGATGAAGGGTGAAATGAAGATGTTGGAATGTGATAGTGAGCACTACTATCCTAGCCATGAAGCAGTAGATTTTTATCATCATTATAAAGAGGATATAGCAATGTTTGCAGAAATGGGCTTCAAAACTTTCCGTTTATCCCTTTCGTGGGCTCGTATATTCCCTAATGGTGATGATGAAGTTTCTAACGAAGAGGGATTAAAGTTTTACGACAATGTGTTTGATGAGTGCTTAAAGTATGGTATTGAGCCATTAGTTACAATAACTCACTTTGATGTGCCAATGAACCTTGTGAAGACAATTGGCTCTTGGAGAAGTCGCAAGATGGTGGATTACTATGAAAGGCTATGCGAAGTAATCTTCAATCGCTACAAAAATAAAGTAAAATACTGGCTTACCTTCAATGAAATAAATATGCTGCTGCACCTTCCATTTATGGGAGCAGGCTTAGTGTTTGAAGAAGGTGAAAATCAGGAGGCTGTAAAGTATCAGGCAGCTCATCACCAGCTTGTTGCCAGTGCAAAAGCAACAGAA
The DNA here is from genome assembly GCF_001403615.1 of Desnuesiella massiliensis. GTDB lineage: Bacteria > Bacillota > Clostridia > Clostridiales > Clostridiaceae > Desnuesiella > Desnuesiella massiliensis. The sequence continues at coordinate 39,851 of NZ_LN879449.1, forward strand.
ATAGCCCGTAGAATAAATCCAGAATTCAAGATAGGCTGCATGTTGGCTGCTGCAAATACTTATCCATTCACTTGTGCTCCAGAAGATGTATGGAAGGCAATGGGAAGAGATAGAGAGAACTATTTCTTCATAGATGTACAGTCTCGTGGAGAGTATCCAAACTATGCAAAGAAAATGCTGGAAAGAATGAATATTAACTTAGTTATGGAGGAAGGCGATGCGGAAATTTTAAAGAACAACACAGTTGACTTTATTTCCTTCAGCTACTATTCTTCAAGATTGACTAGTGCAGATCCAAAGGTAAATGCAGAAACCGCAGGCAATGTGTTTAAAACCTTGAGGAATCCGCACTTAAAAGCAAGTGAGTGGGGATGGCAGATTGACCCTCTTGGACTTAGAATCACAATAAATTCATTATATGACCGCTATGAAAAACCACTATTCATTGTTGAAAATGGGCTTGGAGCTTCAGACACACCAGAGGAAAAGGGATATGTAGAAGATAATTATAGAATTGAGTATCTAAGAGAGCACATTAAAGCTATGAGGGATGCTGTAAATATTGATGGCGTGGAGATTTTAGGATATACAACCTGGGGGTGCATAGATTTAGTAAGTGCATCAACAGGAGAAATGAAAAAGCGTTATGGCTTTATATATGTTGACAAAGACAACGAAGGAAGGGGAACCTTAGCTAGATCAAGGAAAAAGAGCTTCTACTGGTATAAGAAAGTCATTGAAACCAACGGTGAAGATCTGGAATAGTAATTTACAATACAATAGTAATTTCAATAAAATTTAAAAAACATATAGTTTATTGTATTTTATAAATAATTTTGATAAATTAGTAAATAGAGATAAAAACACAGTTTCTGTTGGTAGTCAGAACCTATATAAATTTAATATAGCAGTAACCTGCCCTCCTGGGGTTGTCCATTCTCTAGAGATTTTAATTTAACAGGAGGAGATGTTTATGATAACATCAATTAAATTAACGTTTTTTTTCAAGGAACCTTTTTGGATAGGTGTATTTGAAGCATATGAGAATGAAGGTTATAAAGCATGCAAAGTAACTTTTGGGGCAGAGACTAAAGATGAAGAAGTGTATCAATTTATCCTAAAAGAATTTAAAAATTTAAAATTCAGCAGTATAACACCTAATTTAAAGGATGAATTAACCATAAGAAGAGAAAATCCCAAAAGGATGCAAAGAAAAATTAGAAAAGAGACTCAAAATGATGGTGTAGGCACTAAGGCTCATATAGCTTTAAAAAAGCAGTATGAAGAAAATAAGTTAATTAATCAAAAGAATTATAAAGAGCAAAAAAACTTGATAGAAGAAAGGAAATTTCAATTAAAGCAGCTTAAAAAGAAGGAAAAGCATAAGGGACATTAAATAAGTAAAGAAAAGAGTTCTACTTCTTGCTGGATGGAGAACTTTTTTCTTTTATAAACACCTCTTGTACAATGATCTAACATAGAACGATTATTGTTAAAGCTAAAGTATAAATTCTTGCTATTTTCAAATAATAAGACTGATGTTAACTAATAAGTATTTTGCTTTAAGTATTAAAAAGGAAGTGATTTGATGAAAATAGAGGGATTTTTTGATAGTATAAAAACTGCCAATGAAGTTGTGGCAAAGCTTAAAAATGAAGGATTTTCTGGAGCTTTTGTAGATATAAATGAACATAGAAATAATGCATACTCCCAAAGCGGGCTTGTAGGTTCAAAAGAGATATCGAGCTTATCCAGCGCTGTTTTGGTCAATGGCATAGGAGAAGGAACTAATTCTCCACTAGCTGCAGCAAGTCCTATGGCAAGCGGAATGGGAGGCTTTGAAGAAATAGCAAACATAAATTGTAAGGTAGTTGTTGAAGGAAGCGACAAAAACATAGAAAATGCAAAGAATATAATAAACAGCATGGGAGGAACCACAGAGGATCCTAATGGAAAAATACCTAAAGGAATTGAGAATATAAGTGAAGATGCTTTAATATTAAGGAATTTAGAGAGTTAAATAGTTTATTAAGAAATTAGTGCTGACGTTTTATATGCGCAGCACTTTTTTAATTCTTATTTTTTATGGAATATTGACAATATTGGGGATATCGCTATTTATAGAGAAGTTGATATTTCTTTCTTTAATAGAAATTGAATACAATAAATGGTATAATTTAAAGTAAAAGCATATATTAGATCTAACATTCTCATTAAGTAATAATATGCTCATTTACGAGGGACTTACGTAAGAATCTAATCTAAGGAGTGAATTTATGAGAAGAAATATTAGAGTTAAACCTAGTAGAGGCGAATCCTTTGTAGGTTTTATAGTTGGTATAGTGTTTGTAGGGATAGGTATTTTTATAGTGTTACCTAGTACTGGGGGATTTGGACTCTTTTGGACTTTGATTGCCATTATAATGACTGCGTCCCATGGGATTAATGCCTTTGGAAATAGGGGCATAGCCACCCATGAGATTGAAGTCTCTACAGATTACGAAAATAATGTTTTTACTAACAATGAATTAGATTTTGAAGAGAAATTAAGAAAATTAAAAGCTTTAAAGGATGATGGAATAATAACCTTAGAAGAATTTGAAAAGAAGAAGAGTGAAATATTAAATGAAAAGTTGTAGGACAAACTGTAGATGATATTTTAAAAGTAAGTTTTAACTTGAAATTTTTAGCAAAGCAGGTCAAGCAAAGAAACGTAATAAGGTGTTATTCTTTATTTAGGAGGTGATAACATGGATAATTGGGAAAAGATAAATGCGGTATATCGTATGCAAAACTATATTGAAAATCATATAACCGAACCAATAACTCTTTATATGCTTGCAAATGCGGCTAGATATTCGCCCTGGCATTCCACAAGAATTTTTAAGGAATTAATAGGTAAAACGCCTTTCGAATATATTCGAGCACTTCGTTTGTCTAAGGCGGCTATTAAATTGCGAGATGAGGATATTAAAATAATTGATATTGCACTGGATTTTGTTTTTGACTCGCACGAAGGGTTTACGAGGGCCTTTTCTAAGCAGTTTGGTATGACTCCTCAATACTACTGTAAAAATACTCCTCCGCTGAAGCTTTTTATGCCAAGTAGTATCCGTGGTTATTACCTTATGCTACAAAAAGGAGAGGATAACATGTGTAAAGGTTCTAATTTCAAAAATGTCAAAACAGTTTTTGTTCAAGTGATTCAACGTCCTGCAAGAAAATTAATTTTAAAACGTGGTATTAAAGCTAAGAATTATTTTGAATATTGTGAAGAAGTAGGCTGTGATGTATGGGGTATTCTTTGTAGCATCAAAGAAGCTTTATATGAGCCTATTGGAATGTGGATGCCGGAAAATCTAGTTAAGCCAGGGACGTCGGTATATACTCAAGGTGTAGAAGTTCCTTCTGACTATACTGGAGAAATTCCAGAAGGATTTGATTTAATTGAATTACAGCCATGTAAGATGATGATTTTTCAGGGGCAACCTTATGAAGATGAAAAGTTTGATGAAGCCATAAGTGAGCTTTGGGAGGTTATGAAAAATTACAATCCTGAGCTTTATGGTTTTCAATGGGCTGATGAAGATAGCCCTAGATTCCAGTTGGCTCCTATGGGATATAGAGGATACATTGAAGCAAGGCCCGTAAAAGAATTAAACATGAAATAAGATATATACCAAAATTATTTGAGAGAAAGTGCTAACCTTTTCGTAGGGAAGCACTTTTTTTATTAACAATTGGCAGTGTACAATTTGAATAGAGTTGGATTCGGAAGTTGAGCCGAGAAAGAGAGCAGTTTGATTTCAAGCTTAAATCATGCCTTGAATCAAAAGCTGCTCAATTTCCGAAACAATCTATAGGACGAAGCCGCGTACCACCA
>NZ_LN879450.1 GCF_001403615.1 Desnuesiella massiliensis
TTCTTATCATATAGGTTATCCCTATATGTTCGACTCCTTAGAAAGGAGGTGATCCAGCCGCAGGTTCTCCTACGGCTACCTTGTTACGACTTCACCCCAATCGCTGACCCTACCTTAGGCCGCTGCCTCCTTACGGTTAGCTCACGGACTTTGGGTATTGCCAACTCTCATGGTGTGACGGGCGGTGTGTACAAGGCCCGGGAACGTATTCACCGCGACATGCTGATTCGCGATTACTAGCAACTCCGGCTTCATGTAGGCGAGTTTCAGCCTACAATCCGAACTGGGACCAGTTTTTGAGTTTTGCTCCACCTTGCGGTCTCGCTTCTCTCTGTACTGGCCATTGTAGCACGTGTGTAGCCCTAGACATAAGGGGCATGATGATTTGACGTCATCCCCACCTTCCTCCCGGTTAACCCGGGCAGTCTCGCTAGAGTGCTCAACTTAATGGTAGCAACTAACAATAAGGGTTGCGCTCGTTGCGGGACTTAACCCAACATCTCACGACACGAGCTGACGACAACCATGCACCACCTGTCTTCCTGTCCCGAAGGACTTCCCCCATTACGGGTAATTCAGGAGATGTCAAGTCTAGGTAAGGTTCTTCGCGTTGCTTCGAATTAAACCACATGCTCCGCTGCTTGTGCGGGCCCCCGTCAATTCCTTTGAGTTTTAATCTTGCGACCGTACTCCCCAGGCGGGGTACTTATTGTGTTAACGGCGGCACGGAAGGGGTCGATACCTCCCACACCTAGTACCCATCGTTTACGGCGTGGACTACCAGGGTATCTAATCCTGTTTGCTCCCCACGCTTTCATGCCTCAGCGTCAGTTACGGTCCAGAGAGTCGCCTTCGCCACTGGTGTTCTTCCTAATCTCTACGCATTTCACCGCTACACTAGGAATTCCACTCTCCTCTCCCGCACTCTAGACTTCCAGTTTGGAATGCAGCACCCAAGTTGAGCCCGGGTATTTCACATCCCACTTAAAAATCCGCCTACGCATCCTTTACGCCCAGTAAATCCGGACAACGCTTGCCACCTACGTATTACCGCGGCTGCTGGCACGTAGTTAGCCGTGGCTTCCTCCTCAGGTACCGTCATTATCGTCCCTGAAGACAGAGCTTTACAACCCGAAGGCCTTCATCACTCACGCGGCGTTGCTGCATCAGGCTTTCGCCCATTGTGCAATATTCCCCACTGCTGCCTCCCGTAGGAGTCTGGACCGTGTCTCAGTTCCAATGTGGCCGATCACCCTCTCAGGTCGGCTACGCATCGTCGCCTTGGTGAGCCTTTACCTCACCAACTAGCTAATGCGCCGCGGGCCCATCTCATAGCGGATTACTCCTTTGATTGCTCTACCATGCGATAAAGCAATATTATGCGGTATTAATCCTCCTTTCGGAGGGCTATCCCCCACTATGAGGTAGGTTGCCCACGTGTTACTCACCCGTCCGCCGCTAGAGACCGAAGTCTCTCGCTCGACTTGCATGTGTTAGGCACGCCGCCAGCGTTCGTCCTGAGCCAGGATCAAACTCTCAATTTAAAATTTAAGTTTGATTGCTCATTCTTACTTTGTCTTATGATTTCTCATAAAGAATTGCTGGTTTCATGTTTATTTTCCTCTGTTTAATTTTCAAAGACCATGTCGCTTCATCTGAGCGACTTCTATATCTTATCATCTAAGTTTCTGCTTGTCAACAAATTTTTTTAGATTTTTTTAATCTTTTTTAACTTGTTGTTTTCTCAGTGTACTTAAATGATTCGTTTCAGTGTCGCTTGCTTCAGGCGACTTCTATATATTATCACAGGAGCTTAACCCCATATGATAAGTATAATCTATATGATTGAAAATGTATATTGTTTTCTATTAATTTCTTTAAATTTCGCTATGTTTCTTATATGGACACACTAGGAGGTGTTAGACGATATTATTAGAATTTTATCAATTATTAGAGTTATTATAATATAGTTAATGGTTCTTAGCTATTAACTTACATACGCCTCATAGAGTCTGAAAGGTTGGTATTGGGGAACACGTATAAATTAGAATTACACATAAACTCACTATTATATAGAAACAAAATAATAAAGCTATTACTTATTTTTTATATACTTATATGCTTAAAATTTACTTATATATTTATTAGTATTCTACACATATCGTTTTTTATACTTAAGTATTAATAACTGTTTTGTGGGGTTTTTCATTATTACTATGATTTTGTTCATAGTAATGCTTATCATAGGACGTCCCCCTATTTATTGCTATTTAAAAATTACTTCAGAATATGTCGTGGTTTTATATTAAATCTTGAATTGTTATCTTTGACTTAATATGTATGATTTACTGTATCACTAAGATATAGATACTATACAGAAATTTTAGATAATTTAACCAATATTCCTTATGTGTGTTGAACAAGCTATTTAAATATGATATACTTCCTAATATATTTTTATTTAATGAGGAGGAATTTATTAATGGACACGGACCCTAGCAGTATACTTATGCAAATTCTTTTAATCTTAGTTCTAATTCTAATGAATGCTTTCTTCGCAGCTTCGGAGATAGCTATCGTATCTTTAAACAAGTCGAAAATTTCACTTCTTGCTGAAAATGGTGACAAGAAAGCAAAAATATTATTAAAATTAATAGAGGAGCCAAGTAGATTTTTAGCTACTATACAAGTAGGTATAACTCTTGGAGGTTTTTTTGCTAGTGCATCTGCAGCAACTAATCTTTCACAGCCTTTAGCTGCTTTACTTTCAAAATTTAACATACCAGGTAGTGGAGAGATAGCACTTATTGCAGTAACAATAATTTTATCTTACATTACTCTTGTATTAGGTGAGCTTTATCCGAAAAGATTAGCACTACAAAACGCTGAAGGTATAGCTAAATTTGCTGTAAAACCTATATTGTTAATATCTAAGGTCGCAGCGCCCTTCGTAAAGATATTAACTTTATCAACAAACTTATTAGTAAGAATTTCAGGAATTAATAGTGATAATCTTGATGAGAAGGTATCAAAAGAAGAGATACGAATGATGATTAATGCCGGAGAAGAAAATGGTGTATTTAATGAAATAGAAAAGGAAATGATAAACGGTATTTTTGAATTTGATAATACATTAGCAAAGGAAATTATGACTCCCAGAGTTAATGTTTTCATGCTTGATATAAAGACTGATCCAAGTGCAATATTAGTGAGGGTTTTAGAAGAACAGTACTCTAGAGTCCCTATATACGAATATGACATTGATAATATAATTGGTGTTTTGTATATGAAGGACTTATTTATTGAATCAAATAGGGGAGAACTTACTAAAGATACTATAAGAAATATTCTAAGACCTGCTCATTTTGTACCTGAGACAAAAAATATAGATGAACTTTTTAGAGAACTTCAACGTACCAAAAATCACATGGCCCTATTAATTGATGAATATGGAGCATTTAATGGTGTTGTTACTATTGAGGATCTTATTGAAGAAGTAATGGGAAATATCTTTGATGAATACGATGAAAATAATGATAACATAATCAAGCTTGATGATACTAATTATTTAGTGGATGGCTTTACAGATATAGATGATATAAACGAAGCTTTAAATCTAAATCTTCCATCAGAGATATTTGATACAATAGGTGGATTTTTGATAGATCTTTTAGGCTATATACCTAAGTCTAATGAAAAAAGCATCATAGAATATAATAATTTGAATTTTACTGTTGAAAAAGTAGAAAAGAAAAGAATCAGTAAGATTAAAATTTCTATAAATTAGTCATATGTAAGGAGTATATTGCCTAATATACTCCTTATATTTATTTATATTGTCTATCAGATCCATAAACCTATGTTTATAGTAGAATTTTTTGGCTTTTACGTAGCTCACAAAGCTCAGCGCCTTAACAGAATAGCTTAACCTCTATTTTTCTACTACAATACACATAGTCTTAGATTTCATATCATAAGAATTACCTGTTACATCCGAAAACACTTGTATATTTTTAAAACCTACTTTTTTTAGTTCCTCTGCTATCGTATCCTTTGTGTAATAATGATCCCATATCCTATAGGCATTTATCTTTCCTTCTTTATCAATTATTACATATTGATTTAACCTTATATTTTCTTCATAAATATAATGAGCTTCTATACATATATGGGCATCTGGGGCCCAGAATCCACCCCCTTCGTTCAAATACCATGTATTATTTTCAGTTTTTCCTTCATAATTTTTTGGAGTAAATACGTCAAAGATAAACTTTCCTCCGCTTTTCAAAGCCTCATATATCTTCTTTAATAACATTTCTCGTTGTACATGGGATAAAACTCCAAAATCACAATAAATTAAAGTAATTAAATCAAATTCATCTCTATATCCTATATCAAGATAGTCCTGATAGATATACTCAATATTATAACCTTTTTCTTCAGCTTTCTGTTTAGCATATTCTATGGATCTTTGGGAAAAATCTATTGCTGTCAACAAATATCCTTTTTCAGCTAATCTTTCTGCATAAAGCCCTGGCCCACAGCCTAAATCTAAAAGCTTTTTATAGTCTTTACAAGGCGCTAGTTCACTAATCCATCCTACAGAACTATCAATAAAAGAATGCCTTCTACTTGCTGCTTCCAAGGCTGGATCTAGATGAGCCTTTAGCATTCCCTTAGATATATGATCATCATCCCAAAATTTCGCAGTACTTTCCTCATACAGCTTTGGTCTCTTTAGATATTGAAATATTTTATCTAACATTTTTATACACACTCCTATTATTACTTTTTACTAACATCAATGTTTTTACAATAAAGCACTATTATTCATATGGCTTTCGTGACTCCCTCTCCCCTTAATAATTATTTGTAACAATATGAATTAATTAAAACAAAAAGAGCCGTGATTTTACTCTACGGCTCTTAAAAATAAGATGGAATACTATTTGCCGAGAGTGCAGAAATAAAATCATAATTGATATAATAGGCACACTAAAAAAGCTGTTAAATAAACAGTTTTCTACCTATTCAATTAATGATTTTATCCTACCTCTCCATGCTGCACTCATGTTAGTTGACTGCTTAACATCAAGCGTACCGGATAGCATTCCACCTTTCTTAATCATATTGTTACATCTAAATTTTACCATAACAAAGTTATGATGTCGATATCCTATAGATATGCCTACTAAATTAATTAGGATAGTTCACCGCAACTTGTGTTTTGTTTAAACTACTTTTTATCTTTAATATTCTTTAACCAGTTATAGCTATCTTTGATTTCTTTATCATCTTTATAAATATTCATTACTTTTTGTAATTCAATAGCGAATTCAATAAATGCTTGACCAATTGATGTTATACAATTTCCATCTATAACAACATCCTCATCCACTATAACCACTTTTTCATATACGTGCTTGTTGTTTTCATCTACTCTAAATCCTTGACTATCACCATTAGCCTTTTTATAATCAAGCAATCCGTAATATGCCATAAGCTCGGCTCCCCCACAAATACCAGCAATAAATTTATTCTTTTCATTTAATCTAGAAATAAACTCCTTCAGTTCTGTTTTTTCATAAAGCTGCTCTGGATTTCCTCCAGGAATAATAAAAAGATCAATGTCCTCTGGATTTAATTCATGTATTGTTTTGTCCGGCAAATATTTTTGTTTTTCTTCACTTACATAAACACGATTTTCTAAAGCAGCTGAGAAAATATTATCCCTAAACCCATTAACAGCAAATACAACTTCAAATTCACAAAAACCATCATAATAAAAAACGCATATGTTCATTTAATAACCCTCTTTCTTTTACTTATAGTGTGTTAAGTATTTTTTTAATCTCTTCAATAATAAACTTTGAATCCTCTTTTTCTAATAATCTAAAATATAGGCTTCTCAAAAATCCTTTTATATTGACCTTTAAATGAAAATTATCTATATAGCTATTCCTTGGATTTTCAATTCTAAATTCTTGTAACCACCCCACTATTTCTGAACTGCTAAGTAGTTTTCTGTTAAAAACGTTCTCTACTACCGTAACCATTCTTTCACTCTCTTCATCTATATAAACATAATATTCTATAGATACCTTAGCTTTTATAGAATCCAAAATATCTATCAAGTCAGTTTTATTAAAACAAATACATTGAACTAATTCATCTAAAGCATCTGCAGTATGAGCTGCTGAATGGGCCCAGCCTTTTACTTCAACATATCCTCTCACATCCCGTTCATTAAGCATATATTCTATAAGTTTGTCCTTTACTTCATACAATACCTCTTCTGATAAAAAATCTTCTTTTCTGTGCTCATTTATAATAAGAGCAACTACTAACACTGAGAAGGCTCTTTTAAAAACTGCATCCTCTTCTTTATCATATAATTTATAAAAAAGATGTGATCCGTCTAAGCTAATATTTAGCAGAACTTTAAGCTCTTCGGAAGTAAATCTGCTCTTTGAAATCCAATTAAATAAAATTCCGTATATTAGCTCATCTCGAAGTTCAGAATCTAGTGATCCTATATTCTCTAGCATTTCTAACCCTAGGGTAAAATAATTCTCACCCTCTTCAAGTAAATAGTTATTGTTTTTAATCCTTTTTAATTTCTCTTTCAACATATTTTCTTCGTGGGTCATACCATCCCTCCTAATCCTTTTAACCCTTTATTTTTCTATTATAAAACACAATGACTGACACCTATATGTCAGTCATTGTATTTGCTATATATTTTATTTATATATATGATCATTTCTTTTCTTAATCTTTCAGGACCTAAAACTTCACATTCATCCCCAAAGCTTAAAATGAATTTTTTTAAGCCTTCATCATCAGGGAATGAATCTTCTACTATATATGTTCCATCATCTAAACACTTTATCTTATCTTTTGAAAAATACTCGCTCAATTGCTCTCCTATTTTGCTAGAGAACTTTAATGTAACTAGAATGCCATTTTTTTCATAGCTTTCACTAAATATTTTTCCTATTTTTTCTTTGGATATAGTATTTTTTATAAAGCCCTCTCCTAATTTCATATTTCTTACTCTAACAAGCTTGAACTTTCTATAATCTTTTCTTATTCTACAAAAGGCAATAATATACCACTGTCCTTCACTAAATTCTATTTGAATTGGTTCCACTATTCTCTTTGAATATTCCATTTTTCTGTTTATATATTCAAATTCTAATGTCCTATTATCTTCAATTGCTTTATTTATCAAGAATAAATACTCCCTGAGCTCTCGTTCCATACTAAAGTGAGACATGTCTATACTAAGCTTTTCATATTCTTGCTTCTCATTATTACGTAAAGCTTCGAACTTGAGTATTATGTCATTAAATTTCGGGTTGTTTCCAAATAGAAACTTTAAATTATCCATTACAGCAATCAAAGGCTCAATTTCTTTTTTATTAAAGAATAGATTATTCAGATTATAGTTTTCCATAATATAATAGCCACCACCTTTTCCACCAGTGGCAGCTATAGGAACCCCTGCCTCACTTATTTTTTCTATATCGCGATATATGGTTCTCAAGGATACCTCAAAATGTTCCGCAAGCTCTTTTCCAGTGACTAAACCCTTTTGGGAAATTATTATTAAAATCGATAATAATCTATCTGCTCTCATAATATAAATAGGTTTTTAAACCCTTCCTACCTCATCATCAAATTTATTTTTATATTAATTTTACCACACTTCATCTCTACATTTTTCTAATCTCAAAGAGATTTTATATATAAATTCTTAGATAATTCCTTAAGCCTATGCTCATCTAATATATATATTATTTTATCCTCACATTTTACAATAGATGCTGTTTCAAGCTCTTTAAAAGTCCTATTTAAATGCCTATAGGTTGTTCCTAAAAATTGAGCAATCTCTTTAAAGGAGGAATTTAAGATTATATAGTTTTTATCCGTCATATGCTCAACTAAGTAACTAGATAATCTGTTTATAAGAGGATATACAAAGTTGTAGGAGCTGTTATTAATGGTAGCATAAAGTTTTTCGCTTAGAGACTCTACTAAATGATGCAGAAATTTTACATTATCTAAATACTTTTTTCTAAGTATATCTGAAGATATTGCTATTAAATAAGTGTCTTCTATGGCATCAATATTGCAGAGTACAGGAATGTTTTTTAAAAGTTCTAAGTCCCCTATAGTATTAAATTCTTTATAAAACTTTAGAAGCATTGACTTACCGTTTTCAAAGAGATAAGAAACTTTAATCTTTCCATCTACAAGCAAATAATAATACTCAAGCTTTGTTTCTGCTTCTAATATATATTCATCTTTTTCGTAGAAATGAAGCTGTGCATGTTTTAATATATCCTTGTCAAGTATGTTTTCTATATTATGTTTATCAATATAGTGGGTTAAAAGATTATGATCTGAAATTCTTCTCATAAATTCTCCTTCATATGACATATGTCATGTCCTAATTTATATAAAATATTATAATTTACTTATAAACCATTGTAAATCATTAGGAGGAATGCATATGTATAAAAACTTAGCTCTTATAAATGGCGCTATACTGGCCATAATGGTTTTTTTAAATGGCATGCAATCAAGTATAATAGGGCCTTATATGAGCACTTTAATATTTCATGTAATAGGTTTTATCTTAATTATAATTATATCCATAATAAAGAAGAATAGGCTCTCAAATTTAAAAGAAATACCCTTTATGTTTTTCCTTCCAGGCATACTAAGCGTTATAACTATACTTTTAAACAATATCTCTATACCTCAAATAGGCTTGACCCTTGCCATAGGAGTGACTTTGTTTGGCCAGCTTGTAATGTCTAGCTTAGTAGAGCATTTTGGATTATTTGGAATGCCTATTAATAGTTTTAAGAAGGAAAAGATATTAGGTTTTTCTATAATTTCGCTTGGAATAATAGTGATGATTACTATGTAAGGAGGGATCAAAATGATATATATATTCTTATCCTTTTTAACAGGGGTATCAATAGTTATAAACATGATGTTAAATGGAAAGCTGGCTCAAAGAGAGGGCATGACAAATGGAGTTATTATTAATTATTTAATGGCTACCCTATCTTCTATGATGCTATGTGCCATTATGGTAAAGTCTATGCCATCTTATTCGGCTATAAGATCTGTTCCCCTCCCCTATTTTTTAGGGGGTTTCATAGGAGTTTTAACAACCTATATGTTTAACATCATAGTTCCTAGAGTACCTGCAGTATATGTAGTTATACTTCGCTTTATAGGTCAAATGCTTGCAAGTGCAGTTATAGATTATATGTATTTAGGTATTTTTTCTAAAGGAAAGATATTAGGAGGTATGTTATTTCTTATAGGACTTATAATTAATGCAAAAATCGATAATAAATATACTGAAGAAAAGCTTAAGTTAAGTAAGAATGTTTAAATACTAATAGACTTTTATATAAAAAAATTTGTATGTTATAATTATAAAAACTAATCACTTAAGGGGGATTAAGATGAAATACGAAATTATATTATTTGATGCCGATGAAACTTTATTTGATTTCAAAAAATCCGAAAAACATGCTCTTAAAAGTGCTATGCTTGAATTTAATATAGAATATGATGAAAACCATCACTTGGAAGTATATAAGGATATAAATACGGTTATATGGAAAGAACTTGAGGATGGGCTTATTACTCAGGATAAGTTAAAGGTTGAAAGATTTAAAAGATTCTTCCATAAATTAAATATACAATTTGATGAGGTAAAATTTGCAAAATCCTATATGAGGCATTTGTCCCAATCATCTTTCTTATATGATGACAGTACACCCCTTATAGAAAGCCTTTATAAAACTCATAGACTTTCTATAATCACTAATGGCCTTACGGATGTTCAGAATACTAAAATAAGAAAATCTACTATAGCAAAATACTTTGAAGATGTAGTGATATCTGAGGAAGTTAAGGTGTCAAAGCCAGATGCTAGAATATTTGAACTAGCTTTAAGCAATCTAAAGTATACTGATAAGAGCAAGGTGCTAATGGTAGGGGATAGTTTATCTTCTGATATACAAGGTGGAATAAATTTTGGTATAGATACCTGCTGGTTCAACCCTAATAAGATTGTAAATAAAACTTCAGTAAAGCCTACCTATGAGATTTCTAGTTTGATGGAGCTTGAGGATATATGTAAGTTGAAATAAAAATCTTATGTTTCTAGATACAAATGACAACCTCCATAAATTGTATTTTATAAGTAAAATTAAATTTCTGTAATACTTAAAGTGACTTACCCCCCTTTCATATGATTATACCAAATTAATATAAGGATAAAATATATTAATTTGGTATAACACAATTAATATGCATATAATTACATTTAAGTATATATAAGTACATTTCTTAATTATTTATACATAAAAGTAATATTATTGAAACTTATTGTTATATAATGTATGATTAATTTAAAGCTTGTAAAGGAAGGGGTTATAAATGGGACTTATAATTTTAAACATAGTAATTTTAAGTATTTATTTGGCTATACCAACATGGGTTGGTGCTATTTACTCAGTTATGTTAAAGCATAAGTTTAAAGTTAAAACTATATATATTATGCTAGGAACACTTTTCTTAGAGTTATTGGTAGTTGGCTATTTATATTTTAATCCTATAATCACTTATTCTCCTGAAATATCTCAAAGTGAAATTGAGCAAGTAATGAAGTATATTAAAGAAACTGATTTACAAGTAGATGATATATTAGGCTTTGGCCAGAATCAGTTGCCTATCTTTGTTTATAGCTATCATTTTGAATATAATCTCTATAAAGAAGATTACCCCACAAATCCCATAATACTTCATGTAAGTGGGTTACCTATTGGATATGAAAGATATCATCCTGAAATTAAGCCTAGCTTAGACTAAATAGGTTAATCTAATTTTATTACCTTATGACGGGGCATGCCTTTAGGAATATATATATCTACTTCTTTATCGCTTAGCCAAGTTAAGGAAAAATCGTTAAGTTTGAATGCTTTATAGTCATTATCTATATCTATAGAAGAATCTTCAATTTTTTTCTTAAATATTAAATATTTTTTTTCGTAAAAATCAACCGTAGTAAGAAAAAACCTAGATCGTTCTACTGCAACTAAGGTATTGCTACTATCAGGAGATTTAAAATAATATTCTTTTGGTTCAAGATGAACTAATAGAAGAATTATATTCACTATTATCAATCCTATTAGTGGGTAAACAATTACTTCACTGTTTTTAAATAAAAATATTGCTAAAAATAGGACAATAAAATTTAGTATCTCTGAAGTTATAGTACCTAATATATACAGCTGAAAAAAGTTATGTAGTATAGAAATAAGTATTCTACAAAAAAGAAGTACTATAAAACAAATAATACATAGCCTTTTAACAAACTTTTCTGTAACTTCATTCATAATTATATATAATCCTCCATTAATTAAAATATTCATGACATTAAATATACGTTATATAAATTTAAAAATATACCCCTCGCATTTATATTTTGGGGTAAAATATCTTATTAATAGTTGAGAATAAATTAATAAAAAATATAGCCTGGCATATTATAAATACCAGGCTCATGTTGCTTACAGACCCTAGCTTATTTTAATACGCTAGGGTTTGTAACGAATTATTTCTTCTTTTTTAGTTTTTCTTCTGTTAGTTTTACATTCTCTTCAACCCTAAATTTAACTATATCCTTTACTAATCCATAAGGTAAGGGCCTTTCTATTGGGAATTGTACTGACCCCTTGGCTCCTTTATACTCTGATAACCGATCCTTAAATGCCTCAATTCCACTAGGAGCTGGATAAAAGCCTATATGATTCTTATGAGCCGCAAAATGTACTAGATTTCCATGCAACGTAAAGGTAGGCATCTGATAGCTTATCTTCTCCTGCGCCTCTGGCGCCGCCTCTTTTATGACTGCTCTTAACCTTTGGAGTATATCTTGAATGTCAGGAGGGAATTGACTAATATATTCATCAATGGAATTAAAGGTTGTTTTGTTTCCTTCCATAATTTCTCCTTTCATATGTGTTTTTACAATATAATTAATATGGCTATATTAATGATTGTAATTTCTCGAATATCTCTGTATGCTTTTTCTTTAGATTAACTATCTTAAAATCATTATCAACGAAAGCGTGTAATGTGCTGCCCTTAGCAATTTCTTTCTGATCTTTTTCTCTAATTACTGAATAATTAAATTCTGCTTTAACTGGAGTTAACTCTTTAATCCAAGTTTTTATTAGCAGTTCATCCTCATATTTTGCCCCTTGTATATATTTGCAGCTGCTTTCAACCAAGGGAAACATTATACCACTTTGCTCCATATCTGAATAACTCATACCGCTTTTCTTAATAAACTGAGTTCTTGCCTCTTCAAAATAAACATAATAGTTAGAATGATGCACTATGCCCATCTTGTCAGTTTCTACATATCTAACAATTATTTTTGTTTCATTTATATACAAGTTTTACACATCCTTTCTACATCCATAGCATCATACATCTATTATATCATTTTGTATTATAGACTGCTTAGGATGTACGAAAGTACTTCAAAGGAAATCAATGCCCTGTTATTATAAATATCTATTAAACCATTAGGATGGTTTGCAAAGACACCATGCTGAAGTATGGCTGCTCCAAAATCCCTTTCAATGGCACCATTATATGTTGCTAATACACAATATTCAGCTGCATTACCACATAATACAACAAAATCAATATTTTTTTCTTTTAATATTTTCTCTAAATCCGTTTTCCAAAAGCTATTACTATATACCTTTAAAACTTCTGTATCACTATCCTGAACAATTAAGTCTCCTACATTTTGAAAGCTCTCATCATTACCACCTTCAATATCCCTAACAATTATTACAGGTTTGCCCGATTTTCTAAATAATTTTGCTGTCTCATTAATATATTCAAAGGTATTATGATATTCCTGCCCTCCCTTTCTATGGCCTATAAAAGCTTCTTGCACATCAATTATTAATAATGCAATATTCACTATACATTACCTCCTACCTCAATAATTTAATATTTTCTTTAATATTCTCTTGTTTTCATTGAATTTCAATTTGTATCATAAAACAAACTTAGTAAGTATTTGGAGTTATATTGAATATATAACGTTATTTTACTGGAGTTAGGTAGACAGCCCTATTAGAATTTTACTTTTTACCAATAATTTGAAGGTATTCACCGAAAAAGCTCTAATGCTGACCCTACCATATCTCCCTGAGTACACAACATTTGTGCCTCTATCATTCCTTCGTTCTGCATTTTAGAGCAGGTGCTAGCGTTAATCCTTGTATACTGGGTCATTTATGCCCTTATGGGGGTGTGAACGTGTTTAACCTTACTCTTTTTAACCGAACAATTTTTTATTGCTATATAACTTTAAATATCTTATTAAGCTGCTTGTTTATAACTATTTACTCCGTGAACTTTATCATGTGAGTACATTATCTTTTTAGTACACAAAGTATACATAACTTTGATAAGTCTAACACTTAAAGCTACTATTGCTTGTTTCCCTGTAAGTTTATTATCTTGTCTTTTTGTGAGATGTTCATAAATCTCCTTAAATGCTTGATTTTTCGCAACCATAACTATAGCTGCTTGATACAAAATATTTCTTAAATTAGATCTACCTCTTTTACTAATCTTAGTTTTTCCTTTTTTCATGCCAGAACTAGTTTCTTTCAGATTTAGTCCCGCAACTTTTTGAATTTGCTTATAGTTATCATACTTAGATATATCTCCTACCTCGGCTAAGAAAGTTGCAGCAGTCACTATTCCAACGCCTTGTATACTTAACAGAAAGTCAATATAACCAGTTTTATCTAAGTATTGCTTCATCATTTCTTCAACTGCATCTATTTCTTTTTGCAGCCAATCTAACTTCCTTAAAATTAACTCTAATCTATATTTTGCACCTTCTAACCCTACGGGTACACCTATTGACTTTTTAGCCGCCTCATATACCAATATAGACTTTTTTAAACCCACACGATTTTTAGTAGCATCTTTTAAAATCTGTGTAAGCCTTTCAATTCCAATATCTAAAATATCTTTCGGAAAAGGACAATTTTTTAAAATTGCTATTAAAGATTTACTTAATATATCTGAAAATAATCTTGTGAGTTCTGGAAAATATTCATCTAATAGCGCTATTAGTCTTACTTTTTCAGCAATTAGTTGCCTTCTTAATTCTTGTCTATTATTACTACACAATCTTAAATAAACATATACTTCTTCTTCAAACATGCATGTAAGATATTGCCCTTGATAGATTAGTTTTGATATTATTTTGGCATCCTTTTTGTCATTCTTAGTAGGACTATTATCTTCTAATTCCTTTGTTTTATTAACATGATAAGGATTAACTAAACATATATTTATGCCTTTATTTTTCAAATAGTAGGCGATATTTTTCCAATAATGGCCTGTCGGCTCCATGCCTACAAGAGTATGAATTGTTCCATATTTATTCGTTAATTCTTTTATTGTTTCTAATAGACAATCAAAAGATTCTTTGGTATTCTTTATTATGAATGGTTTTTTTATATATTCACCATTCACTACAAATTGACCATAGTGGTTTTCTTTTGCGATATCTATCCCTAGAATTAACGTATTGGGAACCATTATTATGTTATTCATTTAAGTTTACCTCCTGATATAAATTGTTTGTTGTCTTTTGCAAGTTGACACAATATATTTATATCAGGTTTTTTTATTCATCTCAAAGTCTAAAACACTTTATTACAGGAATACTTGTATAAATTAGTTGTTATTTGTTAATCATCCCATCTATAAGAACTCTGTACTTTAACTGATTAGCTTTCCATTTTCTGAACTGCTCCTATCACTAGCACAAATAACAAATCGGAGTTTTCATACAAAGCCTCTTTTTACTAATTCTAACAATAAGACATTCATTAGTAAATAAAAACCCATAGAAAGGATAAATAATTTATCACAAAGTAGAATTGATTTTGCCAGATGCTCTTTAAGAACCATATTCTATTCTATATAAGTAATTCCTTTGTGATATTTTGTGCATATAAAAAAAGCCAATTAATGTTTCCTCATTGATTGGCTTCGTTGTTGTAATATATACTCAAATTCTTTTTTATTATATAATTAACATATTTGTATATAATTTATATTTAATCTTTTAAGTTTTGTGGTGTTAAGTTCTCTTCCTTCTTATTTTATCTGATTCACTTTATCTTCTTCACACACTGATAAGCTGCTGCAAGAGCACCAGGTACACCACCGATCTGCATAGCCCAACTGGAGCCGATATAAAGATTTTTTACTGGTGTTTCTATATTCACACTCATGCTATTTTTATAGAACTTCTTCTTAGGATTCCAACTCCATGAAGAACTCGCTCCATCAGTATTATGTGTGAATCTTTCATAAGTCAGTGGAGTTGCGGCATCTTTATATTCTATGCATTCCTTCAAGCCGGGAATTAGCCTGGCTGCACTGTCTATCATTGCATCCATTGCCTTTTCCTTCAATTGTCTATATACTTCCTTATCCCCACCACCCCAATTGTTCATCCAATGGCTAGGCACTATGGTCTGAATCATCAATGACGATTTTCCTTTAGGAGCAAGTTTAGTGTTTATCATTGATGGTGAATACAGTGAAACAGATGTCTTGTTGAAAAACTCTCCGTCTTCGGAATTGTAAATGTCATAACCTGGCTTACGATCTAAAGCGAATACATGATAAACCTTCATATGCCTTCCAAGTTCCTCATTGGACATATTCAATCCTAGGTATACTGTGAAGAAACCCTCCGAAACTGCAGCAGTGTCGATATTATTCTGGAACGCCTGTGAAACAAGGTTCTTGTCGTCTAAAAGCTTCAGGATGGTTTTCTTATAATCCCCTGCAGAAATAACATAATCTGCGTTATATATGGTATTTTTGCATGAGACTCCAACTGCGGTACAATTTTTTGTGATTATCTTGTCAACATAAGAGCTCAGCTTTAAATCACCGCCAAGTTTCTTGAAGTTTTCTGCGAGAATGTTAGCCCATGATTGCATACCGCCTTTCACAGTCCAAAGGTCGGTCAACATAGTCGACAAACCTGTGCCGAATATGGCCGGCATATCCGGATAGCCTAATCCGCTGAACTGCTTGAACAACTTTGAGTCTTTTTCAAAATATCTTGCAGCAAACTCCGAGGACGTCATGTTGCCATACAACTTTGCTAGCTTTATTTGCCTTGGAGCGCTCATGATGTAGGGAATCATTGATTTTAACATTTTAAGCCCACTGTAAAGAAATGGGATGGGTTCATTCACGTTCTCCATCATATTAGCTATTTTGTCAAAATCTGAAAAAGCCGTATCCAGTTTTTCTTTATCGGATGGGAAAGCAGCGTAAATCATTCTTTTATAATCATTGTAATTCTCAGGAGTTCCGTCGAAATCCTCTGAAACGAATCGTATTCTCTGCTTTACGAAGTCAATCTTTTCAAATATTCCTATGTCCTTCATTGCCTTAAATACCGATGCTGAAGCTTCAAAGGAAAGAGTGCCGCTCTCAAAATAATAACCCTTTCTGTAAAATCCGGCGGTATAGCCGCCAGGCATGGTGTGAGCTTCAAATATGGTTACTTTATGTCCCTTCTTTGCAAGAAGATTTCCGGCAATAAGTCCACCGATTCCCGAACCGATTATTATGACATTTTTCATTTGAAAATCCCTTCTCAAAATTATTTCACTAGATTTTATATGCCTCCCTAACTCTTTTTATTCTTCATTAACATTTTTAACCACGATTTTAGCTACTGGCAATACTCTTTTCTCTAACCTACTCAATGTGAGTCCCTATTTCTTCCTTATGTGAATTATAAAAGACAAACATTTTTCCACTTACCTTTTTAAAATAAATTTTTGATTCGGATAATTAAACTCTTCTACCAAGTCACCTTCAACAAAACCAAATTTATTATATAACTGTCTTGGAGCTATTCCTTTTATATCTCCTTCCCGAAAAGTTGTAACTGAAATATCCCCTTCCTTTGAAAATAGTTCAAGCATTTTTGCAATCAATGCAGTAATCATCTTTTTAAATAGAGTTAAATAAAAAGAAGCACTCTCTCCTTCTGAAAAGCGTGCTCCCTTTTGCTCTAGTAATTAAACTTTTTATCTTCTTTGAAATAATTCAATTATCTCTTCTAAATGGTCATACATTGCATGATATGCTAAATTCTTATCTTTCTTCTCTATGGAATCCATTACTTTATTATGGTGTTCAATCATATCTTTTAATGAAGTTCTATATTTAAACCCAAAAAATTGATTAGAAAATATAGTTTTAGGAATTAATTCGTAATACTGAATAAATAACTCACAATGTGATGCTTTAATAATCTCTTTGTGAAAATTTAAATCTGCCTCATTACATTCTTCAATTAAACCACTAGATACCTTCTCTAACTCTTCTATGGATTTTAAATATGCATCTTTTATTCTTTCTCTCTCTTCATCTGTAGCATTAATTGCAGCTAGCTTAGCAGCTTCACTCTCAATTAACTGTCTAGTTTTTAAAGACTCTACATAAAAATCTTGAATATCGCTTCTACTAAAGGGTTCACTCTCATCAAATAAATCTAATTTTTGAAATCCCTTAACTATTGGACTTGAATACGGAATAACTTCAATTACTCCTTCTTCACACAATTTTTCTATGGCTTTACGAACTGGAATACGGCTTATATTAAATCTTTCTGCTATTTTTCTCTCACTAGGTAATTTACTATTAATCTTAAATTCTCCACTTAGGATATTTTCTTTAATATACTCTATAACTTGTTCAGTTGCATTTAAATTTGACATGGCATATAAAACTCCTAATAATATATTCTTTTACTAATATCTTAGCTTAAAACATATTATTATTTCAACTATTCCATATAATAACGAGTTTTTACTGCTTCACTAATGGAACCATTATAATAGATTTTAGATAATACTGCACCAACTAAAGCAATAAAAGCTAATATAAAATATCCACTTTTAATGGACATGAAACCTGCAATCTTTCCTACTACCATTGGAAAAATTGACATACCTATTGCATATACTGCCTGAAATAATCCCATTGCAGTTGATCTTTGATGTTGTGGGACTTCCACCATTGCCTCGCTAGTTAAATATGATAAAAGAATCCCTGTAGACATACCAGGTAAAAGTTGTAATGAGAAAATTATAAAGATGTTATCCACATTTGGAACTAATATACAATATAAACATATTAATGAGAACACTATTGGAATCCATACCTTAGGCCCTTTTTTAACACAGAACTTAGAAGAAGCGAATCTAGCTGAAACTACTGCAGATACCATATAAAATATAGATGCTAGTCCAACCACTAAAGGAGCTGCTCCTAGCTCTTGAAGTATTTGAGTAGTAAATGACATTGTTGTAGACATTTGAATTCCTTGCTGAATTAATGCTAATAAAGAAAAGAAGATTAGTCTCTTATTTTTACAAATTGATATACATTCTCTAAAAGAAGTTTTCTTGTCAACTTGCTTATGATCTTTAACCCAAAAGGATAGTATTGATCCAACTATTGCTGCTATTACGCTTGTAGCACATAAAAATTTCATTCCTAGATTATTATAAAATAATGTACTTACTATAAATCCAAATAGCATTCCCACGTTATTCACTAATATTATTTTACTAGTAGCCTTTTGTTGATCTTCCTTAGAAAAATACCCAGTATAGTGAACCATATAAGAAATCCACATGGATGATGCAATCCCTGATAAAACATTTGCAATAAGAAACCCTATCTCCGCTGGCATAATAACACGTATGCATGAGGCTATCCCTGCAAAAATTACCCCTAAAAATATAAAACACTTATGCTTGCCTATAGAATCAGCAAAAATTCCTGCTGGTAATCTTAATAAACATTGTGATATTCCATATGCCCCTATAATTGTACCTATCATGTTACTTGAAACACCATTCATTACTAAATATAGATTTTGAAAAGGTATGTACACATACTGTGCAAACCAAAATAGTACAACGATTGTAAGTAACAAATTCTTCTGATTAAGTGTCTTTTTCATATTATCTCTCTCCTATGTGGTATATTTACATTGCAAATAATATACCATTTTTAATTTTAATGCAAGTTTTTTTCTATTTTTAGTTTGACAATCGAAAATGTTTATGATAACATGAGACCATAAAAACGAAATATTAACAGTAGACGTGTTACTGGTAAAGCAGGCAAGATCGAATCAATTTTTTAGATTATTTTTTAATAATCTAATATTTGATTTGGTCTTTTTTTGTTGAATGGCCATGAGACAAAAGCTAAAAAGTTTTCATTAACATAGGAGGATTTTGTTATGGATTATAAAAAAATAGCCCAAGACATTTTAGCAAACTTAGGAGGCAAAGATAATGTACAAGAATTATCTCACTGCATGACAAGACTTAGATTTAAGTTACACAACTCATCTAAGACAAATTCAGATAAAATATCTTCAATTGAAGGAGTTATAACAGTTGTTCAAAGTATGGGACAATTTCAAATTGTAATTGGAAACAAGGTTACAAAGGTTTATGATGAAATGATTAAACTTGTGCCTGAATCAGGAGTTTCAAATGTAGACTCAGACACTAAGGAAAAACAAAGCCTTGGCAATGCCATTTTAAGTGCTGTTTCTGGAATCTTTACTCCTACTATTCCTGCAATTGCTGGTTCTGGTATGATTAAAGGTATATTATCGGTTTTAGCTATGTTCTATTTAAATAAATACGGTATTAATATAAAAGAATCTCAAACTTATATCATCTTAAATTCATTAGCTGATGCTGTATTCTTCTTTATGCCTATTATCTTAGGCTACACAGCTGCTAAAGTATTTAAGACAAGTGAAATAATATCAATGATTATTGGTGCTACATTATGTTATCCTGCTTTTACAACACTCATGACAGGTAAAGCGGCTGTTTATTTCCTTGGATTACCTGTAACAAAAGCAACATATACTTCTTCAGTAATTCCAATAATTATTGCTATATGGGTGCTTTCTTATGTTGAAAAATTCCTACAAAAATATATACCTGAAGTGCTTAAGATTATAATGGTTCCAACATGTGCATTAATTATAATGTTACCAGCTACAATATTACTATTTGGACCTATCGGAATATACTTAGGAAATGCTATTAACTTTGCTTATAAATATATCTATCAATTAAGCCCAGTGTTATGTGGTGCCTTCCTTGGCGGATTATGGTGTGTACTAGTTATCTTTGGTGCTCACAGAGCTTTATTACCAATTGGTATTAATGATGTTGCTACAACTGGAAGACAAAACCTTTTAGCTTTTGCAGGTGCTGCGAACTTCTCTCAAGCTGGATCTGCTTTAGGAGTATTCTTTAAAACTAAGAATAAGCAATTAAAAACTATTGCTATGTCTTCTTCTATTACTGCTTTATTCGGAATTACAGAACCAGCTATCTATGGTGTTAACCTTAGACTTAAAAAACCAATGATATTAGCTGTAATATGTGGTGCTATCGGTGGCGGAATTATGGGACTTGGGGGAGCTTATGGTAATGCTTTTGCCAACCAAGGTATTTTAACAATTCCTGTATACGCTGAAGCTGGTACTATGGGATTCTTAAGCTACTTAGGTGGATGTGCTATAGCCTTCTTTGGTTCTGCAATACTAACTTACATTTTAGGTTTTGAAGATATAAAAGAAGACAATGAACAAATTTCAAATAGCACAAAGCTTGAAACTTTAACTAAATCAGAAGACCTAGATATTACGTCACCACTTGAAGGGACAACTATCCCATTAACTGAAGTAAAAGATGATGTATTTTCATCAAAAGTTATAGGTGAAGGTGTTGCAGTAATACCATCTACTGGAGTTATAACTGCACCTGCTGATTGCACTGTTGTATCATTATTCCCAACACTGCATGCTATAGGGTTAAAACTAAATAATGGCGCTGAGTTACTTATTCATATTGGTATTAACACTGTTGAATTAAATGGCGAACACTTTATTAAATTCGTAAATCAAGGGGATACTGTAAAAAAAGGAAGCAAGCTAATCTCATTTGATATAGAAGAAGTAAAAAAAGCAGGCTATGATATTACTACACCAATAGTAGTAAGTAATACAGGTGATTTTGCTAAGGTAACATCATACGAAAATGCAAAAGTTTCAACGGAAGACGTAATAATATCTTTAACAAAATAACTAGAACAAACCAAAATTTCATTATACTAAGGAGGATTATATATGAATACAATATTCCCCAAAAATTTCTTATGGGGTGCATCTTCATCTGCATTCCAAATTGAAGGTGCCTGGGATGAAGAAGGCAAAAAAATGACGGTTGCTGACTACAACTCATTTAAAAAATCCCACTTACAAGCCGACACAAAGGTAGCCTCAGACTTTTATCATAAATTTGAACAAGATATTGATTTAATGAAAGAACTAGGAATGAAAACTTATAGATTTTCTATTTCCTGGGCTAGAATTATTCCAGATGGTGATGGAGAAATTAACCCAAAAGGGATAGATTTTTATAATAAGGTTATAAATAAACTAGTGGAAAACGAAATAGAGCCTTTCGTAACTCTATATCACTTTGATTTACCATTTGCTTTAGTAGAAAAATATAATGGTTGGGAAAGCAGAGAAACTGTATTTGCCTATGAACGCTTTGCTAAAGTCTGCTTTAAGGAATTTGGAGATAGAGTTAAGTATTGGCAACCTCATAACGAACAAAACTTAATTGTTAGGGTAGAAGAAAGAATTAATATTTATAGTGAAACAGATCCATTAAAGATTGATAAAATGCGTGCACAAATGGATTACAACATGTGTTTAGCACATGCTTTAGCCGTCAATGCTTGTCATGAAATGATAGAAGGAAGTAAGATTGGCGCTGCTGTTTCATCATCTGTAACGTATCCTCTTACTTGCAAGCCTGAAGATATTTATGCTGCTCGTATGAATGATAACTTCAAAGTTTATTATATGCTAGATATGCACTACTACGGGGAATATCCAGGATACTACATTAAATATCTAAAAGAAAGAGATATAATGCCTCATATGGAAGATAACGATAAGGAAATACTAAAGAAGGCAAAAATGGACTTTATCGCAATTAACTACTATAGAACAAATTGTGCTGAAGCTTTACCAATAGATGCTGAACATCCTTTTGGCTTAAGAGAAGGAACTGTAGACTTTAGTATGTATGGACTATTTAAAATGTCTATGAATCCTAAGTTAAAAGCAACAGAATACGGTGCTGCAATAGATCCTTCTGGATTACGTGTTGCATTAAATGAATATTGGCAAAGATATCACTTACCTATTATAATTACAGAAAATGGATTAGGAACTGCTGATGTCATAGAAGATGGAAAAGTTCATGATGAATACCGTATTAATTATCTAAGAGAACATATAAATGCTTGTGCTTTAGCAGTTGAAGACGGTGTTGAAATGCTTGGATACTGTCCATGGTCATTTATGGATCTATTAAGCTCTGCTCAAGGATTTAAAAAGCGTTACGGTCTTGTTTATGTAGACAGAACTGATGATGATACATTAAGTATGAAGAGAATTAAGAAAGATAGCTTCTACTGGTATCAAAATGTTATAAAAACTAATGGTGAAACGGAATAAGGTATCGTAAAAAAATAAATAGTCAAAGATGGGTCGTATATTTTGCGTAAGACAATTTACTTACATTAACTTATATGAAAATTCAACTAAGGCTCAGAGGTAGTTTTCTCCTGCTGAACCTTAATTGAATTTATTTACAATATATAAATATAATAATTATATTGGAGTGTTAAATATGCATATTACAAAGGTATTGAATAACTCTTTAGTTCTTGCACAAGATAATTCTGGCAATGAAATAATCTTAATGGGTAAAGGAATAGGTCATAACCATTCTGTAGGGTATGAGTTGAAAAAGGAGGAAATTGAAAAGATATTTGTCCTTCATGATGAAGGTATCAAGAAAAATATTTTGCAACTTGCTTCCGAAATTGATGAGGTATATTTTAATATTGCTCAGCTTATTATCGATTATGCAATAACAAAATATAATCTTAAACTAATGAATCATATATATTTAGCCCTTACGGACCATATAGCCTTTGCTGTAAAACGTTTTAAATCTAATATTATAATAGAAAACCACTATTTATCTGAGATTAAAGAATTTAATCCAAATGAATACGACATAGGATCATATGCTCTTAAAGTAATTGAAGAAAACCTAGATTTAAGACTTCCTGAAGATGAGATTGGAAATATAGCAGGACACTTTATTAATGCACAACAAGATAACCCTTATAGTGATAAAAATAAAAAAGTTGCAAAGATAGTTAATGATATACTGCAGATTGTACACTACCATTTTGCAATAATATATAATAAAGAATCTTTCTCTTATACACGTTTTGTAATGCATTTAAAAGCTTTTGCTCAAAGATTTATATCTAATAAGCCTAATAAAGAGCAAGTTGACTTTATTTATGAACAAGTCCGTGCTAATTGTAGATCTGAATATGAATGTGTTAAGAAAATAAAAACATATGTAAATAATGAATATTCTAAGGAACTACCAAAACAAGAGGAATTATATTTAATGATACATATCCATAAGATACTTGGAGAATTAAATGAAGTTAATTAAGTGCTGTTGCAAAATGAAATTTTGCAACAGCACTTTTATATGATGTAAAATAACTTAAGCTTACTCTATTACAGCCGGAATAATACATTCACATATCAGTGTCCACCTATCACGAGGATTCATGATGAATTCTGAGGCAATTGCTATAACTAAATTTTTTTCTGGAATGCAACAAATGATATTACCGTCATCGCCCATTGCCAAGTATGCAAAAACTCCGTCCTCTTCTCGTAACTACCATAGATAACCATATTTATTAGAGTTCATCGCTGTTGTTTCATCAATCCATGTCTCCGAAATAATCTGATTATTGTTCCAAATACCACGGTTTAGATATAGGAAGCCAAAGGATTTCATTCCATAACTCGGTATCTGCTTCATACCGATGGGATTAAATAAACGTTCGTTGGCAAACTCACGAGCACTTTTTCCTGTGCTGCGAGTAATGATGGTTGAAAGCAGGTGAGTCCCTGCATTTGTAGATACTTCGCATATATTCCAGAATTCTCCAATAGATAACAAGAGATCATCTCCATTCTTCATATTTTCATACTAACTAACTGCTTTAAACATCCATATCCTGTTTACTTCTACTATACACTTCAAAGTCAACTGAAAAAATATCGCCCCTCGTAATTGCTGAGCGACGGACTTTCATCACCAAACTGTCACCCACGCTGGCGTACATCAAAAAAATCCACAACATTTCTGTCGTGGATTTAATGAGGAAGACGAGGTTTACCTTACCAATATCTTCATACAATCTTAGTATTAAATTGCATCAAAAAAGCTCAATTGATCCTTTTCTGGAAGGCCTTTTAAACAACCGAATTTTCTAAGTGAATCTATAGCAGAATTACCAATTTTAGCACGTTTCTTTAGATCTTCTAAAGAACCTATTGGCTTTCCTGTTTGAGTTGCTTCTTGTACTGCATTGTATATGCCTTCTGCTGCCACATTTCCCATACCGGATATACTGTTTATAGGGGGCCTTAAGCCCTCCTCTTCTACTAAGAATTTTGTAGCATGGGATTTATATAAATCAATGGGTAGGAACTCAATCTCCCTCTCGTACATTTCCAGAACCAATTCCAGGTCATCATACATATCCTTATCCTTAGGGAGAGCTTGCATACCCATCATTTCAATTTCCTTCATCTTTTCTTTAACTTTCTCTTTTCCAAAAATCATAAATTCTGCATCAAAGGCTTTCGCCCTAATACTGAAGTATGCTGCGTAATAAGCCTTAGGTATGTGAACCTTAAACCAAGCTATTCTAAAGGCCATCATTACATAGGCTGCAGCGTGGGCCTTAGGAAACATGTATTTTATCTTTTTGCATGAATCTATGTACCATTCCGGCACATCACATTCCCTCATTAATGCCTCATATTCCGGAAACTTTGGGTCTTTTAATGCTTTTCCCTTACGCACCGTTTCCATAATCTTAAAGGCAGTATTAGGTGGCAAGCCCTTCTTAATAAGATAAACCATGATATCATCTCTAGTACATACTGCCTCACTTATACTATTAATGGTTCCTGAATCAATTAAGTCCTTAGCATTTCCCAGCCATACGTCGGTACCATGAGAAAGTCCTGATATACATATTAAATCCATAAAGGTTTTTGGCATTGTATCTAAAAGCATTCCTCTTACGAACTTGGTACCAAATTCAGGGATTCCAAAGCTTCCTACCCTGGAATTTATCTGCTGCGGTGCTACTCCTATAGCCTTTGTGGATGAAAATATAGACATAGTATCCTTATCATCCATAGGAATCTTTTGGGGGTCTACTCCTGTTATATCCTGTAACATTCTTATGACTGTTGGATCGTCGTGCCCTAGTATATCTAGCTTCAACAAGTTCTGATCAATAGAGTGATAGTCAAAATGTGTTGTTATTATATCTGAATTTGGATCATCTGCTGGATGCTGTACGGGACAAAATTCAAAAATTTCTCTCCCCTTAGGAACAACTATAATTCCACCAGGGTGCTGTCCCGAAGTTCTTTTTATACCTGTACAGCCCTTTGAAATTCTGAGTATTTCTGCCTTGTTTACTGTAAGGCTTTTTTCTTCAAAATACTTTTTCACATAACCAAAGGCTGTTTTTTCTGCTATGGTACCTATAGTTCCTGCCTTAAAGGTTGTGCCCTTTCCAAAGATAACTTCTGTATATCTATGTGCTTTTGCCTGATATTCTCCTGAGAAGTTTAAATCTATATCCGGCTCCTTATCTCCGTTGAATCCCAAGAAGGTTTCGAAAGGAATATCTATACCATCCTTAGCAAGCTGTTCTCCACAAACTGGACATTGCTTATCCGGCAGGTCAAAGCCAATTTTAGCACCGTAATCTGCAAAATCCGAAAACTTACATTTGGGACACCTATAATGAGCTGGCAAAGCATTTACTTCAGTTATACCAGTCATATATGCCACTACAGAAGAACCAACAGAACCTCTGGAACCAACCAGATATCCGTCCTCATTTGATTTCCATACTAGCTTTTGAGCGATTATATACATTACTGAGAAACCATTTTTTATAATGGAATCTAGCTCCCTCTCCAATCTTTGCTGAACTAACTCTGGAAGTGGATTTCCATAAAGTTCATAAGCTTTTCCATAGGTAATATCCTTAATAGTCTGCTCACAACCATCTATATGAGGCGTAGCTTTCTCAGATGAAATTGGGCTGATCTGCTCACACATATCTGATATCTTATTGGTATTTGTAACTACCACTTCATAGGCTTTTTCCTTACCTAAATAAGAAAATTCCTGAAGCATCTCCTCAGTAGTTCTTAAATATAAGGGTGCCTGATTATCTGCATCCTTAAAGCCCTGACCTGCCTCCAGTATACGCCTGTATATCTCATCCTCAGGATCCATGAAATGAACATCTCCTGTGGCCACTACAAGCTTATTTAGCTTCTCACCAAGCTGTATAATCTTTTTATTGATTTGCTTTAAATATTCCCTATCAGGTACTTGCCCATTCCTTACTAAGTAATCATTATTTCCTAGAGGCTGAATTTCTAAATAATCATATTCCTCTGCAATAGCTTCAATTTCCTCATCGGATTTTCCAAGAAGTATTGCCTGATAAAGCTCACCCTCACTGCAGGCACTGCCAAGAATCAAGCCTTCTGAGTATTTTTTGTACATGCTTTTTAATATACGAGGCCTTTTATAGAAATAGTCTAAACTTGAATAAGACACCAATCTATATAAATTTTTCAATCCCACATAATCCTTAGCAAATATTATTGCATGATAGGTTTTAAGCTTTTTATATTCTTCCTTTTTAGCTGCTTCATCAGAACCGTATATATCTATCTGCTCAAGGGTTTGTGCTCCCCTTTCCTTTAGCTTTTCAAGCATTATCTTGAAGACCTTAACGGTAGTATCCACATCATCTAATGCTCTGTGAGCAACCTCTACACTTATGCCAAGGTTTTTAGCAATTCTCCCTAATTTATAGCTTTTATACTCGGGAAAGAGCTCTTGAGCCAAGGTCAAGGTATCTACATAGGTAAAATCAAAATCGTAACCTAGGACTTTAGCATTATGCTTTAAGAAGCCCACATCAAATCCAGCATTATGAGCAACTAAAACACTTCCCTTAATAAACTCCAACATTTTAGGAAAAACTTGTTCTATAGTTTCTGCATCTCTTACCATGTCATTAGTTATATTTGTAACCTCAATAACCCTTGCAGGAATAGGCTTTTCAGGATTTACAAAGCAGCTGAACTGATCTATTATCTTTCCATCTTTATATTTCATGATTCCTATCTCAGTAATTTTTTCAGTTACCGGGGAAAAACCTGTAGTCTCCAAATCTAGCACGCAATAGGTAGTATCAATACTCTGTCCCTTAGGATTTGTTACGGATGGCCTTTTATCTGGTGCTAAATAAGCTTCCACTCCATATATAACTTTCATGTCCGGATTATCTCTTCCTAAAAGCTTATGCGCCTCAGGAAATGACTGCACTACACCATGATCTGTAATGGCAATGGATTTCATGCCCCAGCTCATGGCTCTTTTAATCAAGTCCGTAGCACTAGTCATAGCATCCATCTGACTCATCTGTGTATGCATGTGCAGCTCTACCCTCTTCACCTCTGCATTATCCTGCCTCTTAGTCTTCTTCGTACCTTCTATTTCTATTATGGTATTAGCAATCATCTCAACTTCCCCAGAAAATTTACTGAAACCAGCATTTCCAGCAAGCCTGACACCCTTAGCATTTTTGAGTCTAGATAATACTTCACCATCTTCATCTGATTTTAAGAAGGATTTACAAGTCATGGAACTTGAGCCATCGTATAGGTCAAAGGAAACTAATATTTTTCCACTTTTTAATTCCTTTGCTTCTATATTAGATATTTCACCTTCTATAGCTACTTTACCCTCATCTGGTGTTATGTCAGTAATTTTTATTACATTCTCCTTAATTTTAGAGCTTCTGCCTAATATTAAGAATGGATCAACTTTTTTTCCACCCTTTTCTTCTTTTACATCCTCTTTTTTCTCTGCATAATTTTTAGGTAATTTAGCTGTATTATTACTTATATTAGCCTTAATTTCCCTTGCAATAGACAGTATTTCCTTTTCACGTGCTTCATCCTTAAGAACTAACTCTTCACTGGTTACCTTATCAACAAAATTTATATTATAGGTAATGCCATACAAGGTTTTTATAGACTTATGAATCTTATTATGATAATGCATGGATTTCAAAAATTCTGATACCGGCACTTTAAAGTTAAAATTTATGTTGTTTTTATCCACTTCATATTCACTTTGATTTAGTAGTACCCTTAACGCAGGATATTTATCTGCCACTGAAAATACAATATCCATAAGTTCCTCTTCTGTGAGGTTTTTATCCATTCCATCAGCATAATTTACAGCGATTATAGAATCTTGTAAGGCAAATCTTTTTCTTATAAATCTATTAAGTTCTTCAAGTTCTTTTACTCCAATATATTTGTCTGAGCTGATTTTCATCTCTAAGCATTTACTTCTTTTATTTATGGTTACCGCTTCTACAATAGCAGTATTTATATTCCCTACTGAATTATAATCACTAAAAATTTCATTTATTCTTTTCATTATATTCTTTAACCTTCTCCTCAAAATTTTTAGCACTCTACTATTATGATAGTAATATTTGTGTTTTTCAACATAAAAGTGAGGTATTAAATCTCTATCCTAATACCCATATATTTATTCTACATAATTATGATGCAATGTCCAAGTAAAATATATTAACCACAGAAAGATGGTTGTGGATGTTTTGAATGTTTTATCCACCTGGGCTATTGGCAAATTATTCACTATAGCTAATGAGGTGGCATTGGATATGTTTAATGCTTTTATAAAGTATGTATCAATGGTTTATGTGATTAAATTAGTTTTAAAACATAATCTTTTTCTTTCTAACGTTAATTATCAAGATTAAATTTCTTGGAATTCATATAGAAGTTAATGGCAATGAGAAAAAGCACCCATCAACGATTAGTGCTTTAAGCTCTTAAATTCACATAATAGATTTTATCCAATAGTCCTAAAACAAAATAAATGTTCTAAGGATGCTTAGTGTTGGCAGCACTAAGCATTTCTTATTTATATTATATCAAATTTATTATAAAAATACACATCTATTTTCTTATTTATTCTTTCTCCTAAACAGGACTGAAACAATTATATTATATACACCATAGAAAAGCGTAATAGAGAATATTGCTGCAACAAATAAAATCAACACTAATGTAGTTCTAATGATACTTACGTCTAAACTTAGTTTGTTAAATACTCCCAATAAAAGAAAAAATAATAGCAAGGACACAAAGCCAATGATTACCTGTTTTACTCCTCGTTGTAGATTTGCACTTGCTTTATTTGCATTATCTTCAATTTGGTGATTGAGAGTTTTTCTGCTTTCAGCAAAAACCATATCTTCTCTTACCTTGTTATTCCAGTCACCAGCCACATAATCACATCCTTTAAATTCTTTTATAATATAATTATATCACGGTGGTGAATATTGTAAAATAAGTAAACATTGAACTATACAAAATAGCACTTAAACTGTCCTAATTACTTGTTGTCACATCATTTTATACTTTAAGAAAAATACTTATAAAATTTAACTAATGACTATAATTAATTAGATAGAGTAATCACCGATATGTCTGGATTATTTAGTAGTCTTATGCCAAAGTCTCCATTACCTAAGCCTCTATTTACAATGAGGACTTTGTTGTTAAGCTCATATTTCCCAAAATCATATTTAGGAAAGAACTTTCTTTCTGGTGACAATAGCCCTCCTAAGAATGGCAATCTAATCATTCCACCATGAATATGTCCGGTAAGGGTTAAGTCAACTCCCCAATTTGAATAAGTCTCAAAGTATAGAGGATTATGAGTTAATAAAATATTATAATCATTTTTATTGAAAGAGCCTAGGATGCTTGCCATGGTTTCTTCTGAAAAATTAATATCCTTTGCATAATTACTGTTATTATCTTTATAGTACCTAAGATTAAACCACATTCCATAAAGGTTAATACTATCATTACCTTTATTAATTTTAATAAAATTATTATCTAAAACCTTAGTGTCTGCTTGTTCTAATCTATTAATTAGTAGTGAGAACTTGTCTTTAGGTAAACTCTGTTCGTGATTTCCTACAATATAGTAGGTATCATATTTTCTGCTTATTGCTCCTGCAAAGTCCAAAAACACATCAAAATTATCATCTTTGGTATTAATCATATCTCCTGTCATAACCACAATATCTGGCTTCTCTTTTTCTATTTTCTTTATTAGATTACTATTGTTTTTTCCAAAGCTTTTGCTGTGCAGGTCTGATACTTGCACAATCTTAAAACCATTAAAGACTGATGGAATTTTGTCTGATTTAACTTTATACCTAGAAACCTGTATCAACGTATTACTTAAAATTATCATAACTACATTAATGATTATTAGAATTAAGATAACCGATAAAATAACTTTTTTCTTGCTTTTTAGAATTACCAACTATATCACCTCAACAAAACATGTCCTTCAATACACCATAACTATATTTATTTACGTTTTAAAATTATAAAAAGCACCTTAACTAAGCAGACACATTAAAGCATGTCCGGTTAAAGTGCTTTTATTATTTGAAGATGATTATAATATCTTTATAATTTATTAGACAGTTCCTT
Source organism: Desnuesiella massiliensis (assembly GCF_001403615.1). Classification (GTDB taxonomy): domain Bacteria; phylum Bacillota; class Clostridia; order Clostridiales; family Clostridiaceae; genus Desnuesiella; species Desnuesiella massiliensis. Next base: position 31,022 of record NZ_LN879450.1, read on the forward strand.
AAGTATAGAAACCGCATTGCTTACTTCACTCATGCTAGCAAGAATCTCCTCTATGGCTCCTGCTTGTTCAGAGGTTATTTCATTATTAGTATTAACTAACCTTTTTATTTTTTCGTTAATGCTTTTTACTTCATTTAGTATAGCCTCTATATTAGTTACTGCTCCTGAGCTGCTATTCCCTAATTTTTTCATTTCATTAGCTACAATAGTGAAGCCTTTACCTGCTATACCAACTCTAGCCGCTTCAATCTGAGCATTTAAGGACAATAAATTAGTTTGTCTTGAAACATTCTTTATGAAGTTTAATATATTGTCTGTTTCTTCTTGCTTATTTACAGAATCTAACATAGTCTCCACCATATGCTGACTTGTTTCTTCTTGTTGCTGTGCTCCCTTAGCAATATGGTTTATTGCTTCCTCAATCTGCCCTACAGATTGTACTATAGTATCCGTTATATTTATAACTTTTTCTTCTATTTCTAATTCTCTTCCTAAAGCCAGTCCACCTATAATTTGATTTTTTTCATCTCTCACTGGGCAATAATAGGCTTTAAAGGCTATACCATATAACTCTTTACCAACCTTTACTTCTATAGGTTTTCCTGTTCTCATAACCTCAAGCATAGGGTCCTCTGGTAGTAGCATTGTATTAGGTGCTATGCTTAAATCAATTGTATCATTAGGCACAAATCTTAAGGTCTTTTCTCTGTCTGTTACCCCAACCATGTAACCATTTTTCCTCATGGTTTTTATATAAGGTGCTGCTTCCACTAAAGATTGTAATATAGGATGTATATTTTCCATTAAAGCACACTCCTTTTTTTCTAAAATTTGCCTAAACTTAAATTTTAAAAATTAAAATTTCTCTTATAAATTAAAATTGGGTTCAGAAGAACACTCCCCTGAACCTTATAATATTAAAGTTTTCATGATTAAATTATACCATATTTGCCAAATGTTATGCATATAAATTTAAAATTCTTTAAACTTCCAATTAAAACTCAATGCTTCTTATATCTGTTGGGTCAACCTTTTGAAGCATCTTCAACTCTTCTGGTGTAGGATCTTCTGTGAATCTTATTTTATCATAGACTACCTCAAAGCCGGTATTATCAATTACCTCTTGAAGGCTTGAAGTTTTATGAATGCTGTCTAAAACTAATCTTCCATCCTTAAATGCAAAAATACATAAAGGGGTAACTATTTTATGTATATTTCCTCTCGTAGTTACAAAGTCACACTTAGGCACAAAGGTTCTCTTATCATGCTTTGTTCTCCATATTATAGCTCTCTTTGCTGTAGGTATAAGCACCGCACTTCCAGCACCGCCAGGCAGTCTTACCTTAGGCTTATGATAATCTCCCACTACACTGGCGTTAACATTTCCATAAGAGTCAAATTGTATTCCGCTAAGAAAAGCTACGTCTAATCCCCCTCTCATAGATAAATCGAATATCTCTGAAAGAGGGAAAAGAGCTTTTGTTCCCTTTAAAAGTTCCGGGCCATCTGTAGATTTGGAAAACTTAAGAGGCTTAGCATCTACTCCACCAGTGATGTTTACATATATCAAATCTGGTGCTTGCAGACTTTTAGCAAGCTGTATAGCCACCATAGGCAGCGGAGAAGCTACTCCATGGAAAACTGTTTCGTCATTTTTAAGCATTCTAGCTATAGCTATGGTCATTATATCTGATGGTCTGTAATTCATAATTTATCACTCCTTAGAATCTGCTTACGCCCCTATCTTTTCTGCTGTATTTGTCTACATAATCTATGATTTGCTCTTTTGTCTTTAAGCCTTTAAATTCCTCTAGGGATTTTCTATCTAAATCATATCTTCCTGCACAAGTACCAGGAGCTGCTCCGTTAGGTGCAAGCACCACCGCCTCTACTAAAAATCCTGGTATATCTGTAAGCTCAGGCTGCCTTGCAAAATTATCCGTATGTATCAATCTTTCGCAAGTGATGATTACCTTCTTAGCAGATCTTGATAGTAAAACATCTTCGTATTTAGGTCCAACTATCCTTGCGTTACCATACTCATCTGCTTCCTGAACATGAAGGATTGCATAGTCAGGTCTTAGTGCCTTAACCACTGTTATTTTCTCTTCACTGAAAGGATCTTCTATAACTTTAAAATAGTCATTCTTTTCAATTAAATCACCATACACAAGCCCTCTTACAGGCATAAAAGGCACTCCATATTGAGATGCTCTTAAGGCACATATAACAGTATAGCATGCATGTTCATTAGCTTTTACCACGCCACCTTCTACCGCTTTTCTATAGTGCATAGCCAAGCCATACTCTGTTTCATAGCCTATGAATCCAGCATCTACTGAAGCAACAGCAGCTGCTGAGCATAGTATATCTACATCATGCGCTCCTGCAGTCTTTACAAGCTTTAATCCACTTCTGTTTTGCCTTATTAGCTCTCTGCAAAAGGCTAGGGGACTTCTATGAAGCACATTACCCCCTAAAGATAATGTATCTCCATCTCTTACTAAAGCTGCAGCTTCTTCTAAACTTAAAACCTTACTCTTTGCCATCTAATCTCACCTCAACTCTATTTAGCAGCATTAGCTGCAATATGAATAGCATCCCAAACCCCAGCAAAAGGTGGTGCATAGCATAGGTCTAACATTCCTAATTCTGCTGTGGTCATCTCATTATGAATAGCTGTAGCAAACACATCTATCCTAAGGGCTACTCCTTTTTCTCCTACCATTTGAGCACCTAAAAGCTTTTTACTCTGTTTTTCATATATCAATTTAATGAATATAGGGGTAGGATTAGGATAGTAAGACGCATGGCTTGAAGTCTTAACAAATACCGTATTATAGTCTAAAGCAAATTTCATAGCTTCTTTTTCAGATATGCCCGTTCTCGCTACCTCTAAATCTAAAACCTTAGCCACAGCACTGCCTAAGGTACCTTTGAACTTTATGTGCTTTCCTAGCATATTTTCTCCAGCTATTCTTCCCAGTTTATTAGCCGTAGTTCCAAGAGGAATATAAGCATTCTCTTCTAATACCTTATGATATACCATAGCACAGTCTCCGGCGGAATATATATCTGGTATGCTTGTTCTCATTTCTCTATCAATTATGATAGCTCCATTTCTCTCCATTTGTAATGGCAGACTCTTTAAAAACCCTGTATTAGGTCTTACCCCTATACACAGAACTACTAAATCTGCTTCATACTGACCCTTATCTGTTTTAACTGCCTTTACTTCCTCATAACCAAGTAACTCCTGAACGCTTTCATTTAGACTAAGATTAACTCCTTGCTTAATAAGTTCCTTTTCTACTATAGAGCTTATCTCAGTATCAAAATTACCTAATACCTGAGAGCCTAATTCTATAACTCTTACATTTTTCTTAAGCTCTACCATGGACTCTGCTAATTCCATGCCTATGTATCCAGCACCTACTATCACAACATTTTTAACGCTATCCTTGCTTAGAGCTTCCTTTAACACCATGCCATCTTCAAGAGTTTTTAGAGTATATACATTTTTCAAATTAACTCCTGGGAAAGGAGGCACTATAGGGGCAGCTCCTGTAGATATCATGAGCTTATCATATTTATCTACAAACATATTACCGTTTTCTAAGTCTCTCACCACTACGCTTTTATCCTCTGGATATACCTTTACCACTTCATGTCTTAGCTTTACCTTTATGCCCATCTCTTCAAATTGAGCTGGCGTTCTAGCTATCATTTTAGTATAATCATCATTTACATTGGAAACATAATATGGAAGTCCACACGCTCCATAAGAAAGAAAATTTCCTTTTTCATAAACTACTATCTCTGTTTTAGGATCTAATCTTATAGCCTTTGAGGCTGCACTCATGCCAGCTGCAACTCCACCTATTATAATTATCTTACTCATTTTCTCACTCCTATCTCATACACTGCATTATTTTTTTGTGAGCTGTCCTTAAAGCCTCTTCTGCGCTTAACTCATAGTTAAAGGCTTTGCTTATATATTCATAAAGAATTCCCAAAATCTCTCCGGAGCCCTTTAGACTTGGCAATGGCTTAGCATACTTTTCTACCATCTCCAAATGAGCATCATACCAAGAGCATTTACTTCTTTCTGTTTCATCTAAATATGTAGACTTTCTTACAGGGCTTCCTGCATAGCTTCCCACTAATTTGTCTATATCTTTAGAAGTTAAATAAGCTAAAAATCTTACTGCGTCCTCTTTATTCTTGCTATTATTATTTAAGGCAAAGCTCCAGGTTACATTCCATGGCTTATCTAAGGTAGCAAAGCCTATGTCCTCTGGCTCCTCACATTGTTCATTCAATACCACTCCAAGCTGGCCACCCCAGGTAATAGCAAATACTGCTTTCTTCTGCTGAATTTGATCCTTTATCTCTACATTGCCAAATTCATTAGTGTTAACAGGTGCATACTTTCTTAAGACTATATACTTATTAAGGGCCTTTATACCCTTATCATTATAAAAGCTTGGTTTGTGGTCCTCATCAAATAAATCTATACCTTCGCTTCTCAAATAAGGTAAGAAATCTGTCAATATCTCGCTTACATGAGCCTTTAAGGCTATTCCTCTCAAGCCTTTAAAGCCATCTACCTTTTCCACCATGGAAATCAATTCATCTATGGTGATACATTCTTTTGGCAGATATCCTAAAACCTCTTTAACAATGCTTTTTCTATATAAAACCATATGTCCATCACAAAAGGAAGGCAATAGGTACTGATGTCCATCTAATTTCATTTCTTCTCTTATTATGGGTAATATATCCTCATATTCATAATCCTTAGGCAATAAATTCATATAATCATCCATGGGGCTTATAAACTTATTCTCCACAAAATCTCTTAACCAAAAATGACCTGCCACCATGACAATATCATAATTAGGTTCTTCTGCTTTGAAATCTTCCATCATGGTATTATAGTAGTTTTCCCAAGAAGCTATATTAAAATCTATATCTATACTATTATTGTTTTTCCATCTATCTAATATTTTATAATTTTTATCTACATAAACTTCTACCGCTGGATCTCCTACTGCAAGTACACGGACCTTCTTGCTACTCATAGGCATAGCCTCCTTTACTTATTATGAAACAAAGCTTCTTTTAACGTATCATGGGGATTTGCTATAACATTGCAAGCAATTATCTTATCTCTTAAATTTATAGGAGAGGATATTTGTTCTACTGCATGTTTTACAGAAGAATATTCTCCGCTGATAACAATACTGGTTCTGCCGCCCATGGTTTCAGAAATATTAAATCTTACAACCCTAGCGTTAGAAGTTTTAGAAGTTATATCTGCAATAATAACTCCAGTTATTATATTTAATGTATCTATTATAGCTAAGGATTCCAGGTTTTCAGCGCTTTCTATACCTTTTAAGGAACTTAGTAAAGCTTCCTCTGCTTTCCCTATCATATAGAAATCTACAATGCTCTGTTCAAAGTTATTTACAGCTATCTGCATGGCATTTTCTATATTTCCGTAGCTCCCCTCTATAATGATAAAAAATTTACCCGGATTTACTACAGAACTTCTTATTACATTAATTAGAGCTCCCTTTAGCATAAAATCCATGCAAGCTATACCATCGGACACATTATTAAGCTCTAAAAAACCGAGGGCACTATTCATATACTTCACCTCATTTAGCTATAGGGAAACGCTACGTAAACTTAACTTATACATGTTCCAAAATGGCATCCTTAAGCCATTATGGTACATGTATAAGTTTGTAGTTGGAGTTGTTTCCCTATAATATAATAAAAACCCTCTATAGACAAACAATTAATAGGTATGCATAAAGAAAATACTCCTAAAGCTAATATTTTCTTTATGCATAATTTAAAGGGGAAAAAATTGCTTATCTTAGCAGGGCTATTTTATTTCTATATATTGATCTCCGTCTATAATGCCAACCACTATAGCATCAATAGGAACTTCATTTCTATCTAAGGCATACTGAGTGTTATGTCCTTGTGTTACTAATACCGTCTCTCCTATGCCCGCTCCTATATTATCTGCTGCCACTATGTAATCAGCATTTTCCTTAAATAGAGGCTTTATGATTAATAATTTATATCCCTGTAACTTTTGAACTTTTCTAGTGGATACTACGGTTCCACAAACCTTACCTAATATCATGTTCAGCCCCACCTTATTTTAATATCTCTATTTCATCTCCATTATTTATCATAAAAGCATTAGCATCATCGGTATCTACATGCATTTCAAGGAAGAAATCCTCTCTCACCTTAGCAGTGACATTATACATGATCCCACCTTTTTCACCTTTTATTTTCACAGATAACTTTTCATTATTTTTTACTCCAAAATATTCTGCATCTTTAGGAGTAAAGTGGATATGTCTATCAGCAATAATACAGCCTTTATCTAAGGTAACGCTTCCTTTAGGTCCTACCAGGGTTATTCCGGGGGTATGCTCTAGCTCTCCTGAGCTTCTTATAGGAGGATTAGTTCCTAGCACTCTAGCATCTGACTTTGCTAGCTCTATTTGGGTTTCTTTTCTTTCGGGACCTAGGATTCTTACTCCTTCAATAGTTTTTCCATTCTTACCTACCAAAGTTACTTTTTCATTAGCTGCAAATTGTCCTGGTTGAGAAAGGTCTTTAAACCAAGTCAGCTTATAACCCTTCCCAAATAACACATCTACATGTTCTCTGGTCAAATGCACGTGTCTTGCGGATATGCCCACATTTATTATTTTATTCTTAGGCTGCACATCATTGTTGTTCATGGCCTCCATGACCTTTTGGGTTATGAAAGCTACAAGTTCTCTATTTTCCATAGCCTCACCAGCTTACTATTTTATTATTGGTAAAATCTTAGATATATCAGAATGTGGTCTTGGAATTACATGTACCGCTACAAGCTCTCCTAATCTTTGAGCTGCTTCTGCTCCTACTTCTGTAGCCGCTTTTACTGCTCCTACATCTCCTCTTACTAATACAGCCACTAATCCTGAACCTATCTTTTCAGTACCTACTATTTCAACATTTGCTGCTTTTAACATAGCGTCAGCTGCCTCTATAGCTGCTGTTAATCCTTTAGTTTCTATCATTCCTAATGCTTCACCGTTCATTTTTCTTTCCTCCTTAATAATCTTTTCTTTTTTCTTTCTTTTATTTTCTGTGCTTGTTGGCTTAATATCCTGTATATCTTCTGGTAGTTTTACCTCTTGAATCTCAGAAAGCTTTTCATTTTTGTTTTCCATTAAACATCACTCCCCTGTTTCGAAATTATAAACTTTAATATTTCTTTGTGGGGATTAGTAATTAATATGGCTGCCTTTAAAGAAGATGAAATACGGGAGTTATTTTTAACCGCTTCTATTGCCTGATTAACATCAGAGACCCTTCCTCCAACAATTAGAGTAACCAATTTACCTCCAAGAACCTTTTCAGAATTAAGATAAGTCACATTGGAGGTTTTTAGCATGGTATCAAGAGCCTCTACTGCATGAACAAAGCTTTTAATCTCTACAGTACCTATTGCATCTATGGTCACTATTACCTACTCCTTTTAGGAGGTGAACCCTCCTACTTTTTACTTTAAGCTTGGCAGCATTTTTTCTATATCAGCATGTGGTCTTGGGATTACATGTACTGCCACAAGTTCTCCTAATCTTTGAGCTGCTTCTGCTCCTACCTCTGTAGCAGCCTTTACTGCTCCTACATCTCCTCTTACTAATACAGCCACTAATCCTGAACCTATCTTTTCAGTACCTACTATTTCAACATTTGCTGCTTTTAACATAGCGTCAGCTGCCTCTATAGCTGCTGTTAATCCTTTAGTTTCTATCATTCCTAATGCTTCACCGTTCATTTTTATTCCTCCTTAAATATTACTTTATTTTTACCTTACCAACATTAATTAGCTTTTGAAGGTCTTCATAAGGCCTTGTGATTATATGAGTTAGAATATCTTTTTCTTCGTTGTAATTTAAAGCTTTTCTCTTTGCCACTTCTAAAGCCACTTGAACATCATCAATGCTTCCTATTAGCTTTATCTGTACCATTAAAGGTATGTTAGCCCTATCTCCAAGAGCAGGAGCATTACAATCCATGGCTGCCAGCTTCACATCGGAGGCCTTACAGGCAGAATCTGCCACAGCTAATGCCACAGAATAGCCTTGAACCTCTATTATTCCTAATGCATAATTTAGCATATTATCTCCTCGCTAATCTAAATTATAGAAAACCCTTCAGCAAGCACGCATCTTCTTTGTCTTGTAAAGGTTCTTGCAGAAGTTATTCCCTCTCCAGTAGGTCCAGCTATGGTAAAGGTTGTAAAGCCTTCTCCTCCAAATCCTACTCCAGCAAAAGATTTAGCATTCTTTACAAATATAGTGGTTTCAATTTCTCTGGCAAATCTAGTTAGGTTGTCTACATTTTTTGAGTGCATATGAGCACTATGTCTATTCCCATGCTCAGCCTTTTTAGCATAAGCTATGGCTTGGTCTATGCCTTTAACTCTAACTATTGGTAATATTGGCATCATTAATTCTGTCATTACGAAAGGATGATCTAAATCAACTTCGCATATTAAGCATTGAATATCATCTTTTCCTTCAATACCTAAAGCTTTTAAATAAAGAGCTGCATCCTTTCCAACCCATTTTTTATTTATTACATAATGTCTTTTTCTATCTAAAGAGCAGCCTACTGCTTTTTCTTCTATATTCTCATGTAGTACTATCTTCACTAGCTCCTCTACTTGATTCTTAGTGAGCATATATGCTTTGTTTTGAAGCATGTGATATATTAAATCATCGGCAACGTTTTCAAAGACGAAAACCTCTTTTTCTGCTATACAAGGTAAGTTATTATCAAAGCTGCAGCCTTCAATGATGTCTTTTCCTGCTTTTTTAACATTTGCTGTATCATCTACTATAACCGGAGGATTTCCTGCCCCTGCTCCTATAGCTTTCTTACCTGAAGATAATAAGGTTTTAACTAAGCCTGGTCCACCAGTTCCACATAATAGCCTTATTTCTGGATGCTTCATTATAGCTTCTAAGGATTCCATAGTTGGCTCTGCTACCATGGTTATAAGATTTTCTGGACCGCCTGCCTCAACTATAGCCTTATTCATCATATCTACTGCATAAGCTACGCACTCTTTAGCTCCTGGATGAGCATTGAACACTACTGAATTTCCTGCACCTATCATTCCTATACTGTTACAAATAGCAGTTTCTGATGGGTTAGTAGATGGAGTTACAGCTCCGATTACACCATAAGGTGCCATTTCCACAATAGTCAATCCATTATCTCCCGACCAAGCTTCAGTGGTTAATATGTCTGTGCCTGGAGTTTTTTCTGATACCAGCTTATGCTTTAAAACCTTATCTTCATATTTTCCCATGCCAGTTTCATCTATAATCATTCTTGCAAGGATTTCTGCATTAGCTACAGTTGCTTTTTTTATACTAATTATAAATCTTTCTCTATCTTCTATTTTAAATTCCTTTAATAATTTCTTTTGAGCTTTGCTAGCTGCTTCAATAGCATCTTCAGCTTTTTCAAAAACTCCTAAATACTTCTTTCTAAGAGGTGTTGCTTCAGCTTTAACTTCTGGAGTAGCATCCTTTTTCACGTCTTCACTTGGCTTAGAAGTAATATTTACTAAAACCTGCTGAATTATTTTCTCTATATCATTTTCAGTTATATTCATTTTATACCTCCTACTTATTAAGCTTTTGGAGTACACTTTCAGTTACCTTTTCCACTATTACTTTAATTAGCTGTTCTTTTTCTATATCTTCTGCTAATGAGCTTTTATTCTCAGTACTGCAAGGTGGAACTCCTCCAGTATTTAATCCTATACGTTTTCTTAAATCTAATAGAGCAGAAACCTTATCACAATCTAATTCGTTTGCCCTACCAATCATTCTTGTATGTAATAACACTGTACCGAAGTACTCTAAAGTTTCCATTCTATAATAGGCCTGATATAAGTCGTCACCCCAGGTAAGCGCTCCATGATTAGCAAGCAGCACCGCATTGTAATCCTTTAGATATTTAACTATAGAATCTGGCACCTCATTGGTACCTGGTGTAGCATATTCAGCTATAGGTACTGTTCCTAAATTTACAATAGCCTCTGGTAATAAGGCTTTCTCTAGCGGTATTCCTGCTATAGCATAAGCTGTGCCTATAGGAGGATGAGCGTGAGTTACTGCCTTTACATCTGGTCTTTCCTTATAAACTCTTAAGTGCATTTTTATTTCAGAAGAAGGCTTGTTCTTACCCTCTATTACCTTACCATCTAAGTTTACTTTTACTAGCATGTCAGGAGTCATAAAGCCTTTGCTTACACCTGTAGGAGTTGTCCAAACCGCGTTAGGTCCTACCTTAACAGATATATTTCCGTCGTTTGCTGCCACAAACCCCTTAGCATACATTCTTCTTCCAATTTCACATATATCTTTTTTTACTTGGTATTCAGACATGTACTGTGACATTTTGTACCTCCTCTCATTTATCTTTTTGGTTTTATATTTGATTTGTTTTTGTTTCTGTTGTTTTATACATATATTTTAGCACCTTTATTACTTTTAGTCAAACATTATATATGAATTTCACAGTTTTATTTTGGTTTTATTTTGGTTTTGTTTGTTTTTAGCTATGAAAAAGCACCTCTTTTAGTTATAATCCCAAAAGAAGTGCTTTGTTTTATTTTTCTTCAATCTCTGCTAATTTTGAATTTACAAGATTCATTACATATTCTCTATCTTTTTCATTGTTCTCAAAATCCAAACCATCAACATTGATTTTTAGTATAGGCGATATATGATAATTATCAAAATACTCTCTATACTCATTATTTAGCTTTTCCCAGTAGGCTCTCTCTACCACTTGCTCATAATCTCTTCCTCTTTTTTTGATTCTTCGAATAGCCTCATCTACAGATACTTCTAAATATATCATTAGCTTTGGAGCTCTTACATGCTCTAGCATATTCTCAAGCAGTTCTTTGTATAATTCAAATTCTTCTACGGACATTTCTCCCTTATCACAAAGCATCTTAGCAAAAATAACATCTCCATAGATACTTCTGTCCATTACTGCATTAGGCACTTGTGAAGCCTCTTTTATATGTTTAAACCTCTTATTCAGGAAAAATACTTGTAAAGGAAAAGAGTATCTTTGTCTGTCATAATAAAACTTAGGCAGGATTGGATTGTCCACTACTGGTTCTTCAAAAGACACATAACCTTCCTTTGCTATAATTTTCATTAAAGAACTCTTCCCTACTCCAACAACACCGTCAACTACTATCATATTCCAGTCTCCTTCTTTATTAATTCTCTTAAGTATTTCATAATATAAGGACATGCTTTTATCCCCCTGTATGTATCCTATAAAATGTTATATGGTCCCTCCAAGCTCCATTTATAAACAAATATTCTTTATTAACTCCTAGCTCCTTAAATCCACAAGCTTTAAGGACTCCTTGGGATTTCATATTATCTACCAAAGTAGAGGCTTCTATCCTATGTAGTTCCATTTCCTCAAAAGCATAATCTAAAAGTAACTTTAAGCCCTCTTTCATATAGCCTTTTCCTTGATAACTTTCATCTATGGAGTAACCTACAAAAGCACTCCTAAAAACACCATAGACTATATTTGATAATTGTACCTTACCAATGAAAGTATTTTCTTTATATATACCTAAATTAAGGCTAGTACCATTTAAAAACTGCTTATAGTTTTCCATTAATATATTCCTTTGGACCTCTAAGCTATAAAAACTCTCCTCCCTAGAGGGTTCAAAGTTTTTAAGATGCTCCTTGTTTCTTATGTAATAATTTAATACCTCTTCACTATTTTCAGGAGTAAGCACCTTTAAGTTTACCCTTGCTCCCTTTATGCTAAATACATTTATAGTGCCAAAATTCTTAAAAACCAAGGCTGTTATGCCAAATATAAATTCACTTTTATAAATACCATTTGAAAAAATATTGTCTTCTAATATACCTTCTAGCTGAAAACCTAAGTCCAAGAAAGCTTTTGTGTTTATAGTTTCTATAGCAAGCATATTTATTTTATATACTTCCTTGTTCTTAAAAACCGTTCTCAATATTATAGCTAAGGCTTCCTTTAATAGTGCGCTATTTTCTTCTCGATAGAACTTCATCCTTATAGTACAGTTCCTGTTAACCTTATCCATTTCCAATATTACAAATCTGCCTATGGTTATACCAGCTAAATCTTTAATCATGTATTCATTAGCAGTTCCCTTTGATAATTCAATACTTATATTTTTTTCTTTCACCATCACATCGCCTCTATCTAAGGTTATTTTTATTTATCACAAGAACATCTTTTGTGCTTCTATGAAGTAATAATAAAAAGGTTATAGAAGTCATTAAGCTTATAGGAATCATGTATATAGATATGCCTATACCTAAATTATCATTAGCTATGCCCATAAAAAGATTCATTATCATATTAATACCGGAGGATAGGGTTACTACAACTCCAGTTATATAGGCACTATTGCTCTTAAAAACCTTGCTTATGGTGCTTACCAAGGTTGGGTAAGTTATGGAAAAGAATAAACCGGATATGGATATTATCATCATACCTTTATCCTTTAATAAAAGTCCTGAAATATATAATACAAGGGCTATTATAAGGAATTTAATAATAGTGTTTATATAACCAAATCTCTCTACTATAAAGCCCCCTAAAAGCCTTCCCACTGTAAAAATTCCAAAGAATAAAGCTAAATAAAAGGAGCTTGTGCTTTTATCAAAGCCATAGGATTTCTCTACATAATTTATAAGCCAATTCCCTGTGCCCATCTCTGCAAAAACATAGAATCCTAGGGAGATTATATAAAAAATCACTAGCTTATTTGATAAAACTTCTTTCACTGAAATCTTACTATTTTCTTCATGTTTATGAGATTCTGGTATCTTTATAAAGAAGAATACAATAAGCAAAAGAATAAAGCCTATAGCTACTGCTAAATATATAGTTCTCCAGTGAACCCCATTATAAACTAGAACCCCTGCACCTCTTTGCCCTATAGTAGACCCTAATCCATAGCAAAAATGCACTAGATTCATTATTAAGGTTTGCATACCTACAAAAAGTATAGGTACTACAGTATTGGCTGCTATACCAGCTAAGGATAGTCCACAATTAGTGAGTACCATACCAACTATAAAAACTCCAAAGCTATAGCTTACTGAAAGCACGCCCAAGGATACAGCAAGAATGGCAATACCTATTATAAAAACCTTCTTCTGACCTATTCTTTGACACAAGCTTCCCCCTATATAGGAAAAAATCATATATCCTATAGACCCTGCAGTAAGCATAGTTCCTATTTCTGTATCTTTTATAGCAAAAGTATCTTTAAATAAAGGAATAAATACCCCCCTAGTATTTTCCGCCATAGCCATGAACATCATAAGTAAAAAAATCAAAACCGTAGCTAACACATGATTTTTCTTACTACTCACCTAATCACCCCTTTTTAACTAAAATTTATAACTCTAAAAATCCCTCATACATTATATCATAAAAGAACTATGCAAAATATCTCTAAATATGTTTTTATTGATATTTCCTAGGTAATATGTTTATATTATTATTAAGAAAAATTTCTTTTTCGACCTTATTTTTTTTAGAAAGGAACTAGTCTAATTATGAATAAACAAAACATAACCAAATTAAAACTTTTTTTAATGGGCTTAGAAAGTAGATTCAGTGAAAATTGTAATATTTTCAAGGGAATATATGTTAATTATATAGCTGGTTTAAAAGAATTTAAAGGCTCAGGAGTGTACGAAGAAGGTAAAATTAAATACAATTTTAATGGTAAAACAGAGCTTATGGAAATAAACAAATTATTTTCTACTATCTCAGAAGAAGCTGAAATATACGATAGTTTAACGGTGCTTTATAGGGAAAGAGGCAATGATATTGTAATTACTGCCGACAATAAAAACGTTAAAATGACTACTACTGAGGTAAAGGAAGAAGAAGTAACTCAGCCAATAAATAAAAGCTTCAATAGTTATGCAAATCATATAGGAGAAACCTCCACCTTATTAAATAGAGATTATTATATAAAGGTAGGAAAAGCTGATAGCCTATTAAAAGAGATAGGAATAATGACCAAAGAAGGTAAAATAAAAAACGATAGGATAAGAAAGTACAATCAGATAGATCACTACGTAGAATTATTAGAAGGGGTTTTAGATCAGCTGCCAAAGAATCAAACCATAAACATATTAGATTGCGGCTGTGGCAAATCCTATCTTACCTTCGTTTTAAATTATTATCTTACTGAGATTAAGAAAAGAAAATGCTTCTTTATAGGGTTAGATAGATCCGAGCAAGTAATAGAGGCTTCTAGAAAGATGGCTTCAAACCTAGGCTATAGAAACATGGAGTTTAAAGCCTTAGATATTAAGGAATATACTCCTGATAAAAAGATCCATGTGGTTATATCCTTGCACGCCTGTGATACCGCTACAGATATGGCTCTAGCTCTTGGAATAAGAGTGGATTCTGATGTAATAATAGCAGTGCCTTGCTGCCATAGGGAATTATTAAATCAATATAGCTATGAACCCTTTAAAGGTATACTAAAGCACGGAATATTTAAAGCCAGAATGGCTGATGTATTAACAGACGGAATGCGCTCCATGATGCTGGAGGCTAAAGGCTATGAGGTTTCAACAGTGGAATATATATCACCTCTAGAAACTCCTAAAAACCTGATGATAAGAGCCATAAAAACCTCTGAAGAAAGACCTGAATTAATGGAGGACTACATTGATTTAATGGCAAAATTAAATGTATATCCTGCTCTATATAGCTTCTTAAATCAGTGGTAAAAATACTTAGGGGGATGTTATGCGAAGATTAAATATAAAATCAAAGGTAATCTTTATTTCAATAATAGCAATATTATTTACTTCCTTAGGTCTCTGGGGAGGATATAAGCTCTGGGTAGCCCCTAAAAAGGCTAGTGAACAATGGGTGCTTCCCAACTTAAAAAATCCTTCTAATAAATTTGTAACTAGAGACTCCTTAGTTACTCAAATAAATCAAAAACAAGAAATTATACCTATGGAAGCAGACATAGAACAGACCATAACCTTTGACGAAAGTTGGGGAAATTTAGGTTTCTTTAAGAAAGTACAAAATGTTCACTTTTTCGCCAAAGGAATATATGCTGTCGATATGTCTAAAATTTCAGAAGGAAATGTAGAAATCAATAATGACAAAAAATCCATAAAAGTTACACTACCCAAGCCCTATGTAAAATCTATAGCGATAAATGAAGAAAAAACCATATATGAAACTCCGCAAAAGGGAATTTTAAGGTTTGGCGATATAAAAATGACCCCTGCAGAATACCAAATAGTCATGGAGGATGCAAAAAAGAAGATAAGCGAAAAGCTTTCTTCTGAAGAATATTTTGGACAAGCTCTAAACAATACGGAGATAGCTGTAACAAGATTAATAAGATCCTTTTTCTCCGAGGATACTAAGAATAACTATAATATCATAATCGAATTTGCTAAATAGCATTAGATAA
Organism: Desnuesiella massiliensis; assembly: GCF_001403615.1. Lineage (GTDB taxonomy): Bacteria > Bacillota > Clostridia > Clostridiales > Clostridiaceae > Desnuesiella > Desnuesiella massiliensis. The sequence continues at coordinate 46,632 of NZ_LN879450.1, forward strand.
TACATCAAAAATAGGAATACCTAAATAAAGGTATTCCTATTTTTTCAATTTCATAATTACCCTTATTAAATGTATTATTTTTCTAATTATGATATAATAAAGTAAAAGTTGATGTGAGTTTAGGGAGGTTTAAATGAAATTATATGTGCCAAGGCCGTTTAGAATATGTACAAAAATTAAGAAATTATTTTAAGAGGTATTTAAATGTTTAATAAAATATTATTTAAAAAACCATTCCTTAATTATGTTGCTGTAACTATATTTATTTGCGCACTAATATTATCGGCGATAAAATTAAGTAAGAGCTATAATATTTCAACTGAAAATAAAATAATTGAGAATCAGAAAATTCACCAGCTTGTGAATTATAATTATTCATCCGTAACAAAAATTACATTACTTAATGGCAAAACAGGAAAGTCAACACTAATTAATGATAAAGAAAATATTAACGAATTTACCCAACATTTAAAAACACTTACATTAGTAAAATCAAAAGATCAATCTGAAAAAATAGGTTATTTATATAGTATAAAACTTTATAACGAAGCTGAAGGCGCCATTCATATCATATTAAATGATCAGATGAATATTAATAATACTTTTTATGATATAGCAGAAGAAGATGCAACTATAGCTAACTTCAAAGAGTTTACTGATTCGCTGGCTAAAAATGATAGACATTAAATAACTTATATCACATATGCTACAATAAGGTTATAAACAATATAAACTTTAGATCATAGGAGGAATGCACCATGTGTAATTTTAAAGAAATTCAACCCGAAGAGTTAAATGAAAGCCCCTTTAAACTTATAGGTAAGGACTGGATGCTCATTACCGCCGAAAAAGATAATAAGGTAAATACTATGACTGCTTCTTGGGGCGGCCTTGGTGTTATGTGGGGAAAGAATGTAGCTTATATAGTTATTCGCCCTCAGCGCTATACTAAAGAATTTATCGACCATTCAGATACCTTTTCTCTAACCTTCTTTGATGAAAGCTTTAAAAAGCAATTAAACTATTTGGGCACTGTTTCCGGAAGAGATGAAGATAAAATTAAAAATGCCGACCTAACCATTACACACTCAGAAGGTACTCCATATTTTGAAGAAGGAAACTTAGTAATATTATGCAAAAAATTATATGCTCAAGAATACAAGCCAGAATACTTTATAGATAAAACCTTAAACGAAAAATGGTATCCTAAAGTTGATCATCACACATTATATATTGCTGAGGTTACTAATATTCTTATAAAGAAATAATAAATAAAAGTCTCTTTAGCAAGCTTACTTTAAAAACGTAAATCTAAAAATTACAATCATTTTTCAATAGTATTTGCAGCAAAAGAGGTATGCTATTTGATAATTTTAGCATACCATTTTGCATTTGTTATTTAGTTGTTACAGAGCAATATTTCAATATCGCGTTATAAATTTACTGCAGATTCTGCTTATTAGCATATTATCGAGTTTGTTGTAATCTACTCTATATATTCAGAGTATTGAGATAAAAACAAATCATACTCGTATTTTTCTGTAATCCAAACAATTACATAGTACTCTTTTACTCCCAGGCGTGAATATGCCTCATACCTGTGGTTTCCATCGTTTAACTCGAATTGCCCATCTACAAAGTGAACAATAAGTGGTGACATATCTTTTTCTCTTTTTATAACATTTTCAAGTTTCGTGACATGCTTTTCAAACCAATCTGCATTTACTCTGTATTTCATATTCGCCTCTGGGCCACAACAACGGGAGAAAAGTGATAATGGCATTTTTATTGGTCCTAAAAAGTACCTATCAAAAAGTTTTAAACCGTCTGAAAACTCTTTGTTATGTCCATCTGATAATAGGTAGGTATGAACCCACTCTTCAAGTTTTCCATTTTTCGCATAGCACTGAGCAGATGATAAAGTACACTTGTATTCCATAATGAATACCTCCTTTTTTGAATAAACAATCTTCTTAATTGAATCTAAGGAAAGATAATATTCATCAGATAGCTGTTCTATACTGATGCCATCATTGAATTTGTTTCGGATATCACGATTACGTTCAAGTAGATACTGTTTATATCCTGAAGTCTCTCCCCATGTACGTTTATTGCCACCTGATGGAATATAGACGAGTTTTCCCGACACATATTTTTGTATTTGTTTGAGCAATTGTTCAGGGAATATATCTTCACCGTTTTCGTATTTCACATCTATCCCTCCCTTATAATAAAGTGTACTATATCACTAACAAAGTAAATATATAGAGAACTTGTATAAGTGTTTTTTGCATACAGCATAATGTACAAAACATAAATTATCTTTACTTCACATTATATAAACAGGTCGAAACAAATTAAACTAATATCCATATCTACTAAAACGAAAAATATCATTATATAAAATATATAAGTTAATCTAAAATTTGTAAATATGTATATAATGAAAAAGGACTATACATTCTTATATGCATAATCCTTTTTCTAATTTCTAGCGCTATCTTCTTATCTTATCCCCTATTAAGTCCTTAATTACCTCTCCACCTAAAATCATGCCTGCTACAGGTGGTACAAAGGATATACTGCCCGGTATCTGTCTTTTAGCCGTACACTTTCTTGTGGTTTCACCAGTACATACACAGCCTTCTTTACAGGTTATTACTTCATCTAGTTTTGGCTTTAGCGGAATCTCTTCTGAATAAACCACTTTAAGCTTTTTTACTCCGCGTCTTTTTAGTTCATATCTCATAACCTTAGCTAGTGGACAAACCTTGGTTTTATATATATCCGTAACTCTGAATTGAGTTGGATCCAACTTGTTTCCTGTACCCATGGAACTTATTAGTTTAACATTATTCTTCTCACACCAAACTGCTAAGGCAATTTTTGAGGATACGGTGTCTATAGCATCTATTACATAGTCCACATCTTCTGTTATAATTTCCGTTATATTTTCTTCTGTTATAAAGGTTTGATGAGTTATAACCTCACATTTTCTACTTATTTCTAGTATTCTATCCTTCATAACCTCTACCTTAGACTTGCTTATGGTTTTAAAGGTAGCATGAATCTGTCTGTTTATATTGGTAAGACATACGGTGTCATCATCAACTAATACTAATTTACCTACTCCAGCTCTAGCTAAAGCTTCCACCGCAAAGCTTCCTACTCCGCCTATACCTAATACTACAACTTTTTTATTCTTTAGCTCATCCAAAGCTTCTTTACCTATTAACAACTCCGTTCTTGACAATGAGTGTTGTAACATTGACTTTTCTCTCCTTTAGTGTTTATTAACAACCATTATTATATTATAATCTTTTGCAATTTTCTACATTTTATTTATCTGTGATTTATTTTATAATAAAAATAGCCTAGGAATATCACCTAAGCCATTTATAGATTTTCTAATTAAAAAAATATTGAAATAAGTAGCAATAATATCAATGGCAAAATTACTGAAACTATTATAAGCCCCCTGCCACTACTTTGCGAGTCTTCTTTCATGTTTTCCCCCCACCACATTATTCACCTAAAATATGTTAATTTTATTATATAATCATATTAATAACTTTTCAAATAAATATTACAAAAAACTATTGACAACTTATTTAGAAATAATATTAATTATTGTTCTTTAATGTACTAAAAACTCATATTTTGGTTTTCAACAATTATTTATTGGTTTTATCTTTAGTTTTTGTTATAAATCAAAAGAAAACAAAAATACTCCCTTTATGTTTACTATTAAAGCAATAAGATGTTATAATATAATATATAAAATAAAATATAAAGGTGATAAAACTATGCTACCAATTGCAAGAAGAAACAAGATAAAAGAAATAATTACGGAAAAAAAGAGTGTTATAGTGTCAGAACTGGCAAAATCTTTTAAAGTCACAGAAGAAACCATTAGGAAAGATTTACAGCAGCTAGAAGAGGAAGGTTTTTTAACTCGTACCTATGGTGGAGCTTATATTTCAGATGGTGTTGAAAACGATGTAGATATAAATTTAAGAGAGCATATACAAGTAGAAGGAAAACAAAGAATCGCTGAAATGTGTTTGAATTATATAAATAACGGGGATTCTATATTTCTCGATGCATCGACCACTTCCTTATATATTGCCTCAATCCTCAAAGAGAAACGCTTAACTGTAACTACTAACTCTATTAAGATAATGAATCTATTGGCTGATAATCCAAACATAAAGTTAATTATAATTGGAGGAAGAATCGAACATCCTTCAATGTCTGCTCTAGGCAGAAATGCTGAGTGGAACATGAATAACTACTTCTTTGATGCAGCCTTTATTTCTTGTAGAGCCATCAGCATGACTCATGGTATAACTGATTCCAATGAGCAGCAGGCGGAAATAAGAAAGATTGCTATAGAACACTCAAACCACACCTACTTAGTGGCCGATTATACTAAATTTGATAGAACCGCTTTTACAAAGATATGTGATTTCAGCAGTATTGATACTTTAATTGTAGATAAGCCCCTTCCTACGGAATGGCACGGTTTCTTGAAAAATTATGATACAAATTTAGTTGAATGCGAATAAAAAGTTTTATAATTAAATATGAAAAAATAAAGCTTAGATTGAATCGAATCAATCTAAGCCTTATTTTTTATATATGGACTTAGCTATTAATTACTCAAAAAGCTTAGCTAAGCTTTCATTATATGGTGGATAAGCAATGCCTTTTTCTGTTACTATGGCAGTAATTAAATTATGGTCCGTAACGTCAAAGCAAGGGTTGTAAACCTTAACTCCTGCTGGAGCCATTGGCTTTTCGTACCATTTTGAAGTTACTTCTTCATCAGGTCTTAATTCTATGTGTATGTTATCTCCGTGCTCACATTTTAAGTCTATAGTGGATAATGGTGCACAAACATAGAAAGGTACTCCATAGTGTTTAGCCAAAATTGCTACTCCTGAGGTTCCAATCTTATTTGCAGTATCTCCATTAGCAGCTACTCTATCGCAGCCTACAAGCACAGCTTGAATCTTTCCTTCTTTCATTACTATAGATGCCATGTTATCGCAGATTAAAGTCACATCTACTCCCGCTTCTTTAAGCTCCCAAGCAGTTAATCTAGCACCTTGAAGCAATGGTCTTGTTTCATCCGCATATACTTTAAAATCATAGCCTCTTTCTTTTCCAAGATATATTGGGGCTAAAGCAGTTCCATATTTAGCTGTAGCTATAGCTCCTGCATTGCAGTGAGTTAATATGCCCATGCCGCTCTTTAGAAGTGATAGAGCATTTTCTCCTATAGTCTTGCACACTAATTCATCCTCTGCTCTTATAGCCTCAGCTTCTTGTCTAAGAGCTTCCTTAACCTCTGCTGCAGTCTTTCCTTTTTCTCTTAAGAATCTATTCTCCATACGATCAAGAGCCCAGAAAAGATTTACTGCTGTAGGTCTTGAGGAAGCAAGATAATCTTTTACTTTCTTGAAATCTTCATATAATGCTTCATAGGTCTCTGCCTTTGATTCTTTTGTTCCAAGATAAGCACCATAGCCTGCTGCTATACCTATAGCTGGAGCTCCTCTAACTCTTAGAGCGTATATAGCCTCCCAAATTTGATTTTGGCTAGTTAATCTTAAGAATATCTTCTCATTAGGAAGTAAGGCTTGGTCTAGTATAACTAATGCATTGTTTTCATCATCTAAAATTACGGATTGTATAACTTCATTTTCTAACATATTTTATCCCCCTACCTTTTGCATTTTTCTATCAAGTCTAAATAACTCTTTCCATCTAGCATAGCTTCTCTGTTCATCACAAGCTCTTTTCCATAAACTAAGCAGAACTTTTCTGCTGCTGCTCTCTTTTCAGCATCTTTAATAGTTGTAACATCCTTTACGTGAGCAATACCTAAAATTCTTCTGCAAAGTTCTAGTCCAGCCACTGCTGCAGTATCTCTTAATACAGTATTTAAGTAGTACTCAGCAAAGCCTTCATATTTAGCTACTCTTTCTGTAGCTTTTTCAGCCCAAACTTTAAGGAATTTGTCCTTAAACATATCTATAGTATTATTAATAGATTCCTTTACCCAAGCTAGGTAGCTTTCTTTTTCCGCTCCCTCTTCCATAGTAGCCTCTCCGTTTACCATAGCAAATATGAAGTGAGCCACTACATTTCCTATATCATAACCTGCTGGTCCATAGAACGCAAACTCAGGGTCGATAACTTTAGTAGAATCTTCTTTAACAAATATAGATCCGCTGTGAAGATCTCCATGAATTAGGCTTTGAGCATTGGACATGAATTCAAATTTAAGTTTAGCAGTTTCTAATAGGAACTTATTATCCTTCCATAATAACTCCTCTGCTAAAGGTTTAGTTGCTTCAAATATGTCATTTCTTTCACAGTTAAAGAAAGGCTCTGTATAAACTAAATCCTCGGAGATTTCGCAAAGCTCAGGATTTATAAAGCTTTTAACTAGCTCTTTCTTTTCTTTATGTCCCATAACCACATCTGTAGTAAGTAATAAAGTGTTAACCATATAGGTTGTAATATGATCTGCTAGCATAGGGAATTTCCTATGATTTAAAAGAGCTGTTCTTAAAATTACATGGTCAGATAAATCCTCCATTACGCAGCAATTCATCACTGAATCATACTTATAAACCTCTGGCACTAATCCTGGTGCTAAGGAATATTGAAGCTTTAATATTTCACTTTCAATTCTATTTCTATCTGGGGAAAGCTTGAATTCATCTGATATTCTAGCTACAGGACCTGCTTGCTTTATTATAACAGATTTATTATTTTTTTCGTCAACTACTCTAAATACGTAGTTAAGATTGCCATCACCGATTTCTTTACAAGTTAAAACTGCATCCTTATCAAAGAAATTTAATACGGTTTTAGCGTATTCTATAGCATCATTTTCTTTCATGGTAAAATACTCTTTAGTGAAATCTAAATTTGACATAATACATCCTCCTCGTTACTTAACGCTTCTTGTAATATGTTAATGCAAGAGCGAAGGCTAATACTGTTCCTTTAACTATATCCATGGCATAGTAAGGCACCGAAAGCATTACTAGACCGTTTTGTAATATTCCTATTAATACAGCACCTACTAAAGTACCAATAGCATTTGCTTTTCCTGATCCTCCTACAGAGAAGCCTATATAAGCTGCTGCTACTGCATCCATTAAGTAAGGAGCTCCAGCATTTATTTCAGCAGTCATAACACGAGAACCTAATATGATTCCTCCTATAGCTGCAAATAATGCAGAAAGTAAGTATGCTATTACTCTATATTTATTAACTGGTATACCGGATAATCTAGCCGCTTCCATATTTCCGCCAATAATGTACATGTATCTTCCATGCTTTGTATAGGTAAGGAATACATGAACTATTACCACCACTGCAAGCATTATAATAATTATCCATGGAACTTTACCAAGCTGTGCAAATACTGGGCTAATCTGTCCTGGTGCTGTTTCCCCATTAGCCATTACCATGTTTTGAGATATAACAGCTCCTTTAGTATAGGTTAATGCTATACCTTGGAATATAAACATGGTAGCAAGAGTCATAAGCATATCCTGCACCTTTATCTTCACTATCATAAAAGCATTTATTCCACCAGCTACTAGGGCCACTGCTAGGGCTGCTAATATAGCTACAAAGGTGTTTTGCTCATGCCAGACAAACATTGAAATAACCACCGCTACTGAAATAGAAGCTACTGAACCTACAGAAAGGTCAAAGCCTCCTACGGATAAGGAAATGGTAATACCAATAGCAATAATTGTTACTATAGAAATAGAACGTAAAATATTTATTATATTGCTTTGAGTCATGAATCTATCTGAAGCGAAAGTAAAGAATATTAAAAGCAACACAATAGTCAATAATGTTCCATATTTATATAAGAAATCGAATAAGCTAAAACTACTTTTTTTATTTTCCACGATTATTTTCCTCCTGTTGAATAATATAGTATTTCTTCTTCGTTAGTCTTAGAGGTTTCAAGCTCTTTTACTATTTTCCCATCGTACATAAGGTAAACTCTATCCGTTATACCTAAAATCTCTGAAAGCTCACAGGAAGCATAGATTACAGCCTTTCCAGCCTTAGCTAGGCCATATATAAGCTCGAAAATATCCTTCTTGGCTCCTACATCTACCCCCTTAGTAGGCTCATCAAAGATATAAACCTCAGAATCTGTCACTAGCCACTTTCCTATAGCTACCTTCTGTTGGTTTCCTCCAGAAAGGTTTTGAACCTTGCTTTCATGGCTAGGAGTTTTGATTCCTAAGCTGCTTATCATCTCTTTTGCGGTTTTCTTCTCACTGCCAAAGTTTAAAAAAGTATTGGCATTACAGAATTTTTTAAGGTTTGAAACTGTTATATTTATAGCAACGGATTCACTAACTAATATCCCTTCTTTTCTTCTCTCTTCCGGTACAAGAGCTATACCTTGTTTAACTGCCTCATGCGGCTCTCTAACCTTAAGCACTTTGTTCCTTAATACTCTTTCTCCTGTGACATTAGGTGTTGCTCCAAATATAGCCTTACACAATTCTGTCTTACCTGCACCTACTAAGCCAGATATACCTACTATTTCACCAGCATTCACATGGAAGGAAACATCGGACACTATCTGTCCATCATTTAAATTCTTTACTTCAAACAATTTTTCTCCAATAGTATTTTCCTTTGGAGGGAATTGCTCGTCCATTTTTCTTCCTAGCATATATTCAACTATCTCATTTTGACTTGTATCACCTATGTTCTTTTTAACAACAAACTCTCCATCTCTCATTACCGTGATCTCATCACAGATTTCAAAAAGCTCTGGTAATCTATGAGATATAAAAATTACCCCTACATTTTTCTTTTTTAAGTCTCTTACTATCCTAAAAAGCTCTTCTGTTTCTGTATTACTTAAAGGAGCTGTAGGTTCATCTAGTATAAGAAATTTACAATCCTTAGAAATAGCTCTAGCTATTAAAACCATTTGTTTTTCTGCTAAAGTAAGCTCACTTACTAGCTTTTTAGAAGATATCTTTACATTCATGCTATTTAATATTTCTTGAGACTTTTTATAAATTGATCCCCAGTTGATAAGGGAGTTTTTATTTTTAGATTCTACCATATCATTTAACATTATATTTTCTGCTACAGTTAAATAGTGAATGAGTGCAGTATCTACTTCTTGATATACGATTTGTACTCCATATTGCATTGACTCTTTTGGAGATCTTATATTTGCTTTTTCATTATTAAAATACATTTCACCGGTATAATGATTATAAGCTCCAGATAATACCTTCATTAAAGTTGACTTTCCAGCTCCATTAGCTCCGATTAAGGCATGAGATACTCCGGTCTCAGTTGTAAAATTAACATTTTTTAATGCCTTTACTCCGGGAAATTCTATAGAAATATCTTTCATGTCTAATGTTATTTTTTGCATTAAATCCATCCACCTCACCCTACCCTGGAATATTTACAGAGAGAACACATATAAAATGTGTTCTCTGTATGGTAGTTAATTATTTTTTAAATAAATCTTTTAATTCTTTCATCCAAGGCTGTAAATGAGCATCTGATTTACCCCAGCCTGGAACCACTTCTGAAAGATTGTCCATATTAACAGCTTTTCCTGCAGCTTTTAATTGTTGTTGAGTTATTAAGCTTGCTTCCATTTTGTGTGTTTCTGGTGTTTGCTCTCCAGCTATCTTCTTAGCTAAAAGTCTAACGTTTACAGCACCTATAAGTTTAGGATCTACTGCAGCTGTTGCCACCCATGGGCTTCCTTCTTCTTGCATTAATTGAAGGTCAGCATTAGAAACGTCTATTCCAACAATCTTAACATCTGTTCTCTTTGCTTCTTTAACTGCACGAGCAGCACCTATAGCAAAAGCATCCCAAGTTGCAAATATAGCATCTAAATTACCCTTTGAATATTTAGTAAGCATTGCAGAAACCGCATTTTGAGTTTGTACAGATGTATCTGCCGCAGCTACACCAAATCTATCAACTTCTTTAAGTCCAGCATTGTCCTTTAAGAATTGAGTGTAAACTTTATTTCTGCTTACCATTGGTGGGAATCCATCTACCCAAAGATAAGCTAATTTACTTTGTCCATTAGTTATTTTCTTTAATTCCTCTAAAGCTAACTTAGCTAAAGATTCATCATCTTGTGATGTCATAGTTACGCCTTTTACTTCACCTATTTTGGGATTAGAGTCAAAGGTTACTACAGGAATCTTCTTATCTGTTAGTTTCTTTACATCTTCTACCGTAGCATCATCGTCTCCGTGAGATATGATTATTCCATCATAGCCTTTATCCATAGCTTGGTTTATAGCATCATGGAATTTAGCTGTATCTCCATTTGCTGTAAAGGTATCCACCTTAAAGCCCATGGATTCTCCTTCTTTTTTAGCACCAGCCAAGAATTGAGCTGTATGGTCATCTCCGCCTATTTTACGGATAACCATGATCTTTACTCCATCAGCATCCTTAGCGATTTTCTCTGGAATATTTTTTGAGTATTCTACCTTTTTATCACTATTAGCAGTTTTAGAATCTGATTTTGATGAACATCCTGTTAATCCAATTACCAATGACATTGCAACAGCTAGAGTAGCACTTAAAAACTTTTTATTCATTATGTAATCCCCCTTATAAAAAATTATTTTGATAATTCTATAATACTTAGTTAACTTACCCTTGGGATAAACCGCTCACCTCCAACCCTTTTAACAACGTTTACATATGGGTTAAAAAATAAAACAAAAACATTCTAGTAAAAAACCAAATTTTTAAGTATATATTATCATATATTTTTAGATTTTTCAATAATATTTTGTTTTTTGTTTGTTTTTAATTTGGTTTGTATTTGATTTTGCCAATATTTTAAGTTTGATTCTTTTGATATGTCCTTAAACTTTTCTATTTCCTAACTGATTGTCATAATTCTCCCTTAACAATTGATGTTTTATTCATTAAAGGATATAATTAAGTATTATAATTTTAATAGGAGGACTTTTAATGTTTGATTTAGAATCTTGTATTGGATTTCTTACCAATGTTCAAGCAAAAAAACTATCAGAAGCCTTTAATAATAGAATAATTCTAAAAGGAATTACTAGAGTGCAATGGATAGCTATGTATTATTTAGATAAATTTACTTCCTTAAGCCAAATGGAACTAGCAGAAAAGCTGGATATAAAACCTTCTTCTGTAGTTAGACTCATGGATAGAATGGAAAGGGACGGTTTAGTACAAAGAGTTAAAAATCCTGAAGATAGAAGGGCTCATAATTTAATTCTTACAGATAAAGGTCAGAATTTCTGGAATAATGTTAAAGAAGAAGGTCCAGCTATGAGCGAAATTTTTACTAAGGATATATCTGATGAAGAGTTAGAGATTTTTAAAAAGGTCTTAGATAAAATGGTAGAAAATATTAAATAATTTTTTAACAATCCCTATTGCTTCTCTCCCGAATAGTTGCTATACTAATTATTAGATAAGTAACAATTGCTTGTCTAATAAAATTCTAGGAGGATTGCGCTATGAGTAAGAACCCAAGAGAAATGTTAAATAGCTTTATGAATGGTTTACAAGAACTAGGTGGCACAAATAAAGAAAATATTGATGCTTTTATGAATCTTTTAGGAGCTTCCTATAAGCCAGGAAAAGTAGATACAAAGACTAAGGAATTGATAAGCATTGGTATAGCTGCTTATAATAGATGTGAATACTGCATAGTTTTCCATGTTTATAAAGCATTAGAAGCTGGCGCTAGTAGAGAAGAAATAATGGAAGCTGCCATGGTTTCAGTAGCCTTCGGCGGAGGTCCTTCAATGGCTTATTCTGTAACTCTATTAAAGGATTCCATTGACGAATTTGAAAAGGATTTCAAATAGAACATAAAAGCAAGAGGTAGTGGTGATCACTACCTTTTTGACTATGGAGGTAATATATTATGAATATTATTATTGATAAAATAAATGGACACGCAAAGCAAGGAAAGGTATGCAAGATTCATATTAGTGTAGGAGACTGCATAAAGGTTGGCGATAGCCTTATTTCTATAGAAAGCAATAAAGGAAGTATCGACTTTAAGTCCACTGTTAACGGTATAGTAAAATCCTTAAATATAAATGAAGGGGATACTATAGATATAGGACATACTTTAGCTGAAGTAGAATGTGAGGCAAGTAACACCGCTTCAAAACCTGATACTCCATCGCCATCTACCTTTGACTATATGGCTGGATTGCTAAAACCTAAAAAAGAAGAAGTAGAATGTGATATTGCTATAATAGGTGGTGGCCCAGGAGGATATGTAGCAGCTATCGAAGCTGCAAAACTAGGCGCCAAGGTAATTTTAGTTGAAAGAGAGAGCTTAGGTGGAACCTGCTTAAATCAAGGCTGCATCCCCACTAAAGTCTTAGTTAGAAGCACAGAGGTATACCACAACATAAAAAATAGTGAGGAATTTGGAATTGAGGTTTCAAGCGCCAAGGCTAACATGAGTAAAATATTAACTCGCAAAAATAAAATAGTGGAAGAATTAAAATCTGGTATTGGATACATTCTTAATAAAAGAAATATTAGAGTGATTTATGGTGAAGGAAATATATTAGACTGCTCTACAATATTTGTAAGAGAAGGAAACAAAGAAATCACCATAAAACCCCAAAACATCATAATAGCTACAGGCTCAAAATCCAATAAACTTCCTATAAAGGGTGCGGAATTTTCTGATATAATAACAAGTAAGGAAGCTCTTAGCCTTGATAAGATACCTGAAAGTATGGTTATAATCGGCGGAGGAGTTATAGGTATGGAATTTGCCTTTATATACTCTGAGTTAGGCTCCAAGGTAACTGTAATAGAATACTTCGACTCCATACTAGCCACTCTAGATAAAGATATTATTGAAATCATCGAAGATAGAGCTAGAGATAAGGGAATAAAAATTTATGCTGGAGCCAAGGCTGAAGAGATAATAAAAGATGAAGATAATAATCTTATAGTCTGCTTCAGTAAAAATGAGGAAAAGAAATACGTAAGCGGCCACAAGGTTTTACTATCCGTAGGCAGAAGCCCTGTAATGAAGGTAGAAGAACTTAAAAACTTAGGCATTAATTTATCCAAAGGCGATAGAGCCATAGAAATAAACGATAAAATGGAGACTTCTGTGAAAGGCATTTATGCTATAGGTGATGTTACAAATAAAATTCAATTAGCTCATGTAGCATCTCATCAAGGAATTATAGCCGCAAATAATATAATGGGTAAGAATTGCATAATGGATTATTCTATGGTTCCTAGCGCAATATTTACAACCCCTGAAATCGCGGTGGTAGGAGTAAGTGAAAAAGAAGCAGAACAAAAATCCTTAGAAATAGAAGTGGGTAAATTCCCCTTTGCTGCAAATGGAAAAGCCTTGATATATGGTGAAAGTCATGGCTTTGTTAAAATAATAAAAGATAAAAACACTGGCATAGTTATAGGTGGAGCTATCATTGGACCTCATGCCACAGACCTCATTGGAGAAATAGCTCTAGCTATTAAAAATAAACTAACTGCTGAGCAGATTATTGAAACCATTCACGCTCACCCAACCACTGCAGAATCTATTCACGAAGCCGCTCTAGAATTGGAAGGAGGAGCTATACACTTTGTCAAGTAACTTGAAAGGAAAAATAGTCTATTCTAATAGCTATAATCCTTGGTACAATCTAGCTTTAGAAGAATATCTTCTAAACGGCTTATCAAAGGACGAAATAATACTATATCTTTGGCAGAATCAAAATACCGTAGTCATAGGTAACAATCAAAATCCCTGGAAGGAATGCGATATAGATTCCTTAAAAAATCACGAAGGAAAGCTAGCCAGAAGGCTCTCTGGTGGTGGTGCAGTATTTCATGATTTAGGTAATTTAAATTTTACTTTCTTAACCTCCAAGGATAATTTTGATATATTAAAACAGCTTTCAGTTATAATATTAGCTGTAAAAGCCTTTGGCATAAATGCCCTATTCTCTGGAAGAAATGATATTGAGGTAGAAGGTAAAAAGTTCTCAGGTAACGCCTTCTTCTATGGCGAAAAAAACAACTATCATCATGGCACACTGCTTGTAGATGTAAATATGGATAAACTATCAAAATATCTTCAAGTTTCTAACAGCAAGATTCAATCAAAGGGCATAGATTCCGTTAGAGCTAGGGTTATTAACCTAAAGGATTTGAATAAGGACTTAACTATTGATAATTTAAAACACAGCATAGTGGAGAGCTTTTCTACCATGTACAATATTAAAGTAGAAGAATACGTAGTAGATGAAAACAACGAGTATTTAAAAGAACTCTATGATAAATATAGTTCTTGGCAGTGGATATATGGTGAAACCCCTATATTCGACATTGAATACGAAAACAGATTTTTCTTTGGAAATCTTCAGCTTTGCATGAAGGTATCTAAAGGCATCATACAGGATACAAAAATCTTCACCGATGCATTAGATATCAATTTTCCAAAAATCATAGAAAAATCCTTAATAGGAGTAGCTTTTAGCAAAGATTCTATTATAAATTCACTCTACTCTATTAGAAATTCTGTAATAGATGAAGCCTTTAAGGCTATTATTGCTTGGATAGAAGAAATTATAGAATAGAAACTTCTTCAAAGCCTAAGGATTCTATGCTATAATTTAAATCTATAAAATAGATTTAAATTTGGAGGTTTAATATATGATTATAGGTGTTATAGGAGCAATGAGTGAGGAGCTTGAAATTCTTCTTAAAGAGATGAGCCTTGAAAAAAAAGAAGTTAAAGCAAGAATGGAATTTAACTATGGTACCCTTTGGGGCAAAAAAGTTGTGGCTGTAGTTTCTGGTATAGGAAAAGTAAACGCAGCGGTTTGTACACAAATACTAGCTACAGAATATAAGGTAGATAGAATCATTAATGTAGGTATAGCTGGAGGCATCGGAAAGGATATAGTGCCTGGAGATATAGTTATCGGGGATTCCCTTGTTCAACATGATATGGATACCTCTGCTTTTGGAGATAAAATAGGTCAAATACCAAGAATAGATACCTTCGACTTTAAGAGCAATGAAGATATGATTGCTTTAGCTAAAAAAGCTTGCGAAGGCATAAAAGGTCATAATAGCTATGTAGGAAGAATAGCTACAGGAGATCAGTTTATAGCTAATATAGATAAAATCCGCTGGCTAAGCGAAGAATTTGGTGCTCTTGCTTGTGAAATGGAAGGTGGAAGCATCGCTCATGTTTCCTACTTAAACAATATTCCCTTCGTAGTTATACGTTCCATATCTGATAATGCTAACACTGGAGCTCATATGGATTATGAAAAGTTTAAATATGTAGCTGTAGAAAATTCTACTAATATATTGAGAAATATGATAAGCGAAATGTAATTTAAATCTCAAGATGCGCGTTTTATCATAAGGAGTATTTTCTTATGATAAAAACGTGCATTTTTTAATAATCTACATTTCTATATCCAAATCTTTAATATAATACATAGCGTAAAAGACTCTGCCTTTAAAGCAGAGCCTTTTATTGAATTCCCTCGTATTACCTTGTGCTTATCTATTTATTTTCATATAAGATATTTGCTTTTAATGAATTTATATCATATTCTATGATTTTAAAATCTGCTAGGGTTTTAGCATTTTCATTAAACTTTACCACCACAATTTTATCTTCATCTTTAAAATTTCCATAGGTATAGCTTAATCCCTCTAGCTTTAAATCCTTCTTTGTGTCTCCCTTTTCATCCCCTATGAGAAGCTTTATTTTTCCTGCTTCCATATTAGAGTTATTAATATCTATGAGCTTATTTCCTTCCTCGGACAATCTATATATTTCATCTGTGCTATATTTATATATTTTTTTACTATCAATATTTAATACATAGTTATTTTCCTTGCTGTCGGATAGTATTATTTTTCTGTCCCTTATACCTAAATACTCTGCAGCGCCTACGTCCTTTATAAGCTGTTTAGTTTTAAAGTCATTTACGTATATCTTAGAGCCTTCTTTCTGTATTACATAATTATCTCCAAAGCCTATAACATTAATATTATAGCTATTTGTCTTACTATAATTATTAGCTTTAGAGTATAATTCTCCTTTGCTGCTTATATAATCTCCATTTTCTCCTATAAAGAACTTATCAGAGCTTGTTTCTTTTTTTCTATACTGTGTGCTTTCTTCAGTATCATATACTAACAAATCCTGCTCCCCTTGTATCAATACAAATCTAGAGTTCTTAGACCATTCAATTCTTGTAGGTATCATATTTATGGAGTCAAATAACTTTTCCGAAGACCCATTTAGCAAATTCATCATATATAGAGGCCTATTTTTCTCATACTCATCCCCATTAGAGGTTCCCATAATCATATGGCTGCCATCAGGGCTCACATTAAAATGCACCACCTCACTTCCTTCATAGCCACCCACCTCAAAATTCTTTAAATTTATAGCTGAGTATATACCACCTTCTCCCCCTGAATAGTTATAGGCTAATACATGAGAATAATTATAAAAAACTATATTATCCTTACTGCTGTGTATAACCTTCCAAGGACCAATACCTAAGTTTTGGCTTTTTAAATTATTTAATTCTTCTGCTACTAGATTCCTTTTAGAACTCAAACTACTTTTATTGCTTGTATCCTTGTTTGGATCTATAGCGGCTATTCCCATATCCTTGCTTTCCATTTCAGGCTTAGATAGGTCTCTTTTAAAATATTTGTTTTTATTTGCAGTACTGCCACTTTCAATACCCTTTGAGGATAAATTTTTATATACTAAAGGAGTTATGCTCAATATAAAAACCAAGCTGGCAGCCATAGCTATGGCTTTTTTATTTGCAAATATACTATACTTCATTCTACTAGTAACAGTATTGCTATACTTATTCTTATCTATCTTCTTCATTATTTCGCTTCTCTGGCTTCTAAATTCTTCATTATGGTTTAAGCTTTTAAAGCCTTCTCTTGCTAATCTCTTTTTATTATATATAATTCTACATTCTTTACAGTCCTTTATATGCTCTTGCATATATTGCATTAAATGAGAACTTAACTCCTCTTCTAAGAACTCTGGCAAATACTCTTTAAAGTCTTTACAATCCATAACTATCACTCCTTTCTTCTAGAGTTAATTTCCCTTCCATATACTGTTCATATTTATCGTAAATTCTATAATATCTTCTTTTTACTGTGGATTGATTTATTTCTAAAATATCTGCTATATCAGTGAAAGTAAGTGACTGATTAGAATATCTTAGATATAGTATTTGCTTATCCCTCTCATCTAAGGTTAATATAAAATCTTCTATGGATTTTTTTAATTCTCTATACTCAACTATTTTTTCAGGAGAATCATCACTAGATGGGGAATTTTCTATATAATCTATGCTTATTTGCTTTATCTTCTTTTGCCTTCTTATATGATCTATAGCTCTATTTTTAGCTATCTGATGTAACCAAGTAGAAAACTTATATTTCTGCTTAAAGGTGTAAAGCTTATTGTACGCCGAAATAAAAACCTCCTGGCATATGTCTTCAGCAGTTTCCCTATCCCCTACAATGCTGTAAATAAGTCGCATTATAGATAACTCATATTTAATTATCAACTGATCGAAAGACTCTATCTCACCCTTTAATACCCTGCTAACTAGTTCAATGTCCTCCATTGTTAAGGTGCACCCCCATATTTAAAATACATGTATATCTATAGATAATTTTGATTTTTCATTTTTATTACGATTAAGTTATAAAATAGTTACGGCAAATAAAAATATAATCATAGATTTTTTGTAGAGCAACGGAGAAAAATCCTCCATGAATTGTGAGTTATGCATTCAAAAAAGCGACTTCCGTCGCTTTTTTATAAATTGAACCTCTTCCTATATCCACATTTTCTGCAAAGCTCCTCTACTACCTCTCGCCTAGAGAATCCATCAAATATATCATTTGCCCTTTTACTCTCTATTATTTCAGAGAAGGTATTTTTATGAATATTGCCTAGATTTATTACGCCTTCTCCATCTAGGCAACAAGGAATAACAGTCCCATCCACTAATATGCCTACTTGATTTCTTAATCCATAGCAGAAGCCCTTTCCTAAGTCCTCTTCTTCCTTTAAATCTGGCCACTTAAATTCATAATCTTGATTTAAAAATACTCTTTCATGAATTTTTATCCCTCTTCCCGGGCTTATTTGTTCCTCTATTCTATAAGGAAGATTAAAGGTATTTTCAATCTTCTCTAAAATGTCTCTATTTCTCTTCCTTTGAAGGTTTGTAGCATTATCCTCATATAAGTTCCAAAGTCTTAAAGATATTAATGTATCGCTCTTTATTAAGGCTTCTTGTACAAAATCCATAATATCATTAATATAAGCGTCCATATTGGTTGAATTTTCATTGCCATCGAAGCTATGTAATGAAAAATTAACCTGCCTTAACGCAGGCTTTCCCAATAATTTATCCTTAACTTTGCTTATAAGTGTTCCATTGGTGGTTAAATTAACCTTAAAGCCTTTTTCATAGCTTAAATCTAAAAACTTATCTATGTGAGGATGGGTAAGAGGCTCCCCCTTTATGTGAAAATATATATAACTAGTGTGATCTTTTATTTGCTCTAATATTTTGTTAAAAGTGTCAAGGCTCATTATTTCTGGAGTTCTTTTAGTTTTAGGGCAAAAGGAACAAGCAAGATTGCATATATTTGTTATCTCGATATAAAACTTCTTAAATTTTTTCACTTAAATTTACTCCTTATCATCAAAAAACATAATAACCCCATTATAATTTTTTATATAATAAAAGACAATAGTTAAAGTTTTTTACTAAACTATTGTCTTTTTATAGGAGGCTGTGAAAAAAGGTGTTCTATAGGTTTCCCTCCACCGCGCGTGGAGCTCCACGCGCGGCCCGTGAAAAAGAACACCTATGTTTTTCACATCCTCCTATAGCTATATATTCTTCTACTTTCCTGATATATTAACTCCATTGACCTTTATCCAAGGTAGTATAGTACTTCCTGAATTTATAGTTTCTATAGATATATCTTCTATATTATTAAACATATCATATAAGTTTGAAGATATCATAGTTTCTGATAAAGCGTATTTTATTTCCCCATCTTCTACATAGAAGCTATTTTTAGCAACTCCAGCAAAATCACCATTATTAGCTGGATTACCTCCAGAAAATCTTCCTAGAATTATACCTTTTTTAGTATTCTTTATTATATCTTGCAAGGATGTATTACCACCCTCCACTACAAGATTAAGTGCTGTTTTAGCTACAGCTTTTCCTGTCTTTTTGGCAGCATATAATCCTAATACAAAGCTCTTTAAAACTCCCGCTTCTACTAGAGTGAGATTCTCTGTCTTAATGCCATCAGTGGTTATAAAGTTTTTATCTGCCATGCTTTCAGCTAGTGGCATACATTTTACGGTTAAGCTTTCCTTAGCCACCTTTTCATTTAATTTATCCTTTAGTATACTTGTACCACTTATCAGTGGACTATCTGAAAGGAAATTCATTATATAGGAGCCTATCATGTCCATAGCTGACTCAGGGGTTAATATAATATCTCCTATGAATTTTCCTACACTACTGCAATGAAGCTGTTTTATTATATCTTCCATTCTTTGTCTTACATCGGCATATTCCATTAAATCCTCTGGTAGTTCCTCGAAGCTATAAGCAAAATAGTTAAAGGATGTGGATTTATCTCCTTCCTTTGCTAAGAAAACTACGCTTGCATTATATATACCCTTACTTATTTTAAATTCAACACCATTAGAGTTAACAAACACGCTCTCAACCTTATCAAAAGATAGGGTAGTTCCATCCATGAAGTTAATCTGAGGATAATCTTTTTCTATCTTAGCTAAAAAATTCCTTGTTAAGTCGTACATTTTATCTAAGTCTGGTTCATTATTTCCTGAAAAAAAGTCTTCTTTCTCTTGATATTCTGCTATATCATTGCAAGGATCTGTCTCTGCAGAATTAGTCATTTCAATAAGCTCATCTATTTTGCTATTGATTGTATTCTTGTCCAACTTGTTTAATGCTATGGTGGCTTTTTTTCCATTCTTTATAGCCAGCATACTTACTGAGCCATCTATGGTGGTTCTTAGCAGTGATATACCTTCTCTTGTAAAGTTAAGCTCATATTTTTTATTATTATATACACTACAACTTGCTTTATCTACACCTAAAGCTTTTATAGCATTCACACAATATAAGGCTAAATCTCTGTTATCCATATCCTATCTTCCCCCTATATTAACTTTACACTTAATCGCAGGACCACCCATACCAACGGTTATAGGCTGTTTCTTTCCACACATGCCTCCACTGAGCCAAGTAAGGTCATCAGATATCATGGAAACAGTTTTAAGCATATCAAAGGCTACTCCTGATATAGTGGTATCCTTTATAGCTCTACCAAGATTACCATTCTTTATTTCATAACCCATGGTAACTCCAAACATAAATTCACTAGTAGCGTCGGCCTGTCCATTGCTAGGATTCATTAAATAATATCCATCCTCTACAGAGGCTATAAGTTCTTTCAATTTACTCTTTCCTGGTAATATACAGGTATTTCTCATTCTTATTATGGGTTCATCATAAAATTCATAAGCTCTTGCATTTCCTGTAGGCTTAAAGCCTAAGATGCTAGCACTCTCTTTATTATGCATATATCCTTTTAGTATTCCATTTTCTATTATCACTGCATCCCCTGCCTTAGTACCTTCATCATCTATGTATATAGGTACTGGACAAGTCTTATCAAAAGCAGTATTAGCAAAATCCACTAAATTAACTAAGGGACTCGCTACCTCTTTATTTAAATATTCTCCCGCTATAGAGCCACTTAAAACAAAGTCAGCCTCGGTGGTATGGCCTATGGCCTCATGGGCTAGTATACCTGCAAGGTCTGGTGCTAATACACATTCCTTAAAGCCTGCTTCTGGGTGTACCCCTTCCCTCTTATCCATAAGCTTAAGATATAATTCATCTATTTTACCATATACATCACTAGGAGCATTAAATTTATCCTCAAATTGGCCTAACCCGCCATATACCTCATAAAGCTCTACAGGAACACCAGTGTTATCTTCTACCGTTAGTTCAATGATAATCATGGTTCTTGGTAATAAGGAGTAAAGGCTAGCTCCTGATGAAGTTAATATTCTCTTTTCCATATTTAACTCATTAATACCCACAAATCTACTTGAAAGATTCTTATATTTATTTGCTATATACGCATCTATTTCCTTAGCAAAATTTATTAACTCTCCTTGGCTTAGTCTCTTTTTTTTAGTACCAAAGCTCTTTTCTATAGAGTAATCAGAGGTAATAAGCTCTCTTTTTGGCGCAGAACTCTTGCTGTTTAAGAACTCACCATTGCTCTTAGCTAATCTTAATACTTCTTTTACACTTTCATTACTAATTTCAGAATTTGATGCAAAACCCCAAGAGCCATTAACATTAACTCTTGCACTAACTCCGCTAGTGGATGACCTTACGTTATTAACCAAATTCCCATTTAGCAAGGATACCCTTGTTAAAGAATTTTCTTGACATCTTAATTCTGTATAACCCTTTAATAAGTGGTTATAGCTATTTAGAGTTAAAATACTCATAATATCCCCTCCCTCTTGTATTCATATATAATTCTATATTTACATTAATTTACCTTCTATTATTTCTTAACTTTATATTAATTTTTAATATTATTTTTAATCTTCTAACTCCTTTTCTTAAGGTTCTTAAAATAAAAAAACAATAGTTGAAGCCCCCCAGCTTCAACTATTGTTGTCCCCCTTATATAAAAAACCCTCTTTTTATTCATTGTATAATATACACAAATTACATCTTTTATAAGCTAAATCCCCTATTTTAGCTTATGGATAAACAATCCGCTCCTTAGTTTTGGCTCAAACCATGTTGATTTAGGAGGCATTACCTTCCCTGCATCTGCAATAGCCATCAAGTCATCAATGGTTGTAGCAAACATGGAGAAGGCTACTTTCATTCCTCCCTCTACTCTTCTTTCTAATTCTTTCAGACCTCTAATTCCACCGATAAAATCAATTCTCTTGTCCGTTCTAGGATCTTTAATTCCTAAAATAGGATCTAATAAATTATTCTGAAGAATAGATACATCTAATCTATCAACAGGATCATTAGGATCATAAGTTCCCTCTTTTGCAGTAAGCTTATACCATTTTCCATCCAAGTACATTCCGTAGGTATGTTTACTAGAAGGCTTATATGGTCCTTCCCCTTCATATAGGCTCACGTCAAATTTTTCCGCAGTCTTAAGCATATATTCCTCGGTTGAAAAGCCATTTAAGTCCTTAACAACCCTGTTATAGTCCATAACATATAGGTCCTCATCTGGGAAAATTACTGATAAAAAGAAATTAAATTCTTCGTTTCCTGTAAAGTCAGGATTTTGTTCTCTTCTCATTTTTCCAACTTTTACTGCCGATGCAGCCCTATGATGTCCATCTGCAATATATAAATAGTCTACCCCTTTAAATAGATCACATAATCTTTCTATAGTATCATTACAATCTATAACCCAAACCATATGAGCTATTCCATCTTCAGATACAAAGTTATATACAGGTTCTTTTTTAGTCCAAGCCTCAACTATATCAGAAATCTCTTTTTTATTTCTATAGGTTAAGAATATAGGACCTGTATTTGAATCACAATAGTCTACGTGATTTATTCTATCTTGCTCTTTATCTGCTCTAGTGTGCTCATGCTTTTTAATAACATCCTTCATATATTCATCTATAGAAGTGCACCCTACTAAGCCTGTCTGCACTCTGCCATCCATTACTTGTCTATAAATATATAGATAATCTTCCCCATCCTGTATAAAGGTATTTTCCTCTATCATCCTATTTAAATTTTTCCTAGCTTGTTCGTATACTTCTTTACTATATAGGTCAATACTAGAATCTAGATCTATTTCTGCTTTATCTACATGTAGAAAAGAGTAAGGATTGTCCTTTACCATTTCTCTAGCTTCTTCGCTGTTCATTACATCATAGGGTAGAGCTGCAACTTTATCAGCCAAGTTCTTTTCAGGTCTTACTGCCTTAAAAGGTTTTACTACTGCCATTAATTTTAACCCCCTGTGTTAGGGAATCACTACGTAAACTTAATTTATACATGTTCCCAAATGCCAATCTTCAAGGGATTTTGGTGCATATATAAATTAATAGTTGAAGTTGTTTCCCTAATATATTGTATTTTTAAAATATAAAATTTATAACTTATTCAAGCAGAAAAATCCTTGAGCATAGGAAATTTTCTGCTTGATTAATTAAACCTTAGATCTATATATTTTTTCTATTTTAAAAAATTCTTTATAATACTTACTATCTCTTCACCTATTCTTGTTTGTGCTTCTATAGTAGAAGCTCCTATATGTGGTGTTACTGAAACTTTAGGATGGTTTACTAGCTCCATATTCTTCGTTGGTTCTTCTGCAAACACATCTATTCCCGCTCCGGCCAATTTTCCACTATTTAAAGCCTCTAATAAAGCCTCCTCACAAACTACGCCACCCCTTGCGCAGTTTATTATATAAGCTCTGTCCTTCATCATCGCAAGCTCTTCTTTTCCAATTACCGCACCTTTACTCTTATCTAATGGAATATGAAGAGAAACAAAGTCTGATCTCTTTAATAAATCCTGTAATCCACAGTATTCATACTCATCATAACCTTCTGCTTTTCCGCTTCTATTAGTATATAGCACCTTCATTCCTAACACATGGGCTCTCTTAGCTAGCTCTTTAGCTATTCTTCCAAAGCCGATTAAACCTAGAGTTTTTCCTGAAAGCTCTATTCCCTCATATTTTTTCTTTTCCCACTTGCCTTCTCTCATAGTTATATTAGAATCACCAATAAATCTGGTCACCGCAAACATATGAGCTAGGGCTAATTCCGCTACGGAAGCACTGCTTGCGTTTGGAGTATTTGTAACCTTAATGCCTTTTTCTTCAGCATAAGCTACATCAATATTATCTACTCCAACTCCGCCACGAATTACAAGCTTCAGTCTACCGCTTTCTAAAGCTTTATCTATTATAGGCTTTCTAACCTTTGTGGCTGATCTTACTACTAGCGCATCAAAATTATTTAACTCTGCTCCTAAAGCTTCTGGTTCATAGAACTGTTCTACTACCTCAAAGCCAGCTTTTCTTAAATCTTCCACCGCACTTTTTTCCATACCATCAGTTATTAAAATTCTATGCATTAAAGGCCCCCCTCAACTAAGCATATAGTGTAGTATTTCTATTTAAATCCTAATACTTCATCAAGAACACTTAATACTTCATTTATGTCTTCCATTTGACAGTCTGCCATATGAGCTATTCTAAAGGTCTTATCTTTTAGTTTTCCATATCCATTAGATATCTGGAATCCTCTTTCTCCAAGTTTTTTATTTAATGCAGATATATCCATACCTGTAGTGTTTTTAATATTAGTTAAGGTATTAGATAAATATCTTTGGTCTGGGAATATCTCAAAATGTTCTCTAGCCCAAGCTCTAACTACTTCTGCCATAGCTTTATGTCTTTCAAATCTATTTTCTAATCCTTCTTCATTCATTATTCTATCAAGTTGATAGTCTAAAGCATACATATGTGATAATGAAGGTGTTGATGGATATTGATAATCCTTCTTTTGAATGTATTCATATAAAGATAATAAATCTAAGTATAATCCTCTATGTGGTACTTTCTTAGCTCTTTCTACTGCTTTTTCTGAGAAAGTACAGATTGCTAATCCTGGAGGCAATCCAATTGCTTTTTGAGTTGATGTTATACAAATATCCACTCCAAGTTTGTCTACTTCAATTTTTGTACCAGCTGCTGAACTTACAGTATCTAAGCAATATACTACTTCAGGATATTTCTTCATAACCTCTGCAATTTCTTCTACAGGATTCATTACACCTGTGGAAGTTTCATTGTGAGTTATGGTTATAAGGTCATATTTTCCTGTAGATAAAACCTCATCTACTAGCTCTGGTGTTGTTGGTGTTCCCCATTCAACTTCAAATAAGTCTGCAGGCACATTATTAGATGTAGCCATTTCATACCATCTGTTTCCGAAAGATCCTACAGAAAAAACTGCTGCTCTTTTTGCAGTACATGAACGAACTGCACCTTCCATAAGTCCACTACCAGAAGTTGTTGAAAGTAAAATTTCACTTTCTGTATAGAATAATTTTCTCATGTTGTCACTTATTCTTCTTTGAAGCGCTGAAGCATCTTTGCTTCTATGGCCTATCATAGGCGTTGCCATCTTTTCTAATACATCTGGTCTAACTTCTACTGGTCCTGGTATAAATAGTTTTTTGTGCATTAATCAACCCTCCAAATTATGACTCTAGCTATAGATAATATGCAATTTAATCATCTAAGCTTATGCCATTTTAATTTCAAATTAATATACCCCGCTGAATTTTTGTAACCATTTACATTTTACCATTAGATAATTCTTTTCTCAATATTCTTAAAAATAAATATATATAGTTTTTTATGAATTATTAAAATTTTTTCCTAGACTTTTTAATATTTTTTGTAATATCCTCTAAAAAAATTTCACATTCTTTCAAAAAACTATGCTTAAAGATATTATAATATGAATTTTAGATAATATTGAATTTTTTTATTATGTTAATTCATCAATTTATTATACTAAATCATAGAATCGCAAGTTTTAGAATACTCTAATGGTGATTATATGCTATACTAAACATTATATGCTATTATATTAATATATTCAATTACAAATTACTTCCTAATATTAGCCATGTCAAAAAAACTAGTTAGTTAGCCTGTCTATTTTAGGTAATATTGAGTCCACTACTAATTTGTATTAATGAGATTTTTCATGTAGTCGTATAGATCCTTTATACATTTTCCTCTAACAAAATTTGAGCAGTTATCACAGCTATTTGAGAGCGGCCCTCCCATGCTTATTATAGATGAACCATATCTTGCATCATACCCCGGGCAATTTTCTCCGATTATACTTTTTAGTTGATCTTTATACACTGTTACCACCTCGTTTTTATAGGTTATTATTGTGTATAGTTTCGCCCTAAAGATCATTAAATATGTAAATGTAACAAATGAATAAGCGTTATACAAATAAAAAAGACAAGATTGCCGCTATATATCAGCATTAATCTTGCCTTTAAATTTATTATTCAATAATTAAAGCTTATAAATCTCTTTATATTTATTATTTAAGTATTCTATAAAATACTTAGCTGTTAGCTCTTCCCCTGTCACCATTTTAATGAGCTCAGCAGGCTTGTGCACTCCACCATGTTTATGAATATTATCCTTTAGCCATTGATGAATGGACATAAGATTACCTTCTTGTATTTCTTTGAAAACCTCTGGTATATCCTTAATCATCTTATTTAAGAATTGGGCACCATAAAGATTTCCTAAAGCATAGCTAGGGAAATATCCAAAGCTTCCATCGGACCAGTGAACATCTTGAAGCACACCCTCAGCATCATTTTTAGGCTCTACACCTAAATACTCTTTATATTTTTCATTCCATAGCTGTGGTAGGTCTTTAACTTCTACTTCTCCCTTTATAAGCGCCTTTTCTATTTCATATCTTATAATAACATGTAAGCTATAGGTTAGCTCATCCGCTTCTGTCCTTATAAGAGAAGGTTCTATCACATTTATTCCTCTATAAAAGTCCTCAAAAGAAACGCCTTCAAACTGTGAAAATACTCTTTGGACTTCAGGGTAAAAATAATTCCAAAACTCCTTACTTCTTCCTATTATGTTTTCATAGAATCTTGATTGTGATTCATGGATACCCATGGATACTCCTGAATTCAATCCTGTTCCATCTAATTCATCTGGTATATTCTGCTCATAAATACCATGACCACCTTCGTGAATTGTGCTAAATAGAGCGCTTCTAAATTCATTTTCTAGGTATTTTGTTGTTATTCTCACATCTTTATTACCAAAGTTAATAGTAAACGGATGTACACTTTCATCTAATCTTCCAGCTTCAAAATCGTAACCCATCTTTTCTAATACATATAAACTAA
This sequence comes from Desnuesiella massiliensis, assembly GCF_001403615.1. Taxonomy (GTDB): domain Bacteria; phylum Bacillota; class Clostridia; order Clostridiales; family Clostridiaceae; genus Desnuesiella; species Desnuesiella massiliensis. The sequence continues at coordinate 73,820 of NZ_LN879450.1, forward strand.
ATTTCTCTTGAAGCTCTTTTGAAAATTTCTTTTTAAAGAACTCGTCTTTTATTACTACATTACTGGCTTTAATTTTATTTAACAAATTAACTATGGCATCTCTTAATTCTCCAAATACCTTATCTAATTTTTCTACAGTTATGCCAGGCTCATAAAAGTCTAGTAAGGTGTCATATTTATTTTCTTTATATCCCCAATATTCAACGAATTCCTTTGTAAACTCTACTACCTTTTCTAGATAAGGCTTGAATATATTAAAATCTGACTTTTCCTTAGCCTCTTCCCAAGCTACCTCAGAACTTGTCTTTAAAATAACAAACTCCTTGTATCTATCTTCTGGTATTTTCTTTGTTTGATCATAGGTCTTTCTAGCCTCTTCTAACATAGCCTTAGAAACCACATCTAAATCTTCCACTATAGAAAAGTAGTCAATAAAGGACTTCATCTCATCAGAAGTTTGAAGTTTATATATTTCACTGTATAATAATCCTAGAGCATCCCCTCTTTGAGCTGCCCCTTTCTTGGGCATGTTTACTCTCATATCCCAATATAGAACTGATGCAGCACTAGATAAGTGCTCTATTTTTCTGATATAGCCTTTGAACTCTTCTAATTTCTTTTGAACTTCTTCCCTCATATCTCGGCCCCCTTAATATTAAAAATATACATAAATAATTCTATTACTTTTAAAAAATCCCTTTATTATTCTAGTATAAGAATAGATTCTGTTTCAGTACAGTATTTTGTAATAATACACTTACCTAAAGTCCTTGGACATCTTTTGCACATACAATCCTGTGCCTGTCCATCACATTTGTTTTCTTTAAAATCTGGGCAAACCTTACAATTATCTGCTATCATTTTTTCCTCCTTAAAATAATGGCCTTAACTTTAGTTTTTGCAAACATAAGAACTCTAGTAACAAGAAATTCTTATGTTTGCACATTAACATATACTCAAAAATACTTATTATGAATTATATCTTAATACATGCTATCATTTTTATACTTTTCTCTATAATTTGTCATTATTTCATTCAATATCTCCGCAGTGGATGGTGGTGTATAGGTTATAGCATTAGCTCCAGCCTTTATGGTTTCTAGTATAGTTTCATCATTAGGCCCTCCTGTAGCAATGATAGGGAAGTTAGGATACATACTCCTGATCTTCTTAACAATATTTGCAGTATTCTTGGCTCCTGATACATTGAGTATAGTAGCTCCTGACTCAACCCTGCCTCTTATATCTTCATATTCTGAAACCACCGTTACAATTATAGGTATGTCAATAGTATCCCTTAAATGTTGAATAACTTCATTAGGGGTTGGATTATTAACCACTACACCCATAGCTCCTTTAAATTCTGCATCTAGAGCTAGGTTAACCACCCTTTTACCCATAGTTATTCCTCCACCAACTCCGCAAAATACCGGTACATCTGCAGCCATCACTAAAGCTTGAGTAATTACTGGTTGAGGCGTAAAAGGATATACTGCAATAATAGCATCCGCATTTGTATTTCTTATGACCGCAACATCCGTACTAAATAAAAAAGACTTAAGTCGCTTACCAAATATCTTTATCCCACTAGCTTCTCTTATAACACTAGGTAATTCTATCATATGATTGCGTAGAGTTCCTTTTATTTCTGGTACTTGTTTCATAAATATTTACCGTTATGTATAGACTATAAAACTCTATAGGTAATTAAGCATCTACAAATAAATATAAAGCTTTATATTTTTATACCTAACGGCATTCACCTCCTTTATAATAAAGTTTTTGAAGTCTTATAATAAACTCATTAAAACAACTGTATCTAACTTTAGGTTGTAAAATTTTAATTTTATAATTTATAAAAAGTATTTAATATATATTTACATAAAATTATTATATCTTTTTAAATAATGTATTTAAAGCATTTAAATCCATTATTTGTTAATTAATTATTAATTTTCAACAGATTTTATGATTAATATGCAATGATTGTCATCAAATAACTGTTAGCATTATTTTGATTTTTCCTTTATAATTATATTGTAAGTTAAATTTCCTTATTAATTCATGTTAATACATTTTTTTAAAAAGCTTTTATAGCTTTTTATGTTAAAAATTTAACTTTCCTATACTATAATATTAAAAGGAGGTCTTTGATGAAGATAAAAATCTATCCTGCTTACTATGTTTGTATGTTTATTTTTACCTCTCTAATAATCTTTGGATTTCTAATTGATTCTCCAAAGGAAATATTTAATGGCATATTAGAAATCATTCTAAACTCTGATATTTTAATTACAGATTATGTTGAACTAGGTGGTATAGGTGCTGCCTTTGTAAATGCCGGACTACTATCTTTAATTTGCATATTCATATTAATATACGTTGGAATAAAGCCAAATGGTTCAACTCTTATGGCACTATGGTTAATGGCTGGCTTTGCCTTTTTCGGAAAAAACCTTCTCAATGTATGGCCTGTAATGATAGGAGTTTGGTTATATTCTAAAGTTCAAAAGGAACCGTTTCTAAATTATACTCTTATAGCCTTATTGGGCACCACTCTTTCTCCTACTGTGAGTCAATTAAGTTTTATTGGACAATTCTCAATTTTAGGTGGAATTCTTATAGGCATTATAATAGGTATAGCCGTAGGGTTTATCCTTCCTCCTTTGGGAGCTTATTGTATCAAGCTTCATCAAGGATATAATCTTTATAACATTGGTTTTGCTGCAGGGCTTCTTGCAACCATGGTAATGTCCGTATTTAGAGCCTTTGGTATTAACTTTGATAAAAGGCTTATATGGAATACAGGGAATAATAAAGTATTCTTTATACTTTTAATATTTTTATTCATTTCACTAATCATAATAGGTTTTATTTTAAATAATAGAAGTTTTAAAGGAATAGAAAAGATATTTAAACACTCTGGTCGATTAGTAAGCGATTATTATCTATTATACGAGAACCTAGCCTTTATTAATATGGGCATCCTTGGTATAATATTTACAATATTCGTAGTACTAGTAAAAGGAGACTTAAACGGCCCTACCATAGGAGCTATTTTTACTATTGCAGGATTTGGAGCTTTTGGTAAACATCCATTTAATGTAGCTCCTTTAATAATTGGAGCATTATTATCTACCTTTTTAAATATATGGACAATAGATTCACCTCAAATGATTTTGTCCTGCCTATTTAGCACCGCTTTAGCTCCTATAGCCGGTCAATATGGGTGGCCCTATGGTATTATTGCTGGGTTTCTACATGTTTGCACAGTTATGAACACAAGCTATTTACATGGCGGATTAAATCTCTATAATAATGGCCTAGCGGCAGGTTTAGTTGCTATTTTACTAGTACCTATAATAAATGCCTTCAGAAAGGAGCCTACGGCATGAAGCACCTAAAGCAAAGAAATATAAGAATAGTAGATGAACTTATGACCTTCTGCTATAAATACGGAACAAAAAAAATACAAATAGATATTTTAGAAGAAGAAGAATATACGGTATTTGCTCTTTCTGCTGAAATTCATGATTTAGACCAAAATGTTTTGGATAATGTCAGCAAATTATTAAATGCACCTCGTCTTCATGAAATGGAAGAATATTATTGGAATCTTACTGGCGATAATGATACTGATAGCGAATTAGCTTTAGTAGGTATGATGACTGATGAAGTTTTTGTTAATTATATGGAAAATAAAATTTTAAATATTATTTTAAAGAGAAAAATATAGTTATAAATACATAGCACCTTAAAGCTTAATGTATTTAATTGTAAAATACTGGATATATATCTATAAGGTATCACTATTATAAATGGTTTTCTGAGAGGAGAGGTTATATTGAAAGTACTTGAAGTAAAAGACCTTCATAAATCCATAGGAAATAAAAAAATTATTAAAGGTATAAGCTTTTCTATAGATGAAGGTCAAATATTTGGTTTTCTTGGTCCTAACGGTGCTGGAAAGACCACTACTATAAGAATGATAGTAGGTCTGATAGCTCCTAACAAAGGAAATGTAACCATTTGCGACTATGATGTTAAAAGTAATAAAGAAGCCGCCTTAAAGAATGTTGGAGCTGTAGTAGAAAATCCTGAGCTCTATACTTATATGACTGGAATGCAGAATTTAATGCAGATTGCTAGAATTGATACTAGAATAACCAAAGAACATATAGAAAATGTGATAGACTTAGTAGGGCTAAAAGAAAGAATCAATGATAAGGTAAAAAAATATTCTCTAGGGATGAAGCAACGCCTCGGCATAGCTGAAGCTCTTTTATCGAGCCCTAGACTCCTTATATTGGATGAACCTACCAATGGTCTTGATCCCTCTGGTATAAAAGAATTTAGAGATTTAATTAAAAAGTTAGCTAAAGAGAAGAATATGGCGGTATTTGTATCTTCTCACTTGTTAAGCGAAATTCAGCAACTTTGTGATACTGTAGCCTTTATAGACCATGGAGAAATTAAATCTATTGAGAGTGTTACTTCTAGCTTGTCTGCAGTTAACGATGTAGAAAACATAGAAAATATTATTCTATCTACCCCTGATATAGAAAAATGTAAAGAGCTAATTACTAATTTTGATTATATAAATAATTTTTCAATAGATGATTCGCTTATACAAATTAAAATCAATAAGGGTTATACTCCTCAACTAGTAATAGATTTAACTAAAAACAATATTCCTATAGAAGAGGTTTATAAAAAGCAACAAGCCTTAGAGGATAGATATATGCAATTAGTCGAAGGGGGTATTAAATAATGATTAATCTCATAAAGAATGAGCTTCTTAAACTTCATTATAGAAGAAAATTTATTGTAACCCTTATAATCTTAATATCACTTTCACTATTAATATGTATAGGTATGTATGGTATAAATAAATTCGTCAGGCCCGAAGCTCAAATAAGCGCCTTAGAATCTAGTGTAAATCAGTTAAAAAACAGAAAAAACTCTAGCAATATATCAGATAACGAAAAGAAATCCTTAGAACAGCAGATAACTCAGATAGAATTAGAGATAAATAAGCTCAAGCTTGAGAAATCTACATCCAAGGAAGATAATTGGCGGGATCAATTAAAAACAAATTTATCTTCTCTTGAACAACAGCTTACTAATATAGATTCTATAATGGATGAAAACTCTAAGGAAGAAATCTATAAGTCTTATATTACAACAAAATATTTAATTGATAATAATATTAAGCCTACTGCTGGTGCTCCTCTTAATGCCTATATTGGTATTCAAGGCTTAATTCAAGCCTTAGGTGCTATATTTCTAGTAATTATCGTAGCCATAATATCTTCTGATATAGTATCTGGAGAATATACTCCCCCTACTATGAAAGTTTTGTTAACTAAGCCTATATCTAGAAGCAAGGTATTGCTTTCAAAATTTATTGCTGCATGTATTTCTTCAGTTCTGGTAATAATTATAGTAGAGCTACTACTTTTTATAATAATGGGTATATTGTGGGGCTTCGGAGATCTAAGCTCTCCTGTTATAGCAGGAACAAAATATAAGCTAGGCTTAATAAAAGCTCCTGTTTTCACTAAGAATATTGTTCCAGTATTTAAAAGTTCTTATGTAATACCTGTTTGGAGCTTCCTTTTAAAAATGTTGGCTTTTCAGATACTATTTATACTTTCAACGGTATCCTTCTGCTTTTTACTATCAACTATACTAAAAAGCAGTATGATATCTATGACATTGAGCATACTAGGTACTATAGCCTTAAGTATTTTTACGCAAATACCTTATTTTAATAAGGTATCGCCTTTTATATTTAATTCCTATTCTAATCCTATGAGTGTTATCGATGGAAGTGTTGCACGATCCTATGCCTCTCCATTAATGACACCTCTTATAGGAACTATAGTATTAATATTATGGGGAGTTATATGCTATGCTATAGCTTATGTTACGTTTAATAAAAAGGATATGCTTGTATAATTAATTATACACCTGTACCAAAAGTCTCTGAGGAATTTGTACTTTGGAATAGGTATTAATTAAGTTTATGTATTGTTTATCTTTATCTAAAGGTTTAAGTTTCAAGGATTAACATACATTGATGAAATAGAGGATATTCACTATTTTATAAGTAATATTTTTAATGATTTAAATATATGACTTTTACAAATTTAAGCAAAATTTAAGATTTCCATAACATTAAATTTAAGATTAAGATGTTATACTAATGATATAGGATAAATAGTTATAAATTATCTCCTCAGATAATCTATAACTATCTATTAAGGTGGATTAGCAATCAAAATATAAATATAAAACCACGTAAGTTCATGGTTGTTAGTCTAAAATACAAGCTTTGTAAGGGGTTGATGAATAATGAGGATTGCTTTTTTTACGGACACATTTTTACCTCAGATAAATGGAGTTGCAAAAACTTTAAGCAAATTTGTTGATTATATGGAAAGAAACCATATTGAATATAAAATATTTGCTCCATCTTTTAAGGAACAAGAATTTTATAGTAATGTAATAAGAGCTAAAAGCTTTAAATTTGTACTATATCCTCAGTGCAGATTATCTTTACCAAATTACTTTGCCATTTCAAAACAACTAGATGAGTTTAATCCTGATATAGTACATGTAGTAACAGAATTTAATATGGGACTTTGTGGTCTTAAGTATGCAAGATCAAGAAATTTACCTTTAGTATCATCCTACGAAACAAATATTTCTCAATATCTTGAATACTATAATTTAAAATTCTTAGAAAGTCCTTCATGGAAATATTTTAAGTGGTTTCATAATAAATGTGATATTAATTTTTGTCCTTCCATAGCTACTGTAGATTTATTAAAAGAACAAGGCTTCGGGAACCCTAAGCTTTGGGAAAGGGGTATAGAAACTGATAAATTCTCCCCTGAGCTTAAAGATCCTTCCTTCAAGAAATCTATAAATGCTGAGGGCAAGCTAGTATTTTTATATGTAGGAAGGGTATCTCCTGAAAAAGATCTTGAGATTTTTGTTAATGTAGCAAAAAGATTAAATGAGAAGTATTATGATAAAATCCATTTTGTAATGATAGGGGATGGCCCATCTTTAAAGGATTTAAAGGATATGGCTCCCGATAATATTACCTTTACTGGCTTCTTAACTGGTGATGCTTTAACCAAAGCTTATGCATCTTCAGATGTATTTTTATTCCCTTCACCTACTGAAACCCTAGGATTTGTAATTTTAGAGGCTATGTCCTCAGGATTAGCTATAATATCCTGTAATGCAGGTGGAGTATCAGATAACCTTATAGATGGATATAATGGCATAGCTTGCAGAGAGAAGCAAGAGGATGATTATTATAATGCTGCAGAAAAAATAATCAATGATGAAAGTTTAAGAAAAAATCTAGCTAATAATGCCAGAGCTTTTGCTTTAACTAAAGATTGGGATAGAACCTTCGACGGCTTAGTTAAAGATTATGAAAGTCTATTATTGGAGAAGCCAACTATGGATAAAGAACAATGTTCTTAGCATTAAACAAAAAAGCGACTTTCGTCGCTTTTTTTCTTAAAATCCATCTCCATCAAATAAGTTTCCTATATTTCCTAATATGCTTCCCTCATCTTTTCTACCTCTACCGGCCACTCCTGCAGCTGCAAAAACTTTAGAAGCTAATCTACTAAATGGTAGGCTTTGAATCCAAACACTACCCGGTCCAGTAAGCGTAGCAAAGAAAAGACCTTCCCCTCCAAATAATGTGTTTTTAACACCACCTACAAATTCTATATCATAGTGAACATCTCTAGTCATAGCCACTAAACAACCTGTATCTACCTTCAGTGTTTGGCCAGGCATTAAATCTTTTTTAATTATTGTTCCTCCTGCGTGAATAAATGCCAAACCATCACCTTCTAATTTTTGTAAAATGAATCCTTCGCCTCCAAAGAATCCTACGCTCAATTTTCTTCTAAAATCAATACCTATAGATACTCCTTTAGCTGCGCACAAGAAGGCATCCTTTTGACAAATTAACTTTCCACCTAGTTCTAATAAATTCATAGGTATTATTTTCCCAGGGTATGGGGATGCAAAGGCTACTTTTTGCTTTCCATAACCTGCATTAGTAAAAGTAGTCATAAACAAACTTTCTCCAGTAAGAACCCTTTTTCCTGCAGAGAATAGTTTATCCATAAATCCTCCTCCACCATGATTTGCATCGCCAAAAATAGTTTCCATCCTTATAGCGCTATCCATCATCATCATTCCGCCAGCTTCTGCTATAACTGTCTCATTAGGATCCAATTCAATTTCCACAAACTGCATATCGTCTCCATAAATTTTGTAATCAATTTCGTGTGCTAACATAAATCTACTCCCCTTCTTAAATTAATAATTCATTATATACTTATTCATTGATACTACAGGCACCATTATCGCATCTAAAAGCCTTTTGTCCTTTATATCCAATTTCATTTAAAACCTTTTTTACTATTCTTTTTCCTATTTCATCCTCACTCATTTCACATAGTGCATCTTCAAGGCTTCCCCATTCAACCCATTCTACTTCTGAGGATTTATGTATATGCCCACTTTCATATTTTGCCATGAAAGTTAACATAATAATTTCTCTTGATTTTAAATATTCACTTCCTAAGTATTTTATTTCTCCAACAGTAATACCAGTCTCTTCCTTTACCTCTCTTCTCACTGTTTCTTCTACAGTCTCTCCGTTAGTCACATAACCTGATACTAATACTTTAGAATTCTTAAATATATAACTCTGCTTTAATAGCAAAATTTTATCTTCTTTTATAACTGCAGCTATTATACAAGGCTTAGGGGTGTCAAAATACATCATATCATCTACAGCACAATAAGGAACTCCACCTTCATCAAAGCTATACTTTTCTATTAATTTTGTGCCGCATATAGGGCAATATTCAAATTTCATTATTAAAGTACCCCCTTATTTATAAACAACTTCTAATTTATTCTAGCATACTAAACAGGTAAAAGCTACAGAATAACCTTTACCTCTCTATCTAGCCTTATAAGGTTATGTTCTACCCGACAACTATATGCAAACACATCTACACCATTATTGTAAGCTTTTCTTAAAGCATCTCCAAAAACTTTGTCCATACTATCATGAGGAGTAAAAGCTTCCACATTATCCATCTGTATTAAAAATATTACGCCTGCCCCTCTGCCACTCTTCTTTACTTCTATAAGCTCTAAAAGATGTTTAGTACCTCTTTCTGTAGGAGCATCAGGGAACTTTGTAAGCCCGTCTGTCTCGTAAGTCACCCCTTTTACTTCTAAATAATACTCTTGCTCAGGTATCTCTATATCCGAAATACTTAGTTTAAAATCAAATCGGCTATTTCCAAAGGTTTTTTCCCTATTTACATGTTTATATTTTGATAAGGCATATATTCTTCCTTCTTTAAGTGCTTCTTCTACAACTTTATTAGGTATTTGAGAGTCTATATTAATCAATTTATCCCCCTTATATCCAGCAATTAAATCAAAGGATGTTTTTCTTTGTGGATTATCTTCCTTTCTTAATATAACCTCTGTTCCAGGAGTAAGTATCTCTCTACATCTGCCTGTATTAGGTACATGAACCATTATCTCTTCTCCATTTAATTCTACAAATCCCTGAAATCTATTTGGTCTTCTTATAAATTTTGCAATTTTTATCTCTTTATTTATAATCATTTTTTTCTCCTTTAAAACTTATCCACTTATTTTTTTCAAAGTTATCCACGTTATCCACAGATTTTATCCACATGTATGTTAATTTAAAATACTGTAATATTTTACAATATATCTCAAAATATTTTCATATATTACCTTTTTCTTTTCATAAATTTTTTACATATAGATTATATACATTTTCAAGCGCTATTGTACATACTTTATTATATTTAAAAATAGAGTATTTTAAAAGCATAGAACTAAAATATTTATCAACAATATACACATAACTTATCCACATTATAAACAAAACACATTAGAAATTGTTGATATCTTTATATAATCAAAATAGGATCTCCTTTGAAAATATATTTTTCTGAAAAGAGATCCTATTTTATTATTCTCCTTATTAATTTTCTACAGCTCTCTTAAATACAATGAGATCACTATTTAACTTTGGAAGCCATCCCTTTCCTTCTTTTGGAACTTCCATAATTCCAACTAACTCCCAGCCTTGTGATCCATAATTGTTTAGTTCTTCTTGAAATTTTAGTGAATCTTTTAAGTTTATATTGTTTTCTAGTTCTATTGATTTATACTCCCATTTCATTTACATTACTTCCTTTCCAATTAAGATTAAAGAGAAATAACTGATTATTGATTTTTTAATAAAATACTCATAAATAGTTTTTTAATCATTATGCTATATTATACTATTATACAATTTTTATTTTTTGCAATAAAAAAACTTCCCATAAAAATAGGAAGTTAATCTTTATTATATGGTGCAGGTGAAGGGAGTCGAACCCCCACGCCGTTGGCGCTAGATCCTAAGTCTAGTGCGTCTGCCAATTCCGCCACACCTGCAAATATAATTATCTCGATGCATAATATTATACACCGAGTAATATAGGAACTTATGGTGACCCCTAGGGGAATCGAACCCCTGTTACCACCGTGAAAGGGTGGTGTCTTGACCGCTTGACCAAGGGGCCATGCCTTTATAAAATAATAAATCTGGCGACGACCTACTCTTCCACAAAGTCTCCCTTGCAGTACCATCGGCGCGGTAAGGCTTAACTTGCGTGTTCGGTATGGGAACGAGTGTTACCCTTACGCCATAATCACCAGATTTTCTTATTTAGTTCTGAAAGAAGCTTGTTCTTTCAAAATTGCACATAGAATTGGATTCATGTATATTGATCAAGCCCTCGATCTATTAGTATCAGTCAGCTGAACATGTTACCATGCTTACACCCCTGACCTATCAACCTTGTGTTCTTCAAGGGATCTTACTAGCTTAACGCTATGGGAAATCTCAT
>NZ_LN879451.1 GCF_001403615.1 Desnuesiella massiliensis
TTCTTATCATATAGGTTATCCCTATATGTTCGACTCCTTAGAAAGGAGGTGATCCAGCCGCAGGTTCTCCTACGGCTACCTTGTTACGACTTCACCCCAATCGCTGACCCTACCTTAGGCCGCTGCCTCCTTACGGTTAGCTCACGGACTTTGGGTATTGCCAACTCTCATGGTGTGACGGGCGGTGTGTACAAGGCCCGGGAACGTATTCACCGCGACATGCTGATTCGCGATTACTAGCAACTCCGGCTTCATGTAGGCGAGTTTCAGCCTACAATCCGAACTGGGACCAGTTTTTGAGTTTTGCTCCACCTTGCGGTCTCGCTTCTCTCTGTACTGGCCATTGTAGCACGTGTGTAGCCCTAGACATAAGGGGCATGATGATTTGACGTCATCCCCACCTTCCTCCCGGTTAACCCGGGCAGTCTCGCTAGAGTGCTCAACTTAATGGTAGCAACTAACAATAAGGGTTGCGCTCGTTGCGGGACTTAACCCAACATCTCACGACACGAGCTGACGACAACCATGCACCACCTGTCTTCCTGTCCCGAAGGACTTCCCCCATTACGGGTAATTCAGGAGATGTCAAGTCTAGGTAAGGTTCTTCGCGTTGCTTCGAATTAAACCACATGCTCCGCTGCTTGTGCGGGCCCCCGTCAATTCCTTTGAGTTTTAATCTTGCGACCGTACTCCCCAGGCGGGGTACTTATTGTGTTAACGGCGGCACGGAAGGGGTCGATACCTCCCACACCTAGTACCCATCGTTTACGGCGTGGACTACCAGGGTATCTAATCCTGTTTGCTCCCCACGCTTTCATGCCTCAGCGTCAGTTACGGTCCAGAGAGTCGCCTTCGCCACTGGTGTTCTTCCTAATCTCTACGCATTTCACCGCTACACTAGGAATTCCACTCTCCTCTCCCGCACTCTAGACTTCCAGTTTGGAATGCAGCACCCAAGTTGAGCCCGGGTATTTCACATCCCACTTAAAAATCCGCCTACGCATCCTTTACGCCCAGTAAATCCGGACAACGCTTGCCACCTACGTATTACCGCGGCTGCTGGCACGTAGTTAGCCGTGGCTTCCTCCTCAGGTACCGTCATTATCGTCCCTGAAGACAGAGCTTTACAACCCGAAGGCCTTCATCACTCACGCGGCGTTGCTGCATCAGGCTTTCGCCCATTGTGCAATATTCCCCACTGCTGCCTCCCGTAGGAGTCTGGACCGTGTCTCAGTTCCAATGTGGCCGATCACCCTCTCAGGTCGGCTACGCATCGTCGCCTTGGTGAGCCTTTACCTCACCAACTAGCTAATGCGCCGCGGGCCCATCTCATAGCGGATTACTCCTTTGATTGCTCTACCATGCGATAAAGCAATGTTATGCGGTATTAATCCTCCTTTCGGAGGGCTATCCCCCACTATGAGGTAGGTTGCCCACGTGTTACTCACCCGTCCGCCGCTAGAGACCGAAGTCTCTCGCTCGACTTGCATGTGTTAGGCACGCCGCCAGCGTTCGTCCTGAGCCAGGATCAAACTCTCAATTTAAAAATTTAAGTTTGATTGCTCATTCTTACTTTGTCTTATGATTTCTCATAAAGAATTGCTGGTTTCATGTTTATTTTCCTCTGTTTAATTTTCAAAGACCATGCTGTGTTTCAACAGCGTAATTTATTGTATCATTTAAGTTTTCACCTGTCAACAAGTTTTTTAGATTTTTTTAATCTTTGTTAACTTGTTATTTTTTAAGTCTACTTAAATGTTTTGTTTCAGTGTCGCTTGTTTCAGACGACTTTTAAATATTATCACAAAAACATTATCCTTCTCTATTAAAAACATCCAAAAAACGCAAATAACATGCTTAATCCTCTTAATCTCTTTTTCTTTTTAATTATTAATATTATAGATACACCAGGGAAGGTTTTAATTAATTTTAAACATATTCTGCCTTAACAAGTCGAAGTTTATACATATTTCTTTAAATTTCTTCCATATATATGTACAAAAACCTAGTTTTAATATAAAATTTAATTATATAATATAATTTTAAAAGCTTAATACTTTACACTATTAAGTTTTTTAAATCTGGAGGTTTTTATGGCTAATAAGAAATTAAGAATTACTTACTTTATTTTGATAGTACTTTTTATTGTACCTTTATACGGCTGCTCTAATAAAAATACTTCTACTAATAAGGATAGCAATAACTCTTCTGATACCTCATTAAATAATTCCGCTCCAAATAAAAATGCGGAAATTGATGTAGAAAATTTTCCTGTAAATAATGACAGCATAACTATTAGTTCAAGTGTTACAGAAACAAAGGATGAATTAATATTCTCTAACTGGTCAGACAATTGGAAGCTTTATAAGCTATCACTTCAAAATATTAAAGATGGAAAATTAGATCTAACTAAAGCTTCCATATTAACTAATGACTCTTCACATAGCATTGCAGTTAATGAAGAATACATATATTACGCTAACGATTCCGATGGCGGAAGACTTTATAGAATTAAAAATGACGGAAAAGAGAGAGAAAAGCTAACTGAGGATAGTTGCTTATATATATCACTTAGTAAGGATTGGATATATTATATAAACAAATCAGATTATAATAAACTCTATAAGGTTTCTCTAGATGGCAAACAAAAGGAGAAGATAATTGACTTTACTGTGGGTAATTATTCTATAGGTGGTGACTGGATATATTATCAAAATGCTCAAGATAATTGGAAGCTCTACGCAGTTAAAGTCACTGGTAAAAGTAATGTGAAAATACTTGATGATGTACCAAGTTATTTTGGATTATCAAAAGACAGTGTTTATTACATCAATAAAACTGATAATGAAAAGTTGTATAAGTTTTCTCTTAATGAAAAGGAAAAAACTAAACTTATAGAGGACAGAACTGAAAATATCTACATATCCTCGGACTATATTTACTACATGACTAAAACTGATTCTAATAAACTTTATAGAAGTTCTTTAGATTTATCCAATAGCAAAAAACTTTCTGAAGAAACTATAAATCAATATTCTATATCAAATAATATATTATATTATCAAAGCAAACTTGACCCTAAATCTATATTTTCACTAAAATTATAAAAATATAATGCCCTTAAGCTAAGGATTTATTAGTTAGACTTTTTTCCTTACCAAAAGGGCATTTTTTACTTTAGACTATTTACTATTTCCGCAAACCTATTTCCTCTAACTTCGAAATTGGGAAACATATCGAAGCTAGCACAAGCAGGAGACAATACCACGTAATCTCCTTGCTTACCAATATCCTTAGCTTTAATTACTGCTTCCTCTAAGGATTCTGCTATATATACAGGAATATTAATTTTTTCTTCTTTCATGACTTTTTCAAAAACTTCTTTAATCTTACCTCTAGTAGCTCCCAATAAAATTAAAGCTTTAATTTTGTCTATCCCTTCTTCTGCTAAGGGTTCAAAAGGGATATTTTTATCATAGCCTCCAGCTATTAGTATAACAGGCTTATCAAAAACAGATATAGTAGCCAAGGTTCTTGTAGGGCTTGATCCTATGGAATCATTATAATACTTGACACCTCTTAGTTCTCTCACTAGTTCGTTCCTATGAGGCACCCCCTTAAAGCTTTTAATCACCTTAATCATAGTGCTTATCTCTACATCCTTATAAACAGCTAAAAAGGCTGAAAGATAATTCTCTACATTATGAATACCCTTTATTATCATATCTTCTTTAGAACATATTTCAGTACCAAAAACATATAATTTTTCGTCTATATAATAAGCTCCATCATGAAGTATTCTTTTACTACTGAAAAATCTAACCTTTCCCTTAGCCTCTCCAGCAAAAGAATAAGTAATATTGTTTTCCCTATTTAATATTAAAATACCCTCTTCAGACTGATTAATAAATATATTTTTCTTAGCGTCAATATACTCTTGCATATCCTTATGCATATCTAAGTGATTAGGGCTTAGATTTGTTACTACCGCTACCTCTGGCGCAGTATCCATAGTCATAAGTTGAAAGCTAGAAAGCTCTAATACCACCTTATGATCAGGTTTTATTTCTTCAATATTAGAGAAAAGAGGCTTTCCTATGTTGCCACCTACCCAAGTGGTATATCCTTGCTCCTTCAAAAGATTATAGATTATGGATGTGGTAGTAGTTTTACCATCACTGCCTGTAACTCCATATACTTTAGCAGGGCAATACCTCACAAACTCTTCCATCTCAGAGGTTATATAAGCGCCCTCTTCTTTCGCTCTTACTAATGCTTCACTATCTATTCTCATGGAAGGGGTTTTAAAAATTACATCAAAACCTGTCAAGTTTTTTAGATAATTCTCACCTAGACTTAACTTTACATTTTTCCTCTTAAAATCCTCTGCAGTTTCTCCTAATTCTTCTTCGGTTTTTTTATCAAAAGCTGTAACTAGCGCACCTAATTCCAATAAGAAATTAATTAAGGGAATATTGCTTACCCCTATTCCTACTACAGCTACCTCTTTTTCTTTTATAAATTTTTTAAAATCACAAAAGTCCTTTTTCATAAATACCTCCGGATATAATCATTATCCTAATGTAACTATATGCTAGAGAAGCAATTTCTAATCTTATCTTATTCATTTATAAAAAATTAGTTCTCCAATAACAAAATTATTATATCACTAATAATATGCCACTTCAAACTTTAAAATATATTAAAAAAGTTGCCAAGATTCATGGCAACCTCTTTATTTTATTGACAAACCTTTTGTGGATTTAGTATATTTTTAGAATCAAAAGCGCTCTTAATGCCCTTCATCAAATTAATATATTCTTCTCCATATTGTTCAAACATATAATACTTTTTAGCGTATCCTATACCATGCTCTCCAGAAACTAATCCTTGCAACTCTTGAGACTTTTTATACATACATTCAAAAACATCAGCTAATTTCTGTTTCCATTGTTCATCAGATAAATTATCTCTTAGAACATATACATGCAGATTTCCATCACCAGCATGTCCGAAACTTCTTATTCGTACATCGAATTTATCTTGTAGTTCATAAGTATATTTTACAAACTCAGCTACCTTATTTCTTGGAACTACCACGTCACACTCATCCATCTCTGTAGTAGAGGCCTTTACAGCTTCTAAAAAGGCTCCTCTAGCAGACCAAACCGCTTCTTTTCTTTCATCAGTATCTACTATATATACGTCTAATGCGCCAGAATTTAGGCATATATCCGCTACTTTTTCATAATCTTTCTCCACTTGCTCTTTGCTATTACCATCAAAGGTCAGTAATAGGTAAGCATCAGAAGAATTATCCGGGAATTTTTTACCCAAAAACTCTTCTGCAGCTATTATTACTTCTCTTTGCATAAACTCTATAGCCGTTGGAATAGCTTTTGATTTTATTATATCCGGAACTGTATTTATAGCCTTTTCTAAATCTGGAAAGGGCACAAGTAAGCTTATGGATTTCTTTGGCAGAGGAAGCAATTTTAAAATTGCTTTAGTTATAATACCTAATGTTCCCTCAGAACCTATTATCAAGTCTTTTATGCTATAGCCTGAGCTATTTTTTACTACTTTTCCACCTAAGTTTAAAATCTCTCCATTAGGCAATACTACCTCTAAGCCTCTTACGTAATCTCTAGTAACCCCATATTTAACTGCTCTCATGCCACCAGCATTAGTACTTATATTTCCTCCTATAGTGGCTGACTTTTCACCTGGATCCGGTGGATAGAATAAATCATGAGCTTCTACAAATTTACTAATATCCATTAATAGTACTCCAGGTTCTAAGGTAAGAGTTAAGTTTTCTTCATCTAATTCAAGTATCTTGTTCATTGCCGTGAGGCTTATCATTATTCCTCCATTAATAGCCACAGAAGCTCCTACAAGGCCTGTACCTGAGCCTCTTGCTACCACTGAAATGTTATTATCATAAGCATATTTCATTATCTTAGAAACTTCTTCTGTAGAAGAAACACTTACTAAAACCTCAGGTTTGTTGCTTATTCCACCTAGTTCATCATGAGCGTAGTCCTCATTTATATCCTCTCCATAAAATACCCTATCTATATTTACTATGGTTTTTAAATATTCAATATCTTTAAGCTCCACTTTTTTATATTCCATAAGTATACCCTCCTCCTATAAAGCCTTAAACTGTTCAATGTTCTCTAGAAGTTTAGGAACAATTTCATAGATGTCCCCAACTATTCCATAATGGGCTACATTAAATATAGGTGCATTTGCATCTTTATTTATTGCAAATATATGCTCTGCACCACCCATTCCAGCGGTAAACTGTACTGCTCCTGAAACTCCAAGGGTAATTATTAGCTTTGGTTTTACTGTTCTTCCA
Source organism: Desnuesiella massiliensis (assembly GCF_001403615.1). Classification (GTDB taxonomy): domain Bacteria; phylum Bacillota; class Clostridia; order Clostridiales; family Clostridiaceae; genus Desnuesiella; species Desnuesiella massiliensis. The sequence continues at coordinate 6,368 of NZ_LN879451.1, forward strand.
CTTAATCCTATTTGCTTTTTAGCATCCCCTATACCTGCTTCAATTAGAGGTCTAGTAAAGGCAATCTGTGCTCCCAAAGCTTTGGCTAACCTTTCTATAAGTTCCATGTCTTTCTCTGACTTTATAGCTCTTCCAACAACTACTATAGTTTCAGCTTCAGAAATACTTTCTTCCTGCTCTTTTGGTGTTACGGATAAAACTTCAATATTAGATTTTAAAGCCTCTTCTTTTACATTACATTGAACTATTTTCCCTTGAGCTAGGGCCTTCTTTTCTGGTGCATTCATAACTTTATACCTAACCGTTGCTAATTGAGGTCTGTTGTTAGGATTAATTATTTGAGCCATGATATTTCCACCAAAAGCAGGTCTTATTTGTATCAAATCTGTATTTTCTTTTATATCTAATATAGTACAATCTGCGGTTAACCCTGTTCTAAATCTAGCCGCTACTCTTGGAGCTAAGGATCTGCCTATGGTAGTAGCTCCTACTAATAGAGTAGATGGTTTCTTGCTATTTATGAAATCTTCTAAAACTGCAGTATAGGGTTCTATTCTAAAATGCTCTAATTCTTTATGGTTATATTCAAATACTTCATCAACACCATAATATAATAATTCCTCTGCAGCCTTATTAATATCATGTCCTACAAATATGGCGTATACTGGATGATTAACCTTATCCGCTAGCTCCCTTGCCTTTCCAAGAAGCTCTAAGGTAACAGGATGAATATGTCCTTCTTCATGGTCTACATAAACCGCTATCCCCTTCCAAAGGCCTTTATCTATGGACTTAACTTCTTCTTCTACGTACTCCATGACACCTTCCGGTCCCTTTTTCACACAAAGCTTGCACATTTTACAGGCAGCATTTACTTCTACCTTGCCTTCCTTTAAATCTAAAGCTCCAAAAGGACATACTTTAAGCAGTGCTTCTACATTATCCTTATTAAGTTTTTCATTATGAACTACTAATCTTCCCATCTATATTCCTCCTAGTACATCCATTATATAAATTTTAAATCTTTTAATTTCTGTGCAAGCCTTTTGGCTAACTCTTCGGAATCTCCGCTCCAATTTTCATGTTCAGAATTGTGCTCTGGCGGAAAAATCCTCTCTACTTGAGTGGGTGAGCCGTTTAGACCATATTTATTTTCATCTTGATCCTTAAAATCCTTTAAGCCGTAGATTGATATAGTTTTATCTTTAGTTTCTATTTTCTTCTTGTAAGAAGGTAGCCTTGGTTCAAATATTCCCTTTTCTACAGTGATTAAACATGGAAACTTAATTTCTACCTTCTCTATAGCATTAGGCATATCCATCTTTACTATGATAGATTCCTTCTTTATCTCTACAATTTCTAAAACATTAGCCACATGTGGAATATTAAGATATTCTGCCATCTCCGGTCCCACCTGAGCGGTGTCCCCATCTGTAGTTTGCTTTCCACATATTATTAAATCACATTGTCCAACTTTTTTAATGCCTTGAGATAGCGTATAAGCCGTAGCTAGTACATCCGCTCCTGCAAATTTCCTATCCGAAAGCAGTGCGCCCTCGTCAGCACCCATCATATAAGCTTCTCTTATAACTTCTTGAGACTGCGGTGGACCCATAGTTATAACCTTCACTGCTCCACCTTGCTGCTCTTTTATTCTAAGAGCTGTTTCTAAAGCATACAAATCATAGGGATTCATTTTGGAATCTACCCCATCTCTCTTTAGAACTCCAGTTATTGGATCAACTTCTACTTTTGATGTTCCTGGAACTTGTTTTATGCATACTAATATATTCACTTAAACCCCTCCATTAAAAATGTAAGATATACAAAATCAAATGTTAAATTATATACTGTTAATGTTTACACTTTAATTCTACTACTTATACTAAATAATTTAAAATTTATTTTTATGAATATAGGGTGTATTTCGAAAGTTATTTTCATGCATTGTCTAAATCCTTTGATTTTCTAAGGCTTAGAGGTCTGTTTACATTGCTATATAATTAACAAAGTTTATATTAAAAAAGCCTAAATAGACAACTTTCTACTTAGGCTCATAACTTTATTTAGGTTTTAAAAGTTCTTTCTTCATTAATCTTTTCAATCTAATACCACATCCAAGAAATAAAGAAGGTATCATAGTTGTAAAAAATAATATTAACGGTGTAGTAGTTATATCTAAGAAGAGATAACTTATAGTCAATGGACAAAAATATATATTAAATAATATCCAATATTCTCTTTGTTCTTCAGATATGGAACATAAATTACCTCCAGTATATAAAAGAGTATACCCCCACAAAAAAATACCAATTAAAGCTATAACGGTACCACTAATAAAATCATATTTTTTATCTTTTTTAGTACTCAAAAAGCTTCCTAAATAAATATAAATCACTATGAATATTATAATAAAAAATATTCTAAAAATGATATTTGTAGTATATATTCCAAGTGTTGGCCCCGTAGATACAAACCATAATGTAAAAATAAAGGATGTAAAAATACAAATTATGTGAAGTACAAAGGCTAAAATATTATTAATCACCATTATCCCTCCGTATAATATACACTAATGAACTTCTCCCCTTAATAACTTAAATAAGTTATTATTTAAAAATTTATTAACTCTTCAATAATTAGATTTATTTTACCACAAACTTTAAGTTTAAAATACCAATTTTGGTAAATACAAAGTTTTAGGCCTCATCTTAAAGATAGAGGCCATCATCAATATAACTATTATATTTTATAATCCATATTTCCCGCTTGACCCATCCTTAAAGAGAGGGACATATAGTGGATTAAAAGTAAATATTCCAAATACTACTATCAATAATATCATTATGCAAATTGAGACATATATATTTATTCCTTTACTGTATTTATAGATATGAAGTCCTAAGCATTGACCAACTGCAATTCCCAAAAATAAATCAAATATATCAAGAGCTAAGGACTCTATGCCTGTAGCTTGAGTATAAGTATAATAAAAAGCTACTATTATAACCATTGAAGAAATTATAGAAATAACTGTTCCCCAAAACCATCTTTCCTTGTTAATATTATATTTTTTGCCCTTTGAACCATAGTAGGCACCCCACCAAGCAATGATAGGAATTAATACCATCTTCAGATGTTCCCATATGCTTTCATTTATAGGCGAAAATATGCCAATTAGTGCAATTTTCCCTGTTAGATCATATGCAAAATGCATTATAGATCCGATGATAAATAGAGCTGGAATACCTAGCATTATCCATTTTTCAGGTTGCGACAACTGCTTCCTTTTAATAAGAACCACCCCTTTTTATTTAATACATATATTGCTTTAAAGTTCTTGCATCATATCTTTAGAGTAATATATTATAACTTTCGCAATGTATATATATGTAAATTACATTTTAAAAATACTATTTACTATTGTGTATAGAGAAACTAATGCTAATATTTAAACTTGTTTCTCTTAAGAGAGGTGGAGAGGTAGAACCCCTAATTTAGCTTTAAATTTATTTTTAATTTCAATTTTGTATTCATGAATATGTCATTAAATATATTATTTTGTTTTATTAGCCCCTCTTACAATCTTAACAATAAACCAAAGAATTACCCCAAAAATTGTAATTAATTCTAGAGGTAAAAACAGTTTTCCAAGAGCTTTACCTTGTGCAGCGCAAATAGTCATATACGAAAAGGTGCCTACTAGCACTAACTTCAAGTAACAAATCAGACTTCTTGTATTTTGATATACGAAAGAATAATTTTTATCTGTTACTTGTACAGGTGTATTCCATATAGCTGGGAAAAAAGACAATAGAGTAAGTGATGTATATAAAATTATAGAAATAATAGGCGGCATTATTATAGATGTCTTTCTACTCCAAGCATCAGCTATGCCTAATGAGTTATAATGAGATGGAATTTTATCAGGAATCGATGACCAGTTAATGGCTAAGTATGCTATTAAGAATAGAAGCATACCTGCAGTTATAACTTCAATAATTTTTTGTGTAACTGTAAACCTAACTTCTTTTTTCATAATTTCACTCCATAATTTATTATTCTCTAATCATAATAGTCTTTTCATTATCTATAACATGTATTTGTATACGGTCATGAGCTTTAGTCATCCAATTTTCTATCGTTACATAGGCTTTATTATCCTCTCCTATTTTTATTAGCATAACCAGATTATTAGGACTTTGCTTTATAATTTTTTCAAGTTGTACCTCTCCTACTATGCCTAATTTTGAAAACATTCTTAGATTTGTGCTATTTAAAAAATAGATATACTCTCTAACGATGGATTTGGCATAACTATTATATGCTAAGAGCAGAGATGTACTAAGTATTAACATTATTAGTAATACTCTTAATCTTCTTTTCAAAATCATTCATCCCCTCTTAAAATTAGTTTATTATTTCTTAAAAAATATTACTTCAGTAAAAGCAATTCCAAACGCCAATCCAAAAGCAATAGAGAAACTTCTTACTAAATCTATATTAATTGTTCTAAGAATTATCCCTACTTCAGGGCAAACTTTAGTTATCAATTCTAATTCATCTACTGTTTTAAATCCACTCTACATTTTTTAAACACCAACGCTATAGAAATAGCCGTAATTAAATTTATTATACCTATAATAAACATAATAACATTGAAGTCTTTAGGAAGATTTATAGAAAAGGTCATATAAAATAAAGTGATTACAGATATTACAAAATAAAATTTCCAACAATCCTTTATCTTCTCTCTAGACTCCTTTAGCTCTCTTCTTTCATAAAGCTCATATATACCTTTGCTTATTATATACCTTTGCTTATTATATACATTTAATATTTTTAGTTCATAGTATCTTCTATCAGCATTCTGAGAAAATTCAGAACAATATATTTGTTGCTCATCTATTTCTTACTCCATAAATTCTTTACCCGCATTTATAGCTGATTCACTAATAATATAGCAAAGTCTTACTCTTCCAAACCATTCTTCCGCTGCATTTACTTGTCTACTATATCCGTTTATATCTTCTTGATATTCTAAACCTTCCACAGATTTATAAGAAACCTCTAGCTTACCAATCCTTTTTACTATCATGGGCCATTCCGCATCAGTCATTTTATCCTTAGAATAAAGAGATATTAATTCCGTACTTTTTCTTGAAAAGCCACAAGATCCGGCTGTTACGTCCGCCTCTTTCCCTAACTCTAAAGAGAATATTCTGTTTGTAATTTTTTCTGTTTCTATCCACTGAATAGGATGAGTATTAAAGGCTCTCTCTGTTCTGCCAAAAATTAAATAATCATGCTTAGGTATTTCACTAACCATCTTCCTAAGCTCATAAGCATATCTGTTGCTCCAAGTAAGCAATCTGTCAAAATCGCAATAATGAAAATATTGCTCCTTATGTTCTAATCCAAATTTAATCACTTCTCTTCTAGCTTGTGCTGCACCATTTTTGGGAATAACTCTTATATTAAAACTGTTCTCTTCTAATATATTAACTAATTCCTTATTGGTTTCCTCGCTTACTGTTATAAATAATTTGGTGTATATAGTATTTAAGGTGGGAGCAAGTTCTGTTATAAGATTAATATTTTTACCGCTAGGATCATGAGTTGCACAAAGTAATGCTACATTAGTCATTTGTTTTCACCTCTACATAAAATAGCTTAAATTCAATATCCTATATATAAATTATACCATTATTTCTTATATTTACAAAATACACTTATAGCATAAACAATAAAAGGATTATAGTCCAAAACTATAACCCCTTATAATTCAAAAATAAGTTTTAATTACTAATATTCATCTTATCTAAATCAATTACTTGGCTACATCTAAATATTCCAAACTTTTTTCATAGCAATAAACTCTTTATCCTCATTATTTACATGCAGCATAAATTCATCCACTTTCTCAAAACCTAACTTTTCGTATACCCTTATTGCTCTTTCATTAAACTTAGCTACAAGTAATTCTATATTATCAAACTTATATTTTTCCTTTCCAAATTCTAAAATAGCTTTTACTATTTCAGTACCCATACCTTTTCCTGTTAAATCTGGTCTCATTTGAATTCCAAACATATATTGATTATCGTCATAATCAAAACTACAGTTTCCTATTAATTTATTTTCTTCATCATACATAACAAAAGCATATTCTTCTTTATGTATGTTCAGAGCCCATTGCTTTTTAGCTTCTGTTTTATCATTATTATAAAAGGAATATATGCCTTCATATCTCCAAGTAACAATAGACTGTCCATCTTCTTTTGTAGGTTTTCTAAATTCTATTCTCATAATAAACTTTTCCTCCATACCATGTACTTACAAATACATTGTATCATCCTTATTTTCCTATTAAAACCTCATAAATGGTTACTAATAAAACTTGAGCAATGTATGAGATTATACTTTTGTATACCAACATACTACTTTAAATTAAAAATATAAAGATGTTTTATCATCAAAATAATATTTGATAACAAAACATCTTTTTTTAATATGAACGTAGTAACTTTTCTTTACTTATTATTCTTCTTATACTTTTTTCTGAAAGATAATATCTCCTAGTCAATTCAATAATAGTAATTCCATTAGTGTATTGGTCAAAAATTTCGGCATTACGTTTCTTAAGACTACTTCTTGTGCCACTTTTTTCACCCCAAGATTTTTCATTTCCTAGTTTTCTTGGAATATATAAATACTCTCCGTCTACATACTCTTGAATCAACTTTATTATTTCTTCTGGTAACACATTCTGTGCTTTAATATATCCCACTGCTTTGCCCTCCTTATAAAATATAAAGATTAAGCAAAGACTACTAACAATATATAATTGTTTAGCTCAAAACAAAGCATAGCTTATTTCTTTATAGCAGTCTTTGCTATGAGCATACAAATATTTTTATAGTATATTTTTCCATACACCTACCTCCAACTAAATTAATTATGATAAATTCATATTCCTTCCCCATTCTAGCTAGTTAACATTTTACAAATGCCAAGCTCTATACTCTTTAAAAATACTGGCTACTTCAAGCATGTAAGCTTTTCTTTAAGAGTTCCAAAATCTATTTCAATATACGGAATTTCATTTACTATATTATATCTCATTCTTTCCAAAGCCTCTTTTTGTTTTGGCTCTATATTTTGATTGTCCCACATTTTTGTAAAAAACATATAGGAGCACATTCTCCTATATTCCAGAAATAATGGTATTTTTTCAATCCAATACTCCTCAATTATGTTCTCTTTTAAATACCCTTTTAAAAATGCTTCTATAAAATTCCACGCAAAATTCATGCGCTTTTGAGGCTCACTTACTGGTATACATGCTATTGCATGATAAAATGCAATAACTATATCACAAATAAACCAATGATATAAGCAATCATCAAAATCAAAAACAGTTATAGAATTGTTATTAACAAAGAAATTATACTGATGAAAATCATAGTGTATTAAACCATAGGCGTCTGCATCCTTAGGCAATAAATTCATCTCATCTATAATTTTGTTCCACTTATTAGCGATGCTCTCATCCTCTATAATATATTCATCTGTAAAGTAAATATCTTCATTCCACTGCTTCCTACTTACACATTTATTAAGCTTATATCCTTTAGATAAGGCATGCATTTGCCCCATGGTCTGACCCCATTTGTAAAATAATTTATCATTCCATTCTTCAGCATCATTTATTACAGGCATATGTCCAGCTGCCTTTTCAAAAACTGAAATTATGTAGCATGAATTGCTATCCTTTACAGCTTCAACTAATCTATTATTCACTGATGTAATAGCTTTAGATACACTAACCTTATTTTTAGCTAGATAATTAATAAAATCTAATTCTGATTCATAATTTGCTAAATGTTCTATATCCTTCTCGGTAATTCTTAGGATAAAATACTCTCCTTTATGTTGGAATTCATAAATTAAATTAGCTGAATTGCCTATTGGGCTAAAAGCACCTTTATCAATATCTAATTGATAAAGCTTTGATACCTGATCTAAGATCATATTAATATTTTTAATCATACAATCTATCATTCCTTTCGCAATTCTTAAGAATTTTAAATATCAAAAACTAATAATAGATGTCCTCAAAAATAAATTAATCTTCTAATACTTATTTTCCTTTTTAACTTTATCATATCCATTGATTATCAATGCTGAGGATATTAATGATAGAAAATAAGAAGTAGTTCCATCTATAGTGGAAAAAATACTGCTAGATATAGCTAGTAAAAGAATTGACAGTCCGAAAACCTTCAATAAATAGATATTTTCTTTTTTCTTAAATAAATCGCTATGGGTAAAAAATGATATACCATCAGTTACATTTTTCTGATTTTTATCTTTATCCAAAATCCCATCCCTCTCAATATCTTTTTATTAACTATTCATAAACATCCACTATTAATTACAATACATACTCTAGCTGACAATCACAAGGCTCATGTTCCGCAAGTCTTTTATTTATTTCTAGTGCATCCACGCAACCTATTCCTCTGTAAAATTTCTGAGTTTCATCTGCGGAATGAGATGAAATATATAGCTTTTTTGCTCCCCACTGCTTTGCTTTATTAGCGCATATATTAAATAATTGCTTTCCTATGCCTATGCCTCTATATTCGTAGGAGGTATGTAATTGCATCAATTGAACATATTGTTTTTCATTGCCAAAAAAATCTCGTAGCACTGCTGCAAAGGCTATTAGCTTATCTCCGTCAAAGGCTGCAATAACTGCACCACCAGTATTTATGCAATGAGTAAAATCTTCAGAGATAATTTCATTTTTTAAATTTTCATCCCACTGTTCAGTAAATGGATTATCTTTTAATACATATTTTCCCTCTTCTTTTCTCCACACCTTGTTAACCTCTTGAAATCTATTAAATGTCTCCAGTAAACCAGGTCTTAAATCATACTTAGTTAATTCTTTTATTTCTATGCTCATCAAAAATCCATCTCACTTTCTATGTTAGACTCATGTAATTAAGTCAGCGAAAATAATATATAATTGATAAAATTATACCATTATTTCTTAATACTTACAAAATACTTCTCTATAATATAAAACCAATAAAATAAGTGATTTTTGTATATATTCACCATTTTAATTATTGATGGATTATGGTAAATTTTAATTAATATTAAATATAGCAAAGCACATGGAGGGAAAAATGACAAAAGCAAAAAGAGAATTTGGAGAAGGTCCTATCAACACTATAACAAATTACATATTATGTTTTTTGTTATCTAACTTTTATTTTCTATTGATGAATATACCATTAGTTTATATTACAATTGTACTTGTAGCTAATGGAAAAAATCCGCTGCCCTCAGGATTTAGTGTAATAGTTCTATTATGCTGCATTCCAATCGGGCCCGCAGTAACTGCCCTTTGTAGTACTATGGGCAAACTTGTGAGGGAAAAAGACATTGTTGTTACTAAAACTTTCTTTAAGGCATATAAACAGAGTTTCTTGCAATCGGTTTTTTTATGGGCTCTTGAATTAATTATCTTAGTATCTGCCTATGTCAACCTTAACTATTTCGTATCAAATATTATTTCAATATTTATATATGTAGTTATTATATATATAATTATTATTGGCCTTTATGCCTTTCCAATAGTATCAAGGTTTTATTTGAAATCAAAAGATGTATTAAAGCTTTCTATATATTATACTTTTAAAAAAATTAATATTACTATTTTGAATGCAGCTACTATTGTTTTAGCAGGATTTATATCTTCTAAAATTTCAGTTTTTGCTTCTTTATTCATCATGAGTATAACCTGCTACATAATAATGTATAATTTACAAAAGGTATTGCCAGAAATAGAAGAAAAGATCCAATCAGACAATACAAAATTAAATTTATCTTAAAAGATAAGAGCCTATAGTATAAAACTATAAGCTCTTATTAAGCCATCTTCTACTGATTATCTTTCAGATGACTAAAACTCCATCTTTTCTTTTATATAATTTTCAAGTTCATCTATGCTTAACCTTACTTGTTGCATAGAATCTCTATCCCTTAGAGTTACTGTGTTATTTTCTAAAGTATCAAAGTCTATAGTTATACAGAAAGGTGTTCCTATTTCATCTTGTCTTCTATATCTCTTTCCTATACTTCCTGCCTCATCATAATCTACATTGAAGTTCTTTCTTAATTTATCATAAACCTCTGTAGACTTCTCTGATAGTTTTTTGCTTAGTGGCAATATAGCTGCTTTAAATGGAGCTAAAGCTGGGTGAAGATGCATTACTGTTCTAACATCTCCTCCTTCTAATTCCTCTTCATCATAAGCATCGCATAAGAAGGCTAAAGCTACTCTGTCTGCACCTAGAGATGGCTCAACACAGTATGGCACATATCTTTCATTAGTCATAGGATCTAGATAATTCATATCTTCTCCTGAATGCTCTGCGTGTTTCTTTAGGTCATAGTCTGTTCTATCAGCTATTCCCCAAAGTTCTCCCCATCCAAATGGAAATAAGAATTCTATGTCAGAGGTTGCATTAGAGTAGAAGGATAATTCTTCTGGACTATGATCTCTCATTCTTAAATTGTTTTCCCTCATGCCTAGATTTAAAAGGAAGTTCCAGCAATAGTCTTTCCAATATTTAAACCATTCTAAATCTGTACCTGGTTTACAAAAGAATTCAAGCTCCATTTGTTCAAACTCTCTTGTTCTGAAGGTAAAGTTTCCTGGAGTTATTTCATTCCTAAAGGATTTACCTACTTGAGCTATTCCAAAAGGTACCTTTTTTCTTGAGGTTCTTAATACGTTTTTAAAGTTAACAAATATGCCTTGTGCTGTCTCTGGTCTTAGATATATTTCTGATTTAGCATCCTCTGTTACTCCTTGGAAGGTTTTAAACATCAGGTTAAACTTTCTTATATCTGTAAAGTTCTTTTTACCACACTTAGGACATTCTATGCCATTTTGCTCTATATAGTCCTTTAATTGTTCATTTGTCCAACCATCTGCAGATGCTACTTCTGCTCCATTTTCAGTCATGTGATCTTCTACAAGCTTATCTGCTCTAAATCTTGTTTTACAATCCTTACAGTCCATTAATGGATCTGAAAAGCCTCCTACGTGTCCTGAAGCTACCCAAACCTCAGTATTCATAAGAATAGCACAGTCTACACCTACATTATAAGGACTCTCTTGAACGAATTTTTTCCACCAAGCCTTTTTAACATTATTTTTAAATTCTACTCCTAATGGACCATAGTCCCAAGAGTTGGCAAGTCCTCCGTATATATCAGACCCTGGGAAAACAAAACCTCTATTCTTACATAAAGCAACTACTTTATCCATGGTTTTTTCAAATGCCATAATTATTACCTCCTAAAATTATTTTTATAAAATAAAAAAGCCTCTACCACTAAGGGACGAAATTAATTCCGCGGTTCCACCCTTATTGGCACAAGCCCAACTTACTTATCATTGCATTCAAAAGCTCCCTTCATCTTATAGCCTAATGGTTCTCACCTAATACTAATTTGCATTAAGTATAGAGTTACTTTTGCACGGCCCCCAGGTGTCCTGGGGAGGTAGTGCAACTCTATAGTAACTCTTTTAATGCAAATTAGTATAACACCATCTCTCTAAAAAGCTTTTAAGATTACTCTTCTTTATCATCATGCTCATATTTAATTATACCTTATATTGTAACAAAATAAAGTCTAATGTCAATAGCTATTAAAAATTAGCTATTTTTATATCTCTTTCCTCCAAACAATAGAATACCTCCAAAAGAAATGTCTTCTTACCTTAGCTTCTGGCATAACTTTTTTACATATAGTTTTTATATCTTTAAAGGTCATGTAAACATCGTTTTTGCTATGCTCCTCCCAAGCTTTCCTCTCTTCCTCACTAGGCCTTAGACTTCCATTTTTAAATAACATAAAAATTATATTTACAGGTGCAGCAACTAAAGATATTAAATAGTCTGTAATAGTCTTGCTCTCATATAAATCTAATACCATAAAAACTCCATTGTCTTTTAACCCCTCTTTTGCTTTTATAAGCATTTCTCTAAAGGGCAAATGGTGCATAGTAGCTATGGATACAATACAATCATATTTGTTATTTTTAAAATCATGCTTAGTTATATCTTCTAATCTATAATCAATATTGTTAAAATCCTTAGAAATGGCCTTAGCTTTTTCAATCATTCCCTCAGAAAAATCCACCGCTATAACTTTTTTAAATTTTTTAGCCATTATCCTCGCAAATACTCCTTTTCCACAGCCTATTTCTAAAGCTTTTTCACGATTATTTGGCATATTTTTCATAAGATATTTATGATAGTGGTTATTGTGCTCCCATTTTCGCTCCTCTATTTTAGATATTCTATCAAAATCTTTTATGATATCAATTTTATGCTGTTCCATAAATCCTATCTCCTAAATAATAAAATATTACATATACATATACGTAGTTTAAATTTTAAAGGAGCTCATTTTATGGACTTAAAAGCTGTCTTCTTCTTCATTTACACTCTTCTTCAATCATAGGAAAACAAAAATGATTTTTGGGGATGATTAAAAAATGTATATACTTTCATTTATGCAAAATAAAAATTGAAAGGATATAGCCCATAATTGAGCTATACCCTTTCACCATTTCGAAATATATTGCTGCGAGAGCCGTTCATTATACAGCTCCTTTATTTTTACCTATATATAATTTCTGATAAACCTTCTACGTGCTGAAATTGTATGGGTTTATTTTCGTAGTAAAATCTAACTCCATCAATCCACTCACCCTTGTAGTCCTTTTGAAGGAATGTTTCTGTTAAGCTCTTAGCTGTAACAGCGCCTCCAGTAGAACCTTGAAATCTGCTGGCAATCCAGTTTTCTCCCTTAAGCTTAGAATTATCCTTAACTCCTTGATTTTCAGCACTTTCCTTTAAGTTGATAGTGGCCACCTTTTTATTTCCTACATTCTCAATGCTAACCACCTCTATAGGTAAATTTCCAAAAACCTTTTCTGATAATTTCTTTGCTACTAAAGATAATTTGTCTTTTAAAGGTAAGTTTTTATCCATAGTAACCTTTGCAGCTGCTTCTTTATTCAAAGTTAGGTCATTTACATTAAATACAGTTAATTCTATTTCTTCTTTAGGAGCTTGAGTAAGTGAGTTCAATTTATTTTTAAGCTCTTCCTCATTCTTTTTTAAGGTCTCTACCTGTTGTGTTAGCTCTACATTCTTCTGCTTTAATTCTGACAATTCATCACTAAGACTTGAGTTTTCAGTTTTTAGCTTACTGGCACAGCCATTTAAGGTAAGAACTAGTCCTATAATAACTGCTGATATTTTTATTGTTTTTCTTTTCATATAAACACCACCCCTTTATTTTTTTTCTTTAAATTTTTTGTTTTTTAATAATGCTGAGGTGTCCAAGCTATCCTTTGCATCCTTTTCATTAACAATGACTTTTTCTTCTTTTGTCTCTTTCTTTAATGTGTTGTTTATATTATTATCTAACACTTTTTCATATGGGTCAATAATTTTATTACTATGATCCTTCATTACATTTTTACTAGTTTTTAAGTTAGGCCTTTGAGATAAAACTTTGCCTCTTTTAAAATTCAGCTTACTAAAGATAGTAAAGAGCTTTGCTTTTATCCTATACATATTTAAATTTAACCTTCTTATAGCTACATCTAGTAAAAATAATAACAAGGAAATAGCAAGCAAATAAGGGGTTAAATCTAACTGTCCTCTTTTATCCTTAATTTCTCCCTGAAAAACTTCCTTAGCTTGGGTTATTATTTTTCCTTCAGTTTCTTTTATAAGATTTTCTATGACATTTTTTCCTGAGCCTATTTTATATTCTGGTGAATATTGCATAGCGTAGCCTGTATTTATAGCACTGGTAACTTCTCCATTTTTAAATTGCTTTCCGTTTATCATATATACTCCGCTCTCCTTAAGGTCAAGGGAAGCTGAATATTTGCCTGGAGCTATGGGATAGAGCTCTACTTCTACATTTTCATTGGAAGGAGTTATTATGGTAGCTTTAGTCTTCATTTCTTCAGTATTTTTATTATCCACAATGATTATATTGGCTTTTCCACCCTCTTCCTCTACCTCAATGGATAGGTTCTCACTATTATAATTTTCTAGGGTATAATTTATCATGTTCTGCCATAATCTAATGGATTTTCCCCAAGAAATATAATTTGCACTCCATTTTCCTGAAATATCAGAGTTCCAGGCTAGGGTTTTGCCTAAGCCATACTGCCATACTGTAAGGATAGGATCCTCTTCATCGCTATTTAAAATCACCCTAGAGGTTTCCTTAGGGGAAGCCCCGATGTAACCTAGCAATGTAGGCAATCCCCCTTCCGCCACATTTTGAAGTATGGAATGGTTAGTGGCTATTACAGGGGTAAACTCTCTATTATTTAAATACATTCTAGCCGCCATAAAGGTTTCCTTTGCAAAGATTCTAGGAATATTAGTATACTCATCCGTAACATAAAATCTTCCTCCAGAATTTTTAGCTATATTCTCTAATAAACCTCTATCTGAATCTTGCCCTACAGCTACTGTGGACACAGTGATATTATTTTTTTTGCAATCTTCAATAATAGGGTCATAGCCCTCTCTTTCTGCTTGACCATCTGTTAAAAGAATTATATGCTTTATCTTTGCATCACTTTCTTTTAAGGATTTATATCCCTCTGCTAAAGCCGGCAGAATGCTTGTGCCTCCACCTGCTCTTATTGTAGCAATATCACTTTCTATAGCCTTTTGATCCTTAATAAGCTGTCTATTTACCACCCAACTATAAGCACCATCAAAGGTTAATACCCCTATTTCATCCTTTCCTGCTCTTAAGGAGCCAAGACTTCTTATAGCAGCTTCTTTTGCCATATCCACCTTGCTTATACCTGCTATGCCTTCCGTCATACTTCCTGATTTATCTATGATAAGCATCAGGGACATTTTAGGTATCTCTTTTTTACCCCTCATATCCATATAGACAGGAAGCACCTTTTCTAAAGGAGTTTTAGTATATCCTCCTAAGGCAAAAGAATTATCACCACCAGTGGCTAAAAATCCTCCGCCAAAATCTTTTACATAGCTTTCTAAAGAGTTAAGAAAGCCTTCATTTAAGTTTTCTGCGGATACATTGCAGGTTATAATGCTTTTATAGGCGCTCATCTCTTGCAGGGTTCTAGGAGCAGAGATGGCATTTACTAAGGTATAATCCTGCTCAGAGGCCTTGAGAATCTTTACTAGCTCCTCTGCCTCTCCTTTAATATCCTCAATAACTAATATTTTAGGCTTAGCCATTATATTAGTAAAGGCTGAGGCTTCATTGTTCCTTATTTCCTTGTCTTTTTCTGGTTCTATAAGCACTCTATACCCTTTAAAGCCTCCAGATACTGCCTTATCTTTAAAAACAAATTTATTTACTCCTTTTTGAAGCTCTACCTTCTGCTGACCCACAGGCTGTTTGCCATTAAACAAGGTCAGCTTTGCAGAAGTGGCTGCTGTACTGCTTATATTTACAGTAACTCCAAACTCCTCTCCTAAAATAAGCTTCTTAGGTAGATTTATGCTATCTACAGTCACTTCCTCTCCTATATTCTTTTCCACCTTATAAACTTTGAAATCTATACCTTGGTCTAGCAGTGAAGGAACTATTTTAGCGGTAGCCCCCTTATTTTCCTCCCCATCTGTAAGCAGTACTATTCTTTTTCTGCTATTATTGGGCATTAGAGATAAGGCTGAAGCTAAGGCATTTTCTAGGTTAGTGTAGTTTCCGTTCACATTGCTTTCTATCTTATCAAAAGAACTGTCCTTGGATATAAAGCTTTCAATCTGACTATTCTCTCCAAAGCTTATAACACCGATTTTATCCTTTGCACCCTTATTTCTTATGGCTTCCTTTATGAATCCTTCAAAATCCTTTCTGTTTTCTAAAACGGAGTCTGAAGCATCTACTAAGAATATGGTGGTAGTAGTGTCTACCTTCCAATAGACATTGGTTCCGCATAAAGCTAGTATCAGAAATAGAAATATAATGCTTCTTAGCACTAAGATTATATTTTTCTTTCTTTTTGTGCTAAAGTTCATGCGCTTATAAGAGTAAAAAATCAATAAGGCTATTAAGGGTATTAATACTAAGAAGTAAGGTTTAATTAATTTTAAACTTATCAATAACCTCCCTCCTTCCTTTAGTTAGATTTATTTCTGCCGTACATTTTTAAATAAACAAGCCATTCTATTAATACAAAAGCAAAGGCCAAAACTACTAAGTAATTTTGTATATTATAGCCTGAATTACTTAATGAGTCTTTATTTTTACTGGTGATATTTTCTGCCTCATTATTGATATCACTCTCTGATACTGGAAAATTAACTGCAAGAATGTTAGAAACTTCACCTTCTGAATTTTTCTCTAAGATTTCATAAATACCTGGCATATTGGTATTATCATAAACTCTTGTATTGGCTTTAATATCAATAACCTTTTTTTCTCCTTTAGGATTTCTAACAAAAAGACTCTCTGTATCTGCCATAGGCAATATATCTATACTATCACCAGAATAATACTGGGTTTTACTTAAAAAGTTTCCATTAGCAAGATAACCTATAATATTATTTATGAATATGGGGAACTCAGGAGTCAGAGGAAAATCTGTGTTATGAAAATCAAAAGTAATAGCTGCTACTCTTCTTCCCTTAGTTTCACCTAAAAATGCAGTGGTCTCCCCATTTATTTTTAATAGGGCACTTCCCCAATAAGGCATTTGTATAGGATGGAACTTGGAGACTACAAAATCTGTATTGCTCATATATTTTGTCACCCCATTTAGCTGAACCTCTACGCTGCCACCTTGCACCTCTTCTCCCACATTAAATAAACCTGTATTTCCTTTAGGATTTATGTATAATATATTTCCCTTCTTAGGTATGTTCTCTAGAGTTACTCCATCAAAGATATATAAATCGTATTCTCCTACTATATTATCTTTTTCATTAGCCTTAAATAGCTCTACATTTTTTAATGTGGCTAGAGCCTTTTCTAGGAATACATTTTTTTCCGTAACTAGCATAATCCTTTGAGTGCTGTTTTGCTTTACTACGGAATAAATGATATTGTCTTCATTTAAACCATCCTTTTCTGTTATCTCCCCATGTATATATTTATATTTAGGTACTATATTATTAAAATACATGGTTTTGGTTTCTCCCTTTTCCAATTCAATAGTTTTTATATCTATTAACTTACCATCTCCATACAAACCTATCTCAGCACTTCCCTTATTTTCGCTTCTATTACTGGCTCTAATCATAACCTTTAATCCATCAGAGGTTAAAGAATGAGAAATGTAGTCTAAACTAAAATTATCCATTTTATTTGATAAGCTATTTATTTCCCCATTTAAGTCTTTTAACTCTACAGCACTATCTGTAAAGTATATAACCTTATAACTATCATACTGCCTGCTTATAGCTTTAACTAAAGAATAGCTGTTATTAATGTCTCCTGAGCTATTAGTAGCATTTATTTCTTTTACTTTTTTTAGCACCTCTTGCTTATCTGAAGATGCTGCTACCTCTACCTTGGAATTCTTATTAGAAGAAATGAGGGTTATCTTGCTTTTAGGTGACATAGAGGCTACTAATTTCTCCACTCTGTTTTTGGCTTCCTCTAATCTAGTAGAGTTTTCATATACAGCACTCATGCTTCCTGAATTATCTAATACTATAATCACATTTTCAAATTGTGCTCCCTTAAAATATACGAAGGGATTGGTAAGTGAAAATATTAATAATAGCAGTATTAAGAGCTGTATAAGAAAAAGCAGGTTTTTTCTTAACCTTTGCCAAGGAGTACTTGCTTCCATATCCACTATTACTTGCTGCCACAAATATAAGCTGGATATTTCTTTTTCCTCAAATTTTTGTTTTAAGATATACATCATAATCAAAAGAGGTATAGTAAGTAAAAACCATAGGCTTTGAGGAGAGATAAGCTTCATATAATTCCCTCCTTCGTGAAGTGCTCAAAGATTATTTTTTCTAAGGGTTCCTCAGAGCAGATTTGTAGAAAAGAACCATTGAATCTTTTAGTTTGTTTCTTTAAATTATTGGTAAAGGAATTAAATTTATCTCTATATAGCTTTAGTAATTTTGGTGTCACAGATATGGTAACATCCTCTGAAGTTTCTACATCTATAAGCCTCACTTGTCCATTTAACTCCGGCTCTATTTCTTCTTTGCTTAAAATATGAATTAAAATTACTTCCTGTCTTTTATATACAAGATATTTTATTGCTTCTTCTAAAGAGCCTTTCGTAAAAAAATCAGATATGAGAATAGAAATACCCCTTTGTTTCAAATCCTTCTTCTTAATGGCGTTACTTAAATTGGTGCTACCGCTAAACTCTGTTTGCTGAAGAAAATCTACAGTTCTTGAAAACATTCCTCTTCCCATATAAGAAATAGAGGGTGCTAAATTATCTCCCACCATCCTATTTATACAAACTCTATCTAAATTATTTAGGGCTAAATAACTAAGCACTGCTGCTAGCTTTAAGGCACACACACCTTTGTGCTGCTCACCATAATCCATGGATTTGCTGCAATCTATAAATATATTAACCAAGGCTTCTCTTTCTTCCATGAATAATTTTACGAAAAGCTTATCAAACCTACCATAAGCGTTCCAATCTATTCTCCTAAAATCGTCTCCTAGTGCATATTCTCTAAAATCAGAGAATTCTACGGAGCTGCCCTTAGCCTTTGATTTTCTTCCTCCAGAGGCCCCTTCCGTCATAGGCATTCTAGCATTTATTGATATATTCTCTAATTTTTTAAAAAACTCAGCATCAAAAATTTTATCCTTCACTGAAATCACAACCTTCAAAGTTACTGTAATTGACTTTCTAGGATATCTTCTAATATTTTTTCAGTGGTAACACCATCCGCCATAGCGTCGAAATTCAAGAAAAATCTATGTCTTAAGGCAGGATAGGCCACATATTTTATATCGTCAAAAGCTACATTAAATCTGCCTTCCATCACAGCTCTAACCTTAGCCGTAGAGATAATGGCCTGAGCAGCTCTTGGACTAGCTCCGAATCTAATATACTTTTTTGTTACCTCTGGGCACTTTTCATATTCAGGATGAGTAGCCAATACTACTTTAAGGGCATACTCCTCCACAGCCTTAGCTATAGGCACTTCTTTTAATAAAGCCCTAATCCTTAAAATTTCCTCTCCATCTATAACCTTATTTAGTTCCGTGGAGGTGTTAGTGATTGTAACTCCAATTATCCCTTTTAACTCCTCCAAGTTTGGAAAAGGCACTTGCAGCTTAAATAGAAATCTATCTAATTGAGCCTCTGGTAAAGGATAGGTTCCTTCCATTTCAATAGGGTTTTGAGTGGCTAAAACCATAAAAGGTTCTTCTAGTTTGTAGGTATAGTTTCCTACAGTAACAGTATGCTCTTGCATAGCCTCTAGTAAAGCAGATTGAGTTTTTGGTGTAGCTCTATTTATTTCATCCGCTAAAACTAAATGAGAGAAAATAGGACCCTTTTGAAATTGAAATACCCCATTGCCTTTTTCATCCTTAACTATTATATTAGTTCCCACTACATCCGCAGGCATTAAATCCGGAGTAAATTGAATTCTAGAAAAAGATAAATCCATTACCTTTGAAAGGGTCTTGACTAATTGGGTTTTACCTAAACCTGGAGACCCTTCTAAAAGCACATTGCCTCCAGTTAAAATAGCTATTATTACCTGTCTTATTATTTCTTTCTGCCCTATAATAGCTTTTCCTACTTCCTCTTCTACCTCTTTTACCTTATCCGTAATATATTTAACATTGATTTCTTCCACCATAGTTCTTCCTCTCTGTAATTATTCTTGTAAAGATGAAAAATAATATTTAATAATATCCATCATACCCTCCGGTATATCTGAGGTATTTAATCTCTCCATACCTTTTTCCTCATAGTCTCCAATGACCTTATCATAGGGTACAAAATCTCCTAAGGTAGCGTTAGGGTTATTAGAAAATTGCTGCTCACTGCTTCCCTTACCTCCACCTTTACCAGTTAAATTAGAGGCATTTCCATCTCCCCCTAATCTATTTGGAGTAAATATCTTTTCATATTCGTTTTGCTTTCCTTCAGAAGGTTTTTTATTGGCAATACCGCCTTGGCCATAAGGAGTAGTACCTTCCTTCATTCCACTTCCCGATCCAGCTCCAGAGCCTCCAGTACCTTGTCCTTGACCTGCTCCCTGACCTTGGCCTTGCCCCTGTCCATTGCCTTGTCCTTGACCCGAGCCACTTCCTTCTCCATTTGCTCCTTGTTGTGCTACTTCACTGCCTTCCGAACCTTCACCACCTAAAGCTTGCTGAAGATTATCCAGCTGCTGTGCTAGCTGCTCCTTAGATAAAGAACTGTTTAAGCTCGAAGAGAGCTGACTTACAGTGCTATTTATGGCATTCTCATCTCCAGAGCCTATAGCATCATTAAGAGAGTTTATATTACCTTTTAATTGTGAATCTGATATATTATTTGAAGCCTTAGATAAGCTGTTTTTTAAGGCCTCCTTAGTTTTCTCATCCATGTTTTTAATATTATCCTTAAGAGCCTCCAATTCCTTTTTTAGCTTGTCAGAATCCAACTTCTTTAAGGCTTCTGCTAAATTTTTTGTTTGTTCATTATCCTTTAGATTATTGGCCAATTGTTGTAAGTCCTTATTTATAGCTTCTTTTTTCTGCAGCTCCAGTTTCTTTAATGCTCTTTCCTTAGCTTTTGCTATATCTTTATTGGACTTTGATTCCTTTATCTCTTTCTTAAGCTCCGCTAATTTATTCATTAGTTCCTTTTTCTCTTCTGCTGTGAGCTTCTTATTTTCCTTTACTTCTTTCTCTGCTTTTTCTATCTTCTTTATTTCTTCCTTCTTTTCCTGTTTTAGCTGATGAAGCCTTGCAGCTTCCTCAGCTTTAAGATTTGGTATGAAATAGCTAGTTACAAAAACTAAAAGTAAGGAAGAGAAAATAATAATAACTTTTTTATTTTGAGTAAATTTAATCTCTTTTTTATAATCTAATTCCTTTAATTTTAGTAAGGCATCCTCTCTAAGGAGTTTATGAAAATCTGAAGAGTCATCTCTATACTCTAAAGCCGTAGAAACTCGTTCTTTGAGACCAAAGCTATCCGTAATCAAAGCCGCCTTCTCTCCATTTGGCATATATACTAAAGTAACTACTAAAGCTACAAGTAGTGCCGCTATGGAAATATAAAGGCACTTCCAATAGACCTGATATACAGGAATAAATCTTGAAATTATTATAAAAGCTAAGCCTAATGCCATAGAAATACAAAGAGAAATCCATACATTGTCTATGAATCGCTTTATGAAAAGCCTTATTTTAATTTTACGAAGAATCTTATTAATTTCTTCATATATATTGTTCATACTTATTCCTCCATAATTCTAGTTTCATTAGATATATAGATAAACAATACGAAAACTTAATCTATACATGTTTCAAAATGCCAATCTTCACGACATTATGAGACATGTATAAATTAGTAGTTGAAGTTGTTTATCTATAGGAGGATGTGAAAAACATAGGTGTTCTTTTTCACGGGCCGCTCGTGAGGCTCCACGCGCGGTGTAGGGAAACCTATAGAATACCTTTTTTCACATCCTCCTATAATACGTATAAGTATAAGCTTAGAATCCATTAGGCCAAGCTCTTTTTAAAAAATTATTTATGCTTTTTTCTTTTAAATTTTAAAGTAATTCTTTTTCTCTTAGGATTTATTTTATATGCACTTAAAAAAATCAATACAGAAGATATCATCAAATTTATTAAGGCATTAAACTGCCAAAAGGTCATGCCTAAAACCTTTTTACTTATATTTAACCCTGGAAACACACTGCCGCCCATTTGCCCAAATTGCGCCATTAATAAAGATGCAAAGGAAGCTATAGGATTAAAATACATAAGGAAAAATGTGTCTTGATACCTAGCAGCATAGTTACCATAGTTAGTAAACTTTAAGCTTATATATAGGTAAGTTATAAAGGCTGTTCCTATATATAAAAATATTATTACAGCATAGGATAGAACATTAGAAGCGGTGCTTCTCTTTAAATAGGTAGAAAAGAACATACCTATGCTACCCATGGTTATGGCAATCACTATATAGAATAAAAACAATTGTGCTAGCTCTACGACACTTATACCTCCAAACAAAAATATAATTGAAAATACAGGAATAGAGGATACTATTAATAGAATTATCTGGCTTAAGGATGCAAATAGCTTTCCTAGTATAATAGAACTATACCTAAGCTCCGTACTTAAAAGTATATCTAGGGTTTGTTTCTCTCTTTCTCCTGATATAGCTCCTGCTGTTAAGGATGGAGCTATTAAGGTTATTAATCCAAATTGGATAGCCGCTAAGAAAGCATAAGCTCCAAAAATATCGTTAGCATTTATCCTATAATACATGTTATTTCTCATGGATACTTTAATTATAAATACTGTAACCAAGGCTAATATGGACACATATACCCCTATTAGTGCTGCCGCCTTCCATCCCCTCATTTTAACCTTTAACTCTTTTAATAATACTGGGTTTAAATTAAAATTAATTTTTCTTGCTTTATTTTCCATAGCTATTCCTCCACAGTAGCAGTAACTCTCATAAATACATCTTCAAGACTTCCATCAAGCAGATTAAAGGTTACTACCGGAATATTATTTTCAATTAATCTCTTTAAAAGAGAGCTCATATGCTTTTCATCACCATCTATGGACACTTCTATAGTGGTATCAGAGGTTTTATCTATATTATCTAAATTTGGATACTCTCTTAATATATTTATAGCCTCTTCAAGGTTATCTAATACTTTTATTCTTAAGGTTTTAGTATTGTATACCTTACTCATTATCTCTTCTACAGTTCCGCTAATTACTATTTTTCCACTTTCGATAATGCCAATACTAGTACAAAGCTCTGCTAACTCAGGAAGTATATGAGAGCTTACAATTATGGTTTTACCCATACCCTTAAGAGTCCTTAAAATCTCCTTCATCTCTACTCTAGCTCTTGGGTCCATACCTGAGGCAGGCTCATCTAGCACTAGTAGGTCAGGGTTATGCACAAGACTTCTAGCAAGGCATAGCCTTTGCTTCATACCTCTTGATAAGCTATCTACATAGGCTTCTCTTTTATCAGATAGCTCTACAAGCTGAAGTAAATCATTGCATATCTTTGTTCTTTCCTGTCCCTTAATCTTATAAATAGAAGCATAAAATTCTAGGTACTCCATTACCTTCAAATCATCATATACCCCGAAAAAGTCTGGCATATAGCCTATTTTTCTTTTTAACTCCTTGGAGTTTTTAAAGGCATTTATACCGCCTACATATACCTCTCCAGAGGTAGCATCTAATAGGCCTGATACAATCTTCATAGTAGTAGTTTTTCCTGCTCCATTGGGTCCTACGAATCCAAAAATCTCACCCTTAGGGATATGAAGGCTTAAATTATCCACTGCTTTGAATTTTCCATAATTCTTACATAGGTTATTAATTTTCAGCATTACTTAACCCTCCCCTTTACTGAAATTTTGGGTATTGAGGAATCTCCGCCATTACCTAGATCTATCTTTATTTTTAATACATTGTTCTTATCTACATATTTCTTTATTTCTTCGGAACCTAATTTACCTTCTTTAGCTTCCTCCCAAGTACTAGTGCTTATATTCCAAAAATAGTTTTTTACATTATTAGATCTGCTCTCACTCTTAAATTCCATTTCCTCTACATTTATTTTTTTATCTATATCATATAACACTTCACCATAGCCTGAACCAAATATTCTTCCTGCATACTCATCATACTTTAATGATCCTGCCATTAACCTTCCTTCTACAAAGCCTAAGGGATAACTGGCCACGTTATCTTTTATAAAATTTACCTTTAAATTAGCTCTTACTAAGGTTCTTTCATAGCTCTTCACACTGCTATCATTAACTAATATAGGGTTAGCTACCTTAGATTTAGTAAATCCAATGAGAGTAATATTATTTACTTTCTCTCTAAGCCCCCTTCTCATTAATAGCTCTAGCATCATTCTTTTCTGTTGCCTATCAACAAATTTCTTTCTTTCCTCTTCGCCGCTAATAGTTGGTGGAGGTCCATTAAAGCCATAAATCTTATTGATGAATTCATATAAATTACCATCATAACTATTTAATGCTCCATTAACTTCCTTTACTTCTCCCTTTTTAATATCTCCTATAGATACATATTGTCCCGGAGTAAGTATTACGCAATCCTCTAAGTCCATTTCTGTTAAATTTTTTATAGAACCATTTATATTATTATTTTCGTAGGAAAAATTAGTTTCCATGCTTTGGGCTTTCATAATGCTTTGTTTAGTAGAAACTACTTTATTGGATAATATGCTGGCATCATTAAATTCTACATACTTATTAGCTCCATCGTAAATTTTAGCATCTAAATCCCCTGTAGCTCCTTCTCTTAATCTATCGTCTCCATAATAAGGATTATTAATAGGCTTTACTGCTTCTCCCTCTGTGCCACTTACCTTGATTTTCATTTTGTTAGGGGTGAATATACCAAAGTAACTCTCTCTAGAGGCTATACCTTTTTCATCTATACTGACAATAGATATTGTGTTATTGGTTATAGTGCTTATCCTTGAAGATGATCCTGATATATACATTATTAATGCAAATACTAAAGCTATAGCTGGTACCGCTACCCACATGAATTCTCTTTTGTCTAGCTTTTTTAATATTATATAACTTAAAGGTGCTACTATTAAAATATAGATTACTAGTATTAAACTAAAACTGCCTGTACTAGGTGAAGGCATTTCAGAAAATAAATTCATAACTTCTCTTAATAGATAAGATAAATCTCCTCGGCCGTTTCTTATTGCATTTATACTATTATCTATGTTCATAGAAGAACCTAGTAAGTTTTCTATAAATGCAGAGGAGTCCTGTCCACCAGTGAAAGGGCTCACTCCAAGATCAAAGGTAAATATTAATACCTTTCCCTTTCCTCTTGGAAGATCTTTTACAAGAGATTTCTGAGGGGAAGTTAATATATCACTTGCTCCTTTTACATCTAGATTAAAAATATCTATGTCCTGTAATGTATTACTTACTCCTTTAGAAGATAATTTGCTTATTTCTCCTGTTTTTATTTTTTCAACTTTTCCAGGGTCTCCTTCAATAAAGTTATCCTTAAATATTCCTAAGGTTTTTAAATAGGTATTCCCTGTACCTATTAACAAAGTACCTCCTTTATTAACCCAATCTTTTAAAGCCTCATATTGCTCTTTACTTAATTTAGTAGTGTCGAAATTATTTATTACTATTAGGTTAAAAGAACCCATTACTTCTACATCTTCTGGTAAGTTTTTCTCATTTAGCCTTATTACCTTATTAGATAAAGACATACCATTAGGCGCCGGAATCTTATTTATGTAGCTTACACTATCAAAGTCCTCACTTAATATACCAATAAACATGGTCATATTGTTTGAGCCTAGAGATAATGCGGCTTCACTTTCATAAACTTTATTCTTACCATTATTTATAATTATTTTATACTTTGAATAACTGCCCATTATAGGTACATTTATCATAATGTCCTTTGTCGAATCTTTAGGAAGGCTTATAGGTTTAACATAACTGGTGTATTTACCAGGCATGGTGGGTACATGAATTTCTACAGTTCCTTCTATGTCCTGCATATTATTTTCCACAGTCAATTTTATTGGCGCTGAGCTTTCCACCTTATAATTACCATCAAAACCCAATTCATATTTTACATTCAAGCCTTTACTATCTGCTTCAACTTCATATACGTTAAAGTAGGACAATAATAATCCTATAGCTAAAAGCAAAATAAATTTAATATATTTTCTCATTTTCCCCCTTCTTTCCACGTAAGGCATCTCCAAAAAATAACTAGTCAGTCTACTCGTCTATTTTGCGTAATACTGCGTCCACAGAGCCCACTAATAGCCCCACTATTAATGGAACCTGTGTCCTTGTCTTACGCAAAATATACTTCGCATTTTTGACTAGTTATTTTTTTACGATGCCTAAAGTTTTTCCATATCTAATATACGTTTTTTATTAAATATAGTGCTATGTTTTTTATATAATGCACAGCAATACAATTATACCATATTTTTGTAATATTATATAAGAAAAAAACAGGCAACAAGTTTTAAACTTATTGCCTGCTCTATATTTAACGCTAGTTAAGGTTTCAAAAAATAAAAATGGCTCCGCGAAAAGGATTCGAACCTTCAACCTATCGGTTAACAGCCGAGTGCTCCACCATTGAGCTATCGCGGAACGTCATCTACAAATAATATTATATCAACTTATTTTAAAAATGCAATAGTTTTTTAAAATTTTTTTTAATAAAAATAGAGACCTCACTCTCTAGAAACTCTAATGAGTGAAGGCTCTATTTTAATTATTGTTGTGGCTTCATAGTTGGGAATAATATTACGTCTCTTATAGAATAAGCATCTGTTAAAAACATTATTATTCTATCAATACCTATACCTAGACCGCCTGTTGGAGGCATTCCAGTTTCTAAGGCACTCATGAATTCCTCATCTATCATATAAGCTTCATCATCTCCAAGCTCTCTTTCTTGAGCTTGTTGATTAAATCTATCTCTTTGTACTATCGGATCATTTAATTCTGAGTAGGCATTACATACCTCTCTGCCAAATATAAATCCTTCAAATCTCTCAGTGTATTCTTCATTTCCTCTCTTTTTCTTTGTTAGAGGAGATATTTCTACTGGATAGTCCATTACAAAGGTTGGCTGTATTAAATGTTCTTCTGCATATTCTTCAAATAATACATTTAGCACATCAGCTTTTGTGCAATCCTTTAGCTCTTTCTTGAACTCTAAGTGTTTTTCCTTTGCAATAGCCCTAGCGTCTTCATGAGTTTTTATTTCATTGAAGTCAATGTTAGCATATTCCTTAACAAGGTCTACCATAGTGGCTCTTCTCCAAGGTGGAGTAAAGTCTATTTCTGCTCCTTGATATGTTATTTTAGTAGTTCCATGAATCTTTTCACAAACATAGGCAACTAAGTTTTCCATAATTTCCATCATATCATTATAATCAGCAAATGCTTCATATAGCTCTATCATTGTAAACTCTGGATTATGTCTTATATCTATTCCTTCATTTCTGAAGTTCTTACCCATATCATAAACTTTTTCAAAGCCCGCTACTATACACCTCTTTAGATATAATTCTGTGGCTATTCTTAAGTACATATCTATATCTAAGGCATTATGGTGAGTAGTAAATGGTCTTGCAGCCGCTCCTCCTGCTATAGGTGATAATATAGGAGTTTCAACCTCCAAATATCCTCTATTATCAAGGAATTCTCTTATGTATTTTATTATTTGAGATCTTTTTATAAAGGTATCCTTAACCTTTGGATTTGTGATTATATCCACTTCTCTTTGTCTATATCTTAAATCTGGATCCTTTAATCCATGCCATTTTTCTGGTAGAGGCTTTAAGGATTTTGATATTAAAGCATAATCATTCACTTGAACGGATATTTCCTCTGTCTTAGTCTTGAAAACTTTACCAGTAACACTTATCCAGTCTCCAAGATCTAAAGTCTTAAAAGCCTTATGCTTTTCTTCACCTAATACATCTATTTTTAAGAAAAGTTGCATTTTACCGTCTCTATCATGAATATCAGCAAAACCTGCTTTTCCTTGAACTCTTTTGGACATAAGTCTGCCAGCTAATTTAACTTCTTGTCCCTCTAACGAATCATAGTTTTCCTTAACTTGGCTAGAGCTATGAGTTCTCTCCACCTTATAAACATCAAAAGGGTCCTTACCTTGCTCTTGTAATTCACTTAACTTCTGTCTTCTTAGTGTTTCTTGCTCATTATATTGAGCCTCTAGTTCTTGAATATTAATCTCTTCATTAGCCATGAATATCCCTCCGTTAATCTCTTCTTATTCCTAAGATTTCAAATTTATTTACACCTTCTGGCACACTAACCTCTACAACTTCTCCAATCTTTTTGCCCACTAAGGCATTCCCTACTGGAGATTCATTAGATATTCTAAAGTTCATTGGATCAGCCTCAGCAGAACCTACAATAGTATATTCCACTTCTTCATCAAACTCATAATCTTTAACCTTTACTATGGATCCTACACTTACTGTATCCGTTGAAATTTCGCTTTCATCTATTACTGAAGCATTTTTCAACATATTTTCAAGTGACGCTATTCTTCCTTCTACAAAGGCTTGCTCATTTTTAGCCTCATCATATTCTGAGTTTTCACTTAGGTCTCCATAACCTAGAGCCACCTTAATTTTTTCAGTTATTTCTTTTCTTTTAACAGTCTTTAAATATTCTAACTCTTCCTCTAATTTTTTTACACCCTCATAAGTCATTATATATTTTTTCTCGCTCATTTTTTTCTCCCCTTTAAACTTCATTACTTTATATTATTAATTGATATGTTTGCTTTTATTTTTATAATATGTTTATTATAGCTTTTAAAGCACATTTAGGTTATTATAAAACAGCCCTTATATATTGTCAACACTTACAATACTATGGTTAAATTTAATATTATCTAAAATTATTCCATTATAGTTTAGGGACCTTTCTATATCCTTCTCCCCCATCTGGCCTAATATAGCTCCTAGAAGCTCACAGGACACCTCATCCTCCTTCATTGTCCAAGGAACTTTAAAGGTAATATCGTTTACTATAATATGTGAAGGTTTATCTGGCACATATAGATTGTTAATGTACCAAATATTTTTATTTTCATAGGATTGTTCTCTAGTAGTAACAACAAAATCAGCAATTTTATAAGCATAATCATCATCCCAAGTAACTTCCGGAGATATGCCGTAATTAGAAATAATATAATCTCTTAGTCTTAAAGACTTTTTTAAATCTTTAGATAGAAGAACTAAGTACTTTGTATTCTTTGCTAATTCATAAATTACTTCTTTTACTACTCTTTCGTTGGCGTCATCAACAACAATACAGCTGTTTTTAATGCTCTTATTTGTATTTCTTAATATAAGCTGTATGCTTTTAAATACGCCAAAGGCAAATAGCCTCTTTTGAAAATCATCCATTAAGAAATAATCCATAGCTCTTATTATCTTAGGACTTAATACCGCCTCTGTGCCTTTTGCTAATCGCTTTGTGTTTGTAATATTATAATAATAAGCATCTTTATTTAAATTAGAAGGTACTTTTACTTTTAGTATTTTTACTCCTAACTCTTTAATTATTATATCTTCTGTTATTTTTGTTTTAAACCTATCAAGGATTTTTGATAATCCATTGAAGCTGTCATAGGGCACACTATCTTCTCTTAAACTTATATCAATAATATTATTCATAAGTTCACCTTATTTATATTATTTATACCCTATATTTATTCTGTAATTTCAAATTAAATTACTTTTAATATAAATTTATAAGGACGCTTTATATGCTTTTAGCAGCTCAATAGCTCTTTGGCCGCTCTTTTCATAATTTATGCTTTCTTTAATTTCCGTACAGTTTTTAAGGCCCTTTATATACCAAGCTACATGCTTTCTCATCTCTCTCACGGCTTTTTCTTCACCATCGTAGTGAAGAGCTAAATTGTAGTGTTTTATGCACATATCTATCTTTTCCTCTGGGGTTGGTTCTATAATCTTATTTCCTTTTAGATATTCCTTAACCTGAGAAAAGAGCCAAGGATTTCCCATGGATCCTCTAGCAATCATAACTCCATCACAGTTAGTATAGCTAAGCATATTAATAGCATCTTCCGCTTTAAAAACATCACCATTACCAATAACAGGAACAGCTATCTTTTCTTTTACCTGCTTTATTATATCCCAATCTGCTATACCTTCATACATTTGCTCTCTGGTTCTACCATGAACAGCTATAGCATGTGCACCAGCCTCTTCTAGAGCCTGGGCAAATTCTATTGCGTTAACTTCAGCCTTATCAAAACCCTTTCTAATTTTCACTGTTACAGGCTTTATTGAAGCTTTTCTTACTTCCTTTACTATACTATGAGCTAGCTTAGGCTCCCTCATAAGCGCAGAGCCTTCTCCATTTTTAACAATTTTGGGAGCTGGACATCCCATATTTATGTCAATTAAGCATACTTTATCATCAAGATTAAATCTTTCTGCAGCCTTAGCCATGATTAAAGGGTCATTTCCAAAAATCTGCACTGCCACAGGGCTTTCTTTATCAGAAATTCTTAGAAGCTGTTCTGTATTTTCACTTCCATAATATAATGCTTTTGCACTTACCATCTCAGTATAAACTAATCCACAGTCCATATCTTTACAAATAGCTCTAAAAGAAATATCCGTCACCCCTGCCATAGGAGCTAAAAAAATATTATTTTCAAAGTTTAGATTGCTAATCTTCATCAAGAACTACTCCTTATTTTTTTCATAAATAATTCTTAGTCCCTCTAAGGTTAAATAGGGATCAATCTTATCAATGCATTTACATTCATCATAAATCATTTTAGCCAATCCCCCTGTGGCAATAACATAGGGTTCTTTTTCTCCTAAGGCTATCATTTCTTGCTTCATTTTTGAAACTATGTATTTAACTTGACCTATATATCCATATATTATGCCGGCTTGCATGCTGCTTACAGTATTTTTACATATAACATTTGGAGTCTTTGTTAATTCAACTCTTGGTAGTTTTGCTGCTCTTTCAAAAAGTGCATCAGAGGATATTTTTATACCAGGGCATATGGTTCCTCCAAGATAGTCCCCATTTTTAGTTACTGCACAGAAGGTAGTAGCAGTTCCAAAATCTATTATTATAAGAGACTTCTTATACATTTCATGAGCTGCCACTGCATTTACAATTCTATCTGCCCCTACTTCTTTAGGGTTGTCGTATTTAATATTTATGCCAGTTTTTATTCCCGGTCCTACTACTATAGGATTCATATTAAAATACTTCCTTATCATATGCTCTAAAGAGTACATTATATTTGGAACCACAGAGGATACAATAACACCTTTTACATCTTCAGCACTAAGATTGCTCTGAACAAAAAGTTGCTTAACTTGTATTCCATACTCATCAGAGGTCTTTTTAGAGTCTGTAGATAATCTCCAATCCGCGACAAACTTTCCCTCTTTATAAACCCCTAGCACTATATTTGTGTTTCCCACATCTATAAGCAACACCATTATAAACACCGCCTCTATATAATTATAAAAGCAGCTCTATAGCTGCCTTTAATTTAAATATTAGTAATTCTATCTAGTATATATAGGGAAACACTACGAAAACTTAACTTATACATGTTCTAAAATGGCATCTTTAAGCCATTATGGTGCATGTATAAGTTAAAAGCTTACGTTGTTTCCCTATTGCTCACAGCAATTAATATTATTAATCTCAAGTTATTTTTAACAATATAATTTTAACAAGTTAAAACTATTTGTCAAGTGCCTAGATATTGTAAAAAATAACTACTTAAATACATGTCTTTATTTTTGTTAAATACCTAAACTCCAAATAATGTTAATAATACTCCTGCTGCTATGGCTGTCCCAATTACTCCTGCTACATTTGGTCCCATGGCGTGCATTAACAAAAAATTACCTGGGTCTTCTTTTTGTCCAACGACTTGTGAAACTCTAGCTGCCATAGGTACTGCTGACACTCCTGCTGATCCAATTAGTGGATTTACTTTTCCCCCTGAAAGCTTATACATAATCTTTCCAATTATAACCCCTGCTGCTGTGCTTATGGCAAAGGCCACCATACCTAAGGCTATAATAGCTAGAGTCTGAGGCTTTAAGAATATTTCAGCTTTAGCAGTAGCTCCTACGGTCACCCCTAGGAAAATAGTTATAATATTTATCAGTGCGTTTTGTGCAGTATCAGATAATCTGTCCACTACGCAAGACTCTCTGAATAAATTTCCCAGCATAAGCATGCCAATTAATGACGCTATGGAAGGCAATAGCAGTGTAACCACCACTGTAACTATTATAGGGAAAATAATTTTTTCTTTTTTACTAACTTTACGTAGCTGTCCCATTCTAACGGTTCTCTCTGCTTTTGTAGTTAATGCCTTCATAATAGGTGGTTGAATTAATGGCACTAAGGCCATATAAGAATAAGCCGCCACCGCAATAGGCCCTAAAAGATGGGGAGCCAGCTTACTGGTTAAGTATATAGCTGTAGGTCCATCAGCTCCTCCGATAATACCGATAGAGGAAGCTTCACTGGCGTTAAAACCTAAAAGTAAGGCACATACATAAGTGAAGAATACACCAAACTGTGCACCCGCTCCCATTAATATACTAGAAGGATTAGCTATAAGTGGACCGAAATCCGTCATAGCCCCTACTCCTAAAAATATAAGTGGTGGGTATATATCTAACTCCACTCCTTGATATAGGTAGTAAAACAATCCCCCTGGTTCCTTTGTTACAAGGTGACCATTTAGAAGCTCAAATACAGGTTCTTTATGCAAACCTGTTAGCGGTAAATTAGTAATAAGCATACCAAAAGCTATTGGTAATAATAAAAGTGGTTCAAACTGCTTTGCTATGGCCAGGTATATAAGGAAAACAGCTACTGCAAGCATAACGAGCTGTTTGCCATCTATGCTTGCAAAGCCTGATGATTGCCAAAGCTTATATAAAGAATCGATGAAATTCATAATTAATCATCCTTTCAGCTTTATTGAATCACTGCTAATAAATCTCCTGTATTGACTGCGGTTCCTTTTGCAATAGCAACTTGAACAATCTTTCCGTCTCTTGCTGCCATTATTTCATTTTCCATCTTCATCGCTTCTAGTATAAATAGTACGTCTCCTTTTTTAACCTGATCACCAGGATTAATATTCACCTTTAATATAGTTCCTGGCATTGGACATTCTATTTTTTCTCCTTCTGCATTAGCTGCTGCTGGCTGTGGCTGAGATTTTTCTTCTACTACCTCTTTCTTTTCTACAGGCTCTGGTGCTTCAACCTGAGCTGGGGCTGGCACTGGCGCTTGTGGTGCTTCCGCATTAGCTGTAGTAGCCACTGATGCTCTTGGGCTAAATTCCCCTTTAACTTCCTCTATTTCTACTTCATATCTTTTTCCATTGACAGTTACATAATATCTTTTCATCATCATAGTCCTCCCTTATTAATTTAATCCGGCTCTTCTCCAGTTAGATTCATTTCCGCTTACTCTCTTAATGCTTTTTATTACGAATTCACTGC
Source organism: Desnuesiella massiliensis (assembly GCF_001403615.1). Taxonomy (GTDB): domain Bacteria; phylum Bacillota; class Clostridia; order Clostridiales; family Clostridiaceae; genus Desnuesiella; species Desnuesiella massiliensis. The sequence continues at coordinate 39,756 of NZ_LN879451.1, forward strand.
TATCCATGTTGGTATACAAAGATATTGTAGCCATAATAGCTGCCACCAGTTCTAAATCATCCTCTTCCTTTAAAACTGTCTTTTCTACTTTTTCACTAGCATTACTAATATGACTAGCACTAGAATTAGTAATGTTCTCTTTTTTCACTTCTTCCTTATTTCCAGAGAAAATACGGGTTTGAAATTTAATTAATATCATTAATACAATCAATCCCGCAAATACTATGGCCATAGCAAATAATGTTACCATAACTCCTTCTTTTAAAATGCCCAATATAAACGCCTCCTTATATTAGAATAGTTCCATGCTTTTTAGGATACTTAACCTCACGTTTACTTTGAAGCATATCAAGGGCCATAAATAATCTTATCTTTGTTTCTTCTGGTGTAATAATATCATCAATATCACCTAGAGATGCTGCTTTATAAGGTGAAGTCTCTTCTAAAATATATTTCTCAATTAATTGTTTTTCTTCTTCCTTAGGTTCTGCTGAATTTACTATTTGCTCTTTATATAAGCTTTTTACTATTTGCTCTGGTTCTATAGGGCTAACTAAAGCACTAGGCCATGCATACACTACATCTGATGAAGCTTCTTTACTACATAGCAAGGAATAAACAGCTCCAATAGCATCTCCAATTATTAAAGTTACCTTAGGACTTAATGTTTCACTTAAGGTATAGGCCATCTTTGCTATGTCCAATGCCAAACCGCTATTTTCAGCTTCTATATTTACCTCAAAACCTTTAGCATCTACAATATTTACTAAGGAAATATTAAAGGAGTTGCACAATCTTGCAAATTTAGTGATCTTATTTATAGAAGTTAGATCTATATTACCCTGTTGATTTTTACTATTAGTAATTATGCAGCCTATGGTTAATCCATGAATTCTACATAAAGCTGTGACTACATTCTTGCCATTATGTTTATCAAATTCAATGACACTATTTTCATCACTTAAAAGATTTAATATCTCGTAGGCATCAAAGCTTCTTTCATTGCACATTTCATTAAATTTAGTAATGGGTTCAAGCTTAATTTCAGAATTTATATCCAAGGAAACTTCCATATTATTAGAAGGCAAATAGGCTAGTATTTTTTTAGATAAGCTTAAGGCTTCCTTTTCATCTTTCGCTATAAGTTGTATACTTCCATTTCTACTACTATTATCTGCCTCAGCATACATAGCATAGTCTATAAACTTCTTTTCTCCCTTTGATAGTTTTTCTGGGGAGTTTACATAAAATTGACCCTGATTCTCTACTATTATAGTAAAATCACTCATAGCGGCATTTATAGCTGCCATACCCGTACATGGTCCAGATATTACAGATATCTGCGGTACCACTCCAGATAAGCTGGCGCTTAATTTTATTATGCTGCTATAGGAGTTTAATATATGTAATCCTTCTTTTATATCTGCTCCTATAGAATCATGAATCTTTATTAAAGGAGCACCCATTTTTAATGCCATTTTCATAATATTGCTTATTTTTTCAGCATTTTCAATGGTCATTACTCCTCCCTGCAAACCATAGTTTTCACTATATATGTACACTAATTTTCCATCTAAAGTTCCATATCCAGTTATTACAGAAGATGTACCGTTACTCCTAAACGCGCCCATTTCTATAAAGGAGCCCTTGTCTAGAAGAAACTCTATTCTCTCCATAGCATTCATCCTTTGAAGGTTATTTTTCACTATGGTGACCTTTTCACCCTCCAATGAATGGATACATTTCTTTCTCTGAATTAAATCCTCCACTCTATCCATGAATATTCCTCCTTAAAATATAAATAAATACTTGTTTTTAATTATCTATTATGATTTTTATAAAATTTTAAAAATATGTCCATGTTAATAATATCATATTTTTCTAAGAATGTATATACTTTCTGCAAGTTTTGCTTCATTTTTCTGTATATTATGAACCACAGTTTTTTATAGTATCCGCATTTGCCTGCACTATTATAACTCTGCTTTATCAAAATAAAGGCTAAGACACACAAAACAAACGAATAAATAATAGGAAGCCTTTTTAATTCACAGTTCACAATGTACAATGATTGTGAATTGAAAAAAGCGACTTCCGTCGCTTTTTTCGAATAGTTCTACAAAAATTAATTTTAAAATAAACCTAATATCTCTCCATTTTCTTTAATATCCATCTTTTCTGCCGCTGGTGCTTTAGGTAATCCTGGCATAGTCATTATATCTCCAGTAAGTACTACTATAAATCCTGCTCCATTTGAAACTCTTACTTCTTTAACATTTACGCTAAAGCCTTCGGGTCTGCCAAGCAGGGATGGGTTATCTGATAAGGAATATTGAGTCTTAGCCACGCATATAGGTTTTTTATCTAATCCAAACTTTTCAAGCTCGTTTATTTGTTTCTGAGCTTGAGCTGAATATACTACATCCTTTGCTCCATAAATAGTAGTAGCTATTTTATTTAACTTTTCTTTTATAGTCAACTCACTATCATATAATACTTTAAAGTCTGAAGTTCTTTCTTCTATGGTGCTTAATACAGCTTTTGCTAATTTAGCTCCACCTTCTCCACCTTTTTCCCATACTTCTGTTAGAGCAACCTTAACGGCTTTATTACTGCAGAATTCTTCAATATAAGCTAATTCTTCATCACTATCTGTAATGAACTTATTGATAGCTACCACCACTGGCAATCCATAACCTTGAATATTTTCTATTTGCTTTTCTAAGTTTTTAATTCCTTTAGCTACTGCTTCTACATTTGGCTTGTTTAAATCTTCCTTCTTAACTCCACCATGATGCTTTATAGCTCTTACCGTAGCCACTATTACCACGCAGCTAGGCTTTAATTCACCAAATCTACATTTTATATCAAAAAACTTCTCTGCTCCTAGGTCTGCACCAAAGCCTGCTTCAGTAACTACATAATCTCCCAGCTTTAATGCCATCTTTGTTGCAATTAAGCTATTACAGCCATGAGCTATATTAGCAAAAGGCCCTCCATGAATGATGGCTGGAGTATTTTCTAATGTTTGCACAAGATTTGGCTTTATAGCATCCTTCATTAGCATAGCCATGGCCCCTTGAACTTTTAAATCCTTACAATACACTGGATTTCCATCTAAATCATAAGCTATTAAAATGTTTCCCATTCTTTCTTTTAAATCCATCAAATCTTTTGATAAACATAAAATCGCCATTATCTCTGAGGCGACAGTTATCATAAAGCCATCTTCTCTTAGGAAGCCATTAGCTTTACCTCCCATACCTATAACTATATCCCTTAGAGATCTATCATTCATATCCATTACTCTTTTAAATATTATTCTTCTTGAGTCTATTCTTAGTGTGTTTCCTTGATGGATATGATTATCAATAGTAGCCGCCAGTAAATTATTAGCTGCAGTTATAGCATGCATATCTCCTGTAAAATGAAGATTTATATCTTCCATAGGAACAACCTGAGCATATCCACCGCCTGCTGCTCCACCTTTAACTCCAAATACTGGGCCTAAGGAAGGTTCTCTTAAGGCAATAATAGCATTCTTACCTAATTTGCATAAAGCCTGTCCTAAACCAACTGTTACTGTAGATTTTCCTTCACCTGCTGGTGTAGGATTTATAGCTGTAACTAATATAAGGTTTCCATCTTTATTTTCAGAAAACTTATTGAACACTTCTAAGGATAACTTACATTTGTACTTACCATATAAATCAATATCATCCTCGCTTAAGCCTATGTTTTTTGCTATTTCAACTATAGGCTCCATTTTTGCACTTTGAGCAATTTCTATATCACTTCTCATGAGATCTTTAAGCTAACCAATTTTAGTTAGCTATCCTCCTTTCTAAAAATTGAAAATTTTATTGCTTTTCAAAACTCATTGTAATTTATAAGATTCATATACATCATATTATAACATTATTCTGAATATTTTAATATATTTTTATAAAAAAAGCTTTCTACTTTTTTTGTAGAAAGCCTTTTAATTTTTAATTTATGAGTTTTGGAATATTTCTTGGAATTCATCACCATCAAGCTTTTCTTTTTCAAGTAAAGCTTGAGCTACAGCATGAAGCTTACTCATATTTTCACTTAGTATTACCTCAGCCTTCTTATAAGCTTCATCAATTAAATCCTTTATTTCTTTATCAATTTTAGAGCCTACTTCTTCACTAAAGTTTCTGCTCTTTCCTATGTCTCTTCCTAGGAATACCTCATTATGATCTCCACCATAAGCTATCGGGCCTAAGGTATCACTCATTCCAAAATCCATAACCATTTTTCTAGCTATGTTTGTAGTTCTATCTATGTCATTTTTAGCTCCAGTACAAATATCGCCAAAAACAAGTTTTTCTGCCACTCTACCACCTAAAAGTCCTACCATTTCATCTTTAAGCTTAGACTTTGTTACATGATTTCTATCTTCGTTAGGAAGATGCATAGTATAACCCGCTGCCATACCTCTAGGTATTATGCTTATTTCATGAACTGGATCTGCATGAGGTGAAAGCTTCATAACAATGGCATGACCTGCCTCATGATATGCAGTAATCCTCTTATCCTCTTCGCTAATTATCTTGCTCTTCTTTTCTGGACCAGCTATAACCCTAGTTATGGCCTCTTCCATTTCTGGCATCTCTATGAACTTTTTATTTCTTCTTACTGCTAATAAAGCAGCTTCATTAGTTAAATTCTCTAAATCAGCACCAGTGAACCCTGGTGTTCTCTTTGCTAATACATCTAATTTAACTTCCTCTGATAAAGGCTTACCCTTAATATGCACCTTTAATATTTCTTCTCTTCCCTTTACGTCTGGCGCTCCTACCACTATCTGCCTATCAAATCTTCCTGGTCTTAACAACGCTGGGTCAAGAATGTCTGGTCTGTTAGTAGCCGCAACGATTATTATACCTTCATTTACTCCGAAACCGTCCATCTCTACTAATAGCTGATTTAAGGTTTGCTCTCTTTCATCATGACCACCACCTAAGCCAGCTCCTCTTTGTCTTCCTACAGCATCAATTTCATCTATAAATATTATGCATGGAGCATTCTTTTTAGCCTGCTCAAATAAATCTCTTACTCTTGATGCTCCTACTCCTACAAACATTTCAACAAAGTCAGAACCTGATATGCTAAAGAAAGGTGCTCCTGCTTCTCCCGCAATAGCCTTAGCTAAAAGAGTTTTTCCTGTTCCAGGAGGTCCAACTAAAAGTACACCTTTAGGAATTCTTGCCCCTAATTCCATATATTTTTTAGGTTGCTTTAAGAAATCCACGATTTCTGCTAATTCTTCTTTTTCTTCATCTGCACCCGCTACATCCTTAAAGGTTATTTTCTTCTTATCCGGCGTAGCCATTTTAGCCCTGCTTTTTCCAAAATTCATTACTCCTCTGCTGCCGCCACCACCTTGGGACTGCTGCATAAATAGGAACCAAAAGGCTAATAGCATCACTATTAATAATACTGTGGGGATCACTTGAATCCACGCAGGAACATTGGTTGGTAAATCATAAAGTTCTTTTACATCTCCATTCTTAGGATATTGAGCAAAGAACTGAAATAATCTTTCTGATGGAACTATAGTTACAAAACTAGATCCATTTTTTAAGGTACCCTCTACTGTCATTCTGTCATCTTTTACTTTAATACTTTTTACATTATTATCTATCCATTGTTTTTGGAATTGATCAAAACCTATAGCATTGCTACTTTTGCCACTTTCAGCTAAGGCAAGAGCAGCAAGTATAACCATTATTAATACCACAATCCAGGCCGTTGCACTTGAAAACTTCTTCATCTTAGGCCCCCCTCTCTTTCTAGTTACTATAAAATTTTATCATATCAAATTTTTCATTACAATAAGTAATAATATGAATTATTTATAAACATCTTCTTTTAGTATGCCTATATATGGTAAATTTCTATATTTTTCAGCATAATCAAGTCCATAACCAACTAAGAAGTAATCTGGAACATTAAAACCTAAATATTTAACTTCAATGTCTACTTTTCTTCTTTCTGGCTTATTTAAAAGGCATGCAACTTCTAAGCTATTTGGCTTTCTTCCATTTAGGTACTCTATTAGATATTTTAATGTTACACCTGAGTCAATAATATCCTCCACTATTAGTATATCCTTACCTTCAATAGGATAATCTAAATCTTTTAAAATTCTTACCACTCCTGAGGTTTGTGTTGAATTTCCATAGCTAGATACCGCCATAAAATCCATAGAACAATGTATGTTTATCTCTTTCATTAAATCCGCCATAAACATAACAGAACCTTTTAGAACTCCTACTAAAACTAAATCCTTACCTATGTAATCTTCACTTATTTTTTTCCCCATTTCCTTTATTTTTTCTCTCATGGTGCTTTCGTCTAATAGAATCTCCTTAATGTCTTCTCTCATGTTTTATACCTCTCTTTCAAATTTTACCTGTAAAATCCTTTTTGTATTTTTTTCTATCTTATATTTATCGCTTATTCTGTATCCTACTATCCAGCATATCTGGTTTTCCACACAGAATAAAGGGATTTGATTCCTTTCATTTTTAGGTACTTTTAAATCCATAAGCAGATCCTTTACCTTCTTACTGCCGCTCATGCCATAGGGAGTAAATTTATCCCCTTCTCTTCTAGCTCTAATTATTATATCCTTATTCTTAATTTTATCATAATCAAAAAATTTAGACAGAGTATATTTGTTAAAATCAACAACTTCATCCTTAGATAAAAGCCTAAAGCTTATTTTATAACTTAAGAATGTATTTTCTAGCTCTATTACATCCTTCAACGAATCCTTATCCATGGTGAAATTCTTAATAATTAATTCTTCTAGGTCATGTGGTTTAAAGATTTTATCCCTAATTATAATATCTCCGTATTGATTTTCTGCTATGATATTATGAGGAAGGTTTATAATTTTTCCTGTACCTTGTGCTTGAAGGGTTATAATATCATAAATATGTATCCACTCTAAATTATATAAGCTTCCAAAAAAATTATTAATAGCCTTTCTAATAATTCTAGTAATGATTGAATGAGCTTCCTTAAAGGCTTCTTTATATATAATAATATATTCATTTTTTCTAAAGCAATGTTTTTTAAACTTTTCTTCTGCCACATTATCCATATATTCATTGTCTTTGCCAATTATATTAGCCATTCTATTTAGAGTATTTATTATGTCTGGATTAAAATTTTTCTGCATATAGGGAATTAACTCTAATCTCACTTTATTTCTAGAATAGACATTTTCTAAATTAGTTTTGTCAATTCTTGGTTTTAAATTATTACCCAGGCAATATTCTTCTATTTTTTGTCTATTTATCTGTAAAATTGGTCTAATATAAACTTCATCTCTTACTGGTTTTATTCCTGTCAATCCTTCTATGCCTGCGCCTCGCATAAATCTCATAATTATTGTCTCTGCTTGATCATTACAATTATGAGCTAAAGCAATTTTATCCACATTGTGTATTTCCTTTAGTTCATTAAAAAATTCATATCGGGCTTCTCTTCCTGCCATCTCGCTAGAAAGCCCTCGTTCTTTTGATAATTTATTTATATCAATTCTCTTCACATAACAAGGTATATTTAATTTCTCACAAAGTTTTAAAGCATACTTCTCATCCTCATCAGAATCCTTACCTCTTAGACAGTGGTTTACATGAGCTCCCATAATAGAAATTCCTAAGATTTCTCTTAAACTATACAGCACATGAAGCAAACATACAGAATCTGGTCCACCTGATAAGGCTATTAAAACTTTTTCTCCTCTTTTAATCATAGAATTTTCATTTATGAAAGCAAGCACTTCCTCTAACAAGTTACCACATCCCAAATCTATTATAATATCATATTATATCATAGTTTCCATTTTATCAAAGACCTTTTCACCTTTTATAAAAATACTAAGGAATTTATTTCAGAATTAAGTAGTTTTTAACCATCGATAATTATACTGTAATGCAAAATTAAAAGCAAAGCTTATGCTATAGGGAAACACTACGAAGACTGAACTTATACATGTTCCAAAATAGAATCTTCAAGTCATTATGATACATGTATAAGTCATTAGTTAAAGTTGTTCCCTATAGGGGGATGTGAAAAAAGGCACTCTATAGGTTTCGTTACACCGTGCGTGGAACCCCACGAACGACCCGCGAAAAAGAGCACCTATGTTTTTTGCATCCTCCTGTATTTAGCAATAAGTTTTGCCTTTAAACTGATACCTTTCATTAAGCATCTCCCAAAAATAACTAGTCAGCCTACTAAAATCTTAGATTTGCTATTTTTTATGATGCTTTATATATTTTTTCTATAGCATAAGGGAAGATTTTTAGACATCCTAATGTCTAATATAGACTATATACCTTAGAGACAACTATAGTCATATCATCTTTTATCTTTCCCCCGCTAATTTCTTTAGCTTTATCTAATATATCATATACCAATTCCTTTGGATTATTACAATCTGTAGTGGCTAAATACTTACTGAGCCATTCATTATTATAATCGTTGCAGCAATCTAATACTCCATCGCTAACAGTTACAACGATATCCCCATTTTTTACCTTCTTTTCAATTATCTCTATATCGACCTTATCCAAAACTCCTATGGGCAATGTTTTAGATTTTATTATTTCTATTTTATCTCCTCTCTTTACAAAACTCTCCACTGCCCCTACCTTCATAAAAGCCACATCCCCTGAATAAAGATCCACGGTATTTAAATCTAAGGTAGAGAATTTTTCATTTTCCGAAAATTTTAGCGTCATAATAGAATTTACTGTATTTATAGCTGTTAGTTTGCTAAAGCCTGCATTAGTGAATTTTTCAATGAGCTCTACCGCTGCTCTGCTCTCTTCTCCCGCTTGAGGTCCTGAACCCATTCCATCACTTATTATAGTCATATAAGTACCGTCCTTTAACTTTCCAAAACTGTAGCTATCCCCATTATATTGCTCTCCATCCTTGCATACTCTGGCAACATAAGATGCCATATGATACTTGGGAGCTTCCTCAAAAGTTACACTGCATATTTTAGTATCTGGATTTATAACACATCCCTCATCGCTAATGCACATTACTTTTTTTGTAGACTCATTTATTAAAGGCAGTATTTCTTTTACGCATCGCTGCCTACCACCACAAGCCTCTAGGGATAGTTTGATCACCAGTCTCTTATTTCTATCATCATAACATAGAAGATCACAAATCTTTATATTGCTCTTATTTAATATTCTTCTTATATTTCTTTCCATTTCATTATTTATACTTATATCTGCACTAAAATCCTCAACTATTTCCTCTATAGTAGAAGCCATGTTATTTATCTGGGATGCTAGAATTTGTCTTCCTTCACTGAGCCTATTTCTCCACATTTCACTTATAATATAATTATTTACTATCTCTTCAGTATTCTTTATGAGAGAAGTTCTCTTTACACACTTTCTCTCTATTTCTGCAGGTATTTTTGCTCTGCTCTCTTGATAATTTTGAATAAGCTCTGAAAAAGAGGCATAAGTATAATGCATTTCTCTTTTCCAACATATACTTTTCATATCACAGCCACTACATACTCTATCAGCTAAATTCTCAATAAGAGCGCTACTTTTAGTTTTAATAAGCAGCTTATCATTATCTACAAGGGTATTTAATATATTAGACATATTAGTTAAAACCTCTGAAAAGTTACTAAGTCTTTCTGTTAAAATATTTTTAATCTTATATATGTAACTTTCATTGGTGATCTCCTGCTTCTTCTCCCAATCCAATTCCATAGATAGCTTATGATATAATCTTTGAGGTATAGCTAAAAATATGACAAAAGTTATCAAGCCTTCTATTACTTTAAATTCTTCCCCATTGCTTCCATAAAGCTTTAATAGTGAAAACACTATAATATAAGCTAAAGCACTGATCCACTTACCCGTTTCCTTAAATAGTCCGCACATTAATCCACATACTCCATATACACCTATAAACATAGTAATATTCTTTGAAGCGATTCCAACAATAAGTCCCATGGCCACCCCTGTAGCCGCTCCAGTACTGCATCCATTTACATAACCAATTATTATAACAAAAGCTAGAGCTAAAATATTTGTTAAGCTTATACCTTTTATAGCTATACCCCAGGTGCCTGATATAACCAAGGAACCCACTATAGCCATACTTATAATTTCTTCATTAGTGAATAAATGTTTTGTTTTTATATCATTTGAGCATGTTATAGCATAATCCATAATATAATATATTGGGAATATGCAAGCAATTTGAAAAAAGCTAGAAAATAAGTTTATCCCTAAAGATAATTTATCAATGAAAAATCTATAGGCAATCATCTCCATGAAAAGCACAAAATATAAAACAGCTATTTTACTTCTCTTGCTACTTATTTTTTCAGTTATATATCCATATATAGTCACTGTAAAAACCATAGTTAAATATAAAGGAGTATTCTCTAGTCTGTAATAAAGAGACAGATATCCGATTAAGGCTCCACAGCCTACAGCCAGAGGAATTTTTTCTTCCTTATGGTTCATCACAGCTATAATAAATGCTAAGCCAAAAGGCGCCATATTATTTATCATTATCACTCTACTTATAAAAAGTGCTGCTACAAAGTAAAGTATAACTCTTATAGGCGATATAGGTATTTCCTTATTTTTATCTTGCACCTTCTCCTTTGCTCTTTGATAAGTTAAAACCTCTGCACCGTATTGCATTATAATTCCTCCCTAGATCCTTATTAATTCATTAAAAAGTATTATTACTATTTATAAGTTAGTTACATTATAGCAAAGGTCTCTGGAAATTAATGTCACTTAGTGCTTTCAGTTTTAACTTTTAACGGACATAAATTTATAAATTTTCATTGTTACTACAAAAAATAAACATGTTTTAAAATCTATATTTATTAATATCAATTATTCTTTATCCACACTATTAACAAGATATCCACAATATATATGTATATTAAAATTGTAAACACATATATATTGTGGATATCTTGTTCTATTAATATTTATATATCTATTATTTAATTGTCGCTAGAAAAAAAAACATTGAAGAATTTGTGGATAAAAAATAGTAATATTTCAAGATATACCATAAAATTAATCTTTATGTCAGACTCTATTATGTTATGGATTTTTTTATATTTTAGAGAACAACAAAAGCTCATGATTTAAAATCATGAGCTTATCTGGTAGCGGAAATAGGACTTGAACCTACGACACTTCGGGTATGAACCGAATGCTCTAGCCAGCTGAGCTATTCCGCCATATTATCATATTTTGGTTGCGGAGGCAGGACTTGAACCTGCGACCTTCGGGTTATGAGCCCGACGAGCTACCAACTGCTCCACCCCGCGATATTAAAATGGTGCTGGAGACCGGAATCGAACCGGTACGGTGTTTAAGCACCGCAGGATTTTAAGTCCTGTGCGTCTGCCAGTTCCGCCACTCCAGCACGTTTCTAAATGAAACATGTATGTATTAAATTAGGGTAATGGTAGCGGAAATAGGACTTGAACCTACGACACTTCGGGTATGAACCGAATGCTCTAGCCAGCTGAGCTATTCCGCCATATTATTATATTTTGGTTGCGGAGGCAGGACTTGAACCTGCGACCTTCGGGTTATGAGCCCGACGAGCTACCAACTGCTCCACCCCGCGATATTGATGGTGCTGGAGACCGGAATCGAACCGGTACGGTGTTTAAGCACCGCAGGATTTTAAGTCCTGTGCGTCTGCCAGTTCCGCCACTCCAGCACATTTGCTTTGTAGTCACCATCTCGTGACGACATAGTTTATTATATAGTATACCTAAAACATTGTCAACATATTTAATTAAAAATTTTTAAGTTTTTTCACTCTATGGCGAAGCCCTCATTAAAGCTTGCTTTACTCAATATAGAGAAACAAGTTCAACTATTAACTTATACATTCCTCATAATAACTTAAAGATGTCATTTTGAAATATGTATAAATTAAGTTTTCGTAGTGTTTATCTATAAAACCCTATGCGAAAGCATAGGGCAAATTTATATCAATTCTCAATATTAACCAAAACTTCTTCTACTTCCTCTTCCTTTTGAGTCCTGGTGTTTCTTTATGTCTTGGAATTTTTCTTCACTATCTTTCATGAATTTTGACATCATATCATCAAAATTATTTGAATTACTCTTGCCTCTTTCAGAAGACCAATCTATCTCTGCTGGTCTTACTGATTTTTTTTGAATATTTGCTTGCTTTATGGATAAACTTATTTTTCCATTGTCATCTATAGAAATTACCTTTACTTTTACTTTATCCTGCTCTTTTAAATGCTGTCTTATATCCTTTACGAAAGTATCGGCTACTTCTGAGATATGGACTAAACCTGTTTTCCCTTCTATCTCTACAAATGCACCAAAGTTTGTAATGTTAACCACTGTACCTTCTAAAATGTTTCCTGCCATTAAGGTCATATTAAAAAGACTCCTCCTTAAATAAATTAATAGTTATATGTTATATCTATAGATAGTTAAATTTATTATTTTAAATTCATCTATCTAAAAATAGCTATAATAAAAATAAATTATTTCTTACTATCTATTACAGGAGTCTCTCCCGGTTTTACATAGCCTAATCTTTCTCTTGATAGCTTTTCTGAATAAAGATCAGTTTTTGATAAGTTAACCTCATCCTGTAACTTTTGATTTTTTTGCTTTATTGCTTCTAGTTCTATATTGGTTTTCCTAAGGTCTTCGTTTATCCTTTTCATTTTGAATCGTTGGTCAACAAAACTAAAGATGCAATAGAATACTATCATAGATATGACTAAATTTTTAAGGGTTAATTTTCGCTTCATATCTTTAGTCCCTTCCGAAATATTATAAAATAATTTATTCTATATGTCTATTTTAATTTCTATTTCAATTTTATTCAAGCTATTTTTATTATGATTTTTCCTTGTTTTTATTGTAAAAAAGTAATTTTATAGGATATGATATAAAATTAAACAATACTCTTATGATTTTATTAGAAGTTCTTAGTATAGTATATTGAAATTTTAAAAAATGGCGACTTATTAAAGCTAAATACATATATATTCCTATAGCTATGTATATATACACATAAACCCCTACAAAAGCGTTATTATTGTAGAGAAGAAATATAAAAATTATTAAAGAGCATAATATCCAAAAGAGAATGTCCTGTATTATTACTAAGATTTTATTAGTGCTTAGCCCTCTAAATATTCTATAGCAATCAAATAATACTCCTGTTATTACTCCTGCTAACAAGCTAAAAAAAATAATTTTAAATTGTAATAAAAGTGATAATATCATATATACCTCTTTCTAACTATTTAAACAGCTTAGTTATTAGGCTCTCTTTTTCTTTCTTAGCTTCCGCTGATGAGTAAATACAGGAATCTATGGCTCCAACTATGATTACATCTCCATTTTGCACATCTAGTTTATTCATTTTAAGGCTCTGCCCTTTTATCGTTAACATCCCTTGGTTTGTATTTAGAAGAATTTTACTTTCATCAAAACTAAATACCTCTATTACACCTGTTAAGGATAACTTCTTTCTGCTCTCCAATACTAAAGTACTTTTCTTTTCTTCTATTTTTAAATCTTTTTTCAATTCCATAAATATAACCTCCTACTACGTTTCTCTACAATATATGAGGTAGGCTTGTTATATATTACATTATAAACTTTATTCTTCTGTATCTTCTTCGCCTAAAAGTATTTCATACATATTTTTTGCATCTTCTTTTTTTACATGTTCAGATATACTAGTTATCCCAGCTTTTAAAAATTTAGAAGCAAAAGCTATTTCAATAATATCTCCTTCTTTAACCTCTGTGCTTGGCTTTGCTACTTTTCCATTTATAGATACCCTTCCATTTTCACAAGCTTCTTTTGCTACAGTTCTTCTTTTAATTATTCTTGATACCTTTAAATATTTATCTAATCTCATAAGTATTCCCCCTACAAATTTATAATTCATAAAAACTATATGTATAAAAAAAACCCGAGATGCCCCGGGTATTTAAATTAATTATTTGCTTACTCTGTCTTTGAACTCTTTTCCTGCTTTGAAAACTGGAACTTTTGTTGCAGGTATAGTTATTGGCTCTTTAGTTCTTGGGTTTCTTCCTTCTCTTGCAGCTCTTTCTCTAGTTTCGAAAGTTCCAAATCCAACTAATTGAACCTTTTCTCCTTTTTCTAGAGCTTCTTCAACACTTTCTATAAATGCTTTTAAAGCTGCTTCTGCATCTTTTTTTGTTAATTTGCTTTTTTCAGCCATGCTTGATATTAATTCTGCTTTGTTCACTTTTTTATTCCTCCTTAAATATTAGAGTATAGATTATTAAATTATACAACAAGTAATTTACTTATTACATAATTACATCCTCTATATTTGTTTATTTACTACATTACCATATTATATATCCATTTATTTTTCTAGTCTATACCTTAATGTAAAATATTCTTATTTTTAAGATATATAATTGTGTAAATATAGCGTAAAGCTTTATAAAGCTTTATATTGTATAAGTCTTATATATTCTTCAAAAACTAAGAAAATCCTTCTTTTGCCCTAAGATTTTTCAGTTTTTTTTGATATATTCCATATTTCATCCATTTCTTCCAAAGTCATCCGACATAAGTCCTTGCCACTTTTCTTTGCAAACTCTTCTATGTAGTTAAATCTGCTGATGAATTTTTCATTAGTACTATTTAGTGCTTCTTCTGGGCTTATATTCAAAAACCTTGCTACATTTACACAGGCAAATAATAAATCACCTATTTCTTCTAGTATTTTTGCCTTATTTTCTCCTTTATATACATCCTTTACCTCATTAAACTCTTCTAAAATCTTATTCATAGCATCTTCTACATTGTCCCAGTCAAATCCTACCTTTTTCGCCTTATTTTGAATCTTCTCAGCTCGTAACATAGCAGGCAAGGACTTGGCTATACTTCTCATCTCTTCAGTTAGACTTTCTATACCTTTTTCTTTTTTCTTTATATTATCCCAATTTTCTAATACTTCCTCCGAGTTCTTTACAGTCTTTTCTCCAAAAACATGAGGATGTCTTAGTATCATTTTATCGCATATGGCTTTAGTAATATCCATAATATTAAAGAATCCCTCTTCTTTAGCTATAGCTGCATGAAATACTATTTGAAGAAGTACATCTCCTAGTTCTTCTATTATTTTGTTATCTTCTTGTTCATCGATGGCTTCTATAACCTCATAGCATTCTTCTATGAGATACTTTTTTAAAGATTCATGGGTTTGCTCTCTATCCCAAGGACAACCATTTTCTCCTCTTAGGGTATCCATAATGTCTAATAAATCATTAAAATCCCTATTATTGTCTAGATCTTTAGGAATATAGATAGAAGTAAGATAGTCTATATCCTCCTGCCTATCAATCTCATAAAGAGGTATTTTTCTTATACTTTCCATGGCCTCTATGCCTGCGGCACGGACATAATAGACTTCTGTATCATCTCTATAGTATTCAGAAAGTCTTATTTTAACCTCTGATGCTATAAAATTATCATATACTTGTGTTATAACTGTACCTATTCTCTTGTCTAGAATATGATTCTCCATATCGAAGGCATCAATAATCTTAAGACCTTCCACAGGGTCTATATCTAATGCTTCCATCATAGCATCTATAAAGCTTACAGCTGGGTAAATTTTATATTCTATACCTTTAGCCTTGCACAAATTTATAATATTTCTAACAGATTTTTCTGCCACAAAAGGGTGTCCCGGCACTGCATATATAACTTCTTTTAGTTCCTCACATCTTGAAATTAAATCTAAGGCTATAAAATTATAAACCTCATCGAAATTGTCAAATTTGTCGTAGGCATAGTCATAGGTAGTGTAGTTTATTCCTATAGCTTTTAAATATTCTACCGTAGGATGTTTTTCTGTTCTAAAGAAAATATTTGAATTTCCCTTTAGTGCTTCTAAAGTTCCTGTAGTAAGAGCCTCCTTGGAGCCAGGCCCTAAACCTAATATTTTAATCATGAGCTTCTCTCCTTACTTTTTAGTCACCTGAGAACAAATAGTTAGTTATTTTTTGAAGATGACTTAAATAATTTTTTCTTTATATAACTATATTTAAATATACCCGTTATCACTATGAGCAGTATATATATTATAATACCTGAGGATATAGATATTAAGCAAGAAATTCCATTGCTATAAGTATTGCCATAAACAAATTTATATATTACTAATACTACCAAAATCATTATTATAGAACAATAGGCTGGTTTTATTATAGAATCATAATATCTTATGTCTACCTTCAATTTTCTTTTAAGAGAACCTAAGTTGAGTAAGGAAGCAATAACATAAGCTACAACAGAGGCTATGACGGCCCCATAGATATTAATTTCTTTTATAGGTACTAAAAACATAGTCAGCAATATCTTTATAATGCATCCTATGGTCAAATTTAGAACAGGTCTTATATAATGCCCGGTTCCCTGTAGGATTGCTGTGGTTGTTTGAGCCATTATTATAAAAGGTATACTTAGAGATAAATATCTAAGTATATTATGTCCTTCACTATGCCCAGGGAAAATTAAGTTCATTATAGGATAAGATAGGAAAAATAATCCTGCTAAAGCTGGAAAAGCTATGGTATTTGAAAGCTTTATGGCCACATCTACTCTATTTACTACTTCATATTTTCTTGAAAGAATATATGCCTCTGCAATTATAGGTACTAAGGAAGCACAAAGAGCCATAGACAAGGTCAAGGGTAAATTAACTAGTACTGAGGCTTTGCCAGTAAGCTGTCCATATAAAATTGTAGAATCCTTATAAGTGAAGCCTGCTTCTAAGAGCTTCTGTGGCACAAGTATAGAATCAATGAGATTCATTATGGTGCCCACAGTAGCTCCTAGAGATATAGGTATGGCAATATACATTAGCTTCCATAATATTTTCTCATCACTTTTAACTTTAAAAACATTAAAATCACTTTTTAACTTTAAATATTTAATGAAAAGATATATTCCCGCTAATATCCCTCCAGCTGCCGCGCCTAAAGCAGCTCCTCCTGCTGAAAATTCTATTCCTCTTGGAAGCAATATATAGGCTAGTCCAACTCCAAATATCACTCTTCCAAATTGTTCTAAAACTTGAGATATAGCAGTAGGGCTCATATTTTGAAGACCTTGAAAAAAACCCCTAAAGGCACTCATTAAGGATATTATCATAGGTGCTATAGCTATTCCTAATAAAGAATAGTAAGCCTTAGGATCCCACTTGAGGAAACTTATAATAGGCTTTGATAAGGCATACAATATAGCCGTAGTTCCTATCCCCATAAAGCCCATCAGAAGCAAAGCTTCCTTTAATACTTTAAAAATCCCCTCCCTATCTCCCATAGCATTTTTTTCTGAAACTAATTTTGATATAGCTACAGGAACTCCAGATGCTATAGCCACAAAAAACATATATAAGGGATAAGACATTTGATAATATCCTACGCCTTCATCTCCTATAAGCATTATCAAAGGCCATCTAAAAAATAATCCTAAAAATTTTGCTAAAATCCCTGCCACTCCAAGAATCAAAGTTCCTTTAATCAAAGATTGCTTTTTCATTCCATACCTCCGAATCAAAAATTTATGTATAGGAGGATGTGAAAAACTTAGGTATTCTTTTTCGCGGACCGCTCGTGGGGTTCCACCCGTGGTGTAGCGAAACCTATAGAACACCTTTTTTCATAGCCTCCTATAGTATAATTATTCTTATTTTAAAGTCGAAGGTAATATTACATAAAAATCATACTTTCATTGAATATATAATAATTTTTATGTCAACAATCATTAAAGTATCAAAAAAAGAAATGGCAGACTATGCTGCCATTTATTGTTCCATTTGTTTTCCTAAGAATGCGGATGCAGTTTCAGCAAGCTTTAATTCTAGCTCTCCAAACTTTTCGCCGCTTTGTTTTGATAGTATTATAACTGCTCCAATTGCATCCCCTTCTGCTATTACAGGAGATATAACTTGACTAGAATATTTCCCTTCTATTTCTTCATCATTGTATAAAGGAATTACTTTGCTATTTCCTTCTTCTAGTAAAACAGTTTTTCTATCTTCCATAATTTTTTCAAGTTCGTTACTTATTTTTCTTTCTAAGTAATCTTTTTTAGGAGCACCACTAGCAGATATAAATGCATCTTTATCTGCTATAAGCACTATATGTCCAATAGCTTGCTGAAGAGATTCTGCATATTCTTTTGAAAAATCGCTTAATTCTCCTATAGGGGAATATTTTTTTAGTATTACTCCACCTTCTCTGTCTGTAAAAATTTCTAATGGATCTCCCTCTCTGATTCTTAGGGTTCTTCTAATCTCCTTAGGAATTACAACTCTACCTAAATCGTCTATACGTCTAACTATGCCTGTCGCCTTCATTTGTAACTTACCTCCTTATTTTAAAGTATATAATTATATCTGCAATAATATTATCTTTCTAAATATGTAATTTTATACACAAATGTAGGTTTTTATTTCACTTATCCAAATTTATATCTTTATAACAAAGACTATGAATAAATAAAAAGAGTCTGCAAACAATATTGCAAACTCTCTATGTTTTTAGATTATAGATTTTTTTCGTAGGTCTTAACTCCTAATGCCTTTTTCCACTCATCTAAAGTTTTAGTATAAGCAGTTCTGTTACCTTCATCTATTAATTTTTCTTTTATTTGATCTTTTACATCTTCTAATTTTTTAACTTTTGGCTCAGTTCTTAACTCTGTAGCTTTTATGATATGATATCCGAATTGAGTTTTCACAGGTCCAGATATTTCCCCTTCTTTAAGCTTTCTAGCTGCATCCATAAAGTCTTTATCATAGCCTGCATTGTCATACTCAATAAAGCCTAGCTCTCCGCCGCTATCTTTAGTACCATCTGTACCATATTCTTTAGCTAGCTTAGCAAAATCTTCTTTTTTATCTAGTTTAGCCTTAACTTCTTTTGCTTTATCTTCAGAGTCCACTAGAATATGGAATAATTTTGCTCCTGGCTTTTCTGTAAAAGCAGCATCCTTATTTTCATTATAATATTTTTCAATTTGGCCATCATCTACCTTAACATCTTTTACCATATTATCGTATACTTTAGAAGTTATTACTTGATTTTTTATATAGCCTTTTAAAGCCTCTTCAGTTAAATTAGCTTCTTTTAATGCATCTGCAAACTTTTGAGCATCATTGCCATACACTGACTTTATTTCTTCAAGCTTTTTATTTATTTCTTCATCTAGCTTAGCTTGTTCTGGTACTAACTTTAATTCTTCTCCTTTTAACAGCAATACCCTCTCATCAACTAAGGACTGTAACAATTGCTTTTTTTGCTCCATCAATATTTCTTTTGCAGAGTCATTTTTTTCATAGTCATTACCATATTGCTGTTTTAATTGTTCTATTACTGGTGCCATTTTTTCGTCTAGCTCACCTCTAGTTATTGTTTCCTTACCAACCTTAGCTACAGGACTTTTCTTTATAGCCTCAGGTGTTTTTTCTATCATCTTACAGCCCGCAAAGGATATGGTAAATATAGATAACATAGCAGCTGCAACTATCTTTTTTACGTTTTTCACTCTTATTCCCCCGCTCTTCATAATCTCTTTAATAATCTCTTTACAATTATAAATACTTTTATATTGTAATGCAAATTAATTTTTTATTAATGTCGTTCATAAGTATAGCAAAATTTTGTAAATGTTGCAATTTATTTATTTGTTGCTTCCTTCATATATTCTAATAATTCTTTAAACACTCCTAATATTTCCTCTCTTTTTATAGTAGAGAGTTTATATCCAAAAGAAGGCTTTTCTCCAAACTTAAATACAATATTTTTACTATATTTATCTATAAGGGCTTTAAATAATTTTTCATTGGCTCTACCCTTATTTTCAAACTGGAATATAATTTCATTGCCCTTTTCTTTTATTTCTTCTATACCTAATAATTTAGCTATACTCTTTATATATGCTATATTTATTAGATTATAAACCGCTTGAGGTATATCTGAAAATCTATCTTCTAACTCCTCAATTATATCCATCATATCATCATAGCTCTCAATAGCCGCAATCTTTTTATAAACTTCAATCTTTTGAATTTCATCTTCTATATATTTTTCTGAAATATATGCATCGATATGTATATCTATAGTGGTTTCTACAGGTTCTTGAGCTATTTCACCTTTTATAAGCTTTATAGTATCTTCCAGCATCCTGCAATATAAATCATATCCTACTGCCGCCATGTGCCCATGCTGAGCAGAGCCCATCATATTTCCTGCCCCTCTTATCTCTAAATCTCTCATGGCGATTTTAAATCCAGATCCTAGCTCTGTAAATTCTTTTAGTGCCTTTAACCTCTTTTCTGCTACCTCGGTTAATATCTTATCTCTTTTGTAGGTAAAATAAGCATAGGCTATTCTGTTAGATCTACCTACTCTTCCTCTTAATTGATATAACTGAGATAATCCCATTCTATCTGAGTCATATACAATCATGGTATTTACATTTTGTATATCTATGCCCGTTTCTATGATAGTGGTACAAATTAATACATCTACTTCCCCCTTCATAAAATCCATCATGACGCTTTCAAGTTCTCTTTCCGTCATTTGACCATGGGCAATACCTACTCTAGATTCAGGAACAAGATTTTGAATATATGTAGCCATATTTTTTATATCCTCTACCTTGTTATAAACAAAGTAGACCTGACCTTTTCTATTTAACTCCCTAACTATGGCATCTCTTATGAGCTGGTCATTATATTCCACCACATAGGTTTGTATTGGATACCTCTCCTCTGGTGGAGTTTCAATAACGCTGATGTCTCTAACCCCTGTTAAGGACATGTGCAAAGTTCTAGGTATAGGAGTAGCACTTAAAGTAAGCACATCTATATTCTTTTTTAGACCTTTTATCTTTTCCTTGTGCGTTACTCCAAATCTTTGCTCTTCATCTATAATTAGCAGTCCTAGATCTTTAAACTGTACATCCTTTGATACTAACCTATGAGTACCTATTAAAATATCTACATTGCCCTCCTTAATGCCTTTTAAAGTAGCCTTTTGCTGTGCAGCGGTTCTAAATCTGCTGACCATATCTATTTTTATAGGAAAATCTGAAAATCTTTTAATCATGTTGTTATAGTGTTGTTCTGCTAATATAGTAGTTGGCACCAATAAAGCCACCTGCTTGCCATCCATAACCGCTTTAAAGGCAGCTCTTAAAGCCACTTCAGTCTTTCCATAGCCTACATCACCGCAGAGCAGTCTATCCATAGGCTTATCTGACTCCATGCTAGCTTTTATCTCTTGTAACGATGTAATTTGATCTGGGGTTTCATCATATGGAAACTCCTCCTCAAATTGCTTTTGCCACACAGTATCTGTGGAATACTTATAGCCTTTTAATGTAGCTCTTGCAGCATATAACTTAACCAAATCCTCAGCTATTTCATTTATGGATTTCTTAACCTTGCTTTTAGCTTTTGCCCACTCACTTCCCCCTAGCTTATTAACTTTAGGTGCTTTCCCTTCACTGCCTATATATTTTTGAACCATATCTAGCTGCTCTACAGGCACATAAAGCTTATCTTCCTTATCGTAGATTATTTCTAAATAATCTCTTTTATGCCCTTGAACCTCTAGCTGTCTTACCCCCTTATATACTCCTATACCATGATTTACATGAACCACATAATCCCCAGGCTTCAGTTCAGCAAAGCTCTTTATCTTAGCTACTCCTTTGCCCTTGGATAGCTTTCTGCTAGTTTTTCTTTTTGCTTCTCCAAAAACTTCTTTATCAGATATTACACAAAGCTTTAATTCTGGATACTCAAAACCTTTTAGTTGATTACCAAAAGTAACTACAACTTCTCCAAATTGTATATCAGACACTATATCTCTATAGCTGCTTTCTATGCCAAGGTCTCTCAAGGTAGCTACAAGCCTTTCACCTCTAGGCCTTGTGCCTGATAATATTATAGTTTTATATCCCTTTTGCTTTTTATCTTTTATATCTTCTATCAGAAAATCTAGTTGTCCATGATAATTATGTAGAGTTATTTGTGAAAAGGTTGCCATAGAACGTGGTGTAATCCTAGGAGTGGTTTTAGCTATGGCATTAATAGTTGATATTTCCCAGGAGCTCAAATTCTCCACCAGAGTTTCTTTGGGGATCATTAAATTCCCTTGATAGGGCAATATATCTCCTCTTTGTAAAAAAGAGGTAAAGCTTTCTTCAAACTCAGTGTATACGCTATCTAATTTCCCCATGGATCTTTGAGTATCATCTAAAACTATAAAACCCTCTGCCATGTAATCAAAGAAGCTTGAAGGCTTTTCATAAAAATAGGGCAAATAACTATCTATAGTTTCAAAGCTCCAGCTTTCCTTTAAGCTTTCTAAATTAAGCTTTACTAGTTGGTTAATTTTATTAACTAATTCCTTATTCTTTTTATTTTTTGGAGAACTTATAAACTTTTCTAAATCCTCTTTTATTAAATTATATCCTCTCTCCACATTTTCCTTGGTAAGGATTATCTCCTTGGCTGGAAAAATCTCTATAGAGTTTACTTTTTCTATACTTCTTTGAGATTCTACATTGAAGGTCCTAATGGAGTCAATTTCATCTCCAAAAAGCTCTATTCTATAGGGATACATGCTAGTAGGAGGAAAGATATCTAGTATACCGCCTCTAATAGAAAACTGTCCTTTGCCATCTACTAGCTCCATTCTTTCGTAACCACACTGGACTAATTTTTGAGTTAATTGCTGTATGTCCAAAGAATCTCCTACTTCGTAATTAAATATATGGCTTCTAAATAGTTCAATAGGTGTATAACAAGGAGCTAAAGCCTCAATAGAAGTTATGATTATCTTTCTTTCATGGTTTAATATTTCTTTTATAACCTTTATTCTTTCCCACCTTAAATCTCCCGAAATAGCATCTACATTGTAAAATACTACCTCTTTCGTGGGGAAATAATATACCTCAGGTGTATAAAAACTTAGATCCTCATATAAATTCTTAGCTTCCATATCGCTATGGGTTATTACAAAAAATGATTTTTCTAGCTCTTCATAAACTCCATATATCATGTAAGCCTTTGACGATTCTGAAATGCCATATATACCTACTGGGAATCTGGTTGCGTTTACGTTATTTATTACTTCTTTAAAGTCTTTATTCCCTTTTAATGGGGTCATTAGACCATTCAATCTCATTTAAAACACCGCCTTAAATATAAAACACTATTTCGAAGCATTTACTATAAATCCATTAAATTTATTCATAGCTTCAGTAACTCCACTCTTTATCATGACTTCTACAGCCTCTATGGACCCTTCTAACACTTTATTTAAAATTTCTCTCTCATCCTTAGAAAACTTACCCAAAACATGATTTACCATATCATTCTTAGGCTGTCCTACTCCTATCTTAAGCCTTGGAAAGGAATCACTACCTAAGTGCAATATAGTATTCTTTATACCATTATGTCCACCCGCACTACCTTTTTCTCTTATTCTCATCCTTCCCACATCTAAGCTCACATCATCATATATAATTATTATATTATCATTGCTTATCTTATAAAAATTTATAGCCTGTATTATACTTTCACCACTCAAATTCATATAGGTAGAGGGTTTTAATAATATTACCTTCTCTCCTCCTATATTCCCCTCTCCATAGACTCCTTTAAATTTTATCCTATTCACAGATATATTATACTTATCACTGATTAAATCTATAGCATCAAATCCTACATTATGGCGAGTATTTTCATATTGAGCTCCTATGTTTCCTAATCCTACTACTAAGTACATTCTATATTCTCCTCCATGTTTTATCACTATCCTATATAATATTATATTATACAGCAAAAATAATAAAGAGACTTTTGAAAGTCTCAGACTGTTGATAAACATTTTATGGGAATACCCGCTGTGGCGGGTATTTTTTCTTTGCAAAAAGGATTTTTAACTTCGGTGTAGAATATTATACTCATAGGATAGTATGAGGTGATAAAGCATGATTAAAGAAAATAATTCTGCACAGCAGAAACTAGAATTAGTATATATTGAAAACTTGGTTCCACAAAATCATTTGTTACGAAAGATTGATAAGTGCATTGATTTCTCGTTTATTAGAGAATTAACAAAGGAGTATTACTGTCTTGATAATGGCAGACCAGCTATTGACCCGATAGTTCTTTTTAAGATGCTACTGATAGGTTACATATTTGGAATAAGATCAGAAAGAAGACTTGTAGAAGAAATTGAAGTTAATATAGCGTATAGATGGTTTTTGGGTTTCTCGTTATCAGAAAAGATTCCAGATCATTCAACCATTAGCAAAAATAGAACTAAGCGCTTTAGCGAATCAGATGTATACCAGAAGATATTTGATAAAATAGTGGACATTGCTATTGAGAAAAAACTGGTAAGTGGCAAGATACTTTATACAGATTCTACACATATAAAGGCAAATGCCAATAAGAATAAATTCACCAATGAAGAAATAACTGCATCAACCAAAGATTATCTAAATGATCTTGATGATGCAGTAAATAAGTCAAGAGAAGACCATGGTCAGACACCTCTAAAAAAAAAGCTTCCAGATAAAATAGAGAAGAATAGAAAAGTAAGTACAACTGATCCAGATAGCGGATTTATGACAAGAGATGGAAAGCCAAAAGGGTTCTTTTACCTTGAGCATAGAACTGTTGATGGTAGGTATAACATTATCCTTGATAGCTACGTAACCCCTGGAAATATCAATGATGACGAACCTTATGTGGATAGAGTTGACACAATAATAGACAAATTTAAGTTTGATACTAAGTATGCAGTAGCTGATGCAGGATATTCAACAGCTCCAACTATAAAGAAACTCTCAGAAAAAAGTTATCAGGCAGTGTTAGGTTTTAGAATGGGACCACATGTAAAAGGCAAATTTACTAAACTAAGATTTCAGTATGTACCTGAACATGATCTATATGTTTGTCCAGGTGCAGCACCATTGCGTTATAAGACAACAACAAGACAAGGATATAAAGAATATGTAAGTGATAAGTTCTACTGTGATAATTGTTCGTTACGAGAAAAGTGCTTGACATCAGATAAAGCTGATGTCAGGACAATTAGACGGCATGTATGGGAGGAGTTAAAGGAAAAGGTTTTTGACTTTCTTAGATCTGATAAAGGTAACGGTATCTATAAACGTAGAAAGGAAACTATTGAGCGAAGCTTTGCAGATTCAAAAGAACTGCATGGGCTTCGCTACGCTCGCTTCCGCGGATTACCCAAAGTTAGTGAACAGTGCCTACTAACATCAGTAGCACAGAATATAAAGAAGATTGCATTGGTGTTATCACGCCAATGCTCGTACTCTTAGGAGAGAAAATACCAATTTTTACGTGAGTTTTTCACCTACCTACGCCCACAGTATGGATTTTTTTGCTGTTAAAAAACCTCATCAGGATTTTCATAAAATCCGATGGGGTTTTTCAACATCCTGAGACTTTTGAAAGTCTCTTTTTAAAACAGATTTATTTTCGTTCCATTAAGGTTATGGTTATATCCTCTGCCTTATCATTTCTCCATATCTTTCCCTTTATTACATCTCCAACCTTATAGTTCTCTATAATAGCTTGTATGTCCTGGATCTTTTTAAGCTTTTTCCCATCCAATTCAACTATGATATCTGTGGGCTTCACTCCTGCATTAGCTAAAGCTTTCCCAGGTGAAACCTCTTGAACATAAATTCCTTCTATGCCCTTATTATCCAAAGTCACTCCTGCTCCAACAAAGCCTAGATCCGGTCTCTTTACTCTTCCATAGTTCATTAAAGATTCCGCTATTTGTTTTACCTCATTTATGCATAAGGCTATGCCTACCCCTTCTGAATTATATTGCTGTGTTAACTTCAAGCTGCTGATTCCTATTATTTCTCCTAGAGAATTGCATACAGCGCCTCCATTATTATAGGAATTTACCTTTGCATCTATTTTAAAGTACGAAATTCTATCAGAAGTTTTAGAATCTTTAATCTCTGTTTTTCTGTTGTTAGAGCTAACGATTCCTACAGTTACAGAACTAGATATATCTTCTCCTAAGGGGTTGCCTAAAGCTATAGCTGTATCTCCTATCTTAACCTTTGAGGAGTCTCCAAATTTAGGAACGGGTAAATTATCTACTTCAACTTTTATCAGAGCTAAATCTGAAAGCTTATCTATATCTATTAATTTTGCTTCCAAAGGCTTGCTAGCATAGCTGGGTAACTTTACAAAAATCTTTTGAGCACCCTCTATAAGATTCCCATAAGTGAGAATATATCCTTTTGAATCAAAGACTATACCAGAACCTGTATTTTTGCTTACAGAGTTTGTATTAAACCCATCTGCCTTAGTGCTTATTCCTACAATGTAAGAACTAACTTCTTCAGCTACTATATTTATATCATTCCTTGGAACATCACGATGCTTTATATTTCCATCATCACTATTTGAGTTAACTATAGGAATATTACCTACTAATCCATAATTTATCTTTGAGTATTTTTTTTCTACAATATAGTCAGCGGTAACCGCTCCTGATATGGCTGCTATCAAAACAAAGGAAAGACTTTTAAACATATACTTTATCTTTCGTTTGGCTTTATTTTGAATAAAGTTTATTTCTCCATAGTTTACACAGTGCTCTGATGAAGTTGTACAATCTTTATCTCTATTATCTAAATATGTATCTGCATTTTTTTTACCGCTCTCCATAAGGCACCTCCTATAATTATAAAAATATTATACTTCAATATTTTTAAATATATATGAACAAAGTATTATAAAATGATTATTTTTTTATAACATTTATATTTTGGTTAAAGTAAAGATAAAGGTAACACCTTGATCTTTAGCCTTATTTTCTGCCCATATATCTTCTCCCAATTGAGTTAATATATTTCTTACTATAGGAAGACCTAATCCCGTGCTAACCTTTGAAGTTCTAGACTTATCGGATTTATAGAATCTTTCCCAAATGTGCTTTATATCCTCTTCCGGTATGCTTGGTCCATCGTTAAACACTGAAACTAATACTTTATTTCCTTTTATTTTAGTATTTATCTTTATATTTCCCTCATCGCTTACATACTTAACTGCATTATCAAGTAAATTAGTAATAACTTGAATAAGCCTATCCCTATCCGCAGCTACATATAGATGCTCTTCTTGAAATACTACATCCACCTTTAACTTCTTGTCATTTATTTTAGTTTCAAATTTTATAACACAAAGCTTAATTATTTCATTTATATCCAGCTCAGAAATTCTTAAAGAAAACTTTCCAGCTTCCATAGCTGCTAAATCTAATAGATCGTTTATAAGTCTTGTAAGTCTTTGAATTTCCTCGTAGGCTATGGTTAAATAATAATTTTCCTTATCCTTTGGTATTACTCCATCTAAAATTCCACCGATAAAACCTTTTATAGAGGTTATAGGGGATCTTAATTCATGGGATACATTAGACATAAATTCTCTTCTATTTTTTTCTACTTTTTCAAGAGAATCTGCCATGGTATTAAAAGAATCTGCTAATTCTCCAATCTCATCGTTAGAATCTATATTTACCCTTCGTTCCACATCTCCTTTAGAAATTTTTCTTGCCACAGCATTTATTTGGGATAAAGGTTTTATTAATATTCTTTGGGAAAAATAATAAATTACTATGCTACAAATAATAACAGCTAAAATAGCGCTTATCCATATTATGTAGTACACTCTCTTAAGAGGTGTCTTTATTTGATCTACAGGGGTATACATAGCTATTACGCCTCTAAAAGAACTTCCATCAAAAACTGGCTTCATATAAACATATACTACCTTATCTAGGACTTTATCATAAATGCCCTTTTTCTCAATGGTCCTTCCAAACCTTAGCTCATCCATCTCCTTTATTCCTAAATTCTTAGATAGATAATCAGAATACTTCGTATTAGAAATCGCATATACAAGGCCATAACTATCTGAAATTAATATATCTGCACTTACTAAATCACTTACAAAAGCCATATTCATTCTTAATCTATATAGACTTATCTCTTGTTGAGGATCATTAAGATAAGATTTTACGGATTCTGCTATTAATTGTCCTTGCTTATCCATCTGAGTTTTTCTTTGATCAAAATAATAATTCTGAAACCATACAGAAAGTATAGTTGCAATAATTATAAAACTTATAGCTGTTATGGATGTGAAAGCAGCTATCATTTTAGAAACAAGGCTATTTTTCACCATCTATTTCACCTCAAACTTGTAACCCACACCCCATACGGTTTCTAATTGCCAATTAGGTCCTCCATGAAGTTTTTCTCTTAACCTTTTAACGTGAACATCAACAGTTCTGGAATCTCCCGGATAATCATATCCCCAAACTTCACATAGTAGTTGTTCTCTTGTAAACACTCTATTTTTATTGCTTGCCAAATAATGCAATAATTCAAATTCCTTTGGCGGCATCTTAATTTCTTCATTTTTATATATCACTGTGTAGGAATTAACATCAATAGCTAAATCTGGGAAGTTTAAAGTCTCTTTACTTCCACCTTCCACATTATACCTTCTCATTACAGCTTTGATTCTAGCTATAAGCTCTTTAGGTTCAAAGGGCTTTACCATATAATCATCAGCTCCTAGCTCTAACCCAAGAACTTTATCAAAGGTATCCCCTTTGGCCGTAAGCATTATAACAGGGGTTTCATTCTCTTTTCTTATCCACTTTAATACATCAATACCATCTACATGTGGCAGCATTATATCTAAAAGCACCAAATCTGGTTTATACTCAGTAAAGGCTTCTTGAGCTAATTTCCCATCGTGGCAAAGCCTTGTATCATAACCTGAGCTTTGCAAATACATTTTTATAACTTCACATATATTTTCATCATCATCAACTATTAGAACCTTAGCTATAGTTCCTTCCATACCTAGCACGCTCCTTTTAATGTTTAATCACTTATATTATAAATTTACCATAAATTCATAAACTATACTAGTTAACATACTGTAACTTTTAATCAATGTACAATTATAGAATTGTAACTGAGGATTAATAGACAATAAAAATGGCTGCTTCAAAATAGAAACTAAATTTCCACTCCGAAACAGCCAATAATTCTAAATCTTATTCTTCAAACAATTTGCTTAATGGTACATCATCATATATTCTCTTAATAGCTTCCGCAAAAATAGGTGCTACCGAGAGAGAAACAAATTTTTCCAGATTATCTCCTTCAGGTAATTTGATGGTATTTAGCATAACTAATTTTTTGATGGCAGAACTATTTATTCTATCTATAGCAGGTCCTGATAATACGCCATGAGTGCAGCAAGCATATACTTCTTTTGCACCTAAATCTCTTAAGGCATTAGCCGCATTAGCTATGGTTCCTGCAGTATCTATCATGTCATCTACTAATATAGCAGTCTTTCCTCTTACATCGCCTATGATGTTCATTATCTCTGAAACATTTGCTTTAGGCCTTCTTTTATCAATAATTGCTATAGGAGCATGTAATCTGTCCGCAAATTTTCTAGCTCTTGTAACGCTTCCTAAGTCTGGCGATACTATAACTACATCTTCATTTTCTCCAAATCCCTTATCTAAGAAATATCTAGATAAAATAGGTACTCCTAATAAGTGATCTAATGGTATATTAAAGTATCCTTGTATTTGTGATGCGTGAAGATCCATAGTAAGAACTCTATCAGCACCTGCAGCAGTTATAAGATCTGCTACTAGTTTTGCTGTAATAGGATCTCTTGATTTTGCCTTTCTATCTTGTCTAGCATATCCATAGTAAGGAATTACTGCTGTTATTCTTCCTGCAGAAGCCCTTTTAAATGCGTCTATCATTATTAGTAATTCCATCAAATTATCATTAACTGGGGAGTTAGTTGATTGAACTACAAACACATCTGTTCCTCTTACAGTTTCATTAATATCTACGGATATTTCTCCATCGCTAAAAGTTCCTACCTTAGAACTACCTACAGGTATACCTAAGATATCTGCTATATCTTTAGCCAACTGGGGATGTGCATTACCCGTAAATATTTTAATATTTTTACCATGGGTTATCATTTACGAAGACCTCCTTAAAATTAAAAACTTGTATAAACAAGATGTTTTACTTGCTCTTTTTATGCCCTTTCCTCTCTACCCATCCTTCTATATTTACCTGCTTAGCTCTAGCTATAGCAAGGCTTCCCTTAGGAACTTCTTTTGTAATGGTAGATCCTGCTGCTATATATGCATCATCTTTAACCTCTACAGGAGAAACCAAATTAGTATTGCATCCTATAAAAGCGTTATTGCCAATAATTGTTTTATATTTATTTTTACCATCATAGTTAACTACTACAGTGCCACATCCAAAATTGCAATTTTCCCCTACCTCAGCATCTCCAATATAAGTTAAATGAGATACTTTTGTATTGTCACCTATGGTAGATTTCTTTATTTCTACAAAGTCCCCTATTCTAGCATGCTTACCTATGTTACTTTCTGGTCTTATATAAGCAAAAGGTCCTACAGTAGTTTCCTCTCCGATTTTACTATCTAAGATTACAGAGCTTTGTATAGTAACTTTATGACTAATTATACTATTGCTTATTCTAGAATTAGGGTATAAAATACACTCATTGCCTATTTCAGTGTTTCCTTCAATGTAATTTCCTGGATAAATAATGGTATCTTGACCTATCTTAACCTCTGAGCCTATATAGGTATTACTTGGATCTATTATAGTAACCCCATTATCCATGTGCTTTTTATTTATTCTAAGCTTAAGTATTCTTTCTACTTCTGCAAGCTCTACTCTAGAATTTACTCCTATAGTCTCTTCAAAATCTGTTATAAGGGCTCCTACTTTTTTATTTTCTGATTTTAATATACCTATAATATCTGTGAGATAATACTCACCCTGTGCATTATTATTGTTTAATTTCCCCAAACTATCTCTAAGTGCCTCTATATCAAAACAATACATTCCTGCATTTATTTCTTTTACCTTTAGCTCCTCTTCACTACAATCCTTGTGTTCTACTATTCTAGCCACTTCATCCTTTTCTCTTATAACCCTTCCATAACCAGTAGGATTGTCTATGCGAG
The DNA here is from genome assembly GCF_001403615.1 of Desnuesiella massiliensis. Classification (GTDB taxonomy): domain Bacteria; phylum Bacillota; class Clostridia; order Clostridiales; family Clostridiaceae; genus Desnuesiella; species Desnuesiella massiliensis. Next base: position 71,023 of record NZ_LN879451.1, read on the forward strand.
AAGTCAAAATAGTAGCTTTAAATCCGTTATCTTCATGGAATTGTAAAAGTCTCTTTACAGTTTCTTCTCTAATAAGTGGAGCATCTCCAGTAAAAATAGCTAGGGTTCCTTTTTTATCTTTTAAGAATTCCCCTGCGCACATTATAGCATGGCCAGTTCCTAATTGCTTATCTTGAAAGGAGTAAGTTACATTTTTATGCTCTGTTCCTTTTTTTACAAGCTCCGCTCCTCTTCCTATTATCACATTAACTTCTTCTATATCCGCCGATCTCATTCTGTCAATAACATGGTTAACCATTTCTTGTCCGCAAACCTTATGCAATACTTTTGGAGTACTGGATTTCATCCTTTTGCCTTCACCTGCAGCCATTATTATAGCACATTTATACATTATACCACTCCTTATGGCACATAATATTAAATAGCATATACTATTTAGGTTAAAACTTTCACGTACAATTTTAATTGCCCTCTATATTATATTTTATAAATCTAGCATTTTCAACACCAAATGACGGTTATTTTATTTTGGTAATTTTCAAAAAATAAAAAGGAGTATAAAACTCCTTCCTATCATTATTCCTCTACAACCTCTGCAACTTCAGGTTCATCGTTCTTAACTTTTTCATACTCTGCAAGAATAGCACTTTGTATTTTTTCTCTTGTTTGAGTATTAATTGGATGTGCTATGTCTTTGAATTCTCCATCTGGAGTTTTTCTGCTTGGCATAGCTATAAAAAGCCCATTTTGTCCTTCAATAACCTTTATGTCATGAACAACAAATTCATTGTCGAAGGTTACAGAAACTATCGCTTTCATCTTACCATCTGCTGCAATCTTCCTTATTCTTACGTCTGTAATTTGCATTAAAATCCACCTCCAAGATGCTTTATAAACTATATATTTCTATATATATTTTGTTTTTCCTCTTTTTTTATGTAAAAAACAAATAAATTTTTTGAAAATTTCCTATTTAAAGCATTTCGAGGGATTAATCAAAGCTTTTCCCTCTTCATTTATACCTAAAAATTCAACAATAGATACGTATTCTCCTATGAGTTTTTTATTAGTCTCAATATTATCTACTAGCACCCCTATACCTATTAACTCACTATCAAACTCTTTTAGCAAATCCATTATGCCTAAGGCGGTACCTCCTGCCTTCATAAAATCATCTATGAAAAGGCATCTGCTTCCTTTAGGCAAGGACTTTTTGGATAGGGACATGTTTTGTATCCTTCCACTGGAGCCTGATACATAATTAATAGTTACTGTAGGTCCTTCTGTAACTTTATTGTCTCTTCTTACAATAACTAATTGAACACCTAATCGTTTTGCTACCTCATATGCTAGAGGTATTCCCTTAGTTTCTACTGTGACCACACAATCAACCTGAAAGTTATTATAAAAGCTTGCTAATATAGTTCCAGCTTTTCCTATTATATGAGGATTATACATAACATCCGTCATATAAATAAAATTTCCTGGTACTATTCTGCTCTTATCTTCTAATAGCAGACATAAGTCCTTTATAAATTCTAGGGTTTCCTCTTTACTTATATCTGTTAAGAATTTTATCCCGCCTGCAGCCCCTGACACAGTTTCAACCTTTCCTAGGTTAAGCTTCTCAAGGGTTTCTCTTACAATTAAAATATCTTCACTTATAGTAGATTTAGCAGCATCTAATAGTTCAGTAAATCTATTCAATCCTATAATTTTATTTGGATTTTCCATCAAAATTTTAGTTATTGCTACCACCCGGTTATTTCTAGTAAATCTACCCATTTTATCACCTACATATTCTTTGTATTTTTACGAATTTTATTCTTAATATTCCTGTTATTATTCATATTTTATTCTAAATTAATATTAATATCAATATTTTAATGTAAAGAATTTCTTTTTGATATTTTTATGTAAATTATGTATGATATTTATTTATATATTTAGTGAATTATTGTAAAATAATAATTAACTAATATTTTTTTCCAATGAAGCAATTTTTTATATTATTCCAATGAAAGGATTGGTACACCCTACTATGAATTTTAACACTACAAAAAAGCTAAGCCCTTTTCAACTATCCTGTGGCATGATATTGGCTGAGGATTTATATATAAATAATGTTAAGCTTGTAAACAAAGGTACAGAGCTTAATGAAAGAGTAATAGAGAGAATTCAAAGTTTATATTCTACTAATTTGGTACAAGTCTATTCTAAGTTAGAGGAATCTGATTTAGAAATTCAGAAAAAGAGAGGCTCTGAAGGATTTAAGCAGACTGAAGTACATCTTGAAAAATTCTCGGATGAAGCAGAAAAAATATTCAATGAGGTAATCTCTAGTTCTAAAATTGATATAAAAGGTATCCGCTCGTTATCTGAAAACATATTAACTGAGCTTAAAGATATAGGTATCGTAATAAAAAATGTAATTGATTCTAGAGATGCAGATTGTTATATCTTTCGCCACTCTGTAAATGTTGCTGTATTAAGCTCCATGTTGGCCAAATGGTTAAATATGACTTCTAGAGACATAATGTTAATTACCTATGCTGGTTTGTTACACGATATAGGTAAGTCTAAGCTTCCCAATGCTATTTTAGACAAGCAAGGCTCTCTAACAAAGAAGGAATTTGAGATTATAAAAACTCATCCTGTAAAAAGCTACGAAATAGTAAAGGCTATCCCCTACATAGATCCTTCTGTAGAAATGGCTGTGCTAATGCACCACGAAAGAATGGATGGCTCTGGCTATCCTTTAAAATTAACAGAAGAAAAAATCCATATATATGCTAAAATAATTGCCATAGCTGATATATTCGACGCCATGACTTCCAATAGAGCATATAAGAAAAAAGATTGTCCTCTAAAAGCTTTAGAAGCATTAAAAGAAGAAAGCTTTGGAAAGCTAGATATTCATCTGTGTAATGTATTCATAAAAAACATGATAGATTATTATGTTGGAGAATACACTCTATTAAGCAATGGAAAAAAAGCTAGAATATTAAAAATCGATATAAATAACATTACTAGACCCTTTGTTATGGTAGGTGAGGAATATATAGATCTATCTAAGAATACAAATTTAACAGTAGAGGACATTATTTAGCCTTACTATTAAAGTTTGTAACCTTTTAGCTCTACTTTTCTTATAATAATTTATATTATACTGTATTTTTTTCTATAAAATATGTATATAATTATTAAAAGAAAGATCTTAACATTAAAAGGGGTGTATGGCTTGGCTTTTGATTTTATTAAAGATAAAAATAAAAAAGTTCATTTTATTGGCATTGGCGGCATAAGCATGAGTGGTCTAGCTGCCATATTATTAAAAAATAACTATAAGGTTTCAGGTTCTGATATGAAGGATTCTCATATAGTACAGGGCTTAAAAAAGGCAGAAGCAGAAATATATATAGGACATAGTGAAGATAACATAAAAGATGTAGATTTAGTGGTATATACTGCTGCGGTAAAAGAAGATAACTGCGAATACATTTACGCTAAAGAAAATAATATTGCTTTAATGGATAGAGCAGAATTCTTAGGACTTATAATGCGTGGACATAAATATAATGTAACCATATCAGGTACCCATGGGAAAACCACTAGTACCTCCATGCTATCTCATATAACCTTAGCAGCAGATTTAGATCCTACTATATTAGTTGGAGGAGAATTAGATGTTATAAAAGGTAACTTCCGCACTGGAGAAAGTGAATACTTTATTACTGAAGCCTGCGAATATAAGGCATCTTTCTTAAAGTTCTTTCCCTATATAGGAGTTATTTTAAACATCGATGCGGATCATTTAGATTATTATAAGGATATAAATCATATTCAATCCACCTTTGAGGAGTTCTCAACACTAATCCCAAAGGATGGTTATTTAATCGGTTATGCTGATGATGAAAGAGTACAGCAAGTATTATGTAAGGCTCAATGTAACACCTTAAGCTATGGTATTGATGCTGGGGATATAAAAGCTAAAAACATAAGTTTTAACGAAAAGGGCTGTGCTACTTTTGATGTATATGAAGAGGAAGAAAGGTTATTTAGGGTTACCTTAAATGTACCTGGAAAGCACAATATATTAAATGCTTTGAGCAGTGTATGTGTTTCTCTTATACTAGACGTACCAAGAGAAGCAATTGTAAAGGGATTAAATGAATTTGCTAATGCTCATAAAAGGTTTGAAATTAAAGGGGTAAAAAATGGAGTAACTGTGGTAGATGATTATGCGCATCATCCTACAGAAATAAAAGCTACTTTAGAAGCTGCAAAAAACTATCCTCATAATAAGATATTCTGTGCCTTTCAACCACATACTTACACTAGAACTCTAAGTCTATTTGAGGACTTTGTTAAATGCTTTGATAATGCAGATGAGTTAATATTAATGGATATATATGCTGCTAGAGAAAAAGATAATGGACTAGTTAATTCTACAATGCTTGGTGACAGAATAAGAGAAAGAGGAATAAAATGTATAAATAGTTATAGTTTCGAGGAAGCTTTAGACTACGTTAAAGGCAAATTATCTCCTGGAGATCTTCTCTTAACTTTAGGGGCTGGAGATATTGTAAAGCTGGGCGAAATGTATTTAATGGACTAGTATAACAAACTCAAGGTTAAGCTTCTAACCTTTCCTTGGGTTTTTCAAAAATTAAAAAGGAAGATAATTTAGAAAAATTTGTATTGACAGCAATAGGAAAAGATTGTATCATAAGAAGGTAAAGTAAATTTTGATAAATGGAGGTAGGACTAATGTTCGGATTAGTACAATTTAATTTGATGAATGCACAACTCAATACAGTAACAATTAAATCTATATGCGGTAGCCCTATCTCAATAGAAGTGCAAGGCTTTTAGCTTGTACTTTGTATGTGATTCTTAAATGCACTAATTAATAGTAATTTAAGGTCATGGGTTATCGTGCCCATGGCCTTTTATATTTTATTTTATTAGTTTATAGGGGAGGCGCGCGCCTTATATTCTTATATTATAAAGCCATGGGTAACACCGTGGTTTTTTTATTTGCTAAAAAAGGAGGGAATTAATTAATGAAGCGAATTTTTAACTATGTATGGAAACACAAATTACTAGTGATAATACCATCAATATCTATGCTCTTAACCATAATAATTGATATGTTTAACCCTTACTTAAGAAAAGAACTTATAGATAAAGTTATTACAGGGAAACAAGCTAGCCTTTTACCAAAAATATTATTAGGTCTAGTAATAATAACTGTTGGTAAGGCTGTTTTTGGATATATAAAAGAGTACTTGTTCGATGTTCTATCCACAAAAGTCAATATTGATATAAAGCAAAGCCTTTTTGACCATATTCAAAGCTTGCCTTTTAGCTATTTTGACAAAATGAATACTGGTGAGCTTATGTCAAGAATAGGTGAAGACGTAGATAATATCTGGAGAACCATATCCTTTGGTTTAAGATTATTTGTTGAGAATATAATATATTTTGTAATGAGCACCGCAATTTTATTTTATCTAAACTGGAAGCTGGCTTTAGCCTGCATAATAATAATGGTTCCCATAGCTTATATAGCTATGAAGCTGGAGAAAAAAATAATGAACTCCTATGAAAAGCTAAGTGATCAAGGTGCAGTATTAAATACCGCTGCTCAAGAAAATATAGCTGGAGTAAGACTTGTTAAAGCTTTTGCTAGGGAAAAACATGAAATACTAAAATTTTTAAATATGAATAAAACTAACTATGAATTAAATATGGATCAGGCTAAAATCATCGGAAATCATTTTCCACCCATAGAATTTTTAACTAATATCTCTATAGTTATAATGATTACCTTTGGAGGTTCCTTGGTAATTAAGGATGAAATCACCTTAGGTACTTTAGTAGCCTTTAGTGAATATATATGGAACCTCATATGGCCTATGAGAATGCTAGGCTGGCTAACAAATATGATGGCTCAAAATAATGCTTCTGCCAAGAAGATATTTGCCATAATGGATACAGAGCCTACTATTAAAAGCTCCATAGATTCTCTTTCCTTATCTTCTATAAGAGGTAATATAAACTTTAAAAATGTTAGCTTTAAATACGATGAAGAATATATATTAAAAAATATAAACTTAAACGTACCAGCAGGAAGCACCATCGCTATTATGGGTACTACTGGCTCAGGTAAGTCTTCTATCGTAAACTTAATCGGAAGATATTATGATGTAAGTGAAGGAGAAATCCTAATTGATGGTTTAAATGTTAAAAAACTCAATTTAGATCAGCTTAGAAGTAACATGTCTGTGGTGTCACAAGATGTATTTCTATTCTCAGATACCATAGAGCAAAACATTAAGTTTGGAAATAAGGAAGCCACCATGGAGGATATAAAAGAAGCTTGCAGACTAGCTTGCGCTAATGACTTTATAGAAGAGCTTTCAAAGGGTTATGAAACCATCATTGGTGAAAGAGGTATAGGCCTCTCCGGTGGGCAAAAACAAAGAATTTCCATTGCTAGAGCCCTTGTTAGAAAGGCTCCTATCATAATTCTCGACGACTCTACTTCGGCTTTAGATATGGAAACAGAATATAGTCTATTAAAAAATTTAAGCCAAAGAAAGGTTAATGCTACTACCTTTATAATCGCCCATAGAATCTCTGCTGTAAAGAATGCAGATCAAATTCTGTTTGTTGATAACGGACAAATAGTAGAAAGAGGAACCCATGAGGAACTTCTAACATTAAAGGGCAGATATTATGATATATGCAGCGAACAATTTAAAGACTTTGAGGATCTAGGTAATGAGGAGGTGGTATAATGGCGAGAAATTCAGTAAAGCAAGATGAATTTTTAAACAAGCAGTCAAAAAAAGACATAGCTTTTAGACTATTTAAATACATTGAACCCTTTAAGATAAAGGTAATTTTAGTAGTTCTATTGATGATATTTGTTATGTTATGCGGACTACTAAATCCTTATCTTTTAAGAATAGCCATAGATGATTATATAGATACCTCAAACTTTAAAGGATTATTTTTAATAGCCTTAGCAATGACCTTGCTAAACTTTGCAGCCATGATAGCTTCAAGAAAAAGAATTATGATGATGTCATCAGTGACAAATAAAATATTGATAAATATAAGACACGAACTATATACCCATATTCAAAAATTGTCCTTTTCTTTCTTTGATAATAGACCTGTAGGTAAAATATTAGCCAGGGTCATTGGAGACGTAAATGCACTGCAAGAGCTCTTTACCAACAGCATAACCAGCTTTATACCTGAACTATTAAGCCTTGTATGTGTAACTATATTGATGTTTTCTATGAACTATAAATTAGCCCTAGCCACTATAACCATACTTCCATTACTATTTATCAGCATGTTTTTTATAGAGACAGTGTCTAGGAAAAGATGGCAAGAGTATAGAAAGAAACGTTCTAATATGAATGCTTACACTCATGAGGATTTTTCTGGTATAAGAGTAGTTCAAGCTTTTGCTAACGAAAAGAATACCTCAAAAACCTTTAACTCCCTGGTATCGGAGCTTATGGATTTCTTTATCAGCGCTGTAAAACTCAATGATTTATTTTGGCCCTTAGTTGAAACCTCTTGGGGTATAGGCTCTGTCATTGTGTTTTGGGTAGGTTTTAAATTAACACAAACAAATGCTATCACTGTAGGTACCTTAATTGCCTTTACATGGTATGTAGGCATGTTCTGGAGACCTATTATGAATATAAGCAATTTTTATAATACCTTAATCACTAATTTCACTGCCGCAGAAAGAATCTTTGAGATAATGGATATTGATCCAGATATAACAGATATTAAGGATTCTGTAAAAATGCCTAAAATCAAAGGTAATGTAGAATTTAAAAATGTAAACTTTGGTTATGAAGATGATTCAAAGGTTTTAGATAATGTTAGTTTTAAAATAAATGCTGGAGAAACCATAGCTCTTGTTGGACCTACTGGGGCTGGTAAAACCACTATAATAAACCTTTTAAGCAGATTCTACGACTGTGACCAAGGCGAAGTTTTAGTAGATGGAAAAAATGTAGAAAATGTAGAAATTGAATCCCTGAGATCTCAAATGGGCATAATGCTTCAAGATACCTTTTTATTTTCTACTACCATTAAGGAAAATATAAGATATGGTAAGCTAGATGCTACAGACGAGGAAGTAATTGCAGCAGCAAAGGCTGTTAATGCTCATGACTTTATAATGAAGCTTGAAAAAGGCTATGATACGGAGGTAAGTGAAAGAGGTTCTAGACTTTCTGTCGGCCAAAGGCAGCTAATCTCCTTCGCAAGAGCATTATTAGCAGATCCTAGAATATTAATTTTAGATGAAGCTACTTCAAATATAGATACTTATACGGAAAGATTGGTACAACAAGGCATAAAGAAATTGCTATATGGAAGAACTTCCTTTGTTATAGCTCATAGACTATCCACTATTAGAGATTGCGATAAAATCATGGTCATAAATGACGGTAAAATCGCTGAAGCTGGAAGCCATGAGCAGTTGATGAAGCTAAAAGGTATATACTATAACCTTTATATGTCACAATACAAATTCCTTAATGAAGGAGCTTAATTTAATGCACAATTCACAGTGCACAATTCACAATTAAAGAATTTTTTCACAATGTTAAGAAAAAATAAAATGAAAAAGTCATGTATATGAGGAAATCTGTTTTCCTATTTATGCATGGCTTTTGGTTTTACATATATTTTTTAAAATTTATGCTATTAAATTATTAATATTTGCGTAAAATTTTAAAAAATAGCCAATACTATAGCTAAATAAGTTAATGCTTAGTTAGGTGGTGTATTGTATGAAAAATTTTTTAATATCCTCAGGAGCAAATTTAGTTATAATATTGATTTCTTTCTTTATTTTTAAAAACATAATAAGTGGCCCAACTCGCCATAGAATCTATGAAAAGCTTATGAGCTCCTTTGCCAAATATGTATTATACATATTTGTAGCCACAGTAGTAATCACTGTGCTTACAGCCTTAGTACTTTATAAAACTCGTTATATAGCTTATGTAAATATAGCTGCCCCTGCACTAGTGTCCATCTTAGTTGGATTCATTGCCTCTACTGTTCCTACTAGAGGTGCAGGCGATGAAAAGAAAGAGGCTACGCATAAATAGTAAATTTAAAAGCTTATCTTCTAAATTGAGAAGATAAGCTTTTTTATTATATTTTATTTTTAATCTTTTTTTCATGGTGATATAATAAAAATACTAAGAAATCTTTCAAAACAGGGGTGTAAAAATATGAGAATTGCAGTTATAAGTGATATCCATGGAAATTTATATGCACTGATGGAGGTACTACAAAATATAGATGAGCAAAATGTGGATTCTATAATATGCCTAGGAGATTTAGTTGGTTACGGTCCTCACCCTAATGAAGTCATAGGCCTTATAAGAAGAAGGGGAATCCTATGTATAAAAGGTAATTATGATACCTCTGTGGTAGAAAATAAATTCAGCTATATAAGAGAAACTTCTGTAAATAGCTTTTCACTACCTTGGACAGTAGAAGAATTGAGGGCATTAAATAAGGCTTACTTAGAAAACCTCCCCGAAAGTTTAACCTTAAAATTCTTTGACAAAACTCTTCATTTTGTTCATGGAAGTCCAAGAGCAATAAATGAATATATGATTGAAGGCAGTGATGCTGCTAATGAAGTAATGAATAATTTACAGTACGATATGCTAGTATGTGCTCATACTCATATACCCTATACAAAAAATTATGGTAACAAGATATTATTAAATGATGGCAGTGTGGGCAAGCCAAAGATAGGAAGACCAAATTGCACTTATGCATTGATTGATATAGATAAGGAAAGTGGTATTAAGACAAGCATTATAGAAATACCTTATAACTATGGCAAGACAGTAAAGGATATGCAAATGAAAAACTTCCCTGAGATACTTATACATTCGTACAAGTCTGGCATAGAGTAAGAAAATTAGGAGTGAGATTTTTATGTCCACTCCTAATAAAATTTAACCAATGTTTTCCTAAGCAAAATATAATATAAGCGCCATTATATCTTCACAAATCCCTTTAAATCTATATTTTACTTCCTTGCTGAGGCCTATTCTATAATCTATGTCCTTAACCTTTATGCCTATAAAGTAGCCTTTGTTATTTTTATTATATATACTAAGCAAATCTAAAAGGTTTAAATTGTGCTGCGATTCCTTTAGCAGAGTATCTTCTTTGATGCTCTCTAGATTTATTAATGATAGTTCTCCCACATGGTGTCCCATGTATGTAGCATCTAGGATAATTAAAAAGTCCTCTTCATTTATGTTTTCTATACAATAATCCACATCTGTCTCTCCAATTAGAATTTCTATATTGGAATAATTTATGTTCTTCATCAGATATTGAGCTACCTCTATGGCTACCCCGTCATCCCCCATTAAGATATTTCCTAGGGCTATAACCTTAATAGTTCTCATATTATGTTGTACTCTATGTCCATAAAATTATTGCCATATATATGGGTAGCACAGGATATGCATGGGTCAAAGCTCCTTACAATTCTACCTACTTCCACTGGAGAACTTATATTTTCTATAGCAGTTCCTATTAAAGCCTTCTCTACTATACCCAAGGACTTTGTTGGAGATTCTGATGGTCCAAGATTCCACACACTAGGAGTTATTATATTATAGGTATTAATGGTCTTATCTTCTATGGTTAACCAATGACCTAAGGCTCCTCTGGTAGTATCCCTAAGAGCTTCTCCCTTGGCAATACTTGGTATCTCATAGATTTTAAATTCTAGACTATTTGCTGATATATAACTCTCTTTTATAAGCTTTAAAATATTTTGCATTATCATAGCTATTTTATTTACTTCAAGCACTCTGCATACTATTCTATCCATAGAAGCACTTCCTTTTTTGTATTCACCGGATAATATCATTCTAGCTAGTGGCCCTACTTCCATAGCTTCATCCTTATAGCGGGCAGTTTTCACAAAACTATAAGCTCCTTCTTTATTCCTATCACTTGATATATCTCCCTTAGGGTCTTTTTCATACCAAGAATTATTTATGCTTTCATCAATGTAATCAGCGTTAAAGCCTTCTAATTGTCCTTTAATCATTGCGCTGGGTTTTACGTAAAATATATCTTTTTCAATATAGTTATCAAACAATCCATAGCTTAGAAAATTATTGCCAGAACTGCCTTTAGTAAAATAGTCCTTATAATACTCTGCTATGTCATGTAAGTCCATCAGCATATTATGCTCTATAAAATCTGAGATGGTTTTAAGCTTTTGTTCTACAGTAAATATGATATTTGCATCTAAGTTACTTGTAACCCCTCCGATGAAAATCCCATGATTATGAGGAGCCTTTCCTGCCAATAAAGCTAAAATCTGGTGAGCCATAGAACTCATTTCTAAAGCTCTTATATAATTCGTATTAATTCTTTGCTCTATATTCTCTGGAAGTCTGTAATCTCTTAAGCTTTCATTATAAACTGGACTTATTCTTGGTCCACGTACATAATCTGGCAAAGCGTACAAATAAAAATGCCTTAAATGGTTTTGTAAAAATTCAGCACCATGGATAAAATCTCTTATATACATAGCTAATTTAGAAACCTTTACTCCCATGGCCTTTTCCATAGCTTGTGAAGATACATAGGAGTGAGCCGTAGAACATATACCGCATATTCTCTCAGTAAAATATATAACATCTAAGGGATTTCTGCCTTTTAACATGAGTTCAAAGCCCCTAAACATGGAGCCAGTGCATTTAGCATCTATTATCTTATTATTCTCTACTTGTACTTCTATCTTTAAAAAACCACTTACTCTGGTTAAAGGATCTATGTTTAATTTAACACTCATAAAAACTCTCCTAAACCCTTTTTAATATCTTACAAAGGGTTCCATTTTATCTGGAAACCCTGGATTTGTACAGCCTATACAAGGCGTATTTATTCCTATAGGCCAAGAAGAATGGTCATTCCATTCCACTATAGGGCAATTGGCCCTAGTTACTGGCCCTCTGCACCCCAGTCTCAGCATACACTCCTTATCTCCTAAAGCCTTGGCAAAAATCTTTTTCTCAAAATATCCCCTCCTAGGGCAAGCATCATGGATAGTATTGCCATAGAACTCTAGGGGCCTATTGTCCTTATCAATCTCAAGAAGCCCTCTAGTTATTAGCTCTCCTATGGTACCTACCACCCAATAGGGATTACAAGAGCATCCTGGTAGTCTAATAACCCATTTATCCTTTATATATTCTGGCAGGCTTATGCATTCTGAGGGGTTGGGGCTTGCAGCACTAATTCCTCCATAGGCAGCACAGTTGCCTACCGCTAAAATATATTTTGCTTTCTTCGAAGCTAGTTTTATAGCATCCTTCGCCGTAATTTCTACATCATCATAGGTAGCTACAATATTATATTTTCCATTATCTTTTAAGGATACTGCCCCCTCTACTACTAAAATAAATTCCGTATTAAGAGTATCTAAAAATTTTTCATAAGCTCTTTGTCCTTGATCTGACATTATACTATTTTCGTAGGTAATATTAACCATATTTTTCAGAAAGTAACCAACCTCGGGGTCTGAAGCATTTAAAAGAGATATTATATTTCCTGAGCACCCATTAGCTTCAAACCATATAAGGTTCATCTTACGATATTTTCCTTCTTTCATATCCTTGGTAATCTCCCTACATTTTTCCTTAATCTTTACCACCACTTCATCCATAGCCTTACAACATTTATTTCTATTATCCATTTATCAAATCACCTACCAAGGGCAACTTTCCCAATATATTGCTATTTTCATGACAACTATTAAATTCCTTACTATAATCCTTTCCTGCTACTAGCCCAAAATGAGTGCCTCCACCCCAAGTAGCTTCATTGGTAACTTCATAAACTTTGCCGTTAATGGCTACATAGGCTGGTTTTCCATTAGAGCCATCATAAAAGGCTAAATCTTTTAAAGTAAATTTCTTTAATGACTCTCTCACTCCTCTAAAATTATTGGAGCTATATTTTAGCTCTATAAATTCAATTATTAACTGAACCTCTGCTAACTTATCATTTAAAACCTTTCTATACATATCATAGACAGGGTTTTTAAAATTTAAAGTCATTAAATATTTTATCTTTGTTATTTCATTGTATTTAATTAATAATTGCTCATTTACATCAAACACATTTATTCCTCCAAATAATTATATCTACTAAATAGTTATATGATTAACTTTTTAAAAATATATTTGCATTATTGAATTAATTGGTGTAAAATATAATATAATAATTTTAAATATAAAAACTGTGAAGAGAAGAGTAGCTATAAGATGTAGTTTCAGCGAGCTGGTTAAGGTGAAAGTCCAGTACGATGCTTATATTGAAGAACATCTCTGAGTTTCTAACCGAAATCCATAGTTTGTTTTACTATGATTAGTAGGCTTAGACGGAGTCAAACCGTTATGCATTGAGCAGCATTAAGATGTGCTGATAAAGTGGTCTTTTTATAGACAAATTGGGTGGTACCGCGGAGTATAGTCTTTCGTCCCTTGGGGATGTAGGGCTTTTTTTATTTATAAAAAATTAATTAGGCATCGTAAAAAAAATAAATAGCCAAAGATGCGAAGTATATTTTGTGTAAGGCAAGGACACAGGTTCCATTAATAGTGGACGCAGTATTACGCAAAATAGACGAGTAGACTGACTAGTTATTTTTTGGGAGATGCCTTATAAGGAAAGGTAGGAATGATATCATGAAAACTGTTGATATTAAAGAGCTTTACAGAAACAGTGAAGCTTATATTGGTAAAAAAGTAAAGGTGGCTGGCTGGATAAGAACTTTAAGAGCTTCTAATGCCTTTGGCTTTATTGAGTTAAACGACGGAACCTTCTTCAAAAACCTGCAAGTAGTTTTTGAACAAGATTTAGAAAACTTTAAGGAGATTTCTAAACTTCACATTAGCTCTTCCCTTATAGTAGAAGGAACTTTAGCGGCTACTCCAGAAGCAAAGCAGCCTTTTGAAATCAAGGCAGAAAATGTAGTAGTAGAAGGTTTTTCTTCTCCAGACTATCCTCTACAAAAGAAAAGACATACTTTGGAATATCTAAGAACTATTGCCCATTTAAGAGCAAGGAGCAACACCTTCTCCGCAGCCTTTAGAGTAAGATCCTTAGCTGCTCATGCTATTCATTGCTTCTTCCAAGAAAGAGGCTTTGTTTACACTCACACTCCAATAGTAACAGGAAGTGATGCTGAAGGCGCTGGAGAAATGTTTAGAGTTTCCACTCTAGATTTAGGAAACCCTCCAAGGACAGAGGATGGAAAAGTAGACTATTCTGAGGATTTCTTCGGAAAGGAAACTAACTTAACAGTAAGTGGTCAATTAGAGGCTGAAACCTTTGCTTTAGCCTTCCAAAAGGTATATACCTTTGGACCTACTTTTAGAGCCGAAAATTCAAACACTGCTAGACACGCAGCTGAATTCTGGATGATAGAGCCTGAAATAGCTTTTGCAGAATTAAAAGACGATATGAAATTAGCTGAAGATATGTTAAAGTATGTTATTAAGTATGTTATGGATAAAGCTCCTGAGGAAATGGAGTTCTTTAACAGCTTTATAGACAAAACTTTATTAGATAGATTAAATCATGTAGTAAATTCAGAATTTGCTCATGTAACTTATACGGAAGCTGTAGATTTGCTTAAGAAATCAGGAAAAACCTTTGATTATCCTATAGAATGGGGCACTGATCTTCAAACAGAGCATGAGAGATTCTTAACTGAAGAAATATTTAAAAAACCTGTATTTGTCACTGACTATCCAAAGGAGATAAAAGCCTTCTACATGAGATTAAATGATGATGGAAAGACTGTAGCAGCTATGGATTGTCTAGTGCCTGGAGTTGGTGAAATCATAGGCGGAAGCCAAAGAGAAGAGAGACTAGATGTACTTGAAAAGAGACTAGAAGAGCTTGGTCTTAACAAAGAAGATTACTGGTGGTATCTAGAACTTAGAAAATACGGTGGAACAAAACACGCTGGATTTGGTCTAGGCTTTGAAAGATTGATAATGTACATTACTGGCATATCAAATATAAGAGACGTTATACCATTCCCAAGAACACCAAAAACTGCAGAGTTTTAAAAAATGCAAGGCATTTTTTAATTCACAATTCACAGTGCACAATTCACAATTAATGGGATTTTTCTACGCTACTCTACGAAAAATCTTTAATTTAGGTATGTTAAAAAAGCAAAGCTGGGCTAATCATTTAGCTCAAGCTCTGCTTTTTATTTTATAATTTTTTCGTAACGCTAGTGGAGAAAAAATTTCCTCCATTGTGCATTGTGAATTGTGCACTGTGCATTACAAAAAATCTTTCCTTTTATTTTACTTCCTCCAGCCTAGAAAGTACCTTTCCTTCAATCATCTCTATCTTATCATCCGCTTCCTTTAAGCTTGCCCCTATGGTATAAATATATAGCTTTATTTTTGGTTCTGTGCCTGAAGGTCTTACAGCATACCAGCTTCCATCCTCTAAGAAAAATCTTAAAACATTGGATTTAGGTATGTCTACAGGAAGCTTTTCTTCTGTTTGAAGATTATAATTAACCCTTGTTTCATAATCTATATACTTTTCTACCTTTATCTCATTAATATATTCAGGGAAGGCTTCTCTGTAGCTCTTCATCATTCTGTCAATACGCTCTTTACCTTCAATACCCTCTAATATGAGAGATATTTGCTTTTCTCTGTAATATCCATGAGTTTCATATAAATCCTGTAAAACATCTAATAAAGTTTTACCTTGTTTTCTATAGTAAGCAGCAGCTTCACATAATAGCATAGCTGAGCTCACTCCATCCTTATCTCTTACGAAGGTTCCTGTCACATAGCCTATGCTCTCTTCATAGCCAAATACAAAATTAGCCTCTTTAGTTCTTTCAAATTCAGGTATTCTTCCGCATATATTTTTAAAACCGGTAAGGGCTTCATAAGTCTTTACTCCATAATCCTCTGCAATTTTTTTGCCTAAATCACCAGTAACTATGGATTTAACTATAGCAGCCTTTTCAGGAAGGGTTCCCTTTTCTTTCATGCCTGATAGTATATAATTTATTAAAATTGCTCCTGTTTGGTTTCCTGTAAAGGCTACATATTCTCCTGTGGACTTATCTAATACCTCTATAGCTAATCTATCACAATCCGGATCCGTAGCAATGAGCAGTTCTGCCCCTTCTTTCTTTCCTAATTCCTCAGCATATTTAAATGCCTTGGTATCCTCTGGGTTAGGATATCCCACCGTAGTAAAATCAGGATCTGGGTTTTCTTGCTCTGGCACTACAATTATATTTTTAAAACCTCTATCCTTAAGCACCGTTCTAACAGGCATATTGCCTGTTCCATTTAAAGGAGTATAAATTATTTTTATATCCTTATCCACATCTTCTCTTATAGCTAGCCCCTTAACCTTACTTAGGTATTTATCATCCATTTCCTTTCCTAAAATTTTTAATAAGCCCTTTTCTAAGGCTTCTTTTTCATCTAGTTTTTTAACTTGACCTAAATTTTCTACCCCTTTTATTTTATCTAATATAGAATCTGCTATACTAGATAAAATTTGTGCACCATCTTCCCAGTATACTTTATATCCATTATAATCTCTTGGATTATGACTAGCAGTTACCACTATACCTGATATGGTATTTAAAGTTCTTACTGCAAAAGAAAGCTCTGGTGTAGGTCTTAAATTTTCAAATAAATAGGCCTTTATGCCATTGCCACATAGCACGAGAGCTGCGGTTTTAGCAAAATCCTTGGAAAAGTGTCTGCAATCAAAAGCTATGGCTACTCCTCTATCCATGGCCTCTTGACCCTTCTCTTTTATATATTCTGCTAAGCCTTGAGTAACCTTTGCAATATTATATATATTCATTCTATTAGTACCAGCGCCTAATTTACCTCTAAGCCCAGCGGTACCAAACTCCAGGTCCCTATAAAATCTATCTTGAATTTCATCTTCGTTGTTTGCAAGGTTTTTTAGTTCTTCTTTAGTAGCTTCATCTATATATTCATCTTCTAGCCACTGTTCATATATCTTTTTATAATCCATAGCTAAGCCTCCCTATTATTCTATAACCTGTAACTTCTTAGTATAGCTATTTAGCACCTCTACTCCTTGCTCTGTAACCAGTACTAAATCTTCTATTCTCACCCCTAATTTATTAGGCAAATAAATTCCTGGCTCGATAGAGAATATCATTCCTGGCTGAACTATATCTTCATTGACAGCACTTACATCGCCAAAATCATGAACTTCAATGCCTATATTATGTCCTGTTCTATGAGTAAAGTACTTCCCATAACCATGATTTTCTATAAGCCCTCGGGCAGCTCTATCTATATCGCAGAACCTAGCCCCTGGCTTTACCTTATCTATAGCTTCTAAATTTGCTTCTAAAACTATATTATATATATTCTTAGCTTCATCACTTAGTTCCTTATAAAATACAGTTCTAGTCATATCTGAGCAGTAGTTATCCTTCCTGCCTCCTATATCTAATATTACGCTATCCCCAGTAGATAGTCTGCTTTTATCTGAATCATGATGGGGCTCTGCTGCATTTTTACCATAAGCTATAAGCGGATGGAAAGAGAATCCTGAAGCTCCCTCCTCCTCATAAAGTTCTGAGAGAATTCCACAGATTTTTTTTTCATCATAATCTTTTGCTATAAGAGCTACTAATTTACTCATTACCCTATCATTTATCTTTGAATTTTCTCTCATAAGAGCTATTTCTTCTTCATCCTTTATCATTCTTACCCTGTCAACTATGGGGGATGAATTTACATAGCCTGGAGCTATATTATTCTCCATAAACTTTATCAAGAAATGAGAAGGCCAATTTTTATCTATGCCAAGAATCTGGTCTCTATTAATAAAATCCCTCATTATATTAATAGGATCTTGAACATCATTATATATTATTAAATCTAAATCCTCATCTTTATCAATAGGAAAAAGCTCATTTATAAAAAGCCTTTTATCTCCTTCTACATTTATATATAGGGCTAGTAATCTTTCTCCTGGTTCTATCCATTTTCCAGTCAAATAAAATATAGCAGCTGGTGACGTAACTATCATTTGCTTTAAATTATGCTTTTGCATATTTTCAATAATTCTAAGAACTCTTTTTTCTTTCATCGATTCACACTCCTTTTGTAAATTAGAGCCTCAGAAATATTAAAAATATCCCTGAAGCTCAACTTACTCATATTTAAAAAATTATTTGTTACAACAACTATTCTTTTCTTTTACTAAATAGTATAAGGTTCTAACTGGGGCACCAGTGCCTCCCTTAGTTATATAATCCTTATCACTATCCGCCCAAGCAGTACCTGCTATATCAAGGTGAAGCCAAGGTTTCTTTTGTACAAACTCTCCTATAAACAGTCCTGCAGTAATAGTTCCTGCATGTCTTCCGCCTATATTTTTCAAATCAGCTATATCTGATTTTATTAACTTTTTATACTCATCAAAAGCTGGTAATTGCCAGAACTTCTCTCCTGAAAGCTCTGAAGCCCTTTGAAGATCATTATAGAACTCTTCGTTATTTGTTACTACTCCAGTAGTAGTATTTCCTAAAGCAATCAATACTGCTCCTGTTAAAGTAGCTACGTCTATAACCTTAGTAGCTTTTTCCTTTTCGATAACATAATGAACTGCATCTATAAGAGTTAGTCTTCCTTCAGCATCGGTATTTAATACCTCTATAGTCTTTCCAGCCATGGAAGATATTATGTCTCCTGGTTTATATGCTTTACCTGAAATCATGTTTTCGCAAGCCGCCACTACTGCTACCACATTAGCCTTAAGCTTGGTCTCTGCTATAGCTTTCATAGCTCCTATTACAGCTGCTGCTCCTCCCATGTCACTCTTCATTGTAACCATTCCATCTGTTGGTTTTATAGAGTATCCGCCTGAATCATAAGTTAATCCTTTCCCTACCAACCCTAGTATATCATTTTTATTATCTTCATCTCCAAAATATCTCATAACAATAAATCTCGGGGCATTATCTGAACCCTTTGCCACCTCTAAGAAGGACTTCATGCCTAGAGCTTCTATTTCTTTTTCATCAAATATCTCTACTTCAAAGCCAGCCTCTTTACCTATAGCTTTAGCTTTCTTTCCTAATTCCTTTGGAGTTATTACATTAGCGGGCTCATTTACTAAATTCCTAGCGCAAAGAGTAGCTTCTACCAATGCTTCTGCCTCTTTTATAGCTTTTTCAGCTTTTTCAACCTTCTCTTCAACTACATTGAGTATGTAAATTTCTTTTAACTTACCTTCTTTTCTATCGGTTTTATACTTATCAAACTTGTAATTTGCTAGAGCCATACCTTCAACCATGGCCTTCACTGTCCTCTTAAAGCAAAGCTTATCAGAGCTTATGGCTTGAACTGCTATACTTTCTATTCCAAGCTCCTTTCCTTTCTTTAATACATTAGCCAAGGCTATTCTAATCTTTTCAGCACTTAATTCTTCTTTTTTACCTAAACCTACAAAAATAATATCTTTTATTTCTCCTTGTAACCTTTCAGAAAAAAGGTATACCTGTCCTAACTCTGCCTTGAATCTCTCCTTACTTTTTAAACCTTCAAAAACAGTTTTTAAATCTTGGCTTAAATTATCTAAAGCGTCTTCCATAAATATAGGATAAACTAATACATCTGCTTCTATGCTTTGTCCTGTTCTAACTAAAAAATTCATATTATCACCTCAAAAAAATTTGAAATTCATTCTTTAATAAAATTATTACCTTTAGTATAATCTAAAATTAGCAATATTCCAATACGTAAAATTATTCTCATTTAAAAATTCTTATCTAATAACATATAAAACTGTATACATTTAAATTTATATAGTCAACACTTTTATATATGGAATATTATTTCAATAGGTTGTAAAATATTATTATGTTACCTTATATCGAATTATTTCCATTTATTTTTATAGAAAGGATTTGCCTTATGATTTCATATAAATTTATAAAAAGACTTTTTAAGACTCTATCCCTAATTTTAGTATTATTAATTCTATCTATAACAATGTTAAATATCTATTTTGAATTAAAAATAAATAGAGAATTTAAGAACAAACTTGAAAATTCTTCCCTACTAAATATTGATGGTGTTAATATCTATTATAAGGAATACGGAGAAGGAGAGCCCTTGCTACTCATTCATGGTTTTTTAGCCTCTTCCTTAGACTTCAACAATATAATTGAACCTTTATCAAAAAAGAATAAAATTATTACCGTAGATTTACCTGGCTTTGGCCAATCAGATAAACCATTAAATTATGACTATACCAAAAGAAATATAGCCTCTACCCTTTATAAATTAATGAAAAAGAAGGGCTATGAAAGCTTTAGTGTACTTGGCCATTCCATGGGTGGAGAAGTAGCTCTTAATATGGCTTACTATTATTCAAAGGATATTAAGTCCTTAATACTAGTAGATAGTGCTGGCTATAAAAAAGTAAAAAATCTAAACTTAAGTCCCTTTATTTTAGAGAAAGTATTTGTCAGCTATATACCTCAGATATCTATGAACTTAAAGGCTTTTTCAAATAAATCCACCTTTGATAAGTATATTTTTGATGGAGACTTTTATTTTAATAATAAGATTCCGGGTAAAGTGCTAAAAAAATTTAACGAAGATAGCGATAGTGGCAGCCTAGCTCCTTATATAAAAGAGCTTACCTGCAAAACCTTGATTCTATGGGGGGATAAAGATCCTTCTATTCCTCTTGATGATGCCTATAAGTTTAATAATGATATAAAAAATAGCAAATTAGTGATATTTGATCAAGTAGGCCACTATCCCCATATGGAAGCTAAGGAGCTATTTTTAGAACAGGTTATTTCTTTCTTAGCTACAAGTCAATAATTTTATTGCAAGGAGGTCTTGTTATGAGAAAAATGAAAAGAATTATTACATTTTTAGCGCTTTCTCTGTCTTTAACTTTTTTTAATTACTCCACTATAACTAAAGTGGAAGAAAGTTCTAACGCTAATGAAAAAACTAATTTAGAAATAAATATTGCAGAGAATACAATAGGACCTGGCCCTAGACAACCCTTTGGCTATGATAACCTTCCGGTAGATGGAGTAATCACTATGTATTTCAATGAGGAGCTGCAAAAGGGTGATAAATTTAATGAGATAACCATAGTAGATACTAATGGTAAATCCGTAGATACCATAGTAGAGATTAATTGAAATTAAAGATAAATCTTTAATAATTAGACCTAAAAAATCATTGCAATATAACAGTAAATATATGTTAGTGATACCTAGAGAGTCTTTAGAGGGACTAGCTGGTTATCCAGCTCAAGTAGGAACTTTTGAACTCTCCACAATGGCGAAACCTAAAGACAAGGCTGTACTTCCAGAGACTGGTTCCCCTATAAATATGAATAGCTTGCTTTTACTAGGTTCTATCTTCACAATAGTGGGTGTTACTTCTTTGAAAAGACAAAATAAAGATAGATAGGAAAAAGACTTGGTTTATCGCCAAGTCTTTTTTCTATTTAAACTCTTCAACTATTACTCTACCACTTTTTAAACTTTCTTGTACATTAATGATTCTTTGATTGCCAGATCCTCTATACTTTAGAGTTTCATCCTTTTCCTCTTCATCAAATTTTCCATCTATTAATACATCTATGCATTCCATAAGAGCCTTCCAAGAAGGTTTATCATCAATGTTCTTTATTATATGCTCAAAAGTATAACCTGTATAACACCATATATTTAATCTCAAGGCCTTAAAAGCTTCAGCTAAATAAGCAAATTTATCTGCCTGCTCAAAGGGATCTCCACCACTAAAGGTTATGCCACTTAACATAGGATTAACTCTTACATCCTCAATCAATTTATCCATATCAAATAGCTCTCCACCGGAAAAGTTATGGGTTTCTGGATTAAAGCATCCATTACAATTGTGTAGGCATCCTTGTGAAAAAAATACTCTTCTTATTCCAGGTCCATTGACTAAGCTTTCATGAATTAATCCCGAAAGTCTTATAGCTTTATTATTATCCTCCATACCCTCACCTATCTAGATATATAATCTCTATAACCAGGCTGATTATTGGTATGAGTTAATCTATCTTCTCTTTCATGATATTTTCCTGGTCCAAATCTTTCGTCTAAACTAAGGTATCCAGTTACCCTTGATACTCCTTGAATATTATGACTTCCACAGAAGGTGCACTTTTGATCTCCGCTTTGAAGATAAGTACCACAATCTCTACAATATCTTATGTGGAAATTAATGCCTATGTAGCTTATATTAGTGTGCTTGTAAGAGTAATCTAATATTCTCATAATAGCTTCGCCATTTGGACAATCATCTACCTCTAAATAGGTTATGTGTCCAGCATTACATAGTTTATGATAAGGAGCTTCTATATCAATTTTATCCTTAATAGATATAGCATAGCCTACAGGCACATGGTAACCATTAGTATAGTAATCTTTATCTGTAACACCTTTTATTTCTCCAAAGACTTTCTTATCTTGAAGTATAAACCTGCCGCTTAAGCCTTCTGCTGGCGTAGCATAAGTACTCCAATTCAACTTAGTCTCTTGAGTTAATTTATCTGTATATTCTCTTATAAAGGATATTATTCTAATGCCTAACTCTCTTGAGTTTTCATCTTCTCCATGGTGCTTACCTGTTAAGGCTGTTAAAGTTTCTGCTAATCCTATAAAGCCTATGGACCAGGTACCTTGCTTTAAAATTGGTTCTATAGAATCATCAGGAGTTAAGCCTTCTGACCCTTTCATAAGTCCTTGACCTGCCACAAAAGGTAAATCCTTAACCTTTAGATGCTTTAACACACCATATCTATGTAATAAAGCCTCTTTACCTAATTCTAGCTTATTTAATAACAATTCAAAGAATTTATCAATATTGCCCTTAGCTAAAATTCCTATCCTTGGCAAGTTGATAGTAGTTGGAGCAATATTTCCTCTTCCTTTAGTACCTGGCTCTCCGTTTATATTGCTCATTATGTAGGTTCTGCACCCCATAGTGGCGGGGATTACCCCTTTATCAAAGTAAACCTTATTAAAATCTGAATCCATATTCATAAAGGTTGGATTCATTCTCTTAGCCGCTACTCTACAGGCAAGCTCATATAAATAGTAATAAGGATCATTTTTTTCTCTGTTTATTCCCTCTTTAACTCTGAAAATGATATTAGGGAATATTGGCTGCTCCCCTTTTCCAAGGCCTTTTTCATATTCTAACAAGAACTTTTCACAGACTAAAGCTGCATCCTTTGAAAAAGGTATTCCTAAGTTTATAGAAGAAAAAGGCACCTGTGACCCTGCACGAGAATGCATGGTGTTTAGATTGTATACTATGCCTTGCATAGCCTGACTTATAGTCTTACCAAGCTTCTTTTCTACCAAATTATCTATATTTTCTTCGTTGACACCTAGTTCCATAAACTCTTGTTTTATCTCTTGTCTAGTTGGTTCTACAAACACCGCCATATCATTATCAAAGTCTGGGTGGGACTGTCCTCCGAACATATCATTTTGTGTAGATTGCAGTAATATACAGGACAATTCTGCTGCAGACTCTATCCTTCTAGGCCTATTAATAGTTCCGTAGCCGGTATTAAAGCCTCTTTCCAGTACTTCTTTTGTGGGTATATGTAGACAGTTAGTAGTTAGATTATAACTATCCAGATCGTGATAGTAAATATCTCCATTCTCATGAGCCTTTGCTAAATGCTTAGGCATACAGGCTAAATTATGCCACTTATTTGATTCGCTAGCTATCCTTAAAAGTTTTGAACTAAAATTATTTCCTACATTGGCGTTGTCCCTATCCGTCTCTACTCCTATTTGCCTTATGGCTCTCATTAGATCTGACTTAATCTCTCTTACTTTAGTTCTTTCCTTACGATAATTAGAATAAGCTATTCCAATAGACCTATGACCGTTTTGTAAAAGAATTTTCTCTACCAAGTTTTGGATTTCTTCAACAGTTACTCTTTCTCTTTCTAATTCCTCAATAGACTTTACAGCCCTTTGAGTCAATTCCATAACTTCACTTTCTTTCAAATGAAAGGAAATCTCTTCCGCAGCCCCCTTAATGGCTTCAGAAATCTTCAATGAGTTGAACTCATCTTCTCTCCCGTCTCTCTTCACAACATGTAGCATACACAAACCCTCCAACGCACTATATCTTGTACTCAGTAATTATACTTTAGAAAAAATTTATTAGCAATTTTCATTTTCTTATTTTAGGAATAATATTCTTTTTTAGGTTTTACTAACTCTATTTTTTGAAGTTTTTTATACTCCTATCTCTGTTGACAGAAATATTTTTAATTTAAATAACGATATAAATACCATTAATTAACTTATATAGAATAAATCCTTTTATAATCCATATAATATATAAATAGATTTGTTCTTATTTTAGTACAATGTATATAGGGAACACTTACAAAAATTAAGTTTATACATATTCCAAAATAGTATATTTAAGCCGCTATAATATATGTATAATTCAAAAGTTAAAGTTGTTTCCCTATACTATGGAGGAGATTATGAAAAATAAACTTTTATTAATTGGTTTAGTAACTGCTAGTATTGCTTTTTCTTCTTGTAATATCGGAAAAAAATCTGTGCCCTCCTTAGATGACACTATACCTACTTTCAATGAAAATATCTCTAGTTATGAAAAACAGAATCAAATTCAAAAATTTTTCTTACCCTACACTGGTGAGGAGACCTCTAAGGAAAATGCAGATAAAGTTGCTTTTATGGCTATTATAGAAAATTCAACAGACTCGCGTCCTCAGTCTGGTATTTCTAAGGCTGACTTCACTTTCGAAACTATGGCCGAAGGAGGAATACCTAGATTCATATCACTATTTCAAAAAAATACGGTTAAAGAAATTGGACCTATTCGGAGTGCCCGTTCTTACTTTATAGATATATCTAAGGAATTTAAGCTCCCTTTTGCCCATTGCGGAGGAAGTGAAGATGCATTAAACTCCATTAAAGCTCAAAATCTTATAAGCCTAAATGAAATGACAAATGGCTCCTATTATTGGCGGGACAAGACTAGAAAAGCCCCTCATAATCTTTATACATCCTCAGAAAAACTGATTGAGCTTATTAAAAAGAAAAATTATACTAATAAAGAAAATGTAAAGATCAAATTTGACAGTGAATATTGGGGAAATGACACTTTACCAAAGGCTAATATGGTTAAATTAACCTTAAATAGATTCTATAACACCCATTATGAATTTCAAGATGGCAGGTATATGAAATATATGGACAATGTTAAAACTATAGATAAGGCCTATAACGAGCCTGTGGCAGTAAAAAATGTCGTTATACAAAAAACCTCAATTACCCTAAATAAAGATAAAATTCATGTAGATATACCTCTTGTAGGAAAGGGAGAAGGCTATGTAATAAGCAATGGAAAATATCAAAGGATAAATTGGTTTAGAGAAGGCCTGGACTCCCCTACTATATTAAAGGATTTAGAGGGCAAAGAGGTTCCCTTATCAGAAGGAAATACCTGGTGGAATATAATTGACAAGAATAATATGGTGGACATAAAGTAATTTTTATTAATGCACAATGCACAGTGCACAATTCACAATGGAGGAAATTTTTTCTCCACTAACGCTACGAAAAAATTGGGAATTTATAAAGCTTGCTAATGCTTAGCCACGACTTTTTTAGTGGCGTAGCCACTTTAAAATATAATTATAGATTTTTCGTAGAGCAGCGGAGAAAAATCCTCCATAATTGTGCATTGTGAATTGTGAACTGTGAATTGAAAAAAGCGACTTCTGTCGCTTTTTTCTTAAGTTGCGTCGCAACTTTTATTTACTATCTTTTACAATACTTATTCTTCTTGTCCTCATACATATTTCTATCCGCTATACTTAGCATATCATCCATGGTTAGTCCTTCATTATAATCTATATTACAAAAACCATAGCTGAAGGATATAACCTCAGAACCGATCTTCTCATTAAGCAGTGTTTGCCTTACCTGATTCAGTGTTTTTCTTACCTGTTCTTCATTAGAGTTTCTAAAAATTATTACAAATTCATCTCCTGACATTCGAGCACAAATATCATTTTTCGAAATATTGTTTATAAGAACTTTAGAAAATGAAACTAAAGCTTTATCTCCAGTATTATGACCATAGGTATCATTAATATTTTTAAAATCATCTAAGTCAATTAGAACTAATATAGAATTGTAGGCTTGAGAATTTATTTGTTTTATCTCATTTTCTAGAAGCATCTTAAAGCTTCTTCTATTATATAAATTAGTAAGCTCATCATGAGTAGCCATATATTTTAATTTATCTTGAACCAAGAAGTTCTTCAAGGCTAATTCCATTTCATACTTTATATGTTTTATAAGTCTCATATCCTCTTCGTCAAAAACCTTATCTTTTGAAGATATATCTATGTTCATCATTCCAATAAGCCTCTCATCTACATATATAGGTGAACTTATAGTACTATATATATCCAAAGCACCTATACTTCTAAAAAAATTTGTGGTTTCAACACTATTGGTGTGCTCATTAAATTTTAATGGTTCTTGAATTATAGCAGTATCTTTAAATTTATTACATCTATATAAATAGACTTCTTCTTTTTTTAAATGAATTTTATATAATTCATCGGAATAGCCTCTAAGAGCTTTATAGTAAAAATTTCCGTCATCCTCTAATATGAGAATACTACCTTTATCAGCTTTACCAACGAATCTTATTGCAGCATCTAACATAAGAGAATATACTTCTTCCTTAGTTTCAACCTTACTCACATTTTCACATAGAAAGTAGATGTCCTTTTTCAGCTTTTTCATTGCTTCTGATTCGCTCTTTAGCCTTTTTATATTAAACATTTGAATAAAAATAATCAATATAACCACAATAGAATATATAATTATCAAATACTCTTTTATCAACGCTAACACCTCTTAAGAAAATTATATTTCTTTAACAGATTATTTACAATCAAATATTTTTTTATTTTTAACATTATCATATCTGATAACTATATCACTATTGATATAGTTATCAGATATGATATAATTTACTTATATTATTATCCTAGGAGGAGTTTATTTTGGAAAAAATAGCATTAATTGCAGATAGTACCTGTGATCTTGATAAAAATATTATAGAAAAGTATAATATTCATATACTGCCTTTAAGAGTTATATATAAAGATAAGGAATATATAGACAGGGTTGATATTACTCCACAAGAAGTATATGATAGTTTGAAAAATGAAACCCCTAAAACCTCACTGCCTTCTATGAATGACATGGAATCCCTACTCACAAGGCTAGAGGAGGAAGGTTATACTCATACTATTATAATCCCTATTTCCAGTGGTCTTTCTGGTACCTTTAACAGCTTAAAGCTGGTTAGTGAGCATCATCCTAAGTTAACAACCACAGTGTTTGACTCTAAGTCCCTTTCTTTGGGTGCTGGAGCTCTAATTATAGAATGTGCAAAATTAATAGAAGCTAATATGCCTTATGAAGAAATAGTAGCTAAACTGCCTTTAATTCAAGAAAAAATTTCTTTATACTTTATTGTAGATACTTTAGAGTATCTAAAAAAGGGTGGTAGAATCGGTAGAGTATCTGGAACTATAGGAGAACTTCTAAATATAAAGCCCATAATATCTGTAAATGATGATGGAGTTTACTATACTTATTCAAAAGTTAGAGGCAAGAAGCAAGCTATATCTAAATTACTTGATTTAGCTGAAGAATATTTAAAATCTACTCGCTGCAAGGTGTGGATAATGCATGGAGGAGCTTTAGAGGAAGGTCAAAAAGTATATAATACCATTAAGACTTATAGCAATATATCAGAATTGGGTTTTGGTGAAATAAGCCCAGTTGCTGGAGTACATGCTGGACCTGGCCTTGTAGGACTTGTAGTTGTAAAGGAAGATTAATATTTAATGGATAATTTTGTTTTTCAAAACGAAGATCTAAAGGCAGAGGAAAAACGACTTTATGAAGAATATAAGAAGAAACTAGCGGAACTTAAAAAAGTTCAAAAAGAAAAAGAGGCCGTAGGACAAGTATTTACTAAAGGACTTTTGCCCATATATGTACTATATATATTAAGTCTAGGACCTAAAAATGGTAATGATATTGCTCATAAAATCGGAGATAGAACCAATGGACTTTGGGTTCCTAGTACAGGAGGAATCTATCCTTTGCTAAAGAAATTAGAAAAGCAAGGTTTAGTAGTAGGACAATGGGATGACCCTGAAAAAAAGTTTCAGAAGATATACCAGCTAACGCCTAAAGGTGTAGAAGAGCTTGATAATAAAAAAAATCTACTGAAAACTAAAATTGAAGAAGCCTTAGAAGTATTTAAGATAATTTATAAAGATTTATATGTTGATGAAGAAGTCCTTTAGGACTTCTTTTTGTATATTTTTATTATAAAGGTTAAGAATAATACTGAGGTGAATAGATTATGAAAGGTAAGATTATCGACACTAGCTTAATAGATGCCTTTATATCTTTGGAAAATGGTGAGACTGTGGATATATCCTTATCTAAGTTGCCAAAAAACTCCAAGGTAGGAGACTCAGTAAATATACCTTTTAATAATGCTCCAACTTTATCAAATAATAAGCCTATGGATTTTTTCTAGTTTGTAGTAAAGAATGTCCCTTTGACTAGGGACATTCTTTACTATATATCAAATCATTATAAATTTATCCTTAAAGAAAATTTACTAAAACTACTCTTTTACTTTTCAAAAGTTCCAAATACCTTTACTTCACCCTCATAAAGCATTATTATACCTTTAGCTATGACTGTTTGTATTTTTAACTCTTTCTCGTCTAGAATAACTAGGTCTGCATCTTTCCCAATACCTATGTTACCTTTATTATGAAGCTTTAAAATATGAGCTGGATTTGAAGTTATGGTCTTTATAGCCCTTTCAAAAGGTACTCCGTCTACTAGCACTGCATCTCTAACCTCTTCATAAAGAGTTGTTACCTTTCCCACATTAAGTCCAATACATTCTTTTTTCTCATTAAACATGGGCAGGCTTCCTTGCCCATCAGAAGTAAAAGTTATTCTATCATCTGGTACCCCTTCTTCTAAGCAGATCTTTAGTGCCCTACTGGCTTTCACTTCTCCTTCTTCCCAGTATAAAGGCACAGAGCTTGTAGTAAAATCTATATATCCACCCTTTTTAGCATAATTTTTAGCTTCTTCAAATAAATAAGGATTTCTATTCATGTGAGTAGGATAAAATTGTGAATAAGGGAGCTCCGTATTTTCAATAATTTCATCTAAAATTTTTATAGTGTTTTTACTATCTCCTAAATGAAAATTCACTACTCCTGCTTTTCCTGATAATATACCTGCAACTCTAGCATCAGATACTAGCTTTTTTATATCCTCTACATGAGGATGGGATGACCTATGATCAGATATAGCCACTTCCCCTACCCCTATTATCTTATCTATAGCTATGATATCCTTCATAACCTCTCCTGTAATAGTAGTTACAGGTACTCTATAGGAGCCAGTATAAATATATGTAGATACCCCTTCTTCCTCTAACCCCCTAGCCTTGGCTAATAAAGAAACCATGTTTCTACTTATTCCATCTGTTCCTAAGCAGCCAACTACAGTAGTTACTCCACCTCTAATTATATCTGATAACATTATCTCTGGAGTTCTTGTCTTATAGCCACCTTCTCCACCGCCTCCTAGTATATGAACATGTCCATCTATAAAGCCTGGGGTAAGAATTTTTCCTTGCCCATCAATCATTTCCACTTCTAAACCCTTTGTAGTTATCTCTATGCTATCTTCTATAGAAGCAATCTTATCTCCTATTAGAGCAACATCCTTTATCCCTATATACTTTGGTGTGTATACTTTAATATTTTTTATAATCTTTATCATTATAATCACCCCTTATTAAAATATTATAATATTAATAAATAAAGTTCAATGAAAGAAAACCAGAATGTTGAAACTTCTGGTTTCATCAAAATACTTATTAATAAATTTAGACAAATAAAAGAAGTTGACAGATAAATCAACTTCTTAAATAAAATATATTAATTTTTATGATATAGAAATAGCATTCACAGGACAACTAGCTTCTCCTTCTTTAGCACAATCTAAATTATCTTCTGTTAATTCTTCTACTATAACGCCAGCTTTCCCGTCCTCTTCCATTTCAAAAACCTCTGGGCAAACTGAAGGGCATAGCCCGCAAGCAATGCAAGTATCTTTGTCTACATAAGCTTTCATAAAATATCACCATCCATAAAAAATTATTTACCATACCTATTATTTATCTTTAGTGATAGTTTTATTCAATATTATACAAAAGATTTTACTAGAATTTCATATTGTGAACTGTCCTTTATATATACTTCTGCCTGACCTTGCTCTAAACTCTCAACTAAGTCCAAATTAATAGGCATTTCGGCAATAAGTGGTATCCCTAAGTAATCAGCTTGCTCCTCAGAAGACTTTTTGCTAAACACTCTCATTCTTTCTCCACATTTATTGCAAATTATATAGGCCATATTCTCCACTACACCCTTTACAGGCACTCCAAGCTTTTCTGTCATTATAACAACCTTTTTAACTATCATGGATACCATATCCTGAGGAGTAGATACTACTACCATGCTAGAAATAGGGAAACTTTGCATAACGGTCAAGGTTATATCCCCTGTGCCTGGAGGCATGTCAATAAGCAAATAATCTAACTCTCCCCATTCTGTGTCTGAATACATCTGATTTAGAACTCCTGTTAATACCGGTCCTCTCCATATTACTGGTTGTTCTTCCTGCTCTGTAAGGAGATTTATAGATATTACCTTTATACCTAATTCCGTTTCTACTGGTATAAACTTAACCTCTTCTTTATCACCTATAGGTATTATAGCAGCTCTTTTATTATTGATTCCAAAGAATCTAGGCATAGAAGGTCCAGTTATGTCTGCATCCAGCACCCCTACCTTGAAACCAGCCTTTCTTAATTCCACTGCCATAATGCCTGTAACAGTAGATTTACCTACTCCGCCTTTTCCACTTATTACTCCTATTATATTTTTAATATTACCATGCTTAGGAACAGCCTTCCCGCAGGAATTTGCATTAGTATCCTTAGTTTTACAATTGTTTTTACTTGGGCAGGTTGAGCAATTACTCATGTTTTTTCCCCCTTTGCTTTTTTTAAAACTCTTCTGGTTTAGTTTTTGTTATCTTTATATCCCATGCTCTTTCATCATATTTACATAAGACGTAATATTTTGTTTCATTGTTATTAACTTTATCTTGAAGTGTTATTATGCTCTTATATATAGTAGTCTTATAACCATAGGTTTTTACATTAATTAGATAATCAAATTTATCCTTATTCTTATTTACCAAATCTATGTTGCTCATTTTATTTTTTAGGTTAATCTTAAAATCCTCCACATCTATAGAAAGGATATACTTAGCTACTTCTATATCATCGCTTATGTTTACCCCTATGCTCTTATCCTTTGGAAGAGAATTTTCATATATATTTATAAAATTTAAAATAGTGTCGTAATATAGTTCCTCAAAAGCCCTTGGTTTTCTAAGGGAAGACATATTTTTAATTATATCATTATCTATTCTCTTAGAAACAATGTAGGAATTGTCATCATTATATAGATTTCCTACATTCTTATCATGAATGCCTACAACATAATTAAACTTATGAACCTTATCAGAACCCTCAATCATTTCAAAGACATAATCAGGCTCTAAATTAGATTTTTCACTGGATGACTTAGCAGTAGATAATATGTCATATAAGTCATTTATAGTTCTCTTGTCCGTAACTATAAATCTAAATCCAGTATCTCTAGTACTTTGAATAATAATCTTTTGAATTTTGTTTTGCTTTATATATTCAAAATCTCTATTTTTTAATCCCCACTTAACTTTCATATCCTCAACTTTTGAACAGCCTGAAAAAACTAGGATTAAAACAGACATAAAAATAAATATAAAAGCTCTCTTTTTATTTTTCAACTTTAACCATTCTCCCTTTAATTTTATCTAAATTATATAATCCTATTCCTAAAATAAAAACAAATAGGCTTATAAACTGAGAGGTTGATAAACCTCCTACAGCCCCCCTTGGGTCATCCCTTAAGAACTCTACTAGAAATCTACCTATACTATAAATTATCATATACATAGCAAAAACTCTGCCTTGTCTATGCTCCCTCTTATAATACCATAATAAAAAGGCGGCTAAGGCAAAATCGAATATAGAAGAATAGATCTGAGTGGGATGCAGATGAACACCATTAGGTGCAAAAGGCGAATTTTTAAACTCTACTCCAATAGGTAAATCAGTGACCGCTCCATAGCAGCAACCCGCTAAAAAGCACCCTATTCTTCCAAAGCCTTGAGCTAAAGGCAAGCTAGGTATAGCTATATCAAATACCTTAATAAAATTCCAAGCTTTCCTTTTACAATAAAGATAGAAAGCCAAAACTCCACCAATTATAGATCCGTAGATTACAAAGCCGCTTCCAAAATCTTTAAGCATCTCTGGCTCTTTTAATATAGCTTGTATATCTGTAATTATGTATAGTATTTTTCCTCCAGCCACGCCACTTACTATAGCTATTATAATCAAATTTAATATGCTATCTTCATCATAGCCTTCTTTAGAAGCCCTATTAGTGAATAATAGAACCGCTGCTATAATGCCTATCCCGATCATTAAACCATAACCATTAATATTTATCCCCCATAAACTAAATAAAACCGGTCTCATAATACCCTCCCATAAAAACAAGTATAAAATAAGAGAAGCTTTAGGCTTCTCTTATTCCTTTTAGTAAAATTATAATACTTTACAATAGCTAAATCAAATTAAAATTTTTTAAATACTTGTTATTCTACATAAGTAAAAGTTTCCACTAGAGTTTTAAAAATTGTAGGCATAGCTTCTTTAAAATTTTTTTCATTTACAAAAAAAGAAAATCTTATAAACCTATCCTTAAGTTTTATAAAATACTCATAAGCCACATAAGTCTTGTCTGGCGGCGTCTTAATAATATAATTAACCACATAAGCTTCTCTTTTATTAATATTAGTCTGACTTATCTTATATGAAGAAACTTTATTTTCTTTTAAGGAAATAGCTTTGCTTTTATCTAAAAAGGATTTTAAATCCTCTTTAAGATTCCAGATCTCTACAAATCCGTGTATCTTCATATCCTCAGAAATATAGTCATTATGATATATTATCTCTTCTCCAGGAAAACTTTGCAAGGATGTTGTCCATTTTTCTGGCAACTTATAAGTAAATTTATCCCCTAAGGCTTTATAATCTTTTAACACATTCATATTATTATTCATAAGAGCCATATATTTTAATTTGCTATCAAATTGCTTCTCTAGTGCTAACATTATCACCATTAAACCAATAATTACAAGGGTGACTCCTAATCTTTTTCTATTGAGCACTATAACCTTCATGCTACCCCTCCCTATAAGATTGCTTGCCTATATATAAAATATATTAATTTAAATGCTGATTTATAACTCTAAGCATATATAATATTTTTTGAATATGTCTTAAATATTGGCTTTACAATCTCAATAACAAAAGCTTGCACCTCTAGCGGTAAATTAATATCATTGCTAGGATACAAGCCTTAAAATAGCACTATTTCATAGGAACAACTATTATAGAATTTTTAAAATCATAGAACATTATCCAATAACCATGTGTTTCTCTATTATCTTTGCTCTTCTCAGGAACCCAGGTTACAAATCCAGATTTACCACCATAGGGTTGCTCTGGCTTATCTTTAGTCCCTGGTATAGCGTAAACTAAATACTTCATTTTACCCTGAGAATCACATTTAAACCCTACCATATAATGTCCATATTTTTTAATGTAAGGATAGTAGTTTATCATAGGATAATAAATTATAGTATACTTATTATAACTTGAGATGTTACACATAACATCGAAATTTGCTACAGGAACTTTATACCACTTACATTTCTTAATTTCTGGACATACTCCTCTAGCTTCTTCGAATCCATCTACCACAGCCTCAAAGAATTCTCCTACACTTCCCCTTGGATAATCCTCTTCTTTTATTACCTCATTTATTACTTCCTGCTCTGTCATAGGCTCTTCATTATTCTCTACTTCTTTATAGTCTTCTTCTATCCTTTCTTTTTCCGACATGGGCTCTTCTTCTACTATTCCTCTCTCTGCTATAGGTTCTTCTTCTACTATTTCGCTCTCTGTTATAGGCTCTTCCTCTAGTATTTCAATCCCTGCTATAGGCTCTTCCTCTAGTATTTCAATCCCTGCTATAGGCTCTTCTTCTACTATTCCTCTCTCTGCGATAGGCTCTTCTTTTACTATTTCCTTCTCTGTTATAGGTTCTTCTTCTGATACTTCTTTCTCTGTTATAGGCTCTGCCTCTATAATATCTCTGTTGTTTTCTTCTACCTTTTCCTCAATTACCTCTTCCTTTACTTTCTCTCTATCCTTTTCTTTTTCTATCATATCTTCATATTCTTTAAAATCAATACTATTTCCTTCTGTAATTTCCTCTTCAGCAGTCCTTACACTATCTTCCAACTCCGCTTCTATCTTCATCTCTTCTATGACTTCTTTTTCTTCTTCCTTCTCAGGATTATTTTTTATCTCTTCATTTATGTTTACTTCCTCTTTCTTTCTCTCTTCTTCTGCTTCCCTCTTATTTTCATGTTCAACAATTACATATGACTTCCAATCGCCGGGAATATCCGTACTAGCAAATCCACTCATAGGCATTATTATCCTATCATTAATCTTTTTAATAATGGCAGCCCCACTTATCTTTTCAGTAGATATGCCTGTACTTCCTATGTTATCTATGTTGCATTCGAAGGTTATTTCTGCTCTTCCGTGATCATCTATGTTCAATATACCAATATTTATAAGCTTTTTCATATCTTTCTTGTTGCAGATTAAAAGCATATAATAAGGCTCTTTATCCTTTTTTAAATTTTGTACATAGTATGTTATCTTACATTTATCATTTTTTATTTCAATTTTAGCGTATCCAGAGGGCTGCTTGTCGCTAGCAAGAGCACATCCCTTTTCATCTTCTTGTAGGATTATAAAATATCTACTATAAGCTTTTTTATGAGCCAATTAACTATCCCCCCAAACTATATTTATTCAATATAGTATATGAGACACTTATTAAAAAGTGAACAAATTTTAAAAAAATGCTCTTTGGGTATCATAAAAAAATAACTAATCAGATATACAGGTAAACTGACTAGTTAGTTTTAGAATTTAATGCACAATTAAAGAAGATTTTTCTTCGTTCCACTACGAGAAATTTACAATTTATGCTTTTATTTAAGATTTAGTAAGCTCATAGATAGCATTTGAAAGATTTGCAAATTCTTGCAGTGATAAGGTCTCTCCTCTTCTTCTAGAATCTATTCCAGCCTTTTCGAAAGCTTCGTTCATAAGCTCCTTAGATAGCTTTAGATTTTTTAGTGCGTTTGAGAGGGTTTTTCTTCTCATATTAAAGGATTCTCTTACTACCTTGAAGAATAAATGCTCATCCTTTACGTCTACCCTAGGTTTCTCTAACCTGTCTAATCTTATAACTATGGATTCTACCTTTGGCTTCGGTATAAAGGAATTAGGGGATACCTTTCTAATTATCTTTGTATCACAATGATATTGAACCAGCACAGACAAAGATCCATATTCCTTGCAATCAGGTTCAGAATTAATCCTTTCTGCAACTTCCTTTTGGATCATTATTGTTAATGAGTTAAATTTATAGCCCTCAGTTAATAACCTTGCTATTATAGGAGTGGTAACATAATAGGGAAGATTAGCCACCAGCTTTACGCTGGTTTCTTCTCCTATTATCTCATTAAAATCTACTTTTAAAGCATCCTTATGTATAAGCTTAAAATTCTCATAGTCTTTTAATTCTTCATTTAATATTGGAATTAAATCCGAGTCCAGTTCTATAGAGCAAACAGACTTAGCATTCTTTAATAGCTCCTTTGTAAGAGTTCCAACCCCAGGACCTATTTCTATTACAAAATCCTCTGAACTTATTTCTGCACCTTTTACAATATCCTCTAAAACACTTTCATCTACTAAAAAATTTTGGCCTAGGCTTTTGCTGAATTTAAAATTATATTTTTGAACAATATCCTTTGTATCTAAACTTCCCATACTATTACCTCTTTATAACATTATTCATTTTATTAACAGCTTCAATAAATTCTTCTTTAGTTATTCCATAACTATTTAATCTGGATAGGAACTGAGATGAATTACAATAGCCAATACCTAATTCTTTTCCTATAAACTCTCTTATCTCCTTAGAATTAGTATTTCCCATAAGTCTAAAATAAATCATATCTTGAACAGTAAATGTACTTTGTACTTCCTTAAGAGTACATCTAGCTTTTTCTAAAGCTCTTATTATTGCCTCAGGTTCTGCATTCTCTACACCTATATCCCCATCTTTAGTACCTTCCTTTTGATCTATATAAGCATGTTTTATACCTATAACTCTTTTAGCTATTATCTTTCTTATTTTTTCTCCAGCAAAATCAGGATCTGTAAGAACTATAACTCCCTGCCTAATTTGAGCTTCTCTTATTTTGTCTATTACTTTTTTATTGATGCCAAAGCCGCCTACAGCAAGTACTTCTGCCTCTACAGCTCTTTTTACTGCTGATATGTCATCCCGTCCTTCAACTACAATTACTTCTTTTATCAAAACTTAATTCTCCCTTTCACCTTTTTCAATGCACAATTCTTCATTCTTATATAATAATATATAAAAACCCTCATTGATGTAAAGATATATTCAAAAAACAATAGAGGCTTGCGCCTCTATTATTTAAGAATGTATATATTTACATACTTTACTCCCCAATTGTATACCTCGCTTGAGGAGTGGAAAAACACATCGATGGTATTGCCTTTTATGGCTCCACCAGTGTCTTCAGCAACAGCATAACCATATCCTTCTACATAAACCTTAGTTCCTAAAGGAATGACTCTTGGGTCAACAGCTATAGTACTATAGCCACTAGAACTTCTTTTCGTTTTGGTTCCTGAAGCAGTATATGCATTACCGTTGCTGCCGCTATCATAATAAGCCGTGGCTCTCACCCTTAAGGATCTGGTATAAAGCACATTCTCACCACTACCTCTTGAAAGGTTAAGAACTCCTAAAGTTCCTTGTAAAACCACCTTTTGTACTGGCTCTTTTACTATGGTTTCGCTTATTACTTTCCTTGATATCTCTTTGCCATTTTCATAAATGATTTTTGTAGAAACTAATTTTTCTCCCTTTTGACCTTCTTGCACAACCTTGTTAACGGTTTTCGCTAAGTCATCATCTTTTTTCACCACTGTAGCATAGTCTAAAGCTAAACTATCAGTTAATATCTTAGATTCTACTCTTGTTATATCTACTTTTAACCCCTCAGTTATAGGGGAGTCCTTAGCTGGTGAAACCTTATCTTCATCTTGAAGCTTAATTTCCTCAGCCTTGAGCATTGCCTCAATATTACCTTCGGCACTTTGAATATTAAGTGTATCTCCGTCAACTGCTACTTCCACATTAACGGCTCTTTTTATTGCTATGCTGTCATTCTTTTTAACCTTGCTGTCAATACCGGGCTCAATCTTGTCTTTCGGGCCTAAAACTATTCTGTTATCGTGTAAAGCCCCTCCAACGGTCCCTTTGTATGTTACTATTTTTGATTCTTTTCCGTCTATTACAATAACTAATGTCTTTCTCATACTAAAGATTATGATCAATAAGCTCATTATCACTAAGGATAATATGAATGTTGCCTTTGGACCATTTGAAAAGTAATTTTTTGGAACATTTTTTAACTTTTCAAGCATAATAATAACCTCCCTCTGGCAAGAGCATCCTCAACATTATAACTTTATTGACGAAAGTTGTCAAATTTGCCACTTTGCCTTCAATTAGACTGCATAAATGCACCAATTTGCATATAATATTTTTATAATAATATTTATAATACCGTTAATAAAAAAATTACTAACATATTTTAACAGTCTCCATAATTGAGGGGGATTTTACACAGTATACGCCCGGTTATTACTTATATATAATTATATGCCATAATTTAGAAAAATAATCATGCTTCTTGTAAATTTTGTAATTTAATAATACTATTTTATTACATTAAATTATTTTTAGCAAGTTCTTAATATTATAAATTGTTTGACAGTTCACTTTTTCTATATCCAAATCTTTTATTTCAGATATTTTTTCCAATATATATTTTATATAATCTGATTGATTTCTTTTACCTCGATAAGGTGTTGGGGCCATGTATGGACAATCAGTTTCTACTAACAGCCTGTCTAGGGGTACATCCTTCACTACCTCAATAATTTTTTTTGAATTTTTAAAAGTAACAACTCCCGTTATACCTATGTAATAACCTCTTTTAACACACTCTCTAGCAAATTCTACACTTCCAGAAAAGCAGTGTACTACTCCTGTTACCTCTGGAAATTCTTTTATTATATTTAAGGTATCTTCATGAGCATCTCTATCATGTATTACCACTGGAAGCTTTAGATCCCTAGCTAAAGCCATTTGTTTTCTAAAAGCATTTTTTTGTATGTCCCTTGGTGGGTTTTCTTCGTAATAATAATCTAGCCCTATCTCACCAATAGCTCTAACCTTTTCACTGCTAGCCATATTCTTTATCTCATTTAAGATTTCATCATCTAATTTATGGGCAAACTCAGGATGAATTCCTACTGCTGCATAGAAAAAATCATACTTTTCTGCTAATTCCAATGATTTTCTTGCTCCTTCTATAGAAGAACCACAGTTTAGCACACCTATTACTCCATTGCTCTTAATATTACTAATTGTAGCTTCTCTATCTTCATTAAAAGAATCATCATCATAATGAGCATGAGAATCAAAAATCTCTATACTCTTTTCATTATTTATCATTAAAAATCACCTCGTGTTTATACTTAAAATTACTTTTACTTTAGGCATCTCCCAAAATTTAACTAGTTATTTTTACAATTCCTTATTCTAATATTTCCTTAAAGGTAAATTATATCACAAAAATCAATTTTAATTACATATCAAATTTTTAGTATATTTTAATAACTTTTATACACAATAATATATGAATGTATACATTGTAAAAGTTCTAATACATTGTAACTATACATAATTATAAGAACTTCAGATAAATGTATATACATAAGTTGGTTACTTTTAATAGGAGGTTTTTTTATGACTGGAGTTGTAAAATGGTTTAATTCTCAAAAAGGTTATGGATTTATAACCACAGAAGATGGAAAGGATGTTTTTGTTCATTATTCTGGAATTTCAGGGGAAGGCTTTAAAGCCCTTCAAGAAGGCGATGAAGTAAAATTTGATTTAACCACTGGAAAGAACGGAGAACAGGCTATTAATGTTATGAAATCTTAGGCATTGCAAAAGTTAACATAAGCATTTTTTCTAAAAAGCCAGGGCTTGCGCCCTGGCTCTTTTAAGCATCGTAAAAAAATAACTAGTCAAAGATACGAGTAAAGTGACTAGTTATTTTTTTGGAGACGTCTTATATAGAATTTAATATTGGTGATAATATACCTATTATTGCTCCTAATAGTGCCCCTAACCAAGTTATAGCACTTAATTCCTTGCTGGCTATTTCAAGTATTATCTTTTCTGCAAACATCACATCAAAAGAATTTATTTGTTCTTCCACTATTTTAGGAATGTTTAAAAGCTCTATTACATTCATAGCTTCCTTTTCAATAAATTTATTAATTAAGCTTTCAGCAGAGTTATCTAATATATTTATCATAGTTTCTTCATTTCCTGAAACCATAGTTGCTATTTCAGTATTCATTATATGATATACACCCATATCTATAAAATCCTTTATATAGATATGAATTTGTTCTCCTTCGATAAACTCTTGAAGCTTATTACTTAATAAGGCATTAACCTTTTCTTCGTAGCTTTGATCTATATTCAATAGAATTTCCTCTAAAGAATTAACTTCCTTAGCTTTATCTAAAACTACTTCTACAACCTTATCAATAAGCTCCTCAGTTGCTATCTTATCGCTTATATAAGTTAAAACTTCCTCTATAGTCCCTTCTTTTATATATGGGTGAACATTCTCTAGTGCCTCTGAAACCTTATTATTAATAAGTTTATTTAATAAACCTATCAAGGAATTAGATAAAAATATCTGATTTTCTTCTTCTTGAAGATATTTAGTTATAAAACTTTTAACTTTACCATATATGGTTTCCGAGTTTAAAAACATAGCCATTAACGGATTAACATTGGCGCTAACGCCCTCACCTATGGCCATTTTAAGCTTGTGTTCTATTTCAGGCTCTGATAGTGAATCTTCTAAAAGCTTACTTATCTCTTTTCTATTATTAAATATATAGGATTTAGCCGCAGTTATAAGCTCCTGAGGTAGCACATCCTTTAATAGTCTTTCGTCAGATTTAAGCTCATCTAGCCTTTTATAAGCCTTATTATTAAACCATTCTTTAAGCTCCTCAGAAGATTTATAAGTGTTTATTACATCCATTAGTCCCTCTTTAATTTTAGACTCTCCTACCACTTCTATTAAGCTGATAGGTTTATGCTTAACTAATTTTTTAAAATTCTCTGATATAATCTGACCAATTTTTTGCTTAAAGCCTTCCGAGCTTATTATAGTTTCATAAAAATACCTCGCCATATCTGTTTTTATTTGTAATAATGTACCTTCATAATTATCTTTAAACACAGTCTTTAGTTTATGCTCTACAGTATCTTCACAATGTGAAAGATCCTGTATCTTAGATGCTATCCAAGCCTTTGTATGATTTCTCATTTTATTGCTATTTAAAGCTTCTACAATAGTTTCTTTTGAAAGCAGGTGCGTACCTATGGTCTCTCCTACACTTTTTGCAATTCTATATCTTTCCTTAGGTATTAAACCTGGAGTAAAGGGTATCTTAATGCCTAAAACCTTTTTTTCCTCATGAGGTCTAAATAACATTTTAATAGCCAGCCAATTGGTTATATATCCTATAATAGCACCTACCAAGGAGGCTGTTAAATACTTTATAAGCATGAATATTACTTCCTTTCTAACTTTAGTAAATTAATTTTTAATAATTATTTATAGCTTTTAATTTGCATAGAATTGAGCTTACTTATGATATATAATTGTAGTTTTCAAATTATATTATAGTAACCTATATAAAGATATACAATAAAAATCTTTGTTAAGGCATCTAAAATTTATTAGTTAAAAAATATTATCAATTAAGTTATAATAAATATAAAATACTTCTATTGGAGGAGGTCTGTAAAATCTATGGTTTTGAGAAAATACATTACTACTCTTAAAAATATATCTTTATTTAAAAATTTTTCTGAAGAAGACATAATTAATCTAATGAATGATTTTAATTATACGATAAAAGAGTATGAAAAAGATGATGTGGTTTTTATGGAGGATGAGCTCTGTAAAAATTTAAGCATACTATTAGAAGGAAATATAGAAATACAAAAGATAGACCCTAACGGAAAGATACTTACTGTAGCAAATCTAAAGACTGGAGATGTATTTGGAGAAAATCTATTATTTGGAGACAAAAATTTATATCCTATGACCGTAATTTCTAAGTCTAGTTCAAGGGTTCTAAACTTACCCAAAGAATCTGTGGCATCCTTATGTCAAAAAAATGAATTCTTCCTTTATGCCTTTTTAAAAATATTATCCAATAAAGCTGTAGCCCTAAGTTCAAAGCTTAAAGAGGTAACTTTAAAAACTATTCGTCAAAAGATTTGTGAATTCTTGATTATACAATATAACACTTCAAAAAGTAGCTATATAACCTTACCTATGTCAAAAAAAGAATGGGCTGACAAACTAGGTATTCAGAGGCCTTCCCTATCTAGAGAATTGATAAAGATGAAGGAAGAAAATTTAATTGATTATGATAAAGATGTTATACAAATAAAGGATATTAAACTATTAAAAGCGAATCTTTAAAAATATGATAAAATTTAATTGCTCACTATAAATAATATGAGGTGATATTATGTTTTCGGGTAAATACAAAAAAGAGATTTCCGAATTAAAAGAACAATTACAAAAGCTAACAGAGGATAATAATATTAAATCAGAGGAGTTACGCTCCATAACTAAAGAATATAATGCCTTAAAGTCTGAGAATGAAAGCTTAAAGAAAGATATGGTTGCTTTAACAGAAACCGCCGCTACTAGTACATACAATTATTCTTATGCTGACCTAGCTAATACCATAAAAAATTTATTAGAAGATTTAGTTTCTCAGGATAAATGGATAATAAATAATATTGAAGAAATAAACAATATAAGCTCTGACATTAAAAATACTGCTAAAAATGCTGGAAATACCTTAAACAATATGTTAGGTACTACCTCTAGCACAGAAACCACCATAAATAAATTTACTGATACTTTTGAAAATCTTTTATCCCACGTAAAGTCCATAGAAACCATCTCCTCCCAAATCAACACCATTGCTTCTCAAACAGAATTACTTTCACTGAATGCTTCCATAGAGGCTGCTCGTGCAGGTGAATCTGGAAGAGGCTTCTCTGTGGTTGCTGAAGAAATTAAAAAGCTAGCAGCTAATACTACTGGTTTACTAGGAAGTATACAAAACACGGTAAAAGAAATCTACTCTATTACAGATAAAGCTAACAATCAAATAAAAGAATTAAATAAAGGAAAAGTTGATAGTGTTAATATTGCTACCCAAGCAAATGACGGCTTTGATAATGTAGTTAATAAAATAGACACAATATCAGATAAAATAAAAACCATTAAGCAATCCGGTAATTCTCATTTAGATTTAAGCCATGAAATCATAGATAAGGTTAAAGAGATAAATTAATGATTAAGAGCAGCTTGTTACTAGACAAGCTGCTCTTAATCATCTTTTAACTAACAGTTCTGAATTCTCTATCCACATTACAAAATAAGGATAATCTCTTTGCTTTGCTTTTCTTTCATAATCAAAAAAGATTGAAGAAAAAATATATCTTCAATCTTTAGTAGTAAAATTATCTTACTTCGCTTCCTGTAGGTAATTCCCCTGGAATTGATACAGTAAACAGCTTGCTGTCATCCTCAGTGGAGGCTGCTAATATCATTCCTTGAGATAATTCCCCTCTTAGCTTAACAGGCTTTAAATTAGCTACAAGCACTACATATTTACCAATTAAATCTTCTGGCTTATAGTATTGAGCTATGCCTGATATCACTTGTCTTTCTTCTCCAGCTAAATCTACTTTTAGCTTTAAAAGCTTCTTAGCTCCTTTTACAGCCTCACAATGAAGCACCTTAACCACTCTTAAATCCATCT
Source organism: Desnuesiella massiliensis (assembly GCF_001403615.1). Lineage (GTDB taxonomy): Bacteria > Bacillota > Clostridia > Clostridiales > Clostridiaceae > Desnuesiella > Desnuesiella massiliensis. The sequence continues at coordinate 114,654 of NZ_LN879451.1, forward strand.
TTTCGAAATCCTCTATGGTTATCTCTTCTTTTAAAGGCTTCATGGATGGTTTTGCATTTTCCTTAAGCTGAGCTTCTCTTAAGGCATCTAGCTCTGCCAGTTTAGCTTCTACATCTATTCTTGGGAATATAACCTCTCCCTTATTAACCTTTGTTCCAGCGCTAGTTCCATCAAAGGAAGATAAGCTGTTCCAACTAATATGCTCTGCATTTAATTGATTATTAATTTTTTCTGCTGTAGCTGGAAGGAAGGAGGACACTAAAACAGAAGTAAACCTTAAAGCCTCTGCTAAATTATAGAGTACAGTACCTAATCTTTCCTTCTTTGCTTCATCCTTAGCTAAAATCCAAGGAGTAGTCTCATCAATATACTTATTAGCCCTTCCTATTAATGTCCATATATGCGATAATGCCTCTGGCAATCTTAAGTCATCTATAGCCTTTTCCACTAATTTAGCAGTTTCTAAAGCTAATCCTATTAACTCATCATCAATGGCTTCCTTAGCTGTAGGTGCTGGAATAAGTCCTTCAAAGTACTTATCAATCATAGCTACGGTTCTTGATACTAAATTACCTAAATCGTTAGCTAAATCAGAGTTAATTTTCTTTATAAAGGTTTCATTGTTAAATAATCCATCAGAGCCAAAAGGAATTTCCCTTAATAAGAAATATCTTATAGCGTCAACTCCAAAGTGTTCTGCTAAAACCACAGGATCTACTACATTACCTTTAGATTTTGACATTTTACCTCCATCCACAAGCAGCCAGCCGTGACCAAATACTTGTTTTGGAAGTTCTACTCCTAACGCCATTAGCATAATAGGCCAATAAATAGTGTGAAATCTTAATATATCCTTTCCTATTAAATGTACATCTGCAGGCCAATATCTTTCGTATAGCTCCTTATTTTCACTTCCATAACCTAAAGCAGTGATATAGTTAGATAGAGCATCAATCCAAACATAAACCACGTGGCCTTTATCGAATTCTACAGGTATTCCCCAATTAAAGGTAGTTCTTGAAACACATAAATCTTGTAACCCTGGTCTTAGGAAATTATTTAACATCTCATTCTTTCTTGATTCTGGTTGTATAAAATCTGGATGAGTTTCTATGTGTTCAATTAATCTATCTGCGTATTTGCTCATTTTAAAGAAATAAGCCTCTTCTTTAGCTTTTTCTACTGGTCTTCCACAGTCTGGGCACTTTCCCTCTAATAATTGAGTCTCTGTCCAGAAGGATTCACAAGGTGTGCAATACCAGCCCTCATAAGAGCTTTTGTATATATCTCCTTGCTCATATAATTTAGTAAATATATCTTGGACGGCTTTTATATGATAATCATCAGTAGTTCTTATGAATTTATCATATTTTATATTCATTAAATCCCATAAGTCCTTTATGCCTGCTACTATACCGTCTACATATTCCTTTGGAGTAACGCCTTTTTCCTCTGCTATCCTTTGAATCTTTTGACCATGCTCATCAGTACCTGTTAGAAAAAATACATCATAACCGGCTAATCTCTTAAATCTAGCTAGAGCATCTGCTGCTACTGTAGTATAGGTATTTCCTATATGCAAATTAGCTGATGGATAATATATAGGTGTTGTGATATAAAATCTTTTGTCTTTACACATTTTTATTTCCTCCTCAAAATTATTCATATACATTAGTTTTATCTATTATATAAATAAAAAACCTCTATGCGGAAAAATCCACATAGAGGCGTATATACGCGTTACCACTCTACTTTATATTTATGTTACCATAAATACCTTAATAAGTGACTCCACTTTACCCATATTCCATCCACAGGTTTAGCTTTTATCACCCTGCAATATAACGGTTGCTCCCGTACTATTCTAATCTTTAAGACTCGAAAAGTCTGCTCCAAGACCATATTCATAAAGCTTCCTGCCGCTGGCTTTCACCTCTTCCAGCTCTCTTTAGACCCTTCGCTTTACTACTCTTCTTTTCAAAGCATTTTAATTTATAATTAAATCATAGTCAAAGTAAAAACTTTTGTCAATACTTATCCCCAAAATAGAGGAGTATACTCATTAATTATTTTTTACAATACCTAACATATTATTCTAGAAGTTCTAAGATTTCTTCTATAGATATACCTTCTAAAGCTTTGGCTGCATCTAATTTATCCTCTATGGCGCTTATTATATCTTTCTTTTTTTCCTGAATATTGTATATTTTTTCTTCAATGGTATCCTTGCATATAAGCTTTATAACTTCTACTACCTTAGTCTGTCCAATTCTATGACATCTATCGGAAGCTTGCTGCTCTACTGCCGGATTCCACCAAGGATCTAGATGAATTACTACATCAGCAGAGGTTAAATTTAGCCCTGTTCCTCCAGCCTTTAATGAAATGAGAAATACTTTATGTTCTCCATCATTAAATTCTTTAACCAACTCCATCCTCTGGTCAGAAGGAATTTGCCCATCTAAATATAGATGAGAAATTTTTTGCTTATTTAATTTTTTACACAGTTTTTTTAATATAGACGAAAATTGTGAGAACACTAAAATTTTATGGCCTGAAGCAATGCATTGTTCTAATAGGTCACTTAGCACATTAAACTTTCCATTATCTCCTTTAAAGTTCTCGATAAATGCAGAAGGATCCACACATATTTGCCTTAATCTAGTCAAGGCCGAAAATATTTTTATGCTATTATGCTTTGACTTGTCCTCCTTTAGCTCACTTTTTAGTTCTTCCTTTACCTTTAGTAAATATCCAAAATAAACTTGCTTTTGTTCCTCCGTCATCTCTACTAGGATTTTATGTTCTATCTTAGGCGGCAGCTCAGAAATCACCTGTTTCTTAGTTCTTTTTAAAACAAAGGGTTTTACAAGAGAGCATAGTTCCTCCATAGCAAAGTCTTCTCTATATTTGACGATAGAATTTTCATATCTTTGCATGAACTTTGTATAGCTATTAAGATATCCTGGCATAGTAAAGTCAAAAATAGACCAAAATTCTCCCAAGGAATTTTCTATAGGAGTTCCAGTTAAAGCAAAATAGGATTTCGCTTTAATTCTTTTAGCGCTTAAAGCGTTTAGTGACCTATGATTTTTAATATTTTGCGCTTCGTCTAAGATGCAGCTTTGAAATAGTATATTTTCGTATTTATCAATATCCCTTCTCATAAGTGCATAGGAGGTTATAACTACATCATAGCTCTTAATTTCTCCAATATAATCTTCTCTTTCATACTTATCTCCACTAATTACTAAAAGTTTTAAATCCGGAGCAAATTTATCAAATTCCAATTTCCAATTATATATTAAAGAAGTAGGCGCTACTATTAAGAAAGGATTACTTTTGTCTTCTGATAGTATAAAGGCTATAGCTTGTAGGGTTTTTCCTAGTCCCATCTCATCAGCTAAAATTCCTCCAAAACCATAGCTAGACAATAACTTAAACCACTTATATCCTAAAATTTGATATTCCCTCATTACATTTCTTAGAGAATTGGGAACTTCTATAATTGCTTCTTCTATAGCACTTATAGACTTAACAAAATCTTGAAAGGCCTTATTTTTAAATACATTCGCAGCTGAGGAGTCTTTTAAAGTTCTTTCAAGATACAAAGTTCTGCTCTTATTAACTAAGACTTTCCCCTGCTTTAATGGCTGACCTTCTAATAGCACTTCATTTATGCTAACTATCCTTTTAAGTTCATCTTCCTCTAAATCTACAAACCCGCCTTTTTTTAATCTATAATACTTTTTCTTTTCTCTGTAATTTTTAAATATGAAAGGTAGTTCCTTAACATCTACTCCTTCTATAGAAAACTCAAAGTCTATGAGTCCTTCTTCTCCAAGATTTAAATCATACCTATAGCTAGATGCTTTATAGACCTTTATCTTTTTAAATTCCTCAGAATAATAAACTTGAGATATTTCTTGAAGCCTTAATATACCTTCTCTTAAAAAATTAAATATATCCTCTTCTTCTTCTAACTTATACCTTCCTTGTATTTCTTTAAACCCTAACAGTTCTAAGATCTTGAGAGCTTCTAATTCTTCTTTTATATTTCTTATTAGTGTCTTGTCTTCTTTAAGCTTGTAAGAATTATCTCCAGCATCTATTTTCATGTCACCGTAACAAAAGGTCATAGAACATATAACATTATCCTTTTCTCTATCAATATAAGCTTTAATAGTTAAAGCTTCTTCAAAAAAACTCTCTTTTAGATTATCCTCTAATTTTATAGTTGATATAATTTTTAACATAGGTATAATATAAGCCCCAAGTTTATTTTTATCTCTATTTGGAAAAGATATTCTACCATTTATAAGGGTATTGTAAAATGTAGAGTAAATCTTAAATTGCTCCTCATCAGGCCTATATATATTTCCCTGAAAAAAGAATATATCCAAATTATTATTTAACGGTATGGGAAAATTGTTATCATGCTCTATAATAAAATCTTCTTTACCCTTATAAATTTTAAAAGCAAGGGACATATTCTCTTCTTTAAATTTCACGCCCGCATATTCTTTTCCATTTATGCAACATTCAAATTCTTTATTCTTTAATAAAGACATCAATCTCTTCAAATACTTATTAGTTAGGTACAACTTTTTACCATTTATTAAGGTATCCTTACTGCTGCAGTGATGATCAGCTCTATATCTTAAATTATTTATTTCATTTATTTCTAAAAATATATTTAATATATCTCTATCTTTCTCTGAAAATCTATGTGTGGCGGAATCAAAAACAAAATTTTTACTTAACTCATATATTCCACCGCCTTCTACTACATTTAGAAAATCTGTTATATTTTTAACTATATAGCTTTTATGATTTCCTATTTTAATCTCTATAGAAGAGCTTATAAAAGAACTCCTTTCATAGCAATATTTAATATCTAGGTTCAAATTCTCTTTAGGCTTCGGGATAAAAACTATAGAGCTTCTAGCTTCCTCTATAAATTTATCTGTTCTAAGAGAATTTCTATCTCTTAGTGTTTTCTTTTCATTTTCTTTAAAATACTTAAGCAGCACCGCTACTACATGCTTACAAATACCTCTTTTCCTGTAACCTCCGCTAAAAACCTCACAATCACAATAAAAGCTAGTAAAACCACATAAGTCATTAAAGGATACTTGTACATTATAAATATTATTGTTGGTTAATGACTTAACCCAAGTATCTATGGCATAAGTATTGATTTTTGATAAATCGCTAAATTGTATTTGCACTGTAAAATCATCTACAGTTTTATTATTATAATAATCTATTCCTTTTTTATAGGTTGCACCATCCGTATAATTTATTATTAAGGTTTCGCTGACTTTCATAATTTCCCCTTTATAAGGCATCTCTAAAAAAGCTAGTAGATACCTAACCATACCATATTAATATTTGATAAATTATTAACAATATTATACCCAATTACACTAAAAAAAGATATATTGAATTGTAAAAAAATAAGGCATCTCCTGAAAAGTAAATAATCAAAGCTACTAATACTCTGACTAGTTATTTTTCAAGAATGCCTAAAGTCATAATGTAAAAATTATATCTATATACCTAAGTCTATCTAAATTGCTTCTTCTGGAAAGCCAATTTTCTCTTTATCCTTTTCATCAGCTTTTATTTGAGAATCAACTTTAATTACCACCTTTTCTCTCCATTTTCCTAATTTATAATAGCCTAAAGAAAGTACTAATCCAAAGCACCAACCTATAGGTATAGACCACCATATACCGTTACTGCCTATCTTAGGAGAGAGTATATAAGCTACAGGTATCCTTATAATCCACAAGGAAAGTAAAGAGGATATCATAGGGAATATTGCATCTCCAGCTCCTCTTAACACCCCATTGGTTATAAACATGGTGGACACTATAACATAAAAAGAGGATACTATGGTTAAATAATTCATTCCTATATCTATTACATTAGCGTCATTGCTAAATATCACCAGCATTTGTCTTCCAAAAATGGCAATAACCAAGGATACAGCTATGGATATAGCTGCCGACATAAGCACTGAGGAGATATATCCTTTTCTTACCCTTTCTGGCTTATTAGCTCCCATATTTTGCGCTACAAAGGTAGAAATAGCAGCTCCAAAATTCATTATAGGCATGGATGCAAAGGAATCTATCCTTGTGGCTGCTGTAAAGGCAGCTATGGTATCTGCTCCAAAATTATTAACCATGGTTTGCATAGCCATCATTCCAAAGGAAAATAGCATTTGCTGAATACCAGAAGGTAATCCTAGTTTTAGACTTTTGATAAAGACTTCTTTATCAAATACCATATTCTTTATATTAAATTTTAATACCTCATGGCTTTTATTTAAATAAATTATGCTAGCTAAAAAGGAAAAAGCTTGAGCTATTACGGTGGCCCAGGCAGCTCCTGCTACCCCCCACTTAAATACTACAACAAACACTAAATCAAGTACTATGTTTATTCCTGTAGCTATAATTAGAAAGTATAAGGGAGTTTTGGAATCTCCAACTCCTCTAAGCACTCCACTTATAGTATTATAGCCAAACATAGCTATCATTCCTAAGAATATAACATCTAAATAAGCCTTAGCCTGAGGTATTATCTCTTCAGGAGTCTTTATTAATCTTAATATAGGTCCACTAAAAATAATTCCTATGAAGGTTATGGCTATGGATGCAAAAAATATTACAATATAGGTTGTATCTATAGTCTTTTTAAGCTTATCAAAATCTTTTGCACCGAAATACTGAGATATAAGCACAGAGGCTCCCATGGTGAAGCCTATCACCAAAGAAATCAGCAAAAACATTATAGGAAAGCTAGCGCCTACAGCACCTAAAGCATCTTTTCCTAAAAATCTTCCTACTATGGCGCTGTCAACAGTATTGTACAGCTGTTGAAATATGTTTCCTATTAGCATGGGTAATGTAAAGTAAAAAATCAATTTACCTTCATTGCCTTTGGTCATGTCTTTCATATAATCTCTCCCCACCATTTTATTATAGAATTATTTTATTATAAAATAACTTTAGACTCAATCAATATAATTATAAGATTCCTCAAAAGCCATAAAATCAATACAGAAATTCATCTGTGATAACCTCTAATGTATCTCATCAAGGTTAGAAACATTTTTTTCTATCTTGGTATAGTCATGATAGTTTTCTTTATACCACTTAAATCCAATACTCTTTAAAGAATTATCCTCCTTAGGATTCCTTTGAATATATTTGTCATCAATAGGTTTTAAATTAAGTAAAATACAAGTCTTTTCTGGGTTATCTGTATAAAAGGTGAGCCCTGCTAAATCCTCTAACTCTGGTTTAAATTCGCCAAAGATAGGATCTGCTATAGAATCGATGTTTATCCAAAGCTTATCTCGAAAATTGACTAAGGAGTATTTTACATACTGTTGATTTAAGGCATAATTTAAAAGCCTAGAGGTTCTTGCTACTAGGATTTGTCCATTTTCTTTATATTCTTTTAAAAGCCTTAATGCCTCTATATTCTTTGCTATGAAAAGCTTTTCCGCGTTAACCCCAAAATGCTGTGCTATTATAGAATAGCCTTGATCTTTAACTAGTTTGTTCAATCTCTCTTTTGTTATTTGTTTATGAACATTCTCTGGAGTCCATGTCCAATCTGCAGTACTTTTAATCATATCATAGGTATATCTATGAAATCCCCATATACGCTTCCCATCTCTAAGATTTATGGGGAACAAAGGATTGTCTACTTCAAAATCAGCTTTACAGTCAGAGTTCCATAAAAATTTTACCCCATTTTTAATAACAAGATCTGTATTATAATAAGGAGATTTAGCATTGTCCCCTTCTTGATAATGAAAGTATTTTCCTATATTATTAGCTCCAAAATTTTGTTTATTGCTTTGGTTACCATGATTTATCCACACTTTAAACTTCATATTTTCTTTGTTAAGGGTCTCCCAAGCTTTTTCTGCATATTCACGTCTAAAGCTGATATCCTCTCCCTTTAATCTTGAAAAATCGCCATAGGTATGGAGTGCATCAATCCATCCAGCCTTATAATAACGTTTTATTTTTTCTCCATCATGTATAGCCGTTGAATCAGTTCCCTTATAGTAGGTCATTACCGACTCCTGACCATGCCCCTTAAGATCTGTTATCTCTGGTACATTACTTCCTGTAAATACCCACATGGTATCCCCTATATCCAAGCCTAAGCCTTCTCCAAATTCCGTCCTTTCCTTTGTATTTAAGAATCTATGGTACTTTTCAAACTCTTCTAAAGTTGTGTTATCAATATCTGAAGATATAGCTACCATAGCCTTATAGGGATATGGAAATTTTCTCATATCCTTACTATTATGTATCGCTCTAGAGGCTTTAAGCTTTTCTATAACCTCTTCAGGCACTTTTTTTTCTTCGACTTTTTTTTCCTGATTAGGCGGTTCCTGTGCCAGCCTTTCAGAAATAACAGCCTGTTGTTTTCCAGGAGTATTAGGAAGCCTACTGCAACCTAGAAAAACACTAACTAAAAGTAATACAAAAGACAAAAGTACAAAACACTTTTTCATGATTAGATCTTTCCCCCCAAAAATATTAGTTCAATAGGAATAATTTAAATTTTTTATTAATAATTAGTTCTAAATCCATTCTACAATAAAAACACTATCAAATCTTTATAAAAAATAATAAATTTGATAGTGTTTATTTATAATTTTGTTAAAAAATTAATTCCGTTGTTAAAACTGCATTATTCCTTACAATATCTAAACCAAAGTTCTTGATATCTCTGTCTTTATTCGCTTTACAGGAATTATAGCTAAAATAATCATAGCTATTATGGCTTCTGGTAATAAATAAGTGCCATTATATAATACAGAATATACTATAACATTTTGTCCCTCTGCATAGGAGGCGAAAAACACTACTCCTGAAATAACATGGCATATAAATCTTAGAGCCACAGCAACTAACGCTCCTAGGGATACGTTATTTTTAAAATAACCTGCCGCTCCCAATACACCAAAAGCTAATACATAGTCAAGCAAAAGCTGCACTGGATGCACTACATAGGCTCCTAATAGCAAATCAATAATACCAAACAATACGCCTGCTAAGTAACCTACTCTTGCGCCATAAACATAGGCTATAAAAATAATAGGAATCATACTTCCTAGAGTCACAGAACCTCCCATGGGCATTTTCATTATTGTAAACATTTTTAGCACAGTACCTAATGCTATGGCAATGGCTACTTGAATCATAACCTTTGTTGTGAGCTTTACTCTGCTGATATATACAAATGCAATAAATAGAGCTGCCACTACTAATAAAGTAATATAAATCATAGGATCTGAGAAAATTGCAGCAAAAGATTCCGTAGCTTCTGGAGCCTTAAAATTAAATTTAAACCAATCCATTATGGTTCCTCCTTTTATAAATTATAAAAAAATAAACACTGCCGAAAAACAGTGTCTTAAAATCTATCCCTGCTTTCCTACGCTGGCATTATCCAGTTCAGGTATAAGGCATCTCGAAAAAATAACTAAGCTTTTTCTTATATTTTGCTACATTATTTTTTCCGCTGCCTAAGGGTTAGGATTTTGCAATCCCTCTCAGCATAAATGCACCCCTAGCGTGTTTATTCTTTTATTGTGCTTTCAAATTCATTATATAACTTATATACTTAATAATCAATATTATTTGAAAATTATATTTCAGTGAATCATAAGAGATTTAGTTTTTGGACATTAAAAGACCTACTGAAAAATCAATAGGTCTTTTAATCTAAACTAAGTCTTTAATCTAAATTCATGACCACACTTCTTACAAGTAGCTATTACTTTACCCTTACCTCTAGGCAAACGAAGCTTCTGTTTACATTCAGGGCAAGCCACTATTTTATACTTTCTTCTCTCTTCTAAATTAATAGACATATTCTTATATTTTTTAGAAAATTTAAATCCTCCATTAGCCATTTTATAGGCTAAACCTCTAAGCCAATTTTCAAACCTTATGGCTTCATTGCTTCTTCCTGTAATATTTTTAGAGAAACTTCTCCAAAGAGCATATATAATTAGAGCAATTCCAGTTAAGGCTGTATATCCAGAAAGCAGCAAGGGTAGCGCTATTATGACTATAAACTTAGATAATCTATCCCAGCCATACCTTCCATTGTAAAAATTAAGATTCATTCATAAACGCCTCTATTTCTTCTACAGTCTTAATTATATCCTTTGAAAGCACTTCATAGCTCTCTTCCGTAACTAGAACATCATCTTCAATTCTTATCCCAATAGCTTCTTCTTCAATATATAAGCCTGGTTCTACCGTTACTATCATACCTGGTTTTAGCTCCACTTCTCTGCTTCCTACATCATGAGTATCTAAGCCTAGAAAGTGGCTTACTCCATGATAATAATATCTAGATAATTCTTCATCTTTTTCAATGACTCCTAGCTCTTTAAGCCCTTCTGCCAAATGCTTTTTAGCTATATTATTTAATTCCACAAAAGGTAAACCTGGCTTTATTGCCTTAATTACCTCTAGTTCTGCTTTAAGCACCACATTATATATTTGTTTTTGTCTTTCGGTGAATTTTCCATTAGCGGGTATAGTACGACTAATATCTGCATTATAATAATTTAATTGAGCACCAAGGTCAAATAAAATTAAATCCCCGTCCTTAATGTCACTATTATTAGCTACATAATGAAGCACTGTAGCATTTTTCCCACTAGCCGCTATAGTTTTAAAGGCATAATCCTTAACTCCGTTAGTCTTTAAAACGAAATCAAAATAAGCTTCTAACTGGTACTCTTTCATACCTGCCTTAGCATTCTTCATTAGACTTTCTATACCTTCTTTGGTTATATCAATGGCCTTTTTCATCTCTTCTATTTCTTCTTCATTCTTTATAAGTCTCGATTCACATATAGAATTGAAAATATTCTTTACTTTTATTTGAGGATACCTATTTTTTATTGTATTAGCAAACTCTCCGCTTATAGAATTCGCAGAGCTCCATCTATCTCTTTCAAGATCTAGATAGATCCTTTCAATATCATATGTGGTTATAAGCCTATGCACTGTAGCTTCAAAGTCCTCTAAATGCTTTATGCCTTCTATAGCTGATATTTCTTTCGCCTCTTCTGCACTTATAGTCTTACCTACCCATTTTTCCATCACTGGATCTGCCTTTTGTATAAATAAGGTTTCTTCTACCTTACCATTTACTTTGCTTATCATTAATATGATCTTTTCTTCATCTATGCCTGTTAAGTAATAAAAATTTCTGTTTGGTGTAAATGGATATGCTTCATCAGCACTCTTTTTAGGAGCACTTCCTGCAAACATAATTAATATAGAATTATTCTTTAGCCTTTCAACAAGGTTTTTTCTATTCTCTGCATAAATCTTTTTTTTCATTTCACCCCAACCTTTCTAATTTAAATATCTCAACAAAGATACCTCAAAAATCTTTAACTATATTTTACTTTAAAAATTGTATTTTATCTATAGGAGGATGTAAAAAACATAGGTGTTCTTTTTCACGGTCCACTCGCGGGGCTCCACGCTCGGTGTATGGAAGCCTATAGAACACCTTTTTTCACAGCCTCCTATATAAGCTGCAATAAAAAATTTACATTGTGTTCTTATTTTTTATAATTTCGTTGACAAAAATATATATTATATATAAAATAAAACCATAAAATTAATTGTGCAAAATATAATTTTAGAAAACAATTATATTAGCCTGCAAGGAGTGCATAGTATATATGATAAATGATGATATATTAAAATTAGATAATCAACTATGTTTTGCTATATATGCCTGCTCAAAAGAAATTACAAGATTATATAGACCTTTTTTAGAGCAACATGGATTAACCTATACCCAATATATAACTCTCTTAGCCTTATGGGAAAAAGATGATATAACGGTTAAAGAGTTAGGAGAAAGATTATACCTAGATTCAGGCACATTGACTCCTTTACTAAAGAAAATGGAGGAAAATAGATTGCTAGTTAGGCAGCGTTCTAGTGAGGATGAACGAAAAGTGATTATTAAACTCACAGAAAAAGCTAGAGAATTAAAAAAGGATATTTTATCAGTACCCTCTAAAATACTTTGCAGCACTGGTCTTTCCTCAGAGGAAGCTGTAGAATTAAGAGAAAGCATAAATAAATTACTAAAGACTATATATAATTTTAATGAAGGACTTTAACTAATACACAATGCACAATGCATAATGCTCAGAGCATTATGCATTGTTATTATTACAAGCTTAAATATTTTTGCTTAACAATTTTTAAGTCCTCCCAGAACAATACTTTCTTGCTTTCATCTCTAAAAATAGCTGCCGGATGAAAGATAGCCATGATATGATATCCCTTTCTCTCTATCCATTTTCCTCTATCCCTAGTGATTTTAAAATCCTTTCCCATTACATAGGTCATAGCAGTAGCCCCTAGACAAACTATCATCTTTGGTTTCACTAATGCTACTTGATTTCTTAAGTAAGGTAAACAAGCCTCTGCTTCTTCCTCTCTTGGAGTTCTATTATTTTCAGGCCTGCATTTGCATACATTGCATATATAGTAATCTCTATTCCTTTGCAAATCTAAGGCTGTGAGGGCCTTAGTCAAAAGCTGACCTCCTCTTCCTACAAAAGGTAAGCCTAGCCTATCCTCATCAGCTCCTGGTGCTTCTCCTATAAACATTATCTTAGCCTTAGGATTTCCATCTCCAAATACCATATTTGTTCTATTTTCACCTAATATGCATTTATGACATTTTGAACACTCTTCATATAATTCTCTCCACTGTAGCATAAAAAATCAGCTCCAAACCTTAAACCTTTATTCCATGGCTATAAGCTTTACTTTTATAATATTACTCATATTCTGTATTTCATTGATAAGCTCTTTAATGTCCATTGTTAGCTGAGATATGTCAAAGGTAATAGTAACATTAGCCGCATTATTTATAGGTATATCTTGACTTATAGTCAATATATTTCCCTGCTTTTCTGCAATTTTATCCAAAACTCCAGATAGCGCTCCTGTTTCATGAGCTAGCAGTAAAGCAATAGTAGCTTTCTGCACTTTTACCCCTTCAGAAACCAAAAAAACATTATCCTTATATTTATAATAGGCACTCCTGCTTATTCCAACTTCTCTAACACCCTCAGATATATCTTTTACTTGGCCAGTATATAATAATTCCTTTACTCTGACTACCTTCTCAAAGACCTCCGGAAGTACTTTACTATTAACTATAAAATACTTATCGCTCATACTCCCACCTCTTTCTATTATTGTACTATTTATAAAATTCATTCTAAAAATATTATATATGTAATGTTAATTATTATCAAATTGAGTTATAGTAAATTTTTGTCTTTATATAGAGAGACTGTTGCATTAAGAAATTTACATACAATATATTGCAGTATTTATTCTTAGTGCAACAGCCCCTTCTATCTAATATTTAATTTTACTCTTAATTTTTCTAGCATATCTATAGTCATAGAAGCTAAGTCATAATTTGCTTTAAAGCCCCATTCTTCTTTCGCACAGGTAGAATCAATGGAATCTGGCCAAGAATTAGCAATAGCTTGTCTTACAGGATCTACATTATAGCTCATTTCAAATTCTGATATATGCTTTTTAATCTCCGCCGCTATCATTTCTGGCTCAAAGCTCATAGCTGTTATATTGAAAGCATTTCTATGAACTAATTTTGATGAATCTGCCTCCATAAGGTTTACTATGGCTTTTAAAGCATCAGGCATGTACATCATATCCATATAAGTACCTTTGTTAATATAAGAAGTATATTTTTTGTCTTCTAAGGCTTTATAATAAATATCTACTGCATAATCAGTAGTTCCTCCCCCTGGAGGTGCTACATAAGATATTAACCCTGGGAATCTAACCCCTCTAGTATCTACACCAAATTTTTTATAATAGTAATCACATAATAGTTCTCCTGAAACCTTTGTTACTCCATACATAGTTTCAGGTCTTTGTATAGTATCTTGTGGTGTATTATCCTTTGGAGTACTTGGCCCAAACGCACCTATGGAGCTTGGAGTGAAGAAGGAACACTTTAATTCTCTTGCTACTTCTAAAGCATTAAATAGTCCTCCCATATTTATTTCCCAAGCTAGTACTGGCTTTGCTTCAGCTACTGCTGATAATAAAGCAGCTAAGTGAATTATAGTATCTACATTATGCTTTTTAGCCACTTCTCCCATTTTTTTAGCATCCAGTACATCTAATATTTCAAAAGGACCGGATTCAACAGCTTCACAGCCATCTATTCTCCTTAAATCTGTTGCTATTACATTATCATTACCATAGATTCCTCTCATATAGGTAACTAACTCTGAGCCTATTTGTCCAAGAGACCCCGTAACTAATATCTTTTTCATTGCTACTCCTCCAAATCCCATCTTTTATATAATATTAATAAAGTATACTTAAATTACCCCTAATTCTCTTCCAACTTTTTCATATATAGCTATGGCGTTATCTAGCATTTCCTTTGTATGTGCAGCTGTAGGCATATTTCTAACTCTTCCTGTTCCTAGTGGCACTGTAGGGAACACAATAGATTTAGCATAAACCCCTTCTTCAATTAATTTCTTACTAAACTCTTGAGTTAATTTTTCATCTCCAATTATACATGGAGTTATAGGAGTCTCACTATGCCCTATATTAAAGCCAAGTCTCTTTAGGTTTTCTTTTAAATATCTTCCATTTTCCCAAACCTTATCTACTAGCTCTGTACTTTCAGTCATTATATTTATAGCTTCAATGCAAGCTGCCGCTGCTGAAGGAGTAAGTGATGTGGAGAATAAGAAAGGTCTAGCTCTAACCTTTAACCAATCTATAAGATCTTGAGAACCCGCCACATATCCACCAACTACACCAATGGCTTTTGATAAAGTTCCTATTTGGAAATCTATTTTATCGGAAAGTCCAAAATGCTTAACAGTACCTGCTCCCATTCCCATTACTCCAGAACCATGAGCATCATCCACATAAGTTATTAAATCGAACTCTTCTGCCACCTTTACAAGGCCTGGTAGATTAACTACATCTCCATCCATGGAGAAAACTCCATCAGTAATAACCATTAACTTATTATATAAACCGCTTTCTCTAGCTTCCTTAGCCTTTGCTCTTAAATCTTCCATATCGTTATGTTTATATCTGATTATTTTTGCTCCTGATAATCTGCAACCATCTATTATAGATGCATGGTTTAATTCATCAGATAATATTCCATCATTCTTATTCATTACTGCTTGAATAGCGCCTGCATTACAATTAAAACCTGATTGGAATGCAATAGCGGCCTCTGTATGTTTAAATTCTGCTATTCTTTTTTCTAATTCATCATGGATTTTTAAAGTACCATTTATAGTTCTAACAGCACCAGCACCCACTCCAAATTCCTTAGTAGCTTTTATAGCTGCCTCCATCATTCTTGGGTGAGTGGCTAATCCTAAGTAGTTATTTGAAGAAAGATTTATTAACTCTCTTCCTGCTATTTTTATAATTGCTCCATTTGCTCCTTCTAAGGAATTTATCACATTATATAAGCCTTTGCTTTTTAAGTCGTTTAGATTTTCAGTTAAAAATTTGTTTAAAGCCTTACTTCCCATTTCATTTCCTCCTTAATATATTTAAATTTATTTGTGTTTCACTTGAATACATTTTTTAATATTTGTCTACAGAATAATTATATCAAATCTATATTTTAATTGCTACATTAAAAATAATTAAAAATACCCTTTATTTTAAATTAGGATACTGTACATAGCTATTTTTCACTTTTTAAAACGTTTTCACTATATTTACTAATTGCATCTTGATTTTAAAAACTTGCATATTTTACGTATTATTCTCAAATTAATTTTTATATACTCTGCCCTATGGCAATTGATTACTATTGACTCATTCTGGTTTTTGCACTATATTATTAAGTAATATTTATTTATATTTTGTAGCTACAAAGGAATCCTTGCTATTTTTAAATTTCATATTTTAGAATTTTCATCATTAACTTATTTATTAAATTAGAAAGGTAGTGATTTTTTGAAAAAAATCGGACTTATACCAAAATTAATTGCAGCAATAATCATAGGTATTTTAATAGGTGCCTTCCTTCCAGCCTTTGTAACCCAAATACTAGCTACCTTTAATTCTTTATTCGGTAATTTCCTAGGTTTTGTAATACCTCTTATAATCCTAGGCTTTGTGGTTTCTGGAATTGCAGACTTAGGCGGAAGCGCCGGAAAATTATTAGGTATAACTACTGCTCTATCCTATATATCTACTCTTTGTGCTGGTTTTATTGCTTACTTTGTAGCGGTTAAATTTTTTCCTCTGTTCATAAAAGCTTCTTCCACTCTAGGAAGTGCGGTAAATCCTGAGGAAAAACTGCTAAGTCCTTTCTTTAAAGTGGATATGCCTCCTATTATGGGAGTAATGAGCGCCTTGCTATTAGCCTTTTTACTAGGCCTTGGCATTGCGTCTATAAAGGAAAAAACTCTTTATAATATATCTGTAGAATTTCAAAAGATAATTGAAAAAACTATTAGTGCCATTATAATTCCACTTCTACCAATACACATAATGGGGATCTTCGCCAATATGACTTATGCTGGAGAGGTTACAAGAATTTTATCTGTATTTTGGAAAGTGTTCTTAATAGTTATAGCTCTCCATATATCTATAATTATAGTTCAATTTTTAATAGCTTGCTCCATAGGTAAAAGAAATGTATTCCAATGTCTTAAAAATCAAATACCTGGATATTTAACAGCTATCGGTACTCAATCTTCTGCGGCTACTATACCTGTAAACTTAAAATGTGCGGAAAATAACAAGGTATCAAAGGGGATTAGAGAATTTGTAATACCTTTATGTGCTACTATTCACTTATCAGGAAGCACTATAACTTTAACTTGCTGCTCTGTTGCATTAATGTTATTGAACAACATCAGCTTTTCCTTTCCTCAAATGGTGGGCTTTATAGCTATGCTTGGCATAACCATGGTAGCAGCTCCTGGTGTTCCAGGCGGCGCGGTAATGGCAGCCTTAGGATTATTGCAAACAAATCTTGGTTTTTCTGAAGCTCAGCTTGCATTAATGATTGCTTTATACATTACTCAAGATAGCTTTGGAACTGCTTGCAATGTCTCTGGTGATAATGCCATTGCTATAATGGTAGATAGTATTCATAATAAATTTAAAATTTAGTCCCCCACTTTTTAGCTTTCTATATTTAGAAAGTTAAAGTTTACTATAACCTATGCTATGTCCCTATTAGCATAGGTTATCTTATTTGATAAGCATTTTTCGTTAAAGAATACTTAAGACATCTTGAAAAGCAACAGTTTCAAGTCTGTTCAACTTGCTTTATTTACTAAAATGTTTTAAGATTTTATGTGTATATGCATATAGGAAAATATGCTGTAATTTTTTTATTGAGGTGGATTATGTTATTAAATAAAAAAACTACAAAGGCAGTATTCAAAATAGCCTTACCTGCTGTAGGAGAAATGATACTCTATATGATGATTTGGGTATTTGATACTATGATGGTAGGTCAATATGGAGGTAATATTGCTGTTAGTAGTGTAGGTTTAAGCTCAGAAATTATGTATAGTTTTTCAAATATATTTATTGCTATAGGGGTGTCTGTGGGTATAACTTCTTTAGTAGCAAGAAAGTATGGTGCTAAGGAATATGACCTAGCGGAAGAATACGCAACTCTAGGATTCTTAATAGGATCAATTATATCCCTAATCTTCTTTTTAATATTGTTTTTTATGAATAAAAAAATATTAACCTTAGTTGGTGCTGATAATAATGTGGTAATGTTAGGAAGCATTTATACTAAAATAGCTTCCATAGGTATATTTTTTAATATGCTGATGAATATGTTAAATGCCTTGTTAAGAGGCTACGGAAATACAAAAACACCTTTAATGGCCTCCATCTTAGTTAACATCATCAATATACCTTTAGATTATGCATTGATCTTTGGTAAATTTAACTTTCCTGAGTTAGGGGTAGCTGGAGCTGCCATAGCTACTACCATAGCCCAAATTTCCGGATTTATATTCATTGCATTATATGTTGTATTTAAGTCAAAGCTAAAACTTAGATTAAAATATATAAAAGATTTTAATTTAACTATGATAAAAGATTTTTCTAAACTATTTATACCTTCCTCTATGCAAGAGGCTGCCTTTAGCATAAGTAGGTTATTAAGCAACTTTATGATTGTAAGCATGGGAACTATAGCCTTTGCAGCCAATCAAATCACCACTACTATTGAATCCATCTCCTTTATGCCTGGATCTGGTTTTGCGGTGGCTGCTACAGCTTTGGTGGGTCACAAAATAGGGGAGAAAAAGTTTAAGGAAGCTAAGGAATATGCTTACACTTCTATAATATTAGGTACTGCCCTTATGTTTATTTGCTCCTTATTATTTTTGAGCTTTCCTAGAGGGCTAATAAGACTTTTTATAAATTCATCAGAGCATTCTGTAATTCAACTAGGAGCCCTATGCCTTATGGTAGCCTCTATTGAACAACCCTTCATGGGAATTTCCATGATTGCTGGAGGCGCCTTAAAAGGAGCTGGAAATACTAAAACTCCATTTATAATATCTTTAATTTCTAGCTGGTGCATTAGATTGCCGCTAATGATTTATGTCATCTATGTATTAAAACTATCTGTGATATGGGTATGGATTATTACATCCCTACAATGGTTGTTTGATGGAACTTTAATATTTATACTATTTAAAAAATACTTTAGGCATCTAAAATAAGATCAAGCCCTTAATAATTTAAGGGCTTGACCTTTTTATATGTTAAATCTCTGAACCATGCCATTCATTAATATTACTAATTGTTGTTGATTTTGAATTTCTTTAGCAGCATAGTCAATAGAGTTTCCAGTATCCTCCACACTAGATAGTATTTCTTCCGAGTTTTTTGCAGATTGCTGAGTAATAACCAGTACATTTTCAACAGAGTCACTTACTTTTCTTATAGAATTTAACATCAATATTGCAGCCTCAGATATATTTTGAGACATGTTATGAATGTATTTGGCGTCATCTTCATACTTCTCTGCCGTTTCCAGTAGCAACTCATGATCTCTTTTAACATTTCCCTCAATAAATCCTAATATATCCTTAGAATTAACGCTCAAGTTATTAAAAGCAGTGTATACATCGTTTATCACTGATTTTATATTCAAAACAGAGGCTGAAGACTGTTCAGCTAATTTTCTTATTTCATCTGCCACTACCGTAAAACCTCTTCCATGTTCTCCAGCCCTAGCAGCTTCAATAGAAGCATTCAGTGCCAGCAAGTTAGTTTGTGCCGCTATGTTATTTACGGTTTCTAACATTGTATAGATCTGCTTAACAACCTTCCCTTTTTCTATAGCTTCATATATTTTTTCCATCTTATCCTTATATATGACTTGAGACAACTCCATGGCGCTTAATCCTTTATCCTTTATATTCACTGCTCTTTTCTGGATCTCCATGGAGGCACTTTCGCCTTCCTGCGCCTTTGCAGCCAATTCATTGGTGGTCAGCACTATAGAGCTTATGGTATTATTTATATTCTCTACAGTACCACTTAAGTTTTTTGTCCCCTCTGATATATATTTGGTAGACTCATTTACATTTCTCATTTCAGAAGATATACTTTCAATAGTATTAGTTACCTGAGAGCTGGTGGTTGCTATAGTTGCAGAACTCATAGCTACTTCATTTATTAGCATTCTAGTATTATTTACTGCCTCATTCAAAGCCTGAGATAGTTCCCCAATTTCATCTCTAGATTTTATATCTATGCTTTTAGTTAAATCCCCTCTTCCTATAGATTTTGCCACCTCTAACACCTTTTTTAACTGTTTAGCTATAGCCATAGATATAATTAGGCTTAACATTATAGCTACAGAAATACCTACTAATATTATTATAGACATTATTGTAAAAGAACTTTTATAAATAAGAGAATTCTCTTTGTTAGCACTTTCTACATCTTTCATATTATGCTCCAAAAATTTTTCCATTTTCGTGAGCATCTTTTCTCTTAATCTATTGTTCTCCACCATAACCAACTCTGCAGCACTATAAAAGCCGTTATCCACTCTATCTAATATTTCACTTATGGATTGTTCATACTGTTCAAAGTCTACCTTAAAGGTTTCAAATAATTCTAAATCCTCATTACCAAAATCATTTACTTCCTGATATTCTTTCATTAATTTATGGCAAACTTCCATATTGTTAGTTAAGTCTTCCTTAATACTTTTAGTATTACTTTTATCACTATCATAGATAATAGATAAGATATCTGATTTTATTAAAAGTAATTTTGCATTTATGGACTTAACCTTGTCCAATTTTGCCATATTATTAGTATATATAGCTGTTGCATTTTTATTTATCCTTTGCATGCTGGATAATCCAATTGTACCTACTAAAGGTATCAATAAGGATATAGCTAAGAAAGACACTATAAGCCTTTGTGATATCTTAAAATTGTTAAAACGCCTCATATATATACTCCTTTGCATAAATAAGTAATAATTTCCCTATCCAATATTATTGTAACATGAGGCATTTTATTATTTAGTTAAGCTAATGTTATTTAATGTTAACATAAGTTTACTTGAAAACTCATAGCTCTACTAATACTAGTAAAGCTTAAAAGTAAAGAAGCTTAACAGGATATCCTATTAAGCTTTACACAGATATATTAACTATTTATTTTTTGAAGATGTCTTATCCATGTTTTTTTTAACTTGTAATATTAAGGCTACTACAACTCCTAAACTTCCTCCAGCGCTTAAGCCTAAGACCACATTGCCTAACAAGGCTCCTAGAAATATACCTATGCCTGATCCAAAGCATATGCCAAGAGCTATACTTTTATTTTCTTCATATAGTGCATCTTTTTTTGATTCTTCTATATTTGCCTTTTCTTTCATTTCTAAAACAGAGTTTTGCATAACCCTTTTAAATCCCTCCCATAAACCCTTTTACTATATTAGACGTATTAAACCCTATAAAGGTTTCGTAAAATATAAATTTTATTGTATTCTCTTATACATTTTTTCACCTTTAGTACTTACAAAGTATACTAAAATTGAATTTAAAAGCACACCCACTAAAGCTATAACTCCAAAAGCCATCCACAAAGTAGGTTTAAATTTTATAGTTAAGTATACTGTTCCTCCTGCTATAGCCATGCATAGCATCATAGCTATAAAAGAGTTAAAATTTTGTTTAACAGCTTTATTTTCATCATCCCAGTTTAATTTTGGTTTTCTTAGGTCTACTATTATACCCAATAAACTTGTAAATAAAATAGCTAGGGCAGAAACTATAAATAGCACTAATGCCATCATTATAGGAGCTTTGGTCACTATCGATAGTAGTAGAATAAATAGAGTAGCAGAAGCAATGCTAATTAAAAATCCTGCCATTACCTTTGCAAATATTTGATCTCTATATCTCATAGGTATATATTTACTTACAAAGATATTTTGACCTTCTCTTGATATGGCCGTAGAAGTTATAGAATTAGAGCTAGATATAAATATCATAATTGCAAAAGCTATACATATAACTATACCCGCTGTATCATTATTATATATCTTTGAAGAGAAACTAAGTATCTTAGGAAGTAAGTCTCTCTCTGCTAATAATGGTATTAAAAAGAATATGGGCCACAAGAAATTTATTATAACACAATTTATTAGATAAGCTGGTGTCCTAAATAAAACTCTTAGTTCCTTTAATATATACGTTTTTATTGCTGAATTTTGCACCGTACTTTTATCTAATTCTTGTTCTCCTAGCTTCTTACGTCTTGCAAAGGATTCAGACATTCCTATTACGCCCTTAAAGTAAAGAATATTTCCTACAATCATAAATATTATGAAGGCTGCAGCTGTTATAGCTAAAAATATCAATAGGTTTAGGCTAGCCTTTCCTAAATCAGAGGAGGCTAAAGCAAAAGCTGAAAACTTAGAAGAAGGAAACATATTGGATACTATGCCTATTAAAGAATTATCTCCGCTAGATAGTAATTTCATAAGCTCTTGTTCATTGGTCATATTTCTTCCAACTCTTTGCATCATGATGTTTATGCCGATACCACTGAACATAGCTAAAAGTCCACCTACTACTCTAAAGGCATCCTTATGCTTACCTAAGTTTGTAAATCTCATTATTACCATATTAATAATAGCTGCAACCACCAAAGGTAAAACCGGTAATAGTAAGAACACAATTATAGAGTATATATAATATAATGCTCCTGCACTGCTCTTAGCTCCATATACAATGATAATTGGTGCTAAAACTACTAACTCAGTTAAATATTCATAAACCAGTACAGCGATAAACTTACCTGTCAATATTTCGTGCGACTTTAATGGTAGAGGCAGTAGACTTTCTATGTCCTTTGCAAAATAAAAGGTAGTTAAAACATAAAGTATACCAAATACAAATACTACCAAACTAACCATAACCATACCAAAGCCTAAGATTACACCTTGTTGCTGCATCATAGCTAGCATATCATAAGCTTCTGAAATAAATAGCCCTAAAGGAACCCCTAAAGACAAAATAAATATGGCGGCGAGGAAAATGATCATAGCAAATCCAGCAAACTTCTTGCCTTTTTTACCGCCTAAGCTTTCTCCTCCATTTTTTAAAAATACTTTTACCAGTGATATTATCTTACTCATTTTCTGTCATCTCCAAAAACATATTTTCTAAGGAGCTATTTTCTTTAAAGTGATCTTTCATTTCCTCTAGGGTTCCACAGAATAATATCTTTCCTTTATTTATAATAGCTACTCTATCACATAGCTTTTCTGCAACCTCTAGCACGTGAGTAGAGAAAAATACGGTTTTCCCACTGTTAGCATGCTCCTTCATCATTTCCTTTAGTACAAAGGATGATTTAGGATCTAGCCCTGTTAGTGGTTCATCTAGTATCCAAACAGAAGGATCGTGAATAAGAGCTCCCATGATTACAATCTTTTGTCTCATACCATGGGAATAGGTTTGAATCTTATCGCCTAAAGCACTAGCCATATCAAATCTCTCTGCTAGCTTTTCAATTCTATCTTTTCTGATAGCCTTAGGTACTTCATAGATATCTGCCATAAAGTTTATATATTCTAAGCCTTTTAATCTTAAAAACATATCAGGACTATCTGGAACGAAGGCAAATTGTTTCTTTGACTCAATAGGCCTCTCCTTAGTGTTTATACCATTTATTTTTATTTCTCCCTTGTCCTGAGCTATAATGCCTGTAATCATCTTTATAGTAGTGGTTTTACCAGCACCATTGGGTCCTAAAAAGCCAAATATCTCTCCATCGTTAATGGTTAGATTAAGATTCTCTACAGCATTGCTAATGTTATTATAGCTTTTTGTTACATTACTTATTTCTATCATAGTATTTCCCCCTTATTAAGAACTAATTTAATTATATTTATTCTTATATCCTTTAACAACTTTAATTTTACGTTAAAAAGAGTTATTAAATATCATTTTAAGCGTTTGATCTGATTATCTTATGTGATTTCATAGCTTTACTTTGTTTATCTCTTCCTGGTAAACATATACTTCACTTTATATTTCCTTTGACCTTTTATTATATCTCTTTATCCTTAAAATAACATTAATTAATTCTTAAATTAGCCTTAAATAAAAAAACATCAATGAAAACACTATATGCCCTCATTGATGCTAATACTTATTTTAAAATCCATAATCTAACTAAGGTTACTGCCATTATAGCCGCAGTTATATCAGCCAATATAGCTGCCCATAAGGTATGCCTTATCTTTTTTATTCCCACCGCCCCATAGTAAACTGTCAATGTATAAAATATAGTTTCTGTAGATCCCATTATTACAGAAGCTATTAATCCAATATAGCTATCTACCCCAAATTGCTTTAGAGTTTCCGTAAAAACACCCATAGCTCCACTACCTGACAGTGGTTTTATAAGCAATAAGGGTACTATTTCCTTTGGTATACCTAATAAAGATACTATGGGTCTTAGGCTATTTGTAAGAAAATCCAGTGCTTTAGAATCCCTAAAAACTCTTACTGCTACGAGCATGGCTAATAAATAGGGAAATATTCTTAAGCATATAGAAAGTCCATCCTTTGCCCCCTCAATAAAGCATTCATATACTTTAACCTTTTTAGCCATACCATAAATAACTATAGTAAGTATTATCAATGGTATTATCGCTTTTATAAGATATTGAACTAATTCTCTCATAAATACTCCTTAATCAAAAATATTTTTGTAAAATTTTACAGGCAATTATACCTACAAAAGCTGCTGTAGCTGTAGATATTATGGCTGGAATTATGATTATTCCAGGATTTTGAGAGTTCAAGGCCGCTCTGATAGATAGCACCGTGGTAGGTACAAATTGAATACAGGCAGCATTCATAACAAGAAAAAGCGCCATGTCATTACTAGCCTTATCCTTTTCTCTATTTATTCTCTGCATTTCCTCCATGGCCTTTATTCCAAATGGGGTTGCCGCATTGGATAGCCCCATCATATTAGCAGTTAAATTCATCACTACCGCCCCCATAACCTTCTCATCCTTAGCTCCCTCCTTAAACAATATTTTTAAAATAGGCCTTAAGGCTAAAGCTATTTTCTCAGTTAAGCCACTTCTTTCAGCAATTTTCATAATTCCACACCAAAGGCACATTAACCCTGCAAGCCCTAAAACTAATTGCACAGTATCTCCCGCTGAAGCTACAATACCTTTAGAAATAATATCACCTTGTCCATTTACTAATCCTAAAATAATTCCTATGAATATCATGGCAAACCATATGTAATTTATCATAAATAACCTCCAGGCAGTATATAATCTATACATATATATGAAAAAAACTGTGTTTTTATCCTTTTCTTATTGAAATTGTTTATTATGAGTGTTAACATTTATTTTGGAGATACGTTACGTTTAGGGGGATTTAGGATGACCATACGTGATATTATGAAATATATAGAAAGCGAATATGGTATTATTAATCAAACTCCCTGCGAAGTTTGCGGTGGAGAATATTTTGCAGAGGACTTGGAAATAGTACTTATAGATGAAATTCCTTTTGATGTTTGTGAATGTACTTGTTCAAATTGTGGACATGAACGTTCTTTTATGTTTACAGCTCCTTTTATAGAGCTTAAAAACCATAAAAATATATTAAGAAAACTAAATTAGGCATCGTAAAAAATAACTAGTCAAAGATGCGAAGGAGATTTTATAATGGATGACAACAAAATAAAGCTGGCTCAAAAAGATATTGATGATGCACTTTCTACTGTAGAAGCTATGGAAAAATGTATTAACGAATCAACTTTGACAAATGAAGAAATTAAGAAAAAATTCATGACCTTATCAGAAAAAGTTCAACAGATAGAAGATATTCTAAAAACTGAGGGAATTATATAAGGTACAATAACAATCTTAGATTTTGCAGCTTATATAATAAGAAGTATAAAAGACCTATTTAGTTATTAATCTAACTAAATAGGTCTTTCTATTTATATAATCGTCCATGATAATCTTATTAAATATTCTTTATTTTTTTTCTGGGAATACCTTAATTAAAACTTTTATTGATGCAAATATCAATAGAAGAACTATAAAAATCCCTGCCATTCCAAAGCCCATAAGCTCAAAGCCCTGAAAAAAGGTTGGAAGATTTCTGCTTAAATTTTCAAATAGATTCATGTGAACACATCCTCTCCATAAGTGATTTACTTTAGGCATCTCCAAAAAAATAACTAGTCAGTCTACTCGTCTATTTTGCGTAATACTGCGTCCACAGAACCCACTAATAGCCCCACTATTAATGGAACCCGTGTCCTTGTCTTACGCAAAATATAATTCGCATCTTTAACTAGTTATTTTTTTACGATGCCTTAACAACATTGATAGATACAAGTGCTATGCAAAGAATGCAAGAAGAAGTCCACCAGCTATAACTGAAGCTATTTGACCAGCTACGTTAGCTCCTACAGCATACATCAAAACGAAGTTTTGCGGATCCTCCTTTTGAGCCATCTTTTGTATTACCCTTGCAGACATTGGGAAAGCTGATATACCTGCCGCTCCTATCATTGGATTAATCTTTTCCTTCCTGAAAAGGTTAATGAACTTAGCAAACAGTACACCACCAATGGTATCGAAGATGAAGGCTACTAGTCCAAAAGCTATAATTAAAAGAGTTTTAAATTGTATGAACTCCTCTGCTGTCATCTTTGTAGCAATGGTTATTCCTAGTAGAATAGTAACTATATTAACTAGCTCATTTTGAGCTGCATTAGATAATCTATCAAGAACTCCACACTCTCTTAAAAGATTTCCAAACATAAGGAAGCCTATAAGAGGAAGAGAGACTGGGGCTATTAGCCCTGCTACTATAGTAATTATTATTGGGAAAAGTATTTTAGTAGTTTTTGATACATTTTCTGCTTTATATTTCATTCTTATCATACGCTCTTTTTTAGTAGTAACAAGCTTTATAGCAAAAGGCTGTATTATCGGCACCAGTGCCATATAGGAATAGGCCGCTATAGTTACAGGCCCCAAGAGGTGGTAAGCCAGCTGACTTGTTACAAATATGGAGGTAGGACCGTCTGCGGCACCTATTATACCTATGGAAGCAGCCTCTCTGATATCAAATCCTCCAAATAAACCTGCCACACATATAGTAAAGAATATACCAAACTGCGCTGCAGCACCGAACAAGAGCATGAATGGATTTTGAAGCAATGGTCCGAAGTCTATCATGGCTCCTATACCTATAAATATTAGCAGCGGAAATAACTCTGTGGTTATACCACCTAAAAATAAAAAATCTAGTATCCCCTCAACCTTAGTATTTCCTATAATTTGAGTCAGTACACCGGTACTAGGGAAGTTAACTAAAATCGCACCAAAGCCCATGGGTAATAACAACGCAGGTTCGTATTCCTTTTTTATAGCAAGGTAAATAAGAACACCACCTACTACCCACATAATAATTTGTTTATAAGAAATAGACATAATTCCTTGGATTAATATTTCCATGTATTTTCCTCCTGTACTTTTATTAAATTTATCCTATCTGAACAAGAACCTCTCCAGGATTTACAGTTTGTCCCTTTGTTACTCCTACAGAAAGAACCTTTCCATCTATAGGTGATACTATTTCATTCTCCATTTTCATAGCTTCTAATACCACTAGAACTTGATCTTTTTTAACTTGATCTCCTACTTTCACAAGGACGCCTACTATATTTCCTGGCATTGGAGCTTCTACGGTTTCTCCGCCAGAGGCTTGAGCTACTGGTGCCTGGGCAGTTGCAGTTTGCGGCGCTTTATTAACAGCAGGAGCGCTATTGCTTCCTTTAGCAGTGGCAGCGGCTTCTCCAGTCACTTCCTCCATTTCTACTTCATAGACCTTACCATTTAGCTTTATCACATATTTTTTCATCTTTATTAACACCTTCCTATACTGATTGTTTCATTTAAATGCATTTATAATCTAATGTTTCTATTGTATCCTTGTAATTTTTGAAATATGGAAGTGAGAATTAGGCTTATCCTTTCCTGCCATAATAGAGGCAGCCAAGGCTATTATTATTCTATCTTCTTCATCTATTTCGTATTTAGCATTTTGTACTATAGGCTCTTCTATTGTATTTTCTGATTGCTGTTCTTTTCCAAAAAGTCTCTTAAAAAAATCTGATATTGCCAATAATTTCACCACCTTATTTCTACATGGTTACAGTAATATAATGTACTGTTTCCTCGGTTTCCTTTGTGCTACCACCAGTTTGAGGCTTTAGTCTATCCTCAAAGAATTTCTTTGCCACTTGAGGAAATACTATATAAGAAAGCACATCTTCTAATGAGGTGGCAAGTTCTCCAATCTCAGCCTTGTTTTTTTCAATCTCAGGTTCTAGCAAGTCTGCTGGTCTTACAGTGATAACCTCTTGATCACCAATTATTTTTTTCTTTACTTCTTCATTAATTGGTGCTGGCGAACTTCCATAAAGTCCTCTTACATATTCCTTTATCTCTTTAGGTACCATTTTATATCTTTCACCAGCTAATATATTAAATACCGCTTGGGTTCCCACCATCTGACTTAAGGGGGTAACTAATGGAGGAAATCCTAAGTCTTCTCTAACTCTAGGTATTTCCCTAAGCACTGCTTCATACTTATCTTCAGCTCTTTGTGTTTTTAACTGGGATAAAAGATTTGAAAGCATTCCTCCTGGCACTTGATAGGTTATAGTCTTAGGTTCTACATCCATAACTTTAGGGTTTAATATGCCATTTTCTCTGTATTTATCTTTTATAGGTTTAAAATAATCGGCAATTTCCCCTAATAACTCTGTGTTTAGCCTTGGATTACGTTCACCTTCCATTAGGGTAAGAACCATGGATTCTGTAGATGGCTGTGAAGTTCCCTCTGCAAAAGGTGAAATAGCCGTGTCAATTATATCCACTCCCGCCTCGGCTGCTTTTAAATAGGTCATGGATGCAATTCCGCTGGTACTATGAGTATGTAAATCCAAAGGAATACTCACTGTTTCCTTTAATCTTTTTATAAGCTCATAAGCTGAATTTGGAGTTAATATACCAGCCATGTCCTTTATACAGATTGAGTCTGCCCCTAGATCTTCCATGTATTTTGATAATTTTACATAGTAATCTATAGTATGAACCTTGCTTGTAGTGTAGCTTATAGCGCATTGACAGTGGGCTCCGGCAGCTTTTATTGCTCTAATTGAGGTTTCTAAATTTCTAGTATCGTTTAGAGCATCGAAAACTCTTATTATATCTATTCCGTTTTCTACAGACTTTTTAATGAAAGCTTCTACTACATCATCTGCATAATGCTTATATCCTAAAAGATTTTGTCCCCTTAATAGCATCTGCAATTTAGTATTTTTAACAACCTTACGAATTTCCCTCAATCTTTCCCAAGGATCTTCATTTAAAAAACGAAGACATGCATCAAAGGTAGCGCCTCCCCAAACCTCCAAAGCGTGATATCCAACTCTGTCCATCTTTTCTAATATAGGCAATATCTCTTCTGTTTTTAATCTGGTAGCAATAAGAGACTGATGACCATCTCTAAGCGCTGTTTCTGTTATTTTTATTGGATTCACTGTTATATTCCTCCTCGTGTTTCTCATTAGGTGCATAAGCATTGATCCTTATGCACCCTTAAAGTAATTCTATTTTACTTTTCTTACTACATCTATGATGCTTCCATCTCTATACTCTACAATGGCAACTACTTGGTCCTCATATTCTATTTCCTCTGCATGACCTACGATACTTATTGCCTTTTCCTTTAATTCTTCAATAGTATATACTGGTATGCTTAGCTCCTTAAATCTTTCAATTAAATCCGTTCTTTTCGGATTCACAGAAACTCCTACATCCGTAACCAAAACATCTATACTTTCGCCAGGTGTGATAACAGTATTCACTGAATCAACTACACAAGGTATTCTTCCTCTTATAAGTGGAGAAACAATAACTGTTAGCTTTGCACAAGCTGCTGTATCACAATGCCCACCTGAGGCTCCTCTTAAAACCCCATCTGAACCTGTCATAACATTTACATTAAAATTTGTATCTATCTCTAGTGCCGATAATACAACCACATCTAGTTTATTTGCTATACACCCTTTGTTATGAGGATTAGCATAGAAGGAAGCATCTATTTCATGGTGCATTGGATTTTTGCCGATAGACTCCACCGCACTTAAATCAAAGCCCTGTACATCAAAAATATGCTTTATTAAACCCTCTTCATGCATCTCAACCATAGGCTTAGTTATTCCACCTAAGGCAAAACTTGCTTTTATTCCTTGCTTTATCATTTCATTTCTTATAAATCTGCTTACTGCTAGTGAAGATCCACCTGTTCCTGTTTGAAAGGAAAATCCATCTTTAAAATATCCTGACTCTATTATTACCTTGCTTGCATATTCTGCAATCAATAGCTCCTTTGGATTCTTAGTGTATCTTGTAGCTCCAGAAGCTATTCCAGCAGGATCCCCTATTTTATCTATCTTTACCACATAGTCCACATAGGTTTGTGGTATGCTTGCAGGCATATTAGGAAAATCTACTAAACAGTCTGTGATTACAATAACCTTATTAGCATACTGAGCATCAACTCTGGCATAGCCTAGAGAACCACAATTAGCAATACCTCTTGTGCCGCTAGCATTACCATATTCATCACAGGAAGGTGCACCGAGAAAAGCTACATCTACCTTTATATCTCCAGCCTCTACCGCTCTAGCTCTTCCCCCATGAGATCTTATAATTACTGGTTCTTTCATTAATCCATTGGATATTTCCTCTGCTAAGGCTCCTCTTAAGCCGCTAGTTGTGATTTTGGTAATTACACCATTTTTAATATGTTCAATCAGTGGTTTATGAACACTGCCTAAAGAGCTAGAAGCTAAAGTCAGATCCTTGATACCTAGCTTTGCAATAACATCCAATACCATATTTAGAATATAGTCACCTTCTCTGAAATGATGGTGAAAGGAGATTGTCATCCCATCCTCTAAGCCACTTTTTAAAACAGCTTCTTCAATATTACGTAATAGCTTTTTATCTCCTGGCTTAACTGCTTTAATGGTTGGAGTAGTTTTTAAAATTTCTTCCTCCATTGAAAAAGGGCCTTCATAAAGCCTTCTTCCTTTTATGATTTCATCTGGAATCTCTCTGCCTATACTATTTTTCATCTTACTTTTCCTCCTTGTATAAGCCTACAGCACTTGCTAATTGCAATACTCTATCCGCTCTATCTACAATAGGTTTATCAATCATCTTGCCATTTAAGGATATTACTCCTAAACCTTTTTCTTCTGCTTCTTTTGCTGCTCTTATAATACTTATAGATTTCTTTATTTCCTCAGCAGTAGGCGCATAAATCTCATGTACTGGATTGATTTGTCTAGGGTTAATAACAGACTTTCCATCAAAACCAAGCTGTTTAATGAGCTCTACTTCTCTTCTAAAGCCTTCCTCGTTATCCACATCAGAATATACTGTATCTAGTGCGTAAATACCAGCAGCTCTTGCAGCTATAACAATTTGAGTTCTAGCTCCTAGTAGCTCCAAGCCATCTGAATATCTCTTAGTTTTAAGGTTAGTTACATAATCCTCTGCTCCTAAAGCTATTCCTATAAGTCTTGAACTTGATGTAGCAATTTCATAGGCATTTATTACTCCAATAGGGCTCTCTACAGCTGCCATCATTTTAGTGCTTCCTACTTCACGTCCTATTTTTCTTTCCACTTCTTCAATCACTGCTTCTACAGCTAATATATCTTCTTTTCTTTCAGTTTTAGGTAATCTGATTACATGAACCCCAGCTCTAACCATGGCCTCAATATCATCCTTACCAAAAGGAGTATCTAATCCATTTATTCTTACAACTAATTCCTTATCACCATAATCTATAGTCTTTATAGCGTTATAAACTAAAAACCTAGCGGAATCCTTTTCAGTTACGGCCACAGCATCCTCCAAGTCAAACATTAAGGAATCTGCCCCGTAAATGTAAGCATCCTTAATCATACCTGGATTACTTCCTGGAACAAACATCATAGTCCTTCTTAAACGTTCCATTAGTCAATTACCTCCCAAACATAATTCTCCTTAATTCCAGCTGCCCTATAGGCCGCACATTGAACTCTAGCCTTTATGGTGCAATCCAATGCTCCCTTATCCGCAGCAATTACTCTCACATTATCTACACCTAAATCTTCTAAGGTTTCTTTAATAACTCTTCTTATTTGCTTACCAAATTGCTTTTCTACACTGCTCTTTAATTCAATTTCTATTCCCGCTTCTTCTTTTGGTTCAATTATTATTTGAATATCGCTAGATTCTAAAGTTCCAGCTATGGAGTTATTTATTATTTTCATTTTCTTCACCTCCGGTTAATGTGTCCCCTAATATTTTCTAGGCCTCTTTAAATATTTCTTATTTTACCTTAATTATAAGGGTGACTATAGTGATACCCAAGTTTTTTCAGTGTTTTTTTGTGTACTTTTGGTGTTCTTTTTTGTATATATAAACTTCAATAAAGCTTCTTAAATATGAAAAAAAGGAATAACACACTCAGGTTATTCCTAATCTCTATTTTATGATTCCTTCTGCCATTCCTAGAAAGATAGTAACAGCCAAAAGGTCCGCAGACCCGCCTGGGCTTATATTTCTTGCTATAAAATCAGAATTCATTATATTCAGTTTTTCCTTTGCATCAACTTGTTTCATTCCACCAGCCTTTAAAAAATCCTTTGAAATCGCTTTAACATATTCTAAGCTCTCCACTCCACCTCGAATGATTACATTAGTATCTTCACTATAGGCCATAAGATGCATCAAAATTTCTAAAAACAAATCGTTTAAGGAGCTTACCTTTTCTACCTGCCATTGCCTTAATAATCCTACTGCGCTTTTTCTTACAGTATAGAATCCACTCTCTACCTCTCCTCGTATCCCCTTAAATCCATATTGCTTATAAAGCCTTTCTCCATGAGTCAATACTTCTTTATCATTAATGTTTCTAAAATCTTTTATTGACAAATCCTCAGATATCTTTTTTACTTCTTCACAAATTTCTTCTGAAGAAAAATAATTAAAACCATGTTTTCTATATAAACTTCCTACTACTGCTGAGAGAATACCTAAGGAGAAAATTATTCCCTTATGAGTATTTATCCCATCAGTAGCCTTGAACATCTCCTTTTCGCATTCAATGCCAGGCTTCCTTATGATATTTAAAAGTTCTCTCTTATCCTCATCTTCAAAAGAAAATCCTTCTAAAGCGCACTGATACATTCCTCTATATAATGAAGAACTGCTAGCCATGAATGTAAAAAAATCCATGTCCTTATGCGCACCAGAATTTTCCCGGTCAACTAACCCTGGTTTAGGTGTAGTGCTTACCTCATATAATATAGCTCGCTGAGCCATAGAAGCAATGTAGTGAGCAATTTCTTCTTTTGCCTTCAAGCTTTTTCCCCCTAATCTTTTATTTCTGACATAACAATCTCCAGAGAATAATCCAGATGTCTTTTAATTATGTCATCGATATCCTCTTTGTTTTTTTCTTTTATTGCTTTTAAAATCTCTCTATGCTCTCTTAAAGCCTTTTCTCTTCTCTCATTTTCCGCTATGGAAATATTTCTAAATCTTTGAAGATACTCATTAAGCTTGCTAATCATGCTGGCAAGCCTCCTCATTCTACTAGCTTCATATATTTTTGAATTAAATACTCCGAATAACTTAACTACCTCCTCCACATTACCTTCTTTATTCTTCTTTTCAGTTAAATCAAGCAGCTCCTCTATTTCTCTTATCTCTTGTTCCGTTATATTCTCCATAGCACTAGTAGTGGCTAGTACTTCTAGATTATGTCTTATCTTATAGATTTCAATCACATCTTCTATAGAAATTCTTTTTACTACTACTCCAGTCCTAGGTAAATATTCTACTAATTCCTCAAGCTCTAACCTTCTCAATGCTTCTCTAACAGGGGTTCTGCTAATATTCAATCTTTCTGCATATTCCTTTTCAACTATTCTTTCCCCTACAGGAATTACCCCACTTATTATGGTTTTCCTTAAGCTTTCGTATACTACATCCCTTATGGGTTTACTTTGGTTAAAATTAGTGTTCTTAACAAGTTCATCCATATAATCTATCATAAAAAAACTCCTTTTCCTTACTGAAGGGTTAATTTTATATTCTTATTTAGATTTTAACCAAAAATATATAAAAAATCGACTTATTTTAAAACATAGAATAAAAAAGTCCCCAAAGGAACTTTTTTATTCTAGTAATACAATTATAGAAAAAGGTGATATAAAGTTTTATAGTGGCATAACCCCTGTAAGAGCTGCAGCTAATACAAAGATTATAAAGGTTCCAATAGACCATTTAGCCGCATGTTTTTGCCATTCTCCCATATCTACTTCTGTTATTTGTAATAGAAGGTATATGAAGGCAACAAGTGGACTTAATAAGTGGAATGCTTGTCCCATTGTAGATGCTATACCAATTTGTAGTGGAGTAAAGCCATAAGCAGCTCCAGTTTCAGCAAGTACAGGAAGCACTCCAAAATAAAATGCATCATTAGATAAGAAGAAAGTACCTGGTATACTAATAATAGCTGTAACTAATGTCCAGTGAGAACCAAAGGATTTTGGCACTATAGAAGCTAAGTTTAGTGCAATAGCTTCCGCCATCTTTGTTTCAGTTAATATCCCCATAAATACTCCCGCCGCAAGCACCATTACTACGACCTGTATAGCATTTCCAGCATGATTTTCTATAAGTTGTCTTTGTGTTTTTAATTTAGGATAATTTATTATAAGAGCTAAGGCTGTACCTACCTCAAATATTATTGCTGCTGGAAGCTTGCCTAGGATTAATGTAACCATAACTAATATAGTTAAAGCAAAGTTAATCCAAATAAGCTTAGGTCTTTTAAGTGCTAATTCTTCTGGATCTAAAGTAGCAGACATTTCATTTAAAACTTCATTATCAATATTTATTATTCCTAATCTCTTACGTTCTTTTAGTCCAAGATAATATGCTACACCTATAACATAAATTATAGAAATTATCATACCTGGAACTAGGGGACGTAAAATATCTCCACCCTCAATTTTTAAGGCTGACATTATACGAGCAGTTGGACCTCCCCAAGGTAAAAGATTCATTATAGAATTTTGCATTATTATTATTGTAGCTAAATAAAGTGGTTTAATTTTTAATTTCTTGTATACAGGTAATAAAGCTGAACAAACAATCATAGTTGTAGTTGAACCATCGCCGTCTACAGATACCACCGCTGCCAATATTGCTGTTCCAATCAGAACCTTTAGAGGATCCCCTTTTACAAACTTTATGATTGCTTTTGAAAGTGGGTCAAATAACCCAACATTAATCATAATGCCAAAGTAAAGGATTGCAAAAAGCAACATAACTGCCGTTGGTGCTACTCCCTTAACACCTGTAAGTGCAAATTTACCAATGTTTGATCCAAAACCGCCGATAAGCGCAAACACTATGGGTACTATGATAAGAGATGTAAAGGCTGTCATACGTTTTGTCATAATTAATAACATAAAAGTAATTACAATTCCATAGCCTAAAATAGCTAACATAATATATACCTCCGATTTCTTAGAAAACGTTTTTAATATTTTTAAGAAAGCCAGCTTACTTATTATGATTATATTAAAATAGACTATGGTATTCAACAAATTTTTAACGATTTATTAAAAAAATATATTTATTTTTGATAATCTTAAAATAGGTTTAATATATTCTTAAAATAATCTTAAAAATAATCAATTTGTTAATGAATTAGTGTTCTCTATATCATATTTTTTATTATCTCAGAAAGTTTGCCTATCTCTATAGGTTTAGAAACATAGGCATCTATAAATTCTAGATTATTTACATCCTTTTGACTCTCATCCACATAACCAGTTATGAGAATGACTTTTATATCCTCTCTTATAGTCTTTATCTGCTTGGCTAGTTCTCCTCCTTTGATATCCGGCATTATATAGTCTGTTATAACTAAGTCAAAACTTTTTTGCTCTGAATAAAGCAGCTTTAGGGCCCTTAAGGCGCTAGTCTCAATACACACTTCCCAGCCCATAGGCTCTAGGCCCTTCTTCAGCATCTTTACTATTTTCTCATTATCGTCCACTATTAATATTCTTTTTTTATTTTTTAATATTTTTCCTTTATTATCTTTACTATTTACACTAAAATCCTCCTCTTCAATTAAGGGAAGATATACCTTAAAACAGCTTCCTACTCCTATTTCACTTTCAACAGTAATTACTCCCTCATATTTATCGATGACACTTTGTACTACAAAGAGTCCTAAGCCCGTACCTTCTCCTATGGTTTTTGTGGTGAAAAAAGGATCAAAGATTCTTGACTTTGTTTCTTCATCCATGCCACAGCCTGTATCCTTTATACTTAGCTCTACATATTTTCTCTCTTTCAATAGTTTTTCATTGATTTCATTAGCCTTTAATCCATCAATAGCATTTAAGGTTACATCAATAACCCCTTCTTTTCCTTTTATTGCCTGATAAGCATTGGTGCACAGGTTGAATATAATTTGATGAATTTGAGTAAAATTAGCTCTTATATATCCACAATTTTCTTTAATATTTTCCTTGATTATTACTTTTTTTGGCAATATAACTTTTAATAGCTTTATAGTTTGCTTTAGTACATCGTTGATATTTATTGACTCTATTTTAACCATTCCATTATCTTTTCTGCTAAAAACTAATACCTGTTCAACTAAATCCTTTCCTTTTTTGGAAGCATTAAATATTTCCTCTACATCCTCATAATACTCGCTATTTTTAGGCATACTGGTCATAAGCAGTTCTGAATATCCAAGGATGGGAGTTAACAGATTATTGATATCATGAGCGATACCTCCAGCCAAGGTACCAATCATTTTCAATTTATGAGAATGATATAGCTCTGCTTCTTTTTTCCTAAGCTTTTCCGAAGCCTCATTTAGCATTTTTAAATATTTCGTTTCCTCCTCAAGCTTTTCCCTATTCTTCTTCATTTTAATCAGCTGCAATGCAAACATAAATATTATTAGTGTAATTAATGCCGCTATCCCCATAACTATGCCTAAGAATCTATTTATAGGTGCTTGAATTTCATCATAGGACATGGTTAAAGCTATAACCCAAAAATAATTTCCTAGTTTAACAGGGGTATAAGCACTTAATTTCCTCGCTTTTTTAAGCACATTATCTCCCCACCAGTACGAGTAGTAAATTGCAGTGCCTTCCTTGCCTGTAAGCTGATTTTTAATTAAGTCCTCAAGCTCCTCAAAGTCTAGATCTGGATGCATTTGCTTCCTGGTTTCTATAACATTTATCCCTATCTGTTCCTTTACAGGATGCATTAGTATAATACCGTACTGATCCTTTACCATAGTATAGCCCTTTTCCCCGACTTGGATAGGAGCGATTAATCTGTCGTAAATAGTATTAAGATTTATAACTACAGATATTACACCACTAATAGCCTCTCCCTGAAAAACTGGTTCATATATGTTTAATTTAAAGCTGCTTTTGCTCTTATCAAAATATTCTTTGCCCACAAAAGACTTTTTTGTAGCAACCACCATATTAATCTCTGATTGTATCCTATCATCAATATTAGTCTTATCTTTAGGATACTGTACTATCATATTGGCATTTTTATCATAAAGAAATACACCCTCAATAACCTGTGATTTTGATTCATAATAGGCTTTTAGCTTATCATTGATGATATCATTATTATGTGGAATTTCTTTACTAAAATCTTTGTCCAAGGTAATAACCTTTATACTCTCTGTGATGTCATTGATAAACAACTCTATACTTCTAGACATGGATTTAGAAATACTGAGCATTTCCTTCTGCTGCTGTACTACCACTCTGTTCCTATATTCATCGTAGGTGATATATATAAGAATACTTAAAATAGCTATAAAAGTTATAAATATAATTACTCTAGCTATTACTTTTTTAGAAAGGAATTTTTCCTTTAATTTATTTATAATAGAACTTGTCAAATATGCTCCACCTTTCTCAAAATGAACTATAGTCTAATTATAATATAGCTATATTTGCGACGAAAGTTTTTATTATGGTATTGCAACCATAATGTTCTAGCATGACACAATGGGTATAATTACATAATTGTATGTAAAAAATTTCATTGCTTTTTATAACTCACATTTATATAATCAATACTATATTCTTGAATATTATAAAATTTTAATGTGAGGGAACTATGAATGAAATAAAAATTCTCATTGTAGAAGATGAAGAATCTATAAGAAAATTGATTCATAAAATACTAGCAAAGGAAGGTATGATGGTGTATCAAGCCCAAAATGGAAAAGAGGCTCTTGATATGATTAATAAATATACCTTTGATTTAATTATATTGGATATCTTGATGGATGACATGTCTGGCTATGACATAGCACAGCATATACGTAGCGAAGATTTAATGCTCCCAATTATATTCCTCAGCGGCAAAAGAGAAGAGGAAGACATAGTAAAAGGCTTTGACATTGGGGCAGACAGCTATATAACAAAGCCCTTTAGCCCCTCCATACTTTGCGCACAGGTAAAATCTCAAATCAAAAGGCGAAGAGGAGCTTCACCTGAAAATCTAGATCCTAGCATTATAAAGCATGGCCCTTTTAAATTTAATTTAAAAACCTATAAATTTTATAAGAACGATATAGAAATCAAACTATCCTCCAAAGAAACAAAAATAATAAAATTCTTTATGCAGCATCCAAACCATGTATTCTCTAAGGAGGAACTCTATCAGAATGTATGGCATAACATTTCCTCCGATGATAATAGCATTATGGTTTATATAAAATATCTTAGAAATAAAATTGAAGATGTTCCTAATGAACCGAAATATATAAAAACCGTTTGGGGCATTGGTTACGAATTTTCAGTATAAATAAATTACAAGTCAGTATAGCCTTCAACTTTATACTAATAATGAGATATACTTTATTATTATGGGGAAGAAGGCTATAATGCATACATATCTTGCTAGCTGAAGTATAGCAACCTTCGGCCCATCTCCTCCAAGATCTTTTGCTATTAGAGCCATATCGGATACCCCTCCTGGCGCACTGGCCAGTAGAGAAGTTATAAGTTCTAAATCACTTACCTTGCTAATAAAAATTCCAATGCATAAGTTCACTAGGATAATTCCTATAAGCAATATCAAAGCAGGAACAACAATTCCTTTTAGGGCCATCAGATCAGCAAAGGTCATCTTTTCGCCTATAAGAGCTCCTGCAAATACCTGAGTCATCCTTCTTATATTAAGAGGCATGTACCCTCTACCTGTAAATATATTTAATATACCTATGGCTACCATAGAAAAGGTCATTGTACCTGCTGGAATCTTTAACTTATACCCTATTAAGCCAGCAATGGTAGCTATAATAGTAGTAATGCCTAAGTTTATTAAAGCTTCTTTTCCTACGTATTTCTTTTTATCCTTTTCTAAACACTTCTTATCTAATTCTACTTCTGAGATATTTATTGATTTACTCTGCTTTTTAGCGACTTTCTTCTCTATCCTTGAAGATAAAAATTTCATTATGGACGGCAGTAAAGCAAAGACACTCATCAATCTTACCATCTGCAATATAGCTACCTTTGAAGAGTCTGCTCCTAAATCACTGCTTATTATTGACATATCCACAATACCTCCAGGAGCACAGGCAAAAAGGGAAGTCACTAAATCAATATCTGTAGTCTTGTACATTATATATCCCATGATTAAATCTAATACTATCATAGAAGAAACCATGAGAATTGCTGGCTTAACCATGGATTTTAGTCCTGCGACATCTTTATAGCTTACACCTGCTCCAATAAAAGCTCCTGCGGCTATTTGAGTTATTATTCTAACATTTTGAGGAATCAGTGCCTCTCCTGTTACTACATTAAATAAAGCTACTGCCAACATTGACCCTACCATGGCTCCAGCTGGAACTTTAAGTCGTAAAGCTATTAAGGCTCCTATTCCCCCTATCGCTAAGGTTATTAATAAATTTATCATAACTATTACCTTTCTTCTATAAAGCATTGA
This sequence comes from Desnuesiella massiliensis, assembly GCF_001403615.1. GTDB lineage: Bacteria > Bacillota > Clostridia > Clostridiales > Clostridiaceae > Desnuesiella > Desnuesiella massiliensis. Next base: position 154,470 of record NZ_LN879451.1, read on the forward strand.
ATTTTGCTCCTTATTATTGTATCATCTAAAATAAAATATATCTAATACTATAATGTTTATAAAATATATAGGTTAAAACCTATAATTACAAAGGAGATTTTCTTATGGATTTTCGTCAATTGCAATATATGCTTAAGGTGGCAGAAGAAAAAAGTTTTTCTAAAGCGGCTCAGAAGCTTTATATAGCGCAGCCCTCCCTAAGTCAATATATTCAAAAACTTGAACAGCAACTAGGTGTTCAATTATTTGATAGAAGTACCGTCCCTCTTAAGCTTACCTTTGCAGGAGAATTATATGTGCGGACCGCTAAACAGATATTGGACTTAAAGGATCAGCTTTTACAACAGATGACAGATGTGGCTAGTTTAAAGAAAGGACGTCTTATTATAGGCCTTTCGCCTTTTAGGAGCACCTATGTAATGCCAAAGGTTCTGCCAAAATTTCGAGAAAAATTTCCTGGTATTGAAGTAATTTTCGTGGAAGGTACCTCCTCTGAACTAGAGGATTTAGCTATAAAAGGCAGTACAGATATAACTATAATGACTCTCCCCATAAAAGACGATGTTTTTAATTATGAATCTATTGCTAAAGAAGAAATTTTAGTAGCCTTGCCTGCTGGCCAAGCTCTATGCAAAAATTCAATTAAAAGTGATTCTTCTAAAAGTCGTCCAACTATTAATTTAAAACAGCTTGAGCATGAACCCTTTGTACTATTAAAAAGCCATCAAAAGCTCCACCAGATAGCCATCTCCCTATGTAACCAATGTGGCTTTAAGCCTAATATAATATTAGAAAGTGAAAGTATTGAAGCTGCTCACGCTTTAGCTACCTCCGGCATGGGTGTTACCTTTGTACCAGATACCTTATTATCCTTGTATGACGGTTATGATAAGCCCTTTTATTTTTCTATACAAGATTTAAAACCTACAAGAGCTATGGTAGTAGCCTATAGAAAAGACAGATACCTTTCTGGGGCAGCCAAAGAATTTATAAGCACCATGAAAAGCGTATATTAATTAAAAATAACTTGAAACTAGCAAAAACACTAAGTGCTTCATGCCTTTAGTGTTTTTTTATTTTACTTTAATATACCTATTTAATTCTCCAAAATATCTAAAATTCTATTTACTGTACCCTCAACAGTTAAGAAAGTGCTATCAATGGTTGGATTTGATGGCCCTTCATATAGGTATCTAGTATCAAGAATTCTCTTAATCCTTTCTTCATCTCTTCCATCCTGTTTCATTCTTTTTATATTCTCTTCTTCACTACAAGTTATAGTTATTGGAACTAGCTCAAATTTTAGATCGCTAAGATTTTTAAGGACTTTATGGAATATCTTTTTCCTTGGGCCGTGGAATCCCCAATTGAATATTACATAATCTATCATGCTGCACTCAAAATAATTTCTTATCAAAAAGGTTATGTTTTTCTCCACCATTAACTCTATCTCAGCACTAAATATAAAAGGATTTGTATTTCGACACCACTCACTTTCAAGCCAGGCAGAATTTAATAATTTATGATGTAATACCTTACAAATAGTTGATTTTCCAACGCCATTAGGTCCATGAATAAAAATTAATTTTTTCATTTTGCACCCCCTATAAGGAAATAAATATCTTTTACAAACATTTCATAGCCTGTACATTCTAAAATATACTCCATATTATTCTCCTCCCCATTTATCCTAGCTCAATCAAATATACCCTTAAATAAAGCTATGCTATTTATATTTTTTATTTTAATGTTCTGCTCAAATTTAATTTTCTTCTCCATTCAGGTGCATCACCATTATCTCCCCAGTACTCTGTAAGGCTTTTTATTTTACCATTAGTAATCTCAAAAAATGATACTGCATAAAATGAGGTATCCTGATCCTTTAATGATACCGTTGCTACAGTAATAACCTTATTATCTACTTCTTCTATACGTTCAACCTTAATGAGCCAATCTCCTGGATACTCACTATTAGCACGAATGTAATTATTTATATCATCAAAAAGTTCCTTTGTATTGGGCCAAGCAACAGTAGCTGAATCCTCAAAAAAGTATTTAAGCTTTTCCCATTCTTGCTTATCTACGGTTTCCCAAAAATGCATTATTAAATCTATACTTTTCATATTTACCCTCCTGTATTTAGAATCCATAATTATCCTTAACAACAAATAGCTTGATTCTATTAGGATTTGATTGTCCCTCTATTATAGAGAGGCTGTTACAAACTCTTTCTTTTGATACACAATCTACACATCTATTAAGTGTCACGCAAGGAGGATTATATCCAGCTCTTTTTGCATTTAATGGCGATGCAATGTTTTTTACTCTCTTTATTGCTTCATCTAAAGAATCTACAACCTTATTTATACCGACCACAATTATTACATTATCCGGTCCAAAGGAAATTGCAGCAACTCTATTTCCGCTATGATCCACATTAACGATTCGTCCATCCATTGATATAGCATTAGATCCTGTAATATACCAATCAGTAATAAGGGCTTTCTTTTTTAAGCTTTTGCACTCTTCTTTATTTTTGCCTAATTCCTTGTCATACACTATATTTCCTCTTTCTAATAGCACCTCACTAATATTCATCTCTTGAAGGGTTGAAGAATGTCCAATACCTATGGTGCAGTCAGCTGGTATAATCCTTAATATTTCTGCTTTGGCATCTTTAAGGGTATCGAAATAACTTACTTCAATATTCCTTAGCTTAAAATTTTTAATTAAGGTTTCTAATTTTTCTTTATCCATAGCGCTTCTCCTATTTTTAATTAAATATCATCATAATATTAGAGGAGCATTGAGTAGAAAATTAATTAATTGCCCTGGATTATAGCATCTATTATCATTCCATCCTTCTTTACATCCCAACGCTGATAATTATCTTCTATTTTTGAATGCTCCGTATAGATAAATTTTCTGCCTTCATAACTATATATCTCCTCTTTACAAGTAAATCTTATATATACTGATCTTACGTAATCCCCTGAAGGTGGAGAATAGATTATATTTTTTATTACTTCGTTCTCCACTATAAAATTATAATTTTTATTATATATATCGTCCAATATTACTTTCTGAGGCATGTTCTTTAATTTATAATTAAAAAATAACACAGCATTTTGAGTATATACTTCCAAACTAGAAATATTCTTATCATAAACCTCAATAGTTTTTACGTATTCTAAAACACTTTCATCTTTTATAACTTTTTTACTTCCACCAGGCTTTAGCCACTGTGCAAAGCAATAAACTACTATAATAGAAATCAAACCTATTATAAATACAATGGCTATTTTTCTCATTTCATCACCACTTCCATTTATATCCTATATGAACATTATAGTGTTTTTATTCATGTATTACAATTAAATATATTCTTAAGTATCTGAAGCAAAAGTGGAACATACACGTGTTGTAAGGTGATTATAAATATCTTTTCTAAATAAAAAAGCCTATACCCTATTCTCTGACGAAAATAAGCTATAAGCCTTAATATTATAATATATACTTTTTACGCGTTATTTAAACCTTCTCTAAAGCTTTCCTCATGTGAGAGATGTAATAATCTCACTTCTTTATAAAATAATATAGCTGTTATTATTGAGGATAATCCATCTGCTATAGGACCTGATAGCCAAACTCCTGTTAGTCCAAGAATATTTGGCAGTATCAATAATAATGGAATTAGCAGAATTACTTGTCTTAATAGGCTCAATAACATGGATATTTTAGCTTTACCGATGGATTGGAAGTAGTTAGCGCTTATTATTTGGAAGCCTATCACTGGAAGCATGGCTAGGTATATTCTAATTCCTACTCTTCCTATGCTTAATAGCTCTTCATCATTATTGAATAATCCTATTACAGCGTCAGGGAAGAATTGAACTACTAAAAACCCTACTACCACTATGGAAGTGGCTGCCATAACTGCGTATTTTACAGTATCTACTACTCTTTTATATTGCTTTGCTCCATAGTTAAAACCAATTATCGGTTGACAACCTTGGTTAATACCAAATATAGGCATTAAGAATATCATAGCAATACTGCTAATGGCTGTCATAGCTCCTATAGCTAGATCTCCCCCGTGAGTTCTTAATGCAGTATTAGAAATAACTTGAACTACACTGGCAGCAAGCTGCATGCTGAAAGGCGATACACCTATAGCAAATATGCTAAGCACTAGTTTCTTATTCAGTTTCATATTAGCTACTTTTAATTTTAGAACACTGTTTTTGCTTGTAAAGTATTTTAAAACCCATATTGCTGTAGCCACTTGTGACAACACCGTAGCTATAGCCGCACCTTTTACTCCAAGATTAAAGGTAAAGATAAATATAGGGTCAAGGACTGTATTCATTATAGCTCCTATCAGCATTGAATACATTGCTATTTTAGGGTTTCCCTCCGCCCTTATAGAGTGATTTAAGCCAAAGCTCATCATATTAAAAATAGTTCCAAAAAATATTATGTTAATATATTCTTTTGCATACTGTACTGTATTTTCACTGGCTCCAAAAAGATCTAATATGCTATTACCAAAAATAATTCCAAATACTGTTATAGTAACACTTAAAATAAGTAATAAAGTAAATGCATTACCTAATATATTTTCTGCTTCATCTCTCTTCTTTTGTCCAAGTCTTATAGAAATAGAGGCTGAAGTACCTATACCTACCAACATACCAAAGGCCATTATTATGGTCATAATTGGCATGGTTATTCCTACTCCAGTTATTGCATATTGTCCTACATCTTTTATATGCCCTATATACATTCTATCTACTATATTATATAGGGCGTTTACCATCATTCCCACTATAGCGGGTACCGAAAACTTTAATAGTAGCTTAGGTATACTTTCTGTTCCTAAACTCTTTTGTCTGTCCTGTTGCATAAATTATCTCCCTTCATATAAAAATTATTTCTATTATTCACCATTCTATTTAAAAGCTTTATAACCATCTCCTTCTCTTCATCGGTAAAATCAGAAGATATGATATCATTCCAGCTTTTTAGCACCTCATAAAACTCTTCCTTTATGGCTAAGGCTTTGTCCGTAACATAGATTCTGTAGGCTCTTTTATCTTTATCATCTACTTTTCTAGTAACATATCCTTCTTCCTCTAGCTTCTTAATAGCTCTAGCGGTAGTACCCTTGTCGATATTTAGATTATGACTCATATCCTCTTGATTGACACCATCATGAGCATATAGATAACCTAAAAACATGATTTGCCCACTGCCTATATTATAAGGTGATAACTTTTTACTATAATAACAGCTGCCCATCCTGTATAACATAGATATATATTTTCCAATGGATTCACATTTTACTGTCATAGTCTATCTCCTCACAAAATTTTATTGCTTTAAAAAATAATAGTTGCAAGCACAACTATTATTATACATAAAATTAGTTGTGCTTGCAACTATATATTTTTGGTACTTTAAAATATTAGATTCCTATAGAAAACAGATATAATCCTAAAATTATTATAGCTATGCCTAAAACTATTCTTAATATATTTCCTATCTTTATAGTCTTAGGAGAGCTGCTTAAGTGCTCTACTATTCCTACAGAGCTTCCTGCTACAATAAGCAATAGGCAATGACCTATAGAATAAAGCAAAAGCATCAATATTCCTATAAGTATATTAGCTTTTCCTGCCACAAAGGTTAATATGGCTGCTAATACTGGTGTAGCACAGGGTGAGGATAATGCTCCCCCTAATATACCTAGAAAAAATGCTCCTAGTAAGCCCTTTCTTTGATTAGGTAATTTGCAGCTGTTATTACTCTTACCTATATTTATTACCCCTAATAGCTGTAATCCACTTAGGAGCATAATTATAGATAACATTATATACCACCATTTACCCGCCCCGCTAAAAAACTTTCCTAATATAGCTGAAAAAGCTCCTATAGCGGTAAAGGTCACTATTACTCCTAAAGAGAATACTAGGGAAATCTTAAAAGCTGATTTTTTATCCTTTACCCCATTTCCTTCCACATATCCTACAATTAGTGGGACAGAGGACAACACACAAGGGCTAAAGGATGAAGCTAATCCAGCTATGAGTGACATTACAAGAGCTAGCCATATATTATTTGATATAAGCTCAGCAAAATTATTCAATATACCGCTCATGTTATTTTACCCCCATAGAAGAAACTATTTTATCAATTTGACTCATGTCTAGTAACCCTTCATACCTTCCTTTTACTTGCCTATTCTCATCAAAAAACATTATTGTAGGCATTAATCTAATATTATATTTTAATGCTAGCTTATAGTTTTTTTCCTCTTCAATATTAACTTTTATAACCTGAACCTTTCCTTCATACTTAGCCTTTGCTTCTTTTAAAACGGACTCCATCCGTAAGCAAGCTGGTCATGTAGGTGATCCTAACTCTAGAATCACAGGTAAAGCCTTACCTTCCTTTGGCGGATTAGGATCAAAGGTTTCCCATTGCAGCTCTTTACTTGCCTCTACCTTATCCTTCTTTCCATATACATTTTTTCCATAATATATGCCTGCTAAGGATAACACGATCAGGGCAAGAACGGCTACTTTAATCCACTTTTTCATGAAACACCCTCCTTCTCTTTCAAAATACCCCTGCATGGTATAAGTATATTCTAGTTTAAATAATAAAATGTGTCAAATAATAAAAATACTTTTTCTCAATTGCTTTTATCAATAGCATTTATTGATAAATATAATCAAAATTTAGCTTGTATCCATTTTCCTTAAGCCATCGCTTTTTTAATTTATAATCTGGCATATATCTTTCAACCAAACTCCAAAACCTAGATGAATGATTTTTCTCAAGTATATGACATAGCTCATGCAAAATCACATATTCAATTACTTCTTTCGGAGCTATAGCAAGTCTTAGATTATAGCTTAAATTATTTCTATAAGAACAGCTTCCCCAAATAGATTTCATGATTTTTAATTTTATATCCCCATAGGTTACTCCCATGATAGCAGAGTATTTATCAGTTATATCTTTAAATATGCTATAAGCTTGATATTCATACCATTCCAAAACAGCATTTCTAATAATTTTATCCTTTAAATATGTAGATTTTATGTTATTGGTAAAAATATTAAAATTATTCTGCTCTAAGGATACATTTATTAAGTCTTTATCATGTTCCTTAATTTTTATAGGATAATTATTACCTAAATAAGTTATTTCTTCACCCTCTTTATATTGCCTTTTTAATTCTTTGTCTTTAACCTCCTTTAGGCTCTTCCAATGCTTGAATATCCATGTCTTTTTCTCTTCTACAACCTTCGCCGCCATTTTTTCACTGCAATTATAAGGTATCATTACTACTATTCCTGATGCTTTAGATATTTTTATGCCTATAGTCTTTCTTTTACTTCTTTTTACTTCATATTTAATTTCTTCTCCCATATAAAGAAAACTCTTCATTTTGTCCCCCTATTAAAAAGAGACCCATAAAAGGTCTCTAATTTTTCTTTTTTATTTACTTTTTGCAAGAGTCTCTCTCTATAAGATTATATGGTAATACATATTGCTTATGATCTACTTCTTTATTATTTACAAGCTTTATAAGCATTCTCATAGCTACTGAACCCATATCATACATAGGCTGAGACACAGTAGTTAGCTTAGGATAGAAGATTGAAGCAGCATAGATATCGTTAAAACCAACTACATCCACATCCTCTGGTACTCTTATACCCTTATCTCTTAAAGCATTTATAGCTCCCATAGCAATTTCATCTGACGCACAGAATAATGAGTCTATGCTTTCCTCTTTTTCTAAAATCTTATTTATTCCTTCATAGCCTGTTTGAGCCTTTAATTCTCCAAAGAAGGTTAAATTCTCATTTACCTCTAGGTCGCTATCCTTTAGGGCTTCTTCATAGCCTAGGTATCTTTTAGCCCAAGCTGTTACCACATCTCTATAAGCTCCTATGTAGGCTACCTTTTTATTTCCCTTTTCTGTCAAGTATCTTACTGCATCATAAGCCGCAGCCCTGTTGTCTATAGTTACGCTAGGGAATATGTCTTCTGGGTCTTTGGTTTCAACTAATACTGTAGTAAGTTCTAACTGCTTAATAAGGTTAAGAATTTCAGGTTCAAGAGAACTACTCATATATAGAACTCCATCCACCATTTTTTCCTTAAGCACTCTTAAATACTCTTTTTCCTTTTCTAAGTCTGAATCTGAGTTACAAAGCATTATATTATAGTCGTATATATTAGCTACGTCCTCTGTACCTCTAACTATTTCCGGATAAAACTGACTTGATATGTCTGGAATAAGTATTCCTATAGTTTTTGTTCTTTGAGTTTTTAAGCTTCTTGCTACTATATTAGGTCTGTATCCCAGCTTTTTTATAGCATCTAATACCTTTTTCTTTGTTTCTTCATTTACTACGTCTACGTCATTTAAAACTCTTGAAACAGTAGCAATAGATACTCCTGCTTCCTTTGCAACATCTTTAATTGAAGCTGCCATATTATCAACTCCCATATCTCTCTTATTCACTTTTTATTATTATACTTATAAAATGGCTATAATGCAATAAATAACTATATTATAGATTAATATTTACATTATTAATTTGTGTTTTTTTGCAGGTTGTTATACCTATAAAAATAAAAGAGTGGAAAACCACCCTTTTACTATTTGTACTGAGGAAGATATGCTTTATTCTCTTTTATGATGTCATCTAATACCTTTTTAGCTCTTATGGCATCATTTACTAAGGGATGTATGATTAAAGCCTTTAAAGCAGTATTATAATCCCCTGTAACTCCAGCTTCTACGGTTAATTCCTCATAAGCCTTTACCGCTTGGAGCAGTCCTCTTATACTGGTTTCCATATGCCCTACATTTATAGGATGTGCCCCATTTTTATCAATAACGCAGTTGCATTCTATAGCTACATCCCTTGGAAGGTCCGCTATGGTTCCATTATTTCTTATATTTACAATCTGTATATTCTTTCTGTCATTGTATATGGAATCAATTAAATTCACTGCTGCCTCACTATAATGTGCTCCTCCTCTTTTTTCTAATTGTGGAGGTTTAATGCTGAGATTGGGATTCTTATATAGTTCAAATAGTTCACTCTCAACCTTCTTTACAACCTCTCCTCTTGTGCCTGTACCTGCTGCTTCCTCATGACAATACTTTAGCATATGGTCTTTTAAATAGTAATATCTGTGATAAGGACAAGGCATTGCTCCTAGAGCTTCAATGAGCTCTGGCCCCCATTCCATGTTGGGTATATTCTTCATGGTAAAGAATTTGCCATCTTTTATTACTTCTAGGGTTTCCTTAGTTACATCCACTCCATCCTTAAATATTTTTCTTCCCCAAACCAGATGATTTAGTCCAGCAAACTCAATATATATTCTTTCAGGAGATACATTATGCATTTCCGCCGCCATATAAATCATGCCTATGGGCACATTACATAGTCCAATAGTTTTAATTTTTGTATGCTTTAATACAGTTTCTGTAATTATACCTGAGGGATTTGTAAAATTAATTAACCAAGCATTAGGACATAATTCCTCCATATCCTTACATATATCTAAGATCACAGGGATTGTTCTTTGAGCTTTAGCAAAACCTCCAGCTCCTGTAGTTTCTTGCCCTATAAGATCATACTTTAAAGGAATCCTTTCATCTCTAATTCTAGCCTCTAATAATCCTACTCTAAATTGAGTAGTTACAAAATCTGCATCCTTTAAAGCCTCTCTCCTATCTAAGGTAAGATGAATATTTATATCAGCTCCAGCTTTTTCAACCATCCTTTTAGCTAAATTTCCTACAATGTTTAGCTTTTCTTTTCCTTCTTCTATATCCACTAAATATAGATCCTTTAAGGGCAGAGTTCCTTCTAACTTCTTTTTTATAAACCCTTCTATTATTTCAGGAGTATAGCTTGAACCTCCTCCTATGGTTGCTATCTTTAACCCATTCATACTATTTAGCTCCTTCCTCTAGCTTTTCCTTTAATACATTTATCTCTCTCTGCATTTCCACCATCTGAAAGATTAAATCCTTTGCTAAAATAGAGGTCATTAAATGGTCCTGCGCATGTACCATAAGAAGCTTTACCTCCATGGAATTTCCTGCTGCCTCTTCTTGAATCAGGTTAGTTTGAATTTTATGAGCTTCTAAAAGCTCTTTCTTTGCAGCAGCTAGATTCTCTTCGCTTTTTGTATAATTACCTTCCTTAGCATTTTTTAAGGCTTCGAAAACATAACTTCTAGCTGATCCGGAAAAGCTTATTAATTGAAATATAATCTCTTCTGTAAACTGCATGTGCGCCTACCTCCTTGGTCTAAAATAATTTATCTTAAGGCTATTACATGGATTTAGTTGAATTATCTATAGCCGTTTCTTGAGAAGCTTCTTGCTGCTTGATCATAGCCTTTTCATACACCCTATAGAATGGATAGAACAAGAATCCATCTAATACTGCAAGAGCTATAACTAGAACTAAAGCTTTCCAATCCATAGTTGATAAAAAGGCTCCTATGGGTGCAGGCGTTGTCCAAGGTGTATTTATAAAGGCTTTTCCGACGATGCCAAGTTTAACTACATAATAAGCTAGCACACCATTTATTCCTTGTATAAATATAAAGGGAATTGCGAATATGGGGTTTAAAACCATTGGAGCACCAAATATTATAGGTTCATTTATATTAAATAAAGCAGGTAGCAAAGCAACCTTACCTACGGATTTTAAATGTGAGGACCTGCTCTTAAGCATTAAGAATACTAGTGCTAAAGTAGCTCCTGATCCTCCTATAACTATGAAGTAAGACCAGAAAGGTCCTGTAAATACGTGGGTCATAGGGGTACCTGCTAATTTTTCATTAGCATTAAGCATTAAATTTGCATTTACAAAAGGATCTCTTATAGCTCCTGTTATAGCTGCTCCATGTAGCCCTACAAACCATAGTAATTGTGATAAACATGATATTAGGAAGACAGCCAAGGCGCTATCCACTGCATTCATAGCAGGAGTTAAGGCCTTCATTATAGCTTCAGGTATTATCATATGGAAGGATTTTTGGAAAATTAAGCTTATGGCATAAAAAAGAATTACATTTACTATTAATGGAACCAAAGCTTCAAAAGAGGAAGCTACTGCTGGTGGAACTCCATCAGGCATTTTTATAGTAAAATTCTTCTCTTTTAAAAATCTCATAACTTCTATGGATAATAAACCTATTATAATTGCGGTAAACAAGCCTTTAGCATCTAGGTAGGAGCTAGGTAATACCCCTTCCCCTAGAGCTTGAATTGCCTTTAAGTCCATCCCCTCTTTTATTTTAGATAAAGCCACTGAGTTCTGTGCTGGCGCTGATACTAATAAGAAGGTTGTTCCAGATAAAATTGCACCAGATAGGGGATTTATATTATAGGATTTAGAAAGACTATAGCCTATGGCAATGGCCACAAATAAGGACATTATAGCCATGGTCATGTTAAAAGGCATCATTATCTCTGAAAAATTGTTCTGTGCCCATTTATGCCATCCCAGCATAGCTTTAAGAAAAAAATTAGTGCCTTGTGTTCTCTCTGGATCTATAGGAGGAAAAGCAAGGATTAAAGATAATCCCCCAACTATAGTAAGCGGAACTATACTTATCATACCGTCTCTCACTGCCTTAAGGTGTCTTTGATTAGCAATTTTACTTGCTATGGGCATAAGCTTTTCTTCTAGAAAAAGACTAAACTTTTCATAAAAAGAAACCTTTGAACTCATGAATACTCCCCCTCATAATTATCTGGAATTATACAGTTTTCTGGCATGGTCTAATATCTTGTCTCCTTTTACTAGACCGTAATCCATAGTGTTAATAACATCTAAAGGTATATTATGCTTTTTAGCTATAGCCTCAAATTCAACCTTCTTATATCTAATTTGAGGCCCCAGTAACACCACATCATAATCCTTTACTAGACTTTCAAATTCCTCTACGGGTACAGCTACAATGGCGCTGTCAGCTTCCTCAGGTTTTAAAGATTTTTTCATCTTTTCTACAATAAGACTGGTAGACATACCTGCTGCACATACAAGTAAAATTTTCATTACTAACCCCCCTTTATTTTTTTACATACACTTATGTATATAGCATTATCCATGCCAATTTTCATAATAATATAAAAATAAGGGCAATCCTCTTTCTGCCCCTTATTTTTATACATATATATACTATTTTTATACACTATCACCGCTATGGATTAGATTTAATATCCAATTTATACACATTAATAGAATTATATTATCTTCACAAGTATTTATAATAATTTCTATGGACATTATATAGGGATACAAGTTCAACTATTAGCTTATGCATACGCCATAATGGCTTAAAGTTGCCATTTTGGAACATACATAAGTTAAGTTTCACCTTTGTTTCCCTATAGTTAAAGACTCAATATTATCATAACTATAAAACAAGCCTCATCCTCGGAAAAGCCTATATTGTAACTATCTTCAAAAATCTTTAATCCCTTCTTTATACACATAAATTCCTCTGTATAATCTGCAATTATTTTATCTTTCATATAGCATACTGGAGGATTATTTCTACTTAGAAGTCTTGTTATAGCACAGGCTAAATGCAGTATTATTCCAACAACCTTGTCCTTATCTAACTTTTTTTCTATGCATCCTTGAATAGTATCTATAAATTTTATGCACTGTGGTTTAAATCTGCTTATATCTAGCTCTGTAATTTCCATTGCTAGAGCTTCAAAAATACTATTATAGAATCTTTCTAAAGTCTCCGTATTATCAACTATTTCTTTAAGTCTTCCATAGTTGTTATCCATAAACAGTTCTGAGGTGGATATAAAAGGCACTCCATAAATATTGGGGTTTATAGTTCCTACAATAGCTAAAAGCTTTTTATCCTTATTTAATTTATTTATACTGTTATACATATGCTGTTTATCACTTATAGCCATGGGTATAACTTGTATATCCTTTTCTGATAAATTAATCCTTTGCTCTATCATATTCTTAAGCTTTATAGCGCTGCCCTCACCTGTAGTACAAAGGGTTATTATTATATTATCCTTATTAGGTATATAGGTTTGTGCCATGCTAGCAGTGTAAGTGTTTAGAAATCCTAGAGAGTTTTTAGTTTCTTCCCATATTTCATGAATATTCTTTTCTGTAAGAGCCTTTCTAGCGCACTCAATGGCTATCACCGTAGTAACCATATCAATAACCCTTATTTCTATTCCTGTCTCTTCACTTATGAGCTCTCCAAACATACCCAAAGATCCCATGTCCACTAATAACAGCACTCCCGCTCCTTGATTATATTTTAATATGACTTCTTTTATCTCTTCATAGGCTACTTTAGGACTTTTATCCAAAGGCATGTCGTAGCCGTATACATTTTCTCCTCCTACCAGCTTATTAGCCACCTCTGCCATGGAGGAAGCAGTGCTTTTGCCATGCATGGCGATTACCACCACAGGCTTATGATTTAGTCCTTCTTCCTTAGGCTCATCTACACATAAGAACATAGCAATAAAGCCAACTTCGTCTAAGGGTATCCTTATATTAAACTCCTTTTCTAAAGTGCTTGAAAAGTGAAGAGCTATAGCATATTCATCAGGGTGTCTATCTATTATATCTTTAAGATTATGATTTATTATATTTTTGTTTAGCCTTATTCTCTCTATGCTGGAGCTTATATGAAGGCAAAGCCCATAAAACACCTTAGTAGAAAAGATCTTTTTTAATCTATCAGAGGCCATTTCTAAATAATTCTCTACAAGGGTTATAATTTTATTATCCACAATCTTTGACAGCTCTTCTTTTTTAACACCCTTTTCAAATTTTCTTATATATTTTTTAAAATAGTTTTCTATATCAAAAAACATTATAAAATTTATCTCTTCTTCCTCTATTCCCCGCTCTTGAAGCTCTTGAATCCTTTTTTCTATGTCATCATAGAAGCTATTAGGAAGAGAATAGTCATCATAGGCTGCTTGAAGCCGTCCTCCTTTAGGTGTAAAGCTCATTTTCATGTCCTCTTTAACCAATTTATCAACAACTTGTCCGTAATTTTTATATAGAATCAATCCCTGTTTAACGGAGTTTGAAAAATCCGTACTATAAACCCTTATCTTCTTCTCTCCCTTGGATATGCACTTTAAAAAAGCATTAGCACAGCCTAATTGAATATCACTCCTAAGCTGTCCTATATTTCCAAGACAGTTATAAAGAAGAAGGCTCCTCAAAGTATTAGTGGATACTATTATTTCTCTGCCTATCCTTCTTGACTCTATTTTAAAAAACTCACCAATGAGCTCAAACCTTTCCTCCAAGCTTCTTTCTTTTAATGAAGGTATACTTATGGTCATAGGAATCCTTCGAGTAAAGGTATTTAATAATGAACTATCTGCATCCTCAGTAGTAGCACATATTATCATTATTTCACAGTTCTTTTTATTATCAATATCTCCTAAAGGAGTATAAATTCCTTTATCGATAAGCATAAAAAGCATTTCTTGCCCTTCTGGAGGCAGTCTATGTACTTCATCTAAAAAAAGAATTCCTCCATCGGCTTTGTCTACCATACCTAGTCTATCCCTATCCGCTCCTGTGAAAGCTCCTTTTTTACATCCAAAGAGATGAGCTAGAAGCAATTGTGAATTATTAGCATAATCAGCGCAATTAAAATGAATAAAAGGTGCACTGCTAGAAAACATCTGTTTTTCAACTGCAAATTTGTACATAAGCTCAGCAAACATGGTTTTACCAACGCCAGTAGGCCCTAAAAGAAGGGTGTGAAGTCCCTTAGGTGGATATAAAATTGCTGCCTTAGCCTGTTGTATGCTCTTTTTTAAACTCCTGCTGCTTCCTATTAGCATATCAAAATTCATATTCACTTTCTCCTGTGATTCCTTCCCATCTATAATGCTGTATAGTACAGGTTTGCTCTTTAATTTTATTATTCGTTCTTCCTCACAGAGTCTATTTAATATAGTGCTCACATTAGTCCTCTGAAGCTCTAACCCATCTGCAATCTCTTTTGTGGAACAACCCATTTCCTCACCATTAATCTTTTGATTTTCACAGCACTTCTTGAGATATTCATAGACGATATCCTCAGACCTCTTCATTATTTCTCACCCCTTAGAAACCTCTTCATTATAATTATATGCCAAATTATAGAATATAATATATTTAAGTAAAGCAAGCAAGAAAAGAGAAAGCTACTTTTTTAACAGAATCTATTGTGGAAAAATTTAACAATTATATAAAATAGCCTTTAAGAATGGATTGAGAATTCACAGGAAAATATAGTATAATTTAGATATTATTATACAACAGTATGCTGCAGAAATTTTAGAATAGAAAGTGTGTGTGCTTGAATGAGAATAATGTTCTTAGGGACCTCAGCGGCAACATCATGTCCGTTGATCTTTTGTAAATGCAAGGTATGTGAAAATGCTAGGATTAATAAAGGAAGGTAACCCTACCATGGTATTAAAATTATATTCGAGGGAGAGGTCTTATGCTATTTTACAATTTAGAAACAGATAGATTATTTTTAAAAAATATAGAAATTAGCCATAGGGATTTTATATTTAGCCAGTTTTCTGACGAGGTAGTAAATAAATACTTATTCGATGCAGAACCATTAACCGATATCAATGGTGCAGATGAAATTATTACATTTTATACACAGCCTAAGCCACAATTGCAACATCGTTGGGTTATCGTGCGAAAATCAGATGAGATGAAAATGGGTACATGTGGATTTCATTGCTGGAATCGAACAGATTGTAAAGTTGAAATTGGCTATGATCTCAAAGAAGAGTTTTGGGGAAATGGTTATATACAAGAAGCGATGAAAGAAATCATAGCATTCGCCATAGCTGAAATGAACATAAAGGAGATAATCGCATGTATTTATATTTATAATCAAAGATCAATGCGCCTTGTAGAAAAACTTGGTTTTGTTTTATCAGGCTCTAAGGTTGAACTTTTTAGAAATAAAGTATACTTGCATAATAAATACTCGCTTTACATAACTAGATAGAAGAAATAAAATATTTTTTCTTAATAGGGGGTATATGTATTGAGAAAATGCTATTGGTTTATTTTCGCCCTACTAATAATGCTTACTTTCACGTCATGTAGCTATAATAAGAAAACAGCTGCTCCACCTAAAATTCTAATTACATCAGAAGATAAAGAAATTCCTTATGTTGTTGGCTTAAATCAGTGGAATGGCTCTATTTATGATAGGGAAGACACTTTTCAAACAATTATCAAAAAAGACTCTGGCATAAAAGTTCCATACATTCAATTAAGAAAGACTATTCAAATCGATTTTAAAGGGATTAAGCCAGATAAATTAGTATTAAAGGATTATATTTTAAAAGAAAATGGTATTCCTAAGTACACAGAAAAGGAAATAAATGAAATACCAGTTAAACTGATTGACGAAAAGGTAACCTTCAAACTTGATGTGCATATGGCAGCAATGTTAAGTTCAAACAGCAAAGATTATGAACCAGGAAATACAATAAGAGGCTTTAAGATTATTTGCAGCTGGGGAGATAATGAGTGTGAATATGGGTTTATCATTACATCAGATGCTAGGCAGTGAAAAATAGTAAAATTATACTTGTTAGCACTTAGCTTTGTTTAATACTCAAAGTCATTATATTATACCTATGTGAAAAGGAACTGCATGGGGAATTTTTACGCATATAGGTTGTAAAAGGCTTAAAAATTTTTAGATCTGGTTTTTATGAAACGTAATTGTAATATATTGTGTAACTAATGAATAACTACAAAATATATTTTGTAGTATCAAAAGGAGGTATCAATAATGAAAATAGTTTTTATGGGAACTCCTGATTTTGCAGTTCCCTCATTGAAGAAAATGATAGAGAAATATAATGTAAGTGCGATTGTAACACAACCTGATAAACCAAGTGGAAGAGGGAAAAAGGTAGCAATTTCACCAATCAAAGAGGTCGGACTATCGAATCAAATTCCAATTTTTCAGCCCGAAAAAATAAAAACAGACTCTGTAATTATTGATAAATTAAAAGAAATAAAACCTGATTTTATTATTGTTGTAGCATATGGTCAAATCATAACTAAGCATATACTTGACATACCAAGACTCGGATGTATTAATCTACATGCATCTCTCCTCCCAATGTATAGGGGGTCATCACCAATAAATTGGAGTTTAATAAATGGGGAAATAACAACTGGAAATACAACTATACTAATGGATACTGGCATAGATACGGGTGATATGCTTATGAGAAGTGAGTTTGACATATCTGAATCTATGACAGCAGGAGAACTGTACAAATTATTAAAAATAAACGGTGCTGAACTGTTAGAGGAAACAATAAATGGAATTATCACAGGTAAAATTTGTGGGGTAAAACAACAGAGTGATGGAAGTTCTTATGTACAGATGTTAAACAAGCAAATGGCAAAGATTAATTGGAATGACAGTAGTATTAACATACATAATTTAATAAGAGGATTGAGTTCTTGGCCATATAAAAATATAAACTCATGGCCAACTGCTCATACTTATTATAAAGATATTCCAATTAAAATATTCAAATCCAAGTCATTAGAGGCAAATATTATTAAACCACCTGGTTATATAATAGATGCAAATAATGAAGGAATTACAGTCGCCACCAATAACGGTATTCTGATTATAGAAATATTACAGTTTCCAGGGGGGAAACCTCTTGAGGTAAAAGAATTTTTAAAAGGAAATAAAATAGAAAAAGGCATTGTATTATCATAATCATAATTGATTAATAGTCTATATAGGACTACGATATTATGATTATTGGTTCGTAATATTCTTATTTAACGCAACAAAGCATGGAAACTTTTATTATAAAAATACTTTCTGGAAATATGATAAACGTAACTTTAAAATTAATGAGAATTCACTAATATTATTTCGACAAATATAATGGATAAGAATTCATGAAGAGGTAATATCATATGAAAAACACATTAAAAGATGTCATAATCATAAGGAGGGCGACTATATTTTAACCCTCTCGTAAAGTTTGGAGGATTATATGCCTGAAATTATTTATAAAGAAATTAATCAAGAGATTGAGAAAAAAATAATTGCAAAGTATGGCAATTGGGTAAAAGAATTTAACTGTCTACATTATGGTGAAGGTTGTTATTCTATTGCTGCGCTATGTGATAATGACCCCATAGGATTTATTTCAACTTATCCACTTTATTATCCTGAGCCGTTAGAATGTTACTATGATGCATATATTGATGATATTGAAGTTGATAAAGCCTATCGTCGTCAAGGTATCGCTACAAAGCTTATTAAATTGACAGAAGAGTGGGCAAAGAATTACGGATACAATCAGATTCGTGCATGGAGTAGTGATGATAAAATAGAGGCTATTCCTATGTGGCATGCACTTAATTATTGTATGTGTCCAGCTATTATGAGAGGTGAAAGTTTAATTAAGGAATTTATAGGAAAGCCGGTACATGGATATTATGTTGCAAAAATGCTTAATTCCAGAAGATAAGGGAAACATCTCTATATTGTAAGACACATTTTTCTTATAAGTTGACTATTATTTATTCTAATCTGTTTATATCATAGATTTTCTGTGACAAGAAGAATACTTAGATGACTATAAATAATTTTTCAAAATAATATTGTCATTATTAAATGAAAGTAAATATATTGGGGGGATTAAATTAATGTATTCAGATTCCATTATAACAGGGATTTCTAATTTTATATTATTTGCAATTATTCTTCTAATAAGAAAGATAGTGCATAAAGAAGGTCTAAAAGATTTTTTAATTCAATTCGATAAAAGAGCGGTAAGGTTGTTTACGGAAGGTTTTGTCCTAGGTACTATTGGATTCCTAATTTATACAGTAATTGTTTATCTATTTGGTGAAGGTACATATAACTATCACACTAATGCTTTAAAAAATTCCTTATTGTTGTTTTTAATTAATGGTATAGGATGTTTAGCGGTAGCTCTATTTGAAGAATCACTTTTTAGAGGGTATATATTACAAAAATTGCTTAAGAGATTCAATGTGATAAAATCTATAATTATATCTTCATTGATTTTTGGAGGTCTACATCTTTTTGCTTATTCGTCAAACTATTATTTTTGGATAGGGCTTATAAATGCAAGTATTGTAGGTATGCTGCTTTCCTTCATAGTAATTAAAACTGAGTCATTAATGATGGCAGTAGGATTCCATCTAACTTGGAATTTAACACAACACATTTTATTTTTAGATAATAATGTATCTATTAGTTTTAATATAAAAGAAGGTTTACTATCTGGAACATATAAGGTACCTGAAGGGGGCTTAGTAGTAAGCTTAGCCTTATTAGTAATTAGCATTTATATATTTATAAAGTTTAAACAAGAGAAAAAGGAGGGGCATTATGTTAATCAATACACAACCAAAAAAGAAAAATCAGAAATTGAGTATAGCAATTGATTTAGGTTTGATTTTCATATTTTTACCACTATCACTTCCGCTGTTCATTTTATTTGGTAATTATATTAATGCTAATTCGAATTTTATTTCAGTAGTTCTCTTATCAATAATAGAATTTTGCGCTGCAGGCCTTGGGGCTTTTGTAGTTATGTTTATAAGAAAAGAGAGTTTTTCTGATTATGGTATAAAAAAAGATAATATAAAAAAATCGATACTATTTACATTAAGTTTTATAGTAATAATGATTTTATTAAAGTCAATTGATGCTGGAGGATTAGTTTACTTTCCCATGAGAACTCATACCACTGTTCTATACTCATTAAATCTATCCTTCCCATTTAATTTAATTGGGATAATGTTAACTTTTCTAACTTGGGGTATAATCGAAGGATTTTATTATGTTGTAATTATTAAAAAAATTGATGATCTTCTTCCAAAGACTTTAAATCCATGGTTTTCTTTAGCTCCTATAGTTTTTTATTTATATAATTTTATCATTCATTATTCAATAAGAACATTCATTGAGGGAAGAGCTTATGAATTTAGTCTTATAGGTACACTAACAAGCCTTCTGTTAGCTTATGCTATGACCATGCCTAGAAAATTAACTAATAACTCATGGGGAAGTCTAATATATCAGACGCTACAAAATGGAATTGGAAAGTTATAATTCGAAATGATAGACTACTATACCAATGCATTCTAGAAAGAAATATTGAATAAGAATTTGAGCCTACATATATAGCTTAAGCATACAGGCAATCTATTAATGAGAATCTGTATATTTTCAATATTTAGAGGTAAAAAATTAAGACAAGCAATCACAATGATTGCTTGCCTACTACATACTTTTACTCACTTATATTTATAAGCACATCTATAAGCTTATTAGAATGCTTTAAAGGACCAATTCCTCCCACGTAATAATTACTATTAAGTTCATTAGCAAAATACATTTCTTCATTATAATTTGATGACTCTAATTTAGTCTTTAATGGGAATAATATTTTTACAAAATCATTTCTAGCTATTCTATACTTCTTATCATAGATAAACTCTAATACCAACTCTTGTTCTTTAATATTATCCTCTACTGCACCTTTTCCCCTATATTTAAATAATTTATATCTTTGACGAGTATATCTTACAACTTCATTAAACTTAGGACTGTTTTTTTCAACTACTACTTTATATCCATTGCGATACACATAAATTTCTTTTGGACTAGGTATCCTATAATAAATCATAATCTTTATTATAACTATAGCTGCAACAATAAATAGTAATACTTTTAATAATTTTTTAATTTTCACATTTCCTCCTTGATGAGATTAAATACTTTCACCAATACTTAGCAATTTTTTAAGCAAATTAAAATATTTTTTACTTGGACACCACTCCCCCTAACATTTCTCCATTCAACGAATCTATCCACATGATAACCTCTCCGATTAATGGACTTAATCTCTCAAAAGTAATTGCATAAGCTAGCCTTGCATTAGGATTAAATTCTATTGTAGCCTTGTTAGTCCATCTATAATTCGGATTAACTAGTAACATATTTATATCCTTAATATTCCCTACCTTAAACTCTGAAATATTTTCAATTTCATAAATTGCAATCTCCTTTGCTTTTTCTTCATTTAAATTAACTTGAATGTCAGGTTTAGTTGATACAAATCTTTTGCTAGCTGCAGCTACTTCCCCAGTAGAAGGATCTAATGCTACAGTAATAAAATCAGTGTCATATTTATACCCCTTATAAGTTCTAGCCCATTTAAATATTTTGTATCCATTAAACTGATCTTCCGATGTAATTAGACTTTTTTCTTCTTTGCTAAACTGCTCACTAATATATTCAGCTCTTTTCAGCAATAACTCTTTATCTACAATTTTACTTTTATTCTTAATTTCTTGTTGAGCTGTTTTAAGCTTATTAATAAAAGTAATTACGTCACCACTTTCATCTGTTTCAATACTTATTTCATCATTAGTCATTAAATTCTTTTTATTTTTCCAATATGAGTCATTCTTACTAATTATATTTTCAAAATCACCATTAAAATCTCCTGGTTTTTCAACTGGTTTTACATATGCCAAAAATTTGCTAACCTTTTCTTTGGCTAATTTTATTGAAATTTCGCTATTCTCTTTTGCATTAACATTTTGTCTAGTACTAGCTGTGTTTACGAAAAAAACTATGCATATAAATATTACGGAAGCCATAAAACAAATTTGTTTTTTATTAATTATCAATTTAATTCTCCTTTCTAACACACATTGATCAAATACTTAATTATGTGGTGACATAGTCATATTCCACTTTCCATATATTTTATAGTTTGAGCATCCTGATTCAGTATATGCTGCCCAAACACTATCATTTAAATTTTTATTGTATATTGTTAGATTTTCAAGAACTGACTGTGTAAACTTGTATTGTGATGGGGTATCGTAAATAGCTGTTGTCCATCCTAAAAACGCATGATTTAAACCGTCATCATTTGTTATACCAAAAGCAGAAGCCATATATTTATTAGCTCCTACACTACATGCATCAATAAATACAAACTTGTAATATCCATAAGCTTTTGCTTTAATTTCAGCATCAGTAATTGCTGCTTCAGTTCCATTATATCCTGTAAAGATTTTACTAGTTACAGTTGTAGGTTGTGAACCATGTCCACTATAATAGAAACAATGAAGGGATGGTATATGTTCCATTAAGTTAGCTTTTGTAAAAGGCTCATCACTTGGTATTGGAGTATTGTATCCAACATAATCAAAACACTCTTTTGCTTTAGTAGCTTGAGCTCCTGAGTAGAAAAAATACTTATCATATACAGAAAATCCTTCATACGCTTTAGCAACGAGGCCAAGCTGAGAAAATATTATAACAATACTTAACAAACTTACAAACATATGCTTTTTAAACATTAAATAATTCACCCTCCTAAGATTTAATTATTAATTTTATAAATAGATAAATAACTTTTATAAACATTTTACTTCATATTTCGCTAAGTAAGTAAAAATAGAACTAGCTTTATGCATTTTTAACTTTATGCAGTAAAGTTTATTAATATTTAAATGTCATAAATATAAAAATCATTTATCGAAGATGAGTTTTATATTATATTTAAATCAAATTTTCAAAAATAATTATAAGACTAGCCTATTTATGAGCTTAAATTATCTCATAATTTAATTTTGATAAATTTTACTTAAAAATTTAGAAGTTTCTGCACTAACTTTCAAGTATGTAATAAATATAAAAGAAAAGTACAAATATAAAAATCACCCTAAGCATTTTAGTGTTTCGCGTAATAATAAATAAGCTCTCTGTATCTTCTACGCCCTCTAAAAACATTTGCATCCCTTATAAGTTAGGTATAGTATTTATTTTTTGAATTGCATACTACTACGCTTCTAGTATATTCTTGTCAAGGTATCATTCCAAGCTAACTAAATTATTTATAGGCTTATTAATATATGTATATACATATTAACCTTAATCCAATCTATGACTAAAACTGTAGTACTTAATTAAAAAATTTTTTAAATTATGTATTTTTATCTTTAGACTCTAATTATCTATATGAATAGCAAAAAAGGATTTATAATCTAATACAAAGTCTATTAATAACTTTTTATCTAGATAGATTTCTCAACAGTAAATTTTATTTCTTTAACAGCAGGGTAAAAGTAATTATAACAGCTTATACTTAAGTTATATCAATAAACTGTCTATAAAATTGATAATGGGGAAAATACTAAATTTAACATAAGAATATACTCTAAGATCTATTCGATTGTTTAGCATGGTAAATTCGTGAGTTATCCAATAGCATAATAGCGTAGATATTCTCTATCTCTTTAAGAAACTCTAGAGATACTTTAGTATCATACCTTTTATTTTCTGCAGCATTACTTGTCCAGTTTCATAGGTTATCATACTTAAAAATTTAATACATGGATGCTTACTAGTAACAAGAGTAATATAACTTTTTATTTCTTACGAACTATACTTTAATGATAAATTAGTAATCATGAATCATTATTCATCTTTGAATAGACCATGTTCAATATTTTTCCTAATTATATTTTTATGGGCATGGCTCTAAATACAGTTAAGTATATCTGTATCTCTAACGTGCATACGTATATAAATATTATATTTAAATATCATTCTAACTTTTTAAAAATCATATACTTTAGCATAATAGTTATGTCTTGATGTGATTTTTTCTTTCCTATAACAAACATACAATTAAATTTGCTTATTATCATAGCTTATAATTTTTATAATCTTATAGCTGTAGTTATTAGAATGATCTTAATAATCAACTGATTTTATATAGTATTGTTTCTTTTCAATAACTCTTCTTAAGTAGTTCTACAACATAATCTTTTATAGAGCGTAAAATTTAAGAGATTAGATCCGAATTTGGGCAGTTTCTATATTTATATTTTTTCTTTATATTTACATATTATATGTTCTATTCCTTTTTGTCAATAATATGTAAATTGAAATAATCTCATAAAATTACGATAAAATTACCTTTCACTTTTTAAACAGAAAAAGCTAGGTTAAAACAGAACTTAAATCTCCGTTTTAACTCAGCTTCTATTTATTCAGCAGTATTATATAATAATCTTATTTAACCACTTCTACAGCAATATCAAACTTTTCTCCGTTTATATTGCATTCTGTATAGCTAAATTCACCATTATAAACTATTTCTAAGGTTAAGGTTTCTTTCTTAATTACCTCAGCAAATTTCTTAACTACTTCTACTAGCATATCATTGTTAGCTACATATAGGTTAATCTTATCTGCTACTTCAAAACCGCTTTCCTTTCTCATGTTTTGGATCTTGCTTATGATTTCTCTTAAGTGACCTTCTTCTTTTAGAGCTTCTGTGATAGTTGTATCTAGTACTACTCCTACTTCACCTTCACCAGCAAAAGCATAACCTTCTAATCCTTGCATTGTCACAAGTAAGTTTTCGCTGTTTAGCTCTATTTCTGTACCATCTACATTTATAGTTACAGTATTACCCTTTTGGATAGTTTGAGCAAGCTCCATTTGGTTTCTAGCAGCTATTTCTTTTCTTATGCCAGGTATCATCTTACCATACGCTTTGCCTAGCACAGGTAGATTTGGTTTTATTTCAAAGTTAACATATTTTGAAAGGTCTGCTCCAAATTCTACTTCCTTGATATTTAATTCATCTCTTATTATGTCTCCATAATACTCTGGAAGAGACTTAGCGCTCATAAGCATTTTAGAAAGTGGCTGTCTGTTCTTTATATTAGCTCCATTTCTAGCACTTCTTCCTAACTTAACTATTCTATAAGCCATTTCCATTTCTTCTTCTAGCTCTTTGTTAACTAAGTCTTCTCTGTACTCTGGCCATGAGCATAGGTGTAAGCTCTCTTCAGCTTTTTGATCTAGATTAACCACTAGATTTTGATATATTTCTTCTGTGATAAATGGAACAAATGGCGCTGCTACTTTGCATATAGTCACTAATACTTTATATAATGTTACATAAGCTCCTATCTTATCATCAGTTAATTCTTCACTCCAGTATCTTGCTCTGTTTCTTCTTACATACCAGTTAGAAAGCTCATCTACAAACTCTTCTATAGATAATGCAGCTTGAGTTATTCTATAGTTTTCTAAATCCTCATCTACGGATTTAACTAAAGTGTTTAATTTTGATATTATCCACTTATCCATTACATTGTCTGAAGTAAAATCAGCATATTTTGTAGCATCAAACTGATCTATCTCAGCATATAGCACATAGAAGGAGTACACATTCCATAAAGTGCTTAGGAACTTTCTTTGAGCCTCTGCCACGTCATCCTTTGAGAATCTTGTTGGAAGCCATGGTGCACTAGCAGTGTAGAAATGCCATCTTGTAGAATCTGCTCCTTGAGTTTCTATAACATCGATTGGGTCTACTACGTTTCCTTTATGCTTTGACATCTTAATTCCTTGCTTATCTAAAACGTGTCCTAGCACTACGCAGTTTTCAAAAGGCTTCTTATCAAATATAGATGTAGATATAGCAAGTAATGTATAGAACCATCCTCTTGTTTGGTCTACAGCCTCTGAAATAAACTGCGCTGGGAAGTTAGCTTCAAATATTTCCTTATTTTCAAAGGGATAGTGATATTGAGCAAAAGGCATGGAGCCTGAGTCGAACCAGCAGTCTATAACCTCTGCAGTTCTCTTCATTTCCTTACCGCACTTTTCACATTTTAAATGCACATTATCTATATATGGTTTATGAAGTTCTATGCCTTCTGGCACATTGATTCCTTTATTCTTTAATTCTTCAACACTGCCTATGCACTCTCTATGACCGCAATCGCATTCCCATATTGGCAGTGGTGTTCCCCAGTATCTGTCTCTGGATATACCCCAGTCGATTACACCTTCTAAGAATTTACCCATTCTACCCGTTCTCACGTTGTCAGGATACCAGTTTATATTGTTATTGTTCTCTAAAAGCTTATCTCTTAGAGAAGTCATTCTTACAAACCAGCTTTCCCTTGGATAGTATAATAATGGTGTATCACATCTCCAACAGTGTGGATAGGAGTGTGTAAACTTCTCCGATTTATATAGCATATTGTTTTCTTGCATGTACTCAAGGATCTTGGGGTCTGCCTTTTTAACGGAAACCCCTGCCCAAGGCTCTACGCAGTCAACAAATTTACCTTCTGCATCTACTAGGTTTATTAATGGAAGATTATATTGTTTGCACACTAGGTTATCATCTTCACCATAAGCTGGTGCTGTATGAACTATACCTGTACCATCTGTTAGGGTAACGAAGTCTCCATGGATTACTATGAAGGCCTTTTCTTCTGGTGTATAGAACTTAAATAATTGTTCATACTCTAAGCCTAATATAGCTTCTCCCTTAAATTCCTTAACTACTTCATATTCTACTTCTCCAAGAGCTTTTCCTATTAGCTCCTTTGCTAATATATAAGTCTCTTCTCCAACCTTGATTTCTGCATAATCATATTTTTTATTTATGGTTAACGCTACGTTAGAAGGTAGTGTCCAAGGAGTTGTTGTCCAAGCTAATATGAACTTGTTTTCTTCTCCCTTTACTTTAAACTTAACAAAAGCTGTAGATTCCTTTACATCCTTATAGCCTTGAGCTACTTCGTGAGAAGATAGACCTGTTCCACATCTTGGGCAGTAAGGTAGAACCTTATGTCCTTTGTATAATAGGTTTTTATCCCACATTTGTTTTAATGCCCACCATACAGACTCTATATAGTTGTTATGGTAAGTAACATAAGGATTATCCATGTCTACCCAGAAGCCTATTTTTTCAGACATATCCTTCCACATGCTTGAATAGGTAAATACGCTTTCCTTACATTGCTTTATGAAATCTTCTACTCCATACTTTTCTATCTCTTGCTTTCCTGAGATACCAAGCTTCTTTTCGATTTCAAGCTCTACTGGAAGCCCATGAGTATCCCAACCAGCTTTTCTTAAAACCTTATAGCCTTTCATTACTTTATATCTTGGGATAAGATCCTTCATAACTCTTGTTAAAACGTGGCCTATATGTGGCTTACCATTAGCCGTTGGCGGTCCATCATAAAAAGTAAAATATTCTGCATCTGGATTTAAATCAAAATTCTTTTGAACAACATCTTTTTCTTCCCAAAGCTTTAATATATCTTTTTCTATATCTACAAAGCTCCTTGAAGAGTCAATTTTTTTGTACATATTTCTTTCCCCTTTCCATATTCAATATTATGTGCTATTATGTGCTTCAAATAAAAAAACTCCATCCCGCAGGACGAAGTTGTATTCGCTATACCACCTAAAGGTTATACTGCCCTATTTAAATTTTAAATACATATTACACTTACATAGGCAGCTTATTTCAAGCACATTATTATGCTCTATTCCTTAACGCAGAACTACGGGCTCACTTACTTTAATAGCATATTTCAGCTGCCAACTCCTAGGTGATTTTCTTTAAATTCTCCCTATGGCTTCGCACCTACCGCCACTCTCTGAAAGGCTTAAACTTAAATACTTTTCCTATTCACAGTTTTTAATTACCTTTGATTATATTATAACTAAAGAATATTGTCAATTTCAAAAATTACTCTCTAAAAAGTTTTTTAAGCTACTAAATTCCTTAATGTAGGTTTCCTTAATTCTCTTAACTATCTCCTTAGCTGCATCTTCATCGTACATATGTGAAGTTCTATTCCTATCTAACATCATTTCAATCCAAATGTCCCCATCAGAAATCACTCTATGCATAAAGGCAGTTTTAATAGTACTTCTAGGTGCTAAAGCCTCATCTAAAACTCCCTGATCCTCTAAATATAACTTCATAGCCTTCCAGCTTTGTTCAAAGGTAAATTCAAACCTTTGAATAATTCCGTCCACTATTATATCATCAGAAATATCCTTTTCTAAGGCTTCCTGTAATCTACTTAAGGCATTAGTAAAATCTTTAATTCTTTCATTTAATTTTTTACCCATTATATATGATTACCCCTTCCTCTAATATATTATTTATCAGCTCTTTCTTGCTTATTTCATTAAAAGATAATATATCAAAACTCAAGGGAGTAGTTACTTCATTTATATCCATACTAATTTTCGCTAAAACTCGATGAGTAATCTCCTCACCAAATATGCATAGATCTACATCTGAATTATATTTATTATCGCCTCTAGCTCTAGAACCAAATAATACTACCTTTTCAATTTGTGAATACTTATCAAAGATTTGTTGCAATTGAAATTTTAATTTATCATCCAACATTATTATATCTCCCATACCAAGAAGTATTAACCTTTATATCCTTTATTATAACACAAAATTGTTATAAAATTAAGGGAAAACAAAAATGCCTTCCCTTGTAACATGAGATTATTTAGCTGCTTCTAGTATAGTCTCTTTGCTTTTATTTATTTGTTGTAGATCCATTAATATTAGTATTAAGCTTATAATCACTATTATTAGTAAGTGAAGCATTTAGTGCATCTATGGTTGCACTATCTCCCATATTGTCAATAGCTTTATTTACTTTAACATTTTTGGTTTTCTTATTTCTATTCATAAGAAGGACTCCTTTCATACTGTAAACATATATTTATACAGTTATAGCATTTGCATATTATTTATCAATATGCATGGTAAAAAGAGACTACATAGCCCTATCTTTTAAAGTTCTTACCTCTTCTACTATATCAGTAAACTCCTCATGCTCCCTTATAGGGTCAAGGCTAGGATCTTCAAGCATTTTGCTTATATTTTCATATAAATTCATAGTAAGTGAGCGTTCTCCCACTTCCATGTCATTAAAGCACCATATATTATTAATCTGCGAAGCCTTATTAATGTCCTGTTTTTTTATCTCCCCTAGCATAAGCTTCAACATTTCAATAGCTTTACGCTTATCATTTTTCTGTATATATATTTCAGCTAGATTATAGTACTCCATGAATAAATTTAGAGCTGTTGCTTGCTTAAATTTAATAGGCAATTGAGAATACCTTTCTGCTATATCAAAATCTTTTTCATATTTTCTGTAGGAACCAGCAAGAGACATGCAAGTAAGGGATATATCATGAATACTCTTGTATAATTTACTTTGAAGTATTCTTCTTGCTTCTTTAAGCTTACCTTGCCTAATATATACACTAGACAATATATCATTAGGATCACAGTGACTCCTATGCATTTTGTTTAGTACTTCTACAGCTTTATCATATTCCTCTAAATCTGAATAAAGCGCTCCTAATTGAAATAATGATGGTTCCACCAATTCTACATCCATTGAATTTGCCACTACTTCTTCCAAAAGCTCTATAGAATATTTTATCATATTATTATACTTTTCTTCATCGCCACCTTTCCAAGAATAGGCGAAAAATAAATAAGCTATTCTAAACTTTAAAAGATAGCTGGAAGGATATTTTTTCATATAATCCTCACTTAATTCTACAGCGGCATTAAAATTCTCATTGCTGCTAAAAGCTGCTTCACATTCCTTAAATATTTCTATCACTTCTTCTTTAGATATATCAATTTTAAAATTTAAAAGCTTATCTATAGTCACATTAAAAAAGGTAGCCAGCACAGGTAACAAAGTGATATCTGGATAAGAAGCTCCGCTTTCCCATTTTGAGACAGCTGCTGTAGAAACTCCTATAAAGCTTGCTAACTGTTCCTGAGTTATGGATTTTTCTTTTCTTAATCTATATATAACTTCTCCTATGATTAATTTATTCAAAGCAATCACTCCTAAACTAAATTATATATTTAGTATACAGTAACACCTTTCCCTTACCAATGGACGGGTAGTTGATTATGATGGAAGATAATTAACCTATGGTTAATTTCATATATAAATTGCTTTAATCATTAAGAAAAATGAGAATGCTCCAATCACAGTTATTCTTCTACAACAACTTTAACTATATATTCCACAAAATGATCTTCGTCCCAACCCGCATAAATAAAATAAGTGTATTCGCCTGCTTCTTTGGGAACTCTGATACTATCATTAGTCAAATCAATATCTTTAAGAACATAGTTTTCTTTATCTGTTCCTAAGACTTGCTTTACATTGAAATTTTTTATGTTTTTATTTGAAGATAACATTAACTTCAAATGGCCCTCTCCTGGTACTTTATATGGTTTTATTTTTTTAGCTACTTCAACTACTCTATATCCTAGATTAGAATTTGAGTTTTTAAAGCTAGACCAATTATATTCATTTTTAGTAGCCTCAAACTTTTTGCCATTAACTTTAACTATTAAGTTTGGAGCCGATAATGGAAGGTTTATTTGAGTACTTTCATACATGAAAATCAGTATTATTATAAGTAATCCTATTAAAATAAATTTATTTTTAGCTATTGATTTATTTTTTTCCATAACAAACCTCCTTTCATATTAATACGTCATAAATCTTGTATAGTTTCTGTTATGTAATTATTGAATAAATGCTTATTACACCGTTTACATAAAGAGCTAATTAATGATAATATATTTATGTTGAGTAAATTTATACATTTTAAAAATCCTATTAAAGAGGAGGACTAATCATGCTAATAAAAGAACTTACACAAACCTTCGGGGTAAGTGGATATGAGAGAGAAGTAAGAGAACTAATAAAAACTACTGTAAAGGACTATGCCGACGATATAACTGTAGATGCCCTTGGAAACCTAATTGTTTATAAAAAAGGTGTAGGAGAAAATAAGAAAAAAGTAATGGCTGCTGCTCACATGGATGAGATAGGCTTCCAAGTTATGAAAATCGATGATAAAGGGCTAATTAGAGTTAGGGCCATAGGTGGAATTCCTGTAACTGCTACTGTGATGAACAGAGTTAAATTTAGAAACGGAACTCCTGGAGTAGTATGGTGCAGTGTTAAAATTGACGACATAAAAAATGACATAAAAAAATTATATATAGATATAGGAGCTCAATCCAAAGAAGCAGCAGAGAAATGTGTAAAGGTTGGAGACGTGGCTTGCTATGATGGCGAATATTTAGAGCTTCAGGATGATAACTTTATAGCTAAAGCTTTAGACGACAGAATAGGCTGCTACATAGCTATAGAAGCTTTAAAGAAATTAGAAAAGCCTTATAATGATGTTTATTTTGTATTTACTGTTCAAGAGGAGGTAGGGCTTAGAGGTGCTACCGTTGCTGCGGAAAGAATAAAGCCTGATTTAGGAATAGCCTTAGATGTTACTGTAGCTCATGACTTCCCTAATTCTGGTGAAGGAAGCAATGCTCTAGGCGGAGGGGCTGCAATTAAAATTTCAGATGCTTCTGTACTTTGCGATGAGTACCTAGTGGAAGAAATGATTAAATGTGCTGAAGAGAATAATATCAAGTACCAAAGAGACATTATTGACGCTGGCGGTACTGACGTTGGAGCTATAAACAAGTCTTACTACGGAGTAAGAGCTTCTGGTATATCCGTAGCTACAAGATATGTACATGGACCAAACTGCTTCGTAAATAAGAAAGATACAGAAGCTTGCATAGAATTATTGACTAACTATGTAAATAGAGAGTTTAAATTTGAATAATCCATAGTAGAATAGTAAATAAATATTAAAAGACTTTATCCTTGTGCTGTAAAAACACAGGGATAAAGCCTTTGTTTTTATAAACTCATATACGATAAAATTTAACTATTTTAAAAACCTATATAATATAAAGGCTATTATTAAAACCCATATAGCGGTAATAACCACCCCACCGATAATGCTTCTCGGATTATCTTTATCCTTTTGAGCATCTGCTTCCAGCCTGCATTTCTCCATTAACTCTAAAGGTACAAGCTTCACTACCAAGGTTACACCCAAGGGTATAAGTATAAGGTCATCTAAGTATCCTAATATAGGTATAAAATCAGGAATTAAATCTATTGGACTCAATGCATAAGCTATGACAATAGCTGCTAATATCTTGGCAGGTACCGGCATATCTGGGCTTTTATATGCTAAATATATAGCTTTAAGCTCTCTTTTAAAGTATTCAATTTTCTGCTTTATTATTTCTTTATAATTCTTACTCACTATAGTACCCTTTCTTTCATGTGTTTTAATATGGTAATATTCCAATTTTAGCATAAATAAAGGATAAATAATATATGGTTTTTATATTTGCTCTATTACACATTATTTATGTTAAATACAAAATTCAGAATACATATCTACTTTATTCAATAAACTACGATATATTACTTGTAAGAATATATCATAGTTACAAAAAAATATATAAGGAGGTGTGATTATGCAAGTTCTTTCTTCTCCATATTTCCGAACATCCTTAACATCTTTAAGCTATGTATCTAATAATAATAAAAATATTAAAAATGAAGTCAATCACCATATGAACAAAAATAAAAGTATAAATTCGGGAGTACAACTAAAGAAAAATAATTTATTGGAAAACTTAATGAAGCAAAAAGAAAAATTAATGGAAAATAAACAGACTATTTTAGATAGAGCAGCTAAGAGAAATACCGATCCTGCGTCGATAAAAGAAAAGCTTGAAGAAATCGACAAACAAATGAAAGAAATCGACAAGCAAATAACTAAGCTTCAACTAGAAGAACAACAGAAAAAAATGGGTACTAAAAACAAAGAAGGCAAAAAAGAAAATCTTCAAAATACCTACGATGAAGACTCTTCCCATAATAATTTAAGTGATGCCTCTATGGAAAACCTCTTAGAATCTTCTACTACACTAAGAAAAGCTAAACTTTTATCTCGTCAAAGAAAAGAAGTATCAAGTAAAATAAAAGTCTTAAATGGCGAAATAAGAGCAGATGAAAAAAGAGGTATTAATCCCACTGATAAAAAAGAAGCTGCTACTAAGCTTCAGAATAATATGGAGTCTATTGAAGAAAAATTTGGAGAGGCATTAAAGGATGCCAAAACCAAGGTTAAACGCAAGCAAATTTTGCATAGCATTGAATATTATAGAAACAATAACTTAAGCAGTACTAACAAGTTTAATGAGCAAATTAATACTATAGCCTAATTAAACTATTAAAAATAAATTTTAACCTATGGAAATCTATCCATAGGTTAAAATTTATTTTATTTCAAGAAGAAATACTATGAGAGTGACTAAAGACGTAGAAATGCTAGGTATCCTGATGATCTATATAAGTGCAATGTAACCCAACCTATAGCTAAATTATCCACGGAATAAACAGCTTTACTAAATTCCATTTTACTCAATTTAAGTATGTGTAAGCAAAATTTATCTTATTGAAATTATATAAATTTCATGCTTTAATAATATTAATAGATAATATGTATTTATTAATATTATTTATTATTTTAATGATATGAGACTTGAAAGGGAGATAACTATGGAAAATAATGCAAATGAAATGATTATGGATAAATTGACTAAGGTATGTTTATGCAAAGCTATACCAAGATCTAAAATGAAGGAAGCCATTGCTAATGGTGCAAGAACTGTAGAAGAGGTTCAAAAGGCTACAGGAGCTGGCTCTGGTGGTTGCTCTGGTAGAAGATGTACTCCAAAGATACAAGAGCTTTTAGATAAATATGGAAAGTAGGAAAAAAGCGACCAAGGTCGCTCAGACTGTTGATAAACATTTTATGGGAATACCCGCTGTGGCGGGTATTTTTTCTTTGCAAAAAGGATTTTTAACTTCGGTGTAGAATATTATACTCATAGGATAGTATGAGGTGATAAAGCATGATTAAAGAAAATAATTCTGCACAGCAGAAACTAGAATTAGTATATATTGAAAACTTGGTTCCACAAAATCATTTGTTACGAAAGATTGATAAGTGCATTGATTTCTCGTTTATTAGAGAATTAACAAAGGAGTATTACTGTCTTGATAATGGCAGACCAGCTATTGACCCGATAGTTCTTTTTAAGATGCTACTGATAGGTTACATATTTGGAATAAGATCAGAAAGAAGACTTGTAGAAGAAATTGAAGTTAATATAGCGTATAGATGGTTTTTGGGTTTCTCGTTATCAGAAAAGATTCCAGATCATTCAACCATTAGCAAAAATAGAACTAAGCGCTTTAGCGAATCAGATGTATACCAGAAGATATTTGATAAAATAGTGGAAATTCTATTGACATAAAACTGGTAAGTGGCAAGATACTTTATACAGATTCTACACATATAAAGGCAAATGCCAATAAGAATAAATTCACCAATGAAGAAATAACTGCATCAACCAAAGATTATCTAAATGATCTTGATGATGCAGTAAATAAGTCAAGAGAAGACCATGGTCAGACACCTCTAAAAAAAAAGCTTCCAGATAAAATAGAGAAGAATAGAAAAGTAAGTACAACTGATCCAGATAGCGGATTTATGACAAGAGATGGAAAGCCAAAAGGGTTCTTTTACCTTGAGCATAGAACTGTTGATGGTAGGTATAACATTATCCTTGATAGCTACGTAACCCCTGGAAATATCAATGATGACGAACCTTATGTGGATAGAGTTGACACAATAATAGACAAATTTAAGTTTGATACTAAGTATGCAGTAGCTGATGCAGGATATTCAACAGCTCCAACTATAAAGAAACTCTCAGAAAAAAGTTATCAGGCAGTGTTAGGTTTTAGAATGGGACCACATGTAAAAGGCAAATTTACTAAACTAAGATTTCAGTATGTACCTGAACATGATCTATATGTTTGTCCAGGTGCAGCACCATTGCGTTATAAGACAACAACAAGACAAGGATATAAAGAATATGTAAGTGATAAGTTCTACTGTGATAATTGTTCGTTACGAGAAAAGTGCTTGACATCAGATAAAGCTGATGTCAGGACAATTAGACGGCATGTATGGGAGGAGTTAAAGGAAAAGGTTTTTGACTTTCTTAGATCTGATAAAGGTAACGGTATCTATAAACGTAGAAAGGAAACTATTGAGCGAAGCTTTGCAGATTCAAAAGAACTGCATGGGCTTCGCTACGCTCGCTTCCGCGGATTACCCAAAGTTAGTGAACAGTGCCTACTAACATCAGTAGCACAGAATATAAAGAAGATTGCATTGGTGTTATCACGCCAATGCTCGTACTCTTAGGAGAGAAAATACCAATTTTTACGTGAGTTTTTCACCTACCTACGCCCACAGTATGGATTTTTTTGCTGTTAAAAAACCTCATCAGGATTTTCATAAAATCCGATGGGGTTTTTCAACATCCTGAGCGACCAAGGTCGCTTTTTTTGAATTCACAGTTCACAATGCACAATGCACAATTGAGGAGGATTTTTCTTCGCTACTCTACGAAAAATCTTTAATTATATTTTCTAAAAAGCCGTGGCTAAACATTAGCCACGCTTTATAAATTCCCTTAATAAAAATTGCTTCGCAATTTTTATTTTTTCTGTGCTTCTATTTTTTCTGCTAGTTCATTTAAGTAAGTCCATCTATCATATTTTTCTTCTAAGGCTTTTTCTAATTCCTCTTTTTCCTTTAATAGTTCTTGTAATAATAGAAAATCTGAAGCAGCTCCTTCGATTTTAATACCTATCTCAGAGATTTTATTCTCCAAAGCTTCAATAACTCCGTCAATTTCTTCAAATTCCTTTTGCTCCTTAAAGGTAAATTTAATAGGCTTTTCTTTCTTATCAGCTTTGCTTTCTACAGCTTGTTCCTTTATAGGCTTTTCTTTATTCTTCTTGCTATCCTCTGAAGCTGATTGTTCCATAGCTTTTAAGCTTTCAATGTAATCTTCATAGTTCCCGTTATATTGCTTTATTTTTCCATTGCCTTCATAGGAGAAGATTTTATTACATATCCTATCTAAGAAATACCTGTCATGGGATACGGCAATGATGGCTCCTTCAAAGCTATCTAAGTAGTCTTCTAATATAGTTAAAGTTTGAATATCTAAATCATTAGTAGGCTCATCCAGTAATAATATATTAGGCTCTGACATAAGTGCTCTTAACAGATATAACCTTCTCTTTTCTCCTCCTGAAAGCTTTCCGATAGGTGCATACTGTATGCTTCCATTAAACAAAAATCTCTCCAGCATCTGAGATGCTGTTATTCTGTAGCCATCAGCTGTAGGAAGATATTCTCCCACTTCTTTTATATAGTCAATAACCCTCATGGCTTCATCCATAAAGGCGTTTTCTTGGGAGAAGAAGCCTATCTTTATAGTCTCTCCTCTATTTACTTCACCGCTATCAGGCAATATATCTCCGTTGATTATATTCATCAAAGTTGATTTTCCTATCCCATTAGGGCCTACTATACCTATTCTGTCTTCTCTTAATAAAATGTAACTAAAATCCTCAATAAGCTTTAAAGCATCGTAGCTTTTATTTATATTTTTAAGCTCTATAATCTTTTTGCCTAATCTTCTGCCTAATACTGATATATCTAATTTTTCTTCTTTAATATCAATCCTTTGTTCTTCTATATCCTCAAATCTTTGGATTCTGGCCTTTTGCTTAGTGGTTCTAGCCTTAGCCCCTCTTTTTATCCATGCTAATTCTCTTCTATATAAGTTTTCTCTTTTCTTCTCACTAGCCAGTTTTAATTCTTCTCTTTCTGCTTTCTTTTCCAAAAATATACTGTAATTACCAGCATAGCTATATAAATTGCCATTATGAAGCTCCAGTATCCTATTAGTAACCCTATCTAGGAAATATCTATCATGGGTTATCATGAGCAAAGATCCTTTTCTCCCATTTAAATATTTCTCTAACCAACCAATAGTATCATTATCCATATGGTTTGTGGGTTCATCTAAAATTAGAAGCTCACAAGGGGTTATAAGTGCGCTAGCTAGGGATACCCTCTTCTTTTGACCGCCGGATAGTAATCCTATTTTTGCTTCAAAGTCTGTGATGCCTAATTGAGTTAAAATACTTTTAGCTTCGCTTTCAAGCTCCCAAGCATTTAATGCATCTATCTTTCCTTGGAGCTCTATTAATCTTCTATTTAGTTTCTCTAAGTCCTCTGTAGCCTTAGGGTGATTTATTTTTTCTAACAGCTGCTCATACTCCCTTAAAAGCACCATCTCTGGTGAGGAACCTTTAAAAACCTGTTCTAGAACTGTAGCATTAGGGTCATAGTCTGGATTCTGGGATAGATATTCAATTCTTACCTTGTTCCCTTTCACTATAGTTCCTAAATCCGCCACCTCTATACCAGCTATAATCTTTAAAAAGGTACTCTTTCCTGTACCATTTACACCAATTAATCCTATTTTTTCCCCTTCATTTATGCCTAGGGATATATTATTTAAAAGAACTTTTTCACTATAGCTCTTTGTTATATTTTCTAAAGTTAGTAAATTCATATTTTCTCCTTCCTCAGTAAAAGACTAAATACCCTTATAATTATATATTAACTCAGACTATTATTCTACCTATAATCTATGGCAAAATAATACCTGCATTCCACGTAGAATTGCAGGTATTATAATAAATTTAAACATATTTATTTTTTATCCCATTTTACTTCATAGCTGCCCTTTGCAGCTTTGCCTTTTATTGATACTATATATTCTCCACTATCCTTTGCAGTTATGGTTTCTTTCCCTGAGTTTTCCTTTAAGTCTAAAAGTATTTCATCCTTGTGCATGACCTTAATATCAAGCTCTCCTGATTCCACAGTTTTTTTATAGTTAAGCTCAAGGTTCTCACCCTTTTTTAAGATGATTATTTTCTTATCCTCTCCATCAAACTTTTTAAAGCTGGCTGACTTTTTGCTAAACGTATTACTTTCTGTTGACATTATTTTTATACCCTTGCTATAGCTACAACCCCCAAGCAAGAACATCATAGCTACTATTAATAAATACTTACAATAATTTTTTCTCATAATATCCTCCCCAAACTTACTTTAAATCTTTTCCACAGTAAGGACACATTTTCCAAGATTCATCCACAGTACTTCCACATTGGCTACAGGTATTATTTAAATCTTTTCCACAATAGGGGCAAAGCTTAAAATCTTTGTTTATGGTTCTTCCGCAATTTATACATTGCTTATTATCTATATTCACATAAGAGTTTCTTGCCACTAAATATATGATTAACCCTATAAGATTGGGAATAAAAATTGCCACTGTCATCCAAAGCCATGGGTCCATGCCTCTTTTCTTTGCATCATTATACACAAATCTAGCTATAGCAAAAGCTATAGAGGCTATAAATACCATAATTAAAATAAAAATGCTTCCCATAGCAATGGTATTTTTAAAGGATTCCGCTCCTTCAGATAGTATTAATGGGAAAACCCTTATAAAAAATAATAGCACTGGTAAGCATATTAAGGTTATCAATGTCCAAAATAGATATTTAAATTTACTCGGCTCTCCCTCCACATAACCCCCATCATATCTTCTATTTTTCTTTTTCATCAATACTAAAGTTATTAAAAGTAGTGGTACCCCCACTAAGCCTAAAATCATTATTATAAAAATAGGTAATGCCATTATATTACTCATGACTAAATCCTCCTAAATTAATTTTTTCATTAAACAACCCTTCATTAAGAAGTAATATGCAAATAATGGTATTAGAAATAATCCCTAAAGAAATAAAGGTTATGGATATAAGCTTTATATCAAAATATGTTAAAAATATAGTAGATATCAGAACGCCAAAAACTACATTAAGCAGCACACTAAGTGGAATCAAATATATCAAAGGATTATACTTAATTCTTTCTTTTGTTTTCATAACCACTTCTTTCCTTGGCTCCATAGTTTCATTGCCTATTTCAAAAAGTAATTCTTCTAATCTTTCCTCTTCCATGCCTACACCTCCATTATTTCCTTAAGTTTTTTTCTTGCAGTGTTTAATCTTGATTTTATAGTACCCTCAGGTATTTGCATTATTTCTGATATATCCTTATAACTCAAGCCTTTAAAATAATAAAGAATCAGAGGAATTTTATAATTATCTTCTAGGGTTCTCACAGCTTTTATTAAGCTCTCTTTTTCATCCCTTATCATGAGCTGTTCTTCTGGAATCCCTTGAAAGCTCTGAATACTCTCTATTTCCCTCTTCTTCTCTTCATTATCAAAGTAGTCCTTAATCCTGTTAAGCCACCTTTTAGCCTTCCTATACTTATCCTTATAAGAATTTACAGCGATGGTAAATAACCAGGTTTGAAAATTTTTATTTTCATCATAGCTATTAAAGTTTTTAAAAACCTTCATCCAAGTATCTTGAAATAGTTCTTCTGCTTCCTGCTGGTTTCTGCATATATGAAAGCAAAATTTATAAAGGGGGTTTTTGTATTTATCCACAAGAAGCTCTAAAGCTTCTTCTCTATTAGATTTAAATAAATTAAATATATATTTATCTTCCAATATTGTTCCCGTTACGTAAAACTTATAAAACTCTCTAATAACATTATAAAAGTTTCTGTTTACTTCCCTGTTCAATGTGTCCGATTTTGCAAAATGCTACTTTCGTTTGATATAACACTCCGAGGGCGTAAATTCGGGTGTAACTCACCCTACACAGTATCATAATTCGTTAAAGTGCTTTATGATACTTTATATCTTGATAAATTAATACTAGCATTTCTATCCCTATCTATAACAGCTCCACAACATTCACATATAAAGGTTCTTTCTGATAGTGATAATTTAGGTTTAACATAACCACATTTGCTACAAGTCTTTGATGAAGGATACCACTTATCAGCTTCTACAAATTCAATATTGCATCTTTCAGCTTTATATTTAATCATAGTTTTAAATTCATATAAGCTTTGCTGTGCAACTGCTTTTGATAAATGCTTATTTTTAAGCATACCACTAATATTTAGATTTTCCATAACTATTCGAGAAGGTTTGGCTTTCACAATCTCTGTAGTTACTTTATGTCTGTAATCAGTTCTAATATTATCAAGCTTTTTGTGTAACTTTTTAATGCTCTTTTCAAGTTTTATAATGTTGCCTGTCTTTACGTAACTCCCCCCTTCTCTATTTTTTTCATATTTTCTTGATACTTTACGTTGCAATCTACATAATTTCTTTTCTAAGTTTTTAACTCTTTTGGTCTTGTTAATATTTTTATAGGGTTTTTCTTTATGTGAACACATTGCCAAATCTTTAATTCCGACATCTATACCAATACTTTTGTCGATTAATTCTAATTGTATTTGATTTAACTCAATACCTACTGACACATACCAATGAACACCATCAAAACTAACCCTTGGATTACTATATTTTGAGTTTGTAGGTATTCTATTATGCTCTGAAAGCTTTACCCAACCTATTTTTTCAAGTCTTACATGAGTTTCAGTAAACTTTATTTTTTCAGTATCTTGATAAAAAGAAAGTTTTGACCTCTTTCTGCTCTTGAATTTAGGTTTATCTGATAATCCCTTGAAGAATTTTTTATAAGCTTCACAACTGTCTTTTATAGCTTGTTTAGTTATGTTATTACTATAATCATTAAGCCATTTTAATTCTTCTGTTTTCTTTAATTGAGTTAGGTCTTTTCTTAAAATACTATCAGATAAAAATTTGCCACCATTTTTATAGTTTTCTTCTTGTTTACTTAAAACCCAGTTATATGCCCACCTTGCTGTTCCAGAACTTTGAAACAATTTAGTGTTTTGCTTATTATTAGGTTCTAGCCTAACCTTCGTTGATGTTATCATCTTACAATAGCTCCTTAATCATTTCTTTAGCTTTATTTGCTCTCTTGCCTTGTAGTCTACAACTAAAGACTGTACAATTTGAGTTAAATCTTCAACTAATTCCGCATCGATTGTTTTTTCAGTATTATCTATAATTTCTATAGTAGTTCCATACTTATTACAAAGATTTTCTATGATTTCAAACCCAAATCTCAATAATCTATCTTTATATAGAATTACTATCTTTTCAACTTCTGAATTAGTTATCATATCTATTAATTGGTGTAACCCTTTTTTATTGTAGTTAATTCCACTTCCTACATCAGTAATGACTTCAAATTGATAGCCTTTAATAATCATGTATATTTTTACATTTTCAATCTGACGTTCTAAATCGTCTTTTTGTTTATAGGAAGTAATTCTACAGTATCCTATTACTTTTTTAGTTTTAGTTTCAATACCTTTAATTCCTAAAAAATTTCTTATAATATAAACATTATACAAATTTAAGAATGTTATATAAACTTCTATAATATTTTATTAACTGTTATCATCCCCCCCTTCATATATGTTTTACGTCCCATTATATTATCGGTTCATAAAATAAAAAATATTTTTATGGGAAAGATAAATTTGTAATTAAATATATATTTTATGGAGGGATTTTTATGTCTTGGGAAAAGTTAAAGGAAATGAATTTATTTGATAAAGTAGAGAATCACCTAAAGAGCATATCTGAAAAAGATAGCAGAGTGGTAGAGGATATAATAACCAGTCCAGATAATCTAAAAAAATTCAAAGAATGCATCCACGTAGGTATGGACTCATCTACTATTGCTAGTAGAATGGGTATAGGTATTGAGCAGGTAGATATAATAAAGGATATGCTTGGAAAATTATAAGGGTCTAGAGCTGTATGCTCTGGACTTTTATAATTTAGCCTTGGTATATGGCGCCATATTAGAACCTTTATATATTAAGTTTTTCGTATTGTTTCCCTATAGTTTATGGTATAATCTTAAAGTAATTTAAATGTGAGGAGATGAACACTTTAATGGCATGTAAATTCTATTTACATAAAGGTATGGGTAGAAAAGCAGAAAACGGTCATCCATGGATATATACAGATGAAATTGAGGGTTATGATGGCGAATATACAAATGGAGACATAGTAGAAATATATAATTTTAAAAATCAATTCATAGGTAAGGGCTACATAAATGATCAATCCAAGATAGCCCTAAGAATAATGACTAGAGATATAGATGAGGCTATAAATGAGGACTTTTTCAGAAAAAGATTTAAAGATGCTTGGAGCTATAGAGAGCAAATTATAGATACCTCCAGCTGTAGATTTTTATTTGGGGAAGCAGATTTCCTCCCTGGACTCACCATAGATAAGTTTGAGGATTATTTTGTTATACAGATATCCTCTTTGGGTATGGACAGATATAGGGATATCATTACAAAGATTTTAGTAGAAGATTATAAGGCCAAAGGAGTTTATGAGAGAAGCGATATAGCTTCAAGAGAACTAGAGGGTTTAGAGCAAAAAAAGGGCTTCTTGACTGAACCTTTCGATACCATGGTGCAAATCACGGAAAACGGCGTTAAATATTATGTAGATATAGAGAATGGCCAAAAAACAGGCTTTTTCCTAGACCAAAAGGAAAATAGAAAGGCTATACATAGAATCTGTAAGGATGCTGAGGTTTTAGATTGCTTTACTCATACGGGCTCCTTTGCCTTAAACGCAGGCATTGCTGGCGCTAAAAGTGTTTTGGGTATAGATGTATCCCAGCACGCTGTAGATTTTGCTGCAAAGAACTCTAAGCTTAATAATTTAGAGGATGTTGTTAAGTTTGAATGTCACAATGCTTTTGATATCCTGCCTAAATGGGCTAAGGAAGGCAGAAAATTCGATGTGGTGATATTAGATCCTCCAGCCTTTACAAAGTCAAGAGACACAGTGAACGGCGCTAAAAGAGGCTATAAAGAAATCAACCTAAGAGGACTAAAAATGGTTAAACCTGGCGGCTACTTTGTGACCTGCTCCTGCTCTCATTTTATGAAGGAAGACCTATTAAAGAGCACTATTGCAGAAGCAGCTAGAGATGCCAATAGAGTATTGAGACAAGTAGAATTTAGAACTCAATCTGCGGATCATCCAATCCTTTGGAGCTCTGATGAATCCTATTATTTGAAATTCTTTGTTTTTCAGGTAGTGTAAAAAAAAGCGACCTTCGTCGCTTTTTTAATGTACATACTAAAAATCCCACCACTCATGAATTATCCACCTGTTATTTTTCTTTGTTAATATATAATACCCTTGAGCCTTTCCTGAATCTCTAGAAGTCTGAATATGTTCATAATATTCTACATCTTTATCTACAATAAATATCTTTGTATTCTCCTCTGATAGTCCCTTTTGCCTTGTAAGAGCGTCAAAGCCATATTGCTTAAAATCCTCTTTAGCTATTTCTTTAATACTAGTTATCTTTATATCTTTAACAGCCTCACCAAATTTTTCCGGACTTTCTTGTTTTCTAGAATCCATAGTTGAGTTATAGGATTTTACATCTTTCTTTATTAAACTTTCAATATTTTTGCTTATAAGCTTTTCTGGTTTGCTACTTCTATTAAATATTAGAAAACCTATGGTTAAAACTATTACTACAGATGCAATAATAGTGATAATAGTTTTTTTCTTATTAATTTTAATCACCCCTATTAAATCTAGCTAGTTAGCCTCAGATATCTAGTATCCGTTAAGTTAGCATTATATTGAAAGAAATAACTTACGCTAACATTTACTACATCTGGTGCATGACCTGACACAAACAACAATCCACTATCTGGACGTCTGTATGTTATAATGACCGAATGACGCCATTCTTTATAAGCATTATTATAAAATTGTATTACATCTCCTTCTTTGCAGTTGTTATTCCACGTATGTTCAGTAGCATAACCTTTATTTATTAACCAATTCCTTAATTCTATTACCCTTATCCATGCATTGCTATCTTTATACCAAGTACTATCACTAGGTAACCCTCCTGCTAATAGTGCTTGTGAGACAAAGTTAGTGCAATCTCCACCTTTACCATTATAATTGCTGTAATCAAGATTATAGTCTTCAGCGTACCTAATTGCATAAGATGCAGCATATGGCCCATAATAATTACTATATATCATAGCATTCGCTTGATTTGAATTATTATTATACTTTGTTGTGCTAAATTTCTTAACGATTTCCTCTATGTTCCTAATATTCTCTTCTAATAACGCAGTTTTACTTTCTAATGCATTCGAGTTATTTAACCCTTGGAACTCTTCTCCTAATAATATATTGTTATAATAATCATTTTTAATTTTCCATTTACCGCTATGCTTCTTTAAATATACTTTATGCTCTTCATTTCTTATCTTTTGTACTATCTCAGGTGAATTTTCAAATGAAAAATCTACGCTTTTTCTCAAAGTTACTATTGCTTCATCATCATTAATATCTAATGATAAATAATCAATACATAATTTGTAATCTTTAATATTATCGCTAATTTTCTTATACCAAAGCTTGTCTAACTTTAATTTAGTAGCTTTAAACTTACTTAACGATCCATTGTCTACCAAATCATTAATAGTATATTTTACATCTTTATATTTTAACTCTTCAAATTCCAAAGCAAAATAATTATTTATTAAACTTTTAATCTGCTCATCATCGCTATAATTTCTATCAACACCTGCATGTACGCTTTGTATACTATTGGCAAGCATAACTACAAAAAGCACAAATGAGGTTATGCAAAATTTACCTATTAATT
This sequence comes from Desnuesiella massiliensis, assembly GCF_001403615.1. Classification (GTDB taxonomy): domain Bacteria; phylum Bacillota; class Clostridia; order Clostridiales; family Clostridiaceae; genus Desnuesiella; species Desnuesiella massiliensis. Next base: position 199,040 of record NZ_LN879451.1, read on the forward strand.
TCCTTATTCTTCTCACGATCTACCCCTCCAATATATTCTTTCAATAAATACATTTTAAACGTTCTCATATGAATTTTTTCTGTACGTTAATAAGACAGTAACTACTAAGTATTTAATTACCTCCCTTCTTTATTTAATGCACTCTTTTACATCGTATAATTCTAGTGTAAAATATTTCAAAAATTACTACAAATATGGAATTATTTTGTCTTTAATGTATCAACCATATCATATTAATACATATATGTAAACTTATTGGGAATTAAAACATGATTTTAGAACATTAAAATTTTAAATTTTAGTGTTTGCTATATATTTTCATATTATATAATAATGTTAATTAATTTCAGAACTCTCTCTCTAATATCTTAAACAGAATAAAAAATAAGGGGCTGTTGCACAACTAACTAAATAGTTAGCTGTGTAGCAGCCCTGTTTTATTTCAGATATAGAAAATGCGGGGCTCGAAAGCCCCGCAAATGTTGTATAATTATAGTATGCGAAAACCAAATT
>NZ_LN879452.1 GCF_001403615.1 Desnuesiella massiliensis
TATAAAGGGCGCATGGCGAATGCCTTGGCATCAGGAGCCGAAGAAGGACGCGATAAGCTGCGATAAGCCTCGGGTAGCCGCAAATAGGCTGAGAACCGGGGATCTCCGAATGAGGAAACTCACATGGGAAACCCCATGTATCATACACTGAATAAATAGGTGTATGAGGGTAAACCCAGGGAACTGAAACATCTAAGTACCTGGAGGAAGAGAAAGAAAAATCGATTTCCTAAGTAGTGGCGAGCGAAAGGGAAAGAGCCCAAACCAGAAACTTGTTTCTGGGGTTGCGGACAGAACATAAACGGGAAGGTATTGTAACAGAACACAACTGGAAAGTTGGACCGTAGAAGGTAATAGTCCTGTATGTAAAACAAGAAGATCCTAGTTCTGATCCAGAGTACCACGAGACACGTGAAACCTTGTGGGAAGCAGGGAGGACCACCTCCCAAGGCTAAATACTACCTGATGACCGATAGTGAAGCAGTACCGTGAGGGAAAGGTGAAAAGAACCCCGGGAGGGGAGTGAAATAGAACCTGAAACCGTGTGCCTACAACCGGTCATAGCACTTTAATGTGTGATGACGTGCTTTTTGTAGAACGAGCCAGCGAGTTACGGTATGCAGCGAGGTTAAGTACTTAAGGTACGGAGCCGAAGGGAAACCGAGTCTGAATAGGGCAAAAAGTTGCATGCTGTAGACCCGAAACCGGGTGACCTATCCATGGACAGGTTGAAGCGGAAGTAAAATTCCGTGGAGGACCGAACCACGTTGGTGTTGAAAAACCATGGGATGAGCTGTGGATAGCGGAGAAATTCCAATCGAACTCGGAGATAGCTGGTTCTCCCCGAAATAGCTTTAGGGCTAGCGTCGGATATGAGTAGTGGAGGTAGAGCACTGAATGGGCTAGGGGCCGTATAGGTTACCGAACCCTATCAAACTCCGAATGCCACATACTATAAGTCCGGCAGTCAGACTACGAATGATAAGATCCGTGGTCAAAAGGGAAACAGCCCAGACCATCAGCTAAGGTCCCAAAGTGTAAGTTAAGTGGAAAAGGATGTGGGATTTCTAAGACAACTAGGATGTTGGCTTAGAAGCAGCCACTCATTAAAAGAGTGCGTAATAGCTCACTAGTCGAGAGATCCTGCGCCGAAGATGTCCGGGGCTCAAACTTACCACCGAAGCTATGGGTGTACGCTAACGCGTACGCGGTAGGGGAGCGTCCTGTATGGGTTGAAGTCGTACCGGAAGGAGCGGTGGACTGTACAGGAGTGAGAATGCTGGCATAAGTAGCGAGAACTAGGTGAGAATCCTAGTGGTCGAAAACCTAAGGTTTCCTGAGGAAGGCTCGTCCTCTCAGGGTTAGTCGGGACCTAAGCCGAGGCCGAAAGGCGTAGGCGATGGACAATCGGTTGATATTCCGATACCACTATTAGCGTTATTACCGAAGGGGTGACGCAGGAGGATAAGATGTGCTAACTATTGGATGTTAGTCTAAGCGTTTAGGGAGTTAGGGTAGGCAAATCCGCTCTAACAATCCTGAGGCGTGATGGGGAAGGGAACATGTTCCCGAAGTATCTGATTCCACGCTGCCAAGAAAAGCCTCTAGGGAGTGAAGTAGTGCCCGTACCGCAAACCGACACAGGTAGGTGAGGAGAGAATCCTAAGACCATCGGAAGAATTGCAGTTAAGGAACTCGGCAAATTGACCCCGTAACTTCGGGAGAAGGGGTGCCTACGCAAGTAGGTCGCAGAGAATAGGCCCAAGCAACTGTTTAGCAAAAACACAGGTCTCTGCTAAAGCGAAAGCTGATGTATAGGGGCTGACGCCTGCCCGGTGCTGGAAGGTTAAGGGGAACACTTAGCGCAAGCGAAGGTGTGAACTTAAGCCCCAGTAAACGGCGGCCGTAACTATAACGGTCCTAAGGTAGCGAAATTCCTTGTCAGGTAAGTTCTGACCCGCACGAATGGCGTAATGACTTGGGCACTGTCTCAACTGCAAATCCGGCGAAATTGTAGTGCAAGTGAAGATGCTTGCTACCCGCGATTGGACGGAAAGACCCCGTAGAGCTTTACTGTAGCTTAGCATTGAGTTTCGGTATTGTCTGTACAGGATAGGTGGGAGACTGAGAAACTGGGGCGTCAGCCTCAGTGGAGTCACCCTTGGGATACCACCCTGACAGTACTGAGATTCTAACCGGGTGCCATGAAACTGGTAACGGGACATTGTTAGGTGGGCAGTTTGACTGGGGCGGTCGCCTCCTAAAAAGTAACGGAGGCGCCCAAAGGTTCCCTCAGAACGGTTGGAAATCGTTCGTAGAGTGCAAAGGCAGAAGGGAGCCTGACTGCGACACCCACAAGTGGAGCAGGGACGAAAGTCGGGCTTAGTGATCCGGTGGTACCTCGTGGGAGGGCCATCGCTCAACGGATAAAAGCTACCTCGGGGATAACAGGCTGATCTCCCCCAAGAGTCCACATCGACGGGGAGGTTTGGCACCTCGATGTCGGCTCGTCGCATCCTGGGGCTGAAGTAGGTCCCAAGGGTTGGGCTGTTCGCCCATTAAAGCGGCACGCGAGCTGGGTTCAGAACGTCGTGAGACAGTTCGGTCCCTATCCGTCGCGGGCGTAGGAAATTTGAGAGGAGCTGTCCTTAGTACGAGAGGACCGGGATGGACTGACCTCTGGTGTACCAGTTGTTCCGCCAGGAGCACAGCTGGGTAGCTATGTCGGGACGGGATAAACGCTGAAAGCATCTAAGCGTGAAGCCCACCTCAAGATGAGATTTCCCATAGCGTTAAGCTAGTAAGATCCCTTGAAGAACACAAGGTTGATAGGTCAGGGGTGTAAGCATGGTAACATGTTCAGCTGACTGATACTAATAGATCGAGGGCTTGATCAATATACACGAATCCAATTCTATGTGCAATTTTGAAAGAATATGTTTCTTTCAAAAAATATGTTGACAAAACATATTTGTGAAATTATAATATTAAAATGTAAGGATTAAATATCTGGTGATTATGGCGTAGAGGTAACACTCGTTCCCATACCGAACACGCAAGTTAAGCTCTACCGCGCCGATGGTACTGCAAGGGAGACCTTGTGGAAGAGTAGGTCGTCGCCAGGTAATAATATGGATCTTTAGCTCAGTTGGTTAGAGCAACCGGCTCATAACCGGTTGGCCCGGGGTTCGAGTCCCTGAAGGTCCACCATACGGGGGTATAGCTCAGCTGGGAGAGCACCTGCCTTGCACGCAGGGGGTCAAGAGTTCGAATCTCTTTATCTCCACCATAAAAGCCATGAATTTATTTCATGGCTTTTTATTTTTATATAAAAATATATATTTACAGAATGTTAATTACTATAATTATTAAAATGTATTAAAATGTAATTAGGCTTAAAGAAAGGAGTTCATATGATTTATAGAATAAAACAATTCTATTGGGATTTGTCATCAAGTTTTAAAAAAATAGATTATGATTTTTTAAATAAATATTTAAATAAAGATGAGATAGAGCTATTTGATAAATTATCTAAAAGTGAAAAACATCACTGTGTAAGAGTAGCAAGAAATGCTTTTCAATATATAAATATGAATAAAATATTAGATATAGATATAATGAGAATTATGAAAATATGTTTACTTCATGACATAGGAAAAATTGGTGTGAGTTTAAATGTAATTGATAGGTCAATTTTAGTTCTTTTAAATAAGTTCACTAGAGGTAATTTAAAGAAATATGATAATATGAAAAAGATAGATGTTTTTTATAATCACCCACAAAAAGCTATGAGTTATTTAAGAGATTTTAAATATGATGATGATTTTCTATTTATTATTAGAAATCACCATAATAAGGATGTTAACAATAATAAAACATTAGATATTTTAAAAAAGTGTGATGCTATAAGCTAATAAATACAAAATTATATAGAAATCATGGTGGTGAAATAATGGGTTCAAAAGATAGACGAGAAACTATAGAAAAAAAATTGAATACTTCAAAAGAACCTTTAAAGGGCAGTGAATTAGCAAAAGAGTTTGGGGTAACTAGACAGGTAATAGTTAAAGATATAGCTATACTTAGAGCTGAAGGAAAGGATATTATAGCTACTCCAGAAGGTTATATTATTAATAGTAACAATAGAAATTATATAAAGAAAATAGTGGCTATATGTCATAAAAGAGAGGAGATAGAGGAAGAGTTAAAGATTATTATAAAATACGGTGGTATAATAGAAGATGTAATAGTAGAGCATCCGTTATATGGTGAGATAAAAGCTATGCTTATGATAAAAACCTTAGATGATATGGAGAGATTTATGAAAAACTTTAAGGATGCTAAAGCGGAACCTTTATCTACTCTAACAGGTGGAGTTCACTTGCATACCGTGTGCGCCGATACTGAGGAAGTTATGAAAAAGATAACTGAGGAATTAAGAGTAAAGGGTTTTTTAATAGCGGAATAAATTATTATAGAAGAATATATTGTTTATAGTAATTTAAATTATGATTAGCTATTTATATAGTTTATAAGAGGTGAAAAAATGAAAAAGAAATATGGAATATTCTTTTTAATAATATTATTATTAGGATTATTTATGTTCTTAGATAAAATAGTAGAATTTTGGATTAATATAAAATGGTTTAAAGAAGTAGGATATTTATCTGTATATTTTACGCAAATAATAGCCACTTTTAAATTTATGTTACCTATTTTTATTATAAGCTTCTTTGGCATATGGATTTATTATAGAAGTCTTAGAAAAAGTTTTATTAAAAAAAATAATATTGTAGAAATAAGTAATAAGCAAAAGAAGCTAGAAAAAGCTATATTTTTTGTATTAAATTTTATAATATCTTTTGTTATAGCTTATTTTACAGCTTCCGCTTATTGGTATAGGATACTTCAATTTAGTAACTCTGTAGATTTTAATGTAAAAGATCCTATATTTAATAAGGATGTATCTTTCTATATGTTTAAACTACCCTTAATACAATCAGTATATGGCGCAGTGATGGGAATATTAATATTGCTTGTTATCATAACCTTTATTAGCTATTTCTTAACTAATGCCCAAGATAAAATAAAATCTATGGATATAAAGAATCCTTTTGCTAATGTAAAAGTAATGAAAAGTGAATTTACTAAATTAGCAGGGAAACAACTAGCAATACTTTCGGCCCTAATACTAATAATGATATCTATTCTATATATTTTAAAGGCATATTATTTAGTATATAGTCCAAGGGGGGTAGCATTTGGAGCTAGCTATACAGATGTAAATGTAACTTTAAAGTTTTATAGGGTTATAACGGGTGTTTCTATATTATGTTCTATAGTGGTGTTTATAAGCCTTTTAAAATCAAGAATAAAGCCTATAGTGATATGTATAATAGGTATGGTTGCTTTAATTGGTCTTGAGTCCATTACCTCAAATTTAATTCAGCAATTCATAGTTAAATCTAATGAAATGGAACTTGAAAAGAAATATATAAAATACAATATAGACTACACAAGAAAAGCATTTAATATTGATAATATAAAGGAAAGTGTATTTCAAGTAAAAAATGATTTTACTAAAGAAGATATAAATAGTAATAAAGATATTATAAATAATATTAAAATAAATTCTTTTAATCCTACTTTAGATTTCTATAATCAAGTGCAGAATATAAGGTATTATTATAACTTTAATGATGTAGATGTAGATAGATATAATATAGATGATAAGTATACTCAAATATTTTTAGCACCTAGAGAAATAAGCTCTGATTCCATAGAACCAAACACTTGGCAGAATAAGCATTTAGTTTATACACATGGTTATGGTTTAGTAATGAATAAAGTCAATGCTGTAACCTCAGAAGGACAACCAAGTTTTGTAATCAAAGATATTCCACCAGATAATAGTTCTGGAATTAAATTAGATAACCCAAGGATTTATTTTGGTGAAAATACTAATTATTATGCTATAGTCAATACCAATATAGCAGAATTTGATTATCCTAAAGGTGGAGAAAATCAAACTAATAAGTACAATGGCACTGCCGGCATTAAAATGTCATTGGGTAACAGGATATTATTTGCCATAAATGAAAAAAATATGAAATTTTTATTATCACAAGATATAAATAGTAACAGCAAAATATTAATTAATAGGAACATAGTAAAAAGAGTAAAAAAAATAGCTCCTTTTCTCGAATATGATATAGACCCTTATGTAGTAATAAATAATGGCAGATTATATTGGGTTATTGACGGATACACTACTTCTAATAAATACCCTTTTGCAGAGCCTTATAATAATATAAACTATATAAGGAATTCTGTTAAGGTAATTGTAGATGCATTTAATGGGGATACAAACTTTTATATAGTGGATAAGAATGATCCTATAATAAATAGTTACTCTAAAATATTCAAAGATTTATTTAAGGATTATAATGAAATACCTAAAGAAATAACAGAGCATTTTAGATATCCAGAAGGATTATTTAATATTCAGTGTTCGGTATTAGGAAAATATCATATGACAGATCCACAAGTGTTCTTTAATGGAGAAGACTTATGGGATGTAGCAAAAAATCAGAAAAAAGTAGAAGGAAAATATAACCAAAATGAAGCGTCATATATAATTACAAGACTTCCAGAAGAAAGCAAAGAAGAAATGGTTCTATTTGAGTATTTTAATATGAGGGACAAAGAAAATATGGTAGCTCTACTAGGTGCTCGTATGGATGGAGATAATTATGGAAAGCTCGTTATGTATAAATTTCCTCCACAAAAAACTATATATAGTCCATATTTGTTTAAAAATAAATTCAATCAAGATCCTAACATATCAAAAGAAATTTCATTGTGGAATACTGATGGATCTAGAGTAGAATATGGGGATACTGTAATAGTACCTATAAAAAATTCATTATTATATATAGAGCCTCTTTATTTAATAGCGCAAGGAAAAAACAGTATTCCTGAAATGAAGAGAGTTATAGTATCCTATGGAGAAAAAACTGTTATTGCAGAAAATATAGATAAGGCCTTAGAAAGTATTTTCAGCAGTACTACTACAAAACAAACGGAAAATAATACTACAATTCCTTCTGGAAGTACAGATCGAATAAAATACGCAAAGGATATTTATGAAAAGGCTTTAGAAGCTCAAAAGAATGGAGATTGGGCTAAGTATGGAGAATATATAAAGCAACTGGGCGAGGTTTTAAACGAATTGAACAAGTAAGGTAGTTTCACATCATAGTAAAAGCGTAGATTAGTCTACGCTTTTATAAAATTTTTTGTTAAATATATTCAGGAATTCGTGATACTTTATTGAAAAAATAATATAATAAAAGAGTGTGAAAAAGTGAAATATATAATTAATATAAAATTGGTTAGCTTTAAACTAGGAGGATATAAATGGATTATGATGTATTAGTTCTAGGTGGAGGTATAATAGGATGTGCCGTAGCTTATGAACTTTCAAGATATAATTTAAATATTGCTTTAATAGAAAAGGATTATGATATAGCAGATGATGTGGCCTTAGTAAATACTGCTATAGTTTATGATGGTTCTGAATGTAAGGATAGACTTATGTCGAAGCTGGAAGTTATGGGAAATAGTATGTTTGATGAGATTACATCAAAGTTTAACGTACCCTTTAAAAGAACCGGCTCCCTACTTATAGCAGAGGAAGAGCAGGGAGTGAAAATCATACAAGATATGTATGATAAAGCTAGGCAAAGAGGCATTGATAATATATATTTAATTGATGGTACTGATGCTTATGAGATTGAACCTAATCTTACTACTCAAGTAAAAAAAGCATTGTACTCTAGGAATACTGGAGTAGTTTCTCCTTACGATTTAGCAATTGGTTATGGAGAAGTAGCTTTTGATAATGGAGTAAATTTTAGATTGGAAGAAGAGGTTTTAGATATTCAAAAAATATCCAAGGGATTAAAAGTTACTACAAACAAGAATAAATTTACTTGTAAGGTAGTAGTAAATACTACTCCAGCGGAGCATTATACCATAGACAATGCGAGAACTCACGGAAAAGAAGAACAGAAACAATTAAATTATTTGTTATTAGATAATAAATATAAAAACTATTTCACTAATATAATTTTCTCAGTAAACAGTGACAATGAAATGCTTTATTCCATACCTACGTTAAATGACAGTCTTATCTCTGCCATTAGTACTGATGAAGTTTTAGATTTTGATGCAAAACTTAATAAGATATCTGGCTTAGTTAATGGTATAAGAAAAGAAAATATAAATGGAGTTTTTGATTCAGTATTGCATAATCAAACAATAATTGTAGATGATAGTGACATAAATAAAGGATATATTAAAGTTATGGGAAAACACTATGGACAAGTAACAATTACACCTTCTATAGCTAAAATAATATGTGAAACTATAGTGAGTAATCTAAATTGCAAGCTTAAAAAGAATTTTATTGATAAAAGAAGAGAATTTTATAGGTTTAAGGAATTATCTAAGAGCGAAAGAAATGAAATAATCAGATTAGATAAACGATATGGTAAAATGGTGTGCTTGTGCAATATGGTCACTGAAGGAGAAATTGTTGATAGCATAAGAAGACCATTAGGTGCAAGAACTATAGAAGGCATAAAACGAAGGACAGGAGTTACTTTTGGAAGCTGTCAAGGGGCATATTGTATTAGTAAAATTATATCTATATTAGCAAGAGAAACAGATAAAAAATTATTAGATATAGTTAAGGATTCAAAGAGTTCCAAAATGCTTTCTTCTAGGATTAAGGAATTTGATGAAATGTAAGGAGGAAGAGCTTTGATTTATAAAGCTATATGTAAAAGTTGCGAAAAAAAGTGTGTATTAGATATCTATAGCTATGAAGAGGGAGAGATAGAAGTTAAAGGCAATGAGTGTGAAATTGGTATAGACTATGCAAATGAGGAAATAAATAATACTAAAAAGATATTTACTACCCTAGTAAGGATAAAAGGGTCTGAAAGATATAATGTAGTTCCTGTAAAAAGCAGTGCCCCAATTGACAAAAAACTATGGATAGAATGCTCAAAAGCATTAAGTAGGATATATGTAGGAGCACCTACAAAAATAGGAGATGTTATATGTAAGAATATCCTTAATACAGGAGTAGATATAATTTGTGCTAGAAATGTGGAGAAGAGCTTTTAGTATTGCTCTATTGACAGAAAAACTTCACATATATATAATATAGTAAATAAGTTAATAAAAAAACCTTTGAAGAGGCTAGTATTAAGGGAAATGCTTTAAGAGAGTCAGTGCTTGGTGAGAACTGATAGGTTTGCTTTAAGAATCCACCTCGGAGGGACTGTGATGAGCAGTACGGATAAAACCGTTAGTAAATTAAGAGGATTAGTAGAAATACTAATCAATTAGGGTGGCAACGCGGAGTCTTTTCGTCCCTTTTGGGATGCAATAAGGCTCTTTTTTATTTTGTAAAATTAAGGAGGTACGTATATGTTAGATTTAAAAAGAATAAGAAATAATCCAGAAGAAATCAAAGCTGCCATGGCTAATAGAGGGGAGGACTTTGATCTATCCCTAATAGATGAGATAGTTACTTTAGATGAAAAAAGAAGAGGCATATTAGTTGAGGTTGAAAATTTAAAGAGCAAGAGAAATCAAGTATCTTCAGAGATACCAAAGCTTAAAAAAGCAGGAGAAAATGTGGAACCCATAATGGCTGAAATGAAGAAGCTGGGAGAAGATATAAAGAATTTTGACATAGAAGTAGCAGAAATAGATGAAAAAATAAAATATATAATGTTAAGAATGCCTAATATCCCCAATCCTATGGTGCCAGACGGAAAATCTGATGAAGATAATATAGAGATAAAAAAATGGGGGGAGCCAGTAAAGTTTAACTTTGAAACAAAAGCTCATTGGGATTTAGGAACAGATTTAAATATGCTTGACTTTGAAAGAGCTGGTAAAATAACTGGCTCAAGATTTACAATGTATAAAGGTTTAGGAGCTAGATTAGAGCGAGCTATAATAAACTACTTCTTAGATAAGCATATATTTGAAAATGGATATACAGAAATATTTCCACCTTTTATGGTTAACAGAGATAGCATGGCTGGAACTGGACAGCTTCCTAAATTTGAAGAAGATGCTTTTAAAGTAGCTAATGAGGATTATTTTTTAATCCCTACAGCAGAAGTTCCTGTAACAAATATGTATAGAGATGAAATTCTAAAAGGAGAAGAGCTTCCAGTAAAGCATGTAGCATATAGCGCTTGCTTTAGAGCAGAGGCTGGATCAGCAGGAAGGGATACAAGAGGACTTATAAGACAACACCAGTTTAATAAGGTAGAATTGCTTAAATTCTGTAAGCCAGAGCAGTCTTATGAAGAACTAGATAAATTAGTTCAAGATGCAGAATCTGTATTACAAGGATTAGGACTTCCTTATAGAGTGGTAAGAATATGTAAGGGTGATTTAGGTTTTACAGCAGCATTAAAATACGATATTGAAGTTTGGATGCCAAGCTACAATAAATATGTTGAAATTTCAAGCTGTAGTAATTTTGAGGACTTCCAAGCTAGAAGAGCCAATATAAAATATAAAGAAACACCAAAGGATAAACCACAATTTGTTCATACTTTAAATGGATCTGGAGTAGCTATAGGAAGAACTGTAGCGGCTATACTAGAGAATTTCCAGAGAGAAGATGGAACTATAGAAGTACCAGAAGCATTAAGACCATATATGAGAACAGAGGTATTAAAATAATTTAGTTAATAAAGGGATTTCCATAAAAGTAATTGAATTTATTACTTTTATGGAAATTCTATTTTTTTGAAGATGGTTAAAACTGTTTAATAAAATATTGCGTCTAATTGGTGAGAAGGGAGGATGTATATGGATATTGAGTCATTAGTTAAATTAGCTCAAAAGGGTGATGATAATGCTTTTTATGAGGCTATATCCTTAAATAAAGAAAAGATGTATGTTACAGCTTTCTCCTATGTCGGAAATAAAGAGGATGCTTTAGATATAGTACAAGAGTCGGTATACAAGGCTTATACTTCTTTAAAGAGGTTAAAGGAACCTAAACTATTTAATACATGGATTACAAGGATAATCATAAATTGTTCTATTGATCACATAAGAAAAAACAAAAAGGTGATATATGTTGAACATGAACAACTATTAAATCAAATGGGAGCAAAAGAGGAAAATCATGCAGAGAAAATAGATTTGCAAAATGCTATTAACACTTTAAATGAAAAACACAAAAGCGTCATTATATTAAAATATTTTCATCAATTAACCTTAACAGAGGTAGCCGAAATTTTAGAAATTCCGTTAGGAACAGTAAAGACCTATCTTAATAAAGCTCTAAAGGAATTGAGAATAGAATTAAGAGAGGAGATGTGATCATGAGAGATGAACAGGATATAAAAGAGTATTTTAAAGAAATAGATATTCCAAAAGAATTAGACTTTGTAATAGAGAAAGGAATATCTAAAGGAAAAAATAAAAGAATATTAAATAATTTTATTAATACTGCAGTGGCCTTTGCAGCTTTATTAGCTTTAACCTTTGTAGGGGGAAATATATATAATAAATTATATAAAAATGTACCAAATGACATAGGAAAAATTCATATGCAGGAATTAAAGCTACCAAGCTTTCAGAGTAAAGAGCAGATAGTAGATTTAATAAAAAATAATTTTAAAGAAGGTATGGGGAGCAAACCTATGGCTTTAGGTGATAAAGAACAAACAAAATCTCTAGACAATGCTGGAAGTCAAGTTGATAATTCTCATTCAAAGACCAATAATCAAGTAGAAGGGGTAGAGGAGAGCGATATAATAAAAACCGACGGAAAGTATATGTATATACTAAGAAGTAAGGTTTCAGAAGGCAAGGTTGAAAAGGAAGCTAGTATAGTAGAAGCATATCCTGCTGATAATATGAAGTTAAAATCAAAAATATCATTACCAAAGGAAGTCTTTAATGGAAGTATTCATATATTATCTGATAAGCTTATATTGCTTTATGACATTAATGCTAATGGCATATTACAGAGTGTGGTTAGAATATACGATAAAACAGATATAGCTAATCCTAAATTAATTAGAGAAATAACCTATAGCGGCAAAAGACTTAGCGATAGATTAATAAATAATCAATTATATTTAGTTACGGAAAAATCGCCCTATTCTAATAAAATTGGATACAAGGAAATGAATATTATAAATTCTTCCGATATTGAAGAACCTATAATAAAGGACTCTTTAGATAACAAGGAAAATAAAATAAACTATAATGATATAAAGTATTGCCCAGGAATACCCACAGAAAACTTTATAACTATAGCTTCCGTGAATTTAAATCAAATTTCTGAAAAGTCTATATCAAGAACCATATTAGCTTCTAGCGGTAATATGTATGTTTCAGAAAAAAATCTCTATATTTCTGGATATAATTTAAAAGATGAAAAGACTTTATTTTTTAAATTTGCTTTAAATAATGGTGCTATAAGCTTGGTAGGCACAGGAGAGGCCCCTGGTATGTTGTTAAATCAGTTTTCTATGGATGAATATAATGAAAACTTTAGAGTTGCTACTACGAACAGAAAAGAAAATAGCACTGAAAATAATCTCTATGTTTTTGATAAAAATATGAATATAACAGGAAAGTTAGAAGGGCTGGCTAAGGGGGAAAAGATATATTCCTCTAGATTTATGAAGGATAAAGCCTATATAGTAACCTTTAAACAGGTAGATCCTCTCTTTGTTATAGACCTTTCTGATAGCAAGAATCCAAAGGTTTTAGGAGAACTTAAGATTCCAGGATTTAGTACCTATCTTCATCCTTATGATGAAAATACACTTATAGGTTTTGGTCAAAACACTGTGGAAGTAAAAGAAAATGGAAGAGAATTTACAAGAGCCGAAGGTATAAAGATATCCATGTTTGATATAAGCGATTTTAGTAATCCAAAAGAGATCCACAAAGTTATTATAGGAAAAAGCGGAACTTATTCAGAATTACTTTATAACCATAAAGCTTTGCTCTACTCTAAAGAAAAGAATATATTTGGTTTTCCAATAACAGTAATAAAGGATAAAGGAGAAAGCTTTTTCGATGGTGCTCAAATATATAATATATCTAAAGAAAAAGGCTTTGAGCTTGTGGGAGAAATATCGAGTTCAACAGATAATACGCTTAGTAAAAGTAAGGATGGGGTTTATAGTGCACAAATAAAGAGATTGATGTTTATTGAAGATAATGTATATTTTATAACCAATCAAAGTATAAAGATTGCCAGCTTAAAAGACATGAAAAATTTGAAGGTATTGAATTATTAAAAATTAAATAAATATTATAAGGAAAATGCCAAGAAATTTTCTTCACATTTTCCTTATAGGTTTCATTAAATGATTTTTTGTATAAAATTTCTTAAAAATTTTTGAAAAATAATGTTGACATAAATTAATGTGGCTGATATAATAAAACTTGTCGTTAGACGTGGAAAGATGGTCGAGTTGGTTTAAGGCACCGGTCTTGAAAACCGGCGTGCGTGTGAGCGCACCCAGGGTTCGAATCCCTGTCTTTCCGCCATTTTTTATATAAAAAAATAAAATGTAGGGCATGGAGAAATACTCAAGTGGCCGAAGAGGCGCCCCTGCTAAGGGCGTAGGTCGGGAAACCGGCGCGAGGGTTCAAATCCCTCTTTCTCCGCCAGAAACACCTAATTTATATTAGGTGTTTTTTTATTTTGCATAGATTATATCCTGAAAAATAACTAGTTAATACAAATATATATTTTACTAGTTATTTTTCTGCGATATTTAAATATTTTAAAACCGTTTGGTAAGTTTCTGCGTCTTTTATAATGTATGGATATTTATGCAAATATTATACAAAATTATAATAATTCAAGAGGGGGAGACTTATGTTAAAAAAAATAATTCTATTACTTATTTCTGTATTTATTATGTTAGCCCCAGCAGGATGTTCTAAAAAAGATAAGGGACAAACTGTTGATAATAGCGATAAGCAAGTAGTAGAAAAAAATGAAAGTAAGGATGATGAAAATAAAAATAAAGAGGAAGTAAATAATTCAGAAGCTGAGAAAAAAGAAGAGGTTAAGAAGGAAGAAGAAAAAAATAATAATGAAGCCTCAGATCAAAATCAAAGTAATAATAAACCAGGTAATATTGCAAAACCAGAGCCACCTAAGCAAACAAAACCTGATGAAAATAATCAAAGTAAACCAAGCAATCCAGGAGAGACTCACAAACCAGAGACACCTAAAGAGCCGGAAAAACCTGCAAAACAAGAACCTTCGGTGAAGGAGATATCAGACAAAATATTGAAAGAAGTAAAATTTTCACATGTTGTTGCCATGAATGAAGAACTTTCAAAAGAATTTTATCCCTTTGATAGAAATCTTGTTTCAGAATATATAATTTACAATGCTATGATAAA
The DNA here is from genome assembly GCF_001403615.1 of Desnuesiella massiliensis. Classification (GTDB taxonomy): domain Bacteria; phylum Bacillota; class Clostridia; order Clostridiales; family Clostridiaceae; genus Desnuesiella; species Desnuesiella massiliensis. The sequence goes on from NZ_LN879452.1 coordinate 14,491, forward strand.
TGTAAAAAGTGATGAGGTAGCAGTGTTTAAAGTAAAGGATGCAAGTAATATATCAGAAGTAGAAAAAGGGATTCAGAAAAGAGTGGATCAATTAGAAAAGATCTGGCAAAGCTATTTACAAGATCAATATGATAAGGTTAAAAAACACGTTATATTGAAAAAGGATAATTATATACTGTTTTCAGTTTCAGATGATCAAAAGAAAGTAGAGGAGATATTTAATAGCTTCTTTAGTAAGTAGATTTATTAATAAGGGAGATATACCATGGTATTTAGCAGCTTGTTATTTCTTTTTATATTTTTACCTAGTTTAGTTTTAATTTATTATGTAACTCCGAGGAAATTTAGAAATTTACTATTATTTATAGCTAGTCTTATCTTCTATGCTTGGGGGGAGCCCATATACATTTTAATTATGATTTTCTCATCCCTAGTGGATTACACTCATGGAATTCTTATAGATAAGTATAGAAAGAATGAATTAATCAGTAAAATCATATTATTATCTTCAATTGTGATTAATTTAGGACTTTTGGGCTTCTTTAAATATTATGATTTTATAATCAGCACTATCAATGGATTTTTGGGAATTTCCTTGAAAACTTTAAATCTGCCATTGCCCATAGGAATTTCTTTCTATACTTTTCAAACCATGTCTTATACCATAGATGTGTATAGGGGTAAGACCTCTGTTCAAAGGAATATTATAGACTTTGGAACCTATGTATCTTTGTTTTCTCAGCTTATTGCAGGGCCTATTGTGCTGTACAAAACCATTGAAGAGCAGTTAAAGCATAGAAAAGAAACCTTAGATAGTTTTGGACAAGGAGTAGAAAGATTTATAATAGGACTAGGTAAAAAGGTTTTATTAGCAAATAATATAGGCCTTTTGTGGGATGAGGTTAAAAAGATACCCTCAGGGGATTTAACAGTGGTTACTGCTTGGCTGGGTATTATAGCTTTTGCCTTTCAAATATATTTTGACTTTAGCGGGTATTCAGACATGGCTATTGGATTAAGTAAAATGTTCGGTTTTGAGTTCCCCGAAAACTTTAATTATCCATATATATCTAAAAGTATTACGGAGTTTTGGAGAAGATGGCATATATCTTTGGGAAATTGGTTTAAAGATTATGTTTATATACCATTAGGAGGGAATAGATGCAGTAATTTAAAGAACTACAGAAACCTTTTTATAGTGTGGTTTCTAACAGGCTTATGGCATGGTGCCAGCTGGAACTTTATTCTATGGGGAATTTATTTTGGAATTATAATAGCCTTAGAAAAAGCAGTATTATTAAAATGGTTGAAAAAGATGCCAAGTTTTTTTAATCATTTCTATGCTTTATTTCTTATTCTAGTTGGATGGGTATTATTTTCCTTTGAACATTTAACTAATGGAATACAATATTTAGGCGCTATGTTTGGCATTTTAGGGAAGGGCATAATTAATTCAGATTCACTATACTTTTTATATAATTATGCTTTGATTATAATTATACTAATTTTAGCTTCTACCCCTATTCCTTTTAGATTATTTAATAAGCTTATGGAAAAGCACAGGAACATTTATTATACGACAAGTTTTGTAAGCAATGTAGTAATAATGTTTCTTTCAGTAGCTTATTTAGTAGATGCAAGCTATAATCCTTTTCTATACTTTAGGTTTTAGCTGCTAAAGATAAACATTACGAAAACTTAATTTGAACATGTTTTAAAATGGAATCTTTAAGCCATTATGAGGCATATATAAATTAGTAGTTGAAGTTGTTTATCTATATATGAGAGGAGGAATAGAGTTGAAGGTATATAGAAAAGTTCTAAGCATAACTATATTAGCATTTCTTATACTTATGGGGATTATAGGTGTATTTATGCCAGATAAAAAAGCTTCTGAAATGGAAAATAGAATACTGGCCCAAAAACCTATATTTGCTTGGAAGGATTTAAAGAGCGGAAAATTTACTTCAAAGTATGAGGAATACATTACAGACCAATTTCCTTTTAGGGATTTTTGGGTAAGCATAAAATCAAATACAGAGAGAATTCTTCAGAAAAAGGACAATAAGAATGTTTATTTAGGTAAAGATGGATATCTGATTCAAAAGCCAGAAGCTTTAGATAAGGAACTGATATCTAAAAATATAGATGCCATAAACAAATTCGTAGATAATAATAGGGATTTAAAAACATACTTCCTTTTAGCTCCTAATTCTGTGGAGATTCTAAAGGATAAGCTACCGCCTTTTGCTAACACTTATGATCAATATAGTGTTATAAATGATATAAAGAGTAGCTTAAAGCCAAATGTTAATTTTGTTGATATATATGATGATTTTAAGCAGCATAAAGAAGAATATATTTATTATAAGACTGATCATCATTGGACTTCTCTTGGAGCCTATTATGCTTATAATAAACTTGGAAGTGTCATGGGATATAAACCCTTAGCTATAAAGGATTTTAATGTAGAAAAGGTTACTGATGAGTTTTATGGGACTCTATACTCTAGGGGAAACTTTACTTTTATAAAACCAGATTCTATTCATTTATTTAAAAGCAAAGCCGATAGTTCTGCGAAAATTAAGTACTTAGATGATGAAAAGGAAAGTAATAACCTTTATGAGCCAAAGCACCTAAAAACTAAGGATAAGTATTCTGTATTTTTGGATGGTAATCATGCTCTTACCACTATAAAAACAGATTTAAATAATGGTAAAAAGCTTTTGGTACTGAAAGATTCCTACGCTCATAGCTTAGTACCATTTTTAACTAATCACTATGAAGAAATACATATGATAGACCTTAGGTATTTTAATATGCCTGTACAGCGGTATATGAAGGAATATGATATAAAGGAAGTTTTGTTACTATATAATTTTCTATCCTTCACTGAGGATAACTCAGTAATAAAATTAAAGGTTAAATAGGAGTATATTATAAAATAGACATTATCATGTATGGCTAAATGATAATGTCTATTTTTTATACTTAATTAAGATTTAAAATCATTGTCCAAGAGGTTCCCTCAGCCCCGCATTTTTTAAATCCAAGCCTTTCGTAAAGTTTAAGAGCAGAATTACCTGGATCTACACTTAAGGAAATGGCTTTAAACTCCTGAGATTTCGCATTATTAATAAGCTCCTTTAATAACATAGTGCCTATGCCTTTTCCAATATAACTCTTTACTATTGCTATAGATAGCTCTGGAGTTTCATCGTCAACAAAGCCATAGCCTTTATCTTCTTCTTGAAAAAGTCTATACCAGGCAGTTCCTAGGGGGTTATTCTGAAAGTCTATGGCTATAAATCCGTTATCGCCCTTTCTTCCCCAACCTTCAAGATATTTTTTTATATCTGGTATATTTAATAATTCTTCTTTTGAAGGTTTGTTTTCAGGAATATGCACCATTTCATAGAGCATGTCCCATAAAAAATGTATATCTTTATCTTCAATAGGTCTAATTGTTATCATAATAAAATCACACCCCTTTACGCCACAATTTTATCCTTATTATTGTCCTTTGTAAAGAATCTAAGGTATAGCTTTTCAAATAGTTTAAAAATATAAAAACCTATAATAGCTCCAATAGTATTTAATATTACATCATCAATATCTGTAGTGCGCATATCTGTAAAAAACTGTAGAAACTCTATACTAAAAGATATAATAAAGCAAAATAAAATATTATGCTTAAAGCTTCTAAATCTTTTCCAAAGCAGAGTTATAAAGAAGCTTAGAGGAGTTAAGAGTATTAAATTTCCCAGCACATTAATAAAAGCAAATTTAATCATGTAATTTCTTCCGCCTGAGAAAGCGTCATTAAACATTTTTATGGTTTCTATGGCTGGAGTTAAGTTTATTGCTCTTCTATTCCAGTAGTTTTCGCTGCGTATAGTAAAAGGAAATAAGGTCTTGCTTATTAGTAGTAATATATAAATAAAAAATATACTCAATATAAACTCTCTTTTAAATGAAAAGTTTTTATTTTTAATATTTATAAATATTCTTATTAAAATCCATATAGGAATAATAAGCATCAGTATACCATTATTAAACCAAATCATTTTCTCAAACCCTTTCCTATCTACTTTAAAAATTCTATTATATTTTTAACTATATCATTGTTGAGTATATCAGCATTTATAAAATATCTGGTAGGGGATATTTTCTCTATAGGAGTATTATTACTAAAGTTTCTTCTTGAATAAATGCTAAATATTAAACCTACCATTACCATGTTTATTATAAAGTAGCTTCCACCGAAGTTTATAAAGGGAAGCACTATACCTGTAATAGGCAAAATACTAAAATTCATCATTATGAACCATAAAATTTGAATTAAATAAAACGCATTTATGTTGAGAATCATAGATTTGCCGTAGTTATTTTTAACTAAATAGAATATCTTGAATATCCTTATTACAAATAGAATTATTAAAGTAATTAAAGCTAAAGCTGTTATCCAACCAAAGGTATAAATTACATATAATATTATCAATTCACTATTTAATGATGGTAGAGCATTTAACGTTTCACTTGTGCCATGGCCAACCAAGCTTGAGGAACTAAGCAAATTTTTTATACTGGAGCTCATGAAATCATTATAACTATAAATACCTATAAATCTGTGTATGATATAAGAATTATTAGTTAGTATATAAAATACTATCAAGGCCATCTCTCCTAAGAATAAACATAATTTCTTATAACTAGCGCCGTTATAATATGATATTATTAAAAAACATAGGGTATATGTTAATGAGTAAAAAGTGCAGCTAGTCCATATAAATAAAATATTAGGAAGTAATAATACTATAGAAGCCTTAATAATATATCTTTTGCTGCTCCAATTTATATTCTTTAATATTCCACCTAAGCTTAAGATGTAAGCTATAGAACTGATATACATAATGTCCATGTATCTGCTGAAAATAAATAAGCCTGCTCTTCTATATATAGATGCACCAGTAAAAGTAGTAATAAAGATTAGTAGAGTAGTAGCAATAAAAAGAGTTACAGAATGTTTTTCTATTTTTCTATAGTCAAATTTATAAACAAAATACATAATTGGCATACCTAAAAGTAAATAAATAATAAATTTCTTTGTATCATACATGTAATTACGAGTATTCATGGTTGTAAAATAATTTATAATAACTCCGCTAATAATCATAATGGAAACTAATATTAATAACTTCCAATCAGGTGTCTTTTTGTAGATCTTATTAAGATCAAATCCTATGGATTCACTATCACCCATATTAGCAATGGCTTTATTTATAGCTTCTTCCTCTGAAAAGCCTTCAGTCATATAATCTCCCTGCATTTCTTTTATATGATTAAGAACCTCGTTTTTTATTTCTTCATGGACTTCTTTGCATTGAATTTGAGAACAGAGAGAGTTTAAAAAGTTCTCTATTTTATTAAAGGACTAAACCGCTGTGCCAGCGGTGGCGGCAGCTCGCTTATATCAGACTTCAGCTAAAAAATAAAGTGGTACTCTTTTTCAAGAAAGTACCACTTCACTTATATATAACACTTCTTTATTATTTAACTTGCGACAGTAAAAAGTTAAAGGAGTGTTTATATGACTGAATTAGAAAATAAAATGAAATTTGAAATGGAGCTCAGAGGCTACAGCCCTAAGTCCATAAAGCATTATCTTCTTTGCGTTAGCAATTTCGCCAAGCATTATAACATGTCGCTTGAACTACTTGGTGAAAATGAAGTGCGAAATTACCTTCACTATTGTATCACAGAAAAACATCTGTGTGAAGGCACTGTAAACTATATCCATAGTGCTATAAAGTTTTTCTATACGAAAATTCTCGATAGAGATTGGAAAACTGAAAAGCTTAAAAGAATAAAGGAACGTAGAAAACTTCCAGTAATCCTGTCGCAAGCTGAAGTTAAAGCTATACTGGGAGCAACAGAAAACTTAAAGCATAGAGCAGCATTGTCTACTATTTACGGGGCTGGTCTTAGAATCAGCGAGGCTGCCAAACTTAGGATTTGTGACATTGACAGCAAGAATATGCAGATAATCATACGTGAGGGCAAAGGTAAAAAGGATAGATATTCATTGCTGTCGCAAAAGAATCTTGAGCTTCTAAGAGAATACTGGAAAAGATATAAGCCAAGTGAGTTCCTCTTTGAAGGCAAGAACCCTAGCGGGCATATCTCTTCGCGTGCTATACAAAAGGTATTTTACGAAGCTAGGGATAAGGCTGGAATTAAAAAAGATGCAACTGTTCACACATTAAGACATAGCTTTGCCACACATCTACTTGAGGCTGGGACTGATATTTGTTATATACAAAGACTTCTAGGACATACATCGCTTCAAACTACCACTATATATCTTCATCTAAGACGAATGGACTTGCTAAACATTAAGAGTCCATTGGAAACTCTTTAGCGGGTGTAGGCTATGATTGAACTACAAGATATATTTTATGAGCATGGTGAAGATTATAGAAAAACACATAGGCTTCCACTAAATGTGTTGAAAGCAATGAGTGCAATTGGAGCATGCAGAACAGCGGAGCTTGGAGGGCATGTAGATGAATGTGATGAGTGCGGTCACGTAAGAATATCCTATAACTCTTGCAGAAACAGACATTGTCCTAAATGTCAGACTCTTGCTAAAGAAAAATGGCTTGAAGATAGAAAGAATGACCTTCTACCCGTAGGGTATTTTCATGTAGTTTTCACTATACCAGAAGAATTAAACTATCTGGCACTTGCAAACCAGAAAGAACTTTATTCTACTTTGTTTCAGGCAGCATCTGAAACTCTTTTAGAGCTTGGAAGAGATACAAAGTATCTAGGAGCTGAAATTGGATTTACCTCAATACTTCATACCTGGGGGCAAAACTTGATGCATCACCCTCATGTGCATTGTATTGTTCCAAGCGGAGGCTTATCTCTTGATGGTACTCGCTGGATAAATAGTAAAGAGGACTTTTTTATACCAGTTAAGGTGCTTTCCAGAAAATTTAGAGGAAAGTTTTTGTATTATCTTAAAAAGTCTTACTATAATAGAAAGCTAAAATTTATCGGAGATAATCACGAGTTGATTGAAAATCAAGCTTTTCAATGCTTTGTAGATAAACTATACAAGAAAGAATGGGTAGTATACTGCAAGCCGCCATTTTCCAGTGCGGAGCACGTACTTGAATATTTAGGCAGATATACCCACAGAGTAGCTATTTCTAACAATAGATTGGTTTTCTTTGATAATGGATATGTCACTTTTAAGTGGAGAGATTATAGGGATAATAATAAGCAGAAGTTTATGACTGTCACAGCAGAAGAATTTATCCGAAGGTTTCTTATGCATGTTTTGCCTGATAAGTTTGTGAAAATTCGTCACTATGGAATCCTAAGCAATCGTAACAGAGTTACAAAACTTAAGAAATGCAAAGAGCTTACAGGTTCAGTTTTTAAGATAACTTCCACAACTAAATTAAGCTCGACAGAGCTACTTTTTAAGCTGACAGGGATAGACTTAAATGTTTGTCCTTGCTGCACGAAAGGGAAAATGTTAAGAACAGGCAAATTACAGCCTAAAAACTTTTCTCCACCGAAGGTAGCCAAGAAAATTTCATAGCGCACATTTTGGGGAGGGGGAAAAACTACAAAGGAAGTTTGTTAATATATTCTTTAAGATGATTATATTAGGCTTTGTTCCAATATTGGTATAAAAATTGGAGTTAAGTTTGGATTTAGGGAAAGAGAAGTTCAATTCAAACTCCATAGTTTGGTGGTACGCGGCTTCGTCCTATAGATTGTTTCGGAAATTGAGCAGCTTTTGATTCAAGGCATGATTTAAGCTTGAAATCAAACTGCTCTCTTTCTCGGCTCAACTTCCGAATCCAACTCTATTCATTTTGTGAACTCATAGATTTCCCTCCCATAAAAAATTATTAACTGCCTCACTAAAGGTTATCCATTCCTCTTGTTTTTCTTTAGCATATTTCTGGCCTTTTTCCGTAAGCATGTAATATTTTCTTTTTCTTCCGCTCTCACCATCACTCCAAAAGGATTCTATGAAGGCTTCACTTTCTAAAGCATGAAGTATAGGATATAGAGTTCCTTCTTTAAAGAAGAAAACCCCATTAGACTTTTTTTCTAACTCCTTTATCATTTCATAACCATACATATTTTTATCTTTTAAGAGGCCTAATATAAGTATGGTGGTACTGCCCTTTAAAAGCTCTTTATTAATTTTCATGAAAAACCCTCCTTTGAATACCTAGTAATACTATACATAGTATTACTAGGTATAAATATAACACTATAATTGGAATATTTCAATATAAATAATAAATGATCTAAAAATGTGTAATTAGTAACAAGCATTGGAATAGTTTGTTGATGATTGCTTTTTACAGGTATATAATTTAGTTAAGGTTTTATTATTTTAGGCATAATAAAAAATAACAAGTCAAATATACGAGTAGACTGACTAGTTATTTTTTGGAGATGCCTTATTAAGAAGGTGCTAGCTGTGTTAAAAGGTAATAGAGTATTATTAAGATCTGTGGAAAAGAAGGATGTAAATATATTCTATGAAATGTGGTGTGATGAAGAAATTAGAAAGTATGATGGTGGCTATTTAGTTCCTCCAACAAAGGAATACATACTTGAAAATTTCAATAGATTTATGAATTTAAATAAGAAGTATCTTAGCATAATAAACGAAAAAGGCGTGCTTATAGGCTATATAACCTATGAAGAGGTAAGGGATTTTAATAGTATATATGTGATGGGAATAACTTTAGGAAAGGATTTCTGGAGCAGGGGTTATGGCACAGACTCTATAAATACCTTACTGAAATTTTTATTTATGAGTAAGGCAGCACAAAGGGTAGAGCTTGATGTAGTTGATTATAATGTTAGAGCTATAGGCTGCTATAAAAAATGTGGTTTTAAAGAAGAGGGTAGAAAAAGAAAGAGATATTTTTCAGAGGGACAATATAGAGATTTGATAATTATGGGTATACTAAGAGAAGAGTTTATAAAATAACTATTATAATTTGATATACTTTATATAGAGGAGGATTTTTGCCTCCTCTATAATTTAATAAGGTTAATTTAGGTAGGTGAATTAATTTAATGAGCATACGATTTATATATGGCAGGGCAGGAAGTGGTAAAAGCACCAGGTGCCTTCAAGAAATAAAAAAGAGAATAGAAGAGGGCACAGATAAAAAGTTAATACTGATGGTACCAGAGCAATTTTCCTTCCAAGCTGAAAGAAATCTACTAAGAACCATAGGAGAGGAAAATTTATTAAAGGCTGAGGTGTTAAGCTTTAAGAGAATGGCTCATAGAGTTTTTAATGAGCTAGGGGGAGTTAAGCATAAAAGAATGAATGATGCAGGTAAAAGCATGCTCTTATACTCTATTATAGAGGATTTAAAAGAGGATATGACAGCTTTTAAAAATGCTGCTAAACAGCAAGGGTTCACGGATATTGTAGCTGAGGCTATAACGGAATTTAAAAAATATAATATTACCCCGGAAATATTAATTAATGTTAGTGAAGGCTTAGAAAGTGACTTATTAAAGGATAAAATAAAGGATTTAAGCAATATATATAATGTTTTTCAGAATACCATTCATAAAAACTATATAGACCCAGAAGATGAGCTTACCTTATTATCACAAAAACTTGAAGGTTGTAATATGTATCATGAAGCAGAGTTTTGGTTTGATGAATTTACTACTTTTACCCCTCAGCAATATGGAGTTATTGAGAGGCTTATGGTATGTGCTAGTAATATAAATATAGCCCTTTGCATGGATAGTAATAAGCTAACGGATATAGAAGAAAATACAGATATATTTGATGGAATAAAGAATACAGAAAAAAGACTTTTAGCTCTAGCTGAAACTCATAATTTAGGATATTTAAAGCCTTTAGATTTAAATGAAGAGTATTCTAAGAGATATCATAATAGGGAAGAACTTAGTCAAATAGAAAGACACTTTTTTAGTTATCCTTATAACTCTTATAAGAAGGAAACAAATAATATAAGACTATATAAAGCTTTGAATAATTATGAAGAAATAGAGAATGTAGCTAAGGATATATTGAGATTAGTAAGAGAAGGAAAGGATAAAGAGTGGCAGGACTATAGATTCAGAGATATAGCCGTGGTATGCAGGGATATAGATAATTATGAGAAGATTATATCCGTAGTATTTAGAGAATTCGGTATACCTTATTTTATGGATAAGAAAAGAGATGTTATGAATAACGCTCTAGTGGTACTCATAACCTCAGTATTCGATATATTCATAAAAAACTGGTCCTATGATAGTATATTTAGATACTTAAAAAGTGGGTTAACAGGTATATCTATGGACTCTATTGATATTCTTGAAAATTATGTACTGGCTAATGGCATAAAGGGAAAACGTTGGACTGAAGAAGAGTTTTGGAAGGATAATATAAATTATAGCTTAGATGCTAGTTCTGAAGAAATCAATGCTGATACTAATACTATAAATATAGTTAATGAAACTAAGGACGAAGTAGTAGCGCCATTACTTAGGCTGCAGAAGAGTATAAAGAAGGATAATAGTGTTAGAGGATATTGTACTGCAATCTATGACTTCTTAGTAGAGCTAGAGGTACTAAGCAGGATAGAGCAGTGGTGCGATCATTTTAGCAGTGAAGGTATGCAGGAGAAAGTAGATGAATATGAGCAGATAGTGGATTTAGTCATAGGATTATTGGATCAGATGGTAGAAGTCATGGGAGAAGAGAAGCTTGATATTAAGGAGTTCATAAAAATTCTTAATGTGGGATTCTTAAAATGTGAAATGGGACTCATACCTGTAGCCCTTGACCAAGTTACTATTGGAGATATTGCAAGAATAAAAACTCAAGGAGTGAAGGCAGTATATATAGTAGGGGTAAATGATGGCATATTCCCTAGGGCTTCTAAGGATGAGGGGATTTTATCAGATATTGACAGAATTACCTTAAAAGAAAAAGGTATAGAGTTAGCAGCAGATACTAAAACTAAGGCCTTTGAGGAGCAGTTTTTGGTATATACAGCTCTAACCTTAGCTAATGATTATATGATGCTCAGCTATCCTCTAGCAGACTTTGAAGGAAAGGCTTTAAGGCCTTCAGTGGTAGTATCAAGATTAAAGAAGATTATTCCAAAAATTAAGGAAGAAAGTGAAATAGTTAAACAAAATAAAAGTATTGTAAGCATAGATGAAGTAGCGGCACCTCAGCCTACCTTTAACAAATTAATCTCAGCTCTAAGAAGAAAACATGAAGGAGAAGAGATGGATGAGTTTTGGCAAGAGGTATATCATTGGTATGAAGATAAGAAAGACTGGAGAGAAAAAGCTGAGAGAGTTTTTAAGGGGTTAGATTACAATAATCAGGTAGAAAGTATAAATAGTGAAAAAGCCAGAAATCTATATGGAAGACCTTACTTTAGTGTTTCTAGATTAGAAAAGTATGCAGAGTGTCCTTTTGCTTACTTTGTGCAGTATGGTTTAAAAGCGAAAGATAGAAAGGTTTATGAGCTTACAGCTCCTGACTTAGGAAGCTTTATGCATGAGGTTATAGATAATTTTTCAAAGTATGTGGATGATAAAAAAATACCTTGGGAAGAACTATCCCTTGAATATTGCAGAGATATAATATCTAAGATGGTGGACGAAAAGTTAGATCAAAACAAGTCTTCTATTTTAAATAGCTCTGCAAAATACAAATACATAGCTGGAAGGTTAAAAAGAATTTTAACTAAATCTGTATCCATTGTTTCAGAGCAAATGAAAAGAAGTAATTTTAAGACACTAGCGCATGAATTGGTTTTTGGAAAAGGAGAAGACCTCCCTCCTCTTACTTTAACTTTACCCTCAGGAGAAGAGATGCAGCTTAGAGGAAGAATAGATAGAGTAGATGCTCTAGATATAGAAGGTGAAACCTATATAAGAATTATTGATTATAAATCAGGAAGCAAGCAATTAGATTTATCAGAGGTTTATTATGGATTACAAATTCAACTTTTGATATATCTTGAAGCTATACTGCAAAACTCTGAAGCTTTTATTCATAAGCAGGCCATACCAGGCGCCATCTTTTATTTTAAGATAGATGACCCTATAATCAGCGGAGATTCTCATATGCAGGAAGAAGAGATAAAGGAGAGCATATTGAAAAAGCTAAAATTAAAGGGGCTATTATTAAATGATGTAAAGGTAGTAAAAGAAATGGATAAGACCATAAGCGGATATTCTTTAATAATTCCTGCTAGATTGAATAAAGGTGATAGCCTAGGTAAAAGCAATTCTTTAATCACTAGAGAACAATTTGATATATTAAGAGAATATGTGAGAGAAAGTCTTGTGAGCTTATGTGATGAAATGCTTAAAGGCGATATAAAAATAAAACCTTCTAAGAATAAGAAATATTCTGCTTGTGATTATTGTTCCTATGCCGCCATATGCCAATTTGATCCTAGTATAAAGGATAATAGCTATAGGTATGTAAACAAGAAAAAAGATGAGGATGTTTGGAATTTAATGAAGGATAAAATAAAAGCCGTAGTGGAAGGAGGAAAGCAGCATGGGGGAAACTAAATGGACTAAGGAACAACAGATGGCCATAGAAACTAGAGGTTGTAATCTCTTAGTAGCAGCAGCGGCAGGATCGGGAAAAACCGCAGTACTAGTTCAAAGGATCATAAACATGATAACAGACAAAAATAATCCTGTTGATATAGATAGGCTGCTAGTAGTGACCTTTACCAGCGCTGCAGCTTCAGAAATGAGGGAGAGAATAGGGGAGGCTATCTCTAAGGAATTAGATAAAGACCCTAGCTCAAAATTGCTTCAAAGACAGCTTACACTATTAAATCGTTCTAATATAACCACAATGCACTCCTTCTGCTTAGATGTGATAAAAAATAATTTTCATCATATTGATTTAGACCCTAATTTTAGAATTGCAGATGAAACTGAGGGCATACTTTTAAAGCAAGAAGTGCTTCAAGAAATGTTTGAGGATAATTATGAGAAAAAGGATTCTTGTTTCTTACAGTTAGTTGAAGCCTATGGTGGAGGAAAGGATGATAAGAAGCTTCAAGAGATAGTGAATTCTCTATACAGCTTTACCATGAGTGGGCCTTGGCCTAAAAAGTGGCTAAATGAGAAAGCAGAGGATTTTAATTTACCAGAAGATTTTGATATACTTAACAGTTCTTGGGGCAAAGTTCTTAGAGAGGCTAGTGCATTAGAGCTTTTACAGTGTAAAAAGCATATACTAAAAGCTATAGATTTATGTAAGGACACTGCTGGACTAGAACCCTATGTGGAGACTTTTAACGAAGACTTAAACTTGGTAGAGGCATTAATGGAGGTTTTAGAAAAAGGATATGATGACTTTTACTATAACCTTCGTGAAAGTTCCTTTAGTAAAATAAAGACTGTTAAAAAGGATAAGATTTCAGATGAAGAGGTACAAGAAAAGGTTAAGAAAATAAGAGATGAGGTAAAGGATAGAATCAAGGATTTAAAAGAAAAAGTGTTTATAATGCCTGAAGCACAGGTAAAAGAGGATTTTAAATTCATGTATCCTTTAATAAAATGTCTTTGTGAGTTAGTAATAGATTTTAGCCACAGGTACACTCAAAAGAAAAAGGAAAGAGGCATAATTGACTACAATGATATGGAGCATTACTGCCTTCAGATTTTAACCTCAGAAGCTGAAGACGATAAGATATATCCATCTTCTATAGCTTTAAATTTAAGAGAAAAGTTTGAAGAAGTGCTGGTAGACGAGTATCAAGATAGTAACAATGTGCAAGAAACCATCATAAACATGGTGTCAAGAAAGTTTGAAAGCACACCTAATGTATTTATGGTAGGAGATGTAAAACAAAGTATCTATAGATTTAGGCAAGCAAAGCCGGAACTTTTTATAGAAAAATATAAAAGCTACTCAGAAGAAAATAGTAAAGATAGAAAAATTCTGCTATATAAGAACTTTAGAAGCAGAGATGAAGTGATAAGAGGGGTAAATTATATATTTAAACAGCTTATGTCCTCTAGGATAGGAGAATTAGATTATGATGAAAAAGAGGCTTTAAATCTAGGTGCTAGTTTTAAGGAGTTTGAAGAGGAAGAGGCTACAGTTGGAGGAGAGCTGGAGCTTCACATATTAGATAGAAGTGGAAATAATGAAGATAATGAAGAAGCTGCAGAGGAAGACGTGGAAACTGAGGAATTAGAAGCACGAAGTGACTCCGTAACAGAAGAAGAATTAGATTCCATGCAGTTAGAGGCCAGAATGGTGGCAAGAAGGATAAAAGAGCTTATTAACCCATCAGAGGGAAAAGAGTTTATGGTTTATGATAAGGAATTAGGAGATTATAGACCAGTAAGATATAGGGATATTGTAATACTGCTTAGGGCTACCGCTAATTGGGCGCAGGTTTTTACTGAGGAACTAGGTATTGAAAATATACCCGTATATGCAGACTCTTCTGTAGGTTATTTCGATACCATTGAGATCAGAACTGTGATGGCTCTACTTCAAATCATCGATAATCCTCTTCAAGATATACCTATGGTATCACTGTTAAGATCACCAATTTTCTCTTTTACTCCAGAGGAATTAGCAGATTTAAGAATTATAGACAGGGAAAAGTATTTTTATGAAACCATAAAGGACCTAGGTGAGAAAAGGGAGGAGCATAAAGAAATTTATAACGAAGCTCTATTAGATAAATGCAGTTTCGTAATAGCATGTATTAAAAAATGGAGAGAGAAGTCATTATATATGCCTATTGATGAATTTATATGGTATTTATATATGGACACTGCTTATTATGGGTATGTAGGAGCTATGCCAAATGGAGCTCAACGCCAAGCTAACTTAAGAATATTATTTCAAAGGGCAAAGCAATATAATGAAACTAGTTTTAGTGGGCTATTTAATTTTATAAACTTTATTCAAAGGCTGAGAAAAAATAGCGGAGATATGGGAAGTGCTAAAATACTAGGTGAAAACGAAGACGTAATAAGAATAATGAGTATACATAAAAGCAAAGGCTTAGAGTTTCCAGTAGTTATACTTTCAGGTTGCGGAAAAAGATTTAATATGCAGGATTTAAATAACAGCATATTATTACATGAAGACTTAGGTATCGGTGCAGATTATGTAGATATAGAAAAGAGACTTAGCTATGGAACTTTATTAAAGCAAGCTATTAAAAGAAAATTTAAGTTAGAAACCTTGTCAGAAGAGATGAGGGTGCTTTATGTAGCCTTTACCAGAGCTAAGGAAAAGCTCATTATAACAGGATCTGTGGATAACCTTGAAAAGGCATCAGGAAGATGGTGCAGCAGTGCTTCGGAGGATATGGAAAAGGTGCCTTCTTCAGAAGTAGCTAAGGGGAATAGCTATTTGGATTGGATAGCCATGGCCCTAGCTAAGCACAAAGATGGAGGGGCTATAAGAAAAGAGGCTAATGCTAATATAGGAATAACAATTTATGATGAATTATCCACATGGAAAGTGCAATTATGGAGAAAAAATCAAATAATTGTGGATAAAACTTTTGAAACTGTGGATGAATTTATAGATTCAGAAGAAGACTTAGGGGATAATTTAGAGAAGAAGTACGCTCATATTATTTCAAATAGGCTAAATTGGCAATATCCTTTAATACATTCTGCCAGCATACCTGCCAATATATCTGTATCAGATTTAAAGAGGGCAAAATTAGAAGAAGAGTATAATGGCACTATGGTAAATATGATTAAAGAACCAATAATGAAGAAACCACAATTTCTTCAAGAAAAGAAAGGACTCTCGCCAGCAGAACGTGGAACTATTGTACATTTTGTTATGCAGTACTTAGATTTAAATTTAGTCTACACTATAGATCAAATTGAGGAACAATTAAAGAAAATGATTGATAAGGAACTCATAACAGAAGAGGAAAAGAAGGCTGTAAATGCTAGAAAGATACTTAACTTTTTTAATAGTGATTTAGGTAAAAGAGTATTAAACTGCTTTAAAACCATAGGTGCTGTTTATAGAGAAATACCTTTCTTTACTGAAATATCTAGCAGGATATTAGATAGCTCCCTTCCAGAAGAGTATGAAAAGGAAATGGTAAGACTTCAAGGGGTTATAGACTGCTTCTTTGAGGAGGAGGATGGTATTGTGCTCCTAGATTACAAAACAGACTTTGTAGAAGAAGGAAAAGAAGAGGAAATAAGAAAAAGATATGCAGTACAAATACAATATTATGAAGAGGCTTTAAGAAAACTCACAGGCAAAAATGTTAAAGAAAAATACTTATACTTATTCTATAATGAAAAAGTATTAGCTATGTAATTAAAGTTAGATAATAAAGCATTGTCTCAGTAACTATTACAATGAGACGATGCTTTATTGTTTAAAGAACATATGAAAGAAGAGGATTTAATAATCTCCCCTGCCAAATTTTTTTACTTTTGTACTTACTGAAACATTAATTTTTGATTTAGATACTATTTCATTCCAATCTACCCCTGAGCTACGTCCATATTTTGCAGCCGCTACTCTACCTAGCTCTAGCATATCTGTTTTATATTGATTTTGCATTTTACTAATGAACTCTTTACACATTTTTTCGATTTTATCGCTCATTTCTTTCTCAAAAGCTTCTATTTTATCTGGTGAATTTGAAAGATCATAATAGATGTTATTGCTTATAACATCACCAGAAAGCTTTATGTCTATATTAAATATATATTCATCCTCTTTCTTAACACAACTTACTTTTCGTTTAGATTTGGCATAGAAATCTATATATTCTTTCGAGCTTTTTTGTATGCTAAGAATTCCCATGACATTTTTTTCTCTTAGTATGTTCATTAATTTTGTATTGTAAATGTCTAGTACTGTAACCAACTTATCCTTCTTGAAAACAGCCATACCATTTATTTTCAATTTATTATCTTTAATTTCTATAAAAGGCAGGACTACATTTCTACCTTCACTATCTAATCTCACATATATATCCATAAGTTTATAATTATTAGAAAAGAAATTATAAGTAGAAAGGCCTCTAACCATTCCCTCAATATAGTCTCCTGAGTTTGAATAGCCTTCTACGGGGAAATTTACTGTATCCTTAGATTCTCCTTTACAAACGACGCACAGAGTATTATCTGTAACAGTTTCTGTGGCAAACAGTATATCTATAAGATTTGTTATACCATAATTAGCCATAGCTTCCCCTATTACCATAACTTTTTCTAATCCTGGTAAAAATCTTGAGGACTCTTGAAGTTGTCTATCTTCTCTAGTTTTTCCAATAGTAGTTCCTTCTCCTTCTAGGACAAAATTTTTATTTAGTTTGTTATTGGAGTAATTATATACAGAGGACTGGAATTTATACTTTACGGTGTCTTTTGTAATCATTTCTATGTCAGCACCAATTATAGCTGGGATTCCTAATGCTTCTATAGGTACAAAAGTATTTCCTACTATAAAGAAGATATATAGTGATATAGAAATTAAGATTATTGAAATTAATTTTCTGAAACTCATGATTTAGCCTTCTTGTAAATATATTTATTTTTTTTGTTTAGATATATAAGAAAAACTAATATTAATACGTATAATATATTAAATATTATAAATATATTTGAAACTGTCCCCAAGGTAAGGGTTCTAAACTTATTTTTAGATAGCACTAGTGAGAATGCAAAAGAAAATGGTATTAAAATTATTAGTATGATTTTTTTATTAACTTTAGTTATATTAGATAATACGTTAATAGAAGCAAATAAATTATTCGATAAAGATTTGTAAACTACAAAAGCCCATACAAAAATCAAGATATACATAAAGTTATTTATTACCTTTATATTTACGCTTTCATATACATATATAAAAGGCCAGTTAGATTTTTGGCTTACCTCTACACCTAGATAAAGTACAGTTATTAAGCAACATAGTATCCACACTACACTACTGAATGATACAGCTAATAATGACCATTTTTTTATGCCCTTTGAAGGCGATACAAAAGGATAAAAATATAAAAGTATCTCCGGACCTAAATAAAAATAAAAGGTTTGTTTAGAGGCTTTTATTATATTTTTTAGTCCAGATCCTAATATAGGCTGTATATTTAATATATCTAAATATTTAAAAGAAAAAAGTGATAGTGCAATTAAAAATGCTAAAAGATAAACGGAAATTTCATTTACTTTGGCTAAGGTTTCTATGTCTTTACTTATAGTATATATAGATACAATAAAGGCAACAATTAAGATTTTTACAGGTGTTAAAAACCCTACTACATAGGTAGAGAACATTATTATAAAATCTCCCATCATAGATATAAAGAAAAATATGTATTGAATAATAAAGAAAAAACAGGTTATAGAGCCTATAAGATTGCCTAAGTACATTTTAGATATGGAAGCTATGCCTTTTGTTTCAGCATTATTTATTATATATACGCAAAGCAGAGTAATAGTAAAGGGATATATAAGGCCAAGTATAGCTGATATCCATGCATCTTGTTTTGCTATTTTTATAAGAGCACTTGGTAATCTAAAAAAACCAGGACCAATTAAAGTTCCTACTAATATGAAAAACAAGTGGTGAGGAGGTATTGTAGATGTATTATTCATTTTTATTCCTCCTAAAGTATTTTCTAAAATTATTTTGTCTAGCGGTATCATTTATAGGAATTGCTTCAGGCCTTTTATTCATTTGCCATAAAGGAGCTCGAATAAATATATCTTTTAAATCATTTTTCCTTATAGAAAAATAAGGAATACCTAAAGATTTTAAAGAACAAAGATGCACCACAATAATGAACCAACCTGTGGAAACACCAAGAAACCCCATAGCATTTGCTAAGACTAACATAGGAAATCTTAAAAATCGTATACTTAGAGACATTTGATAATTTGGTATTAAAAAGGTTGCTACCACGGAGGTTCCTATTACAAGTAGGGTAGTAGGACTTACTACTTTAGATTCTACAGCTGTATTACCTATAATGATACCTCCAACTATACTTAAGGTTTGAGCTATTTTAGTTGGAAGGCGCAACCCACCTTCTCTTAAAAATTCAACTATTAATTCCATTAATAAAATTTCTAGAAAAGGACTTAAAGCTATACCTGTTCTAGATTGCACTATTGGTATTATAAACTTTATTGGAATCAGTTCTACATTATAACTTATAAGAGTCAAATATAAGGGAGATAAGGTTATTACTATAAATACTGCTAATAACCTCAGTACTCTTGGTAAATTGGAAATAGTAATTCTTTCATTATAATCCTCTATACCTTGAAAAAATTCAAAAAATAAAGCTGGAGCCGTAAGTACGCTGGGGGTACCATTCATTAATACTGCAATTCTCCCTTGTAATAAATTTGACTGAATTACGTCAGGTCTTTCTGTAGAATAGAATTGGGGAAAAGGGGAAAATGGACTATCTTCTATATATTGTTCTATCATTCCTGTATCGCTAATAAAGTCTACATCTATCTTTTCAAGCCTAGATTTTAATCTAGATAAAACATTTTTATCCACTATATCATCTACATACACTATGTATATTTCTGTTTGAGATCTTTTACCTATTTTTAAAGTTTCAGCTTTTAGATTTTTATCTTTTAAAAGTCTTTTTAGGATGCTCAAATTGACCTCTAAATTTTCTATAAAGCCTTCTCTTGAACCCCGTATGGAGGATTCATTTGGAGGGTCTGTTATAGATCTGTGGACACCTCCTATGGTATCTAAAATTATATAATCATCATAATAGTCTACAAATATAATTGATTTACCAAGTTTTAAACTCTCTATGACTTTATTAATATCTTTTGTCACTTCTGTATTAGACATAGGAATAAAATTTTCAGTGATGTATTTTAACATATCAGGACTTATGGGAATTTCTTCTTTTGTTCCTGTCATTAAAGGCGTTAACACATCTCTATCTATTATTGTCTTATCTGATAATCCATTTATATATACAAGCATTGCACTAATTTTATTAGTACCAATAACAAACCTCTTACAGATTACATCATTTTTTATTCCAAGTTCTGCAACTATTAAATTAAATTTTTTTGATATAGAATTCATAGTATCACCTAGATATAGTATTTATGGATAAAATAAATAATATACATTTTATAATAAAATGAGCCCCTGCTAAGCAGGAGCTACAAATTTTAAAATAAGTTTTAATATATATAAGTAAATATTATCATGTAAATAGGGATAAAGACTAAACTTATAGCTGTTGATAAAGTGGACATTAAGGTAGCATATTTATAGTTGCCGTTATAAGCCTTTGTGACTATAGCAACTTGAGTCATTACAGGTAAAGAAGCTTCTATTATGAATACTTTCTTCATTAAAACTGGTATAGGTGCAAAAGCTGCTAAGGACATTATAACCAAGGGTGAAACAACAAACCTCCCTAGAATTATCAGTATAGAAGATATATCCATCTTTATATCCTCTAATTTAAAAGAGCTTAGCGTCATACCTATGAATAAAGTGGACAGGGGAGTGGTAAGATTACCTATATATTTGCAGCTATCCATTATAGATTTTGGAAGCTTTACATTTAAAACAATTAATATTACTGAAATTATAAAAGCTATTAATGGCGGGGAGGATAAATTTTTTAGGGACTCTAAGGAAAATAACGAATGCTTTATTAAACCTCCATCCTTCTTTATGCCATATATTCCAATTGTCCAAAAAACCAAGGTATTTACTATGTAATATAGTAAAACATAGGGTACAGATATTTCTCCAAAAAGAGATATGCATATGGGTAGTCCAATAAAAATGGTATTGGATAAGGAGAACATGGTAGTAAAGGTTCCTACCTCATTTTTATTTATCTTAAACAGCTTTACAATAATAAAGCTAAGCATGTACATAATTATCATAGAAGCTAATGGAACCATAAGTCCCACTAAGGATTCACTTAAATTTTCCTTTGTAAAGTTAGATAATAAATTTGAAACCATAAAGGCAGGTAAAGAAACCTTAGTAACCATGTTAGAGAAAAGTCTTGAAGTTTCCTCTGTAAACCAACCCTTTTTAGTAAGATAAAAACCTAGCCCTATCATAATAAATATAGTGAGTACACTTTGAAGCGAGTCTAATATAACCATTTATAACATCCTTTCAGCATAATCAATTAATTTGTCCTTTGAATTTAAATCCGGATTTTCTAATACTAGCTCTAATAGTTTATTTAGTATTATTCCTATCTCTTTGCCAGGGTTAACACCTAAACTTATAATATCCTTTCCACTTATATTTAAGTCTTTTATAGATAGAGGCTCCTTAGAACCGATTATATTCTTTATCCTCTCTTCTACATTCAAAAGGCCTGTATAATCCATAGTATGGCTATGAGCTTTTAAATCAGCCTTTTTAAGCTCTAGCCACCTATCTATATTTTCCATACCTACTCTTGATATAAATTTTTTTATAGTAGAGGTCTTAGCCTCATTTAGTTCCATAGAATGTTCTTTGACCAATATCTTTACCCTATCTATAGTGTTATTATCAAATTTTAATCTTTTTAAGATTTCCTCAGCTTTTTCAGCAGAACCTACATTATGACCATAAAAATGACCAATACCTTTTTCATCTAAAGAAAAGCATTGAGGCTTTGATATGTCATGAAGCAAAGCTGATAATCTTAATATTAAGTCCTTAGGGCAATAATCCACTACCTCTAATATATGATGGAAAACATCTTTATCATGGTGAGGATTGTACTGGTTAAAGCCTAGGCATCGCTTTAGCTCCGGAAGTACTATTTCTAATATATTTGTATCTTTAAGCAATATAAAACCTTGAGAGGGAGTTTCGCTAAGAAGTATTTTGCATAATTCATCCCGAATACGTTCAAAGCTTATATTTTTAATTAATCTATGATTTAGCTTTATACTCACTAAGGTTCCTTGCTCTATTTCAAAGTTTAACTGACATTTAAATCTTATGGCTCTAAGCATTCTTAAGGCATCTTCCTGGAAGCGTTTATTAGGTTCTCCTACGCACCTAATGGTATGATTTTTTAAGTCTTCTAATCCTTTGAAAGGATCTTTTAGGCCTCTATTTTCACTATAAGCCATGGCGTTTATAGTAAAATCTCTTCTAGATAAGTCTTCCTCTAGTGATGAAACAAAATTTACCTCAGAAGGATGTCTATTATCTATATAATCCCCTTCAGTCCTATAGGTGGTAACTTCAAAGGATTCTTCCTCTAATACCACTGTAATAGTGCCATGTTGAAGCCCTGTAGGTACTGTTTTATGAAATATATTCATTACTTCTTTGGGTTTAGCCTTAGTGGTTATATCCCAATCCTGAGGGGTTTTGAATAAAAGAGAGTCTCTTATGCACCCACCTACAGCAAAGGCTTCAAAACCGCTATTTTCTAATTTGTTTATTATATAATTAACCTTTTCTGGAATAATAATCATAGTTTACTCCTATAAATATAATATTTTGTATACTATCTATAATTATAGTATACAATTATTTAAAATTTTATTGTATATATCATATTAAAAGATTATTTGCATAATGAATATATAAAGTAATTATATATATTTATGATATAATTATTTCATCAATAAAAATAAAAAGGAATGATTTAATAATGGAAGCTAGAAAAATAAATGAATTTGAGGCTGGTATTAGAGTTGAAGGCTTTTTTATGATAAAAACAGTAGATTGTAAAATCACTAATTCTAATAATAAAAAGTATTTAGACTTTGTATTATGCGATAAAACAGGAGAAATAAGCGCAAAGCTTTGGGAATTATCAGAGGGTGAAGAAGAACAATATAAAAGCAATACCATAATAAAGGTTAGAGGATCTATATTGTCCTGGCAAAATAATCTTCAGTTAAAAATAGAAAAATTGAGGAATGCAGAAGCTAGTGACGATGTTAGAGTAGAAGAGTTTGTTCCTACTGCTCCTTTTCAACCTGAGGAAATGTTTCAAAGGATTAAGAATTACATAGATAATATGATAAATGAAGATATAAAAAATATTGTAGGTATAATATTTGAACAAAATAAAGATAAATTAAACTATTATCCTGCTGCAAAGAAAAATCATCATGCCATAAGATCAGGATTGTTATATCACATTATGACCATGCTTAAGGCTGGAGATAAGCTTTGTGAAGTATATGATTTCTTAAATAAGGATTTACTTTTTGCTGGAGTGATTCTTCATGATATGGCAAAGCTATATGAAATGGAAGCTAATGATCTAGGTATAGTTAACGAATATACTATAGAAGGCCAACTTCTAGGTCATATAACTCAAGGCATTAAGAATATAGAATTAGTAGCAGAGTCTATAGGCGCTGATAAGGAGGTCACTATGCTTTTACAGCACATGGTATTATCTCATCATTATGAGCCTGAATATGGAAGTCCTGTAAAGCCTATGATAGCAGAAGCTGAAATGCTTCACTATTTAGACATAATAGATGCAAGAATGTATGATATTAAAAAGGTTACTAGAGACACTAAAGCGGGAGATTTTTCAGAAAGGTTATGGTCCTTAGATAATAGAAGAATTTATAAACCAATGTTACATCAATAAAATATGTTCAATTGCATTACATAAAATGGTATAATTTATATAGTTGAATTTTGGAGGGATTATGATGAAAAAAATGAATTTTTTCGAGAAGATTTATAAAAGTATCTCTGATTTTAAAGCCTACATTTATTTTAAAAAAGAGAGTACAGGAAAAGCCTTTTTATATCTATTTTTATTAACACTAACTGTAGGATTGCTCAGTGTTATAAGACCGGTATATGAGTATAACAAGGTTATCAATAATTTAGTAACTGGTTTTGAAACTAGTGTAAATGATTTTACTTTCCAAAATGGCAAGTTAGATGTTAAGTCGGATGAGCCTATAATTATTGAAAATGAAAAGGATGGAGTAATAATAATAGATACTAAAGGAAAATATGATAAAAGCGTTTTGGATAAGTATGATAGAGGAATTTTAGTGCTACAAGATGGATGGTATAACAAAAGGAGTAGTATGCAGATTGAAGAATTCAGATTTGACCAGTTTAATTTAAGTTTTACAAAGGAAGATGTCAAAGAAATAATTCCAGCTTTAAAGGTTTTAACTGTTTTTATGATAATTTTTATGCCTATATGGTTTTTTATAAAGAATATGGTTACCGCTTTAATAGTAGCCTTGTTTGGTATGATAATATGTTCTATAAAGAAAACAGAAGAGAGCTATGGAACTCTTTATAAATTAAGTATTTATGCTTTAACTTTGCCCGCTATAGTACAGTTGATACTTACCAGCGTAAAGGTAGCCGTGCCTCATTCCTATAAATTATACTGTTTATTAGGCATGATCTATCTATGGTTTGCTATAGATGCTATAAAAGAGGAAAAGGCAGAATTAGAGATACAGTAGAGAATATTTTATTTTTAAGTTAAGATAATATATAATGAAAAATTTAAAATATTTAAAATAATAACACAAAGGAGAGTTAGCATGTCAAAAGTAATAGAGAAATTTTTAAAATACGTAAAAATTGATACAAAATCCGACGAAAATACAGGGACTACACCAAGCACTCCAGGGCAGATGATATTAGCTAAGGAGCTAGGAAAAGAATTAGAAGAAATGGGGATGGCGGATGTATCTGTAGATGAAAATGGTTATGTAATGGCTACGTTACCTTCAAATATAGATAAAAAGGTTCCAACTATAGGATTTATTGCACATATGGATACTTCTCCTGATATGAGTGGTAAGGACGTAAATCCTCAATTTGTAGAAAACTATGATGGTGGAGATATAGTGCTAAATAAAGAAAATAATATAATTCTATCTCCAAAGGATTTTCCAGAGCTTAAAGAGTATATTGGAAAAACACTGATAACTACAGATGGAACTACTCTTTTAGGAGCTGACGACAAGGCAGGGGTAGCTGAAATAATGGCTGCAATAGAGTACTTAATTCAAAATCCTAAAATTAAGCATGGTACTATAAAAATAGCTTTTACTCCTGATGAGGAAATAGGAGAAGGAGCTAACCATTTTGATGTAGAAAAATTTAATGCAGATCTAGCATATACTATGGATGGTGGTAAAATAGGAGAATTAGAATATGAAAACTTTAATGCTGCAGGGGCAAAGGTTTTTATACAGGGAAGAAATGTTCATCCAGGCTATGCTAAGAATAAAATGATAAATTCAATGCTTATAGCTAATGAATTTATAGCTATGCTGCCACAAAATGAAGTACCAGAAAAAACAGAAAACTATGAAGGATTTTATCATTTAGTTGGATATAAGGGAGAGGTTGAGAGCTCAACTATTCAATTTATAATAAGAGATTTTCATAAGGATTCCTTTGAAGCAAGAAAAGAAAATATGTTTACTATAGCCAAGAAGTTAAATGAAAAGTATGGAATGGAGTTAGTAAAGGTAGAATTAAAAGATCAATATTATAATATGAGAGAAAAAGTAGAGCCTGTTAAATATATAGTGGATAATGCACTAAAGGCTATGGAGGAGGTAGGTGTTAAACCTATAGTAAGACCTATAAGAGGAGGAACAGATGGAGCTAGACTTTCCTTTATGGGATTGCTAACACCTAATATATTCGCTGGAGGGGAAAACTTCCACGGTAAATTTGAATATATACCAACTCATTCCATGGAGAAGGCTGTAGAGGTTATATTAAAAATAGTAGAGATTTATACAAGATAATATTTAAAAGAAAAGCTCACGGCTAAAAGGTTTAGCGTAAGCTTTTCTTTTAATTTGCTTATTTAGCGGGAGTATCGTACATAATCTCAAAATATCCTTGAGGATATTTACAGGCTGGGCAAACCTTTGGAGCTTCATTTGCTTCAAAAATAAAGCCACAGTTTCTACATTTCCAGAATTGAAGAGAATCAGACTTATATAAATTGTCTTCTTTCATTCTATTATGAAGGTCTAAATATCTTTGTTCATGGCTTTTTTCAATCTCTATAATTTTTCTTAAAGCAAATTCTATTTCAGGGAAGCCTTCTTCCTTTGCTATATCAGCAAACTGAGGATAAGCTGTTCCCCACTCTTCTTTTTCCCCTTCAGCGGCATAAAGAAGATTTTCTTCAGTGTTACCAATACCTATAGGATAGTCGCCATCTACCTTTATATGTACTTTTCCTAAGCCCTGAATTAAAAAGTCATAGAACACTTTTGCGTGGGATACCTCGTTTTCCGCAGTTTCTTCAAATATAGCAGCTACATGCTCGTGACCTTCCTTATGAGCAACTTGAGCATAATAGGTGTATCTGCTTCTTGCTTGAGACTCTCCAGCAAAGGCAGCAGCTAAATTTAAGGCAGTTTTTGTACCAACTAAGCTTTTCATAAATATCTTCCTTTCTATGAATGTTACTTAGTTAGTATTTACCTTAAAAATAGGGTTTATACGTTTCTATTTTCGCCTATAAAGAATAATGCAATGGTGCCAGGACCAGAGTGAGAACCTATCACTGGACCTATATAGTTAATCATAAAATTTTTAACACCATGCTCTTTTTCAATGATTTCTTTTAAGGTTAATGCTTCCTGTAGACAATCCCCATGGCTTATAAAGACCATTTGATTTTCTGGATCTACTGCGTGGTTGCTAAATTTTTCTGCTAAGGTTTTAATTGCTTTCTTTCTGCCTTTTACCTTGGATATAGGTATAAGCTTTCCTTCATCATTTACATTTAATATAGGCTTAATATCTAGAATAGTACCTATAGCAGCACTGGCAGCAGAGACTCTACCCCCTCTTTTTAAATGATTTAAGTCATCCACTGTGAACCAATGGTTAATCTTTAATTTATTGCTCTCAACCCAATGAACAATTTCTCCCTTTGAGGCTCCATTTTTAAGCATTTCTACAGCATAATAAACTATAAGTCCTTCTCC
This sequence comes from Desnuesiella massiliensis, assembly GCF_001403615.1. GTDB lineage: Bacteria > Bacillota > Clostridia > Clostridiales > Clostridiaceae > Desnuesiella > Desnuesiella massiliensis. The sequence goes on from NZ_LN879452.1 coordinate 41,506, forward strand.
CATAGAGGCAGAACGAGTATCTATTACAGATATGTCTGCATTAGGATTTTCTGACAATATTTCTTCTTTTGCAATTAAGGCGCTATTATAAGTTCCGCTTAAGGCAGAAGAAAAGGCAAGGTATATAATAGATTTACCTGCATCCAGATGCTTCTTAAACTCTTCTACAAATCTATAAGAGTTAATTTGAGCTGTGGTTGGCATTTCTCCATTTCTTACTTCTCTATAGAATTCATCATAGGGAATAGTTTTTCCAAAGTCTTCAATAAAGTCTTTACCCTTGAAGTTACAAATTATCCCTAAGGCAGAAATACTATTTTCCTCAATATATTTTAAAGGCAAATCACAGCATGAATCAGTAATTATAACAGTATTCATAAACAAATCTCCTTATTCATTATTGATATAAATGTATGGTTTTGGAATTGTGTTTATTTAATTATATATCAAAAATTATGCATTTAAAAGTTCAGATAACTTCTCTTCTATATAATCAACCAATTCCTTTTCACCAATATAAGTATTATCATCAAAGTCGCTAGGCTTTACTCTAAAGAAGTTTATTATAAGCTTATTTTCATTAATTATATATTCTTCTAAATGTAGAGGAGAGAAGATAACCTCCAGCTCTTCGAATTTAGTATTCTCAATTTTGCTATTTAAAGAATCCATGGTGCTTTCTAGGTTTAATTTTTTTAAGGGTTTAATCATAAGATTTGTATATTCTAAATCCTCCATCATCCACATGTTGTTATTCCAGAATCTTTTTTCTTTTCTGCTGCCGGAAGACAATAACTCCCTATTTTTTATAGCACTTAATACCTTTCTTACGGACTCTGAACTGAATTCCTCACCATAGGCATAAGTAAGACCTGGCATATTAGCTACATCATAAAAGAACATTTCAGATACGTTTTCTCTATCATTTATGGCTTGCCAAAAATACAACATAGCTTCTATTACATCTAAATTAACTTTAATTCTCTTTAACATTTAAAGTCCCCCTCTTTAATTAATCTATGCTGATTAAATTTAATATATATTTTCTATAAAAAATTTAAAAAACCTTTAAAGATAAAAAAATTAAATAAAAGTCTTCAAAAAATTATAGAACCTTAGGTATAGCCTAAGGTTCTATAATTGGAGATAAAACAATGAATCAAACTAATTAATAAGTATTATAGGCCTTGGGGGGAACCTATATGTTCTTATTATACTAGTAATACGTTAAAAAACACTTAAAGTAATCTTAAAAATTTCTTAAATTTTACAAAACATAAGCATTAAATTTCCTAAAATTGCTCATAGTTTTATGAAATTATATCCATTGTCGAAAAAAAATACCATAATATGTGATGTGTTTAAGAGGAATTTAGATTATAATGGAGAATTTAATTATGATTGAAGTTATTATTAAAATATGAAAGAGTTGTCCTTGTTAATATTTATATTATTTTGCTTTAGAACTTGTATGAAGAGGGGATTTATTTATGGGGGTATTATATAGAATTGAGAAGGGCGATATAAGGAAATTAAGTTATAGTACATATAATTTACCAAAGCGATTAAAGCTTTTAGAGATGAGGCTTGATTATCTTTATGAAAACATTGAAGAGGCTATCTTCTCCATGTCTCAAAATTATAAAATTAAAAATTTTAATCTTGCATTCATAGAACTTTTGGATTATTCAAAAGAAGAGCTAATTGGCATGTCTATTTTTAATATTTTAGCAGAGGAAGATAGGTTAAGAATAAGATATGTTTTACTGAATAATATCAGAATGTCAACTATAGAAACCAGTTTAAAGTTTTTATGTAAAAATGGCTCTATAAAAAAGTTATCAGTGACGATAAAACAAATAGCTTTCAATGATATTGAGTTTATTATTAAAAATAATGACATGTTAGAGGAGAATTTTAAATTAGAACAATATATAAAAAATATTGAGAATAGATTAAATGAACTAGCTACATATGATAAACTAAAAACAGATTTTTTTACAAATATATCCCATGAACTAAGAACTCCTCTGAATGTAATTTTAGGTGTTATTCAGTTACATGAAAGTAATTATTCCCTTGGAGATAATGGATTAACAAATTCAAATAAATATATAAAAATAATGAAGCAAAATTGCTATAGATTACTTAGACTTATTAATAACCTAATAGATATAACAAAAATAGATGCTGGGTACTATAGCTTAAATAAAAAGAGTTGCAATATAGTAAGCATAGTAGAGGATATAACCATATCTGTGGTAGATTACGTTAGAAGTAAGGGAATCGAGATTGTATTTGATACAGAAATAGAAGAAAAGATAGTAGCCTGTGACCCGGATAAAATAGAACGTATAGTTATGAATTTATTATCTAATGCTATTAAATTCACTCCGCCAGGAGGAAGCATAAATGTAGATATCTTTGATAAGGGAGATAAGATAATTATATCTGTTAAGGATAGCGGTATAGGAATACCAGAAGATAAGCTTTTAGATGTTTTTAATAGATATATACAGGTAGGAGCTAACTGCTATAATTCAGTGCATGGAAGTGGTATAGGACTATCTCTTGTTAAATCTCTAATTGAAATGCATGGAGGAACAATAAGTCTTAAGAGTGAAGTAGGTATGGGGTCAGAATTCATCGTAGAATTGCCTTGTGAGTGTAATAGTGAAGGAAATTATGAATATAAGGATACTAGATTTATAAGTGAAAAGATAGAAAGTATAAATATTGAGTTTTCAGATATATATAGCTAAAAGGACTTATTTTAAAAAGTCCTTTGTTTTTTTGATAAATTGTCTATATATTTTATCAATTAAGACTATTCAAAAAATAAATTGGATATAAAATGGAATTCAACCTATAATTATAGGTGAGTTGGCTTTTTTATAAGTACAACTAATAATATTATTATATTGGGGGGTAACCATGGATATTTTAAGTATTGTGAAAAAGATTAATGAAATATTATGGAGTTATCTATTAATTTTCCTGCTGTGTGGTACAGGCATATTTTTTACTTTTAAACTAAGATTTGTGCAAATCAGAAAATTTGGAGAAGGCTTTAAGAGAGTATTTGGGGGGATAAAATTAAAGGGGGATAAGGCAGGGGTAGATGGAATGTCATCTTTCCAAGCTTTGGCTACAGCTATAGCGGCGCAGGTGGGCACAGGAAACTTAGCTGGAGCTGCAACGGCTATAGCAGCTGGTGGACCAGGAGCTATATTCTGGATGTGGCTTAGTGCTTTCTTTGGAATGTCTACTATATTTTCAGAAGCTATTTTGGCTCAAAAATTTAAAGAAAAAGTAGATGGAGAAGTTACAGGAGGTCCAGCTTATTATATAAGAAAAGGGCTAAACAGCAAATTCTTAGCAGGATTTTTCTCAATATCTATAATAGTAGCTCTTGGCTTTATGGGAAATATGGTTCAGTCAAATTCTATAGGTGACGCCTTTAATACATCCTTTGGAATACCTACATATGTAACAGGAATAGTAATAGCTATAATCGCTGGATTTATATTTATAGGAGGCGTAGGCAGAATCGCTTCTGTTACAGAAAAAATGGTACCTATAATGGCATTATTTTATATAGTAGGAAGTCTAATAATATTAATAATGAATTATGCAAACATATTACCTTCTTTCAAAATGATATTTGTTGGTGCTTTTAACCCTCAGGCGGTTATGGGGGGAGCTATAGGTGTAACGGTTAAACAGGCTGTTAGATATGGTGTAGCTAGAGGATTATTCTCAAATGAAGCTGGTATGGGATCTACTCCTCATGCTCATGCAGTAGCAAAGGTTAAACACCCTGTAGAGCAAGGAACAGTTGCAATAGTGAGTGTATTTATTGATACTTTTGTAATACTTTCTCTTACTGCACTTGTTATATTAACCACGGGGGCTTTAGATACTAAAACTACAGGTATAGCACTTACTCAAGAAGCTTTTGCAAGGGGCTTTGGTGGAAGTTTTGGACATAGCTTTATAGCTATATGCTTATTATTCTTTGCTTTCTCCACTATCATAGGATGGTATTTCTTCGGAGAAGCAAATGTTAAATATCTTTTCGGGAAAAAGGCTTTACCTATATACAGAATTCTAGTTGTAGCCTTCATAATAATAGGTTGTATGCTAAAGGTTGAGCTTGTATGGGAGCTTGCAGATACCTTTAATGGACTTATGGTAATACCTAACCTTATAGCGGTATTAGCACTGTCCTCTATAGTGTCTAAAACCATGAAAGAATACGAAAATATTAAAAGTTTAGATAAAGACAAATCAAAAAATTTAAATATGTAAATAATAGATGCTTTCAGTTTCGTTATTAAAATGAAGCTGGAAGCTTTTTATTTTTTGGCATATAATAAGTAGTAACTTAAAATATATACATTTTGAATGAGGTGATGCTGTGAAAGGTTTTTTCAATTTATCAAAAGAAGGGCACAAGCCAAAACACATGGCCTTAGATTTTATTAAATACATAGGACCGGGCTTATTGGTTACCGTAGGTTTCATAGATCCAGGAAACTGGGCTTCAAATCTATCCGCAGGTTCAGATTATGGATATAAGCTTTTATGGATGGTTACACTTTCCACTATCATGCTCATAGTTCTTCAGCACAATGCTGCACATTTAGGAATTGTAACAGGAAACTGTGTAGCCGAGGCAGTGACTAATTATATGAAGCCTAAGGTAGGAAGAGGTATACTTATTTCTGCACTACTAGCAGCTATTGCTACAGCTATGGCGGAGCTTTTAGGAGCGGCTATAGCCCTTAATATGCTTTTTAAAATACCTATAAAAATAGGAACTTTAATATCCTTAGTGGTGGTAGGCTGGATGCTATATAGTAATTCCTATAGGAAGCTAGAAAAGCTTATAATTGGATTTGTTTCTATCATAGGAATAGCATTTATATTTGAAGTATATATGGTGAATGTAAACTGGCAAGAGGCTATAAGAGGATGGTTTACACCTTCTTTTCCTAAAAATTCTATGCCTATTATAATGAGTGTGCTTGGAGCTGTGGTAATGCCTCATAACTTGTTTTTACATTCTGAGATAATACAAAGTAGACAATGGAATCTAAAAGATAAAGAGATAATGGAAAAACAACTAAAGTATGAATTTATGGATACTCTATTTTCTATGACCATAGGCTGGGCAATAAACAGCGCTATGATATTAGTAGCCGTTACCTTTTTCGCAAATAAGATCAGTGTTACAGAATTAGATCAGGCACACATAATGCTTCAACCTCTTTTAGGAAACTCTGCAGCCTTAATATTTGCCATAGCTTTACTTTTTGCAGGCATATCCTCCAGTGTAACAGCTGGTATGGCTGGAGCTAGCATATTCTCAGGGATGTTCTCGGAGCCCTATGATATAAATGATAAACATACTAAAATGGGAGTAGGAATAACCCTAATAGCAGCAGTATTTGTAATATTCTTTGTTAGTGATCCCTTTAAAGGTCTTGTATATTCCCAGATGCTCTTAAGCATACAATTACCATGGACTATTTTTACTCAGATATATTTAACTTCATCTAAAAGAGTTATGGGAGAATATAAAAATTCAACCATGGAAAATATAGTATTATGGATCATAGGGGCAATTGTAGCTATTTTAAATATAATGCTTCTAGTTACAGCTTTATTTGGAGCTTAAACTTAGAATAATATGCATTAAGAAAGCATAAAGTGTTAACAAATATCTTCTTAATGCATATATTATTATAAATTACATAATGGAGCGCATAGTAATTGATTATTGAAAAACTTATTGATTAATAAATAGTTTTATGATAATATATTAATGTTATATATGCGGTGGTAGCTCAGTTGGATAGAGTAGCTGGCTACGAACCAGTTGGTCGGGGGTTCGAATCCTCTCCGCCGCACCAAGTAGAATCAAGAGTTGAAGTAGTTAAACTCTTGATTCTTTTATTTTGACGGGGATTGAAAATAAATATGCTTTTAAGGTATTTTATATTAAATTTTGGATATAATATTGTATATCAATTAATTTTTATTAAAATTAATGCTTATTCAAGTTTTTGAATAAAAAATTACAAGTTTTATAACTTTAAGTTCTTGACTTTAATGTGAAATTGGCTTAAAATTAAATTGTAATTAGGAAATCCTTTGCCTGTTAAGTAAGGAACATTAAATTAGGAAATCCTTTGCCTATTAAGTAAGGAACATTAAATTAGGAAATCTCTTGCCTATTAAGTAGAGAACATTAAATTAAGCAAGATAGAGTGTCTATCTTGCTTTTGTTTTAGGAGAATGTATTATGAGTGTGGACAAGCTTGTGTTTTATAACGTTAAAGATGAATACATAGAGTATTTGATTGAAGTTGATGATAAGGTTATGTTTAATAAACCTGAAGATAATACAAGACCATATGTTGGATTTGTGCTTAAGATAGATGAACTTGATTATCTTGTTCCACTATCATCTAAATTAAGAAAAACAAATGATGTCACAACTATAATTCCAAATACATTTACTAAGGAGCAATTGGAAAGTGGAGAGTATAAGAATTTTCCTGAAAAAATAGCTATCATTAAGTTTAACTGTATGATACCAATTATTCCAGAAGTAATTAGTAAAATTAATCTGAATGAAATTGCAATTGATGAGGATGGACAAAAATATAGAGATCTTTTAGTTAAAGAAATCAACTTTTGTGCAGACAACAGAGATAGAATACTAAAAAAAGCAAGCAAGGCTTATAAAATTTATAATGAAAATAAGCCATATATGAAAGAAATAGTTGATTCATGCTGTGATTTTAAAAAGCTTGAGGAAGCTTGCAAAGAATACAAAAATAACTTAATAAAAAATGGACAAGCTTTAAAAGAGACTGCTGCTAGTGTAAATAATTTAAAAAAATAACAACCTGCATTAGTGCGAGGTTATTATTTTTTTGTAAAATACGCCTCAATACAAATATTGAATTAAAAGGCAAAGCTCGCTATTTGGTCTGGGATTTGCCTTTCATCATTTTATTTAGTTCGTTTACTGCCTGTTGTTGTATATCAGGCAAAATGTGAGAGTAAGTGCTTAATGTCAATTTAATATCACTATGACCTAATCTATCGGCAACTATCTTTGGATGCACATTGGCTTTCAAAAGTAATGTAGCATGGGTATGTCTATTATGGGGAGCTCCCCATAATAGACATACTTATGCCACTAGGCTATTTGAGAATGACGTACCATTGAAAACAGTACAAATACTAATTGGGCATAGCAATATAAAAATAACTGCAGACATTTATACTCATGTAATTCCAGAAGAAAAAATAAAAGCAACCGATAAGATAAATAGCTTATTTGCTTTATAGCTTATAAGCTATTTATTATTTACTCTTTTTTATTTATATTTATTATTGTGTTGTTTTATATATTTTATTTTGAGTTGTGTTACGGTTGTGTTATTTTGCATAAAAAAGACTTCCAATATTTCTTGGAAGTCTTGACATTGGTGCGGCGGAGAGGATTCGAACCCCCGACCAACTGGTTCGTAGACAAGTAACATTATTCTTAATCAATTTCAAATATGTTTTAGTGTTTTCCCGTCAGAGTTACCGTCATTTTTCGTTAATCTAATCGATACAAATTTCACTATTTTTATGATAACTACATTTTTATCTAACTGTCTTTTGTTAATATTGTTTTCTCCTTTTCTTTATTTAAAATTAAATTCTCGACAACTAAGATTCTTGATTTAAGGTATCCAACATCATTACATGAAACTTTTTTAATCATGTAAGAAAAAAAGAACAAGGTTATTAAAACAACTACAGCAATAAAAGCATATGACTTAAGAGCTTCTCCTAAATTATTTTCAGTTCCCTTACTAAACATAAATATAGTTATGTATGAACTTACTAATGATAGTATGCCAGTAGCGAATATCACAGTTAAAGGTAATATATAAGTATCATAAAACGCAGGTTTTCTTTCCCTTTCAAGCTTACCTTCTAAATGAATTTTTTCTCTTTTTAAGTCTATTAAAGAGAATTCTTTATAAACGCATTCCATTAAATATATCTCTTTATGATAAAGCTTGCATTCTTTATTTTCAATCTCATTTGTAATAGTAAATAACTTTACTTCAATAAATAATACCTTATTTTTAAATATTAACTTTCCTATGCTTTTCAAATCTTTAAATAATAAGATAAATATGTATATATAAGATAAATAAATAGCCTCTTTTATAGATATATAATTATTTTTACTTATAACATTGTACTCCAATAGCTTTTCATTAATAGGACCAACTGCAAATAATATCATTACTAATAATATAGGTATTATCAAAAAAACTATAATATAATCACTCTTCTCAATTTTTTCTATCTTACAAAATTCCACATCATATATTGGTATGCTTCTGTACAGCCTTCTAATGCCATATAATACCTTACATTTTTGCTTCTTAAAGTAAGAATACCTATAATAACCATTAATATAAACTAATGAAAAAGTCGTAAATAATAATATTATGAAAGAAAATATATTATTAAATATAAAACAACTTATTATTAAAGAAAATACTACTAATATTAATGCTGTTATATTAGGGCTACTCTTTTTCATATAACTTTTCTCCATTCTTAAACCATATAATTTCAGGAGTTATGTATTTTGGTTCGCCTGTATGTAGCTTAATAAATGCACCATAATCATACTTTAACTTATTTGCTTCTGATATATCTGTATAACACTTAAGTTTTAAGTGATCATATTTATAACTAATTCTACTTGTAGACTTTTTAACTTCTATAGCTAATATATTTTTCAAATTCGTTCCTCTTTTATGAACAATAATGTCTGGAAAAACAGACACTTCTTGATATTGTTCTTCAAAAACACTAGTTAAACTACCATTCTTATTTTCATCTCTATTTATATTGGCTAAGTCAGACTTTAATATTTGTATCTTTTTACAATTGCTTAGTTCATCGATATTTCTATTATATTCACAATCGATATCTAAAGAATTCCCTATTACATATTGTAAATGCTCTGCTAGCTTATGAGTTAACGCCCTCTCATTCACATCACATTTTAGCAAATAAAAATCCTTTATTCTCAATAATTCTAAAGCTGTAATTACTCTTCTTTCAATTTGTTTAAAATCCAAAATATCCACTCCTAGAACTATTAAATTTGATATATATCCCGATATATTCTTATATTTACTCATATTTAAATATCAAGTTTATTCTGTTCATTAATTACTTAACATTTTTGAACATATTTATCTACTAAATTATAACATTTTTAAATACTTTAACAACCACTAATCTATAATCCAAAAAAGTATACCTTTACGAACATTGTATATAAATAATATTCTTTAATAAAAAATAAAAGGCTTGTCATAAAACAAAGCCTCTTATCTGTCTCCATAAAAACCCACGATATTTTTTTATGTCCCTTCGTGGCACCAGAGGGATAGTTTGTGGTGTATTGGAGTACGTCTACCTCCCACATTAAACTCCAAAGCCCTAATGCTCTGCACTAATTATATGTTACCACACTTGCCATGAGATATACTATCAATTCTACAACTTTAATTAATATAAGGTGAACATTTCAGTTGACAAACTTAATCATTTTTCCTCATGCTCAATGCTTTTCTTCGAGAACACCATTCCACCTAGAGCCATAAAGATAAATCCTATCATTATCAAGATTTTAGAATCTATAGGACTTCCTGTCTGTGGTAGTCTTTCCTGTGGTTTGTTTGATGTTGGAACAACCACAAAATCTACAATTCTTCTATTGCTATCCTGACTTAAGCTTAAATCCTGTGAAGGTGTTGAACTACCATCAATAACCTTTGTAACTGGCTTATTATTTTCATCTACTGCCACTGAAATTCTAAATTCTTTGATAGAGCTGTAATTTGTGTCTGATATTCTTATTACATGGTCGCCTAGCTCAACATCAGTAAATTTATAATGTCCATTTTCATCAGTAAAAGTATATTGAGGATTGCTATGTAATTCAACTCTAACGCCTTTTAATGGCTTTCCATCAATATCCGTAACTGTACCTTCAACAATTCCAGTGATTTTCTTATATATAAAAGTTATAACCTGGTCTTTATTTAATTCAGATAACTCTATTGTCTTACTGCTTTCATCATTCAAGGCATATCCTGGAAATATCTTAATTTGTTCTGTGTATTTACCTAAATCCAGGTTAGATTTTACATCTTGTTCTAATATATTTCCATCCTGGTCTTTATACTGTATTGTGTAGCTGCCTTTAATTACAGGCTTTGGAGCTTCATCTTTCTTATAACTAAATATAATAGTTTGGTCTTTATTGCTATCTGTGAGAGTTACAACCTTACTCTTGTTATCATTTAAGCTATAACCCAGGAAGCTCCTAGCATTCTCTGTATAGCTTCCTAAATCCAGGTTGCTTATTACATCAGGTGCAGCTATATCCTTATTATTTTCATCCTGGTACTTTACTGTTATGCTGCCCTTTATCTTTTGATAGCTGAATATAATAGTTTGGTATGCGTTACTATCTGTGAGGGTTACACTCTTACTATTGCTATTATTTAAAGCATAATCTGGGAAGCTCTTAGCATTATAAGTATAGCTTCCTAAGTCTAGGTTGCTTATTACATTAGGTGCAGCTATGTCATTACTATTTTCATCCTGATACTTTACTGTTACGCTGCCTTTTGGAGCTATATAAACCCCCCTGGTATAATATTTAATGCTATTACCCATAGATGGATAACTGTCATTTGAAAGAGTGAAATTATAATCATCCTTTGTATATGTAACATCAAAATTATTAAAAGTATCTAATTGAAAAAACACCTGACCTGTCGCATCCGTAACACCACTTTTTGAATATTGCCCTATTACATAATCATAGAAAGCCTGTGGTACAGGCACACCTACGTTCCCTAACGTAAATTTTGAACTAACTTGAATATTTATACCAGACATCACGGGCGTATTGGTTGATTTATAAGTAACTTGGGCTATATATTTAGAGCTATTATCCAACGTCAAATTTGTAGTTATGACATCATTAACGCCTGAGCTTGTATTGGGATATGTTGATTGTATATGATGGGAATAGTATTTCTGGCTGTAATAAATATCAACTTCCCTATTTGATATAACAGTATCATCAGAAACAGGCACATTGTCAAACTGTATGAATCCAGAGCTATCAGTAACACCCCAATTAATAAAATTACCTTTGGGCATAACTATAAGAACCCAGGTATTCGGCATTAAATTACCACTACTATCTTTAACAGTTATCTTATATGTTTTATTTACTATATTTGCAGCATAAACTTTACTTGTGTTAATAGTTATCATAGAGAGAGTTAAGCAGAACATAGTAAACAACGCTATAAATCTTTTCATAATATCCACCCCTATTTATTGATTATAAAATAAATTAAAGTTATCCCTATAACACTAGCTGCCAATATAGAAACGGTCAATTTTACAGTGTCCTTAATAAATTCTTTTATATCTATCTTTAATTTCATTATTATAACCAGCAACTACGCAAGGAGCTTGAGGAGGTTATGAGTAACAACAACACTCTACAAGAAAGACAGATATTAATATTAAGGTATGGCTGGGATAATAACAGCTGCATGACCTTAGAAGAAGTAGGCTGTCTATTTAATATCACTGGAACCAGAGCAAGACAAATTCAAAATAAGGCAATGAGAAAAATAAGACGTACACTATGGGGAAAAAATAAAGCTAAAGAGATATTATTAGAAAAGCAGTTAACTTTTAAAATAAATAAAGTCGCAGACAACATTCTGTTTATTGATAGATATTTGAATTTTTAAGTTAAAGGTGGAAGTTATATGTCAGTTAGAGAGATTATAAAAGCTACTAAAGAGTATATAGAGAGCATTTCATCCATAAAGCAAGAAATTAAAAATATAGATATATTACTAAATAACCACCAAAGGCAAGGAAAAGAAAGAGAGAACCTTGAGAATATAAGAAATGAGCTAGAGAATAAGCTCACTAGGTTACAAAATGCCATGAGTAGTTTAAATGAAGAAGAGCAGAAAGCATTATGTTATAGATACTTTGAAAGAATGTCACAAATAGAGCTATTGGAAGCCTTGCATTATCCTAAGTCAAAGCTATATAAAACTATAAATAATAGCTTATTTAAAGTTGGTAAAATATTATTTTGTATAGAGATATTAGGTTAATAAGTGATGAAATGAAGCGTAATGAAATAATAGAATTAACTGATGCCTGGCTTAAGAAATTTAACTATATGAAAGAGCAGATAAACCGATTGGATCCGGATATACATAGAAAAAGAATTAATTTATATAAACTAAGATTGAGGAAAATAAGTAAGGCCATAGGAATATTAAAGGAAGATGACCAAAGGATAATATGCTATAGGTATTTTGATGAATTAACCTATGGAGATATTGTGCAAAGAGTAGGATATTCAAATAATACTGTAGCTAGAAGGATTAAAAAGCTATTATTGATTATTGGGAGGGCTCTATTAGGTATGGAAGAAGAGTTTTGGAATGAAATACTTAATTAATAGTAAGGATAAAAGAGTATAGCTTTTTATAAATACTAGATTCTATATACATAGTGGAAATAAGTCGAAATTTAAATAAAGGGAAACCTCCTAAGATGTAGAAATTTATACATTGGAAGGGAGGTGGACATATGGATTGGATAGAACAATTAGTTTTACCATTTAGAACTCTAACTATTGATAAAAGTATCATAAGTAAGGCAACGAAAAACTTTGTTGATAAATTTAATGAAAATCTTAATAAGTATAATATAAGTGGTGTTGAGGCAATTATAGTTTCAGATGAATACATCGATATAAAAGGATATAAGAAAATTAAGATTGAGTATAATGATGAAAATGTCACTTTTTCTTTAATTGATAAAGATAGATATGAGCAAGATGTATTTATTAAATTAAGAATCGCTAAAGAAGTTGGAGCATATCTAATTGATTATGTCAATACAAGCAAGATTAAGCCACGATTAGAATCATTTATTGATGAAAATACTATTGACGGTATACTTGAAAAATTATTTGAATTAAATCAAGAAGTAGTGCAAATTAGAAGATAAGTTTTAAGAGCTCTTAACAGGGCTCTTTTTTAATTATTTTATTATTAATGTGTAATTAAGTGAAAATGAGAGTTAGAAGTTCCAATAAAAAGAAAAACCATAGAAAACTATGGATTTTAAAGAATTTAATTATTTTATTATATAACGCAATTGGCAACCCCATCATTGGGGTTTACCTCCTTTAATTACAAAGATTCCAAAAATAAAAGGAGGCCATGGGAAAAATAAAATTTTTACTTCCCATTCTAAAAGCCACCTGCGAAAAGTATTCATTTTTTTACTCCTATCAAATTTTTTATTCATAATTATAATCCACAACTTAAGTCTAAATTATACAAAGATTTGTAGAGGAGTATTTAATACACTTTATAATTGCTATAGAACTAATTAGAGTAACCACAAAAGAAAGACTATTATTATAAAGACCGAGATTGAAAATAGGCTTGTTGAATATATCTGTCATTGCCATTCCTTAATTTTGATGCATCAAAATTTAATTTTAATAGGCTTAAATAAGCGTATTAAAGCTATAGAACAGTTTTATTATATGTGTGATAAGTTATGTATCTAAAATAAAGAGTTCCTTAGAAATGATTTGAATGAGTTTTATAGTGGACGTATATTAGGAGGCATTCATGGAATATAGATACTTTTGTATTGTGCAATATATATCCTTATTTACATAAACAGCTCCATTTCAATTTAGGCAACTTCATCATTAAATCAAAAATATACATATTTAGTCAACCAGTAATACCATGTAAAAAACAAAGGAATTAAAAGATTTTTAAATATATTATGAAAAAATGTACAGGATTGGGTGTACATATAATTTATACAGTAAATTTTATATAGTATAATCTTAAGTACCATATATTGTATAGAGGTGAAATATGATTAATATATATTGTGATGAAAGTTGCCATTTAGAGCTAAGTGAGAAAAATCCCAATGAACAAAGGGCGATAGTTTTAGGAGGAATTAGCTGTCCAAGAGATTTAATTAAAGATATAAGTATACATATTAGAGAAATGAAAGCTAAGCATAATATCGGTATGTATAATGAAGTTAAATGGACTAAGGTTTCTAATAATAAACTTCAATTTTATCTAGAACTAGTTAATTATTTTTTTAGTAATGATAATTTAAAGTTTAGAACGGTAGTTTTCCAAGATAAAGCTAAACTAAATTATACTAAGTATAGTCATGATGAACTATATTACTGGATGTATTTTTTTCTTTTAAGAGAAATGATTAACCCGATAGAAAATAATAGTGTCTACATAGATAAAAAGGATACTAGAGGAGGTAAGAAAATTCTTAAGCTTCAACAAAAACTAAGAGATGAAAAATTAGATTTTAAAGCTGAAATAGTTGAAAAAATACAAATAATTAATTCCAAGGATAGCGAGTTAATGCAGATTGCAGATATTTTGATTGGAGCCGTATCGTATGCTAATAGAAAAATGGAGGAATTGAATCCGGGTTCTGCTAAATCAGAGTTAGTTGAATTAATTAGAAGTAAAACCAAGTACTCTCTTCTAAAAACTACATTAAGGCAAGAGCAAAAATTTAATATTTTTATATGGGAATCTAGGTATTCTTTATAAGGAGGGCTAGTATGGAGTATTATGGATTATCAAAGCCTAAGGTTCTAGCAAAAGGAAATATCCTAGATCTTGCCTTAGAGGAATATAGTATTTTATATAAAACTTTTCTAGATTATGAAGCTAGGCCAACACTTCAAGGAGCTAAGATATTTGTTAAAAATGATATAATACAAGGAATGCACGAAAGATATCTTCATAGTATCAGTTTAGCGGACAAGAAGTATTATAAGGCAATTTTACCATGTACTAATGAAGAAGCCTCTATTAATTGCATTACTAAATGTAAGTTGGAAAACTCAACCTTTATTTTTCAGAGATTGAAAAGGACAGAATGTCTATATAGATTATCTAGAATTCAGTGGATTCCGGAAGTAATAAAATATGCTAATGAAAACAATGAATTTATAAAAATTTGGAGAAATGAACAAAAGGATGAGACTAATGAAAAATGGGTATGGAAAAGGAAAGTAAGATACAAAAATGGACTAGCAGATTTTATAATTATTTTTAATGAGTTATATGACAAAACAAATAAGAATAAGTTAAACTATTTAGATTTTAGGACAGCATATCCAATATTCTTACCACAAGAAGGTGTAGACTTAGATAAAGAGTATGTAAAGTGTACAAAAAAATAAAAATACCGGCTTTCCCTGAGGAACCCGGTGGTCTCCTTCTACATTCTAGGTAGATGAGTTAATTAAAATGTAACACACTTTGTAACGTACGTCAATAAAAATGTATGCAATTTGCAACAAAATGGGTTACATTGTATACGTTTTGTAGTGCACTACTATATATATATGCATATAATAGTATTTTTGACTCTAAAACAAATTAATATTCACATAAAATCAATTAATTCCTATTAAATAATAAGCAATAATTAATTTTACTGTAAACTATAATAGTAATTATACTTGTTTCTGAATCGAACATATGTTCATACCTTTATTTTATAACATATTTTAAAAATTATCAAGAGAATTTCTTATAAAAACTTTCGACATAAAAATTTTTAGCAGTATACAAATAATAAACTCAATTATATATATATATATATGCTTTACTATGCAATTTTTATGATTATAGAAATTTTAAAATAGGAGTGGTTTAAGTGGATATAGTTAATAACATAGAAGAGTGGGAGTTCCTAACGAATATTTCTATACATGGTTGGGAAAAAACACTTAAAGCTATCAAGCAGATAAATTTCGATTTAGTTAATCCTAAATTGAGTAATAGAGATAAGATGGTCAGAGATTTTACAGAAGAAGATTATGCATGCATAACATTTTCAGTATTAGATAACTTTATAGAACAACAAATTGCAGTTTCATTAACATTAAGCTTATATGGTATGCTAGAAGACTGGATATTAAATTTAACTGGAGTAATTGAAACTAAAGGAAAAAAGGAATATAAGCAATATTGCAGAGAAAAAAATAAACCTAATAATATTAATACAATGAAACTTTACATAGAAGAATATTCTAATATTAAATTTAATACCAAGATTTTCAGTGAAATTTTAGCATTAAAGACTATTAGAAATACATTTATTCACAATGGTAATGAACTTGATAAATATTATTATAAGTATTTAAGTCAAATTAAGAAGTTTTCGATTATAGATGATAGTTTGGAAGTAGTTATATATTTAACATCTGATCTAACTTATATTGATAAGATTCTTGCATTAATAAGATTATTTTTTGATGATATTATGAAACAAGGTTTAGTTATTAAAAATTAGTAAATCAATCATATTGTTTACGAAAAATCATAAAAATATTTTTGCAAGAAATGAAGCGTAATGAAATAATAGAATTAACTTATACCTGGCTTAAGAAATTTAATTATATGAAAGAGCAAATAAAATGGACATTATGGACAGGTATGGACATATCAGTTTTTATTTGTCCATATTTTTATACGCATTGATATTACTAGCTTTGGACTTTATGGACATACTGGATATATATTTTCGCAAAAACTCATGTTGCTATTATTTTTTATATTGCACACTTGCACGTTGCATAAAATCTTTTACACCGTTGTTCATCAAAAATTTATTATGAATTATTCTTATAAATATGAGAAATACTAATTTTGATATATCTTATATAGGTATGTTTTCAAAGTTATTTTACACCGTTTTTTACACCGTATAGCCTAAAATAAATAGGTGTGGACAGGTATAATTTAAAAAGTGAAACAAGTGTTTAAGCGGCTTTGAGGATGATATAAAATTATTTAAAAGCGTATATTGCGACCCAGTTGGTCGGGGGTTCGAATCCTCTCCGCCGCACCAGAAAACCTAGAAGTTATAAGGCTTCTAGGTTTTTTATTTTTTGATGAATATCACGTATAAAATTAAGCAAGCTAAATTTATTTTAATAGATTTACCTATATAAGTGAATTAAAGTCCCTAATACTTTTTAGGTATAGAAAATTCTAATAATTACATACTAAATTATGAAGTTCTTTTAAACATTACATGATATATGCAATATTTTAAAAGGCATAAAGATTGATAATTTTCACATGCTTGAAGGAGTATAAGGGTTTTTTCTAGGAAAAATTTCATATTTTATTGACAAAACAAATAGGTTTGCATATAATGAACATATGAACAAATATTCAAATATTCAGATGAAAAGGAATGATACTATGGGAGAAAGAACAAACATTGAAAGTTGTAGTTGCTCAATTATACATGAAGATGTAGTTAATAAAGTCAAAGAAAATATACCAAAGGAAGAAACACTTTATGATTTAGCTGACTTATTCAAAGTGCTTGGAGATTCAACCAGGATAAAGATACTTTGTGCTTTGTTTCAGGCTGAAATGTGCGTATGCGATATAGCGGCACTTTTAGGTATGACTCAATCAGCCATTTCACATCAATTAAGAGTATTGAAACAAGCAAGAATTGTAAAGTACAGAAAAGATGGAAAAGTAGTTTATTATTCACTAGATGATGAACATGTTAAAGGTATATTTGACCAAGGCTTAACTCATATATCTGAAAAACAATAAATTTTGTCAGGGGGGAGATTTTTATGAGTAAAGAAATTAAGAAGCCTACTAAAAGTGATTTTAAATTATCAGCTAAAAATATTCACAAACATGATGTTAGTGAAAAAAATCAGAAATTTATCAGCAATACTATAAAAAAAGAACTTATCTTAGATGGGTTAGATTGCGCTAACTGTGCAGCTAAAATTGAAGATAAGGTTTCTAAGATTGATGGAATTAATGGAGCTAATGTAAACTTTATAACTAAGACTCTAACTGTTGAAATAGGAGAAATAAATAGAACAAAAGAATTAATAGCAGCAACCACTGAGATGGTTCAAAAAATAGAGTCTCATGTAAAAGTGAGAGAAAAGAATGCAGAAAAGTTACTAAAGAAAGAAATATTATTAGAAGGTCTATGCTGTGGCAACTGTGCTGCAAAAATTGAAAGAGAAGCTAATAATATAGATGGTGTTAAATCTGCTGTTGTAGATTTTGTAGCAACAAAACTTATTATGGAGATAGACAATCCCTCTAAGATCAATACAATTGTAGAAAAAGTAAAAGAAATAGTTAGCAGAATTGAACCAGATGTGAAAGTTATTGAAATTGAAAATAAAAATAAGGTATCAAAATATAAAGATCATGACCACGACCATGAACATGAAGATGAGCATGAACACGATCATGAACATGGAGAAGGCAGTAAAAAAGAAATAATCAGATTTGCTGTTGGTGCAGCGATTTTTGGATTAGCAACTGCTATGAAGTTTTCTAATATTGTAGAATTAATACTTTATATAATAAGTTATGTGATTGTAGGTGGAGAAGTAGTCTTAAGAGCATTGAAAAATATAAGAAGAGGTCAAGTTTTTGATGAAAACTTCCTTATGAGTATAGCAACTATTGGTGCATTTACTATAGGTAATTATCCTGAAGGTGTTGCAGTTATGCTCTTCTATCAGGTAGGAGAGATATTTCAAGGGATAGCTGTTAATCGTTCAAGAAAGTCTATTACAGCTCTTATGGATATAAGACCTGATTTTGCTAATTTAAAGATAGGTGATGAAATTAGGAAAGTTGATCCAGAAGAAGTTAGTATAGGAGATATTATAGTAGTAAAACCAGGAGAGAAAGTTCCGCTAGATGGTAAGGTAATTGAAGGCAGCTCTATGATAGATACTTCTGCATTAACTGGAGAGTCAGTTCCTAGAGAAGTAGCTGCAGGAGACAATGTTTTAAGTGGAGTAATTAACAAGAATGGTCTTCTAACAATTGAGGTAGAAAAGGAATTTGGGGATTCTACTGTTGCTAAGATACTTGATTTGGTTCAAAATGCCAGCAGCAAGAAAGCTCCTACAGAGAACTTTATAACTAAGTTTGCAAGATACTATACTCCAATTGTTGTTTTCTCAGCATTAGCTATGGCTGTTATACCGCCCTTTGTTATAGAAGGGGCTACTTTTTCAGAATGGTTGTATAGAGCGTTATCATTTTTAGTAGTATCTTGTCCTTGTGCTTTAGTAGTATCTATACCACTTGGATTCTTTGGAGGCATAGGTGGGGCTTCAAAGAACGGAATACTTGTTAAAGGAGGTAACTATCTCGAAGCTTTAAACAATGTAGAGGTGGTTGTATTTGATAAAACAGGAACGCTTACAAAAGGGGTATTTAAGGTAACAGAAGTAAAACCACAAAATAATATTACAAATGACGAACTTATTGCTTATGCTGCTTATGCTGAAAGCTACTCAAACCATCCAATAGCTATTTCTATATTAAATGCCTATGGTAAAGAGATAATAAAAGAAACTATTGAAAACTATGAAGAAATATCAGGCCATGGTGTTAAAGTAATTGTTGAAGGCAGAGAAGTGTTAGCAGGTAACTATAAATTAATGGATAAGGAAAAAATAGCTTATGAACAGATTGAAGCTATAGGCACAGTAGTTCATGTTGCAGTAGATAAACAATATGCTGGATATATAGTAATATCTGATGAGGTTAAAGAGGATTCAGCAAAGGCCATAAAAGCTTTAAAGGCTATCGGTATTAAGAAAACTGTTATGCTAACTGGTGACAATAAAGCAGTTGGTACCAAGGTTGCTAAGGAGCTAGGGCTTGATGAAGTTCATGCTGAACTTCTACCAGACCAAAAGGTTGAAAAGGTAGAGCTTCTTGATAAAGAGAAATCTTCTAAAGGCAAGCTGATATTTGTGGGTGATGGAATAAATGATGCGCCAGTGCTAGCAAGAGCAGATATTGGTATAGCAATGGGCGGCGTTGGTTCGGATGCTGCAATAGAGGCTGCGGATGTTGTTATTATGACTGATGAACCTTCAAAGATTGCTACTGCAATAAAGATAGCAAAGAAAACAAGAACTATTGTGATGCAAAATATAATTTTTGCTTTGGGAGTTAAGGCTGTTTTATTAGTACTTGTAGCCTTAGGCCTAGGTACTATGTGGGAAGCTGTGTTTGGTGATGTTGGAGTAACGCTTCTAGCAGTTTTAAATTCAATGAGAGCTATGAAAACAGAAAATATATAATTATTATCATCTTTAGTGCAGTCATTTTCATTCTGACTGCACTTTTTGTTATCTAAAATTAATGATATTGGATACCACAAAATCATTGCAACTTAATTAGAAATCATTTACAATTATTTTAAATATTTGTTGTGGATGGTGAATAAATGAATAAAGATGTCTTTAGATACGAAGTTATAAACTTAACATATAGCAAAATAAGTGAGGAGAGTATCGTCAGAAAAAGTGCAATATTCTATAAGATTCATTCGTTAATTTTAGCGTCATTTGCCATATTAATATGTATAAAATATATATATATAAGGTCAGAGTTAATGGCTATTCCGTATATAAGTGTTCTATTAATTGGTTCAATTGTATATTTTTATAAAAGTAAACTACTTAAGTCTTGTATATGCATAGACAAATATGGTTTTAGATTTTTATTTTCTAAATTAAAATGGTCTGATATAACTAAAATTGAATTAACTGATGATTCAATAGCTTTTCAAACTAAACTTGAATATTATATTTTTAAGTTTGTATATGAAAGTGATAAAGAAAAATTGGAGAAAATACTAAGGTCTAATTTATTTGATTTGGAAAAAAATATTTCAATAAAAATTTAAACGAAGCTCAAATTAAATAAAGATATCTCAAAATCCATATATATGCATTTTGAGATATCTTTTTTAGTTTAGCTATAAATTTAATCATCACAACGATAGACATTATTTCCGCCTTTATTTTTTGCCACATACATTGCTTTATCAGCTTTAAATATAATTTCATCAATAGTTTCACCATCATTAGGGTAGAAGCTGACTCCTATACTTAAGGAGAGTTTTATTTGAATACCATCAAAATTTAAAATTTTGTTATCCTCCTTAGCTAGTCTTAAGGCAACGGCTTTATAATCTTCTAAGCTTTTTAAGTGTGGTAGTAATATTAAAAATTCATCGCCACCAAATCTAGCTACTAAATCACTTTTTCTTGTGCATTTAGTAAGGATTTTAGCAACCTCAACTAAAACCTTATCTCCGATTTTATGGCCATAGGTATCGTTTATACATTTAAATTTATCAACATCAATAAATAACAAGCCTAATAGAGAGTTGTTCCGCTTTGCGTTATCTAGGAATTTTTCTGAAAACTTATAAAACAAAGTTCTGTTGGCAAGTCCTGTTAAGCTGTCATAGTAGGCTAAATTTTTAATAGTTTTTTCTTTTTCCTTAAGTTCTTCATTTAGTACATGCAGCTTATTAACATGGTCCTTTAGCTGTTCAATCCTAGCAAATTGATTTGTAACATCTATAAATTCTAATAATAAATAAGGCTCGTTATTATTATTTATTTTGCTTATTTTTAGATTTAATTGATGTTTACTATTAATTAGTCCCCTATGCATCGCGGCAGAGAAAAACATTTTAAATCCATTTAGAAGTACATTATTTAAGGAACTTTTGAAATACTCTTTATTTAAACCAGGTAAAACCTCATAGATACTTTTATTTATTGCTTCAGACGAAGAGATTTCAGTTAACTGTTCCATATAGGTGTTCCATATTAAAATTTCCAGTTTTTCATTAAGGATGACAATACCTTCATTAACATTATTTAATATATCATATAAAAAATTATTCATATAAACCATCTTCTATCTTATCTATTTTTTTTAGCAGCTCATTTAGTGATGTTAAGGTTAAGCTTATTATTATAGCTCCTTCTATTTCTGTGTCGTCAATATTAAAAGTTATATATAATAATAGTATGTGCAAATAATCTCTATTTGTAACATCATTTTTAAAATCAATTTTGTCAAAGACCTTTACCTCAGGTAAAGAATAATCTAAATTGATATCAAGATAATTACTAATTTCACCAATGAGAGAATTTAAAATAATATTTCCGATCTCTTTAACAATATCAAAATCTATATCAGTAAAATTAACATCCTGATAGCTATCTTCTCCTTCTTGATTTGAGCATAGATTTATAAAAGTTCTCATTTTTTCAGCAGGAAAAATTAAATTTGCTTCACCAGTTAAATTTTCTTTAAAAGAAATGCTAGATACCATTAAAGCACCATCTAACACTTTAGGGAGATAATTATCTAATTTAAAGTCTCCTTCCTTGGAATCTGCAATTTCGATGTTGGGTACATCTAATAATATTTTTTTATTGATTATTTCAGAGAGCATACTGGCGGCTTTTCCTACACTTATATTAAATAATTCCTTTAGAATATCATATCTTAATAACTTATTATTCATTTCTATCAATCCTTATCACTCCGCAAATGAATATTGCTTTTTCGTCATTAAAGGGTTTATTTAAAAAATATAGTACGCCTAATTGCTCTACTTCTTCTCTTACACTCTTTTGTACATCTGCGGAAACCACAACTATTTTTGCCTCACTATGGTACTCCTTAACTAAACTTATCATCTCTTTTCCATTTAAATTTGGCATTAATAAGTCAACAAATAAGTAATCTGGATTAATTTCCTTGTACTTTTCATAACCCTCTTGTCCATTATTTGCAAAGTAAAGCTCTAAGTCTGGTATATATTTCTTCAATAGGTTGGCGGTTATCTTCTGTGAAAAATTAGAGTCATCAACAATTAGAATTTTAATCATAATAAATCCTCCTAATTATTACAAAATTTTTTGTAATAATACATTATAAAAAATAGATGTGGGCATAAAATATGCTCTTAATGAAGTCATTTCCCTATATATTTACAAATTATATTAATTTATTATAACATATTACATATAATTACTAAATGTTTTAAAAGAACTTATTAAAAATTATATATATATATTTTGACAATATATGATTGACTATTTTTGCAGCTGTCTCATAGCCTTGGAGAGCATTAAAAAAGTGGAGCTATAATTACTACAGTTCCACAGAATTATTAGACTTATTATATTAAAGATTAGAAGGTTTTCTAGTATTTATTTGTAACTACACCTAGAGATGAAGTTCTAATATGAGGATTATCTATGAGTGATTTAAGTTCTTCTTTAGTACCATACACAATAACTCCTAAAATAGGCACTTTTTCTGGATCTGTATAACCTTTATCCATAAGCTCTTTGTACACATCAGCATACATCTTAAGATGGGTGTTTTTTAAATTATCTAAGAGTTCATTATAGCCAAATTTTACTTCATGTTCCGATAAATATCCTCCAGGAGTATTTATACCTAATGCCTCTCTTTCACTTATATATGGATTGTCATAAAGATTATCTCTAAGCTGTAGTTTTTTTGTTTCCTCTTTAAAGGCGTCTATCCAAAGCCAAGACACTTTTACGTTAGGAATTATTTTACTAATTTCCATATAGTTATAAGGCTTATCAAAGGATAAGGCCATTTCTATAATTTTATCATTTGAAATATTGTTTAGCTCTTTTAAATCGTTTTTTAATTTTTTGAAGGATTTACTTGGAGGAGCAAATTCCATCTTTCTATAGCCATTAGACCAATAGTTAACATGAATAGTAGTATTATCATCTAAAGTTCCTCCGGAGCCGCCCCTAACTATGGCATACATAGGGATTTTAAAATATCCAAAGGCAGTAGTTCCTTCTTCCAAGATAATCGGTTTATTACCTATACTTCTAGCCAATACATAATTATTTATTCCACCTAGGACACCAAGGATATCATTAGATTTAGAAATATAACCATTAGGAACCGTTAGTTTTATAAAATTTTCCTGAAACTCATAATTTTTTTTGCCTAATTTCATGAATACCTTAAAGTTTATAATAATACAGCCTATTATAATTAAAAGTGATATAGATATTATTTTTATAAAGGTTTTAGTTTTGCTTTTTTTAATAGCTTTTTTTAATTTATTATCATCAAAAATATCCTCTAGTGATTTATTGTTCTCCATATTTATCCCTCCAAATCTCCTTAAACATATTTCTAGCTCTATATAGATAGGTTTTAATCATGTCTTCAGAAAGCCCCAGTAATCTGCTTATTTCTTTATAGCTGAGTTCTAGTTCATATTTTAGAATTAATAGGGTTCTAGATTCTTCCTTTAAGCTGTTTAAACATTGAGTTATAGCCTCAGACTTTTCTTTTGATAGCAGGCCTTGCTCCAAATTTTCCTCTAATATTAAATTTGCATATAATACTTCCTCAGAAATATTTAAATCTAACACATAAGACCTTTTCTTAATTTTATTTTTATAGTTATTAATAGATACCTTAAACAGCCAGGAGGACAGATTGTTAATAGAAACTCCCTCCATATACTCTAGAGCTTTTATAAAACTATCTTGAACTATGTCTTCTGCATCTTCTTTTGGGCACCCACATTTTATAAGATATTTATATATGATTTTTGATTGACTTTTGTATAGCTCTAGCAATAAATCCTTGTTCATATTTAATTCCTTTCAAAACCTATTAAAACCCTATATATTAATAAGACAATTTAAAATGAGAAATGTAAACAAATATTATAAAAATATTTTTAATGCTCAAAATTGTAGGCTGCCCCTTAGCTTTTGATAATGCTGAGGAGCAGCCTAAAAAGGAGATAATTTTATTTAATATTTAATGTGCTTTTAATCTTTTGATTTATTGAGGGTATATCTATAGATTGAACAATATCATCTTTTAAATTATATTTATTCTTAAGTTTTAAAATTCTATAGAGCTTTTCATCAATTTCCTCCATAGGAAGGTTGCCATTTTCTATGGATTTTTTTATATTATCAATAACCTTTATTTGATTATTATAATCATGGCATACGAGAATAATATCAGTTCCGGCCTTTAAGGACGTTACAGCGGCCTCTTCTATTTTAAAATTCTTCATTACAGCTCCCATAGTCATATCATCTGTTATAACCACTCCATTAAAGTTTAAATCCTTCCTTAGAATATCTGTAATAACAGTCTTAGAAAAGGATGCGGGGCTCTTATCATCAATTTTAGGTAATAGAATATGAGCAACCATTATCATATCAGCTCCATTATCTATGGCTTCTTTAAAGGGAACTAGTTCGAAGCTTTTTAAACGGCTTAGTGTGTTATTTACCACTGGAAGACCGATATGAGAATCTACAGAGGTATCTCCATGACCAGGAAAATGTTTTATTACAGGTATAACTTTCTCCTTTTGAATTCCCTTCATGGTTTCTAAGCCTAATTTACTAACCAGCTTTTCATTAGCGCCGAAAGCTCTATCTCCAATTACAGGATTTTTAGCATTGCTGTTTATATCTAATACCGGAGCAAAATCCATGTTTAAGCCAAAGCTTTTTAGCTCTTTACCTAATATAGTACCTATATCATAAGATAATTGAGAATTATTAAACTGTCCAATATATTTGCTGCTAGGGAGCTTAACGAACTCCTTAGGCATCCTTGTGACCCTTCCCCCTTCTTCATCTATGCTTAAGAATAGAGGAGCTTTATTGATTAAATTAGATTGCTTTAAAGAATTAATTAGAGAAAGCATCTGCTTTGCATCCTTTATATTTTTTTCAAATAATATAAAGCCGCCTACCTTATACTTCTCAACCATTTCCTTTGAGTGAGCATTATTTGTGTATTCATCTAGTCCAACCATTACTAATTGACCTGCTTTTTCCTCTAGGGTCATAGTTTTAATTTTCTCTTTTAATTCATCTACTTTGGGTTCTTCTACTACCTTTTCTTCGGGAGTAGTGGGCTTATTATCAATTGGGCTATTTTTATTATCCTTTTTAAAATCAGTACAGGCTGATAAATGAAGCATAGTAAATAGGGATATGGAAAGTAATAATATTTTTTTGAGCAAGGTAACACCAGCTTTCTATTAGTTTATATATCTAATATTTTATACCTAATACAAACAAAAAATTTACAAAATAATTACAAATAGCTTAATAATAGAACATTAATTTTATATCTGAAAATCAGAGTTCCTTAGTAATAAAAATGGATATTTTCAAATATAAATTTAAGGAATAAAGGTGTGTATTTTAATGTAATAGTATATGAACCTTTAAAGTATTAAGGAGGTAATTTTGTGATAAAGGTGGATATTGTCTCTGGTTTTTTAGGTGCAGGAAAAACTACCCTTATAAAAAAGCTTATAAAAGAGGCATTACATAAGGAAAAAATAGCAATTATAGAAAATGAGTTCGGAGAGATCGGCATAGATGGTTCTATACTTAAACAATACAATTTAGATGTAAAAGAAATAAATGCAGGCTGTATATGTTGTAGTATACAAGGGGATTTTAAGAAGGCTTTAATAGAGATTATTGATAGATATAAACCTGAAAGAATTGTTATAGAACCTTCAGGAGTAGCCAAGCTTTCTGAGGTAATAGAGGTAGTTAAAGCTAAAGAGCTAATAAATATGTTAAAGCTAAATATGGTCATTACCGTAGTAGATGTGTTAAAGTATAGGGCTTACATTAATAATTTTTTGGAGTTCTATAAGGATCAAGTAATTAGTGCGAAAACCATAGTTTTAAGCAGAACACAGAATTTAGATAATAAAAAGATTACGGATATATATGAGGAAATAAGAAGGTTAAATAGTAAAGGGAATATCATAACTACGCCTTGGTCAAGTATTGGTTCTGATAAAATAATTGAAATTAGTGAAGGTAAGGATGAAGGCATAGTAAATAAAAAAATAAATATATTAAAGGGAAGTTTAGCCTTTAAAAGTATGACTCATAGAACTTCAGAGGTTTTTGAAAACTGGTCTGTAGAAACGCCAAAAAAATTTACTAAGGAAGCGCTTATAGATATACTCTATAAATTAAAGAATGAAAAGTCCTTTGGTGTAGTTTTAAGAGCAAAAGGAATAGTTCAGCTAAAGGATGATAATTGGGTTCAATTTGATTATGTTCCTGATGAAATGGGTCTTCAAACCATTGAGGCTGATTACTCAGGAAGACTTTGCGTTATAGGTAGCCGTTTAAATAGAGATAATATTAAAAATTTATTTTTAAGCTAGAAAGAGTGGAGGATATGAGAACAGAAATTGAAATTGTTACAGGGTTTTTAGGAGCAGGAAAGACAGGATTTATAGTGGAGTTCTTAAAGATATCTAAACTTCCAAAAGAAAAAGTCTTAGTGATACAAATGGAGCAGGGAGAAAAACTTTTAAATTTTAGAAATAAAAGCTTTGGCTTAATTGTAAAGTCTTATAATATAGAAGAATTAACAGAAAGCAAGTTGAATTTTTTAATTACATTACACAAACCTCATAGAATTATCTTCGAGTTTAATGGTACAGCAAATTTGGAAGTTTTATTTAAGCTTATTAATTCAAAGGAGTTAAAAGCAAAGACTTTTGTAGGCGGCATATATAATGTGATAGAAGCTTCAACTTTTGATATATTCATAAGGAATATACCTCATTTGCTAATACCCTTCATAATTAAGAGCAACTTAATTTTATTAACTAATTTTAAAGGCATTAAAGAGGAGGATATTGAAAGGATTCAGCTTAAGATAAAAGAAATCAATAACAGAGCTTTTATATTAGTATTAGAGGATTATTGCAATTTAGAAACGGGTATGAAAAAACTAAACATTTTAGATAAAGGAATATTGAAGAATTTAAAAGTAATGATTAGTGAGGGATAGAATTGAGCTTAAATTTAAGCAATTTTTTTACTATATTTATAAGTATTGTTTTAGAGGCACTGCCCTTTATAATATTGGGGTCTTTCTTGTCGGCTCTTATTCAAATATTTGTTTCAGAGGAAACCATAGCTAAAATAGTGCCTAAGAATAAAGTTCTTGGATGTGTTATAGCGGCTATGACAGGATTGATATTTCCAGTATGTGAATGTGCCATAGTTCCCATTGCAAGAAGACTAATTAAAAAAGGAGTGCCCATAGGTATAGCTACTACCTTTATGATATCAGTACCTATTGTTAATCCGGTGGTATTATTATCTACTTATTATGCTTTTAATTATAATATTAATATGGTAATTATAAGGGGGATAGGAGGATTCCTAGGGGCTGTAGCAGTGGGTATTTTGATTGAAGCTTTCACCTGCAATGGTAATATTATAAAGAATAATAACGTATATACTCATGACTACGATTGTAGTTGTGGATGTAATATTTCCTACGATAATTCAAAGTTTGCGCAGATATTATCCCATGCCAGCAGAGAGCTTTATGATATAGGAAAGCTTTTAATATTAGGGGCCGGTATTTCGGCAGCTTTTCAAATTTTTATACCAAGAAGCTTTATCAATACTTTTGGACAAGATAGAATAATATCCGTATTAATTATGATGTTATTTGCTTTTGTAATCTCTTTATGTTCTGAAGCAGATGCATTTATAGCAGCTAGTTTTACTAATATGTTTTCCTTAGGTGCTATTTCATCCTTTTTAATTTTAGGTCCTAT
Organism: Desnuesiella massiliensis; assembly: GCF_001403615.1. GTDB lineage: Bacteria > Bacillota > Clostridia > Clostridiales > Clostridiaceae > Desnuesiella > Desnuesiella massiliensis. The sequence goes on from NZ_LN879452.1 coordinate 70,246, forward strand.
GATAGACATTAAAAATACATTGATTTTATCCTACTCTTTTAAAAAGAGTTATATTATAAAGCTACTGATTTTCGTGTTTATTTTATGTTTTATAATTGGAGAAATAGTAAATGTACTTAATGGATTGGGGATGATAACATGAAGAGATTTAATATAAACGAATTTATATGGTTTTTAATCTTATTTAGCTTTACATTGTTTCTAAGTTATATCCTTTATACTGGAAAATTGAGCATTTTTATTCATCCTAAAATGCATAAAAATATAATTTATACTATTTTAGCTCTAAGCTTGATTACTGTATTTCAATTCACTAAAGTATTTACAATAAAGAGAAATGAGCCATTAAAGAGCGGATATTTACTATTTATTATATTTTTATTAGGAGGAATTGCAGTTTCTTATTCCGGAGGGTTGAATTCTGGAGTTGCTAAAAACAGAGAAATATCCTTAAATTTTTCAAATCTTAATAATAGAAATATGAAAAATTTTAGGATGAATGAAGATAAGATAGTACTTAAAGAAGAAAATTATGTGGATACTATACTTTCTATAAATAATGACCTTGAGAAATTTAAGGGAAAGCATATTGTTATGGAAGGTTTTGTGTATAGAGATAATAATATAAAAGAGAATCATTTTATTACGGGGCGGTTTACTGTAGCTTGTTGTGCAGCGGATGCTCAGGTTATAGGAATGATATGCAGTTGGAATAAAACTAATACTCTCAATAATGATATTTGGGTTAGGGTGGAAGGAGTAATTGATTCTGGTATATACTATAATAGTATTAGTAAAACTACAGAGGAGAAACCTGTTATACTAATAAATAAGGTAGAGGAGATAAGCAAGCCGGAAAATCCTTATATTTATTAGTTTGAGATTTTTAAAGGTTTAACTAAAGAAAGGAGAACAGCCGTGTTTTTTATTGGTATTTTTGGTGTAGAAGATAAGCAAAAGATTATAAAAAACTTAGGACAAGTACAATGTAAAAATTGTAATATAAATAATATTAAGCTCATAAAAAGCTATAGATTTTTTCATTTCTTTTTCCTACCTTTATTTAGATGGAATGAACGGTATTATGCTATTTGTGAAAGCTGCGGCATGATTTATGATATTCCAAAGGAAAAGGGGCTAGCGGTAGAACGCGGGGAAAACATTGATATAACCTATTGGGATTTAAGAGCCAATGAAGATATAAGCTATGAGGTTTATAATATCTGTGAAAGCTGCAGAAATAAGGTAGATAATAGTTATCAGTATTGTCCCCATTGTGGCCATAAGATGAGATAAGGTGAACTTTTATAACAAAAGGATTTATTACACCATTATAATAGTGTAATAAATCCTTTAATCTAATTCTTAAACTGTAATTTATTATTGCTTATATCCATCTGGTCGAGTATACCTGTTATATAGCTTTTCATAAAGCTATCAGGTGCATTTTGCCATAATTTAAAACCCTGTGAATTTATAAATTCTTCTTTGTTTTCATTTGCAGTACCCTCAAAGTATTTTAAATTAACTAATTTCATAGTTTCTGCCATTAGAGCTTTTTCGGAATCTGTATAACCATCCATTTTTGATAAATTTTTATTAGCTCTATTATTAGCTCTATTTTCAAAGAAGTCTTTAGAGTAGGTTTTAAAGCTGGTGATATTCTTATCTTTTATTCCTTCTTGTTTTGCCCAAGCTTCTACATCCACTTTTGAGGTAAAATAGTCATAACCCTTATTGTTAGAATATTTAATTACTCCATATTGCTGAGGATAGACCCCGAGAGAGCTTGTTGCAATATCATAAATTGATTTGTTATCTTTTTTGTAAAGAGCTATGTCTTGTATATGGATATGACCGCTTAGGACTAAATCTACGCCACAGTTTTGAAGTACTTCTATGGCATCTTCATTATTATCTAAAGTATAATTTTCTTTTAATAAATTATTATGATCTAATAAATTATGATGCATTACTGTAATAAGTTTCGCTTGATGCTCCTTAGCTAAATCGCTACATTTTTTTATCCATTGAAGGGTTTCTTCGCTAATCATGCCATATACTTGAGGAAAACCTAAAGCTTCGTTATTTCCATATTGAGCTGTATCAAGCATCAATAGCCAAATATCCTCTGAAGGGGATACTAGGTAGCTTAAAGTATTTTCATCTCTAGAAATAGCTTCGCTATAACCAAAGTCCTCGTAAATTTTAGCGAAATCTTTATTGCTTATAGTATCTGTTTTATATTGATTACTATTTTTAAAACTTCTGGCATGAGGATTTTGAACATCATGATTTCCCGGAATAACATAAACAGAGGTTCCTAATTTCTCTATGTTCTTTAATTTTTTCGATAATTCCAAGTGGCTTTTAGCTTCTCCGTTGCTTGTCAAATCTCCACTTATAATCAGTATATCTGGTTTTTTATTCTTAATATCTCTGGTAAAAGCATTTACTATTTCATCTATATAATTTAATTGTTTTCCATCTCCGCTATTAATAAACTCTTGAAAAGCTTCTCCTCCATCTGTTAAATCCTTAGCTAAATAATGAACATCATTTGTAACAAAAAAAGTGATTTCTTTACCGGATTTAATTTTAGAAATTGAATTAAAGGTTTGGCTACTGCGGCTATGCCATAATAAGCTTAAAATAATAAGAATGAATAAGGGTATTATCAATTTTGGCCTAATCTTCATAAATAAATTTACCTTTCTAGTAGTAAGATTTAATACTTTGCTCCCATAGATTCCCCCATTAGGACTTTAGTTTCATAGCCTAATTTAGTTTGTTCTAATATATCCTTATCCATGCTTATAGTGTTTTTTTCGAAGAATAACACTACAGTAGAACCACCAAATTTAAAATAACCTTTTTCATCGCCTTTTAATATTTTTTTATTTGGTTCATAGGTCTGTATTATAGTTCCTACACAGGTAGCTCCTACCTCCACATAAAGTACCTCTCCAAAATTTTCTGATTTCAGTATGCTCCACTCTCTTTTGTTTTGGCAGAATAATTTAGGAACCTTGTCAAAAGCTATGGGGTTCACTGAATAGTAATGTCCTTGTATTTTTTTTGTTTCTGTACAGATACCATCATCTAAAAAGTGAAATCTGTGATAATCTGTAGGGCAGAGTCTCAATATTAGACAGACACCATCTTGATATTGAGAGGCTACCTTATCATCGTCAATTAATTCCTTTAAGCTATAAGTAATTCCTTTTACTCTAACCAAATTTTCCATGTCTATATGGTCATAGGCTAATAATCTTCCATCTCCAGGGGAGATCAATACATCTTTATCTCTATTTATGGGTCTACCTTTTTCGTTAAGTCTTCTTATGAAGAAGTCATTGAAGCATTTAAAATCTTCTAATGAATCTTTACAGATAGACATGTCAATATCGAAATCCCTTATAAAATTTTTAACTTTTTTCTTACTTAAACTGCTGTCACAATAAGCGCCATATAACTTTGAAAAGAATTTTTTCTTTATAAAAAGCTCCAATAAACTCATACCCATAGGGGAAGAGTAGTTCCATTTAAGATATTTTTCACCTGCTACTTTTTCAATTTCATAATCCTTAGTATTTCTATCATAAACTTTTATCATTTTAATCCTCCTATAATGAATAGGCCGCTTACTTTTGCCTTAATTAACAACAATAATTATATCATGTATAAAGCTTTTTAATAAGATATTATTTAGCGCTTTATCTATTTCATGTATAATCAAAGTACAGAAAATTAAGTAAAATTGTACTTGCTAGTATTGTATGCTATTATAAGTTAGTGTATTATATTATAGGTGAAAAGGATTAAACGATAAATTACATGGAGTGATAAAAATGAATAAAACTAAAAAAGCTATATTTCAAGCTGCTATTAAGGTTTTTTCTATGGCAGGCTATAATGGTGCTACCATGGATGATATAGCTTTAAATGCAGGGGTTGCTAAAGGAACATTATACTATCATTTTAAGAGTAAGGAAGAGATTTTCAATTACATAATAACTGAAGGCATGACTGTAATGACTGAAGAGGTTGATTCAGCTGCAAGCAAGGAACAAGATGTGCTCATGAAGCTTAAAACTATGTGCAGGGTGCAATTGAAGCTTGTATATGAAAACAAAGACTTCTTTAAAGTAATTATGAGTCAATTGTGGGGACAAGAGCTTAGACAACTGGAGTTACGAAAGGTTATAGGCAATTATATCTGTGCCATAGAGAAATATTTAAAGGAAGCCATGGAACACGGTATAGTTAGAAAAGGGGATACTTCCTTCATGGCGTACACTCTGTTTGGCACACTATGCTCTGCAGCAGTTTATGAGTTAATAAATAGCGAAAATACAGATGTAGATCAGCTTATAGATAATTTAATGAGTTATGTTTTAAATGGCATTAGCGAGAAATAAAGAAAAGGCGAAGATTCGCCTTTTTTTATAGTTTACTTTTAATAATCTCTGTAACCTTTGCAGGAAGTTCTTCAGTTTCTTCCTTTGAAAGACTGGCCGTTTCAATTAACGGATGAATATACATCTCCACCTCAGCAGGTTTAATTCTATTACCATTAGCCTCCATTAATTTATAAGAACCTTTAATAGTTACAGGGATAATTGGAACCTTAGCCTTAGTAGCTAACTTAAAGCTTCCCGCCTTTAATTCGCCTATATTATCGCTCTTACTTCTTGTACCTTCAGGAAATATAACTAATGAATAACCATTTTTTAAAATTTTCACACCTTCTGCAATGGATTCAGCAGCTTTTCTTATATTACTCCTATCCATGAATACACAATTCATATATTCCATCCAATCGCGAAGAAGCGGTATCTTTTTCATTTCTATCTTTGCGATATATCCTTTAGGCTTATCTATATAGCTCATAAATAATGCAATATCAAAATTACTTTGGTGATTGCTTACAAAGAGCACAGCTCCATCCTTTGGTATATTTTCTTCACCATATATCTTAACCCTTGCTCCACTCATTTTAACATGAGATAGTGCCCATTTAGAGGTGGTTTTATGTACATATTCTTCCTTTTCTTTTAAATTTCCTTTCTTTTCTAAGGACTTAACCTTGTACATTTTTGGAATAGTAGCAACTAAGCTTATAGCAAAGTTTGAATACCAAGCAATTGTTCTTAACATATTAGCCTCCCAGTAAATTTCAATATTTTTCATATGGTTAAATTATATTATATTTTCAGAGCTTTATAAATTTTTTTGTCACTAGTAATTAAAGTTAACAATTTGTACTTATTTTTTATATTGACAGGAGAAGCAAAAAGAGTTATAAATATAACTGACCAGTCAGTATAAAATGACCAGTCAGTATAAAAAATGAGGAGAGGTGAAGTTATGAATTTTTTAAAGATCGCTTGGCAGGACATTTCTAGTATTTTTAAGAACAAATTTATAAGAATATCAGTAACAGCAATTATAGTAGTTCCTCTTTTGTACAGCTTATTGTATCTTGCAGCTTTCTGGGATCCTTATAACAGACTTTCCGATTTACCTGTAGCAGTGGTAAATATGGATAAAGGTTCTATGATGGATGGAGAAAGCGTAAACTATGGAAAAGATATTGCAGACAAGCTGAAAGAGAATAACAAAATTGGCTGGAGATTTGTGTCCTATGAGGATGCTAAAAAAGGTGTAGAAGGAAAAGACTATTATGCTATGTTCGTGATTCCAGAAGACTTTTCAGCCAAAGTTATGAGTGCTAAGGATGGAGCGCCAAAGCAACCAGAGATATTATATACAGCTAATGAAAAAAGAAATTTTTTAGCGGCTCAAATAAATGGAAAAGTGCTAGTAGAACTTAAAGCAGAAATAACAAAAAATATATCTAAGGAATACACAAAAGTAGCTTTTGATAAGCTTCATGAAATAAAAGACGGTATGAATAAGGCATCGGATGGAAGCAGTGAGCTTGCTGATGGTATAAATACCCTAAAAGATAAGGTTCCAGATATGAAGGATGGAGTAGGTAAGCTTTATGATGGTTCCAATCAGCTAAAAGAAGGCATAGGACAATTAAAGGATAATACTCCGGCTTTAGCAGGAGGAGTTTCTAAACTATATGAAGGCTCTTCAGTTATGACTTCTGGCATAGGAGAACTAAAAGGTAAAACTGATGAAATAACAAAACTTATAGTTCAAAACCCACAAATAAAAGCTTTGCTTTCACCAAGTACTATTCAGAAGGTGAATAAATTAGCTAAAGATGGAGCTTATATAGCTTCTCTTGATACTTCCGTTTTAGATAATATAAATCCTAATACTGTTAATACTATTTCTAAAACTGTGGTAGACGTTAATTCTTTAGTTAATTCTAAAGAGCTAAAGGAGATTTTAAGCACACCATCTATTCAATTAGTTATATCACAAATGGATTTTAGTAAGCCGCAAAATGCAGCAGCCCTTAAAGAAAGGGTTGATAACTTAAATGCATTAATGAGTGACGTTCAATTACTAAAAGGCACAATTTCAAAGGTAGATTCAAATAAACTAAATAATATGCTTATGCCTTTAAAGGATTTAGCAGTACTTGCAAATCAAAATCCTGCAGCCTTTGCTGCTAAGGTAAATGATTTGCATAATACTTTAGCAGGGGCAGCTGCTTTGGCTAAGGATAAGCAAACTATAGACTCAATGAATCTATTATTGAGCAATATGGATAATGTAAAAGCTTTATTGGGTACAGCAACTAACTCTATGGCAAAGATAAATATATCTGATAAAGATAAGGCTGAATTAGCAGCCTTAAGTGACAAGGATTTAGCAGCTATAAGCGCCAATAAAGATGCTATGGTATCTGCTATAACTAATTTAACAGCCAAGGGCATGTTAAGTCCGGAACAAGCAAGACCTATGATAGCAGCAATAAAAATTGGAGCGGATATGAGTCCAGCCTTGAAAGATTTAATGAATGTGCAGCAGGCGCTAAACAATCCTAGTACAAAAGTATTGATGAGCAGCTTACAAGGATTAGATTCAAATAAATTAAAAGCTAGTGCTGCAATGCTATCACAATTACAAGCTAATGGTCCATTCATAGAAGGAATGGCAAATAATATAACTTTAGATAATATAAAAGCATTGATGCCTTTGATGGAAGTTACTCAAAATCTAGATAAGCTTAAGAACGATTTATCTAAAAATGAAGAGAACTTAAAGCTTTTAGATGAAATAATGCAAAAGTCTCAAGATGGAAGTCTTCAAAAGCTAATGCCTTTAGTATCAAAAGTAAAAACAGATATGGATAGTTCAAAGCCATTAATAGATTCTTTAATGAAGGATCCAACTTTACCACAAAAATTAGCTAATTCTTCTGAGTTGGTAGCTAAGTTAAAAGCTATGCAAGGTGATGTAAAGGATAGTTCAGATTTAATAGCTATGGCTCAAAGAGCTTTAAATGAAGGAAATATAGAAAAAGCACAAGGTTTTATCAATGCTATACCAAAGCTTACAGAAGGAGTTAACAGCCTATATGATGGAAGTAAGCAAATTAATTCTGGATTAGCTCAATTAAATGAAAAAGTGCCAGCTTTAGCTTCAGGAGCTAATAAATTGTATGATGGTTCATCACAATTACAACAGGGACTAAAACAGCTTAATGACAATATGCCTGAGCTACAGGATGGAGCTCAAAAATTAGCTGATGGATCAAAGGAGTTAAAGGATAAGTTATCAGAAGGAGCAAGTGAACTAAATAAAAACTTAGTAAATGATAGCGAAACCATGAGCAAATTTGTTTCTGAGCCTGTAACTATGGATGAAAAGCCTGTTTATTCAGTGAAGGATTACGGTACAGGATTTACACCTTACTTTATTCCATTATCTTTATGGGTAGGAGCTTTGATGATGTTCTTCGTTATAACAGATAAGGTAGACGAAAATATTAATGCAAGTCCTGCTTCTGTAGTAATTGGTAAGTTCTTATCCTATGGATATATAGGAATACTTCAAGCAGTATTAGCTAGTGTGGTAGTTTTATTCTTAGGATTAAAGCCAGCCAATGTTCCTCTCTATATATTGTTTAATATATTTATGTCCTTTGTATTTATAGCTATAATACAAAGTTTGATATTCTTACTTGGAGAGGCTGGAAGGTTGTTATCAATAGTATTATTAATACTTCAATTAACCTCTTGCGCAGGAACCTTCCCATTAGAGGTAGTACCTACTTTCTTTAAGGTGTTAAATCCATTTATGCCGTTCACATATTGTGTTTCTGGCTTAAGAGAATTAATATCTGGAGTAGATTATAGTGTACTTGCTCATGATACAGCTGTGTTAGCTGGGGTTATGATTACTTTCTTAGTAGTTTCAATACTCATGAAAGGAAGAGCCGACAAGCTTCAGCAGAAGATAAGAGAAAGAAAAGAGTCTGTAGTAGCATAATTATTTATTTAGAACCTCTTTGAGTTTTATAACTAATAAAATTCAAAGAGGTTTTATTGTTATTAAAACAGAAAATTTTACTAACAAAAAGAAGAATAAAAAATATTGACATTAAAATAATGAAATTGTATACTGAATATGTAAACGCTAACACAATGAAATGAATATAACATTCTCTGCTATTGTTAATTATTAAATATATTTACATAAAACGTTTAAATTTTCTTAAATATATTTTATAATAGTTAAGGAGTAATCACTTTTAGGCTTTCAATTTATAATTATTATTTACTTAGCAATGAAAAATTCATGAAAATGAGCAGTTCATTGTTTAGTTTATTTACATGAAAATTTGATTTTATAGGAGACTGCGAAAAAAGGTGTTCTATAGGTTTTCCTACACCGCGCGTGGAGCCCCACGAGCGGCCCGTGAAAAAGAACACCTATGTTTTTTCACATTCTCCTATAGGTAAAGATTTTAATTAAGGGAAAGTTAGTTTGCTGATAAAGTGATTTGTTATGATTATAGGAGGAAACAACAATGTCAATCACTATAAATGATATAGCGGAGAGAGCGGGAGTATCTTTGGCAACAGTATCTAGAGTTATGAATAATTCTGGATATGTAAAAGAAGAAACCAGGAAAAAAGTCATGGATATAATAGAAGAATTAAATTATGTTCCTAATGCCATAGCTAGAAGCCTATCAACCAGTAAGTCTAATTCTATAGGAGTTATTGTACCAGATATAAACAACCCTTTCTTTGGGGAGGTTATAAAAGGAATAACAGATGTGGCAGATCAAAATGACTTGAATATAATATTATTTGATGCAGATGAAAGCATAAAAAAGGAAATAAAGTCTTTAAAAGTTCTAAAGGAGCAAAGAATTCAAGGAGTGTTAATAGCTCCAACCTCATCTGAAGATGACTTAAATAGTGAGTATATAAAAACTATTGAAAGTTTAAATGTTCCTATAGTATGGATAGATAGCAATGTAAAGTATACTAATTTTAGTGGTGTATTTGTAAATAGTTTAAAAGGGACTTATGATGGGATAGAAGCTTTTATAAAGGAAGGCCATAGAGATATTGCCATAATTACTGGAAGAATGAACTCTTGGTCAGCGCAGGAAAGACTTCTTGGCTACAAAAAAGCTTTAGCCATGAACAACATACCTTTAAAAGATGAGTACATGCTTTACGGAAATTATAAGCAAGAATCGGGCTATCGTTTAACAAAAGAAATATTAAAAATGGAAAAAAGACCTACAGCTATTTTTGTTTGCAGTAACATGATGACCTTGGGGTGTATAAAGGCTCTAAAAGAAGAAAATATAAAAATACCAGATGAAATGGCTATAATAGGTTTTGATAATATAGATATTCTTAATGTAGTAGGAATGAATATAAGCTTTGTAGTAGGTCCTTCTATAGAACTTGGAAGGGCTAGTATGAAGGTTTTATTGGATATATTAAATCAAAAGGATAGTAATGAAATAAAGAAAATAACTTTAATGACGGACTTACAATTAAATGGATCAGAAAGATATTTAAGATAGCAAGGTGAATTTAAGATAAACAATTTCAATAAATAATGTTTTAACTTTATATAGAGTAAGAAACAATATGAGAGATTGTTTATCTATAAAAAATTCACTTTATTAAATAATCAAAATGTAAGCGCTTATATAAAATTCATATTTTATATAAGAAGTATAATTATTTTCTAGTAAAACAAACTATAATTATGATAAAATTAATATAGATGAAATTATAAAGCAATTTGGTAATATGTCAAGAACAAAATGAAAAGAAAAAGAAATGATTTTTAGAAAAAAGGGTAACCTTAATAGACATACAGTCAAAACAGAATGTATGTTCGTAAAATTATATGGATTTATCTACTCTATTTGAAGAGTAGAGCTGATTTTTAGCCAGCAATCCAAAAATCATACGAATTAATTTACGAGATGTTAGTGCGAGTGCTCGTTTGTGCTGATGAGTAGTTACTTCAGCAAATTTTCTTTGATAGAACTCTTGATATTCAGGAATGTGTCTTATGACGCTTCCGGCAGCTTCTATCAGATAATAACGCAAATATCGGTTGCCTGCTTTGTTCATTGGGGTGTTTTCAACCTAGACGCCACCAGGATAACTATAATGCCACACTAACACTGACTGTTTAGCAAAAGCAACAGTCTTAGGAAATGGCTGTGCACTACCTAGTTCTGCAAGGATACCACTGGAATAAACAGGACCAAAGCCAGGGATTGACATGAGAATTTGATATTCCACAGGATTCATTCCCATAACAGCTTTTTCAATAGCCTTATTAATAGCTTTAAGCTCCTTCTCAAAAGCCTGAATACAGTTGAAGGAACAAGCTATAGATGTCGTTAAAGGCTCATATAGGCATTTATCAAGGCGATATGAATTACGTGCAGCTTGTTGCAGCACCTCAGCAGTCATTTGAGGATCAGAAATTCTCTTTCGACTCTTTGTATTGACGAAATCAACAAGTTCTTCTATTGAAGCATTTGCAATGTCTTCAGAAGATAAAAAATCAGTCAGAATAGAGGAAGCGGTAGCTCCATATTTATCAGAAAAAGGATGTTCAACACCCTGTAACAAAGCAAATTCGCTGAACTTGAGAAATACATTGGATAACATGTATGTTTTCTCTCTAGTTAAGCATTCAACTATATGAAGCCTGTGTCTTGTAAGCCTTTGTAGAGCAAGGTATTGAGAACCCCGCCAGGGTTCTGTATGGATTCTTCCAACTCTTGCAAAGTCAGCAATAACAAAAGAATCAATGCCATCATTTTTGTCCAGAGCATTAAAGGAATCTTTGTAGTTCGCAATTTCCTTAGGATTCAAGCAATAAACAAAAGGCTTGAAGGCCATAAGCTTTTCACTTGCAGATAAGAAGTTGGCTATATGTACTCCATAAAATGAAGTGGATTCTAAGCCAATTATGACAGTTTTAAAGGTATTAATGCTAAGTATATCCACAAGCATAGCTTCTAATTGTTCTGCACCAGATTGCGTGTTAGGAACAGGCTTCATTTTAATTAAAAACTCCTGTTCAAAGTTAATTGCAGAGACAACGTTTTGTCTCGCACCAATATCAATACCAACAAATAGAGTTGATAAGTAATCTACTTTCTTCATGAAATCACCACCTTTCGAGAGTAATGAAGAACTTAGAAAGGAATTATCCTAATCCAGAGCACTGACTGCACCCTCGCGTAATCAGCATTCATCCATGCGAAATACCTTGCTGGTGGCTACGAATGGAGATGCAACATTTGTGTAAGCAGAATGTGATACTCTGGTCAGGCTGCAAGCTTTACAGGCAATAACACAATGTGTTTTGCAGGAGTGATCAGCAGTAACCTTTACTAAAGTTCCGTTAGAACTATTTTAGCATTAGGAAATTCCTTTATAAATAGTTAATGAAATCTGTATAGATAGGAATGTAGAACAGACAGCAATTACGGAATTGGGAGAATACCCACAGAAAACACAGATACGTTCTTATCTATACTAAAATATAAAAAATAAATAAGTTTATAGCAGTCATTTAACTGGTTATAAACTTATTATACGAGGAGTGTATAAGGATGAAATTAAATAGTTACATTGATCATACTTTATTAAAGGCGGACGCAACGAAAGAACAAATATTAAAGGTTTGTAAAGAAGCAAAGGAATATAATTTTGCTTCTGTATGTGTAAACGCTTCCCGAGTTTCATTGGTAAAAGAGCAGTTAGAAGGTAGTAATGTTAAGGTTTGCGTTGTAGTAGGATTCCCTTTAGGGGCTACCACAAAGGAAGTTAAGGCTTTCGAAACTAAGCATTGTATTGAAAATGGTGCTCAAGAAGTAGATATGGTAATTAACGTAGGAGCTCTAAAAGATAAAGATTATGATTTAGTAAGAGAAGATATAAAAGCTGTAGTAGATGCGGCAGATAAAAAGGCTCTTGTAAAAGTTATATTAGAGACCTGTCTTTTAACTGATGAGGAAATAGTTAAAGCTTGTGAATTATCAAAGAAAGCAGGAGCAGATTATGTTAAGACTTCTACTGGATTCAGCACTGCAGGAGCAAAAGTAGAGCATATAAAACTTATGAGACAAACTGTAGGAGAAACTATGGGAGTAAAAGCTTCAGGTGGAGTTAGAACTAAAGAAGACGCTGAAGCTATGATAAATGCAGGAGCAAGTAGAATAGGTGCTAGTTCTTCTGTGGAAATGGTAGAAGGAAAAAAAGCAGAAAACAGCGGATATTAATTTTTAGAGTATCTGGAGGTAGAAAGCATGATAGATAGAGTAATATGGATGGTACTAGATAGCGCGGGTATAGGTGAATTACCGGATGCAGCTGAATATGGAGATGAAGGAAGTAACACTATAGGGAACATAGCTAAGGCTGTGGGTGGACTAAATCTACCTAATATGGAGAAATTAGGGTTAGGACATATAGATGGTGTAGAGGAAATTAAGAAAAGCTCATTGATTGACGGATGTTATGGAAGATTTGCAGAGCTTTCAAAGGGGAAAGATACTACTACTGGTCACTGGGAGATGTCAGGTATAGTTTTAGAACAGGCTTTTCCAACTTACCCTAAAGGATTTCCACAGGATGTAATTAAAGCCTATGAAGAATTAATCGGAACTAAAGTGATAGGAAATAAGCCAGCTTCCGGTACAGCTATATTAGATGAACTTGGAGAAGAACATATGGAAACTGGTTATCCTATAGTCTATACTTCAGCGGATAGTGTTTTTCAGATAGCTGCTCATGAGGAAATTATACCTCTAGAAAAATTATATGAAATATGTGAAAAGGCTAGAGAGCTTTTAAAGGGAGAACATGCTGTAGCTAGAGTGATTGCCAGACCGTTCCTGGGTAGTTTAGGAAGCTTTACAAGAACTCCTAATAGAAGAGACTTTTCATTAATGCCTATATATGAAACAGTATTAGATAAGCTAAAGGAAAAAGCTATAAATGTAATGGCAGTAGGTAAAATTGAAGATATATTCTGTGGCCAAGGTATAACAGAGGCAGTTCATACAAAAGATAACATGGATGGAGTTGATAAAACTCTAGAATATATAAAAAGCGATAAAAAAGGACTTATCTTTACTAATCTTGTAGATTTTGACATGAAGTGGGGACATCGAAATGATTATAAAGCTTATGGAGAAGGGTTAGAAGCTTTTGATAAAAGATTAGGTGAGATACTAGAGCAAATGAAGGATAGTGACATACTTTTCATAACTGCAGACCATGGATGTGACCCAACTACTCCAAGTACAGACCATTCAAGAGAATATGTTCCATTTTTAGCCTATGGAAGCAGCTTAAAGAAAAATGTAAATTTAGGAACAAGAAAAACTTTTGCAGACATGGGTCAGACTATAGCAGAAATATTTGAGCTAGAGCCAATAAGAAACGGTGAAAGCTTCTTAGAAGAGATAATAGGTTAATAGAAAGAAAGGCAGGGATTTTATAATGGAATTGCAAGAAAAAATAAAAAAGGCTACGGAATTTATTTTAAGTAAAACAACAAAAAAGCCGCAAATAGGTATAATTCTTGGATCCGGTCTAGGAGATATAGCAGATCAAATAGAAAATGCAGAATACTACTCATATAATGATATCCCAGGATTCCCTGTTTCAACAGTGGAAGGACATAAAGGCCGTCTAGTTATAGGAACCCTAGAGGGAAAGACAGTATTAGCAATGCAAGGAAGATTTCACTATTATGAAGGATATTCTATGCAAGAAGTTACCTTCCCTGTTAGAGTAATGAAGCTTTTGGGAGTAGAGATTTTAATAGTAACAAATGCTGCGGGAGCAGTTAATACTTCCTATACACCAGGAGATTTAATGCTTATAAAAGATCATATTAATATGGCTGGTAACAATCCTCTAATGGGAAGAAATCTTGAAGAGTTTGGACCAAGATTCCCAGATATGTCAGACGCATATAATAAAGAATTAAGAAATAAGGTAAAGACCATAGCAAGCAATTTAAATATTCATATTCAAGAAGGCTGTTATGTAGCTATGAGCGGTCCTTATTATGAAACTCCAGCAGAAATCCGTATGATTCGTACTCTTGGAGGAGATGCTGTAGGAATGTCTACAGTACCAGAGGTAATTGTAGCATCACATTGCTCTATGAAAGTAATTGGAATCTCTTGCATGACAAATATGGCAGCTGGTATATTAGAACAACCTTTAAACCATGAAGAAGTAATAGAAACCTCTGCAAGAGTAAAAGAAAAATTCATAACCTTGGTAAAGAACATTATTAAAGAGATATAGAGGTGCTTACTATGAGAATGTATGATTTAATAATGAAAAAAAGAAATGGTAGTGAATTAACCACTGAGGAAATAAATTTTTTCGTTGATGGATATACTAAGGGTACCATTCCAGATTATCAAGTATCTGCCCTAATGATGGCAATATATTTCCAGAAAATGAATAAGAGAGAAACAGCGGATCTAACCATGGCCATGGTTAACAGTGGAAATACTATTGATTTATCAGCTATAGAAGGTATTAAGGTTGATAAACATAGCACCGGAGGTGTCGGGGATACTACTACATTAATACTTGCCCCCATAGTTGCAGCTGCTGGTATTCCTGTAGCAAAAATGTCTGGAAGAGGTTTAGGCCATACTGGAGGAACCTTAGATAAATTAGAGTCTTTTGAAGGATTTTCGGTAGAAATGCCTATTGAAAAATTTATTGAAGACGTTAATACAAGAAAAATAGCTATAGCAGGTCAATCAGGAGATTTAGCTCCCGCAGATAAAAAGCTATATGCCTTAAGAGACGTAACTGCTACTGTAGATAATATGTCTTTAATAGCTAGCAGCATTATGAGCAAGAAAATAGCATCTGGAGCAGATGCCATTGTGCTTGATGTTAAAACTGGAAGCGGAGCTTTTATGAAGGAAGAGGATAAATCCTTTGAGTTAGCTCAAGAAATGGTAGACATAGGAAACTCTGTAGGTAGGAATACTATAGGTGTAGTAACAGATATGGATCAGCCATTAGGATTTGCGGTAGGAAACATTCTTGAGGTTAAAGAAGCTATAGATACTTTAAAAGGACAGGGTCCAGAGGATTTAACAGAGCTTTGTTATACATTAGGTTCTTACATGATAATGCTAGCAGGAAAGGCTAAATCTGCAGAAGAAGCTAGAGAAGTTCTTAAACATATTATTGAAAGTGGAAGTGGATTAAATAAGTTAAAAGAGCTTGTAGAAATACAAGGTGGAAATCCTGAAGTTGTAGATAATCCAGAACTATTTAAAAAAGCTCCTATAGTAGAAGAAGTTTTAGCTCCTAAAGATGGTTATGTAAAGTCTATAAAAGCTGATGATATAGGTCTTGCAGCTCTTGTATTAGGAGCAGGACGTGAAACCAAGGAAAGTGAAATTGATTTAGCTGTAGGTGTGGTATTGCGTAAAAAGATTGGTGATTATGTAAAAGCTGGAGAATCCATTGCAACTATTCATGCTAATGATATGGATAAGAAAAAGTCTTCAGAAGAAATAATTTTAAAAGCTTATGGTTTTAGTGATGAAGAGATTAAAGCACCTAAATTAATTAAAGGAATTGTGACAAAAGAAGGTATTAAAAAATTCTAATAATAAAAATACTAGGGGGTATTTAAAATGAATAAAAAAAGATTAATAGCTACTATAGCTTCAGTAGCCTTAGTAGCTACAATATTTACAGGATGTACTAAAAAAGAAACACCAGAAACAGGTAAACCAGCTGCTACAGCAAAGTTAAAAGTTGGTTTAGTTACCGACCAAGGTGGAGTTAATGATGCTTCCTTTAACCAATCAGCTAATGAAGGAATTAAGAAAGCAGTTACAGATTTAGGAATTCAACAAATAAACTCAATAGAGTCAAAAACTCAAGACGTTTATGAGCCAAACTTAAAGACTATGGCTACTACAGCGGACTTAGTTGTAGGTTGTGGATTCATGATGGAAACAAGTATGAAGAATGTTTCAGCTCAAACTCCAGACAAGAAATTCTTAATAGTAGATGGCGTTGTTCCTAATAAAAATACATTATCTGTACTATTTAAAGAGCATGAAGGTTCTTTCTTAGCAGGAGTTATTGCTGGTAAGATGACTAAAACTAATAAGATTGGTTTCGTAGGCGGAAAAGAAGGAGAAGTTATAAACAGATTTGAATCTGGTTTTGTAGCTGGAGTTATGTCTGTTAATCCAGAAGCAGGAAAGCTTTTAATGCCAAAGGATGCTAAAACACCAGGAGTAAATGCTAAATATGTAGACTCTTTTGATGACTCAGGAAAAGGTTATGAAGCAGCAAAGGCTTTATACAACAGCGGAGTTGATATAATATATCATGCAGCTGGCGGAGCAGGACTTGGAGTATTCAAGGCAGCAAAAGACATGAACAAATTTGCTATAGGTGTTGACTCAGACCAAGCAGCTACTGAAAACGGAAAAGCTTACAAAGACCAAATCCTTTTCTCTATGGAAAAGAAGGTTGGAGTTGCTGTTTATGATGTTATAAAAGGATTAAAAGACGGAAAATTTGAAGGTGGAGCAACTAAAAACCTTGGAGTTAAAGAAGGCGCTGTTGGTATAGCACCAACTATTCACTCATCTGTAGATAAAGCATTTATAGATTTAAGCAAAAAAGCTGAGACTGACATAAAAGATGGTAAGATAGTAGTTCCAGGAACTCGTGATGAATTATTAAAATTTAAAGCACCTGAATTAAAATAATTTAGATTTAAGACTAATATGTAGAATCAACCTTTGAAATATTTCTGTGGGAAAACATCCATAAACCAAGGATTTTTCCCACAAAAAATCATATATAATATCTAGTCTTTTTAAACAAATGTGAGGAGGATACAGATGGGAAAGGTTGTAGAAATGAAGGGAATAAAAAAGATTTTCCCTGGCGTTATAGCTAATGATGATGTAAACTTCGATCTAGAAGAAGGAGAAATACACGTACTACTAGGTGAAAATGGAGCAGGAAAAACTACATTAATGAATATTTTATACGGATTGTATCAGCAAGAGGCTGGAGATATTTTCGTTCATGGACAAAAGGCCATGATAAAGAACCCAAAAGAAGCTATAAAATTAGGAATAGGAATGGTGCATCAGCACTTTATGCTTGTGCATAATTTTTCAGTAGCTCAAAATATGATTCTTGGACAAGAACCTAAAAAAGGTATGAATCTTGACATAGGTAAAGCTATAAAGGATACAGAAGAGCTTTCAAAAAAGTACGGTTTTAATATAGACGCTAAAGCTATAATAGAAGATATGACAGTAGGACAACAGCAAAAGGTTGAGATATTAAAAGCTCTATATAGAGGAGCAGATATATTAATATTGGATGAGCCTACTGCAGTATTAACTCCTCAAGAGATTGATGAATTAGGAGTAATCCTAAGAAACCTAGTTAAAGAAGGAAAATCTATAATTCTAATAACTCATAAATTAAAAGAAGTTATGAAAATGAGTGATAGAGTAACCATTATAAGAAGAGGTAAGGTTATAGATATAGTTAAAACTAAAGAAACCAATATAGATGAATTAGCAGAGATGATGGTAGGTAGAAAAGTTAATCTTAAAGTAGAGAAGAAACCTACAGAGCTAGGAAAAGCTATGTTAACCATAGAAAATTTACAGGTATTAGATCACCGTAAACTGCCAGCGGTAAAGGGAGTAAGTTTAGAGGTGAAGGCTGGAGAGATATTAGCTATAGCGGGAGTAGATGGTAATGGTCAAACAGAGCTGGTAGAAGCTATAGCAGGTCTTAGAAAACCAATAGGTGGAAAAATAGAACTTAATGGTCATGATATAACAGGAAGAACTCCTAGAGAGGCCATAGAGTCAGGACTAGGACATATTCCAGAGGATAGACATAAGAGAGGACTAGTATTAAAGTACTCCTTAGCAGAAAATGCAATCCTTGGCTATCACTATAAAGCTCCTTTTGCTAAAGGTATAATGATGAACTATGGTGAAGTTAAGGAATATGCTAAAAAGCTAATAAAAAGCTATGACGTAAGAACTCCTAATGAAGAAGTAGCTGCATCTGCATTATCTGGAGGAAATCAGCAAAAGATGATAATAGCAAGGGAAATAGAAAAGAATCCAGAGCTTATTATAGCAGCTCAACCTACAAGAGGGCTTGACGTTGGAGCTATAGAGTATATCCATAGAAGATTAGTAGAAGAAAGAGATAATAATAGAGCAGTGCTTCTAGTTTCTCTAGAGCTAGATGAAGTTTTATCTTTAGCAGATAGAATAGCTGTAATATATGATGGACAAATAGTTGATGTATTAGATGCTAAGGATGCTACAGAGCAAAAGCTTGGAATACTAATGGCTGGTGGAAAGTTGAAAAAAGAGACGCAGGGAGGAAATACCAATGAGTAAAGCAAAAGCCATGGATAAAAAGTATATAAATACTATAAAAGAATTTTCTATGTCCATATTATCAATTGTAGTAGCACTTTTTATATCCATATTCTTTGTTATGTGGGCATTAGATAGTGGATTTATCTCTTCTGCTGAAACACTTTTCTCTTCCATATGGCAAGGAAGTTTTGGCAGCAGCAGACAATTAATAGAAACCTTTGTATTTGCAACTCCTCTTATATTTACAGGATTAGCTCATGCCGTAGCCTTTAAAACAGGATTGTTTAATATAGGGGTAGAAGGACAGTTTATAATAGGAATGCTTTCCGCTGAATTATTAGGACTTATACCAGGAATACCAAAACCATTGCATATAATTATAATAATGGCAGGTGGAACCCTTGGAGGAGCCTTATGGGCAGCAATACCAGGATATTTAAAAGCTAAACTAGGTACTAACGAAGTTGTTAACACCATAATGATGAACTTTATTGCTATGAGTTTATCAAACTACTTTACTATGGGACCCTTCCACAAACCAAGTTCAGCTAGTACTTATCCAATACAAGAAAGCGCAATGCTTACAAGATTTTTAGGAGAGACCAATAGACTTAATACAGGAATATTTGTAGCAATAATATTAGTTATATTAGTTTATATATTACTTTGGAAAACCACTATAGGATATGAGATTCGTGCAGTAGGTATAAACCCAAGTGCAGCAGAATATGGCGGAATAGACATAAAGAAAAACATAATTTTAGCCATGGCTATATCAGGAGCTATAGCAGGTCTTGGTGGAGCTATTCATATAGCAGGAGTTCAACATCAAAACATGCAGTTATTTGGATTCCCTAACTACGGAATGGATGGAATATCTGTAGCCTTAGTGGCAAAGAGCAATCCAATTGGAGTAATATTCTCAGCTATATTATTTGGAGCATTAAACCTAAGCTCAGGAACCTTGATGCTTTTCGGAATACCAAAAACTATATCCTACATCATTCAAGGTATAGTAATACTATTTATAGCAGCAGGATATATATTTAAGCTAATTGGAGAAAAAAGAAAAAAGGAGGCTACAGTAAATGAGTAGTTCAGTATTGATTTTAGGATTAGTCACAGCTACATTAAGACTAGCAACTCCTCTTATATTTGCATCCTTAGGTGGAGTTTTCTCTGAAAAATCTGGAGTTGTTAACATAGCCTTAGAAGGTATAATGATTGCAGGAGCTTTCTTTGCAGTATTAGGATCTCATGTAACTGGAAACCCATGGATGGGTGTGATATTTGCTATGGCTGGAGGAGCAGCTTTCGCAGCCCTTCACGCATACTTGAGTATACACCTACAAGCGGATCAAGTAGTATCAGGGGTAGCTATCAATGTATTCTCAGCAGCTTTTATAAGCTACCTAGTATTCAAGGTTTTTGGAACACCTTCACAAACAAATACAGTAACAGCATTACCTTATCCAGTAGAATTCTTTAGCAAGATACCGGTAATAGGAAAATTCTTAGCAGAGTTAAACTGGTTTGTATGGATAGCCCTAATATTGGTATTTGTATCTCACTATTTACTATATAAAACACCATTAGGCTTAAGAATAAGAGCTGTAGGAGAACATCCAAAGGCAGCAGATACCTTAGGAATAAGCGTATATGGTATAAGATATTTATCTGTAATAATATCAGGAGTTTTAGGTGGACTAGGTGGAGCTACTCTATCCATAGGTATAATGAATCTTTATAGAGAAAACATGGTAAGTGGTAGAGGTTTTATAGCCCTAGCAGCTATGATCTTCGGTAACTGGAAGCCTAAGAATGCAATGCTTGCATGTATGCTATTTGGATTTGCAGAATCCTTACAGCTATATGCAAAGGGCTTTGGCTGGAGAATACCAGGAGAGTTCTATGAAGCATTCCCTTATCTTTTAACAATGCTTGTACTTGCAGGTTTTGTTGGAAAAACTCAAGCACCAGCAGCAGATGGTGTACCATATAGAAAAGGCGAAAGATAAAAAAGCGAAGGCTTAATTAATGCACAATTCACAATGCACAATGCACAATTGAGGATGCTTTTCTTAGCGAAGCTAAGAAAAAGCTGTAATTTAAATTATTTTTTCTAAGAGAAAAAATAGTTACCTTAATTGTGAATTGTGAACTGTGTATTGTGAATTGACAAAACCTTCGCATTTTTAGACCCAAAAATACAGAAATTAGTTGAAGGATGATATGTATGAGTTTAATATTTGTAGGTATTAGTAGTGGTATAATTGCAGCAATATGGGCAGCAGGAAGCATGACTCTAAAGCTTGGAACCTTTGCAGGCTTTTTAGCTTGGTCTACCTATTTTGCAGCAGGCAGAGGAAAAAAAGCCTTAAAAATAGGATTAATAACTAATTTAAGTGGTATATTGTGGGGATTTCTTGAGGTGCAAATGAGCATATTAATAGCACCATATATTGGAGATATACCAGCTATAGCTATTGCAACTGGGTTAGGCTCGGCTCTAATATGCTTAAAAGCTAAGATTCCAGTATTCTCCTTCATACCAGGAACCTTCATAGGATGTTCTGCATATTTTGCAGCAGGGCAAGATTTAAAAGTAGCTATGATTTCTATGATATGTGGATCTTTACTAGGATATGCTTCAGACAGGTTTGCTGATGTTTTATCAAAGATCACTATAGTAGATAAAAAGAAATATATTAATATAGAAAATAAATCTCTATAACTCTTAGAAGCGATGCAGTTGAATAAAAAATAACCTGATAAAAAGTACATCAGGTTATTTTTTACATCATACCAGATTTAAGTATGGATATAAGCAGCCATAAGCCCATGATTCCAGCAGCAAAGAATCCAAAAACTCCTATGATAGATAATCCATAGACCCTAGGTCCTATATCTGAATTTAAAATAAGAGAAGAGCCTATAATAAGGGAAGATACTACTAGTCCAAATACCATTCTATTTACCATCTTGTTAAGGGAAATAAGGGGCTTATCTAAATTTTTGTGCTCTAATTGCACCTTAGCCCTTCCGCTTAATATACTATCAGCTAACTCAACCATTTTACTTGGTAATTTGTAAGCATTTTTCCCCCAAGTATAAGATTTTAATAAGGCATCTTGTAAATTAAAGTCTAAATCCATTTTATTATTTGCTTGTACAAAAGGTATGGCAATATCGATTATCTTTATGCCAGGATTTAATTTTGTTATAACTCCTTCTATGATTACGAAGCTTCTAATTACTAAGGTTAAATCCTTGGGAAACTGTATATTATTGCGTTTAGCCGTTTCAAAAACCTCTTGAAGCATAAGAGAAATCTTTAGATTTTCTAAAGATGTATATAGATAGTTAGCAAAAAGATAATCAATATCTTCATAGAGCTGATTTCTATCTATATAGCCTTTTTTAATTCCTATGGACATAAATACCCCAATGAGTTTGTTGATATCCTGAGAAGCCACAGCTATCAATGCATCGTTTAAAGCATCTCTTATACCCTTTGTTAGATTTCCCATGATACCAAAGTCAATAAAACATATTTTACCGTCCCTTATTAGAATATTCCCAGGATGAGGATCACCGTGAAAAAAACCATCATTAAAAACTTGTTTTAAAAAGCCAAGAGTAAGCTTTTTAGATAGGTCCTCTAAATCATAGGAGCCTTCTTCAAGTTTGTTAAGATTATCTATCTTAAAGCCCTCTATTCTTTCGAGGACTATAACCTTAGCACTGCTTAATTCATCAACAATATAAGGAGCATATAAAAAGGCCACTTCCTTATTTATCTCACTAAATTTATTTATATTCTTTGCCTCATTTTTAAAATCCAATTCAAGCTTAGTGGAAAAGGCTATTTCATTTAAAGCTTCAATAGGATCTATAAGGGCACCATCAAACCTCGCTTTGGTGAGCTTTGCAATTTTATATAGTATGGATATATCTAAGTGCATCTTTTGAGCTATATCTGGTCTTTGAACTTTAACAATGACCTTCCTGCCATCTTTTAAAACTGCTTTATGCACCTGAGCAATAGAAGCAGATGCTAGAGGCTTTTTATCGAAGTAAAGAAAGCTTTCTTCGATTTCTCTGTTAAATTCCCCTGAAAATACTTTATTTATGCTTTCAAAGGATTCAGGAATTACATTATCTTGCAGCTTAGTCAACTCAAATATATACTCTTGAGGAAGAATATCTGGTCTAGTACTTAGGATTTGACCTATTTTTACGAAGGTTGGCCCTAGTTCCTCAAAGGCTTTTCTAAGATTTTGAGGAAAGGTTTCTTGCTTTTTAATTTTACTATCTATCAAAAAACCAAAACCGTAATAAGCAAGTACCTTTACAATTTCTCTAAATCTTTGAGAAGAGTTTTTATACATATATTACCTCTTTCCTTATGAATAGTTTAAAAGCCCTAAATAGGGCTTTGGTGGTATAGTTATTGAGCTTCATTAGAAGCTAGTTTTTCTTCTAATATAGTAATTCTTTGCTTTAATTCTTCTACGTCTTCTTTTGTAGCTAAGTTCATCTCTACTAATAGTGCTTTTATATCATTCTTTGATAAGGGCATTACCTTTTCAGATAGTTTTTCCCCAGTATCCTTAAGGTTTCTCTTTAGTTCTTGGGTTAACTCCTTACCCTCATCCATAGTAAGTTTACCTTTTTCAACCATTTCATCTATTACAACTGATGCTTTTTCATAAGTGTAAGCCACAGAACCAATACCAGCTAAAAATATTTTTTTTAGTTCATCCATCATAAAATATCCCTCCAAAAATCTTTTCTATATAGCATTTACATTCTATGACTAAATTATACTACAATGAGACAATATATAAAGTAAATAATGTGAATATTTACATAAAATTTCTCTGTATACGTTTTCTTTATGTGTTCACTTAACCTGATTTTTATGTTATTATTGATGTAATGCATCTTCAAAAGAGTACCCAGCGTACTGTATATTTGGCTAGTTATTTTTTGCAGATGCCTAACAATTCGTTTATAGAAAGGGAATTTATATGGCTGGAAGTTTAATAAAGATCAAGGGGATTATTGATAAATTAAGTACTGCAGAAAGAAAAATAGCTACCTATATTTTAGCCCACCCCACAGAAATATCCAAACTGTCCATTGGAGAGTTGGCCCAAAAGAGCGGAGCTAGCGAAGCCACTGTAGTGAGATTTTGCAGAATACTTGATTATGATGGTTATAAGGATTTTAAAATAGATATAACTAGAGACATTGCTTACATGGAAAAAGATACTGCTCACGAAAAGTACTCAGATATAGAGCTTGGAGATAACATAGAGGCCATTATAAGAAATGTGAGCTATAACAACAGGAAAGCTATAGAAAACACTTTAGAAATCTTATCAATTCCTCAGATAGAAAAAGCTATAGAAGTTTTAGATAGAGCTGAAAGAATTGAATTTTATGGAGTTGGGGCTTCATACATAATAGCCTTAGATGCTTTCCAAAAGTTTTGCAGGATAAATAAAATAGTTAATGCTCATTCAGATAGTCATATGCAGGTAATGTCAGCTACCAATCTTAAGAAGGGGGATGTGGCTGTAGCCATATCTTATTCTGGAGAGACTAAGGAAACTTATGATGCAATAAAGATTGCTAAGGGGTCAAAAGCTACTACTATAAGCATAACTAAGTATGGTCAAAGCTCTATAAGCGATTTATGTGACATAAATCTATTTGTAGCATCACCAGAAATAGCGGTAAGAAGTGGTGCTATGTCTTCAAGAATAGCTCAATTAAACATAATAGACATCCTTTTTGCAGGGGTAGCAAGCAAGAATTTTGACGATATACAAAGATATTTAGAAAGTACTAGAGAGGTAGTTAAGCTTAAAAAGTTAAAATAAGAGCTCTTAAGAAAAATAACCAATATCCCTATATAAAGCGGTCAGGGATATTGGTTATTTTAATTTTATAAAGATTTAGTTGCTTCTTTTAACCATTGAGCTTCCTCTTTATTTAGGAAAGGAGACAGCTTTTCATAAACTTGTTTATGATATTCATTTAACCATTGAATTTCTTCAGGGCTTAAAAGCTCTATAACTATACCTTCTAAATCAATAGGACAGAAGGATATGGTTTCAAAGCTTAAGAATTCTCCAAATTCAGTAGTTTCATTTTCTGCTACAAGAAGAGTGTTCTCAATTCTTATACCATGTTTTCCTTCTTTATATATTCCAGGCTCATTGGTGATGATCATGCCTTTTTCTAATGTAAAGGTATTAGTAACTTGATGGAATCTTTGAGGTTCCTCATGGACAGTGGAGAAGAATCCCACTCCATGACCAGTACCGCATTTATAGTCCAATCCTAAATCCCAAAGAGGTTTTCTTGCTATAATATCTAAGTTAGAGCCCGTAGCTCCATATAAGAATTTTAATCTTGAAAGACTTATCATGGCTTTTAGAACTAGAGTAAAGTCTCTCTTTTCCTCCTCAGTTAATGCTCCTAAAGCAATAGTTCTTGTAATGTCAGTGGTTCCATTTAAATATTGTCCGCCAGAATCTACAAGAAAATATCCCTGATTTTTTAAGCTATAGGTAATTTCAGGAGTGGCTTTATAATGCATCATGGCAGCATGATCTTTATAACCAGCTATAGTATCAAAGCTAGTACCTACAAAGAGTTCTCTTTCTTTCCTATAGTTTAGTAGTTTATTTTCTGCATCTATTTCAGTTAAGGAAGAACCTTTTTTAACCTCTTCCTTTATCCATTTAATAAACCTAACCATGGCTACGGAATCATTAATATGACATTTTCTTAAATTCTCTATTTCAACTTCATTTTTTATTGCTTTTATAAGAGTGGTTAAGTTCTTTTCTTCTACTTTTTCTATTTCTTTGTGTAGTGAGTTAAACAAGCTTGCATTTAGTTTATTAGGATCATATATTGACTTATTATCCTTATGAAGCTTACTTAAGAATTCATTTATAGATTCATAGCTGCAAAGATTAATTTTATCCTTCATTAGAATCTCAGATATTTCATTGCTAACTTTATATAGATCTATAAATAGCCAAGCTTCTTCAAGACCCACTATAGCATAGGAAGTAACAAAAGGATTATTCTTTACATCGCAGCCTCTAATATTAAATAACCATGCTATATCATCTAAAGAGGCTATTATATAATAATCTACTTCTTTTTCTTTCATTATTTCCCTAACTTCGCTTAGCTTTTGTACTCTAGACTTACCAGCATATATAACCTCATGAATAAAGATAGGATCCTTAGGTATAGCAGGTCTGTCAGCCCACAAATCTTTAATTAAATCTATAAAATTTAGGTTTATATTTTTTAATTTGAATTTTTGCTCCATCTCTTTTAGTGTAGAAATAGATATAACTCTTCCATCAAAGCCTACAGTAGCCCCTTTATTTAGAACCTTTTTTAACCAATCTATATGACTAGGAGTAGAAGGTAAACCCATTTTGAATAATTTAATGCCTGTATTCTCTAATTGTTTTTCTGCTTGGATATAGTATCTTCCATCAGTCCAAAGACCAGCTTCTTCTTTAGTAACTACTAAAGTTCCTGCGGAACCAGTAAAGCCAGATAACCATTGTCTACTTTTCCAATGCTCTGCTACATATTCACTCTGGTGAGCATCTGCACTTGGAATTATATAGGCATCCAGGTTATTCTTAGCCATGAGCTTTCTTAGCGCTTCTATTTTTTCACGAATTTCCAAATTAATTCCCCCTTGCTTTTTATTTATATATAGATATAGGAAACAACTGCAACAAATTTTAACACTTATTGCAGTTGTCTTATTAATTTTATATTACGTCAGCTTTAATATCTTCTCTTAATTGATCTACAGAAGGATTTTTCTTTTTGTTTTTAATAAAGTCCTCAGCTATTTGAGGGAAAAGTATATAGGAAAGTACATCCTCATCGCTGCTTGTTAAATCCTTTAGCTCCTCTTTAGTTTTTTCAAAGATAGGCTCTAAATTATCAGCGAATCTTCCTTCAATTGGAGTTTCTTCTCCCAAAGCTTTCTTAGATAATTCAGCGTTAATTTCGCCAGGAGCCTTACCATATTCACCCTTACAGTAAGCTTTTACCTCTTTCAATATCATTTTATATCTTTCACCAGTAAGTATATTTACAGTAGCTTGAGTTCCTACCATTTGACTCATAGGAGTTACTAGTGGAGGATAACCTAAATCTTCTCTAACTCTTGGCACCTCATTCAATACTTCATCCAGCTTATCTATAGCATTTTGAGCCTTTAGCTGAGATATCATGTTTGAAAGCATACCACCAGGAATTTGATAGGTTAAAGCTTCTGGCTGTGGAGTGAGCACTTTAGCATCTAATTCCCCGGTTTTAATAAAATGATCTCTTACAGGTTTAAAGAAATCATTGATTCTTTTTAATGAATCTGCCTTAAGCCCAGTGTCAAAGCCAGCACTCTGTAAAGCAAAATGAAGACTTTCTGTTGGAGGCTGAGCTGTACCGCTAGAAAAAGCAGAGATAGAGCAATCTATACCATCTACCCCAGCTTCAGCTGCTTTTAAGTAAGCCATTTCTGCCAAACCATTAGTAGAATGAGAGTGAAGATAAACAGGAATATTAGTAGCCTCTTTAATGTTTTTTACTATATCGTAAGCAGTTTGAGGCATTATAAGCCCAGCCATGTCTTTTAGACATATAGAATCAGCTCCCATATTTTCTAGCTGTTTTGCAAGCTTTGTATAGCTCTCAATATCATGTATAGGACTCACTGTATAAACTATGGTACCTTGAGCGTGAGCTCCTTGCTTTTTCGTTTCATCCATAGCTACTTCTATATTTCTAAAGTCATTTAAAGCGTCAAATATTCTTAGTATATCCATACCATGATATACTGACATCTTTATAAAATTACGAACAACATCATCAGGATAATGCTTGTAGCCTAATATATTTTGGCCTCTTAAAAGCATTTGTAGTGGTGTGTTTTTAGCAACCATTTTAATTTTTCTTAATCTTTCCCATGGATCTTCATTAAGATATCGTATACAAGAGTCGAAGGTTGCTCCACCCCAGCATTCTAATGAATGATATCCTGCATTGTCTAATTCATGTAGTATAGGAGCAAATTGATCAAAAGATAGTCTGGTAGCTATAAGAGATTGATTGGCATCTCTTAACACTGTTTCAGTCATATGTATTTTTTTCATAAATATCACCTCTAGAAAAAGATTTTACAATCTTATATTTCATTTTACCATAAAAAAGAATAAAAATCTGCAATAATTCAATTATTTTTCAGAAAAAAAGAACTATTACAGATTTAGTTAGACTCAATTATTTTAATATATTATCATCTATCTCTAAGGTTAAAGCTTTTATAGATATTTGAACCTCATATATAGATAAGGCTAAGGAAGTCATTAAAAATATTAAACTTAATCCAAAGCTGGCCTCGCCTAAAAATAGTTTTCTTCTAAATATAGAAAACATACTCAAAACACATAAAAAGAAAGCACTTACTCCAAAAATCTGCATATTTCTTATGATTTTTATCCTCTTTCTTAAGTTTATAATCTGAGCTAATATTATAGGATCATGTTTTTCTTTATACTTTTCGTTTAAATCTCTAATTAAAGCTGCTAAAGCTAAAAATCTATTGGTATAAGCAAGAAGCAATAAAGATATAGCGGGAAAAAGTAAAGCAGGTGTTGTTAAAGTTAACTCCATAACCGTCTCTCCTTTTGTTAATAGATATTATTAATAAATAGTACTTAATATATTATATAACAGAATGATATCCATTAAAATATTTCATTGCTAATACGTATTTTAAGCAAAGTTTTCAGGCTTATCTGCGTATATCTCTACAATACCGCATTTTGGGCACACATAAAAGCTAATAGAGCTGCCTTTGTTATCTAATAATTTGCTTGATTTTTCAGCTATTTTTATAGAAGCACCAAAGCTCATTATTTTTGCAGGCTTCATTTTTAAATTGCATTTAGTACATGTTTTTTCCATAATATTCTCCTTTTTATCATGATGTTAATATATACTATGGCTAAAGAGACAGTATTACATATTTAATTTTTTATTTTGGACTTATTGTTTTACAGAGATAAGCCTTATACGCAAAGAATACTTAAATTTACTTACTGTATTATAAAAATAGATTTTTACCAGCTCTATAAAGGTTCATTGTTGATACGCTTAGTGGATTAATAGTTCCATATCTTCACAGGAAGCATCTCCTATGTTATAGTAATAGTGAGATTATAAAATTTGTATGAGAAATCAATATCTTACAGCTATTAAAGATAACGATTTCAAATTATATTTTATCTGGGGGGTACTAAAAATGATTTCAAATGATATGATTAAACTTGGAAAAAAGCGCTCTATTATACGTGACATCTTTGAATACGGAAAAATTAGAACAAAAGAAATAGGTGCAGAAAATGTATTTGATTTTAGCATAGGAAATCCTAGCATTCCAGCACCGGATTGCGTGAAACAAGCAATTTTGAACTTGATAGAAAAAGAAGATTCTGTGTTAATACACAGTTATACTTCTGCTCAAGGAGATCTTAATGTTAGAAAGACCATTGCAGATTTTATTAATAATAAATTTACTACAAATTTGTGTGCCGACAACATATATATGACCGTTGGAGCAGCAGCTTCTCTTACTATATCTCTAAAAGCACTGGCAGTTCCAGAAGATGAATTTATTATCTTCACTCCGTTTTTTCCTGAATATCGTGTTTTTATTGAAAGTGTTGGTGGAAAGGTTGTTGTAGTTCCTTCTAATGATGGAGATTTCCAAATTGATATAAGGAAATTTAGCCAAGCAATAACACCTAAAACTAAAGCTGTTATTATTAATTCCCCTAATAATCCTTCTGGAGTGATTATGTCTGAGGAAAGTATTAAGTCACTTTGTAAGGTGCTTAAAGAAAAATCAGAGGAATATGGTCATCCTATCTACTTGATTTCAGATGAGCCTTACCGTGAATTAGTATATGATGATATTGAAGTTCCATACCTAACTAAATACTATGAAAACACATTAGTTTGTTATTCCTTTAGTAAATCTCTTTCCTTACCAGGAGAGAGAATAGGTTATATTGTAGTATCTAATGAAATGGAGGAGTCAAAAGATGTATATGCTGCAGTATGCGGTGCAGCAAGGTCAATGGGATATGTATGTGCTCCAAGCTTATTTCAACGAGTTATTGCAGAGTGTATTGGAAAAACTTCTGATATTTCTATTTACAAGAAAAATAGGGATTTGCTTTATGATGGATTAACTAAATTAGGTTTCCAATGTGTAAGACCTGACGGTGCTTTTTATCTATTTGTTAAATCCATGGAGCCGGATGCTACTGCTTTCTGCGAAAAAGCAAAGAAATATGAACTATTACTAGTTCCTGCTGATGATTTTGGATGTCCAGGCTACGTAAGGATTTCTTATTGTGTTAAGCCTGAACAGATAATTAATGCTATGCCGGCTTTTGAAAAACTTTCTAAAGAGTATAAATAACAAGTAGTTAATATATAGGAGGATGTGAAAAACATAGGTGTTCTTTTTCACGGGACGCTCGTGGAGTTCCACGAGCGGTGGAGGGAAACCTATAGAACACCTTTTTTCACAGCCTCCTATAAGAAAACTGCCCACTAACTAACGAAGGTAGCTGGGCGGTTTTTATAAATTTTTTACTAGAATTTTAATGTTATATATTTGATAAGTTGCAATAAAATTTGACTTTTTAATTTATTTGATATAAAATTTTATAGTAAACTATATTTTGCTCTCATAGTTCAATGGATAGAACAGCCCCCTCCTAAGGGGCAGATACAGGTTCGATTCCTGTTGGGAGTACCACTAAAAAAGCTAGAGCTTTGATTTGTCAGAGTTCTAGCTTTTTGATTTATATCAGCTCCTGTTGTTTTGTTTGATGAATTTTATTTTCTGGTACTAATTTAAGCTTTTCAAATTCTTTATGAATAATACGGTTCTCACAAGGGCACTAAGTTTTTTGACATTGCAAAATGCTTGTGGTAATATAAATCATAGAACTATATTTCTAGATTTATAGAAATAAAAAGAGGTAAGGTGAAGAAAATGATAAACGATCAAGAAATAAATCGCGCTGTAAATATCTATAAAGCGCTCGGCGAACCAAATAGGATGAATATCACAAAGTTACTCTTATCTGAAGATAATTTATGTTGTTTAGAGATAGAAAAAAAGTTAGAGTCCATTGCTGGTTCAACTTTATCACATCATTTAAAACTATTGACTGATTGTGGTATTTTGCGTATATATAAAAAAGGAACATACAGATACTATGAAGTAAACCAGGAGTTACTTGAATATTATGCTCCATATGTATTGAAGTAATTTTTTTATCCTTTAATTCGATGTTTATCGAAGTAAGAAGTTAAAAATTTAAACCTCAATGGTTAGATGTCATTTTATTTTTAGTTAAACTTGTTAAGTTTGTCACATCCTATACCGCTCTATATTTCGATATAATTAGAAATATAGAAATATGAAAAGGAGATGATTTTGATTTAAATAAACCGTGATTTACTTTTTAGTAGGAACAGATGATTATATAATTGTTGTTGGAATTTTAGATAAGATAGCTGAAACAAATAATATATCTGTTTCTTCTGTTTTAACATTGCAGTTTGCTTATATTTATTTTAAAAGAGAGAAGAAATTATTTAAAAAATTTAACAAGCAAAAATTTTTATAGAAGGAGAAAGAAATATGAAAACATTAGTTGTAATTAGTCATCCTCGTCAAGATTCACTGACTTTTTCAGCTGCAAATGAAGTGATAAAAGGACTTAAAGAACAAAATCATGAAGTTGAAATTCTTGATTTATATCGCCATGATTTTAACCCACTCGTTTTTGAAGAAGATGAACCAGATTATAGTAATGCAGAAAAAGTTTATTCTAAAAAGGTTGAAGATGAAATGGAGAGAATTAGGAATGTTGATAGCATTGTTTTCATTTTTCCAATCTGGTGGCATAGTATTCCCGCAATGCTAAAAGGTTATATAGATCGAGTTTTTAATTATGGGTTTGCTTATGGTCCAAACAAATTACCTGTTGATAAAATCAGATGGCTAGGATTTGCTGGAGATACAAGAGAGTCATTTAAGAAAAGAGGTTATCATTTAACAATTGAACACCATTTAAACGTTGGTATTTCTGGTTTTGTTGGTGTGGATGACTCAGAGGTTGAAATCCTATATAACACAATAGGTAAAGGTATTGACCAAGAAAACACTGAAGCACATTATGAAGATTTCCTAAAAAAGGCATATTTGCTTGGTAAAAATATGTAATTGTGTTATGAATTAAAGATACTCTAAACAAAAGGGACGAAAATAATAAATTTTGCCTTTTCAGAAGTGAAGATTAGGAAGAAATCCAGGATAAAACAATATATCCTGGATTTTATTCTTATGTTTTCCGCAAAAATACTATGACTATAAAACCAAATTATGGTGTATAATAAAATTATAAATTAAGCAATATTGAGAGGTATTAGAATATAATATAGTTGAACCAAGTGGCTCCATAACTCAATATACTTTGGTTAATGGAACCTATGGAACCCCAAGAGTGTTTTACTCTAAAGATACTTATATAAGCTCAATTTATAAGGACTTAGAAATTAAGCTTGAAAATATATTTAATTAGAAATAGACTTAACACTGAAATGCACCTCAAACTTTAGACAGCATAGTTTACTGCAATTAAGGAAAGGGTGTATTTTTGTTTTGTAGAATATATGGGGGTTGAAATATGATTATAAGAGGTTATTCAGAAGAACAGTTAAAGGAAGCTTATTTATCATTAAATGATGAACAGAAGCAGGTATTAGATGAACATATTAAGCAAGGAATGAAGACCAAGTGGCTAAATATATTAGCTAAGAATAAGGGAACTGTGCTTACGGAAGAAGAGAGAGAAAAGCCAGAAATGGCTATGGAGAAGCTGCTTGATTGGATACTTTTAGACTATGAAGACAGTTTAACTATAAATCCAAATACAAGGTGTGAGTGCGGAAGAGCTCTGAGATATAGGTACACAGTTTTACATAAAAGCACAGGCAAAGTTTATAAATTAGGTTCTGTACATTTTGAACATCATACTGGCTTTAGTCCTGAATTAGTTAGATTAATAACCAACGGAATAAAGGAGATAAATCTTGAACGGGATGAGATACTTTCTAAAGTTATTAGAAGATGGACTTTTCCAGGCAATATCCCACCTACCATAGCAATACCTAAAGATATGGTAGAACAATTAAGGGTTAATTTGCCCTTATTAGACAGGCAAGTTACAAGACTTATAGATATAATCAATACCTACAATGCATTAACTCAAACCAGCTTAACCTCAAAGAAGATAGAATTACCACCTATAGATTTATCCTATGTAGATCCAATAGCCCTATATAATAAACTAAAGTCTACTAATATATCAGCTTATGAAGCAAAGGAGTTATTCTATTTTATAAAGTATCATACTGATGAGCTTCCAGAGCTTGATTTAGATTTAGATGAAATTAAGAAAGATTCCACAAGGGCGTTGGGGAAGATAGGGAATACTAGTATTCGTAAGTGGTTAGTGGAAATAGAATATTTGTGATAAAATTAATAATTATACATAAAGAGGTGATTAAACAGTGGACATAACCATTGATGAAAAATTAGGTTATATAAGAGATATATTCGATTCATTATATATATATGAAAATAGAAATTTATTAGAAAAAACTATGAAGGATGTGGATATTAGTTTAAATATACCTAAAGAACTAAATCAATGTATTAACTTTATAGAAAAAAATAAAAGTCTAGATAAAGATAAGTTATCCTTCTTTTTTCATGAATTTAATGGCATAGAAGAAGGCTTTGATTTAGCCAATGTCTTTTGTAGCAGCAAAGATTTAGATAATAAGGATTTTGAAGAGGCAATTGAGATAATAAAAGCTCGTAGTAGTGAAGAAATTATAAGAAGAGCAGCAAAGCTACTACATATGAATGAGACAAATGAATATGCAGATAATGAACAAGAGGAAATTTTAAAAGGTAAAGATAGTATTTATAAGTTTGTTAATAATCTAGAATTTAAAGAGGAAGAAAAATGGAGATTGTATGTATTTTTAAGAGAACCAGAAAAATATAGAGAAGAGTTTGTTGGCTTTTTAAGAGATTATAAACCTGAATTTGATAAAATATATGAAAAGATAGCAAAAGAAAGAGAAAAGTTTATTTTAGGCATAAAAGATTCTGTGAATAAAAGTGGAGAAGAGTTTTTAACTAAGTATAGCTATTTTATTAACTTTAAAGGAGTAGAAAGAGTAATTATATTTCCTATGATGTACAACTGCTATAGTATTAATTTTGGTTTCTATGATGAGAATACGGTTTATCTAGGACTTGGTTATAGATTTGATAAAGATATTATCCCTATAAAGAATAATAAGGATAATGAAGAATTTATACTTTCTATAATGAAGAATTTATCCGATAGCAGTAGATATAAAATTTTAAAAATATTAAGCAAAGAAGAAGGCTATGGTATGGATTTAGCAAGAAAATTAAATCTCACTACCGCAACCATATCACATCATATGAGTAACTTACATTTAAGTAATATGGTTACTATAGAGAAGCAAGAGAATAAAGTATTTTATAAATTAAATAAAGCTGTTATAAAAACAGCATTACAACAGATAAGTAAAGATTTGGGATTAGACTAATATTGATAAAGAACTACATTAGAAGCTTTTATAAAGAAGGCTTCTAAAATTTTAAAATATAATTAGATGTGCAGCTAATATTACTATTGACATGTATCTAATATATGCATACAATAATATTAGATAAACATAAAATGTAGTTTTATATAGATATCTAAATTAAGGAGAGGTTTTATGAAGAGGTATTTATTAAAATTTAAAGGAAGTCTTTTATTAGGATTTTTGATGGTCAGTATGGCTTCAGTTCTAAATGTTTATATTGCTTATGTTATGAAAAAGTTAATTGATGTAGCAACTACAAATAGTACTGAGGAATTCATCCCTGTAGTCTTATTTACGGCAGGTTATCTTATGCTGAGTGCTATAGCTGGATTTATGTTAAAATTAGTGGTAGCTAACTATATGAAGAGGACTATGAGCTATATGAAAAATGATATTTTTAGTAATATATTAAAAAAGAATATAAAAGATTTGAATGGGGAGAATAGTGGGAAATATATATCCGTAATTGCAAATGATATAGCTATAATTGAAGCAGATTATTTTAATAATATATTCAGTATCTTAAATGCAGCAATTTCTTTTGTATTGTCCATTATCTATATGTTTAGTTTAAGTTATAAAATCGCATTATGGCTTATAACTATGACCTTACTTAGCATGATACTTCCACAGATATTTGGAGAAAAATTAAGCAAGTACAAAGGCAACTATTCCAATAAGCTAGAGACGTTTACTTCCAAGGTCAAGGATATGCTTACAGGCTTTGAGGTGATAAAAAGTTTTAATATAGAAAAGAAAATTGAAAATGAGTATGGAAAGTATAATAATGAGGTAGAAAAGTCTAAGTTTAAGTTAAATGTATATACAGGCATAGTGAATAGCTTAGCAGAGCTTTTGGGAAGTCTTTTATTCGTAGTTGTTTTTGTAATAGGAATATATCTTGTGCTAAAAGGAGAGATAACCCTAGGTATTATGATTGCATGTATACAATTAACTAATAACATAGCTAACCCTGTAGCTATGAGTATACAATATTTGAACAAAATTAAATCTATAAAGGATATAGGAAATAAAATATTAGATTTAACTAAGGATAATGAAATCAAAGCAGAAGGTACCTTGAAAAAAGTTTTTGAAGAAGTTATAGAATTTAAAACTGTAAGCTTTGGTTATAAGGAAAACAGCTACAATATAAAAAATATAAATTTAGTATTAGAAAAAGGTAAGAAGTATGCATTAGTAGGAGGCAGCGGAGGAGGAAAATCCACCATATTAAGATTAATGCTAAGGTATTACGATAATTACCAAGGAAATATATTAATGGACGGAGTAGATATAAGAGACATAAGTATGGATAGTTTATATAAGCTGCAATCTGTAATTCATCAAAATGTATTTATGTTTGATGGTACTATTAAGGATAATATAACTTTATATAATGAATACTCTGAGGAAGAAATATATAGGGCTATAAATCTTTCGGGACTGCAAACTTTAATAAGTAAATTACCTAAAGGTATTTATAATGAAGTAGGGGAAATGGGTAACCTGCTTTCAGGAGGAGAGAAACAGAGAGTAGCTATAGCCAGAGCTATAATTAAGAATACTCCTATAATGATATTAGATGAGGCCACATCAGCTCTAGATAACGAAACAGCTTATATGCTTGAAAACACCTTGCTAAGTATGAAGGATATAACCTCCATAGTGGTTACTCATAAATTATGGGAAGAAGTATTGAACAAGTATGATGAAATAATAGTTTTAAAGGATGGCTATATTATTGAAAAGGGAAGTTTTAACGAATTATTAAATAGTAAAGGATATTTTTATAGCATGTATTATTTAGAAAATGCCAAGGAAGAAAACAGAGAGAGTGCATAAAAAATCTGTAGAGAGGTTTCTCTACAGATTTTTTCTATAAATATAAGACCATAAAATTTCAATAAGAAACAGTAATATCTATTAAATTACTAAATACTATATTACATAAGGATATGTATAGTTATATTTATTTAAGGTATAATTAATTGTAGCTTTCTATTGAAATAAACGTATATTTAATAGAAAATGAATTAATTTTAGAGAGGTATTTTATGAAGAAAAGGACTGAAAGGAACAAGAAAGGAAGCACCAAATTAAAGACTGTATTTATAAATATAGGATTTTTCTTTTTAGCTCAAATAATAGTGGCAATAACCTTTTCTTTTCCTATGGTGTATTATGGACCTTTCGTTAATATAAGGGAGACCTTAGTTACTTCAGCTATGACTACTTTAAGTCACCAGTATTTAGTGACTACCTTTATAAGTGATAAGGAAATTAATAGAATAAGAGAGAAGAATAAGATTGATGATAACAAAAACTCAGATGAAAAGGCTATAGAGGTGATTTCGCAAAAGGAAGAGGAAAAATACAAGGATCCAAGAGAGGGAATAACCTATATAGATATAAGTACTGATAAATTTAAGGGATATTTACTCATAATAGATGACCCAAAAAGAGTTAGAGTAGGTACTACTGATAAATTAGGAAAGTCAGGTATGAAGGTTGATGAAATAGTAAAAAGATATGGAGCTATAGTAGGGATAAACAGTGGAGGCTTTGAGGATGAAAACGGACAAGGTACAGGAGGGGTGCCCCTAGGAGTATTAGTAGAAGATGGACAAATACTTTATGGAAAGCCAGGCGTAGTGCATTCTATAATTGGATTTAATAAAGAAGGAGTACTTATATTAGGAAAGTTTACTCTAGATCAAATAAAAGAAAAGAATATTCAGCATGCAATATCCTTCAATCCCTTCTTAATTGTAAATGGAGAACCTACCATAAAACAAGGAGATGGAGGATGGGGGATTGCACCTAGAACCGCTATTGGTCAAAGAAAGGACGGAGCTGTGGTTATGTTGGTTATAGATGGAAGACAGATAAGCAGCATAGGGGCTACCTTAAAAGAAGTACAAGACATACTATTAAAATATGAAGTGTATAATGCTGCAAATCTAGATGGAGGATCTTCTACTACCATGGTTTATGAAGGAAAAATTATAAATAAACCTTCCAGCCAATATGGACCTAGGTATATTCCTTCAGCTTTCATAGTAAAATAGAGTATGGAAGCGTAAGCGTATAAATACCCGTTCTATTTTAAACAGACAAGCAATCTTTAACCTAAAATACAAAAATAAGTAACATTTATTATTAAAGAAATAGAGATAATTATGATATAATTAAAATATCATGCTAATTGTATGATATTTCAGAATAATTTTTATAGGAGTGTGGTACTTTTGGACCCTAGCACGTGGCAAAGTATATTATTAATTGTATTATTATCATTATCATCATTTTTCTCAGCTTCAGAGACTGCCCTTATGACCCTAAGCAAAATAAGGATACGTCATATGGTAGAAGAAAAAGTTAAGGGAGCAGACAAAATAGAGAAGCTTATTGAGAATCCTAATAGGTTATTAGGAACCATACTAGTGGGAAATAATATTGCAAATATAGCAGCTTCAGCATTAGCTACCTCTGTAGCTCTTAAAATGTTTGGAGATAGCGGTGTTGGCATAGCTACTGCTGTAGTGACAGTGCTTGTGCTTATTTTTGGAGAAATAACTCCAAAATCTTTAGCGGCTCAAAATTCAGAAAGTGTTTCTTTAAAGGTGTATAAGCCTATTTCTCTTGTGGTGTTTTTACTAAAACCTATAGTTAATATATTTACATTTATTTCTTCAGGATTTATAAGATTATTTGGGGGAAATCCAAATAAAAATCAGCCCTTTATAACTCAAGAAGAGCTAAAAACTATGGTGGATGTGAGTGAAGAAGAAGGGGTTTTAGAAGAAGAAGAAAAAGAGATGATATACAATGTGTTCGAGTTTGGGGATCTTCAAGTAAAGGATGTTATGGTTCAAAGAGTGGACATAGTAGCTATAAACACAGAGTCCACTTACGATGAGATATTAGAAGTGATAAAAAGAGAGCAGTTTTCTAGAATACCTGTATACAAGGAAACTATAGATGATATAGTTGGCATATTAAACGTTAAGGATTTATTGTTTACCAAGAATATTGATGAGGCCTTTAGTATAGAAAAATATATGAGAGAGCCTTTTTATACCTTTGAATTTAAAAAAATAACAGATTTATTTAGAGAAATGAAAAAGGAAAGAAATCATATGGCAGTAGTGCTAGATGAATATGGTGGAACAGTAGGTATTGCCACTATAGAAGATTTAGTGGAGGAAATTGTAGGGGAAATAGAAGACGAGTACGATGATGAAGAAGACAAAGAAATAGATGTTATAAAAGAAGATGAATATGTAGTAGCAGGAAGCTTAAGAATAGATGAAATCAATGATCTTATAGGTACCTCTATAGAATCCGAAGAGTTTGATTCTGTGGGAGGTTTTATAATAGGACAACTAGGCAGATTCCCTGACGCTGGGGAAGATGTAGAATATAATAATATAAAGTTTGTCATAGAGGATATAGATAAAAATAGAATTAAAAAGGTGAGAATTTTTACTTAAATCCTTATATTAAGAAAAGACTATATGTGATTAAAGACATATAGTCTTTTATGTTAATTTACTTTGCATAGATTAATTGGAGGAATTTATGGATTATATAAAAGTAGCCATTGAGGAAGCAAAAAAGGCCTTATATCTGAAAGAAGTACCTGTAGGAGCTGTAATAGTTAAAAATGATAAAATAATATCTACTGCATATAATTTAAGAGAAACTTTAAATAGATCTACAGCTCATGCGGAGATACTGGCTATTGAAAGGGCCTGTGAAGTTGTTAATAATTGGAGGCTGACGGATTGCAGCATGTATGTAACCTTAGAGCCTTGTGCTATGTGTGCAGGGGCTATAGTTAATGCTAGAATAAAGAATTTATATATAGGAACTTTTGATCCAAGAGCAGGGGCTTGTGGTTCCGCAGTAAATCTAGTACAAAATGAAAGGTTGGGTCATTTTGTCAATGTTCATTGGTTATATGATGAGGAGTGCAGTAATTTATTAAAAGACTTTTTTAAAGGATTAAGAGCATAATTAGAATTGTTGATTTATAATAATAAAAAGATTATAATTTTTATTATAATTCATTTGGAGAGATGTCCGAGTGGCTTATGGTGGCGGTCTCGAAAACCGTTGTGCGGTGTTAAGCCGCACCGAGGGTTCAAATCCCTCTCTCTCCGCCAAGGTTTAGTCTGCATAATATATGCGGGCTTTTTTATTATATATTTTGGGGGATGATAAAATGAATTTTGATAGTGAAGCAGCAAATTGGGATAGTGAAAAAAGGGTTAAACGAGCTAAGGTTATCGCAGAGGAAATAAGCAAGGCACTTGATGAAAAGAAGCCTTGTAGCGCTATGGAATTTGGCTGTGGAACAGGATTGATTAGCTTTAATCTTTATGATGGTTTTGATAACATAGCTCTTGTTGATACCTCTCAAGGAATGATAGATGCCTTAAATTCAAAAATTAAGACACAGAAAATTAAGAATATGGTGGCTTACAAGTTAGACATAAATGAAGAGCAAAAAGATTTAGAAAAGTTTGATGTAATCTATACCTCCATGGTATTGCACCATATTTTAGATACTGAAAGAACCTTAAAAAGCCTCTACTCTTTATTAAAGGAAGATGGCTGTTTATGCATTGTTGACTTAGATGAGGAGGACGGAAGCTTTCATAGCAATTATGAAAATTACGATGGTCATAATGGCTTTAATCAACAGGAGCTTGGGAACATGATGAAGCACATTGGATTTAAAGAAGTTAGTTCAAAGATTATATATAGAGATATAAAAGAAATAGATGATAAAAAGATAGATTATTCTTTGTTTTTAATGAAAGGAATACGAGAGTAAGATAATAAAATTGCCATAACAACATTTAGCTATTAATAAATAAATCGAGAAAGGAAGAGTGGAATGCTCTTCCTTTAATAATTTTTACAAACATATTATAAAATTATTTTATTAGTTAACAACTTTGTAACAAGTTAATTAAATTTTGAAATAAGTCTTTGGTAGTATATAGGTAAATAGTTAGGGGGTATTGAGATGAACAAGTATAGATTGAAAGCTATAACTGGGTTATTGACCATAGTGATCTCTGCGGGAATTCTTCAGGGGTGTTCTAAAAATAAAACCGTAGTATTAAATAAGGATACAAGAGTAGAACAGCTTGAGGCAAAAATCTCTAATATCACAGTAGAAGAGAAACGAGTGGATTTAAATTTTAAAGCTGTTTCTAATTATGAGGGAGATGAATTTCTACCAAGTTTTTGGTATGGTGACAGAGTTTTAGGAACTATTTATAGTCATGGATTTGAGTATAGGAACTTTAGAGAGTATCCATTTAAGTCTATAGCTAAAGAGAATTTCTATAGTTTAGGTGAAGATGGAGTGTTCAAGAAAACAGAAAAGAATATTCGAGATCTTAATCATAGAAATATTAAAGATATAATGTGGATAAATAGCAATGAAGATATAGGAATGATATACTATTACGATTTTACAAAGAACGAGGACTATGTACCCTTAATAAAAGGTGCGGAATTATTTGATGGATTACCAATTAAGGCAGATAGAAGCAAGGAAATAGTAAAAGGAAAAGATTCATATGCATATAGTGTTGTAAGCAATAAGGACTGTGAGTTGGTAGCTGGAAATGAGGAGTATTTAGCGGCTTGGGGCATAGATGATACTACAAACAAAAGTGTTATTAGACTTTTAGACATAGGAAGCAATAAATTATATAAAAGTGACACTTTAGATGGTATAGATGTAAGAAAAGTACTATATATTAAAGAATTAGAAAAATTTATTGCTATAGATAAAAATGGCCAATGCTATAAGCTTACTATAAAAGGTGATAGAATTGAAGTCGAAAATTTTTCTAAGATTGATTTAGGTGATTTACAAACTATTAATTATAAAAGACAAATAACCTTAATCAATGGCAGCCAAATAGCTATATCAAATATAGTAAAAAAATTAAGAAATATTTTAATAAGATATGATTTTAAAAATAATGAAGTGAATTTTCTATTTAATACATCCGGTGATGAATGGATTAGTGTAGTAGAGTATTACCCTGAGCAAAATATTATAGTATTATGTAAAGAAAAAGATATTGAAGATATGAAGTTAAAAAACCCCAATAGGCAGTTTGGCTATAAGGTAATAAAAAGTTCAATAGAATCTATATATTTAGCTCAAATAGTAGATAATAAACTTGAAATTTTTTATGAGAGTAAGCTTAATATGAAGTCTGAAGAGATAAGTGAGTTTATTCGTTGCTCAATTAATGAAAAAGGGGATAAAATATTCCTATACCAACCAATAACTACCGTGAAGGATGATACCTACATAAAGGAGAATGTTGTATACACATTCTATAATATAGTGAAAAAATAAAAGATGGTAAAATCCATCTTTTATTTTTATAATTTGGTAAAATGGTAATATATTATAAAACATTAGGGGGATTAAGGTGAACAAGTATAAGATTTTAATTGTAGAAGATGAATTCTCTATAAATGATATATTGACTATAGCTTTATCAAAGGAAGGATATAGGGTTAGAAATGTATTTAATGGTAAGGATGCTTTAGAGGTTATAGAGGATTTTAATCCAGATTTAGTTTTATTAGATTTAATGCTTCCAGACATAGATGGTTTTGATATATGTAAAAGAATATCCCATAAGT
This sequence comes from Desnuesiella massiliensis, assembly GCF_001403615.1. Lineage (GTDB taxonomy): Bacteria > Bacillota > Clostridia > Clostridiales > Clostridiaceae > Desnuesiella > Desnuesiella massiliensis. The sequence continues at coordinate 112,652 of NZ_LN879452.1, forward strand.
ATTTGGTGATAATGCTTACTGCAAGAAATGAGATTATAGATAGAGTATTAGGCTTAGAGCTAGGAGCAGATGATTATATAGCTAAGCCTTTTGATATTAGAGAGGTGTGTGCTAGGATAAAAGCTTTATTCAGAAGATTAAATAATGAAGAAAGAAGCTGTAACTATGATGAGTTTAAAGATATCAATAGCTCTATTAAAATAAATATAAAGAGTAGAATACTTCTAAAAGATGAAACAGAGATTTTTTTGAAGAGAAAAGAATTTGATTTGCTGCTATTTCTTTATGAAAATAGAAATAGAGTATTTTCTAGAGAAGAACTTTTGGACAAGGTATGGGGCTATGAATATGAAGGTGATACAAGAACTGTAGATGTTCATATAAGAAGGATTAGAGCTAAGTTAGATAGTGAAAATAAAGAGTCTATTATAGAAACTGTATTTGGCATAGGATATGTGATGAGGTGAAGCTATGGTTAGAACCCTTAAAGGAAAAGTTATAGTGAGAGCTATTATAATCATAACCCTTTTAGCTATAGCTTTGGATATGGCCATAAACAAGATACTTATTAAAAATTTAGAAGATACTATTGTTAAAGAGATGAATTACGCTAGGACTGTGACTGTAGACAATATAAATAATTATAATAAACTAAAAGAGCTATCAAAAGCTGAAGAAGATAGCTGGAAAGTACTTAATAGTACAAGCAATCTTTTCAAGATGTATACTGCATTAGCCAGTAAAGAAGAGCTAATAAACTATAGCGGTAAAATTGTTAATCTTGAAGAGATATATAAAATAATAAAAAGCAGCCAGGGAATTAAGTCTATTTTAAACTTAAATTATAATAGGGGCGCTTTGGAAGTTACCTATTGTTATCCTGTGTACATAGACGAGTATTTATATGGAGTATTGATATTTCAAAGAGATTATAACGAATTATATAAAAATAACAGAAGTCTTATGGTTATGATCACACTTATTGAAATAGTCATGTTTATATCATTAATAATACTCATATATATTGTTGTAGGTAGGGCTACAAAGCCTTTGAGCTATTTATCACAAGCTATGAAAGAGGTAGCAGAAGGAAATTATGATGTAGAAATTTCATTAAGCACTGGGGATGAGATCGAAGCCCTTGGTAAAAGCTTTAATTTTATGAAGTCTAAAATAGAGGATCAATTTAATTATATAAATGCTGAGAAGCATAAGGTAGAAAAATTAGAGAAATCTACTAGGGAGTTTTTTAATAATGCTACTCATGAAATGAAGACCCCCATAACAGCAATTTCGGGTTATGTTCAATTGCTAAGAGAAAAGGGGTTAGAAGAAGCGGTAAGTAATAGAGCTATGGACAGAATAGCAATAGAAAGTCATAGGATGGATAAGCTTGTATGTAATTTGTTAGATCTATCTAGAGGGAGACTTCAAATAAAGAAAGAGAGAGAATATTTTAGTTTGTCAGAAGTCCTAGATAAAGCTATAGATGAATTGAGTATAAAAGCATATAAGAAAGGAATAAAATTTAAGAAACAGATCTCAACTTTAAATGCTTATGGAGTGAAGGAGGAAATAAAACAAGTTATAAATAATATGCTGGATAATGCTATTAAATATTCTGCTGGAGATTATATAAAAGTTACAGGTTATGAAGATAAAGATTTTTCTATTTTAGAATTTTCAAATCCATGTAAAGCACTGCCAGAAGACATAAAACATAAGCTGCTAGAGCCTTTTGTAAAATATAACTACAATGATGCTAGTATAAGCAGCTCTGGCTTAGGACTTTATATATGCAGAAATATCATAGAAGAAAATTTTGGGGAAATTACTTATGTAGTAGAAAAGGAATGTATAACTTTTACCATAAAATTTTCCCAAAATCACCCTTTTTATAAAGAAACTCGTATTAACCTATAGGAGGATGTGAAAAACATAGGTATTCTTTTTCACGGGCCGCTCGTGGGGCTCCACGCGCGGTGTAGGGAAACCTATAGAATACCTTTTTTCACAGCCTCCTATAAGTAAATAATATTTATTACGAGGTGGATCTTATGAAAAGAAAGCTTATACCTTTAATTATCCTTCTAGCAGTAGCCTTATCAGGTTGTATTTCCCCGGAAATTGAAGATAAGGAAGGGAAGAAAGAATCAGTAGAAGTAGCGGAAAATAAAGAAAAGGAAGAGATTAAGGAAGAACCTAAGGTAGAAGTTCCTTTAATCCATTCTCAAGTAGATAAAAATAAAAATGGAGTTGCTGACCCTATGGATTTAGTTATAGCTGCTAGGAGAGAAGGAGCAACTAAATAGTTGTGAAAAATATAGGCAAAAGTGATCAAGCATAGACAATGGTATATATTTTTTAATAACAAAAGCTCCCTACATTCGTAAAGAGTGTAGAGTGGTGATTAATAAATCACCCAAAACTCCTTTAATTGCTGGAAGTCCCTAAAGCTAACTAAACCACAACATGACCATGAAATAAGGGTGAGTGTGAAGGTTACGAAAGTAGAAAAAATTAGTTAGATGGAACAAGGTTAAAGCCTAAATTCTGAAATAATGGGTAATCAGCAGGGAAGTCCCGAAGAGGGAAACCTTCAACGACTAGAGCAAATGCTCGTACCTACAAGCGTAGGGAAATGGGGAGCATCCTTAATGGATGGTGATATAGTCTGTGCTCATATGAAAATATGAGAAGTTCTTAAGAGAACTGCTTAGATGTAGCGAATCTAGGTGAACACTCTAAAAATATGTATAAATGAATTATTAGTTATTCGTATTTTCAACCGTATTTTGAAATTTTATATGAAAAATAGGCGTATAAAAGTAACCTATTAATTATTTTCTAAATCTTTCATAATTCATATCTTACCAGAAATGCTTATTTTACAATATTATACTTATATAGAGTCTATAATAGGGGATACTATATGCTAGATAAAGTAAAATAAAGCGAGGTGAGAATAATGGGTACTATTATAAAAACCGTTAAGCAATACTCCTATGAATTAGATAATGAACATTTAAAAGAACTATTATTCATAGGAAATCAATATAAAAATGTTAAAAACTATGTGTATTCAAGATTTAGCGGCATTAATAGTATTGCATTATTGAATAAACCTAGACAAATAAGAGATGAATGGGTAAAAAATGAGTTTGCAAAACAATGGAAATTACCAGCTAGGTATTGGAAGTTAGCTTTAAGCGAAGCAATGAGTAATATAAAAACTCAATGGAGTAGTATAAAGAAGAGAATTAAAGAACAAGTTAGAATTAATGATAATTTATCTAATGAGGATAAGCATTATATAAATTATATATTAAAGTTTGAAGATTTTTATCATAAGGTATTAACTAATGAAGTTTTTCCTATTCCTAAGATATTTCAACATAATGATTTAAATTATAAGTATCTTAACAATCTTATAAAAAGATATACTAGAAAATATAAAAATAAAATACCTTATTCCTACAAGGGCAATACATTTTCAATAGATGAAGGATTGTATTCTTATAAAGATAGCTGTATAAATATAACTTGTACTAAGAAAGGCGAAAGATTACCTATAAAATTAACTGATAACAACAAACATATTAGAACTTTAATAGTTAAAATTATGGGTAATAGATTAGAAATACATTGTCCTTTAAGAATTAAATCCAAAGAAAATAGAAATGACGAAAAAATTATAGGAATAGATAAAGGGTATAGGTATTTATTTGCAGTATCTAGTGAAAAATTTTACGGAGAAAAATCAAATGATTATCTTGGAAAAGAAACGGAAAGATTGAATAAAGTTAATACTGCTAGAAATAGATTTTGGGCATTGTATAATCGGTATTTAGAAGAAAACAACCATATAAAAGCCAATAATATAAAAGAAAATAATTTAGGGAAAGTAAAATATAATCACAATAAACAAAAGCATGATCAAATCTTAAAATCTTATATAAACTATTCCTTAAATCAATTAATAAAAGTGGAGAAACCTACTGAAATAGTAATGGAACAATTAGATTTTGTTAATTGGAAGGATAGATATCCTAAGCTGGTTAAACGAAGATTATCCAGATGGATAAAGGGATATATAAGAGAAAGGCTTGAGTATAAATGTGATTATAACAGTATCAGATATACTTATATCAATCCTGCATACACAAGTAAAGTATGCAATATATGTGGTAGTTTTGGTATAAGAAAAGAAGATATATTTACTTGTCTTAAATGTGGTGAAATTCATGCTGATTATAATGCTAGTAAAAATATATTAAATAGAAAATATGATAAAGAAATTGATTTATATACTTCATATAGAAAAGTGAAAGAGATATTAGAAAAAAGGATAAGTTAAAAAATATTTAATCACGAATATATGTACCGACCAAAGGAAGCATATATTTTATCAGAAATGAGGGTTAAATAATTTTACAAATATAAGATTTCAAAATACGGTTGGAGGATAGATTTATATATTGAATAATATATAAATTAACTGGTTCAACCAAGGCTTAAAACTATTTAAAGATAGAATAAGTGCGAATTATCTAATATGTGTACATTTGTATATGTTTTTAGAACCAGAAGCGAAGACTGTATATAAGGACAGTTATTATGTAGGAGGTTATCCACCAGAAAGTGAAGGAGTATGTACCGATGTTATATGGAGAGCCTTTAAGGGGATAGGAGTAGATATAAAAGCAGCTTTAGATAAGGACATAAAAGCAAATACTTCTCTTTACCCAAGAGTAAACGGAAAACCTGAGCCTAACATTGATTTTAGAAGAGTACCTAATCAAGATGTGTTTTTTAAAAGATTTGCAGAAAGCTTAAGCGTTGAAATAAAGTCTGGTGATATAGAAAATCTAAAAGGCTGGCAGCCGGGAGACATTATAACCATACTTTCACCTTATCAGCATGTAGCTATCATATCTGATAAAAGAGATGAAAATGGAGTACCTTACATAATTCATAATTTTCCACCTCAGGCTAGAGAAGATAAGCTTTCTGATTATTTGAATACCATAAAAATTAAGGGACATTATAGGTGGAAATATTAGTATGGTATAAATTTCTATTGACAAGAATTTTATAAAGGCTTACACTAAAGCTGTAAAAGTTAATAATTTTATCTTCAGGGCAGGGTGTAATTCCCTACCGGCGGTATAGCCCGCGAGCCGTAAGGCAGATTCGGTGAAACTCCGAGGCCGACAGTAAAGTCTGGATGAAAGAAGATGATTACAAGTTTACATTAATCAAAAAAGATTAAGTATGCTTTTTCATGTTGTAAGAATAGGCTCTGAAACTTTGTTTCAGAGCCTTTGTTTTTATAAATGGTTTCTATGTATATTATATAGAGATTTGCATGCGAATATTTTAAAAATGTAGGCTTAAGTGATAATCTAAGATGATTTTTTGCCCTGAGTTTTTACTCAGGGCTTATTTTTTTATAAAGGGTGATGCAGATGGATGGAAAATATATGAGAAGAGCATTAGAACTGGCACAGCTAGGAGAAGGAAGGGTTAATCCTAATCCTTTGGTAGGAGCCGTCATAGTAAAGGAGGGAAGGATTATAGGAGAAGGGTATCATGAGTTTTTTGGAGGACCTCATGCGGAGATAAATGCTTTTAAAAGCTCTAAAGAGTCAGTAGAGGGCGCCACTATGTATGTAACCCTTGAGCCTTGTTCTCATTATGGAAAAACTCCTCCTTGTGCAAAAGCCATCATAGAAAAAAAGATTAAAAAAGTAGTGATAGGTACCTTAGACCCTAATCCACAGGTATCAGGCAGAGGAGAGCAGCTATTGAAATCACATGGTATTGAGGTGGTAAAGGGAGTGCTAGAGAAAGAGTGCATTGAGATAAATGAAATTTTTATGAAATATATAAGCAGCAAAAAGCCCTTTGTTATTATGAAGACCGCTATGACCTTAGATGGAAAGATATGCACCTTTACTGGGGACTCTAAGTGGATAACTAATGAAGCTTCAAGAAATTATGTGCATAAAATCAGAAATAGGGTTTCAGCCATTATGGTAGGAATTAATACAGTTCTAAAGGATGACCCATTATTGACCTGTAGACTTGAAAATGGAGTAAATCCCACAAGGGTAATAATAGACAGCAGCTGTAAAATACCTATGGAAGCAAGAATTTTAAGCATAGCTGATGATGCTGGCACAATTATGGCTACCACTTCTAGGGCTTCTAAAAGCAAGATTAAAGCTTTAGAGGAGAGAGGCATTAGAGTTATAGAGACCCCCGAAAAACAGGGTAAGGTGGACTTGAGCTTTCTCATTAGTGAATTAGGGAAAAGTAATATAGACAGCATCCTTTTAGAAGGTGGAAGTACCTTAAATTATTCAGCTCTAGAAGCAGGTATAGTAGATAAGGTTCAGTTTTTTATAGCCCCTAAAATAATTGGGGGAGAAAACGCAAAAACTCCTGTAGGTGGCAGAGGTAAGGAGTATATGAAAGATAGTATTGATGTTTTTGATACAGCAGTAAAAAACTTTCAAGGGGATATATTAATAGAAGGATATGTAAGAAAAAAGGAGAGATAAATTGTTTACTGGGCTTATTGAAGAGATAGGAAAGATAGAAGCCATAGCAAAAGGTGAGAGGTCTGCAAGACTAACCATTAAAGCAGAAAAAATTATTGAGGACCTTAATATAGGAGATAGTATAAGTACCAATGGGGTTTGCTTAACGGTAACTAGTTTCAGTAGGAATACTTTTACTGTAGATGTGATGGCAGAAACTATGAGAAGAAGTAATTTAGGAGATCTATGTACTGGAGAGGAAGTAAACCTTGAAAGAGCCATGAAGGCGGAGGGAAGATTCGGTGGACATATAGTCAGTGGACATATAGACGGCATAGGAAAAATAATTTCCCTTGAAAAGGAAGATAATGCTACTTGTATTTCAATTTCTACCCAAAGCAACCTATTAAAATACATAGTAGAAAAAGGTTCAATCACTATAGATGGAATAAGCTTGACAGTGACTTATGTGAATGATCAAAGGTTTACTGTGTGTATAATTCCTCATACAGCAAAGGAAACTACGCTGCTAAATAAAAACATAGGAGATATGGTAAATCTAGAGTGCGATATCATAGGAAAGTATGTGGAGAAGTTATTAAACTTTAAAACCTTAGAGGATAAAGCTAGCAATATAACTGCGGACTTTTTAAAGAGTAATGGTTTTATGTAAATAATTATAAGGAGGTATCAATATGTATAAATTCAACACCATAGAAGAAGCTTTAGAGGATATAAAACAAGGAAAAATGCTCATAGTTATAGATGATGAGCAAAGAGAAAATGAAGGAGACCTGATTATAGCCGCAGAAAAGGCTACTCCAGAAGCCATAAATTTTATGGCTAAGTATGGAAGAGGCTTAATCTGTATGCCTATGGAAGAGCAGCGATTAAAGAAATTAAACATAAATCCTATGGTAGAAAAAAACACAGATTTCCATGAAACTGCTTTTACCGTATCCATTGATGCCATGGAAACTACTACAGGTATATCTGCTTATGAAAGATCCTTTACAATTCAAAAAGCTATAAATATTAATAGCATAGCAGAGGATTTTAGAAGACCTGGACATGTCTTCCCCTTAATGGCTAGAAAGGGTGGGGTTTTAAAGAGAGCAGGACATACAGAGGCTGCAGTAGATTTAGCAAAGTTAGCTGGACTATATGCTGCAGGAGTTATATGCGAAATAATGAATGAAGATGGAACCATGGCTAGGACTCCTGAATTGATGGAATTTGCTAAGAGTCACAATCTTAAAATTGTAACTATTGCGGATTTGATAGCTTATAGAAGACATAATGAAAAGCTTATAGAACGAGTGGTGGTTTCAAAGATGCCTACAAGATATGGGGACTTTGATATATATGGATATATAAATAAACTAAATGGAGAACATCATGTAGCCTTAGTAAAAGGCGAGGTAAATGATGGTGAGCCTGTACTGGTAAGGGTACACTCTGAATGCTTAACTGGTGATGCTTTAGGATCAAAAAGATGCGACTGCGGAGAACAGTATGCCGTAGCTGTCAAAAAGATTCAGGAGGAAGGAAGAGGTATTCTTCTTTATATGAGGCAAGAAGGAAGAGGAATAGGTCTTATAAATAAACTTAAAGCTTATGCTCTCCAGGATACAGGTCTTGATACCGTAGAAGCTAATTTAGCTTTAGGCTTTCCAGAGGATATGAGAGATTATGGAATAGGAGCTCAAATTCTTGAGGACCTAGGGGTGAAAAAGTTAAGGCTTATGACTAACAACCCAAGAAAGCTTTCTGGACTTTCAGGCTATGGCATGGAAGTAGTGGAGAGAGTGCCAATTCAGATGAATCACAATGAAAAAAATGAATTTTATTTAAAAACAAAACAAAGAAAATTAGGTCATTTATTAGAATGGGAGGAATAAAAAAATGAGAGTATTTGAAGGAAATTTAGTATCAGAAGGATTAAAGTTTGGAATAGTAGTGGGTAGGTTTAATGAGTTTATTGGCTCAAAATTACTAGGAGGAGCCATTGACGGATTAAAGCGTCATGGAGCAAAGGAGGAGGAAATAGAAGTAGCTTGGGTGCCAGGTGCCTTTGAAATACCACTAGTAGCAAATAAGATGGCTAAAAGCAATAAGTATGATGCGGTTATCTGTCTAGGTGCAGTCATTAAAGGTTCCACACCACATTTTGACTATGTATGTGCAGAGGTATCTAAGGGGGTCGCCAGTGTGTCCTTAGCTTCAGAAATACCAGTAATCTTTGGAGTGCTAACTACGGATAACATAGAGCAAGCCATAGAAAGAGCGGGCACTAAGTCTGGTAATAAAGGCTATGATGCTGCTGTGACTGCAATAGAAATGGCTAATCTTTTAAAAGGCTTAGAGTAAAAAATAAGGGAGTAAGTAAAAGAAAGACTATGCCGCGAAGAAGTGTAACTAGCTTACGTTTTACGTAGCAGAAGCCTTGACTCTTAACTACTTCGATGCAATTTTTGTATAAAGGGAACATCCATAGATTTTGATAAAACAAAATCTATGGATGTTCCCTGTTTCATTAATTAATAACATATATTAACAAATTGGTGTACATATGGTATTATGTATTAAATACACCAATGTTATTTCTTGATCAAAAATAATATGGAGGATGCCATAAAATGAAAAGGGCTATATTTATAACGATAATCGTTTTAATTACTATTGCAATTTTTAGTTTCCTAGGATATAAGCTTCAAAAAAACTTGGTTAAGAATGTGCCTAAAAATATACTAATCCCTAATTTGAGGAAAAGCAAAAGTGAAGTATTTAAAAGCTTAAAGCTAGAAGAAGGTAGAAATATAGAACAAAATAAGCAGTCCCCAGCTATGTATGATTACAAGAAAAAACAAAAGTTTGGAAGTGAATATTTTACACAATCGCTTCTTTTTGATATTAATAATAATACTTTATATGGACTTCTATACCTCAATCGATATAGCCAAAACTCTGAGGAAGGATATAAGGAAGTTATGAGACTAAATAAAGAATTAAATAAACAATTTGGTGAACCAACAACCTATTCATCTGCTGGTAATCGAATCGAGAAAATGCCAAATTATAATGATTTAGTGAAGAGTAAGAATGCTCTACATTATTTAGAAACCTGGAAAGTAAATGATGAAGTTATGGTCCAATTAGATATGAACTATGATACTAACAATGGTATAGTTGTAGATGTTGTATATAAATTAATTCCACCAATCTTAAAAAATAATTAATAGTATTTCTAATACTTATGGATTTTAGATATATCTATCAACAGTATGAAGTAAAATAATTGATCATATTGTGGATAAAACTAAAATATTATAAAAAACTGTGGATAATTAATTATAAAAAAGGCGTAATGATTAAATAACCTCATTGCGCCTTTTTATGAGTTTGTAAATTATTTTACTAGAGTTATAGCGCCCTTATTATCAGCAGATATTTTTTCAGCTTCAGCTATTTCTATAGTAGCTTTGTTGCTTTCAGGGGTATTAACTGTTACTGGAGTATTATTTAGTATAGAGTTTATGAAGTACTTAATTTCTCTATAGTAACCATCTTCCTTTGGAAGCTCTGGCTCAAATTTTGCTCCATCATGAGGGTAGTCTATAGTCTTTCCACCCTTAAATATTATGCAGCCTTTTTCAAAATTTACTCTGTAAGTCATTTCAAAACCGAACTCTCCGTTAATGGTCCAGTCATCTTGAGTATTGATTACTTTTCCGTCTGGGTAAATATAATTTGTAGAAACTGCATCATAGCCGCTGCCAGGTATCACACTTTTACCTATAGTAGAGACTGCCTCAGGTTTTCCAAAAAGCCAGTTGATCATATCTACATCGTGAATGTGTTGGTCAAAAAGAGCTCCTCCTGCTTTTTCGTCTTTTAATAACCAGTTTTCATAAGACCATTTTGGAGTAGAACCTCCTCTAAAGAAGTATCCACTTACTACATTACCATATCTTTTAGAATCTACGGTTTCCTTTAAGTACTCATAGCCAGGCCAGAATCTTAAACAGTGTCCCATCATTAATAATCTATTGTTTTTGTTAGAAGCATCAATCATGTTTTGACAATGCTCTGAGGTCAAAGCCATAGGCTTTTCACAAAGCACATGTAAGCCTTTATTTAGAGCTTTTACTGCCACCTCTGCATGGATATAAGTAGGAAGTGGAGTATCGATGTAATCTAAATCTTCCTTTTCTAGCATTTCATCTATATCTGTATAAAGATTGTATTTAGAGAAATCGTATTTATTATTTCCTACATCTAGATTACCTTTTATAAATTTTCCTTCAAATTTGTCGGGGTCAATATCACAGATAGCAACTAGCTTAACAGGAAAACCTTCTTGCTCTAACCTGATGTAATTATCAAGATGTCCCCTTCCCATAAAACCAATACCTATTAAACCAACCTTTAAAATTTTGTCCATCTTAAGACTTCCTTTCTTAAATATTATTTATAAATTCATTATTATATCTTCTAGTAATTTTTTAGACTCTAATACGGTTCTTGAGTGATTTTCATCCTCAAATATTTCGTTTTCAATAGTTAAGGCATTATCATAGCCTATGTTCTTTAACTCAGCTAGCAGCGCAGGGAAATTTACACTTCCATGGCCTATGGGCTTCTCTTGTCCTAGGAATCTACCGTTAGTTGGGTATTCGCCATCTTTAGCGTGTACCCCTCGTATATATTTTCCAAATATCTTAACTGAATCCACAGGATTAGCTTTTCCATAAAGAAGTAAGTTTGCTGGGTCAAGATTTATTCCTACATTATCAAGACCGATGTCCTCTATAGCTCTTAATAAGGTTATAGGAGTTTCTTGTCCAGTTTCGAATAAGAAGTACTGATCTTGGCTCTTTAATTTCTGACATATATATTTAAGAGAGCTTATAACTCCAGCATAGTTAGGATCATAAGGATTTTCAGGAATAAAGCCTGCATGAGTTATTACATCCTTAACATTTATTTTTTTTGCAAAGTCTGCACCTTCTAATATTCTTTCGGTTCTTGCAAATCTATAGGTTTCTGGAACTATGCCAAGAGTAAGTTGTCCCTCGTAGAAATTCCAAACAGCAGGCTGCTGCCAACCAGCCCATAGAGCTGTTATTTCTATGCCATATTCCTTAGAAGCTTCTACTACTTTTTCAGCATTTTCATCGGTAAACATGGTATGATCCCAGCAAATCAATTGGCAGGTTTCAAAACCATTATGTTTTAGCTTTTTAAATTCTTCTTTTATATCTACACCTTGTTTAAATATAACGATTACACCAAGTTTCATAAAAGAATACCTCCTTTTTAAAAATAGATTTTACATAGAGAAAGGGTTTAGTTATAAGAAATTTTAATAGAGTTTTCTAAATCTTTAATTTTATTTTATAATGTAAAGTAGAGAATATATTTAGAGCTAAGGTCAAAATATTTGCACTTTTGGACATATTTATTTTTTATATATAAATAGGAGGGTAAAATGTATTATAAAACTCCAATCACAAGAGTTATAGACATTGATAAAATAGTTACTATTCACTATTATGAGCTAGCCAGTAATTATGTGTATAAAGGAGAAAAGCATGATTTTTGGGAGATCCTATATGTAGACAAGGGTGAAGTTGAAATAATGGCTGATATGAATGGATATAAGCTTCAGCAAGGAGATGTAGTATTCCACAAGCCTAACGAGTTTCACAGTGTATGGGCTAATGGATTTATTGCTCCTAATATAGTTATAGTAAGCTTTGAATGCAATTCTGAAGCTATGAAATTTTTTGAAGGTAAAATATTGAAATTAGGCACCTACGGCAGAAATCTTATGGCAGAAATAATAAAGGAAGGTAAAGATGCTTTTCTTAATATGATGGATCCAATGCATGTTAAATTAGAAAAAAATGTGCAAAGTAATTTTGGAGCAGAGCAAATGGTAGAGCTATACCTAGAGATGCTTTTAATAGGCCTTATAAGGGAAAAAGGGGAAATATCTAATAATGAGAGACTTTCCACTGCTACCAAGGATAGAATAGAAGAAGATATTGTTAATGACATAATAGAATATATGAAGGACAATTTAAAGGAAAATTACAGCTTTGAAGATATTTGCTATAAATTTTCAATAGGCAGAACAATGCTAAAGACTATCTTTAAGAAAAAAATAGGCATGGGAGTTATAGCGTATTTTAGAATGCTAAAAATGGAGGAAGCCAAAAGATTTATAAGAGAAGGAAAGTATAATTTTACTGAGATATCAAATATTCTTGGTTATGAGTCAGTACATTACTTTTCTAGAGTATTTAAAAAATATACAAATATGTCTCCTACTGAGTATTCTAGTTCTGTTAAATCTAGAGGTTTAATCTAACAAGTATTATTCTTAATTTATTTCAATTTTTTGATTTTTCTATATATTTAATTTTATATAAATGTTATAATAAATTTAACATAAAAATACAAAAATCTAATAAATATGACTTAAAGTAAATTAATTCAACATCATAAAGGGATAAATATATTGAAAATTTAAGAACACCTTGGTTATATGGAGGGGTATGGAGTTATGATTAATATGCAAGAAAAAAACTATATAGACCCCAATATAATAAGAGAGATATTCTCTAGCATGGATGTAGGTATAGCTATATATAGTACAGAAGATGGAGAAAGCTTTACTGTGGACTTTTTTAATGAAGCAGCAAGGGATATAACTAAGTTAAAAGAAGAAGAGTATATTGGTAGAAATATACTAGACATTTTTTCTTCTTTAGAGCATAGTGATTTTTTAAAGGTGCTAAAATGGGTTTATAATACAGGTAAAAGTTATAGGCTTCCAAACTCTTATTATAAAGATGAAAGAATAGCGCTTTGGAAGGCAAACTACATATTTAGATTATCCTGTCTAAAGGTAGTATCTATATTTTATGATGTTACAGCTAATGTAGAGCTTCATAAACAAATCGATCAATATAGGTATAAAAATCTTTTTGAGAACGCCCAAGAACTAGTTTACACCAGGGATCTGCAAGGCAGAATTCTCTCTATAAATAGAGCCTGCGAAAAAATATTAAAGTATAAGCCTAAAGAATTATTAGGTAAAGATATTAGAGATATAGTAAATGCAGAGGATTATAATCTATTAGATATAAGCCATGAGTTAAAACTAAGTGATAAAAATTTTATATCAAATCTAGAAGCTAGATTTATTGATTCAGAAGGAAAAGAAAAGATACTAGAGTTAAGTAGATGTATATTATATAAAAATCATAGTCCCTATGAAATTCAAGTGATAGCAAGAGATATAACGGAGAGAAAAGAGGAAGAGGAAAAGATAAAATATTTGAGTTATCATGATAAGCTCACAGGTTTATATAACAGAACCTTCTATGAAGAGAAACTAAGATTATTTAATAACAAAAAAGTGTATCCTATTAGCGTTATAATGGGGGACGTAAATAGCTTAAAGCTAGTGAATGATGCTTTTGGGCATAATGAGGGAGATAAGCTTTTGATAGAAGTAGGAAATATATTAAAAAATAGCTGTTTAAGTACCTCGGTAGTGGCAAGGATAGCTGGAGATGAGTTTATTATAATAACTCCTCTTATCACAGAAGAAGAAACAGTTAATATAATAAATACAATAAAGATTTACTGTGAAAAAAGCAGTTTAAATCCTATAAAGCCTAGTATAGCCTTAGGGTATGCCTTGAAGGAAAAGGAAGAGGAAGACATAGATGAGGTGTTAAAGGAAGCAGAAAGCAGAATGTATAGGAATAAACTTACAGAGAGCAAAAGCTTAAGAAGTGCCATCATATCTTCTTTACAAAAGACTTTATATGAAAGTACCTCGGAAACCTCTGAACATTGTGAAAGGATAAAGACTATATGCGTAGAATTCGGTAAGTACATAGGGATCTCCAGCGCAGATATAGACAAGCTTATACTGCTTTCTTTACTACATGATATAGGTAAAATTACCATACCTAAAACAGTACTTCAAAAGAGAGGCCCTTTAACAGAGGAAGAGTGGGATGCGGTAAAAAGACATTGCCAGATAGGTTACAATATTGCAAATTCATCACCAGAGCTTACAGTAATAGCGGAATACATACTATATCACCATGAGAGGTGGGATGGAGGGGGGTATCCTAGAGGGTTAAAGGGAGAAGACATACCTTTTTTATCTAGGATTATTTGTATAGTTGATGCCTATGATGTGATGCTCCATGAAAGTCATTATAAAAGTCTTGTAACGCAGAAGGAGGCTTTAGAAGAACTACATAGATGCGCAGGCAGCCAATTCGATCCTTGCTTAGTAAGTAAATTTATTTCAATGATAACAAACAACTATAACGAAAAGATGTAACCCTTATATGGTTTACATCTTTTTTATGGGCTATAATAGAAGCATGTGCTAATATTTTTACTGGGAGGGATATAAATGATTATTAATTATTTAATGCCTACTAAGATTTTATTAGGTAAAAAGGTTATTGATACTCATAAAGGATTGTTGAAAAACTATGGTGAGAAAGCTTATATTATAACAGGAAAAAAATCCTCTAAGGCTAATGGCTCCTATAGAGATATGGTTAAGGCACTAGAGGAACAAAACATAAATTATATAGTCTTTGATGAAATAGAAGAGAATCCTTCTCTAGAAACCATAGAGAGAGCGGCAGAGCTTGGTAAAAGAGAAAAAGTAGATTTTATAATTGGTATAGGCGGGGGATCTCCCTTAGATGCTTCAAAGGCTATAGGGATCTTTATAAATAATGAAGACATTAATAAAGAGAATGTGTTTACTAGCCCTGGGCTAAAGAGTCTGTCAATAATTGCAGTTCCTACTACTTCAGGTACGGGATCAGAGGTAACCCCTTATTCTATAGTTACTGATCATAAGGCAAAAACAAAGAAAAACTTGGGACAGATTGTATTTCCTGAGATAGCTTTTCTTGACCCAAGCTATACTGAAAATATGCCTTATAGTGTTACGGTAAATACTGCGGTAGATGCTTTTTCTCATTTAGCAGAAGGGTATTTGAATGTCAATGCAAGTTTAATTACAGATATGTATGCCGAAAAGGGAATAGAGCTATTTGGTCAGTGTTTGAAGAGTTTATTAGATAACTCCATAGATTACTCTGTGAGAGAAAAGCTTATGTTAAGCTCTACTTTAGGGGGAATGCTGATAGCACAGACTGGCACATCCCTTCCTCATGGTATGGGCTATGCGCTTACCTATTTTAAAGGAGTTCCTCATGGTATGGCCAATGGTATATTATTTGGAGAGTACCTAAAAGTATTTAAGAATAAAGATAAGGTAAATAACATATTAAGGCTAATGAACCTTCAATCCTTAGATGAATTACAACATATACTTTCATCATTATTAAAGCTTAATATAGAAATAGCAGAGGAAGAGATAATAGATTATACTAAATCCATGGTTGAAAATAAAGCAAAGCTAAAAAATCATCCAGAGAACATAGAATTTGAAGACATATTTAACATATATAAAAATAGTTTACTCTAATATAGGTAAATTCAAGGTTTTGGGTTGCGAATAATAGATTTTGTCGCAACCTTTTATTTTTAATCCTTTGACAACAGCTATAAATGTGATTTATTATAAAATTTATTAAGAACCGTGTGAGATAGGAGCGGCATTATGAAATCATACAATTGCAAAAAAATAAATCATAATATAACTATTGATGGTTTATTAGATAAGGAAGAATGGCAAGGAGTTAAGGCTATTACTTTAATTGAAGTAATGATAGGAAGTAAGGTTAGATTAGAGACTGAGGTTAAAGCAATGTATAGTAATGATTATATATATTTTGCCTTTAGATGTGCTGATGATTATATAAAGGCCACAATGACGAAATCTGTTATTGGGATTTAATATTTACAGAAGGTACTAAGGATCAAGAAAGAGGTAGTTCTTCCGTAGCCATTGCTGGTTGTGGTATAATAGAGACATTAAAATATATGCCACTAACAGATGAATACAGAATGTACTATGAAAATGCAGCTCTTAGTATGTGAAAATCCCTAGCAACTAATTATGTAATCGAAGTAGACAGCAAAGAAAATGCTGTGTTAAAACATGGTGTTTATGCAAAACCTCAAGGAAATGGTATATATGAAAGTTGCATATGGGGAAACTACTATTATTTCGAAGCTTTAGTAAGAGCGCTAAAGGATTGGAATTTATATTGGTAACCAATGTAAGGGTTGTTGACTTATGTCGGCAGCCCTATTATTTATTTAATAATAGGAAAGAAGGTGAATAGATGCCTCCGCTAAGTCTCTTAATAAAACCTGCTTCCAGCAGTTGTAATTTGAAATGTAAGTATTGTTTTTATAACAATATTGCTGAGAATAGAGAAGTTAAATCTCATGGAATCATGAGTATTAGTACCTTAGAGCAGATTGTGAAAAAAGCTTTGGAGTATGCTGATATTCAGTGCTTATTTGCATTTCAGGGCGGTGAACCTACCTTATCAGGATTAGAGTTTTATGAGAAGTTAATAGAGTTTCAAAAGAAATATAATAAAAAAAATATAAATATAGTTAATACAATCCAAACCAATGGCATTGCCATAGATGACAAATGGGGAGAATTCTTGTCCAAAAATAATTTTCTGGTTGGACTTTCCATGGATGGGCATAAGGATGTACATGACAAGAATAGAGTCGATTTGAATGGCGAGGGTACTTTTAGCAAGGTTATGAAAACAGTAGAAGTATTTAACAAGTATAAGATAGAATATAACATACTTTATGTGGTGACCTCAGAAGCTGCTAGACATGGGAAAAAGATATATAGCTTTTTTAAAAAAAATAATTTTAAGTATATTCAATTTATACCTTGCTTAGATCCACTAGAAGAAGAACCAGAGAATTATGAATACTCACTAAAGCCTCAAATCTACGGACAATTTCTAAAAGACACTTTTGATTTATGGTATAAGGACATTTTAAATAATGAAATAGTCAGCATACGATACTTTGATAATTTATTGAGAAGGGTCATGGGCTATAGGACTGAGGCTTGTGGTATGAATGGAGTTTGCAGTTGCCAGTTTGTAATAGAGTCAAATGGAGGAGTATATCCTTGTGACTTTTACGTACTTGATAACTGGTATATGGGAAATATCTTAGAGAGCAATATTGAGGAGCTTAGAAGATCTGAAAAAGCTATGGAGTTTATAAGTAACTCAAACTATATTTGGGAGGACTGTAGGCAATGTCAGTGGATTAATCTATGCAGAGGAGGATGCAGAAGAGAAAGAGAACCCTTTTATCATGGAAAGCCTAGTTTGAATAAATATTGTTCTGCTTATAAGGACTTCTTTATCTATTCAGCTAGAAGGTTTTATTATTTAGCTAAATATATAAATAACGAAAGATAATATAATTTTGTTTTTTGTCCCCATATTTAATAATCTGATATGGAGAAAATACTTATAATAGCATTATTGTCAATGATTTTTAGAAATTGTCGCTATTATTTACGATGAAAATTTATTAAATTGTAAACACGAGATGAAATCAAGCGCTAAAATGTAAAAGTTAAAAAATTTAAGGGAAAAAAAACATGAATAAAAAATTAAGAAGTATTATGACAGGCTAATAAAAAAAGACCATCAGTTATATGGATCGGAGTAAATGATAAAGATATACTTGAAATGTTGTGTAAGAGAAGGTAAGGACAATTTTACAGAAACTACCGAGAAGATTGGCTATAATTCGGTAAATTATTTTTCTAGGGCCTTTAAAAACTGTACTAAATGACTCCTTCTGAATACGTTACATCAGTAAAAGCTATGGCAGAGATGTAATAAAAATTAGCTTGTCTTGTTATTAAGACAAGCTAATTTTTATTAAATTTGATATAATTATAACATACTATATTTCGACAAAAAGTTAACAATAAGTATTTTATTTAAAAGGAGATTTCTATGAAGCTGCAAAAGAAGATAACTCTTTTAATTATAGCTATATTACTATTTACTCTAAGCATAGCGGTATGGTTTTCTGTGAAAAAAATGAAAGAGCTTATAAAAGATCAGATGGGGAAAAATGCTATGGATATAGCTACGTCTGTAGCATCAATGAAAGAAGTACAAGATAATCTATTACTACCTAACGGCAGCACTACCATACAATATTTAATTGAAAAAATAAGATTAAAGACTAGGGTTCAGTTCATCACTGTTATGGATATGAATGCTATAAGATATTCTCATCCTATACCAGATAATGTGGGGAAAAAGTTTAGTGGAGGTGATGAGGACCGGGTATTAACTACGGGGGAATCCTATATTACAGAAGGAATTGGAACCTTAGGTAAGTCCTTAAGAGCCTTTACACCTATCTATAAGGATGGAGAGCAGATTGGGGCAGTGTGCGTTGGTATATTGACTGGATGGATATCTCAAGAATTCAAAAATCTTCTATATGATTTTTTGCCTTATATTCTATTGGCTATGGTTATAGGCGTCACAGGAGCTGCCCTTTTATCTTTAAACATAAAAAAGACAATTTTAGGATTAGAACCTAAAGAAATTGCTTGGATGGTAATGGAAAAGCAAGCTATAATAGAGAGCATGAATGAAGGCTTAATTGCCATTAATAGAGAGGGTAAAATAACCTTGTTAAATAAGGCGGGAAGAGATATTTTAGGGCTTAAAGGAGATTATGTGGGGAAAAACATATTAAGTGAAAAGTATTCTAGTAAATTTGTAGAGGTATTAAATACTAAAAAGCCCATATATAATGTTGAAGAAAAATTAAAAGCACAGATAACCATCATGAGCAACTATTGCCCCTTAATCGATGAAAGGGGAGAACTCATGGGGGTTTTAGCTAGCTTTCAAGATTTAACAAAGGTAAAACAAATGGCAGAGGAGCTTACAGGCATAAAGCAAATGACCTGGGACTTAAGAGCGCAGAATCATGAATTTATGAATAAGCTTCACACTATTTCGGGATTAATACAGCTTGAAAAGTATGATAAAGCTTTGGATTTTATATATGACACCACTAAAGTGAGAAATGATATTTTAGATATTTTAACTCATAGGATAAAGGATGTAACCTTAAGCGCTCTTATATTAGCTAAATACAATAAGGCTTCAGAAGCTAGGATAGATTTCAAAATTCATGAGGGCTGCAGCGTTAGATCACTACCTAGAGATATAAGAGAAGATGAGCTTTGCTGTGTGGTGGGAAATTTAATAGAAAATTCTATAGATGCAGTAATAGGGAAAGCAGGGGGGTTTATAAAAATCAAAGTGCTGCAAAGAATGAATGAGTTTTTAATAGAAGTCACTAATAATGGCGAAGCTATACCTAAGGAACTTGGTGATTCCATTTACGAAAAGGGTATTAGCACAAAAGAAGGAGAAAGAGGCTACGGTTTATATAATGTAAAGCAAATTTTGAATTCTGTTAATGGAACCATAAGTTATATTACGGGAGAAGAAACTATTTGGTCAGTAAAAATACCTATGAATGAGGTGGAAGTATGATAAGAGTTATGATAGTTGAAGATGACCCTATGGTTAGAGACATAAATTCAATGTTTTTAGATAAGCTTGAGGGGTTTAAACTGCTGGCCTCCACAGGAGATATTGGGGAAGCAAAAGAAATAATCATTAAAGATATGCCTCAGCTTATTCTTTTAGATATATTTTTGCCAAAAGGAAATGGTATTGAGCTCTTAAAGTGGCTTAGGAGAGAGGAAATAAAATGTGATGTTATATTAATAACGGCGGACAGAAGCATAGAAGCGGTGGAGGAGGCTTTTAGGTATGGGGCTATAGACTATTTAGTCAAACCTTTTACCTTTCAAAGGTTTAAAGAGGCTTTAAATCAATACAAATGCAGATTAGAAGGCATGAATACCATGAAGAGCGTTCAGCAGAAAGAGATAGACAGATTCATATTAAACTCTAATGAAAGTTTAAAAGAAGAAGAGGAGATGGAGCTTTCCAAGGGGCTAAACCAGCATACCTATGTTCAAGTATGGGAGCATATAGGCAGCGTTGAGGGGAATTTTACAGCAGATCAAATAGCAGAAGATATAGGATTAGCTAGAGTTACAGTGAGAAGATATTTAGAGTTTATGTTAAAGGAGGATAAATTAACTATTGAGTTTGAATATGGTAGGGTGGGAAGACCCTGTCATATGTATAAAAAGAAAAAATAAGACCAAAAAGACCAAAAAGAATAATAAGACCTAATTATTGATTGTTTGTTATTTAACAAATATACTCAAATTGTTATTATTGATAAACAATTTGAGGGGGAAACAGTAAATGAAGAAAATATTAGCTTTAGTTATGTCTGTGGCTTTAGTTCTTCCAATTATGGCAGGATGCTCGACAGCAAAGAGTGAAAAGGCGGACGTAGTTGTAATAGGAGCCGGTGGAGCAGGACTTGCTGCTGCGGTAGAGGCTTATGATAACGGTGCCAAGGTAGTAGTATTAGAAAAGATGCCAATGGTGGGTGGAAATACCAATAGAGCTACTGGTGGATTAAATGCAGCTGGTACACCACAACAAGAAAAAGCAGGTGTACAGGATAGTCAACAATTATTCTTTGATGATACTATGAAGGGTGGATACAATAAGAATAATCCAGAATTAGTTAAAGTATTAACTACTGAAGCTAAAAACTCAGTAGAATGGTTAACTAAATTAGGCGCTGATTTATCAGATGTAGGTAGATTAGCAGGAGCTAGTGTTAATAGAGCTCACAGACCATCAGGTGGTGGAGCAGTAGGAGCTACTATAGTACAAACTCTAAAAAAAGCAGCTGAAGATAGAAAGATAGATGTAAGACTTTGGAATGAAGCTAAAGAGATACTTAAAGATAAAGATGGAAATGTTACAGGTGTTAAAGTAGTAAATAAAGACAAAAAAGAATATACAATAAATGCTAAATCCGTAGTAATAGCAGCAGGTGGATTCTCAGCTAACCAAGAGATGGTAGTTAAGTATAAACCAGAACTAAAAGGTTTTGCTACAACTAACCATGCAGGAGCTACAGGAGATGGTATAGTGCTTGGAACTAAAGCAGGTTCAAAGCTTGTAGATATGGCAGAGATTCAAACTCACCCAACAGTAGTACCTGGAAAAGGTGTAATGGTTACAGAAGCAGTTAGAGGTAATGGTGCAATACTTATAAATAAAGATGGTAAGCGTTTTGTAAATGAATTATTAACTAGAGACGTAGTTTCAAAAGCTATATTAGAGCAAAAGGATAAAGTGGCATACTTATTCTTTGATGAAGGTATGAGAAAGAGCTTAAAGGCTGTAGAAGAATATTTCGATATGAAGCTAGTAACAGAAGCTGATTCAATAGAAGCATTAGCAGATCAGTTAAAGATAGATAAGAATGCATTAAAAGAAACAGTTGGTAAGTATAATGCAGCAGTTACAGCTAAAAATGATACAGAGTTTAAACGTCCTGATATGCCAATAACTTTAGATAAACCTAAATTCTATGCTATAGAAGTAACTCCAGCAGTACACCATACTATGGGTGGATTAGTTATAAATAATGATGCTCAAGTTGTAGGAGAAAATGGACAACCTATAAAAGGATTATATGCAGCAGGAGAAATTACTGGAGGAGTTCACGGAGGAAACAGACTTGGGGGAAATGCCTTAGCTGATATTGTTACCTTTGGAAGAATAGCAGGAAAAGGTGCAGCTAAATTCTCTAAATAGTAGGAGGAAATTATGAAAAAGATATTAAGTTTAGTTTTAACATTAATTATGGTTATGGCTATATTTGCAGGCTGTGGAAATAGTGGTAAGTATAAAGATGGTTCCTATGAAGGTGTAGGAAGAGGGGCCAGCAGCGATATAAAGGTTGCTGTAGAGGTTAAAAAAGGAAAGATAGATTCTATAAAGATTTTAGAGCATAAAGAAACTAAAAATCTTATAGATCCAGTTATAGAAAATGTAATCCCTGATATAATAAAGAAACAAACAACTGAAGGCGTTGAAGCTATAAGTGGTGCTTCAAACTCCAGTAAGGGCGTAATAGAAGCCGTTGAAGATGCTTTAAAGAAAGCTAAAAAATAATATATAGCCCCCTATATAGAAATCAGAGCTTTCCCTATAAATTACGGAGCAAAGTCTAATACATATTAGAAGGTGCTCCGTAAATTTTTTATCTTCATAAAAAAAACATATCTATAGGTTATAGTGAATTATATTGAATTTTTTTATAGTAGTTTGACAATGAATAGGCGTATGCTTTATTATAAAGCTTATAGATTTAATAAATTTTTGAGGTGATGCACTTGAATCCGATTGCTTTTAACATATTAGGAATTCCAGTTACATGGTACGGCATAATTATTACTTTAGGAGTTATAATTGCCTTAATAATATCTAGCTACAATAGTAAATTAAAAAATGTAGATTTCGATAAGATATTAGACGTGTTTTTAATCGCCTTTCCTTTGGCTATAGTGGGGGCAAGGCTTTATTATGTGGCTTTTGAATTTGAAAATTATAGAGGAGATTTAATGTCTATTATTAATATAAGAGAAGGCGGCTTAGCCATACATGGAGGGCTTATATTTGGAATAGGTACTGCATGGATATATACTAAAGTAAAAAAATTAGACCTAGTGGCTATGCTAGATGTGGTGGCACCAGCTATTATATTAGCTCAAGCCATTGGAAGATGGGGAAACTTTTTCAATAGTGAAGCCCATGGTGGAGAAGTAAGTGTTGAGTTTATAAGTAAATTTCCAGCCTTCATACAAAAGGGAATGTTTATAGATGGGGCTTATTACCATCCTACCTTTTTATATGAATCTCTGTGGAATTTGTTGGTTTTTGCTATATTAATGTTTGTACTTATAAAGAGAAGAGAAAATGAAAAAGGCTTAGTTATTTCCTTATACGCAGTGCTCTATTCTGTGGGTAGATTCTTTATAGAAGGATTGAGAACGGATAGCTTGTTAATAGGAGGCTTAAGAATAGCTCAGATTGTCAGCCTTATAGGAATTGTAGTAGGTCTCATCATAATAATTTATTTAAAGTTAAGAAAAAAGAAGAATATATTTAGTTAGGATAAAATCAACCTTTAGATTTAATCTTTAGGTTGATTTTTTATTACATTATTTATCAACGACTTGAGAGAGAAGAATGATCAGCGGTTATAGTCTAAAATATACTTTTTTAAAAAATCAGGTATAGAACTGTATTAATATGGTATAATTAACAGTAGCGATATACTTAAATCAGTTGACTATAGCATAAAATAAAATATTTTAAGGTGATGTGATGATTTTATGAGAATATTCAGCGTTATAAATATAGATATAGTAGGCTCAAGAAGGTTAAAGAATAGAGAGCTAATACAAGAAAATCTAAATAATCATATGCAAAAGCTAAACAGAGAATTTGGAGACATATTAGCATCTCCTATAACTTTTGTTTTAGGAGATGAATGGCAGATTATCTTAAGAAAGCCTAGCAAGAGCTATCACATCATAGCTGCATTTCAGAAATTTTTAAGAAAAGAGAACATAGATATATATGCCGGTATTGGTATAGGAACTATTAGCACGGACCTTTATGAAGATACAAGGTTAATGGATGGAGAGTGCTTTGTTAAAGCGAGAGAGGCTTTAAACATAGTAAAAAATAAAAATAGATTTTATAATAAAGAGCTAAATAGCAAGAAGAACAATATATATTTTAATGCTAAAGAGCTTCCTTTTATTGAACAATATGCACTAGGCTCTTCAACCTATAAGGAGGTAGCATTAACTAGTGATGATGATAAATCAAATGGTGTATCCATAAATAAGATTATAAATACATTGATTGAAAATAATGAGATATTAAAAAATAAAATAACAGATAAGCAATTAAAAATAATTGAGCTTTATGAGGAGTTAGGCTCATATAATAACATAGTAAAGAAGAGTCAAGATATTTCTAAAGCTGATATAAGTCAAAAATTAAATAGTTCTAATTACTTTGTAATTGATAACAATAATTATCTTATAGAATCATTGCTGGAATTATATTGTGCCATTAGAAAGGGTAATTAAAATGGATTTTAGGATTTTTTTATTACTTTTTTTTAGCCATTTACTTTGTGACTTTATATTTCAGAAAAAAAGCATATTGAATATGAGATTTAGTAAAGATTTAAAAAAGGGACTAGTAGGAAATGCACTACATAGTTGTATGCATTTCTTTCTAATGCTATTTCTTTTGTCCCTATATTATTTTCTGGACAAGCCAATAAAGCTTAATATTCTGATCTGTTTTAAAATTTCATTTTATACAGCTTTTATGCATTTTATAATAGACGAAGTAAAGAGTTTAGCATTTAAATTCAAGGCTTCCTTAGAAAATGATATAGCTTTATTTATTATAGACCAAGTGCTCCATGTTATAGTGATAGTTATTGTAGTATCATCTTTAAATATAAATGCTTTTTTGAAAGAAGTTGCTATTATTATAAATACCTATCCCAGTGACATCAATATAATTGATAGATGGCTTGTGCTAAGTATTATTTTTTTACTATGCACTTGGGTAAGTGGGGTTTTTATACGTAAGTATATTAGTAATGTAAATTTAAAAGCATACTCTAAGCTTATTGATAATGGTTTTATTGTAAGCAATAAAGTAAGAGATACAGACGCAGGAGCTAGGGATGGTGGGTTTATAATTGGAATACTAGAAAGAACCTTTATATTATTAGTTATGGCTATAGGGCAACCTCAAATGATAGGCTTTGTACTTACGGCAAAATCTATTGCTAGGTTTAAAAAGCTAGATGATAGCAGCTTTGCTGAATACTTTATTATTGGTACTTTTATAAGCTTTATAACTGCTATAGCTGGGGGAATAATAATAAAGAGTCTAAATATTATTCCAATCATCAAATAAAATTACCAAGGGCAAATTATTTCTTTTAGCAAATTTTAGGGCTTCTCTAGCTCTATGAAAAGAGGGCCCGTCCAATTGATTTACTGTAAGCTCAAAATTATGAATATATATGGAGCCGATGCCTACTCCAGTATAAAATTGTACATCAGGAATAAACTCATTAAAAAATCTTATTATTTTTTTATAGTCGCAAGGGTATTTTAAAAGGCCCTGCCATTCATCACCGGAAGTTATTAAAAAGGGAGATACAATAATATCTTTAAATTTTGTGTTAACCGCTTTTAACATATCAATTATTTTGTACTGTATTTCCTCTCTATTTTTAAGTTTTTTAGATGATTTAATATCACAAATTAAAGTACAATAAAGCATGACTCCTCCTTCTATTCTTAAAGTATAGATTTAAACATTAACTTTATAACAGTTAATATTTAAATCTATACTTTATTAAAAAATTAATCTTATTGTATAATATGAATACCGGTATAAATGGTGAATAATACATATAAAGAGGAGCATCTATGTAAAAGATGCTCCTCTTTATATGTATTAATATATCTTGCTCTAATATTATTTTTTCTTTGCGGTGGCAAGAATGGCGCCTAAGGCTATGGAGAGGAAGGACGCTACCAGTACCCTATACTCTGGAGGGAGTATAAAGGTAACTGTATGAGCTGGAATCCAAAATAAAGGTATAGTTTTTAAAACTACAAAACCAATAAACCCATTCCAGTCTATGGATTTTAAAACCTCAGAGACTTTTAAGCTAAAAATCTTATTTAACCTTCCATTACCCATTTCTATAAAAGTGTCCGTCACTCTATGAAAAGCCATAAAGGTTGGAGCAAAGGTCAAGTTCATAATAGCACTGATAAAAAATGCATTAATAACCTTTGATAGAGTTTCACCACCAACCTTAGGTAAGAGTCCCTTTGAAGTTACAAAAGAAACTCCACCAGCATAGATATCAAACATTATGACAAATACCATACCTATGAAACCCCATATTATAAACTTATAAAGAACTCCTGTAGGTTTTTTAAAGTCTCCGGTAGTTATTCTTATAGCTAAGAGCTCCCCCATGGTAGCAAGGATTGATACCTTGACAAATCCCATTATATAAGGATAGTTTTTAGTAGCTTCGATAAAAAGTTTATGAGTATCTGGATAGACAAGTATGAAAATAATTAAAATTAGACCAAGTGCCCATAATAAATCTTTCTTTTTCATAAATACACCCCCAATACAAATTATATCATGTAAACCTATACAGCAATAATAGCCCTACAAAAAATATGAAGATAGCTTCCGAAAGCAGAAATATGTTTATATTTTAATATCATTATTTAGAAATAATTTTCAATTTAATAATGTGAAATATATTATGTAAAAATGTTCATAAACAAGAAACAATTAATTGAGAAAAAACTATTGAAATATAAGTTGATTGATAGTATAATAACCATTGTGACAATTGAATAACAACAATAATATATGGAGAGATGTCTGAGTGGTTGAAGGAGCACGCCTGGAAAGCGTGTGTAGGGGAAACTCTACCGGGGGTTCGAATCCCCCTCTCTCCGCCATTTTATTTTTCCGTGCTAGATGGGGAGTCAGCGGTGCCCTGTAACCTGCAATCCGCTATAGCAGGATTGAATTCCTCACTTAGGCTTTAATCTGTAAGGTCTGACCTATAAAAGTGGTGTTGAGAGCTGGGTCCCACGCAACGGAAGCCCATAAACCCCGTCAGGTCCGGAAGGAAGCAGCGGTAAGTGGTCACTTCCGTGTGCCGTGGATTAACCTAGCTTGAGCTAACTGTATAGGTAACGCTTGTATGTTAAAGTCGACGTGAGGTGCACGGTTTACATAATAGTTTTAGAGTATGGGAGAGTTTTGATACTCTCTTTTTTATTTTTTGCTTGACATTAAAAAGCATAGGTGGTAGACTAGGTTTAATATTTTTTAGGAGGATTAGAAAATGAGAAACTTATTAAATGAAAAAGTACAATTTGTCTTTAGTAGCCAATTTAGATAGGGTTTGTATCTAGAATTAAAGCATAGGTACAAACCCAGCAATGCTTTGAAATTGAGGGTTGTATCTATGTTGGCTATGAGTGTAAGTTTTTCGTTTATCTTGTAAAGAAAGCCACATAGGTTGTCTATGTGGCTTTTACGTTTTTTTGCGTTTGTATTTATTAAGCCACAGGATGTTCTCTGTGGTTTTTTTATATTCAAAATAAGAAAAATTAGAAAGGAGAAATTTTATGGAGGCAATGGAAGCTGTATTAACACAAGGGCTAATTTTATCAATTATGGTATTAGGGGTGTACATAAGCTATAGCATATTGGATTTCCCTGATCTGTCTGTAGACGGGAGCTTTTCCTTAGGAGGAGCAGTAATAGCTATAATGCTGAAAAGTGGGCATTCACCGATTTTAGGAGTGATGGTGGCACTATTATCAGGAGGTATAGCAGGCTTATTAACAGGAATACTCCATGTAAAGCTAAGGATATCGAATTTACTTTCTGGAATTTTAGTAATGGGTATATTATATTCATTAAACCTACGGATCATGGGAAAGGCTAATATACCTATCTTTGCAAATGAGAATATATTTTATAATTTTAATCCATTAGTAACTACGTTAGTTTTTGTAATGGTAATAAAGATTTCTATAGATATGTTTTTGAAGACAGGCCTAGGCTATACATTAAAAGGAGTGGGTGATAACCCTCAAATGATTAAATCCTTAGGCATAGAAATAGGGAAAGTTAAGATACTTGGTCTTATGTTATCCAATGGACTTGTTGCTTTTGCAGGAAGTATAATGGCTCAGTATCAAGGATTTTCAGATATATCTATGGGAATCGGTACTTTAGTGTTAGGCATAGCATCCATAATCTTAGGAACATCAGTTATTAAAAGGGTTAATTTTGTAAAAGACACTACCTTAGTGATAATGGGAACCTTAATCTATCAGATAACTATATATTTTGCAATGAATATAGGGCTTACTCCTGTGGATTTAAAAATGGTCACATCCATAGTGATAATTTTATTCCTAGCTCTTAGCGGATTAAAGAATAAGGAGAGTAGAAGAGGGAGGGGGAATTTATTAAATGTTAAAGATACAAAACTTATCAAAAAGCTTTCATAACTCCTATGTGGGTGAAAACATACTATTTTCAGATTTAAGCTTAAATATTAAAAAAGGAGATTTTATTACTATAATTGGCAGTAATGGTACAGGGAAGTCCACATTATTAAATGTACTTTCAGGGCTTGTTAATGAAACCTCTGGAAGCATTTTATTGAAAGGTATGGATTTAAGTAAAGTACCCGAACATAAAAGAACAAAAATCATCAGTAGGGTTTTTCAAAATCCTTCCTTGGGTACATGCCCCTCTATGACTGTGAGAGAAAATCTATCTTTAGCCTTAAATAAAGGAAAATTAATTAATTTGAAATATTGTTTAAGACATAAAACAGAGGATTTAGAAGCTTTACTAAAAGATATATCTTTAGATTTAAAAAGACTTTTGGATGTACAGGTTAAGTATTTATCTGGAGGTCAAAGACAGGCATTATGTCTTATAATGGCTAGTGTTTCCAATCCTAAACTATTATTGCTAGATGAGCATACCGCAGCATTAGATCCCAAGACATCAAAGGAGATAATGGAGTTAACAAGAAGGCTTGTGGAAGAAAAAAATATTACCACACTGATGGTTACTCACAATTTAAAGGATGCCATTGAATATGGTAATAGATTGATTATGCTGCATAAGGGTGATATCATTCTAGATTTAGAAGGAGAGCAGAAAAAGAGATTGACTATAGAAAATATATTAGAAAAATTTGAATACGCAGTGTAAAGGAGAATTGCTATGAAAAAATTAATTGCCTTAATATCGATAGTTGGAATTATGCTAACAGGATGTACAAAAGCTGAAGGTGGCAAGAAGGTTATAAATATAGGTATAAGCCAGATAGTAGAGTATGTGGCCTTAGACCAAAGCAGGGAAGGCTTCATGAAGGCTTTAGAGGAAAATGGTTATAAGGATGGAGATAATATAAAAATAGAATATCAAAATGCGCAGGGGGATATAGCTGTAGCTCAAACCATAGGCAAAAAATACGTGTCTCAAAAGAAGGATTTAATTTTTGCTATAGCTACAGCTTCAGCTCAAGGAGCTTATAATGCTACAAAGGACATTCCTATAATGATTACTGCAGTTACTGACCCCATAAAAGCAGGCATAGCAAAGTCTTTAGATAAACCAGAAACAAATGTTTCAGGAACCTCAGATTATTTACCAGTAGAGAAGCAGTTAGACTTAATAAAACAGCTAATGCCTAAGGCTAAAAAAATAGGAGTTATATATAATACCAGTGAAGTAAATTCCGAGGTTCAAGTAGAAGAATTAAGGAAAGCAGCAAAAGATTATGAGATTATAACTACAGGAGTTTCAAGTACTAATGATGTTAGCAGTGCCATAAACAGCCTAGTGAAGAAGATAGATATACTTTATGTACCTACAGATCAATTAGTAGTGTCTTCAATGCCAATAATTGCAAAAAGCACCCTAGAGGCTAAAATTCCTATTATAGCAGCAGAAAAAGGCTCAGTAGAAGCGGGAGCTTTAGCGACTGTAGGTATCAATTATTACAAGTTAGGCTATGAAGCAGGTAAAATGGCGGTAGAGGTATTAAAAGGAAAGGATATATCAAAAATGCCTATTAAAATATCAGAGGAAACAGATATATATATAAATGAAGATAGCTTAAAGGCATTAGGGATTCCAAAGCCAAAGGCTGAAAATATTCAATATATAAAGACTAAGTAATTTTCAAATATGTTACTCTATGTAAAGTATTTTTATAGTATAATAGGTATATACAATGCAAAGTAGATTGTTTACTAAAGCATAGATATATAGGCTATAATAATAGTGAGGTGATACCTTTGGCTTATACAGCTTTATATAGAGAATGGAGACCTAGAACCTTTGATGATGTAGTAGGTCAAGAACACATAACCATAACCTTAAAAAATCAAATTAAAAAAGAAAGAATAGCTCATGCCTACCTATTTTGCGGCACAAGAGGAACGGGTAAGACCTCCACAGCGAAAATATTAGCTAAGGCCTTAAATTGCTTAGATTTAAGGGAGGGAGAACCCTGTAATCAGTGTGACATGTGTCAAAAGATAAATTCCGGGTTAGCTATAGATGTAAATGAATTAGATGCAGCTTCAAATAATGGAGTAGATAATATAAGAGACATAATAGATGATGTGCAGTATCCTCCACAAGAGGCAAGATTCAAGGTTTACATCATGGATGAAGTTCATATGCTTTCTACTGGTGCGGTAAATGCTTTTCTAAAAACCTTAGAGGAGCCACCTAAGAATGTAGTATTTATATTGGCTACCACAGACCCGCAAAAGCTGCCCATAACCATATTATCTAGGTGCCAAAGGTTTGATTTTAAGAGAATAAAAAATGAAGATATTTCTATAAGGCTTAGGAGAATTGTTAAGCAGCAAGGAGTTTTTGCAGATGATAAGAGTTTAAATCTTATTGCAAGAATGTCCGATGGAGCTATGAGAGACTCTTTAAGTATATTAGATCAAGCTATATCCATGGGAGGCGGCAAGGTAGAATATGAAGACGTAGTGAACATGCTTGGATTAGTTACCAATGAAAGTCTAGTACAGCTCATGGACTCTATAATAGGAAAAGATATCGAAAAGTCTATGAAGAATATAGATCAAATTGTTTTTGGAGGAAAGGATATTCATACCTTCATTAAAGACATGATAAACCATCTTCGTAACCTTTTAATGGTGAAAATAAGCAATAATCCCGAAGAAGTTGTAGATATGTCTGAAGAAAATATAAAGCTTCTAAAGGAACAAGGCGAAAAAATAAGAGTAGAAGAGATAATGAGATGTATAAGAATTCTACAGGAGGCGGAGGAGCAATCCAAGTGGAGCAAGCAAGGTAGAGTTTATTTAGAGCTAGCAGTTATAAAAATGTGCAAAATAGAATATGATACTTCAAAGGAAGTGCTGCTAGCAAGAATAAATAAATTAGAAGAGGCTATAAAACAAGGAAAGATAACAGTGGCCTGCGAAACTGTAGCGCAAAGGCCTCAAAGAGAGGTAACTAAAGCTTCAACCTCTGAAGAAAAAGAAGAAGCAAAGGTAAAACCAGTACAGCGATTTAATGAAAATTCCACTCTTAGTTTAGATGATGTAAGAAAGTCCTGGAAGGACATACTAGAAACCATTAAGGCAAGAAGGCATATGGTGGTGTATGCTTCTATAGTAACAGGAAAACCTGCAGCCTGCAGTGGAGGAGTCATAGAGATAGAATATGAAAAACAATTTTCTTTCAATAAGCAAAGGTTAGAAAAGGAAGATAATAGAAAGATTGTTGAAGATATATTCTCCGAGATTCTAAGGGAAAGAGTTAAAATTAAGTATAGCATAGACTCTGATGAAGAGGTAGTGGATGATCTTACAGAAAAGAGGTTAATTGAAACCTTTGGAGAAGAATTAGTGGAAGTTCTTGATGAGTAAATATAAAATTAAGATAACAATGTCAATAAGAGGGTAATTTTAATATTATATTCTATATAGTAAATAGTGCTTATTTCTCTTATATTTTCTCATAGTATTGGGGAATAAGGGACTTTTGCACAAACAATTAAAATAATATATAATAATGAATAGGTTTAAATTAAGGAGGTATTAATTTATGGCAAAAGGTGGATTCCCAGGAATGGGCGGAAATATGAATAATCTATTAAAGCAAGCTCAAAAATTCCAAAAGCAAATGGAAGATATGCAAAAGGAACTCGAGGATAAAGAATTTGAAGCTTCTGTTGGTGGTGGAGCAGTAGTAGCAGTGGCAAATGGCAAGAAGCAAATAGTAGATATAAAACTAAAACCAGAGGTAGTAGATCCAGATGACGTTGAAATGCTTGAGGATTTAATTCTTAGTGCGTGCAGTGAAGCATTAAAGAGAGCAGAAGAAGAAACAGCAAAGGAAATGGGTAAATTAACTGGTGGATTTAACTTACCAGGAATGTTTTAATAAATTTATATAGTAGTTATTTACCACTAATTTAGGCATACAGTTATGTATGCCTAAAATAAGTTTATGAGGATGTGAAAATAAATTGGAATTCTATCCAGTTGCAATAGAAAAACTTATTGAGGAATTTGCTAAATTACCTAGCATAGGACATAAAACCGCTCAAAGGCTTACTTTGCATATATTAAATCTACCTAAAGATGAAGTAGAGGAATTTGCTAAAGCGTTAGTTCAGGCTAGGGGAACCATAAAATACTGCTCTGTATGCGGAAATTACACAGATAAAGACCCTTGTGCTATTTGTGGAAATCCAAATAGAGATAAAGCCTTAATTTGCGTAGTAGAGCAGGCAAAGGATATTATATCTATGGAAAAAGTAAAGGAATTTAATGGAGTATATCATGTACTTCATGGAAATATATCTCCTATGGCAGGCAGAGGCCCTTCTGATATAAGAATAAAAGAGCTTATTACCAGAATGAGTGGAGATGTAACAGAGGTTATAGTGGCCACAAATCCTAATATTGAAGGAGAGGCTACAGCCATGTATATATCAAAGATACTAAAGCCTTTAGGGGTTAAAGTAACTAGGATTGCCCACGGTATACCAGTAGGTGGAGATTTAGAGTATGCGGATGAAGTTACTTTATCAAAAGCTTTAGAGGGCAGGAAAGAAATATAAAAGCTTGTATATTTTTGTTTAACACAAAAAAACATTTATCACGGCAAAAAAAGTTTTGTTAGAGAAAATAAAGTTATGTTATGAATTTAGGCTAAAAAAGGAAGAAACAATAGATAAATAATTTAGAAAAGTAATAGAAAAATAAGGCGAAAGCCTTTATAATTAAAGAATAGAAGGGAAAAAGCAATAGGAAAATCAATAGTCTTTTTCCCTTATTTCTTTGTCCTTGCCACTGCTTCACAACAGAACATTATTTACTTTTATAGATACCATTTTAGAAATAAAATGGAAAGTCTCTTTAGAAAAAATAAAATTTAGAGTGTTTATAGAAAATTAACAAATATTAACAAATGGCTAAATTTCAAGCTTTTAGTCAACTTTTGTAACATAACTTTTTTTTATTTTTGATAAAATATTTTTTGATTAGTATATAGTTAGGATTAAGGAATTAGAGAAAAAGAAATAAGGAAAAAATTTTTTTAGAAAAGAATTTTAGATAAGTTTTGTTAAAATGAAAATAAAGTTTTGTCAGTCAAGGAACAGAGATGAACAAATAAATAAGGGGATATTATCTAAAGGTATATTATGTTTAATTTTATTAATGTCAACATCACGTTGACGTTAACAGAAAGATGATTTTAGATACTCATTAATAGTAGTTTTAATAAACAATCTATTAAACCAATACAGGTGGTCCAGTTTCAAGAATCACTATATACCTTAATATAAAGGATAATATGAAGATGCAACAGGCTTTAAAAATTTTCTTGAGTAAAATTTGAGTATATAATATAAATATGATAGTATATAAACATAGCAAGGGAGACCAAGAGAAATCAGTAACCCTGCTTAAGTCATATATCATATAAGATGCAACATTCCTAAACTAAATAAAAGTACATAAATAGAATTTATCAAAACTCTAATGAAATAAAAGGAGTGATGCATATATGAAAAAAGTAATAAACCATAAACTATACAATACTGATACTGCAGAACTATTGGGGGAATATTCCTTTGGCAATGGTTACAGTGATGTAAATTATTTTTATGAGGCATTATATAGGACTAAAAGCGGAGCCTACTTTATTCATGGAGAAGGTGGTGCCAGAACAGAGTATGCTACTTTAGTTAGTTCAAATTCTTGGACAGGTGGAGAAAACATAATCCCGATTTCAGAGATGGAAGCATATGAGTGGGCAGAAGAGCATGACATGATAGGAGTTATAGAAAAATATTTTTCAGATCAGATAAAAGAAGCATAAATCAAAGAATTAATTTCAAGTTTTGGAGTGTAGAATCATAAAATTCTGCACTCTAATTATTTTGTTTCAATGAATATGTAAAAATTGTTCCAATAATTGTATTGAAGCAGAATGACTCTATTCAGGTACAGTGTTTCATAAATAATAAATCTCAAAAAAGTTCTTTTGATAATATATAAGATTAAGTATTTATTTTTTTATGTATGGTATTATGGATTTTACAATATCTAAAATAAGTGAACGTTCAAGTTTAGAGCATTTTCTTATTAGATTGGTTAATTCATCATCATTAATATTTTCATCTTCGGTATCTTTCCCATATATCAAATAATCAATTGAAACTCGCAAGCATTCGGAGATTTTTACCATAGTTGCAAGGCTCATTTTCTTTTCTCCGCGTTCAATTTGACCAATAAAATTTGCTGATAAATTAAGAATTTCGGCAATTTTTTCGCGAGTTAAACCAAGTCCTAGTCTTTCCTTTTGTATTCTCTCACCAATTTTTTTATAATCCATTTTCAAACACCCCTCTAGTTTACTTTACAGATAATGTATACAACATAAAATAAACTAAATGGGTTAAAATAAATTACCCATGTAGCGCTAAAAACCTTTGAAGATTTTTACATTATAAGATAAAATATTCATGTAAGTGTAGGAATATATCAAATAAAATAGAATACTACTATAAAACAAAAATAAATCACAGATATATAATTAGAAAGGGATGGATGTAGATAAAATTTCGAAAAAATTGAGTCTTACCAATTATTTACTATATGTTCATAAAGGATCAAGTTTTTTATTAATAAAAGAACAGCTTAAATATATAAAGAATATAATATGCTCTGTCAATTAAGTAATATAATCAGCAAAATGATTTGTGATATACATTAGATTTAGACTTGTTATAAGGTTTTATGTTTATGAATGAAATTAATAGTGCTGAAGAAGATGTTATTTAAATTTTCAGATGATTTTTCTTTACTTTGTGCAAAGAAAAATATTATGATAAGCAATGGTATTTAGTTTATTAGAAATATTATAGGAAAGAGGGCAATTAGTAGTGAGAAGGTTTTTCTACAGGTTTATGCCAGTTATTTTATTGGTAAATGCCTTTATACTTCATGTGCTAGGGTATTTTATTGATTTCTATGTAGCAGAAAAATATGATTTATTTATATGGTTAATGGTTACAGTTATCGCTATGTTTTTTTCTTTTGTAGGAGCTATGAAAATCCAAACACTATATAGTCAGGCTTACAAAGATAGTTTGACGGGTTTAGGAAATAGGAGTTTCTTTTACTTGGAAATGAAATATAAAATGGAGCAAACAAGAAAACGTGAGTCTTCAATATCATTACTTATGGTGGATGTAGATAATTTTAAGGAGTTTAATGATAAATATGGACATATATCAGGAGATAATATACTAAAGCAAATTGCAGGTATTTTTATGCATAATGTGAGAGTTAATGATAGTGTTGTAAGATGGGGAGGTGAAGAATTTGCTATAATTCTTCCAGATACAGATGCTGATGGTGCATATAGGTTAGCAGAGAGAATTAGAAGAATGGTTGAAGAAAATAATTTTAGTTGTGAACAAGATATATTATGTAAAGTTACAATTAGTATTGGAGTTGTTACAGTTCAAGAAAAAACAGAAATAAACTATCTTATAGGATTAGCGGACAAGGCATTATATAAGGCAAAAGGTCAGGGACGTAATAGGGTGTCATTATTTGACAGGTATTAATATAGAAAGTATTTAAAAGAATAGCTACATAGGTATTGGTTTGGAAATGTTTTGCGTGCGAGGATAAGCAATCCAATGGCCTGTGCCGCCAAATCGTTCGAATACTTAATATACTATTAGTACTATAGAATTGTAGACATGATTGAAAACTTCCTATTGAATTCTTATAATATTAATAAATACAATTTTGTATTGCTTATAATAAAAAGTCTTACTATAAATATCAAATTACCACATTTACAATTTGCAATACTTGTAACAAAATGTTAAATGTACTATAGGGTAAGTTTCTTTAGTATTACGTTGACAATTATAATAAATCTTTTTCCTAAATAATAAACATTTTCTGTAATTCTTGGATGGACGCAGAGGGGATACTGCATTTCCGTTCAGGGATTTATTTGTTTGTAGGAAAAAGGCTTAAGGAATAAGGATTAATTATTATAGTTGTCATCATATATGCATTAGAGGGATAAACTTTACAAAGTAACAAGCATTTATTACAATATATAGTAATACAAATAGAAAATGTTCAATATATAGTATTGTTGGGGGTTTTGTTGTGAAGAATAATGCAAGAGTTACGGATGGCATTAAAGTAGGTAGCGAAATAATTTTCAAGGGGCATATCTACGAAAAAGTTAAAGATGGTTTTTGCGCAAATGAGGGATGGAGCCATGTAATAATATATAAAGGTAATAAATATGAATTTAGTGATTTATTGAAACTATATCTTGAAAAAACTGATGATGAATGGACTGAAATATTACCTGATATTAAAATGAAACATAGAAAGTTAGGGAAAAGATGGTGGCAATTTTGGAAAGAGGTTGGCTTTGAATGGGAATTTAGAATTAATTTAGATACAAAACTATGGATTGAAGTATATTATGAGACACTTCCTGTTGGTTTTGAAGAACCGAAACTATTATGGTTTAGTGGAAAGGCAAAAGTTAATGAAAGGAAAAGAAAGAAACTTGAAGAGAATTGGAATAATGATACTCATTTCGTTTTAGATACTGTACTCAAAGAAGTACCTGTGAAAGATATAGTTAATTATCCTGATGCGTTGGGAAAAGGAGTAAGTGGGTGTATACAATTGTATAATTATATGAAAAAAGGTTTATACAATCCATCAGATGAATGGAATGGTGAGATGACTATAAATGATGTTTTAGAAACTTCCGCTAAATATGAAGAACAAGTTAAGGAATGTATAAATTCGGAACGATGCGGATGGCTCTACAAGCAACATTGTAATGGATCCTTAAAAGAATTAGATGACTACGTTAGATTAAATGAAGTTGATGGTAAGTTTTATTTGGGAAGTAACGGAAACCATAGAATTTGTCTATTAAAAAGGATTAAATCTGAAAAAATATATGCTAAAGTTAGTATATGGGAGAAACGAAAAAATGTAGTTTGATTATTATAGATGCTATAGAAGAATTATTACGTGAAAATAAGAAAGGAAAATAAATATCTATATTAAAGAGTAAATATATAGAAACACACAGGCTTATAGTGAATTTTATTTCCCAATATCTTCATTTTAAGAAATATGGTAAAATAAAAGTAAAAAATAAAGATATGGTGATAAAATTGGATAAAGCTAAAGAACCAATTATAAAAGTTAAACCGCCAAAGCCACTCTGGGTGCGTGCTATTCTTGATAATGCTGATAACTTTGAAGAAGATTACAGACGTAGATTGCATAATCGCATTATGGATGTTGCTTTAAATAAAAAATAAGTTCAAATATCTAAAGTTTACCAGTTCGTTATATTTAATTTCTAGTTTTTCAAAACGACAGTAAATTTAAAGTTTATTGGCAAAAAGATAAAGTAATTACAGAATGTATTTCCAATAAGTCATTTTAAAGTACTTAAATCCATTCTAAAAGATTAGGGAAATAATCAAAAATCATAAAATATAATAGAGTATAGGCGGAGAGGATTTTATGAGAAAATCCTCTTGATTCTTCTATATATAAAGAGAGATAAAAACTTTGCTTTATATATTGACTTTATAAGGCCTTAAATCTTTACTTATATAAGTGTAAAGTTAGGCTTGTTAGGATATTTAAGGCTCTTATTTTGTGTTAGATGTCTTATACATATACTTATAAGAATTATTAATAAAAACGTCCACTTTATTCATTAAAGGAGGACATCTTTGACAAGCATTAAAAGCAAAACAAAATTATTGATATTTTTAAGCTTTAGCTGGGGAATTAAAAGGTTCTTTCCAAGCTGTTTGTATCTTCTTCATCTTTTGAGCTGGAGCAAGTGCCATAAACTTTTCATATTCCTTGCTTTCTTTACTGCTAAAGTTTAGTGGTATTGGAGTAAGTTGATTAAGCAAAAAGTTTATAGAGTTCCGTTTATCATTTTCGTTGTTATTAGAAAAATGCTCACGCATATTTTTAAGAGTGTCAATGATATATTGGGTTTCAAAAATATGAATATAGATATAATCTTCTCCCTCATATAGAAGGGATTCAGTAATGCTATTACAAATAAATTCGCAGATTTCTTGTTCCTCTTTATTATCATATATATTATTACAATGGTACATTGCTTCATACATTTCCTTTTTTTGAGAGGAATAAGGATACCCCATTGTTATTCTACGATACATAAATTTATTTCTTGGAAGAGTTCGCTGCCCAAAAGTGACTCCATCTAAACGCTGTTTATAATATGTGTATATTTTATTCCAATGGTCAGACCTACTTGGAATATTTTGACCTTGTTTTGATCCAGCAAGACCTTGAATTATAATATAACGATCATTAAGATATTTAATCAATGTTTCAAGTTGTTCAGCTATCTCATCCTTATATTCCAATATATCTATTACAACATCAATCTCTGATGGTAATAAATATAGTGGTGATTGAGTATTGTTATGCCATCGACCCGCTCTATATTCAATTAACATATCTTCGCAAATATTATTTAAATGACTTGATATATCCATAACAAGCATATTGTTACAATTGGAAGAAGAGCTATATTCTTTAATTGCTTGTTTAATAAGTTTTATTTCATCTGGTGTTACATAAAATGTTTCCAGCTCTCTTTCTACAGCTCTAATAACGCGGCATATTAGCCTTGAGCCTGGTATTCCGCAAAAATCACTCATTTAATATTCCTCCTGTTTGTTAAATATCCTTAATAAAAGCTGAAGTTAAAAAGTATTGCTTAAGAATTATATAGCTATTATTTTTATTAATGTCAAGTTAATTTGATTTTCAATATTACTGTAGTATTCATATTCATATCTTGATACATAGCCGCTATTTATCATATTTTGTATGAATTCTTCGTCTGAATAATCATTAATCACAGAAACAAGAGATTTTCCGCTCCCTCTTTCAATTAATACAATGATTGACCCTTCTTTTTCTCGGAATGTTACATCCTCATTATTATATTTTTTGATACCAGCCCACATTTCTTTTGAAATCGAAAGAATTATTATCTCTTCATCCTGCTTGATAAATTTTTGTGGGGTTCTATAGTGACAAACATTCAAATTATTATTTTTTGCGTAGTTTTTCATAACATCGGAAGCATCATTTAGAAGCCAGCAGCCACCTTTTTTCATCTGTTCTTGAATCTTCTGAATAGTGATTATTTTACTCATTATTAAGACCACCTCGATTTTAGATTATGTAATAAGGACTCGGCCCATTAGCTGAATCCTTATTTTAACGGGGATTTAACCAATTTATTGATTTTCTCTTTCCATACGTCTATCATCTTCATAAATATATATTTGGTCATCTACATATTCTTCAGGTGTCAAACTCTTTTCATCATCAGATTCTGGAAGATCTGACATTACAACTTCTATATAATCGGTTAGAAAATAGTCAATCCATTCACCATCGTCATAACCATTATACTCATAGATTTCTTTCAATTTTTCTATTCTATCCTCGGTTATTCCTTTGGTTAGATATTCGGTAGCCTCATTGCGAAAATGGGTAGAAATAATTTCTTCTTCCGGAAGTAAAGTCACAGCATATTTTTCCCACTCTTTTCCTTTTACTTTAAATTCTTTTTCTGCATCTTTGAGGTTTACCTCATTGCAAAGCACTGTAACAATGGCATCGCATAACTGATCAAGAAGACCGGTAATCATACTTTCTTTATCAAGGTATTTGGAATTTTCATCAATATACAACATGGTTAGTTTAGCGGAACCTGTTAATTTGTTATATACATAATTTAGGCTACATAATGAACCAAGATCATCAACTAATTCAATATTACAGTCCTGTAATTGATTTTCTACTTTTTCCTTTTCGGATAGAGTTAATAAACCTTTATTGTAAAGATAATCTATTCCTTTAGAGAGAATTCCTAATGTTGTTTCTCTATCATATAATGGCTCTCCTTTTTCAGTGGTGTTTAAAGTAATTTCTCCGAATTTTTCATGGTTAAATTTAATTGTTTTTTTAGTTGGCATAATAAAAACCCCTTCCTCATCTTGAAATATTATCCTATTCGTATAAAATTATAATATTTTATTTTTATAAAATTCAAGTAGTTTGTTGTTTTGTATATTGGCCTTATAATGAATTGGCTTTCTGATTGTGGAAGTGTAAAATTAGACTTTTAAAAAGAGAATTGATACTACATAAATGAGATAAGATAGTTGAAAATGATATGAAACAAGGACTATGCTATAAAAACAGTTACTAAACTCTCCTGATATTTAAGTAATATACATAAGGCTAAAACAGCCTAGGAAAAAGGAGAGTGATGTATATGATGAAAATAAATACTGAAAATATACAAAAAGAAATTGAGTTTTTACAGAAAATGCTATCCCAATATAGAGTAATGGATAAGAACGCAAGAGAGAATTTAGAAAGACTAGGATATGAATTATTTTGGTCAAAATCAGAAGGTATAATAAATTGTAAGATTGGTAGCAAGGAAATAAAGATATTAAAACAAATGAAGTCCTTTGGTATTAGAAAATTCCTTGCAGTTGGAATATGCAGGACAAGTAATTATCTTTATAGATGTTATGCAAAAGAAATCGTTGATTAATATACTATTGCCGGTCTTTACTAAATATAAACAGAATTGAGCCAAGATTCTTGATGTAATGCAGCATAATTATAACCCCAGCAAAACGGCTGGGAGTTACATAT
The DNA here is from genome assembly GCF_001403615.1 of Desnuesiella massiliensis. GTDB lineage: Bacteria > Bacillota > Clostridia > Clostridiales > Clostridiaceae > Desnuesiella > Desnuesiella massiliensis. Next base: position 154,133 of record NZ_LN879452.1, read on the forward strand.
GTAGTGATATGATTAGGATATTCAATCAGTCTGAAATTAAAGCAATGCTTTAATATAATCTAAATAGAAAGCCTAACATTTTTTATCTATTTGTCAAGTTTTGTGTTTCATCAATTTGAATAGACTATCAAGATGATCTAGCATCAGCTTTTGATCATTAATGCTTAATGTTGAAAGTTTGTTAATCAAAAGTGAAAGAGTAGTATTATCAGTATCCACAGTAGATGGTTGTATATACTTAAACAAATCTTCTAAAGTAATTCCCAGAGCGTTGGTTATCTTTTCTATGCTACTTAATGATGGATTTTTCTCTCCTCTTTCCAGCTTGCCAATATGTGAAGGGCTAACACCTGCTCTATATGCTAATTCTTCCTGACTTAATCCCTGATCAGCTCTTAAATTTCTTATTCTATTTCCAACAATTTTTGCAATATCACTCATTTTATCACCCCATTAATAGGTAACTTATCTTTTAAGAATAAAACCATCAAGAATTTTTGGGGTAGATTTATAATATATATGCACTAGAGAAGTTGACACAATAGTAAAAATTTTTTATACTTGTAAATATATACAGAATTGATACTCTTAAAAAAAGTACTAATTTAACGGAGTTGAATAATTTATGATATTGATAAGGGCAAACTTATCGAAAGGTAAGGACGCAAAGCTACGAGTCTAAAGTGTATAAACGCCATGACGGTCGGGTTGCCATATTTCAAGCTTATAAGACCGTGGCACTCGTTGCTGCGGTTTTAATATGTAAAAATGTAGATGGGGTGAGGACATTGTTATATGAAAAGAAAACTTATAGGTAAATTAAGTGAAATACGGAGTGTACCAGGTTAATTCGAAGTTCTTTTACTTGCTTATGAAAATGATAAGAAAGTATTCTTTGAAAAATATTTATAATAAAATGGAGGTTTTATGATGCTAAAAAAAGTTTCAACAATTTTTATAACACTAATTTCATTATTAATCGTTTTTTCTGTAACTTGTTATGCTGATGAGCTAAATAAACCAGTAGAAATTCAATTTGGAGGAGATAATCCATATTTTGAATTCAGTATGGATAAGGCCGATAGTAATGGTATTAATAATAAAGATTTATATAAAGGAAGTAATGATGATACGATTTTTATTCAAGGAAATGTCAATAGAATTATTTCGGCTATATATAATCAGGACAACAAAGAATACATCAATATAGTCAAAAGCGTGCCGAATGGGCAACAATTTATTGATTTTTGCAAAACTCACTTTCCAGATGTGGCTGAAAGTATGGATGACATACAAGCACAGGATATTTTTATGGAGTCTTCGTCTACATATAATCCCAAGGTTGGAGGCATATTTGTAGCTAATTTACTATTTGCTGAAAATGGTAAGTATGATTATGAAGCGAATCCGGCATCATTTATATTTAAGAAATTACCGAATGAAAAGTATAAATTGTCAGAAATCCAATTTAAAAAAATGGAAGCAAATGAGGTATATAAACAAGTATCGGCGAAAGTAAGTGCACCAAGCGATACTCCAAAGACAGAAAGCAGCATTGCTGCAAATAGTGAGAATATACAAGCCTCCTCAAAAGGCATTGGAGACCAAACAAAAAATCAATCTGCAAAAGGGAATAGTGGAAAATCTGTTATTATAATTATAATTGCTGTATTAACTGGAGTAATAGTTTTCCTAGGAATAAGGAAGGTTAAATATAATAATAAACCTATGTAATAAACATTCTGAAGAATACTAGGGTTATAAAGGAATATTTGTGATAAGATTTAAAAATAATTCAATGTGATTATAGAAGTTTTGGAGGTCATTATGAAAGATAATATAAATAGTGAAGAAAAAGAAATTTTGCAAACTGAAAATACACCAGTTTTAAAAAGTCATAAAACAAAAAAAGTAAGCAAAGTAGCATTTCTTTCGCTTATAGGCATTTTACTTTTATCCATGTTTTTTTTGTTTCTTAACGGTACTGTGCATACTTTCTTTGCTGATGTGAATTATAAAGGACATAATTTTCAAAAGGCAGCAGAATTATATCAAAAAGCAGCTAATTTCGGGAATAATAAAGCACAGACGAAATTAGGAATCATGTATGAAAATGGATTGGGAGTTAAGATAGATCTAAACAAAGCAATAGAATTATATACAAAAGCATCAGAAAATGGTAATGCAGAAGCACAGAATAATTTAGGGGATTTTTATGACGGATATGACGGATTTTCAGTGGATTATAAAAAGGCATATGAACTTTACTCAAAATCTGCAGAAAAAGGTTATCCAAAAGGTATTATGAACTTGGGATGGATGTATTTGAAGGGCTTCGGGGTAGGGGTTGATTATAAACAAGCCAAGGGGCTATTTGAACAGGCTGGAGAGAAAAATGAGCCTAAAGCCTATGAATATCTTGGTGAAATGTTTTTAAATGGATATGGAGTACCCATTGACTTTGACAAATATAAAGAGTATTGTGCAAAAGCAATTGATATATATGAAACTAATGCCAAGAAGGGTGATATATTTGCAATTATCAGTCTGGGTGACATTTATTACAATGGTAAGGGAATTGATGTTAATAATAAAAAAGCAATGGAATATTATCAAAAGGCAGCAGATTTGGGGAGTGCATATGGATATAATATGATAGGAAGTATGTATGGTGATGGAAGAGGAGTAGATATAAACCATGAGAAAGCTATTGAATACTATAAAAGAGCTGTAGAGTTCGGGTATAATACAGCGCAAAATAATTTAGGGGTCGCATATTTTAAAGGAACTGGTGTGGATAAGGATATACAAAAATCTATTGAATATCTTAATAAAGCAGCTGATAATAATCATGTAATGGCTTGGGAAAATCTCCTTTATATTTATAAAAATGATAACAGTAAAGGGAAAAGTGATGACAAATTAAAAGAGTACTATGAAAAGATACTTAATTATTATTTAAACAGAGCAGAACAAGGTGATGGCGATAAGTTTTATAATGTTGCAGATATTTATAAAAATGGTGCGGCAATAATAAAAGATGAAGTAAAAGCAAAAGAATACTATAAAAAGTATTTTGATTACTGCGTAGCATTGGTGGATAAGGGAAATATTGAGGCCCAAAATAAAATGGGTGCTATTTATGATAATGGTTTAGGAGTAGAAGAAAGTGATTCAAAAGCATTAGAATTGTATACAAAAGCTGCAAACAACGGTTACAGAGTATCACAAAACAATTTGGGGTATTTTTACCTAAATGGTATTGCTGTTAAGCAAGATTATAAAGAAGCCTTTAATTGGTTTTCTAAATCAGCGGAACAAGGATATACGAATGCAGAAAATATGGTAGGGGTTTTATTGTATAATGGAAAAGTAGTACAACAGAATTTCACAAAGGCAATAGAATGGCTTAATAAAGCAGCAGAGAAAGGACATAGTAACGCATTGAGTAATATGGGTGTAGCATATTACCATGGTAATGGCGTTGATGTAAATTATAAAATAGCTGCAGAATATTTTAAAAAAGCTATTAGAGCTGATAATAGTAATGAAACAGCGACACAGATGCTTGATAAAATGAAAAGCGAAGGGAAAATATAACTGGTAATATAGAGTTATAAAGGTTGAGATAATACTTTTGAAAATAGAATCCAATGTAGTAAAAAAGAAAACTTGGAAGCAAGTGATTGAGGAAACTTCAGGTAGAGATGAGGAATATATTAAAGCAAAAGTTATAAAGATGGAATTGGAGAAAGACTCATTATAAAATGAGATATTAACAGCTTCGATGTTTAAAATTGAACAACAATCGATGTTTGACCTCATTAAATAAACTTTTATTACTATCCGCACTACAAAAAATATTAGTTGATGATAGAAAAAAGAAAGCAAATGGAGACATACATATAAAAGTTCTAGTTAATCTGGAACTTTTTTTATTGTCAACGTAATGTTGATTTTTACAAAAAGTTAAAACTAAACAGCTCGAAAAACTGCATCAATTACTTGTACGTATAAACTAAAAATAACTAGCTTTAGAAGATAAGAACGGAGGTGATTACATGACAAAAGCATAAAGCAATGGTATCCAGAAGGTAATAGGTGTAATTTACCAGATATTATTATATAAATCTACAATTACTCTAAAAATAATGTCTTTAACTTTTTTAAAAAGTCAGGATATGATAAAATTTTATTTATAGATACCATGAAAAACCAATGGGGATGTAGAATTTTATAAGCTCTATCTTTATCTTACTTACTTAATACGCAAACTGCCAAGGGGAAAGGTTCCAACTGTTAATTTAACTGATTAGGTGGCTCTTGAATATTATTCTAATAAGAAAACCTTTGAAGGAAATTTATCATTAAAGATTGCTGATGAGATTGTTCCGCTAACCCCTACCCAATTTGCAGGAAGAGGAGAAAAGGAGCGACATATAGAAACATTATCTACGATTATAGAGAAAATCAACAAACGTTTCGGGACAGAATTTACACCAACAGATCAGCTTTCAGTGGAACAGATTAAGGAAGACTTTGTTATGGATGAAGATATGATAAATAAGGCAAAGACTAATTCCATGGAAGATTTTCGTTATGCTTTTGAAAAGGCATTTATGGGGAAGGTTGTAGAGCATATGGGTCAGAATCAAAAGTTTTTTATAAAAATCCTTGATGACTCACAGTTTGCTAATGCACTAATGGAACTAATGCTTTCAGAAGTATACGAAAAGCTTAAGAATACAGCGATTTAGAATATAAAAGATCGGAGGATAGTAGATGGAAGACAAGATTATGGAGAACAAAGTAAAGCGATTTAAGTTTCTAAAACTTCTATATGAGGTTACAGGCGGAAATCAGAGTTGTTTTGTAAATATGTGGGAAGTGGGACAGGAGCTTGGATATGATAGAAAGGATATTGATTTAATTTGCCAGTATCTTAAAGGAGAAGGGTTAATTGAATATAAAACATTAGGTGGTGGAATAAGTATTACTCATTGGGGAGTAATGCAAATAGAAGAAGCAGTAAGCGAGCCAGAGAAAAAGACACAGTATTTTCCGTCTGTTGTTAATATTATAAATGTAGAACAGATGAATAATTCACAAATCCAGCAAGGAAATGACCGTAGTGGTCAAACTTTTAACCAAAATAGCAGTATGGATTTTAAGGGACTGGAGCTATTTTTAGAGCAGATGAAAAAAGATATTGAAAAACTGAATCTACCAGAATATAGTTACAAAGAGGCAATGGCAGAAATAAATACAGTAGTTTCACAGGTTTCATCACCAAAGCCAAAAAATACTATTATTCAAGAATGCTTAAAAACATTAAGAATTATTCTTGAGGGAGCAGCTGGGAGCATAATTGCAACGGGGTTATTGAATCAACTGGATAAATTCATTAAATAGAATCAAAGGGAAAATTATAATAATAGTAAATCCATAATGGGTAATATGAAAATAGTTTGACAAACAATTGTCAGAGAATAAGTTTTTAGATCATTTTGATTTAGGTGGGAGAGTTTATAATGAGCGAAGAATTTGAACCAGTTAATTTTATAAATAATTTCAAAAAATCTATAAGGATTATAACCATCACAATAAATTGCGGAGAAGTAAACTTACCAATCGTTTATAGCTCTGCTGCGGCAGAAAAATATAGGGAGTTTTATAATAAAACCAATGATTATAGATTAGCTTTTTGTAATATGGTGTTTCATATTGCAAAATCTAACTGGCATTTTATTCATAAAGATAATAAGGAACCTGATTTTACACAAGAAGATTTAGAAGAGGTATCTGATGCTGACCTATATAAAGTATATGAGGCGATTCTTTCTGGAGTTGACTATTTTAAGAAGTTTGAAACAGAGGTGGAAGATGAGAATTCTACTTGTTTTGAAAAATTCTATTATTTAAACAATAGAGAATATGAAGAATATATTAAAAAACCAGCTTTAAAAACAGCAAGGATTATTGATAGCCAAATGAATAATTTATATAAATCTATTATGCCTTTATCTAATCATATTACCCAGATACAGAATATAATGAAAATGGTTGAACCACAATTTGAATTTGTAAAGCAAGCTGCTAAAATTGCTGATACGGGTATTTTAGCCTCAATGCAAAATATGAGGGCATTTGAGTTTGCAAGTAAGAGTATGTTCGAAAGCGGTATGCATAAACACCTTGACAATATTAATAGAAGCATGAAACTTATTTCAGCTATAGATATAAAAGATTTATCGGTGAAAAGTATCATTGATCCAATGGACAACTTTAATGATATATTTAAAGCAACCACAATGGCAGCCACTAAATCTGTGCTTTTAGCTGAAAAAGGGATACTTGATACTATAAGTAAACAACAAAAGATATTAGAGAATACTTTGAAGGGATTTACAAGGTTTGAGTATCAGGATAAGCTTATTCAGTTTGCAAATCTACATAAAGATATTTCAATAAATATAAAGCCTTTTCTGTTTGATATTAATATAATGGGCTTTGAGGCCCTGAATTTGAACGACATTTTGAAAAAAAGGGCAAAGACTTTATTTGATTTCGGATGGTGGTTTCTTGGTTCTTTACCTATGGACGTAATTAACTACATCCATAAAAATAAGATCGAGTTGACGCAAGAAGAAGTAGATAAGATTATTTGCGACTGTTTTGAAGATAACAATTTTGAGATGTTGAATAATTTGATAAAGGAATGGGGGAAATTAGAATATCTTCGTAAGTGGGAAAAGGAAATAAATGAAGCTATAAATTTACACAGGTCAGGTAATTATCGTTTTTCAGTTTTGGCATTTTTGAAAATTCCAGAGGCAGTAGTTCGAGATTTTTTAGATGATGAATACAAAGTATTTTCAAGAAGCTTTAAGCCTTACATGAGACGTATAGAAAAGGAATGTAAAAGAATACAAATGTTTTTGGTGCATTATGCTTTACAGCGTTTTGAAGATATATATAGGAGTTTTGAGCCTGCACAAGCAGATCAAGTTCCAAATTTTAACCGAAATAAAATCTACCATGGATTTACTACTGACTATGATAAAAGAGTGTATTCACTGAAACTAATTTTATTTACAAATGAAATATTTAATATCATTTGCGGGATAAAAGAGCTTAAAGTTGCCTGATAAAATAAGTCCTCAAAAGAGGGCTTATTTTAATTAGAGAATATACTGGATAATAGTTTCGTTACTTGGAATTTAAAAGTAATATAAAATGTTTAATTTCTATGCGGAAATATTTACATAGCCGTTTACATGTGATATTATATTTATAGGCGCATAATATGCGCATATATAATTCTTTTGTTTAGAAAGGAGAGATCTATGCCAAAGAAAAATCTTTACGTAAAAGAAAAAGATCTAAAAGTTTTTGATACTGCAGAAATGGTTGGAGGTGATTCTTTAAGTAATATAGTTATAGATGCACTTAATCTCTATATAAAAGAGAAAAAGATTAAAGATGAAGGTTTTGATAAGATTACTATTAATACAGGTCAAAAGGAAGGGGATACATTAAAAATAAGGAAAGTGTATTTTTATGGAAAATTTTTATCTGGATTTGAGTATGTAGATGATGAAGATGTTTACTATAATATAAGTATTTACAGAACGATAAAAGACAAAATATTAATATATAAACATATAAGTTTCATAGGAAAACGGAAGGATATTTATGAATACTTTATCTATGATAATCTTGAACTGGCAAAGGAACATAATTATATATCACAAGAGGCATATGACGAAGCTATTAGAGCTTTAGAAAACGAAACTATGATTTATTTAGATGTTTAGTATAAAAGAGGAATAGTGATAATATGAAGTATGTTGATATCTGGACAGATGGCTCATATAAGGCGAAAAAGGGCGGATGCAGTTTTTACATAAGTGCTCCAGAGATTTTAGAGAAGCAAATATTAGTTTATTCATTTATGAAAGCTAAAAAGTCTACGCAAGTAGAGCTTTTAAGTATAATAAATGCAATTAAATACTTGTATTATTTAAAAGTAGATCTACAAGAATGTCATATAAGAATTATGTGTGATGAGCTATCAATTGTAGAAGTATTTAAGAAGAAGAAATACTTGATTTGGGAAGAAAAAGGATGGAGAAAAAAGAATGGTAAAGCAATAAAATCATCTATAAATCAGTGGTTTCAGCTAACTTGTTTGATTAGATCTATACCCGAAGATAATATAGAGTTTATAAAGGTTCCAAGCCAAAAGGATAAAGGTAATAAAATTGTAGATAAATACTCCAATTATGCTCGAAATTTAGAAACTTTAAGGGAAGGATATTTTACCATATTAGAATATTTTGATGATAAGAATGAATTTGTTGAGAAGGAAGTAGTAGAGAGCATTGATAGTTTTGAATCAAAAAAAATATTGAATAGAAAAAATCCATGGGATAAAAATTATAGTGCAAAAAGAATTAAGTGGAAATATAGCCCAGATGATGTAATCCTAATTGACTGCAAGGACATAGATATAGTAGAAGAAGTTCATTTAAACTGTAAGGAAATAACGTTTGGAAAATTACTTAAACAAATTATAGAGAAGGGACAGATTAAATTTCCTATAGCGGTAAGAAAGGTAGATGAAAGATATGTACTTATAGCAGGTATAGCAAGGTTAACTGCTGCCAAACTTTTAAATTTGCAACAGGTTCCATGTGTTATATTGGATTTGAGCCACGATGAATTTATTAAAGAAAATACAAAAATTGTAGAAAGGCAATGATTATGAAAACTGAATATTTTAACACAGCAGGAGATACAAAGTAATCCCCTAACACAGTCTCGGGAAACGAGAACATAAGGTGTTAGGGGATTTTTTGTATTTTTGAAGGAGGTGAATAGTGTGAATATTAATGTGGTAGCTGTTGTGGGAATAGCAAGCATTGTTATACTCGCTCTAGGCGCATACATGGTGATTATAAAATTAAATAATAAAAAATAAAATAGAAAAAGGAGATGTTTAATAATGGAAGGCACAAGAAATCTAGCAGAAACAGTTTTAAAGCATGAAGAAAATGTAAGGAAGTTTAATGCTATAATTACAGTTCCAGACTTACAACATGGGAATAATTATTCATATCATGAAGATGGTGTTGAATGGCTTTGCAAGAATTTTGGTGCATATGTAAATAATAAAGGTTATAAAGTGCCAGATGTGCTATATTATCTGGATAGAAGAATTTTGCTTTTAGTATTTTGGTTAGATAAGCTTCCGTCAGAAAAGGACATAGAAAATAGCAGAGAATTTATACGATACTTTGAAGAGAATCCACCTGTAAGATGCAAGGTGGATGGAGGAGAGTTTTATATAAGCAGTAAATTTAAAGATCCATCTATCTATGAAGATATAGAAATTAGAACTGTATTTATGGTTCCATATAATGAGCTTAATAACACTGAAGTTTCTGAAGTGATGAAACAGCAAATCATATACTATAAATATAAAGAGCATGAGTTAAGGAGAAGAAATATCCATTATACATGTATGCAGACTGATGATTTAGATAAAGTGGTAGAATTAGAGTTTATAGGGGATTATAATAGGTATTTTATGATTTCACAGTTGTCCAAAGTTGTAATTGGTGATAAGTATATTATGGAGAAAGCATCTTTGCGAGATATTTGTATTAACAAGGTATCTACATACGAGCCAGGTGTATATGTACTTTTTTATCAAGGCGAAATTAAGAAAGTTGGCAAGGCAGAGTCTGGGATATATCAAAGGGTAAAGGATTACTATTATGAGAATAACAGGAAACAAACAGGAGGAGAAGCTGGAGGACATATTACCGAAGAGAATAAAGATAGTATTGAAGTAGCTTGGTTAGTTTGTCCAAGAGATCAGTGCAAGGATAAAGAAAAAGAAATACAGTTGACATTAAGTTATTTGGGATATGATTTAGAATGGGACAAGCAGAGTGCATTCAATAATAAAAAGTGGCAGCAAAGGCTTTATGATAGTCACTGGAAGTATATGTTTAATACGATGATGGATATGGGATTGCTTGATGAAATAGTTAGTAAAAAAATTAAGAATATGGCACAGGATATTCTTTTAGAACTTAAGAAAGTTAGAAATAATCTTGATGAATTAAAGGAAGGTAACAAAGAGATTAAACAACTTATAGAAAAAACCATAGATTGCACAAAGTATTTATGTGATGTAGCTGAAGATATGGAAGTTTAGTATTTAAAGTTAATGAAGATATATAGATAGGGCTGTGAGCAAAGGGATGAAGAGTTAAGTAATAATAACAGATACTTATTCCATTAAAGAATTTGGATAATTTTATTAACTGCTTGACAGTGTTAAATGACACTGACGCTTGGAGTTTAGATGGTAGTTACAGCCCCAAAACCTGCATTGATTTAGATAGTATAGTTATTTTTAATGAAGGTGTTGATATAAAAGAAAAAGAGTTTATAGATAAGTATGATTTTAAAAAGAAATGCGTTTCTTGGCAAAATTAAGAAGCAAGTATTAAGGTATAATAGAAAAAGAGATAGATGTGTTTAGGAAATTTCGTATAACCAGTGGCTTTGCAAAGTTACTGGTTAATCTTTTTGGCATTTCTTTTCTAGTGTTTGTGTAAAATCTAATACCATTAAACATAAAGATATTTGTTGTTAAATTTATTGATAAATTTAACAATATTTTATATACTGCAGATATAGAAAATGACTTAAGTAGTAAGAGCATTAATCCTTTAAGCTTATTACTTAATCGACCCCAACGAAAGGAGTGATAAAATGATAAGTGATATGTTAAATGCAATCGTTCCTATTTCTAGGTTTAATAAAGGTGAAGCAAATAAAATATTTGATGAAGTAAATAAGAATGGATATAAAATTGTTGTAAAGAATAATAAGCCAACCTGTGTTCTCATTACTCCAGAAAGATATAGAGAGATGGAAGAAATAATTGAAAACTATAATTTACTCATAGAAGCCGAAAGACGAATGGAAAATGCAAAAGATGATGATTTTATTTACAGTGAGGAGGTTCTTTTAAATCTTGGAATTACTAAAGAAGAATTAAGTAATATAGATGAAGTAGAAATAGACTAAAGAAGTGGAAAGTTAAATATTTAAAAGATGCCTTAAAGGATTTAAAAGCACTTGATCATTCCCAAAGGATAACAGGTTCTAAAAACTATAGATAAAGCATCCCAAAATCCTTTGCCGATTTTTGAGGGAGGATATGGGAAGCCACTTGGAAATAAAGCAAATAGAAATTTAACAGGTTATTATAAAATCATATTTTTGAAACTAGGTATTAGAGTTGTGTATAGATTGATGAGAGAGAAGGGTGTTATGAAAATAATAGTAATATCATCCGTGATGATGAAGTAGTTTATGAGACTGCAGTAGATAGAATAGACAGTGGAAGATAATGATTAATTAAATTTCGTCCACTCTATTTAGTAATTGGCTATATTCATATTTTAATTAAGCTATAGACAAATATTATTGTAACAAACTATTCATGGTAATTCTCAAATACAGCAAAATATAAATATGTTATGGTTTTAACCTAATACTGATGTTAGTATTAAGTTATCAAATCCAAGAAGGTAATTTTATTTCACAAATTGAATTTAGAATACAATCAAAATATAATATTATTATATTTATCAAGATATAAAAGAGATAATAGTTAAGATACTACCTGCATATTTGTGCATGAAAAGTCGGTTTTGCAATCTCCATTTCATGTATATTAAATATAGAAAGAGGTGTGAAGGCATGGACTGGTTGGAGAGAATGAATCGCGCATTGGATTACATTGAAAGTCATCTAGATGACGAGATAGATTATACAAAAATGGCAGGAGAAGCGTACTGTTCAGAGTATCATTTTTCAAGAATGTTTTCCTCTATTAGTGGCATTTCTCTTTCAGAATATATTAGGCGTAGACGGATAACACTCGCTGCTTTTGAAATTCAAAAAACTGATATTCGTATTATAGATGTTGCCATTAAATATGGATATGAATCTCCTGACTCATTCGCACGAGCTTTTCATAAGATACATGGAATAAAGCCATCTGAAGCTCGTGATAAAGGAGTACAATTAAAGGCCTTTCCACGAATCTCTTTTCAAATATCTATTAAAGGGGATGTAGAAATGGAGTATAGGATTGAGAACCTTGATTTTGAATTAAGAATAATAGGTAAAAGTAAAAGAGTAAAGACAAGCAGAGCATTTAAAACAATTCCAACACTTTGGAACTGTGCGAAAAAAGATGGATTTATGCAAAAGTTGATTGATATGTCATGGGAAAATCCAAAATGTAAGCTTGAAGGCATTCTAGGAATATGCGGGAAAGAGGCAGCAATTACAGAAGAAGAATTTGACTACTTTATGGGAGTAAGATACGAAGGTGAGGTTCCTAATGATATGGAAACTCTTATAATTCCACAAAGCACATGGGCAGTTTTCCCTAATGTTGTAGATGCATGGAAACGTTTATATTCAGAATGGATCCCTACTTCGGGTTATGAACTTGCTAATTTACCATGTATTGAATGTTATTATGGTCCAAAACATAAGCCAAGACATGAGTTATGGGTTCCTGTTATCCCTAAATAATAATAAAAAATTCATTGGGTAAAAGTATAAAGCTGACACATCCTATGTAGTCTTTATTGGATTTTGCTAATAGACTTGATTATATAAACTTCTATAGATGTCTATAAATGTAAATGTCATACGTACTAAAATAAGTGTAAAAGATGTAATTTAAGGAATTTAAAAATGACTACGAAATGACTACATTTTGACTATACTTTGATTACAAAAAGGTATGTATATTCAAGCCTTCATTATATGTGGGCTTGAATTTTTTGATTCTACTAATTTTCATCTATTTGAGTTTGCACCTTGCGCATATAACCAATCAGCATTTTGATTATTTCAATAGTTTTATTATCCAATAATTCATAGTCATTTTGTGATATATAGCCGTTCACCAAAGAAAGCTCCAGCCAGTGTCTGCATTCGGAGGCACTCCCCAGAGCGTTATTGATAAAGGATACCTTTTTCTTGGGGTATAGTTGTCCACAGCCTTCAGCAATATTTGCTGCAATAGAGGTTGTACATCTAATTATTTGGGATTTCATAGCATATGTCTCGTAAGCGGGAAAATTTGCGGTAACAGAATATATATACTTGGCAAGATCTATAGCCTTATGCCAGACCTTTAGAGTTTTAAAGTCTTTAACGTGTATTAGAGTATCTTGATACATATAAACCACTTCCTTTCCAAAATTTTGTTTGATGCTTTTATGATATAAAATAAATACTGATTAATCAAATTTTACTCGCATTTATTTTCAAGTGGAAATTTAATGGGTTTCTTTTTCATTATTTCTTTAAAGGTGTCGTTTAAATATTTATTTTTACTCTTACCCTCTAACACGGCTTGTATCATAACATATCTGTAAACATCGCAGTCCCAAATAACAGTATCCTTTTTATCATCTGAATTTTTATTAGTATTATTTTTGGACTTTTTTAATACACTGCATTGAGTACAGTAGCTCCCAAAAAGTCCAGTTTTTAAAGATTTCTTATATTCATCTTCTTTCCATATTTCAAACCATCCGTTGTCTTTGTATTTTGCAACGTTGAACCAGTTTCCGCATCTATAACATTTCTTTTGAAGAATAAAATCAGATGTTAAGCGAAAATTACTTGTTCCTTCTCTTGTAAATTCTGGAGTAGGCACTTTTTCACCATTTATAATTACCGCAAAATCATTTCTTTTTATAATTTGAAAATCTTCATTATTCATATATATCACAACCTTTCATTTTCATATTTCGTGATATTCGGAATTTCAGAATACCTGACTTGGTTATATATTTGCAAATGATAAAAATGAAAGTCAAGTTTTTTTGCTAAAAACGTAATATAAAAAGCGTAATTGGTTTTTAAATTTGCTATAGTCTTTAGAATATATATTAGATTAATTATAGAAAATAGAAGAAAAATAAAGGTTTTGTAAGAGATTGTAGTATAATCGCTTTTAAATTTACTTTGATAACTATAAATCGTGAATATAGGCAATAGAAGCCAGTGTGTTATTATCACGATATAATATCTAATAATTATATAAACTCATTTTTAAGCAATTTTATTTTTCTGCCGTGGAGGACTAATTAATGGCGTAAATTATATAGAAAAATTAGATTTGAGAAAGCACAGTAATGGGAAGATAAGGCTGAAAAGCTACTTGAAATAAAAAAAGAAAATGATGAGATAGTTGACGCTCACTCATCATTTTCTAACAACCTCTAATAACCCATGAACACACAGGTCACATTTTTTCTACCTTTATTATACCACATATTTAGAGAAATAAGCATTTTTGATAAAAAGACTAAATAAGATGAAAACATGGATAATGCATTTATTCTCATAGTAACCATAGAAATTCTTTGTTTAACAGGTGTAAGCATATATGCAATCAAACTAATCAAATTAATGACTACCTGAAATTATTAGTCTATATAATTACAAAGATTACTTTATGTAAAGTCTATATATGAGATGTATCATATATAGGCTTTTTTCATTACTGGGGTGTTTTACTTAATTTTAACATCCATCTTATTCCGGTTTTAACGCTGCTGGTAGTAGGAGTATCTATTTCATAATCATGAAAAGATGGCTCTGCAATCAAGGAACAGCCGCAAGAGTTAAGTTGCCCTCTTGCCATTATTATAGCTTTTATAGCTACATAATTAGATCCAACTCCGATTGTATTTACTATTACGGTATCTCCTACTTTAATATTACCAACAATTGACGTTTTTAATGAATTAACATCTGTTTTGCTTCCAGCCTTTAGATTAACTATCTTACCCATAGAATTCCTCCTTCATTCATCTTTAAATCAAAGATTTATTGTAGGAATAGAATATACAATGATTTATTAGAACATCAAGTATATTTACGGCTTATGTTACAAGATAAGACATAATCATAGTGTTTATTTTAATAAAAAGTGAGTTTTGTCAAATGGAATCAAATCAGACTTTTCCTTTATGAGTAGTTATACAAAAGTCATATAGTAAATAATATTACCTTCCATAATATCATTAGAGCCGTTTCCAAAAATAGTACAATTATTTAGTTTATAAATAGGGATATAAAGTTTTATGGAGTAGAATTTGGTTTCTAACTGAAGAATTATTATAATAAATTTAAACAATCATAAAACTACATATATCACCTCATAAAGGTAACGATTAATACATACGGAATAATTTATAAAGAGTTTAACATAGAAGAAGTGGATTTTAGTGCATTTTTGGAATCGATAGTAGGTATAAATAGGAAAGTAATATAAATTCTATATAACTTTAATAAACTTACTCAAAGAAAGAATTGTTAAACTCAAGTGGCAAACCCGATGAATTTTAATATTATGAGGGGGTGAGTTCTATGGGTAATAAAGTCACAAAAGTACAGCAAATGTATGAAGGATATAAAATAGCTTTTAAGAATAATGAGGGCAAAGAATCTTGCTATAGGATTTTTTATGAATTGCTTAATTTTACTCAATCAGAATTTGAAAACTATAATAAAGTCGGAGGATACTATGCAGTATATATCGAAAACTACGTGTTAGAGGCTAAAAATATTTCTCACAAGGACAAGCTGATTTATATTATGATTAAGGCTTATATAAATAAGCATAAGGTAGCATTTCCATCAATCGAGCATTTAGAAGAGTGTACTGGTCAATCCCATACTACAATAATAGATAGTATAAATAATCTTGTAAGCCATGGATATATTAAGGCTGAACGAAGTAGAAGAAGAGAGAATGATAAGAGATTCAACCATAATAACTATTATTTTAATTTATATGATAGTAGTGTAACGTTTGTTCCCTTTTGTGTTGTCTTTTCTATAGCTTTGAATATTACAGAGAAGATGCTTTATATATTCTTGCTTCAAAAAGTTAAGAATGGATATATGGTAACTATTACAATAGAGGAAATAATGAAGTTTTTGAATAGAAAGGATAAAAAGACTTTAAAACGGCTATTGGATAGTTTAAAGGAAAGGGGATTAATATTTACTTATTATAAAACTACAAAAGGACCTGAATGTGAAAAGGCAGTTTGTTTACTATTGAGGCGAATCTGTCCACCGGAGTTACAAATAGAATATGAAGATTAGGGTGATAGTTATGATTAATTGGAAGATTGAGAAGGAAATAATTAAAAACATAGATTTAACAATGCTTTTAGATGAACTCGGAGTTGATTACAGGAATTCGGGTGAATATATAAGAACAGTTTGTGTATTCCATGAAAATGCCAGTAAATTTAATTTAGCATTAAATAGGAATAAAAAATCAATGATATGTTTTAGTCACCACTGTGAACAGCATGAATATAATCTTACTGATTTTGTTATGAAAGCTGGTAATATAAAAGAAAGAAAAGAAGCTATTGAATTTATGGCTAAACTTGCTGGGCTTGAGATTGATAATAAGGGGTGGAATGTAAAGCCTATCCAATATAATAGGAAGAAAGGCTTAATGTTTAAAGAGAGCACTATTGCTTATCGTAGAAATATAAGTAATATATTACCAGGAGGAAATAAATTATATCTTAAGGAGAGCGATATAAGAGAATATCATTCAAATTTAAAAGAAAAAAAGAGTGCCATTCGTTATTTAGAAGGTAGAGGCTTAAATGAAGATGACATGGAAGATTATTATTTAGGTTTTGACTGCGAGGAAGAACGAATAGTGTTTCCTATATATAATGAGAATGGAAAGCTGAAGGCAGTAAGCAAGAGAATTTTTTATAATACGGATGAAAATGAATTTAAACCAAAGTATAAATGTTTAGGTAATAAATCGGAATGCTTATATGGATATTATCATCTAATGCAAAAGGGATTAGATACAAACAACGTTATTCTTGTAGAAGGAACTTTTGATGCAATTATGTTGCAGAAGTATGGATATAGTGCTATGGCTCTAATGGGGTGTGTTATAAGTAACTATCAGTTAAAAATATTGAAAGAAATGAATCCAGATCATATAATTCTGTGCCTTGATAATGACAATATAATAGATGAGGATAATGCAGGAAAAGAAGGTACACTCAAATGCATTAATAATTTTTCAAGGGCTGGATTTGATTTAGAACAAATATCTGTAATTCAGCTAAAAGGAAATTACCAAGATCCTGATGAAGTACCTGCAACGGAATTTAGACAATTCTATGAAAGACGAATAAAAGGCATAGATTATTATTTGATGAACCAGGTTAGGTAGAAAATTCAGGTTACTAAAAATTTTAGAGAGTAAAATTTGAGTAAGGCTTTTAAATATTATAGAATAATAATATAAGATATGGTTCAGTCGACTAAACCTTTCTTAAGAAGTGCATTTCAAGAGTATTAATGGTTTATATTGCAGATCTGCTAACAAATTATTGAATTCCATTTAAATAAGATAATTAAATAAAAATAGTAAATTGGAACCTGGCCATATTTATAAAAGGCATAGGCTTGGTATTGAACTGCTTAAAAATGAATATGTAGTTTTATAAATAAAAGTGAAAAGGAGATGGTAATATGAGAACAATAAAAATTAATAATGAAAATACAATTGAAAAGGTTAAAAACTATCCTGTTGGAGAATATATATATGCTGATCAGGAAAATAAAGAGAAGATATTTGAAGTGTATTCAGGGGATATGGCTGCAGGAATGATAGACACTCTTTCGACTATGTATAAATTAGCAAAAGCAGAATTGAGAAATTATTTTACACTCGAAGAGGTATGGTGCATAGTGAGAGCTTTTCATTCGACAAGCTATGAACCAAGCGAATTCAAGCCAAAAGACATACTAATTATAGGAATAGAGAATTGTTTCATATATGAACCTCATGATGAACTTTCACAAGTAGGAATAAATACAGTTATTGAAAAAATAAAAACACTTTCACAGTTTCAATGCCATACACTTCTTATGATGTATTTTGAGTTCAGAAACAATAATTTTGGGTTTGAAATACCTTATAATGAAATTAAAAGGGTATTTATGATAGAGGAATAAGATTTTGAAAAAAGCAATATATTTTTCAGAGAATAATAATGGCTTTAACTATAGAGTAGTTGAAAAAAGTTTGGGCTTAACTGAAGTCCAAACTTTTTTATTGGTTGAGATATAAATTTGGTTGATATTTGATACTTGGAGATTGAGAAAGTTGGACATTATGGAAGCGTTTTTTAAACTTTTTAATATGAAATTTTATTAGGTAGCTGCAATACCAATACTTTAGCGCTATAATAAGGATAGACAAAATGGTTATTTTGTCTAACTAATTATGAAAAGAAAAAAGCGAAGTTAGCCTTCGCTTCTAATAGTTTTAGTTATTTCGTTCTTGTTTCCAGTTTTTAATAAATAACAATTTATCTTTGGACAAGTCTAATACCTTATGTTTGGTAATTAAATCTGCCGTATCTGTTTTGTATGAATGTATTTTATCAATAGCAATGAATATCTGTTTCTTATTATTACTATATAACTCGATTATATTTTCTAATGCAGAATTTTCAATGTTTTTTAAAAGTGGTAAGTCATGTGCGATAGCAGGTAAACAGGTTAGGTCTAAAATTGCTAAATCAAATGTAATGAGGTTTGCAAAAGCAGTACCGGTTCCAGTATCACCATAAGTGTTAAAGGTGTATTTATTTCCATGTATATTAAGAGTAGGATCACGTCTATTATCAGTATATATTAGTTGGTTTAATTCATGCATTTTTATATTTATTTGATTACATATTTCATCTAATAGGGTTACTTTTATATTTTCTAAAGATTCATTAGAGGTAGCTATAGAATTTTCAAGTGTTAATTTTTTGGTGTAGTAACCATTCTCGTCGGTAAATTGTTTTATTTGGGCTGATAATTCTATAACTTTGTCTATTGCATATTTAGGAGCATCTTTTATAAGTAACTTTTCACTTATTTCTTTATCTATAGCATTAATTTGATTGTTAAGCATATTAATTTTTGACTTTAGTTCTTTTTCGGTATTTTGAAGTTCAGATTTTAAGATTTTAGTAATAGATGAGTGGAAAGCATCAACTTTTTTTACTTGTTCAACATTAAAATTAGGGAAGTATGTAACTAATCTTGTTAATTCAGAATCAAGTGATATATTTTTTGTTTCAAGGTTAGTTAATGTGCGGGTAAGTCTGCTTTCATACATATTTTTTTCAGTGATTAAAATACTTTTTCTTTTTCTCAAATCAAGGACTTCTTTTGAAATAAGAGCTTCAATTTCTGCTGATTTAGTAATAATATTCTTTTTCATCACATCTAATTCTTCATTTAATTCAGAAATCTTCTTATTATTTTTATTAAATAATGTTTTGTTCATTCTGGGAATTAGATCCTTTTTTGCAGCATCATTAAGTAATTTTTTTTCTTCAATCAAGGACTCAATATGATCTTCAAGTTCCTTTATAGTCTTGTATTTATCAAATAACTTAAGCAATGAAACAATTGATTTTGCGGCAGATTCTTTTTCAAAATATTGTATTGGCTTTCTTTCGTTAAGGTTCTCTTTACCATATACTCTGAAATATCTACCGATGATTTCCCTAAAAGATATGTCTTCTATCTGAATTTGATATTTTATTTTTAGTAATTTTGTGAAATCAGATATTTTTATTTTATCTAGAACTTCAAATTTTTCATTACATACAGAAACATAGTTATATTCATTTGTAGAACGAATAAAAAATAATTCTTCTGCATTAAATACATAGGAAAATTTAAAAAGATGATGGTCTAGTGCTTGTATAGCATCGAAATTCCTTTTTATATAGTCATCGCCACCAAAAACAAAATCTATAATCATTAACATAGTTGATTTACCAATGGAGTTAGAAGCAATATCGTCACCAACAATAGTATTTAAACCATTATGAAAAATAATTTGCTTATTAGTGAATTTATCGCAAATTATCTGCTTTAACATATTTTAACACCTTCATTCTCTCATCAAATTCAATTCTTTCAAGAGCAAATAATACATCTAAAGTTAATATATATTGATTTACATCTTCAAAATTACATTTTACTTTTTGATATAAATTTTCCAAATTTTCATCTTCATGCACTAGGACATCAAGTATATATGTGAGTTTAGATAATATACTATCTTTGAATGGTATTAACTTGTTTGGCATTATCATGAAAACACCTCACAGTCCTGAATAAAATATGCTATAACTATTTCGCAAGCTCTTTTGGAATAGTTATCAGTTTTTATACAAAGCCAATCAACTAATGTATTATAAATATATTCTTGGCTTTGATTTATCTGCATACATTTAAAATAAAATCCTTTAATTTGTGATGCCAATGTTTCAAACTTATATGGATTAGTCTTATTAATTTCAATAAAAAGTTTTTTTATAAAATCGAAGTAATCAACAACATCTCTTTTAATTGTTCTCTTAATGATAAATGGTAGAGTAGAGTTTGTTTTTTCATCTATTTTCAGAGATTCATAATTTAATGATATTAGCTCATCTTCAAAATTAGGGTTGTTTAGGTTTTCTAAAATTGTTTTTATTTCCGACTCTATGTTAAACAATTGATATGTATTTTTTATTTCAGCATCTTGTATTAATCGCAGCTTTAGCCTATACCACTTTTGATATTCTTCAACTGTTCTAGGTGTATCAAATATTTTGTGGCATTTTTTACAAACAGCAATAACATTTTTTAAGTCATTTACATCGGAACTTAAGAGTAATTCATCTTCCAGTATTTTAACTTCTTCTGGCCTTGGATTTGCAGGGTAAATATGAGCAATATCAAAAGTTCTATATATAGAACCCTTTTTTTTATGCGATAACGTATCACCACATATTGGACAGTGTCCATCCACTTCATTAAAAAGTAACATTTTTTCATTGTCAGAAAAGTCGCGTCTATTATCTTGCATAATTACCACCTACTAACAAGTAATGTATTACTACCATATTCTACAAGAGAATACAAATTCCTTTATAAAATTGCAGAAATATTAAAAAATATATTTCTCATAAGCGTAATGACATTTATTTTATATCTTGTAATTTATAAGAACTGAAGAAGTCATATATTAATTATATATAAGCTTTTTCAGTTTTTTTCTGAAATAAAAAATATTGTAGAGCTGCAATTTAAGGAATTATTCGGTATAATTATCTTGGACAGAATGTTTGTTCTGTCCAAGCTTAAGAATGGAGGTTGTAGATTGGCAGAAAAAATAAAGTTTTTAACGCAGCAGGAGCTATCAAAAATATTTAAAGCAATTGAAAGGAGTGAGGGCAAGCATAAGACAAGGGATATGGCGATATTTAGAATTGCTTATAGGTGTGCCTTGAGGGCAACAGAGATAGGCTTAATATTACTGGAGGATTATAATAAAGTTAAAGGAGAGCTTTATTGCAGGCGACTGAAAGGTAGTCAAAATAATACTATACGCCTGGATCAAAAAACTATGAAGGTGTTAAATAAGTATATTAGGGATTACGAAAAAAAAGATCGTAGTGACGTTTTATTTTTAAGTCAAGAAGGTAATGCAATCTCACGTAAAACATTGGATTTTTTAATGAAAAAGTATTGTAATGAGGCAAAGATTATAGATGTGTCAAAACACCATTTTCATGCGATAAAGCATACATCAGCTGTGCATTTAGCGGAATCAGGGTTAGATATAAAAGATGTACAGTGGTGGCTGGGTCATAAAAATGTTAATAATACCCTTATATATTTTCAATATACTACAGCTCAACAGAATGAGATGTATAATAAGCTAGAAAGGAGAAACTCATTGGTATAATAGGAGTTTATTAAAAATGAATATAGAAAATTTGCTTAACACAGATAAGAGGCATACTCTTATAACACAGAAAAGCACTCTGCCGATGGTAGACCTTATTGTTGTTATAGGAATATGCTTTTTTTATTTTTTGCGAGGGAGGAAATCTATATGCCAAGAGCAAAAGCAGAATGGACACAAGATACAGTTAGAAGATTTATGAGAGAAGGCAGGGGAAAGGGTGACGGTAAGGAGTATAAACCATGGTTTACAACACATGATTTTCCGTCAAAGGGTAGAGCTACTAGAGTGCTTGGATGGAAGACTAAAAGAATTCATCATTTTTTTTCAGACCTGCAATTAAAATACTTCTACCTATTGGAATGGGATCAAAGTGTAATTGATATAAAAGAACATTTTCCAATATTAGATTTAGATGCTGTTGATTTTTATAAAGACGACTTGAGACTGGATAAGTTTCGAGATAAGAACAGTAATGAAAGCTATATTTTATGCACAACATTTTTAATTACAAAGTTGGATGGAAACGGAAATAGTAAAGTGGTAGCGAGGGCAGTGAAAAATGCATCGGATTTAAACAAAACTATTACTTTGGATAAGTTAGAAATAGAACGGAGGTATTGGAAAAGTAAAGGTATAGAGTGGGGAATTATAACAAATAAAAATATAAACTCAATAAGAGCAAAGAATATTGAATGGATACATTCGACGCTGAACTATGAAGAAGAGAATGATGCTAATATCGTTGAATTAGAAGATTTAACAGATGCTTTTTTATATAGGGTTTCCGAAAGTGGTGAGCCTATTAGAAAAGTAATCTTAAGTTTTGAGCAAGACTACGGCTTTGATTCCGGGAAAGGGATGCTTTTATTCAAGTACCTAATAGCTAAAAGGAAAATTATTATTGATATGGATAAACCAATTAATTTAAATGACGGATGCCACATTTTATCAATTGCTAAATAAAACTTTGGAAGGTGAGAATAGATGGATATTTCAATTAATGCACTTATCAGATGGAATAAAGATAAAGAGCATTTGAAGATAGAAAGAGTTTTATGGTTAAGAAACGAATGGGCATATGTTATTGATATTGATAGTAATTGTATGCCTTTTTTAAGAAATGTTATAGACATAGAAACAGATATTGTGGATGGAGATGCAGAAATCATCAATGAAGATCCGTATATGGTAATTAGTAATGAAGATGACATACAAGAAAAGTATAAAGAGATAAGAGATAAGTGCTGGCAAGTAATAAAAGATTTAGTGGAAGATAAACCTAGAATATTTGAATCTGCATATAGAAGGAAGCTAATAAAGGAAGCAGCTGAAAAACATGGAGTAAGCGAGAATTCAATTGTGGGTTATCTAAAAAGATACTGGAAGAGGGGACAAACTCCTAATGGATTATTGCCGGACTATTCGCTTTGTGGGGGTAAAGGTAAGCAAAAATCCTCAAGTAATATTAAAAGGGGGAGGCCGAGAAAGTATGTTGATGTTATGGGTGGAGGTATAAATGTTACAGAAGACATAAAAAGAATATTTAGGATAGCAGTCAATAGGTTTTACTATACAAGTGCCAAAAACTCGCTCGTTTTGACGTATGAACTTATGAGAAAAGAGTATTTTGCGCAGAATTATAAAAATGAAAATGGAGTTAAGATACCAATAATTGAGGGACAAGCTGCTGTACCTTCTTTTGGGCAATTCAGGTATTGGTTTAACAGGGATAGGGATATAAAAAAGGAGATTACTAGCAGATATAGTAATAAAAAATTTCAGAAAGAGTATAGAGCTATAACAGGGAGCGCAATGGATGGGGTAATGCAGCCTGGTACTTACGAAATAGATTGTCAGATTGCAGATTGTTATATTGTTTCACGGTTTAATAGGAATTGGATTATTGGCAGACCAGCTATTTATGCACTAATTGATAGATTTAGTAGGTTGATTTGTGGGGTTTACGTAGGACTTGAAAGTGGGTCCTATATAGGGGCTATGATGGCCCTACTAAATGCAACAATAGATAAGGTTGGATTTTGCAAACAATATGGTATAGAAATTACAGAAGAAGAATGGCCTGTTCACCATTTGCCAGATGCTATTGTTGCAGACAGAGGAGAATTAGAAGGGAATAATATAGAAAACCTTATAAATATGCTAAATGTAAAAGTACATAACACTCCGAGTTATAGAGCAGACCTGAAAGCAGCCATTGAAAGGTTTTTTGGTTTAACAAATGAGAGAACCAAACCATATATGCCTGGAGTAGTTAACTTGGATGGGCGAGAGCGAGGTGATAAAGATTACCGTATTTCGGCAAAACTGGATTTATATCAATTTACTCAAATTATTATAAAGTCTATATTATACCATAATAACTATTACTATCTTGATAACTATAAACGTGAACAAGCAATGATAGAGGATGATGTACCGTGCATTCCTATACATTTATTTAAATGGGGCATTGCCAATAGGGGAGGTGCATTACGTAGTGTTACGGAGGATGTAGTAAAACTTGCTTTGATGCCTGCTGACACTGCAGTTGTAACGCCTAAAGGCATAAAGTATAAAGATATGTATTATGCATCGGAGCAAATGCTAAAGGGACAAGATTTTATGAAAGCAAGAGCCTATGGAACATGGCGGGTAAAGATTAGTTATGATCCGAGAAATATGGAATATATATATGTGCACAAAGATAATCCCAATAGTTACGAAAAATGCTTTTTATTAGATTCTGACAGCAGATATAAGAATAGAACACTTGAGGAAATAGAATATCTTTTGGAAATAGAGAAAATAGTACAAAGGAAAAATAAAGATAGCGTAATACAAGCAAAGGTCCAATTGATTACTGAAATAGAGGATATAGTAGGAAAGGCAGAAGAGGATTTGAAGAAAGAAGTGGAAACAGTAGAAAGTGATACGCAAAGAGTTAAGAATATAAGGATAAACAGACAGATAGAGAAAACTGCTAATAGGGTAAAAGAAGCATTCGAATTGGGAACAAATAAGGATATAAAAGAGGAGACTTTAGAAGAAAGAATAGATAATGAAACAGAGTATGATAATTTTGATATTTTACTACAGAAGCAGAAGGAGGTGCTAAAGCAATAGTATGGATAAAATATTAATTCCAAATGGATGTGAGGCAGAAGTTGCAGATTATAAAGAACAAATAGTAGCTGACTATAAAAATAACCCTTTAATAGAAGCGCTACCTCCAATATATGAGGTTCAGAAAGTTGTTGAAAACCTTGCAGTTTATCCAGTATATAGCAATGAAGAGAGAAAACTTGATAATCATTATAGAATTCATCTGATACAAAGACTATTTCAAGTTTTTCAACCATTACCTTTTCACATAGATTTAGAGAGTAAAGTATCCCGTGCGTTAAGACAAGGTTATATAATAAGAAACCCATTTAGAGCTGAATTAGCAAAGGGCTTTAATAAAGAGTTTGATTTAACAAACAACTTAAGATTTGAAAGCAATAATCTAGTGAAACAAACAGCTAGTGGTTTTACACTAATTGGTATCTCTGGCTCGGGAAAAACAAGTTCTCTTGAGAGAATATTATCTATGTATCCTCAAGTAATATCTCATTCATCATATAAAGGTATTGCATTTTCAATGTATCAACTTGTATGGATAAAATTAAACTGTCCTTTCGATGGGAGTGTTAAAGGAATTTGTATAGAATTTTTTTCCGAAGTAGATAGGTTACTTGGTACTAACTATCATAAGAAAGTTATTAGTTCAAGACCATCTACAAATGTAATGATGTCTATGATTACGCAGATAGTAAGAAATTCTAGCATAGGATGTATTATTATTGATGAGATACAACACTTAAGCCTTGGTAAATCTGGGGGAACCGAAAAAATGTTAAACTTTTTCGTTACTCTTGTTAATCAAGTGGGAGTACCAATAATTATGGTAGGTACTCCGAATGGAATGGCTGCTCTGCAGAGCCAATTTCGTATTAGTCGCAGGGGTGCAGGTCAAGGAGATTTGGTAATTGACAAAATACCAAATGACAAAACCTGGGATTTGCTTATTAATTCTATTTGGCAATATCAGTGGACAAGAAAAGAAACATCACTTACGAAGGAATTAAGTGATGCTTTTTACGATGAGAGCCAAGGAATAATAGATATATTAAAAAAGCTATATGCAATGGTTCAAATAAAGGCTATAACATCAGGCAGGGAAGAAATAACTATCAATTTAATTAAACTGGTAGCCAATGAAAGTTTAAAACTTGTGCAGCCAATGCTGCAAGCGCTAAAGACTGGGGACATTAGGAAGATAGCCAAGTACGATGATATATGTTTATCAAATATTACTATTGGTGATTATATGAGCAAAGCAAGACATTCAATAGACTTAAACTTGAAGGAAAAAGCTATTAAAAGTCAGGTTCAAGATGAGAAAGATAATAACCTTGAATCTAAAAGAGAGAAAGCTGTAGTAAAGCTTATTGAATTAGGTATAAGTGCAAAAAAGGCTCAAAAGGCTGTTGATAATGTTGATAATAAAGAGGCCTATGTGGATGTAAATACAATAGTAATAAAAGCTATTTCTTCACTAAATGATACAGCGAAAGAAAAGAAAAAAGAAAATAAAGTAAACCTTGATACAGATGATATAAGATATATAGTTCAGCTAGGAGAAGATGCTGGTATTAGTGCCTATGATGCTCTAAAGGAAAAAAAGTATATTGTAATGTTTGAGGATGATATTTTTAATGAGGGGTGATGTATATGAATTTCTTCCCAGTTCCATACCCTGATGAAGTCTTAAGCAGTGTATTAGCAAGATATTCCATTAGAAGTGGAAACATAAAAATCATTCATAATATGGAGGATTTATTTGGAACAAGAAATGCTATAGCAGTAATGGAATTTCCTACAAAACTAAATAAACTTGTTGAAAATATGCCTGTTGGTACAAAATACACTTCAGAATATTTTATATATAATCATACTTTATTTCCATATTACTCGGCATTTATTACGAAGAAAAGAGGAGAGCAGATTATTTCTTCTATGAAAACAGGAGAAGGTGATGTATACATTAGAGCAGGAGTAATAACTTCACAAATTTCATTGAGCCAATATTATAGATTTTGCCCTGAATGTATTAAAGAAGACTTCAATCTTTATGGGGAATTATATTGGCATAGAGTTCATCAAGCTGCTGGGGTGTTTGTATGTCCCAGGCATAAAGTGCCTACTTATAATAGTAGGATTTTAGTAAGAGGGTATAACAGACAGAAATTTCAACTGCCTAAAGCTGAAAATTGTATAGTAGGTACAGAAACTAAATATTCAGATGAAATGATGAGCAAACTATTACTTTTGGCACAAGATGTTGAAGTATTACTAAATAATTATTTTAATTTCTATCCTCCAAGGCATTTTAAGAATAAGTACAGAGACAAACTTATAGAAAAAGGATATGCAAAGTTAAACAATATGATCCATCAGAAAAAACTTTCAAAGGATTTATTAGAATATTATGGAGAAGAATTCCTTAAGGCTATGCAATATAAGTTTAATATTAATGGTGAATGCAAATGGTTGGCTGATATGGTTAGAGATAATGAAAAACCAAGTCATGTTTTGAGGCATCTTATATTGGCAAGATTTTTAGAAATACCAGTGTATGAACTATTTAATAATGAATTATCACTTAAGTATAATGAAGAAACAAGAAGTACCAATAAAGATGTGCTTGCTATTAATAGTAAGGATTTATATCTCAAGGTTTGGGAGGATAGATTAAGAGAATTAATTGAGGAAAAATTGAGCTTAAGACAAATTGCAAAAGAATTAAACTCTACCCCTAAAACCATAAAGAAGCACATTGAAAGGTTGGGCATCGATCCATTTTGGAAATATAATGGTGGAAAAAGATATGGTAACAAAAACTACAGAGATACGGAAGAATTTAAGATAAAGAGAGAGGAATGCAGAAGTAAATGGCTCAAGCTGATTGCAGACAATCCAGATAAGAGCAGAAATGAACTAAAACTGATGAGTGTTACATTAGGAACATGGCTTTTAAGGCATGATAAGGAATGGATGATTAATAATTCTCCGGATATAAAATCGAGCCACAAACCAGTTGATTGGGATAAAAGAGATATGGAATTGCTGCCTCAAGTAATAAATATTGTAGATGAGATATTAAAAGGAGAAAAAGAGAGAATTTGCTGGACAACCATTGGTAGCAAGTTGGGCATTAGTGGATGGCTTTCAAAAAAGAAAGATAAACTACCACTAACTAAAGCATACATTAATTCGGTAGAGGAAAGTATTGAAAAATTTCAAATTAGAAAAATAAAGAGGGCTATTGATAAGATAGAAGTACAGGAAGAGATAACATATTGGAGACTATTAGAGGCAGCAGGTGTTAAAGAAAGATATATTGGTGCTATAAAGAAAGACGTAGAAAAAATATTTCATGAAAGAGGATTAAGCACAGATATGATGCATCGTTATAAAGATACTAGTAATTTTATTAGAGAATAGTTTTTATTATGATACCTAGTTTATAATTATAAGATTATATGAGTTATTAGGGGATAGGCTGCTATAAAAGCGACTTATCTTTATTTTAGACAGATTATTGAGAGAAGACCTGCATTTTAACGATTTATATACGTAAGGTAATACCATTAGAATAAGATTAGTGGCTTCTGTCTTTTTATAAATTTAGGGATAAAACAACTTAAGTAAATATGACAACGGTAATAAATTAAGATAAAATATATTGACAACGGCTATATAATGGTTTATAGTAGAATTAAGAATATGACACGGAGGGGAATTTATATGATATTAAATTCAACAAACACAGTTTTTACACAAGAAGGTGCAGAAAGTGAAAGTGACTTATTAGCAAGTCATCAGGTGCTAATTTACAAGTCTAACAGTAAAATCAGCTCAATGTCCTATGCTGGACCAGCTAAAGAAAAAATAGTTAAATCCTCAAGTATACCAGAAGAATTCACAAACATTTTGAAAAATATAAAGGGGTACGTCAGTTTAGGTACTACTAAAGTTTACGATAGTAATGTTGATAGTTGTGTAGATTACAGGAATGCTCATATATATTCTAGTGAGGCTACCACTTTAGATGGGGTTGAAAGGATATGCTATGTTGCAGGTATAAAGAATAAAAATGTAATCCAAATATCGGAATACAATTCTAATAAAGGAGCAGCATATAGTAGTCTTTATCCAATTCTTAAGGAAAAGATGATTAAAGAAGGGTTTGTACAAAATCTTCCTTACGATAATTTTAATATTACTATTGAAGATGCGTCAAAATTAGTTGATATAATTAATGAAGTAATTGAAGAAAGATCAATGGGTAAATATGAACTTATAAAAGATGTGAAAGTAGATACAATAACATTTGGTAAAAAAGAGGAGCAGAAAAAAAAGTTCTTTCATGTTGCATATTATCGTGAAAAAAATATGGTTCAAGATTCAAGTAATTTGAATACTGTGCAGGATATATTATCTACTCTAAATAACATTGTAAGGAGAATAGATATTATAGATAATTTCGAGGATATTGAAGCCGTAATAAAGAAACTTGACTCAATAAATAAAATGGCTAATGCGAAAAAAGTTATACTGGAAATTAAAGAAGAGATATAAAAATATTTTTAACAAATTGGTAAAGAGGCTGTTAGCGATTTTAGCTAATAGCCTCTTTAAGCTTAATAGTTCTAGGTTAAGCTATCTAAACACATGAATAATAAGAGGTTATATAGAGATACCTTATTGGGGATAGCTTTTTAAATTATATTGTTTTTTCCGTGGAATATAGTTTTGATATAATATAAGTATTAGTAGTAACTGCTATGGATAAAGATAAATTATTTGGATTATAGGTAATAATTATAAGGACGAATGAGGGGGACTAATATGTCTATTGATTGGAATTCTTTAAGGGTATGGGATGGCTCACAGCAAACTGCATTTGAAGAACTTTGCTGTCAACTGGCAAGATATGAGAATGTGGCGGAAGGAGCAGAGTTTGTTAGAAAAGGAACACCTGATGCTGGTGTGGAGTGTTATTGGAAACTACGTAGTGGGGAAGAATGGGGATGGCAAGCAAAGTTCTTTACTAAAACTCCTGAAAAGTCACAGTGGAGTGAGCTTGATGATTCAGTTAAAACTGTTTTAAACAAGCATCCGCATATAACAAAATATATTATCTGTATACCATTAGATAGAGCAGATCCACGGATTGAAAAGCAAAAATGGTTTATGGATAAGTGGAATGATAGAGTTGGGACATGGACTGAAATAGCAAGTGCAAAGGGTATGGAAGTAAAATTTGAATACTGGGGTACATTTGAAATATTTGAAAGACTAACAAGAGATGAACATAAGGGCAGACTTCAATTTTGGTTTAATAAGGATTTATATGATATTGATTGGTTTAAAACAAGGCTTGATACTACAATTGCAAATGTAGGAGCGAGATACACTCCTAAACTCAATGTTAATACTCCAATATGCAAGACTTTTGAATCGCTGTGTTGCTCAATGCTATTTATAGGTGGTATTGAAAAGCTATGTGGAAATATAATAAAAGCATTTAATAAAATCAGTGAAGCAAAAATTAAAAGGGTGTCTGAACAAAAGTATAATGAATTAAGTATAAAAATAAATCAAGTTAAACAGCTTAAAGATTATATAAGATTAGTACTAGATAAACCTATTGATTGGCAAGCAATAGTTACTATGATGGAGGATTTCACCAAGGATATAGATGAGTTAAATCATCAAATATATCTGCAAAAAAGCCAATCTGAACAACAAACTAATAATTATGGAGCTTATGATTATAGCTCGGAAACCCACTATTTACAGAAGTTAAGGAAATCCATATATGAAATAATTGAATATATGGAGGAGTGTAGCATAAACCTTACAAATGCAAGATCACTTTTGGTGTTAGGAGATGCTGGGTGCGGTAAGACGCATTTATTTTCTGACATAGCTAGGAGGAGAAATGACAGCGGGTATCCAACAATACTATTATTAGGTGGGTATTTTTATAATAAAGAACCATGGTCGCAAATATTAAGGTTACTTGATGTTAAATGTAATGCAGAGGAGTTTTTATCAATTCTTAATACTATTGGTGAAACGAAGAAATGTAAGGTATTAATAATGATTGATGCATTAAATGAAGGTGAAGGAAAACGGTTTTGGAAGAACCATATAGCGGGGGTAATTGAAAGGGTCAAAAAGCATAAATGGTTAAGTATCGCTATTAGCGTAAGAAGTACATATGAGACATCAGTAATACCAGAGTATTTGGATGAGGACAAACTTATAAAGGTTACACATTATGGATTTGCCTCAATAGAATACGATGCAGCCAATGAATTTTTTGATTATTACGGAATAAGGAGACCTTCTGTACCCCTATTAGTGCCTGAATTTAGAAACCCATTATTTCTAAAGTTATTTTGCCAGAGTATAAAGAATAATGGTATGGATATAGTACCTCCAGGAATTGAAGGACTTAATAATATTTTTAACTTTTATATTGAATCTGTTAATAAAAAAATATCAGGTGAAGAATTTCTTAACATAAACCCTAAACTTAATATAGTAAAGAAGGCAGTTTTTAAAATAGCCGAGGAAATGATTGCACAAGATAGCTACTATATAGGTATGGACATAATGACGAATCTACTTGAAGAAATATATAGAAGTAATGGATATGAGAATTCTTTATATAGACATTTAATTAGTGAGGGACTAATAAGTGAAGATAGAAGGCTGAATAGAAATGGTAAGTGGGAAGAGGTAGTAAGATTTTCTTTTGAAAGATTTTCTGACTTTATAATATCAGACTTTCTCATAAGCAAATGGAAGAAAGACAAAACTCAAGAGATTTATATAGAAGAATTATTAAATAAATATTTGAAAGATAGCAGAAGCTGTAGAAAATATAAGGGAATTATTGAAGCATTTTTTGTTCAATTTCCAGAAAATATTGGTAAAGAGTTGTTTGAACTTGTTCCAGAGTGTAAAGAATATGATTCAGTTAAAGATGCATTTCTTAACAGTTTTGTTTGGAGGGATCCTAAATTCATAAGTGATGCTACAGTTCGGTATATAAATGAATATATAATGCCTATGGAAGATACAAGAAGTCAGTTCCTGAATAATATTCTGCTTGTAAGTTCCCATAAGGATCACCCATTTAATGCAGAAAGGCTACATAAATTACTAATCAATATGAAGCTCCCGGATAGGGATGAATTTTGGAGCATTTATCTGCATTATCAGTATGGAGAGAAAACTTCCGTTGATAGAATTATTGACTGGGCATTATCTAATACTGATAAATCATATATTACCGATGACGTCATTGAACTTATCAGTATAACCTTAACTTGGTTTCTAACGTCTTCAAATAGATATTTAAGGGATAATGCAACAAAAGCTCTTGTAAATATACTTACAGAAAGGGTTAATGTTATGATAAGTCTTATAAAAAAATTCATTGATGTTGATGACCCTTATGTTACTGAAAGATTATTATGTGCTGCATACGGGTGTGCATTGAGAAGTAAGAATATATCTTATAATATAGAGATTGCAAGAACAGTATATAAATTAATTTTTAATAAGGAAGGTGAAATATATCCTAATGTTTTATTAAGAGACTATGCTAGAGGAATTATTGAGTTTGTTCTCACACAAGTAAAAATAGGGGATATAGATATATCAAAAATAATGCCGCCTTATAAAAGTAGTTTTAATCTTGATATACCTACCAAAGAGCAGATTAAGGAGCTTGTAGATAGCAAACATAAAGAATATAAGGACTGGTCCATGAACACATTATATACTTCAATAATAGGTCATGGTGATTTTGCAAGATATGTTATAGGTACAAATTCAAATCGTTCATGCTGGTCAGCAAATAGAATGGATGAGCCAGAACCGAAGACATCAAAAGAGATTTTGAATGAATTCGTGCTATCTTTGGATAAAGAGCAGAGAGTATTGTGGGAAGAATATTATTCGGTTAGGGAAGAAATAAACTTGTCTTCATTGAGAGAGTATCTATCAGATAAAGAAAATGAGGAAGAAACAGATGAAAATCTGTTAGAAGAACAGTGTGCTGAATTAGAGAAT
This sequence comes from Desnuesiella massiliensis, assembly GCF_001403615.1. GTDB lineage: Bacteria > Bacillota > Clostridia > Clostridiales > Clostridiaceae > Desnuesiella > Desnuesiella massiliensis. The sequence goes on from NZ_LN879452.1 coordinate 187,257, forward strand.
AGATTCCTTGAAAGTTTAGATTCTGATATGATAGCTATCTATAATGAATACATAGTTAAATATCTCAATGGTGAAATTGAAGATAGAAGAAAGAAATTTGATTTAGAGTTTATACAAAGATGGATATTTAATAGGGTTTTAGAGCTGGGATGGAGCATAGAACGATTTAGGTATTGTGATAGTAATATGGATAGGTATACATACCGTGGTCGTGAAGCTGATAAACCAGAGCGTATAGGCAAGAAGTATCAGTGGATTGCGTTATACGAAATCTTGGCGCGATTATCAGATAATTATAATTATATTGGTAGCTGGGATGATGAAATAGGTAAATACGAAGGCCCTTGGCAACTTTCATATATGAGAAATATTGATCCATCTATTACAATAAAGAATACTTATAGAAATTATGAGAAGAAATGCTGGTGGAATCCTGTAGAATATAATAATTGGGATGCATTTGGCCAGGATAAAAGTTGGATCAAGGAGGTATCTGACTTACCTGATGTAAAAAAACTTATAGATATAAAACATAATTCTGACAAATCAGAATGGCTGGCTTTAGAAAATTACTGTAAGTGGGAGGAGGATACCCCTGTAGAAAAGGATAGATATGAAGTTCCTACTAAAGAAGTATGGTATATGGTAAAGAGTTATATTATTAGGAAAAGAGATTTAGAAACATTTTACGCATGGAGTAAGACGCAAAATTTTATGGGAAGGTGGATGCCAGAATCTGGGGAATTAATTCATGTGCTTTTAGGAGAATTTTATTGGTCTCCTGCATATATGAATGGAGTAGGAGTAGACTCTGACTGGATTAAAGAGTGTGACCATGGGAATATGGAGCTGCCTTGTGAGGTGTTACTTCCCAATATAGACTATTTATGTAAAAAAGGAGTATATGACTGCTCTCTTGATGAATCAATATCAATTACATTACCTTCAAAGTCAATAGTTGATATGATGGGACTTGAGTGGGATGGGAAGGATTATAAGTTTTATAATAAAGAAGGCAAACTTGTAGCATTTGACCCATCTATTGACGAAGAGGGGCCAAGTTCTTTGCTTATAAACAAAGAAGAGTTTTTAAAATTTCTTGATGACAATGATTTAAGTATTGTATGGACTCTGTTAGGAGAAAAGAATATAATTAATTCATCGCATACAAATACTACAGGCTGGTTGGAGATAAGCGGTATTTATAAGATTGATGGCAACAATGTAGTAGGGCATAGAAATGAAGAATTGATGGAATCAAGAAATTCATAATTGAGATGAAAAATATTCATTCTACTTATACTTAAGCTGGTGAATGAGAAAAAAATTATTAAAACTTGCTTTATATATTACTACTTGTATGGCAAAAACGTATAATATATAATGTCTTTGGAGAGTTCCTACCAATTAAGTGGAAGATTTATTGAGCGAGGTGGCTATGGTTTATTAGTCGCCTTTTTCACTACCTTAAACAAACTCTAAAGAGAATAACGAATTATTATTGTTCCATATTTGATAGTATAGAGAATAAAAACCTTATTCCAAAAATTAACTCTATAATGATTAATATAATAAAAATGAAAGAGGAGGAATATTGAGATGCAAGTAAAAGAAGATTGGAAACAGGATATTAAATTGCTTTTAGAACAATCTCCAATATATATTAGATTGAGGGAATTAGCCCAAGATGATTTAGCAGTAAATGAACTACTTACTATATTGTTTAATGCAGTAGACTATGCATGCGATCGCACAAGATTGGTTATTCGACATATGGATGAATATACTTTACACGATGAAAAACACCTTTTTCGTGTATTACAACATATGGCAAGACTCATACCAGATTCAACATTGAAAAATCTGCAACCTTTAGAACTAGCCCTTTTAATTTTAAGTGCTTTTTATCACGATATAGGCATGGCGCCGTCAGAAAGACTAGTTATGATATATAAAGGTTTAATAGATAACAATGATTTAAAATGCGAAGAGATTCAAGAAAAACAAGAATTTGATCTTTTTTGCAAATCTAATCCCCAATTGGATGAGAAAATTAAAAAGTGCGATGGTGCATCTATGAATGGACAAGCTGAATTACTTAACAATTATAGAATTACCGAGTATATTAGAAGGTCTCATGCTAAAAAATCCAGAGAAATAATAAAGGAGATTATAGATAAAGAAGCTTGGAGTCATAACTTTATGTATAGGGACTTTAAGTTTGGACCAATGCTTGCTTCAATTTGTGAAAGTCATAATGTGAACATAACAGAACTGGTTAAACTTCCGTATATAGAAACTTCATGTCTTGTAGCCACTAATGAATATGTGAACTCGCTATTTATTTCTATTATATTAAGGATAGCAGATTTATTAGATTTTGATGCGAAAAGAACTCCAAAGGTGCTTTATGATCATTTAGGAATAAAAAGTCCAATAAGTATAAAGGAATGGCAAAAGCACAGATCAATTAATGCATGGATTATAGAGGAAAATAAGATTGCATTTTCTGCTAAATGCTCCCATCCAGCAATAGAAAAGTCTATTCGTGAGTTCTGCAAGTATATTGATTATGAGTTATTTACTTGCAAAAATGTTTTAGATAACATGCATGATCAGTATAGAAATAGTCTAACAGACACTTATCTAATGGCATTACCACTTAAAGTTGATACTAGTCAAGTTAAGGGGGATACAAATTTTGATGGAGAACCTATTTATAATTATAAGGATTTGACTTTTTCATTAAATCAAGAACAAGTTGTAAAACTTTTAATGGGAACAAGCCTTTATGGTGATGAATCAGTAGCTATAAGGGAATTAATACAAAATGCAGTTGATACGTGCTATGTAAGGAAACTTCACGAAGAGGTATGGGAAAGAGATTATAAACCCAAAATTGATATTAGAATTTATAGTGAAGGAGATAACAATTATTTAGAGATTGAAGATAATGGTATGGGAATGGATGAATACATTATCACCAACTACTTTTCAAGTGTTGGCAGTTCCTACTATAAATCAGAAGAGTTTTATAAAACTATTGCTCAATTAAAAAAGGATTATAAATCAATATCTAAATTTGGCATAGGTATATTGTCGGTATTTATGATTGCAGATTCAATTGATGTTGAAACTCGTAGGGTCATAGATAGATATGATTGTTCTGATCCGATTTCATTGTTAATAGAGGGATTAACAGGATTCTTTTGGTATAAAAAAGGACATAAAAAGGAGCCAGGAACAGTTATAAAATTAACACTTAAATCTGAATTAAAAAATGATCTTAATTTAGTCGAAAAATATATAAAAGATCTAATAAAGTATATAGATGTACCAATTTATGTTAATGGTAAAGATATACATAGCATAGATGAGATAGCAGTTGATTACAAAGGTAATACATATAAATATGATGCGATTCGTAATTATGAAATTGATATAGATGAACCCTGTGGACTTAAAGGAAAAGTAACAGTATATCTTTTACATGATAACGGTATTTTAACATCATCGAAAATTCTATCAAGATATAATGTTGAAGTAAAAGGGGAAGATTTTGATTTAGAAGTAAATTTAAAACTTTCTAGTAATCATATAAATAAGTATACAGACTCAATTGAGGTAGATGAGGAAGGAGTTAATGTTAATTCATCATATTCATATGTAGTTCAAACTGAAGGGAAAGTTTACATTAATGGTATACGTGTTAATGATAGTTTATTTGCTTTAGAAAGAGATTGGTGGAAGCAGGGCAGTAAAAATGATAGAAAAATGTCATGGCCATTTCCAATTAAATATGATATGAATGTTTACAACGAATGTGAGTTAAATTTGACAGCAGCAAGGGATAAAATTATATGTGATGATAAGTGGGAAAACTTTAAAATTATTTTTACTAAAATTGTTATAGATAACTTGATTAAGCAGCTTAATGAAAAGGATGAAATCAAATTGCTAAAGGAAATTATAGAAACAAACTCTTCAATAAATCAAGAGTTTATTGAGATATTCCAACAAGTTGTAGCTAATTATTTATAAACATTTATCTCTATTATTACACATAAAAAATGTACTTTAAAATAAATATATGATATATTCTAAATATTACATAACAGATAATACAGAGAATAATTAATTTGTAAATTGAATATAATTTATAGTATTGTTTTACCTTATACAATATTGGTAATAATATAACTATATCACAAATAAACAAAAATTTCTAATATGTGTGTTGACATTAAGTGCAGATAATCTTATAATAAAATTAAGATGTAGATTGTTCTATATCTTTTTAGGAAATCCTTTGCCTATCAAGTAAGGAACGTTAAATTAGGAAACCCCTTGCCTTTGAAGTAGGGAACATTAAATTAGGAAATCCCTTGCCTTAAAGTAGGGAACGTTAAATTAAGCAAGATAGGATACTATCTTGCTTTTATTTTTATGGGGGATGAAAAATGAGTAGTGAGAAACTTATATTCTACAATGTTTCAGATGATTACATTAATTACTTAAGAAAGTATGGAGATGAGAAAGTACTATTTAATAAGCCTGAAGATAGGACAAGGCCCTATGTCGGATTCGTTTTAAAAATAAATGATATGGATTATTTAGTTCCACTATCATCAAAGATAAGAAAAACTAATGAAGTTACCACTGTAATTCCAAATACCTTTACAGAAACGCAAAAAATACAGAATGAAAAGGAAAAGAAATTTCCAGATAAAATAGCTACCATTAAATTTAATTGTATGATTCCTATTTTCCCAGATGTAATTAAAAAAATTGATTTAGAAGAAATAGCTAAAGATGAAGAGGGAGAAAATTATAAAAATCTATTAATTAAAGAAATTATATTTTGTTCAGATAATAGAGATAAAATAATAAAAAAAGCTGAAAAGACATATAAAATATTTAATGAAAATAAACCTTATATGAGAGGAATAGTAGAGTCGTGCTGCAATTTCAAAGTACTGGAGCAAAAGTGTAAAGAATATCAATTAAATTCATTTGATGAGGCGGTTGCAACAGCAGAAAAGTAGATTGTTTAATGACAAGAGGGTAATTAATCTCATAAATAAAAAATGTATTCGTATAATCAGACTTAATTGCATAATCTATGTGAAAGTATCGATTATAGTACATAATAATTATACCTTAATCCACAATACTTATTCCTATACTATGTTTAACACAAAAAAACATTTATCACGGCAAAAAAAGTTTTGTTAGAGAAAATAAAGTTATGTTATGAATTTAGGCTAAAAAAGGAAGAAACAATAGATAAATAATTTAGAAAAGTAATAGAAAAATAAGGCGAAAGCCTTTATAATTAAAGAATAGAAGGGAAAAAGCAATAGGAAAATCAATAGTCTTTTTCCCTTATTTCTTTGTCCTTGCCACTGCTTCACAACAGAACATTATTTACTTTTATAGATACCATTTTAGAAATAAAATGGAAAGTCTCTTTAGAAAAAATAAAATTTAGAGTGTTTATAGAAAATTAACAAATATTAACAAATGGCTAAATTTCAAGCTTTTAGTCAACTTTTGTAACATAACTTTTTTTTATTTTTGATAAAATATTTTTTGATTAGTATAATTTTTCCCGTTTTATGGATATAATTTAAAGAGCTTATAAAATGGGAGGAATAGTATGAATAAAGAGTTTCTAGCAAAATACATTATTAAAAAGATTGATTATAGCAACGAAGAAGCACAGATTATTAAAGCAATAGACGAAACTATAATAGAGCTAGAACGTATACGACAATTTTTTGATAGCGTAAATGATCCTAAGCTGGTAGAGATGGCTATATATTCAGAGGAAGCTATAAAGGCAAAATATGCCTATTTGTTAAAGGAAGCTAAAAAATTAGGTATAAAACTTGACTTTAAATATTTGTTTAGAGATTTACAGTGCTCATGAGATAGGGAGGTATAAAAAATGGGGATTGAGTTAGCAGGTTATTTTTTGATAGCCCTAATAGGATTAATCATATTGGTAAAGTTATTTTCATGGCCTCTTAAGGTTTTAGTGAAGCTAATAATAAACGGAGTTTTGGGAGCAGTGCTTTTATTTCTAGTTAATCTCGTAGGGGGCACTTTTGGAGTGACTATTGGCATTAATGCAGTTACTGCCCTTATCGCAGGATTTTTTGGAGTACCAGGAGTTATATTCTTAATAGTATTTAAAATGTTTCTATAAAAATATATATGTTTAAAAAATATAAAATAGGCTGGCCTATAAAAGGCTGGCCTATTTTTTTGTTTTACGAATACCACCGGTTATACCGGTGGTTCTAAAATGCTTATAGCTATGAGTAGAAAAAATAAACCTCCTTTGATAATCTAAAGTTAGGTTCGCCAACCAAACAAAGAACAAAGGAGGTTATCCAAATGGATACAGAAAGTTTATCACATAGTAAGTGGAATTGCAAATATCATATAGTATTTGCTCCAAAGTATAGAAGGCAAGTTATATATGGAAAGGTAAAGAAGGATATAGGACATATATTAAGGAAATTGTGTGAACATAAAGGTGTGGAGATACTAGAAGCAAATGCATGTGTAGATCACATTCATATGTTAGTTAGTATACCACCTAAGTTAAGTGTGTCGCAGTTTATGGGATATTTGAAAGGTAAAAGTTCACTTATGATATTTGATAGACATGCAAATCTGAAATATAAGTACGGAAACAGGCAGTTTTGGTGCCGTGGGTATTATGTAGATACAGTAGGAAGAAATAAAAAGGCAATACAAGAGTATATAAAAAACCAACTACAAGAAGATATAGCAGCTGACCAAATAAGTTTAAAGGAATTTATTGACCCGTTTACGGGTGAGTCAGAAGATAAAGGCAAAAAATAAACAGCCCCTTTAGGGGCAGCCTGAGAAAATATGCGGTTGGCGGACTATTCAGCGTGTCTTGAGACACGGCCAGTATCATGCCCTTATAGGGCTAGAGCATGCCACCCGTTTTACGGGTGGTCATGACTATAGATGGGAGTAAAGATAAACTCAAAATAAACTAGAAAAATATTAAAAAATGAAATAGATAATGCTTAATTTCATTATATGTACATTACGAAAATGTGTTACTAGATATAAGAGAATAAAAAGTAAAGGTTGAGGGAAAATAATGGCGTAGCTAAAAAATAATAATTAAAAGTGGTGAAAATATGAAGATATTAGTTATAATACCGGCCTTTAATGAGGAAAAATCTATATATAATGTAGTGAAATCCATAAAACTAAATTATGACTTTATAGATATAGTGGTAATAAATGATGGGTCTAAGGATAAAACCTATGAGGAGGCTCTTAAAGCTGGAGCAAAGGTTATTGATTTGCCTTTTAATTTAGGTATTGGAGGTGCTGTTCAAACAGGCTACATATATGCTTTGAAGAATCATTATGACATAGCCATACAAATAGACGGAGATGGACAGCATAGCGCTAAGGATATAGAAAGAGTAATAAGGCCTTTAGTAGAAGAGGGGTGTGATATGGTTATCGGTTCTAGATTTCTTATGGATACAGACTATAAGCCAGGAAGTTTTAGAAAATTAGGTATTAGCTTTTTCTCTAAGCTTGTATCCTTACTTTGCGGTGAGCGTTATTATGATACTACCTCTGGTTATAGGGCAGTTAATAAGAAGGGTATCAAGTTGTTTTGCGAATACTATCCTAAAGATTATCCTGAAGTAGAAACCATAGTTTATGCATTAAGGAATGGCTTATGTATTTGCGAAATACCTGTAGAGATGAATTATAGAGTTACAGGAAAGTCTTCCATAACTCCCATAAAATCAGTATATTACATGCTTAAGGTAACCTTTTGCACTATATTCCTACCAAGGCAGTTTTAAGGTAAATAAACATAAGGAGGATAGCCATGTTTACTTTTTATGAAAAGAAGAAAAAAGATTATTTTATCATAGTTTCTTGTACCATCTTTTTTCTAGGTTGTTTATATACCATATTTAAATATGGAGATTCTTCTCTATTAGGCAGTTTAGAGACTATGAATAATGATGATGTCAAATATATAAGGACGGCTTGGAACTTATTAGATAGAGGCATTTTTTCCTATAAGAATATAGATAAACCTACAGTTTACATAATGCCAGGCTTGTCTTTTATTTTATCTTTTTTTATATTTATATTTGGAAAGTTTTCTGGTATAGCAGCCTTCAGAATCTTTCAGGCATTTATTCAGACTTTGTCCTTATACATGGTTTATCTTATCGCTAAAAAGCTGTTTAATAGGAGCACTGCAATTATAGCGGTACTTTTAAATATGGCGTATATACCGGAGCTATGGGTACCTAATATCATACTTACAGAGTGTATTTTTAAGTTTTTAGTATTACTTTTAATTTATCTATCTATGATAGCTATAGAAAAAAAGCAAGGACGGTATTATATATTAGGGGGGATGGTATGGGGAATTACAGCTCTATTTAGACCTACTATAGCTGCTTATCCAATAGTGGTGTTATTTATGTGGATCATATATAAATATAAAATAAGTGGTATGGTTAAGTTTTCTATAATAACTTTATTTATGTTTTCCGTAATAATGAGCCCTTGGTGGATAAGAAATTATAGGATTTTTGATAAATTCATTCCTTTTACCTTATCTACAGGAAATCCTATGCTCCAGGGAACTTATTTAAATTATGATCAAAGCGTAAACCATACTGAATACATAACTACAGAGGATGAAATTCAAAATAATCAAACTGAGATTGATACAGCTAAATATAGGATAAAAACCTATGGTGCCAAAGAACCTTTAAAATATTTAAAATGGTATACCTTAGATAAAACTATTCTTCTCTGGGGTACTCCTTTTTATTGGAAGGAAATTTATGATATAAAACTTAAGTATGTTACATTATATCATTTAATTATAATTTTCATCGCTTTGGCTGGAATATTTCTTTTTATAAGAGATGAAAGAAAGAATAACAACGGATACTTATTGATATTCTTAATTATATACTTTACTTTAATGCATTTACCTTATTATGCATTTTCTAGATACTCCTATCCTATAATGTTTTCTATGATAATTTTTGCAGCTTATTACATAAATAAAATATTTATAAGAGGGTAAGTAATTATATCCCTAAAGCTTGGTTTAGCAAGTTTTGGGGATATATTAATTATAAGTAAGAAAATATTCATCTATTATTAAGAAAATGTTAAGGTAAAAAATTGAATATAGATGATAAAATAATTTTGGGTTCAATAAAAATAGGCTTAACCTGTTTGCGTATAAAAAGGGAGGTAAAATTAATGACAGTGTTAGAAGTAAAAAATATATATAAAAAATTAGGAAAAAGAGAAATAATAAAAGGGGTTAATTTCTCTGTAGAAGAGGGCGAAATTTTTGGTTTTCTAGGTCCCAATGGAGCGGGAAAAACCACTACTATTAGGATGCTAGTAGGACTTATTCATGCAGATAAGGGAAGTATCTCCATTATGGGTCATAATTTATATAAAGAGAGGGAAGCAGCTCTATCTTATGTGGGAGCAGTGGTTGAAAATCCCGAACTATATGGATATTTAAGTGGAAGAGAGAATCTTATGCAGATAGCTAGGATTAGAAAAATACCTAAAAGTGAAGTTGACAATGTTATAGAATTAGTAGGGATGAAAGATAGGATAAATGATAAGGTTAGAAAGTATTCTCTTGGAATGAAACAAAGGTTAGGATTAGCTGCAGCTCTGCTTCCAAATCCTAAGCTTCTTATATTGGACGAACCTACTAACGGCTTAGATCCTAGCGGAATCCTAGACTTTAGAGCTATAGTGAAGAAGGTAGCAAGGGAGAAAAATACTTCCGTATTTGTATCTTCACACATTCTTAGTGAAGTTCAGCAAATGTGCGATAAGGTTGCCTTTATAAATGGAGGAGTAATAAAGTCAGTAGAGAGTATAATAGATGGTGGAGTAACTAATGAGAGAGAGACCTTGGTGGTAGTAACAAGAGAAGGAGAAGACTGTGAGTCCGTATTGAAGTCTATGGACTTCGTTTATGATGTTTTTAAAGAAGAGGATAATTATGTAGCTATAGCTAAGGAGGATTCTTCGCCTGAGATTATAGAAGAGCTTATAAAATCTGGAGTGAAGGTTAAAGAGGTTTATAGAAAACATAAGGGATTAGAACAAAGATACATGGAACTAGTGGAAGGAGGAATAAGATAATGTTTACTTTGATATATAATGAAACTAAAAAGCTGCTATTTAGGAAAAAAACCTTGGTAGTATTCGTAGGCTTTCTATTGCTTATGGGAGTTTTAGCTTTTGCTATGAATAGAGAATCTGAAAGATCCATAAAAGAAAGTAAACCTGAACAAAGGATAGCAAGGCTTAATGAGCAGAAAAAATACATACAAAGGAGCATTGCAGATAGGGAGACAGAACTTAAGAATGATCCAAAAACCTTAGAGCAGTTTAAACAGAATAGAGAAGATGAATTAAAACAGATAGATATACAAATAAGCAGATATGAAGAGATAATTAAAAAAGGTGGACAGATAGACTGGAGAGAAGACCTTAAAGAAAGAATTAAAAATACTGAAGTGTCACTTAATGACGGAAATATGCCACAAGAATTTAAGGAAAGTCAAAAGTTAGAATTAGAAAGATTGCAATATTTACAGAAGCATGATATTAAGCCTATGGATAATAATCAATTTGATGCCCCTACCTTTATAATGGTGTTATTTAGTATATTAGGTACTGTTTTCTTAGTGGTAGGTGTTTTAGTGTTTGCATGTGATATGGTATCTGGAGAATGTACTCCACCTACCTTGAAATTCTTATTAATACAGCCGGTTTCAAGGGGAAAGGTATTATTTTCTAAATTCATATCCGTTACTTTAGCTGCCGTAGTGCTTATAGTATCTGCAGAGTTGCTGTTTTTTACTGTAATAGGGTTAACTAAAGGCTTTGGAAATATGAGCTATCCTGTTTTCTCAGGTACTTTATATAAATTTGATATGGCAAATTTAAACCCAGAGGGATTACCTAACTTAGTTCAGGTTGCGAATAGTACAAAAATTATTACTTTAGGACAAAACTTGCTTCAAATGTTTATGTTACAAATACTATTTATAGTTGCTTGTAGCGCCTTTGCATTTTTAATTTCTACTTTGTTTAAAAGTAGCATGGTGTCCATGGCTCTTGGCATAGTATCAGTAATAACAGTTACTGTTTTAACTAATGCTATATCTTCTCTAAAAAAGATAGCTCATTACTTATTTACTTCTTATGGAGATGTAGGAATGATACTAGAGGGTAGTAAAGCTAGAAGTTTTATGAATCCTAGTATGACTACAAACAATGCTATAATAGTCTTAGTTGCTTGGACAGTAGTGTGCTATTTAATCTCTCACATAATATTTACTAAAAAAGATATATTAATATAGAGTTAAGGGAGTGCTAGTAGGCATTCCCTTTATTTCTACTTAATTATTACACTAAAATACATAAAAGTATTACTAAAGAACTTTGATATAAAGGGTTATTCAAAAGAAGGAATTAATCTCTTATTTGTTGTAGCTACTAATGTAGGAAAGTGGAGTATAAATATATTCATAGTATTAATTTTAAGCATGTTTTTTATGCTTGAAAAACTAAAATTTAAAGGCTTTGTATCTAGGTTTAAAAATAGTAAAATAAATTCTTTAGTATGGATACTTAAGAGAGTTTTCTATTAATTTTTTTAAATTCCTTTGGAAAGGTGATACAGACACAAATACTTATAGCTACCACTATTCATATTTATTTTGGATTTACTAAGGATGAAGATAAAAGATTAAAGTGATGCCGAGGGAAGATGGGCCATTATAAATAAAAGTTTCAATAATTGTGCATTGTGAACTGTGAAATGTGCATTAAAAAAGCGACTAATGTCGCTTTTTTCTTAAGCTACGTAGCATTTTTATTTTATTGTTATATCTCCAGAAGTAGTCTTAATATTAATTCTACATTTATCAGAACCTACTACACCTCTTACCTGATGCTCTTTTTTAACCTCTGCTATGATGGGTTTACTTAGTTTTACGTCCCCAGAGGTACTGGAAGCGTTAACGAAAAACTCTGCATTGTTAGGGGTATGGAGTTCTACTTCACCAGATATAGAGCTTATATCGATATTTCCAGCAGGCATATCCTTATAGGATAAATAGAAATCTCCGGAAGTGGAGTTAAAGGATAAATTACCTTCTATAGAGTTAATTTTAGTCTCTCCAGAAGTAGTTTTAATTTGATTGCTAGTACTTTTTAATGTATTAATAGTCAAATCCCCAGAAGTAGTGCTAGATTTAAAGTTTTTAACTGAAACTTCTTCAGCTTTTATGGTACCGGAAATTGTACTTATATTAAGAGTATTTAAATTTAAAGTATTTATGGATATATCAGAAGAAGTTGTTTTTATATCCAAGTTATTAGAATAGCTCTTAGGTATAAATACTTCTAGATTTAGCTTCTCTGAGTAGGAGTAAGAGCCTGTAAAGGATCTGCTTGGTGACTTTATATATATGGTGTCTCCTTGTTTTGTCATATCTAATTTAGGGGCAGCTATTTCTTGGCTGGATTTTATATAGCCTTTTAATGTTGCTTTCACATTGTCGTCATTAGATACTGATATTTTAATATCTGAACTAACCATATCAATCCTAATATTATTTATAGAAGATATTGGTATGGAGTTTTGGTCATCTACGTCATATGAGTATTTATAGGCGATGCTATTCCAATGGGTTCCCCAATTAATATTTACATTAGAATCGAAGTCATTAAACATATTATAAAAGCTAAAACCAGAGGAACTAACAATCATGCCAGTAATGCCATAACATACAAAAACAATACATAAAAGGTATATAGCAGCTTTTTTAATAAACTTATCATTCTTAAACACTTAATATCCTCCCTTCTACCTCTTTGTTAAACTTGATATCCAAGAAAAGTATTTTGAAGTTCCTGAGTTTAGAAATTTCATTAAATATAAAGTTCCTATAAAAAATAGTGCACCTAAGGCCATGGTACCAATACCGGCAAATAAAAATGCAGGCATGGGTATCATTGATATATTTGGAAGAGATATTATTTGAAAACCAAAGATTGTAGTACCCAATATTCCTGCTAAAGATAGTCCAAACCCTGCTATTACAACGCCTACGGATGTTGCAAATAGACCTAATATAGTAGCATAGAAAGCTATTATAATTCCTATAGAAGGCAAAATTATAAAAGGAAGCAAAAGTAAAAATAGCAGCCAGTTGCTAGGTTTATTTGGGGTATATGAATATTGATAATTATCATTATTACTAGAACCTGCTCCTTGTGCATTATTACTTCCATTAGAATTGCTACTTTGATAATTGTTATTTTGATTTCCATTAATTAATGTAATTTTATTAGTTTTATATTGAGTTGCTATATCTAAAGGATTTCCAAGCTCCTCAATTATTTCATCATCAGTCTTGCCGTTTTCTTTGCCTAAGGTAAAATGTTCTTCATAGTCATAAAGAATTTCTCTTTTTTCATCTATAGAGAAACCTTGAAGGTTTTTTTCTAATATCTCTAGAAATTCATTTTGGCTCATTGCTTATCCTCCTTTACAATGGTACTTACTGCTTTAACAAAGTCAAACCATTCTGTTGTTAATTTATTTTTGGTCTCATGACCGAGGTCAGTTAATTTATAATATTTTCTTGGTGGACCTTCCTGAGATTCCTGAAGGTACGTGGTAAAATAGCCTTCTTGGGTTAACCTCCTTAAAATAGGGTATATAGTTCCGTCTGATATCTGAATATTTTTAGATATTTCATTTACTAGTTCATAACCGTAGCAATCTTTTTCTGAAAGTACAGAAAGAACGCAGAGTTCTAAAACACCCTTCTTTAGTTGTACATTCATTTAATCACCCCTTAATTTATATTTTAATATATGTAATAGGTCAATTGTTGTTAAAATATGTTATATATCATGAAAAGTTCAGATAATCTAAAACTCTAACTATAATATATCATATGGTATTATACATTGCAAGATACTAAGTTATATAAAATAATAAATAATAACTATTAGATGTATGTTGAATTAGGATATGTTCAGAAAATAAACCTCAACTTTATATGAAAGCTATATAGGTATACTCATAGGAAATAAAGAATACAGATGTGGAGGTTCAGGTTCAAAAGTATTAGAATTGTTTATAAATGATTTAAAATATTATAAGGGAATAATTAGAGTTCTTGCTTAAGTTTTTTCAGAGCAATAAGCTGAAGCTAAATAATAGAATAGTTCTTAAGATTTATAAAGATGTACGAAGAAAATTGTTGTGTTTAGAAAAGGCTCTCTAAACCTTTAATATTGATTGAGAGCTAGAAATGTTGTAAATTCCCTAATTATATGATGGTGTTTAACATATACATGTCCTAGTGTATCAATCTAAGTAAAAGTTAGAAAAAGATATAAAAAGAGAGATATATGAAAATAAATTAAAAAATTAGGGATTAAAATTATTTTTTTCAATAAGAACCCGTGATAATATATACAAGTCGCCTGAAGCAAGCGACACAGAAACGAATCATTTAAGTACACTGATAAAATAACAAGTTAAAAAAGATAAAAAAAATCTAAAAAAACTTGTTGACAAGCAGAAACTTAGATGATAAGATATAGAAGTCGCTCAGATGAAGCGACATGGTCTTTGAAAATTAAACAGAGGAAAATAAACATGAAACCAGCAATTCTTTATGAGAAATCATAAGACTAAAGTAAGTTGCGAAGTTAGTGCAAAACAGTACTAGGAAGCTAGGAGTGAGGAGCAGAGTGTATTTGATATACATGAGCACCGCAGCGACGACGCTGACGACGTAATGTGAAGCAATAACGTAGCAAAATGAGCAATCAAACTTAAATTTTAAATTGAGAGTTTGATCCTGGCTCAGGACGAACGCTGGCGGCGTGCCTAACACATGCAA
>NZ_LN879453.1 GCF_001403615.1 Desnuesiella massiliensis
ATGAGATTTCCCATAGCGTTAAGCTAGTAAGATCCCTTGAAGAACACAAGGTTGATAGGTCAGGGGTGTAAGCATGGTAACATGTTCAGCTGACTGATACTAATAGATCGAGGGCTTGATCAATATATATGAATCCAATTCTATGTGCAATTTTGAAAGAACATGTTTCTTTCAAAAACTAAATAACATCTGGTGATTATGGCATAGAGGTAACACTCGTTCCCATACCGAACACGCAAGTTAAGCTCTATAGCGCCGATGGTACTGCAAGGGAGACCTTGTGGAAGAGTAGGTCGTCGCCAGGTCAATCACTACTAAAATAGTGATTACAAAAATGTTCCGCGATAGCTCAACGGTGGAGCACTCGGCTGTTAACCGATAGGTTGGAGGTTCGAGTCCTCTTCGCGGAGCCATTTTTATTTTTTGCAAATATTTAAACTTTAAGATACCTATAAAGGTATCTTTTACTTTTTCTTATGCTTAAAGTTTTTTATACATATTTATTTATATTATTACAAAATAATGCTAATTAGTAAAGAAAATATGATATAATTAAATTGAAACAATATAAGGTTTTTTTGAATATTATAAAAGCTATTGTAACAATATGTAATGAATTTTTATCAAATTGTAACTATTAATTTCGAAAAATATAATATTATAAGAATATAAATAAGTTTAATGCAATGCTAAGGGGGATAAATATGAGAAACAATAGAGGAGTAAGAAGTAAAGCTAATAAAAAGTATAGGATTGCATATATATTATTAGCTATAACTATGGTTTCAATTTTTATGGTACAAGTTATTCTAAATAAAAAAAATAATGTTGAAAAAAGCAAGTTACTTTTAGCAAATAGTCAAAATGCAAAGATAAATGAAAGTAAACAAGAAGCTCCAGATAGTAGTACTGGAAATGAAAAAAAACATGAAAATATAGTTAATAAAGAAGAAAAAAAGGAAGAAGAGTCCGTAGTGGAAGTTACATCGCTGAAGAAAGGTTCTAATACTTCCATTGAAGGAGATTCTTACACTTTTAATTCAGCAGAAGTAAAAAAGATTATAGATGGAACTTATGTTAAAGATGGAAAGAAAATAGCATTTTTAACCTTTGATGATGGTCCATCGGCTGTTACCACACCAAAAATATTGGCTACACTAAAAAAATATAATGCAAAAGCTACATTTTTTATATTAGGAAAAAATTTAGATAGTTACCCTAAAAGTAAAGAATTATTAAAAGAAATACTTCATGATGGACATGCTATCGGTAACCACAGCTATTCTCATGATTACAAATATCTTTATCCAGGTGGAAGCATAAATACAGAGAATTTAATTGCAGATTTTGATAAAAATGAGAATAAGATTAAGGAAGTATTAGGAGCTGATTTTAAAACCTCAGTAGTTAGATTGCCTGGCGGAATGATGTCATGGAAAAATAAAGATAATGCAAAACAAGCTTTAAATAGCAAAGGATTAAATTTTATTGATTGGAATAGTTTAAATGGAGATGCAGAAGGCGGAAATAAGACACCACAGCAATTATTAGAAAGAACAAAAAATACCGTTCATGGCCATGAGAAAATAATCTTATTGATGCATGATACAAAAGGTAATACAGCAGAAGCCTTAGGACCAATTATTGAGTATTTAAAGAGCCAAGGTTATGAATTTAAAACATTAAAATAGCATAGGTATAAATATAATTAATACAAATAAAATAATAAGAAGTATGATTTATAATTATACTTCTTTATTTATACGCAAAAGGAGTGGTAATTTTGCAGGGAAAAATACTTATTATTGAAGATGAAAGCAGTATAAGGGGATTTCTTAAAATAAATTTTGAGAGAAATGACTTTGAAGTTATTGAGGCCGAAAGTGGAGAAGAAGGAATTAGAAAGGCTATTCTAGAAAAGCCTAGCATAGTTCTATTAGATATTATGTTACCAGGTGTTGATGGTTTTAAAGTATGCGAAACTTTAAGGAGAGAGTTTCCTAAAATAGGCATAATCATGCTTACAGCAAAGAGTCAAGATATGGACAAGATTATGGGCTTAGAGTATGGAGCTGATGATTATGTAATAAAGCCTTTTAATCCCATGGAGGTTATACTAAGAGTGAAAGCCCTTATAAGGAGAATGGATGAGTCCTTCACTAAACAAGAGGAAGTTATAGAAAGTCCTCCGTTTAAATTAGATATATACGCGCAAAAAATTTATAAGAATGAAAAAGAAATAGATGTGACTCCTAAGGAATATGCATTAATTAAAATTTTCATAGAAAATCCTAGCAAGGCTTTCAGCAGGGATGAGCTGCTAAATTTAGTATGGGGATATACTTTTGTCGGAGACTTTAAAATAGTAGATGTTAATATAAGAAGGCTTAGAGCAAAAATAGAAGATGATTCCTCCAATCCTAAATATATTGAAACCATATGGGGGACAGGATATAGGTGGAATAATGGAAAATAGTAAACTTAAGATTAAGAGCATAAAAATAAGGATTGTAAGTAATTTCATATTAGTTATTTTTATAAGCATATTTATATTAGAAATCTTGTTAATAAGTTTTATGAGGCAATATTACTATAATAATATAGGAGAAATGTTAAGCAATCAGATAAAAACCTCTTCTGACTTTTATACAAGATATTTTTCAAATACTACTTTGGAAGAAAATATATTAGATAATGTAGATGTATTCTGGAAGCAGACTAATGCACAGGTTCAGATAATAGATTTAAATGGAAAAATATTAATGGATTCCATAGGGGTAATACCTAAAGAACACTTGGATAGCTCAGATTTTAAAAAGGCTTTAAAAGGTGAGGTAGGAAAGTGGATTGGAAAGATAGAATATGATAAGCATAATGTAATTGCTGTATCCTATCCCTTAAAAAGTGATAATAAAATTATAGGAATTATAAGATTCGTTAGTTCTCTTAAGGAAGTAAATAAGTCTATAATATCAATTTCTTTAATTTTTATTTCTATAGGCCTAATTGTATTAACTTTATCTATACTATTAATTTTGGTCTTTGCTAATAGCATTATTAATCCTATAAAAGAGGTTACAAAGGTGGCAGAAAAAATGGCTGCAGGGGATCTTAGGGTTAGAAGCGTAAAAAAGCATTCTGATGAAATAGGCAGGCTTTCGGATACATTAAATTATATGGCTGAAGAGATAATTAAAAAGGACCAACTTAAAAACGAGTTCATATCTTCTATATCTCATGAGCTTCGTACTCCTTTAACTTCTATTAAGGGATGGGCTATTACATTAAATTATGATGGTATTGATAAGAAGACTTTAAATGACGGATTAGAGATAATCCATAAAGAAACAGATAGATTAACTTATATGGTAGAAGAACTACTAGATTTTTCTAAATTTGTTTCTGGTAAAATAAATTTAGAGAAGGAAAAAGTAAATATAAATAGTTTAATAGAATATACTCAAAAGTACATCAAACCTAGAGCAGAGAGAGAAAATATATGCTTTAATATAGAAAATAAAGCAGGAGACATAGAAATATATTTAGATGTAAACAGGATAAAGCAAGCCCTTATAAATGTTTTAGATAATGCATTTAAATTTACTGCTTCTGGAGGAGAAGTGAAATTTCATATATATATTCAGGATAAATACTTAGTCATGGTTATAAAAGATACTGGATGCGGTATACCAGAAGAAGATCTTCCAAAGGTTAAAGAGAAATTTTATAAAGGAAAAAGTAGTAAATCAAAAAATGGAATTGGATTATCTATCACAGATGAGATAGTTAAATTGCATGAAGGAATTCTTGAAATTAATAGCAAATTAAACGAAGGAACAGAGGTTTATTTAAAGTTACCTTTAAGCAATCCTTAGCTATAATTGGATAGGTATTGTTTATAGGATTACTTAGTAAATCTATATATTTTGCGTATAGGAGAATGAGGAATGAAGAGAATAATTTTAGCTCTTTTTATGATACTTACAACATTATTTTCAGGCTGTAGCAATATAAAAGGAGAATCAGAAAATATCATAGTTCCACCAGCTAATAATAACATTTCTATTAAAGGATTGTGGAAGATCGAAAAATATAAAATAGTTAATAACAACTATAGTAAATTAACATTAGATAGCATTGTTGGAGAGTCAGCGCAGTTTGATGAAAAAGTTTCCTCTATAGCAAAAGAAGTATGTGTAAGCCCAAATTATAAAGTAAAAAGAGTAGATATAGATTATTATGTATTATATAAATATAAAATAGATTATAAGACCTTAGATATAAATAAAAAGGAAGTTGAGGTAATCTCCGTTAGCTCTGCAGATAAACCTTTCTATGAATTTATAAAATATGATGAAGATAAAATGCTCGTTTACTACGAGGGAGCATTTCTTTATTTAAGTAAAATTTCAGATCAGGGGCATAGCTCTAATAACATTGATATTAGTCACCAGCCAGAAAAAAATTTAGGAAATGCACAATCTAGCTATATGAAATCCTGTGCTCTAATTGGACTTAGGAGTCCAAGAGTGGTAAATGAAAAAGGAGAATTAATGGCGTCAGACTATAGAACCTTATGGATTTCAGCAGATGGAATAAATCTATATGGAGTACACGAAAGAAAGGATTTACTTGTGCCCAGAATGACTGGATTTTGGGAACTGAGGTCTAATAGAGAGATTAGAAGTGGATATATAAATGAGCAGATAATTGCATATCCCTATGATGATATAAATCAAAGTTTACCAACTAATATTTTAAAACAGAATAAGGATTATAATATTATGAGGAATATTGCCTTTGTGGGAAATGATTATGTAGCAGTGGAATACTATGAGAGCAATAACTTACTACCAAAAAACTTTAATATGCTTCAGGTCTTGCCAATGGATAATCTTCAAAATAGTAATGGCATAAAAATATCGGATATTGCAGGAGAATCTGGGAAAAATGCTTTTATAAATTCTGCTAATGCCTTCTTCACTTCTAATAGTAAAGAAACAGTAAACCCTTTAGAGAAAAATGTTAGAGAAGAAAGCTTTACCCTTACAAGAAGAAATGGTCACTGGATAATAAAAGGAAGGATAAATAGTAACTATAAAAATGATTATAGTACATACTATGATTTTAATGTAAATTTTTTGCCTCCTAAAAAATTAGTGAATTATGATGAGTTATATATATCATGGAATTCTATAAAGTGGAAAGTTCCAGATGCAGTAGATGCATATACTTCACCTAATAATCAGATTGCTTTGATTATTACAAAAAATTATATTTATATTTACGGGATAAAAGATTATGAATTAACGGATAAACCTATTAAAAAAATAAAAATCGAAGAGGGGGAAAGTGTAGTTATGGCAGAGTGGGCCACCGGTGATTTTGTTGATAAATGGGAAAAGGTTTTTAAGGTATCTAGTAAACCAATAGAAGAATAAATAATTTGTATACATTACAGTTTTGTTATTAGAAAATCATCTAACTATATTGATTTAAAAACGGGGATAAGGTAAAATTATATTAGAAAACTATCAAATACAATAATATTGGGGTGAATAATATGTTATCAAAAGATTTACTAAAAGAAGTGCTATCTGAAGCCCTAAAGACGGGTGGAGATTTTGCTGAAGTTTTTGTGGAGGATACTATTAACAATAACATTAGCATGGTAAATGGCAAGGTAGAAAATTTAGTATCTGGAAGAGACTTTGGTATAGGTATAAGAATTTTTAAGGGCTTAAAAAGTGTTTATGCTTATACAAATGATTCAAGTTTAAGGGGGCTATTAGATACTGCTTATAAGGCAGCCTGCGCTATAGGAAACTTAAAAAAAGATGTGGATGTAAATCTAATGGAGAGACTTAACGCTAATATACATCCTATAATGTATGTGCCTTCAAGTATAGTCTCAAGTAAAAAAATAGAGCTTATGAAAAAAGGCTATATTTCTGCAAAGAATTATAGTAATGAAATAGTTCAAGTAACTATTAATTATTTAGACAAGGATCAGAAGGTTCTAATAGCTAACTCAGAAGGGTTATTTACAGAGGATAGAAGAATAAGAACAAGAATAAACATCAGTTCTGTAGCTAGTGATGGCAAGGAAAACCAAATGGGTTCCGAGTCACCAGGAAGATTAATGGGCTTTGAAATGTTTAACACTGTGGATCCTGAATACTATGGAAGAGAAGCTAGTGAAAGAGCTGTTAAGATGCTTCATGCTAGAAATTGTCCTGCAGGACGCATGACTGTAGCTATAGAAAATGGTTTTGGAGGAGTAATATTCCATGAGGCTTGCGGACATTCCTTAGAAGCTACTTCAGTAGCTAAAGGTAATTCCGTGTTTGCAGGTAAATTAGGCGAACAGATAGCATCTACGAAGGTAACTGCCATTGATGATGGAACAATGCCAAATCTTTGGGGATCAATTAATATAGATGATGAAGGAACTCCTGGAAGAAAAAATATATTAATAGAAAATGGAATATTAAAAGGATATATGATAGATAAATTAAATGCTAGAAGAATGAATATGGATATTACAGGAAGTTCCAGAAGACAATCCTATAAGTTTGCTCCAACTTCAAGGATGACTAATACTTATATTGCTAATGGAAATGATGATAATGAAGCTATTATTGCTTCTATAAAAGACGGACTATATGCCAAGAAAATGGGTGGAGGATCTGTTAATCCAGTAACAGGAGAATTTAACTTTGCAGTAGCTGAAGGCTACCTTGTTAAGAACGGAAAAATATACGAGCCTGTTAGAGGAGCAAGTCTTATTGGCAAGGGTTCAGAGGTATTGATGAATATAGATATGGTGGGTAAAAATTTAGATCATGGTCAAGGTATGTGCGGTTCTTCTAGTGGTAGTGTACCAACAAATGTTGGGCAACCTCTTTTAAGAGTATCAGAAATAACAGTAGGTGGAAGGTAAGGGGGCATAGCTATGGATTTAAAACAGTTCAAGGAAAAGGTTTTTGAAAAAGCAGCTCAGGAAGGCTTTAAAGAATATGAAATATATTTTAGTAAAAGCAACGCCTTAAGTTTAGAAATATATGAAAAAGAAGTAGATAAGTACTCTGTAAACGGCTCTATGGGGGTTAGTTTTAGAGGGATATATAATGATAAAATGGGATATTCTTATACAGAAATATTAGATGCGGATTCAGTAGAGATGCTTGTACTAAAAGCAAAAGAGAATGCCCTTTGCATAGAGAATGAAGATTTAGAGGTTATATTTGGAGAGAAGCAAGATTACGCTATATTAAAATCTTACAATGAGGAGCTTGAAAATATAGGAACAGATAAAAAAATAAAATTTGCTCTAGATTTAGAGAAAGACAGCTTTGAAAGCAATAAAAAAGTAGTAAACATTGGAGATTGCGTCTTGGAGGAAAGTATTATAGAATATGGTATCATGAATTCTAAAGGATTAGACTTATATCATAGAACTAATTTTATTATTGGACTTGTGATTCCTGTCATTGATGAAAATGGAACTAAGTATAATGGAATCAGCTTTAAAATTTCAAATAATTTTTCTGATTTTAATGCTAAGGCTATGGCTGAAGAGGCAGTTAATGATGCCTTATCAAGGATAGGTGGAAAAAGCATAAAGTCAGGCAATTACAAAGTAATTATTGATAATAGAACCATGGCGTTACTGCTAGGTACTTTTTCAGGTGCTTTTAGCTCGGATAATGCTCAGAAGGGCCTATCCTTGTTAAAGAATAAAGAAGGGCAGTTTATAGCTTCAAGTAAGGTAACCATCGTTGATGATCCTCATATGAATTCTGGGGTATATTCTACACCTTTTGATGCAGAGGGAGTAGCTACTTTTAAGAAAAATATAGTAGAAGAAGGCAAATTAAATACTCTATTATATAATATAAAGACAGCTTTAAAAGAAGGAAGAAAGAGTACTGGAAATGCATTTAAAGCTTCTTATTCTGCTCCTGTTATGATATCACCAACTAATTTCTACATTCAAGCTGGTGAGAAGGCTATGGAGGAATTATTAAAGGAAGTAAAGGAAGGATTGATAATTACTGAATTAGCTGGAACTCATGCAGGAGCTAACGCGGTAACAGGCGACTTTTCCTTAGCTGCTAAAGGATTCTTAATAAAGGATGGGAAAAAGGCAGAGCCTGTAGAGCAAATAACTATAGCAGGTAACTTCTTTAAGCTATTACAAGACATTGAGGAAGTTGGAAATGATTTAGACTTTTATTTTCCTATGGAAGCTTACTTTGGAAGCCCAAGCGTTATAGTAAGCAGTCTATCCGTAGCTGGGGAATAGATATAATAGTTATATAAGAGCCAGGATTAATTCCTGGCTTTTTTATATATTTTAAATAATTAAGCATACTATAGATATAATATAAGTCTAATCGTAGAAGGTTAATGCCATAAGGAGAAATTATGAATATAGGTGCTGCTCATTTAGTTTATATATTATTTGTAATAATTATATTGATTTTCATGTTTATGAGGAAAGATGTTTTACTACCAAGCATTATTGGATTGTCTATTGTTGGTTATATATATAATAAGAACCTAGTAAAGGCAGTACAATGTATATATAAAGCAATATATATTTCAACTAGGGAACTAATAGATGTAATCATAATCATCTCACTTCTAAATGCCATGGCAAAAATGCTGAAGGCTTCTAAGGTAGATAGATATTTAATATATCCATTAATGAAAATAATCAAAGATAAAAATTCAGCTTTTTTGATTTCTGGAGTAGCTATGCTATTATGCTCCTGGGTAATATGGCCAACACCAGCCTTAGCTTTTATAGGACCTCTTCTATTAATACCTTCAGCTAAAGTCGGACTTCCAGCTCTTTGGCTTGGTATAGCTTTAAATATTTTTGGTAATGGTGCAGCGCTATCAAGCGATATTTTTATCCAGGCTGCTCCAGCAATTACGGCTAAGGCTGCTGGAATAATTAACCCTCATGATATTATTAAAAATGGATTTCCACTATGGTTAATAATGAGTGGAAGCACTTTTTCTTTGTCCTATTTTATGATGCTTAAGGATAGTAAAAATTATAAAGCAAGTGAATCAGAAGAGAGTAGTATTGATTATATTGGGGAGGGCGGAGGAAAAACAAAAATAGTTTTTTTAGTAACTATAATAATTTTTACTATTAATTTATTCCTTATGTTTTTCTATGATTTAAAAGGTAAAGATTCCACAGCTCTTATTGGAGGAACTGCGGTTATAATAACATGCACAATAGCTATAATGCTCTATGGATTTACCAGAGCATTACAGGAGGTAACAAATATTATTAAAGAAGGATTTATCAATGGAATTAAGATATTTTCTCCTGTAATTATAATAGGAGCATTTTTCTATTTAGGAAGTAAGGAAACAGCTCAACAAATTCTAGGAAGTAATACTGAAGGGCTGCTTACAGAATTAGGATTATTCATATCTAAGGGAGTATATTTAAATAAATACATAGTAATATTAGTACAATGCATTATAGCAGCAATGTTAGGAGTAGGAGGCTCAGGTTTTGCAGGGTTACCTCTAGTAGGCACCTTAGCCTCAGTTTTTTCAAGTATGGTACCTATAAATAAAGCTGGATTAGCCGCTTTAGGGCAAATAATTACTATATGGGTTGGAGGAGGAACAATTATACCCTGGATAGTAATGCCTATAGCTTCCATTTGTAATATAGATGCCTTTGATCTTATAAAAAGAAATCTAATGCCAGTTTTGGTTAGTATGGTTATAACTATAATTGCAAGTTTTTTTATTCTTTAGAGAATATAATAAAAAAGCGACGGAAGTCGCTTTTTTACTGTTGCTTTTTAAAATCCTTAAAATAGTTACTCTTAATTATTTTATCAGCAATTTCAAGACCTTTTATGACTGTTTCCTTCTCTTCTTCTGAAGCTGAGTCACCTACATAAGTTCTATTAGTTAAAACTGCAAAGCTTTTATTTGTTTTTAGAAGGTTTCTTCCCATGGTAGTGTTTAAGTATTTATCTTCTTCAACTCCCATTAAATAACATAGGGTAGGCATAGTATCAACTTGTCCACCTATAACACCAAATTCTTTAGGGTTATTATTATTTTTTTCATAGATTATAAGGGGAATATGATTTGTAACTTCAGTCCACCAAGGTTCAGGATCTTCAAGTAAAGCTATCTTGTCATTATAATATTTATGCACACCAGTATGATCACCAGTAATAGCGATAACAGAATTATCTAATAAACCTTGCTTTTCTAAGCTTTCTAAGAATATACCTAATTGCTTATCAGTATAGTGTATGCTTTCAAAGTATCCACCAAGATTGTTTGAATCCAATTCAGGAGATAATTCTAATTCCCTATATTGCTTTGGCAAATCAAAGGGACCATGGCTAGTTAAGGTTACCATAAAACTATAGAAGGGCTGTTTCTGCTTTTGCAATATAGGAACTATTTGTCTAAAATAAGAAGCATCACTTAATCCTAAACCAATAGTTTCATCTATGTTAAAATCATAGTAGTCTATACATTTTTCAAAGCCAATACCTTTTAATCCTTCCATCCAATTCCAAAAGGCTCCTTTATCAGGATGAATGGCTAAGGTAGAATAGCCTTTATCCTGCATAAGCTTAGGTAATGAATTATAGCTAGTACCAGGATAACTAAAGAAAGTACTTCCTTGCCTTAAAGGAAATACAGAGGTATTTACCATCAAGTCTGAATCAGAGCTTGTCCCTTCGTTTACTTGCTCATTTATTTTAGGGAAATATAAGCTGTTCTTTAAAAGTCTATTTAATGTAGGAGTTATTTCCTTGCCATTTACCTTTTTATTTATTACAAAAGATTCTAAGGATTCTACTTGAATTAAGATTAGATTTTTGTCTTTATAAAGTCCTTTATATTCATTATCAGATAAATTCTCTTTTTTACCTTGGAACCATTGTTCAATTTCTAGTTTTTGAGCCTCAGTAAGTTCTAGAGGCTTGGAATCCCTCCAAACAGTGTATAAGTTAAACATATGATAGCCTATAGGAGAAAAATATCTAGAAGTATCATTAGGATCGTACATGCTAAAAAGATAGCTTTTTCTATGATCCTTTTTTAATATATTTGTGGTAAAGGGAACATAGAAAATAAAGCATATAGATAAAAGAAACATCAACGCAAAATTAAATAATTTTCTTTTACCCGTAGAAAATATATTTTTATATAAAAAGGCTGCTACAACTATTAATATTATATCTAAAATAAATATTATATCATAAGGACTCATCATAGAAAGAACACTGCCAGACATACTATCTAAGTTAGCGGTTTGCTTTATTATGATAACAGATGGCACAGTATTAAAACCTCTGAAATACCATAAATCTAATAATATAAAAAATGTAAGAAAAATATTAATACCAATCAAAAACCATAATCTGCCTTTATTTTTAAATAGAAAATAAAAGGACATGAAAGCTAATATAAAAGCAGAATAGTAATTAAAAAAGTAAGAGGCTGAAGAATAACCTAAGGAAAAATTCAGGCTATAGGAATTTTTATTTAAAGTAAATCCTAAAAACAAAATACATTTAAATATTAATGCTATAAATGTAAAAAGAAAGAAAGAACTCCTTATGATAGAACTCTTATTTATCTTAGGTGCATATTTAGTTACCAGCATTTGATCATCATCCTTTATAAAATTATTTGCAACGATAAAATTATATTATATATGATTTCATAAAGCAAATAGGTTAAGAAAAAGTTAAGAAATAATTATTATTTTCATAATAATTATACCGTACTATTTATTTAATCAATAGCTTTTAAAATTCCTATTAGTAAATCAAATTATACTTTTAAATAGATATGTTATAATTATCTTGGAAGAAATTTATGAAAAGGTGGGAAATCCATTATGCATATAATTGATTGTAAGAACTTAAAATGTCCACAGCCAGTGATTAATACAAAGAAATACTTTGATTCTATAGAACAAGGGGAAGCTCTAGTAATAGTAGATAATGAAGTGGCTAAAAATAATATTTCTAAGTTTTCCGAAAGTAATGGCTTTAGCGTTGATGTGACAGAAGAGGCAGGTATATATAAAATTAAAATAACAAAGGATAATTGTGGTTGTGAAGTTATGAACTTTGATAGAAAATTAGCTATAATGATAACAAATGATAAACTTGGTCAGGGAGATGATACTTTAGGAACTACTTTAATGAAAAGCTATCTTTTTGCTTTATCTGAAAGTGATAACTTGCCAAAGGATTTAGTATTTTTAAATGCAGGAGTTAAGCTGACTTCAGAAGGATCTGAATGCATGGAGAGCCTTAAAAGGCTTAAAGATAAAGGAGTTAATATTTTAAGCTGCGGTACTTGTTTAGATTTTTATGGATTAAAAGAAAAGCTATTGATTGGTGAAATATCAAATATGTATACCATAGTGGAAATAATGAATAATGCTGATAATACTATAAAGCTGTAAAATAATGTGTAAAAAAATAATATGCCCCGTGTCCAGCACGGAACATATTATTTTTTTATTATGGGATTTTTACAATTTCACTGTCTTTATACATAGTTAAAAGAGATATGTTATTTGTGTAGCTACAGTAATATTCAGCATAAGCGTTGCCATAAGTATAGTGAGCAGCAGTATCTTTTGAGTTTTCATTGTAAAAGAAAATAAAAAATCCATCACAAGTGTTATTGGTATAAATGCTTTTGATTTCCTTAGATATAGAGGAGAAAATAGCCTTATCCTTGATATCTTTTAATACAATATTAAAGGTATAAAAGCTCTTACCTACTTGTATACTATTAATCTCATAATTATTCTCAGATACTTTTGTTTTAGACTCAGTAAAATCCCCATCTAGTGAATAATCAAAATCCTTGGCTAAAATATTAGTTTGAGAAATACTTGTAAACTGCCCCTTAGGAGGAATGGCATCAATAGGAACACTAATATTCTCTATGATTTCATTTTTATAGTTTTTTATATTAACCTTTAGATCGCCTCTAAAATCCATAGCAGAATTATTTGATATAGTAATAAAAATATTTTTGCTATTAGAGATCGAAATTCCTTTGATTTCAATGCTTGTATCAATATTTTTCAGAAGCTCTTTTTTATCTATTTTAACAGTTTCTTGTTTTTTTAAAGAATCTGCATTACTAACATTTTGAGATTGAGTAGACACTGAAGGCTTTTTCTCAGTAAAATTAATCACTGCTCCAGAAACAAGCATAGTTAGAGATAGCAGTGAAACAATCAGTGTCGGAATATTAATAAGCTTTAACTTTTTGGAGCTTCTTATAGCCATGATTATTATTGAGACTAGCATAGTAAATAAACCTACAATGTATAGAATTAACGCTAAATTTTTCATAATTACCACCAAATTAATAATATTTTAGTTACTTTTATAATTATCGTATATTTACTTTTGCCACTTTAAGTTTATATGATATAATTCTTTATGTAAAAAAAATTTAGTAAGATACCTAACACGAAGGAGCGGGCTATGAAGCACTTATTTATAATCAATCCAGTAGCTGGTAAAGGTAAAGCTATGGATTATTTAGAGAAGATACATAAGATTTTTGAAGAAAGACAAGACGAGTATATTATTGAGCTTACTAAAAATCAAGGACATGCTACTGAAATAGTAAAAAAGTATACAGAGGCCGATGATTATAGGGTATATTCCATAGGAGGAGATGGAACTCTTAATGAAGTATTAAATGGAATGGCTTTTACTAATAGTTCTTTAGCAGTGATACCTGCTGGTACAGGTAATGATTTTATAAAGAATATATATGATGAAGAAAGCTATGAAAATATATTAGAGGATACCATAAATGGTAATGAGGAGTTTTTTGATCTGGCTAAGTTAAATAATAGGTTTTATATAAATATATCTTCTGCTGGTTTGGATGCTGAAGTGGTGTATAATGCTATTAAATTAAAAAAGTTAAAGTTTATAAAAAGTAGTATGGCTTATTTATTAAGTATCTTTATTACAGTATTTAGGTTTAAAAGTATAGATATGGTGATAGAGGTAGATGGGAATATTTTAAATAGAAAAATCTTACTAATAGCAGTAGCTAATGGTAAATATTATGGAGGGGGTATGTTGGTAGCTCCTGAAGCTATTATTAATGATGGTATCTTTGACATATGTTTAGTTAACCACTTGAATATATTTAGAATACTGACCTTATTTCCTAAATTAATAAAAGGAACTCATAAGGACATAAAGGAAGTAGAATTTATAAAAGGTAAAAATATAATAATAAATAGTAAGGATTTATTTTCCGTAAATATTGATGGAGAAATCATGAGAAGTAATAAAGTGCATTTTGAAATAGTGCCTAAAGGTATAAAAGTAGTAAAGCCATTATATAATAATTAGGTAATAAGGAATTTATATTGAAATATATTTTCAATATAAATTCTTTTTTTAGTATTTATTTTCACTCTATAGAATAAAAATAAATAGTATAGTATAATAATATATGTACTATACTATTTGTATGTTTAAATAGTTTTAATAATATTATGTGGGGGATTATCATGGCATTTATAGATGAACCTTTAACGGAAGAAATAACTAAAGATTTACGATATTTAAATTTACTAGCTAATCAATATCCAACTATTGCGGAGGCTAGTACTGAGATAATAAACTTACAGGCTATTTTAAACCTACCAAAGGGTACGGAGCATTTTCTTACAGATATTCATGGAGAGTATGAACCCTTTATTCATGTATTAAAGAATGCCTCAGGAGTAATTAAAAGAAAAATCGATGATATATTTGGTAATTCTTTAAGGCATAGAGAAAAGAAAAGCCTTGCTACTTTGATATATTATCCAGAGCAAAAGCTGGAGATAATTTTAAAACAAGAGCAAAATATAGAAGATTGGTTTAGAATAACATTATATAGATTGATTGAACTATGTAGACATGTATCTTCAAAATATACCAGGTCTAAGGTAAGAAAGGCCTTGCCAAAGGATTTTGCTTATATAATTGAAGAGCTTTTGCATGAGCAGCCTGAAAAAATAAATAAACAAGAGTATTATGATGAAATAATTAATACTATAATATGTATTGATAGGGCTAAAGAATTTATTATAGCTTTAGCTAAATTGATTCAAAGATTAGTGGTAGATAGACTTCATATTATAGGGGACATTTTCGATAGAGGGCCTGGTGCTCATATTATATTAGATACTTTAATGGAATATCATGCCGTGGATATACAATGGGGAAATCATGATATTTTATGGATGGGAGCTGCGGCAGGTTCAGAGGTTTGTATGAGTAATGTGCTTAGAATATCTGCAAGATATGCTAATCTAGATACTATTGAGGATGGCTATGGGATCAATATGCTGCCTTTAGCTACTTTCGCTTTAGAATTTTATAAAAACGATCCTTGCGAAAGCTTCACTCCCAAATTTGACTGCGAAAAACAGTATAGTATAAAGGAAATTCAGCTTATATCTCAAATGCACAAGGCTATTTCTGTAATACAATTTAAGCTTGAAGGGGAAATAATCAGCAGACGCTCAGAATTTGGAATGCAGCATAGGTTATTGCTTAATAAGATAAATTATGAGGAAGGTACCATAGAGCTAAATGGAAAGATATATAGGTTAAATGATAAAAATTTTCCTACCATAGATCCAAAAGATCCATATAAACTAATTGAAGAAGAGTTGGAGTTGATTGAAAAATTAAAATCTTCCTTTATTAATAGCGAGAAGCTTCAGAAGCATATAAGCTTTCTTTTTGCAAAAGGAAGTATGTATTTAAAATGTAATTCAAATTTATTATTTCATGGATGTATTCCGTTAAATGAAGATGGTACCTTTAAAAAGGTAAGGTTAAGAGATAAAGATTTTAAAGGAAGAAAGCTCTTAGATGAATTTGAACGTTTAACTAGAGAAGGATATTTTTATAAAAACAATCCCTTGGCTAAACAATATGGTATGGATATAATCTGGTATTTATGGACTGGCCCTAACTCACCTCTCTTTGGTAAGGATCAGATGACAACCTTTGAAAGATATTTTATTGATGACAAAGAAACTCATAAGGAACAAAAGAATGCTTATTATATATATAGGGACGATGAAAAAATGTGTAATATGATTTTTGAGGAGTTTGGGTTAGATAATAGCATATCTCACATTATTAATGGACATGTGCCTGTAGAAAAGAAAAAAGGCGAAAGTCCTATCAATGCTAATGGAAAATTGCTTGTTATAGATGGAGGGTTTTCTAGAGCTTATCAAGGAAAAACAGGTATTGCAGGCTATACTTTAATATATAATTCTTATGGACTACAGCTTGTATCTCATGAACCCTTTAAGTCTACAGAAGAAGCTATAGTGGAAGAAACAGATATATTGTCTTCTATGGTGGTTTTGGAGCAGACTGTGGAAAGAAAAAGAGTTGGAGATACGGATGTGGGAGTAGAGCTTACAAAGCAAATAAAGGATTTAAAAATGCTTATGTCTGCCTATAGAAAGGGTTTAATAAAAGAAAAAAGATAGCAAAAAGCCAGCGTCAGCTGGCTTTTACTATCTTTTTGATTCATTAAATAGTATGAACAATCCTAAACCTATTAATATCACTGGGAATAATAGTTTGTAGTTTAACCAGTAGAAAAGATGACTGAACACCATGTTTAACATAGAGATAACGGATATAGAAGTTAATATAAAAACAGGTATAAGCAAGCCTTTTTCTCTATTACCAAAGATATATAATTGAAATAATCCTATGGCTACAGAAAGGGTATATATTGGCCAAGTAAAGCCTGAAAAATTCCAATTAGTAAAAGTCTCAAATAAAAAAAGTGTGCCTATAGTAGTTAATATTCCGCCAGGTACAAGTAACCCAGGATCTCTTCTGGTAGTAAAGAATCTCCACTCAAATAATAACCCTGGAATCAGTATAAATAAGGGCCATAAATTTCTTATGGAAAAAATATCAATATAAAAAACTCTATCAAGTAAAGAAAACACACCAATTAATATAAGAACTATTCCTAGCATGGATCCCCTTTTATTCATAGTAAATAACCTCCTTGTAATAATTTATATATTCATTTTAGTATATTATGAATTTAATGTAAAATGATTATAGTAATAATATTCATCATTTTACATATGACTTAAGTCATTTTCATAATTACTTATAGGTTTGATATAATTAAAGAAATTTGATAAAATGTAGTAGAATAGTGGAATAAAGGAGTATTATGATAAAAAAAATTATAAAGAAAAATAAGCTCAAATTAAATATAAAGTATACATTATCACTTTTTTTAGCTTCTATAATTATAAACTTTGCCATTGGTTTGGGAAATTATGTTTTTTATTCAAAAGCTTTTACCACTTCTACTTGTATTACTAAGAATATATTTAGTCTGATTATAAATATATTAATCACATTTTTAATTCTGTTATTATTTAGTTATATACTTATAAAAAAGCTTAAACTTGATATATACAATGATATACTTTGTAAAAATTCTAAGTCTTTATCATTAAAATCAAGGATTCAACCTCATTTTATTTTTAATTCTTTAAATACCATAACCTATTACTGCAGAGTGGATGCTTCAATTGCTAAGAGATTAGTATTAGAATTAAGCAATTATTTAAGAATAAGCCTTGAAGATTATAAGGAGATTATATCTTTAAACAAAGAGATAAGCTTTATAAAATCCTACATATATATTGAAAAATTTAGATTTGAGGATAGACTTAGTGTAACCTATGACATAGAGGATTTTGATTTAATGATACCTAGCTTTACACTAAAACCTTTAGTAGAAAATGCCATAAAACATGGTGCTCTTTCTAGAAAAGAAGGTGGACATGTTTTTATAAATATTAAAGCTTTAGAAGAGACAGTTTCTATTTGTATAAAGGATAATGGCAAGGGTATGAATAAAAAATATATAGAAGAAGTTCTTAGAAAGGATTCAAATAATTTTGTTTCCTTAAGCAATATTAATAAAAGGCTAAAGCATATTTATGGCTTAGATTTGGTAGTAGAAAGTGTTTTTAATGAGGGGACAGCTATTTATATAAATATTCCAAGGGTGTGGAGGAAAAATGAAAAGGATATTGATAGTAGATGACGAAATAAATAGTAGGAGACTACTAAAAGAAATATTATCTGATTCAGAGGTTGACTTAGATATTTTAGAAGCTAAGGATGGGGATGAAGCTATGAAACTTATTAGAGAAGAACAACCATTTTTAGTTTTGCTTGATGGAAAGATTCCTGAAATTTCAGGTTACGATATCTGTAGAATCTTAAAAAAGGATGTACAATATAAAAATATTATTATAGCACTTATTACTGGGAGTGAAAGGGAAACTAGTGATGAAAAAGATGCTTTTAATCTAGCTGACTATGTCGTTTTAAAGCCTTATGATGAGAGTGTTATTTATGATATTGTTAATGAATCTTCAAAAAGATGATTTGTAAGGAGAGTAAAAATGCTTAGTGTAGTTTTAATTGATGACGAAAGGTTAGCATTAAATGAGCTAGAATATATATTGAATAAATACGAAGAGCTAAATATAGTATCGAAGTTTATTGACCCCATAGACGCTATGGAGTATATTAAGGACTATAAGCCAGATTTAGTTTTTTTAGATATTGAAATGCCTGAACTACAAGGTATACAAGTGGCAGAAAAGATAATAGAATACCACGAAGATATAAAAATAGTCTTTGTTACTGCTTTCGATGAATATGCGCTTAAGGCTTTTGAAGTACAAGCTGTAGATTACTTGTTAAAACCCTTTTCAGAAGAAAGAGTTCATAAGTGTGTAGAGAAGATCATAAAAAGCTCTAAAGATTCTAAAAATAGTATTAAAGTTAAGGATGAAAACTCAGTTAATAAAAAGCTAAGAAAGGTATCCGTTTGGAAGGATGATATTTTAGTTTTATTAGAGGTAGATGATATATTATATTGCAAGGTAAAGGATGGAGAACTATTTATATATACAAAAAAAGAGACTTATAAGAGCCAGTATACACTAAGTCAAATGGAAAACAAACTGCAAAATTATGAGTTTATAAAATGCCATAGGAACTTTATTGTGAATTTAAATGAAATAGAAGAAATTGTTCCTTGGTTTAATGGTACTTACATATTAAAACTAAATGGTAGTAGTGATGAAATCCCAGTAAGTAGGCATTATAATAAACTGCTAAAAAATATATTTAATTTTTAAAAGAATGTTAATTATAGTTAGGATTTAAAAGCAACTTATTCTTAAAAAAGGTTGCTTTTTTTTATTTTATAAAAAATCACCTTATATTATGGATTATTATGTATTTTAAAGATAAAATAGAATTATAAGAAAATTTATAAAATAGAAATTAATTAAACAGTTAGGGGTGGAGCCATGATAAGTAATATAGAAATATCCAACGCTATGACTATTAAATTAGAATGTGAATTGCCAGAGATACCAAAGTTCATAGAAGGTATAAGAAGAGCACCAGATAGGGGATTTACTCTAACGAAGGCTCAAACAGAGGTAGCTTTAAAAAATGCTTTACGATATATTCCTGAAGAGCTGCATGAAGCTTTAGCACCGGAATTTATGGAAGAGCTTATAACTAGAGGAAGAATTTACGGATATAGGTTCAGACCAGCAGGTAGAATCTATGGAAAACCCATAGAAGAATATAAAGGTAATTGTATTGAAGGTAAAGCTTTTCAAGTAATGATTGATAATAATCTAGATTTTGACATTGCATTATATCCCTATGAATTAGTAACCTATGGAGAAACAGGTCAGGTATGTCAAAATTGGATGCAGTATAGACTTATAATGAAATATCTAGAGGTAATGACCAATGAACAAACCTTAGTAATAGAATCTGGTCATCCACTAGGATTGTTTAAATCAAAACCAGATGCTCCAAGGGTTATCATAACTAATGCTATGATGGTAGGTATGTTTGACAATTTTAAAGATTGGCATTATGCAATGCAAATGGGGGTAGCTAATTATGGACAAATGACTGCAGGAGGTTGGATGTATATAGGACCACAAGGTATTGTCCATGGAACCTTTAATACCCTTTTAAACGCTGGAAGGCAAAAATTAGGTATTGGTCCTGATGAGGATTTAAAGGGTCATATTTTTATATCTTCTGGTTTAGGCGGAATGAGTGGTGCTCAACCAAAGGCCATAGAAATCTCAGGTGGAGTGGGAATAATTGCAGAAGTTGACTATTCTAGAATTGAAACAAGATACAATCAAGGATGGGTTAGTAAAATTTCTTCAGATTTAGAAGAGATATTTAAGCTTGCTCAGGAGTATGTAAACAAGAAAGAGCCTATATCCATAGCTTATCATGGAAATATAGTGGATTTATTGGAGTATGCAGTTAAACATAATATACACATAGAACTGCTTTCAGACCAAACTTCTTGTCATGCAGTATATGAAGGAGGATATTGTCCTCAAGGCATATCCTTTGAGGCGAGAACTGAACTACTAAAGACTGATAGAGAGAAATTTAGTCAGCTAGTGGATAAGAGTTTAGTGCGTCATTTTGAATTAATAAAGATTCTTGTAGAGAGAGGCACTTATTTCTTTGATTATGGTAATTCCTTTATGAAAGCAGTTTATGATGCAGGAGCTAAGGAAATTGCTAAAAATGGAGTAGACGAAAAAGATGGATTTATATTCCCATCCTATGTAGAAGATATCATGGGACCAGAATTATTTGATTACGGCTATGGACCTTTTAGATGGGTTTGCTTAAGCGGAAATCATGAGGATTTAATTAAAACTGATAGAGCTGCTATGGAATGTATAGATCCTACTAGAAGAGCTCAAGATAGAGATAACTATGTTTGGATTAGAGATGCTGAAAATAATCAATTAGTAGTAGGTACTCAGGCTAGAATATTATATCAAGATGCTATGGGCAGAACAAAAATTGCCTTAAAGTTTAATGAAATGGTTCGAAAGGGAGAAGTAGGGCCAATTATGTTAGGAAGAGATCACCATGATGTAAGTGGAACAGATTCACCTTTTAGAGAAACTTCAAATATAAAAGACGGAAGTAATATAATGGCTGATATGGCTATACAATGCTTTGCAGGTAATGCAGCAAGAGGCATGAGCCTAATTGCTCTTCATAATGGAGGAGGAGTAGGTATAGGTAAATCTATCAATGGCGGGTTTGGCTTGGTTTTAGATGGCAGTGAAAGAATAGATAATATAATAAAAAGCTCCATGCCTTGGGATGTAATGGGTGGAGTAGCAAGAAGAGCTTGGGCAAGAAATGAGAACTCCATTTCTACAAGCATGGAATACAATAAAATCAATGAAGATACAGACCATATAACCTTACCATATATTCCAAAAGAAGATTTAATAAAGAAAGTAATTGAAAAAGCATTTAAGGCGTAGAGAAAGCAACCAGTTACAGAGGAGCTTATATTTTGAAGATGGCTAATAATAATTAAATTTATGATTAACATAAGGGGGATTAAAAAATGGCTAATGAGAAAAAAATAATAGAATGTGTACCAAATTTCAGTGAGGGAAGAGACTTAGATAAAATTGAAAAGATAGTAAATCCATTCAGAGGAAAGGATAATGTAAAATTATTAGATTATAGCAGAGACGAAGACCATAATAGAGTGGTAGTAACTGTAGTAGGAGAACCTGAGGCAGTAAAAAATGCTGTTATAGAAGCTATGGGTATAGCTGTGGAGCTTATAGATTTAAGAAAGCATGAAGGACAGCACCCAAGAATGGGAGCTATAGATGTAGTGCCATTTATCCCAATTAAGAATGTAACTATGGAAGAAGCTATAGCTTTAGCAAAAGAAGTAGCTAAAGAGGCTTCAGAAAAATATAATTTACCAATATATTTATATGAAAAGGCAGCTTCCACGCCAGCTAGAGAGAATTTAGCTAATGTGAGAAAAGGTGAGTTTGAAGGTATGGAAGAAAAATTTAAAAATCCAGAGTGGAAACCAGATTTTGGACCAGATATAGTGCATGAATCAGCAGGAGTTACAGCAGTAGGAGCTAGAATGCCTTTAGTAGCCTTCAATGTAAACTTAGATACTCCTAATTTACAAATAACAGATAAGATTGCTAAAAATGTTAGGTTCATAGGAGGAGGCTTGAGATTCTGCAAAGCTATGGGAGTAGAACTTAAGGAAAGAGGAATAACTCAAGTGTCAATGAATATGACAGATTATAGCAAAACTGCACTTTATAGAGCCTTCGAGATGGTTAAAATGGAAGCTAAAAGATATGGGGTAAATGTGGTAGGCAGCGAAGTAATAGGGCTAGTTCCTATGCAAGCTTTAGTAGACAGCGCAGTTTATTATATGGGCATAGAAGACTTTTCAATGGATCAAATATTAGAAAATAGATTGATGGAGTAATACCTATGAAAAAAAGTATTTTTATAATCAACGCTTCTCAAATAGCTAGCAGCAAGGGAGCTAAAGCTAGATTTGGTGAAGAAATGAAGGAGCTTCAAATCATTGAAGATGGTGCTGTAGTCATAGAAGAAGGAATCATAAAAGCTATTGGCACTACGGAAGAACTTTTATCAAAGTATTCAAAAGAGGATTATGAAGTTATAGATGCTAAGGGAAAGACAATATTGCCAGGCTTTGTTGACTCCCATACTCACTTTATATTCGGCGGGTATAGAGCAGAGGAATTTTCATGGAGGCTAAATGGTGTAAGCTATATGGAAATCATGGAAAGAGGGGGCGGAATCATAAATACTGTAAGAAGTACCAAAGAGACTCCCCTAGAGGAGCTCATAGAGCTAGGCAGGAAAAGATTAGACTCCATGATGAAGTTTGGAGTAACTACCGTGGAAGGAAAAAGTGGTTATGGCTTGGATTTAGACACAGAGGTAAAACAACTAGAAGCCATGAGACGCCTTAGCAGTGATCATCCTATGGATATAGTAAGCACTTTTTTAGGTGCTCATGCTGTGCCAAAAGAATATAAGGGAAAAGAAGAAGAATATGTATCCTTCATAATAGATGAGGTTCTACCTAAGGTTAATAATCTAGCAGAATTCTGCGATGTATTCTGTGAGAAAAATGTATTTAGCGTAGAGCAGTCTAGAAGGATCCTTCTAAAGGCTAAAGAGCTAGGTATGAAGTTAAAGCTTCATGCTGATGAGATAGTTCAATTAGGAGGGGCAGAATTAGCAGGAGAACTAGGAGCTACTTCTGCAGACCATTTACTTCAGGCTTCAGATAAGGGAATTGAAAGCATGAGGGAAAACGACGTTATCGCCACATTACTACCTTGTACAGCTTTTAGCCTAAGAGAGAGCTATGCTAGAGGAAGGGAAATGATTGATAGAGGCTGTGCGGTAGCTTTAGCTACAGACTTTAACCCGGGCAGCTGCTTTACTTATTCCATACCTTTACTATTTGCCTTGGCTTGTATAGAAATGAGGCTTACTATAGAAGAGGCCATTACAGCTTTAACAATAAATGGTGCAGCAGCCCTAGGAAAAGCTCATGAAATAGGAACCTTAGATATAGGAAAAAAAGCTGATTTAGTTATCCTATCCTATCCTTCCTATAAATATATACCTTATCATGTGGGCATCAATATTGTGGAAAAAGTAATCAAGAATGGTGAGATAGTAGTTAATAATTAGTGTAAGTATAAAATAGCATATTAAAAGCGTTAAATTCCTTTTGGATTTAACGCTTTTGTGCTAAATAAGACAAATTTTTTATCTAAATTGTTGTATTATAAGATTGTATATACAGACAGAAATCAGATAAAATTGAGGAGGAAAAGTGTGATGTTACATTTAGGTTCAACATATCTCATCGTTAAAAATATGGAAAAGTCTATAAATTTTTACGAAAAGCTTTTGAGGATGAAACCAACCGCAAAGAATTTTGATCGTTGGGTACAATTTGATTTTGAAGGTAAATGTATTGCGCTATATAGTGATGAGTTTGATAAAAGAATGATTGAGCGTGGAGAGAATTTAGAGCAGCATTATGATGATAGATACTTACGCTTCTATAAAGAACGTAAAATCAATTATGGCAATAATATTGTTCTAAACTTTTGGGCTGAAGACTTAAAAAAGGAGCATGAGAGAATTAAAAGGTTAAATGTAGGATCTGTGTCGGAAATTATGTATCTAAATATTTCCTCACCATATTATATGTTTATAGTTGATGATCCTGATGGAAACAGCATTGAAATAACAGGAGATTATAAAGAATAGATTATACTATTGCCAAAGATAATCACGTAAAATATAAATTTGTATAATTTAAGAATGTGAAGGAGGAACTAAAAATGTTCAAAAAAATATTTGGTGGTAAGAATGATAAAGGCAAAACAAAGGATGGAAGCAACATATATACCTATGAGAATACTGAAAACAGAAATCAGGGTAATATTGCAAAGATGATGTACACGGAAGAGATAACAGATCACTTTAACAAAATATTTCCTGGCAGAACTACTAGTGTATTTCATGAACTTATTTCAGATATAGTACATATAGATGTTCATTTTATGGAACCAACCAATGAAGAACCTTTTAGAGTTATTTATACTACTGGTATGAGTGATTTGCCCATGACCTTGCCAAGTGATATTGAAGAGGAGTGGGGGCATTTAAAGAGAGCAGAATTGATGCTTTTTCTTCCTGAGTCATGGCCAATTGATTCTGAAGATTTTAAGGATGAAAGATATTATTGGCCAATAAGACTTTTAAAACAATTAGCAAGGTTTCCACATAAGTATAATACTTGGTTAGGTTATGGACATACGATACCGAATTCTGATGAATACGATCCGTATGCTGAGAATACCCAATTGAATGGAGTTATTTTGTCGGCATTAAAAGAGGAGATAAGCTCAATTAATACGAAGGATGGAAATTTAATAAATATCTACAGCGTTATACCTTTGTATAAAGAAGAAATGGATTATAAATTAGAAAATGGAATGGATGCTTTGTTTGAAAAACTATCGGAAATTGAAGGAAGCGGCTTCTGGATTAATGTTTCAAGAAAAAATGTTTGTAAATAACTCATCTATGCTAATTTTATATGTCATAGGTATATGTAATATATAATGAAATATTATTGTTATTAAGCAATTATTTGGGTAAGACTCTATACTACATTAAAATTAAGCGACGTAAGTTTAAGCTTACGTCGCTTTTGAAATATATTCTTCAATTATCTAATATCAAGCTTTTTATCTGTATTAGTGCAATATTTAGTATAATGTTCCTTGATAAGAGCTGATATAGCTCTAAAATATAAAATGCTGGAGGACAGAATGAAAATAAATAAAAAAATTATATTTATAATAGTCCTGTTAGATATACTTTTACTAGCTATGTTTGGTACAGTATTCTCTATACTGAGTGTTATTGGAGCAATTTGGTTTGTATATGGATGGATTCTTATGCTTAGGATATCTAAGATAAAGAATAGTAGAAAGCTTAAAATATTGGCAAACTCATATACCATAGCCCTCGCTGGCTTTTTAATATCCTTTATAATAATAGAAGGGATGTTGATTACACATTTAGTAAAATTAAGGGATGTAAATGAAACTAAAAATTTTAAATATGTTATAGTGCTAGGCGCAGGGTTAGATGGAGAGGAAGTATCAAATAGATTGAAAGGAAGATTAGATAAGACCATAGAGTATTATAATAAAAACAGTGATGTTACCATCATAGTCTCAGGGGGACAAGGTAAGGATGAAAAGATTTCAGAAGCAGAAGCTATGGAAAAATATTTAATAAATAAGGGCATCAGAAGTAATCAAATAGTAAAAGAAAATAAGTCTACTTCAACTATAGAGAATATAAAATTTAGTTTAACAATACTTAAAGACTTAGGGGCTCTTGATGAGGAAGTTTTAATTATAACCAGTGATTATCATTTATTTAGGGCTCAGATGATAGCAAATAAACTAAATATTAAAAATCAAGGATTAGCAAATAGAACGTTCTTATGGACTAGAATTAATTATATGATAAGAGAGTATGCGGCAATATTAAAGGATTACGTTAAGTTAAAACTATAGTTAGGTACATATCTAACATAATACTGACTTTATTAAAAGCCTATATGTTTTTAATATATTTTATTACTTTCGTAACATAAGTTACTGTAAATAATATAAAAAGTCGCTATAATAAAGCTATAGATTTGATATAGTAGATGGGGAGGATTTATATATGAACAGAAAAATAGTTAATATAGACAAAGAAAAGTGTAATGGTTGCGGATTATGTGTTAAAGCCTGTCATGAAGGAGCTATTATTATGGTAGATGGAAAAGCTACACTTTTACATGATATGTATTGTGATGGCTTAGGAGATTGCTTACCAGAATGTCCTACAGGAGCTATAGCTATAGTAGAGAGAGAAACTGTTCCATATAATGAAGAGGCTGTAGAAAGAAGACAGCAAGAATTGGCAAAAGAGAAGGAAAAAGAAGCAGCAATGCCTTGCGGATGTCCAGGAACACATGCAAAACAATTAAAAACAATAAAGATGGGTGCGGCGCCAGCGGTTAAGAAAGAAAGTAAAGAAAATAATATTGAACTTTCTTCTCAATTAATGCAGTGGCCAGTACAATTAAAATTAGTAAACAGCAGAGCAGAATATTTTAAAAATGCAAATTTATTAGTAGCAGCAGACTGTACAGCTTATGCTTATGCAAATTTTCATAACGATTTTATAAAAGACCATATAACTGTTATAGGATGTCCTAAACTAGATGATATTAAGTATTATGAAGAAAAACTAGCTGAAATTCTAAATGCTAATGCAATTAAGAGCATAACTGTAGTTAGAATGGAAGTGCCTTGTTGCTCAGGTATAGTAAGCGCTGTGAAAAATGCTATGTTAAAAGCTCAAAAGATTGTGCCTTATAAAGAGGTAACTGTAGGGATAGATGGACAAGTTATTGAATAAGGAATAGGAAAATCGTGAAGCAATTTTCTTTAAATTTCATAGTTCGAAGAGCAAATAAGGAGAATTATCCTGTGTTATTTCTTTAAAAATCAACAATATATTTTTATTAGAACCAAGCATGACTAATTAGTAGCCATGCTTTTTTTTAATTTCTCATTTTTCATAGCATAGCGAAGAAAAAATTTCATCTTTGTAATTTTTATTTAAAAAGTAATCATTATAGTTTTTTAAGCGTATATTTTATAAAGTAACATATTAATTTATATGGAAATTAATGGTTATCTATGGTATTATTAATAATGTACACAATCTATATTCAAAAAATTAAAAAAATTTTCTCTGGGTTGATGATATAATATTTTTAAGAGGTGAGAAAATGTGATTGATACTTTACTTAATTTTTTTAATGATATAAAAAAATTTGATTATTGGAATAAGCTATGGAAAAAGAAAATAGTTAGTGATAGCAAGGGAATGATTTTAAGAATTTATGAGAGAAAGTTTAGAAATAATGATGAAATTAAAGAAATAATTAAAGATAACAAGAACAATGTATTGCATATAAAGGAATATAGATATGATGATAAAGGGCTTCTAAATAAGGTTTTATATAAAAATGGCAATGGCTCTATTGAATATGTTAATGAGATAAAATATGATAAGGACTATAACATAATTTTGATTACAGGAGAAAATTGTATTGAAGATTCAAGCTTATACAAAATTTGTGAATATGATAACGATGGTAAAATAATAAGTGATGAATTAGTAGAGAGAAGAGCTAAAAAGCAGCCTATGATTCTCACAAAGAATCAATATGAGTATAATGGAGAGGGCTTATTAGTGAAAGTTAAAGCCTCAAAAAATGTTGAAGTCACCGAGGAGTATACTTATGATGTGGATAAGACTCTTTTAAATATATTGTTTAAGGATAATAATAGAATAATAGGGAAGATTGGGTTTGTGTATAAAAATAACTTATTAAATAATACTAAACTTAGAGATAGCATAACTTTCAAAGAAGTGGATTATAACGGAGAGATAAAGGACAAGTTTTATGGTAAATATCAATATGATGATTTGAATAGAATAATCACTGATTTCCGACCTTTTCAAATCAAAGGGGTTTACGAAGAGAATAAAATAAATAATTTTAATATAGTTTTTTCAAAGGAGAACTATTGCTATAATGATAAGATTAATGAGTATTGTAGAATAGTGGAAGAGGACGAAGAGGGAAATATAAGACAAGAATGCTTTTATGGCGATAAAGATGAAATAAGTAAGATAGTATTTATGCGTAATGGGAAGATAACCTATGTAAATGAATATGTATATGAGTAAAGGTAATATAGATAAGAGAACAAGATTTAAGTAATTCTTAAATTTGTGTTCTCTTTTTGTGATAATTAAAGTTGAAAACTTTAATGTTATATAAAAATAATTGCAGCTACAAAGAAAAAATAATAGTTGAAAAGACTAAGTATGATAAAATAATATATATATGAGTTAGTAATAGGATGTAAAATAATAGATTCTATCATATTAATAAGTGAAAATAAGAATAATATTTAATATCGTATAAGTTATGAAGTGGAGGTTAAACTATGCAGGAATTTGATATAGTCATCATAGGGGGCGGACCAGCAGGAATGGCAGCGGCTATAGCTGCAAGAGAAGAAGGCATAGAAGATATACTTATTTTAGAGAGAGAAGAACAGTTAGGGGGTATGTTAAATCAATGCATTCATAACGGTTTCGGGCTACATACCTTTAAGGAAGAACTTACAGGGCCAGAGTATGCTCAAAAATTCGCAGATAAAATAAATAAGTTAAATATACAATACAAATTAAACACAATGGTACTAGAGCTTAGTAGGGATAAGATAGTAACGGCAGTTAATTCAGAAGATGGGATTTTAGAGATAAAAGCTAAAAGCATAATTTTATCCATGGGCTGTAGAGAAAGACCAAGAGGTGCTATAACCATACCAGGAAGCAGATGTGCAGGCATATATACCGCAGGTACTGCTCAAAGGTTTGTTAACATAGAGGGGTATATGCCTGGCAAGGAGGTAGTAATATTAGGCTCAGGGGATATAGGGCTTGTAATGGCTAGAAGGATGACTTTAGAAGGGGCTAAGGTTAAAGCAGTGGTAGAGATTAGGCCTTACTCTAGCGGTTTAAAAAGAAATATAATTCAATGCTTAGATGACTTTAATATTCCTTTAAAGCTGAACTATGCCGTGATAGATATAAAAGGAAAGGAAAGAGTAGAAGGAGTAACTATTGCCCAAGTTGATGAGAATAAAAAACCTATAAAAGATAGAGAAGAATTTATAGAGTGCGACACATTACTTCTAGCTGTAGGATTGTTGCCAGAAAATGAAGTATGTAGAAAAGCTAAGGTTAAACTATCTGAT
The DNA here is from genome assembly GCF_001403615.1 of Desnuesiella massiliensis. Lineage (GTDB taxonomy): Bacteria > Bacillota > Clostridia > Clostridiales > Clostridiaceae > Desnuesiella > Desnuesiella massiliensis. The sequence continues at coordinate 29,462 of NZ_LN879453.1, forward strand.
ATAACTGGAGGTCCAGAAGTAGATGAAAGTATGCAAACAAATAGAGATGGAATATTTGCTTGTGGAAATGTACTCCATATTCATGAATTGGTAGATAATGTTACTGTTGAAGGTTATAATGCTGGAAAAAATGCAGCTAGCTATGTTAAAGGCGTTAGATTTGATGGAGAAAAAGTTGAACTCTTAGCTACAGAGGGCGTGAGATATACTGTACCTAATTATATAAATCCTAAGAATATTGATCAATCTATAGATGTACGATTTAGGGTAGAAAATGTTTATAGAAATTCCTATATTTCCATTTACTTTGATGATATAAAGGAGTGCAGCATAAGAAAGAGAATTCTGACTCCTGGAGAAGTGGAAACTTTAAAAATATCAAAAGCTATGTTAGAGAAGCATCGCAATTGCAAGCAGATTACTTTTAAAGTTGAGGAGGAATAAAGTTTCATTTTTGTATAGGAAACAGTTTCAATTGATGACTTATACATGTACCATAATGGATTAAAGGTACTATTTTGGAACATGTATAAGTTAAGTTTTTGTTTCCATTAAGAAAAATAATCAACTATTTTTTCAAAAATTACTTTATGTCCTAATTCAGTGGGATGAACTCCATCAATAAAATAATCTTTTGAATTATCTTTAGTAAGAGTTACAAATAAGCTCTGTATGTCAATAGAGGTAATAGACTTTTCAATACAAAGTTCTAGTATTAATTTTCTATAAGAAGCCAAGGAATCATTGGTACTGATGTAGTTTATATAAGGAGACCAATAAGTTTTAGCTAGATCCTCTACTATTAATGGCTGAACCAATATTACCGGGGAAATATTATTATGGACGCAATCTTCTATCATTATGCTTATATTGTCTACTACAGAATGGACTGTTCTACCTAATAAAAAATCATTAGTTCCAGCCATGACAATGCATAAATCTGGCTTTAAATTTAAAACATCTTTATTAAATCTAGAAAGCATTCCAGCAGTGGTATCTCCATTAATTCCTTTATTCACTACATCAAAGCTATTATAATGACCTTTAAGCTTTGTATACCAGCTTTTATTTAAGGATACACCAAAGCCATAGGTCAAACTATCGCCAATACATACAATTTTCATTAATTTAATCCTCCATATGAATATAGAACGGTTTAAGTTAGAAAAGCTTTTTAAAGCAATCTTTACAAATTACAATTTGTCCTTTATTAGCAGATAAGGAATTTTCCTTTTTAATTTTTTTACCACAAACCTCACAGAGTATTTTATCCTCAGTATTTTTAATATTAGGCTTTGATTTAGTTAAGTTGTTGTTAAAAGATTTTTTATTAGGGGGAGGACTATACTCAATAGGAGCTATAGGGTTTTCTAGATCAACTATTTTATACTCCATTTTATACATGCTTTCTGCAAATAGCTCCAGTTCAAATCTAGGATTTTCTTCATCGTAGAATTCTTCAATTATTAAGCGTCTTATTTGAGCATCATTGATAATAAGGCCACTCTTTTCAATGCCATCAAAGATGCTTTTTGTGATGTTATTTGTATCTGGGTGACGTTTACGGCTCTTATAATAAACCTTTAAAACAGCAATTAAAGCTTCCGTAAGTACTATATTTGGGTTTTGGCATCTTGCTTCTAAAGCTATTTGCTCCTCGTATAAAGCATATCTATCATGATATTTACCAGAATTATAAGGTAAAATTGCTCGTCCGTTAACATTGAATAGTTTAAAATTTGATTTAGAGATGGGAGAGCCTTTTATTATTACCTTAGCATAACCTTCTGTCATATTGAAAAACTCCTTTTATTTCAATCTACATAGTATTTGATTATAATTTACTTATAAAGTATAATACTTATGATAAGTAAGTTTTAAATAAAAATCAATTGAATTCGAAATTATTTATTGTATATTATAGGGAAACAAATTCAAATAATAACTTATAGATGCACCTAAATAGCATGAAGATGCTATTTGGGAACATGTATAAGCAAGTTTCATGTTTGATTCTCTTTAGATAAGGATGGATATCAGATGCAGAAGGAAGTTAAAATTTTAGCAATAGAGAGTAGTTGTGATGAAACATCGGCAGCGGTGGTGGTAGATGGAAGATATGTGTTATCAAATATAATATCTTCTCAAATAGATATACATCAAAAATTCGGAGGGGTTGTACCAGAAGTAGCCTCTAGAAAGCATATAGAAGTTATAAATTTTGTAGTGGAAGAAGCACTGAAGCAGGCAAAAATTAGCATTAAAGAAATTGATGCAGTGGCTGTAACCTATGGCCCAGGTCTTGTAGGAGCATTATTGGTAGGGCTGCAGTATGCAAAAGGTTTAGCTTATGGCTTAAAGAAGCCTTTAATTGGTGTTAATCATATAGAAGGGCATATAAGTGCCAATTTTATTGAGCACAAGGAGTTAGAACCTCCTTTCGTGTGTTTAGTGGTTTCGGGAGGGCATACTTTTATTGTTCATGTGAAGGATTATGGAAGCTATGAAGTAATAGGTCAGACTAGGGATGATGCAGCAGGGGAAGCTTATGACAAAGTAGCTAGAGCCATAGGGCTCGGATATCCAGGTGGACCTAAAATTGATAAGATTTCGAAAGAAGGCAACCCAGATGCTATAAAGTTTCCAAGGGCCAATTTTCATGATGATAGTTTAGATTTCTCTTTTAGTGGAGTGAAATCTGCAGTGCTCAATTATTTAAATAAAATGGAGATGACAGGTGGAGAAGTTAATAAGGCAGATGTAGCTGCTTCTTTTCAGAAAGCGGTAGTGGGAGTTTTAACAGATAATGTACTTAAAACTTGTCAAATAAAGAATATAAATAAAATAGCCATAGCAGGAGGGGTCGCCTCTAATTCTTCTTTAAGAGAAACTTTGATAAAGGAAGGCCAGAAAAAGGGCATAGAAGTTTTATTTCCTTCTCCAATATTATGTACAGATAATGCTGCTATGATAGGAAGTGCCGCTTATTTCGAATATTTAAGAGGAAATATTGCACCTTTGAATTTAAATGCAAAACCAAATTTAAAAATTGGAGAAAGATAATTGATTAATCATAGGATTTTTTTATTAAGGAGAGAGGAAAGTTGAGATTTTTACCCTATTCAAATAGTTTGCATAGATATAAGTTCAAACGGGAGATAAATAAGATAAAAATAATAGAATTGGTGGTAGCGCTATTATTTATTAGTATTTTTGCGGGTATAATTTATGAAAATATTTCTGATAATAGGGTCACTACAAAATTTAAAGCAAAATATAAGTATAGCAGTGTGGATAATAATAAAATTGCTTATGGAACCGCTGGGACAGGAAAATATACTGTAGTATTGGACTCAAGCGTAGGGGCTACTAGCCAAGAATGGACGAAGCTTATTAAAAGCCCTTCAAAGGATATTAGATTCTACTATTATGATAGATTTGGTTATGGATTAAGTCAGTCTACAGACAAACCATTAACACTAGAAGAGCAAGGGAAAGCTTTACACACGATACTAAAAAAGTCTGGGCTAAAGAGTCCTTATATATTGGTAGGTAATTCTTATGGAAGTTTAGTAATAACAAACTATGCTAAGAATTATCCAGAGGAAGTAGGCGGAATTATACTCATTGATCCACCTACCTCTGAAGAAATAGCTAGCGAAGAATTTATTAGCAATAATAAAAAAGAGTTAAGAAATAAAAAGGTTCAACAGTTCCTATCTTCTTTTGGAATTCTTAGAATTATGGATAAATTAAATTCCTATGGAGATGGCGGAGAACTATTGGATAGCCTTTCAGGGGAGAATAAAGAATTTTTAAAGTCTAATAGGGTAACTAGGAAGTATATTAATGCTTATAGCAATGAGTTGAGGAATACCACAGCTATTGATAAAGAGTTTATGAATAATGAAAATTTAAAGAAAGTTCCATTATTTATAATAACTAAGAAGAATAAGCTTAAGGATGAAATTAAGGAAAAGCAACGTATAGATTTCCTTGATAGTCTAAGTCAAATGTCTTCTGACGGAAAATTAGAAGTGGTGGAAGAACAAGGCAATATACCTTTAAGGCAAGCAGAGTACTTAAGTGGAGTGATAAGTAATTTAACGAAGAAAGTGATGAGAATTTATGAAAAATAACCTTAATTCAAAAGATATTATTGTCATTAGCCTGATGGGAGCTGTTTTATTAATAGCTATAGGATTTCTGGGAGATAATCTCCCAGAGTATTCTTATGGTTTAGCCTTTGGCATAATAGTATTTATAGCCTTTATATATAATACTTATAAGGAAAAAATAAAGAATAGGTATAAAGTTTTTTTACAAAATGAGGAAGAGCTAAATAAGAAAAAAAGAAATTTCTCTAATATTAGCAAGCTGCACAAGGTGTTAAAATTAAATAATGTGGAATACATTGATGATCAAACCTGGGCTGATTTAGAGATGGATAAGGTGTTTGAAAAAGTTGACTATACCTTAACTACTCCTGGTGAACAAGCACTATATGAAATTTTAAGAAAACCTCTATATAATGAAAAAGAATTAGCTAATAGAAAAGAACTAATCAATTCAATGCAAAGCAATGAAGATTTAAAAGAAGAGCTTCAAAGGATTCTTTTTAAATTAGGAATGCAATATAATGGGGATATTATTGAATTGCTATATACTCAAGGTGAAACTAAGGGCTATAAAAAATATCTTTATGATTTTTTAGCATTGCTATGTTTAATATCTATAGGCTCAATTTTCTTTATAAAGACTTATGGGGTTTTAATGTTATTATTTGTTTCTTCTATAAACATGTACATACATTATAAAATAAACAAGGATATTATAGGTAAGGTAAACAGTATAACTTATTTAGCAGAAGTTCTAGCTACTGCTAAAAAGATATGCACATTGGATAATGTTGTTCTTAATGATATTAAAGATAATTTAGAGAGGAATCTTAAGGAGTGTTCTTCCATTATTAAAAACTCTAGTTCTATAGGAAGAATAGAGGGGATAGACGCTTTAGGAGATTATATTAATATCTTGTTCCTTTCGCAGGTTAGAGGATATTATAGTGTAATTGAAAGTATAGAAAAGAAGAAAGATTTTATTAGAGAAGTCTACTATATAGTGGGAGAGGTAGATGCTTTAGTGGCAGTTGGCTTATTTAGAAAGCATTTAAGTGAATATACTGAGCCAGAATTAGGAAAAGAAATTGATATAGAGATCCAGGGGGAAGATTTAAAAAATCCTCTAGTAGAGGAATGTGTTGCTAATAGTATACACTTGAAAAATTCAGGAATAATATTAACAGGAACCAATATGTCAGGGAAGTCTACTTTTTTAAGAACTTTAGGAATAAATGCGATTTTAGCTCAGACCATATATACTACTTGCTCAAAATCTTATAAATCCTCCTATTTTAATATTTTAACATCTATAAGTCCTAAAGATGATATTTCTACAGGTAAAAGCTATTATCTAGGAGAAGCGGAATCAGTACTTAGAATTTTAAATAAATTAAATGATAAAATTCCTGTTTTGTGCATAATTGATGAAATTTTTAGAGGGACTAATCCTATAGAGAGAATAAGTGCTTCTGCAGAAATATTGAATTATATAATAGGAAGAAAAGCTATTTCTATAGTAGCTACCCATGATATAGATTTAATAAACTTAGTAGATAAGAGATATACTCCTTTCTATTTTTCAGAGGAAGTAGATGAAAGAGAAGGATTAAAGTTTGACTATAAAATAAAAAATGGAGTTTCACCTACTAGAAATGCAATAAAGCTTTTAAGATTTATTGGCTACCCAGAAGAAATAACTAAGGGAGCTGAGGAAAGAATTCTTCCTTTAGAGACCTAAGATATGTCTTAAATAACTTAAAGCAAGCAATTATGATGTTCTTCCTCGGAAGGACATTTTTTTAAAAAGTAATAATTATGGGAAGGTAGATTCTATGGCAGAAGTGTATTTTAAAAAAAATATGGTTTTGGAATTCTTGTGTTCAGTAATAAGATATGCTAGGGATGAAGAGTTTGATAAAAAGCAAAATGAGAGTAATTATAAAAAATATAGAGAGATAGATTACTGGGTAAAGTCTGTTGATAGCTCTATATCCAGATTTTTAAAGAGGGAAATAAGAATTCTATTTAAATGGTTTGGTATAAATCCTATGGTTTTAACCAGCATCATAATAAATAATAATATAAATAAAATAGATGAGTTCTTTAGTTTTATAGATAAGATATCTGGAGAGGAATATATAAAAATTTTATATATGGAATTATGCATAGAGTATCCTCTCATGGAGGAGGGTCTTAAAGAAAAATTAGAGGCTATGTATGATGAAGATGAAGTTAAATTTATAAGTGAAACAATATATAATCCGGAAGAGGCCTTATATAGAATAAGGTATGCACTGAAGAATTTTTACTATAAATTTTTTAAAGCTAAAGAAGAAATTGCAGAGGATTATATTAATAAAAAAATGACTGAACATCAAGAAAAATTCTTAGAGTTAGAAGATAGATTTACAAAGGCTGTAATTGCAATGGATAAAAAGACATTAGACAAATATGAAGAAGCGAGTTTTTACATTTCCTATTTTTTAGAATCAGGTGCTTATGCTCTAGAATTTATAAAAAACCATATAAGCATAGTCTATGGATTTAATATGGAGTATAGATTTGACAATGCTATCATTGAGGAAAAGAAAAAATTATTATTTAAGGTCTTAGCAGATGAAAAAAGAGTAGAAATATTAAAGCTCATATCAAAGCGTACCTGGTATGGAAATGAGTTAGCAAAACACTTAGGTATAACTACAGCTACGTTATCCTATCATATATCCAGATTAATAGATATTGGAGTAGTTCATTTTGAAGAAGGCGAAAATAACAGGTTTTATTACAAGTGCGATACAGAAAGATTAAAGGAAATATTTGAATATGCCTTGAAAGATATAATAGGTTAATTATTATTTTAATTTTTGTAACAACATTGACACATAACTGACACATAACTGATTTATTATTTAAATATAAACTTAATAACCACATTCATAATTTAATAATAAATACGAGGAGTGGAGACATTTATGGATAATATGAACTTTAATAATGAAAATAGAAATATACAAGAGCCTGATTTTGTAATTGTAAATGACAATAAAAATAGTGGTGCATACGGATATAAGGAAAATCATTCTCCTTATAGGGAACATGGTCCTAAAGGTAAGAAATCCTCAGGAAAAAGAGCGCTATCTTATGTAGCAATTGGATTAATCTGTGCTACCTTAGGAGGAGCAGCAGGGGCAGCGGGAACTCTTTATGTATTACCAAAGACAGAAGCTTTCAAGGAGAGTCCTCTATATAAGAGCATGTCAAACAATAAGAATGTAAGTTATGGACCTACTACCATAGCTTCAGAAAAAGATGCTTTAACTGTATCAGAAATAGTTAAAAAAGTAGGGCCAGCGGTAGTTGGTGTTTCAACAAAAAGTAAGGTATCTAGTGGATTTTTTAATCAACAGGTTCAAGAGGGAATAGGTTCAGGATTCATAATAAACGAAGAAGGGTATATACTTACTAATTTTCATGTAATTAGCGGAGCTCAAGAGGTAAAAGTAATTTTGAGCGATGGTAAGGAAGTAGCCGCAAAAGTTATAAATTATGACCAAGACAATGATGTAGCGGTGGTTAAAATAACTGATAACATAAAAGTACCAGGTGTAGCTGAACTTGGAGATTCAGAATCAGTACAAGTAGGTGAAGGTGTAGTAGCCATAGGAAACCCTCTAGGGAAAGAGTTTTTAGGTACAGTAACTAATGGAATAGTAAGTGCGTTAAATAGAGACATAGATATACAAAATAAAAAATTAAATCTTATTCAAACAAATGCTGCTATAAATCCAGGAAATAGCGGTGGACCGTTAGTAAACTCTAGAGGTCAAGTAATTGGTATAAATACTGCTAAAATTGGAGCTGAAGGTGTTGAGGGCATAGGTTTCTCTATTCCAATTAACCAAATAAAAGGTAGATTAGAGTCTCTCTCCAAACCTATATTAAAAGTAGGAATCTCTGCTAGAGAAATAACTGAAGAGATGGCAAAGACTAATAAGGTGCCTGTAGGAGTATATATATTAGAAGTACAGGAATTTAGCCCAGCTGAAAAAGCAGGCATAAGACCTGGAGATATAGTAACAAAATTTGATGGTGAAAAAGTGAAAACTGTAGGAGAGATAAATCAAATTAAAGGTAAACATAAGTCGGGAGATACTGTTAAAGTAGAAATAGTAAGAGATGGTAAAACAAAAGTATTAGATTTAACCTTATCTGAATAGTATTTTTAATGGAGAGGAATAGAAATTCCTCTCTTTTCTATGCTATTAAATATGAAATGCGGAAAGGTTTAATTTATTTTAAATATATAGTAATATGATTATAAGAATTTATATTAGAGCTACAAATATTGGCATAGTTATTGCTCAAAAAATAGTAGTAGTTAAATAAAAAAATATTATTTAAAGGGAGGGCTATATATGTCACAAACTATAGTGATCAATAAAGTGACATTGTCTAATGGTGAAACAATCGGCTACAGAGAGATTGGAAACGGTAACAAGATTCTAGTACTAGTACACGGAAACATGACATCTTCTAAGCATTTTGAAATATTAATGGAGGAGTTAAAAGAGGATTATAAGATTTACGCCATGGATTTAAGAGGCTTTGGATTATCGTCCTATAACGCAAGAATAAACTCATTAAAGGATTTTTCAGAAGATTTAAAGGAATGGGTTGATATTCTTGGACTTAAGAGATTTTCCTTAGCAGGATGGTCCACCGGAGGCGGAGTTATTATGCAATTTGCTGCGGATCATCAAGAGTATGTTGAAAAGCTTGTATTGATTGAATCAGTTGGCATTAAAGGATACCCTATGTTTATAAAGGATGAAAATGGTCAACCTATTTTAACTCAGCAAATAAAAACTAGAGAAGAGATAGCAGCAGATCCAATACAAGTAGTGCCGGTTTTAGATGCTTACGCTAGCAAAAATAAGGAATACATGAAAATGCTTTGGAACATGGTCATTTATACTCATAATAAACCTTCAGAAGAGCTTTATGATGAATATGTAGACGATATGTTTACTCAAAGAAATTTAGTAGATGTAGATTATGCATTAGTTGTATTTAACATTTCAGAGGAGCACAATGGAGTGGTTGAAGGTAATAGTTTAGTTAATAAAATAGAAGTTCCAACTCTTGTATTACAAGGGGATAGAGACTATGTAGTACCAAGATATATGGGAGAAGGAATAGCTGAAGGCATAGGAGAAAATGCTAAATTAGTTATTATTGAGAATTGTGGACATTCCCCATTAGTTGATGCTATGCCAGTCTTAGTTAAAGAGATAAAAGAGTTTATATAAATAATTAAAATATTATTTGCAAAACAGCATACATTATTATGCTGTTTTATTTTTTTGGCAAGAAAATTGCTGTATATTATTATGCAGTATTAATTTAGACAGAGAGGAGAGAGAACATTTAATTACTAGTAGCGCAAGATGATAGGTATTACATAGAGTCATCTAAGTTTAAACAAATACATAAATAATGTATTAAAAAAATACAATGTATCAATTTTTTACACAGGAGGTGCCTTCATGCTTCAGGTAATAATTAGTGGTTTAATAACCGGAAGCTTATACTCATTAGCTGCCCTAGGATTAGTAATAATATTCAAAACATCAGACATTGTTAACTTTTCTCAAGGGGAGATGGCTATGTTTAATACATTCATAGCTTTTACACTATTAACTTCATTTGGGATGCCATACTTTTTAGCTATGCTTCTTACTATGATATTTGCAGCAGTTATGGGACTAGTAATCCATAGAGTTGTTATAAAACCTTTACAAGGAGCTCCGCTAGTAAGTTCAATGATCGCTACCTTGGGATTAATAATGATATTAAATGGGGTTGCGGGAAATATATTCGGATTTGAAACAAAACAATTTCCAAAGATGTTTAATGGAAAGAACTTTGAATTTGCTGGAGTTTCCATTGATCCCAATAGTTTGCTTACTATAGTAGTGACCTTGGTCATAATGGTTGCACTTTTCTATTTCTTTAAATATACAATGACAGGACTAGCATTAAGAGCTGCCTCTCAAAATGTTGAAGCAGCTAAATTAATGGGGATTTCAGTAAATAAAATAGTTACTTTAACTTGGGTATTAAGTGCTATACTTTCATCAGTGGCTGGTATGCTTATTGCACCAACTACATTCTTAGATATAAATATGATGGCAGATATTCATTTGAAGTCTTTCTCGGCTGCTGTGCTAGGAGGATTTAATACATTCTTTGGACCAGTAGCAGGAGGATTCATATTAGGTATTACAGAGAATCTATTTGGTAAATATATTTCTTTAGCTTGGAAAACAGTATTTGCTTTTGGGTTAATAATAGTTATGCTTGTAATCAGACCAAATGGATTATTTGGTAAGGCATATAGAAAGAAGGTGTAATCCTATGGAAAAAATGAAAAACTTTTTTATGAAGAATAAAGTAAATCTAATAGTACTTGTAATAGCTATAATTTTTCCACAAATATTTTCTTTATTAGGTTCACCTCTTAAAACTAGTACATTAACACTTATAAATTTAGGAGGTATATATGTTATAGCTGCTATTGGCTACAATATATTACTTGGCTATGCTGGCCAAATTTCATTAGGACATGCTGCCTTTATCGGATTAGGAGCCTATGTAACTGCTAATTTAGCTATAAAATTCCACGCACCATTCATTATTTCTTTATTAGCATCTATAGTGGTGACCGCTATATTAGGATTTATTTTAGGACTTCCAGCACTAAGATTAGAAGGAAATTATTTAGCTATAGCTACTTTAGGCTTTGGAGTTGCCTTTGAACATATTTTTATGGAATTTGAAAAATTTACTGGAGGATTTTCTGGAATTAAAGGAATTCCACCAATTAATATCTTTGGATATGAGTTTAAAACAAGGATGAGTATGTACTATTTTATACTATGTTTCATAGTCATATCTGTAATCGTTGCCAAAAATATAATAAAAACCAAGACAGGAAGGGCCTTGATGGCGCTTAGAGACAGTGAGATTGCAGCAAACTCTTTAGGGGTAAATACATCAAAGTATAAGACTATTGCCTTTGTAATCAGTGCATCTTATGCCGGTGTGGCAGGGTGCTTATGGGCTTATCTATTTAGACAGGTATATCCTCAATCCTTTGGCATGGGGATTTCACTTAACTTGCTAGCTATGATAGTAATAGGAGGATTAGCTACCATACCAGGGTCTATTGTGGGAGCTATGTTCATGACTATGCTTCCTGAATATATGAAAAGTATTGACATAAAAAATGGAGCTACTATATTAACGGGTATATTATTGATTATTACAGTTATGTATTTCCCTCTTGGAATAGTGCAAATAGTTCAAAAAATCAAATACAAAGTTAAGGCAAGCTTTTCAAAAAAAACAAAAGCTTCTCTAAGTAAGGAGGGGTAATAAATGGCTGAAGTTCAATTAAAAGTTGAGAATTTATCTATAGCCTTCGGTGGATTAAAGGCAGTAGATGACTTGAGCTTTGATATTAGCAAGGGGCAGATATATGGACTTATAGGACCTAATGGAGCAGGAAAAACTACAGTATTTAATATGATAAGCCAATTTTATAAGCCTGATAGTGGTAAGGTAACTTTTGAGGGAAAAGTTGCTACGGAATTAAAAGTATTTCAGATGGTAGATATAGGAGTAACAAGAACTTTCCAAAATGTTGAGCTGTTTAAAAATATGACAGTTTTGGATAATCTGCTTGTAGGATATCACTCAAAAATAAAATATGGAACTTTTGCAAGTATGTTTATGCTTCCAAAAGTAATGAAGGAAGAGAAAAAGGCCAAGGAAGAAGCACTACAAATCCTTGACTTTTTAGGAATAAGAGAATACGAAAATCGTTTAGTTATAAATCTACCTTATGGAATTCAAAAATTAATTGAATTGGCTAGGGCTCTTATATCAAAGCCAAAATTAATAATATTAGATGAGCCGGCAGCGGGGATGAATGATACTGAAACTAAGGTATTGGCGGAAAGAATTAAAAATATAAGAGATAATTTAGGAATCACTATTCTCTTAGTAGAACATGATATGTCTTTAGTTATGAATATCTGTGATAGAATTACGGTTATAAATTTTGGTAAAAAGATAGCTGAGGGTACGCCTAAAGAGATACAAAATAACCCTGTGGTTATTGAGGCCTATCTAGGGGAGGGTAGTAGTGATGTTTAAGGTAAAAGATTTAGTGGTTAATTATGGGTATGTAAATGTACTTAAAGGTATAAATTTGAATATTGAAGAAGGACAAATAGTTAGTATCTTAGGTGCTAATGGAGCCGGTAAAACTACTACCTTAAAGGCTATTTCAGGGCTTGTTCCAATAATTTCTGGAGAGATAGAGTTTAAGGGTCAGAGGATCAATGGATTATCTGCAGATAAAGTAGTTTCAAGTGGAATTGTTCATTGTCCTGAAGGAAGAAAGATATTTCCTCAATTAACAGTTGAAGAGAATCTTAAAATAGGAAGCTATACAAGAAAGGACAAGGAACAAATAAAAAGAGATTTTGATATGGTTTATAACTATTTTCCACGACTGGGAGAGAGAAAAAAGCAATTAGCTGGTACCTTAAGTGGAGGAGAACAACAAATGTTAGCCATAGGAAGAGGGTTGATGGCTAGACCAAAGCTGTTCATAATGGATGAACCTTCATTGGGATTAGCGCCTATAATTGTAAAGGAAATCTTTGAAATTATAAAAGAGATAAATAAGCAGGGCGTTACTGTATTACTAGTAGAGCAAAATGCTTATCAAACTATAAAGATATCTGATTATGTTTATATACTAGAGACAGGAACCATATCAATGCATGGTAATGCAAGGGAATTAGAGAATAATGATAGTATTAAAAAATCATATTTAGGTGGTTAATAGCCCTATTTAAGAAAACTTAAATAGCTATAAAATATATATGTAAATCATGAGGAGGATTTTTATGAAAAAGAAAATATCAATTTTATTAGCAACTATTCTATCCGTATCCTTATTGGCTGGATGCAAAAAAACTGCTGAGACAGGTTCTCAAGGCACCTCAAAGGGAAAGGTAGCCCAAGGAGTAGATGAAAAGACTATTAAAGTTGGAACTATTGGACCTACTTCAGGAGCTGTGGCTGTAGTTGGAATGCCAATGTTACATGGTATGGAAGCTTATTTTAAAATGGTAAATGATGCTGGTGGAGTAAATGGCAGAAAAATAGAATTAATATCTAAGGATGATAGCTTTAAGCCAGACGTAGCTCTTCAAAAGGCAGAAGAATTAGTAGAAAAAGACAAAGTATTTGCTATTGTAGGTCAATTAGGAACACCAGGTTGCTTAGCTACTATTGATTATATGACAGAAAAAGGAATACCTGCCGTATATCAAGGTAGTGGAGCAAGTAAGTTCTCTCAAATAAAGGGAAATTACTTCCCAGTTCAACCAAACTACACTTTCGAAGGCGGATTAATAGCTAAGTATGCCGCTGATGAATTGAAAGCTAAGAAAATAGCTGTTATATATGAAAACAATGATATAGGAAAAGAAGGAGCAGATGGTATCAAAGCTAAATTAAAGAAAATGGGAAAAGACAGTTTATTAGTTGAAGAAATTGCTTATAACCCAGCAGATGTTGACTTTTCAGCTCACGTTCAAAAGCTAGCTGCTAAGGCACCAGATGTAACTGTTATATATGGTAATGCAAAGCCTACAGCAGGCATCGTTAATGAAGCTAAGAAACAAGGTTTTAAAACTCAATTTATGACTTCTTATATAGTAGCAGACGTAACTTTATTCCAATTAGCTAAAGATGCGTGGAATGGTGCTATAACAGCTGCATGGGTTGCTGATATCACAGATGCAAATAATGTAGAAGCTAAAAAGTTTATAGATACGTTTAAAAAATACTATCCAAATGAAGTTCCTAATGCTTATGCTGTAGCAGGATGGGTAGCAGCTCAAGTATTTACTGAAGGATTAAAGAAAGTAAATGGTGATTTAACTTGGGAAAACTATATTAAAGCTATGGAATCAATTAATAACTTTGGCGAAGGTATAGCAAAAGGTATAACTTATACAAAGGATAAGAGAAATGGTGTTGAAAAAATGTACTTTATGAAAGCTAAATATGTAGATGATAAGACTTTCAGCTACGAGAAAATAACTGACTTTATAGGTGCAGAATAGTATATTATGATTGTAATGCAAACAGAAAATGCTTCCCCCTTTTGGCATTCTCTGTTTGCATCAGTTTTTAAACTTTATAAAAATTAGGAGGGATGCTTTATGGCAAAAGTAACACTAAATGATTATGAGTTGAATTATGAAATTTATGGAGAAGGTGAGCCCTTAATTTTTTTAAATGGTATAATGATGAGTACCTTAAGTTGGAGACCTTTTGTAGATTTTTTTAAAGACTATAAGCTTATATTTATAGATTTGATTGATCAAGGTTCATCCAGTAAAGGTAAGGAAGGCTATACACAGGATATCCACGTGGATATGCTTGAAGAGTTTTTTAATAAGATGAATGTTAATAAAGTTCATATGCTAGGTATATCTTATGGTGGAGAGGTGGCTATGAAATTTGCTTTGAAATATCCAGAAAAACTTTATAGCTTAATTCTATCAAATACTACTAGCTATACTAATGAGCTAATGAAAGATATAGAAGATATATGGGCTTATGCTGCTGGAACATATAACGGCAGGATTTTCTTTAAAGCTACTATGCCATATATTTATTCATATAAATTCTATGAAGAGAATGCAAAGTGGTTAAAAGATAGAGAGAACTTACTAGTTAATTCTTTAACCCCAGAATGGTATGATGGCTTTATAAGGGCTATTAGAAGTGCATCTACCCTAAATATTACTGAGGCTATAGAAACTATAGAGCTTCCGACTTTAATAATAGGAGCAGATTTAGATGTTATAACACCACTACCTTATCAAGAGGTTATAAATAAGAAAATAAAAGATTCTAGATTTGTAGTTATTAAGGATTCAGGACATGCTTCCATGTATGAAAAGCCCTATGAGTTTGCAGCGTTAGTTAATGGATTCCTAAAGAATTATGATAAAAAAATAAATATTATCTAAGCCATAGTAAAAAAATTATACAGTGAAGAAGACCTAATATAAATAGCTGGCCCAATCCAGCTATTTTTTTAAGGTACCTTCCATAGTCCTATAAGTATTATTTAGATTTTAGCAGTTATACTAGTAATTTCTTGATAAAACCCCATATAAAAGTCAATTATTATTATGAAATTGGTTACATATCTAGTATAATATAAATAGGGGGAGATGAACTTGAAGAAGATAATTGGAAATAAAGAGTTTTTAGATTTTTGTTATGATGTTTTTGATAAGCTTCCTATTGCTGTAGATATATTAGATAATGAAGGTAAAATAGTTTACATGAACAAAACCTTTAGCGATTTTCTAAAGAAGCCTAGGGAAGAGCTTATAGGAAAAATTGTTACAGAAGCAAATCCTACCTCCAAATTTTTAGATACCCTAAAGAAAAAACAGGCAGAAATAGCTTGTAGGCACAAATTTGAAAATGGGAAAGAAGCTATAGTGCATAGAATTCCTATAATTGATGACAAAGGTGAAGTTGTTGGCGGATTTGGTATGGTATTGTTTGAAGAAATAAGCAAGATGCAAGAGCTTCTTAATAAATTTAAACTCTTAGATAAAGAATTAAAGCTTTATAAAAATGAGATAGCTAGATTAAATATTGCTAAATATAATTTAGACGACATTATAGGGCAATCTCAATCCATGGTTAAGAGCAAAAGCAAGGTTAAAAAATTTGCTAAGGTTAACTCAAATGTTTTAATTTTAGGGGAAAGTGGTGTAGGAAAAGAGTTATTTGCACATTCTATTCATAATGAAAGCATTAGAAGAGATAAACCATTCATTAGTGTAAATTGCTCTGCTATTCCAGAAAATTTAATGGAATCTGAATTCTTTGGCTATGAAGAAGGAACCTTTACTGGAGCTAAAAAAGGGGGAAATATAGGTAAATTTCAACTAGCCCATGGGGGTACTATTTTTTTAGATGAAATTGCTGAAACTCCCTTGCATATGCAGGCAAAGCTCCTTAGGGTGCTGCAAGAAAAAGAAGTACAACCTATAGGGGCAAAGTCACCTACAAAATTGGATGTGAGAGTAGTTTGTGCTACTCATAAAAATTTAGAGCAGATGGTTGAAGATGGCAAATTTAGAGAGGATTTATATTATAGATTAAATGTATTAACCTTAGATATACCTCCTTTAAGAGAAAGAAAGGAAGATATTCCGCAATTAATAGATACCTTCCTTACAGCGTTTTATAAAGAAACTGGAATGTATAGGCATATACCTA
Organism: Desnuesiella massiliensis; assembly: GCF_001403615.1. Classification (GTDB taxonomy): domain Bacteria; phylum Bacillota; class Clostridia; order Clostridiales; family Clostridiaceae; genus Desnuesiella; species Desnuesiella massiliensis. The sequence continues at coordinate 45,979 of NZ_LN879453.1, forward strand.
AAAATGTTTTTGAGGTGCTAGTTAATTATGCATGGCCGGGTAATGTTAGAGAGCTAAGAAATATTATTGAAAAAATATGTGTAAATGCAGAAGAGGTAAATATAAGCATTTCTGATTTACCACCTTATATAATAAATGGATCTATAAAGAATAGAACTACTGTATCAGGTGGAAGCTTAAAGGATATATTAGATTCCATAGAGAAGGAAGTCATAATAAATACTTTAAAAGAATGTAATTATAATAAATCTGAAACTGCAAAGAAATTAAGTATACCAAGAGCTTCCTTATATAGAAAATTGGAAGAGTACGGAATTGACGTAAAAATGTAATAAACCTATACAGTGTTACAATTTAATACAAAAGACGCCTTAGGGCGTCTTTTTTAATGCACAGTTCACAAGGCATATTTCGCAACTTTTTGCTTTGGCATGATTATTGCTAAATATATTACCAGAGATTAAATGTTAAGGATTACATTGAATTCTTTATAATTTAATGTATGTAAAATTGGAGGGATTACTGTGCATAAACATGTAGGTATAGTAGGCTTTGGAGTTTATCTTCCAGAAACTATTATGACAGCAAAAGAAGTTAGTGAAGCAACAGGAGGTAAGTGGACTGAAGAAGCAGTTATAGAGAAGCTTGGGTTTGAAAAGAAAACTATTGCAGCAGCCAATGACGGTACTCAAGAAATGGGATATTTAGCTGCAATGGATTGCCTAAAAAATACAGGAGTTGATCCAAAAGATATAGATTTAATTATTTGTATTGGAGAAGAGTGGAAGGAGTATCCATTAACTACTTCTGCAATGTACATTCAACATAAAATTGGTGCTGTTAATGCTTTTGGATTTGATATTGCTCAAAGATGCTGTACACAAATTACTTCTATGAAAATAGCTAAGGATATGATGATGTCCGATGACAATATAAATACAGTCCTAATTGCTGGTGGATATAGAAATGGAGACTTTATTGATTATAAGAATCAAAGAGTAAGTTTTATGTTTAATTTAGCTGCAGGTGGTGGAGCTGTTATATTAAAGAAAAACTATGGCCAAAATGAATTGCTAGAATCATCAATCATAACTGATGGGTCTTTCTCAAGGGATGTAGGTGTAGTATATGGAGGAACTGAAACTTTAATTAACAATGACAATCTAGAAGTAGCTTATAAGTCTTTAGATGTTATGGATGTTGAAGGAATGAAGAGCAGATTAAATGAAAAATCAACTCCAAATTTCTTAAAGGTTATAAGAGAATCTTTAAAAAAGAGTGGATATAGTCAAGAGGATATAGATTATATAGCTATGATTCACTTTAAATATTCAGCTCATAAGTTTATATTAAGTGAGCTAGGAGTTCCAGAATCAAAATCTATTTATTTAAAGGATTATGGTCATATGGGACAAATTGATCAAATATTGTCAATGAAATTAGCGTTAGAACAAGGAAAAATTAAAAACGGAGATATCGTTGTAACTGTAGGTGCAGGTATTGGTTATGCATGGGCTGCTAATACAATTAAGTGGGGATATATATACGAATAGAGGTGACTTAAATGGATTATAAAGAGCAATATAAAAGAAAGCTCATAAATGTGGAAGAAGCTCTAGAAAAAGTTAAGTCCGGAGACGAATTAGTTGTAGCCATGGCTGGAGCGGAACCAAAGAGTTTTTTAGAAAGACTTCATGAAATAAAAGATAAGGTAGAGGATGTTTCGGTAATAACTTGTTTAAACATGAACGATTATAAATTTTGTTCTGAACCAGAGATGAAGGGGCACTTTTTAAATGAAACTTGGTTTTATAGTCCTTTAACAAGAAAAGCTCATAGCTTTGGTACAGCTACTTTTATTCCTAATCATCTTCATTTATCTGCTATTAAAAGATTAGATTACAAAAGACCTAATATATTTGTAGGAACAGCTACTCCTATGGATAAGCATGGATATTTTTCTTTGTCCTTGTCTGTAACCTACGAGAGAGACTATATTGAAAAAGCTGATATTGTTGTATTAGAAATAAACGATAAGCTTCCAAGGGTTTACGGCGACACAGCCGTACACATTAGTGAAGTAGACTTTGTATATGAAAATTCCGTAGAAGTGCCCGAACTAGCTATAGTGGAACCAAGCCAAAAGGATATGGTTATAGGCAATTATATTGCTGATTTAGTTGAGGATGGCTCAACAATTCAACTTGGTATTGGAGGTATTCCTAATGCTGTAGCTAAAGCCTTAGTAAATAAAAAAGATCTTGGAGTTCATACAGAAATGATAACTGATGGAATGTATGATCTTTATGAAGCTGGGGTTATAACTAATAGAAGAAAAACTCTTCACAAAAATAAGTTAATTGGTACCTTTGCCCTTGGAACTAAAAAACTATATGATTTTATTGATGATAATTTAGCAGTGGAGCTAAAGAGAGGTAGTTATACCAATGACCCTTATGTAATAGGACAGAACTATAAGATGGTATCAATTAATACTTCCTTACAAATAGATTTGACAGGACAATGCTGTTCAGAATCCTTAGGATCTAAACAGTATAGCGGTACTGGCGGACAATCGGATACTGCAGTAGGAGCACAAAATAGCTTAGGTGGAAAATCAATAATTGCTTTATATTCTACTGCGAAAAAAGATACTATTTCTACTATTGTTCCATTCTTGACTTTAGGGGCAGTAGTATCCTTCTCAAGAAATGATGTAGATTATGTGGTTACTGAGTATGGAGTAGCACCTTTAAGAGGAAGATCTGTTAGGGAGAGAGTAAACAATCTTATATCCATAGCTCATCCTAACTTTAAGGAAGAATTAAAAAAGGAAGCCCAAAAGAATTTAATATGGTAATAAATACATTGTATTTTAAAAATATAATTAATGAAAGGCGGTATAGCTATGATAGGAAAAACCATAGACGAAATTAAAATAGGAGATAAAGCTTGTTTTGAAAAAACTATATCAGAAACAGATGTATATCTGTTTGCAGGCATAACAGGGGATTTAAATCCTGCACATATTAATCAAGTAGCTTCAGAGCAAACTATGTTCAAAGGGAGAATTGCTCACGGCATATTAGTAAGCGGATTGATTTCCACAGTTTTGGGAATGTATCTTCCAGGGCCAGGAACTATTTATTTAGGACAAGAATTAAAATTTACTGCGCCTGTTAAAATTGGAGATACTATAAAAGCTGAAGTTGAAGTTATAGAAATGGTTACAGAGAAAAATAGAATCAAGCTAAGAACTGTTTGTACAAATCAAGATGGGAAAGTTGTTATTGATGGTGTGGCAACAGTAATGCCTCCCAAAAGGGCATAACTTAAAAATATAGATAGAGATAAATAATAAAAATTCACATGGACGGAATACAGCTGATAGTTAATATCGGCTGTATTTATTTTTGATTTCAATTGAATTATGGGAATATATAGGGTAAAATTTATATATCATGAATAATAGGAGTGATTATAGTATGGATAGAGTACTCCTTGTAAATGATTGCAGATTTGAGAGTATGATCATAAAGGATATTCTGGAGGATTTGGGGTATGAGGTTAACATTTCCAGTGAAATTAGTGCTTTAGAAGATATAAGTAATTATAGGCCCAATGTAGTTATCTGTAACCTTATAATGAAAAAAACTACAGGAGATAAGTTAATTCAAAAATTTAAAGAAAGAGATCCAAAACTAAAATGTATACTCTCATCTAGTAATGATTTAAAAGTTGAGGATTTTAAGAAATATAATGTTGATAGTATAATAAAAACCCCTATAACAAAGGACAAGCTAAAAGAAGTGATTGAAAAAAATAAAGCAGTCAATAACGCAGATTTAGAGCTTTTAAAAAGCATTATAGCTGAAAATAAAAAAGAAATGAAAAAAGAATTTACTTTCTGTCCTTATTGTGGAGAGAAGCTAAATGGAGTTTATAAATTCTGCCCATATTGCGGTAGCAAAATATAAAAAATTCACAGTGCCCAATTGCGAATTGTGCACTGTGAATTGTGAATTATACGAGTTCTTCCCATTCTAAATATAGTTCGTCAATTTCATTTTGAATTGCTTGAATCTTTTTACTGATTTCTTCACTTTTTGCAGAATTTGAATAGACCTCTTCTAGACAGAGCATACCTTGTAACTCTAATAAATTAGATTCTTTATCAGCGATAGTCTTTTCTATATTTTTTAACCTTTGAAGAGCTTCTTTAGCCTGCTTTTCTGATTCCCTCTTTTTTCTTTTCTCTTCTGAAATTTGAGTTTTAGTTTTACCTGTATATTCTTCTACACCTTCATATCTATTAGGATTCTTCTTTTTTTCTACATAATAATTATAGTTTCCAAGGTACTCCTTTATGCCATCTTCATTAAGCTCCAAAATTTTATTTATAACCTTATTAAGGAAATATCTATCATGAGAGATAACTAGTATGGTGCCATCATAATCTAGAATAGCTTCTTCTAAAGCTTCTCTCGACATTATATCTAAATGGTTAGTGGGCTCATCTAGTAGTAAAAAGTTAGATTTGGAGAGCATGAGCTTCAATAAATTAATTCTACATTTTTCTCCACCACTTAAATGGGATATCTTCTTAAATACATCATCACCCGTGAAAAGAAATGCAGCTAAAGCATTCCTAACTTGGGTAGTAGTTAGATCAGGAAAGTCATCCCAAACTTCATCTAATACGGTTTTATCATCATTTAGATTAGACTGCTCTTGGTCATAGTATCCTAGGAATACATTTTTGCCCAAGACCTTGATACCCTCATTAGGAACTTCTCTATCCATAATTATTCTAAATAGAGTAGTTTTACCTCTACCGTTTTCACCTATAAGTGCTAGTTTTTCATTTCTTTTAATATCTAAAAATACATTAGAAAATAATTTTTTGTCTCCAAAGCTTTTACTTAAATTCTCTACATGAAGTACATCATTACCGCTTTTTATTTGAGTTTCAAATTTAATTTTTGAAGCCTTTTGCTCTTTATCAGGAGCTTCTATTCTTTCTATTTTTGCTAAGGCCTTTTCTCTGCTTTCTGCAGCTCTAATACTTTTTTCCCTATTGAAAGATCTATATTTTTCAATAATATCTTCTTGTCTTTTGATTTCTATTTGTTGAAGATTATAAGCTTTTAACTGAGTTTCATAGTCTTTTTTCTTTAATTCTAAAAATTTAGTATAATTTGCATTGTAACAATTAACATGACCATTTATTAGTTCATAGGTATGTGAGGTTATAGAGTCGAGGAAAAATCTATCATGAGATATTAATATAATGGTACCTTTATAGCCTTTTAAATATTCCTCTAGCCATTCGATAGCTTCCAAATCCAAATGGTTAGTTGGTTCATCTAGCAGCAATATATCTGGCTTTATTAATAGGAGCTTACATAGAGCTACCCTGGTTTTTTGCCCACCACTTAATATATTTATACTTTTATTAAAATCTTCTTCAGTAAAACCCAATCCTTTTAGTATTCTGTTTATTTCTCCTTTGTAGGTGTATCCACCTCTGTGAGTATATAATTCAGAAAAGGTAGTATAGTCCTTAATCAGCCTATTATGATAAGAGGCATTATTTTCATCATAGGGCTCATTTAATTTTAATTCCAGTTCCTTTAGCCTTTCTTCTAGCTCAATCAAATCCATGAAGACTTTTAACATTTCCTCATAAAGCGTATTACTCATTTCTAAGGATAGATGCTGAGATAAATAACCAATGGTTTTATTCTTATCTATAAATATATCCCCATTATCTTGGCTTAATTCACCAGTTAACAATTTAAACAAGGTAGATTTTCCAGCTCCGTTGGCTCCTATAAATCCAACCTTATCCCCTTCATTTATGTTAAAAGTTATATCCTTTAATATGGTATCTATACCATAACTCTTTTGAACAGATTTACATGAAATAACAATCATAGCTATAACTCCTTTTATGTACTTTTTTAAGAAAAAATAATTTAAATATGCAAAATATAATATTATTACATAAAAGCATAATTTATCAGTTTAATTATACTATATGCATTACAAAAATTCTATTATATATATGGTTATAAATATATATGGTTATAAATATATATGGTTATAAATATATATGTATTTACAGAAAATAAATTATGGTATATAATATAAATGATAATAATTATCATTATTAATTAGAAAAATAAATGTTTATATATAAATAATGAGAAAGGAAGAGAATCATGAGTGTATTAGTTGTAGGCGGAGACAAATTAGGAAATATAAAGGATTATTTGAAGGATCGTGGATTCATGAAGATTAATCATGTTACTGGAAGAAAGAAGGGAGACTTAAAATTAGAGATTCCTGCGGATACGGATCTTGTACTAGTACTTACAGATTTTATAGGACATCAAATGACAAAGACTATAAAAGAAAGAAGTAAATTGACCAATGCAAAAATAATGTATTCCAGGAGAGCTATTAGTCATTTAGAGCAGAACATAAAAGAATTTTTTGATAGCAAAAATTAGTTTTGAAAGGGATTTAGAATTGAATAATAAGTGTATTTATGTCTGTATAGAAAAAGCTTGCTAAGATTTTAGCAAGCTTTTTTTGTGGATCTTATTTTAAGTAGGTATTACCATCTAAAGGTATTAATACTTCCAATGGTGGATTATCGTTTAATAAACCTACGGCATAGATTGTATAGAACCTATTAGGTTTTAAGTTTATGTTTGGAACATTTAAAATTATAGTATTGGTACCTGTAGGCCTAGCCTGAAGAGTATAATTTCCAGGAGCAAGAGGAAGATAGCCTGTTACTTCTTTATATCCTACATCCTTAAATACTTTTTTGCCATCAGGTAGAGTAATATCTACATTGGGAGTATTTGGAGACAAGTGACCAAATCTTACAAAAGCCACGCTTGGGCTTAAGGCTCTATGAGGTTCTATAATAGGGAATAATTGCAAGTCTTTTAACATATTTATTGCAGCTACAGTATATATTGAATTTGGAGCTATTTCAATAGTTGTATTTAAAATCGGTTTATTATAAGTACCAGCAGGATACACCTGTACTTTATATTCCCCTGGAGCTACATTAAGGTATTCAGTAAATTTTTTATAGGGGAGATTCTTGGCAATCAATTTATTATTTGCATAAATATCTACTGCAGGAGCATTAGGGGAAGCATGTAGGATTCTAATATAAGATTTAAGGTTAGGCATATTTTGCATTCTATAATAGTTGTTATTATAATAATTGGAAAAGTTTGGATACATAAAAACCTCCAAATATAAAACTACAATATTATAATATGAGGAATTATTAATAAGGTTACAGGCTATTCAGGAAAATTCAACAGAGCAGCCATAGTAAACATCTCTATAATTTTTAACTATTTAGCTCTCTTCATAGGACTTATGCACAATTTTAAATTTTCCTTCATAAAATAATAAGGAGGGAATTTTATGCTAGCAAACTATAGAAATTTGTTTTTAGGTTTGGATGAAGCTATTAAATTAAATAATGGAAGATGGACAAAATATGTAAATTTTGATAATGCGGCTACCACTCCGCCTTTTAGATGTGTACTGGAAAATATACGTGACTTTGCACCTTGCTATTCATCCGTGCATAGAGGAGCTGGGGTTAAATCCGAAATATGTTCAAGCTTATATGAAAATGGTAGAGAAGTCATTTTGAAATTCTTTAATGCTTCTTCGCTAAAATATGATGTTATTTTTGTAAAGAATACTACAGAGGGTATAAATAAATTAGCCTGTAGATTGATAGGTAGTAAAAGGGATAAGGTATTATCAACCCTGATGGAGCATCACTCTAACGATTTACCTTGGAGAGAAAGATGCGATTTAGATTATGTTAATATAGATTCTAAAGGGAAATTGGATTTAGACAATTTGGAGGAAAAACTTCATAAGGGTAGAGGGGAGATAAAATTTTTAACCTTAACGGGAGCTTCTAATGTAACTGGTTATATAAATGATATACATGGCATTGCAAGGCTTTGCCACAATCATGGTGCCAAAATAATTGTTGACGGAGCACAATTAGTTCCACATAAAACTATTAATTTACAAGGAGGAAATGAGGAAGAAAGTATAGATTTTTTAGTTTTTTCAGCTCATAAAATGTATGCTCCCTTTGGAACAGGTGTGATTATTGCCAAAAAGGATAGTTTCGTTGACGGTATGCCAGAATGTAGGGGCGGCGGTACTGTGAAGGTAGTTACTTTAGATAAAGTAATATGGGATGAGGAGCCTTTTAAAGATGAAGCAGGAACTCCTAATATTATGGGAGTGGTGGCCTTACTATCAGCTATAAGGCAGATTAATTATATAGGTATGAGTAATATTGAAATGGTGGAAAGAGAATTAACTCAGTATCTATTGAATAATTTAAAAAGGCTCGATTATATAAATGTATATGGCAGTGAAGACTTTGAAGAGGATAGACTAGGTATTGTGACCTTAAATATGAGAGGACTCTATCATGAGATACTATCAGAGGAACTTTCTAAAAAATATGGCATATCAGTTAGAAATGGATGCTTTTGTGCACAACCTTATGCACAAAGGCTACTAGGTATAGATAAGAGTGAAATAGATAGGTATGTTAAAAATCCTGATTTGAAAAAGCCGGGTATGGTAAGAGCCAGTTTTGGCCTTTATAATACTTTAGAAGAAATTAATACATTCATCGAGGCTTTAGAGCGAATTTATAAATCTAATGGATTATAGTAATATGAAGAAGTAATTGTAGATTAAAGAGAGCATGTGTAGGAACTAACTGCAGTAATTTTAAGAGTGGATAAGGATAAATATGGGTATATAAAATAATAAAGGAAGCATAGCTTCCTTTATTTACTAAACACTTTAAATTTAGGCATATATTTATCATAATCCAGTGAAACACTACCTTCAATCAAAGGAGCTATATAATTAAATGCCTCTTCAGTAACATTATTATTTTCTTTATTAATCCATTCCGAAGGAAAATATTTTATGCTATTAGCTACCTTACTAGCTTCTACTGGGAAAGTTTCAGAGACATAAGGATTTTCAGAAACTCTCTTAATAGCTGCCATATATCCATTTAACCCTTCTATAGCTAATTCAAGAGCTTTTTCTCCAACTCTATAAGCCTCATCTAAATCTGTTTTAGAAGCTAAATGCATAGCACATCTTTGTATAACTCCTAGTTCTAAGGCTTTGACTCTTTTTGTAATTCCACTATTTATTATAATGTTTTTTAAGAAAGATCCTACGCCACCCAATTGAGCATGTCCAAAATTATCGTGTCCAGAGCTAGTCCCCAGTTCGCTTAGGAATTTTCCATTAGAGTCCTTTAAACCTTCAGAAGCTACAATATATACTTGATTCTTTTCTTTAAATCTTGCGGCTACATCCTTAATGAACTTTTCCCCGTTAAAGGCTACTTCTGGTAAATATATAAAATCTGCTACAGGATGTCCATATAGTTTTGAAATACAAGCGCTAGCTGCTAACCACCCTGTATCCCTACCCATAGTTTCCAATATGAAAATACCATTATTAGTATATACAGAGGCATCTAGATAAGTTTCCAATGCTATAGTAGATATTAATTTAGCAGCGCTACCAAAACCAGGAGTATGATCTGTAATTGGAAGGTCATTGTCTATAGTTTTAGGTATACCAATAACATTTATGGATATATTATTTTCTTTCATATAAGCACTTAGCTTGGCTACAGTGTCCATAGAGTCATTTCCACCTATGTAAAAGAAAGTAGTTATATTATATTCTTTTAATATACTAATTAATTTTTTATATTCGCTGTCATCAATCTCATAACCCTTCATTTTATATCTACAAGATCCTAATCCAGAGGATGGGGTATTCATAAAATGCTTAATATCTTCGCTATTTTCATGAGATAAATTGATTATTTTTTTATTTAGTATACCTTCTATTCCATTAATGCCAGCATAGACATTTTCAAAATATTTAACTTCCTCATTTTTTCTAAATAAGCCTGCTGCGCTAGCATTAATTACAGTGGTTGGACCTCCAGATTGAGCAATTATACAATTAGCCATAAAAAAACTCCCTTCATTAAATATTATATATAGAGTATACGATATATTAAATTTTAAAGATATATCTAAGATGAGTATAATATTTAATTAATTAAACCAGATATTTTAATATAATATATATCATTAAGCTATATATTATATGCGTATAAACCATATTTAGTATAACATATATCTGCGCATATGCAACATTGATATAAGAAAAATTTTTTATTCTTTTTATTACAAATCAATAGTATAATTATTAAGGATAAATAATTATAGAACATTACTAACTGTTTATCTAATAAGGGTACATTTAAGAAAGGGGAAAAGGGATGACTTTATACACTATATTGATTATTGCGTTAGCACTCTCTTTAGATGCTTTTGGAGTAGCACTTAGTATAGGATTAAATTGTGAAGTAAAGACTACAAATAAAGCATATTTTTGCCTATCCTTTGGATTTTTTCAATTTTTATTTGCATTTGTAGGAGCATTTGCAGGGGTGATATTTAATACCTATATTGCATCTATTCCTAGTCTCATAGGGGGAATAGTAATTGCTATTGTTGGAGCATTGATGATTAAGGAAGGAATGGAAGAAAAAGAGGAGTGTATTTTATTAAAGCCACAGATGTATGCTGTGTTAGGTATATCTGTTAGTATAGATGCCTTAGTGGTAGGATTTACTGCTTTAAACACATTATCTAGCAACCTAATGCTATCTTATACAATTCTTATTGGAGTTATTACTTTTATACTATGTATAATGGCTTTTATACTTTCTAAATTTCTACATAAAATTCAATTTATATGTAAATATGCTGATTATATTGGTGGTGTCATTTTAATGTTTTTCGGATTGAAAATGATATTTCTATAAGTATTAATAAATATATTAAGGGTAAGGTGAACAGCTTATATGAAAAATTATTTATCTAAGCTTAGATTAACTAAAGAGGCTCGATTATTAGATTCAAAACTATATATGATAAAAGCCTTTTTTGCTATTGCCACAGCCTATACTATTGCTGCCAATAATTCTATTGCTAAATTAGATATTATATCTGTTCTCTTTGGTTTAATGCTTACTTTGGAGCCTGTGAATTTTACAGGAGTAAGAAGTGGATTAAATCAATTGTATGCATCTATTCTAGGAGTTATTTGCACAGCAGCAATAATTTATGTAGGTGGAATAAATATATTTACTATTGCTTTTTCAATGTCTTTTACACTATATGTATGTCTAAAGCTAAGTTGGCGAGAAGTTTCACCCGTAGCCATATTTACATCCATATATATGACTCAGTATATTCAAAAAACTCCAGAAGGGATTCCTAGTATTCTGCTCACAGCAAGATTAAGGCTTACAGCTTTAGGTGTAGGAGTTTTAATAGCTATAGTATATAATTTTATTTTTTCTATTTTTTCTTATAAGAAGATGGTATATAAAAGAATTTTATTTGTTCTGAATAGTATTGTAGATAATCTAAGAAGCACAAATAATATTTTTTCAGAGGTAGATTACAATTTATTAATAAATCTAAAGGTTAATGTAACTAACTCCTTTATAAATACTGATTGGATATTTTCTCAATTTAAAGATATAGAGAAAGAGAATAAAATTAAGTTTAAATGGACTAAAATTAAAAATATAAAAAAATTACAAGTTATCTTATTAAACCTTAAGCTTATAAGTCATTTAAATTATGATATTTGCTATATTTTAGATGAAAAAATCTCTAACAATATAGGTATTAATAGAGAAGAATATATGACAAAAGAACTAAGTGCTCTAATAGAAGCTTTAGAAAAAATAATTAGTATATTTGAAAGCAGAATAAAAATTAAAAAGATAACTACTGAGAATGTGGATTTGTTTGAATCCTTGAGAGAATTTAATGACAATCGAATTAATGCAAATATAGTGGCTATGGAGAAAGCTCTTAATATAATTGTTAATGAAATGAAGGATATATGATATAATAAATATATGTAGGAATATAAACTAAGCTAATAATTTATATATGTACTAAAATTCCTTATAATACCATTAGTAATATGTAGGTGAAGATAATGAAGATTTTAGAATTGTTTAAGAGCAAAAAAATAAAGATAACAAAGGCCAGGATAGAAATTTATAACATAATTAGCAGCAGTGAAAATGGAATTTCAGCAGATTTTATATATACTAAATGCATAGAAGCGGGGATAAATATAAATCTATCTACCGTATATAGATGTTTAGATTTATTTGAAGAAAAAGATATTATAGAAAAATTTGATTTAGGTCAAGGTAAATACAGCTATGCTATAAAAAAGCACGACCATAAACATGTTTTAGAGTGTGATATCTGCCATAAGGAAGTAGAACTTCAATGCCCCATGCAGCAGATAGAAGAGATGGTTAAAAATAGAACTGGTTTTACATTAACAGAGCATCAACTTTTTATGAAAGGTGTATGTAATGAGTGTAAGGATAAGAAAAAGTAATACTTATTAAAAAAGACGACTTCTGTCGTCTTTTCACTTAGCGTATAAAAACTTTTTTTATAATAATTGTGATCAATAAAGTTATTACTGAGGTAACAGCAATAGTTCCACCAGGGGCACTATTTATGTAATAAGAGGCTATAAGACCTATAAAAACATCTATAAATCCAAAAATCATAGAATATATTAATGTCCATTTAAAACCTTTGCCTAACTGTAAGGCTGTAGCTACTGGCACTACTATCATAGAGGAAATAACTAAAACCCCAGTTATTCTTAAAGACACTGAAATAGTAGCTCCTACTAAAAGAGTAAAAATATAATTTATTAGAGAAACATTTATGCCAGCGGTTTTAGCACCTTCTTCATCAAAGGTAGAGTATATTAGTTTATTATAAAGTAAGCTTAAGGTAAATATTGAGATAATACTTATTATAGCTATATATAAAAGATCTTTTTTTGATACTGTTAAAATACTCCCAAACAAGATGGAGTTTATATTAGCTCCAGTCTTTCCCGTGCTTACTATAATTATAGCTATACCTATACTTAAAGTTAAAACTATAGACATTACTAATTCTGAATATTGTTTATAATAACTTCTTAAAACCTCAATAAATAATCCACATAAAGTGGTAAAAGCGAAGGCGCTTAATAGCGGATCTATACCCAAAATAAAACCTAAGGCTATACCCGCAAAAGAGGCATGGGATAGAGTATCCCCCATCATTGAATATCTTTTTAAAACTAAAAACACCCCTACCATAGGACATAATATGGATATTATAAGACCTGCCATCATGGCGTTTTGCATAAATTCATATTGAAGCATATCTATTCAACCTTTCTTAATTCATCCTCATATATTTTATTTTTAAATTCTTTCACAGTATATAAATGTCCTTTACCACTAGATAATTCATATATATGAGTTGAATTATGCAAAGCAGCTTCTAAATTATGCTCAACAGAAATTACTGTTATGCCAAGTTCTAAATTAAGGGTTCTAATTAAGGAGTATATTTCCTTTTGACTCTGTATATCAATACCAGTAGAAGGTTCATCAAAAATCAATAAGTCTGGACTTCCCATTAAAGCTCTGCAAATAAATATCTTTTGTTGCTGTCCACCAGATAGGTTACCAATTAGCGCGTTAGAAAAGCTTAGCATATTAACTTTTTCTAAGCTATTTTCAATTATGGACTTATCCTTTAATTTAAGAGCTTTTAAGTGGCATGATAGCATTTCCTTAACAGAAAGAGGAAATTGCTTGTTAAAGCCTTCCATTCTCTGAGGAACATAACCTATACTTGATGCCTCAAAAGAAATGTTTCCTTTATTAGGTTTTAATATATTTAATATTAATTTAATTAAAGTACTTTTAGCACTTCCATTTTCACCTACGATGGTAACATAATCCCCTCTATTTATATGTAAGTCTATATCATTTAGTATATAAGGAGCAGAAGAGGTATAGGAAAAGCTAAGATTTTTTATATTTAACAAAGAATCATCTCCTGTAATGTATTATATTATAAAATTATTGACAAGAATTATTACAAATATTATTATATACTTAAATGCAAATGATTTGCAATAGGAGGTTTTCTTTGTATGTTAAAAAAAATTACTGGTATTTTTGCAGCTCTAGTATTATGCTTGAGCATGGCTGCATGCAATTCACAAAAGGATAAGAGTTTAGAAGCTAATAATATAGATTCTTCAAGTAAAATTAATGTGGTAGTTAGTTTTAATCCTATGAAAGAGCTTGCCGAAGCTATAGGAGGAGATAAGATTCAAATGTCAGTTATGGTTCCTTCAGGAGTAGAGGCCCATGATTTCGAACCTAAACCTAGAGATATGGAAGCCTTGAATAAGGCCAAAGTATTTGTATATAATGGATTAGGCATGGAAGGTTGGGTAGATGGAGCTCTAAAGTCTGTTAATAATAAGAGTTTAGAATTAGTAGATGCCTCTAAAGGTGCTAATTTAATAAAAATTGAAAAGCATGAGGAGGAACATAAGGAAAATTCTAAAGAAGTACATGGAGAATATGATCCTCATATATGGTTAAGTATTAAAGAGGTTAAAATTCAAGCAAAAAATATAAAAGAAGCATTGATTAAAGTAGATGAGAAGAATAAAGATTATTACGAAAGTAATTACAATAGTTTTATTTCTAAAGCAGATGATTTATTTAAGGAATATGAAACAAAATTTAATAGTATAGCTAATAAGAACTTTGTAACAGGTCATGCTGCATTTGGATACTTATGTAGAGATTTTAACTTAAGTCAAAATAGTGTTGAGGATGTATTTGCTGAAGGAGAAGCCACTGCTGTAAAGATTAAAGATTTAGTAGAGTATTGCAAAAAAAATAACATAAAAACTATTTTTATGGAAGAAATGGCGAGTCCTAAAGTTTCTGAAACTCTTGCTAAGGAAGTAGGAGCGAAGGTTGAAGTGATAAATACCTTGGAAAATGAGGGAGATTATCTAGAAACTATGAAACAAAATTATGAAAAAATTTATAATAGCTTAAAGTAAGGGAGAAATTATCTCCCTTTTTTCATTGAGTATATATTTTTTTTACATTCCAAAGTCCCTTTTTATTCTTTTCTAATAATACTTTATATTTAATGTTGGGATTAGGAGGTCTTTTTTCTTTGCCTGTTACCTCCACTACAGAAACATTGTTATCAGAGTAGCTAATATGCATGGAATCTACATTAATAAGCTTGTGTTTTGTAAAAATACCTGAAGTCATGTAGTGCTCTACTACATAACTAATATCCTTTGATTTATTTAAACTCACTGTATAGGTTAAGTAAGATAAGATTAGTAAAACAGATAAAAATATTGCAAAGAATTTTTTCATAATCTTCCTCCCACATAGGTTTCAAATTATTTATATGTATAAATAGTTTTATAAATGATTATTATAATTAAAAATAATAATATTGAAATTTATATTTAATGAGCTATGATAAATATATACATATTTTTAGGCATCGTAAAAAATAACTAGTCTAAGATGCAAAGTATATTTTGGAGATGCCTTAAGGAAAGGATGATATAAAATGGATTTTTCTTCTTTAGTATTAATGGAGATTGAAAAAGATACAAATTTATTTTTAAGAGAATTAGGAAGTTATGAG
This sequence comes from Desnuesiella massiliensis, assembly GCF_001403615.1. Taxonomy (GTDB): domain Bacteria; phylum Bacillota; class Clostridia; order Clostridiales; family Clostridiaceae; genus Desnuesiella; species Desnuesiella massiliensis. The sequence continues at coordinate 61,698 of NZ_LN879453.1, forward strand.
GTAGGAGAAGGAGCTAAATTTGTTAAGAAGCTATATTGCATAGATAAAGAAGTGTTTATTTACTTTGATACTGATAAAGATGTAGAAGAGTGGGAATATACTGCAATATTTGATTGTTTTAATTTAGAATTATTTGAAAAAAAAGATATAGATATTGAAGAAATTGATGATGAATATAACCCTACCTGGAAGATAAAAATAATCTATATGGAAGATCATATGGAAATGAAAGAAAAATTAAATGAAATCTGCTCTTTGATTAGTGAAGAGATACATAGGGTCTTTGAGGAAGTTAAGAATAAAAAAGAAGAGTATTTGTAAAAACTATAATGGAACAGAATATTTTATTTTTCAATGGAAAAATGAGGGAAAATATTTTATAATACATAGTAATACTGTTTATTTTTATAGGAGGGTTGTATTATGGGTGAAGTAAAAAAGTTGAAGACTAGAGAGGAAATAAGTTCTGAATGCAAATGGGATATAGAAAAAGTTTATGCTACAAATGAAGCTTGGGAAAAAGATTTTGAAATATTGAAGAAAAAAGCTGAAAAAATAAAAGATTTTTCAGGAAAACTATCTCAGCCTACGGTATTGCTAGATTATTTTAAAGTAAAAGAGGATATATCAAGATTAGCAGATAAATTATTTATATTTGCCCATTTAAAGAGTGATGAAGACAGAGCTAATAGTACTTATCAATCTCTAAAGGATAAAATAGATACTTATTTAGCAGAGCTTAGAAGCTTAGGGGCTTTTTTTGTGCCTGAAATATTATCATTACCCGAAGATTACATAGAAAAATCTATAGCTGAAGTTAAAGATTTAGAAATGTATAAATTCTTATTAGAAGATATTTTAAAGATGAAGCCTCATGTGCTTTCGAAAGAATTAGAAGAGCTTGTAGCTTCTGTTTCAGATTGCTTAGAAGCTCCGGGAAATATTTTTAGTATGCTTACAAATGCAGATATGACCTTTCCCATTATAAAAGATGAAAGTGGGAATGATATAGAATTAACTGAAGGAAATTATTCCGGGTTTGTAAGATCAAAGGATAGAAGTGTTAGGGAGGCTGCTTTTAAAGCGCTATTTTCTGCCTATGATAAATTTAAAAATACTATTGCTACATCCTTAACTTCTTCCATAAAAAATAATGTGTTTATAGCCAAAACACGAAAATATAGCTCTGCTTTAGAAAGCTCTTTAAAGCCTAATAATATACCTTTAGAGGTTTATGATAATGCTATTAATACAATAAATAGCAATATAGAGTCTCTTCACAGATATGTTAGAATTAAAAAGAAACTTTTAGGATTAGAAGAAATTCATATGTATGATTTGTATGTACCGGTAATTGATATAGAAAAAGAAAATATTGAGTTTAAGAAAGGTGTAGAAATAGTAAAAGAAGGTTTGCATCCACTAGGAAAAGAATATCTTTCAATCTTTGATGAAGGTATTAAAGAGGGGTGGATAGACGTTTATGAGAATAAAGGGAAAAGAGGCGGAGCCTATTCTTGGGGATGCTATGATACTATGCCTTATGTGTTACTAAACTATAATAATGATTTAAATGATGTATCCACCTTAGCCCATGAAATGGGTCATTCCATTCATTCCTATTATTCAAGGAAAACTCAGCCTTATATTTATGCTGATTATGAATTATTCTGTGCCGAAGTTGCATCTACTACTAATGAAGCTTTATTGATTCATTACTTAATTAATAGGGAGACACAAAAGAGTAAAAAGCTATATTTAATCAATCAAGAGTTAGAACAAATAAGAACTACAGTATTTAGGCAATTAATGTTTGCGGAGTTTGAGAAAATCACACATGAGTCTATAGAAAAAGGTAATCCTTTAACGGCTAAGGATTTGTGTAGTATATGGCATGAATTAAATGTGAAATATTTTGGACCAGATATGATAGTTGATGAAGAAATAGATATGGAATGGGCAAGAATACCTCATTTTTACTCCGATTTCTATGTATATCAATATGCTACAGGTTATGCTGCTGCCAGTGCTTTTGCTAAGAGTATCCTTGAGCAGGGTAATGAAGCGGTAAATAAATATATTGGCTTCTTAAAAAGTGGAGGAAGCGACTATCCAATAAATATTTTAAAGAAAGCTGGAGTAGATATGACAACACCAGCACCTTTAGAAGCCACTCTTCAAAGATTTAATGAATTATTAGATATGTTAGAACAGTAATAAAATAAGTGTGCTTTTGCTAAAATAGTGGAATTTGTTTCCCTATATTTAGTGTAAGCACATTTTTTTATTGTAATAAAATGCTGAAATTTATATTATAAAATAGTATAATAATACATAGAAAAATATTTTTGAGGTGGAGCATGAGACTTGAATTTATTAATAGGATAATGGTAGGAGATGTTTTAGCTAAAAGTATTTTAACCAGTGATGGGAAGATACTATTAAGATCAGGAGTTTCTCTTACGGAGACTTACATAGAAAAGTTAAAAGAATTGGATGTTTACTATGTGTATGTGGAAGATGATAGGCTGGATGATATTTATATAGAAGATGAAAAACTTAATGAGTTAAAAAGAAGCACTATGAAGAATATGGCTACCATAGTGAAGAACCTGACAAATAATAGCAAGGTAAATCTAAAGGATTCTCTTTCAAGAGTAGAGGAATTAATGGAGTATATTATCGAAATGGGAGATGTGAATAAAAGTTTACATGATATTAAGACCCATGATAATTATACATATATGCATAGTATTGATACTGGAATAATGGCGGCATTTATAGGAATGAATATGAAACTGAGTAAGGAAGAATTAAGAAACTTAGGTGTAGGTGCCATACTGCATGATATTGGAAAGGTGAAGGTAAAGTCTGACATAATAAATAAAAATGGGGCTCTAACCGAGGAAGAATTAACGGAGATAAAAAGACATCCTATATATGGTGCAGAAATATTAAAAAAGAACATATATATTCCAGATGCTGTGATAAATGCAGTATTGCAACATCATGAGAGAATAGATGGATTAGGATATCCTTATGGGCTAGAAGGCAATCAAATTAGTAGACTAGCTAAGATAGTTTGTATTTGTGATGTGTATGATGCTGTAAGTAGCGATAGAAGTTATAGAAAAAAATTTAGTCCTAATGAAGCATATGAACTAGTTTTATCGGGTAATGGATCTATGTTTGATGAGAGCATAGTAAAGATTTTTAAGGATACCTTTGCGGTTTATCCCTTAGGATGCTGCTTAAAGCTTTCTAATGGGGTAGAGGGGTATGTAATTAACCAAAATAAAGGATTTCCTGATAGGCCTATATTAAGGGTGTTATATGATAGTGAAACTAGAAAACCAATACCTTTTTATGAGATTAATTTATTAGAGCATACTAACATTACGGTAGTAGATACAGTATAAGAAACTTACAAATTAAAAAACACCTTATAAGGTGTTTTTTAATTTATATAAATTTTTGTAGGTTTTATTTATAATTTCTTCTTTATTAATACCATCTATAGGGTATTCAGAATAAGAAAACATAATATTTGCACTAATTTTGTTTTTAAATTTATATTGCTCAAAGTGTTTACTGATCTCATATAGTTTTTCTCTTGCATTCAAGGAATCTTGGAGGTTAAAGCAAAGAAAAATATCGTCTTTTCCATAATAAAGAATACTATCATAAGGAGAAAGCATAGAATGTATAATATTTGCTACGTCTTTTTTTAAGCTTTGGAAAACCTCTAAGTTATACTTATCAATTATGTGAGAATAATCTTTGATTTCAATTATCGCTAGAGTAAATATTAATTTTTGGTTTATATTTCTATCAAGAAGCTCCAAAAATTCATTATACTTTGTAAAAGGTTTATGGTAAGTTTTACAATTGTTAATAGTATCTTCACATAATAATGATAAATTCTTATTTAAAGAGCTTATTAAATCCATTTTATCCTCTATATTTTTATATTTATTAAAAGCAATAAAGGTACAACCAACAGTGCCTTCAGAGGTTTTTATAGGAAAAACCAATATAGATTTTATTCTATTTTCATATTGAAAAATAGGTAATGAGGATATTAACTCTTTATTATTAGTATATAAAGGTTTTCCAGTAGTTATTATATTGAAAGCTTCATTACAACATAAGTTTTTAAATTTATAGGAACTTGGTTCTAAATTAAATTTGCTCTTATAACATAGGGGATATACGTATTCATGATTATTTATAAATAGATATATTCCACAATAAGAAAAAGGCAAAATAGTCTCAATACTTTCAATAGCATTATATAACTTATTCATATAATTCGTGTTAGACATTAAAGTGTTGCTACAGCTTACTATAGCTAGCAGGTAAGAATTTTTTGTTTTTAAATAGCCTATTCTATTTAGTGAATAGTTTAAAAATATTAGGAATAAAGTAAGCACAATAACTAAGGCATATTGAAATATATTATAAAGGTACAGGGATAAATAAGAAAAAGTGGCTGACAGTATAAAATTTATTGAAAAATATATAAATTCATCATAAAATGAAGACAATACAAAAGCACTTTTTCTTACAAAGTTGTCAATAAAGAAAAGACAGTAGTTAAAAATTAAAAATGTAAATGAAAAGATTGCTATTTGAAATAGTAGGTCTAAATTTACTAAGTAGGAATTTATAAAAAAGTTTAAGCATATATGAGCTAAAAACGAGGATATAATCAGTAATGATAGATTAAAGATATGGCGATTATCTATAATTGGATTATCCTCATAGGAATATTTTAAATCCATTATCATTAGTAGAATATTACTTAAAATCAATACTATAAAAACAATTTTTATATTAAAAATAAAATAGCATATTATAATGATATAATCAGAAAAGGATATGTAAGAGCCTTTTAACTCAATACTATATCTTGATATTAATGTATAGGATAAAATAAGAATTATTATAAATATTATATCTTCTAATCCAATATGTATTTTTAAAGGTGAAAAAAAAGATGATACTAATATAATTGACGTAAAAAGAAGATAGCTTATACGCAACAACTTATATTGATTATTAATACTCATTTGTAAACCTACTTTCTATGAAATATAAAGATATAATTTATTATACTAAAGTTTCTATTGCATATAAATAATAAGCATAAAAAATGTATATATTAAACTTAAGGGGAATAGCTATGAGAGAAAAATATATTAAGAATATAATCAATAATCTAATAACAAATTATGGATTCATGGTAGAAGAATATGATGTGTTGCATAGTAATGGAAAAAAAGATTGGATAGTAATGAAGTATTTTGAGAATGGAGTATATGCAATTATTTTTACAAATACTGATGATTACTTATATAAAGTTAATAGTGCAAAACAATTCTTATATAGAAAAGCAGAATTATTTACAATAAATAATATTATATTATTAGAAGAGGAACAAGACATAAGTTATATATGCCAAGGCAGCGACTATAATACTATAGTTTTGAATATTAAGCAAAATGCTATTATAAAGTATTCAGAAGGAAGTGAAGGCTTCGTAAGACTATTACAAGACATGATACAAGATAAAAAAAATTCTAATGGACATGAACAAAGGGATGCCAGTAAATATTTAAATTTTACAAACTTACTTATATTGATAAATATATTATTTTTTATAGTATCAGCCTATTTATCAAAAAGTATATTAGATATGAATACGGCTGTTCTTGTGGCCTTAGGAGCTAAGTATAATGTTCTTATAGCCCAAGGGGAATATTATAGGTTAATTACAGCTATGTTTTTACATGGAGGTATATTACATTTAGTTTTAAATATGTATGCCTTAAAGGCTACAGGAGAAATTGTGGAAAAATTTTATGGGAAAGGCAGATTTTTATTAATATACTTTTTTTCGGGGATTTTTTCTTCTGTAGCTAGCTATATTTTTTCTGATTCCATATCAGTGGGGGCCTCAGGAGCTATTTTTGGATTATTAGGAGCCTGTCTGATTATAGGAATAAAAATTAGAAATTTAGCAGGAAAAGATTTTTTGAGAAATATTTTGTCTGTAATTTTTGTGAATATTTTCATAGGATTAAATATTAAAAATATAGATAATTTTGGGCACTTTGGAGGTTTAGTAGGCGGAATTTTACTGTCTATAATAGTATATAGAAACAATAATACTTAATTTAATAAAAAAGCGACGTTGGTCGCTTTTTTATTTATTGTGTTGCAATATTTTCTATATCTTCATAATAAAGAGTTTCTTTTTCAAGTAGTGCAACGGAAATATCTCTTAAAAGTTTTATATTAGATTTTAACAAGCTTTTCGTTTCAATATAGAGCTCTTCTACGGTGTTTTTACATTCCTTAAGTATTTCTTCAGAGTTAATGTTTGCTATATTTGATAGCTGAGAAAGATTTAGCAATCCCAAGGTTTTGCCCATTCCATATTCTGTAATCATATTGCCTATTAAAGAGGTTACATGTTGAATATCGCTATAGGCTCCTGTAGTAATTTTATCTTCACCAAAAATTATTTCCTCAGCGGCTCTTCCACCAAGGAGCACCATTATTCTATTTCTAAGATATTGAAGATTTTGATAAGCTCTATCTTCAGGTATGCTAAGAGTATATCCACCGGCACCTTTTGAGCTAGGGATTATAGTAACCTTTGAAAGTTTCTCATTAGGTAATAAGCTTCTGGATATGACAGCATGTCCAGCTTCATGATATGCAGTTATTTTTTTATCTTCATCTTTCATACTATCTCTATTTATTTTCTCATAACCTGCTAAAACAATGGAAAAAGCTTTGTCAAAATGGACATTTTCTATATAATCACTATTTTCCTTACAGGCTAATATAGCGGCCTCATTCACTAAATTTTCAAGCTTTGCGCCAGAGAAATAAGAGGTTTTATGGGCCCATTCTCTAATATCTAGACTTTGATAAGGTTTATTTTTTAGGTGAAGATTTAGAATCTCTTCTCTAGCATTTATATCTGGAAGAGTAACTTCTATATGTCTATCAAATCTTCCTGGTCTTAGTAAGGCTGCATCTAGCATGTCTAAACGATTGGTAGCCGCCATAACCACGATGCCCTCTTGTTCATTGAAGCCCGACATTTCTGTTAATAAGGCGTTTAATGTTTGATCTCTTTCATCAGAGCCCCCATTTTTTCCACCGTCTCTTTTTTTACCTATAGCATCAATTTCATCTATAAAAATCACAGCCTTACCATGAGTCTTTGCTTTTTTAAAGAGGTTTCGAACTCTGCTAGCACCTACTCCTACATACACTTGTACAAAGTCTGATCCAGACATGGCATAGAAGGGAACGCCAGCTTCACCAGCTACGGCTTTTGCTAAAAGAGTTTTACCTGTTCCAGGTTCCCCGTATAATATTATACCTTTGGGCATTCTAGCTCCATAAGCAGCATATTTTTCAGGATTTTTAAGAAAATCTACTATATCTTTTACACTCTCTTTTGCCTCTTCATTTCCAGCCATACTATTGAAATTATATTTATAATCTTTTATAGCATTTGCGTCCAAGATATCTACGGATAGCATGCCTTTAGCGCCTATCTTATTTCCTTTTAAGGCTATAAATAAGATAGATAATAAGGATAATCCAAGTAATAGGGAAGGAATTATCTCTTTTGGTGATGAATCAGGTTTTTCCTTAACCTTAACATTATTCATTAGGAGCTTTTCTTTTAAGTCAAGACTTCTAGGATTATCAGTATTATATTTTTCCCCAGATTTTAGTGTAATATATATTTTGTCTGCATTAGAAATATATACTTCATCAATATTTCCTTTTGAAATATCTTCTTGAAATGTAGAGTAAGCCTTAGAAGGCAACGCCTTGCTATTAATATTGTTAAATATTAAAAAAGCAGCACAAAGAATAGATATTATTATAGGGAAAATTATATACTTATTTTTTAATTTGTTCATTATATCATTTTCCTCCTTAGTTTAAAGTAATTACCCACATAAATAGTTTACATAATATATTATAAGGCTTTATTTTTAATTGTCTAATTTTATACATAAAAACTTCCATAGTAAGTTATGGACGAATTTATAAAGATTTATCATATTACTTATTTAAGTTAGGATAGCTTATGTGATATACTTAAATTTAGTATTATTGTATGTATTTCATAAAGAAGGAGCTTAGGAAAATGAATATAAGTGAAATAAAAGCTAAATTAACCCCTAAGGACATTTTAACTATAATAAATGACTATTTAGATGTTCCTGCATTGAATATAAATGAGGTAGCTATTAACGAATTTTTGGACCTATTTATAGAGTATAATTTAATTTTTAATGTTAAGGTAAAGGTGACATTAGCCTTTGGAAGTATAAAGGATAATCAGATATGCTTGAAGATTTTATCTGTTAAGGTAGGAAAGCTTCCTATTTTTAATTTTATTACAAATAAGATAGTGAAAAAAATTATTGATAACTTAAAGGCTAAAGGAATTTTGGTACAAGATAGCAGTATAACCGTAGATTTAAATGAAATTTTAAAGGCTCTACCCTTTATTAATTTTAAATTGGACAGCTTATCTATGAAAAAGGATTACGTGGAAGTTCAGCTCTTTGATATTAATTTCAATATGAATAAAAAGGTAGAGGATATTAAGTTGGTTGAGGAGGAGACTTTAGAAGCTAATGAACAAGTTAAGATTGAAAAGGTAGTAGATGGATATACTAAAGCTAAAGGTTATATACAAGATAAAGTTCCAGATAAATATAGTATGCTTTTAAAATATGCCATGATATTACCAGATATAATTGCTCTCTTTATTAGGTTATTTAAGGATAAGAGGGTACCCTTGAAAACCAAATTAGTTGTTGGAACAGCTATTGGATACTTGGCATCACCCCTAGATATATTACCAGATTTTATACCTTTTATAGGTCAAATAGATGATATGGCTATAGCTTTTTTTGCTATTAATAAGATAATAAATAAGATACCAATAAATATAATTATAGAAAATTGGGAAGGTGAAGAGGATATAATACTTATAATCAAAGAAGCTTTAACTTACTTTAACAGGATTACTGGAGGAACTAATGTAGATAAAATTTATGATAGCCTTGATAAGTTTATTTAGAAAATACAAAGAATTTTGAGGAGTTTTTATTATGGGAAAGTATTATGCTGTGGCAAAAGGAAAAAGTAATATGCCAAAAATTTATGATAATTGGGAACAGTGTAAGCTCGAAGTTATAGGAGCAAAAGGTGCAATTTATAAAAGTTTTACTAAGGAAGAGGAAGCCATAGAGTTTATCAAAAGCTATTTATGTAGCACTAGTAGTCATGAGGAGATATTTAGTAAAGAAGAAAAGCAAGAAGAGAAGGTTCAAGAGGACTATTTACATATATATGTTGACGGTAGTTTTAAGGAAGATAAAGAAAATTATTCTTATGGATTAGTGGCAGTTCATAATGAGGAAGTTATATATAAAGAAAGTGGTGTGGGTGAAGAAAAAGAAGCAATATCTATGAGAAATGTAGCAGGAGAGGTTTTAGGAGCTATGAAGGCTGTAGATTATGCACTAAAGCATGATTATAAAAAAATTAAAATTTTTTTTGACTACCAAGGAATAGAAAGCTGGGCCTTAGGAATGTGGAAAAGAAATAATTTTTTAACTCAAAGATATTATGAATATATGCATGAAAAAATGAAGCAAATTGAAATTAAGTTTGTCAAAGTAAAAGGACATAGCGGAGTAAAATATAATGAGTTAGCAGATGAACTTGCTTCTTCAGCTTTGAACGGATAAAAAATAACTAGTCAGTATAATGCTATATTGGCTAGTTATTTTTCTTTAAAGAGTTAAATTTTTAAGTGGCTTATAAAAACTGTAAATAATTTCAATGATTAATATTATTTAAACTACATATTCTATACATATAAATCTTATAAAAGGAGTGTGTAATATGAATAACAGATTTATAACAGGAATAACAACAGGAGCTATCATAGGAGCAGCTGTAGGAATGATGGTAATGCCTGAACTGGATAGAAATACTAAAAGGAAGATTAGAAGAACAGGAAAAATGGCAAGACATATGGCTGGAGATATGTATAGTAATATGATACGTTTTATGAGATAAAGAGAAATAAAATGTAGTAAGAATGTATAAAAAAATGAATAGTAAAAGTTCATTTAATTTATTTTCATTTAGTTATTACAAATTGTTTCTCTATAAATAAAAGCTCGAAAAGTGTTTCGAGCTTTTATTTTTTTGTGAAGAAATAGCAGTTTATCTAATTTTATTAAGATACGTGAAACTGTTTAGTTTTTTTAAAAAATATAACTAAAAGCTAAATATATTTACTAAATTAATAGAATATTTAATAAAATGTAAAAAAAAAATTCAAAAATTCTGTGGTTTATTTTAAAAATGTGTTATAATAAAACAGAACTTTATCATAATCTTTAATGATATTAAATTTAATGTATACTTCAGTAAAGGAAGAGTGATTATGGAGATATTGTCTTTAGGAGAAAAAATAAAAAGAAGAAGAAAAGAGTTAGATATGACCTTAAAGGATTTAGCAGGGGATAGAATAACTCCGGGACAAATAAGCTTGGTAGAATCTGGTAAATCCAATCCTAGCATGGACTTGCTTGAGTATTTGGCTAATTCTTTAAAAACTTCAGTTGAATACTTGATGGAATCAGAGGAAACTCAAGCTGAAAAAATATGTTTATATTTTGAAAATATTGCTGAAGCATATATTTTAAATGAAGATTTACATTATGGAGAACAATACATAGAAAGAGCTCTTTATTATGCAGAAAAGTATAATTTGGAATATAGAAAAGCTAGGAACTTATATTTAAGAGCAAAAATATATATGACAAAAGAGGAGTATGGAGCCGCTCAGCAGTTCTTTTTATCATCAAATGTAATATTTATTAAAAATAGCAAATTTGAAGAGGTAGTAAATACCTTTTTAAATTTAGGAAAAATAACCTATGAGCTTAAGGCATACCATTCTTCTAATAGTTATCTTCAGCAAGCAGAAAAAGTATTTTTAGATAATGACATTGGAAACGATGCACTTTTAGGAGAAATTTATTTTTATATAGCTAGTACATATTTTAAATTGGACAATTTGGATAAGTCCATTAACTATTCCTATTTAGCAAAAGAAAAGTTTAATCAACTTGATAATAAAAAAGAATATGCCAAATCATTATTACTATTAGCAGAACAATATAATAAAAAAGGCGATGTTGATAATGCAATAAAGTATTCAAAGAAGACTTTAGATGTATTTAGAGAACTTGAGGATTCCATACAATTATCTCAAATAGAGAACAACTTAGGAAAGCTATTCTATGAATTTGAAAATATAGAAGAGTCCTTTAAACATTTTAATAAAGCCATGGAATTAAGAAAAAATAATAAAGATGCAAAATTGGTGGAAACTTTAACAAATGTTTGTGAAAATTATATTAAGCTAAAGGATATTGAAAATTGCAGAAAATTGTTAGAGGAAGTTTTGCAAAATATTAAAGATGGAGACAACCAGGTATTAATAGATTATTATTTATTAAAATATAGGGTTGAATTGTTAGACAATAATTTTAATGAAGCAGAGAATACACTAATTATTGCTTTAAATTTTGCTAAGAACATGGATTGCCTAAAGCAAGCTGCTGAAATTGCTATTTTGCTAGGGAAATTCTATATAGATAATAAAGATGATTCGAGTGCAGCAAAATATTTAAATGATGGTGTAGCTATATTTAAGCAACTAGGGATTCTTAGGGAAGTTTAAATAGGTTGACTTTAAAATTATTTTATTGATTAAGTAAATTATATTAATATAATGAAATTTCGTATTATGTATTGGGGAATTATTACTTACTAAAGGAAAGCTTTATTATTTTGGATAGGTGTGAGGAATCATGGAGATATTGTCTACAGGGGAAAAGATAAAGAGGGCTAGGATATATAAAGGAGCTACATTAAAAGATATATGTGAAGATAAAATATCTGTATCTAAAATGAGCTGTATAGAAAACGATAAGGTAAAAGCAGAGCCCTGGATTTTAGAGTTTATTTCTAAGAAATTAGATATAGATATCGATTACTTAAGGAAAGATGTAAGAGATCAAATTAAAGATAATATATCAGTAGTAAAGGAACAGAAGTTTACTACTGATATAGAAGATAGATTACAATACAACTTAGAATATGCTTTAGAATATAATTATTATGACTTAGCTTTTAAGATATTACATATACTATTTAGCAATTATTTAATGTCTAAGAAATTTGAAAATATACAAGTAATTACATCGAAGTATTATGATATGTGTCAAAAGTCAAATATTGAAGAAAATAATCTTATTTATAGTAAGGATATGGCAAGATATTTTTATATGAATAAGGAATATGAACAAGCAGCATCCTACTATAATAACGTAAGAAAAGTTATAAGCAATACTGAGGATTGCGACAAAGAAACCTTAGCAGTGGTAACCTATAATGAGGCAGCTTGTTATTTGATGTTAGAAAATTATGAGAGAGCTTATGAAATTGCCATAAGGTTATTAGATTTAATAGATCATGTAAAAGTAGATATAAAAAAGGCAGAAATGTACCATGTATTAGCAATATTATCCTTAAAAATTGGAAAAGACAATTTTGAAGAGTATGAGCTAAAATCTTACGAATATTATAAAGATGATGCAAGTTATAAATCAAAGGCTATGTTAAATTATGCTATTTTAATGTTTCAAGGAGAAATGAATGATAGAGCCATAGAATATGTAAAAAAGGGATTGAATAATTTTCCAAAGCAAAACAAAGAAGAACTTGTTGAGTATATGTTAAGATGTGTAGAAGAATTAACTACCTATGGAGCGTTAAGTGAAGCACAAAAGATATGTGACGAAGCACTGAACAGCGCTATAGGTTGCGATAATATAAGATATATTGAAAAGGCCTATTATTTTAAAGCTATTATATTACAAAAGCAAGATATGTATCTTCAGTCAGAAATGTATATGAATTTATCCTTAGATGCTTTGTTTAAATTTGGGAATAAGCAGGAAAGACACAAAAGATATTTAGAGATGGGGAATATGTATCATAAATTAGGAGAAACCTCAGAAGCCCTTAAATATTTTACGTTAGCTATGGGAATAGAGAAAAAAATATAGTGAAACTATAATGCATAAAGAATTCTATTTTTAATAGAAAAGGTCTTTATGCATTTTTATTTTTACTTTAAATAATAGGCTGAATAGTTTGTTTAAAAAATTGTAAGTGTTATATAATATTAGTATGAAATTGTATAAATAAAGGAGGGAAGTTCAGCTTTCAAGCTGATATTTGTATGAATATAGAAAAGTTAACAATTAAGGTGCAACAGTCTCTAAATGATGCTCAATCAATAGCCATTAGGTTTAACCATCAACAGATAGACATATTACATTTATTTTCAGCCCTTGTTAATCAGGAAGATGGCTTAATTCCTAGTATTTTTGAAAGAATGAACATAAGTTTAAAATCTCTTAAAGAGGAAATTAAAAGCCAGTTAGATAGATTGCCAAAGGTATTAGGAGAGGGAGCGCAAAGTTCTGGGGTTTATGCTACCAGAAGAATTGAAGAGATCTTTTTAAAAGCTGAGGATATAGCAGAAGAGTTTAAAGATTCCTACATAAGTGTTGAACATGTAATGCTAGCCATTATGGACATTGATTATAATGGCGCTGTAGGGAGAATTCTAAGTAAGTTTAATATAAATAAAAAAATTTTTCTATCAGAACTATCTATGGTTAGAGGAAATCAAAAGGTAGAAGGACAGGATCCCGAAGAAACCTATGATGCCTTGAATAAGTATGGTATTAACTTAGTGGAAGAAGCAAAAAAACATAAGTTAGATCCAGTAGTTGGAAGAGATGAAGAAATAAGAAGAACTATAAGAATATTATCTAGAAGAACTAAGAATAATCCAGTGTTAATCGGAGAGCCCGGCGTAGGTAAAACGGCTATCGTTGAAGGTTTAGCTGAGAGAATAGTAAGAGGAGATGTACCTGAGGGCTTAAAGGATAAAATCATTTTTTCATTAGACATGGGAGCGCTAATAGCGGGAGCAAAATATAGGGGAGAATTTGAAGAACGATTAAAAGCTGTATTAAAAGAAGTTCAAAGTAGTGAAGGACGGATAATGTTATTCATTGATGAAATTCATACTATTGTAGGAGCAGGAAAAACAGAGGGGGCTATGGATGCAGGGAATTTAATTAAACCTCTTTTAGCAAGAGGAGAACTAAGATGTATTGGAGCCACTACCTTTGATGAATACAGAAAATATGTAGAAAAGGACAAAGCTTTAGAAAGAAGATTCCAGCCTATAGTGGTAGATGAGCCTAGCATAGAAGACACCGTTTCTATACTTAGAGGCTTGAAAGAGAGATTTGAGATTCATCATGGTATAAGAATTCATGATTCTGCTATAGTAGCAGCGGCAAAATTATCTCATAGATATATAACAGACAGATACTTACCAGACAAGGCTATTGATTTAATTGACGAAGCAGGAGCGATGATAAGAACTGAAATAGATAGTCTACCTTCTGAATTGGATAGCGTAAGGAGAAAAATATTACAGATAGAAATTGAAAAAGAAGCCTTGATTAGAGAAATAGATAAGCCATCTCAGGAGAGAGTAAGACTTTTAGAAAAAGAACTTAGTAATTTGCAGGATAGAAATAAAGAAATGACTGCAAAATATGAAAAAGAAAAAGCTTACATTCTAGATATAAGAGATTTAAAGACAAGGTTAGAAGAAGCCAAAGGAAAAATAGAAAAATATGAGCGAGAATATGATTTAAACAAGGTAGCAGAATTAAGATATGGAGTTATACCTGAATTAGAGATAGCTTTAAAAGAGAAAGAAGAGATATTAAAGCAAAATTATGAAGGAGCTTTGCTTAAAGAAGAAGTAACAGAACAAGAAATTTCAGAGATTGTTTCTAAATGGACAGGAATACCTGTATCAAAACTTGTAGAAGGAGAAAGGCAAAAACTATTAAGGCTGGAAGAGGAATTAAGGAAAAGGGTAATAGGACAGGAAGAAGCTATAAAATCCGTATCAAATGCAGTTGTTAGGGCTAGAGCGGGATTAAAGGATAGTAGAAGACCCATAGGATCCTTTATATTTCTAGGGCCCACAGGAGTGGGAAAAACTGAATTAGCTAAATCTTTGGCAAGAGTCATTTTTGACAGTGAAGAGAATATTATTAGAATTGACATGTCAGAATATATGGAGAAATATTCTGTATCAAGATTAATAGGAGCGCCTCCAGGATATATAGGATACGAAGAAGGGGGACAGCTGACGGAAGCAGTAAGAAGAAATCCTTATAGTGTTATATTATTTGATGAAATTGAAAAGGCTCATGAGGATGTGTTTAATATATTTTTGCAAATATTAGATGATGGAAGGTTAACTGATAATAAAGGGAAAGTAATTGATTTTAAAAATTCAATTATTATAATGACGTCTAACATAGGAAGTTCTTACTTACTTGAAAATATAATGGAAAGAAAAGTTAAGGAAGAAGTTAAAGATGTTATAATGATGGAAATGAAAAGTAGGTTTAAACCAGAGTTTTTAAATAGATTAGATGATATTATTATTTTCTCGCCTTTGAACATGGAAAATATAAAGAATATAATCAATATCTTTTTGCAGCAAGTTAATATAAGGCTTTTGGATAGGAACATTATACTTAAGGTTACAGAAAATGCAAAGGAAATTATGGCTGAGGAAGGTTATGATCCATATTATGGAGCAAGGCCATTAAAAAGATATATAGAAAATATTTTAGAAACGGAAATAGCTAAGAAAATAATTTCTGGAGAATTTTATGATGGGTGTACTATCGGTATAGATGCAAAAGCAGACCGTATAGTAATTGAAAGAATATAATAATTATTATTTACTATTGTTAAATGTAAGTAAAAAAATATAAATAAGTTTTTATAGGAGGTATAATAGGTTTAAGCATCTTTAAAAATAGTTGCTTGGCCTTCTTATTTATGTTGAGGTTTTGAGTATATGCACGCAGCTATTTTTCTTAAGATGCTTTATAAAAACATTAATGGAAGGAAATGAAAGCATGATAAGGCATCATAATAAAAAAATTAAAATATATCAGGTAGATGCTTTTACTAATGAAAATTTTAAGGGAAATCCTGCAGGAGTGTGTATACTTAAAAAACCAATACCTGAATATAAAATGCAGCTTATAGCTAGAGAGATGAATTTATCCGAGACTGCTTTTGCAATGCCTATGCATAAGAACAAAAATGATATAAAGAATAATTATATACTTAGATGGTTTACCCCTGAGAAAGAGGTAGATTTGTGTGGACATGCTACTCTTGCCACTTCTAAGGTCCTGTTTGAGGCCCTTTCTCTAGAAGGTGAAGAGATAAACTATGAAACTAAAAGTGGGAAGCTTGTGGCTAAGAAAGATGAAGAAGGAATAATTCTTAATTTTCCATTAGATGAGGCGATAAATTTTAATATTAAAGCAGAGGAACTTTTACAGGCTTTAGGTGTTAAAAATTATATTAATATTTTTTTAGGTAGAAATACTAAAAAGCTTATTATTCATGTGGGAAAAGAAGAGGATGTAAGGGCACTTAGTCCTAATTTTTCTCAAATGATAAAATGGAATCTATCTTCACATATAAAGGGTGTAGCTGTCACTGCACTATCGGAAAAATATGATTTTGTATCAAGGTACTTTAATCCTTGGGTTGGAGTTAATGAAGATCCTGTAACTGGATCAGTGCATACTGTGCTAGCCTCTTATTGGAGAAATATTTTAGGTAAAGATATACTAAAAGCTTATCAAGCATCACCGAGAGGTGGAGAGATAATTTTGAAGGTATTAGATGGAAAAAGAGTCAATTTAATAGGGGATGGAGTTATAATTATAGAAGGCTATATGTATATATAAAGCATATATTGTGTCATTAGATATAATGGATTATAATTAGCTTAGTCTTTATATTATAGGAGATAAAATGGAAGAAAATATAGATCTTTTAAATAATTATAAAATCTTAGGAGAAAAGAGTTATTCAAAAAATCATTTAGATAAGGCATTAAATTATTATCTAAAAGCCTATAGTCTTTTAGAGGGAAGAAGGAATATTGATTTATTGATGGATATGGCTTTAACATATGATAAACTTGGAAACTATGATGAGGCCATTAATAAATATATGGAAATAATAAATATTGATCCAATGGAAGCCAGGGCCTATTATGGAATTGGGGTAATATATGATAATAAGGAAGAGTATTTAGAAGCTATAAAGTATTACCACAGGGCTATCGAGCTAGATACAAAATATGATAGAGCTTATTTTTTCCTTGCTTATGCCTATGATGAGATTGGAGAAAAGAAAAAAGCTTTAGAATATTACCATAAACTTTTAGAAATTGAACCCTTTGATTTTTGGGCTAATATAAATATAGGATCATTATATGAAGAGACTAATGAAAATGAAAAAGCCTTAAGTTTTTTTCAAAAGGCTTTAAGAATAATACCAAACCACTACATGGCCTTATTTAATATAGGAGTTATAAATAAAAAGTTAGGCTGCTATGAAGAGGCCATGGTCTATTATAATAAATCTATAATAGAAAAGTCCGATTATTACTATAGCTTTTTAAATTTAGCTGTATTGTATAAAGAAATGGATAAATATACTGAAGCTATTAAAGTAATTAGTAAAGGAATTTTCTGTAATCCTACTAGTGCAGCCTTGTACTATAATAGAGCTTGTTTTTATGCACATGAAAAAAATTATGATAAAGCTTTGAAGGATATAGATAAAGCTTTATGCTTATATCCTGAGTTTATTGATTATATTAAAGAGGATGAAGATTTAACTACTATTTGGACCATAATAAAAAAAAATAAAGGCTTATAACCTTTATTTTTTTTCTACTTCTTTCAAAATAAATTGCTTATTTTTATAATATTTATCAATTATTCCTCCACCTAAACATACAGTGCCATCATAGAATACCACTGCTTGACCTGGAGTGATAGCTTTTTGAGGATCTTTAAATTCTACAAAACAAGAATTATCTTCTTTTAAGTAAACAACTACCTCTTGGTCGGGCTGCCTATACCTGAATTTAGCTGTACATTGGAATTTATCAGCTTTAGGCTTTTTGCTTATCCAGTTTAAGTCAGTAGCAAGTAGGCCAAAGGAATAAAGATTAGGATTATCTTCTCCTTGTACAACATATAGTGTATTTGTCTTTAAATTTTTATCTACTACAAACCAAGGATCTCCTTCTCCGCCTATACCAAGACCTTTTCTTTGCCCTAAAGTATAGTGCATTAAGCCGAAATGCTCACCTTTGATTTTACCCTCTAAGGTTTTTATGGGACCAGATTTTGCAGGCAAATAATTATTAAGAAATTCTCTAAAATTTCTTTCACCAATGAAACAAACTCCCGTACTGTCCTTTTTAGTAGCAGTAGATAAACCAGCTTTCTTTGCAATTTCTCTTACTTCAGGCTTTGTAAGGTGACCTATTGGAAACATACTCTTAGATAACTGATATTGATTTAATTCACATAAGAAATAACTTTGATCCTTATTTGAGTCAGAACCTCTTAATAATCGATATTCGTCGTCAAAATAATCCAACTGGGCATAATGACCCATAGCAATGTAATCAGCCCCTATTTTTAGAGCGAAATCTAAAAAAGCTTTAAATTTTATTTCTTTATTACACATAACATCAGGATTTGGCGTTCTACCTTTTTTATATTCTGATAGAAAATACTCGAAGACCCTATCCCAATATTCCTTTACAAAATTTATTGTATAATAAGGAATTCCTATATTATCACAGACTCTTCTTACATCTTCATAATCATCAACAGCAGTACAAGCTCCATTGTCGTCTTTTTCATCCCAGTTTTTCATAAATACACCAACAACATTATAGCCTTGTTCTTTTAGTAGCAAAGCAGCGACAGATGAATCAACGCCGCCGGACATACCAATAACAACCTTAGTATCCTTAGGATCTTTTAACATTTATATAAATCAACCTTTCTCTTTAAAATTTATTTCACTTTATTAATGATAATATTATTAAATTTATTTATCAATACATATTTAATAATATCTATATATTATTAAACAATCATAGGCAAAATAAATAAAAATAGACATTCCATAATATATTATGGAATGCCTATTTGGTAAAATGATTATAAGTTTCTTTCGTATTGTTCAACCATTTTCTTAACCATTTCTCCGCCAACAGAACCGTTTTCTCTTGAAGTTAAATCTCCATTGTAACCTTCTTTAAGATTAACTCCTAATTCTCTAGCTGTCTCCATCTTGAATTGGTTTAATCCTTTTCTAGCTTCTGGTACTAATTTTCTATTATTTGCCATGACTATTACCTCCTTTTTTTTATTTAGATATTTAATCTTTGTAGTTTTAAATATTAAATATCTTGTAGTACTATTTTGTCGCAATAAAATTAAAATACCCTATTTAATTTGAGGGAAGAGAGGAAATAGAATATTATGATGGAATAAAATGTTAAAGAGTTGAAAAAAATTTCACAAACTATATTAACATTTGGCTTAAAACATGCTAAAATACAACTAGTCAGTATTCTAAATGAAACTGAACTAAAAAATAAAAAATTTTTAATATCAACTTATATCCTTTTAAGGAATAAGAGTGAGGAGGATTATTATGGAAAGAAATTCAGTAAGAGTTTCAAATACTAAAGTTAGGCAGCTAACTTTGGTAGGTATGCTATCTGCCATATCAATTATTTTAGGTGCTACAGGTTATGGTTTTATACCCTTACCTATGGCTAAGATCACAATTATGCACATACCTGTAATAATTGGAGCTATATTAGAAGGACCTAAGGTGGGTATGTTAATAGGATTAATGTTTGGATGCTTTAGTATAATACAGAATATAATGTCACCTTCATTATTATCCTTTGCATTTTTTAATCCTTTGGTTTCAGTTTTACCTAGAGTATTAATTGGAGCTACTTCTTATTACAGCTATAAATTGATAAAGATTAAAAACGAGTCAGTAAGAGTAGCTATTGGAGCAGCAGTAGGTTCTTTAACCAATACAGTAGGTGTTTTGGGAATGATCTATCTGCTATATGTAGAAAGATATGCGCAGGTAAAAAATATGGCTATAGATAAAGCTACAAAAGCTATTTTTGGGATAGCCTATACTAATGGTATATTAGAAGCTATTGCAGCGGTAATTATTACAGTATCAGTTGTTTTAGCAGTTAAAAAGATTAAAAAATAATTTGTAATAAAAAAGGTCAAGCATTTACTTGATGAAATGCTTGACCTTTATATATTACTGATCTTTATCCTTAGGATTTTCGTGGTAAAATTCAGCATCTTGATAAGGTCTCCCGTAATTAGGATCTTGTCTGTATACATCTCTTTTTTCAGGAAGAATTATTACTGCAGCAATATAAGCTAGTATTCCAGAGCCTCCGAGAAATGTAAAGCCTAACCATACAAGTCTTATTATAGAAACATCTACCTGCAAATATTCAGCAATTCCTGCGCAAACACCAGAAACCATTGCTTGTTCTTTAATTTTATATAATCTTTTAGCGCTCATTGATACATACCTCCATATAATTTTTTTATTAATATAAGCTTATTAATAAGTTTACTTTTAATATAATCATCTCTATGTTTTAATTATATTTTTTTTATTGATTTATGACTAGTTATTCTAGTAATAAAAAAGGATGACCAAGGTAATAATAAAAATCAATATAGGAGTCATGATTAATTACACAAATGAGTTTAAAGTCTCTTTTGGTAGGGAGTCAAGAGCATATTTAATAAAGTTCTTTGCGGTAATACCTTCTTTGCAGGAAGTATCAATCAATTGTTTCCAATACCTGCTTCCCTTACAATTGTTAAATAAGGTTAAAGTATGCCTCAGTATAAGATGCATACCAATTTTGTTATCTTGAAGTTCCTCAAGATAAGGAAGCATTTTTTCTAAAATCTCCCTTCTGCTTATGCTGGAGGTTGTTCCCTTCATAAAAAGATTGTCTACCTTTGTAAGAACATATGAATTTTCATAGGATACCCTTCCTAACATTACGCCGTCCACATGTTTTAAGTGGTCTTTCATGGCATCTATAGTTTTTATGCCACCATTAATTTCTATATTAAGATGAGGTAAATCTTTTTTTATTTTATGAACTTCATCATATTTTAAAGGTGGAATTTCTCTATTTTCTTTAGGACTTAGTCCGGATAGAATGGCTGTTCTTGCATGGATAATAAATCTATCTATTTTAGATTTCTCAATAGTTTGCATAAAATGCTTCATATAGTCATAATTATCTAATATTGTATTCTTAAAGGAAGTTGGCAATACATTATTGCCGTTAATACCAATTCTGTGCTTTACTGTTATAGGCTTCTTTGTAGCTTCCCTCATAGCCGTTACCATATCAGCTACTAATTCTGGATAGGCCATAAGAATTGCACCCATTGCATTTCCAGAGATTCGGTCTGAAGGGCAACCTACGTTTAGATTAAGCTCATTATAGTCCCAATCTTCAGCTATTTTAACAGCTTTATATATCTCTTCTGGATCACAACCTGCAATCTGAAGAGATAGGGGCTTTTCTATGGAATTAAAATCTAAAAGTTTATGTCTGTCTCCATATATTATAGAGTGAGCAGTTATCATTTCAGTATATAAAAGAGATTTTTTTGTCATAAGTCTGCAAAAATATCTAAAATGCCTATCAGTCCGATCCACCATAGGAGCTATACTAACCTTTGGCGGGATGATATTTGATAAGTATTTCATAAACACCTCCAAAAATTTTAATACATATAATTATTACAACGTAATAATTCATATAGTATATATTAATTAATAATGATTGTCAAAAACTATTGCATATAGATCTTTAATATGTAAATAATAAAAATATAAGATATATGAAGCAGGAGGATTTTGTATGAAAGAATTATTTTTAGATATAGAATCTCATATATTGGAAGATGAGAAGCCCTCTATTTATCTTCAAAAGCTACTTGAAGAAGGAGATTTAAATGAATCCCCTTTTACTATGATAAGGGATATGAAAGAAACACCACAAGAGCCTAAGCATCACCCAGAGGGTAATGTATGGAATCATGTGATGATGGTATTAGATAGAGCCGCTAAATATAGAGTTTTAAGTAAGGATAAGAGAGTTTTTATGTGGGCTGCTTTGTTGCATGATATAGGTAAGTTTCCAACTACAAAATTAAGGAAAGGTAGAATAACCTCTTATGATCACGATAAAATAGGAGAGCAGATGTCTATTGACTTTCTTAAGTGTTTTACAGAGGATAAAGAAACTATTTATAAAATTTCTAAGCTTATTAGATACCACATGCATTCTCTATTTGTATTAAATAAATTGCCCTTTGCTAATATTTCAAAAATGGTAGAAGAAACTTCTTTGTATGAATTAGGTTTGTTATCTCTTTGTGATAGATTAGGGAGAGGTGGCATTAACAAGGACAAGGAAAAAGAAGTTGAGAATAATATTAATGAATTCTTACACATTGTATCAGAAACTACTGGAGATTTACCAATAAAACTATCTTTACTAATTTAGGATGTTTGAAAAAATAATAGTCGCTCTACTGATTAGTTTGAATGTTTGCATATAATTGTTTTTCAAGAAGTTTTACAAGAATATATCTTTAGAATAATTAAAAAAGTCGAAGTAATAAAAAATTACTACGACTTTTCTTTTTTAGCGTTTTTTATCTTTTTCTTTAGGTTGATTCTTATCATTTTTGTCTTTATTATCGTTTTTATTATTATTTTTATCGTCGGAACCTTTACCTTTATCCTTTGATTGGCCAAAGTTATTATCTTTTTGATTTAATTCAGAATTATTAGTATTTTTTTGCTCAGGAACATTTTTATTGTTAGAATTATTATCTTTGAAAGTACCATTTTCTTTGTTTTTGCCATTGTTTTCTTTATCTTTGTTATTGCCATTACTATTTTCTTTAGTTTTAGAATTGTTATCATTTTCTTTTTCACTTGGAGATGTAGACTTTTCAGAATTATTATCTTTTTTTATTTCTTTATCTTTGCTGATATCAATAATGATATTAATGCCATCATCCTCGATTTTCTTTTCAACCTTTGATAAATCTAATTGGTGATTTTTAAGATTGCTTACTTGTATGTTTATAGCCTTATCTTTTTTGTAATCTTCAGTTATATAATTCTCACTTTTGCATTTTTCATATATTTTTTCTATACCATTTGATATGTCTAAGTTCTTTATATTAAGTTCATTTACTAAATTTTTTCCATCATCATTTAACGGAACTACCTTTACAATTTTATTCCATCTATTTACATAAAGTTCAACAGAAGGGTTAATATCGATAGTTACAGCAGAGACAGGCTCATTGTATAAAAATATGCCACTAGATAGGAAAACTAAAAGTAAAAAGGATGCTGCCATCAAAAATAGCCTTTTTACATTAATACTTTTTTTCTTAGTACCATTAAAGATTTCCTCAGAGTACAGTTCTCCCATAGTAACAGATTTAGAATTTCTTTTAACATACGCAAATTCTCCAGAGGGAGTTAAAATGCCTATATTACTATCATTGATTTCCATAACAATACCGGTTTTAGTCATCTACATCACCAACTTTCTTTATATTTAAATAGGATCTTAGATATAAATATTCATCATTGTCTAATATTAAAATAAGCGCAATAATATATTTCCTCCATTTTTCAATTAATTTTCTATTGCAACTTGTAAGTAAACATATTTCCTTAATGGGAAGTATCTTTTTTGATTTTATATAATCTGTTATATAAGTTTTTTTTGTACAAGCAGTAGCTATATTTAAAAGATTATTCCTAGTATCCTTATGAGAAGGAGAAGCTTCTACTAAATCTGAAAATTTAAGATTATATTTTGTCAACTCTTTAATAAAATAAGAAATTTCTTCAGATAAAAGTTCCTTTTCTTTGGATTGATTATATTCATTGATTGACAATGTATTATCGATATAATCAAAGTTATCCTCCTCTACGGAGAAGGACAACACTATATTTTTATTTGATTTTCTGAAAAAATCTATTAAAGCATTTCTAATTATAGTTGAAGCATAAGAATGAAAATTAACCTTAATATTATTATATGTATCGCAAGCTTTATTAAAAGCAATAAGTGCAATGCTAAGCTCGTCATCATTTTCAGAAGATAGAGGTCTTTTACATATGTTATAAGCTACTGATTTTACAAAACTCATATTTTCGCTTATAAAATTATCTCTATTTTCTTTTTTCAAAAGATCTAAATCCATCTTTTCACCTCGAGATGTTCATAAATTTATAAAAGAAGCTTCTTATATTGTTATATATATAATTATATACGAAGATTAATTTAATTTTAAGGGCATATTTAGTGGAAAAAGGCACCCCCTAATAAATATATTAGCTGCCGTATATATAAGCAAATGATATAAAAGGAGGAATTCAAATGAAAAAGACTATGTTAATAGCTTTATTATCCATATTTATTTTAGGAGGAACGGTGAAAGCCGCAGAGGTTTCATCTAATAAGGAGTATGCGGGCATAACCCCAGATAATATATTGTATCCTTTAGATAAAGGAATGGAATCTTTAAAATTAGCATTGACTTCATCAGAAGAAAAGAAAGCTGAAATTATTGCAAACATAGCAGAAGAGAGGCTAGGAGAAAGTGAAGTTATGACAGAGAAAGGAAAGGAAGAGTTAGCAGAAAAAGCTCTTGAGGAGTATAAAGAAAAAATTGAAGAAGCTCAAGGTAAATTAGAAGATATATTAAAGGATGTAAAAGATAGTGAAGATGCAAAAAAAATAGAAAAGGTAAAAAAGCTTGGTGATACTTTACTAAATAAGACTGAAAAGTCTATTGAAGTATTAAAGGCCTTAGAAGAAAAACTTCCGGAAGAAGCAAAGGAAAACATTCAAAGGGTAATAGAGATGCAAAGTGAGAAAAAAGAAGCTGTAAGAGCTATGGTAGAAAAAAGACATGAATTTAATGAAGCAAAGAAAGCTTACAATGAAGCTAAAGTTCAATTGAAGAAGGTAGAAAAATCAGGAGACGAAGAGGCTATAAATAAGGCAAAAACTGTCTTAAATGAAGCTCAAGCTGCCATGGATAGTAAAGGGGAAGAACTTAAAAAAGCCATTGAGGAAAAGGCTGCAGCGGTAAAGAAAGACTATAAAGAAGATATTAAAAATAATGAAGATAAATCTCAAGAAGGTAATAAGGTAGAGGAGCCTAAAAAAGAGCCAGCTACCGAGGTGAAGCAGAAAGCTGAATCTAAAGAGACAGATAAAGCTAAAGGAACAGAAAAGAAGGAAGAAAAAGCTGTTGAAAGCAAGGAGCAGAAAAAAGAGAATAAGGATAAAAGTGAAGAACAAAAAGATAAACAAGTTAAAGAGGATAAAGGTAATAGTCAAAAGGGTAATAACGGTAAAAAATAGTTGATGCTTTATAGAAAATATTGTTAACTAAAAAAGCAAAAAAATTCACACTTTGAATTTTTTTGCTTTTTTTATTTAATATTATTTATAGTTATTAAAAATAAGCTTAAGTAGCTAAAGATAGATTTTTATTGTTTATTATCTCCTTCAAGAGCCTTGACAATTTTATTGAAAAGCTTATCCTTATCAGAGGATTTTAAAAAATTGTCTCCTATTAAAGCTGTATACTTCTCTTTACAAGTTTTGCAAAAACCTAAGCAAGATTTAACTTTAATTTCAATATCTTTATCATACTCTTTAAGCATTTTTTCAATCTGTGAATGAGCTTTATTATTTTTACAAAGTTTTACTTTCAATAGAAACACCTCCAAGGGGGAATGATTTAATTTTACATATAAAAAATATATAGTTAGTATTTCACTATAATTATAGTATAAATATAAATAAAAGAAAATAATTATTTTTTAATATTTATTATGAAGTATCGATAGAATTTGTTGAATATACTATTTTAGCAATTTAAAATTGACATAGTTTTTTAATTAATGATACACTATAAGTCGTATGGAAAGTAATATAAATTTTTCTACTGGAAATAATAATAAAGAAGGTGAGAGAAATGGAAGTATATTTAGATAATGCAGCTACTACTATGCCTTATGATGAGGTAATTAATACAGTAGCTTTTAATATGAAAAATAATTTTGCAAATCCCTCTGCTAAGCATTTATTAGGTATTAAGGCGGAAAGACTATTAAATGATAGCAGAGAAAAAATTGCTTATACATTAAATTGTAGCAAGGATGAAATTATTTTTACTTCCGGTGGAAGTGAAAGTAATAACTTAGCAATAAAAGGCTTTGCTAAACCTGGTTGTCATATGATTACAAGTGTTATAGAGCACTCTAGCGTTCTAAAGACCTTCAAGGAACTAGAAGATGAAGGAGTTAGTGTTAGTTATATTAAGGTGGATGATAAAGGCAGACTAGATTTACATGAGCTAGAAAATAGTATAAATAAAGATACTGTGCTTATAAGCATTATGCATGTCAATAATGAAGTTGGCACCATTCAGGATTTAGAAGCTATTGGAGCTCTTATAAGAAAGAAAAGCCAAAGAGCAAAATTCCATGTGGATGCTGTTCAAAGTTATGGGAAATTTAATATAGATGTACAAAGATGTAATATTGATTTATTATCTATAAGTGCACATAAGTTTCATGGGCCAAGAGGTGTAGGTGCAATTTACATAAAAAAGGCACTATATCCTAAAACATTGATTACTGGTGGAGGACAAGAAAAGGGATATAGATCTGGCACTGAAAATGTAGCTGGCACTTCAGGCATGGCAATGGCTAGCGAAATGATGTATGAAAATATTATAGAAAACTATAATAAAGTAACTAGTATAAAAGCTTATTTTATTGATAAACTTCAAGAGGTTAAAGATATCAGCATTAATAGTCCTTTAGAAGAACACATAAGTTCTTATATATTAAATGTTAGCTTTAAAGGAGTAAGAGGTGAGGTGCTTTTGCATCTACTAGAAGAAAAGGGGATTTACGTCTCTACGGGCTCCGCATGTTCCTCTAAAAGTAAGAAGAGTGCCTCTGTTTTAAAAGCGTTAGGATTAAGTGATAAAGACATTGAAGGAACTTTAAGATTCAGCTTTAATGAAAAAAATACTAAAGAAGAGATAGATTATGTTATTGAAAATTTAAAGCAATCATTGAATTTTTTAAGGAGAGTTAGAAAATGAGAGAATTGATATTAGTGAAGTACGCCCCTGAAATATTTTTAAAGGGTTTAAATAGAAATAAGTTTGAGAGACAATTACAAAAAAATATAACTAAGGTTTTAAAGGGAGTACAATACCAATTTGTAGTAGATCAAAATAGATGGTTTATATATTCTGAAAATCTTCAAGAAGTAATAAATAGGGTTAAAAGGGTATTTGGGGTTTCAGAATTATGTATTGTAAAAGAAGTTGAAGCAAAATTAGAAGATATAGAAGGAGCCGCATTGGAAA
Organism: Desnuesiella massiliensis; assembly: GCF_001403615.1. Classification (GTDB taxonomy): domain Bacteria; phylum Bacillota; class Clostridia; order Clostridiales; family Clostridiaceae; genus Desnuesiella; species Desnuesiella massiliensis. The sequence goes on from NZ_LN879453.1 coordinate 89,366, forward strand.
GGGTAGTAAATTCTAAGGCTGATACCTTTAAGATAGAAACTAATAGGGCAAATAAGACGTTCCCTTTGAATTCAATGGAAACTAGTAGAACTGTAGGGGCTTATGTATTAAAAAATGCTGAACATATAAAGGTTAATGTTACAAATCCTCAATGCGTTGTAAATATAGAAATCAGAGGGAAGGCATATATTTATCAAGAAAAGATTAAAGCTGTAGGTGGATTGCCTTATGGAATGAATGGAAGTACTATGCTTATGCTCTCTGGAGGTATAGACTCTCCAGTGGCAGGATATCTAATGGCAAGAAGAGGAGTAGAGCTTAACTGCGTTTATTACCATAGCCATCCATATACTAGTGAAAGGGCTAAGGATAAGGTAAAACATTTAGCAAGGATATTAAGTGAGTACACAGGAAAGATTAATCTTTATGTGGTACCTTTTACTGAAATACAAATGCAGATTATTGAAAAGTGTAGAGAAGACGAGTTAACTATTATTATGAGAAGATTCATGATGAGAATTGCATGTGAATTAGCAGAACTAAAGAAATCTAATTCTGTTACCACTGGAGAAAGCATCGGTCAGGTTGCAAGTCAAACCATGGAAAGCTTAGTGGTAAGTGATGATGTGTCAGATAGACCTGTATTTAGACCATTAGTAGCTATGGATAAGGGTGATATTATGAATCTAGCTAAAGACATAGGTACCTACGATACATCAATATTACCTTATGAAGATTGTTGTACTATATTTGTTCCAAAACATCCAAAAACAAAACCAAGATTAAAAGAGATAATAACTTCAGAAGAGGCTTTACAGAGTGATGAACTTGTTAAGAAAGCTATAGAGGATATGGAAGTTTACGAGCTTTAAAATTCGAATTTAAAAAAGCGACCAAGGTCGCTTTTTTCTTATATATTGAAGTATATCAAATTATGGGATAATATAGAAATATGGGAACATAAAATTTGAATGAGGTGATTTTATGGAAAAGTCTAAGGTTTATTTTACTAATTTAAGGACGAAACCAGGTTATAATTTACTAGACAAGCTAGAAAAATTAATAAAGGAGGCAGGCGTTAACAGCATAGATTTTAAAGATAAATTTGTAGCTATTAAGATACATTTTGGAGAGCCAGGAAATTTAGCATATATTAGACCTAACTATGCCGCCCGTGTGGTAGAATTGATAAAGAAATCCGGTGGAAAGCCTTTTTTGACAGACTCTAATACCTTATATTCTGGAAGGAGATCAAATGCAGTTGATCATATTCAATCTGCCATGGAGAATGGATTTAATCCTTTAGCTGTAGGATGTAATGTAATAATAGCTGATGGACTAAAAGGTACAGAATATAGAGAAATTGAAGTTGATTTAAAGCATTGTAAAAAGGCAAAGATAGGATCAGCTATAGCTGATGCGGATATAGTAATATCTATGAACCATTTTAAAGGACATGAGATGACTGGCTTTGGAGGAGCTATAAAAAATTTAGGGATGGGGTCTGGTTCTGTGGGTGGTAAGCTAGAGATGCACTCAGCTTCTCAACCTAAAATAGTTGAAAAAAATTGTGTAGGTTGTAGACAATGTATTAAAAGCTGCTCTCAGCAAGCTATTTCTCTTGATGAGAATAGAAAAGCTTGTATTGATTATGAAAAGTGTGTTGGATGCGGACAATGTGTAGCTGTCTGTCAATTTGATGCAGCACAAGTGGTTTGGAACGAATCAGCTGATACTGCTAATGAAAAAATTGCAGAGTATGCTTTAGCAGTAGTTAAAGATAAACCAAGTTTTCATATTAACTTTATCATGAATATATCACCTAACTGTGATTGTTGGAGCTGTAATGATATACCTATAGTACCGGACATAGGTATTGCGGCATCCTTTGACCCAATAGCTCTAGACAAGGCCTGTGTAGATATGGTTAATAAAGCTTCAGTAATTAAGGGTAGTGAATTGGATGAAAAACATTATCATGAAGGAACAGATAAGTTTTCCCATATACATGTTAATACTAATTGGAAGGTAGGCCTTGAACATGGTGAAAAAATTGGATTAGGTATATTAGATTATGAAATTATTGAATTAAAATAGACTAAAGTATATATTAAACATACTCTCCAATGGTTTCAATCTATTAATTAGTATAAAAATCTTGTATAATAGAATTAAGAAGACACAAAAGATTTTATATTTTAAAGGAGTTGAAAGAGTGAAGTATTGTGAAGTATGTGGTAATCCTAATGCAGAAGTCCACCATATAATATTTAGAAGTGAAGCAAGTTACTTATCTAATGTTTCTATAAACTATAAGTATTTATGCTCTAGATGCCATAGGGGTAAAAACGGACCACATATAAATGCTGATGTAGATTTAAAATATAAAAGAGAACTACAGGATAAACTGTTTTCCTTGTTTAGCTATAAGGAGTATTATAGTGAGGAAGAGATTAAGAAAATATTAAATTTAAGCTCTAGCGAAGTAATAAGAATATTTAAAGATTTAAAAAAGTATAAAGAAGGATACAAAAAGGAAGAAATAATATCCATGTGTATGGGGGGACGCTTATATATGGATGAGGCCGAGAAGGAGCTAATGGAATTAATTGAGAGAGTAAAAGTAGTTTAGATAGTACGCATTTAATTAATTATTTTTACTCATATGTTAAAAAGCAAGGTTTTGCCTTGCTTTTACTATTATTCTCTAGTATGGTCTTTACTATTTGCATAGGACCCTATCTTTACACCATTTTTAACGCCTATGTCCTCTCCACCCTTAGGAAACATTTTTCTCATTTCTGCGTTAGTGATATCATCAGTCTTTTTATGATTTTTATTATTATGAACCAAAAGAATCACTCCTCGTAAATTATTCAAATATAATATAACCAATTTAAAATTATATATTCTTTATAGATGCAAATATTTACCATTATTTTACATAAAACAATAAATAGTAGTGTTTTTATACTTAAATATATTTTATATTTAAAAAAAATATTAAAAAAATGAATTTTTTAAGGAATTTTTATTTATTATGTTGTATAATAAATAAAAAGAAACTTAAAAAATAGGGTGATGTGTATGAAGATAAAAAGTATTGCAATAGTTTTAAGTGCGCTTGCAGTTTTTAATGTAGGGAGTATGGCTTATGCAGCTAATGTAAGCACTAATGATAAGGAACAACAAATCAATGAAAATAATAGTAAGATAAAAGAACTAGAAAATGAAAAGAATCAGGTAAAGAGTGAAAAAAATAATACTCAAAAGGAAATTGATGATTTACATAACAAAATAAATGAAAAGGGTAAAACCCTTCAAGAATCTCAAAGTAAAATCAGTGACTATGAGAATAAAATCAATGCTTTAAAAAGCAATATTAAAACTGTGCAGGATAGTATAAGCAAAAAGCAAAAGGAAATAGATGATAAAATTAAAGAAATAGAGCTTAAGCAAAAGGAGCAAGAAGAAAAACAGGACATGCTAGGAAAAAGACTTAGAAGCATGTATAAATCCAATCCTTTCGATGCCATGATATTCTTAATGCTTGAGAGTGATAGTTTATTGGAATTAGTAAATAAGGCTTCAACTATGAGTAGAATAATAAAAAATGATAAGGAACTAATTAATGAAGTACAACAGTTAAAAAATGAACTTGAAGCGAAGAAAAAGATGCTTGAAGAAGATAGCAAATTATTATTATCACAAAAGGAAAATTTACAAAAGGAACAAAATGCTTTAAAACAAACACAAGATACTTTATTAGCTCAAAAGAAAGAGCAAGAAAAAACTTTGGATGATATAAAAGTTATAGAAAAACAAAAAAATTCAAAATATAGTAGTTTAAATGCTTCTGAGAAAAAGCTTCAAGACGAGATTGCTGCATTAAATGAAGATAATGAGCAGCTTCAAAACGAGTTAAAGCAATTATTAGATTCTTTGAATAACAATTCTAATAATCAGAAGCCTGACTCTGGTAATAATAATGCAAATCCTTCTGGGTACATAAGACCAGTGTCAGGACCTATTACTTCGCCTTTTGGACAAAGAATACACCCTGTAACAGGTAAATCTAGTTTTCATCATGGAGTAGATTTTGGAGCGCCTTTTGGTACTGGCATAAAGGCTGCTAGAGCTGGACAAGTTGCTTTTGCGGGATGGTATAATGAAATATATGGAAATGTGGTTATCGTAAATCATGGTGGTGGTATGCAAACTTTATATGCTCACGCTAGTAGTGTAGCCGTAAGCCCAGGTGCTTCAGTTAATCAAGGGCAAGTGGTTGCTTATGTTGGCTCTACAGGGTGGAGTACAGGAGCTCATTTGCATTTTGAAGTAAGACAAAATGGACAATCCGTTAACCCAATGAACTACGTAAAATAAATAAAAGACGACGAAAGTCGTCTTTTTGAATGCGCAATTATAGTTGATTTTTCTCCCATACTCTACGAAAAAGCTATAATTATATTGTTTAATGGCTAGGCAAAATTACATGCATTAAATAAAAGCTGTGTAGCAACTTTTATTTATCAGGCCCATTTTTCAGCCCACTTTTGAATTTCCTCCATAGCCTTTTCTAATTCAATACCTTTTTCTGTTAATTCATATTCAATGCGTACAGGAATTTCAGGATATACATTTCTTTTTATTATCCCTTCACACTCAAGTTCCTTTAATCGCTCAGTTAACATTCTATCACTTAATTCATTAATAACCTGCTTTATATCTGAAAATCTTTTTGGTCCATTGAGAAGAACCCGAATAATTAGACCAGTCCATTTCTTTCCTAATAACTCAAAAGCATGTTCAAACTTTGGACATAAATGAAAATCTGACATAAGAATATTCACCACCTTTAAATATATTTTATACAGTTAATATATAAAAGTAAATATTTATATATTTATATGCTTTTACTAAAATGACTAATTAAAATTAGAATTATTTCAATTAAAAGTATGGTTCCTAATGCTATCATTAATTTAGCGAAGATAGACAAATTTTTAGTTTTAAAAAATTTCATTTCAAACCTTCCTATTATATTGCTATAGAACATATACTTTATTTTATGAATACTTTTTTAGTTATATCCTATAAATATGGTATTTTTAAAATAGATTATTGTTTATAATATGAGTGATATGATAATATTTATCATAAGATAATTATTTCAGAGGAGTTGCATATTATTATGAATAAAAATAATACCAATATAGATAAAGAGTATATATCTTATTTAAAAGATAGTGAAGAACATGGCTTTGAAGATTATACGGATAATGTAGTAAAACAAAAAGTAATCACTACCTTTGGAGGTGGTTGTGGTTGCAGTGGAACTAAGGATAAAAAAAGTGGTGGCTGTGGAGGAAATTGTGGTTGTGGAAAGAAAAAATAGTTTAGCCTAATTTAATTTATGGATAATTATACATGTATGATGGTATCTGATATCATACATGTATTTTTTAATTTAGAGGTTATAAATAAAATCTAAATATTTTCTATGAATAATTATAAAAAAATATTGACTACTTATGAATCAGGCTATAAAATAGCTAAAGTAAGCGTAAAAGTGAGGAAGGTTAAAATAGTTTCAAATAGTTAATGATATTGTCAAGTTTTGATTAATTTTACTTGGTTAATGGAGGAATAACAAATGGAGGAAAAAAATGAATTGAGGAAAGAGCTTGGCCTTTTTATGGCTACAGCTTTGGTTATAGGTAATATGGTGGGCTCTGGAATTTTTATGCTACCAGCTACTTTGGCTCAAAAATCTGGTCCAGGAGCAACTATGATTGCTTGGATTTTGACTGGAATTGGTTCAATATTTTTAGCTCTTTCCTATGCTAATTTGGGATCTAGAATACCAAAAACTGGAGGACCTTATGAGTACTCTAAGTTAGCCTTTGGAGATTTTACTGGATATATGAATGCATGGCTATATTGGAATGGATGTTGGATAGGAAATGCAGCTATTATAATTGCTGTTACAAGCTATTTAGGGTTTTTGGTGCCGCAAATAGCCTCAAATTCTATTATAGGATTTATAAGTTCCTCAGCTATTCTTTGGATATTTACGTTGCTGAATATTTTCGGGGTTAAACCTGCAGCGCAAGTTCAAACAGCTAGTACCATAATAAAACTGATACTATTTATTTTATTTATAATATTAGCGGGAATGAGCTTTAATGTAGAGAATATATTTCCTTTATTTCCCCAAGGAAAAGGAATAAATACTATACCTGCTGCGGCTACAGCTACTCTTTGGGCGTTTACAGGACTAGAGACTGCTTCTGTAACTGGTGGAGAAATTAAAAATGGAGAAAAAAACATTAAGTTAAGCACAATTTTAGGAATGATTGTAGCTGTAATATTATATATGTTAATAAGTTTCTTTTCCATGGGAGCCATGAGTCAATCAGAGCTGGCAGTAAGCACTACTCCTATTGTAGATATTTTTTCAAAAATCTTAGGAACTGATATAGGCATATATATTGGTATTCTAGCATTATTAAGCATTGTAGGTACGACTATAGGATGGATACTTTCTACAGCTAGGGTTTCCTACGCAGCTGCTTTAGATGGTATGTTCCCAAAGTGCTTTGGAAAAGTACATCCAAAATTTAAAACACCGTATGTTTCCCTAATAATAAGTGGAGTATTAGTTAATATACTGCTATTGATGAATTATACAAAAGGATTTAGCTCAGCGTTTACTTTTGTATCTTTGCTAGCCACTTTATCATATTTGCCCATATATGCCATCACTGCAGCTGCGGAGATATTATTGGTGATAAAGCATAAGGCTAAGATTAATTTATGGAATTTCCTAAGAAGTTCTATAGTTCCTCTGATGGGTTTTATATATGCTGTTTGGGCCATATATGGTTCTGGTGCAGAAATAATTATGTACGGATTTTTACTCATGCTATTTGGAATACCATTTTATTTATATATTACTGTAAAAAATAAAGATAGAATTAAATCTTTAAGAGAGTTTTAAAAATACAAGGGTTTATATTGCTAAAAATATAAACCCTTAACTTTTTCAAAATATTCCATTTTCTTTAAATTGATTTGTATAAGCCATATCACTTTTTAATATATGTTTACTGATCCAATCTAAAATAAAAGTTAATATATTCATCATAGCATTTTTTTGATTAATATAAATATCCTGCTTTTGAAGCTCACTAATCTTTTCAATAAAAGCGTCATGCTCAGCTTTGTGATTTTCGTAATTGGCATAACCTATTTTTCTCATTATGGATTCCTCATGTTGGAAGTGATAAACAGTATAACTTTTAAGTTCATTAATAAGTCTTACAATTTCATCATAATGATCTGTTTCTGTATCAGAAATTTTAATGGCTGTAGCTAAGTTCTCGCCTATTTTAAATAACTGCTTATGCTGTGAGTCAATTTCAGAAATTTTTACACTATAAACGTCCTTCCATTCGAACATATGTATTTCCCTCCTAAATTAAAAACCATATATAATGCATTATAGCATAAATTATATAACAATACTTTAATTTTTATCACAGACTTTTACATTTTTTTTACGTATAACTATTAAATATAGTATTATTATCTATAAAAAGTTAATATTTGCATAATTAATAATAATTTATAAGTTAACAAAAAAGTATTATTAATTTATACACTTATGAGTTATAATATATATTAGTGTTAAATTATGATATAAAATTATTGTTAAAATCTAGGAGGGATTTACAAGGTGGGTAAGCCTAGTATTTTCAGCAGAGAATATGAAAGAAGAATGAAAAAAAGAAAAAGCATAATATTATTAATCATATTGATATTAATTATTACTTCTATAATAATCTTCTTTAGAAAAAATATATATAGTTTTTACGGTAATATAAGATATAAATATAGCAAAGACATAAATAAAGAAAACTTAAAGAATGATGATAAATCTCAAAGTTCTGAGGACAAGGAAAAAGGCAAAAGTGAGCAGAGTCCTCCAGAAAATAAAGAGGTGGTGGAAGAAGAAAAATTTTATGAAATTAAGCTAGAAGGGGGAATCCCCGTTAAGGTATCTTATGAAGAACAGGGCAAAGATAAAAAGTTTAAGTATGCCTTTTGTGCAGAAAGAAAGATTTATTTTGATTTGAGTCCAACCTCTCAAGCTATGTTGATTTTAGATGAAAAAACTCAAAGTATCATTTATATAGATATTAACGGTAAAACTACAGATGTGACACAAAAAGCTTATAGTTCTTCAACCACACAAAATACATATACAAAAGAAAATACTTTACATACTACTCCTACTTATATATGGAGTGGTAATCCTAAATTTTTGGATGACAACAGGATTTTTTATATAAGTCAATTGCCATATTTTGGAATGAATGATAAATATGTTTGGATATTAGATTTAGTCACTCTACAACATAGGAATACTAATATTAAAGGTCAGGATATAGTTTTTGGGGATAGAAACGAAAGAGGACTTCAAATAACTATAGATGGTGTAAAAAAATATATTAATAGTGAGGGTGTTTTATTTGAATAATTTACAAGATACTCTTACAAGTGAGGAATATAATGGAGATTGGATTTTCTTCAGCGAGTTTTTATCCTCTAATCCCTACAGAACAAAGCTTAAGTACATTAAATACCATGGGATTTAAGGTAGCAGAATTATTTTTAAATAGTTTTAGCGAATACGAAACAGATTTTATTAATATTTTAGAGGAAGAAAAAAATAAAAATAGTATTACTATTAATTCTATACATGCCTTCAGCTCTTCTTTTGAACCGTATATTTTTGATGCTTACGAAAGAAGGAGAAAGGACATGATAAATATATTTAAAAAAGTATGCAAGGCTGCAAGGCTGTTAAACTGTAATATATACAATTTTCATGGAATGAGAAAGATGGATTTTAACAGTATTAATAAAAAAATGGTTTTAGATATTTATAATGAGCTCTGTTATATAGCATCAGAAAACCAAGTATACCTTTCTCAAGAGAATGTATGTTGGTGTATGTCCGCAGATTTAGACTTCATGAATTTTTTAAAACAGGAGCTTAGGTATCCTATTAAGTTTACATTGGATTTAAAACAAGCTTATAAGGCTGGTATTGATCCTATAACCTATCTAAACATCATGGGGGATGATCTAGTTAATTTTCATATAAATGATAAGGATAAAGCAAACTCTTGCCTATTGCCTGGAAAAGGTGAGATAGATTACAAAAAAATATTTAGAGAGCTAAAGAAAAATAATTATAAAGGTAATGCTATTATCGAGATATATAAAGAAAATTTTAATACTTTTCATGAAATAACTGAATCAAAGCTGTATTTGGAGGATATAATCCATGGGATAGGATTGTAATTTCTCTAAATAGCATCCCTTGATAAAGCTTATTATAATAAAAGTTTTAAATATTTTACAATAATATTTGAAATGAATTTTATATATATGTTATAATATCCTAGTTAGTACTTGAAACACAATATTATAGAGGTTTTTAGGAGGAGTCACGTAATGAATGTTAAGATTGAAAAAATAGAAACTAATGTGGTTAAATTAGAGATTGTAGTTGATGCTAAGAAGTTTAGCGAGGCATTAAAGAAATCATATAATAAAAATGTGAAAAGATATAATATACCTGGATTTAGAAAAGGAAAGGCACCGATGAATATAATCAAGAAGTATTATGGTATAGAAGTACTTTATGAAGATGCTATAAACTTCTGTTGCGAAGATACATATCCAAAAGCTTTAGATGAAAATAATATAAAACCAGTAGATTATCCAGAAATCGATGTTGTAGAAATTGGAGAAGGAAAAGACTTTGTATACACTGCAAAGGTTGTTGTTATGCCTGAAGTAGAACTTGGTGAATATAAAGGATTAGAAGTTAAAAAAGTTGAATATGCTGCTTCAGAAGAAGAGGTTGAAAGACAACTTAAAGCAATGCAACAAAAGAATGCAAGAGTTGAAACCAAAACTGAAGGTAAGGTTGAAGACGGAAATATAGCAGTTATAGACTTTAAAGGCTATGTTGATGGAATAGCTTTTGAGGGAGGAGAAGGACAGGATTACCCATTAGAAATAGGTTCAGGTACTTTTATAGGAGATTTTGAACAGCAACTAATTGGTGCTGAGGTAGGAGAAAAGAAAGACGTAAATGTAGCTTTCCCAGAAAACTATGGTAAAGAGGAGTTAAACGGAAAGCCAGCATTATTTGAAGTTACTATAAAAGAAATTAAGGTTAAAGAATTACCTGAGTTAGATGATGAATTTGCTAAAGAAGTTTCAGAATTCGATACTTTAGAAGAATTAAAGACTGATATAAAGAGCAAGATTCAAGAGTCTAATGATTTAAGAGCAAAAAGAGAGTACGAAGAGGCTGTAATTGAAGCTGTTTGCAATAATGTAAAAGTAGAAATTCCAGAAGTTATGATAAGTAAAGAAATAGATAATATGATTAGAGATTTAGAAATGAGATTAAAATACCAAGGACTAGATCTAGAAACTTATTATGCTTATACAAATAATACCGAACAAAAAATGAGAGACTTCATGAAGGAAAGCGCAGAAAAGAAGGTAAAAACTGATTTAGTAATTGAAGAGATAAGCAAGGTAGAAAAAATTGAAGCTAGTGAAGAAGAAATTAAAGAAAGAGCTTTAGAAATAGCAAAGCAATATGGTGATAAAGATTTAGATAAGACAGCAGATTTAATAATTAAAGCGCAAGGGCATTTGATTAAAACTGATGTAATAAACGAGAAGACATTAAAATTATTAGTTGAAAGCAGCAAAACTATAGCGTAATTATAAAACCAATTGCCAGAAAATTTTTCTGGCAATTGTTTTAAACTAAATTTAAATACTAGTATTTAAATTTAGTTAGGATAAAATTAAATTTTATATTAACAATAATTACGATATATATATATTTTATTTTCTTTAGTGTATAATATATTAAAATAAATAAATTTTAATAATAAACTTATTTTTAATTTATTTATTTTTAGTTACAAATTAAAAAAAGTGGTTATATTATATATTATGAATTTAACATTAGGTATAATATAGAGGAGGGAAGAATTATGAGTTTAGTACCAATTGTTGTTGAACAAACCAATAGAGGAGAGAGATCTTATGATATCTATTCTAGACTTTTAAAGGATAGAATAATATTTTTAGGTGAAGAGGTAAATGATACTACTGCAAGTTTAATAGTAGCTCAATTATTGTTTTTAGAAGGCGAAGATCCAGATAAAGATATACATTTATACATAAATAGTCCTGGTGGATCTATAACTGCAGGTATGGCTATTTATGACACAATGCAATATATAAAGCCAGATGTTTCTACAATATGCATAGGAATGGCTGCTTCTATGGGATCTTTCCTATTGACAGCAGGTGCAAAAGGAAAAAGATTTGCCTTACCTAACAGCGAAATAATGATTCATCAGCCTTTAGGTGGATTTAGAGGTCAGGCAACGGATATAGATATACATGCTAAAAGAATTTTACAAATAAAAGATAACTTAAATAAGATTTTAAGTGAAAGAACAGGGCAACCGTTAGAGAAAATAAAAGCGGATGTAGAAAGAGATTATTTCATGACAGCAGAAGAAGCTAAAAATTATGGAATAATAGATGAAGTAATAACAAAAAGTATAAGATAATGTATTAACCTTTAGTGAGGTGTAACAATGGTAAAATATGATGATAAAAAGCAGCTGAAATGTTCTTTCTGCGGTAAGAATCAAGACCAAGTAAGAAGACTTATTGCAGGACCAGGAGTTTATATATGTGATGAGTGTATAGAACTATGTTCAGAAATTATTGCAGATGAATTTGAAGAAAGCTTACAATTAGATGTTAGTTCGCTACCAAGGCCTGCTGAAATTAAAAATTATCTTGATCAATATGTCATCGGTCAAGATAGTGCAAAGAAATCTTTAGCAGTAGCCGTATATAATCACTACAAAAGAATTAATTCTAATGAAAGTGATGCTGATGTTGAGTTACAGAAGAGTAATATCTTATTACTTGGACCTACAGGATCAGGTAAAACTCTGCTAGCTCAAACACTAGCAAAATTTTTAAATGTACCTTTTGCTATAGCAGATGCTACTACATTGACAGAAGCAGGATATGTAGGAGAGGACGTAGAAAATATTTTATTAAAGTTAATTCAGAATGCAGATTATGATATAGAAAGAGCAGAAAAAGGTATAGTATATATAGATGAAATTGATAAGATTGCTAGGAAGTCAGAAAATCCTTCTATTACAAGAGATGTTTCAGGAGAAGGTGTTCAGCAAGCCTTATTAAAAATCTTAGAGGGCACAGTAGCTTCTGTACCTCCGCAAGGGGGAAGAAAGCACCCTCATCAGGAATTTATTCAAATCAACACCACCAATATACTATTTATTTGTGGTGGAGCTTTTGATGGTATTGATAAGATAATCGAAAAAAGAACAAGACAAAGTTCTATGGGATTTGGAGCACAAATTCAATCAAAGAAAGAAAAAGATATTGGTAAATTATTGAAAGATATTATGCCGGGAGATCTTTTAAAATTTGGATTAATTCCTGAATTTGTAGGTAGACTACCCATAGTGGTGACTTTAGAAGCTTTAGATAGAAGTACCTTAGTAAGTATATTAAGTGAACCTAAAAATGCTTTAGTTAAACAATATAAGAAATTATTTGAACTAGATAATGTAGAGTTAGATTTTGAACAAGAAGCTCTTGAAGCTATTGCAGATGAAGCTCTAAGTAGAAATACTGGAGCCAGAGGACTGAGAGCTATTATTGAAGAGATAATGAGAGACGTAATGTTTGATGTACCTTCTAATGAAGAAATCTCTAAGGTTTCCATTACAAAAGATACTGTTAGTGATAAAAAACCTATAGTCACCATAACAGAAGGACAAAAAAGGGCAGCCATAAAGCCTAAAAAAGCTAAAAGTAGAAAAGGAATAGAGAGTGCATAAGAAAGCTTACTGACAAATACTATATTTGTCAGTAAGCTTTTATTTTTATTTGTTTTCACTAGTTACTTTATTTCAGCTGTATTGGAATATAAACTATACTTTATGCTAATAATAAAATGTAGAGATAAATAAGAAAGGAGGATACATTTAGTTTGGAACTAAGTGTTCTTTAATATGATTAATTTTCTTATTATAGCAAATCTAGCTTTTACAATCTTTTTATTTCTTTATTTTTCAAGCAACGTAAAAGGACATCAAAACAATAAAATAGTAATTGATAGAGAGAATAAAAAAGAAATGGAAAAGCTAAAAAATTTAAGAAGTATAGCTTTAACAGAACCTTTAACAGAAAAGAGCAGACCATCTAATTTTAATGAAATAGTTGGTCAAGAGAAGGGAATATTAGCTCTAAAAGCTGCTCTATGTGGACCAAATCCTCAGCATGTAATAATCTATGGTCCTCCAGGTGTGGGAAAGACTGCAGCAGCTAGATTAGTATTAGAGGAAGCAAAGAAGAAACCATTTTCTCCTTTTAAGCCTAGTTCAAAATTTGTAGAGATCGATGCTACTACCATAAGATTTGATGATAGGGGTATAGCTGATCCTTTAATTGGTTCTGTGCATGATCCTATATATCAAGGAGCTGGGGCCTTAGGTATAGCTGGAATACCACAACCTAAACCAGGGGCTGTTACTAAGGCACATGGAGGAGTTTTATTCATCGATGAAATAGGAGAATTACATCCAATAGAACTTAATAAATTGTTAAAGGTACTTGAAGATAGAAAGGTATTTTTGGATAGTGCATATTACAGTTCGGAAGATCCTAATATACCAACTTACATAAGAGAGATTTTCGAGAAGGGTTTACCAGCAGATTTTAGACTAATAGGTGCTACCACAAGGAGTCCTGAGGAAATTGCTCCAGCTATTAGGTCCAGATGTGTCGAAATATTCTTTAGAGCATTATTGCCTGAGGAGATAGAAATCATAGCTCAAAATGCTGTAAAAAAGGTGAGTTTAGAAATAGAAGATAGCGGAGTTAAACTCATAAGTAAGTATTGTAGCAATGGAAGAGAAGTAGTAAATATAATTCAATTAAGTTCAGGCATTGCAATAAATGAGGATAGAAAAATCATTACGCTACAAGATGTAGAATGGGTAATTGAGCAAGGAGAATACTCTCCAAGACCTGAAAAAACAATTCCGAGTGCTCCACAGGTAGGTTATGTAAATGGGCTAGCTGTATATGGAACTAATTTAGGGATAATCATGGAAATTGAAGCTAGTGCTAAAAAAGTTCAAGGAAGAAAAGGACAGTTAAAAATAACTGGAATTGTAGAAGAAGAAGAAATCAGTAGCACTAATAAAAAGGTAAAAAGAAAGAGCATGGCAGGATGTTCTATAGAAAATGTGGTAACGGTATTAAGTAAATTATATGATATAAATTTTGATGAATATGATATACATATAAATTTCCCCGGAGGAACATTAGTAGATGGACCTTCAGCAGGAATAAGTATGGCAACTGCAATTTATAGCTCTGTAAAAGGAATTTTGGTAGATAATCATGTAGCTATGACAGGAGAAATTTCTTTAAGTGGTGAAGTAAAGCCCATAGGCGGAGTAAATGCTAAAATAGCTGCTGCTAAAAAAGCTGGCGCAACAAAGGTGTTAATACCTAAAGATAATTGGAGCGATAAATATAATGATTATGAAGGACTTAATATTATAGCTGTATCTAATATTAAAGAAGTAATAAAAAATTCAATTATGGAAGAGATGCTAGAGCAGGAGAGTAATGTGGAAATACTTTCTGCTAAATCAGTAAATTAAAATATAAGCTGTTTAAGATAATAAAAGTAATTTTAAATATCTTGGCAGCTTTATTTTATTAAGCATTTTATTTGTATATTGACTAATGATAAAAATTGATATTTAATTAAATATAATAATTGAAAATTAGACATAATATGTGTATACTAAATTAGTCTGGGTATATTTTCAAAAACAAATTAATTAAATATAAATACACAATATAATTTAGAAGTGAGGGGAGAAATATGAATAGTGAATTTAGAGTTCTTCCGTTAATTCCTTTAAGAGGGATTATCATTTTTCCCTACATGGTTCTGCATTTTGATGTAGGTAGAGAAAAATCTATATTATCATTAGAAGAAGCTATGATAAATGGTCAAGAGATTTTTTTAGCAGCTCAAAAGGATGCAAAAGAAGAAGAGCCAGAACAGGAAGATATTTATGACGTAGGGACTGTTTGCACAATAAAACAATTATTAAAGCTTCCAGGAGATACAGTAAGGGTACTGGTAGAAGGTATAAGTAGAGCAAAAATTACTAGTTATGTTCAACAAGAACCTTTTTATAAAGTTGAAATAGATGTTTTGCAAGAACAAGAGTGTGCCGAAGATAATAAATGTGAAGCTTTAATGAGAACAGTAAAGACTACCTTTGATAACTATATGAAATTATCAGGAAATATGCCTACAGAGGTATTAATTACTCTTGATGATTTAGATAGTCCAGGAAGATTAGCGGATATAGTAAGTTCTTACTTAATGTTAAAGGGCGAAGTAAAGCAGGAGCTCCTAGAAGCTTTTGATGCTTCAAAACGTCTTGAAAAGCTGTTAGTTGTTATGAATAACGAAATAGAAATATTAAAGTTAGAAAAGAAAATCGGTGTAAGGGTAAAAAATAAAATAGATAAGGTTCAGAAAGAATATTATCTAAGAGAACAATTAAAGGCTATTCAAGAAGAGCTAGGAGAGGATGACGAAGACAAAAAGGAAATAAATAAGTATAAAAATAAAATAAGTAAAGCTAAACTACCTAAGGCTGTTAAAGAAAGAGCACTATATGAGGTTGATAGACTTAAAAATAGTGGATCTTACTCTTCAGAAGGTGGAATTATTAGAACTTATTTAGATTGGATACTTGAATTACCTTGGAATACTGAAACTAAGGATAATTTAGATATAAAGAAGGCAAGAGAAATATTAGAAGCTGAACACTATGGTTTAAAAGATGTTAAGGATAGAATAATTGAATATTTAGCTGTAAAGAAAATGAGTAATTCTTTAAAAGGGCCTATATTATGTTTAGTAGGACCTCCAGGAGTAGGAAAGACTTCTATAGCTAAATCAGTGGCTCATGCTACTAACAGAAATTTTGTAAGAATGTCTTTAGGCGGAGTAAGGGACGAAGCTGAAATAAGAGGACATAGAAGAACCTATGTAGGCGCTATTCCAGGAAGAGTAATCTATGGAATGAGGCAGGCAAAATCAAAAAACCCATTATTTTTATTAGATGAGATAGATAAAATGAGCAATGATTTCAGAGGAGATCCAGCAGATGCTTTATTAGAAGTTCTAGATTCTGAACAAAATAGTACTTTTAGAGACCATTATCTGGAGTTAGAGATGAACCTATCTAATGTAATGTTTATAACCACTGCTAACTCATTAGATACAATACCTAGACCATTATTAGATAGAATGGAAGTTATAGAAGTTTCAGGATATAGTTATGATGAAAAGCTAAGTATTTGCAAAAGGCATTTGATACCAAAGCAGTTAAAAGAGCATAGCCTAGAAGAAGGAAAAATCAGCTTCTCTGATAGTGCTATAAGCTATATAATTGAAGGATATACTAGAGAATCTGGTGTAAGAAGTCTTGAACGTCAAGTAGGAACTGTAGTTAGAAAAGCCTTAACTGAAATGCTGGAAAAGGATAAAGATACTATTAATTTAACCATTAATCATGTTAAGAAATATCTAGGAGTGCCTAGATTTACCTATGAAAAAGCAGACAAGGAAGACAAAATAGGTGTAGTGACAGGAATGGCATGGACTGCATATGGTGGAGATATTCTGCCTGTTGAGGTTAGTGTGATGAATGGCAGCGGTAAGTTAGAGCTAACAGGACAATTAGGAGATGTAATGAAGGAATCCGCTAGAGCTGGTTATAGTTATGTTAGGTCTAATGCTGGGAAGTATGGAGTTAATGCAGAATTCTATAAAGATAAAGATTTACACATACATGTACCGGAAGGAGCGGTTCCCAAAGATGGGCCTTCAGCGGGAGTTACTATGATAACCGCCATAGTGTCAGCCTTATCTAATAGAAAAGTAAAGCATAATGTGGCCATGACTGGAGAAATAACTTTAACTGGTAGAGTTTTACCTATAGGTGGATTAAAGGAAAAATGTCTTGCTGCTTATAGGGCGGGCATAGATACTGTAATAATACCTAAAGAGAATGAGAAAGACATGGAAAAGATACCTAAGGCTATTAAGGCAAAATTAAACTTTGTTTCAGCTAGCTCTATAGATGAAGTTATAAATAATGCATTAGTAGGAGATATAAAAAATGATAATTAAGAATTCTGAATTTATTACTTCTGCCACTAGAAAAGAGCAGTATCCACAGGATAATCTAGTAGAAATTGCTTTTGTAGGTAGATCAAATGTAGGTAAATCTTCAATCATAAATGCCATTACTAATAGGAGAAATTTAGCTAGGGTGAGTGGTACTCCTGGCAGGACTAGATTAGTTAATTTTTTCTTAATAAACAAGGAATTCTATCTTGTAGATTTACCTGGATATGGCTATGCTAAAGTATCAAAGAGTGAAAAGCAAAACTGGGGAAATATTATAGAGACTTATTTAAAAGATAGACCTCAGTTAAAGAGAGTTGTTTTACTAGTAGATTGTAGGCATAAGCCTACGGAAGATGATATTCTAATGTATCAATGGATAAAGTATTATGGATACGATGTGGTTGTGGTTGGAACAAAAAGAGATAAGATTTCAAACAATCAATTAAAGGCCAGTGAGAAGGTAATTAAGGAAACTCTCAAATTATCAGATGAAGATTTATTAACATTTTATTCTTCTCTAAATAAAAAAGGTACTGAAGAGTTAAATAGTATAATATTCAAAGGTTACTATATTGAAGATTAAAAAATAACATCACTAATTTTTAGTGATGTTATTTTTTTGTGTCAATTTAGTAAGGATAGAATAATATATACTATGAAACTAAAGAAGAGAAAATATAGAGAGAAGAAAGGGGGAAGTAAAGTGGATATAAACAATTTGTTAAGTGAGTTAACAGGCAAAATGGATAAGAATACGCTCCAAGGTTTGGGTGGGCTTTTTGGCAAAGGAGAAAATAATTTCTTTCTTATAATCATACTTCTTCTATTGTGCTGCTGTAATGGAGGAGGATCCTTCTGTGGTAATAACTTTGGTGGTTCTTTGTGCTGCTGTGATCCTTGCTGTGATCCTTGCTGCTGTGGAAGACGTAGAAGACGTAGAAGAAGATGCTGTGATATATGTTGCTGCGATCCTTGTTGCTGTAACTTTGGAGGATTCCGAGGCGGATGTGGATTCGGAGGCTTCGGTGGAGGCTGTGGTTTTGGTGGAGGATGCGATATAATCTTCATAATTATAATTCTTGTACTACTAGGCGGATTTTTTAGGCCAAGACATTGTGGAACAGCACTTGCTGAAAATTAATTAGAGCTTAAGTAATTAATATAAATCGCTAAAGAAAAAGCTTGAATTTACACTTAAGCTGCAATATTAACTAAAGATAAAATTTAATAAACAAAAAACCATAGCCCAAGAAAGGGGGGTTTCATATGTCAAGAAGACACAGACGCGACAGAGATTTTGATTTTGATTGCGGATGCGGATGCGGATTCGGATTCGGAAGAGGGTTCGGGTTTGGAGGATGTGGAAATGGCTTAAATATATGCACCTTGCTACCATTCTTAATAATTTTAGGCAACACTGGTTTACTAGAAAATAAGAATGCTTTCACATTAATACTTCTATTCTGGGCCTGCTGCGGCGGTTTCTGCGGAAAAACACTCTGCTGCTAGACAAGAGAAGTTGGAGGGCGAATGCCCTCCAAAAATTTATTATTATGGAGGAGGAGAATTAGATGTCTAAACATAGAAGTAGAAGAAGAGAAGAATATCAAGGACCTCAAGGACCTCAAGGACCTCAAGGGCCTCAAGGACAGAATATGTTCAATCAAAACCCACTTATGCAAATGTTAAACAATATAGATATAAGTCAATTAACCTCTCTCCTAGGAGCTTTAAATACAAATGGCTTAAATTTAAATAATTTAAATTTAAACGATTTTAAGTTAAAACCTACAGTGGGAGAGAGTAGAGATTTAGAGGATGGAGATAATACTGTAAAATTGCTTAATGCTATAAGGCCTTTTTTAACTCCCAAGCGTGCTCAGCTCATAGATAAGATGATCGACATGTACATGTCTGGAGAGTTTGAAGATTAATAAAATAAGAGCCAAGAGGCTCTTTTTTTAGTCTAATATTTCATTTATATTTTTTGATACTACCATAGTACATTTACCATCTAGGCATCCGCCTTCTTTTATTATTATATTTTTTACAGTTATATCTCCACTTACTTTTCCTGTAGATTCAATGATCAATGATTCGTCACAGATGACATTTCCTCTAACTCTACCGAATAGAGTAGCATTTCTACAGGTTATATTTCCTTTATATAATGCACTACTGCCTAATATAATATCATCTTGCCAAGTTAAATCCCCCTCCACAGAACCATCAATTTTTATAAGCCCTTCTCCAGATAGATTCCCTACTATATTGCACTGCTCACCAATAAGAGTTTCAATTCTATCCATGCTTTTACTTTCTTTTTCAGAAAACATAACATTACCTCCTAAGTATTAAATTTTTTATTTTACTATGTATAAAAATAAAACTATAGGTTAATAATATAAATGTAACAGGAGAGTAAAATCTCCAAAGCTAAAATACATAAAATTTTAGCTAAAACCCCCCATCCCCCTTAGGGCTGCTATGCAGCCCTTTTGTTTTTTAGAATTAAGCTTTAATTTAATGACATATAATAAATTCTAAAATCATTATTAAAGGAGGTACAGGGTTTTAATAAGACCATTATAGAGTAGTATTTAGGATCAGTATTTGTATTTTTAGGTATAGCTTTAAAGTTTAGAGTCCACTTGAACTCCGTAGCTTGGCCTGCTTTATTACATTTGCTATCCATAAAAATGCCATCTTCAAATATATAAGTGTTTTCTTCTCCTGCTAGTCTTCCTAAAATAGCTAAGTCTTTACCGGTGAGACCATCATAAAAAATATCAGGCTTGTTTGCTTCACTGTAAGGAAAACCTTCAATATACTTTATTAAGCTCAGTACCGCATTTTTACCAGGTATTTCGTAATTATCATAAGAAAAATTTTTTAGCTTATTATTTAAAAGTATATAATAATTAAAGTCCATCTGACCATTTTTATAGTTTGCAGAGATAAATTTAGTACTTTTATTATTTTTATAATCAATAAAGCCTACTATATTATTATTGCTACAGTGAATATCCTCGAATTTACCCTTGTTCCATATAAAGGCATGTTGTATTGGATTACCATTTTGAGAAGCTTGAGTGAATATTTCGGGAATTTTATCTCTAGATATATCTACAAGATTTATTTTCATTGGCCAATAAGGGTAGTAATGACCAATTGTATTCATTTTTTTACTAGGTTCCAAATATAAGCTATCCTCTCTTGTATTTATCTGTACATAATATTTATCTCCTTCAGTTTTTATGTAGAGTATGTCTTCATTTCCATCTCCAGTAAAGTCCATTTTAATGGATTTTGAATCCTTTACTACGTTAAAAGTAGTCATAATCTTTTTTTGCTTGTAAAAAATAACTAAAAATATTAGTAAAAGGGCTATAAGTAACAAATAAATTAAATGCTTTTTCTCAATAAACAGCACTTTAAATTTCATAAAATCACCTCTATTAAATTATATGATGATATTATATATTTATTTATTTTACATAAAATATATTTAAAGATTTTTATATTTATGATTAAAGATATGTAACTTTACAATTAAATATTGTAGGTAGGAGGAGATTAAAGTGAAAAGAAAGATAAGGATAATTGTTTTGATATTTATATATATTTTTACCTTAACTGCCTGTTCTAGTGGTCAAGGAGATAAATCTAAGGGTGGGGCGAAAAAGGAAGAAAAGCAGAAAATAACTATATATACTGATGTAAAGGATAAATATACATTAGATATAATGAAATATGTTACAGAGGAGTATAAAAAGGAAAATACTAAGATAGACATTAATATTAATAATGCTATGTATAAAAATGGATTAAAAGATGAATTAAAAAAAGATAGTAACATAGATATAGTTTTTACCAATAGATCGAATATAATTGATTTGAGCAAAAACGGTTTTTTATCTGATATATCTAATTTTTACTCTAAAAGCAATATAAGCGAAAAATTTTATAATATTATGTCCTCCTATGGTATGGTAGGAGATAAATATTACGGCATAGGATTAATCCCATATACTTTGGAAATATTGTACAATGAAGATGCTTTAAAGAAAATAAATCTGCCAAAACCAACAAATTTAAAAGAGGTACAGCAGTTGCTAATTAAAGTTAATGAAAAGAATATTAAAATACCTATAGCTTTGACCGATGATATTGAACCATTGATAGCAGTTTCTTCTATATATGCTAGCAATGTAATTAGTAATCTTCAGCTAGAGAAACTATATAATTCTAGTATTGAAAAATATAAACAATTTTCTAATATGCAAAATTATTTTACAGAATTAGATAAACTTTATAAAAATAAAGTTATTTTAAAAGATACCTTTGAAAAGGCTGATGAAAATATTGTAAGTAAGGTGGAAGGAAATGAATTACCTATAGCTATAGTTTTTTCGTATTTAAATAAAGATATAATGAATTCTAAATTACAACTATTATCTGACTATAGCTTATCAGATGTAAAAATAAATATACCAGTAATAATCAACGGATTATTTAGCATATGTACTAATTCAAAAAATGCAGAGTCCGCAAATGACTTTTTAGAGTTTGTCTATAGTGATAAGTTTCAGAGCAAATTATCAGAGCAAGGATTCATAACAGGAAATAAAAAAGCTAATGCGGAGCTAAAAGGAAGCAGTAAAATTATATCGGAGCATTTAGCTAAAGCCAATAATGATAATATATTATTCTTTTACAATTTACCTCAGAAGATTAATAGTCTTTTATTAGTAGAAGTAGAAAAGATATTTAAAGGAAATTATGATGGAAAGGAATGGGATAGAGTAGTTGAAAATTATAGTAAGGCATCAGAAAAAAAATAATTATATGCAATAACAAGCGTCCAAATAAAAAAGAAGAGATTAAGTTACTAAAGTAGCTTTATCTCTTTATTTTTAATATAAGCCAAATTATTAATGAATATTTTGAGTTTTGCAGTGGTTACAAACTCCATAAAAATAGGTTTTGCTTGTAACGATTTCATAGTCTGTATGACTTCTCACCATTTCGTTTAAATTAGAAAAAGATATACCTTCAATGTCATCAACTCTTCCACAGCACATACATTGGACGTGAGAATGAAAGTCCATGTTCCCATCATATCTGAAATTACCCTCACCTACATTGATTTCTTTTATAAGGTCTACTTCTACTAAAGTTTTCAGAGCCTTGTACACAGTAGCTAAACTCATAGTAGGATAAGAGGGTTGAAGAGCCTTATATATAGTTTCAGCTGATGGATGCTCTTTAGTGGATTTTAAGTATTTATATACTGCAATTCTTTGAGGTGTTAACTTTAATTTTTTTTCTCTGAAAATGTTTGTGATGTTATCCATAAGCACCATCCTTATTATTTAATCAATAATATTATATAATAAAAATTATTACAAGTCAAAAAATATTTGTAAATTATCTTTTAAATTTATAAAAAGATGTAATCACGATTAATAATTATAACCTAATCTGTCACTATTAACAATAAATTATTTTGTACAAAAACTATAAATATTATATTTTGATTATTGCTAGAATTTAAATAATTCTATATAATAATGATATTAAGAAAAAAACAAGAAAAAGGTCTTGTAATTTTTTAAAAATCTGATAAAATTTAATTAAAGGCTGTTAAGAAATTAACAAACAATCGTCCATGTTCATTTTTATTATTTATTTCTTAAGAACAGTATTACTGTTCTTATATTTTTTTTATTTAATTATGTAATTAAATAGTATATAAACTTGTGAAAATAACATTATAGGTACTCCTATTATAAATTTTGTATGTTTTGTTTTATGTCTAAATAATATCATTCCTAAAAGAATACCTAAGCTTCCGAACATCAGGCTAATAAACATCAATGCGTTTTCTGAAATTCTCCATTGATGCTTTTTTGCCCTTTTTTTATCTTTTCGCATTATAAATAGTCCATATAGATTAACTACTACAATATAACATATAAAAAGATACATAACATTCTCTCCTAACATTAAATATAAATATTGAACACTCCTTATTAAATGATATAATAAAAGTATAATTTTTAAAAGGAGGAAATATATATGTTTGGATTAAAAGGAGCAATTGATATAGAAGAATATATGAAAACTTTAGATAAGCATCATGAAGAGGCGTATCTAAATACTATTCTTAGTGGAGAGGCTAAGGACAAACTTAAGGATTTAAAGGAAGAAATTATAGTATTGGCTTTTACAGAAGGATTTTGTCCAGATTGTACTGTATCAATTCCTTTCGTTAAAAGATTGAAAGAGGAAAATGATAAGATATCAGTAAGCATTTTGCCTCGAACAGGTAATGAAGCTTTTTTAGAAGAAAATTTAGGCGAGGCTAGAATACCAACTATTATGGTATTTTCAAAGGATTTAACTCCTAAAGGTGTTTATTTAGAGTTTCCTGAAAAACTAAAAAATAATATAGCAATAGTAACTATGGATGAAAAGAAAGAATTAATTAAAGAATATAGAGGGGGAAAATACAATAATTTTATCGAAGAAGAGTTATTAAACTTAATATTGAAATAGCTAAGGTGGCTCAGTCCACCTTTTATAAGGGGAAAGGGAGGAAAAAAAATCAAATTATGGGCAAAAAAGATATTAGTTCACTTAAGAAATCTTTAAAAATTAACAGCAAAAATATTAGCTTTAATAAATTATATACTTTTTATTTTAAAGAGCATTCAAAAGATATCATAAATAGTGAAGAAAAAGTATTTGACCTATTAGAGGAAGATGTACAAGAATTATATATTGAAAATTGTAAAAAAATACTAACGGGAAATATTGGAGAAAAATTATTTGAATTAGATTTCGTAATTAGCGAAAGTGAAATTGAAGATTTTAGAAGCCAATTATTATATGTAACTAATGAACAACCAGAGAATAAAATCAATGTTTTAGAATCTATAGCTAAAGATATATGTATAAACAATCAGTATGACAGCGATGTAATAATAAATTTTATTGATTTTAAATATTGGAATAAAAATATTGATAATAAAACTTTTTTGTTATGTAGTGTTAATAAAATATCTCCAAATAAAAAAGCAGTTAAATATGATTATGATAGTAACACTTTTAGCGCTTCCTCTAGTTTAGAGCTAGTAGTTGAATTAAAATATCCACTGCAGGGTTTTTTATTTCCTTATATTGATGAAAATGATTTGATTGATTATAAATTATTATATAATAATGGTAAATCAAAAACCTTGGATGGTTCATTTATAAATGAAACCCTAAATTGTATATTTAAAGATAGCAATATACAGCAAAAGGAACAGTTTAATAACATTATTAAATTTATGAATAAAGAAGGTATTGATCTAGATAAATTACAAAGCTTTTTTGAGGATATTTTAGAGAGAGAGGAGATAGAAGAGGAGCAATTTATAGGACTTAAAGATATAAAGCAGTATGCCAGTGCTCAATCAGGTATACATCTGGAGGATGTAGAAAAGATTTTTACTATGGTTGTTGGTAGTAAGCAATATGAATTTAATTCGGAAAGCATTATTCCAAATTTTAAAGGTAAATCTATAAAGATTGAGAATAATAATATTTCTTTAAATTTAAATCCACAAAACCTTAAAGATGTTAAGCAATATATGAATCAAAAAGGAGAGTTATTTTTAGTAGTGAAGTTAAGGGAAAAGGTTTATTATGAGGATATTGAAATAGCAATAAAGAACTTTAAAGATATTTGTGAAGAATAAAAAAATCAGAGTTATGACTCTGATTTTTTATTTTAAAATATTTGATAGTCTTTTATTTATATAAGCTATAATTAGAGTAAGTGCATAGTCGTAAAAAATAAATGCTATTTGTAGTCCTATGGCTAAAAGGTAAAAGGATACTTTAACAGTAGGTATTTCTATAAAAAAAAGCTTGTAAGCTATATAGCTTATAAAAACAGTAACATTAAAAAAAGCTAGTTTTAGAAATATTTCTAGAATGGGCTTTCTTAATGCTTCACAATAATACTTAATAAATCCATAGGAACCAAAAAATAAGGTATATACTAGAGCAGAACCCTTTAAACCTAGAAGGAGACTTAAAATGCTAGAGGCAGCATATACTATAACTGCACTTTTTACACCAAGCATTAAAAGTGATAAAGGGATAATGCAAGAGGCCAAGGTTAAGAACGCTAGCTTATTAGTAGGCATAATACTGCCAAGATATAAAAATATTAAGGATAAAGCAGTTAAAAGCCCACCTTTTGCTATATTATAGCTTTTATTCAATTCTTCATCACCTCAACTATATTTTAGCAGCAACTGATAAGGTCTCCACCAAAGCATTCACAGAAAGTGTCTAAGCACCAAAGTTTTAAACAAATATCACACATATCATTATCTCTGCCTTGTCTTCCATAATAGGATTGCCTATAGCTGTTATTTCTTTGGTTTATCATATTAAGAGTGTTTCTATATTCAGAGTTTGTGGGATCTAAATTACAGGCATTTACTAAATAATTATAAGCGCTATCATGCCATCCCTTTTGCATATGTACAACTCCCATTAAAAAATTCCACTCAGCGTTTCTAATTTTTATAGAGTTTAGTTTTTGTTCTGCAGCATGAAGGTTTCTATTTTGTATATCCATTCTTATAGAAGCATAGCTGTAATCATTATTACTAGTATTATTGCTATAATTTTCATTTGAGCTATAACTATTACTGTTATCTGAAATCTTCATTAAATAATCGTAAGCTTCGTTTAGCTCTCTTAACTTATCTTCTGCAAGATTTTTTAATGGATTATCTCCATATTGATCGGGGTGGTATTTTTTTACTAATTCTCTATATGCTCTTTTTATATCTTCTTTTGACGCTCCTTCTTTGAGACCTAATATTTCGTATGGATTTCTCATAACTATCACTCCTTAAAAATTTTCTTTAGAATTATTATCATTCAACATTACTTTTTGAGTTTTTTCCATAAGACCTAGTGCAAGTATATTTTCTATTAATTCTTCATTTTTTTTCAAAGGTAATTTTTTAAGCTGTTCATAACAAGAGGCTGCAGCAGAGGTTAATAGAAATTCTATTCTGGCTTTAATTTCTATACTAAATTCATTATAGACTTTTTTTTCTTTATTAAATATAGAGTTTAAAGCATTAAATTTATTTTTTTCCATATCTTCCTTTAAATCATCATAAGCGTCAATTATGTA
This sequence comes from Desnuesiella massiliensis, assembly GCF_001403615.1. Lineage (GTDB taxonomy): Bacteria > Bacillota > Clostridia > Clostridiales > Clostridiaceae > Desnuesiella > Desnuesiella massiliensis. Next base: position 115,978 of record NZ_LN879453.1, read on the forward strand.
TATCCATTTGCCAAGATTATAACCAAGCCAGTATAAGTTTTCATAATCCATAGGTTTAAACGTTTCATTGATTATATAAGACTTTAATATACTTCCAGTTAAATGAGCAAAAGGGTGGGAAACCTCATCAATACTTATACCTTCACAATTTTTTTCTTTTTCACTCAATTCATTTATTTGTTCTTTGATTATATCGTCTAAGAAGGCTAAATTATTCTTTTGATTATACTTATTTAAAAAAGTTGAAAGTATGGAACTTTTTAATGACTTATCATCATGGACATCATCTAGTAATTTATAGTAGGCTAATAATATATTCGTACTTGCTGCAAAGTCTAAGGGTTTATTATTATATATTATAACCCTTTTTTTTAGTGGATGAACAAAACATCTTTCTGTTTTAAAGCATATTTTATCTTCATTTAAGGAATCTAAAACAATTGCTAGAAAGGTCATGTCATAATTTAAAAAAGCTCTTGGGAAATTACCATATTGTGTTTTTATGGACTTACACAATCCGCAGTAATAAGCTTTGAACTTTTCGTAATCTTTAATTTTTAGCTCCATTTTACATGGCATAACATATCCAAACATTAATTATAAATATCTCCTTTAAAAGCATTTAACATTGAAAATTATATCATAAATGAAGAATACTATAAATGTTTAGCAAAACTTTTTATCTTTTATTTTTATAGATTTGCTCATTAAAAGTATACCAGATATGGCTACAAAAATTGCAATGAATCCAGGTAGAGCATTAAATAAAGAATAATGAAAAGAATTGCCACCTATTCTATCAAGAAATTTAATTGCATAGGTTTTAGAAAAGGTGGTCATAAGAGTAAAAAGGATTCCATTATAAATATAATATCTTAAATTAGTATCAGGAGTTAAAAAAGTGTTATATATTGAGATACTTTACTTCTACAGGGTTTGATGATAGACTATAGATAACGATGTCTAAAAAATATACAATAACATTATTAATGTAGCACCTTGTCTAGAAGTTAAATTAAAGTCTTAAAATTTACTTTGGGAGGTAATATTATGAGCAAATATAGAGTAGGCGATGAACTAATAATAATAGAGAGGCCAGGTATGGACGAAAAAAGGCTAAGTGATATGACTAAATTATCCTTAGAAGGAGACTTTGCAGAAATTTCTTGGGGTCTTAAAATCTTAAATGTAGAATATGACAAGCCTAACGTAACTCTTACATATAAAAATGCCTATGGTCAAATTAATAAAGTATTTGCAGTTTGTGTAGATATAGATAATTTTAATCAGCAGAAGGTTCTTGAGAAGGCTCTGTTAAAGGCTTTTCAAAATGAGATTATAAACATTACTGTTTATAAAAACAATTCCAAGCAAATGTGCAATTTAAATTTAAAATAGTAAAATGCAGCTATAAAGCTGCTTTTTTCATGTATATTTTTAAAATGTGCAATAATTTTACCTTTATGTTTAAAATTTTGTTCATTATTTATTAACATGTTTATATTTAAATTATAATGAATCTGTAAACGAAATCAATAATATTTTAACCGAAACCATTAAGGAGGGTAAAATAATGAATAAAAAAAGACTATTGGCATTAACCTTAGGGGCAATGATGTCTGTTACATTATTTGCTGGTTGTGGTAAAAAAGAAGCAGCTTCAGAGAAAAAAGATCTAAAGTTAACAATTTACTGCGGATTAATGGAAGACCACATGGTTAAGGCTGTAAAAGAATTTGAAAAGGATACAGGGGTTAAAACCGAAGCAGTAAGAATGAGTTCAGGAGAAATATTAGGTAGAATTAGGGCTGAAAAAGAAAATCCTAAAGCTTCAATATGGTTTGGAGGTCCAGCAGATGGATTAGTTCAAGGCGCTGAAGAAGGGTTACTAGAGAAATATGTTTCACCAAATGCTAAAGATCTAGCAGATAAGTACAAAGATAAAGATGGATATTGGAGTGGAATATATGTTGGATACTTAGGCTTTGCGTCTAACCAAAAACTTCTTAAAGAAAAGGGTGTAGAAGCTCCAAAAACTTGGGATGATCTTTTGAAGCCAGAATTTAAAGGACAAGTATCCATGGCTAATCCAGGATCTTCAGGAACAGCTTATACAGCTTTGGCTACAGTAGTACAGCTTATGGGAGAAGAAAAGGGCTTAGACTATATGAAGAAACTTCATAAACAAATAAAAACCTATGAAAAGTCTGGAACTGCTCCTGCTAGATTAGCTGGACAAGGAGAAGTTATGGTAGGAATAAGCTTTCTTCATGATGGAATAAAGTATAGAGAAGAAGGTATGAAGGATTTAATTATGACAGCTCCATCAGAAGGTACAGGCTATGAAATAGGTGCTGTTGGTATAATTAAAGGAGGACCGGATCAAGAGGCCGCTAAGAAGTTTGTTGATTGGTGTTTGACTAAAAAGGCTCAAGAACTTGGACAAACTGTAGGATCTTATCAGTTCTTAACTCATAAAGATGCGCAACCTCCAAAACTAGCTGAAGAATTAAAGAGCACTAAGCTTATAGAATATAATCTTGACTGGGCAGGAAAGAACAGAAGTGCTTTAGTTGAAAAATGGAATAAGGCTATAAAATAATATTTTGAGACCAGTGAAAACTGGTCTCAAAACATATAAAAAGCAACGTGTATAATATTTTTACTTTATGTATAATATTTTGCTCGATAATATTTTAAGAAAGGAGCACATAGTAAATGGCTTTAAGAAAAAGTGCTTTAAAAAATGATTTAAATGACATGAAAAAGATTTGGAGAGATCCAATGCTTTTAATTACTATAGTATTCGTACTCATATCTTTAGCGGTATTTATATTGTATCCACTATTTTCTGTATTAAAGGTAAGCTTTATAAAAGGCTCTAGCTTTACCTTAAATGCCTATTGGGAAACTTTAAAAAACATTGAATTCCAAAAAACCTTAAAAAACACATTGGTGTTAGGTGCGGTGGTAGGCGGACTATCTACTATTATTGGTTTCGTATTTGCTTATGCAGATTCATATATCAGGTCTCATTTTAAAAGATTATTTAAGGTAGTTTCTATATTACCAATAATATCGCCACCTTTCGTTTTAGCGTTATCAGCCATAATGCTTTTTGGACAATACGGATTAATTACAAGAAGATTATTAGGAATAACAGATTATAATATATACGGATTTAAAGGTTTGGTAATTGTTCAAACCATGACCTTTTTTCCAGTAGCATATCTATTATTGACGGGTTTGTTAAAGAGAATAGATCCTTCTCTTGAAGAAGCGGCAAGAAATATGGGGGCATCAAGGTGGAAGACCTTCAAAACCGTTACTTTGCCTTTAATGGCTCCAGGACTAGCTAATGCCTTTTTATTAACTTTTATTGAAACTGTAGCGGATTTCTCAAATCCTATGGTTATAGGAGGTAACTTTTCAACCCTGGCTACTCAAATTTACCTACAAGCTATAGGTAATTATGATATGCAGGGCGGAGCTGCCGTAGCAGTTATATTACTTTCAATATCCATATTACTATTTGTGCTTGAAAAGTATTGGATAGAAAAGAAATCCTATATTACTGTCACAGGAAAAGCATCGAGGGAAAGAGATTTAATCACAGAAAAGCATATAGTATGGCCCATTGACATAGCATGTTTATTAATAACAGTATTTGTCCTTGCTTTCTACGCGCTCATACCTTTAGGCGGATTATTTAAAGTAATGGGAGTAGACTATTCTTTAACTTTAAACCACTTTAAATATGTATTTAGTCTAGGTACAAAAGCTTTAAAGGATACCACTTATTTAGCTGCTATAGCTACACCAATAACAGGTATATATGGCATGATAATAGCATTTTTAATTGTAAGAAAGAAGTTCTTTGGCAAGGGCTTTATAGAATTTACTTCCTTATTAGCAATGGCTGTGCCAGGTACTGTTATAGGTATAGGATATGTAACAGCCTATAACACTAAACCATTAGTATTAACAGGTACAGCGACAATAATTATTCTTTCCTTCGTCATGAGAAGCGTACCAGTAGGAGTAAGATCAGGGGTAGCGTCTTTGCAGCAAATAGATCCTGCAATAGAAGAAGCAGCAGCGGATTTGGGAGCAAATACAACAAAAGTATTTACCTCTGTAACACTGCCATTAATAAAGTCAGCATTCTTCAGCGGCCTGGTTTATACCTTTGTTAGAAGTATGACCGCTGTAAGTGCTGTAATATTCTTAGTTTCTGCTAAGTACAATCTTTTAACAGTTCAAATATTATCTCAAGTGGATAATGGAAGATTTGGGGTGGCATCTGCTTTCTCCACCATACTTATAATTATTGTTTATATAGCTATTTCTATATTATATTTTGGGTTAAGTAAAATGGGTGTAAGTAGAGAAGAAATGTAAAATTCATGGATGGAGGTAATTCATATGCAAAGAAGTAAAGGTGTTAATATTAAAAATTTAGTGAAGATATATACAGGAACAACTAATGGAGAGTTTAAAGCTGTTGATAATATATCTGTAGATATAAAAGCTGGAGAATTTGTAACCTTATTAGGCCCTTCAGGTTGCGGTAAAACTACTACCTTGAGAATGGTAGCTGGATTTGAAATCCCGAGCTCTGGAGAAATTTATTTAGGAGGGGACATGATAAATAACTTACCTCCTGACAAAAGAGATACAGCTATGGTTTTCCAAAGCTACGCTTTGTTCCCACATTATAATATATATGATAACATAGCTTATGGCTTAAAACTAAAAAAAATGGATAAGTCAGTAATAAAAGAGAAAGTTAATAATATAATAGATTTAGTAGGTTTAAGAGGAATGGAAAATAGATATCCAAATCAACTATCAGGAGGGCAACAGCAAAGAGTTGCTTTAGCTCGTGCTCTTGTAATGGAGCCTGGTGTGCTGCTATTTGATGAGCCTTTATCAAATTTAGATGCGAAGTTAAGAGTATATATGAGAACTGAGATTAGAAAAATCCAAAAGAAGGTTGGAATTACTGCTATTTATGTAACTCACGATCAATCAGAGGCCATGAGCTTATCTGATAGAATTATAATAATGAACAAAGGTATAATTGAGCAAGTTGGTACCCCTAAGGAAGTTTATTACACACCACAATCAGAATTTGTTGCAGACTTTATAGGTACAGCTAATTTCTTAGAAGCTACAATAAAAGAAGTTAAAGGTGGAAAAGCTATTTTAGATTTAGGGGGAACAATAATTGACATAAAATACAATGGAGACAAAGGCGCTGGAGATAGATGTAAATTAGTATTGAGACCTGAAGCCATACAAATTGCAAAGGAAGGAATGCTTTCATCGAAGGTAAGCCTATCTACCTTTATGGGATCCTATCAGGATTATGTAGTAGAGGTTATGGGCCAAGAAATTAAAATTCAAGACAATAATCCACAAGGTAGAGAAACCTTTAAAGAGGGAGAAGAAGTAAAAATAAGCTTTTCGGCGCTTAATGTGCATATAATTTAGGTCAAATAATTATCTATAAAGGAGGAAATTGTATGGCCATTTATGAAGTGGTTATAAGACTCCTTCTTGCTATAATCATAGCAGGGGCTATAGGTTATGAAAGAGAGTTTAAAAATAGACCAGCAGGGTTTAGAACTCATATACTCGTATGTGTTGGAGCGGCAGTGATATCTATGATTCAGGTTTACTCTATTCAAGATGCCACCAATTTGATACTAAAGAATCCTAGCCTAGAAGGAGCCTTGAAATCTGATATAGGAAGAATGGGAGCTCAGGTTGTAAGCGGTATAGGATTTTTAGGGGCCGGAACTATAATACATGAAAAGGGATCCATAAGAGGATTAACCACTGCTGCCAGCCTTTGGGTAGTTGGTTGTTTGGGGCTAGCTATTGGTATGGGATATTACCTTCTCAGTATTTTTTCAGGCATAACCGTGGTTATGGTACTTGTATCCTTGAAAAAGCTAGAAACAAGATTCTTTGAAAAGAGTAATCTAGTAAAGATAGAAGTCCAATATTATGATAGAAAAGCAGTAATAGATAAACTAGAAAACTACTTTAATACTAAGCGTATAAAGGTGAAAAATATAGAATTTGCATTAGAGGATGAGGAGGAAAATCCTAAAAATATGTCCAGCCTATATACCATATTAGTACCTAAATATATAAGCAGTTCAGATATCTTACATGACTTAATGCAAAACGAGGAAGTAATCAAAGTTAGCGTTATATAATTATTAATTTAAATATGCCTTAATAAAGAGAGTCCTGGGATTACCAAGGACTTTCTTTTGATATATATGCTATAATAAAATTGCGTTAAAATTAAATCCTTAAGGGGGCATCTATGGCAAAAGAAAGAAAACCTATACATTTTAAAGAGAAGCTTTTTAGATCCTTTATAATCGTAGGAATAATTCCTTTATTGTTTATGGCTATAATATCATATTATAATATTTCAGTATTTACAGAAGATAAAATAAACAAATCCATTACAGAAAATTTAAATATAATAAGTAGATTGGCAGATTCTACTTTATCTACTTTTATAAATATGACAAACTACATTTCAGAGCAAGAGGAGATACAAGCAATATTAAGCAAGACTAATTATGACAATTATGAGGATAGATTTAAAGATACTCAAAGGATCTATAAAATCGCTAATAGTGTATTAGCTACCCAGACTTTAGATGTACCGATACATATTATTGATAAAAATAGAAAAACTAGGTTTAGCACCACTGACTATCTAGTACCTATTTATGAGGATTCAAGAGGGAATTTTTTTGATATAATTGATGGATCAGAGGGGAAACAATTATCTTTTATACATAGAAGAGTAGATGGTAAGTATAGTAAGGATATAGTTATGGCTGTTGGAAGGCAAATAAGAAGCAGAAATGAAGGTGGCTCACTAGGATATGTTATTTCTGATGTATATGATGACTATTTCAATGACATTTTAAAAAACACAAGAACTTATGAAAAAAACAATGTGTACATATTGGATAAGAACGGAACTATTATAACTGATAAGTTACATAAAAATAGAACTGGTTTTAAATTTGATGAAGGTTACTTAGATCAAATTATAAAAAATGAAAAAGGTGTTTTTGAATGTAATCTTGATAATATACATTATAGAGCTTATTATACAACTTCAGACCATATGGCACTGAAGGTGGTAGAATTAGTTCCTATATCTGTTATCTATAAGGAGAGAGCTATAATAATCGCTATCTTTATAATTTTAATGATTGTATTTTCTATAATGGCTGTAATAGCTTCCTTAACTCTTTCAAGAAATATTTCTAAACCCATCAATGAATTATCTAATATAATGAAAAAGGTGGAGGAGGGCGAAAGAAATATTAATTTTCCTATTATAGGTAATGATGAAATAGCCCAGCTGGGAAAAAGTTTCAATGATATGATAAAAGAAATCAACAGGTTAATTGAAGAGGTTTACATAAAACAATTTCTTCTTCAGCAGGCTGAGTTTACCGCTTTAAAGGCTCAAGTAAATCCACACTTTCTATACAATACTTTACAATCTATTAATTGGATGGCGAAATTAAATGATTTTGAAGGAGTATCCACCATGGTTACTGCCTTGGGAAAGTTTTTACGATATAGCATAAGTAGCCATGAAGATCTGGTAACTATAGGTCAAGAAATAGAACAGATACAGAATTATTTAATCATTCAAAAGACAAGATATGGGGACAAATTTGAAGTATTTATAGATGTAGAGGAAAATATAAAGAATTATAAGGTATTAAAATTAATGCTTCAGCCTATAGTAGAGAACTCTATAATTCATGGCATAGAGCAAAAAATAGGTAAGGGTGAGATTAAAATTAATGTATATGCAAGAGATAGGAAGTTGTATTTTGATATTTTAGATAATGGCATTGGATTTGGAAATAGTACTGCAAAAGGAGAAGGTATAGGTATAAATGACGTAGATAGGCGAGTGAAAATTCAATATGGAGATGCTTTTGGAGTGAGTGTAGAGAAAAAAGGAGAGTTTACTTGCGTAAGCATTAAAATTCCTTATAATGATAACCTTCATTACGAAAAAAAAGGTGATATAAATGATTAAAGTATTAGTAGTAGATGATGAATACCTTGCTAGAGAAGGTATGAAAAGGACTATAAATTGGACGAGCCTTGGCTGTGAATTAAGCGGAGAGGCAGAAGACGCTTTTAAAGCCATAGAACTAAGTAAAGTAATTAAACCTGATATAATAATCACAGATATAAAGATGCCTGGCATGGATGGGATTAAAATGGCAGAAAAAATTAAAGAATATTTGCCAGATTGCAAATTTATAATAATCACTGGTTATGATGAATTCCAGTATGCTAAAGCCGCAATTAAAATTAATGCTCTAGACTTTATATTAAAGCCCATTGATGAAAACGAGTTTTTGGAGGCTGTATCAAAGGCCTCTTTAGAGGCACTTAAAATACGAGAAGAAAAGAATTTCACTAGAGAAAAAATATTACTAGATATTATGAGAGGTAAGATCACCAATATAGATATAATTGAAGAGATACTCTATGCAAGCAAAGTTAAGCTAAGAAAAATTATTGTAGTAAATATAGAAAATGACAATTATCATAATATTTTAGAAGAGGGAAGAGAAGATTTAATTTATACTCAAAATCGGTTGATTAAAAATATTATTTATGAAAACATTAACGAAGATTGCTATGTTATAGAGTGTCATCAAGACAGACTTGCCATAATAATAGATACGGAGCATATAAAAGATAAAGAAGAAATAGTTACTTTACTATCCTTTATACAAAAGGAAATAAAGGAAAAATGTAAGATAAGTGTCAGCATGGGTTTATCTACAATTGGTTTAATACAAAATATGAATAGACTATATTCTGAAAGTAAAGAGGCCCTTTATGATAAACTATACAAGGGAAGAGGTAGTATAAATTTTTATAAATATGAAGCTCACGATATAATAGAGAGTAAAACCTTAAATTTGTTAATAGAAAAATACAAAAGAGAAATTATTTTATCTATAAATGCAAAAGATAAGAGGAATGTAGAAAAGCAGATAAAGCAAGTGTATTATGAGATTTTCAAGAAATTAAAAGTAAAGTCCAAGCTAATTAAGGAATTCAGCATTGAAGTAATACTTTCTGCTTTAAAGTTATTAAAAGAATATAATATAGTTATTGCAAAGGTTGCAAGTGGAGAATTTGATGCTTATAAGCAGATCTCAAAGCTTAATACTTTAGATGAAATTTACGAACTTGTAAATAGCATAATCATATCTTGTTTAGATGAATTAAAGGAATTCAGTATAGAAACCCAAGATAGTGGGATAGAAAAGGCCTTGGAATATATAAAACAACACTATCACGAAGATATATCTTTAAATGATGTAGCAAAGACGGCATATTTAAGTGAAAGCTATTTAAGCAGAAAGATTAAAAAGATATTAGGAATTGGATTTTCTGAATATATTACTAAGCTGAGAATGGAAAAAGCAAAGGAATATTTTAGAGATCCTAATATAAAGGTTACAGAAGTAGCATCTAAACTAGGGTATCCAGATTACAGATATTTTTCTCATATCTTTAAAAAATATACTGGATATACCCCTAGCGAATTCTCTAAAGTAAAATAATGACGATTTTTGAAATTTTAGATATTTAAAAATTTAAAATAAAAAGTCCTTTTAAAAGGACTTTTTTTATATCTTTAAAATACTATTTATTTTGTTGTTGCTAAGCAGAGTCTTAAATAGAGGAACTCCTATAATTGAAACTACTCCAAACTCGCCTAGAGCAACATATAATATTGAAGCCCAGAAAGGAGCTATGTTTAGCAAATATAATTCAGCGGCAACAAATATGCCGTTCATTATACAAGGCCATAAAGATGCCAAGAATAAGTTTTTAGACTTGTTAATCATATAAACACTCAATAAAGTAGCAAAGCTGCCTACAAAGACATCTATCATACCTAGTGGACTAAATATATTAGCCATTATGCATCCTAGTACTAAGGCTGGTATATAAAGAGGATCTATAAAGGCTAATAATACCATTACTTCTGAAAGTCTAAATTGTATGAATCCATAGCTTATAGGCGCTAAGTTAATAGTTAAAAGTGCATATAAAGCTGCCACTATAGCTATTTTAACTAATTTATTGGTAGTTATGCTTTTTAAATATACTTTAAAAACAAAAATAAGCATAGCAATAGTTAAAATAAGCAGAGCAATAAAATAAAGTTTTTTTTCCATTGAAATTACCTCCAATTCAATAAATGATTTTCAAGAAATAGCTTTTTAATACTCCTTCCTTAAATAGAGTTTTAATGTCAAAAAGCCTTTCTTGTGGAAGCCCAAAACAATGTTTTAATTTTATTACTTCCCATATACCTTGGTTACCCGCAAATTTTTTTAGCATTCTCTTATAAAACTTAATTGCTATAAAACAGATAATATTTTGTGAAAAACTATTGTTAATAGTAGTACACTTAACCAAGCTCATATCAAACCCTCCCTTTTTTTATAGTGGGTACAAGGAGAAAACACTTTTTGACACTCAGATCATTATATCATATAAATTATTTTTTTACATCAAATTTGAGGATTTTATAAGGATTTTTTCTTGACATTTAGATTGTATGTGGAATATAGTGGTAATATACGTAGATTTTTTCTATAGCAAAAGGTTAAATGCTGGTTTGAGGTTATTTATACATTTTATATATCATCTTAGATATCACTCAGCAAAATAATTAAAAATAATTAGAAAATTCTAAATTTTAATACTTGGCTTTAAATTTCTAAAAAATTAGAATATAATAAAAATAATAATTGGTATAAAAACAGGAGGCGAGTAATATGAATCAATGCCCGTTTTGGTCTACAACTAAAGAGAAGGTAGAATGCTTTAAGGATTGTGTTTTTTATATGGAAGAGGAGAGGACTCAGGAAGGTTGTCCTTTTAAGTTATATGAAAATAAACATTCTTTTAGGATTAAAGAGTTATTAGAATATGACTTAGATCCTGATTTTAATGAATCTTACGATAATATTTTATGGTAAAACTAGTCTTTTTATAAAGACTAGTTTTAAATTTAATGAATTAGTGTTTAAATATTATTAAATTTGTCAATACATAGTATTATTACTATGTTGAGAGGTGGATACATATGGCAATTGAAAAAACTTTAGTATTAATTAAACCTGATGGAGTTAAAAGAAAATTAGTAGGCGAAATAATAAGTATCTATGAAAAAAAGAATTTAAACATATCTTCCCTAAAAATCGTAAAGGCAGATAGAGCATTAGCTGAAAATCATTATATTGAACATAAAGGAAGAAGCTATTTTGAAGATTTGGTAGTATTCATAACTGAAGATAATCTATGTGCTATGATAATAGAGGGGGAAAATGCCATTGAATTAGTAAGAAAAATAAATGGTAATAAAAATCCTCTAGAAGCAGATATGGGCAGTATAAGAGGAAGATTTAGCGGTGAGACTACAAAAAATCTGGTGCATGCTTCAGATAGCATAGATAGCGCTAAACGTGAAATGGCTATTTGGTTTCCAGAATTTAAAGAATAAAAAAAGTTGCATTGCAACTTTTTTTATTCCTCATATATATCAGAGTACTTATGAAGTAAGCTCTGTTTTAAATTCCATAAATCTGAAGATAAATCTAAATAGTAGCTATGTGGGTTTTCAAATCTTAATACTTCTGGCCAAAGTTTTGCAGATTCTTTTTCTGCCAAGCTTTTAATCTCCATAACGCTAGGGCTCTCATAAATAGGCTTACCATTTTCAAATATCTTAACCATTAAATCCTTAACATAATAATTTTTAATCTTCTTCTTTTTCCAGGTGTGTATAGGATCAAAAATTTCTAAAGGCTTTGTAACATCTATGGTTTCATGATTTAAAGTAATCAAGTCGGCTATAGCCATATGGCTATCCTTATCGAAGATTCTATATATTTTCTTAAAACCTGGATTAGTTATTTTTTCTTCATTTTCACTAATTTTTATTTTGGGGATTATACCAGAAGGTTCCTCAATGGCACAGAGTTTATATACACCACCAAAAACTGGTTCTGATTTTGCGGTAATTAAGCGCTCGCCTACACCAAAACCATCCACTTTTGCTCCTTGATTTAATACATCCATGATTATGTGTTCGTCTAGGGAGTTTGAAATTATTATTTTTACATCTTGGTATCCAGCTTCATCTAGCATTTCTCTGCAACGCTTTGTTAAATAGGTAATATCACCACTATCTATTCTTATAGCTTTTGGTCTATAGCCTTTAGGGATAACTACTTCATCAAAAGCTTTGATAGCATTAGGGATACCGGATTTTATAACATTGTAGGTATCTACAAGTAATGTGCAGTTATCAGGATAACATTCAGCCCAAGCTTTAAAAGAATCATACTCGTTTGGGAAAAGTTGAACCCAGCTGTGAGCCATAGTGCCTGCTGACGGTATTCCAAACATCTCTTCAGCAATAGTACAAGCTGTTGAGCTACAACCGCCTATAACAGCAGCCCTTGCTCCATAAATGGCACCGTCATAACCTTGAGCTCTTCTTGAACCAAACTCCATAACGGGTCTATTTCCAGCTGCTCTGCAAATCCTATTTGCTTTTGTAGCTATTAAGGTTTGATGATTTATTGTAAGTAAAATCATAGTTTCAATAAATTGAGCTTGAATGATAGGACCTCGTACTGTAACTAAAGGTTCATTTGGAAATACAGGATTTCCTTCAGGAATAGCCCAAACATCGCAAGAAAATTTAAAATTCTTTAAGTAATTTAAAAATTCTTCTGAAAAAATCTCTTTGCTCCTTAGATACGATATATCCTCATCTGTAAATTTAAGGCTGCCCAAATATTCAATAAGCTGTTCTACTCCAGCCATTATGCAATATCCTCCGCCATCAGGCACCCTTCTAAAGAACATATCAAAATAGGCTATTTTATCAGATACTTCACTGTTTATATAACCATTTCCCATAGTTAATTCATAGAAATCTACAAGCATTGTAAGATTTCTTTCATTCATAACATTAAATCTTGTTGAGTTTTTCATAGTTACTCTCCTCTACAGTGTATATGATGAAATCATATCTATTTTAATACCTTAAAAAAAATTTTACAATAGTTAAAATATATTTTAAAATTGGATATAATTAATGATAAAAGATTTTTAATATTAAATCTAGCATTAAATTTTCAAATTAATATATACATCGAGGAAATATTGAAAGTTATCATATTTTGGCAGGAAAATATGTATTTGTTATAAATAGTTTATATGCAGAAAGAGGTTATTTATGTATCGTAATTTAGATAAATTTCAAGTGGAAGCTGTAACTAGCAGCAAAAAGAATTTATTAGTAGTAGCAGCTCCGGGAAGCGGAAAAACTACCGTTATAATTAATAGGGTGGTGCACCTAATTAACGAGAAAAATGTGAATCCAGATAATATAATAGTAATAACTTTTACTAAAGCTGCCGCCTTAAATATGAAAAATAGGTTTTTGGGATTAGCTAGTGGAAGTAAGGCTCCATTTTTCGGCACACTTCATGCTTTGTTTTATAAAATATTAAGAAGAGCCTATGGAGAAATAAATATAATTGAAGCCTATGATAGCTTTAAAGTAATAAATGCTACTTTAGTTAAATATTTAGATGAAGTCAGTGAAGATAAGGTAAAAGAGCTTTTAAACAATATTTCTATTTTTAAATCAAGCTTTATCAAAATTGAGGATTTTACTCCTTCTATGGACAAAGATATTTTTAAGGAATGCTATAAAAATTATGAAGAATATAAATCTTCAAAGGGACTTTTAGATTTTGACGACTTACAGATAAAATGTAAATTGCTATTTGAAAAAGAACCTATGCTGCTTCAAAGGTATAGGAGACTGTTTAAATACATATTAGTAGATGAATTTCAAGATTGTGATGGACTACAAATTGAGCTATTAAAAACCTTAGCAGAGGATAACTCCTTGTTTGCAGTGGGGGATGAAGATCAATGCATATACTCTTTTAGGGGTTCTAAGCCAGAATGCATGGTAAATTTTTCTCAGCATTTTAAGAAGGGCCATAAGATATATCTTTCATATAATTATAGAAGTGCTCACAACATAGTAGAGCTTTCTAAAAAAATTATCATTAATAATAAGATAAGAAATTCAAAGAATATAATTCCTTTTAGAAAAGATAATAAAACTATTGTATGGAAAAATACGTATAATGAGGGACAGCAAACTGAAAAGATTATAGACATTATAAGCAAGCAAAATAGTGAAGAGTTCCATTATAAGGACAATGCCATACTATATAGAACTAATATGGAAAGCAGGAGTTTAATTGATGGATTTATAAGAAAAAAAATTCCTTTTGTTATATTGGACAAAGAATATAATTTTTATGAACATTTTATATGTAAGGATTTAATCTCTTATCTTAAATTAAGTATAGATCCTTTTGATAGAGAGAGCTTTATAAGAATAATAAATAAACCTTTTAGATATATAAGCAGAAGTAATTTAGACATAATTAAAGAATATAAATATAAAGAAGATTGTTTTTATATTTTTAAAAACTACTGTGAAGCAGCAGATTTCCAAATGAAGGTTATGGATAAGTTAAAGAGTACTATACAAAGTTTAAATAAAATGTCTCTTAGAAGTGCTATTGATTACATAATAATGGATTTGGCGTACATAGACTATTTAAGAGAATATTGTAATAAATTTAAATTAAGCATTGAAGAATTGGAAGAGATAATGGAAGAGTTTAAAAGTTCTGCAGAAGGATATAATAGTATAATATCTTTTTTGGCACACATAGAAGTATTCAAAGAAGAAGTAAGTAAAAATAAACCCACTAGTAATGAAGAGGGAGTAATAATAAGCACCATTCATGGCGTGAAGGGTATGGAGTTTAAAAATGTTTACGTAATAAACTGTAATGAAGATAATATACCCCATATAAATAGTATGGAAAACATAGAAGAAGAGAGAAGACTTTTTTACGTAGCTGTAACTAGAGCTATAGACAATCTTTATTTAATCTCAACTAGAAATATCAGAGGGAAGATGAAAGAAAAATCTAGATTTATTGAAGAATGTGGTATTGAAAATGAATATATTGGTAAGTATAAAAAGGGAGATAAAATTTTTCATAAAGCTTTTAAAGAGGGTATAATACAAGAAATCAAAGAAAAAGAAATAGATATTAAATTTAATGATATAGTAAGAAAGTTTGATTTAGATATATTGATCGTTAATGGTCTTATAGAAAAAATTTAGAAGATTTAAAAAGTATGCTTTTTTATATAAATGTGTTATACTATTACTTGATAATGATGGGGAATATGAAATGCAATTGTTTCATTTAATATATCACATTTCATTGGAAAGGGGAATGGTTTATGATAGCCTTTAAAACTATGTGGAAAGATATAAGTGAGATCTTAGGAAATGAAGATCAACCATTAGATTTTAAGGTTGTAGAGAGATTTACTAATGGTTTCGTTGTAAGAGAAAATGATGATACTACCTTTATTACTAAAGAAGATTTTGTGGATTTTTGGTGTAAACTGCTTTACTATAATAAAATATCAAAAAATGAGGTATTAAAAGATCAATTAAAATCTAAATATATATATGATTTAGTAAAAAAGCTGCCCTATGTTATTGAGAAGCAAGAAATATTGACATTGGAAGAATAATGCATATACAGGGTTTCTGTATCGAAACTTAACTTATACATGTTCCAAAATCACAGTTTTAAGTTATTATGGTGCATGTATAGGAGGATGTGAAAACATAGGTGTTCTTTTTCACGGGCCGCTCGTGGAGTTCCACGCGCGGTGTAGGGAAACCTATAGAACACCTTTTTTCACAGACTCCTATAAGTTATAGTTGAGTTAGAAACCCTAGATTATTGAATATTAAAATTTTATATTATATAATTTTATTAGGCTCATGTTCAAATTAGAATATGAGCTTTTAAATTATTTAGCGAAGAGGTATTAGTATGGAGCTTTCAAACATGAATCCTAAGGATGTAATTTTTTCTTTAGATATAGGAACTAGGTCAATAATAGGTGCTGTTGGTGTGGTTAAGGATAAAAAGCTAAGGATATTAGCAGAAAAGTATGTGGAACATGAAGAAAGAGCTATGGTAGATGGTCAAATTCATGATATTAACTTAGTAGCTAATACAGTACAGACTGTTAAAAGTGAATTAGAAAAAGATTTAGGCATTAAGCTTACTGATGTGGCTATTGCTGCTGCGGGAAGATTTTTAAGGACATCTTTAGCAAAAGCTGATATGGATATAGATAGTGAAAAAGATATAGATAAAGAAATGGTTAGGAGCCTAGAATTAACAGCTGTAAAAAAAGCAGAAGAGGATGTAAATAAGCAAACAGAGGGAAAGCTATATTGCGTTGGATATACAGTAAAAAGTTATTATTTAAATGGCTATGTAATATCTAATCTATTGGCTCATAAGGGAGAAAATATATCTGTGGAAGTTATTTCTACTTTTTTGCCTAGGTCTGTAGTTGATAGCTTATATGCAGTAATGAAGAAAGTGAATCTTAATGTGTTTAGTTTAACCTTGGAGCCTATAGCAGCTATAGAGGCTGCTATACCACAGAGCTTAAGATTGTTAAATCTAGCCCTGGTAGATATAGGGGCAGGTACTTCTGATATTGCCATAAGCAGTAAAGATACTATATCTGCCTTTGGTATGGTACCTATGGCAGGAGACGAGATAACAGAAATAATAGCTCAGAATTACTTAGTGGATTTTAACACTGCTGAATATATTAAAAAGCAATGCAGCGAAAAAGAAAATATTACATATACTGATGTATTAGGATTAGAAAATGAAGTGACTTCAGAGGAAGTTATTAGAGTTATATTACCTGTAGTTGAAAAAATTACGGAGGAAATAGGAACTAAGATAATAGACTTAAATGGAGGAAAAGCTCCTAATGCGGTATTTTTAGTTGGAGGAGGGGCGCATACTCCTAGATTAAAAGAATTCTTATCTAAAAAGCTCAACCTGCCCTTACAACGTATAGGAATTAAAGGAAGAGATGCAGTATCAGACTGCATCTGCTTAGATAATGAGTTAGGTAGTATTGGAGTTACAGTATTAGGTATAGCTCTAATCGCTATAAAAAACTCCGGACATGATTTTATAAATGTAATTCTTAATGGCAATGTTATAAGCTTATTTAATTCTCATAAGCATACTGTAACCGATGTAATGCTTCAGGCGGGTATAAATCCTAAAATCCTTATGGGCAGAAATGGTAAAAATATTAGATTCACGTTAAATGGAGGGAAAAGACTGGCTTTTGGTTCTTTAGCATCTAATGCGGAAATTAAAATTAACGGAAGGACATCTTCTCTTGAATCCGAGGTTAATGAAGGTGACAACATAGAGATAACTGTGGCTCAAGATGGAAAAGATGCAGAACCTAAAATTTTAGATTACATTAACAATGTTAATGCTATTAGCTTCTTTTACAACGATATAATTCAAAACTTAGAACCCATAAGCTTTAAAAATGGGGAAAAAGTAAGTATAAACACCTTAATTCATGAAAACGATGAGGTTTTAATTATATATCCTGCTACAGTTGGAGACTTTAAGAAGTATTTTTTATATCAGGAAGATTCCGTGGGGAATATGAAATTTTCCTTAAGAGAAGAATTGGTGTCTGAGGATTATATGATAAAAGAAGGCGATAGAATTTATAAAGTCATAGCAGATGAAACTGAAAATGAGGATTTAGAAGAAAAACTAAAAGATACTCCTCAAGAAGCACAGATAGCTGAGGATATTATAGTTAGTAATGAAAAAGAGATGAATAAAGTAGAGGATGATAATACAATAACTATAGTGGTTAATGATAATACTACAGTTTTAAAGGGAAAGGGAGAGTATGTATTTATAGATGTTTTTGATTTTATAGATTTCGATTTAACTATACCTAGAGGAAGGATAGTTTTAGAGCTTAATGGAAAAGAAGCAGGGTATTACGACAAGTTAAATGAAGGGGATTCCATAAAAATATACTGGAAACAATAATTTATGTAAGGAGAAAGCAACATGACTGATTATAATATAAATTTTTTAGAAGAAGCTGAAAATATTAAAGAACAACTCATAGCTTGGAGAAGGGATTTTCACCAAAATCCTGAATTAGGTTTTGAAGAGTATAGAACCTCAAAGGTAATAAAGGAATTTTTGGATAGCGAAGGAATTTCTTATTTATCCGTTGCCAATACAGGAATTTGTGCTATTATAAAAGGTGCAGCTTCTAATGGCGTAAAGAAAAAGACTATTGGCATAAGAGCGGATATCGACGCTTTACCTCTAAAGGATAACAAAGGCTGTAGTTATGCTTCAAAGGTTGAGGGTAAAATGCACGCTTGCGGCCATGACGCTCATATGACTGTGCTTCTAGGAGTAGCTAAAATTTTAAATAAACATAAAGATAAGCTAAAAGGAAATGTAAAACTAATCTTTGAGCCTGCGGAGGAAACCGTAGGAGGAGCTAGATTTATGATTAAGGAAGGAATCCTAGAGAATCCAAGGGTAGATGGAGTAATAGGACTTCATGTATCTGAAGCTATTGAGGCAGGTAAAGTAGGTATAAAGCAAGGAGTGTTTAATGCTGCATCTAACCCTTTTACTATCAAAATAAAGGGTAAGGGTGGTCATGGAGCTCACCCAGAAGATACCATAGATCCGGTTTTTATATCGAGTCAGGTTATTATGGCATTACAGAGTATTGTAAGCAGAGAGATACCACCTCAATCTCCGGCGGTAGTTACCATAGGAAGTATACATGGAGGCACTGCTCAAAACATTATTCCTGAAGAGGTAGAGCTTAAGGGCATAATTAGAACTATGAAAACCGAGCATAGGGAATTAGCCAAGAAAAGATTGGTTGAAATAACAGAAGGTATTTGCAAAACCATGAAGGCTAGCTGTGAAATAAATATAGAAGAGAGCTATCCTTGTCTATATAATGATGATAATATGATAAAGTTATTAAAAGAAGGTGCAGAAAAGATAGTTGGCAGCGAAAATATTTTAGAATTAGAATATCCTAGTATGGGAGTAGAAAGCTTTGCATATTTTTCTATGGAGAGACCTTCAGCTTTTTACTTTTTAGGCAGTGCAAATTTTATTAAGGGTATTGATAAACCTGCCCATGGAAGTTTATTTGATATCGAAGAGGATTGTCTCCCATTAGGAGTAGCTATACAATGTCAAACAGCTTTTGACTTTTTAAACTATAGATAAACAATTTGAAGACTTAGGAGTGATTTTGTGAAAATAAACATAGGACCTAATGAAGCAGGACAGAGAATAGATAAATTTTTAAGAAAATTATTAAAGGATGTACCCTTAAGCGCTATATATAAGTGCTTAAGAAAGGGTGATGTTAAGGTTAATGATAAAAAAGTAAAAGAGAAATATATGCTGGCTGAAGGGGACTTTTTAGAAATAAAATACGTAGAAAGTCATATGAAGAAGGAAATTAACTTTCAAAAGGTAGAAGCAAATTTTAAAGTTACTTATGAGGATGAAAACATGCTGTTAGTTGAAAAATGGCCCGATGTTTTAGTGCATTCAGACAGAAAAAATGGAGAGCCTACCCTAACGGATTATGTCTTGTCCTATTTACATGAAAAGGGAGATTATATTCCAGAAAAGGAGTTGACCTTTACGCCGGCCTCTTGTAATAGATTAGATAGAAATACTTCAGGTATTGTTATTTTTGGCAAAAATTTCGAAGCATTAAAATTGTTAAATGAAATGATACGAGACAGGAGAATAAATAAATATTATGTAGCCTTAGTAAAAGGAAGAATAAAGGATGGAAGATATGATGCTTATATTTTAAAAGATGAAGGTGAAAATATCTCAAAGATCTATAACGAAAAGAGATCAAATACAAAACAGATATCCATGGAGGTTAAAACCTTAGAGACTAATGGTCTATTCTCTTTTATAGAAATAGATTTAATTACAGGCAGAAGTCATCAGCTAAGGGCACACTTATCCCACTTAGGAAATCCTATTGTAGGGGATAATAAATATGGGGATAAGAAGTTAAATAGCTTTTTTACTAATAAATATGGCTTGAATTATCAATTCCTATATGCTTATAAGCTAATTTTTAGAGATTGTCCCGAGAGACTAGATTATTTAAACAATAAAACTATTGCTGAGACTTTGCCGCCTATTTTTAAAAAGATTAAATATGATGTGTTTAAATTTTAGTTAGGATTGAGGAGAGAGAGATGAAAGAGCAATCCACCACAAAGGGATTTGCGGTGTTGTCCATAGCAGGGATATTAGTGAAAATATTATCCTTGCTGTATGTACCTTTATTATTACAGATAATTGGAGATGAAGGTTATGGAATTTATACCGCATCCTATGACATTTTTAGCTTAATCTATGTTATGACCACTGCTGGTATGCAAGTGGCAGTGGCAAAGCAGGTTTCTGAGCTCATAGCATTAAATAATTATAAGGATGCAGTAAAAACCTTTAAGATAGCTAGAGCTTTACTGCTTTTAGTGGGGACTTTAGCCTCATTACTGCTTATGATATTTGCTCAGCCCATAGCAAATGCAACTAAGAGTAGTAAATCCTTTTATGCAATTATAGCATTATCTCCCACAGTGTTAGTAACTTCTGTTTTATCAGCCTATAGAGGTTATTTTCAAGGCAGAAGCATAATGACTCCTACTGCAATATCTCAAATAATTGAGCAAATTGCTAACATTGTATTAAGTCTGTTTTTTGCATATATCCTTATAGGTAAAAACATTGAGCTTGGAGCTGCTGGAGGAACCATAGGTACAACAGTTGGTGCTCTAATAGCGGTAATTTACTTAATGATGCTTTACAAAAAGCATAGAGCTATCAAAGTTACTAAAAGTGAGATTAATTCGCCAGAAGTTAAGAGGTTATCCAATAAACAATTATTAAAAAGGCTAATTAAATATGGAATGCCTTTAACCTTAAGCTCTGGAATGCAATATTTAGGAGCTGTAATAGATATGGCCCTAGTTAAGATCAGATTAGAAGTAGCTGGCTTTGGTGAGCTTGATAGAAATATTAAATACGCTCTCTTAGGTAAATATAAGACTTTGATCTATGTACCTTTAGCAATCATAGCTGCTCTTTCAGCTGCGGTGCTTCCGGCTATATCTAGATCTGTGGTTTTAAATGATAAAAAAGCGGTAAAGGAAAAGATAAATTTTGCTTTGAGAGTAAGCTATTTAATTTCTATACCCTCTGCAGTGGGACTAGCAGTTTTAAGTAAACCTTTGTATACATTGCTGTTTTCAGAAAGATTTTCTGGAGGAGCACAGCTTATGCAGTATGGTTCTATTGTGGTGGTTTTGATGGCGGTGGTGCAAATACAAACCACTATACTTCAAAGTATGAACAGACTATACATAGTTTTAGTATCCTTAGGGGTAGGTATATTAGCAAAACTAATTTCTAACTACATATTCATTGCAATGCCAGAGATAAATATAAATGGGGCGATAATAGGAAGCATTCTATGTTTCTTAATACCTATGATCATAAATAATATAGCACTGAGAAAAACTCTTAAGATTAGGATAAGTTTACTTAAGCACGCTTTTAAACCTTTAGTAGCCTCTGCCTTTATGGGACTTATCGTTTATATCACCTATTTTAATGTAGAAACCCTTCTTATAAATCATATTCATAGTAGAATAATAAGTTCTATACCTACTCTTGTATCAATTGCTGTTGGTATGGTAGTATATGGTTATGGGTTAATTCTCACTGGAGGAATTACGAAAAAAGATTTAGCAATCATGCCAGCTAGATTATTAAAATTAATACCTTCTTTTGTAATAAAAAGAATCAGATAGAATTAAAAAGCAAAGCTTAGGGCTAAATACTTAGCCAAGCTTTGTTTTTTATATTTCTATCATAGATCATAGTATTTTATGAGAAAATTCTTTTAGTATTCCTTCCTTTCTTCGGCTATCATTGAGATAATCAGTAATGAAAATCCTAATAATATAATAATTAAATATTTTATTAAGCCCAAAGAGCTTGGAAGTATCAGATTTATATAAGATATCAGATAATAGATCAGTAACGCAAAAAATAAGTTTATAAGAATATTAGGTAGAGAAAGCCTTATTTTACAAACCTTATTTATTTCATAGAGATTTAGGCATAGTGTTAATACTGAAGTTATCATTATTGTAATTCCATATCCAAATATGTTTATATTTTTAACAGCAGTTAAGATATAAAGGCAAAATACCTCAATAATAGATATAACTAAAGAGTTTCTAAGTATAATACTCTGCTTTCCTAAACCGTTCAGCATGCCATAGGTGCTAGCCGCACAGTAAAATAATGGAGCGCAGAGGGATGCAAATTTAATATAGGGACCTAAGTCATTGCGATTAAAAAACATAACACCTAGACTATCGGGTATATTATTGCAAATTATTAAAGTAGATAATCCTAATAAAAATGAAATCTTAAGCACTTCGTATATTCTTTTCTCTGCAGAATAAATATCTTTCTTATTCATGGTTTGCGATAGGTCCGGAATTAGTATAGTAGATATGGAAGATATAACTATCATAGGGAAAAATACTATATTTAAAGTCATTCCAGTGAACTTGCCAATTAAAGAAAGGGCAGTACTATATTCAAAACCAGCAACTAATAATCTACGAGGAACAATTAAGGTAGAAACCGTGGCTAAGGTGGTTGATAAAAATCCATTTAAACATAGGGGTACGGCAATAACTAAAACGTTAAATAGCAGCTGTGCTCTCCCTTCCGTTTTACAATAAGCTTTAGGCAGCTTAAGGGAATCTTTTTTATAGTATATATAAAGTAAAAGTAAGCTGATAAATTCCCCGATACAAAGAGCTATATAAGCTGAGGTTACTGTAGCAGTAATATTATCCGGAGAAAATAATTTTGAAATTACAAGTATTATTCCTATTCTTACGGCCTTCTCAAATATATCAATAAATGCTGGTACGGTAATTTTGGAAATACCGTAAAAGTAGCCCTTGAAGATATTGGATATACATATAAATACCATAGCAGGACAAGTTATTCTTATAGCGTCTAAGGTTCTTTCATCCTTAATTACAAATTTACTTATGTATGGTGCAAAAATAAAAACTAAAAATGTTATTAAAAGAGCCCATATTAAATTAAATATTATAGTAGTTCTTACAGTTTTTTTTAAGTTTCCAAATTCATTTTTATCGTAATAAACTGCAGATAATTTTGATATAGCAGTGATAACTCCAGCGCAGATAAGGCAGATAAATAGATTGTATATAGGCATAACTAATCCATATAGTCCCATACCCTCGGCGCCAAGCTCTCTAGAAAGGATTATAGAAAACATAAAGCCTAATACACCAGTAGTTAAATTGGATAGCGTGAGTAAAAACGAGTTTTTATAAAATTTATCTTTTTTCATTATTAGCTCTTTTACAAGATTCTCTCCTTAATAGTAGTAACATTAATTATTATTCTGTTTCTAAAATTTATATTCATAGTTTTAGTTTAAACCTGGGAATTTTAAAAATTTAAGTTGTTCGCAAAACATCTATTGTGATACTATAAAATATAGAAAATGAGGTGGGAGAATATGTTTAGATGTGTCATATGCGGAATGATAATTAACGAAAAAAATTATAATTTAAATTCCAATGCATTTTTAAATAAACATAAGGATAAGGGGGATTTATTTTACTGTCCCTTTTGCGGAGTAGGAAAGGAGTTTATTCAAGAGGAGTACGAAAAAGACTTAGCCTTTTATGAGGAATTAGATCCAAACACTGTAAAAATTTTAGATCATGCTATGAAGCTAGAAGTCTTTAATGGTGATTTTTATAATAAGGCTTCTAGGCTATGCAAGGATTTTAAAAATAAAAAAGTCTTTGAAGATCTTTCAACGATTGAATTCATGCATGCCAATATTCATAGGAGATTAATAGGTATTACTGAACTACCCAAATTAGCTGATATAAGCTATGAAAAATATGATAACGATATTAAACTGTTAGAATTGGCTAAAAAAAGAGAAGAGCACGCTGTAGCTTATTACGATAAATATTTTTTTCAAATTGAAAATGCTAGAATTAAGAAAATATTCAATGCATTAAAAGCTGTAGAAAAAGAACATATAATAATTATTATTAATTAAAAGCATATATCTTTAAAATTAAAAATCAATATTGTATAATATAAATATAAAAGTGTAACACTTTATATTTTATATATATACCTCCTTAATATGTAATTATTTGTTGTATTAATAAATATATATTAGTAAGCAATTAATTTCGGAGGAATAATGAAAAAGTTTGTTAATTTTATAATATGCTTTATAGTGTTAATAGCTATGATTTTTATAATGATGAAGTATTATAAAACCTATGATATAAAGATTAAGGACAAAAATATTTCATGGAAAGTTTTATATAAGGGCTTAAAAGATGCCAGAGATTTTGTCTATGATGAGGAAGGAAATTGTTATATTGCTTTTAAGGATAGAATACAATCTATAGATAATAGTGGTAAGAGCAATATTATGCTAAAAGATAAAGAATTAGATATAGCTTCTTTAGCTTATAGTAAAGAATTTTTATATTTTTCTTCTAAAACTAATGTATATAGTTATAATATAAAAAGCGGTTCTAAAGAGATAATAATTAAGGATATACCCAATTATGGGGACTATAACAAAAGCAAAGTAATTATTAAAGATAATTCTGTGTATGTAACTATAGGAGCTGTTACAAATTCAGGAGTAGTAGGTCCAGATAATTTATGGCTAGAAAAGTATCCTTTTAGTTACGATATAACTCCTAAAGCTATAACTATTAAAGGCAAGAATTTTGATAAAGGTACCACAGGAGCCTTTATACCCTATAAAACAAAGAATGTTTCTGGTCAAATAATTCCAGCCCATTTCCCAGGAAATGCATCTGTTATAAGGGTAAATATGGAAACTAAGAATGTAGAATTGTATGCTTGGGGTATAAGAAATATTGAGGGCATAGATTATAACAGTGAAGGTAAAATCTTAGCTTCTGTAGGTGGTATGGAGGATAGAGGTTTAAGACCTATAAAAGGTGATTCAGACTATATCTTTGAGATAAAACTTGGATTATGGTATGGTTGGCCAGATTATAGTGGAGGAGATCCTGTAGATTCTCCTAGGTTTAAAGGGGAAAATGAACTTAGAGTAGGATTTTTGTTGGACAAGCATCCTACCACTAATCCACCAGCACCATTGCATCAGCATAATAACTTAAGTTCCTTGGCTTCTTTATCCATTGATAGAAATGCTATACTAGGAGAGAAAGATAGTATATATTTTTATGATAGTAAAGATAATATATTATATGGATTAACTAAGAGCGATATATTAAAAGATAAACTAGAATTTAATGCAGATGCAAGAATACAGAATATTAAGTTTTATAAAGGCGGATTGGCCATACTTGATGGTAAGGAAGGTGTTTTATATTCCGTAGAGAATATTAAAGCTATTTATGCTGAAGGTAAGAACAATAAAGACATTGTAATATATTGCACATTGATATTATTTATAATAATAATAGTAATATTGCTCATAAAGAGCAAAAATAAATAATAAAGAAGGAATCACCAAATGAAAAATAAGATAGAATTTACTTATGGAAGAGCTTTAAAGGGATTAATGTTTGCAGTAAATCCATTAAAAAAAATAGTTCTAAAAACCCACTGTATTGTTCATAAGTTTATAAATATTCAGGCAATACAGATACTTAATAATGATGGGTATACTGAAGCTTCAAAGTTTTATAAAAAATATGTTAAGCCTTTAAATGAAGGAGTCACTTGGGCGGATCAAGATTTTAAAAGTTCCAATCACTTCTATCATGTAACTAAAGGTAGAGGATTGTATGGATTTTCAGATGCTCTAACAGAATGTAAAAAATACTATAATTGTGCAGTAAGGTTTTTAGAAGCTGGAGATGTAAATAAAGCTATGTTTTATCTTGGAGCTTCCTGTCATTTAATTCAAGATGCAACGGTGCCTCACCATGTAAATAATAAATTACTGAAAAGTCATAGAAAGTTCGAACTTTGGATAATATCAAAATTATTAACGGATTATTCTTTTGCCGTGGAACAGGGTACATCTAGATATCCTAATTTAGAAGATTATATAAAGAATAATGCTAAATTAGCTAATAGTACTCATACTAAATATTTTGCAGTGCAAAGTAAAGAGGAAAAGTATTATAAAATGACTTCTGTTATATTGAGGGAAGCTCAAATAACTACCGCTGGTTTTATGTTGGATTTTTATGAGAATAATGTTAAGGTATCCTCAAAACAATAATTCTTCCATAAAATGGAGGAGTTATTTTTTTTATGTGGAATAAATAATTGATATACTTAGAAAGAGGAGGATACCATGGTGAAAGAATTTACAATAAATTTAGAAAAAGAAAGCTTCAAAGGAAATTTATTAGATATAGGTGGAAAAAATTATGGGATTATATATAATTTATATAAGCATTACAATAAGGATACAAAGCTTGAGTACATTGAAAACTCAAAAGATAATGAGAAAATAGAGCATAAATATTACAATGTAGTGACCTTATTCTTTTATCTAAATTCTTTATGGTCAAATGTAGATATGAAAAAAATCATAAAAGAGTGCTTAAACTATCTTAAAGAAGATGGAGAAATTATGATTTGGGATATAAGCAAAAAATACAATGAGGTATTGCACTGTTCCATAAAAGTAATGCTTCCAGAAAATAAGATGAAGGAGATTAGAATAAAGGACTATAATTTACTTAAATCTAAAAGTAAGGAAAACACTGTAAAGATTATTGAACCTTACTTCGATATACTTGAAATAAGAGAAATTAAGGAATTATATTATATAAGAGCAAAAAGGAAGGGATTATATAAAGATGAAGATTTTACTAACAGCAATAAATTCAAAGTACATTCACAGCAACTTAGCAGTAAGATATTTAAAAGCTTACACAAAGGATCTAAATTATGATGCGGTGATAAAAGAATTTTCAATAAATGAATTAAGAGAAAAAATATTAGAAGAGATCATTGCAGAAAAGCCAGATGTAGTGGCTTTTTCCACATACATATGGAATATAACCTATGTAGAAGAGTTATCTAAACTGATAAAAATTATTGACCATAATATAGAAATTTTATATGGTGGACCAGAGGTTAGCTACGATGCCTGTGAATTTTTAAAAAATTGTACTGGAGACTATGTTATAGAGGGGGAAGGAGAAGAAGCTTATAGGGAGTTTATAGAATACAAGTTAAATTTAAGAGAGTTAAATGAAATTAAAGGTTTATACTATAAATATTCAGATTCATTAGAGGCGTATAAGATTAATTATAATGGCAGAAGGCCGCTTATGAATATGAACAATATAATATTTCCCTACGAAGCGCAGGAAGTATTAGATAATAAGATAGTATACTATGAAGCTTCAAGAGGCTGTCCTTTTAATTGCAAATATTGCTTGTCTTCTACGCAACATGGTGTGAGGTTTTTAGATATAGATAGGGTAAAAAGAGAGCTGCAATTTTTAATAGATAAAAAGGTAAGGTTGATAAAATTTGTAGACAGAACCTTTAATTGCAATAGTAAGTTTGCTATGACCATATGGAACTTTCTTATAGATCAACGTACAGACACCGTTTTTCATTTTGAGATTTCTGCAGATATATTAAAAAAGGAAGAAATAGAGCTATTAAGTAGAGCGCCTAAAGGCAGATTTCAATTTGAGGTGGGAGTGCAAACCACTAATGACGAAGTACTTAGAAATATAAATAGATTTGTTAATTTTGATGATATAAAAGAAAAGATAGAAGAGATGCAAAGAATCAAAAACATTAAGCAACATTTAGACTTAATAGCAGGATTGCCAGGAGAAAACTTTGAATCTTTTAAAAAGTCCTTTAATGATGTTCATTCTATTAGGCCTGAGGAGATACAGTTAGGATTTTTAAAGCTTTTAAAAGGTTCTTCTATGAGAGAAGAGGCTAAGCAGTGGGGAATGAGATATTCGCCTTTTCCGCCTTACGAGATCTTGAGCACGAAGGATATAAGTTATTTTGAATTATTAAGGCTAAAGAAGATAGAGGCTATGGTAGATAAATATTATAATTCACAAAAATTCAAAAATATTTTAGCTTTTTTTCAAGATAAATTTCCGTCGCCCTTTGACTTTTTTGAAGAGCTGTCAAAGTTTTTTTATGAAAAAGGATATTTTCATAGAAGTATATCTAACTCAGAATATTATAAAGTATTTTTAGATTTCAATAAGGAAATCCTAAAAGAGGATAATATAGCTTTAAAAGAAATAGTTAGATATGATTACTTGCAATCCAACAAAAGGAGAGGGATGCCAGAGTTTATCTTTAATACTCTAAATGAAAATGAAGAGAGAAGCATTAGGGAATACTTAAAAGAGAACTTTGGTAAAAAGTCTAGCCAATATTATATTGAAAAATTTAATATAGATATATTAAATTTTGTTAAAAGTAAAAAAATTAGTGCAAAAGTACATTATATTTTGTCAGAAGTAGATGAAAAAGAAAAATCAAGAGATATTACAGAAGAATTAAATATATATTGATATTTCTACAAAAATATATTTATTTTTATGAATAGCGGGAATATTCCTGTGAAATCCTTTTAATTAGTGAAAAATAAATGAATTTATACTATTAATTAACTTCATTTATGTTGAAAAAAATATAAAAGCTAGTATAATTAATAATATATCTATATTGTAATTAATACTATATTAAGTATTAATGAATATAAATTTTAATATAATTAAAATTGTTTTAGAAGGTGGTGATATATTTTGGCTTTAGAAGCAATAAATGAAATTAAAAAGGCCGAGGCTTTGGCAGAAGAAAAAATCAAAAATGCTCAGCAGCAAAGCAAGGATTTGGCGAAAAATGCTAATGCAAAGGCTGAGGAGGAATTCGAAAGAATAATCAATGAAGCAAAACTTGAAGCTAAGAACATATTAGATAGAGCTATTGCTTCTGGTAATGAGGAAGCAGCCCCCATTTTAGAAAAGGGTAAGTCAGAAAAAGAAGCTATATTAAATATTTCTAAAGAGGTTATGGATAAGGCTGTTAATTTAGTGATTGAGAGGATAGTGAAGATTAATGGCAATAGTTAAAATGAGTAAATTCACCTTATTTGCCTTTGAATCACAAAAGGAAGCATTGCTAGATAAATTCCATAAATTTGAGAATGTTCAATTTGTAAATCTGCAAGAGAATGCAGAGGAAGAATTCAATTTCCTCATGAAGGATTCCCAAAAGGAAGAACTTTCTGAAATTGAAGGAGATTTAGCGAAAGTAAGATTTACACTGGATATGTTAGAGCCATATGTGGAGAAGGAAAAAGGCATGAAGGCTCTTATGAAAGGCAAAAAAAGTATTACATATTCAGAGTTAAATGAAATTGGAAGCAAGACCTCTTGGAAGGATATTTATGAAGCATTGAAAGAAAAAGATGAAGAATTAGCTTCTTTAAAAAATGAAGTTTCAAAAATACACTCAGAGGTGGAGCTGCTAACTCCTTGGAACAAACTGGATTGTGCCTTTGGTGATTTAAAAGCTCTTAATTCAGTAGCTTGCTATTTAGGTACTTTGCCAAAAGCCTTTAAGGATACCTTTAGAGAAAGCTTAGACAGAGAAATTCCTTATTCTTACATAGAAATATTAAGTGAGGTTAAGGATGAAATCAATGTGCTTATTGTAGTTCATAAGGATTATGCTAAGGATGCTCAGGATATTCTAAAAAGCTATAGCTTTAGTAAAGCTAATGTAAATTACGAGGAAATGCCTTATGAAATATTAA
The DNA here is from genome assembly GCF_001403615.1 of Desnuesiella massiliensis. Lineage (GTDB taxonomy): Bacteria > Bacillota > Clostridia > Clostridiales > Clostridiaceae > Desnuesiella > Desnuesiella massiliensis. The sequence goes on from NZ_LN879453.1 coordinate 146,026, forward strand.
ATAGCTTTGGAGAGAGAATAAAGGAGCTATCTTTGAGAGAAGCACAAATCAAAGAAGAAATTAAAAGCTATGATAAGGATTTAGAAGCATTACAAATAGTTTATGAGTATTTAGCTAATAGGGCTATGAAATGCGAAGCTTGCGAAAATTTCTTAAAGACAGAGCATATAATTGCTCTTCGTGGATGGCTTCCTACAAATCTCGTGGAAGAATTTAAAACTGTAATAACCTCAGTAACCTCTGAGGATGTTTATATAGAATTTGAGGAAGCAGAGCTAGAAGATGGAGAGGTTCCAATATTACTTAAGAATAATAAAGTAGCAAAGGCTTTTGAATCTATTACCAAGATGTATAGCTTGCCAAAATACAATGAAGTAGACCCTACACCGCTGCTTACACCCTTCTATCTTGTATTTTTCGGTATGATGCTGGCAGATGCAGGCTATGGAGTTGTAATGTTCATAGCATCAGTGTTAGCTCTTAAATATTTAAAGTTAGAAGAGTCCCAAAGAGATTTTGTTAATTTCTTTAAATATTTAAGCATACCAACCTTTATAGTAGGAGTACTTTACGGAGGTTACTTTGGTGACGCTATAAAAATACCTGGATTAATAAACCCAGGTAACGATGTTATAAAGGTTTTAATAGGTTCTATGGCTTTAGGACTTATTCACTTATATGTAGGGCTAGGCATTAAGGCTTACATGATAATTAAAAATGGAAGCATAATTGACGCGGTTTACGATGTTTTATCCTGGTATTTAGCATTAACAGGAGGATTATTACTTTTAGCAGGAAATTCTATAGGACTATCACCTTTAGCCATAAACATATCAAAATATGTTATGTTGTTAGGAATGGCCATTATTGTACTCACTCAAGGCAGATCCAATAAAAATATTGGAGCAAGGCTTGGTGCAGGATTATATGCGCTATATGGCATAAGTGGTTATGTAGGGGATTTGGTTTCTTATTCAAGACTTATGGCTTTAGGATTGGCTGGAGGTTTCATAGGAGGAGCATTTAACCTTATGATAGGTCTTTTAGGTAATGGACCAGCTAAATGGATTTTTGGTACTTTAATATTTGTTGCGGGTCATGTGTTCAACTTATTATTATCTGCACTAGGAGCTTATGTTCACACTTGTAGGTTACAATATGTAGAATACTTTGGTAAATTTTATGAAGGTGGAGGAAAGCCTTTTACACCTTTTAAATCAAAAAATAAATATATTAACATTAAAGAAAATTAGGAGGAATTAATTATGGAATTAATGAAATGGATGGCAGAAAATCACGGAGGACTAGTAATGGCAGCTCTTGGTATGGCATTAGCTGTTATTTTACCAGGAATAGGTTCAGCAAGAGGAGTTGGTCTTGTAGGAGAGGCTGCATCAGGATTAATTACAGAAGAACCAGATAAATTCGGTAAGTCTTTAGTGCTACAATTGTTACCAGGAACACAAGGTCTTTATGGATTCGTTATAGGATTAATAGTGTTTTTAAAATTAGATAGTGCAATGAGTATATCTCAAGGTTTTTACTTATTTATGTCTTGCTTGCCAATAGCCTTTGTAGGTTGGAAGTCAGCTATATCTCAAGCTAAAACAGCCGCAGCAGGTATCTCTATATTAGCTAAGAATCCAGAACATAATACTAAAGGTATCATTTATGCAGCTATGGTTGAAACCTATGCATTATTAGGATTCGTTATCTCCTTGTTATTAGTAAATAAGACTTTCTAATTAAAATTACCTTTAGTTAAGGATGTGAAGATATGTCTAATTTAAATAATTTAACTTCTAAAATAGTGGAAGATGCTTCAAACAAAGCTGACTCCATTATGGAAGAAGCTAAAGCCCAAGAAAAATTAATTATAGATAACAAGGTTAAAGAGGCTGAAAAGCTAAAGAGTGAAATATTAGAAAAGGCTCATTTGGAAGCAAAAAATAAAAAAGATAGGGTTATATCTAATGCAGAATTACAGGTTAGAAATGAAAAACTTAGAGCAAAGCAAGAAGTGATAAACAAGGTAATGAAAGCATCCTTAGAAACTCTATCCAACATGGATACAGATAAGTATTTAACTTTGGTTAAAGATTATATTATAGCGATGAAGCTAAAGGATGTGCAGGAGCTTATAGTGCCAGAAAGGTATAAAGAAGCCATAACATTAGACTATATTACTGGTGTTAACATGGCTATTAAAGCTTCTGGATGCACTGGAGAAGTAGTTAAAAGCCTCCATAGCAGAGACATAGTTAGTGGATTTATACTGACTAAAAACGGTATAGACATGAACAATAGCTTTGAAACTCTTCTTTCATATATGAGGGATGACTTAGAGGCTGATATTGTTAAGGTGCTATACAATGAAATGTAGGGAGGATAGCCATTATGGATAGAATGGACTTTACTCAAGCAGTGGCTAGGCTCAGGGTATTAGAAACAAGACTTCTCAATAAAGCAAAAATAGAAAGAATGATTGATAGTGTTTCTGCGGAAGAAGCTCTCAAGGTTTTACAAGAGAGCGAGTACTCTGCTTTCATGAGCAATGTAAAGCATGCAGAAGATTATGAGATATTGCTTAAGGAGGAGTTAAAGAGAGTATATGCTCTTATGTATGAGGTTTCTCCCCATAGACAGATTATAGATATAATGAGTTTGAAGTATGATTATCATAACTTAAAGGTATTATTAAAAGGCAAGGCTCTAAATAAGGAGTTGTATTATCTATTAATGCCTGTAGGTACAGAAAGCGTAGAGAAATTAAAGCTGTATATGACTACAGGTGAGTTTAAGGAATTAACTCCTTTAATGAGAGAAGCTCTAATGAAGGCAGAAAAAGCTTATCATGAAGAAAATGATCCTCAAAAGATAGATATTATTTTAGACTTATATATGTATAAAGATATGTTATCTAGAGCTATAGCTACTAAATATGATTTTATAGTAAATTATGTAAAGCAAAATATTGATTTTATAAATATAAAGACTTTTATTAGATTAAAAAAGCAAGAAAAGAATGTCAAGTTCTTAAAAGAGGTGCTTATTGAGGGAGGAAATATTCCTCAAGAAGTATTTATAAAATCCTTTGATGATAGTTTAGATAACTTCATAAATAAGCTATCTCCTTATAACTATAGCGATATGTTAAGAAAAAGCTTAGAGGATTTTGATAAGGATGGAAAGCTTAATATATTAGAGAAACTATCCGAGGATTATGTTATGGAAAAGGCTAAGAAAGCAAAATACATAACTTTTGGTCCTGAACCTCTGTTTGCATATATGATTGCTAAAGAGACAGAAATAAAAATCATAAGAATTATTATGGTAGGTAAGGTTAATAAGATATCTCCTGAACGTATAAGAGAAAGGCTGCGTGATATCTATGTATAAGATAGGAGTTGTGGGGGATAAGGATTCCATTTTAGCTTTTAAGGCTATAGGAATTGATGTATATCCCGTAATAGAAATAGAAGAGGCACGAAAGACCATTGATAGAATGGCAGCAGATAATTATGCGGTTATTTTTGTAACTGAGCAAGTGGCTAAAGATTTAGAGGAGACCATTGAAAGATATAATAAATCCATGCTTCCTGCCATTATACTGATTCCAAGCAACCAAGGCTCACTAAATATAGGTATGCAAAGAATCCAAGATAACGTAGAAAAAGCAGTGGGCGTTAATATATTATAGGAAGGTAGGTAGGTATCTTGAAAACTGGAAAAATAGTAAAAGTTTCAGGTCCTTTAGTTGTAGCTGAAGGAATGGATGAAGCTAATATATATGACGTTTGTAAAGTAGGAGAGAAGGGCCTTATCGGAGAAATTATTGAAATGAGAGGAAATAAGGCTTCCATACAGGTATATGAAGAGACTTCAGGTATAGGACCTGGGGACCCAGTATATACCACAGGAGAGCCTCTAAGTGTAGAATTAGGACCAGGATTAATAGAGTCTATGTTCGACGGTATTCAAAGACCTTTGGATGCTTATCTTGAGGCGGCACAAAGTAACTTCTTGAAAAAAGGTATAGAAGTATCTCCATTAAATAGAATAAAGAAGTGGGCTTTTGAACCTAGGGTAAATGAAGGAGATAAAGTAACCTCAGGAACTGTAATAGGTGTAGTACAAGAAACTGCTGTAGTGGAACATAGAGTAATGGTGCCTTACGGAGTAGAAGGTACTGTAAAGGTAATAAAAGCCGGAGAATTCACTATTGAAGAAATAGTATGTGTTTTAGAAACTGAAAAGGGATTAAAAGAATTAAGCTTAATGCAAAAATGGCCTGTTAGAAAAGGAAGACCCTACGTTAGAAAATTAAATCCTGTGGCTCCAATGGTTACAGGTCAAAGGGTTATTGATACCTTCTTCCCTGTGGCAAAGGGTGGTACTGCCAGCGTTCCAGGACCTTTCGGAGCTGGTAAGACAGTAGTTCAGCACCAGATAGCTAAATGGGGAGATACTGAGATAGTGGTATATGTTGGCTGCGGAGAGCGCGGAAATGAAATGACAGACGTTCTTAATGAGTTCCCAGAGTTAAAGGATCCAAAAACAGGAGAATCCTTAATGAAGAGAACTGTGCTTATTGCTAACACTTCAAACATGCCTGTGGCAGCTAGAGAAGCTTCCATATATACTGGTATCACCATTGCAGAATATTTTAGGGATATGGGATACTCTGTAGCTATAATGGCGGACTCTACCTCCCGTTGGGCAGAAGCCTTAAGAGAGATGTCTGGAAGACTTGAAGAGATGCCAGGAGACGAAGGTTACCCAGCTTATCTAGGTTCAAGACTTGCAGAGTTCTATGAAAGAGCTGGTAAAGTAATATGCTTAGGTAATGAAGGAAGAGAAGGAGCTGTTACTGCTATAGGAGCGGTTTCACCTCCAGGAGGAGATATATCAGAGCCAGTTTCGCAGGCTACCTTAAGAATCGTTAAGGTTTTCTGGGGACTGGATGCTCAATTAGCTTATAGAAGACATTTCCCTTCTATAAACTGGTTAAATTCTTATTCATTATATGCAGATAAAATCGGAGAATGGATGGATAAGGATATTGCATCTGACTGGACTGAACTCAGAACAGAAGCTATGGCACTTTTACAAGAAGAAGCTAACTTAGAAGAAATAGTTAGACTTGTTGGTATAGACGCTTTATCTGAAAAGGATAGATTAAAGCTTGAAGTAGCTAAGTCTCTAAGAGAAGACTATTTACAACAAAATGCTTTCCACGAAGTGGATACCTATGCTTCTTTGGATAAGCAATATAAGATGCTAAAGCTAATTCTTCAATTCTTTAGAGAAGCACAAAAGGCTTTAGATGCAGGTGTATACTTAAATAAGGTATTAGACTTACCAATTAGAGATAAGATAGCTAGAAGTAAGTACATACCTGAAGCTGAAATAGCTAAAATAGATGACATATCTAAAGAGCTTTCAGTGGCTATGGAAGACTTAATCAGCCAAGGAGGTGTACTACATGCTTAAGGAATATAGAACCGTTACAGAAGTGGTTGGACCACTTATGGTAGTAGAAGGTGTAGAAGGCGTAAAATTCGATGAATTAGTTGAAATAGAGATGCATAACGGAGAAATGAGAAGAGGTAAGGTTCTTGAAGTAAATGGCAGCAAAGCCATGGTTCAGATCTTTGAAGGCTCCTCAGGAATAAATCCTAAGGGAACAAAGGCTAAATTCTTAGGAAGACCTCTAGAACTTGGAGTTTCTGAAGATATGCTTGGAAGAGTCTTTGATGGTATGGGAAGACCGAAGGATAACGGTCCAAAGATAATACCAGAAAAAAGATTAGATATAAACGGAGAGCCTATAAATCCAGTGGCTAGAAATTATCCTTCAGAGTTTATTCAAACTGGAATATCTGCCATAGATGGCTTAAATACTCTAGTTAGAGGACAAAAGCTTCCTGTATTCTCAGGTTCAGGTTTACCTCATGCTCAGTTAGCTGCTCAAATAGCAAGACAGGCAAAGGTGTTAAGTTCAGATTCAAAATTTGCCGTGGTATTTGCGGCCATAGGTATAACTTTTGAAGAGGCGGAGTTCTTTATTGAAGACTTCACAAGAACTGGCGCCATAGATAGATCTGTTCTATTTATGAATCTAGCTAATGATCCAGCTATAGAAAGAATAGCTACTCCAAGAATGGCTCTTACTTGCGCTGAATATTTAGCTTATGAAAAAGGAATGCACGTGCTAGTTATAATGACAGATATAACAAACTATGCAGAGGCTCTACGTGAGGTTTCCGCAGCAAGAAAAGAGGTTCCTGGAAGAAGAGGATATCCAGGATATCTATATACAGACCTTTCAACTCTATATGAAAGAGCAGGAAGGTTAAGAGGAAAAGAGGGTTCCATCACTCAAATACCAATACTTACTATGCCTGAAGATGATAAAACTCACCCAATACCAGACTTAACTGGCTATATAACTGAGGGACAGATAATACTTTCAAGAGAGCTTTACAAAAAAGGTATTATGCCTCCAGTGGACGTTTTACCATCCCTTTCAAGACTTAAAGATAAAGGTATAGGTAAAGGAAAGACAAGAGAAGACCATGCAGATACTATGAACCAATTATTCTCAGCTTATGCTCAAGGTAAGCAAGCTAAAGAATTAGCAGCCATCCTTGGAGAATCTGCACTTTCAGACAACGATAAGAAGTTTGCTAAATTTGCAGAGGCTTTTGAAAAGGAATATGTATCCCAAGGCTTTACCACTAATAGATCCATAGAAGAAACCCTAAGCTTAGGTTGGAAGCTTCTTAAGATATTACCAAGAACAGAGCTTAAGAGAATAAGAGATGAGTATTTAGATAAATACATGCCACTAAGAGAGGAAGACTAGTATGGCAAGGTTAAATGTGAATCCAACCAGAATGGAACTCACTAAACTGAAAAAAAGGTTAGTGACAGCAGTAAGAGGTCATAAGCTTTTAAAGGATAAACAAGACGAACTCATGAGACAATTTATAAATCTAGTAAAATATAATAATGAACTTAGAAAATCTGTAGAAGAAGAACTTCAAGGTTCTTTAAAGGATTTCGTCATGGCAAGAGCCGTAATGAGTTCAGAGTTCTTAGAAGAAGCCATTGTTTATCCTAAAGAAAAAATCAGCTTAGAGGTTGGAACAAAAAACGTAATGAGTGTTAATGTACCTGTGATGAACTTTAAAAGAAAGCTTGAAGGCGATGCAGGTAGCATTTACCCCTACGGTTTTGCAAATACCTCTGCAGAATTAGATGGAGCTATAGAAAAGCTATATAGCATTCTACCGAAGCTTCTAGAGTTAGCCCAAGTAGAGAAATCTACACAGCTTATGGCTGATGAAATAGAGAAAACCAGAAGAAGAGTTAATGCTCTAGAATATATGACTATTCCTCAGCTTCAAGAGACTATTAAATATATAAGAATGAAGCTGGATGAAAATGAAAGAGGAGCCTTAACCAGATTGATGAAGGTTAAGAGCATGATAGAGCAAAGAGGATAAGTAAATAGTAAACATAAAAAAGAGTTGAAGCGAAAGCTTTAGCTCTTTTTTCTTGGGCAAAATATATAAAATGAAAGTCATAAGAAGATTTTTTACCTTGAGTAAGTACATAAGCTGGTGTATAAAACAAAGTTTTTAATTTTTACAGTTGATTTCACAATAAGACATAATTTTCAAAAGAATTATTATATCATATATGTAGGATTAAAAAATAGGCGTACCACTATTTTGAATTTTCATATAGGCAATCTTAACAGAGAATATAAACAAATTATAATTATGGAGTAAGTCACTTGATAATAGTTTTTAGACTTGATTTTAATGAGACGTAATTGTAAAAATACGATACATGGGGGAATAATTTTGTCTATAAATATACTTAAAGAACCAAGAGATAAAGAATATGAGAGATTAATACAATATGCTTTTAAAACATGTAAGACTTTTGTATTAGCAGTACAACGAGAAATATTAATATTTTACCCTAAACCTAAGATATTAGAAGAGTTAGAACAGTACAAAGTAAATGGATTAAAAGCACTTTATTATCCTCAAATTAATTATTACAATCATGATACAATACTTTATTTTTATGAGTGTAATGAGGGAGCTAAATCAATTATCATGCAGGCGGTAATGGGACTTTATGACTGGAGACATCCTTACTTACCAGAGGACTTAACTTTTCTTGATGATAAAGGTGATATATGGATGTACAGCATATCTCACGAAAATATTGCTGGAATATACGAAAGAAATATAGATGAAGTTGAATTTATAAAAAGCGAGATTGAATTAGAAATATATTGGAGAGAAAGGGTATATACAGAAGCCGAAGCTATGGAAGCTATTACTAATTTGCATTGCTTAATAGATGGATACTTTTTCTTATTAAGAGCCAATGAAACATGGACTTTAGATGAAAGATTCAGTAATAAAGAGAACTCAGAGCATTATATGTATTGGAATGAATATTTTGATGAATACGATATAAAGGAACATTATTTAGCCTTTGAAATTGCTCATTTGGGTAATTTACTTAAGTTAAATAATCCTATTTATGCTTTTGACTTTTCTAATTTATTAAATGAGGTACAGAATACTAGTTATTTAGAACAATCCTTAATTAGAAACATAGGTGGTAATTCAGAAATACTATATGAATTTCTAGAAAGATTTAAACTAAAGTATAAGAAAAAGTAAATTATATTAATACTTGATAGTTTAATTGAAACATCAAGCTTTTCACATTTTTCTTTAAAATAAATCTAGTTGATTTTGAAGATTCTACAATCAATTGTATCTTATTCTATGATATTTTCCATGGTGAAGAAATAGATAGATTTTCTATGATAAAAGAAAGTTATAGAGTTTTAAAAGATAATGTAGTGTTATCTATACTACCATTCCATTTTTCAAATTATAGGGATAAAGGTGGAAATAAGAAAAAGTATAAAATAGATCAGTTACTTAATTAAATAATAGATTTCAATTTTTAATATTGAATTAAAAGCTAAGAAAAAAGGTTTTTAGCATGTAAGCGACTCCATAAAAAGTGATAAATTTAATTCAAAAAGTATATGTAAAAGTATGGAGCAAAGGTTATTTATGTAATCTAGGAGGAAGATAGAATGATAAGAAGATGCACTTCAAGTGATATTCAGCAAATTGTAGATTTGGCATTTGCAAAAAATAATCAGCCTGAACACAATTCTGCTTTTTGCTGCAAAGAATATAATTCTATACAACAAGATTTTTTAAAGATGATGGAATCAAAAGCAAGTGCTGTTATTGGTTATTTCAAAGAAGAAACTTTAGTGGGCGTGATTGGAATTTTTGTAGATGAAGAAAAATATACGGCAGATTGTTGTGGACCTTTTGTAGCTGTAGAGGATTTTGTTAGCATAGCTAAATTGCTTTTTGACTACGTAAAAAACTATTTCAAAGAAAATTTGCAATACAATTTCTTTTTCGATTCTAGAAATCGAGAATATCTTGCTTTTATGGAGGTTATTCATGCTGAAAATCAAGGCAATGAATGCTGTCTTGCATTAAAACGTCAAAATTATAAGAGAAAGAGCTATGGAATAAATATAATACCACTGCCTGTAGAATATGTTAATGATTTTATGAGTTTACATAACACTATATTTCCTGATGTATATGTATCAGGTATGGATATAATAAATTCTATAGGACAATCTCGAAAAGTGTTTTGTATTATAGAAAATGAAATGCTAATTGGATATAGTGTTTTGAAACGAGCAATAAATAGCTCAAGAGTTACTGCAGAAATCATAGCCATAGATAAAAAGCAGCGTGGAAAAGGTTATGGAAGAGCATTACTAAATGAATTAGCAAAGCAGGCTTTTTATGTTGAAAATGCAGAATTTCTTAATTTAGTTGTTGAAAATATAAATATTAATGCAATGAATTTATATTATACCTTCGGATTTGAGTTAGTTACTGAAAATTGTTTTTACTGTAAAGATAATTGATATGGACTTGTTATAAATGATTTTAAGATAGGAGTTGAAAACATGCTTCCTAAAAGATTAGCGAGAACTGTGATTTATGAAAATCCTTGGGTAAATCTCTATGTTGATAAAGTGATATTTCCTGATGGTAGGCTAATAGAAAAACATCATTATCTCCACTATGATAGGCAATCTGTAGGTGTAGTAATAGAAAATCATAGAAGCGAAATCCTTCTAATTCAATCCTATAGGTATGTAACTAATTCAATAGAATGGGAAATACCTGCTGGAAGAATTGAAGAAGGAGAGTCACCACAAGAAGCTGCTAAAAGAGAAGTATTAGAGGAGACAGGCTATACAGTAACAGAACCACGGCTTATATACACTTTTAATCCTTCAAATGGTATGTCTGATGCAGTTTTCAATATAGTTAAATGTAAAGCTATAAGTAGCATTGATAATTTTGATAAAAATGAACTAAAAGAACTTAAATGGACAACAATTAGTGATATTAAAGAAATGATAGGTAAGAATCAAATAAAATGTGGGCCGTCTTTAATAGGATTACTACTCATTTTATCAGAAGGGATTAGATAATTCCTTTGGAGGAATTATAACCGAAAGGAAAAACTTTGTCCTTTATCAAGATACAGAGATCTCTATTAAAGGACTGTTAATGGAGGGAAGTAAAAATGTCTAACTGTGATTACGGGGACCTAGTAAACAAATGGAATGAAATATTAGTTAAGATAAATTTTGTGGGTGGCAAAACGAGAGAATTAATAATGGAACCTCCAGCTACAAAATCAGAGATTGAAGAAAAAGAAAATAGCTTGGGATTTAGCCTACCGGACTCTTTTAAGGAAGTACTATTGAATTTTTCTAAGCATGTTGAGTTAAACTGGTCTCTTCCCAAAGAAGCAAATTTACCATATGAATTTAAAGAAATATTTTCTGGTGAAATTGGCTGGAGCCTTGAATGGATCGAGGATTTAAATATATTAGCTGAAGAGCTTGAATATAGCCATGGATATGATGAACCAGATTTAAGAAATAAGCTTCAGTTTTTTCAAGTGGGCAATGGAGATATACTAGCGTTTGATGTGCCTCAGAACAGTAGCGAAAGTATAGTTTATTGGAGTCATGAAGGAGCTGGTGTGTTTTATATAGCAGATAATTTTATTTCTTATATAAAAAAAATTACTGATTTATATTGTGTAGGAAGTGAAATATGGCAATTAGAGCCTTTCCTTGATGAGAAAGGATTGAATACAAATAGCGAAGTATCAGGTTATTGGAAGGAATGGTTTGCAAGATTTACAACTATTTCTTTTGAAGAAGCGTCCAGGGATTTAGATAGCTTGATAGAATATATAGAATTTCACGGTCAGATAGGAAAAAAGGAACAGGATGCTTTTAATGCCTTTGATAAAGATATTATTTTTAAAAAGGTGCTACATAGGTTAGCGGTTATAGATCATTGTCAAAAGGAAATACTGTATAAAGTTCTTGGAGAAGTGTTGGGTACTCATATTTCTATTTGGGTAAGATCTCTTTGGTCAAAAGAAAGCAAAATTAATCCGTTAACGAGAACTTATCTTACAGCCATGTGCCTTGCTAGAGAAGAAGCGCTAAGTATTGTATTACCATATGCTAATAAGATGATTACTCAAGGAGCATATGTATATGAGATTAAGGACCATCTAGCGTATTTAAGAAATAATAGAATTATTAATTGGATGAAGGAGTATGTTCCAAATACAAAAGATAATGATCAATGGGCTGACCTTTTTGCATGCTCACATCCATCTTGGAACGATGTCACAGAATGGTTTAAGATGGGTGGGAAATATAGAAAAATAGTATTAAGGGCATTAGAACATATGGTAGATTCATGGACTTCCAGTTACATAAAAGGCAATTTTAAGATTTCTGATAAACCTCATAAACAACAAGTTATTAATGCTCTTGAAGAAATGAAGATATCAGAGTTATTAAAATCTAAGAAAGAAGTGTATGACAAAATAATAAACAATATAGACTTACTCTTATAATTCATTAGTATAAAAGCATCAGTAAGAATATCATTCCTAAGTTCTAACATTTTAACAAATCATATATATTATGGAGGATTTAACTATGGAAAAAATCAACATTAGAAACTATGTTCCAGAAGATATTTCTCAAGTGATTGAAATACAAAAAGAATATAAAAGAAAATATTCCAATTATTCAATTCGTGGAGCGGAAGTATATACTCATCATCCAGTATTTGAAAATGGGAGAAATATTTTTTGTGCATTCGATGATAAAGACAGACTAATTGCATACTCACCTATTGTACCAGCACCAGTAAATGATGATAGCTCAGAAGAATACCCACATTACTTCTGGACAGACATTATATTCAATCCTACAGTAGAAACAGAGACATTAGGCGCAGCAATGAATTTATTGCTCGAAAAGGTAAGAACCAGAGCCATGGAGGTAAAAGCTACTTTCTCTAAGAGAAGGACACGTTTGGCCAGTCTAAAGTTTGCTGAAGAGGTTGAAGGTATTGATTATTATATTGCCAAAGGTTTTGAGCATTACGATACAGTTTATTCAATGAGTAGGAATTTATCTAGCCCCATTGAAGAAGTATCAGTACCTGATGAAGTTGAAATAAAAAGATGGAAAATCTCTACACAAGCAGAAAAACTAAAATACATTAATTCGGATAACTTATCAAACCCAGACAATCCTATAAATCTTGAAAAATTGGAATGGTCCTTAGATGGGCCATGGTCTGTTGGTTCTTCAGTTGGGGCATTTGACAGATGCGGCAATCTGGTAGGTAGCGTTATGGTATATTGGTTTGATGATAGCCATGGAATTACGGAAGAAGTCTTTGTTTTACCACAGTGGAGAAGAAAAGGCATTGCTCAATGTATATTAAAGGAGGCATTAGTCTATCTAAAAGAAGGTGGTAAACTTAGTGCAGAATTAGAGGTTAGAAAATCAAACGGAAAGGCTATAAATCTTTACAAAAGAATGGGATACGAAATAGAGAAAGAAGAATGTTCTCTTGGTATTTTTATTTAGCGAAGAAATATGAAGGCTGTTAGCTGAAAGAATATGCTTTAGAAAGCTTTGAGTCTGTAATCAAGTATAGTATGAATTAGTAGAATATGATGAATTAGTTATACTTTTATATCGTAAAGGGAGATATTAAATTATGGAGTTATGTATTAAAGCCTATAAGGATGAATATAAGTCGATAGTAAGTGATCTTATTTCAGATAATAGTTTTGTAAGAGAAGATATAATAGGATGCTTAGATAGATGTCCACAGTGTGGGTGGATTGTAGAAGGGGAGTGTGGAGTTCTTGCCGTGGGTGTGTTTACTGGGGCAAGTAAAAAGACTAGTATGACTTTATATGTGAAAGCATCAAAAAGAAAAGAAGGAATCGGAAGTATGCTTTTAAAGTCATTAGAGGAGAGTATGAGAAGTGTTGGAGTTGAGGAGACAGTATGTGATTTTAAAGCTAATGAATTAGAAAAATCATTTTTATATAAAAATAGGTACAAGCATTGGTTTCATTCTAATCTTATGGCATATACTGGTTGCAAATTGATAGTAGATAATCATGAAATAATAAATTATGAAGATAAGTATTATGATGAATGTCAAAAGGTATTTAGTGAATCTTTTCATAAAATGCGCTTATCGGTAGGGTTAGAGTCTACGCTGAGCCTTCCAAGTGAAAAAGAGAGAAGAGAATATAAAGAAAATGCAGAAAATATATTTGTATTACGTCATAATAATCAAATAGTAGCAGTTGTTAGAATTGAAGATAATGAAATAGATGCAGTGGCAGTAGGTGTAGAGCATCAAGGTAAAGGATATGGAAAATCTTTAGTAAGCTATGCTGTTAATAAATTATTAGATAGAGGATGTATAAAAGTGACTCTCTGGGTAGTTGAAGGAAATCCAGCAAAATTTTTATATGAGAAATTAGGTTTTATAGCAGAACGCACACATGAATTTGTTGTTAAAAGTATAAAGTAGAAAAGATTATCTATAATTTACTATTAGGAGGCATATGATGAAAACACTAATTATTAATGGTTCTCCAAGGAAAAATGGGGATTCCATGACTTTAGTTAATGAAATGATACATTACCTTCATGGAGATATGAGAGTTGTTCACACTTATTATGATAATATTAATCCCTGCATAGATTGTAGATATTGTTGGCACAATGATGGGTGTTCAATTAATGATGAAATGCAGGAATTATATAAACTTCTTGATGAAGTAGACAACATAATATTAGCCTCACCTCTGCATTTTTCCGAACTTACAGGTAAAATGTTAAGTTTCGCAAGTCGATTACAATGTTTTTTTGTTTTAAGGTGTATAAGAAAAGATAGCAATTTTAAACTGAAAAATAAAAATGGTGTGCTTGTTCTTACTGGAGGTGGTGATGGGAGTCCTAATACAGCAATAGCCAGTGCAAATATTATTTTTAGACATATAAATACAAAATTAATCGGAACTGTTTTATCTTTACAAACAAATGATATACCAGCCAATGAGGATGTTGAAGCTTTAAGTAAAGCTAAAGATTTAGCATTTCGATTAAGTGATTTATATAAAGTGGTATAATGGGGTATTTAAAAAAGGGGGTAGACTATTGAGAAGAGAAATAGATTTGCTTTTAAATAATTGTAATTTAATTGATGGTACAGGAAGCGAAATTAAAAAAAATGTACACATTGGAGTTAAAAATAAAAAAATAGTATTTATAGAGAATAAAGTTATTAATAATGTAATTAATGATGAATGTAAGATATTAAATTTAAATGGTGCAACTATATTGCCTGGATTCATAAATGCTCATGCTCACACAGGGTTTAAATATATAAAAGATGAGGTGTGTGAAGGATTTCAGATTGAATATTTAAATGCTTGCATTAGAGAAGGAATAACAACTATTCGTGATGAAGGAATGCTTAGTGATGCTTCTATAGACAATATGTTAAAACAAAAAAATCTTTTAGATCAGAGTACATCACATCCTAATGTAATTGTTACAGGAAAGTTCTTTTCGGCTCCAGGAGGATATGGTGGACAAGCACCTATTACAGTGTCAACTGTCGAAGAGGTAAGACAGAAAGTAAATGAAATAATAGATCAGGGCATAAGAGTTATAAAGACTGTACTTGACGATGGAATGGATCCTAGTACATTTGGATTGCCTAAATTATCAGAAGAATTGTTAAAAGAAATTTGCAATGTGGCACATAGTAGAGGAGCTAAGGTATCGGCGCATGTAACTCAGGCACATAATCTCGAGGTACTTGTGCGTGCGGGTATAGATGATGCAGGGCATATGGTTTATGACAATTTAAGTGATGATTTAATTAATGATATGATTGAGAAAAATATTTATTTCGTACCAACACTAACTGTATTTAAATTTATACAAGATAAATATGGAGCTCCAATATTAGAGAGTGCCATGAATAATCTAAAGAGATTTATTAAAGCAGGTGGCAAAATTGCACTAGGTGATGACTTTATTGAGGAAGAAGAACCTTGGTATAGATTAGGTATGCCATTAATTGAAATTGAACTTTTACAGGAATGTGGAGTAACACCTATGGAAATTATAGTTGCAGCAACAAAACATGGTTCGGAGGTATGTAATGCTTCAAAGGAAATAGGTACTGTTGAAGTAGGGAAAAATGCAGACTTATTAATATTAAAAGATAATCCACTGGAGAATTTCAATAATATAAGAAATATTCTTATGGTTATAAAAGATGGAAATATTATTGTGAATAAAGATGTCAACTTAAAATTGTGAAGTACCTTTTTATTTTACAATTTCAAATCTAAGTTATTTATGTAATTTAGTAAGAATCAAAGCCATTACTTCGGTGGTTTATGCAAGAGGAGGAAATTCTATATGAAAGTAATAGAGTCATGGCAAGAAGAAAAAGATCAATACATCTTAAACCATGGATTTATGCTTAAAAGAGCTGATAAACTAGAGTTTGAAATTCATGAAACCATATATTCAAATGGTCAAATAATCATAACAAGATTAAGATATATGGGGTTACTCCTAGAGATATAGAACATTTGTATAAACTTGGATATAGGATAAAATGCGAAAGAAGAGTAATGATCCGACCAACTGAAATGTTTGATAATATTGACTGGAATAACGATTTGACTATTAAAACACCAGCTATATCTGATATTCCTCAAATAGGAAAATTGTTTTTTGAAAGTTATAGTGGTGGTATAGATTATGAAGTTTTTGGACATCAGAGCTTAGAAGAAGCTACTATTAATGCTGAAAAAGTTCTAAACACGTATAAATCAAATAATATTCTTGACGGTTCAACTCTGGTTTTCGATAAAAATACCAATGAGTTAATCGCAGCATGCATGGCTGGAATTAGCGGATATTGTGATAATGATTTTTCTGAAATTGGTGAAGTTGCAGTAAAACCAGCCTATAGGAAATTAGGCATTGCTTCTAATATGATAAAGAAAGCTTTAACAAATTTAAAGAAAATATCACCAGCAACAATATTATGCGTTACTATAGGTAATCCAGCGGAAGGTTTGTATCATAAGATGGGATTTTTCTCAGGGGTTAAGTTCACAAATATGTATTTAAGATGAATAACAAAATGTCAAGGGGGCCACCAAGTACCTAGAACAAACTGTGGAAAACATTATTTTTAAATATTATTGAAAATAAAAAAGGGGATGAGACTTTGGAATATCTAAATAAATATAAAATAATTAAAGCTGACTCAGAAGAATGGGCAAGATATCATGCTATCTATAGAGTAAGCAACTTTAATGAATGGATGTCATTAAGCTTTCAAAATGATATAGATCGCTATGCTAAAGCAGATTTCTGTTATTGGATAACAGTATGTGAAAAGAGAATAGGTGGAGCTTTTATAAAACCTAATATGCTTAAATGCGTATTTACTATACCGCCATTTCACAATTACAAAGAACTGATTGAAGTGTTAACGCTGTACATGAATGATATATCTGATAAAAGCAATCCTATCGTAGCTCCAGATGCCGATGTGAAGAATGTTGAATATTATAGAAATGTAGGATTTAACCTTGAGAGAATTGAGAAGCTTATGGTTTGTCCTACAAACGAATTTGACATAAACTTGGAAGAAACCTATAAAGTTGTAACACCTAATATAGAACATGTGGAAGCCATGGCGAAGCTTTATTTTGAAGCATATAGCAATAATAAACTTCCTTATATTGCATCTCAGTCCTATGAGTTTCAACTATCAAATGCCCAAATATACTTTAATCATATAAAATTAGTGAACATTACTAATGAATGGTCTACTTTGGTTTATGATACTGTTACAAATAAGTTTATTGGTGCTTGTATAGTTGGCTTTGTTAATGGTCTACCCTATATACTTGATTTTGTTGTACATCCTGAGTTTCAAAGAAAAGGAATTGCATCCATGATGATGCAGCGGACCTTGAGTCTGCTATATAGAAGCTATCCAGCTATAAGATTAAGTATCACTGAAGGAAATGATGCAGAAGAGTTTTATGATAAATTAGGATTTATTAGTTTAGCAAAAACGGTTTACATGACCAAATGCAAGGAGTAAAAACTGTAATTATAGGTTAGGTTGCATCTGTGAATTATATCTAATTAAAGACAAGAGGAGGAAATAAAAGATACATCGAAGAATGGGCAGGAGTTGGAAAAATACAATATAATAAATAAATTTATAAGGAGGATATTAAAATGAGGGATGCAGAGAAAACCATAGGCAATTTAATTGATAAGGCAGGTGTTTCGTTTATTGGGTCAATAGATGCTGAAGGATTTCCAAATATGAAAGCAATGTTACCGCCAAGAAAAAGAGAGGGAATTAAGCATATTTATTTTACTACTAATACTTCATCTATGAGGGTAAGCCAATATAAGGCAGACCCGAAAGCAAGCGTGTACTTTTGCGACAAACGTTTTTTTAGGGGAGTGATGTTAAAGGGAACTATGGAAGTGCTTGAAGATAGTGATTCCAAAGAAATGATTTGGCGTGAGGGTGATACAATGTATTATCCCTTAGGTGTAAGCGACCCTGATTATTGTGTATTAAAATTTACAGCACATAACGGGCGGTTTTATAGTAATTTTAAATCGGAAAATTTTGATGTTGAATAAAGTTAGTATAAGAAAAACATAGAATAAGAAGTGAATACTTTTCTAAAGTTCAACAATGAGCGTATCATTTATAAAATAAAAGTAAGGGGGGAAGCTGTAACGTGGAAGAAATAGAAATTAGAAGAATGTGTGACTTGGATGATAATGCAAAATACCAAGTAGCAGAGGTGTTCGTTGATGGGTTTTATGAGGAGTTATCTGGTATTTCAAAGAGTACAGACAAGCTTATAAAAGTTTTTGAAAATGCCTTTATTGAAGAGTCATGCTATTTGGCCACCATAAACAATGTAGTGGTGGGCATGGTGTGTTGCTCAGATAGCAAAACAAGGGCTGTAAATATAGAAAAACGAAAATTTCTAAAAGAATTTGGTTTTATAAAAGGAAATATTGTTTATCGAATTCTAAATAGCGAATTTAATAAACCTATAGAATTTGGCGAGAATATTGCCTTTGTGGAATGTATGGCAACTAGAGTTGAAAGCCGTGGCAATGGCGTTGCAACTTCACTATTACAATATATAATTAATAATTTACCATATACAGAATATGTTTTAGATGTAACTGATGTGAATGAAAAAGCGATAAGTCTATATAAAAAGGTTGGATTTAAGGAATTTGAGAGAAAGAAAGAGAGGTATGGAAAGCAAAAGGGATTTAACGAACGCATCTACATGAAATTTAATAAATAGATTTTGGGATAAGATAGGATAGTATTAAAATGATTTAGTATGGATTTTAAAAGGGTAAAGGGGTTACTTTATAGTAATCCCTTTAGCATTATAGGCAGCACCTAAGAAAGGAAGTTTAAGTTTTTGTTTTATAATAATTTCTTCGCTTAATACAAGAGTTTTATGAATATAGATTTTTATACCATCTACTTCATATAAGTTATAGTTTATCTCGTCAGAAAAATTTTTAAGAACCTCGATCCAAAGGTTTTTTAGTATGCCGCCGCTTCAACCACAGGAAGAGGTTACAATTTTTATAACTACAATACCACCACTAGCCTTAATGCTAGCTAATGCCTTGTCTTCTATTTTTATCACATTAAATCCCTCCATACCTATATAGGGTATAGTTATATTATAATAAATACTAAAGTGCGTATCAATAATAATTAGGTTACGTTTAAAAATATATTTACAAAAGCAACGCATTGCTATATACTAGTGTATATACACTAGTATGCAGGGGGAAATAACATGAATAAGAATAAAAAGATGATAATTACGGCTTTATTAGTTGCTCTATCTATTATAATACCTACTCAATTTGGATTTTTAAGGGTTATTATACCGCCCTTTACAGCTACCTTGACTTTCCATGTACCTATGTTTTTAGCTATGCTGATATCTCCGATGGCAGGTATAGCTGTGGGAATAGGTTCAGCCATAGGATTTGTGATTACAGGTCTTCCGCTAGAAGTTGCGGCTAGAGCTGCTATGCACATGTTTGTGGCGGGTATAGGTGCAGTTTTAATAAGAAAGAACTTTTCTTTAGGACAAGTTATATGGATAACAGCTCCAATACATGGACTTTTAGAAGCAATTATTGTAATTCCTTTTGGATTTGATTTTTATAAATCCTTAGTTCTTGTGGGAATAGGTAGTGTAATTCATCACATGATAGATGGTGTTATCACTGTGTATCTTACTAAAGCCATTTTAAAGGCCCAAAGAAAGGATAGCAAAGATTATAGAAATCTTTTTGCGGCATAAAAAATAGCAGTTCTTTACTGCTATTTTTTATGCTTTAAAATATTTTAGTCATTATATTCTAAAATATATTCATTAATTCTGCTTTCCAGGCTAGGAAGTTCTATATTAAAACAATTTTTTAGCAAAGAAGTATTAAGTGCAGAATATTTTGGTCGGGGGGCGGAGTTGGCAATGTAGCCTTCTGGCATTTCTATTAAGTTCTTTTCAAGACCTAATTTATAAAAAACAGTTCTAATTAAATTGCATTTGCTGATTATGGCGTTATTTGAACAATTATAAACACCATAAAAATTAGATTTAACCATAGTATTAATAGCATCTGCTAAATCTTTTATATATGTGGGGCTTACTACTTCATTGGAGCAAACAAAAATCGGGGACTCTATCTTATCTAAGGCTTTTCTAATGTAGCAATCGTAGCCTCCGAAAACCCAAGAGGTTCTTATAATAAAGTATTTCTTGCATATAGTTCTAATAAGTTTTTCCCCAGCTAATTTAGTTTTTCCATATATATTTAAGGGGTCACATTCATCTGTTTCGTAATAAGGGCTTCGTTTTAAACCATTATATACATAGTTAGTAGATAGATATACTATAGGTATATCTAGGCAGGAACAGGCATAGGCAACATTTAGGCTACCTATAGTATTTACTGTATAAGCAGCAGTTTCATTGTTTTCGCAGAAATCTAAATTAGTTATAGCAGCGGTATGAATAACTAAATCAGGCTTTAATAGCTCTATGGTACTACATACTAAGGTTTTATTTGTTATATCCAATTCATTTTTTCCTAAAGCATATATCTTATGGTCTTTTTCGAAATAATCCTTTAAATAGCTTCCAATACTTCCGTTGGCACCAGTAATTAATATATTCAAATAAATCAACACCTTCCTATAAAAATAATTTATCTTATGAAATATAAATGTTATCTTCAAGCCATTATGGTGCAGATATAAGTTAATATTTAAGCTTGTTTCCTTATAGGGAAACTCCCTATTTAATTATATGAGTATAGTATAGTAAATATTGACATGATTTTTTAAAAAATGTATAATTTTAGATTAGGTTATGAGAGTGAGGTGAATATAATGAAGCATGAATCCATAGAATTCAAAGTGGAGATAGAAAAACTTCAAAACACTAGAACGTGGATTAAAGAAGAATTAGAGAATGTTTCTAACAGTGAAGAAGAGCTTAAAAGCAAAATTTCGTCATTAAAGAAGGCTTCTAAAGGTGGATATAACGAGGAACTAGAGACTTCCATAAAATTATATGAAATAGTTCATAAAAGCTTAGAAAAGTATAAGGAGGCTATTAATCAGCCTTACTTTGCTAGAATTGATTTTAGAGAGTTTAGAAAAGAAAAAGAAAGATACTATATCGGTAAATTTGGGCTAGGAGACTCTAAAACGGGAGAAGAAGTGGTTATAGATTGGAGGGCCCCTATAGCAGATCTTTACTATAGTGGTACTCAAGGAGAAACTTATTATGTAGCCCCTATAGGAGCAATCAATGGAGAGCTTTCATTAAAAAGAAAATTTTTATATAAAAGTAATGAACTAAAGGATATATTTGATGAAGGTATTAATGACATAATAATAAGAGCTTTTGGAGATGACAGTGAAGGAAACGCCCTTATTGATGAATTTTTAAGAATAAACCTTGAAGAAAGTACAGGTAGTAAATTAAAAGAAGTAGTAGCTACCATACAAAAGGAACAAAATGACATTATAAGAGCTGAAAAAAACATGCCCATTATAGTTCAAGGATCTGCAGGTTCAGGAAAAACTACCATAGCTCTACACCGGTTAGCCTACCTTTTATATAGATATAAAAATAAACTATCTGGGGAAGATATTTTAGTTATTGCGCCGAATAAACTATTTTTAGATTATATTTCAGAGGTGCTTCCTAATTTAGGAGTAGAAAAAGTTAAACAGGTGACTTTTGAGGATATGTGTCTAGAGGTGTTAGGTATAAAGTCTAAGGTTTATACTAAGGATAAAAAGTTAGCGGATATATTAGAAAGCAGTGATGAAGCCTATGTAAAGTATGTCACTAACAGCAGTAAAGTAAAGGGTAGTGTTGTATTTAGAACTATATTAGATAGATACTTAAAAATAATTGAAAGAGAAGATTCTAAGATCGAGGATATAAAAGTTCAGGACTATATTCTGTTTGAAAGTAAAGAGATTAAAAGATTATATTCAAAAGATTTATCTAATATGCCTATAAATAAAAGAAAAGATGAAATTAAAAGATATCTTGGACTAAAGCTTAATGAAAAAATTGTTTCTATACTGGAGAGAATAGATTTCTTATACGAATATAATATTGCAAGAATTAAGAAAACTATGGAGGATGGAGCAGAGAGAAGAAATAAATTAATAGAGGTTTATAACGAAAGAGATGAAAAGAAAAATGAAATAAAGCTTCAAAGCAGAAAGCTATTTGAAAATTATTTTGAAGCATGGAAGGGAATAGACACTAAAGGCTTATATTTAAAACTTTTTAATGAGGAGAGTATTTTTGAGGAAGCCACAGCTAATAAGATTCCATCAAGTTTAGCAGCCTATATGAAAAAAATCCTCAATGAGGATAATGAAAAAGGAGTAATAGATAGTGATGATCTTGCAGCTATACTTTATATAAAATTTAATATAGATGGAGTTCCTGAGAAATTCAAATATTCCCATATTGTTATAGATGAAGTACAAGACTATAGTTTACTGCAGTTAATGATAGCTAGATTTATGGTTTATGGAGATTCCTTTACTATAGTAGGAGATTTAGGGCAAGGCATTTACTATTATAAGGGCATTGAAGATTGGAGCAAAGTAATAACAGAGGTATTTAATAATGAAGTTAATTATGCTCCTCTTGGACAGAGCTATAGATCTACCATTGAAATAATAGAATTTGCAAATGTAGTTCTCAAAAAGCAAAAAAACAGCTTAGAACCTGCAAAACCAGTATTAAGGCACGGTAACAAACCTGAAGTTATAAATTTTAGTAAAGGTAAAGAGTTTGCAGATAAGCTGGAGGAAATAGTTCAGGAAGTAAAGGCTTTAGGAAAAAAGAGTGTAGCGATTATAGGAAGAACTCATAAGGAATGCAAGAAGATCAATGAGGTGCTTAAAAAGTATAGCAATAATAATTGGAAGCTGGTAAAAGAAAATGATGATATTCTAAATTTAGATAAAATAATAATACCTTCTTATATGACCAAGGGATTAGAGTTTGATTGCTCTGTAATTTATAATTGTAACAGTGAAAATTATGGGGAGAATGAACTAGATAAAAAGTTGTTATATGTAGTTTTAACAAGGGCTTTACATTTAGAATATGTTTTTTATAATGGCGATATTTCTCCTTTGATTTAAAAGGTAAGTATTAACTTTTAAATCCATTATATTTGTGATAGAATTAACTTGGACAAAATTGAATTAATTTATAATATACTTTTAGCTGGGAGGTCTTTATATGAGTTCACAAAAAATTAAGAATAATATATACTGGGTAGGTGTTAATGACCCTGAATTAAGAATATTTGATATCATAATGGAAACTAAAAAGGGCACTACTTATAATTCTTATATAATAGAAGATGACAAAATAGCTGTAGTTGACAGTGTTAAAACTGGATTTTATGATGAATTTAAAAATAATATTAAGTCTGTAATCGGAGATAAAAAAATAGATTATATAATAGTTCAACATACAGAATTAGACCATAGCGGATCCGTAATTAAACTGTTAGAAGATTATCCAGAAGCTGAAATAGTATCTTCTAAGGCTGCTATGATATATTTAAAACAAATATTAAATAGAGAGTTTAAATGGAAGGAAGCAAAAGAGGAATTAAGCCTAGGCAACATCACTTTGAAATTCATATCAGCTCCAAATTTACATTGGCCAGATACTATATTTACTCATGTATCAGAAAGAAAAGTATTATTTACTTGTGACTTCACTGGATGTCACTACTGCCCAAATACAAGTATAGTAGACAATTGTTCTGGAGACTATTTCGAAGAAATGAAATATTACTTTGATGTTATTATGGGACCTTTTAAAAAGTTTGTTTTGATGGCGCTAGATAAGATAAAAGATATAGAATTTGATATAGTAGCACCTAGCCATGGTCCAGTACATATAGCGGATGTAGAAAAATATTTAAATCTTTATAAAGAATGGGCAACTACAGAAGAAATAGCAGAAAAAAATGTTCAAATTTTCTATATATCAGCCTATGGGAATACAGAAGCTATGGCCAGCTATTTATGTGACAAAGTAAAGGAAAAAGGAATAGAAGCAAATGTTCATGAGATAACATCCATGAATATGGGAGATTTAGTTCAATTAGTAGAAGGTGCTAGTGGAATAATGGTAGGTTCTCCAACTATTAATCAAGATGCTGTAAAGCCAGCTTGGGATTTACTTTCTTCTATATGTCCTATAACCAATAGAGCTAAGGCTGCAGGAGCTTTCGGATCTTTTGGTTGGAGCGGAGAAGGTGTTCCAATGCTTACAGATAGACTTAAGAGCTTAAAATTTAAGGTTGTAGAGCCTGGATTAAAGTTTAATTTTGTACCTTCAGAGGAAGAATATAAAAAGGCGGATGAATTTGTAGAAGCTTTTATGGGCTTACTATAATATTTAGATATACTGCAGGAATTAATCTTGCAGTATATTTTGTAAAGAAAAAACTAAAAAGTAATGGAGTGAATTTTTTTATGGAAGAAAGAGAAATAATGTCTTTTAGGGATGAGGAAGGCAATAAAGTTGATTTTGAGCCCATAGCTAGAATATTTTTAGAAGAGACAGAATACTTAATATTATCTCCTATAGATGGAAATGAAGAGGATGCCTTTGTCTTTAGAGTAGATTATGTAGAGGATAAACAAGAGCTTAATCTTGTAGAGGATGAAAAAGAGTTTGATAGAGTTAAAAAAGAGTATAAAAACTTATTATATAATGAAAAATAAATTTAATATTATTTATGTGGAGGAATTTAGATATGAATAGTAAAGATATAATTAAAGTTTTAGAGAATAATGGATTAAGTGATATAGAAGAAATTAGCTATAAAGAAGGATTTGCAGTTATAAGATTCTTCTATGATTTTGACGAGGATGAGCTAAAAGCTGCTAGAGCTTATGCTAAGGATGAGTGCGAAGAAGAAGAGGAAAGCGAAAGCTGGTATGAAGACTATTTTCTGCCTTATTTAAATGATTTAGCTATTGACAATGTGGGTGAAATTATGGAAGAGATCATGGAAGAGTTTGGCGCAGAAGCTCAATACATTTCTTATGAGTTAGATAGTGAAAATTATGAGTATAATGAATTTGTTGCTGTGGTTGTTTCAGGAGATAAGGACTTAAATATTGAAGAAGTACTAGATGAACTTGACATTTAGAATTTAAAATAAATATGGACCTCACTCCATAAGGAGTGAGGTTTTTTATAATAAATTATCATATATACACATTGCGAAGAGTATAGTATATTCTTGGTAAGATATAATCTAAGAACTCTAACGTAATATATGAAATAATAAAGAGTAAATTAAGTCATTAATTAGGCAGCCTTGCTTTTCACTTTATTTCTTTTAGGTTTTATAATGCTCTTCTGATATTCTACTATAAGCTTGTCTAATTCTTGACTGCATTTTACAACATATTTATTCGTAGGAGACTTTAAAAGTAAAAGTATATGTAGCGCTTTCCTCAGCAGCTTAATTTTAGTGGGTAACCATTTTTTCATGGGATATCACTCCTAAAACATTTACTATATTTGTAATATTATTCTATCAGATTTTTATACATAATAAAGAATTACTTTAAGTCAATAAAATACAAAATGCTTCAAAAATATTTACAAAAGTATTAATTTATATAAAATACAAAAGTACTAATATGCCTTTAATCTACTTCTATATGTTGAAAAAAGCTACATGGAATAAACTGTAAATGACGAAAGTGGTCATAAATTTTATTCTGATATTTTTTTATTGATTAAAGTTTATTTAATGCTTTAAAATATATTTAGAAAGGGTGAAAATCATGAACATAGACGAGATGATAAAAAGAATAAATGAATTATATAAAAAAAGTAAAGAAGAAGGCTTAACGGAAGAAGAACTTATAGAGCAGCAAGAACTAAGAAGAAGGTATGTAGACAATATTAAGGCTAATTTTAGGGCTCAGCTTAATACCATTGAAAGAAAGTCTTCGAATTAATTAAGGGATGCAAGGAGGGGTTAAATTGGCAGTTTCAGTGGAACAACTTATAAAAGATTTTAATTTAGAAGTATTAGTAGAAGGAAAAAATGATATAGAAATAAGTACTAGTGATTTAAATAGACCAGGACTTCAGCTATCAGGATTCTATAATTATTTTGCTAATGATAGAATTCAAATAATTGGAATGGCTGAGTGGAGTTTTTTAGATAATATGCAAATAGAAATAAGAAAGAAGAGATTAAAAAAATTTTTTACTTTTGATACACCTTGCCTTATATTAACGAGGGGATTGGAAGCTCATGAGGAATTAATAGAAGGAGCAGAAAGAAACCATAGATGGGTTTTAAGAACAGATATGGTGTCTACTAGATTTATAAGCAAACTTACTAATTATCTTGATGATGCCCTAGCACCGGAAACAAGGCTTCACGGAGTGCTGGTAGATGTATATGGCATAGGAATACTTATTACCGGTGAAAGTGGCATAGGCAAAAGCGAAACCGCGTTGGAGCTTATAAAACGAGGACATAGACTCGTGGCAGACGATGCAGTAGATATAAAAGAGATTGACGGAGTGTTAAGGGGAACTTCACCTTACATTACCTTTGGAATGCTAGAGGTTAGAGGCATGGGTATAATAGACGTACCAGCTTTATATGGGCTAAGCTCTGTACTTCATAGTAAAACCGTCAAGTTAGTAATCTATTTAGAACATTGGAGAGATGATGGGGTATATGATAGACTTGGTACTGATGAGCAACATATCGATATATTAGGAGTGCCCGTTAGAAAGCTTACTGTTCCTATTAGACCGGGCAGAAATGTAGCTGTGATTCTTGAGGCTGCTGCTGCAAATTACAGATATAGCTTGATAAGCAAGGTTACTCCAGCAGATATAATAGATAAAAGAATAGAAGGGATTTGGGAAGATGCTCTCTAAAATAGAATTAAGAAAAAAGATGATAGAATTGAGAGAAAACCTTGATAACCATTCATTTGAAGAATATAATAGATCAATTTTAAAAAAGGTTATAGAATGTGATGAATTTAAAAAAGCCCATAATATTTTCATATTTGTAAGCTTTAATAAAGAGGTAGATACTCATGGTATCATCGAGCATTGTATAGCTTTAGGGAAAAAAGTATCAGTACCAAAAGTAATTTCTAAGGATTTAGGAATGAAAGCCGTAAGTATAGAAGGTATAAATGAATTAAAACCTAGTAAGTATGGAATACTAGAACCAGAATATGAAGAACATAAGATAATGCTAGAAGAAAACATAGACTTAGTGATTTTGCCAGGCTTAGCTTTTGATAGCAGAGGTGGACGTATAGGCTATGGAGCTGGCTACTATGATAGATTCTTAAGAAAACTAAGCCCTAACTGCAAAAAAATAGGTATATGCTTCAACTTTCAGATGGTAGAAAAAGTTCCCATGGATGAAAATGATGAATATATAGACTTTGTCATTACAAATTAGGACTTATAGGGTTTCTGTATCGAAACTTACCTTATACATGTTACAAAATCATAACTATAAGTGATTATGGTACACATATAAGGTAATAGTTGAGTTAGAAACCCTGTTTTAAAAGAAACCTATATTATTAAAATTGGTGATCTTATGATGGTATATGATATTTCCCAAAACTTTAAGACTACAGCTGAAGATTGGAAGATTGGAAAAAATTATTATTGGATTTTAGGTACGCCAAAAGAGCTTTCTGATCTAAATATAGATTTAGATGGTGAGTGCATTGAAGAGTGCAATAACTTAAATCAGTCTTCAAAAATAATTTATTTTAATGACTATATTTTTATGGTGTTTAATATTTTAGAATATGAGAATAGAGAAGTCCTTTCCAAAGAATTAAATATCTTTTTAGGAAAGGATTATATTATTACGGTTTATAAAGATAAATCCGATATTATAGAAGATTTTCTTTCAGACATAAAGGAAGATAAAAATTGTTTTATGCTAAAGGAACAATCTAAGCCCTGCATTCTTTTATACTATATATTAGATAGAATAATAGTAAGAAATTACAATGTTATATCAGAACTAGAATCAGAGGCAGACAAAATAGAGATAAGTATTTTAAAAAATCCAAGCAATGATAAGGCTCATGACCTTATAAATCTTAGGAGACAAGTATATAAGATTAGAAAATTTTTGAATCCTTTAAGGTATATAGGTGACAGTCTTCTTTTAAATGAAAATAATATTATAGATAAAGATAATATACGTTATTATAAAAATTTAAATAATAAGATAGAAAAATTAATGTTGTCGTTAGAAAATCTAGTTCAAGATTTGGCCTTGGTACGAGAGGCCTTTGAATCCGAAATTTCTAACAAGACTAATGAATTAATGAAGATATTTACATTAGTAGCGGCTCTTTTTCTTCCACTAGATTTAATAAGTGGTTTGTTTGGTATGAACTTAGATAATATTCCATTAAAAGATAAATGGTATGCATATTATTTAATTTTAATTATTATGGCTACTATTGCAGTAACTTTATTTTATGTATTTAAAAAGAAGAAATGGTTATGAAAATCATTTGTTTGTATTTTCTTGAAATTTGATGTAAAATATAAATGTTAGCTTATAAAAATATCTATAAACTTAATTAATAAAAATTTAAATTATAGGTATATGTAATAATTTTTTATAAGGTGGGGGATATTAGTATGTCTAAAGTAGAAGAAAAAAAAGATTTAACAAAAAAATATGAAACAGCTTGGAACAAATATTCTAAAGAAGACTTAGAGAAAGTTTTTGCTCTCAATGACAGATATATAGATTATATGTCAAAGTGCAAGACTGAAAGAGAATGTGTAGATGAATTTATAGAAATAGCTGAAAAAAATGGTTATGTAAATTTAGAAACAATCCTTGCACAAGGAAAAACCTTAAAAGCTGGGGATAAGGTTTATGCTAATAATAAAGGAAAAACTTTAGCCATGTTTTTAATAGGAGAAGAAAACTTTGAAAAAGGGTTAAAAATATTAGGTGCACACGTAGATTCTCCAAGATTAGATTTAAAACAAAACCCACTATACGAAGATTCAGAATTAGCGATGATGGAGACTCATTATTATGGTGGAGTGAAAAAATATCAATGGGTTACAATACCATTAAGTATACATGGTGTAATTGCTAAAAAAGATGGTTCAGTGGTAAATGTAGTAATTGGAGAAGATGAAAAAGATCCAGTAATAGGAATTTCAGATTTATTAATACATTTATCTGCGGATCAAATGAATAAAAAACTATCTAATGGTGTTGAAGGAGAAGACTTGAACATATTGGTAGGAAGTATGCCTATTGAAGATAAAGATGCAAAGGAAAGAGTTAAGCTTAATATATTAAAGCTTTTAAATGAAAAGTATGGAATTAATGAAGAAGACTTTGTGTCAGCTGAGTTAGAAGTTGTTCCAGCTGGAAGGGCTAGAGACTATGGTTTAGATAGAAGCATGGTAATGGCTTATGGCCATGACGACAGAGTATGTGCTTACACTTCCTTTGAAGCATTATTACAAATGGACAAGGCTGACAAAACTTGTGTTGGTTTATTTGTTGATAAGGAAGAAGTAGGAAGCATCGGAGCTACTGGAATGCATTCTAAATTCTTCGAGAATGTATTAGCTGAAATCATGGATAGAGTAGGAGAGTATAGTGAGTTAAAGTTAAGAAGATGCTTAGCTAATTCAAAAATGTTATCCTCAGATGTAAGTGCTGCTTATGATCCAAATTATCCGTCAGTGATGGAGAAAAAGAATGCAGCTTATTTTGGAAAAGGATTAGTATTTAATAAGTATACTGGTTCAAGAGGAAAATCAGGCTGTAATGATGCTAATGCAGAATATATAGCTGAAATAAGAAATATAATGGATAAGCATAATGTTAGCTGGCAAACTGCGGAATTAGGAAAGGTTGATCAAGGAGGCGGAGGAACTATAGCTTACATTCTAGCTGAGTATGGAATGGAAGTTATAGACTGCGGAGTAGCTCTTCATAATATGCACGCGCCTTGGGAAGTTGCAAGCAAGGCAGATATCTATGAAGCTATGAGAGGATATCATGCATTCCTATTAGAGGCATAGTCAGATATTGATTTTACTAGGTTTGAAGCTTTTTTAAAATTAAAAAAATTATAAGTGAAACTATGATGTTTTTATAAATGAAGCTATGTAAATCCTTACATGAATGGAGGAGTTTACATGGCTTCATTTCTTTTGCCTGTAAGAAAAAGAAATAAAAATGACATTAATATTAATACAATGGACGAACTAGGGAACGAATATATAAATTATTTAGAAGCAAATAATTGTAGTATTTATACAATCAAAGGCTATAGACAAAAAATAAATAGATTTATAGCATATTTAAATTTAGCTAATATAACAAATTTAAAATCTATAAATGAAAAAGTTATAGATAACTATAAAAAATTTTTATATTGAACTAATAGACGGTAGTATACAAATTACCGTAAATTTACCATACATTAACCCCAATGCAAGTTCAACAGAAGTGTTTAATGCATGTTCATATAATGTATTAGCTTAATCAGTGGAAAATTAAGATAGAGCCAGTACACTGAGGAATTATCCCAGATGCACTGACCCTTTTTTTGGCCCTATAAAATGCTTACTTTTTTATAGTTCTTGTACTACTCAACATTATAGTTGTTGATACAATTCAGTTTATTATTTCTATCCAACGATTGGGCATAAAGGAACTCTAACTAAAACAAGCTCATCTGTTGTGTTGGTTTCAACGTCAAATACCAAAAATACATTTCCGCCAAATACAAATGCGCAAATAAGATTTACCTCTCTTCCAGGTGCTGAAGTTGGAATTTCATCTGGACCTACTATTTGACAAAGGCCAACTGATCTTATTAATTGTGCTGCTTGAGCAGGTGTTATTCTTATTATAAGCACTTGTTCTATTTCTTCACCAATTACATCTACTTCTACTTCAACAAGTAATACAAAAACGTTAGGAGCTAACTCAGCAACGCATGCTGCTCCAATTGTAACAGGATCTTCTTGACACATTGTACTATTATTATACATATTTGGGTATTCTGGTGTATCCATTATATTCACCATCCATTTCTATATTAGAGCTAGGGGCGTGCCCTTATCTCTAATATAGAATATTCTACATTAAAAAAAATGTTACTACTTATGCAAAAAATAAGATATTTTGTATAAATTACTATGTTTAAAAGCTAATTGGAACTGCATAATATGATAAAATTTTCTCTATAGATATATTAGTAGTCGAAAAAAATAACTTGATACTACTTACAATTAAATAAGGGGGATTTATATTGCCTTCATTTTTTTCTTATTGTCGTTCTTAAATAGCTTGAATCTAGAACCATGGAAATTAATTATTTCAGGTTATCTATTTTTAAAAGGTTTGAGAATCTTTTCGTAAAGGTTTGAGACCAAACTCCAAGTTCTCAAAAATTTAAATAGGAGATGGTATGTAAGCGTGTTAATATCGATAATAGCTATAACTTAGAGTTATTTATATCAATCCACTTAAACCTTAGCGGTGGCCATAGGGTAGAAACTTTTATAGGAAATCGCATGATTTTTTTAATAGAAAAAACTTTTGTCAAAACAAAAGCTAGTAAATATAAAAACTTTATTTGATTTTTTTGCATACTCAAAAGTAGTTTCACCTTTTTAAAAAGAGGAATATTATGTATTATATAGCAATTTGAAGAAGGTGATACAAAAATGAAAGGTAGATTTAGAAACTATGGTTTATGGCTTTCTATATTAGCCTTTATACCCATGCTATTAGAAGGCTTTGGATTAAAAGTATTACCAGGTAATTATGATGAAATAATAAAGGCATTGCTATCAATATTAGTGCTAGCAGGAATAATTAGCAACCCAGCCACTGAGAGTAGATGGTATTTAGATGATGATAAAGAGAATAAAAATATTGAAGAAACTAAGAAGTAAATAACTATAAGAAAAAAAGCGACGGGAGTCGCTTTTTAAAGTGCATTTATAAACCTATCTGCATATTCTGAAGGCACATCCATAGAGCCAATATATCCATGCTTAGTATCATCCGCTCCTAATCCATGAAAGTCTGAACCAAAGGTAATAAGTTTTTTATGTTTTTCTGCTAGATCTATGAACTTTAAGGTATCTTCCTTAGTATTTAAATAATAAAGAGCCTCAATGGCATCAAAATCATATTTTATAATATCTTCTACATTGCTTTTTTTGATAAGTACAGGGTGAGCTAGTGAAACTAAGGCATTTAAGTCCTTTAGCATGCTAATCCCCTCAGTAAGGGATACTTTTTTATTGTGAACATAAGCAGGGCTATCCTTGCTAATTATATTATTAAAGATATAATCCCAATCATAGGGATAGCCTTCTTCAATGATAGAGGCGGCAATGTGAGGTCTTGCTATTACGCCCCTTGCTCTCTTAAATACTTGTTCATAGTCAAGTTTAATATTAAAATAAGTATTCAGATTTTCTACTATTTTTTTAGCTCTATATATCCTATAATCCTGCATATCCTTTAAAAATTTTTGAAATTCCATATTTTTATAGCTGTTATCTCTAAAGTAACCTAAAATATGAATACTTTCATTGTTATGTATAGTAGACAGTTCTATACCAGGTATAATCTTTAAATTATACGGCTCGGAGGCCTTTATAGCTTCCTCAATTCCAGCTGTAGTATCGTGATCCGTTATGGATATTATATCTAAGTTTTGATCATTAGCTAATATGACCAAATCCTTTGGAGAAAGTTTACCATCGGAAGCGGTAGTATGCATATGTAAATCAATTTTAATCTTCATGTATATGCCTTAAAGGCAGTCACATCCTCTCTTTAGAAATATAAGGATTTTAAATAATCATAAGTATCACTTAATTTATCAAAAAGCCTTGGGTCGAAATCATAGTTTTCTAATTCTAAACCATAGGGAGTTTCTCTATTTTTACATCCCATAAATACTCCACCTATGAAATTACAGCTGTAATGCCATTGACCTTTAATAGTAGCAATAAGACTTAGGGCTCCCGAGGAAAGAGCTGGAGCTATATAGGGTTTAAAGCCTGAAGCCCTAACCTCCAAATTAGCCTTCTTTGTTTCTAGGGTGAGCTTATTGGATAAATCTTCATCATAATTATTAATACTATTAGCAATTACTAAACCTTCGCCATGAGGACCAAAGGCTCTTCCTTCTTCAACATAATTTAAGGTTTCCTCATTTATAGAGGCATAATAGGCAGCTCTTGCATTCATTACTCCTAAACCATAGCCTTTAATCTGATGAGAGGCTAACCCTTTATGATCTATTTCTCCTTCAGAATTTTTATTGCTTTCATTAAAGGCAACCTTGCATAGCAAATCTACAGGGTCTGAAACTACAGAAAACAATCCCTTAAAGTTAGCATCTCGTGCTTTTTTAGCATAATAAGATAGGATTTTAGCATTGCCTTCGAATTGTACTAATCTTACGTCCTTTTGTTCCTTGCCTACTTCAGGAACTCCCACTGAAACGCAGAAAACAAACATATCACAATTAAATATATCTTCTTCTTTTAAAGGGATAATAGGTGGCATATTGCTGCTGTTGATATCAAATATTTGATTAGCTTCAAGAGTCCATCTCTTAATCTTATTAGGGTCTCTATCGTAGATTCCTATAGACTCAATGCAATCTCCACCAAGCAATCTTAAACCTGTTATTAGAGTACCTCCTACATCTCCTAAACCTACCACGGAAATTCTCCATTTTTTATTTATCTGCTCTTCTAATAATTGAGGCCAATTACTATTTGAGGAATTAATATAAAACATTCTGCCATCCCTAATAGACTTTTCTGTAATTTTATCTACCATAGAGTAATCCTCATTAACTCTAAGCATATTTAGATCTTCTTTATTTAAGGTAAAGAAGCTAGGGGAAAGGATTTTTGACTTACTTCTAAAAAGAGATAGATCTCTCTTATCTATATAAAACATTTCACCTTTATAGTTTGTTAAAGACTCTAAGTCAATGCTTTCATAGTGATCTGACATATTTAAATTATCTTTTGCAGCCAAAACACAATCTTTATATTTATAGTAATGCATCTTTCTATCTCCTTATTATGTTTTCTAGTCTGTTTAGTAGCTCTAAATCATTTCTCAAATAATGAGAGGCATTTAGATTTAAATCGTATTTAATATCCCTGCCATGATCAGGACATCTTGGAATGGTAAACACCTGACCTAAGGAGGAAAGGGTAAGATTCCTTTCATTCATAAAATGAAATTCGCTTTCTAAGGTAGTTAATATATCTATAGCATTTTCAATACAGGTTTTAGATAAATCGAATAAAGCTGTATTGGATGCACCTCTTATGAAGTTTGGCGAAGTATAGGGCATAATTAAATTTATTGAAGGAAGTAAGTTTCTTTCAGGAAACTTGCCTCTCCAAAGGGCATCTCCACCAATAAAAGGATATAATGCATTTTCATTGAACCATATCTTAAGTCTAGGAATAAAATATACACTTTCTACCTTTCTGTTTTGATAATCCATTAAGTCCTTACCACGAGCAGAAAGTATAGCCACTATTATTTTTTGTACCTTTAGATCTTCCTCCTTAAATAGGGGATCTAAGGCTTTCATTCTATAACCTTTGTGTAGAATATTATCTACTAGTATTATGGGCTTGTTAAAAGACTTAAGCATTTTAATTTGATTTTCTAAATTCATATAGTGAGGGAATTCACCAATACTGAAAGATTTCATATCTGTATCGAAATATTTTTCAGTATGCAGTGCTTTTGTAACAGTATTAGGAATAATATATCTATCTAGTATATCGCCATAAGGAACGCACATAGCCTTTCCTAAAGTTCTAGGTGCTATAGAGGTGCTAGGCACTTCATTTTCAGCACAGATTTTTTTAATTAAGCCTTGATGAAGCATATTGCTGTCAAAAGGAAGTACAAGCTGTCCTGGAAATAGGTTACATAATGCCTTTTGCAGCTTAAGCCTAGAGGAGCTTATAATGCTTTTTACCTTATTATTGCTTCTAAAAGGTTCTTTAATTAAGTTTTCTAAATCAAGATTTATAACGCAAGGAGTACTCATATTTACAAGCCATAGGTTAGAGGAGTATCCTCCGTAGTTAATTTGCTGAAAGCCATAGGCCTTTA
This sequence comes from Desnuesiella massiliensis, assembly GCF_001403615.1. Lineage (GTDB taxonomy): Bacteria > Bacillota > Clostridia > Clostridiales > Clostridiaceae > Desnuesiella > Desnuesiella massiliensis. The sequence continues at coordinate 181,427 of NZ_LN879453.1, forward strand.
AGAGCTCACTGAAATAGGGTGAGCATAATTTAGGTATAGAATTCTTAAAGAGGGCATATTCATAATCTCTAGAAATACAGAAGGCCAGAGTTTCGGTCAATAAAATTTGCTCAAGATTTTTGTTTCTATCAATATTTTTTATATATAAGCCATCTATCAATAAAATTCTGCCTAAACTATTTTCTCTAATGTACTCTGCCACACTAACTTCTCTGATTTCCTCAAAGAGCATGCTAGATCTAGTCCAATGAAATAGAGAGAATCCAAGTATTTCTTTAGTGCTGCTGTCTTTTAGCAGTATTACTCTTCCAGAGGGTTTTAAAAACACACTTTCTATATTTCCTTTTAATTTTTCATCACATTGATCTACTTGCTTACAAAGCAGTGACAATAAATTTTTATCTAGCTTGTTGATTATTTCCGTTTCCCAATATACTGATTTCAAAGTTGCCTTATCTAAAGGTTCTCTTTGATAGAAACCATTATCATATATATATTGTTGGGCTAATGGATCAATTAAGCTTGATATATCCCTATTTTCATCAATATAGTTTCTTATTTGAGTAGAACTTATATCTGTATATTTTAAAGGTAGGGTTAGGATCTCAATATTACCTTCTATATTTTTTATAGCTTTTTCTAAATGCTTTGCTTTTCCTCTTTCAAATATTATATGTGAAAAGCTATGAATAGAATCTTTAGATTTCTTCTCCTTATAGGCACTAGCATTAATTACCACATCACTACCAACTACCATATAGACCTCTGAATTTTTAAAATTATTCTTTAAGGTTTTTAAATCTTCTTTATTAGCTATGTTAGTTGGAAAGTTTTCAGGATAAATAAACATATTTAATTCGCTGGCTATGGACATACTTAATATATTTTTCCTTAATAAATTTGGAAGGGTCTTTTTAGACCAAGAAAATTCATCAACAGCCATGTATACTTCAAAATCTAAATTTCTTATACGTCTAGATATCTCCATATGACTTAGAGAATATGGATCAAAGGTTCCTGGGAAAAAAGCTATTTTTTCAGGAACAGGTAAACTAATTCCTTCTTTAAAAAAGCTATAATCAGAAATAAATCTATAAATGTGATTTAATCCGGCAGCGTTAGATAGAAATAACAATTCGTTGCTATGATCCTCTGCTACTAATGTCAATAATTTTTTGGCAATAAGCCTAAATATATTCATCTTTTCTTCTAGAGATAAGGTTTTCGAGCCAAAAATAACCTTACCTATAGCCCCGAAGGCTGCTTGATTAACCTGAGGATTGTAATCACCTAAACCATTTAAAAGTATTCCTAAAATATTTATTAATCTACTTTCATAGCGCACTTCATCATCTCTATTGTAATTGCTATAATACTCCGCCATGACACCAACAGTTTTTAATATTAGAGTTTTTACTGAAGGTTTTGATATTTTAATTTTATAGGTTAAATCGTCAATAATCTCATCTAACTCCTTAGGGGCAAGGAATAGTAAAACTTGACCTAGATATTTAGGTATATATTCTGTAAATTTATGACCTTCTATTTCAAGGGCCCTAAGAAGTTCTATAGCTACTTCATTTCTTTCGGAAGAAGAAAGCTTAGGCATTATACTTAATATGGCAGAGCCCGCTTGATGCCTTACACTTTCTACGGCACTTACTTTTAAAAGGTTACAAAAGTGTATAGCAGCATGTAAAGCGTTACCTATATTATTGTTTACCACATAATGAAGTAACAGTGAAACTTGATGCTTCTTTTTAACCCATTCTGTAGCGGTCTTTAAATTGCTTAAAAATATTTCAGATAGCTTGATTTCATCCATGTTAAGCCAGTTTTTGTATTTTTCTTGAAGCTCTGTATCCATAAGTACGGAAGCCAGTTCATATCTTAGCATATTTTCAGCAGGTATATTGCTTTTAAAATTCACATAGTTAAGATATCTTTTAACTTCTGATAAAAGATAACCGGTATTTTGTAGCTTTCTGCAAAGGATTATGGATACTTCTAAAGCGGCTAATCTTAATGTTGAATTTCTCTTTGAAAGCATGGAGACTATAAATTGATATAGAGGAGTTAAAGCCTCATCCTCCTCTAGAGGAATATACTTTGCACTATCTAATAAATATAATTGCATATCAGAACCTTTATATATCTGAACATCAAAATACTCTAAAAGAACTTTTCTATAATTTAATCTTTGCTTATCTTTACAACTAGTAAATAAAGAATTACAAAGGATGCTTAAGCTATAGCCAAGCCAGTTTCTATGGGAGGATATTATTTTATGACTAGGAAATAATAAAAGTTCAATATATTCTTTAAATAGTTCAAAACTGTTAATATTAGCTTCTTCAATTTCAACTTTTTCAGGCAGTTCCTTTCTATAATCTTCATCGAATAAGGCTATTAAAGTTCCTATGATTTCGGCTGAATGCCTCCTTATATCATCCTCAGGATGGGTAAGATTTTCAAATAAGAACTTTATTGTCTGTAATTTCTGCCTTTGAGTTAAATAGGTAGAATACTCTTCGAAAATCCTAATGTATTCCCTTAAGTTTTTCCAATCCTTTTCACTTCTTGCGGTTTCCAATATAACATCCAAGGAATATTCATCTCTTAATAAATGCATAAGATTTATATTATGGCTGATGGCTAAATATTTTAGATGCTGGATTACCTCTTCACCCTGCATTATGGAATAATTAGGAGTGTTTATAAAACCTATAGTATTTACTTTAGGAGTTTCATCTATTTCTGTTATCACATTCAAGCTTATTAAATAATCTTCAAAGTCTTTAAGCTTAGCATAAACTCTTTTATATCTTTTCTCTTTTTTATCATCTAGGTTATCAAGCTTTTGAAGTATTACATCAAAGGAATCCTTTAAGGAAAATATGTGCATTTCTTCACCCTTAAGAGTTCTTCTATTTTTAACTCTAAAGTCTGAATAAATTAATATTAAGCTTTCAATTGAGAGATTTTCTAGCTCAAGATCCCAAGTAGAATGATTTATAGCGATATTTCGAATATAATTAATACCGTATTTTTTGAACCATTGGTCTGAATAATAGTAGTGCAGATAAGGAACCCTTTTTAATTCACTTACTTTACAACCAAATTTGCCTATATCATGGCCGGCGGCAGCTCCTGATACTCTCCCTAAATCAACCTGTATACCTATTTGTTTTAATTGCCTAGCTATATACAGGGAAAGATAATGAACACCACATACATGCTCTAGAGTATTAAAACCGGTAATTTCATAGTTTAACTTCATCATTTCGTATATGTAGTCCTGCTTAAAGGCTTTTAAGAATTTTGAGTATTCTTCCATGCTTTCTAAGTCCGCTGCTTCTTCATTAGTTAAAAAATGAAGAGGATATTTACTTTGAAAACTACTGTCGCCACCGTTTTTTTGTATATCACAAGTCACCCTTAACACTCTTAAGTATACTTCGCAAACACTATTTAGCTTTGGATTTAAGTCTAATGTAATAGCTTCAGGGAAAGATTTGTGTAAAGTATAATTGTATATGTACTTTATCCAATCTTCAGGAATCTCATCCTTGGATAAATTTAATTGGCATAAGCCTAAAATAATTTCTTTACATAATTCAAATGCGGCCTTACAACTATAATCCTTTGAGAAAATCATATAATTTAAATTATCTATAAAATCTTTACTTCTTACTTTTTCTTCCATAAAAGATTTTTCAATACCCCACTTGTTTAACCAGCGTATGCTGAGTAATTTTCTAGAAACTTTTGAGTGAATATTATCATTAAATACGGTTTCCATTACTTAAACCCCCTAACTGCAATATAAGCATATAATAAAATTATACTATTTATGCCTGTGGTTTTATAGGGGTTATAAGCAATAAAAAAAGAGCTAATAGCTATAGATAAACATTACGTAAACTTAATTTATACATTTTCTAAAATGCCAATCTTCATGGCATTATAAGGCATGTATAAATTATTGGTTGAAGTTGTTTATCTATTAATTAGCCTTTCATAAGTTATTTATTTAAAATAAATTCACATAAATTATATAAGTTATATGCTGTTGGAATACCCTCCATGGTTATATTATCCGTTGAATAAACACCATCCCAAGGGTGAACTGATATATGAATTTCATCAAATATGTTAATTACATATTTTTTTTCATTATTTAGCTTAATAAAGAGCTTATATTTTATTTTTTTAGATGGATCTTCCTTGGGAGATAGAAAGTTTTCTTTTTTAAGATTAGATATAAATTTATATAGAGTTTCCTTATTTTCCTTTGATACTTCTACGTCCTTATTTAAATTTGTTTCAAAAAGTGTAACTTCTACAGTATTTTCATTTATAAGTTGAGATAATTGTGCAGTGTAATAGAAAGTAGTAGGCTTTTTATTTTTTATAGGTGAATCTATCCATTCTTTTTTACAGCCACTTAAAGATATTAATAGTATTATTATCAAGGTAAATAAACACTTTTTCTTATTCATCTTCAGACCCCTTAAAATATGATTTCAAAATAAAATATGTTTATAAAAATAAAAATATTCCATGGTTATTAGAACATATGGCTTGTACTATGAATAAAATATTTTATAATAATATTAACTCATAATAAATATGAGTTTTGGGGGTGGTGCTATTTGAAGTTTGGAGTAGATATAGGCCATAATGTAGCCTACGATATAGGTGCGCAGGGTATAAGAAAAGAGGATGAACTTACTAAAGAGGTAGGAATTAAACTCATGGAAAGATTAAGAAATTTAGGCCATACTGTAGTAAATTGTACTCCGTCCTCCGCATCGAATTTAGGAGATTCCTTATATAAGAGAGTGCTTATAGCTAATCAAAATAATATAGATTATTTTATTTCCATACATTTTAATTCTGGGGGAGAAAGTGGCACTGAAATATTTGCTTTATCAGAAGAGGGGAGAGCTTTAGGAGAAAAGATATTGACTGAGATAGTTGGTCTGGGATTTTATAATAGAGGAGTTAAAGACGGCAATAGATTATATGTGTTAAAAAACACTAAGGCTATTGGAATATTAATGGAAATAGCTTTTGTCGATTCCAAGGATGATATGTATTTATATAATTCAGATTCTATAGTAAATGCTATAATTAAAGGAATTAATAGTAAGATAGGTAAGTAGAATAGACAAAATTTTAAAGGATTTAAGCAACTATTTAAAAGATATTAAAAAACTTAACAAAATATTAATACATTTTTCGAGAAAAATATGGTATATTAAATATATAAACAGAAGCTAATAAATTTGATATTGAAATATAGATTTAACCCCTTATTTATATAACCCCTTTAGTACGAAAAGATATTGGTATCCCCCACCAGTATCTTTTTTTGTTTTATATTATCTAAGAGACAACTAATGAAGTATATTCTCTATAATTTTATTGGAGATGCCTTAATAGTATTACATATAAAAATGCAGAACTGAACATAATATACCTGAAAAGGGGTGTAAAATGTGGATTCAAAAATGAAGAATACTAAGAATAATAAAAAAAGTGATGGAGAATTTAAATCTAAAAATATAAAGCATAATCCTAATGCTGAAAGCGCTAGAGCTGTATTCAGCGATCCAAAAGCAAAAGAATTAGAGTAAAATACTTATAATTTAATCCTTAGAGAAGCAAAGACATCTAATCTAAATTTCAGGTTAGATGTTTTTGATTTGTCATTATATAGATTATTCTTGAATAAGTATCTAAAGAGAGTATTTTGGGAGATTTTATTATGGAGGTTCTAAATATAATTGTTTTGGCATGTATAGGGGAGGCCATATGGGAAACCTTAAAATTAACCTGGCAAAAGGGGAAGGTATCTGAGGATAGAATCGGGGCAATAGTGGTAGGAGTAATTATTGCCTTAAGTACGGGGGTGGATATAATGCATGCCTTAAGCATACCTATGAGAGTACCTTATCTAGGCACGATTTTTACAGGACTATTAATAAGTAGAGGAGCTAATTTTACCCATGATTTAATTTCTACATTAAATAACCATATGAATAATCAAAAGAACTAACTTTAAAATATCTATAGTATATTTTGCAAACTAAATGATGAAACTAGTTCCATGAGAAGAAGATTTATTATATATGGACTTTTAGGGTTTTGCGCAGAAGTTTTATGGACTGGTTTATCATCTATGCTAAAGGGCGATATAAAACTCACAGGTTATACTTATATTTGGATGTTTCCCGTATATGGCCTTGCGATTTTATTAGAGCCCGTTCATAACAGGATAAGGCACCTTTCAATTTTTTTAAGGGGAGGTGTTTATATGGTTCTTATATATTTTGTAGAACTTATATGTGGATTATTGTTAAGAGAAATATTAGGTGTCTGTCCTTGGAACTATGCAGATGAGCCATTGTCAATTAACGGAATAATAACTTTGAGATATATACCTGTATGGTTTACCTTAGGGTTGATATTCGAAAAGATTCATGATACTTTACTTCTGGTGGAAAGTGGACTTAAAAGTCTATGATGAAAGTAGAAAAAGGAAAAGGTTTAGCTACTATAGAAAAACATGTAGCTATTGACAAGATTAGTTAAGTAACCATTGGTATTTTTTATTCCAATGGTTAATTTTGTTTATATGTATAATATATTTTAAAGAGTACCTATTTGTAAAAAAGAAAAAAGCCTATGAATCGCATAGAAATACGATTTATAGGCTTTTTTCTTTGGTGCCGGTGGCCGGACTCGAACCGGCACGGTGTTGCCACCGGTGGATTTTGAGTCCACTACGTCTGCCAATTCCATCACACCGGCATATCTGACAAGGAATATAATATCATATAATTTGTTAGGGTGCAACTATATTTTTTAGAAAAAAATCATAAATTTATACAAATTTTCATCATAAACATATTGTTAGTATAGTTTATATTTGCTAAAATAGATTTGTTGGTTATACATAAAATGACCACGTGGGACATAAAAAATCCCTTCAAAGTATTTTGTAGTTTTTGTTAAAATATATGCAAAGCATAACTAAAAAGCTTAAAGTTGCTACAAAGTACAGCTCTGCTTATGGCGAGCTGAATTTCATTAATATAGGGAGGAGAAAGAATATGATTTATTCAACAGAAGTACAACATATGTGTTCTATTGCAAAAGGACCAAATCATGGTTCAGCACCAATTCCACAAGAGGGAAAGTGGGTACAAGCTAAAGAAATAAAAGATATATCAGGACTAACTCACGGTGTGGGCTGGTGTGCGCCACAACAAGGAGCCTGTAAATTGACTCTAAACGTTAAGGATGGAGTTATTCAAGAAGCTCTTGTTGAGACTATAGGATGTTCTGGTATGACTCACTCTGCTGCTATGGCTTCAGAAATACTACCAGGAAAAACTATATTAGAAGCATTAAACACAGACTTAGTATGTGATGCTATAAATACAGCTATGAGAGAATTATTCCTACAAATAGTTTATGGAAGAACTCAAACTGCTTTCTCAGAAGGTGGACTACCAGTAGGAGCAGGATTAGAGGACTTAGGAAAGGGTCTAAGAAGCCAAGTTGGTACAATGTATGGAACTTTAGCAAAAGGACCAAGATACTTAGAAATGGCTGAAGGATATGTAACTAAGATAGCTTTAGATGCAGAAGATCAAATAATAGGATATAGATTTGTTCATTTAGGAAAAATGATGGAGATGGTAGCTAAAGGAACAGATGCAAATGAAGCTTTAGAAAAAGCTACTAGCCAATACGGAAGATTTGATGAGGCCGTTAAAGTTATAGACCCAAGACATGAATAATTAAGGTGAGGAGGAGAGCTAACATGGCATTATTTGAAAGTTTTGAAAGAAGAATAGATCAGATTACACCAGTATTAAATAAATATGGTATTAGTTCCTTAGAAGAAGCTAAAGCTATCTGCGACGAAAAGGGAGTAGATGCTTATAATATAGTAAAGAGCACTCAACCAATAGCATTTGAAAATGCTTGCTGGGCATATATAGTAGGTGCTGCTATAGCTATAAAGAAAGGCTGCAAAAAAGCTGCTGATGCTGCTGAAGCTATAGGAGAGGGATTACAAGCTTTCTGTATACCAGGTTCTGTAGCAGATGACAGAAAAGTTGGTATAGGACATGGTAACCTAGGAGCAATGTTATTAAGAGAAGAAACTAAATGCTTTGCTTTCTTAGCAGGACACGAATCCTTTGCAGCAGCAGAAGGTGCTATAAAAATAGCTGAAAAAGCTAACAAGGTTAGAAAAGAGCCATTAAAGGTTATATTAAATGGTCTCGGTAAAGATGCAGCTATGATAATTTCAAGAATAAACGGATTTACATACGTTCAAACTAAGTTTGACTACTATACAGGAAAATTAGAAATAGTTCAAGAAGTTCCTTACTCAAAGGGAGCAAGAGCAAAGGTTAAATGCTACGGAGCAGATGATGTTAGAGAAGGTGTTGCAATAATGCACCATGAAGGCGTTGACGTTTCTATAACAGGAAACTCAACAAACCCAACAAGATTCCAACATCCAGTAGCAGGAACATACAAAAAAGAATGTGTTGAAATGGGTAAAAAATACTTCTCAGTAGCATCTGGTGGTGGTACAGGAAGAACTCTTCACCCAGACAACATGGCAGCAGGTCCAGCTTCTTATGGTATGACAGATACTATGGGAAGAATGCACTCTGATGCTCAATTTGCAGGTTCTTCATCTGTTCCAGCTCACGTTGAAATGATGGGACTTATAGGAGCAGGAAACAACCCGATGGTTGGTATGACTGTTGCTATAGCTGTTGCTATAGAAGAAGCTATGAATAAGTAAAAATATCTTTAAACCTCTGATTTTTCAGAGGTCTTTTATTTTTCAAAACTTTATAAAAAATAAGCAAAAATTCACTGATAATACACGCGAAATACACAAGTAATATACACTCGTAATACACAAATTTTAATAAAAAAATTATTTTATTTTTTCAATTTCTTTCTTTAGTTGCTCCATTGTTCTAAATTTATCTAAAGAATGGACATTAGTATAGAAGCCAGTAGAATTTATGTTGGCATTTAGTGCGCTTTAATATGGTAAAGATATATCAGCAGAATATAATGGGGAAAAACTTAAAATAAAGCTAATTCAAGAGGGTAATATCTTTTTAAAGAATTATGAAGAGTAATGGAGGGTGTATTAATAGGAATCGGCATATTCTTGATAATTGCCATAGTTGCAACAGGAGCTACTGTTATATTTATTCCTGTACTTTGTTAAATTAAATAGGTCGGCTCAATATAATAACCAATGATTATGCAAAGCCGTTACAATTATACCTTGACTTTGGAGCATAGAAGAAAAATTATAAATTTCGCTAGGAAGAATGACAGTTTCTCCTAGGTTTAATGTACAACCCTGTTGATCCGCGGATTCATAGGAGAACATAGCGGCCAAAGTTAGTCCAGAGGTGCTAGGACTCCCTAAAATATTTATCTTTAGATTATCTCTTGAGAATATAACGGTACATAAACCATCTTTTGATTCCATAATATTGATGTTAAGTATCTGAGCAAATTGTTTACAAAGATTATAAGACATTAAAAAACCTTCACGTAAATACTAACTACATATTTATAATATGCTAAGTTTACTTGGACTACGATTTAATTTGAAAAAAAGGCGACGTAACTTTTAGATTTAAAATACGAATAATGTTCTTTGAAAACTGAATAATGCGGTATTTACACTATATGTTATAATTTTAGGTAAAATAAATGTTAATTATATTTTTTATATAAGGAGGAATTAAAATGGAATATTTTCATGTTGATGTTTTTAGCAATGAAATTTTATCTGGCAATGGATTAACTGTTGTTTTTTGTAATGAGGAATTAGAAGATAATCTTATGTTGAAATTAACACAAGAGTTTAAGCAATTTGAAACAATTTTTGTGAGAAGAATAGATGAGAGTATATTTAATGCAAGAATTTTTACAGTAGATGAAGAATTGGATTTTGCGGGGCATCCTATTTTGGGAGCAGCTGCTACTATTCATAGTCATATTTTTAGAAATGAAGAAGATATAGCAATTACATTTCAATTAAATCAAAAAACAATTATAGTTAATTCAAAAAAGATAGAGGAGTATTATGAAGTACAAATGAATCAAGGAAAAGCGGAATTCCTCTGTGAAGTTTCAAAAGAGAAGAGAAATAAATATGTACATGCATTGAACTTGTCAGAAGAGAATTTAAGCGAAGAATTTCCTATGGAAGTTGTATCAACAGGGTTACCATACTTATTAGTACCATTAACTTCAGGAATAGAGAATGCAAAAATAATTAGTTCTAAATTTGAAGAAATGTTAAAAGAAGTAGGTGCTAAATTTGCTTATATATTTGATGTGAATTATATAGAAGGACGGACCTGGGATAATCAAGGAAGCGTTGAGGATGTTGCAACAGGAAGTGCAGCTGGACCATTAGGTGCATATTTATATAAGCATAATATTTTTAATGTAGGTCATGAGATTATAATAAATCAAGGAAGATTTGTCGGCAGACCTAGTAAAATTAAGGTTTCTATGAGCATTTCTGAAAAAGAAATATTAGTGTCTGGAGAGGTAGTTATTTTGGCAAAGGGAACTATTTTACTATAATAATAAACGTAAAAAATCGCATTATTCAAGAGATTGAATTTGCGATTTTTTATTGCGCAATCCAAATATAATGTGCATGAAAGGTTTATAAACAAAAAATATAGCTCCAATTACTCGGAGCTATATTTATGTTTCTTAATGAATATTATACCAAGTTGATGGTACACCTGCATATGTTGCTGAAGGAATATAATATGAATATCCACCTGAATAGCCAATTGAACATTGTGATGGATAACAATATCTGTTCGCATCTGATGTTATTACTTGACTACCACAGTCGCATGTCCACAAAGTACCATTGTAAATAGTTCCATTAATTTTAACTTTAACTAAGTTGCTTCTGGTAGAAATATGATACTGTCCATTAACATTGCAAACTATAGGACCAGCTTGGACTTTTTGCGGAGAGCCTACTACGCCAACCAAAACTAATAACAGTGATAGGCATAAGATTTTAAGATTTTTTTTCATAATAACAACTCCTTCGCATAAATTTATTTATTTTTACCAAATAAGAATAACATCCGATTAATAGGAGTCTATAGTTTTAGCGAACGTTTATCCAATCTGAAGGTGTTCCATAATATACGTAGGATAAACTTCTAGGAACATAATAAGTATAGCTACCAGGAAGATAAGGATAACCAGGAGATTGTTTTAAGTCACATAGCGATGGATAAGTATAAGAGCCGCCACCATAATCGCAACCTATTACTTCGGCACCGCAATCACATTTCCAAAGAGTACCAAGATAATTAGTACTATTAATTTTAACAGTAACAGTGGAAATTCTTGTGTTGTTAGGAACATGATATTGACCATTAACAGGACAAGCTAAAGGACCAGCTTGGACCTTTTGAGGGGAGCCTACTACACCAACTAGAACTAGTAATAGTGAAAGACATAGGATTTTAAGGTTTTTTTTCATAATAACAACTCCTTTATATATATTTGTTTTTTCTTACAAAATAAGGATAACACATAAAATGGAAACTTTCAATACAATTTTTAAAAAAATTAAAAAAAAAATTAAAGTTCAAATATCTAATAATAATTTTGAAGAGAATTAGCAATTTAAGATAAATTTAACCTATAGATATAAAAAGATATCGTGGAGATATAAGGAAGATTATAAAGTGAGTAAAGTAATAAAAGACATGGTAGGAGATGAAATGTTTAGCTTAGAGCTAAAGGATATGTACGCAATAAAGCATAGCTTACAAGCGACTATAAGATACAAGAAAAATAAGCTTCAGGAGGAAAAAGATTGCTTTAATAGAGATAGATTAATCAAGGATATAGCAAGAGAAGAAATCCTTTTAAACAAATTTATGGTTTCTATACAGAGCTTTAAGCAGAAAAATAATAGCCATTAAGACCAATTAAGGAGGAATTACATGATAGATAAAGAGCTATTTAGGAAGACAGAGGGAAGACTATATAGATACTTTAGAAGTCTTATTGAAATAGACAAGCTAGAACATAAAGCAAATGTATTGGAAGAGCAAGAGAATAAGATAAGGCAAGATATAGCTGAAATGAATATCTTCTTAGAAGAAGAATCTAGATCAATCACATATATAAGGAACGAGTACAAAACTCTTCCTCAGGATCTAGTTATGCAGAAAAGGAAATGATAAGGCAGATTGAAAAGCTGGAGAGATAGCTTAAAGATATCATAAAATACTCTTTAAAATTAAAAGTCAAAGTAAGAGAGATAAAAAAGGAAATAGCAGATATAGAGTATGCGATAAAGCTCTTAGGTAAAGAATATAAGGATTTAGTAGCAATGAAATATAAAGAAAAGAAAAGTTTTGAGGCTATAGGATTCGCCTTACATATGAGTAAGAGTGCTGCATGTGATAAGAGGGATGAAACAGTGGAGGCTATAGCTAAGTTGTTAAATGCTAAAATATAGGAAAATACATTACAATGAATCAAAAGTAGCGAACGATCTCTGAACGAAAAGCGGAAATTGAGACTTAAAAAGGTAATAAAATATAAATTGTAGATTTAATAATTTTTATAAGTAATTGTCTAGCCTTTTATATTAGGATGCCAAGTGCTTTTTTAATCTCAATAAACTCTTTCTAGGTAAAATTTACTATAATTTAAAGATAACTCATAAAATGTGGGAAAATGAAGTAAATAAATACTTGAAATTACAAAATTAGAAATTATATAATACTTATGTACAAAAATTACAAGGGGGACAAAAGAATGAAAAAGAAATTTAGTTTATTTTTAGTTTTTATGTTGACTTTGCTAACATGGGTGGGAGGTATTAATCCTCAGAAGGTTAAAGCTGTTACTATAGGAGAAGTATTAATAGCTCCAGAAAAAGGGTGGCAGAGATTTGATGATTCGGATAGTAAAATACAGTATATTGGAACAGGATGGGGAGTAGGACCTTATGTAGACAAAAAATATAATAACTATTCCACTATTTCTACTGTATTAAATGATAAAATCAAAATTAAATTTGTAGGCACCAAATTAAGACTTATTATGTCTACAGCTAATACTAGTTCCAACAACATAGGCATAACTATTGATGGTATTGAGTATGGTAATATTAATACCTATATAAGTCCTGCTACAGCAGTATACCAAGCAATGGTATTTGAAAAAACTGGACTCGAAAACAAATTACACACAGTTATATTAACTAATAATCAAAGTGGTTACAACCTTAATTTTGATGCACTTGATATAGATGATACAGGATACTTAGTTGATCCTTCAACAGTAATAGCAGAATCAATATCTTTAGATAAAACTTCTTTGAATATGCTTGAAGGAACCACAGAAAAATTAACAGCTACAGTATTACCAGAGAATACAACTAATAAAAAAGTTACATGGACTTCAAGTGATTCAAGTGTGGCGTTTGTAGATGAAAATGGAAATGTAGTAGCTATAAAAGAAGGCCAAGCAATAATAACTGCTACTACTACAGATGGTACTAACTTAACTGCAACTTGTAATGTAACTGTAACAAAGCCAGTAACTAATTGGGCAAACTTAGAAATAACTATGACTAATGGTCAAATTAAGAAATATAATCTACCCATGGTTGAAGTAGATAAATTTATAAATTGGTATATTCAAAGAGTTGCAGGAACAGGAAAGCCATTCTATGAATTTGTTAAGACAACAGATATAGCACCATTTATAAAGAAAACAGAGTATATAATCTTTGATAAGATTTCAAGCTTTGAGGTTAATGAATATAAAGTACAGTAAGATATTTTACATAAATAAGGAGGAGAAAGAATGAAAAAGAAGCTTAGTATATTTTTTATTTTTGTGCTGGCTTTGCTAACATGGGTTGGAGGTATTAACCCTCAGGAAGCTAAGGCTGCTACTGTTGGACAAGCGTTAACTGTTCCAGAAGCAGGTTGGAGAAGGTATGACGATACCGACTCAAATATAACTAGAGGTGGAAATGCAGATACTTATAATTACGGTTATACGGAAACATACGGAATAATCACAAGATTAAATACCGCAGGAGCTTACGTAGAATTTAATTTCACAGGTACTAAGTTACGAATAATTGGAACACGTTATTTAGGGTATTGCAAAACCATAAAAATATTAATAGACGATGTTCCTTATACATATAGTAACTATGGAGACGAAGTGTGGCGATGTTTATTATTTGAAGTGAATGGATTAGATGATACAGAACATTCTGTAAAAATAATCAGAGAAGTTCCATACACTAATAATGAGCAAGTCCATATTGATGCTATAGATATAGATGATAATGGGCAATTGAAGCCGTATAATAAAAATATAGAATCTATACCAACATCGGAGATATCTCTTAATAAGACATCGTTAGATATGATTACAGGGCAAACAGATACTTTGCTTGCTACAGTACTTCCAGAAAACGCAACTAATAAAAAAGTTATATGGACTTCAAGTGATCCAAGTGTAGCACTTGTAGACGAGAATGGAAACGTAACAGCTATAAAAGAAGGCCAAGCTGTTGTTACTGCTAAAGTTGAAGGAACTAATTTAGCTGCAACCTGCAATGTAACAGTTAATCCAATATCTAAAGATGGAACTATAACAGTAGAATCATTACAAAGCAAGTTAAGAGTAGGTCAAGAATTTACTACTGATATAGTTCTTCATAATGGTATTAACATATGTGCAGAAGATATAAAGATAGATTACAATAAAGACTTATTTGAATATGTAGGCTATGACGTTATTAATGGCTTAAGAGTAGTTAAAGAATTAAAGGACAGCAATACTGGAGCTTTAAGATTTATAATTGCTAGTTTAGGAAAAGACAATGCAATTAATGGAGACAAGACTATACTTAAATTAAAGTTTAAAGCTAAAGCAGTAGGTACAGGGAAAGTAGATGTTACTAAAGCTCGTATAGCTGATAATGGAACTATAGAAAAAGATATCTTAACAGAAAATTGTGGAGAAAAAGAATTTACAGTAACAACATCAGATGTAAATAGAAATGGTGAGTTTACTCTTTTGGATTTAGGTATTGATGCATGGTATTATGGAGCTAATGCAGAAGATACCGACACTAGTAAATATGATACTGACGTAGTTGTTAATGGTAAGATAGATGATGGCGATTTACTAGAAATAGTGGAACAAATGATTAAGAATCCAAACTATCAACCAAATAACTAAATAAAATATTAAATAAATCAAGGCACTTAGAGAAATCTAGGTGCTTTTTATATAAAATCAAGAAAAGAGTAAAAGGGGCTGTTGCACAACTAACTAAATAGTTAGCTGTGTAGCAGCCCTGTTTTATTTCAGATATAGAAAATGCGGGGCTCGAAAGCCCCGCAAATGTTGTATAATTATAGTATGCGAAAACCAAATTATCAACATAAAAATTATACTTCATCAAATGGATATTATCAACTGGTTCTTCCATTTGATTTTGAAATGTTGATACCTGAGGATGATTCAGTCCGCCTGCTTAGCCAAATATTGGAGGGATTAAATTACGAAAAATTATACAAGGCGTACTCTTCCGTTGGAAGAAAACCGGCAGTGGAACCTAAAATCCTATTTAAGGTATTAACATATGCTTATTCAAACAACATATATTCGAGTAGAAAGATTGAAACAGCATGCAGAAGGGATATTAACTTCATGTGGTTACTTCAAGGCGCGAAAGCACCGGATCACGCTACAATTGCTAGGTTTAGAAAAGAATATTTATCAGAAGCAGTGGAAGACTTGTTTTATCAGCTAGTTCAATATCTTCATAGTATAGGAGAAATCAATTTTGAGAATCTTTTTGTAGATGGAACGAAAATTGAAGCAAATGCTAATCGCTACACTTTTGTATGGAAAAAAGTTGTTAATAAAAATGAAAGCAAGATGTTTGAGAAGATACAGTCTTGCATTGAAGCTGTTAACTTAAGCTTTATGACAAACTTTGCTGTCGCAAAGGATAACACTGCTCAGGATATTAAGAAAGTACTTGACTTTATTAATCAAAAGATAAATGAAGAAAATATAGAGCTAGTTCATGGTATTGGTAAGCGCAAATCAAAGCTTCAGAAATTCAAAGAGGAGCTAGAATGTTACTATGAGCGTCAAGAGAAATACAACATGCATAATGGGATATTCAATGGAAGAAATAGTTATTCGAAGACTGACCATGATGCAACTTTTATGCACATGAAAGATGATCATATGCGCAACTCACAGCTAAAACCAGGTTATAATGATCAAATAGGAGTAGAAAGTGAATATGTAACTGGTGTTGGTATATTTCAGGATAGAGCTGATATTACTACACTAATACCATTTCTAGATGATATGAAATCAAACTTAGGAGTTAAATATAAAAATATAATTGCTGATTCTGGTTATGAAAGTGAAGAGAATTATATTTACCTAGAAAATCAAGGGCAAAAATACTACATAAAACCTCAGACCTATGAAAAGTGGAAGAAGAAAAGCTTTAAGAAGGATATTAGCAAGCGTGAAAATATGACCTATAACGAAGAAAAAGATGAGTATACCTGCCATAATGGGAAGCATTTGAAAAAGATAGGTATAGCCCATAGAACTTCAGCTACTGGCTATAGTTCAGAGACAACTGTTTATGAATGTGAAGATTGCAGTAACTGCCAGTTTAAAGCAAAATGTACAAAAGCACGAGGAAATAGGAAAATGCAGGTATCTAAAACATTTGTAGCAAAGCGTCAGATATCCCTTGAAAACATAACATCCTCAGAGGGTATTATGTTAAGGATAAACCGTTCAATTCAAGTAGAAGGAGCTTTTGGAGTACTAAAAAATGACTACCAATTCAATCGTTTCTTAACACGTGGCAAAAATGGTGTTAAAAATGAGTTCCTTCTTCTTTGTTTTGGTTTCAATATAAATAAATTGCATTCAAAAATACAAAATGATAGGTGCAAAAAACATCTTCATGAAGCAAAAATAGCCTAAGAGTAAGACAAAATTTCTCAAAAAAGTGTTAGGCTTATTTAAGTGCGTCAAAAAATCAAGAATTCATGAAAACTTGGAGTAATGGCCCTGTTTTTATAATCGATTTTTATCTGAATACAAAAAAGGAGTGGAGCAAACTACTTTTTAAAGTAGTTTTGCGACACTCCCTTTACTTTTTAAATTATAGATTTTTCGTAGAATAGCGGAGAAAAAGCCACCCTAATTGTGAATTGTGAAATGTAAAATGTGAATTAAAAAATGCTCTGCACTTTTTTAAACTCCTTGTAGTCCAAAATCAGGTACAAACTCCTTAGAGGAAGTTCCAGAATCTTGTATAAAACCCTTTGTTACTCCAAGTGATAAGGCATAATCTATTAAGGCATCGTAATGCTTAGGGTTTAAAGTTTTATTGATTTCAGCATAATCCTTTGCTTTATTTAAAGGGGTATACTGATTCATTATGCTTATATAAACTTTGTCACCATAGGTGTTATATATATAGTCTATAACCTTTTTTGAATCAAAGAGAAGACCAGGCAGCATCAAATGGCGGATGATAACTCCTTTTGTTATCAAACCCTCTTTATCAAAGCTTGATTCACCTACCTGCTTATACATCTCTTCTATGGCTAAAATAGCCTTTTCAAAATAGTTATTAACCTTAGAGTATTTTAGGGCATATCTATCATCGAAATATTTTAAATCGGGTACATATATATCTATTAAACCCTGAAGGCTTTTAATGGTGTCTAGGTTTTCGTAAGAATTAGTATTATAGATTACTGGTATATTCAATCCCTCTTCCTTAGCTAATAAAAGTGCAGCTTTAATCTGGGGAGCATAATGAGTAGGGGTAACCAAGTTTATGTTATGAGCTCCTTTAGCTTTAAGTTCTAAAAATATTTCACTTAATCTTTCTATAGTAATTTCTTTTCCCACATCTTCTTGACTTATACAATGATTTTGGCAAAAGACGCATCTTAAATTGCAAGAAGAAAAAAATACAGTTCCTGATCCCTTAGTGCCGGAAATACAAGGCTCTTCCCAAGCATGAAGCTCAGCTCTAGCCACTTTAGGATATAGGCCAGCTCTGCAAAAACCAACGGAATTATTTGTCCTATCAATTTGGCAGTTTCTAGGGCATAATGTACAACTTTTTAAGTCCAATTTTTCCACCTCATTTGTTTCCCTATATGAATGCATATGTTTATATTATACTACTTAAAATTCTTATAGTAAAAGTAAATGCATTGACCTAGAAAAACTAGGCTCACAGCACCGAAAGCAGGGTATAATACAGAAATCAAAGTAGAAAAACCAATTTGAGATATTGGTATCGCAATAGCTAATATAATTAGCATAGATTTTCTAAAGCTTAAATTAAAAGACTGCTTCATAGTCTGGCTGATACTATAAATATTTGAAACTTCCGTAGAAAACATTTCTAGCCATATAACAGCTAGTAGTGCTATTTGAATGGAAGCTCCGAATCTGTTGGCTATATATAAAAGTGGTATTTCATAAAGGGTTATATAAGGCTTATTAAGTAATAGCATAGCATTTATAAATACACATAATATAGTCAGCCCTAAGGAGCCTAAGGCTATTCCTTTTTTTAATATGTTCTCATCTTTTATTTCACTGCTTAAAGGGACAAGTACACCACTACAGCAAAGGATGTTAAAGCCTGCATATAAAAGGGCAGATAATAACCAATACTTTTTATCCGAGGGTATATTTGAAAGATAAGAAATTGTGATACTATCATTATAGAAAAAAACATATAACATAAAAATTATAAGTAGAGTTATGATTAAGCAGGGAACAATAAAGGAGTTTATACCTATTAGCCCTTCTGTTTCTTTCATAAGAGTAAGAATAGAAAAACATACCATGATTATGATTCCTACCCATATGGATACGCCAAAATATTGCTTAAGCAAAGCACCACTAGCGGCTAATATTATGGCGGAGCTGCTTACTAAAAAGAAACCAGTTATAAAGTCTATAAGTACACCAAGAAAGCCAGGACTTACTAGAGTTATTAGCTCGTTATAAGATTTTAAATTATATTTTATGCTTATCTTTGATATTATGGAGCCAGCATATATGTAGATTCCACCACAAATTATTATGCCTATAAAGCTCTTAAAACCATATAGGGTAAAAAATTGTGTAATTTCTCTTCCCGAGGCAAGTCCTGCACCTACAATGGTTCCAATAAATACTGCTGCTACCTTCAAAATGCTTAGGAAATTTTTCTTCAATATTACCACCTCTGTATTTAATTCTCAATTTAAAATTCACAATTTAAGAGAAAGTATTTTACTAACATCGTGAATTATTAAAATTACTATTATATTTATATAGAGTTTTGCTTATAAAAATGAGTTTTATTTTGAAAAATGGGCAAAATAAAAGAAATTATATATTTCTACATACTTAAAGAGGTGATGAATTTGAGAAAGAAGTTTTCTTATATTGCCCTACTATTAACTTTTATTTTGTTATGTTCCTGTTCTCAAAAAAAGCAGCCTAAGGAAGAAGGTAAGGAAAAGGCAGCGGCAGAGAGCTTTAATAGTAAAATAGCCATAAATTTAATAAATAGCTATATGATATATTTGATGAACGATGACATGGAAAATGCCAAAAAACTATATAGCAAAGAACTTAGTGAAAAAAATGTAGAGATAATGGGTAGTGAATTAAAAGTAGAAGGCTATAAGTTAGATGATGTAAATGAGGTGGGAAGCTCTGCATTAATTAAGGTGAGAGTAGCTAGAAGCGTCAGGGAAAGACCCACAGGAGTATTAGATATCTATACTATAAAGATAGTTAAAGAAGATGGAGATTATAAAATTAAAGAAATTAGCTCTATGAATGAAAAGGAAGGCTTTGAACAGGATTTTGCTATTAGAATGAGACAAAAAAATAATGTAAAAACTTATTTAATTTTAGATATGGACGGAATACCTCAATATGCTTTCCCTAAAAATGATAAGGTAAATGTAAGTAAAATAAAAGTTCCTAAAAAAGAATATGGCAATATTACCTTTTCTTATAGTGGAGATAAATTAGCTATATGTACCTATGATAAAAATTCTTTTATTGGTGTAGTGAAGATTGATGAAAGCTTAGCTGTGCAAGGTGGCGCTACAGGAGGAGAACAAGGAGGTGGAGCTGGAGCTGGAGGTGGAGGAGAAGGCAAACAGGGAGGTCAACAAAATGTGACCCCAGGGTCAAAAAGCAAGGAGATGCCAATAGGAAAAGAATTGGTATCCCTGGATTTGCTTAGAGATTGTAAGGTTCAGTATACAAGTTTCTCTTTAGATGAAAAATTTATAATGGCGCAATACAAAAAGGAAAATATAGGCTATGGTATGAGAATATATAATGTGGATAGTGGTGAGACAATTCCAATTTCCATAGAGGAACAATTTCCTATAGAAAAATTCGATACCATATTTTATTCTTATGATACGGATGTAATAAATTTTGATGTGAGGGAGAAAAAGGGAGCCACCAAGGAGGATATGGAGAAGGTAGGAAGATGGCAAATAAATTTTAAAGAGTTTAAGCTAAAGAAGCTATGATATAATATATATAAATTAGTTGTTTTTTGAGGATATATTATATAATTAAAGAAAGGAAAGAAGTATGCAAAAGATGTGGGGAGATAAGAGATATCATAGCTTAAATTATTTCCTAAGAAATAAATTTGGTGAAAAAATTTTCAAAATATCCTTAGATGCAGGGTTTTCTTGTCCCAATAGAGATGGCACTATAAGCAAAGGCGGATGTATTTTTTGCAGTGAAAGGGGATCAGGAGACTTTGCAGGGGATAGAAATTTTTGTATAGGAGATCAATTTGCTGAGATCAAGGCGATGATGAATAAGAAGTGGAAGGAAGGTAAGTATATAGCTTATTTTCAGGCTTATACTAATACCTATGCTTCTTTAGAGATTTTGAGGGAGAAATATGACGAAGCCTTAAAAGAAGAAGGTGTAGTAGCCTTAGCTATTGCAACTAGACCTGACTGTTTAGATCCCAATGTACTAGATTTATTAGAGGAATATAGCAAGAAGGTATATTTGTGGGTGGAACTTGGGCTGCAAACTTCAAAGGATAAAACTGCAAAATTAATAAATAGGGGTTATAACTTAGAAATTTTTGAAGAAGCTATCAGAAATCTTAGAGCTAGAAATATAGATGTAGTAGTACATACAATTTTTGGGCTGCCAGAAGAGTCAAAAGAAGATATGCTAAATACGGTTAGATATATTTCAAAGCTAGATATTCAAGGGGTTAAATTTCATTTATTACATTTGATGAAGGGCACACCCTTAGTAAAGCTTTATGAGCAAGGCAGGTTAAGCTTTTTAGAGCAAGAAGAGTATATTGAGTTAATATGCAAAGCTATTTCCATATTACCACAACAGGCTGTTATACATAGGCTTACTGGAGATGCGCCAAGACAGTTGCTTATTGGGCCTATGTGGAGCTTGAAGAAATGGGAAATATTAAATGCTATAGATAGCTATCTTCAGGATAATGACATATATCAGGGTTTGTACTTTTCTACAAATACAGATTAATAGATTTGTCAGTTTTACGAATAGATAAATGCCCTCCAAAAGTATAAAATATAATTATAATAAATATTTGGAGGGAATTAGAATGGCTAATTTATCATTAAAACATATATTTAAGATATACGCTGGTAATGTGACAGCAGTAAAGGATTTCAACTTAGAAATTAAAGATAAAGAATTTATAGTTTTCGTAGGACCATCAGGTTGCGGTAAGTCCACAACTTTAAGAATGATAGCTGGATTAGAAGAAATATCTCAAGGAGAATTATTCATAGGAGACAAGATTGTTAACGATGTGGCACCAAAGGATAGAGATATAGCGATGGTTTTCCAAAACTACGCTTTATACCCTCATATGAGTGTTTACGACAACATGGCTTTTGGGTTAAAATTAAGAAAAGTAGATAAAGCTGAAATAGATAAAAAAGTTAAAGAAGCAGCTAGAATATTAGATATAGAGCATTTATTAGACAGAAAGCCAAAAGCTTTATCAGGAGGACAAAGACAAAGGGTTGCTTTAGGAAGAGCTATTGTAAGAGAGCCTAAGGTATTCCTTATGGATGAGCCTTTATCAAACTTAGATGCTAAGTTAAGAGTTCAAATGAGAACTGAAATATCAAAGCTTCATAAGAGGTTACAAACTACATTTATATATGTAACTCACGACCAAACAGAAGCTATGACTATGGGAACAAGAATAGTTGTTATGAAAGATGGAGTAGTTCAACAAGTGGATACACCACAACATATATATGATCATCCAGCAAACATATTCGTTGCAGGCTTCATAGGAAGTCCACAAATGAATTTCATAGATTCAAAGCTTGTTGAAGAAGGTGGAAAAGTTCTTGTGGTATTTGGAGAAGATACCGTAGAGCTTCCAGAAGATAAAGCAAAAGTATTAAAGGAAAAAGGATATATAGGAAAAGATGTTATCATGGGAATCAGACCAGAAAATCTTGACGACGGAGCTGATTTCATAGCTGCTCATAACAAGGCTACTTTTAATGCTAATGTAGAAGTTACAGAGTTAATGGGAGCTGAAACTTATATATACCTATCAAAAGAAAAATCAAATTTAGTAGCTAGAGTAAATGGAAGCTCACTAGTTAAGTCAGGAGAAACTATTAAAATAGCTTTAGATGAAAGCAAAATTCACATATTTGATAAAGAAACTGAATTAGCAGTTCTATAGGAGGTATTAATAGATGTACAATTTCAAAGGCTTCTTGCAGGAATTAAGTGAAAATAGCAATATTCCATTTAATCTTATGACAGAGGATGGAATATTGATGTATCAATGTGGCGAGAAGTTTAAAGACTCTGAGCGTTTAGAGGTTCAAGTGATCCTAGGTAAGCAAAGAGCCAAGCTAATATTGCATGTAAAAAATGAAAATTGTACATCCTTACTTAAATTCTATATTGAAAATAAATATAGAGAACTGTTTAATGTAAGAGAACAAATATTTATTGATATCCTTGAGGGGAAGGGTCTAGCTTCAGAGAAGCTAGACAAAAACTTCCCCTTTTTATCACAAGGATGCACCTTATTCTTAGTTTCTGTAGACGGCAGCAAGTATGAAGCCTTGAACATTATTAAGCAGATATATAATGAACAAGATATTATATCTATGATATATAATGAACACATATTAGTTATAGGTCACTTTGAAGAAGTGGGAGAACATGCACAGAGCATCAGAGAAACCATAATTTCAAACTTATATTGCAGATGTTATATAAGCTACTCAGAAGAAGCCTTTGAGGCTTTAGATATAAAGAGAGCCTATGAGGATGCTAAGGAATGCATGTTAATAGGCAAAAAGTTTGAAATCAAGTCAGAGATTTATGATTATAACGACATGGTTTTTGAGAAAACAGTACATAATATAAGTGCTAAAACTAAAGATGAGTTTTTGCATAAGTTTAAGAGTATATTCAATTCCTTTGACAGTGAAATGATTAACACTATAGAGGAATTTGTTAATTGTGGTCTTAATATAAGTGAAGCAGCAAAGAAATTATATATTCATAGAAACACGTTAATATATAGGCTGGATAAGATAGCAAAAGATACAGGCTACGACATAAGGGATTTCAAACAAGCTACTATATTTATAATAGCCTTCCTAGTATGGAAGGAGAGCAGATAAAATGAAAATTGATTTAATCATTTCAGCAGATGACATTAAAGATAAGGTTATTAAGGACAAAAATGTAGTGGTAATAGATATGCTTAGAGCCACTTCGGTGATTGTCACAGCTTTAAATAATGGATGTAATAAGGTAATTCCTTTATTAACTGTAGAAGAAGCCTTAGAACTTAGCAAGGACAATAGAGATAACTATGTTCTTGGAGGAGAGAGAAGGGCTTTAAAAATAGAAGGCTTTGATGCCTCTAATTCTCCTTTAGAGTATAAAAGAGAATTGATGGAAAATAAGTCTTTGATTATAACCACCACTAATGGCACAAGAGCCATCAATGGATGTAAAGAAGCCAAAAATATTTATATTGGAGCTATGATAAATGCAAAGGCTGTAGCTAAAAAGCTTCTAGCTCAAGGTGAAGATGTGGTATTTGTCAATGCGGGTACCTATGGTGAATTTTCCATGGATGACTTTATTTGCGCAGGCTATATGATTCATTGCCTATTAGAAAATAACTATGCAGAATTGACAGACATAGCCTTTACCGCTAAGTACGTCTATGAAAATAATAAGGATATACTAGGCTTTATAAAAAATGCAAGGCATTACAATGTAATAAAGAGCTTAGGCTTAGAAGAGGACTTAGCTTATTGTATACAAAAGGACATAATAGACATAGTGCCAGAGTTTAAAGCTGGTGAAATAAATGTTAATTAGTAAAATATATATCTTAAATTCCAAAGAAAGGGAGTGTCGCAAAACTACTTTAAAAAGTAGTTTGCTCCACTCCTTTTTTGTATTCAGATAAAAATCGATTATAAAAACAGGGCCATTACTCCAAGTTTTCATGAATTCTTGATTTTTTGACGCACTTAAATAAGCCTAACACTTTTTTGAGAAATTTTGTCTTACTCTTAGGCTATTTTTGCTTCATGAAGATGTTTTTTGCACCTATCATTTTGTATTTTTGAATGCAATTTATTTATATTGAAACCAAAACAAAGAAGAAGGAACTCATTCTTAACACTATTTTTGCCACGTGTTAAGAAACGATTGAATTGGTAGTCATTTTTTAGTACTCCAAAAGCTCCTTCTACTTGAATTGAACGGTTTATCCTTAACATAATACCCTCTGAGGATGTTATGTTTTCAAGGGATATCTGACGCTTTGCTACAAATGTTTTAGATACCTGCATTTTCCTATTTCCTCGTGCTTTTGTACATTTTGCTTTAAACTGGCAGTTACTGCAATCTTCACATTCATAAACAGTTGTCTCTGAACTATAGCCAGTAGCTGAAGTTCTATGGGCTATACCTATCTTTTTCAAATGCTTCCCATTATGGCAGGTATACTCATCTTTTTCTTCGTTATAGGTCATATTTTCACGCTTGCTAATATCCTTCTTAAAGCTTTTCTTCTTCCACTTTTCATAGGTCTGAGGTTTTATGTAGTATTTTTGCCCTTGATTTTCTAGGTAAATATAATTCTCTTCACTTTCATAACCAGAATCAGCAATGATATTTTTATATTTAACTCCTAAGTTTGATTTCATATCATCTAGAAATGGTATTAGTGTAGTAATATCAGCTCTATCCTGAAATATACCAACACCAGTTACATATTCACTTTCTACTCCTATTTGAACATTATAACCTGGTTTTAGCTGTGAGTTGCGCATATGATCATCTTTCATGTGCATAAAAGTTGCATCATGGTCAGTCTTCGAATAACTATTTCTTCCATTGAATATCCCATTATGCATGTTGTATTTCTCTTGACGCTCATAGTAACATTCTAGCTCCTCTTTGAATTTCTGAAGCTTTGATTTGCGCTTACCAATACCATGAACTAGCTCTATATTTTCTTCATTTATCTTTTGATTAATAAAGTCAAGTACTTTCTTAATATCCTGAGCAGTGTTATCCTTTGCGACAGCAAAGTTTGTCATAAAGCTTAAGTTAACAGCTTCAATGCAAGACTGTATCTTCTCAAACATCTTGCTTTCATTTTTATTAACAACTTTTTTCCATACAAAAGTGTAGCGATTAGCATTTGCTTCAATTTTCGTTCCATCTACAAAAAGATTCTCAAAATTGATTTCTCCTATACTATGAAGATATTGAACTAGCTGATAAAACAAGTCTTCCACTGCTTCTGATAAATATTCTTTTCTAAACCTAGCAATTGTAGCGTGATCCGGTGCTTTCGCGCCTTGAAGCAACCACATGAAGTTAATATCCCTTCTGCATGCTGTTTCAATCTTTCTACTCGAATATATGTTGTTTGAATAAGCATATGTTAATACCTTAAATAGGATTTTAGGTTCCACTGCCGGTTTTCTTCCAACGGAAGAGTACGCCTTGTATAATTTTTCGTAATTTAATCCCTCCAATATTTGGCTAAGCAGGCGGACTGAATCATCCTCAGGTATCAACATTTCAAAATCAAATGGAAGAACCAGTTGATAATATCCATTTGATGAAGTATAATTTTTATGTTGATAATTTGGTTTTTGCATACTATAATTATACAACACTTGCGGTGCCCACGGGCGCCGCATTTTAATTTTTCGAACAAAAAAAGAAGCTGCTGCGCAGCTAACTATTTAGTTTAGTTAGTTGTGCAACATCCCCTTTATAAATTATCAATTTTTTCGCAACGTCAGTGGAGAAAAACTCCCCTTAATTCATTGTGGATTGTGCACTGTGCATTCTCCTATATATTATATCTCTCTAAATCATCCTTAAATTCTTCTGTTATCTTCTTAAAGTCGTGAATATTATCAATTAATTTCATTATTTCATTAGTATAATTAGAAACGCTAGCGCTAACCTCCTCAGAGGATGCAGAGTTTTCTTCTGCTATAGCAGCCAGAGATTCTATAGTGTCATATATACTAGATATAGAGTCAGCCTCTTTATTAAGCTCATCTATGGTCTTTATCATAGAGGAAGATACAGATTGTATGGATTCATTAGCCTCATAGCTTATATCTCTTACTTTTTCTAGGCTTTTAGTTTCATTTTCCAATACATCATATTGATTACCTATATTATCTACAAGCAAGCTTATATCCTGAACAAATTGAGCTAAATTTGAATTTATTTCTTGCACTGCCCCTTTAGACTGCTCCGCCAATTTTCTTATAGACTCAGCTACTACAGCAAAGCCTCTACCTTGTTCTCCTGCTCTAGCCGCTTCAATGGATGCATTTAAGGCAAGAAGGTTAGTTTGTTCTGATATTCCTGATACTATAGACACAATATTAGTTATATCATTAGCTTTGTTTTGAAGCATAACGCCTTTGTCTCTAACCTCTAAGAAGCTGTCCAAAGTATTTAATATATTCTTACTTGCATTGTCTACACTATTATAGCTATTATTGATTTTTTCAATAGCCTTTTCCAACTCTTCTTTATTTTCATTTTCATTTTCTACTATAGCTTTTAAGGTTTGAATATTATCATTTAGCAGCTGCACTGATTGTTCAGAGTTTTCAGCTTGAGTAACAGCTCCATTAGCCACTTGCTCCACTACCCCTGATATTTCATTAGAAGTATGGTTCATAGAATCAGATATCTTGTTGATATTATCCACAAAGGTATTCATCTCATCGGTAACGCCTTTAAAACCTGTAAAATCTGCTCTTACTACCTTCTTATATTTGTTTAAAAGTTCATAAATATCCTCAAAGAAATCCTTGGTTTCTATTTTTCCTTCATAGCTATATTTATTTTCTAGAAGTCTATTTATTTCTTCCTCTATTAAAGCCTTTGGTTTTAGCATAGCAGAAGTGGCTAGAAAAGCCGCTAAAGCTGCTACAAACCCTATAATTACAGCTTTTATACTGCCGCTTATCCCTATAATTGGTAAAGCAGCTAAAGTAGTAACCAAAAAGGTAAATATACTACTTTTTAACTCAAAGCTCTTTATGAACCCTAATGAGAGTATATTGCTTACTAAATACTTCTTTTTGTAATATATATCTTTATCGAAGGTCAATTTAATCTTTAGATAATTACTAGCTTTCTCCATTTGCTCTATTTCAATTTTTTCTTTAAAAAACTCGCTGCTGCCTTCTAGTAATCCCATAAAATAGTCAAACATTCCTCTTTCCGATCTATAGCTAAAATAGGCTTCTCTGCTTGATATAGGCTCTATTTCAACTAAAGGAGGCTTTGCTCCAGCAAATTTCTTAGTCATGACTACATGTATATCAAATAAAGATTTCAAAAATGAATATAAGTTTTCATGATTAAAGAAAGCAGGATAATCTTTTTGGAAAGATTTTAAATTATCCTTTCCAATAATTCTCCATAATTGTCCTATATCCATTTTTTTAGCTTTAGCTATTTCTCCAATGACTTTCTTTATCTTATCATCTTCTACCGTTTCAACAGGTGTAAAAATCTTATTAGGAGACCAGCCTACGCTTTCCATAGCCTTGTCCACTATTTCATCGCCATATAGGCTTCTACTGGTTCTCATCCATGTGGAAACAACCGTTCCTTTCATTGTATATCCCCCCAATTAAATTATTTAAGTTTTTAATCCTTAAACACAAATACAAAATAATTAAAAATATTGAAAAATTATGCAATGATAACCTATATTATTTTACTCTTACTTATTAATTCTACATCAAAATACAATTTTTTAAAATAGTTTTGTTATTAAAATTACAATAATTATTATTTAATATATTATTTTAGTTATCAATGGAAATATACTTCTAAACATGCATAAATACACTACTCTTTGACTACAATATTAATGTAATAATATGAATTGTTAAACAAGGAGACCGTATGAATATTTTTAAGAAATATAATTCTCTGTTAATTTATTGCCTGATTTTAATAGCATTTTTAATAATATTGGCATTATATCCCATAAAAGTTGAAAATGCAATATTTTTAAAAACCGAGGGAGATTACAGCATCTTCTATGTAGGAGATAAAGTAAAAAAATATAAGCTTCCTAATAATGCCTTATCTAAGTATGAGGTAATAAATTTTAAACGCAACCTATTTAGTAATTTTAATATAGAAAAACTAACACCTATAAAGGAAAGAATAATGACTAAAAATAGTGATAATTATGAACTAGAAAAACAAGGGTTAAAGCCTTTATCAAAGAAAAGATACTACTATTCTATGGATAAAAACCGTGAACTAGCTTTAAATAATGCCAATTTATTAATCATTGGTAAAAATAATGTATCTAGTTACTATGACTCTAAAGGAAGGCTTAAAACTTTTATAATCTACCCCATGGACTATGACTATATGAGAGTTGGATTATCTACCACAAACTTTAACTCCTTATATCATCAAAGCATATCAATGGAGTGCTCAGAGCCCTGTACTGTTTTTTCAAAGACCGAAGATATAAATGCTAACTTAAATAAAAATAGCTCTATATTAGTAGAAAAGTCTGGGGATAAAATAAATATAAAATATAATGGTACCACTCTAAGCTTTAAAAACAGAGTTTATATTAAAGGGGAAAACCTAACAGTTAAAACTATTAATCGAGGTTCTCCGAGTTTTAATCCTTCTTATAATGGTATTCTTGAAGTAACCCTTCACGAAAAAGGCCTAAGACTAGTAAACGAAGTGCCATTAGAGGATTATCTAACCAAGGTAGTACCCTCTGAGATGCCAGCATACTCAGCTTTAGAGGCCTTAAAATGCCAATCCATTGCTGCAAGAACCTATGCCATATCTGATATGCTTAATAATAGATTTGAAGATTCAGGTTTTTATGTAGATGATAGTACTAAAAGTCAGGTATACAACAATATTAAAACCTATCCCAAGACCAATGAAGCTGTAAGTGCTACTAAAGGAATTATAATGACTTATAAAGATAAGCCCATTGACGCTAAATACTACTCTTCTTCTGCTGGTACTGGAGTGAATTTTAGCGATATCTGGTTTAATGCCGATGACTCTAGTGAAAATAAACCCTACCTAAGCACTGAAAATTATATGATACCTAAAGGGAATTTGCCTAGCAGTGAAAAGGAGTGGCTAGATTTCTATAAAAACATCGGGTTAAAAGCCATTGACAGCGCTTCTCCTTACTTCAGATGGAAGATAGAGTTTTCCAAAGAAACCTTGGAAAACAACCTAAATAAATCCTTAAAACTAATATTTGAGAATAGAAAAGATTTTATAAAAATTAGAGATAAGAAAGATAAAAAGCAGCTAAAAAAATTACCAATTCTAACAGACCTAAAAGCCGTAGAAGCTTCAAAAAGAAGCTCTGGAGGCAATATATTAGAAATAAGATTTATCTTTGGAAATGCTGTAGTATACGTTAAAAACGATTATAATATACGAAGCTCCATTAGATGTAATAAGGAATTCAACGGTTATGACCTTGAAATTATAAGATATAAAGACGAACCCTTAAAAAACTTTAATTTCTTGCCCTCTTCCTTTTTTGCTGTGGAAAGAAAGGATAATACATTTACTCTTTATGGCGGTGGTTATGGCCATGGTGTAGGTATGAGCCAATATGGCGCCATGGAATTAGGAAAGCTTGGGTATGATTATATTCAAATATTAAATACTTTTTATAAAAATATATCCTTAAATAAAATAAATGGGGCTGTCGCACTAAGTGATTAGTGCGTAGCTCCTTTTTTGTGCAAAAAAATAAATCCCGAACTTCGAGAAGTAAGGGATTTATGGTAAAATATTAGTATGCTAAAACATAACATTTTACAAAAAAATTATACACTTAATCAAAGATATTTTCAATTAAAACTTCCAATAAATATCGATTGTATGATCCCAGAAAATGATTCAGTGCGTTTGCTAAGTCAATTTGTAGAGGAGATGGATTTAGAAGATTTATATTCGACTTATTCCCGAGTTAGGGAAAATCAAGCAACACCACGTCAGATGCTGAAGATTGTACTCTATTCTTACATGAATCATAGTTATTCATCTCGTGCCATGGAAACAGCATGTCATCGTGATATTAACTTCATGTACCTTCTTGAAAATTCACCAAAACCTGATCATTCAACTTTTGCAAGATTTAGAAGCTTGCACTTTGCACCCTGTGCTGAAAGAATTCTAGCTGAAATGACAAAGTTTCTTCTTAACATAGGAGAGATATCTGGAGATGCTGTTTTCATTGATGGCACAAAAATTGAGGCTTGTGCAAACAAATATACTTTTGTTTGGAAAAAAGCTGTTACAAAAAACTTAGAAAAGCTACTAATTAAATTAGCAGATTTAGTGGCTGAATGCGAGGAATTATACGGCATCAAGCTTGTTTATCAGAATAAAGTAAAAATGAAACACGTAAAAAAGCTGCGAAAAAAACTTTATACTCTGAAACATAAAGAAAAGATAGAGTTTGTACATGGATGTGGAAAAAGAAAAACTTCATTGCAGCGATCCATTGAAAAACTTGAGGAATACCTTGATAAATTAAAAGAATACACCCAGAAAATATATATTTGTGGTGATCGTAATAGTTATTCGAAGACTGATCATGATGCAACTTTTATGCACATGAAAGATGATCATATGCGCAACTCACAGCTAAAACCAGGTTATAATGTTCAGCATGGTGTGGACTCTGAATATATAGTGTGGCTTACCGTGGGCGACCAGCCCACAGATACCAACACCATAATTCCATTTCTCAAAAGTATGGAGGCGTTCCTAACATTTAGATATAAAAAAGTGGTTGCAGATGCTGGATATGAAAGCGAAGAGAATTATGTGTATCTTGAAGAAAATGGACAACTGGCATTTATCAAACCATCAAACTATGAAATATCTAAAACAAGAAAATACAAGAATGACATCAGTCGAATAGAAAACATGGAATACAATGAAGCTGGTGATTACTATACTTGTGAAAATAATAAAAAGTTAACAGTTAGCAAAACGATAAAAAGAAAAAGTAAAACTGGATATCAAAGTGAGAAAACCATATATATCTGCGAGGATTGCAGTAACTGTTCACACAAAAGTAGATGTATAAAAGGAAACAACTGTAAAACTCCATTAGAAGAAAGATTAAAAAATCTTGAAACATCAAAGTTATTTAACATGCTGAGGAAAAAGGATCTCGAAAGAATTGTAAGCAAAGAAGGTTGTGAACTCAGAATGAATCGAAGCATACAAGCTGAAGGTTCTTTTGGAGAGATTAAGCAAGATATGGGATTTCGAAGATTTCTGTGCAAAGGAAAGCAGAATGTTTTGTCCGAAAGTATCCTTTTGGCTATGGCACATAACATAAACAAACTACATAACAAAATTCAGTCAAACAGAACTGGAACACACCTTTTTTTGTTAAAAAGCACTGCCTAATTTTAGACTTTTAAAAAACAAGTATTCTGAAAAAAGTCTTAAGCGAAAGGGCTTATTAAAGTGCGCCATTTTTAAGGTATAGAGATGAATTTATTTGCAAATCTCTTTAAAATTGCTATAAAACAGTACAAAATAGGAGCTGAGCATTAGCGGTTTTTAACCGCTAATGCGACAGCCCCATTTAAATCGCTCAGAGCCGCTTCTGTATGAGTAACATCTAAACAGTTTAAAAAAACATCTACTACGAAAGGGTCAAATTGAGTACCCTTATTTTTTATTAGTTCTTTTATAGCTACTTCTTTTGCCATACCATTTCTATAAGGTCTATCCGATGTCATGGCATCATAAGCATCTGCAACACATACAATTCTGGCCCCCAAGGGAATAGCATCTCCCTTTAATCCATCGGGATAACCCTTACCATCATATCTTTCATGGTGATGCTTTATTATCACTGTCTCCTCTTTTAAATTTTTAACTTCTTTTAAAGAATTATATCCTTTTATAGAATGAGTTTTTATTTCTTCGTATTCTTCTTCTGTTAATCTCCCGGGCTTATTTAATATATTTCCTGCTATTCCTATTTTACCTATGTCATGTAAAATTGATGCTACCCTTAGTCTCTCTAAATTAATATGAAAGTTATACTCCATATTAAGGCGCTCCCCAATCTGCAGAGCATAGATAGTTACCATTTTTGAATGTCCCGCAGTGTACTCATCCTTTATCTCTATTAAATTTAATAATGCATGAATAATCTGTATGTACTGATCTTGTTTTTCTCTTTCTTTTTTGTTTATAGTACTTATCATTTCTGTTACCTCGTCATTGGAAGCCTTTAATTCTTCATTATATACCAATAGCTCCTGTTCTCTCTGGTTAACCTTTTTAGCCATATTGTAAAATCTATTCATAAAATCATTTACTTCCTTGTAAGGGTACAGATCTTGTAAGGATAAGTCATAATTTCCTTGTTCAATTTTTGATACTTTGGTTAATAATATATTTATATATTTTGTAATAATACCAGAATTTCTAGCAGAAAACAGCAAAATAAACATTAGAAGCAACACTATTGTTATGAATGAAATAAAAATTATGCCTTTAAATACATCTAAATTGGCAAATATACTGTGCTGTATAATAACATAAGTGGAACTGCTTTCATCTGCTCTAATGGTTGTCAGCGTATATTTATTAGCATTGGAATCCCTATGCATAAAGGTTTTAAAATTACCATTCCGCATATTGTATATTATTTGTGAATCAAGTAATCTTATATCGCTATTATTCCTTGAATCGCTTGAAAATATAACCTCACCATTATTCCAAGCAACGTAATACTTTATGTCCTTTACCTCCTTAGAGCTTTGGATAAAATCAGGACTTATAAATAGAACCATAAAAGCTTTAGCTTCATTTAATTCAAAGGGAGTTACAAAGCTCATGGATACTTTCTTACTAAAATTAGATACAAAAGGATCAGATATAATAGTATTGTTTGCATTAATAGCCTTTTTATAATAACTTTTTTTACTAAAATCATAATTTAAAAGTCCAACATAGCTCTGAGATGCTTTGATAACTTTACCCTTGTCATCTAATATAATGAATCCCGAAACATCTTGTTCATCCTTAATTTTAAGCTCCATGGACTTAATTTTATCCTCGTCTGCAAGCTTACTTTCCATAATTCTCGCTAAATTTTTGCACATAGCCTCTAGTCTATTTTCTTTTTGGGTTATATTAGAAATAAGCACATTGGAAAGGTTTTCTTCATTGGATTTCATCATTATATAGGATAGAGAAAGTGAGAACATTCCTACGATAGTTATTATAAATAGGCAAAACAGCATACTAGCTTTAAGCATTCCATAAAAGGACGCTTCTTTAATACTTCCAATCTTTTTAGAGTCCATGCTACTTATCCTCCACTTTAGAAAATTCCCCTTTATTTGCTCTTAGTATATATTCTTTTCTTTTGGAATCTCCATACTTATCAAAGCTGATCTTTGACTCTATACCTTCAAAGCTCTCTCTATCTGATAATATACTCTTTAAACTTTTATGCTTTGTGAATTTTTCTCCGTATATATCCCTAGCTATATATATAGCCTCATAGGTAGTTGCAGTAATCATGCTATTTTTTTTATTAAAACTAGCTAACTCTTTTTCTAAGGCATCATAATGTCCATATTTTGAACTTATATCTATGGGAGTAATTACTGTAAATCCTTCTATGCTCTTACCTCCATATTCTATTAAATTATAATCTCCGCTCCATGAAAAACTAAAAATAGGTTTATTTTTAATATCTATCATATTTAGTTTTTGAGCTACAAAAGCACTTTCTGTAGCAGAACATAGGGTTAAAATTGCAGAAGAATTCATTATCTCCTGAGGATAGTTTACCTCAAAAAGCTCATAATGCTCTTGCCAAGTAATCTTGTAGGCAATCCTTCCTCCCCGCTTTAATATCTCACTTTCTACAGAAGCAACATACTCCTTATTTTCCTTGTTATAAATTACGGTAAAATTCTTTTCTATCTTATCTTTGTCTAGATGATCAAAGAGAGCTTGTACTTCTTCTGAATCATCGGGAAGAAGCTTATATATATTATCCTCTATACCACTCAAGGATGTAGCCGTAGCATTAGCACTTAGGCATATCATATCGTACTTCTTTAAAAAAGGTCTTATTTTAACTAAATTTTCGCTGGTGGCTGTAGATATTATAAGCTCTACATTTTCCTTTTTTAGTTCTTCAAAAATGGTCTCTGTGTCTGAAAAATTTGTATTCTTTATTATTATTTTTATTTTTCTGCCGAATATCCCCTTATCCTTATTTATTTGCTCTTCAGCTATTCTGGCAGCAAATAGGGATGTAGTACAAAAGGCATTCCCCTCTTCTTCAAAGTCTCCAATCAAAGCTATTTTAACAGGAGTATTTATCTTTAATAAGATAAATACTCCAAAAAGTAGAGTCAACAGTATTGCTAATAAACCATAAATTTTTTTCATAATTACCTCTTTTTTATAGTTTTATTTCTACTTTATCTAACTTTGCAATGACTCTAATATCCTTCACATTTACAGTTTCTGTTTTAAGGGTGCCTTTATTATATATAAGCAAGGCCTTTGTATTATCTAATTTTTTAACTTGCCTTATAAATCTTTCCCCATTATGCTCTAATAAGCATATAGTATTATTTTCAACTTCTTTAATACTATGGCAAAAGGCAATATCGCCTTTTGATATTCTAAATCCAGCCATATCATCATTCTCTATCTCTAAAAAAAACACTTTATCTAAGGCATATCCTTCTATCTTGTTACCATGTACAGGCAGTTGCCTATAGGCAATAGACTTTTGTAATGAATAATCCATTACTGGCACATTCTTTAAAACATCTCCAAAGGCTTGATTCCACACCTCTTCCACAGGCTTTTTAGGAGAGGTTTCCATGGAATAAACCCTTTTAACCTCGGTGTTTACTTCTTTAGCTGACTCTTTAAAGGTTTCTTCTTCTACAGACATACCTATATCGTTTATTTCTCTATTTAGAGCTTTAGATATTCTTGACATTAAACTTTCATTAACTATTTTTCTTCCTGCTTCTATTTCATTAACATAACTCTCTGCTACACCTAGCTTTTTAGCTAATTGCTTTTGAGTGATGTTGCTTTCTAATCGCGCTTTTTTAATTTTTTCTCCTACTCTACTCAATTATGCTCGCCCTTTCTGACTGTTCTTATACCATTCTCTTTCTTCCATGAGATGCTCCAATAAATAATTAAAAGACCACTGAGCAGAGGTTTCTGTAACTACTGCTAATATAACCTCTTTTCCCATAGTAGCTCTAATTAACTTTATGACCTTATCTAATTCGCTATCTTCATAATTATTAAATAAAATTACCTTCTCATTTGGAATCTCTCCAGTATATATATCAAATTTTAATCCTTCGATTATATCTTCTATTTTCATATTACCCATTTCGGCAGTAACTACCTTATGGTTAATATTGGACATCTTTAGTATATCTAGGTGTTCCTTTTCTAGACCGTAAGCAAGCATTAACTTGTCATTACTCAACATATTCACACTCCTTTATACTCTTTCTGGCTCACTATAATCAACGCCGAAGGTATCTACCGTTACTTCTTCCATTACTTGATCTTCATAAGGTCTATCTCTAAAATCTGTTTTAGTAGCTACGATAGCATCTGCAAGCTCCATTCCCTCTAACACTTTTCCAAAAGCAGCATATTGCCCATCTAAATGAGGTGCATCCTCAACCATTATAAAAAATTGACTTCCTGCAGAGTTTGGATGATTAGCTCTAGCCATGGAAATAACCCCTCTATGATGGTTTAAAGTATTCTTAAACTTATTTGAGGTGAATTCTCCTTTTATTGAGTAACCAGGACCGCCCATTCCTGTGCCTTCCGGGCATCCACCTTGAATCATAAAACCTGGTATAACCCTATGAAATATCAGCCCATTATAGAAACCCTTATTTACAAGACTAATAAAGTTATTCACTGTATTTGGAGCTACCTCAGGATAAAGTTCAATCTTTATATTACCACCATTATTGGTTTTTATATTTACTATTGGATTCATATTTTTCTCCTTTCAAACCTTAAAATTAAATATATATTATTACTCCTATTATACTCTGTAACTTATATTATACTCAATATTTTATTCTGTATTTTTAATAGCATTCTTAAATCTTAATTTATTGCAAAAATAAAAGGACTGGTATATCAACCAACCCCTATTTTAAACACAGAAAGCGCCTTAGCTATAAATATTAAAATGCAGTACCTAGAACTACTCTTCTATAATCTCTGTAGTTTGATAAGTTTTTAACGTTTATCCTCGAAAAAATATAATCTCTTCCCTCAGTGTATATTAATTCAGTGAATAGACAACATAAAAATGTAGTTGGAACCTTATTTATATCAGAAAAATCTAGTATAAGTTCTTTATCCATATTAGCTTTTATATAGTTTCTTAATACAATAGCATCCTCATCACTAAACTTTGTTCCCAAAACTTCTTTTACCTTTATATCCATATAAGACACCCCATTTTTTAAATTTTCTTTCAATTCATCTTACACTTATAATATAACACCCCATTCTAAGTTTGTCAACTATTTAACAATGTGATTTTTAAAATTTTTAACTTTTTTGAAAATAGATTATATTTATTCTTTTACTTAAAATTATGACTTAAAAAAATCAAAAACCACCTTACTCATAAAAAATAACTAGTAAAATGTAAAGATACACCGACTAGTTATTTTTTAGATGGCTTATTAATGCTCTTTTAACTCTAACAATTTATAGCAATACCTAACTAAAAATTCCTCTTCACTGGAATTTAATATTTCTATTTTACCTTTAGAAAGTGAAGTATTGACTAATTCTTTTTCCTCTAGTTTTCTTTTAAGCTCCCTTGCAGTACCTTCACTGCCATCGATGATACTCACAGCTTTACCTACTACCTTTTGCAGTTCTTTTCTAATAAATGGATAATGAGTGCACCCTAACACTATAGCTGCGATATCCGTTTTCAAGCTCTTTGCCAGCTTTTGTTTTAAGAATCTATTTAATTCTTTTCCTTCCAAAGTGCCTTTTTCAATAATCTCTACTAATCCAGCGCAGGGAACTGATTCGATAACTGAATCCTTAGCATAGACCTTTACTAAATTACTAAATTTCTTTTCTGCTAAGGTTAGAGGGGTAGCCATTATGAGTATTTTGCCTTTTTTTCTCATTTCTACAGCAGGTTTTAGTGCAGGTTCTATGCCTATTATAGGAATATGCTTATATTCTTTTCTTAAATCCTCTATGGCAGCACTAGTAGCAGTATTACAGGCCACTACAATAGCTTTACATCCTTTATCTAAAAGAAGCTGTATTGCATTAAAGGTTAACTTCTTTACTTCTTCTAGAGGTCTTACCCCATAAGGAGCATTTTTTGAATCTCCAAAATATATGTAGTTTTCATTAGGAAGTATTTCTAAGGTCTTTTTTAAAACGCTTATACCGCCAACCCCAGTATCAAAAAAGCCAATGGGTCTACTATTTACATCCTCTAGTTCCATATACATCACTCCTTAATGATTGAAATATTATCTATACATATGCTCTTTTTATCACTCATAAACACTATTTTATCAAAAAAATATTTTGTTGTAAAAAAATATATAATATTTTATACGTATGATAATCTTATTTTGAATTCTATAGTTCGTACAAACGTTTTCATCTGATTTTCTTGTTTTTTGAAACAATTTCCTTAGTATACTTCATATTTTTTCTATTGACACAAGGTTTTCTTTATAATAAAATCATCCTATATTTTTATTTCAATTCTTTTTACGTACACATATCTATGTTTATACATATAATTTTATTGTAATATGAAAATAATGATTTAACTTTAAACGAAAGGAAGTGAAGTATACCTTGCATATACCGTACCTTTCCCCTAGGTTAATATATGCTTTTAGGTATAGTATTTATGTTAAATGATTTAATTTATTATCTACCTAAACACGAACATTCTAAAGAATCTATTAAAAAAATCTTAGAAGAACATCCTGAGATTAAATTTGTGTCCTTAGTTGGTATAGATTTATCAGGTAATGATACTGACGAAAAAATTCCAATTTCAGTCTTTATAGAAGATTTAGATACTTTCCTAACCGGTGCCGCTGTTCAAACCGACGGTTCTTCTGTTGTCCTCCCCGGAATTGCAACCCTTAATAATGCTAAAGTTGATATGATAGCTGATGTCGATTGTACTTGGTTCGTTGATTATAATTTCGAGCACATAGATCCTATTTCTCAAAAGCCTGTAGGTTCTTTAAGAATTCCTTGCTTCCTATATCACGAAAATAAGCCTGTAGATTCAAGGCATATTTTAAAGAGATCCATTGAATATTTTAAGTCTACTCTATTAAAATCATTTAAAAATAATCCTAAAGCCTTAGACACATATAATATAAGATTTGAAGATATAGAGGATGTCGTTGCAACTTCAGCCACAGAACTTGAGTTTTGGGTTAAGACCCCTAATGATAAAGCTCAAGTTGAAGAGTTATCTACTTCTCAAGTGTTACAAGAGCAATATTGGACTAGAACAAAGGGTTCTGTAAGAACTGCTCTAGAAGAATCTTTAATGATGATGGAAAGATACGGACTGGAACCTGAAATGGGTCATAAGGAAGTTGGAGGAGTTAAAGCTAAAATAGATGAATCAGGAAAATTAACTCATATAATGGAGCAATTAGAGATAGATTGGAAATTCTCAGATGCTATTCAAGCCGCAGATAATGAGCTATTTGTTAGAACCTTAGTGAAAGAGACCTTTAGAAGAAATGGGCTAGAAGTTACATTCCTAGCTAAACCCATTGAAGGGGTTGCCGGTAGTGGAGAACATGTTCACGTAGGCATGGCTCTTAAATTGAGGAACGGAAAAAGAATCAATCTATTCACGGCCACTAAAGATCATTTCCTAAGCCCCATAGGCTATGGTGCTATTATGGGAGTTTTAAAGAATTACGAGGTTATAAATCCATTTATTT
Source organism: Desnuesiella massiliensis (assembly GCF_001403615.1). Classification (GTDB taxonomy): domain Bacteria; phylum Bacillota; class Clostridia; order Clostridiales; family Clostridiaceae; genus Desnuesiella; species Desnuesiella massiliensis. Next base: position 221,245 of record NZ_LN879453.1, read on the forward strand.
CCGCTACTAACGACTCTTTAAGAAGGCTAAAGCCTGGATTTGAAGCTCCAATATGTATAGTTACCTCCTTAGGAATAAGTACTGCAGTGCCATCAAGAAATAGAACTATTCTTATAGGTCTAATAAGAGATACCCAAAACCCAATGGCCACAAGGTTTGAACTTAGATCACCAAATCCACACACTAACACTTATCTTGCTATAACAGTATTATATATGTCCATGGCAGATGGAGTTAGTTATGCTATAGAAAATAATAAATCTGAGGATGAACTTCTCAGAGAACTTTCAAAGAAACCTGGTGAAGAAGCTGATTACCTAGAAAAAAATAGAGCCTATAGATCAGAAGAAGATGTTTTTGAACATTATACAGAGGAAGAAAGAAATAGCTACTTCGGTAAAGCTCCTGCTACTATTTATGAAAATCTTTCTGCCTTTGATGCCTATAAAGAAAAGCTAGAAGTATTGAAAAAAGAAGATGTTTTTACTGATGCATTGATAAACAGCTTCAGGATTGCAGTTACAAAGAGATGGTTAACTGAAATCAGCAATAGGATAATCAATAATTATACTGATGAGATTCGTTCTTTTAAAATGCTTCATTGTGTAGAAAAAGCTTTGGATTTGGACGTATCAAATTGGATGGGAGTAAATGAGCTTAGATACTATATAATGAAAGACAGCTATAGTACCAGGAGCCTATTTACACGCATCAAGGAAGCTATAGCCAGCAACAAACTAGAAAGGGTTTCTGAGCTTCAATTAGAGCTTGATTCTAAAATGACAGTTTTAAGAAACTTGTATATAAGCTATAAGAAGAACTTGCTTGATATATAAGAAAGGCAACGAAAGTCGCTTTTTTTAATACGCAGTTCACAATGCACAATTGTTGTGTCTCAACTTTTATTTAAATTCATATAATATACAAACAAATATTTTAAGGAGTATACTTATGAATTTAAAATATACTTTTTCTAACATCACCAAGACCATAAGCAATGAAACTAAAAATACAATAAAAAAATCTGAAAAGTTAATAGAAATATCTAAAATAAATATTACAATCTCTAATCATAAACAGCAGCTAGATGAACTATATAAAAAATTAGGAAGAAAGCTTTATAAAAATAGTAAGTCCTCGGACTATAGCGATGATTCTATAAGAAAGCTTTTCCATAGTATAGATGAAGAGAAAGAATTAGTAAAAGGTCTATATAAAACCTTGGATGAATTAAAGGATAAAAAGCATTGCAAAAGGTGTAATTTTAAGATGTCTAAGGATTCTCAGTACTGTCCAAATTGTGGTGGCAAACAATAAATCTCAAAGTACAATAAAAAATAACTAGTCAGATATACTAATAAACTGACTAGTTATTTTTTTACTATATATTAAAATACATATTCTCCATCTTTAATTAAAAGCTCTGATACTTCTTTTAGCTGGTTCAGTAATTTTATCATATTTAATGATAATTCCTTGGCTCTTTTCACTTCTGTGTTGGCCATGGTACTATCCTTATGTTTTATATGAGATAAGACCTTTGCTCCCAAGGAATGAAGTTCATTATGAATAGGATCTATGCTATGCCATATAGGCTTAACTCTTTCATTAGAAGGTCTAACTGAATGATAGAAATGACCAAAGCCACATTTTGTTGAGTCAATATGTAATGGTCTAACCTCCATCTCAGCCACCATGGTTTCCAAATTTGTTACCCATTTTTTGTGAGCTTCTACAGCTGTATCTATGGCCCCTTCAAAATCTCTATTTTCTAGTTTAAAATAGTCCTCTGTGGTAACATTATTAGTAAGCTTATTCACAAAAGTTAGCTCATCGTCAATAGCTCCAATTTCCTCTCCCAGCTGTTTAGCTAGGACTGCTTTTTTTTCTAGCAGCATCACTGTAGAGTTAGCCTTCTCAATGCCTTTTACCACTATTTCCATGCTAGCATTTACCTCTTGGCTAGAAGCACTTATTTGCTCCATGCTTGCACTAATAGTATGAACTGACATATTCATGCTATTAACAAAATCCTTACTTTTCGAAAATCCAGCTGCTACCTCTTCTGTATGCTTAGCTACATCTTCTATAAGTTCTGCTGTATACTCTGCACTGTCCTTACTTCTAATAGAAGCTTCCTCTACCTTTAGCATATAATCATTTAAACTTATAAGTTTTTCTTTTGTATTATCAGAAAGCTTTCTTACCTCTTCAGCTACCACTGTAAAGCCTTTTCCATTTTCTCCTGCTCTTGCAGCTTCTATAGCAGCATTAAGAGCTAGAAGATTTGTCTGATAAGCTACCTCTTGTATACTATTTACTATTGCCTTCATATTTGTAATCAATTGCGATAAGTCCCCTATATCTACCTTCATATTATTAGCTGTTCCTATAACTGATGCATTTACTTCTGATATTTTTTTTATACTATCTTCATTTTTGGTTATCATCTCTAACAAGTGACTAGTATCTGAAGATATGCTTTCCATGACCCTGACATTTTCTTCTATAGCTCCAGCAACCTCTTCCATGCTAGCATTAGTCTCTTCCACTGAGGCTATCATTAATTCTGAAGAGCTCCCTAGCTCCTTTGAAGTATCCATAAGTTCACCTGAAAAATGAGAAAGTTCTAAGTTAAAATTGCTTATCTTTGTATTTACCTTGAGTATTTCTTTTATTATAGCATTAACATTAGGAGAAACTACCTTTAAGCTCTTTGCCATCTTGGCAATTTTTCTTATACTATTCTTACTAGGAACTTGCTGGAGCTTTCCCAGCTTTTCCATATCATTGTTATCAAAGCTAGTTAAAATATCCTCTAGCTTCTTCTCTAGACTCGTGTTAAACATACTCTCATCCCATCCCTTAAAAATTATAAAATTAGCTACTTTTGAAGATATCTTATTTAAAAGTATTTTTCATCCTTACTAATCCATCTAGTCTTTTCTCTAAAATCAGTTCTCTTTCTTTCCTTCTTATGGTCCTCTGGATATCCTATATAAATTAATGCAAGAATCTCATCCTTTTCAGTTAATCCGAAAAGTTCTTTCATTTTGCTATGATAAATTGCAGTACCAGTCTTCCAGTAAGCCCCTAATCCTTCTGATTGAGCCATAATAAGAATATTTTCTACAGCAGCATAAACGGCCCCTAATTCCTCCAATGGAATTACTCTATCCCTATTGGTAATCTCAGCAGCTACAGCCATAATTATAGGTGCTCTAAAAGCCTTCTCTTCTTCTTTTTTCAATTTTTTTAAGCTTTCTTCCGAATTTATATCCTCCATACCCTCTTTAGCAATTTCCACTAAAGCTCTAGACAGCGGTTTTCTACCCTCTCCACTTAAAATAAAAAACCTCCAAGGTTCTGTTAAAAATCTATTAGGTGCCCATATAGCAGCTTCCAGTAGCCTTTCAATAATTTCTTTTGGTACCTCTTCGTCTTTAACCTTAGCTATACTTTCTCTGGACTTTATAAGAGAAAGAACATCCATATCCATCACCTCTCACTAATATTAATTATTAATTACATTTTAATTGCAATCAATTTATTTATCAATAATATAATACTCAATTAAATTATTTTTATTTCAATAATTATATAGATTAATATATTAATGAATAGTATAATTTTTATAGAGTTCTAATTTTATTGATGCATATACTTAATCATTAAAATTAGATATTTATATATTCAAGCAACGGGGTGTATTAAGATGCGACTTGTTCCCATAGAATGCGCAAAGGAGGGCTCCTATCTAGCAAAAACCATTTTTGATGATGATGGCAGAGCATTATTAAGAGAAGGAGTAAGATTAACTGATAATCTCTTAAAACGAATTAAAGGTATTCATGTATATAGCATTTATATAATTGATGAATACAGCGAAAGCGAAATAGAAGATATTATAAAGCCTGAGTTAAGGCTCAAAGCTGTAAAAAGCATAAAAGAAACTTTTTCTACCTTAGAAAAATTCACTCAATCTTCTCAAAAATCAAATTCCTTAATAAAAGAGCGAGAGGGTTATTTCAAATCTATTAGCCAACTAGCAGAAGAGATCATGGAAGAAATTCTTTCTCAAAAGAACGTTATGATAAGCCTTGTGGATATAAAAAGCATGGATAACTACACTTACCAGCATTGTGTAAACGTGGCTGTTTTATCTTTAGTTCTTGGTATACAGCTGCAGATGAACAAGTATGACTTATTAGACCTTTGCATAGGAGCATTAGTTCATGATATAGGCAAAGCTTTTATTCCTAAAGAAATCTTATTAAAGCCTGCACCTCTTTCAGATGAGGAATTTAAAATTGCCCAACAGCATACTAATAAAGGCTATGAATACTTAAGAGGCGTCTTAGATATTTCTTCAAAATCTAGGATTGTTGCTCTTCAACATCATGAAAGGGTGGACGGTAAAGGTTATCCCGAAAAGAGAAAGGGAAATGAAATCAACTATTTAGCAAGGATTGTAGCTATTGCAGATGTATACGATGCTCTAACTTCTGATAGACCTTATAGAAGAGCCCTTAGTCCTAACGAAGCCATGGAGTATATTATGGCAAACTCTAATATGCATTTTGATTTTGCAATGGTTAAGGCATTTTCAAAGGCAATAGTTCCATATCCAAAAGGTACTATTGTTAGACTAAGCAATAGTGAAGTTGCTCTAGTGGGAGACACTCTTCCTAATTATCCTTTAAGACCAAATTTAAAAATAATAAAAAGTGAAGATGAAAGCAGGATAGGTCTAGAAATAAGTCTTATAGAAAGTTTATCCTTAGTTATATCTGGTGTGCAGTATAATATATGATAGAATTTAAGAAAAAGCGACGTTAGTCGCTTTTTCTAATACACAGTTCACAATTTACAATGCGCAATAAGGGAAAACTTATGCTTTCATTGCAAAGTCGTGGCTAACCATTAGCCATGCTTTACAAACCTCTAATTTTTTCGAAGCGTAGGCGGAAAAAGGATTTCCTTTATTGTGGATTAAATAAAAGTTGTACCTCAGCTTTTATTTATAAAAAACTTAAAGAATGAAAAATATTAAAGTGCTATATTATCCGTACTAAGTATTTCATAATTATACATTTTAGTCTTAGAAAACGGATTATTATAAATTATATCCTTAGCTTCATCAAGATCCTTTGCCTTAAATATCATAGTGCCACCATTTTTGTTATATACTCCCGCGCAAAAAAGGTATCTCTTGGCATCCATATTATTTAAACAATTAATTTTGTCCTTGCTCACCTCATTTTTAAATTCTAAGTCCATTTTATAATTTATTTTTACAAATATACCACCGTTTTTTTTCATTTCCTTCGTGCCCCCTATTTTTATTTTCATATATTCTGAAACAACTCTGCTGTTATAGCGCAAAACTAATTAAAGATATTTTATTAAAGTTACATGGTTAATTTACTAATTTAAATATATTCTCATATAAATAAAATTATTACTTTGTTTATATTTTTAATTATATCGAACATACGTTCTTTGGTCAATAGTTTTTATAATTATTTTTTATTGACATTTTTTAAACAACATAGTATATTGAAACTATACCAAGTAAGTATACTTTTAATAATGGAGATTAAATATGAAAATAACACAAGAAGTTGATTATGCTTTGAGAGTGGTGCTTTATTTATCCAAAATAGGCTATGGAGAAAAGGTAGATGCAAAAACCATATCTGACCTTGAGAATATTCCACATAGATTTTTGCTGAAGCTTTTACGAAAATTAAATGCAGCAAATATAGTGAGATCTTTTAGAGGAGTACATGGTGGATATGCTTTAAATAAGTTGCCAGAAGAAATAACTATTTACGATGTAGTCCTGGCCATTGATGGACCTATTTATGTAAATAGGTGTTTAAGCGATCCAGCTAGCTGTAATATATCCAGAACAGGAGTTTGTGAGATTCATAGGGCATTATCCATGGTTCAGAATAATATTATACACGACTTAAAAAGCATAAGTTTTAAAGATCTTCTAAATAAGAGCAGTAAAATATCAATGGGGACTTAGTCCCCATATTAATGCAATAAAATTATACCTTTTTAGTATACTTTATATTCTTTCATTTTAAGGAGGCAAAAAAATGTCAAACTGTAATACTTGTAATTTATGCAATTCCGCTGATAAAAATCTAACTAGCTTTATTTCTACCCTTAATGTAGAGACCTCTCATCATAGAGTAGAAAGTCAAAAGATAAAATGTGGTTTTGGACTTCAAGGGGTCTGTTGTAGGCTATGTTCTAATGGGCCCTGCAGAATAACTCCAAAATCTCCTAGAGGTATATGCGGAGCTAATGCGGATACCATTGTAGCAAGAAATTTTTTAAGAGCAGTGGCCGCTGGTTCTGGTTGCTATATACACGTAGTTGAAAATACAGCTTTAAACCTAAAAAAGGTTGGAGAAAATAACGGGGAAATAAAAGGTGAAGAAACCTTAAATAGATTAGCTCAGTTATTTGATGTTAATGAAGCTGACTTACATAAAAAAGCCATAGCTGTATCAGAAAAAGTATTATCTGATCTATATAAACCTAGATGCGATAAGATGGAATTAGTAGAGAAAATGACTTATAGTCCTAGATTTAAAAAGTGGAAGGAACTAGATATACTACCTGGTGGTGCAAAATCCGAGGTCTTTGATGGAGTCGTAAAAACCTCAACCAACTTAAATAGCGATCCTGTAGATATGCTATTAAATTCATTAACCCTAGGAATTTCTACTGGTTTATATGGCCTTACCCTAACAAATTTACTAAATGATGTTATGTTAGGCGAACCAGAGATTACAGCGGCAAAGGTTGGCTTAAGGGTAATAGATAAGGATTATATAAATATCATGATCACAGGTCATCAGCACTCCATGATTTTAGATTTACAAAAGGAATTAACTAATCCAGAAATCGTTGAAAAGGCAAAAACCGTGGGTGCAAAAGGCTTTAAGCTTGTAGGATGTACTTGCGTTGGACAAGATTTACAGCTTAGAGGTGTTCATTATGAGGAAGTGTTCTCAGGACACGCTGGAAATAACTTTACTAGCGAAGCTGTATTAGCTACTGGTGGCGTGGATCTAGTAGTATCAGAATTTAACTGTACTTTACCAGGAATAGAGCCTATTGCAGAGGAGTTCATGGTAAAAATGATATGCATAGACGATGTAGCTAAAAAGGCTAATGCAGACTTTTTATCCTATTCCTATGAGGAAAGAAGAAATATAACTAATAGAGTAGTAGATGAAGCTTTAAATAGCTATGTAAATAGAAGAGACAAAGTAGAAATTCATGTGCCCGAAGATCATGGCAATGAAGATACCATAACAGGAGTAAGTGAAGTTTCTCTAAAGAAATTCTTAGGCAACTCCTGGAAACCACTAGTTGATTTAATTACTCAAGGAAAAATAAAGGGTATTGCTGGGGTAGTTGGTTGTTCAAATCTTACTGCCATGGGACATGATGTATTTACTGTAGAACTAACTAAGGAACTAATTAAAAGAGATATAATTGTTCTATCTGCAGGTTGTTCTAGTGGAGGACTTGAAAATGTAGGCCTTATGTCACCAAGTGCTGCTAAACTAGCAGGAGATAATCTAAAAGAAGTTTGCGAAAGTCTTGGAATACCTCCAGTACTAAATTTCGGACCCTGTCTTGCTATAGGAAGATTAGAGATTGTAGCTACAGAAATTGCTGAATTCTTAGGTATTGATATTCCTCAGTTGCCACTTATACTCTCAGCTCCTCAATGGCTTGAAGAACAAGCCTTAGCTGATGGTGCTTTTGGTCTTGCCTTAGGTTTGCCATTACACTTAGCAATACCACCGTTCATAACTGGAAGTGAAGTGGTTACAAAGGTGCTAACAGAGGATTTAGTAAATATAACTGGCGGTCAATTAGTGTTAGAAGATGATGTAGTTAAAGCTGCAGATAGATTGGAAAAAATAATCATAGAAAAAAGAAAAGCTTTAAACCTATAATAAATAAAAACTTCTCTTATTTGTAAACAATAATGCATTTCACAAATAAGAGAAGTTTAATTGTATGCTATTATTATTTTATATACTCCTTTAAACTTCCAATATATTCCTTCCTTTTCTTTATAATCTTATTAAGCACTTCATAAGCTATAGAATTAATATCGCTCTCTTTCTTTATAAGCCTTCCTTGAATATCTATTAGCAAAGCTAAGGTATCTTTTTCATAGTTTAAAGTAAATTCCTTCAGCTCTTTAATATTTTTCACCTTTCCATTGTAATGTTTACCATTAAATTCATTTATTAAAAAGGATATTTTATCATACACTACAAAATCTATTTCCTCTAATTCCTTATCTTGTAGCTTATGTTCTAATTCTTTATAATACAAAATGCTCTTTTCACACTCTTTAATAAAAGCATTTCTTACTAATACCATTGTATTTAAATCCTCTTCCATCAAAATTCGTTTATATATATTTAGTTTGTTGTTAACTATATCAATAGCCTTATCAATTAAATCTAAGGCATTATATGCCATAAAAGTCCATCTCCTCACAGTAAGTATTATTATCTTTGTATATAATATTTTACTACAAATTCTGTTTTTCTACATCCTACGACAAATAGTTTCCTAATATTAAAGTCTATATATTTTATTCAATGCTATTTTAATTATTCCTAGTTTAAAAATCTTAATAATATAAAAATAAGCAAAGTTTTTAGGCTATATTTAACCTAAAAACTTTGCTTATTTCTGCTCAACGATTTCTTTTATGGTTACTAAAGGATTTCTATATCTTCTTCTTTTTATAGTAGCCCCACCTATTTGTATGGCTTTTTCTGGGCAAGCGTGAACGCAAGCCATGCAATCTTGGCAATTATGGTTCCACTGAGGCTTGCCATTAATCATCTTTACATTTCCTACTGGACAAATTTTTTCGCATAGGGTGCAAGAGACACACTTTGAATCTGAATAAAATTTTTCATCTGCATTATGCACCTTTTCCTTCCAGGACCTATGCCAGGTTCTTGAAACTACTTTATTTAGTATGGAGGTATTAACTTCCACTTCTTCTCTAAGGCTTATTTTTTTTGCCACATCCATCATAGTTTTTTCTGCTTCACAAATAATATTTCTATTCTTATAATCGCTTCTTATATTATACATTCTTACATAATTAGATGGCATTGTTATATAATGATTAAAATTTAGTGCTAATCCTTTACTTTGTAAAATATTATGAATTTGCTCCATGGCACAACCTTTTGTAATTCCTCTTGTGGCAACTGCAAATATATATTTAGCTTTTATATTTAAGCTTTTGATAAATCTTTCCACAATTTCCGGCAATCCAGCGCAATATAGTGGAAATACAAAACCAACTGCCTCAGCTTCTACGGTTAACTCATTATTATTAATAGCCTTTATCATGGGCATATATTCACTACATGCTATATTCTTGCAAAGTCTCTTTGCCACGTATAATGAATTTCCTGTGGCAGTAAAATAATATATAATAGTTCTCATAATTATCCCTCTCAAAATAACTTGTTACGCTTCCATTCCTAATTATACACATATTTTTAAAACAATTACAAACAATTTATTTATAATTAACGTATTGTATAAATGACTAAGCTTAAAATCATATAAATTAATAGGAGTGTTACTTATGTCAAAAAAGATATTAACTATAATAATTGCACTAATTTTAGTAGTACTTACTATATATCTATTTAATATAAAGAGGCCTTGGAGTTCCTTAACTAAGATACAACAACCATCAAAAACTGCTAATGAAAATAACAATAAAATTAATTCAGGAACTATATTGAAAGATATAACCTATAAAACTGTAAACAATGAAGAAATTAAGCTCGATATATACGCTCCTACAAAATATAAATATAAAAAATCTCCAGTAATAATTTATATACATGGTGGAGGATGGTCTTATGGGGATAAAGCCCTTGATAATAATGTATCACCTATAATAGATAAAATTAGAGAGGAGGGCCTTTTTATAATAAGCATTAACTATAGACTTACATCTAAGTCTATAAAATTTCCATCCCCTGTAGAAGATTGTAAGGATGCTATAAGATGGGTGTATAAACATGCAGAGAATTATAACTTTGACAAAAACAACATAGGACTTTGGGGAGTTTCAGCTGGTGCTCATCTCGCTCTATTATGTGCCTATACTTCCAATAAAGACTTTATAGGTGATGAAGCTTTAAGTACTTGCGATACTAAAGTTAAGTATGTTATCGATTTTTTTGGACCTACTTCCCTTAGTTTACAAACTACGAAAGATGGTAGAGCCATGGTAGAAAGCTTAATTAATACAAACTCAAGAGAAGTGGAAGACCTATTAAAGAAAGCAAGTCCTTTAACTTATATAACCCCTAGCGCTCCTCCCACTTTAATTGTTCATGGAGAAAAAGACACTTTAGTGCCTATTCTACAATCAAAATTACTTTATGATAAAGGTCGAGAGTTAGGGGTAAAGATAGATTTCCTTAGTATACCCAAAGCTGAACATAATTTAGCCAACGCCCAATACATTGATCTATTTAAAATTTTAAATAGTACTCTAAATTTTATAAAAGATAATACCTAGTAAATTTAAAAATAAAAATACCCTTTAATACTCTGATGCAGCTCAAGCAACTATGATTAAAGGGTATATTTACATATATTAAAATTTGTTTTAACAATTAAGCTCTTCATAATTACCGCTAAACTCCACTCCTGCACAGTAACTACTATCTTTAAAAATTATTTTTTGGCTTTTTATCTCTTTTAGCATCACATAGCATTTTCCTACGATGGTTTCACTGGCTATAGGAATCATCCTATCCTCCCTTGGGGCAAATAAATCCATGTAGCTATATTTATCTGTGGCGGTTTTAAATTGTAATATATACTTACCATTACTTACCTCGATATTAATATCTTTATTCTTGCTATCTATGTTGATCTTACTTCTATTTATAGTGGAAAACTTATAGAAAACATTCTTATAGCAAAAACCTATTAGAAAGCCAGTAAAGCTCTTTAAAGGTTTTGGCATTGGTATATGGCCAATAGAACAGCTTAAAGCGCCTTCTTCTCTTTGAAAGGAATTGCATTGAACCCATAGATATGAATAAGGAAAATCTCTACCCCAGTTCTTTTCTACATAAGCTTTTCCCTCAGTAAAATCAATCCTCTCTCCGTTTATGTTAATTTCACCTTGGACTCTCATATCTATAGCACATACTTGACTATAGCATTGCATAAAAGACAGATAATTATAAAATCCCATACTACCTGGATTTACGATGGAGTCACGCCATTTTACTACATTATTAAATCTTAAGCATCCTTGTATAGTTAAACTCTGTGTTTTAATTGAAATACTAATTCCTTCTAAAGAAAATTTACTGTTTTCTATTGTTACCTTAAACTTATTTTTTTCTGCATAAAAATCTTTTTCACTGTATCTTATGTACTCAAATTTAGCCTTATTTCCCTCAAGAAATTGTATGAAGCTGTGGGAATTAGTGCTGTCCTTGCATTTTATTATTCCTGGTATAAACCCATAGGACCTTTTATTATCTTTAGTGGTTAATTTAAAATACCAGCCCTCAAAAAAATTATTCCTATTTTTATATCCATGATAAATATCTGGATCTAAAATTCTTTTGAACATAAATAACTCTCCTGTAATCCTATATATTTAATAATATCAATATACTAATAATTATTAACTTAAAAGCTGATATTTATGTCCTTAATTAGAGAAGCCTATTGTAGTTTATATAAATAAAAAGTGCTGCACTATTGTACAACACTTTTTTATTATCTAACCTACCTTTTCAAATTTCTTAACATCAAGTATATAAGGCAAACTTAAAAGATATTCAATTACCTTTTCTAGTTCTTCCTGTGAACTAGTTTTAACTCTTAAGGCTAAAGCATCTCCCTCATTTAAAATATTAAAAGATAATTTTGATTTACTTAAGAATCTCAAAACCTCATCTTTCCTGTGAGAGACTAGCCTTAATATCCCTTCCCAAGCCTCCTCGTGATTATTTTGCAAGCTTATTTTGTTGTTAAATAATGTAGCGATATTATAGACTCGGTTTTCCACAGTATCCATCAAATCTCCAAACACAGCTGATGCAGTAGGCAGCATACCAGCGCCTTTTCCTACAAGAACCATCTCTCCTACTGCATCACCTTCAACTATAACTGAATTAGTCTCATTATCTATAGAATATAATTTTGAGGAATTACTAACAAAAACTGGCGCTACTATAGCATATACCCTATCCTCTTTCTTCTTACTGTAGGCCAAAAGCTTTATTCTGCAATTTAATTTTCTAGCTAATTCAAAGTCGTACCTATCTAATTTAGTAATTCCTTGAATTTCAATATTCCTCCAATCTACTCTGTTTTTGAAGGCTATGGTAGATAATAGTGCAAGCTTTCGGGCTGAATCATACCCTTTTACATCCGCCTCTGGATTTGCCTCTGCAAACCCTAACCTTTGTGCTTCTTTTAGTGCTTCATCATAGCTCAATCCCTTAAGATCCATCTGAGTAAGAATAAAATTAGTAGTCCCGTTTAAAATTGCTCTTATATTATTTATCTCATTGCCTTTTAGGGATTCTATCAGGGCTTTTATCACCGGAATTGCTCCAGCCACAGCTGCCTCAAATTTAATACTCACACCAGTATTCTCTGCTAGGTTAAAAAGCTCCTTTCCATACTCAGCTATGAGATCCTTATTTGCTGTAATAACATGCTTTTTGTGATTTAGAGCTTTCCTTATATATTCATAAGCAGGCTCTATTCCACCCATAAGCTCAATTACGATATCACTTTCTTTTATATATTCATCTTTAAGCTCCTCTACCACTAAATCATAAAATTTTTTCTTCTCATGCTTACATCTATTTTTCACTAATATATGTGCTATTTCTATTTCCGTTCCATTATATCTATTATTCTTATCAATAAGCTCCACTAATCCAGTTCCCACTGTTCCATATCCTAAAACACAGACCTTCACCATAGATTTACTCCTCCTTATCTTTAAACACATAATATTTTAGCCAATTCTCATACATTGTTTTAGCATCATCTTTCCAATTGTACTTTACCTCTCCCAGTGGGTTATCCTCTAAAAAATAGTTCTTAGGAATGTCTATTTTTAACCCTTTTTCTATATCTCTAAAGTATTCTTCTTTCAAGGTATCTTTTGCGTATTCTCCATGACCTAATATAAAAAAATAATCCTTTTTGTCCTTTATTATATAAGGACCTGCTTCCTCAGAAAAACTTATCAAATCTAAATATCCGCACCTACCTATACTGCCTAAGTCTATATTTGTACACCTTGAATGAGGTGCCCAAAACCCCTCTTCTAAGCCCTTTAGCAGTAAACATTTCCTATAGCTAATATGGTGTTTATATAACCCAAATATTTTATTGCTCTCTAAGTTTTTGTCTATATAATAGTAATGATACAGCGCTGCCTGAGCTCCCCAGCAGATAAAAATTGCAGTCTTTATATTTTGCTTCATATAATCAAACATAACCTTTAGTTCTTTCCAATATATTACTTCCTCAAAAGCTAATTTCTCCACCGGTGCACCAGTAATTATAATTCCATCTATAGATATATTTCTAAGTTGTTCTAGGCCATAGTAATTTTCTTCTAAATATTTTTTGGAAGTGTTTTGAGAATTATAAGTATCCAACTTTAAAAAGTATATTTCTATATTTCTTCCTTCATATTGAAGCATCTCAACCAATTGTTTTTCTGTATCCTGCTTATTAGGCATAAGATTTAAAATGGCTATTTTGTAAACTGCTTCTTCCCTGCTTTGATAATTTGCACTAGGCTTTTTTATAACTACTCCCATACTCTCCCTCCAAGCTAGCCAGTATTAAATACACTGAAAAGCCTCATTGAAATCATAAATAATATCTTCTATATCCTCTATTCCTATGGATACTCTTATGAGCTCTGGAGTTGCTCCAGACTTTAATTTCTCTTCCTCTGAAAGCTGTCTATGGGTAGTGCTATAGGGATGAATAACATAAGTCCTCACATCTCCTAAGGTTACTACCAAGCTAGCTAGCTTTAAGCCTTTTATGAATTTTTCAGCAATTTTAAAATCGCCTTTTATCCCAAAGGTTAATATACCTGAAGCACCATTTTTTAGATATTTATTAGCGCTTTCATAATGCTTATTATCATTAAGCAATGGGTAATTAACCCAGCTTACTTTACTTTGCTCCTTTAACCATCTAGCCAAAGCTAATGCATTATCACTATGCCTCTGCATTCTTAAATGCAATGTTTCTAATCCTAAATTAGTTAAAAATGCATTAAAAGGGCTCATAGTACAGCCTAAATCTCTTAGAAGAGTTACTCTTAGCTTAGTTATATATGCTGCTTCCTTGAAGGTATTCCAATACTTAAGCCCATGATAACTTTCATCTGGCTCTACGAGACCTTGAAACTTACCATTGTCCCAATTGAAGTTTCCTAAATCTATAATAATACCTCCAATAGAGGTAGCATGACCATCAGAGTATTTTGTGGTAGAGTGCACAACTATATTTGCGCCATGCTCCTTAGGCTTGCATATATATGGGGTAGCCAAGGTGTTATCTATTATAAAAGGTATACCTGCCTCCTCTGCTATAGCGGCAAACTTTTCAAAATCCAGTATATTTAAACTAGGATTTCCTATGGTTTCTCCATAAATAGCTTTTGTATTTTCTCTTATTAGCTTTAATATCTCCTCTTTTTCTTCATCTGGATCTATAAAAGTAACTTCTATACCAAGCTTTTTTAAGGTTACATTAAATAGGTTAAAAGTTCCTCCGTATATGTTTATAGAGGAAACTATATGGTCTCCTGCGTTACATAAATTTAATATAGAAAGCAAAATAGCTGATTGCCCTGAAGATACTGCTACTGCTCCAACTCCCTCTTCTAAAGCTGCATATTTATTTTCCAAAGCTTCTGTGGTAGGATTGCTTATTCTAGTATACAAATGCCCAGCTTCAGATAAGTTAAAAAGATTTGCTAAATGCTCTGGATCCTCAAATTTATAAGATACAGTTTGAGCTATGGGCAAAATTCTCGGCTCCCCCGCCTTTGGTTTATATCCCTCCTGAATGCACTTAGTCCCTAATTTCCAATTTTTACTCATATAAAAAAGCCCCCTTTTTATTAATAGTTGGCCTTTTATCAAATAGCAGCATTTACATTAGTCATAATATCTTAGGCATCGTAAAAAAATAACTAGTCAAAGATGCGAAGTATATTTTGCGTAAGACAAGGACACAGGCTCCATTAATAGTGGGGCTATTAGTTGGTTCTACGGACGCAGTATTACGCAAAATAGACGAGTAGACTGACTAGTTATTTTTTGGAGATGCCTTATCTAAGATAGAAATAAAAAAGCTATTTTCTATCTTAGAAAGATAAAAAATAGCTTCATAGCGCATAATCAAACATGTTCCCAAAGCACCTCTTATCTCTCAGGATAACTCCTGCAGGATTTAGCACAATTCTAGCATATAGCTAGCTGTTGCCAGGCTTCATCGGGCCAGTCCCTCCGCCATTCTTGATAAAAGACCGTATATTTAATTTTAAATCTATTATAAATATATATTCAAAATTTTTCAAGAGATTTATTTTAAACATTTAAGGTTGTTTTGCGACAAATTTCACACATTTAATGTATAGTCATTTTTTATAACTCCATATATTATCTTATAGATACTGGCTAGCTATTTATGAAAGGTACCTTTCCTGTACTCTCTCTTATAACTAGGTTTGTATCTATAATAATCTTTTTTCTTGTCTTAGATGGATTTTCTATAATATCTATGAGCTCCATAGCTGCAGTCCTGCCTGTTTCCTTCATATTCTGATCTACGGAAGTTAGAGAAGGATGCGTTATGCTAGATAATAATGTATTATCAAAGCCCAAAATAGAAATATCTTCTGGTACTTTAAAACCAAACTTTGCACAGGCACTCATAGCTCCTACTGCCATTAAATCGTTACAAGCAAAAATTGCTGTAGGTTTTTCCTTAGCTGATAAAATCTCTTCAAGCTTAGCTTGCACATAGCCAATTACGTCTATACTATTTCCCCCTCCTGCTTGAATAATATTTATGTACTCTAAGGCATTTTCCTCTAAAATCTCTTTATATATTTTTTCTTTTATATCGTAGGATAGACTCCTATCCCCTCTCAAAAAAGCTATTTTTTTATGACCTAAATCTATTAGATGCTTAAAGGCTTCCTTTGCCCCTGCTGCTTCATCATAGCAAACAAAGTTACATTTTATTCCTTGCGGAGAACCATTTACTATTATGGTTGGTATGTGCATTGCTATATCTTCATAATAGTTGCTTTTTAAATTCTCTGAAGCAGGGTCTATAATAATTATTCCATCCACCTGCCTAGACAGCATCTGCTCTATTAGTTCCTTTTCTGTTTTATAGTCCCCCCTAGTATTGCATAAGGTTATGCTATATCCCTTACTTTTAATACAATCCCCTATCTCTTCTACTATGGTTGGAAAGAATAAATTAGTTATACCAGGCACAATAACTGCTATAATACCACTTTTTTTAGTTATGAGACTCCTAGCCATAATATTGGGCTTATAGTTAAGCTTTTCTATAGCTTTTTCTATTTTCTCTCTAGTTTCTTTTTTTACTGGATAATTATTGTTTAGCACTCTTGAAACTGTAGTTATAGATACCCCAGCCTCTTTAGCTACTTCATTTATAGTAACTGCCATAATTTCACCCTCAACTATTTTAAAAAATTCTTCTAAAACTATTATAAAGGAATTATGTCTAAAATAATACTTATAAAAATAAACAATGGAAGAACCCATTGTTTATTTTAAAGTATTTATAGTATTTATTAATATTGCCAGACACATAATCGTATATACACCATTACCTACTATTGCAAAAATTTCTATGCCATCCATATATAGTGGAAAGATAAATAAAAATATCGAAATAATAAAAAGAATATATGCGCCCCATTTTTTCCAAGAGTATACGCCTATTATAGCAATAATATTTATAATTGCGGTTAGAGAATATACTATTCCCTCAATATTAGTAAAGATCCCTACCTTATCTAACTTTATAGATAGATAGTTGAAAATGAAAGAAAACATGCCGAGAATATTTATGGCTAACAAAAGTGCTAAAATAAAGGATAGTAAACAGCCTCTTTCACCATAATCCTTTTCCAAGAAATCCTCCCCTTTTATACATATGCTTACTTCTATTATCTATTTTAACTCTTAACCACATCTTATTACAACCTTAAAACTATCTTAAATCATAGAGGATAGATCCCTTATAAGCCCCTTCCATACCCCCTATAAGTAATAAAAAGAAAAAATAACTAACTCTAAAATAAGAACAACAATTTCAGCCTCTAGGCTAATGTTTTTCTCTATTTTTAATTAATGTCTAAAAAATTTTATAATAATATAAAAATTTGTATAGGTAATATTAATTCCTATATGTACAAATGGTATGATTTTATTAAACACTGTTTAATTATTAAACTACGTTTAACAAAGGAGTCAAAAATGGGTATAAAAGAACGTAAAGAAAGAGAAAAGAATGAACAGCGAGAACTTATTCTAAACGCAGCAAGCGAAATAATAAAAAAAGAAGGTATAGAAAACCTCTCTATCAGGAAGATTGCTGCTACCATAGAATATTCACCAGCCATTATATATCACTATTTTCATAATAAAGAAGAAATAATAAATATCCTAATGAAAAATGGCTACGAGAAAATATTAGTTGTACTATCTTCAGAGAAAGATAATATACATAAACCAGAAGAAAAATTAGAGAATTTGCTAAGAAAATATATAGATATGGCTTTACAAATGCCTGAGGAATATAAAACAGTGCTGCTAAATCATTCTCCTCAAGTACTTGAGCATACCTCAATACTTTTTCAAGGTGTTTCTTCTGAAAGAGAATCTTTAAGAATATTATGCAAATGTTTAAAAGATATTTATGTAAATGAAAATATGGACGCTAGTATGCTTGAATTAACTGCACAAATAATATGGACAGCAACCTTTGGACTCATCCTTAGGCTTATAATTGAAAAAAACATTGGCGTAGAACAGAGGGAAAGACTTATTGATCAACATATAAATCTTATAGTACATAGAATCTTAATAAAAATTCCCCCAAACATTTTATTTAGTCTGGGGGAACATAAAATCTACTGAAACTGGTGCCTCAAATTTTAGTATTATTAATTAAACATCTCTATAACCTCTAAATTCTCATGACTCATATGGCACTTTTCTATATGAATCATGGCCCTTAAGGTGTCCATAGAAGTAATTACAGGTATTGATTTTTCTATGGCTGTTCTTCTTATATTAAAGCCATCTCTAGTAGAATCATTTCCTTTAGTAGGAGTGTTTATTACCATATCTAAATCATTTTGTCCTATAAAATCTATTATATCTGGCTTGCCATCTTTTATTTTATTTACTTCCGTAACTTTTATATTATTAGTTCTTAGAAGCTCTGCGGTGCCTTTGGTGGCAACAAATTCATAGCCTAAGTCATAAAGTTCCTTAGCTAAATTAAGGAATTCTTCTTTATCATTATTGTTCACTGTGGCCAATATTTTTTTGCTCTTATTCTTTAAGAAGGTTCCTGAAGCTATAAAGCCTTTGTATAAGGCTTCCTCTAGGGTATAGCCTACGCCTAATACCTCTCCTGTGGACTTCATTTCTGGCCCTAAGCTCACCTCTACCCTTGATAACTTGTGGGTAGAGAACACAGGGACTTTAACAGAAATCATTTCTGGCTCCTTATATATACCTAATCCATAGCCTAGATCCTTTAATTTATATCCCATCATAGCCTTAGTGGCTAAATCTATTATAGGCACACCGCTTACCTTGCTTATATAGGGCACAGTTCTACTAGCTCTAGGATTGACTTCTATAACATATAGCTCACTTTTATATTCTATAAACTGAATGTTAATCATTCCTACCACCTTCAATTCTTTAGCTAGCCTTGTGGTATAATCTAATATGCTTTCTCTTATGATATCACTTATATTTTTGCTTGGATATATAGTAGTGCTATCTCCTGAGTGTATACCTGCTCTGTCTAAATGCTCCATAATTCCAGGAATGAGCACCTCTTCACCGTCGCATATAGCGTCCACTTCTATTTCTGTTCCCAATAAATATCTGTCTATAAGCACAGGGTTTTTCTTATCTCTTACAAAGGCATTGGATAGATACTCTTCTAGCTCTTCCTCATTATAAGTTATTTCCATGCCCTGTCCCCCTAATACATAGGAAGGTCTTACCAAAACAGGATAACCTAATTTTTCTGCTTCACTTAAGCCTTCTTCTAGGCTCCATACAGCTTTCCCTTTTGGTCTCTTTATGTTTAATCTTTCAAGTATTTCCTCAAATTTTTCTCTATCTTCAGCCTCATCTATATGTTCTACTTTAGTACCTAATACATTGATATTCTTTTCTTTTAGGAACTTAGTAAGCTTTATAGCTGTTTGTCCTCCAAATTGCACTATTACTCCTAAAGGCTTTTCTTTTTCTATAATGTTTAGTACATCCTCGTCTGTTAAAGGTTCGAAATAAAGCTTGTCTGATATATCAAAGTCCGTACTAACAGTTTCAGGATTATTATTTATTATTATAGTCTCTATGCCCATAGCTCTAAGAGCCTTAACGCAGTGCACAGAAGCATAGTCAAATTCTATACCTTGTCCAATTCTGATAGGGCCTGAGCCTATTACTATAACTTTTTTATTGTCACTAACCTCTACTTCATCCTCCATGCCATAGGTGGAGTAGTAGTAGGGTGACACCGCTTCAAATTCTCCTCCACAGGTATCTACCATGTTATAAGCCACTTTTATGCCCCATATGCTTCTGAGTCTATATACTTCCTCTGGCGATACTCTAAGAAAATCTGCTAGGGCTTTATCTGAAAATCCCTTTACTTTTAATGCAGTGAGCCATTCTTTATTTAAATCATCTATGTTGCTCTTTTTTAGCGTTTCTTCCTGCTCTACAATATATCTTATCTTTTCTATGAAGAATTTATCTACACCAGTTATTTCTGAAACCTTTTCTACAGAATAGTTTCTTCTTATGATTTCTGCTAAGGCAAATATTCTCTCGTCATCAGGGGTTACTACCTTTTGTTTTAACTCCTTTAAGGAACATTCTTTAATAGTTTTATGTTCTAGGGAATACTGACCTATTTCCAAGGATCTTATGCCTTTTAGGAAAGCTGCCTCAAAATTACTTCCTATGGCCATAATTTCTCCAGTAGCCATCATTTTTGTTCCTAAAGTTCTATTTGCCTTTTTAAATTTATCAAAAGGCCATTTAGGTATCTTAACTACTACGTAGTCTAAGGTAGGCTCAAAGCAGGCAAAGGTTTTTCCTGTAACTGCATTTTTTATTTCATCTAAGGTATATCCAAGAGCAATTTTAGCAGCAACTTTAGCAATAGGGTATCCTGTAGCCTTTGAAGCCAAGGCTGAGGATCTGCTAACCCTTGGATTTATCTCTATAACCCCATAGTTAAAGCTCTTAGGATCTAAAGCAAACTGAACATTGCAGCCTCCTTCAATTCCTATAGCATTTATGATGTCTATGGATGCCTTTCTAAGCATTTGATATTCTTTATCTGATAGGGTTTGGCTAGGTGCAACTACAATACTATCCCCAGTGTGTACTCCTACAGGGTCAATATTTTCCATATTGCATATGGTGATACAGTTTCCCTTGGAGTCTCTCATCACTTCATATTCAACTTCTTTCCAGCCCTTCACACTCTTCTCTAATAGTACTTGTCCTACAGGACTTAATTTTAACCCTTTAGTTATAATATCTATAAGCTCTTCTTCTCTATCCGCTATACCCCCACCTGTACCCCCTAAGGTATAAGCAGGTCTTATTATAAGGGGGTAGCCTATTTTATTAGCGAAGTTTAAGGCTTCCTCAAGCTCATTCACTATGCAGCTTTGAATTACAGGTTGATTTATATCCTCCATAACCTGTTTAAACAGCTCTCTGTCTTCACCTTTTTTTATAGCCTCAATAGAGGTTCCAATAACCTTAACTCCGTATTTCTCTAATATACCCCTGTCATTTAACTCTACAGCCAGATTAAGAGCAGTTTGTCCTCCCATTCCCGCCAATATACTATCAGGTTTTTCCTTTATAATTACTTTCTCTAAAAATTCTAAGGTTAAAGGTTCGATATATACCTTATGAGCTACCTCTTTATCTGTCATTATGGTAGCAGGATTGCTGTTAACTAGCACAACCTCTACTCCTTCTTCTTTTAGAGCCTCACAAGCCTGAGTACCAGAATAATCAAACTCAGCTGCTTGTCCTATAATTATAGGCCCTGATCCTATTACCAATACTTTTTCAATATCTTTATTTAAAGGCATTTAAATTCCCCCTACTCAATTAATCTATAAGCTTAAGAAATTCATCAAAAATATAGTCATTATCCACCGGTCCTGGACTAGCTTCTGGATGAAATTGAACACTGAATACTGGCAGAGATTTATGTCTCATGCCTTCTACGGTTCCATCATTAACGTTGATGTGAGTTACATTTGCGTCCTCTGGCACATCCTTCACATAATATCCATGATTCTGAGAAGTTATAAATACCTTATCCTTCTCTAAATCTTTTACAGGATGATTACCTCCTCTATGTCCGAACTTTAGCCTTTCTGTTTTTCCTCCTAAAGCTAGGCATAATAATTGATGTCCTAAGCATATTCCGCTAAGGGGTATTAATCCTATTAACTTCTTTATATTTTCTATAACCATAGGTAAATCCATAGGATCTCCAGGCCCATTAGATAGGAAAACCATATCTGGTTTTTGAGCTAATATTTCCTCTGAGCTAGTATTATATGGATAAATCTTTATATTGCAATTTCTTCTTTTAAAGGAATTTATAATATTTCTCTTTACTCCAAAATCTAAAATTGCTATATTTTTTCCCGCTCCTTCTATAACATAGGGCTGCTCAGTGCTTACAGTTTTAACAGCTTCCTTATTAGTAAAAGCTTCTATGCTTCCTTGCACATCTTTATACTCTAAGTTTTTTGTAGTTATTATTCCTCTCATGGTTCCATGATTTCTTAAAATTTTTGTTAGAGCTCTAGTATCAATACCTTCTATGCCCATGATGCCATTATTCTTTAGATAGGCCTCTAGGCTTATTTCACTTCTCCAGTTGCTTGGGGTAGAACACTTTTCTCTAATTATGAAGGCTTTAACCTTTGGCCCTTCTGACTCTAAATCCTCTAGGTTTAGTCCATAGTTTCCAATAAGAGGATAAGTCATAGTGACAATTTGTCCATAATAGGAGGGATCCGTCAGCACCTCTTGATATCCAGTCATACCTGTGTTAAAAACTACCTCTCCTACGGCTTCTTTAACATCTCCAAAAGCATTTCCATGGAACGTCTTTCCATTCTCTAATATAAGCGTTGCTAACATACTTTTCCCTCCAATCCATAAAAAAGGATACTAAAGAGATAGCTTTTAAAACCAATCTCCCTAATATCCTTGAAAAACTTATTTAAGTATTTTTTAACATCACAAAAAAACTGCAACATGATAATTACCCCTTTCTGGCCTCACAGGACCAATTTAAAGCGTAAACTTTAATAATATATTTTTACCTTTTCCTAAATTCTAATTTAATTTTAATTTTATGTCAATGGTAATTTAGACATCTTTCCCTATTTATTTCTGCTCAGCTCTTCTTCTTTTAACTTCAGTGACGCTTATTCCACCGTTACCTATATTGTCAGTATCATATTCATCCACATAAACTACTATAGCTTGCTTAGGAATTTTTACTACCTCTGAAACTGAATCCGTTACCTTTTCAATAAGTTCATTTTTTTGTTCTACAGTAAGTTTTCCACATTTAACATTAATGTATGGCATAATCTATCATCCTTTCAATTTATACTTTCCACATATATTGTATATGGTTATTGTAAAAAGTTAAATACTATTTTAGGCATTGTAAGAAAATAACTCTTCCAATTGCTCTTTACTCATCTCATTTATTAATGATTCTTCTCCTGCATTATCATCTATTACATTTTTTATTATCTCTTTTTTCTTCTGTTGAAGCTCATATATTTTTTCTTCTATGGTTCCTTTTGCTATAAGCTTAATGACTTCCACAGTGTTCTTTTGACCTATTCTATGTGCCCTGTCAGAGGCTTGATCCTCTGCTGCTGGGTTCCACCAAGGGTCAAAGTGTATAACGGTATCTGCTCCAGTGAGGTTAAGTCCTGTGCCTCCAGCTTTAAGAGATATTAAAAACACCTGACCTCTGCCTTCATTAAATTCCTTAACCATGATACCCCTATCTTCGTACTTAGTGGAACCATCAAGATACATAAATTCTATGTTGCCCTTCTCAAACCTTTTTTGTATATTCTTAAGCACTGATGTAAACTGAGAAAACAGCAATATTCTGTGCCCTGAATTTATACTTTCCTCTAACACATCATCAAGAGCTTGAAGTTTACCACTATCTCCGTTAAAATTTTCTATAAACACTGAAGGATCACAGCATATCTGTCTAAGCCTTGTAAGGGCTGCAAGAATTTTAATTTTACTTTTGCTTAGGCCTTTTTCAGCTATTTCTTCATCTATCTCTTTCTTTAAATTTTGAACAAAGGCTACATAAAGCTTCTTTTGCTCCTCACTCATTTCTACTACGAGCTTGTGTTCAATCTTAGGAGGAAGCTCCTTTATAACCTCCTTCTTTAATCTTCTTAGAATAAAAGGTTTTATATGTCTATTAAGCTCTTCCATAGCTTCCTTATCTTTATTTTTAGCTATAGGACTTTCATATTTTTGAGAGAATTTATTACTGCTTAAAAGGTAGCCTGGCATAATAAAATCAAAGATAGACCAAAGCTCCATAAGAGAATTTTCTATAGGAGTTCCCGTAAGTGCAAAATAGCCCCTTGCATTAATTTCCTTAACAGATTTTGCATTTATAGAATTAGCGTTCTTTATTTGCTGAGCCTCATCTAAGATGCAGTAGCTAAATTTTATATCTTTGTACTCCTCTATATCCCTTCTTATAAGGGGATAAGAAGTAATAACCACATCACAAGCTTCAACTTCTTTAAAAAGTTCTTCCCTTTCCTTCTTACTTCCCGACAATACTAAGGACTTAAGAGAAGGTGCAAACTTACTTATTTCACTTTCCCAGTTATATACAAGAGATGTAGGGGCCACCACCAAAGAAGGCCTCTTTTCCTTTTCATTACTTTCTATCTCTGCTTGTATAAAGGCTATGGTTTGAAGGGTTTTACCAAGTCCCATCTCATCCGCAAGAATTCCTCCAAAGCCATACATTGACAGGATTTTAAACCATTTAAATCCTGTTTTTTGGTATCCTCTCATGATGGCTTTTAGACTTTCTGGTACTTCAAAATCCATCTCTTGTACTTCTTTTATATTATTAATCATTTCTCTAAACTTCTTATTTCTCTCAACATAATTATTTAAAGTGCTATTTTTAATCTTTTGATCCATGTAAAGAGCGTTATATTTTGAAAGAAGTATTTTATCCTTTTCTAAATCTCCCTCTTTTATATCAAGATATTCAATCATGGTGCCCACATCATTTATTTCCTTAGATTGTAAATCTATAAAACCGCCTTCTTTAAGCTTGTAATACTTTTTCTTTTGTTTTAAGGCTGACAAAATATCCTTTAATTCATTTTTATTTATGCCCTCTATACTAAAGCTAAACTCAAGAAAATCTTCTTCATTTAGTCTTATATTGGATTTTATATTAGAAGATTTGTATACCTTAAAACTTTTAAAGGCTTCGCTATAGAATATATCTGCTTTTTCTTGAAGCTTATCAATGCCATTAGTTAAAAAGTCAATTATATTTTCTTCATCACTTAATAGAACCCTATCTGCTCTTTTCTCAAACCTATGGGCTAAGAGAATATTTAAAACTTCCAGCTCTCCCTTAGCGTCTCTTATCAATATATTTTTATTTTCCCTATCCTTATTATCCTTAAAAGCATTAATAGAAACTTCTCCATAATGGTACTTAATTTCTGCTGCTATAGCCTCATCTGCTTTGTCAAAATAAACTTCAGTTCTTAACTTTTCCTCATAAAATTTTTCTTTAAGTCTTTTATCTATTTTTATATTGCTAGCAATGGCCTTTAGGTTTGGGATAATGTAAGAGGCTAACTCCTCCCCTTCCTGCTCCTCAAACTTTATAACTCTATCTTTACTTTTAATAAGCTCATTATAAAAAGGGGCATATATAT
This sequence comes from Desnuesiella massiliensis, assembly GCF_001403615.1. Taxonomy (GTDB): domain Bacteria; phylum Bacillota; class Clostridia; order Clostridiales; family Clostridiaceae; genus Desnuesiella; species Desnuesiella massiliensis. Next base: position 246,680 of record NZ_LN879453.1, read on the forward strand.
TCTTTTGCGCTTCGCTAGGAAGGTATATCTTATCTTTATACAAATAAGAGTTGCCGTGGCTATCTAAGGTAAGTCCCGCTTCACCATCCATCATCAATTTTATATTATTATTTGAGTCTGTATCTAATTTAAACTCTAGAGGTAAATTTTCTTTAACAACCTCTATTTGATTATATTGTTCCCCTTGAATATTTGCTTCTATAGTTCTTCCTGCAACCAAATGAAAAAATTTATTTAATTGCAAATCTGTAAGATAAACCTTTTTGCCACTAAACAGCGCTGCACTATATCCAAAATAATAATCTCTACCGTTTCCTCTGAATCTCTTGTCTAGTTCCCAAAGTTCAATTAAAAATTTTATAAGTTCGCTATCTTCCTGCGAAAAACTATGTACAGAGGGATCATAGGTGAAGTTTTTCCCAAATTCTAAAGGTTGTGAATGCACAATACTCTCAATAAAATTTGATAGGCCCTTAACTACATATAATTTATTCTCACCTACCCTAAAATCTACAGAAGATACCCTCTCCCTGCCATAGACCTGATTTTCATAATTTATCTTTAAGTCTAAAGTTTTTTTAGCGCTTTTTACCCCTGATTGCTTATTAATATCATTTAAAGTAATGTTCTTAAGCTGGTTTATGAGTTCGTTTTTAGGTTTTATATTTTGAACTTTCTTATACTTACTCTCTTCTTCAATATACTTTAGAAGAGCAGCTACTATATGTTTACAAAAATATTTCCCTCCGTAATAGCTTCTAAAAGCCTCACAATCACAGTCACAATCTAGAAAGCCTTCTTTATTAAAGCTCACTTCTACATCGTAAATCCAAGTATCACTAGCAGACTCTACTTTAGCATAAATATTAATATAACCATGGTTATCGTCCACATCCATGGATAAAACATAATCACTCTCGTAATAATTCTTGCCTCTTTTATAACTTAGCTCATTGGTATATTTTTTTATATTATTTTCATCTAATTGAAACATAAACATCTGCTCCTAAACCATGAATTTCTTGGTTATGGGGAAACAATAGGTCAACTTACCTTATACATATTCCTAAATGGTATCTTCCAGCCATTATGGTGCATGTATAAGGTAATAGTTGAAGTTGTTTCCCTATACTTTATTATTATAAATTAATATTAATGATTATTGCCATTAAGTTTAAGAAATATTTCTCAAATATAGTTTAGGTTATACAATTATTTACTATTTATTTTAAATCAATAAATTAGAAATCCTAGTTCACTAAAACGAACCAGGATTTCAATTTACAAGCTTTTAAATACTCTCTACTTTTTTATTCTTACATCTCTTACAAACCTTTATTTTATCTCCACTTCCTAATATCATTTCATAGAGAAGCTTAATTCTCCCAGCTTTACAAACCGGACAAGTACCTCTTCCTCTAGACGGAAGTTTCCATAGCGCTTTACCCCTATATTGTTTACTCATAATAGATCCCCCTTTATCATCAATATAAGGCATCTCCCCAAAAACAACTAGTCAGTCTACTCATCTATTTTGCGTAATACTGCGTCCACTATTGATGGAACCTGTGTCCTTGTCTTACGCAAAATATACTTCGCATCTTTGACTATTTATTTTTTACAATGCCTAAGTTTGTTTTTCTATATAATATATTTAAACAAAGAGGAATTTATTACTAGTATTTTAAAGGTTAGCTGCTAACTATCTTCCCGCAATTTATATGTATGGCCTTTTCCTGAATATTAGTGCATAAAAATAACAATTGCCTTAGTTCCCTTAAAATCATTGTACATATAAAGATATCTATAATAATTAGCAAAACATCTCAAAAAAATATTGCAAATGTTTTCAGGACAGTGTACAATTTATATTGTTAAAATTTTTATAATGCAAGTAAATATTTCTATTTTTTTTGCAACGTTTTGGTAACGTTACCGATAACGATACCGGAACCTCAAAACTGTATAAACTTTAATAATAAGACGATTAACCTACTGGAGGAAAATGTAAAGTTTAATTAATAAAACTTTACATCTTAAATAAACAAAACTTATAAGGAGGCTTTTTTATGAACAAGAGATTAAAAAAATTAATATTACCCGCTTTAGCCTGTGTATTCTCTCTATCACTAATGGCATGTGGAAAGAAGGAAACCCCTTCTAATGAAACTAGTACTCAACTTCCTAAAGGAAAAACTTTAAGAGTATGGTCAAAACTAACGCCAACTGAAAATGAGGTATTGAAGAAAGACTTAAAAGCTTGGGAAGACAAAACAGGAAATAAAGTAGAATTTTCTTTGATGAACGTTTCTTCATCAGACCTAGTTAAAATTGTTAATAGCAATGAAAGGCCCGACGTAATTTGGGGATTATCTAATGGACATACAGGTGTTTACGCCAAATCTGATATCATAGAGCAAATGCCAGATAAATTAATAAAAAAAGATCAAATTTTAGAAAAATCCATGTTAGATGCAGTTTCTTATGAAGGTAAAGTCTATGGCTATCCTTTGTTTGCAGAGACTTATGCATTATTTGTAAATAGAGATAAAATCAAAGAGGTCCCTAGTACTTGGGAAGAATTAGTCAAATTAGGACAAGCTAATGGCTTTCAATATGATGTAACTAACTTTTACTTATCCTTCTATCCAATCGCTACAAGTGGTGGATATATATTTAAAGAGAAAGGCGAAGGATTTGATGTAAAAGATTTAGGACTAGGCAATGAAGGGGCAGTTAAAGGTTTTGAATTAATTAAAGACTTAACAGATAAAAAAATCGTATCAGCATCCACAGTGGGTGATATACCAAAAGCAAACTTTAAAGCTGGTAAAACTGCATTTTATATTGGTGGTCCATGGGATGTTGATGAGCTAAATAAAGCCGGATTTAATTATTCTGTGGAAAAACTTCCTTCAATAAATGGTGTACCTGGTAAGTCTTTGTTAGGTATGCAAACAGGTTATGTAATTAAAAAATCCACTAATAAAGAACTTGCATGGAATTTAGTAGAATTTTTATCTGAAAAAGAAAAGGTACAAGAACTTATGAAAGCAGGTAATAGACTACCAGCTTATAAAGGATATGAATATGATAATCCAAAAATAAAAGGCTTCTTAGATCAATTCCCTAATGCAGTTGTAAAACCAATAGTTCCAGAAATGACTTTAGTTTGGGATCCAATGAAAGCTGCTTTAGAATCAGTGGTAACAGGTAAAAACACCCCTAAAGAAGCTGCAAAATTTGGTTTAGATGCGGTAAAGCAAAAGATTGATATAACTCAATAATAATAAAACAAGAGGAGTTTCTCCTCTTGTTTTGATAGGAGGGTAATAATGAACAGGAAGCGAAAGACTGACTTTTATCCATATTTATACTTAGCACCTGCACTAATCTCAATGATTTTCTTAACATTATATCCAATAATTAAGACTATATATATATCTTTTACTAATATGAATGTACAGAGATTAAATAATCCAGACTTTATCAAATTTGAAAACTACTCTAAAATCTTATTTGGTCCTCTTAAAGATAGTTTTATTCCAATGTTTATTTGGACCTTAACTTTTGCTGGCTTAACTTGCTTAATAGGATATGCATTAGGGTTAATGTTAGCATTAATTCTAAATAATAAAAATATAAAAGAAAGAGCAGTATATAAAGCTATATTAGTATTACCTTGGGCTCTACCTGGCACCATAGCTCTGTTATCTTGGCAAGGCTTATTTAATACTGAATATGGTGGAATTAATAAATTACTTATGTCTTTAGGAATAATTTCTTCAAAAATCCCTTGGTTACAAAATGTAACCTTAGCTAGAATAGCTATTTTAATTAGTAGTGTTTGGTTTACAGTGCCCTTTATGATGAACGCCTGTTTAGGTGCATTAACTTCTATTCCGCAAGATTATTATGAAGCTGCTGAAATAGACGGAGCAAATAAATGGCAGAAGTTTGTAAAGATAACTATGCCAACCTTAGCACCCGCTACCTATCCTTTAGTCATATCTTCCTTTGCCCATAATTTTAATAATTTTTCAGGTATATATATGATAACGGGTGGTGGACCTACTGGTAAATCTGTTTGGGCTGGAGGAACGGATATATTAATAAGCTCTGCCTACAAGCTAGTGGGAGAAGGAATGCAGGCTTATGGTTTAGCCTCTGCATTAGCAGTGCTAGTATTTATAATCATTGGCTCAATTACCTTTGTACAAATGAAACTAAGCGGACAATTTAAGGAGGTAAATTAGCTATGAAATATCCAAGAAAGAAATTAAAAAGAAATGAAGTAATAGAGCTTTGGATACACAGAGCCATCTTATGGATTGCAGTATTTATAGCTCTTTATCCTATAGTCTTTGTAGTTGCTAATTCTTTTGCATCTGGCTCAACCTTTGCCACATCAGGTTTATTTTCAGATAAACTTACACTAAATAATTATAAAGCCCTATTCGATGGCTCACTAAACGATAACTTTAATTTTATGAAAGCTATAAAAAATAGTATCATACTTTGTTCTTTAGTTTCAGTTCTTCAATTATTCATAACCTCTACTTCAGCTTATGCCTTTTCAAGACTGAAATTTAAAGGAAGAAAAAGTGGACTTATGTCTATACTTATAATACAAAGGTTTCCTATGATAATGGCTGCATCCGCTATTTTAACTGTAGCTTATAAGTTTTCTCTTACAGATAATATATTTTTATTAGCCATATTATTAGCAGGAACCAGCGCTTTTAATATCTGGCTACTAAAAGGCTTTATGGATAATATTCCTGTTGAACTGGATGAAGCAGCTAAAATAGATGGTGCAAACCATTGGCAAGTATTTGTTAAAATAATAATACCCTTAGCTAAACCTATGTTTGCAGTAATATTATTATTTTCATTCTTTGGTACCTATAGTGAATTCGTATATACTAAATCCTTATTATTTAATCCTAATAATTGGACTGTATCTGTAGCTTTACAAAGCTTTATCAGTGATGAATTTGCTCAAAATTGGTCCATGTTTTCAGCTGCTGCTGTAATAGCATCAATCCCTCAAGTTATATTATTCTTATTTCTGCAAAAATATCTACAAAGTGGACTAACAGCTGGTTCTGTTAAAGGTTAGAATATTAAAATAAATGGAGTGAAAAACAATGAAAATAGACTTACATAATCACTGCAAACAGCGCTCTAGCTGCAGTGGCTCAGATGAAGAAGAATTAATAGAAAGTGCTATAAAATATGGATTAGACGCCATAGTCTTTAGTGATCATGATAAATTGATGCCTAAAGATAGATTAGAAGCTTTAAGACAAAAATACTCTCCTTTTAAGATTTTTAATGGCATAGAAGTTAGAACTATACCAAATGGCGTGGATGTACTTGTTATTGGAGTAGATGACACCATATTAGAAAGCAAGGATTGGACTTATGAAAAGCTATATAAATTTACTAAAGAAAGAGATGGATTCATAGCGTTATGCCATCCATATAGATATTCAAATGTAATTGATATTGATATTGCGACCTTTGTTCCTGATGCTGTTGAATTGCATTCTTCTAACATAGGTAGTTGTGATGAAGAACTGATAAATACCTTAGCTAAAAGACTTAATATGAAATTATTAGGAAATTCAGATTCCCACAGTATTGATAAAGTGGGAATATACTATAATATTATAGATACAGAAGCGAAAGATGAAAAAGAGCTTGCTAAAGCATTAATTGAACTTCCCATAGAAATTGGGAAAGATCAAAATAGAGTAGATGAGATTAATAAAGAAATAAAAGTAAAAGAAGATCTAATCAAAACTATGATATCTGAGGGTAAGGATAAAGCATACTATAATAAAATTACAGGAAGATGGATAGGAGAATTCGAACGAGTAGAATTAGGAAAATCTTACAAAATTTAAAAATAAGAGGAGAGATGATATGAATATTAAAGATATAGCTAAGCTTGCAGGCGTAGGTGTTAGCACTGTATCTAGGGTAATAAATAATCATCCTGATGTAAAAGCAGAAACAAGGGAAAAAATCCTTGGAATAATAAAGGAAAGCAATTACATCCCTAACAATAGTGCTAGAATCTTAAAGCAAAATACCTCTAAAAATATTGGGCTATTTGTAAAAGGTGTATTCAACCCATTTTTCTCACAAATGATAAATATTATAGGTAATAGAATAAATGAAGCTGGGTACAACATGATACTTCAACAAAATGATTTTAGGACAAAGGATGATGATATAGATAATCTCATTGCCTTTGTCAAAGAAAAGAAACTAAATGGTGTTATTTGTCTTGGGGGTAATTTCTTAAAAATCACTGAAGATTCTTTTAACGCAATAGAGATTCCCATTGTGCTCGCTTCTGTAGACAGTATATCTAGCAAGAACAACGGAAAGTATTCACTAATAGCTATAGATAATGTAAAGGCAGCTTATACTGCTACTAAGTACTTGGTAGAAAATGGTCATACCGAAATCGCATGTATTCTTGGTGAAAAGAATGATTTAGGCATAAGCTATCTTCGTTTGCAAGGATATAAAAAGACTTTAGAAAAAAACTTTATTGATTTTTGTGAATCCAATATCCTAATAGGTAACTATAACTACAAGGATGCTTATAAGGAAACCATGAAAATATTAAATACCAATAAAAAATTAACAGCAATTTTTGCTATATCTGACATAATGGCAATAGGCGCAGCCAAAGCCGTAATAGATAGCAATTTAAGAATAGGCGATGATATATCAATAATAGGCTTTGATGGTATGGATATAAGCGAATTTTATAATCCTTCTATTGCTACCATAAAACAGCCGCAAGAAGTGATGGCTAAAAATAGTATAGATTTACTTCTAGATATAATAAACAATAGAACACAACATAAACATTTAATCTTGCCGACAACACTTATAAAGGCTAATTCTGTAAAAAAGATTAAATAGCAACTTTATCAATCGAAGGAGACAGATATGAATAGAAGTAGCGGAATAATAATGCATATAGCTTCTTTACCTGGCAATTACGGTATAGGTACTTTTGGTAAAGAGGCTTATAACTTTGCAGATTTCTTGAAAAAGTCAGGACAAAAATTTTGGCAAATTCTCCCTTTGGGTCATACAGGTTTTGCCGATTCTCCTTATCAATGTTTTTCAGCATTTGCAGGAAACCCATATTTTATAGACTTAGACCTTTTAGTAGAAGATAAGCTTTTAAAATGTAGCGATCTTGAAAATATTAAATTTTGTAATAATGAAGAGAAAATTGATTATACTTTGCTATCAAAAGAAAAAATGAGAATATTAAAAAAAGCATATCAGAATTCTAAAAATAAACTAGAAAGTGATATCTATAAGTTTAGCGAAGAAAATGAAATATGGTTAGAAAATTATTGCTTATACATGGCCATAAAAGAACAATTTTCTTTTGTATCTTGGCAAAAGTGGGACAATGAAATAAAAAATAGAGAAAGAGATGCATTAGAATATTATAAGCATTTATTAAAAGATGAAATTGAGTATTGGAGATTTATTCAATATGAATTTTTTAAGCAGTGGAAAAATCTAAAAAAATATGTTAATTCATTAGGCATAGAAATAATAGGAGATATTCCTATATATGTGGCAGAAGATAGTTCAGACCTTTGGGCAAATCAAGAAATATTCCTTTTAGATGAAAATAAAGTACCATTAAAAGTAGCTGGATGCCCACCAGATGCTTTTTCTGAAACTGGTCAATTGTGGGGTAATCCTATATACAATTGGCATGAAATTGAAAATAGTGATTTTAAATGGTGGAAAGATAGAATAAGATTCAGCTTAAGCTTATATGATGTCATTAGAATCGACCACTTTAGAGGTTTTGAATCTTTTTGGGAAATTCCTTATGGTGATAAAACCGCTGAAAAAGGAAGATGGGTAAAAGGTCCTGGTATGAAGCTTATAAAAGCTATAAAGGAAGAACTTGATGATGTAAAAATAATAGCTGAAGATTTAGGGTATATAACTGAAGAAGTTATAAAATTAAGAGAAGAATCTGGATTCCCTGGCATGAAGGTGCTGCAATTCGCTTTTGACTCAGATAGCAATAATGTATATTTACCTCATAATTATACTGAAAACTGTGTAGCTTATACTGGCACTCATGACAATGATACTATAAGAGGATGGTTTGAGATAACTGGGAATAAAGAATCCATAGTATATTGTAAAAAATATTTAGGTTTAAATAAAGATGAAGGATACAATTGGGGATTCATTAGAGGTACTTGGAGCAGCGTAGCTAACCTTTCTATATGCCTAATGCAAGATTTTTTAAATCTAGGGAATAATTCAAGAATAAATCTTCCATCTACTTTAGGCTGGTGGACATGGAGATTAAAAAAAGACTACTTAACAGATGAGCTAGCAAACAAGATATACGAAATGACAAAAACTTATGGAAGGTGTTGTAGTAATGAATAAAGAACAAATTAAAGCAGGTTTAAATAGATACTTAGCTGTAAAATATGGTAAAACTTTAAATAATGCGGAAGAATATGAAATATTTAATGCATTATCTTTAACTCTTTTGGAAAGCATTATTGAGAATTGGAATAATACTAATGAAATTTATAATAAGGTTAAAAATGCTTATTATTTATCTTCTGAATATCTTATGGGCAGAGCTTTAGGAAATAATCTTATAGCCCTAGGTCTTTACGATGAAGTAAAAAACGTTCTAACTGAATTAAATATAGATATGAATAAAATTGAAGAAATAGAAGAAGATGCTGGTTTAGGAAATGGTGGACTAGGAAGATTAGCTGCGTGTTTTATGGACTCAGCTGCCACTATGGAATTACCTTTAAAGGGTTATGGAATAAGATATAATAATGGGCTATTTAAGCAAATTATAGAAGCTGGGACTCAAAACGAGGATATAGATACTTGGTTAAAATATGGAGAACCTTGGAGCATAAGAAAAGAAAGCGAAAGAGTACAAATAAAATTTTCTGACATGACTGTAAATGCTATACCTTATGACACCCCTATTATAGGCTACAATAGCAAGAATATTAATACCTTAAGACTTTGGAAATGTGAACCATTAAAAGATTTTGACTTTGAACTATTTAACTCACAGAAATATGTTGAAGCTTTAGAGTTAAAAAACAGGGCAGAAGACATTTCAAGAGTATTATATCCTAACGATTCCAATAAAGAAGGCAAGCTATTAAGACTTAGACAGCAATACTTTTTAGTAAGCTCCTCACTACAAGATATAATAAGAAAATTTAAAGCTCTTCATGGTGAAGTTAATGAAAAATTTAGTGAATTTAATGTAATACAGCTAAACGATACCCATCCGGTGTTAGCAATTCCAGAATTAATAAGAATACTAATAGATGAAGAAGGCTTAGATTTTGATAGAGCTTGTTCTATAGCTGAAAAAACTTTTGCATATACTAATCATACCATATTAGCTGAAGCATTAGAAAAATGGGATGAGAATTTAATAGAAGAGCTTTTTCCAAGAATTTTAGAAATAATTTACACCCTTGATGCTAGATTTATAAGTAAATTAAGACAAAATGGATATGATAAAAACCAAATAGAGTATTTTAGAATTGTAAAGGATGGAATTGTAAGAATGGCTAACTTAGCTATACATATTTGTTTTGCAGTAAATGGTGTAGCTGAGCTTCATACAGATATATTAAAAAATATAGAATTAAATGATTGGTATAAGCTATATACAAATAAATTCAACAATAAAACTAATGGAATAACTCCGCGAAGATGGTTAAGATTATGTAATCAAGAACTATCAACATTAATAACTGAACTATTAGGCAGCGAAGAATGGGTTAAGAATCTTGACAAATTAAAAGAATTAGAAAAATTCATAGATAATGAAGATGTTATTAATAAGTTCCTAGAAATAAAACATATTAAAAAACACCAATTAGCTAAGTACATAAAAAATAAAGAAGATATTGATATAGATCCTAATTCTTTATTTGATATACAAGTTAAAAGACTGCATGAATATAAAAGACAACTATTAAATGCTTTTTATATTCTAGATTTATATTTTAGATTAAAAGAAGATCCCTCTATGGATATTCCCAATGTAACCTTTATATTCGGAGCAAAAGCCTTCCCTGGCTATAAGAGGGCAAAGTCTATAGTTAAATTTATTAATTCCATAGCAAATACGGTAAATAATGATAGCGACATAAACGGAAAAATCAAGGTTATTTTTGTAGAAAACTATGGGGTTTCTTATGGAGAGAAATTATTCCCAGCTGCTGATTTATCAAAACAAATTTCCACAGCTGGTAAAGAAGCTTCAGGTACAGGAAATATGAAATTCATGTTAAATGGTACTCCAACCTTTGGAACTTATGATGGAGCAAACGTAGAAATTGTAAAGGAAAGCGGAGAAGAAAGCAACTTTATTTTTGGCTTAAAAGTAGAAGATATTGAAGCCTTAAAAGAAAAATATGATATTACTAAATATTATAATAATGATAAAAACTTAAAAAGAGTTATAGATACATTAATCGATGGAACTTTTGATGATTGTGGTACCGGAGAATTTGAAGACTTATATAATTCTTTAATGACAGAAGGAGATCAATATTTCCTATTAGCTGACTTTGATGCTTTTAAACAAGCAGAGGACAAGGTATTTGATGCCTATAAAAATAAATTGCAATGGGGCAAAATATGCTTTAAAAATATATGTAATGCTGGAGTATTTTCTAGCGATAGAACCATACTAGACTATGCTAAAGATATTTGGAATATAAAAAAATGCACTAATCATTAAGGGGATGTTGCACAACTAACTAAACTAAATAGTTAGCTGCGCAGCAGCTTCTTTTTTTGTTCGAAAAATTAAAATGCGGTGCCCGTGGGCACCGCAAGTGTTGTATAATTATAGTATGATCAAGC
>NZ_LN879454.1 GCF_001403615.1 Desnuesiella massiliensis
AAGGTTGATAGGTCAGGGGTGTAAGCATGGTAACATGTTCAGCTGACTGATACTAATAGATCGAGGGCTTGATCAATATACACGAATCCAATTCTATGTGCAATTTTGAAAGAACATGTTTCTTTCAGAACTAAATAAGAAAATCTGGTGATTATGGCGTAAGGGTAACACTCGTTCCCATACCGAACACGCAAGTTAAGCCTTACCGCGCCGATGGTACTGCAAGGGAGACTTTGTGGAAGAGTAGGTCGTCGCCAGGTTACGTGGTTCACTAGCTCAGTCGGTAGAGCACATGACTTTTAATCATGGTGTCCGGGGTTCGATTCCCCGGTGAGCCACCAAACCCACTCATAAGAGTGGGTTTTTTACTTTTTAAAGCTAAGGTATATTAAAAATAACTAGACAAATTTCTTGTCTGCGTAGCTAGTTATTTTTTATTATATTTAAATGCTTTCATTAATATTATTTCTAAATTCAAAGGGCGTAATATTGTTAAGCTTTTTAAACAAAATAGTATAATAGTTTTGATTATTAAAGCCTACAGAAAGGGCTATATCTAATATAGAAGAATTTTGCTCTAATAATAGATGTTTACTCTTTTCAATTCTAAGTTCATTTAAAAATTGAGAAAAGGTCTTTCCGGTTTCTTTTTTAAATATAGAACAAAAATAGCATCGATTAATATTAAGATAATTAGAAAGCTGACATAATGTTATTGGTTTGGTATAGTTATTATTAATATAATCTATAGCTTTTTTTACATAGTAACTATAAGGGGTTATACTTATAGTTTTTTTGTGCTTAAGGATGATATCTTTTCTGATACTATATAAAAGTGACACTAAGTGAGGAATACAAAAGCTAGGTTTATATGAAATTTCAAGAGTGCTGCATTTATTGGAGGAATAAGGACCTATTATAAATATTCCTTCCATAATACGGCTTGGACAAATGTTACAAACTATATAATTAATATCACTTAAGCTGGCTACGGTTACGAAAATAGAGTTATCATCCTTTGCAGTCAAAGCCTTTTCTGCCTTTTCATATACATTACTTTTATTAAATAACTCATCTAACTTATCGTTATATCCTCCTGAATATATAATATTGCCATTAGCTTTAAAAGCTTTTACGGGCATATGAGTACATAAGAAAAAATTATCAATAGTTTCATATACATGATTTTTAATTAACATATTTTAAACCGCCTTTTGTAAAAATACCTAAACATAGTTATAAAAAAATAAACATATTTAAGAGTAAATACTAAAATAATGTTAAAATTAATTGAAAATGAAATTCATAATTAATTACTATATGTGATAATTATATCAATACCATAAGGAGGTGTCAAATTCTGGGTAAAAATACTAGTAAGGAGGTTCTATGAAAAAGCGATATTTATTTTTAATACTACTATTTTTATCAATGGTTTCAATTTTTATTGGAGTAAAGGATATAAGCCTCTTAGATGTATTAAGCCTTAATGAAGAGAAAATACAAATAATATATATCAGCAGATTGCCTCGTTTAATTAGCATTATTGTAGCTGGAATTAGTATGAGTATAAGTGGGTTAATCATGCAGCAGATAAGCAGAAATAAATTTGTATCTCCTACCACAGCGGCAACTATAGATTGCGCTAAATTAGGTATTCTTGTTTCATTATTGATATTTCCTTCTGCAAGATCTATTGAAAAGATGATAATATCTTTTATATTTTCCTTATCAGGAACTTTTTTATTTATGACTATATTAAGAAAGGTAAAATATAAAAATGTGATTTTTATACCTCTCATAGGCATAATGCTTGGGAATATTATTGATTCCATAGCCACCTTTTTTGCCTATAGGTACAATCTGGTTCAGAATGTATCTGCATGGCTCCAAGGTAATTTTTCTATGGTTATTAAGGGAAGATATGAGCTCTTATATTTTAGTATACCCCTTGTAGTAGTGGCTTTTTTATATGCAAGTAAATTCACAGTGGCAGGTATGGGCGAAGATTTTGCATCTAACTTAGGATTAAATTACCATAAGATAGTTAATATAGGGATTGTTATTGTTTCTTTAGTGTCGTCGGTTGTAGTAATTACAGTAGGCAAAATACCTTTCCTAGGAATTATAATCCCTAATATAGTTAGCCTTTATGAAGGAGATAATATGAAAAAGAGCATTGGACATACTGCTTTATTAGGTGCAGTATTTCTTTTATGCTGTGACATATTAGGACGATTGCTTATATATCCCTATGAAATTCCCATTGGACTAACTGTAGGTATATTAGGAAGTATTATATTCCTTTACTTACTATTTAGGAGGGGTGTATATGAGCATTAGAAAGAAAATAGTTTATGCTGTAGTTTTATCAGGCATACTTATAGCACTATTTTTATGTATAGGTGTAAATGCAAACAATTGGGAATATGTTCTTTCTAGGCGTATTCCAAGAGTAATTGCCATTATTATAACTGGAGGAGCCATAGCTTTCTCTTCAATGATATTTCAGACTGTGACCAATAATCGTATACTGACACCAAGTGTATTAGGATTAGATTCCTTATATGTATTTATACAAACCTTTGTAGTGTTTCTATTTGGAGCTAAGAACCTAACAGTGGCAAATAATAATGTAAATTTTATTATATCTGTGAGTTTGATGATAGTGTTCTCCATGGCTTTATATAAAGTGATGTTTAAACTGGGTAATAGTAATATTTTGTTTTTATTACTAGTGGGTTTGATTTTCGGTACTCTATTTCAAAGCCTATCTTCTTTTATGCAGCTATTAATAGATCCAAATGAATTTGCTGTTATACAGGATAGGATGTTTGCTAGCTTTAATAGTATTAATCTCAAGATTTTATTGATGTCTGTTGTTATAGTAATTTTAGTGATTGGATATACCTATGGGTACGTAAAGATTTTAGACGCTTTATCCTTGGGAAGAGAACAAGCTATAAATTTAGGGGTAGAATATGATAGAGTTGTAAAAAAGATGCTAATAGTTATATCCATACTTGTTTCTGTATCCACGGCTTTAGTGGGCCCCATAACCTTTTTAGGATTATTGGTAGTAAATCTTTCTAGAGAGTTTTTAAACACATATAAGCATAAGTATCTGCTGACCTACTCTATATTAATTAGCATAGTGGCTTTGGTGGGAGGGCAGCTAGTTATAGAAAGAGTTATGAATTTTAACACACCATTAAGCGTTGTTATAAACTTTGTTGGTGGAGTTTATTTCATATATCTGCTGTTAAAGGAGAGCAAGGCATGATAGTAGTAAAAAATCTAACAAAGAAATATGGAAATAAAAATGTGGTAGATAATATAAGTGTAAAAATACCAAAAGGAAAAATTACTTCTTTTATTGGACCTAATGGAGCAGGCAAAAGTACTTTATTATCCGTGATAAGTCGTCTTATTAAAAGGGACAATGGAAAGGTATTCATAGAGGGTAAGGAGCTTGAGAAGTGGAGTAATACTGATTTAGCTAAGAAATTGTCTATATTAAAGCAATCTAATCATATAAATATAAGATTAACTATAAGAGAATTAGTTAGCTTTGGAAGGTTTCCTTATTCACAAGGAAATCTAAATAGCGAGGATTGGAGCTACGTAGATAAGGCCATAGCTTATATGAAGCTTGAGGAAATACAGTATAAATATCTCGATCAACTCAGCGGTGGACAAAGACAAAGGGCTTATATAGCCATGCTGATAGCTCAAGACACAGAATATATTCTCCTAGATGAACCTTTGAATAATTTAGATATGAAGCATTCCGTGCAAATTATGAAGATTTTAAGAAAATTAGTGGAAGATCTTAGGAAAACCGTTGTTTTAGTTGTCCATGATATTAATTTTGCCTCCTGCTATTCTGATTATATCGTAGCTTTGAAAGATGGAGTTATAGCCAAAGAAGGTGATATTAATGACATTATTGATAAGACTGTGTTAGATGAAATCTATGATATGGATTTTAGGATAGAGGATATAGAAAACAATAAGATATGCATTTACTTTTAATAATGAAATTTAAAAATTATGAGGTGGAAAAATGAAAAAAAGATTAGGTTTAATAGTATCAATATTAATAATAGCCATGTTAGCTTTTGCTGGTTGTGCAAAAGAAGAAAGCAAAACTACTGCTAAAAATAATGAAAGTATTACAGTGAACATTAAGCATGAATTAGGTGAAGCTACAGTAAAGAAGAATCCTAAGAATGTAGTAGTTTTCGATTACGGAGTATTGGATTCTCTAGATAAAATGGGAATAGAGGTAGCCGCGCTACCAAAATCTAATATTCCTGCTTATCTTGAAAAATTTAAAGATGATAAATATAAAGATGCAGGAACACTACAAGAGCCTAATTTTGAAAAAATAAGTGAGCTTAAACCAGAATTGATTATCATTTCAGCAAGACAAGCAAAATTATATGAGGAATTTAAAAAGATTGCGCCTACAGTATACCTTGCTATAGCTGATAAGGACTATATGGGTTCCTTTAAAGGAAATATGAACATATTAGGTGAGATTTTCGATAAGAAAGAATTTGTAGAAAAAGAACTTAAGAACATTGAGAATAGTATTAAGGATTTAAATACAAAGGCTGCTGTCAATGGTAAAAAAGCTTTAATAGTTATGGTTAGCGAAGGTTCCATCAGTGCCTATGGTGAGGGATCAAGATTCGGTGTTATGCACAAGGAGTTTGGGGTTACCCCAGTAGACAAGTCGCTGCAAAACGCTACCCACGGTCAAAATATTTCCTTTGAATATATAGCAGAAAAGAATCCAGACTACTTATTTGTTATAGATAGAGGGGCTATAGTAAAGGGCGGTAAAACCTCTGCTAAACAAACCTTGGATAATGCTTTGATTAAGACTACTTCAGCTCATAAAAATAATAAAATAGTATACCTTGATTCGCAGATTTGGTACGTATCTATAGGAGGCTTTACGGGAACTAACACTATGATAAATGAGGTTCAAGAAGCTCTTAAATAAATTTACTTTAAAATATATATGAGAGCTGGATAAAGGATTATTCAGCTCTCTAGTTATAATTACTCTTTTCCTTGACTAATTGGTACAGAGAAAGTAAAGGAATTAGTAAATTTTTCGTAAAAGATATCTCCGTTTTGAAGCTTTATAATTTTTTTAGATAAACTAAGGGATAAACCTGAAGCTCTAAACTCAAAATCTCTTCCTTGTAATTGAGAAAACTCTCCGAAGATATCATTGAAATAGTTATTTTCTATATTTATACCTGTGCTTTTAATTGATATGAATACTTTTTCCAAATCTTTGTAAGCGCTGATACAAAATTCATCTCCGGCTTTTGCAAATTTAAGATGTACGTCCAATAAATTATGAATAACCCATTCTAATTTTTCTTCATCTCCAATTATTTTAGGCAAATCTTCATCGGCTTCATAATATAAGTTTATCTCCCTACTGTTTAGTTTATCATAATCTCTAATAGAGTTTTCTATTATACCTATTATTGAGCATTCCTTTAAGCATAGTCTAGATTTTTCATACTCGATTTTAGACATATGAAGCATGTTGGTAATTAATTCAGAAAGACTTTCAATGTCTTCTTCCATATTGTTTAAAGTATTCATACCAGGTTTTGTAATAATTCCTGCGGAAGAATCCTTTAATAATGATATTCCAATAAGCATAGAGGTTAAAGGAGTTTTTATTTCATGAGAAATGGTGGATATAAATTGTGACTTTAAGCCTTCGGCCTGTTTGATAGGAGTTATGTCTTGGAACGTGAGGATAAAATACTTCTCATCTAAAGTCATTAGGCTCTTATGTGGTATAAAATAGTGATTATTTTTATTAAGAGTAGTTTTCATAATATTATCTGCTGAGTCATCTTTTTTTAAAGAACTGTCTATAATTGATGATAGATCAATATCCTTATCTTGGTTCAGAATAAAAATATTCTTAAAAGCTTGATTATAAAGAAGTATAGTTTTATTTTTATTTATAATGCATAGAGGATCTTTAATGCTTTCTATGATAGCTAAAAACCTGTCTTTTTCCTTGGTAAGCTTGCCATAAGAGCTCTCTTCATAGGTTCTTATTCTTGACAGCATTTCATTAAATTCCTTTGCAATGATGCCCATTTCATTGTTCCAATTGCTTTGAAACTCTACATCAAAATTTCCTTCTTTAATAGAGGCTATATTTGTTATCAATGAATTTACAGGAGCAAGAAATTTCTTTAGCATATAGGAACATATTAAAAAGCCTCCTAAAATTATAATTATGGAAAAGATTAATATTATAACAGAAGAATTTGATAGGGTTTTATATAGGGAAGATTTACTTTCGAACATACTAGCCTCATTAGAGATTATCAAATAATCTAAGTTTTTATCCAGGGAATAAAAAGCCTTTTGTACATTATCATTAAAATATTTAGAAGATTCATTTTGTCCATATTTATTTCTTATAATTTCTATCTGCATTAAATAATTTACATACGCTTTATAATCCCTATTTAGATTCTCTGCTATATCCTTATCATCAATGTTATTAGTCCCACCATAAAAACCTTCAGTATATTCATTGATAGCATCAGATATATTAAAATTCTTATCAGAATGTGAATATAAGAATACCTTTCGATTTAGATCTTCTAATTTAAACTTTAATTCTGAGATCCTACTTATATTGTGGTAGTTATTATTCATAAATTTATTTAAGCCGTTGTTGATTCTCCATAGATTTAATATAGAAAAACTGCTAACTAATATTAATATAAGAAGTAGTATAAGGTAAATAAATTTTATTCTTGAACTTAATGTTTTCATGCAAAATTCACCTATATTATATATTTTAATCTTAGGCATCTCCAAAAAAATAACTAGTCAGTCTACTCGTCTATTTTGCGTAATACTGCGTCCACAGAACCCACTAATAGCCCCACTATTAATGGAACCTGTGTCCTTGTCTTACGCAAAATATACTTCGCATCTTTGACTAGTTATTTTTTTTACGATGCCTTATATATAGTATAGATTGCTATAAAAAAAGCTTCAATGTACTATACCCATACTAAAAATAGAAAAACCCTTAAATAAGTATGGACAAGATAGATATTTTGTTTACATAGCTTCTAACAAGGCTGATAACTTTAAAATGGCTTTTAAAAGCCATTTTATTTTTTCCATGTTTCAGGACTATAATTTAGATATTCCTTAGGAATCTTTTTATGACTCAGTGATGTGAAAAGTAAATCAATAATTAATTTATGAGGAGTGAGAATTTTGATTTTTCTTTTGCTTTTAATTTTATTAATGTTTATATATTTATTTTATGCGCTTTTCAATCCAGAAAAGTTTTAATAAGGGAGGTATAAATTATGGGAATCATTCAAATAGCCTTGGTACTAGTGATCTTCGTTACCTTATCGATTTTTGTTGGAAGATACTTGTACAAGGTAATGGCTATGGAGAAAACAAAGGGAGATTTTATATTTGATAAAATAGATAATTTTATATATAAAATTACAGGAATAAAAAATGAGGAAATGGGATGGAAGAAGTACGCATTAAGCATAATAGCTTCTAATGTTTTTATGTGCTTAGTGGTGTATATTATTTTGAAAACTCAAAAATTCCATTTCTTAAATCCAAATGGCATAGGGAATATGTCGTCAGACTTATCCTTTAATACTGCCATAAGTTTTATAACTAATACAAATTTGCAGCATTATGCTGGGGAATCAGGACTTTCATATTTAAGCCAGATGATAGCCATAACCTTTTTAATGTTTACTTCTGCGGCTACAGGCTTTTGCGCGGCCATAGCCTTTATTAGAGGAATATGCGGAAAAAAGAATTTTGGGAACTTTTTCGTGGATTTTGTGAGGATTACTACCAGAGTATTGATACCATTTTCAGCGGTAATAACCTTGCTTTTAGTATGGCAAGGAGTTCCTCAAACCCTAAGGCCTAATGAAACTGTTACTACCATAGAAAATAAGCTTCAAGATATAGCTCTAGGGCCTGTAGCCTCTTTAGAAGCTATAAAGCACTTAGGTACCAATGGAGGAGGTTTTTTTGGAGCTAATGCATCACATCCTTTTGAGAATCCAACTCCAATAACTAATGTGATAGAAATGCTAGCTATGATGCTTATACCAGGGGCTTTGGTTTATGCCTTTGGATTATATTTAAAAAATAAGAAGCAGGGCTGGGCTATATATGCAGCCATGTCTATATTATTCCTTATAGCCTTAGGAGTATGTTATAGGGCTGAATTAATAGGAAATCCGGCCTTGGCTAATATAGGATTAAGCCAATCCATGGGAAATATGGAGGGGAAGGAAATACGCTTTGGCATAGCTCAATCCTCATTATTTACTACAGTAACTACAGCTTTTACCACAGGTTCAGTAAATAATATGCATGATTCTCTTACTCCATTAGGCGGACTGGTTCCCCTATGGAACATGATGCTTAACGTGGTCTTTGGAGGAAAAGGCGTAGGCTTTATGGGCATGATGATGTATGCCATAATCACTGTATTTATTTGTGGACTTATGGTGGGAAGAACTCCAGAGTTTTTAGGTAAAAAGATAGAGGGAAAAGAGATAAAGCTTGTAGCACTAGCTATACTCATACACCCTATATTAATTCTTATACCTTCTGCTATAGCAGTGGTAACAAAAAGTGGACTTGCGGGAATAACTAATAGTGGCTTCCATGGATTAACTCAGGTGGTTTATGAATATGCATCTAGCGCTGCTAATAATGGTTCAGGCTTTGAAGGGTTAGCAGATAATACTATATTTTGGAACACCTCTACGGGGTTGGTAATGCTCTTTGGTAGATATTTATCTATAGTTATATTATTAGCTGTAGCGGGTTCTTTAGCAGCTAAGAGAACTGTGCCAGAAACCATGGCTACCTTTAGAACGGATAATAAGACCTTTGTATTAATACTTATATTTATAGTATTGATCATAGGGGCTCTTACCTTCTTACCTGCTTTAGTTCTTGGACCTATAGCAGAGCATTTAACCCTATAGCAGTAGAAAGGAAGTTATTTTATGAATAGAGGAGAAAAATCTAAATTTGTAACCAAAGAAATATTTTTAACTTCTATAAAAGAGGCTTTTATAAAGTTAAATCCAAAATATATGATTAAAAATCCTGTGATGTTTGTAGTGGAAATAGGATTCTTTATAACCCTTCTGCTTAGCATCGTTCCAAATTTATTTGGAGAAGTAGATGCTTCTATAAGAGGCTATAATATAGTAGTTACTGTTGTATTATTCGTCACTGTGCTATTTGCAAATTTTGCAGAAGCTGTGGCTGAGGGAAGAGGAAAGGCTCAGGCAGAAAGCATGAAAAAAACCAGGAAGGATACTAAGGCAAAGGTTACAGGAGTTGATGGAAGTATAACTATAGTAAGTTCTTCAGAGGTAAAAAAGGGAGATATAGTTCTTGTAGAAACAGGAGACATCATTCCTAATGATGGTATTGTAATAGAAGGAATAGCTTCTGTAGATGAATCTGCTATCACTGGAGAATCTGCTCCGGTGATGAAAGAAGCAGGTGGAGATTTTAACTCCGTTACTGGGGGAACTAGAGTAGTAAGTGACTCTCTTAAAATTGAAATAACCGCCGTACCTGGGGAATCTTTCCTAGATAAGATGATAAGCCTAGTAGAAGGGGCAAAGAGGCAAAAAACTCCAAATGAAATTGCCCTTAACACTCTTCTTGTGAGCTTAACTATAATATTTTTGGTGGTAATTGTATCCCTATATCCTATGGCCATATATACAAAGATAGATATACCCGTATCTACTTTGATAGCCCTATTGGTATGCTTAATACCTACTACCATAGGTGGATTATTATCGGCTATAGGCATAGCTGGAATGGATAGAGTAACTAGATTTAATGTAATTGCCATGTCTGGAAAAGCTGTAGAGGCTTGTGGTGATGTAGATACAATGATATTAGATAAAACAGGAACTATAACCTTTGGTAATAGAATGGCTTCAGAATTTATACCAGTGGAAAAACACTCTAAAGAGGAGATTACAAAGTACGCTTATATATCCTCCTTAAAGGATGAAACTCCTGAAGGACGTTCAGTGATACAATTAGCAGAAAAGCAAGGCCTGGAAAAACTAGACATGAAAGAATATGAAGAAGCTGAATTCATAGCTTTTACAGCTCAAACAAGAATGAGTGGTATAAATCTCAAAAATGGCAGGACTATAAGAAAAGGAGCTAATGAAGCTGTTAAAGTCTTTGTTAAAGAGCTTGGAGGAGATATACCAGAGGATTTAGAGGGAATAGTTACTAGAATTTCAAAGCTTGGTGGTACTCCTTTAGTTGTAGCTATGGATAAAGAGATTTATGGAGTAATATACCTAAAGGATACTGTGAAGCCTGGCCTTCCTGAAAGGTTTGAAAGACTAAGAAAGATGGGCATAAAAACTATAATGTGTACAGGAGACAACCCACTTACGGCAGAAACTATAGCAAAGGAAGCTGGAGTGGATGAGTTTATACCAGAGTGTAAACCAGAGGATAAAATAGATGTTATTAAAAGAGAACAAGGACAAGGCAAGATTGTAGCTATGACTGGGGATGGTACCAATGATGCACCTGCCCTAGCTCAGGCAGATGTGGGTATTGCTATGAATAGCGGTACTACAGCAGCAAAGGAAGCAGCTAATATGGTGGATCTAGATTCAGATCCTACTAAGATATTAGAGGTAGTGGAGATAGGTAAACAGCTTCTAATAACTAGAGGCTCCTTAACTACCTTTAGTATAGCTAACGACATAGCTAAATATTTCGCTATAATACCTGCTATGTTTTCTTTAGCTATACCACAGATGAATATTCTTAATATAATGAGGCTTTCAAGTCCAACTAGTGCTATATTATCAGCTTTGATATTTAATGCTATAATAATACCCTTGCTCATACCTATTGCCATGAAAGGCGTAGATTATAAGCCAATGAAATCAGAAAAACTCTTAATAAAGAATTTATCTATATATGGATTAGGAGGAATTATAGTTCCTTTCTTAGGAATAAAATTAATTGATTTAATCATAAGTCCTCTTTTAATATCCTTAGTAATGTAGAGAGGGGAGGAAATTTTATGAAGATATTAAAACAATCAATAATTATAAGTGTGGTAATGCTTATATTATGCGGTTTACTGTTTCCTCTAGCTATGACAGGCATAAGCCAATTAGTATTCAATAAGCAAGCTAATGGAAGCATGATAGAAGTAAAAGGGAAAAAAGTAGGTTCTGAGCTTATAGGTCAAAGCTTCACAGACGCTAGATTCTTTAGAGGAAGGGTTTCAGCTGTAAACTATAATACCTATACAGAAGAGGATAAAAAGCCAGATAAGGATGGAAAGGTTAATTATGCTGGAGTAGTTTCTGGCTCACAGAACCTAGCCCCTTCTAGTGAGGTATTAAAGGAGAGAGTAGCTAAGGACATTGATGAGTTTTTAAAAGCTAATCCTACTGTTAAGAAGGAGGATATCCCAGGTGACTTGCTTACTAGCAGTGGATCAGGGCTAGACCCTCATATAAGTTTAGATAGTGCCAAGGTTCAAATGGCCTCTGTTTCAAAGGCTAGTGGTATAGGCATGGAAGAGCTTAACTCCATGATAGAAAAAGCAAAAGACGGAAGGGATATAGGAGTTTTTGGAGAAGAGAGAGTAAATGTGCTTAAGTTAAATTTACAAATAGCAAATAAATTAGGTTTGTTAAATTAATAGATTAGGCAAAGTTTGCTGTCAGGTAAACAACAGTAAGCTTTGCCTTTTAATTTTACATTAAGAATGCTTTAGTTAGGAATCACATGAATTTCAATATTTTTTGCCTGTTTTAAGAGCTTATACACTGTAGAACCTCTGGTAATAGTTTCAAAGTTAGAACGATTGCTATGGCCTATGATAATTTGAGTTATATGCTTTTCTAAAGCAAAATTTACTAAGGCCTTGGAAATACTTTTTCCTTTTAAGGTTACTATTTCGGCACCTAAATTCTTAGCTAAGGATTTATGCTTTTCAAGCATTTCCTTGTCTTTATCTGTAAGCCTAGCTGCAAAGAAGTGAGTACATATAACTTCTACCACAATCCATTGGCATTTATATTTTTTAGCTATTCTTGCACCCCTTCTTATGAGCTTTCTAGAGGATTCATTGGAGCTTATACAAACCATTACTCTTTCGGCAGTGTACCAGTTTTCTTTTATACCATGTTCTTTCATGTATTCTTCTAGGTCTTCATCTACTTCTTCAGCGGTTTGTCTTAAGGTTAATTCTCTCAGTGCATTTAGATTACCTTTTCTAAAAAAGTTTTTTAAGGCTCTATCTATTTCAGTTTTATAAATGTCGCCGCGTTTTAATCTATTTTGCAAAGCTTCGGGAGTAATGTCCACCACTACCACCTCTTCAGCATCCTCTACGAGTCTATCTGGCACAGTCTCCCTTACATTTATACCAGTTATTTGTTTCATAACATCATTAAGGCTTTCTAGATGTTGTATATTTAAGGTGGTTATTACGCTTATGCCATGATCTAATATTTCTTCTACATCTTCATATCTTTTATTATGTTTTGATCCAGGCACATTAGTGTGAGCTAATTCGTCTATTAAAACTACATCTGGTTTTAACTTTATAATGGCATCTGTATCCATTTCTTCTAATAGCTTGCCATTATACTCTATCTGTTTTTTAGGAACTATATAAAGATCTTTTATCTGTTCTAAGGTGTCCTTTCTTTCGTGAGTTTCAACACAGCCTATAATCACCTTTTGATTACGAGCGGCTCTTCTATTGGCTTCATTAAGCATGGAATAGGTCTTTCCTACTCCAGGAGCATATCCAAGAAAAATTTTTAAAGAACCTTTATTTTCTTGTTGAAGCTCTTTATGAACTTTTTCCATGGCTTCCTCAGGAGTAAGTCTCTTAAACTCATCACTCAAAGTTATCATCCCTTATAAATTAAAATATATATCCTATTTTAATAATATCACATATAAAATTATATAGATATTTATGATAAGGTGCGTGTCTTTATTATAAAAGGAGATTTTAAGTGCACTTAAGTTATTATTTTAAAATAAGTAAGCATTGCTTAAGATATCTTAAAGATTCATAGAGAATAGCTAATGATTTATGTTAACATAAATTTTAACATTATTAATAGTTTGTATAAGTTTATATGCTATATTAAATATATAAGAGTTTTTGCATTATAAATTTGTAACTTATACATAGCCAATGAATATTTTGGAGGTATAAGGCAATTATTTAGATAAAGTTATTTTTGGAGTGATAAGAATGTTAAAGATAGGATTAGTGTTAGCTGGAGGGGGAGGCAAGGGAGCCTATGAAATAGGAGTTTGGAAGGCTCTCAAAGAATTAGGCATTGATAAGCATATAACTGCTGTATCTGGAACCTCTATAGGAGCGTTGAATGCTGTGCTTTTCGCACAGGGAGATTATGAAGTGGCAGAAAATATATGGCTTAATTTAACTAGAGAAAAAATTTTGCCCATAGACAATAAAGAGTTAGTGAAAAAAGGAATGATGCTTTTTATAGGAAGTAAAAGCTTGAACCTCATAAAAAAGGTATCCCCAAAGAGCCTAGAGCAAGGTGGACTATCTAGAGAAGGGCTATTAGAAATAATGGAAGAACATATTGATTTTAAAAAGCTTTTAACAGGAAGTAGGACTTGTTATGCTGCTTGCAGTGAAATTCCTGAGCTAAATGCTAGATATTTTAAACTAAATGACTATGATGAAGAGGTGGCAAAGAAAATATTATGTGCATCTTCTGCACTACCTTTACTATATGAAAGCGAAGAAATTCAGTGCAGAAAGTATATAGATGGAGGTATGGCAGACAATGTTCCAATTCAGCCCTTATATGGGGAGGGCTGCAATATAATATTTGTAGTACATTTATCTAGGGACTGTTATATAGATAAGAGCAAGTTTCCGGGAGCTAGGATAGTAGAGATTATACCTAGCGAAGAGCCGGGAGGAATAATTTCTGGAGTGTTAGATTTTTCTAAGGATGCTATTCAAAAAAGGATTTTTGAAGGTTATGAAGATGCTAAAAGCTTAATTGAACCCATAATGGATATTGCTAAGCTACAATTTCAAAGAATGCCTTTTGAGGTTATGGAATCCATAGGAAAAAATATAGCATCTAAATCTTCAGAGGTAAGAGAATACTTAATGAAGAGCTATAAAAAGAAACAAAACACTAAAAAAGATGAAATAGAGGACAGTGTGAAGGAGAATGCATAAAAAAGCGACGTTGGTCGCTTTTTTTGAATTGTGTACTGTGCATTAAATATTAATATTTGCAGAGCTTCCATGATAGGTTGAAGAGTCCTCCTCTTTTACCCTCAAGAATAGTAAGCCTCCTATTATGAAAAGAGCTACTATACTAAAAACTCCGATTCTTGAGTCTCCAGTTATTTGTGATATACCACCCATCATTAAGGGACCAAAAATTGCTGAGAATCTTCCAAAGATATTATATATGCCAAAGAATTCAGAGGATTTTTCCTTAGGAATTATCTTACCAAAGAAGGAACGGCTTAAAGCTTGTATACCTCCTTGAGCACTTCCTACTAATATGGCTAAAATCCAGTAATCCAAAGCGGTCTTTATAAAATAAGCATAGATGCATATTATAGTATAAACCACTATACCTACTAATATCATGACTTTTCCTGAGAATTTTTTTGCTAGCTTTCCGTAGAGTATGGCAAAGGGAAAAGCTACAATTTGAAGTACTAATAGTATTATCATCAAGGTATTGGAGCTTAGTCCTATGTCCATGCCATAGGCAGTAGACATTTTAATTATTGTAGATACACCATCTATATAGAAGAAGTAAGCTATTAAGAATAAGAATACGTTTCTATTTTTTTTAGCGTTTTTAAAGGTATCATATAACCTTCTGAAGCTTTCTTTTACAGGAGTCTTAGAGGGTTCTATATAATATTTTTGATCTACATGCTTTAACATGGGAAGGCTAAATACAAGCCACCATAAAGCAGTTATTATAAAGGATAATCTAGTAGCACCTATGGTGTCCATACCGATTAAGGATGGTTTGCTAATAAAAAGTATACTGATAATAAAAGGTATAGTGCTTCCTATATATCCTAGACCAAAACCATAGGAAGATACTACATCCATCCGGCTATCCTCGGTTACATCCACTAAAAAAGCATCATAAAAAATATTAGACCCAGAAAAACCGATAGCGCTAAGGGCATAAATGGCAAGGCATAGAAACCAGTTTCCTTGGCTTATAATGGAAAGTAAGCCTGTAGAGAATACTCCAATTAATAGAAAAAAAGTAAAGAGCTTTTTCTTATAGCCCTTGTAGTCTGCAATAGCTCCAAGGATGGGAGCCAGTATTGCCAGTATTGCAGTATAGATGGAATTAGAATAGCCTAGATAGGCGGTAGATAGTGAACTAGAGAGATCCTTGGCCACAACACTTTTAAAAAATACAGGAAGTATTGCAGTGGTTATAGCAATAGAATAGGCAGAGTTGGCCCAGTCTTCCATTATCCATGCTTTCTCTTGTTTTGTCATTGATAATTCCCCCTTTAACCTTAATTTGTAAAAGTAAAAGTATAAGTGCTTTTATTTAATTTTATAGTATTAATTATAACTTAATATTAAGAGAGTGTTAAATAAAATATTTTGAAAATTTAAAATATGTGAAAAATTATTTTATAGTAAAATTTATATATTGTATACTATACTTTCATATGTTATACTATGGGAGAATATCATATTAAAAAATAAAGGAAGAGTGTTGTATGAGTGAGAGTGTTCGTAACTAACTAACTAAATAGTTGATTCTTAAAAAGCTTTAAAATCTGACATTATATCAGGTTTGTTTGTTGAGCATTTTTAAGAATAAGTTAGAACACGGACAACATTCAACCTTATTATATATCTTATGGAACCGTGCCTAGGCATGGTGTTTTTATGTCCAAAATTATTATGAATATTTGATTTCGTATTTTATTAATATGAGTAGATTCGTTATTTGAAGTTTCAATGAATAATGAATCTACAGCATATATAATTAAGAAATTGGGTATTTAGAGGGTGTAAATTATAAGAGGCTGTGGTGACTTTGTGTTGCTATGGTCTTTTTGTTTTTACTAATTTATATAAGGAATTACTTTACAATTTGTCCATGTTTATAACTTATACATCTTTCATTGCTATTTAGTTGGGAATACAAGTATCTTAAAATTTAACTGTATAAGAAAGGGAGATAATAATGGATAATTGTCTACAAAAGGTAATTCAAAATATAAATATAGAGGAAGGAAAGGAAGTAATAATAAATACTTTAGTTAATATATATTTTAAGGAGGGTATTTCCACAAAGGAGCTAGCTAAGAGCAATCTTTTGCCTATACCCTTAGTAACAGCTATAAAGAAAGAGTTTATTAAAGAGAAAATTTTACTTCAAGATAGAGGTATAAGACTTACAAGCAAAGGAAAGGACTTCGTAGAAAAGGAACTAGGTTTTTATGGCTTAAATAAGGAATTATACATGAAATTATGCTTAGAGCCTTGGAAGGAACATAAAGAGATCAAGGAAGTTAGAGAAGAATTAAGTGAGATATTTATGAATCGCCCTCAAGCTGATGTTACGATAGATCAATCTAAATGCACTTTAGATACAGCTATGAAAAGAGCGGTATTATGTCTAAAAAATTCTTCATTAATAGGAAAGAGGGTTTTATGTGTAGGCGATGACGATTTAGTAAGTATAGCCTTAGGATTCTTATTAAAAAAACTTTTTACTGACATAAAATATAGCAAGACATCAATTTTGGTTTTGGATATAGATGAGCGAATAATTAATTATATAAACAATATAGCAGAAGAAAAACAGCTGCCTGTTAAAAGTGAATATGTAGATTTAAGAAAGCCTTTACCACAAAAATTTAGAGGTGAGTTTGACAGCTTTTTTACCGACCCACCTTATACTCTTCAAGGAATGAATCTGTTTCTTTCCAGAGGAATCGAAGCCTTAAAATATCAGTGTGGACTTAATGTTTTTCTTTCCTATGCGCATAAGTCTCCGGAGTTTGAGCTAGCTATGCAGAAAAATTTTGTAGCTATGGGACTTAGGGTTTCAGAAATACTGACCTCCTTTAATGCTTATGATGGAGCGGGAATTATAGGGGGAGTGGGGCAGATGATCGTTCTTAAAACCACTAATGGTAGTAAACCTTTAATAGAAGGGGATTATAATGAGTTAATCTATACGGGAGAATTGAAAGTTACAGTTAGACTTTATAAGTGTAAAAATTGTGGAGAAGTAATAAAGGTAGGAACTTCAGAGCACTTTAAAACTATAGAGGAGCTTAAGGAAAAAGGCTGTATTAAGTGTGATGGCAAGCTATTTGATTTAGATCATAAAGAAACAAAATTATAAAAAATCTTATAAATCTATAGTGTATTTTAGGTTGTAGTGATGCATAAAAACATACTTGTAATAAAGTATGTTTTTATGCAATTAGTTGAATTTTAAATTATACTTATTGTATTAAAAAAGTTTTCTTAAACATATAGACGCAATATACTATACCGGATATACATGAAATATAGATGAGAAATCCATAGCGCAAATTAGTGAAAAGCATATAGAATAACAGTGATCCAAAGGCAAAGAAGCCTGCCCCATTAAAAAATGCCTCACTATATTTTCGAGTTTTTAATGACTTTACTATAACTATTACCTTATTTATCAGCATAAATATAGCCGCTATAACTACAGTAAGATTAGTTAAAAAGCTCATTTAATCCTCTTCTTTCTAGAAAATTCAATCATTTGCTTTTATAGCCTTATAATTTCCTTTATCATATACAAATTCAGGAGTATTGTCATAGTTGCTACAGCGATATTTTAAATTTGTATCGTAGCTTGAGATATGGACTATTTTATAATCACTATCTATCTTTTTTAAATATATTTCTTCGTTAATCATTTTTTCTATTTTACTAATCTTATCTTGTAACCTAATTGAAGTAGAAATCCTATATTGCTTTTTTTCTATTGAATAGGTGAAACTAACAAATCCACCTTGAGAATTAGAATACCCAATAACATAATCATTTTTATTCTCGTTGAGCCATTTTTGGTCTGTTTCTTTAGTTTTATCATTGGAATAATCCACTGAATTTAAGCTATCATTAAATTTGCTATTCTCTAGACCTAAATAGTATTTATCAATTGTCTGTTTAGCTAAATTCATATCCTGTCGGGCTATCTTTAAAGCATTTTCCCTGATTCTTTTATTGTTAATGGAAAGAAAAAGCTTATATCCAATGAAACCAATAACTAAGAAGGAAATTACAATGTAAATAATGCGTTTATATTTCATTTCATGACTCCTTTGTTGTTACTATATTACATATTTAATTATACCATACATTTATACAAGTGTGTGGTATGTAAATAATTATAGATTTTAACAATGTTTATTTCTTGTATAGCTACATTCATAGAGTGTATAGTATACTTTTAAAGAGTAATTTTATAAAACATATAACTAGCAATGTTTAAAAAGTGTATATAAAGGAGAAAATTTATGATTAAGTGGATTATTTTTGATATTGATGGAACCCTAATTGAAACTGCGTTATCAAATATGAGGGGCCTTCAGCAGACCATGAGAGATTTGTATAAAAGAGAATATATTGATGAGGAACTGCATAGATTGATGGGTATACCAGGGGATGAAGCCTTAAGAAAAATAGGCATTAAAGAAGAGGAACTCATGGATACTTGGAGGTATTGGAGACTAAAAGTAAAGGATTATGCGCACCATAATTATGTTTTTGAAGGTGTAGAAGAAATGCTTCGAGATCTTAGCAAAGAGTATTCTCTTGCCATAGTAACTTCAAAGACTTATGAGCAGCTCCATGAAGATTTTACTAAAAGGGGCTTGCTGGACTATTTTAAGCTATGGATATGTAAAGAGGATACAGTAAGGCATAAGCCAAATCCAGAGCCTCTTTTAAAAGCTTTAGATAAGGCAGGGATAACAGCAGGAGATGCTATATATCTAGGGGATGCCGTGGTTGATTATGAGGCAGCAAAGGCAGCAGGTATAGAATTTGGACATTGTAGGTTTATGAAAATGATAGATCATATTGATTGTGAGCTTATATTTAATAATCCTAAAGAAATAGCTGAGTTTTTTCTAAATAGGGATAGTGGTGAAAGAATTAAAGCTATATAAAAAGCAAAGTCTAAGGCTAAATTTTAGTCTTAGACTCTGCTTTTTAATTTGAAAAACAATTCTAATTATGCATTGAGGACTAGAAAAGCTGCGCAGTAAGTTCTATAGTTCAGGAAACATGCTAACTACCCTATCTAGTATGTCGTTAATTTCCGCTATGGCCACACCAAAGTTAGTCATAGGAACCTTTTGTTCTTCGGCTCTTATAAGCCTTGACATAAGCTGTTTTCTTGTAAACATACAGCTGCCGCAGTGTATTACTAATTTGTATTGGGATAAATCTTCAGGGAAGTCTATACCTGACTTTACTTCTATATTTAGCTCTCCGCCTACCTTTGCATTAAGCCATAAAGGAAGTTTTTCTCTAGCTATATCTCCTTTTAAAGCATGATGGGTACATGCCTCGCCTATGAGCACTTTATCTCCAGGCCTTAGATTTTTTATAGCCCTAGCACCCTCTACAAACATTTGAAGGTTTCCCTTATATCTAGCCATAAGGATGGAGAAGGAGGTTAGAGGAACATCCTTAGGGAGAATTTCATTCACCTTTTTAAACACCTGAGAATCCGTAATAACTAGGTCTGGTTTCTTATTTAATGTACCTAAAATATCCCGAAGCTCAGTATCTTTAACGGTGAGTGCCATACAATCATTATCTAATACATCTCTAATCACCTGTACCTGTGGCAGGATTAACCTTCCCTTTGGAGCCTGTATATCTTGAGGAGCCACTAACACCACCGTAGCCTTAGGCTTTAGAAG
Organism: Desnuesiella massiliensis; assembly: GCF_001403615.1. Classification (GTDB taxonomy): domain Bacteria; phylum Bacillota; class Clostridia; order Clostridiales; family Clostridiaceae; genus Desnuesiella; species Desnuesiella massiliensis. The sequence goes on from NZ_LN879454.1 coordinate 20,092, forward strand.
GTCTCCTACAATGGTGGGGATCTCAAAATCTGTAGGTGCATTTTCTACTATGGCTTCCTTTAGTCCTGCTATATTGCTTCTCTTATTTGCACTTATCTTCACAAAGGGTATATCAAAGCTTTTTTTATAAATATTTAAGTCCAAATCTACAACATCAATTTTATTGATGACACCTATCATAGGTACTTTTCTGTTTTCAAGCTCTTTGTACCATTGTAATTCCATATTTAGGTTTTCATTTTCACCAGTAAAAACCAATAAGGCAAGGTCTGTTCTATCCATAACCTCTAAGGTTTTCTGTATTCTTAATTCGCCTAACTCACCCTCATCGTCCAAGCCCGCAGTATCGATTATAACCACTGGACCTAAAGGAAGCAGCTCCATGGATTTGAATACTGGGTCTGTGGTAGTACCCGGGGTGTCTGATACTAGTGATATAGATTGATTAGTAAGAGCATTTACGATGCTGGATTTTCCAGCATTTCTTTTTCCAAATACTGCAATGTGAAGTCTATTGGCTCTAGGTGTATCTAACATTTTTATACCTCCTAAGGCATCTCCAAAAAATAACTAGTCAGTCTACTCGCATCTTTGACTAGTTATTTTTTTTACGATGCCTAAATTAAAATCTTAAGTCTCTTTCACCCTTTTCAATATGTTTAAGCTTTTCCTTAGCTGCATTTCTTGCGGCTTCCTTTGGTATAGCCTTAAGCTCTTCTTCTATAAGCTTATCACCAAGAGCCCTAGCTTCTTCATCACCATAATCTAATAAATATTCTTTTAGGGTAAGTAGAGCATTAGGCTGACAGACATTTTGAATTTCTCCAATCTTAGCTAGGCGCATAAATCTGTCACCAGTTCTGCCTTCTCTATAGCAAGCGGTACAGTAGCTAGGTATATAGCCAGATTTACATAAGCTTTTTATTATTTCTATAGGAGAACGATGGTCTCCCACTTCAAACTGAGGCTTTTCATCTGAGCTTGGATTTTGAGATTCTACATATCCACCTACACCAGTGCAGGAACCAGCACTTATTTGAGAAACTCCTACGGCCATAACCTCATCTCTAAAGCTAGATTCCTCCCTAGTAGATAATATTATTCCAGTATAAGGTACAGCTAGTCTTAATATAGCCACAATTTTCTTAAAGTCATTATCATTTACTAGGTAAGGATAATTTCTTAAACTCACATTTTCTGCTGCTCTCATCCTTGGTACAGATAGAGTGTGAGGGCCTACACCGGTTTCTTTTTCTAAGTGCTCAGCGTGCATTAATAAAGCTATGGTTTCGTATTTGTAATCATATAATCCATATAAAACACCCATACCTACATCATCTATCCCTGCAGCTCTAGCTCTATGCATAGCAGTGGTGTGCCAATTATAATTATGCTTTGGTCCTTGAGGATGGAGTTTTTCATAGGTAGGTTTGTGATAGGTTTCTTGGAATAATATATAGGTACCTATATTAGCATCCTTTAGCTTTTTATAATCCTCTACAGTAGTTGCAGCTAGATTTACGTTTATTCTTCTTATGCTTCCATTATCAAATTTTATAGAGTATATGGTCTTTATGCAATCTAGCACATAGTCTAAAGGAGCATTTGCCGGGTCTTCGCCTAATTCTAAGGCTAATCTTTTATGACCTAAGGACTCCAAAACCTTAACTTCTTCCTTAAGTTCCTCCATAGTAAGTTTTCTTCTTTTAAAATCACAATTTGAATGTTTATATCCACAGTATTCGCAGTTATTTACACAGTAATTGCTCACGTAAAGAGGAGCAAAAAGCACAATTCTTCTTCCATATATTTTTTTCTTGATTTCGCTGGCTACACTATACATTTTATTTAAAACTTCTTCGTCTTCTATATTTAATAAAACGGCTGCTTCTTCATGAGTCAGCCCTGCACAGCTTTGAGCTTTTTCTAGAAGACTATTCACATAGTTTTTATCTGAGGCGAGTTCTTCCCCTTTTTTTATGCTTTCTAATATCTCTGAATCTACTATAAACTCTTCTGCTAAGTATTCTCTCATAATATTGCCACTAACTTATATGTTTTTAAAGTTAGTGCCTCCTTTCTTTAAATAGAGTTCTATTTTTTTGTAATAGCTGATTTTACATTTACTCCAGATATCTTTCCAAGTTTTCCTGTTAAGGCACTGATTTCATCAGTAGTTCCATCCACTATTAAGGAGATTACAGAAACACCTCTTTCCTTATAGGGAATTCCCATTCTTCCTACAATTATTTGAGCAAAGTTATGAAGCACTTCATTTACCTTAGGTGCATTAGCGAATTCTTCAATTACTATTCCTATTACCCCTACTCTTTTATCCATAAAACATCCTCCTAAAAACAAAAAATACCTCCAATACAAGCATTGAAGGTAGCCTCAAAAAAGTTAATTTTTCAAAAAATTAACTTTTTCATAATGCATTATATGGCCCTCTTCCTTTTGCTCAGACTATTTCTTTGCAGTTGGGTGAAGCTTTTTTAAAAAGTCCATATAACAAGAAATTCCTATTATACAGAGAAAATATATACCAAAATTTACTACATAATAATTGTTATTACATATAAATTATACTTCATACTTTGTTTAAACTCAATATCAAAATTAATAATTCGTTATAAAATTAACAATTCTGACGAAATACATAAATTACTTAGAATACTATTAATTTATTTTGAAAAAATAATAATACATTATATTAATTAGGTTAATTGAAAAGGGAGTGTATAATTATGGGTAAGATTGGCCAGAAGGTTGATGCACATGAGAGAGCAAGAGAAATGATGATAGCTGGAGAAGACTGGAATAAAATCAGAGAAGAAACTAGGCTTAGGGAAAAAGATCTAACAAGAATTCAGAAGGAGATAACACAGCATTTTTAATTGCAATTCATAATGCAAATTAGATAATAAGGATATAATAAAAAATAACTAGTCGAATATGGACACTGACTAGTTATTTTTTTTAGGTATATATAACCTTAGATAAATATATTATAATAATGTGAAGATATAGATAAGCATATGTATTGAAATTATGAAAACTATTTATATATAATTATAATAAGGGTTTTATAAATATGAGGTGGAGGTTTTTTAAATGGGCAATTTTGTACTCCATGACTGCAAGGTTATAAAGGTATTTAACAATAATGTACTATTCGTAAGTGAAAATGAGAAAGAAAAGATTTTATTTGGAAAAGGTATAGGTTTTGGGAAAAAGATAGGAGATATAATTAAAGCGGGTTTAGAAGTAGATAAGATTTTTACTATAGAGGACAAAACTAATTCAGCGAATTTTAATGAACTAATGAATTACGCAGACCAGAACATAATCGCCTTAAGTGAAGAGATAATCGCAATGATATCCAATGAGCTTCAAGAGGAGCTAGATGAAAAAATACATATATCTCTAACAGATCATATGATATTTGCGTTAAAGAGGTTAGAAGATAATGAGGAAATTCAAAATCCCTTTCTTGTGGAGACGGAAACCCTTTACAAAAGGGAGTTTGACATTGCAAAGAAAGCAGCTCTTATGATAGAGAAAGCTATAGGCATTGAGATACCTGATGGAGAGGCAGGTTTTATAGCCCTACATATACATTCTGCTAGAAACAAGGGTGGTTTATCTAATACTATAAAATATAATTTTGTATCTAATAGTGTTGTAGAGTTTTTAGAAGATGAAATGAAGATAGAAATAGATAGGCAATCCTTAGACTATGCAAGATTTTTAACTCATATAAGATTTGCTATAGAAAGAATTTTAAATAATAATCCTATTAAAAATGATCTTATTTCTGCTATTAAAAAACAATATAAGGATTCCTACAAAGTTGCTAGAAAAGCTGCTAAAATAATTGAGAATCAGCTTTGTATAGAGGTAATAGAAGACGAAATAGCTTATTTGGCTATACATATTGAAAGACTTAAGCAAGTAAGTCACTAATGATTTTTAGGGATGCATAAATAAAAACCTGTTAGAATAAGGGGATACTCTAACAGGTTTTTATTTGGGGGGAATTTGGCATCTCCAAATAAATAATTAGTCAGTTTACTGGTATAATGAACTAGTTATTTTTTACGATGCCTTATTTAGTTTTGTACTCAACTACAACTTCTTTTCCAGCTTCAGCATTAAAGCCTGTTTTGTAGTTTATATCTTTTACTATATCAATATTAGTTATAAGCACTGGTGTTATTAAAGAGAATCCTTTTGAAGTAATAAAATCTCTATTTACCTTTATTATAGGGTCTCCAGCTTTTACTTTAGCACCTTCATCTGCTAATCTTTCAAAGCCTTCTCCTTGAAGCTCTACAGTATCTATTCCTATATGAACTAAAATTTCTGCACCATTATCTAAAGTCATTGCAAAAGCGTGATTGGTTTTAAATATTAAAGTTAAAACACCATCAGCAGGGGCTACTATAGTATCGCCTGTTGATTCTACTGCTACTCCATCACCTGCCATCTTTTGAGCAAAAACTTGATCTGGTACTAGAGATAAATCTACTACCTTTCCTGTTACAGGAGCTAATAATTCATAGGTCTTTTTAAACAATCCAAACATAATATCTTCCTTTCTTACTATATTGTTTCCAATATTTCTTTATAGTATTCATTCTAATTTCAAATTTGTTTTATGAAAACGTATTTTTATCAAAATAAAAAGGCATAAGTTATAAAACTTATGCCTGATTTAACAGTAACACGTTTTTATTTAAATTATATATTTACCTTAATACTTTGTCAATATTTACGCAAAGATAAATTGTTAAGTATTTATTAATTATACTAAAAAATATATTCAATATAATATAAAGGTTAATTGATATTTATATTTTATCTATGAAGTTAAATGAAGGATTAATTAAGAAATTACTGCATTTTAAAAATATTTTAAAATAGTTATTGACATTTGAAATGAAAAAGTTATAATAAAATTAAAGTTAATATGTTGGTATATGAAATCAGCGTGTAACCATATTATTTAAGTGGGCAAAAGCTGAAAAGGTTATCCTAAAAGGATTGTCTTTTCGGCTTTTTTTGTTTAATTAAATTAATAGTACCATAATTAAAGTCATATACTAATATAGAAAATACATTTAAGCTTATGAGCGTACGGCATGAGCTTAAGCAGGGGTATTTTTGGCTTCATAATTATTCATAATATTCATAATATTAAAAAGGAGGAATTATAAAATGGCTAATAACGGCAAGCTTTTATCAAACTTACAAAGGCTGGGTAAAGCTTTAATGACACCAGTGGCAGTAATGCCAGCAGCGGCTCTTTTATTAAGATTAGGTCAAGCAGACGTTTGGAAATGGACTGGATTAAAGGCCTTAGAGGCAGGTATACCATGGATGGCGGCAGCAGGAGATGCTATATTCGGAAATCTTCCATTGATTTTTGCTATAGGTATTGCAGTAGGATTAGCAGAAGAAAATAATGGAGTTGCAGGTATTGCGGCTACAGTGGGATACTTTGTATTAACTAAGGTTGCTACAGCTTTTAATCCTAAGATAAATATGGGGGTATTGGCAGGCTTTATTATAGGTATATTAGCAGGTTATTTATATAATAAATATAAAGCAATTAAGGTTCCTGATTTCCTAGGCTTCTTTGGAGGAAAGAGGTTTGTTCCTATTGTAACATCCTTTTGTGCTGTAATTCTTGGTGTTGTAGCAGGATATGTATGGCCACCTATTCAGGACGCTATTAATTCCTTTGGTAACTCGGTAGCGGGAGCAGGAGCTCTAGGAGCTTTTGTATTCGGATTATTAAACAGAGCATTACTTCCTGTAGGGTTACACCATGTAGTTAATACTTTATTCTGGTTCCAATTTGGTTCCTTTACAGATGCAGCTGGAAAGATCGTAACTGGAGATTTAAACAGATTCTTTGCTCTTGACCCAAGCGCTGGAACTTATATGACTGGGTTCTTCCCAATCATGATGTTTGCTTTACCAGCAGCATGTTTAGCAATGATCACTACTGCTAAGAAAGAAAATAAGAAGGCTGTTACAGGTATGCTATTAGGTATAGCCTTCACATCCTTCTTAACAGGTATAACAGAGCCAATAGAATTTTCATTTATGTTCTTGGCACCAGTATTATATGGAGTACACGCAGTGTTAACAGGGGTATCCCTAGCTGTTACTTCAGCCCTTGGAATTAAATCAGGTTTTGGATTCTCTGCAGGTTTAATTGACTATTTATTAAATCTTGGAATTTCAACTAAACCAGTTTTACTATTAGTAATTGGATTAATATTTGCAGTAGTATACTATTTCTTATTTGTATTCTTGATTAAGGCATTAAATATTCCTACTCCGGGAAGAGATGATGAGGAATTTTCTTCTAAGTTATCAAGCTTAGGAGAATCAGAACTAAGCGTTAAGGCAGGGGAAATAATAGAAGCTATCGGTGGAAAAGCTAATATAGAGGGAATAGATGCTTGTGTAACTAGAATAAGATTGACTTTAAAAGACGGCGCATTATTAAAAGAAGATAGATTAAAACAACTAGGTGCCACTGGAGTTATGAAGATGGGTTCAAAGAATTATCAAATAGTTGTAGGAACTATAGCTGATATACTAGTTACTCATATGAAGAGTTTAATGAAGAAATAGTTTTATCTATAATGGGGCTCCCAAATTTTAAGGGTGCCCCTTTTGGACATCGTAAAAAAATAACTAGTCGAAGATGCGAGTAGACTGACTAGTTATTTTTTTGGAGATGCCTTAATTAAATTTATGGTAAAGGGAGAGAGTAAAGTATGACTAAGAGATTATTAGACTGCAATGCATCGGATTTTATTAAGATGAATAAAGAGGAACTATTGCATTCTATAGCCGCCAGTGAGGGCAGAGTATTAGTTTCTGAGGTTATAGGGTTAGTACAACCAGTGTTGTATAATATTAGCAATGCAGAGTTAGCAGCAGCCTTTGGAGCAGATATATTATTATTTAATATGTTTGATGTTAATGAACCGGTAATGCAAGGCATTCCTAAAGTGGCCAAAGAAGACATAGTTAAGGAACTAAAAAGACTTACGGGCAGAGTGGTAGGAATAAACTTGGAGCCTGTGGATGCAAATCAAGAAACTTTAGGTGAAATAATAAATATATCTCCTGGAAGGCTAGGTACCTTAGACAATGCTAAAAAGGCTTATGAAATGGGATTTAATATGGTTGTTCTAACAGGAAATCCTGGAACAGGTGTATCCAATGCTGCAATTATAAGCTCCTTAAAGGAAATAGGTAACGAATTAGGAAAAGAAATCGTATTAGTAGTTGGAAAGATGCATGCAGCAGGTTCGCTTAAAGAGGCGGGAGAGAATATAATAACAAAGGAAGATATAAAGGCTTTTAGGGAAGCTGGAGCTGATATAATATTACTTCCTGCACCTGGTACAGTACCAGGAATAACTATGGAATATATAAGAGAGCTTGTTAAGTATTCACATGATTTAGGAGCATTAACCCTAACAGCAATTGGCACTTCACAAGAAGGTGCTGATAGTGGTACAATAAAGCAAATAGCTTTAATGTGTAAAATGACAGGAACCGACATGCACCATATAGGTGATGCAGGACTTACCGGCATTGCTATTCCAGAAAATATAATGGATTACAGCATAGCTATTAGAGGAAAGAGACATACCTTTACTAGAATAGCTAGATCTATAAATAGATAGTACTTTACGCCCTTATTTTAATATTAATTTAAGGCATCGTAAAAAAATAACTAGTCAAATATACGAGTAGACTGGCTAGTTATTTTTTGGAGATGCCGAAAGCCGCCCAAGATGTAAAAATCCCAAGCGGCTTTAAAAATTCTATTCTTCTATGGGTAAGAAGTTCTTTATATTTGCTTTTTCAGATATGATGCCTTCTATTAAAGACTCTTTGCAAGTCATTATAGTAGTTATTCCAGGACCATGTCCCATCTTAATGCAATCGCTGTGTATTACCACTCCTATGCTTACGGCTCCTTTTAGGTAACCCCTTCCATAGGTATTGTCACAATCTCTAAGTAAAACTAAATCTCCAAATCTAAGCTTATCCAAGCCATTACTCTTTACGGCAGCTTCATCAGCAGTCATAATATCATAATCTCCATTAAAGGAAGTAGAAGAACCTATACCAGAGCCCATTAAATATGGTGGCACTTCAGCTACTACAGGGATTTTAATTTTATTTTTTCGTATTTCTATACCAAGCTTTAAAAATAATTCAGGATCTATGTTCATCACCATAACCTCAGGAACTTCTGGAAGGCTTAAGCCTTGACCGTGGGCTTTTATAAGTATTTTATCATCTACGGCCATTTTTTCTAAATCTTCCTGTTTAAAGTAAACAAGCACATGATCTATTCCACCGTGCATACCTGTAACAAAGCCCTTTGCTCCCTTGGCATCTCCAGAAACTACTTTGGCTTCATTTCCTATGCAAGCAAGAGTATTTAAAGCCACATTTTCTTGCGCATTATCATTTTTTATAGATACTCCAGGTTCGATATGATCTCCAACCCAGCCAAAAGCAGCATCGCCTAGTCTAACATTATAAGTAATACCGCCTGTAGCAGGAACTACAAAAGGTTCACCTTTATGGCTTATTCTATAAGGTGAAGGGGCGGAGGTTGGGTGATGAATTTTTCCTTGAACAGATTGTTTAATTAGTCTTTCTTTATTTGTTTTAATCATAATAATACTCCTCTCAAAGCTAAAAATAGATATTCTTCATTACTTATTTCAATATAAAACATACTAATACCTTTAATTTAAATAATGATTTTAGGAATTATCAATACAGATTTTACTTTTGTATAAAAAATCCCAACAATTACAATACAAGTTATCTATCTTATTATATAATTAAAGATAGGTTATTTTAAACTAGAGGTGATATACAAGTGAGTATTTTAAATATAAATAATATTTCTAAACAGAATGCTGATCATAGGCTCATAAATCAGATGAGCTTAAAGGTTGAGGAAGGTCAATGTATTGTCATAAAGTGTAATAAGGTAATAGGCAACACTCTGTTATCCATGATAATAGGTAATACAAGCCCTTCCACGGGTAATATTTATTTTAAAGAACATTCTGTGTTAAATAATTATTCTACGTTTTGTTATGAAATTGGCATAAGCTTTTTAGAGGAAGGTCTATATGAGCGAATGAAGGTAAAGGACTATATGAAATTTTTTAAAGGTTTATATAGCTCTGATACTAACGTAGAAACAGTATTATCTTATGTAGGACTTATAGATAAGAAAAATGCCAAAATTAGCAGCTTAAATTATTCAGAGAAAAAAAGGCTGCGTATTGGGAGATCTTGGATAAATAGTGCGAAGCTTATTCTTCTTGAAGAACCTCTTCAAAATGTAGACATGGAGAGTAGGCTTATCATAAAAAATTTTATAGACATATTAAAGGATAAGGGAGTTAGTATATTAGCTACTACTTCCTCTTTAGAGGATGGATTATTGTTAAGCGAAGAAGTGTACTCCCTAGATGAAACTTCCTTTTATAAAGTAGAGGCTGAAGAGGAGGAAGAGAGTTTAAAGGAACCATCGGAGCATGAGGTATCTCAAGCTATGGAGTCTATGCCTATAAAAATCGAGAAGATCCCTGCTAAGGTAAATGATAAAATAATTCTGTTTAATCCTACAGAGATTATTTATATAGAAAGCCAAGAAGGGGTTTCTTACATAACTATAGGTAATGAAAAGTTTCCTTGTACCTTTACTTTATCAGAACTAGAAAATAGGCTTAAGCTTTTAGGTTTCTTCAGATGTCATAGATCTTATTTAGTTAATCTTCAAAGAGTAAGAGAAGTAGTGACCTGGACAAGAAATAGCTATAGTTTAATATTAGATGATGTAAATAAAACCTCCATACCTTTATCCAAGGGAAGATTTGAAGAATTGAAGGATATATTGGGGTTTTAATATAGCCGTTCAACCCTTTTTTAGAGGTATTCATAGTGAAATTTACTCCTTTCATGAAAATAACTTCTCTGTTTATGCCGGTTTTATAGCTGAAGCACAGAAAACAAGGCATAATTTTAATCAACAGCAAAAGGTAAAATAGAAAGGAGAATTTTTGTGGATAAAGAATGTATAATTAAGGTAAAAAACCTTAAAAAGGATTTTGATGGAAAAGCGGCACTAAAGGATTTAAGCTTTAGTATAAAGAAGGGTGAAATTTTTGGATTCCTAGGCCCTAGTGGAGCGGGAAAAACTACTACTATTAAAATATTAACAGGACAATTAAAACCTAGCTGTGGAGAAGCCGAGGTATTTAATAGAAATGTTTTAAGTTTTAATAAGGAGATTTTTAAGCACATAGGTATATTAACAGATAATAGCGGATTGTATGAAAGGCTATCAGTATATGATAATTTAGAGCTATTTTCTAAACTTTATGAGGTGAACAAAGAAAAGATATTTGAAGTATTAGAGCAAGTAAATTTAAAAGCTGATGCTAAAACCGTAGTAAAAAAGCTTTCCAAAGGTATGAAACAGAGAGTTATTTTAGCTAGAGCCATATTAAGTAAGCCTGACTTATTGTTTCTAGATGAACCTACGGCAGCCCTTGATCCTTCAAACTGCCATCAGATTCATAATGTATTAAGAGAATTAAATAACAGTGGTACTACTATATTTCTAACCACTCATAATATGGAGGAGGCAGATAAGCTCTGCCATAGAGTAGCTTTTTTAAATGAAGGAACCATTTCAGCTCTTGATACACCAGAGAATTTGAAAATAAAATACGCAGAGGATTCTATCGAAGTATTATTAAATATGGAAGAAAGAAAAAAAGTTATCATACCTAAAAATTTAGAAGGGGCTGAAAGAATCAAGGAATGGATGAGCAAAGGTCAGCTTATATCTATTCATTCAAAGGAACCTACCCTTGAACAGATATTCTTAAAGCTAACAGGAAGGGAGTTATAATTATGAGTTTTTCATTTAATAGATTTAGTGCCATTGTTTTAAAGGAAGCTAAGGATTTAAAAAATAATTATAATAGTTTATTGATGTGCTTTTTACCAATATTTTTAGCTTTTATTTATGGAAGAGTTATAGAGGATTTTCCTGCTAAGATGGGATTAGTGCTATGTTTGTTAATGTCTAGTATGCTAGTAGGCAGCTTTGTACAATCTATGATTATAGCGGAAGAAAAAGAAAAGAATACCCTAAGAGTTCTAATGCTTTCGCCTGCCACAGAGCTGGAGGTGCTGCTTGGAAAGAGCTTTATAACCTTTGTAGTTTCTTATATAGTAAGCATATTGTGTATTTTTGCTGTAGGAGAAAGCATTGGTAATATATTAATCTTCATAATTTTTAACACATTAGTAATAGTGTTTTCAATAATCCTAGGAACCATAGTAGGTCTATATTCAAAGAACTCCATGGAAACAGGGGTAGTAGGCTTTCCAGTATATATGATATTCATGATGATACCAGTATTTGCAGTTGGAGCTGGAGAATTTGTAAAGAAAATAGCTAAGTTATTACCTACCTATCATTTTTCAGAGGCCATGTATAAATCGTTAAATGGCTATGGATTATCTAATATGACAATGGAATTAGTCAATATGCTTATATGGTGTATAATTAGTTTTGTAATATGTCTTTTATTATATAGGAATAGAAAATTAGATAGATAAAGAGGGATAAAAATGAAGAAGACAATGGTTTTTATTATTATATGCTTTAGCCTATTTATCACTGGTTGTCAAAATAATAAGCCTTCCTTAACTTCGGACGAAAAAGTAATAGGAAATAGTAACGAGATACAATCAAATAAAGCAAAGGAAGAAAGTGTTAAGGAAGAGCTTCCTAAGAGTACTGAATTACAAAATTCTAATAAAGATATACCTATAAAGAAGAATGAAGATAAAAGCCAAAGTGTTAATAATAAAACCATAGTCATTGATCCAGGGCATGCTTCTAAAGCAAACCTTGATAAGGAGCCAATGGCACCTGGTTCTAATGTTATGAAGATAAAGGATGGAGGGGGAGCTGAAGGAGTAAATACTAAAACTCCAGAATATCTAATCTGTATGAAGATCGCCTTAAATCTTAAAAGTATATTAGAGCAAAAGGGCTTTAATGTGATGATGACCAAAACAGATAATGCCTTGAGCTTAGGGAATATAGAAAGAGCTGAGGTAGGCAATAAAGCAAAGGCGGATTTGGTCATAAGAATCCATGCGAATTCTATGGAGGATCCTTCTATAAGAGGAGCCTCTATGCTAGTACCTAAAGCCATTAATGATAATACCAAGAGCATATATGAGGAGAGTAAACGAGCAGGAAAAATTATTATAGACACCTATGCCAAGGAATTAGGTTTAAAAAATAGAGGTTTACAATTTAGAGATGACATGACAGGGTTTAATTGGTCAAAGGTACCAGTGGTATTATTAGAAATGGGTTTTCTTTCAAATGTTGAGGAAGATAAGCTGTTAAGTTCCGGAGAATATCAAAAAAAGTCAGCGGAAGCCATAGCAAAAGGGATTGAAGAAGTTTACAAATAAAAGGCGACGAAAGTCGCCTTTTAGTATTCCACCATTCTCTCCAGCCTTTTCAAATCGTTTATAGTGACTTTTTTGTTTTGAATGCTTATTATGCCATCTTGGATAAGTTCATTTAATATTTTTGTTACCGTAACTCTGGAACAACCAATTAAATCTGCCAGCTCTTGATGGGTAAAGGAAAAATCTAATATGGTTTTACCATTTAAATTAACATTAACTCCCTGTATAGCAAGTCTATATAAAGTATTAGCTATTTTAGATTTTGACGAGGTAAATAGTATATCTGACATTTGAGATAGGGATATCCTATATTTTCTTGTTATACTATGTATGAAATACCTATAGCCTTCGGCATTAGAGTCTAAAAATTCATCTAATGTAGTCTTCTCAACTATAGAGACAGTTGAATCTTCCATAGCTCTTGTCTGCAAGTTATAGCCACCTTCAACAAAGTAGTTGGTTTCTCCAAAAATTTCACCAGGTATTAGAAAAAATAGTATTTTTTCAGCCCCATTTGAGTGATATAACGCTTGGTTAATCTTCCCTTTAGTAACAATACCCACATAGTTTTCAATATTGGTAGTAAAAACCTCATTTTTATGAAGATGAATTTCTTTGCCTAAAGGAGCCATGGTATTAAGAAAAAAGTTTCTCATATGATTTTGCTTTTCTTCATCAAACAACCGCTTATACATAGTAAAAATTCCTTTCTTATTTTTAAGTGAAAATATGCTTAAGATATTATAGCATAATAAGTACATTACGTAAAAGTTATGAACTCTTGCAATGTATACAATTCCATTATATACATTATGACCCTTAAGTGCTGATATATACATGTTTATATTTGTATATATGAATGATATTATTGTGTATATAAGCCTAAATATATGACGTATAGCACTGCAATAGTTAGGGACAAGCTTGGTTCAAATGGAGCTTGGATTAAATAGGGGGAGAAAAATGTATAGGCATATATTGAGAATATTAGTTTTCTTATTTGTTTTAGGTATTATTTTTCTAAGATAATATATAAAATAAAACCCAGTGATTTAAATCAAAAATCACTGGGTTTTATTTATCTTTCTTCCATATACCTTCTCCAACTTCCTTCGGGAAGATATAGCGCTTTTTTGTTAATTTCTTCTTTTTGAAGAGGATTATTTAAATTATACATATAGACATAAGCTTTAAGCTTTTTGTTGCTTTGCAGATAACCGCCTTCAGCAGACATATCAATAACTTCTACTTCTTTTAAAACTTTATCATAATCATTTTCTATATTATTACTACCCTTAAACCCCTCTAATTCGTCTAGTTGTTTAAGAGTTTCTTCATAATCTTTAATTTCAATTAATTCTCCGTATACTTCATCATTTCCATCTATCAATGCAGGGTATCCTTTGTGGCTCAAATGAAAGAGCTTACCTGAGGTTTTAGCTTCTACTGAGGAAGTAACTTTACCTTGCAGGTATTTATCATAATTATAGAAGCCTTTCAATAGAGAGCCATATACAAATAACGGATATTTATCAGTGGTTTTGTTTAGCAAATCTTACCGCCTATAGCTTTTATGTCTTCGGAATTTTCAACGGCTGCTTTTATAGCGCATTCTAAACCTTTAGTTATATCTTCTAAAGACATGCTTGGAGTATTCTTTTTATCCACTACTTGAGAAGGAATGAAAGGTACGTGGATAAAGCCGCCCTTAATATTATTATATTTCTTGTCTATTAGATATAATAGACCATACATTATGTGATTGCATACAAAGGTTCCTGCGGAGTTTGATACGGAAGCTGGAATGCCATTGTCACTGATTTCCTTTACCATAGCTTTAATAGGCAAGGAAGCAAAATAAGCTGGTTCACCATCCTCATAGATTGGCATATCTATAGGTTGATTGCCTTCATTATCCTTTATTCTAGCATCATCTAAGTTTATAGCTACTCTTTCTGGAGTTATATCAAAACGTCCACCAGCTTGACCAATACAGATAACTATATCAGGTTTATGAGTTTCTATAGCAGTTTCTAAGGCCTCTAAAGACTTTCTAAAAACTGTAGGAATCTCAACTTTTATTACTTGAGCGTTAGCAATTTCCTCTTTAACCTTTTTCACTGCTTCTAGAGCAGGGTTAATTTTTTCACCACCAAAGGGATCAAAGCCTGTTATTAATACTTTCAAATCAATTCACCTCGTTTTTAAATTATAATTTAATGTCTTCAAAACACCTTAAAAGGCTAAGAAGTACATTAAGAATATATGAATAACTAACATAGCTATAGCTACAGGAGCTTGTGTTAATATTACCCTATTTTTGTTTTTAGTTTCAAGTAAGGCAGCAGGCACTACATTAAAGTTAGCTGCCATTGGAGTTAATAAAGTTCCACAGTAGCCAGCAGTTAGAGCTAAAGCTCCAGCAACAGCAGGGTTAGCTCCTTGGGATAGTACAAATGGAACTCCCACGCCTGCAGTTATAACAGTAAAGGCTGCAAAGCCATTACCCATTATAATTGTAAATACTGCCATGCCTATACAGTAAGCTGTTATACCAGCTAGGATGTTGCCTTGAGGAATTACAGTGGAGATACCATCAGAAATAACCTTACCTACGCCAGCGGTAGTAAATACTGTTCCTAGAGCCGCCAATAATTGAGGCAATATACTGGATGGACCTACTTGCTGTAACATTCTATCTCCATCTAAAGCAATGTTTTTAGCTGGAGATTTTGTAATTACTAAAGTTATTATCAAAGCGGCTGCAGAAGAAAGACCTATAGCCACTTGACCGTTGATTTTTGTAAATTGAGTAATACCTAGAGCGAAAATGGCTAATGTTACAGAGGGTAAGAATATTGCTCCACCAATTTTTTTAGCCTGCTCTAGTCTAAAGCTTTCTGTTGGAGTACTTATTTTTCCGATTTTAACTTGTTTAGCTGCAGTTAAGAAACCTAAAACTAATATAAGAACGCCCACAAAAGTTGCAGGAATATACTTTCCAGCTATAAAAATAAAACCAAGTATAAGCCAAAAGGCAGAGGTTCCCATTCTTGTCTTTAGTTCTTTATCGTTGAAGGTCATAAAAGCTGTAATTAACATTACTACTCCCATTATTGTATAAAATACTTCAAGAAAAATATTATTAAATGTTTGAATACTCATAATATCACCCCTAACTATTTTTTATTGGATTTTCTTTCAAGTTTTTTATCTAAAATATAATTTTGAATTAATGCTATTAAGAAAGCTGCTATAGCTGCAGGAATAGAGGCTTTAGCTATGGCAGAAGCTTCAGCGGCATATCCAAGCTTTTGAAGAGTTCCTTGTATTAAAAGCACTCCGGCGCTAGCCATAAATATATTTTGGGCAAAGAAGTTTCCGTAGTTTTCCATAGCTGCAGCGGCACCTTTTATTTTATCTTCATCTTCATCATCAAGCTCTCCATGTTTAGCAATAGCTGCTCCTTGAGCCATAGGATTTATAAGAGGTCTTATAAACTGAGGGTGACCACCAATTCTTATGGAAAGAGCAGCGGCTATTTCTCTTATAAATAGATATAAAGTTAGAAGTCTTCCTGTAGTTATGTTTTTAGCTCTGCTTATAAGATCTGTAGCTTTTTCTCTTAAACCATATCTTTCACAGATTCCAATTACAGGTAAGGTTAAGACGAATAGAGTCATATATCTTGTATCTACAAAGGCCTTACCTAGGGTGTTAAGTATTTCTGTAAAACTCATTCCAGCTACTAAACCAGTAACTAGTCCGGATACTAGAACTACGGCGATAGTATCCAATTTTAATGCGAAACCGATAATAACAATGAGGACACCAATTAATTTAATCATAATATCATCCTTTCTCACAAAATATATTCTTTCTTAAAGAAACTTGTCCTATAAAAAAGAAGAGTATTTTTTATATAAATTCATTATATTGAGTTTTCAAAAAATTTTCTGTAGTCTGCACTACAAAAAAATAGATTTCTCAATAAAAAGTTAATAGGATTATAAAAGTAGAAAAAAGTAAATGTTTTCTTTGCGCTTAGAGATAATGATTTTTTTATGTTAAAATAATATATAGAAGGTAAATTTACTATATTTAATCTAAGGAGGGTATTTATGGAGGAAAAGCAAGTTTTAAAGGAGCTATGTGAGGCCCATGGTCCTAGTGGCAGAGAACATTGGTTATATAATAATGTAAAAGCTATATTTGAACCTCTTGTTGATAATTTGCTTATGGACAACTTAAACAATATAATCATGAAAAAGCAAGGGAGCGGAAAAGGTAAGATAATGATAATGGCTCACTTGGATGAGGTGTTTTTAACGGTTACAGAAATATTAGACAAAGGTTTTTTAAAATTCAAAGCTAATGGGATAGATGCAAAAACCTTGGTTTCTCAAGAAGTTATAATTCATGGAAAGAGGGATATTCTTGGTGTTATAGGTATCAAGCCCCCGCATTTAATGAAGGATGAAGAGAGGAATACTGCAATTAATATAGATAACCTTTTAATTGATACGGGATTTTCGGAGGAAGAAATTAAAGGATTGGTTAATATAGGTGATTTTGTCACCATCAAAAGAGAATTTTGCGAATTGTTGAATAATAATGTAATTTGCAAGGCTACGGATGATAGAGCGGGTATTACAGCTATGTATAGCTGCGCTAAAGAGCTAAATAATGTAAAGCATGATTTAGATGTATATTTTGTCTGTTCCGCTCAAGAGGAGGTTGGCCATAGAGGAGCGAAAACCGCTTCTCATATAATAAGACCAGATGTAGGAATAGCTATAGATACTACCTTTGATGGTGGAAGACTAGGAGATGAGGAAAGAGGAAATAAATTAGGAGCAGGGCCTGTAATATGTATTGGACCTAACATTCATCCCAGGCTTAGAAAACAGTTGATGGATATAGCAGAAGAATACAATATTCCTTTTCAAGTAGAAGTAGAACCAGGTAATACAGGCACGGATGCTTGGGACATTCAGATAACCAGAGAGGGAATTGCTACGTTATTACTATCTATACCTATAAAGTATATGCATACCTCAGTGGAGATGGTAAATTTAAAGGATATAAAAAATACAGGAAGAATTATAGCAAAGCTTATTGAGAAACTAAACTTTGAAGTATTGGAGGAGATTTTATGCTTTTAGAAAGTTTATGCAATGCAGCAGGACCCTCTGGTTATGAAGGAGAAGTAAGAGAGCTTATAAAAAAGGAAATTATAAATTATGTAGATGAGCTAAAGGTAGATAAAATGGGGAATATAATAGCTCATAAGAAGGGAAAGGGTCCTAAAGTAGTGGTAGATGCTCATATGGATGAGGTAGGTTTTATAATTACAGGCTTTAATGAGGATGGGACCCTTAGATTTCAGGCTTTAGGTGGAATTAACAATAAAATAATTCCTTCAAAGGTAGTGACTATTGGAGAAGACAAAATACCTGGAGTTATAGGACTAAAACCAATTCACCTTCAATCCTCAGAGGAGAGAAAAAAAGGTATAAGCTATAGTGATTGCTGTATTGACATTGGTTCAAACTCAAAAGAGGAAACAAAAGAGCTAATAAAGCTAGGTGAGTACGTAGTTTTTCCTACAGAGTATGGAACTTTTGGCCATGGACTTATTAAAGGAAAGGCCTTTGATGATAGAATGGGTTGTTATGTTTTAATAGAGATTTTGAAGGAAAGTTATGACTGTGATTTGTATGGAGTGTTTAATGTACAAGAAGAAATTGGCGAAAGAGGAGCTTTTGTAGCCTCTTACAATGTAAAGCCGGATATAGGTATTGCCTTGGAAGGCACAATTTGTGCAGATATGCCTAACATTCCCCCCCATTTAAGTGCTACAGAGGTAGGGAAGGGACCGGCTATATCTATTATGGACAGGACTAGTATTTTCAATGATGATATAGCAGAAGATATTATTAAGGTAGCAGAAAAGAATAACATATCCTTTCAAAGAAGAAGAGCTATAGCAGGGGGGAATGATGCTGGTGCTATTCATATGTCTAATGACGGAGCTAAAATAGCTACAGTATCAGTGCCTTGCAGGTACATTCATTCTTCTGTATCTGTAGCTTCTATTGAGGACATAGAAAATACAAAAAAATTGATGATTGAGTATTTAAAAACATTATAGGGAGAGGGAGAGGTAATATTTATGGATGGATTATTAAATAGATTAGTTACTGCTTTTGGTGTAAGCGGACATGAGGATGCTGTAAGAAATATTATTATAGAGGATCTAGAAAGACTTCAGGTAAACTATACTATAGATAAGATGGGTAATCTAATAGTTGCTCTTAATAATAAAGAAGGAAAACAAGATAATAAAAAATATATGTTTACTGCTCATATGGATTCTATAGGAATGATCTGTACTTATATAGATTCAAAGGGTTTTTGTAGAATGGGAGCGCTAGGGGGCTTTAAGCCAGCTAACATGGTAAACAATTTTGTCCAATTTGAAAACGGAGTTTTGGGCAGGGTTGGTATAGAAAAAGATGGTGGAGATATAGAGGATTTATTTGTAGATATTGCAGTAAACAATAGAGAAGGGGCTTTAGAGAAAATTAAAGAAGGGCATGTAGCCTCTATAAATGGATATGTTTTAGAAAATGAAGATTTTATAACAGCCCCTAATTTAGATAATAGAGTAGGCTGCTATATATTATTGAAGACCATAGAAAAGCTTGTAGAAAATAAAGAGTTTTTATCTAATATAGATAAAGAGCTATATTTTGCATTTACTACACAAAATAATTTAGGGGGAAGAGGGGCCAGAGCTGCAGCCTATGCCATAGAGCCTGAATATTGCATAGTAATAGATATGGAAGACACTAAAGACTGTATAGGAGCTAAAGGAAAGCTTGAGTTATCCAAAGGACCAGCCATTAAAATAATGGATAGGACTCTTATAATGCATCATGAAATAAAGAATATTATAGAGGGGGCCGCTAATAAAATGGAATTAGATATTAATTATTTTGTAGGAGAGGATGCCTCAGAGGGTGGAACCATTCATAAAGAAGTAGATGGAGTAAAAACAGGCACCTTGTGCATACCTTGTAGATATCTTCATACTAATGAAGAAATGGTAAGCTTTAAGGACATAGAGCTTACTAGAGAATTAATTTTTAATATGTTATAAAAGGCAAGGTCTAGTATGTAATATGCTTAAAAATAAAAGTCAGGTGATGGACTCACCTGACTTTGAAGGGATGGGAAATTAATGGAAGTATATGATATAATGTGTATCTATTTAAAAAGATAATTGCGAATTTAATATTGGGATTAAACCCATTCTTTCATTATGGTTTCCGGTTTGTTTTGTAGGAAGTTTAAAAATCTAGATAGTGTAAACATAAAATCTGATAATCTATTTATATACAAATAGCTCTCAGGATATTCACTGACTTCCTTCTCAATTAAATATTTTACGAAAACCCTCTCAGCTCTTCTAACCACTGATCTAATCACATGAGCATAGGTTCCTTCCTCACTGCCGCTATAAAGAATAAATTTCCTTTGAATAGGCATAATAGAGGCCATTCTATCAATTTCCTTTTCTAAAATTCCTACATTTTCTTTGGATATTTTAATTTTAGTAAAGTTCATAGATATCTCTACACCCATATTAAATAGAGCATTCTGTATATCTATAATTAAATTAGTTATATGCTCTTTTTCTTTTTCATCAATAATTTCATTTTTGCTTATTAAAGCATTTAGATAGCCTATATGTGAATTTACTTCATCAATACTACCTTGTAAATCTATAAAATTGCTGGCTTTAGATATCCTTTCACCTAAAAGATTTCCTGTGCTACCTTTATCACCAGTTTTTGTATATATTCCCATATGATTCACTCCTTAAAGATAAACAATTATAATTTGTAGAAAATTGTTTATCAGCAATATATTTATATAATTACAAATACATAAATATATTACCCTCATAAGAATTATAAAATTCATACCACTAGCTAATAATAATTAATATTACTTTATAATTATTATTAATTATATTATACCATATTTATTTCAAATGTCACCTATTTTTTAAAAAAAATAAAAAGTCTATAGGGAAACAACTTAAGCTAATAACTTGTATATGGCTCATAATGGTCTAAAGATGCCATTTTGAAACATATACAAGTTAAGTTTTCCTATAGATAATGAACCTATGCTATAGCTCTAAAATATTTTCTTTAAAGTTTTCCTTATGTTTTAAATCGTTATAATAATGTAATAATATTTTTTCCTTTGGATTTAAGAAATGATGATTATTATAAGGGCATTTTATTAATGTATTTTCTTTGGCCATAGCACAATTTCCTGAATGTAAGGGCAGGTAGGCACAATTAATACATTTTTCTTTGTTATTCAATGCCATATTCTTATGTCTATAATAAAGTTCTTCTTCAGAAATTATAAATTCTCCTTGATCACTAATATGTCCATAATAGTAGCCTAGGCTAGATGAAACAGGACAGGGAACTACTTTTCCATCAGGATTTATAGTTATAAAATTATTATTAGAAGCAGGGCAATGATTTAAGTAAGCTTTTTCCATGTCAAAAGAAAATCCTTGGTCAATTAAATATCTATGTAATTCATAAGCAGAGGGAATGTCCTTTGAACAGTCCATTAAGTTTATTTTAATATCTATATTTTTTCTATAATATAATGGTATGAACTTTATACATGAAAGAAGAATGTCATAATTAAGCCTTGTTATGTTTAGAGTAAGCTTAACATCAATAGAGTTATCTAGAATTTTTTTTATATTAGATATTATAGCTTTATATAAGGATCTCATATATTTTGTATACAGGGCTTCGTTGTCCTGACGACTTCCCAAGGGTAAATTAATGTGTACATTTTTTAGCTTTATACTTTTTAAATTTTTTATAATATCTTCATTAAATAGATAACCGTTAGTTATAATTCTGCTTTCAAGAGCTATATTATTATTTTCGCATAAATCCACTATCTTTTTTGATACATTTAAAATTTGATTTGCCTTAAGCAACGGTTCGCCGCCACACCAAACCAGTTGTATCTTATTATAATTGCCCATATTGTTATTAATAAATTTTAAAATGTTATTTAGGGTGTCATTACTAATATGCGTATTTCCTTTAAAATGGCATTGATCGCATTTTATATTACAATCTAAATTGGTTTGTATTTTTATTCTTAAGGTTTTACTATTAAACCTTTCCTTTAAATATTGGAAGTTCAATTTTTCTAATTCGTTAATATTCTTTTTTAATACAATTCCTTTTTCCAATAATTTAACGAGGCAATTAATTTCTTTAACATTGTAGCTTCTTTTTACTAAATTATCCATCAACTCCTTTATAATTGAACTCTCACTTTTATTATATACAATGTATTCCTTAGAATAGGTATTATATATAATAGAATAGTCCTCTTCCAAATCCATAACTATGTTGTAATTTGAAAATTTCATTGAAAATCCCCCTAAACCAAAATCCAAATCCATAACAATATTCCCCCATCCTAATTCAGATGAGGGAAAGGGAAGAGTGATTTAAATTTTTATATATAAATTTAATTTTATACGGTGTTCTGCACATTCAGGTGTGAAATGTGCAGAGATAGATGTAATTTAGTAAGTTTGAGGAACATTAAATTCTAAGTTATGTGAATAAATTAGAATTTATAATAAAGAATGATAATTTATACATTCCTTATTTTTGTTTCTTTAGCTTATCAGGCATCTTTGGTTGATAAGTTAACATTATGCAAGCATTAGTACTTGCGAAGTCCGCACCTGATTTTGCAGCAGATGCTAATAAATTTAATAATTTCTTTGACATAGGATTCACTCCTTTAAGGATTTATTTTGTATTTTTCCAAGTATTAAGGTAATGCCTTGGAAAAAAATTGACGCTGCTGCTATATTGCAATATATAATAAATTCTTTATTTAAAACAAAGAATAATATTATTAAAAGAACCTCAAAACTTAGAATTAATAAGCTCTTTTTCCTATATATAACATAGTCTTCTTTAGAAAACGGCTTATTAGGAGTATCTATAGGAGCGTAAATTATAGTGATTACCGTAGCTACTATGATTAGTAAAAATAAAGTTAAAGAGTTATTGAGCCAAGCTATGTTTTTAAAGGTCAATATGCTTGAAAAGCTTAATACACTTGAAATAATAAAGCATCTAAAGCAAGTACTAGCATGGTAGCCGCCAGAATTCACTCTCAATAAACTGAAGAAGCCTATAAATACAATTAATTCCATAATAGAATCTAAAAAGAACCCTAATATCAAAAGTCCTAATATTTCGAAAATAGTTGATAATATAACTTCTAAACCGAAAATGATGACATCATAGTCATCAAATTTTATGATGTCTAGGTTTACGAGTTTTTTTGATAAATTTTTAGCCATAGTATTAATCATAAAATTCACCTATTCATAATATTAATATGACGGCTTGTCCATCTCAATTTTTATTTTATAGCAGCGGAACTAAATTTAAAAGGGGTTTTGCAAAAGAGGTAGTTGAAATGTAATAACTAGACGATTGTTTGAAATTAATGTAACTATATGAAGTTATATGAAGAAGAATTTAGAGTAAAAGTCAACTATAATTGTATACTAAAAAAGCGACTCATGTCGCTTTTTCCTATAGTGCTATATTAATTGAAAACTTGTCTCCCAAGTCTTCAATTTTAAGAAGTCCATCATATTTATCAACTACATAGCGTATATTTTCAATACCAAAGCCATGGTTTTCTTTATCTTCTTTTGTAGTATTAAGAGAAGAATTTATAAAATCTAAATTTTTATTATTACATATTTTAATTATTAGATGATCACTTTGTATGTACATCTTTACTATTATATTCTTTTCTTTGCATTTTTCACAGGCTTCTATGGCATTATCTAAAGCATTTCCTAAAATTATGCTGATATCTGTAGAATCAATCCTTAGCTCTTTTGGAATTTTTACGTCTACCTCTAGATCAATATTTTTAGCTTTAGCTATAGCAAACTTAAAATTTAATATGGAAGCAATGATTGCATTATCTATATTCACGATAGTATTGAT
This sequence comes from Desnuesiella massiliensis, assembly GCF_001403615.1. Classification (GTDB taxonomy): domain Bacteria; phylum Bacillota; class Clostridia; order Clostridiales; family Clostridiaceae; genus Desnuesiella; species Desnuesiella massiliensis. The sequence goes on from NZ_LN879454.1 coordinate 43,779, forward strand.
CTCTTGCATGGTAGACACTAAATTTTCAGTATAAAGCTTAGCATCTTCAACATTACAAGTCTGTAAAAGTCCATAAATGCAGCCAATATGGTGATTAAAATCATGTCTCTGAGCTCTAAGGCTATGAGTTAAATCTTCCATGCTTTTAATATAGTTTATTTGTCTTTTGTATTCGGTCTCTCTTAACTTCCATTCGACTTCCTCTTGAGAAAATTTTATAATTTCATTTATAATTTTTATAAGAATTGATATAAAAATTATAGTTGCAAGACTTATTATGAATACCACTAGTTTTTTTGTGTTAGCTATATATTCGCTTTTGTACAAATTAAATATAGATATAACTAAACTAATAGAGAAGAGTAAAACGATAATTATCTCATATATTTGAACTTTCTTTAAAGTTATTACTTTGATTTTTAATTTTTTTAATATAAGTATAAATATGAAGAATAGAGACCTTATTAATACGGATGATATAGCTCTGTAAATTGTATATTGGGTGATTGAGTTTGTGCTAACATTAAACACAGAAGTAACAATAAGTACACCTATAAATTCAAACAAAGAAATAAGAATTAAAAATGTTAATATATTTAAAAGTATATAAATAAAATTTGATTTAAAAATAATTATAAAGTTTATAGTTATAGTTACTATAGATGTAATTACTACAAAAGGGCTAGCAACACCAAAAATAAAATTAGCGCAGAAAATGATAGAAGCTTGAAGTAAAAAGATTAAAAACTTATGTATACTTTTAAAGCTTCTTTCTTCTAAAAAGGAGTTTGAAAATATATATAGCAAATAAACCTCTATTACAGCTACAACAAACTCGAAAATTTTCCAAGGTAATGTCATTATGAATCCCTCCTACTTAAATAAAGATTTGCTTAGAGATTCTTTAACATTTTTTATAAAATTTCTGCTTACAGGAAGATACTTGTCCACATCTTTTACATATATTTGCTGATTCTTATATGAAGCAATGTGATTGTTATTTACAATAAAGCTTTGGTGGCATTGAGTAAAATACTCCATATCAAGCTCATCCATTAAATTTTTAAAGGAACCATAAAACTCATACTCATTATCAGAGCATACTACTTTAACCTTTCTTAGGATTTTTTCAAAATAGCATATATGAGAGTATTTTATCTTATTGGTATAATCTTTAGTATTTAATTGAAAAAGCTTTTCTGTAGAGGATAAACTACGAATCTCTTTAAGTCTTTGCATACATTCTTTCAGCAAAGGCTTAAACTTATCATAGGATATAGGCTTTAATATATAATCAAAGGCTCTAATAGAAAAGGCATTTAGGGCATAGTCTTTAAAGCCAGTTATGAAAATTATAATGGCTTTAGGGTTTATTTCTCTTAATTTTTTACCTAATTCTAATCCATCCATACCCTTCATTTCTACATCCAACAGAAAAATATCAATGGTCTTACCTACTATTTTTTTAAGAGTTTCTTCCCCACTAGAGCTGGTTATAATGGATATTTCCTTTTTTGATTCCTCCATAAATTTCTTTAAATAGTTTTCTATTATCTTTACTTGAGCAGAGTCATCATCACATATGGCAATAGTATAGCTCATTTAAATCACTTTCCCCAAATTATATTATTTGATACAGCTGAAAAAGGTCAGATTTTTACAGTTAAAACCATATTTTATCATATTATGCTGTATATACCTATATTATATAACAAAGTCTAGCAAATGTAATCATTTATTAGATAATAATCATTTACATCGCTTCTTTTCATAGACCTTAATAAATTCTTAATAATTTTGTAAGAGTATTGAAATAGCTTTATAAGTTTTTATAAACAATTATGGTTTAAAGTAGTAAATAAGGCATCATTATTTTAAAGTTTGCAGACTTTAGTTAAAGAGTGAAGGGAGAAGGACATGGGAAGCAGTGCAAGAAATTTTACAAAATTTATCAATATAGCTTTGAAGGTATTGATTTCACTTATAGTAATAAGTTCCTTTATAAAGCTTATAGATTATTGCAAGAACGGAATACAGCCTTTTAATATAGCTATGACATTGGTTTTTATAGGGTTAGCCGTTTTACTATATATAAAAACAAGGGACAAATATAATAAAAAAATAGTATTAAGTTTAATTTTATTAGGAGCTCTACTAATTAGAATAGCTTGGATATTGTCCATCAATAGTCGTCCTATATCAGATTTTAGAATAATTTATGAATCTGGAAGTCATTTTTTAGAGGGAAGCTATGGTGCTTTTAAAGGTACTGGTTATATAGCTAGATTTCCTCATTTAACTGTACTTGTATTATATTTTGCCTTTATACAAAAGTTTTTTGCTTATCCACTAATGGTGATTAAAATTTTCAACGCTTTATTTTCTACATTAAATGTACTGTTTATATACCTTATAGCAAAAGAGGTATTTAATAATGAGAGAAAAGCGTTGTGGGGAGCTTTTATTACAGCTTTATATCCTCCACTAATAACTTATGTAGCGGTGTATTGCACAGAAAATATAGCCATACCTTTTTATTTAGCTAGTGTTTACTATTTTATATTAGTGATGAAGCACAAGAAAAAGGATACTTGGTTGTTGTTTTCAGCCCTGTTGTTATCTATAGGTAACTTGTTCAGAATGGTAGCACCGGTAATGGTTATTGCTTATTTAATGTACTTATTCATATATGGGGAAAAGAAATTGAAGGATAAAGGAAAAAGCGCTCTTTATATATTAGGTGGATTTTTAATACCTTTGATATTAGTAAGTAATCTTTTAAGAGTTCTAGATATTACGGAATTTCAGCTTTGGAAGGGCAGTGAGCCTTCTTGGACCTCAGTTTTAAAAGGAACAAACATTGAGCATGGAGGACGATGGAATGAAGAAGATGCTGCTTTGCCAGATAAATATGATGGGGATTATGAAAAGGTAGAAAAAGCAGCAAAAGAAGTTATAAGACATAGACTCACAAGTACACCAAAAGGAGAGCTGGCTAAATTTTATGCTAGAAAATATATATTTCAATGGATAGAAGGAGACTTTTCAGGAACCTACTGGGCTAAGGAAGGTGTTGAGGAAAAGGATATAAAGTTAGATTTGGAAAAAAATGCTGTAGTGTATATGCAGATGTTTTATTGTATATTACTATTCCTAGCTTATAAAGGACTTTTTAATAAAAAACAATACTTAGATAATCCTATTATTAATTTGTTTTACATCATATTTTGCGGATATGGTTTGCTTTATCTAATAACAGAGTCCCAAGATAGATATTCATTCATTGTCTGCTGGTTATTTTTAATATTAGCCTTAACAGCGGGAGAAAGGACAAAACTATGGAAAGATTGATGAAGTTTGGTTTTGTGGGGGTAATAAATACCTTAATAACAATGACAATTTACAATTTATTAGTAGCTTTAGGTGTCAATTATTTAATAGCCAATGTGATAGGCTATGGGTTTGGTACCATTAATAGCTATATTCTAAATAATAATTGGGTTTTTAAAATGAAAAGCAATAAGATAGGAACCTTTATAAAGTTTCTATCAGTAAATATATTATCTCTAGCAATAAATAGCGCTGTGCTATATGGCATGGTTTCAATATTAGATTTTAATAAGTCCATAGCCCAAGTAGGAGCTATAGCATCAGGTATGATAGTTAATTATCTGGCTAATAAATTTTGGACTTTTAACATAGAAGAAATAAAGGAAGTTTAAGTGGAAAGGGTAGTGTAGTTTATGAATAAATTAATATCAGTGGTTATACCTATGTATTTTGAAGAGAAGGTAGTTAACGAGTGCTATTCTAGGTTAACAAAGGTTATGAAGAACTCTTCATATGATTATGAATTAATATTTGTTAATGATGGAAGTACAGATAATACTCTAGAGATGCTCTCTAATATAGCTCAGAAGGATAGCAGAGTAAAAGTAATTGATTTTTCTAGAAATTTTGGTCATCAAATAGCAGTTACCGCAGGAATAGATAGAGCTAGGGGAGAGGCCGTAGTGGTTATAGATGCAGATTTACAAGATCCTCCAGAGCTTATATATGACATGATAAAAAAATGGGAGGAAGGTTATGAAGTAGTTTATGCAAAAAGGAAAAAGAGAGAAGGAGAAACTTTTTTTAAGCTTATAACTGCAAAATACTTTTATAAATTCTTAAACTTTATGTCAGATATAGACATACCAAAAGACACCGGGGACTTCAGATTAATGGATAGAAAGGTTGTGGAAGTATTTAAGAATATGCCTGAAAAAAATAGGTTTATAAGGGGAATGGTTTCTTGGCTAGGTTTTAAGCAAACCTATGTAGAGTTTACAAGGCAGGAACGCTTTGCAGGCGAGACTAAGTATCCTCTAAAGAAGATGCTAAAGCTGGCTGAAGATGGCATAATATCCTTTTCTCATAAGCCTATAAAGATGATTACTAAATTAGGTGTATTATTTATGGGGATATTTTTCCTCCAACTGATCTACATTTTTGTAGCATTGATAGTTTCAAGAAATATTGCCCCAGCTTTCTATGTAGTTACTTATATAAATCTTATAACTTCAATAATATTAATGGCTATAGGCATTGAAGGTAAATACATAGTAAGAATTTATGATGAAAATAATAAAAGGCCTTTATATATAGTAAATAAGGAAATAAATATGAAGATTAAAAATGATGTTAAAGATAAATATAAGTCTATAGGATAAAAAATAAAGGATTTATCACTGCCTTACAGAGATAAATCCTTTATTTTTGTCTATTTGTTATAAATAAGCAGTTAAAGGATAATACTAAGCTGAGAACAGAGATGTTTGGGCTTAAGCTGTATAGTTACTTTAAAGTTCATAGGCAAGGGAGGAATGATTTATGAGTATTTATAGTTTTTGTGTAATTATGTCATTGATGTTCATTATGGTTACTTTATTTTTTATTAAGCGAAGATTGATAGATATAAGATATAGCCTTTTGTGGATATTTATAAGCTTTGCTATGCTGCTGATATCGTTAAATAAGAACATAATTGAGTATTTTTCTTTGGCCATGAATGTGAATTATGCACCTTCTTTACTTTTTTTGATAGGAATTTTATTTTGTTTTCTGCTAATTTTAAATATGACCATAATAATATCCAATATGCAAAGGAATATAACTCGTTTAACTCAAGAAATAGGAATATTAAAAAGCGAAGGGAATAGGTTGGATAAATGATGTACAGGTTAATTTTTATCAATATAATACTTCTGGTATTAGGTCAAAGTCTTTGGAAAGCAGGGTTAAGCGGCAAAGAATTAAACCTTTCCTTTAAAACACTTATGGGCTTAATTTTTAATCCTTATATCTTTATAGGTTTATTGATTTATATCGTAGCTACCTTAATATGGTTTTACGTACTATCTAAGGGAGAGTTATCCTTAGTATATCCTCTTCAAAGCTTATGCTATGTGTTAGCTGCACTGGTAGGGTTTTTGTTTTTTAAGGAGCAAATACCTTTTACAAGATGGATAGGTATTGGACTTATAATACTAGGGGCTTTTTTTGTTTCTTTAAAGGGGTAAAGGGAAATATGCTATTTAAGGCAAATTTAATTTATTTTTTTACAATTAAGTATTACAATAAGGTTATATGGTTTTAAGGGGGAAAATAAATGCTAAAAGTAACTAATCTTAGAAAAACCTATCATAAAGTTGAAGCGGTAAAGGGTATAAGCTTTCAGGTGGAGGCTGGAGAAATCGCTGTATTATTAGGACCTAATGGCGCAGGTAAGAGTACTACTATAAAATGCGTTACAGGGCTTTTAAAATATGAAGGGGATATAAATATTTGTGATAAGCACAACAAGACTCTTCAGGCTAAGAGAGATTTTTCCTATGTGCCAGAGGTGCCTTCCATGTACGACTTGCTTACGGTATATGAGCATATAGAATTCATGGCTAAGGCTTATGATATTAAGAATTATAAAGAAAGAGCAGAGGCGCTTTTAGAAAGATTTGAGCTAAGTGATAAAAGGGATAAATTAGGAAAAGAACTCTCCAAGGGAATGCAGCAGAAGATAAGTATTTGCTGTGCTCTTATAACTAGTCCTAAGGTTATATTATTTGATGAGCCTATGGTAGGGTTGGATCCTAAGGCTATTAAGGAACTAAAAAAGGTGTTTTTAGAGCTTAGGGAGCAGGGAGCGGCTATAATAATAAGCACTCATATCATAGATAGTGTGGACGAATTATGGGACAAGGCTCTTATAATGAAAGATGGAGAGGTAGTTTTCGCAAGGACTAGACAAGAGCTAGTCGACAAGAACGAATCTCTAGAGCAAATATTCTTTGAGGTTACGGAGGGATAAGCTATGAAACCCTTAATATATATAATTAAGAAAAGTGCTAAAAATAGCCTTAAAGAACTGAAAAAGCACCCTGCCAAGCTTATAGTATATGTAATCTTCATAGCTTTAATGGTGCTTTCTATAACTTTCGGCACAAAGAGACCAGCAAATAAAAGTTATTTAAAGAATGCCATTGAAATGTATAAGGCTGGGGCCCTAGCCATTGTTCTTTTTTCTTTATATACCTCAATAAGCACAGGGTTGAAGAAGGGCGGAACCTTTTTTAGGCTAAGTGATGTGAATTTTTTATTTACTGCGCCAATTTCGCCACAGAGAGTTTTAATATATGGCTTTCTTAAGCAGATATATGCTTCCATAATAATGATATTTTTTCTTCTATTTCAGATACCTAATTTATATAATTTTTTTCCTATAAAGGACTATGGAGCACTTTTAATATTTTTAGCTATATTCTTATTGACTTTTGCTAGCTCTATATTAGGAGTTCTCACTTATTCCATAGCTTCAAAATCCCTAGCTATAAGGGAGAATATAAAAAGAGCATTATACGGTGTTTTAGCCTTATTAGCAGGGGGATTTTTATTGAATCTTTTAAAAGCAAAGGATTTAAGCACTGCTCTTATTAATTATATGGGCAGTGATATATTTGCTTATGTGCCCTTTGTTGGCTGGTTAAGAGCCTTGTTTATATCGGCTATAAATGGTATAGATGTTATGTCTATTGTTTATTTATTATTGTCCATAGCTTTTATAATACTATTACTTTACATTATTTATAATATAAATACAGATTATTATGAGGATGCTCTTTCTGCCACTGAAACTAGAGAAGAGCTATATAGGATGGCAAAGGAAGGAAAGAGTGGAGCAGCCCTTGCAGCTAAGAATGCCAAGGTAAGGAAAGTAAAGGCTGACTTCAGTGCTTCCGGGGCAAAAGCTATATTCCAGAAACAGATTTTAGAGCAGAGAAAGTTAGGTATGATCTTTGTAGATAAGAATACTTTTATCATAACCTTTAGCAGCGTGGTATTTGGGTATTTTGGGCCAGAAAAGAGCATTATGTCGGTACTATATTTTTCTGCCTATATGCTTTTGATATTCTCCTTCCAAGGCAAATGGTCACAGGAATTAGATAAGCATTATATATATTTAATTCCTTGCTCCTCTCAATCAAAGATATTTTATGCAACCATGGCGGATAATATTAAAAATTTAGTAGATGGATTATTTATATTCATAATATCTTCCATTTTATTTAAATCGGACATAATAGCAGGAATCTTTGCAGCCCTAGCCTATGCTAGTTTTGGAGCATTATTTATGTATGTGGATCTGGTTATAAGAAGATTTTTAGGCTCTAAGCTAAGCAAAATGGTAACGGTATTTTTGAAAATAATTATATTAATAATATTAGCGATACCAGGCATTGTGGTATCCATAGTGTTTATGACCACCTTTAGACCTTTGTTTGGTGCATATACCTCTTACTTAGTAGTTATAATATACAATACACTTATAAGCTTTATAAGCATATTGATATCTAGAGAGATGTTTGAACATTTAGAGATGGTATAAAATTAGAAAGGAGAAGGACTATGCTTTATTTATTAGATACTGCCAATATAGAACATATAAAAAGGGCATTAGATTATTATCCCATAGCAGGAATCACTACTAATCCTACCATATTATCGAAGGAAAAAAGGGAACCCATAGAACATCTAAAGACTATCAGGAAAATTATCGGAAAAGATTTAACCCTTCATGCACAGACTCTAGGTTCTACAGCAGAGGAGATAATAAGAGAAGCCTACTATATAAAAGAGAATATTGATGATAGGGTATATATAAAAATTCCAGTGATGGCAGAAGGAATTAAGGCTATAAAAAAGCTTAAGGCAGAGGGTTTTAATGTCACTGCCACAGCCATAATCACTCCTTCTCAAGCTCTTATGGCAGCAGTAGCAGGAGCGGATTATCTAGCGCCTTATGTTAACAGAATTGATAATATAAGCGGCAATGGGGTACAGGTAGTAGAGGATATTTTAAAGGGGATAAATCATTACAACTTACCTTCTAAGGTGGTGGCAGCTTCCTTTAAAAATATTCAACAAGTTCATGAAGTAGCTAAAAGAGGGGTTCATGCCATAACTATCGCAGCAGATTTAATGGATAAATTATTGGAACATCCTTTAACAGATTGGAGTATAGAGCAGTTTGAAAAGGATTGGGAAGAAGCTTACGGAAGAAAAGGCTTATATGATATAAAATAAGATATTTTAGAGTTGTGCAAAAAATATTTATATATTTTTCAAAAACCTATTGACTGCAACGTTGCGTCGCACTGTATCATAGTTGTAAGAAATGTTAACAGGGGTGTTGAATATGGGTGATTTAATTAAAATTCGAGAAGTTTCATTAAAGTATGATGTTTCTGCCCGTGCATTAAAGTATTATGAAGATATGGGGCTCATACAAAGCACAAGAAGCGATAACTATGCATATAGACTTTATGATGAAATCGCAATAAAACGGTTAGAACAAATTCTTATTTTAAGGAAACTTAATATTAAAGTAAAGGATATTCAAAGAATTTTTAATTCTGACAGCTCTGATGTTGTTCTTGAAGTTCTTACTCAAAAGGTAACAGATATTGACGATGAGGTTGCTTTGTTGCACGAGTTAAAGGACATTATACTTGATTTTATAAAACAGATTGAAAAATTTGATTTTCAGAATGATAGTGATGTTAAGCTTCTATATGAAAAAGCAAAGGATATTGAGCAGCAAATTGTCAATGTAGATTATAATGGAAATTCTGCTTCAGTAAAGCGACTTATTGATGTAGCTGAAAAACTGGAAAAAAAGCCAGATATCAGGATTGTTGAATTTCCAAAATGCAGGATGGTAACATCAGGAACATCTACAGAGCCAGACCTTTTCTCGCCAGATGGCACACTAATGCGCTTTGATAGAATGTGGACAAGACTTGATGAAAAAAGAAAAGACAGGTTTTTTGCTCGAGATTTTATGTGGTATGACCCAGAAACCAAAGGAACGGTATGGTGGTATGCCATAGAAGACTGGGTAACAGAAAGGGATACTGAAGGTTTTGAGATTATTGACTTTGAAGGAGGTATCTATGCTGCTGCCATATCAAAAGATGGAGATCATGATGATGGTGCGAGAGTAATGAATGGGATCTATGATTGGATAGTAAACAGCGGATGTTTTGAGACAGATGACCGTTTAGGACATTATCCTATGTATCATATTGCAGGTTCTCCAACAAGTGATAAGATATTAGGCTATGGACAACTTGAAATTTTTAGACCTATTAAGCCGCGTTCAAAATAAAAAAATCTACATTGTATACAATTAACGCTAGATATATTAGGATGGCGGAAAATTTACTTAATTTTCCGCCATCTTTCTTTAATTATTAAATATATTTGGTATATAAGAGTAATGTAACCCGTTAAAGTCATCAATTTTATAGCTAACCACTAAATTATCTTTTAGAATTATGGTTAAAGCAGAATTATCTCCATTAGATTCAGTAGAGTTTGGCAGATATATCAATGCTTTATAGGTAGGTTCCATATCCTCAACACCCTTTGAATTTAAGAGTGTTTACGTGAAAATAGTATTCTATCCCCAAAATTAGTTCCAATTATCCCAAGAATAATCATCACTGCTCCAAGGATATGAAAATATTGTAGAGTTTCTCCTAAAAATATTACCCCTGCAAGCATAGTTATCAAGGTAGAAAGATTATTAAATACGCTCATCTTAGAAGCCTCTATTTTAGATAGCGCATAGTTTACAAGCAGTGATGTGATAAGTGAAGATAATATGCCTAGATAAACTATTGAGCCCACAAATAATGGATTGGTAAAGGGCTTAAAGTAAGCATTGAGAGTTCCCTTTAGAGCATGGTCAATAATAGCCATAATATTAAAAGATACAAAACCTATAGCAGTTGTAATATAAGTTAGGCATATGGGGGTATATTTTCCGGTCATCTTTCTCGCCAATACATTATTACCAGCAGAGGAAAGAGCGGATAAAAGAATTAGCACTATACCTATAAAAATATTGCTTTTTAAGTTTATACCCTTCATGAAGAAGATATATACTACCCCTGCCACAGATAACAACATTGATATTTTCTGTAATATGCTAGGGCGCTCCTTTAAGAAGATTGTTGAAAATATCATTGTAAAAATGGGGATAGTTGCTTGAATAATCCCTGCTTCAGAAGAGGAAATATAAACTAGTCCAAAAATCTGAAAGCCAAAAAACATGGTGGGATAGAACAATGAAAGGGGAAGAATGCGAAGTAGATCCCTTTTATTTATATCTAATTTAATCCATCCTAATAGAACAGGTATGGAAGCGAATATGAAAGATACTGTAAAGCGGTGAGCTAGCGTATCAAGAGGGCTAGTTAAAGTTAGAGTTAGTTTTGAGAATAAAAATGAGAAGCCTATTATAAGAGCGTATAGCATAGCGGCAATATAGGCCTTTTTTTTATGTGAAAATTTCATTATATATTCCTCCTAGAGCCATAGATGTCTATAGCTTTAAATTTATACCATAGGGCATACTTATATGTTAGTAGATTAGTAGTTATGGTACAATACAAATAAAAACAATCTATACCGGGACAGATTTAAATATAGAGGTGGAAAGCTATGTATAAATATTTAGAAATATTAAATCATCTGGAGAGCTTAATTCAAGCTGGTAAGTATAAAGAAGGAGATAAGTTACCTTCTATTCGGGCTTTTACCGAGAGTTATGGCTGTAATAAAAGTACTATCATAAGAGCTTTAGAGGAACTAGAGAGGCAGCATAGGGTCTATTCTGTACCTAAAAGCGGATATTATGTGGTTAAGAGAAAAAATACTGTTAATAGTAATAAAGAATTGTTATTGGATTTTGCGTCTTCTGCTCCCGATCCACAGGTTTTTCCTTATTTAGATTTTCAGCATTGCATTAATGAAGCCATTGATATATATAAAAATGAGTTATTTATATATGGAACCTCTAAAGGATTACCTTCTTTAATTAATATTATGCAAAAGCATTTAGCTAATTATCAGGTCTTCACAAATAAAGATAATATTTTTATTACCTCTGGGGTTCAACAGGCCTTGGCCATACTGACTACTTTAACCTTTCCAAATAAGAAAGAGGCTATTTTAATAGAGCAGCCTAGCTATCATTTATTTATAGATTATTTAGAAACTCATAAGGTTCCTGTAATAGGCATTAAAAGAACCAGTAAAGGCATTGATTTAAATGAACTTGAGAGGATATTTAAAACAGAAAGTATTAAGTTTTTCTACACTATGCCAAGATTTCACAATCCTTTAGGCACCTCTTATTCTCAAAAGGAAAAGAAGGCTATTGTAAAGCTAGCCGAAAAATATGATGTATTTATTGTGGAGGATGATTATTTAGCTGATTTAGAAGAAGACTCAAAGGCGGATCCTTTATATGCCTATGGTGACTTTTCTCATGTTATTTATTTAAAGAGCTATTCAAAGATTATATTTCCTGGTTTGCGTATAGGGGCTGCGGTTATTCCTGATGCAATTTTAGAGAGCTTTGGTAAGTATAAAAGGCTTATAGATGTAGACAGTCCTATGCTTTCTCAAGCAGCCTTAGAGATCTATATAAAAAGTGGTATGTTTCAGCGTCATAAACAGAAGATTAAAGACTCCTATTCCTTGAGAAGTCAATGTTTAGCGTCCACCTTAGAGAAACAATATGAAGCTTATAGTGATGTTTTTAAATATGAGTCTATTAAAAATCCTAGCATACACACCTATATAACCTTTGATGAGAAAATAAACAGGGAGAGGCTCATAAGTAGATTAAAGAAGAAATCTATTATAGTAGCTACAGAGCAAGGGCATTATTTAAGTTCATTCCCAAGAGAAAAAATGCTTAAATTAAACGCCACAAATGTAAAGGAAGAGCATATAGAGAAGGGTATTTCTCAGATAATTCAGGAGCTTAAAGATATGAAAATTTAAGAAGAACTATTTAGCAAGTATATGGTATTATATAAATAAAATGGATAGTGGAGAGATATATGAAAGATTTTGATAGGGTACATAAACACTATGATAATTTTATGAAGCTTTTTAAGCTGTATAAGGTAGAGGAAATAACTGATTTACTGAAGCTAAAGGGTAATGAGGTTGTGGTGGACATAGGGGGAGGCACAGGGCGCCTAGCAGAGTGTTTAAAGGGTAAATGCAAAGTGGTTTATGTGTTAGATGAGAGCCAGGGCATGCTTTCGAAAATAAAGGCTGGAGACGGTGTTATAGCCATGTTGGGTGATGCATTAAACACTAAGCTAGGCACTGAAAGCGTTGATAGGGTTATACTTTCAGATGTGTTCCACCACATAAAGGAACAATCAAAGCTTATAGAAGAGCTACATAGAATTTTAAAAAAGGATGGAAAGCTTGTAATACTAGACTTTGAGAAGAATAATTTGAAGGCCAAAATACTAAAATATTTTGAATACATATTGTTTGGAAGGCTCTATTTTAGAACTAGCAAAGAAATAATAGAATTGCTAAGGGAAAGATTTTTAGTAACTGAGTTTGTAGATAGAGGGTATTATTTCTTGATTCAAGGAGAAAAAATATGTTAAATAAATTAGTGTTCTATACTAAGATGGGATACAAGTTATTAAAGAGAGAGGTAGTAAATAAAAAAGACTATGTAAAAGAATATAATAAAGTAGCTGAAACCTATAAATACTGGCTTAGGGAAATGGGTAAGTATACGGATAGAATAATAAATTCAAAGCACATACTTGAAATTAAAGAATCTAAAATACTGGATTTCGCCTGCGGTACAGGATACATAACAAGAAGCCTTTTAGAGAAAGACTTTAAAGGTGAAATAACGGCGGTAGATTTTTCTGAAAACATGCTAAAAGAATGGAGAGAAACCTTAGAACAAGGAGTAAATTTAGGACATAGAGTAAATGTGGTGCATGCTGATGGCATAGAATTTCTGAAAAATACAGAACAGCGTTTTGATATTATATTCTTTGGATGGGCCCTTTCATATTTTAATTATAAGGAGCTCTTTAGCTTATTTAATAAGGTATTGAATAAGGGAGGCGTAGTAGCTATAATAACAAATACTCAAGGAACTCTTTATAGAATGGAGCAAATATTTTTAAAGGTAATGAAGGAAAATAGTGAAGAGATTATAAAGCCCATGGATATAAGATTTAATTTACCAAAAGGGAGTTTAGGATTAATCAGGTGGTTCAAGCAGTATGGTTTTGAAGCCTTAGAAACTGAAGAGAATGAAGTGGAGTTTCTATTTAATAAACCCGAGGAACTTTTAGAGTGGTTAAATAAAACAGGAGCTTTGGCAGGAACGGCTCAGATTTTTAGAAACTATGATATGGTGAAGGATAAGATTGTAGAGGAAATTAAAGGAGAAAAATGTAAAGAGGGTAGATATAGCATTAACCATAAATTTGCTTATGGCATTTTTAGAAAGGTGTAGGTGGATAGCATGAGGCTTGATATTAGAATGATGGCGAAAATGGCAGTGGATAAAAAGGTTATAAAGAACTTATTTCATATGTACAATATCCTAAAGGAGGATAAGAGCTTTAATATAAAAAAGTATATTAAATTAATCTATAATATGTTAAAGGGTGAAAAGATAGTAAAGTTTCAGGACAAATATGTGCTGAGCACCTTTTTACCTCCCTTTCCTTCCAGAGCTTTTATCGAAAATCTTTTAGCAGTAAAATCATCGAAAAACATTTTTACCCAGCAGATTTATGCCAAAAGAAGTGGTCCCATATCCATGTATTTATGTATAACCCATAAGTGTCCTAACAACTGCATTTATTGCAGCAGCAAAAATAGAAATGGAGAGCGAGAGCTTACTACGGAAGAATGGCTTCAGGTTATAAAAGATCTTCAAGAGATGAAAACTCCCATTATAGGGATTACAGGGGGAGAACCTTTGGTTAGAGAGGATATATATGAAATCATAGAGGCTATAGATGATAGAAGTACATCTATACTGTTTACCAGTGGATTTAATCTTACTCTAGAAAGAGCAAAGAAGCTTAAGAACTGCGGATTATTTGGTATAGGAATAAGCCTAGACTCCTATGATAAGAATAAACATAATGCAAATAGGAATAATGAAAAAGCCTTTGATTATGCTCTTGAGGCCCTTCAAAACGCAAGAGCAGCAGGTCTCTATACTATGGCACAGACAGTAATTCTAAAAAAAGATATAGATGAGAACAGTTTATTTAAACTTTTTAAATTAGCAAAAGAAAATGGTGCTCACGAAGTTAAAATATTAGAGCCTATATTAAGCGGCAATCTTCTAACGGAGCAGAATTTAAAGGATATATTGTACGAGAAAAAAGACAGAGCAGCGCTGATAGAGATACAGCATAAAGCAAATAAAATGAAGGGTTTTCCTAAAATCACCTCCTTTGCTTATACGGAAAGTGAAGAAAAATTTGGCTGTGGAGCAGGTACTCAGCATTCCTATATAAGTGCTTCAGGTCATCTATACCCCTGTGATTTCGTACCCATGAATTTTGGCAGCGTGAGAGAGCAAAGTATTAAAACACTATGGAAAGAAATGAACGAAGCCATGGGAATACCTAAGAATGGATGTTTTGCTCAGCAAATAAATAGACAAGTATATAAAGAAGCAAAGGGAATACTCCCGTTGAACAAGGTGGACTCCATAGCTATTTGTGAAAAAAATAAGTCGCAAAAATATCCTGAGTATTATAGAAGTCTACAATAGTTTTTTATAGAACTACTGTCTCATAAATAGAATAACCCTTTAGCTAAATTGTAGTAGATAAAATCCAATTGGCCGAAGGGTATTTTTGTGTATTAAAACTTAGCAAATAAGTAATAAAAATAAGATAAGTGTATTAAAAAGTAAAATCAAGTGTATTAGTGTATTAATATGTAATTATTTTCATAGAATATTTAAGAGAAATCAAAGCCTTTATCACTAAAAAATTAATACACTAATGTTGGCACAAAAGTTGCTGTATATATTGTTGTAAACAAAGATAAAATATTATTACTTTAAAAAATAGTTATAAATAATGAAAGGGGAATTATAAGTGTTTAAAAAATCCTTTGGTGTATTACAACAAGTAGGAAAAGCCTTGATGCTTCCAGTAGCTTTATTGCCAGCAGCAGGACTGTTACTTGCTTTTGGTAACATGTTTCAAAACCCTCAATTTTTAGGGGCAGTGCCAGCATTAGATGTAGCTTGGTTTCAAGGTTTAGCCAGAGTAATGGAACAAGCAGGCGGAATTATATTTTCTAATTTAGCATTACTATTTGCAGTAGGTGTGGCAGTAGGTTTAGCGGATGGAGAAGGTGTAGCAGGACTTGCAGCTATAGTTGGATTCCTAATCATGAATGTTACAATGGGACTTATCGTAGGTATAACTCCTGAAATAGTAGCATCCAGCAAGGCTTATGCAAATGTATTAGGCATTCCTACCCTTCAAACAGGAGTTTTTGGTGGAATTATAGTTGGGGTTATAGCAGCACAGGTTTATAAGAAATTTTATAACATAGAATTACCTCCATACCTAGGTTTCTTTGCAGGAAAAAGATTTGTACCCATAGTTACAGCAGCAGTGGCAGTAGGCTTAGGTATTATAATGACTATTATATGGCCTCCAATTCAAAATGGACTTAATGCATTTTCACAGAATATGATAGATGCTAATAGAACTTTAGCAGCTTTTGTATTTGGAATAATTGAAAGAGCATTAATACCTTTTGGGTTACATCATATATTCTATAATCCATTCTGGTATCAATTTGGAGAATATGTTAATAAAGCAGGGCAAGTGATAAATGGTGACCAGCAAATATTCTTTGCTCAAATGAAGGATGGAGTTGCCTTCACAGCAGGTACCTTCATGACAGGTAAGTTTCCATTTATGATGTTCGGGTTACCAGCAGCAGCTTATGCTATTTATAAAGAAGCAAGACTAGAAAAGAAAAAGCTGGTAGCGGGCATTATGGCTTCAGCAGCCTTGACTTCTTTCTTAACAGGAATTACAGAACCTATTGAGTTTTCATTCTTATTCGTAGCGCCAGTATTATTTGGAATACACTGTATATTTGCAGGGTTCTCCTTTATGATAATGCATATATTAAATATTAAAATAGGTATGACCTTCTCAGGCGGTGTAATAGACTTTATTCTATTTGGAATAATGCCAGGAAGAACTGCCTGGTGGTTAGTAATTCCAGTAGGCTTAGGCTTTGCAGTAATATACTACTTTGGCTTTAGATTTGCCATTAGAAGATGGAATTTAATGACCCCAGGTAGAGAGCCCGATGAAGAGGCAGCTACAACAGCAGCTTCAGCTAAAGGCGATCAATTAGCAGTTCAAGTATTAAAGGCTTTAGGCGGAAGAGAAAACATAGGTAACTTGGATGCTTGTATAACCAGATTAAGAGTAAGTGTTAAGGATATAAAAGATGTAAATAAAGAAGAATTAAAGAGATTAGGTGCTTCTGGTGTAATGGAAGTTGGAAATAATATTCAAGCTATTTTTGGACCAAAGTCAGATCAATTAAAAGGCCAAATAAAAGATGTCATGGCAGGAAAGATAGTAGAAGAACCTATAGAGTTAAGGGATGATAAAAAAGAAGCAGCATTAAATGATGGTGAGGATATTGCCATTGCTATGGATGGAAAATTATTAGATCTATCTCAAGTGCCAGATGAGGTATTTTCTCAAAAGCTAATGGGAGACGGATTTGCCATAGAGCCAGAAAACGGAGAGGTGGTTTCTCCAGTAGATGGAACTATAGCTACAGTTTTCCCTACAAAGCACGCTATAGGCATAACTTCAGACAATGGTTTAGAGATATTAGTTCACTTTGGAATTGATACAGTTAATTTAAAGGGTGAGGGCTTAGAAGCTAAGGTATCTCAAGGCGATAAAGTAAAAGCAGGTCAGTTGATCCTAAAGGCTGATATAGAAAGCATAAAAGGAAGGGTACCTTCAATAATAACTCCAATAATTTTTACTAATTTGCCTGAAGGAAAAGCAATAAAGGTTAAAACTGGAGCTTTAGTGAGAAAAGGGCAGAAGGGTTTAGTTACAATAAGATAATGTCCTAGGGATTTTAATAAGAGCATGTTGGATTTTTTACCAGCATGCTCTTTTGTGCTATAATTATAAAAACTAATAATTATAAATATTCAAAATATATGGAAACAAAAGAGGGGGATATTCATGAAAATAAATAGGGGCAATTTTATTGAAGTAATGAAGAAGTACATGGCGATACCAAGCCCTGGAGGATACACTCATAACGCCATAAGCAAGGTTAAAGAGGATTTTGAAGAGCTAGGGTTAGAAACCCTTATAACTAAAAAGGGCGCATTAATGGCCACTCTTAAGGGTAAAAACCAAGAAGAGCATATAATGATAACGGCTCACATGGATACCTTAGGAGCTATGGTAAAGGATATAACTCCAGAGGGCAGGCTAAAATATCATAGAATAGGTGGCGGCTGCTGGAGTGCTATAGAAGGAGAGAACTGCACTGTTATAACTAGAAAAGGAAAGCATATAAGAGGTTCTGTAATACCTAAAATAGCTTCTACTCATATCTATGGACAAGAGATAGCAAATAGTCAAAGAAATGAAAGCAATATGACCATAAGATTAGATGAAAAGGTACATAGCAAAAAAGATGTATTAGAGTTAGGTATTAATGTAGGGGACTTTATCTACATGGATACCAGAACTGAAATCACTGAAAGTGGATTTATAAAGTCCAGATACTTAGATGATAAAGCGGCAGTGGCTATGGTACTTGAGATAGCTAGATATTTCAAAGAAAATGGACTAGTACCTGAATATACCACTCACTTTTTTATCAGCAATTACGAAGAAATGGGACATGGTGTTGCCATGAGCAGCATACCAAAGCAGGTTAAGGAAATGGTAGCAATAGATATAGCTCCAGTAGGTGAAGGTCAGCAATCTTCAGAGTATGCTGTGACCATAGCAGCAAAGGATAAAAAGACTGTATATGATTTTGAACTCAGAGAAAAACTTATAGATCTAGCAGAAAAGAATGCTATAGACTATAAAATAGATGTATTCAATAGCTATAGCTCAGATGCTACTCAAGCTATACATCAAGGAGCAGATTTAAAATTTGCTTGTGTAGGACCAGGGGTTGAAGGTACTCATCACTATGAGAGAACTCATATTTCTTCCATAGAAAACAATATTAAACTTCTTATTTCATATATGACAAGTAAATAAATTGTAGAAAAATCCTTTAAATTGAAAATAATTTAAAGGATTTTTTATGCAATTTTTATAGAAAAATGCATAAAGAGGCATTACTATACAAGAATTTAATGTAAATGCATGTACTTGATGTAATTTAGCTAGGTGGCATTAGCGTGAATATTTTAGATATAAAAATATTCATAGAAACTATGAGAAGTGTGCATAATTATAAAATAATTAACGTAATTTATTCAAAAATGAAGGTGTGTTGACTGATAAATTGCAAAAATGTATAATTAAATTGTAATATTAGTATTTTCTAATACATAGGTAAAAAAGTATGGTTACTTTTGAAAAGGATTTCATCAACTTTGATTTGGTGAGATTGGGGGAGAGTTTATGTGGGATTTAAAAAAAGAGATTAAAGATTATTTAATTATTACTTTAGGCGTATTTTTAGTGGCTGGAGCTATATATTTTTTCCTTATGCCTAATAATATAGCCGGAGGGATTAATGGCTTAGCCATGGTTATTAATCATTACATCCCTATAATACCAGTGGGAGCTCTTATGATAATTATGAACATAATATTATTCGTAGTGGCTTTCTTGGTTATAGGGCCAAGCTTTGGAGCAAGAACAGTCTATGCCAGTTTTTCGCTCTCGGGTGCTATATGGTTATTTGGATATATATATCCAATGGATAGACCCTTTACTAATGATGTTTTACTAGAGCTGTTTTTCGGTATAGTAGTACAAGGTGTAGGCATGGCCATAATATTTAATGAGGATGCCTCCACAGGAGGTACTGATATAATTGCAAAAATTCTTAATAAATACTTACATATAAACATAGGTAAAGGGGTTCTGACAGCGGATTTAAGTGTTACTTTGCTAGCGGGCTTTACCTTTGGTCTACAAGAGGGATTATATACCTTATTATCTGTAATATTAAATGGAGTGGTTATAGATAGAATGATAGAAGGCTTAAACTCTTGCAAGGAAATTAGAATCATAAGCAATAAGAATAAGGAAATAGAGGAATTTATATTAAAAGAATTAGGCAGAGGGGCTACTACCTATTATGCTAAAGGTTCCTTTAGCCAAAAGGACATAGAGGTGCTATGTACTGTGGTAGATACAAAGGAACTCATAAAGATAAAGAATTTTATAAGGACTGTGGATAAAAACGCTTTTGTCAATGTTACTGAGGTTTTTGAAACCTTGGGAGACGGATTTAAGAGCATGGCCTAGGGCTAATTAACAACGCACGATGCACAATTCACAATTGAGGAAATTTTTTCTCCACTGCGTTACGAAAAAATATAAATTATAAAGCAAAGCTTTGGCTAAATAATTAGCTGTAAGCTTTGCTTTTTAGTTGAAGTTGTTTACTTAATTTTTGAGCTTTTTATAGGGTTAAATTTTTCATTTTAGTGAGTACTTTTAAAGGTACCCTCATATATAATACCATTTTAAACCATATTTGTAACTAATATTTCCTTTTAAGATAAGAGAGTGCAAAGGCATAACCCAAAATTCCGAAAGCTAGCTCTGTGCAGGTTCTTGTAGACACATTCAGGTCAAGGCTAATCTCTCTTGCTAAAAACCAAAGGATAGAGACTATTAGGCAATAAAATCCTACAGATAAGGCTTTATTTTATTGCAACCTTTTTATCCTTATAGTAGTCTAAAGGGTGAAAGGGGGTAAATTATGGATTTTATGGAAGGCGTATTAGAAAGCTATGGAGATAGAGTATTGAAATTATGCTATATAATATTGAAAGATCTCCATGCGGCACAGGATTTAACTCAAGAAGTATTTATTCAAGTTTATAAAAGCAGAAGTAAGTTTAGAGAAGAAAGCTCCCTTTATACTTGGATTTATAAGATAGCCATTAATAAATGCAGGACCTATGCTAAAAGGCATAGCAGGATGGTTTATTTTGATAGTGAGGAAATAAATCTTTTAGTTGACAATGACTTCAGTGAAGAAGAGTTGAGTTTAGAGGAAAGTGTAGTAAGATCAATAAGTTCAGCGAAAATAAAGGATATAATAACAGGCATTAAGCCTATCTATAGAGAGGTAATACTTTTATATTATTTTGAGGACTTAAGCATCAAAGATATAGCTGAAGTATTAGAGGAAAAAGAAAGTACTATAAAATCAAAGCTATTTAGAGCTAGGGAATTGTTAAAGCAAGAGTTTATAAAGGAGGGAATAGCCAATGAAGCAGAAGGATTTTAAGGAGCTAATAAAAGATAGCTTAGAAAAGGAACTAGGAGATATAAAAATGTCCAAGGACTTAAGAGAACAAATACTTTATAAAACTTCAAAAGCCAACTGGCTTAAAAGATTTTTAAATAAAGAAATAACCCTGTCCTTACCGGCTTTCGCATTGGGTATTGTTTTAATATTCATCTCTCTTCCAGCTATAAATATTATGGTGAATTATAATAAGTTAAATCTTCAATATAAAACCATACCAAAAGAAAGGATAGTAACGGTAGGAACCTTTAATATTATAGTATCAGAGAAAGAACAGGGAGGGAAAAAGCTTTATGAGAAAAATAACCCTTAAGGTGAAGCATATATTAATTTTAATGTGTTGTATTATTTTCATGATTCTTATGATTCCCAAAGCCCTTGTCTATATATCAGATAAGATAGCAGAAAAAAATCCTGATGCAGCTAATAAATTATTGAAAATATATACCTCTATGAGCCTCACTAAAGCACAGAGGGGAGAAGGACTATATAAGCTAGCTGGTATAAAACCAAACAATCTTAATAGTATAATTTCAAGCAATGGACACTTTAATCCTGGAGGAACTCAGCTTATAAAGAAAAGTGATATTGATAATGCTATAGAATGCTATAAGAAGGTTATGGAGCTAGGAGAGGATAATCTCTATTATGAAAGAGCTTATAATGGCATTATAAGGCTTTATTACTTGAACGGAAATCATAAGGAAGCTCAATCACTTATAGAAGAAGGAATTAACAAAAAAAATTATATAAGCCTAGTAGCCTCAAAGCATAAAATAATTTATTTACTATCAGAGAGAAGGGAGCAGGAAGCAGAAGATCTAGGGTTAAAGTTATTAGAAAACAATAAAGAGGATATGGATTTAAATATAATAGTAGGCTATATATATTACTTTAAGGGAGATAAGGATAAAGCAAAAGAATATTGGACAGCCCAGAGTAATAAGGGGTATAACTATGAAAAAGCTGAAAATTACGTTTCCTTTTGGTATTCTTTAGTCATACCCTATAATAGGAGGAGTAACGAGGATTATGAGGATAAAACTATTGAAGGAAAAGGAGAAGTGAGAGGAAGGGTAATAGTAGACGGTAAACCCATAGCTTTTGCCTTAGTATGGATTGATAAGGATGATAGTACGATTTTTGATACTTGGAGATTAGATGGAGGAAGGTTTGCTATTACTAATTCTCAAGGAGAGTATGTGATTAAAGATGTAGAAGCGGGAATTTATGTACAGGGCCTATATGTGCCAAGACATCTTCTTACAGATGCTGTACTTCAGAGAAGTGATTATAGATATGTTAATATAAGAACTGGAGAAACTACAAATAAAGACTATAATTTTGTAAAGATATTCTCATTAAGTCCTAAAGGAGAAGTCATACCCAAGGATGGAAAGGTTAAATTAGCTTGGCCTAAAGTGGAAGGGACTAGCTATTACAGACTCGGATACGATATGAATATGGGTGGAGCAATAGCAAGTAGAATTTTTGCTGAAAATATATTGAAAGAGGAACTTGATTTAAATTACAACGACTTATTACAAGCTCAAATGTCGCGCACTATATCTGATGAAGGTAAGATAAATCCAGAATATTTTATAGGACCGCTACCTGGTCAGGGCATTAATGTATATATAGAAGCTTATGATAAGGAAGGAAATCTTATAAATAGCTCTAAGGCTCATATATCAAATCCCAAAGATATAACCAGCATAAAAGAAGCCCCTAGGGAACTTTCTGAGGGCGAAAAGCTTATAGCTAAGGGTGATTATGAAGAGGCCTTTAAGTACTATGAAAAGTCAGTGTCTGAAAATCCTCAAAATATCAAAGATGCTAAAGTGCTGCTAACTATCTATTCTGCTGGTATGATTTATGATAGGGACTTCAAAGAATCGAAATATAGAGATGTTAGAAAAGCTCTTGAGCTAAACAATGCTATATATGATATTACTAAGGATAGAGACTATTTTATAGAAAGCCTTTTTAAAATAGAGACTCGCAGCTTAGAAGATTTAAATGTAGAGGAGGCTAAGCTGCTAGAAAAGGAATATGATAAATTAAAAGGAGAGCACATACCCTATTACTATTATTTTGATATAGCCTTGAACTATAGGAGATTAGGTAAATTAGAGGAAGCCTCAAAGATGTATGGTAAAGCCTTAGAAGAGAATAAGTATGGTAAGGATATGCGATTTGAGGGGGTATTACTAAGGCTTTATTTAGAAGAGTCTTGGGAGGAGTTTTTAGATAGCTGTAATTTAAGCTTCTACAAAATTGATAAGGAAGCCTTGAAGGCGAATATAAAAGGTATGCAGTTAAAGTTTAAGAGTTCTGAGGAATATATCTTATATAAAAAGGCTTTAGAGGTATTAATAAGCCCTGGAGAGAGGAAAGAAAAAAAGGAGAGTTTTTTACAAATATATAATAAATCTACTGGAGACTTAAGGAAGGTACTGAAGAGTATAGATAAATATTATCACTATATAGGGGAGTAAAGCCTTTTAAAATAATTAAGAGAAGGGTACTAATAGAATGAAGAAATTTAGAATTATACAGGATTGTGTAAACAATATGTTAAAAGAGTCTAAAGATAAGAACGAGATTATGTATGGGACGTTACGGCTTAATGGAACCTGTCTTTTTGCTAAGTTATTAGCGCAAAGACGAAAGCTTGATGTGGAGCTTTGTGCTATAGCAGCCATGCTTTATGAGTATGGAATTTATAAAATTAAAGAAGAAGTAAATACTAGAGTTTGTGCAGCTGAAGTCGAAAGATTAATGAGAGTTCAAGGATGCTTTACAAGGGAAGAGATAGAATTAGTTAGTAAAATGATATTAAATTGCAGAAACTATCATGAGCAGGGAGATGCTTATGAAGAGCTATTAAAGGATGCAGATATACTGTTTAGATATCTTTACATTGGAAGTATGGAAGGTGTCGAGCTATATAAAAGTAGAATTCATAAGGTGTTAAGAGAGTTAAATATAGAATAGACCTTAAAATAGATAGTATGTATGGGATAGGAAGCGCAAAGTAATAGCTTCCTCCCATACATTTTTTATTAAGAGTAAAAGGCTAAATCATACGATAACTAAAAATCCTAAGAATTTTTCTTATTACCTAAGAAAGTACAACCTAATATTAGAATCCCTCCAAGGATTTGAAGTAAAGTCAAGTTTTCTTTTAAAAACAAAGTGCTAAAAACCACTGCGGATATGGGATCTATATAGCTTACTAAAGCTACAGTTTGAGCCTTTATATCTTTAATAGAAGAAAAATACATTGCATAAGGCAGTGCCGTATGTATTATGCCTACAATTAAAATAAAGAAAATAGTGTTTGAATTAGAAATGTGTAAGTTATTTCTATAAATTATAAAAGGCAGCAGTATTAAAGTGGCTGTTGA
This sequence comes from Desnuesiella massiliensis, assembly GCF_001403615.1. Taxonomy (GTDB): domain Bacteria; phylum Bacillota; class Clostridia; order Clostridiales; family Clostridiaceae; genus Desnuesiella; species Desnuesiella massiliensis. The sequence goes on from NZ_LN879454.1 coordinate 68,129, forward strand.
AATTTGAATCAGGGTGGTTATGTAACCTGACAAACCTTTTATGTATTTATTCATCAATACTACTGAGGCATAGAATATGGCTGCCAGAATCCCAAAAGTAATACCTAAGCTGTGGTTATAGGAGGTAGTGGTATCGATGATCTGATTGCTAAGTACCAAATATAAGCCAAACATAGCACCTATAACGGCGATAAGCTTAGCTTTAGTAAACTGTTCCTTTAAAACTATAGGAGATAAAAGTATTATGAATACTGGAGCAAAATAGTAGCTTAGAGTAGCATTGGCTATAGTGGTGTATTTGTAGGCTTGAAATAGAAAGATCCAGTTAATAGATATAGCTATGCCTGAACAAATTAATAATATTACATTCTTTTTTTCAAACTTACTCTTCTCTGTTCTTTTAAATATGATTACATATAAAATAAGAAAAACACTTGCTATGACTCCTCTTAGAAATACTATTTCCATAGAAGGCAAGTCTATATTCTTTACAAAAAGTCCGATGCTTCCCCAAATGATCATAGAGATAATGATTTTAAGTAGTGAATTCAAAGGTACCCCCCCTTAAAAGCTTTTTATAAAATATGATATCAGTTGATTTAACTTAATTCAATACTTTTATATGGTAAAGCGAATATTGATAATTTATATCAATTAATAAATATTACCATTTACAAAACGGATGATAATTATTATCATATAATATGTACTATATGCATAATGTTAAAGTTCTTAATTATATCTTGGTCGAAGGGTATTAGAACTTTTGAAATGTATATAGCAATATGAATATGCAATTCATAGAGAAAGGAAAGTTTATATGGATAAAAATTATAGAGTTTTGCTTTATTATAAATTTGTAAAGCTTGATAATGTAGAGGATTTTGCAAAGGAACACCTAGAGTTCTGTAAGTCTATAGGGCTTAAAGGCCGTATTCTTGTGGCGGAAGAGGGTATAAACGGGACCGTTTCTGGAACTGTTGAAGCTACAGAGCAATATATTATGGCTATGCATAAAGATGAAAGATTTAAGGATATGGTATTTAAAATAGACGAAGTAGAGGAACATACCTTTAAGAAGATGTTTGTTCGTCCAAGAAAGAGCATTATAACGCTAAAGCCTGAGGATGATGTAAATCCGCAGGAGCTTACAGGAAAGTATTTAAGTCCTGTGGAATTTTATGAGGCTCTTCAAGATGAAAACACCATAGTGGTAGATGGAAGAAATGATTATGAATACGAAATAGGACACTTTAGAAATGCCATTAGGCCAGAGGTAAAGAATTTTAAGGAATTTCCTAAGTGGATTGAAGAAAATTTGAGTGAATATAAGGATAAGAGGATTATAAGCTACTGTACTGGCGGTATAAGATGCGAAAAGCTCACTGGAGTTCTCATAAATAAGGGATTTAAGGATGTAGCTCAATTAGAGGGAGGTATCGTTACTTATAGTAAGGATCCTCAGGTAGAAGGTAGGCTCTTTGATGGAAAGTGCTATGTTTTCGATGAAAGAATAGCTGTAAAAATAAATAATACAGAAGAAGATATAGTTATAAGCCAGTGCAAGTATTGTGGCAAGCCTAGTGACAGATATATAAATTGCAGTAATGATGATTGCCATGATCAGCACATTTGCTGCGAAGAGTGTGAAAAATTACATCAGGGATTCTGTTCTGAGGCATGTAAGGAACATGTAAAGCAGTATCCACAACGAAATGCTAATTTGAGACTTAGAATGACTTTGAGTAATAGTTAGAGTTCAAAGTTACAACAATGTAAGCTTAGAATATGCTTTTGTAATTCAGTTCAATGGATTAGGACAGGCCTTTCTCTTATAATTAAGGCATGGTAAAAAACAACTAATCAAACATACGAGTAGACTGACTAGTTATTTTTTTGGAGATGCCTAAATTAAAGATTAGAGAAAGGGAGCTGTTAGTTATGGTAAACAAGGTTATAAATATCAATGGTAATTTAATAAAGGTAGCTATGGAAGGTGGAGCTTTCCATATAGTAAATGACCAAGCTTTTAGAGCCTACTTAAAGAAAGAAAAGCTAGCAGCTCTAAAGCTTTCTAGATATTTAAGAAAAAGTTATAGGGACTTTTTAGGTAAGGAATTTAAGGTTTCTAGTGGCTCTATGGTGGTAGAGATATATGCTCATTTATATCCAGGAGAATTTATGAAGGTTTTAACTAAGAGTAGATTTGTGCCAAATATAATTAAAAAATTTGCTCATAAAATTATTTTTCATACAGATATAATAGATATTGGAGAAAATGACGGTATACAAAGAGTAATATTTGACCCACTAGGTGGAGCTGTGAATTTGATATTGTAGGAGGAAGGAATGCTTCCTCCTTAGCTATTTTTTGCAGATTCTTAATATAATGTATATATTTAGCCTTAAAATAGACCATACTTAGAGGTATAATGGTATAATTAAAACAGACAGGTTTCCTGAATTAAAAATTAATGTAAAATCTGTTTTTGATTTTGCATTGTAATATATTATAAGAAAGGCAGTGATTATATGAGATTATTAGTGGCAAATGATGATGGAATAGATGCAAAAGGTATATATACCTTGGTTAAGGAATTAGAAAAGGTTCATGAGGTTATAGTGGTGGCACCAAACAATCAGAGAAGCGCTTGCGGTCACTCTATTACCATAACAAGTCCTATTATCATAAAGGCGTGTAAGCTAGAGGGAATAAAGTCAAAAGCATATTCCATAAGCGGTACTCCGGCAGATTGCGTAAGGATGGGCTTAGATATGCTGTCTGAGGGTAAAGTTGATATGGTGGTATCTGGTATAAATCGAGGATTAAATGTAGGTACCGATGTGATATATTCTGGTACTGTATCGGCGGCTATGGAAGCAGCTATATATGAAGTACCTTCCCTAGCGGTTTCACAAGAAACAAATGGAGATGAGGAGCAGTATGAGGTCGCAGCTAAGTATGCCCTAAAAGTATTAGAAATGCTTAAGGATAAGCCTCTAGGAGAAGATGTGGTGTTAAACTTAAATGTGCCCTTGTGCAGTGAAGAAGAAATAAAAGGTCTTAAGGTTTGTAAGGTAGGGAAAACAAGCTATAGACACAGTTACTTTGAATACGTAGATGAAAAGGGCAGAGGTTATAATGTTAGGGGAACTATGAATGAAAAGAAATTTGAAGAAGATGATGTGGACTATATAAGAGAAAAATATGTTACTTTAACACCTTTACATTTTGATTTAACTAATTTCCAGCTGCTAAAGGCAGTAGAGGATATTGTTAGGTAATGCACAATGAAGGAGGATTTTTCTCTACTTCTCTACGAAAAATCTACAATTGTATAATTTATTGTACTAAAAAAGCTTACGGCTAAATATTAGCCGTAAGCTTTTTGTTATCGTATATTGAATTTTTTCTTAATGCAGTTAATAAGAACATCCTTAATTGTGAATTGTGCACTGTGCATTGTGAATTAATAAAAGTTGCCTTGCAACTTTTATTGTTTTACCTCGGACCAGATTGCATCGTAAAGCTTTATAGAATCCCCTATATCCTTAAGATATTCTCCTTTTTTAAGCTCTTCCTCTGGTGGGTATATTCCCTCATCCTCCATAATGCTCTTATCAATTAATGGATAAGCAGCGGTATTGGTGTTTCCATAAGGGAAAGCTTGGGATATCTCTGCACTTATTTCGGGCTCCATTAAGAAGTTCATAAATAGCTCTGCGGCCTTAACATTAGGAGCGTTCTTTGGTATTACAAAGTTATCCTGTTGAAGGAATAAACCTTCTTTTGGAATTACCATTTTTATATTTGGATTTTCTCTTTTTGCTAAGTTTCCTTCAGCACCCCAAGCAAAAATCATCTTTGCTTCACCGTTTATTAAAGAGGTTTTAGGGCTGTCACTGTCATAGGCTTTAACATTTGCTTGAAGCTTTTTAAGCTCTTCCTTAGCCTTAGCGAGGGCTTCAGGGCTAGTTTCATTCAATGAATAGCCAAGCTTTTTAAGAGTCATTCCTATGATGACCCTTTCGTCATCTAAAAGGGTTATGGAGTTTTTAAAGTCACTTTTCCAAAGATCTGCATAGCTTGTTACGGCTCCATCTGGGACCTTTGAGGTATCTACGGCTATGATACCTGCTAACCACATATAAGGCACGCTATATTTATTTCCTTTATCAAAGGGTAGATTTAAAAATTGAGAGCCTATATTTTTAAGGTTAGGAAGATTGTCTTTATTTATTTCTCGAATTATGCCTTGCTTTATCAGTATTTCCACCATAAAATCACTGGCTACAGCTATGTCGTATTGAGCTCCTCCAGCCATAAGCTTTGCTAGCATTTCTTCATTGGAGGAGAAGGTGCTGTAATTTACCTTGATGTTATAAGTTTCCTCAAACTTGTCTATAACGGACTGAGGCAAATATTCAGACCAGTTAAAAACATTTAGAACTTCCTTTGGAGCTACCTTTTTACCAGCGGACCAAAAGCCATAGCCTAGGGTGCTCACTATTAAAAATAAGGAAGCTAGTATAATAGAAATCTTCTTTGTATTTAAATGCACATTACGAAGCATTACGGATAGTCCAATAGCTACTAAAGTAAATAGCAGTATAATGGTAGATAATGCATTTATTTCAGGGGTAACTCCGAACTTCACCATGGAGAACACCTTTAAAGGTAAGGTGGTACTGCCTGGCGCTGCTACGAAGAAGCTTATGATAACATCATCTAGGGATAATGTAAAAGCAAGAAGGCCGCCGGCTACTATACCAGGAGCTATTATTGGTAAAGTAATCTTAAAAAAGGTCTGAGCAGGGGTAGCCCCTAAATCTGCCGCAGCTTCTTCGAGAGATCTATCAAAATCATCTAATCTTGTTTTAACTACGCTTATAACATAGGACACGCTAAAGGTAATATGAGCTATAATCAAGGAAGTCATACCTAAAGGAATGTCTACCATGGCGAAGAAGGCTAATAAGGATATACCCATTACTATCTCAGGAATTACTAAAGGGATATATAGCAGGGTATCCAATAAATTTTTGCCCTTAAATTTATAGCGATATAAGCCTATGGAGGCTAAAGTACCTATGATAACAGAAAATATGGTGCTGGCAAAGGCTACAATAAAAGAGTTTCTTAAAGCCTCTAAAATACCTACATTTCCCATTAAACTCTTGTACCATTTGAAAGTAAATCCTGTCCACTGAACATTTAGCTTTGACTCATTAAAGGAGAAGGCTATAAGCACCAGGATGGGTATATATAGGAACATATACATCAAAAATGCATATAAATTTTTTAACACACTCTTTTTCTTCATTCCTATAACACCCCGCTTTTCTCTTTAGTGCCGCCTAGCTTTGTATATAGGGACATAAATAATATCATAACTATTATAAGTACTACAGATATGGCAGATCCAAAGGGCCAATCTCTAGCAGTAAGGAACTGATTTTTTATAAGGTTGCTCATGAGTACTACCTTGCTTCCACCCATAAGATCTGTTATAAAAAACAGTCCTAAAGTAGGCACGAATACTAGTAAGGAACCAGACAATATTCCACCCTTAGTAAGGGGCAGAGTTATCTTTAAAAAGGCCTTTAGTGGGCTGGCTCCTAAATCCTTGGCAGCCTCAATAAATCTCATGTCCAGCTTCTCAATGGAAGAATATAGAGGAAGCACCATAAAGGGAAACATCATATAAAGCATCCCGATCATTACTGCAGTGTCATTATACATAAGTTTTAAAGGTTCCCTTATTATGCCAATGTATAGCAAAAATGAATTTAGCAAGCCCTCTGTTCTTAATAGTATTATCATGGCATAGGTTCTAATTAAAGAATTTGTCCAAAAGGGTAATATTATCAAAAGCAGTAAAAAAGGCTTAAACTTCTTTTTCGCTTTTGCAATAATAAAGGCAAAGGGATAACCGAATACTAAACACAGTATAGTAGTAAATAGTGCTATGAGTACTGAGTTAATAAATATTTTTATATACAAAGGATTTATCAGCTTTGTGTAATTGCTTAAGGTAAAGGTATATATTATATCCCCTACTTCACCTCTAGTACAAAAGCTTACCACCACTATGAACATTAAAGGAACTAAAAAGAAAGCTAACATCCATAATATTATAGGCAATAGGGTTAAAGCTGGTCCTATTATTTTTTTTGGTGAATGAGCTAATTTTTTTATGGAGATTTTTTCAGTCATGTAAATCCCCTCCTTAAGCTCTAATTACAATGGTATGAACTGATTTCCAAGTGGCATAAATCGGTTCCTTATCATTCTTAAAGTTGAAATTTTGTCCTATAGGTTCATTAACAGTGATCTCTCTTCCATTTTTCATAGTAAGCACTGTTTTTATAGAGGAGCCTGTATATATTCTTTCCTTGAAAGTACACTGAAGATATACATCGTCTTCTTCAAATTGTTCTTTTATTTTTATTCTTTCCGGTCTTACGGATACGGTAAATTTATCTCCTAAGGTATAAGCGAAATTAGGTATTCTTATGATATCATCCTCTATAGGAAGGTGAAGAAGTACCTCACGATCCTTAACCTTTGTTACCTCTCCTTCAAGAAGGTTTGTCTCTCCTAAGAAGTTTGCTACGAACTTTGTTGTGGGCTTTTCATAAAGCTCTTCTGGAGTGCCTACCTGCTCGATAATTCCACCGTTCATAACAACGATTCTATCGGACATAGTAAGAGCTTCCTCTTGATCGTGAGTTACAAATACAAAGGTTATACCTAATTTTTTCTGAAGATGCTTTAATTCCAGCTGCATCTGTTTTCTAAGTTTTAAATCCAGGGCTGCTAACGGTTCATCCAAAAGTAATACTTTAGGATTATTAACTATGGCTCTAGCAATAGCTACACGCTGCATCTGACCACCACTTAACTGAGAAGGCATCCTATTTTCGTAGCCTTCTAACTGTACCATTTTCAACATCTCAGATACTTTAATTTTAATCTCTTCCTTCGGTGTGTTTTTCATCTTTAGACCAAAGGCAATATTATGAAATATGGTCATGTGAGGAAATAAAGCATAGTTTTGAAATACCGTGTTTACACTTCTCTCATGGGGTGCTTTATACGTTATATCCTCACCTTCAATTAAAATTCTACCGCTGTTTGGTGTTTCAAAACCAGCGATCATACGTAATGTGGTAGTTTTGCCACAACCGCTTGGACCCAGTAAAGTCAAAAATTCTCCTTTTTTAATATCTAGGTTCAGATTTTTAACTACTGCTTCCTCTGAATCAAAACTTTTACTAACCTGTGCCAACTGAACAAAAACATCCCCTGTCACACCTTAACAACTCCTTTTTTAAAAAATTTTTACAAAAAAAATAAAAACTCCTTATTTTATAAATAAACACTGAATGCTTATCCAAAAACAAACAATAAAGAGATTTATTAAATGGGGTTATAAATATGCAAGAAAATGTAAGTGTTGTGCATATTTATAACTGCAATAAAATATAACATAAAAATCTTAGGAATTCAATGCTAAATTGCAAATTTTTTTGTTAAAATTTTAATGAAAATCTACATAAAAATACTATAAATTTTGCATAATTATTCATAAACCTTTTAAGTGTGTTTCATAAATGTAAGCTATATGGAAAGATGACATAATAGAGAAAGTGAAAATAATAAGTATATTTATGCAAAATAATATAAAAAAATCAGGGAATAATATTTTCGTAACAAAAAATAATTCTAATTTTTATAATGATAATATATTTTATGAGGAATTAAGAATTATAAAATTGCAAAAAATAGGAGTGATAGTATTGTACACTGGTATAGTAAAATGGTTTGATAATGAAAAGGGTTATGGTTTTATTTCTGGAAATGATGGAAAGGATGTTTTTGTACATCATACTCAGGTTAAGGAAAAAAATCATAATAAGGATTTGCATGAAGGGCAGCAGGTGATGTTTGATATAGTAGAAAAAGAAAAAGGCCCTCAAGCCATTAATGTTCAAAAGATGGATTAGTTATAGGAAACGCTACGAAAACTTAATTTATACATGTTCCAAAATGGCAGCATTAAGCCATTATGGTACATGTATAAATTAATAGTTGAAGTTGTTTCCTTATAGGAGGATGTGAAAAAAGGTGCTCTATAGGTTTCCCTACGCCGCGCGTGGAGCTCCACGAGCGGCCCGTGAAAAAGAATACCTATGTTTTTCACATCCTCCTATAGGTACCAGCAGCTCGCTGAAGTTAAAGCGAGAGCTGGCATCTTAAATAATTAATAAATAGGTTTAGAAAAAGGATCTCTGAGTTTATTAGGTTTATATTGTAGACTTTTTCTATTAGAGACTTTAATGCTAGGGCATATTGATGGTTTTGTGAGTGTAAGACTTTTAGTTTTGCTAAAGACTTTGTACAATTAATGTTCATTATAGAGTTTCTTTCATATATCATATCAAGATGTATATGAAAGAAATTTTTTATTATATCATCGCTAAGGATATCCTTTATTTCATGTAAGGATTCATTAAAAGCATCAATTAGTTCATCGAAGGCTCTGGTGTTTAAATTATGATTATAATTTGACATATTCTCAATTACGGTGGTTAGGTATCCATTAAAATAGTTGTTAGCCTTATCTAGGCTAGGAGAGTTTAAAGAAAGCTCAATGGAAACCTCTCTTAGAAGCTTTTTGTAGCTTTCTATGATGGTATATCTTTTCTTCAAATAGGAATGACTTGTTATTACATTATCTTTGTCATATTTGAAATAGCCATCCAGTCTATCTAGTGAGTTCAAGAGTTCTCTTTCCTTAGCTAATGGAGTGTGTAGATATTTAGTTAATCTTTCATTTAAATCAGGACTGTTTATTTTTATTTGCTTCTTATTATTTATGGAGTAATCAGCATAAGCATTTGCAGCAGCTAGCTTTAAGTCGTTTTGAAGCTGACCGATATTGTAAGGACAATCATAGGACAGAAAAGCAAGCATAGAATTATAGGATATATAAATAGGAAGATTAAAGCGTAGGCTTTCTTGTCTTATAATATATTCAATCAATGTGAGCCTTTCCTCTATGGAACGATCCTTTAAGCTAGGCAGATTGATTTTTACTGGAATTCTTCTTATGAAGGTTTCCAGCAAGGAGCTATTAGCATCCTTATTGGTAGCACAAATTATTCTAGCGCTAGATTTTATAGTGTGCTTTGAATCACCAAATCTGTTAAAGCAGCCGGTATCCATAAAAATAAATAGCATTTCCTGACCTTCGCTAGGCAAGCTATGAATCTCATCTAAAAAAAGTATTCCGCCATCCGCTTGTTCAATTAAACCAATCCTATCTTCGGTAGCCCCTGTATAGGTACCTTTCTTAACACCAAATAAATGGGCAGATAGAAGCTGAACATTATTAGCATAGTCAGAGCAGTTAAAATGTATAAAAGGCATCTTGTCAGCCCTATTTAAGGAATTTGCATATTCATGCATGAGCCTGGCAAATAGGCTCTTACCTACACCAGTTTCTCCTAAGATAATACAGTTCATTCCATTAGGCGGATATAAAATAGCAGTTTTAGCTAGCTTTATAGAAGGAATTAAAGAGGGATAAAGTTCTGCTAGCTGATCAAGGCTTTCGATATTAGAAGTATTAAAATTATTCTTTAAGTGATATTTAACAGGTCTGCCATTATCTTTATAAAGGATATCCTTCTTTACTAGTTCATTTAAGGCTCTACTAACATTACACCTCTCAAGCTTAAGAAAGGAAGCTAGATCTTGAGTGGTAACGCCCTCTTGAGCAGCTAAGGTTTTAACCGCGTCTAAAATAATATCTATTTTTTTCATTTATCCATCAAATCCTTTCTAAGGTGTGTGTAAATAATATGAATTTAGTGTATAAATTATATGTCATATACTATACACTAGTGAAATTAATGTATAAAAGTATTAAAATTAAATTCGATTTACTACACACTAATTCCTTCTTTTAAAAAGATATATTTTAAATCATTGAAAAGTAAAGGTTTTCAGTGCGGTGTTAAGCTTTTTTATGTATTGGCATGGTGATTGCTATATATTAAAGCATAAGGCATCGTAAAAAAATTAGTCAAATAGACGAGTAGACTGATCAGTTATTGTTTTGGGGATGTCTAAAGGTAAAGGAGGAATGTGACATATGAAATGGGCAATGGTAGCAACCTGGAGGATGGCTTTTGAAGGCGTTGAGAAGGCTTCAGAGATATTGAGTGTTGGTGGAAATAGTAAAGATGCTATAGAGGAATCAATAAAAATGGTGGAGGATTACCCCTTCTATAAATCCGTAGGCTATGGAGGACTTCCAAATGAACATTGCGAGGTTGAATTAGATGGAGCTTTTATGGATGGAGACACCCTAAGCTTTGGAGCCATAGGAGGCATAAAGGATTTTAAAAATCCTATAAGCATAGCAAGAAAACTATCCATGGAAAGATTCAACTGCTTCTTGGTAGGAAAAGGAGCAGAAGAATATGCAAAGCAAAATGGTTTTGAGCAGAGACCAATGCTAACCAAAAGAGCAGAAACTCATTATAAGATAAGAAAGAGAGATATAGAAGAGAAAGGGCTAAGTCCTTATGATGGACATGATACTGTAGGAATAATAGCATTAGATAGCTTAAAAAGCATGACCGTAGGAACCTCTACCAGCGGATTATTTATGAAGAAGAGAGGAAGAGTAGGAGATTCACCAGTATCAGGTTCAGGCTTTTATGTGGATAGTGAGGTAGGGGGAGCCACTGCTACAGGCCTCGGAGAGGATATAATGAAGGGTTGTCTATCTTATGAGATAGTGAGACTTATGGCAGAGGGATTAAGTCCCCAAAAGGCGGCAGATAAGGCCCTAAATGAGTTTATAAGAAGAATAAAGGCTAAGGGAAGCAAAATAGGAGAGATATCTATAGTAGCACTAAATAATCAAGGAGAGTTTGGAGTAGCTACAAATATTAAAAATTTCTCTTTTGTATATAGCTCGGAGAAGCACAAAACCACAGTGTATGTATGTGAAAACCATGAAGGTGAAACCACCTATGAGGAAGCTTCAGAAGAATGGCTTGAAGCCTATAGTAAAAGAATCAAAGAAGAACTTTTCTTCGATTAGAAAGGATACATATATGGAAAATATAGAATTAACATGTTTTAAAATAATAAGCGCAGCCGGAGAGGCAAAGTCCTATTTAATGCAGGCTTTAAGGGAAGCTAGAAAAGGAGAATATGAAACGGGAGAAGAACTTATAAAGAAAGCAAAGGAAGAACTATTAAAGGCTCATGACATTCATATGGAGGTTATACAGCAAGAGGCTGAGGGAAACAAAGTTGAAATCAATTTGCTGTTAATGCATTCAGAGGATCAATTAATGTCGGTAGAAACTTTAATGGTAGTAGTAGAGGAGCTTATAAATGTTTATAAAAACATTCATATAAAAGCATAATAGGAAGGGGGTGAAAACATGAAAAAGATGTATTTATTCTGTACTAATGGAATGTCCACAAGCTTACTAGCACAAAAGATGCAGCAGGTAGCGGATAAATTTAATTTAGACATAAAGGTTAAAGCTTTTCCACATAACAAAATTGGGGACATAGTAGCTAATGACACGCCAGACTGTATATTATTAGGACCACAGGTTAAATATTTACTAGAAGATACTATAGAGAAGTTTAAAGAATACAATAGGCCTATTGGGGTAATCGATTCAGAAACTTATGGAAGAATGGATGGAGAAAAGGCTTTAAAAGCAGCAGTTCTATTAATGAAAAAATTTAAGCAAAAGGGGGAAGAATAATAATGTTTAAATCTATGGAAAAAGTTTTAATGCCTATAGCAGATAAGCTAGGAAGCAATAAGGTGCTAGTGGCAATCAGAGACGGATTCTTGCTTACTACTCCTTTAATTATAGTGGGTTCAATATTTTTATTAATCGCAAACTTTCCAATACCAGGCTGGTCTGAATTCTTTTCAAATATATTTGGAAAAGGGTGGGAGAATAGTTTTACAAATGTTTCTCGTGCTACCTTTAGCGTTATAGCAATATTAACTTGCGTAGGTACAGGCTATGCTTATGCCAGAGAGCTAAAAGGGGAAAAAATACAAGGCGCTATCATATCATTAGTAGCTTTTATAATACTTATGCCTACAAGAATACCCTATGAAGGAGCAAAGGGACCAGCAACTATAAGTGCCCTTGGCTTCGAGTATATAGGAACAAACGGAATATTCTTAGCCTTAGTGGTTTCCTTAACATCAGTGCTAATATTTACTTGGGTTTACAAGAAGGGCTGGGTTATAAAAATGCCACCAGGAGTTCCACCAGCAGTGTGTGATTCCTTTGCAGCTTTAATACCAAGTGCCATAGTTATTTTTGTATTCTTCTTAGTTAGAATTTTAATAGGTATGACCTCCTTTGAGACTGCACATAACTTAATATATAAACTTTTGCAAGCCCCATTAAAGGGTGCAGGAAATACCTTAGCTGCGCAAGTTATTTATCAATTTGCAAGTACCTTCCTATGGTTCTTTGGAATTAATGGACCAGCAGTTACTAATACAGTATTTTCACCTATATTTAAAATATTAACAGTAGAAAATTTAGAAGCTTTCCAGGCAGGAGCAGCTTTACCAAACATATATACTTCAACTTTTTCAGATTTCTTTGGAAACTTTGGAGGAGGAGGAAGTACTCTTTCACTTGTTATATTGATGTTAGTATTGTGTAAATCAAAAAGAATAAAACAATTAGGACAACTATCTATAGTACCGGGAATATTTGGAATAAATGAACCTATAATATTTGGACTTCCCATAGTATTAAATCCAATATTAATAATACCATTTTTAACTGTACCAGTGATGAATACAGTGTTGTCAGCTATAGTTACACAATTAGGTATTATTCCTTATACTACGGGAATAACTCTTCCTTGGACGACACCCATAGGCTTCTCAGGATTCCTATCTACAGGAAGTATAGTGGCAAGCATATGGCAAATTATCCTACTAGCTCTAGGCTGCTTAGTATACTATCCATTTATTAAAATTCTTGACAAAAAATATCTAGATGATGAAAAGAACTATCAAGAAAAAGTTTCTGAAGAGGATTCCATCAACTTAGAAGATTTATCCCTAGGTGATTTATAAAATGAGAATAATAATGTTTTTCGACCAGATTCAAGCTGGTCTTGGAGGAAAAGAAAGAAATGATCTAAGCCTAGGAGCAAGCAGTATAGTTATAGGCGCCGGCAGTATGATAGAACCTCATCTAGATAAAGAAGATAAAATCATAGCATGTTTCTACTCAGGAGATAAATTCTTTAGCGATAACGAAGAAAAGGTAATAAATAAAGTAGTGGAAAGCATGGATAAACTAAACCCAGATATAGTTATTCTAGGACCCTCTTATAATTATGCTGGCTATTCAAGAATGTGTGCCATATTAGCAGATAATATAAATAGAAGAACAAAAACTAAAGCTATAACAGCCATGTCAAAAGAAAATATGGATATAATTGATGCCTATAAGGATAAAATTCATATAGTTAAGATGCCTAAAAAAGGCGGAACAGGTTTAACAGAAGCTTTAGAAAATATAATAGAGGCTGCAAGAATAACCTATACTGGAATGGATAAAGAAAATAGAATTAAAGAAATATGTTATTAAAAAGTAGCCTCAGGGCTACTTTTTAATAAAGAATTTTAAAGGGGGTATAGGGCTTTGAAGGATAAACTAAATGAAATAATGGAAATAGAAAAGGATAATTTAATTAAGCGCATAATAGAATTAGTTAAAATTGAGAGCGTGGAAGCCAAAGCTCAACCAGGAAAACCCTTTGGTGAAGGGGTATCTAAGGCTTTACATAAGGCTTTAGACATAGCAGGTAATTTAGGATTCATCACAAAAGATATAGATGGCTATATGGGCTATGCTCAATATGGAGAAGGAGAAGATTACATAGGAATATTTGGGCATTTAGATGTAGTTGAGGCTAAGGAAGGTTGGAACTTTGGGCCCTATGAGGGAATAGTAAAGGATGACAGGATATACGGCAGAGGAGTGCTAGATAATAAAGGCCCTATTTTTGCTGCGCTCTATGGGCTCTATGCCATAAAAAAATTGAATATTAATTTAAGATATCCAGTAAGGATAATCTTTGGTACCAATGAGGAAAGTGGCTTTAAGGATGCCATGTATTATTTAAGCAAAGAAAAACCCCCTATATATGGCTTTACGCCAGATTGTAAATATCCAGTAGTATATGGGGAAAGAGGCAGAACAAAGATAGCCTTAAAAGTAAAAAACGAGAAGGAATTAGCTAATAAGTTATTTGAAAAGGTTAATTACTTTTTCCTGCAGGGAAATCCTAATGGAGAGAGATTAGGAATAGATTATAAGGACAGTGAATTTGGAATCTTAGAAATGAGAAATTTCAGCTTTAATATAGAAGAGGATGAATTAGTATTTAAATTTGACATAAGCTACCCCAGGGGTATAACTATAGAAAAAATATTAGAAAACATAAGAGAAAAACTTTATAAAGAAATAAAGATGGAGATTATAAAAAATTACAATCCGGTTGTATTTGACAAGGAGTCCTTCTTAGTGAAAAGTCTGCAGAAGGCCTATGAGGAAGTAACTAACTTAGATGGAACTCCTGTAACCACTACAGGGGGAACCTATGCTAAGATTATACCCAATATTGTGCCCTTCGGACCATCCTTTCCAGGACAAAAGGGTATTGCTCACAATATAGATGAGTACATGGACATAGAAGATATTGTGCTAAATGCTAAGATTTATGCTAATGCTGTATATAACTTAGGTAAATAGGAATATATATAAGGTTAAGAGGAGAATAAATGGATGATGATAAAATAAAAGCTTTTAAATTGGATGAAAGATTTTTAGAGGATTTATTTAAAATATTAAAAATAGATTCCGTTAAAAGTGAAGAAAAAGCTTATGCTCCTTATGGGGAGGGGATAGCCCTAGCACTTAAGGAAGTTTTAGAAATAGCTGAAAGCTATGGTTTTACAGTGAAAAATTTAGATAATCACATAGGTTATGCTGAATACGGAGAAGGAGAGGATTATATAGGGGTATTAGGTCATATAGATGTGGTACCTGCTAATGATTATAAAGAAGCTTTTAATCCTAAAATAGAAGATGGAAAGCTTTATGCAAGAGGGGCATTAGATGATAAAGGGCCAATTCTTACAGCTCTGTATGCTTTAAAGCTGTTAAAGGATAATAACATAAAACTAAATAAAAAAGTTAGGATTATTTTTGGATGCAACGAAGAATCTGGGGATAGTGATATTTTATATTATTTAAAAGCGGAAAAACCGCCAATTATGTGCTTTACGCCAGATGCTTATTTTCCTATAGTGTTCAGCGAAAAAGGTATATTAACCTTCTTATTAGAATATGACATAAAAGAAACGAAGGGATATAGTATTGTGGACATTAGAGGAGGGACAAGGTCTAACATAGTTCCTGATAAAGCAATAGTTGAACTAGGCGCTTTAAGCAGTAGGGTGTCTTCAGAATTACATGATTTGCAAAGCTATAGTAGAGACAATAAAAATATTAAAGTAATAGAAAATAGAAAAATTGACGATGTGAAAAGACTAAACATAGAATCCTTAGGAAAAGCTGCTCATGGCAGTACTCCCTATGAAGGTGTAAATGCTATATCTAATCTTTTTATGTTTCTAAATAATAATCTCTGCTTTAGAGATTCGTTTGGAGATTTTTTAGAAGACTTTAGTTTTATATTTAATGGTGATTTTACTGGAGAAAGACTAGGGATCTTGCATAAGGACAATATTTTGGGAAATCTAACAGTAAACCTTGGAATAGTAAGCTTTAATCATGGTAAAATAAGCTTAAGGCTTAATATAAGATATCCTAACTCCATAACCTATGAGCAAATATATGAGAGATTGGAGGATAGGATTAGGAGTACAGGATTTAAGCTAGTAAAACAAAATCATTTAAAGCCTCTATTCTTTGAAGAACAAAGTCCTTTGATAGAAGGTTTAAAAAGAGCCTATGAGTCTGAAGTAAAGGAAAAGGCTGAACTTTTAGCCGTTTCAGGAGGCACTTACGCAAAGCTGATGCCTAATACCGTAGCCTTTGGACCACTATTTAAAGATGATATTAATACAGCTCATGAGAAGGATGAGTTTATTGAGATTGCTTCATTAGAGAAAGCCTTGAGAATATATGCTAGGGCTTTAGTAGAATTAAGCAAATAAATAACTATAGCTATTTTTAGTGTATATGTTAATTAGGAGGGATAAGAAATATGTTAGAGATAATCGGATTAAGTGTAGAGGATGCTATTACCATCGAAAGCTTAGGAGGAGAAAGGATAGAGCTCATTCAAGCCTTTTCGGAGGGAGGGCTAACCCCTAGCTATGGAACCGTAAAGGAAGTGGCACAAAAAGTAAAAATTCCTGTAAACGTCATGGTGAGACCTCATTCTAGAAGCTTTAATTACTCTAAGTATGATTTGGAGGTAATGAGAGAGGATGCAAAAATCATAAAGGAATTAGGAGCAAATAACCTAGTGATGGGTATTTTAGACCAGGACGGATTGCCAGATATAAAGGCTATGGAATATGTACTTTCCTCTACAGATGCAAAAATAACCTTTCATAGAGCTTTTGATGAATGCTCTGACCTTTTAAAGGCATTAGAAATATTAAAGAGCTATGATAGAGTGGATACTATCCTAACCTCTGGAGGACCAGGGAAAGCTCAAGATAATGTAGAGGTGTTAAAGGCTGTTATAGAAAATAGAGAGCATATTAATATACTAGTAGGAAGCGGAGTAAGCAATAGCAATTTAGAATCCTTATTCAGACAATTAAAAAATACTAATTTTCATGTAGGTACTGCTGTGAGAAATGGGAACTATAATGATGAAATCAATATGGAGGAGCTGCTTAGGACTGTAAGTAAATATAGAAGTTTAAATATGCATAAGTTGCTTTGAAAGATAAATTTAATAGAATAATTTAGATATAATGAGTATAATATAATTAATATTAATAAAAACCTTAAAAAAGCGGCGTAAGCTGCTTTTTGCATTTTCTTCCTATGCTGCCATTACTCAATCACCATTATATGAGTAAAATGAATATTCAAAGATAACTTGTGAAAAACTAAGGAAAACTATAAATAATACTAAGGATGAAAATATTATGTTCAATTTAAGTTCACAGCTGAAAGAAAATTTAAGCCAATTAAAAGAGCTTTTCTTAAAAGATGATGTTATTAAATTTAGAGCTTTTAATAGTAAGGATTCTAAATTAAGATGCGCTATTGTATTCACAGATGGATTAAGCGATAGAAGGATTATAAATGAAAATATAATTAAGCCTATTGTAAATTTCATAAATGATAATTCTTTACAAGGAGATGAACTATGCAGTTACATTAAGAATAATATTATCTTATGTGACCAAATTGAAGAGACTACGGATGTAGATATAATAACAAAATCCATCATGTATGGTAAAACGGCCCTTTTTATAGATGGTGTTTTTGGAGCCATTATTTTAAACACTAAAGGAGGCTCAGAAAGATCTGTAAGCATTCCACTCTCTGAAAATGTAGTAAGAGGCCCCCGTGAAGGCTTCACAGAAAATATTATAGTAAATATAGGCCTTATAAAAAAAAGAATTCAAGACTCTAATTTAAAGGTTGAATTTAAAGAAATAGGAAGAAGAACAAAAACTAAAGTTTGTATTACTTATATTCAAGATATTGCACCTGATGAGATTGTTAATGAGGTGAAAAAAAGATTAGAGGATATTGATATAGATGGAGTCTTGGAATCAGGGTACATTGAGGAATTTATTAGAGATGAACCTTTATCTATATTTAAAACAGTGGGCTCTACTGAGAGACCAGATGTGGCTGCAGGAAAGTTATTAGAAGGTCGAGTTGTAATTATTTGTGACGGAACTCCCTTTGTTTTGTCTCTTCCTTACTTATTCATTGAGTTATTTCAGGCAAGTGAAGACTATTATAATAATTACGTATTTTCTTCGTTAAATAGAATTTTGAGGCTCTTTTGTTTTATCTTAGCCACCAGTACACCAGCAGTTTATGTTTCTCTTGTTTCGTACCATCAAGAAATGATACCTACAAGTCTTTTTATGAGTATTGCTTCCTCAAGAGAAGGAGTTCCCTTTCCAACAATACTTGAAGCTATTGTCATGCTTATGATATTTGAAATATTAAGAGAAGCAGGAACTAGACTTCCAAAACAAATAGGTCAGGCCATAAGCATAGTTGGTGCTCTTGTACTCGGTGAAGCTGCTGTTTCAGCCAAGTTCATCAGTGCGCCCATAGTGATTATTGTTGCATTAACCGGAATATCTGGTTTTGCTATTCCTCAAGCCTTGGAAGCTGTAAGAGTTTTGAGGTTCACTTTTTTAGTTGCTTCATTCATGCTGGGCTTATATGGATATATATTTGTGGTAATTGGACTTTTTACTTACTTAATGTCAATAAAATCCTTTGGGATAAACTACATGGAATATGTTGATATGATAAGCAAAGAGAATCTACAGGATACAGCATTTAGAGCACCACACTGGCTTATGAAGTATAGACCAAAATATATTGTAAAAAACAGAGTTCGAATGGGTAAGAGAAGGAAGGGGTTACATTGAAAAAATATAAAAAGCTAATTTGTGCTTTTGTCTTGGTGACACTTCTTTTAAATATTACTGGTTGTACTGCCTATATTGAAATAAATGATCTACCATTAGTTCTTGGAGTTGCCGTTGATAAATCGGATAATGGTAAATATCTTTTAACAGTTGAAGTTTTCAAACCTCAACAAACTTCAAAAGAAAAGGAAAATCAAGTTAGGACTGAAATACTGCAAGTAGAAGGATTAACTGTATTCGATGGAATTAGAGATTTAGGTACTAAACTAGGTAAGAGAGGCTACTGGACTCATCTAAAAGTTTTTATTATTAGTAAGGACATTGCCAAGGAAGGTATAGCTCCTATACTTGACCATTTCAATAGAAGTGCTCATATAAGAAAGGAATTTCCAGTAATTATCTCAGATGATGAAACTGCATATAATATATTTTATGTGGGAAAGAAAAAGATTAATGAACCAGTATCAAGCTTTATTAATAATACTATGAAAAATGTTGATAAAGTCTCAAAATATGATTATGTTAAATTTTATGAACTCATGGAAGACATGAGCTATGAAGGAAAAAGCGCTGTATTACCTCTTTTTAGTATGAATTCTATGATAACTGAAAAAAAACAACCAATTTATGGTGTTGCAGTGTTTAAAAAAGATAAAATGGTGGGAGTATTAAATGAGAATGAAAGTAAAACCTTAAGGCTTCTAAGAAATAAAGAGAAAGGTGGATTACTTGTTGTACAATGGGTTGAAGATAATGAATTACAAAAGGTAACTATTGAAGTTTTTAGAAGTAAAGTGAAACTGGAACCATCTCATAATAACAAAGAACTCAATGTTAATATTAAAATAACTACCAAAGCTGAAATTGCAGAAATAATGAATTATAAAGTAGATGTTCTAAGTAGTAATGGAAGAGAGAAGCTTAAAAAGGAAACAGAAAAGAAAATTATAACAGATATTGAAAAGCTAATGTTTAAACTTCAGCATTCTTTAAAAAGTGATTCTATTGGTATTGGAAAAAAGTTTAAAGAAAAATATTCTAAAGCATGGAAGGAATATGAAGAAGATTGGCCAAATGTATTTGAAGCTATGAGGTTTAATGTAAGCGTAGATGTTAAACTTAAAGGTACTGCTTCAATATCTGAACAACTTGATATTAAGGAGTAGAGATATGTTGTTTTTACTGATTGTGATATGTTTATTCTTTGTGATTATTGAAATAGTAACTTTATATAAACATAAGAAAAAGCAAGAGCTAATAATATATAGTGTAATAACTACAATTTTAATAATTATTTCTTCACTTTCATATTTTCAAATACTTCCAAGAAGTATTTTAAAGGCTATGTCAGGTTTTTTTATAGGAAATAAATAACTTTCTATTAGTAAGGTGAAAACATATGAAGGAAACAATAACTGATAAACAGGCAGTAAGCATTATTTTTTTATGTATACTTGGATCATCAATTATTTTAGGAGTAGCAAGACCTGCTAAAGTAGATGCATGGATTTCTATTATTCTTGCTATAATAATATCTTTAATTATTGGCTTATGCCATGCAAGACTATCAAAGAAGTTTCATGGTAAAAACTTATTTGAAATATGTGAAATAGTATTTGGCAAGATATTTGGTAAAATATTTATTTCATTATTTATGCTATATGCTATATTAATTAACGCGCTTATAATAAGAGATTTTGGCGAATTTTTATATATAACCGGAGTAGTATCTATTAGAGAGATATCTCAAGTTTTTATAATGACCATAGTAATACTATTATGTATATATATGTTAAAGAAAGGTCTAAGTACATTAGGAAGATTCTGTGTTTTTTTCGTTCCTATAATAGTCTTTATGTTGACTATGGGATATATATTATCGATAAATAATATGTCACCTAGAAATATATTACCTATTATGTATGATGGCGTAAAACCCGTAATTAATGGAGCATTATCTGCAATTAGTTTTCCTTTTACAGAGGGTCTTGTTCTTCTAATGATATATAACTCACCAAAAAATAAAGCTTTGACTTCAAAAATTTTTACTAAAGGTGTGTTGTTTTCAGGGTTAATGCTTCTTTCCATGACAATATTTGATATTATGATTTTGGGATACAGTACTTTTGCATCTTCCTACTTTCCTTCATATACATCTTTAAGAAGGATTAGTATAGGAAACTTTTTTGAAAGAATAGAGCTAATTATAATTTTAAGTTTTATATTTGGAGTTTTTGTTAAGTCTTCATGCTATTTAATAGCTTCATGCAAGGGGATTGCGTGTCTTTTTAATATGAAAGATTATACCTTTATTTCTACACCTGTAGGTTTTTTTGTAGTTAGCATAGCTTATCTTCTTTATGAGAATACTAAGGAATTAGCAGAAGCCGCACAATTGTTTACTTATTTAGGGATATCTTTTCAAGTTGTACTTTTTTTTATTGTATTTATTGGGGCGGAAATAAAAATTAGAAAATTAAAGAGGTAAATTTAAATTCCTTATGAGCCGCGACTTTATTATTTTTAATAAAGTTTAATTTTTATAATATTACTTTTTAATTATTGTAGGATAAAATATAATTGTAAAAATAAATCTTACAGGAGGTAAGAATTATGGCAAAAAAGACTATGTTAAGATTAGCACCATTAGCTTTAGCAGCGGCATTAATAGTTCCAGCTACTATAGTGCGTGCAGAAGGTACACAAAAGGCTAAGAATCCTTATGGTCAAGAAATTAAGACTATTACTCAGACTATAAAGAGTAATAAAGATGCGAATAAAGCTTTAAGGGATGCTATAAAGCAAAAGAAGCAAGAAGCCAAAAACCTAACAAAGGGTTTGAAAGGAACTGGAGCTTTAAAAGATAAAAAGGATGGAATAAAAGCTCAGCAGGAGGCTATAAAAGCAGAACAGCAAAAGCTAAAAGCTATTAATGAAGGAATAAAAGCAAAAAACACAGAAATTAAGGAAGATAGGCAAGCTAAAAACTATGAAGAGCTTTTAAAGGATCTAAAAGCCGTTCCTGATATGCAAACAGGAAAAACTCCAATATTACAAAACATAAGTAATCAGTTAGATGCTTTGATAGGGTTATTGAAGTAGAGATTTTAAATTAATATTGGTGAAGATTTTAAGAAAAAAGCGACTCAGATCTTCTGTTGTTGCATTAAAGTAATTTATTCCAGTTGACAATATAAAAATGTAAATAATTATAATAAAAATAGCAGTTTTAACCTAAACATTGGTTAAATTCCTGCTATTTTTTACTTGTATTTACTTCAATTAGATGTCAACACTCCAAATAATGGGTTGATGCAACACTAAAAACTCAGATCGCTTTTTTCAATGCACAATTCAAAATGCACAATGCACAATTGAGGAGGATTTTTCTCCGTTACACTACGCAAAATCTATGATTATATTTTTTATGTGGCTACGCCACTTCTTTAAGAAAGTCGTGGCTAAGCATTAGCCACGCTTTACAAATTCTCAATTTTTTCGCAGCGTCAGTGGAGAAAAAAATTCCCTCATTGTGAATTGTGAACTGTGCATTGTGCATTAATTTATTTACAACCATATTGTGTAAGCTTATTTTTAAACAAGTCACAAAAATTAGAGAAGCCATCTGGTAAAAAGTTAGGGTTAGCTATAGATAATTCTTTAGCAAAGTCTTTTACCTTATCTATAAAATCTAGAAAGTTTGAGTTATTTTTTCCATCAAGAACAAAAGTGGATACTGGGATGCCACGAGATTTCATTTGATCCACAACCATATTGTAGTACAAGCTCATATCAGAGAGCCCACCCATAGAAGTTGGGACGCTTCCAAATTCAGAGCAAGCCTCTTTAAAGGCGTCGTGAGCCTTTTTTACATTGATTATATTTTCATTTTTCTCATTTATTTCTATTTTATCAGCATATGTAACCTTTTCAACTTCATTTTTATTTGATGTGGAATTTGCAGAAGCTTGATAAACATTTTGATTATAATTAATATTAAGTTTTTGATAATTAGTGCTAGCATTTATTTTTTCCATAACAAATCTCCGTAATTTTATTAGTAGCATAGTGCTTTTTATGTTTATCTACATCCATATTGTGTAAGCTTATCTTTAAACAAGTCACAAAAATTAGAGAAGCCATCAGGCAAAAAGTTGGGATTAGATATAGATAATTCTTTAGCAAAATCTTTTACCTTATCTATGAAATCTAGAAAGTTAGAGTTATTTTGTCCATCAAGAACAAAAGTTGATACTGGGATGCCGCGAGACTTCATTATCTCAACAACCGTATTATAGTAATAACTCATATCGGAAGAACCACCCATAGAGGTTTGTACAGTTCCGAATTCAGAACAAGCTTCTTTAAAAGCATCATGGGCTTTTTTTACATTGATTATATTGTCGTTTTTCTCATTTATCTCTATTTTATCAGCATATTTAACCTTTTCAACTTCATCTTTATTTAATGTGGAATTTGCAGAAACTTGATAAACATTTTGATTTCCATTAATATTAAGTTTTTGATAATTATTACTAGTATTAGTATTTACTTTTTCCATGACAATTCTCCTTTAGATTAAATTTAATAATATTCTCGTATATTAAACAAAATACTTAATATACAAAAATAATAAAGATTTGGAAAATAAAAAAATAGCTATTCATATAATATTGTAAGTGGCGTAAAAAAATCAGGAAATATAATAAAAGGATTTATTATTACATGTGCCGAAAAGCATAAATTTATAATAAATTAGATTATAATTAAAATTATTTCGAAAATATTTGTAAAAATAAAAATTAATTTGATTTATATAGAAAAATAGGTTAATATATATAATATTAGGAAAAAGGAGGATATAAATGTGAAAAAATTCAAAAGAGCTATGATAATATTTTTAATTCCAGCAGTTTTATTAGTAGCTTTAGGTGCAAAACAAGTACAGGCACTTGCTGGCCCGACTTGGAGTTTTAAAATAACTCAAGTTGGTGACGCTAATAGAAGGTATTTTACATATGATGAATTTACTTTTCAGCCGCAAAACATGCAAGCTGTAGACTTTTCAGGAAAAACATATAATGTAAGTACAAAAGAAGTTATAATACAAACTAAAATTACAAATAATACCAATTATACTTATGTATATGTTGATGGAAACCAAATAGGAAAGGAGGATGAAAATTTAATAGATTATAATACTGTAGGTAATGATACATTTAAGGCATTTGTTGTAAAGCATTTAACCCCAGGTAAACATCATATTGAAGTGGTGACAATACCACCATATAACTCCGGGGACTATCCTAAAAAGGATTATCTTTATGTAAATGTTCCAGTATATGAAGATGATAAAATAAGAAAATCTATTAACAATATATTCTTAGGCAATGCAACCTTAAAAGATTATGAAATAGTAGGAATAGACAGTAAAAAAATTAATAATTTAAATTTATTAAATGAGAGAATTAAAGGAAAAGAACTAGATGCAAGTAATGTGCAAGTGAATGTGCTTGATGCCATAAATCAGATTACAATAGAACTAAATATCAAAGCAGCTTTTGCACAAATAAATGCAGGTACAGCAACTTTAAATAGTTATAAAACAATAGGAGTGGAAGGTGTTACTGCAGATAATTTAAAGCAAGTAAATGAAATGGTAAAGATAACAAGAAGATTAAAGGGAACTGAT
Source organism: Desnuesiella massiliensis (assembly GCF_001403615.1). GTDB lineage: Bacteria > Bacillota > Clostridia > Clostridiales > Clostridiaceae > Desnuesiella > Desnuesiella massiliensis. The sequence continues at coordinate 92,528 of NZ_LN879454.1, forward strand.
TTAATAAAAGCTGAAATAGAGCAAATAATATTAGAATTACCTAATAAAGTAGCAGAGTCATTTTCAAGAATAAATGAAGGAATAGGTACTTTAGATGACTATGCTTTAGTAGGAGCAATAAATGTAACAGAAATAAATTTAATAGATATAAATGAAGCGGTAAAGGGAAAAGATAACAGTACACTAAGTAAGTTGCAAGGTAATATAAATGTAATGGCAACCGCGCTTTCAAACATAAATCAAGGAAGTACAAACCTAAGCTATTATACAACCTTAGGGATAACAACAGTAAAAGCGGATAATATTAAATTGATAAGCCAAAATATAGTAGCAGCTAAAAAAGTAAAAGAAAATAATTTAACAAAGGCAGAGATACAGAAGATAGTGGATGATTCATTGAAGAGTCTTGAAGAAGCATTTGTAAGAATAAATGATGGAGCAGCAACTTTAGAAGATTATATATTAGTAGGAGCAACAAATGTAACAGAAGTAAATTTAATGGATATAAATGAAGCGGTAAAGGGAAAAGATAACAGTACACTAAGTAAGTTGCAAGGTAATATAAATGTAATGGCAACCGCGCTTTCAAACATAAATCAAGGAAGTACAAGCCTAAGTTATTATACAACCTTAGGAATAACAACAGTAAAAGCAGATAATATTAAATTGATCAGCCAAAATATAGTAGCAGCTAAAAAAGTAAAAGGAAATAATTTAACAAAGGCAGAGATACAGAAGGTAGTAGATGATTCGTTGAAGAGTCTTGAAGAATCATTTGCAAGAATAAATGCTGGAGCGGCAACTTTAGATGACTATGCTTTAGTAGGAGCAATAAATGTAACAGAAATAAATTTAGTAGATATAAATGAAGCAGTAAAAGGGAAGGATAACAGTACATTAAGTAAATTACAAAATAATATAAATGCAATGGCAACCGCACTTTCATACATAAATCAAGGGAATACAACATTAAGTTATTACACAACATTAGGAATAACAACAGTGAAAACAGACAATGTTAAATTAATAAGCCAAAATATAGTAGCAGCTAAAAAGATAAAAGGGAACAATTTAACAAAGGCAGAAATACAGATAGTAGTAGATGATTCATTGAAGAGTATAGAGGAAGCGTTTGCAAGAATAAATAACGGAGCAGCAACTTTAGAAGACTATATATTAGTAGGAGCAACAAGTGTAACAGAAATAAATTTAGTAGATATAAATGAGGCAGTAAAGGGTAAGGATAACAGTACATTAAGTAAATTACAAAATAATATAAATGGAGTGGCAACTGCACTTACAAGCATAAACCAAGGAAGTACAACCTTAAGCTATTATACCACCTTAGGAATAACAACAGTGAAATCAGATAATGTTAAATTAGTAAGTCAAAATATATTAGCAGCTAAAAAGGTAAAAGGAAACAATTTAACAAAGGCAGAAATAAAGGCAGTAGTAGATGATTCATTGAAGAGTATAGATGAAGCATTTGCAAGAATAAATGCTGGACTAGCAACTTTAGAAGACTATAAAATTGTAGGAGTAACAAATGTAACAGAAATAAACTTAGTAGATATAAACGAAGCGGTAAAGGGAAAAGATAACAGTACACTAAGTAAGTTGCAAGGTAATATAAATGTAATAGCAAGTGCACTTACAAACATAAATCAAGGAAGTACAACCCTAAGTTATTATACAACCTTGGGAATAACAGGAGTAAAATCAGATAATATTAAACTAATAAGTCAAAATATATTAGCAGCTAAAAAAGTAAAAGGCAATAATTTAACAAAGTCAGAGATACAGAAAGTAGTAGATGATTCATTAATATAACAAAATAAAAGCAAGCATACAAATGTTAGGTATGCTTGCTTTTGTAAGTTTATATATCAATTAATATATATAATCAATTCCTCAATGCGTTTCTCTTCCACCTTTTCTATTTTAAAGGTTATGTTCTCATATTCTATTAGTGGGTTATCAGAATCCTTGGGGATGGTACCTAAAAGATCTACTACAAAGCCTCCTATGGTATCATGATTCTCTGAAGGAAGCTTCAGATGCAGGGTTTCGTTTATATCATCAATGGGTATTAATCCTCCTACTACATAGGTATTTTGGTCTATTTTTACTATATCTTCATTTTCAATCTCATCATATTCATCGAAGATGTTTCCAACGATTTCTTCAATCAGATCCTCTATGGTAACAATACCAGAGAAGCCTCCGTACTCATCTATTAATATGGCTATATGACTGTTATTTAACTGCAGTTCTCTAAAGAGGGTATCTATATTCTTGGTTTCTGGCACGAAATAAGCTGGTCTTAATATATTTCTTAAAACTTTTTCATCTAAGTCTCCTTTTATAACTCTAGGAAATAAGTCCTTCATGTATAATATGCCTATTACATTATCAATATCATATTCATATACAGGCACTCTTGAATATTGCTCTGATGAAATATCTTCCACTATTTTTTCTATGGGGGTATTTATATCAATAGCAAAAACATCAATTCTAGGAGTCATAACCTCCCTAGCTAAAGTGTCATCAAATTCAAAGATACCATCTATCATTTCCTTTTCTGTCTGATTTAGTACACCGTTCTCTTCTCCTACATCAATCATCATACGGATTTCCTCTTTTGATACCTTTTCTTCTATATTGTTAATATCAATGCCGAATATCTTCATTAATATATTGGTAGAGAAGGTAAGTACCTTAACGAAGGGCAGAGTTATCTTTGATACGAGAGCTATGGGTTTTGCTGCAAACATAGCTATGGACTCTGAATTTTGCAGAGCCAACCTTTTAGGAAATAGTTCTCCTAGGACCAAGGTTAGGTAAGATAATATTATGGTTACTATGAGTAGTGCTAATTGAGTGCTAGCAGGTACTTTTAAATCCTCTAAAAATTTTGCTAAGGGCCTTGATAGAGAAGTTGCTGCAGAGGCACTGGCTAAAAATCCTGCCAAGGTTATGCCCACTTGGATAGTAGCAAGAAATTTACTTGGCTCTTCAAGCAGCTTTAATAAGCCTTGGGCTTTTTTATTATCTTCCTCGTTAGCCAAAAGTGCAATCTTTGCTTTATTTACAGAAACTATAGCCATCTCTGAGGCTGAGAAAAATGCATTTATTATAATTAAAATAATAATCCATAAGAGTTTAGAAAGTATGCCGGTGGTTTCTCCATTCATTACTAGATGTCCTCCTTATGAAGGTGTAGCTTTATAGGAGGTTATGAAAAAAGGTGTTCTATAGGTTTCCCTACACCGCGCATGGAGCCCCATGAGCGGTCCGTGAAAAAGAACACCTATGTTTTTCACATCCTCCTATATATAATACTTTAAGCAGTTATAGCAAAATTATTCACTTAACAGCAAAAAAGCTAATAAGTATTGCTGAAGGCAATTTAATAAAGTTATGTGCTGTAAAAAAAGAATTTTAAGAAAATTTTGAAATACGTCATTTAATTTGGTAAACTTTATATAAGGAGAATTTTACAGAAGAGGTGAAGGCTATGGTTATTATAAGAGAAGCAGAATTAAAAGATTGTAATGCTTTGGCAAAGGTTCATGTAGATAGCTGGAAGAGTGCTTATGAGGGAATAATAGATAAAGATTTTTTAAATAAGCTTAACTATGAGTGTAAAGAAAAAGCTTGGGAAGAACGGATTATTAATAAAAATATAGATGACATAATTTATGTAGCAGAGGCAGGAGGCACTGTAGTAGGTTTTGCTGCAGGTGGCTTTGCAAGATGGGATGTGGGCAAGGATTTTGGAGAGATATATGCTCTGTACATCTTAAAGGAATATCATAAAAAAGGAATAGGAAGACTATTAATTAAGAAGTTTTGTGAAGCATTAAAAGGCAAGTTAAAGGTTAATTCTATGATAATATGGGCCTTAAAGCAAAATCCTTCCTGCGGATTTTATGAGGCTATGGGTGGGATTAGGTCTAAAGAAAAAGAAGTGGAGATAGGAGGTAAGCTGTATAAAGAATATGGCTTCTTATGGAAAGATATAAAAACTTTATTAAAGGAGTGAGTATATTAATGAAAGAAAAAGCTATGGAAAAAGAAAAGCCTATAGATTTTGAGCACATTTTAAATGTGTATAAACCTTTAGATGTGGCTTTAATAAAATCTATATTAGAGGCAAATGAAATAGTTTATTTTGTACAAGGAGAACAGTTTTCCACTCTTCATGGGGGATTGATGGGAGTACCTATGAGAGTTTTAGTTCGAGGAGATCAAAAAGAAATAGCTTTAGAGCTGCTAAAAGACTTTAAATAGTGTTAAAGGAGGGGGGCATTTTGTTTAAAGCTTTTTTTGGGGAGAAAGATGTATGTGATGAGGAAAATGCAGAAGAGTACAGAAAAATTATCAGAAGGGCACAACTAAAAATTTTAAGCACTAATATAGTATATAATTCTGAGGAAGACGTTTTTGATACAGTAGCTACTTGTATCAATGAAAACGGGAATATTGAAACCTTAAGTATAGAAGGTTTTCATATTGAAGCTGAGGTAACGGCTTTGATTGGTGCTTTGATAAGTCTAGAGCAATATGAGGAAGATGATGAGGAGTATTCGCTAGGAACTATATGCAAAGAAAAGCCTACTATGGAACAGTGTACGTTCTGGTAAATAAATAATTATTTAATTAAGTTGTAAAAGTAGAAAAATGTCTATTTTTACAACTTTTTTATTGCAATGAATTTTATACTTACAGCAAGAATATTGCCAATATTGATGTTTTAAGGCTATAAGTAACTAAAATTTAATGTGAAAAAAATAAAGGAATTAGTAAAAAAATATCGAATATATATCAAAAATTTAATAGTGATATAGTGCATATTTAAATTGAACTTATGTTACTATTAAAAATTGATTTATTTTTATATTTAGGGAGAGTGAAAAAGATGAGTATCTCAAAGCTTCTGAAATTAATGAGCGGAATTTTTATGGTCATTCTATTGATGACAGCTTCCAGTGTATATGTATTAAATGTGAGCTTTGGAAAAGAAAGGACAGCTGTAGCAAGGCAGGCTGAGTTCAAGCAATTAGGTATAGATTTAGCCTCTGCCTCAGATTATCTTACTAATGAAGTAAGGAGATACGTACAGTTTGGCGAAAAAGTCCACTATGATAACTATTGGAGAGAAGTGAACGAAACTAAAACTAGGGATAGAGTGGTACAAAAATTAAAAGATTTAAATGCTCCTAAGGAAGAGCTAGACCTAATAGAAAAGGCTAAGAGTAGTTCTGATGCCTTAGTAGTTATAGAAGATGAGGCTATGAAGGCAGTGGCGCAAGGGGACTATGATAAGGCTAGAAAATTAGTGTTTGGCAGTAATTATGATAATAATAAAAATATAATCGCGGCTCCTATTAGCGAGTTTCAAAATAAAATGAATACAAGAGCTGCTAATGAGGCTTCAGTAGCAAAAAGGAATTTAAATATAGCACTCTATGTAACAAATTTTTTAGTAGCCTTACTAGGGATATTTATAATAATGACCTTTGTAATTTTATATAAAAAGATATCAAAACTTAAAGATATATCAGACAGATTAAATGAATTGGCACAAAACGAAGGAGATTTAACTTCAAGAATTAATATTAACAGTAAGGATGAAATAGGGCAGATTGCTTCTTCTTATAATAAGATGATTTCAAGTTTACAAAACCTAATAAAGGAGATTACCAATACCACTGATAATATAGTAAAGTCATCCTTAGAGGTTAACAATACCATGGAGGTAATTTCACATAGAATGGTCAATGTAAATGAATCCACAAAGCAAATCTCTAAAGGAGCAGAAGATTTAAGTAGTACTACAGAAGAAGTCAGTGCCTCCGCCGAGGAAATCAGCTCTACAACCTCAGAGCTTGCAAATAAGGCTAACGGGGCCAAGCTTTCTTCGGAAGAAATTAAAGATAGAGCTACGGATATAAAGGAGAAAGCTTATAAGGCTATTGAAACAGGAAATAATATATATGCTAAAAATGAAGCCAATATAGTAAAGGCCATAGAAGAAGGAAGGATTGTAGAAGAAGTTAAGACCATGGCCAACTCCATAGGTGATATTGCGGCGCAGACTAATTTATTAGCATTAAATGCAGCTATAGAAGCAGCTAGAGCTGGAGAGCAAGGAAGAGGCTTTGCAGTGGTGGCAGAGGAAGTTAGAAAGTTAGCAGAACAATCTTCAACGGCTGTGAATAAAATTCAAGGTATAGTAAGTCAAGTTCAACAGGCCTTTGACAATCTTTCAAATAGTGGAAAAGATATACTTGATTATATGCTAAACAATGTTAAGCCTAATTATGAGCTGCTTATAGAAACTGGGGTGCAGTATGAAAAGGATGCAGAGTTTGTAAACGAAATCGCTACAGGCATCGCTTCTGCTAGTAAAATGATGCTGGAATCCATTGAGCAGGTTAATGAGGCTATACAAAATGTTTCTGCAACGGCAGAGGAATCTGCGGCAGGCTCAGAAGAAATATTAAGCAGTGTAGATGAGACTACAAACCTAATACAAAAGTTAGCTGTTTCTGCTCAAGATCAATCGCAGATGGCTGAAAAATTAAAGAACATGATTAAAAAGTTTAGTATTTAGATAGTATTAATAGAAGAAAGTTTTATAAAGAAGTATATAATGTTAAAAGGCTGCAAATAAATATTTGTGGTCTTTTACTTTAAGCTCCCAGTAAATTCTTAGTGTTATATTTATTTTAATGCTATAATTAAAGATAAGGCATCTTCAAAAATACTTATTCAGCATAATAATATACCTGATTTGCTATTTTCCATCTGATGCCTAAATACATTCATTCAAAATAAAATAAGCTGGAGGTGCTTTTATGATATATGATTTTGATAAAATTATAGATAGAAAAAATACTACCTGTGTAAAGTGGGATGAAGCTTTAAATTGTTCTGGAGAAGAACTATTACCCATGTGGGTAGCGGATATGGACTTGCCTTGCCCTAAGGAAGTGCAGGAAGCTATTTTGAGCAGAGCTGACCACGCTGTTTTTGGATATACCTACCCAAAAGAAGAGGTATACAAGCTTATTATAGATAGAGTAAGAGAGAATTATGGCTGGCAGATAAAAAAGGAATGGATAGTGTTTTTACCAGGAGTAGTGGATGGTATATCCTCATCAGTGCAAGGTTTTTCTAAAGAAGGAGAAGGGGTTATAATACAAGAACCTGTATATCATCCCTTTAAAAATGTGGTAAAAGGTCTAAAAAGGGTTTCAAAAAACAACCAATTAAAGCTTGCGGGCGAAAAGTATGTGATGGACTATGAAAATTTAAAAAAATTATGTAAAGAAGAGGATACTAAACTTGCTATTTTATGTAGTCCACATAATCCTGTGGGAAGAGTATGGAGCAGGGAAGAGCTAATAAGCTTTGGAAATGCTTGCATAGAAAATGATGTGATTATAGTATCTGATGAAATACATTCAGACATAATATATAAAGGGAATAAACATAGCTGCTTTGGAGCCATATCAGAAGAATTTGCTCAAAATTCTATAGTTTTAATGGCACCAAGCAAGACTTTTAATGTGGCAGGACTAAGCCAAGCCTTTGCTATTATAACTAATGACTCATTAAGAGATACCTTTATAGCCTCAAGAGTAGGAATGAACTGGGGAAATGTATTTGGCATAACTGCCTTGGAAGCTTGCTATAAATATGGAGAAGATTACTTGAAGGACTTATTGCAATATCTAGAGGAAAACGTGGATTATGTAAAGAGCTTTATAGAAGAAAGAATACCTAATATAAAAATGTTTAAGCCAGAGGGGACCTACCTTCTATGGCTAGATATGAGGGCATTGGGAATGAAGCAACAAGAGCTGGATGAATTCTTGCTTAACAAAGTTAAGATAAAATTTAATAGTGGAGTTATGTTTGGGGAAGCAGGAGAGGGATTCCAAAGAATGAATATAGGATGTCCTAGAAGTTATATAGAAGAAGCAATGCATAGATTAGAGGAAGCTATAAGAACACTGTAATTATGCCTTGTGCATTGAAAAAAGCGACTTTCGTCGCTTTTTTTATGATGCTTTAGTTATCATTTCATTAAAGTTTTCTTTAGTTAGTAGAGAAATTTTGTATATATGGTCTGCTATACGCTCTAGATGATTTATTATATCTAAGAATACAACTCCTGACTCAATGCTGCATTCATTGTTATTTAGACGATTTAAGTGATTTTCTTCAAATTCTTTACATAGCCTATCCACTTCATCCTCAAGAGCTTCGATTTTAGATATTAGACCCTCATCATATTCTGTAAAGACCTTTATGGTGTTGTCAAACATATCCATTAATACATTTTCAAGCTTACCTAATTCTAATTTAGCAGCCTCTGTGATGGAAAGATTATTTCGAATGGAGCTGTTCACCAAAACGCTTATATCCATTACATGGTCTCCAATTCTCTCTACATTGTTGATACCTGTCATAAGAGCTGGAACCATATAGGACTCTGAATCTGTTAAGGGCTGCTTAGATATATCTACAATGTAGCCAATAACGTCCTTTTGAAGCTGATTTACAATAGCTTCTTTATCACTTACTTCCCCAATGATGTTTTCATTACCATCCCTGAAGGAAGTTATAATTTGCTTTACCATTTTCTTTGTAACCTCAGTACCTTTTGTAATTTCAGATATAGTGGCCTTAATAGCTGCTACGGGGGTATGTAATAGTAATCTATCCAAAACCATGGTCTTTTGGAGCTTTTCATCTTTGCTTGTAATTACGGTTTCTAAGAATTTAACATAATACTTAGTAAGTGGAAGGAATATCAATGCGCTTATTAGATTAAATATAGTATGAGAGTTTGCAATCTGTGCGCTTATGTCTGATGTTGGTTGAAGATAAACCGTAGTAATTTCAACTAGCTTAACAAAAAGTGGCAGTGTAATCCAGGTTAAAGCCACACCGAATATATTATATAAGGTATGAGCCCAAGCTGTTCTCCTTGCATGAATATTTCCAGTAAGGCTTGCAAGCTGAGCAGTTATACAAGTACCTATATTATCTCCTAACATTATGCAAACCGCAGTTTGTATATCTATCAAACCCGCTTGGCCTAGCACCATTACTAATCCTACCGTTGCACTACTGCTGTGAACTAGAGCAGTAGCTGCGGCACCTAATAATATTCCCACTACAGGTATAGAAGCATAAGTTTCAAAGAAAAATTTCAAGGTTTCGTTATCCTTCATAAAAGGTATACCTGAATTAAGTATTTTTAATCCAAGGAACATCATACCAAAGCCCATTAAGGCTTCACCAAAGTTTTTAAGGGTTTTGTTTTTAGCAAAATAGCTTACCAAAAAACCTACGCCAAGTACAGGCAGAGCGATATCGGTTAATTTAAAGCTAAAGCTGAAAGCCATAAGCTGAGCAGTGATGGTAGTTCCAATATTAGCACCATAAATAATTCCAATAGCCTGAGGAAGCTTCATAAGACCTGCATTTACAAAGCCTACTGTCAATACGGTAATGGCTGTACTACTCTGAACTAGAGCAGTTAAGAAAGTACCTACTAAAAAGGCACTCCATACTTTTCCGGTGAGCACAGATAGGATCTTACGCATCATATTTCCTGATGCTTTTTCAAGTCCCTCTCCCATCTTGTCAACACCATACATTAATAATGCTGTTCCGCCTATAAGTCCAAAAATCAACTCTTTCATAAGAATCCTCCATATCTAAAAATATAGATAAAAAATATGTATTTGGGCAGTAGAAAAAATAATAATTTAAAATATTGGGAGAGCCCTCCCGATGTCTTGGTGACTTTGAAATTAATATTTCATAATTCCAAAATAATTATATCATTGTATAAGAGTCTATTTTTGTTAAATTCATGTTAAATTCTAGGCAATTAATATTAAGAAATGTTATTTATATGTTGAGCATATTCTTAATAATTTATGTTAAGGAAATAATAAACCTATTAAAAACTATATGATATACAATAAAAGTATTTTAATGTTAATTTAAGATTTTTTTAATCTTAGTTTAAGAGTACTAATATATAATCTAAAATATGAGAGGAGGAAGTATAGAAAATGAAAGCCAATACTATATTGATAAATGGATTTAAAAAGACTAAGCATAATGCTTATGATAATGATATGACCTTAGGAGGTACGAAAATAAAAGCTCTTATTTTGGTTATCCTTGTAGCTCTAAGCGCTTTTTATTCATATTTTAATTTTTCACTTTATAGCAAAACTCATATTATTTTTATGGGAATAGCCGTAGTAATAGGAATGATAACCACACTTATCACTAGTTTCATTCCTTTATTAGCTCCTATAACCTCACCTCTGTACGCGGTTTCTGAGGGGGTAGTACTAGGCGTAGTGTCCCAATTAGTAAATCAGAGGTATCCAGGGGTAGTTTTTCCAGCTATATTATTGACTATGGCTATATCTATAACCATGCTATTAATATATAGGGCGGTACCAGGGCTAGGGGCTAGAATTTCTAAGTTTGTTATTATTGCCACTCTTTCTATTGGCATGATATACCTTTTAACCTTTATTTTAGCGTTATTTGGGGTTAGTATACCCTATATTCATAGCAATGGACCTATAGGCATAGCCTTTACCGCTATAGTTCTAATTATTGCAGCCTTAAATCTAATTGTAGATTTTGAATTTATAAATCAGAATGTAAGAGCAGGTGCGCCAAAGTATATGGAGTGGTATGCTGCTTTTGGATTAACAGTAACGCTTATATGGATATACTTAAAAGTATTAGAGCTTATAACAAAGCTAATGGGTAAAGAAGATTAAAAAGGTTATTTCAAGATATACAAGGGCAAAATTCTAAAATAGGAATTTTGCCCTTGTATATTTGCTTTGATAACCACTGGCTATGCCAGTGGATAAAATGGCTTTAGCTCTGAACAAAAAAACTCCTATGATAAAATGAAAGCGACTGACAATCGCAAAACAAAATATCATAGGAGGTGTGTCGTATGGGTAACGACATAGAAAGCTTAACACATACAAAATGGAGGTGTCAATATCATATAGTATTTGCGCCAAAGTATAGAAGACAGATAATATATGGGAAATATAAAGCAGAAATCGGCAAGATACTACGAGAGATATGTATAAGAAATGGAGTAGAGATAATAGAAGCAAATGCATGTCCAGATCATGTACATATGCTGGTAAGTATTCCACCAAAAATGAGTGTATCAAAATTCATGGGAATATTAAAAGGGAAAAGTAGCTTGATGATTTTTGATAGATTTGCAAATTTAAAATATAAATATGGTAACAGACATTTTTGGTGCAGAGGATATTATGTAGATACAGTTGGAAGAAATAAAACTGCAGTTGCAAAATATATACAAAATCAACTTCAAGAAGATCAAATAGCAGAACAGATAAGTATGAAAGAATATATTGACCCGTTCACGGGCGAGCCAGCAAAAGGTAGCAAATAAAAAAGCCACCCAACGAGGGTGGCCGCTGTAAAAGTTTTGCGATTGGCGGTTTTTTCAGAGCGCGAGTAGCGCCGCCAGTACCATGCCCTTATAGGGCTTAATCAAGCCACCAGCTCAGCTGGTGGTACATGACTTTGCCTTAGGTTTTAATACTAATTTAAAGGTGAGAGATTATGAATAAAAAATTGTTAACTATAGATTTATTAGATAATGTTAATGAAATAACCATGAGATTTTTCAATAATCATAATTTTACTAAGAAAGAAATCATCATTAATGAAGGTATTAGATGCTTCATAATATATGTAAACCATATAGCAGATAGAAGATATATTGAAGAATGCATTGTACATCCTCTATTATTTTTTATCAAGAAGCCTTTAAATCAGGATAAAAACTTACTATCAGAGCTTATGATGAAATACTTAGTTTCAAGCAGTTGTGAAAGGTCAGAAAGTATAGAATTTTTATGTGCTAGTTTATTAAAGGGAAAATCTATTATTTTAATAGAGGGATATGCAGAGGCTATTATTTGTAACACTGCTAGCGATAATTATAGAGCTATTGAGGAATCTTCTACAGAAAAATCTGTAAAAGCTTCTAGAGAAAGCTTTGTGGAAAATATAGAAATGAATATAACCATGCTGGAAAGAAAAATTTCAAGCCATAGTTTAAAGGTGGATAAATACATCCTAGGAGATATAACTCAAACACCAGTATATTTAGTGTATATAGATGGGATTATTGATGCAAAAGTATTAGAAAACATAAAAGTAAGGATATCCTCAGTAAAAACTCCTTCTATGCTGTCAGCAGGATTTATAGAGCAGTTTATTGATAATTATACATTGAATATTTTTCCCACTGCTAAAAGTACAGAACGCCCAGATAAGGTAGCTGCGGATCTGCTAGAAGGAAAAGCATCAATATTAGTAGCAGAAAGCTCTTCAGCCCTTGTAGTCCCTGCAACCTTTATTGAGTTTTTTCAAGGCTTTGACGATTATTCTCAAAGGGTCTTTATAGCCACATTCTCAAGAATTTTAAGATTAATAGGAGTATTTTTAGTACTAATTTTAGACCCCATTTACTTAGTTGTATTAGCCTATAATTCAGAGCTTTTACCCTTTAAGCTGGTAGCGGTTCTAATAGACTCAAGGCTTAATATACCCTTGCCGCCCTTTTTTGAAATTCTAGGCATGGAGCTAGCAGTAGAAATTTTGAGGGAAGGGGGACTGAGGCTACCTAGTCCCATAGGAACTACTCTTGCTATAGTAGGAGGACTAGTTATTGGTGATGCTGCCACCAGGGCAAATTTAGCCAGCTATTCTACCTTGTTTGTAGTAGCTATTACTGTAATATCAAGTTTTTTGATACCAAATTATGAAATGGCACTATCTATAAGGCTGTTGAGATTTCCATTGCTTTTATTGGCGCAGATTTTTGGATTTTATGGAGTTATATTTGGGGTCTACCTAATGTTGATTGTATTAATTAAGATGGAATCCTTTGGAGTTCCTTATTTTTCACCTATAGCTCCTGTAAGGCAAAAGGATTTAAAGGATTTCTTAATCAGGTTCCCCTTAATGAGGACAATTAAAAAGCCTAAGAGTTATGAGATAACTGACAAGGGGGAAGATCAGGATGAGCAAGGTGAGTAACTCTATAACTAAAAATCAATATTTATTTTTGGTTCAAGGGGCAATGATAGGTATAGGTATTTTATTTCTTTCAGCGGATGTCAGCGAAAAAGCTCACCACTCTGGATGGATAGCTGCATTCTTAGGGGGAGCTTATCCTATATATCTTATAACTATAGTTAATAAAATATTTAAGAATGTTAATTATGTAGATTTTTTTGAAATGTGCAGAAAAATTTATGGCAAAACTTTATCCTATGTTTTTATTATTTTGTTTTTTATTCATTATATAGTTACAGAGGCTTTGTTATTGGCAGGCTTTGCTAATGTATTGCAATCTTTTATACTAACTTTTTTTTCACCTTACATTATCATTTTTTTCACTTTATTATTGTTAATTATAACTACTATGAACGGATTAACTAACGTAGGAAGATTAACAGAGCTAGTTTTTTATATTACCTTGATACTTTTACTGATGCCTGCATTGTTTATAAATAATATAAGCAGTACTAACCTTCTACCCATAGTAGATGATGTAAAGGGCCTTTTAAAAGCTGTTCCAGGGAGCTTTGAGGCTTATGTTGGTATAGAGGTGATATTTTTTTCTATATCCTTTGTTACAGATAAAAGTAAAACTCTTAAATCAGGTATTATGGGAAGTATAATAACCATATTTATCTATACTTTTACAGTATTTATAACCATAGGCTGTATTGGATGGAATTTAGCTTCTAAGCTTGAGTATCCACTGGTATTTCTTGTAGGTACTAGGGAACTGCCTGTAATATCAAACCTTGAATCCCTATTTTTATTTCTATGGAGTGGAGTAATAATTAAAACTCTTGCTTGCGAACAATTTGTAGTATCCTATTGTGCTTCAAAGCTTACAAGGATGCCTTATCAAAAAGCCTGTGTCTTATCTTCACTTCTTGTATTCCTAGTAACTTTTATACTGGTTCCGGAGGCTAATAGACGCAGTTTTGCAAATAAAACTTTGAAGTTTCAAATAATATTTATTGTGCTTTGGAGTTCATTAACACTTATTTTAAGCTTTATGAAAAAGACAGGTGAAGTTCATGAAAAGAATTAAAATTTTTATATTACTGTCAGCCTTGCTTTTTATGGGAGGATGCTATGATAGGGTACCTATTGAAAAATTAACCTTGACTGCAGGAAGTGGATATGATGTTGATAATGATTTTTATGTAAATTCTATAGAGTATTTGCTTTTTAGAGGTAATAAAACTATTCAAAAAAATGTAATTTCTTCTTTGGGAAATACCCTTTACGGAAATAGAAATGATAGACATTTAAGGATACCTAAAAAAACCTTAATAAGCAATGTTAGAATATATTTAATAGGAGAGCAAAGGGCGCGAATAGGTATTAAAGATTTACTAGATTCTTATGTAAGGGATTATGAAAGGAGCTTAACTCCTGTAGTAGCCATATGTAAAGGGAAGGCAGAGGATATATTAAGATTAACACCAAAATCAAATATCACCAGTTCTGAGGCCTTAGAAGGAATGATTGAAACTTCAGCAGATGCCTATTTTTTTAATAAAAAAAATCAGTTAAAAGATATACTTTATATGTATTATCAAGAAGGCAGGAGGATGATAATTCCCTACATAGAACAAGAAAAGGATATAGTGAAAATATCAGGACTTGCAGTCTTTGATAAGGATATGCTGATTAGAATTATTCCCATAAATGAAGCATTATACGTAAATCTTCTAAGAAATCACAAAGGAAAGTCTTATCTAAGCAATATGACACCTATTAAAAATCAGTATATAGATATTTATGGTACTTCAAGGCGTAAGGTAAAGGTTTCCTACGTAGACAATAAGATAAAATATGATATAAGAGTTAATATAAAAGGCGAAATTAAGCTAGATACACAACATACAGAGGTGGCTTTAGATAAGAAAGATATAGAGGAGGTAGAGAAAAGCTTTGAGCAGGAGCTAGAGAAAAATTTGAAGGCTATTATCAAGAAGGCCCAAGAGGAGTATAAGATCGATGTATTTGATATTGAAAAGTTTTCTTATGCTAAATTTGGGCGCAATAAGCTAAAAACTCTAAATTCTTCTTTTGAAGAGGCCATTATAGATTTAAAGGTTAAGGTTAAGCTTAATTCTGCGGGAAGATTGTTGAAATAATATGAGTTATTTTTATTACACATCATGTTTTATGGTATATTTAATTATAGAAGTAGAGATAAGCTATTTTATAGATATGGGGGATAGGATAATGAAGATCAGCAAGTTTTCTTCAGAGAATAATCTCAGCGTTGATGCTATAAGACATTATATGGATTTAGGACTTATAGTACCAGAAAAACAAGGCGGTCAATATGATTTTGATGAAAGATGCCAAAAGGATTTATCGGATATAATATATTTAAAGGAATTAGGTTTTTCCTTAAGTGAAATAAAATCTATATTTTTATATAAAAGACTAGCAAAGCTTACACCCTATGAGCAAGATGGTTATTATAAAGCTTTTTTTGACAATAAGTACGCTAGTGTAGTGAAACAACTGGAAGAATTAAAGGAGGTAAAGGAAAAGCTCCAGGAGGAAATAGCTAGGCTTTCTACTAAAACCCAAGCTTCGGGGCTTAAGCTAGGTATTGACATCACAGCGTTAAATCTTTTTTCCTGCGCAAAATGTGGAGGAGATTTAGTTCTTCATGATGCTCAGGTATCTAACAATCAAATATTAAGTGGCAAGCTTAGGTGCCATTGTGGAGAAGAATATATTATAGATGATGGAATTTTAATAGGCAACACCTTCTTAGAGCATAGCGGAGATAGGAATAACTATGCATACATAGAAGAATATATTAATAGTACTAGTCCTAATTATCTTACAAAGATGTTTATAGGCTTAGAATGGACTTATAAAAAGATAAACTTAGAGGAATTTAAGGGGAAAGTAGCTATAGATCTAGGTTCAGGTATGGGATTTTTACTTAGATATATATATGAAAGTCTTCCTGACGATTTGACTTATATAGCTATGGATCATGATATTAAGAGGCAGGAATTTTTGAAAGCTATAATAGAAGCTTCAGGTATTAAAAAGAAAGTTATGTTTATATGCGCTGACTTTTTACATTTGCCTTTAAAACATAAAGCTATTGATATAATTTTTGATTATACGGGAACTAGCAATTATGCTTTTAGTAATGAAGAGTTTTTATTAAAAGCTATGGACCACTATTTTAAGGATAACTCTTATTTAATAGGTTCCTACCTTTCATTTAAGAATTTTAGAATGGATAATATTATTGATGTAAAGTATAGAAAACATTTTATGATTAATAATATAAAGGAAGAGATAAGAAAGCTAGGATATAAGCCTATGGAGGAGCATATTTCAGAGTCCTTAGACGAAGGTGGAGTTTATGAAAGCTATTTTAAAAAAGGAGAATATGTATTTTCTTATATACTTTATGGAAAAAGGTAGGGTTAACCCTATCTTTTCTTTGTTTTAAGGTAAAAATTTTTTAAAATACCTATAGCGATGGTGTTAAGCCTATTATTTATAATTAATTTAGATGAAAGATAGTTTGTAGTCAAGGAAACTTTTCTTATAGAAAAGTCTAAAATAAATTTTTATGGTTTCCCCTAAGCTGATCTTTTCTTAACTATAAACTATCTATATATGAAATTAAAATGTTACAAAATTTTCATTTAGAGAAGCAAGTTCAACTATTAACTTATATATGCACCATAATGGCTTAAAGATGCCATTTTGAAATATGTACAAGTTAAGGTTGACCTTTGTTTCTCTATAAATAGAGGAGGATTAAAATGACTACTGCTCAGTTAACATCAAAGCTAAATAATAATTCTAAGGAAAATGCAAATTTCATATTATTTTCTGCGGGTAAGTTAGTATCCCTACTAGGTTCATCCATATACACCTTTACCATAGGGCTTTATATGCTAAAAATAACAGGTTCTGGACTATCCTTTGCAGCCACCTTAGCTTGTGGGCTATTGCCTATGGTTCTAATAAATCCTTTTGCAGGTTTAATGGCAGATCGCTTTAATAAAAAGCTGTTGGTAGTGGGGATGGACATCTTTAGTGGTATATTGTTAGTGATTATATACTTGCTAAGTTCCATGTATGGTTTAAATACCACTTTAATTTATATTAGCACCTTCATTCTTTCAGTATTTACCGCCATATTTGATATAAGCATGGAAGCAGGAAAGCCTAATATAGTTTCAGATGAAAAACTTATGGATATAAATGCTGTAAGTAAAATAATAAGCTCCTTATGCTCTATTTGTGGACCTATGATAGGTGGAGTTGTATTCGCTTTTACGGATATGAGAACTATTATTATATTAAACGGTATATCTTTTATAATGTCAGGTATATCAGAAATGTTTATAAACTTTAGGTTCAATGTTAAGGAAGAAAGTCTGGAGAAAAAAGAAATAAATATGGTGGAGGATATAAAGGAAGGACTTAAATTTTTGCTTGGAAAAAAGGATAATGTAACCTTAAGTATATATTTTACTGCACTAAATTTCTTTATTAGTCTAGCTTTAACTGTGCCTATACCTTATATTATAAATAATATTTTAAAGTTAGGAGATAAAGCTTTTGGATTAATACAAGGGGCTTTTCCTGTGGGGCTTATAATAGGAGCTATCATAATAAACAAGATATTTGATAAATTTAATTATTATAAGCTTATAGCTTTTACCAGTATATTACTTTGTGTAGGTATGATTATTGCGGCTATACCAGTATTGCCCTTTGTCAATACAGCTAATAAAACTTTTTTTACAGTTTACTATTGTGTTGCAGAGGGATTAATGGGAGTGGTTATATCCTTTATAGATGTACCTATAGCTTATATATTACAAAAGACTATACCAGATCATATCAGAGGAAGAGTTATGGGTCTTTTAATGAGTATTGTAAAAACTACAGCACCCATAGCATTAATATTGTCTGGAGCTTTAATAAATGTATTACCTCCCTATATACTTCCAATACTTGGAGGGGCAATGATGTTTGTGGTGATAATTTATATTTCTTCTAGGAATGAAGACTTTAAATTAAGAAAGACCCAGTAAAAAGTTTTATATAGTCAAAGTATTTAGATAAACAGTTTTTAAAAATTGTTTATCTATTTTTTTATAGAATTATTCCAGAATATAACTTATAATTAAGTATATGACTTTGATGTTTCATACAAAGGAGTGTATTTATGAAAAAAAGAGCAGTACTTTTATCAGGATTGACTTTGTTAGCGTTAATAGCAGGATTAATATATATACTTAATTTTAGGACTAGAACCTTTAAGTCTATTTCAGAATCACCTTCAGCTCCTGTAATTCTTCCTCAAAAGCCTGCAGATAGTATAATGTCCTTGGAGGAAATGAAGGCAGACATGGATTATATCATTGAGAAGCTTAAAAATGTTCATCCAAAATCTATACAGGGATTTTCAAAGGAGCAGGAAAGGCTTATAGAAAATGCATATAGCAGAATAAACAATCCTATGAATGTGGGAGAGTTTTATTTTATAGCAAATGAAGTGGTATCCTCCTTTGAAGATGCTCATACTCGAATAAGCATACAAAGCACGGAGAAGGATAGAAGGCTTAATCTGCCTATGGTATGGCTTAAGGAAGGACTTTATGTAAGTGCAGATGCGGCACCTTTATTGAAAGGGGACAAAATACTAAGCATTGGAAACCTAAGGGAAGAGGAATTATTAAAAGAAATGAAAAAAATAATACCCTCGGAAAATGACTATTTTATAAAGGTTTTTACGCCAATAGATATAATACAGGAAAGCTTTTTAAGGCATTTAGATATGTTAAAAGAGGATAAAGTCCCTATAACCGTTGAGAGAGATGGAAAAAGAGGAGATTATCTATTGGGTTTTCGCTCTGAAAAAGCAAATAGCAGTGATAAAAATGGGGCTTGGTTTAGCTATAATATATATAAGGAAGATTCCTTAGGAGTCTTTACTATAAATCAATGTTCTCTTAATGGCTCCTATAAGACATTTTTAAATAACTTTTTTGAAGAAGTTTATAAGGAGAACATAAAGAATATTGCTATAGATGTTAGAAATAATATGGGAGGGGACTCCAGGGTAATAAATGAATTCGTAAAGTACTTAGATGTAAAGCAATATAAGGACTTTTCAGGTACCATAAGATATTCAAAAGAGGCTGTAGAACAAAGAGGCTATGAAAAGGAATCAGGAATTAAAGATTTTAATGGTAATGTGGTGAAGAATGAAAAGATAGAGAATAAAAACTTAATTTTTAAAGGAAAGGTTTATATCTTAACCTCTAATATCACCTTTAGCTCTGCTAATTGGTTTGGAGTAATTTTTAAGGATAATAAACTAGGAACTATTTTAGGAGAGCCTACAGGCAATGCCCCTTCTAGCTATGGTGATATATTGAGCTTTCAAACCCCTAATGCAAAGCTAGTTTTCTCTGTCTCCCATAAAAAGTGGATAAGACCTGATAAGGAGAAAAATGATGATAATACCTTATTTCCAGATATAGAAGTATATACAACTGCAAAAGATATTATAGATGGAAGAGATGCGCAGATAGAAAAACTAAAGTCTATAATAAAAGATTAAGGATATATAAATAATGGTATAAGGGGGTAAAAATGAATCTATTTGAAAGGATGGAAGAGGGGAAGATAAGTATAAGAGCCTTAGGGTTTTGGCGGGCTTTGGGTTTAGTTTTGTATGTAGATATACTTAGATCACTAATATTGATGCCTTATGCGATTTTAAACTATGCTTTAGGAAGTCCAAGGGTGCTTCTCTATGTTGATTTTGTTTTGAATATTATTGTATATTTTTTTATGGTAAAGAGAGCGGTTAGAAAATATACTGAGGTTTTTGAAGAGGAACCTATAACTATTAAAGAGAGATTCAATATTAAAGCTATTCATTTAGTATTACTGCTACTTATAATCCTAGCTTATTTTAATATATATAGCGGCAGTATTGGAGCCTTAGTGGATTTAATTTCAGTGTCGGATACATTAGTAAGGTTTGCAGAGGGAATTAAAGGAGGAGATATTGTTATTGGTGCTCTTTATATAGTTTTCGTTGCGCCTATATTCGAGGAGTTTTTGTTTAGAGGAATGATCCTATCTGGGATTTTAAAGAGATACGATTACAAAAAGGCTATATTTTTCTCCTCTCTACTATTTGGCATAATTCATCTTAATCTACATCAGGGAGTGAATGCATTTTTTATTGGATTAATTTTTGGATATATATACTTTAAGACAAGATCTTTATACCTATGTATATTTGCACACTTTTTAAATAATTTCATAGTTATTATAGTAGCATTCACTGGTGTTACAGATTATATTTTTGTATTTAACCCTCTAGGAAATGCGTTGGTTTCCATTTTGCTTGGATTGATATTTTTGTATATAGCCTATAGTATTTATGAAAAATATTTAAAAAATCAGCCTAAAAAAATGTTTTTAGAAAATTAACCATAAAAAATATACTTCAGCAAAATTACTGAAGTATATTTTTGTTGCCTATTAAAAGTTATCTATTAAGTTCCTCATACTTAAGGCTTAACTCCTCCGTAATTATAGAACTACAGCTAAGTATATTCATTCCTTCTAGATCCTTTTTAATCAGTGTATCGCTTCCTTTCATAATTCTAAATTCAAAAGGCTTTAAGTCTTTTATGTTATCTCTAACCCTTATTAGAGGTAATTTGAATCCGGATTCTTTGTCCATTTTTTCTCTTAATAGCTTTATAGCATCAAGCAGACTTCCATCTTGCTGTTTATCGGCAAAAGGGATTAGCTTTTCGCCTATTTCTATAATTAACTCATCTTTGTTCATAACTAACATCCTCTCGTTATTTTTGTTTATATAAATCTGTTCTTTAATAAAATCCATTATATTTAGCTTCTCAAGCCCTCTTTGGTGAATTAAGGTCATAATACTGTAGAGGCTTTGCTTTGTGTTGTTTAGAGTGTTTATTTCTTTCTGAACTTCATGAGCTTTTTCCTCAAGAAGACCTATTAAGTCTTTTTCATCATGCTTATTAAGAAGCCCATCTATTTCTATTAAAGAAAAGTGCAAGCTTTTTAAAATAAGTATTATCTCTAGCTTATTAATTTCTACCTGAGAAAATTCTCTTATGTTAGAAGAGTTTCTTTCAGCTTTTATTAAATTTAACTCTTCATAATACCTTATAGTTCTTACAGATATATTATATTTTTTAGAGATATCTCTTATATTCATTAAAAGGCCCCATTTCATAATTTGTTTTTTAAAAGTACTTTTATTAATTTTAGTATAGTTCATTCCGCTACGTAATTGTCAATAACTAATTTCATAATTATATAGCAGGAAAAATTAAGACAAAAATCGTCAATAAAAAAGCATTTTACGAAATATATCTTATATTAATACAAAATTATTCGTAAATCTATTGACATAATTAATTTTTAATAGTAATATTTTAAATTGTGTTGAAAATCAATCTCATATTATAGGAGGGTTTATATGTTTGAGTCCTTTTTTAAATTGAAGGAAAATAATACAAATATAAAGACAGAGATATTAGCAGGAATTACAACCTTCATGACCATGGCTTATATATTAGTGGTTAACCCAGCTATATTATCCCAAGCAGGCATGGATTTTGGAGCAGTATTTACAGCTACGGCCTTAGCAGCTATTATTACTACTTTGCTAATGGGTTTATACGCTAAACTACCTTTTGCCGCAGCACCAGGTATGGGGCTTAATGCATTCTTTGCCTTTACTGTAGTGAAGGGTATGGGATATTCATGGAACTTTGCTTTAACAGCGGTTTTATTAGAAGGAATTATATTTATTTTTTTAACAGCCTTTAATGTTCGTGAAGCTATCATAAATTGTATACCTCTTAATATAAAGAAAGCTATTTCTGTAGGTATTGGATTGTTCATAGCCTTCATAGGATTAGATAACGCAAAAATTGTTATACACCAAGAGGGTGGAACTATAGTAGCTCTTGGAAATTTAAAAGAGCCTATAGCTTTATTAGCTATCATAGGTATTGTAATAACAAGCATACTCATAGCTAGAAATGTAAAAGGTGCATTGCTTATAGGAATAATAATTACCACCATCATAGGATTACCTATGGGAATAACTAAGGTGCCTGTTAGCTTCGTAAGTATGCCACCATCCATAAAATCTACTTTCATGCAGTTTGAGTGGAACCATGTATTCAGCTTAGATATGCTGGTAGTACTATTTACTTTGTTATTTATGGATTTATTTGATACTATAGGAACCTTAGTTGGAGTAGCTACAAAGGCTAATATGATAGATGAAAAAGGAAATGTACCAAGAGCTAAACATGCTTTATTAGCAGATGCTATAGGTACAACTCTAGGAGCTGTATTTGGTACTAGTGCGGTAACTGCTTATGTAGAGAGTGCCTCAGGAGTAGCAGAAGGGGGAAGAACTGGACTTACAGCTGTGTCCACAGCAGTAATGTTTATAATTGCATTATTCTTATCTCCATTATTCATAATGATACCATCGCCGGCTACAGCACCAGCTCTTATTTTAGTAGGTTTATTCATGCTAGAACCTATAAAAGAAATAGATTTAGTAGACTTTACTGAAGCTATACCAGCTTTCTTTACAATAATAATAATGCCTTTGGCTTACAGCATTTCTGATGGTATTGCCTTTGGAATGATATCTTATGTGCTCATAAAGGTTGCCACAGGAAAGTTTAAGGATGTTTCTTTAGCCACATATATTATAGGAGCTTTGTTTCTTTTGAAGTTCTTTATTTAAAATAAAATCAATAATGCCAGGTACCTGTAGGGTCTTGAAGTCTACAGGTACCTGGCATCTATATTTTTATACTTTTCAATATAAATTTATTTTCTTTTTTTAGATACTCTAGGTATTTATTTACTGCTAGGTTCATAATATCATTGTGATCATTCCAAGCTGTAGGTGCTTCATCCTCAGGAAGGTTTAGAGAAGTATATTGCTCTATTTGTTCTCCACTTAAAAATCTTACTAGCTCGTCCTCTTTTTCAGCTATGTCCTTTGGGGGTATATTATGAAAATAGTATAGTTCATCTTCAAAAATATTTATAAATAAGGTGTTTTCATCATTCAATTTTGTTTTTAAGCTGCCATCAGTTTTAATTTTGTATAAAGCATAGCCG
Source organism: Desnuesiella massiliensis (assembly GCF_001403615.1). Taxonomy (GTDB): domain Bacteria; phylum Bacillota; class Clostridia; order Clostridiales; family Clostridiaceae; genus Desnuesiella; species Desnuesiella massiliensis. Next base: position 115,904 of record NZ_LN879454.1, read on the forward strand.
TCATCTTTATTAGAATAGTAAATCCAATCTTTATATAAACACATTTCTCTTACGTTATCTTGGCATAGTTCTGTAGGGGTAGAATTTTTCTTTATTTTAACCTTGTATATATAGTTATTCACCTCTTCTTCCATATCATAGTCTCTAAAGTATTTATCAGGTTGGGTAAAGTATACACAAGAGTTATCCACAAAAAGCTGATTAGCCCCGTTAGTTTCACAGATAATTGTGGAAAAAGGTTTTTTTATAAGATAAGCCTTTTGATCATCTACAAAGTATTTATCGTTATGTTCGTCTACAGTAAAACATAAGGTCACTCTATTCAATATTGTATCTAGGCTATGGTCTTTAAGATTTATGTTGTAAGTTCTTTCAGAGGCTATGTTATTAATATAAAGCTTATCATTCATAGTACAAAGGTCGTTATAAAAACCAAGTTCAAGGTGTAAGTTTTCAATGTTATTTCCATCTAAGTCCATCATATATACTTCACCATTTTTTATAAAGTAAAGCTTATTATTCGCTAATGTTAAGGAATTTACAGCTTCCTCATAAATTTTTTCTATAGTACCAGTTAACGCATTTTTCTTATAGATTCCATCATTTAATCTATAAATAATATTATCGTTATACTTTAAAATATAAAGTCTGTTTTGGAATAATCCGCCACCGATGCATTCAAAGCCTCTTATCATTATTGGCAAGCCTCCTTAAGAAGCTTAATAATTCTAGCTTCAACTTTTTCAGGTAGAGGTTGAGTTAGGGCTCTTTCTAGAAGTTTTCTGTGCTTAACTCCCTTAGATTTTAGATAATCTTCAATTAAAGCTACTTTAGGTTCCCTATTGGGCATTAGTTGATATAATACGAACCAGTCTTCTAAGGAGGAAAGCGGAATTGAAACATCATTTATATCCTTGTAATCTACTATAGACTGTGAGTCTAAAATAAATTCGTATACACCTTTCTCATGAAGGATTTTAAAGCCTCCCATAATGTCAACAGATAAATCTTCTACTATATATTGATAAAAATGCTCTGTGGCATAGGGATAAAGACTTCCTTTGGGGCCTATCTTTCCCAAAGAGCTTAAGAGGGAAGTAAGTTGTTCTGCTTGAAACTTATCCACAATTATATCCATGTCTTGGGGGTTATCCACAAGGCCATGAAAGTTTAGGAGCAATGATGCACCTATGCACCAGGATATATTATTTTCATTTATGTGTTTCGCTATATGGCTTAAAGTATTTAAATTCAAATTTATCACCCCTTAAAAGATTTTATTCTATATGATAATAGGAAATCCTTTCTAAAGTTAAAAGTTTCAATTTATGATATAATTATTTTAGCATAAGAGTACTTTGTTAATAAATTATGTTTGTAAAATAAAGCTTAATACAAAATAAAAATGTATCTTTTACAATCTTAACAGGTTATTAACGTAAATTAACAACGATACTAACAAGTTGTACACAGAAATTGTGCATAACTTTCAAAAAATGTGGATAAATCGATAGGACAAGTAATGATAACATGTAATATTAAAGTTCTTATGTTGACAAAAAACTACTTTTAACACCTCAGATGCTCAGCTTTTTTGTCACCAGCATTAAAAGTTATCAACATATTAACTAACATTGTCCACATTTTTGTGGATAAAATTAAAAAAAGGAGTGGATAAGTGTGAGTAATGCAGATAAACAATATTTACAGATAATAAAGGATATTTTAGATCATGGATTTTATGAAGCAGAAAACAGAACAGGCACACCTACCTATAAGCTTCCACATAAGATAATGCAGTTCAACTTAGAGCAAGAATTTCCTATATTGACTACTAAATTTGTGGCTTTTAAAACTGCAGTAAAAGAGCTTTTATGGATATATAAAGATCAATCTAACGACGTAAAAAAGCTTCAAGAGCAAAATGTGCACATATGGGATCAGTGGGTGAAAGAAGATGGAACCATAGGCACAGCCTACGGCTGGGTGGTTAATAAATATGATCAGGTGAATAAATTAATAGAAGGCCTTAGAAAAGATCCACAGGGTAGAAGGCATATTATGAGTTTATGGCAAATTCCACACCTAGATGGTGGAACCCTTCATCCTTGTGCTTTTATGACTCTTTGGGATGTGACCGATGGAAGGCTTAATTGTATGTTGGTGCAAAGGTCTGCAGATATGCCTTTAGGCTGCCCTTTTAATATGGCCCAATATGCGGTACTTACCCATCTTATAGCTCAAGTTACAGGCTATAAGCCAGGATTATTTACCCATGTTATAAATAATGCACATATCTATGAGAATCAAATAGAGGGGATGAAGCTTCAGCTTACTAGGGAAAATGAAGCTTATGAGGCTCCAAAGCTTTGGATTAATCCTGATATTAAGAATTTCTATGATTTTACTATTGAGGATATAAAGCTTGTAGATTATAAGCATCACCCCTCAATAAAAATGGAGGTGGCTGTATAAATGTTAAGTGCAATTGTGGCAGTGGCTAATAATAATGTTATAGGTAAGGATAATCAATTGATTTGGAAATTACCTAATGATATGAAGTGGTTTAAGGAAAGAACTCTAGGGCATACCGTTATAATGGGCAGAAAGACCTTTGAATCTCTTCCTAAATTATTGGAGGATAGAAAGCACATAGTTTTAACTAGGGATGAAAACTACAAGGTAGATTTACCGGGAGTAGAAGTAGTAAGGTCAATTCATGAGCTAAAACATTTAATAGATGATGAAAAAGAACATTTTGTAATAGGGGGAGCTCAAATATATAAATTCCTTCTACCCTATACATCAAAATTATATATAACTAAGATAAATGAAGACTTTGAAGGAGATGCATACTTTCCAAGCTATGACGAGAGCCAATGGGAAATCGTATATAGCAGCAAAGGCATAGTGGATGAAAAAAATAAATATGAACATAGCTTTTATATTTATAATAAGAAATAAGTAGGTTGATTTAATAAAATCCTCAGATGATTGCCATCTGAGGATTTTAATTTTATGCTTTCTAGATGAACTAATTGAAATATTTTGCGTATATCCAAAAACAAAAAATAAAATTTGTTTTTCACAGGAGGAATATTTAAAGTTTTAAAGAATAATATGGTATCATATATTGTTTGAGGAGGTCGATTTTTGGGGGATATATTTTTAGAGGGGAACATTGGAATGGTTTAATATTATTTTTTGGGGGATTTAAAACATGAATAATGGCAAAAGAGTAAAAAAAGCTATTAGTTTAGAAGGATTACTATCATTGACTTTCTTTTTAGTATTTTTTATTTTCATGGGAAGCAAAATGGGCGCAGTTAATATGTTTAATACCATCATGAAAACTGGCCATGACTTGCTTTTAAACACTGTATTTTTTATAATGGCCATAGCTGTAATAGCAGGGGCCTTAGCAGGAGTTTTATCAGAATTTGGGGTAATAGCTATAATAAATAAAATATTGTCTCCTCTAATGAAGCCTTTATACGACCTTCCAGGAGCTTCAGCTTTAGGGATGGTTACTACTTATCTATCAGATAATCCAGCCATTATAACCTTGGCAGAGGATAAAGGCTTTAAAAGATACTTTAAGAAATACCAGATTCCTGCCCTTACAAATTTAGGTACAGCCTTTGGTATGGGACTTATAGTCACCACCTTTATGATGGCTCAAAAGCCTAATAATAATGAAAACTTTGTATTAGCAGCCTTAATAGGAAACTTAGGAGCGATTATAGGCAGCATAATAAGTGTTAGACTTATGCTTAGGTTTACAAAAAAAGTTTATGGTAAAAACCAACTTGCTATAGATATAGAAGATGAGGATATAGATATATTAAATTATAGGGAGATAAGAGAAGGGGGAGTAGGTTCTAGAATTCTAGCTTCTCTTTTAGAAGGTGGTAAGACCGGAGTGGATATGGGGATGTCCATAATACCAGGAGTGCTTATCATATGTACCTTGGTTTTAATGCTTACTAATGGACCTAGCGCTAAAGGAGTTTATACAGGAGCGGCCTTTGAGGGTGTACCTGTGCTGCCTTGGATAGGAAGCAAGATATCCTTTATCATAGAGCCGCTTTTAGGCTTTAAGAGTGCAGAAGCAATAGCCTTCCCTATAACTTCTCTAGGAGCTGTAGGAGCAGCCATAAGCTTAGTTCCAAACTTCTTATCTAAAGGACTCATTGGTGGTAACGAAATTGCGGTATTTACTGCTATGGGAATGTGCTGGAGCGGCTATTTAAGCACTCATGTAGCTATGATGGATGCTTTAAAATGCAGAGAGCTCACAGGAAAGGCTATATTAAGCCACACTATTGGGGGATTAATGGCAGGGATATCAGCTCATCTAATTTATAGTTTAATTTTCTAAAGAATAATAAATTTTGTGTCATTTTTAAAAAAGCAAAATATGAAATCGTTTAATATAAGCAAAGGGAAATATGAGGATAATGTAGCAAGGAAGCTATATTATCCTCATATTTTTCTCTATAGGAAACTATATGTTTACTATAGCAAAAATAGTACTTATGCATTGACTTTTTATTCTACAAGTTGTAGTATAATTATACTACAACTTGTAGAGAAAGGTTATAAGATGAGAATTAAATAAGGTCCCGTTTTTGTAATCTAAATGTAACCTACAAATCAGCAAAAAGTAATATAATTTTTTAGTAGAAAAAAGATGTAAATCATGCATTATGTCATACTTTGGAGGGAAAATATGAGAAAAGGTAGCAAAAGAAGAAAAATAAAAATTTATGGTAGAGCTTTAGTTGTATTTATAGCCCTAATAATTACTGTGTCTTCAATCTTGTTTTTAAAAAATTATATTTTTTCTAGTACTAATGCTCACAGTAAGGAAAATAGCAGTAGTGAACAAAATGAACCATCTAAAGAAACAATAGCAAAAGAAGTGGATAAGAGTATTGAAGCATCTCAAGACGCTCCTTCAAAGGACAAGCAGCAAGAAAGCATAAACAAAACTCCTGATGATAGAGGAAATATCATATTAAAAAAGCTTAAAGATGAAGATATTCAAACAAAAGCTTTATTTTTAGGAGATTCTGTTACAGAGAGCATAGGCTTTTATGAATTTATAGATGAATCTAGAGTTATAGGACAAAAGGGCTTAACCATAGCCAAAGCAGAAAAAAGTATAGATAAGCTAAAGTCTGCTAAGGTTAAAAATATATTTATTCTACTAGGTACCAATGATTTAGAATCCGGTATGGACAAGGTTACTTTTATAAAGCAATATGCTGATTTCATAGACCATATAAAAGAAAATTTGCCCCAGAGTGATATATTTATACAATCTATATTACCTATAGATAAAAATAAGGAAGCTAGCAGACCCAATCTAATTAATTCAAGAATAGATGAATTCAACAAGGCTTTAATGGAGTTGTGCATAGAAAAAGAAGTGAGCTATTTAAATATAGCAACCATATTAAAAAACGATGCTAAGCTGTTCGAACCAGACGGTATACACCCCAAATTTAATTTTTATAAAAAATGGATGGACTATCTAGAAAGTTCATTACAATAAAGTAGTTATAGAGGAAAGGAAGAAAAAAACATGAAAAAAATTATATTGCTTTTATTATCATTAATTATGGCTGTGGGGATTTTCGGGGGCTGTGGAAAAACTGAAAAGCCCCAAGGAAAAAATCCTTCCGTAAAGGATATAAGCGAAAAGATAAAAGCTTCCACAGACTTATCCAATATGAAGGTGGGAGATGAAAATAAACTAAAAAAGCTATATGACATAGGCAGCGATGAGATGGCAGAGTTTGTACTTTTTACAGCACCTTCAAACCTTAAAGCAGAGGAAATCGCTATATTAAAGCTTAAAGATGAGAAAAGCTTAAACACTATTAAAGAGAAAATAGAAAAAAGAATAGAGGCTCAGAGTAAGGCCTTTAAGGATTACTTACCTGACGAATACTTTTTAATAGAAAAGCGTATTTTAAAGACTAAGGACAATTATATTTTATTTGCAATTTCAAAGGATGTGGATAAGATAAGCAGTGCCTTTGATGAATGCTTTAAATAAATTCTGGCTATATAGAGAAGAGGTGGACTAGCGTGGTTTTCAGCAGTTTAATATTTATATTTAAATTTTTGCCCTTAACTTTACTATTATATTACATATCGCCTAAGCCCTTAAGGAATTTAGTACTTCTCATAGCTAGTCTAGTTTTCTATGGCTGGGGAGAGCCCTTATACATAGTTTTAATGATATTCACTACGGTTTTTGATTATATATGTGGATTGCTTATACACAAATATGATGAACATATTATCAAAAAGAAAATAATTTTTATACTATCTGTTATTATAAACCTAGGAATACTATCTTTTTTCAAATATTACGGGTTCCTAGTGGATAATATTAATAGCGTGTTCGGTTTGAACATAGTAGCATCAAAGCTTCCTCTGCCTGTAGGAATATCCTTTTATACTTTCCAAACCATGTCCTATGTTATAGATGTTTACTTAAAGAAGGTTCAGGTTCAAAGAAATATAATATCCTTTGGAACTTATGTAACCATGTTTCCACAGCTGGTAGCAGGGCCTATAGTAAAATATGGGGATGTGGAAAAACAGCTAAAGCACAGAGAGGAAAGCCTAGAAAAGTTTTCTGAAGGCGTAGAGATATTTATTATAGGATTAGCTAAGAAGGTTGTTTTAGCCAATAATATAGGACTACTTTGGACAACTGTAAAAGCTACCTCCTTTGGAGAGATTACTGTATTATCAGCTTGGCTTGGTATAATTGCCTTTACCTTTCAGATATATTTCGATTTTAGTGGATATTCCGATATGGCTATAGGCCTTGGAAAAATGTTCGGCTTTGAATTAATGAAGAATTTTAACTATCCCTATATATCTAAAAGCGTTTCTGAATTTTGGAGAAGATGGCATATTTCCTTAGGAGACTGGTTTCGTGAATATGTGTACATACCTCTTGGAGGAAATAGATGCGAAAGAACAAAGCAGTATAGAAATCTTTTTATAGTATGGTTTTTAACGGGATTATGGCATGGAGCCAATTGGAACTTTATATTTTGGGGATTATATTTTGGCTTCTTCATAACCCTAGAAAAAATGTTCTTAAAGTCTTGGTTAGATAAGCTACCAAGAGTATTATTTCATGTTTATACTCTTTTAGTGGTTATAGTAGGTTGGGTATTCTTTGAGTTTGAGAGTTTATGGGGCGCTTTTAAATACATTGGAATAATGTTTGGCTTTGGAAGCAATGGGCTTTACGATAAACAGTCTTTATACTTTATAAAAACTAATTTATTATTATTTATAGCAGTAAGTCTTTGCTCCTTGCCTCTTTTAAAGGGCCTTTTTGAAAGCATAAAGAATAAGAGAAAGGGATTAAAGGCCATAGCTATTTCTATGATGTATTTAGCACTTTTAATACTATCTACGACCTATCTGGTAAATGAAAGTTATAATCCTTTCCTTTACTTTAGATTTTAACAAAGGGTAAAAGAGGTGATAATTTGGATAAGCTATTAAAAAATATAAATGGTATTATTTTTATAATATTTTTAAGCTTGGTTTTTATATTTAACGGCTTAATTAAAGATAAGACTTTTTCTGAAAGTGAGAACAGAAGGCTAGAACAAAAACCTGCGTTTTCTATGAAAAAGTTGATATTTGATAAGTATACCTCCCAATATGAAAAATATATATCAGATCAATTTTTAATGAGAGATTTTTGGATATCTTTTAAGTGGGACTACGAAAAGCTTATAGGGAAAAAAGAGAGCAACGGAGTTTATTATGGTAAGGACGGTTTCCTCCTAGAGAGGTTCAAAAAGAATGATGATAAGGATCTAGAAGAAAAGCTTGAAGCCATAAATTCCTTTTCCTCCGCAAATAAGGTGAATACTTATATGCTTCTGGCTCCTAACTCTGGTAAGATACTTGAAGAAAAGCTGCCTAAGTATGCTTATAATGATGATGAACTAGCATATATTGAGAAAGTGAAAGATGGACTTAATAAGGACATAAAATTTGTGGATGTTTATAAGGCTTTAGCTGATAAAAGCCAGGAGTATATATTTTATAGAACAGATCATCATTGGACTTCAAAGGGAGCATACTATGCTTATAAGGCTCTTGGAGAGACTATGGATTTTACAGCTAAGGATGAGGCATATTTCAATATAAATAGAGTAACAGAGGATTTTTATGGTTCTCTATACTCTAAGGGCGGTTTTAGAAACCTAAAGCCAGACAGTATAGATTTATATATGCCTAAAGCTAAAGAGCAGATACAGGTAGATTATATAGAAGAGAATAAACAAACTAATTCTTTATACAACTTGGACAATTTAAATAAAAAAGATAAATATACAGTATTTTTAGATAGCAATCATCCCTTGGTTAAAATAACTACTGAAAATAACGAGGGTAAAAAGCTTTTAGTAGTGAAGGATTCCTATGCTAATAGTTTGGTACCATTTTTAACTTCACATTTTAGCGAAATATATATGGTGGATTTGAGATATTATAGTGATAGCTTAAATACCTTAATAAAGGATAAGGGAATAGAAGATGTGTTATTGCTCTATAATGTAAGTACCTTCAATGAAGACCTAAATATAAAAAATATAAATGAGTAAAAATGTAAACCCCGTGAAGTAATTCACGGGGTTTTACAGAGGGAACTAAGATATCTCATTATCAGAGAGAATCTTAGGAGGTAAGCAATAAGTATATATAATCAAATAATAGATAATTGCTGAATTAATTTGTCTTTGAAGCCTTTAAAGCTACAACTTTAAGGGATTTTTGTAGTAAAAGCATAAACCATACTAAGGCTATTCCAAGAATTGCATGTCCAGTTCCGGCTATATGGCTTAAGCCTTTAAAGTCTGCTCCATTAACTTGTAACATTCCTCTAGCTACAAAAGTGCCTATAGTTATTAATAATCCTAAATTATAAACTATATACCAAGCGCTAAAACCCTTATCTTCATTGAGTTTAAATAAATATGCTAATATAGTTACTATTAAGAAAAAGAAAAATCCTAGTACTAATATATGAGAATGTACTGAGCTTAGCACAGTAGTTCCAAGAAAGTTATTCATTTTTGTATATTCTCTATAAAATACGCCTGCCACAAGGCCTAAAATTAAATAGAAAAAAGAAGTATAATTAAGCTTTTTCATATTCATATCCATATCCTCCAACATTAAGTAATAATAAATTTAAAAACAACTAATTAATAATATAAATTATTTAATATTTATTATTAATTAAATTATAAACCAGGTTTGTTACATATGCAAGTGGAAAAATAAAAAAAGACTTGAAAAACAAGTCTTTTTAAGGAGAATATTTCAGCACAAAATACCTTGCTGTAAATGGTGTTATGCTTATATTAAACTCATACTCTGTTTTGTTTTTAACTCTAATCAATGTGCCTATTTGATCAAAAGAATCCCATTGATTTGCCTCAAGAGCATACTTATAGCTTTTCCATGAGGAACTAGGAATTAAGTACTCATTCTTATCTAATTCCGCTGCACCCTTAGGTAAAGGAATCTTATAGGATATATTATTGATTATTAATACATGCTCCTTCACTGGATTTATTCTACTCTGTAGCATTACACTTAGTGTATGCTTATCAATATTTTCGCTATGGATGATAATTGCAGAAATAATATTTCTAAAATAGAATAGCAGAGACAATATTAATAGAAGCGCAGCTATAAATATGCATTTCTTTTTCATATGAACCCCCCCTTACAGTAGGAGTATATTTAGTATAATTATAGCATTTTTTAAAATTAATTTTTAGGGTAAAATAAATTATAATATCATTTATGAAAATAAAAAACTATATTACAATTTTGCTTCTTAGGAGGAACCTATGGAAGAAGTTTGCGAATTATGTGGTAGATCAGGAGTGGTTACTACAGAGCACCATTTGATACCCAGGGAAGAGGGCGGTAAGAATGGGCCGGTAGCAATGCTTTGTATACCTTGCCATAAGCAGATTCATGCCTTGTATACTAACAGAGAGTTAGCGGTGAAATTATATACTATGGAGAGATTGAGAAATGACGAGAAAATAAATCGATACTTAGGGTGGATAAGAAAGCAGCCCTCAACTAGCAGTGTTAAAATAAAGAAATCACGGGAAAGAAGAGTCAAGGGGAAATAATGTAATTAATTTATAAAATTAGCTATTATGTAATCAAAAAACCATTGACTATTTTGCTTCTATATTGCATAATTTTAAAGCGTAGAAGATTTCTATAAGTAAATATTTAAGATAGAGGTGCGGTAAAGGGAAACAAAGGTGAAACTTAACTTGTTTCCACATATTAAGAGTACTAAGACGGAGAAAAGCACGATGATGTTTTAGGAAAGGAATTGCCGCCGAAGTCTATAGCTGATGCTTTAAAGCTATAGCGCTGGGATTGTATAAAACATATACAGTACTGTCACAAAAACATTTGTGGAGAGCTATCATTCTGGGATATATTTGTATGGGCTTTTAATTTAGCTAATTACAGTATTTTATTGCCTTGAGTGTTATGCTCAAGGCTTTTTAGTTATTTTTTGGAGATGCCTTATATTGTTTTAGAATATTTGCTTATGGGTAAAATATTAAATATCCATAAGGAGGAACTTTCATGAAGGATAATAACAACAAAGGTCAATTAAAAAAAGAATTAGGTTTGTTTATAGCTACTGCGCTAGTGGTAGGTAATATGATGGGCTCAGGAATTTTTATGCTTCCAGCTACTTTAGCTAATAAAGCTGGGACAGGTTCTATAATATTAGCTTGGCTTATAACGGGGTTAGGATCTATATTATTAGCACTATCCTTTGCAAAATTAGGATCAAAAATACCTAAAACCGGAGGACCCTACGAATATTCAAAGGTTGCTTTTGGAGATTTCATGGGCTTTATAAATGCTTGGTTATATTGGAATGGTTCTTGGATAGGCAATGCAGCAGTTGTAATTGCCGTAGCAAGTTATGCAGGAAAGCTTATACCAGGGATAGCTAATAGTCCAATAAATTCATTTTTATTCTGCAGTGCAGTGTTATGGATATTTACCTTGATTAATATTAGAGGGGTTAAATTAGCAGGCAAGATTCAAACGACAATTACGGTTTTCGAAGTTTTGTTATTTATATTCTTTATACTAGTAGCAGGCTTTCATTTTAATCTAGATAATGTATTACCATTATTTCCAGAGGGGAAAGGTATAGAAACATTACCAGCAGCCGCTACGGCAACCCTTTGGGGCTTTATAGGCTTAGAAACTGCAGCTATAACCGCAGGAGAAATAAAGAACCCTGAAAAGAATGTTAAAAAGAGCACTATTCTTGGAATAATAATTGTAGCACTTATGTATATGCTTATAAATCTAGCAGCTATGGGAGCAATGCCACAGAATGCTTTAGCTCAAAGCACTGCGCCTATTGCAGAGATTCTATCGCAATACTTTGGAAGCGGAGTATCAACCTTTATAACCTTAGGGGTAGTGCTTAGCATATTAGGAACTACTATTGGATGGTTGTTATCTACAGCTCGGGTGGCTTATGCTGCTGGGGAGGATGGAATATTTCCAGCTTTCTTCTCAAAGGTACATCCAAAATATCATACACCGCATATGGCTTTGATAATAGGTTCTGTTTTAGTCAACATACTTTTATTCATGAATTACACTAAAGGATTAAGTGCTGCATTTAATTTTATTGCCTTATTAGCTACTTTATCCTTCTTACCTATATATGCTTTTACAGCTGTAGCTGAGATCATACTAATGGCTAAGAAGGAAAAGGCCTTTCAGTGGAAGCATGTATTAATTAATTCTATAGTTCCATTAATAGCTTTTGCTTATGCCATGTGGACAATATATGGTTCTGGAGCAGAAGTGGTAATGTATGGCTTCTTGCTTATGATGGCTGGAGTTCCTGTATATGCCTTTATGAAATTAAAGAGAAAATAGGAAAAATAATGGTAACTTTTATAACCTTCACTCGTATATATAGGAGGATGTGAAAAACATAGGTGCTCTTTTTCGCGGGCCGCTCGTGGGGCTCTATGTACGGTGTAGCGAAACCTATAGAGTACCTTTTTTCACAGCCTCCTATAGGGAAACAAGAAATATTTTTAAAGGGTGAGGGTTATGAGCTATAAAAAAAGAGTTCCTATTATTATAATAATTTTATTACTTGTTATATCACCTATGATTATGGGGATTATCGTAGATCTTTATTCTGAGAAGCATGAAGAAAGATTTGAGATAAATTCACGTGTTGTTGGAATAGTATCTAAGTATCAGTTATCCATAGATGATTTATTATTGTCTGAGGACATTGTAAAGCGTATAGATATTGATAAGTCCTATAAAACTTCAAAGGGCTATGGTTTAAAACCCTTTTACTCTTTGCATAAAAAGTCTAGAATTTATGAATTTGTTAATAAGGTGCAACAAAGTACATTTTTAAAAGCTCAGGGAAATGAGATTTGGGAAGTTGCTGAGGATGCTACCATTATTCGTTTAAGGCTAAGCAAGAAGCTTTACGGAGATGGAAATATAACATTAACTTCTGGAAAACAAAAGGGGACCTGGCAGTTAACTTTAAAGAAGGTAGAGGGTCTAGGGGAAGATATAGTTTTTTATTGCAAGAATATGGAGCTAGAAGATTATATAGAGGAAATAATATAATAATGATATAAAAAAGCTATGAAATGTTTCATAGCTTTTATATTTTTTATACTTATTTAAATATTTTTACTCTTTCTTCTAAAGACATAAATTCTTTTTCTCCTGCTGGAGCTGTTGGTTTTCCAAAAGGCATCTGTGCAATTAGCTTCCAGTTGCTAGGAATATTCCATTGGTTTTTAACCTCGTCATCAATTAGTGGGTTGTAGTGCTGTAATGAAGCTCCAAGTCCTTCTGCTTCTATGGCTGACCAAATGGCGAATTGAAGCATTCCAGAGGATTGCTGGGACCAAACTGGGAAGTTATCCTTATAAAGAGCAAATTTCTCTTGAAGGCTTTTTATTACACTTTGGTCTTCAAAGTATAATATTGAGCCATATCCGCTGCGGAAGGAGTCTATTCTAGCCTCAGTTTGAGCGAAACTGTCTTCAGGAACGATTTTACGTAGGGTTTCTTTAGTTATATCCCATAGCTTATTGTGATTTTCACCTAATAATAGTACTACTCTAGCGCTTTGGGAATTGAAGGCAGAGGGAACATGCTTTACTGCATAGTTTACAATTTCCTCTATTCTTTCATCAGAAATTACTGATTCCTTACTAATTCCGTATATTGTTCTTCTGTTTTTTATAACTTCATAAAAATCTTTGTTCATAATTAATACCTCCTAAAATTTACTTTTAAATATAGTTTATTCTTCAAATTTTACAAATTCTCCTATAGGTTTTCTATAACCTCTTAGTCTTCTCTTACTAGTATCTTCTTTTCCCATAGTAATTAATACAACTGGTTCAAGGTTTTCTGGAATATTCAATAGTTCTTTAACCCTATCAGGATCGAAGCCTATCATGGGACAGGTATCCCAGCCTTTATCCTTTGCAATAAGCATGAACATCATGGCTGATAAAGCAGCATTTCTTATAGCTTCATCCCTTTGAAAGTCCTGTCCTCTACCTTCATAGAGATTGTTGACGTCTAGCAGCATTTGATCATAATCAAATTGGGAAATCATTTTTAAATTAAGCATTCCAGAGTAGATTTTATCTGCTGTTTTGTAAGCTTCTTTATCTCCAAGTACAAGGATTGCAGCAGAAGCTGTATGAACCTTGTACTGGTTGAAAGCCGCTTCTCTTAAAGCTTCTTTTTTAGCTTCATCAGTTATAACTATGTAATTAGCATGTTGTATATTAAAACAGGAAGGTGCTAATTTTAATAGTTCAAATATCTCAATAAAATCTTCCTTAGGAATTTTAACTCCCTTTATAAAATTATTTGCAGAACGTCTTTCTTTTATAAGTTGCTTAAAATCAGACATATTTATACCTCCATGCCTCGAGAAATTCCTTGCTATTTATAGGGGAACAAAGGTGAAACTTAGCTTGTTTCTCTATATAAAGTATTCTAAATTATAATATTTTATGTAGTAAGTTGAAATTTTATTACTTTTAATTATTAAATTACTTTATGTAAGTATAATATCATAACATACCTATATTTGTAAAGTGAATAATTTGTAAATTAAAAGCAACTAAGGATTTTATAAGGTAAAAATTTTATAGAGTTGAAAAACATGCTATAATGTTATATAAATAGATATTTACTAGAAATAGCTATTTATTACATTTCATTATCTTGATTTTTAAAGTTATCATAAAGCCTGTTAAGGAAGTGATTTATATTAGTATCTTAGAAAATAAGTACTTGAAATTTTTAATAATGATTATAATATTTTTAGCTCTATTTTTAGTAACTGGTTTTAGTATTATGGAGCTTATAGATATTCCCTCTATAGCATTTTTAATCATAGGCACACCGCTTATCACCATACTAGAATATAAAAAACATATGACTAAAGAAATGATATTAAATAAGTTAAAGAAAAATTTAATTATAGTAGGTATTATTGTATTTTTTATAGGGTTTTATCAAGCTATGACCACAACAAAATCTATGGAATATTTGCCTAGAAACATAGCTGCTAGTACTGTAACGCTATTTGATGCTATGATTTTTTATTGTATATTGGATTGGTATAAATCAAGTAAACTGAAAAAAGATAATTTAAATATTGTTGCAGAAGAGATAGCGGTTGAAGAGGGCGTTGATATATATAATCTTACAGAGCGAGAAAAGGCAGTATTGGATAAGTTATTAAAGGGTATGACTAATAAAGAGATTGCAGAAGAATTATTTATTACAGAAAATACTGTTAAAAAACATATATCTAGCATATACAATAAAGCTGGGGTGAAAAATAGGCATGAACTTTTGTGTAGTATTAAAAATAACACCTAATGGTACCCTTTTTTACACTAAAGTATGATGATTTTGGTACCAGTGGGTAATATATTCCTTAAGTATTTTGGTTTAAGCTTTAATTGTAAATCAAAATATTGAAGGGAGTGCTTTAAATGAAAAAAGTACTAGGTTTTGTAATTTTACTAATAGCTTTGGGAGGAAGTTTATTTCTAAGTGGAGGAATAAAGAATTTTATAGATATGCCTTCCTTAATCATGATTGCATTACTTACATCAGGCTTTACTCTCATTAACCTTAAAGAAGGCTATAGCCAAAAGGATATTTATATAAGACTAAAAAGATACAGCGTGTATAGCGGTTGGATTATTTTCTTTTTTGGAATTATAGCTTATTTTTCAACTATGAGTAATAATACCTTCGAGTTCAAAATTTTTGCTTCATGCATTGTAAGTATTTTTTATGGATATCTAGCTAGCTTTATATTTGATAGCTTAAGTGAATAGCAAAAAAGTGGACAGCCCATTAAGAAATATTCTATATTCTTAATGGGCTGCTTTTTAAATTCTTCAATAACTACTATATTAACTATTGCAAGCTATTTCATTGGCACCCAGTTCTCCTGCATACTTAAATCCCTGTTTTGCTATGATAACAGCAAAAATTTCATTTATAACCGCAGCTGCTGCTATGGTTCCTTGAATGATTTGAGCATATTCTGGGGCAGAGCCTATTAATGTATTTACAGCTATTCCTGTAAAAATTAATGATACTCCTGAATGAGGTAGAAGGGTTAATCCTAAATACTTTTTCACTGTATCAGGAGCTTTGCTTACAACAGCTCCAAAGTAAGATCCTCCAATTTTTCCTATGGCTCGAGCAATTATATAGATTGCTGTGAATGTTCCAGCTCCTAGTATTAAATGAAAGTCTAAGGGAGCTCCTAGATTTAATATAACTATAATCATAGTTATTCCTAAAATTGGATTAATAGCATCCATTACTTGGTCTAATCTCTCCTTAGAAATTATATTAGCAAATACTGCGGAGAAGGTTACCCCAACCAGCATAAGGTTCATAACAGGGGAAGGCAAAACATGATTATTTATATATATGCCAATTGCAGCTGTACCTAATATGCAGCATATAGTAATTAGGGCAGTGCTTTTTTTATCTGTTTCTTTTTTAAGAACCTTTCCTGCTATAAATCCAGTGACTGATCCTAGCACCACAGGTATTATAATCATTAATGGTATGAAGTACATAGGAATGCTTGTACTAGAAACTAGATTAGTAACTATACCAATTACAATAAAGAATACCACTAATCCTATGACATCATCTAAAACAGCTAAGGGGATTAAAGTCTTAGTTACAGGTCCCTTTGCCTTATATTCATTTATGATGGATAGGGATGGAGCCGGAGCTGTGGCTAAGGCTATTGCACCAAATACAAAGGCTAAATAAACTGGTATGTCCATAAATGCAAAGACTATACCAAAAGCAAGAGTTACTGCAATAAAGGCTCCAAAAGCTTCTGTAAAGCAGAGAATTAATAGCTGTTTACCGGAACTCCTTAAATCCTCCCATATGAGCTCAGTTCCTATGAGAAGACCTACTGCAACTTCTCCCACATTGATTACAATATGGAACCAAGAACTGTTTATCATATCATTGCTCATGAGTCCTAGAGCATAAGGCCCTATAATCATCCCAGTTATTAACCAACCTAAAATTGCAGGCAATTTAACTTTGGCTACAAGCTTACCTATATATGTTGCTATAAAAACAAATAATATTAACAAAATTAATTCCTTAAACATACTTATTCCTCCGTAGATTATTTGATAATTCCATATAAAATTATGTTTAACATATTACTAAAGGCTTTATCATGTTCAGCTATAAGATCAACATATCCATCTTTCTTTTCTGTATATATGGATTTAAACTTTAGCTGCAAATAGCTGCCTAAATCAAAAATCATAGATAGCGCATCATCCTTATTAATATTCTCCTTCAAGTGGTTATACTTAAGAAGCTTATTTAAGAATTTTTTATTCGTATCATCTAGTGTCTTTTTTAAGATTTTTATACTATTCTCTAAACCCTCTGGTGGATTAAGTACTGCTGATATAAAGATTTGATTATAATGACCATATTTTTTAAAAAACTCAAACCGCTTATTTAAATAATTATTTATATCCTCACTTATGGACTTATCCTCCCATTGAAAATTCTCCTCTAAATATTTACTTAATTCATTAAAGCACTTTTCAACACATATTAAAAATAACTCTTCTTTGTTCTTGTAATAATGAAATAGCAGGCCTTTTGATATGTTATTATTTTTACATATATTATTTAATGAGGCGGCGGCATATTCGTTAGTACCAAATTCTTTAATGCATGCATTAATAATTTTTTCTTTACTTAGTTCATTTTTCTCTTCTCTATTCATACTTATCACCTTTCAAACCACATAGTCTGTTTTTATTATATCAAAAACAAACCATGTGGTCAATGTTCTGCATGCATAATAATTCCTCTTAATTCAAACTACCCTAATATACTTAAAAAATCTTTTATTTCATCCTCTTCTAAATAAATCTTCCCCAAGGTTCCATGCTTTAAATCCAGTCTTTTATTAAAGTGAAAATCTGAGCCAGCTGTATATATTAATCCTTTTTCCTTAGCTAGTTTTATAAAATATTCAGTATCTTCGTCACTATTCATATAATATTTTGCTTCAATTCCGTCAAAATTTAAATTGATTATGTCTTTGAAGAGTTCTCTGTTAAGCAATGTAGGATGAGCTAAAACTACTTTTGCATTATAGCGGTGTAAAAAATCAATGCCCGATACAGTGTTTAACTTTCTTCCTTCAAATGTAAAACCTAATTTTTCCTCAAGGTAAGTTTTACAATCTCTAGACCTTCTTTTGTTTATATTATTAAGAGTCGTTTTAAATTTATGGCTTTTATAGCTGTTATCAGTAAAGTATCCTAATATATGGACTCTAACACCTTTAAATCTAGTGGATAGCTCTATGCCGGGAATGACTTTAATCCCATGAATCTTGCCAACCTTAACAGCTTCTTTATTGCCAGCTACAGTATTATGATCAGTTAAAGCGATTATATCTAAATTCCTCTCCTTAGCTAAAAGTACAATTTCTCTAGGTTTTAAATCTCCATCTGATGCTGTGGAGTGAATATGAAAATCTCCTTTTGTATACATTTTTTATACCTTAAAGATTATTTATACTTTATAATATTTTTTTAGAGGATTTTTGATATGAAAAATATCAGAATTATAAATTGTTTTAGGCATCGTAAAAAAATAACTAGTCAAAGATGGGTCGTATATTTTGCGTAAGACAAGGACACAGGTTCCATTAATAGTGGGGGGCTATTAATGGGTTCTAATATTAATTTGCATTAATATAGAGTTACTTTTGCGCGGAATGCAGGTGTCCTGCGGAAAGAGCGCAACTTTATAGTAACTCTTTTAATGCAAATTAGTAGTGGACGCAGTATTACGCAAAATAGACGAGTAGACTGACTAGTTATTTTTTTGGAGATGCCTTATATATAGAAATGCTGTGGAGAAAATAAAATAAACATTATCCTTTAATAAAAGTGATAATGTTTATTTAGCAGTTAAAATTTTAAATTTTTTCTATTTAAAAAACTCCTCGGGACTTTCTTTTATAACATCATCAAAGGGGATACTTACTTCAATTCTAAAATTAATCCCTTTGATTTTATTTTCTCCAAAGGAAATAATTAAATTAGGTTTGCTTCCATAGCCGTCCCTAAATAAGAACTTTCCTTCTTTTAATATAAAGTTATAATCCACTTTTGAAACATCTATGCCATCATTATTAGCTTGAAGCGAGGAACTAGGGGGACTTAGCTGGGAAACGGTTCTATCTACTACTATATCTATTCCTTCCTTATGATTTTTAAGATAATCAGTGATGAGCTCTTTACAATCTAACACCTCTTTATTTTTCAATTTAAATGAGTATATTGAATACAGAGAATCTATACTTTTACTTAGATCAGCAGTATATACATTCCTGGCTATTGTAATTATTCCATATTGATTAAAGGTAACCCATAGCTGTACTGTGGCTGATTGATCAGAGGCTTTATTTTTACCCTTAGGTAAATTTTCAACCTCCTTACTGTTAGCTGCTTCTTTAACGGCTTTTATTATAATATCATTAATCTTATTTTGAAAGCCTAAATCCTTATATCCAGCCAATTGGGGGTAGTAAGCCCAAACGCTTTTGGAAGCATTCTTTATAACTTCTCCCTTGCTGATGAAGAATATATTATTAGCTCTCACCATTTGATTTGAGAATTCTTGAGTTTCTCTTTCATTTCCAGAATATAAATCAAGTACCTGAACATAATCATCTATAAGGTAAAGTGGAATTTCTACAGAAGTTCTTTTTATAAACCCACTTTCCCCTTTATCGAAAATTATATATAAGATGGATCCAGAAATAGAGAAACTTTGATTTTCTCTTATGGTAGAGAAGGGTCTATCCAAACAGTCTTCCTCATTTAATCCGCTGGATATGATACGTTCTATTATGGTTTGATTTAATAAAGATATATAATCTGTCCCCTCTGTGAATATATCTTTTAAGTTCAGGCTTTTACCATCAGTAAGCCTATAAAGAAAGCCAGCAATAGGATTATAGTTGTCATATAAACATATGGAATATAAATTATTTGCATTTAATCTGTTAGCACAGTGAAGAGTTACGGGAATAGAGGAATCCTCCGGTACATATTTCGTAATTTCTTTATTAACATCTTCTTTTATGGTCTCGTTAATTTTGCTTTCAAGGCTTTTATCCTTTAGCCCATATATTTGAGGCAGGTGTAAGGAAAAAACACCTATATCTGTTGCAACTTTAGTTTCTATGTGGTTTTCATTAACACCATTAGTAAGAAGATAGGGCAACTTTTGAGTTTTCTTTACAAGTTTTGTAGGGGGGGAAGAACTATCATTAGTGCTAGAGCTTGGTATATCAGGGTTAGTTTTAACATTATCCTGAGGTTTATCACAAGCAATAAAAGAAGCCAGTATTAAAAGCACTATAAATAATTTAATAGCTCTTTTCATTGTGCTACCTCAACTTCATAGGAACATAGCCAGCAGCTTCAGCTACCTTTTGTCCTTCGCCGCTAAGCAGCCAGTTCAAAAGCTTTCTTGAGGATGAATCCTGAGGGGTGGATTTTTTTATAACTGCATAGTAAGCACTGGTAAAGGGATACTTGTCAGTGGAAATGGAGGCATTATTAGGTTCTATACCATCCACAGCGATTAGTTTGATATTATTTTTGTTATACATAGAATTAGCGTAGTAATAAACAGAATATCCTAGAGCTTTATCTGAATTGTCATAATTAGCCACTGTATCTATGAGACCAGCCATGTCAGGAACTACATTTTTAGGTGCATCCATCATTTTTAGTCCTTTCATAACCTTCTGCTCCATAAGGGTTTGGCTTCCAGAGTTAGGGGTTCGTTGATAGGCTATAATCTCAGTATCACTTCCACCTACCTCTTTCCAGTTATTTATTTTTCCTTGATAAATATCCTGTATTTGCTTTGTAGATAAGGACTTTATAGGATTCTTACTGTTTACTAAAAAAACAAAGGCTTCTTTTACTACAGGGATAACTTCAAGCTCTATATTTGCATCCTTAGCAAGTTTTAGCTCTTCCTCAGAGGGCTCAGTGACAAATATTATTTCGGCCTTGTCATCGATTAGATTTACATAAGCATTATGAGTGGTATTATGCTTAATGAATTTTGTTGCTTCATCCTTAGACATTGATAGTAATGATGAAGCTAAGGCTTCTGATAATGGAATAGTTGCTGTAGAGCCATCTATTTTAGGAAAGGTCTCCTTAGAGAATTTTGGGTTACCTACAGTAGGTTTTACTTGAGGGTTTTCGGGATTTTGCTTTTTATCCTCACTACACCCAGCCAATAGTAATAATGCGGCCAAGGCTAGAACCATAATATATTTTTTCAACAGAAACAACTCCTTTGATAAATTTTATAAACACATAGGGTAATAGATATATCTGGAGAAAAACAAAAAGATAGTATGCCTGCCTTTGTTTTCTATACGCAGCTACTATCTTTAGTTAAATGAGTGGATTATCTATGTAATTGCCTAAAACTATTTTACAAAATAGATATATCAACACCATATTTTTACTTATATTATATCAGACTGTTATAAAAATTCACATAGTTTTTTAAAACTCCTTTTAGAAAAAGTATTTACAACTGAGAAAATTTGGTTTACAATGAATACATAAATATGCTAAAGATTCTGAAAGGGGACTGTAAAATGTTAATTTACAAAGATAAGATTAGACAAAACTTCAACAATAAAATATACAGTCTGCTGTCAGTAAATTAAGTATATTAAGTTTAATATGCTATATTGTTTAATGAATAAAAATTGACCGCAGACTTCTTGCCTGCGGTTTTGTTATATTTTATGGAACTTAAGCTTAAAAGTTGATTTTTGGCTTTTATTTCTACATAAATTTGTATTTAATCACCGCAGGGAAAATCTGCGGTTTTTTTGATTTTATTCTTTATTGATATTTTAGCCGCAGTGCAATGTAGTACATTGTTTCTGCGGCTTTTATATATTTACCTAGCTTAAAAATAGCTAGAGAAATCACCTTAGGGGGAGTTAAAAATGAGACTACGATAAAAAGCTCTGACAACGCTAAAGTTAGAATTTTAAATAGGAGGCCATAAAAATGAGGTTAAGATTTTTATAGATGGAGATAGATTAAGAGAATTATATTTATATATTTGATTGGAGGATCTTTTATGATAACAGGAAATATTAATGGAGTAAAAAAAATAACACTAGAAAGACTAGAAAACTTGTATGAATTAACAATAGATAATGCTAGCATTTTTTCTTATGAACTAGTGAAAGAAATAAATGATATAAGTAGAACAATAAAAAAAGAACTATGTGTAGTTATTAATAGAAAAGGTAAAATCACTGGCATTTCAGTGGGTAAAGTCAATAGCGCTGAAATACCCTCTATGGATGTCACAGGAAAAGGACTAAACGGCTTTAGGGTAATTCATACCCATCCTACAGGGGACAGCACACTGTCTTCAATGGACATTTCTGCTTTAGTAGATTTAAAACTAGATGCTATTGCTGCCATTGGCATTAGAGAAAATATAGAAGAGGCTAAAATAAATATAGGTTTTTGCGATGTTTATAATAATAGCATAACCTTTAAAGAGCTTGAAGATTTAACCTTAGAAGCTTCATTAGAATTGAACTTTAGAGATAAGATAACTTATGTTGAAAAGATAATTAGTGAAGTCAACCAATGGGAAGATGACACAGAAAGAGCCATTTTAGTGAGCACCGACAGCGAGGAAAGTCTTGAGGAGCTTGTTAAGCTTGCAGAAGCTTGCAATGTTCTTCCTGTATATAAGGTGCTTCAAAAGAAAAACAAAGTACACTCCGCTTACTATACGGGGCAGGGGAAGGTTCAGGAAATAGCACATTTAAGGCAGCTAAAAAATGCCAATGTAGTAATATTTGATGATGAATTATCTGGTTCACAGGTTAGAAATTTAGAGGAGATAATTAACTGTAAAGTAATAGATAGAACTACCTTAATTCTAGATATCTTTGCAAGACGAGCTAAGAGCAAGGAGGGTATATTACAGGTTGAGCTTGCTATGCTTAGTCATAAGCTTCCTAGATTAAGAGATGCAAATGCAAATCTTGCCAGAATTAAAGGTGGAGTTGGAGTTAAAGGCGGCGTTGGATCAAGAGGACCTGGAGAGAAAAAGCTTGAAACGGATAGAAGACACATAGAACGCAGGATTGAAGAAATAAAAAATGAGCTATCTAAAGTAATAGAGCAAAGAGCTGTGCAAAAGGTGAGAAGAACTAAAAATAATATCAGTAAGGTAGCTATTGTGGGATATACTAATGCAGGTAAATCAACTTTAAGAAACAAGCTTTGTGAAATCTCTGCAGCAAATAATATAGATAAAGAAGGAGTTCTAGAAGCGGATATGCTTTTCGCAACGCTAGACACCACTGTTAGAGCTGTGACTTTAAGTGATAACAGAAAAATTTCTTTATCCGATACTGTTGGATTTATCAGCAAGCTTCCTCATGAGCTGGTTGAAGCCTTTAAATCAACCTTAGAAGAGGTGCTTGAAGCAGATTTGCTTCTACATGTGGTGGATGGTGCCAATGAAGAGGCCATAAAGCAAATAGAAGCAGTAAATCTAGTTCTCCATGAGCTTAATGCTAGAGATAAAAACATCATAGTGGTTTTGAATAAGGTGGATAAGGCTTCTGACGAAAATTTAAAGGAATTAAGAGCTTTCTTAAAAGGTGAAAAGACAATAGAAGTCAGTGCTGTAAAGGAGATAAATTTGCATGGATTACTCAATGCCATAGGCAGAGAAATTCCAACCAAATTAATAGAAAAAGAATTTATAATCCCTTATACTGAGCAAAAGCTAATTTCCATACTTCATGAAAATTCCAAGGTCATCAATGAGGATTATACTGAAGAAGGAACTCACATTAAAGTCCTAGTGCATGAAGAAATCTATAAGAGATGTATGGATTTTGAAGTAATAGCATTATAGGAGGCTGTGAAAAAAGGTATTTAGCTGAGATTATTAAGAAGTGTAAATAGGTTTGTGTAGAATAAATCTATTTACACTCTTTTTCTACGAAATAAAGGATAAATTTTAAGTTAGGATTTGTTAGGCTAAATGGTTGATTTGCTACATAAAATTAGGTTGTCCATTAAAATGAACTACATTGTTTTATTGAAATAGTTGATTTAAATTTAGGTTGGCTCATAAGTAGAAATTCATATGTCATTTTATATTATGTTATATTATATTAAACATCAGGAAGCCGATTACTCCACTTGATTATATATTTTCCCTCAGCATTAAGAGGTTTTAGAATTAGTTTATACGAACCTTTTGATTTGTTTTCTACAAATAGTAATCCTTTGAAATCTATCTCATCTTTATCTATTTCTACTTTACCCCAATTTGTGATAGAGTCAGTTATTTTAGGATAGGTTAATTCTCGATAGATTTTACCGTTTTCATATACAACGTAACCTTTATGAGTAATTTCACCATTGGGTTGGACTATTTCCCAATCAACTTTCCCTTCAGTTAAATCGAAATCAATCAACGCAAAAAAACCATGGTCTGATTTATTATTATACTCAGTTTCTATTATGTCTTTGCTAGATTTCTCAAATTTACCCTCACCTACAGTATATTTTATTTTAGAGTTAGAACAAGCTGTTAGTGTGGCAATTAAAATTGCTATTAGAGCAAAGGTGATATTGATCTTATTTTTCATAGTAATTCCCCCCAGTATTAATAGTTATTTGCAAGGTTATATTTAAGTATAGCATTTATTGCATATATATGCAACTTTATGCATTTTATACAAATGTATTGATATATTGATTATATATTGTATAAATGGAATAAATTATAAAAAAGAATGTTGATTTTTTACATATTATGTATTAGGATGTAAGTGGTTGTAAATAATTAGGTACCCTAATGTAATGAATTGTTACTTTTTGCATTTAGCGTTACTGTAATCGTTTTTCTAAAATAAAGCATAACTTAGAGTGGTAAGGGGGCTCTCAACGGCTATAATTGATTAAAACGATAAGTAATGTTATTTGCTAAATAATGTTTCTTTCATTGAAACAATAACAACCATTTTTTAATAAGTAGGAGGGAAATATATGACACAAAAATCTACAATTTTAAAAAAATTTATAATCATGCTATGCCTTTCAATTGTAGGAGCTATTAGTATATCGTGGGTAAAGGCTTATGCATATGAAATATTTGGTGGTAGGTTTGCAACGAGATATATATTATAAGCCAAGTTCAGATTTACCATCATATTATACATCTGCTGTCGATGCTGGTGCAATGACTTGGCATAATTATACTAACGTATATTTATCGAAAAATACATCTAGTGCTTTGATAACAGCGTATGCTTATGATTATGGCAATATGGATTGGGCTGGAAAAGCCTTTGTTAATCCAGGCTTTGATTCAGGTACTTATACTTCAGGTAATATCCATTTAAATAGGTACGCTTGTGATTCAATGGATCAAGCCAAGCGTCAAATTGTAGCTATGCATGAATTTGGACATGTTCTTGGGCTAGCTCATAACTCCAATAATAAATCTATCATGTATGGAACATCAGTTGGTGGTGAAGCTATATCAGCATATCTAAATAATCCGGAATTAATAACAAAACCTCATCAAGACGATATTGATGGTATTACCTTTTTATATTCTTATTAACAATAATGAATACTAAGTAAGGAGAACAAGTATGAAAAAATTAATCTTAAATTTAACTTTAACTTTTACTGTTATTCTATCAAGTATAGCTTTATCAAACCTCATCAAATTTCCTACCAGAATTCATTTGGAAGGAAATTACATGAATCTTAAAGCAAATATGAAGGAGATCATTAATGATTCTGGATTAATAGTTATTGGAAAGCCTATAAAAATTAATACCTTTGAGTATGGTAATATAATTTTTACAGATTATGAAATCCAAACACAGGAAGTTCTAAAAAATTCAAATAATCATAATACAGAGAAAATAGTTGTAAGATTGACTGGAGGAAAGCTCAATGGGGTAGAGCAGGTTTCAGAAAATATTAAACAACTAGATTTAAATAATACTTATTTATTTGCTCTTCATCGAACATTTCCTGAAAAGGTAGGAGATTGCGTATATACTCCTATGGGGGCATATCAAGGAATATTAAATGTCAATAGTAAAGATAGCGAAAGCTACTATACGGTAAACGGTTTCAACAAAGATAATGAAATCGAGAAGGAAGTATTAAATAAGAAATTAAATAAAAATCTACATAATAATCAGTAGATAAGCAATTAAAATATTACTAAATTTTTATAGTTACTAAATATCTATAAAAGTATAGAAAATTTTTGAATAGCATAAACAAGACTATCCTAGGTAATAATTATTTATTGTTTAGCCAAGGATAGTTTTTGTTTTACAATTGAGGAGTTTTTTTAGCAAAGGGTTGATGTAAGAATGAATACTTGTGTTATGATAATTATAGATTGCTTTAAAACTATGTTTTTAAACGTATAGGCTATTTAAGCAAAATGAAGGTAGCTCAGAACCTCAATAATCTTAGTAAATACTAATTAATAAAAAATATCTGTTTTATAAACAGCTGATTGTATTTTATCATAGGAAGTGCGTCAATTCTCCACAATAAGTCAGATCCAATCGATGCATAGCTCGGGTACAGGCAACATACAACATGCTTCTATCCAAATCAGTATAATAGGTGCTAGAACAAACGTAAGGTACTATTACTTGGTCAAACTCTAGCCCCTTGGCCATATGGGCCGTTGTAATAATTATTCCCTCCTTAATCTCAGTGCTGTCAAAATCCAGCAAAAAAACATCGTTGTATTTATCTTTGACCTGCTTATAAATCTCAGCTGCATGCTCCTGTGTTTTGCATAGGATCCCTAGGGAATTGTAACATGATTTTAAATAATCATTAATCAAATGCTTAATCTCTTCTGATTGATTCTCTAAAGTTGCGCAATTCCTTATTGTAGGTTCCTCACCATGTCGCTGGATTGGAACCAGCTTGCTGTTGCTTTTGATTTTTTGTGCAAAATTTGTGATTTCAATCGTTGAACGGTAGCTGTTGCGTAATTCCATGCAGTCAGCATCCCCAAAAACACTTTTTAGAATCTCAAGGGAGGATGCGCTATGTGGATTAACCGATTGAAAGCTGTCACCTAAAATCGTCATTTTACAGTTAAATAACTTCTTTATAACCTCATATTGTATAGGCGTATAGTCTTGCATTTCATCCACCAGCAAATGCCTTACATGCTTAAAGCCTGTTTCCAATCCTTCAAAAAACATCTTTGTATATATATAAGGGAATACATCAGCATACTCAAGTTTATCATTCTGTATCAGCTGGAATAACTCTGGCTTTTCAATATGATCATAGAAATTCTTATATAACGAAAGTGCATCCTTGAATTTGAACATTTTTAAGACAGCAGTCTTAACCTTTTTTGCAATGGTGGATTTCATTCTTTTACCATTATTTGTTTTTTTATTTTCTATAATATCTTTTGCTATTTTCTCCAGCCGTTTTTTAACAGGTATCCTTTTTAGGACTATAAAGCTTAGCATCAAATATTCTTTTGATATGTTGATATTTTCAATGCAAATATCCCTGGGAGAAAAGTATCCAGTGTTTGCTTTCTCTAGATAGGAATTAAGATCTCTTACAAAATCCAAAGTAGCTTTGTATCTGATACGCTCAATGGCTCTACTATCCTCTAGGCGCATCAAGTCCGCCACTTGCTGATTGAAGGATTGAAAATCCAACCTTCCTGCAAATTCGTCCGTTGCAAATTCCTCCATGGACATTTCCATGATTTCTTCTTCGCCCAGCTCTGGCAGGACGTTTGAAATATAATCAGAGAAGACTTTATTTGGTGAAATGATCAAGATATCTTTCGAAGTCAGCTTCTCTTTGAAACGGTATAACAAAAACGCAACCCTATGCAGCGCGATGGACGTCTTTCCTGAGCCAGCCACCCCCTGAATGATTAAGATCTCTGATCTTTCATTTCGGATAATACTGTTTTGTTCTCTTTGTATTGTAGCTACAATGTTCTTCATCTTCTCATCAGAGGTGCGGCTAAGCTCCTTTTGTAAAACATCATCTCCTATATTCAGTGCACTTTCCAGCATATACTCCATATGACTATTTTTAATCTTGTATTGTCTTTTCAAGCAAATATCGCCGCAAATCCTTCCCATGGGTGCAGTGTAATATGCTTTGCCTATTTCAAAATCATAAAACATACTGGAAACCGGTGCACGCCAGTCATATATCAGCACCTTATCCCCACTTTCCTCTCCGAAGGAATGTACTCCAATATAAAAAGGTACTTCTTGTATTTTATCATTCTCACGAAAATCAATTCTCCCAAAATATGGAGAATCCATCAGTTTAGCTATTTTTTGTTTTTGCACAATGGCTTTTTCTCCGAAGTCAATGGTTTCATGGACAGCAATACGGTTCACCGCTTTTTCAGCTTGATCCATCTGCGCAAGGTTTTCCCAAATATATTTCTTCGTTTCTTGAATCGCATTGGCATAGTCTGATATCTTTTGGTCAATAGCTTGGTATGCTAATTTCAGTTTTTTCAATATCTCATGGAGATACTGTCTTTCATCTTTCTCTGTCCTATTCAACATTGACTTACTACCCCTCCTTTGTTAAATCAAAGGTAATTATAATGCTTTCTAAAGAAAAGTGCTAGACTTTTTCTTTGCTTTATTATATTCCTGTGTGCTTCATTTCTCTCAAAAATATATCAGCGCGCACAAAGAAATATTGATTGAGATTGATGTAGTCTGCTTTTCTTGAAGGTTTGAGTACTAGTCTATCAGTTTATCAGCTTATTTCACTTCATAACTAAACAACCCGGAGTATTGATACATATTACTTCCGGGCTATTTTGGCATTCACTTATGATACGGTTCTCCGTAACTACTTCAAATGAGGGTTTTCCATTTTATTCTTGTGTATATATTCTACATAAATATGGTATAATTCTAAAGTACAATTTAATAGTTAATCGTGGGCTACTGGTATCACTTACCTCTTCTATGAAGGGAGGTGATACTTAATGAGTAATGACGTTTTAATGTTACTATTTACTGGTGGTTTATTTTTTTTAGCACTACTAACATTTATAGTGTTACTTATAGATAAAATATCAAAAAAATAGTAGCCCCGACTCGCAATTGGATGCTACTATTTTTATTCCTATAAAATATAGTGATACCAGTTGCCTAAGCAACTAGAATTGTATATCAGTAGAGTGTTGACGCACTCTACTTTTTTATTATCTGTATTTCTTATTTATATTATATCAAATTTTCATAAAAAATAAACCTATATAATTTTTTCTATTTAAAGATTTTAATCTCAATAATATAAATTGGAATTTGACTGCTTCGTGTTATACTTACTATGTATTGGAGCCCTAAAATGAACTGCTAAAAACCATATGAAACACTGATTTATTTTAGTTGCTTCCTCATAACAAGTTTCTGTTCAGTTTCATAATATACGGCAAATCCACTTCTTTCATACAATGTGATAGGCCCCATAAAGTCCTTGGCTTCATCAATAAATTCTTTATTCGGATAAGCCTCCACAAAATCAAAACCGTCTTGAACCGCATCTTGGCAAACACGTTCTAAAAACCGCTTAGCAATACCCTTTCTTTTCATTTCTGGTGCAATAGCATAGCAGAATATAGATTTCACCTTTATGCCTTGGACGGATTCCTCAGTTGGTACAGAACCCATAAACCGTCGCCAGCAGTAGCATTTCAGGCAATCCGATTTTGTATTGGCATTGCACCACCCAACAACCTTGTTATCACAATAAGCAAGATAGCCTTGTATGTTATCACCTTTGACACATTGGATGGCATAGTCCCTTCTTTTCTCTACGGATGATGTAAGGTCTTTCCCTTCATAATCATCATTGCACCACCAAACACAATAGCATTTGTGTTCATCTTTATTAGTAGCATGTGACGTCGTATCAAAAAAGTGCACATAATCATCCACAAGATTCGGCGTCAATTTACGTATCTCAATATTCATCTTCCTACCTCCATTACTGTCATCTTCTCGTCCAAAGACGAAGAAAACATAAATAATCCACAGTTCAAACTTGCCCGACAAATTACTATTTATATATTAGCAGAATAAAAAAACTAATGCATAACTATAGGAGGATGTGAAAAACGTAGGTCTTATTTTTCACGGGCCGCTCGTGGGTCTCCACGCGCGGTGTAGGGAAACCTATAGAACACCTTTTTTCACATCCTCCTATATAGTAGCTATTTGCGAGTTTATATACTAATTATACAACATTTTTTAAAATATTTGCCATAAAATTTACATACGATAGTGTCAGTATCTATATATACACATATCAACATTATTGTCTAAAACAGCCTAAGTTTATATTAAACAATCTCAAAATCTAAACAAATATTAGAACCACTAGGGAGTTTCTTCCACAATGGTTTTTTGTTATCATTAGGTAATATTACCCAATATTTAGTTTCATTTAATGAGTTTTTCAAATTAAATGTATGCCATTCATTTATCTTAGGAGATCCAAAACACACTTCCATATTAACACCTATAGGATCATATATCACTGACCAGAGGGTTCCAAAGCCACTTGAGTAATTATGACAACATATTCCCAGGGGTATAAAATCTGATTGGATGTCTTTTAGCGTATTTTTATCGACGCACGGAATAGCGTCATTAATACGTAACTCCATTGCTATATATCTAGCTACAGAATCCCAATACCTGGCTTTGCCATAGCTTAACATTTGTTTGCTGCTGAAATGGTTGGCAGCGCATAGATATTGTTTAGAATGAGAGGTATTAATTCTTACAACTGATTTTTTTGAACCAGCTACCTCAATTAAAGCTGAATTTGCATTTTTATCTACAATAATAAAATTACTATAGGTGGATGTAGGTACATTCTTGATTAGATCTATGGCTTCATTAACATTAGTACAGAGATCTAATACTGCTCTAATTATGAACCAAAACTCAAAACCAATACTATTTGATGTTATTCCAGGTGCAGCGTTAGGCATGCTAATACACAATCCGTGTTCATTGATACCATCATTACGTCCTAATCCTAATTCCGAGAAACCGATGTGACTAGCCTTTCCTTTTACCTTTGTTGTAATAAGGCATAAGTCTGATTCCTGAGGCCTATATTCATAATTTCTTGCAAGATAAATACCACCGCCATTAGTTATTTTAGGGAGCACCACCATCTGACTGCAGCAACCTTTACTTCTATATGAACTAATATAGTAAAGCAATTGCTCTACCTCTACCCCTAATCCTTCTGCGAGACCTTTAATCTCATCATTAATTCCTGGACAATACTTTTGAAAGAGATCTATGCACTTTTGAATATG
Source organism: Desnuesiella massiliensis (assembly GCF_001403615.1). Lineage (GTDB taxonomy): Bacteria > Bacillota > Clostridia > Clostridiales > Clostridiaceae > Desnuesiella > Desnuesiella massiliensis. Next base: position 147,083 of record NZ_LN879454.1, read on the forward strand.
TGCTTTTTCTGTTTTCTCTAGAGTTGAGGGTTTAAGAGTAAATTCTCTAATAGGATCGGTTTCTGCTTTAATATATTTACCTAGCTTCTTACCTACATCATATGATGTGCCTTCAAGTACAAGATGCCTATAGAGTGCTGATTGTATATTTTTATCAGCCTTCATTGCGTTCACTATCCTTCCTATAATGAATTTATTTTTTAACTAACATGTTTTTATAGGTAATAGTGTAGCTTCTTTTTTTATATATTCCAAAGTCCTTAGGGTATACTTAGAAGCCCTTTAGATCGATAAATTATTGTATTTCCATACAACCTTACTAGTTTGTGGAATATCTTTGCAGTTTCATGTTTTCAATGTATAATATAATCAATAAAAAGCTAAATTTCTAGAAATTTAATTAACTATATAAAAATAATGAGCAAAACTAAAAAAGTTTTGCTCATTATTTTATCTACATTGTTTGTCCGTTATCAACAGTAATAATTTGTCCTGTCATTGAATCTTGAACTAAAATGGCGCATATGATATCTGCAATGTCCTCTGGCGTAGATATTCTCTTTAGTAGAATGTTACCACTTAATGCATACATCTTTTCTTCATTGCCTTTCCACCATCTTGTATCTACTGCTCCTGGAGCCACACTATTTACTCTTATCTCTGGAGCTAAGGCATAGGCTAAGGATTTAGTCAGTCCATGAACAGCTGCTTTAGATACAGCATAGGGTAGAGAGGAGCCTAAACCAGTTAAGCCAGCTATGCTTCCTAAATTGACTATAGCACCCTGTTTATTTTTCTTTAATATTGGGGCAACAGCTCTAGCGCAGTTAAACATCCCTTTTACATTTATATCAAATAGAGTATTCCAGGTATCATCATTTACACTTTCTAAGTCATTTATAGGTAGTTGTCTAGTGATGCTTGCGTTATTTACAAGAAAGTTAACGGTGCCAAAGGCTTTTAAGGTTTCCTCAACCATTTTACGTACTTCTTCATCCATAGATACATCAGCTTGTATAGCTATGGCACTTCCGCCATTCTCTCTTATGATCTTTACTGTTTCTTCTGCATCTACTTTAGATTTTGAAAAATTAACTACCACGCTTACGCCTTGTTTTGCTAGCTTTATGCTAGTTGCTCTTCCTATTCCAGTACCTCCGCCTGTAACAATTGCAACCTTATCTTTAAAGTCCATAAATACTACCTCCCTTTTCATATAGTAAATTTTTTATAACTTTTATTACTAACAGTTTAACTCTTGGCTGAAAAAATGTATAATACCTATAAGTAATAATGGATATCACTAAAAATGATATCCAAATAAATTTACACTGGTGGAAGGTTTTTAGAAATGGAGATTAATGATTTAAGAATATTTCAAATGGTTGCTAAGGAAGAATCCATATCAAAAGCGGCTCTAAAACTTGGCTATGCACAATCAAATATAAGCATGAGAATTAAAGTGCTAGAAAATGAGCTAAAAACTCCTTTATTTATAAGAAATAATAAAGGTATTACTATTAATTCTGAGGGGAAGAAGCTGCTTGAATATACAGAAAAAATTATTAAGCTAGTGGATGAAGCCACTGAAGAATTTAATGTTTCTAAAATTAAGCCTTCACTAAAGATTGGAGCCACTCAAACTATTTCTGCCTCTAGGATACCTAAATTATTTGCTTTATTTTATGAAAAGAATCCTGGGGTATCTTTAGTATTGAAAACAGAAAAACAAGAGGTGCTTTTAGAGCGCCTCTCTGAGGATTACATAGATGGTGCCTTTATACATGGAGAGCATATAAATTCAAAATTTAAAGAGGTTTTTTCTTTTAAAGAAGAAGTTGTAATAATATCCTCTAAAGATATTGACTATGCTACCAAGGCAATAATAGTAAATACTGATAATAGCTGTCCTTATCGCAGCCTTGTAGGAAAATGGGTTAATGATAATAGCTTTAAATCTACAGCTATTATTGAATTTGATACCTTAGAAGCTATTCTTAAAGGAGTAACAGAAGGGCTTGGAGCCTCTCTCATACCTAGAAGCGTTTTGCCTAAAGATCATAATTTTTATGTTTATGATTTTAAGACATTAACAATTAAATTTGTAGTAAATAGAAGCAGAAAACTTGAGGATAGTCTTAAAAGTTTTATTGATATAGCGAAGGAACACATAGGTACGTCATGATATTATGAAAATATAAAGAACCTGTTTCCCTATAATCTTAATTTATTTTTTTAGTTATGTACAAAGAAAAGATAAATCTTGTACTTACATATCCACCATAATCATTGATAACTTCTTCAATTTCGCTATCCATTTTTTCAATAATTTTATCATTTAGCTTATCAAGAATAGAAGCAAAGGCAGGTATTGTCTTTTTTACTTTTAAATATTGACTGGCATTGTTTCTTACTTCTTCTGTGTACTCTATTTTTTCAACTAACTCAAATAAGCCCGATGCTTCTATTTCTGCTCTTCTTTCATCTCCTTTTGATACTCCATCATTTGTGCGCCTCTCAGGCTTTCCATTATCAAAAGAATAGTCAGAAGCATAACGCGCAACTATGGCATTAGTCTTTTCCTCTATTTCCATTGTGGCAGGCAAGACATCATGGCAAGGATTATACCAAAACAGAACAAGATGGCCATTATCTTTTAAAAGGTTATGGCATTTTTTATACTTAACACTAGCGTCAAGCCAGTGAAATGCTTGAGCACAATAAATCATGTCATACTGTTCATTGGTAGGACAGTTCCACTGCTCAAATGGAGCTACGTCCAAGGTAACCTTTTGATAATTGGTACATTTATTCCTAAGTATTTCCGCCATATCCTCACCTAGTTCTACGGCGTGGATGGTAAAGTTTTTTTCAGCAAATTGTATAGTGGCTTTCCCAGTTCCTGGACCAATTTCTAACAGCTTGTCTTTTGTTTTTATGCCAGTCTTAGAAATAACATCCTGAATTAATCTTTCTGGATATGAAGGTCTTATTTCATCATATATGACCGAAATTCCCTTATAAGGTTCAATTTTTGCAACCATGGCTTATCCTCCTTAAATGAAAGTAAATTAGCTTTATTACATCACTCATAATGATAATAATTTCCAAAGGTACATTTTGTCATAATTCCTTGCTCTCCATTTGACTTCTTGACTTTATATTTTTGTCCGGAAGAAAATATGCCCGATATATCTTCCAGTTCGTAATTAGTAGCAATAATATTATTGGTTTTAAGTTTACCTGTAAATGTTTTATGTAATTCACCACAATCCTCATAAAATATTAATCCTTCCTTAAATAGATGCATACTTCCATTTTTTATCTCAATTTTGTATTTTTCTTTCATATAAAAATCCCCTTTTTTAACTAGTGTTTTTATGGCTTCATTTAACTAGGCGAGATGATATTATTTACAATTATAGCATATCTAATTATATTTATCCATTAATTTACATTGTCTTTTAAATATCTGCATTTTTTATAATGTCAGCATATTCTGAAAATATTGAAAAAATTAATTATAGTGGTATAATCAGTACACTAAGGTATTTTGCAAATGCTTATAAAAATGCAATTTATTCCTAGTATAAAAAGAAACAGTGATAAAAAATAGTGAAAGGATGAAAGGTATGCGTGATCCTTGTTAATATCAGTTAATATTTAAAACTGATTACGGTTAACGCCACAAATTAATATTTTCAGTTATAGAACACTGGAGTAAAAAACTTATCTTACTCCGAGGTCCTCCATGGTTTTCTTTTTTATTTCAAATAGAAAAGAAAGCGGAGGAGATATAAATGAAAATATTAAAAGGAAATAAAATTGAAAATTTAGATGGTGAAACATTAAGAAATATAACGAGAGCTTATAAAGGCATAACAATAGATATTGGTACTGGAGATGGTAGTTTTCCATACAAGAAAGCTAAGGAGAATAAAGAACATTTCTATATAGGCTTGGATGCTGTAGCTAATAACATGATGGAAAGCGCAGTGAAGGCTAACAGAAAGCCTGCAAAAGGCGGCTTGAGCAATGTATTGTATGTTATTGATAATGCCCTAAATATTTCAGAGGAGCTTACAAGCTCTGCAGATAATATATATATAAACTTGCCTTGGGGCAGTCTTAGAGATGGGGTAGTTAAAGGGGAAGATAAGCTTCTACAGGGTATAAGAAAAATAGGTAAGGCTAAAGCGAATTTAGATATATTTGTTACCTACAGTTCATTGTATGAAGCAAAGGAAATTAGCTCAAGGCAACTTCCTCTGTTATCCCTGGAGTATATTAACACAGAGTTAAGATACCAATACAGTCGTTATGGAATAGAAATAAAGAAGATTAAAATTTGTAACAATGATAGTCTTAAAGAGTTAGATACCTCCTGGGCAAAAAAATTAGCTTTTGGAAGAGAAAGAGAAATATATCATTTAAAAGGGATACTTGATTAAAAGATGGCAAGTGGTTATTGATCACTTGCTATTTTTTTAATATAGCAAAGGAATACATATGCATTGCGATATTATTGAATATAAATTTTTATTATTTAAATTTCATTGAATTGCCTCGGCAATCTATGTATAATAAATACATAGATTGCCGAGGTGAAATTTGTTAGAGGAGGAATATAATGAAGATTGATAAAAGCTTAATTAGCGGCAGTACTACCATGCTTGTATTAATGCTGTTGAATGAAGGGGATAAGTATGGCTATGAAATGATAAAAAAATTAGAAGAACGGTCAGATAATACCTTCATCTTAAAAGAAGGCACACTATATCCTATTCTACATGGACTTGAAAAGGATGGTATGGTTGAATCCTACATGCATGAAACAGAGAATGGAAGGAAAAGAAGGTATTACAGAATAACCCTGAAGGGACAGAAGCTTCTGACTGATAAGAAAAATGAATGGGATTTTTTCACCTCAAAGATTAATAAGGTACTTGGGGGTGAGGGGCATGCCATGGTATAAGGTAGACGAGTTTTTAAACGAGGTATGTAAGAATGTAAAATACAAGGGAGCTCATGATACCATAAGTGAAGAGCTTCAAAATCATATTCAAGATCGCATCCATGACTTTATTGACAGGGGTTTTGATGAGGAAACAGCTATCAGAAAAGCAGTGGAGAGCATGGGAGATCCTGTGGAGATTGGCAAGGAATTAAACAAGCTTCACAGACCTTATGTAGGATGGTTTCTATCAATTATTAATACTTTAATAGTATTAGTAGGTTTTTATGCGATTTTAATAATTATTCCTAGCTTTTTTCGTATTTTCGAACCCTTTGGTTCAATCCCTAGCGGTAAGGATATAAAATACTCAGTGAACATTAATGAGAAGGATAGAATTGATGACAGAACTGTGGTAGTAAAAAAGCTTGTGGTAGATAAAAATGGCAGCGTATATATACGTTATGATGATTACAGCAAGCTATTTTCTCAGGGATGGTCAATGCTGGATTTTCAAATATATGATGATAAAGGAAATAGATATTATGGAGGAGGAGAGGGCAAAGGCAATATTTTCGGTAATAGGCATTTAATCCGCATTGATAATTTTAACAAGGATGCAAAAAAGTTAATTCTCGATTATGATTACTACAACAGGAAGATGAGATTTGAGTTACCCCTTAGCGGAGGTGATGGTGTATGATAAAAAAGCAAAAACTTATAAGAAATACACTTATTTTAGTGTTGCTACTTCTAATTTCTACAAGCTTTTTAGGTGCTTCTTTTACTCCTCTCTCTGCCCATAAAAGATCAGAAAGAACAGCGAATTATGGCCCCTCTACAATTATAAAATCACAAAAGATAAAAGGGGGCATGTTATATCTGTGTAAATATGACAAATGGTTCTCATTGAACACCGTAAAAAGAGGTTTTTTGGGACTATGGTATGCGGGAGATCAAGTACATGGCAGTGAAAATGACATTAAAAATGCCATTAACTATAGCTGGGGTATAAGCAGCATTAAAGACAACTATAGATTAGGAAAATTTTATGGTATAGTGAATGATCCTAATATTAAATCTGTTAAATTGGCACTGAATGTGAAGGATGAAATGAAAATCTTCGAGCAAAAGGAACTTTATGATAGTATGTTTTTATTTACCTTGGAGGGAGATGTAGTAAATTTTCAGGCTGCTAAAATCACTGGATTTGATAAGGACTCCAATATTATTTTTGAAAAAGCATTGCCCTGATATATGAGATAGGCTCATGAGTTATGAATATAGGTTTCTTTAGAACCTCCATAGATTTGGGCAAACCAAATCTATGGAGCTACAAATACCTTATAACACAATAATCATAAAATTTCTTTTTGGATTAAATCAGCAAAATCTTGGTCTTGTTCTGCTACTTTAACAATATATGTTAGTATGTTGCCAGGATAATCAATTATTTCTTTTAATACTATACTTTCAATAGATCTTCTAGCTAATGAAATATTACAATTTTCATTATGGCCTTTCATACACTGTTTACATGTTTTGCATATAGCTGCTATACATCTTGCTGCCATTAGCCTGTCATAATGCTTCATATCATCTTTTGGAATAAGCTGCAAACCGTCCTTTATTATTGTCAGCCCGTTTTTTGGAGTTAAATTTAGTGCATCTAAAGCAAAGCCAATATTACATTTCCATTTAACGCAGTGCACCGTTTGATAATTTTTACAGTCCAAACATATTTGTTCTAAAGTACTAATGGCATCATTATTATGTTTCATAACTTTCCTCTTTCTTAAGGATATAATATATTTATTATTTATTAAGCATTAATGGCTAATAAGGATAATTAAAACTTAACTATCTTTTTCTTAACATTATAGTTTTAATGTAATGGCTAAAAGTTCTTAACTGCTTGGCTAGCCTTTTCAATGGCCTTTTCTAAAATTGCTTCTACATCCTCACCAATAACATCTAACTTATCTGCCGCTACTGTAGAAAAATCAGTGATTCCAAAAAATCCAAAGATGGTTCTTAAATATCTATCACCCATTTCATACTCTGAGGCGTGTCCTTCAGAATATCCTCCACCTCTTCCAACAATATGAATGGCTTTTTTTCCTTGACATAAGCCCACTGGACCCTCAGCGGTATATTTAAATGTGATTCCTGTGATAGATATGTAGTCTATATATGCCTTTAATATGGCAGGGATACTTAAGTTCCACAGCGGTGCTGCAATTATATATTTATCTGCCTCAGCGAATTGATAGGCATATTTTAGAATAGGATGATCTTTACCTTCCCCAGAAGCTGGTTTATGAAGGCTCATGTCTTCTTCTGATAAAAATCCTATACCCTCTTTATACAAATCTAAAGTTATAATTTCATCGTTAGGATTGAGTTCTTTATATTGTTTAACAAAGTTATCAGAGATTTTAAAAGTCCTTGATGTTCCCTCTGGTTTTGAATTTGCTTTAATATACAATATTTTGCTCATATTTTTTGCTCCTTTAAAATTTATTTACAATGTTTATAAATTAATCATGAATTTATTAATACATTTATTTTGATAGCTATCTCTTAAGAGGTTTCTATGATATTATAATATTATTTATTTATTCTTTTATCAATTAGGCACTTTTTTGTCATGTAGTGACAAAAAAGTAACCACTACCTAGAGAGGTGTTTAAAATGGAGCAGTTAATAAATAGACATGAAGAATGCTATATGAGGGAAAAATGTGTTCAATATGAAAAGTGCCCAATGGTTCTAATCCAGGATATGATTTCTGGTAAATGGAAAATACTGATTTTGTGGTACTTGAGCTATAAGGAACTTAGGTTCAGTGATATTCAAAGAAAGCTACCCAATGTTGCTCAAAAAGTGCTTTCACGACAGTTAAAAAGTTTAGAAGAAGATAATCTTATACATAGAAGAGTCTATCCTGTTGTACCGCCTAAAGTGGAGTATAGTCTAACAGAGGTTGGTAAAAAAATGATTCCTATTTTAGAAATGATGCATAAATTTGGAGCTGAATATCTAGAAGAGGGTCTTGATAGATAAAAGGTTCCTAAGATGGAATGATTTTCCTCTTTCATAAGATCCATCTGGCTTTAATCGAGAAAGCTTCCACCATGAACTGAATGTTAAGGTATTAGAGTTTTTATTGCGTGAAGCATAGGCTAAAAAGAAAGAAGGTGCATTACTTATTAGTGCGCCTTTATCTATAACCGTTTAACCAAATTTTTACTATTTGTAAGTGTTTTGTAACACATCTGTATAATTTGTGAGTTATAGTATAAACATGATAGTAAGCTATAAATAGTAAAAGTTAAGGAGTGAATATGTATGAAAAAAATATTTTGTTTAGGGTTAATTGGAATGCTAAGCTTTGGAGCATCCTCATTTACAAAAGTAGAACCTACATCTCAGCCTATGTCAAATCCATATGTACAAGGTGCACATATCAATGTTCAATCTGAAGTGAAAGTTTCAACAAAAGAAGTAAAAGACAGTAAAGAAGCCTACAAAATTAATTTGCAGATTCCGGTATTAGAAGGAATTCAAGATACTAAAATTCAAACTTCTATTAATACTTTTATAGAAAAAGATGCACTTGCTTTTGCAGAGGAGATAAAAATTCAAGGGCTTGAATTTGCAATAGATTCAAAGAAGCAAGGTTGGAAAGTAAGACCATATGAAGCTTCTACTAGCTACAAAGTTACTTACAAGCAAAAAAATATAGTAAGTATAGCTTGTACTTACTATAGAGATACCCTTGGAGCACATGGAAACTCTGAAATAAAAACTTTTAACTTTGATTTAAACACTGGAAAACAACTTGCTTTAAAAGATCTATTTGATGAAAATGAAAACTATCTCTCTGTTATTAATGGAGAAATTCAAAAACAAATAAAATTAAATCCAACGGAATATTTTAGTGAAAAAGATCAAGGCTTTGCTTCCATTAGATCAGATCAACCTTTCGGAATAGAAGATGGTAATGTGATTATTTATTTTGACCCCTATGAGATTGCTCCATATTCAACGGGCGCTCCACAATTTAAGCTTCCATTTTCTCTATTTAAAGGAGGAGCAAAGACAGGAGTTATTTAATTAGGCATCGTAAAAAAATAACTAGTCAAAGATGCAAAGTATATCTTGCGTAAGACAAGGACACAGGTTCCATTAATAGTGGACGCAGTATTACGCAAAATAGACGAGTAGACTGACTAGTTATTTTTTTGGAGATGGCTTAACACAGAATTGACTGTTTTCTTTATGCTTCTTACCCCAATTGCACATTTCATTCATTAAAGGAACTAATGACAAACCCTTTTCAGATAAAGAATATTCTACCTTTGGAGGAATTTGAGGATATTCCTTACGGGTAACTATTCCATCACTCTCTAATTCTCTGAGTTGTGAACTTAACATTTTATGAGTGATTAAAGATATATTACGTTTGAGTTCGCTATAGCGTAATGTAGATCCACAGGCCAACTCATAGATTATCTTCATTTTCCATTTACCACCGATAATGGCAAGGGTATATTCAAAAGGGGCTTGTTTACTACGACATAATGCATCCATATAAGTTACACTCTCCTAATGGTAAGTATGCTACAAAAAAGTGCATACTTTCTTTTTGTTTCAAGCTTATTATAATAAAAAATAGAAGAAAAATAAATGCCCAATATTCTTCATAAACTTATAGGGGGATGAAATCATAATGGAAATTTTAAATCCAATTAAGGTTAAAAACAGCAATTATGGAGGTATATTTAATGAAAGTAATAGCAATTAACGGAAGTCCCAGAAAAAATAAGAATACTGCTATCCTTCTTAATAAAGCACTTGAAGGGGCAGCTTCACAAGGAGCTGAAACAGAGCTTATCCATCTTTATGACATAAATTATAAAGGTTGCGTGAGCTGTTTTGCTTGCAAAATGAAAAATGGTAAAAGTTATGGGAAGTGTGCTTTAAAGGATGATTTATCACCTATACTTGAAAAGGCTGCAAATGCTGATGCCATTATTTTTGGGTCTCCAATATATTTTGGATCAGTCACTGGAGCTATGAGATCTTTTTTAGAAAGGTTTATGTTTCAGTATTTAGGTTATGACACTGATTATTCAAGCCTTTTTGGGAAAAAAGTATCAACTGGATTCATTTATACTATGAATGTGACTGATGAACGAATGAAAGATTTAGGATATGAACAAGGTTTTAAGTCCTCAGAAATGACTATGAAAAGACTCTTTGGCTATTCTGAATCATTAATTGCCAACGACACATACCAGTTTGATGATTATTCAAAATATGTTGTTACAGCATTTGATAAAAAGAAAAAAGCAAAAGTTAGAGAAGAGCAATTTCCAAAAGACTGCAATAATGCTTTTGATATGGGAATAAGATTTGTTAAACAAAGTAGTATATAAATCTACTATATTTTATTATAACATGAAAGGATGGTATTTTTATGAATTTTATAGAGTTAGCAAAAGAAAGGTATTCTTTAAGAAGTTTTGATAATAGAAAGGTTGAACAAGAAAAACTAGATTTAATTTTAAAAGCTGGACAATTAGCGCCTACCGCTGTAAATTATCAGCCTCAAAGAATTTTAGTAATTGAAAGTGAGGAGGCGCTTAAAAAACTAAAAGAGTGCACGGTTTATCATTTTAATGCACCTATGGCTTTGCTTGTGTGCGCTGACAAAGATGAAGCCTGGAAGCGTAGTTATGATGGAAAAGTTCATACTGATATAGATGGTAGTATCGTTGCCACACATATGATGCTGCAAGTTGCTGAGCTTGGATTAGGTACAACATGGGTTGGACATTTTGACCCAATTGCTATTCGTAATGCTTTTAATATACCTTCAAATCTTGAACCAGTATGCATTTTTCCAATAGGATATCCAAGTGAGGATTCTAAACCTCATCCTAATCATATGAAGAGGAAGGATATTTTACAAACTGTTTTCTATAATCATTTTTAATATAGTAAGTAAAACCAGTGCCATTAAAGTACTGGTTTTATTTATAATGTATAATTTTTGCTGTGCTCAGATGTCATATGTATGAATCAACTAATTATTATAGGCTTTCATTTGATCATTAACATAGGCTTCGCAAGAACGCATTGCTAGAATTGTTTCTTCAAGCAATTTGTCTAATTCCCAGCCAAGCATCTCTGCACCTTGCTTAATTACATCACGTGAACAGCCAGCCGCAAATTTCTTATCCTTAAATTTTTTCTTAAGACTTGAAAGTTCCATATCCATAACACTGTTAGACGGTCGCATTCTTGCAGCTGCACCAATTAATCCTGTAAGTTCATCCACTGCAAATAATACTTTTTCCATCTCGTGCTCTGGCTTAGGCTGAGGTTCTGAACAAAGTCCGTATCCATGACTAGCTGCCGCTCTTATTAACCTTTCATCAACATCATGTTCTCTCATAATCTCTTGAGTTTTGCTGCAATGCTGTTCTGGATACATTTCAAAATCTAAATCATGTAGCAAACCAACCATGGCCCAAAAGTCTGCATCATCTCCATAGCCCAATTTTTCTGCAAAATAGCGCATAGTAGCTTCAACGGTTAAAGCATGCTGAATGTGAAATGTCTCTTTATTGTATTTATTAAGCAAATTCCATGCTTTTTCTCTTGTTATCATAATAGTATCCTCCTTAGTCCGATTAAATATTTTTCATTCTTATTGTATACTTTAAGTGGTTACGATATAATAATTTACGAACGTTAAGTATACTTAATGTTTATTCTATTTTACTTTTGTTAATTATAATTGTCAATATGATTATAGGAGGTTTTATCCTAATGAATATAAATTCTATTATTGCAGAAAACCTAAAAGCACTTCGTATTGAAAGAAATTTAAGCTTAGGTCAGCTTGCGGAGTTATCTGATATTAGCAAGGTCATGTTATCTCAGATTGAAAAAGGGGATACTAATCCAACAATAAACACTTTATGGAAAATAGCTAAGGGATTAAAAGTTCCTTATACTTCATTACTTGAACAAAAGGAACATGATACTTGTATTATAAAGAAAAGTGATATTGAAGCTCAGACTTCTGAAGAAGGTCATTATCGTGTATATTGCTACTACAATAACACACCATATCGCAATTTTGAATTTTTTCAAATTGAACTTGATGAAGGCTGCTCATATAAATCTGTGGGTCATTCTAGAAGGTCAGAGGAATATATTATGTTGCTGGAAGGGGAATTAACATTAGAAGTAAATAATGAAACTTATAAATTAAATCCTAATGATTCTATAAGTTTTCAAGCATCTAATCAGCATATATATATCAATAGTGGAAAGGGAACTTTAAAAGCTACAATAACAAATTTTTATCCTGCTTAATAAGCTAGAAGGGGTAATTTTAGAAATAATATATAAATATAGGCTTACACTCTTTGAGGTAAGCCAGCTTATATTTTTATAATTTATTATGATTTTTGTCTAATTGTGAATTAAGGTATTATGATTACAACAAAGACCGCAACTACAACTTGTATCACCAAATTTCAAGTCGTAAACTTCTGAAAGCTCTACATTAACTTTAATAACCTTTTCTGCAAAATCTGATTGTTCCTTTGGTACTTCTAAAAGATTATCTGCCTTAGCTTGTGTATTTATAATTGCACCAATTGGAACATATCTATTTGCAGCTATCCTAATTCCTCCTGTTACAATTGCTCCAGTATCAATATAGCAATCGTCCTCTACTATAGCGTTAAATACAATTGAATTAAATCCGACGAATGTATTGTTTCCTACAATAGCTGGTCCATGAATTAATGCTCCATGCGCTATACTTACTTTATTCCCAATATATATTGAATACCCTATACCATTTACAGAGTATTTAGCATCTTTTAGCCCATGAAATATCACTCCATCTTGTATATTAGAGTTATAACCTATATAAAATGGTGTTCCCTCATCTGCTCTTAGCACTACATTAGCACCTACAAATACATTACTTTTTATTAGTACATCACCTATTACACTTGAAAAAGGTCCTATAAATGCACTTTCACTTATTTTAGGATATACACTTATAGGATTAAATGAAGTAACTGGATTTTCTCCAATAAAGTAAGTATATAAATTGGCTGGACCTATTGGCTTATAATCTTTTTTTATACTATTATACATTATAATTTTCTCCTTAAATTAATATTACATTATATTAAACTTAATATTAATTTGTTAATCATTCTATTTATAATGCAATCTGTTTTTTATATCTATTTGAGGTTATTAAATAAAATATGATTTGAATAACAGAATATACTCCAAAAACAAACAAACTATTTTTCCACATATACTCCCCATCATTTACCACATTATAAACAGCAGATAAATAGTGCCCTATACATATTAAAGCTATAATTGGAGGCACAAGGAACACTGAGCCTAATTCTTTAATAATCAAAGCGTTAATTTCCTTTCTGTATAAACCTATTTTCATTAATTGCTTATTTCTTTCTCTATCCTCTTCAATAGACGTTATTGTTTTAAAGTATAAAGCTGCTGCACTTCCTACTAAAAACATCATTCCCATAAAACTACAGATAAATAGCATAAAACCATTTGATTCTATACCATTGTCTAATATTAATTCCTTAATACTTAAGGAATTAAGGGCCTTTTTTCCAAAAGTAGCTTCTAATTTTTTATAGAGCTCATCATACTTTTTCCCTTTTTTTAAATTGATAAGTACATCATAAGTAATGGCTTCATCCCCCAGCTTTTGCTTCATAATTTTGTAATCCTCATTATTAACAACCACAACGTCGCCTCTGAAATAATCCTCATTGAAAGAGGAATTTACTATAGCAGCTACTTTCTCCTCTTTTTTCTCTTTAGGTACATATCTGTACTCATCAGTATTACGCTGAGTTTTATATTCAGCTAGAGACATAGCCTCATCATTCATTACCTTTTTAGATAAATCCAGCATAAAGCCTCCATCATAAAAGCTGCCTGTCTTTTCGGCATGACAATAAAGAATTTCTCCTTTTTTTAAATTTAACTCATTATTCTCCAAAGCTTTATAGCTGTCTTCGCTTATAACCAGCATATTAGGTCTACGCCATAAGCAAGCGCCATCATTTACTCTAATATTAGGAATATTTAGTCCTTCTACTTCACTGTAGCTTTTTACCTCTCCTAAATTCTTGGCAACAAAATCTTTAATGCTTGTATCTTTAATGCCGCTTTTATCAACTATAAAACTCATATCATACGGATACTGTATATTTATTTGCTTCTCGGTTGATTTATACATGCTGTAAGCAAAAGAAATAAATATCATTCCTCCAGAAACCATTAAGGTAACCACATATAAGACTATTCTATAAGATATAAACCTATGTGAAAGAGAATTAATAAATAAAATATTATTATTGTAGGCTTTCTTAAATTTTTTTATAACCTTTACTACTACTGTCATTGAAAAGCCTATCAATAAGTAACTCGATACTATTATACCCACTACAGGAAGTACAGAGAATATATTCCCATTGCTATTTATTTTCCTGTCAGCCATCATCTTAAAAAGGACAAAAGAACCTATAAAAATTGTTATCCCTATTGCACCTAGAACAGTGCTTGTACTTCCTATATCTTTCTTTGACTTTGACTTTAATATATTTACAACTGAATATCTGTTTAAAAATATCATCTGGTACATTGTAGTAAATAAAAATATTACAAATGAGATTAATAATACTGCTCCATAAACCTTAAGGCTTAAAGGGATTGCTATATTGTCAATCTTCAGTATTTTTCCTATAGCCATATGGAAGAGTTCTGAAAATATACTTCCTGCGAGAGATGCAAATAGAAATGATGCTAAAGAAATTATAATATTTTCATAGCAAAGTATTCTTATTATTTCCTTTGAAGTTAATCCTATTGTAAAATATACTCCAAATTCTCTCCCTCTGTATTTTGTAAATGAAACTGTGGTAAAGATTATAAATGCTGCTGAAAAAGCTATCATAAAAATCACTATAGCGATTAAATATTCCTTTAAGCCTAGGAATTTTTTGTTCTCCATAAACTTAGGACTAAAAACTAAAGTAAAAAACATAAACAATATGCACTGAATTATACTATTACCAAGAAGATATGCCATATAATTTTTAATATTATGCTTAATATTTTTTATAATCATTGAAGAAAAATCCACTATTCCTGCCCCCCTATAACCAATTGTGCTTCTATTACCTTATCAAAAAACTCTTTTCTGTTTCCATTAGAGTTTATCTCAAGCTTAATAGCTCCATCCTTTATAAATATAATTCTCCTACAAAAGGATGCTGCAAAAGGATCATGCGTTACCATGACAATAGTAGCCTTTTTTTCTTCGTTTATTTTTTTAAAGTTTTCCATTATATTCATGGATGATTTCGAATCTAAATTTCCTGTAGGTTCATCTCCTAATATTATTTTTGGTTCCTTTATTAATGCTCTGGCTTCTGCTGTTCTTTGCTTCTGGCCTCCTGAAATATTATAGGGATAACTATTTTCAACATCTTTTAATCCAAAATATTCTATCAATTCATTAACCTTGTCTTCAATAACCTTTGGCTTTATCTTGTCTAAGGTTAATGGGAATCCTATATTTTCTTTGACAGTCAGACTGTCTAAAAGATTAAACTCCTGAAATATAAAGCCAATATTGTTTCTTCTGAAAATAGCCATATCATCTTTTTTCATGGTTAGAATATTTTTTCCGTCAATAAAAACTTCACCTGCAGTGGCCTTATCAATTCCGGCTAAAATATTTAGCAAGGTTGTTTTACCGCTTCCGCTGGGTCCCATAACTCCTAAAAATTCTCCATCCTCTACCTTGAAGGACACATCATTAAGTGCTTTTACGGCTTGTGCACCTTTAAATGCATCATAAACTTTTATTAGTTTTCTACATTCTAAAGCCTTCATATGAATATACCTCCTTAGATGATATTTTTTCTATAAGCTTTTCTGGATTTACTATTTTGCCTAAATTATATTTTTTACCTTCTTTCTCTATTTGCACTACATCTCCTGCATCTAATACTGCTTTTAAAAACTCATCTGGAGTTATATCAGGATTTACCTGGCAGCATAAAGTATATAAAGCTGCTATATAAGGAACAGTCCAACTAAGTCCACCTTCTCTATAAAATACATAATCTGATTTTCCTGTAGGTGATGCGGTACACCTGCTGTCCATTGGTACCATAAAGTTCTTTCCTACATCAAATCTTTCATTATGAAATTTTTCGTCATTTTTAAAAAATTCATCTTTCCAAAATTCTCCCGGTTCATAACTTTTAAAATCCTCTGGGTTTTTCATACTTTCTCTTCCAAGTCCCCAAAAATTGACTCCATAATATCTATTAAAGCTTGTAGAAACCACTAACATCCCTTCATTTTTAGCCCTTTTTACTGCTGAATCTATCTCATTAAATCCTTTTTCCCCTTTATTCCATCCTATAGACATAGAAATGACCCTTATCTTTTTTTCTTTAGGTAGAGTCTTATTTATCTCTATAATCCTATCTATAGATTTTGCTAAATACTTATAATCAGAGGTAAGACCAGTTACCATACTACTTAAAGTGAATTTTCCATGAGTTTCTGCAATGTAGTATAAATCTGCCTCTGGCGCAACACCTACAGTCTTTCCTACTGCAATAGAGCTAACAGCCGCCCCATGCATAGATGCACCGCCCTCTTCATTGTTATGAATCTCTTCATAAAATTTTAATCTATCTTTATATTCTTCGTGCTCGGTTAAAAGAGTTTGATCAATAATAGCCATGCTCACTCCTTTTCCTGTAATACCCTTTTCATGAAGTTTTCTCAAATTCAATCCCGGGTTTTTTCCATATTCCATAATAGCTTGCCTATCAAATTCTTTTGGAATATCAGAAGACCATTTTGTTTTACTATCAAAATGTGCATACATTAAATCCTTTAAATTATTTTTAACATTAAGTTCTGATAGATCATAGCTTCTTAAATCGACCTGCCACTGTTTTTTTGAGTTTTCATCATATTTAGGGAGCTCTTTAAGCTTTCCTCTTTTATAATCCACAACATTAGGTACCCTAGCTATTCCACTATTTCCATTCACCTTAGAATCTACATATTCGCCTAGTGGAAAATTAAAAGCAAATATTAAAAATACTCCTAAAATAGCAACAAGTATAAAAAATATTTTCTTTTTAAGACTAAATTTTTTGATGTTATTTACCATCACTCTTCCTCCTTATTGCAGTTCTTGTATCTAAGATTGCGCTTGTAATCAACATTCATCAAGGAAATTGCTAACGATTTCTCATTTTTTCTCCTTTTTCAATTCATCAATAAGTCGGTTAGGATTAATAACATTCTCAAGTTTATATTCTTTTCCTTCATGATTTATTTTAATAGCATCTCCAGTGCTTAATGCCTTATTCCAGAATTCTTCTGGAGTAATATTTGGTTTTACTTCACAAGATAGAGCATAAAGTCCTGCGATGTATGGAATAGACCAGCTCCATCCGCCATCTTTGCTAAAAGTATAATCATTTGCACCTGTTGGACTTGCGATAGCTCTAGAATCCATAGGAACATAAAGATTTTTTATATCTTGAGTATGATCCTTCTTTTTAAAGAAATAATCTGCCCAAAAGGTACCTGCTTCATAGGATGATGCTAGTTCAGGATCGCTGTATGGCTGCCTTCCAAGGCCATTAAAATTAAATCCATAGGTTTCATCAACAGAAGACGAAATAACAAATATTCCTTCCTCTTTGGCTCTATTTACTGCAGCAACGATCTCATCATAACCTTTCTCTTGGTTAGACCAGCCCATAGAAATTGAAATTACTCTTATCTTTTTATCACTAGGAAGCTGTTTGTTTATATAAAGAATCCTATCTATTGATTGCGCTAAATATTTAAAATCTACGATATATTCACCATTTATACAATCCATAGCATCT
This sequence comes from Desnuesiella massiliensis, assembly GCF_001403615.1. GTDB lineage: Bacteria > Bacillota > Clostridia > Clostridiales > Clostridiaceae > Desnuesiella > Desnuesiella massiliensis. Next base: position 165,059 of record NZ_LN879454.1, read on the forward strand.
GCTGCTATATAATATAAATCTGCACTTGGAGCAACACCAATGCTTTTTCCTACAGCAATAGATGCAACAGCTGGACCATGCATTTCTACTTTGTTATCTAGACAGTGCATTTCATCATAATATTTTAAATTATCCTTATATTCTGCATGATCAACAAGAAGTACTGAGTCAATGATTGCAATACCTATACCTTTTCCTGTTATACCATCCTTATGCAATTGCCTGATTCCAAGTCCAGGGTTTTTACCAAGTTCCATTATTTTATCTGGATTATAGTTTTCAGGAAGCTCGAGGGGCCATTTAGTGTTACTATCAAAATCAGCGTGGATTAAGTCCTCATATCTATCTTTAAGTTTAAGCTCTGTCAAATCATAACTACGCAAATCAACCTGCCATGGTGTTTTAGGTCTTTGAGGATCATATTTTGGAAGGTCAAGTAGCTTGCCTCTATCAGATCCCATTTCTGAGGGGTGACTAGATATGTAAGGAAAAGTTATATGAGTACCAGTCTTAATGTAACTTGGGTTTAATAATAAAAATACAATTAAAGAAAAGCTAATAATTTTATTCATTTTATACCTCCTATGTTTTTTAAAACTATATCTAAAGTATATTAGCTATTTCTATATTCTCAAATCGATTTTCCTTACCTAACCTTGCATCAATGTAAGGTTATCTTTGTTTTAAGTAAGTTACACTAACAATTGTACCTTTTGAAAGCTCAGAAGTTATATCTATTTTATTATTTAGATTATCACAAATGGACTTGCACATATAAAGACCAACGCCACTAGACTTTTCCTCTTTTCTTCCATTGCTTCCTGTAAAAAATACATCAAATACTCTAGAAAGCTCTTCTTTTTTTATTCCTACACCAAAGTCCTGTATATAAAGTGTAATCTTACAATCACTTTCTTCAGCATAGAAATACACCTTCCCGCCTAATAATGAGTACTTTATTGCATTGCTTATGATTTGCTCAATAACATATTTGCCCCATTTTTTATCTGACAAAATAAAATAGTCCTCAGGTATATTTACCTCAGGATATATATTAGAATAGATAAAATTTCTTTTTTGTGAATTGATACTTTCCTTCACCAGCTTTTTTAAATTTATTGCTTCTGGTACATAATCTTTAGAAAACTCTCCTAGCCTAAATATATTTAATACGCCTTCTAAATTCTTTTGCAACAAACTATTTTCATTCCTTATATCCTTAGCGGCATCTTCATTTGGTAGCTTTTCCATGGCTAAATTAATTACTGCCACAGAGGTTTTCATATTATGAATCCATTGTATAAGTAATTTTTCCTTTTCTTCATAGTTAGTCTCTAAAGCGTATATCTTTGAAATATAATCGTTATGTATCTTCCTAATCTCATCAAAGACTTCTTCAAAATTACTATCCTTATCTAAATTATAAGAAGGACTTGTCTTTATTTCTTTAAGAGATTCATAAAATGAATTGTATACATAAAACTTATAAATTAAATATACCATTAGGCAAAAGAAGCATAACAAAACAGGGTATAACATAAATTTCCCATTATATAATAAGTAATAAAATAGCATTATAGAAAGGCAGCTAAATAAATAAATAAAAATTGAAACCTTCTCCTTTTTTAAAACAACTCTAACTAGCTTACTTAAGGACATAGCCAACACCCCTTTTTGTTTCTATAGTCAATTGTATATTATTTTCTTTAAGCCTCTTCTTTAATCTCGTAATGTTAACTGTTAAAGTATTATCATCTACAAATTCATCTTCATCCCATAACTCTTCCAACAATTCTTCCCTGGTGACCACTTTTTCATAGTTGATAAAGAATATTTTAAGAAGCTTGTACTCATTCTTTGATAATGGCATGCTTCCATTGTCAGTTCTTATCTCCATGCTCTCACAATAAAGCTTTACTTTATTAATCTCAATAACATTTTCATTAATACTACTTGTTCTTCTTAATACCGCATTTATTTTTGCTAAAAGTATTCCTATGCTGAAAGGCTTTGTTATATAATCATCTGCACCTAAATCTATCCCTCTAATTTGTTCTGCTTCTTCACTTCTTGAGGAAACTATAATAACAGGTATGTTTAATTTTTTTCTAATTAGTTTCAAAAAATAAAACCCATCAAACTTTGGAAGATTTATATCCAAAAGTATTAAATCATTTTTTCCCTCAAATATTTTCTTCTCAACATCATTGAAATCTTTAATTGTTTCAACTAAATAATCATAAGTATTTAAGTATTCTTCTATATATTTTATTAAATTAACATCATCTTCTATAAGTAAAATTCTTTTACACATATTCATACTCCTTTAAAATTATTGGTATTAGATCCCTAATAAGCAATATTTACAATTATCTATATATTATATCAAAGATATACATAAAATGTTTTTGTAATTTATTTGAGATGTGATACCATATATGCCGCGATTATATATCCTAAAAGCGGTTATACCAACGTTTTTCAAAAGAGTCTACGTTATTTATGGTACAGTTCACCATATCAACAGCAATTGATAACACTTTTAATGCATCCGTTAGTAGTATTACGAAAAATCGCATAATTCACTTTCTTGAATTACGCGATTTTTAATTCCTAATTATTTAATTGCAGCTTATTTTTTGAGTATCTACGTTAATACTTATAACTTTGGTTCTGTATGTCAAATCGTTCATAGTTTTTAATTCATGAATTACTATTTTCAGAATAAAATTTTAAAGCTTCTCCAATAAATTTAGATGCACCACTGCCATATTTTTTATCAGTTACTTTTATAAAAATAGAATCTGACAAATAAAGCTCTGCAGTATAACCCAAATGATTCTCTCCCTCATCCACTTTGTAAAATTCTTGACTTTTTTTAGTTGCGTCTGATATTTCTTCAACAATTTGTTGAATCTCCTTTGAAGAAGGATCTTTACTTAAGTCAGATACAAGCCTTTCATATAGTTCTTCTAATTTAGGTTGCTTATTTCCTAAATAATTTTTTAGAGCTCCACCGATAAATTTAGATGCCCCATTTCCATATTTCTTATCCACTGCTTCTATCCATTGGGGATATACCAAATAAATTTGCACCATATAGTACCAATGATCATCTCCATTATCCATTTTGAAAATTTCATAATCTTTTTTAGCTGTATTTGTTATTTCTTCAGCAATTTGTTGAATTTCCTTTGAAGAAGGATCTTTACTTAAGTCAGATACAAGCTTTTTATATAATTCTTTTAATTTTGGATGCTTATCTTCCAAACAATCTTTTTTAAACTTATCATATTGTTCTGCTAAAGTTAACATGTCACTATTAAGATTTTCCTTTACAGCTTTAGCATATTTCTCAATACTTCCATATTGCTTTATAGCCATTTTAGCAATCTCATCTTCCCTAGATTTACATTTTTCAATAAGTTCATTATATTTATCTACACTACCATAAAATTTAATTACTTTATCCTTGTGTTCTGTTTTAAATTCTTCCAATACATTATAATATTCACTCATATCAAATTCTTTAAAATTCATCGTGCTTTCTCCTTTTAATGTTTTATTTATAAGCTCTATTAAACCACTCAATCTTTTGCGTTTTAACATAAGCAGCTTTTTCTGATTTTTTAGTGCTTGCATTTTATCAAAGTACGGACTCAACATTATCTCTTTAACATCTTTTAAAGGTATACCAAGCTCTTTGAAAAATAAAATTTGCTGCAGAGTTTTAAGGGCTTCATCGTTATAAAGTCTATATCCAGCCTCTGTAATTTCACTTGGTTTTAATAATCCTATTTCATCATAGTAATGTAGTGCGCGCACACTTATTCCTGTCAAATCCGAAACTTGTTTTACTGTTCTCATTGCTACACCTCAAAGTTTGATTTTACAGCTATCAATATTATCTAATACTCAGCCGGCTATGGGCTTTTGTTAATATATTCAAGCTATATTTTTATATTACACTATGACGTGGTGTTAGGGTCAATACTTACAAAAGAGTTATTGTGTAAAAGAGTTATTGTAAAACTTAGTAGAAAGCACTCCATAATTATTTAAATACATATTAATTTCTATAATTTTTCCTATCCTTATGTAATTTAAAATAAATACTTTTATCAAATTTATCATTAATGTTTAAACCATGCATCATTAAGCAGCTTTATAGCTTCAACAATATCACTTTCGGACATGCTGCCAAAACCAAGTAGAACCATATTATTAGAGTATTTTTCTAACCTAATCCAATAGGAACAATGTTATAACCGTTATTGATAAATATATCTCTTGCACCCATATATCCAGGATCTTCTAAAGCTATTTCCTTAAAATGATGTCTAAACAGCTGGCATATTAAGCTTAAACAGTGTTCAATACCTGAAGAAATAATGATTTGTTCAGGACTACAGGAAACACCTCTTGATCTATTTAGATATTTCATAATTTCTATTCGTAATTCTAGCTCACCTTTGCTGCTATTGTATGATGTCATACTTTCAGGGCTCAAAGCTGATAAACATTTATTTGAGATTTTCTTCCATAGGCTCAAAGGGAAATCAGAAGCGCTTAGGCTTCCATATTGAAAATCATATTTATAATTATCCTCTGAATTAGCTCTAGGCAGTGTCTTTTTATGTTTTTTTATATGCTCAAAGTCCTCTCGCTTTAGTTTAGAGATTATATTGCTTTCTAAATTTTCAACTATAAACCCACTACCTGCTTTACTTGTAATATACCCTTCGGAACAGAGCTGTAGATAAGCACTTTCCACTTCGCGCTGTATTTAAAAGAAATGAAGGCACTTATAAGTGTTATGATAAATGCAATAATTTATGATTTAATTAAGGAGGAATATAAATGTTAAATGAAAAATTGCTTGAAGTTCTTTCACATGAGGGAGTGGTGGCTATTGCATCTTGCAGCAATAATGAAGCTCACTTAGTTAATACTTGGAATTCATATGTTAATGTCAGAGAAGATGGTAGATTATTAATACCAGCTGCAGGAATGCGCAAGACACAGAATAACGTAGAGCTAAATAATAAAGTTAAGGTTACTATAGGAAGTAAAGAGGTCATGGGATATAAGCGCTTGGGAACGGGTTTCTTAATTGAAGGAACAGCAAAATTCCTTGAAGCAGGTTCAGAATTTGATATGATGAAAGAAAAATTTTCTTTTCTGAGCAGAGTGTTAGAGATAACAGTTACATCCGCAAAGCAAACCCTTTAGATATTACACAGATAATAATTACTTTTTATTAAGAATTTCCCTAAAGATGGCTAGTCATTTTGCTAGTAGTTTTTACTATATAAGTTGCAATAAAGAAAGATATCTAGATCTTTGCAACTTATATAGTTATTTTTTACTGTTAATTAAAGAAATTATCTATATAAATCTGCTGCTAATTCCTTTAACAAGTCTTCATTAATGACCTCGTAGTGAGAGCCTTTTTTTCTTATACAGCCTTTAACGCAGAGGGTGTTTAAGGTTCTCAGTAAATGCCTATAGCTTGCACCTAAAAGCTCAGATATCTCCGTGAGATTACCTCTGAATATAGTGGTGGTCTTATTATTTGAAAGGCTGGTTTCTGCTGTAGCTAAAATATAACTGGCCAACCTGTTTTCAAGGGGGTAGAGGAGATTGATGGAGCTATTCTTTGACAGATTGTTGAGCTTTTCTCCTAAGGATTTACAGATGAATTTCAAAAACTTTGGATCTTCCATAAGATATAGCTTTATATTATCTGTGGAAATGGCAATACAATAGGTTTTTTCTATAACTTGAACATTGCAGGTGGTAGGCTGAGGATTAATCATCTCTAAATCCCCTAGGAGCATAAGTCCATGATAAAAGCATAGTAATAAGGCCTTACCATTGCTTAAATTATTATATACCTTGGCCTTCCCATCTAAAAAGAAATAAAGATAATTGATAGGTTCCCCTTCCTTGCAGATGTACTCATTCTTTTCGTATAGAAAAAGTTCCATGGCAGGTCTCATATCCTTACTAAAGATTTCATCAATATTATATTTTTTTATAAAGTTATTTAATTTTTTAATATCCTTTATCTTTTTCATAAAACACCCTTAATATATATACTTTCTTTTATCTAATATGACATATGGCATAATCCTTTTCAACCCCCTCATGATAAATTTAAAATATAGATATTTAAAAAGGGGGAGCAGTATGTATAATTTGATTTCAACCTTTATAGGTGCTCTAATAGCAGTAATGATTATGTTCAATGGAGCTCTGTCAAAAACCACAGGTAATTATACCTCATTAGTTATTATCCATATAGTGGGACTTTTATCTATAGCTTTAGTGATATTATTATCTAAGAGTAAGTTTAAAATTCATAAGGACATATCCCTATACCTGTATAGTGCTGGCGCCATAGGAGTTTTTACAGTGCTTTTTAATAATTTAAGCTTTTCAAATCTTGGAGTATCCTTGACCTTAGCCCTAGGACTTTTAGGACAATCTCTTCTCTCTATAGTAATCGATCATTTTGGGCTATTTAATATGAAGGTAGTTAAGTTTGATAAAAAGAAAATAATTGGTTTTGCAGTTATTAGCTTGGGCATATTTATAATGACTGTTTTTTAAGGAGGTATCACTAAATGTTTTATATATTAATTGCTGTTTTAGCTGGAGCATCCATAGTTATTGGAAGAATTATAAACTATAAACTAGCAGAGGAAATAGGTCTTTTTCAAGGAACCCTTGTTAATTATATAGTTGGATTAGTTTTTGCTATCATATTTTTGCTTGTGAGTGGCGAAAGTATTGTAGGCTTACAGATTAGTGCAGTGCCTTGGTGGGCCTACTTAGGTGGTATTACAGGGGTTATAGTAGTGGTACTATCCAGCTATATTACACCAAAGATATCTTCCTTTTACTTAGCCCTTATAGTGTTTATTGGGCAATTATTTGTAGGAATTATAATCGATAGTTTTAGCTTGAAAAGTATTCCCGTAGGAAAAATTGTTGGTGGAATTTTAGTGTTAGGTGGATTGACCTATAATCTTATGCTAGATAGGACAGCTTCAAAAGAAGAGATGAATAGAATAGCGGAGTAGTGAAAAGTGGGGATTAACGAAAAAAGTTAATCCCTATTTTGATTTGGCATAGAATAAATATTGATAAATATGTTAATTATTTTTGATTAGTTGCTTTTTAAATGATATCTTAAAAGGCTATTGATTACAAAATATTATTATGATAAAATTAAGCTATAAAAAAATAGGAGTGTGTTTTATGAGTGAGGTTGTTCTTAACTAAGTAATTTAATAAAGAGTCTAAAAACTTTTACAAAAATCCTGCTAAAAGTAGGCTTATTTGTGTTGGTGTTTTTAGCTCGAACTTAGATAAGAACACGGGTAAAACTATATCCTTTTATATGGAAATATTAACCGTGCTTTGGCACGGTATTTTTATGCCCTAAAATAGTTGTCTCTATTTTCTATTAGGCTTTAGAGCTTCAACTATGTACATTGCATTAGAGTTATCAGATTTGTAGTGCATGTAAGGATTATATTTCCATGGGGAAACAACGTAAGCTTTTAACTTATACATGCACCATAATGGCTCGAAGATGCCATTTTGGAACATGTATAAGTTGAGTTTTCGTATTGTTTCCCCGTGAACCACAGGTAAACCTAGTGTTTGCTTGTGGTTTTTTTGTTTTTATCCGTCCTAATTTTAAGGCTCACCTTATTTAAGAATATAAGGAGGTGCGTTTATGTTAAGTGTAAGCAGTGTATTAGAGATCAACAAAACTTTAAAGAGAGAATATAAATATATATTTTGGAGGGAAACAAATTGAATAAAAATACCATAGAACTATTAGAATACAATAAAATAAAGGAAATATTAAAAAGCTATGCCTTGTCAGATATGGCTAAGGAGAAAATAGAAGCTTTAGAGCCATTTTTAGATATAGCAGCCATCAACAGCTATCTATTAGAGACAGATGAGGGAAGAGCCATTGCAGATATAACCTCAAGCATACCTATTCATAGCTTGCTGGGCATGAATAATATAGTACAAAAGGTTAAGAAGGGTATAGTTTTAAACGGCGTGGAGCTAGAAGCTGTAGCGGCCTTCTTAGTAGAAGGAAGAAAGCTTAGGGACTTCATGAATAATAAAAAGGATGTAGCTCCTAATATAAGCTGCTATGCTCTATCCATATGCGAAATGCAAGAGGTAATAGAGGAGATTGAAAGATGTATCTTAAGAGGAAGAGTAGAGGATAAAGCTACTTCAGATTTATCAAAAATAAGAAAGAAGATAAGGATTTTAGAAGACAGAATAAAGGCTAAATTAGATAGCGTACTGAAGAATGATAAATATAGAAGCTACCTTCAAGATTCAGTAGTAAGCATGAGAAACGGAAGATATGTTATACCTGTAAAGAATGAGCATAGGCACTCTGTTTCTGGAGCTATTCAGGATAAATCCAGCAGTGGGTCTACAGTTTTTGTAGAGCCAGAGGAAGTAAAGAAGGCTCAAGATGAGTTAAATGTGCTAAGAATCGAAGAGGAAAAAGAGGTGTTTAAGGTATTATCAAATCTCACTAATATGGTAATAAGCTATGAAAGGGATTTGCTTATCAATATAGAAACCATGGCTCATTATGATTTTATATTTGCAAAAGCCAAATATAGTAAGGGCATAGATGGAAGAGGAGCGAAATTAAATACCAATCATTATATAAAAATCCTAGGAGGAAGGCATCCTCTATTAGGAAGGAGTGCAGTGCCTTTAGATTTTGAGATAGGAGAAGCTTATAGAGCTTTGGTGATAACTGGTCCCAATACTGGAGGAAAGACTGTAGCCTTAAAAACCGTAGGACTTTTGACAATGATGATACAATCAGGCCTTCATGTACCCGTAGAAAAGGGAAGTGAGTTTTCTATATTTGTAGATATACTTGCAGATATCGGAGATGGTCAAAGCATTGAACAAAGTTTAAGCACCTTCTCCTCTCATATAAAAAATGTAATATCTATATTAGACTGTGCAGACCCTAATACCTTAGTCATCATTGATGAAATAGGCTCTGGTACTGAACCAGGGGAAGGCATGGGTATAGCCGTAGCAGTGCTAGAGGAGATATATAATAAAGGCGCCACCTTGCTTGCTACCACTCACTATAATGAGATAAAGGACTTCGCAAGAACTCATGAGGGATTTACCAATGGCTGCATGGAATTTGATATCAATACCTTAAAGCCTCTATATAAATTAAGTATTGGAAAGGCTGGAGAGAGCAATGCCTTCCTAATTTCTCTTAGATTAGGCATGAATAAGAATATCATAGAAAGAGCTCATGAGATAACCTATAAGACTAAAAAAGATTATTCAAACTATGAATTGGAAATGAAGGCCTTAAGAGACAATCTTATAGCACAGCAAAAGCTTAAGGAGGAGGCTCAGCTTAGCCATGAGTCTCAAGTAGAGAAATTTAAAAAAGCCAATATTAAAAATGCTATAAGTGAAAAGCAGAAGGCAAAGCCTAGCTTTAATATAGGAGATTGCGTATATATAAGCTACATGGACAGAACAGGAATAGTATGCGAGCTAGAAAACTCCAAGGGTGAAGTAGGGGTTATGGTGATGAAAAAGAAGCTAAAGGTGAATAAGAAAAGACTATCCATCTATATTGAGAAGGAAGAGCTATACCCAGAGGAATATGATATGGATATAGTATTAAAAAGCAAGGATTATAGAAAAAAGGATAAGCTTATGAGCAGAAAGTATGTAGCAGGAGTGAGTTTGCAGGAAGAATAGAGTTATAGGAAGATTAATTTTAATAATGTAAATTCAAATATATGTTAAGTATACGTAATTATTGTATAAAATGTTCTTCCCTTTAAATATATTGCCATTGCTTTTATATGATTTTAATTTGCTATATTGATAAGAATATGTGATAAAATAAAAAACATTCCTAGATTTGATTTATAAAAATCTAGGGATGTTCTTATTCAATTCAATTTAATTTATCTATTCTTAAAGTATTCATTTATTATATCTGCAATTTTCTTAGTTTTAGCTTCTTGAGCATTTGCATCAGCACATTTTTCTGCCTCGCTGACGTTGCTTAGGAAGCCAGATTCTAGAAGTACTGCTGGTACATCTATTTGTCTTGTGACAAATAGTCCGTGGTCATGAGCCTTAAGGTTATTATAGCCTAGGGAAGTGCTTAGGCCTTCTACTAATTTATTAGCTAGTTCCATGCTTGTCTTAGCTTGTATAGAAGGAGTAGAGTCTACTTTTAGGCCATCATAGCTCCAACCACCTGGGTCCGTACCATTTACTATACCTTCATTATCTATAGTAGGTCTATAGGAGCTATAGTGAGCACTTATGCCAGCGGTAGAAGCATTGGAGCTTTTATCGTGATGAAGGCTTATAAAGAGGTCTGCCTTTAATTTATTTGCAATATCTACTCTTTTTTGTAGACTTGTCTTTAAATCATCTTTTAATACTTCCCCTTCTTGTCTGGTGAGCACTACATTAAAGCCGTAGGCCTCTAAATATTTCTTAAGCTTTGTAGCAATTTGCATGTTTAAGTCTCTTTCAGAGTAGACCTTATCACCATGATAACCATAAGCGCCATCGTCTCCACCATAATTATGGCCAGGATCGATTACTATGGTCTTTTTTATGCTTTCACTTTTTATATCATAATATATTTCATGATAGGTATCATAGTCTTTAGTAGAATTTGTGGACTTTACATCCACCCAAAGCCTATAAGTGCCTATTTTAGTCGGTTTCCATAGATAGCTATTGTCCTTTGAATAATCTTTTACCACCTTCCAGTTTGCACCGTCATAAATCCAAAATCTATATAGAGTATTAGGAGCTGCATAGCTAGCTGTAATGTTGATTTGTGAGTTTATGACTTGTGGAGAAAGCTTATCGGTTTTTATAATAACCTTTGCTGGATTTACGGTATAATTCATTTCCTTGTAATCGTCATAGGAGTTAGGAGAATTTTTATCCTTAATATCAATCCATAAAATATAGTTTCCTGCTGCTTCTGGTACCCAATTAAAGGTTTTTTCAGGTGCATAATCTCTTACAACCTTCCAGCCGCTGCTGTCCTTTATCCAGAATCTATATAAAGGATTTACTCCTCCTGAACCATCTCCAGTTATGGTTATATTGCTTCCTGCGCCCTGAGGAGAAGGAAGACTAGTGATTATGCCCTTTATTATGGGATAATTTCTAACTTCATATGTGATTTCTTTATAGGAATCTACATCTCGTGGAGAATTGGGGGCTTTAATATCTACCCATATCCTGTGATTTCCTACTCTTGTAGGCTTCCAACTATAACTGTTGCTTGTAGAATAGGGTTTTACCACCTTCCATGATATACCATCATGAATCCAAAACCTGTAAAGTAGATTTCCACCGCCGGTATCTGCGGTAATGTTTATGCTGCTGTTTACTACCTGAGGAGCAGGTTTATCTGTGTTTATACTCTTTATTCCAGGACCTATGTAGTAATAAATTTCTTTATAGCTATCGTAGCCATTTTTTGAAGAACTATCCTTAATATCTACCCATACAGAATGATCCCCAGTGTTTACAGGAGTCCAATTATAAAAGTTTTCTTTGGAGTAGTCCTTCACTATCTTCCAACCAGTATAATCCTTTATCCAAAATCTATATAAAGGATCTAACCCTCCAGTGCCTTCAGCAGTGATTTTTATGGTACTTCCTAGAGGTTGAGGGTAGGACATATTAGTGTATAAAGCTTTTATCTTAGGACTATCTATTATGTTATAGGTTATTTCTTTATAAGAGTCTACATCCTTTGAAGAGCTAGAAGCTTTTACATCCACCCAAATTCTGTGGATTCCCACTCTATTTGGAGTCCACTTAAAGCTATTTTTTGATGAATAGCCTTGAACAATCTTCCAAGATATACCGTCATGAATCCAGAACCTATATAGCAAGTTATTTCCTAAGGCTTCAGTGGTTATGTTTATTTCAGAATTTATTACCTGAGGAGAAGCCTTATCCGTGTTTATTTGTTTAGCTTCTACAGTGAGCTGCTGAGAATTATTGCTATTCAGGACCGCTGAGGAGGCTTGTACGCTAGTGATGCCAATAAAAATAAAGCATAGTGTTACAACAAGTAGTGCAAAAGAACGGTAATATTTGTGCTTCATCAAGTTCCCCCCATATCTGTAATAAAACCATAATAATTTGCATTTTATTACATATATCTTTGTATTTCATTAACTATAATATATTATACGTTTAAATACGTCGAAAGTCCAATGTTTAAAGGGGTTTTTTGGATGGTAAAATAATGAAATTCATATATCATAAAATTGCAGCATATAATTAAGCATTAATATTTGAAGGGGGAGATTTATAGTGAAAAAGGTTATACCATTAATGCTTGCAGGAGTACTGGCTTTAAGCTTTACGGGATGTAAACCTAAAAATAATGCATCAGGAGACAATAAAAAATTTAAAATAGGAGTAATGACAGGAACTGTAGCTCAAGGAGAAGAGGAATATAGATCGGCAGAAAATATGGTTAAAAAGTATGGCAAGGATATGATCCTATTTAAGACCTATCCAGATAATTTTATGAAAGAACAAGAAACCACTGTTTCAAATATGATGCAGTTAGCTGAAGATCCTAATGTAAAGGCTATAGTTATGGTTCAAGCTGTGCCAGGGGCAAGTGCAGCTTTTGAAAAGGTTAGGGAAAAAAGACCTGACATACTTCTCATAGGTGGAGTTCCAGGAGAAGACCCTGATATGATAGGCGGTAAAGCTGATATAGTTATGCAAGGAGACGAGCTTGCTATGGGTAATACTATTCCTCAGCAGGCAAAAAAATTAGGAGCAAAAGTATTTGTACACTACTCCTTCCCAAGGCATATGGCTTATCCATTATTATCACAGAGAAGAGACTTAATGAAGGCGGAATGTGAAAAGCTCGGTATGAAATTTATAGATGCTACAGCTCCAGATCCACTAGGAGATGCTGGAGTGCCTGGTGCACAACAATTTATTCTTGAAGATGTACCAAGAGTAATAAAAGAATACGGTAAGGATGTAAACTTCTTTAGCACTAACTGTTCTATGCAGGAACCTTTAATAAAAGCTACCTTAGAAAATGGAGGAATCTTTGCTCAGCAATGTTGTCCAAGTCCTTTCCATGGATATCCAGGGGCATTAGGTATAGAAATACCTAGTGACAGCGCTGGAGATGTTAATTATATAGTAGCTCAAACAAAGGAGAAAATAGCTGCTAAGAACGGCTCGGGAAGATTTTCAACTTGGCCAGTGCCTATGAATATGATGTTTGTTGAGGCGGGAGTAGAGTATGCGAAGGAATATTGCGAGGGTAAGATAACCACTAAAAATGATGTGGAAGCTTTAAAGAGAATATGCACGAAGATAGCCAATGGAAAAGAAATGAAATTTGAAACCTATAAAGGAAAAGATAAGAATGGTAAGGATATAGAATTTAAGAATTTCTATATGATATTAAGTGACTATATAATCTATTAATATATTTTTAGTTTTAGCCGTTCTTCTTAATAAGGCATCGTAAAAAAATAACTAGTCAAAGACACAGGTTTCATTAATAGTGGACGCAGTATTACGCAAAATAGACGAGTATACTGACTAGTTATTTTTTGGAGATGCCTAAGTCATAGGAGAACGGCTTTAAAGATAGAGTTCCTTAAAAAAGGAGGGGTTTAAGTGGGAGATAATAATGTGCTTCAGCTTAAAAATATAGAGAAAGAGTATTTCGGAAATAAGGTGCTTAAAGGAGTTAATTTAAGCATAAAAGAGGGAGAAATCCATGCTCTAGTGGGAGAAAATGGAGCAGGTAAATCCACTCTTATGAACATAATATTTGGAATGCCTGTAATTTATAATACTGGAGGCATAAAGGGAGAGATATATTTTGGGGGACAAAAGGTAGATATAAAATCTCCAAAGGAAGCTATGGATTTAGGTATAGGCATGGTGCATCAAGAGTTTATGCTTTTACCTAATTTTACTCTTACTGAAAATATAAAGCTAAATAGGGAAGATACTAAGGAAAATATATTTAGTAAACTTCTTGGAAAAAATCTTAAAACTTTAAATGTGTCTAAAATGAGAGGGGATGCTAAAAAATCCTTAGATACCTTGGGTATGAATGTAGAAGAGTGGCTGCCCATAGCTGGACTACCTGTAGGTTATATGCAGTTTGTAGAGATTGCAAGAGAGATAGATAAGAAGAATATTAAGTTTTTAGTCCTAGACGAGCCTACGGCAGTACTAACGGAAAGCGAAGCAGATAAACTATTAGAGGCTATGAAGAACATGGCAGCTAAGGGGATATCAATTTTGTTTATTACCCATAGATTAGATGAAGTGTTAGCTGTAGCACATAATATCACCGTCATGAGAGATGGAGAGGTAGTGGGAGCTATGGCTAGAGAAGAGGCTAGTATTGAAAAAATTGCAGAAATGATGGTAGGCAGAAAAATTGAAAGAATTTATCAAAAGGATGAGGAAGAGATTAAGGACAACCCTATAATGTTATCCATAAAGGATTTAAAGGTAGATATGCCTGGAGAATTAGTTAAAGGCATAAGTTTAGATATTAAAAAAGGAGAAATTATCGGTATAGGTGGATTAGCTGGACATGGTAAAGTTGGACTAGCTAATGGCATTGCTGGATTATTTAAAGCCGAAGGGCAAGTATTAGTAGAAGATAAAGCCTTAGAGCTAAATAATCCAAGAAAAACCATAGAAAGTGGTATAGCCTTCCTATCAGAGGATAGACGAGGAGTAGGACTTTTATTAGATACCTCCATAGAGATGAATATAGTGATGACAAGTATGCAGATACAGAGTAAGTTTTTAAAGCCTTTACTAAATTTGAAGTTCCTAAAGATGAAGAATGATAGAGCCATAAGAACACATTCCTTAAAGCTGATAAAGGATTTAGATATAAGGTGTACAGGCCCTACTCAAATAACACGAAGGCTTAGCGGTGGTAATCAGCAAAAGGTGTGCCTCGCAAGAGCGCTGACCCTAGAGCCTAAGATATTATTTATTTCAGAGCCTACCAGAGGTATTGATATAGGTGCGAAAAAGCTAGTACTAGATATGCTAGTAAAGCTGAACAGGGAGTTAGGTATGACTATTGTGATGACCTCTAGCGAATTAGGTGAATTAAGAGCTGTTTGCGATAGAATAGCCATTGTCTATGAGGGGAAGATACAAGGAATTTTAGACCCTAGAGGGTCAGATCTAGATTTTGGTCTTGCTATGGCAGGAAAATATAACCCTTAATAGTGGATAGAGGTGAAAGATGTGAAGAATATAAAGGAATTTTGGAAAAATCTAATAGATAGGTATGGTTATCCAAAGGTTTCTATAGCTATTTTACTCATAATATTAATAAGTATTGCCTTTGGACAAAAGGGACAGAGTGTTCCTAATTTAATTATAGATTCATTAGTAAGAATAGGCATGAATGGTGTACTTGTATTAGCCATGGTGCCAGGCATAGTATCCGGTACAGGACTGAATTTTGGAATCTCCCTAGGAATATTAGCAGGGCTTTTGGCTGGCTGCATAAGCATAGAGATGAATTTAAAAGGAATGAGTGCATTTTTTATTGCAGTGCTCATATCCATACCTATATCCACCCTAGTAGGCTACCTATATGGATGGATTTTAAATAAGGTAAAGGGAGATGAAATGACTGTAGGAACTTACCTTGGGTTTTCAATAGTATCTTTGATGTCTATCTTTTGGCTCATATTACCCTTTAAGAGCCCTTATATGGTTTGGGCCATAAAAGGAAGAGGACTAAGAACTACCATAGCCCTTTCTGATAGCTATGCTAAAGTATTAGATGACTTTTTAGCCATAAAGCTTTTCGACGCAGGAATACCTGTAGGAACTCTTTTATTCTTTGGTTTACTTTGTGTTTTAATGTGGTTATTTTTAAGGTCTAAAACTGGAGTAGCCATGACCGCCGCTGGCGATAATGCTAAATTTGCGGAGGCCTCAGGCATTAATGTAAATAAGTATAGAATGATAGGAACTATAGTGTCTACTGTATTAGGAGGGATAGGTATATTAGTATATGCCCAAAGCTTTGGCTTTCTTCAGCTATATCAGGCACCGCTTATGATGCCCTTCGCTGCTATAGCAGCCATACTCATAGGAGGAGCCTCTGCTAAGAAAGCGAAAATATCCCATGTGATTTCAGGTGTGGTTTTATTTCAAACTTTGCTTACTATTTCTATGCCAGTGTTTAATAAAATGATACCTGAAGGTGCTAATTTATCAGAAATAGTAAGGATTATAGTTAGTAATGGAGTTATTCTATACGCGTTAACAAAGGTTGGAGGTGGAGAGGTCAATGGATAAAGAATTAGATAATAAAAGTAAAATTAAAAGAATAATAGGAGCTAATTCCGTTCCAATCCTATTTATAGTGCTTTGTATTTTGGGAATTTATTATTCTGATTTAAGCATAAGCTATGTAACTAATGAGATAATAACGAGAATAGGCAGAAATCTATTATTAGTTCTTTCGCTTATCATACCTGTCATTGCTGGCATGGGACTGAATTTTGCTATAGTATTAGGAGCTATGGCAGGACAGATAGGCTTAATAATAATAAAGATATTAGATATCGGAGCATTTCCAGGATTCCTGCTAGCCTGTGCTTTGGCCACTCCCTTTGCTATTTTATTTGGATATTTAACTGGAAAGATATTAAATAAAACTAAGGGAAGAGAAATGATTACTAGCATGATACTTGGATTTTTCGCTATGGGACTTTGGCAGCTAGTATTTTTAAACTTTATAGGAAGTATCATCCCTGTAAATAATCCTGAAATAATCTTAAAAAGAGGCTTCGGACTTAAAAATGCCATAGATTTAAAGTTCGTTCAATATTCCTTAGATAGAATTTGGGAGCTAAATATTATGGGCATAAAGCTGCCAGTGGTAACCTTGGTAGTAGTAGTCATCTTTGCTATAGCTACAAAATATATAGTAAAAACAAAGCTTGGACAAGACTTTAGAGCTCTTGGGCAGGATTTAAATATAGCAAAGGTAGCAGGAATTAATACAGACAAGAAGAGAATAACAGCCATGATAATTTCCATAGTACTTGCAGCTTATGGGCAGATTATATTCCTTCAAAATCTAGGAACCTTAAATACCTATGCTAGTCACGAACAGGTAGGAATGTTCTCTATAGCAGCGCTTCTCATAGGGGGAGCCACTGTAACCAAAGCCACTATAGGAGAAGCCTTCATAGGAGTAATACTCTTCCATACCTTGTTCATAGTTTCTCCACAGGCAGGGAACAATTTATTTGGTGATGCACAAATAGGAGAATTCTTTAGAGTGTTTATATCCTATGGTGTTATAGGATTATCTCTGGTGCTTCATGCCATGCAAAAACGCCACAAACAATAATTTCAATTCACAATTCACAGTGCACAATGAAGGAGAATTTTTCGCAAAGCGAAAAATCAATATAGTTTTAAATTCTTTAATTTTTCTCAGTACAACTGAGAAAAATATCCTTAATTGTGCATTGTGCTCTGTGCATTAAAAAGACTTCGTATTTTTTAAATTCTTCCTTCCGTTATCATTATAAAGTCAAAATAAACCTCATAGCCTTGCCCTATGGGGCTACAACAATAAATTCCACACATAACCTCATCTTTTCCGTTGTCTTCTAACAATCTAGCCATTCTTATTTGTGTCCAGTTTTCTTTTCTTGTTAAATCTGAATGAAGACTATATTCTACTATGTAATCCATGGCTTCTCTTCTGATTCTAAAATATAGCTCATTTTTTTCCGATAAAAAATTTTGAGTGGACCAATCGGAGAAACCATGATTAGTTACAACAGCGCCCAATCTGCTGTAGCCCTCTGGTTCAAATTCTACAGAAGTCTTTAGCCAGCAGTCACTTGATAGCCTTATCATAAGTCCAGCTTGGTCATATTGGTGAAGAGGATTAAATCTTACTTTTGTAGTGATTGCAAAGTCTCCTTTTATTTTTGTGAACAGGAAAGGACCATTATCCACCCTAAAGCCATAATGAGTTTCCTGCCAATAATCTGTTTTTGCTTCTGGTTTTATTAAAAGCTCTGAGTGATGAGAATGGAGTTCCCAATTTTGGGGTTCATTAAACCATTGAAAATCATCGCTTAGATTCTCTGATGAAAAGTCTTCAAATAAAAATATATTTTCCATAATACCCTCCCTTAAGTACTAAAAAGATATACTTTATTATATATTAAAATGTATTTCCTATTAAAGTATATTCAAAAACTTCCAATAGAAATTTAAGCAAATATATGATATTTTATACATATGTTATAAAATACTTGGAATGAAAGGATTATTTATTTATGAGGAATGTTAATACTTTTAGAGCTAATCTTACAATGCTTGTATCCGTATTACTCATGATCTTTGGTGGAGTTATTTTAGAAATAGTACCAAAGAGCTTACAAAATGTAGCACCTCATTATTTGTTTATATTATTGCCTTGCATCATATATGCTATCACTACTAAAAGAGGTTTTAAGGAAAGTCTAAGGCTAAATAAAATAAGCCTAAAGAGCATACTAATACTGGTAGGTATTTCACTGGTTATGAAACCCTTTTTGGGATTAATATCAACTATAGCCGCAGAATTATTTGGTACTGCAGTAGTAGATAGCATAGAGCAAAGTTCTTCTAATATGTCCTTGTTTATGTTATTTTTTTCTATAGCTATAACTCCGGCTATCTGTGAGGAGGCCTTGTTAAGAGGAGTAATAATGGACGGCTATAGAAATGTAAATTATAAAAAGATGATCTTGCTCAATGGACTTTTATTTGGATTATTTCATATGAATTTACAGCAATTTGCATACACCTTCTTTATGGGAATAATATTAGCTTACGCCGTATATATAACAAATTCCCTTTACGCGGGAATACTTATCCATTTAATAAACAATGGAACTTCAGCATTAATAATGTATTATTCGAGAAACGTTTCAAAGGTAGCTGAAGAGGCTGGGGGTAGTGGACTTATAATAACTTTAGCTATAATGGCAGTAATATCCATAGTTCTAACGCTTCTGCTATTTAGAGCTTTAAAGAAAGACAACTTCTATAGCAGAAGTGAAGTACATGAAGAAGTTTTAGAAGAGAGTGTGGTTAACTGGCCATTTATATTGATTATAATAATATCTTCCATAGTTACTATTTTAATCACCATATATAGTATACTGGCTAGAGCTTTTAAAATAGGAAGTTAGAATGAAAATTATGGAGTAATTTTTATTCAATTCACAATGACAATAAAGGAAATTTTTCTTCACTATTGTTACGAAAAAATGGAAAATTATAAAGATCGCGGCTAAGAATTAGCCGCGTTTTGTTTTTTATTAAGTTATAGATTTTTCATAGAGCAGCGGAGAAAAATCTTTTAGTTTTTTAAAAACTTTTTTTGCAACAATAGTTTTAGCTGCATATTTAATACTTGAAAGGAGTTGATAAATATGGCAGTTAAATCAATATTGTTAGAAAGCGCCATGGTAATTAAGTATAAGACAGGGGTGGACAAGAACGGTAAAGACGTAATAAAGAGTGGAAGGTTTAATAAGATTAAACTAAACTCCGCTGATGAAGATCTGTTTGCAGTAGGTGAAGCTTTAGGAACTCTTCTTAAATATCCAGTGCTTCAAGTAACCAGAGAAAACGAAAGTCACTTAATAAATGAATAGTGATGAGGAAAGCAATGTAAAATAAAATTATGAATTGGAGGGAATAATATGGCAGATAAAAGTTTGCTTATGACATTTGTAAATACAGAGGGTAAAAAAGTAGGGTTAAGAATAGACAATATTAAGGAGAACTTAACTGAAGCGGAAATATCTCAAGCTATGGATTTAATCCTAGCTAAGAATATTTTTAACTCCAGCGGCGGGGAACTAAAGATAAAGGATTCAGCTCAAATAGTTGAAAAGAATGTATCAAAATTTGATATGAGACAATTATAAAATAAAATGTCACGTGCTTAGCACGTGGCATTTTATTTTTTTATACATTAATCATGATAAATTTGATATAATCTCTATTGTAGGGTGAATTTTTAAAGTTATATGAGGGGGAAGGGGAAGTGTTTAGGAAAATCTTTTCTAAGAAAAACAGGCTTTTTTACTTAGCTAGTGAAAGTAAGTTTATACCAGATTTTTTTATTTCTATATTTCTGCTTATTATTGGTTTCACAGGAGTATTTCCCTATGTTCTGCAAAGCGTTTTGAGATATATATTTAAATTAAATGTCAGGGGGTTAAAAAATGGAGACCTGATATTTTCTCTGGAGAATTTAATAATTCCCCTTGGTCTTACTACATTATCTATATTTATATGGGTGGTTCTAGTTGAGAGAAGAAACATAGGCTCCTTGGGCTTTGAAAAAGAACAATGGATAAAAAAATATCTTAGAGGTTTTCTAATTGGAATTTTTATGTTAAGCATTTGTTCTATAATCTATGTTTTTTTAGGAGCAGTGGAGTATGATGAGATTGCTGCAGGTGGGGGGAAGGTACTTTGGGGAGTGCTGATTTTACTTTTAGGATGGATAATACAAGGAGCCGCAGAAGAAATAATGACTAGAGGTTGGTTAATGCAAGTTATAGGAGTAAGATATAATATGCCCTTAGGAATTATAATATCGTCTACCATATTTGGAGCTATGCATCTTTTTAATCCTGGTGTTTCTAAGCTATCCTTAGTTAATTTGGTGCTCTTCGGTGTTTTCGCTGCTCTTTATGCTATATGGGAAGAAGGCCTATGGGGTATATGTGCATTACACAGTGCATGGAATTGGGCTCAAGGAAATATCTTTGGCTTTAAAGTGAGTGGAGCTGAACCTGCAGGAGGTACCCTGTTAGCTTTTAGAACCACTGGATCGGATATAATCACTGGTGGAGCCTTTGGCCCAGAAGGCGGCTTAGTAGTATCTTTAATATTAACTATTGGAATATTAGTGCTAGCAATACTAATAAGCAAAAGAGATTATGATGAGGGTATGGATGAATTGATGAAAGAGAATTCAAAATATTAGTATAATTGTATGTAATATTAATTTCCAATAATTGATTATTGAAAAATAGGTTATGAATATATAATATATTGATTTTAAAGATAGGAATGGTATCGAAGTTCTATAGAAACAAATTTTCATTTACTTTAAAATAATTGGAGTTTACATCGAGGAAACATTTGTAATAATATATATAATAAGGGAACAACTTCGACTGTTAACTTATATATGCACCAAAATTCCTTGAAGATCAACATTTTGATGTATGTATAAGTTAAGTTTACGTATGTTTGCCTACATGTCAGGAGGAAGCTATGATAAATTTACTTGTAATAGAAGATGACATAAATCAAAGAAATAATCTTATTAAAATGATCAAAGAAATGGAGTTAGATATAAATATATATGAAGCAGACGGACAAGAACAAGCCTTGGCTATAGCAAATAAGCAGGATATAAGCTTTTTTTATATAGATATAGAATTAAAAAATTCTTCAGGGCTACAACTGGCTCAAGAACTTAGAAAAATCGAAAAGTACAAGCTATCCTGGATAATATTTATAACCTCTCATGTAAAATTTATGCTAGAAGCTTTCAAGGAAATCCATTGTTATGATTATATAATAAAACCTTTTAAAAAATCTGAACTGCAAGAAATGACTAAGCTTTTGGCTAAGAACGCTTTTAATAATAATAGCAAAAAAGAAAATCAAAGAGATCATGTGGTTTTTAATAGCAGAGGTATAATGGTAAAAATTTATGTAGATGAAATTATCTTCTTAGAAGTGAGCTTAAGAAATTGCACAATACATACCACCATAGGAAATTATGAGATAACAAAAATGACATTAATGAAAGCTTTGGATATGATAAATAACAAAGACATAGTTCAATGTCACAGAGCCTTTGCAGTAAATATAAATTATATAAAAAAGATAGAACCCTATACCGTTACTAGTTGGAAGATATGCTTTAGAGATACTAAAGACATTGCTTTCATGGGTCCAAGATTTAAGGAAAATCTACTTTGTAAGTTAAATAGAACCGTATAAAAATATTGATAAGTGAGTTGTTGAAGTATGGATAGATTTATTACATTTATATTTACTTTTTTAGAATTATCTTCAGTAATGCTTCTTTGGAGTAAGTTTCATAAGGATAAGGAAAAGGTTTTATTAAAAAGCTTAGGTATAATTTTGGGGATAGCTTTGGTGGTGTCAACAAATGTAAAGTTACCATTATTACCTGGGCTCGTTATAAATTATTTATTGTTAATTTTTTCTGTTTTTTTCGTCTTTAAGAAAGATTTAAACGAAAGTATTATTGAGTTTTGTATAGTAATATTAATTACAATGCTTATGCAATTAATACTAACCTTGCTCGCTAATATTATGGGGATGGTTTATACTGGACCAGATAATCAATTACAAATAAAAAGCGGATTTATTATAAATTTAATATTGTTCATATTTAGTTCTTTTATATATAAGTATATTTCTTATGAAGACATATATAAGAAAAATAAGCTTCAGTTTAGAATAATATATTTTTATGTAATTAATTTAGTTGCATATATAATTTTGTCTAGGTTCATATGGCAATATAATAATGAACTCTTTTTAAATAATATAGCTTTCTTTTTAATTTTTCTTTTTGCTGTGTTTATATTAAGCGTACTATTCCTAAAAGATATAATAAGAATAAATGAAGATAAAAAGAATATTGAATTGTATGAACGGTATTCGGAGGTTGCTGAAAATTTACTTACTGATGTTAGAAGGAGACAGCATGATTTTAAGAATCATTTAAATACTATTTATGGCATGGCTCAGGTAACGGATGAAAGGGAAATAAAAGATAAGATAAGTAAATACATAGAGAGTCTTAATTATTCTTTTCATAGTATGGATAAGATCATTCAGGTAGAAAACAAAATAGTATCAGGAATTATTTTTTGTAAGCTTCAGGAAGCTTATGATAAAGGCATAGATTTTCAATATTTAATACAAGGAAATATTGAAGAAATTATAGTTAAAGACTATGAGCTTTCAGAAATTATTTACAATCTATTGGATAATGCTTTTGATGCAGTTTTAGAGATAAAGGATGAATATAAGAAAGTGGTTCTAAGTATAATTAGAGATGAATCTTCTATCCTCATAGAAGTAACTAACAGCAGTTTGACAATTAAGCCTGAGAATATAAACAAGATATTTAAAAAAGGCTTCTCTACTAAAGGAAGCCTTTCACGGGGTTTTGGATTATATAATGTAAAAAAAATAGTGGATTTTTATGGTGGTAAAATTGAAATTTCATTAGAAAACAATCAAACTACTTTTAAAATACTATTTTAAAAGAGACTTTGGTGGTTCTGGTTCACCCCAGAATAAGAAAGATGGAATTATAGCTACTAAACTAGCTACACCTATTAATAATAATCCCATAATGTCTAATGCTGATCTTTTAAAGAATAATTTTGCTTTCATTTAAATACACTCCTTTTTTAAATTTATTAATTGAATTGCTTGTAGAGCAATTGAGAAAATTCCGCAGTTTATGTAATTCACGTCGGACATAAAGCATAACATTGCTACTAAATGAAAGGTAGCTATAAAGGTGGATATTATTTTTACTGTCCATCTTCTTTTTTCATCATTTATTGGCCTATAATGACTTGGACGTGGCGATTGAATAAATATTATTATCAAGCTTAAGAGCCCAATGAGCCAATAATAAGGCTTTGCTAAAGAAAGATTTAATGAAGGTACTATTATACAGCTTAAAGAAAACATGATCAAAGATGATATAAAACATTTAAAAGCTGAATTAAAATGTAACCCTCCAGAAAAAGCTCTAATAGAACAAAAGATTAACATAGAGAATAAAAAGAGGCTTGTCCTACCTAGCAGCGTAAATATTACTAATAGTAGAATAAATTTAATAGCTTCACCTATTAAGGACCGTAGAGAATAGTTTATCTTTTCTAAATCCTCTTTAGATTTAATGCTGCTATTATGTTCTATATAATTAGTAAATTTTAAGGCTAATCTGTCCACCATATTTAATCACCTTCATTAGTTTTAATTATTTTGCTAGAAATTATAGATAAAAAATAACATATAATCATATTAATGTAAATATAAAGTGCATGAAAACGTGATTTTGGGACATTAAAATAAGAAATTGTATTTTAATACCTTTAAAATCAGTATTAATACCTTTTATATTGAATAAAAATTTTTTTTATAACATAATTAGTGTAAAGAAAGAATTATTCCATATACATATAAAGGAGGAATTTTCATGCAAAATAGTATTGTAACCTTGAAAAATGTAAATAAGTTTATAGGTGTGCAGCATGAAAGTATCCAGATTTTAAGGAATGTGGACTTAGATATAGATAAAGGTGAATTTATAGTTATAATGGGTGAAAATCCTAATAGAAGAGTGCTGCTTAATATTGTATCAGCATCTGAGACCCAGAGCTCAGGAGAAGTTATGCTTTTTAATAGGCCCTTAAAATCTCTAAGTTCTTGGGACAAGGATTTATTAAGAAATTATAAGATAGGTGTTGTTAATAAGAATGGAGATTTCTTTTATAATCTGACTGTTTATGAAAACCTTTTAATGGCCTTAGACATAGAAAGAGATTTAGGATATGATGAGAAGAAAAAAACTATTGAAGATATATTGGATAAGCTAAACCTAAAATGGAAAAAAAGTGATTTTGCCTATGCGCTAACAAAAGAAGAGCAAAAGAGATTGTCTTTAGCAAGGGCACTTATTAAAAATCCTGAAATATTATTGATTGATAATGCAGCTCAGGAGCTAAAGCCAGAGGAAGAAGAATGCATAGCAACCCTTCTAAAGAGTATTTCTAAGGAAGGAAAAGCTATAGTTATATTCTCTAAAAATGAAAGAGTTGTTAGATATGCAGACAAGCTTTATAAGCTTGATACAAATGGAGAACTAAATAGATATTTCTAATTCCCCCAATCCATAGATTTTGCCTCCCTTTATTTAGTATTCTAATTTTAATTAGACTATTAACATAGAGGGAGGCCTTGTTTTTTGGAAAATAGTTAATTATTTAACGGGTAATCAAGATTTTTTTGTAATTATTACTAAATTTATCCTAAAAATTTTGATTTCATAAAAAATAGCTGTAACCATTAATTTAGAAATAATTAAGATTAAATTAAGGTAATTCTTCTTGTTTTTGGTGTATCATACTGCTATAATCATTTTTGTGCAAAATTATGCTTGTTTGGAATGTTCTGATATGTGCATTATGAAACTATATATAATAAATTTAAAAATTTAAGAAGTATAATTTTTAACATATTATAAGGGTATAAAGTTTAATCGATTTGTATGGGATAAATGGAGGGTAAATAATGTTCAAAAAATTAAAAATCGCTAATGCGTTGAGCTTAGCTGTAGGTATTGTAGTAACTCTAGGGTTCATAACATTACTTGCAGCAAGTTCTATTTTTCAGCTAAAAAGCAGTGTTGAACAAAGCGAAAACATAGCAAAGGAAGTATCAAAATCTAGTGCTTATACGGTACAGAGCTTATTTGAAGGTGATGCGCTTTCAGCTTCTAAGCTTGCAGAGTCAGTAGAACTGCTTAGAAAAAATAACTTAGTTGATAGAAATAAAGTAATAGAAATGCAAAAGGAATTTTTGAAAAATCATCAAGGAATATTAGGGGTAGCCATAACCTATGAACCTAATAAATTTGATGGGAAGGACAAAGAATTTGTAGGTGTAGCTGAGTACGGACCTAATGGAGAGTTTATGCCTTACGTATTTTTAAAATCTCCCCAAGAATTTGGACAAGAAAATTCAGCTTTAGAGGATTCTAGGTGGTATGAGGAAACTAAGAATAGTAAAAAAGTACATATAACTAATCCTATGGAAGTTAAAATAGGTGGACAAAGTATTAGTATTATTTCTATAGTAGTGCCTATATTAGACAAAGGTGAGTTTTTAGGTGTAGTAGCTTTAGACATGCCTTCAGACATATTTCAAAATGGTATATCGAGCATAAAACCCATGGGAGGCTATGGGCTGTTACTTGATAAAGATGGAGTATTTGTGGCAGATGGAGTAGATGGGGGCAACATAGGCAAAAAGGCTCTAGATATAAATAAAGGATTAGGGAGCTTATTCGAAGAAACCTCTAAGGGTAAAGAAAAAACAGAATATGGTTATTCAAATAGATTGAAAGAGGATGTGCTATGGGTGGGAGAACCTATAAAATTGGGTGAATCTGATGACTATTGGACTTTTGTATCTGTTATACCTAAGAGCGCTATATTTGAAAACTTTTATGCTTCTCTAAAAACCAATGCCATAATTGCATTGATTTCACTGGTGGTAATTGTAGGTATATTAAGATTTATATTAAAGAGAATGACTGGAACCATAGCTGAGGCTTCAAGCTTCATTGTTAATATGTCAGAAGGGGATTTTTCTAAGGAAGTACCTGATAGAGCTATGAAATTTCGTAATGAAATCGGAGATCTGGCAAGAGCTCTAGATAGGATGCAAAAATCTTTAAGAGAATCTTTAGGAGATGTAATTAAAGGTGCAGATAAGATAAATTATGCTAATTCTCAAGTACATGAAGCAATGGCTCATTTAAATCAAAATACTGAGGAAACTAATGCTACCGTAGAAGAGGTTTCAGCAGGTATTGAAGAAACTGCGGCCCATGTAGAGGAGATCAGTGCTTACGCTCAGGATATAGAAAAATCTGTTAGTGTTATTATGGAAAAGACAGAGAACACCTCTAAGGCAGCAGAAAATATAAAAGAGCAGGGTATTTTACTTCAAGGTACAGCCTTTGAAGCAAAGCAAAGAACAGAAAAGCTATATGAAGAGGTTAAGGAAAAGCTTTATAAAGCTCTAGAAGAGTCTAAAGCTGTTGAAAAGATAAGCTTACTATCAGATTCTATATTGCATATAACCTCTCAAACCAATTTACTTGCTTTAAATGCTGCTATAGAGGCGGCAAGAGCGGGGGAATCTGGTAAAGGCTTTGCTGTAGTAGCTGAACAAATACGTAAATTGGCTGAGGATTCACAAAAGGCGGCCTCGGAAATACAAAATGTGACGAAAACTATATATGGTGCAGTAGAAAAATTAACAGATAGTTCTGAGGTTATACTTAATTTTGTGGAGAAGGAAGTATTTAAAGATTATAATACTATGCTAGAAACTGGAGAAAAATATGCAGGGGATGCAGTGACCCTTGATTCATTGATGTCTGACTTCGCTCAAGCTTCAGAAGAGCTATCTGCTTCTATAGAATCTATAGTAAGCTTTATTAATGAAATAAATGTTACAGTAAATGAAGGGGCTAGAGGTAACCAGGTGATAGTAGAGCAGATGAATGGAATAACAAAAGATGTGGATATGGTAAAGGGTGAAATGGATGAAAGTGAAGAAGCAGTTTCAAAGCTTAGAGAAATAGTATCAAAATATAGTATATAAAAAGTAAAAAATAAAATTACTATATATTTTATAATAAAATTTTAATATAATAAAGATATAATTTTAGCTTGGTTGTTAGAGAGATACTATAATTACTCCGTTTGCATGGTAAGATAATTATAAGTAACCCCTCCTACAGGAGGCTGTGAAAAAAGGTACTCTATAGGTTTCGCTACACCGCGCGTGGAGATCCACGAGCGGCCCGCGAAAAAGAGCACCTATGTTTTTCACATCTTCCTATAGCCAAGTTAATTTTTTTAAAAAATATTTAGAGGATTTTACACATATATCCTGCCTTCAATCCTTCTATCATAAGCACTCCAGTTATTTGGAGGTACATCTTTTTTTATGATTTCTATTTTATTCATAGTGGCATCTATATAGTCTGCATAATGTACTATATATGCTTCTTCAGAATTAGGTGCTTTGGGTGAGCCAAATTCAGGTTTGCCATGATGCTGGATTACGCAGCCCTTTAATCTTAATTTGAAATCTTCGGTATATAGATCAGTGTTAGCCTTAAAGGCTTCTTCTAGCATAGTTATGCCTATAACAATATGACCTTCCATATCTCCCCTAAGAGTATAATTAAAGGGCCCATCATAATACATCTCTTCAATCTTTCCAATATCATGGAGTTTAGCAGCAAGTATAGCAATTTCTTTGTTTCTGCAGTTGTATCTATGAGCTAAAACCTTAGCTAGGTACATTACATTTAGGGTATGTTCTGCCAGGCCTCCTATATAGTTATGATGCTGCCTAACACCACCTATGGCTTTCTTAAATTTACTTAAAAAAGCTTCATTTTTAAAGAAGTAATCATTCAAGGTTATACATTCTATAGAATTAAACTCTTCTTTGGATATGGTATCAAGTTCTCTCATAATATCCTCTATAGGTCTTTCCACTGTAGGAATATAATCCTCAATATTATACTCACTAATTTTAGAACAGAAGGAAGCTTCGAATAAATTGCTCAACACCCCTATGACCTTGATTACATCTCCAACCTTTAAAAGGAATTTTGGATCGGGAACTAAAGCTTTAATATCTCCCGTAATATCTCCCATGTAAATAAGTACATTATTACCTTCCTTACTAAGTATCTTCTTTATTATAAAGGTAGATTCTATTTTTTTACCCATAGCAATATCTTTTATGCATACTCTTTTCATAGCTTCATCTCCCAATGTTTATTTTTTATATATACATACAAAAATTATTAGCAATAATCAAAGAAATATGCAAAATAAAAACTGTAAGATATTTCACTTACAGTTTTGCTTATATAATTGTGCATGTTTAAGAACAGACTCTATTCCTTCCTTGAGCTTTTGCTTCATATAGGAGCTTATCCACTTTTTCCACAAAATCTAATGAATTATGGCCATTCATGGGCACTATGGTAGAGGCACCTATACTTATGGTGACATGGGGATTAACCTTAGAATTTATATTAGGTATTTTTAAGGCTTCTACGGTACTGCGTATTTTCTCTGCTATAAAAAGACTTTCTTTTGCAGAAATTCCAGGTAACACTATAATAAATTCTTCTCCTCCATACCTAAAAGCAAGATTTGAATTGCTTTCTAAGCACTGTACCAAAGTTTTTGCTACAAGCTTTAAACACTCGTCCCCTTCTAAATGGCCATAGGAATCATTATAAGCTTTAAAATAATCTATATCTAGAAGCAGCATAGAAAAATTTCTTTTGTCATTTTTGCAAGCTTCCCACTGCTCCATGAGATATTCATCAAAATAGCGCCTATTGGGGATTCTAGTTAAGCCATCCATGAAAGAAAGTCTCTTTAACTTAGCATTAGCTTCTGTTAGTTCGCTTTCTAACTGTTTTTGCTTTGTTATATCTCTTCCAACTCCTACTAAACCCAACACTTCTCCATAGGTATTACATATGGGGGATAAAGAAGTCTGGAAGGAGAACCTACCTTTACTAGTATCCATGTTCCATTCATAAACTACATTTTCGCCTTTTAGAGCCTTTTCATTTGCTTCTTCATGTACTTTACCAGCTGCATCGCCAAAAATCTCTGTTGAGGTTTTCCCAAGAAAAGTGCTAGTAGATAATTCGTACTTATCTGTCCATTGCCCATATAAACCAGTATACCTTTGATTAGCATCAAGAGTAAAGATTATATCATTTATGGAGTGCACAAGAGATCTAAATTTTTCTTCACTTTCTGCTAGACGAATTTCTGCTATTTTTGATTGAGTTATATCTCTTATCATATAGATTAAATAAGCAGGCTCGCTTATGGTAGCAGGCATCTTTGTCACAGTTACTTCGGTATAAATAATTTCACCGCTAGCTGTAAAGTATTTTTTTTCAAAGCTGCAATGGTCTGCTTCATTAGATTTTATTTTTTCTATAGCCTTCAGTTCTTTAATTAGATCACTAGGAGAGCAATTTTCCTCTAAAGAATCTAGTTTTTCATTGCCCAACAATCTTTTATAAGTAGGATTATGCTCTATTATGTTGCCTTCCATATCCTTTAAAACAATGCCCATACCAGCATAGTTAAACAGAGAAGACAATCTTTGATTTGATTTTTCTAATATTTCTTCCATGTGTTTTCTTGGTGAAATATCTTTAGAAACACAAATATACTCTTTTAAAGAGTTGTCTTTATTTTTTATAGTTTTTACACTGGTTTCAATCCACTTATACTCGTTGTTCTTACATTTTATTCTATATTCCAAGGAACTTTCATCCTTCTGATAAGATGTACTCATAAACAATTTATTAATTCTTTCAATATCTTCACTAAAAATAAGTTCCGTTAAATCCATTTGGCGCAAATCTTTTAGGTCATATCCTAATAAGGATTGGCAGGAGAGAGAAGCATATATGATCTTGCCCTCTGGGTCGTGGGTAGAGATTGAATCTGCCAAATTATCTGTAACTAAACGATAATATTTCATTGCTTTATAACTGGTGTTAGAAGAATGGACATAAGAACAAAGAAAGTAGGTAAACACCGCACCTATAATGGATACTAAATTTAAATATTCTATTATTTTTATTAGCTTATAATTATCGTTAATGACAATTAAGAAGCTTAGATTTACTGAAGTGAGAGTTATAAAATTAAGAAGAATATATTTTAACATAGGTTTTAACTTTAATTTACAGAAAAATGCACATAAAGTTCCCATAATTATAGCATTACAGGCAGCGATAAAGGAAATTTTACTAATTCCAAAGGCTGCAATTCTATAGATAGCTATGCAAGCTGCAGTTATAAGTGAAGAAATAGGCCCTCCATAAAAAGCGGATATAACTATAGCAATATGTCTTAAATCCACAATAATAGTATCATTTATGCGCACGGTGTAAATCATTAGAAACATGCCTAATACACCACAACCACCACCAACTAAAATTTTATAAATAGTCTTTGAACTATCTAGCTCTCTATCTTTAAAAAACTGTGCTGCTACAAAAAGTAATGAGGATATAATTGAGATATTAGTAAATAAGTCAAAAAGCAAAGTATCACCTTCCATAATATAAACAATATTACAAACTAAAACACCAAACAACAATTTAAAGGTTCAAAAATTGTATTTATAATATTCATTATAGTAAATATAATCATAAATTGTAAGCATATTTCTTATATTAAGAAATATATAATAAAAGGTCATATAGAAAATATTGGAAAACAAATCTCTTTTAAATATAATATTTTATAGGAGGCTGTGAAAAAAGGTGCTCTATAGGTTCAGCTACACCGCGCGTGGAGCCCCACGAGCGGCCCGTGAAAAAGAGCACCTATGTTTTTCGCATCCTATTATATATAAACAAAAGGGGAGAGTGTGATATGAAAGGGAAAAGATTGCTTCTATGTATTATAGCCATTTCTTTTGCTGTACTTATGTTTACGGGATTTAAAAGCGTTACTTATAACAAAGGCATAAAAGATCCTAATTACAAGGACGTAAAGATTATTACTAAGGAAAAAGAGGCCTCTAAAGTAGCCAGATTAGTATTTGAAGAATATCTAAAAAGCTATGAAAATAAAGATGTGAAGGATAATTTGAGGCTAAAGGACTTTAAGATTGATAAAATAGAAAAGATAAGGTATTTAGAAAACTACCCCGATGCCTTTAGCTTCTTCGTTAAATATTCAGTTAGAACAGACATAATGGATAGTCAATGGATTAAGGCCAATGGGAAAAACTCCTTATTTAATTGGAAAAAGGATAACTATTGTTATGTTGAATTACAATGTATTAATGATAAATATACTATAAAGACTTTGAGTGAAAATATAGCTTTGAAGTAGATCTTTCAATGCACAGTTCACAATGAAGGAGGATTTTTCTACGCTTCTCTATGAAAAATCTGAAATTGTATTTTTTAAGTGGCTTTGCCGTTTAGAAAAAAGTCGTAGCTAAGCATTAGCAACGCTTTATAAATTCTCAATTTTTTCGCAGCGCCAGTGGAGAAAAAATTTCCTCAATTGTGCACTGTGCATTAAAAAAAGGCTAAAGAATAGCCTTTTAATAAAAATTACCTTAGTAATTTTTATTTATAACATCTATAGCTTCCTAATTGATGCTACAAGCCAGGTAATTGGAATTAAAATAGCTAGAGGTAGAATTATAATTGGATTTTTCATTATGTCTAATTTTATAATTTGAACTATATTATCTGGTAAGGTGGCTAGGATAATATTAATAATCACCACGGGTAAGATTAAAGTCTTATAGTTTTTTAAGTTTAGCCACTGAGCTAGACCAATAACCGGCGGATAATAAAAAACTAATAGTTCTAAATAACTTGATAACATCCAAAGCAGCATAAATACAGCTTCAAGACCTGAAAGAAAGTTAGCGATTAAGATGTATCTAGACATGTAAAATACGGGGAAAACCAGCTTAACTATAATATCCATTCCTGCAAAGCCTAAACCTATAATCACTAAAAGAGATAGCAGCACTCCAGATATGGAGGAACCTATAATTAATGCCTTTTTACCTTCCTTTTTGTCCCTTAAACAAGGAAACCATAAGGCCATAAAAAGCACAGTTTCTACGGCGTAAGGAAATAGTATGAGCTGAGATTTTAAAATGGGCATAGGGCCATTTTCTAAAAGTGGCAATATATTAGAAAAGTCTACATTTGGACTAATCATAAGCATCAATAAAACTATAAAGATAATTATAAGCAGGGAAAATAATTCTGCTGTCCTAGCATATACTTCAAAGCCACTTCTCATTACATAGATAATTAGTATAGACATTAAAATATTTACAGCCATTGCCGGAGTGTAGGGAAGAAAAAAGCGCATTAGTTCTATAATCTCTCTCATAATCAATGGGGCCATTATCCAAAAACCTAAAATATAGTAAAGGGATGCGACTTTTCCTAGGAATTTACCAAGGACTATAGGAAGATATTGCACAAAGGTTTTTTCAGGAAAGCGGAGATTTAAATTTATTAGAAACAAGCCATCTATTATAGCTAAAATATAAGCTAAAAGCACTGAAATCCAGCCGTCTCTTCCTGAATATTGAACTGCTGGTCCTTGTATAACTACAAATATATTACCTAAGCCAGCTGCAATTATTAGCATCAGTGCCTGATGACCAGATATTCTTTCCTCATTCTGAAACAAAAAACCCAACTCCTTTTAAGGTTTAATAGGATCAATAATCTTGCCCGTTGCTCTTAATTTAACCTTAGCATTTACTTCTATGTTTACACCTGGATATATTTCTTCCCAACTATCTTTAATCTCCTTCCATTGCCTTGGAAGTTTTTTATGAATTTCCTCTCCAAAACCGAAAACATCTGTTTTATACTCTTGTTGAACTCTTTTAAGGCATGCTTCTACTTGTTTTTTAATTTCCATTTCGAACTGGTTTTCGAAGGAGTTAATTGCCTCCGTTGAGTTCATTTCTATATTGCTATCATTTTCTCCTATCAATCCTTCTTCATAAATATCTATAATAATTTTAATTTTCCCATTTGTTATTTTAGGTATTATTTTAGCTTTACCCTTTATTACCTTCTGTGTCAAAATTCCATTAGCTGTTTTAGTATACCCAGTCGCCATAATTCCTCTCTTAAATTTACCAGTAATCCATAAGAGTCCTTTGGTCTCATGCATATCTAACCAGCCAATAAGTTTATCTTTTTTAAAAACAGCACTCCCGCTATAACCAATATCAAAATGGTTATCCTCACTTTTTATTGCTTCTATTTTTGCAGTTACTGGGGATAATGTTTTAACAGAAACATCCTTAATAAACTCATGGGCAGTTTCTACTGGTACAGTAGCCATATAATTACTAGAATTCATCAGATCTAGGATATAATCTGCTGAGATTTTTGAAACATCAACCTGTCTTTGAAGAATATCCGAAGCCTTTCCTTTAGCTACTAAAAGCCATCCTCTTGTGCGATATTCAATACTTCTAAGTATAGGGTTCATAAATGAAATAACTCCATCTCTGGCAGCTTCTTCTCCTATGATAAAAACTCTGCTTTGTTGAAAATATGGATTTTTACTAGTTATCTGTTTATATCGTACTAAGGCATCGCTAAAGGACTTTCCTGTTACTGAAACCACATGGGTGGCAGTTTCACTAGTAGAAGGTTTTAGAGGAGTGGATATGCGATATGGTATTATACTTTGCATTGTCACTACTATTGTTCCTGGTTCCTCTCCTTTGTCAATACCAATAGCCGTAATTACTTCTCTTTGGTTAAGCTCAACATAGTCCCAACAGCCTGTTATATTTATTGAAACTAAAATTAGTATTATTAATAAAATAATCTTATTTTTCATTTTGTTCATCATCCTTATTATCTGTAACCCTTTGAGATTCTCTCCAAGTTATAGAGCTAGGTCTTGTCTTCATTAGCCATAATGGAAATCTTATTATAAAATCCTTCATGCCTTTCAAATTAAAGGGCATAATTGGAGAAAAGTATGGAGTGCCGAAAGAGCGCAGTGAAGCAACATGTATTATCATAAATATGTAACTCCATAGGACGCCGAACAAACCAAATATAGATGAAAATATTAGTATGGGAAACCTTAGTATGGTAACGGAATCTAACTGGGGAGGTAAAAGAAAACTCAGCATTCCACTTAGAGATACTATTACAATCATAATAGGGCTTACTAACCCTGCATTTACAGCTACTTCTCCCATAATCAATGCACCAACTATGCTTATAGCCTGACCAACGGCTCTTGGCATACGTACACCTGCCTCTCTAAGCACTTCAAATATAACTAACATAATAAAAGCTTCTACAGAAGCAGGGAAAGGAATAGCCTCTCTGGTTACATGTATGGTAAGCAAAAGCCTTTCGGGTACTACATTGGGGTGAAAGGTTGTTATGGCTGTATATATGGCTGGGGCAAAGATTGTAAAGTGAAAGGCTAATAGCCTTAATAATCTAATTTGAGATACTAAAAAAGGAGCGGAATAATAATCTTCTGTAGCTTGTAAACTTTCAACAAAAAGATAAGGAACAGTTAAGGCTATGGGGGTACCTTCTGTGAGAATTCCAACTCTTCCCTCCAATATTTTAGCTGCGAGTTTATCTGGCAGCTCAGTATTGCCAACAGTAGGAAACGGAGAAAAGGGTGCATCATCAATAAATTCTTCAATATATCCGGATTCAAGAATAGCATCAATATCTATAGACTTTAGCCTATATCTAACTTCGGCTAGAATTTTTTCATTTACAACTCCCTTTAAATATACAATGCAAACTTTTGTCCTAGTTCGCCTGCCGAGTATCATATCTTCTATTTTTAAGTTAGGATCTTTTATCTTTCTTCTAATAAGAGCTGTGTTAACACTTAAGGTTTCTATAAAGCTTTCTCGAGGACCTCTTACTGAACTTTCAACCTGAGGTTGCTCCACTGCCCTATGCTCCCAGGCTTGTGTCCCCACTTCAAGGGCTTTCTCTTCTCCTTGAAGAAATAAAATTGTATTACCATTTAATACTCCATCTACTGCCTCTTCAATAGTTGGTATTTCCCTTACTTCATTTCCACTGATGGCAAATTTTTTGATATTTTCTAAGTTAATATCATAATCAATGGTAGTCTTACGTAAATCCCACATTAAGGAGTCAAGGATGCTTTCGTTGATTACATTTTTTTCACTTAGATTTCCTATGCTAACAATGAAGGCTTCTATATTGTTTTTACCAACCATAAACTGGCGTAGGTTTATATCCATATTATCTTTAAAAATCTGTTGAATTTCTTTTAGATTTTCTTTTATATCTTTTGAAATTGGAGTGACTGTTTCTTTAGCATTGGAAGGTTTTTGAATTTTCTTATCATTTAGTAGTTTTAAATATTTAGCCTTTCTAAATATATTGCTTAACATGCTAACTCCTCATTCTTTTATAAATTCATTATTTCTAATGATAAGTATATTATTATCTACATTTTTTAGATTATTCAGTTTGTAAGCAAAACAAAAAGCCAATAAATCATTAGCTTTTGATCTATTAGCTTTTTATATGTATTATTGAGTTATAAATTTATCCATGTATCTATAAAACATATATTCCATAACTATTAAAGCGGGAATTCTTGATATGAAATCCATGCTTTTTAAGGAATATTTTGTGGAGCAGATGAAAAGGCATTTATCAGAAAGATTTGATAAAGTATTCATACTCATATTAGTAATAGAAACAATTTTGGCTCCTTGAGTTTTTGCAATACTGCAGGCTTTTATAACCTGAGAAGTCTCTCCAGACATAGATATGGCAAAAACTAAATCTACAGGTTGTAAGGTACTGGCTGAAGAATACATTATAGTAGTATCATCAAAGTAATAACACTGCTTTCCTATAAGCTGAAAGCGTCTTGCCATTTCTCTGCATACGGATCTAGAGGAGCCCTCCCCATAAAAATCAATTCTCCTAGCGCTAAAAATCAATGAGATTATTTCATCAATGAGGGCTTCGTTGATTAGATTTTTTGTTTTTTCTATATCCTCAAAGGTAGTAACCTTGTTGTCTATAGTTTGTTTTTTATTTTGATGCTCTATAGTAAGAGCCAGATTATTTTTAAGTTCCGAGTAGCCAGTAAAACCTAGCTTTTGGCAAAATCTTATGATAGCAGCAGTGGACATATATGTGTTTTGAGCTACATCTTGTATTCTCATCTTCTTTATATCTTTAGCATTTTCAATAAAATATCTTAGAAGCTCTCCCTCATTTTTATTTAAATTAACTCTGTTCTTTTCAATTATAGTAAAGAAGTCCAAGGTTCCACCCCCATAAAATAAAGTAGTTGTATTAGAGATAGTCTTAGTATAGCACTGGCTGAATATTTTTACACTGATAAATAATTGTAAAAAGGATAAAGCTAAGGTAAGCATAGATTTTATAGTAGATTAAGAGGTGTTATAGAAAAGTGAAAAATATTTCATTTTTGAAAAAAATTCAACTTGCAAACTTATTTACTAAAACCTTCAAAACGGTTTCAAAACTCGAAAAATGTCTATATAATAAACTTAGATTTAAACCTAACAGCAATTTCAAAAATATTGGCCAGTATTAAAATTTTGCAAGCTCTTTAATAAATAGTGTCATATTTATAGTTAATAATCTGAAAAAATTATATTCATAAGGAGAGGGGATTTGTAATGGTTAAAAAGTTGAACAATTACTTTCAGAGATTAGGTAAAGCCTTCATGCTTCCTATAGCTTTGATTTCCATAGCAGGTATATTTCTTGGTATCGGATCAGCTTTTTCTAATCCTAATGTTATAGTAAAGATGCCCTTTTTAGGAAACAGTATTTTACAGATGGTTTTTCAGTTTTCTAAAACTGTTACAGGAGCTATCTTTGGTAATCTTCCTGTACTATTTGCCATAGCCCTTGCTATAGGCTTAGCTAAGGATGAGACCGCAGTAGCTGGGTTCTCGGGCTTTGTAGGGTATTTAGTTTTAAATACTACCATAAACTTTGTATTAACCTCAAATAAGATGATAGTTAAAGCTGATTTGATGAGGCAAGCAGGACAAGGTATGACTCTGGGTATTCAAACTCTAGAACTTGGAGTATTCGGTGGAATTATAGTGGGTATGATAGCAGGGGCTCTTCATAATAAGTTCTACACTATAAAGCTGCCAGATTATATTGGATTCTTTGGAGGCACTCGCTTTGTTCCTATCATTACTACAGTAGTTTTTTCTGCGCTAGGATTAGCGATGCCAATAGTATGGCCTCCAATAAGCGGAGCTATACAGGCTGTGGGCTATGGTATTGCAAACCTAAGTTATTTTGGAACCTTCTTATTTGGATTCTTAGAACGTTTATTGATTCCTTTTGGATTGCATCATATATTAAATGCCATGTTTAGATTTACTCCTGTAGGAGGAGAAGCAATAATAGGTGGAAAGAGCATTGCAGGAGCATTAAACATATACTTTGCTCAGCTTGCTTCACCAGATACCGTAAGCTTCTCTACAGAAGCTACCCGTTTCTTAGCTCAAGGTAAAATACCAGTAATGATGTTTGGATTACCAGCGGCAGCCTATGCTATGTTTAAAACGGCTAAGCCTGAAAACAAGAGAGGTGTAAAAGGTGTGCTGCTAGCTGGAGCCTTAGCTTCCTTGGTAACGGGAATAACCGAACCTCTTGAATTTTCCTTCTTATTCGTAGCTCCAGTTTTATATGTGGTTCATGCTGTATTAAGTGGGTTGTCCTTTATGCTAAATCACTTGCTTGGAGTAGCCATAGGAAATACCCAAGGGGGAATCATTGACCTAGTGGTTTTTGGAATGATGCAGCCTCATACTAAATGGATTATAACAGTATTAATAGGTATAGCTTACGCCTTAATATACTACTTCTCTTTCAAATTTATAATAGAGAAAATGAATTTAAAAACTCCAGGAAGAGAGGAAGATGTGACCTATGAGGAGAAAGAAGAAAGCGAAAAAGATGATATGGAGTCAAAGGCTTTTGAAATCATTAAATACTTAGGTGGAAAAGAGAATATTGAATCAGTGAATAATTGTATTACTCGTTTAAGAGTAATTATAAAAGATATGTCTTTGGTAGATGAAACTGGATTTAGAAAAACTGGAGCTAAAGGTGTTATAAAGCCAAGCAATACAGACATACAGGTTATTTATGGCCCTTCCGTTTCACAAGTAAAAATGGCAGTAGTAAAGGCATTAAAAAAACTTTAGTTTAAGGAGAGATGTAACATGAAAAACAGCTTTAATGTGACAATAGTCGGTGGAGGAAGCACTTGGACCCCAGGTTTATTAATGAGTATGTGCAAAATGAAGGACAGATTTCCTATAAAGAAGTTAGTGATGTACGATATAGTAGAGCAGCGTCAAGCAGTAATAGGGGAGTTTGCAAAGGTATTATTAAAGGAAGAGTATCCAGGCTTAGAGTTTTCCTATACTACGAACAAAGAAGAAGCATATAAGGATGTAGATTTTGTATTTATGCAAATAAGAACTGGCGGCTATAAGATGAGAGAGCAGGACGAAAAGGTTCCTCTAAGCCTAGGAGTTATAGGTCAAGAAACTTGCGGAGCTGGTGGTTTTGCTTATGGACTTAGATCCATAAGAGATATGATTGAAATAGTTAATGATGTTAGAAAACACTCAAAGGATGCATGGATACTAAATTACACCAATCCTGCAGCTATAGTAGCAGAAGCCCTAAGAAGAGTATTTCCAGAGGATAAAAAGATATTAAACATTTGTGACCAACCAGTAAATCTATTAAGATCCTATGGAAGGGTACTAGGTATGGATTCCAGTAAGTTTGAGCCTGTTTATTTTGGATTAAACCACTTCGGATGGTTTACAAATCTCTATGACGATGAAGGCAAGGATTTACTTCCAAAATTAAAAGAGGTAATAAATGAAAGAGGCTTTATACCTGTAGATGCAGAGCAAAGGGACAAGTCTTGGTTAGATACCTATGCTATGGTTCAAGATATGGTAAAGGACTTTCCGGATTACTTACCAAACACCTACTTACAATACTACTACTACCCAGACTATAAGGTAGCTCACTTAAATCCTAATTATACTCGTGCTAACGAGGTTATGGATGGAAGAGAAAAGAGAGTCTTTGATGAATGCAGACGTGTAGCAGAGGCAGGTAGTGCTAAGGATTGCCATATGGTGCATAATGATGCTCATGGAGAATTCATAGTAGAGGTAGCAGAATCCATAGCCTTTAACAAAGGCAGAATCTATATAGTAATAGTAGAGAACAATGGTATAATATCTAATATTCAAGATGATGCCATGGTAGAGGTAGCAGCAGTGTTAACCTCCAATGGACCTAGACCTTTAGCTGTGGGAACCATAGGAACCTTTTATAAAGGATTAATGGAATCTCAATTAGCCTATGAAAAATTAGCTGTAGATGCGTACTTTGAAGGCTCCTATGAAAAAGCTCTTCAAGCGCTAACCTTAAATAGAACCATAGTATCAGCTAAAAAGGCTAGAGAAGTACTAGATGCTTTAATTGAAGCTAATAAGGGCTATTGGCCAGAATTTAAATAAGTATAATAGGCATGAGCGAAACAGCTCATGCTTATTAAATTTAAATCAGAAAAAATAAACTAAATGTTGAAATGATTTCTTATTAAGATATAATGGATATTAAAATATATTTTTACAACAATGTTATGAGGGGGATTAAGATGTATCAAGGAAGTAAAGTGAGATTGAGGGAATATAGAAGGGAAGATGCATACCTAGCACAAAAATATATGAATGATGCAGAAATTAAGATGCTTCTTGCACCAGGTATACCCTTTCCTATCACCTTTGAAGAAGAGGAAAAATGGGTAATGAGCAATGTATCCAGCAAAAATGAGTATAGCTTTGCTATTGAAACTCTAGAGGATAATAAGTATATAGGGGGCTGCGGTATAAATGCCTTAGATTGGAAGAACAGCATAGCCACCGTGGGTATATTTATAGGGGACAAGAATTACTGGAGTATGGGCTATGGCACGGATGCCATGAAGGTTCTAATTAATTTCATATTTAATGAGATGAACATAAACAAAATAAAGCTCAATGTTTATTCCTTCAATAAAAGAGCGGTAAAAAGCTATGAAAAATGCGGCTTTAAGATAGAAGGAACCTTAAGACAGGAGATATTTAGAAATGGACAGTATCATGATGAATATGTCATGGGGCTTTTGAGGGAAGAGTTTATTTAATTCACAGAGTATCTTATGCCTGTAGATATACCCATAGTTTACCATGATAAAAGAATAGTTAAAATTATTTAGGGATAATATAAAGAAAGATATTGCAAGAGATTTTTGTAATGTTATAGGGTTAGAAATGGAGGAATAGTATGCCAAAATCTACCTTTAATAATTTGGGTAAAGAAAAAAGAGAGCAGATTATGGAGGCAGCTCTAGATGAGTTTTCATCTAATAGCTATGCAGAAGCTAGCATTAATCGAATATGCAAAGCTTGCCAAATCGCAAAAGGAAGTTTTTATCAGTATTTTGAAGATAAACTAGATCTTTATACTTATCTATTAACAGAGGCTAATGAAGTAAAGCTGCAGTATTTTAGTGAAACACTTAATAAACTTGATCAACTTGGATTTATTGAACAGATTAAAGCGCTTTATATTAGTGGGGTAGAGTTTGCGCTCCAAAATCCTAAGCTTTCAAATCTAGCTCGTGAATTTGCCAAGGAAAAGGATTCTGAGGTTAGACAGGCAATTCTAAAAGGAAATGAGCAAAAGGCTCAAGTGTTTTATGAAGTATTAATTGAGAAGGCAAAGGCCAATGGAACAGTTAAAATAACCACAAATACAGCAGCACTTGCTATGCTTATCCATGCGCTAAATAATGCAGTATATGACTATATGATTGAAAATTTTGGTGCTATGGACTATGTTTCTGGAAAGACAGCTTTATATGGTTTTGTTGATGAGCTGCTTAGCATTCTTAAAAATGGAATTTAATCATATCCATGCATAAATAAAATAATTATTTCCATATAACTTTCAAAAACTATTTGACAATATGACTGGGTGGTCATATAATGAAAATATAAAGTGACTAGGTGGTCATATATTTAATTATCAAAACATATAATGATTAAAGATGGAGGGTATATGGAAAAGAATTTTAAGTTCAATAAGAGACTAGATTTCTATATTGGTATGGCTTTTGGTGCCTTTACATTGTTATTTTTAGTGCTGTTTTTCACCAACGATTCATTTTTCAAATGGGCATTTAATAGGCATCATAATGTATTAAGCTGGTATATTAGACCACTATTTATTATATCAATTGCATTTTTTGCCTATAAACGTAGTTGGACAGGCGTTATGGCATCTATTTTTTCTTTGTTCACCAGCATGTTTTGGTTTCCAGCTCCCCAAAATGTTAATCTTCAAGTTATAGAATTTTTAAAATTTGAGCAAGAGTATTTGAAAGGAAGTTGGGATGCCAGTAAGATCTTTATTCAATTATCTGTACCAATTTTCTTTGCAGCATTGATTTATTCTGCTTGGAAGCACAGCTGGAAATATCTTTTAGTAGTGATTGTTGCTGCTGCGGTGCTAAAAATTCTCTGGAGTGCAATGTTTGCTGGGGATTCAGGATTATCAATTATAAAGCCTGCTATAACAGGATTAATACTTTGCATAGGTTTAGTAGTATATTTCAGAAAGCGAAAAAAGTCCACAAGTTAAAAATTTAAATATTTGCTTATGGTTTATAATGGCGGAAAATTTTCGAGTAGATATACCATTATAATAATATGTGAAGAGGTAGGATTTTAAAAAACTTACTTCATGGGAAACAAGTGTAAAAGTCGTGGCTTTAGCCGCGACTTTATATTTTGGGTAGGGTAATTATTATCTTAGTTCCCACCCCAATCATGCTTTCAACAGTTATATTACCTCTATGCTTCATAATAATCCACTTGGCAATAGCAAGGCCTAAGCCTGTTCCGCCACTTTGCTTTGTTCTAGATTTATCTGCTCTATAAAACCTATCGAAAATATGAGGTAAATCCTCCTTAGAAATCCCCACGCCATTGTCCTCTATAGAAATAATCACGTTAGCATCAGAAGCATTGGAATTTATTTTTATTAGGCCGCCCTCAGGGGTGTATTTGGTGCTGTTATCAACAAAGATTCTAAGAGCTTCTTTAATAAGTCCTCTATCTGCATTTATTTCAACAGCTTGATTTTCGCAGCAGCTTATATTGTGTTTATCATCTATAAGCTTTGTTTCCTTTATTAACTCATCTATAAGCTCATTTAAATAGAAATTGACCTTTTTTATAGTCTGGGTGTTTT
This sequence comes from Desnuesiella massiliensis, assembly GCF_001403615.1. Classification (GTDB taxonomy): domain Bacteria; phylum Bacillota; class Clostridia; order Clostridiales; family Clostridiaceae; genus Desnuesiella; species Desnuesiella massiliensis. The sequence goes on from NZ_LN879454.1 coordinate 208,032, forward strand.
TATCACCTCGAGCTAAGAATAAAAGCTGCTCTATAAGGGCTTTCATGTTCTCAGCCTCGGACTTAATGGCTTCAATAGACTCTTCCAATACCTCTTTATCATTTTTTCCCCATCTATCCAAGAGGTTTGCATAGCCCTGAATCACAGAGATAGGTGTCCTTAGCTCATGAGAGGCATCAGAAACAAATTGGTTTTGTTGCTCATAGGACTGTTGAATCCTATCTAGCATGCTGTTAAAGGTATGAGCTAGATCCTTTAGCTCGTCTTGAGAACCGCTTAAGTTAAGCCTAGTGTCTAAAGCGTTTATGGTGATGTTTTTTACGGTTTTTGTCATCTCATCTAGAGGCTCTAGAACCGTCTTGCTAGCTTTCTTTCCTGTAGCTAAGGCCTTTAAAATAGCTAGAATAGTCACTACACTTAGAGCAATAATCAATATGGAAACATAGTAGAACTCCTTATTAAGATGGTCTACTATTTGGAGAGTGTAGCTATTGCCATCCACTTGAAGCTTATGCTCTAAAATCATAATAAACCTTGCAGCATTATTTATGGACACATTGTGAAAGGATAATTTGTCTTCAGAAATAAGTATATATTTTTCCTTTATATTCTCAAAATAAACCACATTCTCTTTGCTTTTTTCAGAAGAAAATAGAGGGGTTTCTTTCTCATCAAATATGGAAATTTGACGTTCATTAACTGTAGAAAGCTTTTCTATGGTTTCGTAGGTAGAATCTATATTGCCCTTTAAATAAGAGTTTATAAGGTCCTTATCCTTAAGCATATCCAGTTTTGAATTATGTACAAGATAGTAAGAAAATCCTGAAAGCGATACAAGCCATATAAAAAATATAAAAGATATAATGGAAAGAGTAAAAGAAGTAGTTATCTTAAAGCCAATAGAGAATCTTAGTTTTTTAACAAAGGCTTTATAAAGCTCAATTGCGGTTTGAGGTAAGGTCTTAAGATATTCTGATAGAAGCTTTATGATGTCATTTAATATATCCTTATTATTCATTTTTTAATACATAGCCCACGCCGCGGACAGTATGGATGAGCTTAATATTATATTTGTCATCTATTTTGCTTCTCAAATATCTTATATACACGTCTACCACATTGGTATCACCTAAGTACTCGTAGCCCCAAACCTTATCTAAAAGCTTCTCTCTGGATAAGACGATATTTTTATTTTCTAATAAGTATTTAAGAAGATCAAATTCTCTTTTAGTTAAGTCTATAGCTTCATCTCTATAGGTTAGGGTGTACTTTTGTAAATCTAGTTTTAAATCACCCATAATTAAGAGATTAGAAGTATCTATCACTGCTTTATTTTTCTTTAAGGCAACCCTTATTCTAGCTAGCAGTTCTTCTATGGCAAAGGGTTTTGTTAAGTAGTCATCTGCACCCATATCTAGGCCCATGACCTTATCCATAACCTGATCCTTGGCAGTTAGCATAATTACAGGCACTTCAGAATGCTGCCTTAATCTCCTTAATATTTCTATACCATTCATAGAAGGCAGCATTATGTCTAAAATGATTAGATCAAAATCACCCTCTAAGGCAGTATTAAGACCTTCACGGCCATCATGACACTGATGAACCTCATAGCCCTCATACTTTAACTCCAGCTCAATAAACCTCGCTATCTTTATTTCATCCTCAACTATGAGTATTTTTTTAGTGGACATAGGGATTCCTCCTCAGCAATGTATGCATGTTAGATATAGGATAAAAATCCCTATAAGGCATCTCCAAAAAAATAATTAGTCAGTCTACTCGTCTATTTTGCGTAATACTGCGTCCACAGAACCCACTAATAGCCCCACTATTAATGGAACCTGTGTCCTTGTCTTACGCAAAATATACTTCGCATCTTTGACTAGTTATTTTTTTTACGATGCCTAATCCAACATGTCTTTAACACTAGTTATATTTCTAATTATACAATAGCGGTAAATAAAAATAACCTATTTTAGTAGGTTATTTTTTGTGTATTTATGCCTATTCAGTTTCTGCAAGCTTTCTTTTAGCGGTAGTAACCGCGGTAGATACCTTATCCAAAGTATCGTTTATCTTCATATCCTCTCCGTTATTTCCTTCTATTCTAATCTTGTGACCAGTAATAAGGGCTATGAGCAAGCCGCCAAGGAATACGGGCATAGCTAGTACAGCAGCTATGACGGTTAAAGTAACCGTAACATTAATAACATCCTTATCTCTTTTCCTTATGATAAATCTTGTGTTATTACCCTTGTTCACTAGGGCTTTAATCTTATCCCATAGGCTCTCAAAGGTTCCCTCAGCCTTATCTTCTTTAAACTTGTGGTTCTTTTCTAGATAGATTAGTGCTTCAAGCATATCTCCGTTAGAATTTTCAAGGGCTTCTTTTGCATCTCCATAGCTCACATTAACTCTTTTTCTTAATTCTTCAATTTGTTCTAAAGTTATATTCATTTTTTAATTCCTCCTAAAATTTAATACTTATCTTATGTTTTTATTATAGGAGGCAATTATTAGAGAAACTTTAGGGAAACATTAGAATTTCATTAGAAATTAATAGTCATTTCTTTAATATTTAATTTATTTATAAGCTGGAGTATTTCCGTAAACTTTTCTAGCTTCCGCTCTGCAAATTTCAATAAATTTATCTCTGTCTGTATCATAGAAACCCACAAGATTTTCATCAACACCACTTATCACTTTATAGGTGCTTGCAATTTTATTAGTAAGTTCTCTACCATTCTTTTTGCTAAGCACTTCAATTGCAGTTACATGATCTTCAAAATATAAAGCAATGTAGTTTGATCTTCTTTTTTTAAAGGCTAAGAGCACCAATGTCTCAGTGATCTTTTTTGGTTTAAACACCACTAGCAATAACTTACTTGCATCATAAACACTAAAGTTAAGGGTACTTAGTTTTCCTTCAATAATGTAGGAGTCAGTACCAACAACGTTTAGTGCTTTATCTTCAAACAATTTATTTTCTTTATATTCTTTAGAAATCTTACTATCAAAAGCGTCAAAATCATTAAGATCCTTTAAATTGAATCTTTCCTTTAAACCTAGATATTTTGGATGAGTTTCAAAATCCATTGAATATTTTTTGTTTTTAACCATGGAAACTATTGCGAAAATTATAAAGGGTGCAAAAATTATTGCTACAAACAAAGTAGGCTTAATGAAAAACTCTGGATCTTGTAAATAGTTAATATATGCTGCTCCTCCTAAAAGTGCAATAAATATAAAAATTAAGTACTTATATGACTTTGCACCTCTCTTGATACTTGTCTCAATATTTTTTCTAATCATACCATCTCTTAAAATTGTATCTTCTGACATTTTTATTTCCCCCTACTTGTATTATGTATTGAACTTAACAGTCTTTAATTTTATTAATATCTCAGATTTATAGTGTCATTTTGTCGCCCATTTTCTCAATGATTGCTTTAAAATTCTCCATTTTACTATACTTAACTTTATAAATTTCTCTTTTGGTAAAATATATGTAAAAACAAAAACCTAATAATCTAAAAGCTAAAAGAGTAATAGTAGTTAGTTCTGAGCCAGCAATAGTTATGACATCATAGTAAAATAATATAGACATATAACTATAAATAGGTACTGATAATAAGGCCTCGTAATAACTAATTCCACTGTTCATTGAAAACATAAATACATCTGCAAAGTAATAGAAGATATGAGGCAATGAAAAGTTTAAAAATGCAATTAATAATATACATGCAAAATTCTCTCTGCCTGTAGCAAATTTTGAGTATATGACAGATGAAGCAAATGGGAAAACGCCCCAACCTATAACAAAATAAACGTCTAAATATCTAACTTCCATAAATATATTTACAATCTCTTGAACTACTAAAATTCCAAGAGTAGCTAACAAAGAAAATATTAGTCCTTTAAAGGATAGAATATTATTTTTAGCCTGATACTCTTCTGAGCTTATATCCATTAAATTCACCCTTTTTTTTATATAATTTTAACTATCTAGTATTTAGGTTACATTGTCATATATTTTTTCCAGATACAATTATAACAGGTTTAAATGAAGAAAAATGTAGAAAAATGAAATATTTGTATATATTAATTTAATTAATTTTGATTTTGAATTATATGTTGTAGATATAAGTACCTAAGATTTTTTTCATTATAAATATGAGGTGTTGCTTTTTAGGACATTTTTAAAATAATAAACTAATGATGGGAAATGTTTTTGTACTATCATGCAAAAACACCGTAGAATTCATATTTGAATAATACGGTGCCCTAAGAATTTATTTCTCTTTTTAGTGTAAAGTTAAATAAGAGAATTTTTCTTTAATCTTAAACTTTTAATAACAATATAATAATTGAACAAAGACTTAAGCATACGCTTATTAAAGATATAAACATAACAACCTGCTTTTGATTCAAACCCGTAGACAATAGTCTGTGATGTATTTGACTTGCATCTGCCTCATAAATAGGCTTACCCTTTATAATTCTTTTAATGACTACATAAACATTATCAAAGATTGGCACTCCTAAAGCCAATATGGGGACAGCGAGAGAAATAATTGTAGCCTGCTTAAAGACACCTTCCAGTGCAATTATAGCCAAAATAAATCCCGAAAAATTTGCGCCAGAATCGCCTATATAAGTCTGAGCAGGATATTTATTATATTTTAGAAATCCTATCAATGAACCTACAAGTAGTATAGACATCATGGCTGAATCAGTTTGATTTTTTGCTAAGGCAACTACAAAAAGAGTAGAACCTGCAATAGCTGATAAACTACCTGCAAGCCCATCTACACCATCCGACCAATTTATTACAGTGGTAACGCCCAAAATCCATGTAATGCTTAGCAAAAGACCTACTCCTTTTGATAATATAATGTACTCATTTGTGAATGGATTAGTAAATCCATTAAAAACAATTCCTGAATGGTAAATCATGAAAGCTGATATCATTTGTATTATTAATCTTGGAAGTACAGCAAACTCTTTACCTTTACTTTTATACCAATCGTCAACTATACCAATTATAAAAACAAGAAGAGATGAGACTAATATGTATGTGAACTCTTTCTGAATGGGTCGTATAAAAATAAGATAACCGGTAAAAAATGCTATAAATACGCCGACTCCACCTACTAAAGGCATAGGCTTTTCTTGATTTTTCCTTTTAGTAGGTTTATCAAGAAAATCAAATCTAACAGCTAATTTTATTAAAAATGGAGTAATAAAATAAACGATTAAATAGACTGCTAAAAAAGCATAAAAATAATTCATAAGAACTAACCTTCCTTCTATTTACATTGAAAAGCCTTTAAGTCTATGCATTCAGAATAAATTACAAAACTAACATAGCTCTTAGCTTACTATACTAAGAGATTTGCGAAACACTTATACTATACGATAAAGTTTATGTTCATGTTGTGAGTTTATAAGTGAACCAACTATTCGTAAAATGACCGATTGCAAAGAGAACAACTACAATCCCCAGATATATTGATTGACTCCATAGCGCTGCAAATTCAAATGCAGAGGCTGGAAAATATGCAATTTCAAATCAGTGCCATTTAACTAATATCAAAATTATACCATATTTTCTACAAATTTTATAGTTGGATAGAAAGCATACAAATTTAAAAACGCCGTAAAATTCAGATTTGAATGATACAGTGTTTAGTAAATTATTATTTTTTAGTTATGAACTTAAATAGGAGTTAGTACAATCCAATAAAATTATTTATAAACGATTTTTCGAATTGTTTCTGTTGAAAGGCAATATTCCTCAGCAAGTTGTTCAATACTCACCTTATGAAAAAACTTATATCTGATTTCATCATTTCTCTGTGCATAGAATTTTCTTGCTCCAGAATCGGCTCCCCACTTTTTCCTTTCTTTATCTGATGGAACATATAATGTCTCACCGGAAACATACTTCTGTAATTCCTTTAAAAGCTCGTCAGGCAGAATATCTGATGCATTTCTACATTTCATAGGAAATCCGACCTTTCCTATGAATTTTTCGCCATGAACTCTTCAATAGAATTATACTCATCTATGGCTACACCATGGTTATGAATTTCGTCTATAATGTACTTTTCCAACTCCTCAGCACGTTTACGGAAATCTAACAAATTTTCTGAACTGTACTTGCCGCATAAATCCATTTCCTTAAGCCCAAATTCTTCTTTTACAATATCGAGCTCACGCTGTAAATAACAGCTCCAAACAAAGGTTTTTTCAGCATCTCTTTGGTCACACCAGTAATAAATTCTTCTCCAAGTATAACAAAGTTCCTGATACCAGTCAGCCAGATCATGAAAATCCTCATTATAAATCTTATTTTCATTTTTAGGTTTCCTATTACTCATGAATTTACGTGTAGAAAGAATCATTACATGACACAAATTTTTAAGTTCATCAACAGAATCAGCATGGATGATTGCCGTATAATACTGCATAAAATTTTGGGGTATCTCTTTCATAACTGATAGCTCGGATATCTGATTGATTTGGCTGTATTTAAAATATGTCTGATTTACAAAAGCAACTGCAACAGAGAGGTAGTCAGCGATAAATCCAGAAGCCATTCTAACCTTGCCCAACCTATCCTCGAACATCATTGTTTGATAAATCTCCATGGCTATATTAAGCTTTTCAAGTGCTTTTTTGAACATGAATTCCGGGTTTTTAAGATTTGCCTGTAACTTTGCTTGCATAGCAAGAAAACGATTTTTATCCTCTTCATTTCGATAATAAAGAATTTGTGCATAGCCTAAACAAGTGGTATTATAATCATCTAAGTTCGCCATCTTTTCAATTCGTTCCCAGGACCTGGGATACAGGTCGTAACCTATTCCCTCAACGATAAATGTTTTGGCAAGATTATGTGCTTTTTCGTTTGCTGGGATGAAGTAGTCAAAGGATGCGACATCTTTATCCTGCTCAAGTTTAAACTGCCCAGTCCCTATCAATAAGCATACATCTTCTTTATATTCTTTTAGAATTTTGTCAATCGCCCAGTTGAGTAGTTTTTCGTTTTTAGTTTTCATAGTAAAATCACCTTTCACATAGAGTTAAGCAGCGGCCGTTTACTTACAATTAAATTATAGTATAAACATATATGGAATAAAATGCCGAGAATTTTTAAGAGCATTCTTCACCTTAACTAGTGAAGGCTATATAAATAATCTTTACTTTAGATTAGTTTACTATAATGAGTTGATTTATATCAAAATTAATGCATTGAGACGCAAAAAACACCGCAGAACTCAAAACATTAAATAACGCGGTGTCCACGCAAATTATTGCTTTTTCAGTTGCTACGTTAAATAATAATTATAGATATTAATTATTCTATCTCACACGTCCTACTTTTCCTTTTTTAAAGTTACTATAAGCAGTATCTAACATGATGGTAATACTTTTGTAGTTATTCCATTTATCTTCTACTTCATATATGCTGTCTTCTATATCAAACTCACATAAAACCAAATCTGAATAATCTCTTAAATAGTGCTCATAATAACTCCTTGTAAATTCGAGTCCCTCCTGATTAAAATCTTCACCCCACAGCTTGCCATCACAATCTTTAAGTAAAAATTCCACTCCTGTCATCTGTTCATTTCTTACTTTCTCCAAATCTTCCTTAGAATATTTTTTATGAATACTTCCTTCCAAGTTATGTTTAATAATCCATGCTATATACATTCCCATATGAGCCGCGGCATACACTAGTCCAGCTTTAATATGCTTGCTATTTTCTTTATCCTCTTCAAAATTAAAGCGCTTGCAATATTCATTATAGGCATCATCAAAATGCCAATTTACATTATCAAAATAATCTTTCATCTTATTACTCCTTATATATCCATATTTTGTATTATTTTTCACATAAGCTTCTTATTTAAACATTTTAGCCTTAACATGAGATGTATTTAAACTAGTGATAGGCAATATCTTTGTATTGTGACACAATAATTTAATATTCTGTTTCATATTAATGTAGTATTTAATTGAAAATTTATATAATTTGTTGCTTTATCATGATTCATGTAAGAAATATGCATTTAAACAAGAACATTTTTCGATGATTTTCATACAATGTTACTATGGAGGTGTTCAATATGTATGATAAGAATCCCTATAATCCAATGTATGATAATAATCCATACAATTCGATGTATGATAATGATAGCTATAACTCGATGAATAATGCTAACGCTAATACTAATATTAATGATTGTAATTTGTGCCAAAGATTTGCTACTATTCTTAAAAGCCAAATTCTTCAATCAGAAAGAAATCTTTGTGCAGTTACCCGTATGAGAAATATTAATGCTGAAATTTTAGGAAGACCAACAAGAAGTCCTCTTGCTCTCAATGCTCTATTCTCTTTTGAAGATATAGACGAGAGAGGTCAAGCATTAAATTTAGGTGAAACTGTCATTCTTCAAGAGGAAATTAACCCATTTATCAGTGCACTTAGAGCAGAAGGCATTTTAGTTACTGCACTTCATAATCATTGGCTATTTGATAGACCAAGATTAATGTATATTCATTTTGAATCTATAGATAATCCAATTTCATTTGCTGAAAAAGTTGCTAGGGCTTTCCAAATTCTTGAACGTAATTGTTAATTATTATAAGGGCTTAAGTGGTGATACTTGAGCCTTTTTTCAATGGAAGATAGATAAAAACTAAATTTTATTTTACTTCTTTTACACACCAAATATTTCCGTTTTTAATAATTGTCAATGTAGTTTCTGTAGTTTCTATAGGGGTATAAGAAGTAGCCCAATAAAATTTTATTTTCACTTCAAACGCAGAGACACTTAGTTTTTTATTAGAAATTATTTCGTATTTATCAAGCCAAGGACTTGAGGCGCCAATATTCCAAAAATTCTCTTCAGGGTTGCCCCATTTTCTGATAAGGTCACTTTTCAATTCGTCACAAGCAACGGCATAATGAAAGATTCCATTTCTTGTAAGTTCTGCTTTAGCCCAAATTTTAACAACTTGTTCAGGTGACGTTGCTCCTAATTCATCTAAAGCCTGTTGAAAAAAAAGAATTTGACTTTTTCTTTGTTCATCTGTTATATTTGCATAATAATCTAGAAATTCATTAGAAGGCGTATTGCTTTTAGATGAATATGCTTGTGTTTGAAAGTGCTCTAAGTTTATATTACTTAATGATATTGTAATAAAAATGGCTGTAGCAAATTTATAAATACTTTTCATAATAAATCCACTCCTTTAATAAGTAACACTTACACTTTTAAGCTTTTGTAGATGCAAACTACTTTATTAGTGGAAATATTAACATATAGTATTTTAAGCTTATAATATTTAGAAGATTGTGGTTTAACCTTAACATTTGATGTATTTAAATTAGTGACGGGTAATATATTTGAAATGCGACATAAAAAACATCACAAAATTCAAGTTTGAATAATGCAGTGCACTGGAAAATTGTTCGCTCTTTAGTTGTTACATTAAATAAGAAAGAGCTGTCACTATAAAGGGGAGTATTTTTGTAGATATTATTCTGCCTTTTCAAGGATAAGAAAGAGACTTGACTCGTCTACTTCCTCAATGCGATAATAACACCCTGACTCCTCTCCTAGTTTTTTAAGTGTATCCTCTGAAAAGGTAATAGAAATAAACCCGTCCTTGCATACGATTGTGCCATCCTTCGTTTTTTCCAAATCAATTTCTCCAAGTAAACCATTATTCGCTTGCTCATGGAACCAGGTCAGCCTATGATTCCAAAATTTCGGACTATATGTACTGAAATAGGCCTTTCCCCTAGGAGTCAGTACCTTCATACATTGTTCAATCAGATGAATAGGTTGTCCCTTCATCGCTGATAAACCGTTTTGCAAACACAATACCACATCAAATTCTTCACCAAACGCAAGGTTATAGGCATCCATCACTTGAATGTTACAGTTCGGGCATTCTTTTATATAATCCTTGCCAAGATTCACTGTTGACTCTGAGATATCAATTCCTACAACGCTGGCTGAGAAAGGGGCCAATTTCTTGATAATACGTCCGTATCCGGCTCCAACCTCCAGCACTTTCTCGCTGCCATGCAAATTCCGGCACACAAAATCGATTTCTTTATCCAAATAACGCTTAATCCTTGGATACTTTGTCTGGTAAACCTGAAAGAGTTTCGTAGAGTTTAAGTTCTGTCTGTAATAGTTACACATAATCCCACCTCCTAGTTAAAATTAATTTGTATGTTTCCATATTATACAATTTCTGCTTAACTTAAGGATAATTATACTATAATGTGAAATTATTTCATACATTGAAAATATATATGCGTTCTTCCTGTAGAATGAATAGAACTAGCTTTATCGTTTAATACTGCATTATTCAATTTTCAAAGATCATCATTCACATTTTAAACTTAATAATTACTTAGCTTTTTCTTCAAAATGTGAACCAACTATAGGTATGCTACATGTATTTATAATTACGAAAGCTATATTGAAGTTTATCCTTCCTCTATGATGCTGGATAAATTCCCCATGTCACGCAATGTAGTGATATATTGGAGAAATCGTGGGGTGCGCTTTTCTATATCATCTTGGCTTATACCTCTAAAAACTAATAATTGATTCATTAGACTATCTCCACCGCCGCTACATTGCCAGTGTCCTGTAGTTTCCTCAAAAAATAAGCAAATATCCTGCATTTTTATTTGCTCGGGGGCGGAATTATTACGTTCCATGAATTTTTGTATTTTTATATAAGCCTGCTCATAAAAAACTGAGTTGCGTTCAGTATGAGGTAGATAGTATCCACGTATATTTAGCCCAAAATGTTCAGGAGAAGAGTTCATTGCTTCCTCATGCATGGCATTGTCTTCTTTGTGCCATTTTTCTATTTCCTCATCTGTCATATCAAATGAAAATTGTGATGGCTGATGTTCCAATTTATCTTTACAATAGTTCATAATCACATTACACTGAAAACTCTTCATACGCTTATCATCCGATTTAAGAGGTAGAGCATCACAGTGATTTAAAAAATATTGCTCTGTTTCCTTAAGTGTATGAGCACAAGCGGTTACCAGCTTAGCACAGTCATCCACCCACTGCTGAAATCTTTCTTCTTGTTTATCAACAGAAACTTTTATTATTTTCCCAATAGTAGTTACACCATCATTGCTTTTAATCGTGACACTTCCATCTTTATTTCGCTGAATTGACATTATTACTCCTCCAATTTCTTAAACATCATATGAATAACCTGTGTTTGGACTCATTTAACAAGTGTGATTTAACTAATATCAAAATTGTACCACATTTTCTATATATCCTATAGTTATATAGAAAACTTACAAATTTTAAAGGCTAAAATTTTATTAAGAAACGTAAGGTACAAAGGAAAGCCAATATATCTGTAAGTATTACAATAAGACTTTCACCGATACTTATACAAAAACAACTGATTTTAAGAAAGAGAGCCGATATTTGTTTAGTTATATACATTATATTACAATTAATGTTATAATCAGGATGTTAAAACGCTAGAGTTTAGCATGTAGTTATTATTTATTGCAATTGTTGACTATGAAAATAAATTTATCTAAAAGGAGGACATTATTTGAGAAAACATTATATTGACAATATACGAACATTAGGGATTTTATTACTATTTCCATTTCATACCTCTCGTATATTTAACTCATTTGAAAGCTTTTATGTAGTTGGGAAACCAAATATTATTTGTGATAATTTTATAAGAATTTCCTCAGAGTGGTTTATGCCACTATTGTTTGCGATTGCAGGAGTTAGTGCTTCATTAGCCATGGAGAAATATTCGATCAAACAATTCATTAAGGAACGTTTTTTAAAACTCTTTATTCCATTTATCTTTGGAGTTATTTTAACAGTTCCTATTCAAACTTTTTTTGCAGAAAAACAGCATAATGGGTACACGGGAAACTATTTTCAGCAGTACATATTATTTTTTACTAAAAGAACTGACTTAACTGGATATAGTGGTGGCTTTACTCCTGCACATTTATGGTTTTTACTATTTTTATTTGTTATTTCTTTAGTATCATTACCTCTAATAATTCTATATAAAAAATCACACAAAAAAATAAACGAAAGCAAGTTTAATCTATGGATAATACTTTCATTATTTTTGTTTAACTTTTTTCTAAGTGCTTTTGAAATTGGTGGACAAGGTTTTGGTAAATATCTATCATTTTTTCTATTAGGTTATTTAATTTTAAGTACCAATGGAGCTATAAAACTATTAGAAAATAAACGCTTAATTTTAACTACTTTGGCAATTATGTTTTCGATTATCCGTATGGTTATGATTTATAGGATAAATTTTAAGAATGTTTCATTTGCAATTAATTTCTTATCTTCGGCATTTAATCATTTAACTACATGGGTTATAATCTTAGCCATCTTTGGCTTAGGAAAATGCTACTTAGATTTTTCTAACAGTATTTTAGATTACTTTTCTAAAGCTTCTTTCCCCATATACATTTTTCATCAAACTTGGTTAGTAGCAATTGGTTATTATGTTATAAATGTCATTAATAATGGTCTAATACAGTTTAGCATTATTATGATTTTAACTTTTATAGCAAGTGTTTTAACCTATGAGATTATAAGGCCAGTACCAATGGCAAGATTTATGTTTGGATTAAAAAAATAGCAAAATATTGACAGAATACAGAGAGTTTCAAAGGTACAAGATCTTCTAAAATGCCGAGATAATCTTTCAAGAGAGGTAAAATCATATTGTAATTAATGTTATAATTGGTATATAGTTAAACTGTAATTTAATACACATTTGTAAAATATAAGGGGGATATAAAATTGAAAGATTTTCGTATTGAAACACCTAATCTAATTCTCAGAAAGTTTTCACCCTTCGATTCAAAAGATGTAGCATATTATAGTCAGCAACCTAATGTAGCATACTGGATGTCTGATATGGTGTTACATAACGAGTCCAAGGCACTTTCTTGGATAAATCGGGTGAATGAAAGATTTGATGCTACTGAGCCTTTTATAATATTAGGAATTGAACATAAAATTGAAGGTACATGTATTGGTGTTGTGGGTGTTCATCCGAAAGCTGAACTAGATAATGAATTTGAAATCCTTTATGGTATTTCTGATAATTATCAAAAGAAAGGATATGCAACTGAAGCATCTAAAGCACTAATTCAGTGGGTTTTTAAGAATACTAAGCTAAAGTCCCTAACTGCAATCGTAAAACCAGAAAATGTTTCATCTAAAATTACAATCGAAAAACTTGGTTTTGAATATGTTGATACCAAGGTAATACCATATGATGGTAATATGTGTAAGTTTAATTATTATAAATTATATAATAATCAGTAATAATATTCTTAAAAAGTGAATATAGGGAAGCCAAAAAAAGGTCTTCCCTATAAATATTAATATATTTTCAACTACTGAATAATACGATATTCTAAAACAATTATTTTAATTATCATTCAACAAATATTCCTTTATACCTTTCCATAGGTAACCTTTCGCAAGCTTCTCCACAGAATCTAATCTATCTATCTGATTGTTTTTCTCAATAGCGTTTAAATTGTATCCTTGCTTAATAACTATGAATTTTCCAATACCAGGTTCTAAGGCCCTTTGTGGGCATCCATAAATACATTTTAAGCAAAGTAAGCAATTATTATTAAAGACAGGAGTACCGTTAACTAATGTAATATTTGATCTAGGACAAGCTTTTTCACACCATCCACATCCGTTACAGTTTTCATTAGCCTTAATCCTTTTACCGAAGGATCTAGCACCAACTTTTTCAAATTCGCCAATATAAGAAAGAAATCTATTTAGTAAACTTGGCTTCGTTCTAAAAGTAATATCTGAGGATAAGTCATCAATTATCTTATCAATTTTAGTAGGGAGTACTTCCAGCAATCTTACTGCGAGGCCATCGATAGTGGGAATGATCCAGTTAGATGGCATTATAAGCATTTTTTCATATATGACATTAAAGCCTTTCTTCTCTAGACGCTTAATACAGTGTAATCTACAAGCAGTATTAGGAGTAATCTCCCCACCGCCTGATACAGATATTACCACAGCTAGTTTATTATCCACTTTAGGAATAGCATCGATATATTCATAAACTGATTCAGGAGCATTACAAGCATGTACAGCATATATAATTATAAGCATATCTTCTGAGTCGTTTATTATCTTGTTTCTACTATTTAATTCATGCTTTATAACAATCTTGCCTTTTGCTTCTAAAGATTTTTCAAAAGTATTGGCAACTCTTGCCGTGCCGCCTGTACCAGAAAAGAATGCAATTTTAATTTTATTAACACCACTAAATGTGCTCATACTATATCCTCCATGGATTTTTGATAGTTAACTTGAATATATTTAGATGCTAATTCATTCTATAAAATCTTTCTCATATAATATCGTTTATGCCCAGCAGGAACGTTATCTAATTCTCCGAATATTTCATACCCATTTTTAATATAAAAATCTTTTGCTTGAAAATCCATTGTTTCTAAATGAATAAGAGTACATTCTTGTTCTCTTGCAATCCTCTCTATTTCATTTAGGAGTTTTGAACCATGTCCATTTTTTCTATAGTTTTCACTAACCCATAGCATATCTATGTACATAGTATTCCAGCAATAATATAAAATACAGTTAATGCCTCCTATGACATTATCCTCTGTATCCTTCAATACTCTATTAATTGGAATTGAGGGGACATCTTGTTTTAAATGAATTACTGCAGAATTATATTTAATAATTCCTTTCCACACTAAATCCTCCTCATCTTTTGTACTTTCCTTAATAGTACATAACCCCATTTTATACCCTCCATATATATTAATTAATAAAAAAACCATACTCTACAAAGACAAACTAAAAATGCTGTGTATTTAATAACACAGTATCTGTTATATATTATAAGTAATCAAAAACATTCACTAATTTCATATCTTCACATTGGTTGATTAAATTCATCAATATTGGTAGATGACCAGCACCATAAAGTACAAAAACTCGTTCACAACCCATACTAACTTTCTGTAGATTAGCAAAAATCCTAATATTTCTTTCATACCAACGAGATAAATATTCAGAACCAATATAATCATTGCCGGCTCCAAGCTGATTAGGAAGTAGGTACCATATATTATGTTGTTTTAGTGACCAATCACCATTAAAATATTTATATAGGTCAGTTATGGTGCCCGTCTTTTTGACTTTAGAAACGTCATTATTAAGGCTATTGCAAAATTCAGAGTTTATCTTAGCCCATCCAGGGATTTCTTTTTGGGCTATTTCAAGAATTGTATTGTTTTCAGATAATGTTATATAGTCTATAGCATATACATTGTCCTTTTTCAGCATTTTAGCAAGCCTAAACCCAATTTGAATTGATTCATTATTGTATGTTATTGGATACTTATCTCCAGCAAAGTTAATATAACCTAGGAGACTTGTTTTCATTTTTTCATAATTTGAGAAGTCTTCCAAGGAGATAGAAGCATAAGCTTCCGTGATAGCTTGTTGTGAGTCCATGGGAGCTTCAATAATAATCTTATCTGGATTAAACTTCGAAAGCTTATAAACTAATTCCTGTATTTCCCCTTGAACTTTTGTAGAGTAAAAATCAATATCCTTTTGTTCAAAAAAGTGAAAACTCCCTAACAATAATATTTCCGTTTTTCTAAATCTATCCATGATGTTATACCTCACATTTATATTTAGACAACTATGCTATTTTAAATAGGTCCCCAAGGTAAGAAAATGTATCAGCGAATTCACCTAATTCTATTAATGTTTTAATCTGCTCTGGGGTTGCCCATTTCGCTCCACATACTTCCTCAGGCTGATAAATAACTTCTGAAATATCTACTTCTTCCTTGAACAGCCACACATCAACAAGATCATGAAAATCATAGTGTTGTCCTTTTAACCTAAAGAGACATTTACCCTTTGTAGGGGATAAGTTAATACCGATTTCTTCTTTTACTTCTCTTAATGCAGCTTTTAGACTATCATCTCCAATGACTGCTGCACCAACAGTGGGTTCCCACAGGTTGGGAAGGTGTGCCTTGTTTGCTGCACGTTTTGTGATTAAATATTCTCCATTGCTATTTTTTATCCAAACATGCACAAGGAGATGGTATTCATCTTTTCCCATAGGTTTTCCACGTTCAATAGTTTTTCCTGTTTTGTTTCCAGCTTCATCAAGTATGTCCCAAAGTTCCATTTAGTAACCTCCAATAAATAAAAGTTCTTATCAAGAGAAGATAGATAAACAACTTCAACTATTAACTTATACATGCACCATAATGGCTTGAAGATACCATTTTGGAACATGTATAAGTTAAGTTTACGTATTGTTTATCTATAGGTATTTACTCACATTGGTTTTTTAACATTATTAAAGCCATATCCCATAAAAGCGGTAATAATACATCCGACACCTAAAACTAAAAGTATAAGCCATGCCCATTTAGGAGTGTTTTTGTTCTTCTGAAATATATTATTCTTTAAAATAGAATAATAATCAGTAAATGCATTCCATATGCCATTAAAAATACACCATACTCCCATAATTATTCTACAAATTATACCAATATAATATACTTCAATACCTTTACCAATAAAGAATGGTGTTATAAATAATATAAAAAATATTAACATAAGAGGGATGTTAATCAATAGATTAATTTTTTTAAACTTTGATGCTTCCATTCTACTACCTTCCTTTACATACTAAATTTATTTTATGGCTTTTAAATGCTGAAGGTGTATTCCTATATGTCCTATACCAATTATGATAGCAGATGCAATCAGCCAAATAACCTTACCATAAATGCCTAATAGTAAAAAAGCCATGACAGGGAGACTGGCAAGAGGCACGGGAATCCCACAAAAACTACGATAAAAATTTTCTTCTGTATACTCGTTAGTAAAATATCTAATCCAACAAATCTCATAAAGAATCATCAATGAAAATGATGCTATTAGCCACAAACTCCAGGCTGAAAAGGCACCAATGTTAAAATCACTAAAAATCAATACACTGCATGTGCAGCATACCTGTCCAACACGTTCAAATAATAATAATATTTTGTTTTCTTGGGTAGTGTTATAATCTATTGGCTGATTCTTGCTCCAAATGATATTTGGAATAAATAACATCAATGAATATATGAGACCTACATATGAAAATCCTAAATGACCTAACATATAATACCTCCTGAAGAATTTAATTAATATCAAAATTATACCATATTTTCTATATACTTTATAGTTGGATAGAAAATATATAAATTTAAAAGCACCATAAAATTAAGATGATATGCTCCACCTTTTAGTGGCAGATTTTTATTTTTGGCTTTGTTTTAAACTAATGCTGGTAACTGATTAGTTTTTAAGAATTGGGTTATATAGATGTAAACAGTTGTGAAGGTTAAAATTAGTTATGCCGATATTTATAAAAATATATAAATATATATAAATATATAGTAGATATTGGTATAATTTATAAAACGGTTGCTTCGCAATCGTAAACTATTGCGAATTAAGGTGGTATTTTATTATGAAATCTAAGGTTTTTTCTATAGGTGTTACTATTATTGTTATAATAACAATAATAGTAGTATTTGGGTTTTATTTCAAAGGGAATAGTGAAAGCCTTAACTGGATAAAAGATTTAAACTATGAAGAAAATCAAGTGCACGATATGTCGATTGGCTTTTTAAATCCTTGCCCTTCAATTCCTGTAATGATTGGGGATAAAGAAATGAAATTAGAATTTGATACAGGTAATGCAGAAGGTATATTTATTACAACGGCTATTAAAGGAAAAGTAGATTATGACATAACTGGAAAATCTACAGAACTCAATGCAGATGGTACATATAGGGGAAACGGTACTTCTATATTACTTAAAAGTGTAAATGTATTTGGTGAAAAATATTCAAATGTTAAATCATCCCTTACTGATTGGAGAATGTATGGATTTTTCAAAATTAATGGAACAATTGGCTTAGAATATTTTAAGAACAAGGTAGTAACTTTAGATTATAAGAATAAAAAGATAGCAATAAGTGATAAACCTATAGATTATAGTAAACTACAAAATGATAAATATACATTATTACCACTTGAAAGTCTCAATATGTGTAATGATAAGGATTTATTGTTTTTCCAAGGAGAAGTAAATGGGAAAAAAAGTACTATATATTTAGATACTGGTTCAAATCGTTCATTTATCAATCTTGAAGATAATAATAAGGCTACTACTGTAGAAGTAAAATTAGGAGATAAAAAATATAAATTTAAGAATTTAAAACATGATAAAATTGGATTTAAATATAAATTTGAATATCCTTTAAGATTAGCAATCAATTCAGACTTATTAAAATGTAATCATTTTGTTATAACTATTGACAAGATACAAAATAACCTAATTATTTATCAGAATTAGTACACCATTTTCTTATATGACGAATCAAAAAATTATAACATAGTTACTAACAAGTTATCCAAAACAAATATAGATGGGGCTGTTGCACAACTAACTAAATAGTTAGCTGTGTAGCAGCCCTGTTTTATTTCAGATATAGAAAATGCGGGGCTCGAAAGCCCCGCAAATGTTGTATAATTATAGTATGCAAAAACCAAATTATCAACATAAAAATTATACTTCATCAAATGGATATTATCAACTGGTTCTTCCATTTGATTTTGAAATGTTGATACCTGAGGATGATTCAGTCCGCCTGCTTAGCCAAATATTGGAGGGATTAAGTTACGAAAAATTATACAAGGCGTACTCTTCCGTTGGAAGAAAACCGGCAGTGGAACCTAAAATCCTATTTAAGGTATTAACATATGCTTATTCAAACAACATATATTCGAGTAGAAAGATTGAAACAGCATGCAGAAGGGATATTAACTTCATGTGGTTACTTCAAGGCGCGAAAGCACCGGATCACGCTACAATTGCTAGGTTTAGAAAAGAATATTTATCAGAAGCAGTGGAAGACTTGTTTTATCAGCTAGTTCAATATCTTCATAGTATAGGAGAAATCAATTTTGAGAATCTTTTTGTAGATGGAACGAAAATTGAAGCAAATGCTAATCGCTACACTTTTGTATGGAAAAAAGTTGTTAATAAAAATGAAAGCAAGATGTTTGAGAAGATACAGTCTTGCATTGAAGCTGTTAACTTAAGCTTTATGACAAACTTTGCTGTCGCAAAGGATAACACTGCTCAGGATATTAAGAAAGTACTTGACTTTATTAATCAAAAGATAAATGAAGAAAATATAGAGCTAGTTCATGGTATTGGTAAGCGCAAATCAAAGCTTCAGAAATTCAAAGAGGAGCTAGAATGTTACTATGAGCGTCAAGAGAAATACAACATGCATAATGGGATATTCAATGGAAGAAATAGTTATTCGAAGACTGACCATGATGCAACTTTTATGCACATGAAAGATGATCATATGCGCAACTCACAGCTAAAACCAGGTTACAATGTTCAAATAGGAGTAGAAAGTGAATATGTAACTGGTGTTGGTATATTTCAGGATAGAGCTGATATTACTACACTAATACCATTTCTAGATGATATGAAATCAAACTTAGGAGTTAAATATAAAAATATCATTGCTGATTCTGGTTATGAAAGTGAAGAGAATTATATTTACCTAGAAAATCAAGGGCAAAAATACTACATAAAACCTCAGACCTATGAAAAGTGGAAGAAGAAAAGCTTTAAGAAGGATATTAGCAAGCGTGAAAATATGACCTATAACGAAGAAAAAGATGAGTATACCTGCCATAATGGGAAGCATTTGAAAAAGATAGGTATAGCCCATAGAACTTCAGCTACTGGCTATAGTTCAGAGACAACTGTTTATGAATGTGAAGATTGCAGTAACTGCCAGTTTAAAGCAAAATGTACAAAAGCACGAGGAAATAGGAAAATGCAGGTATCTAAAACATTTGTAGCAAAGCGTCAGATATCCCTTGAAAACATAACATCCTCAGAGGGTATTATGTTAAGGATAAACCGTTCAATTCAAGTAGAAGGAGCTTTTGGAGTACTAAAAAATGACTACCAATTCAATCGTTTCTTAACACGTGGCAAAAATAGTGTTAAGAATGAGTTCCTTCTTCTTTGTTTTGGTTTCAATATAAATAAATTGCATTCAAAAATACAAAATGATAGGTGCAAAAAACATCTTCATGAAGCAAAAATAGCCTAAGAGTAAGACAAAATTTCTCAAAAAAGTGTTAGGCTTATTTAAGTGCGTCAAAAAATCAAGAATTCATGAAAACTTGGAGTAATGGCCCCGTTTTTATAATCGATTTTTATCTGAATACAAAAAAGGAGTGGAGCAAACTACTTTTTAAAGTAGTTTTGCGACACTCCCAACTTTTAGGCTATAATCCAAATATAAATTATTTTTACGATGTATTTTCCTACATAATCAAATATTTTATTTGAGTTATTGATGATTCAAAAATAAAATTATTCAACCATCCTATTTTTATAGTAATATTTTTTATCATGTTCATTTATTTCCCTTAGTACACGGCAGGGATTTCCTACAGCTACTACATTTGCAGGAATATCGTGAGTAACAACACTTCCAGCGCCTATAACCGAATTATCGCCTATGGTAACCCCAGGTAAAATCACTGCATTAGAACCTATCCACACATTGTTACCAATTCTTACGGGAATTGAAAATTGAGTACCAAGTTTGCGAAGCTCCGGGTCAACAGGATGACCTGTAGGTGTTATTGTCACATTAGGTGCTATCATTACATGATCGCCTATATAAACATCAACATCATCTACAATTACAAGATTAAAGTTAGCATAAAAATCATGGCCAATATGTACATTTGTACCATATGCCATGTGTAATGGCGGTTCAATCCAAGTATTCTCACCCATATGGCCCAATAGTTTTTTTAATAAATCTTTCCTTTTTGCTTCTTCACTTGGACGTGTAAGGTTATAATCATATAATAATTCTTTACACCTTCTACGCTCCTCTTCAAGGCCCTCTCCCATATCTGTATATAGCATACCATTCTTCATTTTCTCTCTAATTGTCATAGTAACCTCCGTGATTTATAATATTTGTTTTTTTAAATACCTTCTGTGATACATGCTTGGATAATTCATTAGAGTGGTGGAGACTTTTTATTATATAATGTTTTGCATTATTTATGGATAGGTAGAATATATGCTCTGTTACTATTACTATAGTAGCTGCTTTCACCAGTTCTCTTATTACCAAAAATCCAAAAAACATATCCATTAACGGGCAATTCATCGTTATTAAGCTTATTAAATCCATTGTCTGTAATCAAGAAGTTTTCAAAATCTTTTACTCCCCAATTTGCGCAACCTCCATCATATTTAACAGTATAATATGGATATTCCTCTTGAGGTTTTGCTTTCTCTAAATCTAAATAGCTTAGAGCATAAAAAAATTGATCCTCATTGATTAATCCATCATCATAATGCATCCATTCACTAACTTTCATTGGCTTTATAATATACTTATTTTTATTAGAAGAGAAGTTTATCTTATATAAAACTATTCCTTTATTATCGTTAGTTAGAAACGAATATTTTAATTCCTTTATTTCTCCTGAATCCTCAAAGCTAGCAGCAAAATTTTCTATCTTTGTATATTCACTGATTCCTAACTTTTGCTTTATTGTATTATGATCTTCGTTTAAATCAATTGTATATATATTATTACTAGAGGCATTTACTACTCTTTGCCTTTCGAAATAAGAGTTTTGAATAATAGGAGTTAATACACCCCAAATAAATACGAATAAGCCTAAATGCGCTATGGCTTTTTTTACAGGCTTGTTAATCTGTGGCTTTAAGAAAGCTAAATAAATAATAAACCCTGCTGGTAATGCTAGATCGTTAAAGTTAAACCTAAAACTACATAATAAGTAATAACTAATTAATTTGAGTAGTAGAAAATCTTCATGATCAGTTCTGTATTTCCTATAAATAAAAATAAAAGCAATTACTACTGACAAAGTTGATAATACCTGTATTAACACTTAGTCCTCCTCCTTGAAATTAATAACTCTTAGGTAGATATTTAGGTTGCATCACGATATTTATTATTGTGATTTAATGGATATAAAAATTATACCATATTTTACATATATTCGATGATTATAAAACTATAATAATTTTAAAACATTATATTATTTAGTTTTAAAGCACATAGCTTGACAAATAATTAGTACATAGATATGTTGGTATTAGTTCATATGAAATTACGAAATATGCATTAACCAGTTTATAAATTGAAGCC
The DNA here is from genome assembly GCF_001403615.1 of Desnuesiella massiliensis. Taxonomy (GTDB): domain Bacteria; phylum Bacillota; class Clostridia; order Clostridiales; family Clostridiaceae; genus Desnuesiella; species Desnuesiella massiliensis. Next base: position 230,443 of record NZ_LN879454.1, read on the forward strand.
TTATATGGAGAGGATTAAAATATGAAGGATATTATAATAACTGAAAGAAAACCCTTAGTAGAAGAATATATTCAATTAAGAAATTCTATTGGTTGGAAAATACTTCAATACGATAAAATTAAGAAGGGGTTGGATAATTCGATTTACTGTGTTTGCGTAGAGGAACAGGGTAAACTGATAGGGTTTGGTAGAATTGTTGGAGATGGAGGAACGGTCTTCTATATACAAGACATAATGGTTAAACCATCATACCAAAAACAAAATATTGGAACACTAATTATGGAAAAGTTGATGTATTACATTGATGATAATTGTATAGATGATGCTATCATTGGTCTTATTGCCATAAGCAAACTTGATAAATTTTATAAAAAATTTGGATTTACATATAACCAAGATAATCACTTTTATAGATATAGTAAATAAGCTTTAAATAGTTTTTATTTTATTAAATTAGGTGTAGCTATATGTAAATATAATTTACCAGCCGTTTTCTGTGGGGGATAGATTGAAGTAGTTGAAAAATCAAGGTTTCAACTAATGAATAGAAAAATTTCTTGAAAATGCGTTGTGATTGGTAAAAGTTTTTATATTATGTTGATTTTACTAGGTTTATGATATATTATCTATAATAAAGAATGGCTATTTTTCAGTAGTTTAACCTTAACATGAGATGTATTTAAATTGTATAGCTTGCCAGCATTCTTACTACCTTGAGATAGTTTAACCTTAACATGAGATGTATTTAAATCCATCTTTGCCAACCATGATGGAATGGTTGGTATCTTGTTTAACCTTAACATGAGATGTATTTAAATTCTTTATTAACACTTACTATCTCGCTTAGCCTAGCTGTTTAACCTTAACATGAGATGTATTTAAATCCTCCACCTAACATTTCTTGCAGCTTAGATAAAGGGTTTAACCTTAACATGAGATGTATTTAAATATGCAGTTATTGGGGCCTTCTAAAGTTCCCCCGCCATGTTTAACCTTAACATGAGATGTATTTAAATTAGAAAGATATTTAATAAGTAAATATAGACCAAAATGTTTAACCTTAACATGAGATGTATTTAAATACGGTACCTTTAGCAATAAGGTGATGAATTAGTACGTTTAACCTTAACATGAGATGTATTTAAATTTTTTATACTATTGTTTATTTTTTATTTGTTCTAATGTTTAACCTTAACATGAGATGTATTTAAATTTTATTTAATGATTGGTGCAGTACCTGCTCAGTGTGTTTAACCTTAACATGAGATGTATTTAAATTCTATATTTACTAATGAGGTATTATATCCTCGCTCCGGTTTAACCTTAACATGAGATGTATTTAAATTCCATCATTCTTTTAGCTTCAAGCACTAAAGATCGTTTAACCTTAACATGAGATGTATTTAAATTCATTTTCAGCTCTAGTCTTTAATTCTGTTTTTAAGTTTAACCTTAACATGAGATGTATTTAAATTACGAAAAGTATTTAACATTAGAATATTACTTTATAAGTTTAACCTTAACATGAGATGTATTTAAATGTTGCTGTAAAAATAAGTAGTGAAAAAAAGCGAAGGGTTTAACCTTAACATGAGATGTATTTAAATTGGGTAGAAATGCTCAACCTATAGAATTATTACAGGTTTAACCTTAACATGAGATGTATTTAAATATTGCAGAAACATGACTGTATCTAATTGACTTAGAGTTTAACCTTAACATGAGATGTATTTAAATTTTGGTGTTCAACTCATAAGATATAAATTTAAAATAGCGATTAAAGATGATGAGTCATCTCAGTAATGACTTATTCCTAATGTATATAGAAATATTAGAAAAAAACTTATTGGGATACGGATATTATCTTGCTAAAAATTAATTTTACCAACCTTATTGAAATTTGAAATCCACTTAAAGCCTTTAAAATAGAGCTTAAGTGGGATTTTTTTTGAACAAATTAAAATAGCACTTGGTGCCTGGTAAAAAATCAAGCAATCTCTTTATTTTCAATGGATCTGAGGATATAATAAAAATAAAGAATGTTGATTTTACAGTGGTTGAACCTTAACATAGGATGTATTTAAATTGCTAATACTTCCTTTCTAAGTGTTCTTAAGTTCTAGTTGAACCTTAACATAGGATGTATTTAAATTCACACCTACTTATATGTTTTTCTAAAGGCTCCTTGTTGAACCTTAACATAGGATGTATTTAAATTTTCTTCACCTCTGCTATAAACCTATTTTAACTAAGCGTTGAACCTTAACATAGGATGTATTTAAATATTAGCGTATATGTTAGGGATAACCAGGTCTGCAATTGTTGAACCTTAACATAGGATGTATTTAAATATATCTTTTACTTTTACCCATTCTTCTTTCCATGCGTTGAACCTTAACATAGGATGTATTTAAATAGTATTAAATCCTTCTCCAGTTGCTTGTATCTCTTCGTTGAACCTTAACATAGGATGTATTTAAATTCATTAGTACATTCTCCTATTTTTTCTTTTAAGTCAGTTGAACCTTAACATAGGATGTATTTAAATCAGGTAACTTCATCATGGCGGTACCTTTGATGTTTTGTTGAACCTTAACATAGGATGTATTTAAATTCGCATTTCTCTTTAGATAGATATTGTGTTTCTATCGTTGAACCTTAACATAGGATGTATTTAAATGTAAAAGCTTTTAATAAGTTTGAAGAATCTTTTATAGTTGAACCTTAACATAGGATGTATTTAAATTTAACATAAAAATAACCGTTAACCCAAGCTTTTCCTGTTGAACCTTAACATAGGATGTATTTAAATCCAAAGAGATTATTAGCATTTGACCATACTGTTTTAAGTTGAACCTTAACATAGGATGTATTTAAATAAGAAGGGGATATACTTATACAAACATTCTTAACCAGTTAAACCTTAACATAGGATGTATTTAAATAAGAAGCAATGAATGTAGAAGCAGCCCTTCAACAAATGTTGAACCTTAACATAGGATGTATTTAAATTTTGGTGTTCAACTCGTAAGAAATAAATTTAAAATAGCGATTAAAGATGATGAGTTATCTCAGTAATGACTTATTCCTAATGTGCATAGAAATATTAGATATAGAAATATTAGAAAAAAGCTCATAGGGATACGAATATTGTCTTTCTAAAAAGTAATTTTATCAGCCTTATTGAAATTTGAAATCCACTTAAAGGCTTTAAAATAGAGCTTTAAGTGGGATTTTTTTTGAACAAATTAAAATAGCATTTGGTGCATGGTAAAAAATCAAGCAGTCTCTTTATTTTCAATGGGCTTAAGGATATAATAAAAATAAGAAATGTTGATTTTACAATGGGTTGAACCTTAACATAGGATGTATTTAAATTTTCTTCTTATGCTAAAAGCCTCAAGTATTACTTTATGTTGAACCTTAACATAGGATGTATTTAAATCCATTTAATGCTGAGTTGTCTACTTTTATAGCACCAGTTTAACCTTAACATGAGATGTATTTAAAGTGTTTATATGGTCTGGCTCTATTCTTGTCCATCTTTGCTGAACTTTAACATGGAATGTATTTAAACTTTGGTATTTAACTCATAAGAAATAAATTTAGAATAGTACTTAAAGGTGGTGAGTCGTCTCAGCTATGGCTTGCATTCTAATATATATAAGTACTAGAAAAAACTCATTAATATATGAATACGGTCTTGATAAAAATTAATTTTACCAACCTCATTAAAATTCCTTTTAAGGTCCTTAAAATACGGCTTTAAGAGGAATTTTTTGAATAAAGTAAAGAAATGCCTGGTGCTTGGTAAAAAATTAAGCAATCTCTTTATTTTCAATGGGTTTAAAGATATAATAAAAAGAAAGAATGTTGATTTTACAGTGGCTTAACCTTAACATGGGATGTATTTAAATTTTGGTGTTCAACTCATAAGATATAAATTTAAAATAGCCATTAAAGATGATGAGTCATCTCAGTAATGACTTATTCCTAATGTATATAGAAATATTAGAAAAAACTTATTGGGATACGGATATTATCTTGCTAAAAATTAATTTTACCAGCCTTATTGAAATTTGAAATCCACTTAAAGCCTTTAAAATAGAGCTTTAAGTGGAATTTTTTTTGAACAAATTAAAATAGCATTTGGTGTCTGGTAAAAAATCAAGCAGTCTCTTTATTTTCAATGGGTTTAAGGATATAATAAAAATAAGGAATGTTGATTTTACAATGGATGAACCTTAACATAGGATGTATTTAAATTATAGTTCTTTTTAAAAAGAATGATGTAATTTATGATGAACCTTAACATAGGATGTATTTAAATCATGAGAAAAGGAGAGTATCTTATGGCACTGCTTGATGAACCTTAACATAGGATGTATTTAAATCATTGTAATTTTTAGGTATTGCTCCATTATGCTCTTGATGAACCTTAACATAGGATGTATTTAAATGCCATTAAACCACTTCCAACAGAATTATTGCGCTTTGATGAACCTTAACATAGGATGTATTTAAATCCGTAGATAGTTTCAAATGTGCAATCAATATTTACCGATGAACCTTAACATAGGATGTATTTAAATACCCTTTCGGCAAGCTCCTTTTGAGAAAGTTTAATGATGAACCTTAACATAGGATGTATTTAAATGAGGAATTAAATAAAATATTTACTGCTATAGATGAGATGAACCTTAACATAGGATGTATTTAAATTACTTTTTAATGAGTTTTGAGTATGCTTTAATTGCCGATGAACCTTAACATAGGATGTATTTAAATTTTGTTGCTAAATCCCTATTTGTAAATGAAAAGTTGGATGAACCTTAACATAGGATGTACTTAAATGTTGTTGTATATTTCGCCTCGAAGCATATTGCCCGAGTTTAACCTTAACATGAGATGTATTTAAATCTTGCACCAAGGTTATGTACTAGAAAGGAATAAAATAGTTTAACCTTAACATGGGATGTATTTAAATCTCAATCCATCTAGTTTCTTAACTGCTAAATATATTGTTTAACCTTAACATGAGATGTATTTAAATTTCCACTCTTTATCTGACAATTTACAGCTTCTTATGTTGAACCTTAATATGAGATGTATTTAAATCGAGGACCAGCAGAACTTGATAAGTTCTTAGAAAATGTTGAACCTTAACATGAGATGTATTTAAATCTTACTTGTGTCCATTCGAGTTGTATTTTTCTTTTAGTTGAACCTTAACATAGGATGTATTTAAATACTATAACCACCTTTATTCTCATATACCAACATCCCCCGATGAACCTTAACATAAGATGTATTTAAATCTAGCTAGTGTCTTTATAGTGTTAAGAACATTTATCGATGAACTTTAACATAGGATGTATTTAAATTACATTCCTCTAAAGTGAGAGTGTAATATAATTGACTGTTGCAAAGAATTTGTTTTTTCACTTAGTGGTACTTTAATTTTAGATCATTCGGTTTTTATGTGGGCACTTTTATGGCTCAGTTTTTTAGACTAATACTGATAGGCCGAAGAAATCAATTGAATTTTCTCTACACTCGTTTCTTGGTCTAATAACTCTATTCTTAATGAATCTTTTCCTGATGTTTTATTAAATTTTCTTTTACCTCTTTTCTTTCAACTACTTCTAAAAGAGCCTCTATTCCATAATCATCATCTAGCGGTTTAACGGTTGCTCTCTAAAAATACAATGCAAATTTTTTATTATCGCGGATTTAGTCCACATGCTAAAGACGTATCTTTAGCTAATCTTATTACTAATTTATAATGAAACTTTTAGACGGAACAGGTCTTTCTATAGTTAAGTATTATTTCTTTAGGGCAATTTTAATCATAGGGTAATGATTCGTTTGTTATAACAAAATAATGAGAAATTATTAGTCCACTGTACCATTGAGAATTTTAATTAAAACTATAGAATAATAAGTAAGAGGTGAAAATGATGAAAAAGATGAATATTACACAAAGAATGTATGAATCAGGTGCGCTTGCAATTGTTAGGGTTGAAACCTTTGAAAGAGCCTGTGAGATTGCGGAAGGATGCATAAAGGGCGGTATTCCTGTAATGGAAATGAGTTTTACATTAAACAATGCAGCTGACATTATTGATGGTTTATCTAAAAAGTATGGTGATAATCTATGTGTAGGTGCAGGTACGGTTTTAGATAGTGAAACTGCTAGATATGCCATATTGAAAGGGGCTAAATTTATTATTGCGCCGACCTATTGCCCAGAAGTTGCTAAAATCTGCAATAGATATCAAATTCCATATGCGCCTGGATGTACTTCTGTTACAGAAGCTGTTAATGCATTAAGTATGGGGGCAGCTTTTATAAAGGCTTTTCCTATTTCTGATTTTTATGGACCAAAGCTAGCTAAGGTTTTTAAAACCCCAATCCCAGACATGCCTATTTTAGCTAGTGGTGGGGTTAATTTAGATAACTTATCTAAATGGTTGGAAAATGGTGTTGACATTTGTGGTTTTGGTGGATTATTAACTAAAGGTAGTTCTGATGAGATTGCAGAAAATGCTGCTAAAATTCGAAAAATTATTACTGAGTATCGTAGTAAAAATAATTAGGCATCGTAAAAAAATATCTTATAGATTCCTTCTAATGCAGGTATTGTCATGAATACTTGCAGTTAGAAGGAATTCTTTTATTCATGAAAAGAATTTAAAGAGGACGAAGTAAAATACTATTTTGATCATAAACACCTTGGAATAGTAGTATGTACAAAGAATCTAGGTATTAGCAAAAGCTTTATGTATGTAGATAACAAGCCAGTTAACGTAAGTCATTTAGTAGTTTGAATGAAAATGTGTTCCTTTTTTTGTGTCCCTCGAACATTTCTATTTGAAAACGGTTATATTATAATTTGCTTATAAATACTAGAGAGGAGGAATACAATGAGTATCGGTTTAACAAGAGTAGATTTTAGATTAATTCATGGGCAGGTAATTACCAGATGGCTCACTCAATGTCATATCAATGAAATCGTTACGGTGGATACAGCATTAAGTAACGATGATTTTATGCAAGATGTATTCAAGATGGCTGCACCAAAAGGAGTAAAAATCCGAATTGTATCCGTAGAGGGGGCAGTTAAGGCACAACAAAATAATGAGTTTGAAAATAGCAGAGTAATGATTTTGTTCAAGAGTGTTCAAGAATTAGATAATGCTGTAAGAGCTGGTTTAAAACTTGAGGAAGTTCAAATTGGAGGTTTAGGAGGAGGTCCTGGAAGAAAAGCAGTTAATAATGCGATTACGTTAGATCGTAAAGATGCGGATACTCTATTAGCTCTTGAAAGTATGGGGATTAATATTTATTTTCAAACAACTCCTGATTACCCATCCGAAACACTACAAAGAGCTGTTGCAAAACTTTAATAAAATAAGGGGGATAAGAAATGATTATAAAAGCTGCATTAGTCGGTTTGCTTTACTGGATTACCATGGGTAGAGCGCAATATTATTTCTCATTTGCATTTCGTAAACCAGTTGTAATAGGTGTTTTTGTTGGACTAATTTTTGGGGATGTCACAACAGGCCTAATATATGGAGCAACAATCCAATTGATGTATATGGGAGGAATTGAAGCGGGTGGTAATATTCCTAGTGACCAGGCATTAGCTGCTTGTATTGCTATTCCAGCTGCTATGATTAACAATCTTAATCCAGCGGCAGCAGTAGCAATTGCTGTTCCATTTGGAGTGTTAGGTGTTTTAATTAACAACCTTCGTCGTACAATTAATTCTTTTTACAACACAAAAGCGGATTCATTTGTGGAAAAAGGTGAATACGATAAATTATCTACATTCTCATTTTTATTACCATGGCTTACAAACGGGGTGTTATATTTCACTCCAGTGTTTATTGCTACTTTATATGGACCAAGTGTAGTACAAGCTTTCATTAAGGTTATTCCAACCTGGTTTATGAATGGACTTGCAAGTGCCGGAGGAATGCTGCCAGCACTAGGATTTGCTTTAACACTAGTAGTTATTGGTAAGAGACAGTATATTCCGTTCTTTGTTTTAGGATTCTTCTTCCATGCTATTGCAGGATTCTCAATGTTAACTGGCGCAGTTATTGCCCTATGTATAGCTTTAATAGTTTCGCTATTTAAACAAAATCAGGAGGGAGAATTATCATGAGTCAAATTGCAGAAAAAGAAATTCGTGAAAAAGCAGTAGAAGAAAAAGGGAATATTGTAACTAAGTTTGATTTATTTAAAGCTTGGTGGAAATGGTGTTTAGCAGTTGAGGTTCCTGTAAGTTTTGATAGAATGCAAGCTTTGGCTTTTGGATATTCATTGAATAAAATTCTAAGAAAAGTTTATAAAGATGATCCAGAAGAGTTGAAAGAAGCAATGAAACGTCATACTTCAATGTTTAATACGAACTGTGACTGGGGAAGTATTATTCACGGTATTATAATTTCACTTGAGGAGCAAAGGGCTTTAGGTAATAAGAATATTACGCCTGAAGTTATTCAATCCTTAAAAATTGGTCTTATGGGGCCATTAGCTGGTATTGGTGATAGTGTTGACCAGGGGATTGTGGCCACCATTCCACTTGCAATCTTTGTTCCCATGGCGCTTAAAGGATCAGTTATTGCCGCCTTTATGCCAGCTCTAATTTATTTAGCATGGTCATTTGGATTTTCATGGTTCTTGATGAACAAAGGCTATTCCTTAGGTAAGAACGCTGTTCTAGAAATTCTACATTCTGGTAAGATTAAGAAAGTTGTTGATGTTGCCAGTATTGTCGGCCTATTCATGATTGGATGTTTATCATCAGCCTATGTTTCATTTAAAACTGTTTGGGTCTTTAATGCAGGTACAGCGTCGAAAGTAGCTTTGCAAAGCATTCTAGACGGTATGTTGCCTAAAATGTTGCCTTTCGCTTTAGTTATGGGAATGTATTTATATATTACAAAGAAAGGTCCAAAATACTTACGCATAATTGTTTATACAATGATTTTTGCCTTAGCTTTAACATTCCTTGGTATTATATAAATCTGTATTGTATACAAGGCAAATCCATGGGGAGTCATGGATTTGTTTTGTATAACCTTATATTATAATGGCTATTATTAGAAAGGTAGGGGAAGAATTTGAAAGTTTTAATTACACCAAGAGGATTTGCAAATTATGGGTTAGAACAAGTTAGATATATGGAATCTAAAGGGATATCTGTTCATTATAACAATACTGGTAAGGCATATTCAAAAGAAGAATTTCACAAATTGGCTGCTGATGCAGATGCTATTATTGTAGGTGTTGATATAGTTGACCGTGAGTTGATGGACAAATGTCCTAAGTTAAAAGTTATCTGTAAATTTGGCGTCGGGACAGATAATATTGATTTAGATTGTGCAAAAGAAAAAGGGATTTTTGTTGGCAGGACAGTGGGCTCTAATTCTAAAGCAGTTGCAGAGCATGTTGTAGCTTTAATGTTTGCAGATGCAAAGAATGTCTATAGTACTATTACAGAAGTTAAAGAGCACCAATGGAATAAGCCAACAGGACAAGAAGTTAGCGGTAAGACATTAGGTATTATCGGCTTTGGAATGATTGGTAAAGATATTGCAACTTTTGCAAATGGGTTGTCTATGAAAGTATACGCATATGATGCTTTTGAAATTACTGATGAAGTTGCCAGAGAATATCATGTAGAGAAAAAGTCCTTGGAAGAAATTATTAGTGAAAGTGATTATATTTCTTTGCATGTACCACTACTAGACTCTACTAAAAATATGATTTCCACAGAGGAATTCAAAAAAATGAAAAAAGATGCTTGTTTGATTAATGCAGCAAGAGGAGGCATTGTTGATGAAGAAGCTTTATATGAAGCTTTGGTTAACAAAGATATCCGTTCAGCATATTTTGATGTTTACAGTTCGGAACCACCAGCAGCTGATGATAGACTAATTAAGTTAGATAATTTCTTTTTAACACCTCATACTGCCGCAAGAACGATAGAATCAGAAAAAAGAACTTGCCAAATGTCAACAGAAATTATTGTTGAACATTTGTTAGGATAGTAGGTAATATTATGGATAAAGAATTACAAAGCTTTTTAAGCAATGTTAAGGAAGAACTTGATAAAAATATTGAAAGTGCTGATATAGAAAGTGTGAAAAAAGCTGCTGAAATCATATTAGACAGCGAAAAAAAAGGTGGTCGTGTTCATGTGACTGGAATTGGTAAACCAGGGCATGTGGCAGGATATATTGCTTCTTTATTATCTAGTACAGGTACTAGTGCTTATGAACTGCATGGAACAGAAGCTGTGCATGGTTCAAGTGGTCAAGTGAAGCCGGGGGATGTGGTCATTGCCATATCCAATAGTGGCGAAACAGTAGAATTAAAAGCGACTTTAGAAACTCTATTAACTAACGGAGCGCGTATTATTAGTTGTACAAGTAATGCTGAATCATGGTTGGCAAAACACTCTGAAGTATGTTTGCTGGCCCATGTAGATGTTGAAGGGGATGATTTAAACAAGCCTCCACGTGCTTCAATTTTATCTGAGATTTTAATCCTTCAATGTTTGAGTGTTGTCTTACAGAATGAAAAAAAATTGAATTTGAATCAATATGTGAAATGGCATCCAGGAGGAAGTCTTGGTAAAAGTATAAAAGAAATGCATAGAAAGTAGGAATATTATGTCAAAGTTAAATATTGTAATTGCAACCCATGGAAGGTTTGGTGAAGAACTTATTAGGTCGGCGGAAATGATCGTTGGAAAGATGGAAAATGTTAAATCAGTGTCCTTATTACCAGTGATGTCTTTTGAAGAATTTATGCATGAGGTCGATGCTATATTTAGTGATTTGGAAGGCCCGGTTTTGGCTTTAGCGGATTTGTATGGTGGTACACCATGTAATGTGCTTACAGCTTTAACCAAGAAATATCATCATAATGTAATAACTGGTGTGAATTTACCTATGTTGGTAGATCTGTACCTTAATAGTATTAATGATGAAGCGTTAGATATGGATGAGGTAATTAAAAACTGTATTGATAGCTTGAAAGCAAGTGGAGTGCATACGAATATGATGCTAGAATAGTTCATCAGTAGTATTATCACTTACCAGTTAAAAATAGATAATTAGGGAGTCAGTGCGATAATATATTAGCTTTAAATGATTAAATCAAGGAGGAATATTATGTTTGAGGGAATTATTACACCCATTGTTACACCATTTAATCGTGATGAGGAACAATCTATTAACTATGAAGCTGCTGAGCAATTAATCAACCATTTAATTAAAAAAGGTGTTAGTGGTATTTTTATCCTAGGTAGCAATGGTGAATTTCATGTGATTGATGAAGATGAAAAGGTTGCTTTTGCTAAAAAAGTAATAGAGATTGTTGATCATCGCGTTCCGGTTTTTGTAGGAACAGGTGCATGTTCAACCAAAGAAACTGTGCGTTTATCTCAAAGAATGGAAGCATTAGGTGCAGATGCATTATCTGTTATTACTCCATATTTCATTAAACCTACGGATGAGGAGCTTTTTGAGCATTTTAAAGAAGTTGCAAACAGCGTTAAAATTCCAATTGTTTTGTATAATATCCCTAAATCTACTGGCTGCAATATTCCTAAAGAAGTTGTGGCGCGTTTAGCCATGATTGATAATATTCAAGCCATTAAGGATAGCAGCGGTGATGTAGATAACTTAAAGGGTTATATTGAAGCTGGCAGGGGTAAGAACTTAAGTGTATTGGTTGGTTCAGATTCTAAAATTTCTATTGGCTATAGCTTAGGAGCAGTAGGAGCAATCGCCGGCACAAGTAATGTTATTGTAGATGTTTTAGTAAAATTGAATAAAGCTCTCAAAACAAAGGACACAGAAACTGCCAGTGCTTTACAAGCAGATATTGATGTGTTGAGAGGTGTCTTAAAATATGGTACGGTTCCTTCAATCATAAAGAGATCATTAGAATTGGCTAATATTGCAACTGTGGGACCTGCTAGAAAACCGGTTAGAGAAACAACGCTCGAGGTTGATGAAAAGATTAAAGAAATGCTTAAGCATTATCAATTAATATAAACATTAAATAAAAAATAATAATCTTAACTTAATATCAGCAGAATATCTATAATTCTTTTTCCTATAGTAAGTAGCTCTATAGGTATGCTATAGCAAGTTGTATGCTTATTACACGATATGATAAGATAAAGTTAAAAATGGACAATAATTAATGCATCAGAGTATTTGCGATCTAGCAAGGTACTGTTCTTGTTGTGTGATAGCTAACTATAGGGTTTCTGTATCGAAACTTAGCTTATACGTGTTCCAAAATTACGGCTTTAAGTGATTATGGCGCATGTATAAGTTAATAGTTGAGTTAGAAACCCTATACTGTTATTAACAAAATCTTTGAAAAAGTATATTGTAGAAAGGCTGTTCTTAATTGAACTTTAGTGGAATTTTAAGTCTGCTTTTCATTGATATAGAAGGGGAACTAATCGATAAAATCTGCATAATTGCACACGGTTAGTCCAAGCCCCTGTGAACACATACTATATAAATAGTGTTAATAACTTATATTACTTTGATTTTAGTAAGTGTATTAAAATTCTAGTTGTTCAGAACAGGAAAGGTAAAAATATGATGTTAGTTGAGATTTTTAAAGAATTCATTAATGTTGTAAAAGAAAATCAAAAATATATTATTGGTTTGTTGAATCAAGATGGATATGTTATCTCTTGTAGTAAAGAAGAATATATAGGATACAAATTTGATATTAAAGATTGTCACGCTGATAATATGTTTTATGAAATCAGAGTTAGAAATCAAGATTATGGATATATATGGGTTAGTGGTGATGATGAAAATCTTAAAATGATTAGTAGTTTATTACTTGATTCTTTAAAAACACGATTAATGTATGAGATAAACACGAGTTCTTTAAAACAAAAGGTAACGAAGGATGATGAACTAATCAAGTATTTACTTAACGCCGAGCATTTTGATTTGAATCATATTTTAGATCTAATAAATCAATTAGGTGTTGATAAAAACAAGACCAGAGTAGCTATATATATTGTTAATAATGAAGGATTTAATGCAGAAGAAATTGTGCGTTTAAAATTAAAACCTGATAGTAAAGAGTTGATATATTCCTTATTAGACAATAATAGTTTATTATTATTTAAAGATATACCTGATGATTTAGAAAATACTGGGATAAAGAGGTACTTTCGAAAATATATTAGAAGTTTACAAGACTGGGGATTGCAAAGCTGTTCCTATCTGATAGGTTCAATGCAGAATAAATTAAAGCAGTATATTATCAGTTATCAGAATTGTTTGTGGTTAAAAAATAATGTGCAGTTTTCTATTGATGAACCATTGTTCTTCATGGATTATTTATTTGAGTATTTTGCTTCTAAAGTCCCTAGTGATGATGTTCGAAATATATTTGATTTTTATAAAGATCGAAGCAAAGGTATTGATATTGATGAGCTTACTACTATTGCGAATCAATTGTTTATAAATGATTACAATATTACACAGACTGCTGAAGATCTATATTTGCATAAGAATACTTTAATTTATAAACTCAAGAAATATGAAGAGATTTTCAATATCGATATTAGAGGAAGCTTTCAAGGAAAAGTTTTATTGGCATTGATTGCTAGTACCTTAAGCGAATATCAAAGACAGAAACAGGTTGGTGAAAAAGTATGAGTACAACAATTAAGCTCGCACGTGTTGATAAAAGATTATTGCATGCAACTGTAGCCTTAAATTGGAATCAATTTGTAAATGCTAATTATGCGATAATAGTGGATCCAACTTATAGTAATGATCCATTTATTACTAAAGTGATGCAATTATGTCTCCCTGAACCTATGAAGGTTAAAATTTTCTCTGTTGAAGAATTAATAGCTTTCATAAATGAAGATAGTACAACAAAGCGCAATTTAATGGTTATCTTTAAAAATCTAACCATAGCTAAAAAGGCAGTGGAAGCAGGATTTAAAGCAAGAGAGATTCAAATACCTTATCCAGCTAGCCGTATTGTGATTAAGAAGCTTTCGGATTTCTTTAATGAAGAGGAAATTGAATGCATACGCTTTATTCAAAATAAAGGTATTAAACTTTTTTTTCAAACAGCACCATTAGATAATAAAGAGTATTCAGTTTTTACAAAATAAAATTTGACTATATAAATTGCGATTTGCTAAGGTAAATAGCAAGCTCTTAGAGTTTTAAGGCGAAAAGGGCTTGCTGTTTTGTGATTAGCCTAAGCGGATCAAAACAAGGTCATTTATTTGACTTGTAGTAGCGCTGCCTCCCAATTCTAGAGTGAGAACACTGCCATCTATCATCACATCCTTAACGATAGTCAGTAGCTTTTTCCCCAATCTTTATGATTTAATAAATCCAATATCAGACGAGCTTCTCAAACAGCATGCCAGCGATATCTGTTACTGAATTATAGCTACATCCTAAAATAAAAAAATTTATCTTTACTAGAACTATTCAAAATAGATTAAATACTGAGGAGGATATTATGGAAAAAATAGAAGCTGTTATCTTTGATATGGATGGAATATTATTTGACACAGAGAGGATAGGCTTTGAATCTTATAGGAAAGTTTTAAAAAAGTATGGATATGACATGAATAAAGAAGATTATTGCTCATTAATAGGTAGAACTCGTGAAAGTATTAGCCAAATACTTATTAATAAGTATGGACAAGACTTACCTATAACAAATATTTATGCAGAAAAAGATATGGATACGCTTAAATTTATATATAAGAATGGTCCACCTATTAAACCAGGGGTATATGAATTGTTAGACTATTTAGTTGAAAAGGAATATAAAATAGCAGTAGCAACCTGCACACACAGGGAAAGAGCAGTTGCCTTATTGGAGAGGGCTGGTATAAGAGACAAATTCAATGCAATAATCTGTGGAGATGATGTGAAAAATTCTAAGCCTGATCCTGAGATATTTTTAAAAGCTGTAGAAAAATTAAAGGTAGCTCCTGAAAGGTGTATTGTTTTGGAAGATTCTCCAGTAGGTATAGAAGCAGCCCATAATGGAGGAATGATGAGCATTAATATTCCAGATTTAAAGGAACCGGATGAGAAAGTTGAGAGACTTGCTTATAAAATATGTAGCAATTTGCTAGAAGTCAGAGACTATTTAAAGAATATTGATTTTAAATTATTTCAATTGCAAAATGGTACTGATATTAGGGGCGTTGCAATTGAACAACCAGATTTTAAGGCTAATTTGACAAATGAGGCCGTAAACGCCATAGCTTCTGGTTTTGCAGTTTGGTTAAGAAATAAAAAAGATATTAAAACAGGGAGTATTAAGGTTGCTGTAGGAATGGATTCCAGGCTATCTGGTGAGAGCTTAAAATCATCAGTAATAGGTGGAATAACCAGCCTGGGCTGTGATGTATATGACTGCGGTATGTGCACTACACCAGCAATGTTTATGACTACTGTATTGGAGAACTATAAATGCCATGGAGCAATTATGATTACAGCCAGCCATCTGCCATACTACTATAATGGATTGAAGTTTTTTACAGAAGATGGCGGTTGCGAAAAGGAAGACATAAAAGATATATTAACTATAGCGGGTAAACAAGACTTTAATTACTTAGATATAAAAGGAAAAGTATCTAAAATTGATTTTATTAAAGAATACTCGGACTTATTGATAAAATTAATACGACATGGGGTTAATTCAGATATCAATTATGATAAGCCGCTATTGGGTTTTAAAATTGTTATTGATGCCGGTAATGGAGCAGGTGGATTTTTTGCTCATAAAGTTCTAAAAAGCCTGGGAGCAGATACTTCTGGAAGTCAATTTACTGATCCAGATGGTAGATTTCCTAATCATATTCCTAATCCTGAAAATAAAGAGGCTATGGAATCAATACGTGATGCTGTAATAAATAATAATGCAGATTTAGGGATAATTTTTGATACAGATGTGGATAGAGCAGCCATCGTGGGTTTAAATGGGATTGAAATCAACCGTAATGCACTGATAGCTTTAATTTCCTCTATTGTCTTAGAAGAACATCCAAATTCAATAATTGTAACTGATTCAGTAACCTCAACAGGGCTTAAAGAGTTTATAGAAACAAAGCTGGGCGGAATTCATCATAGGTTTAAGAGAGGTTATAGAAATGTTATAAATGAAGCACTTAAGCTTAATAGTATAGGTAAGGAATGTTATTTAGCTATAGAGACTTCAGGACACGCCGCACTAAAAGAAAACTACTTTTTGGATGATGGTGCATGCCTAATTGCAAAAATACTAATAAAAATGGCTAAGCTTCATGGCCAGGGAAAAACTATTGAAAGTCTGATCGAAGGTTTAAAAGTTCCTTATGAGAGTTCAGAATACAGAATTAAAATTCTTGCTGAAGACTTTAAGGAATACGGAGCAGTTATATTAAATGACCTAATAGAGCTTGTGCGAAAAGAAAAATCTTGGAGTCTAGTACCCAATAACTTTGAAGGAATTAGGGTATCCTGTAACACTGAAAATGGCACTGGTTGGTTTTTGCTAAGACTGTCATTACATGAGCCAACGCTACCCCTAAACGTTGAATCAGATGTAAAAGGCGGAGTTCAAACAATTTTAAATAAGTTAAAACCATTTTTAAAAAAATATGATAAGTTAGATATAAGTAACTTAAGATATTAACCTGTACAAGACAGGCACTGCCGCTATATGAAAACTCAGGAAGATAAGCAGTGAAGGGGCTTATATACTCAAAGACTCTGAAAAGGAAACATCGAACGTAATGCCCATGGAATCAGGTTCTGAAGTAGAGCTCGTATATAAAGCATCAGATAAATTAAAAGAAAAAGGGTTGAAAATGTTATTAATAAAGTAGAAAAAAACTCATTAGGATACGAATATTGTCTTGCTAGAAATTAATTTTACCAGCCTCATTGAAACTTAAATTCTTCTTAAAGTCTTTAAAATAGGGCTTTAAGGGAATTTTTTTTGAATAAATTAAAATAGCACTTGATGCCTGGTAAAAAATCAAACAATCCCTTTATTTTCAATGGGTTTAAAGGTATAATAAAAAGAAAGAATGCTGATTTTACAGTGGTTGAACCTTAACATGGGATGTATTTAAATTCTTGGAATAACCAATCAAAGTCTATAATCCATCCGTTGAACCTTAACATGGGATGTATTTAAATTCATATAAGTTTTAAGCTGCAGTATTTTATTATTTTGTTGAACCTTAACATGGGATGTATTTAAATGTACGTAACATACACTTGATATAAATACAATTTTTAGTTGAACCTTAACATGGGATGTATTTAAATTATTATTAATTAAGCTATTTTGTTTTTCTATAAGTGTTGAACCTTAACATGGGATGTATTTAAATTATTATTTAATATTCCCTTATAGAAATTCAAAGTTTCGTTGAACCTTAACATGGGATGTATTTAAATTTAGCAACATTTTGGGCTATCTCTTTATCTTCTTCAGAGTTGAACCTTAACATGGGATGTATTTAAATTACAGGTTTTCATAATTCATAATAATGGCTGCTAGTTGAACCTTAACATGGGATGTATTTAAATCCCAATCAGGTGCTGGAGCTTGAGGACATGGACACAGTTGAACCTTAACATGGGATGTATTTAAATGCTTGAATTGTACAATATCTATTTATAACAGGCTCATATAGTTGAACCTTAACATGGGATGTATTTAAATTGTTTTCTCTGCTAGTCTTTGCATATATTTGCGTGTTGAACCTTAACATGGGATGTATTTAAATAGAAGAAAAGAAACTCCAAGAAGAAATTAAAGTTAAGTTGAACCTTAACATGGGATGTATTTAAATTATATTAAGGTTTATACATTCATGATAGCATTAAGTTGAACCTTAACATGGGATGTATTTAAATTCTGTTCCCATGCTAATAGGTTCAGAGGTTCTCATGGTTGAACCTTAACATGGGATGTATTTAAATTATTTACTAGCACTCCCTGGTGTAAGTTGCTATGCTGTTGAACCTTAACATGGGATGTATTTAAATTTTGATGTTCAACTCGTAAGAAATAAATTTAAAATAGCGATTAAAGATGATGAGTCATCTCAGTTATGCATATAAATATTAGAAAAAACTCATTGAGATACGGATATTGTCTTGCTAAAAATTAATTTTACCAGCCTTGTTGAAATTTGAAATCCACTTAAAACCTTTAAAATAGAGCTTTAAGTGGGATTTTTTTTGAACAAATTAAAATAGCACTTGGTTCCTGGTAAAAAATCAAGCAATCTCTTTATTTTCAACGGGTTTAGGGATATAATAAAAATAAGGAATGTTGATTTTACAATGGCTGAACCTTAACATAGGATGTATTTAAATAAGTATTCATCTGACCACCCTTGAAGTCTAAAGCACGCTGAACCTTAACATAGGATGTATTTAAATAAGATTATCCCTCCCCAACCGGTGTCAAATCGCTTCGCTGAACCTTAACATAGGATGTATTTAAATTCAGCTATACTATCAATAAATGACTTTTGTTTTCTGCTGAACCTTAACATAGGATGTATTTAAATTAATTACATTTTACGACAATATTTTTGCGAATAAAAGCTGAACCTTAACATAGGATGTATTTAAATAATCATTCTCTTTTATTGTTATGTCTTCAGAATATGGCTGAACCTTAACATAGGATGTATTTAAATAGTTTTCCGCCTTCCCCTATAGCCATTCTTTTACGAGCTGAACCTTAACATAGGATGTATTTAAATGCTATTGCTAATTGCATTACAGTAGGTGTAAAACGCTGAACCTTAACATAGGATGTATTTAAATCGACATATGTAGAGGTAAAAACGCAATAATCGAAAGCTGAACCTTAACATAGGATGTATTTAAATTCATTTAGCTCAGTAGATCTGTTTTCTAGAACTTGTGCTGAACCTTAACATAGGATGTATTTAAATAAGAAAGGTGCAAATAAACCTATAACTAGGCAACAGCTGAACCTTAACATAGGATGTATTTAAATTATTCATACTCTTCCTCTGAAGAATCTGAAGAAGTTGTTGAACCTTAACATAGGATGTATTTAAATATGCTACTGAGTGCAAGACCGTCGCTTTACCGTCTGGTTGAACCTTAACATAGGATGTATTTAAATTTGTAATAACCTCCATATAATTTAATTGTTAATTACAGTTGAACCTTAACATAGGATGTATTTAAATAAAGTTACATCTCGGCGGGTTACCGATTTATCCCGCTTGAACCTTAACATAGGATGTATTTAAATCTAAAGGGTGGAAGTGAAGGCAACTACCCAATGCTATTCTTGAACCTTAACATAAGATGTATTTAAATTGGGTCATTCCTACAGCTCTATACAAGCTATTACGTTGAACCTTAACATGAGATGCATTTAAATCCAATAAAAACCGCAGATTTAGGAATAGAGACAGACGTTGAACCTTAACATGAGATGTATTTAAATGAGAACATAAAAAAACTAAATGAAGCTAGAGATGGTTGAACCTTAACATAAGATGTATTTAAATGAAGGGAAGGAGGACGCCAATGGAAGGGCTAAGCAGGGTTGAACCTTAACATAAGATGTATTTAAATTCTGTTAGAGCTTCTCTTAGTCTTTTGGGTTCTTTGTTGAACCTTAACATAAGATGTATTTAAATTTACATAAGGCAGGCACTTGTTTTTTCTGCACCATTCGTTGAACCTTAACATAAGATGTATTTAAATTGTTCAGGAAGGTTTCTAGTTCTTCCCCCATTAGCCTGTTGAACCTTAACATAAGATGTATTTAAATGTACAGATTTAGTGTCTATGGCTAATTCTTTAAACTTGTTGAACCTTAACATGGGATGTATTTAAATAGCCTGGAAGCTTCGTTAAAGAGAGTTTCTGAAATCTTTAACCTTAACATGGGATGTATTTAAATGCCAATTGGTCTTGATTGAGTCCTTTATCTTCCCTTCTTTAACCTTAACATGAGATGTATTTAAATTATCCTGTGGAATATTGTTTAATAGGGAGTTGATGACTTGAACCTTAACATGAGATGTATTTAAATCTGGAATAATCTTTTTCCTTTTTTATTCTTACGATCTTGAACCTTAACATGAGATGTATTTAAATGCAAATTTCAGTGTAAATCCAAGCACTTCAAATAGTCTTGAACCTTAACATGAGATGTATTTAAATTTGTGTGTAATTGTGTATGTTCCCTGGACAATTATTCTTGAACCTTAACATGAGATGTATTTAAATATGGGTATTGTTACACGATAACTGAACGGCAAGACTTGAACCTTAACATGAGATGTATTTAAATGGGAGTAAGGGTATTGACCCAAGGCCTCATCATGTGCTTGAACCTTAACATGAGATGTATTTAAATTCAATAAGAGCTTCATCTTCCTGAAGCTTAACTACTTGAACCTTAACATGAGATGTATTTAAATATAAGTAGGTCCAAAGGTAAAGTTAAATACTACTTAACTTGAACCTTAACATGAGATGTATTTAAATTTCAAAAGGGAGATTCTAATAATATATGGGTAATTTCCTTGAACCTTAACATGAGATGTATTTAAATCTTATAGTTGCTTGTCCAACTTTTGCACTTTTAGCGCTGAACCTTAACATGAGATGTATTTAAATTTTGGTGTTCAACTCGTAAGAAATAAATTTAAAATAGCGATTAAAGATGATGAGTCATCTCAGTTATGCATAGAAATATTAGAAAAAACTCATTGATATACGGATATTGTCTTGCTAAAAATTAATTTTACCAGCCTTGTTGAAATTTGAAATCCACTTAAAGCCTTTAAAATAGAGGTTTAAGTGGGATTTTTTTGAACAAATTAAAATAGTATTTGGCCCCTGGTAAAAAATCAAGCAATCTCTTTATTTTCAACGGGTCTAAGGATATAATAAAAATAAGGAATGTTGATTTTATAGTGGGCTGAACCTTAACATAGGATGTATTTAAATATTTCAATACCTTTCTGAAAGTTATAATTTCCAATGGCTGAACCTTAACATAGGATGTATTTAAATATAGTAGAGAATATATTAAGATAAATAAAACATTAGCTGAACCTTAACATAGGATGTATTTAAATTAAAGTAAGTAGTATGACCGAGAATAAAATAATAACGCTGAACCTTAACATAGGATGTATTTAAATCCAGGAAGCAATAACTTTTTTATAGTTTCAACAGGAGCTGAACCTTAACATAGGATGTATTTAAATAATAAGGGTATTGTGGAGAAACAATGGAAATGGAAGTTGAACCTTAACATAAGATGTATTTAAATAACCATACTATTGTTCCATCAAATATCATTAGCCTGGTTGAACCTTAACATGGGATGTCCATTAATGTTGATTAAGCTGATTAAATTATGACCACCTTCCTATATTAAATATTCTTAATTCACTACACAGTAGCTAGCTAGTAATTAATGTGCATTAATTTTAGATATGATTCCTTGTCTTAAGAGAGTTCTCCAAAGCTTAGTATAGGTAGTAAGTAAATAGCTATAATAATATTAAATTTAGGACCTAATTGAGTTAATAACTCTATTGAGTTTTAGCATATTATGTTTATCAATTCTGTAAAGAGCTTCTCTACTGTTGACCTTCTTTTTTAATTCTTTATTACATAAAAATAGAAGCATTTTCAAATAAGCACTCCAAACAATATAAGTATTTCGTATAAATTTATTTTTAATTTATCGCATCGAAATTTGTATATAATTTCTTTATTATACATATATATGTTATAATATAGATAAAATTGTATAAAGAGGTGTATAAATGAAACTTTGGGAAATGACTATAACAGTAATGTTGAAAAAAGATATATATTTTCAAGACTGTGGATATATAATAGGAAAAAATATAAATAAAAGCATGTTATTAGATAATCACTTGAAGGAAATCCATCCCCAAAAGCAATATAAAGGTTATATATTCAATAATTTTTATCCTATAGAAAAAGATAAATTCTATAAAAAAGATAGGGTATATGTATTCAATATTAGATCTTTAAGTGGTGAGTTTATTAAAAGATTAGAGAGTTGCATTTTAAATTTGAATAGTGATGATTTTAATATTATATCCATTTCTAAAAAGGAAATAGAACAAGAAAATATTGAACGATTATACACTGAAACTCCATTGATAATAACTGTAGACAATAAACCTTGGCTTCAGGAAGGTGGAGATTTAGATTTATTTATACATAGGTTAGAGGATAACATAGAGAAGAAGTATAAAAGCTTCTTTAATGAAGATATAGATGTGAGAGATAAATTCATTAAAAGTATAGAGTTTAAAAATAGAAAGCCAATGCAGTTTAATTATAAGGGGATAAAGTTGTTGGCTAATAAGGTAAGTATAGAAGTTCAAGATAATGAAGCAGCTCAGAAAGCAGCCTTTTTAGCTAGAGCTGTTGGACTAGGGGAGAAAAATTCTGCAATAGGAGCGGGATTTTGTAAGTAAAATAAATGTGAGTTTTTGAGTAAACTCGAAAGTAGGTTGCTATTTGAAAATGAGATTATAATGTAACAAAATTATTGAGAGTTAAGAGATTTAAGAACAAGAGGTGACTTTATGGATAGAAAAAATATAATACTAGAATTAATTACCAACATGTTTAGTGCAGGAGCAGATGGGCATACAGCTGAATTCAGAATTACAGAATTAAAAGCATTAATGCGTTCAACTTTTAGGGAATTTTTTGAATATACTAATTTAGAGGATTTAAATGAGAAAGAAGCTATATTATTTGGTAGTACAAAGAGGAAATCGCCAGTTATGATGAGGATGACAGGAGGAAATATTAGAAGAAATATCGAAGAAAAATTAGTATTACATAAAGAAAATATAAAAAAAATACCAGCGCTTTTAAGTGGAACAGAAATAAATATTGTATTTGAATGTAGAAATATAAAATTTTTAGAATTATACATAGATATTCTAAAGTTAGCTGCTATTACAGGTGGTTTGGGAAAGCGTTCTAGAAAAGGTATGGGTTCATTTAAAATTAAAAGTATAGATGGAGAAATTATTAGTACCAATTGCTTTGAAAATTTAAAAGAATTATCAGAAGAAAGAAAGTTTGAAACAACAGATTCTAAAGGATTTAAAAAGACTTATGCTTTTAAAATAAGAAAATTTTCAATAGATAAACTTAAGAAAGATAGTTATGTTAAATATATAATAGAATGCAATAACATGCCTAATATTCATTATGCAAAGTATCTACATAAAATTAAAATTGAGAATGAGAACATAATGAATATATTAAAAAATATTTCCGAATTAACTCATAAAAGATTGGAAGATTGTGAAGGATTCATATCAAAAGAAACTAACTTTAAGTTAAAAGAGGAAAACTTAAATAAAGAAGTATTAGGAAACTTTAAGGGAGGTAAACTGCTAAGATTTGCATCACCTGTTTATGTAACTCTACATGAAGAGGGGAACGATCCCTATATCATTATAAAGGAATTAAACTATAAATATATATATGAACATGAACAAATAAAGGAAAAAGAACTAGACCTAGACTCAAAGTATATTGCGGGATATATTAATGAAATTCTACAATGTTGCGGGGGGAAAAGATGATGACATATCTATTGGGGGTAACAGTTGGACCAGTGCAGTCTAATATTCAAAAGTCTAAAAAACTAATAGATTTACGTAATTCCAGTAGGATTATTTCTGACATAATGATAAAAGTGTTAGAATATTTAAAAAACAATGTGGATAAACAAATAGAAATTATTTATCCAGATATAAATAATGATATAAATTTAGACTTAACAAATTACTTAATCTGCGAAATTCATACCAAAGAGGGTTTAGGCAATATGAAAAAAGCCGTTTTCGATGAGTTTAAAATTGAACCTAAAAAAATAACTTTAGAAGAGGTATATTTTATGTTTTGGGCAGTGGAGCCTTTAGAAACATATGATAGAACTTATAATAAATTAGTTAAAAAATTAAGAAGTATTAAAAATACTTATGAATTCAAAAACTATGAAGAAACAAATACTGGGAAGAAGTGCAGTTTATGTGGTGAACGTGTTCGTATAAATGATAAAGATAAATTATGTGATTTATGTAATTTTAAAAGAAGTTATAAAAATCTAAGGTATAAATCAGTTTATGAAATTTCCATAGCACCATGGAAAGACAAAAATAAAAATGAATTAAATGATGTAACTGAGAAATTAGAAAGTGTATTTAAAAATACTGAAAAATATTACAGTTTGGATACAGTATCAAATTTGATTAACCTTTCAGAGCCAAATATATTTAAAAGGATACGAGAAGAAAAGGAAATTAATGAAGACTTGATAGATTATGAAATGGATGATCATAAATTGATTGAAGAATTAAGGGATATCAAAATTAAATTAGAAGAAATTTATTTAAGGAAAGGTACTCCAGTTATAAAACCACACTATAAATATTGTTTTTTCCAAATGGATGTAGATGATTTAGGAAAATGGATGAGTGGTAAATGGAATATAGAAAATAGTGAATTAAGAGATAGACAGAAAGAAATTTCTCAAGCTTTATCTAAATTTGCATATGAGATAAGACAAAAGTTTGAAGATAGTAAAATCGCTGTTATTTATGCTGGCGGAGATGATTTTCTTGCAATATTACCTGTTGAAATGTTATTAGAAGCATTAAGAATTATAGAAAAAGGTTTTAAAGAAATAGTGCAAGATAGGCTAGAAGAATCTAATAACTATAAAAAGAAAATAACTTATTCTGCTGGAATAACATTGATAAGCTGTAAGGATGATATGGCATTAGCTTTAAGACAAAATCGTATGACTTTAGAAAAGGCAAAAGAACGATTTAAAGATATTGAACCTTCTAAAAATAGTATAGGTATAAGCTATATAGTTAATAGCAATAAGATAGTGAATATGTACCTATCAAAGCCTTATTTTCAACAATATGTAAACAATCTTGAGCGTTGGAGAAATATAAAGGATAACACATCATTTGCTTATATTGATGCCATAGAAAATGAGTTTAGCAAAATTAAGTTTGAAAAATTAGAAATAGAGGAATCAATGTCTATAATAGAGATGATGGAGCTGGAATTCAAAAGATATTTAAGTAAAAATAAACCCCAAAATAATACCGAAGATTTTGAAGAGTACTCTAAATTGCACATAGAATTATTTAAAAATATTATTAGGGAAAATATCATTGATGAAAAATTTGATTTTTCAAATATTATTAATTGCTATAGAATTTATGAGAAACTAACAGAGTTTGATTTTAGTAGCAAAGGTGGTGAAAGTAATGAAACTGCTAAAAATAAAGCCTTATGATAATACTTTTTTTAGATTAGGTAATAATTTTGAAATGAGGATAAGTACTGTTATACAAAGTAAAAATATAGCATATCCTTCAACTTTTTTTGGAGCTATTTTCACTGCAATTTTAGCTAATAATGATGTTTTTAGAGAAAAATTTTTAAGCAAAAAAGCTAATAATGACCATTTCAAAATACTAAGTATTAAACAAATTTATTTATATGATGAAAAACAGAGGACAGCATATATTTCAGCACCAAAAGATTTATTTATTGGCAACAATATAAGCTATGGTAGTTTTAAAAGATTAGAAGAAAATGAGGCATCCATTTTATATTCATCTTATCTTGAAGAGCCAGAAGGTGATGAATTAGAACGTACAGATAATTATTATGTAAATATAAAAGATTTTTTTCCAAAGTATAGATATAAGATTTTACAAAAGAGAGATTTAAAACATGAGAATGATATATTTATAAAAAACCTTAAAACAGGTATAGCACTAGATAAAGGTACAGGCACTGTGAGAGAAAGCTGTATATATACTATTGAACAAACTGAATTTAAAGATTCAGAAGAAAACCATTGGAATTTTGTTGTTGAATATGACATAAATAATGATTTCGTAAGGGAATATTACGATAATATTGAAATAAAAAATTTAGACAAGGGACATTTAAAACTTGGAGGAGAGTCAAAAGTTTGCAGCTATGAAATTATAGACAACAAAAGTATAGCCAGTTTTAGATTAGAACAAAGAGATGAAATTTTAAAACCAGAAGAAAAGGTAAAGGTAGTACTTACTAGTGATAGCTATTTTAAGGAATGTCTCGAGAAAAGTTTTAATGATGAAATAAAAATCCAAGCATTAGTTAATGATAAGCCTATTTACATAGGAGGATTTGATTTAGTAAAGAATAAAGAAAAAGTTATGTATAAAGGCTATTCTGCTGGAACTGTAATTTTATTGCAAAACACATCAAATAATGATGTAAACATTAATGAATATTTATCTAAAAAAATCACAGCTGATTTTACCAATGGATTTAATCAATATATTTATGTAAAAGGAGAATAAAAATGGAATTTAACAATATAGAACATTTAGTTATATTCTCAACATTAAATCAAATTACTAATTATATAGCAATTAAATCATTAAAGCCTAAAAATATTTATAATATAACTTTTAGTGAAGGATTAAGTGAGGATTTCAAATATGGTATAAAACCATGTGAATGGGATGAAAACTTAGAAGCAGTATTAAAAATTGATAAGGATATAGATGCGAAAATAAATGATTTAAAAATTACGGAGAATGAGTATGGAGATTTAGAAAAATTTAAAAGTTTCATTTTAGAACGTTTAAAACATATTGATGAAAGCACTCCTATATATTGGCATATTACAGGGGGACAGAGAGTATTTGCTATGGCTATATATGACATAGTAAAAAATCGCCCTAATGATATTTTATTTTATCTTGAAGGAAATAGTGAAAAAATTATTTCTGAGGGAAAAGATAAAGATGAATTTAATTCAAAAGTGAAATATGAATTAAGAGATTTGGATTTTAAAATAGCATTTCAACTGATGGGCTATGATACTAAAGAGATTAGAAGCACACAAAAATTAAAGGAAAAAGGCATAAAAGCAGAAAATATTAATTTAGATGAAGTAAACTTCTATAATGCTTTATATCAGTGGATGTTAAATGAGGGGGAAAATGAAAAATTTGAAATAGATTCAGAAAAGGGAACTTTTAAAGAACTATTATTATTATCAAATTCAACAAGTAAGTTTATTAGTGAAGAGGAATATAAAAAAGATAAAAATAAAAGCAGAAAAATAAGACAAGAATTTTTAAACAATCTATTTGATGAAGTGAAAAACAAGTGTAATAAATTAGGTAAATATGATATTAAAAATTCAAGAGAAATGAAAATGGGTTTTCCAGCAGGATATATTTTTGAGAAACTAGTTGGATATAAAATATATGATGTTATAAAAGATAATCATAAAATCCTAGGCATGGAGATGAGTTTGAAAGTATTTAAGGATGAATCTAATCATTGTATTGATGAATTAGATATTGTTTTGTTAACTAATACAGGTAGAATATTAAACTTTGAGTGTAAATCTGGAAGTCTAGGAGGAGACAATGCTAAAAGCCATCATTTTACTACTTATGTGCTTTCAGGTGTGTTTGGAGCACCAATCTTTATGACTCCTTTAATAAAAAAAGATTTAAAAGGAGATACAGATAAAAAACTAATTGCTGCTTGTAGCACAGCAAAAAAAGCAAAGATAAAAATAATATATTTAGAAAAAATAGAATGTGAAATTAAAAAGTTAATAGGATAATGGGAGGGATTAATATGTATAAAGATATAGAGACAATATACATCAAGGCAATTAGTTCAATTCATTCAGGAAGTGGACAATCATTAACTAGTGTAGATATGCCAATTCAAAGAGAGAGACATAGCAATATACCTAAGATTGAAGGATCAAGTTTAAAGGGTTCTATTAAACATCACATTTATCATAAATTAGGGTTTACTAAACAAGCTATAGAAGGAGAGAAGAAACAAGAATATACAATATTTGAAAAAATATTTGGGTCAGAGGAAAATGGTGAAAAATCAGCTAGTGCTATAGCTATCACAGATGCTAAATTATTATTATTTCCTATGCGTTCAGCAACGGATATATATAAATTAGTAACATGCCCTTATATACTTAAGAGATGGAAAGAAGAAACAAATCAAACTTTTGAAGATATTAATGTGGAAGATGGAGAATGTATTATAGATACAAAATCAAGCCTATTAACTGATGGTAGGTTGATGTTAGAAGAATATATATTTGAAACAAATAAAGAAGATTTAAGTACTTTGTTTAAGGAAATTATTGAAGAGGATTTTATAGAAAAGAAGATAGTTATATTATCTGATAGTGATTTTATAGACATGGTGACAATGTATACTGAAATTATTACTAGAAATAGAATAGATGTTGAGACAGGAACAGCACAGGGAACAGGATTATTTTCAGAAGAGTATTTGCCAGCAGAAACAATAATGTATTTTTCGGTATTAGAATCAGCCTTTTATAAAAATAAAGGAAAAGATACTAGCGCAAAGCAATATTTTAATAAGAATATTGGAAAAGTATTTCAAGTTGGTGGAAATGAAACAATAGGAAAAGGTATCGTAAAGATTATTAATTATGCTTCGTTAGAGGGGGTAGCAGATAATGAGTGATTTTAAGAATGTTAACCTTCAGGTGGCTCGATTTGCTTTAAAAAGTGTAAAAGAAATTTTAGAGTATGATATAGAACTTGAGAGCGATAATAAAGATAAGCAAAAATTAATTTCTAAAAAGTATAAAACTGTTTCAAAAAAAATGACTATTTTAATACAAAAAAATGGATTGATAGGAACATTGGTATTTGTATTATCTAAAGCAAATAAGGAAAAAAGCCATGAATTTATTCTAAAACATATAAGAAGCTGGTGTAAAGAAGATTTTAAACTAGAATTTTTAAGAGATAAATTAAAATTCTGTGATAATCAAAGTTTTATTGAAAGTATTACTACAATCTCAAATCAAGAATATAGATTGGTGACAAAAGAAATAATGAATTTATTTGGCTGGATTAAACGATTTGCGGATGGAATGATTGAGGGAGATGAGCAGGATGATTAGATTGTTAAAATACGGTGACATCTCTAAAGAATTTAAAAAAGCAGGTAAAAGACCTAGAAAAGAAGATTATGTGTTTTGTAGTATAGATCAAGATAGTATAAAAGTATTATCGTGGATGCTTTATAAGGATAGAAATGGGAATGATGTTTATGATCAGTGGGAAAAGCATAAAGAAAGTAGCTGCCACTATGGGCTGCAAATAGATAAATTGTCCAATATATTTAATGGCAGAGAAGGTAAGAATGAAAATAAAATAGAAAATGCTGTTCATAATAATATCGACGAATATTTAAAAGAAAGTAGAAATTTATTTTACAATATAGATTTTGAGGTTAAAGTTCTTAATAGACTTATAGTAGGATTAGGTGAATCTACAGTTTTTGAAACAGATATTAAATTGCATCATACATATGGTGTTCCATATATTCCAGGATCTACATTAAAAGGGTGTTTTAGAACACATATTATTCAAAAGTATTTTAAATGCAAAGAAGAAAATATAGAAAAAATAGAAAAAGGAAAATGGTTTAATAGTATTTTTGGTGGCATTTTAAATCAAAAAACATATCAAGGTGGAGTGATATTTATGGATGCATTTCCAAAAGGTACATATAAAATATGTAGAGATATTATGACTCCACATTATCAACAAGGATATAAAGATGATGGAAGTATAAACCCAATAGAAATCCTAACAGTGGAAAATACTTCTTTTAGATTTGTATTACGAATAAACAAAAAACGTTTTTTAAATGATGATGGTTTAGAAGTTAAAGTAGAAGAGAAAAATATTAGAGATTTTATTATAGAAGAAATGGTTGAAATGCTCACCACTCATGGAGTAGGAGCAAAGACAAGTGTTGGTTATGGATATTTTCAACAAATAACAAAAGAGGAATGCTTGTCTCAATCACAAAAAAATGATGAAAATAGAAGAAAAGAAACAGAGGAACATAAGGAGAAGCAAAAACTAAATAGAATGACTGAAAGTCAAAAAAAGTTATATTTAATTGAAAAGATAGACAATCCTGAAAAGAAAATAGAAGAGCTAAAAAGACTTTTTACAAATAGACAAAGTGAAAATTTAGATAAAGAAGAGATAATAAAATTAGCAGAAGTAATTAAAGAAAATTTAGAAATTGCAGGGCAGTGGAAATACATTTTAGGAAAGAAAGGTAAAGAAAATAAAACATTAAAAAGGATTGAAGAGATTTGCCTAATATTAAACATTGATTTACCTAAATAACGGTAAGATTCCTGAACTTTAACATGAAATAATCATAAGCAATAAATTTGAAATAATTATTAAAAATGATGAGATGTCCCAACTAATGGCTTACATTGCAATGAGCACAGGAATATTAGAGAAAAACTCATTGGGATACGGATACTGCCTTGCCAAAGATTAAATTTACCAACCTCATTAAAATTTAAATTCCTCTTAAAGCCTTTTAACATAAGGCCTTAAGAGGAATTTTTTTGAGCAAAGTAAAATAATACTTACCGCCTGGTAAAAAATCAAACAATTCCTTTATTTTCAATAGGTTTAAGGATATAATAAAAATAAGGAATGTTGATTTTGCAATGGCTGAACCTTAACATGGGATGTATTTAAATTGCAATCTCTTAAACTGTCTGAAGTATTTTGCTTTCGCTGAACCTTAACATGGGATGTATTTAAATTGGCTTTCAATCTTTAATACTCTTAGATAATAAATGCTGAACCTTAACATGGGATGTATTTAAATAAATCTCCGGCCCACAAAGCTATTTCTTCCTTATCGCTGAACCTTAACATGGGATGTATTTAAATTAAGAAAAGATACTGGAAATAAAGTAAGTTAAGTCGCTGAACCTTAACATGGGATGTATTTAAATGAAGGTGCTAAATATATAAGTTTAAGTAAGTAAGGCGCTGAACCTTAACATGGGATGTATTTAAATATTACTAAATCGGCCTCATCAGATTTACTTTTATTGCTGAACCTTAACATGGGATGTATTTAAATCCGTTACTATTTATAAAACCCCACTTCTTATTTAAGCTGAACCTTAACATGGGATGTATTTAAATAAATAACTACCCTTAATTCTTATGCTGGCGTACTTTGCTGAACCTTAACATGGGATGTATTTAAATTATAATGAGTGAACTGCTTCTTTTGTATTTTTTGATGCTGAACCTTAACATGGGATGTATTTAGAATAATAATAGAAAATATCTTTGTAATACTACGCAAAAACACCGTAAAATTCAGGTTTGAATAATACAGTGTTTTAGTAAATTATTCATTTTTCAGTTATGATATTAAATAAGAATGTCCTGAACTAAAATATTACATAAAATTCATTTAAAGATATATGAAGAATCTATTAGTCTCACGGTATTCGATTTATGTATTTTGTTAAATTGCCATCATCAGATAATCCATGACACCAGATGTAAAGATTTTAGTAAAGCCAAAATGCTCAAATGCTTCGGTGTTCTTGCTATTTTCATGCTGCCACATTTCAAGAGAAGACATTCCCATCATTTTAGCTTGTCTCTTCATTTCATCTAGCATTTTTTCCATTATTATATCATCATCAGCTCCTGTAAGCATAAAATTATTATCAAATAAAAAACCAACTGGGTGTGAATATATTCTCATAAGTGGAAGTGCCATGATCACTTTGCCGTCAACTTGGGCTACTAGATGAATCCCTTCTTTTTTTTCATATGATTCAATGCTAGGTAAAATTTTTTCCTCTGTAATTTGCCTTGGTGTCATATATCTTCTAGCATAGATCTATTAAGAAGCTGAACCTTAACATAGGATGTATTTAAAGTAATTACAAAATAGCCCCTTGAATTAAGGAATTAAAAGCACCATAAAGCTTTGATACTGTGCTTTTATAAGTGTTCTATTAAATAATAATATTTAACATGATTAATGCTGGATTATATTGGGAAAAATAATGGTATTACTATATTTCTGCACATATATTTAGTTTTTTACTGTAACATTTGATGTATTTAAATTATACTATCATTTTAATTAGATAAATTTAAAATTAACCATAACATAAGATGTATATAAAAACCAAATATATGTGTGAACATATTTAAGAAAATTATAATTAGAAAATATATTAATGCATAGATTTTCTAATTATATGTCATAATAATATCATATACAATAATATTAATAAGATTAAAAAAGGGAGATGTATTAAAATATATAAGTGATCTAGAATATATAGGCATTTATATCAAATTCGTTAATAAAAGATGTAGGGGCATATCCTTGGCGAAATAACAGAATATTTAGATATTAACTGTTTGAAAGTATGGTTAGTGGTGATATAATGTAAATAAATCATATTGAAAAATAAGTAGGAATGAGTGATTTTATGAAATACTGGGAAATAAAGGTTACAATTCTGTTGAAAAAAGATATAATATTTACAAGCAGCAGCGAAATAATTGGAAATAATATTAATTATGCAATGCTAAAAGATGAGGAACTTAAAGCGTATCATAAGGAAAAAAATTACAAATATGTGTTCGGGAATTTTTTTCCACCTGAGAGAGATGGTATCTATAAAGCAAGCAGAGTATATGTTTTTAGCATAAGAAGTTTCAATTACGATTTTATATCTAAAATTAAAATTTGCTTAGAAGGTTATGAGAGTAATGATTTTAATATAATAGCAATGGATGTTAGGGAGATAAATGAACAGCCTATAGAATTTATCGAGACTATAACACCAGCTATAGTTACTGTTAATGGTAAGCCTTGGCTTTCTAGTGGCGATATTTTGCTTTTAGTAAAGAGAATTCATAGCAACGCAGAAAAAAAATACAAGTTTTTCTTTGGTGAAGAAATAGGGCATGTGGATGACTATTTTATTGAGAAATTAAAAATTCTAAATAAAAAGCCTATGTATTACGAATTCAAGGGAAAACGTTTACTTGGTAATAAATTTAAAATTAAAGTAAATGAGGATGAAAAATCACAAAAGCTTGCATTTATAATTTTAGGAGCAGGGCTGGCAGAGAAAAATTCAGCTTTAGGAGCAGGTTATTGTATACCAGATTGGAGGCGAATTTAAAGGGTGAATGATGGAACGATTTTAAAAGAATTTAAAACAAAAGATGTTTTTTACAATAATGGACTAGTTAATCTAAAAATGTATTTAGATGAATATGGAACTAAGGAAATTTGCTATGAGTTAGAAAATAACAAGTTAATTCTAAAGTTTCCTAAAGAGAAAGAAGAAATTTACTATAATGAGCTGCTCAAGGGATACATCGTTAATAACGATATAGTGTTTCAAACAGATAATGATAGGTTGTATTGGGATAAAGATAATAGTTGTTTTATTTGTGATAGAAAATATGATATTCAAGGAAAATCATCTGGTAATGATGTTAAATATTCATACAAATATATCACTCCTGAGGAGTTAGGTAAAACTACTGAAGAAATGTTTAATATTTACACGGAATTTTCTAAAAGGAATTGTTTAAAAGAAGTAAGCATTAAAGGGGATACTGAAATTTTCAAAAAGGATTTTGAATTTAAAAAGAATAATCAATGTAAGATACCTATTTTTATGACTAAATCAGAGTTTGTTGAAAGCTATATTCAGTATTCTGCAAAAGGTGATTTACTTAATATTGATTCTAAGATACATCAGTTTGAAGATGGTGGTTTTTGCTTCAGAGATATGCTTTCTAACAAAGATAACTTTATTGATAAATGGGACGCACTTATATATTGGTATGGCTCTAAGATGAAGAGGTTTTATAATTTATCGTACTTTATTTATTTAAATTCTTTTGATTTAAATGCACTATATGAAATGAAAAAATCCTTTCCAAATAGAATAAGTGATGAAGCTGTTAGGATTAAAGATGAAAAGAAAGGTACTGTAAAAACAATTCCCACTAATGTTGAAATATCTAAGCAGCTTAAGTTTGATGGGATAGAAAATGATAACTTTTATATATCAGGAAGCATAAGTGAATTTCAATTAAAGTTTTTAATGTATATGATATCTTATATTTATCATATAGAAAGAATGTATGAAAAGGAGGGCAAAGAAAGAATCAGAATAAGGAAAGAAAAACTGTATAATAGCTTATCTAAAATCAGCTTTGTAACCTATACAGAAGATGGAAGCATGAAATCAACTCTCGATGAGTATACAAAAACCTATAAGATTAGTATGTTTTTAAAAAAACTTATAGAGACTGAAGTTAACGAGTCTACGTTGTTTAAATATTTTTCGGATTTGATTAGTTCTATAACTTTGTCCAAAAATGATCAGGAAAAGGTTAATTTAAATATTAAAAGGTTTTGCGAGAGCGTTCTTAGATTTTCGGACTTGAGAAAAGTATATTATGAAGTTTCATTTAAAATTTTAAGAAACAACAAAAGAGGATTAGGCAGTTTTTTATACGATTTTGAAAATATATACTTACAAGAAACAAAAAGAGGTGAAGGGATAATGAATTTGCATAGCAAGTCAAAGGAAATTGGCAAGGAAATTGGAAGTTTTTCAGCTAATGTGGATGATAAGGATTTATTATTTAAGCTAAGAAACATAAAAAATCAGAGGCAGATGGTTACATATTTTAAAGATTTAAAGTTTACTGTTTTAAGAAAGCAAAATGATGCAAAATTCACCAATGAATTTAATGATGTGATGGAAGAGATACTTGTAGAGCTTGAAAACAATCCTAATAATTGGGAAGTTGTAAGAGATTATATTGCTATTTACGCAATAGATAAATATAGGTCTGTATCATATGCAAAACAAGTACAAAAGGGAGGAAAATAATATGTTTTATAATATTTCGTATATATCTAAAGTAAATTTAGGTTCGTTAAATGGAAGCGAGGGCATGGGCGGGAATATAACACCAATAAAAAAGATTTCTGATAACAAAGGTGAAGAGTATGCCTATATATCAGGTCAGGCTCAAAGAAGATATCTTAAGGAAACTTTGATGCAACTTGGGGAGAAAATATCTGCTGTCAATGAAAAAGGTGAACCAAATTTTTTAGAATTAAATGAAAAAATTTATGATAAAAATAGGGAAAAGTTTCAAGATAAGAAACTGATGTATAGAGAATTTTGTGATCTTGACTTATTCGGATATATGCTCCCAAAGGGTGGAAGAAGATGGTCGCCAGTTAAGGTTGCCCCTATGGTTTCTATACATCCATACAAAGGAGAATACGATTATCTAACAAGAAAACAGTATGTTGAAAATGAGTCTAAGAAAAGCGGAAATATTGTACAGATAGAAATAGATACACTAAATTATATGAGAGGAAATATAGTTATTGACGTAAATAAAATTGGAAATGAAATAAACGAATATACATACCAAGTTACGCCTATGCTTTCCGCAGAGGAGAGAAATATTAGAATTAATAATCTGATAGATGCTATAAGATTTTTTAATGGTGGAGCTAAGCAAGCGAGAAATTTAGAAGATATATCACCTAAATTTGCTGTTATAGTAGAACAAAAAACCGGGAATCCATTCTTATTAAACAGTATTTATGTTGATAGATTCAATAAACTAGATTGCAAAGCTATCATAGATGAAATTAATGATAGTAAAGCTGTTATTAATAAAGTTATGATAGGTGTTTCTAGAAATGTATTTGCAAATGAAAATGAAATCAAGGAAGTTTTTACGAGTGCTGGCATTAAAGTTTCCACAATAACAGAGGCATTTGACTCTATAAAGGTAGGAGCTAAGTAAAATGGGTGTTATAAGATTTAGAGTTGAAGGGATTTTTAACTCTTTTAGGATGCCTTTCTTTAGAACTTATCATAAAAGTTTTTTAGCACCGCCGAAAACAACTATTATAGGAATGCTTAATAATATAATGGGTAAATCGGAAGAATTTTATTATTCATTACTAAATGAAGATAAAATAAAAGTTTCTGTTGTGATAGATTCAATAAAAGGGAAAGCAAAAGACTTATGGGCATATAAGACTTTTGAAAGTAAAAGTGATATGCATGGTAGAAGTGTAATAAGAAGAGATAAATTATTTAATGCAAAATATACAGTATATTTAATGATTAATGATAAATCATTAAGTGAAGAGATTTATAATTGTCTTGTTTGTCCTAAGGCTGTTCCTTCACTCGGATTAGATGATGAGCTAGTAAAGATATATGATGTTGAATCAGATTTGAAAGTAGATATCAATGATTCATATGTTATTAATTCAGTATTTATGGATAAAGGATATGAGTATAAAGCTATGGTGGATGATTTAGAGGCTGATGTAGAAATGCCGACCTCTAATATAGTACCTTTGAAGTACATTATAGATAGCAGCAAGGATTTTAGAGTAGCGAGAAAATCTATGGATGAATACAAACAAGTTGAATATATAAATTGTTGTATTGAGCTTAAGGAAGTTGAAAGTTTTGTATGCGAAAATAACAAAATAGTTTTTTATTAAAGGAGATACAGAGTTTAGATGAATGAAGTGATTGCCAAAAGAAGAAAAGACGGAAAAAAGCAAACTTTAAATGATCATACATTTAAGGTGATAGAAGAGGCTCTTAATTTAATTGATGATAAGGAGTTAGAGTTTATCTCTCATGAGACAGGGTGGAATAAAGAAAAAATAATAGATTTAATATTTTTCTGTACGTATTTTCACGATATAGGTAAAGCAACGGTTGAGTTTTTAAATACCATAGAAAATGATGGTAAAAGCTTTCATTCCCTTTATTCTGCAAGTTTATTCTCTAGTGTATCAGACTTTAACTTTAATGAAGAATCTGGAATTAATATGTTAATGCTGTGCATACTAACGCATCACTCTGTATTTAATGAAGAAAGTTCATTTAAGACGGTTGGTGATAGCAAGAAGCACAATTTTAGGTTTCTGCCTTATGCAGAAACATTTTTTTACAGCTATAAGGAAGCTTATAAAAAATATATCAAAAAAGAATGCGAATATAATTTTAAATATGATGTAATTAGTTTAAAAGATTTAGGCGATGAAATTGAAACTATTTACGATGATATCAACAACGTAGATAACAAAAAGAAGTATCTATCGCTAAGATTGCTGTACTCTTACGTTTTAGGAATTGTTAATTTGGCAGATTGGATAGCATCGGCCAAATTTAATAATACTATGCCTTCAATTAAGTTTGATTATTTAATCAATAAAGAGGATGTATGCGATAAGCTTGCTAAAGCAATTGGAATTAATAAATTTACGCCAAAGGTCTTTCAAGAACAATTATCAAATCATAAAGGAAGTGTTCTGGTTGAAATACCAACCGGTGAAGGCAAGACGGAGGGGTCATTTCTCTGGGCAATAAATAATATGAAAAGTGTATATAGCAAAATAATATATACACTGCCAACTCAGACTACATCAAATAAACTTTATGAGAGGGCTGTAAATATATTTGAAGATAATTCAGGCCTCTTACATAGTTCTTCTAAAATTTATCTTGAAAAAAAGTATGAATTGGAGAATGGAAAAATAGATGATAATTTTGATAGCGATATTTTATTTAGCGTAACCTTTAATAAAGGCTTTACAGTATCAACAATAGATAGCTTGTTTAAATATTTTTTGAATATAGGAAGATATAATATTGTAATGCTCAATTTCTTAAGGTCCATTATCATAATAGATGAAGTTCATTCATATGATTTTAAACTCATGGGATTTATGAAGAGATTTTTGGAGCTTTGTGATAACTATAATATTCCTGTGTGTTTAATGAGTGCGTCTATACCAAATAAAATGAAAGAACTATTGAATATAAATAAGTTATCTGTTATCAGTGAAGAAAAGCTATTTGAAAAGAAAGCAAACTATATATATAAGATTGATGAAGCATTAGAAGATAATATTGATAAAATTATTGATAAGTTTAATAAGGGGAAAAATATATTAATAGTTAGAAACAATATTAAGAAATCAGTGGAAACCTTTAAAAACCTTAAAAATAGTGGAATAGAAAACATAATACTTTATAATTCGCAATTTAAAAAGAAAGATAGAGTAGAAAAAGAAAATGAAATATATGAAAAACTAGCAAATAAAGAACATTTCGTACTTGTTGCTACTCAAGTTGTAGAGATTTCTCTAGATATAGATTTTGATGTAATGTATACAGATAACGCACCTATTGATTCATTAATACAAAGATTTGGAAGAGTAAACAGAAAGAAAAATATTGATAGATTAGGACAGATATATATATTTAGAGATACAGATATAAAGCCATATTACTCAAGAATGTTGGAAGTAACCTATGAAACAATTGAAGAAGGTCTATTCACTTTGGGCGAATATACAAAGTGGTTAAATAGAGTATATGATATTTTGTTTAATGACAAGAATATTATTAATGAATTGGAGTGTAAATTTAAAGAAGGATATGAAGAGTTTGATAAGAATATCTATAAACTTCATGGAATAGCACAAAGTAAGGATTTGTATGATTTAAGAGATATCGACTCTCCTAAAAAGGATTATATTCTGATTGAGGATTATTACGAGGCTGACAGTTTCGATTATGAAAATATGATATCATTACCAGCTTATTTAGGAGAAGGGAAACATTTGTATAAGGGGAAAAATTACAAACAAGGAATCTACTATGATGTTTTAAGTTTAAAATATACTTATGAGGTAGGCGCAGTTATTGAGGATATTGAGCTATTTATATAATTAACGTGAGTTTGAAAAATTAAATTATTAGCGGATAAATATGGTTGGAGAAAAACACAAATTAAATGGCATCTTATAGACCTATGAAATATAATTTCAGTTAAGCTAGAGTGATGTATTTATATAGTTTTAAGGAAAGTTTTTTATGAAAAAAGCTTTATGAAACCAGCCCAGAAACTATATATTTGCCATAAGGTTTGTAAAATTTCTATAGCGGTTATTTTCTAATTAATTTTACCAACTACATTGAAGTTTAAATTTCTCTTAAAGTCTTTAAAATATGGGGTTCAGGGGAATTTTTTTGAATAAAATAAAATAATTCTTGATGCCTGGTAAAAATCAAGTAATCTCTTTATTTTCAGTAGATTTAAGGATGTTATAAAAATAAGGAATACTGATTTACAATGGATGAACCTTAACATAGGATGTGTTTAAATACCTTAGGAACAAAGATAGTGAGTAACGAAGCCCATTGATGAACCTTAACATAAGATGTATTTAAAGTAATTGACAAAATAGCCCTTGAATTAAGGCGTAAAAGCAATGTAAAAATTTGACACGATGCTTTTATAAGAGTTCTATTAAATAATAATAGAATAGTTTAGATGTTAAATATCTATTTATCTACAAATCTTCTCATTATAACTGTATTATAGTAGTTTCCGTCTTTGTGAGTACGGTCTTTTACTAGTAAACCTTTTTCTATAAATCTATATTTTTTATAGAATTTATTAGCAAAAATAGTGCTTACGATTTTTATAGAAGGCTAAAAGAAGATGAAGATATAATATCAGAGATTCAGCTCATGACGGGAGATGATAATCCCATAGAAAGAGAAAGGATACTGGATCTAGTTTCCTCAACAGGGGACATCATTTTAGTGGCCACCCAAGTTATTGAAGCAGGGGTAGATATTGATATGGATATAGGGTATAAGGATATATCCATGATAGATAGTGAAGAGCAGTTTTTAGGAAGAATAAACAGATCCTGTTTAAAACCAGAAGCAGAGGTGTTCTTTTTTAATTTAGATAAGGCTAGCAGCATTTATAAGCAAGACAAGAGAATGGATCAAGACCTCACTTTAGTTAACGAAGCTATGATAAAAATATTGGAAGAAAAAGATTTTAATCTATTCTATAAGCTAGTTATTGATAGATTAAAGGTCTTAAAAAGCAATCCCAATGAGTATAATATGGTCAACTTTTTTAGTGAAGATGTGGGTAACCTAGAGTTTAAATCAATAGAAGAGAAGATGAAATTAATTGATGAGGACAAAAATGAGATATCCATTTATCTAAGCAGTACAATAACAAGGAAAGACGGGGAGCTGCTAGATGGTAGTGAAATCTGGGAGGAATATAAAACTTTGCTGATGAAGGATGACATGGAATATGCAGAAAAGAAAGTAAAGCTATCCAAGGTAAGGGCAAAGATGAATAACTTCATATATAAAATAAAAGGCAAGAAAGATTTTGTATATAACGATAGAGTAGGAGAACTATATTTTATTGAAAACGGAGATGCTTATTTTGAAGATGGAAAACTTAATAAAGAAAAATTTGTTAAGGGGATAGGTGAATTTATTTAATATGAAAGTAAACGGTACGCTAATAAACTATTATTTCCATTGTAAGAGGCAATGCTATCTTCATGGAAACAGGCTTAACCTTGAGGACAACAGTGAGATTGTTCAGATAGGCAAGGCCATTCACGAGGAAAGACAAGAGAAATCTGATAATACAGAAATAAGCATAGATAATATAAAGCTAGACAAGCTTACTAGTGAATATTTAGTTGAGGTAAAAAAATCTGATGCAGATGTAGAAGCTTCCAAGTGGCAGTTGTTTTATTACTTAAAGGTTTTAAAGGAAAAAGGCATAGAGAGAAAAGGTAAGCTGGAATTTGTTGAGAAGAATAAAACAAAAAATAAGGTTTTATACTTTGAACTCACAGAAGATATTCTGAAGGAATTAGAAGTTCATGTAAAAAATATTGAGAACTTGTTGCTTGAAGAGGATATTCCAGAGGTTTTAAATGAGCCTAAGTGCAAGAAGTGCGCTTATTATGAATACTGTTATATTTAGGAGGTAGGAATGGGGAGTACGAGATATATAGCGTCCATGGGCGAATTAACAAGGAAGGATAATTCACTGTGCTTTAGAAAAGATGGTAAGAATGTATATATACCCATAGAAGGAACAAAAGAAATATATTGCTTAAATGAAGTTTCTATAAACACAAAGCTTTTAGATTTTTTATCTTCAAACAATATTATAGTGCACTTTTTTAATTACCATGAGGGGTATAGCGGAACCTTTTACCCTAGGGATAAGTATAACAGCGGAAGGTTATTGGTAAAACAAGTACAAGCTTTCAGCGAAAAGAGATTAGATATAGCAAAGGCTATAGTAAAAGGTATTGGAGTAAATATTTGCGAGGTTTTATATCATTACTATAAACATAATAAAAAAGAGGTAAAGGAAACTATTGATTGGATTAAAAATGAGTTTTTTAATAGAGTGGATGGAAGTAGTAATATAAAGGAACTTATGGCTGTAGAGGGAGAAGTGTGGCAGAGATTCTACTCGGATTTTAAGTATATACTACCAGAAGATTTTGTAATGAATAAAAGGGTAAAAAGACCACCAGACAATCCGATAAATGCCTTAATATCTTTTGGAAATACACTATTATATACAAAGACTATATCTGCTATATATAGAACTCATCTAGATCAAAGAATAAGCTTTTTGCATGAACCCTCAGAAGGAAGGTTTTCATTAAGCTTGGACATAAGCGAGGTATTTAAGCCTGTAATAGTTTATAGAACCATTTTTGACTTGGTAAATAATAAAAAACTTAAAGTAGAAAAGCACTTTGAGAAAAAAGTGAATTACTGCTTATTGAATGAAGAGGGAAGAAACATATTTATAGAAGCCTTTGAAGAAAGAATGGAATCGGTATTCTCACATCCGAAGTTAAAGAGAAAGCTATCCTACAGAACGGCAATTAAACTAGATTGTTACAAATTGATAAAGTTTATTATAGAGGATAAAGAATTTATCCCATTTAGTTTAAAGGATGGTATGTAATATGGGGAAGGACATGAATTATAATTATGCTTTTCTATTCTATGATGTAAAGGAACAAAGGGTACAAAGAGTTTTTAAAGTATGCAAAAAATATTTATCCCACTTCCAAAAGTCAGTGTTTAGGGGAGAAATATCACCCTCAAAGCTTATACTGCTAAGAAAAGATCTAAACAAGGTAATTGATAAGGATGAAGATTTCATATGCATAGTAAAACTTATAAATGGAGAAGTCTTCGGAGAAGAAATAATAGGCAATCAAAGCAATAACACCGGAGAAGATCTAATAATTTAATTTTACCAAGTGGCTTATAGAAGAAAAGTGTGGAAAGTCTTGAAAACACAAGGCTCATAAAGGATATTTAAAAAAGATTTTTTTCTCGAGGTCACTTGGTAAAAAAAATCATATTGTATTGATTTTACTTAGGTTATGCTATATCATGTATAATTAAGAATGGCTATTTTTCAAGCCTTTAACCTTAACATGGGATGTATTTAAATTTTGTTTTGTAAAGATATATAAAGCTTCCTACCAATCTTTAACCTTAACATGGGATGTATTTAAATCCTGGTCATTAAATAACTGTGAAAAAGATACTAATACTTTAACCTTAACATGGGATGTATTTAAATTCAACCTTTCTGAAATCTCCCAATGCCGGATTGGCTCTTTAACCTTAACATGGGATGTATTTAAATACTTCTTCGAGTTCATTTTGAATTTGTATTTTGCCACTTTAACCTTAACATGGGATGTATTTAAATAGAAGCAAGTCTCTATTCAAAGCACATTGTATTGCTTTAACCTTAACATGGGATGTATTTAAATGAGTATTTTCTAATCTTTGCTCTTTTTATATATACTCTTTAACCTTAACATGGGATGTATTTAAATGAAGGAATAATTGCAACAAGTGCATGTTTGGGTGGAACTTTAACCTTAACATGGGATGTATTTAAATGCAAGGGAATATGCTTAATGAGAAAGGGATAACAACCTTTAACCTTAACATGGGATGTATTTAAATACAACACAACGCT
The DNA here is from genome assembly GCF_001403615.1 of Desnuesiella massiliensis. GTDB lineage: Bacteria > Bacillota > Clostridia > Clostridiales > Clostridiaceae > Desnuesiella > Desnuesiella massiliensis. The sequence goes on from NZ_LN879454.1 coordinate 273,440, forward strand.
CTATTCTACAAGGTTTATAACCTTTAACCTTAACATGGGATGTATTTAAATTCGGTTGAATAATGTAGAGCTTATATGCACAGATACTTTAACCTTAACATGGGATGTATTTAAATGACTTATGTTGGACAGAGAAGGGCAGAAAGTTTATATTGAACCTTAACATGGGATGTATTTAAATGATAATTATTCTCTTCTTCTTGCCACAGTAAAAGGCAATTGAACCTTAACATGGGATGTATTTAAATAAATATCTAGTTTCGCCTTCAACTTCCTTCTTTCATTGAACCTTAACATGGGATGTATTTAAATTTAAAAATGCTTGTACAATAATTTATTCAAAAACTACTTTAACCTTAACATAGTATGTATTCAAACTTTGGTATTCAATTCATAAGGAATGAATTGAATATAGTGGTTAAAGATGATGGGTTATCTCAGTAACGGCTTATATTTTAATAGATATGGAAATATCGCGAAAACTTATTTGGATATGTATACTGTTTTGCTGAAGATTAAATTTACCAACCTCATTAAAATTTCAATTCTTCTTAAAGCCTTTAAAATATGGCTTTAAGGGAGATTTTTTTGAATAAAGTAAAACAATGACTGATGCCTGGTAAAAAATCAAGCAATCTCTTTATTTTCAATGGATTTAGGGATATAATAAAAACAAAGAATGGCTATTTTTCAGTTCTTGAACCTTAACATGAGATGTATTTAAATGGTGATAGCACTGGCGAAGGTCGGTGCTATTTTATTCTTGAACCTTAACATGAGATGTATTTAAATGTAGATGCAGATAATCCAAACTGGATAGTAATTGCTTGAACCTTAACATGAGATGTATTTAAATATGTTAGATCAAGCAGCAAATATGGAGCAATATAAACTTGAACCTTAACATGAGATGTATTTAAATTCGGAAGTAATCTGTTCAAATGGCTTGTTTATCTTCTTGAACCTTAATATGAGATGTATTTAAATTCAAACAAGTCTTTATCTACTGCCTGAGACCCATTGCTTGAACCTTAACATGAGATGTATTTAAATGATATAGATGAGGTTAATAAGATCATAACAGTAAAGCTTGAACCTTAACATGAGATGTATTTAAATTTAAAGTATTCTCCTGTAAATTGTTTTTCACTATCCCTTGAACCTTAACATGAGATGTATTTAAATAACAATAATTATTTTAATTGCAATCATAGTAATTGCTTGAACCTTAACATGAGATGTATTTAAATTTAAATATAATCATTGATGATTCTAAATCTTTATAACTTGAACCTTAACATGAGATGTATTTAAATTTACACTCTTATCACTAGGTTTCTCTATAATAATAACTTGAACCTTAACATAAGATGTATTTAAATTTTTTTATTTCTACTTCACTTACTAAAGCAGATTTCCTTGAACCTTAACATGAGATGTATTTAAATAGTAATTAGGTTTTGTGATACAAGAATAGCAATATACTTGAACCTTAACATGAGATGTATTTAAATATAATTGATGAATATTATGATGATGATTTTAGTGGCTTGAACCTTAACATGAGATGTATTTAAATAGAAGAACTTTATAACCAAGTAATAGCAAAGGTAGGCTTGAACCTTAACATGAGATGTATTTAAATTATCCTGATCCCATGACCAAGAGAGCTGCTTCTCCTTTAACCTTAATATAGGATGTATTTAAATCATAATGAATCGATAAATAGCTATTTTGCATTCTAAATCATAAGTAAATGCGAAAAATAGTCTTAACCATTGATATTGCTTGGTTAAGGCTGTTTTTATAAGAGAAAATATTGTATCATAAGAAAAAGTAATATAAAGGGGTTAAAAGGTATAAAAAGGCTCTATAATGTTAATAATGAAAATAAAAAGTATCAAAATTATAACATTTAGATTATAATTATAGTATAAAAGCTTTTAGGTATAAAAAGAGGTGATAATAATGAATAGATTGAAGTCATATGAAGTATTTAAACCAGGATTATTTCCAGAATATACTTATGTATCTAGAATGTCATCAGAAGTTATGTTTAGTTATGAGTTTAGATTAGAGCAAGCTTTAAAGACGCCGGGTTATCTTACTTCAATTATTGGACCATCTAAAACTGGAAAAACTGTTTTATGTGAAAAGGTTATAGGGATAGATAATATTGTATCTATAACAGGAAGTGACTTTAAAAAATCGACAGATTTTTGGAATATAGTAGCAATAAAAGTTGGGTTGGCAATTGAAGGGGAATATTCAAAGGTTAATACTTTAAAAGAAAGTATTAATGATGAGAATATTCAAATAAAAAGCTCAGCATCTAGAGAAAAATATGTATCAAATAAGGATTTGGTTATTGATTATTTTAAGGGTAATAATTTGGTTTTAGTTTTGGATGACTTTCATTATGCATCAGAAGAATTACAATTTGATATAGCATATCAATTGAAAGATGCGATTAGAAAAGAATTTAAGGCAATAGTAATTTCGTTACCGCACAGGGCAGATGATGCAATTAGGAAAAATGCAGATTTAAGTGGAAGATTAAACTTAATAAATATAGAGCCATGGAAAATGGAAGAGTTAAAAGAAATTGCGGTAGTCGGGTTTAAAGAGTTAGGCATAGAGATAGAGGATTTAGTTGCAGAAAGAATAGCAGTTGAAAGCCTTACATCACCACAACTTATGCAGTCTATATGTTTAAACTTATCATTGCTATCAAACATAGATCAAGCTAATAAATTAGACACTACTTTGATTGAAAGAAGTTATAAGGCTACTACTGTTAATTTACCGTATAAAGATGTTATTAATAAGCTTCAAGCAGGGCCGTCTACTAGAGGGCAGAAAAGAAAGAAATATAAAATTAATAGTGGAGATGAACTTGATGTCTATGGAATTGTATTAGAGGCAATTGCATTAGATCCGCCTTTAATTAGTATAACAATTGATGAATTAAAAGATAGAGTTGATGAATTGATAGAAAATTCTAATGATAAGCTTGATAAAAATAAACTTAAAACAACATTAGAGGCAATCCAGGATATTATGACTAATAGTGCAGCGATATATCAAGTGTTTGAATGGAAGGATGATCAAATTTATATTGTTGAACCATTGTTTTTGTTTTATATTAGATGGGGAGTAAAATAAAATGTGTGGTAATTGGCTAGAAAATAATAATGATGTTAACAAAAAATTAGAGTTACAAATAAGCAAAGGGTATGAGGTTACTAATTATTTAAAGGGCAATCATTCAATTGAAGAGATGAATAAATCATTCATTTCATGGAGAAGAGAAACTGAAACAGTTTTAATTGAAATATATGGAGATAATAGAAAAAGTAAAATATTTTTACTTAAAACAGATAAAGATGTTAACAAATTTTCTAAATTTAATACTATAGGTATACTGACAGAAGCTCTTAATAGTGGTGTGGATTTTATTCAACAAATAAAAGCAGAAATTAAAAATAATAAAACTAATGATATAGAGGATAGTGATTATTTGGATGAAAACTCCATATTGATTATAATAAGAAGAATATTACAAAATTTCTATAAACATATTCAGACAATGTATCAAGAAGATGTACATGGTAATGGAACAATAAAAAAGGAAGCTTTAGATGCAATTCAAATTGGTAATGAATATGATGTACAGAGAATTCTATATTCACTTATACGCCCTATATTTCCAACAGCTAGACTGGAAGTATCAGATGATGCAGGATATAAGTCTATAAGATATGATATAAAAATCGATGAATATAATATAGTAATAGAGGTTAAGTGTACACGAAAAAGTATGACTGAAAGAAATTTAACAGAAGAATTAGGATCAGATGCATTTCACTATAGTGCAGATTATGTATTTTTCTTTATTTATGATAAGGAAAATATAATTAGAAACGTAGACGCATTTATAAGGAATTATAAGAGAGAAAAATCTAGATTTGGGACAAATGTAGAAGCAATAGTAAATCAATCAATAAATATATAGTTATAGTATTCAGAGATAGTGAAACTTTTATATTAAAAGAATTACTATCTCTGAATAGTTTTAATTAAATGTGAAAGCCTCACTTTAAGTAGTTACGGAGAACCTTAATAGGGATATATCTAAATTATCTGTAGAAGCGGGAGCATATTACTCCCTACCTTTAATACTTCTATGCCATCATATTGATTTCCTTGAACTTATCAAGATCAGTGTAAAGTTCACCTTTATATGGATTCCTCTTTGTTTTCTTCATTTTATATATCATATAAATAAATACAGCTATATTACTTCCAAGGGATAGAGCAGCTAAAGCTGTGTAAATAGTAGGGTTATAGGTGGACTTAACTACAAACATTCCGGTATCCTGAAAGCTTGGGAAGGTTTGAGCAAACATGCACCAGATAGCTAGAGTTTGAGCTCTATGTTGTAGCCAAGCTCCTTTTCCAAGGGTAAAAGCACATAGGGTTGGTGCTAGAAGTAAGGCAAACCCTGCATACCATGAATGAGTGGGTATACAGTTATAAGTGTATACAAAATTCCATAAATCGTATGCGATAATCCAGAACCAAAGCATATCTGGCCAAAGCATATCTCTGCTTTTGTCCTTTTTAGTTTCCCTTCTTATTACTATTCCAAACCAGCCAGTTATAGCAATGATGTTTAGTATACCTGCAGCTGCGTTCATATAGTTCCATGCACCGCCCATTACGCCAACGGCTTCTCCTTCAATGGCACCGGAATTCATCATCCAGTAGGTGGAGCCTACCTGAATATCTCTTGCCACCGCTTCTAAAATATTAATGGCAAGAATCAATGGTGGAAAGCACAAAGCGATTTTATTATCCGCTAGTCTCCAAATAACCGTTCCAGTTTTTTTATCTTTTTTCTCAATATGACGAATACACCAAAAGCCAATGCAGCCTGCTGTTGCAGAATAAACTTTAGCTAAATGAAACCAGTCCGTATAAGTAACATCCTTTAAAGCGGTGAACCATACAATTGTTAAAATAACTGGTAAAATTACAAAGCTAAAGAATCCCGCCCATTTTTGTCTTCTAGAAAATTCATTGAATATAAACAAGGATATAAATACAACAAACCACATTCCCCAAGCTGTAAATATTGTTGCTCCTTCAGCATAATTAAATTCAAACATTTTATTCCCCCCTTATTTCTTTAAAAATTTTATTAATATGCAACTATCTCCTTAATTAAAAACTCTCTTCCGCTTAATAATTCCCAGCTTTTATTTTTACAAAAAGGACATTCTTTTTTATTTTGCAAAAGGTTATAAACCTTATTACAGCTTCTGCATATCGCATTTGCTGGAAGTATCTCTACTTTTAATTTTGTGGATTCTAGCAGGGTACCATCAACAGCTGCGGGATAACAATCTTCTATATATTTAGGAATCATGGAAGATAGCTCTCCAATTTGTAAAACAACGGTGTCTATCTTTGTTAATTTGTTTCTTACAGCGAAATTTTCTACGGTCTTAACTACTTCGATCACCACTCCGAGCTCATGCAAAGTAATCCACCTCCAAAATTATCTAAAGACTCTTGTTATTTTTTTAGTAGCAATTTTTACCTTGCGTTTAAGAAGTTGTTTTATTACCACTGGTTTAAGATCCTCATAGGCTACCCCTTCACCATCATATTTTCTTACAAGGGAAATAGCATCAAATTTGCACTTAGTTGTGCATTGACCACAGCCTACACATAGGAACTCGTCTACAATTGTGGCACCACAGCTAAGACAGCGTTCAGTTTCCTTCTTCATCTGCTCTTCTGTAAGGGTTCCTCTCAAGTCTTTGAAGGTTTGTCTTGATTTACTTCCATCTACATGATCTATTCTTTGTCTTTGAGAATTATCATAGCCTTGAAGCTCTAAATTTTCCTTATTTAATGCATGATATTCTTTTCTGTCACGACCGATAATCAAGCTTTGTCCAGGTTGAACATAACGGTGAATAGAAATTGCAGCTTCTTTACCTAAGGCGATAGCATCTATGGCAAATTTAGGACCAGTTAAGGCATCACCACCTGCGAAAACATCTGGTTCATCTGTCTGTAATGTGATGGAATCTGCTTTAACAGTATTGTTTCTATTAAGTTGAACTTTGCTATCTTTTAATAGGCTGCCCCAATCCATTCCTTGACCTATTGAAAGCAATATAGTATCTGCCTTAACTATGATAGTTTTATTTTCATCGTAGGTAGGATTGAATCTTCTATTTTCATCAAATACAGAAATACATTTCTTAAACTCTACGGCTGTAGCAATACCATTTTCAACAATGATTCTCTTTGGTCCCCAAGAATTATTAATTTCAATTTCCTCTGATAGTGCTTCTTCAATTTCCTCTGGAAGAGCTGGCATTTCTTCACGGCTTTCTAAGCAGTACATTTTAACCTCAGTATCTCCAAGTCTAACAGCGGTTCTTGCCACATCTATGGCAACATTACCTCCGCCAATTACAATTACATTGCCCTTAAGCTTTAAGTCCTTGCCTAGATTTACATCTTTCATGAAATCAATGCCGGTAATGATATTTTTAGCATCTTCACCTTCTATACCCAGTTTTCTTCCTGCACAGGCACCAATAGCCACATAGAAAGCTTTAAAGCCTTCCTTTCTTAATTCATTAAGAGTTATATCTTTACCCACTTCGATGCCTGTCTTAAATTCTACTCCTAATTCCTTTAATATCTGAATTTCAGCATTTACAACCTCTTTTTCAAGTCTAAAGGAAGGGATTCCTAGTGTCAGCATACCGCCAAGGACTCTTTCTTTTTCAAAAACTGTTACCTTATAACCCTCAGCGGCTAGGAAGTAGGAACAGCTAAGCCCGGAAGGACCACCACCTATAACAGCAATTTTTTTATCATATTCATGCTTACGCTTAGGGACATATCTGCGATTTATATTTAGATCTTGTTCAGCAATAAATTTTTTAATTTCGTCGATAGCTACGGGTTCATCAATATCTCCTCTGGTACATTCGGATTCACACTTTCTTGGACAAATACGTCCACACACTGCTGGGAATGGGTTTTCATGTTTTATAAGCTCAAGAGCGTCTTTGTACTTTCCTTGAGAGGCAAGCTTGATATAACCTTGAATGGCAATATGAGCTGGGCACTGAGTTTTACAAGGACTTGTACCAGTATCTACTACATTTTTTCTGTTTGTTCTATAATCAGCATTCCATTTGTCTGAGCCCCATTCTGTATCCCTTGGAGTTTCAGTTCTTTTTATTTCCATGGTGACTGGCGTTTTTGAACATAATTTTTGGCCTAATTGCAATGCATTAACAGGACAATTTTGAACACATTCTCCGCAAGCAACACATTTATCCCTATCCACTTTGGAAACATAATTGGAGCGCACCATATCAGCATTAATGAACATGCTGGCAGTTCTTAAGGATAAACAGGAACACCCACAGCAATTACAAATAGCATGGGTTTTACCAGAGCCATCTAAGTTAGGTATTTGGTGCATTAAGCCGTTTTCTTCTGCTCTTTTGATGATCTCAAAGGCTTCTTCACGAGTGATCTGTCTGCCTCTTTTTGTACGAATATAATATTCTGCAGCGTGTCCCATCTGAATGCACATGTCCTCTTTCAAGTGACCACAGCCTTCTCCCATAACCTCTCTTGTGGTTCGGCAAGAACAATCTGATACTGAGAAAATGTCATTATCATTGAGATATTTTGAAATCTCCTCATAGGAAGCTCTTCTAGTTTCACCTTCAATAGCATGCTCTATAGGAATAACACGCATAAGACCTACCCCTACAGGGAAGTTACCAACGGTCTTGGGTCCTCTTGTTCTACCGTAAGCTTCAAAAGCTTTTGCAATTTGAGGATATTTTTCAACATTCTTTTTATTGTTAGTCATCATTTCCATGATGCCAGGAACCCAAGTTTCATACCAAAAAGTGTCTACTCCATCAATTTCATTAACAAAGCAAACACCTATGTCCGCTAGCTCTAACAATAATTCAGTTGTTCTTTCTACAGATTTTCCGCATAAAGGAGCAACCTCTTTAGCTGTAATTCTTTTGCCAATTTTCATACAAAGAACTACTTCTGCCATCTCATCCGTGACAACGGGTTCAAGAATCATATATTCTGGATCAGTAGCTTTAACCTCATTTTTTGAGCCGCGCTTCTTATTGCTGATATGATTTGCAAGATCAAGTACCTTTTCCTTTACCAAATGATATCCCTCCTAAAAATAACTATAAATACTATATAAAACGTTTACAAAAACAGAGAGTTTTTATAAATCAATTCTCTTTCCAGCTGTTCACCTCTGAACGTAGCCAATGAATCCACTCACTAATTCCATCCCCGGTTTTAGCTGACATAGGAATAACTTTAATATTAGGATTGAGTTTTTTCACTCTCTCTTTTAATACCTCTAAATCAAAATCAAAATGTTCTGCTACGTCAATTTTATTCACTAATACCACATCAACTATAGAAAACATCAATGGATATTTTAAAGGCTTGTCATCTCCTTCAGGTACGCTTAAAATCATAGCATTTTTAGAAGAACCAGTATCAAACTCTGCTGGGCACACTAAATTCCCCACATTTTCTAGTATTACAAAATCAAGATTTTCTGTTCCAAGTCCCTCTAGGCCTTGTCTAGTCATATCCGCATCAAGATGGCACATTCCTCCTGTATGCAGCTGAATCACTTTAGCACCAGTCTGTGCAACCTTGTGGGCGTCCACATCTGAATCAATATCCGCTTCTAAGACTCCAACCTTCATCTTATCTTTTAAAGCTTCGATGGTTCTCAAAACAGTGGTTGTTTTTCCGGAGCCAGGCGAGGACATAAGATTTAATAGAAAAACCCCATCTTTTTTCAATTTCTCTCTCAGCAGGTCTGCCTGACGGTCATTGTTTTCAAAAACACTTTGTTTAATTTCTAAAATTTTATATGTCTCCATATAAATTCCCCCCATTTCATATTAAGGCATCTCCCAAAAATAACTAGTCAGTCTACTTGTCTATTTTTCGTAATACTGCGTCCATAGGACCCACTAATAGCCCCACTATTAATGGAACCTGTGTCCTTGTCTTACGCAAAATATACTTCGCATCTTTGACTAGTTATTTTTTTACGATGCCTAACTTAGCTATTATGTGTAAGTCTTAGGCTATAATAAAAAAGATAACAAGTGTTATGTTTATCATATAATATCCCTATGCTATTGTCAATAAATTAACAATTAAAAGTATAAAATATTCCGAAAATATAGGAGGCTGTGAAAAAAGGTGTTCTATAGGTTTCCCTACACCGCGCGTGGCGCCCCACGAGCGGCCCGTGAAAAAGAACACCTATGTTTTTCACATCCTCCTATACAATATTACATTCCTTCGCTATTAAACCTATGATGATTAGTCATTTATTGTAAAAATATGATATACTATTTGTAAATGAGGTGAAGAATGTGAATTCTAATGGACAAAATCAGAGAAAACAACGCATTTTAGATGCTGCAATTAGTGTGTTTATAGAAAAGGGGTTTGAGGAGGCAAGTATGCGTGAGATATCCTCCGCTGCTGGGCTTACTACAGGTGCTATATATCATCATTTTAAGAATAAAGATGAGTTATTCTATCACGCAGTAAAGGAAGCTATGTACTTTGCTCAAAAGCTTTCTGAAAAAGATGAAAGCAGTAATGTGAAAAGTAATAAAGATATGTTAAAGGAAATTAGCAATAAAGTTATGGAGCGTATGTCAAAGGTTGATGAGCAGCGCCTTTTAGTTTTGTTGATAGGTTATGTGATATCAAAGGGCGGAACCCTTAGTGAGGTGCTTAAAAAGGATTATAATGAAATAATAAACAAGGTAGCAGATATGTACTTTTATGCCTTTGGTATTGAGAATGAAGAATGTAAAAAAATCCTTGCTTCTATTTTGGTAGCAGCCTTAGATGGTGTTGCAATGCAATACTCCCTTGGTGTTTTAAAGCAAGAAGACCAAAAATTTAAAGATACCTTCGTTGATTTTTTTGCCCAAAGTATTCCTGCATTTATGAGGAATTATACTGCTGAACCTGTTTTTGAAAGCAAACTGAAAGAGTGAATTAAAGGTAATTAATAGCATCTATCACAAAGTATAGATGCTTTAATATTCACTATATTAAAGCTATAATACTAAAATACTCCCTAAAGGAGTATGGAAGTTTGTGAGAGTATAGTATAAGCTATCAGTAATAGAAGTACTTCTTACTAAAAAATTAGGAGGGTTATCATGTATTTTTTAGGTGTGATGTTTTTTATATTAATTTTGTTTGCATCCACAAGCTACTATTCTTCTGCTACTCTATTTATAGATGTATCAAATTTCATATTTATTTTAGCTTTTAGTATATCCATGCTTCTGGCTTCAGGACTTTTTTCTGATTTTGTAAGAGGATTTAAGATTATGATGCAAAAAGAAAATAAATATTCTTTGCTAGAGCTTAGGAAAACGGAAAAGGCTATAAAACTCATGCTAGAACTAATTATTTTATCTGGGCTTTTAGGAGCTATTATTGGTATGGTGTTAATTTTGGCATGGATTGGAGTAGATAACATTAAGCTTGCAAGAGGGGCGGCAGTAGCTTTGCTTAGTTTATTCTATTCAATATTCTTTAGCATTATATTGCTACCTATTAAAGCTAAAGTTAAAGCTATAATATTAACTATAGAATAGGCAATGCTATGAAAAGGCGTTTAAAAAACATAGGAGCACTTCTTTTATATCTAATGGTAATGGGAATGCTCCTAGAGTTTGACTGGAATATTATCATACGACCTAAACCCTTTCTTTCAGTAGTAATTGGAGCAATAATACTAACAGCTTCCCAATACAAAAAAACTTTTGCAAAGGAAGAAGTAATACATAGCCTAAGATGGAATGTTTTATTTGCAAGTTTTCTTACCACTTTAATGTCTATGCTATCTTTTACTTCAGCGAAGAATTTGGATAATATCAATATCTCTGCTTTTGGTGAGAATTTTTTGCCACTTTTGTATGGAACTATATTGTATTTAATTCTAAACTTGATTTTTGAAGAAGAAAGAATCAAAAATAAAAAGGAATTTGATGAAAATCCCAAGGTTCAAGAGAAGAATTTGTTTGATACAATAGTTGCAGATAAGGTATTTAGAGAATTTACGCTTACCAATAGAGAATGTCATGTAGCAATAAAAATGCTAGAGAATATATCCAACAAAGAAATAGCGGAACAACTTTATATATCTGAAGCTACCGTAAAGAAACATATTCAAAATATATATCAAAAGTTAGAGGTTTCTGATAGAGAGGGGTTTAGAAAGATTTACTTAGAAAAGGCACAAAAGGTAGATTTCTAAAAGCTGAAAAAAGCAAGTTTGTAATCTTATGAGAAGAAATTACGACTTGCTTTTATTTTAAGCAAAATTAATCATTCAATTATATAAATAAGATTTACCAGCTATATTTTGTCTGCGTATGGCAAAGCTCTTGAAAAATCAAGCTTAGGGCTAATAAATGAAAAAATGCTTTATGAGCACATTAAGGCTGGTAAAATTTCTTGTAATATATTGATTTTACTACGTTTATACTATATTATCTATAATAAAGAATGGCTATTTTTCAAGTCTTTAACCTTAACATGAGATGTATTTAAATAGAGTCATGTTTTCAGTTTGTTCAGCTTGTACAAATCTTTAACCTTAACATGAGATGTATTTAAATTGGTTCCATTAGCGTTTCTTTCTGCTTTACTTAAATCCTTTAACCTTAACATGAGATGTATTTAAATTGAGGTGTTCATATGACAACTTTAGGAGAAAGATTCTTTAACCTTAACATGAGATGTATTTAAATCCATCTTTACCGACCATGATTGAATGGTTGGTATCTTTAACCTTAACATGAGATGTATTTAAATTGCCTATTACACCTACTTTTCAATGTAATTAAATACTTTAACCTTAACATGAGATGTATTTAAATAAGGGTTATGCTTAAAAGGCTAACTCCAGAATTACTTTAACCTTAACATGAGATGTATTTAAATGATATAGAGGAAAAAATGTATATCTACCTTAAGACCTTTAACCTTAACATGAGATGTATTTAAATTTTGCTCAGAGGTCGCAAAGGTATGTTAATGAAAACTTTAACCTTAACATGAGATGTATTTAAATTTATTATTCTCCCCTATAACCCGCCCTTAGAATTCACTTTAACCTTAACATGAGATGTATTTAAATCTTCTTTTATCCCTTTGTTCCTGCTTTTTAAGAGTACTTTAACCTTAACATGAGATGTATTTAAATAAGTATGACATTAGAAGAGTTTAAAGTACAACATCTCTTTAACCTTAACATGAGATGTATTTAAATATTAAAAATAATACTCCTAAAAAGTAGGAGGTGGTCTTTAACCTTAACATGAGATGTATTTAAATGAGAATATTGATAATTGTTTTGAGATGAATTAAAGAACTTTAACCTTAACATGAGATGTATTTAAATTCATAGATGTAATTAAGCCAATTTCTAGCCATTACTTTAACCTTAACATGAGATGTATTTAAATGTCAGTCCATTTAATTGTCTAAATTCATTTACCTTTGTCTTTAACCTTAACATGAGATGTATTTAAATGACTCTTTGGAGGAAGATATGGCATTTACTTTTTCCTTTAACCTTAACATGAGATGTATTTAAATCCGCCTTTAAATTAAATATATAAAAAGCATCCACCATTTAACCTTAACATGAGATATACTTTAGTTTTAATGGTTAATTCATAAGGAATGAATCTAAAATAGTGATTAAAGATGATGGGTAATATCAGTAACGTTTATATTTCAACAGATATGAATACTGTTTTGCTAAAAATTAATTTTACCAGCCTCATAAAAATTTAAATTCCTTTTAAAGCCTTTTAAATAGGGCTTTAAGAGGAATTTTTTTGAATAAAGTAAGATAATACTTGATACCTGGTAAAAAACCAAGCAATCTCTTTATTTTCAATGGATTTAAGGATATAATAAAAATAAGGAATGTTAATTTTACAATGGCTGAACCTTAACATAGGATGTATTTAAATTATAACCGTCCCCCATTGTTCCGCCATAGCTTTAGGCTGAACCTTAACATAGGATGTATTTAAATGATTTTCTGTACTTCCTACCCATCTTTTGAAACGGCTGAACCTTAACATAGGATGTATTTAAATTGTTATACCAGTAACTACTAACACAGGTAAAATGCGCTGAACCTTAACATAGGATGTATTTAAATGAACGAGTATTGCCATTAAATGTTTCTGCAAAGGTGCTGAACCTTAACATAGGATGTATTTAAATTCCTAGTGGCAAGGGTATGAACGGCAATGTCTATGAGCTGAACCTTAACATAGGATGTATTTAAATAAAGCCATCTAGTTATAGCAATAGGTGCGACTCTTCGCTGAACCTTAACATAGGATGTATTTAAATGCCTTAAAAGCATAGTCACTATTTATAGGTGTCCAGCTGAACCTTAACATAGGATGTATTTAAATGATTTATAATTTCTCTGCTCTGCTTTAGTATTTCTGGCTGAACCTTAACATAGGATGTATTTAAATTTGTATAAGAACTTTAAAGCTATACCTGAAGGACTAGCTGAACCTTAACATAGGATGTATTTAAATTGCTTAAACATATCGGTGCCAATTCTAGCTATTTCTGCTGAACCTTAACATAGGATGTATTTAAATAAAGAAATCATAGAAGATGGGCTGCAGTGTATATGGCTGAACCTTAACATAGGATGTATTTAAATATCCATGTTGTGCCGCCGCTGCACCAAATGTTTCTCGCTGAACCTTAACATAGGATGTATTTAAATTATACCGAAAAATTAGGTGCTATAACTGCACTAAAGGCTGAACCTTAACATAGGATGTATTTAAATTTATCCACTGGTATCGGAAGTACATTCCCATTTTTATGCTGAACCTTAACATAGGATGTATTTAAATAAATAATCTGCCTTGGGCTTCAATATTGTTATCTGGTTGAACCTTAACATAGGATGTATTTAAATATAGCTTGATTTAATGTTTTAGCTCCATTCTGGAAGGTTGAACCTTAACATAGGATGTATTTAAATGAACTTCAAGGACGGGACGCCAACCATAGTACGCGTGTTGAACCTTAACATAAGATGTATTTAAATTCCCAATACAGTCTTTTAGTCATTATACCATCTTAATTTAACCTTAACATGAGATGTATTTAGGATAATAATAAGTAATAAATTTGTTATCTATACTTCGATGCATAAATATAGTCTAAATTGGTAACTCCAACGTTGTTTATATATAAACAATGAGAAGCTTTTGATAGAAAATTTTTATTCTAAAGTATGGAATCAAGTGATAATATTGTATAGTAAGGTTAATTCAAAATTGCAAGTTATTGTGAATTAAGGGGGTATTTTATTATGAAATCTAAGGTTTTTTCTATAGGTGTTACTATTATTGTTATAATAACAACAATAGTAGTATTTAGGTTTTATCTCAAAGGAAATAGTGCAAGCCTTAATTGGATAAAAGATTTAAACTATGAAGAAAATCAAGTGCACGATATGTCGATTGGCTTTTTAAATCCTTGCCCTTCAATTCCTGTAATGATTGGGGATAAAAAAATGAAATTAGAATTTGATACAGGTAATGCAGAAGGTATATTTATTACAACGGCTATTAAAGGAAAAGTAGATTATGACATAACTGGAAAATCTACAGAACTCAATGCAGATGGTACATATAGGGGAAACGGTACTTCTATATTACTTAAAAGTGTAGATGTATTTGGTGAAAAATATTCAAATGTTAAATCATCCCTTACTGATTGGAGAATGTATGGATTTTTCAAAATTAATGGGACAATTGGCTTAGAATATTTTAAGAACAAGATAGTAACTTTAGATTATAAGAATAAAAAGATAGCAATAAGTGATAAACCTATAGATTATAATAAATTACAAAATGATAAATATACCTTATTACCACTTGAAAGTCTCAATACATGTAATGATAAGGATTTATTGTTTTTCCAAGGAGAAGTAAATGGGAAAAAAAGTACAATATATTTAGATACTGGTTCAAATCGTTCATTTATCAATCTTGAAGATAATAATAAGGCTACTACTGTAGAAGTAAAATTAGGAGATAAAAAATATAAATTTAAGAATTTAAAACATGATAAAATTGGATTTAAATATAAATTTGAATATCCTTTAAGATTAGCAATCAATTCAGACTTATTAAAAAATAATCATTTTGTTATAACTATTGACAAGATACAAAATAACTTAATTATTTATCAAAATTAGTACACCATTCTTTGAGATGTGACGTAACTCCAAATAAAAATACCGCCTATTTATTTCTGATATGCTCCCATTTCTAGTGACAGATTTTTATTTTTAATCTGTATACCTTAAGGGGAGCATATCATTCTGAATAATACGGTATTTTCATAGATTTAATATTTATTTTCTTAAAACAAGATAACTTCACCTTGATCTCTATTTTTATAAAAATTATTTATGAATTTTAAAAGCGCAGGCTTCTCATCATTACCACCATATGCAAGTCTCCCAACAGCCCTAATCATCTCCCACTTACTGAGAAGAGATAAATCTAATTGATTATATTTTTGATATGTGTGAAAGTATATATTTGCAAATGTTTTTCTTCCTATTTTAAAAATAAACTTTAATATCATAGAAGTATTGGGAGGAAATTGACCATTCTTTACTATCAATAAAGTATGTGCAACATCTGCTGTTGTATCGCCTTTACTTACACCACTCCAATCAAGAAATACAGGATTAACGGAATCATAAATAACATTTGACGGATTATAATCACCATGACAAATATTATTCCCATCTGGTAATTCATTTAACAAATTAAGTGTATATTCTATAATTTCTTTTTCTAAACACTTTACTGATTTTAAACACTTTTTTATTTCTTCTTTCAATAATGGAATTTCATTTGGTGCCTCGAATTTGTGAATTTCAGCATGTGATTTAGCAAATACTTTTGACATTTTTACCATTAAGTAAGGCTTCTTTTCATTTATTGATAGTATACTATCCCCTTCAACTTTTTCCATAATAAAACCAGATCGATCTAATATACAAACGTATTCATAAACCTTAGGGATGTTTATACCTGTTTTATAAATTGTTTTTAAAATCTCTATCTCACGAATAGCCATTTTGCCAGCGTTAGATTTTCTAAATAATTTTAATACCTTACCATTTTCTAAAGAATATACTTCTGAATCTTGTCCCTCTCCTATTTTTTTCAAGTTTAAAAGTTCATTCACTTAATATCCCCCTCTTAAAAAGAATTCAGGTATACTAAAATACCTAACATACATGCTAACTATAGTTCAATATAATTTATCTGAATTATAAGCAACATTCTGTCTTGTATTTCTTGCTAATATCCTGCTAAAAATTACTTGTAGCTCCCTTCTACGAAAACTATAGTATCTTTTGATAATGTTGAGATTTTAATCTTTTATACCAATAATTCCTACTTAAATTTGTTTCGTAATGTTCTCAGAAAGTGAACAATCTTATACTCAAAAATTTATATTTAGTCTCTTTTTGAGAAATTATTCTACTTTTACAAGTAAAGAATCGCTATATCCTTTTATTGAACTTTTTACTAACCCCAAGTCCTTAGCATAATTGTGTATACTTACAAATTCTCCGTTTGTATATGTAACCTCAACAGTGTAGAAGGTGCCTGCTAGGGTTTGTACCTTAACATTTACTCCTGTAATTTCATATTTGCCATCACCATCGTTATTCCGCTTTGCACCAACTACTAAAGGAGCTTTTAAGATAATGTCATTGCTATTGGCTTCAGTTGTTCCTATATAGTCATCCTTGAAATTTTCATCGCTCACTTCCATTCTAAATATTATTCTTATATCCTTTTCAGCTGATAAACAAATGCAACGCCCGTTCCGGTATCAAGTTGCTTTACCTGCACTTTATCCCCTTTGAATTTGTCAATGGTTTGTTTAAAACCTCCGTTTTCAAATCCTCCAGTAAAATACTTTTTCATGCTTTTCTTCGGAAAGTAGTCTTGAACCCTGAGGTCTGAAGCATCTATCTCTTTAGCATAATCATTTGGATTAAATGGCTTTGAGTCCGCCTTTGTTGAATTACTGCACCCAATAAAGCTAAATGCGAATAAGACAATGAACCAGACAAATATTTTGTTTGTTTTTAATCTCTTATGCATATAAATCCTCCCTATGTTAGTTAGTATTCTCAATAAAAAGTTTCTGAGATAATACGTTATATTTTACGATTCTGATTTAGCTTAAGGATAATTATATCATATTTTACATATAATAGCATAAGACGCCTATATTAATCAGTAAATTGTTAGGTTATAATAATACTGTATTATCCAGTTTTCAAAGAACATTGTTCATGTTTTCATTTGTAATAATTTACTTCTTAATTTTTTAGAGTGTGACTTATATACATTTAATATTAGCATGAGGGATACTTAAATTCTGTAGGTATAGAGGCTAATCTTCCCATTATAATAAAATAGGAGGGCGATGGTAGACTATTGCGCGCTTATATATTTTCAATGGAGGTAAAAGTTCATGATTTTAATTTTTGGAGTTGTTACTCTATCTATTTTAGGAATATTAATATGGTTTAATCTTTCTTATTCACCAATCAAATCAGAATTTGTAAAATTAATAAATAATCAATTAACAAAAGTAAGAATTCAAAATGAAAATTTTATTGAAGAAGATATTTCAAAATTGCCATTTCCAGTGCAAAAATACTTTCGTTATTGCGGATATATTGGTAAACCTAAAATGTCAAATATGAAAGTAATTTTCAATGATGTTGATTTTGTACAAGCTTCAAAGAAACTCAAAATCAAATATACACTATACAATTTTGTGATTGAGCCAACAAGGTATGCATTAATTGACACCAGTATACTTGGTATACCTTTTGAGGGAATTGATTCTTACCAAAACGGTATTGGGAGCATGAAGGGGCAAATATCAAAACTTATAACTTTATTTGATGAAAAGGGTGAAGTAATGAATAAGGCATGTATTGTTACTTACCTAGCAGAATGTCTGCTGATGCCATATGCTGCTCTCCAAGACTTTATTACTTGGGAGGATATTGACGAAACTCATGTGAAGGCTACTATTACTTATTATGGAACTTCAGCAAGTGGAATTTTTGAATTTGATGATAAAGGTGCTATGACAAGTTTTACTACAGATGATAGAGAGTATAATGATGGTAAAGGTAACATACAAAAGGTACAGTGGTCAGCAATTTGCAATAATTATAAAGATATGGACGGAATAAAGTATCCAACAGTTTTTAATGCGGTATGGCACTTAAAAACAGGAGATCTCGTATACTTTAATAGTAATGACATAAAAGTATACTATAATGTAATAAACTAAAATTATTATATTATGAACAGATATATTATTCTTTAACATAGCCTGAATCTAAAGGATATAGTCATGGATCATGTCAGTAACAGTTTATTTTCCAATGTATGAGTACTGTCTTGCTAAAAATTAATTTTACCAACCTCATAAAAAATTAAATTCCTTTAAAGTCTTTGAGATAAAGGCTTAAAGGGGATTTTTTGAATAAAGTAAAATAATGCTTGATGCCTGGTAAAAAATTAATCAATCTCTTTATTTTCAATGGGTTTATGGATATAATAGAATTAAAGAATGTTGATTTTACAGTGGTTGAACCTTAACATAAGATGTATTTAAATTTAGATTTCACGTCTATTACTAATTCTTTTTCGTTGGTTGAACCTTAACATAAGATGTATTTAAATTACCATGTTGGAGATATTGTTCTATCTTCATGATGCGTTGAACCTTAACATAAGATGTATTTAAATTTAAATTTTGTATTTGAAGTATATTAATTTTTTTATGTTGAACCTTAACATAAGATGTATTTAAATTGCTTTAAATACCTCTTTTTATCTCTCCAAAAATCAGTTGAACCTTAACATAAGATGTATTTAAATTCTTCTCTATCACTTCCACCACTGGATGGTTCTGTGGTTGAACCTTAACATAAGATGTATTTAAATTATATTTAAAATTTTGCTTCTCATAGCTATAACTAGTTGAACCTTAACATAAGATGTATTTAAATATCATAGCGAATAAGGAGGTGCCAAAATTGAATAAAGTTGAACCTTAACATAAGATGTATTTAAATATGGCATATATGTACGACCTTGCAAATGGCAAACAGTTGAACCTTAACATAAGATGTATTTAAATTAAACTCCCCATTTTATTGGTCTTTGTAAGTTTGAGTTGAACCTTAACATAAGATGTATTTAAATAAGCTTACAGCCTTACCTTTTCTCATAATCTCTAAGGTTGAACCTTAACATAAGATGTATTTAAATATTAAATAAACTTTCAAATCTTTATTTTATGTGTGGTTGAACCTTAACATAAGATGTATTTAAATTATGGAGGGATTAAATTATAAAGTAGCATTTATGAGTTGAACCTTAACATAAGATGTATTTAAATTGGCTTCCTCTTGCTCTATTATGCCTTATAGTGGGTTGAACCTTAACATAAGATGTATTTAAATATTAAGTATAATATTTGGTCTTGATATTGCAATAAAGTTGAACCTTAACATAAGATGTATTTAAATATTCTAGTGTTGGTTGTCTCCTCATTATCAGTTAAGGTTGAACCTTAACATAAGATGTATTTAAATAATTAAGAAATTGATAGCCTTATTAACTACAGTAGGTTGAACCTTAACATAAGATGTATTTAAATAAAAAGTTGAATTAACCAATGATGAAATGAAGTTGTTGAACCTTAACATAAGATGTATTTAAATAAAATGGTCTGTTTGAAGTAGCTATAAAGCTAGAAGTTGAACCTTAACATAAGATGTATTTAAATGACTTAAGTAGTACAGGAGCTATAGGATTAGAAAGTTGAACCTTAACATAAGATGTATTTAAATTTAGGAACTTTTGATGTGTCTGTATCCCATACTATAGTTGAACCTTAACATAGGATGTATTTAAATTGTATTCTTAGAGGATAAGAAGCATATATGCATTTGTTGAACCTTAACGTAGTATATATTTAAATTTATCATCAAAGAGTTGACCTTCAGTTGCCTCCCAGGAATCTCGTAGGTGAATATAAAAGATTTTAAGGAGAATTCTTAAGAGGATGGTAATGGAGCTTTATCAGCAAAACTTAAAGTCATGTATTAAGAACTACAGATTGAACAAAATCAGTTTGGTAGTTTTTAAATTTTTAGGAGTTTAAATAAGGAGTGAGTTAGGGTATAATAATTATAAGGAAAAGCAGAGATAGGTGATATTTTAAAATGAAAATAAAAAGAGAAATACATAATATACATGATAAAAGCTATAAAGATTTATTTTCTAACAAAGAGATTTTAGCAACTATGGTTCAAAGCTTTGTAAAAAGCTCTTGGAAAGAAGAAATTACAAAGGATAACATAGAATTAGTAAATAAGTCATATATTCTATCAGATTATGAAGAACTAGAATCTGATGTAGTTTATAAAGCAAACATAGATAATAAAGAAGTAATATTTTATATACTATTAGAGTTTCAATCCTATGTAGATTATAGCATGCCTATAAGATTATTCTTATATATGTCAGAAATATGGAGAGAAGTCTTAAGGAATAGTGAAAGAAGTCAAGTCAGAAGTAAAGATTTTAAACTACCGGCGATAGTGCCTATAGTGCTATACAATGGGGAATATAAGTGGACAGTAGAGAAAAAATTTAAGAATGTTATAAACAAAAGTGAATTATTTGGAAATAATATAATAGATTTTGAGTATATACTTATAGATATAAATAAGTATGAAAAAGAAGAATTAATGGAGTTAGGGAATATAGCATCTGCAATATTTTTATTAGATCAAAAAGTAGATATTGAAGAATTTATCGAAAGGGTAAAAGATATAGCCTTAGACTTTAATAACTTAAATGAAGAACAAAAGATGTTAATAAGACATTGGTTAAGAAATACTTTATCGGAAGAAATAAAAGATAAAATTGGAGAAGGAATAGAAAATATTTTAATAGCAAACAAAGAGGAGGTTAATATTATGACTTCTAATATATCAAAGACAATAAAAGAAACTTTTGAAAAGGCCAGAGAAGAAGGAATAGAAGAAGGAAGAGAACAAGGAAGAGAGCAAGGAAGAGAAGAGGGAATAGAACAAGGGGAATTAAACAAAGCAGTTCAAATAGCAAAGAATCTATTGTCTATGGGAGTGGACGTATTAACTGTAATTAAGGCTACCGGATTATCTAAAGAAGATATAGAAAAAATTAAAGAAGGAATGAACTAATAGTATAGAACCCTAGGGGTATAAATTTTAGTAAAGACCATTAGCGAGAACTACCAATTGAACAAAATCAGTTTGGTAGTTCTTAAGTTTTTAAGCATTAAAATTTGAGAATCAGTTTGTGTATAATTATGTTAAATAATACAATAATGATATAATGAAATATATGCTCAATTGCAATTGCGCGATATAAAGGAATGGAGAGCCGCTTGGTATTGCAGACTTTGAAATTTGATTTATTTACAATAATATTATTATTTTTAAAGATTTAAAAAATAGTGAAATGTTAAAGCTAAGAAATATAAATAACTAGATAGTATTTATAGAAAATACTTATAAATCAAGATGAATTATAAGGAGAAAAATATATGTCCCACATAGTTGCCAAAGAAGCCTATAAAAGCTTAGAAGAACGATTAAATAAATTTCCACAAGGAGCACCTCCTTCAGAAACCTTATATAAAATACTAGAGATGTTATATACAAAGCGAGAGGCAGAGCTAGTGGCGAAACTTCCCATAAGGCCTTTCACTTTAAAGACTGCAAGCTATATCTGGAATACTTCAGAAAAGGAAGCAGAAATAATCTTAGAAGAGTTAGCAAAAAGGGCATTGATTTTAGATAGTGAAAAGGATGGAGTTAAACACTTTGTACTTCCTCCTCCTATGGCTGGTTTTATGGAGTTTGCCCTTATGAGAACCAGAGGGGATATAGACCAAAAGTTATTAAGTGAGTTATATCATCAGTATATTTTCGTGGAAGAAGATTTTGTGAGGGAGCTTTTTTGGTCTACGGAAACTAAATTAGGAAGAGCTTTTGTTCAAGAGCCAGCTTTAGATATGAACGGGAATGACGACACTTTACATATTTTAGATTATGAAAAAGCTACTCACATAATAGAAAATTCAAGAGAAATAGGGCTTTCTATGTGCTATTGCCGTCATAAAAATCATCATTTAGGAACGGTTTGTGACGCTCCTATGGAAACTTGTATGACCTTTAATGATACGGCAAAGTCCTTGATTAAAAATTCTTATGCAAGAAAAATAGATGTGGTGGAGGCAAAGGAAGTATTACATAGAGCCTATGAAGCTAATTTAGTGCAGTGTGGAGAAAATGTAAGAAATATGCCAAGCTTTATGTGTAACTGCTGCTCTTGCTGCTGTGAAGCTTTTGTAGCTACAAGGAAATTAGGTATGCTTCATCCTGTGGAAACCACAAATTTTATAGCTAGCATTAATAATGAAAGCTGCGTTAAATGTGGAAGATGTGTGAAAGTATGTCCAGTAGATGCCATAGATATAGTGGAGGATAAGGAGAATAACACTAAGAGGATTGAATTAAACAAAGAGGCTTGCATAGGTTGTGGCGTTTGTTTGAGAAACTGTAAAATAGGAAGTATTACATTAAAAGCAAGAGATAAAAGGGTTATAACTCCAGTAAATTCTGTTCATAGAATCGCATCCATGGCTATAGAAAAAGGTCAGCTTCAAAATCTCATTTTTGATAATGAAGCACTGAAAAGCCATAGAGCTATGAAGGCTATCTTAGGAGCCATACTTAAAATGCCACCTCTTAAAAGAGCTATGGCTTCAAAGCAATTAAAGTCTGTTTATTTGGAAAAGTTGCTGGAAAAAAGCAAAATATAGTAGGTGAAGCCGTGAAAGGTGTACGTTATTTTAAATAAGGAGCTGTTAAAACATGGTGAAAATAATGTTTGTATGTCATGGCAATATTTGCCGTAGTCCTATGGCTGAATTTGTATTTCGTCATATGGTGGAGGAGAAACATATTTCGGATAAGTTTTATATAGCGTCATCAGCTACCAGCAGAGAAGAAATAGGAAATTCTGTACACTCAGGAACAAAAGGTAAGCTACGCGAAGTAGGGATTTCTTGTGAGGGGAAGACTGCTGTCCAACTTACAAAAAAAGATTATGAAATTTATGATTATATAATTTGTATGGAGAGCTACAATATTAAAAATGTGTTGAGAATTATTGGAGAGGACAAAGATGGAAAAATTCATAGACTTCTTGATTTTTCCACCCACCCTCGAGATATTGCGGACCCATGGTATACTGGAAATTTTGATGAAACCTATAAGGATATTAAAGAGGGCTGTGAAGCATTACTGGAGCATATTTTGAGAAAGTAAATGCTTGTGTCAGATAATTGTAGATAAAAGGAGGCCATTATGCATGAAACAAAGGTAAAAGGTATCTTATCTGCTCAAAATGGAATAAATATATATAGGGGTTGTACTCATAACTGCATTTATTGTGATTCAAGAAGCAGATGCTATCAGATGCAGCATGATTTTGAAGACATTGAGGTGAAGTTAAATGCACCAGAAGTTTTAGAGGAAGCTCTTAAAAAGAAAAGGAAGAAATGCATGATAGGCACTGGGGCAATGAGCGATCCATATATTCATTTGGAAGAAAGGCTTAGGAATACAAGAAAGTGTATTGAACTTATTCATGATTATGGATTTGGATTAGCCATACAAACTAAGTCAGCAAGAATTTTAAGGGATTTGGATCTGCTTAAAAAAATCAATGAGAAGACAAAGTGTGTAGTGCAGATGACACTTACTACTTTTGATGAAGATCTGTGTAAAATTATAGAGCCTAATGTGAGTACTACAAAAGAACGTTTTGAGGTGCTGAAGATAATGCAGGACAATGGAATTCCTACCGTGGTTTGGCTTTCTCCTATTTTACCATTTATTAATGATACAGAGGAAAATATTCGGGGGATTTTAGATTATTGTATAGAAGCTAAAGTGCATGGAATCATTTGTTTTGGTATGGGATTGACCTTAAGAGAAGGAAACAGGGAATATTTCTATAAAAAGCTGGATGAGCATTTTCCGGGAATGAAGGATCAATATATTAAAAAGTATAACTATGCATATCAAATACCGAGTCCTAACAATGAGCGGTTAATGAGCATTATTAGAAGTACCTGTAAATCGCATGGAATATTAATCGACATTAAAGAATGCTTCAATTATCTTCATGAATTCGAAGAAAAAAATAAATATGAGCAGATAACGCTGCCTGGATTGGATTGTTGAGAGATGTAGGGTTGTTATGTCAGAAGTATGTAAGCTATATTAGAGAAGTTGATAGAAAAAAGTAAAATATAAAAGAAGCTACTTATGATTTTTCCTGGGAAATACCTTCATTTCTATGGAGTGGCTACCATTAATTTGAAATATATGGTATAATTTATAAAAATGTAATGTAGGGATGTGAATTTATGAATAAAAATATCATAAACCTATACAAAAGAAAGATAATCATTGCTAACATTATATCTTTTCTTATTTTAACTTTTATATATTTTATATCTAACAGATTTAAAGCTACTCAAGTAAATATTATATTTTTATTGGCTTTTCTTTTTATATTTATTATAAGTAACATAGCGAAAGTAGATGGGACTATCTATATGATATTTCCTTCTATGAAAGAGTTAAATAAACTTGTAAGTGTTCCTTGGAAAGAAGAAGTTAAGATAAAGAGTAAAACAAGTTTGGCATTTGCAGTAATATTTTTGAATAGAGTACTTAATAAAACCAAGATGGATTTTTTTATGGATTTCAAAATGTATTTAATCTTATTAGTTATAGGTCTTATAACTATAAACATTGGTTTAAGGGAAGAGTATAAAAGTATTTTTTACTATAATAAAAATAAAGGTCATAAAAAAATACCATAGTTATCATTTCTGAAAATATGGTACTTAAAGATTTAATCGTTTTACTATTACCTCGTACAATGTATGTTTCCATAATTGCAATAAAAACATGGATTTAAATAAGCTTATCAATCACCTATGGGCTTTATACCTTCATTTTCAATCATTAAAACTATTGTCTTAGTATTTGCTATAGGTCTATGCATAGTTCCCTTTGGAATACATATTCCTTCATTCTTTGCTAATTTAAAACTGCCCTTTTCACTTTCAATTAATAGTTCACCATCTAAAACATAGAATACTTCATCATCATTATCATGCTTATGCATATGAAATTCACCTTCAAATATTCCAAGCCTTAAAACAGATGAATTCACTTTACAAAGAGTCTGGTTAAACCATTTCTCTTTGCAGTTTTCAATTATCTCTGGAACCTTTATTACCTCAAGATAATCATATTTTATATCCATGTTAAGGTTATATTTATTTTCATCCACCATAGCTATCAACCTCTCTTCATCTAAATTACAATAATATTTTACCATAGATATTACCTCAAAAATAGAGGATGTAGTCCTATATAATTCAAAGGGAGAAATAGAAAGCTACTTTGAGAATTTAAAAAAGTATGGGAAAACAGTGGATGGAAGTAAGTTTGAGAATATTAGGTAAGGGATATTACATAAAAGTAATGCTAAGAAAATTATAGGATGAATAACCTATATTTATTAGGTTAAAAAACAATGTAGTGCAAAAGATAATAAATATAAATTATGATATAATAATTTTAGAAAATATTTTTAGATGAAGGTGGATTATATGAGTAAGGAAGAGCAAAATAAAATAGATTATATGGTAGTATGTGTTAATGAATTTGCAGAGAGATTCATTATGAATTATAAGGATGCGTTTAACTATTTAAATAAATTTAATGCAATAAGATTTCTTAATGAAAATTATGAGATTGAGCATACATTAAGTATTGAAGAAGCAATAGATGATATTACTACAATTGCCAAAAATAATGGGGGACATTTAATATGAAATTGTACCATGGTTCTAACATGATTATATCTGCTATTGACTTAGAAAAGTGTAGACCATATAAAGATTTTGGAAAAGGATTTTATTGTACTGCTATAAAAGAACAAGCAGAATTAATGGCTAAAAGAGTAGCTAAAATTTATGGTGGTAATCCCTATGTAAATGAATTTGATTTTAATGAGGAGATTTATAAATCTAAAGAATTAAATGTAAAAATATTTGATGGGACTACAGAAGAATGGGCGATTTTTGTATTAAATAACAGAGATAGAAAGTTCTCTAATATCAACAGTCTAAACTGCAATAATGACAACAAGTATGATTTAGTAGTTGGGCCTGTTGCTGATGATGATTTGGCATTATTATTTAGAACTTTTACAAGAGGATTAATAGATATTAATATACTAGTTAAAGAAATGAAATACAAGAAATTTTCAAATCAATATTCTTTTCATACGGAAAAATCATTAAAGTATCTAAAATTAGTCGGGGGTAAATGATATGAATATAAGAAAAGAGCTAATTGAAGGTATTATACAAGAATTAATAAAATTTTTGTGTGAAGATGAAGAATCTAGTATAGAGGCAGCTATGGGAGTTGTATATAATTCCCAAATATTTGAAAAATTATTAGATGAGGAAACTGGATTATACAAAGAAAGTTCAAGTTTTATTTATGAATTACTGAAGGATGAATTAAAGCATGGTTCTATTATTCAAAAAGAACAATAGTGGATGAAAGTAAGCTTGAGAATATGTAAAGATTATAAAGATTAAAAAAATTCAAGCTATAGGAGGCTGTGAAAAATATAGGTGTTCTTTTTCACGGTCCGCTCGTGGAGCTCCACGAGCGGTGTAGGGAAACCTATAGAACATCTTTTTTCATAGCCTCCTATATGTTGACAATAAGAAGGTTTTAGAATAGAATAGTTTTAAACTAAAAGCTATGAAGAGGAAAAGTAGATAGTCTACTGTTAACAGAGAGAGAAACTCACCGGCTGAAAGGTTTCTTGAACAAGTGTTGTTGAAAAACCACCTCTGAGCTGATTGCTGAACTTAAGTAGGTAAATCCGCAAACCAGCGTTAATGGTATTGAGTGACAGAAGTAGTTTAACTATGCTTCTGTAATTTGGGTGGAATCGCGATAATACTCGTCCCTTAGTTTGGGATGGGTTTTTTGTTTTTTGTCATGATTAAAATAATATTTAAAAGTTATGAAGAGGAAGAGTAAGTGACTTACTGCTAAAAGAGAGAGAGACTCACCGGCTGAAAGGTTTCTTGAGCAAGTGTTACTGAAAACCACCTCTGAGCTGATTACTGAACCTAAGTAAGTACAATCCGTAAATCTGCGTTAAAGATATTGAGATAAACAGCTTCGACTATCACTTTATACATGTCCCATAATAGCTTAAAGATGCTATTTTGCAACATATATAAAGTAAGTTTTTGTAGTGTTTATCTATAGGAGGATGTGAAGAACATAGGTGTTCTTTTTCACGGGCCGCGCGTGGAGCTCCACGCGCGGTGTAGGGAAACCTATAGAACACCTTTTTTCACAGCCTCCTATATGAGAGATAGGAGTGCTGTTTTAATATACTCCTGTAATTTGGGTGGAACCGCGAAAATACTCGTCCCTTACTAGGGGCGAGTTTTATTATTTTTTGAAGGAGGAATATTTATGTTAAAGGTTGTTTTAAAAGATGGTAATGTAATCAATGCTAACGAAGAAGAAGGGAAAAAGGCACTTAGGCATACCGCTGCTCACATACTTGCTCAAGCAGTAAAGCGATTATATCCAGAGGCTAAGTTAGCTATAGGACCAGCCATAGAAAGCGGATTCTATTATGACTTTGATGTGGAAGAAGCCTTTACTATGGAGGTATTGGAGAGAATTGAAGAAGAAATGAAGAAAATAGTAAAAGAAGATTTAAGGTTAGAAAGATCAGTACTCTCTAGAGAAGAGGCTTTAAAGCTTATGGAGGAAAAAGGAGAAGATTATAAAAAAGAGCTTATAAATGATTTACCAAAGGGAGAAGAGTTAACTTTCTTTAAGCAAGGAGATTTTATAGACCTGTGTGCAGGACCTCATGTGTTGAATACTTCAAAGGTAAAAGCTTTCAAGCTCTTATCAGTGGCTGGGGCTTATTGGAGAGGCAGTGAAAAAAATAAAATGCTTCAAAGAATCTACGGCACAGCCTTTGCTAAGAAGAGTGAGCTTGATGAATATTTAAATATGCTAGAGGAAGCAAAAAAGCGAGACCATAGAAAACTAGGAAAAGAGCTGAAGCTATTTGCTTTAATGGAGGAAGGGCCAGGATTTCCGTTCTTTCTTCCTAAGGGAGTAGTTTTAAAAAATAAGCTAATTGAATATTGGAGAGAGCTTCATAAGAAATATGGATATGTGGAGATAGAAACTCCTATGATATTAAACAAGGCCCTTTGGGAAACATCAGGGCATTGGTTTCACTATAAAGAGAATATGTATACTGTAAATATAGACGAAGAGGAGTTTGCTATAAAGCCCATGAATTGTCCAGGAGGAATGCTTGTATTCAAATCTGAAGCTCATTCCTATAGAGATTTACCCATAAGAGCAGGAGAATTGGGAAGGGTACACAGGCACGAACTATCCGGAGTCTTACATGGACTTATGAGGGTTAGAGCCTTTACTCAAGATGATGCCCACATATTCATGCTGCCAGAGCAGATTAAGGATGAAATAAAGGGTGTAGTGAAGCTTATAGATGAGGTTTATGAAAGATTTGGCTTTAAGTATACTGTGGAGCTTTCAACAAGGCCAGAAAACTCTATGGGAAGCGATGAAGAGTGGCGATTAGCAGAAAGTGCACTCCAAGGAGCATTAGAGGAAATGAATATGGACTTTAGGATTAATGAAGGGGATGGTGCCTTCTATGGTCCTAAAATTGACTTCCATTTAGAAGATAGCATAGGGAGAACATGGCAGTGCGGCACTATACAATTAGATTTTCAGCTTCCACAAAGATTTAATCTGCAATATATCGGCAGTGATGGAGAAAAGCATAGACCTATCGTCATACACAGGGTAATCTTTGGCAGTATAGAAAGATTTATCGGTATTTTAATAGAACACTTTGCAGGTAAGTTTCCTACATGGTTATCACCAGTCCAGGTTAAAGTTCTGCCTATATCAGAGCAATATAATGCTTATGCCGAAGCCTTAATAAATAAGCTAGAAGAAAAAAATATCCGAGTTAGCTTAGACTCTAGAGCAGAAAAAATAGGCTATAAAATTAGAGATGCTAGAAATGAGAGAGTGCCATACATTATTATTTTAGGAGAAAAAGAACAAAACTCATCAAGCATATCTCTTAGAAGCAGGAAAAATGGTGATGAAGGCAGCTGCTTACTAGAAGACTTTATTTCAAGAATTATGCAGGAGATAGATAGCAAAATGCTGGATTAGTGAACTTTTAAACAGGTGGCTTTCTAGTATCATAGATTCAAACACAACAGTAGTTGACTTTATAAAATTAACCAGATATAATAATAAAAACATTAAATTCATAAAATTCGAAATAGTTTAATGATATGAAAAGTAAAAATCTAAAAGCTATGATAGAGAAGAGTAGGTATAGAAGTCCTCAAAGAGAGTTAGAGTTTGGTGAAAATCTAACAGGTGACTATATTGAACGCAGCTCTTGAGCTTCCTCTCCAAAGTGCAGCCAGTAGAGAGAGACGTTTCCTTACGTTATAAAGGCACAGTATGTTAGTACTGGTTTGAGCGAGCTTACAGGTAAAGTCACTGTATGGCTAACTAGGGTGGTACCGCGGATTTAAACTCTTCCGTCCCTTTTATAGGGATAGGAGAGTTTTTTTATTTGCTAAAAATTAAAACAATAAGAAAAGTAGGAGGAGTAAAAATGAATGCTTTAGAAATCAGAAACAAGTTTATTGAATTTTTTAATGAAAGAAATCACAGGGTTATTTCAGGAGCATCTCTGATTCCAGAAAATGATCCTAGTGTTTTATTTACCACTGCAGGAATGCATCCTTTGGTACCCTATCTTCTTGGAGAACCTCATCCCTTAGGTAAGAGACTTGTTGATTATCAAAAATGCTTAAGGACTGATGATATTGATGAGGTGGGTGATGATACTCATGTTACCTTTTTCGAAATGCTTGGAAATTGGTCTTTAGGTGACTATTTTAAGGAGGAAGCCATTAGGATGAGCTATGACTTTCTTGTTAATTGCTTGAAGCTTGATCCGGAGAGGCTTTCAGTAAGTGTATTTTCAGGAGATCAGGATGCAGCTAGAGACGTAGAAGCAGCTGAGGTTTGGAGAAGCCTTGGAGTAAAAGAAGAAAATATATACTATTACGGGAAGAAGCATAATTGGTGGGGGCCGGCAGGAGTAACAGGACCCTGTGGTCCTGACACTGAAATATTTTATGATACTTTAAAGCCAAGGTGCTCTAAGGGCTGTGGACCATCCTGTGACTGCGGCAAGTATTGGGAGATATGGAACAATGTATTTATGGAATACTATAAGGATTCTGAGGGGAATTTTACGCCTCTTAAGCAGAAAAATGTTGATACAGGCTTAGGTCTTGAGCGGGTTACAGCGCTAATGGAGCATAAGGATAATATATATGAGACTAAACTTTTCTCAGAGGTAATGGAAGAAATAAAGCTTCTTTCAAATAAGAAGGATGAGGTAAGTTTTAGAATAATTGCAGATCATATAAGAGCAGCTTGCTTTATCATAACAGATGGGGTGCTGCCTGGTAATATGGATCAGAGCTATATACTGCGCCGACTTATCAGAAGAGCAGTGCGTTATATGAGAAAGCTCGAAATAAATCCAGATAATATATGTAGACTAGCTACTGTAGTTATTAATAGCTTGAGGCATATGTATGGAGAGCTAGAGAAGAATGAAGAGAATATAATTAATATTCTTCAAGAAGAAAAAGACAAGTTTATGACTACCTTAGAAAAGGGTGAAGCAAGGCTTTATAAGATTCTTGAAGGTCTTAAAAAGGAAAATATTAATATTTTAAATGCTAAAACTGTATTTAATCTGTATGATACCTATGGCTTTCCTCCAGAAATAACTGGAGAACTTGCAAAGGAGAATGGTGTAGAAATTGATTTACAAGGTTTTAAAGAGCTTTTTAAAAATCATCAGGAACTATCAAGACAGGGAGCAGCTGAAAAATTTAAAGGAGGGCTAGCAGATGATACTTCAGAGACTATTGCCCTCCATACAGCAACTCATCTATTGCATAGAGCATTACAGCTTGTTCTTGGGGAGCATGCAAAGCAAAAAGGAAGCAATATAACAAAGGAAAGACTTAGATTTGACTTTACCCATGGACAAAAGCTTACCTCACAGGAATTAAAAACCGTAGAGGATATCGTAAATAATGCTATAAAGAGAAGTATGAGCATAACCTGTGAAGAAATACCATATGAGAAGGCAAAGGAAAGTGGAGCTGAAGGCCTCTTTGCTAATAAATACGGAGAGGTAGTAAAAGTATACACTATCGGGGACTTTAGCAAGGAAATATGTGGAGGACCTCATGTGGAAAATACTTCAGAGCTTGGGTATTTTAAAATTGTTAAGGAGGAAAGCGTAGCTTCAGGAGTAAGAAGAATAAAGGCAGTGCTATTAAGAGATAGGGATTAGAATAGGTAATATATTTTGCTACAAACTTTATGGTTTAAATGCGGTATTTTTCATATAAGATAAAATAAGCTATTTACTAATTCTAGTCTATAGAGGATAATTTATAAGTGTAAGGATAAGTTTTGAAATAAGGTTTATAAAGGGGGATTTATATGCTAAGAATGCTTTCGAGGACATATCGTGCAAGGTCTATTAAATAGATTAGGACGATAGAATTATAGATTAATTTTAAATAATCGCCTAGTATATTTTGAAGTAGACCTTGTACCCTTAGGATGGAATTTTTTCTAAGGAGAGAGGGAAATGAAATATACTACAGCATCAAATATATTACCAAAGAGATTGGTAGAAGAGATTCAAAGATATGTTCAAGGCCAATATCTGTACATTCCAAGAGAGCCAGGTATACGAAGTGAATGGGGCGAAAGGTCTGGAGCAAGGGAAGATATAGCTAGAAGAAATATGGAGATCAGAAAGAGATATAAAGGCGGAGAAAGCAAAGAACGCCTAGCAGAAGCTTATTGCTTGTCTTTGGCTAGTATTAAGAAAATAGTGTATATTAGTAATAAATAAAGAGGGACTTCTAGTAACGACAGCTTTTAATAAAAGATGCAAAGCAATAAAATAGTATATAAAATCACAGGTAGAATAGTAATAGCTAGACCTGTGATTTTATTTGTTTTTCATTGAAAATCTCAGTAATATTAAAGTACAAATTAATTTATTAAGTTTTAAAGAAAAATGATATAATTGTAATATTGATTAAGTCAGGCACATATGAAGAGACTAACAAGAAAGGAAAGGTTGAAAACAACGAATGAATAAAATTTTCATAGACTTTGATTGTACTATTGCCGATTCAGTTAAAACATATTGTAACATTTACAATTCCCTTTATAGAGAACATGATGGATTTGTACAAGCTGATCATAATAAAGTTAATAGATACGATCTTAAGGATCAATGCAATTTAGTAGATCATCAAGAAGTTATATTTTCAAGTGAAGAATTTTTTCGAAATTTAGAATTAATGCCTTATGCTAAGGAGGTTATTGAAAGATTAGCAAGTAAGTATGAATTGGCAATTTGCTCTATTGGAACTTTAGAAAATATTTCTTTTAAGGCCAAATGGATAAAAGAGAATTTATCTATTGTAGATAATGTTATATTACTTGCTAATGTTGTGGAAGCAAAGGGAATAAAGACTGATAAAAGTGTTGTAAATATGAAGAATTCAATATTTATTGATGATCACTCAGAAAATCTTTTAAGTAGTGATGCAAAATTAAAAATATGTTTTGGAAAGGAACTTGATTGGA
This sequence comes from Desnuesiella massiliensis, assembly GCF_001403615.1. GTDB lineage: Bacteria > Bacillota > Clostridia > Clostridiales > Clostridiaceae > Desnuesiella > Desnuesiella massiliensis. The sequence continues at coordinate 306,681 of NZ_LN879454.1, forward strand.
ATAAAAATTGGACAGGGCAAAGATGTTTTGACTGGAGAGAAGTAGAAAAACTATTGCTATAATTTTATAAACATAAATAGAAAAGCGAAATATCACACTATCCAGGATGGATTTTGTGATATTTTTTATCTTTAGTTCGTCATATTCATATTTAACGTAACAACTAAAAAATGAATAATTTACTAGTACACCGTATTATTCAAAAGAATTTTACGGTATTTTTATGCCGCAATACAAATCCTACAGAAGATAAAAAACAAATATGTATAATTATTTAGCTTGTTATAAGAATATAAATGGATTATATTTAAGATGAATTTAAAACAAAGGGTAGAGAGACAAGGAGAGGATTTATATGCTTAATAAATTGACAGACAGGATTTATTATATGCCAAATAGTAATGAAACTGATAGACCCACCTTAGGAGTTGTATGCGGGGATAGATATAGTTTGATTGTTGATTCTGGTAATTCACCTAGACATGCTAGAGAGTTTTTATCAGAGCTAGAAGCCATGGATATTCCACCAGTGAAGTATTTAGCCATAACCCATCATCACTGGGATCATACCTTTGGTATTGGGGAGATGAATTTAACAACTATTGCTCATGAAAGCACGAAAGAAAGATTAAACAAAATAAAAAATTTAAATTTTGATGAGCCATCTTTAGAAAAGTATTTGCAGGACAAGATTTTTAATGAATTTTCTGTTAAATGCATAAAAGCGGAGTTTCCAGAAGGAGGGGATTTTGCTTTAGGACATATAGATATAACCTATAAGGATAGCATTGAAATAGATCTAGGAGGAATAACCTGTATTATAAAAAAAGTTGGTGGCCCTCATACTGATGATTCCAGCATAATTTATATTCCTGAGGAAAAGGTTATGTTTATGGGAGATTGTGCCTATGGCGGCACTCAAGATGGAGTCTACGGATATCATAGAAAAAAACTATTGGACATGATAGATATTATTGAAAGCTATGATACTGAATATTATATTCTGTCTCACGAGTCGCTATGCGATAGAAAAGAAATAGTGAATTTTTGGGAGCAATTAAGAATAACCGGACAAGTAGTTGAGGAAAGTGTTTCCGTGGAAGAAGCCATTAAAAGATTTTCAGACACATACCATAGAGAACCCTCTAAGGATGAAGCTTTTTTTATAAAGTGCTTTGCGAATATAGCTTATAGAGATTGCTAAAAAAATTAGGCTATGCTTTAAAATAGTATTGATATTAGGACAATTTTTAAGGGAAGTAGTAAACTTCCCTTAATGCATGTTTTAAGAATATTAATATTTATATACTTAGCACTTATAGTCTATATACTTAATACTTAAAGTCATTCCAATTTACTGGCGTAGGTTGCCCGTTTTGCCAATCTTCTCTTATAATGCCATAACTAATGGCATCATATGCTATTCCATCAGTACCTACCCATGCTTTTCTATGGTGGCCTTCTTTAACAAAACCACACTTATGGAATACACATCTCATAGCATAGTTATCTTGTCTTGTAACACCCTCTATTCTGTCCTTGTCAGAGTAATTATTAAATACATAATCAACCAACCAATTGAGAGTAATTGGTCCAATTCCCATGCCCTTGTACTTACTCAAAATTCTTATATCAAACATGGGAGTGCTATCTTGTAAGTCATAAAGCCTTATCATTCCCACTTTTGTATCCTGGTCTGAAATAACCCAAATTGTTTTGCATTCATCCCCAGTATAATAATGGTTTTCATAGCTTGCTCTGATCCTTTCTGGCTTTAGGTTCGGTGTTCCAAAGAATTCCCAAGTATCTGAGGTTAGAAATTCTACAAGAGTATCAATTTCATCTTTAAATTCTTCAAAGCGTATTTCCATTATTTTATTTACCCCCTCTAACTATTCTCAATATTTTACTAATCTAATTATACTTACAAAAATTATAATTATAAATTAAGATTAATACAATGGAAAGAATGATTATAGATATTCTTTCCAAAATGATTTATTCATATTTGTTACGTTATATAAATTGACAATATCAAACAGATGACCTATTATAAATACAATTAACTTGTATTTTAAGGAGGTTTATGAGAATGGATGAAATAAAGGCACTTTTAGAGCAAATGGCTTCAGACATAAAAGAAATTAAAGAAAGAGTAGAGAATATAGAAGCTAACCAAATACAGGTGGCTAATGCAGAACATAAAAATTGGCACATGCTAGCGGATAAGCTAGGAGAGTATGATAAGGTGCTCTATAAGATTTTTGGGAAAAAGAGTACGGATAAATAGTTTAAAGAAAAAGTGGTGAAGGATATAGTTTGTGATCTACATCCATACCACTTAGAAAAAATTATATTTGCCCTGTAGAAAACTGAACCAATATGCTTACTATAGCTACGGAAAACCATACAATAAGGCCAAGTAACATGGGTTTTAGTCCGTTTTTAATAATAGCTTTAAAGTTAGTATTTAAACCAATAGCTGAAAGAGCCATCACTATCATAAATTTAGCTGTAAGGTTTATATACTTAATACTAGCTCCAGTAAAAAGTCCCATAGTATTAAGCAAGGAAGCTAGGAGAAAGCCTAGGATAAACCAAGGGAATATCTTTTTGATATTATAATTAACCTTTGAATCTTGTGTAGATTCTTTTTTCTTTTTATAGGAAGTAATAAAGGCAAAAATAAGGGATATAGGTATAATCATGGTAGTCCTTGTAAGCTTCACAATGGTAGCATAAGCTCCAGCCACGTTACTGAAAGCATAGCCTGCTGCTACTACTGAAGATGTATCGTTTATAGCAGTGCCTGCCCAAAGGCCAAAGGCTTTATCAGAGAAGCCTATGATATGGCCAATAGGAGGAAAGACTAATACAGCTATTATATTATATAAAAATATGGTGGAAACAGAATAAGCTATTTCAGTATCCTCCGCTTCTATAATGGGGGAAATTGCAGCTATGGCAGAACCACCGCATATAGCAGTACCTACTCCTATTAAGTTTCTTAAATTCTTAGGAATCCCAAGTAGTTTTCCAAAGACATAAGCAGTTATAAAGGCAGCGGAAAGCGTAAATATCATTACTGAAAAGGAACTTAATCCTGTATTTAAAACCTGCATGAGGTTTAAACCAGCTCCTAATACAATTATTGCCCATTGAAGTATTTTTTTTGATGTAAAGGCGATGCCTTTAGAGGCAGCTTTAGGCTTACCCAAAGTATTGTTTATGATTATCCCCATTACAATACCAAATACAGGACCACCTATAATGGGAAATAAAGACCCTAATTTTGTAGCAACCAGTGCCAATAATAGTGATATAAATATTCCTATAATATGTTCCTTGAACCATTCCATAAAATCATCTCCTAATTTAGTACAGTAATAATGATAGTATTTAAATAGTTATAATTCAAATTATAAATTTTTATACAAATATAAGAGTTTATTATAACTAAGACAGCATAATAAATAAAATTTATTAAAAGTTTATAAAAATTTCTGCAACATCTCCCTAAACTGCATATCTAAGTGATAACACTCTGTTTTAAGGTTACAGAGCAAGCACTAGTGCAAAAGGGGGATTTTTTTATGTCATACACTAATATAGATAATAGTATAATGAGCTTTAATATATCTGATGGGGCTTTTAAGCTGTTTTTCTTGCTTCAGAGCATGTGCTATAACGAAAAGACAGAATGCTTTCCTTCACAAAATTATTTGGCAGAGAAATTGAATAAATCTGTAAGAACTATTCAAAGATATATTGAAGAGCTTATTAATGCTGGGCTTTTGAAGAAGCAGCGAAGAGGTAGCATATCAAATTTATATACTGTGATGTTAAAAGTAGTGACTCAAAAGGTTAATGCTCTAGTGGAAAAAGTTAAGGATATGAAAGATAAGAATACTAAAGCTCAAAGTCATAAAGGTTATGGCTATAATTATCCATCAAAGAAAAGCAATTGGAATATAGAAGAGAGAAGCTATGATTTTGGGTGCTTAGAAAATATGCTCTTAGGACAAGAAGAATATAATGCTGAGAAATTATATAAATAAAAAATAAAGAAATATAGGAGGATGTGAAAAACATAGGTGTTCTTTTTCACGGGCCGCTCGTGGGACTCCACGCGCGGTGTAGGGAAACCTATAGAACACCTTTTTTCACAGCCTCCTATAAATAGAGGATACCTATGATTGTTTTTCATAGGTCTATTTGTGGTGGACTAAAAATCTCCAGAGATATATTATCTGGGGATTTTTGTTTTTATAATACACTATAGAATCCACAAACTGTGGATAATTGTACATAGTAATGTGGGTTATTGATTTATCAGAGGTTAAATTAAAAGTTGTGCACAAGGTGTGCATTGTTTTGTGGATAAGTATAAAAAACCACAAGAGTTATCCACAGAAATAATTTGAAAAAATATATATTGATTCCATAAAGGAAAATTTATGTCGTATTAGATAAGACAGGTTGTTTATTTATTAGATGACAGGGCAGACTAAGGAAGAATTAAAACAGGAATAAAACAAAGGAAGAATATTAACCTATATATAAGATATATATTAATATAGATTTAACCATTTTTTATCTGTAAAATAAAAGTGTAAAAGAAGTATAATATATATGGTAAACATATATACAAATAATGTTTAGGAGATGTAACTATGAACAAATTAATAGATATGTTTTTAGTTTTTTTTAAGATTGGAGCATTTACCATAGGTGGAGGTTATGCCATGGTACCTCTAATTGAAAAAGAAGTAGTGGATAAAAAACAGTGGGTAGAAAAAGAGGAGTTCGTAGATATGTTAGCCTTAGCCCAGTCTTCTCCAGGACCTATTGCGGTAAATACTGCAGTGTTTGTGGGTTATAAAGTTGGAGGAGTGCCAGGGCTTATATTTACAACCTTAGGCTCTGTGCTGCCTTCCTTTATAATAATACTGATTATTGCTTCATTTTTTGTAGGCATTCAGGATAGCCCTGTAGTAGAGAGAATCTTTAAAGGTATAAGGCCAGCAGTGGTAGCCCTTATAGCAGCTCCTGTTATAAGGATGGGCAAAAGTGCAAAAATAAATAAATACACCATAATAATACCTATTTTGATTGCAGTGGTGGTAGGAGTTTTAAAGGTAACAGCTATTTATATAATTATATTAGCAGCTATAGGAGGCAACATATATGGCTGGTATAAAGGGAGGAGGCAGCAGTGAATATAGGATTATTAACAAAAATCTTTATAACTTTTTTTAAGATAGGACTTTTCAGCTTTGGTGGAGGCTATGCCATGCTGCCTCTCATTCAGCAGGAAGTAACTTCTACTAATCAGTGGGTTTCTGTTAAGGAATTTATAGATATAGTGGCTATATCTCAAGTAACTCCAGGACCTATTGCCATTAATAGTGCTACATATATAGGTTATAAAACAGCAGGAATTTTTGGATCTGCCTTGGCTACCTTAGGAGTTGTGGCGCCTTCTATAATAATAATGGTTATAATTTGCCGTTTCTTCTTCAAATTCAAAAATAATAAATATGTAGAAAATGCCTTTTTAGGATTGCGCCCTGCGGTAGTAGGATTAGTGGCAGCGGCGGCCCTATTAGTTACTAAGGGATCTTTTATAGACTATAAAAGCATTATAATTTTTGCCGCGGCTTTTATAGCATCATATAAGTTTAAGGCTGATCCTATTTTAATGACTGTGGTAGCGGGAGTAATTGGATTTTTATTATATTAAGAGGATGGTTTAAATGATTAGATTTGAAATTATCACCCGAGATAGGTTAGGAATAACCGTAGAACTATTAGAAAAAATCTATAAGAGAAATATTAATTTAATTTCTATGGAAGTGTTCTTTCAAAGAGTATGTGTGAAGATAGAGGATATAGATGAGAAAATAAAGGGAGCTTTAAAAGAGGAGCTTTGTGAAATTGAAGATGTTATCTCCATAAATGAAATGGAACTGCTGTATCATGAACAGGATGAAAGGCGGCTTTTAGCGGTGATAGATTCAGTAGACGAAGGAATCATTTCTATGGATAGAAATTTTAACATCAGCATTTTTAACAACTATTGTGAAGAGTTATTTAACTATAAAAAAGAGGAAGTTATAGGAAGAGATATAAGGAAACTCATAGGTGAGGAAACCCCCATTGTTAACTTGATTAAAAGTGGAGTGGAGTATGACAATTTGGAGTTTAATTTGAAAAATGATCGTGGAGAGATTGATTATATATCTACGGGAAGAACCATAAAAAATGATAATGATGAGGTAATAGGAGCTGTGGCCTCTATAAAGGATTTTAACAAAGCAAGGCAGTTGGTAGATATAATTTCCACCGTAGAGCACAGTGCCTTTAAGGATATCATAGGAAGCAGTCAGAGCATTGAAAAAGTTAAGAAGATCACGGGCGCGGTGGCTAAAAGCAATTCAACGGTACTTTTAAGAGGGGAAAGCGGCACCGGAAAGGAGCTTTTTGCAAAGGCTATTCATTATTCTAGTGATAGAAAAAATAAAAGCTTTGTTACTATCAATTGTGCGGCTTTACCTGAAAGCTTACTAGAGAGTGAACTATTTGGCTATGAGAAAGGAAGTTTTACTGGTGCTATGCAAAATGGGAAGGACGGGCTTTTTAAAGAGGCTAGCGAAGGTACCTTGTTTTTAGATGAAATAGGGGAACTTTCCATGGTGCTTCAAGCTAAGCTTTTGAGAGTATTACAGGAAGGTACCATAAGAAAAATAGGCAGCAATAAAGAAGAATTTGTGGATGTAAGAATAATAGCTGCTACTAATAAAAATCTTGAGGACATGATTAGCCATGGACTATTTAGAGAGGACTTATATTATAGGTTAAATGTTATACCTATATGTATTCCAAGCCTAAGGGAGAGATTAGAGGACATACCTAGCTTAGTACAATTTTTTATAGATAAGCTTAACAAAAGAATAAAAAGAGATATTAAAGGAGCGCAGCTAGAGTTCATCAGCGATTTAATGAAATATCACTGGCCGGGCAATGTTAGAGAGCTCCAAAATGTGGTAGAGAGAGCTATGAATTTATGTGAAGGACAGTTTTTAACTACTAAAGAATTGATTATTGATTTTAAAAATGAGAATCAAGGCTATGTTCCAAATATCATAGCTAATATGGAAAAAGAACAGCCTTCGCTAAAGGACGAGCTAGAGCAGAAGGAAAAGGAAATCATTTCAAGGGTTTTAAAAAGTAATAGAAGCTATAGAAAGACAGCAAAAATATTAAAGGTGTCTCATACGACCATAATGAATAAGATAAAGAAATATAATATCAAAATGTAAATATTATTTTACAAATGTAAATATATTTTTACACTTAAATGGAGTGGTGTAAATAAATATTTACATTTTTTATTTTGTAAAGGTTTAACTAAAGAAAGTTGTTTTATTTTTAACATACTCTAATGCTCATGTTGCTACAAATTTTAAGAATTATAAGCTACTGAATTTTAATTTTTATTTTAGTTGGCATGGCTATTGCTCTATTGAGAAGCATAAGGGAAAAAGCTTTATTTTAAGGGGGATATTTATGGATAAAAATACTTTAAAAACTATGGGCTTTGCCACTAGAGCAATTCATGGGGGACATAAGAAAGATCAGTATGGAGCTTTAGCTACTCCAATTCATCAAACAGCAACCTTTATTTTTGATTCTGCTGAGCAAGGCGGAAACAGATTTGCGCTTAAAGAAGATGGTTACATTTATACTAGACTTGGAAATCCAACTAACACAGAGCTAGAGGAAAAGCTGGCTATGCTAGAAGGCGGAGAGGCAGCAGTTTCTACAGCTTCAGGCATCGGTGCAGTGGCTTCTGCTTTCTGGACAGCGTTAAAAGCTGGAGATCACGTAGTAGCAGCGAAGACTTTATATGGCTGTACCTATGCTTACTTAAGCCATGGACTAACCAGATATGGGGTAGAGGTAACCTTTGTAGACTCCACAGATCCAGAAAATGTTAGAAAGGCCATGAGAGATAATACTAAGGTGGTTTATCTAGAAACCCCTGCAAATCCAAATCTTGATATTGCTGACATAGAGGCTATAAGCAAAATAGCTCACGAAAAAGAAGGCTGTCTAGTTATGGTAGACAACACCTTCTGTACTCCATATATTCAAAGACCTTTAGAGCTTGGTGCAGACGTGGTTATTCACTCCGGAACAAAGTTTTTAAATGGCCATGGAGATGTAATTTCAGGCTTTGTAGTGGGAAGTGCGGAATATATAAAAAATGTAAGATTGTTTGGAATAAAGGATATGACAGGAGCTTCCTTAAGTCCTTTTGATGCCTTCCTTATCATAAGAGGTATGAAGACTTTAGAAATAAGAATGGAAAGACACTGCAAAAATGCTATGAAAGTAGCTAAATTCTTAGAAAGTCATCCAGCGGTAGATAAGGTGTATTATCCAGGCTTAGAAAGCTTTAAGCAATATGAACTAGCTAAGAAACAAATGTCTCTACCTGGAGCTGTAATTGCCGTGGAGCTTAAGGGCGGTATGGAAGAAGGTAAGAGGGTAATAAATAATGTTAAGCTATGCAAATTAGCAGTAAGCTTAGGAGATGCGGAAACCCTAGTGCAACATCCTGCATCCATGACTCACTCTCCATACACTAAAGAAGAGAGAGAAGAGGCTGGAATCAGCGATGGAATGATAAGAATTGCCGTAGGTTTAGAAAATATAGAAGATATCATAAGTGATTTAGATCAAGCTTTAAAAACTATCTGCTAAAAAAGAGGTGCCAAATTGGCATCTCTTTAAATTTTAAAATCCTTTTTCCTATAAATAAAGTAAGTAGCAGCAATAGAGCAGAGTATGATTAGGATAGATAATACTATATTTGTAGTGTGAATACCCTTCTTAATAATCTCCGAAGGCACAGCATAATGGAAAGGTGAAAAGTATTTTAAAAACTCAAGTTTATCTATCATACCAGAGAACATACCTAGAAGATAAGTTATAAAGAAAATTCCTGTAGATATTGGCATAGCAGCTCTTACGTTCCTTATCAAAACCGAAATCAAGAATCCCATAGCCATAAACACAACTCCAATTAAGAAGAAGCTTCCAAATAGAAGTTTAAAATCCATTATAACATCTATTACTTTTAAATCTGATGGTTTTACAGCTAAAGCTATTGCCATGGAGGCCACCGCTGTTATCATTATAAAGACATAAAATAAAAGCAAGGAAGATAGTATTTTCATGGTTAGGATCTTGTTTCTGCTCACAGGCTGTGCATAAAGAAACTCTATAGTTCCTTCACTTTCCTCTTTAATAAGAGCTTTAGCGCCAAGCATTCCTGCGTAAATACATCCTGCGATAACTATATATTGAAATACGTAAGCAAAGTATTGATTTAGTTTTGTAAAATCAGGAATATCCTTTAAATTAAAAGCTTCAAGCATGGCAGGAGGTAAGGCGTCCATTTTGGTGTTTACTAGCTCCTGCATTCCACTGTCCTTCATAGAAGGGAACATGGACATGAACAAAATAGTTAGGGCTACGCAAATAATGCTCCATAGCATTAATGACTTAAAGCCTTTTTTAAACTCCATCTTAAAAATATTCATTTATTTTTCCTCCCTTCATAGTAGCTCATAAATACTTCTGACAATTTCTTTTCTTCTATAATCAAGTTTTCTATATTATATTTAGATAATAAAGAAATGAGCTTATTTATATCTTCCTTATAATTAAAAACTATAGTATTATTTTCGTTACTAACTATTTCTCCACCTATATTTTTAAGCTCTGCCTCTATATTTTTAGAAGTTTTTAATGCAACCTTTTTTACGGTTTTCTTAGCGAAATCTTCTATCTTTCTTACCTCTAAGATTTTTCCTTCTTTAATAATAGCCACTCTGTCACAGAATTCTTCCACCTCTGCTAGGTTATGACTGGATAAGAATATGGTAGAACCTTGTTTCTTTAATTCTAGCAGCTCATTAAATAGCTTTTGCTGAATTAAAGGATCTAGCCCATTGGTAGGCTCATCCAGTATTAATACCTTGGGTTTATGAAGCAGAGCCTGTATAATTGCTACCTTCTTCTTATTTCCAAGAGAAAGCTCGAAGATCTTCTTATGAAGCTCTACATCAAAGGTTTTGATTAATTCGTCTACATATCCATTGTCCACATTTTTCTTAAAGGACTTAGCATAATCTATAATTTCCTTAACAGACATATTGTCGTAATATCTAACTTCACTAGGAACATAACCAATGTCCTCTTTTATTTTAGTAGTTTGGCTCACACAATCTAAACCGAAGATTTTAGCTTCACCACTAGTAGGAAAAATTAGATTTAAAAGAGTTTTAATAGTAGTAGATTTTCCAGCGCCGTTAGGACCTATAAACCCATAAATTTCACCCTTGTTCACTGTTAAGTTTACCTTGTCTATTCCGCGGCTTTTGCCATAGGTTTTGGTCAAATTTTTTATTTCAATAATGCTCATGGTAGGGCCTCCTTATAATATTAGGCATTTTGAACATGCCTTAATTAATATTCCTTTTTTGCTTATAAATTGCTAGTTTGCTGTTTAACTCTTCTCCAGTTGCTTTATTATACCAACGCAGAGAGTTAAGTATTCCAAGATAAAATAGTGTATATACTGCACTGTATAACCCTAAGGAAGAAAAGTTTCTATAATCCATCCATCCGTAGGTGATTATAAATGTAAGAATAGTAAAATAGCATAATGTAAAGTGGATGAGGAATTTTTGCTTTAATGATAGCTTAGTCAGCATAAATTCTCCAAATATTATATATTGAATAACCACCAGTACTATAGATAATAAAAAGAGTTGCCATATTACAACAAGCTCCATGGAGGTTTTGCCCAGCAGCATATTAACAATGGTATAAATGATAACTGTAGAAGCGAAAAACAACCCCCACACCATTTTAAATTGAAATAAGAATTCCATAACTTTTTTCATTTAATTCACCTCGCTACAATCCTAATATCTCTTTTATTACAGGAACATATTGTCTTGAAATAGTAAGAGTTTCATCATTTTCTAGTAATGCATCTAATCTGCCATTAAATTTAGGAGTAAGCTTTTTAATTTTTGATATATTTATTACTGTGGATTTTGTAGCTCTAAAAAAATCGTATTTGGATAGCTTATCCTCTATTTCATATAGCCTCATAGGGGTTTCGAAGACCTGTGTTTCTGTATAAATAAAGGTTTTTTTATCTACACTTTCAAAATAGTAGATGTCTGTTGGTTCTACCAAGTGTAGTGTTCCATTTAGATTGCCAATAATTTTTTCCTCCGTACTTTTAAGCAGAGATAGGATTTTTTGCAATTCTTCGTTAATAACGCTGCACCTGATTATTATCTCTATTTCTTTATTTTCCGAAGCTTCCTCAATAATTATCTTCAATTTAACACCCCCTAAGTACTACATATAGAGATATTCTAATCTATGCTAAGTAGTAACTTATATCATGTTGATATTATAAATATAATCCTATAAATTTATAATGTAAATATAGTTATAACTAAGTTGCATATTAAATATACTAAGTTGCTTCTATATAATTAACGCGAAAAAAGCGACCAATGTCGCTTTTCATTCATATTGTAATTTTAGCAAAGCTCTCACCATCACCAAAGGACAGGGCAGGTTCTTCATTAAAGTAGCGAAGGGCTGTTATTATGTGAAAAGTAGCTATGCCTAAGTCAATCTTTTTTAAGTTTTTAAGTCTTTCTATAGGTAGCAAGCCCTGATCTATAAACACTTCTATGGATTTAGTGGACACTTTAAATTTCCAAGGCTGAAGGTTTATAGCAGAGGGAGCTATTTGCGCTAGCTCTATGGCTTTTTGTATAGGGTCTGGACTTTTTGATAGCTCTTCAAAATTAGTTACTATTTTAGAAAGAGGTTTTCTTTTTCTTGAATTAGCAGCTTTTTTAGCCATTTCTTCAGGATCACCGTTATAGCCTAAAGCTATCAAAGAAAATAATTTTTCATTATCTTTTATAATCACTTCTTCTGGCAAATTTGATTTTTTAAAAGTACCGGCTACCCAGCAGCTGCCCACAGCTCTAGCTTCACATTCTAGCACTAGATATTCTCCTAGAAAACCAATAATAGTTTCAATGTTTTCTCTTTCAGTTTCACCTACTAGCATTAGATAGCTAGGAGCATTATTTATTTTTCCGTAGGAGCCTATAATACCTTTAAATACATCTTCTCCACTTTGATGAATTAAGCACACCTTAATGCCAGTGTTTAGGCTGTTCACATAATCCACCTTTTCCTTTATATAGCTATAGTCGTCCTTTGATAGAGGGTGTTTTTTATAGTTTCTTGCAGATATTCTGCTAAAGGCAGCAGAGTATAGGACTTCTGAATTAAAATTTAAATTTAACATAGTTTCACCACCATATATAAATATTATTATCTAAACCTCACATTAAAACTCTTCCCTCTAGCATTATTAACATTAACCTTAAGTTTTATAGTAGGGAAGGTTTGTAGTATCTCTACATTATCATCCTTAGATAAAATTCCCCTGCTGATTTTATTTAATTCTACTGTTATGAAGCCTTTATTTTTCATAGTGGGATCTGAAATAGAAACTTCAGTGTAGCCAAAGGCATCTCTCACCATGATGGAAGCTTTTCTGTCTACGGTTATTATGTCCATTTTATGCACCTTGTCGTTCCAAAAGTTAGCTCCTATTATATTTAATCTATTTTCTTTAACGGCATGTACACTAGAGTCGTTGGCTAGTACTCTTATATCCGGATTTTTGGCATAGGCCTCTGTTTGTTCCTTTGTGCTGTTAGGAAGCAGCACGTAAGCATATTTTCCATCATAAGGCCTTATGCCATGGTTTAGCAAAAGAGTTAAATAGTTTCTTGTGATAGAGTCCTTAGACTTATTAGAATTTATATCTTGCCAGGAGCCTGTTCTAGCTTCTCTTTTTATATTTATATTAGATTTATTAGGGAAATAATACCCTATGCCAGTGTAAGTAGTATTGCCAGATAAGTGGGCCCAGGATATTCCCTGCATATTATAGTTTTTCCCTAAGGTATTAGATTGCTTAATACCATCTATAATAAATTGATTTTGATTATTATCTAAGATTTTGCGATTTTCTATGATGGTTTCAATAGGATTTTCACTGGAGCTGTTAATGCCTGAGCCTAGAGCTACTATTTCATTATCAAACATAAACCAGGATTTTTTTGCTTTTAAGTCCATACCTAAAATATTTTTACCCTGGGGAGATAGCTTATTTAATTGCATGCCAGCGGTACCATAGGCGTTCTGTAGAATTGTACCTCCCACCCAGCTTTCTGGAGAAGAGAGAGCTGTGCCATCTCCAGCTTTTAGCATCCTTGTATCTATAGTAGTGCCAGGTAGTCTATAGGGGTCTACTGTAGGCCAGAAGCCTCCGGAGAATTGATCTAATTCATTGTATAGATAAGTCATACCATCCCCAGTATGGAAGCCTTTTAGATTCTCCCCATTCATATCTCCTTCATAAGCTCCAGTTCTTTCAGAGTACATGCTTATTGCAAAGGCATAATCCTCTCTTCTGTGAAGAAATTTGTCCATGTTAGCAAAGTTAAAGGTACCTGTAGGCTCTTTATAGGGTTTAAGGGTCATATCTTTTAGTAATTCTTTAACCTCTGTTTTAAAATTTAGGTTTGTGGTGAAGGCTTTAACATCTCTATATTTATTAGAAATTATGATGTTTTTTATCATGGATCTGTAATAATCTCTAGTAATTTCTGGCATAGAAGGTATATAGTATAGAAGCAAAGGACTTATCACACCTATACCATAGCCAAAATCCTCTATTCCTCTAGAGATGGCTCTTCCATTTACCATATCCATCATCAAGCCTTTATATATTAAGGGTTCAAAGGAGTTTTTTATAAGTTTATATAGACTATTGGCATCTGCTTCATCCAGGGACCAACTGCTGTCTTTTAGAAGATAGAGCATTTCACCCATACCCTCTAGCAGCACAGCACCATAAGTTCCTGTATAAGGTATGTTGCCGTGTTGAATAAAGGAACCATCCTCATAAAAGCCATCCCCTTTAGTTACTAATTGAAGAGCTGGTTTTAAGGCATTCTTTGCAATATTTAGCTCCCAGGGATCTTTTGTAAGGATTGCTCTTAGGGCTACAACCTTGCATAGGTCTACCCTATTAGCACCGGTGGATTCATACTGCCCCTTCCATAGCTTGTAGGGAGAAGAAACATAAGCTTTTGTAATGTCTGTATATTTTTTGATTTTTTCGTAGGGAAGATAATCATAAAGCAATACCATTATATTATTTAGCAGCTGAGGAGCTCCAACCTCCCACTCCCACCAGTTGCCATAGTAGTTACTAGAATTATAACGATTATTGCTCATCCAATCTAAGCCGTAGATTATGTCTTTTAATAAGTCTTTATTACCTTTTAGATAAGAGCCTTTAATCATAAAGGCCTTAGACATTTCTAAGAGATTTCTATAGCTGAGACTAATATGAGCGGCATTTGTTGTACTGGAAGCATTGAGCCATAAGTAGTTTCTATTATATTCTTTATTCATGGACTTCCATAAACTATCAGCATTTTTTGCTAAGGAATCTATAGAGCCCTTAATTTCCTTATCATATATATCTATATTAATATCTAAAGGTATAAGAGTAGTCATCCATTTTTTTATCAACAAATCATAATTATCTTCACTTATTTTGGCGCTGACTTTTTGAGAAAGATCATTTTCAGAATTGTATAATTTATATTTAAAGCCTAGATTTTCAAGTATAATAAAGGTGGAAAAAAACAAGCATAGAGCTATTCTTGCTGTAATCTTAAGTGCACTTTTCATACAAATCCTCCTTTGTTATTTATAGGGTTTCTATATCGAAACTTAACTTATACATGTTCCCAAATGACATCTTTAAGTCATTATGGTGCATATATAAGTTAATAGTTGAGTTAGAAACGCTATATAGGGTTTCTGTATCGGAACTTAACCCATAAATGTTCCCAAGTTGTATCTTTACGCCATTATGGTGTATGTACAAGCAAATAGCTGAAGTGGTTTCTCTATATGGTGAAGTTAATGGAAACATAGGTATGATGAACGTCCTATTGGAAATGTTTATATAATAAATTCTATAGTATTCTTAATATTGTAGCAATACAAAAGCTTGAACTGGTATGAATTTTATGTATTTGAATAAAAAGTAAATTGTATATTTAACTTTTATTATATAAGTATAATAAAGTATAATTAACTTATTATGTCTATAATTATAGTAAAAGCATATAAGAGAGATGAGGTGCTTCAATGAACCATAATATT
Organism: Desnuesiella massiliensis; assembly: GCF_001403615.1. GTDB lineage: Bacteria > Bacillota > Clostridia > Clostridiales > Clostridiaceae > Desnuesiella > Desnuesiella massiliensis. Next base: position 322,053 of record NZ_LN879454.1, read on the forward strand.
TTAGAAGTTAATAATCTCACAAAATATTTTGGTAAGAGAAAGGTTATTAATGAAATAAGCTTAAAGGTACAAAAGGGGGATATATACGGCTTTTTAGGTCAAAATGGCTCTGGGAAAACCACTACTATCAGGATGCTTTTAAATCTTATACATTCAGATGGTGGTACTATAAAAATAAAGAATTTTGATGTAAAAAAGGATTTTCGTAAGGCTATTGAATCCGTGGGTGCTATAGTGGAAACCCCTAAGTTTTATTCTTATTTATCAGGAAGAAAAAATTTAGAATTGATGGCAAATCTCGTGCCTAATATAGATGAGGATAGAGTAGAGCAGGTATTAGAAATGGTTGGGCTGCTAAATAGGGCAAAGGATAAAGTAAAAACTTATTCCTTAGGCATGAAGCAAAGGTTAGGAGTAGCTAACGCTTTATTAAATAATCCAGAGCTTATAATACTGGATGAGCCTACCAATGGCTTGGATCCTCAAGGCATGAAGGAAATAAGAGAGATGATAGTGGATTTATCTAAAAATCAAAATATTACTTTCTTCATATCTACTCATCTTCTTCATGAAGTAGAACAAATATGCAATAGAGTATCCATTCTTCATCAAGGCAGCATAGTTATAGAAGGAGAAGTTAAGGATCTACTCAATAAAGATTTTGAAACCATTGAAATACATACTAAGCATATAGATAGAGCTTTAGAAGAGGTAGGAAAGCTGCATTTTGTTAAGAGTTCTAAGGAGTTTGATGGGGGTATAAAACTGGATATAGAAAAGGGCTATAGCTCTGAATTAAACAGTTGTTTAGTATCAAGGGATATAGAGGTTAGTTATATAATTCCTCAAAAACAGTCTCTAGAATCCTTTTTCATAGATAGCATCAAAGGAGGTAAGCAGCTTGATTAATATTTTATTTAATGAAGTATATAAAGTATTTGCACGTAAAAAGATATATATATTCATGGCTGTTATTGGAATTATATCTATATTTATAGCTATTAGTACCTTAGCCACTAATAATATGTTTAATTCAGGGAATCTAAATCAAAGTGCGGAAATGGCTCAAAATGAAGCCTTTATGGAGCTCGGGGTTAATGGGCAGTCCTTCCCTATAAATTTACTGGATAGCTTAGCGGGATTAGTCCTTCCTATTATGATTATAATACTGGTAGCAGATATAGTAACCAGTGAATATACCGATGGATCTCTAAAGCTTTCCTTACTTCGTCAGGTATCAAGAGCTGAGCTATTGCTTGGTAAGGTAGGTGCCTTAGCCTTAACTTTGATGATCTTAATTCTATATATAATGCTATTAGGATATATTTTAGGCGCAATTTTATTAGGCTGGGGAAACAGCTTAATGCTTAAGGGGGTAGAGCTATCACCGGCCTATGGAGTGATGTTCACATTATTAGTATATTCTCTTTCCTTGCTTCCATTGCTGTCCTTCGGCATGATTATTTTGCTGCTAGCAGTGGCCTTTAGCAATGAGGGAACTGTGGTAGGCACGGGAGTAGCACTGCTTATTATGCTTTCTGTGGCAAACCAGATATTTCATAAGCTGTCACCATTTTTTATAAATAACTATTTTAATATATATAATTTAGCCACCTCTAACTTAGGACTACCGCACTTAATCTTCGGTGTTTTCGTAGTATTAGTTGAAGGTTTGATATTTTATATATTAAGTTTAGTGGTGTTTAAAAGGAAGGATATATTGCTATGAGTTATGTAGAGGAATTGAGAAAGCTAGTGGGACATAGACCACTTATCCTAGTAGGCTCAGTGGTTATTATAATGGATGAGGAAAATAGAATACTGCTTCAAAGGAGAAATTCACCCCCTAAGCTATGGGGATTACCTGGGGGACTTATGGAGCTGGGAGAATCCACGGAAGAAACTGCTAGAAGGGAAGTCATGGAGGAAACTGGATTAACTGTTGGTAATCTAAAGCTCATTGATATATTCTCTGGAGCAGAGAATTTTTTAAAACTTCCTAATGGAGACGAGTTTTATTCCGTTACTGCTGCTTATTATACTAAAGAAGTAAGTGGAAAGCTTAAAATAGATGAAAGTGAATCTCTAGGCTTTGAGTATATAAGTATATATGAGTTACCAGAAAATATGGTAAAGAGCCATAGAAGAATGATAGAAAAATTTTTATCCTTACAAAACTGTAATGAAAAATGAAGCAAATGTAATTTAGATAAATGGTTCAAATAACTCTAAACCGCTATAATAATATTGTAAGATGAATTAAGCAATAAAATCTTAATTGATATAGGAGGCTGTGAAAAAAGGTGTTCTATAGGTTTCCCTACACCGCGCGTGGAGCTCCACGAGCGGCCCGTGAAAAAGAACACCTATGATTTTCACATCCTCCTATAGATAGATTAAATTAGAGGAGTGGTTTAGATGTTAAAGAGATTATTTGAAAAGGTACAAAACATGTTTGAAGCAACTGAAAATGATATAGAGATTATAGATAACGTATTTGAAATGGATGAAAAGTATGCTTTAGAGGCTTCTAACAATTTGTTTTCAATGCAAAATAGCTTAGCGGTATAGTTAGAGGATAATTATGTTTGGTAGAAACTATAATCATAAATTAATATACAATAGAAAAAGCTTTAGTTAGAAAATTTTCTTTCTGAAGCTTTTTTTTATGATGCATTATTAGCATTTTGCCTCAAATTAACGTAAAAAAAGTGATATTGAGTATTCCATTTAATATAATTTGATATATAATATAATTGAAATATAAAGATTTCGTAAAAAGATAAAATGCACAAAATGTAAACGTTTTATTTTGTAGGAATAGCTCAAAATTTTTATAATTATGGACTAGGCCTTAATTATGGGGTATAGTACAATTAGTTAACTTTAATTTTAAAGTTTTTGCAGGAGGTTTATGATGAAGGTAAAGTCGCCCACAAATGTTCCTTATTGCAATCTAGGTATTATCGCATTAGAAAGCAGTGCGGAGCTTGGACACAAGATTAATCAACTACTGATTAGAAAAAGGGAAGGCAGCCCTTATAATGCTGGAGGAGAGGATAATTCTTTCTTGGTAAACGTAAATGAAATACGTTTTTCTAATGGGGAAGGAAAGCTGGTATTAGAGGATACCGTAAGAGGTAAAGATGTATACATACTATGCGATGTAGGAAATTACAGCTGTACATATAAGATGTTTGGATATGAAAACCACAAGAGCCCGGATGATCACTTTCAAGACATAAAAAGGGTTTTATCTGCTATTGGTGGTAAGGCTAAAAGAATAACAGTTATAATGCCTATGCTATATGCCAGCAGGCAGCATAGAAGAAAGGGCAGAGAGTCTTTAGATTGTGCTATAGCACTTCAAGAGTTAGAGAGACTAGGGGTAGATGATATCATAACCTTTGATGTTCATGATCCTAATGTGCAGAATGCAATACCTTTAATATCTTTTGACAATTTATATCCTACCTATGAGATTGTAAAAACTGTTTTAAGAGAAGAACAAGACTTGTTAGTAGATAAAAATAAGATGATAGTAATAAGCCCAGACACAGGAGCTATGGATAGAGCTATTTATTATTCCAGCGTCCTTGGATTAGATATAGGGTTGTTCTATAAGAGAAGAGATCATTCCACTGTAGTTAACGGAAAGAATCCTATAGTTCAACATGAATATATAGGTAGGGATGTTGAAGGACAAGATATACTCATTGTGGACGACATGATTGCTTCAGGGGAGTCCGTATTTGACATAGTAAGAGAGTTAAAAAAGAGAAAAGCAAATAATATATTTGTATCCGCTACCTTTGCTTTATTTACAGAAGGTATTCAAAAGTTTAATAGATTTTATGAAGAAGGTCTAATTAAGAGAGTTTATTCTACCAATTTAACTTATATTCCAGAAGAGGTAAAAAGGGCGGCCTGGTTTAGAGAAGTGGATATGTCTGAATTCATAGCTAATATTATAGATTATTTAAATCATGATAAATCTATTTCACCTTTACTAGATGCTACTAGCGGAATAAAGGAACTTATAAGTCAGAGAAATAAATAAAAGAATCCCCTTTAGCCAGAGAAGCGCAGCTAAAGGGGATTTTTTATATCATCCTGTGATTTCGTACATAAGCACTGAAGCTCCAGTTAGTGAGAAAGTTTTCTGTGGAGCTATAGCCTTCATTAAAAAGCTTAAGACTAGTCTCCTTAGAGATATCAAAGTCTGTAGTTTTTACCCCTAAGGTAGGAATATATATGGTTCTCACTCTATCCTTTTCTCTTATGTAAATATCTTCCTTGCGGTTTAGCATGGTTGAAACTATATCTAAGGAGTAAGAAAAAATATCGTTTTTGCCTTGAGAGGTTAAACTTTGCCCCTCACCTATAAGGTTAAAGCCAAGGGTCGGCCAGCGTGGAATACCTTTTATATCAAAAATCCATATAGGATAATTACTGAGAAGCCCACCATCTACTATAAAGCTTACTCCATCTTTGTAGTAAAGCTTGTAAGGCTCAAAGTAGAAGGGGATGGAAGTACTCATCCTCACTGCCTTTGCAATATCAAACTCCATAGGATCTAAGCCATAGTTTTTTAGATCATCTGGCAGTATAAGCATCTCATGTCTGGTGATATCTGAAGCTATAATTTTTAATTTAGATTCCCCCTTTACACTTACGTCTTTAAATTTAAGCTTTCCCTTTTTAGAGAGCAATTCCCTAAGCCACTGCTCTATATAATCGTTAGTGTGAATGCCTTTATTCTTAAGTAATCCATATAATTTATATACTTTTATAGATTTTTTATTGTTTATGAAGCGCCTAAAATCTGTATTAAGCATTATGTTTTTTATCTCCTTACCAGTGTAACCAACGGCTAATAAAGCGGCTATTACAGAGCCTGCAGAAGTTCCGGCAAATCGTTCAAAGCTGTAGTTTTTTTCTTCAAGACAGCAGATAGAGCCTACAAAAGCCATACCTTTAACTCCTCCACCTTCAAAAACAGCATCTATTTTCATAAAACACCTCAGATTATTTATTATAGTTATAAGGTATGAATTTTTTTATGATTTAGTTACTTTAATCAATGCATCAATTTACAATTGAGGATATCTTCTTATATTACATTATTGGAGTATAGTTAAAAAAATTTGAGGAATATTAATAACCAAATAATTAAGGAGGTACAAAATAATGGCAAATGCTAAAATTCAAGTACTTGACAATGCGCCACTTATTGTAAAAGGTGAAGTAGAATTACTCGATGGGGAAGGTAAGGTTATTGAAACTGCTTCTGAACTTCATCTATGCAGGTGCGGCTTATCAAAAAATAAACCATATTGCGACGGTTCTCATCAAGGAAAATTTGAAAGTAAAGTGCGTGCAAAATAATATTAATTTACTTTAAAATAGGCCATCTTCAAATAATTTAAAAGTCACTTGAAGATGGTCTATTTATTATGAAGAATATGTCTATATTTCATTTCAAGCTATTATAACTAATTGAATATCCATCAACGAGTTAGTATATATATTTTTATAAGCCTTGACAAAAAAGTTTATTAGGTGAATACTATTTATATAGTAAAATATTTAGTGTGATAAAATATTTATTGAAAAGGGAGTAAGAGTACAAATGGATGAGAAAACAATTCTGGCAAAGGAATTGGCGGATGCCTTTACTCAATTTAAAAAGCTGCAATGGCATAACAGTGCCTTTAAACAGATAAAAAAAAGTGAATTTATGCTTCTAAGAACCATGATGGATAATATGGGACCAGAGGACAAGGGGGTTAAGCCTTCTGAGTTAAGCTCAAAGCTTGAAATTACACCAGCGGCAGTTACTCATATGATTAATGCTTTAGAAAAAAAACAATATGTAGAGAGGTTATCAGATCCAAAGGATAGACGCGTGGTGTTTGTAAGGCCTACAGAGAAGAGTATAGATATAATTAATGGTATGAGGGAAGATTTCTTAAATAATTTTAAAGATTTAGCTATTTCATTGGGGGAGAAGGATAGCAGAGAATTAATAAGGCTATTAACTTTAACCTACCAGTGCTTTAAAGAACTTAAGGATAAGGCGGCTCTGAAAAAATAAGTTTTTAAAAACATTTTTATTATGGACAAATTTAATTAAGAATAATATAATGAAAATAGAAAAGGTTTTCTGTAAAGGAGGTCATAAAGATGAATAATCCATCAAAAGCCTTAGAGCATTTAATTAAATTTGCCCTAAAACAACATATGCTGCATCCTTTAGATGTGATTCCCGCCAGAAATGAACTTATAGATTTATTGCAAATAGAGGAGCCCTACGATGGAGAACTAGAAGAAATAGCTTTTGAAAGTGCTGTGCCTATTTTAAATAAGCTTTTAGATTACGCCGCAGAAAAGGTACTTATACAGCATAACACTACCACCTATAGAGATCTTCTAGATGCTAAAATTATGGGAATATTAATACCTAAGCAATCACAAGTGGTTAGAGAGTTTGCTGAAAGATATGAAAGAAATCCAAAAGAGGCCACAGATTATTTTTACGAAATATCAAAGGCTTCAAATTATATAAGAATGGATAGAATAGAAAAAAATCTATATTGGTTGGCACCTACAGGCTATGGAGATATAGAGATTACAGTAAATCTTTCAAAGCCTGAAAAAGACCCAAAAGACATAGCAGCTTCAAGATTAAGACCTGAAGCTAATTATCCTAAGTGCTTGCTTTGTCTTGAAAATGTAGGTTATGCAGGACATATAAATCACCCTGCAAGACAAAATCATAGAGTTATTCCTGTTCAAGTAGGTATGCAGCAATGGTATCTTCAATTTTCACCTTATGTTTATTATAATGAGCACTGCATACTATTCTATGAAAAACATTGTCCTATGAAAATATCTCCAGAAACCTTTGTAAGGTTCTTAGATTTTTTAGAGCAATATCCTCACTATTTTATAGGCTCTAATGCAGATTTGCCTATAGTAGGCGGCTCTATATTAAGCCATGAGCATTACCAAGGAGGAAGACATGTATTTCCTATGGAAAAAGCTCCTATAGAGGCAGTTTATATTAGCGATGATTACAAGGATTTAAAAGTTGGTATAGTAAAATGGCCTATGTCTGTGCTGAGAGTCAGCTCTCATGATAGAAAGATTATAGAAAAGGTTTGCTGTGAGATATTAGGTGCTTGGAGAGAGTATAGTGATAATGAGGCTGGTATTTTTGCTTATAGTGAAGTTAAGGGAGAAAGAGTACCTCATAATACCATAACACCTATAGCTAGAAAGAATGCTTTAGGAGAGTTTGAAGTAGATTTAGTATTAAGAAATAATAGAACAAGCCTAGAGCATCCAGATGGAATATTCCATCCACATAAAGAGCTCCATCATATAAAGAAGGAAAACATAGGACTAATAGAAGTTATGGGACTAGCAGTTCTGCCGGGAAGGCTAGAAGGGGAACTCAAGAGTATAGCAAGGATAATCTCTGGAGATGAAAAACTTTATAAAAAAGTAAAAGCTGGAGAAGAGGAAGAATTAGCTAAGCACTTAGGCTGGATAGAAGAATTGAAAGGAACCTATATCACTATCAATAGTATGAAAGAAGCAGAAGCCTTAGTTAAAAAAGCAGTGGGAAATAAATTTTTAAAGGTACTAGAGCACTGTGGAGTATATAAGAGAGATGAAGAGGGCAGAGAAGCCTTTAATAAGTTTTTTGAAACCTTAGGGTTTAAAAAGAGTCTATAATCAATGCACAATGCACAGTTCACAGTTGTGCATTGTGAGCTGTGAATTAAAGAAGGGGGATTTAAAATGGATATTATCGCATTAAAAAGTGAATTTATAAGGCTATACGGTGAGGGCAAGATAAGAGTATTTCATTCACCAGGAAGGGTTAATTTAATCGGGGAGCATATAGATTATAATGGGGGCTATGTATTTCCTTGCGCATTAGATTTCGGAACCTTTGCTTGTGTTAGAAAAAGAGAGGATAATAAGTTAAATTTAGCTTCTACTAATTTTGATTTAAAGGTAACTGCAGACCTAGATAATTTGATATATGATGAAAAAGATGATTGGGCAAATTATCCTAAGGGTGTTATGAAAGTAATGGTAGATGCAGGCTATAAAGTAGGAGGTATGGATATACTTGTCAGTGGAAACATACCAAATGGAGCAGGGTTATCTTCTTCAGCCTCTTTAGAAGTCTTAACGGGAGTAGTGATTAGTGAGCTATTCAATAATGGAGCTGTTGATAGGGTTGAAATAGTTAAGCTTTCTCAAAAGGCAGAAAATCATTTTGTAGGGGTAAACTGTGGCATCATGGATCAATTTGCAGTAGGCATGGGAAAGAAGAACAAGGCAATTTTATTGGATTGCAATAGTCTAAAATATGATTATGCAGAGGTGAACATTGGTGATTATTCTCTTGTTATCATGAACACCAATAAAAGAAGAGCACTAAGTGAATCAAAATATAACGAAAGAAGAGCAGAATGTGATGAGGCCTTAAGCATATTACAAAAGTTAAAAAACATAGGGGCTCTTTGTGAGTTAACCGTGGAAGAGTTCAATGCCTTAGCTCATAATATTGAAAAAGAAAATGTAAGAAAAAGAGCTAAGCATGCTGTGTATGAAAATGAAAGGGTTAAAAAAGCTTATGACTGTTTAAATAAAGGAGCGTTAAAGGAGTTTGGAGAGCTTTTAATACAATCTCATGACTCTCTTAAAGACTTATATGAAGTTACAGGAAAGGAATTAGACACCCTAGTTTATGAAGCTATCAAAGCCCCAGGCTGTATTGGAGCGAGAATGACGGGAGCAGGCTTTGGAGGCTGTGCCATAGCTTTAGTAGATAAAGCTTTATTAGAAGATTTTATAGCTCAAGTTAAAACAAATTATGAAAACATCATAGGCTATGCACCAGACTTTTATTTCAGCGGAATTGGTGAAGGAGCAGAAGAGTTAAAATGATTAGAGAATCTGTTTTTAAAGGTGTAAAAAGCTTTGAATTAGAAAACGCTGCTATAAAGGCTATAATACTTCCTGACATTGGAGGTAAAGTAGCTTCCTTATATAGAAAGGATAAAGCCTTTGAACTTCTCTTTCAAAACAAGGAAGAAATCTATACAAAATCCACATTGTATGGCCCCTTTGAACTTTTTGATGCTTCCGGTTTTGACGACGCCTTCCCTACCATTGACAGCTGTAAGGTCATGGTAGGGGAGAGAGAAGTGCTTTATCCAGACCATGGAGAGATATGGTCTGCCGCTTTTGATTATGAAGTCCAAGGAGAAAAATTAGTATTAAAATATCATAGCAAGATTTTAGAGTATAGCTATGAGAAGAGTTTTGAACTTGAAGAAGATAGGTTAAAGGTAAGCTATAGCATAAAAAATACAGGAGAGAATGATATACCTTGCCTATGGGCCTTTCATTGTCTAATAAATTGTGAAGAGGATATGGAGATAATTTTTCCAGAGGGCACAGAACAGGTATTGAATGTTCATCAAAGTAAACATTTAGGAGAAATAGGTACAGCGCATAGCTATCCTATAGCAAAGACTACACAGGGAGAAGCTTTTAATTTAAATAAAGTTCTTCCTCTAAGCTCAAATAATACAGAAAAATATTATGCTTTAGGTAAGGTGGAAAAAGGGCAGTGCGGTGCCTATTACCCTTCAAAAGACGTACATTATAATGTATACTTTAATAAAGAGATACTTCCTTATGTGGGTTTTTGGGTTACAGAGGGCGGTTTTAGAGGAGACTACAATTGTGCCTTAGAGCCTTGTAATGGATATTATGACAGCATTGATATTGCAGAAAAAAATAATGCTTTGTATGTTTTACACCCAAAGGAAGAATTAAACTTTAACATTGAAATAGAATTAGGCATCGTAAAAAAATAGACGAGTAGACTGGCTGGTTATTTTTTGGAGATGACTTAATAAAATTTAAGGAGATGAAGGTAATGGCTATTCTTGTATGTGGAGGCGCTGGCTATATTGGAAGCCATATGGTAGCAGCACTTTTAGAAAAAGGTGAAGAAGTAGTTATAGTGGACAATTTACAAAAGGGGCATAGAGAGGCCCTATTAGGTGGAAAGCTTTATGTGGGAGATTTAAGAGACAGAAGCTTTTTAGATAAAGTGTTTTCAGAGAATGAAATAGATTCTGTTATTGATTTTGCTGCAGATTCTTTAGTAGGAGAAAGCGTTAATGAGCCTTTAAAATATTTTGAAAATAATGTGGGGGGTACTGTTAGCCTTCTTCAAGCTATGAGAGATCATAATGTAAAATATATAGTATTCTCTTCTACTGCGGCTACTTATGGAGAGCCAGAGAGAATTCCTATAATGGAGGAGGACAAAACCTTTCCTACAAATCCTTATGGAGAATCTAAGCTTACTGTAGAAAAAATATTAAAATGGTGCGACAATGCTTATGGCATAAAGTATACTGCCCTAAGATATTTCAATGCAGCAGGAGCACATATTAGCGGAAACATAGGAGAGGACCATAGCCCGGAAACTCACCTTATTCCAATAATACTTGAAGCAGCCCTTGGAAAAAGAGAAAAGGTTATGATTTTTGGAGATGACTATGATACTAAAGACGGTACTTGCGTGAGAGACTACATTCATGTAATGGATTTAGCATCAGCCCATTTACTAGCCTTAGATAGATTAAAGATGGGTGGAGAAAGCAGAGTTTATAATCTTGGAAACGGCGAAGGCTTCTCTGTAAAAGAGGTTATAGAGGTAGCAAGAAAGGTTACAGGAGTAAACATAAAAGCTGACATGGCCCCAAGAAGAGCAGGAGACCCAGCGGTGCTTATAGCTTCTTCAGAAAAGGCCTTAGAGGAGCTCAACTGGAAACCTAAATTTAATTCCTTAGAAACTATAATAGAAACTGCGTGGAATTGGCATAAGAATCATCCTAAGGGATACTAGAAACAATGCACAATTCACAGTACACAATTTAAGGAAAATTTTTCTCAACTATTGTTGAGAAAAATTGAAAATTAAAAAGTATGCTAAACTTGATGCGTTAGCATACTTTTTATATTTAGAATTTAAGTTGATTTTTAAATTACTTTCTAGTATCCCAAGCTTCACTTGTGCGTATGTCCATTTCTCTTCCCTTAATGCTTACAATATTTTCATCTAACCATAGGACTTTTGGTTTTTCACCCCACCGACCATAATATAAAGTTTTTACAGGTCTCTTAATAGTTCCAAAATATATTTTCTCCAAATCAACCAAGGTATTTCCACCTAATGCTCCTTGGTCATTATCCACTGTTACTGTTCTATAGGCTTTATTAGATGAGTATTGTTGATCAATGGTTGTATTTGATCCAAATTGTTCAAGCTTAATCAACAAGCCTAATATTCCAATTGTAATAAATATTGAATAAATTAAAATTCCTGCTGCTTTTCTCAATGAGTTTATATCCTTAAAGAAAAATAAAGGACATACTATAAGCATAGTAACGACTTTAAAAGGTATTCCAGTAAACAAAAGAAGGACTGGCAATAAAATAAAAATTAATGCAGCACTATTCTTCTTTTCACTTTTATAAAATGACATAATGGCGCCTATTAAAAGAATGAAATATGAAACCTTAAAAACATTACTAACAGCGGTATTGATTATGGCAAAACCTAGCATATTGAATATGATAGCTAAAACAATAATAGTTATATAAATAATTACTCCACTTCTGTTAATAAGGGCTTTTACATTCAATATAATCACCTCTTACTATGATTTATTATTGTAAAATCGTATAAAACCTTTAACTCTATCTGTAAGCATCCATGGATTTCTTTATTGATATATTGATTTTTGCTTTTACTTTTGCCTTTGAGAAATTAAAGTAAGGACAAAAAATACAAATTATAATTTTCTAATAAAAATAAATTTTCCTACTCTATCAATGTGATCTTTAAGATCCTTGCTTGATAAGTGAGTATAATCTACAATATCAAAAAAATAAGGTAAGGGGCTTTGATCTTCTAACTTTGAATGTAGGGCTGATAAGGTATCAAAATTAAAATTGTCTCCCCATATAGCTATATCGATATCTGAGCCTGGTTTATAATTTCCCTTAGCCCTAGAGCCAAAAATCGCAGCTTTTTCTATCTCATTAAAGTTTTTAATGGCATTTATTATATAGTCTAAGTCTCTTTCTGTTAAACCGAAATTCATAATGCTTCCTCCAGCTTAGAACATAGGTCCTTAATAATAATATAATATTTTTCTTTAATAAGCTTTTCAGCCTCTATTGCTTTTTCTTCATCGTAAGTATGGGCCATTAGATTCCTCTTATCCAAGGCATCAATCCATGAATGACCATCTGTAATTAATTGCGTTTGAAAGGCAGTTTGTATAGTTGATCTAGGACTTTTAACATCAAAACCCTCTTGTTCTAGGTAGTCCTTCATAGTTTTCCATGCTAATTCAAAGGTATATTCAAAACATTGTATTAAACTTTGAACTTCAAATTTATTTAAACTTTCTTTTTGTATAAACTCCGTTAGTTGAATAGTTGCCTTTCTAAAATTAGAAAATCGCTGTTTCCATCTAATATCCATATCCATAAACACACCAACTTTCTTATATTTAAAATTTTATATATTTATATTGGTATTATATCACATAAATACTAGTGCTAATCACGGATATATAAGTTTATATTTAATAAAGTTTCTAATATTAAATCAGATAATAAGAAATAAAAGAAAAAGACCTATTAGCCTAACAACAACTTCATTTATTGATTTCAACTAATTTATAGACGATAAATTTCTAAGTAATTTTAAAATCGTAACTATATTAAATTTGATAATATAATAATATAGTTATAGAATTAATTATTATACGAATGCTTATTAGTAAGATAGTCGAAAGGTTTATGATAAGACGGATAGGAGGAAAGGTATGGTAACATCTTATGAAGTAGAAACCAGATTTTATTTCAATTCAGAAGAAGAGGTTTTTGAAAGACTGCTCTTTTTAAAGGAAGTATTTAAGAGGGAAGTGGCATGGAAAACAAAAACCTTAGGGCTAGAGGTATTTAAAGCAGGTAAACTTCTTAGATTTTCAGAGGTGTTTGAGAAGGGAGAAAGAAGAATATATTTAGGATATAAAGACAGGGACCAAGGCAGAGTATGTAATATAAGAAGTGAAGTGGATGAGGATATAACCATGGGAGTACGTAGGAGCTTGGTTCTTGAAAGTGTCCATGGAGAGAGCAGAGCGGTTGATGCTTTAAATGTCATGGAGATATTTGAAACTCTAGGTTATAGGGAGTTTATGACCTTTGAAGGAAAAAGCCTCCTAGGAAAATATGAAAATGAGGACTTGGCAATAAAGTTAATGTACTGTGATACTTTGAAATATCCATTACTTCTAGAGATAGAAAAAACTGCAGCCTCCTTGGAGGAAGCCTTTGAAAAAGAGAAGGAGCTAGAGGCTTTTGTAGAGGAGTATAATCTAAAGGATAGGATGGTTCGAGAGGAGCCGCCTACTTTGCTATACCAAGGATTAATATAAAAATAAAGTCACTCTGGATGTTGTTCTAAAGTGATTTTTTTATATTTAATTTTATTAAATAAAAGTATAGCATATATAGAAATATGTAAAAATGTAACTTATAATTTAATTATAGGAATTCAATTGAAGAACAAATATTACCAAAGACGCAGGTTAAATTCTTTTGATATTTTTATAATAGAGGAAGAGGTATTATCGAAATATGTTATGGCGAAATATCAAGGATTCATAGGGCATAAGAGAGGGGGATAAATAATATGGAAGACTTAACTCTAAAATTAAAAAAAGCATTGGTAGATAAAGGAGCTTCATTGGTTGGATTTGCGGATTTAAGGGAACTACCAAAAGAACAGAGAAATGCTATGGATTATGGGATATCCATAGCAGTAGCCTTGAATCCAGCTATAATATCTAATATTGAAGCTGGGCCCACAAAGGAGTACTATGAGGAATATAAAAGACTTAATGAGCAATTAGACGATTTAGTTAAATATGCTGGGGAGCTTTTAAACAGCTTTGGATATGAAGCAATTTTGAAGACTACCACAGAGGTAGTTATTGAACCAAATTCTAATAGAACAATTTTACCTCATAAAACTGTGGCTACAAGAGCGGGGCTAGGATGGATAGGAAAATGTGCTTTGCTTATCACTAAGGAATTTGGATCGGGCATAAGAATTTCCTCTGTGCTAACAAATGCACCCTTAAAGGTAGGGACTCCAATAAATGAATCGAATTGTGGCAGTTGCTGTAATTGTAAATTATATTGCCCTGGAAATGCTCCTTCAGGAGACAATTGGAACGTTAATAAAGAGCGAGATACCTTCTTCAATGCTTATGAATGTCGGAAAACAGCACGAGAAAAAGCTTCAGCCATTGGAATAGACCACACCATATGTGGGAAGTGCATTGTAGTGTGTCCTTGGACTAAGAAATATCTAAAAACTGCAGGCTTGAAGTAAGCGTGAGAAGAAAGGAGAAAAATATGGACTCAAGATGGGAAAGAGTACAACCTTACATAGAAATAGATAAAAACATTGCTGAAAAAATGATGGGAGCCATTAGACCCAAAAGAAGTATTAAAAATATAGGCTTGATAAGAAATGGATTGAGAAACAGTAACTATTGTGTTGAATATGATGACAAAAAATTTCTTTTAAGAATATACGGAGTAGAGGATAATTGGTGGAAAAAAGAAGAAGTAATTTATCATTATATAAAAGAAAAAGTTAAAGCCCCTGAATTATTCTGGTTAGATGGAAACTTAGATATAATAGATAAGCCCTATGCTATATTTGAATATATAGAGGGCTTGAACCTAGACCAATATTCAAAACAGGCAGGATATAAAAAGAAGGTGTTTAGTGATATAGGGCATAATTTAGCTTTGCTCCATAGTACTTCTTATAAGGAGGGAGGCTTTTTCGATGATAACCTAGAAGTAGCCGAAAAGCTGCCGGAATTAAGGTTATGGTATCCTATGTTTTTAGGTGAACATGCCATGAGAAAATTAGGGGAGGAATTAACAGAGGCTGTAAGAAAATATATAGAAGACAATGATAAAAACATTGAACGTATTGAGAAGGATATAACTCTCGTTCATAATGATTTTCGTCCCATAAATATAATGGTAGATAAACAAGATACCCCATATTTTATTGATTGGGAAGGATCCATGGCGGGACATAGTTTAGGAGATATAGGTGAGTTTTTAAGAATAGAAGAACAAGTATCTAGAGAAGAGGAAAATATATTTATTGAAAGTTATAATGAAGCTGCTAATAAAAGGTTACCGGAGGATTATAAGGAACTAGCTAAGCTAAGAGATTTAGTTAATCTTTTGCAACTATTAAATTCACAAAGAAATTTAGACATTAAAGATGGGGATTTAATTGAGCTCATAAGGAGAACCTGTTGTAAAGAAGCCATAGAGTAATTTCGCTCTATGGCTTGTTTTATTACACAGGAGTGTTTATAGGGAAACAAGTTCAACTATTAACTTATACATGCACCATAATGGCTTGAAGATGCCATTTTGGAACATGTATAAGTTAAGTTTCACCTTTGTTTCCCTATAGATCAAGAATCTCAAAAACTTTAAAGTTAACAATATACATGATAGAATAAACTGCGAGTATAATTAATAGCATTAAATAAATGGAGCGTATTAACATATCATTGGGTTTAAAGGAACTCTTTTAGGAGATGAAGAGATGAGAAGAGATATTAAGATATTATTGGTTGAAGATAATAGTGATATAAGCAGATTATTATGCCATATGTTAAAAGACAGCGGATATTTTGTTAAGCCTGCCTATTCTGGGACAGAGGCTCTTATATATTTAAAGGAACAGAATTGGGATATGGTGCTTTTAGATCTAATGCTGCCTGGCATCAGCGGTGAGGAGCTTTTAGTGGAAATAAGAAGGACTAGGAATATGCCAGTAGTAATAATCTCAGCTAAGGAAGACAAAAATATCAAGATACAAACACTTAGAATAGGTGCCGATGACTTTATAACAAAGCCCTTCGACATTGAAGAGGTGTCAGCTAGAATAGATTCGCATATTAGAAGATATACGGAGTTTTATACAGTGCCAGCTCAGAATATATTAAAATACAAGGAAATTTCTCTTGATAAAGATACTAGAGAAGTATTTGTAAAGGGTGCTGAAGTGATTTTAACCTCAAAGGAGTTTGATATTTTGGAGCTGTTGATGAGCCATCCTAAAAAAGTTTTTTCAAAGGCAAATATCTTTGAAAGCATTTGGGATAGTCAGTATTTATGCGATGATAACACCGTGATGGTTCATATAAGCAATCTAAGAAATAAATTGCTAAAGGCGGGAGCAAACACTGAATATATTCAAACTATCTGGGGGATTGGCTATAAACTAGATGTTTAAACTTAAGACTTTCTTAAGATTTTCTTTATGGTTACTTATTAATTAAAGCTTATATTTTATATAAAACCATAGAGAAGGGAGATATAAAATTGAAAGAGTATGTTTTGAAAACTAAGAGCTTAAACAAGAAGTATAAAAAAGATTTTGTAGTCAGCGATTTAAACGTCAATGTAAAAAGAGGAGAAATCTACGGTTTTATTGGAGAAAATGGAGCAGGAAAGACTACCTTGATTCGTATGGTAACAGGTCTTGTGACACCTACTAGTGGAACCATTGAATTATTTGGACAAGATACTCCAGGGGAGTTAAGTAGAGCTAGGAAGAGCATTGGAGCCTTAATAGAAAGACCAGCCTTTTATCCAACTATGACAGCTTATGAAAACTTAGAAGCTTGCAGGATACAAAAGGGCATTCCAGGAAGAGAAAGCATAGCAAGAGCTTTGGAAATGGTGAACCTTGAGGACACCAAAAGTAAAAAGGTAAAGGATTTTTCCTTAGGGATGAAGCAAAAGCTAGGATTAGCTATGGCTTTATTAGGTAATCCAGAGCTTTTAATATTGGATGAGCCTATAAATGGCTTAGATCCTAGTGGTATCATAGAGATTAGAGAGCTTTTAAAAAGATTAAATAAGGAAAAAAACATAACTATCCTTATTTCAAGTCATATTTTAACAGAATTATACCAGCTTGCAACCTGCTATGGCATTATTCATAAGGGAAGACTGCTTGAGGAGCTTACCTTAAAAGAACTAGATGAAAAATGTAAGAGAAGTTTAAATATAAAGGTTGATGATCTGAATAAAGCTGTTTTTATTTTAGAAAGGGAGCTTAACACAAAGAATTTTAGAGTGTTGCCTGATGGAACTATAAGCCTTTATGACTATACTGATAATGCAAAACTTGTATCTTCTACCTTAACTAAATCAGAAATTATAATTGAGCAAATTATGCCCAAGGGGGAGGATTTGGAAGGTTATTTTATGAATTTGGTAGGAGGTGCAGATAAGTAATGTACAATTTAGTTAAATTTGAATTTTATAAATTAAGACATAGCAAAACCTTTAGGAATTCGCTTATAGTCGTGGCGGCCTTAATTGCTTATACAGTGAACTTATTTTTCAAAAATCAAGCAAAATGGATGATATTTAATTTCCAAGTAAATGATAGGGAATATGGCTTTTGGGTTAACAATTTTAAAGATAAACTGCATCCCCAAGCAGTAGAATTTCTTTATTCAGCCTTTGGTTTCAGCCTTATTATAGTAATATTGACCATGTTTTTAGTAGGAGAAGCTCTTGTGGATGAGTATTCTAATGGCACAGTAAAAAATATAGTGGCTTATGGACATAGCAGAGTAAAGATATACCTGTCAAAATTGTTTGTAACATCGTTAGCTGTATGCATTCTGATTTCTTTTTTATTGCTTGGAACAGTTTTTGCAGCCTTTATAAGCGGCATTCTAGAGTCTATTTCCCTAGAAGCTATTTTAGAAATGATGAAATTTATTTTGGTATCATATTTCATTTTTGCGGCTATGGTTAGCATTTATATGTTATTAGGAATCTATTTAAGGAAAAAATCTCTACTAGTAGGGCTTGGTATGTCCTATGTGCTTGTAAGTATTTTTACAGGAGGGATTCCAAGTTTATTCAAATATCAAAGACATGCTCCTTTATTTATGCTTATGGATATTGGTGTGGTTCCTCCCAGTGCACATACTATTTATGTTTTAATAATTAATTGCAGTATTATAATTATGGGGACAATCTTATTAGGTAATATTATCTTTAAAAATCAAGATATAAAATAAACAGGAAGGGGGAGGTATATGATTTGGCTTATAATAGCATTTTTAATAATCTGCTGCCTATTTTTGCTTGCTCATTTATTTCTTATAAGGAAAGAAATTAAAAATATTATTAGTCAGCTAAAGGATTATAATAGCAATAAAACCCGTAAGAATATAGATATTACACTCCTAAACAAAGAACTAGAAGAGCTGGCTTGCAGCATCAATGACAATATGGATAGGAACCTTGAGGCCCAAGTAAAGCAGAAGCAGGCAGAAGAGCAGCTTAAAAAAGCTATTGCTAATATATCTCATGATTTGCGCACTCCCCTTACTTCTATCATAGGATATATACAAATGATTAAATCCAAGGAACTGCCAAAGGTGGTAGAGAGTGAGTACATAAATATAGTGGAAGCTCAAGCAAAGTCCATACAAGTTTTATTAAGTGACTTCTTTGAGCTATCCGTTATAGAAACTCCAGAATATGAATTGCAGATTGAAGCTATAAATCTAAATAGTATTTTATGCGAGGTCATCACCTCCTTTTATGAGGGTTTCATTGAGAAAAATATAAAGCCGGAAATAAATATGCCAAAGGAAAGCATCCTAGTGCTAGGAAATAAAGTGGCAACACGACGGGTAATAGAAAATTTGATTGCTAATATAGTAAAGCACTCAGAGGGACAAGTTTTTATAAATTTAGAAGCAGAAAAGGATGGAGCGGTATTAACTACCATTAATTCAGCTAAGAATTTGGAGCATAGTGATGTGGATTTAATCTTTAATAGATTTTACAAAGGTGATAACTCTAGATCAGCTAATAATACTGGGTTAGGCTTGACCATTGCAAAAAGTCTTATGGATAAAATGAAGGGCATAATTTATGCGGAATATAATGAAGGGTTGCTATCTATTTTTTGTAAGTGGAAAATAAAGAAATAAATATTAAGATAATATGATAAAGTAAACATTAATATTTTAAAGTGGGGCTGTCGAACTAAGTTATTAGTGCGTAGCTCCTTTTTTGTGCAAAAAAATAAATCCCGAACTTCGAGAAGTAGGGGATTTATGGTGAAATATTAGTAGGCTAAAACATACCATTTTACAAAAAAATTATACCCTATACTATTATATAATACTATTTAATTAAAGCCTCTAAGCTTCTATAAGTATCCGTATCAATAATTAGTTTTTCAACTATATCTTCTTCGCTCTTCTTTTCTTTTCCTTTAGAATCCTTCTTTACGGTTATAGTCTTTACAGTCATGTAGGATAAATTTTTACACTTATCACAGATACCAAAGTCAACTTCAGTATAAACAGCACTGCCCTCATCTACCTTTTGTAAATTTAATAGGGCTGAGTATTGTCTTTGTTCAAGTTGATTTTTAAATTCTTCTACATTCTCTATAGGCTCTAAATGGGACAGGGTTTTTTCATCCTTTATCCAGCAATTGCATTCTTCACAGAATACGGAGGTCATGGAAGGAAATATTATTGATGAGACTAAAATTATAATAGCTTCAATTATCCATACTAGGGCTAAGAATGTTCCCCTTACAGGAGCGTGTGACCTTCCTATACTCCAGGTTCCTTCGGGAAGTATTAATTTCATTACTTCTAAAACATCCAAAGGATGCCATATAAAAGCTGTCTGCTTTGAATATGCATATATCCATGCTACCCATGCAAAGTATTCAGCTAAAATTGCAAATAATAATGCAAAAATGATAAGTAGGGCTTTATTTCTTACTTTTCCTAATTTGCCTGCAAAAGAAACTACTATACCTATAAGAATACCAAAAGCTATTGCTATAAATAAATTGGCGTATATAAATGGAATGTAAAAGGTAGCATAGCTATAAATGAAACTTAGTATAGGAACAGCAAGGATTCCTATTAAGATTATAATAAGGGGTGCAAAAGGCGGGATTTTACCAGATTCTTTATAATATCTAGAACTAATATTAATCATATAATACCTCCAAAATAAATAACTTATAAATTTGCAAAAACCTATTATAATATACAGTATTTAGGTGAATGTGTCAATATTTCCGAGAAGAAGGCTTAAGTCTATTAAACCCTGTAAAATAAAAGAGTCTATGGGGAAATCATATTGCAAATAGATATGTTTATATATAAGAATAGAAAATGTTAAAGATAAAATAGTTACTTTGGTCACAAGAATTTACCAAAGTACTTTAATGCTTACTTGGTACTATGTGGGCTTAATGTATTGAAAAGGTTATCAAAAAGAGTAGTATTAATTATAAGACAGTTAAAATTTATAAGGATGGGGTGTTAAAATGTCAAAAAGAAAAAAGTTTAACGAAGAAATTCAGCGCTTTGGTCGATCACTATTATTACCCATAGCTGTCATGGCTCCTGTAGGAATGGTATTAGGACTTGCAGGTGCTTTGGTTCAAAGCTATATGATCGCTAAGTTGCCTTTCTTAGGAAACAAAGCGTTAAACACTGCATTAATAAGCTTAAGAGATATTGCAAATGTTATATTCGCTAATATACCTCTTATGTTTGCGATGGGTGTGGCTTATGGTATGTCCAAAAAAGAAAAAGGTATCGCTGTATTCTCATCGGTATTATCTTATTTAGTATTAAATATTTCAATTAATGTTTGGCTAACTGTTACAGGAAATTTGGCACCAGCAGCAGATATGGCTAATAAAGGACAGGCCATGGTGCTTGGTATTCAAACCTTAAGGTTGGATGCTTTAGGAGGTATTATTTCAGGACTTATAGCAGCTTGGGCGGCAGATAAATATTATAATTTAGAACTACCTCTAGCTTTTGCCTTCTTTGGTGGTAAGAAATCTGTTCCAATTATATCAATGGTAATTACTATTGTCTGTGGATTGACAATACCATTTGTTTGGCAGGCTTTAACTGTAGCACTAATTTATCTTTCTAAAGTATTACTTCAGGATATTATTGGTACATTCCTCTTTGGATTTGTTAACAGAATATTTATTCCTCTAGGTCTTCACCATGTTTGGAACTCTATGTTAAGGTTTACTGAGGCTGGAGGTAGTTATGTAATAGGTGGAAAAACTTTTGTAGGAATATTGCCAGCTATGAATGAAATATTGTTTAAGCTAGGACCTACTAACGAAGCTTGGAGCCTTATGCCTAAACTTACAAGATATTCTGCACAGCTTCAAATGGTTAATACTTTATTCATGATACCAGCTATTGGACTTGCTATGTATAAATCAGCTTATGCTAAGAACAAGAAATATGTAAAAGGTATAATCGTAACTTTAGTTTTAACTGCTGTATTAGGTAATGTTACAGAGCCTATGGAATTCTCCTTCTTATTTATAGCTCCTGCTTTATTCTTATTCCATGCTGTAATGCTTGGAGTATCTGGAGTAGCGCTATATCTAATGGGTACTGCGGTAGGTTATATAAGAGGTACAATCTTCGACTTTGCAATTTTTGGTTTAATGTATGAAAACACTAGATGGTATAACATCCTTATTGTGGGAGTTATAATGTTTGCTATCTATTACTTTGTGTTCACTTGGGCTATAAAGAAATGGAATATTAAAACTCCTGGACGTGAAGATGAGGAAATGACAACTAATACATTGCTTCAAGAAAAGAAATATGATGAAATAGCTAAAATTGTTATAGAAGCCCTAGGTGGAAAGGGAAATATAGCACATGTGGAAAACTGTATAACAAGATTAAGAGTGGACTTAAAGGATCAAAACTTAGTAGATAAAGATAAGATAAAGGACTCAGGTACTTCAGGTATATTCTTCCCTGCTAAAAATCACATACATGTAGTGTTTGGACCTCATGTTGAATTTGTTAGAAATGCAGTGGATGATGAATTAAGTAAATAATAGAACATAACCAAGGAAAGGGAGTAGAGAGTATGAATCGTAAAAGTATTGTAGCAACAATAGTAGGAAGTGGAAGCACTAGAATACCTGCCCTTATAGGAAGCCTTATTAATTATAAGGACAGATTTCCTCTTAAAAAACTAATCTTATTTGATATAGATATGAAACGTATGGAATTGATGAAGGATTATATTGAGCTCACCATGAAGAAATATTATCCTGAGGTAGAGCTTCTGTTTACTGATAATGAGGATGAAGCTTATATTGGTACGGATTTTGTGCTATGCAATATGCGTGCAGGTAATTTTGAAATGAGGGGCTTTGATGAAAAAATTCCTCTAAAATATGATTTAGTTGGCCAGGAAACCTGTGGACCAGGAGGCTTCGCCTACGGAATGAGATCCATAGGAGCCATGATTCACATGGTTAAAAAGGTAAGGGAATATGCTCCTGAGGCTTGGATATTAAACTATACAAATCCAGCGGCCATAGTAGCTGTAGCTTTAGATAAGGTTTTCCCAGAGGATAAGAGAATATTAAATATATGCGATCAGCCCTACTCCATGATAAAATCCTTTGCAAAGATATTAGATGTTGATATGTATGATATAGAGCCTAGATACTTCGGTCTCAATCATTTTGGATGGTTTACTAATTTATATTACACTCCTACAGGAGAGGACTTATTGCCAAGGCTAAAGGATTTCCTTATGGAGGGTCATGATTTTAAACCTTATAATGCTGAGCAAAGGGAAGCTTCTTGGTTAAATACCTATAAAAATGTAAATAAGATTCTATCCTTCTTCCCAGATTATATACCTAATACCTATCTCCAGTACTATTTCTTCCCAGAGGAGATAGTTAAAGAGAGCGATCCTAATTTTACTAGAGCGGATGAGGCTTTAGTAGGAAGAGAGAAACAGGTATTAGATCTATGCCAAAAGGCTAAGGAGCAGCAATCTCTAGAGAATATTCCACTGCTTACTGGAGCAGTTCATGGCAACATGATGGTAGAGGTAGCAGAATCCATAGCTTATGATCTAAAGAAGCTTTTTGTAATAATCACAAGAAATGAAGGAATCATAAGCAATTTACCAGAGGATGCTATGATAGAGGTAGCTGGAGAATTAACCAAATATGGTGTAGTACCTTATAAAGTAGGAAAAATCGGAACTTTTTATAAGGGACTTATTGAAGGACAATATGCCTATGAAACTTTAACAGTGGAAGCTTGTTTAGAAGAGGATTATAATAAAGCACTGCAAGCACTTACTCTTAACAGGACTATTGTAAATCCTGTGAAGGCAAAAGCTGTTTTAGATGATCTTATGAATGCAAATAAAGATTATTGGAGGTTAAAATAATGGATAATACATTTTTTATATATTCCAATAGAATATACACTCCCATGGGAGTAACCAAGGGCTATTTAAAAATAGAAGATGGGAAAATAAAGGATATTTATGAAAGGGCTGAGGGTGGACAGATAATAAACTATGAAAATAAGATAATAATTCCAGGGTTTATTGACATTCATATTCATGGATGGTCCACAGGTTCCTTCTGGATGCGCGGAGACTATGAATCCTTAACAAATATGTCAAAGGAATTGGTGAGGGTAGGGGTAACCTCCTACCTCCCTACTACTGGAGCAGATGATTTAAATAAAACTAAAAGACAGCTAGGAGAGGGCAAGAGATTTATAAAAGATTGGACGCCTGAAACTGGATCTGAACCTATAGGCTTTCATTTAGAAGGACCTTTCTTAAGCAAAGAATATAGAGGCATGCAAAAGGAAGAATATTGTATCCATCCTTCTTTACAAGTATACAAAGAATTACTAGAGGCTTCTGGAGAGGAAAATGTAAGGCTTATGACCATAGCACCAGAGCTTCCAGGAGCTAAAGAGGTTATAGCTTATTCTAAGGAAAAAGGCATTCAAATTTCTGCAGGACACACCTCTGCAGACTTTGAGGATATAAAAGAATTAAAGGATTATGGCATAGGTGGCTTTACTCATGTTTATAGCGGTATGAGAGGCTTCCATCATAGAAGACCTGGAGTGGTGGGAGCAGCTATGTACTTTAAAGATATGTATGTAGAATTCGCTAAACAAACAGGACTAACTGTAAAACCAGAGGCCTTTGATATAATGTATAGGCTAAAAGGTAAGGAAAAGGTGATATTATCAACAGACTGCTCAGGCATAGCTTTTTCTAATGAGCCTTTCTATAACTATATAAGAAAATGTACCTACACTCCTGTAGGAGACGGAATAAAGCTAAAATATGATGATGGAAGAGAGCAGTTTATATCTCATAAAGATGTAGAAACTATAAGAGAACTAGAACTAAGCTTCCTAGGCTCTGTAAAAAATGTGGTTAGAAATATCGATGCATCAATAGGAGACATTGTAACTATGGCTTCTGAAAACCCTGCAAAGTATGTGGGAGTCATAGACAGAAAAGGAACCCTAGAGCCTGGTAAGGATGCGGATATGCTAGTTATAGATGCGGATTTTAATATTTATGATGTCTTTGTTAAAGGAGTAAAACAGGACTTAAGCTAATGCACAATGCACAATTCACAATTCACAATTAAGGATAATTTTTTCAGTGAAACTGAAAAAATTTAAAATTAAAATTAGTTCGATTTTTTCGTGTAACGAAAAAATCTTCCTCAATTGTGCATTGTGCACTGTGAATTGTGAATTGAAGAAGTGAATTGAGAAAAAGGGAAGGGTGTGAAATAGAGATGTTTGGATTATTTAAGAAAAAGTATAAATTATATGCTCCTGTAAAGGGAAAAGTAATTCCATTAAAAGAAGTGCCAGATGAAGTTTTTGCACAAGGTATGGCGGGGGACGGAGCTGCCATAGACAGTGTAGGAGATTTAATCTGCGCTCCAGAGGATGGTATGCTAAAAGTAGTTTTTAGAACTAATCATGCCTTTGCCATGGAGCTAGATAATGGTGTAGAGTTACTTGTTCATATAGGACTTGATACAGTAAAGCTAGGTGGAGAGGGTTTTGAACGTTTAGTAGAAGAAGGCACTAGAGTAAAAAAAGGCACTCCTATAATTAAAATAGATAGAGAGTTTATAAAATCAAAGGGATGTCCTCTTATAATTCCAGTGCTTATAACCAATAAAGATATAGTAAGCAGCATTGAAGCTCTTGCAGGGCAGGAAGTACAAGGGTCAGAGGATGCTATGCTAAGCTATAAAATGGTTTAGATTAATTTTATTGGGTTTCTAACTCAACTATTAACTTATACATGCACCATAATCACTTAAAGCTGTGATTTTGGTGCATGTATAAGTTAAGTTTCGATAGAGAAACCCTTTAGTTGTTTCCCTATATAGTATTAATAAAAGCCAAAGACCATGTGGAAAACACCATGGGCTTTGGCTTTTACTGTTTATTTCTTTTGTTTTATATAATTCTCATACCATTGTCGTCCTGAAGTCCAGATTTTAGAGGAGGGATTTTCTTTAAGTATCTCTGAACAGGATATGGCCATAATATATTCTTCTAATCCATCCTTATTGCTGTTTTCAAATTTACTGAGCATATAATTTAAGGACTTTTCACCTTGTGAAACAACATATTTAAAGTCCTTATTACTATCTAAGCCTTTAATATAATCATAAGGGTTAGAAGAAAGAGATGATTTACTATCTTTAGAACTGATTATATACTAATTATAACATAAGATATAAATATAAGTTAATTAATACAAAGATAGGTATATTGTTGTATAATAAATTATATGGTTATTAAAGGGAGGGGATGAATATGGAAAATATATTGATAGCCACTACACCAACCTTAGGTGATGAGTATGTAATTGAGAAATATCATGGTTTTGTTTCTGTAGAATTGGTGACAGCTACTTCTGTTTTTCAAGATTTTTTAGCATCCTTTAGGGAAATAGCTGGAGGTATATCTGAGACCTATTCTGAGGAAGTGGAAATTTTAAAGGATATGGTATTAGAGGAATTAAAAAATAAGATTAGGTCTCTAGGGATGAATTGTGTCCTAGGGATAAAAGTAGATTTAGAGCCTATATTTGGTCAAGGTGCATCTATGTTTTTACTATCAGCCAGCGGAACTGCGGCTAGAGTTAGAAAAAAACGTGAGACGCCTTTGACAGAAGAGGAAATAAAAATAGAAAATATTAAAAAAGAGCTTAATAATATAAAGGGTATAGAAAGTATTGTAAGGTTTCCTGAGGATTTAAATAAAGCTACATTAAAAGAATTGTACTCCATTACTTCCTATAAAAATATGGAGGTTGCTCAAGGATTAATAAAGCTGCTTCCCTCTTTAAAGCTTCAATTTACGACTTCCTCTAAGGAGAAGAAGCTTAAGGTACTAAAGGAATATTTTCAGACTTTCCCCTATGATGAGATAAGTAAACCTTTATGCAGTAATATTAATGAAGATAATTTTAGAGCTATTATGTATTTTGAGCTTTTAGATTATGAAGCCATACTAGAGGGCGTTAAAAGGGTAAAGAATAAGGAAGAGCTATGGCCATATTTTAACGTGCTTTTTGCACTGCCTAAAACCATAACTGAAAATTCCTTTAAAGGCATAAAGGCTTTAATAGATTATTTTGAAGGTAATTTTAATGATACTGTTAAGACAAGGTTAGTAGGGGCTTTTACCAAAAAGGAAATGTGGGTATGCAAAGAATGTCGTACAGAATGTGATATGAATGATGCTATTTGCCACTATTGTTCTTATGATAGATACGGACTTGCCAAGAGGTTTAATTATGAAAAGCTTATGGGGCATTTAAGAAGAATAGCTTCCATTGGAGAAAAGTATTTTTTATAAACAATTCAATAACCCTAAATTCAAAGAAGATCACTTGTAACAACCATGGCTTACAAGTGATTTTTTATTAGCATAGTTTATAATAAAATGGTAATAATTAATAGGCACTATGCACTGAGAAAGCAAATTGCAAGTTGATAAAGTATGCTATAATAATTATTAAAAGTTTCTATGATAAAGGGGAAACGCATATGAAATTCGATTTAAAGAAAATAGTAAAAAATAAAGATATTACAGCCCTAGAGCAACAGGTGCTGGAGTACATTATAGAAAATATAGACTTAGTTATGGATATGGGAGTAAGAGGAGTGGCTAAGGAGAATTTTACTTCTACCTCTACCATAATGAGATTGGCTAAGAAGCTTGGATATACTGGCTTTGTGGATATGGTTTATAACATAATGCCCTTAGTAAAGGATAGAGAAGAGCCTTCCAGTGGAAGGGTGGCAAGTTTACAGGGAGTAGACCTATCCTATCTATTAAAATATACTTCTGAGGAAGAAATAAACCATTGCATAGAAATCTTGAGAGAAGCTAAAGATAAGATTATATACATATATGCAGCAGGCTTTTCTAAAATCCTTGCAGAATACTTGAGCAGAAAGCTTTTAACCATGGGTTTAAGATGTATTCTCTGCGATTCTATAGGTCTTTTTGAAAACAATATCAGCAGCATGGAGATTTTTATTGTGATCTCAAAGTCTGGAGAAACCAAAGAAGCCTTGGATAAGGTTAAAGTAGCTAAAGATAGAGGTATAAAGGTTATATCCTTTACAAGAGAAGTTGAAAACAGCCTTTCTGAGCTATCTGATATAAACTTAAAGGTGTACGACATGCATAAGCTGGATGATAGAAATATGTATCCCAATACCTTTTTCCCTAATACCTGTATGCTCATGGAGTACTTAGTTTATAAATATTATGATAAACAGGAGTAATAATTGAATAATATGTGTTTTATGACAACCTGTTATTTATGATGGTAACAGGTTTCTTTATGCCCTGAAAACCTTTTATTCTATAAATTTAGCTTCTATAATGAACTCATGAAAACAGTTTAAAATATTATTAGATTCGGAGGGGGAGCAATGAAAAAGAAAATTGTAGACTCACTACAACAATTTTCCAAGGGTATGTTTGTACCAGTATTAATATTACCCATAGCAGGTATCATAATAGCTATTGGAAATATACTTACTAACGCTAGATTAGCAACTTACTTACCATTTTTAAAGAGTCCTTTAATCAATGGCTTTGGTAAAATGCTATCTGGTTCTTTAGTATCCGTGTTAGTAAACTTAGGAATTATATTCTGTGTAGGCTTAGCCTTAGGACTATCAAAAGAGAAAAAAGCAGATGCAGCTTTTACAGCGCTATTATCTTATTTAGTATTTATTAACGCCATGAATATATTCTTAAGTATCACAGGAAAACTAGTACCTGTAGATAAGCTAAGAGGATCTGGTCAAGCTTTGGTGCTTGGAGTACAAGTGCTTGATATGGGAGTATTCTTAGGAATAATACTAGGTATACTAGTAGCTTATGTTCACAACAAGTTCTGTAACAGAGAGTTCCAAGGAGCTTGGCAAATATATGGTGGCTCAAGATTAGTATTTATTATATTAATTCCAGTAGTAGTGCTTCTTGCAGTAGCCTGTTCCTATATATGGCCTCCAATACAAAGTGGAATATCCAGCCTAGGAAACTTTATTCATGCTACAGGAAACTTTGGAATATTCACTTATGGAGCCTTAGAAAGACTTTTAATACCAACAGGGTTACATCACTTAGTATACACTCCTTTCCTTTATAGCCAATTAGGAGGAGCAGCTACTATTGGTGGCAAGTTAGTTGAGGGAGCAAGAAATATATACTTTGCAGAAATGGCAGACCCATCTATAGCACAGCTTTCAAGCTCTGTAATCTGGGATGCTCGTGGACTATCAAAGATGTTTGGTTTGATAGGTGCCTGTTTAGCTTTATATCATACTGCTAAACCAGAAAACAAGAAGAAAATAAAGGCTTTAATATTACCAGCGGCGGTTACTTCTATCATCGCAGGGGTTACAGAGCCTATAGAATTCTCCTTCATGTTCACAGCGCCATTGCTATTTGTAATCCATGCTGTTTTAAGCGGACTTGGAATGGTATTTTTAAATATCTTCGGTGTTAGAGCCATAGGACCAAATGGTTTCATAGATTTCCTACTTTATAACTTACCATTAGGTATAGCAAAAACAGGATGGCCTAAATTCATACTTATTGGATTAGTTCAATTTGTAGTTTACTATGTAGTATTTAGATTCCTGATTGAAAAGCTTAACTTAAAAACTCCTGGAAGAGAAGACAAGAAGGAAGATGTACAGCTTTATACAAAGAAGGATTATAAGGCTAAGGCGGAAGGAGAGGCATTAAGTAAAGACAACGAAGAGGATATGGCGGCAATTATTGTAGATGCTCTTGGAGGCAAGGACAACATTAAAAAGGTGGATAACTGCTATACAAGACTGAGACTCATAATTGGAGATGTATCTAAAGTAGATCAGCAAGTTTTAAAAGAACAAACTGGAGCTAACGGAGTTATCGTTAAGGGTGAAAATGTTCAAGTAGTTTATGGACTTCAGGTAACAAGGGTTAGAAAAGTGGTAGATAAATATTTAGGAATTTCAGCAGAGTAGAGTTAAGGGCCTGCATAAGGCCCATCATAGATTTATACATGCTCTAAAATGCCGTGAAGATTGGCATTTTAGAACATATATAAATTAAGTTTACGTAATGTTTATATTTAGCAGCAAAAAACAAATTTTTTATATAACAAGAGAGGTGGCAATTATGAAGAAATTCATACTAACAATAGCAGGTGCAGGAAGTACTTATACACCAGGTATTGTAAAAAGCTTATTATTAAACAAGGAGCAATTTAAGCTAGAAGAGTTAAGACTTTATGATATTGACGGAGAGAGACAAGGCAAGGTAGCTGTTATAGTAAAAAAGGTAGTAGAGGAATTTGACCCAGAGGTAAAGGTTACTTTAACCACTGAGCCAGAGGAGGCTTTTAAGGATGTAGACTTTGTATTTGCTCAAATGAGAGTTGGCGGATACAAGATGCGTGAGCTTGATGAAAAGATCCCTCTAAAATATGACGTAGTAGGTCAAGAAACCTGTGGACCAGGAGGAATGGCTTATGGACTAAGAACAATATTCCCAATGATAGAGCTTATAGACCTAGTAGAAAAATATGCTAAGAGAACTCACTGGATAGTTAACTATTCAAACCCAGCAGCTATAGTGGCTGAGGCGGTAAAGAGATTAAGACCAAGGGCTAGAATTATGAATATTTGTGATATGCCTGTGGGAACAATGAGAAATATTGCAGCTATATTAGGCTGTAGCAGAGAAGACTTAACTGTAGAATACTTTGGATTAAACCATTATGGCTGGTTTACAAAGATAATGGTAAAGGGAGAGGACAGAACAGCAGAGGTAAGAGAGCATGCTAGAAAGCATGGTTTACTGCTTGAAGATATGTCCAAGATTGATGTTCAGCACTCAGAGCCATCTTGGGTAAAGACCTATGGAAATATTAAATATATGGTGGATATGTTTCCAGAATATATTCCAAATCCTTATATGCAATATTATTTATTGCCAGACCATATAGTAGCTCATATGAATAAGGAAAGAACAAGAGCTAATGAGGTTATGGAAGGAAGAGAAAAGAAGATATTTGATGCGGTAGACAAGTTTAATACTACAGGAGAAATGGATCTTTCAGCTTTCTATGTAGGAGTTCATGGTCAATTTATAGTGGAAGTAGCTATGTCCTTAGTCTTTGATTTAAGAAAGAGATTTTTAGTAATAGTTGAGAACAATGGAGCGGTTAAGAACTTACCAGATGATGCTATGGTTGAAATACCAGCTTATATAACCTCCAATGGCCCAGAGGCCATAAGAGTAGGAGAAATACCAACCTTCTATAAGGGCTTAATAGAGCAACAATTAGCTTGCGAAAAATTAGTAGTGGATGCGGCTCTTGAAAATTCTTATGAAAAGGCATTACAAGCCTTTACTATGAATAGAACTGTAAGATCTGCTTTCCAAGCAAAACAAATATTAGATGATTTAATAGAAGCTAACAAGGCATATTGGCCAGAGCTTAAATAATAATGCACAATTAGGGAAATTTTTTCTTAATTAGCATTGCGAAAAAATTATAATATTTAGAAGCAAAGCTGGGCTAATATTTAGCCTGAGGCTTTGCTTTTAAGCTATGTTATTAGGAGGTTTATAATGATAAGCAAAAAAGAAGTATTAAAAGAAATATTAGAAAATAAATTGGTAGCAGTGGTTAGAGGAAAAGATAGGGAAGAAGCCTTAAATATAATAGAAGCCTGCATTGAAGGGGGAATAAAATTAATAGAAGTGACCTACACCAATAAGGATGCTTCAGAGATAATTAAGCATTTATGTGAGAATAACAAGAAAGCTTTAGTTGGTGCAGGTAGCGTCATTTCTCTAGAAAGAGCTAAGGCAGCCTTAGAAAGCGGAGCAAAATTTATAGTAGGGCCTAACTATGATGAGGCTATCAATGAATTTTGTATGAGTAACAATGTATTATATATACCAGGTTCCTTAACTCCTACGGAAATCATGAAGGCTGTTAATTCAGGGGTAGATATCATAAAGCTTTTCCCAGGGGATTTAGTGGGGGCTAAATATGTAAAGGCCATAAAGGCCCCTATGCCTGAGGTGAGGATAATGGTAACAGGAGGAGTAAATTTAGATAATATAGAGGAGTGGTTTAAGGCTGGAGTACAATCTGTGGGACTAGGTAGCGTGCTCACTGAAGGTATAGATAATAACTACGATAAAATCAAAGCAAAGGCAGCTAGCTTCCTAGCTAAGGTTAAAGGTGAATAGTATGGGAAAGCTTTTAACCTTTGGAGAGATTCTTATAAGATTTACACCCAAAAACTATGATGTCTTTGAAAACAGCAATGAATTAGAATATTTCTTTGGAGGTTCCGAAGCCAATATAGCGGCCACTTTGTCTTCCCTAGGAGTTAAAACCTCCTTGCTGTCAGCTTTACCTGATAATGATATGAGTAAAAAGGCCTATAGGTATTTTAAAAGTACTGGAGTAGAAATGAATAATATAATTATAAAAGGTGACAAGCTAGGCTATTATTTTGTGGAGAGAAGCACAGGACTTAGGCAAAGCAATGTGATTTATGATAGAAAGCACAGCTCCTTTTCAATGCTTTCTTTAGAAGATATAGATATGAACACAATATTTCATGAGGTAGAATGGTTTCATTTTAGCGGTATAACTGCGGCTGTAAGTGAGTCCGTAAGAGAAGTTCTTAAGGCATTAGTAAAAGAAGCAAAGCGTAGAGGAATATTTATATCCATGGATTTAAACTACAGAAGTAAGATGTGGAGTACAGCAGAAGCCAAAAGCTTTATGAGTGAGCTGGCACCCTATGTAGATCTTTGCTTTGGCATAGAACCTATAATGGCACATGAGGAAGATGTTAATATGTTTAATAGAACAGAGGCTACCAAAGAAAATATTAAGCATAGGATGGAAAGCTTAAAAAACAAATATGGCTTTAAATATATCTTTCACACAGAAAGAATCAATGATTTTGAAGATAATAATACCTATTATGCCTATGGCTTAGGTGATAGCTTCGAGGAATCTCTAAAGATAACCACTAAGATGGTGGAGAGAGTGGGCAGCGGTGATGCTTTTGTATCAGGAGTTATATATTCTATAATGAATAACAGTACCTTAAAGGAAAGCTTAGATAGAGGTGTGGCTGCGGCCACCTTAAAGTGCACCATTAAGGGAGATCACATGATAGCAAGTCTAGAGGAAATAGACAATATAATTTATAGTAAAAATTCTATTAACAGGTAGGTGAGGTAATGTTAAATTCACAGAAAGTAAGAGCTATGGCCCCAGAGATGGATTCCCTAAGGATGGGCATGGGCTGGAGCAAAAAGGATTTAGAAAAGATACAAATAATAGTAGAAAGTACCTATGGAAAAAGCCATCCTGGCAGTGCTCATTTAAATATATTAGTAAAGGAAGCCATGGAGGAGCTATATGAAATTGGAGTAAAACCTGCAGATTATTATGCTACAGATATATGTGATGGGCAAGCTCAAGGTCATGATGGCATGAATTATTCCTTGGTTTCAAGAGAGATCATAGCAGATTTAATAGAAATTCATGTCAATGCTACTTCCTTTGATGGAGGGCTTTTTATAACCAGCTGCGATAAGGGGATGCCAGCTAATTTAGTAGCCATGGCTAGAGTTAATATACCTGCCATAGCCATACCAGGGGGAGTAATGGCTTCAGGCCCAGATTTACTTACTCTAAACCAAATTGGCACCTATAGTGCTATGCTAAAAAGAGGAGAGATCACAGAGGAGCAATATGGCTTCTATAAGGAAAATGCGTGCCCTAGCTGTGGTGCTTGCTCCTTTATGGGTACCGCTGCTACCATGCAGGTTATGAGCGAGGCCCTAGGCTTAGCATTGCCAGGAGCAGCCTTGCTTCCAGCTAATTCAGATATACTAAAGCTTTATGCAAAAGCATCTGCCAAGGCACTAGTAAGCCTAGTGAATAAGGGGATAAAGGTTTCAGATATAGTAACAAAGGAAGCTCTTGAAAATGCAATTATTGTCCACGCTGCCATAGGAGGATCTACAAATGCCATGCTTCATATTCCAGCCATTGCAAAGGAGCTAGGTATAGAGATAACTGCAGAGGACTTTGATAGAATTCATAGAAACATTCCCTTCCTGCTAAATCTTAGACCTAGTGGAGCTTGGCCTGCAGAATACTTATTTTATTCTGGTGGAGTGCCCGCTGTGATGAAAAAGCTTAAGTCTTATCTGAATTTAGAGGTTATGACCGTTACAGGAAAAACCTTAGGGGAGAATCTTGAAGAGTTTAACCCAGAAGAGGCTTATGGAGATTACTATAAGATTAAGCAGGGCTTTGATCCTAAGCAGGTTATCTTTGACATAGAAAATCCCATAAGCAAAAGTGGGGCAGTGTCAGTTCTAAAGGGAAATTTAGCTCCAGAGGGCTGCGTCATAAAACACTCTGCCTTACCAAAGTCCATGTGGGATATAACCCTAAAGGCCAGAGTTTTTGATAGAGAAGAGGATGCTTTTGAGGCTGTGATAACTAGGGATATAAAGCCTGGAGATGCGGTAATCATAAGATATGAAGGGCCTAGAGGCAGCGGTATGCCAGAGATGTTTTACACTACAGAGGCCGTGGCTTCCGATGAAAGTCTAAACTCTACCGTGGCCCTTATCACAGACGGAAGATTTTCAGGAGCTACCAGGGGGCCGGCTATAGGACACGTATCCCCAGAGGGAGCCAGCGGTGGTCCTATTGCCCTAGTAGAAGATGGGGATTTAATAAACATAAATATAGATCATAGAAGCATAAACATCGTAGGTATAAAGGGAGAAGAAAAGACTCCTCAAGAGGTTTTAACATGCTTAGAAAGCAGAAGGCAAAAGCTAGTACCAAGAGCTCCTAGATTTAAGGGGGGAGTACTAGGGATGTACACTAAACTAGCTAACTCTGCTATAAAGGGCGGATATATAGAGGATTAACTATATAAAAAAGCTTTAGAAATGATATCTTTAAGATATTATGGTGCAGGTATAAGTCAAAAGCTTACGCTTTTTCTATATATAAATAGAAAAAGTGATATAGTGAATGTATAAATAAAATCTGTAGGATTATAATTATAGTTCTACAGATTTTTTATATTATATAAATTTTATGAAACTATTATAGTTGAAGGCATTATTGTAAAAAAGGCATGGGATTTATGTAACAGTATATATAGATCATGCAGATGGAGATTGTAAGAAAAACGGCAGCATGATGCTGCCAGAGGTGATTTTTATTAATTAAATATATTAGATTTATTTTGCTAAATCAAGAGCCGACCGTAAAGTATGAGCTATATGTTCTGGTTCATCTACTGCCCAGAAGTGCATGAAGAAAAGTCGTGGCATTTCTGTTAACATATGATTGTGAATAGCGGTTACTGCAATATTATTTTTCTTTAAGATATTTGCAACTGGGTTAACCTCATTAGCTAATAAAACAAAGTCACCTGTGGCAGCCACTTTCTCTCCTACAGATTGAAAATTAATAGAATGAGATATTCCCATTGCTGGCGATAACTGATGACCATCCTCTGAAATTATTGTGGTTCTAGGAAATGATAACTGCAGCACATTGTCTTTATGAGAACCTTTCTGTCCTAAAATATTTTCTATTAAACTCCAATTTATTTTAGACTGGGGTTGTTGTTTTGCTTTAAATGGAGTTGATGTTAAAGCAAGTGCACTCCTTACACTTTGGGCAAGCTTAATAGGATCTCCTTCACCTTTAATGTGTAAATACATAATTCTTGGTAGTTCATGCAATAGATGATTATGGAGTCCTGTTACTTCAATTCCACTTTCAAATAAGCTTGACATGACAGGATCAACCTCATCTTCTAATAAAACCAAATCCCCCATCATCATACTGTGATTTTGTAATTGACTAAATGCTACCCAGGAAGTGAGGGCCAAATCAGGATCTAATATAATGTCATCGATTCTAACTTTTAAATCATAACGTGGAAAAGTAAACTTAGAAACTCCAGCAGCTGTAGTGCCTTCCTGTGAAAAAATCTTTTTTATTATTCTATTCGTTACTCTTTTGATTAGCTACTATAAGTCACCTGAAATGAATAACTAAATATTTAACTAGAATAATAATTAGGATCAAAAAAGCAATAATCTCATGCTCAGAATTTAGGCTTCATTGTGTTCCTTGTTGAAGTTCGCTATAGTATAATGATAGCAGGATAGATAGTTTAGTATATAACTATTTATCCTGCTATTATTAATAGTACTTATAACAAATAGTATGATTAGCTAAAAATTAATAAAAACAAGATAGAGCATTTTTTCTACCTTGTTTCTCTACTATTATATATAATAAAGTTTTTATTTATTTTTAAAATTTAATAATAATGCTGAATTTATAATAACTGCAACAGAACCCACGTTATGAACTAAGGCACCAAGTATTGGATTTAAAATACCTGTCATTGCTAATATAATAGCCGCAAAATTTAGCAGCATGGAAAGAGCTAAATTCCATTTAATTGTATTCATAGTTTTTTGTGATAAACTTAATAGGTGAGGAATAGATTTAATGTCATCACTAACAAGGGCAATATCTGCTGCATCAACAGCAATATCACTACCAATACCTCCCATTGCAACACCAACATATGCTTTTTTAAGAGCAGGTGCATCATTAATACCATCACCAACCATGCAAATCATATTATTTTCATTTTGATATTTTTCAATTGCAGACATCTTATCCTCTGGTAAGCATTCTGAATGAAAATTAGTAATACCAACGCTCTTAGCAATATGAGAAGCCGCTTGTGGGTTATCACCAGTTAGCAGTATGCTTTCTACATTGATGGATTTAAGCTTTTTAATCATG
Source organism: Desnuesiella massiliensis (assembly GCF_001403615.1). Lineage (GTDB taxonomy): Bacteria > Bacillota > Clostridia > Clostridiales > Clostridiaceae > Desnuesiella > Desnuesiella massiliensis. The sequence continues at coordinate 358,584 of NZ_LN879454.1, forward strand.
TCTACAGAATCTTTACGTAATGTATCAGACAGAGCTATAAAACCAGCCTCGCAGCCATCTATAGCAATATAGATAATTGTACAACCTTCATTTCTGTAGCCAGATGCCTTGCCCAACACATCCTGAGACATTGCTACTGAGTTTTCAACTAGTAATTCTGCATTTCCTGCAAAAATTGTATTACCTGAAACCATTGCTTTAACGCCACGACCTGCAATCATTGCAAATTCCTGTGGATCCTCTAAAGTTATGCTGGACATATTTTTAAAATGCGAAACAATAGCTTTGCCTAGCGGATGTTCGGAACGAAGTTCAGCAGAAGCTGTAAGTGTCAACAACTTTTCTGAACTTATATTCGTATTAAAGCTTTCAATCGCTATAACAGCAGGTTTACCATAAGTGAGAGTACCAGTTTTGTCAAAGGCAATTCTAGTTACTTTTGATAGTCTTTCTAATGCATCTCCTTCGCGGACAAGAATACCATATTTTGTAGCGTTACCAATACCAGCCATAATGGCAGTAGGAGTTGCGAGTACTAAGGCACAGGGGCAGAATACAACAAGAATGGTAACTGAACGAATTATCTCTCCTGAAACAAACCATGTACCAGCTGCAGATAAAAGAGCAATGACAACTATCCAAGTGGCCCATCTATCTGCCATGCCAACAATTTTAGCCTTACTTGCATCAGCAGACTCTACAAGTTTAATCATCCTCTGAAGTGAGCTGTCCTCACCAACCTTGGTAGCCTTCATATCAAATGTACCAAATTGATTTACTGTACCGCTGGAAACCTCATCGCCAACGCCTTTATCAACGGGCAGAGATTCACCGGTCATTACTGCTTGATTAATAGAGGTTTGGCCAGAAATAATAACACCATCAACAGCAATAGTCTCTCCTGCAAGCACGCGAAGTGTATCGCCAACTTGAACTTTCTCCGCAGGTATTATGCTTTCTTCTCCCTCATGAATAACTCTAGCAGTACGAGGAGTAAGATGTACCAGTTTTTCGATACCAGCACGAGCTTTTGCAACGGTGCGATCCTCTAATAAAGCCCCTAATGTCATAATGAACGCAACCTCGCCTGCCGCAAAGGTTTGTCCAATCAAAACAGAGGCAATAAGAGCAAGTGCAACCAAAACGTCTGCTTTAATATCAAATTCTTGTATAAGACCTTCTGCAGCACCCTTAATTATAGGTATACCGCAGAGAATAATTGCTATCCAGGCTGCATCAATTTTTAAACTACCAATATGTAAAAAGCTGATAACTAATGATATAGCTGAGATTACTAGAAAGAGTACAACTCGTTTATCTTCAACTTTAAAAATATCTATTAACTTTTTCATTTTGTCACCTAACCCATTCTTGAAAAATGTTCTACTGCTTTAGCAAATTCAGCGATTGTTTTGTCGGCATCGCCATGCTCTATACCATCACGAACACAGTGTTGTAGATGTCCTTCTAAAACTACCTGACCAACCTTATGTAATGCACTTTTTGCAGCATTAATCTGTATCAAAATATCTTCACAAGGAACATCTTTAGCTACCATTTCGGAAATAGCTCTAAGCTGACCTTCTATTTTTTTAATTCTTGTTTGAACCTTTGGAATGTCCATACATTGACGCATATTTTTATCCTCCAACATAATAAGATTTATTTTATACCTATAGGGGTATAGGTATATATTAATATTTGAAAATACTATTGTCAATGATTATATATAAAATTAAAGAGGGTTTTACAGTAGTTTCCACAATAAAAGGCATATGCTTATTTGATGGGGTTAGATATCTTTTTACCATAATTTAATGTAACATACTCTGCTTTTGCGATAACAATATAGATAAATCTCAATAAGAAATTTGCAGTTGTTGTACGAAATATTTGTTAAATTTAGTATATGGTAATATGCTGACAATAATTATAGAGAAGATTTATAATTCGAATATCCCCCATACAGGGATATTTGAATGGGGGATACGAGTTGTATTTGGATATTTATTTGCCATAGTATTTAGATTTGGATTAGTAGGTATTTGGTTAGCTTATTCCCTTGATATAGTTGTAAGAGGTATAATACTATTATTAAGATTCTTAAACGGTAAATGGAAATATGTAAAGATAGACTAAAGTTTAAAGGAGAGTTAAATATGGATAATCATAACCATAACCATCCAAATCAAAAGCAGGTAATAAATAGATTATCAAGAATAATCGGACATGCGGAAGCAATAAAAAGAATGTGTATAGAAGAAAAAGAGTGCAGTGAGATATTAATTCAGATAGCCGCTGTTAAGTCTGCACTAAATAATGTAGGTAAAATTATATTACAAGATCACATAAATCACTGTATAATAGATGCTGCTAAAAATGATGATGCGGAGGCATTAAATAAGCTAAATATGGCTATAGATAAGTTTTTGAAATAGAAAAATATTATTAGTTTTTATCAAACCAAAATCTACGGCTTGCTCATTATGTAAAACCACATCGTAAATATATGTATGTAAATACTCTCTTAAAAAATATTAAAGAGATTCAAATGTTTTGGAAGGTCGTTTTACGTATCTAACCCATATTATGCATATCAAATATCAACACAAGCATGATAAACAATATTCTAATTAAGCGACGTTAGTTAAAAATTACGTCGCTTTTAAAAAATATTCTTCAATAACTAAATATTACACTCTTTATTCTATCTTAATGAAATATTTAGTATAATATTCCTTGAGGTAAGTTAAGGCATCTCTGTAAGATTTTACGAAACAAAGATTAAAGGAAGTTTAGGGCGATCTATTAATAAATCGCCTAATTAATATGCATACCAGTAATTTTATTTAAGTAATTGAATATTTTAAAATATTTATACTCCAAAACGTTCATATGGATTTTCTATTTTAATAGGGTCTGCATTAGGAGAAGTTGTAATTAATAACAAAGTATCAACATTACCTTCTTCATAGGCTTTTAGAATATCTGCTCCAGTATCTGGCATATGTGTCAGGATTGTTTTTATCCATTTCGGACTCATCTTTATTCCAAGTGGAGTTTCTTCAAGTTTAATTCTGCCGGTTTCACAATATTTACTTTCAACAAGTAGATAACCAATGCATTCTCCATTCTTATCTGTCTTTTCGTAAATCCTGTCAAACCCTTCACGATTTTCTTCAGCCTTTTCATTTAAATTACAGTTTGTTGTTTCTGCATAATTCTTGTTAACACATTTGATTGTTAAGTCTATTTCTTTAGCAAGGTTAATAAGAATATTCATATCATCTTTAGGTATAAAACCTAAAACAACATTATCATCAAATTCATGTGCCACTATAAAAAGGCGATACTCTGTATTTTCCTCTAACCATATACCAAGCCTACATAATATTGATTCATTGGCATATTGCTCCATACTATCAAAATTGATCTTTTCACCTATTTCACGTGGCATGCCACACTTTGCCAATGCGTAATAAAAATACTTTGCTCCAGCTTTCCAATCAACAGTGCATAAGTTACCGTTTTCCTCTAAATAATGCTGTAATAACCCAACAAACAAATGTTTAGAAGGATAAACTATTACATTATACAATTCTTTATGATGATTAAAAAACTCTTGTGGTTTGTGTTTGGCCTCGTAAAGGTTTCTTGCTTTAATATGTGCATCTTTACATGCGCAAAACTCCAATAGCTTTTTTAAATTTTTAACTTCTATTATTTCGTTAGTATTTTCTTTTGATTTCTTAAATCTATTAAATATACCCATTGTTTTTCCTCCATATGTAGAAGTAACTAATTTCTTAACTATAGTATAAAGCAATGTGGTTAATAATTCCAGAGAATAAAACAGAATTCTCGATTATGAAATTATGGGAAACATCTTATACGGATTTCACATTTTTTCTCCTAGGCTGCATAGTAGCTCAGCTATTCTCCTATAATTCCAAATAAACTGTCTATTGTAAAATAAGTAATAATCCCAAGATTGCCTGGATAATAATATAAGATATGGCAATAATCATAAATAAAATTGTAAGGAGGGATTATTATAAAGCGCATATTAAAATTAGCTATAATTCTTGCTATAACCATAACTTTTTCAGCTTGTTCAGATAATCAAAAAATCAAGAAATCTATTGATAGTGATGGACAATCATCGAAGTCCATACAAACTCAAGCTCCTGTAAAAATCCCCACAACCAAGGAGGTAGTTGATACTTTATGCTCTGATGAATTTCAAGGAAGGCTATCAGGTTCAGAAGGGAATAAAAAAGCTGGGGAATATCTTGAGAAAACCTTTAAAGATATAGGGTTAGAGCCTTACTTTGACGGTAGTTATTATCAAAATTATTATGAAGGAGTTATAAGTGCTTATGGAGGAGATGGAAGTGATACTAAACTTAAAATGGTTAATAATGTTGCAGGAGTCATAAAAGGCAAAGATAGCACAAAGGCAGTGGTGGTATCTGCACATTTTGATCATATAGGCTATAAGGATGGAAAGATCATTAGAGGAGCCTTAGATAATGCTTCAGGAGTATCAGCTTTAATAAAAATAGCCCATACGCTAAAAGAAAAATCTAAAGAAAAATCCTTTGATGCTGATATAATCTTCTGTGCCTTTAATGGAGAAGAAACTGGATTACGTGGAAGCAATGCATTTGTTAGCCAAATTAACGGTATATATTATAGTATGTATAATATCAACATAGATTGTATAGGATCTAAAGAAGAAGGGAAACTTGCTTTAAAGAATATAAGTAAGGTATCTAATAAGCTATATGATGCTTTAAAAGCTAGCTTTAAAAAGAATAATATTGATTTTTCAGATAAAGCGGCCTTCGGTTCAAGTGACCATACTAGATTTGAAAATGCCAGAGTACCTAATGCTTATATAGCACAAGAGAATATAGAGAAATCAATCCATAGGCCTACAGATACCCCAGATATTTTAGATTATGGTAAAATAGATAAAATTGCAAATGCTTTAAGTGATTTTATTGTGCAAAATAATGGAGTTATATTTATGAATTGATTATAAAGCATGCACATTATCTATAAGTTCGTTTTATCACCAATTAATATAATAAAACATATGAGCACAAAAATACTAAAAAGATTGACTCAGATAATAATTTGAATCAATCTTTTTTATTCTTTAAAAGCAATATAATTTGTATATTTATAGGAGGATGTGAAAAAAGGTGTTCTATGAGATTTCCCTACACCGCGCGTGGAGGCCCACCAGCGGTCCGTGAAAAAGAACACCTATGTTTTTCACATCCTCCTATATATGCTTATTTTCAACTGAAACTGTAATTTGTGTAATATAATCATTTTCATTTTTCTCAGCAACTTCGTCTATAAGATATTCCTCATAGGCGAATCCCTTCACCCTTAAGTGTTTTTTTTCAAGGAAATCTAAGAGTTTATCGTAAGTTTTATAGGTGGTTTCATAACTTCCATGGTGATAAGCAATAGCATACATTCCCTTTGGCTTTACAGCAATTGGGGGAATTATATTTTTGCTGCTAGTTTTTGAGAAAAAATAGGAGTAATAGTTATAGTTACCCATTATGATATTTTCTTTACTAAGCATTTTACCTATAAAGGAAATATCCTTTGCTTGAGTATTGTTTATGAAGTTTTTATACTCAGATATCCATTCTATATAATCTTTATTATTCTCATCCTTTAGTAAATTGCTTCGGACTATATATTCCTCTTCCTGCTCTTCAACTATAAATTCATCACAAGGAGCAGCTATTCCCTTATTTGTAAAAGAAACTGTTTCTTCTAATAAGTATTTCATATAGCTTAACTTATCTATTTCTTTATTAATCTCGGAGATTTTTTGTTTGGATAAATCAAGCAGCTGTTTAGGGGTTCTCTCGTCAAGATATGTTTTTATTTCTTTTAATGGAACCTTCAATTCTTTTAATATAGATATTATTAAAAAAACATCAAGCTGATGATGGGAATAATATCGGTAGCCATTTTCATCTGTGAAAGCAGGACAAAATAACCCTATATCATTATAGTGAAAAAGTGTTCTCTTATTTACATCGCAGAGCTTTGCGAATTCCCCAGTAGAAAAATAGTTCTGTGAATTTTTATTCATAATTCCACATCTCCTCTTGACTGTCTGGTTACGTTATACTTTATTATAAAATACATAGCAAACAAAAGCAAGAAAGGAGCTTTATATGTTAAGATTGGTTCATTTCTTAAAGCCTTATAAAAAATCAATCATAGCTGTATTCATATTTACATTTATACAGACACTAGGTACCTTATATATCCCAACCCTTACTGCTGAAATTGTGAACAGCGGTGTTGCAAAAGGAGATATATCATATATTATGAAAATCGGACTATTCATGCTGGTGACGGCAGGTATAACAGGAATAGTTGCTGTGTTAGGTTCAAAGCTGTCTGCTGATGTTTCTTCAGGATTTGCGAAGAATATTCGAGAAGCCATGTTTATGAAGGCTCAGGAGTTTTCCATGAATGATTTTAATAAAATAGGCACGGCTTCCATAATTACAAGAACTACCAGCGATGTTACCTTAATTGGGCAAACTACCATAATGCTTCTTCAAATGCTACTGCCAGCACCGGTTATGACCATAGCAGGCTTATTCCTCGCTTTTTCAAAGGATAAGGTAATGGCTCTTATTATTGTAGCGACCATGATGGCTTTTCTGTTGGTTGCCCTTCTATTAGGTAAAATGGTTATTCCTCTGTTTAAACTAATACAAGTTAAAATGGACAATATTAATCGTATTCTTCGTGAAAGGATTATAGGGGTCCGCGTTATTCGTGCATTTAACCGCGAGAAATATGAAAAAAATAGAATTGATGCAGCTGCAGCTGATTATGCAGATAATGCTATCAAAATAAACAAAATAATTGCTGCTCTGCTTCCATTAGTCATGATGATTATAAATTTGGGGGTTATTTTTATTCTATGGATTGGTGGAAAAAAAGTATTGAATGGCAATATGCAGATTGGCGATATAATGGCTATGATAGAATACTGTTTTCTCATTTTGTACTTCCTTATTATGGGGGTCATGATGTTTATGTATATTCCGCGTGCACAGGTCTGCGCCGACAGAATCAATGAAGTACTTGATACGACTACTGAAATCACAGATGGAAAGTCAAAAGCCTTGGAAAGAAAAGAATATGCCCATCTTGAGTTTCGCAATGTTACCTTCCAATACCCTAATGCGGAGGAACCAGTGCTTAACAATTTGAGTTTTGAGTCAAAAGCGGGAGAAATTACAGCCATTATAGGAGGCACCGGATCAGGAAAATCAACTATAGCAAGCTTGATTCCACGGTTCTTTGAAATTCAAAATGGTTCTATTATGGTGGACGGTATAGATATCAGGAATATGTCACAAAAAGAGCTTCGAGATAAAATTGGACTTGTTCCCCAAAAAGCATTTCTTTTTAGCGGAACCATATCAGAGAATATTAGATATGGAAAAAATGATGCCACACAAGAAGAGATAGAGCATGCGGCAAAGGTGGCTCAGGCTCATGATTTTATTACTAATCTGGAACAGGGATATGAATCTTATGTTGCACAAGGCGGTAATAATCTATCAGGTGGGCAGAAGCAGCGTTTGTCAATAGCACGAGCACTGATTCGCAGGCCAGAAATATATATTTTTGATGACAGCTTTTCTGCTCTTGATTTTAAGACAGATGCAAAGCTTAGAAAAGCATTGAAAAGTGAAACTGGCAGTTCCACTGTTATCATTGTGGCACAGCGTATCAGCACCATCATGGATGCTCACAGAATTATTGTACTAGAGGATGGAAAAATCGTAGGTATGGGAAGACATGAGGAATTAATCAAAAGCTGTGATGTTTATAAACAGATAGCGGCTTCTCAGCTTAGCGAAGCTGAACTGGCTGAGCAGTAATGGAGGTCATTATGAAAGAGAATACAAATCAAGAAATCAAAACAACGGATAATGGTATTGATGATATTTCAATAGAAAGGGCAAAAAATGCAAAAGAGACTACCAGAAGGCTGATAAAGCATTTATCAAAGCAAAAATTTAAGTTCTTGGCGATCTTAATTTCAGTGCTGCTCAGTTCTTCCCTTACCATTGCGGCGCCCTTGGTCATGGGAAAAGCTATAGATCAGCTGTATAAGGTAACTAAAGAATCTATTAAATATGGGACAAAATTCAACGTGAGTATCAGTGGAATAACAGAAACCATTGGTATTTTACTGATAATTTACCTTTTAACTTCACTATTTAAATACTTCGAGCAATATATGATGTCAGGGATAGCACAAAATCTTACCTTAAGCCTGCGTAAGAATTTAAGCTATAAACTCAATCATTTGCCTTTAAAATATTATGATTCCCACAAAAAAGGGGATATATTAAGTCGTGCCACCAACGACCTAGAAAGAATTTCTGATAGCCTGCAGGAAGGGCTTATGCAGCTTATTACCTCCGTGGTCACTATCACCATCGCCATAATTATTATGGTGGCAATCAATCCCATTATTACATTAATTGCCATGATGATGCTTGGCGTGTCCATGGTTTTAACAACGAGAATTTCCCATAAGATAGAAGGCTATTTTGCAGATAACCAGAGGATTCTTGGTGAATTAAACAGCTCCATTGAAGAAACATTTACAGGGCAGCTTATTATCAAGGCCTTCAGCAGAGAAAAGGAGTCCTTGGAAGCCTTTAGAAACATGAATGAGAAGCTGTATGATGCAAATAGAAAAGCACAGTTTTATACTTACTCCATTGCTCCTCTTATCAGGATTATAGAAAAAATTGGCTATGTTATCATTGCCGTTGTCAGTGGTATTTTCGCTGTGCAGGGGACTATGACCTTAGGAAGTATTCAGGCATTTCTTCAATATGTAAACATGTGCTCTGAACCAATGACAGAAATCTCATATATTTTAAATATGCTTCAATCCGCTGTAGCAGCTTCAGAGCGTGTTTTTGAAATAATGGATGAGATAGAGGAAACTCCAGATATACCAAATACTAAGTATATTGAAGATCCTAAAGGAAAAGTCGTATTTGAACACGTGAAATTTGGCTATAGCAATGACGCTATTCTTATGAAGGATATTAATATCAACTTAAAGGCCGGAGATAAGATTGCTATTGTAGGACCTACAGGAGCAGGAAAAACAACCCTTGTGAATTTGCTTATGAGGTTTTATGAAATTCAAGGGGGAAGGATTACCATTGATGGCGTAGATATTAAGGAGATGAGCCGCAGTTCATTAAGAACTATGTTTGGAATGGTATTGCAGGACACCTGGCTTTTTCACGGAAGCATAAAGGATAATATTAGCTATGGCTGTCCATATGCTAGTTTTGAGGAGGTAGTTCTTGCTGCGAAAGCGGCTCGTGCTGATCATTTTATCCGAACATTGCCCCAGGGTTACGAAACAATTTTAGACGAGGATGGATCCAATGTGTCTCAGGGACAAAAACAGCTTCTTACCATAGCAAGAGCTATACTTGCTAATCCATTCATTCTTATTCTAGATGAAGCCACCTCCAGCATAGACACAAGAACAGAAGTAGAAATTCAAAAAGCAATGGAGAATCTTATGAAAGGTAGAACTAGCTTTGTGATTGCTCATAGACTGTCTACTATTCGTGATGCAGATTTAATTTTAGTAATGCAAAAGGGAACGATTATTGAGCAAGGAAAACATCAAGAGCTCATTGATAAAAAAGGATTTTATGAAGAGCTTTATAACAGTCAGTTTGCAAGTAAAGCAGCAAAACAGTTATTTTAATATAGAATAAAGGAGTTTATAAAAGCTTTGTAGAAATATATTCCTGTAGCATTATCTTTATAGGAGATGCTACAGGGATTTTTTATGTTCATTTATAGGCGGATGTGAAAAATATAGGTGTTCTTTTTCACGGGCCGCTCGTGGGGCTCCACGAGCGGTGTAGGGAAACCTATAGAACACCTTTTTTCACATCCTCCTATAGATGATATATTAATATCAGATGAAACTTTATTTAAAGAACATAAAATTTATAAATATGATAAATAATAAAAATGAGTGTTTTAAAAAATACATTCACTAAGGCATCGTAAAAAAATGACTAGTTATTTTTTGGAGATGCCTAATAAATGCAAGGAGAGAAATGACATGAAAGCTATAATATTAGCCGCAGGCTATGCTACAAGACTTTATCCTCTCACAGAGGTTACTGCAAAACCACTGCTTAAGGTTGGAGAGAAGACTCTTTTAGATTATGTTTATGATGAAATAGAGGAAATTGAGGCTGTAGACCAAGTATATATAATTTCAAATCATAAGTTTTATCATCAGTTTGAGAATTGGAAGGAAATGAAAGGAGCAAGAAAGCCTATAACTATAATTGATGATGGCACCAATAATGTGGATGAGAGATTAGGAGCCATAGGGGATATAAAGCTAGTAATAGACAAGGAAAATATAGAGGATGAGCTCTTAATAACTGCAGGGGATATACTATTTGATTTTAAATTAAAGGATTTCTATGACCACTATATGATCCATAAAAAAGATTGCATATGTGTGGAAGAAATTGAAGACATGAATATGCTGAGAAGAATGGGAGTAGCTTTATTAGATGAAAAAGATAAAGTCATAGACTTTGAGGAAAAGCCGCAAAATCCTAAATCTAACATAGGGGTTACCGCCTTCTACATATATAATAAGGCTACCATAGAATTCATTGATGAGTACTTAAAACAAGGAGGCAATCCAGATGCTCCAGGGCACTTTGTGGCTTGGCTTCATAAGAAGATTGATGTATATGGTTATAGGTTTAAGGGACAGTGCTATGATATAGGTACTCATGAGTCTTATGCCATGGCTCAACAGATATTTAAGAAAAATTAAATAACTATTAATGATAATTTAAGGTAATTTTAAGGAAAAAAAACTCCTTTTTGGTGTATTATTTATATTACAAAACATATTATTTAATGTTATAATATATAAAATAATACACGGGAGTAGAGGTATATGAGAAAAAATAGAGATGTAAGAAATTTAAGAGATAACAGATCTGTAAAAGATGTAAGAGATATCAGAGATGTGTATATTTTACTTACTCATACAGGAACCATTCCTTCAAGAATAATAAAAGCCTATACTAGGGAACCTTTTTCTCATGTTTCTATAAGCTTTCGAGAGGATTTAACAGAGCTTTATAGTTTCGGCAGAAAGAGAATAAACAATCCTTTAATAGGCGGGTTTGTCTGTGAGGATATAAATAAAGGATTATATTTAAAGTTTATAAATACCCATTGTGCATTGTACAAGCTAAGAATTAGCGAAGAGCAATATATAAATCTTAAAAATTCCATAGATCAATTTAAAGATATAGCTCATAATTATAGATATAATATGCTAGGGTTATTGGCTGTGGCTTTTAACATACCACTTTCAAGAAATAATGCTTATTTTTGTTCACAGTTTGCAGCGGAGATGCTTAAAAGAGGAGGCATAAGGCTCTTTGAAAAGCCTTCATCTTTGGTTAAACCTTCAGATTTCAGGCTTTTGGACAACTTAGAGCTTATATACGAAGGAAAGCTTAAAGATTATAATAAAATTAATAAATTCCATATATTTAATAGTAATATTGGAGCAATGGAAATGGAAAGCACATTCAACTAAAGCTTGAATGTGCTTTAATCAATAGATAAACATTACGTAAACTTAACTTATACATGTTCCAAAATGGCATCTTCAAGCCATTATGGTGCATGTATAAGTTAATAGTTGAAGTTGTTTATCTAAATAATCTTAAATGCAATTTACTTAATATTCAAATAATGTTAATGCTTTCAGTGTTGAAACTAAGCTCAATTTGGTGTATAATAATGGTAATTTTGTAGTAAAAATATATTGGAGGGGTGATTTTATGTATAGCATAGAATTTGATGAATTAAAGTGGATTAATACTTATCTAGAGCCAGAGTATCTACTTAACAAAAATGATTTAGAGCACCTTAAAACCTTTGCCTTTATGTGGGATATGTTTGAAGCTAAAGCTTGTGACGGGGTAGCCAATGCCCAAGCTATAGCAAACTTTATAGAAGAGAAGTTAAAGGTGAGTAAGGAAAATACGGCCTCCAGTGTTATAGATGCTTATTATAGTCATTTTAACAAAAGATATATAGAAAATGGAAAACCTAATGCCATCTTTGAAAGAATGACCATGAATGTTACAGAAACCTTTAAATTAGATGAAAAAGAAGTATGCGTAAAGGAGTATATCCAAAATACTTTATTAAGCAGCAAAACTACAGAGAGAGATAGATTTTTAGCTACACTGCTTATAATTTATAGATTGAGAAGCAATTTCTTCTTAAGAAGTAAGAATGTTATAAAGGTAAATCAACAATATAAGAATTTCTCTTTAGGAAACCAAATAATAGCATTGGTTTTAAATATGTATAAAGGAAAATAAAAGTAGTGGTGCAAGCCACTTCTTTTATTTTTCTCAATTGTGAATTGTGTGCATTGTAAAAAATTCATACTGTGTTTACAAAAATTTGAAGGGATTTTTATATAAAAAAAAGAATTTATATAGGGAAGATTTTTGATGGGAGTGTTTGCGGTGCAGATAAAAAAATCTAAATATTTAGTGGTTATATCCTTAGATGCCTTAAATGCCAAGGATTTAGACATAATAAAAGGGCTTCCTAATTTTAAGAGCTATTTTGAAAAAGCCTCCTATGCTAAAAGAGTGAGGAGTATATATCCTTCTCTGACCTATCCCTGCCATGTTAGTATTGTTACTGGGGTTTATCCTGATAAGCACGGTGTTTATTCTAATGAATTCAATCAACCAGGGGTTCATGAGCAGGAGTGGTTTTGGTATAGTAGCTATATAAAGGTTCCTACTTTATATGATTTGGCTAAGAAGAGTCAGATGAGAGTAGGAGCGTTATTTTGGCCTGTAATGGGAAAAGCCAATATAGATTATAATATAACGGAAATCTTCCCCACTAAGAAAAGAGAGGGTTTGATATTAAAGGTACTAAAAGCATCTACTCCAATCTTTGCCCTAGACTCCTTTTTTAGATATGGAAAGCTGCTTAACGGCAAAAAGCAGCCTAATTTAGATAATTTTACAGCTAAGACCGCAGAGTATCTAATCAAAAGAAAGAAACCTAATTTATCACTTATACATTTAACTGATTTAGATAGTTTTAGACATATGTATGGAACCTTCTCAAAAGAATCAGAAAAAGCCCTGCTAAGAGCGGATGAAAGAATAGGAGAAATAGTAAAGTCTGCTAGGGAAGCAGGTATATATGAGGATACCACCTTTGTAATTTTAGGGGACCATGGCTTCTTAGATGTTAAATATAGAATAAATTTAAATACTGCCTTTAGAAAAGAAGGGCTCCTTGAAGTAGATGAGCATGGGAATTTATTAAGCTGGCAAGCCTACTGCAACTACTGTGATGGTTCCGCTCAAATATATTTAAAGAATAGAGAGGATAAGGCATTAAAAAAGAAGGTATGCAGTATATTGAAAGCTTTTGCTCAGGACGAGAGTAATGGCATAGAGAAAATATATACAAGAGAAGAATTTTTAAAGAAAAGAATAGATGGTCCTTTTGATTTCATGGTAGAAGCCAAGGAAGGCTACTATTTTTCAAAGGATTGGGATAAAGAAGAGTTGGTTACATTGATTGATGCCAAGGATTTGACCAAGTCTGAGGGAGAGAGGCATGTAGCTACTCATGGCTATGACCCTATGAAGCTAAATTATAATACCTTTTTCATGGCCTTCGGCGCCAGCATTAAAGAAGGGGTAGTGTTAGAGGAAATAAACCTTGTAGATATAGGGCCTACCTTAGGCAAAATATTAGGCATTAACATGCAGAATACAGATGGACGAGTTATTAAAGATATCTTAAAATAATAGATGATTTTAAGTGTAATAAAATATATGTATTAATATTTGGTGGAATTGAAGTGTGGCAGCGGATTTATATCAGAAGGAGAGATTATTATAGTGAATATTTATGTTGCATTGTTACGAGGTATTAATGTAGGTGGAAAGAACATAATTAAGATGGCTGATTTGAAACGAGTACTTGAAGCAATGGGATTTTGTGAAGTGAAAACATATATTCAAAGTGGAAATGTACTATTTAAATCAAATGAAGAGGAAGAGGTATTACGAAAAAGAATTGAGGAGGAAATTAAGGCTGCTTTTGGAGTTTCCACTGTAGTTATTTTGAGAACTGCTGAGGAATTAGAAAGGATTATTCATAATTGTCCATTTTCAAAGGAGGCAGTATTAGAAGCTGAAGCTTCTTCTAAAGGGGAAAGTCTATATGTTTCTCTTTTGACTAATAGCCCTTCACCAGAGAAAATTCAAGTTTTAGATGCTTACAGTGATGAAAATAATGAATATAGAGCCCAAGGACGAGATATCTTTCTTTTATTCCATAATAGCATTCGAAACTCTAAGTTAGCCAACAACCTTCAAAGGGTAGATGTTCCCGGAACTGTGCGCAATTGGAAAACTATAAATAAGCTTGCTACGCTATCAAAAGATATGAAGGTATGATTTTGGATAAAGAAATGATCAAAGAATAGCATAAGAGCTTAGAGATAGACATGAGAAGTAATTTTTATAAGCTATGCATTTACAAAGGAGGAATATATGGAAATAATTAAATTTTTGCAGCAATTTTCTAACCCTTTTCTAGACAACCTTTCTCAAGGGATAACTATAATAGGAGAGGAAACATTTTTTGTAGTCGTACTATCCATAATATTTTGGTGTTTAAATAAAAAGTTTGGATATAAGCTAGGCTTCGCTCTATTTATAAGTACTACTTTAAACGGAGCTGTTAAATGTAGCATTAAAGCTTTAAGACCCTTTGAAACTCAAGCTGAGGGTATATTTTCTTTAAGAGTTAATACTGCTACAGGCTATTCGTTCCCAAGTGGACATACCCAAGGGGTTACCACCTTCTTTACCTCTATGATGGTAAAGTTTAAGAAAGCTTGGATATATATCTTGGCAAGCATAATAATAATGCTAGTGGCCGCTTCTAGGCTTTATCTAGGAGTTCACTGGCCTAGAGACGTAATAGCTGGCATTGTTTTTGGAGTAATCAGTGTGTTCATAAGCAATTTTATATTTGAGCATGTTGAGAAAAGTGGCAATAGATTAGCATTCTTATGGATTATGTTACCGGCTATAGCAGGGCTGTTTTTAATCAAAGATGTTAATTACTCTAAAATAGCTGATTATACAAAGTCTGTGGCTGTGATGCTGGGCTTTTATGGAGGATACCTGGTAGAAAGCAAATATATAAACTTTAATGTCCAAGGAGCACTATGGATGCATGCCATAAAGCTTATCTTAGGCATAGGTGTAATTGTTATAATAAAGGTTTTTGTCAAGGAGATACTTCCAATTTCTCAGATAAGCGATGTGTTTCGCTATGCTATTATAGGCTTTTGGGCTACTGCTGGAGCTCCTTACCTGTTTATTAAATTGAAGCTTGCTAACAGACTTCAGTCATCTTCTAGAAATATAGGAGTGGATTTATAGAGTTACCATTGGATATAATAAAAGTAAGTTCAGAAAAGAAAGAAGGTGCATTAAATGAAGAAAAGTATACAAATAGGAGCATCTGACTTCAAAGAATTAATAGAAGGAAATCATTATTTTGTAGATAAAAGCTTATTAATAAAGGAATTCTTAGAAAATGGAGCTAAAATAATTTTAACTTCTAGGCCAAGAAGATTTGGTAAAACATTAAATTTAAGTATGCTTAAATATTTCTTTGACATAAGGACTAAAGAAGAAACTAAAGAATTATTTAATGGGCTAAAAATAGAAAATGAAAAAGGATTAATGAAGCTTCAGGGAGAGTACCCAGTTATTTTTCTTACTTTTAAAAATCAAAAGTATTTAACCTATGAGGATTTTAAAGAGGGGATTAAACTATTACTGTCAAACCTATATAAGGATCATGAGTACTTATTACATAGTGATAAGTTATCGGAATTTGATAAAAAAGACTTTAAAGAGATAGTTTCAAGAAGTGCATCTATAGCTCTTTTATCAGAGGGGATAAGCAATCTTATGAGATATATAAATAAGCATTATGAAAAAAAAGTAATGCTATTTATAGATGAATATGATGTGCCAATTCAAGAAGGCTATATCCGTGGGTATTATGATGAAATGATGTCTCTAATAAGGAATCTGTTAACCTCAGCTTTAAAGGATAATATATATTTAGAGAAATCAATGATCACAGGAATACTTAGAGTAGCAAAGGAAAGTATCTTCTCAGGACTTAATAATCTAGAGGTGAATACTATTTTAGGATATGATTTTAATGATAAATTTGGCTTTATAGAAGATGAGATTGAACAATTATTGAAGTACTATAATGCAGAGGGGGATTTGGGAAATATTAGAGATTGGTATAATGGATATATCTTTGGCGGGAAAATAATATATAATCCTTGGTCAGTTCTAAATTATTTGAAAAAGAGAAAGGAAGGTTTTATACCTTACTGGATTAATAGCAGTAGCAATGATTTAATCAAAGGATTATTAATTAAAGGTGATAATAATATAAAAATTGAACTAGAAGAGCTCATAGAAGGAAATTCTATAAATAAAGTAATTGATGATAGCATAGTAATGGCAGAGGTGGAAGATTCTAATGAAAATATTTGGAGTTTTTTAACCTTAAGTGGATATTTAAAACCGGTAACCATGGAAAATATAAGAGGGAAATTACACTGTGAACTTAAAATTCCTAATGAAGAAGTTCATATATTTTATGAAAATTTAATTCAAAGATGGTTTCAAGAATCCATGACAAATCAAAGATATGAATTAATGCTAAGTGCCCTAATAAATGGAGATATAGAAATTTTTCAAGGATTATTCAAAGAGTTTGTACTAAACAATTTAAGTTATTTTGATTTATCAGGGAAAGAACCAG
Source organism: Desnuesiella massiliensis (assembly GCF_001403615.1). Classification (GTDB taxonomy): domain Bacteria; phylum Bacillota; class Clostridia; order Clostridiales; family Clostridiaceae; genus Desnuesiella; species Desnuesiella massiliensis. The sequence goes on from NZ_LN879454.1 coordinate 375,612, forward strand.
AAAGAGTTTACCACGCCTTTGTCCTTGGAATGCTTGTTTCACTTTCTGAAGATTATGAAGTTAAATCTAATAAAGAAAGCGGATATGGAAGATATGATGTTATGATAATTCCAAAAGATACTTCTAAATTGGGCATTATTATTGAATTTAAGAAAATTGATTACTTCTTAAATTATACTATAGAAGAGGCTACTAATGCTGCATTAAAGCAAATAGAAGACAAGAAATATGAGGCAGAATTATTGGAAAGAGGAATAAGCAATCTAATAAAGCTCGCCATTGTATTTAAAGGGAAAGAAATTAGAGTTACCGAGGCAAAAAGTTCATAGCAGCAGTATTGACAGCATATTTTGCTGTCTTTTTTTACGGATAATTATGGACAACCACCCATTAGAATCATAATGAAAAGAGAGCTAAATATACCTTATAATTACCATATACTTTCCAAAAAAGGGGGAATAATAAGGTATGAAAAAAAACTTTTCAAAATTAGCATTTATACTGGCTATCACTATGTTTTCCACCATAGTACCAGTGAGTGCTACAGGGCTTACTGGTCCGCCAAATGAAAAAGGCAGCAAGGAACAAAGCCAAAAGCTTAACAGTAAGGCAAAAATACTAAAGGAAGTGGTGGAAAAAAGGGAGGAGAATGTAAAGCATTTCTTAATGTCTGATGGCACCTACCAAGCAGTTATGTACAAAGGTCCAGTGCATTATTCCAAGAATGGCAAATGGGAGGATATAGATAACTCTTTAACGGAAAAACAGGACACTGAAGATGTTAACGAATCTAAGGAGGAGTTATTAAGAGAAAGCACCAGCTTTAGTATTAAGGAAGAGACAAATGATCAAGCCATAATAGAAGAGTCTCAGCTTAATACTCTACAAGCTAGCAAAAAAGCTGTAGACAAAAATATATATGAAAACAATAATAGTGAGTTTAATGTAAAGTTTGCCAAGAATTTAAATGCAGACAAGCTGGTTTCCATCAAGAAGGATGGCTACGAAATATCTTGGAACATTAAAGCTAATAAGGAAGCAATTATAAACAGCAAGAAAAATTCCGAGAAGGATTTAGAGTCTTTACTAAAAGGAATAAACCCTGAAAATACCGAGGAAATAGATAAGCTTAAAAAAACATCACTGCCCAACCTATCTTCTTCTGTAGAGTATAAGGATGTTTATGGCAATATAGACATTAACTATACTTTAATCTCTAATGAATTAAAGGAAAACATAGTATTAAAGACACCTCAGGATAATGTAAAGTTTACCTTTAATCTAAACCTAAAGAAATTAATCCCAAAGCTTAGCAAGGAAAATGAGATCATATTTTATGATGCAAAGGATAATAAAGAAGTATTTAGAATGGAAGCTCCTTATATGTATGATGCTAATGGAGCAGAAAGCAGCAATATAAAAATAGAGTTAACTCAAAAAGGAAATGGATATATTTTAGCCATAACACCAGAGGAAAGCTGGCTTAAAGCTAGTGAAAGAAAATATCCCATAACCATAGATCCACCTATAAAAAGCTCCTTAGCTCAGCAGGATATTAAGGAGACCTTTGTGGCTTATGGAGACCTAAGTGATAAAAGCAATAATATGTTTTTAAGAGTGGGTAACGATCCAGGAATAAATACTACCAGATCTTTTATAAGATTTGTCAATCTGCCTAAGCTATCCCCAGGAGATATGGTGATAAATGCGGTATTATGGCTGGCTAAGGAAAGCAGTGAAAGCGGCACAGATGGCCAGGTAGATGTACATAAAGTAACCAGTGACTGGAATGCTTATGGCTTAAACTGGAATAATAAGCCTAGCTACAATTATAAAATAGAAGATTATCAAAGATCCTCTGCACCAAATAACCCATGGTATTATTGGGATATAACCTCAGCAGCTAGAGATTGGTACAATGGAGGAAATAACTATGGACTAATGCTTAAGAGACATGATGAAGCCTCAGGACATACCACCTATTGGTCCTCAGATGTCAGTGATACTTACTCCTATGTACGCCCTGTAGTGGAATTTTTCTATGTGAGCAATTCTGGTCTTGAAAATTATTGGACATACCATTCTCAAAGCATAGGAAGAGCTGGAACCAGCTATGTGAATGATTATAACGGAAATCTTATTTTAGCCCATGAAGATATAGCTATGACAGGCAACAAACTTCCTATAAACATAAAGCACATATATAACAGCAATGATTTTGAAAGCAATATAGGCTATGGCAAGGGTTGGAGATTAAACCTAAGCCAGACCATAAATTATCATGGAAAGATAAATGATATAGATTATTATAGGTATATTGACGAGGATGGTACAAGACACTACTTTAGGTGGGATGCCGCTTTAGGCAAATACAAGGAAGAGTCTGGTATAGATCTTACCATGACCATAGGAAGCACCGCTTCAGAAAAATATAAGATAGAGGATAAGGATAAGAATCAGCTTATATTTAATGACACTGGAGCCTTAGTGCAGATAGTAGATAAGAATCAAAATAGGATAACACTGACTTATAGCGGAGGATTACTAACTACAGTAAAAGATCCTTCCCAAAGAGCAGTAACACTAGAATACACTAGTGGAATCCTTACAGCTATTTATGACCAAGGAGAAAAACGCCTAACCTATGGTTATGGAGGTAATAATCAGCTTTGGAATATAACCTACGCAGATAATAATAAGTCTACCTATAACTATGATGCCAGCGGCTACATGCTAGGAGCTGCCAATATAGATGGGTATAAAATAGGTTATGGTTATATGGGTAATGGTTCCGTATACAGAGTAAACAGAATATGGGAGCAGCTATCCGATGGCAGCTATGGTGCGGATTTATCCATAGCCTATGGCTTTAACCAAAGCACCTTTATAGATGAGGTTAAAAAAGCTAAAGGAAATACTAACTACAAAAATGTATACCAGTTTAATTACTCTGGAAACACCATATCCATAAAGGATGAGGAAGATAGAGCAGAATATTATAAATATATAGAGGATGAAAAGAACACAAGTAACACCAATAATAAACTATCCTTAAACTCTAAGCTGCAAACTACGGTATCAAACTATCTTCTAAATCATAACTTTGAAACCAATGAGCACTGGATACCTCAGGACTGGGGAGGAAATACTGGTACTCAAGGCTACACTTTAGAAGAAAAATATCTAGGCAGTCAAAGCATCAAAATAAACAACACAAACAATATTGGAGGAAGAAACTACTATCAGCAGTTCACTGTAGATAAAGGTAAGGATTATACCTTCTCTTCCTACGTAAAAATATCTGATATAGAAACCAATGGGCCTAACACAGGAGCAGCCCTTATTGTGGCTTATGTAGACAAAAATTATAACTGGCAGGTGCTTCAAGCTAAGTATATAAGCGAGGTTACGGACTGGAGAAGGGAAGAGATAAGTTTTAAGGTGCCTAGTGATGCAGCTACTAATGATGTATATGCATATTTATGTCTAAATGCCTCTAAAGGAACTGTATATTATGACAATGCTCAGTTTGAAAAAGCTGCTAGCGCTAATAGATATAATCTCATAGAAAATGGAGACTTTAACTATGGAAGGTTTAACTACTGGAATAGGAATAATCAGTTAGAGGGTAGTGACAACCTTGCTACTGCCAGCAATACTCCTTTAGTACTAAACAATAATACCTTCAAGATGGTGGGACAAGGTAATAAGCAAAAAGCTATATACCAAACCATAAAGCAGGGAGGAAAAGCAGGAGATACCTATATTATGTCAGGCTGGGCAAAGGCTGACTCTATACCTACTAAGGGAGGAGTAAACTTTGGCTTATCCTTAGGTTTTAAAATGGCTAATGGGGATTATGAATGGTATGGAGGAGCATACTTTAATGAGGATTCCAATGAGTGGCAGTATACCTCTAATGTTATAGTAGCAAAAAAGGATTATGTGGAGCTAGTATACTATGTGATGTACTATAATAATGCTAACGATGCTTATTTTGATGGGCTTCAGCTTTATAAGGAGGAGTATGGAAACAGCTACACCTATGATGATAAAGGTAACGTGGTATCCACAGAGGACCTATCGAAGCAGAAAGCTAAAGCAGAATATGATAGCAACAATCAGCTGACAAAATCCATAGATCCAAAGGGCAGTTCTTTTGGATACACCTATGATGATAAAAACAATGTGAAGACTGCTACCTCAGCAGAAAATGTGGTGTACTCCTTTAGCTATGATGAAGCAGGAAATCCGCTGACCGCTAAAGTAGGCAACGATACCCTATTTATAGATTCTTCTGCCACCTATACAACTACCGGTAATTATATTAAAACTATGACAGATGCCTCCGGCAACACCGTAGAATACAACTATAATGAGCAAAAAGGCACCTTAGGAACAGTTAAAGATGCCAAAGGCAGCTATACACAATACGGCTATGGCACCATGAAAGAGCTGCTGCAGGTTACTAAATCTACAATTATAGGTCTGACATCCACTCAAACTGCCCGAAATAGCTATACCTATGAAAATGACAGAATAAAAACCATAGCTCATAATACCTCTGATAAACCTGAGGGCGATGTTAAATATACCTTTAATTATGACCTAGCAGGAAACAATAAAGAGGTATTAGTGGGAAGTAAAAAGCTAATAACTAACGAGTTTGAACCTAAAACAGGAAAGCTTCTATCCTCAACCTATGGTAATGGACAAAAGGTCAGCAGCATCTATGATGCCTTAGACAGGGTTACTGAAAAGAAGTATAATGAAGTGACAAAATTTACCTATTCCTACGACTCTAAAGGAAATATAAATAAGCATAACGATTTAGTAAATGGTGTAGAATACAGCTATAAATATGATTTCCTAGAGAGAGTAAGGGAGATAATAGACTCCAAGGGCAATAAGACAAATTATGGCTATGACATAAATAACAATCTAAATGTACTAAAGCAAAATTTAAACAATACTAACTATGTCACCAGATACAGCTATGACAAAGATAATAGACCTTTAAATACGATGTATAACAGAACCAATAATGAGCTTGAAAATAGTCTTATAGCCCATTATACCTTTGACAACAATGACGCATCAGACTCCAGCGGCAATGATAACACCGGTGTGATTAATGGAGATGCTATCTTTGTGCCTAGTCCTAAAGGAAAAGCTATAAAGCTGGATGGATTAGGTCAATGGATAGAGCTAAATAACCTAAATGTTCCAGAAAGCTTCACCATAAGCATGCTGATAAAACCAGAAAGCAAGGAAGCTCAAGCCTTTATAGGTAAAAACACCAATGATGGAGGCAACCAATTCTACTTTGGCTACTGGAATGGCGGCTACGATGTAACCATAAAGGATAAAGACTATTATGAAGGATCAGCCACAGTAAATGTATATCAGCACCTGGTGGTGGTAGTAAGGAAGATAGATAATAGCAAATCAGAGGTAAAGGTATTTAGAGATGGTACATTGCTTTGGAAACAAGAGATAGGTGCAGTATTTAACGATACCCAAGGCAGAAAATGGCTTATAGGTCAAGAATGGGATGGCGCTAGCCCCTCAGATCTATTTAAGGGAGAGATAGATGAAATTTCCATCTTCAAAGGAGCACTTACAGATGCCACAGTACCTAGTTTAAAGGATACACCCATGATGAGTGTTCTAAATAGCTATGATACCTTAGGCAGACTTCAAAATAAAACCATAAACACTACTAAGGCTACCTTTGATACAACCTACCAATATGCCCCAGGAGCTAATGGCTCTGCTACCACAAAGGTATCAGAGGTTAAAAACGGTACTGAAACTGTAAAATATACTTATGACCAAAACGGCAATATCAAAAACGTAACTACCTCCATAAACAATAATGGAACTATAACCAACAAAGCTATAGGTTACCAGTATAATGAGCTCAATGAATTGATGAGAGAAAACAATCAAATATTAAACAAAACCATAACCTATAGCTATGACATAGGAGGAAATATACTATCTAGGTCAGAATATAACTACACAGAAGGAGCCTTAGGCACAGCTACCTCCACCATAAATTACGGCTATGGAGAGGCTAACTGGAAGGATAAATTAACCTCCTATAATGGAGACCCTATAGACTATGACGACATAGGAAACCCAGTAAAATATAAAGATGTTACTTATACTTGGGAATTCGGAAGACAGCTAACAGGAATTAATGGAACAGGCAAAGCTATAGCATATAAATACAACGACTCAGGCATAAGAACAGAGAAAACTGTAAATGGAGCAGTAACAAAATACTATCTTCAAGGAGATAAGGTAACACTAGAAGAAAGCGGAACAGATAAGATATACTATACTTATGATTCAACTGGACACCTTACTTCAATGAACCTAAATGGAGCAGAATATTTCTATTTAAGAAATGCTCAAGGAGATATTATAGGGTTAATAGATGGTGATGGAGTTAGGGTAGTAAGTTATGCTTATGATAGTTGGGGCAAGTTAATCAGCATTAAAGACAAAGATAGCAAGGACGTTACAACTGACACAAATCATGTTGGATATAAGAATCCTTATAGATATAGGGGTTATAGGTATGATAATGAGACTNATAAATAAGCATAACGATTTAGTAAATGGTGTAGAATACAGCTATAAATATGATTTCCTAGAGAGAGTAAGGGAGATAATAGACTCCAAGGGCAATAAGACAAATTATGGCTATGACATAAATAACAATCTAAATGTACTAAAGCAAAATTTAAACAATACTAACTATGTCACCAGATACAGCTATGACAAAGATAATAGACCTTTAAATACGATGTATAACAGAACCAATAATGAGCTTGAAAATAGTCTTATAGCCCATTATACCTTTGACAACAATGACGCATCAGACTCCAGCGGCAATGATAACACCGGTGTGATTAATGGAGATGCTATCTTTGTGCCTAGTCCTAAAGGAAAAGCTATAAAGCTGGATGGATTAGGTCAATGGATAGAGCTAAATAACCTAAATGTTCCAGAAAGCTTCACCATAAGCATGCTGATAAAACCAGAAAGCAAGGAAGCTCAAGCCTTTATAGGTAAAAACACCAATGATGGAGGCAACCAATTCTACTTTGGCTACTGGAATGGCGGCTACGATGTAACCATAAAGGATAAAGACTATTATGAAGGATCAGCCACAGTAAATGTATATCAGCACCTGGTGGTGGTAGTAAGGAAGATAGATAATAGCAAATCAGAGGTAAAGGTATTTAGAGATGGTACATTGCTTTGGAAACAAGAGATAGGTGCAGTATTTAACGATACCCAAGGCAGAAAATGGCTTATAGGTCAAGAATGGGATGGCGCTAGCCCCTCAGATCTATTTAAGGGAGAGATAGATGAAATTTCCATCTTCAAAGGAGCACTTACAGATGCCACAGTACCTAGTTTAAAGGATACACCCATGATGAGTGTTCTAAATAGCTATGATACCTTAGGCAGACTTCAAAATAAAACCATAAACACTACTAAGGCTACCTTTGATACAACCTACCAATATGCCCCAGGAGCTAATGGCTCTGCTACCACAAAGGTATCAGAGGTTAAAAACGGTACTGAAACTGTAAAATATACTTATGACCAAAACGGCAATATCAAAAACGTAACTACCTCCATAAACAATAATGGAACTATAACCAACAAAGCTATAGGTTACCAGTATAATGAGCTCAATGAATTGATGAGAGAAAACAATCAAATATTAAACAAAACCATAACCTATAGCTATGACATAGGAGGAAATATACTATCTAGGTCAGAATATAACTACACAGAAGGAGCCTTAGGCACAGCTACCTCCACCATAAATTACGGCTATGGAGAGGCTAACTGGAAGGATAAATTAACCTCCTATAATGGAGACCCTATAGACTATGACGACATAGGAAACCCAGTAAAATATAAAGATGTTACTTATACTTGGGAATTCGGAAGACAGCTAACAGGAATTAATGGAACAGGCAAAGCTATAGCATATAAATACAACGACTCAGGCATAAGAACAGAGAAAACTGTAAATGGAGCAGTAACAAAATACTATCTTCAAGGAGATAAGGTAACACTAGAAGAAAGCGGAACAGATAAGATATACTATACTTATGATTCAACTGGACACCTTACTTCAATGAACCTAAATGGAGCAGAATATTTCTATTTAAGAAATGCTCAAGGAGATATTATAGGGTTAATAGATGGTGATGGAGTTAGGGTAGTAAGTTATGCTTATGATAGTTGGGGCAAGTTAATCAGCATTAAAGACAAAGATAGCAAGGACGTTACAACTGACACAAATCATGTTGGATATAAGAATCCTTATAGATATAGGGGTTATAGGTATGATAATGAGACTGGATTATACTACTTGCAATCAAGGTATTATAATCCAGAGTGGGGAAGGTTTTTGAATGCGGATGGTATAGGTGGAGAAGTTGGGATATTATTGTCTCACAATATGTTTACATACTGTTTTAATAATCCTGTAAATTTGGAAGACCCTAGTGGGAACTGGCCGACATTAGGCCAAATATTTAAAGCTGCCGCAATTGTAGCAGTTACGGCGGTTGTTGTTACATCAGTTATTTTGGCTGCTCCAGCCGTTGCAGGTGCAGCAGCAATAGCAGCTGGAATGACGTTGGGGGCTGGAACGATAGCCGCAACATCAACGATTGTCTCAGTAGCAGCTATCGGTGTTGGAGTAGGTATAGGAGTCTTTGGAGTTAATCGGGCTGTAGAGGCAGTTACAGGAACTAACTATGTAGCTAAAACCGTATTTCGAGGTAATAAGACCGCTTATAATGTAACAGAAGCAGCATTTAATATTGCGGGAACGGGGATGCTGAGTGTGGCGGCAAATAATACCTATACAAGAACTGAAGCACCTGCAATATTTAAAGGTAATGGTGGTTGGGGTTTTAAGCCAAGTAAGAATATACAAGCTCTGTATTCAAATCCAAATGCAGACGGTGGTCCAGGTGGAACATTTGTTGCGTATAATAATAAGCTAAGTGGAACCAAATGGAGAATAGATTGGGATCCAGCACATGGGATGCATGGGCATTGGGGAGCAGGTAAAGCAGCCTTTACCGCTCATAGAGGTATATGGCCATGGAACTTTGGACAGAGTTTAGATGAATAATATGAGGTGATAAAGTTGAAGTTAATTCATGAAGAGTATGGATATAATCTAAATAGACTAACTATAAGAGATATAAAAACCTATGATGATAACTCAATGGAAAATCTAAAGAAAATAATAAAAATATTAACTAAAGGTGATAGTTTCTATTTTGAGTTCGTTAGAGAGAATTTCTTTTTGGAAGAAGAAGAACTAGTGAAATATAGAAGGGAAGTACCTCAGTATCTCAAGGAAAATGGACACTATGAAGTAAAATTTGAGCTTGATGAAACCCGATTTCGTAGTATAGGATATCTGCCGATAAATGAAGAAACTTATAATCAGATTATTGTATTATGGAAATATTTTGAGACACTTGTATTTTTCAATCCTAATTCTACATTTAGTTGGCAGGATTTTGATAAAAAATTCAACAGAAAAAAGCCAGAAGTGTCAGCAATAGATTTTGTTAAAAGTAAATATGCTAACTCAGTATTCATAAAAGGACATGATGGAGACAACTTAATATTCATATATGATAATGATTTTGATAAATCATTGATACTAGATGTCATGAGGGGGATAAATAGCTAGATATACTCAAAAAATTTGAAAAGACTTATACAGAATAAACATACAGAAAACACCTATAGTTAACCTCATAAAATAGTGAGTACTGACTACAAATAACTAAAATTATAAAATTTAATGAAAACATAATATAAATTTATGTAATGCTGTGGATTTGCTGATACTAGTAAATCTGCATAATTATAATCTTGTAGTAAGATTAACTGTTAGGTAGAAAAAACAATAGAGTTTAGTTAATTGTAAAAGAAGAGCAACTAGGATGCTTTAATGAGAAGTTGTAAGCTAGTTAGAAAAGCTCTAAATTATAAATGATTAAAACTAACAACAAAAAGTCAACAGGTTGTATTTAAAATCTGTTGACTTTTCACTTAAAAGAAATGAAAGGTTGGAAATAAAGTGAGAAGGCGTCAGCCTAATTTAGAATACTTAGAGTTGTAGCAAAAGTGTAAATAAGCAATTATATAAAATTAATAACTATTTATACCTATATTTTAGAATTTGGAAGACAGCTATCCTCAATAAAAGGAAACGGTAAGGATATCTCCTATAAATACAACGATTCAGGTATAAGAACAGAGAAAACCGTAAATGGAGTAGTAACAAAATACTATCTGCAAGGAGATAAGGTAACACTAGAAGAAAGTGGAACAGATAAGATATACTATACCTATGATAGTACAGGACACCTAGTAAGCATGAACCTAAATGGGACAGAATATTTCTATTTAAGAAATGCTCAAGGAGATATCATAGGGTTAATAGATAGAGATGGAATTAGGGTAGTAAGTTATGCTTATGATAGTTGGGGCAAACCAATTGTAACTGATGCGGAGAAAAATGATGCTAATGATACAATTAAAGATGGTATAACTGGTTCCCTTGCTAATACTGTAGGAGTGAAGAACCCTTATCGTTATCGTGGTTACCGTTATGATGCTGAGACAAGTTTATACTATCTACAAAGTAGGTATTATAATCCGGAGTGGGGAAGGTTTTTGAATGCGGATGGAATTTTTGGAAAAACAGGAGATTTATTAGGACATAACCTGTTTGCATATTGTGAAAATAATGCTATAAATGCATCTGATCCAACAGGATTTATGGTTACATATGCAGATGTGGGTGGGACTTCTTATTTTGTATATATGCCTAGTTCTGATGTAAGTGAACCTGTATCTAAAGCTTCTACTACACATAGAATTTTAGATAGCTTTACAAATGCACTAGGAAGTAATAAAGGGAATGCTTTAGGAGGAATAGGAGATTCAGGTATTGCTCAAGGAATAGATAGAATTGTTTCTAAGATAACCAAACCAATTGATTACCTGTTTTCGAAGCCTAAGATAGCTTATGCGAAGGGTTTTGCAGGAAAAGTGGGTGTTTTAAATTCAATTTCATTTGGATTAAGTGTAAGAGATAATATTTTGCACTATAACGCATGGGATGCTGTAGGTAGGTCTGTAATAGATGGAATTGGTTTTTCTGCAACGATTGGATTTGCTATATGGACAGCTCCTATATGGGCGCCTACAGCAACTGGCTTTATTGTGGGAACAGCAGCTGCTGTAGGGGTAGGATTTCTTGTAAATAAAATAAGTGGATTTGGAAAAGATGCTTTATTCGGAAGTAAAAAATATGACTAAAGTTTTTGTGGAGTGCTTAATATATTGTTAGAAGTAAATGATAAAGTGAAGATGGAATGTACATAAAAGACATTGAAAGATGAATTGAAAATATTTATGGGTTAAACTCTAGAAAACCTAGGTTTTTATTTGCTACTATAATAAAAATATTATACCAATGCAAGGAGTATATATATGAAAAATAAGAAAGATTTAATGACTAAACTGTCTATTTTAGGAGGTGCCTTTGGATATTTTTGTTTGGGGAGTTTCCCAATAGGTTTTAGGCTATTGTTTATAATTATAGCATTTTTAGTAGTAATGTTATATACGATACGAAGTATAAAAAATAAAGATAGTAAAAATTCGATAGTGTTAAGTATATTAATCTTATTTACATTTATTATACTTTTTGTAGATGAGATAATTATATATGAATACCCTCAATTTTTAGGATATCGAAGGTATATTATGTTATTAGGAAGTATTATAGTTATAATTATGATTGTATCAAGCGCTATTAATTATATTAAGTTAGCAAACAAAGGAGAAGTAATATTCACGAAAGTATTACTAATCTTAATATTAATTGGAGTAGTAATAGTGGTAATATTAGTCTTATTAAAGAAAGTTGGAATAATACCATAACGGCTAAATGCAAGGGAATGAGTATTATCAATGAATAAATAGATACAAAACAAACATGAAGTTCTAGTTATTGAAAGTCGGTCTAGAGTGAGACTATTTTTATGATTATATTAAAAGATATAAATTATGAGTATCTTGATTTGTTAAGAGTATTATTTTAAGTTTAATAATTAGTGTTATTAATGAACTTATATACAAAGGTTATATTTAATAATTAAATCAAATTAATAAAAAGTCAGCGGGTTTTATTAAAATCTGTTGACTTTTTATCTAAAAGAATCGATATCTTGGGAAACAAAGGGAGAAGGCGTCAGCCTAATTCAGAATACTTAGAGTTGAAGCAAAAGTATAAACAATCAACTATGTAAAACTAATAAACTAAAAACATAAAACTGATAACTATCCACTATCAATTATAAATTATTTGTGCTTATACCTGGGAATTCGGGAGACAACTATCTTCAATAAAAGGAAATAATAAGGATATCTCCTATAAATACAACGATTTAGGCATAAGAACAGAGAAAACCGTGAATGGAGTATTAACAAAATACTATCTTCAAGGAGATAAGGTAACACTAGAAGAAAGTGGAATAGATAAGATATACTATACTTATGATTCAACTGGACACCTTACCTCAATGAATCTGAATGGAGCAGAATATTTCTATGTAAGAAATGCTCAAGGGGATATTATAGGGTTAATAGATGGTGATGGAGTTAGGGTAGTAAGTTATGCTTATGATAGTTGGGGGAAGTTAATCAGCATTAAAGACAAAGATGGCAAGAATGTTACAACTGATAAAAACCATGCTGGATATAAGAATCCTTATAGATATAGGGGTTATAGGTATGATAATGAGACTGGGCTATATTATCTACAAAGTAGGTATTATAATCCGGAGTGGGGAAGGTTTATTAATGCGGATATAGTAATGGGTAAAGTAGGCGAATTACTGTCACATAATATGTTTAGCTATTGTGATAATAATCCTATAAATAGAGAAGATCATGATGGACATTTCTGGGGATTCATTGCAACAGCTATTAGCGCAGTTTTTATACCAGTAGAAATAGTTGTGGTAGCAGCAGTTGTAACGGTAGCAACAATTGGTTGGATAGGGTATATGGCTTATGATTGGTATTCTAGAACACATGTACAATATGCTGATAGTTCTGGATTAACAGTATCAAGCAATAGCAATTCGCAGAGTTCAAGTAATAGCTCAAATAATAGTTCAAATTCTAAAACTGGAACAAATACAAAACCAACTGTGAATGTAAATGGAAGAAAAAAATGGAAAAGCAGACCTCTTCCTAAGGGATTTAGTATTGGAAATAAAAAATTACCATCTCGAGATATGGTAAAGAAGCCAGTGATAGATAGTAATGGAAATCAAATTGGAGAAATGCATATAGGGCAACCTGAATATAATTATAATTCTAATGGAACTAAAACCCCTACAGGTAGGGTTTATCCAGAGCATTATCATTTAAATGGAGATTCTATGCATTATTTACCATAAAGGGAGGAAAGTATGAAATTATATATTTATGATTCAGCATATAGACTTGAAGGATATGATGAAGGGGATTTTTGTGATTATTCTGATTATCTACAAAATATAGTAAATATTATAAATTGTTTTATAGATGATAGTGTAATTGTTTTTCCGATTGAGGAACATTTTTTTAATGATGAGGAATATGAAATAAATCGTTCTTTTATAAGGGATAGAATCATATTAACTAATAAGGTGTGGATTTGTAATACTCCCCTCTTTAGTGATGAGTGTCCTAATATTATTTGGTATATAGTAAGAAGCAATGAGGAACTTATAGATGCTTTAAAGATTGAACAGAACTTTAATTGTGCTTTAATTCCTAATAATTGTATCATAGAAGAAGCTACATATATATTAAATAGTAATGAAGATGATGAATTTAACAGTTTGAGTATCAGAGAAAAAAATAAAGGTGATTTTTTACATAAAGTTCTTCCTAAGCTAGAATTTTATTTTAAGAAAAAAATCGAAATTGTACACTTGTTTTAAGCTGTGTAGAGTATTAATGATTAATCAATAGAGATAGATAAAGTGTAGTATATATGGTAACACTGTATTAAAGTTAAGTAAAAACTCCATATAATGGCTACTTAAAGCTTACAACAAAACGTCAACAGGTTATATAGAATTATATGCTCCCCTTATGGTAGACAGTTAAAATAATAAAAACTGTTACCATGAGGAGGAGCATATCAATTAGAATCTGTTGATTTTTCACTTAAAGGAACGAAAGGTTGGTAAAAAAAGTGAGAAGGCGTTAGCCTAATACAGAATAGTTAGAGCTGTAGTGAAAATGTAAATTATTTATATCTATACTTGGGAATTCGGGATACAACTATCTTCAATAAAAGGAAATAATAAGGATATCTCCTATAAATACAACGACTCAGGTATAAGAACAGAGAAAACCGTAGATGGAGTTATAACAAAATACTATCTTCAAGGAGATAAGGTAACACTAGAAGAAAGTGGAACAGATAAGATATACTATACTTATGATTCAACTGGACACCTTACTTCAATGAACCTAAATGGAGCAGAATATTTCTATGTGAGAAATGCTCAAGGGGATATTATAGGGTTAATAGATGGTGATGGAATTAGGGTAGTAAGTTATGCTTATGATAGTTGGGGTAAACCAATTGTAACTGATGCAGAGAAAAATGATGCTAATGATACAATTAAAGATGGTATAACTGGTTCCCTTGCTAATACTGTAGGAGTGAAGAACCCTTATCGTTATCGTGGTTACCGTTATGATGCTGAGACAAGTTTATACTATCTACAAAGTAGGTATTATAGTCCGGAGTAGGGAAGGTTTTTGAATGCAGATGGAATATTAGGCGAACAAGGAAAATTGCTGTCATATAACATGTTTGCTTATTGCTTGAATAATCCAGTAAATATGGCTGACCCGGATGGTAGATTTGCTATTATTGCTGCACTTGTAGCGGCACCATTTATTGTAAAGGCAATTATTGTAGTTGCAACAACATTAACAGCAGTATACGCTTATTATACAGTTGTAAAACCTATTGTTTCTGATATAAGTAATCTAATAGAAAGTTCTGATAGTTCAGCTAATTCTCAACCTAAATCAGAAACCAATACTAAAAAGAAAAAGAAAGTGCCACGTTTCAAACGAAGTGAACCGGGTAGACCACCAGAAGGGGAACACGAATTAACCCCTAGTCGTAATCATAAAACTACTAAATCTGAGCCACCTATAGAGGGGCAACCACCAAGCTCTTCAATTGACAAATTAGGCGATAATGGTGAGTTGATAAGAAGAAGATTTTTTGATGAGTTAGGACGTGCACTAAGAGATGTAGATTTTACAAACCATGGTAATCCAACTCAACATCCAATAGTTCCGCATGTGCACACGTGGGACTGGTTTAAGTAAAAAAGCTTGAGGAGGTATAGTAATGTGCAAAACTTTTGAGGAGCTAGAAGTGTATCTTTTGGGTGGCGGAGAAGTTGAGTTTTATTATAAAGATGAACTATATTCTATAAGTCACAACACTCAAGGCTGGTATTTATCAAAGTACGGAAATCAAGAATATCAAACGTTTAAAGATTGTGAAGACTTGTTGGAAAATGCTGTAATTGAGTCGAGGGAATTAAGTGAAATTTGGGATGAAGTTAGAGTATAATAAATCATTTTAAGTAAAAAGTAACTACAAAAATTAGATGGAAAATAATATTGTGGAAAGAACGGCACAAGTTTTCTGTTTTGTTGAGCAAAGTACCTTTTAGCTATATTGCATAATTAGAATTCTGCAGTAAAAACCAATAGGCAGATGAAAAAGTGTTCTGAAAACTCTGATTGAACATAAAAAATAAGCAAATTTATAAGCTAAACAGGGCTGATTGAAGCTAATAATAAAAAAGTCAACAGTTATATTTAAATCTGTTGACTTTTTATATAAATTCCGTAGGAGTTTGAGTGCTATTTTATAAAGGTGCGAAGGCGTCAGCCTAATTCAGAATACTTAGAGATGAAGCAAAAGTATAAATAATCAACTATGCAAAACTGATAAACTAAAAACATAAAACTAACAGCTGTAGACTATCAATTATCAACTATTTATGCTTATACTTGGGAATTCGGAAGACAGCTAACAGGAATTAATGGAACAGGCAAAGCTATAGCATATAAATATAATGACTCAGGCATAAGAACAGAAAAAAACGTAAATGGAGCAGTAACAAAATACTATCTTCAAGGAGATAAGGTAACACTAGAAGAAAGCGGAACAGATAAGATATACTATACTTATGATTCAACTGGACACCTTACTTCAATGAACCTAAATGGAGCAGAATATTTCTATTTAAGAAATGCTCAAGGAGATATCATAGGGTTAATAGATGGTGATGGAGTTAGGGTAGTAAGTTATGCTTATGATAGTTGGGGCAAGTTAATCAGCATTAAAGACAAAGATAGCAAGGACGTTACAACTGACACAAATCATGTTGGATATAAGAATCCTTATAGATATAGGGGTTATAGGTATGATAATGAGACTAGTTTGTACTATCTACAAAGTAGGTATTATAATCCGGAGTGGGGAAGGTTTTTGAATGCGGATGCATTAGCAGGAACAGTGGGGGATTTGCTAAGCCATAATATATTTGCATATTGTGGAAATAATCCTATAAATATAAAAGATCCTAACGGATATTTTTGGAAAAAAGTAATGGATTTTTTCAATAATATATTTGGTGGAAATAAAAAAGATGATGAAGTGGATGCAATCGCAGGAGCGGCAACAGTTATTTGGGGAAAATTTATAGATTTAGATAAGGGATATGAAGCAAGATTTGACAAACCTCATGTTGCGAATGATCAAGATCATGTTCATATCTATAAAAAGGGGAAAGAGGTAGCTAATCAAAATGATGATGGTACTCCACATCATCCTAAAAAAAATAAGCCTGGAGAACCTCGAAATAGCGTAAAAAAGAAATTAAAGGAAAAGACTGGTTGGGATTGGGATGGAAAAATAAAGCCTGCTAAAGTGCAGTTTGAGGATGTATACAGCCGCCCACTGCCGTTCTTACCTATGCCAGTATTATCACCGGTGTCTGCTCCAGTACCAATGCCAATGCCAATACCTATCTTCCCGTAAATATTATAGAGTTTTATGGAGGTGCACATATAAATGAAATACTTTACCTTAGAATTGCTTGATAAGGCATCTAATATGAGCAATTCTGAATATGAAATATTTGATGAGCTTTGGAAAAAAAATTTAACAGATTATTGGAATCAGTTTAAGAATTACCAAGATAGGTTGCCGTCTAGGTTTATAAAAGAATATTACAAACATGCTTTTCATGATTATAATATTGAATCTATAATGTTTTATAAAGAAGGAAAGAAGAAAAGAAACTGTCTTAGTGTTGAACTAAAGCTTAGCTTAGATGATATTAAATATTTAATAAAGTATACTGGTGTTACAAAATATTCATTAAATGTATCCGTAATAAATGATATACATGATAATACATTTCTTTATAGCGAGATACTTCCAGTAGATAATACAAAAATGTCACATGAAATATTATTTGTCGATAGAAACACAATTTTTATCGAATTTAAGAAACTTATATTTAGAAAAATAATTTTTTAACTTTTCTTGAAAAATATTTTATTATAGAAGGTCGGCGATAATAATCGCCGATTTTTATAATAAATAAATTAAACTAACAAAAAAGTGAGAAGGCGCTAGCCTAATTTTAGAATACTTAAAGTTGTAGCGAAAGTGTGAATAAGCGATAGTAAGAATATCTCCTATAAATACAATGACTCAGGCATAAGAACAGAAAAAAACGTAAATGGAGCAGTAACAAAATACTATCTGCAAGGAGATAAGGTAACACTAGAAGAAAGTGGAACAGATAAGATATACTATACCTATGATAGTACAGGACACCTAGTAAGCATGAACCTAAATGGGACAGAATATTTCTATTTAAGAAATGCTCAAGGGGATATTATAGGATTAATAGATGGTGATGGAGTTAGGGTAATAAGTTATGCTTATGATAGTTGGGGCAAACCAATTGTAACTGATGCAGAGAAAAATGATGTTAATGATACAATTAAAGATGGAGTAACTGGTTCCCTTGCTAATACTGTAGGAGTGAAGAACCCTTATCGTTATCGTGGTTACCGTTATGATGCTGAGACAAGTTTATACTATATACAAAGTAGGTATTATAGCCCGGAGTGGGGAAGGTTTATAAATATGGATTCCCTAGGTGGGAAAATAGGAGTATTATTATCGCATAATGTGTTTGCATATTGTAATAATAATGTCGTGAATATGGTAGATCCTAATGGGAATTGGGCTATAGCAATTAGTTTTGCAGCAGAGGTTATTGGAGGAATATTAACAACAGCTGCTACAATATTATCATCACCAGTGGTTATTGCAGGAGCAGCTATTATGGCAACCGCCTTTTTAGGATATGCAGTATATACATATTACACTTCATCTTCGGGCTCAGCTAGCTATTCAGCAGAAGTTACAGATAGTGGAAGTGTAGAAGAGGCATCTAGCGGAACTGGTGGCGGTGGTGGAGCTTCCAATAATTCTAATAATAATAAGCCTAATGGATTTAATTCTTTCCGTAAATTGAAGAAATATTTAGGTCCAGCAGGGGCTGGTAAGGCATGGCATCATATTGTAGAACAAACACCAGCTAACATTGGAAAATTTACGGCCCCATTAATACATAATATAGCTAATATAATGAAACTTGATCATGGAAAAGGCAGTATACATGCCAAGATTAGCGGATATTATTCATCTATACAACCATTTACAAATGGTCAAACAGTAAGGCAATGGTTAAGCTCTAAAAGTTTTGAAGAGCAATACGAATTTGGAATGAAAATTATTAGATTTTTTCAAGATAAGTAAAGGGAGAAAAATGATGAGTAAAATTGAAAAATTAGTTGAAGAGTATATAAACGCATCAATAAAACATGGTAAATGTACGGAAGATGGAGACTATAAATTAGCCAATAAGCAGTACATAATAATAGAAAAAAGTATAACTGAATTAAAGTTAATGGAGAAGGGAATTGATGAGTTAGAGAACTTATTGGAGCATCAATCAGATTATGTTAAATTATGGAGTGCTAGGTATTTACTTTTAGATAAAGAAGTTAAGGCTAAGCAAACATTACTAAGCCTTACTAAAAAACCTGGTTTTTTGGGTTTTACGGCACAAATAACATTAGATGAGTGGTCTAAAGGTAATATACATTAATTAATAAAAAACATTTAAAAAAGTTAAATATTTATAAGGAAAAGGGCTGTCTCAAGATATATGCATATATTGTGAGAGCCCTGTTTCCATTACTTAATTGATATTATAACTTTACTTACCAAATCATCATGTTAAATTATTATTTTTTATATAATATTGAGGCTATTTCAATACTTCTTGTACATTTTATTTATTTTAAGATAGTCCTTTAAAATTAATTATCTAAGAAATTAAAAATCATATTTCATTAAATACATTATAGTCTATGTAGTTGCAAAAGCTTGGAATATATAATATAAAAGTGAGAAGGCGCCAGCCTAATTCAGAATACTTAGAGCTGAAGCGAAAGCGTAAATAAGCAATTATATAAAATTAATAATTATTCGTGCTTATACTTGGGAATTCGGAAGGCAGCTAGCAGGAATTAATGGAACAGGCAAAGCTATAGCATATAAATATAATGACTCAGGCATAAGAACAGAGAAAACCGTAGATGGAGTAGTAACAAAATACTATCTGCAAGGAGATAAGGTAACACTAGAAGAAAGCGGTAGTGCTAAGATATACTATACTTATGATTCAACTGGACACCTTACTTCAATGAACCTAAATGGAGCAGAATATTTCTATTTAAGAAATGCTCAAGGAGATATTATAGGGTTAATAGATGGTGATGGAGTTAGGGTAGTAAGTTATGCTTATGATAGTTGGGGCAAGTTAATCAGCATTAAAGACAAAGATAGCAAGGACGTTACAACTGACACAAATCATGTTGGATATAAGAATCCTTATAGATATAGGGGTTATAGGTATGATAGTGAGACTGGGCTGTATTATCTAAACTCAAGATATTATAATCCAGAGTGGGGAAGATTTATTAATGCTGATGCTGCTGTAGGCCAAGTTGGAAATTTACTAAGTCATAATATGTTCCAGTATTGTTTCAATAACCCTGTAAATATGGATGATCCAAGTGGATATTGGCCAAAGTTAAGTACAATATTAACAGCTGTGGCAGTTGTGGCAACTGTGGTTGCTGTAGCAGCTGCAGGCGTAGCTATGGCAGCCGGAATTGTAGCAATTGGTGCAGGGGTCGCCGCCACCACGGCCAAAGTTGTCGAAAATGTATCAGATAAATTATCACGACGAGAGCACACTGTTTAT
This sequence comes from Desnuesiella massiliensis, assembly GCF_001403615.1. Taxonomy (GTDB): domain Bacteria; phylum Bacillota; class Clostridia; order Clostridiales; family Clostridiaceae; genus Desnuesiella; species Desnuesiella massiliensis. The sequence goes on from NZ_LN879454.1 coordinate 396,149, forward strand.
AAATTGGTTGACAAAAGTAGTGGGCAGACAAAGTATGTAGGTAGAACAAAAAATCCAGCAGCAAGAAAAAATGCTCATAATGCTGAAGGTAGTAAAACATCAGGACTAGAGTTTACACCAATAGCATCGAATTTGACCTATTTTGAGGCAAGAGGATTGGAGCAGATAGCTATGTTAGAATATAACACTAAGAATTTCTTGAACTCTGTAAATGGTATTAGTCCTAACAATGGTAGAAGAGAAATTTATATGGCGGCAGGAAGACAACTTGCACATTATGTAGGCAACGAAATATCAAATGAAATACTATATTGGACTGGAAAGTAAGGAGGGTGACAAATGGCATCTTGGGGAGCAAAATTGTATCAAGATGATTTAGCAGAAGATGTAAGAGATTATTACAAAGACCAATTGAAACGTGGAAAAACAAATGAGGAAGTAACCAAAGAATTGATAAAGGATAATGAAGATATTATTTCGGATGAGGATGAGGCACCAGTGTTTTGGTTTGCATTAGCGGACACTCAATGGAATTTAGGAAGACTTTTGCCATTTGTAAAAGAAAAAGCTCTTGAATATTTAAAGAGTGGTATAAATTTAACGAGATGGGAAAAAGAAGCTATTAATAAAAGAGAATATAAAGTTAGAGAGAAAGTATTACAAGAATTAGAGCAAAAAATAATGTCACCAATGCCGCCAGAAAAAAAGGTATCTCAACATAAGCTGTATAAATGTGAATGGACTATAGGTGATATTTTTGCATATAAGCTAGAAAGTGATTATGCAAAAGAAAAAGGATTAAGTAATAAATATTTACTTATTAGAAAAGCATATGAGGATGTTTGGTGGCCGGGGCATACAGTACCAATTATATATGTTCAAATAACAAAAGATGAAAAAATACCAACTTCAAAGGATGAGGTTTCAAAATTAGAATATATTCAAACATCTAGATCAGAAGGATTACCAAAATATTTAACTACAATGATATCTACGTCAAAAAGAGTAATTCCAACTAAGAGATTAACATTTATAGGAAATTACGTTGACTTACCTACACCAAGGGATGAATATATTCCAGAAAATAAAATTAGTATACCAGCTTGTCATTGGTCTGCTTTTGAAAAAACATTAATTGATGATTATCTGATGTTTAATAAAAATAAGTAAAATATATTTTCGTAACAGTTAACCTGTGTATTACCGCCTTTGTAAAAAGCAAGGGCGGTTTTAAGCCTTAAGAAAAGATCTAAAAATGATGTGTTATTTGACGATATAGATATTAGTGAGAAGGCGCTAGCCTAATACAGAATACTTAGAGTTGAAGTAAAAGTATAAACAAGCAACTAGCCACTATCAATTATAAAGTATTTGTGCTTATACTTGGGAATTCGGAAGGCAGCTAGCAGGAATTAATGGAACAGGCAAAGCTATAGCATATAAATATAATGACTCAGGCATAAGAACAGAAAAAAACGTAAATGGAGCAGTAACAAAATACTATCTTCAGGGAGATAAGGTAACACTGAAGAAAGCGGAACAGATAAGATATACTATACTTATGATTCAACTGCACGCCTTACTTCAATGAACCTAAATGGAGCAGAATATTTCTGTGTAAGAAATGCTCAAGGGGATATTATAGGGTTAATAGATGGTGATGGAGTTAGGGTAGTAAGTTATGCTTATGATAGTTGGGGTAAGTTAATCAGCATTAAAGACAAAGATGGTAAGGACATTACAACTGATACAAACCATGTTGGATATAAGAATCCTTATAGATATAGGGGTTATAGGTATGATAATGAGACTGGGCTGTATTATCTACAAAGTAGGTATTATAATCCAGAGTGGGGAAGGTTTTTGAATGCAGATGGATTGGTTGGCGTAACTGGTGGATTGTTATCACACAATATGTTTGCATATTGCATGAATAATCCGATAAATATGAGTGATCCAAGTGGAAAATTCCCATGGCTCATTTTAGTTCCAGTAGTAGCGTTTCTTGCTACTTGGGCAACAGCCGTATTATCATCACCTGATTTGCATACTGATATAGCTGCTATTTCAATGGAGATAGAAGAAGGAGATAAAATTGCTTTAGGAATAGACATTGCTAGTGCTGTTATTCCAGCATTACCTGCCGGAGGAGGCAGAATATCAAAGGCAATTAAAAAATCAGGTGTTGTTGATAAAGCAATACAAGCAACAAGTAAGTTGACAAAAAAAGGAATATTGAAAAATGCTCAATTACCAACAGCAGGAAAGATAAGATATGTACCACCTAAGAATTGGACATCTTCACAACCTCTACCTAAACTGAATGGTGGATTTATTGATAAGTTCGGTAATGTTTGGACTAAGGGACCGTCACGTACAGCAGGTCAGGCATTTGAATGGGATGTCCAACTTTCGAAAACTGGTCAAAGTCAGTTAGGTCAGTTTAGCAGAGATGGATCACATCTAAACGTGTCTTTGGACGGAAGAATTACACATAAATAAAGGGGTGAAAGCTTGTTAATAAAAATATTTATTAATGCAGATACTGAGGTTAAGGCTATAAAAGTGTATAATGAATTCATTGAAAAAATAGGAAACTTTATTGAAGAGGAGAAAAATATAAAGATAGAGCCTTATTGGAAATATGATGATATGTATGTTATAGAAACTATTATAATTCTAACTTGTACGCCAAATGACATGCAATTTCAAGAGTTTCTGCATAAAATATCAGATAAGTGGCAGTTTTTTGGCTTACCGATTGATGAAGCTCTAGCATCCATAAATTCTGATGGATGTAGTTATATGATTAATGGTATAAATATGATAAATATATTTTATTAGTTGTATAAATTCTGGATACAAGATATTGGTGAAGTGGACACATTTATCTAATGAAGAGTATTATATGATATAAAAAATAAATTTTTATAATGTACTAAGCTTGATGACTGAATAATCTAAATAATACAGTAAACCAACGATAAAGATACCAAAAAAAGCGACTATGTAACCATAAGCAAGCTTGGGGGCATGAGGAATGTCAAGTAAGTACAGCATAGAAATACAAAAGTTCATAGTAAGGCTAAAAAGGGTTACTCTATAAAGTCAATGGAAATTAAAAACTCCATTGGCTTTCTCTATATAATTAAAGTTATAGTACTACAATAAAAAGTGATAGGGCGTCAGCCCAATGCATAATACTTAGAGCCGAAGCAAAAGTATAAAAAAGCAACAAAGAAAAACTAACAAACTAAAAACATAAAACTGGCAACTATCCACTATCAATTATAAATTATTTATGCTTATATCTGGGAATTTGGAAGACAACTAGCCACAATAAAAGGGAATAATAAGGATATATCCTATAAATATAATGATTCAGGCATAAGAACAGAGAAAACTGTAGATGGCGCAGTAACAAAATACTATCTGCAAGGAGATAAGGTAACACTAGAAGAAAGTGGAACAGATAAGATATACTATACTTATGATTCCACTGGACACCTTACTTCAATGAATCTAAATGGTGCTGAATACTTCTATGTGAGGAATGCTCAAGGGGATATCATAGGGTTAATAGATAGTGATGGAGTTAGGGTAGTAAGTTATGCTTATGATAGTTGGGGTACGTTAATCAGCATTAAAGACAAAGATGGTAAGGACGTTACAACTGATAAAACCCATGTTGGATATAAGAATCCTTATAGATATAGGGGTTATAGGTATGATAGTGAGACTAGTTTGTACTATCTACAAAGTAGGTATTATAATCCGGAGTGGGGAAGATTTATTAATGCTGATAATTTAGGTGGAAGAATAGGTGAGTTATTATCACACAATGCTTTTGCATATTGCGGAAATAATCCAGTAAATCGAGAAGACCCAAGCGGTCAACTATGGCAGATAGTTGGAGCAGTTATTGGAGCAGTTGCGGGTGCAGTAATTGCAGGAGCATATACAGATTGGGATTGGAAGTATATGTTGGCTGGTGCAGCAGCAGGAGCTTTAGTTGGTGCAGGAGTAGGCTATCTTGCAGAGGTTGCATATACTGCTGTTGCAGCTGGTAGTGTAGCAGCTGCCAGTGCAACAGGCGCGTATAACCCGGGCTATTCAAGTTCAGTTGGTAATGGGTTAGGTAAACTTGCAGGTAAAGCTATAAATGTATCTGAAAAAGGACTCAATATTGTGAAAAATCATATTTCACGATTTGGAAATGTTCCGGAAAATAATTCTATGATAAATAGACTTGAAACTGCAATGGCGAAAGGAAATAAGATTACCGGAGCAGATGCTAGTTTTTATATGCATGAATTAGCAGAATCTACATTAATGAAAAACGGCATGCAATATGATGTGGCTCATGCTGCTTCATTACAAAAATATGGTGTTTCTCCATTTAGCGTATATCATCCAGATGTTATAAGGCTAATGCCAGAAGTATTTAATTCAGCATGGAGAAACTTTTGGGGGATAAAATAATGATAATACTTGATAATTTAGGTGAGTTTAGAAAAGGAAGGTTATGGATAAATACGTTTCCTAACTTTCAATGTACAACTATTAAAACTATTAAAACTATTGTTGAATCAAATAATTGCAATAAAATTAATATTTATAATATTACACTTGAGCTATTGCTTATGCCAAGACATACAAGTAACTATGGCCTTTTAGGAGCAAAATTTACTCCAACTAATAAAGGATTATTGGAAATTCAAGTAGATGTCAGTCAATATAATGGAGATATAACAAAAGATTCAATAGCTATGCCAGAAGATGAAGTTCATGTAGGCATACCAGAAGAATATGCACATTCGATAATGCAAACATCTATAAGTGTTATCAAAGAAATTGGAGGCTTGCCTTCAGGAATTTTGCAATTCAATTTGGGTGCACATGGATATGTAGGTTCTAGTATTCTAATTTTTTCAAAGATAACTTCTGCTATCTTAAAGTTAATGACTAAAAAAGTTGATGTTGATTTAATTAGGGAAATAAAGGAACAGGCGGCTATAGAAATAAATCTTATATAACCAGTAGAATAATAGCAATTAAACATACTTTAAAACATTGATAATATATTAAAGCTAAAAAAAGTCAACAGGTTATATTTAAAATCTGTTGACTTTTCGCTTAAAAGAAACGAAAGTTTGGGAGAAAAAGTGAGAAGGCGTCAGCCTAATTCAGAATACTTAGAGATGAAGCGAAAGTATAAACAGGCAATTATCCATTATCAATTATAAATTATTTGTGCCTACACTTGGGAATTTGGAAGACAAATATTCTTAATAAAAGGAAATAACAAGGATATCTCCTATAAATATAATGATTCAGGCATAAGAACAGATAAAACCTTAGATGGAGTAGTAACAAAATACTATCTTCAAGGAGATAAGGTAACACTAGAAGAAAGCGGAACAGATAAGATATACTATACTTATGATTCCACTGGACACCTTACTTCAATGAATCTAAATGGAGCAGAATATTTCTATGTGAGAAATGCACAAGGAGATATTATAGGGTTAATAGATAGTGATGGAGTTAGGGTAGTAAGTTATGCTTATGATAGTTGGGGTAAGTTAATCAGCATTAAAGACAAAGATGGTAAGGACGTTATAACTGATAAAACCCATGTTGGATATAAGAATCCTTATAGATATAGGGGTTATAGGTATGATAATGAGACTGGGCTATACTATCTACAAAGTAGGTATTATAATCCGGAGTGGGGAAGGTTTTTGAACGCTGATTCAGTAGGTGGAAAGGTAGGAGAACTTCTGTCACATAATGTATTTGCCTATTGTTTCAACAATCCAATAAATTTAGAAGACCCTAGTGGATATTGGCCAAAGTGGGCTACTATGGCAATTGTGGCAGTTGCAGTAGTAGCAGTGGTTACTGTTGCAGTAGTTGCACCAGGAGTAATACCTGCAATTGCCACTGCGGTTAGTAATGCGTATTATGCTGCTGGAGCTGCAGTAACGGTTGCTGGTTGGAGGGCTATGAATGCAGTAACCAATATTGTTCGAGGGACACCAGCATCAGCTGCAACTGTTGGTAAGGTTGGAGAAGGTGCCATTAAAGTTACTGAAGAAGTTGCTAAGAAAGCAATTAAAGATGCTCCATTAAAAACGCAACAAAAAGCTGTGAGTTTACCAGCGATACAAAGATATGTAGATAGGCTTTTAAAAGGAGAGCAACCTCCTGCAATACGGGTTGATAAAGGCATAATTATTGATGGTAATCATCGTTATATTGCAAGCAGAATAGTTGGTGTTGAGATTGAGCAACAAGCTTATTCAGGTGGAAGAGTTAATCAGGCAATAGATTTAATAAAAATATTCCTAGATCCAACGGATTGGGGAAATAGGTGATATAAGGAGGGAATGAAATGATAAGAATTGAGAGTCATATTGAACCGACTATTCTTGATATTTCATCTTTGGTCGGTGCAAAATTAGATAATCTATATTTACATAGAGCAATATTAATTGGGCAAAATTTACAAAATGCTAGTCTAATAAAAACTGATTTAAGAGGAGCAGAGTTAGATAGTGCAAATTTAAGCAATACGGATTTGTCAGAGTCAAGCTTAATTGTGGCATTTATAGAAAACGCTAATCTTAGCAATGCAAGGCTTGTTAATGCGAGATTAATCGGAGCATGCTTAAATAATGCTAATTTGGAATATGCAGATCTGACTGGAGCTGATATAGGAGGTACAAATTTTAAAGGTGCAAAACTATTTGGTGCAAAATTATTATGCCATAGAATTAACGAAGCAATTTTTGAAGGTACTTATTTTGATGAATATACTAAATGGCCTCAGGAATTTGATCCTATAAGTAAAGGAGCAATATTAGTAGACAAAAAACAGATTAATAAGTAATAGGCTATAAATTTAATCAGCATTAATATACAGTTAAGTTTGATGAGCTAGGAAGACCAAGTCAAAGATTGATTGGGAAATTTGCAGAAGTTGTACTAAATCCAGACAGCGGAAATATAATTTCTGTAAATCCTACTTCTTCAAGCAAAGTCGCAAAATTACTAAAGTTGTTTCCGGGGGAATAAAAGTGAGAGTAAAATTAAATTGTAGTCAAAAAGAATATTTGTTGAAAAACTTACTAAATGATAGTGAGTTATTAAGTATAGTTGCAAACATCACTCAAAAAAATAATTTATATTATGTTGATGTAGCAGATGATGAAGCCGATAGTATACGGGATCTATGCTGCGATAAACTAGATATTTATGGATTTGATGAAAATTATGAATTAACTTCTGAAGGGGAGATTTTGGAGGAATTAATAAACTTATTTTATGTCGATGAAAATACAAAAAGTTAACAACTAAGACTTACTAAAAAATAATTAATGCTAGTTTCAATAAAGGATTTAAATCGATGCAGAATTATAAAATTATGTATTTTAATGATAGTTTTTACACATGATTTATTGCATAATTAGAGTTCTACAATAAGAATAATAAAGATAATTCCATCACACTTACTGTGGTGGAATTTCTTTATACTTAAAGTGCAAAATTATTATAAATCAACAGCTCTATATCATTTAGAAAATAAAAGGATGCCTAAACTAATAAAAAACTAAGCTTATTGGAATTGTATAGCAAATAAGCTAGTTTTAAGTAATCATCCTAAAAGGTAAGTTCCACATTCATTTAACTTGGGACTAAATTAAGAAAGAGGTTATAAAATGAATCAAATTTCAAAAGTAATTTTAAGGGATAGGATGTATAATCCATCGGAGTTATCAATTAGGATAGAAAGCCTAATTGAAGAAAAAAATCTTAACAATTTAACAGAGTTTATAGCTTGCCATGGTACTAGTAGTATTATGAATGATATTTATGGTGAAAATATTATTGATGAATCTTTAGAAAAATCGCATCTATACAATAGTTATCTTGAAGCATTAAATAGTGGAATTGAAAACAAAAACTTTAAGGTAGCTTATAAGATAAGAGAAGACATGGCCATAAGGATAACTGATCATATTTATGTTTGTCGTATTGCAGATGATGCCATTGTTGATAATAAAAGAATCGTTCCTTGGTATTGTATGGAGTCAGAAATTTATATAGCTGATACATGGTGGGAAGAAGATGATGAAATACTGAACGATTTTACAGCCATATCTTATATAGATTTCATTGTAAAATATAAAATGTATTAATACTTGAACTAGCTACAAAGCTTAAAAAGTACTAGATGAAAAATGTAAATCATATAATGGGTTGAAAGAGATGAATAGCTAGTATATGAGATATAAGCCTTTCATCACTGTATAATCTAAATAGTGCAGCAAGTTAGCGATAAAAGTGCTTAAAAGACCTAAAACATAAAGCCAGTGGAGACTAAAGACTCCATTGGCTTTATCTATATAACTGCAGTGGAAAAGGTAGCACTACAATAAAAGAGTGAGAAGGCGTTATCCTAATACAGAATAGTTAGACATGTAGTGAAAGTGTAAATTATTTATACCTATACTTGGGAATTCGGAAGCCAGCTATCCTCAATAAAAGGAAATAATAAAAATATCTCCTTTAAATACAATGACTCAGGCATAAGAACAGAGAAAACCGTAAATGGAGTAGTAACAAAATACTATCTTCAAGGAGATAAGGTAACACTAGAAGAAAGCGGTAGCGATAAGATATACTATACTTATGATTCCACTGGACACCTTACTTCAATGAACCTAAATGGAGCAGAACATTTCTATGTAAGAAATGCACAAGGGGATATTATAGGGTTAATAGGTGGTGATGGAGTTAGGGTAGTAAGTTATGCTTATGATAGTTAGGGTAAGTTAATCAGCATTAAAGACAAAGATGGTAAGGACGTTACAACTGATAAAAACCATGTTGGATATAAGAATCCTTATAGATATAGGGGTTATAGGTATGATAATGAGACTGGATTATACTACTTGCAATCAAGGTATTATAATCCGGAGTGGGGAAGGTTTTTGAATGCGGATGGACTTATTGGAAAAACAGGAGATTTATTAGGACATAACCTGTTTGCATATTGTGAAAATAATGCTATAAATGCATCTGATCCAACAGGATTTATGGTTACATATGCAGATGTAGGTGGGACTTCTTATTTTGTATATATGCCTAGTTCTGATGTAAGTGAAACTGTATCTGAAGTTTCTAATAGTAGTGGAAGTGAAGGGTTTAATTATAAGGAAAGTGCAATAAAGGGGACAAAATCAGGAGTAATAGATAGTATAAGTGGCGTAATTACTGGAAAATTAATGAAAGAGCGCAAGGTGTGGAAACCTTTGGGTACTTGGACATTAGGCAGCTATGTGAGTAATTTAGGTAAGGGAGCTAAACTCAGCAAAAAAGCTTTAGGAATAGCAGGTACTATTGGATTCACAGCTTGGGATGTAGGAAACAGTATTATTAAAGGCGAGTATGTAGGTGCAGGTATTGATATTCTATCTGCTGGTGCAGGAGTCGGAATAGGATTTATAATAGGGGTTGGTACAGCGACATTAGTAACAGCAAGTACTCCGATTTTATTGGCTGGATTTATAGGAACATTAGGATTTGGAGTAGCAGTTGCAAGTAGCGTAGGTATAGATTATGTTGCAAGTGGAATAAAAGATAAATATTATAGTAGGAGGTAAAGGTTCATGAAAAAAAGGAGTATGTTTATATCTATATCTATATCTATATTTGGAACGCTTCTAGGTATATGGCTCAGTAAGCTTTTTACAGCTAGATATGGAATTAATGGTAGAATTATAATTGTGGCCATAGCAGCTTTAATTTCTATATTTGCAGTTTTGGGTATGGTTTTTATGAAGAAATATTTTGAAGCACTAGTAGGATTAGCCATGGCTTCACCAGGAATAGTGATATTTGTTGGTATATATTTAGATAACATATATTTAGCTGGACTTGGGATATTATTGATAATCATTATATTTCCTATAATGATTAAACTTATACCTAAATATAGAAACAATAAAAAACAATAGTTGATTACTAAAAAATGGTAAACTTCACTCTTTATCAAATGCGTAATAAAATAAAAGGTCCATCTAGAATTTAACTTTTAGATGGACTTTTTGATAAGGAATAATACATGTAATAGATACTTAATCCTCATCAGAAATGCTTTTATGGCGTTGATAAAGATATTGATAAAAAATGCAAAATGATCACTTGTATTCATGGTTCTGGTAAAGCTTGTATGCATATATATGGTCTGAAAGGCTGTTATAATAATAATTTTTGATAATTTCTAAAGGGATAAAAAATTTAAAAGGTTTTGTTTATGGGGGTATAGATATTTTATATATATATCCCTAAATGATATTTTATATATTTTAAAAGTATTTATAAATTAGATTTTATAAAATAAAGGTGAGAAGGCGTCAGCCTAATTTTGAATACTTAGAACTGAAGCGAAAGCGTAAATAAGCAATTATATGAAATTAATAACTACTTATACCTATGCTTGGGAATTCGGAAGACAGCTAGCAGGAATTAATGGAACAGGCAAAGTATAGCATATAAATACAACGATTCAGGTATAAGAACAGAAAAAACCGTAAATGGAGTAGTAACAAAATACTATCTGCAAGGAGATAAGGTAACACTAGAAGAAAGCGGAACGGATAAGATATACTATACTTATGATTCAACTGGACACCTTACTTCAATGAATCTAAACGGAGCAGAATATTTCTATGTAAGAAATGCTCAAGGGGATATTATAGGGTTAATAGATGGTGATGGAGTTAGGGTAGTAAGTTATGCTTATGATAGTTGGGGGAAACCAATTGTAACTGATGCAGAGAAAAATGATACTAATGATACAATTAAAGATGGCGTAACTGGTTCCCTTGCTAATACTGTAGGAGTGAAGAACCCTTATCGTTATCGTGGTTACCGTTATGATGCTGAGACAAGTTTATACTATTTACAAAGTAGGTATTATAGTCCGGAGTGGGGAAGGTTTTTGAATGCGGATGGGCTTATTGGTAAGACAGGAGATTTATTAGGACATAACCTGTTTGCATATTGTGAAAATAATGCTATAAATGCATCTGATCCAACAGGATTTATGGTTACATATGCAGATGTAGGAGGGACTTCTTATTTTGTATATATGCCTAGTTCTGATGTAAGTGAAACTGTATCTGAAGTTTCTAACAGTAGTGGAAGTGAAGGTTTTAATTATAAGGAAAGTGCAATAAAGGGAACAAAATCAGGAGTAATAGATAGTATAAGTGGTGTAATTACTGGAAAATTAATGAAAGAGCGCAAGGTGTGGAAACCTTTGGGTACTTGGACATTAGGCAGCTATGTGAGTAATTTAGGTAAGGGAGCTAAACTCAGCAAAAAAGCTTTAGGAATAGCAGGTACTATTGGATTCACAGCTTGGGATGCAGGAAATAGTATTATTAAAGGCGAGTATGTAGGTGCAGGTATTGATATTCTATCTGTTGGTACAGGAGTCGGAGCTGGAATAGGATTGGGGATCATTGGTGGATTTGCTATTGCTATAGGAACTCCAGTACTATTAGTTAGTGGGGTTAGTTTTGTGGCATCTATCGGTATTGGTGTATTAATAGATTATGTTGCAAGTAATATAAAAAATAAATATTATAGGAGGTGATGAATTTGAAAGATAAGTTGAATTTGATATGTATATTGGGAACTTTTATAGGTATAGTATTAAGCAGAATAATAGATAAACACTATGGAGACAATGGTAAAATTACTATTGTTGGAAGCATTATTGTTATTATTGCGCTTTCCATATTGTACTTAATAATTAAGAAAAATTATTTATCAGCTATAGTAATTTTTGCAATATTATTACCGTTAATTATTGGATTTATAGGGATGTACCTAAATTCATTATATTTAGTGATAGGAAGTATAGCCTCTATATTTATTATAGCTCCTATAATGATTAAACTTATACCTAAATATATGAACAATAAAAAACAATAGTTTGTTACTAATAAATAGGAAAATCTAATCTTTATTAAGTGCGTAATAAAATAAAAGGTCCACCTAGAATTTACTTTTTAGGTGGATTTTTAGTAAGAGGTAATAACACATGTAATTTTAGATACTTATAATCCTCATTAGAAATGTTTTTATGGTATTGATAAAGACTAATAATAAAATTTTAATAATTTCTAAAGGGATAAAAATTTAAAAGTTTTTGTTTACATGGATATAGATATTTTATAGATTTTAAAAAGAAATTTAAAAGTATTTATAAATTAGATTTTATAAAACAAAAGTGAGAAAGCGTCAGCCTAATTCAGAATACTTAGAGCTGAAGCGAAAGCGTAAATAAGCGATTATATAAAAATTAATAACTGGATGCCATCAATTAATAATTATTTATATCTATGCATGGGAATTTGGAAGACAACTAGCAGGAATTAATGGAACAGGCAAAGCTATAACATATAAATATAATGACTCAGGCATAAGAACAGAGAAAACCCTAGATGGAGTAGTAACAAAATACTATCTTCAAGGAGATAAGGTAACATTAGAAGAAAGCGGAACAGATAAGATATACTATACTTATTATTCAACTGGCCACCTTACCTCAATGAACCTAAATGGAGCAGAATATCTCTATGTGAGGAATGCTCAAGGAGATATTATAGAGTTAATAGATAGTGATGGAGTTAGGGTAGTAAGTTATGCTTATGATAGTTTGGTTAAGTTAATCAGCATTAAAGACAAAGATGGTAAGGACGTTACAACTGACACAAATCATGTTGGATATAAGAATCCTTATAGATATAGGGGTTATAGGTTCTGGAAAAGGGGCTCTTTCTGTTATGAAGAACCCCAGATCTGCATTGAACTTTGGTAAAACTGTATTAAATAGTATGAAAAACATTAGACCAACCTTAAAAAATCCGGTAAATTATATGAAAACGTGGGATAATTATTCTACTGCGAGAGGTATTATAGAAGGACTGCATACCTTAAACTTAATTAGCGATAACACTTATAATAAGTTAATACCAATTTTTGACCCTAATTTTTGATAATTTTATTAGGAGGTGTTTTGTATATTACCGCTTGACGATATTGTAATAAATTATATAGGAGTACTGATTTTATTTATAGTGATGTATATCTTGAGTATAAGTGCGATTAGAAAAAATAATGAAGATACTGAGTATACAAAAAATATTAAATTGAGTAGGTATAAGAAGATTTTGTTAGGTTTTTTCTTTTACAAAAGGGAAAAGGTTGAAATTGAGGCTGTAATAAATCAGATAGTAAATTATATTTTAACAGTTATTTTTGCGATTTTAGCGTTGTATGTTGATTTGCAGCCAAAGATAGTGAGTATTTGTTACATTGGAGCCTTTTTTATCGTAATAGGAGTATGTTTAATTTATAGATTCAAAAATAATGATTTCAAGAAAAGCAACGATCATTATAAATAGAAAGGCGGAATAGATATGGGATCATGGGGACCGAAGTTATATCAAGATGATATGGCAGCGGACATAAGAGATTACTATAAAGAGCAATTAAAAATAGGAAAAGCAAATGAGGAAGTAACTAAGGAAATAATAGAGAGTAATGAGGCTATTATTTCAGATGAAGATGAAGCACCAGTATTTTGGTTTGCTCTAGCAGATACTCAATGGAGTTTAGGAAGACTTTTGCCGTTTGTAAAAGATAAAGCTCTCGAATATTTAAAGAATTGTTCAAACTTGAAGAGATGGGAAAATGAAGCTATCAATCAAAGAGAATATAAAGATAGAGAAAAGGTATTACAAGAATTAGAGCAGAAACTAATATCACCAATGCCGCCTGAAAAAAAGATATCTCAACATAAGCTATATAAATGTGAATGGAAAATTGGAGATGTTTTTTCATATAGATTAGAAAGTGATTATGCAAAAGAAAAAGGTTTGTTTGGGAAATACTTATTAATTCGAAAAATAGATGAATGTACATGGTGGCCTGGTCATATAGTACCTATAGTGTATATATCAATTACTAATGATGAAGAATTACCGCGAAACGATGGTGAAATACAGCAGGCACAATATATTCAATCGACTTTTGCACGTGGTAAGACTGAATATAGAATATTGTTGTTGTCGACATCAAAGCGTATAGTTCCAACAAAAAAATTACGATTTATTGGGAATTTTCCAGATTTGATCCCACCCAAAAATGAATATATTATCCATGATAAGGTTAGCACAGCAACTTGTAAATGGTCAAATTTTGAAGAAAGTGTAATTGATAAATATTACCTCTATTAATTTTTGAAAATATAATATTAGCTTACTACTTTTATTGGAAATATATTAGGAATAAATGCTACAATATATTGAGCTGATTTTAAATTTCCAAATCAATATACTGTATGCAAATTCCTTAGTGAGACAACCCCTAAAGATAATTTTATTTTGTTATTTCATTAATTACTTTTAGGTAGTCTTCAAAGCTTGAACCAGATACCCTTATATCTGGATATATCTTTTCTCCAACAATATTTTTTTCTTTTACGTTCCAATAGAAGCTTACGAGAAAAATACAGTATTTTTTAGCCTTATTTTCGTAACTTACTTGTCCAACGCCCTTACCTAAGGTTGGAGTTCCTATTATAGTAACATTATTAAGAGGCTTTTTTAGTCCCAAAGCTAATAACTCAGAACTGCTAGCTGAGTTTTCATTAACCATAACAATTATTTTATTAAACTTAGTATAACTAGGTCCAGAATAAAAATCAGCTATGCTTCCTTGCCTATTTATCATATAGCTTATTGTACTTTCTGGAAGCAACATATCTAATATATTATTTGCCTGTATAGCAAGTCCACCACCATTATCCCTCAAATCTATGATGAGATTAAGGTTATCACTATTTTCATTATTATCAATTATTGTTCTAAAATCTCTATCTACATAAGGATTAAAAGAATTTATTTTTATGTATAAAGATTTTGAATCAAGCATTTTTGAATTTATACCCTCTGTATTTTGGCTTTTTATAAAATTATCATAGTTCGTATCATAAAAAACAAAAGTGAAAGGGTCATTGCTTATTTTTATTGATTGGATAAAAGTTTTAATATCTTCGTTTTTAATAGATGCTTTTGATAAAAAATCCTTGGACTTTTTATCAAAATCTATTACTTTGTCTATATATAGATAGTTTTCTTTTACAAATTCTACTATTTTTTCAGCTTCAGGCCTTTCCTCGTCTTTAATTGCCTTGATTAGGGAAAGAGCAGATTTGTTATTATCATCAAGCTCTAAGGCTTTATCACTATAAATTTTAGCATTTTGGTAATCTTGATTGTAGAAATGTTCCCAACCTAGTCTTGCTACTAATTCTATATTCTTTTCATTAAGCTTTAATGCTTCTTCATAATATTTTATGGCAGTTTCTCTATCATTAATAGCAGAATAAAAATCTCCAAGATAATAAGGTATTTCACTTTCATTTGGGAAAAGCTTATATGAGTCTAAAGCAAAATCCATTCCCTCCATATAGTTTTTTTGCATGTATAAAGCAGTAATCTTATTTACATATGCATTTGTATAGGAAGGATCTTTTTCTATAGCAATGCTGTAGAATCTTAAGGCTTCTTTAAAATTACCATTATAATAATAAGCTTGTCCTTTAGTGTCATAAGCAAAGGCATAGCTCTGGTCTATTTGTATGGCTTTTTCGCATAAATTAATAGCTTCATCGTAATTTTCCAACATTACATTGTTATGGGCTAGCCAGGTTATAGCCTCCACGTTTTCAGGAGTTATGTCTAATACTTTTTTATATGAAGCTATAGATTCTTTAAAATTATTTAAGCAATAATAACTATATCCCAAATCAAGATATAAACTCTCATCCTTATTTCCTAATTTCTCAGATAATTTAAAAGCTTCCACAGCCTCAGCATATCGTTCTAGAGATAGGAGAGTAGTACCTTTATTATAAATTAAATTGAAGTCCTTTCCATTGGTAAGTATTGCTTTGTTATATATTTCTAATGCCTTTTCATAATTTCCTTCCTTATAGTATTTCTCGGCATTTTTTGAAGGAGAAATTGAAAAATTGTCTAATAGAGAAAAAAGTACAAAGCCGCTTAATACGATAATCAAAGATATTACATGAAGTATAGGTTGTTTATGTCTCTTTAAAAACTTTGATGCTTTTGATTGATTTTCATCATAATTTTTACCATAAAATTGTTCTTTATAAAACTTGTTTGAGAAGGCACCTTTATCTTCCAACTCTTCATTTTTAAGATGATTTTCAATACTTTCAACCTGCCCTAAAAAATTTTTTTGAATGTTATTTTTTTGTTCATGGAGTATTCCTTTGGCTTTGTTTTTAATGGCTTTTAAGCCTTGAAATATGTAGTGGATTGCTAGTAAATGAAAGGCGAAGGCTATATAATCTTGTACATAAATGAAGAACAATGAATCTAATATGTAAATAACTATAGTTAATATAAAGGCCCATCGCCTTTGTTTTTTTGCATTATAGGCAAATAAGTAAAATATAATTGTTAAAATTGCATTGACTAAAATTGAAATCCATAAACCAGAATCTCCAAAGGATATTCCTATATCATCTATAAGCTGGCTTATTCCTAATCCTATTAAAAAATTAATATTCCCATTAAATAATAGAAAAACTACAGAATTTATTAATGAAAATACACCAATAGACGCTATCCATCCAGATGCAACCTTAACCTTTTGCTCAGCTTTAAAAGCTTCTTCTGTAGATTTTATTTCTTTTGCTTCATTTCTATTTTCCATATATTTTCCCCCTATGAATATTCAAGTGTTATTATAGCAGTTATAAAAATTATTAATACTGGATATTAGAGGGAAAGTAGATGATATATAGTCCTAGAACTGGAGATGTATTAAAGACAAGAGAGATAACTACGGGTATTTGTAAAGCATATTTATAACCGCTCTTATAATTACCATTAATAATGATAATAAATTATACTTATTGTAAATTATATTCTAATGAGTCTTATCACTTTAACACTGGATATAAATTAGCCGAGAGAGATTTATAAAAATATTTATAGATCTGTCACTAAAGGCCAGCCTTTAGAAAAAATTTTAGAGTATCTAAAATTAGCTTAAGAGCCTCTTTAGTTATTCATTATCTCTAAAAACTAAAACGTAATTTAGAAAGATATCATCCTTTTGAGTTTTCAATTTTGTACAAAGCCCAAGTTTATGCAATAAAAAACCACCTATACAGTCATTACAGGTGGAATTGTATTTTCATCAAATAAATAGGAGAGAAAAAATGAATAAACAAGAATTACTATTTAAAAGGTTCAAAGAGTATAAAGGATTACTGGATAAACACTTCATAAGAAGGATTATAGGAAAATGATGACCTAATTTGGTCTGATTTTGCATGGGAGTACAAATTGATTATAGAATATAATCCTTAATTCAGGATAACCTATAATAATGTTTTTTAAGGTGGTGATACTTGTGAAAAAAATTGTGATCACTGTTTTACTAACTGGGGGATTTCTACTAGGAACATCAACCTTTACTAGCGCAGAAACTATTAGTATGGTAAGAACCAATCCAAATAACAATTATATTTCACCTGAAGGTTCAAAAGAAGAGCTATATCAAGATATTTTTATGGCAATGCTTAATCCGTATATTCAGAAGGCAGTAAATGATTACTATGGCAATTATTTTGTGGTTGATCCATTTGCAAAAATTTTAAGTATTGAACGTCCTAATGGCTATCGAACGTCTTATTTTATTATAAAGCTTCAAGTTATGCCATACCAGGGCGCTCATAACACAGTAGGCATTGACAATATTACACTTAGTGTAAGTACTAGTGGAGCAAAAGTTGAGAAGTTTGAACATATTGAATCTAGTAAAATTACTCCAAAACCTTCTAAACCATGATTGGTTACTAAACTAATATCATGACATAATGTATTTATCTATATAATAAAAAAATTTAATGTAATAAGTATATTATCTTATTTATAAATGGTAAAATAATAGTAATTACAATGAAGTTGGGAGTGTGAATATAGATATGAAGAGAATACCCTATGGTATTTCTAATTTTGAGGTTTTAAAAGAGAAAAATTATCTTTATGTAGATAAAACATCTTATATAGAACTTTTAGATCAATATGCTCCTTATAATTTTTTTGTAAGACCTAGAAGATTTGGAAAAAGTTTGTTTGTATCAATGCTTGAGAATTACTATGATACAAATAAAAAGGATAAATTTGAAGCTCTATTTGGAGATTTATATATAGGAAAAAATCCTACAGAAGAGAGAAATAAGTTTTTAGTTTGGAAAATAAGCTTTGCTGGAGTAGATGTGGGACATGGAGAAGAAGAACTTAGAAAAAGTTTTAATTCAAAAGTTCTCATGGCTGCAAAAAGATTCACAGATCAATATTCAGATTTATTAGAAAATAGCATTATTCCAAAAGAAATAGATAGCGCTGAAGTTATAGTGCAATACATATCTCTTTTAGCTAGTAAAATAAAGGTACCTATTTTTGTATTAATAGACGAATATGATAATTTTGCAAATGAACTAATTACAGGAGGAAATCAAAACACCTATGAAAGCATACTGCATGGAGAAGGCTTCGTTAAGGTATTTTATAAGGCTATAAAAGATGCAACGTCGGACAATTTTAACAGAATTTTTATGACAGGTGTAAGTCCTATAATGTTAGATGATTTAACCAGTGGCTTTAATATTACTATGAACTATACATTAGATGAAAATCTCAATGCTATGATGGGATTTACGAGAAAAGAATTGTCTTGGATTATGGATGAAATAGATATAAAAGATACAGAGCTTAGAGAAAAAATCTGTAATGATATGACTACTTATTATGATGGATATAAATTCAATGAAGATAGTAAATCAGTTTTTAATCCTGATATGACTATGTATTTTTTAAATCAGTTTTCATTGTATAACCGTTATCCAAGAGAAATGATAGATAATAATGTAAAAACCGATTATGGTAAAGTTAATCAACTAGCTTATAATTTTAATGATAGAGCGGCCTTAGAGGAAATAATGACTAAAGGAGAAACCTCAACTATGCTAGTAGATAGATTCAATATTCATACTATGTATAGTGTAAAAGAAAATTTTAAATCTCTATTATTTTACCTAGGAATGCTTACTATAAAAGGTCAAGGACCTCTAGGAACAGAATTTATTATACCTAATTATGTAATAAAGACCATTTATTGGGAACAATATTTTCAAAGAATAAACGAAGAATATAATATTCAAATTCAAGATATAAGAGTGGCGGTAAATGAAATGAGAATGTACGGAAACATTGAGCCTCTCATAAAAATTGTAAAGAATATATTAGAGGATTTATCTAATAGAGATTTAATTCAAATGGATGAAAAGCATATTAAGATGATAATGCTCACACTTTTAGGTGTAGATAGTACTTATTTTATTCAAAGTGAAGCTGAAAATAGCAAGGGTTATGTGGATGTAATGCTAAAAAGAAAGATTCAATTTAAGGATATAACTAAATTCCAGTGGATTATTGAACTAAAATATATAAAAGAAAGTGAAAGACATACTCTAGAAAAAGTAAAAGAAGAAGGGCTAAAGCAACTTAAGGGCTATGAAGAAAGAAAATTTGTGCAAGAGGAGTTTGAAGCAGAAAATTTAAAGAAAGTACTAATTGTTGTAGTAGGTAAAAAAGATATCTATTCTATAGAAATCTGAAGCATGAGGATAAAATGGCATCGAAATGACTCTAAGAGCGGGGTTAATCCAAATAAGGGTAAGACCTAAAACTAGCAAGCTATAGATAAATCATATCTAATTTAAGTTTAAAAATGCACCCTATGATATAGACACAGCTTTTTATGTCTATGTTACAGGGTATTTTTTTAGATTTTTCTAGCTTACATATATATTTTTACTGTAACCTTTTTAGAACAAAAATCATAAATTATATTAAAGTTAGCTAAAGCTAAATTCTTTAAAGCAATGAAAGTTTTTAGAAGTACAGATTTAATAAAACATCGGTTAGGAGGATTTTTATGTTAAAGCTTGATAATATATCTGTGGGAAACTTAGTAAAGGTGGAGGATTTATATTCTACCGGACCTTTGAGAGAAAGGATGCTGGCACTAGGGTTAACTAAGGGGGCCAGGGTAGAGGTTATAAGGAAAGGGCCTTCGGGTGATCCTACAGTTTATGATATAAGAGGTACTATGATAGCTCTTAGAAAAGAAGAAGCATCTTTAATAGCTGTTAGCAATAGTTAGAAAGTTTTTGGGAGGTAGCAATGGGTTTAACGTTTCAATCCACAAAAAAAGATGCCCTTATGGACATGTTTAAAATAGATAGGAAAGAAGGACAGAATGTTATTGCACTGGCGGGTAATCCTAATACAGGTAAAAGTACGGTATTTAATGCTCTTACTGGGCTGCATCAGCACACAGGTAACTGGCCCGGGAAAACTGTAGTGAATGCAAGAGGGGAGTACAATTATAAGGATAAAGAAAATATATTGGTAGACCTTCCAGGCACCTATTCCTTGTTTGCTTCTTCCGCTGAAGAAGAAGTAGCAAGAGACTTTATATGCTTTGGAAATTCTGATGCGGTTATAGTAGTAACAGATGCCACTTGCTTAGAAAGAAATTTAAATCTTGTCTATCAGATCATGGAGCTTAAGGATAAGGTAATATTATGTATAAATCTTATAGATGAAGCTAAGAAAAAAAGCATAACTATAGATGGCAAGGGCATAGAGAGAGAGCTGGGTATACCCGTAGTGCTATGTGCTGCCAGAAAAGCACAAGGTATTGATGAGCTTAAGGAAGTAGTTCATAAGGTTGTTACAGGAGAGATTAAACCCAAACCTAGGTTAGTAAAATATGAAGACTACATTGAAGAAAAAATTAAGGATATAGAACCTATAATTAAAAATAAAATAAACGGTATAAATTCTAGATGGCTAGCATTGAGATTTATAGACGGTGATAGAAAACTAACGGAAAACATATTTAATAATATGGAGCAACAAGAGCTAAGAGATATGATAGATGTTGAAAATTCTAATGAGAATATGGAAGGAAAAACTGGTATAAGAGATCATATATCAGAGAGGATATATATTAAGGCAGAAGAGGTCAGGGATAAATATGTTCATCAAGACAAGCTAAAGGTTAATAGAGATAGGCTTATTGATAATTATATAACTTCAAAAACTTTTGGAATTCCTTTAATGCTCTTAGTGTTAGCATTAGTATTTTGGATAACCATAACTGGAGCTAATATACCTTCTGTCATCATAGCAGATGTACTTTTTGCCTTTGAAGAAAAACTCACCCTATGGTTTAACAATATGAATGCTCCTCAATGGATCCATGGAGTTCTTGTATTAGGGCTTTATAGAACCTTAGCTTGGGTAGTTTCTGTGATGCTTCCCCCTATGGCTATATTTTTTCCTCTGTTTACTATATTGGAAGATTTAGGATATCTGCCACGGGTGGCCTTTAATTTAGACCATTTGTTTAAAAAAGCCTGCGCTCATGGAAAGCAGTGCTTAACCATGTGTATGGGCTTTGGCTGCAATGCAGCAGGAGTAATAGCTTGCAGAATCATTGAATCACCTAGAGAAAGGCTCATAGCTACCTTAACCAATAATTTTGTGCCCTGCAATGGAAGATTCCCTACTCTAATAGCTATTTCTACGGTGTTTTTAGTGGCTAATGGTAATAAAAGTCATAGTTTCCTGCCCTCATTGGCAGTGACGGCCTTAGTTGTTGTGGGAATAGCTATAACCTTACTGGTATCCTATGGGCTGTCTAAAACTATTTTAAAAGGAGTTCCCTCTACCTTTACCCTAGAGCTTCCGCCCTATAGAGTGCCTCAAATTGGGAGGGTTTTATATACCTCTATAATAGATAGAACTATATTTGTATTATGGAGAGCAGCAATCATTGCTGCACCAGCAGGAGCTATAACTTGGATTTTAGGAAATATATATCTAGGGGATTTAAGCATTATAGGGCATATTGCGGCCTTTTTAGATCCTATAGCAAAGGTAATTGGACTTGATGGATTTATTCTTATGGCCTTTATATTGGGATTACCGGCGAATGAAATTGTACTGCCTATACTATTAATGAGCTATCTTTCCACGGGAGCTATGATTGAATTTGAAAGCATAGAGTCCTTAAGAAAAATATTGCTAGAACATGGATGGACCTATCTTACAGCTTTAAACACCATGCTTTTTAGTCTCTTGCACTGGCCCTGTGCCACTACCTTATTAACTATAAAAAAAGAAACAGGAAGCTGGAAGTGGACAGGATTAGCAGCTGTAATACCTACAGTAATTGCTTTTGTAGTATGCTTTATTACAGCTACCTTGTTTAGGCTTTTAGGCCTGGCTTAATTTTGCTAAAACGTATTAACAAAGAATAAGTTTTTTATTTAATATAATTGTGAAAAAGTTAAAATGCTAAAAAGCAAAGCTAGGCTTAACACTTAACCCTAGCTTTGCTTATATAATCTAACCATTTTTTATAACATTTCTGTATTCATCAAATTCTTTCAAAAGCTCAGGCTTATCAGAGAAAAATTTCAATAATTCCTCGATGCCTTTTAATACGTCTTCGCTTATGGTGTGTTCCATCTTTTCTGTTTTTTCTAATACATCATCCTTTATATTTAAAAATGAAATAAACCTCTCAATTGTGTTATGACGATTTAGCAATACCTTTCCTAATTCATTGCCTGCATCTTCTAATATTATTACTCCATATTTTTCGTATTTTATCAGCTTTAGCTCTGCAAGGCGCTGTACCATTTTAGTTACAGAAGGAGGTTGAACATTGAGAGCGGAGGCTAGGTCATTGGTTCTAGTGAAACCTTTATCTAGGGACAATCTATATATCATCTCCATATAATCCTCAGCAGAAGGAGAGAGACAACCCTGAGCTTTTCTTATATACTCACCAAAGGTATAAAATTCATCATCGGGCATTAAATCACCATCTTTCTATTTATATATATGCCCAAAAGCATCAATTAATTATATGAGCAATGTGAATAAAATATTATTTATATCATGCGTCTACTGACTAACTAATTCATCCACATAGCGTAATATAGGTATCATTTTATTGTGAAAGGGTGAATGATTAATGAAATTTAAAAGAGTGATAGCTTCTTTATTGATGCTTTTTACCATGTTAACTTTTTTAGGCTGCGACAAAGATGGAGATAAGATATCTATAAGAGGGGAAATAAAAAAGGTTAATTTAAAGGATGGAAAGATAACGGCTATATTAGTTGAAGGTAAGAAAGAAGAAAATACTGAATATGATAAAGCTATGGTCTCCATACTAAATAGCACTAAAATATATAAAGGAGACACAAAGGAGCAAGTAAAACTAGAAGAGTTAAAAGAAGGAATGAAGGTAGAAATAACCTTTTCAGGTCCTGTAAGAGAATCCTATCCAGTACAAGCTGATGCCAAAACTATTAGGGTATTAAAATAATGTTAATGATATAATTATTATAGGGAAATATTTGCAAGTCATAGGGGGTGGGATTTATGAAAGCTAAGAAAAGAAAATGTTTTTTTACTTCATTATTTTTAGTATGCATATTTCTAGTGGGCTGCTATCCAAAAGAGGTTAAGCCCGAAAAACCTGTAATCTATTTATATCCAACTGTGGAACAAGAGGTAGCTGTAAAACTAGATTACCAAGGAGAGGTTTTTGTAACCTATCCAGAATACAAAGATGGCTGGAAAGTCACAGCTAAGCCAGATGGGACCTTAATAAATAAGGAGGATGGTAAGGAATATTCCTATTTATTCTGGGAAGGGAAAAGCAAGGACAAATGGGATATGTCAAAGGGTTTTGTGGTAAAGGGCGAAGATACTAAGGACTTTTTACAAGAGACCCTAGCTAAGATGGGATTAACCCCAAAGGAATACAATGAATTCATAGTATATTGGCTGCCAAGGATGCAAGATAATAAGTATAATCTCATAAGCTTTTCCAGGGAGGAATATGAGGAGAGAGCAAAACTTCAGGTAACTCCAAAGCCAGATTCTGTTTTAAGAGTATTCATGGTGTTTAAGCCTTTAAAGAAGGCTATTAAAGTAGAACCTCAGGAGATAAATGCCTTTGAAAGAAAGGGCTTTACTCTAGTGGAATGGGGCGGAGCAGAGGTTAAATAAGCTATGCTGAGGAGCGGATGGTCATGAAAAATAAGCTAATAGCTTTAGCTGTAATTTTAGGCTTAATAATAAGCTTTGTATATTATAAATCCACTGAAAAGGCTAGGTATTTAAATCCTAAGGATATAAAGACTATAAGCTTTAAGGCCTTACCTAGTCCCCCTAAGGTTAAAACCATTGACAATAAGGAAGATATAGAGAAAATAGTAAGCTATATTAACTCTATAAAATACGAAGATGTAAAGCAAGAGAATATAAATGGATGGCAATTTTGGATAGAGCTAAATGGCAAAGGAAATAACTCTATAAGCTTTATAGGAAATAGAGTTCATTATAATAAAAAATGGTATGGTATTGATCAAAGGGTGCTAGAAGAATTGCAAAAGCTATATGATTCCATGGATTATAAAGAGGAAGCTTTATAAAATGCTAAATAAATTACACCTATGAAATTATGCTTCAGCATAGTCATAGGTGTAATTTTTTATGTTAATACATACCTCTTGATTTTATAAAGAGCATTGCTAATGCTAATACAAGCATAGGAATAGCATTGCATAAGATCCAGCATATAATAAGCAAGATAATGCTTGTATGCTTATAAAATATATAGAACAATAGGTTATAAATAAAGAATAAGTTTACGATGATAAGCTGGTGATGAATAATAGGCTGTTGATTAAAATCATATTTAAAAAATACAAATATCAAAGTTATCAAAGCAAGTATAATATTTAATGTCAGTAATTTTTTATTAGAGCTAACCTCATGAAAGGTGATGAAGATTTCATATAAAAATATAGCTAAAGACACTAATATTATAAACTTAAAACTACGTAAATTTAGATAACACATTACCGTGAAGAAACTAAAAAACAGTATAATTAAGTTAAAATCCTTATTCTTCATGGTGCCTCCTAAAGTATAACTTACTCTTTATAGGAGGATGTGAAAAAAGGCATTCTATAGGTTTCCCTACACCGCGCGTGGAGCCCCACGAGCGGCTCGTGAAAAAGAACACCTATGTTTTTCACATCTTCCTATAACTCATAAGCATTATGAAAGTCAGAGATAATAACACTTACATATTTTCTGCTGCTTATATAATAGTATACGATTTGAAATAGGAAATAGATTGTAAATATGTAAAATGAATTAAGATAAAATCCTATAGGAAAATTCATGATTTTAAACATGGTAAATAAATATGAATAACCTGCCATAGCGCCAAATATTAAGGGAGCAAAAAATATTAGCAGGAATTCTTTATATATTAGGCTCTTAAATTCAGCTTCACTAATACCTATCCTAGCCAGCTTAATGTATTTTAGCTTTTCTTCCTCAAATTCTGTATACATTTTAAAATAAAGCAGCAAAGAAGAGGCCATTAAAAAAAGAGAACTGACAAATAAGGATATAAAGTTTGAAAAGGCGCTATTCTTAACTCTAGAATTATATATTTCTATAGTAGAAAAGAGAGAAAAGCTACTATTACCCTTTGAGTATAGCTGTTTAGCTTCATTTGATAATTTGGAGTTTTCATCCTTAAGAGCAGCCTTCAGATTATAAATTAACCTATCAGTTTTTTTCCATTGCTTAAAAGTAATCATATGTAAATTACCTATGAAGTCTTTATTCTTAACCTTTTCGTACTCATCATCATTTAGAATAAGCATATAGTCACATAAAGGCAGATTAATAAAATTTAATTCATTGGCAATTATGTTAGCGCACTTAAAATTATAGGAAGTACTATCATTATTTATGGTAAAGATGCTACTTATAAAGCTTTCACTTAACTTAGCTGATTGGCTTATTTTCACTAAGGCAGCTTCTCCTTTTTTAACAGAGATATTTTTTAATTTTGAAGAATTAGAGGCTTTTATACTACTTTTAAATAAGGCTTCGTCTAAATTCTTTTGAGAGACTAGGGAGATGTATTTCTTATTAATATTTTTATTATCCATAAAGGAGTGGGAGTAGGTGTTAGAAAGTAAAAACTCAAGCTCCTTGCTTTGCGCTACCTCCGCTTTGCTTTCTTCTATGATGCCTTGAAGCTTTTCCTTGGAAATATTATTTATTCCAAATACCTCGGCATAGCTCATATCATAGGGATACATTTTATCTACGGACATCAATGATATTTCCCCAAAGGCATAGAAAAGACCTAAGCCAAATACAATGACTCCAATTAGAATACTACAAGAGAATATAATTTTTTTACTTCTATTAAATCTATAGTATATTTCATTGGTAAAGAGCAAGTTGTTGTAATATAACCGTTTGCTGCCTCTACAAAAATATAATATACCGCTTCCTAATTGAGAGATTATAAGATATGTTCCTGAGAGGCATAGTACTATAGATAAGGGGAGATATCTTACTATATTTTGTTCATAAGGCTCTCTTACTTTATAAAATATAAGGAGCATTGAAATTACCAAAGCAAAAATTCCTGCTAGCAGTAAGCTTGGACGATATTTTAACAGTTTATCTCTTTTACGGCCTTCTTTAATAACTTCAGTGAGATCCAATCTATTGATAAAAGCTACAGAGCTTATTAGAACAACTGCAAATATAATCAGAAACAGCATAGCAGTAGCTACGTAACTCTTAAGGTTATAGTGATGAGCTATTTTTTCAAATTTAGAAATCTTCATGGTTAGCACAAAGAATAGCTTAGTAAGTACAGTTCCAGATATAAGACCTAGTACTAAAGCAGAGGCGGTAATTAGTATGTTTTCAATGAAGATTAAAAGCAGTAGTTCCCTTTTAGCCATACCTAGAGTAAGAAAAACACCGAATTCTTTGCTTCTAGACCTTACAAAATAGCCCTGACTATAACTAGTAAAAAGAATAGCAAATAGGATTACTACAAGTATTATCATAACCATTACTGCATTTAGGGATTTATCTTGTTGGAGATAAGGGATGAAATCCTTGTTGTATTTTAAGTCTAGCAGTACAAATAAAAAGGCTATGGTGAAGCAATTACATAAAAACAAGGATAGATATTTTTTACCATTATATTTAAAATTCTTAAACACTACAGTGCTAAAATTCACTGCTACCACCTCCAAGGAGGGCTGTGCAATTAAGTATTTCATTAAAGAAATCTTTTTTGCTCCCTTTTCTTGCTATCTCTAAATGAAGCTTACCATCCTTTATGAAGATAACTCTTTTACAAAAGCTTGCGGCAAAAACATCATGGGTAACCATGAGTATGGTGTCTTTTCTTCTTTCATTTATATATTCAAAGTAATTCATTATGGAGTTAGAAGCCTTAGAATCTAAGTTACCCGTAGGTTCGTCTGCAAATAAAATCTCTGGATTGTTTACTAAAGCTCTTGCTATAGCAGTCCTTTGCTGCTCGCCTCCGGACACTTCATAGGGATATTTGCTTATTACCTTTTGCAAATCTAAGACTTTTATTAGGTTATTACAGGTCTCTTCCATGTATTCTAGGGATTCTTTTTCTAACACCATAGGCAGCAAGATATTTTCTTTTAAGGTTAGACTATCTAACAGGTTAAAGTCTTGGAAAACAAAGCCTATGGTCTTTCTCCTAAATTTTGAAAGCTTATGGCTATCCAAACTGTTTAAATTTTTTCCTGCTATTTCAATATCACCAGAGGTAGCCTTGCTCAAGCTGCTTAATATATTAAGCAAGGTGGTTTTCCCACTGCCGGAGGGCCCCATAATTCCTACAAATTCACCTTTCTGCACCTTCATATCTATGCCGTCAAGGACTAGGGTACCCTTGGTATTTTTATCCTTGCCATATATTTTTCTTATTTTATTAGCTTCAAGTATAACCATTATTTTACCTCCCATATATAGATAAACAACTTCAACTATTAATTTATACATGAACCATAATCACTTAAAGCTGTGATTTTGGAACATGTGTAAATTAAGTTTTCTTAGTGTTTATCTAGTATAAGCATATTTTACTATGAAGTGATATATGGAGAAATTGAAAAGCCTTAAAAATACCTTACATTAATCTTACACTTAATCCTCTGAAACATAGGTTATAGTAGCTACTGTACCCTTACCAACCTCTGAAGTTATTTCTAATTTTTGATTAAGCTTTTCAGCTGCTACAGAGCACATATATAATCCAATGCCAGAAGAGTTTTTATGTAATCTTCCATTGTCACCAGTGAAGAAAGGGTCAAAAACTCTATTTAAGTCGTGAGGAGGTATGCCTATGCCTTCATCAATAATTTTTAAAGCAATATAATATTTCTGGTGTTTCTTTAGTTTTTCAGCCTTAATGATGATATATTTAGTGTATTCTTTAGAAGAAGAATATTTTATGGCATTAGATATGATTTGCTCTAAAATGAACTCATTCCACTTTCTATCAGTTAATATAATAAGATTTTTATCTTCTATTTCAATTTTAGGAAATATGTTATTGTAGATAAATAAGTTTTTATTCCTTTTAAGAATTGTATTTAGGCTGTCTAGTAAATTCACAGAACAGGGTACATAATCCTTAGAGAAATCTTCAATCCTCATCAAGTTCAGAAGGTTTTGTAACCCTTGATAAATAACACTATTTTCTTCTTTCAAAGAGTTTACATCTTCCTCAGTAAGTTTACCATTGTGTTCTCTTTGCAGTATCAGATCTATAACTGTCACTGGGGCTTTTAGGTTGTGAATCCACTGAGCTAGAAATTTATTTTTTAAGTTGTAATTTATTTCTTTATCACTTAGCTGTTTTATATAATCCTTATGAATTTTATCTATTGATTCATTGATCCTCCTTTGCTCACAGCTAGAGGCAATAGATTTGCAGTTAAAATTATAATATTGAAACCATTCCCTTGCTCCGTATAAAGCTAGTAAAAATATGCTAATGATCATGGGATATAGGAGCTCTATTTCATGATCAATGGTGCTATAGTAAAATAAAAATATAAGGAAGGTGTTTAAAGATAATATTATTCCTAGGGGAAGAAGCTTGTCTTTTATAAAATTAAGTATAAGTTTTCTATTCAAGATCTTCACCCTCTTTATCGTCATTGATTTTTGCCGTATCCAGGCTATAGCCTACGCCTCTCTTGGTTTTGATAACCTCATGCAATCCAAGCTCCTTTAATTTCTGTTTAACCCTCGTTACGTTAACCGTTAGGGTATTATCATCTACAAATATATAATGCTCCCAAAGCTCGGATAGGAACTCTTCCCTTTTTACGATTCTACCCCTGTTTTCAAGCAGAACCTTCACTATTTTAAATTCATTTTTTGTAAGCTCAATGCTTTTTTTCTCATAGATTAAGATGAAGTTGTTTTCATCTAAGCAAAGGTTAGTGCTATTATTGACTTCTAAGGAGTCCGTGTCAGTGCCTGCTTTTCCTAGTCTTCTAAAAATTGTCTTGATTTTTGCGTGGAGAAGTTCTAGAGCAAAGGGTTTTGTTATATAGTCATCAGCTCCTAATTCAAGGGCCATTACTTGATCCATGGTGCTATCTCTTGAGGATATTATAATTATGGGAATATCCTTTTTGGCCCTCAAGGCCCTGCAGATATAAAAGCCATCATAGTATGGAAGATTTATATCCAGCAACACCAAGTCAACCTCTGCAGCTTCAATGTGTTCTATAATATTTTTGAAATCATCAGTAGATACCACTTCATAATCATACTTTAGAAGCTCCTCTTTAATTATCCTTCTAAGCTCAAAGTTATCTTCAACAATAAATATCCTATGCATATAATAAACCTCTTTTCTAGGCATAAATTCATCATACGGTACAATACAATTATATTGAATTAACTATGGAAAGAAAATAAAAAATTACTTAGTTTTTCCTATAATGACAATGAAGCATAAATAAAAAGTCTCTCTAAGCTTTAGGCTAAGAAAGACTTTTATTATGAATTTAAAACCATATTTTCACTAAAAGACCTATACAGACTAAAAGTATAACTATTCCGGACACTCTTGTAAGTTGAACCCTCAGCTTCGTTGTTTCTCCCTCTCCATTGTCTCTATAGTTTATCATTTTTTCAGGATATCTTGAGTAAAGATATGCTAAAAAGCCTATGCCAATAATAACTGTAGAGAGGAGTAGCTTTGCTATTATTTCCAATACCATATCCTCCTTACATTATTACCCTACATTTATCTTTAAAAATCTCAGCCAATTTTCCAGCGTTTTTATTGCTAATAGAAAGCCTTACTTTAATTTTGCCTTCATGGCTTATTTCAACCCTTTTCCTGTTAAAAAACCCTTTAGCCTTTGATATTTCAACATAATTTATTTCTCCATAATTTAGTTTTAGATTGCATATGTCTATAAAATCCTCAGAAATTAAAATAATACTGCTGTTTATAAAAGAAATAACCCATACACAAATAATAATAAAAATCAAGTAAACTATATATGCATATATATATTCCTTAGTGATTATGAAATAGATTGAGCGAGTTTTATTCCAAATAGAAAAAGTCTCCAAAACAACCATGATTAATACCCATATTCTCCAGCCTGGTGAAAGTCTTTCTACTGAAAACAAAAACTTAGGCTTAGCATTTTTATATTTATGATATCTTATAGCTTTAGATATAGGAATAGCTAAAATCATAAGAACAAATAAAAGTATTAGTAAAAGTACCTCCCATAAAACGTTTTTAGTATACATTGTTAACTCTCCTTCAAATACCCTTATTAATATATTATATTTGTTTTAGTAATAGGATCTACATCTCGCCTTGATTTTCTCAATAATATTCAAATAATCCACCTCCTTCATAATTTACATTAATTATACAGTATATTATACTGCATAACAAGGTGGTGAAGTGATTATAATAGGTTAATTAAAACAATATTATTATCTTTACATCTTTTTTTGATAGTTCTCTCATGTTTACTTCAATTATCTTCAATTCTTGTAAATGAGCGTAGTTGTATCATGTACTGAAAAAAGAAAAATCCTTCTTTTAAAATTAAATAATACGGTATTAAGAACTAAATATCTCCAGTATAAAATAATGAAATTTACATATAATATTGTTGTTAAATAATACTATATATACAGGGAGGAATCATATATGAGACCAGAGAAAATGAATACACCTAATCAAGGAATTAAATGTGTTGTTAATAGTTGTCACTATTATATGTCTGGTGACCATTGTAGTGCATCACTGATAGAAGTTCAACCTAGAAACGCAAATAGTACGCAAGAAACAGACTGTGCAACATTTATTCCTCACGGTCAAGCATAACTTTTATCTTTATATTAAGAAATATTTATTCTATAAGAGGATGTGAGAACATAGGTATTCTTTTTCACGGGCCGCTCGTGGGGTTCCAGGCGCGGTGTAGGGAAGCCTTATAGAACACTTTTTTCACATCCTCCTATAAAATACCGTATTATTCAGAAGCTAGGTAGAAAGATAAAAAAATCTGTCTACCTAAGGGAGTATATCAATCTGAATAATACGGTGCTTTTCTGTCTTAATTTAAAAACATATTGACAAGCATAATAAAAACTATTAATATAGTATGTATAAGTACTATATATAGTAAATAAAAACGCATATTTAGAGGGAGTAACTGCCTGCTTGCAGGAATTAAAGTCGTCAATGCGGATTATATATCCCGGCTTTAATAACTATAGATAAACAAAGTTTAGTGAGACTCTACAGCTAGTTTAGACTAGTTGTGGAGTTTTTTATTTTACAGAAATCATAATAAATTTCTTTATGGAAGTTTATTATAAGAAACTCATTAAAATAAAAATATATGGAGGGATAATATGAATTTATTTTACAAGGACTCCTCAGAAGTGGTTATGGAAAAATTGGGAGTCACAAAGGATGGCTTAAACAATGAAGAGATAAACAAGAGAAGAGGTCAGTATGGCTTCAATGAATTGGTAGAAGGGGAGAAGAAGACTGCTCTTCAGGTTTTTCTAGAACAATTTAAGGACTTTTTAGTGTTAATATTAATAGGAGCCGCAGTAATTTCAGCCTTTTTAGGTAAATTTGAAAGCACCTTGGTTATCCTAGTGGTGGTAATCATCAACTCTATTTTAGGGACAGTACAGCACATAAAGGCAGAAAAATCCCTTAGCAGCTTAAAGGCATTGTCTTCTCCGGTGGCAAAGGTTTTTAGAAATGGGCAAAAGCTTGAAATAGCTTCAAGAGAAGTGATATCAGGAGATATATTATATTTAGATGCAGGGGACTATATTAGTGCAGACGCCAGGATAATTGAAAGTTATAACCTTCAAGTAAATGAAAGCTCCCTAACAGGAGAGTCGGAAAGCGTATTGAAACAGGTTGAGGCAATCAGTGGAGACAATATAGCTCTTGGAGATAGAAAAAATATGTTATTCTCAGGTAGCTTTGTTACCTATGGAAGAGCCGTAGCTGTGGTTACTGCTATAGGAATGAAAACTGAAATAGGAAATATAGCAAATCTTTTAGAAAGTGCTAAGGAAAAGAAAACACCATTACAAGTAGCTCTAGATAGCTTCGGCAAAAAGCTTGCTATAGTAATACTTATAATATGTGGAATCATATTTGCTTTAAATACTTTTAGAGGAAACTCCCTGATAGATTCTTTCATGTTTGCAGTATCTTTAGCTGTAGCTGCAATACCAGAGGCTTTAAGCTCCATAGTAACTATAGTGCTTGCTTTAGGTACTCAAAAGATGGCCAAGAAAAATGCCATAGTGAGAAAGCTGCATGCCGTAGAAAGTCTAGGAAGTATATCTGTAATATGCTCCGATAAAACTGGTACTTTAACACAGAACAAAATGACAGTGCAGAAGCTTTTTATAGATGGAAAAGTGGTAGAGGCTAAGGAATTTAATGAAGAGAATAAGCTAGAGAAAAAGCTAGTAACCATGTCTCTTTTATGTAATGATGCTGTTACTATAGATAAGAAAGAGATAGGAGATCCTACGGAAGTAGCCTTAGTAAATTTAGGTGAATTATATAGTCTTGATGAATTAAAGCTTAGAGAAGAGTATGAAAGAGTGAAGGAGCTTCCCTTTGATTCAGACAGAAAGCTCATGAGCACTGTAAATAGGTTAAGAGGAACTACACTTATGATTACTAAAGGAGCCTTAGACGTTATTTTATCTAGGGTTATAGGTATGGAGACCTCAGAAGGCATCAAGGAAATTGACAGGGAATCCATAGAAAAAATAAATAGAGAATTCTCTAAACAGGGACTTAGAGTTCTAGCCTTTGCTTATAGAGGCTTTGAAGAACACAGAGAATTAAATATTGAAGATGAGAAGGATTTGGTATTCCTAGGGTTAGTTGCTATGATGGACCCGCCAAGAGAGGAATCGGCCATAGCCGTGAAGGAATGTATTGAGGCTGGCATAAAACCAGTTATGATTACAGGAGACCACAAAATAACTGCTTCTGCCATTGCAAAGAAGGTTGGTATATTAAAAAATGATAAGGAAGCGATTGAAGGCTTTGAGTTAGATTCCCTAACAGATGAGCAGCTAAAGGAAAGAGTAGAGAATATTTCTGTATATGCTAGAGTATCTCCAGAGCATAAAATCAGAATAGTAAAGGCTTGGCAGGAAAAAGGCAATGTGGTTGCCATGACAGGAGATGGAGTAAATGATGCCCCGGCACTAAAACAAGCAGATATAGGAGTAGCCATGGGGATAACAGGTACAGAGGTAGCCAAAGACGCAGCTTCTATGGTTCTTGCAGATGATAATTTTAAGACCATAGTAAAAGCTATCTCCAATGGAAGGAGTATTTATGAGAATATAAAGAACTCCATTAAATTCTTGTTATCAGGAAATACCGCAGGAATCATGGTGGTACTATACGCATCCTTACTAGCATTACCAGTACCCTTTGCCCCAGTGCATCTGCTTTTTATAAATCTAGTAACAGATAGTCTACCAGCTATCGCCATAGGCTTAGAGCCTCACAATAAAAATGTGATGAAGGAAAAGCCAAGAGGAAGGAATTCATCACTATTAGATAGAGTCTTTGCTACGGAGGTTATTATTGAAGGATTTTTTATAGCCTTAAGCACCTTAATAGCTTTCCATATAGGTTTATCCACTGGAAATACCTTAACAGCAAGTACTATGGCCTTTGCTACCCTATGTCTTTCAAGGCTAGTCCATGGCTTTAACTGTAGATCTAAACAATCCATATTTAAGGTTGGAGTGTTTTCAAATAAGTATGCTTTGATTGCTTTTTTACTAGGATATTTATTCTTGAACTTGGTATTAAGAATAGCTCCTTTAATGAAGATTTTTGAAGTGGCATCTCTAAGCAGCAATGAATATATGATGGTAAATGCCTTGGCATTCCTGCCTTTGGTAGTGGTACAGTTATATAAATTGATTTTTGCAGATAGAAAGAGATAGTTTTAATGTGGAAGGAAGAGAAGTCTTTCC
Organism: Desnuesiella massiliensis; assembly: GCF_001403615.1. GTDB lineage: Bacteria > Bacillota > Clostridia > Clostridiales > Clostridiaceae > Desnuesiella > Desnuesiella massiliensis. The sequence continues at coordinate 430,849 of NZ_LN879454.1, forward strand.
ATATCAGTATTATGAGGAATTAATAAAATATAGTTATGATAAGAGCTTATGCAATGAATTTTGCATAAGCTCTTATAATTAGATAAACATAGACTTTTTCAGATGATTGAGAGAAAAGTTTTATTATTCCTTTGCTTTTAAGCGAAAGCTGCAGTGGGAAAAATAAATATGGTAATCGTTAGAATTAGGTAAGGTGAAATATATATTTGAAGAAGGAGAATCCAAGAACAGTAGGTTTATTATTATTAGGTATTGGTATATAATAATATATAGATAATTTTTCTTTAGGAGGAATTTAGTATGGAAAATAAAGAGAATAGCTTATATGATCTTTTTAAGAATTATTCATATAGTCAATTAAAAACTTTATTTAAAAATGCAAAAACAAAAGAAGAACAAGATTTTTATATGACTTTATCAAATCTAGTATTACAAAAAGAACAATCGAAGGTAATAGGTAGATAATATGCCAACTTATACAATTTTTGCAGGCGTTAACGGCGCTGGAAAAACTTCAATATATAAGTCTATATATTATAATGAAAATAAAGATGAAAAAAGAATAAATACTGATGAAATGGTAGCTAGAATTGGCTCGTGGAAAGATAGCAACCTTCAAATAAAATGTGCAAGAGAAGCAGTAAAATTAATAAAAATGTATATTTTAGAAGGGATATCTTTTAATCAAGAAACAACATTATCAGGTAAAAGTATGATTAAAAATATAAAATTAGCAAAGCAAAATGGATTTTATGTGGTTATAAATTATATAGATGTAGAAAACCCAGAAGTTGCAAAAGAAAGAGTTAAATTTAGAGTTAATAATGGAGGACATGGAATTCCAGATGAAGATATAGAAAGAAGATATTATGATTCCTTAAACAATTTAAAACATGTTATTGAAATATGTGATGAAATAAATATATACGACAATACAGAAATGTTTAAAGAAATTATTGATTTTAAAAATGGTAGTATTATATGGATAGATAAAAAAGTACCATCATGGGCTAATGACATATTACAAAATAGCTAGTAAAATGGATTGAGTTTTACTAGCTATATTTATATGCAAATATAGAAGAAACTTGAAATTTAGGGAGTTAGCTTTAAGTATTAATTTATACATGATTTGAAATTACCTAATGCTGTTATTTTCAAACATATATAAGTTAGGATTTTCTAAATAAACCCTATATTAAACTTATATAATGAGTGAAAATCTTCTTGTCATGGAGGCTTTTAGGGATTCGTCTCCACCATTATGTAACAACACTCCAGCTTTTTTCATATATTAGGTATAATAAGTGCTTGGGGAGTGTATTATTACGAGCATAATCAGCAAGGCTCTATATAAAATTGCTATAGAAGGTGGAGGCATAGTTAAAAAGAAATTTAACAGGGATGCCCAAAACTGCAGAGCAGTAAACGAAGAAGTATTATATAAGATATTGAAAGCAAATTATAATAGTGAGATAGGGATTAAGCTTAAATTTAAAGATATAAAGTCTAGAGAGGATTTTAAAAAACAAGTTCCATTAACCGAATATGCGTATTATGAGAACTATATAAGGCGAATGGCAGATGGAGAAAAAAATATTTTAACAAGCAAAAATATAGAATACTTTGGTCATACATCAGGAACTACAGGAAAACAAAAGTTAATTCCCTTTACTAAAACTAGCAGAAGGATTGCTTCAAAATACATGGCATTGCTTATGAATAAATTTTCTTATGATAACTTTAAAGAAAATTGGAATTATGGAAAAGGTTTAATGATAGCTGATATAGTTATGACAACCTATACTAAAGGCGGAATACCAATATGTTCTGCTACTTCTTGCGGTATGAATGCTATAAGGCATATACTGCCATACTTATACACCTCACCGATAGAAGTTATGAGAATAAAAGATAAGGAAACTGCACTTTATCTTCATCTGCTATTTGCACTAAAAGAAACCAGACTTTTATATATTAATGGAATTTTTATTTCCAGTATACTAGATTTATTTAGAGTTTTAGAAAGCAGACATAAAGACTTAGTTAGAGATATAAGAAGAGGATATATAAACAGCAATCTAAATATTGATGAATACACAAGAAAAAAACTAAATAAACTTCTTTCTCCTAGTGCCAGTAGGGCAGATAAATTAGAGGAAGAATTTAAAAAAGGGTTTAAGGGTATTAGCAGAAGAATATGGCCGAGTTTAACCTATATTGCAACAGTAACTGGAGCCAATTTTTCTATATATGATGATAAAGTAAATTATTATACTGATTCATTATCTATTTACTCGCCAGCCTATGCTTCTACTGAAGCTATGATTGGAATTAATCCTTATGCAAATAAGATAAGATATGTAATTATCCCTGACACTGCTTTTTATGAATTCATTCCTGTTAGAGAAGGAAATAATGATAGTCAACCTACCCTTTGCTTAGAAGAATTAAAAATAGGAGAAAAGTATGAAATAGTTATTACTAATTATTCAGGTCTTTATAGATATAGAATGGGTGATGTTATTAAGGTAGTTGGTTTTTATAATAATTGCCCAGAAGTTGAATTTTTATATAGAAAGAGTCAGGTATTGAATATGGTATCTGAAAAGACTAATGAAGAGCATTTAACTAATGCCATAAGAGGTACAACAAAAAAGTTGAATTTAAGCTTAGTGGATTATACTACAATGCCTGATAACTCAATTACACCCGGAAGATATATTTTTTACTTTGAATTTAAAAATGATATGCCTGATTATAACATTAAATTATTAGAGGAAACATTAGATAGTGAAATTAGAAATTCGAATTTAGCCTACGATAGAGCTAGAAATAATAAGAAATTAAGTATGGTAAAAGTAGTGCTTTTAGCATCAAACACTTTCAATTTAGTAAAGGAATCTTTATTTAATAAGGGGATATCAAAAAACCAAATTAAGATTCCAAGGGTTATAGTTAATAATAGAAATATATTAAATATTATTAATGAAAATAAGATGTGAAAGTAAAGTCAATAGGTCAGTGGTTTTAAATATTATAATTAAAAATAGTAGCTATCCATTTGCGTATGGGGCCGCTATTTTTTTGAAATTTTTTCTGTAAGTAACACTATTAAGGATTGCCTTATGGTGCTTTTTGTTTTAGTTTGCTTACATCCTATTTTTTAAAATTACAATATTAAAATTCTACGTTATATCCGTTACCACTTGCAGGTGATTGAGCTTACCCAGTTTAAATATCCAAAAGTAAATAGTATAATTAAGTAAATAATATATCCTGATTACAACATAGATTAGGAGGATAACAAAATGAAATACAAAATATATATTGTAGAAGATGATTTATCAATAAGTACTTTATTGCAAGAATATATAGATAAGTATGGTTTTGAGACCAGAGCAGCAGATAACTTTGAGGATATTATGATTGGCTTTAATGAGTTCAATCCAAACTTAGTGTTGCTGGATGTTAATTTGCCAAAGTTTGATGGTTTTTATTGGTGCAGAAAAATAAGACAGCAATCAAAAATCCCTATAATATTTATATCAGCAAGGGACAGCGGAATGGATCAAGTGATGGCTTTAGAAAGCGGAGCAGATGATTATATAACTAAACCTTTTTATTATGATGTTGCTATCGCTAAGATAAAGAGTCAAATAAGAAGAGCCTTTGGTGACTATGCTGCCAGATCAGAGGAAAGAATCGTTGAAATTGATGGTCTTAAGTTTTATCCGGAAAGATCAGAGGTAGAATTTAAAGATGAAAAATTAATTATAGCTAAAAGGGAAGGTATACTGCTGGAATGTCTTATGAGTAAATATCCTAAAATTGTGGGAAGAGATTTGCTTTTAGAAAAGATATGGGATGATTTGGAGTTCGTAGAGGAGAACACTTTAAGCGTTAATATTAGCAGAGTACGCAAAAGATTGCAGGCTTTAGGAATAGATAATGGGATAGAAACAATAAGAGGGTCAGGTTATAGATTAAATAAAACCTGGCAGTAGGGAGTAAGTATGAAATTGTTTTTAAAGCATAACAAAGGGTATATAACTATATATTTTTTAAGTTTAGCTCTTACAATAATATATTCTAATCTTAATGGATTTATAGGACTTAGTGAGGTTATCTACATATTTATGTTTAATACTTTCATTTTGCTGTGCTTTTTAGCTTTTAAGTATTATCAAAATAGACAATTATACCGATTGCTAGAGGGCGGGATTACTGAGCTAAATGATGTTTTTTTAAACTTTGGTATTTCAGATTTAAGCCAAAGTGTTTCACAGGTATTAAAGAAGCTCCACGGCTTATATGAAGCTCAAATTCAAAAAGGAGATAAACTTCATGAGGAACATTTAAGGTTTATAAATCAGTGGGTGCATCAAATGAAGACCCCTCTTTCAGTAATACAACTGCAGCTTCAAGAATTTGAAGGAGAAGAGAAATATGATAATATGCAAGAAGAGGTCAATAAGCTAAAGGAAGGCTTAAAAATGGTATTATATTTCGCTAGACTAGATTCTTTCCAAAAGGATTTTTTAGTAGAAAGGATTTCTTTAAAGCAGCTGGCTCGGGATATTGTAAATGAAGAAAAAAAGGTTTTTATAAGGAATAGAATAATACCAAGAGTTGAGATAGATGAGAGCATTGAAGTTTATAGTGATGCTAAGTGGTTAAAATTTGCGTTAGGTCAGCTCATTATTAATGGAGTAAAATATTCTAAGGGTAAAGGAAAAGAATTAATTATAAATGCCTCTGAAGATGAAAAGGAGATTAGGTTGAATGTCATTGATAGAGGAATAGGAATTCCTGCTAAAGATATAAAAAGGGTATTTGATCCTTTCTTTACAGGAGAGAATGGGCGTAAGTATGGAGAGTCTACCGGTATGGGATTATATATAACTAAAGAGGTGTCTAAAAATTTGGGTCATGAAGTAGAGATACAATCTACCGTTAATGAGGGAACAATGGTTACAATGAAATTTAAAAAGGCAAATGAATAGGTAACTATTTATTTGCTTTTTTTGAGCATAAAATCTTACATACATGTCACATTCCCGTAAGCTTTGCAGATGGCAGCATATGCATTATTATTATAATCTATTGCTATAGGTTTTAAAGGAGGAGTGATAGGTAATGGATATAATTTTTATATTAAAGGCTATTATAATTGCCATAGTAGAGGGTTTAACTGAATTTATACCGGTATCTTCTACAGGGCACATGATATTAGTAGGATGGGCAATTGATTTCCACGGAGAATTTGCCAAGATGTTTGAAGTTGTAATTCAGCTTGGAGCCATAATGGCAGTAGTTGTTTTGTATTGGAAAAAGATTGAGGAGAGCATAGTTGAATTCTTTAGCTTTATATTTACCAGAGGGAAAAAAGGAAAAATAGGCTTTAGATTCGGAATAAATGTTATTGTGGCTTCAATTCCCATGGCTATTGTGGGAGTATTGTTTTACGATAAAATAAAAGCAAAGTTTATACCTGAAGCTGTTATAGCTGGGTTTATAGTTGGAGGAGTATTATTAATAATACTTGAGAAGATATATAAAAATAAGACTCATAAGATAGCGGACATAGATAATATGACACCAGGGCAATCAATTAAAGTGGGTTTATTGCAGCTTTTGGCTGTATGGCCTGGAATGTCAAGAAGTGCTTCTACAATCATGGGTGGATGGATTGCAGGCTTATCAACACCCATAGCGGCAGAATTCTCATTTTTCATAGCTATTCCAGCAATGATAGGTGCCTCCGGAAAGGATTTATTTGAATTTGACTACTCCATAATGACACCAACTCTATGGATTGCATTAATTTCCGGATTTGTTGTAGCCTTTTTAGTAGCTTTAATAGTTATGAAAAAATTTGTGGGCTTTCTGAAAAAGAAACCACTAAAGGTATTTGCGCTATATAGAATAGCCGCAGGGATTTTACTAGGAATATTGGTATTAACTAAGATTATAACTTTAACATGATAGAGGTGAATGTAATGGGAACTTTGGAGATAAGTAATTTAAGTAAAGTATATGGAAATAAGATATTATTTAGTGCCTTAAAGAATATAAGCTTTTCTATAGAGGAGGGGGAGTTCCTAGGGATTATGGGGCCTTCAGGAAGCGGTAAAACAACCCTGCTAAATATGATTTCAACAGTAGATAAACCAACCTCAGGAGAAATAACAATAAAAAATAAGAAGCCTTTAAGACTACAGGGAGATGAACTTGCCCTATTTAGAAGGAGAGAACTAGGCTTTGTATTTCAAGATTTCAATCTGCTTGATACCTTAACTGTGGGAGAAAACATAGTGCTTCCACTTACGCTAGATGGTATACCTGTTAAAAAACAGGATGATGAGCTTAACAGAATATCCAGGATACTTGGAATAGAGGATTTGCTAAATAAGAGAACCTTTGAAATATCTGGCGGAGAATCTCAAAGAACAGCAATCGCACGAGCATTAATTCATAAGCCTACTTTATTGCTTGCAGATGAACCTACTGGCAACCTGGACTCTAAAGCAGCTAAAATAGTGATGGAATTGTTTGAAAAAGTAAATGAGAAGGAAAGGGTAACTACGATTATGGTAACCCACGACCCCCTATCTGCCAGCTATTGCAGCAGAATTTTATTTATAAAAGATGGAGCTATATATAATGAGATCTGTAGAGGAGATAGCAGGCAGCAGTTTTATCATGAAATTATTGATGTGCTTGCACTGCTAGGAGGTAAGTAGCAGTTGAATAAAGTTTATAAAAACATATAAAACCATATTTAATTTATATAATATTTAATATAGGAGAAATATCATTTACAAGTACAACTTAGTCATTATTGTTGCGAAGGTATTTAGCTATAGACTATTGGTTAAAATAAATGCTAAGGTAAAAAATGATTAAGGAGTTATTAGAAGATGATAACATCAATGAAAGTTAGAATAGAACCTAATAATAAGCAAAACAGTAAATTGTTTCAAAGTGCAGGGACAGCAAGATGGGCTTATAACTGGACTTTAAGCAAGCAAGAAGAAAATTATAAAAACGGTGGGAAATTCTTATCTGATAGGGTTTTAAGAAAAGAATTAACTAAATTAAAGCACACAGAAGAATTAAGATGGCTTAATAATTATAGCAACAATATAACCAAACAAGCAGTAAAAGACTGTTGTAATTCCTATAAAAAGTTCTTTGATGGATTGTCTAATAAACCTAAATTCAAGAGCAGAAGGAAGTCAAAACTTTCTTTTTATCAAGATACTGAAAAAATAAAGTTTACTGAAACTCACGTAAGACTTGAAAAAGTAGGCTGGGTAAAGCTTTCCGAACATACTAGAATACCTACAAATTCAAAATATAGTAATCCAAGAGTTAGTTTTGATGGTGTTCATTGGTATGTATCAGTAGGTATTGAGTTAAACCAAACACCAGTAGAATTAATCGACAAAAGTATTGGTATAGATGTTGGAGTTAAAGATTTGGCAATATGTTCACATAAAGAAGAACCCTATAAAAACATTAACAAGACTAAAAAAGTTAAAAAGTTAGAAAAGAAACTACGTAGGTTGCAGCGTAAAGTATCAATAAAATATGAAAAAAATAAAGAAGGGAGGAGTTACGTAAAAACAGGTAACATTATAAAACTTGAAAAGAGCATTAGAAAGTTACACAAAAGACTTGATAATATTAGAACTGATTATAGACATAAAATAACTACAGAGATTGTGAAAGCCAAACCTTCTCGTATAGTTATGGAAAGTCTTAATATTAGTGGTATGCTTAAAAACAAGCATTTATCTAAATCAGCTCAACAGCAAAGCTTATATGAATTTAAAACTATGATTAAGTATAAAGCCGAAAGATACAGAATTGAATTTGTAGAAGCTGATAAGTGGTATCCTTCATCAAAAACTTGTAGCAAATGTGGTTATGTTAAACCTAAATTATCACTATCAGAAAGAACCTTTGTATGTGAATGTTGTGGAACTATTATAGATAGAGATAGGAATGCTAGCATCAATTTATCAAGATATAAAGTATCATAAGCCACTTTAACGAATTATGATGCTGTGTAGGGTGAGTTACACCCGAATTTACGCCCTCGGAGTGTTATACCAAACGAAAGTAGCATTTTGCAAAATCGGACACATTGAACAGGGAAGTAAACAGAAACTTTTATAATGTTATTAGAGAGTTTTATAAGTTTTACGTAACGGGAGTAACTAATGAATCTTAGAGAGTTTGCCACTAAAAATGTGCAGAGAAATGCAAAAGCATATTTTGCATACTTTTTAAGCAGCACCATATCGGCAGCCTTATTATTCTCTTTTACTATGCTCATATTTCACCCAGGTTTTAATGTAAGTTTGTTTCCTCAGCACGTAAAAAATACACTTTATGTCACAATAGTAATTGCATATTTATTTTTATGTTTCTTTGTGTTTTATTCTATAAGTGTTTTTCTTAAAAGCAGGTATAAAGAATTTGGAATACTTTACATTATTGGCTCCTCAAAAAGGCTAGTTCAAAAGATGATACGTATTGAAAATATGCTCATTAGCTCAGTGTCAGCAGTGGTGGGCATATTGATGGGATTAATTTTTTCTAAGATACTTTTAGCCGCCAGTGGAAAGCTTTTAGGATATAATGCACTAAAGTTTTATCTTCCTGTTAAAGCTATGATTATTACTTTTAGCGCTTTTGTAATGATTGGAATAGTAATTTCAACCTTTTGCACCTTTATCATAAAAGAAGATAAAGTTTTAAGCTTGATAAAGGGAACTAAAAAACCAAGACCTGAACCAAAAGCCTCTGTCCTTCTGGCTATCATATGTATAGTGCTTTTAGCTGTAGGATATTTTCTATCAGCTACAAGCGATGTAAAAACAATAACCTATAGAATAATACCTGTAACTACAATGGTTGTTGCAGCTACCTATTTATTGTTTTCTCAATTAAGTGTATTTATAATCAAGTCACTAAAGAAAAATAGAAGCTTATACATGAAAAAAACTACAATGCTTTGGGTTTCAAATTTACTATACAGGATAAAAGATAATACCAGGATGTTTTTCCTAATTACAATAACTTCAACGGTTGCCCTTTCAGCAATAGGATCAGTATATGCTTATTGGAGAGATAAGGAGTATCAAATAAATAGAGACTTTCCGCAAGCATTTTTCATTTCTGATACTTATAAGAATAAAGATGAAGTTGATTTAAAAGCTGGTTTCATTGAAAATTCGCTGAAAGCTCAGGGCATATCCTACACTAAAGTTAGTAACGAAATAAAATTTGTTATTCCTGATGGCGACACAGAGGAAGTAGTTATGATTAACGAAGCTTGTTATAAAAAGTTAGCATCAATACTGGCTTTAAATACTATTTCCTTTAAGGATCATGAAACTATAAAGTCTGCATCTTTAGCTGGAGATAAAAGAAAAACTATTAGCCTGAAGGATATAAAACTGGAGGTTACTGAAAAGAGTGATAAAGGGGTACTTCCGGCAATTTATAGAGATGTATATATAGTTAAGGATGAGGTATATGAAAGAATAGCTGGCGTTAAGTACTATTTCGGAGCAGTTAATGTGGAGGATTATAAGGCTACATTGAATATATGTAAAAATTTTTATAATAACTTTGGAAATAGAGAGGAAGATAATAAGTTTCATAATAGTTTCTTGAAAGCGTCTATACTAGAAGGTACAAAAATAGCTTATGGAGTACTTTTGTTCAGTGCAATATTTATCGGGCTTATATTCTTTGTAACAACGGGAAGCTTCTTGTATAACAAATGCTACATGAATATTATAGAGGATAAAAACAAATACAAACAGTTAAATAAAATAGGCTTAACTTTTAAGGAAATAAAAAACATACTAAATATTGAAATAGGGGTACTATTTTTGCTTCCTTATGTAGTTGCTGTAATACACTTTGCCTTTGCCATGAGTTCATTAAAATATAGTTTTGACATTGAAATAATTATTCCAGCGTTGCAGGTGATAGGAATTATGTTGATAGCTCAGATCATATATTTCTTCATTATTAGAAGAAACTATTTACTAGAGATGAGAAAAAGTTTGACATAATAAATAAGGCATCGAATTTTAAATGGATTTATAAAATTATTGCAAAACTTGCATCATAGTAAGATTCTAAAAGCACTATTAAGGCTTACCTTAAGGTGCTTTTTGTTTCAGAAGAATAAGAGCGACACAAAGTTTTGGCGGCATGATATATAATATACTTATAACAAAAATGTTAAATAGAGGAGAATAAACATGCAAAAGCAGATAGATACCCAGAGACTAATTATAAGAAGATTCAATAAAGAAGATTGGCAGGATCTACATGAATATTTAAGTGACGAAGAGGTAGTGTTTTATGAACCTTATGAGACCTTTAATGAAGAAGCCTCTAAGGAAGAGGCTGAAAGAAGAGCAGAGGATGATAGTTTCTTTGCAGTTTGTTTAAAGGAAACTGGAAAGGTTATCGGCAATTTATATCTTGGCAAGCAGGATTTTGAAACCTATGAATTAGGCTATGTCTTTAATAAAAAATATCAGAAACAGGGATTTGCAATAGAGAGTGCAGAAAGAATACTGGATTATGCCATAGAGGAACTTAAAGCTAGAAGAATAATTGCTATGTGCAATCCTAAAAATGAACCTTCATGGAAGTTGCTTGAAAGATTAAATATGAGGAGAGAAGGGCATTTGATTAAAAATATTTACTTTAAAGTAGATGAAAATAATCAACCTATATGGCTTGATACATATGAATATGCTATTTTAGCAAGCGAGAGGAGCAATAAAAATGATTAGGCGTATAAAAATAAGCAATATGCAGGAGGGGGATATTAATGAGGCGAAAAAAATATGGAATAGTCAATATGAACTGTATTGTAGTAGCAGTGACTTACCGACATATTGGAAAGAAGATAACTCAATGATAGAAAATTTCCTTAAAATCAAGATAAATAGGAAAAGTGCAGTTGTTGCAAAATTAGAAGAGAGAGTAGTAGGATTTTTAGCATATGACGAATTCCCTTTTCATGGTGAGAATTCGGTATTTTGCCCAGCGATAGGACATGCAGCTATTGAAGAATATAAAGAAAGTGTATATATAGAGTTATATACAAGTATTTCAAAGCAATGGATTAATAAGAATATCTTTAATCATATGTGGACAATATTTTTCAATTGGATTTTGAAACAGCTAATTTGTATGGAAATAAGTTTTGGACAAAATACTTTACACCGATGCTTTTATCCATGAGGAGAACAATTAATAAGGATATAAATGGTGATAGATAAGTTTTAAAAAGTCTATGTTACACCAGTTATGGCGAACCTTATCACATATAATGTAGATTTTGCTTTGAATCAATGATATGACTGGATTTAAGAGATATAACAGCATTCTAAGTGATATCATATCCTAAAATCACAAAAATAAATGTTTATTTTTATAGAAATTTTGATATAATATAAATAAGAAAAACTTAGTGCGTCAACACTAAGCAATCCTTAGAACATTTATTTTGTTTTAGGGCTATCGGATGAATTTAATTAAGTAAATTTATTTAGAAAGAAGTGCTAATCTTTGCTGGATGGGGCACTTTTTTCGTGCGTCCAGCTAAGCTGGACTATGCTTGCTGGTGAAAGTCCAGTCAAGGTAATCGTCAAGGAGCCTTGTAGTTAATCACCATGCGCGGTAGAAATACTGGGTATGAAGCGTGAGGATAATGTAACTCGTAAGAGTGCTAACAAGAATACAGGTTGTAATGTTAAATGAACTCTGCCGTATCGTAAGCGCCACCTTGAAATAGGACAAAGAGAATGCCGAGCTTTGGGAAAATGGGCGAAGGCAACAGAAGGTGTGAAGAACTTGAAGTGCAGCACCGAAGAATTCTCCGGTATAGGGGAGACGACATGTATTTATAGTATAGTTCGGAACTGGAGAGACCTTCCTTTGCATGGATATTATCCATAAAAAGAAGTCGTATAAGCTTAATAGCGAAATTGATATACTGCAAAGAAGGAGTCGGAGGAGCTTATAGTACCAATAATAATACAGACAGCAGAACTGTATTTAGGGAAGGAGCTCTACTTTATTCATATTTTCTAAGGAGGTAAGAACGAGTGAATGCGAAAGCTAACGACACAGTAGATAAAGTTCGAGAACTTCAAAGAAAATTATACCTAAGTGCCAAATCAAGCAAGAAAAGACGGTTTCATGCTTTGTATGATAAGGTATATCGAGAAGATATTCTCCACAAGGCTTGGCTTTTGGTTAAAGAAAACAAAGGCGTAGCCGGCATTGATAATATGTTTATTGAAGATATTATAGAATATGGTGAGAATAAATTTTTAGAGGAAATCAGAGCTGAGTTAATAGAAAACAAGTATAAGCCGTTACCCGTCAAGAGAGTATACATACCTAAGAAAGATGGAAAGAAACGACCATTAGGAATTCCAATCATAAAAGACAGAATAGTCCAAATGGCTACAAAGATAGTTATTGAACCGATATTTGAGGCAGATTTCAAAGAATGTTCTTTTGGTTTCAGACCTAAAAGAAGTGCACTACAAGCTATAGAAAAGATTAATCAATGTTGTAAGGGCAACGGATATAAAGTCTTGGATGCAGACATTAAGTCTTATTTTGATAATATAAATCATGATAAGCTTATGATATTAGTTGAGCAGAAAATTTGTGACAGACGTATTCTTAAGTTGATAAGGAAATGGCTTAAAGCTGGAGTTATGGAAAGAGACATTAACATCAAATCAACATTAGGTTCTCCGCAAGGTGGAGTCATTAGTCCGCTTCTTTCCAACATATATCTGAATTATTTTGATACTATTTGGGAAAGGTATTATTTTAAATTGGGTACTTTAGTTAGATATGCAGACGATTTTGTTATCATATGTAAGAACTGGACAGATGTTAAAAAGGCAAAAGCTGTGGTAACTAAAATAATGGAGAAGCTTGAACTTACCATACATCCTGAGAAAACACAAATTATAGATTTATGGGACGGCAAAGAAGGCTTTGATTTCTTAGGATTTCATAACAAGAAAATCAAGCAGAAAACCAAGGATTGTAGAAGCGTTTTGGTAATAACAAATTATCCGTCTAGTAAATCAATGAAAAGTATGAAGGAAAAAAATCAAACAAACACTGCTGAAAAGTTCGTGTAGTGATGACATTGAAAATAGAATTAAGATATTGAATAGAAAACTCAGAGGTTTCAAAAACTACTATGGTTCTCAATATGCCTATAAATGGTTAGCTAAAATAGATTGGTATGTGACTATAAGGTTTAACATCTGGATAAATAATAAGAGAAGGAAGAAAAATAAATTCTCAGGTATCGAAGTGACAAGACGGTTAATAGATAAACTTGGTATTATTAGACTGGCTTCTTAAATGATGAATGCGCTAGGAAGAAGAATATCGGAAAGCCGTGTGCGGGAAAATCGCATGCACGGTTTGATGAGGGGAAGAAGGGCGAAAGCCCTTTGACCTACTCTACTTTGCTTCTAACTTCTATATCAAGACCAAGGAACTTAATCTTAATTTTTAAGTGATGTATGAAAAGATTATGTTTTAAAACTAATTTAATCACATAAACAATTGATGCACACTTTATAAAAGTATCAAACATATCCAATACCACCCCCTTAGCTATAGTGAAGTATTCACCAATAGCCCAGGAGGGTAAAATGTTCAAAACCTCCGCAGCCATCCTTCTACGGTTAATAAATTATACTTGGATATTGTACCATAATTATGAACAGGTATATAGGGGGATTTATTGGAAGATAGTATAATAGAGATAAGCAAACTTTGGCACACAGAATGAAACAATAACTGCTGAAATGATATTAAATTCAAGAGTAGGATATAGATACAAAAAATGGGAAGCAATGATCCCATATACGTTACACCAGTTACGGCCAACCTTATCACAAATGACATAGACATTCTTATATACCCTCTTGACAAAACCTCATTCATTTATTATACTGTGAAAAATAAAGGCATTGAAGAGAAGAGTAGTTATTTTGGAAGCTTACAGAGAGTTCCTATTGCTGAGATGGAACAGTAGAAAAATTAATGAAACAAGTCTCGGAGCTGCATACGGATCTTATTTTCAAGGAGTCTAAGGAAACAACTTCAACTATTACCTTATACATGCACCATAATGGCTAGAAGATGCCATTTTGGAACAAGTACAAGGTAGGTTTCCGTAGCGTTTCCTTATAAGTGATGCTATGACGTTTGTTCACGTTACAGAACTAGAGTATGATTTTGTACTCGATAAGATTGGTATGGTGACATACTGATGAAATAGGGTGGCAACGCGGAATAATTCGCCCCTACAAATTATTTGTAGGAGGTGTTTTTTTTACGCTTTTTTAAGTAAAAATAGTAATTTATATTAAGAATATAGTTATATTTTAAGGAGTGTTTGTTATGGAAGAAAGAAAAATTCAACGACCTATATTTCCTAAAAAAGCTGTAATAACTGCAGGTATGCCCTATGGTAATAAAGAATTGCATTTTGGACATGTAGGAGGTGTGTTTGTGCATGCCGATACCTTTGCAAGATTTTTAAGGGATAGAATTGGTGAGGAGAATGTTATATTTGTATCTGGAACAGACTGCTATGGCTCACCTATTTCAGCAAGCTATAGAAAATTTGTAGAGGAAAATCAATACGAAGGTACCATAGAAGATTATGTTCGTGGAAATCATGAAAAACAAAAAGAAGTTTTAGATAAATATGAGATGAGTTTAAATTTATATGCGGCTTCTGCCTTAGGGAGAGCCGGTGAAATACACAAAAAAGTATCAGAAGAGGTATTTAACAAATTATATGAAGGTGGGTATTTAGTAAAACTATCCTCTCCACAGTTTTACGATCCTGATTTTAAAGTATTCTTAAATGGTAGGCAAGTAGTTGGTAAATGTCCTATAGAGGGGTGTACTTCAGATAATGGTTATGCAGATGAATGTTCCTTGGGGCATCAGTACATGCCAAGTGAATTGATTGAGCCAAAGAGCATTTTATCTGGTAAAACACCTGAATTAAGAGATGTGACAAACTGGTATTTTAAACTAGATGAATATAACCAAATTTTAAAGGAAAGAGTAGACTATTTAAGAACAAATTCTAATTGGCGCAAGTATTTGCTAAATACTATTGAAGAATTCTTAAAGCTGCCAATTATCTATGTAAAGCGTAAGCAATTAGAAGGAGTTGCAGACCTAGAAGAAAAATTGCCAAAGCATACAATTATTGATGAACCAAAGAAAGCCTCCATTTCTTTTATATTTGAAAGTCTACATGATAGGGATATAGCAAGAGATGTATTCGATAAGATGGGAATTCGTTTTCGAACTGGTAAGACATTAGTACCTTTTAGGCTATCGGGAAATGTTGAGTGGGGTATTAAGGTACCAGAAAAAGAAAACCTTAAGGATTTAACCTTTTGGGTTTGGCCTGAATCCCTTTGGGCACCTATTTCCTTTACCAAAGCATATCTAGAATCCATAGGCAAAGATTCTGAGGAATGGAAGGAATGGTGGCATTCTAAAGATGCAAAAGTATATCAATTTATTGGGGAAGACAATATTTATTTTTACGGAATTGCAGAAATGGCATTGTTTATGGCTTTATTGGGAGTTGATAATGAAGATAAAGTAAACTGGGAAAATATTCACCTTCCTGACTTGATCGCAAACAATCACCTATTGTTTATGGATAAAAAGGCAAGCAGCAGCAGTGCTATTAAGCCGCCTATGGCAGGAGAACTATTACAATACTATACATCAGAGCAATTACGTATGCATTTTTTAAGTCTTGGACTGTCTAAGAAGAGTGCTAGCTTTATGCCTCAAGTTTTTATGAGGGAAGAAGAGAAGCAAGGGCCAGACACAGTTTTAAAAGAAGGTAATTTATTGACCAATGTGCTTAATAGACTTGTTCGTTCTTGCTTTTACACTGCACAAAAATATTTTGATGGTGCAATACCAGTAGGGGAAATTAGTAGAAATATTATAGAAGAATCTAAGGAAGCTATTCTAACTTATGAAAGACATATGTACAATCATGAGTTTCATAGTGTAACTTATGTTTTAGATAGTTACATTCGCAATATGAATAAGTACTGGACAAATAATATGAAGCTTGCAGAAACCAATGAAGATAATACTCTTCGCAAACAAGTGCTAATAGATGCTTTTCATGCTGTAAGAACTGCTATTACTTTAATTCATCCCATTGCTCCAAGCAGCTGCGAAAGGGTAAGAGAATATCTAAGTGTAAATGAAAAGATTTGGAATTGGGACTATATATTTGAGCCTATTTATACATTTATAGAAAACCCATTGACCCATAAGCTAAAATATTTAGCACCTCGTGTAGATTTCTTTGAGAAGCATCAAGGGCAAATTTCTAATTAGGGCGTGGTAAGTGGACGTTTCAAGTGCCATATGTGGAGCTGGAAACGTCACTTTGTCATATAAATACGGCTTCTGCTTTGAACTACAAAACAAAATAATAGCATAAAAACAGCAATGATATTCATATATTATTGCTGTTTTTAGATTTGCTTTGAAAAAATAGTATTTGGAATATAGTTACAATATAATATTAGTATACACTTGTGGAAAATTATTATAAATTCTATTAAAATGGGGGGTGCCATGAAAAAAAGAATATTAGTATCTGTTGTATTACTTTTAGCGCTTATCATTTTTGCTATAATGTATATAAATAGTAATCATAAAAGAATTAGTGAAATAGGTGGATTCCAAGCTAATGATATTACAAAGATTAGTTTTCAGTATAATAACCCTGCTATTAAAGGGGGAACTGTTGAAAATAAAGAAAATATAAATGAATTTATGAACTATATAAATAGTTGTGTTTTTACAAAAAAATTAACGCAGACTTTAATGGCAGGGTATTATCAATCGGTAATTTTATTTATTGGAGATAATAAAGTAATGAGTATAATGACTTATGAAAACTTTATAGATATAAATGGCATTCAATATAATATGGTAAAAAATAAATTAAGTTTAGAAAAGATTGATGATTTTATAAAGTCAAAAATAGCCATCTATGATTAGGTGGATGGATTTAATGGAGTTTTAACAAAGTACCTTACAAACTATATGTGCTAGTTATTATGAACCGTTTACCAAACAATTTTAAGGAGGTAACATAAACGTGGATAGGCATTTTACAGTTTCCGTATTTATAGTATATAAGGATAAAGTATTATTACATTTGCATAAAAGGGCTAAGAAAATACTTCCTTTAGGTGGACATATAGAATTGAATGAATTGCCGGAAGAGGCATGTATTCGTGAAGCACAAGAAGAAGCAGGTTTAAAAATAAATCTATACAATCCAATAAATAACCAACTTAAAAATTCATGCGAATTGGTAGGAGAAAAATTGTTAATAAATCCTATGCACACAATTTTAGGTGAAATAAATTCAGAACATTATCATATAGACTTTGTTTATTATGCAACTGCAAAATCTTTTGATACAATACCAGGAGATGGGGAATCTAATTTGCTCAAATGGTATAATAAAGAAGATTTGAAAAACGCATATGACATTCAGCATAATATTTTGACAATGGCTAATGAAGCATTAGAATTATTAGGTGAAAGATAATTAAATAATGGTGCAAAAAATAATATAAAACAAATAAAGCATATATCATTCATGAGAGATATATGCTTTGTTATTTTTAATTGTTATATTGACATGCATATGAAGATAAAGTATACTATTATTTCAAAATACAATATAATATTATAACATAAAATTAGAAGAAAGTCAAGAGTTTTTAAAAATAATTATTTATCTTAGCAGGGGGGATGCATAGATGAAAAGAACTAATGTAGTTCACATACTTGAAAAATAAGCTAATAGCATTATTTTAATAAGGGGATGCTTTAATGGATTTAATCAGTATTTTAAATTTTGGGCCATCCATACTAAATGAAGCAAATATTAATGAGTTACTTGAAGTTAACGAAGAGATTAAAAAAGACGGTATAGTATTAACCCTAGAAGACGCAAAGCAGATTATTAATGTAAGGAATAAGGTCTTAAAAGGCTACGGCAGGGTTGAACTAAGCTTTGAGGTTACTAAAAAGTTAATAAAAGTTTTTAGTTCTTCAACATTTATAAATGATAAAAATTATATGTATATTTTAAATGATATACAAGAGACCTTCTATTATCTAAAAAATGAGACAGAAGATAAACTTGGAGATGATAAACTTATTGAACTAATGAAGGATACATTTGAAACCTATTGTGAAGGCTCTGTAGAACTTTTGAATAGTCACTTAGAAGAGTTTTCAAGAGATTTTAGAAAAAAGTTAGAGTAAAGGAAGAGTAATATGATGGATTTGAATATTGAAAATAGTCTACAGCTAACTAATGAAGAAAAAATAAATGTAAGAGCATTAAATAAAAATCAATATATCATTTCACTTCTTAAAGAGGCTATGAAATGTGGTGCAATTAGTAATAAGGATGTGCTTGATATTCAGATCAGAATAATGGAAGTGCTAAAAGAGTTAATCATGAAGTACACAAAAGGCGAAAGTACGTCAGTTACTGTAGAAGTTACTGAAGGCTTACTTAATTCTCTTTTGTATTCCTTAGATTTTTACTTGATTGAATTAGATGCTCCACAAGCTGCATTAAGAGAGCTAAAGGAAAAAGATATAAGGACAATGTATGAGAAGGGAATTGAGCTATTGCGATTATGTGTCATTGACACTAAAAAATTGTATGAGAAAATAAAGAGAAATAGATTGCAAGTAGAGCTTGAGGCTTATAATTTAACTATAGATGAGGCTATACCCTGCTTTTTTGAAAAATATACTGTAATTTTTGAAGCGCACAATACCATGGCTAGTATAGATTATCCCTTGGTATTTGATGATATGAGTGTAAGAGGGATTTCATATATTAAAAATTATCTAGAGCATTTAGATATTGAAACGGAATTCTGCAATTTTTTCTCAGGGGAAGACATAGATAAGATTTTAAATGGTTTTGGGAAGATGTGCAGGTTAAATCACACCATAGAGTTGATAAATATATTCGAGCTCTTGATAAATAATTCTATATTTTCTGTTTTATGCGGAAACAAGGCTGGACAACTAACCATCACAAAAAGCCAATATGATATGATAAATGAAAACCTTAAGGGAATGAATTTAACTAGAATAAATGCACTTATAAATAAAGCGGTAGAAACAATTATTACTGATCTTCAAATAAGTAATTCCTTACTTATAGAGTATATAAATAATTATAAAGAATTATTTATAAAAAGAGTGTTAAACGCCTTAGAAAATAATTGTTTAAATAGTTTGATAGTAGTAGAATATGAGGATAGTAAAAAGTACACCTTTGATTTTGATGAAGGAAAAAGAATGAGTGAAAAAAGCTTCAATCTCACAGTTACTAGAATAATGAAGTTATCAAAAGTTATAGATAAAATAGAAGTTCTAAATTCAGAGGTTCATTCATTACAAGATTTTATTGATATTCTTAATTCAGACTGCTTTTTTGGAGAAGAATTTGGACACGTATTTAATACACTATCAAATATTGAATTAACTATTTTAGCTAAGCTAGTATTCTACGAGGAACTTAGGGATGAGCTAACAGATTTATCAGAGATTATAAACAGTAAAAGAGAAATAGAAGCTGAGTGGCAAAAGCATTTTATTAAGTTTATGGAGGGGTTAAGTGAGGATAAGAAGAAAGAAATCGAAAAGTTACTCAATGAAGTTGATTATGAGGAGATAAAGTTTTATTAGAGTTTAATGCTCTTTGGTACGTAAAAGGGCTTACTTCAAGGAGTGTCGGTATATATCTATATCCTATCCCTAATGTATGACTTAGAAAAGTCTAAGTTGTACATTAGGGATAGGATTTTTACTATTTATTCAAATTTATCAATAAAAGCCTGTAATTTCTCAACATACCTGCCAACATGAATCCCATCTAATAGCATATGATTTACCTGTATAGAATATGGCAGCAAGAATCTATCTTTTTCCTTGAAGTACTTTCCAAAAGAGATTCTGTGTATAGAATTCTCCTTATTCATTACAATTTCATTTGAAATGCTAGTAAAGGATATCCAAGGTATACAAGAAAAGTATATAAGCTTGTCCTGGTCTTCAATTATTCTAGGGAAATACTCCTTTTGGTCTCTTGAAGCCTCTTTTGCAGAATTCGAAAATTCTATAATATCCTCTTTAAGAGGTAAAGTAACAATCTTAAATAAGTTTTTATCAGGCTCCATATCCGTAAATGACGGCTGCAGGGAGTCATGAAGAATGATTTTACCCTCTCTAATCTTGTAACGGAAAGCCTCTATTTCATTCACTACATAGGTAGAAGCATAAATCATACTATAGTAAAAGGATAGCTTATTGCTTTTTACAAAGCTCAGAAAATTTGTTATATCAATATTCATGCATATATTAAACTGAGGATTATCAACCTTTTCAAAAAACTTATAATGCTCTCTTCTTTCAAAATCATTAAAATCAATATATTTCATAATGCCTCCTAGATATATAAATTTATTATTTAAGTCCATATTATTTGACAACTAACAAAAATAAGGATATATTAAATAATAACATAAAAACGACACAAGTGTATAGTTTGATATATAATTATTAAATTCTGATAAGGAGGATAGTCAATGTCGCCAAAAGTAAGTGAAAGATATAAAGATGAAAAAAGAAAAGAATTATTAAATTCTGCTAGAAATGTTTTTGTAAGAAACGGATATCTAAAAACAAGCATGCAAAATATCATGGATGAGGCGAAAATTTCTAGAGGAGCCTTATATTCATACTTTAAAAATATAGATGATATATTTTTAGAAGTTCTTAAGTTAGAAGATTATGAAGACATAAGATCATTGGAGTTTAGTTATGATGAGAACATATGGCAACAACTAATGACTTGGATTGAAAATATGCTAAAGGATATATTTGAAATAGATAAAACTCTAACCTTTGCAAAAACAGAATTTTTTGTATCTATAAATTATAAAAATCAGAAAGATAAATTTACTTATATTAAACATAGACATGCTAACTTGGTAAATAAAATTGAGAATATATTTCAAGCTGGAGTGGACAGGAAAGAATTCCATCCTGAAGTTTGCATTAATTCAATAGCTATATATCTTATATCATTTTTTGATGGTTTAATGCTAAATAGATTTAATTTAGATATGGCTATGGAGGAGTTAGAAAAACAAGTTGACATATTTAAATACTCTTTGGAGAAAATACTTGGACTAAATAGATAGAAAGCTAAATATGAGAATTTATATAGGGGGAGATAAAATGAATTTTAGAAAAGCCAATGAAAAGTATATAAATGAACTAGTTTTATTATTTAAGGACTTGCTAGTAATGCATAGTGAGAATGTAACTAATGTATTTAATGAAAATGTAGATGAAGATATATTAAAGGATTATATAAGTGAGGCAATATCAAAAGAAAATCATAGTTTTTATATAGCTGAGGATGAAGAGAAGATAATTGGAGCAATAGAAGTGATGATCATTATAGAAAAAGACAACCCAACACTTAGAAGCAGAGAGTATGCATTAATAGATAAGTTGGTAGTAGACAAGCATTATAGAGGTTGTGGTATTGGAAGCGGACTAATCGAATATGCCGAAGAGGATTTAAGGTCTAGAGGAATCAGAGAGGTAGAGATCTATGTTTGGGAATTTAACTCAGGAGCTTTAAATTTATATGATAAAAAAGGATATAAAACTATTTGCAGAAGGATGGCTAGAACTATATAAATTGGAGTATGTTTACGACATGCTTTGATGAGAATAGCTAATTATACATTGTAAGTGAATAAATTAAAATTACCATTAATACAATTACTATATATAAATTGTATTAGTAATAAATATTGAGAGTTAAGCAGGGGAAATTGTGGGCTATGAAATATAATGTTTTAGATTGGAGCTGAGCTTATGAGTGATGATGATGCTCGAAATGGAAAGAACATTAATAAACTACAAGGAATTAGTGAAAAGGGTAACTCTAATGAAAGGTTAAGAGAGGAACGGATAAATACAATTATCGGTGAATTAAATGATTTAATTAATGATATTACAAATTCAAGACAAATAAGTGATGTGGTACTTCAAAGTCAAGCACTAAATTTAAGCCAAGGGACATCCCCAAGTCAGGGCATAACTTTTGGTGAAACTCCAATTCAAAGTCAAGGGGCACCCACAGGCCAAGGGGGAACCCAAAGTCAAACACCTGAGGCTACAGGCACTAATGTAAATGTAAATACAACTATTGCTCAAACAGCTCAAACCTTGGCTGCATTAGATACAATTAAAACTGAGTTGTGTAGACTGCCCTTAGATTTTTGTGAAAGAGAATATATTGCCAACTGTGTTACTCCTTTAGAAACTGCCATGGAATTTATATCAAGAACAGGCTTTGAGTTAGCAACTTCAGTAAGTATTTTAACTACTTCACCCATAGTTCCACGTAAAAAGGGAAAGCTAAAGGATACAATTCATACAATATATAGAATGAATGAAGAGGTTGAGGATATTTTTGACGTGTTGAAAGAGAGAGTAAAAAAATTAACTCAAGAAGATAACTGCTGTACATCTCTATGATTAGCATGTAGCTAGTTACAGTGGAAATATTTTATATAGGGGAAAAAGGGATGAACGATATAAATAGTATATTATTAAATATTAATCTTGCAAGACAATTAAATGAAGCATTAATGAAAGATCAGACATCCCCTAATAGTGACTTAATTATCGATGTAATTGCAGCTATTAATAATACAGATGCAATGTTAACTGCTATTAATTCAATTAAGACAGAATTGTGTAGATTACCTTTAAACTTTTGTGAAAGAGAATACTTTGAAAATTGTGTGAGTCCTATATTAATAACATTATTCTTTCTATCATTCACATCATATGAACTGTCTGGTTCAGTAGCTATATTATCTTCATCACCTATTGTTCCACCGAAAAAATCAAAACTGAAGGATACAATTCATTTAATATATGATATTAATGAAGAAAGTGAAGAGCTATTTGAGTTGTTGAAAAAGAGGGTAAAGCCATTAATACGGGATGGTGCTAATTGTTGTAAATTTCTATGAGTTATTTGGGTAAGTGATTTCAGCCAGTGGAAAGCAATGATTATTTTCTTCAACCAATATGAGAGTTAATTCGCATGCTGCGTTATAGGTTTGGCTGAATGATTATGTTAGCATTAAGTTATTAAATTCAAGGGGGCTATTATATGACAACAGTTAAACTTAAAATTGCAGAGCTTAGGAAAGCTAAAGGAATAGGACAACAGGACTTAGCGGAGGTATTAGGTGTATCTTTTCAGTCAGTTAGCAAATGGGAAACTGGTACAACCATGCCTGATATTAGCTTATTACCAAGTATAGCTGAGTATTTCAATGTTTCCGTAGATGAATTACTGGGTCTAAAACCACTACGTATGCGAGAATATATACCAAGTAACACAGATAATCGCGATAATTGGAATGGAAAAACTGATAAACTTTATAAAAATAGAAAATACTTTTGGAATGATGATTACTTAGAATTTCTTGTAAAACATGTTTGGCATATAGAATCGCCAGTGGATGTTATTGAATTCAGGTGTGGAGAAGGCCACCTAGGAATGAAATTACTTGAGCGTTTACCTAAGGGAAGCACCTATACAGGTATTGATAATGAATATTTTACTGATAAAGCTAAATTGAATTTTAATAATACTGAACTTGATGCAGAGTTTATCTTATCAGATATATATTCCCTAGATACAGATAAAAAATATGATATAGCTATTTGTCAGGCAGCATTGCGCCATATGAATAAACCTCTGGAGGTATTAAGAAAAATGGCTGACTCTGTTAAGAAGGGCGGTCTTGTGGTTTGTGTAGATGTTAACAGGGAATTTGAAAATGATGGGTTATACATTGATGATATTAGCTATGATTATCTTTGCACAGCCTTTGATTTTCATAAGGTATGGAAGAAGGAATTGGAATGTGAAGGCAGGGATTATGCAATCGGAATGCGGTTACCCTTTTATATGCAGCAGTTAGGCTTACATGATATTGATATTCGTATGAATGATAAAGTAATGTATGTAAATCCAGACATGCAGGATTACGAGGAAAAGGTACAGGATTTTATTGAAATCCATGGGTGGGATAGGTCTCTTAGCATATCCGATCAAGAAAAAGCCATTGAATTATTTATGAACCGAGGAGTGGACAGAGCTCTAGCAGAAGCTTATATAAAAATGCAGTCTAAAATTGCGGAGTATTTTAAAAATACTGAAAGTAAAAAATCATTTTTAAAAGTACAGGGATTATTAATTACATACGGGAGAAAATGAATATAATTAGTAAAAAGGGAGTGTCGCAAAACTACTTTAAAAAGTAGTTTGCTCCACTCCTTTTTTGTATTCAGATAAAAATCGATTATAAAAACAGGGCCATTACTCCAAGTTTTCATGAATTCTTGATTTTTTGACGCACTTAAATAAGCCTAACACTTTTTTGAGAAATTTTGTCTTACTCTTAGGCCATTTTTGCTTCATGAAGATGTTTTTTGCACCTATCATTTTGTATTTTTGAATGCAATTTATTTATATTGAAACCAAAACAAAGAAGAAGGAACTCATTCTTAACACTATTTTTGCCACGTGTTAAGAAACGATTGAATTGGTAGTCATTTTTTAGTACTCCAAAAGCTCCTTCTACTTGAATTGAACGGTTTATCCTTAACATAATACCCTCTGAGGATGTTATGTTTTCAAGGGATATCTGACGCTTTGCTACAAATGTTTTAGATACCTGCATTTTCCTATTTCCTCGTGCTTTTGTACATTTTGCTTTAAACTGGCAGTTACTGCAATCTTCACATTCATAAACAGTTGTCTCTGAACTATAGCCAGTAGCTGAAGTTCTATGGGCTATACCTATCTTTTTCAAATGCTTCCCATTATGACAGGTATACTCATCTTTTTCTTCGTTATAGGTCATATTTTCACGCTTGCTAATATCCTTCTTAAAGCTTTTCTTCTTCCACTTTTCATAGGTCTGAGGTTTTATGTAGTATTTTTGCCCTTGATTTTCTAGGTAAATATAATTCTCTTCACTTTCATAACCAGAATCAGCAATTATATTTTTATATTTAACTCCTAAGTTTGATTTCATATCATCTAGAAATGGTATTAGTGTAGTAATATCAGCTCTATCCTGAAATATACCAACACCAGTTACATATTCACTTTCTACTCCTATTTGAACATTATAACCTGGTTTTAGCTGTGAGTTGCGCATATGATCATCTTTCATGTGCATAAAAGTTGCATCATGGTCAGTCTTCGAATAACTATTTCTTCCATTGAATATCCCATTATGCATGTTGTATTTCTCTTGACGCTCATAGTAACATTCTAGCTCCTCTTTGAATTTCTGAAGCTTTGATTTGCGCTTACCAATACCATGAACTAGCTCTATATTTTCTTCATTTATCTTTTGATTAATAAAGTCAAGTACTTTCTTAATATCCTGAGCAGTGTTATCCTTTGCGACAGCAAAGTTTGTCATAAAGCTTAAGTTAACAGCTTCAATGCAAGACTGTATCTTCTCAAACATCTTGCTTTCATTTTTATTAACAACTTTTTTCCATACAAAAGTGTAGCGATTAGCATTTGCTTCAATTTTCGTTCCATCTACAAAAAGATTCTCAAAATTGATTTCTCCTATACTATGAAGATATTGAACTAGCTGATAAAACAAGTCTTCCACTGCTTCTGATAAATATTCTTTTCTAAACCTAGCAATTGTAGCGTGATCCGGTGCTTTCGCGCCTTGAAGTAACCACATGAAGTTAATATCCCTTCTGCATGCTGTTTCAATCTTTCTACTCGAATATATGTTGTTTGAATAAGCATATGTTAATACCTTAAATAGGATTTTAGGTTCCACTGCCGGTTTTCTTCCAACGGAAGAGTACGCCTTGTATAATTTTTCGTAATTTAATCCCTCCAATATTTGGCTAAGCAGGCGGACTGAATCATCCTCAGGTATCAACATTTCAAAATCAAATGGAAGAACCAGTTGATAATATCCATTTGATGAAGTATAATTTTTATGTTGATAATTTGGTTTTCGCATACTATAATTATACAACATTTGCGGGGCTTTCGAGCCCCGCATTTTCTATATCTGAAATAAAACAGGGCTGCTACACAGCTAACTATTTAGTTAGTTGTGCAACAGCCCCTTTTTTAGTATCAATTTGATGTTAGCTTCCAGTACTCTTATAATGTCTAACCCCAAAGTTCCATATGAAGGTTGAAAATATAAAGAATAAAAGACCTGCTGGAAGGGCGCAGAAAGCCTTAAAGTAGCTTTCACCCCAACCACATACAGCAGAAGCGGGATAGTAGCTTATGACAAGCATTGGCATAAAAAAGGTGAATAGGTTTCGTAATACTTTTGGCATATAGTCCATAGGTATGCGAGTAACTTGATAGCTTGCATTTGTAAAAATATATATCCAATCTAGACCTTGTATTGTAAAGAAGGCTAGACCTGAGGTCATTATAAAAACTCCTGTGTATGCTAAGAATCCGCCGATAAGTGCGAGTAGGATTATTATTATATTTAGCATGGTAGGCTGTATCCCTAATTTCCAGAGGCACCAGACAACAGCGCTTATGCCGCTGATAACCCTTGAAAGTCTGTGAATATGAAAGTAGGAGCCTGCTACTTGAACAAATAAGGAGGAAGGTCTAAGCAAAACCCGATCAAAATCACCAGAGCGTATCATACGCCAAGGGAAGCAATCAAAGCCTCGGCAGAAGGTCTCAGCTAGTCCGCAGCTTGTAACTGCCATTGCATAAATGAGAAGTATTTTCTCAACGGACCAAACACCTATACTTCCAAAGCGGGAAAAGAGAAGAATGAGACCCAGTGGGTCCGATATAACAACAATCAGTACCTGTAGAACCATAATAGGCCACCCCTTGTACTGCAAGCCAGTAAGGAAGTTTAAGCGAAGGTATTTAAAGTATAGCTTGATTTCACGCATGATTTAACCTCCTTGAACTATAATAGTTTTTAGTCTTTTAGACATTAATATTCTTCCTGCTATTATAAAAATAATTGTCCACATTAGCTGTATTCCGATAGCGAAAAAGATATCTTTTGGAAGCAGTGTTCCAATATAAAGACGCAAGGGAATATCTAGATATCCGGCAAAGGGTTGAAGAAGTAAAAAACCTTGCATAAATTTAGGCCAGAGCTGAAGAGGTAAATAAGTACCTGATAATACTCCGCCAATAAGCATCATGATATAGGTTGGTCCATCTCCCCAGGAGATGTTAAGGCGTATGGCACAGGTAAGCATTGCGTAGGAAGTACATAATAGTAATGCGATTAAAACGGATAAGAGCATACAAAAAAAGCCTAAAAATGATGCCGGCGCAGATAATCTGTATGAGGAGGGCATGAGCATGCCAAATATCAAAACAATTGAACCACGCCAAATTAGAGGAGTAAATCTTGAGGCTGCTGTTTTTGAAAACCAGTGAAAGTATAAATCTAGTGGACGGCACATTTCTATTCCAACATCACCATTTGTTATTTTACTTAGGATTTCGCTATCAATATTCATAGGCTGCATTAAAAAAAGTACTTGTGTTAACCAGGCATAGGATATTACCTGTTTAAGAGTAAGGGTTGCAATAGCTCCTGATTCTTTGTTGTTTGCATAGGTATAGAATATTGTATAAACCACCATTTCGATGAGTACCCAAAATATACTAGTAGTTGCTCCTGCAAGGCCAGCCATGCGATACTGAAAGCTTGAGGCAGTTTTTATTCTAAATAAAGAAAAGCAAGCTTTTATTGAGGCTTTTAATCTATCCTTTTTAGTCATCATAAGCACATCTCCTTATACATTGAAGCTATTATTTCATCTATATTTTCTTCTTCAATGGCAATATCCTTAAGTGGAAGTTTTTGTGCTAGGCGCTCAACCATGCTATGAGCAGCTATTTTTACAGGATCAAACATTACTGTCCAAGTATTTTCCTCTACCTTTATGCTTTCTGCCCCTTCAATCTGAAGCTCTTTTATATTTCCATCCATTGTTGCACGTATTCGTCTTAGTGGAGCGTATTTTTCTTTTAAGCCCTCTAGTTTACCATCATATAAAAGCTGACCATGTCCAACAACCATAACACGATTACATAAGGATTCGATATCATCCATATCATGAGTTGTAAGAATCATAGTAACGCCATTTTTACGATTCTCATTTTTTAGAAAATCTCTTAGGGCAAGTTTAGATACTGCATCAAGTCCAATTGTAGGTTCATCAAGGAAAAGTATTCGGGGGCTGTGTAATAATGCAGCGGCAATTTCACATCTCATGCGCTGACCTAGGGAGAGCTGCCTTACAGGTGTTTTAAGAAAAGTAGATATATCAAGGGTTTCAATAAGTTCAGTTAAACGTTTTGTATAATTTGCAGCAGGTATGTTATAGATATCCTTTAACAAATCAAAGGAATCGCTGACTGGAACATCCCACCAAAGCTGACTTCTTTGGCCAAACACCACACCTATTTGAGAAACATGGGCTACGCGTTCCTTCCAGGGTGTGCGTTTCATAATAGTGCAGCTACCGCTTTCAGGAGTTAATATTCCGCTCATAACTTTAACGGTTGTAGATTTTCCTGCGCCGTTGGGACCGATATAACCAACAAGCTCACCCTCATCAATATTAAAGCTTATTTCTTCAAGGGCTTTGATAATCTTTGTTTCACGGACAAAAGCCCCTTTAAGCATTCCCAATCTCCCTTTAGGTCTCTCGAAGACCTTAAAGGTTTTACATATGTTTTTTAGTTCAATTTGTGGCATTGCAAGTCACCTCCATATTTTCGTTTACTTATTAATATTAGCTTAGCAGCGGGAAAAATAAAAATATGTAAAGGACTATTGCCATAGCCTTCAAGAGAGTTGGAAATACCTTTCACATTTTTTCTTAAATTTTCATGAAATTTCTTGACAAGCTAAAGCTTTTAGGATAAGGTATATATATAGTTAGTGCTACATATATACCTTTGTTAACTATTGTCCAAAACAGAGGTTCTACCATAATTTAGTATTTAATCGGCAGTGGATATATTGAAATCTACTGCCGTTTTTATATTATTCACTTTCCAAATAAGTAACATTATTGATACATCAAGTTTATTTAGTTTATATCCTATTTTCTAGGTTAACTGGTCTATTATTTTTTAATATACTTTAAATCAGAAAATATCACCAAAGGAATTTTTATAAAAAAGTATCAATTGGAAGATTGTATAATAGAAAACAGCCTAAAACATGATATAAGATGCTTTAGGCTAGGAAATCTCAATTATATTTATTTCTTGATTTTTCACTTGTGAAGATGGACTGGATATGCATGTAACTATCACTTTATATTGTTAACATCCTTTAAAATTTTCTCAAGCTTTTCGATTGCTACAATTCGTTCATTACACTTCTTGCTATCTAAACATATATCAAAGCCTATTGACCTATAGGCACCTTTCCCAGTATTAGCTGTTTTACAGATAGGTGAAACAAAGGCTACTTCATTTTCCCAGCCTACACGATTGCAAAGCGTACATCTATGAGCGTTATTGGAATCGCAATTTGTAATTCTACATGCCATGCCTATAAGTTTACCATTCATATTGTAAGCTACAAATAATTTTCTAATGGATTCATCAATCCAACCTAAATATACATTCTTTGAATCCTGTGCATCTAGGTTTGGTAATTTAAATTTCTTTTCCTTTTTAAATAATCTACCAATTTGTTCATTTGTAACCTTTGGCATTCCATATACATATTCATTCAACTCAGCTAAATACTTATCAATGTGTAAGGGGTCACTTACTTTACTAATATCAAGTAGCTCTTTTTCTTCCTCGGATAAATTAGTAAAAAGATTTAATATTTTTTCGTGTATATATGCTTTAGTAGCTTCAATAATATTAGTATCTACACAAACCTTGTAAGTATTATTTAAATCATGTAAGCATTTTTTTATATAATTATAATGATGTTTTTTTATAAAAGCTTTCATAAAATCTAGCACCTCTTTCCAACCTGTGTTATTTTTATTATTGGTGTAAGTGAATATAACCTTAATACCAGCTTTATTTTCCATCAGTTCACAACAAAAAGATGATTATTATTACTCCAACTGAAAGTAACAATAATCATCCTGCTTTAAAACGTAATACATATTCTTGTATTATTTTAACAATTTCCTCTGGTAACACATCTTGTGCCTTTACATATTTCATTTCCTTGCTCCTTTATTCTTATCAAAGTATTAAAGCAAAGAATACAAAAAAAGCTATGTGTTACAGGGCCTAAAACATGTACGCATTGCAGCCAACTTAATAGTTTAGGCTCCAAACAAAGCATAGCTGACTTTGTTGTAGTCTTTGCAAGGAGCAAGCTGCTTTAGAGCTGAATGTATCACAGACCTTCATAAAAACACCCCCAATACGTTACGTATATTATATCATAATTAACGTAAAATTTAATTTAAATAATGCGTATTGACAAAAGATATTCCTCCTTATCATATAGCATGAGGAAATCCTTGTAGGATTATAAGAAAAAGATTATGTTTTACTGGATATTGTATCGTAATTATGTATTAGCATATAGGGATATTTATTAGGAAATAGGTACTGAAATTTCATATAAGTTTGTGTTATAATTTAAAAGTTAATTTATTTATATGATAAGAGTACGAGGTGATAGTAAATATGACCTATGAAAATAGAGTTAAGTATGATAAAGAGCTTTATGAAAATCTGAGAGTTGACTGCCAAAAGTGCTTTGGCTTTTGCTGTGTTGCATTGTATTTTTCAGCCTCTGAAGGGTTTCCAATAGATAAGGATGCAGGTAAACCCTGTATAAATTTACAATCTGATTTTAAGTGTGCTGTTCATAGAAATCTTAAAGATAAGGGCCTTAAAGGATGTACTGCCTATGATTGCTTTGGAGCAGGTCAAAGGGTTGCTCAAAGTACATACGGTGGACAAGATTGGAGAAGAAATCCAGAGACTGCAAAGCAAATGTTTGATGTGTTTTTAGTTATGAGAGGACTTCATGAAATGTTATGGTATTTAACAGAGGCACTTAGAATACAGTGCGATAGTAATATGCAAGAAAAGATTAGTTCTATGATAAGTGAAACGAGGAAGCTTACTGATTTGGATGCGGATTCATTGATAAGAATAGATTTAGTAGTGCACAGAAGCAAGGTTAACCCTCTACTTTCAAAGACTAGTGAGGCTTTGAGAGCTGAAGCCTGCAGAGGAAAAAAAACTGCCTTGAAGGCTAAGAAGAGGATTGCCGGAAGATTAGATTTTATTGGTGCAGACCTTAAAAAAATCAATCTAAAAGGAGAAGACTTGAGAGGGGCATTTCTTATTGCAGCTGACCTTAGAGGGGTGGATTTAAGCGGTGCGGATCTCATTGGAGCTGATTTGAGAGATGCAGATATAAGAGGGGCTAATCTCTCAAATAGCATATTTATTACACAAGGCCAGATTAATTCGGCTAAGGGAGACTCTAATACAAAGCTGCCCATATCCATAATCCGTCCTGCACACTGGGATAAATAATTCATTTGAGAATGTTTTGTTATGAATAAACCTGCTTTCTATAATCTGATGGAGAACAGTCCATATATTTTTTAAACATTCTACAAAAATGGGTTGTTTCATTAAAACCTACCCTGTACATAATTTCGGATATTGGAAGCATAGTATCTCTTAGCATTACAGCTGATAGTTTAATTCTCAATTTAATAAGATAATCTTTAATCGACATACCAGTTGAAGCGCGAAATTTTTCTGATAAGGTTGTTCTATTGATATGGAAGGTTTTTGTTAACTCTTCAATTGTAATTTTATTTTGATAGTTTGTATGTAGATATAAAATAATTTCATTTAAATCATCGGAAGCCTTAGGAAGATGAAATCTATCCTCTTCTTCAAAATTAGTATAGATGTATTGAATTAAAAATAATATTTCCAAAAAGAAGGAGCGGGAGCGACATGCCCAATAGTCACCTTTACATGGATTGGTCTCTTCATAGAGCATTTTATAAAGTTGAGAGATTCTTTTAAACATCATAAGTCCCATTTCAAAATATAAGCTTGTTTTTTCTGTACGATTAAGAAAGGGATTAAGATAAAAATAATCCTGTATGTATGTAAATTTATCAAAATTATTTATATTGTATATTTTTTCAAGGGTAAAGGAGCTATTAATTATGGTTGGGTCAAAGTATATAACTTGTGCCTTTACACCGCATTCCTTTTCAAGTACAACTATATCTTTTTCATTAAGACAAAACACAGAAGGGGACATAAATACAAAGGAATAGTTATTAACTTTTAATATTCCTGTACCTGCTTCAACTAAAATGATTCTAAACATTGAGTTATTTTCCTTAGAAAATGCATCTTCTAAGCTTATATATAGTGGAATAGCTACATTTGTAATGCTGTGTTTAGAATATAATGTCATAATATAACCCCCTATCTTTTACCTTAAATATTGTATTCTACAATATTTTAAATAATCCTTTTAATAAAAAGGCCGTTGGCATATAAAATGTCAACAGCCTTTAATTGTATCAAAAAGGATTTTTAAAGGTTAGATGGAATTATATTATAGCAAAAACTTTGGAAGTACATTAAAGAAGGAATTTATTTTATATAGTCTTTTACCATTCCTACCATATCTCCTATGGGTATATTTTGGTAGTTACTTGCAATTATCACTCTTATATCTTCATCCACTGCTCTGAGAATATAGCTTCTATATCCTGAGGCATTCCCATAATGCTCATAGCTTCTTTTTCCTTCTGAATCTTTATATGAGTACCACCCATAGCCATAAGAGCTTTGATTAGGAGTATAGATCTTATTATAGGACTCTTTGCTTATTAATTTTTCTTCTGTTAATGCTTTATCCCATAGGATCAAATCTTCTATGGTGGAGCAAAGTCCGGAAGATCCGAGCACTGGACCCACATTTAAAAAATTCCATGATTTTTCTGCTTTATCCTTGTTTTGACTTTGATATCCTATAGCTAAATTATTTAACTGACCATTTTCATCCTTGAATCCTGTATTCGCCATGCTAAGTGGTTTAAATATATTTTCATTAAAATATACATCTAAAGTTTTGCCTGAAAGCTTTTCTATTATATAGCCTAACAAAATATAACCTGTATTGCTATATTGAAAGCCTTTTCCTGGTGCAAAAGCAAGAGTAACATTCTCAGTGCTGCCTTCAATACCAAAGTTCTTATTTGATGGCCTGAATTTTCTAATATCAAACTGAAGAGAATGTTCAGGTAACCCAGAAGTATGGCTTAATAACTGATGAATAGTAATTTCATTGCCATGAGGAAAACTAGACAAATACTTATCAATTTTATCATTTACATCCAAAAGCTTCTTTTCTTGAAGCTGCATTACAGCAACTGCAGTAATTTGTTTTGTTAATGAGGCTATGTCAAACTTGGTTTGTTTTGTATTTTCAGTACCTTTCTCAAAATCAGCTTTACCATAGCCTTTATCCAAAAGTACATTGCCCTTTTTAGAGATAAACACATATCCGCTAAATCTATCAGGTCCTAATAAATCAGTAAATTCTTTGTCAAGTTTCTTTTTCACCTCTGTAAGATTCTGTTTTTCTAGAGAAACGGCTGTGCTCTTAGCATTATCTTTTGCTCCACAACCGGCAGTTGTCACCATAAGCAAAATACTAATTATTATAATTGCCATGCCTTTTTTCATAAAATTCTCCCCCTTTAAAAATAAAGCTATGCTTAAGTATAAGTTTAAGGTAAAGTTTAACATTACTTTATTTAAGCGCATAGGTAGTTTTAACAGTAGTATTAAGCTTTTTGACAATTTTTCAATTGTTACACATATTAAAGATAAAAATTTTATTTATCTATATAAAGAGTTCTATTTCATAGATAGGAAATTGGAAAATACAAATCACATTCACAGTAGTGCTTATTGCACTTTGCGTAGTTTATGTATTCAAATCTAAATTTCTCTCTTAGATCAAATTGAACTGTTGGCATCCAAGTGTTAAAAACATAGTTCCAGATTTCTGATAAATTCTTTGATGAGATTTCTTCTGGACGATGGAGCCCCATATAAGTAAAAACACCATATTTATGAGGAGACACACACTTCACTTTCATGTCTGGAGGAATAATGCTGTTTTCGCTTATTTGTATAGAAGATTGGTAGAGGGTATAGCTGCTTATTTCCTGGGGAATTGTAGTAAATCCAATATATACATCTTTTTCTATAGGATTGAACACTCGTAGACGATGGTTGTAAAAGAAGTCAACACCATATTTATTTGCTATTTGAGATTTCAAGTTTTCTTCAATATCCACATTGTATTCAAGTCCTGCAATTGAAAAGGTAGGCAATACGCTTATGGAGCGGAAAAATATAAGTCCTTCCCCTGAGCAATTCATAAAATCTGCATTAAACCTGTCTAGAATCTCTAAAGCGCAGGGGCTTCTTCGCCATTTTGCTGGGGTGGTTTTGAACTCCTCTTTAAAAACTCTGTTATAGGTTCGTTCACAGCCAAAAGAGTATTTTGAAGATATAAATTCAATACTATTCTGGTGATGGATTAAATCGCCTAAAGACAGGGCAATCCTTCTTCTTCGAACATATTCCATTAAGCCGGTAGAGGTGGCTCCCTTCCATATTCGCAGTAAATGAAATTTTGAAATATTCACATTCTCTGATATATTGTCAAGATTTAAGGACTCTAAAATATTATTTTCAATATATTCAGTGGTGTTTTTTATTATTTCCAATAAATAGTTATCCATATTTCTCAACTCCAGCAATTTTTGTCCTGTATTGATAAAAATGTACAAGTATAATTATACCATGACCTTAAAGATAGGAACAATTGTTTCTTTATTAAAGAAATTAAAGAAAGGATTTGAGAGTATGGATGATATACTACAGGCGGAATTAAAAGAGCGCTATAATGCTGCGGTAAATAGCTTTGTAAGTAAAATAAAGAGTGATCCTAATGTCATCGCAGTTATTGTCTGCGGCAGCCTTGCTTATGACTTGGTATGGGAAAAAAGCGATGTGGACATGACGGTGGTTATTCGGGATCAGGTTCTTAAGAATACTTCCTATTGTATTATAGAAGATGGTATAACAATCAATGTTGACCTCATGGTAAGAAGCCACTTTAAAAGAGGGCTAGAAAGAAACCTTGGAGGATCATTTTCCCAGTCATATTTCTCAAAAGGTAAAATTGTTTATACCACCGATGACAGTCTCTATGAGTATTTCGAGGATTTGAAAAATCTAGGCAGTGATGATATTGCCTTATCACTCTTTTACAAAGCCAGCATGCTTGTTGGCATATATGAGAAGTGTCAAAAGTGGTTAACTGTTAGAAAGGACCCGCTTTATGCGCAATATTTTCTTTTGAAGGCTGCGGAGGTTATTGCAGATATGGAACTATGCCTGAAGGGGGAACCGGCATCAAGGGAATCCATACAGAAAGCTCTAAAGCTGAATCCTGAGGCGATCACTCCTTTTTACCAAGTGGCAATGTCTCACCATTTTAGTGAAGAGGAGATTTCAAAAGCTATAGAAAGCATTGATAGATATTTAGAGCAGCACCTTGATATATTGAAGAAGCCAGTAATTGAATTTATGTCTGACGAGCAAGTTAAAACCAGTACTCTTATAGCTAAGCATTTTCATGTGCAAGGACATTTTATTGTGAATATATTTGACTATTTAGCAGAGAAAGGGGTTATTGAAAAGGTATCACAGACCATTCGTATAACGCCTAAAAGTAAGATGGCTGTGGAGGAGCTTGGTTATCTTTATATTCCTTAATATAGGATTTCTAACTTAACTAATAACTTATGATTCATGCATAAGTTAAGTTTCCATAAATAAAACCATCGAGTATAACTATAAAGTAGAGAGGAGAGGTAATATGTCTATTAGAACCAATATTGAAATATCAGGAGCGAAGCAGAATAATCTGAAGAACATATCTGTAGAGATTCCTAGAGATAAGCTGACCGTTATCACTGGTGTATCTGGATCAGGAAAATCCTCATTGGCCTTTGATGTTATTTATGGAGAAGGCCAGAGAAGATTCCTTGATTCTATTTCTACCTTTGCTAAAAGTCGTATAAGTCAGCTAAAAAAAGCTAAGGTGGACTATGTTCGCGGATTATCTCCTGTTATTGCCATCGAGCAGAAAAAAGGCAACAACAATCCCCGCTCAACAGTAGGTACTGTTACAGACATTAACGATTATATGAGATTACTGTTTTCTACAGCAGGTGTAGGAAGGTGTCCTGAATGTGGTGAGCCCCTTAAGCAGTTGTCAGCGGCACAGATTGCAGAACATATTTCAACCCTTCCAGAAGGTAAGGTTATTGAGCTTAGAGCACCCATATACAAGATATTTGGAGAAGATTATGATTATACCTTTCACACATTAAGAGAAAAAGGCTATAAAAATCTGCTGATTGACGGAGAGCCTTTTTCACTAGCTGAAAAAAGGGAGCTGGATGAGAACAAGACTTACAAAATAGAATTGATAATAGATCGTTTTACATTAAAGAAGGATACCTATATTCAACTTACAAAATCCATTGAGGCTGCTATGATTGCGCTGGATGAAGATATTATGATAAAGGTGGAGGTTATAGGGGGAGTAAATCCAGGATTCTATAAAGATTTCGGATGCAGAGAGCATCATTATTCCCTTTGTGAAATGCAACCCTTTCATTTCTCCTTTAATTCTCCTGCAAGTTCATGCCATACCTGCCTAGGTGTAGGGATGTCCTATGTTGTGGAACCACGTTTTTTAATTGTTGCACCGGAAAAAAGTATAAACAAGGGAGCTCTGAAAAACACAGTGTTTAATCCATCGGGCAAAGATAGCTACCGTACGGTAATGATGTATAGTCTATCTCAAAAATATGACTTTAGTCTTGATACACCCTTTAAAGATCTTCCAAAGCATATTCATGAGCTTCTCTTCTATGGGACAAAGGGAGAAGTTGTAGAAATGCTTCAACCACCTTTTTCTAATAAGAGGAATTGGTTAACTGGAAAGGCTAGGCCCTTTAGAGGTTTTGTTTATGAACTAGAGAGTTGGTATAAGCATTACATAAGAAAGACGTCCACCAGTGAGGCTTTTGAACCCAATTTTATTAAAGAGTGCATGATAGAAAAGATATGCCCTGAATGCCAGGGGGCTAGACTAAAAAGACAAAGGCTACAGGTTACCGTTGGTGGGAAAAATATAGATCAGCTAAGCAGAATGCAGCTGCCAGAGCTATTAGAGTTTTTACAATCTTTAAGCTTTGGTGAAGATATCGAGGAAGTTGCCAGTACCATTATCCGTGAAATAAGCGCCAGGCTAAAGCTTTTAATTGACATTGGACTTTATTACATCAGCCTTGGCAGAAGAAGTGATAGCATTTCAGGTGGCGAGATGCAAAGAATTAAGATGTCCACACAAATTAGTAGTGAGCTTATGGGCATGCTATATGTAATGGATGAGCCTAGTATTGGACTCCACCCACGAGATTCTATGAAAGTAATAGATACAATGAAAAAGCTGAGGGACATAGGAAATACTGTTATTGTGGTGGAGCATGATATGGATACTATAAAGAGTGCAGACCACATCATAGAAATAGGGCCAGGTCCCGGTGTACATGGTGGTAATATAGTAGCCTCTGGTAGGGTTGAAGATATTATGGGTGAACCTGAATCCATAACCGGTAAGTATTTGTCTGGCGAAGCCCATATACCTGTACCGAAGCAGCGAAGGAATCTAGGGGATACTTTCTTGTCTATTCAGGGCGCAAGGGAGAATAACTTAAAGAATGTAGACCTTGATATACCTCTAGGTGTCTTTATCTGTGTTACGGGAGTGTCAGGCTCTGGTAAAAGTTCATTGATTAATGAGATACTTTATAAGCAGCTTAAGGTTAATAAAACAGGGGCTAGGATTGTTTCCGGAGAGCATGATTTTGTTTTCGGAGCTGAATTACTAAATAACGTAATAAACATTGACCAGTCTCCCATTGGCAGAAACAGCAAATCCAATCCGGCAACCTATATAGGTATCTATGACAAGATACGTGAAATCTTTACAATGCAGCCTGAAGCGGTGGCTCGCGGCTATAGGGAGATAGATTTCAGTTTAACCCATGCTAATGGAACCAGATGTGAACATTGTGGTGGTGATGGAATCATAGTTACAAACCTTCAGTTCATGGCAGATATTGAAACCATATGTCCTGTGTGTAAAGGCATGCGTTTTTCCAATGAAGGTCTTGAGATTAAATATAAGGACAAAAGCATTGCAGATGTACTAGAAATGACTGTGGAAGAAGCGTTGGATTTCTTTAAGGAACATAAGTATCTAAAGCACAAGCTAGAAATCATTAATGAGTTAGGGTTAGGATATATGCGCCTTGGTCAAAGTTCAACAACTCTGTCTGGCGGCGAAGCTCAAAGAGTAAAGCTAGCCTATGAGCTGTCAAAGATCAAGAGGGGAGCACATAACTTATATATTCTGGATGAACCAACTACAGGCCTTCATCTTTCAGATATTCAAAAGCTGATAGACTGCTTAAGCAAGCTTGTTGACAAGGGACATACGGTATTGGTTATTGAGCATCATCTAGACGTGATCAAATCCGCAGACTATATCATAGATATGGGACCAGAAGGAGGTAACGGAGGCGGACATGTAGTGGCAGAGGGCACTCCTGAACAGGTGGCAAAGGTTAAAGCTTCATATACGGGAAAATTTTTACGAGAAGTTCTTGAATGATATGTTGTAGCAAGAGGACGTTTCCAGTGCCATATGTGGCATTGGAAACGTCCCCTTGCCACTTGGACCTTTTGGGAAAAGGCTTGTTTATATGTTCAATAGTCTGATAAGATAAATATATGGATGTTAAATATTAGAATTAATATATTATTATGCAAATAAGTTTATGGGGTGAGGATGTTGGATAATAATGATGAATTCCAGAAGAGTCTTCATAAGGTACTTAATGCTGGATCTCTTAAGGATGTATTTGATTATATGGAAGAGAATGTAGTTAGTTTTTTCTCAACACCAAATATTTTCAAGTATTACCATATGCTTAAGAATATAGATATATCAACTTCAAGTAAAATGATGCCTGTACTTACTAAAGCTTGGTTAGCCTTTTTAAGTGGAGACAATGCAGGATTTACAGCAACTGTAAAGTATATTGATGAAGCAGAGCTTAGAGGATGCTATGAAAACTCCTTCTATTACTCTCTAAAAGCATTGACAGGGTTTTCTATAGACCATATGGAAAGACTTAAATATGCAAAACTATCTATTGATATCCTTCCAAAGGATGATAAGGGGCTTTTTATGGCAAATGCAAAGCTTACATATGGACAGATACTTTCTGGTTTTGATAAATATCGTGATGCTGCACAAATGTTTGATGAATCATTTCAAATATTTAAATTATTAGATATGTTTTTTCTTGCAGTGGTAGCCTTTGTGAATAAGGCCCTTAATAAATATAAACTAGGAGAGGTTTCTTATGTTATAGATGAATGTAATAAAATGCTAGTTACCTATGCCAGTTATAAAGAAGAGATTCAAGATTATTGGAATATAATACATCTACCATTAGGTATGTGCTATTTTGATTTAAATAAACCTAATCTTGCTATTCATCATTTAAAACTTGCCAAGTCAAGCATTGATAAAATGAATTTACTTCATATGCATGGGATAACTGAGCTTTATCTGTTTAAAGCATATTTTATTCTTAATGATAAAACTGGTATGGAGGATATTCTTAAACAATCAGAGAGTGACTTTGGAAAGATGCATTATACTATGACTGATTTACTTCTTTCAATGTTTAGGATAATGTGCTGCAAAGAAGAGAATAAAAAATTAATTCAGCCTGATATTGAAAGATTTGAAGTTGAATATATGAAGGGCGGAGAAAAAAGTCCGTTTATACTTCTTGAAACTCTTGGCTATTTAAAGCTAAAGGGATATAGCGATTTGATTACAATAGATGATATATTAGAGAGCTTAAAAAAATTACGTTTTATTGGTCTTGTATCATATATTCAGATGTTTTTAGTTCTACTAGCTGAAATTCATTTTATTGAGGATAAACAAAGGGAAACTGAATTATGTCTCAAGGAAGCTGTATCTATTTACAAGGAGTACGGTATAAGTGCTAATTTTTATATGTTCCCTATGAAATCCGTTGATCTTTTAAAAACCATTGACAAGAAATTGTATAAAATTTTGGAGAATAAGTACATTTCAAAGGAGGTTGGCTATCAGGAGTCTTTACTTTCAATAAGAGAGAAAGAAATTATGCAGCACATTGCCTTAGGAAAGAGTAATGATGAAATAAGTAAAACACTTTTTATCAGTGTTGGCACTGTAAAGTGGCATATAAACCATATTTTCAGCAAGCTCCAAGTAAAGAACAGAGTGCAGGCAATTGATAAAGCAAAAACCCTAGGAGAGATTTCTTAAACCACACCAATATTAAATAACATCTTACAGTATAACTAAAAACCTAACCTGAGCCCTAACCTAGGTTAGGCTTTTTTTGGGTTTTTCTAGTGTAAAATGTAGATATAATATTTCAGGAGGTTCTGCTTATGGAGACATTACAAAGTCATTACCATCAATGGTGGGGAGTATTATTTTTTACTATTGTTTACTCAATAGCGCTGCTATTTATACCCTTTTATAAGAAAATGGATAGAAAGCCTGCTACAGCTTATTTTGCTTTTATTCTTGCCTTTGCAATAGAAATGCATGGCATTCCTATGAGTATGTATCTTATTTCATGGATAATTGGAAAGAACTTACCAGAAGGGGTTTTATGGGGTCACACTCTTTTTAGCAAAATAGGATATACTGGTATGTATTTAAATATACTATGTGCAGTAGTTTCATTATTGCTTATCAGTAATGGATGGTACAACATATATCATAAATACTGGTCAAAGGAAGGCGGAAAGGGCAAGGTGGTAAAAACAGGGATATATAAATATATTCGTCATCCTCAATATACGGGATTTATACTTTTGACTATAGGAATGATTCTTGAATGGGCAACACTACCAATGCTTATTATGTGGCCCTTTGTAGTATGGATGTACTACAAACTTGCAAAAAAAGAAGAAAAAAATATGATTGAAGAATTTGGGGAAGAATATATCATGTACATGAAGAAGACTAAAATGTTTATTCCATTCATACTATGATTTACTATAAATAAGAAAAGAATTAAGTGAAAACTAAGGAGGACTGAGTCCTGTATCATGCAGAGCTCAATCCATCTTAGTTGACTAGTTAAATATGTCTAAATTTTGAGATTAAATTGGCTTTGCAAAGTCGTCTTTTCCGCTATTTGATAAATTCTCCAGCTTAACTCTCAAATTTACCATCCAATCAGGCTCATTGTCCCATTTTTCTTCTACGGAGCGAAGCACACGCACATACCCATATAAATCAGCGTATCTTCTGAAAACAGGCAATAATTTAAGCATATCATCAGAAAAATCATACTCTGAGCGATAACCATTAATGAATTGATTTATAGCAGACTCCACTTGCTCTTCTGGTATATCTTCTTTTATGCTGTCTAAGGATTGCTCAACATCCATTGCGTACCAATGATACATTGCATCATCAAAATCTATGGGTGTATGGTTTTTTGTAATATCATCATAAAATACATTGTCAGGTTCGAAGTCGTAATGAATAAGTCCAAAGTTTTCTTTTGTAGCTGGTAGCTTTGAAAAGTAATCTTTAAGTATAGTTAACTCGCTTTTAGCGGCAACCTCATCTGGAAAAGCTGATAACACATCTTCCATCCAGTTCATTGTTTCTTTCCAATCATCACGTCTATTGTTTGCTGGGCCATATTCACTGCTCAATTTATGCAATTTTCCTAAAGATTTACCTAATCCGAAGATTATATCCTCTGTCAAAGTTACTCCTGATATTTGCTTACCAGATGCCTTTTTAAATGCAACAGCATAATAGATTCCCCAAGGGGTATTTACTGCTTCAAGTTCCTTGCCGGCTTTAGATAATATAGTTTCTACTGCAGGGTAGCCATTATTTCTTAAATAGGTTAAAAACTCAAGCTCAGCAAGTATTTTTTCTTTGTTTTTTTCTTCAGCAGGTGCAAATCGAAGAAAAAAAGTATTGCCTTGATACTTACACCAATAAACTGCATTGGAGGAAATTCTATAATACTTTAGAAAATTAGGGTCATCATAATCATACTCCCAATTATTAAGGATCATATTGGCTAAATCTTTATTATCAAATAAATATTTTAATTTTAACATTCAACATACCTCACTTCTTATAAATTTTATTTATTCTACTTCCTGTTGTAACCCAATCTTAAGTTTACTGAGATTTTAAAGCCTAATATGTATTTGAAATAGAGTTACTATGAAGTTTTGAAGAAATTAGCTTAAAAAAGTATATAAAAATACCACAGTAAAATTAACCTACTGCGGAATACCTAATATTTGGGCACAAAAAATACACGATAACCTGTACCGTGCACTTTAATACTATATATTAAGGCTGAAAGGTTAAATTAAAGTTGTTCAAAAGGCAAAACAAATAAAGAGTATACAAGGTACCCTTAAAAAACTCCTTTTGAACCTATATGCAATTATTTTAAGACCACCTCATGTAACTTTTGCATATAAAAAATTCACTCCCTTCGCCTAAATTTTACTATTAAGCTTTAATTATAATGTAGCATATGATTACTGAAAATACAATAGCAGGGATATTATAGAAAAATGTTGACAGATATTTTCCAAAGGCATATATTAGTAATAGGTAACTAGTTACCTATTAAGGAGATGGTAAAATGATGAAAAAGAAAGCATATATATTTGGAGCTATATTTTTTCTTTCTAATAGAATACAAAACGCAGGAGATAAGTTGTTTTCTGAAATCACAACTAAACAATGGTTTTTATTAATCTCCATAATAAGAAGTGGAATTGAAAATCCAACTCTTACTGAGGTTTCAAAAATTATTGGATATAGTAGGCAAAACGTAAAGAAGCTTGCATTGCATTTAGAGAAAGTGGGATTTGTAGAGCTTCAAAAGGATGTTAATGATAGTAGAGCCTTAAGAATTAATT
This sequence comes from Desnuesiella massiliensis, assembly GCF_001403615.1. GTDB lineage: Bacteria > Bacillota > Clostridia > Clostridiales > Clostridiaceae > Desnuesiella > Desnuesiella massiliensis. The sequence continues at coordinate 474,350 of NZ_LN879454.1, forward strand.
TAACAGAAAGGTGCCTTTCTTATTTGGAAAGTAGACAAAGTAGAGAAGAAGAATTTCTTGAAAGTTTATATGATGGATTAAGTGATGATGAAATAGGTGATATGTTTTCAACTATGAAGAAGCTTGAAAAAAACATATTAAATTTTGATTAGAGAGGGGAGTGTTATATGAAAAAAGGGGGGAAAAGAAAAATGATTTTAATTAGCATATTATTAGTAGTTGGGGGAATTATTATATATTTAATGATTCCGTATTCACCAGTAAAAAAGGAATATTGGAACAATATTAAAAAGTTTAGTGAAGAGTATAGGCTGCCAAAGGATAAAATTACAGAGGATGATTTAAAGATATTACCTGAAGTATTACAGAAGTATTTTATTAAAAATGGCTATATAGGCATAGAGAGTGCAAGTGCTGTAATATTTAATTTTAAGGATGTTGATTTTTCCATGGGTGTTGGCAAACCTACATTGAAAATTGACTATATGGCATATGATTTTGTAAAAGAGCCCACTAGACTGGCTTTAATAGACTCAAAAATGTACGGAATACCATTCCAGGGGATTGATATGTGTAAAGATGGAAGAGGCTCTATGAAAGGCGTTGTTGCAAAACATATAACTTTATTTAACAATTCCTTTGATATTATAGATTCGGCTTATTTATCTGAATGCCTAATGCATCCTAGCCTTGCTCTTCAAGAAAAAATTAAATATAAACAAATCGATGAATATAGTGTAGAAGCAACAATAGAAAAGAACGGTGCAGAAACTAGTGGAATTTTCTATTTTAATAAAAATTATGAGATGACAAGTTTTGTAGTTGATAAAAGACTATGTGCTGAGACTAACACCTATGAAAAATGGTCTGCTATTGCAATGGATTATAAAGTAATCAACGGAATTAATGTACCAACAAAATTTCAAGCAGTATGGAATTATAGTAGTGGAGATTTTATTTACTTTAATAGTACTGATATGAAAATATCTTATCAGTAGAAATATATCAATGTAAAAACCGCACCTATAACTGATATGGAGAAGCGTGCCACAAATAAGTGAACTTTTTTAATAAGTAACACTATTAATGTTAATAGTCCTATTAAAAGTAAACTAAAGACAAACTTTACTTGAAAATCAGAATAAAAATATATATAATTAATAAAATGATATATAGCAAAAACAGCGATTATAAAAGCTACGATTTATAAATTTCTTCAGAGAGCCGATGGTTGGTGAGAGTCGGTGAAAGAATAAATCCTTCCACTTTTGGAGCTGTCGGTGATGAATCGAAAGGTTAGTAACCTTTATTTTACTAAAGTAGAGTGGCTGGTTTTTATTATTTACCAGCAATTTGGGTGGCAACGCGGATTCCTTCCGTCCCATTTACAGGGAAACAACGGTGAAACTTAACTTGTGCATACTCCAAAATGGCAGCTTTAAGCCATTAGGGTGCATGTATAAATTAATAGTTGAACTTGTTTCTCTATATGGGATGGAGGTTTTTTTATTTTGATTTTAATTAATAATAATATATATATTTTATGAGGAGGAAAAAATATGTTAGATTTAAGATTTGTAAGGGAAAATCCCGAAATTGTTAAGGAAAACATAAAAAATAAGTTTCAACATAATAAGCTAGATCTAGTAGATGAAGTAATAGCTTTGGATGTTGAGCTAAGAAATGCAAAGCACGAGGCAGAAGCCCTAAGAGCTAATAAAAATAAGATTTCAAAGCAGATTGGTGCATTAATGGCTCAAGGAAAAAAGGAAGAAGCAGAGGGGATGAAGAGGCAAGTAACTGCGGATTCTGAACATTTAGCTCAGCTAGAAATAAAAGAAGCTGAATTAGAGAAAAAAGTTAAAAATATTATGATGGTAATTCCAAATATAATTGATCCTAGTGTTCCTATTGGTAAGGATGATAGTGAAAATGTAGAGGTAGAGCGTTACGGTGAGCCTTTTGTACCTGATTTTGAGGTTCCATATCATGCTGAAATCATGGAAAAGCTAAGTGGTATTGATCTGGATAGCGCTAGAAAGGTTGCTGGTAATGGCTTTTACTACTTATTAGGTAATGTGGCTAGACTTCATTCTGCAGTGATTTCTTATGCAAGAGACTTCATGATAAATCGTGGCTTTACATATTGCATTCCGCCTTTTATGATTCGCAGCGAGGTTGTAACTGGTGTTATGAGCTTTGCAGAGATGGATGCTATGATGTATAAAATCGAAGGGGAAGATCTATATTTGATTGGAACTAGTGAGCATTCCATGATTGGTAAATTTATAGACACAATATTGCCAGAAGCTTCTCTACCTCAAACTTACACTAGCTATTCACCTTGCTTTAGAAAGGAAAAAGGAGCTCACGGTTTGGAAGAAAGAGGGGTATATAGGATTCATCAGTTTGAAAAGCAGGAAATGATCGTCCTATGTAAACCAGAAGAAAGCATGATGTGGTTTGATAAGTTGTGGAAAGATACAGTAGATTTATTCCGCTCTTTAGATATACCAGTAAGGACTTTAGAGTGCTGCTCAGGGGACTTAGCAGATTTAAAAGTAAAATCAATAGATGTGGAAGCTTGGTCTCCTAGACAGAAAAAATATTTTGAAGTGGGAAGCTGCTCAAACTTAGGAGACGCACAAGCACGCCGTCTAAAAATCCGTGTAGATGGTGAAAAGGGTAAATATTTTGCTCATACACTAAATAATACTGTAGTAGCACCTCCAAGAATGTTGATTGCCTTTTTAGAGAATAACTTAAATGAGGATGGTTCTGTGAATATTCCTGTTGCATTACAACCATATATGGGTGGTATGACAGTGATTAAATAATAATAACAGCAGCGTATTCAATTTTAAATTTGATGCGCTGCTTGGAATATAATACAATATAGAGAAAGCTAGGCAAGATGGAAAGATGAACAAAGAAATTTTAGATAAGCTAAAACAACTTACACAGGAAGAATTGGATATTGTACACGGAAGAAATGAAATTAACAAGGAATTATATATGAGTTCACAGGCATCAATAGTGGACAGTAAGAAACTTTTAGACAGCGGTAAGCTCATTGAGATTAGAATACATACTCGGTTCATTCATTTCCCCAAACACACACATAATTATGTAGAGGTTGTATATATGTGTGAAGGGCATACGGAGCATATTATTAACGGGGATAAGGTTAAACTTAATAAAGGTGAGCTTCTTTTCCTCAATCAGAATGCCACCCAAGAAATTCTTCCTGCAGGCGAGAATGACATTGCGGTGAACTTTATCATCCTCCCCGAATTCTTTGACCAATCACTAAAAATGATCGGTGAGGAAGAGAATATGGTGAGGAGTTTTATTATAGGATGTCTCAGAGGTAATGACTATGATATTGGATACCTGCATTTTAAAGTTACAGATATCCTGCCTATACAAAATCTTGTTGAGAATCTTATATGGACGCTTATCAATAATCAGCAGAATAAGCGGAGTATTAATCAAGTTACAATGGGACTATTATTTTTACAACTTATGAATCATACAGACAAAGTCACCGCAGGAAAAAATCACTTTGAACATGAACTGATGCTCACTGTACTCAGGTTTATAGAGGAACACTATAAAGACGGTGAATTATCAAGTCTCGCAGAGAAATTACATTACGATTTATATTGGCTGAGCAGAGTGACTAAGAAGCTTACAGGAAAAACTTATACTGATCTTGTGCAAACAAAGCGTCTAAATCAAGCTGCTTTTTTACTGATTAATACAAATATGTCTGTAGCTGATGTGGGCTATGCTGTAGGTTATAATAATTTAAGCTACTTCCACCGCATTTTCAAAAGCAGGTATGTAGTTTCACCAAAGCAATATAGATTATCGCAAAATAAAATAAAATAGTTTTGCAAATAAGGACACTTTTTTTGGCAAATAGTGTTCTTTTTTTATGTTTTTTTTCGCTTTAAAATATTGATATAGAGAAAGGAGGAGGGTAATGGTTAAATACTATTTGGCCATAGATATCGGGGCATCCAACGGAAGACACATGCTCGGGCATCTCGAAGATGGAAAAATGATATTGGAAGAAGTTCACCGTTTTGAAAATGGAATGAAGATGAAAGATGAAGAGCTCTGCTGGGACCTGGAAAGACTATTCAATGAAATTAAAGTTGGTATGAAGAAGTGCAAAAAAATAGGAAAGATACCTGAGAGCATAGGTATCGATACCTGGGGTGTTGACTTCGTACTTCTTGATAAAGATGATAAAGTTTTGGGCAATACAGTTGGATACAGAGACAGCCGTACAAAAGGGATAGATGGAAAAGTGTATTCCATTATTTCTGAAGAAAAGCTTTATGAAAGAACCGGAATACAAAAACAGATTTTTAATACTATTTATCAACTGATGGCAGTGAAAGAAAAGCATTCGGAGCAACTGAAAAATGCCAAGAGTATGTTGATGATTCCAGATTATCTGCATTTTCTTTTGAGCGGAGTTAAGAAAACGGAATATACCAATGCCACTACTACTCAGCTTGTTAGTCCCAAAACAAAAAAATGGGATAAGGAATTAATAGAATTGTTAGGGTTTCCACAGGAGATATTTGAAGATATTGTTTTGCCGGGTACAGTGCTTGGCAGTTTGACTGAGGAAGTTCAGAAGAAAGTAGGATATGACTGTCAAGTTGTGCTCCCTGCAACACATGATACGGGTTCAGCGGTGATAGCAATGCCTTCTAATAAGGACAATTCCTTATATATTAGTTCAGGAACTTGGTCATTGATGGGGATAGAGACAACGGAAGCAGATTGTTCTTTAAAAAGCAGAGAGCATAACTTTACAAATGAAGGTGGCTACAATTACAGGTTCAGATACCTGAAAAATATTATGGGACTTTGGATGATTCAATTTGCAAAAAAAGAGTTTAACACATTCTACTCATTTGCGGAAGTATGTGAGCTAGCATCGACAGAAACTATAGATTCCATAGTTGATTGCAATGATGATTGCTTTTTAGCGCCTGAAAGTATGATTAACGAAATAAAGTGGTTTTGCAGAAAAACAAATCAAAGGGAACCGGTTACTGATGCTGAAATTGCTTCAGTAATATATAACAGTTTAGCTGTATGCTATGGCAACACAATTAAAGAGATAGAGAAGATGACAAGATGTTCCTATGATCACATCCATGTAATAGGGGGAGGAGCAAATGCAGAATATCTGAATCAACTTACTGCAAAGTATACTGGCAGAAAAGTTTTTGCAGGCCCAACGGAGGCCACAGCCATTGGAAATATAATGGTTCAGATGATGAAAAATAAAGAATTCACTGATTTAAATGATGCAAGAAACTGTGTATATAAATCATTTGAAATAAAAGAATATGAAAATTATGGAGCATAAAGATTAATAATCTTTATGTGTAGAATAAGAAATAGAAGGAGGTTAGTATTATGAATATGACAACGAAACAACGTTATGAATCTGCAAGAGAAATATACAAAAGAATAGGCGTAGACACAGATATTGCTATAAAGGCTCTCAAAGAAATTCCGATATCCATGCACTGCTGGCAGGGAGATGATGTGGCCGGTTTTGAGGGAGATGGGGCGTTATCCGGCGGAATTCAGGCTACAGGAAATTATCCCGGAAAGGCCAGAAACCCAGAAGAACTTATGGAGGATATAGATAAAGCGCTGAGCCTTATCCCTGGAGTTCACAGAATAAACCTGCATGCAAGCTATGCAATATTTGAAGATGGTGAGATGGTAGACAGGGATAAGCTTGAGCCAAAGCATTTCAAAAAATGGGTGGAATTCGCGAAAAAGAGAAACCTGGGATTAGATTTTAATCCAACATATTTTTCACATACCAAGGCTTCAAATGCAACTTTATCCAGTGAGGATGAGGATTTACGAAAGTTCTGGATTGAGCATGGAAAGTGCTGTCTCCGTATATCAGAATATTTTGCCACAGAGCTAGGAAAACCCTGTACCATGAATATATGGATACCAGACGGCTTTAAGGATGTACCGACAGATAGGATGACACCGAGAGCAAGGTTAAAAGATTCTTTAGATCAGATTCTCTCTATTCCTTACGATAAGAGCAAGGTATATGTAGCAGTAGAATCAAAGGTGTTTGGAATAGGCGTTGAAAGCTATACAGTAGGTTCTCATGAATTTTATATGAATTATGCTGCTAAGAATGATTTGCTTTGTCTATTGGATAATGGACATTATCATCCCACAGAATCTGTTGCAGATAAAATATCTTCAATGCTGCTGTTCTCAGATAAGGTAGCTCTCCATGTAACAAGACCTGTTCGCTGGGACAGCGACCACGTAGTTTTATTCGATGAAGAAACAAAGGAAATTGCTAAGGAAATTATAAGAAACGATGCAAGCAGAGTAATATTGGCACTTGATTTCTTTGATGCCAGCATAAACAGAATTTCGGCCTGGGTTGTTGGAATGAGAAATATGCAGAAGGCACTGCTTAATGCACTTTTACTTCCCAATGAAAGATTAGCCAAACTGCAGAATGACAGACAGTTTACAGAGCTTATGATGTTACAGGAGGAGCTAAAGCTATATCCTGTAGGCGATGTATGGAACTACTTCTGTGAAATAAATATCGTTCCTCAGAAAGAAGGCTGGTTTGAAGAAGTAAATAAATATGAGAAAGACGTTTTGAGTAAGAGAAACTAAGGTTAGAAAGTGAGGATGTAACATGAGAATATTAGATGCAGAATTTGTACAAGGCTTTATCAGAATGGCAAACGACGGATGGGAACAGGGCTGGCATGAGAGAAACGGCGGTAACTTAACCTATAGAATAAAGAAAGAAGAAGTGGAATCTGTTGCCGAAAATCTAAATAGAAATGGTGAGTGGAAGGCTATTGGTACGAGCGTGCCAAAGCTGGCAGGAGAATATTTCCTTGTAACAGGCAGCGGAAAGTATTTTAGAAATATAATAGTTAAACCTGAGGATTCTCTTGCAGTGATAGAACTTGATGATAGAGGGGAAAGCTATAGGATCTGCTGGGGACTTGTTAATGGTGATCGCCCAACCAGCGAACTACCTTCTCACCTCATGAATCATGAAGTGAAAATGATTGCTTCTAGTAGAAAGCATAGAGTAATATACCATGCTCATACAACTAATGTTATTGCTCTTACTTTTGTACTTCCTTTAGAAGACAAGGTATTTACCCGGGAACTTTGGGAAATGGCTACTGAATGTCCTGTTGTTTTCCCTGACGGTGTAGGTGTAGTACCATGGATAGTTCCAGGAGGACGTGATATTGCAGTAGCTACTAGCGAATTGATGAAGAAATATGATGTTGCAATATGGGCGCATCATGGCATGTTCTGTTCAGGCGAGGATTTTGATATAACCTTTGGATTGATGCATACAGTAGAAAAATCTGCAGAGATACTTGTAAAAACGTTATCCATGAGACCGGATAAACTTCAGACTATTACTCCTCAGAATCTCAGAGACTTAGCTAAGGATTTTAAAGTAATGCTTCCTGAAGAATTTTTATATGATAAATAACTTAAAAGAAACAGGTATGGCAAATACCTGTTTCTTTGTTTTACGAATTATATTTTTGTCTGTATTCATTAGGCGTAACTCCAAAGTAGTCCTTAAATTTCTTATAGAAAAAATTCAGGTTTTGGTACCCTATTTCATTTGCAATCTCATAAATAGGTATATCGCTGTTAGAAAGCAGTATAGAAGAACGTGTTAGTTTTTGGGTCTGAATAAGCTCTTTAAAAGATTTATTTGTAGTCTTTTTAATAAGTGAGCTGAGATAGTTTGGGTGAAAATTAAAATGTTCGGCTGTAGAAACTAAGGTACAAGTCATATAGTTTTCTTCTAGGTATTGAAGTATATCTATAATAGATAAGCTTCCACTTGAATTTGTATGAGCTTGGTTTGCATCGTATTGAAAGACTTTCATCAGTTCAGTAAAGATGAGTATCATATAGCAGTTAATAATTTCATCAGAGTAAAGAGACTTGTCGAAGTATTCGCAAAGAAGTTCTTTCATAAGATTAGATATTCTTTTATTGTTGTCTGAATTAAAGATAATGTAATTATCATGATCTTTTTTATTTGATACAGCAGTAACTAGAAATTCTGATATAATCCCCTTACTTGATAACATGCTAAGAAAGGAGGTGGTAAAGTATTCTTTCCGCATTAGTATGTTAATAATAATATCTTCTTCTTTAGTTGGTAATATAGAATGTGGTACCCCTGTGTCTACAATACATATTTGTCCTTCTTTTAAGGTAATAACTTTATTTTTAATGGTTTCGGTAATATTGCCAGAATAAACATAGCTTAGTTCAATATAATTGTGAATATGCATTGGTACTTCTGCAAAACGTGTATGTTTAGAAACAGTAATATTTTCCCCAATGATTAAATCTTGTGAGTCGAATAAATATATTTTTTTTCCTTCGTATTCAACTAAACTGTGCTTGCTATATCTTTCTGGAAGAACTGGATTTGATCTATAATATAACTCTCTATCTGTTAGAGTTCTAAGTCTTTCATCTAGTTCTTTATGGTTCATATAAAAACCTTCTTTCTAGGTTTAGCATTTATATTTATATTATGATATTAAGTTTGGTCAGTCAACATCTTTTGTTTTGATATTTTCACCATGAGTATGAAAATGTTATCATTTGTACATAGCGATAATAGATCGTGTATAAAACTTTTAATAGGGGGAATTAATTATGGACCACAAGCAAGTAGCTACAGAAATATTAAAAGCTGTTGGCGGTAAAGAAAATGTAAACAGTGTAACACATTGTATGACTAGGCTTCGGTTTGTATTGAATGATGAAGAATTAGCATCCACCGAAGAAATTAAGAAAATGAAAACTGTCAAAGGTATTGTTAGACAAGGTGGACAGTACCAAATTATTGTTGGAACGGAAGTTGATCAATTTTATCAGGCGGTAATAGCTTTAATTGGAACACAAAAAAATATGAATTCAGGTGAAATAGCAACGAAAAAGAAGAGTCTTTGGGATAATATTATAAATACGATATCGGGTATTTTTACTCCATTCTTAGGTGTATTTGCAGCTAATGGTGTACTAAAAGGATTACTTGCAGCTGCTATAGCAACAGGTATTATGAAGCCTGAAATGGGTGTTTATATCGTGCTTAATGCAATTGCAGATTCAGTATTTTATTTTATGCCTATTCTTTTGGGGGCTGCTGCAGCAGAAAAGTTTGGTTTTAATAAATATTTAGGAATGGTTATTGGCGGATCAATGATTTACCCATCTATTATTCAGGCTGCAAGTGTAGAAAAATTTACTTTCTTGCATATACCGATGGGTATTGCAAATTATACAAGCACTGTATTTCCTGCAATTATAACAGTGTATGCGGCATCTTTTTTATATAAGTTGTTTAAAAGAGTTTGCCATAAAAATATTCAATTTTTTATGGTGCCATTATTAACTATGATTGTTTCTGTGCCTCTTGCACTTATAGTTATAGGGCCAGTTGTAAATACAATTTCCTCAATACTATCAACGATTCTTAATGCAATATATAATTTTTCTCCAGTGATATGTGCACTTGCATTAGGTGGACCGTGGATGATTCTTGTAATGTTGGGTTTACATTGGGCTTTTATTCCATTGTTTATATCTGAGCTCGCAGCAACTGGACATACCTCCATGCCGGGTTTGTTTACTGCTAATCAGTTTGCAGTTGCTGGTGCGATATTAGCGGTTGCAGTAAAATCAAAGCAGGATAAAGAATTAAAAAGTCTTGGAATATCGACAGGTATTACCTGTATTTTGGGAGTTAGTGAACCAGGAATATACGGCGTGTTACTTCCACTAAAAAAACCATTTATTACTGGTATAATTGCAGGTAGCTTAGGGGCAATACCAGCAGCATTAATGGGAACAAAAGTATATGCATTTGGAGCAACGGGTATTTTTGGATTTTTGAATTTTATTGCTCCAAATGGAATTGATATGGGATTTTATGGCGCAATAATAAGTTCTTTATTAGGTTTAATTTTGGGTTTTGTATTAACAGCTTTTTGGGGAATGCCTAAGGAGGAAAAAAGAAAATGTCTATAAAAATAGGACACTTTTTTCATAGGAAGGTAGCAGATAATTTTTACCTTGTTTCTTGTCCAGAGTGGGAAACTGAAAAAGCTCCAGTAGTTTCTTGGATGGTAATAGGGGATGAAAAAGCAGTTCTTATTGATGCAGGTCTTCCGGTTAGAGGGCTACGAAAATATGCAGAAAAACTGGCAGGAAAACCTGTTGAGTTGCTCTTGACGCATGGTCATTACGACCATGCAGGTGCTTTAGATGAATTTGATGAATTTTGGATACATCCTGCAGACGAAATACTTTTACATGGAAACGAGGAAACGCCGGCTACCGCCTACCATGGAATATTGCATCCATTGTACTCGGGAGATGTTGTTAATTTAGGAAAACGTAGATTATATGTTTATGGTGCTGAAGGCCATACAAAAGGCAGTTTGTTATTTTATGATGAACAAAGTAGGATACTGATTTCCGGAGATAGTATCGGAAGACGTTTCTATTGTCCTAATGTGCATGAGCTTCCAATGAGTAAATTTTTTGATGATTTGCTAAAATTAGAATCACTCGGTTTTCAACAAATAGCATCGGCACATGATTTTTTTCTTTTACCAAAGGAACAAATAAATTATCTAATAACAACAATTTGCACTAAGTTGGAAAATGCCAATGAGTTATGGAATAATGGTATCCAAGATATGCTAGTAGTTCATGCTGGGGATGGTCCAAGGGATTTGAAATATGTTTCATATTCTATTCCATTGAAATACAAGGCTGAAGTTCTCAAAGACATCCAGATGTGGAAAGAGCGTACTAATTGGAGGGATAATACTTGATTAATGAAAAAATTATAATAGGTAACAATGAACGTACAACATTAACAACATATATTTTAGATAATGTCCATGCGACACAAAAAAGGCCGATAATTCTAGTTTGCCCTGGAGGAGGATTTTTGGATTGTAGTCCATATGAAGGTGAGAGTGTTGCAATAAGAATGAATGCTGCGGGTTATCATGCAGCAGTTTTGGTGTATTCAACAGCGGCAACGGCTGGAGAAAATTCTGCATATCCGAAGCCTCTATATGATTTAGCAGAAGCCATTAGTATAGTAAGAAATAATGTTAAGGAATGGAATATAGATGAAAATAAAGTAGTTATTCTAGGTTTTTCAGCTGGGGCATATCTTTGTGGATTATACGGGAGTTACTGGAATAAACCTCTTTTACGTGGAAAGGGAAAGTCGGAGGAACTTAAACCAAATGCGGTAGTACTATGTTATCCATTGTTAGATCTTGAACTTAATATTTCTGAGATACAAGAAAAAGTTGATAAAGAAGTAAATATGAAAAATATAACAGGGACTACAGAAAAAAGGATAGATATAGCAACGTTTTGGGATATGTCGCGAAAAGCGCAATTCGGAAATAATCATCCTTCAGAAGACGAGATAAAGACTTACAATCCGATATTGCATATTAATGAATATACACCACCTACCTTTTTGTGGCACACTTTTACAGATGAAGCGGTATCACCATTGCACAGTATTCGTTATGCAGAAAAACTTTGCCAAATGAACATCCAATGTGAACTACATATTTATTCTAATGGAGACCATGGATTATCATTGGCAGATAAAACAAGTGCAAAAAAAGAATCGCAGATTAATTCACATGTAGCAAGCTGGTCAGAACTGGCGATTGAATGGATTGAGGCACTGGGCTAAAAGAATGAGGGGAATTAAAGAAAATTTTACCCTATTAGTATAGATACTGAATTCTACGTAACTTGTTCTTTCAGCTCTAGCAAGTCTTGTAATTTGTGCAGTATTAAATTTGGTTAGTGTATAAGCTTTGTTCTTATATGATAGTAAGTTACAAAAATGTTATGATTTACTTATATTAAAGTCTTAGCGTAAGGAAGGTGGATTATGAAAAGGCTAGAAGAAGTTTTAGATAATAAAGCTAAAAATTATATAATGCCTTTTTTCTGGCAACATGCTGAAAATGAAGAGATTCTTAAGGATTATATGAAGAATATAGATGAGGCTGGAATTAAGGCTGTTTGCATAGAATCGAGGCCTCACCCTGATTTTGTAGGTCCCTTATGGTGGAGGGATATGGATATCATAATGGATGAGGCGAGAAAACGCAGCATGAAGGTTTGGGTTTTAGATGACAGTCACTTTCCAACAGGATATGCTGCGGGAAGGATAAAAGAAAAATATCCAGAACTTAAAAAGTGGTATATAAATGTTCATCGTATGGATTTTGCAGGACCATTAAAAGATTCTTCTTTTATAGTGAAATATTTCTCAGGACGTGCAGCATTAAGCCTGGAATACGAAGCAGAAGAAGAAGACAAGGTTTTAGGAGTAATAGCCGCAAAAATATCAGATGATGAGACAGGAGCAATTGATGAAAAAACTCTTATAGATGTTTCTAAATATGTACAAGATGGTATGCTTTACTGGGACTTGCCAGAAGGACATTGGAGCATATTTATTGTTTTCCAGACACGCAGCGGAGGAGAAGAGCAGACTAAGGAGTATTTAAATCCTCTTGTGCCTGAAGCAACAAGAGTTTTAATAGATACTGTTTATGAAGCTCACTATAATAGATACAAAGATTACTTTGGAAAGACTCTTGCAGGATTTTTCTCTGATGAGCCTAGGTTTGGGAACATAAAGGGTTTTGAGGGTGCTATAGGAAAGACTAAAATGGTACTTCCTTGGAGAAATGATATGCTGCAGATACTGCAGCATGAAATAAGTGAAGATATCCTAATCTATTTGCCGCTTCTATTTACAGAGGGAGGAGAAAAAACTCATTCAGTTAGATATGCTTATATGAATGTCCTAAGCAAACTTTACGGCAAAAACTTTACTGATCAGATAGGAGATTGGTGTAGGGAGCACGGGGTTGAGTACATAGGGCATGTAATTGAAGATAATGGCTCTCACAGCAGGCTTGGTTATGGACCTGGACATTTCTTTAGAGCACTTAATGGTCAAGATATGTCCGGTATTGATGTTATCGGAGGACAAATCGTACCCGGAATGGACTTTAAACACAGGGGTTTTACTGCAGCAGGCTGGGATGGAGAATTCTTTCATTACGGACTTGGTAAGCTTGGAGCATCGCTTGGTCATATAGACCCTAAGAAAAAGGGAAGGACTATGTGCGAGCTCTTTGGCGCCTATGGCTGGGTTGAAGGTTTAAAGTTTATGAAGTGGCTTACAGATCATCTCCTTGTAAGAGGTGTAAATAATTTTGTACCACATGCGTTTTCACCAAAGGCATTTCCGGACTGGGATTGTCCACCGCATTTTTATGCGGGAGGCAATGATCCTCAATTTAAATACATGAAGACATGGTCTGATTATACAAACAGAATAAGCCATCTGCTTTCAGACGGAAACCATGTAGCCACTGTTGCTGTACTTTATCATGCAGAGGCAGAATGGTCAGGAGAATATATTCCATTTGAAAAGGCAGTAAAAAAATTGATTCAGAATCAAATCGACTGCGACGTTATTCCTGCTGATATTTTCAAAGAAGGTTTAGAGGTAAAAGATAATAATTTAACAGTAAACAATGAAAGCTTCAAATGTCTTGTAATTCCTTATGCAGAGGCACTGCCGAAATACTTCTTGGAAAGCATAGCTGAGTGTATGGAAAAAGGACTTAAGGTTATTTTTATTAGTAGTCTTCCGAAAAGAGCCAGCGAATGCGTTGATGCTCAAAAGTTAATTAACACTCTAGGGGAAAGTGAAAACTGCGTGATAGCAGAACTTAATATTTTAGCAGAGAAGATAAAGAATTTTAGCTTCAACGAAATTACTTTAGATAGTTTTGAGCCTTATGTAACTTATTATCACTACAAGCAAAATGATGCAGATATATTTATGTTCTTTAACGAGCATCCTTATGAAAGCGTAGATACCAAGGTATATATTCCATTAAAGAAGAGGGCAGTATACTATGATGCTTTTGAAAATAAGATAAAGAAATGTAGCGCGAAATCAAATGGCGATGGAGTTGAATTATCTCTTAGCTTAACCGCTTATGAGTCAAAAATAATAATATTTGATAGTGAGGATTCAGAAAATTTTGCTGTAGATAACATGGAGGACTTGAAGGAAGTTCAAAAGCTTAATATATCAGGGGAATGGAAAGTGTCCATGACTACAGCATTGGAATACCCGAATTTTGAAGAGAAAATAGAGCATAGGGAGTTAGTGAACCTGGCTAAACCTAACTTATATCCACATTTTTCTGGAACTTTTAGATATGAAATTAATTTTGAGGCAAAAGAAGCAGCAGAAAAAGCATTGCTGGATTTAGGAAGGGTATACGAAGTAGCTGAAGTTTGGCTAAATGGCAAAAGCATTGGTGTTAGAATATGTCCTCCATATAAGTTCGATATATCGGGTGATCTTCAAAAGGGTACAAATAGCCTAATAGTAGAGGTTACAAATACATTAGTTAAGGCTCATCAGGATGCTTTTTCTCAATTTGCTGTTCAGGAGCCTACAGGATTATTAGGACCGGTAAATATATCATTATACTAATAATAAAAATAATAGAAATGAGGGTCAATAATACCTAAATAGTACAATAATAGAGCTTTGCAATCTCATAAAGGATTTGCAAAGCGAAGAAGAAAGTAAAAGTTATATGCCCATTGTGTAACCAATTAAATAAAAATAGGATGCTGGCAGCATCCTATTTTTGTCATATCAAGTTCATGGATCAGTATTAATTAAATAAATATTCTAAATTTATAGTGAACCCCTCTAAGAAGGAAGATTCTATTATACCCTTGCCAACCTTTATATCGGCTTGCTCATATAAACCTTCTGAATTTAACACATATATAGTAATAGCATCTTTCATGGGGTTAACTATCCAATATTCCTTAACTCCATATTGCATATATAAGTTCAATTTAGTAATTAAATCGTGAGACTGATTAGAAGGGCTTAAAATCTCTATTATTAGAGAAGGTACTCCAACATAATTATTTTCTGTAAAGCCTTCTTTATCACAAATCACACTTAAGTCTGGTATAACTATTCTTTTACCCTCTATTCCTTCTCTTTTTAGCTCTATATCATAGGGGGCTTGAAACACTTCACAAGGTTTTCCTTCGAGAAAAATCATGAGCTTAGTATTGAGTTTACCAGAAATCCTTTGATGCTTTGTAGAAGGTGAGGGGGCCATTAAAATAACTCCATCTAAATATTCTATTAAGAAGTCACTAGACTCTTTTATTTTTATATACTCTTCAAAGGAAACATAAGATTTATGAGCTAAATTCATAGAACCACTCCTTATGCTATGATATTTAATTAATAACCATATTATATCATAAATTTTAATTTCTATAGCATTCTAAGGAACATTATCAGAAAACATATTATAGAGATAATGACAAAAAAGTATCCTAAGTATTCAAACTCTATTCAAAAAAGCTTTGTCATAAACTACAGTACCTGTAATTTCATCAAGGCTTCTATTTTCAAGCTCTAACGCCATAAAGATTTCATCTGCTACATCAAAAGGAGCCTTAATTACCCAGATGCTTGCAGGTTTAAATCTAAATCGCTGCATAAAAAAATGCTAATATCTAAATATTTTAGACTTATAATTAATAAATAATTTGAGAATATTGTTTATTAATCATATCCTCCCTTTGCTTTAGGTAATTTCTTGACTTCTTCCTTGCTCTCTATTATTTCCTGAATCTTTTTAAAAAGTCCTCTCAATTGAACAGCCTCTTTTGATGGAGATGCATTTTCATCTTCCCAAGATATGTTTTTTTCTATACCATCTGCAATTATTTTTATATAATAAGTATAGAATGGTGTTTTTATTGCGTTATTTTCTGGGTGAAAATTTTTAGAGTAATCTAAAATATTAATATTTCTCATTTCTGAATAAATAGTATTCATTTCCTCGTCAGATAGCTTTAAATTCGTACTAATTGATGGTTCTGCAACCATGTCTTTAGTATACGTCCCTTTTATAGTATCTAATTGATTTCTAGAACCTACCCCGTAACTAAAGACAAAATTGAAATCTTTTGGCTTTGCTGAAGGTAATTTATTTTTTGTACTTGTTAGGTTACAGACTACAAGTAAAGCACCAATTAGAAAGAGACATAAATACATAACTTTTTTGGGTAACCTCATATTAAATTCCCCCTTGTACTTTTATAATTTAATACGAAGCAAGGTACATAAAGTCATAATATCCTGTAATTGCCTATCTAAAGGTTATAAAATGATTATCTTAAGAAAGTTGATAAAATATAATTATCTAGTTCCTTGCAGGCCTCTATATCTATTATTGATTTCTCTGGTTTTATAATTTTTTTTAATATGCTGTTAATTTGTCGAATTTCATCAGTAGATAAATTTTCATTTGAATGAATTAAGAGCTGCAACTTGTAGAATGCATCTGATACAATTTCATTTCTTTTGTAAGATGAAAAGGCAAGCGAAAGATATGTTAAATTCATCTGCCCTTCAAGCGTATTTTTATCTAATTTATCTATCTCTTCAAGATAATTTACAAGTGTTTGAATTTGTGCTTTAGTTTCCTTATCTATACTATTTTGCTTATCCTTGAAGCTACGAATTTGACCATACTGATGGAAATTAATAAATAAAGAAGTGATTAATATTATTACCAAGAACCAAACTGATACTTTTTTAAGCAATTTGACCCTCCTTTACAAATTGAATGCGTTGAAAAGGTACTTATAATAATTTGTTTTATCCTACTAATCTGTACTACCTTTAATTATTTCATTAAAAGTACCCTTCCATGATTTTATGCTGATAGCATCATAGTTATCGTAGTCAATTTCCATAGAGGCTATCTCCTCCGGTTTAATAAAACAACTAAAAGCCAAATTTCCTTCTCTTGTTCCAGTAATATTAATAATGCCTTCATTAATGATTTCCTTAATCATTTTGATTACTTCATCATAATCATCCTCATGACTATCTCTATATCCAAAATGACAATGAAAATAGTCAAATCCTACTGTTGTCTCATCACCATAGGTTGAAATCCACAAATTGATCCCTGCATCAGATGGGCAAGGAATATTTATATAAACATAGGTTTCATCTCTCTCGTCACTATATTTTTTGAATTTTACATATTGCTTATATTCAGGAATTTTAATTAAGATACTATCTAAAAATCCTTTAGAATAATCATCTAATTGCTTGTACTCCATTGAAAAGGCCCCTTGCACGGATTATGCTAAAATTTTATACTCAAGACGTTCCTAAGACGAGTAGACTGAGAGATGCCTTCGCTCTGTTTTCTCAAGCTAAGGTGACTTGAGTGCTTTATAAGATATTGGGATATGCTTGTTTGTGATCTTAATCAAGGATTATTATATTCATCTCTTTTTTTCTGGTTTTAAAATCGTTACTTTTTATTAAACTCACTCTATGTATTTTGTCATATTTTACAATTGAGACGTTAAATAATAAAAGGATGCTCTAATTTAGGCATCATTTGGTATCTTTTATGTCATCATATTGCCATAATAACGTAAATACTCATTCAATGATTTGAATGGATCATACTAAGAATTATCAGTTTAATCATTATCACAATAATCGCTTTTTTATTTTACTTTTTAGCATCCAAATAAGTCCTAGAAGTACAACAATCACTCCTGAAATCAACAATATGAACTTAAGATTATAATTATTATTCGCGTAGGATTGAACTGATGATGCATTAGTGCCTACTTCAATTTTATTATTCAATCTGTTTTGCTCTGATTTTTCATATACACCTGTGTTGATATACTCCTCAAACCGTTCATCCATACTCCGACCTTCCATATTCATGCTAATGTTTGTAGTATGATTTAAAAGCTTTAAAGTTTTGGGGTCAGTTGATGTTGTTTTAAAGCTATAATACGACTTATCATCTCGAATGGTGATTATACAACTATCATTTACCTTAGGTTTGTTATCTTTACTACCATTAAACTCAAGGTAGGGTAAACTTAGTGTCTGATTTTCTAAAATCTCTCCTTTCAATTTATGGATAACTCTTATAGTAGTTGTTTCTTTATTTACATCCGTAACAGTGGCAGTAAATATTTTTACACTATTATCCCCTAACAAACTTTCAGGCAAATCACCTGCGTAAGCTACTGTAGTAAATATTATTAGTATAAACACCATCACAATGAACGTTTTAGGAATAAGAATTTTCCGCATAATTACTCGCTCCTTTTCGATATTTCGCCCTATTCTACAAGTGTGAATTTAATCAGCAAGAACTCTTACTTAATTCTCTATATCTTCCTTAACTCTATTCTTTATAACCTCTTTAAGTTGTGCCATACGCTCATTAGAAATATTTGAAATTAAATCAATAGCATTTTGGGGAAATAATTTCTTTATACTTTTACCATATTCTTCTCCATCCTTTGGGGATTTATGACTTTTAATTTTTATTCCCGTCTCTCCAGTCTTAACATATAGAACTACGGGTGAGGATACTCCATTTGTCATGATCACGTCGCTGCCATCTTTTATACATTCCTCCTTTAGCATCCAGACATATATCTTATCATTATCTGTACCTAATAGGATAAATGCACTGTACATTTTTCCACTTTTGGTTGAACTAATATCATTTGTTTTTGTATCGAGATATTGTTGAATTATTTTCTCATCTTCCTTAGTGATGTTTAAAGAATTAGATGAATTTTTTATTGTTGACTTACACCCACCTGGAATAAGTATAATTGACATTAAAAAAATCAGTATACTCCACTTTTTCATTTTCTTCCTCTCAAGATAAATTTTCTATATCCAACATTGTAAATTTATAATTGATTAATAATATGTGAAGAATGTGTCTTAACTGCAAATACGGATTGGGCTCATAATCTATATCAAACATGCAGAGGTACATTCTCAAGAAACCGCCTTTCAACATTTGCTTTTTCTATTCCGTATTCAATCATTTCGTTCCATGTACTGTCTTTTTGTGGAGAAAGCTTGAACACTTTTCCTTTTAGTGTGACATATAACTGGTTATCAGAAAAAGCGTGAATATACCATGTTAGCTTTATTTCATTTGAAAGGAAGTCTAATATGGGTTCAATTTTTTCATCAGGCACATGATATTCATTCGTATGCCAAACAGGTTCAATGTCTTCTGGTACATTCTCAATTCTCTGTGAAAAGAAGAATGGTATTAATTTGTCAAGAGCTTGTTTATGCTCTAAGCTTTCTTCGATTACTCCTAATCTAAACATGTTTTACACCTCACATAATATGAATAGTCTTTGTTTTATATATTCTACTAATCTGTACTATATTTAATTATTTCATTAAAGCTACCCTTCCATGATTTTATACTGATAGCATCATAGTTATCGTAGTCAATTTCCATAGAGGCTATCTCCTCCGGCTTAATAAAACAACTAAAAGCCAAATTTCCTTCTCTTGTTCCAGTAATATTAATAATGTCTTCATTAATGATTTCCTTAATCATTTTGATTACTTC
Organism: Desnuesiella massiliensis; assembly: GCF_001403615.1. Taxonomy (GTDB): domain Bacteria; phylum Bacillota; class Clostridia; order Clostridiales; family Clostridiaceae; genus Desnuesiella; species Desnuesiella massiliensis. The sequence continues at coordinate 494,014 of NZ_LN879454.1, forward strand.
ATCATAATCTTCCTCATGGCTATCGCTATATCCAAAATGACAATGAAAATAGTCAAATCTTACTGTTATCTCATCACCATAGGTTGAAATCCGCAAATTGCTTTCTGCATCGGATGGGCAAGGAATATCTATATAAGCATAGGCGCCATCACGCTCATAACTATATTTTTTGAATTTCACATATTGCTTATATTCAGGAATTCTAATTAATATCCTATCTAAAAATCCTTTAGAATAATCATCTAGTTGTTTATACTCCATTGAAAAAGTCTCCTCTTAAAGAATATTTCAGTCTCGTATTTTAGAATAAGTTAATCCACTTGGTGATTCATCTGAATAGCTGCCTAAACCATTATAATGTTGAGATTCCCACACTTTTAATACCTTACTGCTTACAATAGTATTTGGAGGCAATTTAAGTGTGTTAGGATGTTTTAGAAATAATTTATCTCTAAGTTCTTGAATATTAACTACCTTGTCAAAAAACACTGTGCTTGAATGAGAGTATATCTGATTTTCCACTCCGTCATAACAAATAAATACTCTTATTAATTCACTTACATTTGGATTATTTACGTCATTGTTTTCAAGATATTCATCCTTCAAAACATAAAAAATTATATTGGGTTTAATTTTGTAGTCCTCAATATCCTCATTAGGGGGTTGTTCTTTTGAAATTACTTTAGGTTCATTTATACTCTTATTGTCATCTGAGGCTACGCTTTTTTTATCAGTCTTATTACAGCCTATACAAGATATCAAAGCTAATACACACATAAACGAGGCAATTGCCTTACTAATCTTCACATTTGAGCCCTCCAGTAAAATTATTGGTATGTATATAATAATTTACCGATTTCACTTATCTAACAACAAGATTGTGTATATACCTACTTTAATATAGAACTATTAATTAAGGGTTTCATCAAATTCTTTGAAATTTCTAAGGCTTCATCTCTGTTATTAGCTGGAGCGGAGAGCATTAATCCATCTTTACTGCTCCAATGTTTAGCAGAATCGTCAGGGTTCTTAGCTTCTGAAATGCCTACTGTGAATTGTTTTCTTATATTTTTTGCTACTATAAATCCATAAGACCTATATTCTCCAGAAGCTTCATCAAAATAAAATATATCTGCCTTATTGTTTTTATCAAATTTCATGTTTATATCAGAAAGCTTTTTCTCTCCTATAAAAATTGTTCCTTTAAAACTAGGGCTCCTAAAAAACCTATTAGAAATCCAGCCTTCTATATTGATTTGTATATTTTCACTATGGCTTTTATCTCCCAATCTGTAGATTATAGCGTTATAGGAATTATTAAATTTTCTAGGATAAAGATAAAGTGTGCATAGGAGCAATAGGGCTATTATTATATACACATATATTTTTTTAAACCTCATTGAAGACTTCCTCCTTTAGCCTGTAGCCATACTATATATTTTCCATGCACCTTTAGGGCCTTCTTTTTTTAATTTAATGATTCTAAATACATCGCCATCATCTTCTATAATGACTTTTACAAATTCCATGGATATGATTACATTATATTCCATAACATCATTTTTATCTATAGAAGCTTTAATTTTTTCCATTTTAACAAGTTTTGCACTTTTAATATTATTTGTTTCTATATCTTCATTTCTATTGTATAAGTCATTGTTATCCATATTCATAGATAAGTAACGGACTATATTATCCCTAGAAAGGCATGCCATTGCAAGGGAGCTATTTTTTTCGTTTAAAGCTTTTATATATTCATTTATTATATCTTCAGCAGTGAGCTTTGATAGTCTATTTTCTAATTCATCCTGTTCATCCATATAAGATAATATCCATTGATCCCATGGTTTTTTAGTTATATTCTCTAGGCTTTTTCTATCAAGGGAACAGGCAAAGGAGCTGTGTCTTCCAGCATCAATAAAGGCTCCGATTATTTTATCCTCATGACGAACAATGATGCCTCTAGCACCTGATCTATTTTGCATAAAATCCGGCAGGGTTTCTCTTAATCTATATATGTCTACAATTACTTCTTTATCCAAATACTCAGACATATCTAAGCCAATAGCTTTAGAAAGCTCGTTGTTATAAGCCCAGTATATTTTGTAGGGATATTCTCCTGCCTTATGCTTAAGATTAGAGGGGAGCTTTTCTCTAAGGCTATTGATTTTATAGTCAGCAGTCCAATGGTACTTCTTAAAAATACTATTTGCAGAATCGCTTATAACTCCTGCTGCACTTTTATGCTCTGAGAGATCATGCATATAGGTTACAGCCTCATAAGGAATTTCATAGGTTTTATTTTCAAAGTTCAATAAGCCTACTTCAAAGGGAGGGGAATCATAAGCAAAAGAAAACTCTCTTACCTTATCATTATTATAGGAAAATTTAATTTTATTATCTTTTTTTGCGCCACCGCTTAGCTTTTTAGCTTTAGCCTCTTTTTCCTCCTGGTTAAGCAAGGTACTTTTATTTATGAGGCTGCCAATATCCTGTATTATTTTTTTATCTTTTATAATTATTTCGTACCTGCCACTCCACATAGGCCCTCCTGTCTTGTCAAAGAGGATTTCCATTGTATCTATGGTTTCAATATTTGTTAGAAGGTTACTTTCCTTAATTGGATTTTTAGAAGATACATCTTTATTTAAAGAACAACCAGCTATGGCAGAGAGCATTAATAATAACATTAAAGGTATAATAAATTTCCTTTTCAATTTTCTACAGACCTCCTTTTTTACATATATTTAGTAATACGGCGTAAAATCAAAATATTTCCTCCATTTACTAAAATATTTATAAAAGCTATTTACAAAATAACGAAATGGTTATATAGTTAGTTATATAAGTAATGAACCGAATAAGTAACGGAGTATATATTATATTAGGGAGGTGATGAGGTTGTTAGACTTAAATTCAGATAAGTCCATTTATATACAGATTGCAGAGAGCATAGAAAATGAGATACTTTTAGGTAATTTAAAGGAGGGGGAGCAGGCACCTTCTACTAACCAGTTTGCCAAGGTATATCAGATTAACCCTGCTACTGCTGGGAAAGGGTTAAATATTTTAGTGGAAGAAGAAATTCTTTATAAGAAAAGGGGATTAGGAATGTTTGTGGCAGAAGGGGCTAGAGAGAAGATTTTAAAGAAAAGACAAAATAGCTTTTTTAAGGAGGTTATACCTGAGCTGGTAAAAGAGGGAGAGAGAGTGGAGCTTACCATAGAGGATATTATAAAGGCCATAGAGGAGTATAAGGGAGGTATGAGGTAATATGTTAGAATGTAAGAATTTAACTAAAATCTATGATAAAGTACAAGTGGTTAATAATATCAGCTTAACGCTAGAAGAAAATAAGATTTATGGATTACTGGGGAGAAACGGAGCAGGGAAGACTACTGTTTTAAATTTAATTTGTGGTCAAGTAATTAGAGATAGTGGAGAAGTGAAGCTTTATGGCGAAGAGGTCTTTGAAAATTCAAGAGCCATGGAGAATATATGCTTAGTAAGAGAAAAAGAAATGCCCATAGAAGATTATAAAGTAAGCCGTATATTAGATATAGCAGGAACCTTATATAAAAATTGGGATGAAGAATATAAAAAATTCTTAGTAAAAGAATTTAAATTAGATACTAAGAAGATATATAAAAAACTATCAAGAGGCAACAAATCCATCCTAGGGTTAATCATAGGATTAAGTTCAAGAGCTCCTCTAACTATTTTTGATGAGCCATCCTTAGGCTTAGATGCTGCAGTTAGAGAGAAGTTTTATAATCTGCTGCTTCAGGATTATGAGGAAAATAAAAGGACTATTATATTATCCACTCATTTAATTGACGAAGTAAGCAATTTATTTGAAGAAGTTATAATTTTAAATAATGGAAAAGTCCAAGCCAAAGAAGAAGTGGCTGACTTTAAAGAAAAGGCCAGATTCTTAAATGGAAGAAATGAATTCATAGAGACAATGATTAAAAATAAAAAGATTCTTTATAAAGAAGCCTTTGGAGCTACAGCTTTGGTGGGAGTTTTAGGAGATTTCACAGAGAAGGAAATTAAAGAGCTGAGAGAAAATAATGTGGAAATAAGTGCTATGCCTTTACAAAAGCTATTTATATATTTAACAGAAGAGTTAGAGAGTTAGGAGGGGTGAGACATGGAATCATTAAAAAGACAGATAAGATTTATGGTTAAGGATTCAAAACGTGCTTTTATAGTATTTTGGGTTGTAGTAATTTTAGTAAATATAGCTGCTTATATCTTAAATGCTATTTTTGTTGGTAGATATGGTACTATAAGCTTCGGGGCTAGTAGATTTGGAATTTCAGAAAATGGAGGTAGACTTATTAATGTAGCAGCTGGAAATATTATAGCTATTGGTATATATATGATAGTTAGTAATATGGAAATGTATTATGAAAGCTTTCCTACAGCTATTGGCTTTAGTTCTACCCGTAAGGATTTTTATAAGGCATTGATAATTCATAATAGTCTATTATGTGCAGCTATGACAGCTATAGAGGTAGTATTATTAAAAATAGATAATATTATTATTGAAACCATAGGGAAAGAGCCATTAGAAGACTTTATATACTTTAATACAAAAGAGAATAATATATTTTATATTTTTATAATAGTATTCTTAATGTTTATGGCTTTTTGTGCAGTATTTAATCTGCTAGGTGCGTTATTGTATAGATATGGCTATAAGCTTTGGATTGTTTTGGGGGTGTCAGTTATGATAGTAGGTAATATAGATAATTTAAGTAGAATAATTAGATATATTTTAATAAATGCTTATTCCTATAATAATTTTATAATGTTTTTTATAAAAAATATTGTTATTGCAGCATTATTATATGGCCTAGCTTGGCTGAGCGTAAGAAGGCTGAATGTGAGAACAGGAAAGTAAATAAAATATAAAGTAAATAAAATATTAAGAAATAAGCCAATGATATTATAGGGAAACAAAGGTAACGGCCTCCTATAAAAGAATCATTGGCTTTTTCGGTCAGGTTATAATATTTCTAGTACTTCTACTGTATATTTTTCTCCTGGAGCATCAACTTCAACCTTATCTCCAACTTTTTTGCCGGATAATGCTTTCCCTAAATCTGATTCTATACTTATACGCATATTTTCAGGATCTACATCCATAGTAGTTACTAATGTTACAATAGCTTCATATTCATTCTCTATAAATTTAATTCTAGCTTTACTATTAATCCCCAATATTGAGTTATCTATATTTTTATCATCTATTAAAGTTGCTGTTGAAATCATAGTTAATAAATATTGAATTCTATTATCATTTTCTCTATAGTTTGCACAAGCTTCTTTATACTCTGCATTTTCTGATCTATCACCATGTGCAGCAGCTACTAATTTTTCTTTTGCTATTTCAGCCCTTTTTACTGTCATTCTATATTCTAATTCTTCTTTTAATTTTTTTATATTCTCTTCTGTTAGTTTATTATTCATAAAAAGCTAAGCCTGATTTCTAAAATCATAACAAATAATAACGATATCAGTTTGTATGATTTTTCACTTTATTAACTAAATAAAGCGGTAGTATCACAGGATTCAACTACTTAGGTTAGTACCATAATACTAAAATTCCATATAGCCTTTATAAATTAATATATTTATAAAGTACAACAGAATTGCGAGTGTTACTTAGCCCCTAATATTCATGATCCACCAAAGCCTTTCAACTAAGTGTACTTTGGCAGTTTAAATCTATATTAAAGTTATTATTAACTTACTAATCCAAGGATTTTCTTCCTATTTACTAACCATAAATCAGGATTTTCACCTACCTTCCCTTTTATATTTTTATTTATTTCATTCCATTTTGACCATTCATTTTTCTTATTAAATTTGTCTAAATCAATTACTAGTTTATCCTTTAATATTTTAGGTATTTTTTCTTTGAATTTATAACTTCGTCTTGCAATGACCATAGCCGCTCCATTATGAACCACCATGCCATATTGATGACAATATTTATACAATCCTATTTTACTTGTAAATTGAGGCTTAATTTTAATTATTTCAACTCCTTCTCTAATGCAAGCATTTTCAAGCATAATTAATAATTTAGAATATATAAACTGATGTTTAACTCTAGCAAATTTACTATGAACATCTTTGTCATTTTTAAATTTCAAATCCTCAATGGCAATACCACAATTATAAGTCTTAGCTATTGATATAACCTGTTTTGCAAGTTCTCCACATAAGTTTTCACGCCTATTAGTTCTAGCATATAATAATTCATGTTGTTTTAAATAACTATGCCATTTATAGTTCCCTTTATTATCTATCATAGTTAATGCAAAACCATTCGGATTCGTATCTATTCCCATAATTCCATTATGCCCTGTATAAACTACTTCTGTTTTTGGTAATTCAAATGTTATATGACAATAATATTTACCATTTCTTTTTAATACTTCAACTTGATAAGCTTCACCAGTTGTTAAATACTTTAAGAATAATTCTCTGTAATTAATACCATTAACTTTACCAGTTTTTCTTGATAACTTTTGTGGTAAATATATTGGTACTTGAATTTTAATAGCTCTATTAGTAGATGTTTTTTCAAGTGTTGAGATTTCTAAATAGCTCATACCATTTTTTATAATAACTCTTAAATTAGGATTACCACTTTTAGTTTTATCTCCACGACTATAGATCCTGTTATTTCTGCAACTCTTCCACTCTTCTTTAGAAATTAAGCCTTTACACTTTTTTATAAACATTTCTTTAGTTCCAAAAGTCACTGAAGGAATGGTATTTGTATCAATGAAATTCTTAAAATAATTAGCTTTTCTTTGTCTTTTATCTAATTTACTTATTAAAGCATTTCTTTTTTTATCTGATATTTTCTTTTTGCCATTTAATATCTTTTCAATAGCTTTAATTTTATTACAATAATTTTCATAAATCATTTTAGCTAATTCTTTTTGAGAGAGAATAGTTTGTCTTGCTGATTCTACTGCATCTTTTGCTTGACGTATATTTAGATTATATTTTTTAGCAACAGCTTTCTCTAAGTCACTTACTTTTACACTTTCTAACAACCTTTTAAATGAGTATCTTATAGCTGTACAAAATACTAACATTAAATTATCTATAATTTGTTTTTGTTCATCAGTTTCATTTATTAATATTGCTTTCATGGTTATCTTCACTATTCTCGCACCCTTCTGTTGATAATTCTTTGATGGATTTCTCTATATCTTTCTTAATTTTTCTTCCATCTCTTGCACCATACATTCTAGCACTAAAAAAGTTACAAGACTTATTAAATCATTAACCATTTCTTCATTTGGTTCTAATTGACTTATCATTTGACTAGTTATTTTTTTTACGATGCCTTAATTTTATTTCTATAGTATTCTAAAGATTATCTATTCACCATGGACAATCCACATTCATTGTGCATAGTGCATGGTGAATTGTGAATTAAAAAAAGTGCTCTGTGGATAAAAAAAACTTATTTATACCATTCATTTATAACTTTTTTGCTTTCCTCACCAGGATAATATCTTTTATCCTCACTTCTTTCACCTATGGCAAATATAGAAAAACCTAGATGCCAGGGTTCTTTTTCAAAGACCTGTCTATAAGCTTCGAAGCAATTTGCTTGAGCTTGAGAACTGACCTCATCTGTAAGGTAGGCATTCCAAGGTTCTATGGAAGCTTTTTTTGTTTTAGGAAAGCCTAGCTCTCCAAAGAAAATTGGCTTATTCCATTTATCATGAAAGTTTTTTATTTCTTGATATACATTCTGCTTTCTATCATATCTTGTAGTGCTGCCTAAGCATTGTACTAAATCCTCCACCGTAGTAGTATCCTTATCCGTAAGCTCAAAATAAGCTGCTATGGATATGAAATCTAGCTTAGAAAAGAGCTTATTATTTAACTTGTTTTCATAATATTCTATAGTGGAAGGCTTCCAATGAGCGGTATCCCATTTATTAGTTCTATAAGTTATTAGTCCTTTATAGTAGGCTCTTACAAAATCTATGGTTTCAGCCCATTTGTCCTCTGCAAATTCCATCTGCTCAAAGTTTGAGCCTACATAAATAGCATCTACGTGATAGGGGACAGCAATTTCATCTATTAAAACCTTTAAAATTTTATTATTCCAATTATAAAAAAATACATCAATATTATCTGGTTCCCAGTCTATCTCTGATAAGGTACCCTTGGCAATCCAGGGATAGGGTTCTAGGACTATGTTTAGCTTCTTGTTTTTTATGGATTTAATAAGCTTTTTAGCCTTATCTAAACTAGCCTTATTTATAGTAAAGTCACTGGAGGATAAAGAATCAACATCCACAGCTACAGGAATGTTTAAGGTGTTTAAATCGAAATTTTTAATATCTTCTAAGGCTACTTCAATTTTATAGTCCGTAGAAAGATTTGCTGACTTTATTTTAGTGGAAAAGTCGCTATTGAGGGTTTTACCTTGAAAAGCATTGATTTTATTATTTATATAACCTCTAGTATCAGGATTTTTCATAGTCCAATAGGTTAAACCTACTATTAACAGTACTAATAATAAGATTAATAGCTTAATTTTTTTACTCAAAAATGTCCCCCCTATTTAAATATGATATATATTTTAACACTTGTGACTATAGAGAAACAATAGTTAAAATTAACTTATATATGATATAAGTAACAGGTTATTAGGAGAGGGTGACATATAGTTTCTATATATATTGCAAAAGCTTTAACATATTACGACAAAGATATAATGTAATAACTTTAATGCAATATATGTACTATGGACAAATAAAGATAACTATGCTATATTAAGCTTACTTAAACGATTACGTTAAATTGTAAGGAGAGAATTATGAAGCTAACCATAAAGGATGTAGCTAAAAGGTCAGGGGTTTCTGTAGCCACGGTATCTAGGATATTAAATGGCCTAGAGGGCTATACGGAAGAAACAAAAAATAGGGTTTTAGCAGTGGTGGAGGAGCTTGGTTATCAAAGAAACGCTATAGCTAGAGGTTTAGTTACCAAAAGCACTAATACCATAGGAGTACTAATGCCAAGCATTTTAACTCTAGTTTATGCAGAAATAATTAAAGCCATAGAGGAGGTAGCCCACAAAAACAACTATAGTGTTTTTTTATGTAATACAGGGATGAATGGAGAAAGAACCTTAGATTATATCAGAGTTCTGGGAGAAAGACAGGTGGATGGCATCATAGTAGCCAGCCTTGCTCCAAAGGATGAATATTACAAGGCTATTATGGATTTAAATAAACCAACTATGCTAGTTTCTACCATGTCTTACAAATACCAAATTCCTTATGTAAAAGTGGACGATAAACAGGCTGCTTATTCTGCTACTCAATATTTAATAGAAAAAGGACATAAAAAAATAGCTATGATAGCAGGAGTGAAGGAAGATCCCATAGCAGGGCTGCCTAGAATCAATGGTTATATTGAGGCTTTAAAGGATTATGACATAGAGGTTGAGGAAGGCTTAATTAAATATGGTGATTTTAGCTATAATAGTGGTAAGAGAGCTATGGAAGATCTATTAGAAGAAAAGAAGAAATTTACCGCTGTCTTTGCTGCCAGTGATGATATGGCTGTAGGGGCACTATCCTTAGCTTATAAGAAGGGCATAAGGATACCTGAGGAGATTTCTATTATAGGCTATGACAATACTCAAATAGCAGAAATGAGCATACCTGCTCTAACTGTGGTGGCTCAACCTCTTTATAATATGGGGAAAAGAGCAGCAGAAAATTTATTTAATGTGATAATTCATGGGGAAAAGGTAGAGAATATAATAATGCCTCATAGCATAGTTGAAAGAGAAAGCGTCAGGGAGATTTAATGTAATGCGCAATTCACAGTTCACAATGCACAATTAAGGAGGATTTTTTCGTAAAACGAAAAAATCTTTAAATAATATAATTTATTTTTTCTCAGTAAGCTGAGAAAAAATTTCCTCAATTGTGCATTGTGCTTTGTGAATTGTGCATTGAAAAAAGCGTAAACGCTTAACCTATAAATTTTATTTGCATTTTAAATGATTGAAAAAGGAGTGTATTAAAATGAAGAAACAATGGTGGAAGGAAGCTGTGGTATATCAAATATACCCAAGAAGCTTTAAGGATACTAACGGAGATGGAATTGGAGATTTAAGAGGAGTATTAGAAAAGCTTGATTACTTAAAATTCTTAGGTATTGATGTGATATGGCTTTGTCCTATTTATAAATCTCCCAATGATGATAATGGTTACGACATAAGTGACTACAGGGACATAATGCAAGAATTCGGAATCATGAAGGACTTTGACAAGCTCTTAGCGGAAGCTCATAAAAGGGGAATAAAAATACTTTTAGACTTAGTGGTAAACCATAGCTCTGATGAGCATAATTGGTTTGTAGAAAGCAGAAAGTCAAAGGACAATGAGTATAGAGACTACTATATATGGAAAGAAGGAAAGGATGGAAAGGAACCAAATAACTGGGGATCAGTGTTTAGCGGTTCCGCATGGCAGTATGATGAAGCTACAGATATGTATTACTTACATCTTTTCACTAAGAAGCAGCCAGATTTAAATTGGGAAAATCCAAAGATTAGAAAAGAAGTTCAAGATTTAGTTAGATGGTGGCTAGATAAGGGCATTGATGGCTTTAGAATGGATGTTATCAGTGCTATTTCAAAGCAGCAGGATTTCCCTGATGGACCAAAGAAGGAAGGAGCTTTATATGGTGACTTTGGACCTTATTCCATCAATGGGCCAAGAGTTCATGAGTATTTAAAGGAGCTTAATAAAGAGGTATTAAGTAAGTATGATATTATGACTGTAGGCGAAACTCCAGGAGCTACCCCAGAAATTGCTATGGACTATGTTGGAGAGGAAAGAGATGAATTAAACATGCTATTCCAATTCGAACATATGTCTCTTGGTGATGGTGAAGACGGAAAGTGGAGCAATGGTCCCTTCAAGCTAATAGAATTAAAAGCCATACTTTCAAAATGGCAGAAAGGTTTAGAAAAGGGAGGATGGAACAGCCTTTACTGGAATAATCACGATCAGCCAAGAATAGTATCCCGTTTTGGGGATGACAAAAAATACTGGAAGGAATCTGCTAAGATGCTTGGAACATGCCTTCATATGCTTCAAGGAACTCCTTATATTTATCAAGGAGAAGAGATTGGCATGACCAATGTAGCCTTTGAAAATTTAGAAGATTATAAGGATGTAGAAATCTTCAATGCTTACAGGGAGCTAGTACAACTAAAAGGAAAAGATCATGATGAAATGATGAAGGCTATTTATGAAAGAGGAAGAGATAATGCTCGTACCCCAATGCAATGGGATGCCTCTGAAAATGCAGGCTTTACCCAAGGAACACCTTGGATTAAATTAAATCCAAATTATAAGGAAATAAATGTAGAAAGCCAAATTAATGATGAAAATTCTATACTTAATTACTATAGAAAGCTTATAAAAATAAGAAAAGAAAATGAAGCAATGATATATGGACAATATGATATTATTCTAGAAGCGCATGAGGAAATATATGCTTATACCAGAACCCTAGAAAATGAAAAGCTGCTTGTTATATGCAACTTTTCACAAAATACCCCTGAATTTAATTTGCCAGAGGATATTGAATTTAGCACAAAAGAGCTTATAATAAGCAACTATGAAGCACATGAAGAGGAAGACATAAAAGAAATAGCATTAAGACCTTATGAATGCAGAGTTTATAAATTAATAAAATAGCCCTTTTGCTTAAGATAAGTGAATTAAAACCCTTATCTTAATTATGAAAAATAGCTCTAAACTATGATTTTTAGGTTAGAGCTATTTTTTTATATATTTACTTATAGCTATATTATATAAGGCACGGTTATTACAGCAATATTTCTGCTCTTTAGCAGGCTACTTCTTAAAAGAGTAGCGGTTTGATTATGAAGAGCATTGTAATGTAATTTTTCAGCAGTGATCTGAGGCAGAACTAAGGTTATAATATCATGCTCTGAATAATTCTGTGCTTTAATAAAAGCCTCGAGGGGAGCTAATATCTCTCTATATTCCGATTTTTCAATTACCAAAGGTACGTCTATTTTGTATTTTTCCCACTTCTGTTTTAACTTTTTCGTTTCATCATCATCAGTAGACACATGAAAGGCTACGATATCGTTAGATAAACATTTTGCATAGTTTATGGTTTTAATTACACTTCTGTTTAAACCACCCACAGGTACTATAAAATGTTTAACTAGGTCCTTATCAATCTCAGGGAATTTATTTCCTTCCATGGTTAGTTGTTCAGCAGTGGTATCGTAGTGTCTTTTAATTTTTTTCATTATAAACACCCCTAGAGGAATTAGTATAAACACCATCCAAGCTCCGTGGACAAACTTATTTACTCCTATAACCACTGTAGCAATCAAAGTGATAAAGGCTCCGAAACCATTTATAAAGGCCTTATGTCTCCAACCAGCTTCTTTACTCCTTATCCATTTCATTACCATGCCTGTTTGAGATAAAGTAAAGGACATAAATACGCCTACAGCATATAGCGGCAATAGAAAGTGACTTTCCCCATTAAATATTATAACTAATAGGGAAGCTAATAAGGCTAATGCTAGTATACCGTTAGAATAACTTAGTCTATCTCCACGCTTTGTAAACTGCCTTGGAGCGTAACCATCTCTGGCTATAAAGGATAGCAATAGGGGTAAATCCGAAAAGGCAGTATTAGCAGCCATTATCAAAATTAAAGTAGTAGCTATTTGCATAAGATAAAACATTAAGCTGCTTTTTCCAAAAACCATTTCCGCAATTTGAGACACTACTGTTTTTTCAAGGTTTGGCACTGCATGATAAATAGTAGAGAGATAGGATACACCGCCAAAAATTATTACTACTATTAAAAACAATAACCCTAAAACAATCTTAGCATTTTTAGGAGCAGGGGCTTTAAAATTAGCCACTCCATCACTTATGGCTTCAATACCTGTTAAAGCAGTACAACCTGCAGAGAAGGCTTTTAAAAATAGTATTATTGTTAAATCTCCATAAACCTCTGGCATACCTACTGGAGGTTGTGGTACATAACCAAGAAAAAGGTATTTAATAATACCAATAGCTATCATAATTATGGTAATAAATATGAAAAAATAAGTAGGTATGCTAAAGATTCTTGCAGATTCTCTAACACCCCTTAGATTTCCTAAGGTCATCATTATTATTATGAGTACTGTTAAAGTTACTCTATGGGGTAATAACGCAGGCACAGCGGATATTATAGCTGCAGAGCCCGCGCAGGAACTTACCGCTACAGTTAAAACATAGTCTATGGTTAGAGCTGATCCTGCTACAAGGCTTGGAAGCTCGCCTAAATTTTCTTTAGACACCATGTAGGAGCCTCCGCCCTTAGGATAACTATTTATGGTCTGCCTATAGGAAAATATTAATATGCTTAATAAAACTAAGATAGATATAGTAACATAAAATAAGGATTGATAGGCTAGCAAGCCCATTATGGGGATTAAAACCCATAGTATTTCTTCGCAAGCGTAGGCTACAGAAGAAATAGCATCACTAGATAATATCGCTAAACCTTTAAAGATACCAAATTTTTCATGATGTAACTGGGAGGATTTCAAAGGTTCACCAATAAGCAATTTTTTTATTTTATAAAACATAATTTCACCTCTTTAAGATATAGAAATAGAACAAAAATATTATAGTTATCATTTAAAATAAAGTAAAACCTTATTATAGTATTTACAAAGGCGCTATGCCATATTCTATGAAATTAGCTAGTTCTATCGAACAATTGCTCGAAAAGCTGCAAAATTATACACGAATAGACAAAACTTAAGGAAAATGAGATCTGAATGCTAGAGAGTTTTTGTAAAAAACATTAAAAAAGTTTTGTTAAAATATATTTAAAAATATTAAACTAAGTATTTAGAGTATCATATAAGAAGGTTAATTAAAAATAAAATATTCTTAACCTTATTTTAACATTTACTCATACTTTGTTAGCTATACTTTATAATATAAGGTTATTTGTAAATTTTTTAGGTATCGCAAAAAATAGACGAGTAGACTGACTAGTTATTTTTTAGAGATGCCTTATGAGGTGTCACCATGAAAATAGAAGAACAAAGTATAAATTTACATACTCTTAAAAAAATAATAAAAAATAAAAGTATAAGAACCCTATTTCAGCCTATAGTTTCCTTGGTAGATGGGGATGTATTAGGCTATGAAGCCTTAAGCAGAGGACCTAAGGATAGCAGCTTAGAAAGACCGGATATACTCTTTAAAATGGCTGAAGATTATGGGCTAATATGGGAACTAGAATATCTCTGCAGGATAAAAGCCTTAGAAAATGCTTCAAAGCAAAAGATATCTAAAATGCTATTTATAAATGTAGATCCTAAGGTAATATATGATGAAAAGTTTAAAAGCGGCTTTACAAGAGAGTTTATAACGGAGTATAATCTTAATCCTCAAAATATTATCTTTGAGATTACGGAAAGAACATTAATAGAAGATTATAAAACCTTTAAGAATATTATGGATAATTACACTAATCAAGGATACAAGATTGCCCTAGACGATACTGGAGCAGGTTATTCAGGATTAAGGATGATCGCAGAAACCAATCCTCAATATATAAAAATAGATATGGAGCTTATAAGAGATATCGATAAAAAGCCTATAAATCAGGCTTTAGTAAAGGCTCTAAGAGAATTTGCCAATGCTACTAACATGGATATTATAGCAGAAGGCATCGAAACTATAAATGAATTAAGGACCGTAATAAATTTAGGTGTTAAATATGGACAGGGCTTCTTACTTCAAAGGCCTAGTGAAGAGTTAGGGGAGATAACTCTAGAGGTGAAAAATATCATGGCTAAATTTCAAAAGCTTGAGCATATGTTAGCCTATTGTAGTTCTAATAATATACCTATAGGTAATTTAGCAAGAGTAGAAAAGTTCATAAGCCCTGAAAGTCCAAGTAAAATAGCGAATGATATTTTTTCAAATAATGCGTATATTCAAGGAATACCTGTAGCGGATCATGAAGGCAGCGTAGTGGGCTTAGTTATGAGAAATGGGTTTTATGCTAGGTTGGCTACTCAGTATGGCAATGCGGTTTATATGAATAGAGCAATAAAGCTTCTTATGAATGGTAATCCACTAAAGGTAGACTATCAAACCCCCTTAGCTCAGGTTTCTAACATCGCTATGAATAGAAAAGATGAAAATCTATATGATTACATTATTATAACTAAGGAAGGGAAGTATTATGGAGTTATAACGGTAAAAGAATTATTAGATTATACCACTAAGTTAGAGCTAGATAATGCAAAACATTCCAATCCACTTACGGGATTACCTGGAAATGTGATTATTGAGGATAGATTGAAGAGGATTATACATGAAAGGCAAGATTGCTATGTAATTTATTATGATTTGGATAATTTTAAGGCCTATAATGATGTTTACGGCTTTGAAAATGGAGATAAGATATTGAAGCTTCAAGCTGATATAATACAAGAAAATATATCTGAAGCCGAAACCAAGTATCATTTTGTTGGACATGTAGGTGGAGATGATTTTATATCTATAATCGCCTGTGAAGGAATAGAGGATATATTAAAAAATATAATTGAAGCCTTTGATAGTAAAATAAAAGACTTTTATTCTTATGATGACCTGGCAAGAGGGTGTATAACATCTAATAATCGTAAAGGTGAAGTAGAGTGTTTCCCTATAGTCAGCATATCTATAGCCGGCACTAATGTTGCTAAACACAAATTTATTTCTAGCGATGACTTGAGTGAATACTTAAGTGAGCTTAAAGGAAGATGCAAGAGAATGCATGGAAGCTGCTATATAATTGAGTAGATGTGCCAAGGGGACGTTTCCATTGTCATAGGTGGCAATGGAAACGTCCCCTTGGATCGTTCCCTTGAACTGTTTAAAACTCAAATTTGTCTACTACATCCTTTAATTTATGAGCATTTTCATTTAGCACCTGCGCTAATTGATACATTTCATTATTGGACATAGATTGAGTATCAATGGAAGCAGTAACTTCCTCCGTAGAAGCAGTATTTCTTTGAGATATTTCTGCAATGGTATTTATGTATTTATTTAGTATGTCCTTGCCAGTATCTATAAGCTTAATAGATTTTGTGGCATCTTCCATAGCTTCTGTTATATGAGTTATAGAATTCTTTATGGAATCAAAGGATTCTATGGTTTTATTAACTTGGTCAAGCTCTTCCTTGAAAGCATTTTGCGCTTGGTCTGAAATATTTAAAGTTAATTTTATGGAGCCATTTACATTATCTATTATGCTTTTTATGTCCTTAGAAGCCTTTTGAGATTGTTCTGCTAATTTCCTTATTTCCTCTGCTACTACAGCGAAGCCTCTCCCGGCCTCTCCAGCTCTAGCTGCCTCAATAGATGCATTTAAGGATAGTAGATTGGTCTGTTCTGTAATGTCTTGAATCTTCTTTAATATAATAAGAATGTCCTTAGTATTATTATTTAGTTCAGATATGGTTTTTGAAACCTCGGACATAGCCTGAGAGTTTGCATAAGAGGTTTTATTTAAATTAGCTATTACTACTTCGTTAGTGGCTATTATCTCCTTAGAATTATCTGTAGCTTTATTTGCTTCATTTAATATATCCACAGCACTGCTTAGTTCATAATTGAAGCTTGAGGATATTTCAACGCAGATCATGGCAGTTTCTGTTTGTTCTGAAGATCCCTTGGCTATGGCACCGGAAGCAGCACCTATTTCTTCAGAGCTGTGAGTTATCTCCTCTGAGATATTAAGAAGGTTCTTAGCTGAGGTATCTGTAGCAATAGCCAGCTCTGCTGTGGTAGAGAACATATCTCTTAAGTTTTTTATCATCTCATTGAAATAATTATTTAACTCATTTATTTCGTAAATCTTATTTTCTTTACATTTCACTCTGAAATTTCCCTTTGATAGTTCTTTTGTTACATCGATTATTTCACCAATTGGTTTTGTGAATTTGGTGCTGTTTAGTATGGACATAACAATAGAAACTCCGAGACAAACAAAAATTATTAATATAGTAAATATCCCAATGGTCTTAGCAGAGGAGGAAAGCTCAGCTTCAGGTACTACAGCAACAAATTTCCAGCCGCTAAGTTCGGAGGTGGTAAATACTCCAAACATCTTTGTATTTCCATCAGCGAATTTGAAATAATCTTCCTTTTCACTTTTGATTTTTTCTACATAGTCCCCTGTAAGCTGAGTTCCTAAAAGCTTAGGGTCTTTGTGGGATATAACATAACCATTTTCATCAACAATATAAATATAACCATTATGACCTATCTTAGCGTTTTTCAGTGCAGAATTTAATGTTTCAGCTAAAATATTCACCTGAAGTACACCCACTGCCTTATTTAGAGATACATTTTTTAAAACTCTGCTATAGCTTATTATGGTTTCATCAGTATTTGCAAAAATATTTTTATGTGGGATGCTCCAAGAAGCTGCACCACTATCGGACACGGCCTTTTTATACCAAGCTTCTTCTTTGACTTTTGCAAGCTTTTCATCAGACATGAAAGTGCCATCGGTATCTAAGTTGAAGTCATAATCATCACTATAAATACGAATGCTTTTAATCAGATTTAGATTTCCATAATTTATAATAGCTTTAACATCTTGAAGAATTTCCTGCTTGGCATTAAATCTATCATAGAAGGTTTCGTAATTAGCATAAATTTTAGATACTAATTTATTATTAGTAAAAATTTGCATAGAGGTAGACTCTACGGTTTTATTAATTAATTCTATGTAATTTTTATTTTGGTTAAGTATTTGAATAGTTGAGTTTTTAAAATCTTCGGTTACAGTATTTTTTGTAATTAAAAATATAACTATGCTGGATAATAGCAATGAAAATAGAACAATAGTAGTGGTAGATTTTATAAGATTTTTAAATATAGAGTTTTTGCCCTTAAAATAATTCTTTTTACTTTTATTTCTTTTTTCTTTAGTCTCTTTAAATTTACCTTCCTTGGCTATTTTAGGCTTCTTTAATTTAAATAAAGGCTTGCCCATATCTTACCCTCCTTGTGCTTAATAATGAAATCCTTTGCATTATATAAATTATAACAGATTTTTCTTATAATTGGTGGCATGGTAGTATTTTCGTAAGATATAACAAATTTTAAAGTCATTTTTCATAAATTATGGCAAAGAGGGATTTTCACTGATAGGTTTAGAATACTGTAAACATGAGAATTATGTGATTTATAAGAGAAAGCTTATAGAATTGTAGATTGAAAATTCATAGCATAGAGCTTGCATAAAGGTAAAAAAAATACCTAAACCATGATTGCTCATCAGTTTAGGGTTTACAAGAATGACTATGTATAACGCCACGTTATTACCACGTAAATTTAGTATAATGTAATCGTTTAAAATTGTCAATAAGTTTTGAGTTGATAATATCAAAGAAGTATTGATATTTTATCAATTTATAATCCTGATAGTGAAATAATTGTCTATAGGAATTATCAATTAGAATTGGACTATAAACTAAAGTATAATTTAATAGGATATTGCAAATGTTTACAAAATCCGATACTTACTTAACAATGTGGTTGAAGGGATGAAGCTGAGTTGAAATATATTGGCATAGATATAGGTTCTACTGCATCTAAGTTAGCAATTTTTGAAGAGAAGAATTTAATTAATACTTCTGTATTTGCAACAGGGTGGAGCAGTAAAGAAACTGCTAATAACATAAAAGAATATTTAATTAGTAATGGCTATGTTAAGGATAGCTTAGAGGATTGTTTCATTGTGGCTACGGGATATGGAAGAGTATCTGTACCTTTTGCTAATAAGACTTTAACAGAGATTACTTGTCATGGCATGGGAGCTTATTATCTTTCAAAGGAGGATTGTACTGTCATTGATATAGGCGGTCAAGATACAAAGGTAATAACCTTAGAGGGAGGAAGAGTAACCTCCTTTACTATGAATGATAAATGTGCCGCAGGTACGGGCAGGTTTTTAGAGATGATGGCGAATACCTTAGGCCTGGAGATCATGGAAATGAGTGAACTTTGGAAAAGTGGACAAGGTGTTGTCATAAGCTCTATGTGTACTGTATTTGCAGAGTCTGAAGTAATAAGCTTAATAGGGCAAGGGGAAAAAAGAGAAAATATTGCTCATGGAGTCATAGAGTCCATATCTGGAAAGGTTAATTCCCTGTGTCAAAAACATGGCAGGGCAGACAGGTATTTTTTAACCGGGGGCTTATGTGATAATCCTTATATGCTGGAAAGCCTTGAAAAAAGGTTAGGAAAACCGTTAAATACAAATAGTTTAGCTAGGTATGCAGGCGCCATAGGTGCGGCATTGATGGGTAAAAAATAAATTTAGACATCGTAAAAAATAACTAGTCAAATATCCGAGTAGACTGACTAGCTATTTTTTGGAGATGCCTTATATAAAAATATTAGGAGGTATTTACTAATGGCAGATTACAGAGAACTATGGAAAAACTTGAATATGGATTTGGAGAAGCATGATGAACTTTGTGCTGTTTTACCAGAACTATATGGAGGAGTGTATTTAACTCAAGAAAATAGGCCAGAGGGCATGAATTACTTTAATTTCGTAATATCAGAAGTTCATGGATTGAGAGTTCAAGAATTGAATGATCATAAGGCTCAAGGCGGAAAAGTTTTAGGAACTTTCTGTGTGTTCGTGCCAGATGAAGTAATATTGGCAGCTAACGCTATTTCCGTTGGATTATGTGCTGGTTCTCAGTTTTGGGTAGAGGATGGGGAAAAACTATTGCCAAGAAATTTATGCCCTCTTATAAAAGCTGCTGTAGGAGCAAAGGTAAGCGGAACTTGTCCTTACTTCCAATCCTGCGATATGATAGTAGGAGAGACTACTTGTGATGGAAAGAAAAAGGCTTGGGAAATCCTAAATGAATACGTGCCAGTGCATGTGATGGATTTACCACAAATGAAGAGAAATAAAGACTATAATATGTGGATGGAAGAAATAAAGCTATTTATAGAGGAAGTAGAGAAGTTAACCGGAGTTAAGGTTACTGTAGAAGGCTTAAAGAAGGCTATGGAAGTCTGTAATGAGAAGAGAAGGGCCCTTAAAAGATTATATGATCTTAGAAAGTTTACACCTTCTCCAATAAGTGGACTTGATGCTCTTTTAGTATCGCAAATAGCCTTTTACGATAATCCGGCAAGATTTACTCAAAAGGTAAATGAATTATGCGATGAATTAGAGCAAAGGATAAAAGTAGAAGCACAAAATAATAAAAAGAGATTAATGATTACAGGAACGCCTATGGCTCTTCCAAACTGGAAACTTCATCATATAATAGAAAATCTTCCAGCACAAGTGGTAGTAGAAGAAACTTGTACAGGAACTAGATACTTTGAAAATGAAGTAAGCACTGAAGGAGAAAGTATAGAAGATCTAATCAAAAACTTAGCTGATAGATATTTAGAAATCAACTGTGCGTGCTTTACTCCAAATGATGGAAGAATACAAGACATACTAAGATATGTAAAAGAGTATAAAGTGGACGGAGTGGTTTACTCAAATCTTTCCTTCTGCCATACTTACTCTGTAGAATATAAAAAAGTAGAAGAGGCTTTAAAAGAAGCGGGAATTCCTGTGATAAATATAGAAACTGATTACTCCACAGAGGATGCAGGACAAATAAAAACAAGAATTGAAGCCTTCCTTGAAATGCTGTAGTGAGTGATTTAAATGATTAAAAACTATATTTTATTTCCCTCTCACAGTAGTGGACTAGCTCTAGAACAACTACTTAAATCAAGAAAAATAAAATATGTTATAGTTCCTACACCTCGGGAGCTGTCCACTTGCTGTGGCATATCTATAGAGTATGACAAAAAGGATGAAGAAAGTATAAAAAGTTTGGTGGAGGAAAATGGCATAAGCATATTAGGCTTTCATAGTATAGAAAAAATTTATAAGAGCTTTTATTAGTTTTAAGTGGCAAGGGGACGTTTGAAACCACTGAAAAACATGCAATAAAAATTAACATTTATGTAATATTATGCTGAAAATGCGTAGGAAAAACCCCCTCAAAATGGTATAATGGACTTGCATGAACCATAACCAAAAGAAGGGGGTAAACTATATGTTAAGATGTGAACCAAAACAATATAGTCTGTATTCTATATTATACAACAGAATTCCTCAAAATCATATGCTAAAGTTAATAAATCAAGCTGTTGATTTCAGTTTTATAAATGAAATGCTTGAGAAGTCATATTGTAAATACTATGGGCGCCCAGCTAAAGAACCTGAAATGATGATTAGGCTGCTTGTGTTACAGTATCTATATAATCTGTCAGATATCAAAGTTATTGAAGAGACTAGATACAATCTGGCATATAGCTGGTTTATTGGTATAAATCCAGAAGAAGACTTGCCTGATCCAAGTCTTTTAGCTAAGTTCAGAGTACATAAGCTTCAGCTTGTTACTATGGACGATATCATAAAGGAAGTTATAAAGCAGTGCATAAAAAACGGTCTCATAAAAGAAACGTCAATAAGCATTGATGCTACGCATACAGAAGCTAATACTGCGAAGAAAACACCTGAAAGAATACTAAAGCACATAGCAAAACATATTCTAAAAGGCCTAGAGCAAGAGATAGGTATGCTCCCAGATGATATTGATAAAAATATACCTGACTATAAAGCTATTGAAGATCATAAAGAAGTAAAAGAAACAATGCAAAACTATGTAGAGAATCTAATTGAAAAGACTGAACAATATATTGACAATGGTGAAACTTCTGCGGTAGCAGAAGTTATTAAGAATGCCAGGGATATAATGCAAGATGAAAAGTTTATACAGCAAAAAGGAGTACGATCCTTGATAGACCAGGATGCAAGAGTTGGACACAAGTCAAAAACTCAAGATTTCTTTGGATATAAAACTGAGTTTGTAATGACCACTGGAAAGTCAAGGCTTATAACTGCGGTAGTAGTTCACGACGGTGCTAAAAGCTATATACCAATAAGTGAATCAGTATATAGACTTGATGAGAGTAAATATAGCTACAACAAAGATTCAGATCAATGGTTCTGTCAGTTTGGAAACTGTACAATCAAAAAATCCCCCAAAGCAGATAAGCGTGGAAGAAAAAGCTTTCTATATACTTTCGATAAAAACATATGTAAAATTTGCCCTCATCGGTCTACGTGTATCTCAGGCAAAATAGTAGCAAAGAAACTCGAAGTAGGAATAAACACTCCTGAATTCTACGAATATAGTCAAAGAGCAAAGACACAGGAGTTTTTAGATAAATATAAAAACCGTGCATGCCATGAGTGGAAAAATGGTGAAATGAAGAGGTTCCATGGGTTAGACCGTGCCAAGGGGTACGGTCTAAGAAGTATGTCCATGCAAGCTCTGCTAACTGCGTTAGCAGTAAACTTAAAGAGGATAGCTAACATGGTATCCTCTTTAAAGCTAAATATATTAAACTTTTTGATAGCTAAAAGTGCTAGAGTTCTATTTTTAGCTGAAAATTTAATTTCAGTTTAATGAAACAGGTACTTTTTCAGTGGTTTCGGACGTTTTACCTTGCCACATTTATTTTAATAAGATGCCTTAAAAAATAGCTGTTTAAATAGACGGTTAGATTAGCTAGTTATTTTTAAAGGATGTGCAAATGACAGTGCAATAACTTTTTAGAATAAACGTCGATGTCCAAGCAAATACTAACATAGTATTCTATATTATAGGAGGAAATTCATATGAATCATTTAGTAGTTTTTGCACATCCAAATCCCAAAAGCTTTGGAAAAGGAATAGTCGATACTGTAGTAAAGGCCTCAGAGGAAAAAGGAGCCAGTGTTAGAGTTAGAGACCTATATCAAATAGGCTTTGATCCAATATTGAAGCCCTCAGACTTTGTGGCTTTCCAAAGCGGCAAGGTTCCAGAAGATATTGGTGCAGAACAGGAGCACGTAAAATGGGCTGAAGTTATAACTTTTGTTTATCCTGTTTGGTGGACCTCTATGCCAGCCATACTAAAGGGCTATGTGGATAGAGTATTTTCCTATGGTTTTGCTTACGAGTATGTAGAGGGAACTCCAAATGGATTATTAAAAGGTAAGAAAGCTCTATTGTTCTCTACTACAGGTGCACCAAGTGAAATGTATGCTGCCAATGGTATGCATAATTCAATGAAGCAGGCTACAGACCAAGGAATATTTAATTTCTGCGGCATAGAACAGGTTAGTCATGCTTTCTTTGGAGCAGTGCCTCATGTATCTGATGAGGTTCGTAAGGGATATTTAAAGGAAGTAGAAAAAATAATTAAAGAGAATCTATAGGAGGACGTGAAAAACATAGGTGTTCTTTTTCACGGGCCGCTTGTGGGGCTCCACGCGCGGTGTAGGGAAACCTATAGAACACCTTTTTTCACAGCCTCCTATAGACCAATGAAAATGAAGTATCAAGGCATGGAGAATGCTTTGATACTTCCTTTTTTATTGTTTGCTAAAAATAGAGTAGACCTTATCATTACGAATATATTTTAATGTTCCAAGGGTAAAGTCCTCGCAAACCAAATATCCTAAATTCCCATTATCAAATTTAACACTTTCCGCACTATAAATATAAGTATCTTTTTTAGATAATTCTATTGTAGGTATTAGGTTAAAAGGTTTTTCCATAGCCTTGTAACTGGTCTTTACTAAAGAATTATCTATAACTGAGTATATATACATTTCCTTACTGGATACATCATGCAGCTGAATTATGGAACCGTCCATGCTAACAGACACTTCGCAATAGTTATCTCCTTGAGTGGCACTACAATTGATTGCCTTTAAATCCACGCTCCTAACTACTTTAGATTCTTTAACATTGTATATGAAGAGGCCAAAGTACCCATGAAAGATAATAATATCATCGGAAGCATAATCAAGTTGTGCCATATCAGCACCTATAGTTTGTTCTAAAGAAATTACTGGTTCTTTAGGTTGAATTACAATATCCTTTTGACTAATGCTATTAGTGCTTTCTAAAGTATCACATCCTATTATTAAAGATGTGAGTACTATTATATTTAACATTATTAAAACGATTTTCTTCATCCTCACCATTCCTTTTTTTAATGAATACATCTGGTTATATCAGTTATGTATAATTGTAACCATTTTTACAATTATTTTCAATAACTTGCAAGGCGACATATAAATATAGATTATCTGCTTCTATATACTTTAATTTTTGCATATACAGAAGGAATTACACTATGAACTTAGAATTAGCAAAAATAATAGGCTCATATAATGCTATGATGGTATAATAGAATTGCTGGTAAAAGCCACTAAAGAAATTGTACTAGCTTAAATAATTACAAGGGAGAGAAATAAATGTTTAAACAGAATATAATATTTGATTTAGATGATACATTAATTCATTGCAATAAATATTTTCATGCAGTTATAGATGCTTTTTCAGAAAAGGTAAGTGAATGGTTTAGTAATCATAACCTAAGTATTGAAGAAGTTAAAAAGAAGCAAGAAGAAATTGATATATTAGGTGTAACTCATCATGGCTTTGCTGCAGAGCACTTTAAGGATTCCTTAATAAAGACCTATGTATATTTCTCTGAGAAGTTTGGAAGAGAAATCAATGAAGAGGAGCAACTTTGGATAAGAGCCCTAGGCAAAAGTGCCTATGAGCAAAATTTTGAGCCTTATCCTTTCATGATGGACATACTACAAGCCTTAGAAAAAGCAGATCATAACCTGTATTTATATACAGGAGGAAATTCAGAAACTCAAAAAAAGAAGATAGATATAGTAGGAGTGGAAGCTTTTTTTAAAGATAGAATATACATAACTCCTCATAAGAACACTGATGTATTAGAGTCTATTATAGAAAAGGAGAAGCTAAATAAGAAGGATACCTGGATGATAGGAAATTCTATGAAATCTGATATTATGCCAGCTATAAAAGCAGGTATCAATGCGGTATTTATTCCAGGAATATACCACTGGGAATACGATAATGTAAAGCTTCAGGATGAACATAAGGAAGCCTTTATTACCGTAAATTCCTTAGAAGAACTTAAGGGATTATTCTTACAGGAAGAGGCAGTATAAAGTGGCAATGTGCCAGCCGCCACACCACTCAAAAATGGAGGAAGATTTATGGAAAATAACATGACTTATGTAGAAAAGACTTCCAAGGAATTATTTAATTATTGTCCACCTTTGACTAAAGAGCCAGACTTTGAGGAATTCTGGGCGGATACCATAAGCATAGCTGAGTCTGTTCCTTTAGATGCTAAACTGGAGGTATATGATTATCCCAGTCCTTATGTAAAGGTGTATTCCATTAGTTACAATGGTTTTGATAAGACTAGAATTCATGGTTGGTATTTAGTACCTACCTTTATTAAAAAGGAAAAGTATCCTTGCATCATACATTATCATGGCTTTGGAGGAAATGCTGGTAGACCCTCAGATTTCATGCAATGGATCATGATGGGAGTGGCAGTTTTATCTGTAGATTGCAGAGAGCAGAGCGGTAAAACTGGAAATAGTGCTGAATATTCCAGTGGTTATGCTTCTAATGTGGTATGTAAAGGGATTTTAGACAAGAAGGAGTACTATTTTAGGGCGGTTTATATGGACTGTTTAAAGGCTATAGATTTTGCTTGTGCTCAGCAAGAGGTTGACGAGGAGCGAATAATAATTGAAGGTGGAAGTCAAGGGGGAGCCCTCGGAATGGCAGTATGCGCTTTAGACCATAGACCATACCTTGCCTTGGTGGATGTGCCGAGCAATAGCAATTTAGAGCAGAGAGTACAAGGAGCTCATGGGGCTTTTTCTAGTGTTACGCAATACTTAAAGCTATATCCTGAACATACTGATCAAGTTTTAAGAACATTAAGCTATTTTGATACTATGAATATGGCAGAAAAAATTAAATGTAAGGTACTCGCTTCTGTAGGCTTGAAGGACGAAGTCTGTCCTGCTAAGCACTATTTTGCTACCTATAACAGAATTAACAGCCACAAAGAGATAAGATTATATCCTTTCAATGGACATGAAGGTGGACATGCAACTCATAATGAAATTAAACTAAGATTCTTAAGTGAAAATATATAATTATAGAGAAGCAACTTTAACTAGCAACTTGAAAATGCCATTATGATATATGTGTAAGTTAAGTTTCCGTACAGAAACTCTATAGGTGGCACGGTATTTTTCTCGTGCCACCATTGCTATAAGTTATAGTAGGCTTAATTTATAAAGCGATATTATCTTTAATCCAAGATAATATTACTTCAATGCCAAGGGGCTTATGGGAGCTGCCGTTTAGTATTATATCTGCCTGCCATTTTGAAGGCTCTACAAACTCATCGTGTCTATATCTTGCAGAATTTAGATAGTAATCCGATATATCATCAAAATTTAGGCCGTGCTCCATATTACGTTTAAGTCTTCTTACAACTCTTTCATCTGATCTTACATCGACATAAATAGCTAGATTTAGTTTTGAACGAATCTTTTCTTCATATAGAACTAATAGACCTTCCACAATTATAATATCTAAATTTTCCTCTGAAGATTCCGCTAAGGTATTTAAATCATTTATCAATCTATCTGTATGAAAGCTAAATGGATGATTAAAGTCATCGTATTCTTTATGATTTTCAGGAGATTTCATCTTTGGTCTTTCTTTTTTAAAATAATTGTCCATATGCACTACTTTTAATTTAAAATGTTTTAACTCCTCTGCAATCTTGCTGCATATAGTGGTTTTGCCAGAAGCTGAGCCTCCCGCTATACCGATGATTAAAGGCTTCTTTCTCATAATGTAACACCTCAAATACATATATTATATTTATATATTAGATTAATTGTGTTTATGTTGCTTAGGTTTTTGTTCAAATTTTAATTATATAATTGATATTTATATTGAAATGGATAAATACGATTTCATTAAACATAGAAATAATGAAATTACTAGAGAAAAGAGTAAGATAATATTGAAAAAGCAGAAGGTTGTTTAAGTTCTACATTGCTGATAGAATAATACTAATAATCTTCACTTATTAGAAAAACGCTCATAGGTAGGTGGTTAATCTGGTTTTAGAGTATAACAAAGCTATTCATTTAAAAGAAGTTTATTATAAGAATAAACAAGATATAAATAGGTATCCCTTTAATATTCCATTAATAAAGAACTTTGATAGATTAATCTTTGAAAATGCTGTAACTATATTTGTAGGAGAGAATGGAACAGGCAAGTCTACTTTGCTAGAAGCTATAGCAGCTGCAGCAGGGTCTATAACTGTGGGAGCCGAGAGTGTAGAGATAAATAGAGAGTTAGAGCCAGCAAGACAATTAGCTAATAGTCTAAAGCTCATTTGGAGAATAAAGACAAATAAGGGCTTCTTTTTAAGGGCAGAGGATTTCTTAAGTTATGCGAAGAAGTTAGGTCGTATAAAAGAGGATATGGAAGAGGAGATAGACTATGCAGAAAACAGATATAATGATAGATCTGCATATGCAAAGAGCTTGGCACAGCTGCCTTATAGAAATTCTATTGCGGCTCTTGACAGCATGTATGATGGTGAGCTAAATGCTAGATCACACGGAGAGAGCTTTTTAAAATTATTTCAATCAAGATTGGTGGCTAATGGCTTATATATTCTGGATGAGCCAGAAACTCCTTTATCTCCTATGAATCAATTCACCTTAATGTCCTTAATAAAGGAGATGACTAACCAGGGATGCCAATTTATTGTGGCTACGCATTCTCCTATACTGATGGCCTTTCCACAAGCGGATATTTATAGCTTTGATGATGCTTCTATTGAAAAGGTAAGCTTTAATGAAATAGAGCATATAAAATTCATGAAGGCCTTTCTTAATAATCCAGAGAAATTTATTAAATATTTATGATAAAACCATTGAAGGGACATATTCTATAACATCTATGCTATAGGATATGTCCCTTAATATATAGGTATAATATGCTTTTATCCTCATATGTATATATAGAGTACATTTTA
Source organism: Desnuesiella massiliensis (assembly GCF_001403615.1). GTDB lineage: Bacteria > Bacillota > Clostridia > Clostridiales > Clostridiaceae > Desnuesiella > Desnuesiella massiliensis. Next base: position 522,162 of record NZ_LN879454.1, read on the forward strand.
TTGAGGAGTAAAATTGTGATAGGAGAATATTTCAATAAGTTTATTAAGATTTTTATAATTCTATTTTTTGCATTGATACTGCTTCTTATTCTAATTTCCATGCTTATGTATGGAAGGGATGTGGAAGCTTTTAGTCTTGGAGCAGGCTGGCTTAGGATTTGTACCTACAATAAAATTAACAATGGACTCTTTTTGGATTTTGGGTACGGATTAATAGGTGCAAATTTTATAGCCACATTTATACTTCTTTATACTATAAAGAAAAAGCAGATAGTTAAGCATTTACTGTAGATGCTAGAGTAACTAAAGCCATCAACGCATCAAAAATAGTTTTATAATCTTCATGGACAAAGGAGATAGTTCTTCCGTCTAATCGGTTGGTGTAAGGCATAAGTGAGGCTATCTCTGCCATTGCTGTACTGTTAAATTCGATTTTTAACTCTATAGGGTCATTAAATTTGTAAATAGGTAAGTCTTTAAAATTCATATCCAAAGTCTCGGCTACAGCGTTGATAGTAGATTCTTTTACCTTGCCTAGGGAAATAAGTTTAGAAGAAAATTTGCCTAAGGACTCCTTTGTTACCACATATTTTACCCAGGGCATAGCGCCTTCACTATAAAGTTCCTTTTGAAGTGCTGCATCTCCCACCACTAATCCCACAGGAATATTGTAGTACCCTGCATAGGCAGCGTTTATTAAGGATTCATTCATTGCCATATCATTTATCCACAGCTTATGCACTCTTCTGCTAGAATAAGTGTGATCCATAGCACCGCTAGGGGTACCTACTCCCGCATGATAACCTATAAAAAATACCAAATCATAGCTGGAATCTAGAGCAGGCATCATGTATTGGGCTCTTGGATAACCGGATATAATAGATATTCTAGGATCTATTTCTGTGAATTTATAGAGAAGATTATCTCCTAGAGCGTGAGAATCTGCTATTACTATTTCCTCAATGTCTTTGTTTCTAGAGCTTTTTAAAATGCCTTCCATAACCCAAGTCATTTGATCATGTATACAGGCTCTAACCTTGTCCCGATCCTTTTCTTCCTGCCTCCAGTCAAAGGTACCAGCTATACCTTCCATGTCTAGAGAAATATAAAGCTTCATTATAAAATCCTCCTTTTGGTAAAAAAGTATATATATTTATTATAAACTATAAATTATACTAATGTTTTTCTTCGTACAAATTTAAGATGAAAATATTGAATTTTCTTTAAGAAAGATAAGGGAAGGCTATAAGATAAGAAAAAGCTATAGTGAAGTTTAATAATATATTTAATATAATACAATATTATATTATAAATTTACAATTTGTTAACAAAAGGGTAGTTTACCAACATATTACTGAGGTGTATAATAAGTCTATACCGTGCAGGATAATTAAATTCTTGGGAGGTATAAAATATGAAAAAAAGATTTTCATTTATTATGACTATTCTATTTTTGCTTATCTTAGTTACTCCTAATCAACCTGTAAAAGCAGCGACGCCATCTTGGCCCTTACTACAAAATGGAAGTAGCGGTACTAATGTATATTCCTTGCAGTATCTACTTCTAAACAAAGGTTATAGCGTTTCTGTAGATGGAATGTTTGGTTCTGGAACAGAAAGTGCAGTGAAAAGCTTTCAATCAAGTAATGCCTTAACTGCAGACGGTATAGTTGGAGCAAATACTTGGTCGAAACTAGTTGTCACAATAAGCAATGGTTCAAACAATAATGCTGTAAAAGCCGCTCAGTACCAATTAATGAATAAATATGGTTACTCTGTTTCTGTAGATGGCATATTTGGATCAGGTACTGAAAGTGCAGTAAGAAGCTTTCAATCTAAGAACGGAATAGCTTCTGATGGCATAGTTGGACCTACAACTTGGCAGTATCTTATAGGAGGTACTGGAGGATCCACAGGCGGTAGTTTTTGGACAAGCAGACAATCAAGCTGGATACATCCTTTAAAGGGTGGCCCTACTTTAGATCCAACTACTGGAGGTAGAGAATTTGGTGTAGCAAGAAGTAGTGGTAGATATCATGCGGGAGTAGATTTTACCGCTGAGGCTGGAAGACAAGTTTTAGCTATGACAAGTGGACAAGTCATCAACATTTATGAGTTCTATGAAGGAACTAAAGCTGTAGAGGTAAAGAATGATGACGGAACAGTAGCAAGATACTGTGAAATAAGTCCTTGGGTAAGTGTGGGTGGTAGAGTAAGCAAAGGTACTGTAGTAGGTACTGTAATGAGATCAAATACAGGTTCTCAAATGCTTCACTTAGAAGTGTACATGGGAACTGTGTCTGGAGCACTTACTCAAACAGCTAATTCTTCTAACTACTATTATGTATCAGCAGCTAATTACCAACGTAGAGCAGATCTTGTTAATCCTATGGGAGCTAAAGATCTATCTATAATTCGTTAACACATACATTTCCATACTTTTATGTTTTTATCTTATTATAGCAAGATATAAATTAAAAGTTCTTTAATATACATAGTTGATTTATGATTAATATGCCAAATCTATATAGATATTAATGTTTTTCTTATATAAATCTTTGATTATAATTTTCTTAGTAAGGTTTTAAATAGGTTGTTAATTTAAAATAATATTCTGCACGGTAGGGAGTGTCGCAAAACTACTTTAAAAAGTAGTTTGCTCCACTCCTTTTTTGTATTCAGATAAAAATCGATTATAAAAACAGGGCCATTACTCCAAGTTTTCATGAATTCTTGATTTTTTGACGCACTTAAATAAGCCTAACACTTTCTTGAGAAATTTTGTCTTACTCTTAGGCTATTTTTGCTTCATGAAGATGTTTTTTGCACCTATCATTTTGTATTTTTGAATGCAATTTATTTATATTGAAGCCAAAACAAAGAAGAAGGAACTCATTCTTAACACTATTTTTGCCACGTGTTAAGAAACGATTGAATTGGTAGTCATTTTTTAGTACTCCAAAAGCTCCTTCTACTTGAATTGAACGGTTTATCCTTAACATAATACCCTCTGAGGATGTTATGTTTTCAAGGGATATCTGACGCTTTGCTACAAATGTTTTAGATACCTGCATTTTCCTATTTCCTCGTGCTTTTGTACATTTTGCTTTAAACTGGCAGTTACTGCAATCTTCACATTCATAAACAGTTGTCTCTGAACTATAGCCAGTAGCTGAAGTTCTATGGGCTATACCTATCTTTTTCAAATGCTTCCCATTATGGCAGGTATACTCATCTTTTTCTTCGTTATAGGTCATATTTTCACGCTTGCTAATATCCTTCTTAAAGCTTTTCTTCTTCCACTTTTCATAGGTCTGAGGTTTTATGTAGTATTTTTGCCCTTGATTTTCTAGGTAAATATAATTCTCTTCACTTTCATAACCAGAATCAGCAATTATATTTTTATATTTAACTCCTAAGTTTGATTTCATATCATCTAGAAATGGTATTAGTGTAGTAATATCAGCTCTATCCTGAAATATACCAACACCAGTTACATATTCACTTTCTACTCCTATTTGAACATTATAACCTGGTTTTAGCTGTGAGTTGCGCATATGATCATCTTTCATGTGCATAAAAGTTGCATCATGGTCAGTCTTCGAATAACTATTTCTTCCATTGAATATCCCATTATGCATGTTGTATTTCTCTTGACGCTCATAGTAACATTCTAGCTCCTCTTTGAATTTCTGAAGCTTTGATTTGCGCTTACCAATACCATGAACTAGCTCTATATTTTCTTCATTTATCTTTTGATTAATAAAGTCAAGTACTTTCTTAATATCCTGAGCAGTGTTATCCTTTGCGACAGCAAAGTTTGTCATAAAGCTTAAGTTAACAGCTTCAATGCAAGACTGTATCTTCTCAAACATCTTGCTTTCATTTTTATTAACAACTTTTTTCCATACAAAAGTGTAGCGATTAGCATTTGCTTCAATTTTCGTTCCATCTACAAAAAGATTCTCAAAATTGATTTCTCCTATACTATGAAGATATTGAACTAGCTGATAAAACAAGTCTTCCACTGCTTCTGATAAATATTCTTTTCTAAACCTAGCAATTGTAGCGTGATCCGGTGCTTTCGCGCCTTGAAGTAACCACATGAAGTTAATATCCCTTCTGCATGCAACTGCAATCTTTCTACTCGAATATATGTTGTTTGAATAAGCATATGTTAATACCTTAAATAGGATTTTAGGTTCCACTGCCGGTTTTCTTCCAACGGAAGAGTACGCCTTGTATAATTTTTCGTAATTTAATCCCTCCAATATTTGGCTAAGCAGGCGGACTGAATCATCCTCAGGTATCAACATTTCAAAATCAAATGGAAGAACCAGTTGATAATATCCATTTGATGAAGTATAATTTTTATGTTGATAATTTGGTTTTAGCATACTATAATTATACAACATTTGCGAGGCTTTCGAGCCCCGCATTTTCTATATCTGAAATAAAAACAGGGCTGCTACACAGCTAACTATTTAGTTAGTTGTGCAACAGCCCCTTAATTTTTGTTGCTTAGGAGAGAGAATCTTAAAAAATCCTTAATATTGCATGAACTAAGAGTTTTAGACAAATTTTTTCCGTAGAATAAGGTGATGAATACTTCATAAGTTTGAGGTTATACAGATTATATGACCTTATATACCAATTAATATGAAAAGAACAGTGTGTAGCATTAAGTTTTGGCCTAAGATATTACAAAACTGTAAGGATAGTATCAATGAATGTAATACAATCCTATGGAATAGAAATTATGTACAAGCTACAATAAGTAATGAAGTGAAAATAGAACTTGAATTTTTGCAACTTATATATATTAAAAAAGAACTAGGGAGGGGATTTTATGACAGGTGAGATAAATAGACTTATAGGATTTGCCATTTTATTGATAAGTGTTTTTGCTTGTATATTTATGACTAATAGGAAAAAAAGAGATACATTCAGCTGGGTTATGATGGCTCTTGTGTTGCCTATAACCGGGTTTGTGGTGTTGATGCTCTAATATAACGAATAATCCACATTAAGCAGGGGTGCAGAGGGCTTAATATGTTATAGAGGTATATTAAAAAATAATATATAATATATTTTGATAACTAAATATATACGAGGTACTTAATATGGATAAAAATAATATAAAAAGATTAGATGAGATATTATCATATAATAAACAATTTGTTAAAGATAAACGATATGAAAAATATAGATCAACAAGTAATCCGAATAAAAAGCTAGTAATTTTATCATGTATGGATACAAGATTAACAGAGCTATTGCCAAAAGCCATGAACATAAAAAATGGAGATGCAAAAATAGTGAAAAATGCAGGAGCAACTATAATGCATCCATTCGGCAGCATTATTAGAAGCATCATAGTGGCTATTTATGAATTTAATGCTGAAGATGTGATTGTGGTTGGACATCATGGCTGCGGTATGAGCAATCTAGATACTAATAGTATTATGAACAAGATAGTAAATAGGGGCGTAACTGAAGAAACCATAGCTACCTTATATAATTCTGGAATAGATGTTGCAAAATGGCTTCATGGATTTGAATCCGTAGAGGAATCTATAAAAGAGAGTGTAAAAGTGATTAAAAATCACCCTTTAATTCCTAAGGATGTAAATATTCATGGACTTATTATTGATCCTTATACGGGAAGCCTTGAAGTGGTGGTAAACGGATATGAACCTTAAAGGTAAATTTATATTATTGCGAATCTGCCTTAGTAGATATCCTATAGGAGGATGTGAAAAACATAGGTGTTCTTTTTCACGGGCCGCTCGTGGGGCACCACGCGTGGTGTAGGGAAATCTATAGAACACCTTTTTTCACATCCTCCTATAGAGCTGTATGATAAAAGACCTCATTAATTATAAATTAAAAAAGACAACATAAGTGAAGTGCACCGCAAATGTTATACAAAATTCACTAACATTCGTGATGCACTTCATTGTCGTCTTTTTATAAAACCTTGCTTAAAAAGTCTTTAGTTCTTGGATTCTGTGGGTTCGAGAATATTTCTTCTGGAGTTCCTTGTTCTACTATATTTCCATCATCCATGAAGAGTACTCTATCTCCAACCTCTCTTGCAAAGCCCATCTCATGGGTAACAACTACCATAGTCATGCCTTCGGCAGCTAATTCCTTCATAACATTTAAAACTTCCCCGACCATTTCAGGGTCAAGAGCGGAAGTTGGTTCATCAAATAGCATAACATCTGGTTCCATAGCTAGAGCTCTTGCTATGGCTATTCTTTGCTTCTGCCCACCAGAAAGCTGTGCTGGATAGCTTTTAGCCTTTTCTTCAAGGCCTATTTTCTTTAATAATTTGAAAGCTATGGCTTCAGCTTCTTCTTTAGATTTGTTTTTAACCTTTATAGGTGCTAAAGTTATATTATCTAATACAGTTTTATGAGGGAATAAATTAAACTGTTGGAAAACCATACCCATTTTTTCTCTTAATTTATTTATATCAACTTTTTTATCAGTTAAATCATTTCCTTCAAAAACAATATTACCTTCATTGGGAGCCTCAAGGAGATTTAAACATCTTAAAAAGGTGCTTTTACCGGAGCCGCTAGGACCTATAACCACCACAACTTCACCTTTTTTTATTTCCTCATTAACTCCTTTTAAAACGTGGACTTTACCAAAGGATTTGTGTAAATTTTTAATGCTTATCACTTACTCTCATCCTCCTTTCAGCTATTCCTAAAAGCTTAGATAATGTAAAGGTCATAATGAAATAAATAATGGCTGCTACAATTAGTGGTTCGAAAGGCTTAAATAAATTACCTCTTACAGTATCCGCGTTGTACATAAGCTCATGAATTCCTATAACTGAAACTATGGAAGATTCTTTTACTACTACTATAAATTCATTTCCTAAGGCAGGTAGTATGTTCTTAAAAGCCTGAGGGATGATGATGTGTCTCATAGCCATAGAACCTGGCATTCCTAAACTTCTAGCAGCTTCCATCTGTCCTTTGTCTACTGCATTTATACCTGCTCTTATTACCTCGGCTACATAAGCAGCGCTATTTATAGAAAGTGTTATAATACCAGCTATCATGTCAGGAAACTCAATTCCTAGAGAAGGTAGACCATAGTAAATAATATAAAGCTGAACTAGTAAAGGAGTACCTCTTATGAATTCAATATAAGCCGTAGCTATAAAATTTAAAATTTTACTATTAGATAATTTCATTAAGGACAGAAATAATCCTAATAAAGTGCCTAATAACACAGTGAAGAGGGCTAGTACAAGAGTGAACTTAGCCCCATTTATAAAGAAACTAGAATACTTAGGTAAAAAACTAAAATCCAATGAACTGCCTCCTATTCTACTTGTTCGTTAGCTTCAGTTACGAACTTATCCACTAATTTATCTTTTATAATTCTGTCTAGAGATTTGTTTAAAGCTTCTATTAAATCACTAGAGCCTTTTTTAACAGCTACAGCAGAACCGTTTTCTTCGCTTTGAGTTACAGTAACTGCAGGTATAGATAAATCAGGATTTTTGCTTACATAGGCTTCTGCTACTGGCTTTTCAACTACTATAGCATCAACCTTTTTATTTTTAAGCTCAAGCATAATATCAGTAACTTTTCCTAAAGCCTTTATGTCAGCGTTCTTTATTTGCTCCTTAGCAAGACCTTCTTGTATAGAACCCTTTTGAACACCTATTTTCTTTCCTGCAAGAGCATCTAAAGAATTATATTTATCCTTATCTTCAGTTCTGACTACTATTCCTTGAAGAGAAGTGTAATATATTTTTGAGAAATCTACGTTTTGCTTTCTTTCATCTGTTGGGGTCATGCCAGCTAAAACTATATCTACATTACCAGATTGTAAAGCAGCTAAAAGTCCATCAAACTTCATATCTTTTATTTCAAGCTTTACTCCTAAATCTTTAGCTAGCTCCTTAGCTATTTCTATATCAAAACCAACTATTTCATTTTTGCCATTTATGAACTCATAAGGCGGATAGTCTGGGCTAGTTCCTAATACTAACTTTCCTGATTTTTTAATTTTGTCCACTATTGGAGTTGTAGAATCACTCTTAGCACCTGTTGCCTCACTTTTCTTTGCACAAGCAGATAATGATAATACCAAAGCCATAGACATTGCTGTAGCTAATACTTTCTTTAATAAACCTTTTTTCATTTATAAATCCTCCCCATCTTCTTATTAAAATATACTAGAATATTTATTCAAGTTATCTTATTAATAATTTCTATTCTTCAACATGTGTATAATTATACAGCATATTTTTATAATTATGCAATAGTTATTTTAAAAAAATTAAAGCATTTTTTTTCTAAAAAATCCTATATTAATTGTAGAAATATAAGGCTTGAAAAGATTATTTTTGATAAATTTTATTTTCAGAAAATATTGAATATAGAGATTAATCGATGAAAATGTATACAATGGCTTTATGCATAAATATAAGTTTCTCTATAAATATAACAAGAATCAAAGAATTTATCTGTGTTGAATAATTGAAGTAGAATTTTTGCATGGTATAATAAGATAAATAACTTTAGAAATAAATACAAATAATTTCAATATATGCTTATAAAATTTTCATAAAGCTATATCTTAAAGAAATGGCTTCTAAAAATATATAAGAGATAAGGGTGAAATTATGGAAGAACATATTTTAAAGCTTACCGTATTAGAGAGTACGGATATACATGGTTTTGTATTTCCTGTTAACTATGCTAATAATAAAAGAAAAGAATTAGGCTTAGGTAAAATAGCTACTATAATAAAAGAAGAAAGAAAAAATAATAAAAACCTTATACTTATAGATAATGGGGATATACTGCAAGGCACTCCTTTAACCTACTATTATGCAAAGATAAATGATGAAGGTATAAATCCTTTAATAAAAGTATTAAATTTACTGAAATATGACTGCGCTGTAGTGGGGAATCATGAATTTAACTATGGCAAGAAGCTGCTATTTGAAGGGGTTAAAAGCTCTAAATTTCCTTGGCTATCTGCAAATATAATAGATGAGAAGACGGGAGAGACGCTATTTGGAAAGCCCTATATAATAAAAGAGTTTTCAATAAAAGATAAAGGCTTAAAGGTAGGAATTCTAGGACTTACAACTCAGTACATACCTAATTGGGAAAACGCCAGTAACATTTCAGGTATAAAGTTCTTAAGTGCTGTGGAAGAAGGAGAAAAGTGGATAAAAATTCTCAGAGAGCAGGAAAAGGTGGATGTATTAATAGTGTCCTATCATGGAGGCTTTGAGAGAGACCTGGATAATGGTGAGCCTTCAGAAAAGCTCACAGGTGAAAACGAAGGTTATAAACTTTGCATGCAATATCCTGAAATTGATGTGCTTTTAACAGGACATCAGCATAGAGTTATAGAGAATAAGATTATTAATGGAGTATTAGTGCTTCAACCAGGGAGCTATGGTCAATATTTAGGAAAGATAAATATTAGTTTAAAGTATGAAAATGGATGGAAAATAGTAGATAAGAATTCTGAGCTCATTTTGGTAAAGGACTACAAGGAAGATCTTGAAATATTAGAAAGCATAAAGTCCTATGAAGATAATACTCAAAAATGGTTAGATACCTCCATAGGAGAGGTAGAAGGAGATATGACTATAAAGGACCCGATGGAGGTTAGACTTAAAGATCATGCCCTTATAGAGTTTCTTAATAAGGTTCAAATGGAGAATGGCAATGTAGACATTTCTAGCACCTCTCTTTTTGACAATTCGGCTAAGGGTTTTAATGGTAAAATCACCATGCGAGATATAGTTTCTAATTATATATATCCTAATACCTTAAAGGTATTAAGGGTAAAGGGAGAAGATATAAAGGAAGCTTTAGAGAGAAGCGCTTGTTATTTTCAGCAATACGAGGGCGGTGACATAAAGGTAAGCAAAGATTTTACTAATATAAAGATACAACATTACAATTATGATATGTGGGAAGGTATAAATTATAAGCTAGATATATCAAAACCTATAGGCTCTAGAGTAGTAGAGCTATATTATAAAGGTAAGCCTGTGGAGATGCATAAGGATTATGATGTGGTAATGAACAATTATAGAGCCAGTGGCGGCGGAGAGTATACTATGTTTAAAAATAGGCCTATAATAAAGGATATCCCTATAGATATGGCAGAATTAATAGCAAATTATATATTAGAAAGAAGGGTTATTAAGGCGGAAGTGGATAATAATTGGGAGGTAGTGACTTCTCAATAAAAATTACAAAGCAATTTTTACTAAAAGGCTATTCTTTAGCCTTTTTTAATGCACAATTCAGAATGAAGGAGATTTTTTATACGCTAACGCTGCGAAAAAATTAGGAATCTATGAAGCGTGGCGAGTGCTTAGCCACGGCTTTTTAAGGTGGAAAAGCTACTAAAAATTATAATTAAAGATTTTTCGTAGTGCAACGGAGAAATACCATCCATTTCTTGCCGCTATAGAGGCTCATGTGTTATATTAAAAATAAGTCTATGGGAATTTATGGTATGGGGGTTTTTTATGAAAATAAGTTATATAAATGCAGAAGGAATTATAAGACTTTTGGTGTATATTCTAGTGGCTGGGGGTACAGCATATAATTATAAACTTGAGAATATAGCTGGATTTATTGTTATACTCCTCTTATTTATTTTAAACTCCAGGATTAGAATTATATTTCTAAATAAGCTTATTGATAAAAGAATTTTTCTCTTATCTTTATTTGTGGACATAGGGTTAGTATTTGTTTTGAGCAGAAGCTATTCCCTTTTTTCTTATATGCTTTTATATGTAACGATAATGGACAGCTTAATATTATTTTCTATAGAGGGATATATAGTTACCTCAATAATATTAGGCTTTTTGATATATTATTTAAAGTTGCAGGCATTAAACGTGGTAGTTCTAAATGTTTTTATTACGGTTTCAATAGCTGTATTTTCAATAATGACGAGAATCTTAAAAGATACCATTAAAGAAATTGAAGGCTTGTATGATGAGAACCGGCGATATAGCTATCAACTTGAAGATTCAAGAAATATGATTAAGGAATATGCCAGCAAGATAGAAGAACTATCTCAATTTCAGGAACGCAATAGAATTTCCAGGGAGATACATGATACTATAGGACATAAGCTTACAGGAGTTTTGATGCAGGTTGATGCAGCTATAAGGTTATCTGAAAGATTCCCGGAAAAGGGCAATAAAATGTTCAATGAAGTTAGGGATAATTTAAGTAAATGCATTGATATACTGAGGCAGACCGTTAGAAGTATGATGCCTGATGATAACTATAGCAGATTACTTTCCATGGAGCAGATGATAAGCGATTTTCGCAAAGCTACAGGTATCAGCATAGAGTTCAACATTCATGGATCTCCCGTAGAATTATATCCAAGCGCAGAAATAGCTCTATATAAAAATGCTCAAGAGGCAATTACGAATGCAGTAAGACATGGTAAGGCTGATAAGATAGAAGTGAATCTTCAATATGAAGAGAAGCAAGTAGTATTACTTGTTAAAGATAATGGGACAGGCTGCAAGGAGGTAATGAAAGGTATAGGTATTAGTGGTATGGAAGATAGGATCAGCATCGTGGGAGGGAACCTCAGCTATAAATCAGATAGCGGTTTTGAAATAAAAACAATAATACCTTTAAGATGAAGTGTTGTATAGGACTTTTACATAGTAATTTGCACTGGGAGGTTGATGAGGAAAATGAGTATAAGGGTTTTAATTGCAGATGATGAGGAGTTAATAACAAATAGCCTTAAAATAATTCTTCAGCTAGAAGATGATATAGAAGTTGTGGGAGTATGTTCTAATGGAGATGAAGCCTACAGAAGGATTGTAGAGGTAGGAAATGTGGACATAGTTTTAATGGATATACGAATGCCCATATGTGATGGAGTACTTGCTACAAAAAAGATAATGGAGACCTTTTCTCAAACTAAGGTAATTATTTTAACAACCTTTAATGATGATGAATATATATTTGAGGCATTAAAAAACGGTGCAAAGGGCTATCTTTTAAAAAGTGTAAAGCCAGATAAAATTATCGAGGCAATAAGAGTTGTGCAAGGAGGAAACTTGCTTGTGCATTCAGAGGTTGCTTCCAGGGTATCAAATATGCTAAAGAAGGACAGAGCTAAAAAAATGTCCAGCTACGGATTTACAGAAGTAGAGCTTGAAATTATAAAGCTTATTTCTGACGGGTACACAAATAAGGAAATCTCTGAAAAAGTGTTTTTAAGTGAGGGCACCATAAAGAATAAAATAACAGAAATTCTGAGTAAACTTAACCTCAGGGACAGAACTCAAATAGCTATTTTCTATTTAAAAAATTAAAGGGACATATCCTTCAAGAGTGACCTAAGTCATTCAATCAGATGACTTGCGGTTATAGAAGCAGGTGTAAACAGAAGATAAAATAAGATTATAGGTTATAAGGCGTCGTAAAAAATAACTAGTCACTTTTTTGGAGATGCCTAAGTATTGGAGGCGGGGTATATGTCTTTAATAACGATAAAAGATTTGGTGAAACGGTATGGGAGCTATTTGGCTTTGGATAACTTAAGCTTTGATATTAATGAGGGAGAAGTATTTGGACTGCTGGGGCCTAACGGGGCGGGGAAGAGTACAACCATAAAAATTCTTATGGGACTACTGAAATATAACAGTGGAGAAATATATGTTAATGGTATAGAGGTGAGAAAAGACCCGCAGGAAACAAAGAAATTACTTGGGTTAGTTCCACAGGATATTGCTATATATGAAGGCTTGTCTGCTAAAGAAAATGTGGAGTTCTTTGGAAGTCTTTACGGACTGGGCAGAAAAGAATTAAAGCAAAAGACTGAAGAGGCTCTAGGGTTTGTAGGTTTAAAGGATAAGGCTAAAGATAAACCTAAAAGCTTTTCTGGTGGAATGAAAAGGAGGCTAAATATAGCCTGTGCAATAGTTCATCAGCCTAAGATAATAATTATGGACGAACCAACAGTTGGCATCGATCCTCAATCGCGAAATCACATTCTCGAATCCGTTAGGGAGCTTAACAGAAGAGGTTCTACTATAATCTATACAAGTCATTATATGGAGGAGGTAGATGCGGTATGCGAGAGAGTTGGAATAATCGATCATGGAAAGTTAATAGCCTACGGAGATAAGAATCAGGTTAAGAAACTTCATAAAACAGATGAAATAATATCAATAGAAGCAACAGATATAAGATATAACCCTATAGAGGAATTAAAGAAGATTAATGGAGTAAAGAGTATATCACTGAAACAAAATACCATAGAGATAAGTTCTGTAAATGCACAAGCTATACTGCAGGATGCACTATTTGTTTTGTCAAAGGGTGGTATCAAAGTGCGCAATATTGGTATGAGAGAACCGGACCTTGAAAGTGTGTTCCTTTCACTCACCGGCAGAAGCCTGAGAGATTAGAAGGGAGGAATAGAATATGATTGCATTAAAAGCAGGGGTTAATTATTTAAAAAGAGCTTTCTGTAGTTATATACTCATTCTTATATTGGTTTTAGGACCATTATTTCAGACATTTTTAGTGAAATCAAATATTTCAGCCATATCTAAAGGCATTGATAATCTGGAAGGAAGACATACAATATTGGTACCTTTGGAACAGTTGAGAAGTACAAACCTTGAGCAACTAGTAGCAGCCTCTACTTTAGCATATTTTTTAATGCTTACAGGACTTATAATGGTAAATCTTAATGTTTCTGACAGAAGAAATAACACTTTAATGAGAATATATTCTACTCCGGTAAAGCGGAGATGGATTAATACTGGATATGTGTTGGCGCAGACCTTAGCATCTATGCTTATAGCAGCAATCTATATAGTGTCCTCCAGCGTACTTTTCGGAATAAATTGGGGTAAGTCCCTTCAAGGATTAGCAATTGTAACCTTGTTTGCATCACTCCTGTCTGTGTCCTGTAGTTTTGTTTTAGCAGCGATGTTTAAAACGCCTAAAACTGCAGTAGGAGCTGTTACTTTTATATTGTTTGTAATCGCTTTTCTTAGTGACACCTTTACCCTTGGAGGACAGCTTGATGGTATATCCAAGTTTACGGTAAATAAATGGATTTATGAAGCTTATCTGTCTATCATGCAGGGAAATAGTGTAAGTAGCATCTTGGGAAATCTAGGGGTGTTAATGGGTACAGCTGTCGTATTTTTATTCCTTGGAAGTATCTTATATGGAAGGGGGCAGTCCTATGAATAGCATAAAAATTGCAGCTAATTTAATAAGAAGGCTTTTAAAGGACCCCTTCTCTATAGCTCTAATATTGATACTTCCTCTACTTGGAGGCTTACTTTCGGTATTTCTTTTTAGTAAGTCCAGTACCGAAAAAATAGCCATGGCAAATATTGAACAAAAAAGCAGGCTAATCAAAGCTATTGAAGCAACAGGAGCGTTTAAAGTAAGTATCGCAGATGAAAAGGAAATAAATCAGTTAGTAAAGGAGAAAAAGGTCAAAGTTGGGGTTATTATGCCTGAAAATCAGAAGACAGCCGCTAATGGCAAGGCGCAAATACTATATATTAAACAAGACAGCAATGTAATGAAAATTAATACTATAATTGATAACTTTCTTGCGGGTGAGGAAAACCCATCAGCAAACTTCACAGGGGAGCCAGATGCTCAGCCAAGTAATAGTTCAAGGGAGCCAAATGCGGCCATAGGATTTCTTTTGATGTTCATATTTATGTTTGCAGGAACTTGTATGAATATGATTCTGGAGGATAAAAACTCAAAGACCTTTACGAGGATGTTTTGTGCGCCAGTGAGGAATTATGAAATAATACTTGGAAATCTCTTGGCGGACTTAATTTTAGGAATTGTACAGATTGGAATGTTCTTAATTACAGCAATATATATATTAAATCTGGACTTTGGAGTTTCGGCATTAAGCCTCTTTATAATACTTGTATTTTATCTCATAGCATCTATAGGGATAAATATAGCACTGGCAGGCTTAATAAAAAGCGCCCAAGCGCTGGCTCTATTGAATTTTATTATGGCAGGATGTATGAGTGCTATGGGTGGGAGTTTTGTTCCGGTAAGTATGATGAGCAGCGACATGAAAGCTGTAGCTAACTTTATACCACAGAAGTGGGCAATGGAGGCTTTTGATAAATTAATAGCAGGAAATTCCTTTATAGACCTACAGTTAAATCTTCTTATCCTTCTTCTTTTTGGAGCAGTATTTTTTACCTTTGGAGTTAAGGTTTTAGTTCCAGCAGAAGATGAAATGTAAAACAGTTGAAAACTTTTTGTAAGTGCATAATAAATCCGTATATGAAAGCAAATCATATACGGATTTTTTTATATTGCTTGTTCACATACTTAGTACTTAAAGTCATGCCAATTTACTGATGTAGTTTTTCATTTCTAAATTCCTCAAAGCGTATGTTCATTATTTTATTTCCCCCTACATATAGCTATATTTCATTAATATTCTAATTATATCACTGATTTAATAAATAATCTGATTTAAAACAGAATTTTCCCAAAATTTAAACTTTTTTAATTTAATCATAAAAAAATAAAGCTCTAATAAAATATATTGAGAGATTTTTTATAAAATATAAAAATTTATATAAATATAAAATAGCAGTCTTTAATAGTATACAAAGGGGAGATTTTATGTCTAAAAAAGAAATTATAGCAATGATTCTAGCCGGAGGGCAGGGAAGCAGATTAGGAGTGCTTACTAAAAAGATTGCAAAGCCGGCAGTACCTTTTGGTGGCAAGTATAGAATTATTGATTTTACTTTAAGTAATTGCTCTAATTCAGGGATTTATACCGTGGGAGTGCTTACTCAGTATAAGCCTTTAGCGCTAAATTCCCACATAGGGATAGGGAGCAATTGGGACTTGGATAGAAGGGATGGAGGAGTTTTTTTATTACCCCCCTACATGGAAGAGAAGGGTGGCAGCTGGTATAAGGGCACTGCCAATGCTATTTATCAAAATAGAGCTTTTATAGATCATTATGACCCTGAATATGTGCTCGTACTTTCCGGGGATCACATTTATAAAATGGATTATTCTAAAATGCTCAACTATCATAAGCAAAGGGAAGCTGAAGCTACCATAGCGATTATTGAAGTACCTTATGAGGAAGCTAGCAGGTTTGGCATTATGAATACGGAAAAAGATAATAAGATTTATGAGTTTGAAGAAAAACCAGAGCAGCCTAAAAGCAATAAAGCTTCTATGGGCATTTATATTTTCAACTGGAGGTTATTAAAAAAGTATCTAAAAGAAGACGAATTAGATAAGACCTCTAATAATGATTTTGGTAAAAATATAATTCCTAAGATGCTTAAGGATGGAAGGCAAATGTTTGCTTACCCTTTTGAAGCCTATTGGAAGGACGTAGGAACAGTAGAGAGCCTTTGGGAAGCCCACATGGATCTTTTAAGGGAGGATAATGAGTTAAATATACAGGATGATTCCTGGAAGATATACTCCGTAAATCCTTCAAGACCTCCTCAATATATAGACAAGGATGCTGAGGTTTTGGATTCTTTAGTAGTAAATGGTTGTGAGATACATGGAAAGGTTGAAAATTCTGTGCTGTTTGCCAATGTACAAGTAGGAAAAAATTCTTATGTAAAAAACTCTGTAATTATGGCAGATACTAAAATAGGAGATAATGTTCTCATTGAAAACTCCATAGTGGGTCAAGGAGTTGTGATTAGGAGAAATTGCAGCATAGGCAATAATTTAGAAATTTCTGTAATACCACAAGGACAAGAAGTGAAAAAGGATACTATTATTTAAGGGGAAGGGAGAAGGAGCTATGCTAAAAAATTATATGGGCATATTAAATTTCAATGAAAATGAAGATAGATTAAAAAGACTTACAAGAAGCAGACCTGTAGCCTCCATACCCATAGGAGGGAGATATAGAATTGTAGATTTTATATTATCAAATATGGTAAACGCAGGAGTAGAAAACATAGGTATATTCACTAAAAGCAGATCTAGATCCTTAGTAGATCACCTATCTAATGGTAGACCTTGGGACCTAGATAGGAAAAGAGATGGTATAAGGGTTTTTAACTTTGGTGCAGGAAATCCTAGTTTAGAGGACGTGGAGATGTTTGCAAACAATATAGAATATCTTCAGTTAAGCAGGCAGGAAAATGTGATTATAGCGCCCTCTTACATGATATGCAATATAGATTTTAAAGAGGCTGTAGAGTTCCATGAAAGATCTGGAGGAGATATAACCCTTCTTTACAAAAAAGCGAATAATGCTAATAACAGTTTTATAGGGTGTGATGTGGCCAATATAGACCTACAAGGAAGGGTGCTCAGTGTAGGAAAAAACTTAGGTACAGAAGTCTCTTCAAATATTGCCTTGGAAATGTATATAATGAGGAAATCACTATTTATAGATCTTATTTATAAATGCATCCAGACTGGCATGTGCAGAAAGGTTAAACATGCTATTTACAGAAGCTTAGAGGAATATAAGGTTTTAGCCTATGAATTTAAAGGCTACGTAGAATGTGTTAATTCTGTAAATGCTTATTATAAGACTAATATGGATATGCTAGACATAAAGATAAATAAAGAGTTGTTTTTCAATAAAGGGCTAATATTTACTAAGGCTAAGGACGAGGCTCCTGCAAAGTACTCTAAAACCAGCAAAGTGTCTAATTCCCTAATATCTAATGGCTGCATAATTGAAGGAACTGTGGAAAATTGTATATTGTCAAGAAAGGTAAAGGTGAGAAAAGGTGCAGTGCTTAAAAACTGCATCATAATGCAGAATTGTGAAATAGGTGAGGATTCTAGGTTGTTTAATATAATAACAGATAAAAATGTAGTTATAAAAAATCAGAGGATTCTTCACGGAGACGATGAGCTGCCTCTGGTTATTGAAAAAGAAGCTCCATCAATTAATTATAATTCCTAGCACAAAGCAGTTTTTCAATGCACAATTCACAGTTCACAATGAGAGAAATTTTTTATCAGCTGACGCTGATAAAAAATTATGAATTTATAAGTCGTGGCTAATTTTTAGCCACGACTTTTTTAAAAAGTGGCGTTAGCACTTTAAAAATATAATTAAAGATTTTTTATAGAGCAGCGGAGAAAATCCACCTTAATTGTCCATTATGTATTATGCATTGTGAATTAAACCATTAAGTGCTTCTTTAAGCTTCTGCCAATCTTCCTCATAGGTCTTTAAAAAAGCCTCATTTCTATTATAGGTTAAAGCAGAAGGATGATACATAGGAAATATATATTTATTGAGCTCCTCATTAAAAACTAAATTTCCATGGCACTCACCGATACTGTCAAAGCTAGTAAGCCTTTTTAAGGGTACATTGCCTAAGGTAACTATAATCATAGGATTAACCAAGGCTATTTCTTCATTAAGTACTTCCCTAAAAAGTTCTATTTCTTTAGTTTTAGGAGGTCTGTTGCTTATAGAGTGCTTTCCATTCTTTGTTTCCTTTAATTTTATAGGTCTAAAAAAACAGGTATTAGTGATTCTCACATCTTCTCTTGAAAAGTCTATGGAATTTAAATATCCCTCAAAGGTTTTTCCTGCCATGCCTACAAAGGGCTTACCTTCTTCTACTTCTGTTTTACCAGGGGCCTCGCCTACAAAAAGTATTTTAGCTGGTATGGGGCCATCACCTGTAATAAAACCGCCTGTAGGTTCATCTTTATAATTTTCTGCTATAATTTTAATTTTTTCTTTTATTTCATCATAAGTCATAATAATCTGCTCCTTTTTTATTCTATAATATATTATATGCTAATTTATATTATATAAAAGCATATAAGGCATCTTCAAAAAAATAACTAGTCAGTCTACTCGTCTATTTTGCGTAATACTGCGTCCACAGAACCCACTAATAGCCCCACTATTAATGGAACCTGTATCCTTGTCTTACGCAAAATATACTTCGCATCTTTGACTAGTTATTTTTTTTACGATGCCTAACTAAATTTAAGTTTTTAACAACTAGCCATTTAAATTTATTTAAAATATTGCTACACTAAAATAGTGAGTTTTTCGTATTAAATTTATTATGTTTATTACAGGAGTGAGGTTATTGCAGCCAGAAGTAAAGAATTTAGATAAAGTAAAGAGAAATAAAATAATAAGCTGGGTATTATTGATCTCTTGGATGATTGTAATATTTATATTTTCTAACCAAACAGGAGATGATTCCTCAAGCAAGAGCAAGTTTGTAATTTATTTATTTAATTTAATGGGCTTAGACTTAGAAAGCAAATTTGGGGATATGGCTACCTTTATTGTAAGAAAAGGAGCCCACATGACGGAGTATTTTATATTATACCTATTTATTTATAATGTTATAAGGCATTATTTTAGCCTGAGAAAAAGACTATTTTTATCTTTGATATTTGTTTTCTTATATGCCTGTACTGATGAATTTCATCAGCTGTTTATCCCAGGGAGAGCAGGAGCTTTTAAGGATGTGCTCATAGACACTGGTGGAGGAATGATAGCTTTAATTTTAATGTCAATTGTTACTGCTAGAAAAAGACCTTCTATAAAATAGAGGAAGAATTACTAGTTAATTTTTAAAGACACCTCATAAAAGGGTATAAATTAAAAGTATAAAGGGAGGGAAAATATTATGAAATTGATAAAGCTCATCATCGGGGTCATAGCAGTTATCCTAGTTTTAAATTTTATGGGATTATTAAATCCTGATTTTAGCAAGAAGGTAACGGATACTTCAAATTATGTTAAGGATAAGGCACTGAAGGAGTGGAAGGATTCTCCCATAGTAGAAGCGGTACAAGAGGAACTTGTAAAAGCTGTGGCAGAAAGTACTACACCTGTTAAGTTTGTGAAAAATGCTGATGGAAGTTATAGCTTAAAAGGAGAAGGCTTAACCGGTACCTATATTAATAAAGAGCCAAAGTCCATGGAGTTCTCTTTTAATGCTAGCAATATTACTTCTTTAAAGCAGGCAGAGGCTCTAATATCCATGTTTAAAGGAAGTAAATATAACTTTGCACAAGATAAAATAAAGGGTCAAGAAAACGTAAAAATAAAGATATATAAATCGGGTAATGGCTTCAAAATGGAATCAAGCATACCAGGAATAAGTTAAGACTGTTTAGAAAGTTATAATTAAAAAAATAATATAATTTAACAGAAAAATATGTAATATTATGTAGAAATTTTATTAAAAGTAGAATAAAATATTTAAGGTATACTAAAGATGTTTAAGTTTACCATAGGGATAAATTTAGTTAGGAGGAATTTTATGAGAGGACCAAAAACAAAAAGTATAAATAGCAAGATAACCATAATGGTTATTTCGTTGATATTAGTACTCTCCATTGCTTTTGTTCTAATTAGCAGCCTCCTATCTCGTAATATTTTAGAAAGCACCATTACTAAGGATAGTATAAGAAACACTGAAGCTTATTCTAATTTAATTGGAACCTGGTTTGAAGAGAGAATAAATGAAAGCAAAATTTATGCGGATAATCCTATAATTAAAACTATGGATTGGACTAATATAAAACCATATCTAAAAAAGGAGATATCTCAAAAGGATGAAGAGTATTATCTTTTAGGAATAGCAGATAAGGATGGCAATTATAGAACAAATATTTCTGATGATATTTTAAATATAAGCGATAGGGATTATTTCAAAAAAGCTATAGATGGATATTATGCCCTTTCAGAACCCTTAATTTCTAAGCTTACAGGTAAAAAAGTAATAGTTTCAGCGGCGCCAATAAAAAATGGAGAAGAAATAGTCGGGGTTTTTCTAATAGGTATAGATACAACAAAACTTTATGATTTTATTAAGACTTTTGATATTGAAGGAGAAAAAAGCTACGTCTATGTTATTGATAATAAAGGTAATATAGTGATTCACCCAAATGGGATTATGATTTTTAACGAAAATATATCAGTATTTTCATCTAATATACCTGAAGATTTAACAAAGCAATCCTTGAAAATATTAAATTCTCATAAGGGAAATGTTACCTATGGCAAGGGTGATGAGAAAAAAATCGCTTATTTTTACGATATTCCTAATACTCAAGATTGGAAGCTTATATTAGTTAGGTCTTCCTACTATTTAAATAGCCCAATTATTCAGCTATTAATTAAATTAGGATTTTTAGGATTAGCGGTGGTGATATTAGGTATTATCTCATCAAAGTTTGTTGCTCGAACAATTTCTGTACCTATAGTAAATTTAACAAATGTTTTTAATCAAGCAGCCACAGGAGATTTAACCATTACTGCTGATGAAACAGAAGAAAATGAAATAGGAAGAGCTGCAAAAAGCTTTAATATGATGATGAAAAAAGTAAGCAATATGACTTATTATGATCCACTTACTGGATTATTAAATAGAAACTCTTTTTTAGATAGATTAAGGGTAGAAATTGGCCATGGTAAAGAAGCAGGAGAAAAGCTTACAGTATTTTATATTGCTATAGATAAGTTTAAAAATGTTAATGACATGCACGGACACACAGGCGGAGATGCATTATTAAAGCAAGTAGCACAAGAGTTAAAAGATTATTTTGGAGAAAATGTTGTGATTTCTAGAATGTCTGGAGATGAGTTTCTTGTACTCTTGCATGGCTATGGTTCTCAAGGTAGTAGCTCTAAGATTGCTAATAGTGTATTGGATATTTTTAGAGAGCCTTGGAGTGTAGAAAATCAGGAGTTTTACATAACGGCCAGCATAGGTATCGCTATATTCCCAGAGGATGGAGAAAGTGAAGATGAGATAATAAAAAATGCTGGTATTGCAAAATCAAAGGTTAAGGAATCTGGTGGAGATGGTTTTAAATTCTATAATAGAGAAATGAATGATAGACTACAGGAACAGATAACTCTTGATGCTCTTCTTCATAATGCTTTAGAAAATAATGAGTTTATAGTACACTATCAGCCCTTTATTTCCTTAAAAACTAGAAAGATAGAGGCAGTAGAAGCGCTGATAAGATGGAAGAGTCCAGATCTAGGTATGATACCTCCTGGAAAGTTTATTCCAAGAGCCGAAGACACTGGCTTGATAGTGCCTATTGGAAAATGGGTACTAAAAGAGGCTTGCAAACAAAATAGATATTGGCAAAATTGTGGTTTCAAACCTATATGCATCTCGGTAAATGTTTCTGCTTATCAATTTGAGCAAGAGGATTTTGTAGAGATGGTAGCTGAAATAATAGCGGAAACTGGCTTAGAACCTAAGTATCTTGAACTGGAAATTACTGAGGGTGTAGCTATGGGAAATGTAGAAGATAAAATAAAGAAGCTCTTAAAGCTAAAGGCTTTAGGAGTTAAAATATCTATAGATGATTTTGGAACAGGTTATTCCTCTTTAAGCTATCTTAGAAGATTTCCTATAGATAATTTAAAGATAGATCAATCTTTTGTAAGAGATATAGCTAGTAATAATAGTGCTAAGTCTATAATATCTACCATTGTATCCATGGGAAATAATTTGAATTTAGGACTAGTGGCAGAAGGGGTAGAAACAGAAGAGCAACTTGAATTTATAAAAGATCAAAACTGTGATAAGATTCAGGGCTATATCTTTAGCAGGCCTGTGGATGAAAAAAGCTTTACTGAAATGTTGTGTAGGGATGAGGATTTTATGATGTAATTATACTAAATAACAAAACCTACAATAGAGTATGATTTATTGATAAAAAAAGCTTACTGCTAAAAATATTTAGCATAAGCTTTTTTAAAAAATCTTTTTTAACAGATTACTTAATTTAAGTTTCTTTAAAAGAGCAAACCTCTAGCATATTTCCATCGATATCCTTAAAATTAAACCATGTTACCCCATGGTCTATTTCTAAGGTTCCCACAGATACTCCTTTTTCTTTCAACTGGTCATATATCTGTTGAACCTCTGATACATAAAAATTGAAGTGGGGAGCATCGCTAGCTTTAAAAACTGTTTCTCTGCATTCTCTTAAGGTTAAAGCTGTTTCTCCAAGCTTTAAAGAAGCATAGCCGCTTTCTATATCCTTCCAACCACTTTCCAAGCCTAAGGTCTCAGTATACCAATCTAAAGATTTTTTAATATTTTTAACATCTAAAAATACCGTATCGATTCTTTTAAACATAAGTATCCCCCTTAAATTTTATATTAATGACGCTATTACAGCAGAGAAGAAAACATTCTAGCCAAAGCCTCTAAAAATTTTGTTAGAAGGCTGCTGTTTTCAAAGTCTTCTGCAGTTAGTGTTTTGCTTACTTTTAAATCTTCAAAAAACATATTTTCTAATTCCATAGTAACTTCCTCGTCGTAGATTACTCCATTTATTTCGTAATTAAGTTCGTAGCTTCGCCTATCCATATTTGCAGTACCTACAGTACTGATTTTACTGTCTATGGTCATAACTTTAGCATGAATAAAGGAGTTCTCTTCATAAGTATATACTTTAGCTCCACATTTAGCTAATTCCGCTAAATAGGTACGTGAGGCGTAATAAACTATAAGATGATCTGGGCGGTGAGGAAACAGGATTCTAACATCAATTCCACCTAGTGCAGCAATTTTTAAAGCGTCCATTATACTTTCATTAGGAACAAAATAAGGAGTGGTTATGTATATATTGCGTTCTGCTAGAGT
Organism: Desnuesiella massiliensis; assembly: GCF_001403615.1. Lineage (GTDB taxonomy): Bacteria > Bacillota > Clostridia > Clostridiales > Clostridiaceae > Desnuesiella > Desnuesiella massiliensis. The sequence continues at coordinate 545,833 of NZ_LN879454.1, forward strand.
GATCATTTTTAATATTCCTTGCATAATAGCTGGAAATTCTGAATCTGGACCACTTTTTACTAGCTGCATGGTCTTATCGCCCTTATATTGCAGGGTAGGAAAATACTTCTCAAATTCCTTATCATAAAAGCTGTAATTATTATTTGCTTTTTCTATGGTCATAAAATCATCTAAAAAAACTGCTTGAAGACCTAATACAAAGTCTCCCTTAATCATTAAATGAGTATCTCTCCAATAACCAAGCTTGCCTTTTCCCAAGTATTCGTCTCCTATATTAATACCTCCAAGAAAACCAACTCTTCCATCAATTACTACTATTTTTCTATGATTCCTATAGTTGATTTGAGTATTTATCGTTCTTAAAATAGGAGCTAAGAAGTAGGAGTATTGTACCACATCCACTCCAGCAGCTTTAAGTTCTTCTATGTAGGAAGCTTTAGCTTTTATGGAACCAACCCTATCCATGATAAACCTTATCTTTACTCCCTCTAAGGATTTCTGAACTAATATGTCTTTTATTTCATTACCTATACCGTCACTTTTTACAATGTAATACTCCAAATGTATATGATGTTTAGCTTTTAATAATTCTTCCTTAAGACATTCAAACTTTTCAGTACCATCTTTAAATACTTTTATTTGATTATTTATAAAGAGAGGAGAATCACTGTTATTAGCTAAGAGTTTGATTAGGGGTATATATTCTTTATTTTCTAAATCCTTAATAATAGGATAAATAAGTTCTCTGATTTCCTGTGATAAGGTTTCGTTTAGCTTATGAAGCTTCCAGTTCCGCCCTAAAAAAATGTAGAGAATGAGACCTACAGGAGGCAGAAGTATAAATACAAGAAGCCAAGCTATGGTCTTCTCTGGTTGCTTTCGCTCCAATACAATAATGGTTATAGAAATTATTATGTTTATGACAAAGGCTATATATAATATATTTAGAAATGTAATTTTTATTACGAACACCTCCCTCACTTATATTGTAACTAAAATTTACACTTTTGATAACATAAATATTTTTTTCATATGTATTTTTATACAAATTGTATTAAAGTATTATATTATATGTTAGTAGAAGGTGTTAAAAATTTTGCGATATATATATTGCTTTGTTAAAAAAGTAAACAATTAGCTGTGGAAAATTTAATTGTCAAGATAGAAATATGCAATTTTCAATAATTTTTTTTGTCAGAAAAGATGTGTTTATAGCAAATACCTGGTGTATAATTGGTATGTTAAATCTTTTCAAGAAAAAATATAAAAACTTTCCTTGAAAGGAATATAAAAACTTTAAAACAAGAGGTGACAAGCCTATGAAAAGGTTAAAAATTTCTCAAAAAATTATTTTTAGTGTGATTATGGCTAATTTAATGATGGTAATAATTTCCTCTATGGGGATAATAGGAATTAAAAAAGTCAATGATAATAGCAGAATCATAGGAACTAATAATTTAGAGTCTGTAAAAGCTTTGAATGCTAATTATAATAATATATTAAAGATAAATACTGGTATATTATATGCTATAAATTCTGAAATCGTTGATTTTAATAAGCTAAAACAAGAAATTGCAGATTGCAAAAAGAAATCTAATGATGATATGAAGATATATGATGAACTACCAGCTATTTCTGACGATGAAGAAAAAGTATACTCAGAGGATTTTCAGCCCTTATATGAAAAATATAATAAGTCTGTAGATAGAATTATGGAGCTTGTTGGTAAGAGCGATAGACAAGCTTTGAAGGAATTTTATTACGGGGGGTTTAATAATACACAGTTAAGCTTAGAGCAGATAAATGATAAATTAATTAATTCTAATAGTGAGCAAATCAACAAAACGCTAGTTGATAGCGAGTCTTTTTATAATAAAACCATTTATTTAATGATAGGAGTGGCAGCCCTTTGCTTTTTAGCTACATCAATTATGGGGATATTATTATGTTTTAATATAAGAGGTAGAATTAATAAGGTAGTAAAATATACATATAAGCTAAGAAAGGGAGATTTCTCTTCTAAAATGGAAGTTTTAAATGAAGATGAAATAGGAGAAATAGAAATCTCCTTAAATAAATCCGTAGAGGATATTAGTTCTCTAGTAAAAAACGTATCTTTAGGTATGGAAGAGTTAAGTGCCTATGGAGAAGAGATCTCAAGCAATATGGAAGAAGTAAGCGCTACTCTTGAAAATATAAAAGATTCTATGAAGTTTATGTCTGAAGTAAATCAAAATATAAATGCTTCTATGGAAAACACAAGTATTGCTTCTGTGAATATAGCAGGTGATTCAGAGAAATTGGTTGCAGAGATAGAGCAAGGTGAGCATACTGCTAAAGCTATCTTTGATAAATCTAAGGCTTTAAAAGATAAGGTTAACTATTCAATTAATATTTTAAATAGTACCTACGATTTAAAGTCTGCAAATATCATGGAAGCCATCGAGAATTCTAAGGTAGTGAAGGAAATTGAATATATGGCCAAAACCGTAAAGGCAATTTCAGAACAGACAAACCTGCTGGCTTTAAACGCTTCCATTGAGGCGGCTAGAGCAGGAGAAGCTGGTCGTGGCTTTGTAGTAGTAGCTGAGGAAGTAAGAAAATTGGCGGAACAGTCTAGTGAGGCTGTGAGCAATATTGAAATTATAGTGAGTAAGGTTGAAAATGCTTTTCTATATATGCAGCAAAATGCTAAAGATATATTAGAATATCTAAGTGAAGAGGTTAAGAAGGATTATGTTCTTTTTGAAAAAGTAGGAGAAGAGTATTCGAAGGATGCCAATACAGTATTGGATATGACTATTAATATGTCTAGCTTTATGAAAAATATAAATGATACTCTATTAGAGGTAACTTCATCCATACAGCAGCTCTCTGCCTCTACAGAAAAAAATGCTGAAAATGTAAATGGAGTATACAAAAACGTAGCAGAGGCCTCAAAAGCTATGAATGACGTATCAAAGGCTGTTCAAAACGAGAACATTATGTCTGAAGATCTAATGAAGGAAATATCAAAATTTAAGCTCGATTAGAAATGAAAAGGAGGAATCTCTTAGAAAGGAGATAACTTCCTTTTTTATTTTTTTCGTATATATTATAGATAAACAACTTCAACTATTAACTTTTTAAGGAGAATATGATGAGCAAAAGATTTAATAATATAGTGAACTTATTGAGGATATTTACCCTTGTGTTTTTTATATGGATTGTCTTTGGTACTAATAGGAGCCATAGCTATTTAGTATGGAACGTATTTTTAGCATGGATACCTTTAGAATTAGTGAATATGGTCTATAAGTTAAAGAAGAAATATAGAAATATAAAAGGCATATCCATAATTTGTGCTCTACTAGCCCTGGTATGGTTATTATTTTATCCTAATGCAGCCTACATAATTACTGATTTCATTCATATAGCCACCAATAAGTATAGAATATTAAATCCTCATTATGAGCCCTATGTATCTTCAATGTATATATTTAATGATGATTTATCCATATGGGTGGATCTTTTTAGTATTACTATAGGAGCATGGTTAGGATTTTTGCTAGGATTTTTATCCTTATTTATGGCTCAGAGATTAATAGAAAAAAGATTTGGAGCTATAAAAGCTTGGATTGGTGTAGTTATTGTTAATATGTTAAGTGGTTTTGCTATATATCTAGGGCGGTTTATAAGATGGAACAGCTGGGATTTAATTTTTAATCCCTATAATATAATCAAGGTTATTGAGAAGGATGTCCATTTTAAATCCTTTTATTTTACTTTGCTTTTTGGGAGTCTATGCTTGGCATTATACATAATTAACTATTTAGTAGCAAAGGCTTGTGAGTTGGTGGAAAGAGAGTAAGTCTAAAGTGTATGCATACATTATGTATCTATAACAAAAGGTAATATAATAAAAATAGATATTCTTTGAAAGGAAGTGTTTTTGTGAAGTCGCCTTTTGTTTATACACCAGGTCCTACATCAGTGAGAGAAAATGTAAGATTAGCAAGAGCCATGGAAACTACTAATCCAGATTTGGATTTGGAGTTTTATGATTTTTATAAAGAAACCTGTGAAAAGTTTGGAGAGTTTCTTCACACAGAAAATGAGGTGAGAATACTAAGCGGAGAAGGTATATTAGGACTAGAAGCAGCCTGTGCTTCTTTAACAGAAAAGGGAGATAGGGTTCTAGTAATCGACAATGGCATTTTTGGAGAAGGCTTTGGAGATTTCGTCACCATGTATGGAGGAGAAGCTGTTTATTACAGGAGTGATAGAAAAAGAGAAATTCCAGTGGAGGAGCTTAAAGCTTTCTTAGAAAAGGATAGTGATTTTAAATATGCCACTATAGTACATTGCGATACCCCTTCAGGAGTGTTAAATAACCTAGCTGAAATTTGTCCGCTATTAAAGAGCAAGGGTATCTTAACTGTAGTGGACAGTGTAGCAGCCATGGGGGGAGTGGAGCTTAAAGTGGATGAGTGGAACATAGATATTGCTCTAGGAGGATCACAAAAATGTCTTTCTGCTCCAGCAGGGTTAACCTTCTTAAGCATAAGCAAGGATGCCTTTAATGCCATGAAAGCCAGAAAAACTCCTATAGCGTCTTATTATTGCAATCTTCTTATATGGGAGCATTATTATGAGAATAAATGGTTCCCTTATACTATGCCTATAAGCGATATTATGGGATTAAGAGAAGCTTTAGATAATATCATGAAAGAAGGCCTAGATAATGTCATAGCTAGACACAAAAAAATAGCCGAAGCCACCAGAAAAGCTATAGAATCTGCTGGATTAAAGCTTTATATAGAGCAAGGGCATTCAGATACGGTTACAGTATTTGAATTGCCAGAAGAAGTTCACGAGGAGGAGCTAAAGGGCTATTTAATGGATAAATATAATATATTAATAGCAGGGTCCTTTGACTATTTAAAAGGAAAGGTCATAAGAATAGGACATATGGGAGAAAACGCAAATCTAGAGAAATTAATCTATGTGCTAATGGCACTTCAAAAGTCCTTAGAGTATCTAGGTTTTAACCCTAAAGTAGATATGTGTGAAAGCTTTTTAGAATATATGAAATAGAAAAAGGGAGTTCTCAATAAAATATGAGGACTCTTTTTTTATTTTATTTGAACCAAACTAATTGATTTTGTATCCTATATTATAGAGGCCTCAGAAAACAAAGGGAAAGGTGGTAACTGATGGATGACAGGGAATTAATAGAAAGCTGTAAAGAGGGAAATATGAATGCATTTAATACTTTATATGATAAGTATTGTTCACAAGCACTAAGAACAGCTTATTTAGTAACCGGCAATAAGGAGCTTGCAGAGGATGTAGTCCAAGAAACCTTTATAAAATGTTATATGCATATTAGTAAGCTTAAGGATCCACAAGCTTTTAAAGCATGGTTTTATAAAATACTCACAAACTTATGTTATAGAATGAAAACAAAAGAAAGAGATAATCTGTCCATTGATGAAATATCAGACAAAGGTATACAGCTTTTACAGCATAGCTTAGGATTAGATAATGCAATGGAAGCAAAAGAAATTCAGCTAATGGTACATGAAGCTATAAGTCAGTTAAAGCCTTCCTTGAAAACCATAGTAATACTATATTATTTCAATGATCTTTCTATTAAAGAAATCGCAAAGGCAGTAGGCTGTTTTGAGGGAACAGTAAAATCACGGCTTCATTCTGCAAGAAAAATATTGATGAAGCAAATTGAGCATAATCAAATTGTTGAAGTATATTTTAGTGAAATTAATAATGAAAAAGAGGTGGATTTTAATGCAAAAACAAGCTTATTTTAATAAGCTCATAAAAGGTGTTCTTGAATCTGAAAGTAATTCTATAGAACCTTCCTCGCATTTGTATGACAAGGTATTTACAGAGATAAATAAAAGTAAAAAGGTTAGCTTTTCAAGAAGCTATAGCTTATTGTTTAAGCGTACAGCTATCATAGCTTGCAGCGCCCTTGCACTGATTATAGCATCTATGACAGTATCTCCTCAGCTTCGTTCCTTTGCAGCAGAGCTTGCTAATAACTGGGGAATAAATATATTCCGCTTAAATGATAAAGATAAAGAAGAGATTAAGAAAAATTCAGTAACCATAGATATAAATAAACTAAAAGAGGGAGAAAGTGTGGATATAAACGGTTTATCCATACAGAAGGCAAATCCCGTTGAAAGCAAAGGTCCAGATGCCACTATTACTGAAAAGTCTAAGGAAGGCGTAGACATTGAAACAAAAGTAGATTCATTTAGATTGACAGAGGAATTTAAAAAATCTCTTATGGAAAAATCCAATACCATAAATTCTTCAGAATTTAAAAGCAGATGAAGAGATTAGTATATATAAAATAAAGACAAGAGAGTCCAAATGAGTGAATAGGGCTCTCTTTTTTATTATAAAACTAGAAGTATTTACAAATATAACTTATAATGGAATTAAAGTTAAATGTTTAAAATAAGGACTTGAGAAGAGGAGAGATTTTATTAATGTTTATTGCTATTTTAATTATAATGGGAGTCTTTGTATATCAATATAATGACAATATGAATAAGGACATAAAATCAATAAGATCCGATACCTTTGAAAATCTGGATATAAATAAAGAAATACTTAGAGAAATTAAGATTAACAATGAACTATTAAAACTTAATAAAGTTATAATCATTTTGATATTGGCACTGGCAGCTTTGGCGCTATTTGCAACAGGATTAATTTAGTTTTTCACAAGATGTTCTAGAAGGAGAAACAAGATGAGTGTTAATAATATGGACTTATTAGAAAGAAAAAGAAATAAAATAATTATATTGATTTTAATCATATCTTTTTTTATTTTATATGCTGGCTTAAATGTTTATGAGTATGTTTTAAAACAAAATACAGCAAAATTTCTTGACTGTTTAATTAATGAGAGATACGAAGAAGCCTTTAATTATATTAATTATAAGGATAAAAATAATCTAGAAGTTGAAAAGGGAAAAGCTGCATGGGCTTCAAAGGTGAAGGAAGGAAAAGAAAAAGGAACTTATATAGAATCCTACGGCAAGGTTAGGGTCAGCTATAGAGATATACAAGCCATATGTAATGTAGAAATCACATATAAAGAAGAAGGAAAGGTTAAAACCTATAATTCAGAGATCAGTTTTAGCACCATAGGCGGTACAAAGATAGAAAGCATATATCCTATTAGCAAGCTTAGCTATATTTTTAACCACCTTTTTATTAAAAATAGTGCTTATCAATTATGATAGAACTTCCTTGATTTTGTTGGGGATGGAGTTAACCTTACTAGGTGAGATTCTATTATTAAATCACAATATAAAATCCTATGCTATTGAAGAAATAAAATACCTTTGGAAGTTTATAATTTTCTTTGGAGCTTCTATATTTACAGGGGCATTTATAAAAAAAGAGAGTAATTCATAAGGAGGATGGAAGGTGAAATATAAAAAAATATTTATTGTAATTCTAGCTATGAGCATATTATTGAATTGCTTACAATTTTATAACAACAATAAATATAAAGGTATAATAAAGGATAAGGTTCAGTATGATTTGTCCCAAGTATTTGTGAGTTCTGGTGGATTGAATTTACTAATAAGTACCATTGTAGATAAGGGAGAAACTAATAAGCTGCAGTTAAGAGAAATAGATGATTTATATAAAGAAGTAATGATTCATGCCTTTGATCTTAGAGGTTTAGCTAATAAGTATAGAAGCAGAAATGAAGTAGGAAATTTTCAAAACTATGCTTTTATATATTCCGATATTACGAGATATATAAAAGAGATTAAGAGCGAAAGCTATGAAAGTAAAATATTATTAAAGGAAGAGAATATAAAATTTTTAAATAAATTAAGCCATCATTTAAACGGCATTGAAGAAGTTCATAAGAAATATTCCTATGTGAAGGATGGCAACATATATTATAAATTAGAACAATGGATTGATATAGTCAGCGAGTTAGGAAGAAAATGATGAAAATCAGTAGGATTAAGGAGTAATAATTATGAGAAAAAATTCTTGGTTAAAAACCTTTATTCATGCAATAGTCTTAGTAGGCTATATGCTTATAAGCAATAAATTTTTAGTAAGCTTAGAAGATAAGGCTCAAAGAACCTTTAACATTTTGCCCTATGCTCTGTGGTCAAAAGTAGTATTTATAGTATTAGGATTTCTTGTAGGAATAAGCTATCTTTATGGGGAGTTTAATAAATCAGGCCTATGGAAAGTGAGAGTTAATAAATTAATAATACTGGGACTTCCTTTAATGATTTGCGTTTTAGCTCCGTTAATATCTTTTTTCAATCTTCAGCCTATATTAAGCTTATTTGGTAATAGTATTATATATCTACAAGCACAGTTTTCCCACATGGATAAAGCAATAGAAGTATTGCTTGGATATACCATCATAACTAGTTTTTATAAATATGAAAGGTCATATACTTATAGTTATATCAATTATCAATAGGATTATAATTGAAAGCGGGACATGAAGGAGTTTATAACATGGATTATTGAAGTAGTATATCTGGTACTTTGTGCTACATTAGAAGCTATATATTTATCTAATAAAAATAAAGAATTTAAAAGTCAAAGGGTATGAATGTAAGGCTTAAGAGATGGAAGAACTGGTAGATATGAAGAATCAATATCTGACTAAAGAAGTCCTTTTCTTTATCAAAAATCTATGATTGTATTTTGAAGAAAAGCCGTGGCTAAGCATTAGCCACGCTTTATAAATTCCAAATTTTTCGTAGCGTTAGCGGAGAAAAAATTTCCTTCATTGTGAATTGTGAACTGTGCATTTAAAAAGCACAAAACCACCTTTTTAGTAAAAATTACTTCGTAACTTAGATTAAATCCCCTTTCTTAAGGAGTCAATAAGCCATCTTCTGAAACCATCAACATTTATGTTCAAGCATACTGAAGCATTAGGCTCTTTTTTATACACATTATTTATATCTACAATAGTTTCACCAAAAGTATACTCTCCTAAGGTTTCTACAGTCACAAAGCAATCCTTAGTTTGAAAAAGTTCTGGTTTTAATAAATAGGCTATGGCGCAGGAGTCATGCATTCTTAAGCCCGTTTCTATACTGCCGCTTCTATAGTGTTTAAAAAGAGAATATAGCATTTCACCAGTTTTGTTTAGTGCCTTTATCTCCTCCATATCCTCCTTAGTTATGACGGCCTTATTGGTAACGTCCAAGCCACACATAACAATTTTTAACCCAGCTTCGAAAACAATTTTTGCCGCTTCAGGGTCAGCGAAAATATTATATTCTGCTGCAGGGGTTCTATTGCCTCCTGAAGCAGAGCCGCCCATTAGTACTATTCTTTCAATATTATTCTTACACTGAGGATATAGAGTAAGCAATAGAGCGATATTGGTTAAAGGCCCTACGGGAACTAGGGTAATAGGTTCAGTACTGTCTAGGATAACCTCCTTCATGGCTTCTACAGCATTTTTTTCAGAAAGATTTTCTTTACTATCTTTAAATTCATAGCCATCTAAACCGGAATGGCCATGGATGCTGCTGCCATCTTCTAAAGGTCTTATTAAAGGTTTATGAGCTCCTTGAGCTACCGGAACCTTTTTATTGAAAAAGCTTGTTAGGTTTAAAGCATTTTTAGTGGTTTTATCTATGGATACATTTCCGGCCACTGTGGTTATGAGTTTTACATCTATTTCCTCACTAAATAAAGCTATGGCAATGGCTACAGCATCATCAATACCAGGATCTGTGTCAAGTATAATTTTTGTTTTATTACTCATCTGTTACCTCCAAAAGTTTATTTTTATAATTTATTATATTTTAACTATATCAGAACATCAAAGTCAAACCTACTATACTTTTAAAGTCTTTTGCTAAGAAAGGAGAAGGTATGTTGAAAAATAATTTAAAAGCATTAATTATATATTTTGTAATGATGCCTATATTTTTTTGTATGGACTTTATGTTAGCCTATCATTCTTCTGCAAAGGTTAGTTCTCAGGAGGAGCTTATAGCAAGAGCTATATATGAGAAGTCTGGCAATGCCTTTAAAATAATAATATTCTTATTTATATACTATTGCTTGGCTAGGAGGTTTTTGAAGAGGCAGGGAAGCTTTATACAAAATATTAAGTCTGTGAGCTGGGTGAGTTTATTAGGAATAATATTTGTATTATTAAATATAAGGAGCTTTAATGCTAATTCAAACTTTTCAATTTTAGATGTTGGGGCATTCATTTATTTCTATCCTTATGTGCCCAGATATAAGATAGCAAGCTTAAAGCAGCTAATTGTTTGTATTATGTTTATGATTTTACCTGCTTTAGTTATGGCGTTAGCAATAAACTATAAAGAACAGGAGTGATGGAGGCTTTTCAACTAATGTCTAGATATGCTAACTCTAACATAAGCTTATAAAATTTTATGTTTAACCAAAATTATAAGGAAATGAAAAAAATCAAAATATTGTGTACTTTTTTCATTTATATTTTTCATGAGGATGATTTACTCCTATATTTTAGCTAAACTTGTATTATAGGAAGACTAATATTAGGAGGAAAGGGTTATGAGTAATAAATCTAAAATATATCAAACCATAAGTAAACATAGCATAGAGAAAATTGTAAAAGATAGTTTTGACTTAGATACCATAGTTATTTCTTTTAGAGAATTAAAAGGGGGTCTATTTAATACCACCTATTTGGTCAATATAGGAAAACCGCTAAAGAAACTGGTACTGCGTATTGCGCCAATAAACCAAGAACTACTTATTGATTTTGAAAAAACTATGATGAGTAGAGAGGAAAACATATATAAATTATTGCAGGATAAAGGAGTTCCCACCTCTAGAGTAATTAAATATGATAATACTTGTGAAGTGATATCTAGAGAATATATACTTTTAGAATATGTTGAAGGTATCCCACTAAGTAGTCCATTATTTCCTGAGGAATATAGAGAAAAGATTCAATTTGATCTTGGAGCCTGTACATCTAAGATGCATGAAATAAAAGCATCAAGCTTTGGATGGATTAGTGAGAAAAATTCAGAAAATGGATTTAAAAGCTGGGGAGAATTTATTAAGGTATTTACCGACGAAATTTCTGTAAAAGCGTACAATAACAATGTGTTTGAAGAAAGCTATATAAAGAAATTTAATGATTTTTTCCATAATAATATTAAGCTGTTTGATATAAAGGAAGAGCCTAGTTTAATTCATAATGATTTATGGGAACCTAATATTATTGTAAAGCCGGTGGGGAACAGCTGGGATATTGCAGCTATTATAGATGCAGATCGTGCTCTGTATGGACACAGGGAGTATGAATTTGTTCTATGGTCAAATAATCCTAGCTTTATGAGGGGATATAATAGAGAGCTGGATATGTCGCCAGAGGGTAGGCTGCGCAGAAAAGCATATGCTCTTATATTAAGCTTTTTAAATTCCTATGTAAATAAAGTTCAATATGATAATGAAATAGAGTATATGAATTGTAAGGGCTGGGCTTTAAATGAGTTGAAGGAAATAAAAGCATTCAAGTAAGGGGAATAAGGAAACTTTAATAAGGATAAACTATAGGCTAGAGTTCACGTGGAAAGGATGAATAACATGTCTTCAAACCATAGTATTTTTGTCTATAGTGAAATTGGGAAATTACAATCTGTTCTCCTTCATTGCCCCGGGGAAGAGATAGAAAACATAGTTCCGGATTACCTAAGAAGACTTTTATTTGATGAAATTGCTTATTTAGATCAAGCCCGTAAGGAACATAACCAATTTGCTGGTATCCTTAGAGATGAAGGGGTAGAGGTTATCTATCTTACTGATTTAATGGCAGAGGTTTTAGAGAATTCAGAAGTAAGGAATGAATTTTTGAAGGAATTCATGGAAGAAGGGAAAGTTGTTACACAAGGGCTTCAAGAGGCAATAATAGAGTTTTTTAGCTCCTATACTCCAAAGGACTTTATAAAAAAATGTATAGCAGGGTTGAGAAAGGAAGAGCTTAGACATATTAAACCTAAAGCTTTAGGTGATATGATTAGAGATCCCTATCCATTTTACCTTGATCCCATTCCTAATATGTATTTTCAAAGAGATCCTTTTGCCTCTATAGGAAAAGGAATTTCTTTAAATGTTATGGCAAATGAGACCAGAAATAGGGAAACTATATTTGCAAAATATATTTTTAAATATCATCCTAGATTTAAAGATGTACCTAGATGGTATAACCGAGATAAAACTCACCCCATTGAAGGCGGAGATATTCTAGTTCTTTCTGACAAGGTTTTAGCTGTAGGTATTAGCGACAGAACGGATCCAACGGCCATTGAAAGATTAGCCTATAAGCTTTTAAGCACTGAACAATGCTTTGAAACTGTATTAGCTTTTGATATTCCAAAGGCAAGAGCTTATATGCACTTAGATACGGTATTTACCATGGTGGATTATGATCAGTTCACCATATACCCAGGTATCGAAGAGCCTTTAGATGTGTATAGTATTACTATGGGGAAAAATAATGGTATTATCATTAAATATGAAAAAGATGATCTGCCTAATATATTAAAGAAACATCTAAAATTAGAGGCGGTAAATTTAATAAGATGTGGGGGTGGCGATTCAATTGCGGCTAGAAGAGAGCAGTGGAATGATGGAAGTAATACCCTGGCCATATCCCCAGGAAAAGTTGTTTGTTATAATCGTAATCATATAACCAACGAAGCCTTAAGGAAAAATAAAATAGAGGTCCTAGAGTTTGAATCTTACGAATTGTCTAGAGGACGTGGAGGCCCAAGATGCATGAGCATGCCTTTAGTTAGAGATAATATATGATAATAGGATAAAAAGATCTGTTGAACAACCAATTAATTGTTCAACAGATCCTTTTTTTATCTAGGCTCAGATAATATTATACCTTCTAAAGGAGGAGTTCCATCAGCTTCGCCAACTAAGTATAAGGTGTAATAAGTATCAGCAGCGAGAGCTACATTAGGAATAGTATATAATATATTATTGGTACCCGTAGCATTTATATGGAAGGTATAGGTTCCTGGTGGAAAACAAGCATAATCAGTAACTGTTTTATAACTTATATCAGTAAATATTTTTGTACCTTGTGCTAGGACTATATCAACAGCTGGTGCAGAAGGAGATAAATGAGCAAATCGTATGCAGGGCCTTCCGAAGGTTTCAGCTGTGATTGGCTCCTGGATAGGGAGTAAGCTTATATCAGGGAACTTTCCTATGATAGCCATGTTAAATGCAGTGTTCTCCTGGATATAGATATTTGTACTTATAAGAGGGTTTGTAGTAGTGCCAGTACGATAAACCTTTATATTATATTGACCAGGAAGTAAAGCTATATATGGAGATATTTGCTTATAAGAAATATTAGCAATCAGTAAATTTTCGTTTGCATAAACATCTAGACCAGGTGATCCGGGTGAAACATTAGATATCCTGATGAAAGAGTTTACTTGAGGAGGTCTATACAAGTTGGTCATCATGGGATCATAGGGATAATAAAACATAAATACTTTTCTCCTTTAACTTTATGAACACTATTATAATATGAATTTAAAATTAAATTGTGTACATATATCATAAGTTAAGTTTCGATACACAAACCCTATAGTATGGGTTACAATATAAAATATAAAGAAAAATACTCTGGGGATAGCTATATGTAAAGGGGGATTTTATGAGCAAAATAGGTATGGAGGATATAAAGAATCTAGAATTATTTAAGAACTTGGATGGAAATATTCAAAAGGAACTTTGTGAAAAAGCTTTAAGGATAAAGCTTGAAAAGGGAAAACACTTATTTAGAGAGCGAGAGAAGGTAAATACTATATATATTGTGCTCAAGGGAAAAGTTTCTCTTTATAGAATCTCTGAAGATGCCCAAAAGAGGATTATATTTATTTTAGGTGAGAATTCTATTATCAATGAAGTGATACTGGATGATGTAGCTGCTTCAATAAATTGCGAGGGCTTTGAAGAAGCTATTATAATGGGCATCAAAAAAGAGGACTTTTTAAATGCAATGTCTAGAGATTTTAACTTTACTAAGAAGGTCATTAACTCCATGAGCAAGAAAATAAGAAGATGCTACAGGCAAATCAAAAATACCGTGGCCATAAAGGTGGATAAGAGAGTGGCAGCAAAGCTTTGGAAATTGTCAAAGGATTATGGTGTAGAAAGAGAAGAAGGGACGGAAATTGCATTAAATATTACGGTAACCTACCTAGCAGATATGTTTGGAAGTCCTAGGGAGACCATATCTAGAGCTTTAAGGACCTTAGAAAATGAAGGATTAATCCAGATAAAGAATAGAAAGTTCATTATTAAAAACAGAGATGCCTTAGCTAAATATTTTAAAGGTGTGTGATATAGGTCACATACCTTTTTTTAATGATATTTTAAAATTAAGGTAAATGCATTAAGGGGGATTTTTAACATGTTTAGTGAAGAAATTAACAAAGTGTGCAATTCTGCGGTAGCTAAAAGCAATCTCTTAAAAAGAAGTAGGGCTAGGTATTTTGTAGCCTCAATGATGGCAGGAGTCTATGTGGGCTTTGGAATTCTATTAATTTTTGTTATAGGTGGTACTTTAAATGCGGCCAATTCCCCTATGACAAAGATACTTATGGGTATGAGCTTTGGGATAGCTTTATCACTAGTTGTAATGGCAGGTTCAGAATTGTTTACAGGCAATAATATGATTATGACCATAGGAGCCTTAGAGAAGAGAGTATCCATGAAGGAAGTAGGTGGAGTTTGGCTCTACAGTTACTTTGGAAACCTTTTCGGAGGAATTTTGATATCTATTGCTTTTGTTCTTTCAGGACTAGCTAACAAAAATATAGGAGATTTTATAATTAAAACCGCTTCAGCAAAGATGACAGCAGATTTTACTCAATTATTTTTTAGAGGGATACTTTGTAATATGCTGGTTTGTCTAGCTGTATGGTGCAGTATAAAGCTAAAGGAAGAAACTGCTAAGCTCATTATGATATTCTGGTGTCTTTTTGCCTTTATAACCACAGGTTTTGAGCATAGTGTAGCTAATATGACTCTTTTAACTACAGCTCTTATGCTTCCAGGGAAGTTAGCTGCAGTTACTTTAGGGGGATATGCTTATAATTTAATAGTAGTTACCCTAGGAAATATAGTAGGCGGAGCCTTATTCATAGGAGTTCCCTATTGGTTTATATCAAGAGAGAAGTAGAGGTGAATTAATAAATGGGATTTAAAATTTCAGCAAAAGCCTTCAATGAAATTATTGGAGGAATAAATAATTATAGGTTATTTGCACCAAAGGTGTTTGAAGGAAAAGGTACTTTTTCGGATACGGATATCATAAGATATGGTGAAGTAAACTCCATAGAGGAAATAGTTTTCAATGAGAAATCTAGCTTTTCTTTTAAAGAGGTTTTATTGCCCATAACTCAAACTCTGTTTTACTTTACAGAGGATCAATGGATAGAACCTAAAAAAGAAGAAAAAGGAGCTCTTGTAGTACTAAGAAGCTGCGATCTTCATGCTCTAAAAAGATTAGATGATATATATTTAAAAAATGGATTTGAAGACCCTTATTATAAGGCTTTAAGAGAAAGAACTAAGTTTATATTAATAGGCTGTGAGAAAAGTTTTGATAACTGTTTTTGTGTAAGCATGGGAACTAATAAGAATGAAGAATATGATATGTATTTAAAGCTTGAAGATGAACAAGTTTACTTGGACATTAAGGATGAGGAACTAAAGAGTTTATTTAAAGATGTAGAAAAGGAAGAAGCAGCAGTAACACCTGATTATGTAGAAGAAAATGAAGTAAAGATAAATATTCCAGATAATCTGGATTTATCGGTGATGAACTCTGAAATGTGGAAGGAATATTCCTCAAGATGCATAGCCTGTGGAAGATGTAATTTTGTCTGTCCAACCTGTACTTGCTTTACCATGCAGGATATATTCTATAAGGATAATCCTAAGAATGGAGAGAGAAGGAGAGTTTGGGCTTCCTGTCATGTAGATGGCTATACTTCTATGGCTGGGGGACATAGCTTCAGGCAGGATAAAGGTCAGAGAATGAGATTTAAGGTTATGCACAAGGTTTATGATTATAAAAAGAGATTTGGTTATCATATGTGTACAGGTTGTGGAAGATGCGATGATATATGTCCAGAATATATATCCTTCTCAAACTGTGTTAATAAGCTAGAAGCAGCTATGAAAGAGGTGAAGAGCCATGAGTAATAACCCATATATGCCCTTTAAATCAACTATATTAGAAATAATTAAGCATACAGATATAGAATATACCTTTAGAATGTCCTTTAAGGGAGAGGTAAAACCGGGACAGTTCTTTGAAGTATCCTTACCTAAATACGGGGAAGCCCCTATATCCGTGAGTGGTATTGGAGAAAATCATATAGACTTAACCATTAGAAGAGTAGGAGTAGTAACAGAGGAAATACACAATTTTCACCCTGGACAGATTCTGTTTTTAAGAGGACCCTATGGCAATGGCTTTGACCTAGAGCTTTATAAAGAAAAAGAGATAATAGTGGCAGCTGGAGGGACAGGTCTATCCCCAGTAAGAGGTATTGTGGAATACTTTGCTGAGAATCCACAGGAGGTAAAAGGCTTCTCCTTGTTGGTAGGCTTTAAATCTCCTTCAGATATTCTATTTAAAGAGGACCTAGAGCTGTGGAAAAAATCCATAAATTTAGTGTTAACTGTGGATAAAGCTGAGGAAGGCTATGAAGGAAATACAGGCCTTATCACCAATTATGTGAAGGAAGTAGAAATCAAGGACATTGAAAAGGCTCAGGTAATAGTGGTAGGTCCTCCTATAATGATGAAATTCACCGTGGCAGAATTCTTAAAGCGCGGCATTAAGGAAGAAAATATATGGATTTCTCAGGAAAGAAAGATGTGCTGTGGTCTAGGAAAATGCGGCCACTGCAAGATTGATGATACTTATATATGCTTAGAAGGTCCAGTATTTAACTATATTAAAGGAAAAACCTTAATAGATTAGGAGGCGCAAGCATGGATATAAATACCAAGATTTTAAAGAAAAACGCCTATAGAATAACTAAAAAAAGAGGCTTAACCGCCATAAGAATAAGAGTGCCAGGCGGTCATATGGAGGCTAAGCATTTCGATGTACTAAAAGACATCGCTGAGAAATACGGTAATGGCACAGTGCACCTAACCACAAGACAGGGCTTTGAAATACCTGATATTGAAATGAAATATATACCGGAGATAAATAAAATGCTGCAGCCTGTTATAGAAGGCTTAGGAATAAATCAAGTAGACCCTTACACTGGCTATTCAGCTGCAGGCACCAGGAATGTTTCCTCCTGCATAGGAAATAAGGTCTGTCCTTTCGGAAATTATGATACCACTAGCTTTGCCAAGAGAATTGAAAAAGCTATATTTCCTAATGACTATCATGTGAAGGTAGCTCTAACAGGATGCCCAAATGACTGCTTAAAGGTGAGACAGCACGACTTCGGCATTATGGGTATGACAGAACCCCAATATGATGCCTACAGATGTGTAGGTTGTCAAGCCTGTGTTACCAACTGTAAAAAGAGAGCCACAGGAGCACTAAGCTTTGAGAACTTCAAGGTAGTGAGAGACCATGAAAAGTGCATAGGTTGCGGTGAATGCGTAGGGAAATGCCCTACAGGAGCTTGGACGAGAAGTAAGGAAAAATATTATAGGCTAGCCATCATGGGAAGAAGCGGTAAGAAGAATCCAAGACTAGCAGAAGATTTCATAGTTTGGGTAGATGAGGACAGTATTATTAAAATAATATTAAATACCTATGATTATATCCAGGAATATATAGACAGAGATGCTCCAGGAGGAAAAGAGCATATAGGATATATAGTAGACCGAACAGGCTTTGAAGAATATAAAAAATGGGCACTAAAGGATGTGAACCTTGGACCCAAGGCTAAGGTAGCACATAACATTTATTGGTCAGGAATATATTATAAATAAAAAATAGGGTTTCTAACTCAACTAGTAACTTATACATGTACCATAATCACTTAAAGCTGTGATTTTGGAACATGTATAAGTTAAGTTTCGATATAGAAACCCTATAATCCTCAAGCTAAAAGCTTTGGGGATTATTTTTACTTATTTTTAATGCTAGTTTCCGTATTTCTTTTTCCAGCTTTCTTGCCATTCCTTAAAGGTTAATCCCGTTACTTCTTCTAAGGTTTTTCCATCTAATGAATAGAAGCATCCCGACACATCAGCATTAGGATAGGAATAACCACCAATGACTTCACCCTCTGATAACATGATATATAATCTAGTATTCCTTCTTTGTTTGGTTATTCTTTCTAAGGGATGATTTTTTACAGTGAATCCATATATAATTATTTCTTTTCCCAAATACTTATCTGGTTTTACCTTCTGTACAGCCCAGACTTGTTGACAAGGTATAGTTCCCGTTGCACCATAAAGCTTACTTTTTTCTAAGGTGTATTTACGCGCTTTCCCGTCTCTAGAAGTAATTCTATAGCCTTTAGCTTTAGCATAATCTGCTGCTTTCTTTTCATCACTAGCAGGACTTTTACCGCAGCTAGTAAGAAGTATAATGAACATTGCAATTAAAGCTAATATCACCTTTTTCACGGCTTTACTCCTTTTCTTTACAATATTATTGCGATTTTACCTTATTATACATAATACAAATTTTTATTTCAAAAGTTTTCCTTTAAATGATAAAAATGTAATCATACTGTTAGTAAGGGTATGTAATCCACGTAGTCCTAAAACTTCCCCTATGGTGGTTCTTACCTTATACAATCTCTGCTCATATAATTATATTAAGAAATGAGAGAAAATATAATCGTTATGTAAAAAGGAGTGTTAGCTATGAAGGTTGGCGTGTTAATGGGAGGAGTTTCTTCAGAAAGAGAAGTATCTCTTCTTTCTGGGGAAGAGATTATGAAATATATGGATAAAGAGAAATACGAAGTTTTTCCTATTGTGATAGATTCAAAAGATGAGGTTTTAGAAAAGGTTAGAGGTTTAGATTTTGTGTTCCTAGCTCTTCACGGAGCTTTCGGGGAGGATGGAAGCATTCAAGCCTTGCTAGAGAGCATTTCTACGACCTATTCCGGCTGTGGTGTTTTAACTAGTGCCTTATGCATGAGCAAAAAACAAAGTAAGAGGATATTGAAGGCAGAGAGCATAATTACACCTCCAGGCTTTATTGTGAATGAAAATAAGGAGCTGTCTATAGAGCTAATAGAAACTTTAGGTTATCCAATGGTGGTAAAGCCTAATAATGGCGGTTCTAGTGTAGGGACTTTTATAGTTTCAAACAGAAAGGCTCTTATGGAGAGCATAGAAAAGGCTTTTAAATATGATGAGCAGCTATTGATTGAGAAATACTTAGAGGGAGAGGAATACACTATTTCTGTTTTAAATGGTGAAGTTTTACCCATATTACAGATTAAAGCTAAGGGAGAGTTCTTTGATTATTCGTCTAAATATTTGGATGGAGGAGCAGAAGAGGTGGCAGCGAAGCTTCCAAAAGTCTTAGAAGAGGAAATGAATAAAATTGCAATAGCTTGCTGGGAAATATTTGATTGTAGAGCTTATGTGAGGATTGATATAATAGTCCATGAGGGCGTACCCTATGTGCTTGAACTAAATACATTACCGGGAATGACTAAAAACTCCCTATTTCCTAGAAGTGCTAGCTTTGCTGGCATGGAATATAGCGTTTTACTAGATAATATCATTAAGGCATCACAAAGAGACATCTATAAAGATAGAGAGCATTTTTGTTAATAAGAGGTGATAATTCTTTGATTTTTTCAAGTCTAGAAATAAATAAGGAAGAACCACTATATGCTCAGATAGAAAAGCATATAATTAAAAGCATTGAAAAGGGAGAATTGAAAAAAGGCAGTAAATTACCTTCTACAAGAGAAGTTAGTGAATTGTTAAACATAAGCAGAAATACCATAGTCACTGCCTATGAGAACTTAGAGAGCCAAGGAATAGTCCTAAGCGAAAAAGGAAAAGGCACCTTTGTAGCTAGAGAAGCGAAAATAGTAAAGGATGATTATAATATTCACTGGGAAGATAAAATCAATAATTATGGAAAAACTTGTGAGACTCTTGATATAATTAAAACGGAACTTCCTTGGAAGAAGGGGATGATTTCCTTTAAGAGCATTGCTCCAGAGGAAAAGCTTTTTGATTTAGAGGAATTTAAGAGGTCTTTCTTAGAGATATGGTCATTGGAAGGTGAAAAGCTGCTTAACTATGGATATGCTAAAGGATACAAACCCCTAATTGAATATCTGCTTCAGTATATGAGAGAGAAAGGTGTCAATACTGAGGGGAAGGATATACTAATAACTAATGGTTTTACAGAAGGCTTTGATATAATTTTAGCAGCCTTAACCAATGCTAAGGATATAATTTTATGCGAAGAGCCCACTCATAATACTGCATTGAAAATAATGAAAGCTTATGGCTTGAAGATATTGAGCGTTCCCATGGATGAAGGCGGTATCAATGTAGCTCAATTAGAAAAAGCATTAAAGGAAGAGAGTCCTAAGCTTGCTTACCTCATACCCTCCTATCATAATCCTACGGGTATAGTGATGAAGGGAGAAAGAAGACGTAAGGTATATGATTTATTTAAAAAATACTCAGTGCCTATAATAGAAGATGGATTTAATGAAGAGCTTTTATACTCAAGCTCGCCTATAGAGCCTATGGCGGCCTTGGCTTCCAGGGGCAACGGGGTTGTGTATATAGGAAGTTTTTCAAAAATTTTATTTCCTGGGCTTAGAATTGGTTGGATATTAGCAGATAAGGCTTTAATAGATACACTAGAGAGCGTTAAACGAGCAAAGACTATACACTGCTCATTCTTAGACCAAGGGGTATTTTATCACTACATGAAAAGCGGAGCTTTTAATAAATATCTTAAAAAGGCTCGTAAAATTTATAAAAATAAATATAACTTTACTATTCAGCAAGTAAAGGAATATATTCCCCATGAATTTATAATGGGGGAAGGCGGGCTTCACGTGTTCCTAAAATTAAAGCGGGGTATAGATTCTAGGGAAGTATTAAGGCTCTGCTATGAACGCGGTGTTCTATTTACCCCAGGAGACATTTTTTATAATAATAGCAAGGAAATTTCTACTCTTAGATTAGGGTTTTCAAGACTCAGTGAAGAGGAGATAAAGAAGGGTATAAAAATAATTGGTGAGGTAGTTAAGAGTTTAGAGTAGAAATATTTTTCTTTAAGTTTTTTATATTACGTTTTTTATATTATGGCGTTGACCTTCACATCATGTTAAGGATTAGACTAAATATAGTACCTATATAATTATGGTATGAAAAATATGATAAGTGGAGGAAGTAATAATGAAAACATTCAATGTTAAGCCCGTAGGCCATGTGAAAACTAATGAAGGAAGGTTTTTTATAGAACTGAATAGTGAGTATATTCCAGCTATAAAGCAATTAGATGGCTTTACTCATATAAATGTTTTATGGTGGTTCCATCAATTAGACAGCGAAGAATATCGAAGCATCTTAGAGGTAGAAGCACCTTATAAGAATTCCCCTAAAGTTATGGGGATATTTGCTACACGTTCGCCTATGAGACCTAATCCCATAGCCCTTACTGCTTGTCAAGTCACTGAGATAGATACAGAGAAGGGCCGCATTTATCTAGCTTATATCGATGCTGAAGATAATAGCCCAGTCCTTGATATTAAGCCCTATACTCCAAGTTTAGATCTTGTATCCAGCTTTTCATCACCTGATTGGTGTTCGCACTGGCCAAAGTGTTTAGAGGAGTCTGGAGAGTTTAATTGGGAAAAGGAATTTAATTTTTAAATATGCGTAGTTATGCCGGTGTTATGAGGTAGAAAGGCAGGTATTCATATGTTTAAAATCAGTGATTTTTCTAAGCTTACACAGGTATCCTGCAGAATGCTTAGATATTATGATGAAATGGGACTTTTAAAACCTGCGGAGGTGGATAAATTTTCGGGTTATAGATTATATTCTGCAAAGCAGATTTCTAGGTTGAAAAAAATAGTGGCATTAAGGGATGCTGGCTTCCTAGTAGCTGAAATTGCTGTTATCTTGGAAGAGAAGAATGAAAATTTACTGAGATTATATATGGAAAAAAAGCAAAAAGAAGTAGTGAAAACTATAGATGTGGAAAACAGAAAACTTAAGAATCTTGAAAAAATTATAAATTCTTTAGGCACAAAAGAAATTAATATGACCTATGAAGTTACATTAAAAGCCCTTCCAGCTTATAATGTTGTATCTTTAAGAGAATTTATTCCAAGCTACTGGAACGAAGGCGAACAATGGGAAAAGCTAGATGCTTTTATAAAAAAAGAAAAAATACATTGCAGTAATTTTGACTTTACAATATATCATGACCAAGAGTACGAAGAAAATCGTATCGATGTAGAGGTTGCAGCTCAAGTAGAAAAGCTAGGAAAGGATAAGAATGGTTTTACTTTCAGAAGTGTGGAGCCCGTTCCCTGCGCAGCTTCTATTATGATTACTGGAGGATTAGAAAATATTGCGCCAGCATATCAATACTTTTCAGAATGGCTAGAAAAAAATAACTATGAACTCAGCGGAACATCAAGACAAATTCTGCATAGGGGTCCTTACAATGAAAAGGATCCGAAGAATTATTTAATAGAAATACAGATACCAATTAATAAAGATTTATGACACCTTTAATAATATGACATACTGATGTCATATTCCACATGATAAACTATATATAAATGTAGAGAGGAGGAATAAAATGCTTGAAAAGATACCCTCAGAAGAAGAATTGATTTCACTCATGGGAGAGAACATATTTAAAATATGGTGTGATATTAATAACTTTATCAAAACAAATTATAATATTGATTTTCTTTGGGATAAAGGCGGAAAATCCGGTGTCTATGAACTTAAATATCGAAAAAGCGGTAAAACTCTTTGTGCGCTATATGCAAGAGAGCAGGAAATTAGGATTTTGGTGATTTTCGGGAAAGTAGAACGTGAAAAATTTGAAGCCTCAAGAGCAGATTTCTCTAAAAATATTAATGAGTTTTATGATAGTACTCATCAATATCATGATGGAAAGTGGTTATATATAAACTTGGTGAATAGTGAATTGGTAGAAGATATAAAAAAGCTTATACTTATAAAGAAAAAGCCCAATAAAAAACTAGTATAGATATGTGAAAAAATATTTTAAGCGACGTTAAATTATACGCCGCTTTTTTTATAGGAGTTAAATATTCTTAATTAAACAATATTGATTATATTCACATATCATAAGTTACCATGCTTTCATTAGCTTTTAAGCTTGATAATAATTGCTTTAAATATCCTTTCTTAATAGATATTTTAATAGAACCAATAGAAGCATCAAAAGCTATCTTTAAGGAATTTCTGCTTTGAAAAAATACATCTTCTTTTATATGGATATGTTTTATTGCAGCATAAGGAATTTTTTCACCTTTTATAAGAGCAAATTCTTCAGTAAATATTAAGCCAGTGGAAACAATAAGAGAATGCAGCAACGATAGAGCTAATATTAATAAGGAGATAGAACTTAAATCTTTATGCCTAAGTAAGAAAGCACAGGAATGAAAAATTAAAAGTATGGTTAAAAGTAATTTACAGAGGTAAAAGTTAGTAGTAATCATTAACTTAAAATTTAATTCTATCCATTCTCTTTTTACATTGTATATAAATAGTAAATGCAAAATAATTTTAAATAGCTCAGCACATATTAAGAATATAAATAATTTCTCACTCATAGCAAACCCCCAATATACTTATAACCATATAATATCATAATATCCAATTTAATACTATGGTTCTTTTGATTAATAGGTTTTACTGTAATGTATGTAGGAGGCTGTGAAAAAAGGTGTTCTATAGGTTTCCCTACACCGCGCGTGGAGCCCCACGAGCGGCCCGTGAAAAAGAACACCTATGTTTTTCACATCCTTCTATAGTTGTAGCTTATATATTAAATTATTATAAGATTTTTTATGGAATTCTTAAAAGTAAATAAAAAACATTATAAAATAAAAAGCGTATATTTAAAGAAATTTATATTATAGCAATGCTTTTTCTAAACAAAATTTTTAGTAGCTTTATTTTTTATAAAAAATATGATAATTTTATAATGTAATCGTTTTAAAAACGAATTTAAATTTAGCGTTATCAAATTAAGGAGGAGATATAAATGATCAATAAAGAAAGAATTGTAGAACAGTTCATAAAGTATGTTCAAATAGACAGTGAAACAAAGAATGAAAAAGCTTTTGCTGAATTTATATTAAAAGAGCTTAAGGATTTAGGTTTAGATGCTCATATGGATAATGCGGGAGAAAAAGTGGGTTCCAATGCTGGAAATGTTATAGCTAAGCTTTCAGGCACCAAAGATGTAGAAGCTATACTATTTAGCTGTCACATGGATACGGTGTCTCCTGGTAATGGAATTAAACCTATAATCAAGGAGGAGGTAATTTATAGTGATGGTACAACTATCCTTGGAGGAGATAATAAAGCTGGAATAGCTGCTATAGTTGAAGCTATAAGAGTTATAAAAGAAAACAATATAGAGCATGGACCAGTGGAAATAGCCTTCAGCATTTTTGAAGAAGGAGGGCTCTTTGGTGCAAAAAACTTAGATTATTCTAAGCTTAAGGCTAAAAAGGCTTTTGTCCTTGATAGTGGTGGAGAGCCAGGGGAAATAGTAATAAAAGGACCTGCTCAAGATAAAATAGATGTTAAAATCCTTGGAAAGCCTGCTCATGCAGGAGTTTGCCCAGAGCAAGGTATAAGCGCTATTCAAGTGGCTTCAGAGGCTATTAGTAATATGAAACTTCTTAGAATAGATGAAGAAACTACTGCCAACATAGGAAGTATAAATGGAGGCGGCGCTACTAATATTGTGTGCCCAGAGATAATAATAAAGGCAGAGGCAAGAAGCTTAAATATGGAGAAGCTTGATAAACAGAGTGCTCATATGGTGGAATGCTTTGAAAAAGCTGCTGAGAAGTTTGGTGCCAGGGCAGAAATCGAAGTAACCAGAATGTATGGTTCCTTTGTCATAGAAGAAAATGATGAAATTGTTCATTATGTAAAAGAAGCCTGCAATAATTTAGGCTTTACTTCAAAAACTGCGGCTACAGGCGGCGGCAGTGATACAAATGTACTAAATGGTAATGGAATAAAGGCTGTTAACCTTGGTATAGGAGAAAGAAAACCACATACTTTAGAAGAGCACTTAAGAATAGAAGATTTAGTGAATACTTCAAAGTTAGTATTAGAATTAATTAAAACTGCGAAATAATTAGAATAATAAAGTCTCTATTTTCATGTGCGGGAATAGAGACTTTATGTATTTTATCTACTAAGCAAGGGGATATAAGCTATAGAAATTTATTCTATTAATTATTGTGTATGAATAAATACCATGCTATTAGGTAAACAATAAAATGATATAATTATAGAATATAATATTAAAATAAAAGTATAGTTATAAATTGATTAGTCATGGAAAGAATAACTCCTGAAAATGTAGGCATATTTTGGAGCTACTCTACCCTAAATCAACAAGAAAGAGAGGTTTTATTAATGAAAAGAAAAAATGCAAGATTAGCAGGAACAATGATAGCCTTTGGAGCTGCCACTTTAGCAGGAGCTTATACAGCTTATAAACTAAGAAAAGCGGCAAAGGAAAATATAATAAATAATTTTAACTCCTACGTAGAAGATGGGTGCTGTAACGATGAAGGAAAAGCATTTTTAGAGAGAAAAGGAAAGTTTTCTTTTAAAGATGTTTTTTCAAGGAAGGAAGAAAATAGTCTAGGAAACAAAGTACACCCTTATGAAAATACCATGAAATTTAGAAAAGATAGAGTTTATAAAAAGGGTGTTAAGGGGATAAATGCTACTAAATACACTTTATAAGAAAAAGCGACGCCGGTCGCTTTTTTGTTTTGTTAATTAATAGTATAGTAAATTATATTACCAATTATATCATTAAATTGGTATAATGTGTAATACAATATATTTAATTAAATACTTAATGCATTAATCATTAAATCCTGTCTTAATAAAGTTATGAAAAGGAGGAAATTTTAATGAGAAAGAAATATCTTAAAAAATTTAAATTCTTAATAATTGCAATGCTTGTCAGTTTTAATCTTTTAGGATGCTCAAAAAAAGTTGTAAAAGTTAGTGCAGATTATCTTTATTATTCAACTATAGAATCATTACTGAAGGACTCAGATGTCATTATTATAGGGCAAACTATAAATGTAAATAAGGGAGAAAAGCTTAATATTAACAGGGATAAAAAGGCTAGTCCAGATGAATTAGTTTATACAGTTTCTGAAGTAAAGGTTACTGAGGTAATTAAAGGGGATGTGAAACCTGAAGAGGTTATAAAAGTAAAGCAGCTTGGAGGAAATTATGATAATAAAGTATACAAGGTTGATGGTATGGAGTATTTAGTAAAGGGAAAAGATTATATACTATTCCTTGGCTCCTTCGTAGATATTGATCCTAATGAGCCTTATGTTCTAATGAATCCTAATCAAGGATATTTAGAGATAGTGGACGGCAAGATTAAAGTAAACAAAAACAATACTCTTTTTAAGAGCGGTGTTACTAAAGAAGAAATAAAGAAGAGTTTAATTAAAGAAAATCCATGATTTAAGAAAAAAGCGACGGCGGTTTCTACTGTTGCATTAAAGAAATAATTTTATATTGACACATTTTAATTGGTAGAAATTTAATAATGAAAAATAAAACCTCCTTGTGGTTAAATGGAAGTGACAAGCAACCATTCACAAGGAGGTTTTTTATGTTATCTAATAAAAATAATAAACTAGTTTTTCATAAATTAATAGCGGAAATCGGTGGAAGTTTTGTTAAGCATACTATAAAAAAATACAATGGTGATTATAGAAGCCAGCATTTTGATACACGCTCTCATATAAACTCAATGATTTATTTAAATATACGTGGTTGCAAAAGTCTTAGAGAAGCTGAAAGTGAGATTTCTTCAAATAAAAAGCTTAAAAATCTTATTAATGTACCAAGTGTCTCCCAGTTTTCCAGGAAAAATTCTGCGAGAGATTATAGAATTTTTGAAGATATATTTTATCATTTGGTAGATAAGGCTAAAAGAAGACGCGGAGCCGTTAGGCTTATGAAGGACATTCCTCCTATCAAAATTATTGATTCATCAGTAATCTTAGTTGCTCTAAAGCTTGCTCCACATTTCCAAATGGACAATAGTAGAGCGGGTATAAAGATAAGCACTTTATTCAATGGTGAATTTCCAGAGAAAATTAACATAGTTAAAGGTAAGGTAAATGATAGAAAATGTATTGATGGCCTCTTTGAGCATAACAGCTGCATCTATGTTTTTGATAGAGGTTATTACGACTATAAATGGTACGATGAGCTTAGTAAGAAAGAAATAAAATTTGTTACAAGAGCTACTAAGCATTCCATAGTCATGGAGGAACGAATGATATCATCAGATCCTTCTAAAGATATATATGATACTGAAGTTATTATGGGTACAAGCTATTCTAAGAATCTTACTACTAAAAGTTATAGAGAAATCATGACTTTTAATGAAGAAGGAGAAGCAGTGACCTTTATAACTAATATTTTTGATTTACCAGCTTCAGACATAATAAAGCTCTATAAGCATAGATGGGAAATAGAATTATTCTTCAAATGGATTAAGCAAAACCTTAAAATAAAAAAGCTAATTGGCTACAATGAAAATGCTGTAAAAATACAAGTATTTTCAGCACTTATTTCTTATATGCTTATATACTTATGCTGTGATACTACTGCTCTTAAGTACTCAATGCTTATCTTAACGCGTATTATAAGATCAAACTTACTCGAAGATTTTGATGAATATACAGTAGGATATTTCCGTACAGGTTAACGCTTAAAAAAATTGTTTTTTGGGGAGGGGGAAGCTATATGCATATATCTTGGTTAATATTTCAACACAAACCATATATTGAACCTAAAAAGCAAAGGATGGAAAAATAACTTTCCATCCTTTGCTAATAAGCTGCTATCAAGTTTTTAAAAATTGCCTTAATGCAACAGTAGAAGACGGCGGTCGCTTTTTTCAATGCACAGTTCACAATTCACAATGCACAATTATGGTTGATTTTTCTCCGTTACACTACGATAAATCTTTGATTATATTTTTTTGTGGATTTGCTACTTTAAAAAGCCGTGGCTAATTATTAGCCACGCTTATATAAATTCCTAATTTTTTCGCAGCGTTAGCGTAGAAAAAATCTCCTTCATTGTGAATTGTGCATTTAAAAGAACACATCTTCTAAGTCTACCCTAAAATTCTCAAACACCACAGATTCAATGATCCCTGTTTTAACCTTTATATCTGCCTGCTCATATAGGCCTTCTTCATTTAAGGAATACACAGTAATAGCATCTTTCATGGGGTTCACTATCCAATATTCCTTAACTCCGTACTTCATATATAAATTAAATTTTGTAACCAAATCATGACCTTGATTTGAGGGGCTCAATATTTCTATTATCAAAGTAGGTACACCAATATATTTTGATTCTGTAAAGTTATATTCATTGCATATTACGCTAAGATCAGGAATTACTATTTTTTTATCTTCTATGTCATCCTTGCTTAGTTGAATATCTGTAGGAGCTGCAAAAACTTTGCATTTTTTATCTTTTAGATAGATGCCTAGCTCTGTATGAAGATTGCTTGATACTAATTGATGCTTTATTGAAGGAGAAGGGGACATATAAATAATGCCATCAATATATTCTAAAATACTTTCACTGCTGTTTTTTAATCTCAAGTATTCTTCATAGGGGACAAAACTTTCTTTTGCTAAGGACATTTAAAATCAACTCCTTATTTATAATGGGTTTATATATTTTTAATTATAGCATTAATAATCTATAGATAAACATAAATTTTGTAATTTGTTTCTTAATACAATAATTATAATTTCATGAAAATGAAAATATTTTTATAATTAAAGAAAAAGCTATGGACATTATGAAATAAATATACTATTATATAAGTGTAATATAAATAAAAATTTAACAAGCTCTTGAGAAATGGTTGTTGTAAAGCTTAGTATACATAAAAATTATACAATATTTTTATATTACCTATATTGTTGAAGAATTATTAGATTGGGATTTTTATAAATACCTTTGCTTAATTATTGCAGCTTAAGATACTTATCGGGTAAATATGTATTAATATTTGACTATATATGTATAATAAATAACAAAAAAAGTTATAAAAACAAGTATTATTGTGAAATTATTTTCATGATTATGAAATGTTTGAGCTCGTAAAAACCTCTCTTTACAGAAAATTTTATAGTTGTGATATAATAAACTATAATAATTGAAAAGAGGGAGCAGAATATGATAGAGGGTATAGGTAAAAAAATAAAAGAGCTAAGGATTAGTCGGAATTTGACATTGAAGGATTTGAGCGTAAAAACTGACTTATCAATTGGATTTTTATCTCAATTAGAAAGAGGCTTGACGACTATAGCTGTTGATACCTTGTACACTATAGCAGAAGTTTTGGGTGTGGAGCTATCTTATTTTCTATCAAGTCCAAAACAAAATAAGAAATTAGTACTTCGTAGTTATGAAAAAGAAGTGTTTCAGATATATAGCAATCAATTTATATATTATAATTTGACTAATGATATCGAAGATAAAGTTTTCTTACCAAGATACATAGAAATTCTTCCTAGTAATAATGAAGAAGACATTACACCTTATAATCATGAAGGAGAAGAGTTTGTTTACGTAATGGAAGGAATTCTTACTTTGGTTGTCAATAATGAGAAGTATGAATTGTATCCTGGAGACAGTGCACATTATGATTCTAGCATTGTTCATAATTGGGCTAATCGCACAAATAAGACAGTGAAGTTAATCACTGTACATACTCCAAATATGTTTAGAAAATAAATTCTATAGAGCCTTTTACATAGTAATAATTTAGTCCTTAATTATTACAGCTTAGAAGGCCTTTTAATAAATGAAAACGTTTACAATATATTTTTGAGAATTAAGCATAGAGTTTTAGCAATTTGATTATATCATATTTAGAAAAGGGGGATGGTTTTCTTGAACTCAGCAACTACAATAAATATACAAAAATTCTCTGTACACGATGGTCCAGGTATCCGCACAACGGTTTTCTTTAAAGGCTGTCCTTTGAAATGCTGGTGGTGTCATAATCCAGAAAGTCAAAATAAAAATCATGAAATTCTTTATTTTCAAGAAAGATGTACAGCCTGTGGCATTTGCTTAAAGCGATGTCCAGAGAAAGCTATTGAAATAAAAGATAACACAGTATTTGTAGATGAAAATAAGTGTACAATCTGTGGTAAATGTACAGACTTTTGTCCCAATAATGCTAGAGAATATGTGGGCAGAGATTTTACAGTACAAGAACTCATGAAAGAGATTATAAAGGACGAGGCCTTTTATGATGAATCTGGAGGCGGAGTGACTTTTTCAGGAGGAGAACCTTTGATATATGCAGATTTTCTAAAAGAGGTTCTTAAGGCTTGTAAGATTAGAGGAATTAATACTGCAATAGATACCTGCGGTCATGCTAAATGGGAAGAATTTGATAAGATAGCAGACGATGTAGATTTATTTTTATATGATCTTAAGCAGATGAATAGTGAAAAGCACAAAAAATATATGGGAGTGGACAATAAGCTCATATTAGAAAACCTAAAGAAACTTTCAGATAGGGGATGTAATATTTTTGTTAGAATGCCCATAATCCTAGGAGTTAACGATGATGATGAACATATAGATAAAAGTGTTTGTTATTTATCAAACTTAAATATTATACAAGTTAATTTATTGCCATATCACAAAATGGGTATGGATAAATATAAAAGACTTAAAATGGAATATAAATTATCTGGCACTGAAAAGCCCTCTGAGGAGAGACTATATGAAATATCAGAGAGGTTTAAAAAAGCTGGAATCCAAGTGAAAATAGGAGGGTAATTAGTTATGATAAGTGAAAGAGTAAAAAAGTTAAGAGAGCAAAGCTTAAATGCAGTTCCTCGTATTTCTATGGAAAGAGCCAAAATTGTAGACGAGGTTTATAAAAAGTATGAAGGAGTAGTAGCTACTCCAGTATTGAGAGCATTAGTGCTAAAAGAATTAATGAGCAAGAAAAAGCTTTGCATTAATGAGGGTGAATTAATAGTTGGAGAAAGAGGAGAGGAGCCAGCAGCAACTCCTACTTATCCAGAGCTTTGCTGCCACACCCTTGAAGATATGGACATAATGGATAGACGTGAAAATATAAGCTTTAAGGTTAGCGAAGAAGGAAAAACCTTTCAGAAGGAGGTTATAATTCCTTTCTGGGAGAAGAGGTCCATTAGGCATAAAATTTTAAATAGCATGACGGAGGAGTGGAAGGCTTGTTACAAAGCTGGTGTATTCACTGAATTCATGGAGCAAAGAGGTCCAGGCCATACAGTATGCGATGATAAAATTTACAAAAAAGGATTCCTAGATTTTAAAAAGGATATTGAGGAATCCATGAAAAATCTTGATTTTCATAATGACAATGAAGCTTTGGATAAGAAGCACCAATTAGAGGCTATGAGCATAGCTTGTGAGGCAGTGATGACTTTAGGAGAAAGATACGCTAAATATGCTAAGGAACTTGCAGATAAGGAAGAAAATCCTATAGTAAGGCAAGAGCTTCTTGATATTGCAGAGGTATGTAGTCATGTGCCAGCAAAGGCTCCAAGAAACTTTAGAGAAGCCCTTCAAATGTATTGGTTTGTACACTTATGTGTTATATCTGAATTAAACCCCTGGGATGCATACTGCCCTGGAAGGTTAGATCAACATTTGCATCCATTCTATGAAAAAGAGGTGGAAGCGGGGACTTTAACTCGTGAAAAAGCAGAAGAACTATTACAATGCTTCTGGGTTAAATTTAATAATCAGCCAGCGCCACCTAAAGTAGGAATAACCTTAAAGGAAAGTGCCACATATACAGATTTTGCAAATATCAATGTGGGTGGAGTAAGACCTGATGGTTCAGATGGTGTTAATGATGTAAGCTACATCCTGTTGGATGTTATAGATGAAATGAGATTATTGCAGCCAAGCTCCAATGTGCAAATAAGCAAAAAAAGTCCACAAAAATTCGTGAAGAGAGCTTGCGAGATTTCCAGAAAAGGATGGGGGCAGCCCTCCATGTTTAATACGGATGCAGTAATCCAGGAGCTTATTAATGCAGGGAAAACCTTAGAAGATGCTAGATGCGGTGGAAATAGCGGATGTGTTGAAACCGGTGCCTTTGGTAAAGAAGCATACATTCTTACTGGCTACTTTAACTTACCTAAGATTTTAGAAATAACCTTAAACAACGGTACTGACGTGATGACCGGCGAAAAATTGGGCATTGAAACAGGAGAGGCTAAGAACTTTAAAACCTATGAAGAGCTATTTGAGGCTTACAAGAAGCAGCTTAAGCACTTTATTGATATAAAAGTAAAGGGAAATAGAGTAATTGAAAGAATCTATGCCACTATGATGCCAGTGCCATTTTTATCAGTGGTGACAAGTGATTGTATTTCCAAGGGAAAAGACTATAACGCTGGAGGAGCCAGATATAATGTGAGTTATATTCAAGGAGTTGGAATAGGAACCATCACAGATGCTTTAACAGCTGTGAAGTATCAAGTATTTGATAAGAAGAATATAACCATGGCTGAGTTAATGGGGGCTTTAAAAGATAATTTTGAAGGTCATGAAGATATACTAAAGTTAGTAAAAGAAAGAACTCCTAAGTATGGAAATGATGATGATTATGCTGATGATGTTATGAAGGAGATCTTTGAAGCTTACTATAAAGAGGTAGATGGAAGAAAGAACGGTAAAGGTGGGGTATTTAAAATAAATATGCTTCCAACCACATGCCATGTGTACTTTGGATCTGTCATAGGAGCAACGCCTAATGGAAGAAAGGCCCATGTACCTCTTTCAGAAGGGATTTCACCAGAAAAGGGTGCAGATATAAATGGTCCTACAGCAGTAGTAAAATCAGCGGCTAAGATGGATCATTTAAAGACAGGAGGCACCTTGCTTAATCAAAAATTTACTCCTTCAGTGGTAGAGGGAGAAAAAGGCTTAGATAACATGGCTAATTTGGTTAGAACCTACTTTAAATTAGATGGACACCATATTCAGTTCAATGTGGTAAACAGAGAGCTGCTCATAGAAGCTCAAAAAAATCCTGATGAATATAGAGATCTTATAGTTCGTGTGGCTGGATATAGCGATTACTTTAATAATCTAGACAAGGTATTACAGGATGAAATAATTGATAGAACTGAGCAATCCTTTGAAGGATGCAGTTGCTGCTAAGAGCAGGTAGGAGGAATATTATGAATAAAACTATAGGATTTATAGGCTGTGGAAATATGGGAGTTGCTATGATAGGGGGGATTATCAAAGCTAATATAGTTTCTCCAAGCAACATAATTGTAGGGGATTTAAATGTAAAAAGCCTAGAGGAAGCTAAAGCGAAATATGGTATAAACATCACTACAGATAATAATGAGGTGGCTAGAACCAGTGATATTTTAATTCTAGCTGTAAAGCCAAATTTATACCCAGTAGTTATTAATCAAATAAAGACTCAAGTTAAGGAAGAAGTAATAATAGTAACCATTGCAGCAGGTAAAGACATAAAGGGAACAGAAGAGAGCTTTGGAAAAAAGCTAAAGGTAGTGAGAGTGATGCCTAATACTCCTGCTCTTGTAGGGGAAGGTATGTCTGCTATATGCCCTAATGAAATCATTACTAAAGAAGAAGTAGAAGAGATAGTTACTATCTTTGAAAGCTTTGGGAAAGCAGAGATAGTAAGTGAAAAACTAATGGATGTGGTAACGGCGGTAAGTGGTTCAGCGCCAGCCTATGTATATATGTTTATAGAGGCCATGTCGGATGCAGCGGTTTTAGATGGCATGCCAAGGAACCAAGCCTATAAGTTTGCTGCACAAGCTGTACTTGGAGCTTCAAAAATGGTATTAGATACTGGAATGCATCCAGGGGCTCTTAAAGATATGGTGTGCTCTCCTGGAGGTACAACCATAGAAGCGGTAGCAACGCTAGAGGAAAAAGGCTTAAGGACCGCTGTTATATCAGCTATGAGAGCTTGCACTAAAAAATCTATTGATATGTCTAATTTAAAGTAATATCAGACCAAAGACCTTATTCTTTTCAATATAATATGTATAGGTATTTAGTTATTTGTTGAAAGAATAAGGTCTTTTAATAAAAAGTTACTTTTGGTAGTAGTTGAGTAGTAAAAAATAAGAAAAATTATCGGAAAATAAAAAAGATTATAAAAATAAAGGGGCGTTTTTTTATGGTAACAGCTATTTGGATAGCATTGATCATTATGGCAGTTTGGTATGGAACTATTTTCTTCAAAGATTTCATGAAACATAAAGATAAATTAGAGAATTGTTCTTGGACAAAGGTTGGACTAATTGGATTTATAGTAAACTTTTTCGATGTTTTAGGAATAGGTGCTTTTGCTCCTCAAGCAGCATTATTAAAATTTACTAAGCAAACAGAGGATAGGGTTATTCCAGGTACTATGAACATTTCAAACACAGTTCCTGTTTTGCTACAAGCCATCATATTTATAAAGATTATAGAAGTGGATGCCATTACGCTTATAGTAATGCTAGCCACTGCTACAGCAGGAGCTATAATTGGAGCAGGGGTAGTTGCTAAGCTTCCAGAAAGAAAAATACAATTAACCATGGGTATTGCTTTGTTTGCTACAGCCTTTATTATGCTATCAAGCATGATGGGCTGGATGCCAGCAGGAGGAAATACCATAGGCTTAACAGGTGGAAAACTTATAATTGCAGCAGTGGCAAACTTTATTTTAGGAGCCTTAATGACAGCCGGAATAGGTTTATATGCACCATGCATGGCCTTAGTATTCGTGCTCGGCATGTCACCGGCCGTTGCATTTCCAATCATGATGGGGTCTTGCGCATTCTTAATGCCGCCAGCTTCTATTAAATTCATTAAAGAAGGAGCATATAATAGAAAGTCAGCTCTTGGAATGGCCATACCAGGTTCCATAGGAGTCTTAATTGCAGCTTTTGTAGTTAAATCATTACCTCTTAATATATTGCGTTGGGTTGTTATGGCGGTGGTTGTCTATACTTCCATAGTTATGTTAAGAGCTGCTGCTAAAAATAAAGATAAAAAAGAAAAAGTGACATTGGCTAATAATGCTAATTAAAAAAGCTATATAATATAAAATTCTATAAACCTCTATACCTAAAGTTAAGTTAAAACTATAGGTATAGAGGTTTTTGCTTTAATCTTATGACACTATTTTCCGTGTTTTAGAAATTAAATTTAATATTATGAAACAATAGATAGAACCGAGCAATACTATAGGAAAATGATATTTCTTATTTAGTTTCACTCTCTACAAGTTTAATTAATTCGGGCGAATTTTTAAGAGGGCCTCTTGAGGAATCTGTATAATTTTTGCTATCACTATACTGAAAACAAGCAGCTATTGAACTTTTATCGTATTTTTCACCTTTATTTGCTAATGGGAAAAATAGCTTATAATATTTTATAGCTTTAAAGGTAGTATCTTTCAACGACATTTCCTGTTCTTTTTCATAGATAAACTCTATACTTAATTTCTTTTGTTTAAGTTCAGTTACATATTCTTCATTTACTCCATCCTTTATAGTTGAAATTTCACTAACATCTATCCTTTTGTTGGTTAAATCCACAATTTTCTCGAATGAAGTATCTCCAGGTTTAATCTCTTTTGACTTATTATCAAAGTATATAACTATCTTATTAGGTGATGGTATTATCTTTTCAACTGATGAAGCTGTTATACTTGGACTAAATTAGAAAACCTTTTAAACACAAGGGTTTCACTGATTTAGTCCAATTTTTTTATGCCCAAAAAGGCAAATAACAGCAGTTTTGAGGAGGTTAAGATACGAATGTGTAAAATTATAGCGGTGGCGAACCAAAAAGGTGGTGTCGCCAAAACAACCAGTGTCCGAAACATGGCATATTCTCTTGGAGAACTTGGTAAGCGGGTATTGGCAGTGGACTTTGACCCGCAGGCCAATTTGACAGCATCTTTTGTGGACGACAGCACTTCTGTTCATATAACTATTGCAGATGTTATGAACAAAGCTATGGATGAGGAAGAACTGCCAAATAAGGTAGAGTACATTCATTCTCATGGTAAAGTAGATTTTATTCCGAGCAGTATTCATTTATCTGTTGTAGAAGCTAACCTGCGTATGGAAATGGGGAGTGAGAAATTGCTCTCGAACATCCTGGAACCGCTGCGCGACGATTATGATTTTATCCTCATTGATACAAATCCTTCGTTAGGTCCGTTGACCATTAATGCACTATCAGCTGCCGATAGCGTAATCATTCCGATCAACCCTGAATATTACGCAACAATGGGCCTTACGGACTTGACGAAAACCATTTTAAAAATCAGAAAGAGAATTAACCCTGGAATTCAGTTTGAAGGAATCCTGATGACGATGTGTGATATGCAAACCAATCTTCACAAGGAAGTCTGTGCTGAAGTTACAGAAGCCTATGGTAACGGGATGAAAATTTTCAAAATGCAGATCCCTCGCTCTATTCGAGTGGGTGAAGCAAATCGTTACGGCATGAGTGTCATAGACTTTGATAGGAAGTCTAAGGCAGGACTTGCATATGGTGAAGTAGCAAAGGAGTTGATAGCAAATGGTAACAAGACCAACAGCTAAGAAGGTTAAATCCCTTGATGAATTATTGCAGGCTGCTGAACCAGCATCAATGCCATCTAAATCAGGAGATAATGGGATTTTGATGATACCTTTTAATAAAATCAGACCATATCAAAATCACCCGTTTCGCTTATATAGCGACGAGCGATTGGATGACTTGGTAGAGAGCATCAAATCAAATGGGATTTTGATGCCGATGATCGTAAGAAGAATTGAATCTGACGAAAACGGCTATGAATATGAAATGCTTGCCGGTCATAATCGAATGAATGGAGC
Organism: Desnuesiella massiliensis; assembly: GCF_001403615.1. GTDB lineage: Bacteria > Bacillota > Clostridia > Clostridiales > Clostridiaceae > Desnuesiella > Desnuesiella massiliensis. The sequence goes on from NZ_LN879454.1 coordinate 583,086, forward strand.
AAAATTGGCAGGACTTACAGAAGGTCCTTGTATTGTAAAGGACAGCTTGTCTGATGAAGAAGCCCTCATGTATGTGGTAGAAACAAATGTAATTCAGCGATCATTTTCAGATATGCTTCCATCGGAAAAAGCGGCTGTACTTGCACTCAGGCACTCTAAAATGTTCTCTCAGGGCAAAAGAAATGATATCATCAACGAGTTAAAAAGGCTCGAAAATCCTGAATATAAAGGGATTGACGAAACTTCTGCCCCAGTGGGGCAGAAGTTAACAAGCAGGGAGAAAATCGCAAATGAATATGGACTTTCAAAGAATACAGTAGCCCGCTTACTGAGGGTTGATAAACTGATTGTCGGCTTGAAGAGCCGGGTTGATTGTGATGAAATTTCCCTGCGATGTGCGGTTGATCTTTCATACCTTGCTGATTCGGAGCAAGAAGAAGTTGAAAGGGTTCTTTCTGAAAACGAGTTCAAAGTGGATATGAAAAAGACTGAAATGCTTAGGAGCTATTCAGCAAATAGCAAACTTAATGAGAAAACTACATATCAGATTCTATCAGGTCAGATAAACAGAAAACCAAAATCATCATCAGCTCCATCGATTAAAATCAAACATAAGGTTTACTCCAAGTTTTTTTCGCCTGATACCAAGGTAAGTGAAATTGAAAAGGTGGTGGAAGAAGCACTTGAACTATATTTCCAAACCCACCCTGACAGAAAGGAGGCTAACACTGCTTGAGAAAAGATGAAAGGTTAAAAACAATCTATGAAACAATCGCTCCCCATATTACTCGGAGCGAGAGTGCCTGGCGGGATTACCTTGAGTTTGCATCTAAATTTTTCAAATACAGTTTTGATAATGCACTGCTTGTATATGCTCAAAACCCAAATGTTACAATGCTTGCACCTACAGTAGTTTGGAATAAGGTTGGAAGATATGTCAACAAGGGTGCGACAGGTATTGCTGTATGCGAATATGAAAACGCAAGACTTACTATCAAGCACTTGTTTGATGTTTCTCAGACCAATGGCAGAGATGTGATTGCAACAAACTGGCGGCTTGAAGAAGATATGAAGAAGCGTATCGAACTGCGTCTTTCATACGGGCATAACATAAAGACATCAGGTTTTGCAGACTGCCTTCGCAGAATCTCTTATGAAGCTGTTATGGAAAACCTGGACACTTACCTGCAAAACTTTCAGAACGACTTTGGGAATCATCTGTTTGAAGACCTTCCACAAGACGGACTGGAAATGCAGCTTCAAGAACTTATCAGCGAAAGTGTTTGTTACTTTGTAGGGAAAAGATGCGGATTAACTGATGAAGAAATGGAATTAGGATACGGGATGGCTACAGTTGCTCACTTTAATACCATTCCTTTAATTGCAAAACTCGGCTATACTGTCACCGATATTTCTAAAGGAATCTTGATCGAAATTGAGAGGAACATAAAAATCATCGAGAAAGAAAGGAGAGCAGAAAATGAGCAAAATAGACGTGAGTTACACAGAGATAGACGGAGTGAATATTCCCAATATCCAAATCTCGAACGACAGCAAGGACGACAGGCCGCTGGGGAAATACGGCAGGATGGCAATGGAATACCTCAAAGAACAAAATCCACAGCGATATATGATTTTGAAAATGGATGGCACTCTGATGGCGACCATGCACCGGGTACAAGAGGAAGCAGTGGAGAAAATAGAGCACATCACACAGCAGATGTTGAAGTCCGATCCGATGCCGAACACCGAGGACATCATGGAGAAAACCAGACACATGAACAGCCTGAGATCAGCAGCGGAGGAAATCGTTCTGAACGAACTGATTTACCAAGTGAGATAAGCAGTGAACCTTATATTCCAAATGTAGAGCTATCCGAAAAGAATGAGTCATTAACGGATGGCTCTTTTTTTATGCCTGAAAATGTTACAATTGCAGCTTATAATATCCCTGATGAACTTCAAGAAATGGAGGGAACTGATGAGTCAAAGATAAATGAAAAATTACTTAAAGTTTTGGTGGTAGAACAGGGTAAAGCGCCTTATGTTACTGAAATCCGTAATGGATATAAGGAGCTTCAAAAACAAGTCGGAGGTACTTTTACTACTATTGAAATTGCAGAAGGTATTGATGCTATATGTGCTGATGACGTGGACTTTGGCAGCACTTCTATTAACCGCATTGTAAACGGACAGCCAATTTTCGGAACATTTTTAGTTGCAAGAGTGAATTATAATACAGGTGAATATGTTTCTTTAACCGATGCAGATATCGAGAAGTATTTTAAGCAATTTACAGCTCCATTGATTGATATTACTGATCTACTGCAAGAATTTGAGGGTGTGAAAATAAGACAAGAGGAAAAGGCAAGCGAGTCAAACTTTCAGGAAATGGGCTTTTATAGAATGATGCCGGTAGGTCAAGTACCTCTACCTTCAACTAAAACAACAATTCAGGATAACTCCACCTATTCTCAAACTGAAGATACTCCAAAAGCTCATAAAGTTGAAACCATTGAAGCAGAGCCAATACAGAGTAAACAAATGAACTTGTTTGACGTGACACCAAAAAGCCGTGAGGAGCAACTCATTGAAATGGTGCTTCTTGAAGGCAGTGTAATGCAAGATGGTAAGAAGCGGATTTATGATTTTGCAATGACTAATCCAACAGGCTCAGCATTTAGTGCGTTTTTGAAAGCCGAATATGGGGTTGGAGGTCATTCTGTAAATAAACAGGGAATTGGATTTGAAAACCACGACGGGACCGGTATTGAATTTGACTGGACCGATGAAAACGGAGAAAAGCATAAAACCAATATAACATGGCTGAGAGCTGCTATAGTTATCCGAAAACTGATTGATGAAGGACGGTATTTGGATTTACAGGAAGTAAATATAGACCAAGATGAAAAGTTTAACTCGCTTAAAAACGAGCTTGAAGAAGTAAAGGCTGAGTTGATTGAGATTGAGAAGAAGTGGGAATCGGGAGCAATTTTTTCTTACAAACAGTCGGAGTATTGGCAGGACCTTGAAGACCTGAAAGATGAACTTGAAAAGGAACTGGCAGAAATAGAACAATACCATACACCGGATGAAAAGGATTCGGAAGAAAAAGAAAGCAAACCGCAGGAGCAAACGGCTAAGGATATTCCCTTATCTGTCGAAGCAAAGTCTGGACAGTCCCGTCATACCAAGTTGAATTTCCGTTATTCCGAGGATTATAACCTATATCCAAACGGAGCAAAAACCAAATATAAAAATAACATTGAAGCAATCAAACTCTTAAAGCGGATTGAAAATGAAAAGCGCCTTGCTAATCCCGAAGAACAAATTATCCTTGCACGTTATGTGGGATGGGGTGGCCTTGCTAATGCCTTCTCTGATACTGCATCAGGATGGGAAAATGAGCATCAGGAACTAAAAGTCTTACTTGATGAAAAAGAATATGAGGATGCCAGAAATTCCACTATCACGGCTTATTATACCGAGCCGGAACTGGTAAAATGCATCTATAATGCCTTTGAGAGGTTCGGTTTTAAAGGTGGCAGGGATAGAAAGATTCTTGACCCAGCGATGGGGACGGGAAACTTCTTCTCAGTCCTTCCCGAAGCAATTGCCGACACGCCTCTTTACGGTGTTGAGATTGACAGTATCACCGGACGAATTGCAAAGCAACTATATCAAAAAGCCAATATTTATGTGCAGGGGTATGAAACCACAAACTTTGAGGATAATTCTTTTGATGTGGTCCTTGGGAATATTCCATTCAATAATATAAAGCTGTACGACAAGAGATATGCTGATGAGGATTTTCTGGTTCACGATTATTTTATTGCCAAATCCCTGGATCTTGTAAAACCGGGCGGTATCATTGGTTTCATCACAAGTAAAGGAACAATGGACAAAAGAGATACTGCGGTAAGGGAATATATAGCACAAAGAGCCGACCTGATTGGTGCTGTCCGGTTGCCGAACAATGCATTTAAAGCACTTGCGGGGACGGAAGTTACGGCCGATATTTTATTTTTTAAAAAGCTTGATCGTCCAAGAAAGGTTGATAAGTATTCTTTGCCGGACTGGGTTTTTACCAATACGAGAAAAACAGACTACATCAACATCAATCAATATTTCCATGAGCACCCTGACATGGTTTTGGGTGAAATGAGACACAGCAGGAATATGTATGGAAATGAGGAGGGTACAGCCTGTATTGCACCGGAAGGGCAAGATTTATATGCAGAACTTGATAAGGCCATTAATAAGCTCCACGCAACCTTTACCGCAGAAGCTGATAAACCGTTAGAAGCCGCTGAGGAAGAATCAGTGAATGAAGTAACTGAGCTGGATGCTCCTAAAGGAACTAAAAACTATACCTATGTGGTGTTGGATGAAAAAATATATTATTGTGAGCATAACAAGTTGATACCACAGGATTATACAGGGAAACGAGCTGAAAGGATTAAAGGGCTTTGTGAAATCAGAGGTGCGCTTTTAAATGTTATTGCTGTACAGACAAGGGATTACACGCCTGATGAACTTCAAAAAGCGCAGAAAAAACTTAACAGCGTATATGATAGATTCGTTGACCGATGTGGGTTTATCAATGACAAATCCAATATTGCAGTATTTTCGGATGACGACCAATTTCCGCTCTTACGTTCTATTGAGGATCAGAGCGAGGATAAACAGTCATGGGTTAAAGCACCAATATTTTATAAAGCAACCATTAAATCATACCGTTTGCCGGACAGGGCGGAAACAGCAAAGGAAGCACTTGAAATCAGCCTTAATGTTAAAATGAAAATAGACTTGCCGTATATGGCAAACCTGACCGGTAAAACCGCAGATGAGCTGATTGATGAACTTGGAGACAGAATTTATTTGAATCCACAGAAATACTACGGCAACTATTACGAAGGCTGGGAACTGAATGAAGAATACTTAAGCGGACAGGTCAAAGATAAGCTGCTATATGCAAAAATAAAAGCAGAAGAATATCCGGACCTTTTCACACGAAATGTAGAGGCTTTAGAAGCAGTGCAGCCTCCAAGGCTGCTGCCCGGGGATATTGATTTTCGCATTGGTTCTCCTTGGATACCGATTGAATATTACCGCCAGTTTATGCATGAAACCTTTGGTACTCCTTATTATCTTAGAGATGTTATTGACATTGATTATATGGAGTATACCACCCAGTGGCGTGTTTTGAACAAAACAAGGGATGCCAGTTCTATTAAGGTTAATAAGACCTATGGAACAAGCAGAGTAAATGCCTATCAGATTTTTGAGGATTGCTTGAACTTACAGAGTACAACAGTGCGTGACCCTGTACCTTATGTGGATGCAAACGGGAAAGATCAAGTAAAATATGTTGTCAATGCCAATGAAACCATGATCGCAAGAGCTAAACAAAATCAAATTAAAGAAACTTTTGGAGCATGGCTGTTCAGCAATAAAGACAGAGCTGAGGTGCTTCTTAATATTTATAATGAAAGGTTTAATACCATCAGACCTCGTGTGTATGACGGATCTCACTTGATATTCCCCGGTATGAGTGATGAGGTAAAATTACGACCGCACCAAAGGAATTTTGCAGCGAGGGTTATTTATTCAGGTACAGGTTTGGCAGGACATGTGGTTGGTGCAGGGAAAACCGCAGCCCTTATTGCATCAGGGATGTATCTGAAAAGCATTGGAGCCATTAAAAAACCGATATATATTGTTCCTAATCATTTAACAGAGCAATGGGCAAAAGAGTTCTACCGTTTCTTTCCGCAAGCCAATATTTTAGTGACAACCAAAAAGGATTTTGATAAAGCCAACCGCAACAAGTTTGTTTCCCGAATCGCAATGGGTGATTACGATGCCATTATAATCGGTCACAGTCAATTTGAACGTATTCCTATCTCAAAAGAGCGCCAGGAAAAGCAATTGAATGAAGAAATCAACCAACTCTCTTATATTATCAAGAAAATGCGTGATGAAAAGGGCGACAATTGGTCAATTAAACAAATGGTCATCTTTCAAAACAACCTCAAAAACAGGCTGACAAAGCTTGCTGCTGAGGAAAAGAAAGATGACCTTTTAACTTTTGAACAGCTTGGTGTAGATTACATGTTTGTAGACGAAGCCCATGTTTATAAAAACTGTTTCAGCTATACAAAAATGAGGAACGTTGCCGGTATCGGTAAATCGGCAAGCCAAAGGGCTACTGATATGCTTTTAAAATGCCAGTATTTACAGGAAATCAACAATGGAAAAGGTGTGGTATTTGCCACAGGGACACCCATTTCCAACAGCATGAGTGAGATGTATGTCATGCAGAGATACTTGCAGCCACAGACGCTTCAAAAAATGGGCTTAAACTACTTTGACAGCTGGGCTGCCACCTTTGGTGAAGTTGTATCTTCTTTGGAAATAACGCCGGAAGGCTCCGGTTATCGCATGAGAAACCGTTTTGCAAAATTCCACAACCTGCCTGAACTTATGAATATGTTTCAACTCGTAGCTGATATTCAGACTGCCGATATGCTGAATCTCCCGACTCCAGATATTGAGGGTGGTAAAGCAGCCATTATCGCAACAGAAGCCACACCATTTCAAAAAATGCTGATGGATACCTTTGTTGAGCGAGCTGATAAAATCCGAAGCGGCGAAGTTGATGCTTCTACCGACAATATGCTTAAACTCACGAATGAAGCTAAGCTCATGTCCATCGACCCTCGATTGATTATTGAAGATGCCCCAAATGATCCGAACAGCAAGCTGAATATTGCCATTGATAAAGTGTTTGATATATGGCAGAAGACCAAAGAAAAACGCTCTACTCAGATTATTTTCTGTGATTCCGGCACACCAAAGCCCGGACAGTTTAATGTCTATGATGAAATCAAGCAGTGCCTGACTGAAAAGGGTATTTCTGAAGAACAAATAGCTTTCGTTCATGATGCTAAGACCGATGAACAACGTGAAGCACTGTTTGAAAAGGTACGTATGGGTGAGGTGAGAATCTTGCTTGGAAGCACATTAAAACTTGGAACAGGCACAAATGTTCAGGATAAGCTGATAGCTGTCCATCATCTGGACTGTCCTTGGCGCCCAAGTGATATTGAACAGCGCGATGGCCGAATACTGCGTCAGGGTAATGAGAATCCCGTGATAAGTATCTTTCGATATGTCACTAAAGGTACGTTTGATGCTTACTTGTGGCAAATCCAAGAGCAAAAACTGAAATATATCAGTCAAGTCATGACAGGCAAGAGCATTTCTCGTTCCTGTGAGGATATGGACGAAACCGTTCTCTCTGCTGCTGAAGTAAAAGCCATAGCAACATCTAATCCACTTCTGGCAGAAAAAATGGAAGTTGATAATGAAGTAGCAAGATTGAAATTGCTCAAAGCTAACTGGAACAATGAAAGGATTATTTTAGAAAGAAACATCGAAAGTCATTATCCAAAAATGATTGCTCATTGTAAGGAAAAAATTGCAGCCCTGGAAAAAGATATTGTACTGAAAAATCAATCAATCGGACAGGAGTTTTTAATGCTTGTTAACGGCAAGACCTTCGATGAAAGGGTAAAAGCCGGTGAAAGGCTTATCATGATGAGTAAGCTCCATGACATTTTTGTAAACGGGGAACCTTTGGAAGTTGGTGCTTATCGCGGGTTTAAACTTTTACTTGCCCGATCTGCATTTGACCAGTTAGAAGTGCAAATCAAAGGAGCATCAACCTATCGTGTTGAACTCGGTGATTCCGAGCTTGGAAGTGTTACAAGGATTGAAAATGCTGTAGAGAAAATCGACAGCATACTGGCACAGACAAAGCAAAAACTTGAGGATGCGATTGTACAACTTTCCGAAGCCAAAAAGGAAGTAGTAAAACCATTTGAATTTGAAGAGCGCTTAGCAGAGTATTCAGCACGTCAGGCAGAGATTAATACAAAATTGGAGTTTAAAGAACTCAGGCAGCAGGAGGAGGTTATTATTGATGAAAACGGACAGGAAAGCGATTCACGGTATTCATCTGATGACAGAGAGCCTGAACATGCAATTGCAGAACGGGATATCTAAGGATGTTATTTTAAAGCCATTTTAAATTACTTTATTTTGAAAGGATGTGATCATAATGCCGATGGTTGCGGTAAAACAGCCCTATGTTTTGTTCGTGGTAAATGATGATACGCCACAGCATCCCCGTGCGGAACAAGATAATCTCGGAACAATGATCTGCTTCCATAGCAGATATAATCTTGGTGACGAACACAGCTTTCATGAGCCGGACGATTTTTTGATGGATCTTTTGGAAAAAAAGCTGGGCGACTATGAAGAAGCCGAGGAAAAATTCGAGGAACTTACAGAGGAGATTGATATTTCTTTGTATCGAAATCGCTATGGTGCATACAGAAAAGCCATCCATGATAATATCTTGGATTATCTTTCGAGCAGTTTCGTTATCGAGCCTATTTATCTTTATGACCACAGTGGAATTACAATCAATACAACCGGTTTTTCCTGTCCTTGGGACAGTGGGCAGGTAGGCTGGATTTATGTTTCATACGATAACATACAAAAGGAATATGGTGTGGTCACTCCTGAAACTATTGAAAAGGCAAGACAGGTTTTAATCAGCGAAGTTAGGGAATATGATTATTACCTTACCGATCAGTGCTACGGATTTAAATTGTATGAAAGCAACGAGGAAATAGCAAGCTGCTGGGGCTTTATGGGTGAAATTCGTGATGTGCAGAATGAAATAAAAGAGTATTTGCCGGATGACTGCAAAGATATTGTTGAATCCCTGGAATATCGATATGACGATGCAGATATTGAAGATATTTTGGAGGAGATAAAGGAACTGGATGAAGAAATGGAGGTATAGCCTATGCAGACGCAAACCCGGAAGGCATATCGCCACTTTACGGAGGAAGAAATACAAAGAGCAAACTGCGTAAGCTTAATTGATCTTGCACGTCAGTATGGTTTTGAACTTGAGAATGGAGGAAGAAAAGCACTTCATGCAAAAAAATCGGGTGGGTTGTACATTTTTAAAGACAGCAACCGTTTTTATCACTGGACTGCCGATGAAAAAGGCGGTCCTATTGATTTTGTGATGAAATACGGCAATATAACCTATCCCGAAGCCGTTGCACAACTGCTTGGTGAACGTTATGAACCTTATATTCAAACTGTAGGACCTTATGAAAAAGAAGAGAAAGGCCCGCTGATTATTCCTGATAAGGCAGAAAATTTTAAAAGAACCTATTGGTATTTAATCTCCATCCGAGGTATTGAACCGGAAATTGTATCCGTACTGATGAATGAAAAGAAAGTTTATCAGGAAGCCCAATATGGAAACTGTGTGTTTGTCGGATACGATGAGAGCGGTATTCCTAAGTACTGTTCCATGCGCGGAACCTATACTGATAAGGCATTTAAAATGGATGCCGTTAATTCCGATAAGAGCTATCCCTTTGTGATCGGAGGGAAGAGCGATATGGTATTTGTTTGCGAAAGTCCCATTGATGCCATGAGCCATGCTACCTTTGCAAAACTCTATGGACATGATTGGAGGCAGGATAACCGCATCTCTCTCGGATGTACCTGGGATGGCGCCCTTGAACGATATTTGCAGTGGCATCCTGAAATCAAAAAAATAGTATTCGCCTTGGACAATGACTACCTTGCTAAAGATAAAGACGGATGTTATAGAAACTGGGGTCAGATGGCTGCAATGAAATGGTGTGATAAATACAGCGAAAAAGGCTACGAAGTAGCAATCCACAGACCGCATCTCAAAGACTTTAACCAGGATCTGATTGAAAACCGTAAAGGAAGAACTGTAGCTGAGCTTGACGCCATGCGTGAAGATGAACTGAAAGCCGAATTTGAAAAGGATGCCGTTGATGAGCCGAATGAGGAACTTGACATGGAGGAGGTTGAACCATGAACTTTCTTTTCATCAGTATGAAACCTTCCCTTTTGGGAAGCCCCGAACCTAAAGGGGAAAGGGTTTAATCCCTTCCCTTTTGAGGTAAGGCAGGAATAGTGGGGTTCCCACCCCACGAGAAAACAGCTTACCGGCAGTGCCGGTAACGGGGTTCTTGCAATATTATCAGTCACCCAATGGGGTGACAAGCGGAAAGGAGGAGTATTGTGAAAGATAAACCTAAAAGCAACACTCCAAAAACTCAGAAAAGGTCAGTGGTTTTTTCTACCGATACTTTAGAACAGATTGAAAAGCTGGCAATAAAGAAGAATGTATTTGCTTCTGATATTATCAGAGAATTTGTGGAGAAAGGATTGGCAGTCAATGGATATGAAGAAAACATAGATATGATAACCGCCATCATTCATCAGGAAATTGAAACTTCAATTAAATCACTGGCTAACCGTCTTGCAGGAATGATTAACAGACTGACAATCATCTCAGCTGCAGCATACTATGCAAATATCTCCATTATATCAGACTTGATTGATAAAGATCGATATTCTTCCTTTGAAAAAATCGAAAAGCTGGCAAGAAAGCGTGCTTTGGTTTACGCCAATATGAAAAGTGCTGATGCAGTCGCAGCCTTTATGGATGATGAAGAAATAAAGAAAGCAATTGCAGAGATTAAGGGAGGAACACTTGCTTATGTCGATTTTGATGTATAAGCAGAGATTTCGTCCTCCAAATTATAAAAAAACACCCAAATGCAATTATGCCCATATCCGATATATTGCCACTCGCCCTGGAGCATCAAAGAATGAGGGCATGCGTCACGGGTTGTTTGGCAAACTTTATCCCGGTAACTTGGTAGAGTTTGAAACCTGGCAAGAGATAGCAAGAGAAGTGCGGGAGCTGTCATATAAAAAGGTTAATATATTTAGAAGCGTCATTTCATTTACGCCGCAAACAGCAGCCGAATTGAGTTTGAAAGATCATAAGGCGTGGGAGGATTACATTGAGAAGCATATTGCGATTCTTGCTCAAAAAAATGGCATCAGTCTTAAAAATCTGTCCTGGGTTTGTGCACATCATAATGAAGTCAGTCATCCTCATATCCATGTAGTCTTCTGGGACAAAAACCAAAAGACTATGAAGAATTTTGTTAAACCGGAAGTAGCAGATAGCATTCGTATACAGCTCATAAAGGAAACCTTTGCAGATAAAATTGCGGATTATTGCAAAGCTAAGGAAAACAGTAAATCAGCACTGAAAGAAACTACAGATCAACTGGTAAAAGACTTTGATGACTATATGAAATCCATTTACCCTAAGGAATATAAATACTTAAAAGAACTTGTAGGGAAAATTGATGAAGATGATTTAGCAGCCATTCCGCTTGATGGAGTATTGAACGGTATCAATCTATCTCCATTATCGGTCCGTCTGTTTCAGCTTAAAGACATAATGCCGAAAAAGGGAAGGCTTTATTATCAACTGCTTCCGAAAGAAGTTAAAGAGGCAATTGATGAACTTATAGCTGATTTAAAACAAAGTGTTCCCTACATTAAAGATTTAATAGATGAATATGCAGAGATAAAGTCAAAGCTTGCCATGCTTTATGATACAGACCCTGAAAACATCAACAAGCACAAAGATAAGGCAGTAGATGAAATGGACAAACTGATTGCCAATAAAGTGCTTGGTGTTGTCAAAACAATATTAAATAAGGAGCGTGAGCTTTCAAATGTAGAATTTACAGAAGCCAGAAAAATTTATTATACCGAACAGATGGTTTATGAAATCTTGATTATGCTGGAACAAAACACATCAGATTTAAACATGGACTATGATGATGCAGAAAAAGCAATGAGTACAGAGCTGTCGAAAAGGGCGAAAAAAGAACTATATCTTAATAACAGGGACAAGAGTATGGAGAAATAAGTTTTCCATATCCTTTTTGATTAACAGGAAAGGAAAATGATAAAATGCCTGACTAAAACAATATCAATATCCTGAATGAAAGGGTGATAATTTTGGTTTCAAAAAAGCAATTATACAACGAACTTTTTAAGCGGTTAAAAAAGGTACAGCTAACTATTAAAGAACCTGAAATATCCGATGTAACAGCAGAAATTTTTAACGATACCGGAGGACTGGTAGCCGTTATAACCGCAGATGACAGGCTGATATATAGTGGATGCCAATGTGAAAGTGCCAATATTATAGTGGAAATTGCTTCGGACTTAAAAAAGCAGTTTAATCTTTCCTCAGACTTGCCTGTTAAGCCGATAGGGAATCTGCCAAACGGGTATATGAAGCTTTATGAAGTTGGAGACATTGTAATGGGCTGCCGGTTGTCCCCTCTGATTGGTTATGAGTATGCTACCCGGAAAAAAGGAATGGACTATGACAAGTCGGAAGTCTATTACTATGCTCGGCAGTTTTTATGTTTTAAAGAAGCACAACAGGATTTTGCAGAAAGATGTGGCTTTATAGAAAAACAGCAAAAAGTCAAAAGGGATAACCTGTTTTCCAATGCCGAACTTTCACTTCTGCTATCTTGCTGTATCGAACGTGTAAAGTTAGATGCTGCACTTACATCAGAGGTAGAGAAAGCTATAGGCGATGTTATCTCCAAAATTGAGCAGATTTTGCCTGCCCCACCGACAGATAGTGAACAGGATATTGAAAGCGAGAATGTGAGGTGCTTTCGATGAGAAAATTTAGTAACGAATTGTATCGGGCATTTTTAGAACGAGCGTACACACTTGGATATACTGCGGTTGAATTTGAAACTGTCGGCCAACCTGTGGAATTTTACAAAGGTAGAGAATATATTTGTTCTTTGATGCCGGATGGTGAAATTCATTATAAAGATAACGCAGCAGTTCGTGATGATGTATTCCGATTAACAGAATTATTTTCTTCCATGAAACATGCTTACGATCTTTATGAAAAAGCTGAAAATCTGCCGTTTGAAGGTGTGAAAAATTACAAAGTGCTTTGTGAGTTTGGAAATTTTCTTTTGGCAGCAATGATGGATAATAACGATCAATTACGGTTCGTAACGTGGAGGTATTCGTATAACCGTGACAGTGTAGCCTATGGACACTACTTTGACACCGACTATGACGGAGCAAGGCAGGATTTTGCAGTACGTGCCGGTTTGATTGATGAGAAAAAACTGCTCAAAGAAAATGAACTGGTAACTTTATATGAAGCATGTATTTTCAGGGGCAGAAATGACAGCGACATCAGCTTTGACGATGAAAAGAGGCTGATGAATGTAATGAACAGAATTCAAGAAAATATTCCGAATTTGTCATTGGACTGCCATGAGCAAAATCATGAAGCAGAGAGCGAATTGGATAGATAAATTTAAATAAACGGAGGAAATTGAATATGAAAAACACATTAAAACGGGCGATGGCAATTGTTGCTGCTATCGCTCTTATTTTAACCCTTTTTAGCAGTGCTGCTTATGCTGCTTTTAAAGTGTTCCCTGATGCTTCGAATCACTGGGCAAGAGAAACCATTGAAAAGCTTTCACAGGAAGGCATTGTAAACGGATATCCTGACGGCACGGTCAGACCTGATGCGACTATTACCCGCAGTGAATTTGTAAGTCTGCTGACTTATAGCTTAAAGCTGGAGGGTTATGCCCACACTGATCCCGATACCTTTGATGATACGGACAAGCATTGGGCAGAGAGCTTCATCGAAGCTCTTGTCAAAAACAAAGTAATAGTAAAAGATGATTACGGAAAAGATTTTAAGCCTGGCCAGCCTATCAGGCGTATGGAAATGATCCGCATGATGGTACGTTCCATAGGCAAAGAAGATATGGCTAAAACTATGACAGAAGATACGCCTTTTGTTGATGACGGTCAGATTACCAAAGAAGATAAGGGATATATCAATGTTGCAGAAAAATATGGTTTGTCCTATGGTTATCCCGACAAGACCGTGCGTCCTATGGCATACAGTACCAGAGCGGAAGCCTTTGCAATGATTCTTCGTCGTTCTGAGGCTATAGAGCGTATCTCACAGGAACAGGCAGAAAACAATAACGATCAGGAAAAAACCAAGCCGGATGAGAAGTCGAACAACAGCAGTAACGGTGGTGGCAGCACAAGCTATCCTGCTGCAAAGGTAGAAATTTCAGTGCCCAATTACAGCCATACAGATACACCATTTGAGGTAAAGACCACTTTAAGCAATGTAAAAAATCTTGAGTGGACAATTCAGAAAAAAGATACAGAGTCACTTGCAACGGATGATTTGGAAGGAACACTCAACAAGGATGGCGGTAAGATTTGCATCAAAGCGGCGGGAGATTATAAAATAACGGCTACCGCAACCAATTATGGCAATAAAAAATACACTTTCAGTAAGGAAATCAAAATCTATCCTGTTCCAGATATAAGCATTGATCTTAACGGTAAGACGCATATCGATAAAGAGGTTGAAGTCAAAGCGGTGGTACAAGATAACAAAAATGTAACATGGCGTCTTTTTAAGGACGGAAAGCAAGTAAAATGGGGTGAATATATTGAGGGCAATCTGAATAATGATGGAGGTTCTATCAGCTTCAAGGAAAGTGGCAGTTACTCCCTTGTTGCCGCCATCATTGATGAAACGAACCGAGAGTTCACAGCAAAAGCCGATATTCAGGTCTATCCTGTGCCACAGTTGACACTAAATTTGCCTAAAACAGCACATACCGATTCAACGGTAAACGTAACGGTAGAAAGCAAGGATTTAGGGAATCTGGATATTGTCTGGCAGCTTGAAAAGGATGGGGAACAGGTTAGTTTAAAGGACTGTATCAATGGAAATCTTACCAATGAAGGTGGCAATATTCAATTTAAAGAAAAAGGTTGGTATGCTCTTAGAGCTGTTGTCATTGACATAACGGGCAGAAAATTTGAAGCTGCTGCGCAAATTACTGTTTACCCTGTGGCGAGCTTTGCCTTTTCCCTGCCTGCAACAACCCATACCGACAAAGAGATTGCCCTAATGGTGACATCCTCCGAAATCGGGGATATGAAAGCAGTATGGAGCATTACCAAAAATGGCAAGGATGCGGCACTTTCAGACTGTATCGACGGATCGCTTTCCAATGAAGGAGGTACTATCCGTTTTAAAGAAAAGGGAGTCTATACCTTAAAAGCTGTGTTGGTTGACTCGACAGGCAGGGTATTTTCTAATGAGGCAAGTACAGTTGTATATCCGGTGGCAGTTACAGGCTTTTATTTGCCGGAAATTGCACATACCGATACCTTTGTAGAAGTCAAAACCTCATTCATGGAAACACAGGGGCTTGAGGTTCGCTGGAGTTTGACGAAAGATGGTAAAGAGATTAATTTGAACGACTGTATTGAAGGAACGATTAACGATAACGGAGGTACTATCCGCTTTAAGGAAAAGGGGGACTACCATTTAAAGGCTGCGGTTATAGACAGCACCGGACGTAGTTTTGAATACACCTCACCAGTTATGGTTTATCCCGTGATCAACATGGACTTTACAATAGAAAAAACCACTCATACAGATAAGCCAGTCACAGTACAAACACAGCTTATTGAAGCAGGTAAGCTCTCTGTTGTATGGAGTGTTACAAAGGACGGAACGGAAGTTGCTGTTTCCGATTATATCGAAGGCAGTCTCGGAAATGATGGAGGAAATATCCGCTTTACTGAAAAAGGCAGTTATACGCTGACAGCTACTACTTCCGATGAAACGGGCAGAAGTTTTAAAAATAGTAATGAAATCAAGGTATATCCGGTTCCGCAGCTTGTATTTACTTTGCCCAAAGCTGCTCATACCGATGATATTATTACCGTCAACACTACAACTGCTGATATGGACGGATTGACAGTTAAATGGTATGTGAACAATATGCAAGGTTTTCAGGATTGGGATACCTATATTGACGGCACACTTGGGAATAATGGTGGAGACATTCGTTTCAAACTTGCCGGAAACTATGGCATTGAAGCAAGTGTGACAGATGAAATCGGAAGGGTATTCCAATTCAATTGTGAAAATAAGATCGAGATTCTCCCTGTCCTCTCCATAGAATTTAATCTTCCTCAGATTGCCCATACAGATACGGATATTGATATTCGCGCTACAGGCGATATGGGAGTGCTACCGATTGAATGGAGTTTAATGAGAAACGGTCAGCCTGCTAAATGGGATGAGTCAGTCAATGGAACAATGAATGAACAAGGTGGGAAAATCCGTCTAATGCAGGAAGGTGAATACCTCCTTACCGCAACAATGACCGATGCTTTAGGCAAAATTTTCAGCTATAGCGCACAAATTAGCGTTTACCCATTGATAAACTGTGATTTCTCAATGCCGAGCAGTGTACGAACCGGAGTGCCATTTGAAGTAACAGTCAGTCAGGCTGCAAATCCTGGTGGCAAAAATATTGTTTGGAGCCTTGAAAAAGACGGGCAATCTATACCGTTGGATGGCAATATACAGGGTAATTTGGGAAACAACGGCGGAACTGTGACAATCAGTACACCGGGAAACTATATTTTGAGTACCACTGTTGTTGATGAGCTTGGCAGAACATTCACCTCAAAACAGAGCATTGAAGTAATTAATACAGCTCCCACAAAGCCGATTGCAAATGCCAATGTAACCCGTACATTTAATAGTGGTAAATTTCTTGTTGAGATTTATGCCACCAGCAGCGACCCCGATGGAGATGAAATTACTTATGAATATAGTGGAAAGGCTGAAGATAACTATTATACCGTTGGTAATCATACGGTAAGGGTAAGAGCAAAGGATAACTATGGCGGTGTTTCCGACTGGACAGACGTAACCTTTACTATCAGCAATGCAGCACCGTCAAAGCCAACTATTGTGGCAAATGTTACACGAAACGCAAAAGACGGGAAATTTCTTGTCAATGTTTCTGTTAATAGCACCGATGCAGATGGTGATGAAATTATCTATGAATACGATGGAAAGGCTCAGGACAATTACTATCCTGTAGGTACTCATACGATAAAAGTAAGAGCAAAAGACAACTATGGCGGTATTTCCGAGTGGTCGGATGTGGCCTTTACTATCCAAAATTCTGCACCTACTGCACCTGTGATTACCAGAACGCCAGACGGAAACAGTGTTACACCAGGTACACCTGTTAAAATCACAGCAACTTCCAATGATGCAGATGGGGATGCCATTACCTATGTTTGGGAAAACCGTCCTGCTGAAACTTATGTCTATCCACTGGGCAAAAATGTAGTGAAGGTTAAGGCAGTTGACAGTACCGGAGCTGAATCATCATGGTCGGCTATTGTATTTTTCGTGGCAGATTCCACAAATGGCGGCGGTATGGTGCTTACTGGCCCGGATTCAGTTATCATGGAAAACGGGTTGGAGGGAGCTACTATTACGCAATACACCTTTACTGTACCGCCTGTCAGCGGACATAGCGGAAGTGATTTTGGACGAGTAAGGGGATATAACATTAAAACAAATACATGGGATCAGCTTGACTATCAAACAACCAAAAATGGTATAACGTTCCAAAAAAATCTACCGGCAGGTACTTATTCCAAGCTAGAGTTTTACTACTATACTAACCATGATTGCATGTATAACAAGTCTAACATTACCTATTCTGTAAATTACTATTTTGATTAGATAGAAACATGATGATAACCGCCTTGAAAAATATCAGGGCGGTTATTCTTCTTAATGGAGGTGTATTTATGCGGACTAAAATGGATTTCTACAGATGCTTTTTTGAGCAGCTTGCAAGGCGTGGCTTTGATGTGAAACGGTCAACTTCCTCCGATTATCTTGCTGATATTTATTATAAAAATCAGCTTATAGCATTCTATACCAAAGCTGATACGATCGAGCGAAACCCGTTTGTTTCAGTTAAGGAAAAAGTTTTTAATTTATTGGAGGAAACCGCCAAGAAAACGGCAGTTGAAGCCGGTATATGCACTGAGTGTCCTTATACAGAAAAGGATGAGAAACTCAAAAACGGTTCATATAAGCTGGCTGAATATAACGGTGTAGTTTTAGCCTGTAAGCTGCATCACCTGTTTGGTTATGTATTTTCAACCTATCGCATGGCTCCTGAGAGTGAACAGCCACTACAAAGACAATTTTTCTACAATAAAGAATCAGCCACACAGGATTTTGCCATCCGTTCCGGTTTGGTGGATGAAAAGGCTCTGTTTACCGAAACAGAGCTGATGATTCTTCATTCTGATCTTGTCAAGCTTACGATGCTTGATAATAACCTTTCCAATGACGATATGCTTTCTGTCGGTAGAATGATCGAGAAAATTGAAGACATTGTTCCCGAACTGCAAGGTAGGGATTATGACTTTGACTTTGAAGATGAATTCAGGCAGGACATGGAGATTGGAGGTTAAGCATGGGAAATAAGAGAAATCAAGTAATTGCTATAGCAAGGTTTCTGGCTTATAAGGCAGAGCTAAACAAGCAAATTGAAAATATGTCGGAAGAACAGTATATGCAAAACCCTGTCGGGCTGGATGTTGGGCAGTATGTGGAAGATATGATGAAATATTGTACAGAACATACAGTCGATACTGTATTAAAGAATCAGAATGAAATGATAGCAAGGCTCGGCATGGAATATTTGAGTGCCATTGCCTTTATGCCTTATATAGACGGAGGTGAAACATATGCCGGACAGCAGGCCTAATCCAAACATATGGGGAAACATCATTACCTGTGGAGAGATTGCTATCGGCATTTATGAGATTGTTGGTGAATACAAAAAGGGGCTGATGATGCCAAAGAAAATGGCAGAAGAAATCCTGCCTCAAACTGTTATTGATATGGCTCAGAAAGATGGTGAAAATCTCTGTTTTACTGATGAGCTTTCTTCTTCCATTGTCGCTGATGAACTCATAGAGCAAGGCATTGTAACCGATCCTGAATTTATTGCCAGACAGGAGGCTTTAAAGCAGCTTGATGATGCCGGGATGGACACAGGGTTTGAAACCTTTAATGAGATTGATTTTGAACTTGAGATTGAGAGGTGAACGGCTTGAAACTGGTATACGCTTATAACGAGAAAAGTGAGGATTCGGAAAGATGAAAACAAAACCGAAGTTGATCATCTGTTCTATGATTTTCACGGCTGGAGGGTTTATTAACATCTTTTTTTCCACCGCTGTCCATATGTTACTATCAAGGCAGATGACTGTATTGAAGCTATTGCCAATCAATGAATGTTTAAAAAGTATATTTATAAGCAGACAGCATTTAATGCTGTTTCTGTGCTTACAGGGATTTGTTCTGGTTATGGCTGTGATGTACTTCTTCACCAATTTACGGCCATACCAATCCGATTTGGTGGAGATAACGCCAGATATAAAAATTCCTGTGCCGGTTGGACAATATCAGCATGGATCGGCAAGGTGGCTAAAGGATGAAGAAAAGGATAAAGCTTTTGATAGCTTTATCCTGGACCCGAACCATCCTCAAATAATGGAGTTGATTAAGACTGGTTATGATGGGTTGGAGTTTATGGGAAACAGTAAGATCGAGAATGATTGAGATTCGGTCTTACAATCTCTTCATCAACAAGAGTAATAAAGGTGGTTCATGTTAATCTTAGAGAACGGATTCAAGAAATTTGATCTAAGTAGATCAATCTAATAGCTTCATAAAAGTCCAAAGTTTTTTATTATTCAAAGCAAACATAAATGCATTTAAATCCCTACAGAAGAAGGTAGTCAACATAATAAAATTTAAATAATGTTTTGCCAACTCGTCTAAAGTAAAGTTCATATCTGTTTTCAATTCTTCTGTATTAAGTGGGTTCATATATATTTCTAAATACCCAACGGTCTCTTCAAATTCCTCAGCAATATCATTAATGTGCTCTTCACTGTTTTTAATGAAACGATATTCTTTTACCTTCTGTAAAGATTGAATATGCATAGGATATGTATTCAGATATTTTTGAAATTTCTCAGTGTTATTTAGTATATACAGTTTAATATCTTGCAGAAAAGAATCTCGTCTGCTGTCCTGAAGATTAAAGTCTAATAATTCATTATATAAAGATATAGTATCTGCATCATAATATCGCTTGTTTAAATTGCCTAATTTTAATTTTTCAAAGCCACTACATAGACTAAGTATTTCCATGAATGAATACTGCATAAATAGTAAGTCTCTTCTTAAATCAATATATTTAGCTAAGTCTTTCTTTTTATTTACAAATTCTATGCAAAAGAAGAATATTATTGCCGCGGCTATAGAAGCAGCTAACTGGGATAAAATTGATAATATGTTGACAAAAATATGAAACATCATATCAGCACCATTGAATAAAGGAGGGCTATCCTTAAATAACAACACAACTTTTTCCAATACCATTAAAATAATCATAAAAATAAATACTTTACCAAAACTTATTTTATAATCTTGTTGGGATGAAATACTTACTATATCTTTATTTGACAAATATATTCACCTTTCTTTCCGTTTTTTTATTAAATTTATCAACTTATACATTTCAACATTTCATGCTTTATAACATTATGGTAGATGTTGATTTCATCAAGTAACAAATAGCTCTATCGTTACAAAGTATTTTCTTATAGTAGAGGTGCTTTTTGTATATACAAAATATTTTACCAAAATAAAGCAATGGCTTCAATTTAGTAATGCAATTTCAATGAAAGGAGTTGATGCCTATGAGTGAAATTACCCAGCAAGGAGGTGTTGTCATCGGTGTAAAGAAAGAAGGCAACAAAGAACGCATCTATTTTGTCGGCGAGGACAGCCATCTGCTGTGTATTGGTGCTACCCGTTCCGGTAAGTCTCGAAATCTGGTAGTTCAATCTATTTGTACCCTTGGACTTGCAGGGGAATCCATTGTAGTCAGCGATCCAAAGGCTGAGCTGTTTGACTATACATCTGAATTCCTTAAGAAACTCGGCTACGAGGTTCTGGTTTTGGATTTCAAAAACCCTGCGAAAAGTCAGCGGTATAATCTACTGCAGCCAATCATCAATGCTGTTAATGCAGGTGATACCGATAAGGCTGAAATGCTGGCATGGGATTTGACAAACAATCTTGTTGGCAAACCGGAAGGTGAAAAGATCTGGACCAATGGTGAATGTTCCATTATTGCAGCATCTATACTCTGTGTGGTATGTGATAACAAGCATCGTCCGGAGTATCAGAACCTTACCAATGTTTATTGGTTTATTGCTGAAATGGTCAAGACAATCGGCAATAAAATGCCACTGCTTGAATATGTTAAAAAGCTTCCCCCTGCTCATCCTGCCAAAGCCCTACTCTCTATTTCTGATGTTGCGCCCAGCAGGACAAGGGGAAGCTTTTATACTTCAGCTTTGACTACACTCCGATTGTTTACGAGCAAATCTATTTATGCCATAACCCATATGAGCGATTTTCAGTTGCAGGACATAGGACAGAAAAAGCAGGCATTGTTTATTATTCTGCCTGATGAGAAAACCACCTTTTATCCGGTGGCATCGCTGATAGTATCACAGCAATATGAATTGCTTGCCAACTTAGCTGATATGAGGGGAGGTCGATTAAAGCAGCGTGTCAATTTCATTTTGGATGAATTCGGAAACTTTACAACCATCACTGATTTCACAAATAAGCTGACAGTCGGCGGTGGCAGGGGTATGCGATTCAATCTGTTTATTCAGTCCTTTTCACAGCTGAAAGAGAAGTATGATGAAAATACCTCGGACACCATTAAAGCCAACTGCCAAACCTGGGTGTATCTACAAGCAGATGATATGGATACTTTGCGTGAGATATCGGAAAAGCTGGGTACTTATACTGTTTCAAGTTATCAATTGTCGTCAAACCACGCAAAATATTCCACTCCATCAAGTTCTCATAGTATCAGTTTAGTAGAACGGAAACTCTTGAATGTAGATGAGGTCAGGCGTATTATACGGCCTTATCAGATTGTCACTTCCCGTACGCATCCTGCTATCATGTATTCTCCGGATTTATCAGAGTGGTACTTTAACAGGATGTTAGGGCTTGGCGACAAGGAACACAACCGTAGACTTCGGGAGGAACGGGAGAAAAAGCGCCCTGCAATCACTAACACGAATGAGGAAATCGCATTATGGAATATCTGGATTTACTATCAGAAAGATATTATCAGGAAAATGCAATTACAAGCTCAAAAAGGTAATGGTGGATTTGCCAACAATGAAACTGATTTAGAATAATGAAAGGAGGACAAATTTGTGAACATCAAAACCGTAAAGAAAAAATGCAAAAACCTTTGGAAAACGGCAAGTGCGGGAATGGTTGCACTTGCTGTTTCTTTTATGAGCACAATGCCTGCTTATGCCGACGACATAAAAGACAGCCAGATTGTCAAAGGAACTGAAAAACTGATTGGAGATGTTACTACATGGCTAATGGTTCTTGCTCCGGTAGTATCAGGACTTCTCATTATCTATTTCTTCATCCGCAGATCAGCTGCAGATGAGATGGATCAGAAAAAGTGGAATAACCGTATTGTCGTTGCTATTGTTTCCTGTATCGGTGCGGTACTCGGTTCGGCAACACTTAATCTCATCGTTGGATATTATAAGTAATTCTAAAAACGTTTTACAGACTGTATAAGAACAGTCTTATTTTTATCAATTCATATTTTAAAGGAGGATTTATTCAATGAAAAACATTCTAAGAAATGCGGAAATCAAAGCTATGGTAACTGTTGGCAATGTAAAATCAACAGTCAATCAAACCTTTGGCAGAGCCAAGAGAGCTCTTGCAAATCGTGAAGGGCAGGGCACACTCGATGTTGCAATTACTGTCCTTATTTCCATTGTACTTGGTGCACTCATTCTTGCCGGACTGTATCTTATTATAAATGGTACAGTGCTGCCGACAATTACAGAACGCATCAAAGAGATGTTTAACTACAAGGGCTAAACGACTCAATCAAAAGCATTGGCAGTGCAAACAGCACCGCCAATGCTTTTTTAAACAAAAAATCAGGAGGATTTTATGATGAACATCAAAACAGAAATCAAAAAGACATTCAAGGACAACGGTAAGTTGAAAGCAGTTGTAAATCTAATTATTGATGAAGGTTTTATCATCAAAAACGTGCGGCTGGTAAATGGAGCAAAGGGGCTTTTTGTATCCATGCCAAGCGGCAAGATTAAAGACGGAAGTTATGTTGAAATATGCCATCCGATCAAATCCAATGTAAGAGAGCAAATAGAAAAAAGCGTATTGGAAGCCTATCAAACGGTTATTACATCAACAGATAGCAATAACGAAAAGCACGAATAGCAGGTACGAAAATCCTTTGGGGGTATCATTTAGGTACTCCCCCGGAAAGGGGTGATTGAGATTTGGAAGTCATTTTAGTAATGCTAATCGTTGCTTTGCTCAACGGCTCTATAGCCTATATCAACAATCTCTTAACCGATATAGTGCCTATGACATTGTATGCCGAACAATATATGACTGTTGTATCCGGTGTAAATCTTGCAGAAACTCTGTTTGACATTATATTTGGATTTGGTATTTCTTTGATTATCTTAAAGTTTCTCAAAAAAGGCTTTGAAACCTATGTAATGTGGACAGACGGTGATGCTGATGAAGAACCTCTATTTCTGCTCACCAATTTTTTTAGGGCGTTAGCTGTTGCGATATGCTTTCCTACCATCTATGGATGGCTTGGCAGTATAGTGGAGGATATGACCAATAAACTCTTGATAGCCATTGGAGCAGCAACAAGCTACGATTGGCAGGCATGGGTAAATGGTATTTCTTCATTAGGGATAGTAACAGCAATTTTCGGGCTGATTTTTATCATCTGCTACTTCATGCTGTATTTCCAGTTCCTTATGAGGGGACTGGAAATATTGATTTTGAGGATCGGCGTACCTTTAGCCTGTGTTGGACTTCTTGACAATGATAAAGGTGTTTTTAAAACATATATCAATAAGTTTTTTCAGTCAACACTTGCTGTTGTAATACAAATATCTCTTGCAAAATTAGGCGTAGGACTGATGCTGAATATGCATATCTTCTGGGGAGTTGCTTGTATGGTATTGGCAATCAGGACACCGAGATTCCTGCAAGATTTTCTCATCACAACCGGTGGTGGCGGAACCGGTGTAATCAATAATGTATATCACAGCGTAAGGCTTGTCGGTATGGCGAAAAACCTGGCCAAATAGAAGTGGTAAAGATGTTAGATGGTGACATACAAACTACAATACCTATATGAAAGGCGGTGACTAATCAGTGGTGACAATGGATGACATTTCAAATGCAATCATCAGCTTGGTACGAATAGGTGCAGCGGCAAGATTTATTTATTGTATGGTGCGCTTATCTGCTGCTGAGGAGGAAGCTGCCCAGTATAAGAAACGAGCCAAAAACACCGTAGTTTTCTATATTATTGCCGAAAGCATTTGGCAGATCAAAGACTTGGTGCTTTATTACTATGCTTAAGGGAGGATGAAAATGGATGAAAAGCTATATATACCTATGGGAGTAAAAACCGAAACCGAGATTTTTCCCGGATTTGGACGAAAACAACTTCTGCAATCTATTGTTGGATCAATCGGTGCAGGAGTTGTTGCTCTTTTTATATGGATACTTTCGCATAATGTTACACCTGCTGTAATTTGTATCCTTACGGGGATTATCGGTTCTGTCATGATGACCACAAAAGACCAGACAAATCTTTCGGTAGTGGATCAGGTTCAAAACATGGTGCGATTTGCGAGAAGCCAAAAATATTATCCATATGCTTATGGAGATGAATGGAGGATGAATAAATAATGAGCCGTACTATTGGGACAAGAAGTGTGATTTGCCTATGGAAATGACCTTCATTGATTTTTTCAGTGGAATTGGCGGTTTTCGGGCAGGCTTGGAAGCCTGTGGGATGAGATGTATCGGGCATTGCGAAATAGATAAATTTGCCGATCAAAGCTACCGGGCAATTTTTGATGTAAAGGAGGATGAATGGTTTGCAAAAGACATCACAGCAGTCAGACCTGAAGAAATTCCAAGAGCCGACATCTGGACTGCCGGATTTCCTTGTCAGGATATTTCGGTCGCAGGCAGCCAGCGAGGGCTTAACGGAAAGCGAAGCGGACTCTTTTTTGAAGTTGTTAGATTCATCCAGGGCAAAAATGCCGAAGATAAACCCCAATGGATTATCTTTGAAAATGTTAAAAATCTGTTATCCGTTAATCGAGGATGGGACTTTACAACCATTCTCTATACGCTGGCCACACTCGGCTATGATTGTCAGTACGGACTTCTTAATTCACGTAATTACGGAGTCCCACAAAATCGAGAACGGATCTATATTGTCGCTTATAGACATTCTGGAAACAAAAGTCCCGGAAAAATATTTCCTCTCACCGGAAGCGACGGAAAAACTCTTATCCAACTCATTGGAGGAATGCAGGGACAGAGAGTATACAGTCCCGAGGGTACAAGTGTAACCCTTTCAGCTCAAAGCGGTGGCTGGGGTGGAAAAACAGGGTTGTATTTCGTTGACCTAAACAAAAATAGTAAAATAACCGACATGGCTCGCTGTATAAAAGCGAGATATAACGCCGGAATTACCAACCGAGGGGCTGATAATTCCGGCGTTTATTATGCATGTGCGAGAGCTGTCCTGACTCCGAACCGAATAGAGAAAAGGCAAAACGGTCCGCGCTTTAAACCTTGCGGTGAACCGAGTTTTACTTTGACAGCACAAGACCGCCACGGTGTTATGCTCTGTGATTGTGAGAACTGCCAAAAAAGAATCAGAATCAAGGAAGCGACAAAACTGGGGTATGCAGAAGCCGGATGCGGTGACAGCATTAACTTTGCTTTTCCTAATAGCAAAACAAGACGAGGGCGAATAGGCAAAGGTGTGGAACAAACGCTGGAAACCGGATGCAACCAAGGAACGGCTTTTATTGGCTGTGGCCGTATCCGCAGATTAACACCGAGAGAATGCTGGCGATTGCAGGGATTTTCTGATGAGATGTTTGATAAAGCAAGGACAATCAACTCTGATAATCAACTGTATAAACAAGCAGGAAACTCAGTAACGGTTACAGTGGTTTTTGCACTTGGGATGAAAATATTGGAAGTTAAACGGGAAATGGAGGGTGATGATTGTGGCAGATAAGGAAGGAGTAATAAAGAGAATTGATGAGGAACTCAAAAAGTTCGAAGAATCAGTCCCCGTAGCAAAGCGCGACGATATATTCTTTAATGATTTGCAAGTAAAAACTGCCTTTAGAAATGCCTTGTATAATACTCCGCTGACGGAAAGAATGGCAGGTCTGATTGAAAAACTGGATAACATTCTGGACCGTATGTTTGACTATTGGTCGGAACTTGATTTTGAAACTCTGAAACTAGATCGAAATGACTTCTATGAAGTAACACATCGCTTTCTTGAACAGTTGGACTATGATGACAGAGATCGTCAGCTTTATGAAAGAGCAAGCAACGAATATGCGGAATTTCTTGAAAACCTGAAAGGAAAAACACCACAGCAAATCATTGATGTGGCTTATGAGATTGTAATGAAAGCAGATATTTTGTCCTTGCTTGAATATCATGATTTGGACAAGAAGCAAATAAACATCCTGCTGACGATTCAAAATCCATTGGACTGCATTTATACCGAATGGCAGCACAGCGATTATTCCTATATGGATATGCTTCGTGACAGCATGAATAGTATGATTGACACACAGGAGCATGAACTGACAATTCATAATTATCATATTTACGGTAAACCTCCTGCCATTATGGAAGACTATTATGCCGAGTATGAAAACGAAGAGCAGGAGATTCCCCAAGAAATTGAGGAAGAATTAGAGCAATGATGATTCTGATAATAAAAGGCGGAATGTTTGCCTTTCTGCTCATCTTGGCTGCTGTATGGGACGTACGAAAACGTGAAATTCCGGATACTATTTCATTACTCCTAATGATAACAGGATTATTGGCAATTGATCCTTGGAATGCATTTTCAGGGCTTGTTATGACAGGACTGCCGTATTTTCTTGCGGCAATCCTGATACACAGGGATAACTGCTTTTCAATTGGCGGCGGTGATATAAAGTTGATGGCTGCTTGTGGTTTTGTGCTGGGTACACCCCTTGGGGCTATGCAAAGCGTCATTTCTCTTACTCTTGCTGTAATAGCAGGACTATGTATAAGACTTTCGAGTAAAAGTAAAAAGCTAAACTCAATTACACTACCTCTTGCACCTTTTTTCTGCGCAGGAGGTATTTTTTCATACATGGCACTTTTACTGAGTGCAATCATTTAAAAAACAGGAGGACTATTAAATATGAATTTGAGTATTTTTAAAAACCGAACAGTCATCGGACTGGTATGTATTTTCCTTTCTCTTGTCATTTGCTTTGGGCTTACACCTTTGTTTAACAGTGGATTGCGTGCACAAACGGAAATTGTCAGAGTATCATCAACAGTGAAGAAAGGTGAAGTGCTAACTGCTGACAAGCTGGAAATGGTGAAAGTGGGGGCATATAACCTTCCCGACAACGTTATTAAGAGTAAAGACAGTGCAGTCGGGAAATACGTCAATGCTGATTTACAAAAAGGTGACTATATCATTGCTTCAAAACTATCTGAAAAGCCCCTTGCCGAGTTTGAGTATTTGAATGATTTGGACGGGACAAAGGTTGCCATGTCCATTACCATCAAGTTTTTTGCTGCCGGGTTGTCAGGTAAATTGGAAGCCGGTGATATCGTAACCCTTATATCTGCAAATTATGATAACATGGGGAACGCAACCATTCCACCTGAACTCCAATATGTAAAAGTCCTAGCAGTAACCGCAGAAACAGGCGATGATAAGGAATATGTTCCGCAAAAAGAAACCAATAGTGAAAACGAAGAAAAGAAATTACCTGCGACGATAACTTTGCTTGTCAATACAGAACAGGCTAAGGTACTTGCAGACCTTGAACAAAAAGGAAATGTTCATGCTACCTTGGTTTACCGTGGTACTAAGGAAAATGCCGACAAGTTTTTAGCTGAACAGGACAAACTCTTTGGAAAAAAGGAGGACGCCCCAAACACAGTTACAAGCGTCAAGCAGAATGAACAGAAAGAGGAGGGCAACACTGATGCAGAATAAAGGGAAACAAATGTTAGCGGTATGGGGAAGCCCAGGAAGTGGCAAAACGATTACCGCCGTAAAACTGGCAAAAGAGCTTGCGGATCAAAAGAAAAATGTGCTGATCCTGCTGTGTGATGATATCTGCCCTGCACTGCCTGCTATTTTTAAATCCAAAATACCGATTGATGTTTCTATAGGTGAAGTATTAACAGCTCCTAACATTACGCAGGAAGTAATTTTAAGAAACTGTGTTTCCTTTGATAAAAATCCGTATATCACTTTGCTTGGGTACAAATCCGGAGAAAATCCATTTTCCTATGCTGAGTATAAGAAAGACCGGGCTATAGACCTGCTGGTCCTTCTTCGCCATATTGCTGACTATGTGATTATAGATTGTTCCAGTATCTTGACAGAAAGTATTATTTCAACAGTAGCATTGGAAGTGGCTGATGAAGTATTAAGGCTTGGAAGCTGCGATTTAAAAAGCATATCCTATTTCCGTTCCGTATTGCCACTGCTTAGTGAGCCTAAATTCGATACAGACAAACATATTAAAGTGCTTTCAAATGTGAGGCCGACACAGGATGGCGAAGAATATAAGAATGCTTTTGGCGGTGTTTCCTATACTTTACCTTATGTACAGGCCATTGATGACCAAAATTCTACTCTCACACTTTTTGAAAGTATACCCGGGAAAGCTTCAAAAATATATGATCCTGTCATAAAGTCAATTGTAAAGGCGGTGTTTGGCGATGAGTAGAAATATAGGCCTGTTCTATAATGTGGCTAAAAACAAAAAAGAATTTTCTGAGGTTCTAAAAGAAATACAGGAATACTTATCAAGTAAATATGCCACTATGATTGCAAATAACCCGGCAGAACAGAAACAACAAATAACTGCGTATATCGCAAAATACCTTACCGATTACAGATTGGGCGTAATAGGCATGAATGGAGAAGAACTCGTTGAGCGCCTGTACACAGAGATGGCAGAGTTCTCTTTTCTAACCCAATATCTTTTTGCAACCAATATTGAGGAGATTAATATCAACAGTTGGAAAGATGTCAAGATAACTTATTCAGATGGAAGGGTTCTCCCTTCCTCTGAAAAGTTTAACAGCCCC
This sequence comes from Desnuesiella massiliensis, assembly GCF_001403615.1. Taxonomy (GTDB): domain Bacteria; phylum Bacillota; class Clostridia; order Clostridiales; family Clostridiaceae; genus Desnuesiella; species Desnuesiella massiliensis. Next base: position 612,307 of record NZ_LN879454.1, read on the forward strand.
GAACACGCCGTTGATGTAGTCCGCAGATTACTTCACAAATCCGGTATGATACTCGATAATTCACAGCCCGGTGTGGTTGGGCATCTTTCCAACAAAATCCGTATTACTGTTTTAGGAAACCCTATTACTGATGCTGATAAGGGCGTGGCTGCTTCAATCCGTATTGTTAATCCTCAGAAGCTGACGAGAAATGATTTTATAAAAAATAGTACTGCCACTGCACAGATGTTGGACTTCTTAAGTGCCTGTTTGAGGTACGGGCTGTCAATGTGTGTAACCGGCAGTACCGGTTCGGGCAAAACCACTTTGATGAGCTGGCTTTTATCTACCGTTCCAGATGAAAAACGTATTTTTACAATTGAGAATGGCTGTCGGGAATTTGACCTTGTTAAAGAGGATGAAAAGGGCAATGTTATCAACAATGTGGTGCATACCGTCACCCGATATTCGGAAGATCCCAAGCAGAATATCGACCAGGAAAAACTTTTGGAGTATGCCCTTACTTGCAACCCTGATGTTATCTGTGTCGGTGAAATGAAATCGGCAGAAGCTTTTGCAGCACAGGAAGCAGCTCGAACCGGCCATGCTGTTATCACTACCACCCATGCCAACAGTTGTACCGCCACATACCATCGTATGGTAACACTGTGTACCCAGAAATATGATATCAATGATAAAACTTTATATAACCTTGTGACAGAAGCCTTTCCGCTGGTTATGTTTGTCAAGAAGTTAGAGGATAACAGCCGTAAAGTCATGGAAATAACAGAGTGTGAGATTTGCGAAGACGGGACACGCAAAATTCACACTCTTTTTCGTTACCATATCACTGAGAATACGGTTGTAGACGGCAAGGTGCAGATTAAGGGTGAATATCAGAAGGTCGGCAATATATCACACAGCCTGCAAAAGCGGCTTCTTGAAAACGGTATGCCTGTAAGCCTGCTTGAAAAAATCACGGAAGGAGCTGATGTAGCATGACATTGCTTATTTTAATCGCCTTTGCAGGTCTGATTGCGGGATTCTTTCTAATTTTAGATTTATCGCCTTTTGAGTTTGCCGAAAGTGTAGTAAGGCCATTTCAGAACCGCAAAACACCGATTGGAAAGAGAATTGAAGCGATAAAAAATCCAAAGCCTGTTAAAGGAATCAGAAAAACAGTAAGAGATGCCAAAGAGGTTTTATCCCTCATGGGCAAGGAAGGAAAATTTGGAGCAATATGTGCGTTATCCTTTTTTCTCATGGTAATAGGGCTATTTGCTTCTGTCCTCATGTATAACTTTTTAATGATTCCCGTTGCTTCAATTGGACTGGCACTTGTGCCTTTCTGGTATTTGATTTTTACTTCTCATTCCTACAAAAAGCAAATGAATGCAGAAATGGAAACAGCTCTGTCAATCATAACCACAAGCTATTTGAGAAATGAGAGTATCATTACTGCTGTTCAGGAGAATATCAGCTATCTGAATCCACCAATCTCCAATGTTTTTCAATCATTCTTAACACAGGCGAAAATGATTAACGTTAATGTGAAACAGGCTCTTACCGATATGAAACCAAAGCTGAACCATTATGTTTTTAGCGAGTGGGTAGATGCCATGATTGCCTGCCAGGAGGACAAAACACTAAAAACTACATTGTCACCAATCATCTCAAAGCTTTCTGATATGCGGATTGTTTCAGCAGAACTGGATTATCTGATGTATGAACCATTGAAAGAATTTATCACAATGGCTTTGCTTTTGGTGGCAAATATTCCGCTTATTTATTTCCTAAACAGGGATTGGTATTCAGTGCTTGTAAATACGGCATTTGGTAAAGGGATACTGGCTATATCTGCCTTTGCAATACTCGTTTCCTTTGCTGCAGTAATCAGGCTTACCAAGCCAATTGAGTATAAGAGGTAAAGTCAAATCAAAACCAAAAATCGTTTAACGCAAATATAAGCAAGAAAGGGGTTTTCACCATGTTACAAGATAAAACAATTAAACAGAAAGATTATGAAAGAGCTTCCCAACTTTTAGGGAGGCTCTTTGAAGTTGACTCAGATATTACAGAGCAAATCAGCAGGTGCATCCAGTACAATGGGGCAGAGGCGTTTTTCAAAAATCTTGAATCCTTCGACTTTTCAGCTGATGTCTTTGAAAAGCTGGATGCTGTAAGGCTTGTGCTGTTCGGTATGGGCGAAGAAGTAATGCCGGAGTTGGTGACCAATGAAATAAGAACACAGAAGATTGACAGCACGGAAGGTGGTGCAAAGTAGTGAAGAAAAAGTATGATGAAGCTTATGCGTCCAATTTCATTAAAGGTTTGACGAGGCTTACAGGGATTTCTGAAAATAAACTCAAAAAATATGCAGCTGAGAACAATCTATTTAATGTTTTAGAGCACCCCAACATTATTGAGCCTAACAAACAGCAGCTTGAAAAGATCCATGTCTTAAATGAGTTTATATCTACCTACAAGCTTCTCAAATTACAGGAGAAAGAGAACAAGATTGTGCTAAACGCTTCTACGGTAGCAGGAGAATATTTTGTTTCCTTATTGGGCGGCATTAAAGACAAAGAGAAGTTTATGGCAGCCTTTTTGGATAGCGGCAACAACATCATTGAAACAAGGACATTATCTGAAGGAAGTATCGGAGAAGCAGTTGTTTATCCGAGGATGGTTCTGAAGGCTGCTCTTGACTGTGACTGCAAATCAATCATTTTAGCACATAATCATCCTGGGGGAAGCCTGAATCCTTCAATCCAAGACCGAGATATCACAGAAAAATTGGTTTCCATCTTTGCACCACTTCAAATCAGCGTGATAGACCATATTATCGTTGCAAATATCAATTACTACTCCATGGCCGAAAAGGGGAATATTCCCCTCCCATCTCCCAAAAGTATAAGTTATGATGCGGTTCCTTTGAGTGATGGGAAGACAGTCAGAGAAGAAACAATGGGATACAATGCTGACACGTTGGACAAAGATGATTTAGAAATGGACAGCATGTATTTTTTTGAACAGGATAGCGAGGAGGAAGAGGAATGGGAGATTTGATGTTGTTCTTCATTTTGACTGCTTCCGGGTTGTTTTTGTCAGGAGGTATGTACTTCATCTTTGCAGAGGCACTTCACCTGCCGAGGATAGCGACAACCAAGGCAGTACTAAGTGCTGCAAGGCAGGATAAAAAGCAGACAAAAAACATGGAAGCCATTATTTTTGAATTGGCTTCCAAGCTTTCTAAATTTATAAGGATGGACGATTACAAGAAAAGAAAAATGAATGCTACTTTGAAATCCGCAGGTATCAAACTTACACCGGAAACTTACGTAGCAAAAGCTTGGGTTAAATCAGGGCTGATAGCTGCTTTGCTTATACCAATTTTACCAATTCTCCCAATCTTGGCGCCGGTTATCATATTGCTGGCTATTGCAGTACTTTTCAAAGAGTTTCGCCTTGCTGATGAAATTCTGCGACAGAAGCGGGAAGAAATTGAGTATGAATTGCCAAGGTTCGTTTCTACGGTATCACAGTCTTTAAAAGCAACTCGTGATGTTCCGGCGATTTTACAATCCTATCAAAAAAGTGCAGGAGAAAGCTTCAGACAGGAACTTGAAATAACCATTGCGGACATGAAATCAGGCAACGAAGAAACAGCACTTACAAGGTTGGAATCTCGAATCGGCAGCACCATGCTGTCTGATGTTGTACGAGGGCTTATATCTGTAAAGCGCGGAGATAACGGAGTCATGTATTTTGAAATGCTTAACCATGCCTTTAAGCAAATGGAACTTCAAAAGCTGAAATTGATTGCTATGAAACAACCTGGAAAGGTCAAGAAATATTCATTTATTATGCTCGGCTGCTTCTTGCTCATGTATCTTGGTATCCTCGGTTATGAGATTATTAATGCACTTGGCAAGATGTTTTAGCTGTATTTTTATGTTCAAGGAAAGGAGGGTCACGATTGATTGAGTTATTTAAAGATAAAAAAGGTGCGAGCTTTGTTGATGCATGTGTTTTGGTTTTGGCGATTGCAATGGTCCTGGCGCTTATTGTAAAGGTTATGCCTGTATTTATCGCAAAGCAACAATTAGATACATTTGCCTCTGAACTTTGCAGGACTGCTGAAATTACCGGTGCCGTAGGAAGTGCTACCACAGTCAAAGGGGAACAACTTCGTAATCAAACAGGATTAAATCCTACGATACAATGGTCGAGAATGGGTAATATTCAACTCAATGAGGAATTTACCGTTACTTTGACTTCTTCCGTAAACATTGGGCTGTTTGGTGAATTTGCTTCATTTCCAATCACACTAACATCAAAAGCAACGGGCACATCGGAGGTGTATCATAAGTGACGAAACTGAAAAAAGCCCTGTCTAATAAAACGGGCAGTTCTACACCTTTAATTGTTGCAGTTGTGCTTGCTATCATTATTTTGTCCGGTGCTGCCTTTGAGTATATGAGGCTGATGATAGTGGCAGTAGGTGTAAGAGATGCTGTACAATCAGCAGTAATTGATGTAGCTACTGAAAATTGGGATGAAGCATATAACGGTCTGCGGGAAGGCTACTCAGGAGGATATGTTCTGTCAGGGACATCTTGGAATCAAAATATAACGACCGGTGACATTTACGGAAGGCTCAAGGATAATCTTGGATTGAAACAAGAAAATGGCAAGTATGTAAAGTATGCCGGCAGTACATTGGAATATGCAGTTTCAGGGTTATCGGTTAGTGTAACTAATGCTCCTTTGGCTCCGTCAAATATAAACGGAATCAGCCAACTCACCGTTGAGGGTACAGTTGATATAGCTGTGCCTTTATCTTTTGGATGGGAGCATTTACCGCCGATGCAGATAAAAATGAAACTCAAAGCCGGTTATACACCTAAGTTCTGATAGAGCCTATATGATTTAGGCTTGACAAAGCACCGAAAATGATGCGAAACATAGTGCATAATTATTACTGGACGTTACGCAAGTCCGGTGGTATAATGTAGCCAAGAAGCTGCAAAACTTGATAGATTGATTTATGCCTTAGAAGGAGGTATGCTGTTATGGAAAAATTAACCCCTAAAATTAAAAGGGGATTTATAATTGCAGGTTTGTCCACTCTTTGTGTTCTGCTTGTTATAGGGATATTTGCAATGCTTGGAGAAGGAACGGACAAAACTAAATTACCGGCCACCTCGCAGGATACAAATAATCCTGTATCTGTGGGCGAAATTCAAAATGATAAAGTAAATGAACCAATTGTTACTGTGCAGGAGGTTACTCCGAAAGAGACACAGGACACAAATACATTAAAACCAAACGATATTCAGTTGACGGAAATCCCTGTGAAACCTCAACCGCCCGCAAAGCCCGACACAGCAGTGGATAATGACAAACCACATGTTATTCCTAAAGATACAAACCTGACCAATTCGGACAAAAAACCTACCGTAACGGTCAAACCGGTAGAGCCTACTAAACCCAAAGAGGGTAAGCCGACGGGCGGTGAAACCAACAGCAAAGGCGAAGTCTATGTTCCCGGTTTTGGCTGGGTCAAGAACAGTGGTTCAAATCAAGAAATCAAAAGCCAATCGGATGGGGACTGGAATAAGCAAATTGGTAACATGAATTAACTGAATATAGGCATTTAAGCAGAGGTAAGTCGTAAAGATTTGCCTCTTTTTATTTTAGAAGGAGGCCAAGATGAAAAGCAAAATATTTTCTATATTTCTAATCTTCGTTCTTTTGTTTGTGTCTCCGTTAACAGCTTTTGCAGAAGGGGATGGAAACATAGATAATGGTGGCGGTGGGATGGGAAACGGTACAAGTCAAAACTCCTGGATACCCGGTAACGATGGTGTCAGAGTTACCATCATCGATACACAAACAGGAAAGCCTGTTGGGACACCCATTGACTATACAAATCAAAGTCCATCAGTAAATATAGTGCATTTTGGGAAAAAATCAAAGATTCACTATCGAAACGGAAGCCAACTTTCGCCTGTTATGGGGAGTTATCAATATCACAGTCCAGCTGTGTCTTTACCGAGAATTATAAGCAGTGGCAGTGTAAGCGCAAGTATTGAAGCAATAAAAAACTATTTTTGTTCCGATGGTGCAGCTCGAATGATTGCCAATGATTTTGATATCTCTTTTGAGCAACTTACGACTGGGAATTATAAATTGCTCCTTGAACCAATTGCCTATTTTAAGTATCAAGGAATACAGATGGGGATGACAGCTCATGAAGCTGCTTTGTACGATCAGATACAAAACGGTGGTTTGAGGAGTAAGATGGTCAGCTTAACCCATCAAAACTTGCCACTGGCTATGTTTTTAGAACGTTCTGATTTGGGATTTCCTGCATGGAATGGCTCGTCGTCTGGAAGGCAATCCAATACGACAATTATTACTTATTTGGGTTTAGGAATTGTAAGCTATAAAGATGCTCCGCCCACTGACCCGGTTGATACATCAATTGAATATAGAACCAACACTCAGGTGATTACTGCTGTAACACTTAATACGACAAAAGAAATCAATCCCGATAGTCCTGCAACAGTAACGTTTAATGTCGGTGGAAATATATACACCATGAGCAATATTGTAATTCCTGAAGGAGAAAGTCAACTGGTATGGTGCAAATGGACAACGCCATCGACCGAACAGAATGTAACGATAACGGTCAGTACAAACAAAGGTTATCTGAGTGAAAACGTGATAAAAGCCAAAATTGTTGACCTTGACAAAAATCTCCCGCCTGATCCAACTGCAAAAGATAGAAACGATGGGTTTAAAACACCAAGCATTCCAAACAAGAATCAGAAAACTTATGCAACCTGGAGTGTCTGGTGGGCAAAATGGCACCCTTATTGGGTATGGATTTCCGATTGGGACTGGTGCGATCATGGCGAATGGGGGCATTGGGTTGACAACGGCTGGTGGGAAGATCATGGATGGTATGACTTTTTTACCGACGTTTACAGTGCAAGTCTGACAGCATCAAGCAATATTACACCTGATAGCAAGTCACCTACCGCAACAGGTAAAACCATGAAAAGCGGTTACGGTATCAATAACAGGGTCCAAACAAATTTCTCATCTTCTGCGCCAAGCAGCCATGTAACCGGTGCACAAACGGCGGTAAGTTATTTTCCCGAATTTTTATATGAAACCTATTGGAGGTTACTGGATCGTACTGTAAACAGTTATTCGGCACAGTTTGAATTCAAGGTAAATCCATATAGCACATATCGTCAAAGATGTCATTTCAGCCCAGTATGGTATCCGAACGGACAATATAGAGTCTATACCTATGTTCAGGATGCATGGACACCTGCCGGAATGTTGTCAATGAATTTGAACGATTATGTAAATATTTCAGGATCATTATATGATGATTGGCATATTGCCCCAAAGCAGTAAATAGGAGGATTTTGAATGGACGGAAATACAAACTTGATTCGAGTGCTCATTGTTGAGCCACAAAAACAGCCTTATGTGAAAGATATAGAAAATGATTTTAGGGCTATGCAAGCTGCGGTAGGTGGTCCCATTGAGTACTTATATTTAACAGATGATGCTCACATTTATTGTAATGAAGAAGGAAAATTATTGGGTTTGACCGGTAACCGTAGAATTGATAATGGGGATGTTATTGCCGGTACTTTTTTTATCTGTGGCGATAATGGTTATGGTGAAGACATTTCTTTAACAGATGAGCAGGTAGAGCAATACACAGAACGCTTCAAAGAGCCGGAATACTTCTCTTACAAAGAGATGGACAATATGATATTTGCGAGAGTTAAACCTGCGGTCAACGTTGATGATTTTTTAGCCAAAATGGAATTTGTACAAGATGATGAAGAAGATTTAGAACGGTAATTCGACAGGTGTGTCTTTATTAGGCACACCTGAAATTTTTTCACAGGAGGTGAAGATGGTGGGGCATCGTGGCATTTTTAAGGTGACAGAGAACAATAAAACTACAGGTTACTATACCCATTGGGGTGCAGGAACAGTTTTCAGCGGTTTCTATCGACTGAAAAATGCCTTTGACATCAAAAAAAATCAGTATCCTGAGAAAAGTATTTCCGAGATTTTCGGGCATTTGAGCTATAACGGAGAATATTTAGAAACAGAAGATGTGACAGAACTTGTCTTTGAACCGCTAACCCCGGAGGAAACCGAAAACGAGGACAAGGACTTTGACACACATGGAATGCTTGAAATGCGGGTAACTCTTAACCTTGATGAAAACCATGCATTAGTGGAATACAACCGCTTTTATCATCCCAGAATGGGCAGCTTCACCATACCCATTGATCATGCCCTCCATAATGTAAACTTAACAATTTCCTATACTGAGGAACGAGGTATAACTGATTTTTTTGAAGCTGCGAAAATCTTTGAAAAAGGTTCAGGGGTTTATGACCTGTTATTGCAGTCGGCACAGGTAAAAGAGTTGAATCGGGAACTACAAGAGCCTTATAGAAATATGGAAACCGAAGAATTGGAGGTGGAAGCAGAATGATCTTTCCCATCATTATGATTGTGATATGCGCTGTCCTTGGAGGGGGCGCATTTCTTTTTATCAAAAATTCAGAGAAAAAGAAAAAACAGATACTTCAAGCAGATGAAGAGCAGAAAACAGCCAATGAGTTTGTTAATGTAAAGGACATTAAAGGCAAGTTTCTCTATACAAGAGATGGTCTGATTCTGTGCTACCTGAAAATCAATCCGATCAGCATTGATTTATTTAGCAAAAGTGAAAAAAGCATAATTATCAAGCAGCTTACTGCCAATATGTCGAGCATACAGTATCCCTTTAAATTCATTGCTGTCTCAAGGCCGGTAGATATTTCACCACTTATTTCAGAACTATCAGAGCTGCTTACTACGAGTGACCCGAAACAAAAAGAGCTTTTAAAGCAGGAAATTCTTGAAATGAGTACCTTTGCTCTGTCCGGTGAAGTGGTGGAACGCCAGTTTTATGTAGTTATTTGGGACAAGTCAGAGCAGGGAGCTGAAAAAGATTTACTGGTGAAAGCAAAGGATTTTGCAAGCAATTTTACGGACAATGGAATTGGCTGCGATGTTTTAGAACAGCAGGATATTGTAAGGCTTTGCAATCTTATCAATAATCCTGCATATATGCATCTTGAGGATACCAGTTTCGAGCGCAGCATTCCAATTTTAAGCGGAGGTGTGTTACTGTGATTGGAATGAAAAAGCCTAAATCAGACTTTGTTCCAGTAAATGAAGCTCTATTAAATATTATTACACCAATGGGATTAGAAATTAAAAGAAACAGCCTGGTTGTCGGAGAAAATATAGGCAAGATATACGGAGTTGTTAAATATCCGCAAAAGGTTGATGTAGGTTGGCTTTCTAAGATAACCAATATTCCAAGCACCATTGTTTCAATCGGAATTAAACCGATTGACAATGGTGCTTTAATTTCTGCTATTAGTAAGAGCATCATTCAAAACCGTGGAGCTGCAGAAAGCGCAAAAGACCCGTTAACTCGCCAGCGAGCGGAAAAAGCAGCTGAGGATGGAGAGCGTATTATGCTTCAAATCGATCAAAACGGTGAAACAGTGGCACTGATGAGCCTTTCTATCATGCCGCTTGCCCATGATGAGAAAAACTTTGTAAAAGTGAGCCGAAGGGTGGAAAGTGTCATCAATGTTATGAAATGTAAAGTAAGAACACTTGCTAATTTGCAAAAAGAAGGATTGCAAACCATATCGCCGACCTATCCTACCAACCCGGTAATTGAAAATATCGTACAGCGCATCATTCCCATGAGCACTTTTGTGGGAGGATTTCCTTTTGCAAGCTCAGGATTTAATGACGGCAATGGCTATTATTTTGCGAAGGATAACAATGGTGGCCTTGTCATCGTGGATACCTGGAAGCGTGGCAATGACCGTACCAACTCCAATATGGTCGTTATGGGTGTTGCGGGAGTAGGCAAGTCAACGGCTGTAAAACACATTATGCTGTCTGAATATATGAAAGGCACAAAGCTTCTAATAATAGACCCTGAATCAGAATATAGAGATTTATGCCTTAATTTAAATGGCGATTGGATTAACGCCGGTGGCGGTATCAATGGCAGAATCAATCCATTGCAAATTCGGCCGGCACCGCGCGACAGTGAAGATGAGCCTGAAGAAAAAGGCGGCAAGCTTTATGATGATGCAGATGGTATGAGTGATATGGCGCTTCATATTAAGAATCTGGAAATATTCTTTCAGTTATATTTACCGAGCCTTAATGATATGCAAAAAGCAATTCTAAAACAGAGTATCATCGAGCTGTATCATAAATTCGGAATTGATTGGAATACGGACATCTCTGGCTTTGCCAATGAACAGTTTCCAACTTTCAGCGATCTCTATAGTTTGATTGAAGAAAAGGTGAAAGCAAATAAAAGCGATCAGGTATATCGTGATTTGCTACTGCTCCTTTATGACATAGCACATGGCAGTGACAGCTTCTTATGGAATGGGCACAGCAGCATTAAAACCCATACTCGCTGTATTTGTTTAGATACTCACAGTCTGCAAAATACAAGTGACAACATCAAAAGGACACAATATTTCAATTTGCTTGGCTGGTGTTGGGAACAAATGAGTAAAGACAGGTCCGAAAGAGTATTGCTGATTTGTGATGAAGCCTATCTGATGATTGACCCGCAGGTTCCACAAAGTCTTGTATTCTTGCGTAATGTAGAAAAGAGGGCAAGAAAGTACGAAGCAGGATTGATTATTATTTCCCATAGCGTAGTGGACTTCCTTTCGCCTGAAATTAAGATGTATGGTCAGGCACTGTTGGATATTCCCTGCATCAAACTGATTATGGGCTGTGACGGTCAGAACTTGAAGGAAACAAAAGAGCTTTATAATCTTACCGAGGCTGAGGAGGAACTGTTAGAAAGCAAAAGGCGTGGACATGCCTTATTTGTCATAGGCTCAAAGCGGCTTCATGTAAATTTTGAAATACCGGAATACAAATTTAACTACATGGGAAAAGCCGGAGGAAGATAGGAAACGGGCGACTATGTCGTTTTCTTAAGCACAGTCTGTACTAATTATGCCATAGACCTTTGACAGCTATGTATAGCTAATAATGAGGAATTTGGTTACTGCTTAGTTCGCCATGTTTAAATTTCGTCGCTGATAAATTTTATGTGTATGGTTGGTTTTATCATCATGTGTTAAAAAATAAAGTGCAATACTAATTCTTTTGGAGTTAGTTACATCCTGGTGGATACTGTATCTGAACAAATGTGAAACTTATACTATCAGTATTACAGTAACTCCATTAGGAGGTGAAAATATTGAATCTAAAACAGATAGGAAAAAGGATTCAAAAGCACAGAGAGGCACTGGGTATGAAACAAGAGGAGCTTGCGGAATATGTTAATTTAAGTCCGAATTATATGAGTGCCATTGAGCGTGGGGCAAAAATTCCAAGACTTGAAACGTTTATTCGTATAGCAAACGCATTAAATGTCCCCTCTGATTTATTGCTGATAGATGTATTAAAAGCTGGGAATGTGATAAAATCCTCTGAACTCTCTGAAAAAATTAGTAAATTGCCCTCTGATGAACAACAGAGAATCTTTCATGTAATCGAAGTAATGATTAAAGATGCTGAAAAATGATATAACAAATTATAAATAAAAAATCTGCAAAATATATGCAGATTTTTTATTTATAACCATATTTCGACAGACAATTACAAAGCCCTTATGATATACTGTGTCTATAAGGATTAGTAATAACCTTATAGAATTTTAGTAAGGGGGCGATTTATCAATGATAGCAAAACTTAAGTTGAATTATCTTGCTTTTTTAATTAATTTGCATTGGGTTTTTATCAGAATAGGTCGAAAAAAGATCGACCGCTTACTAAATGATGGGGAAGGTCTTTCATCAAGAAAACTATTCAAAGCAGATAAACCGCTTAATTATCATTGTACTCGTGTCTTAATATTGGAAGAAAAGTATAAATATTTGGCAAGGGAGAGTGAACTTAAATATAGAAACAAACGCATTGAGGAGTTTAAATTAAAGTGGTGGTAAAAAGTTAGATGAAATTAGCTGACTTGTTGCTGCAAAAGGAAATAGATTAAAAATATTGAATGGATGTTACTATAAAATAGATTCCTTACTAAAAAAGAATATTTGATGATAACCGGATGTAATTGCACATTCGGTTATTGTGTTTTATGGAGGTGGAATTATTGGCAATTGATCCGTTAACGTCAAAGCTGCTTACACATTTAGCGATAAAAGCAGCTGCTGATGCAGAAGCGAGGAAAAGAATGCTGATACTTATCCTTACACCGTTGATCGCCGTATTGCTCATTATTACAATGTTTTTTTATATCCTTACACATCCTTTAGAGTTTTTGGGACAATTCATTAACGGTGAAGATTTGACAGCAGTTGAGCAGCTTCAAAATGACTTTGGCATGTATCAAAGCATTTTGCAAACTGACCCCGATTATATAGACAATTACGGTAAAAGTTATGAGGGGGTTACAATTTACAATGAGGGAGAAACGCCTGTCGTTTATTATAATCAGCTTGACAGCAGATGGGCAGATAAACCCTATGGTACAGATACTATAGGTGGATATGCTTGTGGTCCTACTTCTATGGCTATGGTGGTATCAAGCCTTACCAATACCTCGATAGACCCGGTGCAAATGTCAAAATGGTCATATGACAATGGGTATTGGTGTAAAGGCAGCGGTTCTTACCATGCTTTAATCCCTGGAGCTGCAAAAGCTTTCGGGTTGAATGTGGAAGGCTGTTCGGCAACTGAATCACAACGTATTGTAGATGCTCTTTCGTCAGGTAAACTGGTGGTTGCTATTATGACGAAAGGGCATTTTACGTCAAGTGGACATTTTATCGTGCTCCGTGGAGTAACAGAAGAAGGAAAGATATTGGTAGCTGATCCGGCAAGTAATAAAAGGAGTAAACAAGAATGGGACTTTTCTATTATTATAAATGAAGCCAGCAAGAGTGCAGGAGCAGGAGGTCCGTTTTGGATTATCAGCAGGAATGCAGGAGGTGGAGTATGAATAGGAAAAAAATGATTGAACTGATTGTTTACATATTGATTGTCATTGCAGGTATTGTTTTGTTAATGACAAATCAATTGAAAGACAAAGAAAAGATACACGATTTACATTTTGGAGGTGTGAAAAATGCTGTTATATCTGTCCAGCAGTGGGAAAAGTGATCTTGCAGATTTCTTGGAAGAAGAAAGTGAACAGGCACAAAGCAATAAAACGGAAGTGGTTATAAAAAAGCTTGTGGGCAGATTTACTTTAAAACAGTTTGTAGTTAGAGATATGAGGAATTATCAGAGCTGCAAGCATTTCATTGTGGATATCGGGTGTATTGAAGATAGTCTTGATGATTTTATCGTCGCCTTGCAATCTTTTCAGATGATGTTTAATGCTCGAATTATTGTAGTTTTATCCGGTTGTGATAATGAAAAGGTATATATTGATAAATTACTCGATATAGGAGTTACTGATATAGTTTCTGCAAGCATTGTGGAGGATTTAGAGAGCGAGATTAGAGAATGCTTGTCCGAAGGCGGTATGCAGAGATATAAGCAGATTGAGGAAGTGACTAAAAAAGAACTAAAAATTGTACAATCTGGAATTAAGGAATCTGTGGAAATCGAAATACCAAGATATAAGTGGAGTGCAAAGAATATAAAGGTTGCTGTTGCCGGAGTCGACCGTAGAAGCGGTGTTACGGTAACGGCATTTAATTTTGCAAACTGGTTGATTGCAAGGGGGGCTACCGCATGTTTCATTGAAATGAACATGCACCGTCATTTGCATTATCTGATTGAAAGATATACTTATGAGAAGATCGGAGAACATTATCCTGTTGGCGATGTAGACTGCTTTTTAACCAATGAAATTGATAAGGACTACAATTTTATTATTTATGACTGTGGAGCAATTAAGGAATTAACCAATGCATTCAAAGAAGCAGATATCAGGTTGATCTGTGGGAGCCTTTTGCCTTATGAAGAAGCCAATTACTCAAAGTTGCTGCATTTATGCAAGAATTTATCAACCTTTAAGATGGCTTTGAGTGTACCTTTGGAATTTCAAAGCGACTGTAAGGCTACATTTGGAGAAGATCTGATGATTGCTGACGCTTCTCATGACTTATTTAATGACAATATCAACGGACATATATATCATCCAATTGTAAAGGAATATATCATACCGGAAAGAAAGCTGTAAAAAAAGGCTTCCCGGTAGCATTTGAAACAGGAGGGTATCATGGCAAAAATCGAATATATGACTAATGCATTTCAATCAGATTTGAAACCGAGGGCAAGGCTTGTATTAAACTGTCTTGCCCTTCATTGCAATAAGGAAAGCCAATGCTTTCCGTCCATTAAAACTATTGCGAGAGAGTGCGGATATAGTGTTAATACGGTAAAAAGAGCTTTGGATGACCTGGTGACAGCAGGTTTTATTACTAAAGAAGCTCGTTTTGATACGGAACGTAAACATGGAGGGCAGACTTCAAATCTCTATACGCTAAATATTGTCGAACCAAAGAAAGAAGAATCTAAGTCATCCAAAGAAGATAAGAAGCAGTCAATACAGGTAAATGAGAATAGTAGTGTAAAAAAAGAGCAGGGAGCAAAGGGAGAAGTATGTGACAATCGTGAGCTGGGGGTAGCCCATTCTGTTCAGGATAAGTCAAGTGTAGAAATTAGTCCTGATATGGCATATCCGACTTATAACTTTTCGTGGGCTGGGGGGCAGGCCAAAGGCGCATCCCCTTGAAATTTACAGGTGAACTATTATCTACTGGTGAAAAAAGAAGTAATATAGATTAAATAAAATACTAAATAGAGCGTATTCGCTTTACAATGAGTTGTAATTATGATATTCTTTTATTTGTGAAAGTGTATCCTAAAGTTGGTGAGGTGTATGGCATGGCAATTAGGAGCAAACTGTCCATTTTGATGGGCACTAAAAGGTATAACATACAAGATGTGTATGAAAAAACGGGACTTGCTCGAAGCACAATTGCCAATTTGTATCACGACAGGACTCAACGGATAGATTACGATACGCTAGATAAGCTATGCAAGCTTTTCGAGTGTAGTGTTGGTGATATTATTGAGTTTTATGAAGAAATATGAAGATAGACTTAATAATAAAAACATGGTCCTGCTTTAGGACATAGAAATTGGGATGGTGTTATGAACAATAGAAATTTTACTTTTATAGATTTATTCGCTGGTGCCGGTGGCCTTTCTGAGGGCTTTGTTGCTGATGGAGGGTTTATTCCGGTTGCTCACGTTGAAATGAACCCATATGCTGCAATGACCTTAAAAACAAGGACTTGTTATTATTACTTGAAGGAAAATAACAGATTGGATGAATACAGAAGTTATCAACGAGGCGAAATCACTCGTGATGAGCTTTTTGCAAGAATGCCAAATGGAATGCTTGATACTGTAATTAATAAAGAAATATCTGATACGACAACAAATGAAATTTTTGGTTCAATAGATGAGATACTTGAAAACGCGAATATTCAAAATGTGGATATAATTATTGGGGGTCCACCCTGCCAGGCATATTCCTTGATAGGAAGAGCAAAAGATCCAGATAACATGAGAAATGATCCTAGAAATTTTCTTTATAGGCAGTATGTTAGATTTCTAAATCGGTACAGGCCACGCATGTTTATATTTGAGAATGTACCAGGCATTTTAACTGCAAATAATGGTGAAACATTCCAAAGTATCATTAGAGAATTCAATGATGCAGGGTATACTGTTGATCACAGAATACTTGATGCGGCTGATTTTGGGGTGCTGCAACATAGAAAAAGAGTGATAATAATTGGTTGGCAAGCTGATTTGCAGATTGTGTATCCTGAATTTGAGATTACTGAGGTTCAGGCAACGGTTAATGATATTTTGCAAGATTTGATTAGACTTGAAATAGCAACTGAGAACAATGTTTATGTTTCTGAGCCAACTAATTATTTGAGGGCGAGCGGAATTAGAGCTGATGATGATATTTTGACACATCATGTATGCCGTTTCCATAATCCAAGAGACATTGAGATTTATAGACGAGTGATTACTGCTTGGAATGAAAATCATAGAAGACTAAGATATACTGATTTGCCAGAAGAGCTGTGTACGCACAAAAATAGAAATGCATTTTTAGATAGATATAAGGTGGTTGCTGGGGATATTCAGTGTTCTCATACGATGGTTGCACATATCTCAAAAGATGGACATTATTTTATTCATCCAGATGTTACACAATGCCGATCTTTATCCGTTAGAGAAGCTGCAAGAATACAATCATTCCCAGATAACTATTTTTTTGAGGGTCCTAGAGCAGCTAAGTTTGTTCAAATAGGTAACGCAGTACCCCCATTGATGGCTAAGGGGTTAGCACGAGGGATTAGGGATATCTTAGAAAATATTTAAAGAGGGAGATAAAAATGCAAAACATGCTTATCCAAGAATATGGACAAATTAAAAGAATTGAATTACAGCACAATCCATACTATTGTTTAAGTGGGTCTGATATTGATATTAACCCTCATCAAATAGAGGCATTTTGTGTTGCTGTTGCATCCCTTAAGTCAGGAGGAGTAATTCTCGCTGATGAAGTAGGATTGGGTAAAACAATTGAAGCTGGACTTGTCATCAAATATGTCCTGCAAAGCGGGGCTAAGCGAATTTTAATAATTCTGCCCTCAAACCTAAGAAAACAGTGGCAAATAGAGTTAGAAGATAAATTCGAAATTGAGTCGATTGTAGTAGATAGTCTCAATATAGACGAATATCATGAGCTGGTCAGTAAGAAAAATCGAAAACCTGTGGTTGTTATTTGCTCATATACATATGCGTCAAAAAAAGCAGATATGTTTTGTAGAACAGACTGGGATTTTATTGTATTTGATGAAGCTCATAAGCTTAGAAATGTACATAAATCTGGTGTTAAAACTGCAAAGAGTATCTACGAGATAACCAGAGGGATTCCTAAAATCATGTTGACAGCTACACCATTGCAGAATAACCTTTTGGATCTCTATGGACTTGTATATTTTATTGATGAAAAGATATTTTTTGACAAAAGACTTTTTGCCAAAAGGTATATCAAGACAAAGGATTTTGCTGATTTAAAATCCCATATAAAACCGGTAGTGCAGAGAACTCTTAGAAAAGACGTTGCTGATTATATTGCATTTAAAAAGAGGGTATGTATTACGGTTGATTTTAAACTGTCTCCACAAGAGGCAGCTTTGTATGTTATGGTGAATGATTATCTCAAGAAGGATATAATTTATGCTATCCCATCATCTAACAGAACTTTGATAACTGTAGTTATCCGCAAACTTCTAGCTTCTTCAAGTCATGCAGTTGCTGCTACATTTGAGGTGTTGAAGGACAGGTTAATCACACTGAAAGAAAGTACTCGACTAGAGAGCGTAGAGAAGGGATTAGACTATTTTTTTGACTTTTTAGATGATGACTACGAAGAAGATGACAAAAATACATCTAATCATTCTGAATTATATGATCGAGAAAGAGTGAACGAGTTTATTCAACATGAAATTGATGAAGTTGAAAACATTATAAAGCTGGCAACAAGTATTTCTGCAAATGAGAAAGCGAAAGCCCTACTTAAAGCAATAACGATAGCATTCAATAAACAAAAAGAAAGTGGAATAAATGAAAAGGTAGTAGTTTTCACAGAATCAGTAAGAACGCAAGAGTTTCTTTATAAGGAACTTACAAATAAGGGTTATGCAGGTGAGGTGCTTCTCTTTAATGGAAATCCATCAGATAAAACGACCTCAGAGATTTATAGAGCTTGGAAAGCAAAGAATTTTGGTAAAACGTTAGCGAGTAGAAACGTTGAAATAAAACATGCCATTGTGGATTATTTTAAGAACAACTGTAAGATTTTATTGGTAACAGATGCAGGCTCAGAAGGATTAAATCTTCAGTTTTGCAATTCGGTGATTAATTATGACTTGCCATGGAATCCGCAAAAAATTGAGCAGAGAATTGGTCGATGCCATCGATACGGACAGATGAACGATACCATTGTTATCAATTTACTAAACACAGAAAATATAGCTGATAGAAGAGTATACGAGATTCTATCGGAGAAATTCGAACTGTTCGAAGGAGTCTTTGGTGCATCTGATCAGGCACTTGGACTATTAGAATCTGGTATTGACTTTGAAAAAAGAGTTTTGATGATATATCAAAAATGCAATAGCATAGGAGAATTTAATAAAGAGTTCAAAGCTTTGGAAAAAGAGTTTGAGAGAAAGAGGAATGTTAAGTTCCAAGAACTGAAAAATCTTTTAAGCGATGAGAAAGAACATCATTCAAATAGTTATAAAAGTATTCTTTCGGATGTCATGCATTTCTTGAATGAGTTAAAAAAGTGGGAGGCGGTAAAGCCGCCAACTAAAGGCACTAAGTATCCTGTGGCTTATGCAATTAACATCAGAAACAAAGAAAAGCATGGCTTAGAACATGGTTTCATTTTAATGGGAGGGCTATATAACAACCAAGACTTTTTACTTCCGTTCCTCCGAGTGTTTGATGAAAAAGGGAACAAACTTGAATTAAGCGAAGCTGCGATATTAGAAATTATGGAGAATATTGAGGAGTCGAGTGTTGCTCCTATAACAATATCAGATAAAGATTTGGAAAAATGCGGAGAGAGTATTTATAGTGAGTTGTTGCTAATGTATTATTCTTCTAACAAAGCAGCGATAGACTACAATAAGGCTAAAATTGATAATTGGGCTATGCTTCGTAAAGATTACTTTAACCTTGAAATCAGTGAGATTGAAAAAAGTATAACTGAAATAAAAGATCAAGCATTAGCCACTAAGAATTTCAAGGAAAAAATAGATTTAAAGAAGCAAGCTGAGGCGAA
Organism: Desnuesiella massiliensis; assembly: GCF_001403615.1. Lineage (GTDB taxonomy): Bacteria > Bacillota > Clostridia > Clostridiales > Clostridiaceae > Desnuesiella > Desnuesiella massiliensis. Next base: position 631,301 of record NZ_LN879454.1, read on the forward strand.
AGAAAAAGAACGAGATGAAATGATAATCAAATTCCATCAGTCAATTGCCAGCATTGATGAAGAAGCAAAGCATCTGATTAAAGATTTTGAAAATCAATTTGAAATAAATCCGGTACTCTTTGCAAGAGTAGTGGCGAAATTCTAGGAGGAAGAGTAGATGAAGAAACAAGGGAAGCTTGAGCTAACATGGGTTGGAAAATACGATGATAGAATTATAGAACCACGGATTTTGATAGAAGATAAATCAAAATCTTATGGAGATGCAACAACACAAAACATGCTAATTCATGGTGATAATTTAATAGCTTTAAAAGCATTAGAACAAGATTTTGCAGGGAAAATCAAGTGTATTTATATTGATCCACCATTTAATACTGGGAGTGCTTTTGAACATTATGAAGATGGGATAGAACACTCTATTTGGCTGTCAATGATGAAAGCCAGATTGGAATTATTAAAAAATCTTTTATCAGATGACGGCGGTATATTTGTCCACATTGATTATAATGAAGAAGCATATCTTCGAGTGCTTATGGATGAAATATTTGGCAGAAGTAATTTTCGCAATACAATTATAGTCTCTAGGATAAAAAAGAATATTCGAGAAAGAGAATTTGTAAGAGCTTTGAATTATGCGCATGATGTAATTGTATTTTATGCAAAGTCAGAAAAAACCGTTATTTTACCTCCTACAAAGAAAGTTACTAAGAATGATAGATGGCACAGTTTTGAAGCTAATGGAGTTAGGAATGGTATGGATTATGATTTGTTTGGCTATAAGCCAAAAGAAGGTAATCATTGGAGATGGTCATACGATAGAGCACAACAAGCTATAAAAGATGGAACCCTTCGACCGAATCCTAGAACGGGAAAACCAGAATACTTTATTCCAGCAAGTGATACAGAGCTAATGGATACAATATGGACGGACTTAACATCTTCAGCCTTTAATTGGAAATTCCCGAATGGTGAAAAAAATGAAAAGTTAATTGAAAGAATTATTTCTATGATTACTAATGAAGGGGATATTGTACTTGATAGTTTTTTGGGTTCTGGGACTACTGCTGCTGTAGCGCATAAAATGAAAAGAAGATGGATTGGAATTGAAAAGGGTGACCATTGCTATACGCACTGCATTAATAGGTTAATAGATGTTATTGATGGTGAGCAAAGTGGAATATCAAGAGATTTTAACTGGCAAGGTGGTGGAGGCTTTAAATTCTATGAACTTGCTGAACCACTGCTTATTAAGAATCCAATACTACCAATATATCAAATTAATCCTGTGTACACTTTTGATATGATGGCCGAAGCAATTTGCAAACTAGAAGGCTTTAAGTATTCACCTGTGGGAGAATATCACGGTATTTCGTCAGAAAATAGATTTATTCATGTTACGAATCAATTTGTAAATAGTAGTTATGTTATATCAATAACAAAGAATTTGGACAAACATCAATCGTTACTAATATATTGCACTAAAAAACAATCAAAAATGATTTTGCCTGACAACATAGAGATTAAGAAAATACCAAAAGATTTGTTAGAAAAATGTAGCTTTGAAAGCGAGGGGATGTAAGATGAGTATTGTAAACAAGATTAACTGGGCTATGAGTTTGAGGGAGCCACAATTAGAAGCTCTTACATATCTTGATGCCATAAGCTCCAAGTTGGATTATAAAAATTGCTCTAAAGAAGAAGCAGAAAAAGTTGCTCATGAGAATTGTGAAGGCAATCGAAATATAATGATTGACAAAGATTTTCACTTTCCATCCTTTTGCTTTGAAATAGCTACTGGTATAGGCAAGACGAGGCTGATGGGAGCATGCATATATTATCTATATAAAACAAAGGGCTATAAGCATTTTTTCATTCTGGCGCCAGGAAACACAATATATGATAAACTCCGTAAAGAGACCATGCCGCACCATCCCAAATATATGTTCAAAGGACTTGAAGCTGAAATGGGAAGGCCGAAAGTATATGATGGTGAGAACTATTTGAATTATCCTGCTAAATTTACTCAGCAAGAAATATATGTTGAGAAAACATCAGAGATTCAAATATTCATTTTTAATATCGGCAAAATATTTCAACGCGGGGACGTACAGTTCAATTTCCACGATTTCAAGGAGTGTTTAGGCGGCTCTTTCGCAGATGTACTAAAGAGCTTCGATGATCTAGTCATTTGTATGGATGAAGCTCATAGATATTATGCACCGGCATCTAAGAAAGCTATCGATTATTTGAACCCGATTCTTGGGTTGGAATTTACAGCTACACCGAAGCCGGAGAATAGAAATATTATATACAGTTTTGATTTGGCCAAGGGTGCAGGAAAGTATCTCAAGATTCCGGTAGTCATGGGAAGAACTAATACTGCTGGATTTAGTGATGCAGATATTGAGGAAATGAAAATAAAAGATGGCATCAAGCTTCATGAACAACGTAAAGCGGTGGTTTATAAGTATTGCACAGAAAACAATCTACCACAGGTTAAACCAATTGTTCTTATTTCTTGTAAGGATACTAACCATGCGAAAGCAGTTAGAGAAAAAATAGATTCTGACGAGTTTTTTGAAGGCAGGTATAAAGGTAAGGTTGTTGAGATACATTCAGGGACTACCAGTGTTGAATCGGATGAAAATATCAGAAAACTACTCACAATAGAAGAAAACACCAATCCTATAGAAATAGTTTTGCACGTATACAAGCTTAAAGAGGGATGGGATGTTAATAATCTCTTTACGATTGTTCCGTTAAATGCTGCGAAGAGTGAAATCTTGGCTTTGCAAACGATAGGTCGTGGACTCCGTTTGCCGTTTGGACAAATTACTGGGCAAGATGAACTTGATACTTTAGATATTGTTGCGCACGATCACTACAGAGAACTGATTGATGATGTAAAATCCAATCCGATTTTCAAAACAAGAAACTTGGACGAGAATGATGTGCCTCAGACAAAAGCAGTGGATGTAGTTGCTGAGTTTAATGATGGACAGATGGCACTTTTTCAACAAACAGTTGAGGCTACTGCGATAAAGTCGTTTCAAGACATTAATGATTTGAAGGTACAAGAAGAGCTGTATAAGGGCTATCTAAAAGCTTTTGCGAAAGAGATGAAACCGGTTAAAGATGATAAAACGGTTGACCAGATGTCATTGTTTGATCTTGAGGTATTCATTCAGAAAGTGGCTGAAGAACCTGCTATTTATAAGGTAGATGAGTCAAAAGAACAGAAGCCAAAGGCTAAAACGCCTATTATGAAAAAAGAAGAATTTATAAAAAAAATCAAAAAGGTTGCACAACGAGCTGTAAGTGTTCCAAGGATTAGCATCGGCTATAGTTCGACTATCACTTTTAAACCCGTTACCATCAAAAGAAACATTGTAGATTTTGACACAGCGACTTCATATATCGAAAGATATGATGTCATTAACGAAAGGTTGTTGATGTCAATAGAAGCTGTTGCTCTTGAGACAGAAGACCCAGTTAATGAATTGGCGTGTATGTTATTGGATTCAATTGATGAATTCGACTCAAATGATGCTGAGTATATTATTGATGTTGTCGAACAATACCTCAATCTGATTGAGGGAAGCTTTGAAGATAAGAAAAAAATAGTTAGAAGATATGCAGCAGCAATAATTAAAGATATAAGTGACCAAGTTTATGCCGCGAAAGAGGAGCATACCGAGTTCATATATAATGTTGAAAAGGACTTGATTCTGTTTGGAAAGTTCGTAAAGAATGTAAAGCCGGACGGTAAAGTTGATTACAAAAAAGAAATAGCTGACAAGAAGAATATTAGACAGTATTTATTTACTGGATATAAGAAGTCATACTATCCTGAAAATGGGTTTGATAGTGATGATGAGAGAAGATTGGCAGTTATATTAGAAGATGATCCAGATGTGGTACGTTGGATCAAACCCCCACTTAATCAATTGGGTTTATTCTATAAGGCAGGGCATCAATATAATCCGGACTTTATTGTTGAAACAGCAAATACCAAGTACTTGGTAGAAGTAAAAGCAAGTAATATGACCAAGGATGAAGATGTAATTGATAAGGCTAAAGCTGCAATAAAGTGGTGTGAATGTGCTGCCGGAGTCGATGCTGACAAAAAAGAATGGAAATTCAGGCTAATTGCAGGACAAAATATCGCTATTGGCAATACTTTTAAATACACCATGGGGATGAGCGAGAACATGGAGGGCATAGTAAATGAGTGATCATGTTTATGCGAAAGTTCGTGAGAAGATAATAGAAGCCTTAAATACTGATTTGATTGGCCCTCTTGAAGTCGAGGAAATGCTTGATGAATCACCTTTGAGTACTTATATCACAGGTATGCTATATCCACTGAAGAGTCAAGCATCAAGTGAAGCTGAGCTTGAAAATAATGATTTTGTAAGTGATACGATAGAAGACGAGAGAGATACATTAGAAGAAGACTACGAAGATAAGGTTGTTTCAAAATTCAAGCAGCAATCTTCTGTAGGCTTAAGTTTCTATGTGTCGGAAGAACTGAATCACTTTGAAGTTGTGGCCAGATGGGGAGAATACTCCAAAGATAAGATTGAGCTGGAAGAGGATGTTGAAAGCGGTAAGAAAAAAAGTAAAAAAACCGTTTATATCCGTGAACAAAAAGTTGAATCTATTTCTGTTGATTTGCGCAGTTTTGATAAAGCCCATGACGTCCCATTGGTATCTGATCCGGCTATAAAAATACGTATCATTCAATTCAAATTGAATAATAAACACAAGTTGGTTTCAGTTTATCTATATAATGGCAAACAAACTGGGCAAGATAGAGATTTCGAAAATGTAATGTTTCAGACGGAATTAGTTGTAAAATCTATCGATGGTAGTTCCATTTTCTTGCCTGAGCATAAATGTCGTGAGAAAGAAATTGCGGATGAGTTCTATTATGAAAAGCGTCCTATTTATTCCAGAGGTCATGGCTGTGCAGCAAGCTGGGTTTGTAAGGACAATGGAAATGCTTGTGAGATAAAGTCGGAATTTATCCCTTCTCACGAGATAAATGCTGTTAGTCCGGAGTTGAAGAACTTCGGCGGGAATTATTTTTCAATGAGATTTATGTCTCGACCAAATAACAAAGTTGAGACCATTAGTAGATTGAAAGCATTAAAAGATGAGTACGAAGAATGGATAAATGATTTGGGCAAGAGCGACAAAATGAAGGATTCTTCTTTTTTATCCAAGGGGAATAGCATCATAAATGAGTGCAGGAAAGCATCTGATAGAATTTCACAAGGAATAAGTCTTTTAGAAAATAATGAAGATGTTTTCAGAGCATTTTGTTTTATGAATCAAGCCATGTATTTGCAAAGAAGTATCGCTCAGTTTGCTAATAAATATGGAAAGGGGATAGATTGTAGTCTTGGCGATTTTAATAAGGAAGATCACAGCACCTGGAGACCGTTTCAAATAGCGTTTATCTTATTAAATATTGCAAGTTGCGCTAACCTTAAGGATGCATATAGAGATAATGTTGATCTTTTGTATTTTCCTACAGGTGGTGGTAAGACTGAGGCGTATTTAGGACTTATTGCATTTGTTATAGGATATCGAAGATTGACGGCTTCGAAGGAAACAGAATATGAAAAAGATGGTGGTGTAACTGTATTTTTAAGATACACATTACGTCTATTAACTACGCAACAGCGTGATAGATTGACGAAAATGATTTGCGCAGCTGAAATTATCCGTAGTAAAAATCCAGACCTATATGGAAAACAAAGGATTTCTATAGGATTCTGGGTTGGTAGTGGGGTTACTCCTAATAATTTTAAAGAACTTGATGATGCTGAAAAAGGTCCTCAAGCAATTAATAAACTTACAAAACAGGTAATTGTCTGCCCAATGTGTGGTACAGCCATTAAAAAAGAGAATTATGAAATTGATACGGACAAATGCGAAGTAAAAATCCATTGTCCTGATTCTAAGTGTCATTTCTACAAATTTAATGGTGTGAGTATTCCTGTATATTTAGTGGACGAAGAAATATACAGGAAGTGCCCAACCGTAATAATATCTACTGTTGATAAATTTGCAAGATTGCCTTGGGATGAGAAAATGGGATTGTTGTTTGGTAAAACAGACAGGTATTGTGAACGTCACGGTTATATTGCGGTTGGTGAAGAACATCCAAACAGGCATAATAAATCAAAATCATTGGCAGCTTCGCAAACAATTGAGACAAAAATGTTCTACCCCCCAGAATTAATTGTTCAGGATGAGTTGCATTTGATTACCGGACCACTTGGTACAATTTATGGTGCATATGAAACTGTTGTCGAGGATATGTGTGCCATTGAAAGAGATGGCAGGAAAATTCTCCCCAAATATATTGTATCTACAGCAACAATTAAAAACGCAGATGCTCAAATTAGATGCTTATATGGCAGGGATAATTTTTCACAATTCCCACCCAGTGGTTTTGATATCAGCGATAGTTATTTTATCAAGGAAATCTCTCTTCAAGATAAGCCTTTTAGAAAGTACTGTGGTATTTGTGCTACTGGGAAGTCTATGAAGACAACAATTTTAAGAGTTTATGCAGTTTTGTTGCAACAAGCACTAGAACTTTCAAAAATCGAAGAGTTCAAAGAATACGTTGACCCATATTATACTCTAATTGGTTATTTCAACAGTATCAGAGAGCTTGGCGGTACAGTTAGACTGTTGCAGGATGACATCCCTGCCCGCATAAAACGAATTGTAAAAAAATATGGATATGGTTCAATAAGATACTTGAACAGAACGAAAGAGATAACATCTCGTGTGTCTTCTTATCAAATAGCTGAGTTACTAGAAAAATTGACAATTGAATCAGATAATAAGGAATGCTTAGATGTCGCAATTGCAACAAACATGATTGCTGTTGGAATGGACGTCGATCGTTTAGGATTGATGTCAGTGACCGGACAACCTAAGCAAAATTCTGAATACATTCAGGCAACAAGCCGTATTGGGAGAAAGTATCCTGGACTTGTTGTGACGATCTATAATCCTTATCGACCAAGAGACTTATCGCATTATGAAAATTTCATGGGATTCCATTCTCATATGTATCGTTATGTGGAAGGAACTACTGCTACGCCTTTCTCGGCACGAGCAAGAGATAGGGTATTACATGCTTTACTGGTATCGCTTTTGAGATTGAAAAACGGGGAACTGGCAATCAATGAAGGAGCGGGAAGAATCAATGAGGCTGCTGATGAAGTAATTCAGGAGGCAAAAGATATCATTTTGCAAAGAGGGGCTGTTGTTGCATCAAAAGCAAATGATGATACTCTCAGAGAAATGGATATTTTCATTGATGAATGGAAGCATCTTTGTAATAGTGACAAAAGACTATTTTACTATGTTAAAAATACGGAAAACTTCAATAGACTTCTCAATTTTTACAATGAATATTGTACACCAAAAGAAAAACCGACACTTAACTCAATGAGAGAGGTAGAAAGTACATCTTCACTATATTATTACACGGAGGGGGCGCAATAGGATGAAAATAAATAAACTGGGAGAACTAAGGCCAAACCAATTAATAACAACCTTTGGCCCTGGAGCGATACTTGATGTAGTGGAGGACTCGGTAACAGTGTTAGATATTAATTATTGGGATAAATATGGGAAAACCATATATGATGCAAGGCTAGCATCTTATTTAGGAGTTGATAATTTCAAAACTCCTAAAACTTCTTGGCAAGGAGACATACCAGTAGTTTCATTCCCGAACTATCATATATGCAAGAAAAGCACATGTAATCATCTATTCGATATTAGTGAAAATTTTGATGTGGACAAGTATTTGCAAAACGGTCCAACATGCCCTATTTGTGGGTTCAAAGCTTATCCAGCAAGGTTTATTATGTCCTGTGTTGATGGACATCTAGATGATTTCCCTTGGCGTTGGTGGGTTCATCATGGCGATACTAAATGTAAAAAGGATTTGAAGCTGGTATCGACAGGTAATACCTCATCTCTAGCTGAAATAATTGTTAAATGTGAATGTGGTGCTTCAAGAACGATGAGTGGTTCAACGCAGTCAGAGAATTTTGCAGGGCTGATATGCAGTGGAAGACATCCGCATAATCCAAGAATGGCAAAAAAGACAAATGGAACCTATTCTAAATGTGATAAAGCGGTCATTCCCTCGCAAAGAGGAGCTTCTAATGTATATTTTCCTGTCATAAGAAGTGCAATATCCATACCGCCTTGGATTAACCCGTTAAACTCTATGATAGATGAACACTATAGGGATATTTTGAATTTAAGGGAGTACATTGGTGAAGAGGCCATTATAAAAATATATGAGAAGCACTTTACGACAATTTGCTCGAAAGATGAATTTGTTGAAGCAGTTAAAAGACGAGATGAAAAGGTTAAAGAATTTATCGAAATAAAAGAAATGGAATATGCAGCTATAACACATCATAATGATTTACTTTATCAGACGGATGTAAAATATTTTAAAGCAGAAGAAGAGCTAATTCCTGCATATTTAAGCAAATATTTTTCCAGAGTAATTAAGATCCATAGATTAAGAGAAGTAATGGTATTGCTTGGTTTTATGAGAATGGATTCCCCAGAACCAGAAGTTGAAGATGCGAAAAACATAGTATATCTAACAAAAAATAAAACAGGTGAATCGTGGCTACCAGGAGTTGAAATCAATGGGGAAGGTATCTTTATAGAGTTTAATAAAGAAACGGTTGCAAAATGGAATACGGTATTGAGAACGGGACAGTTATCAGATCAATACAAGAAGTTTTATAACGAGTTTTGCAGCTCGAGAGGTTGGACAAAATATAAAGAGAGAAATGCAGAGTATGTTCTGCTGCATACATTTGCTCACTTAATGATAAAAGAAATGGCAATGCAATCCGGATATTCTTCATCAGCCATAAAAGAGAGAATCTATAGTAGTGAGAATATGTGTGGAATTCTGCTATACACCGGTAGTTCTGATAAAGAAGGTTCCTTGGGCGGACTTGTGGAAATTGGAGAAATGAATAAATTAATCATTGTATTAAAACAAGCTCTTGAGAATGCAATGCTTTGCACGACTGACCCAGAGTGTATGATGAGTGAGCCTTCTGCTGATGACCTTAATGGAGTAGCTTGTCATTCTTGTGTGATGATAGCAGAGACCGCATGTGAAAGTGGTAATAGATTACTTGACCGTTCGCTTGTTATACCTTTGCCATCAAAAGAAGAGAGTGCCTACTTTAGGGAGTTGGTGAAAGAATTATGCGGGATGGATATATAGGAATAGCTATAATTGTTGAAACCTTAGTGGCTGAGATTGAGAGGTTTGGCGCAGAAAACATAGATATTCAAGTTTTTAAGAAATCATATTCTTCAATTAGAGAGAAGTTTCCATCTTTAACTGAAGAAGAAATATACACTGTAATTCAGATGGCCATAAGCTTATATAATTACAAAGTTCAAGAAAAAGTGGAATTAGTTATTACTGCGCCGAATAGTTTCAAATTGAAGGCACTCAAGACGAGCATAGTAGTGCATGATCTCATAAGTAGTGCACAGAAAAGTATCACCTTAACAGGTTATTCAATATCCGAATATTTTTCTGAGCTTTTAGAAATGCTCTTAGATAAAAGCCGTAAAGGTGTGTACATCAATTTATATGTTAATGATTTTGCCAGTAAACAGGAACAGCTTGATAAATTGGAGATATACAAAGGGAGATTTTTGAATATTTACGACTATAATAAAGGATCGGATAAAATGGCAGCACTTCATGCCAAAATATTAGTGGTTGATGGTCATAAGACTTTTATTTCGTCTTCAAACCTTTCCTATCATGGATTAGAAGGAAATATTGAAATGGGTGTGTTAATAAATTCTCATAAAAAAGCAAGTAATGTTGAAGAGCTGTTTAAACAGTTGAGAGCACAGAAGGTGTTTACCAAATTATAAGTTCACAATCCGTTTTATTGGACACCTCTTGTGATAAAATACAATCATCAAGAGGTGTTGAAGTATATGAAATTGTTTATTAAATAAACATCTATTACCATGTAGGAGGGGGGAGCATATGTCAGACATTAGTATACCTGTTGAATTCACATCAGATGAAAAGGGTTATTATGACAGGCAATGTCCAAATGATAAATGTGAATTTGTTTTTAAAATATATATGGAAGATTGGAAAGATAAAGTATCTGACGAACAAGTATTTTGTCCTATGTGTGGACATACCGCAACGTCCGATCAGTGGTATACTCATGAACAGATTGAGGCTATTGAGGAGATAGCTGCCAGTTACGCTCAGTCTTACATCAGCAATGAATTGGATAAGATATTTGGAAAAATGGCACGTAGTATGCGTGGGAATAAATATGTTCAAATAACTTATAAACCTGGCAAGAAGATATCCTTCGTGAATAATCCCATAGGACAAAGACCGGAATGGGAATTAGAGATAACTTGTGAAAAGTGTCAGACCCGATATAGTGTAATTGGAAGTGCTTATTTTTGTCCCTGCTGCGGACATAATGCCGTTGAGCGTGTTTTTAATGAATCTTTAGATACAGTCCAAAAGATGATTGAGTCTATTGAAGATATATACAGCACCTTCGAAAAAAGCTATGGCAAAGATAAAGCTGAATCGATGTGTCGATCAATGATAGAAGGTACGTTGGGAGATATTGTTTCAGCTTTCCAAAAGTATGCTGAAGAAATTTATAAGCAAATTATGCCAAATAAAAAAGTTCGAATTAACGACTTTCAAATAATTGAAAAAGGCAGCAATTTATTTAAAGAAGTTACCGGGAAAGGCTATGATTCATGGCTTTCTGAAGATGAAATTGCAGACATAAATATGTTATTTCAGCAAAGACACATAATTGAACACAATAATGGATTGATCGATGAAAGATACATACAGAACTCAAGAGATATAACATACAGGGTAGGCCAACGAGTAATTATAAAAAATCAAGACGCAATGAGGTTGCTTAGATATGTTAGGAAACTATCTGATGGACTAAGCAAATTAGGGGGAATGCAGAATGGATAAAGAGTTGTTTTATAACTGGCTTAAGAGTTTCAAAAAACTTGATTCGACTACAAGTAATGCAAGAACTTCTAACTGCCTGAGAATTGAAAAATTCTATGGTGATTTGGATAAAATATATAATTCCGATAGGTGTATTAGTCTTATAGAGCAGCTCACTTATACCACAACAGATAAAAAGCTTGGAGCAAAACCGAAGCACAACATTCCAATTGATGGAGATATTTATAACGGAACACATACATTAAAAGCTGCTTTGAAATTATATATAGAATTTAAAGATAACAAGATGATTGAGGAACTCAAGACGATACCTGATGTAGATCCTGACAAGCATGACGGATCATATGAGCTTGTAAGAGAAACTGTTGAATCCCTATCAACTATTCCATGGGAGCAGCTTGATATAAATGACCTTGATCTTCTTTATTTCATGGTAGTTGGCACTTGGAGAAGTGGTGTTGATGTGAAAAGACAAAAAATTAAAGACAGCCACTTGGATACAGTTGAAAAGGACAGGCTTTCTGCTATTTTAGAAAAAGTTAAGGAAAAAGCTGTTCAGCATAGCTATGAGAATATTGCAGAGGAAGGCAAAAATTTAGGATGGTCTATCGGAATGTTTGGCACTGGCTTTCATACATTTGCCTCAAAAGCAGATAAAGAAAGTGCTCAAAGGTTCATTTCTCTTTGTGTTGAGCTGAAAGACATGGCTGACGATGAAGCAATGTTCGTAAAGGTAGATGAGGCTATTAAGAAAGGTATAAAAGGGATGCAGAGTGCGGCGGCTTCTGTTATGCTGCACTGTTTGAAGCCGTATACGTTTCCTATTATGAATAGTGCTGTTAACGATACAGCATCACTTTTTCAGATAGAAGGAGTATCGTTAGTTAAGCCTAAAGAATTAGGGTACTATATTCAAAATTCAAGGCAGCTAAAAAAATTCAGAGATGAAAAATGCATATTTAGAAATTATCGTGCTATGGATATGAAATTGTCTGTCTATGGTAGAAGTAAGGATATTGTAGAAGAAGAATCAGTTAATGATACGACTATTACACAGGATGACAAGATAAATATTTGGAAAATATCTCATGGGAACGATGGCAGTTTTTCTGAAGAAGAGAGAGAAAAGTATTTTGATCAGGGAATAATTACTGTACATAGAGATACGGGAAGAGGTCAAGGAAACGAGTTCGAGAATGGTATAAAAATCGGGGATTATTTTTATTTGTGTTACGGAAATAGTGGCATAAAACTACTTGGGAAAATTACATCAGAAGCTGTACAACTGGCAAGCAAGACTCAGGGATGGCTCTATAGAAATTATGAAGTAGTAGCTTATTCAAAGATTCCGGATTACCAATATTCAGCAGCTCAAAAGGGGTGGACTCCAAATTACAATTCCACTGCTTGGCGTGTACCAAGAAATGATTATGCTGAATTTGAAAAAAACATCCTATTGCCCTGCTTTGATAAGAAAGTTCAAGACTTGATTTCTGACGAAAAAGCTACTCAACCTGATATTAAAGAAGACGAGCCTTCAGGTCCAAAGGGTTCATTAGAATTGTACACCAAGGAAGACTTTTTAAATGAGGTATTTATTTCAGAACAGCAATATGATGAAATATCGATACTTCTGAATAGAAAGAAAAACATCATCTTGCAAGGAGCACCTGGTGTCGGAAAGACCTTTGCTGCCAAAAGGCTGGCTTATTCACTGATGGGATCTGTTGATGATTCAAGAATAGAAATGGTTCAGTTCCATCAAAACTATTCCTATGAAGACTTTGTTATGGGATTCAGGCCGGTTGAAGGTGGAGGCTTTGAACTTAGGAATGGTATTTTTCATCAGTTTTGTATAAAGGCTGCCAATGACCCTAATCGGGACTATTACTTTATCATTGATGAGATAAATAGAGGGAATCTAAGTAAAATTTTCGGTGAGCTTCTAATGCTTATTGAAAATGATAAACGTGGTTCAAAATTTGCAGTTCCTCTTACATACAAACCGGATAGCCGTTTTTATGTACCGCAGAACATATTTATTATCGGTATGATGAATACTGCCGACCGTTCTTTGGCGATGATTGATTATGCCCTTAGAAGAAGATTCTGCTTTGTTGAGATTGAGCCGGCTTTTAATACACAATCATTTAGAAAGCATTTGGCGGACAATGGAATTCATGTGGACTTAATAGAAAAGATTATCAGCAGGTTAATGTATTTGAATAGCCAAATTGCATCCGACAGTAATTTAGGTAGAGGGTTTAGAATTGGACACAGTTACTTCTGTAATCCTTCCACAGATGAGAACTGGTATCAGAGTGTTATTGAGTATGAAATCAATCCGCTTATCGAGGAATACTGGTTCGACAACGAAGAGAAGGCACAGGAGTACATGGATTATTTGCTGGGGTGATATGAATGGCAAACGAGATACCGATTCGTAATATATACTACATGCTCAGTTATGCTTATGATGTCTTAAAGAAAGGGGACAATGTCAATTTATCGAATGAAGAATTTGATAACATCTATGATCTCTTCGGAAAGATTCTCGTAACTGGATTGAGTCTTCTTATTAAACGTGGTTTTAACAGAGAATATATCTGTGTGTCTGATGAGTTGCCTGTGCTTAGGGGTAAAATAGCCGTAAATGATACTTTGAAAAGACAGACCTTTATTCTTGGTAAGCTTAGCTGTGAATATGATGAGCTTTCACCGAATGTATTGTTTAATCAGATCATAAAGGCATCAATCATTACCCTTATTAACTATAAAGAGCTGGATAAGCAGGTAAAAGACCAGCTTATCCATATTAACAGATATTTTCAGGGAATAGATGTTATAAGGCTTCAGAAATCACATTTTTCAGGCATCAGATATCATCGGAATAACCGCTTTTATAAGTTAATTATTGATATTTGCGAGCTTATATATGATGAAGTACTTGTTACATCTCAAAAGGGTGAAACGATCTTTAAAGATTTCATTAGAGATAGTAGAATGGCTGCTCTGTATGAGAAGTTTATACTTAATTTTTATAAAAAGGAATTATCATCGATACAAGTCTATTCCCCTATCTTTCAATGGGAAAAGGATACTGACTTTGAACACATTGGGGAAAGCTTTCTGCCGGTGATGAGAACTGATATCGTACTGCAAAATGAGAAAAGTCAGTTAATCATTGATGCAAAGTATTATACGAATGCATTACAAATTCGCAATGTAGGAGATACTAAAAAGCTTATATCAGGAAACCTGTACCAGATCTACACATACATAAATAACAGCACCTTTACCGGAGAGAAAGCTGGGATGCTGATTTACCCTGTTGTAGATACTGAGCTTGACTTTGTTTACAGTATTCAGGGCAAAAAGATATATGTGAAGACTTTGAACCTTAATACAAGGTGGGAAAATATATATGGACGATTAAAAGAAATAGCTGCAGTAATATAAAACACAATCCGTTTTATTGGACACCTCTTGTGATATTATGGTATCATTGGAGGTGTAATTATTTGGAATGATCTTGAAATAACAGGGGTGCATTATGGCAAAAAGTTCTAATCAGAAGTTGAAAATTCTATACTTAATGAAAATGCTTCTTGAAAAAACGGATGAAGAAAATACAATGACAGTAAATGATATAATAGCGGAACTTGAATGCTACGGCATTACTGCTGAGCGAAAATCAATTTATGATGATATCGAAGCTTTGCGTCATTATGGAATTGATATTGCTACTCGAAAAAGTAAAACTACGGATTATTTTGTAGCAAGCCGTGTCTTTGAATTACCGGAATTAAAGCTATTGGTTGATGCTGTTCAATGTTCGAAATTTATTACATATAAAAAGAGTCATGAACTTATAAAAAAGATAGAGAGCCTGGCAAGCTTTCATCAAGCTGCGTTGCTTCATCGCCAAGTTTATGTGGCAAACAGGGTTAAGGCTATTAATGAAAACATTTATTATAATGTGGACAGGCTTCATGTCGCAATTGCAGAAAATAGGCAGGTATCTTTTAAGTATTTTGACTACGATATTAAAAAAGAAAAGAAATATCGAAAGGATGGAGACCTTTATTTTGTTAGTCCTTATGCTTTGTCCTGGGATGATGAGAATTATTATCTCATTACTTTCTCGGGAAAATATAATGACTTTACCCATTATCGAGTTGACAGGATGACGAATATTGAAATCATAGATCAGCCAAGAGCGATACTGCCGGACAATGAGCAATTTAACATTGCTGACTATTCAAAAAAAGTATTCAATATGTTCGGAGGAGAAGAAGAGACGGTAAAATTAAAGTTTGACAATTCACTTGTTAATGCGGTCATCGATCGTTTTGGAAAGGATGTTACTTTAGACAAAGCTGACGACAAAAGCTTTTCAGTAAGGATAAACGTTGCAATTAGTTCCACCTTTTTTGCATGGCTAGCACAGTTTGGAAATAAAGTGAAGATATTATCTCCGGAGAGCGTTATTGAAAAATACAAAAACTCTATTCAGGAGATTTTAGAACAATACAAATAAGAGGGTGGAATGTGACCATATAGTAAATAGTTGTGTTTACCAATGGACTGTTTTTATTTCAAAAACTTCCCTGTATGTTTATTACAGGGGGTTGAGACATGGACTATAAGGCTATCGGAGAAAGAATAAAACAGGAACGAAACAAAATGGGACTTACACAGTTTCAACTTGCTGAAAAAGTTGATATATCTCCACAATACGAGGGCAAGATAGAGCGAGGAGAAAAGCGATTTTCATTCGAGACTTTTTTAAATCTGTCGATTGCTTTAAATACAACTCTTGATTATCTTGCGTTCGGACATAGAGATAGTGCTAAAAGTCCTGAAAGGTTAGAAATGGAGCTATTAGCCAATAAATTATCGGAAGGGCAAATAAGTTTGCTGAACGATATTATTCGAGCCATGTTAGTTCACAAAAACAGAGATTAAAATAGGGGTAGAACACACAACGGTAGGTAGTCTACCCTTATTTTATATATACTATGTGCACTATCAGTAATGATTAATATTTACTCAAAGGGAATTTAAGTATAAAATATAAAGTAAATAAATGCTAATACCTGTAAAAAGTTATTGGAATGTTTCTGATAAATAAAGTAAAATATTGTAAATGAATAGGGGAAATAGGTAAGTGAGGTGGTTATTTTATATGAGGAATGCTTTATATAGGAATATTCCTATTTATATAGGTCTAGGGGGACTGTTAATAAGTTTTATTGTTTGCTTTGTTTATTACAGCATACAACCAACCTTCTATAATTATTTTTGGATAAGTGTTATTGTATTTTCAACTGTTATTAGTGTATTCTGCGGCCGGTGGATAAAAAACATTATATATTATGCCTATAAAGACCCACTCACGGATCTTTATAACCGTAGATACCTCTATGAAAAGTTAGAATCAGAGCTGAAAAGACTGAATCGTTCAAAAACGGCACTTTCATTAGTCATAATTGATATTGACCATTTTAAAAGAGTAAATGATAAATACGGGCACTTAGCTGGGGACAAGCTTCTCACACGGGTTTCAGAAGTTTTCAAAGCAAATTCCAGGGAAATTGATACTATTGCACGATGGGGAGGCGAAGAGTTTGCCATTATCCTTCCTGACACAGATAATCAAGGTGCATTAAAATATGCGGAGAGGCTAAGGAAGGCAATAGAGAAATCCGAAAAATGTTTTGGTGCTACTGTGTGTATTGGAGTAGCAACAACTGATAAACCAATTGCTATAGATATTTTATTTGCAGAAGCAGATAAGGCACTATTTCAAGCAAAATCAGTTAGGAATAAGGTTGTAGGAGCAAATTTTCCATTATGTGAAATTTAAAATCATATAAATTAACATAGATGGGGGGATTAGGTTTTGCATTATGAGGAAACCATGCAGTTATTGGAAGCACTAAAACAACACCCTGTTCAAGGTACACTTATCATTCTGTTAATAATTGTGCTTCTTGCATTCTTGATTTATCTTGATAAAAAGAAAAGATAGTTTTTCAATGAGAAAGAGAGGGCATCCCTCTCTCTTTTGCTATAACAGAAGTTTTCTGTGCAGGCTTAGCAGCTTATTGATATTGTTAAAACAGAATAGAATATAAATTTACTGTCCGTTTTATTGTACATATTATTTGATATAATTTGTTATAAAGGAAGGTGTTGGATCATGAAAAAAATATCTACTGCAACTGATACAAAAGACATTTCATTGACTATTTACAATGGAGGATTCGGCGCTGTCAAGGAAACACGTACCGTAAGCCTTACAGGGGCTGAGACTGAGCTTATTTTTGCTGATGTAGCACAGCAGATTGAAACGGATTCTCTCCTGGTGGAAGGTTTGAATATCTTGGAATTCAATTATGATTATGATTTAGTTGATAGGGATAAGCTCCTCAAAAAGTACATTGATAAGGAAGTTTATTTAAAAGATAGGAAAATCGGTGAAAAGAAAAGCTGTCGTCTTTTATCGGTTGAGGGAGCTGGAAGATGTGTATTAGAGGATAATGATACAAAGGAAATATATATCGATGCTCAGGCAGAAATTGTTCTCCCTTCCCTACCATCTGGACTTATTGTAAAGCCTGCTCTTGTATGGAAGATTGGGAAGTCGACATCTGAATATGTTAAGGTTTCCTATCTTAGCAAGGGCTTCAATTGGAATGCAAACTACGTCGTAGAGATTTTGGGAAAAACTTTAAACATTGCAGGATGGGCAGAAATTGAAAATCAAAGTGGTGCATCGTTTGAAAATGCCAAAATAAAACTTATTGCCGGAGATGTCAACAGAATTCGGGACGATAGCTATGACATGGAAGAACGCATGTATATTTGTGAGTCCTCTGTTGCGCCTCAGGCTGAGGAAAAAGCTTTCTTTGATTATCACATGTACACATTAGTAAATCCAACAAATCTAAAAGATAATCAGACAAAGCAAATAAATATTTTAAATGGTCTAAATATACCCTATAAAAAGTATTACAAGCTCAACATGAGTGAAGAAAAGGCAAATGTAATTATTGAATTTACAAATAAGAAAGAGTGTGGCTTGGGTTGCGCCATGCCAAAGGGGAAAATCAAGCTGTATAAAACTGATGAAGCAGACAATTCTCTTGAGTTCATTGGTGAGGATAGTATAGGGCACACCCCAAAGGATGAAGATATTAAGCTCGCTATCGGCAATGCGTTTGACATTACCTTCGCTTTTACAGAAATTGACAGGAAGAAAATAAATGGATTTGAACATTACAAATATGAGTGCATTATTAAGAACCATAAAGAAGAAGCTGCGGAAGTACATTTTGAACATTATGCCTGGGGTATATGGGAAATGGTTTATGCAACACATGAGTATTCAAAGAAAACATCGGGGCTTATTGAATTCTCTGTTAATGTACCGGCTGACAGTGAAGTAAAGGTAGAATTTGAATATAAAATCGACCGGCGTACAGAGGTTATTGTTAAAAAGTAATACACTCGAAATTACATTGTGAGGACCGTTTGTTATGAAAAAAAGTGTATCGGAAAGATATAAAGATTTAAAATCCATTGTTATAGAGCGAAAAGAACAATTTGATAGGGTAATAAACTTCATCGAGAAAGAAACCGCTTGGCTAACAGCACCTGCAAGCACGAAATACCATCTCTGCAAAGAGGGTGGTCTTTTAGAGCACTCGGTAAATGTTGCTGAAACTATGTTGAAGATCAAGTCTGCAATTGCACCGGAAATAAGTGATGAGAGCTGCGTCATAGTAGCATTGTTGCATGATTTAGGTAAAGTGGGTATGCCGGGAAATCCACAGTATCTTATAAATGAACCTTCAGAAAAGCAGAAAAAGTACGGATACAAACCGGATTATCCATATCGTTTTAATTCTGAACTTACATATTTGAGTGTACCGGTTAGGAGTATATATTTGGCGCTTCAGCACATCAACCTTACAGAGGAAGAAGTGCAGGCAATTGTCTATCACGATGGACAATATGTGGAGGATAACCGTTCCTGCGCTACCCATGAGGAACGGCTCACGCTGCTTTTGCAGTATGCCGATAGCTGGAGTGGGTTTGTAATTGAGAAATAAAAGACCAGCTAATAAAAGTCAAGAGTTTTTAAGAAAAAAATTTAAGAATTTTTGAAAACTCCTGACAGTGAAAAAAGAGGGTGATAATAATGAAGTTCGGTATGAGAAAACCAAGTATTAAAAAGAGTATTGCGGCAAGAACGAGTGTAAAAAGATATATACGCCACAGCTTAGGTGTGAAAGCTCCAAGAGGATGGGGTTGGATCACAAATCCTAAAAAAGCCTTGTATAACAAGGTCTACCGTAAAACCTCGTTTAGTATATTTGATATTTTTAAGTTTTTTAAATAATAAAACCTATTTTGAGCTTTTTCTTTTGCATAACTGATAAGTAAATAAGTTATCCATTGGGGGTGATAATTTGATACAAGCCGTACTTGAAGGCAAATCGTTAGGTTATGAGTATACGGAGGATATCCTTACTTCAACAGTCTTTGGCACTTTAAAATATCTAAGGCCAGACATGATATTGATTCCTTTTATTGAATCTGCGTTTTTATATAATGGGAAAAGAACAACTCTATGGGAAAAATTAAATTCGGAAGGAATTGAGCTAAGATGTTACCAGGAAGTAGAGTATGTATTCTGGACTTGGAATCAGAATTATGGAGAGCCGGATTTAATCCTCATATTTAGAGACCATGTACATGGTTTTGATGATTTGCTTCTTATTGTTGAAGCTAAATTCAAATCAGGGAAAAGTGGAACAGACGAAAATGATCAATTAGTCCGCTATTTTGAAGCAATAAATAATGATATAGAGAATTTTACTGAATCATCTGTGTCAAGCTTCAAAGGCAGAAAGGGATATATTGTTTATTTGACAGAAGCCGAAGCTTATTCGGATATAACGGCGACTACCAAAATAATACAAAGCAGATATATTGAAATAAAAGAAAATGTCTTTCATCTGAGATGGCATCAATTGTATAAAACGCTTGAAAAAATGTATCCATTCTATTCGTCATTTGAAAAGAATATCGTAGACGACTTGATGAAGTATATGGAAAAGCTCGGTTTGAGGGATTTTTCAGGAATATCTCTGCTGGATAAGTCGTTGAATTCGGCGTTTTCATTGCCGTACCCGATTTTCTATAATAATGGAAATAGTTCTGCTGAGAAGAAAACTTATTTTGACCAATTGAACAACTTAGACATTACAATAGAAAAAAATATCTTTTATAGGGGGAATCAGTTGTGAGTGATATTCAAAAGGGTCATCAAATAACATTAGCTTTTCAATATATTCAACAAGTATTTAAAGAATGCCAGAGGTTAATATTCAAGATTGATAACCAATTAGCTCCTGAGTGGGGGAACTTATATGGCAATAGAATAACAAAGGATGTAAGCGCAAGCTTGCAGGAGGCTGACAGATGGATTGTTGAAGCAATTTTCCGTGTTTATCAAAATAATAAAGATAAACTGGTTAATAAATGCATTACAATCACATTTTGGGGAGACGATGTGGAACAACCAATTATTACTGCCGGAAAAATTGTATACTCCGATATAGATAAAAGGGATCATTGGGATTTATGGAATATCTGGTTTTATTGGTCTGATGCAAGTGAAGACAATAACTATGAATTAGATGGCAAAGTTAATAAATTCCGATCCGAGGAATGCAAATATATTGATGAAGCGTATGTTTTCAGTTTGCCACTTATTAGTATTACAGACGATGAAGCATTAATTGAAAAGATCATTAAACCGTTAAAAGAGCTTTAAAATTGTTATGGGAGAGGTGAAATATCAGATGGAATTAACAGATAATATACGGGCTGTTCTTGAATTCTATTCTTCTCTCGGTAAGCAACAAGCCTTCTGTGAATTAAAACACTACAATGGTAATACCGAGGAATACATTTTTTCCCGGTTGGAGAGAGCAGCCTTTGACCAGCGCGATGGGAACAATATTGCTACCTTTTCAAGATATACCATATGGGCAGATGATGTAAGGTATCTTATAAAAAGTGCCATAGAATCGATTAATACTCAGGATAAAGAAAAAGCTGTTGAAGAACTTACACTTGCGTTGAATGCTATGGGTGCGTTTGTAGATATTCAGAATATGTTTGATGCTCAGCCCGGAAGAATGCAATTTGAAAAACCTGAACAGATTTTAAAGGAGTATATCGAGTTTAAAAAATTATAGATATAGTTTGCTGTTTTATCTATATCGAAAACATGAAATGGGGTGTACTAAATGCTTGATAAAGCTATTCGTATTGCAGCTAAAGCTAATGAAGGACAGATGGACAAGGCTGGGCAGCCATATATACTACACCCGCTACGGGTCATGTTTATGCGAAGGGATGAAACTGAAAGTATTTGTGCAGTGTTACATGATGTTATTGAGGATTCAGATATTACTATTGAATATTTGAGAAGAGAAGGTTTTTCGGAAGAAGTTTTGAGTGCATTAAATGCTCTGACAAAGCGCGAGAATGAAAACTATGATGATTTTATTGGCAGGGTTATTGAGAATAAAACAGCCTGTAAAGTAAAGTTGGCTGATTTAAGTGACAATATGGATTTGTCCCGTATTTCAAACCCTATCCAAGAAGATTATCAAAGAGCAGAAAAATATCGTAAAGCATCAGAACGGATATTTGAAACTATGGATTTTGAGAATGACAATGAGTATAGAGTCTCTAAGGAGATTGAAATAAACGGTTGCGTTTTAGTTCCTCAAAGTTGTTCAGAGGATGATTTTCTACATAAGTTTATCGATTTCATTGAAAATAATTATTGGTCATTTGGCGGTGGAGTAAAAGAAATTGATGGAGCAGGTGACTAAATGTTTGTATTGGGGGATAAGGAGGTTTGAAAAAATATGGCAACAACAGTGATTCAGGCATTTAATGAATTTTTAAAAGATATTGTTAACTTGGATTCTGATATAAGTAAAACTGCAAGAAGCAGTAGAGATTGGCTATTGGGTCAAATTTCCAAATTTAATGAAAAGGACAATACCTTTCCTAAATTATACTCTGACATCAATATACATTTTGGTTCTTTCGCAAGAAAGACAAAAATTAGAGAGCTTGATGATATCGACTTAATGATTGGTTTAACAGGTCAGGGATCAACATATACCGAATATACGGATAAGATTGAGATAAATGTAGCTGATGATGCCAAAGACTTATTAAATTTGTGTCATGACTACACAAATAAGTTAAATTCAAAAAAAGTTATTAACAAATTTGTATCTGCATGTTCCAATGTACCTCAATATAGTAATGCAGATATTAAAAGAAATCAGGAAGCAGCTACATTGCAGTTATCATCGTATACCTGGAATTTTGATATCGTGCCGTGCTTTATGACAACAACAAATATTTATGGTGTTAGTTATTATCTCATACCGGATGGGAATGGACATTGGAAGAAAACCGATCCCAGGATAGATAAGGAAAGAATATCAAGAATTAACCAAACTCATGATGGTAATGTATTGCAAGTGATTAGAGTTATGAAGTATTGGAATAGAAGACCCACTATGCCGACAATGTCATCATATTTGTTAGAAACAATGATACTAAATTATTATGAAGCTAAAACGACAACTGCCAGTCAATATGTAGATATTGAATTGCCGGATGTTATTGCTTATATTCACAATAATATTATGTATGATGTAAACGATCCGAAAAATATTCAAGGCAATATCAATAAACTTACTTATGATGAAAAAACCAAAATTAAGAATAAAGCTTATTCTGACTATTATAAAGCCATGGAGGCCAGGCAATTAGAACAAGACAAAGATATGAAAGGCTCCATCAATAAATGGCGTGAAATTTTTGGGGATTCTTTTCCTAAATATGAGTAGGGGGTATTTTATGAGCATTAATGAAAGGCAGAATAGTAAATTAAATTTAAAGAGACTGGCTGCTCAGAGACAACTATATTCTGATGCCAAGAAAATGATGCACATTCAGTTTGCTATAAGTGGAATGGCTGTTATAGTCTTTGCAATAATTGGCAATATCATAAGCAAAGAATATGCGGTTTACATAACAGTTTTGTCGATTCTCTGTGTACTATTTGATGAGTTGTTCTTGACGAAAAGGATTGAAAATCTTAGACTCAATGCTGCAATTATTCAAGAAGATTTTGACTGTGACGTACTACAAATCCCCTTTAATTATATAAAAAATAGCCATGGAACTATGTTAGAAACTATACAAGAAAATAGTAAGAAGTATCTTTCAAAAAATAAAAACTTTGACTTGTTAGTAAATTGGTATCCTGGAATGGATATGGCAGATCTAAAATATGGCAGAATTATTTGCCAAAGCACTAATTGCTGGTGGAATCAAAAATTAAGAGAAAAATACTCTAATTTTCTAATTCTTAGCACAGCGACCATTTTTATCTTTTTGTTATTAATAGCATTATTTAATGGCATCACGCTCAGTGGATTTATTATGTCTGTTATTTCACCAATTTTACCTGGAGGCGTTCTTGTTTATAAAATTGACCGTGATAATAAAAAAGCAATTCAAAATTTGAATGATATGAAAAATAAACTTGATAGTATTATTGAAAGACTAAGAGCGAAAGAGTTGTATCCAGATGAAAAATTGCAAAATGATATTAGATGTTTACAAGATATGATTTTTGAAAATCGATCAGCGAGTCCTCTGATACCGGATAGATTTTATTTCAGATATCGTGACCGATATGAAGATATAGCACAGACATCAAATAAGGAGTTAGTAGAATTGATTAAAACTCAATACAATGAATAATTTTTGATCCCGATGAGTACATTTATTTACCTTAATGGGAAGACTGGAATAATAATGGCTTGCAGGTACTTTATGTACTACGGAATAACGGGGGATTCGTATGGTAAATTTAGAAGGAACGTAGTAGCGAGCCTTTAGGAACAGGAGTAGCTATATCGTTTTATAAATGTATGTATAGATACAATATGTACGACAACTCCCGAAATATCAAGCCCTTTATAGGCAGGGGTAGAGCGATCGCGAGTAAAAGATAGGTAAACTTTCTGAAATTTGTATGTGCGCGGACGATACGAAATGAAGAAATATCCATGTTCGGTATTGGTTGCAGCAGACCCTTCGAAGGTTGAGATAGCGGTTTAATTATAAAAAGTATTTGCAAAATTGCATCGCCGGTTGAGGCTGAAAAAGCCATGGCCGGATTTTTTATTAATATGCACATTAACATTATTTAAATATAAAATATGCAATTTTGCATAAAACATATTGACTAATGCAAATCTATTTGCTAAGATATGGAATGTAAATAAATTTATGGAGTAAAAAATGAATATTGTGCAGAAATTGAAGGAGGAAAAAATGTTTGACTTAAAGAGCTTTCGAGAAAATACTTTTAAAATGACACAGGCAGAATTTGCAAATCTTATTGGGGTCCGTCAAGATTATATTTCAAGGTTAGAGCAATCTACAGAACAAATCCCTCTTGAAGTATTGGTGAAAATAGCTAATGTTACAGGTACAACCCTTGATGAACTAATCAAATATAAACGCCCGACCCCAAAGCCTTTAGAGGTAGATGATACTTGGCGTAGTGCTGATTTCACTAAACGTACGATAGTTGATTACATAATTGATTGTGGAGCAAGTTATCGTAGCCAGTGGGGTGAGAATTATGATAAGTATATAAGCGAACTCAGAGAAAAGGTGGAAAGAGTGATTGCAAAGCCCAAAGTTGCAATTGTTGGACATTCTGATGTAGGTAAGAGCAGATTGATAAACTCAGTTATTGGTGCAGAAAAAATGCCTACTTCATGGACGCCAACAACATCAATAACTGTTTATATTAAGCATATAAAAGATAGACCAAATTATATTGAGGAGGAGGCTTGGATTTTTAAAGCATCATTTGATGGCGTTGTTGGTTGGGATGAAAAAAAATTAAATAATGAAGAATATTGCAGGTCTTGGAAGTTAGCTGGAGGAAGTGCTGATATTCTGAAGGATTATGGTACCCGACAAGGGGAAATGTACGGAACGAACGAGGCTGGTTCTGCTATAATCTTTGTTGACAGTGAAATTCTGAAAAATTGTGATGTTATTGATTTACCGGGATTTGGAACAGGTGATCGTGTTGAAGATGATACAATGACTTTAAAAGCAAAGGAATTTGCTGATGTTTTGATTTACATGTCACATGCTGGACAGTTTATGCAAGGTGGAAGCATAGAATATCTGAAAGAAGCTATTAACTCTTTGAATGTTATTGAAAATAAAAAAGAAAATGAACTCAAGCCACTTTCAAATCTGTTTGTGATTGCATCACATGCTCATACTGTCGATGGAGGTAATCCTAAATCACTAGCCACTATACTTGATAATGGTTGTGCCAGATTGCTTCAAACAATGCCAATAGGGTTCTGGAGCAATAAAAAGGAAATATCCGGGTACGATTATAACTACGGTATTATCAGAAGCCGCTTTTTTACATATACAACTGATATTGAACGATTGAGAGTAGAATTCGAAAAAGAAATAAAAATTTTAGTAGAAAAACTACCACAAATAATCAATGAAAAAGCTAAGGATTTTGTAAGACAGTATATCAAAGAAACTGGCGTTAATCTGGATAACGAAATAGCTGAATATAGTAACATTATTGCTGAACGTGATAAATATGAACTTTTATTAAAAGAAATTAAAAAGAATGAACCTAAGAGAGCAAACGAAAACCAAAATCGTAGAATGGATTTGGTCTCTGATATTAAAAAAATGTCTTTCTCCTCTGTAGATAAATTTGCGGATGAATATGGTCGTGTTATATCTACGGATAAAATTGTTTCTATTATTAAAGAAAAAGGATTTAAGAAAAAAAAGGAAGATATTCAGTCATTGGTAAGCTATATTAATTCAACCTTACAAAATAAAATGCAGGATATCTTAAAAGACCACTCTGATGAATTAAAAGAAAAAATTGATAAATATCTTGCGGACTTTGAAGGTAGCATCAATAGTAATAATTTCTCTGTGGATGTTGGAGATATTAAGTTTTCCTTTGATGTGACGAAGGCTTTTGCTTCCGGATTAGCAGGGGCGGTTACGTTTGGTGGATTGGCATTTTGGGCGGCTTCACTCGGGAATTTAGGTGCGTATATCCTTGTAGCTAAGGGGGTAAGTTTGCTATCTGCGCTTGGTATTTCGGTTGCAGGGGGGACAGCTGGAGCGGCGGCTGCTGTATCTGCAATAGGTGGACCAATTGTGATAGGTATCGCACTGGCTATTATTGCGGCAATTTCAGTATTTGCACTATTATCTGGTGGCTGGGAAAAAAGTTTGGCTAAGAAGATTGTTAAGGAGTATGATGCAAAAAATTGCTTGATGAAATATAAAGAGAGTATTGAACAGTTTTGGACAGATACTGTAAATGCGTTTAATATAGCTGCTGATGCTTTGGATAAAGAATGGAAGGACTATATTCGTAATCTTGAAGAAATGGTGTCCTCATATAACATTCGAGACATCCAACACAAGATTAAAGCGGCGGAGGAATTTAAAAATTTTCTTGCAGGCATTCCGCTATAAAGAACTGGTTTGAGATGATAAATAAGTGGGATGCCTTGAATAACGAGAGGAAGGATAAAAATGGAACAACTGAGATTATTTGAAGACCTTATAGCAGCCAATAATATTTGGGATGCACACACGGTAGGCAAAAACCTCTATAGCAAAGACCTTGGCAACAAAGATATTTTTAGTAAATATTTTGATTTTACATGTACTATCGCAAATTATCCAATAGAAATTAAAACAAGGAAATACTTTATCAGTGAAGCTGAAACAGCGCTCGTATTTTACTCTGAAAATGCCGAAATGAGCACTGAACAATTATTGTTCATTAAAGCCTGCAGGGACAAGCTTATAAAGACTTCGAATGCAATTATGGAATTGGAGCAGGAAATCATCTCAAAGCACAATGACAAGCTTGTTGCAGACAATAATGAATTACTTACAGAATTGGTAGATTATAAAAACAAGCTGTTATCAGCAAAGAAACAAGAGGATTTTGACGCTCTTCTTATTAAGATAAATGAGAAGGAAAATACTCTTGTAAAGGACGCTCTCACTAATGAACAAAAGGCTTTATATGACACGTTAACAAAGGAATACTCTGTCATAATAAGCGATAAGATGATGGAACTTAATTTGCTAAGTAATACAGAATATAATAGAACGGCAGTAAAAGATTTTAAGCATGTATTTGATGAATTCAGAGAAAACGAAGCTAAATACAAAAATAGCCAATCTCAGCTTTTTACACTTGTATCAAAGCGATTATTCTCATATGATCCTGCAAAACTGTTTAACGAAACGCTAATTTATTACAACCATGTCTATTCGTTTGTATTTAGCAAGTTGGATGATGAGGGTAAATTCAGACTAACACAAATTTCTATCGATACAGAAAAAATAAAGAGATGAAGGTGAGGTATTGTTATGCAGTCTAAGAAAATGAGCCTGACCTTCAGCCAAATAACCTATAGCTCGTCAAATTTAACAAATCTTAGTGGCATTAATCCGGGAATGTTCACAGTTGGAATTCAATCAGTTAACACTTTTGGAACAATGTCAACAACAAATGAATTCAATACTCAGTTTAATGATATTTTTACCAATCTGAATGATATTAGGCGAGATTATCAGCAACGTGTAAATGAAATGATTGCAAGTGGCTCTGGTACTAATGATATTCTTCGGAATAAAGGTGTGGAATTGGCATGGAAATATGAGCATGCTGAATTACAAATGGGTGGAAAGGGTACAACTGATTGGTCATCATCACAAAAGCAAGAAATATTTGATTCGGGTAAAGTAAAAGGTGCTGAAGGGCATCACATCAATAATGTGGCTGATAACCCTTCGCAACAAGCAAATCCAGACAATATTAAGTTTGCTAAAGACCGGGCTGAGCATTTGGAGATGCATGATGGAGATTTCAGAAATCAAACAAGTGGTGATTTGATTGACAGAAATGAACGCTTAGAAAAAGCCAATCATACTAGGGTGTTCAAAAATGAACTTACAGGAATCGGCGCTGCTGCCGCAATTGGCTTAGGTATTGGGTTTACCTTGGGTTTTATTGTTACATTAGCACAATCTGGTGTTTCTTCTGAAAGTATAAGACATGCTACAATCGTTGGAGGTAAAACAGGTGTTGAGAGTGCAGCATTGGGTGTAGTAACTCATCTTGTAACAAGAGGAATAGGTGAAATATCAACAAATGCTTTGCAGGGCATTGTTGGAAATTTAGGCATGACTGTTACGGAGAATATTGCAAAAATGTGTAATATGGCAGTAATGGGAGGTATGACAATTATTATTTTTTCTGTCTACCAATTTATTAAGCTTAAACTTAAAGGATACAGTACCAAAGAGTGCTTGCTGAGAGTTGGGAAATCTGCAGCGTTTTCCACTACAGTTTTACTGATAGCGCTTATTGCACAAGGTTTATGGGGTGGATATGCTGGTGTAGTGGTTTCAATAAGCATTGGTGTAATCGTATTGGTATATAAGATTTCCGAAAGTAAATATAGAAATTTGATTTCTGAACAAGTACACATATATACCATACAAAAATGCGAACCTGTGTTTTACGGAGGTGTGTAATTTGGATTATACAGAATTTATTAATGCTATTATAATGCAAGATGCAAGGAATACTTTTGAGAGATCTGGAGATATCAATTTAGAAATACCAAGAGAGCTTGTTCCATTTTACTCACAGTATGTTCCAGTTGATGTGGAAATTGTCTTAAATGATCTGACTTCAGTTAAACTTTATCCTACAAATAGATTAAAGTCTTTGCAAAATGAATATAACCTCGGTGATAAATATTTTGTTTTTGCAACCCGGGAAAGCGATCCAATTGCAATAATGGATGGCAAGATCGTAACCTGTGTTCATGGAAGCAAACTTCCTAAAATTGAGGTAATTGCTTCAAATTTTGATGCATACATACATGAATTGCTTAATGGTATGAAAAAATGAATTTCTTAGTGTTTTCTAAGAAATGGATTTAATTTCAATAGGAACTACGTTTCTGAACTTTTATTGATCGAATTATAATTTTCAAAATGCAGTCAATTAGGGGTATTAAAAAAGAGGAGTCAAAAGAAAACAAATTATGATAGTAGTGAAAGAGAAGGGGGTTACCAGCATGCCGGCAAACAAGAGAGATAAAGCTTCAGATGTTTTTAACAGCACAGATTATGCATTTTGTAGTAAAGTAAGCTTCTCTGAGGCATTTCCGCAGATTAAAAATATCAGAGTTGAAGTTGAAGAGGATGGGGAAGGAGTATATGAACTCAGTAAAAAACAGGTTTATTCCAAAGAAAATATGGGTGAATTTATTAATTGCAGTAATTCACGATGCTATAATGGCGGTTTTAACATTGGTTCTATTATACGAAATATGGTTGAAAGCAAACGTACTGAATTTGAAACCGATAGAAGGTGCCAAGGTTATGAAGGCTCTCCAAAAGGAAAGAAAAGGTATGGTCCCTGCTTTAATAGTTTTCACATTAAGGTTCAAATTACTTACAATGAGTAAAAGGAGCCATGGAATTATAACTTATGGGGAAATGGAGGGCTGTTATTAATGAAAACAACTACTCCAGTGATAATATCAAAACAAATAAGAGACCTGTGTGAAAAACTTGATCCTGAGTATAAGCCCTTTTACATAGAAGTGAAACCGGATAAAAACGCTATACCTCATGAGTGCTTTGAAAATGTGAATTTAAGGGTTCAAAAACAGGGAGGCTCTATTCAACATGGGTGGGTTATCTGGGAGTGGCCTACGATATATATTGAGGCTGAATTTCATGCAATTTGGGTAAGCCCTTCCGGGGAATTCGTTGATATTACACCGAATGACTATGGAGTTAATAAAATATTGTTTTTACCTGATAGAGATAAGACTTTTACTGGTCAAAGAGTTGATAATGTGCGCATATCTCTAAGGAATGATCCGAATATAATTGAATTTCTAAAAACTGCTGAACAAGTATTTTCAGCAGTAGAAAAAAATGATATCAAAGCTTTAAGAACCTTGCTCTCAAGGAAAAAGGAATTGTTGGGCTATTTAAATGGCCTGAATAGTAAATTTGGACGAAATGACCCCTGCTTTTGCGGAAGTGGATTGAAATATAAAAAATGCTGTGGGGCTTTATGATATTATTTTCTATTATTAAGATATTCAATGGGTTTTAGGATTTTTACCTATGAACATGACAAGTGAAAGGAACATTTAGTTGATGATTGAATTAGATCAGGTTGATACTTGGCCTGTACAAATATTAGAGATTTTAGAAAATAGAGCTTATTATATTAAAGATGAGAAGGAACGTGAAGAACAATCCTTATGTGATGGCTCATACATATTGAACCCGGTTTATTGTCGTGTATATGATGAAAGTGTTGAAGATCTAAAGAATATACTCATTAAGCATAAAATTCGAGGATATCACTGTACTAAAATTATAAATTGGAATGGCATTCAGAGAAAAGGCCTAACTGTTTTAAGGCCACAGAAATTTCAGAGCACTCTTATTGATGAATTCAAAAGTATTGGAATTGATAGAGTTATACTTGAAAAGATAAAAGACAGCTTTGCCACATTTGAAAAAAATAGGTCCTTTGTTGGGAGGGAAGGGCTACTCTGGTTCGTCCTAACTAAAGAATTGATAGAATATAAAGGATGTGAAGAATTCTTTGAATTTTTTGGCGGAGAGGTAACAAGAAGAGCTGCATGGCCTGTAAAGGATATTGTTTATCCAATACTACAAAAAATAGGTATTCCAACTGTCATTGAATGCAGCTTGAATATATCGGATTCAATGGATTTTCAGGTTATCAATATATGCAAGGAAATGATTAATTATGGAATGCAAAAATTTGTTTTTAAAAATGCTTACAGTCTTAAATGTGAAATGTGTGTAAAACATGATGTTATTCCAGATGACATTATTAAAATGAATATTCTTGTGCGGCAGAGCCGCCGGTCCGGTGTGGCGAGAGCCACCATTCCGGTCAGAAAAACCAAGCAGCGTTTATGCCGCGAAAGTCTCTTGACAATGAGAAGGCATGTTAGGCTATAACGCCGGGCATTACCCATTCTCCAAAGCCCTGCTTCTTTGTTCAGTATGGGTGGTGCCCTTGATGCCTGAAAACATGCCGATGGAGGCTCATTGTCAAGAGAACCGTGGAATAAATGCGGGATACTAGCTCCCTAATGTCGGAATACTGGCTCTCATCCACCGGAAGGGTGGCTCTGAAAGTCCGGACAGGTGGCTCAAACAGAGCCGGAATACTCATTTAAAATATGGAAAAAGGACATTTCATGAAAAAATTATCTAAGCCGGAGGTATTATTATATGCTGATGAAAAAGATTGAGAACTTGCAGGCAAAAGTTTTGGCAAATAACTTCAAAGTGAGTGAAAATGTTCATTTGTGGGGTGGAGCAGATGTTGTCATTACTGATGCTATGACAAAAGACCTTGAATTATGGCAGGGAAATCCGCCTATTGTTATTGGGGCTGGGAAGGTTGAGTTTGCAGGGAGACAGGTGGTATGCACAAAGCTTGCCAAAGAATTAAGCTATATTTTTTATGAGCTTAAAGATATTTTTCAAGAGTACATTGATTACAATAATAAATATGAATTTTATGGAAGGCTTGCTTCTGCAGCTCGCATGGCGGATATCAATCAAGATGAAAAAAATGTGCTAATAGAAACAATCAATGAAGCCAAAAGAATAGCGGAAGAAATCATAAATATTGCATAGTATATCAAACAACTGTAATAAAACTATTGTTCTAAAATATACAATAAAATAAAACAGAGCTTTTCGATGAAGAAAATGCTCTGTTTATTTCTTTAAAAAATCGGATTTCGGATCATAAACTGTTCTAAATTGGTATCCCCGGGCATTCATAGAAGCCATTTTTAGGGCGATTAAATTTATGTCGGTATAAAGTATCCGTGCGATTTGTTCAATATCGTAACCTTCATGTGCATAAGAAAAAATAGCATCATCCGGTAGAAGAATCTCAGATGCGAATAGATTAGCTTCATATTCAGGACGGCTTTTCATATCGTATAGCACAAATTCTTGTAAGCATACCCTCCTGGCCAAATCCCTATGTAATAAGTCGTGCCCTAATTCATGAGCACAGACCAACTTTTTTATGTAGTCATCAAGTTTTTCATTGATGACTGCAAAACGGTTCCGTTTAAGATATTTGTACATTCCTTTGAGATGCCCTAAATCAGCATAAAAAACTTCAACTCCAATAGCTTTACATAGTTCAAAAGGATCTCTCGTATCATAACGCTTGATTAACCCGGAAGCAACCGATTGAATATAGTCTTTGTTCGGCATACGTGATTCACCCCCTTAGTATCCCCATTATACCAAATAATGTGTACTATAAAACGGACAGTAACCTATTCATCAGACTCTTTTCGGTACTTCTTAGGGGTATATTTCTTATTATTGTCCTTGGCTCTCCAGTACATCTCAGTGATAGCTCTAAAAACTTTGTCTTTATCTTCTTCATTCAATTCCCCACCGGCAAAAAGGCCCCCTATCTCATCAACTAATTTTTGAGCATCTTTTTTGCCACGAGTGCCGTATTTTTCAGATGCTTCCTGAATAAAATTATCTTCTTCTTTCATCAGTTCTTCTATTGTGGTATTCAATGCCTTGCAGAGCTTATTCAAAATCGCTACGTCTTTGGGGTATCTTTGGTTGCTCTCATAATTTTGAATAGATCGTAAGGAAAGCCCTGCTTTATTTGCTAATTCTTGTTGACTCATTCCTGCCGAAGTTCTCAGTTCTTTAATTTTATCACCAAACAACATGATATTGGCTCCTTCCTAAGCAATGCGTTTTTATATGCTCAATATGCAACATCGTACACAATAATTCTATTGACAAACGAAAATGTGTTCGTGTATAATTTGGATATACGATATGCAACTTCGTTCGTTATATATGTTACACTTGATTGAAACAGATGTCAATATGAAAATTAAGGAAGGACAGATGCTATGCGTAAAGAGAGCAAAGTAATGAAACAATGCGCACTAATGTATAAAGGATTAAATATAGAG
The DNA here is from genome assembly GCF_001403615.1 of Desnuesiella massiliensis. Taxonomy (GTDB): domain Bacteria; phylum Bacillota; class Clostridia; order Clostridiales; family Clostridiaceae; genus Desnuesiella; species Desnuesiella massiliensis. Next base: position 664,649 of record NZ_LN879454.1, read on the forward strand.
CGCACTACGGTTCTACATAAAACAAAACTGCTTCTTAAAATATATCGTCCGGTCGTGTGGTCAACATCAAATAGAGCCTATCAAATATGTGAGAGTGCCGAATGTTATTGCGGTAAAAATTTGGAGAGAGCATTAGAGTACCTGGCTAATTTTGCGCCTGAAACTGAACAAAATAGGTTTTCAGAAAATGTACGATCCTTATTTGAAACACATTGGCTCATTTCATTGATTGATTCCACAATGAATAAAATTTATGAATATCCAGATAACGGGAAGATGTATCATGAAATATTAAGTAAACAATATTTGACGGTTTCCAAATACTCAGAGCAGGAAATGCTTGAATTATTAAATATGGAGCGTAGTACATATTACGATAAAAAACGGGAAGCGATTGATTTATTCGCTATTTGCCTTTGGGGCTATACAATTCCATCAATGAGAGGAATTTTTGCTGCAATCGAAGGAGAAAGTGAGATACCGAGCTTTTTTGCTGTTTGGACAACCCCGACTTAATCCCGACTTAATCCCGACAAAGTCCCGATTAATTCCCTACTGCTTTCCGACTTCCAACATGTTACACTGTCTATGCTGGTGAATTATGGCATAAATTAACTTGAATATAGAAGCTTACAGCCTCAATATCCAAATAGGATTTTGGGGCTTTTTTAATGCCCTGTTTTATCAGTAAATATGGCGGCGATTAAGGCCGGAGGTGATTAGTTCACTTCCGGCCTTTTTTTATGCCCGGAAACAGGAGAAAGTTGTATGAAAAGGCGGGGAACTTACAGCTCTCGTTTTCATATTAAGCATGAACATTCCTTAAAACAAAACGACGTGTTTTTAGACGTTTTTGTATTAAAGGCATACTTCAGGAATTTTGGAGGTGCCTTTATGAAGACCTGTATCTATAGCACAAATCGGTGGGAAACAAGCATCGCCCGTTATCCATGACTTTCAAATTTCGCTTGAACATTCATCAAAACGAAATTTGGAGGTTAAGAAAATGGATAAGGAAAAGAAGTTTTTTATACGCATTGGAAATCACGTTGAACAGGTAACAGAAGAAATTTACAGAGAGTATTTCAAAATGCTCAGAAGAGAGCGCTATTTGGAAGAACGGGATTTGGCACATGGCAGGTTCTTGTATTCACAGTTTGATAATGCCTATGAGGATATTCTGGGAGAAGAAATGCTCGTGGATAGGCTTACAGAGGATATTTGTGATTCTATTGTCACTAAAATCATGATTGAGAAATTAAGGGAGTGTCTATCCCTTTTGTCTGATGATGAACTGAATTTAATCATCCAATTATTTTATGAAGAAAAAAGTCAGCGACAGCTATCAGAGGAAAGTGGCATACCAGTAATGACCATAAGTGATCGAAAGAACAGAATCCTAAAGAAGCTAAAAAAATATATGGAAAATAAAAAATAATTCCGTACACCCCCCTCACTTTTCCGGCTTAGAAGTGAGGGGGTTATTTTTTACTCTCCTTATGCTCCTTGAAAACTGAACATACGGTATATCAGGAAAACCACCTTTGCAGCCAGAAATGGCAAGCAACGAAAGCGGAGCGCCATGACCGTCCTGGACGCGAGCGAACACCTCCGGCTTGAAATAGCCAGTGGAATGGCTAATTGCGATGACCGACAAAGGGATAAATAATGATACTTCTGCCTTGAACGCCTCACCGCATTGGGCAGCCCGCAACGAATGACGGGATAACGCTCATTTGGCTTGAGAACTTATAGCCATGTCAGCTTATATGATGTTTTCCAAAGACAAACTGATATATCCCCTCAGTTGTATCAGGGGCGTTGAGAACAAATATGATACACACCAATTCTACTGTTCAAACGAATTGCTTGACAGCAGAAACTATGCGGTGGCCTGTACGAAAGCTGATTATTCAAAATCGCTCAAATAGTAGTACAGGCCACCGTATCATTGTGCTGTCAAGTATCCCACATAATACTAAGGAGAGGAAAATTATGTTTGAGATAAAAACGACAGACGAATCGATAATGCAACAATATCTCAAAAAGCATGGAAACAGAAACGAATTTCGTTATCTTTTTACATTTGATAAAAACTACATTTTCATGGTGAAAGAAAATAGAAGCATAAATACCTACTATGTAATTTGCTTGATGAGAAATTGTATGGTTGCTTTTGCTAAAAGCAAGCAAGTTTATTCTGATGATATAAAAAAGAAACTAATAGAGAAGTTTATTGCTACACCTGCTTATCAAGTCACACTTCCTGAAAACCCGAATGCCATGATTGAATTTATCTTCAAAAAACTGATGGCAGCAAGCGGATTTACAATCAGGGAAAATCAAATTGAGCTATCTAAAATGATGTATGAAGGAATTAAGCAGAATCATATTGCTATTTGCGAAGCAGAGGTTGGAACGGGAAAAACCTATGCTTACATAGTTGCTTGTGTTGTTTATGCTCTTTATGAAAGACAAAAGCGTAGCAAAGCAGGTATACTTACATATTTGGACAATGAATACTGCTCTGTCCCTTGTGTTATATCAACATCCAGTATTGATTTGCAAAATGCCATTGTTCGCACTTATGTCCCAATCTTATCTGATATATTGCTGAAGAATAAGGTGATTGATCGTCCTTTAAGTGCAGTTTTAAGAAAGGGGAAAGAACATTACTTTTGTCAGATGCGATACGACCGGTTAACGAGTTATTTAAAGAGTAGTCAAAAAGCTGTGGACAGAGAACTGCTTTATAAATTGTCCGCATTAAAGATACCGGATTACGGAATTGATTTGGATGAATACAAAGGGTTGAAAAACCATATTGTTCAAAAAATCAATGTACCCAAAGCTTGTGAAATTTCCTGCCCTTACTATAAGGAATGCCAGTATATCAAGTATATGGATTATGCGAGATCATCAATTCATGACTTTCAAGTATGTAACCATAACTATTACTTGGCAGATACAATGAAACGTGTCAAAGGGCAGCATACTCTTATTCCGGAACACTCTGTAGAAATTATTGATGAGGCACATAAATTGCCGGATGCAGCTATGCAAATATTTGGGAAAAGATTTTCAAGTGAAGATATAACGATCATGACCAATGTGCTAAAAAGCAATCTGAAAGGTAATAAGGCATATTTACAGATAGCAAAAATGAAGTTAGACAGTTTATCTGTTCTGAGGACGAGATTTTTTAGAAGTCTGGTTTCAAAAATTAACCTGGATGCTGTAGATGATGAAACATCACAAATTGGTATATTCATAGGGCGCAATGAAAAAAGACTGCTTCTAGACATGTTAAAAATCATTGAAAATATTCAGGAATACTGTGCAGTGGATATTTCAAAGAGCAGGACATTGGAGATTATGTTTTTGGAATCAAAAGAACAGATTGAAACTTTTTTCCGGACAGAGAATATCATTTACTGGCTTGAAAACCCTTTGAGCGACAAATTGGTTTCTATCTGCTGCATCCCAACAGATTTAGAGGATCAATTGCACAAAGTACTATGGAAAAACGGAATCCCAAAGATTTTGACTTCCGGAACATTATCAGATGATAGAGGCTTTACCTACTTCAAAAGCAATGCGGGAATAGATAAGGTCAATAAAAATTTTATCAGTGAGATGAGCTGTCGTTCTCCATTTGACTATAAAAATAATGCATTGCTTTATGTCAGTGAAAACGTACCATTTCCTGATAAACAATGCAATGAGTATATTGAGGCTTTAGCTGATGAAATTATAAGGATTGTGGATGCAGCCTATGGGCATACAGTGATTTTGTTTACTTCCTACTCTTTATTATCAAGAGTATATGAATTGGCGAGACACAGAATCAAATATCCGGTCCTGAAAATGGATAAAAGTGAGAAGAACATTGTTGAAGCTTTTAAAAACAGCGGAAACAGTGTTCTTTTTGCTACAGGCTCATTTTGGGAAGGTGTTGACTGTCCCGGAGATATTCTATCTTCACTTATTATCGTCAACTTGCCGTTTCCAACACCGACACCGATTTTGGAACATAGGAAGAAACAGTATGCGGAGTTGAAAGAGTTTATAGAATTTATTATTTTTCCTGAAATGCTCATTAAGCTAAAGCAAGGTATGGGGCGCTTGATTCGATGTGAAACTGATACCGGTCTCATTGCCATTTTAGATTTCAGGATCAGTAAAAAAGGAAAGTACCGCAAGAGGGTGCTTGGTGCCCTATCAGACTATAGGGTGACAGATTCTCTTGATGAGGTAAAAGCATTTTTCCGTAAAGTAAAAAGAAAAGAATATTTTTATCAAGATTGAGTGAGCGGTTATGGGAATAGCTGCTCGCTTTTTTTGAAAGGAGCGGTTTCATGAATACAGCCATGACCATAACGGACATGAAAAATATAGATATACGTACAGTTGATCCATCCACCTTAGTAGATATTAAAACAGTCAAAGTCAATACGGATTTACCGGTGGAAGAACGAAAGAAAGATTTTATCAGACAAGTGAAAAATCCTTACTGCTTCAGATGTGGCAAGGTTGTGGTTAAGATGAGTTTCGCCGATACAACAGCAACATTAGAAGACAGGTTGGAGAATTACTTTAGAAGCTTATAGAACAGTAGAAGGCAAAACTTTACAAATTGGCGCTTCGGAAATCTGGACGCGCAGTTAATTTTATGCTAAGCTTTTATTGGACTATAATCAGTGAAGCCTAATGTGTTTAAAGTTTTGCTAATACTTTAAACAAACAGGAGGCTTTACTCATGGAATTTTTAAAAGATAACAAAACCTATAATGCTGCTATTTATGTAAGACTCTCAAGAGATGATGGAGATAAAGAAGAAAGTGACAGCATTTCAAACCAAAAGGAACTAATTCGTGAATATTTAAGGTCAAAGTCAGAAATCCAAATTGCTTCTGTGCACGTAGATGATGGATATAGTGGCGTTGACTTTAATCGGCCTGCCTTTTTAGAAATGATGGAAGAGATTAAGGCAGGGAAGGTAAACTGTGTTGTCGTAAAAGACCTTTCACGTTTTGGCAGAAACTATATTGAGTCAGGGAAATATATTCAAAAGATATTTCCTTTTCTTGGTGTGCGTTTCATTGCGATCAATGATAATTATGATAGTGCGGAAGGTTCAAATATTACCGATAACATCATGATTCCATTTAAAAATCTAATAAACGACTCATATTGCAGAGATTCCTCAATTAAAATAAGGAGCCAACTTGAAATCAAACGTAAAAAGGGTGATTTTATTGGCTCTTTTGCTGCTTATGGCTATAAGAAAGCTGAGAATAATAAGAATAAGCTGGAAATAGACGAATATGCAGCTCAAGTTGTCCGTGACATTTTCAAGTGGAAACTTGAAGGGATGAGCCAGCAGGGTATAGCCAACCGACTAAATGAAATGGGTATCCTGTCCCCTATGGAATATAAACGCTCATTGGGAGAAAGGTACAAAACAACCTTTAAAGTAAAACAGCAGGCTCTCTGGTCTGCCGTTGCAGTCAGACGAATCTTAACAAATGAATTGTATATCGGTGTGTTGGAGCAGGGAAAAAGAACCACTCCGAATTACAAAATAAAAACGAGAGTTGAACGTCCTAAAGAAGAGTGGGTGCGAGTGGAAAATGCACATGAGCCTATAATATCAAAAGAGCTATTTACCACAGTAAATGGTTTATTGCTCCATGACACTCGGATTGCCCCTGCTGAGGAAACCGTATATCTTTTTTCAGGTATTATTGCCTGCGGAGATTGTAAAGAAAATATGATCCGCAAGACGGTTCCTGCTAATGGGAAAAAATATTACTACTACACTTGTTCTACCAACCGAAATGATAAAAATAGTTGCACTACCCATAATATCAGTGAAAAGGCATTTGAAGAAGCTGTTTTGGCGGCTTTAAATGTACATATACGCAGTATTCTTGATATTGAACGTATTCTAACATATATCGATACACTACCTTACAAGCAAGAAGAAATATTGAAATTGGATGCTCAAATTGTCAAGGCACAAGAGGAAATAGAAAAGATTCAAAAGTATAAGCTGACATCATACGAACACTTTGTAGATAAAGTAATCACCAAAGAAGAATACCGAAACCATGTCAGCAGATATAATGCTAAAATTCAAAAGGCAGAAAAGCTTATACTAAAGCGTAAACAAGAGATTGAAGATATTATAAACAATAAGACGCCAACTAACTTATGGATTGAGAATTTTAAGCAGTACCAAAACATTGAGCAGCTTACACGAAAAGTAGTTGTGTCATTGATGGAGAAAATATATGTATATGAAAATGGGAAAATCGATATTCATTTTAAACATCAAGCGGAATATGAAAGTGCTATTCGTTTTATAGAAAGCGCCAGCAAATCAGACTCCTTTGATGCGAGTGTTGCGTTTAAGGAGGCGATTTAATCATGGCAAGAAAAAGCAGAAGACAGTCTGTGATCGCACAAAAAGAAACGGTAACACAGGAGAAGGTTTTTAAAACAGGACTGTATGTCCGTCTTTCTATTGAGGATGTGCGTGACAGAAAAGATAGTGATTCCATTGAAAATCAGACATATTTGTTGAAACAATTCGTTGAGGAAAGGCCATTTTTGCAGATTTACTCAATATATACGGACAACGGAGAAAAAGGAACGAATTTTGACCGTCCTGAATTTAACAGGCTTATGGACGATGTTAAAGCAGGCAGAGTGAACTGCATTGTGGTAAAAGACCTCTCGCGCTTTGGCAGAGATTATCTTGAAACCGGAAACTATCTTGAAAAGATTTTTCCGTTTCTTGGAGTCCGTTTTATATCTATCAATGATAATTATGACAGCTTTAACCCTGAAAACAGTAATGAAGGCTTGATTATTTCTTTGAAAAATCTTTTGAATGATGTTTATACAAAGGACATATCCAAGAAAATCATCTCTACCTTCAGAGAAAGACAGTCGAAGGGTGAATTTTTAGGTGCACACGTGCCTTATGGATACAGCAGGCCGGATGACGGCACTTATAAACTTGTAGTTGACGAGGAAGCTGCTTTAGTCGTTCGGCAAATCTACCAGTGGAAAGTAGAAGAAGGGCTGAGCGATACTGCAATAGCTCGTCGCTTAAATGATATGGGAATACCTTCTCCAAGCAAGTACAAACATTTAAAGGGCGAGTGGAAAAATGCCCGTTATAATAACAATATCTGGCAGCGTCAGGCAATTAAAGCTATAACAGAGAATGAAGTATATTTAGGACACAAGATATATGGCAAAATTCAGGCATCCCTTTATGAAGGCAAGCGAAAATCAAGAGTGCCAAGAGATGAATGGACAATTATTGAAAACGACCATGAACAGATTATCGATCAAGAAACTTTTGATATTGTCCATGCCAGACGATTGGAAGTATATAAAGAATTTACTGAACGCTTAGAGCAAAACAAGCATTTTGAAAATACTGAGAATATTTTTAAGGATATTGCTATTTGCGGAGATTGCAAATGTAAACTTGTTCGCAGGAGAAGGATTAAAAATGATGAGCTTTATTATTATTTTTCATGCACTACTTACGAAACAAATAGTGGTTATAAATGCACGAGAAAGCATATAGTAGAAACTGATATGATTAAAGCAGTATATGCTGCTATTCGCAGTCAAATAGATATGGTTGCATCGGTGGATGATATTCTGAGAAAAGTAAATTCCGATGCGAGTTATGAGAATAGGAAAGACAACTTGGCTAATGAAATCAGAAAGGTTAAAGCACAAATTGAAAGGCTGACTTCCTTGCGAAGTTCTCTTTATGATGATTATATTGAACAACTGCTTACTGAACAGGAGTATCTATATGCAAAAATCAAGTATGAGAAAGATGAAGTTGCATTAAAAGACAGACTAAATGAATTGTTGTTACAACAGAAGAAGTATGATCAAACATATTCCTATGAAAACCAGTGGTTATCTTCTTTTAGAGCATTCCGAGATGAAAAAGAATTAACTAAAGAAATGGTTGCAGCCCTCATAGAAACTGTGGAACTGTATGCCGATAGGAGTATACAGATCAATTTTAAGTTTAAAGACGAATATGAGGAATTACTTGATTATCTTAACACTATAGAAGATGAGGTGAAGCCTGATGAACAAGAATGTCTCAGTAGCTATGTACATTAGGCTTTCCAATGAGGATGCGGACATTTCAAAAAATGATGCAAAAATTGAAAGCAACAGCGTTAGTAATCAGCGTGATCTGTTGATGGATTTTATAAGTCGCCATCCTGATTTGGCAGATTCAAACATCTTGGAGTTTTGCGATGACGGCTACAGCGGTACGAATTTTGAACGTCCGGCAGTACAGCAGTTGTTAACCAAAGTAAGGCAAGGAGAAATTAACTGTATTGTGGTAAAAGATTTTTCACGATTTGGCAGAAACTACTTGGAGTTAGGGGATTATCTGGAGCAAGTATTTCCGTTTTTAGGAGTTCGATTTATATCTGTAAATGACGGATATGACAGTGCAAAAGATAATGGTATAACGGCAGGCCTTGATATTGGGTTGAAGAACCTTATCTACGACCTTTACAGTAAAGACCTATCAAAGAAAGTAAAGACAGCTAAAACAGCCAAAATGAAAAAGGGCGAGTATATTGGTTCTTTCGCTCCATTTGGGTATCTCAAAGCGAAGGATAAGAAAAATGCAATTGTTGTTGATGAGGAAGCTGCAGTTGTTGTTAAGCGAATCTTTCAATTGGCAGCCGAGGGGAACAATACAAGTGCGATCGCCAAAATACTCAATGCAGATGGAGTACCTTCACCTGCAAGGCACTACCAAAAAAATCATAATAACAAAAAGTGGAGAAAAGCCAAAGGAGATTTGGTTTGGCAAACTATGGCTGTCTTAAAAATCCTTAAAGATGAAACTTACACAGGAAAGACAATCAACCATAAGAGGGAAAAGCCTGACGTAAATAGCATGAGTACGGTCGCTGTTCCGAGAGAGCAATGGATTGTGGTTCCCAATACTCATGAAGCTATTATAAGCGAGGAATTGTATTTGGAAGCTCAAAAGGCGATCCGTCAAATATCCAAGCGTAAGGAGTATAAGATTGATAATACCAGAGTTCTTTACGGCAAAGTTAAATGCGGTATTTGTAAGAAAAACCTTCAACGCTCTCACACAAAGGTGCCTTATTATATTTGTAAGAGCAACTATTATGACGAAAACAGCCTATGCTTTCATGGAAGAACTAAGGAGCCAATGATTCTGGAAGTGCTATTGGAAGCAATACGGCAACAGGCTCAAATAGCCAACAAAGCAGAAAAGCTTGTACTTAAGGCAAAAGAAAAATCAGAAAGTGAAGTGGCTGAATTATTACAATCCTTAAGGAAAGCTCAGCAATATCTTGAAAGGCTAAATGCTTTGAGAATTGAGGAATATGAGAAATATTCAGATGGGAAGATCGGTAAAGATGACTATCTGAAGCAGAGGGGAATGTACAATCAAGAGATTGAACAAACATCCTCACAGATTAGTAAACTGGAAGCCGATTACGAAATTCAAAAACTAAAGAATAAGGAGTCGGAAAACCAATTTGTCGAACACTTCAAAAGCAAACAGGAAATCAAAGAACTAAGCAGGGATTTAGTGAATGAACTCGTTGATTCAATATATGTGTTCGGTGAAAATCAGATTGAGATTGTCTGGAACTTTGCCGATGATTATGAAAAAATAATGGAGATGTTATAATGAAGAGAGTATGGATCTACAGCAGGATTGCTAATGCTGAAAATTTAAATGATGTTTATCTGATTGGGCAAGAAAGATCGTTAAAGAAATTGGCCGAGCAACATTGTTTTAGCATAGTTGGATATTCAAGAGATATTGGCAGTGGGCTGAATCTCAATAGGAAAGGACTCAAGGAAATTGAGAATGCCATATCTGTAAATGCGATTGATACCGTTATTGTAAAAGATATGAGCAGGATTGGCAGAAATGTTTTTGATGTTCTTTCTCTTTTAAGAGATTGGAAGGAGCAAGGTATTGAATTGCTTACGGCAGATGAATTATAGAAATATCAATAAACCAAAGCAAAGGACGGATGATTCTTAATAATCTTAAACCGGGTGGTTTCGTTGAAGAAATCGCTCGGTTCTATTTTTTTATGTGAAAAATTTAAAAATTTTTTAGTTTTTACTTGACACAGGCTGATGAATTACATCCAGTCATTAAAACAATTAAAGATAAACTAAATATAATTCCCAAAATGGAAGTAGCTCGTTTCATTCTCCAACCTGATTTTTAAAATCATAACAAACAGTAATATTAACCATTTTTGCATGATTTTTCACCTTATTGGCTAAATAAGGCGGTAGTATCACAGGATTCAACTACTTAGGTTAGTACCATAATACTAAAATTCTATATAGCCTTTATAATTTTAGACATTTATAAAGTACAACAGAATTGCGAGTGTTACTCAGCCCCTAATGTTAATTATCCACCAAAGCCTTTCAACTAAGTGTACTTTGGCAGTTTAAATCTATATTAAAGTTATTATTAACTTACTAATCCAAGTATTTTCTTCCTATTTACTAACCATAAATCAGGATTTTCACCTACCTTTCCTTTTATATTTTTATTTATTTCATTCCATTTTGACCATTCATTTTTCTTATTAAATTTATATAAATCATTTACTAATTTATCCTTTAAAATTTTAGGAACTCTTTCTTTAAGTTTATAACTTCTTCTAGCTATAACCATTGCGGCACCATTGTGAACACCCATGCCATATTGATGACAATATTTATATAATCCTATTTTGCTTGTAAACTGAGGTTTAACTTTAAGTGTTTCTATACCCTCTTTTACACAAGCACTATAGAGCATGGTTAATAATTTAGAGTATATAAACTGATGTTTAACTCTAGCAAATTTACTATGAACATCTTTGTCATTTTTAAATTTTAAATCCTCAATGGCAATACCACATTGGTATGTTTTCGCTATTAATATAACTTGTTTTGCAAGTTCTCCACATAAATTTTCACGCCTATTGGTTCTAGCATATAATAATTCATGTTGCTTTAAATAAGTATGCCATTTATAGTTTCCTTTATTATCTATCATGGTTAATGCAAATCCATCTGGGTTTGTATCTATTCCTATAACTCTATTATGTCCTGTATAAACTACTTCTGTTTTTGGTAATTCAAAGGTTATATGACAATAATATTTACCATCTCTTTTTAACAATTCAACTTGATAAGCTTCACCAGTTATTAAATGATTTAAGAATAACTCTCTGTAATTAGTACCATTAACTTTACCAGTTTTTCTTGATAACTTTTGCGGTAAATATATTGGCACTTGAATTTTAATAGCTCTGTTTGTAGATGTTTTTTCAAGAGTTGATATTTCTAAATAGCTCATACCATTTTTTATAATAACTCTTAAATTAGGATTACCACTTTTAGTTTTATCTCCACGACTATAGATTCTGTTATTTCTACAACTATTCCATTCTTCTTTGGAAATTAAGCCTTTACACCTTTTTATAAATATTTCTTTAGTTCCAAAAGTTACTGAAGGAATGGTATTTGTATCAATGAAATTCTTAAAATAATTAGCTTTTCTTTGTCTTTTATCTAATTTACTTATTAAAGCATTTCTTTTTTTATCTGATATTTTCTTTTTGCTATTTAATATCTTTTCAATAGCTTTAATTTTATTACAATAATTTTCATAATTCATTTTAACTAATTCTTTTTGAGAGAGAATAGTTTGTCTTGCTGATTCTACTGCATCTTTTGCTTGACGTATATTTAGATTATATTTTTTATAAACAGCTTTCTCTAAGTCACTTATTTTTATATTTTCTAATAATCTCTTAAATGAATATCTTATAGCTGTGCAAAATACTACCATTAAATTATTTATAATTTGTTTTTGCTCATCAGTTTCATTTATTAATATTGCTTTCATGGTTATCTTCACTATTCTCATCTTCTTTCATGATAAGTCTTTAAGATAATTATACCCAAATCTTGCTAATCTATATTCTTAATGTTATTTGTTACTAAATGTTACCATTTGTCATTATTTTTAACAACTGTTGTTACCTCCTTTTAATATAGAAATTAGTAACGTAATTCTATTAGTAATCCAGCCAAATATAATGTCTATAATATTATGAAACAGCTGTTTGCGTGAATATATTACCATATAATTTACAATTTTACAACCATATGTTTCTAATCCTAATTTTGTAACAAAACTAGCAACTTTAGAAAGTAAATTTAATATATAGATATTTGCACAAAAGTTTACTGCAGAAATTGTAATAAATCACAAATGTATACCATTGCAAGAATGTAGCGAAAACAATTTCATTGTAATATATTATGATTTTGTAAAAACTAGAGATGTGACATATTTTTCAGAAGGTTGAAATTAAAAAATGTAGAATAGTATAGAGAAAGAATAGTCTAAAAAATCAAGAATTTTTAGAGAGTGCTTATGGGCTTTTCTCTTAGTGTCAGAGGAAACTTGATTTTGCTGTAATATTAACTTATTTCCTTATATATTGTAAGTCATTCTTATAAATAAAGGGACGTTTAATTTAAAGAATTTGGAAGTTTTATAATCATTAATTGAGATTGAGGTGAAGGATTTGAAAAAGGAAATTGCAAATATGGAGGATATAGCTAAGGATGTATCTATATCATCAGAAAAGGATGAGAAAAACATAAAAGCTAAAAGCACTTCCAGAAGAAGAAAAACTGATGAAAAGATTAGTGATGATATGCAATTAAAATCCACTGAAGAAAAAATAGTTGAAGAGCCTGTAAAAAGAAGAAATAGAAGCAAAGCTGCAGAGGATAAAGAAGCGCTCTCTTCAACTAAGAAGAATGTTTCTCCTCAAGCTAAGAAAAATCCACCTTTAACAGATTACGATATTTATTTATTTCATGAAGGAAAGCATTATGAATGCTACAAATTTATGGGAGCTCACTACAAAAAGGAAGGTCGAAGGAACGGTGTAAGGTTCACTATCTGGGCTCCAAAGGCAAAGAACATAAAAATAGTGGGAAGCTTTAATGATTGGAGCTTAGATGAGGGCTACGACTTAGAGCAAGTAAATGATAATGGGCTTTGGAGCTTATTTGTACCTGGCATAAAAGAGGGAGAACTATATAAATTAGCCATAACCTTAAATGATGATAAAGTAGTACTAAAATCTGATCCCTATGGTTTCTTTTCTGAGAAAAGACCTAATAATGCCTCTAAAATCGTGAAGGATATCAACTATACTTTTAGCGATGAAGAATGGATAGAGAAGAGAAAATCAACAAATATATATAAGAGTCCTGTAAATATATATGAAGTGCATTTAGGTTCCTGGAGAAGAAATAAAGAGGGAGAGTTTTTAACCTATAGAGAGTTAGCAGAACTGCTGCCTAAATATGCTAAGGATATGGGCTACACCCATATTGAGCTCATGCCTATCATGGAGCATCCTTTAGATGACTCTTGGGGATATCAGGTTACGGGTTATTATGCCGTGACCAGCAGGTTTGGAACACCACAGGATTTTAAGTACTTAGTAGATTGCTGCCATAAGGAAGGCTTAGGTGTGATTTTAGATTGGGTGCCAGGACATTTTTGCAAGGATGAGCATGGCTTATATAGATTTGATGGTACACCAACCTATGAATACGAAGATGAAACTAAAGCAGAAAATAGAGGCTGGGGAGCAGCGAACTTTGATTTAGGAAGACCAGAGATAAGGAGCTTTTTAATCTCTAACGCACTATACTGGCTTAGAGAATTTCATATAGATGGATTAAGAGTAGATGCCGTAGCTAATATGCTTTATTTAGACTATGGCAGAAAACAAGGTGAGTGGAGAGCTAATAAATATGGCAGCAATGAAAACATAGAGGCCATAGGATTTTTAAGGGAGCTAAACAGTGCCATTTTTAAAGAGTTCTCTAATATTTTAATCATTGCTGAGGAGTCCACTTCTTGGCCTATGGTTACAAAACCCACGGATATAGGAGGCTTAGGCTTTAATTTTAAATGGAATATGGGCTGGATGAATGACATGCTTAAGTATGTGCAGCTAGATCCAATATATAGAAAGAACCATCATAACCAAATAACCTTCTCCATGATGTACAATCATTCAGAAAACTTTATATTACCTATTTCTCATGATGAAGTGGTTCACGGAAAGAAATCCCTAGTGGATAAGATGTGGGGGGATTATTGGAATAAGTTCGCAGGATTAAGAGCCTTTGCAGGCTATATGTTCGCCCACCCTGGCAAGAAAACTCTCTTTATGGGAAATGAATTTGCTCAATTCATAGAGTGGAGGCACTATGAGGAGCTAGAATGGAAGCTCATAGAGCAATTTGATATGCATAGGAAAACACAGCATTTCTTTAAGGCTTTAAATTACCTTTATAAAGAGGAGAAGGCTTTATGGGAGCTAGACTATAATCAAAAGGGTTTTCAGTGGATTGACGCAGACAACGCCCAGCAGAGCATATTAGTGTTTACAAGAAACACGGAAAAACCTGAGGAAACACTAGTAGTGGTTTGTAACTTCACTCCAGTGGTCTACTATGATTTTAACATAGGGGTTCCTTATTTAGGAGATTATGAAGAGATATTTAACTCTGACAGTGAAGAATTCGGAGGCTCAAACCAAATCATGGACGAAGCCTTATTTTCAAAAGAGGAGCCTTGCCACAATCAAAAATATACCCTAACCATAAAGGTACCGCCTATGGCCATTACTATACTAAAGGTGAAGAGTATTTTACAAGAAGAGGTTTAGAAATTTAATTCACAATTCACAATGCACAATTGAGGAAGATTTTTTTCACGAAGTGAAAAATATCCTTAATTGTGAATTGTGCATTGTGCATTGAAAAAAGGGGAGGGAATGTAAATGATCAAAGTTCTTTTTGTAGCCTCGGAGTCAGATCCTTTTATAAAAACAGGAGGACTAGGGGATGTAGCTGGGGCGCTTCCTAAGTATTTAAATAAGATGGGCTTAGATGTGAGGGTGGTCATACCAAAGTACAAAAATATAAAGCCTGAGTTTAGAGATAAATTGAATTTTATAAAGTGGTTTATGGTACCTGTGGGTTGGAGAAATCAATATTGTGGGATATTTGATTATGAGATAGAGGGAGTTAAATATTATTTTATAGATAATGAGCAGTATTTTTTAAGGGATGCATTATATGGTCATTTTGATGATGGAGAAAGGTTTGCCTATTTTGATAGAGCGGTATTGAATATGCTTAAAGAAATAGACTGGAAGCCGGACATCATCCACTGCAACGATTGGCAAACCGCTATGATTCCTGTTTTATATAAATTGCAATATCAACAGGACCCTTTTTATCATAATATAAAAACTATATATAGTATTCATAATATGTTATTTCAAGGAAACTACAATCCTGAAGTATTGGAAGATCTTTTTGGGTTAAGCGATGAAAATTACAGAAATGGGGCCTTAGAGCTTTATGGAGCAGCTAGCTTTATGAAGGGGGGCATAAGTTTTTCTGATAAGGTAAGCACAGTAAGCAATACTTATGCTCTTGAGATTCAAACATCGCAATATGGAGAAAAGCTAGAGGGATTATTAAGAAGCAGAAATCAGGATTTAGTAGGCATAATAAATGGGATAGACTATAAGGCTTATGATCCAGAAAAGGATGAACTTATTTACAAGAACTATGGATCAGATAGCATAGATGATAAAAAAGAAAATAAAACAAGTCTTCAGAAGGATTTAGGACTTCCTATAAAGGCTGATACCCCGATGATAGGGTTAGTATCAAGATTAACTAGTCAAAAGGGTATGGATCTGATCACCTATATTATTGATAGAGTTTTGCAGCAGGATGTGCAAATAGTTATATTGGGCACAGGAGATAGGGCTTATGAAGAATATTTTAAATATTTAGAAGCAAGGCATAGAAATAAGATATCTGCCAATATAAAATTTGATGATAGTTTAGCTCATAAGATATATGCAGCCTCAGATATATTTTTAATGCCTTCCTTATTCGAACCTTGCGGCTTAGGACAGTTAATAGCCTTAAGATATGGAGCCATACCTTTAGTCAGGGAAACTGGAGGATTAAAGGATACAGTAAGGCCTTATAATCACTACACAGGGGCAGGAAATGGCTTTAGTTTTTCAAACTACAATGGAGATGAGTTTCTAAGTGTATTGCAAATGGCATTAAACTACTATAGAGATAAAGAAGTATGGAACAGTCTGATTCTTCAAGCTATGACTTCCGATAACAGCTGGGAAAAATCAGCTAATAGCTATAAAGAACTATATAGTGCATTGAAGAAGTGAGAGATTAATATAAAGCAACATTCATATAAAGGGAGGGATTTTTGTGCTAAGAATTGATAAAAAAACTTTTAAGCATGATTATATAGAAAAGTTTAGAGAAATGCATGGCAAAGACCTTTCAGAAGGAACGGATAATAATAGATATGAGGCTCTTGGAAGCCTTATAAGAGATTATGTAGTAGAAAAATGGATACGTACTAACAAATGTTACAATAGGACGGGAGAAAAGCAGGTTTACTATTTCTCTATGGAATTTTTATTAGGAAGACTTTTGGGAAACACCCTTCTTAATTTAGGTATCAGGGACACTTGTAAGGAAGGTCTAAATGAATTAGGCATAGACCTAGAAACCTTAGAGGATTTAGAGCAAGATCAAGGCCTAGGTAATGGCGGCTTAGGAAGATTAGCAGCCTGCTTTTTAGATTCCATGGCTTCCCTAAACATTCCCGGTCATGGCTGCGGTATAAGGTATAAATACGGCTTCTTTGAACAAAAGATAATCAATGGCTCTCAAGTGGAAGCGCCGGATAATTGGCTAAGAGACGGAAATGTGTGGGAGATAAAGAAACCAGATAAAGCTCAAATAGTTAAATTTGGCGGAGAGGTAAGAGTAGAATCCTTAAATGGAGAATTAAAATTTACTCATATGAATTATGATCCAGTGCTAGCTGTACCTTATGATATTCCAGTAGCAGGGTACGAAAATAATGTAGTGAATACCTTGAGGCTTTGGAGCGCAGAACCCGTTAATAATGAATTTGATTTTTCTTCCTTTAATAGGGGTGATTATTTAAAGGCTATAGAATATAAAAACTCTGTGGAGGCCATTTCTCAGGTGCTATATCCAGATGATAGTCTCTATGAGGGTAAAAGGTTGAGGTTAAAGCAGCAATATTTCTTTGTTTCAGCAGGTCTTCAAAGCATTATAAAACATCATAAGAAGCAGGGCATAGATATAAGAAATCTTGATGAAAAAATGGCTATACACATAAATGATACCCATCCGGTTTTAGCCATACCAGAGCTTATGAGAATACTGATGGATGAGGAAGGCATAGGCTGGGATGATGCTTGGAGAATAACCATAAATACCATATCCTATACCAATCATACCATATTAGCAGAAGCCCTAGAAAAATGGCCCATAGACATGTTTAAAAAGCTACTTCCTAGAATCTATATGATTGTTGAAGAGATAAACAGAAGATTTTGCGAAGACCTATGGAACAGATATATAGGGCAATGGGATAAGATATCAAAGATGGCTATTATAAGTGATGGCTATGTGAAGATGGCACATCTTGCTGTGGTAGGGAGTCATAGTGTAAATGGAGTAGCAAAGCTTCATACTGAAATACTCAAAAAGCAAGAGATGGCTAATTTCTATTATATGTATCCTCATAAGTTTAATAATAAAACCAATGGAATAACCCATAGGAGATGGCTTATAAAGTCCAATCCAGAGCTAACCAATCTGCTAAAAGAGACCATAGGGAGAAGCTGGATAAAGCATCCCACAGATATGGAGAACTTCGAAAGGTTCGCCGAGGATAAAGCAGTACAGCAAAAACTATATGAGATAAAAAGAAATAACAAAATCCATCTAGCTAACATTATAGCGGAGCAGCAGGGGATAACTATAAATCCTGACTCCATATTTGATGTACAAGTAAAGAGAATCCATGCCTATAAGCGTCAGACTCTAAACTGCTTAAGGATAATGGAGCTTTATAATAGGCTTACAGAAAATCCAGACTTAAATATAGTACCAAGAACCTTCATTTTCGCCGGCAAGGCGGCGCCAGGCTATTATCTAGCTAAAAAAACCATAGAGCTAATAACTGCAGTAGGAGATAAGATAAATAATGATAAGAGAATAAAGGATAAACTAAAGGTGGTATTTCTTGAAAACTATAGGGTGTCCTTAGCAGAATCTATAATACCCGCCGCAGAACTAAGTGAGCAAATATCCACTACCACCAAGGAAGCTTCTGGTACCAGCAACATGAAATTCATGATGAATGGGGCTATAACCATTGCCACCTTAGATGGAGCTAATATAGAGATAAGAGATGAGGTTGGGGATGACAATATAGTTATTTTTGGCTTAACGGAAAGAGAAGTTCTTGACTATTATCAAAAGGGCGGCTACTCCGCTTGGAATACCTGTCAGGGAGATGAAAGAATAAAGAGGGTCACCAATGATTTAATAAATGGATGCTATTCTTATGATAGAGAAAAGTTTAAAACCATATATGAACATTTATTAACCTATAATGATGAATTTTTTGTGCTAAAGGACTTTGATTCCTATTTAAAGGCTCAGGATAGAGTGGATAGCTTATACAGAGATTTTTCTAAATGGCAATCTATGTCCATCATAAACATTGCTCACTCTGGAATTTTCTCTAGCGATAGAACTATTCAAGAGTATGCTACAGGTATTTGGGGATCAGGGTATTTGTACAAGAATCTGTAGAGTTTAATATCTTTAATTTAATTCACTGCACAATTTAAATTAATTCACAATTCACAATGCACAATGCAGTGCGTCCAGCTAAGCTGAACCATGCTAACTGGTGAAAGTCCAGTCAAGGTAATTGCCAAGAAGCCTAGTAGCCAATCACCATGCGTAGTAGAAATACTGGGTATGAAGCGTGAGGGTGAAGTACCTGAGAAGGTGCGAGCGAAAATACAGGTCGTAACATAAAGTGAATTTTGCCGTATCGTAAGCATAGACTACGAAAGTAGACAAAGAGGAAGTCGAGCCTAGTGCATTGGGGCGAAGACCACGGAAGATGGGAAGAACTTGGATAGCACCATCGAAGAATCCTTCGGTATAGGGAAAACGACATGTATTTAAAGTATGGTTTGGAACTGGAGAGGCCTTCCTCTGCACGGCGAAAGCCGTAAAATGAAAACATATAAGTTAAAAGCGAAATTGTTATTCAGCAGAGAAGGAGTCGGAGGAGTTCATAGTACCAAAGATTATGCAGACAACAAAACTGCATATAGGGAAGGAACTCTGCTTCATTCAAGTTTTCAAAGGAGGTAAGAGTGAGTGAATGCGAAAGCTAACAACACCATAGACAAAGCTCGAAAACTTCAGAGGAAACTATATCTAAGTGCCAAGACTAATAAGAGACGAAAGTTTCATGCTCTATATGACAAAGTATATAGAGAAGATATCTTAATGAAAGCATGGAAACAAGTAAAAGCCAATAAGGGAATTGGAGGAATAGATGAAATCTATATTGATGATGTTGTAGAATATGGAGAGAGCAAGCTTCTCAAAGAAATACAGCAAGAATTAAAAGAGAATCATCATAATCCTAAGCCAGTTAAAAGAGTATATATACCCAAGAAAGATGGAAAGAAAAGACCATTAGGAATACCGATAATAAAGGATAGAATAGTACAAACAGCTACTAAAATAATTATCGAGCCTATATTTGAAGCAGATTTTAAGGAATATTCCTATGGTTTCAGACCTAAAAGGAACCAACATCAAGCATTAGAAATCATAAGAAAGAAATGCAATAACTCAGGATGGTGGGTACTTGACGCTGATATCAAAGGATATTTCGACAACATAAACCACGATAAATTAATGATATTAGTAGAACAACGAATATCAGATAGACGAATATTGAAGCTCATAAGGAAATGGCTGAAAATAGGAGTAGTAGAAAGGGACAGGTATGAAGAAAGTGAAATTGGGTCGCCGCAAGGCGCATCCATAAGCCCACTATTATCGAATATATACCTGAACTATTTTGATACGGTATGGGATAGATACTATAAACACCTTGGTACACTTGTGAAATTTGCAGATGATTTTATTATTATCTCAAGAACAAAGAAAGAAATATACCACGCATATAATGCAGTAAAGAAAATTTTCGAGAGATTAGAACTTGAGTTAAATCTAGAGAAAACAAGATTTGTGAATATGTGGGACGGTAAAGAAGGATTTGACTTTCTAGGATTTCATCATAGACGTAGCCAAATAGAAAGCAGGAAAGGACAAAGATATAACACCACAATACAAATACCCTGTAAAAAGGCAATGGACAATATGAAGAAGAAAGTAAAAGAGGTTTTAGGAAACAGAGCAAATCTAAAGAAAGAAATGTATGAATTAGTCAAAATAATAAATAGGAAAATAGTAGGACTTAGAAACTACTATAAATTAAAATACCCAAACAAACAGCTGAGTAAAATAGACTGGTATATCATACAAAGATTTACCATTTGGTATAATAGCAAGAAACAAAACAGACCTCGACATAGATGGATTAAAGAGGTAGTAAATAAACTCAAAGAAATGGGACTAAAGAAACTAGCTTATTAAAGTCGTAATGCCTTAGAAAGAAGAATGTCGGAAAGCCGTGTGCGGGAAAATCGCACGCACGGTTTGATGAGGAGAAGGTGGCGATTAGCCACCGACTTACTCTACCAATGCACAATTTAGGAAGATTTTTTTCACTCTGTGAAAAAAATCGATTAAAATAACTTTTAATTTTTCTTAGCTCAGCTAAGAAAAATATCCTTAATTGTGAATTGTGAACTGCGAATTGTGCATTGAATAAGTGAACTGTGCATTGTGCATTGATGAAACGGAGGATTTGAAATGTATGCAGTACACAATTCCCAAGATTTAAAATATAGAACACCCTTTGGGGCAGTAAAAGCTGCCTCAAGGGTAACTCTCAGTATTGAGGCTGACTTTTGTGAAGAAGTTATATTAAATGTAACTTTGTTTAACCAGGAAAAGAGAAGCCTTCAAATGACTTTACAGCAGCAAGTACAGGGAATAGGCCTATATACTTTAGAAATCTTCCTAGAGGAGCTTGGCCTAGTTAACTATTACTTTACTTTGAAAAATCATGGCGAAACTTTGTACTATGGAAATAATGAAGAGGGGTTAGGGGGAGTAGGAAAGGTATATACTGAAAGTCCTAAACCCTATCAAATAACAGTATATAAAGATTTTAAAGCTCCCTCCTGGTATAAGGAAGGCATTATATATCAAATCTTTGTAGATAGATTTTTTAATGGTAATGAAAATGGAGTAGTAAATAATCCTAAAAAGAATAGCTTTATCTATGGAGATTGGTATGATGAGCCCATGTATGTGAGAACTAAGGAAGGAAGAATAGCAAAGTGGGATTTCTTTGGGGGTAATTTAGAGGGAGTCATAAAAAAACTGCCCTATATTAAATCCTTAGGAGTAAATGTAATATATTTAAATCCCATATTTGAAGCTTCTAGTAATCATAAATACGATATAGCTGATTATAAAACCATAGATCCAATGTTCGGCGATGAAGAAAAATTTAAGGAGCTTTGCCACAAGGCTAAGGATTTAGATATAAGGATAATATTAGATGGAGTATTCAGTCATACAGGCTCCGACAGCATCTACTTCAACAGGTACGGAAATTATGCAAGCCTCGGAGCCTATGAATCTAAAGAATCCTCATATTATAAATGGTACAGATTTAGTGAATATCCACATAAATATGAATGCTGGTGGGGCATTGATAACCATCCCAATGTGGAGGAGTTAGAAGAAAGCTATGTGGATTTTATAATAAAAGATGAGGATTCTGTTATAAGCAAGTGGATGAAGGCTGGAGCTTCTGGTTGGAGATTGGATGTAGCCGATGAGCTTCCAGATGAGTTCATAGCTATGATAAAGAGCAGAATGAAGGAAGTTAACGAGGATTCTGTGCTAATAGGAGAAGTGTGGGAAGATGCCTCAAATAAAGTAAGCTATGAGTATAGAAGAAGATATGTTTTTGGAGAGGAGTTAGATTCTGCTACCAATTATCCTTTTAGGGACATGATAATAGAATTTTTACTGGGCAATATAAGCTCAGATATATTCAAAAAAAGATTCATGAGCCTCAAAGAAAATTACCCAGAAGAAAGCTTTTATGGAGCTATGAATCTTTTGGGAACCCACGACACAGAGAGGATTTTAACTAAGCTTGGACAGGAAGAAAGAGGCGTAAGGCTTTTAAAGCTTGCTACAGCTATTCAAATGTGTCTTCCCGGAGTGCCTCTCATATATTACGGAGATGAGGCGGGACTAATAGGAGGTAAGGACCCAGAGAATAGAAAAGCCTACCCTTGGGGAAGAGAAAATCAGGATATACTAAATTGGTATAAGAAAATTTCTTCCTACAGAAGGAGCTTAGAGGTGCTTAAAAAAGGAGATATAACCTTTCTAGAGCTTAATGAAAATCTTCTTTGCTTTATTCGTAGGTACAACAAAGAGCTCTTAGCAGTTTTCATAAATAGGGAAGAAAGAGAAACTGATTTTAATATAAACCTTCAAAAGGGAAAATATGAGGAATTGATTACTAAAGAGGAATTTAATGTAACAGAAGAGCTGTGTACTATGAGACTGACACCCTTGCAGGTGAAAATTTTGAAACTTATTAAGACTCACAGCTAATAGAAAAAGTAAAGATAGTCTATAATAGCTTTTGCTGTGCAATAAGGCATTGTAAAAAAATAACTAGTCAAAGATGTGAAGAAGGACACCGGTTCCATTAATAGTGGACGCAGTATTACGCAAAATAGACGAGTAGACTGACTAGTTATTTTTGGGAGATGCTTAATATTAATTATTGTGCAGCGAAGCCTTGATTTATAAAGAAATTATTTATATTTCTAAGAGGAATTGTTATAATGTAACAAACAACATTATTCAGAATATTGAATAAATTTAATTTTTATACTGCACTATAAAAATACCTATAGAAACGGGGAGATAAAAATGTCTAAGAAAGAAATAGTAGCTATGATCCTTGCAGGAGGCCAAGGCTCTAGACTTGGAGTACTGACTAAGAAATTGGCCAAGCCTGCTGTACCCTTTGGCGGAAGATATAGGATAATTGATTTCACCCTAAGCAATTGCTCTAATTCAGGTATTCATACTGTAGGGGTATTAACACAATATCAGCCTTTAGAGCTAAACTCTCATATCGGTATAGGAAGCCCTTGGGATCTTGACAGAAGAGATGGAGGGGTGTTTATATTACCTCCCTATCAAGAAGAAAAGGGTGGCAATTGGTATAAAGGTACTGCTAACGCTATTTATCAAAACATGCCTTTTATAGATAATTATGATCCAGAGTATGTGCTTATATTATCCGGAGACCACATATATAAGATGGATTATAGCGAAATGCTGGATTATCATAAGAAAAAAGAGGCGGATGCTACTATTGCAGTTATAGAGATACCCTTAAAGGAAGCTAGTAGATTCGGTATTATGAACACCAAAGAAGACCTATCAATCTATGAATTCGATGAAAAGCCAAAGCTACCTAAAAGCAATAAAGCTTCTATGGGAATATATATCTTTAATTGGAAGGTGCTCAAAAAGTTTTTAAAAGAAGATGAAAACGACAAGGATTCTAGTAATGATTTTGGTAAAAATATAATTCCTAAAATGCTGAATGAAGGAAAAAGAATGTATGCTTACCCCTTTAAAGGCTATTGGAAGGACGTAGGTACCATAGAAAGCCTTTGGGAAGCCAATATGGATCTTATACGAGAGGATAATGAGCTTAATATTCATGATAGTCACTGGAAGGTTTATTCTGTAAATCCTGTAAGACCAGCTCAATACATAGGACCTAATGCTTTGGTAAAAGGTTCCTTAGTAGTAGACGGATGTGCTGTTTTTGGAGAGCTTAGAAATTCTGTCATATTCTCAGGAGTATATATTGGAAAGAATAGTAAAGTAGAGAACTCTGTTATTATGCCTAATACTAAAATAGGGGATAATGTTATCATAAATAATGCCATTATAGGAAGCGATGTAATCATAAGAAAAGAATGTGTCATCGGTGATGGCAGTAAGGTTACGGTGGTAGGTGCTGGTCAGGAAATAAAATCTGGTTCTACTATAGAGTAGAAGCGGAAGCACAGGAATGGAGGAAGGGTTATGTTAAAAAACTATATGGGTATTATCAACCTAGATGAAAATGAAGATAGAATAAGAGAATTAACAAGGCATAGACCTTTAGCATCAGTGCCTATAGCAGGGAGATATAGAATTATTGATTTTATATTATCAAATATGACCAATGCTGGTATAGATAATATAGGAATATTTACAAAGATGAACTCTAGATCCTTAATGGATCATTTAAGCAATGGAAGGCCATGGGATCTAAATAGAAAGATAGAAGGTTTAAGGGTATTTAACTTTTCAGAAAATGATCCAGTATATGATGATATTCATAATTTTTCAAACAACATGGAGTATTTCACTTATAGCAGACAGCAGTATGTTATAGTGGCACCTTCCTATATGATATGTAATATAGATTATCATAAGTTAGCAAAATATCATGAGGATTCAGAAAATGATATAACTATTGTTTATAAAAAAGTAAATGATGCTGACAGAAGTTTTTATAAATGTGATGTTTTGAATATTTATAATGGTGATAGAATAGCTAGTGTGGGTGAGAACATAGGAACCTATAAAGAAGCAAATATCTGTATGGAAACCTATGTAATGAAAAAAGAATTGTTTATGGAAATTGTATATGATTGTGTGAGAACTGGAAGATGTAGAAAGCTTAAAAAAGCTATCTATTCTTCATTAGATAGATATAGTGTAGGAGCATATGACTTCGTAGGTTATTTAAAATGTGTTAATTCTCTGTATTCTTACTATAAAGCAAATATGGATTTCTTAAATCCAAGAGTTAATAAAGAAATTTTCTTTGACCAGTCTCCTATTTACACAAAAACAAAGGATGAAAGTCCAACGAAGTACACTAATGATAGTCATGTAGTGAATTCTATAGTGGCTAGCGGTTGTGTTATAGAAGGTTATGTAGAAAACTGTGTTATTTCAAGAAAAGTTCATATCGCAAAGGGGGCAGTATTAAAGGATTGTATAATTCTTCAGAACTGTGAAATTGGGCCTAATGCAAAGT
Source organism: Desnuesiella massiliensis (assembly GCF_001403615.1). Taxonomy (GTDB): domain Bacteria; phylum Bacillota; class Clostridia; order Clostridiales; family Clostridiaceae; genus Desnuesiella; species Desnuesiella massiliensis. Next base: position 690,009 of record NZ_LN879454.1, read on the forward strand.
TATCTAATATAATAACAGATAAATATGTAAAAATCGAAGGGGATAAGGAGCTTAAGGGAGATAAGGATATTCCCTTAGTGATAGAAAGAGAAAGAAATCTTTAAGTAAAAATTTTAAAAGTCAGGTAATAGAGCAGATAACTTTAATCTATCATTACCTGATTTTTAATATTAATCATAGAAGTAACCTTATTGACTGTGTTGTTTCCAAAATTATATAATGTATAAAACACCACTATTAATTTTAAAATCCAATCTAAATATAAATTGCAATAAAATCTTATATTTTCCAACCTCATATGCTATAAAAGATTGATGCTTTTGATTCGATATATTATATACATATAGTCTAGTACTAAACTCAGTAACGAATGAAGATAAATTTGGGTTCTTAGAGACCGAAGGATGGATGCTTATGAAATCAATCAGGATGCAAATGCTTGTTTACTTAATGCTAGGTGCTGTCGTTGTTTTTTCAGCGCTAGGTTTCTTTGCCTATGAAAGATTGAATGGGATGCCTCAGCAAATAGAGAAGGAATATAGAGAGATTGCAAAGGCTAGAGCAGATGAGGTAAGTAAGGAATTAACGGGGTTTATCGATCAGATAAAAATAGTTTCACAATCTCCAATCATAAAAACCATGGATATAAACTACATTAAGGAATATCTACCTAATTTGGTTTTAGAGGGAAAACATAAAAATATGACAGTGGCAAAAAAGGATGGTAAGGCCCTTAGAACCACTGGTGTGGAAATCGACATCTCTAATCAAGAGCAGTATGAAAAAATATTTGTAGAAAAACAAGATTATTATATATCTCAGCCTTTCATTAGTCCATATTTAGATGAGAATACACCGATTACAACTATTTCCCATGCAGTAAAAAATAATGGGGAAACCATAGGACTAGTTAATATAGTTGTTGAAGTGGAATTTTTAAATCGCATTGTAAGGGGAATAGATTTAAAAGAAACTGGTTATGGCTGGATTGTAAATGAAGAAGGAATGATTGTAGCTCATCCGGACTCAAAGATTCCTTTGAGGAAAAATATACGTGATTTTATTGCAGGAGATAATAATGATTTAGAAAAGGTACTAAAGGACGAGACCGGTACTATAAAGTATAAGGATAAAAATGGGCAAAACATGCTGGCTCTTTTTAAGAAGATTAAAGATTCTCCCGGCTGGACCTTTATAATATCTATTTCAGAAAGAGAAGTTTATTCAGAAGTAGTGGGAGTAAGAAATGCTATTATTTATGCTATTATTTTTGGATTAATTTTAATAGTGATATTTTCCTTTGTATATTCTAAGAGCATATCAACACCTATACTAAAGCTCAAGGAGGTATTTGAAAAAGCTGCTAATGGACAACTCCAGGTTAGGGCAGATGAAAGGATACAAAATGAAGTAGGTTCAGCAGCGAAAAGCTTTAATCAGATGCTGAATCAAATTAAGAATTTAACTTATAGGGATATTATTACAGGTCTTTATAATTATAATGGTTTTTCTATAGAAGCTCCCTATAAGCTGAAGGAGTTAGAAAAAAAAGAAGGAAAAAGCTTTTTAGCAGTTATTTCTATAGATGATTTCAAGAAGATTAATAGCATCGGAAGTTACGAATTAGGCAACGAAGTGCTTAAAGAGCTAGCAAATCAATTTCTTAAAGACATCCGCAAAGAGGAATGTTTAGGAAGATTTTTTGGAGATGAATTTATATTATTGCTTTGGGAAAAGGATATTAAAGCTGCAGAGGATAGAATTTATGATCTTTGGAAGAAATCCACTGGTGAAAGAACTGTTAGGGAACATGAATTTATTCTTAAAACCAGTATAGGAGTTAGTGTTTTTGACTCCTCTAAAGCATCTATAGAGGAGGTAATTCACCAGGCTACCATTGCTAAATTGAAGGTTAAAAAGACCGGAGGAAACAGCTATCAGTTTTATAATTTAGATATAAATGAATCTATTAAGGAAGAGCAAAGGATTGAACATAATTTATATAATGCTTTAGATCATGATGGACTTAATTTGGTATATCAGCCTATTGTAGATGTAGCTAATGGTAAGATTTTAGCAGTGGAAGCCCTTTTAAGATGGAACAATGAAAGGTATGGAAATGTTTCTGCTATGACTCTCATTGCGATAGCAGAACAGAGCGGTTTAATAAATGCCATTGGTAAGTGGGTTCTATATACTGCCTGCAAGCAAAATATAGCCTGGCAAAAGAATGGTTATGAACCTTTTGTGGTATCAGTAAATGTGTCTCCTCTTCAGTTTGAACAAAGCAATTTCATTGAAATGGTTCAAGAAATTTTAATGGAAACAGGTTTGGCACCAGAATATCTAGAGCTTGAAATTACTGAATCCAATGCAATGAATAATGTTGAAGAAAAGTTAAAGAAGATGAGAGAGTTAAAGAAAATGGGGGTACGCATTGCCATTGATGATTTTGGAACAGGTTATTCGTCCTTAGCATATATAACTCGCTTTCCTATAGATACATTAAAGATTGATCGCTCTTTTATAACTGATATTCTCTATGACGATAATGCAAAAACTATAGTTACTACTATTATAAATATGGCAAAATCTATTAGACTAAGAACTACAGCAGAGGGAGTGGAAACACAAGAACAGTTTGAATATTTACATCAAAATGGCTGTGATAAAATCCAAGGCTATCTTATAAGTAAGCCTATTAATGCTGAAAGCATAGAGGACTGGTTAAAGCTACGTGAAAATTATCAGAATACAGAGGGGTAAATTAGAAATATTTAAAAGAGGAGCTTAAATTAATGGCTCCTCTTAGCCCTATTATAAGAGTTCTCAGGAGGTTGCTATGAAAGTATTATTCGTTACTGCAGAAGCCTATCCCTTCATGAAGGTAGGGGGGTTAGGAGATGTGTCCTATGCATTACCTAAAGCATTAAGAGAGACTGGAATAGACATAAGAATAATAATGCCTAAATATAAAATTAACAATAAATATAGGGGGGCTTTTAAAAAGGTAAGTGATTTTAAAACTTACATAGGATGGAAAACGGTAAATTGCAGCTTATGGCAGGGGGAAGAACAGGGGATTCCCTTCTATTTTATTGAAAATGAATATTATTTTAACAGGGATAAATGTTATGGGCATATAGATGATAATGAAAGATTTGTACTTTTTAGTAAGGCTGTAGCAGAGAGCGTAAAATATTTAGAGGATTTTCAACCTGATATCATACATTGTAATGATTGGCATAGCGCATTAGTGATATTGTTTATTAAAGCTTTTTATAGAAACATTCCATTATACAATAAGCTAAAAACCATATTCACTATTCATAACATAGCTTACCAGGGCAACTTTGGTAAAGATACATTTTGGATGCTTGGAATAGAAGAAGAGGCTTATTTTAATGATAACTGTCTAAAGCACTATGAGGGAATATCTTTTATGAAGTCCGCCATTGCTCTTGCGGATTACGTAACCACTGTAAGCAAGAGCTATGGAGAAGAAATATTAAGAGCGGAATACTCCTGGGGACTAGAGGGTATTTTAAAAAAGAGAAAAAAGAATCTAAAGGGTATAGTAAATGGCATAGATTATGAAGCATATAACCCGAAAACGGATAAGTTCATATTTGATAATTATGGTTTAGAGGATTTTTATAAGAAAGAGCAAAACAAAACTAAGCTTCAAAAGGAAATGAGCCTAGAAGAGGATTCCAATATACCTTTGCTTGGTATTGTAAGCAGACTCACAGATCAAAAGGGGTTAGACCTTATAGAGGATAACATGGAAAAGATTATGGCTATGAATATTCAACTAATAGTCAATGGTACTGGTTATGAAAGCTATGAAAAGATGTTTAAGTATTATAATAAGAAATATCCTAAAAAATTAGGTTTGAACATAGGGTTTAATCATGAGCTAGCTCAAAGAATATATGCTGCTTCTGATTTTATATTAGTACCTTCAAGGAGTGAAGCCTGCGGACTTACCCAATTAATAGCCATGAGATATGGAGCGTTGCCAATTGTAAGAAAAACTGGAGGCTTAAAAGACACAGTAAAGGACTATGATGTCTATACCCACAGAGGAAATGGATTCGTCTTTGAAAATTACGATGCTGTAGAACTGATGGATACAATAAATAGAGCCTTGAGAATATTTGGAGATAGAACCAAGTTTGAAAAATTGGTAGGTAGAGTGATGGAAGTCAATAGCAGTTGGGAGAAGCCGGCGCAAGAGTATAAAAAGTTATATGAGAGTTTAATTTAATGTATTTTTGTGTCTTGAGCACTGCGAAAGGAATAGTAATTTAAATATTTAAGAAAATGATAAAAAAGATAAATAATTGCTTATGGAGCAAGGGAAGAAATATATTCAAAATTCAAAGGACCATACTAGGGTTATAAAAATAGAGATAAAGCATATTACGGGTAAAGCAGAAAGATAAGTAAATAGAAGTATTATTTATGATGAGATTAGGATGATTTCCTATATACACTTCCTAGTGTATCATTCTGCGAATTATTGAGGAATATAAAGAAAAAAAGAGAAGCATCAAAATAGTTTTTAAAAATGATATATTAGAGACACTTTGTACATTATAACCCGTGATAATATATAGAAGTCGCCTGAAGCAAGCGACACTGAAACGAATCATTTAAGCACACTGATAAAATAACAAGTTAAAAAAGATTAAAAAAATCTAAAAAAACTTGTTGACAAGAAAAAACTTAAATGATAAGATATAGAAGTCGCTCAGATGAAGCGACATGGTCTTTGAAAATTAAACAGAGGAAAATAAACATGAAACCAGCAATTCTTTATGAGAAATCATAAGACTAAAGTAAATTGCGAAGTTAGTGCAAAACAGTACTAGGAAGCTAGGAGCGAGGAGCAGAGTGTATTTGATATACATGAGCACCACAGCGACGACGCTGACGACGTAATGTGAAGCAATAACGTAGCAAAATGAGCAATCAAACTTAAATTTTTAAATTGAGAGTTTGATCCTGGCTCAGGACGAACGCTGGCGGCGTGCCTAACACATGCAAGTCGAGCGAGAGACTTCGGTCTCTAGCGGCGGACGGGTGAGTAACACGTGGGCAACCTACCTCATAGTGGGGGATAGCCCTCCGAAAGGAGGATTAATACCGCATAACATTGCTTTATCGCATGGTAGAGCAATCAAAGGAGTAATCCGCTATGAGATGGGCCCGCGGCGCATTAGCTAGTTGGTGAAGTAAAGGGTGATGAAGGGGACGAAGAGTAGCCGACCTGATGTGTTGATCGGCCACATTGGAACTGAGACACGGTCCAGACTCCTACGGGAGGCAGCAGTGGGGAATATTGCACAATGGGCGAAAGCCTGATGCAGCAACGCCGCGTGAGTGATGAAGGCCTTCGGGTTGTAAAGCTCTGTCTTCAGGGACGATAATGACGGTACCTGAGGAGGAAGCCACGGCTAACTACGTGCCAGCAGCCGCGGTAATACGTAGGTGGCAAGCGTTGTCCGGATTTACTGGGCGTAAAGGATGCGTAGGCGGATTTTTAAGTGGGATGTGAAATACCCGGGCTCAACTTGGGTGCTGCATTCCAAACTGGAAGTCTAGAGTGCGGGAGAGGAGAGTGGAATTCCTAGTGTAGCGGTGAAATGCGTAGAGATTAGGAAGAACACCAGTGGCGAAGGCGACTCTCTGGACCGTAACTGACGCTGAGGCATGAAAGCGTGGGGAGCAAACAGGATTAGATACCCTGGTAGTCCACGCCGTAAACGATGGGTACTAGGTGTGGGAGGTATCGACCCCTTCCGTGCCGCCGTTAACACAATAAGTACCCCGCCTGGGGAGTACGGTCGCAAGATTAAAACTCAAAGGAATTGACGGGGGCCCGCACAAGCAGCGGAGCATGTGGTTTAATTCGAAGCAACGCGAAGAACCTTACCTAGACTTGACATCTCCTGAATTACCCGTAATGGGGGAAGTCCTTCGGGACAGGAAGACAGGTGGTGCATGGTTGTCGTCAGCTCGTGTCGGGGGATGTTGGGTTAAGTCCCGCAACGAGCGCAACCCTTCTTGTTAGTTGCTACCTTTAAGTTGAGCACTCTAGCGAGACTGCCCGGGTTAACCGGGAGGAAGGTGGGGATGACGTCAAATCATCATGCCCCTTATGTCTAGGGCTACACACGTGCTACAATGGCCAGTACAGAGAGAAGCGAGACCGCAAGGTGGAGCAAAACTCAAAAACTGGTCCCAGTTCGGATTGTAGGCTGAAACTCGCCTACATGAAGCCGGAGTTGCTAGTAATCGCGAATCAGCATGTCGCGGTGAATACGTTCCCGGGCCTTGTACACACCGCCCGTCACACCATGAGAGTTGGCAATACCCAAAGTCCGTGAGCTAACCGTAAGGAGGCAGCGGCCTAAGGTAGGGTCAGCGATTGGGGTGAAGTCGTAACAAGGTAGCCGTAGGAGAACCTGCGGCTGGATCACCTCCTTTCTAAGGAGTCGAACATATAGGGATAACCTATATGATACAAG
>NZ_LN879455.1 GCF_001403615.1 Desnuesiella massiliensis
ATGAGATTTCCCATAGCGTTAAGCTAGTAAGATCCCTTGAAGAACACAAGGTTGATAGGTCAGGGGTGTAAGCATGGTAACATGTTCAGCTGACTGATACTAATAGATCGAGGGCTTGATCAATATATATGAATCCAATTCTATGTGCAATTTTGAAAGAACATGTTTCTTTCAAAAACTAAAGAACATCTGGTGATTATGGCATAGAGGTAACACTCGTTCCCATACCGAACACGCAAGTTAAGCTCTATAGCGCCGATGGTACTGCAAGGGAGACCTTGTGGAAGAGTAGGTCGTCGCCAGGTCAATGTGGCTGGATAGCTCAGTCGGTAGAGCAGAGGACTGAAAATCCTCGTGTCCCTGGTTCGATTCCTGGTCCAGCCACCAAAAAAGACATCTTTAATTAGGTGTCTTTTTTTTATTTTATAAAATCAACATAATAGTAGAAGCCGAATATATATTTTTTGATCCTTAAAAATGCATATTTACAATAAATTTGGTATATAAACTTGCAAAAATAATTTTTTTGAATGATAAGGTTTACAATTTGATAAAAAATATTTTAAATGGTTGACATACAGTTAACGTTATGATAATATTTTTATTAAATTATTAATGAACTTTGCAATTTATTTTTAAATATGAAATATTATCTTTCAAAAATTGAAAAAATAAATATAGACTAATAACTATGACGAAGACAAAACTATCCTAAAGTTAATTACAGAGAAGGGAAAAAGCTGAGAACCCTGTTAGCTAGATAGCAATGATCACTTCAGAGTTATGCAACTGAATATAGGGAAACAAAGATGAAACTTAACTTATACATGTTCCAAAATGGCATCTTTAAGCAATTATGGTGCATGTATAAGTTAATAGTTGAACTTGTTTCCCTATAAGGTAGGTTGCATCGTAAGGCTGCGTTAAAGACTAGGGTTTAATAGAATCCGAAAAAGGCTATTAATTTTATTATAGCGAAATAGAGTGGTACAGCGTTATTAGCGCCTCTATAGGTGTATAGATTCCTATAGAGGCGTTTTTATAATAATTATTCGTTAATTACAGAGAAAGATTTGCTGAACTAGGGGAAATAAAGCAGGTTTTTTACTGTAAGAAAAGGGGGCGATTTGCTTGGGAATTATAACACAAGCTGATGAAGATGGTATTTTAACATGAACTGGTATAAATTAAAGTGTCTAAAGATTTAAAATTATTTTATTATAAGGAGAGAGTTTGCATGAAGAAAAAAATATCATTGCTTTTAGCAGCATTATTTGTAGTAAGTTCATTAACGGCATGTAGTAAGAAAACAGGAACATCAGCTAATGGTGATACTATAAAGGTAGGTCTTAATTACGAATTGTCTGGACAAGTAGCTACTTATGGACAAAGCCTAGTAAGCGGAATTGAGCTAGCTTTTGAGGAAATAAATAAAAATGGTGGGGTTTTAGGTAAGAAAATAGAAACGGTTAAGGTGGATAATAAGTCTGAAAATGCGGAATCTGCTAATGTAGCCACAAGGCTTGCTACAAGAGATAAGGTAGTGGCTATACTAGGAGCTGCTACTTCAGGAAACACAAAGGCAGCAGCACCTATTGCTGTTCAAAACAAGGTTCCCTTAATTTCAGCCTCTGCTACTGCAGATGATGTTACTGTAGATAGCAATGGTAAGGTAAGAGATTATGTATTTAAAACTTGTTTTAGTGATTCCTTCCAAGGTGTGATAATGGCTAATTTTGCTTATGGAGATTTGGGAAAGAAAAATGCAGCTTTCTTAGTAGATAGCACTAGTGACTATAGTAAGGGTCTTGCAAAAAGTTTTAAGGAAACTTATACAAAGTTAGGTGGTAAGGTAGTAACTGAACAAGCTTATCAGGCAAAAGAAACAGATTTTAAAGCTGTTCTTACAAAAATAAAAGGTACAAACCCTGACGTAGTATTCTTGCCAGGATATTATGAGGAGGTAGGATTAATTGTAAAACAAGCTAAAGAGTTAGGATTAAATGTACCTATACTTGGTGGTGATGGTTATGATTCACCTAAGCTTTTAGAATTAGCAGGAAAAACTGCCTTAAATGATGTTTATTATACTAATCACTACTCCTCAAAGGATACCTCTCCTGAGGTAGTTAAATTTAAGGAAGCCTTTAAGGCAAAGTATAGTAAGGAACCTGATGCTTTTAACGCTTTAGGTTATGACTTAGCTTATTTCTTAGCTGATGCTATAAAGAGAAGTGGCGAAGCTACTCCTGAAAAGATCAAGAAAGCCCTAGAAGCTACAAAAGATTTCCAAGCAATAACAGGTAAATTATCTATAGATGAAAAACATAATCCTGTAAAAGCAATAACTATACTTCAAATGAAAGACGGAGAGCAAGCTTTCTTGAAGAAGCTGTCTCCACAATAATAAATAGTTAACTAAGCTTTTCAGTAAATTTTTGATATATGATGCACAATTCATAGTTAAAAATATTACGAAATGTATAATAACAATCCTCCTTTATTGTTAATAGCTAAGGTGAATTGTGCATTGTATAAAATATAAAAAAGGAAGTGAAAACAGTGGAACAATTTTTACAACAGCTTCTTAATGGCCTTTCTTTAGGAAGCATATATGCATTAATTGCATTGGGATATACCATGGTTTATGGAATCATAAATTTAATAAATTTTGCACATGGTGATATTTATATGCTGGGGGCCTACATAGGATTTGCAGTCACTACTTTTCTTCATCTTGGATTTTTACCATCACTGGTCATAGCTATGCTGTTGTGTGCTGTTATCGGAATTCTAATTGAAAAGATAGCCTATAAACCTATAAGAAATTCTACTAGAATCGCCGCTTTAATTACAGCTATAAGCGTTTCTTTATTCTTAGAATATGGAACCATGTATTTTGTAAAAGCAGAGACAAGAACTTTTCCGCAGGTATTAGCAAACAAAAGCATAAAGTTATTTAATGGTTCTTTAATATTAAATTCAACGGATATTTATATAATATTAATCACTGTGGTTCTTATGCTATTACTGCAATATATAATTCATAAAACTAAAGTTGGTAAAGCCATGAGAGCGGTAGCTATGGACAGAGATGCAGCGCAGTATATGGGGATAAGTATTAATAGAACAGTATCCTTTACCTTTGCTATAGGCTCCGCTTTGGCAGGAGCTGCTGGAGTGTTAGTAGGAGTATATTATAACTCCATTAATCCGCTTATGGGAATATTACCTGGACTTAAAGCCTTTGTAGCCGCAGTAATTGGGGGAATAGGGGTTATACCTGGAGCTATGTTTGGCGGTTACTTCCTTGGAATGACAGAAACCATGGTAAGTGCTTATGGCGGATCTTTATATAAAGATGGTGTAGCTTTTGCAATATTAATTTTAATACTTTTAATAAAACCAAATGGCTTATTAGGCAAAAATGTAAAAGAAAAGGTATAGGAGGGAGATAATATGAAAATAATTAATAAGAAAAACATAATCATAGCCTTCCTAACAATTATAATGTATGCATTAGGTCAGGTGCTCATAGAAGCAGGTATACTAGATTCTTATGTTCTGCTTAATATAGTAATCATAGGTATCAATATCATATTAGCAGTAAGCCTTAACTTAATTACAGGATTTACAGGACAATTCACCTTAGGACATGCAGCCTTCATGGCCATTGGAGCCTATACTTCGGCCTTAGCCACAGCAAAGTTAAACCTTCCTTTTGGTGTATCTATAATATTGGGGGCAATATTAGCAGCCCTAGCAGGTATAGTTATAGGAATACCTACCTTAAGGCTTAAAGGAGATTACCTAGCTATAGCCACTTTAGGCTTTGGTGAAATCGTAAGAATTGTACTTCTAAATAATGAATATTTAGGAGGAGCTAGCGGTTTTAACGATATACCTCAAAATACAAATTGGACATGGTTATACTCTATGACCATATTAACTATTCTACTAATTAGAAATTTTATTAACTCTAAGAGCGGAAGAGCCTGTATTTCTATTAGAGAAGATGAGATAGCAGCGGAAGCTATGGGTATTAATGTTACTTTTTATAAGGTTCTAGCCTTTGGAGTAGGAGCTTTCTTTGCAGGTATAGCTGGAGCTTTATATTCTGGTTATTTTTACTTTATAAGACCTGACGCTTTTGGATTTATGAAATCTATAGACATACTGGTTATAGTGGTATTTGGGGGTATGGGAAGCATTTTAGGATCTATTGCCGGGGCAATAGCACTATCTTTAATATCTTTATGGCTTCAAGGGATACCAGAACTTAGGATGGTTATATATTCTTTGATACTTTTTGTAATAATGGTGTACAGGCCTCAAGGACTTATGGGGAATTGTAAGTTTAAATTATTTAAGAAAGGAGGACCTAAAAATGTCAGTGCTCAAAGTGAATAACGTAGCCAGATACTTTGGTGGTATAAAGGCTGTAGCTGGAGTTAATATGAATATTAATTTAGGAGAGATTGTAGGTCTTATAGGGCCTAATGGAGCCGGAAAAACTACACTTTTCAATTTGCTTACAGGAATATATGAGCCCACAGAAGGAGATATCATATATAACTTTGAAAAAGAACAAAGCACAAGAAACATGAAACCTCATAACATAGCTGCTTCAGGAGTTGCCAGAACCTTTCAAAATATAAGGCTGTTTAGCAATATGACCGTATCAGAAAATGTAAAGATGGGCTATCATAAGAAAGTAGACTACGGTATAATACCCTCATTTTTAAGATCTCCTAAATATTATAAAGAAGAGCTTTTAGCAGAAGAAAAAGTGTTAGAGCTGCTAGAGATATTTGATCTGCTAGATAAAAAAGATGAGCTGGCTAAGAACTTGCCTTATGGAGAACAAAGAAGATTAGAAATAGCAAGAGCTCTAGCTTCTGAGCCTAAAATATTACTGCTTGACGAACCTGCAGCGGGAATGAATCCTAATGAAACCAAAGAACTCATGAATTTAATTAAATATATAAGGGATAAATTTGATATCACAATTATACTAATAGAGCATGACATGTCACTTGTAATGTCTTTATGCAGCAAAATTTATGTGCTTGATTATGGTCAGCTTATTGCAGAAGGTACACCAGAGGAAATAAGAACAAATCCAAAGGTTATTAAGGCTTATCTTGGAGGTGAGGAAGAGGTATGTTAGAACTAGTTGATTTAAATGTATATTATGGTGCTATACATGCACTTAAGGGGATAAACATAAAAGTAAATCAAGGGGAAATTGTTACATTGATAGGGGCCAATGGAGCAGGAAAAACTACTACCTTAAAGACCATATCTGGAGCTTTAAAACCTAAAAAGGGCAAGGTTTTATTTCAAGGGGGAGAATTAGAAAAGGTAAAAGCACATGATATTGTTGGCTTGGGTATAGCTCATGTGCCAGAAGGAAGAAAGGTTTTTATGAACATGTCTGTAATGGAAAATCTTGAAATGGGGGCATATTCAAGAAAGGATAAAGGTGAAATTAAGAAGGATTATGAGAAAATATTTGAAACCTTTCCTAGGTTGTTAGAACGTAAAAATCAAATGGCTGGAACCTTATCTGGTGGAGAGCAGCAAATGCTAGCCATAGGCAGAGCTCTAATGGCAAGACCTAAGCTTCTTCTTTTGGATGAACCTTCTATGGGCCTTGCGCCTTTAATCGTAAAACAAATCTTTTCTATAATAGAGGATATAAATGAAAAGGGGACTACGGTGTTATTGGTAGAACAAAATGCATCCATGGCACTTAAAATAGCTCACAGAGCCTATGTAATACAAAATGGGGTTGTAGAACTAGAGGGCAATGCTGAGGTGCTTTTAAATGATGAAAATGTAAGATATGCATATCTTGGGGCTTAATAATACTAGGTGTATATTTAAACATGAAACTAAAATAGGCTATATTAAAAATAAAAAAGCGTTTAGTAAATTAATGAACCTCACCCTGTCTAATCGGCAGGTTGAAGTTCAGATTAATACTAAATGCTTTTATTTATACTGCTATTTTATCACTTCTAGTACTTTGTCAGTATGGCCATCTACTTTAACTTTTCTGAATTCTTTAAGAAGCACACCATTTTCGTCAATTACGAAAGTGCTTCTTTCTATGCCCATAACTTTTTTGCCATACATATTCTTTTCTTTAATTACATCATATAGCTTGCATACTTCTTCATTTTCATCACTTAGAAGCACAAAGGGCAAGGAAAGCTTAGTTATAAATTTATCGTGTAAAACTAAAGAGTCCCTGCTCACCCCTAGTATTACTGCATTTAAGTTGTTGAATTCTTCTATGTTATCTCTAAAGGAGCAAGCCTCATTAGTGCAGCCAGGAGTATTGTCCTTAGGATAAAAATATAATATGACTTTTTTTCCTCTATAATCACTTAATTTATGTTCTTTTTTATCTGAGCCCATAAGAGTAAAATCAGGGGCAATGTTACCTTCCTTAACTATAATTTCTGACATAATATCACCTCATTCAATTAATTCACAATACTTATAATTTATATTATATAATAATTGTTGTTTATTTTCAAATTTTTATCTATGAACTTAGAAAATTAATTGTAAAAAGTATATGTTTTTATGATACTATAGAGTAGGAAATAAAAATATATTTAAAGGAGCACACAGATGGAAAATAATGTATTAGCTAGAGTAAATGGAGTTGAAATAACTCAAGAACATTTAGAGCAAACTCTTTCGAGATATCCACAAGAGAGACAGTCCTATTTAAATACTGACTTAGGAAGAAAGCAACTATTAGAGCAAATCATATCTTTTGAGCTCATGTATAATTATGGAAAAGAAATAGGATTAGACAAAGATGCTCAATATTTAGCTCAAGTAGAGGTTATGAAAAAAGAGATATTAATCCAGTCAGCTATTAATAGTGCCTTATCTAAGATAGACATCAGCGAGGAAGAAATAGCTAAGTATTATAATGATAATAAAGATATGTTTATGGATCAAGAAAGCGTTAGAGCTAAGCACATATTAGTAGAAACTATTGAAGAATGTGAGCAAATAGCTAAGGAAATCAGTGAAGGCTTAAGCTTTGAAGAAGCGGCAGAAAGATTCTCAAGCTGTCCATCAGGAGCTAATGGTGGAGATTTAGGAGCTTTCACAAGAGGAAGAATGGTTCCAGAATTTGAAAAAGCAGCTTTTGAATTAAACATCGGAGAAATAAGTGGTCCAGTTCAAACTCAATTTGGCTATCACTTAATTAAGGTTGAGGAGAAAAAATCTGCTAGCGTTAAACCATTAGAAGAAGTTAAAAATACAGTTGCAAATACTCTATTACAAGAAAAGCAAAGCAGTAAATATGCAGAGTTAGTAGAAGAACTTACAAATAAATATACAGTAGAAAGATTATAGTTTTTATGGAGCTTGTGACATTAATTGCAGGCTCCATTTTGCGTATTATGAGATAGGTTTAGAACTATAGAGTTTTGTCACAAAAGCTGGTAGATGATTTTATGAATTATTAAAAAATGTATCCATCTACCGGTTTTTGTGACAAAACCATAAGGGCTCAAATTCTAATATATACACCACCATCAACTTTTATTTGTGACAAAAGCATATAGCTTAAAATCATAGTCCTAGAAGTTTTCCTCCTATATTTAGTAATATAGAATATTAACAAAAATTAAATATAATTTAAATTTTATGAGATTGCTTGGTATTTTCATCAATAATCATTATAATAGTATAGGAGGATGTGAAAAAAGGTATTCTATAGGTTTTCCTACACCGCACGTGGAGCCCCACGAGCGGTCCGTGAAAAAGAACACCTATGTTTTTCACATCCTCCTATAGGTAAACAATTATAGGAAGGTAATATGAGTATGAGTAAATCAATACTAAGAAACGCTATATACAAAGCATTATTAAATATTTTTAATATAGTTATTCCGCTTATTATAGGACCCTATGCTAACAGAGTGCTTGGACCTACTTTAGTAGGAAGAGTTAATGGGGTAGATGCTATATATGGGTACTTTTTGATATTTGCAGCCTTTGGTATATATAATTATGGACTTAGAGAGATCAGCAGGGTAAGAGATGACAAGGAAAAGGTTTCAAAGCTATTTACTAATTTATTTATTATAGGATTAATAACTAATATAATAGCAAGTACTGTGTATTTTTCTTTTATATTTATTAATAAAGATGCCACTGCCTTTCCTGTATTTTTTATATATGGCTTAAGCCTTATATCTAATATATTCTATGTAGAGTGGGCTACAGAGGCGGTAGAAAGCTATGATTTTATAACTATAAAGTCGATTATTGTAAGGATAATATACATAATATTATTACTTACCCTAGTTAGAACCTCTGATAATTTAATTGAATATGTAGCATTATTATCATTATCCTTATTTTTAAACAATATTATAAGCTTCATATATATATCAAAAAAGCTTAAGTTTAATTTTACAGAAATTAAAATAAGAAAACATATAAAATTTTTAATTATAGCAGTGCTAATGTCTAATGCTAATGTGTTATATACCCAATTAGACAGGATAATGCTAAGAAGCTTTTTAGGAGACAAGGCTGTAGGATTTTATGGCGTAGCTCAGAATGTGATGAGCATGGTAAATGCTTTAATGCTTTCCGTGATAATGGTAACAATACCTAGACTTTCAAATGTGCTAGCCAACGAAGACGATGAAGCCTATGAAAAATTATTATCAAAGATATGTAAGGCTTATTTTACAATATTATTTCCAGCAGCCATAGGTATGTTTATATTATCGAAAGAGATAATATATTTTTATGGCGGTAAGGAGTATTTAGCTTCCATTAATGTGCTTAAAATTTTCTCCATTTATATGATTGCAACTGGAATTGAATCTATATTTACCAATCAGATTATATATGTTAAGAGAAAAGAGAAGATATTAGGAGTAATTATATTTATTTTTGGATTGCTAAATCTTATATCAAAATTTATATTGATAAAGTTTAATATATTTACTCCAGTTACAGCTATAGCCACTACTTTATTCTGTAACACTTGTTTTATTACTACGGAATACATATATATAAAGAAAAAATTAAAGGTGAATATAAATATATTTGGATTAGACAAAATGAAGTATCTTTTTATATCTTTAATATTTATTCCTATAACTATGGCAATAAGACTAGCGGTGCCAAATATGCTTATGATGGCATTCTTAGCGGTAGTGGTAAATTCTCTAGTATACTTTATAATACTATATATATTAAAGGATGATTTAGTTTTCTTTATTTTAAGGAAGCTTAAAATAGTTAAATAACCTTCAAAAAATAGTCAAGAGTTAGTAATTTTACTAACTCTTTTACTTTTAGATTTTAACCCTAAGGTTTTTGTGTTATAATCACTATGATGAAAGGAGTTAATCTATGAGTGCATCAGTGAGTATAATAATACCTGTATATAATGTAGAGAAGTATTTAAGAAAGTGTTTAGACAGCGTTATAAATCAATCCATTAAAAGCAAGGAGATTATAGTTGTCAATGATGGGTCTACAGATAGCAGCTTAAGTATAATAAATGAGTATAAAGCTAAATATCCAGACATCACTATAGTAGATAAGAAAAATGGAGGCCTTGCTTCTGCCAGAAATGCTGGACTCAAGGTAGCTAGGGGAGAGTATATAGGCTTTGTAGATAGTGATGATTATATTCATATAGACATGTATGAAAATCTTTACAATAAAGCGAAAAAAAATAATTCGGACATAGTGATGTGTGGACATTTAAGAGTTTTTAATGATCATGAGGAAAGCTTTGTATATGATTATAATGAAAGCAAGGTGTATAATAGTGAAGAAATAACCAAAGAATTTTTGAAACATGCTATAAGCTTATCTAGTTGTGATAAGCTCTTTAAAAGGGAGCTGTTTGAAAAACATGATTTCTTTTTCCCAGAAGGGAAGTTAAATGAGGATATACAGGTGGTTTTTGGACTTATATTTAATTCTGATAGAATTTGCTTTGATAATAAGCCATACTATCATTATTATCAAAGGGGTGGATCTATTACAAAGAAGATAAGAATAAATTCTGTTTTAGATATGATAAGCGCCATTGAAAATATAAGAATGCAGTTAGAGGAAAAAGGACAATATGCCTATTATAAAGACTATTATAAAAGTTTTTACTATTCTTATATAGGAACCTCGAATATGATGTTCTATGAATATCTCTATGGACATGGATTAACAGAAGAGGCTAAAAGCTGCAAGGAGTTATTGGGTAGCCATAACAATAGCATAAAGCTTATAGAGGTTTTTAAAAACAAAATTATAGATAAAAAGAATAGGGTTAAGATACTTTTACTGAAGCTAAAGCTTTTAAAGCCAATAGTCATTATAAAATTGAAGGTTAAAAATAAAAGCATAAATAATTAGAATGATAGAATTAATAGGGTTCTTGGGGGGAAGAAAATGAGCATTAAGGGAAGAGAGCTAATAAAAAACATATTAAAAAAGTTAAATATTTATGGTTTTTTAGCTAAAATAGTTAATGAACGCAGGGATAAAAAGAGAAGTGAAGCTTTCCATAAAAATGGACAAGAATGTCTAAGAAGAGTAAAAGAGGCCTTTGATAGTATTAACAGATTATTTTGGCTAGATTACGGTACCTTATTAGGTGCAGTTAGGGAAAAGGATTTTATAGAGCATGATTTAGATTTAGATATAGGTACTTTCCAAGAAGGAGATATATTAAAACTAGAAGAGGCTTTAAAGGCTAGAGGGCTAAAAAAAGTAAAAGAATTTATGAACCAGGGTAAAGTAGTGGAACAAACCTATAGTTATCAGGGAGCAGATATAGATATTTTCTTTTATGTGCAAGAAGAGGACAAGATGTGGTGCTATAGCTTTTATTCAGAAACACCTATACTTCCAAAGGAAATAGATTATGGATATGAATATGAGGGCTGGAAGACCATAAAATCCATAACCACCTATACTGGTTTTGATAAAATAGAGTTTAAGGGGTTAGATTTTGATGCACCAAAGGATCTTAATTTATATTTAACAGAAAATTATGGAGCTAATTACATGATTAAACAAAAGGATTGGGACTCCTCCTCATCACCTAGAAATGTTGAAAAAGTGGATATTGGAGAAGTAACTCAATATTGGTATAAATATTGATAATTGGTAAATAATTAATAATAGTGACTTTAAATAAAGGAGAATATATTATAAATGAGTTCAGAGGTTATAGAATTAATTTGTAGAAGCCATGAATACTCATCCTTAAGGAAAGCACAGCTAGTAATGGTAGAAATGATTAAGGTAGTGGATGAGATTTGCAAGAAACATAATTTAACTTATTGGATAGATTCAGGAACTTTATTAGGAGCCATTAGACATGAGGGATTTATCCCCTGGGATGATGACGCAGATTTGTGCATGCCAAGAGAAGACTATGATAAATTTTTAGCTCTAGTAGAAAAAGAGTTACCAGAGCATTTAGCCCTAGAAACAGAAAGTGTAAACCTTCATAAGAAATTGCCCTGGGCTAGATTGCTATATACAAAAAACTTTAAGTGGAAATTTCACAATACTGGAGAGGAGCATATGGGACTATCCATAGATATTTTTCCAATGGATTTAGTAGACTATAATACTCCTAACAAGAAGCTTGTTAATATATTAAGCAGGATATGCAGCAGCGATAAGCCACAAAAGATTAAGGATCCTAAAGCTTTGATTAAAAGTTTATTACTTTCAGTTAACTTTAAAAAATATTGGGTTAAATACGTTAATGATTTAAATGAAAAAGGCAAAGGGGAATATTTCTGCTATGGCATAGAAACAAGTTTTACTAACAGCAGATTTTTATTCCATAAAGAGGATATATTTCCGTTAAAGAAAGCAACCTTTGAAAATTATGAGTTTTCTATACCAAATAACTATGATAAGTATCTTACAAATCTTTATGGCGATTATATGAGAATACCACCAGAGAATGAAAGAATGACTCATTGCACAGAGTTTGAAATAATTTAAAAGGATTTTTTAAGGAGTTGATAGTTGTGACAGCTAGTAGAGTACTTCATATTGTAGCTACAGGAAGATTAAGTGGAGCTGAAAAAGTGGTTTCAGATATATGTACTAATTTAAGTGAGGATTTTCAGCCTATAGCAGTTTGTGCTGGAGAAGAGCTAAAGGAGTATTATGATGGGAAGAATATCGAAACCTATGTTATCGATATAAGTAAATTAAGTGTTAGTGAGATAAGGAAATTAAAACAGTTGATTAAAGACAAGCATATTGACATTGTCCATAGTCATGATGTAAAAGCATCTATAGCTGGTTACTTAGCAGCTAAGGCTTTTAAAGTGCCAGTGGTTTCTCATATACATGTAACTTATTTATGGATGAAGAAACTTGGACCACTAAAAATCATAGATCAATATTTTAGAAATAAGTATACTAAGTCTCTTGCTTGCTCTGAAATGGTAAGAGATTTTTATTTAGAGCACAATAAAAAGGCTTTACAGGGTAAAATAGAGTATTTAGATAATGCTTTTAACTTTAATGAATTTAATAAGATAGAGCCTAAAGACAAAGATAGCTTTAAACAGCAGCTTGGCATAGATAAGGATGCTTATATTTATGGATATCTTGGAAGGCTATTAGAGGTTAAGGGAGCAGATTTAATGATTGATAGCTTTTATGATATTCAAAATAAGGTAGAAAACTCCATGCTTCTAATCGTAGGAGACGGCCCAGAAAGAGAAAAGTTAGAAGCTAAGGTTAAAGAATATGGCATAGAAAATAAAGTAATTTTTGCAGGCTATCAAAAAAATGTATATGATTATATGAATGCCTTTGATTGCTTTATACTTCCTTCTGTAAGAGAGGGGCTGCCTATAGCTGTGCTAGAGGCTATGGCTATGAGAAAGCCTGTACTTTCTACTCCAGTAGCAGGACTAAAAAAATTAATGAAGAATGAATTTAATGGTCTAGTTTTAAGGGAAAGAAGCAGAAAAGATTTATCAGAAGCTATGATTAAAATACATGAAGATAAGGAACTATCAAGAAATATTGCTGAAAATGCATATAAGCATTTAGATGAAAATTATAACATCAACACCTATGTAAAGAAGGTAGAGAGGTTATACAAAGATGTATTAAGTGGTGAAAGATAAATGAAGAAATATAGATTTTTAATTATAATAACTTTCATAGTTTTCTTAGGAAGCTTAGCCTTTAATATCTATGACGCAAAAAAGAAGCTTTCTATGAAAGCTGATAATTATATTTTTTGTAGTAGTACGTTATCTTATTTAGCTAGTGATTTTATAGAGGGATATAAAAAAGAGTTTGGAAAAGCGTTGAGCTTAACTTCAGAGGAAAAAGAGCACAAAAATGATACTATTTTTAAAGTTAAGTATCAATCTGATTTAACAGAAGAAGAAAAGAAAGACTTTGATATGATTACCTTATCAAAGGATTATGTTTTAGCCTTAACCAATATAGAAAATTCACATAATAATATTGACTTAAATGATTGGGAATATTTAAAAGGGACTTCAGACCATAAACTACCTGTAGGAACCAACTATGCAGCAGACTTTGTTAATAGATATTTAGGCAGTAAAATTGCTTATAAGGTAGCTGGAGAAAATTTATCTGATTATATAGTTAAAGATAAAAATCTAATGGGATTCATTTATGCTAGCCAATACTATACTTCTACTAAATATAAGCTAGTGACTATCAATGGCTTAAAAATGAAAGACGAAAATTATCCTTTAGTAGATTATTTGGTATTTATTGTAAAAAAAGACTTTAATGAAAAAGAAAAGATTTCTCAAATCATAAGCAATATGAATTTTAACCTAGATAAGTTTTCTTTTAACTATTAGATTTGGAGGTAGTATTTTGTCTACGAGAGGTAATTTATTTAAAAATAAAATTAATATAATAGCCATATTGATATTATTAGCAATTTCTATAGGCTATGGTTATTTAGAGAAAAGAGATTTTATAACTATAAATAAGATTATTTATTATGGGAATACAGAGTTTAATGATGTGATAGCTTATGATGTAGATGGCACTAAAATAAAGAAGATAAATAAATTTAATGAGGACTTTAAGGATAATTACAAGAAAGAAAACATAGAGGTGGTTATAAATCCTATTAGTGCAAATAAATACATATATGAAATGGTAATACATTCAAAAGATAAATTAAGTGAAGAGAAAAACAGCAGTATCATCAACGACTACACTTTATATGTAAAAGATAAAGATAAGGATATTAAGTTTATAAATATAATAAATGAGCCAGAGTACAATTTTAGTAATAAAAGCCTAAACAATGTATTCTTTAGAGCATTATCAGCTATAATTTATCTAGCAGCCTGCTTTTACTTTATAAGTAAATTAGGTTATAAAAATAAAAAAATACTTAGTGATTATAAGCTTTTTGCCATCTTTGCTGCTCTAGGCATAGTTAGTATGGTGCTAAATTTTCAATTTTTGCTCAGTATTTCATTAATATTATTGGGTGTGCTGATAAATTATGCTTATGCTCATAATAATGAAGGAAAGTTCATAATCAGTGCTTATGCAACGGCTTTTGCTATAAGAATATTAGCAATTATAGCTATGGTGGTACTAAACCTATATAAATTTGGTACAAAACTTTCTTATTTACAGCCAGATGAGATGTTTTACTATGAGACCTCAAACAAAATTTCCTTATTGCTTTATAATTTTAAATGGCCGGATCTCAAGGGAATTACTGAGGTAACTCAATATGCCTATAATCTTTTTGCTGGAGTGGTAAAATTATTGAATATAGAGAGTTTTTATTCCTTAAAAATCATCAATGCTTTAATTTCATGTTTATTTATAGTTATGGTATATGATTTTGCAATGAAGCTGTTTAAAAATAAAAGTGTGGCAAGGCTATCAGCTATATTTATGACCTTGATGCCTACGATGATATTATTTTCCACCTTTGCTTTAAGAGATATATTTATATCTATGTTCATATTTTTAATATTTAAAGAAGTATTTACCATAGACATAGATAAAAGATATATTATAAGCCTTATAAAGATACTTATATATTCTTTTATTCTCTGGTATTTAAGAAACTATGCTCTTATACTAATAGCTATGATAGTTGCATTCTATGTTGTTTTAAAGCTATGTGTAAGAAGAAATATAAATTTAATTTATGTTTTTATTATAGGGATAGTAGGGTTAGCCGGAGCTTTAACCTTAGCCTCAAAACTTTACTCCTTCAGTCTGTTAAAAATGTTTATTAATTACTTTAGAAATGAAGGTATAGTAAAGTATGTCACGGGTATAGTATTAAGTATTACTAACCTGGACTTTATAACCAATACCTCTGCTAGTCTATATTCTTCACCTAAAACCATAATATTACGTATGTTTTATCCTGAAACTCTACTTTTAGTAATAACACTTCCACTTTTTGTTATTGGTGTTAAGGAATTTATAAAAACTAGAAAGGATATAGCATATTCATTAATCATAATGTTTATAGGATTTATAACCATATATAAACTTCAGTACGGTGGATGGTTTTTAAGAACTCAACTTCAAATATTTCCTTATCAATATGTATTTATAAGCTTAGGCTTAATTCATGTTATTAATGAAAGTAATTTCTTTAAGCAGGGAAAAGGATTTAACTTAGTAAATAGACTATTAAATTTATAGGTTACGAGAAAAATAACCGATAAAATATATCAATATAGTGAAGTGAGTTTTAACAAAAATCAAAAATAAATCTGCTAAAATCTAAATTAGCAGATTTATTTTTTGCTTTTTAATTTTTATTAAAGGCTATACCGCCTCATTTAACTCAGCATATTCAATAATAAACTTATCTACGGTATCTTCTATTTCATCTCTAGCATCTTTAGAAAGTTCATCATATACACCTACTACCTTCATACCTGCAGCTTTTGCACCCTTCATGGCAGGGAGTATATCCTCAAAAACTATGCATTGATCTGGAGAAACCCCTAATTTTTCAGCTGCTAGTAGATAAACATCAGGAAAACTCTTTCCTCTTTTTACTTCACCAGTAATGGTTATAGCATCGAAATAATCATAAATATCATTTTTCTTTAGGGCAATCTCTAATAAAGGAAGAGAATTACTAGTAGCTAGTCCTATTTTTATACCTAATTTTTTTAGTTTATCTAAAAATAATTTGGCCCCAGCTTTTAAAGGTACATTATTTTCATATTCGTATAAAGCCATGTCATACCACTCATTCATTATTTCTTCAAGAGAATCCTCTAAATTGAACCTGTTCTTAAAATATTTAGCGGTTTCTTGAAAGCTAAGATGACTTATAGCATCTCTCAAATCTTCAGGCATATCTATATTTCTAATTTTAAGATAATCTATATCTATCTTTTCCCAAATCCACATGGAATCTACCAAGGTACCATCTAAATCAAATATTGCTGCTCTTACATCAGTTAACATTTTATCACCTCACGCAAAAGTATATCATTAAAAAAAGTTTCTTTGCAACTTTTTTAATATATTAAGCCCGCATAATCGATTTGCTATAATATATATATTAACATAGAACAAATACTGCCAATTATGGAACCAGCTATTACATCCGTAGGATAATGTACCCCTAAATACATCCTAGAAATTCCTACTAGCGCAGAAAGGCTTATACATAATAAAGCAAAAGAAGGTATGAATAAAGCAGTAATAATAGCTAAGGTAAAGGCAGAGGTAGTATGTCCAGAAGGAAAAGAATATTTATCAATATCAATGAGCTTTATATTTAGGTTTTGTAATGCAATAAATGGACGAACTCTTTTTACTAAGATCTTTATTATTCTGGCCAAAAGACTACTCAATATCAGGGAAAGAGAACATTTAACGGCAAATTCCCTAGAAAACTGCTTGCCCATAAAAAATAATATCAAGCAGTAAGTTATAGCAAAGTAAGTAGATCCTATATAAGTTATAGCCGGCATAACTTTATCTAAAAAACTGCATTTTATAGAATTATTAAATATCCTTAGAATGGTTTCATCACTTCTTTTTAGCATTAAAATCCCCTCCAATATATAGGGGAACAAGTTCAACTATTAACTTATACATGCACCATAATGGCTTAAAGATGCCATTTTGGAAAATGTATAAGTTAAGTTTCACCTTCGTTTCCCTTTAGTAGCTAAGTATATGCTTGTATTTATTTAACTCTTAAGGATTTTCGTCTATATATATTTAATATAAATGCATATTATGTACTATTAATAATAACAGAAAAATCTTATTTTTTTATTAAATAAAATTTAAATATTATTAAGATTATAATAAATTATATAAAACTGCGCAATAAATTTTAAATAAATAAAGCGAAGCCTTTTTATAATTATGATTTACATATAATGCAATCATTAGTGAACTGTAAATTGCACACCAAGAATTAAAAAAGGCTTCGCTATTCTAAAACATTATATTTAAAGGTTTATTTTAATCTAAAAACTTAGCTTAAACTAAAAATTACGTTCAAAGATTTCAATTTTTTCAGGGTTTTTAAAATCTTCTCTAGAGGTTATATGTATTCTTTCAAGGATCTGATCCATACAATCACTATGAGTAGCTACTTTTATGGCGGAGTTTTCAGCAAACTTATCTACATGGATTTTTCCTTGCTCCCTTGGTATTAGAGCCTTAGGGCCACCAACACAACCGCCAACACAGCCCATACCCTCAATAAAATTAGCTTGAATGTCGCCATTTTGAGCTTTTTCAAGCATAGCTTTACATTCTTTAACACCATTAGCTTGAACTGCTTTTAATAATTTGTATTTTTCAGGGAACATTTCTTTTATAGCATCTCCAACAGCTATAGAAACACCACCAGTTCTGGCATAAAGTCTTCCACCCATGGAAGCATATTCTATAGAAGGAACTCCCTGAAGCTCTGACGGACTTATTTCTAGTATTTCAAAAATACCTTTTAATTCTTCAAAAGTTAATACATAGTCTATGTCTCCCAATAAGTCTTTTTCCTTAGCTTCAGCCTTTTTAGCGATACAAGGACCTATGAACACTACTTTACAATCATCATTTAATTTCTTAAGAACTCTTCCTGCAGCGATCATAGGGGATACTGAAGGTGAAACATGCTTTACCAAGTTACCATATACGCGCTTTAACATTCCTACCCACATTGGGCAGCAGCAAGAAGTTATCATTAAGTCATCTACCTTTTTTACATGGTTATCAAACTCTACTGCTTCCTTTAAAGTAAGCATATCAGCAAAAAAAGCTACCTCAACCATATCCTTAAAGCCTACCTTTATAAAAGCAGACCTTAATTGATCCATGGTTACATCATCACCAAATTGCCCCATAATAGCAGGAGCTACAGCCGCTACCACTGGGGTGTCTCCCTTCAATAATTCCATTATAGGAACGAATTCAACTCTATCCATTAACCTTCCACTATCGCAGGCCTCAACACACATACCGCAATCGGTACAGGCGTCAGTATCAATATATGTAGAATGCTTAATAGGGTCTACTAATATAGCGTCAAAAGGACAAATCCTTTGACAGTTAGTTTTACCATCCTCACCAGCACATTGCATAGTACAATCAGAAATTTTTTGAACTATTCTATTATTAGCTTGATAGTTGGTTATTGCCTTTCTTAGATCATAAGCAAAACTTTCGGTATAGTCAACTTTTACACCACAGAGTGTGGAGATTATTGAGCTTAGTTCCGCCTTGTCTACCGAAGGATCTTCTAAGATTTCATTTACCTTCTCTTCGAATTTGTCATCATAATAAGCCTTAACTAAGATTTTAAATATCTCTTCATATTTTTTTTTCATAAGCGTACCTCCTGCTTTAAGGAAAATAGAAATTATCTAAGTATAGTTATTATACCATAATTTGAATTTTACAAAGCATATACTGATATTTTATTAAGATTTAAATTTGGTATATATTTAAAGACTTCTACAAATAATATTATTTACATTTAATATTATTTATATTGCAAAAAATCTAATACATTTTTGTTATTTCTATATAATCAATGAAATTGGAAGGAGTTGAAAAACCGTTTATGTAACGGAATTGCTATGGAGATATTATCTTTACTGGCTTTAGGAACTATATTAACTACCATGTCATTATGTAAGGCAGCCTCAAGAGCAGATAATTTTGAAGAAAATATGATGAGTAGAGAGAATAAAGCATATTGCAAAAAACAGATTGGTCGGGATGACAGGACTTGAACCTGCGGCCTCATGGTCCCGAACCACGCGCGCTCCCATCTGCGCTACATCCCGATAGTGATATTATATAAAATTTTACAGAAATTTTCAATTCATATGAAAATAAAAAGGGGCTGTCGCATTAGCGGTTAAAAACCGCTAATGCTCAGCTCCTATTTTGTACTGTTTTATAGCAATTTTAAAGAGATTTGCAAATAAATTCATCTCTATACCTTAAAAATGGCGCACTTTAATAAGCCCTTTCGCTTAAGACTTTTTTCAGAATACTTGTTTTTTAAAAGTCTAAAATTAGGCAGTGCTTTTTAACAAAAAAAGGTGTGTTCCAGTTCTGTTTGACTGAATTTTGTTATGTAGTTTGTTTATGTTATGTGCCATAGCCAAAAGGATACTTTCGGACAAAACATTCTGCTTTCCTTTGCACAGAAATCTTCGAAATCCCATATCTTGCTTAATCTCTCCAAAAGAACCTTCAGCTTGTATGCTTCGATTCATTCTGAGTTCACAACCTTCTTTGCTTACAATTCTTTCGAGATCCTTTTTCCTCAGCATGTTAAATAACTTTGATGTTTCAAGATTTTTTAATCTTTCTTCTAATGGAGTTTTGCAGTTGTTTCCTTTTATACATCTACTTTTGTGTGAACAGTTACTGCAATCCTCGCAGATATATATGGTTTTCTCACTTTGATATCCAGTTTTACTTTTTCTTTTTATCGTTTTGCTAACTGTTAACTTTTTATTATTTTCACAAGTATAGTAATCACCAGCTTCATTGTATTCCATGTTTTCTATTCGACTGATGTCATTCTTGTATTTTCTTGTTTTAGATATTTCATAGTTTGATGGTTTGATAAATGCCAGTTGTCCATTTTCTTCAAGATACACATAATTCTCTTCGCTTTCATATCCAGCATCTGCAACCACTTTTTTATATCTAAATGTTAGGAACGCCTCCATACTTTTGAGAAATGGAATTATGGTGTTGGTATCTGTGGGCTGGTCGCCCACGGTAAGCCACACTATATATTCAGAGTCCACACCATGCTGCACATTATAGCCTGCTTTTAGTTGACCATTTCCCATAGCATCTTCCTTCATTCTCATAAAGGTTGCATCATTATCTGTTTTTGAATAGCTGTTACGATCACCACAAATATATATTTTCTGGGTGTATTCTTTTAATTTATCAAGGTATTCCTCAAGTTTTTCAATGGATCGCTGCAATGAAGTTTTTCTTTTTCCACATCCATGTACAAACTCTATCTTTTCTTTATGTTTCAGAGTATAAAGTTTTTTTCGCAGCTTTTTTACGTGTTTCATTTTTACTTTATTCTGATAAACAAGCTTGATGCCGTATAATTCCTCGCATTCAGCCACTAAATCTGCTAATTTAATTAGTAGCTTTTCTAAGTTTTTTGTAACAGCTTTTTTCCAAACAAAAGTATATTTGTTTGCACAAGCCTCAATTTTTGTGCCATCAATGAAAACAGCATCTCCAGATATCTCTCCTATGTTAAGAAGAAACTTTGTCATTTCAGCTAGAATTCTTTCAGCACAGGGTGCAAAGTGCAAGCTTCTAAATCTTGCAAAAGTTGAATGATCAGGTTTTGGTGAATTTTCAAGAAGGTACATGAAGTTAATATCACGATGACATGCTGTTTCCATGGCACGAGATGAATAACTATGATTCATGTAAGAATAGAGTACAATCTTCAGCATCTGACGTGGTGTTGCTTGATTTTCCCTCACTCTGGAATAAGTCGAATATAAATCTTCTAAATCCATCTCCTCTACAAATTGACTTAGCAAACGCACTGAATCATTTTCTGGGATCATACAATCGATATTTATTGGAAGTTTTAATTGAAAATATCTTTGATTAAGTGTATAATTTTTTTGTAAAATGTTATGTTTTAGCATACTAATATTTTACCATAAATCCCTTACTTCTCGAAGTTCGGGATTTATTTTTTTGCACAAAAAAGGAGCTACGCACTAATCACTTAGTGCGACAGCCCCTTTTTTATGGTCGGGGTGACAGGGATTGAACCTGCGACCTCATGGTCCCAAACCACGCGCGCTCCCATCTGCGCTACACCCCGAAGAACAATAACTATTATATTATATACTCAGTTAGAAGTCAATAATATTTTATAAAAATTTATAGATGTTATACAAGGAAGAAACAATAGGATGTTAATTTAGAAAGTCTAGTTAGTAGAATCTAGCGTAAATCAGGATATGATGAGATTGTACTAACTATACTATGAGTATACTTGTTAAGGTCCTTATACTTTTGTCACAAAAACAGGTAGGTGATTTCAGGATATGTTGTAGCATTAAAATTTATCTACCTGTTTTTGTGACAAAACTATATATACTACACAACAATTAATATAACCTCTATTAAACACAGAAATAGTAAAGATACTTGTCCAAATATTTCTATTATTTCACTGTGTTATTTATAATATAAAAAATTAATTTTACGTTTACAGTATTGTTTTAGAATTTTAGAAAATATGGCATTAGTAATGTGAATAAACATAATCAAAGCAAAAAAGTAATGAAAGACGTTCTAAGCAATGGATTTTACATCCTTAAAATCCTTAATTCTTAAGCTTTCACCACTGCAGGCTACTAATAAAAATAAATTCAATAATCCCCTAGGTATTTTTTCGACTTCAGATAATTTAAACCATTTAAACCAGGATATATAGAAATTAATGTATTTTGTAGCTACACCATTAAAAGAGTTTATAAATTTTTTAAGTTCAAAGCTAAAAGTCTTTACATTATTTAAATTATAAGGGCTTTCCTTAGAATTAATATTATTACTGATTCTATATAGTTTTGATTTAATTTGTTTTGCAAAACTAACATAAAATAATTTGTGGTTTGCACATAGAATTGACTTTTTAGGTATTTTGTCAGTCAATATATCTTTTAAGTGAATATAGTTAATTTTGCCTCTACAAGCCCCTTGAGATAGTATATTATCAGCTCTATCTTTACAGCAAAGAATGCAAATTTTAGGCTGGTTTAAATCCTTATATCCATATAATTTTCGTTTAATAGGTTCTCTGTTCATGGAAAAATTGAGCTTTTTTGAATGATTTCCTTTAAAACTTTCGTTTATATACAATTCATCTATTTCAACTATGCCCTGAAGTTTATCATTTAAGGTGGCTTTAAGAGCTTTAAGAATTTTATGCCTCCAGTAAAAGGCTGTGTTTCTGTGGATTTTGAGCCTATCTGCTGCCTCTCTTAAGGTTAATTTCTCGCACATGCATTTTAAGTATTCAATCCATTTTTGTATAGGCTTTTTGCTATAGCTCATAGGAGTATTAGTTTTGCTTGAGAATATTTTACTGCAATCCTTACATTTATATCGCTGAAGCTTTAGAGAATTTAAGCCGTTTTTTATTATATGATCACTACTACAATGAGGGCAAGTTTTGTTATTTAGATTAATGTAATTGTTGGCCAAGGTTTCAGTAATACTTTTAGTAATATCATCATTATAAACAGCAGCACTTTTATTTAATAGTAGATCTTTTAAATATGTTGCTTGAAATGGGGGAAGAGCTTTAATAGAACTTAAAAACTCACTGGGATTTAATGTATAGCTTAAATTATTCATGATAAGTACCTCTAGCTATTTATTTTATTTTTAGTATCCGAAAAATAATAAATTAAATAAATGATTTATTTTTCTATAATTCTTTAATAAAAATACCTAGCTAGATTATAGACATTGGAGACAATTTTTAACCCGAAAATTAGAAAAATAAGCTTGCTTTTATATTCTATCTACCATCTTTTGTGACAAAACCATAAGAAAGAATTAAACTTGTAGAAACTGCTATCTTAAAGGAAATTAAGTTTATGATATAGGTCAATTTACTAAGTATGATGAAGTAGAGATATAACTTGATTTATGAAAAGCATCGATAATTTATAATAAGTTTACAAATTCCTTAGGGAATTTATCATTAAAACAGAGGATTTAAGTAATACCTTATAGAATAATCATTAAGAAGAATGATGTAAAAGGGTGATATATATGTATTTTTGTGTTAATTGTGGTAATCGTATTGAAAATGAAAAAAATCTATGTAATATATGCGGGACAGATATGAAAAAGATAATAGAAACTAAAGAAAACATTGATTTTATTGCTGTAGAATCAAACAGGGGAGATATGGG
This sequence comes from Desnuesiella massiliensis, assembly GCF_001403615.1. GTDB lineage: Bacteria > Bacillota > Clostridia > Clostridiales > Clostridiaceae > Desnuesiella > Desnuesiella massiliensis. The sequence continues at coordinate 23,511 of NZ_LN879455.1, forward strand.
AAAGGCTTTAGATGAAATTAAAAAAATGGCAAAGGAAATGATTACGAGCCCCATTACTGCATTAGAAAAATTTTCAGTAAAGGCTTCTAATAAAATTGCTGTTTTAATCATGATAATAATTGGAATTATTACCTCCCTCCTAAACATTTGGTTTTTTAAAGCCTTGTTAGGCTTCGTAAATAATATTAGGAAGAATTTTGATGACCTTGGTTTAAATCGAAATAATATAAATAGTATAATTCCTAAAGATGATATTACAGTATTATTAAATAGATTATTTCAGGAAAATAAAATAAGAATACTTGCATATTCTATTAGTTTTTATATAATAAGTATATTGATTATTTCACTGATACTTTTTGCTGTGTGTAAATATGGGTTAAAAAAACAGGTGTGCTATGGTAAGGTAATGAGAGGTTTTATTATTGCAAGTGCACCCTATGTCCTATTCAAAGCATTAGCTATTGCAGCTAGTTATATATCCTTAGGATTAAGCATGTTTTTTATAATTATGGCCTTAGGAAGCCTAATAATTTTTATTTACAATACTCTTAAAATAAGTCTAGAAATTGAAGACAATAAAAATGTTGTTATAACACCTATAATTGTTTCAATTTTGATGTTAGCTGTAATGGCCTTAATAAATTATGGAATTAAGGATTATATATCAACTTCTTCTGTAAGGCAGTTTATAGCTATTTGGACTAATACTATATTCAGAACAGGAATTTACGGATACTAATACTTAAAGCTATATATGGAGGGGATTTCTTGAAGACTACTACTATTATAATGATTGTGGCAAGTTTGTGGTTTATAGTTTTTGGAGTACTTGCTTTTTTAAACAAGGGTCTTAGTGGAAGAATGAAAGCTTATTTAAGCGGAGTTAAGGATAAAGAAGCTTATCTAAAATTTAATGGAATCTTTAATATTTTTACTGGACTCATAGGTATTATATTAGGGATAGTGGATTACTTTTTAAAGAATAATATAATAGCTGTTTTAATATTTATATTTCTCATTGTATTAGCAGCTCCTATACAAGGAATACTAGGCAGAAAGTTTAGGGAATAATTTTAAAAAATAGAAAGTAAAAGTTCAAAGAGCAAAGTGCAGTGAAGGAATTTTTTTCTTCACTGCTGATACAAAAAAGCGAAATTTGTAGATCGTGGCTAAGCATTAGCCACGATTTTTTGTAGTGATTTTAATAAAGATAAAGTGTATTATTATAATTAAGATAGTTAATACAGTTTTAGATTAATACACTAAAGGGAATAGTATGTGTATTCATATAATAGCTGAGAGTGGTGAAAAGGATGAAAAGAATAGATAAAATCTATAACCATTTAAAGGAGAAAACCTCCAAATTAACCTTGGAAGAAATAGAGCAAGGTAGAGGCTTTACTGCTTCAGAAATAGCAGAAGAGCTAGGAATGTTAAGAAATAATGTGAGTATGGAACTTAATGAATTAATAAGACAAGATAAGGTGATAAAGCTAAAAGGAAGGCCTGTGCTGTATCTAGATAAAGTTGAAGGGGAAAGATTAAGTTCTCACAAATTAATCTTCCAGCAGAGAAAAAAAGATAAAAAAGATAAAAAAGAAGAGAAAAGCAAGGAATCTCCTTTTGATTTAATTATAGGAGCTCGTGGAAGCTTGAAAAACCAAATAGAGCAAGCTAAGGCTGCAGTTCTATACCCGCCTAATGGATTGCATACTCTAATTCTAGGGCCTACAGGAGTTGGAAAGACTCTTTTTGCCAATATGATGTTTAGTTATGCTAAATATATAGGAAAGCTTAAGGAAGAGTCCCCTTTTATAGTTTTTAATTGCGCAGATTATTATAACAATCCCCAACTTCTCATATCCCAAATCTTTGGTCATGTAAAGGGTGCTTTTACTGGGGCAGAGGGAGAAAAAAGCGGGTTAGTAGAAAAAGCTAATGGAGGAATTCTGTTTTTAGATGAGATACATAGGCTTCCTCCAGAAGGACAGGAAATGATCTTTTACTTCATGGATACAGGAACCTTTAATAAGCTTGGAGAAACAGAGAGAAATAGAAAGTCTAGTGTGATGATAATATGTGCTACCACAGAAGATCCTAATTCTTCTTTGTTAAAAACCTTTGTGAGAAGAATTCCTATAATAATTAATATACCTTCCTTAGAAGAGAGGCCTATTAGGGAAAGAGTAGATATAATAAAACATCTGTTATCTAAGGAAGCTATGAGGGTAAATAAACCTATTAAAATAAGTGGAGACGTAATAAAAGCTCTAGTAGGTAGTGTGTCCTATGGTAATATAGGACAGCTAAAATCTAATATTCAGCTTATATGCGCTAAGGGCTTTTTAAATAGTATAGAAAACAAAGAGCAGGTTTATATAGATTTTAAAACCCTGCCTAGCAATATAAAGGGAGGCATTTTGGATTTAGGAGCTAGAAGAAAAGAGTTAGAGGAAATATCTCCTTACTTAGATTCTGATATGGTCGTAAGGGCAGAAGGCAATTTAGAATTAGTTAAAGGGGATACCTACGAACCACCTTTTAACCTTTATAAGATTATAGAAGATAAGGCAAGTATTCTTAAGGATGAAGGTGTAGATGAAGAATACATTAAAAAGTTTATAACTACGGATATAAATCTGCATATAAAATCTTTTTATGATAAGTTTAATATCAATCCTAATAGTAAAGAAAAGCTGCTGAAGATTGTGGATGAAGAAATACTAGATTTAGCAGAAGATATTAAAAGCTTAGCAGAAAGGAGACTAAATAAAAGATTTAGCCATAGATTTTTATATGCCATCAGCCTTCATGTAAGTGCATTTTTAAAAAGAATGCAGGAAGATACTCCACTAAAAAAGTATGCTAACAATATAGAAAGCATAATGAAGGAGAATCCTGAGGAATACAGGGTAGCTTTAGAGATTAAAGCCTTAATTCAAGAAAGATATAACATTTTAGTGCCTGACATGGAGGTAGTTTATTTAACCTTGCTTTTAACCTCTATAGATGACAATCAAAAAGCAGAAGATAATGTGAAAATAGGGAATGTAGGTATAATTGTGGCTGCTCATGGCAGCAGTACTGCATCCTCTATGGTAAATGTGGCTATTAAGCTTTTAGGAGATTATAATGTAAAAGCTATTGATATGCCTTTAGATATAAGTCCTAAAAATATATTAAAGGACATAATAGATATAGTTAAAGAGATAGATATGGGGAAAGGTGTGCTCATACTAGTAGATATGGGATCTCTAACTACCTTTGGGGCAGAAATAGAAGAAAACACAGGCATAAAGGTAAAGACTATAGATATGGTATCTACTCCTATTGTATTAGAAGCTGTTAGGAAAGCTAATGTTTTTGATATGGATTTAGATAACATTTATAATTCTCTTAAGAGCTTTAAAGGTTATGGAAAATACCAAGAAGCAAATAATAGGGGGAATGATAAGGCTATAATAACCATATGCTCCACGGGAGAGGGCACTGCAGTAAAATTAAAAGGCTTAGTTCAAGATGTTATAGAAAATATAACGGAGGAATATATAAATATAATTTCTATAGGAATACACAATTTAAAAGAGGATGTAGAAAAACTTAAAAATAAATATGATATCATGGCCTCTGTGGGGGTTATAGATCCTAAGCTGGAAGTACCTTTTATACCTTTAGAAGATTTAATAGAAGGCAGTGGAGAAAAAGTCATAAAGGATTTGGTGAGTAAAAATCATATTAAAATCATTCAAAAGGAAACTAAGGTTATAGCTAAGGATCTTTGTGAAGATTCCTTAAAACAGTTTTTAACCTATTTAAATCCATATAAGGTAACACCTTTAGTTCTTAATTTTATAACTCGTTTAGAAGAAGAGCTTGCAAAAGAGTTTAATAATTCTATGATTATACGGCTATCCATACACACAGCCTGTGCCTTAGAGAGAATGGTAACTAAAGAATATTTAACATATGCTATCCATAGCAAAAAGATAAATAGTGAAAGGTTAATAAAAATAAGAAAAGCAGCTGAGATTTTTAAAGATTCTTTAAATCTAGAGCTTACAGAAAATGAATTATATTATATATCAGATATTTTAGAAGAAGAGTAAAGGGAGAAAGGAGGTCGTTGAACCTATAATAGGTCAACGAGTTTCATATAATGGTAGCAATAATTATAGGAACCCATGGGAAACTATCTCAAGAGCTATTAAGAGCCTCTGAAATGATATATGGTAAACAAAATAATATTACAACTATTGACTTTGAGCCAGAAGAAGGAATCCATAGCTTAAAAATAAAATATGAAGAGGCACTAAGACGTTTAGATATTAGCAAAGGGGTACTTATTTTAGTAGATTTGTTTGGAGGTAGCCCCTACAATGTAGCAATAAATATGGCAATGAATAGGGAAGAAATACAAGTAATTACAGGAGTTAACCTTCCTATGATTTTAGGAGTATATTCCTTAAGAGAAAAGGGAGAACTTAGAGAATTAGTTAAAGTGGCTCAAAGCTCAGGTAAGTTAGGTATTATACCCTTTAAAAGAAATAGTGAGTTTTCAGGTAAGGAGGACTTTGAATGAAGATAGTGTTAGCTAGAATTGATGATAGATTGATTCATGGTCAGGTGGTAACAGTATGGGCAAAAGAAACCGGATGCAATAGAATAATTGTGGTTAGCGATGAGGTGGAGAGGGATAGTTTAAGAAAAACTCTGCTTGTACAGGTAGCTCCCCCAGGTATAAAGGCTCATGTTATAACTGTAGAAAAGATGATTAATATATATAAAGATCCTAAATATGATGGTTTTAAAGCTCTCCTACTATTTACTAGCCCCTTAGAGGTATTAAAGGTTATTGAAGGTGGAGTAGAGATAAAAAGTGTTAATATAGGCGGAATGTCTTTTAAAGAGGGGAAAAAACAAATAACTCCTGTAATATCAGTAGATAATACTGATATAGAAGCCTTTAAAAGACTAAATGAAAAAGGTATAGAGCTAGAAATAAGAAAAGTTGCAGCAGATAATAAGGTAAATTTGATGTCTAAAATAGAACTATAAGTTTTGAGGTGAGATTTAAAATGACCATTTCAGTAGGGCAATTGGTGGCTATTGGAATAATAGCAGCGTGGGCTGGCATGGAAGGCATAATAGATGAATTTCAAATACATAGACCTCTGGTTGCATGCACATTAATAGGCTTAGTGCTAGGAAACGTAAAGACCGCCATAATATTAGGTGGTACTCTTGAGCTTATGGTTTTGGGGTGGATGAACATAGGTGCTGCTATATCTCCAGACTCTGCTTTAGCTAGCATAATAGCTGCCATACTGGTTATATCTTCAAAACAGGATATCGGAACAGGCATAGCTATTGCCGTGCCTATAGCCGCGGCTGGTCAAGTTTTAACCATATTGGTGAGAACTATATCTATAGGAATACAACATAAAGCTGATGAATATGCTTCGACAGGTAATTTAAAAGGTATAGATATATGCCATTTAAGCGCATTAGCTCTTCAAGCCTTAAGAGTAGCAGTACCTAGTCTTCTTGTGGCCATGGTAAGTGCATATAAGGTTAAAGCTATACTTGGACTTATTCCTGAATTTATTACTAAAGGTCTTCAAATATCCGGCGGCTTCATAGTGGTAGTAGGCTATGCCATGGTAATGAATATGATGGGAGTTAAATATCTCATGAGCTTCTTTTTTCTTGGTTTTGTAATAGCAGCTTTTACAAATTTCAGCTTAGTGGCCATAGGCATAGTAGGTGTGGCATTAGCCATAATATATATTCAACTAAATCCTAAATATCATGTTAGCGGAATTTCAAAAGAAGATATAGATGATTTATAAGGAGGGTATCATGAAAAAGGAGGAAAAGCTTTTAACTAAAAAGGATTTATTTAAGGTGTTTCTACGCTCTAATTTACTTCAAGGCTCCTGGAACTTTGAAAGAATGCAAGGCCTAGGCTTTTGCTTTTCTATGATACCAGTAATTAAAAAACTCTATAAGGGCGAGGAACAAAGGATAGTCTTAAAGCGTCACTTAGAGTTTTTTAATACTCACCCTTTTATGTCAGGGTCTATAATAGGCGTGTCTGCGGCTATGGAGGAAGAAAAATCTAAAGGATTACCCATAGAAGAGGGAAGCATAAATGGAATAAAAGTAGGTCTTATGGGACCCTTTGCAGGAGTAGGTGATCCAGTATTTTGGGGAACTATTAGACCTGTACTAGCAGCTTTAGGAGCTTCCTTGGCCTTAGGAGGAAATATATTAGGGCCCCTTTTATTTTTTATCCTTTTTAATATTATTAGAATAGCTACTAAATGGTACGGACTAGTTTATGGCTACGAAAAAGGAACGGCTATAATTAAGGACATGGGAGGTAATAAGCTTCAGAAACTTACGGAGGGAGCTTCTATTCTAGGACTTTTTGTAATGGGGGCTTTAGTGGCAAAATGGACCCATATAAACATAGCTTTGGAAATATCCAGGTTTAAAAATGCCGCTGGTGATGAAATGGTTATAACTCTTCAAAGTATGCTAGATCAGCTTTTACCCGGGCTAGTGCCGCTACTGTTAACCTTTTTATGTTCTAAGCTTTTGAAAAAGAATATTAATGTTTTATGGATTGTTTTAGGTTTATTTGCACTAGGTATTATAGGTTATAGCTTGGGAGTTTTAATTTAGTATTCAGGAAAAGAATAAAGTGGTGATAGCTATATAAATAGGTAAGTATATATAGCTTTGTCACAGCAAACGGTAGATGTGTTTTATGTAGGGCTATATCACAAAAACTGGTAGGCATACTGTATATGAAGTTTTGTCACAAAAACCGGTAGATATTTTATAACTACCGGTTTTTGTGACAAAATCATAACAGCAATCCATCTACCGTATTTTGTGACAAAACCATAAGGGCCGAAGCATAACACCATACTATGCTATGCTTCGGCCATAAATTACCTGTTTCTAATTTTATTTCTAAGTTCCTTAAACTTAGGGAACACATACTTAAACATATTATAAATAACAGGGTTGATAACCAAATCAAATTCACCTATAAATTCAACAAATTTGCCGTTAAAGCCTTTTTTAAATTTGTAAAGTCCATAAAGAGGATTCTCTGGATTAAGATCTCCCGAAACACCTCTAAAGTCATATAAATAGCAACCTAAATCTATACTGTCACATATCATGGCATACTGCATTAAGAAATTAGGCATAGCATCTCTTAAAAAGTCCTCAGAAGCACCGTAAAGATACCAAGCTTTTCCGCCGTAAGCAAGATAAATAGCACCAGAAAGATATAATTCCTTACCTTTATACATCTCAATATCACTTATCCTCTTATTAAAGCCCTCTATCTGCCTCTCTGCTTCCTTTAGCTTTGTATCACTATCAGAAAGCTTTTTATTTAGCTTTGTAATTTTACCTTCATCAGTTTCTATGCTCAATTGCTTGTTGATTTCTTCAATTTTAGCAAGAGCTCTTTCTTTTGCAGCAGTTTGCTTTTGCAGCTTTTCATTTATTCTATTAAAATCCTTGTCATAAGAATATTTAATCATATATAGCCTAGTATGAGGAGCAAGGCATTCAATCATATCCTTAAAATATTCCTTATGACGTATGATGAAATTATCTCTTTTTCCGGTAGTGACCATTATGTTGTGAAAACTAGTTAATATATGATCATCTAGATTAGAAGCATCATAAACCTCTACAGATAAACCTCTATCCTCAGCCACCTTTATGTTATATCTAGTTTTACTTGAAAAACTATTGAAAACAGTCTTTTTTATATCCTCTTTATCACCCTCAGTAGGCAAGTCTAACCTAAAAACAAAATTAGGTTGAATGCCTTCAAAATTCTTTGAGTCCTTATTGTTAAATCCAATGCTTTGCAAAAAGTTCTTGATTTTCTCACCATTATCACAAAGCACTTCATTCTCTCTAAGATGAATATCTGGGTCTATAGTCAAGAAAGCAATCTTATTGCTTTTTGCATAATCCCTTAGATATTCAGTAAACTCTATTAGAAGCTCTTTATTATTATAATCGCAGACAAAACCTCTTGGAATATAACCAATATAGTTATTTACATAAGGTATCTTTCTTAATATTATTAAAGCTATAAGCACAGTGTTACCAGAAGAGTCATGCCCTGCTATGTACTTAGGGATCCAATCCTTTTTTACCTTTGCCCAGGAAGAACTTTGAAAAATATGGCCTTTAAAATGACTTTCATTAAAGCTATCTATATCATTGGCCTTCACTTCTATGAAACTATACAAATTATTCGACTTCCTTTCCTCTTACATTGTAAGCTATCCACTCTATTTTATATTAAGGAGCCTTCTATTTCAAGAGTAGCCTGTGTAAAAAAATGTAAATATATATAAAAAATTTATTAAAATATAAAATGCATCAACGTAAAATTCTATATTTAAGAATCTTTGGTTGATGCATAAATATTTAAAATATCTTAATTATATTTTAAAGCTTTGTACTATTTCATTAAGCTTTTGAGCTAGTTCTGCTTGGGATTGAGCAGATTTTGATATTTCCTCCATACCTAGGGTAGTATCACTCACACTATTTAAAATTTCCTTTGAACTAGAAGCTGCAGTGTCGGAGGTAGCTGCCATAGTTGAAATAGCAGTATTTACTTCCTCCATGGCGGCATTTAATTCTGCTGACATAGTAGCTAGATTTTCTGACATATTATTCATAAATTCAGCATCTTCGCCATATTGTATACCTGATTCCACAAAGGTTTGAAGCTGAGGAGCAACTTGAGTATTTATAAACTTTAATATGTCCTGAGCATTTAAGCTTAGATTCTCAAAGGCGGATTGTACTTGATTTATAATGGTCTGAATGCTTATTACAGTAGAGGATGATTGTTCCGCTAGCTTTCTGACTTCTTCCGCTACCACTGCAAACCCCCTACCTTGTTCACCAGCTCTAGCGGCCTCAATAGCAGCATTTAAAGCTAATAGATTTGTCTCCTCAGCTATACCAGCGATTATATCAGCCATTTTCCTAACCTGACTTACAACCTTTCCTTCCTCAATGGCCTGAATAATTTTTTGTTCTTTCTCTTTATAAATTAGGTCTGTATCTTTTTTAGATTGGATACCGCTATTTTCAATTTTAAAGGCTCTTTCCTTTATTTCACTGGAAACATTACTTCCTTCAGTAGCCTTCTCCGATAACTCATCTATGCTGCTGGTTACCTGTACTATAGAAGCATTTACTTCTTCTGCTATGGAATGTGCATTTTCTGTACCAGAAGCTATGTCTTTAGAAAATTCGTTTATAGTGTCTAGCTTAGCAGTTATCTCTTCCACTGTAGCAGATAGCTCCTCACTAAAGGCGCTTAAGTCATTTGATTTATCTGAAATTTCTTTTACAATATTTCTAACCTTATCTCCAGCATCATTTAAAGCTTGGGACAGCTCTCCGAACTCGTCCTTGTTTTTTATGTTTATATTATGAGTTAAATCTCCATCAGCTACTGCTTTAGCAAATTTAACACAATTTTTTAAGGATTTTGATATGTAAGAAGATATAAATATTCCTAGGGATAATGCTAAGGTCATACAAACAGCATTAACAATAATTATTTCTGTAATATTATTTTTATAGATTTTTTCATTATCTTTAAAAGTGTTTTGTGAAGTTATAAATTTAGAATTAATCAAGTCATCTATGTTAGCCATCATACTTTCTCTTAAATTATTTACAAAAACAAGCTCCAACTCCGCATCGTTATATTTTTCATTTCTTACATGATCAGCTACCTTTACTCTAGTGTCTCTATATCTAACTAGATAAGCTTTAAAGGCTACCCAAAGCTTTGATTCTTTTTCATTTAGGTGTGTTTTTTCTATAGCTGCTATCAGTTTATCATTAGTCATAGTAGCGGTATCAATATTAGATATGTATATTTCAGTCTTAGATTTATCTTTTTCATATACTAGAGCGTAAAGATTAGCTTTTATCTCTATTAAATTTTGCTTTATGGTATCAAGAGCGTGAATTGGTTCTAGATTGTCTGTATACATATGACTGGTATTGGTGTTTAACGTTTTCATGCTCATTAATGCACTTATACCTAACATCAAGGTTAATATAGCAACCAAAATGAAAGAGGTAATCAGCTTCGTTCGTATCTTCATAGTACGTATTTTATTATTTCGCATTAGTTTCATAGGTTTTCCCCCCGTATTTTTACAGTGATATATTGTAAATATCTTATGAATAAATTATACCTGTTAATAGTTTGAAAAGCTAGAAAAACTATTTATAAGCAAGACAAAAAATAACAAATTAGTGTATAGAAATTTAACAAGCTTAGGTATTAAGGAGTAATAATTTGTCTCTTTACATCATATAGTTTTATACATGGAGAAGAATAAAGAATTACAGTTACTATCTATAAGTGTATTAATAATTCTTAAGAAAGGTATTTGTAAGTCTTACAAATGGTATTAATCATCACATTTTATCATATTCAACTGCATGTTTACAAAAAATTAACTTTATAAGGATGTGGAGAATGTTGAGTTTTTATTTTTTAAAGGAAGAAATATGCGCAACCTGTGAGTTTTGGGGAGTTAAGAGGGTTAAATATTCTAATTTTGTAATGCTTATGGGGGAAGAAGGAAGATGTAAGAATACTAAAGGATTTAATGGTTTAAAAACTCTGGAAATGTCCAAATGTCAGTGCTGGGAGCTAATAGATAATGGTGACGAAAAAGGTAAAAATTAAAACCATGAATTAACATTGTGCAATTTATGATATTAATGGTATAATAGGCTCAGTAATTGAAAAAAATAATAGTGATTGATAGGTTTTTGTCAATTAGTCAATAATAACAAAAATATAAATTAAATATATATAAATGGGGGAGCCCCATAAATCTAAAAAGTTTAGAGGGTGGAAATGGAAATGAACAAGAGATTACTGTCGGGAATACTAGCCGTAGGCTTAATTATGAGTACTAGCACAGCAGTGCTTGCGGAGCCATTAACTGAGACCCAAAAGTTAGAACTTCAACAAAAGCAACAAGATTTTAGACAAGCATCTTCAAAATTAGAAGAATTGGAAGCAACTCTTCAAAAAATGGATAGCGAAATTGAAAAAGTATTAAGAGAACTTAATGACAATAAAAGTAAAATAGCTTCAAAGGAAAAGGAAATAACTTCCATTAAGAAAGATATAGAAAAGGCGGAAAAAGAACTTGCCGAAAAGGAAGAGATTTTTGGCAAAAGAATGAGGGCCATATATAAAAGTGGTTCCCCAGGATATGTAGAGCTTTTATTAGAGTCAAAAAACTTTAGTGATTTAATATCTAAAGTGAGAGCTGTAGCGAAATTAATGGATTTTGATAAAAAGATAATAGATGAATTAAATAGCAAGAAAAAAACATTAGAAGATAAAACTAATGCTCTAAATAGTCAAATTGAGGAATTAAACGTTTTAAGAGCTGAAAGTGAAAAGAAATTAGCTGAACTAAACACTAAAAAGGATGAACATAAAAAGGTATTAGACCAAGCTAAGGAAGAGAAAAAGAAAGCTAGTGTTAATTTGGCTGAAAAGGAAAGATTGATGATTGAATTCCCAGCTAGGATTATAAATAATTCTAGCAGTAGTACAGACGACATACAATCATCTATAAACACTCTTAGAGAGATAAGAAAGAATGTTGTAGTTATAGATAAAGAAATAGTTAATCTTATAGAAAAAGGTAAGTCCATAGTTCAAAACAGGAATACATCCACGGCTTCAAGAGGACCATTGCCAGCAACTACCAATTCTTTGCTGTTATATGCTTATAGATTCATGGGAGTTCCCTATGTATGGGGAGGAACTACGCCTTCAGGCTTTGACTGCTCAGGCTTTACTTCCTATGTATATAGAGCCTTTGGATATAATATAGGAAGAACTACATACGATCAAATAAATGTAGGTGCATCAGTTTCCTATTCTCAATTACAGCCAGGAGACCTAGTGTTTACAAGAGGAGTAGAACATGTTGGAATATATGTGGGAGATGGTATGTATATTCATGCTCCTTACACTGGTGAAAGAGTAAAAGTTTCTCCAATTTACGGCTTTAGCGGGGCTAGAAGAGTTTTAAGATAGAAGATTCTTAAATGTACAAATACATAGTTTACAATACATTATGTTTTAAAGTGGCTTAGGCCACTTTTTTTCTTTCAGATCTTAATATCAATTCTTTCACATTGTTTATTATGAATTGTGAATTAAAATAACTATGTTATAATATAAAAGAGAAAAAATAGCAGATTTAACCTTGGAAAGAGTGATAAAATGATTGAACACTATATGCAATATATAAAAGAAGATGAAAGTTTAGATGATCTTCAATTAAATGGATTACATCTAATTCAAAAAAAGCAGGCTTTTAGATTTGGCGTAGATGCAGTGCTCCTTGCAAATTTTGCTAAGGTGAAAAGGAACATGAAGGTTATAGACCTTTGCACAGGAACAGGCATAGTTCCTTTTTTATTAGCGGGCAAAACAGAAGCCTCACATATAACTGGACTTGAGATACAAGAAGAAATGGTAGAAATGGCCAAAAGAAGCACTGTTATAAATAATACAGCGGATAGGCTAGAATTTATAAAGGGTGATTTAAAGGATTTAAAGCTTATACGGAGTATAGAAAAAGCAGAGGTAGTTACTGTAAACCCTCCTTATAAGTTAAGAAGCTCAGGAATAATAAATCTCAGGGATAAGAATGCTATAGCTAGACATGAGATATGCTGTACCCTAGAAGATGTTATAGCAGCCTCAAGGATATTATTAAAGGATAATGGCAGATTATATATGGTACATAGACCAGAAAGGCTTGCAGATATATTATGTCTTATGAGAAAATATAAAATTGAACCTAAAACCATAAGAATGGTACATCCAAATACAAAAAAAGCCCCTAACATTGTTCTAGTGGAAGGACAAAGGGATGGAGGAGAATTTTTAAAATGGGAAGCTCCTTTATATGTGTATAAGGATGAAGGTGGATATAGTGAAGAGATAGATAGGATTTACGGAAGAATTTAAAAAAGGAGGGTCTCTTTTGAGTAAATTATACATAGTTCCAACGCCCATAGGAAATTTAAAGGATATAACCTTAAGGGCTTTGGAGGTGCTAGAGAATGCAGATTTAATAGCTGCAGAGGACACAAGACAATCCCTTAAGCTTTTAAATCATTATAATATTAAAAAGCCTCTTATAAGTTATCATAAGCATAATGAACAAGAAAAAAGTGAAAATCTAATAGATAGACTAAAAAATGGGCAATCCATTGCTCTTATATCAGATGCAGGCACTCCGGGCATATCTGACCCTGGCAGTGCCATCATAATAAAATGCATAGAAGAAGCTATAGATTTTGAAGTTCTGCCTGGAGCTACAGCTATAACTACAGCCTTGGTTTACTCTGGATTAGATACTACGAAGTTTATATTCAGAGGTTTTCTTCCTAGAGAAAATAAAGATAGGAAACCGATAATTGAAGAGCTAAAAGGGAGAAGAGAGACTCTAATATTTTATGAAGCGCCTCATAGGATATTAGACACCTTGAGCTTTTTAAAGGATAACTTAAGTAATAGAAAAATAGCTTTATGCAGAGAGCTCACTAAGCTTCATGAACAGATTTTAAGAATGACCATAGAAGAGGCTCTTGAGCATTATAAGAGTGTGGAACCAAGAGGAGAATATGTGCTTATAGTGGAAGGAAAAAGCGAAGAAGAAATAATAAAAGAGGCACAGGAAACCTGGGAAAGCCTATCCATAGAAGAGCATATAAAAAAGTATATGGATGATGGAATTGACAAAAAAGAAGCGGTTAAGAGAGTTGCTAAAGATAGAGGATTAGCTAAATCAGAAGTATATAAGCATTCTATAGGATTAGAATAATAGAAAATTGGGTATAAAACAAAAATGTACTTTGGATATGGAAAAAGTACATTTTTTTTGCATATTAAACTTAAATAATATTCAAATGTCGATAATAATATGACAGATTTTAGAGAAATAATATTGGTTATAGACTTTTTTGATGTTATAATAAATAAAAGAGTAAAATGGGGGAGTAGGTGAAGTGAATATATGGTAAGAAAGAAAATAGTTGCACTTTTTCTTCTTTTAGGGCTATTGTTGTCGCCAGTAACAGAAGCTTTTGCAGCTCCAAGCGGTGGACAAGATGCTAAAAGTAATGCAGAAAATCAGCTAAAACAAAATGAAAATGATTATAAAACAGCACAAGAAAAAGTGAGTCAACTAGAAAGTGATATACAAAAATTAGATTCGCAAATAGAGAAGACTCTTATAGAACTTGAGGAAAATAAAGTTAAAGTAGCTAAGAGTGAAGAAGATGTAAAAAAAGCTGAGAAAGAAGTGGAAAAGGCTAAAGAAGAAATAACAGCTCAACAAAAGCTTTTAGATAATAGAGTGAGGGTATTATATAAGAGTGGAGTAACAGGATATTTGGAGCTCATAGTGAACTCAGAAAGCTTCAATGATTTAGTAGATAAGTTTCAAATAGTTTCTAGAATGGTAAAATACGATAAACAAATTGTAGATCAGATGGAAGAGAAAAGAGACAACCTACAGATAAAAAAAGTTACCCTAGAAGCTGAAAATGCTAAGCTGGTACAGCTTAAAAAAGAAAAAGAGCAAAAGCTATCTAAACTAAGTGAAAATAAGAAAGAACAAACAGCCTTAATAGACGAAGCGAGAAAGCAAGAAAAGCTTTTAGGAGAAAAAGTACAAGTATCTAAAAACGAAGTACAAAAATTGCAGCAAATATTAAGTATGATAGCTATAGCTACCAACGAAGGAAAAAGTATTAAAGAAATTCAAAATGCCGTTAGTTATCTACAAGGACTAAATTCTAGTGAAAGCTATATTCAAGAGGCTATTAACAGAGGAAAACAAATTATAAGTGATAAACAAAAGCCGCCTACTGGTGGGGGGAACAATGGAGGAAATAATGGAGGAGTAAAACCTCCTACAGGAGGTGGACAGGTTTCAGGTAATGCCATGAAGGTTGTACTATACTCCATGCAATTTCAAGGAGTACCCTATGTATGGGGAGGAGAAACTCCAGCAGGCTTTGATTGTTCGGGCTTTGTGAGATATTGCTATGCAAAAGCCGCAGGAGTATACCTAACTAGGACAACCTACACGCAGATAAATGAAGGTACTCCTGTAGATCGATCTCAATTAAAGCCAGGGGATTTAGTATTCTTTGGAACTCCAGCAGATCCTAATCATGTGGGCTTATACATAGGCAATGGAAACTATATCCATGCTCCTAGAACTGGAGACGTGGTGAAGATATCCTCTCTTCAAGGGAAAAATTATTTGACTGCAAGAAGAATAATTCCTTAATAAATTAAAAGAAATTAAAAAAAGCGACTTCCGTCGCTTTTTTCTTATTTGTCAGCTTTAATTTCGCCTAAACAATCCTTACAGATATTCTTACCTTTGTAGTTTATAACATCTCTAGCATTTCCACAGAATATGCAAGCTGGCTCATATTTCTTTAATATGATTTGCTCTCCATCTACATAAATTTCTAAAGCATCTTTCTCTGCAATGTCTAGAGTTCTTCTTAACTCTATTGGAATAACTATTCTTCCTAACTCATCTACTCTTCTTACTACACCTGTTGATTTCATAATATGTTCCTCCTTTTTATTACACCTTTCGACATGTGTTAATTAAATCATAACAATTATGTCATATAAAGTCAATAATTAATTTGAATTTTTTTTGTTTGTTTACAAAATTCTTACTAAATTCCATCTATAGTTAATATACTACCATTATATTGAAATGTCAATATGCATTTAAAAATTATTTAGTAATAAATTGAAATTTGATGAAATGGCTTGTACCAGCATATATGCAGATATATAAGTTTTAAAAAAGAGGATTTTGTACAATATAAATATTTTTTTTTACAAAAATCCTTGATGAATAAAATAGTAATTAGTTGGATAAAATTATAATTTGTATGTCGAATTAAAATATCAAATATCAATATTTAATAGTAAAATAGTAAATATTAATATAGAGTCGCATATTTTTTTCTTAGTTTTTATAAAAAACTGAAAAATAACTATTGTAAATAGTTATTTTTTCATAATTAGTCGTAGAAATCAGTTCAAAAAGTATGATTTACAATAAAAAGTAAAAAGTTATTTGTAGTATTATGTTGAAAGTAAATTTTTATAAAAAAATATAAAGAAAAAAATTCATGAAAATTTTTTATGTGATATACTAATGCATAATATATTAAGTACAAATAATAATATATAAGAATATATAATAAATTAAAAAACATCTTATAGGTACATTTAAAACTAAACTAGTATTATTATGAGGTATATAGTTAAAAAATATGTAATAAAGGCTAGTCTATACTATAAACCTTTACATTTTGAAAAGCAATACTATTTGTT
Source organism: Desnuesiella massiliensis (assembly GCF_001403615.1). Classification (GTDB taxonomy): domain Bacteria; phylum Bacillota; class Clostridia; order Clostridiales; family Clostridiaceae; genus Desnuesiella; species Desnuesiella massiliensis. The sequence goes on from NZ_LN879455.1 coordinate 40,018, forward strand.
ATATAATTAAAGCATAAGTGATGAGGATAGCAAGACATCGTTGAAAATCTTAGATTAAGAATAGCGAACTTTGAATTATAAATAAAGGGAGGTAATTTTATGAAATTTTTTATTGACACTGCTAATGTAGAGGAAATTAAAAAGGCGGCAGAATTAGGTATACTAGATGGTGTTACTACTAATCCTTCTTTAATAGCAAAGGAAGGAAGAGATCTAAAAGAGGTTATTGAAGAAATATGCTCTATAGTGGATGGACCAATAAGTGCAGAAGTTATGAGCCTAGAAGCTGATAAAATGGTAGAAGAGGGTAGAGAGCTATCAAAACTACATAAGAACATAGTAATTAAAATTCCTATGTGCGTAGAAGGCTTGAAAGCTGTTAGCAGATTATCAAAAGAAGGAATAAAAACAAATGTAACCTTAATCTTCTCAGCTCAACAAGCACTTATGGCAGCTAAAGCTGGAGCTACCTATGTAAGTCCTTTTATAGGAAGAATGGACGATATTGGTAATGGGGGACTTCAAATAGTAGAAGATATAGTAGAAATCTTTGATTTCTTTGGTATGGAGACAGAGGTTATATCAGCCAGTGTGAGAACACCAATGCACGTACTTGAGTGCGCTAAGGCTGGATCACATATTGCCACTATACCTTATGGAGTTATAATGCAAATGGTAAAACATCCTCTAACAGACATAGGCATACAAAAATTCGTTGATGATTATAATAAATCTCAAGGCAAATAATAAATTTTAAATAAAATATAATAAGTTTCAAAAAGTTATAAAAAGTCTCTTTGTGGATTATTTCTAAAGAGACTTTTATTTTTTCCACGAGAATTATCCACAGACAAAAGAGGAATGTTATTTTATGCAATCTCTGATCTATAATAAAATAATAGTATATTTTTAATATTTCGACAAAATCATACTAAAAATATTACCTAATGCATAAAGTTAATAACATTATTCCACAAGAAATAAACAGCTTATCCACAGTGAAAATGTGGATAATGTGTACAAGTATTAAAGAAGTGCTGAATTATTATAAAAAACTTATCCACAAAAGCTGTTGATAAAATGTTGGTAAATGTGGACAACTATTTATAAAAAGTGTAGCATGATTAATTTTTAGTATATTTCATTCAAGAAAAAGTAAAAACTTTTTTTATTTGAATAATTTTATTATAACTTGTTAAAAATCAATAATAAAGTAGCAAATTAGAATAATTTAACTTGTAATAGGTTTATATATACCTTATAATATAATTAATGATAATATAGTCAATCTCTTTTGGAGGGGATAAAATGAGTGAAAAAAATTTTAATACATCTGAAATCATGGAATTAGCAAAAGAAATGTCTCAAAATAATATGGTGGCCTACGAAGAACTTCCAAAATACGATTTGTTTTTATCTCAAGTTATAGACTATCTTAATGATAAGTTTTCAGAAGAGAAATATACCAACAATATAGTGCAAAATTATATTAAAAGTGAAGTCATATCAAAACCGGAGGATGGTAAAAAGAGAGGCTATACAAAATTGCATCTTGCTCAATTGGCTTTATTAAGCTATATGAGACCGGTTTTAACTACAGAGGAAATAAAAAAGGTTTTTAGATTAGCTTTTAATGAAATTAATGACAGAAGTGATGATATAATATCTTGGGAAAAAGCTTATAAAATATTTTCTGACATCCAAAAAGATAGTTTTGACGGATTTTTAAGTAATAATTTATTTGATGATAAAAAGCTGGATCATATTACAGAAGAGCTCAATTTAGCTAATGAAGATGAAGAGAGGATAAGAACCTTTATTGTAGTTATGTCTTTAGTAGCTCAAGCTAGCGTCATTAAAAAGCTTGTTCAAAAAATAGTAAGAGAATACCACGAATAGAGCAGCTAGTTATTTTCTATGTTTCAAGGTAATCTATGATAGATTTTAGAAATTATAGATAAACAATACAGAAACTTGATTTATACATGTTCCATAACGCTAATCTTAACGGTTTATGGAGCATGTATAAATTAATAGTTGAAGTTGTTTTCCTATAAATTCTTTCAAAATATATCATAGATTTTTTTTATTTGCTTCAAATATGTATATATAAGTTGAAAGGATTTGATAAACATGGAGCACATGGTAAAGGTTATAGGTAATCTGGGGATATGCCTAAAAGAGAATTAACGTATAAGTTACCATTAATTAATATTTTATTAATAAAGCTATGTTATTCTAAATATAAGAATTAATCCCCCTTATAAATAGAATAAATTAAACTTTAGAAAAATGCATAAAGAAAAAATACTCTATCTTAGTATTTTTTCTTTATGCTAAATTACCACTAAATTAGCCCTTAATGTTTCCCTTATATATAAATAGACACATTAATTTCCTATGAAATTAATGTGTCTATTATTTTTATTAGCAAGAGCCTCCGCCAGAACCAGTTACTACAGCAAAGCTATTTCCAAATAATCCTTTTGTATGAACAATTTTCGCATCTTCAAATAAAAAAGAAAATTCTTTATCGGCTACAACCTTTACTCCATCTATGGTTATTGCTTCATCTTCATTTTTTTGTTCATCCAGAACAATTCCAAAGCTAGGGCCGCCTCAGCCAAAGCCTTTTATAACTACTCTAACTGCTTCTTTGTTTTTTTCTTCTAAAGTTTTTTTAAGAACTTCTATAGTATCGCTATTTATAGAAAACCTCATAAAATATACCTCCTAATTACCCCGTGGGGGTATCTATGGTTTTATTATAATATTTTACTATTAGTATGTCAAGATTTAATAACTTTATAATTTTAATAATTTATCATAAAAAGAACAAAAATTAATAATTACATAAAATATCACAATAAAAATAAAAAAATGAAAAATACTAGGTAGTTAATATCTATTTTTAACATATTTAGACAAATATATTCATATTTTTATCTAAATATGTTAAAATTTAAAATAATATAATGTATTTTCATAAAATAAAAGCTAAAAAATTACTAAAATCGACTAAAGATTAAGTTATTTGACTCGATTGTATTATTAATATTGATATTTTAAGGAGGAATGGGAGTATGAAAAAAAAGAAAACTTTAAGAAAAGAGATTACTATGTTATTAATTTTGGTTTCCTTGATTCCTTTAATAGCAATATCCATTGGTAGTTTCTATGTTCTTCAATCAAACTTAGTAAAGGATTTTCATGATATTATACATAATAATTTAGGACAAGTATCCCATGTGATGAAACTTGATAACAAAAATAGCAAGGAAATCATAGATTACTTTTCTAATGATCCTAATGCTAAAGCAATTATGACAGCGGATTCTAACCTTTGGCTAAAGAAAACCTTTGAAGGATATGTATCAACGCATAAGGATATTGCCACCCTTTATATGGGGACAACCACAGGAAAAATGATTATTGCTCCTGAAGCAACTTTACCAGAAGGCTTTGATCCAAGAACCAGAGATTGGTATAAGCTAGCTGTAGAAAGCCAGGAAAAAGTAATAATGACAGAGCCTTATGTAGATGTCAGTAGTAAAGAAACCGTTCTTACTATAGCTAAAGCAGTAAAGGATGAAAGTAGTAAGCTAGTAGGTGTAGTGGCAATAGACATCAAATTAAATCAGATAACAGAGCTTGTCAACGGAATAACCTTAGGAAGTAACGGATTTGCCACAGTAATAACAGAAAAAGGTTCAATTATAGCTCATAAAGACAAGAATTTAATTGGAAAAGGTATTGAAGAAAAACCATGGATTGAAAAGGTACTAAGCATAAAAGATGAGACTGCTGAAACTGTTAACATAGATGGTGAAGATTATTTAACCTTTAAAATTACAGAAAAGGATTCAGGATTAAATGTAGTAGGGTTTATACCAGATAAGGAAATTATAAATATATTAGTAAAAGCCATGCTAACTCCTGTTATAATATTAATTATTTCCTTGATTATAATTCTTATACTTGGAAGAAAATTCTCTTCAAGGCTTAGTGAGCCTATTAACGGACTAGTTAAAGTACTAAATGTTTTAAAACAGGGCGATTTTACTAAGAAGGTTGATAAACATAGAAGAAATCCATATGAAATAGATATAATCATCGATGCATTAAATTCAGTAATAGAGGATATGGTACTGCTTCTAAACAATGTACAAGAAACCTCTAATAGCGTCAAGGATGCGTCTGAATCCATGTTTATAATAACCCAAGAATCTAGTCAGGTAGGGGAAGAAGTAGCAAAGGCAGTACAGCAGATCGCAGAAGGTTCTACTGAACAGGCTTCTGAATTGGATGAAAGTGTTATAATATCAAATAAGCTAGGAGATGAAGTTAAAAACTCTATAAATAACGCCAAGAGCATGCTAGAGCTGGCTGCTCAAGTTAAAACATCCTCAGATGAAGGCCTTCATGCTGTAATAGTGCTAAAGGATAATTTTAAAAAGCAGGATGACGCTAATATAAAGGTTCAGGAAAAAGTCACTATAGTATCTGAAAAATCTAATGAGATAAGCACTATCACTAATACTATTAAGACTATTACAGAACAGACAAACCTTCTAGCTTTAAATGCATCCATAGAAGCTGCTAGAGCAGGAGAAGCCGGCAGAGGCTTTGCAGTGGTAGCAGAAGAGGTTAGAAAACTAGCAGAGCAATCTGCCAGCTCAGCAGCAGAAATAGGTAAGGTTATAGAAGAGATAAAAAGCAGTGTGCAGGCACTTTATGAAGAGATCCTATATACTAGAGATCTCAATGTAAACACTGGAGAAAGTGTAAATATAACTACTGATAGATTTGAAAATATCTCCACCATGATAAATGAACTTGAAGAAAGTGTAAATAAGGTGGGAAGCTCCTTAAAAGAGATTAATGCAAGTAAGGATACTGTGGTTATGAAGATAACTGAGGTAGCTACTGTAGCCCAAGAAACCGCAGCTACTACCGAAGAAGTAAGTGCATCCTCTGAGGAACAAGCTTCAGGCTTAAATGAAATAGTACTTTCCTCTGAAAGACTAAAAACTTTATCAGAAACTTTAGATGAGCTCATTAAAAGGTTTAGGTTATAAAAAAAGCGACGGTTGTCGCTTTTTTTAATGCACAGTTCACAATTCACAATGCACAATTGAGGAGGATTTTTCTACGCTTCTCTACGAAAAATCTAAATTTATAGTTTTAATGGTTTTAGCCATAAAAAAGCCGTGGCTAAGCATTAGCCACGCTTTATAAGTTCTCAATTTTTTCGCAGCGTAAGCGGAGAAAAAATTTACCTTCATTGTGAATTGTGCACTGTGCATTGTGAATTAAATAAAAATTACGAAGTAATTTTTATTTTAAAAAGTCTTCTAGCTTGACATCCAAGATAGGATAGTTATCAGCCTCGGTATCATCAAAGTGCCACCATTCAGTTTCTATTTTAGCAAAGCCATGTTTTACCATGATCTCGGTGAGAAGACTAGCATTGAACCTAGCGTTTTTAGAGGTGCTTGTATTATTTCTATGAGCGCTAGGATTAAACTCGTCAAAACCTGTAGGCATTTCAAGCTCGTTGCCTTTAGCATCTACTAAGGTTATATCCACAGCGGCTCCTCTATTGTGTCTAGAGCCATTTACATAAGGACTAGCTATGTATCTCCTATCCTTTACCAGTTCCCAGAAGTATTCTTGAACTTCTACAGGTCTGTAAGCATCCCAGATTTTTATCCTATAGCCAAGCTTTTTAAAATCATTATTAGCAGCTATGAGTTTATTCAAGGTACCCTTTTGTAATGCACATATATCTGCATTATATACCACTTTTTCTGTGAAATTATTATTTGTGGCATATCTTAAATCTATAGCAATGCTATCATCATAATCGCTAACCATAACTAAGCCCTTTATTTCTTTTTTCTTAGCATCAGTATCAGTAGGAGCTCCTTGCATGGATTTATTTAGTATGGTGACCTTAGTTACAGAGCTCTGATTAGCTCCATAGTTTACCTTGCTGCTAGAATAATCTCTAGCCACATAATAACCTCCTAGGAAAGCTATCACTGTGAGTAATAAAATGCCTATAATAATTGAAAATATCTTCAAAATCTTCATAGTTTATCAGCAAAAGCTGAATATTCCCCCCAAATCTTTTATCAATGCACAGTAGATAATTAAAATTTACGCATTGAACATGATATTATATTATACATCAAATATTTCTACTATGAAATCAGGGATACATAAATATTTTATTTAAGATTTATATTTTATAAGGAGATACCTTTTTTTCTAGCTCTTTAGAAATATTTAATAAATCTTCAGCAGAAGTTCTTATGGATTTAAGGTTATGAGCTTCAGAGGCTATTGAGGTGGATACTTGTTCCGTATTAGCGGAATTCTCCTCAGATAAGCTTGAAATATTGGTTATTTCTTGTACAGCTTGGTCACAAGTTTTATTCAGATTCTGTGATTGATCCCAAACCTTATTTATATTGCTAACTATATTGGAGAGGGAATGATGAATTTTATTAAATCTCTCATCGGTTTCTGAAAGATAACTTTCTTGCTCTATAACAATTTTAGAAATTTTACTTATTTCTTCTACGGTTTCTGATACTCCTAGCTGCACTTGATTAATAAGAGTATAGATTTTTTCGGTATACTCATTAGATTGCTGAGCCAGCTTTTTCACTTCTTCAGCCACCACGGCGAAACCGCGACCTGATTCACCAGCCCTTGCTGCCTCTATAGAGGCGTTGAGAGCTAGCAGGTTTGTATTATTAGAAATGCTGCTTATGACATCCACAATTTTGCTTATTTCCTTTGAGCTTTGCTCAAGGTTTTTTATTGAATCCGATGCCTTATCCATAGCCCTTCTTGTATCTGCCATTTTAGTGGAGTGAGAATCTATATTATCCTTACCAAGAGTTACTTGTTTAAGAGTGGCCTCTGAAAGGGATTTGGACTCTGACATATCTCTGCTTATATTATCTAACCCTGTTGCTACCTTTTCTATAAGGGTAGTAGATTTTTCTACGTTGGAAGTCTCTTCCGCAGCAGACATAGCTAATTGAGAGGTGGCTGCGTTCACTTCCTCTAAAGCGCTAAAGGTGTGTTGTAAAATAATGTTGTTATGATCAGCAGAATTATGTACAACGGAGCTAAGCTCTTTTATGCTTTTAATTAGTGATTTTAATTGATTTAAGGTTGAATTTAAACTTTGAATAGTCTCATTTTTACTAGATAAGGCTTTTTCATCAAAACTAAAGGTAAGATCATAGTTATTAAGGCTTTCACAAAAGTCATTTATAATGGAAAAAGGTTTTATGAATCTCTTTGCATTTTTTACAATGGAGGATATGCCAATTAGTAAGCCGGCACCTATATAAAATAAAATGTTTATATAAAATTTTTCACCACTTAAGCCTAATACCTTACCTGAAATTATTGCTAATATTAAGGTGGAAGGCAGTACCAACCCCATAGTGCTGATAATATACTTTCTTATTTTATTCTCTTTACCATTTCTCATATAGTCACAACTCCCTTTAGCTAATTATTTATACAGATTTCATTATAACATAAGTAATAATAAATATTAAAAAGAATTATAATACTATTTAAATATTATGTACAAAATTACATAAGATTTCTAGCATATTTATACAAAATTATAAATTAAATTATATGCTATAATTATTAAGAAGAAATAATTTTAAGATTAAGTTTTATTTAACGAGGATATCATGGAAAAAGAAAAATCAAAAATAAATATTTCCGTAAGAGGGCTGGTAGAATTCATAATGAGATCAGGAGATTTAGACAGCAGGTTCATGGGCAGCAGCAGGGCACAAGAGGGTACTAGAATACATAAAAAGCTTCAAAAGTCTAATGAAAAGCTATACTATTCCTATGCCTCTGAAGTTTCCTTAAAGCACAGTATAGAATATGAAGAGTTTCAGCTTTTAGTAGAAGGAAGAGCCGATGGCATAATAACAGATGAAAAAGGTAATATAACCATAGATGAAATAAAGAGTACTCATAGGGATTTATCTTTAATAGATGAGGACTACAATATTCTTCACTGGGCTCAGGCTATGTGCTATGGGTATATTTATGGGTTGCAAAATAATTTGGAAAATATCAAAATACAGGTTACCTATTGTGAGCTGGCTAATGAGCAAGTGAAGAGTCTTATCAGAGAGTTTGATTTAAAGGAACTTAAAGAATTTTTTATGGGCTTAGTAGATAAATACTATGGCTGGGCTAAAGAAAAATTCCTTTGGCAACACCATAGAACTCAATCTATAAAGGAGCTTAATTTTCCCTTTCCAAGTTACAGAAAGGGGCAGAGAGAGCTGGCGGTGGCTGCTTATAAAACCATACAAGAAGGCAAGAAGCTTTTTGCTCAGGCTCCTACAGGCATTGGGAAAACCATATCCACTCTGTTTCCAGCCGTAAAGGCTATGGGAGAAGGCATGGTGTCTAAGATATTCTATCTTACGGCAAAAACCATAACCCGAACTGTGGCGGAAGAGGCAGCCATAAGGCTTAAGAATAGTGGACTACATTTTAGAAATATAACCTTAACTGCTAAGGATAAAATATGCTTCAAATGCACAGGAAAAGACAGAGAAGAAGGAGCTTTAGAGGGAGAGCTAGAAGTAAGCTTAGATATGAACAAACCTAAAGCTTCCTGCACCCCAGAGCATTGTGAGTATGCCAAAGGGCATTTTGACAGAGTCAATAGGGCTTTAGAAGATATAATAAAAAATGAGCATGAATTTACTAGGGATAAAATTGAAGTTTACAGCAAAAAACACCAGGTATGCCCTTTTGAATTCTCACTAGATCTGGCTCTTTGGGCAGACCTGGTTATTTGCGACTATAATTATGCTTTTGACCCCAGAGCCTATTTAAGAAGGTTTTTTGAAAATAATGTTAGCGATGATTATGCCTTTTTAATAGATGAGTCTCATAATTTAGTGGATAGATCCAGAGAAATGTTTTCAGCGGAGCTTTTAAAAGGCAATATATTGAAATGCAAGAAGCTGATGAAGGGAAGAATGCCTTCCTTGTATAAAAGCATTGATAAAATCAATTCTTACTTTATTCAACTAAGACACCTTTGCGAAGAAAAAAATGTTAGCGCTTTAGTGAAGAAGGAAGAACCAGAGGAACTATACCCTATGCTAAAAAATTTTATGAAGGAGTCAGAGGAGTATTTAGTGAAGAATAGGGGTACAGAGGGTTATGAGGACATATTGCAGCTGTATTTTGATATCAATGGCTTTTTAAGTAGAGCAGAGAGCTATGATGAGAGGTTCGTAACTTATATAGATACTGAAAGCAGTGAAGTAAAATTAAAGCTTTATTGTGTGGACCCTTCATTTCTATTAAAGGAAGCTACAGGAAGAGCCAAGGCTGCGGTATTTTTTTCTGCTACCTTAACTCCTATGGAATATTTTAAAGAGGTTTTAGGGGGAGGGGAGGAGGATTATAAGATGAGACTACCTTCACCCTTCCATAGAGAAAATCTCTCTTTAAACATAGTTTCTAACCTATCCACCAGATATGTTAATAGAGAAAGCAGCTATGGAGAAATTGCTAGATACATAAAAGACTTTACTAAAAGCAAAAAAGGAAATTACATGATATTCTTTCCTTCTTATATATACATGAATAAGGTCCATGAAATGTATAAGGAGCTCTTTCCTGATGATCCTTCCCTAGGAGAGAATAGTCAGGAGGCAGAAAAGATTATTTTGCAGGATAATTCTATGACTGAAGAGAACAGAGAAGAATTCTTAAATAATTTCCAAGAAGACAATGATTATACCCTAATCGCTTTTGTGGTTATGGGCGGCATATTCTCCGAAGGTATCGACTTAGTGGGGGATAAGCTTATAGGAGCTATAATAGTTGGAGTGGGTCTCCCTCAAATTTGTTTAGAGCGAAATATAATAAAAGAATACTATGGTGAAAAAAGAGGCCAATTATCTAAGGGCTTTGAATATTCTTATATATACCCTGGCGTGAATAAAGTGCTCCAGGCTGCTGGCAGGGTAATAAGGACTGAGCGGGATAAAGGAGCTGTAGTATTAATAGATGATAGATTTGCATCAAAAGAATATCAGCGATTGTTTCCTGAAGAGTGGAAGGATTTTAACATAATTAAAAGTACTCAGGGGCTAGAAGAAGTTTTAAGAGAGTTTTGGAAAGCCTTTTGATAATTCACAATGCACAATTCACAATGCACAATTAATGTGGATTTTTTCCTAAGAGGAAAAAATCTTTGGAATTTATGGTATAGTCCTTTAGAATATTTTTATTCTTAAAGGGCTATAATTCTTATATCCCGAATTATTAGAGGTAATTGTATGAATTATAATGTTATAGAAATAAAATCCTTTAGTTTTGCAATAAAGGTTATAGCTGTATATAAGTATTTATGTTATGAAAAGAAAGAATTTGTTTTGTCTAAGCAACTTTTAAAATGTGGTACTAGCATAGGCGCTAATGTAAAGGAGGGGTTAAGAGGGCAAACTAAAAGAGATTTTTTAGCTAAAATGAATATTGCTTTAAAAGAATCTAATGAAACAGAATACTGGTTGGAATTGTTAATAGCATCTGGATTTATGGTAGAAAAAGAACTATTAAAAGAGTGTCGAGAAATATGTAGAATATTAAATTCTATAGTAAGCACTACAAAAAGAAACTTAGATATTTAATCAATGCACAGTTAGCACTTAAGAAATGTTTTTTCGCTAGCGAAAAAATAAAAATAATTTTTAATTTTTCTCAGTGCAACTGAGAAAAATATCCTTAATTGTGCACTGTGCATTGTGAATTGTGCATTACAAGGTTAAATAACTATATAAATATTCTTTAGTATTAAAATCTAATATATCCTCTAAACCTTCAGCTCATCAGCCTTAATTCCAGCACATCTATACTGCTTACCATTATGAACATTTATCTTGCCAAAGCTTATTGCTTCTTTAGGACACCAGTTTATACAGCCATAGCAATTTACGCAGTTTTCGCCGAATACCATATTGCCATCAATATTGCTTATGTTTTTGGAAGGGCATAGTTTTTGGCATAGACCACAGTGGATGCACTTTTCAGAGGATACTTTCTTTTTTCCATCCTTTAAATAATATTTCATAGCCATCTTCAAGGCGACAGACATAAAGCTCCATTTAGTAAGTTTGCTATAGCTATCCATATTATTATTTTTATTCAATATATCATAGGATGCTCTAGCTAATATGGTATCTAGCTCTTTAAATCTTTTTTCTATTTCAATATCGGGAGTTTTATAATATATGCTGTTATCGGCTAATTTAACTTCTAAGCCGTAATCTAGTTTAGCTTTCTTACTTCTTAGAAGTTCATCCAAATAAACTATGGTATTTCCAATCTTCTCTCCACAGGTAACAATGGAAAAAATATATTTTACCTTTGATATATCCACCTTTTGTATAAAGTCTTTTACCATAACTGGCACATCAAGAGCATGAGTAGGGAAAACTAATCCCATGACCTCTGAGCTCACAGCATGCTCTCCTTGAAGCTTTGGTATGGAGTAAAGCTTACTGCCAGGAATTCCTTCTGATAGTTTTTTGGCTAGGTACAGGGAGTTGCCTGTTCCAGAAAAATAATAGATGCTTGTTTCCATTAAAAATCTCCTCCATGGATAGTTTATAATCTTTATAAACAGTATAAACCCTGTACTATACTCCATGGTCAAGAGAATCTTAAAGGTTAAAATCAAAGCTTATTCAAATCACAGCATTCTGCAGGCTCTGAAAGCATTGTGTTATTTAACTTTACCAGCAATTTTTTAGTTTCTTTTAGTTCCATGAGTTTTTTGTTAATATCTTCTATTTTATTTTCAACTATTGATTTTATTTCAGTGATATCACAGCCTTCTATTTCCTGGAATAGCTTAGCTAATAGAATTTTAATTTCACTTAGTGAGAAACCATATTCCTTAGCCCTAAGTATAAGTCTAAGCTTTTCTAAATCTCCTTCAGTGTATTTTCTATAACCGTTGATATCTCTTTTAGGAATAGGCAGCAACTGAAGTTTTTCATAATATCTTATAGTCTCTTTATTGATGTCTAATTTCTTAGATAATTCTCCTATATTGTAAGAATCCATCATACTCTATTCTATAATGTGCACCCTATAGCTACAGCTGAATTCTTTTCCTTCAGCTAAACACATTACTCCTTCTCTTTCTCTAAAATCTCCTTCAAAATCTGCATAGTCACCATGACCAAGCCAAGGCTCTATGCAAATAAAGGGAGCACCATTGCCTTTAGACCACAATCCTAACCATTTAAAACTATCGAAATCAACCTTTATAGCTTTATTATTATTCTTGTTTTTCAATGCAATGCTTTTTGATTTTAAATCATAGAAAACCAGAGCATCCTTCTTGAACAAGTCCTCAGAAATATTTATTATCTTTTCTTCCTTTAAATATGGCAATAGCTCTCTTTTAAAATATCCTTCAGAGGTTAAGGTCATAATGGAAGTGCTCTCTTCCTTTTCAAATTCAAAATAATAATCTGACATGGATTCCTCCTTGGACAATGGACAATTAAAGGCAGGATGAGCACCTATGGAGAAATAAATGTCTTTGTTATCCTCATTTATAACTCTATAACTAATCTTAAGGCTTGAAGCTTCAAGGCTATAGATGATTTGAAGCCTAAACTTATAAGGATATATTTTTAAAGTTTCTTCAGAATAGGGAAGCTCGAAAGTAATACTATTAGAGTCCTCAGCTGCCAAATTAAATTCTGAATGACGAGCGAAGCCGTGATTAGTCAAAGGATAAGCCTTTCCTTCTAAAGAATATTGGTTATTTTTAACCTTACCTACTGTAGGAAATAAAGTAGGAGATTGACCACCCCAAAAATTACTATCTCCACACCATAAATATTCTGTGCCAGTGGATTTAGACATTATACTGCTTAGCTCTCCACCCTTGGATTTTACCTTAATACTTAAAAATTCATTCTCTAAACTAAACATAGAAAAACATCCTTTCAAAAAAAGTTCAATAATATACAGCGTAAAAGTTCTAGTACATTCTGACTGAAACATAGTGTAAGAACTTTAATGCAATTTATCTATACAAATATATAATAAATATAAACAAAAGCAAAGTAAACCATAGGAAATAAACATTTCCACCAAAATCTAGTGTAATAACTTTAAGACAATATTAGAGATTAAAAAAGTTTAAAAATTTAGTAGAAGCATGAAAAAATTAAAACACATATTTACATGGTGAACTACACTGAACAGCACAATATTATTGCATAAGATTAATTTACGCAAAATATTATTGAAATATATATAAAATTATATTAAAACAAAGCCTTAAAAAGTAGCAGAAAAAAATAATATTTTTTGTAAAAAAATATCATATTATATTTTACAATCTAATAAAATATGGTAACATAAAATTAGGAAATTTTGCAATTCCTAAGAAAAACGAATGGGGAATACATATGAGGATTTTTTATAGGCCAGGGTTTATTATAGTTTCTATATTAATATTACTTCTAATTGTAGTTCTAATTATTTTTATGGAAATTGTAATACTAAGAAAAAATAATCAAATTGATGAGCTGCTAAAGTTAAAAAATATGCTAAATGAAGAAATTGAGAATAGAAAAGAAGCTGAGAAAAATAGTATGGAGAGCGAAAAAAAGCTTTCTCAAAGCTATCAAGAGCTCTCAGCAGTGTATGAGCAATTAGCCGCAGCAGAACAAGAGTTAAAGCAGCAGATTGCTGAACTAAAAAATCATGAAGAGGCCTTGAAAATTAGTGAAGAAAGATACAAGCTAGCTGTTGAAGGTGCTAACGATGCAATTTTTGAGTGGGATTTTAGAAAGGATTCCTTATTTATATCCGATAAATGGGAGAGCATCTCTGAAAGTGAAAATAATAAAGTTGATGGCATAAGAGATTTTTTGAGAAGTACAGTTTATCATAAGGATTTACCAAAAGTAAAAGAAGATTTAAGAAGTCATATGAAAGGTAAGACTGATTATTTTCAAAGTGAATTTAGAATCTTTACTAAGAGTGGTATATATAAATGGTTAAGGGCCAGAGGAAAAGTGCTGAGGGATGATAATGAGGAAATTTTAAAAATGGCTGGTTCCGTCACTGATATAACGGAAAATAAAGTCATACAAAATAAAATAAATTATATAGCCTACTATGATACTCTCACCACCTTACCTAATAGAGCTAGATTTTTAGAACAGCTTGACAATGCCATAGCGGAAAATGTAGTAAAAAATCATAAAGGTGCAGTAATATTTTTAGACGTAGATAACTTTAAAAAAATAAATGATGTATTAGGGCACGATTATGGTGATGAATTTTTAAAGAAGATAGCTCAAATACTAAAAAACTTCATAAGGCCCACAGACATCCTTGCACGTTCTGGGGGCGACGAGTTTATAATATTGATTCCTAAAATGGAGGATATAAATGAGATCTTAGATTTAAGTGAAAACATAATAAATTACTTCAAAAATCCTTTTATTATAAATAGTAATACCATTTATTCTTCTATAAGCATGGGAGTTTCCATATTCCCTGAGGACGGTATAAATTCAAAGGATATATTAAGAAATGCAGATACTGCCATGTATGAAGCAAAATATAATGGTAGAAATCAATATAGGTTCTTTAATAAAACCATGAGTGAAAATATATTAAGAAAAGATATCATAGAAAGAGGGCTTAGAGAAGCTTTAGAGAAAAATGAATTAATGCTTTACTACCAACCTCAATTAGATATAAAAAATAATAGAATATCTGGCTTTGAGGCACTGATAAGGTGGAAATCTAAAGAGCTAGGATGGGTTTCGCCGACGGAATTCATAGCTATAGCTGAAGAAACAGATCTTATAATTCCTTTAGGAAATTGGATAATAAAAGAAGCCTGTAAACAAATCAAGGTTTGGAAGGATAAAGGCTATGTTTATGACTCCATGGCTATAAATATATCGCCCCTTCAAATACAACAAGAAGACTTCATAAAGGATTTAACCTCTATACTTCAAGAAACAGGCATAAGATCAGAGAATGTAGAGATAGAAATCACTGAAAATGTATTGATGAATCTTTATGATGATAATATAGAATTTCTAAAAAGATTAAAGGATAAAGGTTTTAAAATAGCTCTGGATGATTTTGGTACAGGATATTCCTCCCTGAGCTATTTAAGATTACTTCCTATAAATAAATTAAAAATTGATAAATCCTTCATTGACTTCTTAGAGTCTAATGAAGCGGATAGAGACATAACCGCTGGTATCATAGAGCTTTCTCATAAGATGGGGCTAGAGGTTATAGTGGAAGGGGTAGAAACTCAACAGCAGTTAAATATATTAAAGGCTATGGACTGTGATAGCATACAAGGCTATTATTTCAGCAGACCCTTACCGACAGAGGAAGTAGAAGAGTTTTTAGACAATGTACAATTCACAATGCACAATGCACAATGTACAATGCACAATTTACAATAAAGGTGATTTTTTCTTAGCTGAGCTAAGAAAAAATGGGAAAATAAAAAGCGTGGCTAATTTTCTTAGCCGCGCTTGATTTTTTATTTTACTGCTTTTAGTTTTGAAATATCATTCCAATTCTTTGAAGTTATCATCTCTACTGCTGTAAGGTCTTCTCTGATACCCTTGACTTCTCCTTCAACCCTTGCTACTGCATGATTGAGTTTATCTATTTCAGCTTTATGAACTTCACTTGCATGCTCTAAGGCTTTTAAAATTTGAGTATGCTCATTTAAAATTTGAGTATGTTCATCGAGCTTATTATTCATGGTTTTTAATAGATCTAAAATTTCTTTTTCCATAATCTCACCACCATAAATTTCTATGTCTACATTCTAACATTAACATATATGAATATCAAGTGGGAAATTCTAACACAAAATTCCATAGACCTACTGTATAAATCAATTTTAAATATCATATTTAAAGTTTAAAATTAAAAGCCACGCTAAGCCTTTATGCCTAGCGCAGCTTCATAAAATATACAGTTTACATAAAAGAATCATCTATTTTTTAGGAGCAGGTTTTACATCCTTAAATATATAATCGAATATCTGATTCTTAGTAGCTGTTTCGTCATACTGTAAGTACCAAGTGCCATTGATCGTTTTTCCTTGGCAATAGCCATCCTGAGGGAATCTTTCTTGTTCTATATTTAGTCCAGATTTTAGTACATCGGTACCTAAGGCAATCATTTGACCAGAATCCATACTGGTGGATACATACCCCATTAACTTATTAGCGAGACCTGGTAGTTTTAGAACTCCCGCAGATTTTATCTTGTTAAATAATTGAGTTAAAACCTCTCTTTGCCTTTCAGTTCTGTCAAAGTCTCCATCTCCAGTGGATCTTATTCTGCTATAAGCTACAGCTTGAATTCCGTTTAAGTGTTGCATTCCTGTTTTAGTTACTGTAGGTACCTTTGATACTTTCTTTATACCAGAGATTTCTCTTATATAAAAATTGATGTTATAAGGATTCTTCTCGCTTAGCTCATCAGCCTTGATATTAATATCTATACCGCCAAGAGCATCCACTATATCTGCCATATTTCCAAAATCTACGGATACAAAATCTTTTATATTTAAGCCAAAGTTTTGATTTAAAGTCTTTATAGTAAGCTGAGGGCCGCCATAGGCATGAGCATGATTTAGTTTATCTCTTCCATGGCCATCTATCTTTACATAGGAGTCTCTCATCACGGATATCATTTTTATTTTTTTATCTTTCTTATCTATGGATACTATCATGGTAGAGTCAGAACGACCAGGATCATCCTTTTCTTGCTTGTCTATACCTAGAAGAGCAATATTAACAATATCTTCTCCACCGACTTCGTCAATTTTCTGTTCAGTATCTGTATCTATCCCAGTACCTTCCTTAGTCCTATCTATTATATGTGTTTTAATCTTGCCAAAGGTGTTAGCTAAATAAAAACCTCCAGCGCCTACTGCAAAAAGCAGACAAAATACTAATGTAAGTACAATTATTCTTAAGATCTTCTTTTTCTTTTTTCTTTTAGGTTTATTACTTTGATTATTAGAATTTCTGTTACTAGGAGTAGTCTTATTATATCTATCCATTCTAGCCATATTTTTAAACCTCTTTCAATTAAAATTAAATTTATGTATAAGTTGCAAAAATCTAAGTACATTTCTTTAGCTTCAAAATTCCTAGGGTCGAACCTTTTAAGTGGTGAAATTTTCAAGCTAAGAAATGTAAGATTTTTATTGCAACTTATATATCTATAACTTTATATATTATACTATTTTTAAAAATATAAATAAAGTTTTTGACAGCATTTTTACAAATTATTATCATTAATTTCGTGGACAGTCTTTTTTAAATATTCTATAATATAAAATAGCGACTTTATAAAGATACCTACAATATATACGGATATTATAAAATAAAGTACCATTTAAATAAATAAATTTTGAATTAATTCACAATTAGTGAGCAGTGTAAATTGAAGAAGGGGAAAAAATTATGGATATGCTAAAAAAGTTATTTGGAGATTATAATACAAGAGAAATAAAAAAATTGTCGGCTACTGCTGAACAAATATTATCCTTGGAGACTTCCATGGAAAAACTCAGCGATGAGGAGCTTAAAAATAAAACAGAGTATTTTAAAGAAAGATTATCAAAGGGAGAAACCTTAAATGATATATTAGTGGAAGCTTTTGCTGTAGTTAGAGAAGCCGCAGGAAGAACTCTAAACATGAAGCATTATAAAGAACAGCTCATGGGTGGTATAGTGCTCCATCAGGGAAGAATTGCAGAAATGAAGACTGGAGAAGGTAAGACCCTAGTAGCTACTTTACCTACCTATCTTAATGCTTTAGAAGGAAAAGGAGTCCATGTAGTTACAGTAAATGATTATCTTGCCAATAGAGATAAGGAGGAAATGGGACAAGTATATGGCTTCCTAGGATTAACCACTGGAGTTATATTACATGACTTAAAGCCTGACCAAAGAAAGCAGGAGTATAACTGTGATATAACCTATGGGACTAACAGTGAGTTTGGCTTCGACTATTTAAGGGACAATATGGTTATGGCCAAGGAAGAAAAGGTGCAAAGACCTCTGCACTTTGCCGTAGTGGATGAGGCAGACTCCATATTCATTGACGAAGCAAGAACTCCTCTTATAATTTCAGGACAAGGAGCAAAGGCCTCAGAGCTATATAGAGTAGCAGATTTTTTTGTAAAAACCCTTAAAAAAGATGAAGACTACGAGGTAGATGAGAAAACAAAGGCAGTAATGCTTACAGAACAAGGTGTGGAAAAGGCTGAAGACTTTTATAAGGTAGAGGATTTTACTATAACAGATAACTTTTCCATACAACACCATACAGTTCAAGCGCTAAAGGCAAACTATGCTATGAGAAATGGTGTGGACTACATAATAAGGGATGGAGAGGTACTCATAGTGGATACCTTTACGGGTAGAGTTATGGATGGAAGAAGATTCAGCGATGGTCTTCATGAAGCCATAGAGGCAAAGGAAGGGGTTAAAATAAAAGAAGAATCTCAAACCCTTGCCACTATAACCTACCAGCATTATTTTAAGCTATATAAAAAGCTATCTGGTATGTCTGGAACAGCTAAGACAGAGGAAAATGAATTTAGAGAGGTATATAATCTAGACGTAGTGGTTATACCTACCCATAAGCCTATAAGAAGAGTAGATAGTGAAGATAAAATATATAAAACAGAATTAGGAAAATTTAAAGCTATAGTAGAAGAGATTATTGAAACTCATAAAATAGGTCAACCTGTACTGGTAGGAACTGCATCTATAGAAAAATCAGAGCTTCTATCTTTCATGCTAAAGAAGAGGGGCATTCCTCATCAAGTGCTAAACGCAAAGCACCATAAAAGAGAGGCTGAAATAGTAGCTCATGCTGGAGAAGTAGGCATGGTAACCATAGCTACCAACATGGCAGGTAGAGGAACGGACATAAAGCTTGGAGAAGGGACTATAGAATTAGGAGGCCTTAAAGTAATAGGTACTGAAAAACATGAAGCAAGAAGAATAGATAATCAGCTCAGAGGACGTTCTGGACGTCAAGGAGATGTAGGAGTATCCCAGTTCTACATTTCCTTAGAAGATGAGATAATAATAAAATACCTAGCAGACAGAGAAGAAAACCCTTTTGATAAAATAAAAATAGAAACAGAAGGTCCGATAGAGATTAAAAAGGTAAAGGATATAGTAGAAGCGGCACAAAAGATAGTGGAGTCTGATAACTTTGGTACAAGAAAGAATTTAATTAAGTATGATGACACCATGAATAAGCAAAGAGAAGTAATCTATGCGGAAAGAGATAAGACTGTAGAGACGGAGGATATAAAAGAATATATCCGTTCCATGATTAACCAGGTGGCAAATAAAGAAGTTGATGAAAGATATAAGGAAGATAAAAAGCTTAAGAGTCAATCCATAGAGGATATAGCAGACTACTTTAATAGCCTAGTTCATTTTAAGGATAAACTAATAAAGGATGAGTTATTAGCCTTAGGCTTAAAGGATATTAAGGAATATATAGCTAATAAAGTATTAACTATATATGAAAGAAAAGAAAAGTTATATAAAGAAAACATAAGAAGCATAGAGAAAGCCATACTTCTTAAGGTAGTAGACCAAAAATGGATAAACCATCTTCAAAACATGGAGCACTTAAAGCAATATATAGGCCTCCATGCCTATAAGCAAAAGGATCCTGTGGAGGACTATAATCTAAGAGCAGGTATAATGTTTGATGATATGATCTATAATATAAAGTTAGATACTGTTAAATTCTTATTAAATTTAAGAGAAGAAAAAGAGGAGTAATCATGCTGAAAAACATTAAGGAATTTGTTTTTTGGAAGCTTAGAGGGGAAATTCCTCTAAGTGCTTATTTAAAGAGAGGGTTAAAGGTAGGAAAAGACTTTTCTATGGAGCCAGGCTGCAGCTTAGACTATTCCCATTGCTGGCTCATTGAAATAGGTGATGAGGTCACTCTAGCCCCTAAGGTACAAGTTCTAGTTCATGATGCCTCTACTAAAAGAGCCTTAGGCTATGCTAAAATAGGAAGGGTAACCATAGGTTCTAGGGTATTCATAGGAGCAGGAGCCATAATACTGCCCAATGTTACCATAGGAGATGATGTGATAATAGGAGCAGGAGCAGTGGTTAACAAGGATGTGCCTAATGATAGCATAGTAATAGGCAACCCTATAACCACAGTAGGAAAAACTTCTTATTATATGGAAAAGCATAGAAATAATATGAAGGTATTGCCTACATTTGATGAAAGCTATACTGTTAGGAAAGATGTTAATGAAGAAAAGAAAAAGGAAATGAAAGAATTATTAAAAAATCAAATAGGATACGTGGAATAATGCACAATTCACAGTGCACAATGAAGGAGAGTTTTTCTCAGCGAGCTGAGAAAAACTCTTTTTGCTTTTTTGATTTTTTCGCTTTGCGAAAAAATCATTTCTTAATTATTCATTGCAAAATGGCTTTTTTATTTTTAAAAATAAATTTTCATTAAAAATCATTAAGTTTTAAAAATTTTTTTTGGTTAAGGAGGATTTTTTTGAACTTCGTAGAATATATATGAGAAAGAGAAAACATATGGTATGCGTATATTTTTAGAGGAAATACAGTAAATAATAAGGCTCTTTAGTAAATTTTAATAAAAAAGTTCTTGCAAGTCGGGACAAGCTTTATTATAATATGTATGTATATAGAAATTATATGTATTACTATATAAAAAAGTAAATACATGGGATAAATGTATTTGCAAGTTAGGAATACAAATTAAAAATCAAAATATATCTCTAGGAGGGGAATTTTCAATGAAGAAAAGCACCAAAAAATTCACAAGCACATTCTTGGCTGCTGCTTCTGTTGCAGGGGTTGTAGTACCAGCAACTCAAGTATTTGCTGAGGAAAAAATGACTTTAGAAAGAGCGAAAGAGCTTATCGCTTACGCTAACAAAGAAAAGAATTTTGCTGAGTTCAACATAGCTTATGCTGCAATTCTTGAATTAAAATTAGATGAAGCTAAACAAAACGAATTATTAGCTCAATTACCAGCTTGGAACGATGTTGTAACTCCAGATGTTCAAAAAGGATTAGATATGATAGTAGCTCTTTCTAAGAAATTAGAATTAAGAGAATACGATACTACTGAAGCATATCTTAGAAAAGAAATTAAGAATGCAAGAAATATGCAATATCTTTTAGGAGAATTAACTAGCTGGGGCAGAAGAGGTGTTTACACTGAAGATGTTACAGTAGCAGTTGATTCTATAGTTAAGGTATGGACTGATAAAACAGAAGCTTCTGAAAAAGCTGCTAAAGAAACTATAGCTAAAGTTAAGAATGCTAACAATGTAGCATACTTAAATGAACAATTAGCTGAAGCAAGTGAGAAAGTAGTTAGAGAAGTTAAAATTGATTCTGTAACTGCTACTAAGTCTAATACAGTAAAAGTAACATTTAACACTCAAGTTAAAGATGTTGATTTTACAAATTTTGATGTAAATGGTGGATTAACAGTTGTTAAAGCAACTCTTTTATCTGACAATAAAACTGTAGAGGTAGAAGTTAATAATAACTTTACCAGAAATCAAGAGTATGTATTAACTGCATCTAACATATCAAATCTATCCGATGTAGTTTCTGGAGATTTAACAGGGAAATTTACATGGAGTGTTGAAGAGGGAGTAGTTGTTTCACTTAAAAAAGGTTCTCTTAATAAAGGAGAAAAATCTGGTGTAAGTGTAAAAGATGAAAGCGGAAAAGATATTGCTGGAGCACAGGTTTCATTAGAATCATCAAATAACAATATAATAACTACTGCAGGAACTACTATTGCAGATGCTGAAATAACTGCAATTAATGAAGGAAGTGCTGACATAACTGTAACAGTTACTTTACCAGATGGAACAGTTCTTACAAATACATTTAAAGTAACAGTTAATGTATCACCAGATCAAGTTGTTAATCAAGGTTATACATTAGTAGATGCTATAACTGATGCTCCTGAAAATACTGTAGAGTTTAATAATGGCGATAAAGCAACATCAATGTATGCTCAAGAAATTAAATATGTTGCAATGTATAATACTACAAATGGTGATCCTGAGACAAAACATGTTGATTTTACAGATGCAACAGTTCGTTCCTTAAATCCTATTATTGCAACAGCTGCTGTAAGTGGATCAGAGTTAATTGTTACAGCTAATGCAGGACAAGCAGGAAAAGCTTCATTTGAAGTAACTTTTAAAGACAAAACTAAGAGAACTTTCTCTGTAGATGTTAAAAAGGAAAAGGTTCTTACAGATATTTATGTAGATACAACTACTGTAAAGCTTTCTGATGAAACCAAAGCTACAACAGCAACTGAAGGCGTTAATGAAAAAACAGTTAATTTTAAATTGTATGATCAATATGGCAAATTAATTGCTAAACCAACTGAATTCGGTAAAATTACTGTAACTACAAACACTGATGGACTAGTTCTTACCGGTGTTAACGGCGATAATACATTAGATGTGGCACCTGCTGGAACAGCAAGCTTCAAAATTACTTCAACTAAAGATAAAATTGTTAGTGGACGTGTTGAAGTTAAGTATTTCAAAAATATTACTGATACAAAACCAACATCAACAAAAACTATTAATGTAACTGTAGTAGATGTAAATTTAGCTACTGCTATACCTACATCTTTAGATATAGCAGTGCCTAGTGAAATTGATGCTAATGCAGATCACACAGCTATAGCAGATTATAAGGACATTAAATTTACATCATTGACTGCATTTGTATTAGATCAAAAGGGTAATCGTATTGATGCTGTTGCTCCTTCAAGTGCAGTAGCAAAAGATACTTTAAAAGCATCTGATTGGATAGAAGTAACTGCTGATACATTACAATTTAAAACTGATGCACTTACATTTATGAGTGCTCCTGGTTCAGTAAATGTTAATGTTACAGCTAACGGAATTACTAAAACTATACCGGTTAAATTCAAGAATTCTGCGTTAGTGCCTCATAAAGTAACAGTGGATGCTAAACCTGTAGCTATTAAATTAGCTTCTACAGATACTAATATTTCTTTTGAAGAAATTCTATTTGGTAAGATTGATAAAGATCAATTAATTGAAGATACAGATATGTCTGCATTTATAGCTGTTAAGAAAGCTGCTAAAAATGGTGGATATAAGTACAATAAATCATTAATTACTGTATCTGATATCAATAATAAGGTTATTTCAGCAGGTGCTAATCTTTATGGAATACCTTCAACAACAGCAACAGGAAATATATGGAACACAGAGAGCTACTTTAGCGCTAATGGATTCGACGTTGACTTCTCTATTGCTAACTGGGTTCATTCAGGAAATGTTGCTGCCCCAACAACAGCTAATTTAACTGATACAGTTGCTGTTACTGCTGGTCAAGCAGCTACTTTCACTTTAGTAATTAAATCTATTAAGGTTGCTGGTGATGCAAGTGATGATGCAAATTTACTAGCAGCTCCTGTAACAATCAATGTTACAGTAACTAAATAATTACTATAAATATGTAGAATATGAAAAAACTCTGTAGTGTAAATCTCTACAGAGTTTTTTTATATGGTTAGCCTTTGCTTAAGATCAATTTAAATAAAGAAATTTACTTATTACAAAGATATCTCGTATAAAAATGTATTTTATTCGTAATTTCATATACTTAGTTTACTACTGATTATTATACTGATATAATATTAATATAAAATACGTAGATCTTAATTGAGAAATTAATTTAGTTTGATTTTAGATGTTTTTTCAAGAAGTGTAAATCCGTAATATTACATATGATACGAGTAACTTCTGAAGGGAAATTTAACTTTTTAAAAATAGAAATTTTACTAATTGAATGTATGTTTTTCTATACATAGTATAAGCAAAGATTAAAATAATGATTTTGATAATTTTCATATATCTTCTATTTAGTAGGTTTTAATAAAGTTAGTATTCATAGATTTCTTGAGAAATAATTAATGAAAAGTATTTAAGAAAGATGTTTTATATATCTTTATATATAATAATATAATTTAAATTTATGAATAACGTTTTATAGAGAATATGACCATATCAAAATGTCATAACTATATTACACGAGGTGAAATAATGGATAATAAATTGTTTAAAATATCTTATGATAAGAATGACTTTGGTACTATATCTAGATTAGCTGAACAAATTTTAAGAGAAGAGATTGATAATCTTCCTGAAATTAATAATGGAGATGTGAACTTCTATACGATGTATTTATATGATTTAGATGATAAAATTGAGGCTAGAGTACTAATAAGAAATGCAATGGAAAATCAAATTAATTTTAAGCTTTTAAATATGGGAATTGTAGATGAAAATAATGAATTAGTTCTTACTCAGACTATGGACTTAACTAGTATGCTTCCAATACCATCTATGCATGTGAGAGCTTGTAATATATATTTTGATAAAAAAAATCTTAAAACAGGAACAATAGTTAACGAAAAGTTTAAAGTAGCAATAGTGCAAGACGATATTAAGATTGCTGTTTCCAAACAAACGAAGCTTGATATAATAGATAAAAATCTTAATAACGATGAAAGAACTTTAGTAAAAGGTTATATTAAAACTATGCCCCTTATGATAAAGGATCAGATTTCTGTTAATACATTTAAAAAGGTTACTGATGAGAATAAGATAAGTTATGTAATATTATTAATAACTAATACTTATGATGAGGATGCAGAATTAGGAGAATTCAAACTACTGCTTAATAATCATATAAATATACCTCAAGCAATAAAAAGGGTAAAAGAGGGCATCAGGCTTAAGGCAAACACTACTTCGGCCTTTAAATTTATTATTGAAAAAGAAGATATAATTAATCCAGTATTTGATATTAAAGTTTGTAACGCCACAATAGAAGCTTAATAATGAAAGAATCTTCAAAAACGTATTTATAATAGATTCAAAATGATTTATTGACTTATAGGCATTTTGAGAATTAGTTGATTGCATCTAGTAAAATAAATACATAAGCAAATAAACACTTTTAATTTGTGAAAGTACTGAATATAAATTAGTTTTATCTGAGTGAATGAAGTAAAAACTAGTCTTACTACTAAGGCTAGTTTTATACTATTAAGAGGAAATTTAGCATTATTTCTATAGCTTATTATGCTAATAGTTATCAGAAAAGTGTCTAGTAGAATTTTAAAGGGTGATTTTATAATTTATTTGTCATTAGAGATTTATAGCTTTTTTATTTTGTGCATACTAGTGAAATAAAGGCTACATTGAATGAATTTAGTACCATAAGCTTAAAAAGATCGGGGAACTTATAAAAATGTAAATCTTAACTTTAACTCTAATTGTAAATAGCACAATAAATAGAGAATATTTAATGAATAAACTATTTGTATTATTAATGAACATCAGCTTTTGTTTTTTTATTCCTGCTTAGTTTGTACTAGCTTTATTTATTAAATATTTAGTAGTAACTAGAATTTCATTTAGTTTCTTATTTTGGTATATATAGTAATAGCGAAGGTGAAAAAACGTTAATGCCTTAAGAGTTGTTCTTTACGAATACTTTCATAAAGAAAATAAATATTGAATAGTATATGTGATGCCTTAAGTAGTAGTACTTATAGTTTTTCTGGTATTTGGGAAAAAGTTAAAGATATTTTATAAGAGAGCGCAATAATGCCTTCTTTTTAAATGTACGCTCAGCATGAGTGACGGCCTAGTGAAGAAAATTCACTGTAGAGAAGATAGCATTAATAACTAGCCTATGGTAAGGATAATTACTGTGAACTGAAATCTGAAGAAAGCTCGCAGTAAAACTCTGATTTGAGGAGTACGAATTATGTACAAGGTTTGCTTAAACAGGAGAGTTTGTACTACGAAATCAAGTCCTATATTATTCGAGGGTTTAAGTAGTAAATGTGCTAGATATATGTAGGGAAAGCAGTCACTCTTACCTAGAAGGATTTTATAGATAAGTTATGGAAAGATGAATTTTATATATTGATGTATAGTGAACTATGAGAAGTCAGAGAAAAAGTACATAGAATACTACAGTAACATCAAAAGTAGAAACTAATGCATTGCAATACGATACATTGGAAAGAACTTTGTCAATGGAAAATATGACAAGGGCACTTAAAATTGTAAAGAACAAGTTATATATAGAAAATATATCTGGTAAAAATAAGTGTAAATTGAATATTTGGTGTAATAACTAAGATAATAACACAATTTCTTATGATAAAATGAGCAAATTTTTGAGCATTGTTTTATCTAAATAATCCTTAAGGTAATGACATTAGATATAAGAAGATATATAGATAAAATAATATTTATAAGCATCGTATATAACACTAATATGGATTATACATAAAATATTGTGCATAATGTATATGTAAAATTATCATGGATAATCATACCAAATGAGATGCACTCTTATTATAGAAATGAGGACTTTAAAATGATAAACAAATTAAATAAAACTACATTTAAAATATGTATATTGCTTTTATTTTTTATAATTACAATATCTAGATTAGAAATTAACATTGCTTTCGCCAAGGAGGAGATGAACAGTCCAAGCTACTTAGCTATGCAATATATTAATAATATAGAAAGTGATGAAGATGGGCAACTGGTCTATTCCTTTAAACACTATAATTTAGCAGAAAGCTATCTTTCAAAGGTAACTGATGCAGAGGTAAAAAATAAGTTGCAGTTTCAGCTTTATAGCTATGCACCAAGGGTATTTAATGAAGAACTCATAAAGACATTAAAGGAGTTTACCACTCTTTATTATAGAAAAGACATAGGGACTTATGAGAACATAGCTACAAATTTGATTCCTAAGTTAGAAAATAAGGTGGACAAGGAGTATCTATTAGAAGAGCTATATAATTATGGACAGATTCATGTATATAGTCCTGAAGTAATAGCCTCAATTAATGCTGTGAGCAGGGCTTGGGAAGATGAAGCTTATATTCCAAAGGCGGAGGAGATTGTTGTTAATGAACTATCATACAAAAATCTTTGGAGCATGTGTTATTTTCAAAACCAGTTAAACATGATAAAGGCTAAGCTAAATAATGATAAAGAGAAGATATTGATTATAGGAGACTCCTTAAGCCTTGGTATGGGTGCTGTATATGATGGAAAGGATCCTTTAACTACCTTAGAAAGGGTTTGGTGGAGAAATCTTGATCAGGACAGGTTCCAATTCTCCTTTACAGCTATAGGTGGCATGGGTGTTATACAACAGGGACTAATGAATAATATAGCTTCTGAAAGAGCCATAGATATGGTTAAATATGCTGAAGCTACCACTGAAGTGAAGAAAGACTACGATAAGGTAATTATTGCTTTGAGCACTAATGATAACTGGTATTTAGGCAGCGATTATAAGCTTGCTTTAAGAGAATTAGTGGATTATATAAAAAATAATTACAAAGTAAAAGAATTCATATTATTAAATTTCTATGCTCATGAAAATGAGATGAAGGAAGTAGCAGAAGAAACAAATTCAAAATTCCTAGATGTAGACATGTCTAAAATAAGCAAGTTTAATACTGAAATAGATGATTTTCATCCTTCAGCAGAAGGATATAGTCAGATAGCAGAATTATTACGGGATCAGATAAGATGAGTCAACAAATGAAAGAAATCTAAGTTTTCATTCGAGAATTGGCAAAGAATTGTACTAAATAAGGTGGAAGAAAACTATAAAGATATTAAAGTAAGTGTACAAGCCATAAGTAGTAAAAGTATTGCATGTATAAATTTAGAATAAACAAAGAGCTATCTCAGAATAGGAAAATTATTTCTAGCAGAGATGGCTTTCTTTTATTTATACAATTTTATGGAATTATTGCTATATGTTATAGTATAATGTTAAAGAGTTATGCTTAATACCACCCAGGAGGATGAACTATGCAAAACAATCAAATGACAATATTAAAGGCCTTAGGCATTATTTTAGTAGTAATGGGACACGTGTATAGTCCTTTTAAGCTATTTCCGCCCTATTCATTCCATATGGCATTATTTATATTTATCTCAGGATATTTTTATAATACTAAATATGAAGAAAATATTTTAGGGTACATAAAAAAGAAATTTAAATCTATGGTTATTCCTTATTTTGCCTATAATCTTTTTTACTTAATAATAAATTATTATCATTTTAAATATTATCAGTATATCCCAGCGGATTTATTCTCTTTTAAAAGGTTTTTTATTATGCCTTTCATAAATGGTCATCAGTACTTGTTTTTTATTCCAGCTTGGTTTGTGCCTGCTTTATTCATCATACAAATCACCTTTATAGTATTGCATAAGTACATTAGCAAATTTATAAAGTCACCTTATATTATATTTGTATTGTATTTAGTTTTGGCTTTATTAGGCATTGAATTAGCCATTAGAGGCAAGAACCAAGGGATATATTTAATAATTATTAGAACATTATTTGGATTTTTCTTCTATTACTTAGGTCTTCTTTACAAAACCAAATTAGAGGCTAGAAATATTTTTACTTTTAGAAATTTAGCATTAGTGCTTATTATGCAGCTATTAATAGTTTATAAATTTAAAAGCATTACTTATGGACTTGCCTTGGGATATTTCCCTAAGGTTAGGATGCTGCCTATTATAACCAGTATTACAGGGATATATGCTTATACCTATCTGTCCATTATTTTAGAAAAATATTTAAAATATAAAAAATTATTATATACCATTGGTCAGAGCACTTATAGCATTATGGCAAATCATTTTTTTGCTTTTTTATTGATAAACTTAGTCTTTGTTAAGATAAAAAATATCGACGCCATGAATATAGTTATTTCAGAGTATTTTTACAATTTAAAGATCTATTGGCCAGTATATGTTATATTAGGCATAGCATTGCCAACATTATTTTCAGTATTTGCTAAAAAATTAAAGATAAGTAAAGGAATATTTAGTAAAGACGATAAATAAATAGACAATATAGTATAATAAGCCTAAACTAACTGTAATGACATACTGTTAAATGTGGTATATTTGACTATATTAAAAGTTAATTATATAATCATATCATAAGTTTGAAATGGAGGTATAAAAATGAAAAACATTAAAAAAATAGTAGCATTAGCTCTAGGTGGAGTGATGTCTCTAGGATTATTCACTGGATGTTCTAAAGATAGTATGGATTTGTACAAGGCTTTTAGTAAGTCTCAGAGCGTAACTTCCATGACCACTAAAACTGATATGACTTTAAAAGTGTCTGCTCAAAATTTATCGGCTCAAGAAAAGCAAGTAGCTGACAGCATTATACCAATGATAAATAATTCTAGTATTAGCATGACTACAAAAACCAATCAAAATAAAGAGAAAACAAAAGCTCAGGTTCAAAGTGATATAAAAATGAACATAGCTAATATGCCTTTGGACATGGCTCTATGGATGGACACAGATTTAACTGGAGAACAATTGAAGTTAAAGGAGATAGTAAAGCTTCCATCAGCTCTTATGCAGTCTGCACCAGAAGAGTTTAAGGGCAAGGAATATCTATATATGGATTATAAGGACATAGCAAATATTCCTGGAGCAGGTACACCAGACTTTAAAAAGGTTACTGAATTTAGCAAGGACCTTCAAGAAAAATTAGTAAAGTTTATAAGCAAATATGCAATGCAATTTAATCCTAAAACAGAGGTAATAGCTTATAAAGGTCCAGAATTTATAACTCAACAAAGAGTGGCACAATTAGCTAAGATATATGAAATAAAATTAGACGATAAGGGATTTAAAGAATTATTAAGGTATACTGTTAACAATTTTGCTCAAAACAATGATGTATTGGAATTTATTAAGGAATATATGAATTCATCTCTTCAATTTGCAGGATTACCAGAAGAAGAATTAAATAAGGCAAAAGAAGAAATGGACAAGGCTTTCCAAGCCTATGAAAAGAACCTTCCTCAGTTTGTAGAAAAAATAAATGCAACTTTTGACGGCATTAAAGATATAAAAATCCTTGGAGAAAAAGGAATAGCTATTCAATATGCGGTAGGTTCAGACGGCTATATAATCAATGAAAAAGGTGTAGCTGATTTTGTAATTGATCTTTCTCAGTTAGACAAATTAAACGCAAAGGCACAGGAAAACGGGGCAGAAAGGCTTGCAGGAGTATATAACTTCACTCTAGAGTTCAATAGCGACATTTATAACATAAACGAATATAATGATATACAATTACCAGAGTTAAATGAAAAGAATTCCGTTAATTATATGGAATTGATAAATACTATGGTTTCAGGATTACAAAAGCTTGATTAAGTGTTAGCTTTAACAAAAGGTTAGCTCGTAAAATAAAATATAAAAAAGAGAACAGTAAAATTGCTGTTCTCTTTTTAGTATAAATGAAGATTTAACATTTATCGTATAATTAAAGATAATCTTTTAAAATTTTATAAATTTCCTCTTGTCCTCTTGAAGAAGGATGAATATTATCTATATTAGTATCATATTTGTTTATTCTATCCATGTTTATGTCTATAAAGATTCCTCTATATAACTTGGAAACTTTCTCCATTACGTCTTCGAAATTATGAAAATTAACAAATAACAATTGATTTGAGCTATAGTTATTTTTTATATAGTTCACTAACTCCATTAAGGCCCTTTCATATTCCTCACTAGAGTAAGTCACATCGTTAGTACTTAAGGCTATAATAATTTTGTTATAAACTTTAGAAGGGGTACTAGCAGATTCAATAAATTTTACAAGCTCTAATCCACTTGTCATACCGCTGTTCAATACTCCTATGCCTCCTACAGCCATGGTAGAAAACTCGTACTTAGAGTTAAGGAATTTATTCCACCATGCATCTTGAACTTTTGTGATAGGCTTTTTATTTAAATAATCTGCACCTATGCCTAGAGTTATTGAATCTCCAATTATTAGTATTTGCTCCTTTTCTTTATTCTTAGCTTTTATCATATTAAGCTGTCCTTGTAAATAAGCCATGTTCCATGGGTTTTCATCACTAAGTTTATTAATTATATTTTGCTCCGCCTCTTTTATATAATTTTTGTTTATCCAAGCTCTATCTATGGACTGTAGTGCATACAAAAGATTTTTAGTAAATATACGCTTTTTTCCATAGTCAACTAATTGTTCTTTTAAATAACTTCTATCTTCTTCTGATTTTACGCCATCTAATACATAGGTTCTCAGTACTTCATAGGACCATAGGTCGTTTTTAGCCCAAAGCTCACCAAGCCAATATAAGGCATCTTTGATATCTTGAGTATAAACTTTTGAGCTGTATATACCAAGCTTAGTTTGAAGCTTTCTTTTTAAATGCTCATCTGAAATACTTCCTATTTTAGCTTCAGCTAGATTATAATATTTAAAGGAATTGGTTGTTTCTACTATATCGATATAATTATTTATAACCATATAATCTCTTGGGCTTATTTTAGGGATAAGATTTATAATAATGAGAGCTACTATAGATAAAAATAAAATTATATTTTGCTTTAATATTCTTTTCATAATTGCTAAAATTCTCCTATTAAGTAAAAAATCTAATAACACTATGATAAATCTTTAGGCTGATTTATGCAATTAAATGTTTGAAAACGGACACTTATTGTCTGTTTTCAAACATTTTTTTGCTATATAATAGGAAATATATTCATATGTGTGTGGGGGAAAGGTTATGCTGAAATGGTTTTCCAATAAAAATCTAAGGTTTCAAATAATATTTATAATGACTCTGGTTTTAAGTGTGCCTATAGTGGCTACCATAGTAAATGTTTACTCTGGATCAAATGTGGATAATGCCTTTAAATCCATGCAGGAGGATAGATTAAAAAATCTTCTTTATTACTTTGATGGAATTATTATTAATAATAGCATTTTACAGATTAAAGATAACAAGGAAATGGCTGATAAAGTTTCAAGTCTCATAAAAGGTAATGTTACTCCCCACTATAGAGTGGCAAGAGGAACCTTTATGGAAGTATATTTTATTAAGGATAAGGGAGAGTTCACCCCTGTAAAATTATTTGAGGATAGATTTATAGCCAAAGCTTTATTAGAAGGTAGTGAGGGGAGAAAGCTAAATATAGATGCGGTTCTTAAGCAAGTTGCTTTAGATAAAAAGGATAAGGTAGTTTATGGAAGCTATAATAAATTGGATATTATACGATATTACCATCCCATAATCTTAAATGGAGAGGTTAAAGCCATAGCCTTAGGAGAGACGCCTATTCCGCCAGAGATAAATTCTATCAGAAAGAATTCAAGATATGTTTTAGTGTTTGCATTAATAGGATTAACCCTAGGATTTTTCTTAATATTGATATTGCTTAGAAACCTAAGCAACAATATTTTAAAAATACGCCAGGGACTTGAAAGGATGACAGAAGATCTTTCTTATAGGATGGAAGACATGGGGGGAGATATTGGCAAAATTGCTAAGTACATAAACCACATGGCAGAAGCCATGGAGAAAAAAGATCAGCTGGAAGAGCAGCTAGCTAGATCTGAAAAGTTAGCATCCTTAGGTCATATGGTTTCAGGAATAGCTCATGAGATAAGAAATCCTCTAGCCATTATAAGTGGTACCGTGCAGCTTATGGAAAGAAATTTTAAGAATGTAGAAGGGTTAGAGGAGTATGTAAAAATTGTGAAAGAGCAATCTGATAGAGAAAATAAGGTTATTCAGGACCTTTTAGATTATGCTAGGCCTTCAAAGCATTTGGTTACAGCCTTAGACCTAAATTATCTTATTAAAAGTGTGCTATCCTTTATGAATAAATATATTCAAGATAGGAAGGCTATGCTTAAGCTAGAGCTAGAGGATAATTTGCCATTAGCTCTCATGGATGGAGATAAAATAAAACAGGTATTTGTAAATATAATTTTTAATGCCTGCGATGCTATGGTGGAGAAGGGAGGGGGTACCCTTACCATTAAAACAGAAAAGGATGAAAGCTATATAAAAGCTTATTTTATAGATACTGGCATAGGCATAGAGGAAGGGAAGATTAAGAAGATTTTCAATCCCTACTATACCACTAAACCTAAGGGTACAGGTCTTGGTTTATCTATCAGCAATAACATCATTGAAATGCATAGTGGAAGTATAGAGGTTATTAGTAAAGAGGGAGAAGGTTCTACCTTCATAGTTAAATTACCTTACAAGTATTCCTGTAATAAAGTGTTTTAGACTTTGAGATGAATAAAAAAACCTGATATAAATATATTGTGTCAACTTGCAAAAGACAACAAACAATTTATATCAGCAGGTAAACTTAAATGAATAACATAATAATGGTTCCCAATACGTTAATTCTAGGGATAGATATCGCAAAAGAAAACCACTATGGTCAATTTGTAGTGAATGGTGAATATATAAAAAAACCATTCCTAATAAAGAATACCAAAGAATCTTTTGATTGTCTATTAGAAACAATAAAAGAATTAACGAATAAATATGGAACAATTCATACTCTTGTAGGCATGGAGCCGACAGGCCATTATTGGAAAAATATTGCCTACTATTTGAAAAATAGAGAAATAAATATATGTTTAGTTAATCCTTATCATGTTAATAAAACAAAGGAATTAGAAGATAATAGTCCTACTAAGAATGACAAAAAGGATGCCAAAATAATATCAAAACTAATCTATCAAGGGCAATATCTTACATGCATGTTTGAAGAAGAAATATATATTAATTTAAGATTGTGTAGTAATAATAGACAAGAATTAAGAAGGCAACTAATTGCTGAAAAAGTAAGACTAATAGCGCTATTAGATGAATATTTTCCAGAACTCACAAGATTATTTTCAGATATATTAAGTAAATCTTTAATAGCAATTTTAAAAAATTGTCCTTTTCCGAAAGATATTTTAGATATTGGAATTGAAAGGCTTACACAGATTTTAAAAGATGCTACTAAAAATCGTGTGGGTTTAAAAAAGTCTATATTGGTATATGAGGCGGCTAAAAAGTCAATAGGTGTACCCGTAGGGTTAGAAGGTGCAAAATATAGATTAGAGTTAATTTTAAGGAAGTTAGATTGGCTGCAAAAAGAAATAGATGCAGTTGAAGAAATGATGAAGCAATACTTAGATAAAACTGGTTATATTGACTTTCTGTTAAGTATACAAGGCGTTGGAATAGTGACTGCTGCAACTTTCTTAGCCGAGGTAGGAGATATATCTAAGTATGATAACTATAAGCAAATTCAAAAAGTTGCGGGACTAAATCTGAAAGAAACTAGTTCTGGCATGAAAAAAGGAAAAACTAAGATTAGTAAAAGAGGTAGATCTAATTTAAGAAATATTTTGTATCAAGCAGCTATAGTTATGGTTGCGAAAAATCAAGCATTTAAGGAGATTTATGAACATCTCACAAAAAGACAAGATAATAAACTTACAGGGAAACAAGCAATAGTAGCTTTAAGTGTTAGACTTATCAAAGTTATGTATACTTTGTGTACTAAAAAGATAATGTACTCACATGATAAAGTTCACGGAGTAAATAGTTATAAACAAGCAGCTTAATAAGATATTTAAAGTTATATAGCAATAAAAAATTGTTCGGTTAAAAAGAGTAAGGTTAAACACGTTCACACCCCCATAAGGGCATAAATGACCCAGTATACAAGGATTAACGCTAGCACCTGCTCTAAAATGCAGAACGAAGGAATGATAGAGGCACAAATGTTGTGTACTCAGGGAGATATGGTAGGGTCAGCATTAGAGCTTTTTAGGTGAATACCTTCAAATTATTGGTAAAAAATAAAATTCTAACGGGGATATCTACCTAACTCCAGTAAAATAACGTTATATATTCAATATAACTCCAAATACTTACTAAGTTTGTTTTATGATACAAATTGAAATTCAATGAAAACAAGAGAATATTAAAGAAAATATTAAATTATTGAGGTAGGGAGGAGGAACACCGTGAGTAGAATTCTTGTTATAGATGATGAAGAGTATATAGGCTGGATCATAAAAAAAGCCTTTGAGGGAACTGACCATGAGGTGCAGACATGTACTAGCGCTCTGCAAGGCATTGATATGGTTCAAAAGCAGAGTTTTGAGCTGGTATTTTTAGATTTAAGACTTCCTGATATGGATGGCATGGAGGTACTTAGTAAGCTTAAGAAGCTTTATAAGGAACTAGCTGTTATTATAATCACTGCTCATGGTTCGATTGATACTGCCATAGAAAGTATGAAGAAAGGAGCTTTTGATTATATAACCAAGCCCTTTGATGTAGATGAGCTGCTTCTAATAGCTGAAAAGGCTCTTAATATGACAAAGCTTAGAGAGGAAATACATTATCTAAGAAGAGAAGCTTCAAAGCATATAGATGATATCAGTTTTATAAGCAAAAATGCAAAAGTAAATTCTATATACGGTATTTTGCCTCAGATTAGTGAAAGCTCTGCACCCATCCTCATAAGAGGAGAAAATGGTAATGGGAAAGAGGTCTTAGCAAGAAAAGTACACGATTTAGGCAAAAGAAAGCATAAACCCTTTGTGGTTTTTAATTGCAGCTTAGGCAACGAGGAATTTATAGAGAGAGAGCTATTCGGCTATGAGGGGGATATCAAAGTAGATAAAGACAAAAGAAGGATTGGAAGCCTTGATATAGCTCATAAGGGAACCATATTTTTTGACGAAATAAGTGCCTTAAGTAAAAATATGCAGCTAAAACTTTTAAAGTTTATTGAAACTGGAGAGATGCAAAGACCAGGTGGCAATAGTGAAAAGCTAGATGTAAGGATTATCGCCGCTACCAATAAAAATCTTTTGCAATCTATAGAGCAGGGGGATTTTAGAGAGGATTTTTATTATGGCATAAATTTAGTGTCTTTAGAGCTGCCTCCTTTGAGAGAAAGAATAGAAGATATCAGTGATTTCATATACTGTTTCATTAATAAATATGATACTGAAGGAAAAATAGGTGAAGTGACCCCAGAGGCTCTAAAGCTTTTAAAAAGCTATCATTGGCCAGGAAATATAAGAGAGTTAGAAAATGTTATAGAGAGAATAATACTATTAAATCAAGGTCCAAGCATAAAAGCTCTAAACCTCCCAGCAGAAATATTTGAACAGAAAAAAAGGGGAAGGAATCCTATAATATATTTTCCAGAGGAAGGTATAAATCTGGAAGAGGTAGAGAAAGAGCTTATAATGAAGGCCCTTAAAATGGCTAATCAAAATCAGAGTAGAGCGGCACAGCTGCTGGGAATTACCCGTTCTGCCTTGATATATAGAATGCAAAAGTATGGAATATAGAGGAGTGAAAAGTATGAAGGTCGAAGTCAAAGAAAAATTCAAGAAAATAATTTCTAAGAAGCCTTCCAAAAAGGCTGTGGTATTAATAACTAGCTTACTTATTTTAGTAGTAGCAGGAGTAGCACTATTTAAAAGTAAATTCATACAAAATAAATTCTTTTCAAATCAACAGGTAGTTCAGCGACTTGCAGCTGTGAGAAAAGGAGATATCAAGGTGGCGGTTTCAGGCTCAGGTCCCTTATACTATAGCAAAACCTCTAATTTAACCTCAAAGGCAGCAAGCACTATTACTAAGCTATATTTTAAAGAAGGAGATAAGGTTAAAGCAGGAGACCTCATAGCAGAACTAGATGATAAAGATGCCCTTAACACCGTTAATGATAAAAAGAATAGCTTGACTCAAAGTCAATTGAGTAACAGTACAGATGACATAAATAAGCTTCAGATCAAAGCACCCATTACAGGGCAAATCACAGAGTTGAAAGCCCTAAAGGGAGCTAATATTTCTAAAGGTGGAGCTTTATTTACCATAACAGATACCTCCAAGCTTAAAACCTCTATGTCCTTTAATTTCTCAGATGCTTCACAATTTTCTTTAGGGGCTGAAGCTCAGGTATATTTAACTTCTATAATGCAATCTGTAAAGGGATATGTTACATATATAAGCAATTCACCTAAGACCACGGCTTCTGGTGGACAGCTTGTAAATGTAGAAATTGAAATGGACAATCCAGGAGCATTGCTTGCGGGCATGACTGCCAGTGCTGAGGTTGAAACCTCTAGAGGAGTAGCATCTAGCATTGACACAGGAACTCTTGATTATTTAAATAAGCAGACTATTACTAGTGAAACAGGAGGAACTGTAGAAAGCCTAGCTATAAAGGAAGGTCAAAAGATTAACGCAGGATCTCTAGTAATTACCTTAAAAAACGATGATATAGTAAAGTCAAATCAATTGAATAATTTAAAAATAGAAAGCTCAAAGCTTCAAGTAGAAAATGCCGAGAAACAGCTTTCTAATTATAAAATTTATGCTACTATAGATGGAACTATAACTAAGCAAACTTTAAATGAGGGGGATAATGTAAAGGCTAATGATGTAATAGCTGTGGTAACAGATACTACCCAGATGAGGTTTGATATAAGTATAGACGAGCTAGATATAGCTAAATTAAGCCTTGGCCAAAAGGCAAGTATAACCATAGATGCTCTTACAGACACTGCTGCAAAGCCTCTTCAGGGAGAAGTGGTAAAGGTACCCTTTGAAGGAAAATCACAAAATGGAGTAGCCACCTTTGCAGTAACTATACAGCTAAATGAAAATATTGAAACCTTAAAAAGTGGAATGAATGCTAATGCTGAGGTGGAGATTAATACGGTAGCAAATGTTCTTTACGTTCCTATAGAAGCGGTGACAAAAATGAGAGGAAAATCTTATGTAATGGTTAAATCAGATAGTGCTACTAGTAATAGTGGAAGTAACGGACAAACACCTTCTCAGGGACAATCAGGTTTTAATAGGCAAAGACCAACTGATGGACAAGGAACCACTCAGGGAGGACCACAAGGAAACTCAGGACAAGGTGGGCAAAATGCTCAAGGAGGCAATAGACAAAGTAATGGTAATGGGGGAAATTTTAATAGACAAAATAGCGGAAACAACCAAAACAACGGTAATGCTCAAACTAGAACCAACTCTACAGCAGGAGTAAATTCCAGCAACCTATTGAAAGGCATTTTGGGTAATGGACAAAGCAATAATAAAACTCAAAACTACTACGCTAATGCTGTGCAAAAAGAGGTAGAGGTAGGAATAAATAATGATGGCTATATAGAAGTAAAGAGTGGATTAAAAGAGGGCGAGCAAGTAATTTTACCTCAAATACAGACCTCTCAAAGCAATCAACAAATGACTAGGCAAGCCACTGGGGGAAATATGCCTACAGGCGGAGGCTTCCCAGGGGGTGGAAATAGGTGATAGAAATCTCTAATATGTGCAAGGTATACAAAATGGGGGACACTGAGGTTAAGGCTCTAAATGATGTAAATATCAAAATAAATGCTAAGGAGTTCGTATCCATAGTAGGTCCTTCAGGTTCAGGAAAATCTACCCTTATGAATATGATAGGCTGCCTAGATGTGCCAACTTCTGGCTCCTATATATTAGATGGAAAAGAAGTTAGCCAAATGAAGGATGATGAGCTAGCAGAGATCAGAAATTGCAAGATAGGCTTTGTGTTTCAAAAATTTAATCTGCTTCAAAAGCTGTCAGCCCTAGAAAATGTAGAGCTTCCTTTAATCTATCAAGGGCTAAATGCTAAGGAAGTAAGAAAGAGAGCCATAGAAGCCTTAGAGAGTGTAGGTCTTCAGGATAGAATGCATCATAGACCCAATGAGCTTTCCGGAGGTCAGCAGCAGAGGGTGGCCATAGCGAGGGCTTTAGTGACAAAGCCACCAGTAATTTTAGCTGACGAGCCCACTGGCGCCCTTGATAGTAAAACAGGACTAGAGGTCATGGATATATTAAGAGACCTTCATTCAACGGGAAATACAATTATTTTAATTACCCATGATAATAGTCTTGCTATGCAGGCAAAGAGAATGATAAAAATTCATGACGGAGAAATTACGGAGGATCGTGAGGTGATATAATGAACTTTGTACAAGCTTTTAAGATGGCTATAAAAAGTATAGTAGGAAATAAAATTCGATCCTTGCTTACCATGCTAGGAGTTATCATTGGGGTTGGGGCTGTTATAGCAGCTACCGCCTTTGCAGAAGGAAGTACCAAGCAAATAACGGACTCCATTCAAGGACTAGGCACAAATTTAGTGCAAGTAACCATTACAGGAAGAAACAGCAATAGAAATGTTTCCTATGAGGATTTAGAGAAGTTAAAGGAAGAAAACAGCAGTTTAATAGCTAGCATAGCACCCCAGGTCTCCAGCAGTGTTACGGTAAAGGTAGGAAGTAAGAGCAGAACCACCACAGTTATAGGCACAAGTCCTGATTACGAAATCATTAAAAACACTCATGTGCAAAGTGGAAGGTTTTTAATTCCTCTAGACATAGATTATAACCAAAAGGTAGCTCTAGTGGGTACTGCAGTGGTCAATGATATTTTTCAAGGGGCTAATCCTATAGACAAAACCTTAAAGATTAATGGTATAATATTCAAAGTGGTAGGTGTATTAGAGGAAAAAGAAAATGGCGGCACTCAAACCGCCGATGACCAGATAATCATACCTGTATCTGTAGCCGCTAGAATTACAGGAGCAGGTAATGCTAAGAACTTTCTTGTACAGGCTACTGCTGCTGAAACTGTTGATAAAGTGGTAGAAGTGGTTACAGTGCTTTTAACCAAGGTGTATAAAAACTCTAATACCTTCAGAGTATTCAACCAAGCACAGATGCTTTCCACCCTTAATACCATTACGGGTACCATGATGCTTATATTAGGAGGTATCGCCACTATTTCTCTAGTAGTAGGAGGTATAGGGATCATGAATATAATGCTTGTTTCCGTCACCGAAAGAACTAGGGAAATAGGCATAAGAAAATCCATAGGTGCTAAAAAGAAAAACATACTTACTCAATTTCTCATAGAAGCCCTTATGGTTACAGGAATTGGTGGGATTATAGGCGTAATTTTTGGCCTTAGTATAATAAAATTTATCATAGGAGGCTTTAAAATCGTACCAGAAGTATATTCAATAAAATGGATAATGCTATCCTTTGGGATATCCTTGATCATTGGAGTGGTTTTTGGTATGTATCCAGCAAAAAAAGCTGCGAATTTAAATCCTATAGATGCGTTGATGTATGAATAAGAAGAGGACGGTGAAAAAATGAAAGTTAAAAAATCTCTATTGAGCATTGTATTATCTTTTTTAGTCCTAGCCATAAATTTTACTCCCCTCAAAGTATTAGCCGCTGATAAGGATTATTCTGAGGTGGTTAAGAGAATGCAGCAATTAGGGCTTTTAGATAGCTCTATAACTGACTATAATGCTGATATTACAAGGGAACAATTTTTAAAGGCAGTAATAGAGGTAAGCAGCTTAAAAGAACAAGCTACTAGTCTTAAGGGCTCCACCATATATCCAGATGTTGAAAGCAATAGCGACTTTAGTGGTTATGTAAATATTGCTAAGGATAAAGAACTCATGTTTGGAATGGCAGACGGTTATTTTCATCCAGAATTAGGAGTAACCTATGCAGAAGCCTGCACTATATTAGTAAAGCTCCTAGGCTACAAGGATGCGGACCTATCGGGGGTATGGCCTAATAATTATATAAGTAAGGCTTATGACTTAAAGCTTACTGAGGACTTGAACTTTAAAAAGAAGGATAGACTTCCACTATGGGCTGCAGCGATGCTCTTTGATAGGCTCCTTGACACCAATGTAAAAAAGGCAAATGCTACAGAGGTGGACAAAAGTTTTGCGGAAACTAATAATAGCTTTGTAAAATATATTATTTTTGATACTTACTTAACTAATAGCAGTTTAAAGGAAAATCAGCTGCTCACTAATAAAGGTACTTTATCATATGATTCCAAGGAAAAATTTCAGCCTGGAAATACCTATAGATTAAAAGTAAAGGATAATACTATAGTAAAGGTTTATGGAAAGGTAAAGGAAATCAAGAGCATTTTTGTAAACAGCATCTTTGATAACAATGTATATTATAGTATTTACCGCACTAATTTTAGTTTAGCTCTTGATCCAAATATTGATTATTATTATCATGGAGTTAAACAAAATTACAGCAACTTAAATACCTTGATAAAATCTTGCATGACCTTAGCATTTACATTAAAGGAAGATGGTCAAGGATATGAATATGCTGTTATTTTAGACCCTATATACAGCAAACCGGAAGTAGTATTAAATTTTGACACTAATTCAGATAAAATAGGAGATATTAAGTTAGACTACTATACAGATATATATAGAAATGGTCAAAAGATAACCAAACAGGATTTAGAGGAGTATGATGTAGTTTATAAAGTAGCAGGTGTAAATGATCTTAATAGCATTATTCTAGTATTTAATAACAAGGTAGAAGGTAATATTAAGGCCTTCTCACCTAATGGTCCCACACCAAGCATTGTTCAAATTGATAATGGAAGCTATAATTTCAGTAGACACATGGATTTAACTAAATTGTCCGCTTTTCAGATAGGGGATAAGGTATCCGCACTATTAGGCTATGACGGAAAGATTGTAGATTTGCAAAATATCAAATATAAAGTAGGTATGGATCAAGAAGTAAAAGTTTTAGGAAATTCCTTAACCTCAGAAGGACTATCCTCCAATCAGGTGGTGACAGATTTAGGAAAATACTATGTAATAGATTCCATGGATAAGCTTCAGGTGGGAGGCAGATATAGAGTAGCTATCGATGGAGATACCATTGTAAGAGTTAAAAAGCTTGAAAATAATTTAGAGAATTACTCTGTAAGAAGCATCAGCGGTTCTATTATAACTTATAACGAAGGCAGCAAAACCTTAGAACCACCAGTATTACCAATATACTATTATAATGGAGCTAAAGTAGACTATAATACTGCATTATCATCCATACAGCCTTGTTCTTCTCTTATACTGGCAAGAGATAGTAAAGGGTATGAATATGGTGTAATTATTGATCCTATATATGGTAAGCCAATAATATATGATTACAATAATATGGATAGTATTATCGGATTAATCACATACAATACTCTATTTATATATAGAGCAGGTAGATTTTTTTCGGAAATAGGTACATTAGCATATAAGGATTTAGTATATAAGGTATATGATCTATGGAACAAAAATAGTTATATTTATATCAATAGTTCCAAAGTATCAGGAAGAATAGATTCAATATTGCCAAGTGCTATAAACCCAAGAAACATACAAGTCGGAGGTGTGACCTACAATTTTAGTAAGTATTTTGATATGAATAAATTAAGAGTAATTGGTATAAATGTGGGAAGTACCATAATATTGATTTTGGATATTGATGGAAAAATTATAGATATATACTAAATAAGATATGTTTTGAGATATTCCTGTTGAGCTATTAAAGCATTAATGATAAAATATATTAAGATTTTTAGCGATTAATAAAAAGCTTGCTTCACCTAAAAAGGGAGCAAGCTTTTTATACAAATATATAAATCAGCAAATGCCTTTTTTATTAATATACGTATTATTAAGTAAAATATAATTAACTAAATAGGAAACATTTGATGAAAATTGTATGTTAATGGTATATAATGTACTATAGAGAGACACTACGTAAACTTAACTTATATATGTTCCCAAATGGCATCTTTAAGCCATTATGGTGCATTTATGAGTTATTAGTTAGAGTTGTTTCCCTATAAAGAGTTTAGTGCTTATGTACGAAAATAATATTAAAGATATTTTACGAGGGAGGAATAACAATGAAAAAAAAGGTAGGGGCAATAATAATATCAGCAACGCTATTATTAGGGCTATCTAGTACCGTATTAGCTAATACAAATCTCTTAGATGGTAAAGCTATAAATAAAGTAACCGCTGTTAACCAATACGATTTAAGTGAGGCCAAAAAACTATTAAAGGAAGCCTTAGATGATAAGAATTTTTATAGATATAATATGGCTTATAATGCCATTATGAAGATTCAAGATCCTGTTTATAGAGATCCTCTATTAGGTCAGTTAGCGTCTATAATGAATGACGTATGGTCTCCAGATGTTAAAAAATTCAACTTAATGCTAGATGACTTAGTTAAAACTAGCGGAAGCGGTAAGATATATGATGAGATGGAGGCCTCTGTATATAAATCTAATTTAATAGATTTGGACAAGTGGTATCTATTAGGAGAATTAACCTCTTGGGGTAAGAGAATGGTATATAGCTCCGATTATACCAATGCAGTAGATAAGGTAGTATATGCATGGAAAATGCTATCAGATGGCACGGAGCAGAACTTAAACTCAGCTATTTCTGATGCGGAAGCAGCAGTAAGAGGAGTAAGAAACACTTATAGCAGAGATTATTTAACTAGCCAGATTGCTCAGATAAAAGAAAAATCCGAATTCTCTATAATCGAAATAAATTAGTACACCTAGGGTGGTGAATAAAATATGAAGAGAATATTTAAAATTAGTTGTGTATTAATGATTTTTTCTATGCTGATATTTAACAGCGTAGCTCCTGTAAAGGCAGCTTCCTACAGCAAATTTACTGTGGAAATAGGAGCTAATTACATAGGAAGAGATAATAAGGTAAGCATACCAGTTAATATATATAGTCTGCCCTATAGCGGGCTATCTGCCTTCAGTTTTGTTATTGAGTTTGATTCAGCCCTATCTCTTAATGAGGTTAAAGTTGGAGATATAATTCCAAACTCCTCAGATTTTAGCTATTCCATAAAGGATAATAAGATTATCTTTTTATATAGTGACAGAACTGGAGGAGACAAGCCAATAAAGAATGAAGGTAATCTGTGCTATTTGAACTTTAAAATTAATACCACAAAAAATCTTTACAGTATAAAGAGAATAGTTAGTGACAAGGAAATCTTTTGTGATAATTGGCTCGATAAAATACAGCCAGATTTTAAGGAGGGTTCTTTGATTTTTAAGGACAGTCTTTATAATACATATGGAGATAAGACTTGGAAAATTACTTTTAATGACGAAATAGATTACTTTAATTTAAACAACAATAGTCTAGAAGTAAAGGATATAAATGGGCAAGTGGTGAATTG
Organism: Desnuesiella massiliensis; assembly: GCF_001403615.1. GTDB lineage: Bacteria > Bacillota > Clostridia > Clostridiales > Clostridiaceae > Desnuesiella > Desnuesiella massiliensis. The sequence goes on from NZ_LN879455.1 coordinate 84,246, forward strand.
TAGATTTAATATTACAAGCAATGAGAGAACCTTAGAAGTATTGCCACCAACACAAGGATATAAAATCAATAGTAGCTACACCTTAACAATAAAGAATAATTTTGTTTCTAAAAAAGGAAAAAAGCTATCAAAGGAAAGAAAGATTGATTTTTATGTTGAGAATTACAGGTAAACAAGATTTGCCTTTAGTAAAGGATGTGTAAGGGTTACATGGGTAAAAATAAAATTAATAATTTTAAGCATATAAGCCTACTATTGAGCTTTATTTTGATTTTTATAAATTTAAAAATGGTAAATACTAAGGCTTTAGATTACATAGAGGTAAAAAGTGATTGGACTTTGCAATATGACCTTAATGTAGATACTATAACTGTTAACAATGGAACTTTCGATACTAATTATTATACTATGGTTACTAGTTCTTTCTACCAGAAAGGGGGGGCCTCCTTACTTAGAGGAAATAATAATATCGTTAATGGAACTATGAGCATCTCAGAGGGTCAGGTGCAGATTTATGGTAATCTTACTATAAATGGAGATCTTAACATAAGCGGGGGTTCTCTAGTTCTTAATGGCGCTAATATAATAATTAATGGCAATTTGAACATTACTGGTGGAGAACTAGATTTAGGAAAGGGAAATGCATATATAAATAGCACTGGAGAAAGTTATGGGGGGAATATGAATTTCTCTAATGGTAAATTGGATGTCAACGGAGCTAATCTTAATATAGAAGGAGATTTAATCCAAAATGGAGGGACTTTTGACGGTATAAATACTGTAGGAAGCTTATTGCATGTTAATGGAGGAAATGTGAGTGTAGGAAGAAATTATACTCTAATGGACTTTGGTAAATTAAGGATGGAAAACCCTAAGGATTTTGTTCTGGTAAAAGGAGATTTCTTCTTTAGTACTTATTCACAGCATAAGGATATTTTAAAGGACGGTATTCTTGAAATAAAAGGAACTTTCCAGCAAAGAAATTTTAATACCACGGTTAATGTAGGTGGACAAAAACTATCCTTAACCCAGAAAAATAATTTTATGCCTATGCTTAATCATAAAGTAGTATTATCAGGGATTCCAAAACAAAGTGCGAGTTTTGATGGTGACAATACTTGTCAGTTTAATATTCTGGAAGTGAAGAATAATTTACTCACAGATTACTACATGTCAAATGTAAAATGGAACAAGCTGATAGAAAGTGCGAGAGCTTCTGATAATGTAGATTTAGTTAATATAACAATAAATGGGCAAAATATTAAGATAGTAGATCCTAGGGCTACCAATTATGACTTGACTCTTCCTTCAAATACAACAGATGGATTATTAAATGTACTAGCGGAACCCTATGATAGAAATGCTGCAGTGTCTATAGAGGGTAATAGATTAGTTAATAAAGCTGCTTTAGTTAAGATAACTGTAACCGCAGAGGATAAAACTACAAAGAAAACCTACTATGTAAATGTTCAGTTGAAGGATTCAGAAATATATTCAATGTTTACAGATATAAAAACTGCTGATTATCATAGCTTAGTTCTAAGAAATGACGGAGTGCTCTTTGGGTTTGGGGCTAACAACTTTGGGCAACTTGGAGATGGGACTACTAATATCAGAATAAAACTCACTCAGGTTAAAAATCTTTCAAATGTAATTGACTTTGACACTAGTAATTCTCATAGTATAGCTCTTACCTCAGATGGCAGCGTGTGGGTTTGGGGGTTAAATGATTATGGTCAGCTTTCGGAGTCAATAAAAGGGGATTTACTAAATCCCGTTAAAGTATTAGGGTTAAGGGATATTGTAAAGGTGCAAGCTGGAAACAGATACAATTTAGCCTTAGACAGAAACGGCTTCGTATGGATGTGGGGGTATAATAATAGTGGGCAATTTGGAGATGAAGAGGAAAGATATAGCCTAAAGCCAATCCTAGTCAGTGGATTCTCAGGAACTAAGATTAAGGATATAGCCGCTGGTGACTTTCATTGTCTAGCCCTAAGCATGGAAGGTAAGGTATATGCTTGGGGAGCTAATGATTATGGTCAAATTGGAGATGGAACCTTAAATAGCAAATATAATCCTATAGAAATACTAGGGCTTTATGGAGTTAAATCTATAGCAGCAGAAGGAAACACCAGCAGTTGTATAAAGGGAGATGGTACCGCACTTTTTTGGGGAGAAAGCAAGTTCTATACTCAAGGTAATATTAAAGTACCTGAAAGCATAAAGGATATTACCGATATAGCTAGTATAAAGGTAAATTCTGACCATATGATCTTACTTAAGAAAGATGGCCAAAGTTTCTCCCTGGGAAACAATAATTTTGGACAACTAGGAGATGGAACTTATTCTAATAGAAAGATATTTGTTCATTTAAAAGAACTAAGTAAAATAAGCAAAATATCTATTGGAACCTATAATACCTTTGCTTTAACAGAAGAAGGCTATATATATGGCTTAGGAAGAAACAATCTAGGACAGCTAGGAATCAATGAGTCTGGAGGTACTTATAATGAACCTCAAAGACTTTATGGATTTGATGCTACCTCTGTAGATAGAGTATATGCCAATTGTACTCCAGGAGAAATAGACAAATACTCTAATATAAGATTATACGCTAATACTTCTGGGGCAAACATTTACTATACTCTAGATGGTACGGATCCTACTGAAAAAAGTATACTATATTCAAGTCCTATAAACATAACTGAACATACCATAATTAAAGCTGTAGCTATAAAATATGGAAAGTATAGTGCTGTGTCTACCTTTGAATATTATATAAGTAATAAACCTAGGTTAGAGATGAATGTGACTATAGACTCAAAATCAGTTGAAGCAGGAACAAGTATTGAGATTCCAATTATATTTTCAAATATTCCTGTTAAGGGGGTATCGAAGTTAAAGTTTGCCGTAAGCTACAATCCTGAAATTATTGAATTAGAAGATATTGTGCCAGGTGGAGGGTTAATAATAGATAATCAAGATTTTAGTTATAGTAGGATATCAGATGATACTATACTTCTAAACTTTGAAGATAGCTCAAAGATATCTAGAAATATTAATAAGAACGGTATTTTTGCTACCTTGAAATTCTTTGTGAAAAGTGGGGCGGCTTCAGGAAGATATGCTATAGTAAGACAAGCATACGAATCAGAAGGGTTCTATAATAGCACTAATAGCCCTATAAATGTTTACTATAACGGAGGATACGTAGATATTAACACCTTCTTATATGGGGATGTAGATGGTGATGGCAAAGTTACAGCATTGGATTTACAATATGTGCAAAGATATGTAGAGAAGAAGATATCCTATTTCCCATGGTATAGAGGAGCAGAAGCAGCGGATGTGGACAGAGATGGAAGCATAACCTCGAGGGATGTAGAGCTAATTAAAAAATTGATACTCAACTAATAATTCACAATGCACAATGTCAATTGAGGGAGGTTTTCCCAGCATGTGAAAAAAATCAATTAGAGTAATTTCTAATTTTTCTTAGCTTCGCTAAGAAAAATATCCTTAATTGTGAATTGTGAATTGTGCATTGAAGAAGTGCATTAAAAAAAAGGGGAGGGACGGCATTGAAGATAAAAAAATTCCTAGCAATTTTTCTACTAGCTATGTTACTTATAGCAGGAAATGTTTATAGTATAAAAGCTGCGGGCAATGTGAAAATATTAGATTCAAAATATAATATCGCACCTAATCATGAATTCACTGTTAAGTTTTCTCAGGAAATAGATGAGACAAGCATAAAGGAAGGCACAGTGAAAATCTATGAGAAGGCTACACTAAAACCTATTGAAATTGTCATTAGGAAGGATATAAATGATCCTTATAATCTAAAGGTAAAGGGAAAAAATGAATTTGAAAAGGGGAAGACCTATACCTTAGAAGTTAGAGATTTAAAATCCAAGAAAAATAAATATACAAAGCAGATTACTAAGATGGATTTTACCGTTAAAAATCTATATTCTGGTCTTCCAGCGGAGAATGGTTTAATCATTGTAGATGATAAGGCCTATGCTATAGATTATTTAATAAAAAATATAACAATGGTTAATGAGATAATAACAAAGACCTATGATATTTATTATACCTATGATGTAAACTATGAAAAGATATATTCTCTATTTAAAACTGGGCCTATAACTGGAAATTCTACTACTATAAAAAATGAAATAACTTACGTAGACCCCAACGGTAATAGAAGTCTATATAAATACAGAACAGATAGAGGGGAGTATCAGTTAGTAGAACCTAAAGCATCTGTAGATGTTATAGTGAGAAGTGATGCTAATGCTGTAAATTTGAATGTAAATAGTGTTAGTGCTATTCCAGAAGCTAAATATTATAAAGTTAGAAATAGCAATATGATAAAAAGTTTTGGTGAGCCTATATTATATATGGCTTTAAGTCCTACAGAAGAGTTAAGTATACTTTCTTCAGACAAAACTGTTTTAGCTAAAGGTACTGTTTTTGTAGATAGAAACAATAACGGAGAAGTAAGATTAAGATTAGCAGAGACTTTAGCTTTGGGCAATACTGCTGGAAATATCAATAATAATGGTATAGCTGTTGGAGATGGAGAGGGTTATACATATTATGTAAATAATGCAGATAAAGAAAAACTTTATAAGCTTGGCATGGATAGTGGTTATAATAGAATGATATTAGAGGATAAGGCCCAGTATATAAATGAAGCTGGAGACTGGATATATTATAGCAATTATAACGACGGAGGAAAGCTTTATAAGGTTAAAAAAGACGGCACTGAGAGACAAAAGATGCTAGATGATAAGGCTGCATATACTACCATTGCAGGAGAATATATTTATTATAGTAATCACACGGATGGTGGTAGACTATATAAAGTTAGAAAAGATGGAGCAGATATTAAGATCAACTCGGATAACACCCGCCATGGTAATGCTTTAGTGGTAGATTATGGCGACAATAAAAAGAGCGATGAAGTGGCTTATATAAATGTAGTGGGAGATTGGATATACTACTCAAATTATTCTGATGGACATAAGCTTTTTGTTATCCATAAAGATGGAACTTATAGAGGAAAGATAAGTGACACTTGGGCGGATTGTGTACAAGTGGTTGGAGATTGGATCTATCTAACCTCAGGTAGCGGAGTTATAGGCAAGGTGAATAAAGCTGGAGATGGCAATGTTATTCCTATAAGAGCTACTGCAAATCAATATGATAAGGGATATCACATAAATGCAGTAGGAGACTGGATCTTCTATAGTAATGCTGAGGATGGAGGAAAGCTCTATAAGATAAACACTGACGGTAGTGGTAGTAAGGTAAAGCTGGGAGATGAGCCCGTAGGATATATAAATGTAATAGGTGATTGGATATACTTTAATACTACTAAGGGTAAGCTCTTTAGACTTCCTATTAATTCTAATGGAGAGTACAAGCCAGAAGAAGTAGGAGCTTCTAAGGATAATAATCAAATTTCGGAAATTCAAGATGTTTATGTAAGTGTAGATTTTGCAGATGTAAACAAGAGTACAGAGTTTATTGAAAATAAGTATCTTCCAAATAAAATACCAGCTATTATGAAGGATAACACTATGCAACAATTAGTAGTTGTTTGGGATACTAACCCTTCTAAGGTGAGCTTTAAAGATGGTGTTAGAATATATACAGGAAGCGTAGTAGGTTATAATAAGGCTGTTAAGCTTTATATGACCATACCTTCTGAGATGTTAAATGACACTAATATGATTTACGTATATAAAAATGGTAATAAAAATGACATGATAAGGATAGAAGGAAATTTAGACCCTACCAATGATAAGAATTCTATAAGAACTAGAATGAAAGAGGGAGACACCATAAAGGTTTATGAGGATGCACAGAAGAAAAGGCTTCTTGGCTCTTCTAAGGTAGGAAAAGATGGTAAGGTTACCGTATCAAAATTAGATTTAGACTCTTATGGAAAGAGCTTCTATATAACCATCACAAGGGTTAACAAGGCGGAGAGCAATCCCACAGAAATAAAACAATATGCTACCCCAATAATTAAAGCTGATGACGTTATGGATAAAGACTTTGAAGGGTTGGGAGCAGATATAAGGGATATAACTATTAACAATTGGATTCAAGCTCAATGGAATCCTTATGAAGAAAATTATTTAAACAAGTACTATAAATTGATAGATCAATCCATCTATGTACTTCCAAGTAAAACACTTTTAGATATGGATAATAATATTCCTATAGAAGCTGCCATAACCTTGGATAAGAAGCAGTGGGATGGAAGTCTAAAACCGAAAGAAGAAGCTATATACAAAAATAAAGATAGTAGGGGGAATATTCTTAAAACAGGAAGATATGATTTATACGTAGCTTCAAGTTTTACTGGTCTTGGTTCTCCAGATGTGGATAATCGTCAGCCTTTCGTAGAAGGCAAAATAGCTAATGCTATAGTTCCTAGTTTTGATTTAACATCAGAGGGCATACCAGCTAAGCCTACTATAAAGGTTCAAAGAGTGCAAGGTTACGATGTAACTAAGCCTAATATTTATGTAAACTTAGATAAACCTCTATTACCAGGAGAAACTGCTTGGTTAGTTCCAGTATCTGAGTTAGATGCAGTAAGAGGTTGGAGAGCAGAAATTAGTCTTTCTCCTTTTGAAGAGTTATTAAAGCAAGGCAAGGACTTAGTTAAATTCACAGGTCCGGGAACCAAAATGCCATCACCTTTAGGAGATAGAGTTAGTTCCAAGCCAATAGATATAGAGTACAAATTATTTATAGTAAATGGGGTAGGGGCTTCAGTAGAATCAGATAATAAGATTACTGTAGATAATAGTGTACCTTCCTTAACTGTAGAGCCTCCTATTAAAGGAGTAAACTATAATATAGGAGATCCTATATCTGTAAGAATGGATGATGGTATAGGAAGGAAAGGAAAGGTATATATAGTAGATAGCGGTATTAAGGATTATGAAATTGCAACCTTAGAAGCAGTTTGCAATGCCAAAAATGGATTATGGATACAGCACTCAGGAAGTAATACTCCGATACCTGTTTATGGTTCTGAAAATCTGCTATCCTTTACTTCTAAGATAGGTATATCTACTAATATAACTTATAATGTAGTTGCGGTAGATGAAGCTGGTAACATAACTGCGCCTATTCCAATTACTATCTCAAGAAATTTTGATGGCTTAGAGGGTGCATTATCTAGTGGATATGCTGAAATCAAAAAGGCAGCTGAGGCTGGTATTGTTTTAAAAGAATTGTCTGACAGTGTGAGGAAAGGTGAGGCTATAAAAGTTAAACCTAATGTAAAACAATCTGAGATTGAAGCTATTATTAATGAGATTATGTCTCGTATAGGAGGGCTAAGTACAGATACAAGCTTAAGCTCTAAGAGCTCTAATATTATAGTACAAGGAAATTTAGTTTCAGCAGCTCAAATGCCTATAAGAGATTTCTTGAAAAATGTATTTAATAAAAATGGTGCTGTTATTTCAGTGCTTGATAGCAGTGGAAATCAGATCACAGATGAGCAAAGGTTAATAGAAAAAGGCATGAAAGTAAAGGTAACAGCTCAAAGCGGATCATCTTTACCAGGATATTATGATATACAAATAGTAATAGCTAATCCTAATAATGGTGAGGAATTGAAAGCTGCATTGATGAATGAAGATATAAACACCATATGGCTTTTATCTTCTGAATACGAATTGAATTTAACTGAAGATATTATTGTAAATAGACCTATAAAAATTGAAAGCAGCAGCTTTTCAGGTAAATCTAAAATTAAGCTTTCAGCTGCAACAGGAAAAATTATTAATAAGTCAAAGCTACAAATAAAAAATGTAATCTTCACTGGTAACATATCCGATGGATTAATAGAAAACCAAAGTGATTTAAGCATAATTAGCTCTACCTTTGATAAATTGAACTTTAATACTGGTTTCAATAATGTATTTATTATAAAGTCTCAAAATGCTAATAGACTTTATGTAAATCAATCTACATTTAGTAATATAAATTCAGGAGAAAAAGACCTTGCTGTTATTTTATTAAATGCTGGTTTAGATAATACAGTAGAGAATTCAAGCTTTACTAGTATAAGTGGTAGAAATGCTAAGGGAGTAAGTATAGGTGGACAGACTTCTAATAATGAAGTGTTAATCAAAAACAATAGTTTTACCAAATTTGTAGCGGGAGTCGTAAATTCTATAGCTACCCCAATATATGTGGATGGAGGAAATATTAACTTAACAGCTAATACTATTAATACCTCTGAATCTGGAATTTGGATTGATGCCTATGGAGAAAATGTAAGAGTAGGTATTTTAACAATAAAAGCTGATAATGCAAGCAGTATAGCTAAAACATTATCTTCTACAAATAGTTATGTTAAAGGAAATTCCTACGGAGATGTAGTCATAAATATACCAAATAAGTTACCTGTGGTATATTATAATCCAGCTTTAATAGCCCCTTTAGATTCAGTGGACTTTATTCAAAGCGGTGGAATAGCTACTTTAAAGATTAATGATAAGCTATCGGCTGGAAATAAAATTTACTACGCTGTTGACAACATGGTTAAAGTAATACCTAATGACTATAACACCATAATAGGTAATTATACTTTAATAGGAGCAGCAGTAGGAGACTCTGCAAACAATATAGATGTTTCCACAAGTAAGTTTATAGCCGTAGCAGAAGTGAATCCTACTACTAAAAAGATAGTTAAGTTTAGGCAAATATATATACCATAGAATAAGCAGCCTTAGGATTCTGCTGTCGTAGATAGGAAAAAATATTCCTGTATAACTAAGAGAAACCTCAATCATACATAGATATATGGTTGAGGTTTCTTTTAATAACTTGAAAAAGTGTTCAATATTTCAGTTATTTTACATAGAGAGACTCTTTCTTAAGCTACTAAATTTAAGATGTTGTAGTTAGCTGTTGACTATTTAAGGAAATGCTATATATTTATTTACTAGTTAGAGGAATATTGATATAATATTGAAATGAGAGTAGAAAAACAATATTGGTTAATGATAAAATGAGGTGGAATCGTTGGACAATAAGCTATTTAACATATCGTATTTTAAAAATGATATAAGAAATCTGTTTAATCTTGCATAGAGGATATTAAGGAAGGAGATTGAAGCACTGACAAAGATTAATGGTGATATAAATTTTCATGCCGTATACCTTTATGATTTAGGAGATAGAATTTAGGCAAAATTATTAACAATACAGTAGACAAGTAGATGAATTTTCAATTATTAATTTTTATAATAATTAATGGGAATAAGAAAATTATATTGGATTAGATAATAGATTTAATTTATATGTTTATTATCCCTTCCATGTATATAAGGCCTTACGGCATATATTTCCATAAGGAAAATTTAAAGGAAGGCGCTGAAATAACAGATAATTGTCATTTTGCTTTAATGATTCAACAGATTGAAGCTGTAGGTTCAAAACAATATTAGTTATTTAGATGAAGCTTTAACCTTTGAAGAAAGAACTATAATAGAAAAAGATATTAAAGAAATGCCTCCATTAGTAAAAGACCAGGTGTCTTTAAATGTATTTAGAAAAGACATAGATGAGCAAGGTAAAGCTTATATAATTTTATTAATAAGCAATAGCGCTGAAAGAAATGCGGAGCTAGGAGCCTTTAAGATTGTTTTTAGAAATCATTTAGGTATTCCTCAAGCTATTAAGAAGGTATCAGAAGGCTTAAACCTAGCAGCCCAAACTACCTCTGCCTTTAAATTTATAATAGAAACTGAGGATATAATAAATCCACAGTTTGATATAAGAATATGCAATGTTACAATGGAAGCTTAATGAAGGAAGGATTATATGAAGAACATATTTATTATAGGTTCTAAAGGCATACCAGCAAATTATGGGGGCTTTGAGACCTTTGTAGACAAATTAGTAACCTATAGAAAGAATAAGGATATAAAATATTATATATCCTGTATATCAGATAATGAAGATACCTTTGAGTATAACGGAGCTCAGTGCTTTAATGTTAATGTACCTCAAATAGGTAGTGCTAAAGCAGTTTTGTACGATGTGCTAAGCTTAAGAAGATGTATAAAATACATAAAGAACATAAAAGGAGAACCTTGTTTGGTTTATATACTTGCCTGCAGGATAGGACCTTTTATGGGCTATTATAAAAGAAAGCTTGAAAGACTAGGAGTAAAGGTATATGTTAACCCAGATGGTCATGAGTGGATGAGAGGAAAGTGGAATAACGCTATTAAAAAGTATTGGAAGCTGTCAGAAAAGCTCATGATTAAAAATACGGATTTAGCTATCTGCGATTCCAAGGCCATAGAAAAATACATAAAAGAAACCTATGCAAATTATAACCCAAACACTACATATATCGCCTATGGCTCAGAGGTTGGCCAGTCTTCATTAGCAGATAAGGACGAAAAATTAGTAAAATGGTTTAATGAGTTTAACATAAAACCTCAAGAATATTATCTTGTGGTAGGTCGCTTTGTGCCTGAAAATAATTATGAAACCATAATTTCTGAGTTCATGAAGTCAAAGACTAAAAAGGATTTAGTCATAATAAGCAACAAAGAAGAAAATGGATTTTATAAGACCTTACAGGAAAACACCAATTTTCATAAGGATTCTAGAATAAAATTTGTGGGCACTCTTTATGAAGAGGAGCTGTTAAAGAAAGTAAGAGAGCTAGCCTGTGGTTATATCCATGGACATGAGGTGGGTGGAACTAACCCTTCTCTATTAGAAGCCTTAGGCAGCACCAAGGTAAACCTGCTATTAAATGTGGTATTTAATAAAGAAGTAGGGGAAGAGGGAGCACTATACTTCTCTAAGGAAGAAAGAAACCTAGCTACCCTTATTGAAAAGGTAGACAATTTAACAGAAGAAGAAAGAGAAGAACTAGGACAAAAAGCCAAGGAAAGAGTTATTAAGCACTATTCTTGGGATTTTATTGTGGATGAATATGAAAAGATTTTTTTAAATACATAATTTACAATAAAGGAAAGTTTTTCCTTGCTGAGACTAAGAAAAAATTAGGTGGAAGAAAAAAATAATGCCATATAGGGAGAATCGTTAGAAATAGCGGTTCTCTTTATTTTGAGAGGAGCCACCGATTTTTGTTTTGTTACAAAAAGTCTATATCAGATGCTATGGGTAGTGTAAAGGGTGATCTCACACCCTTTTTGTTTTGTCACAAAAACGGTAGATGGACTTGCAATGTGGAGTTTATTTAAGTGTTAATATTATAAATAATATTAACACTTAAATTAAAAAGCAAAAACAAAGCTAGGGCTTTGTTTTTGCCAGATTTCTCGTAGGGCAACGGAGAAAAATCCCCATAAATTGTGCACTGTGAATTGTGAATTGTGCATTGAATAAGTATCATTTCAAAAATTTAAGAATCTCTTTTAAAATTAAGTCCTTGCCCTTTTTAGTAAAATGACTATCTCCCTTGTAGTAAAGTAACTCTTTACTATTTTTTTCTTCTTCTACATAAAGACTATAGCTATCAAAGGTATTTATATCGTATTTTTTCATAGCAGCTATAGCTCTAGGAATGAAGTTGTTATAGGGCTTATAATCTTCTGTATATTTGCCATAAATAGAGTATTTTGTAGGCATTACTACGTAAATCAGCTCTAGGTTATATTCTTTTAGAAGATAATCTCTTATAAATTTTAGATTATTAGCATAAATGTTTATGATATCATCTGAAATAGGTAGATTATTAAAATTCACGTCTTCTACGAAAAATAGCATTGCAGGATCTTTGCTGTATTTTGGCGTTCCACTGTTGATTTCCTTTAACACCTCAAATCTAAAGTTTTTGCCTAGATTAGCAAAAGGTGCAATGAGCCAGTTATTGTAGAATAGATATTTAAGATTATCCTGATCAATTGATTCTTTTACTTTAGCAGTTAAATCCTTAGAAACAGCTTCTTTTTCAGGAACTTGGGCACCAAAGATGCTTTCAGCTATGGTAGTGCTCCTTTCTAAGGCATATCTTTCAGAGGTTTCTAAAATTAAATATTTTTGTTCCTTAGTTTTTTTATAATTAACTTTTTTTAGATACTCCACTGGGTTATCATTATATTTCGAAAAATCATTGCGTGAAACATGAAAAACCTTTTTTCCCGTTTCACCTGCGATCAAATGTGGCAGCCTCATAGTTTCAAAATTAGTTTCAAGGAAGGAATCTCCCAAGGTAATGATATCTGCATCTTCTAAAGCTGGGTTTTTGTAAGGGGAATTATTAACGTACAGATTATCTTTAAAACGCCATAGCTTAGACATTTCATATAAATCACCATAATAGTATTTAGATCTGTTTAAAGCAAGGGTCAATCTACCAAAGTCCTTAAAATTCAATCCTATAAGCTCTATACAGGAAAATAACACTATAATCATTAAGATTATCTTCTTATAGTTTCTAGCTTTCTTCATAAGAGCTTTCTCCTCCCTTAAAATTTGAAGTATATAAACTGGCTTTGAGAGGCTTCGCCTAAAAGTACTATGCCAGTTAGCATAATTATATAAGCAAATACTCTGATGGCAGGTATCTTAACATCATATTCTTTAAACAATAAGTATTCATATAAAAACATTAAGAATATAAGTACAAGAACTAAAATAAATTGATTTATATTTATTATGGATAAAATGGAGGTAATGGTATTTGGTTCCCTCCAAGTAGAAGCTTTTATAAGGTGTAGGCCTTGTCTTATAGAATCAGCTCTAAAGAATACCCAAGCAAAATTTACTAAGATATAGGTTATTATAATTCTAATTAGTGAGCTTATTTTTTTTGAGTAATTAAAGGCTTTATCCAGAATATTTTCTGTTATTATATATAAACCATGGAGCACTCCCCAAAAGATGAAGGTCCAGTTAGCACCATGCCATATGCCGCTTAGCAAAAACACTATTAAGTTATTTCTATATTTTTTAAGCTCTCCACCTCTGTTTCCTCCTAGAGGAATATATACATAGTCCCTAAAGAAGGATGAAAGGGATATATGCCAGCGCTTCCAAAACTCCCTGACGCTTTTAGAAAAGTAGGGAAAGTTAAAATTATTAATAATATCTATGCCTAAAATTTTACTAAAGCCTAAGGCCATGGAGCTATAGCCGGAAAAATCCGCATAGAGCTGTAGGGCATAGAGTAAAAAAGCTAAAAATACAGGAAGTGAGCTATAACCATAAGGATTTCCATAGATTACATCCACATATCGTCCTAATCTATCTGCTATAACCACTTTCTTAAACAAGCCCCATAGTATTATACCTAAAGCTTCAAAGCTGCCTTCTAAAGAAAAGGGTTTTAAATTTCTTACCTGAGGAATAAATTTTTCTGCTCTTTCTATAGGACCGGATAGTATTGTTCCAAAAAAACATATATAATTAAAAAATATAATAGGATTTTTTTCCGCTCTAAGCCTTCCCTTATATATGTCAACTAAATAGCTTATGGCTTGAAGGGTATAGAAGGATATGCCTATAGGAGCTATTATAGACTTCTCAGGAAGTGTTAAAAAGGCCTTTGTATTAAGTCTTATAAAATTGTAGTATTTAAAGTAAATTAAAGATAAAATAAGTCCGGATAAAAACATAAATAAAAATATAGAACTAACTTTTTTATTTTTTAAGGTTTCTATTAAAATTCCCATGAGGTAAACAATGAGGCTTGTTATGATTATCATGTAGAATTTATTCCCCATGGCAAAGATATAAAAATAAATATTAAATAGTGCTAGGATTATAAGCTTTATAAATCTAGGAGCTAAATGGTATAAAAAGGCCATAAAAATAAATGTTATAAAGAATATTACAGAATTAAAAACCAATCATATCACTCTTTCTTAAAAATATATGAATTAATTATATCATAATTGAAATGTGCTATAAACTAGTGATAGAATTAAGTATATTAATTTCAGGAGGTGCCTACTTTGAAATCAACATTGATCAAGGCTTATAGAGAATTGAGAATACATCATTTAGATTTTTTAGCTTTTTTGCCTCTTTTCCCTATAATCGCATTAACAGATAAATTTAATCTAGTTTATATACCTTTCGTGGCTTTAATAATATATAAAGGCTATCAGGTGTATAAGAAGCAAATTACCTTAGATAGAATGCTTTTAAACCTATCTATCTATTGTGTAATACTTCCTGATAATTTTATTATTATAGGATTCACAGGATTGTTTTTTTTGTGCTTTTTAATAATATCCTATGCGAGAAGAAAGAAATACGATTTTTATAAAACTAAGTCCTTTAAATATTCATTTACATTTTGGACAATATTTTTGCTGCTTAATATATTTTTAAATAGAGTACCTATTCAAAAGATACTATTTTTTATCATATACTACTTTGTGTTTATTGCCATGTTTATAGTGTATAAATATTCTAATAGGAATTATAGCAAAGAAGTGGACCTTAGCTTTAATACTATAATATTATTGCAGATCATATATTTAGTTGTATTTATACCTTTAAGATTTAGCTATATACTAACACAGCTTATAGGAGACTGGTCCATAGGAACCTTAGGAGTGAGTCAGGGGCCAACCCTCTTTAATCTCTTCATATTTGGCTTTATGAAATATTTTTATGATTATAGGAATAGAAAACAAAGAAAATACATAATATTTGCTGTAGTATGTTTTTTGGGAGCAATTTCTACGGTATCAGTATCTTTAACCCTAATTTTTATATTTTCTTTATTCCTTTATACCTTGATATATGTAAAGGTTCCAAAACTAAAAGTAGGGCTGTTAGCCTTGACCTTATTTTTATTAGGAGCTTTTTGGATAACCGCAGATCCTTGGGTAAAAAGCGATCTTGTAAAAACTGTTACCAATTCAGCCTATAGAAAGGTCAGAATAAAGAAGCTGCAAGCCTATGAAAATACCTTCTTAATCTTACCTTATCAAGATTTGAAATTTTTAGCCATAGGTAATGGAGTGGGAAATTATTCTTCAAGAGCCGCATTAACAGCTTCAGGCTATTATGTTTCTTGGTATAGTTATGGAAAACCCTATTTTAAACCCTTAATCAGTGAATATACAGATAAATATATAAAACCGTCAATTTTTGCCGAATATGGTATAAGTATTACAGAACAACCTGTTTCGCAGTACACAAGTATTATGGGTGAGTTTGGAATTATAGGTTTTTTTGCCTTTATGTTATTTTTTATTAAATTATTTATTAAAGGAAATGATATTAATAAGTTGACTATTATCTATTTTTTAGGTATATTATTATTAGATAATTGGATTGAATTCCCAAAGATATCCATGATTTTCTTATCTACATATTTTCTAGCAAAAAATAATTTTTTGCGTGAAATATTTCCCTCGTAGTTACCTATAGGAGCATTCTGACTTTTTGTGCTTGAGAGTCAGAATGCTCTTTAAATTATGGGGACGTAAGTTCTAAATAAAAATCTACATTCCTTAGAAGCAGAATTCTATGGCTTAATACGTTTTATCCTAGAAATTTTGAAGGCAAAGGGGGACTTAGATTTTTGAAACTTATATTAAGAAAATCTATACATAGAACTAAAGGAGAGAAGGTTTATGAAAAATATATTTTTTATAGGCTGGCACAATGGAACTAATATTTTTAATGGACCGGTGAATATATTTAATAATTTAACGGAAGGCATATCAAAAAATAGCGAAAGTTGTTCAATTCAGATAATTTCTCCAGAGACCTTTAAAGGAGATTCAAAGAGGGCTATTAACTATATTTTTAAGAATATAATCAGAGGAAGAGATAAAATATTTGTGATAAATGGCAATGGCCTCAAGTTTCCTATGATTACGTTAATATTGAGCAAGTTGAATAGAAAACATAAATATTTTCTTATGAGCCATGGTTTAAGAAAAATAGAGGATAAGTATGCAAAAATAGAAAACAAAAACTACCACAAGGCTGAAGGGATTCTGATTAAAAATTTTGATAATATAATAGCTGTATCAAGTTTATTAAAAAAACAAATCCTTAATACCTACGGCCGAAAGAAGCCTATTTATGTGGCTCATAGCGGCTTTGATGCAAAAACCATTAGTCATGAACCGAAAGAGTTAAAGGATGATAAGATTAAGATTATTCTATCGGGGGGATTGAAGAAGATTAAGGGAGTTTTTGAGACTGAAGAAATAATAAACTACATAAATACTCAAAATAAACCCTATAAGGTATTCATAGATATATATGGAGGTTATGACGAAGAGGAGACTCTTGAGTATTTTAAAAGTCTTAAAATTAATAAAGAAGCCTCATATATAAATTATAAAGGTACCTTAAGCAAGGAAAAACTCATGGAAGCCTACAAGAACTATGATTTATCCATAGCTCTAAGTCACTCAGATACCTTTAACATGGCTGTACTAGAAGGGTTCTGCTTTGGACTTCCTGCCATAGTATCCACTAATTGCGGCATATCAGAAATCATGGAGGACTATAAACAGGGCTTAGTTATGGATATGTCCCATAATTACAGGGATAAGATCCTAGAATTTATGGATAAAATATATGCAGATAGAAAGTTGTATAAGAAAATGTCAGAAGAAGCCCTAAAGCTGGGAAAAGAGCAGAATGTAGAGAGGATGGTCTCTAATTATTTAGAGGTAATCTTAGATAATGCACAATTCACAATGCACAGTTCACAATGAAGGATATTTTTTCAGCTATAGCTGAAAAAATTGAAAATTTAAAAGGTCATGCCTTGGCATGACCTTTTTTAATAAATCATCAAAGCTTTGCTTTGATGATTTTATATTTCAAGATTTTTCGCAGCGTAAGCAGAGAAAAATCTACCACAATTGTGCATTGAAAAAGTGCATTGATTAAACTTCTTCATATAATCTATTAATCTTTTTATGAAAAACTCCTGAGGTAAAATTTTCTTCTATGATTCTTCTAGACATTTTACCAAAGCGATCTCTTAGCTCTGTATTTTCTATAAGGGTATTTAGCTTTTTAGCCATTTTACTTCTATCTATATCAGAAATTAAGAATCCATTAACGGAATCCTTCACCATTTCTTTTACCCCACCGGTTACATTAGCTACAATGGGAAGCCCTGTGCTCATAGCCTCTAGCACTACTGTAGGGAAGGAGTCAGGTTTTATAGATGGAAGTACAAAGATATCTAAATTGTTATAGATACTTGGGGTATCCTTTCGGAAGCCTTCTATGTATACCTTGCCCTTTAAAGAAGGACATTTGCTAGCTTCAACTAAGTCCTCCATAAGCTTTTCTTGACCAGAAAAAGCATCTCCTACCATTAAAAAGCTTACATTGTCATGTTTTTTGCATATTTCCCGGGCAACATCTAGTAGAAAGCCTTGACCTTTTATATTATTAACCCTTCCGATCATACCAACTAAAATTTCATCACCAGGTAGATTAAGCTCCTCTCTTATATTGTTATCCTTGAAAGGCTTAAATTTTTCTATGTTTATTCCATTATGTACTACCACTAGCTTGTTATTATGCTTGTTGTTTTTTGAACTTAGATTATTTTTAACAGCCTTTGATACACATAACACCTTTGTACAAGCCACTGGTACGAATTTTCTATAAAAGACCCTTAGGAAATTTGGGCTTTTTATAATCTCATGGACGTGCCAAATATGTGGTTTCCTACGTATAATATGTAGAAATCCTCCTTCTAACACTGCTAGGGTATTTGATTGAATTATATCTATGTGGTTTTTAGAAATAAATCTAGACATCCAAATTAAACTTAGGATTAAGCCGCCTAAGTATTTAATTATGCCTAAAGGAGTAAAAAACTGACGCCTTAAAATGGGGTAGTCCTTTACCAGCACATTAATGTTTAATTTTTTTATTTCGTTTACAAGAGGACCATTATTAGGTAAAATTACATAAGGGTTATATTTTGATCTGTCAAGACCCTTTAAGAGCTCTAGCAATATAACATCGGCACCATAGAGTTCCGCACCCGTATGTAAATATAGAATATTTTTCAATTTTACTTCACCTCACTGGAAGTATAGGGAAACACTACGAAAGCTTAACTTATACATGTTTCAAAATGATATCCTTAAATCATTTCGAGGCATATAAGTTAATAGTTGAAGTTGGTCCCCTACATAATAAGTTACATTATGATATTATACAAAAAAAATAAGCCTCATACAATAAAGTTTACAATTTCCAATGAAAAAATTTAAAAATTGATATATAATAGTAGTTATGGATAGTGGGAAAGGAATGTTGATATGGAACAAGTAAATATAAACTTTAATTATGACGAATATAACAATATGGAAGGTTATAAGAGAGGCATGGGCTATTTTTTAATCAAACGTTTAATAGATATCGTAGGTTCTTTTGTGGGACTTGTATTAATAAGTCCTTTATTATTGGTATTATGTGTGGCTATAAAGCTAGATTCCAAGGGACCTATTATATTTGCACAAAAACGTATAGGAAAAAATGGAGTGCCTTTTTACATGTATAAATTTCGTTCCATGATAGTAGATGCTGAAGAAAGACTAGGAGCATTGAAGGAAAAAAATGAAATGTCTGGTCCCATGTTTAAAATAAAGGATGATCCAAGAATAACCAAGGTAGGAAGATTCATAAGAAAAACTAGTATGGACGAGCTTCCGCAGCTGCTTAATATACTCAAGGGTGAAATGACCTTCGTAGGACCAAGACCTAATTTACCAAAGGAAGTAGAGAAATTTGACGACTGGATGAAGATAAAGCTTATCGCAAAACCAGGTCTTACGTGCTATTGGCAGGTCATGGGAAGAAATGATGTGGACTTTGAGGACTGGATGAAACTAGATTTAAAATATGTACAAGATAGAAACACTTGGTTAGATATAAAACTTATATTTAAGACCTTTAAGGTGCTTTTTGGAGACGAGCACGCGAGGTAATGCACAATTAAGGAGGTATCGCAATAATGAAGGGAATCATACTAGCTGGAGGTTCAGGTACAAGATTATATCCTATAACTAAATCTGTATCAAAGCAAATATTGCCTATATATGATAAGCCTATGATATATTATCCATTATCAGTGCTTATGCTATCAGGTATAAAGGATATACTAATAATATCAACTCCAAGAGATATAGAATGCTTTAAAGAACTATTTGGAGACGGTGCTCAAATAGGTTTAAATTTTTCTTATGCCATACAGGAGGAGCCAAGAGGATTGGCTGAAGCCTTCATAATTGGGGAAGAATTCATTGGTGATGACAAGGTATGTCTAGTGCTAGGAGATAATATTTTTTATGGCTACAATTTTACAGAAAGATTAAGCAGGGCTGCTAATAGAGAAGAAGGGGCTACAATCTTTGGTTACCATGTAAGCAACCCGGAGGAATTCGGTGTAGTAGAATTTGATAAAAATTATAATGTACTTTCCATAGAGGAAAAGCCAGAGGAACCCAAGTCTAATTATGCTGTTCCAGGATTATATTTCTATGATAACGATGTTATAGCCATTGCTAAAAGCATAAAGCCATCTAAGAGAGGGGAGTTAGAAATAACCGCAGTAAATAATGAGTATCTAAAAAGAGGAAAGCTTAAGGTAGAGCTTTTTGGTAGAGGAATGGCCTGGTTAGACACAGGAACTCATAGAGGACTTTTAGATGCAGCTAACTTTGTAGAGGCAATACAAACCCGTCAAGGCTTATACGTGGCTTGTATAGAAGAGATTGCTTATAGAAAGGGCTATATAAACAAAGAAAAGCTAATAGATTTAGCTGAACCCCTATTGAAAACAGAGTATGGCAAATACTTGATGAGAGTTGCAGCAGAAAAGTAGAAAGGGGACTATTATCATGTCAAAATTCAAATTCATAGAAACCTCCATAGAGGATTTATACATAATAGAGCCTCAGGTCTTTGGAGATCATAGAGGATATTTTATAGAAGCTTATAATAAAAAAGAGTTTTTTGATGCCGGGTTAACCATGGACTTTGTTCAGGATAATGAATCTAAGTCAAAAAAAGGAGTACTGAGAGGACTTCACTTCCAAACCAAGCATACCCAAGGAAAGCTGGTTAGGGTTATTCAAGGTGAGGTCTTTGATGTGGCAGTAGACTTAAGAAAAGGCTCCCCTACCTTTGGTAAGTGGGAAGGAGTATTGCTTTCTGAGGAGAATAAAAGGCAATTCTATGTGCCAGAAGGCTTTGCTCATGGATTTTTAGTATTATCAGAGGAAGCCATATTTTCATACAAATGTACGGATTATTATGCTCCAGAGTATGATAGCGGGCTACTATGGAAGGATGAAACCATAGGTGTAAAATGGCCTTTGGAAAATATTGAGGAGCTTATACTCTCAGAAAAGGATAAAAATCAGAAAACCTTAAAGGAATTAGATATTCCATTTACTTATAAAGGGGTGTAGAGATGAAGACTTATTTAGTAACTGGCGGAGCTGGCTTTATAGGCTCAAACTTTATTCATTATATGCTTAACAAGTATAAAGATATAAAAATAATTAATCTAGATAAGCTTACTTATGCAGGAAACCTAGAAAACCTAAAGGTTTTAGAGCACAATTCAAATTATGCCTTTGTGCAGGGAGATATCTGTGATAAAGAACTCATAGAAAAAATCTTTGAAGAAAACTCCATAGACTATGTGGTTAACTTTGCTGCAGAATCTCACGTGGATAGAAGTATAAAATACCCAGAGGTTTTTGCTCAAACTAATGTGCTAGGTACCGTAACTCTTTTAAATGTGGCTAAGAAGTTTTGGGAAGAAAATACTCCAGAAGGTGCATGTTGGAAGACAGGAAAGAAATACCTTCAGGTTTCTACGGACGAGGTTTATGGTTCCTTAGGGGAAACAGGATTCTTTATGGAAACTACTCCTTTAGATCCTCATAGCCCTTACTCCTCAAGTAAGGCTAGTGCAGACTTCATGGTTAAAGCTTATTTTGACACCTATAAAATGCCTGTAAACATAACTAGATGTTCTAATAATTACGGACCATATCAGTTTCCAGAAAAATTAGTACCGCTTTTAATAAATAATTGTCTAAACCATAAAAATCTTCCTGTATATGGCGATGGATTAAATATAAGAGATTGGCTATATGTAGAAGACCATTGCAAGGCTATAGATATGGTAATTAGTAATGGAAAGCTAGGAGAAGTGTACAATGTAGGGGGGCATAATGAAAGAACAAATATAGCCATAGTTAAAACTGTTATTAGCTATCTCAATGAAAAGGTAGACAGCAGCATAACAGAGAACTTAATAACCTATGTAGAGGATAGAAAAGGCCATGACAGAAGATATGGCATAGATCCAAGCAAAATAAGGGAAGAGCTTGGCTGGGAGCCAGAAACCTGCTTTGAAGAAGGCATAAAAAAGACTATCGACTGGTATCTAAATAACAGAGCATGGATGAAGAGCATCACTTCTGGAGAATATCAAAAGTATTACAACAATATGTATGGAGATAAATAAAAGTCGCGTGGCAACTTTTATTTAATGCACAATGCAGTGCGTCCAGCTAAGCTGAACCATGCTAACTGGTGAAAGTCCAGTCAAGGTAATTGCCAAGAAGCCTAGTAGCCAATCACCATGCGTAGTAGAAATACTGGGTATGAAGCGTGAGGGTGAAGTACCTGAGAAGGTGCGAGCGAAAATACAGGTCGTAACATAAAGTGAATTTTGCCGTATCGTAAGCATAGACTGCGAAAGTAGACAAAGAGGAAGTCGAGCCTAGTGCATTGGGGCGAAGACCACGGAAGATGGGAAGAACTTGGATAGCACCATCGAAGAATCCTTCGGTATAGGGAAAACGACATGTATTTAAAGTATGGTTTGGAACTGGAGAGGCCTTCCTCTGCACGGCGAAAGCCGTAAAATGAAAACATATAAGTTAAAAGCGAAATTGTTATTCAGCAGAGAAGGAGTCGGAGGAGTTCATAGTACCAAAGATTATGCAGACAACAAAACTGCATATAGGGAAGGAACTCTGCTTCATTCAAGTTTTCAAAGGAGGTAAGAGTGAGTGAATGCGAAAGCTAACAACACCATAGACAAAGCTCGAAAACTTCAGAGGAAACTATATCTAAGTGCCAAGACTAATAAGAGACGAAAGTTTCATGCTCTATATGACAAAGTATATAGAGAAGATATCTTAATGAAAGCATGGAAACAAGTAAAAGCCAATAAGGGAATTGGAGGAATAGATGAAATCTATATTGATGATGTTGTAGAATATGGAGAGAGCAAGCTTCTCAAAGAAATACAGCAAGAATTAATAGAAAATCATTATAATCCTAAGCCAGTTAAAAGAGTATATATACCCAAGAAAGATGGAAAGAAAAGACCATTAGGAATACCGATAATAAAGGATAGAATAGTACAAACAGCTACTAAAATAATTATCGAGCCTATATTTGAAGCAGATTTTAAGGAATATTCCTATGGTTTCAGACCTAAAAGAGAAAACAAGATTTGTGAATATGTGGGACGGTAAAGAAGGATTTGACTTTCTAGGATTTCATCATAGACGTAGCCAAATAGAAAGCAGGAAAGGACAAAGATATAACACCACAATACAAATACCCTGTAAAAAGGCAATGGACAATATGAAGAAGAAAGTGAAAGAGGTTTTAGGAAACAGAGCAAATCTAAAGAAAGAAATGTATGAATTAGTCAAAATAATAAATAGGAAAATAGTAGGACTTAGAAACTACTATAAATTAAAATACTCAAACAAACAGCTGAGTAAAATAGACTGGTATATCATACAAAGATTTACCATTTGGTATAATAGCAAGAAACAAAACAGACCTCGACATAGATGGATTAAAGAGGTAGTAAATAAACTCAAAGAAATGGGACTAAAGAAACTAGCTTATTAAAGTCGTAATGCCTTAGAAAGAAGAATGTCGGAAAGCCGTGTGCGGGAAAATCGCACGCACGGTTTGATGAGGAGAAGGTGGCGATTAGCCACCGACTTACTCTACCAGTGCACAATTCACAATGAAGGAAATTTTTTCTCAGCTGACACTACGAAAAAATTGAGAATTTGTAAAGCGTGGCTAATGCTTAGCCACGGCTTTTTTATGGTGGTAGAGCCACTAAAAAATATAATTATAGATTTTTCGTAGAGAAGCGGAGAAAAATCCTCCCTAATTGTGCATTGTGCATTGTGAACTGTGAATTAAAAAAACTGCTGGCTTCAGCAGTTTTTTGCTATAAATAGCTTTGTCCAGTTTTTAAGTCCTTCCTTTGAAAGACTAAATTTAATGTTATTTAGAAATTCTATATTTTCTTCTTCCTTTAAAATTGCTTTACATCCAGGCCTTAAAGCCTTATCCTTATAACAATTCCAAGTAAGCTCTATGAGCACTTCAGGTATTTTAACCTTATCTATAAAATCTACGCCTTCCTTAATTTTTAAAGGGGCTAGGTGAGAGTTATCCTTTAACCACGCTCTTAGCCTCTTCCAAGTAGCTAGGGAGGACTTCATAGAATTAACATTATAATTAGAGGTTAGGGAGTCGCTTTCCCTAAGTCTATAGGTAGATAGAGCTTCAGAAATTGAACATACCTTTCCAAGGGTCAGTGCCTTAGAAAAGAATTCTAAATCCTCTCCCCAGTTGCATTTAGGGGTGAAGACTATGCTAGGAGCTAATATAGACTTTTTTATGAGCCAAGTGCTGGTTTGGGGAAAATTTTTATTTAAAAGCTCATGAAAGCTTATATTTCCTTCTAATAAATTCATATCTAGCTCTATTGAGGTTTTAGTACTTTCATTTAATCTAGTAAACTTGCTATAGCAAACATCGCTTTTAGTGGCTATTATTTTATTTAATTGCTTTTCTATCTTTAATGGATTCCACAAATCATCAGCATCTATAAAGGATAAAAACTCTCCAGTAGAAGCTTCTATAGCCTTATTTCTTGCCATGGATACTCCAGAGTTATTTTGATATATGTATTTTATTCTAGAATCCTTCAAGGATAGCTCCTTTACCTTTTGAGCCGAGTTATCCTTACTGCCATCATCCACTACTAGGATCTCAAGATTTTTATAGCTTTGATTTATTACTGATTCTAAGGTTTCCACTATGTAATTCTCACAATTGTATAAGGGTATAATAACGGAAATAAGCGGCTCCATGTAGACACATCCTTCTATTTATATTATCATTAATATATTATCATAAATTAATTTACAAATCACCATGAAGGAGTCTGTTATGAGTAAATCTTTGTTTAAAAATGCCTTTTATAAGGTATTGCTTAATGTATTTAATCTTATAATTCCAATAATTATAGGACCTTATGTATATAGGGTTTTATCTAAGGAGCTTATAGGGAGATATAATTATGGATATACCATATTCAATTATTTCTTTATTTTTGCAAGCTTTGGTATATATGGTTATGCATTGAGGGAAATAAGCAGAGTAAGAGAGGATAAAAAGAAGCTTTCAAGTTTGTTTGCAAGTTTTTTTGTTATAGGATTAATTTCTAATGTTGTGATGATTGCGGTTTATATAGCCTTTGATTTTATATATTTTAGAAATACTCCTATGTTTAATGTATTGCTTATACTCACCATCAATATGATATCTAATATATTTTATATAGAATGGGCTATAGAGGCAGTAGAAAATTTTGATTTTATAACCAAGAAAACCATAATCATAAGGATTATTTATGTAGTGCTAATCTTTACCATGGTAAAAACGCAAAAGGATTTCTTAAATTATGTTTTTTTAAGCACCTTATATACTTTTTTAAATAATATAGCGAGTTTTGGTTATATTACAAAAAATATTAAATTTGATTTTACTGACCTAAAGATAAAAAAGCATGTAAAATATATGCTGATGGTTTTGGTAATGTCTAATAGTAATGTACTATACACCCAATTAGATAAGATAATGCTGGGACGATTTATAGGTGAAGCTTCCGTAGCAAACTATACCTTATCTCAAAGTATAATGACCATAATAAATACTGTAATATTATCCGTGGTATTTGTAACAGTACCGAGACTATCTAATATACTATCTAAGGAAGATAAAGAGAGCTATTTAGAGCTTATTCATAAAAGCACTAAAACCCTAATGGCCTTTTTATTTCCAGCGGCCCTAGGTATTTATGTGTTAGCTAATGAAATAGTGGTTTTATATGGTGGAAGTGAATATATAGGTACAGGGGGAACCCTTAAGATATTTTCTTTTTACATGATAGTTATTGGATTAGATTCTATTATGACTAATCAGATTTTATATGTTCATAGAAAGGAGAAATATCTCCTAGCTGTTATACTAGGATTTGGAGTTTTAAACTTAGCCATTAAATTTATACTAGTAAGTTTAAACCTATTAAATGAAAATACAGCAGTGGCTACTACCGCCTTATGCAATTACATACTAGTGCTTGTTGAATATATTTATGTAAGGAAGAATTTAAAATTAAAATTTAAATTACTGTCTTTTGATAATTTTAAATATCTATTTATATCCTTGAGCTTTTTAATTATAGACATGGTTTTAAGAGCTGTTGTTAACAAGGGTGCCCTTGTAACCTCTGCTTTAATGGTAGGAGCTTGTTCTTTAGTATATTTATTAATATTAATTATAATAAAGGATAAAGTGTTAATAGCATTAGTAAACAAAATAAAAGGGAGATTTGCTTAATATAAGTAGACCTTTCTATAAATTGGATAGGTTTTTCCTTTCTATTTTATTGAACTGAATTTTCATTTGCATTATAATAGGGTTAGAATAAAAAGAGGAGGATGAAGGGGTGCAGAGAAAAAATATAAATAAGATTTTTGTTTTTATCATATATACTTTTTCTTTTTTATGCCTAAAGCTAATTATAGGGACAAGTATAGATGTTAGCGCTGCTATAGTAGGAGATTTAAATAAGGATGGTGTAGTAGACGCTAAAGACATAGCATTGATTTCTACATATTACAATAAGAATAATTCAGAATATGACCTTAATAAGGATGGAATAGTTGATATCTATGACATATCCATGGTATCTTCCAATATGGGACAAAGGGATTCTGTAAGGGCTGTAGTTCAAAAATCTGCTCTGAATTTAAGGAGTGAGGCAGATATAAATGCCCCATATAGTGTGCAGATACCTGCATTTACTCCCATAGATATATTAAATAGGACAAAGGGACTATATTATGTTAGATACAATAAATCAGGAACCATATTAAAGGGTTATGTTACAAGATTCTTAGATATCTTAGAAGATACTTCAGGGGATGAATATTTAGGTAACTTATCTGAAACCTATGAAATAGGAGCTTATAGAGGTCCGGAGACCATATCAAACAATGAATGGGATAAAGGTGGAAAATCCTATGGTCCTTGGCAGCTTTCTTCTAAAATGGGATCTTTGTCAGCCTTCTTGCTTTGGCTAAAGAATGAAAATCCAGCCTTCTACAATGCTCTTAATGCTGCTATGCTTCAGGATACCGCTATAGGAGTTGAGAGTGGATTTGGAGATAATTTTGATAAAGCCTGGGTGAAGATCGCTACAGATTCTTATGACGAGTTTTTCGCTGTTCAACATAAATACATAAAAATAAGCTACTACGATACGCTTTTAAAGTACTTAAAGCCTGAATTTGATTTTACACCTATGCTAAATAAAAGTTTTGCTTTAAGGAATACATTTTGGTCCATGGCTGTACAGCATGGAGCTAATGGAGCAAAAAAGATGATAATAAACTATAAAGACAAAACCACAATTCCTGACTTAATAACAGCTCTATATGATGAAAGATCAAAAGTAGACATATACTATGCTGGCTATTCTTCAGAAATCAAACAAGCCTTGTTAAGTAGATTTACGAAGGAAAAAGCTGATGCTTTAAGGAGTTATGGATATGAGGAGCAGTATTTGAAGTAAACCAAGGGGACGTTTCCTTTGCCACTGTGGCAAACGAAACGTCCCCTTATCATATTACAATTTAAATTTCAAAATAACATCTTCAAGATTGTTAACTATATTCTTTAACTCCTGAGAAGCTTGGGCTACATTTTCCATCTCTGCTAATTGCTCTTCTACAGAGGCAGATACCTCTTCAGTGGCAGCAGCGGATTGCTGTGAAATTGCGGAAATGCCTTGTAAGGAAGCTATGGTATGCTCCTTATCCTTATTAACTTCATTGAGTTTATCTATAAGTGTATTAAGCTTAAATAGGGTTTTACCAACGGAATCTGTAATGCTGTTAAAGGCTTCTTGAGCTTCTTCCATAGCTGCATTGGATTCTTCATTGGCCCTTTGGGTATTTTCTACATTATCTTGAGTGCTAGCTACATTTTGTTGTATATCTATCACTATTTTTTCAATTTCTTTAGTAGAATTAGAGGTTTGCTCAGAAAGCTTTCTTATTTCATCTGCTACCACTGCAAAGCCTCTGCCTGCCTCACCAGCTCTAGCAGCTTCTATAGCAGCATTTAGGGCTAGAAGGTTAGTTTGTTCTGCAATGGATTGAATAGTCACTATAATATTTCCTATATTATTAGATTTCAAAGAAAGCTCTTCTACATTATTATAAACATTCTTAGTAAGTTTAGAGTTCACATCCATCTTTTCACTTAAATTTTCTATAGAATTTAGACCAACTCTGCTATTCTTTTCAACCTCGGAGGAATAGATCTTGACGTCGTTGCTTAAAGCTACTACATCATTTATTTCTTCTCCTAAGGTCATTAAATTCTCATTACTGCTTTGAGCTTCTTCTGCCTGCTCCTGAGAACCTTTAGCTAATTCTTCTACAGTTTTACTTACATTATTCATAGAGTCCACTAACTGAAAGGAGGATTCTGATAAGGTTGTAGAATAATCTAGAGTTTTAGAGGAATTTGTTCTTAAGTCGTTGATTACACTTCTTAGTTTATCTACTAAATTTATTACGGATTTAGCCATAACTCCAGTTTCGTCCTTTGCCTTAGTTAGAGAATCAAAGCTATGATCTTCCGTCAAATCTAAATAAGAAGTCTTATTGATCAATTTGTTGATTTCTATAATGGGCTTAGATATTCGCCTTCCAAGCACAGAAGCTAATACTATGGAAATTACCAAGAAGGAAAAAGTTAATATGCCAATTAATAAAATAAGACTATTCATATCTTTAAAAATAGATTTTGTATTAGCAGCTATAAAGAAAGTCCAACCATTTGATAGCTTTTGATATGCTAAAAGTCTATCTGCATTTTCAAATTTATAATAATGAATACCTTCAGGGCTTTTAGATAGCTTTTCTACTAAAGGTGACATTGAACCATTATCTACTGTCTTTAAGTTATCTGTATTGGTAAATTTTGAATGAGTAATATAATTAAGAGTTTCTCCAACTAAAAATCCATTACCATCTCCAAAGGGCTTTAAGGCTAACATATTTTTTTTCACTTTGTCAAAGGATACGTCACAGCCTATAACAGCAATAAGCTTGTCATTTACAAATACGGGTGTAACATAGGACATCAAAGACATCTTGGTGGCTTTGTCCACATAAGGCTCTGTCCATAAAGCTTTTTTAGCCTTAACAGGATTATAGTACCAGGCCATATCAGCATTATCCTCTTTAAAAGAGCCTAAAGAATAAGAGGCTTGTAGCTGAAATGTACCACTACCTTTTGTATCTGCATACCAAACATCATAAACCTTACCTGTTAATTCTGGATTAAAGAATATGGATAGACCAGCAATATCTTTAGTGCCTTCTGCTAAGCTTTTAATAGCAGGGTCTAAAAAATCTTCATACTTACCCAAGGTATCGTTATTAAGATTATTCATATCTAAAGTGGATTTTACGAAGTTTTCTAAATTCTTAGTTAAGGTTTCAACCTTATATATATTGTTTTGAAGTTCAGCAGAACTAACCTTTGCTAAATCACTTAATATGTATTCGGATTGTTTTCTAGTAACCTCTGCACTTTTAAGTATACTTACAATACCAATACTTAAAGAGGAAATCAAAGAGCAAAGGATAATTGCAGAAATGATTTTGGTAGAAATTTTTTTCATACTTATCGCCCCTATTCTAAGTTTTTACACTTTTCTACATTTTGATATATATTATTATTAATATTTATCGATGTAAATTGAGATAAACTTTAAAAAATTAAATGCATTTTGGCTCAATTTTCTTTCATTGAATATTTTGCTAAAAAACTCCATCTATTACCATAAAATAAATAAGAGCGGTTATTTTATAACTGCTCTTATCAGGTGAATTTTGTAAAGAGTTTAAGGGTTTGTGTAGGATTTTATTCTTTTCTTAATTGTATTGTGTGTGTGATTAAATATTAATACATCGATCCGCATAAAGCAACAAATTCCCTCTTAGATACATAAAAATTGGTGTAAGATGTAAAAAAGTAAATTTGAAATACTCCGAAAAGTGCATATATAAAATATGAGCAGAATAAAATATATGCTTGAAACCAAACTTACGTTCTCGTATAATATATGTAAACACGGTTATGGAAAAAAAAGGGGGAATAAATATGGATATGCTAATGCTAGTAAAAATGGCTAAACAAAGAGATAATACTGCTTTAGAGGAGATATTTATGAGATTTAAACCTTTGGTTATAAAATTAAGTAATAATGTGTTTATAAATGGTTATGAGCAAGAAGATTTAATACAAATGGGTTATACTTCAATAATGAAAGCCATAGATAAATTTGATGAAAGTAAAAATAATAATTTTGTAGCCTATGTTAGAAGTGCTATTCAAAAAAATTATTATAATGAGATAAGACAAAAATGTAAGGTAAACTATGAAACAAGCTTAAATAAGGTCTTAGATGAAAGTACGGAATTTATTGATTTCTTAGAGGATGACTTTAACTTAGAAGAACATATTTTGGACAAGGACCAATGTAAGAGGCTTAGAGAAGCTATAAAGCTATTAAGCACTGAAGAGAGAGAAATATTAATGGCCTCCTTAGACAGACAACATGGAGGGTTAAGAACATATGCAAGCAGCAAAGGGTTAAAATATAGCAAATGTAGAACGAGAAAGGAAGCTTTGATGAGAAAACTCAAAAGGATTATAGAATAAGATATTTTTATTATAAATTTTGAAGTGGTTTTGCTAAAGGAATTGTGTATAATATAGTTAGGAATTAATGCACAATGCACAATGCAGTGCGTCCAGCTAAGCTGAACCATGCTAACTGGTGAAAGTCCAGTCAAGGTAATTGCCAAGAAGCCTAGTAGCCAATCACCATGCGTAGTAGAAATACTGGGTATGAAGCGTGAGGGTGAAGTACCTGAGAAGGTGCGAGCGAAAATACAGGTCGTAACATAAAGTGAATTTTGCCGTATCGTAAGCATAGACTGCGAAAGTAGACAAAGAGGAAGTCGAGCCTAGTGCATTGGGGCGAAGACCACGGAAGATGGGAAGAACTTGGATAGCACCATCGAAGAATCCTTCGGTATAGGGAAAACGACATGTATTTAAAGTATGGTTTGGAACTGGAGAGGCCTTCCTCTGCACGGCGAAAGCCGTAAAATGAAAACATATAAGTTAAAAGCGAAATTGTTATTCAGCAGAGAAGGAGTCGGAGGAGTTCATAGTACCAAAGATTATGCAGACAACAAAACTGCATATAGGGAAGGAACTCTGCTTCATTCAAGTTTTCAAAGGAGGTAAGAGTGAGTGAATGCGAAAGCTAACAACACCATAGACAAAGCTCGAAAACTTCAGAGGAAACTATATCTAAGTGCCAAGACTAATAAGAGACGAAAGTTTCATGCTCTATATGACAAAGTATATAGAGAAGATATCTTAATGAAAGCATGGAAACAAGTAAAAGCCAATAAGGGAATTGGAGGAATAGATGAAATCTATATTGATGATGTTGTAGAATATGGAGAGAGCAAGCTTCTCAAAGAAATACAGCAAGAATTAATAGAAAATCATTATAATCCTAAGCCAGTTAAAAGAGTATATATACCCAAGAAAGATGGAAAGAAAAGACCATTAGGAATACCGATAATAAAGGATAGAATAGTACAAACAGCTACTAAAATAATTATCGAGCCTATATTTGAAGCAGATTTTAAGGAATATTCCTATGGTTTCAGACCTAAAAGGAACCAACATCAAGCATTAGAAATCATAAGAAAGAAATGCAATAACTCAGGATGGTGGGTACTTGACGCTGATATCAAAGGATATTTCGACAACATAAACCACGATAAATTAATGATATTAGTAGAACAACGAATATCAGATAGACGAATATTGAAGCTCATAAGGAAATGGCTGAAAATAGGAGTAGTAGAAAGGGACAGGTATGAAGAAAGTGAAATTGGGTCGCCGCAAGGCGCATCCATAAGCCCACTATTATCGAATATATACCTGAACTATTTTGATACGGTATGGGATAGATACTATAGAGAAAACAAGATTTGTGAATATGTGGGACGGTAAAGAAGGATTTGACTTTCTAGGATTTCATCATAGACGTAGCCAAATAGAAAGCAGGAAAGGACAAAGATATAACACCACAATACAAATACCCTGTAAAAAGGCAATGGACAATATGAAGAAGAAAGTGAAAGAGGTTTTAGGAAACAGAGCAAATCTAAAGAAAGAAATGTATGAATTAGTCAAAATAATAAATAGGAAAATAGTAGGACTTAGAAACTACTATAAATTAAAATACTCAAACAAACAGCTGAGTAAAATAGACTGGTATATCATACAAAGATTTACCATTTGGTATAATAGCAAGAAACAAAACAGACCTCGACATAGATGGATTAAAGAGGTAGTAAATAAACTCAAAGAAATGGGACTAAAGAAACTAGCTTATTAAAGTCGTAATGCCTTAGAAAGAAGAATGTCGGAAAGCCGTGTGCGGGAAAATCGCACGCACGGTTTGATGAGGAGAAGGTGGCGATTAGCCACCGACTTACTCTACCAATGCACAATGAAGGAGGATTTTTTCGCTAGGCGAAAAAATCTTAAATAATATATAATTATAAATTTTTCTCAGCAAGGCTGAGAAAAATATCCTCAATTGTGAATTGTGCACTGTGAATTGTGAATTAAAGAAGGGTGAGTGAATATACTTTGAAGATATTAATAACTGGAGGAAAGGGGCAATTAGCCCAGCAGATATATGGCATAATAAAAAAAGGAAGTTCTGATCTAGGAATTATGGATGAAGCTTATAAAAATGCAGAGCTATGGATGCCTGATGCAGATGAGATGGATATAACTAACTTAGAGGAAGTAAAGCAAAAGCTAACAGAATTCAACCCTGAAATCATAATAAATTGTGCTGCCATGACCAATGTGGATGGCTGTGAAAGTAATGAAGAGTTAGCCTTTACGGTAAATGCCTTAGGAGCAAGGAATCTAGCAATAGTCTGTGAAAACATAGGAGCAAGACTAATTCATATATCTACGGATTACGTATTTAAGGGAGAAGGACAAATACCTTATAAAGAATATGATATGACTGCACCAGCCAGCGTATACGGTAAAAGTAAGCTGTTAGGAGAAAACTATGTGAGAGAGTTTTGCAGAAAGTACTTTATTGTGAGAACCTCTTGGCTCTATGGTCATGGTGGAAGCAATTTTGTTAAAACCATAATTAAAGCAGCAAGGGAGAAAGGTGAGCTTCAGGTAGTAAATGACCAAAGGGGTAATCCTACTTATGCTGAGGATCTAGCTCATCATATCTTAAAGCTAGCTTTGACTGAAGAGTACGGAATCTATCACTGCACAGGCAATGGAGAATGCAGCTGGTACGATTTTGCTAGAGCTATAGTAGAGTATGCTAATATAAATTGTAGGGTAGAGCCTATAACTTCAGAAAAGCTAAACAGAGCGGCAAAAAGACCAAGCTTTTCATCACTGGATAATATGATGTTGAGATGTACTATAGGAGATGAGATGAGAGAATGGACTGAGGCGTTAAGAAGTTTTATTAATTCATAATTTACAGTGCACAATTCACAATGAAGGTGATTTTTACTTCGCTGCGCCGCGAAAAAATTATAGAATTTATAAGCAAAGCTTTTGCTAAGAGTGTAGCAGGAAGCTTTGCTCTTTTTTATAAAAATTAAATAATAAAAATTCGCTGTCAAGGTTAAACTGTAGTCAAAAGAACCGCTTCAACTATTAATCCTCTCTAAAAATCTATAAAGTAGATTCTAAAAAATCAAAATCAAAGATTTTCTCCAGCTACTTTGGGAAAATTCACTTTGATTGTGTATAGTGAATTGTGAATTAAAGAATGGTATAATTATACTACAACATTTAACGGGAGATATGGAAATGAATAATGTTAGTATAAAAACAATAATACTTCAATTGATAAAAAAATTTGATCAGGATGATATTTTTGCTTTAGCCTCTCAACTAGCTTATAGCTTGATATTATCTTTTTTTCCGTTTTTGATATTTCTAATGACAGTAATCGGTTATCTTCATCTAGATAGTGAGCAGGTACTGTTAACCTTAAAAGCCTTTGTTCCAGGTAGTGCCTTTGAGCTTATAGCAAAAACAGTATTAGACGTGGTTAGCAATAAAGATGGAAATTTGCTTTCCTTCAGCTTAATTTTCACCATATGGAGTGCTTCCACAGGCTTTTCTGCGGCTATTAAAGGACTAAATAAAGCCTATAATGAAAAAGAGAGAAGGGGATTTATTAAAGTGGGGGCTATTTCAGTGCTTTGCACCTTAGGAATTTCCTTTATAATAATCGCAACTTTATTCTTACTGGTATTTGGAAACGTAATAGGAGAAGTGCTGATAAAAAAGCTTTATTTTAATACCTTTATAGCTTATTTATGGAATGTATTAAGGTATGTACTCATAATAATAGTGATGATTTTCACCTTTGCAGCCCTATATCATTACACACCTTGTAAAAGAATGACCTGGGTAGAAGTTATTCCAGGAGCTATGTTTACTACAGTGGGATGGATTATGGTATCCATAGGTTTTTCCTACTATGTGAACAATTTTGCTAATTATTCTAGGCTCTATGGAAGTATAGGAGCGGTAATAGTGTTAATGACTTGGCTATTCTTGACTTCATTGATAATGCTCATGGGTGGAGAATTAAATGCGGTATTATCTTTAAATAAATGCTATAAAAGCAAAAGATGTTAATAGTTTTGAATATAGTTACAAAAACAAGGCGCTGTTACAGGACACATAAAAGCATTGATAGTGTTTTCTTTATAAAGATTATAGAGGATAGTTGCGTTTTATAGTTCTTAGAGGGTAGTTTTTTAGATTCAGGTTATTGAGGCAGGGGGATTAATTAGGGGGTATATGTGGTATAATATAAATAAATACTTATATTTTAAAATTTAAACAGAGGAGCTGATGATATGTTGCCTCAAGAAAAGAAAATACCCTTTGAAGAATTCTTGAAAATGGATGGAGAAAATGATGACCTCATGGAGTATATAGAGGATCAAGTCTACCTTCAAGCAAGCCCTAGCATTATACATCAAGAGATATCAGGAAATCTGTTTTATGCTTTAAAAAATTATTTTAAAGAAAAATCTTGCAGGGTTTTTCATGCCCCTATAGATATAATATTGAAGAAGAATGATGAGCAGAATAAAAACAAAGTAATACCAGACATAGTGGTTATATGCAATGACTCTGGTTTTAATGACAATAACTACGTAGGAATTCCTGACTTAATTATAGAAATAGTATCTCCATCTAACGCAAGGCATGATTATATAACCAAGTTAAACCTCTATGAAAAATTTAAAGTTCCAGAATATTGGATAGTATCTCCTAAAAACCATACCATTCAGGTGTTTACTTTAAATGAAGAGGGATATTACAATGAGCCTATTTTTTACTTTGGTAAGGATGCTATAAAATCAAACTTATTTAAAGATTTATCCATAGAGCTAAAAGATATATTTTAAAATTAAAGATGCGAAATAAATGGTTATTTTGATACAGAAAGGATTTTAATAAAAGTAAAATTCTAAGTGGCGGGGATAAGAATGGAAACTACGTTAAGCATTAGCTTTAACGTAGTTTTTAATTTATAACAATTATTTTAAAATAGGGTTGAGAATATCTATTATAAAATGTAAAATAAATCTATATATGCATTTTGCGGTCATTTTATAAAAAAATAGGTATTATACCCTAATTGATAAAGATACCTATAGGCAAAGCTATAATGCAGAGGCAGCCACATTAAAAGCTAAGGGTAGGGTAAGCGTAAGTTCTTAATTATTCAAGATTAGAAAAGCTTAAACCATCTACAAGTATAAGTGTATGTGAGGAGAATTAAGTATGAATCTATATAAAGAATTGTTAGAGAAAAAAACAAAATTATCATTAGTAGGTTTAGGCTATGTAGGAATGCCCATAGCAGTTGCATTTGCAAAGAAAGTTGAGGTAATTGGCTTCGATTTAAATAAAGAAAAGATTGAGCTGTATAAAAAAGGTATCGATCCAACAAATGAGATTGGAGATAAAGCGATTAAGTCAACTAAAGTAGATTTTACATCGGATGAAAGTAGGCTGCAAGAAGCAAAGTTTCACATTATCGCAGTACCTACTCCTATAAATTCAGATAAAACCCCAGACCTAGCCCCTGTTGAAGGAGCTAGTAATATAGTAGGACGTAATTTGACCAAAGGATCAATTGTGGTATATGAATCTACTGTTTACCCTGGTGTTACTGAAGATATTTGTATACCAATACTTGAAAGAGAATCAGGGCTAAAATGCGGAGTAGATTTTAAAATAGGATATTCCCCAGAGCGTATCAATCCGGGCGATAAGCTGCATAGATTAGAGAATATTACTAAAATAGTTTCCGGAATGGAT
The DNA here is from genome assembly GCF_001403615.1 of Desnuesiella massiliensis. Lineage (GTDB taxonomy): Bacteria > Bacillota > Clostridia > Clostridiales > Clostridiaceae > Desnuesiella > Desnuesiella massiliensis. Next base: position 120,159 of record NZ_LN879455.1, read on the forward strand.
GCTCAAAGTTTAGAAGAAATTGCTAAAGTCTACGAACTTGTTATTGATGCTGGAGTGCATAGAGTCAGCTCTATTAAAGTTGCCGAGGCTGCTAAGGTTGTAGAAAACAGTCAGCGTGATATAAATATTGCTTTTATGAATGAGCTTGCTATGGTATTTGACCGCATGGGAATTGATACTAAAGAAGTTGTAGAAGCAATGAATACAAAATGGAATGCACTAAAATTTTATCCAGGGTTAGTAGGTGGGCATTGCATAGGAGTAGATCCATATTACTTTGTGTATCAGGCGGAAAAACTAGGTTATCATAGTCAGATTATTCTTTCTGGCAGAAAAATTAATGATGGGATGGGGGAGTTTGTTGCTGATGCAATTATCAAGAAATTAATTCTAGCCAACAAAGTGGTAAAGCAAGCAAAGGTAGTTATACTTGGGATAACCTTTAAAGAAAACTGCCCTGATACTAGAAATTCTAAAGTTGCTGACATTATAAAAAGTCTGAATGAGTTTGCAATTAAGCCATTAGTGGTTGACCCCAGGGCTAATAAAGAAGATGCAAAACATGAATATGGTATAGACCTAGTTAACCTTGAAAGTATCCAGAATGCAGATTGCTTAGTGTTCGCTGTGGCTCATGATGAGTTTAAGGATATGGAATGGACACAGATAGATGGGTTATTTGGACACTTTGATAATAGCGAGAAAGTTATTATTGACGTTAAAGGTATCCTTAATAGGACGGTGGCTGAGCAAAGGGGATATAGTTATTGGAGACTTTAAATTTTTAGGGAGCATATATAGAGTTGATTTACACAATTCTATGTATGCTCCCACTTTTTTTAAAACAAATTTCCACCTAATCTCCAGATACTAATATCATATCCATTTTCTGTTATGACCTTCATCCAAGACTTTAGGGTAATAGCATCTGCATACCATACTTGATGTTCTATATTATTTTCATCTTTATAATTGAAAAACAAGCACTGGCTTTCATTATCACGTTCTACTTTAGCATTATACTCTTTTGATATACGTTTAGCTTCAGCTTCTGAAAGGGATGTAGTTTTTCCATTAGATGCCCAGTTAAACCCTCCAGTAGCAATTGCAAAATTCTTTTTTCCTGGTATTTTACCCATCTTTTCTATTAAATCTCTAATAAATTTAGGATTTGCCTTTTCTCCAGGTTCGCTAAAGCCCCCATGTAAATTGTAACACATCATTACATATGTTGGGCCTTCATTAAAGTTCAATTTATTAAAGGGTATGTTAGGCTCTAATACAACTCTTAGTTTTAAACCTTCTTTTTCAGCTTTCTGGTATAGTTCATTTATAAATAATATATAGTTATCCCATAGCTTCATGTCATTCTTTATTTGTTCATAATCAATTTCTATACCATCAAAACCATATTTAACTGCTAAATTTATAATATCTTTAATATGATCACTTCTTGAAGCTGAATCACTTAATAGTGCTTTTAATAGACCTATATCTTTTAATGAATAATTTCCGTCACTATTTATTTTATCATTAACAATAGTTATATATTTATTGTAATCATAATCCTTTGTTTCATTATAATAATTAGTTAAATTTTCTGGCATCATTAATTCATTATTGGAACTAAAATTAGCAGCAAAGTAAGAAATATTTTTTAATTTCTTGCCTAAGGTTTTGATTTCTTTATCAGAATTTAAATCCCAGTATACAACCCATGCTGATAGATTATTTATATCCTCTCCAAATGCCTGTTTTACTTCTTCCTTTAGGGGTGTATTATTATCTTTATTTAGGGAATTATCCTCTTTTGAAGCAGCATTTATATATGTCAAAGTTGCTATTGATAATATTAATATTATCAATCCAGTATAAATCAAATTTTTTCTCACACTATTCTTCATTTAGACCTCTTAAACTATAGATTTTTTATAAACCAATTTACAAGTTTATTAAAAGAATTTTTAATCTTATAAGTTACAGCTTCTTTTCCCTTTAATGAAGCATCGTATAGTACTTCATCATTTATATCAGTTATTTTAAAACTTTTAAAAACTCCATCATATACATCATCTGCAATATTTCTTTGACTATATCCATATTCTCCCCATGCAGACTCAAGAAAAATACTTCCTCTATTTTCATTACTTACTTTTAACTCTTCTATTATTACCTTTTCATCAATAGCTAAGGTAAGTTTTTTATCAACTAAGGTTATATCAACTTTTTTACTTCCAGGTTCCTTTATATCAATCTTTTTATCCTTACTTTTATCACTTAAATCTAATGAATATATTATATTTTTATTTCCATTTGAAAATTCAATAACATTAACTATATTATTAATAAGTTGAACACATAGGCTATTGCTTCCATCTTCATTGGATCTTAAGTATATGGACTGAGAACCTATAACATTTCCCTTTAATAGGGTTGATATTTTAATATCCTTAAAATTATCACTATTTAATAGCTTAATGAAGCCTTTATCCTTTGGCAATGATGTTAATATAATTTTATCATCTATAAACTCTGCTTGTCCTTTTATTATTTTGAACTTGCTTCCTTTTTCTTTATCTCCTGAAACAAATTCAATATTCTTCTTAGTATCATCCCAAATTCTCATCAATAAATGATTAGTTGACCAATATGCCTGTGGTTGAATCCTAGTTAAATCATAAATAGAGCTATTTGATAAATTTAAAGAATATCCTTCTCTATTAAAATTCATGCTAAATAATTCTTTAATCCATTTACCATTTACTTCACTAGCCTTATCATTTGTGCCAAACTTACCTGTATTTGAATGCATTAGTGCATAGGTAGATGGTATATTTCCAAGCTCTTTATTATATATTTTTGATAATTTTTCATAGTCATTACTAATACGCTCTTTCATCTCTTCATAGGATTCCATAGGAATACCATGTTCATCTCTAATATAATCCATCAAATAATGATTGTATTCTCTATTAATCTTAGAAGCTGCTTCTGAAAACTGAACTGAATCTAATTTCCCTAAATAATTTGAGTTTTTATCAAAAACATTTATATATTCTAACCTATATCCATTGGTTCCTAATTCCCAATAAGAGCTATCTTTTAATTTTAATAAATCTTTAGGCATTAAAAACTTTGGATCTTTTTTTGCAAATTTATCTGCATAAGTCATCATTGTGGCTTTATAATTATATTTTTCTAGAATTTTTTGAGAGAATATTGCTGTATCGCTTCTTCCATCCTCAAATAATAAAAATAACGCCTTTTCCGGTAAATTCTTTCCTTTTGCATAATAATCTAGTATATCTTGCTGAGTAATAGTTACGTAACCATTATTTTTCAGAGCTTTAATCTGTTTTTCTAATGCTTCAGTACTTATTAGTGTAGCATCTCCAGTTCTATCTACCCCAAAATATGATATGGCAATAAACCCACTATTTCTATCTTTAGAAATCTCCTGTGAGCTATAAGGCTTGTACACTGAAAAAGTAAATAAAGCTTTTATAATGAGTACTAATACTACAAGCAAAATTATTCCTTGAAATATACTTCTTATTATCTTAATTCTATCTTTCTTTTCAGGAGAAAAATTTTTATTTCGCATATTTATTCTCTACCTTTTTTCTTAATATACTAGAAGCTTTCCTTTGTTCTTTTTTTCTTTGGGCTTCTATATCACTTGGAGTCATTCTTGTGCCCCATGTGGATTTCCAAAATGTTACCCAAGCTATAGGCATTTGCCAAAGCAATACCGCTTCATAAAAAATACAAAACACCATTCCAAAAATCCAAGTTGTACTCTTCCTAAAAAACATTTGAGCAAAGCTCATCATTAATGCCATCATTAGAAGTCCAACAAGAAATGTAGTTGGAAATATTTTGTGTACAATTGGTGCATAAATTAGGTTATAGGAAACTACTACAGGTGCAGCAATAGGAACGAACACCCCCATATAAAAGAAGGCGGCCATAAAAGGTTCCTTTTTCCACATAAACTTTCCTGCAATAATGGATTCTCTGAGCCAGGAGCGTTTCCATCTCATTTGCTGTTTAAGAAATACCTTATACTTATTAGGTACAATAGTAGAACAAATTGCTGTATCTTGATAGCAGGTTCTATGTCCATTTAATACAAAATTAGTCATAGCTCTATCGTCTCCGAAAGTTGCCTTTTGACCTAAGAATTTTTGATTTATCCATTCATCCATATTATCTATAATTATTTGCTTTCTGTAGCAGGACAGTGGTCCTGATAGACATGTAACGGCATCAAAATAAGCTTCTGCAGCTTTCATAATTCTAAAAGCAATATAGTATCTAACAGACTGCATTTTAGTTAAAATATTTGTATAAGTATTGGCAACATCTGTTCTACCTGATACTCCACCCATTTTAGGATCTTTAAAAGGTTGTACTAAATTTCTTATTGCAAATGGATCTAGAAAGCTATCTGAATCTACAAATACTACTAAATCATGCTTTGCATTTACGACTCCTCTGCATAGTGCTTCTCTTTTTCCTAGGTTCTTTTCTTGAACAAAATACTTAACTCTATTTGGAGCATCAAATCTTTCAGCTTCATTATTTAACTTATTTATGGTCTCCTTGATTTTATCTACAGAATCATCATTAGAACAATCATCCACAACTATAACTTCCAAATTATCAATAGGATAGTCTTGGTTGATACAACTTAAAATTGTCCTTTCTATCCACTCAGCTTCATTAAAACAAGGAATAATAATGGTTACACCTGGTGTATAATCCACATCTATTGGCATAGGTTTGTACAAAACACCAAATAAATATCTACTTAATAGAAATACAGCTGCAATGATACTATATAGGTATATCCACTTATTAAATTTAAAATATATTATACTCTCTGCACGCATTAATAAAATGAAAACACTTATAAATAATAATAGTAAGCTAGATGTAGCTAATACATACCTATCTTTTTTTCTATTTGAGTATTCTGATAAAGTTTCAAAAAATTCTATGCCGCAGAATATTTGTCCATCTTTTGTGATAGAATCCCGAACTTTTTTCCCTTTAATCTTTACACTCATTTCATATCCTTCTGGCATAGAACCAGGCAATATTTTGAATTCTAATTTAATACTTTTAGCGTTGCTAATCATATTTAATTGTTCGTTATCTTTTAATTCTAATAAAATTCCCGTTGTAGAAATATCTACAGATTTAACATTAAAGGTGATATTGCCATTTTGGCTTCTACATACTACTTTAATATCAGCTTGCATTATATATCTTATTCCAGCATTTTTACTTTTTATAAATACATTAGGATCACCCTTATAATCCTCTAACGCCTTTTGGCCTCTACGGTCAACACTATTTCTTATACCTTCTTTATCAGGTACATTTGCTAAGAGTCTTCTATCTACACGGGGATTTAAAAGAATATCATGGGTTTTATCTTGCTTCTTTCTTGATTTTTTGTATCCAACCCTCATTGTTTAAACTCCTTACTTGGTATATTAAGGCATACTCAAATAAATAAAATTTCAGTACCATAGCCAATTTTAACCTTTTATTTATTCTCATATGCCTAATATTATTTTTTTAGATAATCACTTAATTTTGCAATTTTATATTTTTCTCCATACAATCCTTTTTCATTGTTAGTTAAGAATATGTCTAAAGCCTCTGCAGTGAAATAGCTTTGGTCATTCATATGCATTACCACTACATTTCCCTTTCCTTTAACTAGTTCTTCTTTTATATAATCAGCAATTTCTTGCGCGGAAGCCCTTTCATAGTCATGGGTTGTAATATTTCCACTAATAGCATATTTATATCCACTTTCAAACACAGCAGCTAGTCCTTCTTTTCTTAAAAGCAAGGTAGGTGATCTAAAATATGATTTTAATGAAGGTAAATCACCTATTATATTAGACATAACATCATAAGACTTAATTAGAGAAACTTCAAGTTCTTCTCTGCTAGAATTTAAAAGTTCATGGTTATAGTTATGACTTCCTATATCATGACCGTTTAAAGCAATAGTTCTAAGCAGATTTGGGTTAGTATTTGATATACCGCTATTAACGTCTATATATTTTGATATTACAAAAAATCCTGCCTTTACTTTATGTTTATTTAACACATCTAGTATTTCATTAACTATTGGGTCTCCTCCCCAGTCATCAAAGGTAAAGAATATAACATTTTCACCATTTGTATCAATGGTTCCAGCCTTATCAATATATAATTTTTCCTCATCACTAAAATCGCTTAAATCTACATACTTATTACCTATATAGTTAGTTTTCATCATTGCTAGTGCATCTTCATAGGTCCTTTTCTTCATAGTGATTGAATTATTTATAATATTGTATCTACCTAGCTGTAATGGTGTTTCAGCTGTATTTTGTAAATTACTTAATTTTACTATTGAATATCCTAATGGCTTTTGAGCTAAATCATAGGATTGAGTTTTTTCATTATATCTATTAGCATAACCATTTTGAACATAATTTTTAGTTAATAACTCAACGATATTAGCAATAGCATCATCATTTTTAAATAGACCTGAATCTAATCTAAAATAAACTATCTCTCCCTTTCTTAGTGATAGATATGAATTTACATTGAAATAATCAGACACAATTTCTTCAGCATTCATGTCTTTATATCTATGAATAATAGGTGCCTTAGAGTACGTAAATAATTCATAGTTTTTAAAAGAAGGCATAGTAGTCATTGTTGATACAGCTTCTTGAATTTCGGCATCTACATACCCATATCCAGGCATATATGCATTGGTAGTTATTCCTTTTTCTTTTAATAATTTATCCACTTCATATATTTCTCTGCAAATCTCCTCTGTTGATTTATTTAATAATGAGGAATTAGCTGTTATTCCTCCATTGCCAATTTCATGTCCTGCTTTAATAATTTTATTTATCCTATCTGGATACTTCAATATTTCATCCTTTGTTACAAAAAATGTTCCCTTGGCATTAAGCTTTTCAAGCCTTTGTAATGTTTTATCTAAGCTAGCTTCATTACTTAAGCCTCTAAATGTATATGTTAAAGATTTCTGAGTAGTATAAAATTGTGAAATAACAGGGGCAAGTCTATTATTATTTTTGGCTATTAATTTTTTAAAATCAATTAAATCTATATTATTTTTTACTTCCTTATTTTCTGATTTATTATTTTGCTTGGATATCTTATCTAATATATTTTTACTATTAAACAATTCACTATTTTTTTCAATACTTGGCAGATCAGCTACCTTAACAGCTAGCTTTTTTTGCTCATCCATTGATTTTAGTAACCATTCTACTATTTCCACAATTGTTACTTCTTTTTTATCCTTACTTTGAGACTCATCTATTCCTGCTTTCTTATCTATGGCAGGTTTTTCTTCAGTCTTCTGCTTTCCATATTCAAAGCTATCTAAAACACCCTCTAATTTTATAGAGACAATTGAGATATTTGCTAAGTTTTTCATATACCAATAGGCTTCATTATAATTTTTAAAACTCTGATAGCTCAAATAATGATTACTATTAACAACATACTTATTTCCTGATGCATAGGCTGTGGTTAAAATATTGTCATTATAAATTGTAGAATTACATTTTAATAAATCAGGAACTTTACCTGTTATAGATTTCAAAATCTTGTTAGTACTACAAAAGTCAGTAACCAATTCTTCTGTAGATAACTTTTCCATATTTTTAGTTCCAGAAAGAGTTCCATTTCCTATATCATGTCCACTTTTTTTTATCATTTTTATTATACTAGGATCTTCTGCGGCTTTAATTCCAGGGACAAAAAAGGTTGCCTTTATATTATAAGTATCTAATAGGCTTATTATTTTATTCATAGTATCTTCATTACCAAGCCCCTCAAAAGATAAAGCTACCATATTTGATGATGTATTAACATTAGTTATCACATCTGCCTTTTTACCAGCATCCAGTGATTTTAAAGCTTCTTTAATTTCCTTTGATGCATCATAACTACTTTTTTTATTTATAATTAGCTCTCCAGTGCTAGTATCTATAGCATAATTTCTATATATAAAGATACCTATAAAAATGCTTACTAATAAAATTACACTAATAATGATAGTATACTTCTTTTTCATGCTTCACCTCATAACCAATAAATTCATCTATTTGAATATTATACCATTTTTTATGGTTTTAAATATTTAATATTTAGAGTTGATTTAATTATATTATATTTATTTAATTTATAAAAGTATAAAAAAATATATATATTAACAAATTATTCGCTATATGTAAAATAATTTGTCGTTGAAATAGGTATGTCCAACAATAAGCTATTAGCAAGCTCAGGTGAAATAAACAAAATGTGGGCAAAAGAGCGAAAGCGGGACGAAAATGAAGGCATTCTATGAGAAGAGAATACAGGAAAGCTTGAATTGAGAGTAATATGCACATAAAAATAATATTATGTAAAATATTCTGAAATTTCCCGAAATAAAAACTACCAAGCTGTTTCTTTGAAATGCAGCTTGGTAGTTTTTTATGTTAATTACTTCTTACTTCTTTAATTCTTGTTTTCCAGTTACAGAACTTGTGGTATCCATTTTAAAGGTAGATTTAGCATCTTCGTTAGTAAAATATATGTTTCCATCAACCTTAGCATCTACTAATTGGAAGTTCTTAGCTGAAACATAAACATCGCCTTTAAAGGTTCCACTTTGAATTCTAGCTTCTGGGCTGTTAACAGTTAATTTTGGTGCTGTTAAAGTAAATCTAGCTGTTACGTTTTTCTTATCATCTTGAGTGTAAAGAGCTATCTTACGTTGAATAATATCTTTGCCGTCCTTATCCTTCTTACCATTTTTGAATTCGCCATCCAGCACTATTTCTTTATCAATAGTTAAGTCTTTAGTTGTAGCGATAATCCATTTTCCATCCTTGCTTACTGCCTTTAAGAAAGCTTCTGGAGTGTCTACTATAGATGCTGTAGTCACTGCATCTGTCTTTGTTTCAGTTTTTGTTTCTGGCTTTGTCTCAGTTTTAGGTGCTTCTGTTTTTGATTTAGCGCAACCTGCTAATATTGATATGCTTAAAACTGCAACTGCAACAATACTTAACGTTTTTTTCATAATGGGTTCCTCCTAAATATGTATATATTTTTAACAATTTTTTAGGCTAAATACGACATAATTAGCCCTTGTACATATATTACATTACAACTTATGATAAAAAAAGTCAATATCGAAGTTAAATATTTCACAAGATTTAAATAATACTTAATTATAAAAGTAAAATAGTAAAAAATATGTAACAAAAAATACAAAACTATTTAATCAAAAAATAGATCTTTAAGCATCTGAAAGAATTTTCATATACAAGAATATTAATATTTTAATTGAAGAAAATATATTCAATGGAATAAAAACCTATGAAAGAACCTCAATGTATTCAAAGGGGAGGATAACTTGATAAGCAATAATTTAGCTCAAAATATAGAAAATATAAAAAATGAACTAGGGGATGAGACTTTTGTTGTAGTAAAGGATTTTTATCTAGGAGGAAATATACCTTTAGATGCGGCAGCTATCTATGTCAATGGATTAATTAATAAGGACATAATTGATAGAGATGTGCTCAGGCCCTTAATGTTCAACATACAAGAAGATTTAAATGGAAAAATGAATCTTCCTGACTACCTATGCAGAAGATATATTTCTATGAGCAATACCACAGTAGAAGCAGAAATGAACAATATAGTGAGTCATTTAAAGAGGGGAGATACCGCCATTGTTATAAATGGAGTCTGTGAAGCCATAATAATAGATACTAAAGGGGGAACCTATAGAAGCATAGGAGAGCCAGAAAATGAGACTTCGGTAAAAGGGAGAAGAGATAGCTTTGTTGAGAATATAGACACAAATATAAGCATAACAAGAAGAACCATGAAGGATAGTAAACTAAGCATTGATATGTTTACCCTAGGAAGACGATCACAGACGGATGTAGCTCTTCTATACTTAGAAGATGTGGTGGATAAGACTATATTAGAGGAATTAAAAAGCAGAATATCCTTAGTAGATATAGATGGACCCTTCTCTCCTGGGATGTTGGAACAATTTATAGGTGATTATCCCTATACACCCTTTCCTCAAAGTTATGCTACAGAGAGGATAGATGTGGCTCAATCAGATTTAAGAGAGGGAAAGATATTGCTATTTGTAGACGGTCATGCTTTGGCTATGATATTGCCAGTGATATTTGTTCAGTTCTTTCAAACGGTAGAGGATTATAATGAAAGAACCTTAGTAGGTTCTTTTACAAGGCTGCTTAGATATTTTGCGGCTTTTATGGTGGTATCTACTTCTGCCATATATTTAACCCTACTTAAATATAATACGGAATTGATACCTATAAAATTTATTACCCCCATAGTTCAATCTAGAATTGGCATAGCTCTAACCCCTTTTCTAGAGATATTTGCTATGGAGCTTGTGGTGGAGCTTTTAAGAGAGGGAGGTCTTAGATTACCTTCTAAAATAGCTCAAACTTTGAGCTTAGTAGGGGGAATTATAATAGGAGATACAGCTATAAAATCCAGAATAGTAAGTCCTACTACTCTGCTTATAGTGGGAGTAACAGTGGTAGCCACCTTTTTAATACCTAATTATGATATGTCCATAGCTATAAGATTATTAAGATTTCCCATGCTGATTATGGCAAATATAATGGGTATCTTTGGAGTGGCTCTAGGTTGGTTTTTTATTCTTGTTCATTTATCCTCCTTGGAAAATTTAGGAGTGCCCTATTTCGAATTTAAATCAAGAGATATGCAGGATACCTTTATAAGAGGAGCATTATGGAAAATGAACAAGAGACCAGAAGTCATACCTACTAACAATACCACAAGGCAAACGGATTTTAGAAAAAAATTCAGGAGAAGAGAAGATGAGTAATAGAGACTATACCCTTACGGTTTTTGGAATCATAGTGGGTATAGGAGTGTTATCTTTGCCTAATGAGATTGCCAAAATAGCTTACGAAGATGCTTGGATATCAGTTATACTAGGCGGAATTTATCCATTATACATGGTATTTATAGCAAAGGCTATGGTGAAAAGCTTTCCAGAAGAAAATATAATTCTTATCAGCAAAAAATACTTAGGCAAATATTTAGGAAGCTTATTAAATATTATTTTTTTTAGCTATTTTATATTTACATCCTCCATGGTACTTTCAGGATATATAAATTTGATCAGAACCTTTGCGCTAGGATTCTTAACTCCTATAAAGGTAATAGGAATAATGGCAATAATGATAGCTTATGCCAGCAGTAAAGGGGTGAAGACCCTAAGTAAAATAAACGTTTATATTTTTTGTGTTGCGCTGTTGATCTTTATGTCTCCATATCCAGCCTTAAGGCAAGGCAGCATAAAAAATGTTATGCCTATTTTTCATTCAGGTGTAAAAAATATATTAAAAGGTGGCTTGACCACAACCTTTGCCTATGCAGGTATAGAATGCATCTTTATATTATATCCTTCTATTGAAAATAAAGCTAAATTTTTAAGTGCTTCTCTTAAGGGCTTATTAATAGTAGTTCTGCTATATGCCTGGGTGGTATTCATTACCATATACTATCTAGGAGCGGATATAATAAGTAAGACTTATTGGTCATTCTTATCAGTAACAGAAAGTGTAACCATAACCATTGTAAATAATTTTAGATATATATTCATGTTTTTATGGAGTCTGGTTGCTTTTAAGGTGGTAGCTAATAGTTATTATACAGGCATGGTGATACTAAATGATTTTTTTAAAGGGTGGAATGTTAAAAGATTAAGTTATATGGCAGCACCTATAATGGTTATACTGCCACTGCTATATGGCAATATGGTAAAAAGAAATTATATTTTGAATAAGGGCATCAAAATATATTTAATATTTAATATTCTATATGTAACAATAATTTACTTAGTAATGGTAATAAAAAAGGATGAGAAGAGTGATTAAAAGGTATAAGGTTTATTTTATTTTAACAGCAGCATTATTATTTTATATGCTTATATTCGTAGGAATACAAAGAGTTCCTATAGAGGAAGTAGAGATAATAGGAGGACTAGGCTACGACTTGAAAAAAATCACCTCTGGAAATATAGAGTTCTCTTTTCCGCTTGAATCCTATGTTATTAGCCCTAATGGAGAGATAAGGAGTAAAACCACCGTAGCTAAGGGCCTTACTCCAGGGCAAACGGATCAAAATAGGCAGAGGATGTTGGATAAGGTCTTTGTATATGGTACAGACAGGGTATTTGTGATTGGAGAAGACTATGCCACCTATGGAATAAGAAGTATATTAGAAGAGAGAGCAAGAAATCCTTATACCTCAGATATGGCCTTTACTATGATATCTAAAGGTAAAGCTGAGGATATACTAAAATTTAGGATGAAAAATCATACTAGTATATCAGAATACCTTGAAGGCTTGATCGAGAGTCTTAAATGGAGCAATTTCTTTTCTCAAAACTATAAGATCATAGATATTATGGTTAGAGTACAGAGCGAGGGAAGAAGCTTAGTTTTGCCCTATGTAGAAATAGAAAAAGATAGGGTAATTGTTTCAGGAGTAGCACTGTTCAACAAGGATAAGATGATTGGTCATTTAAATATGAATGAAACTAGGCTATTAAACTTGCTAAAAGAAAATAATGTAGTAGGAGTATTGTCTCTTCAGCAAGGGTCAAATAAGTATGTAGATATAAGTGTATTAAGCCAAAAGAAGGTTAAATGCACAAGAGAAGGAGAAAAATATAAATTTTTAATAGAGTTGAAATTGGAGGGAGAGATAATAAACAATGTATTAACCAAGAAGCTATTGGAGGATTTAGATACTAAGAAGCTTATAGAGCTGCAATTTGAAAAGCAAGTGGAAAAGGATTGTGAAGCTTTTATAAAAAAGATGCAGGGGCAATATAAGGTGGATTTGCTAGAACTAGGTAGGGAAGGAGCCGCTAAGTATGGCAGAAGAAAAAATATAGACTGGAATGAAGCTGTTACTAATGCAGAAATAAGTGTTAAAGCAAAGGTTCATATATTTGGTCAAGGAAGAGGAGGGTATTGATAGAATGGAGGGAAATGGCTCAAAAAAAATTTTTATAACACCTGTAGAACTGGCCGTTCTATTAATAGCTATAACCATAGGAATAGAATCTACTAGTTTGCCAAATACCATAAATAAACTTGCTAAGCAGGATGCGTGGATAGCTACAGCCTTAGGTGCCCTATACCCTTTATACGTAGTCATAATAGCTATATTTTTTTCAAAAAGATTTCCTGATGACAATATATTAACCTTAAGTAAAAAGTATTTTGGTAAATACTTAAGTACTTTTCTTAATGTAATTTTTGCTCTAGGCTTTTTAACCTATCTTCCGGGGGTTATTTCCAGTGGAGCCATAATATTTAAGACCTATGTTATTGCTTATATGGGATTTCCTAAAATATATATAGTGACAGTTATCTTTATAATTTTTGCAGTAAGTAGAGGCTTAAAGGTTCTTGGAAGGGTTTCTATTATCAATTTTTTTATAATACTATTTATACTTGTAACTTCCTTAGCCATATTAAGAAAGGGTAGCTATTTAAATGTACTGCCTATATTTGGATCTGGGATCAAGAATATTATAAAGGCTTCCTTCATAACCTCTTATACCTATGCAGGTATTGAGTTTATATTTTTACTATATCCACACTTGCAGGATAAGAGTAAATTGAAAAAATCAGCCCTAGGAACAGTGGCCTTTATAGCTTTTTTTTATACATGGATAGTATTTGTATCCATGTATTATATGGGCACAGATATAGTAGCCAAAAGCATATGGCCTTTTTTTACAGCTACAGAAGCAATACAGCTGGAGGTAATCAATTCTTTTAGATTTATATTTATATTCTTGTGGATGATAGTAACCTTAGTTGATATAGCTGCGCTCTATTACTTTAATTTTGATTTAGCAGGGCAAATAATTAATATTGATAAAAAAATCATATTTCATGTAGTGGTGGGAGGCCTGATAGTATTAGTGGCTAACAAGTATTATAGTGATAGGCTTTTAAGGGCGTCTATAACAGAAAAGACCTCTTTATTTAGTACGGCCTATAATTTTGTATATATAACCATAATATTTTTATTTTCAGTTATAAAAAAGGGTGATAGCAGTGAAAAAGCATAGGAGCTTAATCATAGCAATATTAGTGGTAGTGGCTTTTGTTGCTGTTAAAGAAAATAAAATAAAGTATGAAAATGCAGAGGATTTAGATATATCCCTAGGCATAGGCTATAGCTTGCTGCAAAATTCTCAGGGAGATGTTGAATATCATATTCCTATAAGCTCTATTATTTATGGTGAAACCGCCACGGAAGATAGTAAAGGCCAAAAAAATAGCAGTGAGATTCATGAAGGAAATGCAAGTACTATAGGTAAAGTCAGAGAGGATAGACAAAGGAAAATAGACAAGAAGTTGTTTTTAGGTACTCAAAGGGTTTATCTGATAGACGAGGAAGTAGCTAAATTTGGAGTAGAGCCACTGATAGATATATTATTTAGGAATCCTGTATTAAATGACAATGGGGTAGTATTAGTCTGTAAGAACAAAAGCGACGATTATTTAACTCATAAGATAGAAGGCTACGATTCCCCTGTAGAATTTATAGATAGCATGGTAAAAAATTCAGTTAATTATAATTTTTTTTCTAAGGACTATACTTTAAAAAAAGTATATCTTACCATGGATGCGGAAGGAAGAACGGTAGTACAGCCTTATATAGAATTAAGAGAACAGGGATTTGAAATAACAGGTTTAGCAATTTTTAATAAGGATAAGCTAGCTCAGGTAGTTGATATAAATGAAGGAAGGGTATTAAACCTTTTAAGGGAGAATAATGTTAGGGGAATGGTAACCCTTCAAAACAGCGAAAAAGAATATATTAACTTTACGGCTAAAAGCAAAAGAAAGGTTAAATGCTATAAGGAAGAGGATAAATTTAAGTTTATTATAGAGCTAAATTTAAATGGGGAAATCGTCAGCAATAAGCTTTACAAGAATCTTGTTGAGAATCCAAAAGAAATAAAAGAGTTTGAAAAAGATATGGAAGAAAAAATTCAAAAGCAGTGCAAGGAGTTTATTGGAAAGATGCAAAGGGTATATAAATTAGATTGCCTAGAGTTAGGGAAAATAGCTGTGACAAAGCAAGGAAGAGGCACTGGAGTGGATTGGAATGAGATTATAAGCAATTCTAACATAGAAGTAAAGGTTAAGGTACGCGTAGATAAGGTGGGAAGAGGTGAGTATTAGAAGCTTGAGGAAAAGTAGGATAAAAAATGTGTTTATCATCCTAGTAATAATAGGAGCTGTGGTGTTCTATAATTATGACACCTTAAACGCGCCTATAGAAGAAAATGCCATATCCTTTGGCATAGGAGTAGATATTGAAAAAACATTAAAAGAGAATGCTAATTATAGAATAACATACAATATATACAAGTTTTCTCAGGATAAAGTCTATAGCTATAATAGGATTGCTGAAGCTAGTACCATAGGGGAAAATCGGCAGGATAGGCAGCTGAAAATAGATAGGAGTTATACTGCAGATATAGAGAGGATGCTTATAATCAGCGAAGATATGGGAGCTTATGGCATAGATTCTCTAGTAAACATATTCCTTAATAATCCTAGGTTAAATGATAAAGGATTAATAGTAGTGTGCAAGGGTAAGGCAGAAGATATTATAAAGTTTAAAGTTGAAGCTTTACCGAGTTCTGCAGAGTATATAGAGGGAATCGTGAAGGAATCAATATATTATAATTTCTATTCAGAAAACTATACTTTTCTGGACTTATTTACTCAATTGACCTCTGAGGGAGAAAATATAGTGCTGCCTTATGTAGAAATTCGCAATAATAAGATAGAGATATCTGGGGTAGCTCTTTTTAAGAGAGAGAAACTAGTTCAGATAATAGACATATATGAATCCAAAATAATGAATGTATTAAGGGAGGATAAGACCAGGGGAGTATTTTCTCTAAAAAGAGGAGAACAAAAGTATGTGGATTACAATTCTAGAGTAAAAAAGAAGGTTAAATGCTATAAGGATCAGGATAAGTATAATTTTATTATAGATTTAAACGTCACTGGCAATATAACCTCTAATACTCTTTACGAAGAATTAAATAAAAAGTCCATAAAGAACTTTGAAGAGGACATGGCTAAAGAAATAGAAGAAAAGTGTAATGCTTTTATAAAAAAAATGCAAAAGCAATATAAGGTAGATTGCTTAGAGTTAGGTAGCGTGGCAGCGGCGAAGTTTGGAAGAGATAGTGGTGTAGATTGGAATGAAGTGGTATCAAAGAGTTCCATTAAGGTAAGGGCTAAAGTAAAGGTGGATAATGTAGGAAGGGGTCAATATTAGTGGACTATAATATGAAGAGAGGAGAAAATAATAGTATAAGTGATAATCAAGCTTTAGCAATACTAGTAGGTACTATGGTAGGTGTTAGTATCACTATAGCTAAGGCTGTAGCGGAGAAAGGTAAGCAGGGGGCTTGGATATCAACTATTATAGGAGCCGCTTATCCCTTGCTTTTATCCCTTTTAGCTGCTTATATTTGTAATAAGCATCCGGAGCAAGATATATTGGCATTAAATGAATTGTATTTTGGGAAATGGGTGGGAGGTATTTTAAATATTATATTTTTTTTAAGATTTCCTATATTTGTGGTGTTGACCTTATCTGGCTTTTATAAGGTTATTAGTGTATACGCCACTCCCTTTTTATCACCCATTAAGATATATATAGCAATGTTAATATTAATTATATTCACTCACTCCCGTGGCTTTAAAACCTTGGCTAGAATCAATGAAATAAGCTTAATTATAATAATAGTTATGACCATTTCTTTGAGCATAGGGCTGCCTAAGGGTAATTATTTATATTTGATGCCTATAATAGATAAGAATCTTGCAGGTATTTTTAAGGCGGTTCAGGATGTCGTATATTATTATAGTGGTATAGAGATAATATTTTTAATATATCCATATATGAAAAATAAAGAAAGTATACTAAAAGTGTCCTTGAGGGCTGTATTTATAACTATGGCTACAAACACTTTTATGGTTATCATGTGTATATATTATCTAGGCTATAAGCTTGTGAATATGTCCTTATGGCCAGTGCTGCTAATGACAGAGTTTAATAGAATTCAAGTCATAAATACTTCCAGGTATATTTTTTTACTGCTTTGGAGTTTTGTAATATTAAAGCGTACAGCTAATGAATATTATGGCTGCGGACACATAATAAAATATATGTTTAAGCTTAAGAGTTATAATGCTTTTTATATAATTTCTCTGCCAGTGTTCTTATTTAGTGCATTATCCATAAGAACCTATGCTCAGCGAAGCAGTTTGATAAAATTGTTTTATCCTGCCTTAGCTATCATTAATTTAATCGTTATAGCTTTATTAGCTTTAATGATCTTTATTAAAAATAAAAACAAGTAGTGGCAAGGGGACGTTTCCCTTGCCACGTTATTTATTGTTTTTTTAACTTATTAGAAACCTTGATATAATTCTTAGTTCCATGAATAGCAATAAATATTGATGAAATGAAGAGTATCATTGCTGCTATAATACCATTAATACCTTCAACAAGCTTCCAAAGAGTCAAACCAGCTACTACGAAGCTTACTACGGTTCTTATATAAGCTAGAAAGGTTCTTTCATTGGCTAAGAGAGTTCTATCTAAGGCTAAGTAATCACGTAGTATCATGTCTTCGTAGTACTTTTTATAGTTATCTAGTACAATATCCTTTTTAGTATTCATCTACTGCCTTAGGAGTTTTTATTAAATAGGTAAACACAAAACCTAATACATAAGCGATACATAAGCTTATGAAGTAATAGATCATTTTATTTGGAAGCATAAGAGGTATTGCAGTAAGGCCTGCAGGACCGTAAGCTATGGAAGAAACCTTCATGGAAGCGCAGAAGGCACCTGCAAATCCCCCTGCCAAGGAAGCAGTTATAAAGGGTGTTCCAAGAGGTAAGGTTACTCCATATAGAAGAGGTTCTCCTATACCTAATAAACCTACAGGTAGGGCGCCTCTTATTACATTTCTTAACTTTTCATTTCTGCCTTTAGCTTTTAGATATATAGCTGCAGCAGCACCAATTTGACCAGCACCAGCCATGCATAGAACAGGGAAAAGGGATACGCTTCCGAATTTCTCTAGTTGAAGTACATAGAATGGTATTAATCCATGATGCAATCCTACCATGAGAAGTGGTAAGAAACTAGCAGATAGTATGAAGCCCCCAACTATAGCCATGGGTCCTTCAGTCATTATAAGCACTTCTAAAATCTTCATTAATATATCGGATAAAAATCCCGCAGCAGGCATTATTAAGAAAACTGTAAGTAATGCGGTTAATCCTACGGATACCAGAGGAGTAACTATATTATCAAGCATATCAGGAACTATCTTACGAATTCTTTTTTCTATAAATGCAAGTATAGCAACACCAACTATTACACCAATGATTCCACCTTTTCCTGATATAAGTATGCTTTTTAGTCTGTTACTTTCGTTAAATAATCCTAGAGATTTTGATATAATATCAATATTTGTACTTATGGTGATACCACCGATAATACCACCAAGACCAGGAGTAGCTCCAAATTCCTTAGCGGCATTAATACCCACATAAATGGATAGGTATCCAAATAAAGCTCCACCTACAGTTTTTAAGAAGGTTATCCAAAGAGGTATGTCCTTTATACCCTTTACAGCTAATGTATTTTCAAAATAACCTGCAATACCATTGCATAAACCTGCAGCAATTATAGCGGGAATAAGGGGAACAAATATATTTGCTATTTTCTTTAAAGCCTTTTTAAAGCCATTGTTGCTTTGGGCTTTTTTTGCCTTAGCTTCCGCTACATAGTCTCTGCTAACGTTTTCTCGAGAAGCATTAGAGGCTTTTTCGTTGTTGTCTTCATTTCCAAAGACATAATTTTCATTTATATAATCTCCTATTTTTTTGCTTTTTCCAGGTCCTACTACCACTTGCATAGTTTCATCCTCTATAACGGATATGACTACGTCGATGGTTTTTAGATATTTAATGTCCACTTTTGAGGTGTCTTTTACAGTAGCACGAACACGAGTCATGCAATTTGTTAGGTAGCTTATATTGTGAACTCCACCCAAACCATCGATTATTTGCTTAGAAATTTTTTCCAAATCCATAAAGGTTTCCTCCTAAAATTTTATTTTGAGTTTTTTTCCAATACTTTTCTTAGAGAATTGCTACATTGATATAATTGATTTATGGAATCTTGGTAGTCTATATCTAATAGAAGCATTACGATTGCATGCTTAGCGCTGCCTTGAGCTTCTTCTAAAGCTCTCTCGACTTCTTCCTCAGAGCAATTGGTGATTTCTTTTACTATGTTCATAGCCCTGGTTTTGAGCTTTTCATTAGTTATTTGTACATCTACCATAAGGTTACTGTATACTTTTCCAAGGCAAATCATAGTAGTAGTACTCATCATAGTTAGTACAAGTTTTTGAGCAGTACCAGCCTTCATTCTAGTAGATCCAGTTATAACTTCAGGACCAACTTCTATTTCTATACAATTATCTGCAAATTTGCTTATTATACTATTTTTATTGCAGGTTAAAGTAGCAGTTCTTGCCCCTATTTCTCTAGCATATATTAAAGCTTTTTCAACATAAGGTGTTCTTCCTGAAGCTGCAATGCCTATAAGTAAATCCTCAGATGAAAAGTTTATGTTTTTTAAGTCAATTATGCCTTGAGTAGGGGAATCTTCTACTGATTCTACGGCTTTTGTAAAAGCTTCTTCTCCTCCAGCTATTAAGGCTATTATTTGATCTGGAGAAGTACCATAGGTAGGAGGACACTCAGCTGAGTCTAGCACTCCAAGTCTTCCACTGGTACCAGCCCCTATATATATTACTCTTCCGCCATTTTTTATAGTGTAAACCATTTGCTCTACTACCTTGCTTATGGAGTGCAGTTCCTTTTCAATAGAGTAAGCTATGGTCTTATCTTCATTATTTATAGTTTTCAATATATCAGGTATAGACATAGTGTCTATAAGCAGTGAGTTTTTATTTCTCTTTTCTGTTAATAAGCTGTTTATCTTTGTCATATATGCATCTCCTAATTATTTTTCCCAACCAACGAAGTGCCTTCCTTGCTGAATTTTTGATATGGCTGGGTCATAGTTCTTTTGTACAAGCCCTAAAAACAAAATATCTACAATGGATAGTTGAGTTATTCTAGAGCTCATGGCTGAAGTTCTAAGCAGTCCTTCAGCAGAAATGGTACATAATATTTTGTCGCTTAGTTTTGCTAAGGGACTACTCATATTAGAGGTAATAGCTATAACTGGACACTTCTTTTCTTTTATTTTCTCAGATATTTCTACAATCTCTTTTGTCTTTCCAGAGTAAGAGAAAACAATGCAGCAATCCTGTTCAGTTAAAGAGGGGACTATGGATAGACTTACATGTAAGTCCTCACTAAAAAGCGGTGTTTTTCCTATTTTAAGAAGCTTATTATTAAAATCCTTAGCTACCAAACCTGAATTTCCTATACCAATAAGTACAATTCTGCTTGAGTTATTAAGAAGTTCAATAGTAGCCTCTAATTCTGAAAAATCAATGTTCTGATAAGTTCCTTGAATAGATCTTATAGATTCCTCTACAAGCTTAAAGTACACATCCTTTAAGGGGTCCTCTAGGGAAATATCATCATGCATTTTCCTCGTATTGCTTTTTTCCTTTGCTAAGGATTCACTTAATTTTATTTTAAAATCTAAAAATCCATTAAATCCAAACTTCTTGATAAATTTTATAATAGTGGATTGGCCAACCCCTATTTTCTCAGCTAGTTCACTTGAAGTCATATTTTTTATAGTAGATGTATTGTCTAATATAAACCTAGCAATTTTTACCTCTGTGTTAGATAGGTTTTCAAGGTTGCTTTCTATTTTTAGCTTTATATCCATAATAAATTATTCCTCCTAATTGAATTATATGTGATAATTTATTCTAAGTCAATAATTCAATATTCATTTTTTTTATAATTATAGAATAAATTATTCCTGTTCATATTTTATCATAAATTGTGCTATAAATAAAAATTTGACTCATATTGTGTCATGAGCCAAGTCTTCGGAGATTTTTTATGCATAACTGAGAAGGAAACTATGGTGAACTTGGAAAAAAGTAATTGATGAATAATGTCGAAAAACTAAATATAATAAGAGTGTAAAAAATAATTTAATGCGGGGGGATTTTATGCAAAACTTATCTTCCACTTTTGCTGACAAAGAGCTAAGTGATAAGGATAAAGTTGGTTCTAAGAGTCTAATTGGTGAAGATTACAAAAAGAGCACAGGATATTTTGTTACTAAAAGAATTATAGATTTAGCTGGAAGTTTATTTGGAATAATTGTATTGTCACCTATTATGCTATTAACAGCTATTGCTATAAAACTAAGTTCAAAAGGACCTGTGTTTTTTGTTCAAGAAAGAGTAGGACAAGATACTAGGGTTTTTAAAATGTACAAATTTAGATCCATGATAATAGATGCAGAGGAATTATTATACAAGCTTAAGGATAAAAATGAAATGTCTGGTCCTATGTTTAAAATGAAGGAAGATCCAAGAGTGACCAAGGTGGGAAGGTTTATAAGAAAAACAAGTCTTGATGAGCTGCCGCAGCTTTTTAATGTACTTAAAGGTGATATGTCCTTAGTAGGGCCTAGACCTAATCTTCCTAGAGAGGTAGCGAAATTTGAACCTTGGATGAGAGACAAGTTAATTGCTAAGCCAGGACTAACCTGTTATTGGCAGGTCATGGGAAGAAATGATATAGATTTTAAGCAGTGGATGGAATTAGATATTAAATATGTTAGGGAAAGAAGCCTTTCGTTGGATGTTAAGCTTATTTTAAGGACTTTTAGAGTTCTGTTTGGAGATAAACACGCACGATAACAAAAGATAAGGAGATATAGAGTATGAAGATTGTTGTAGCAGGAACAGGGTATGTGGGCCTTGTTACAGGAGCTTGCCTTAGTCACTTGGGCCATAATGTAACCTGTGTGGATATAGATGAAAATAAAATAGAGTTAATGAAAAAAGGTATTTCTCCTATATATGAGCCTGGTTTAGAAGAGCTTTTAAAAGAAGGCTATGAACAGGGACGATTAAGTTTTACCCTAGATTATAAAGAGGCTTATAAGAATGCAGATGTTATTTTTATTGGGGTAGGTACACCAGAAAAAGAAGATGGCTCTGCAAATCTTGACTATGTATTTATTGTAGCGGAGCAAATAGCTGAGAGTGTAGAGAAGGATTGCTTGGTGGTTATAAAATCAACAGTGCCCATAGGTACTAATGATGAGATTGAAGAGTTTATTAAAGAAAAATCAACTCATAAGGTTTCTGTAGAGGTAGCCTCTAATCCAGAATTTTTAGCTCAAGGCACAGCGGTTAAGGATACCTTAAGTGCCAGCAGAATAGTTATTGGAGTAGAGTCTAAAAAGGCAGAGAAAACTTTGAGAGATATATATGAAAGATTTAATCAGCCCTTAGTAATAACCAATAGAAGAAGTGCAGAAATGATAAAATATGCATCTAATGATTTTTTAGCTTTGAAGATTTCTTTTATTAATGAAATAGCTAATTTATGTGAAATAGTAGGAGCTAATGTGGAAGATGTGTCTAAAGGTATGTCCTTTGATTCTAGAATTGGGGATAAATTTTTAAAGGCTGGTATAGGTTATGGTGGTTCTTGCTTCCCAAAGGATACTAAGGCCTTGCATTGGTTAGCTGAGGACAACGGCTATGAGCTTAAAACCGTAAAGGCTACCATAGAAGTAAATGAAAATCAAAAGTTTAGATTGGTTAAAAAGGCCAGGAAAAGATTTAAAAGACTTAGAGGGTTAAGAATAGCGGTACTAGGCTTGACCTTTAAACCCGGTACTGATGATCTAAGAGAGGCTCCTTCCATTCCCAATGTAAAAGTTCTAATAAATGAGGGGGCAGAGGTAGTGGCCTATGATCCTATAGGAGTAAATAACTTTAAAAAGCTATTTCCGCAGGGAGTTCATTATGTGGATAACCCAGAATCAGCATTAAAGGATGCAGACTTAGCTTTTATTTTTACAGAGTGGAATGAGATAAAGAGTATTCCTTTAACCAGATACAAGGCTTTAATGAAGCAGGCTGTTATTTTTGATGGAAGGAATTGCTACGACGTGAAGGAAGCAGCTGAAATAGGAGTGGAATATCATTCTGTGGGAAGGCAAGCTATTCTGCCAGATTTTTTTGGTGGTGATGCAAAATGATAAAGATATGCTTTACAGCCTCCTCAGGGGGGCACTTTGAACAATTGATGATGCTTAAGCCCTTGATGGATAAGTATCCTAGCTTTATAGTAACTGAAAAAACTAAGTATTCTGTGAAGCCAAAAGGAATAACAACCTATTACTTAGGGCAAATAAATAGAAGAGAGCCTTTATTTCTATTGAAATTTTTAAGTACTTTTATTAATGCTTTAAGAATATTTATCAAGGAAAGACCGGAGGTAGTCATATCTACAGGAGCCTTGGTTACATTCCCATTATGCATTATAGCTAAAGTTTTTAGGAAAAAGGTGATATTTATTGAGTCCTTTGCAAAGATACACTCTAGAACCCTAACAGGAAAATTAGTGAATAAGTTTGCAGATTTATTCATAATCCAATGGGAGGAATTAAAGGAGCTTTATCCAGAGGCCGTTTATGGAGGTGGAATATATTGATATTTATAACTCTAGGCTCTCAAAAGTTTCAATTTAATAGAGTACTCAAAGAAGTAGATAAGCTTATAGAAAAAGGTGTCATAAAGGAACAGGTATATGCTCAGATTGGATATTCTGACTATAAACCTAAAAATTATAGCTATGAAAATTTTGTGGACAGAAATACCTTTTCTAAATTTATGGATAATTGTGATTTGCTTATTACCCATGGAGGTACTGGAGCTATTATTACTGGAGTAAAAAAGGAAAAGAAGGTCATAGCCATACCTAGATTAAAGAAGTATGGTGAACATGTAGATGACCATAAGTTAGACATAGTGAGTCAATTTAAGGATATGGGCTTTATATATGCAGTATATGATGTACAAGAGTTAGGAGAAGCCTTAACGCTTATAAGAGGAATGAGTTTTAAGAGGTATCATTCTAATACTACTGCTGTAATTCAAATCATAGATGATTTTATAAATTTAAATTTATAGCTTTAATGGGAGGAAGTTTATGAACTACGCCATAGTAACGCCTGCAAAAAATGAAGAGGCTAATATAGATTATTTATTTTTTTCTATAAAAAAGCAGAGTATTAAGCCTAGAGTATGGGTTATTGTAAATGACAATAGTGATGATAGAACTAAGGAGCTTATAGAGAGAAACCTCCTTTTATATAGAGAAGATTTTAAGAATTCCAATGTAATTTTATATAATAATGAAAAGCAGAGTGAGTATGATTTAAAGATACATTATTCAGAGGTGGTAAGAAAAGGCTTTGATATAGTAGAGGAACTTATGGAGCATAAGAATATAGCCTTAGATTATATAGGCATATTGGATTCTGATTTGTTTCCCCAGCCTGATTATTACGAAAAGCTTATAGAGCATATGAATAAGAACAAAATAGATATTTGCAGCGGAAATGTAAAAGTCCTTACAAATCATAAGCTAATAGTAGAAAAGGTAGCTGAGGATTGGCCTAGAGGTGGCTGTAGATTATACTCCTACAAGTGCTATAGCAGCGCAGGCTTTGAAATAACTAGATCTCCAGATACATATTCTACATTAAAGGCCCAAATGATGGGATTTAGAGTAAGTAACCTTAAGGCGGCTTTTGTTCTATCCTTAAGAGAAACGGGGAGCAGACATGCCTATAAATATTACGGAGAATCCGATAGGTATTTTGGCTACGAATATTTGTACGCCATAAGTAAATTCCTTTTTAAGTTCTTTAAAAATCCTTCAAAGGCCCTAGCTTATATCAATGGATATATGAATATGAAGGAAGTATGTCCTAATGAAAATATTGTACAATATGTGAGAAAAACTAGTAAAAAGAAAATTTTTATGAAATTAAAAAAGCTTGTTTAATGCACAATGCACAATTCACAGTGCACAATGAATGATATTTTTCTAAGCGAAGCTTAGAAAAACTATAAAATAATATAATTATTCTTTTTTCTCAGTAAACTGAGAAAAAATTTCCTCAATTGTGAATTGTGCATTGTGAACTGTGAATTGAAAAAAAGGTGGTGATAGGAATATGAATTTTTATAACATATTATTTTTTTCTTTTTTTATACCGGACTATTTAGGGTTTCGTGCTGGAACCTCTTTTGTCAAATTTAAGAGTGTATATATTTTTTTAGCATTGTTTTTCTATGGCTTATATTTACTTAAAAATAAAGAACTATCTTTAAAGCATAAGAAAATAGAGATATTGTTATGTGTTCTGTTTGTATTGGCTGTACCTAAATTTTCTTTAATATCTATTCCTATTTTTATTTGTGCCATAATAAGCATATTGTGGAATAATTCAAGAAAGGGGACACAAAATACCTCTAAAAACAGCTTTGCTATAGACATAACCCTAATGAACCTGTTTACTTTATTAAATTTTGCTTTAGTATTGCTTCAATTTAAATTTAACTTTAAAACCTTGCTTTTAAACTCTCCTTTAAAGGCATTTGTAAACAAGGATATGATACATGATGTGATATATAGAGGCTCTATTGCTAGATCTATGGGCATATTTGGCCATCCTCTTTATTTAGCTAATTTCTTTGTAATATTATTGTTTTATTATATTTATAATGTAAAAAGCTTTAAGGGCAAGAAGCTATATTTATTGCTTATGGCTTTCATGATTTTTATGACCTTTTCAAGAATGGCTTATATTCTAGCCTTTATTATAATTATTCATGCCCTCTTCAATAAGATAAGAAGCAGTAAGATAAGAAGATATTTAGTTAGTCTTGGTATAGTGGGAGGCATAATTTCTATAGTGCCTATATTATTCTTTGTAAGTCGTAATGAAAGATCAGATTTATATAGGATGTATGGAATTAGGGTAATGTTAAGTAAAACCTTCTCTAATATTCATAGCTTTATGCTAGGTAATAGGGGAGAAAATAAACCCTACATCGCTAAGCTCTATCATAACAAAATAGAGATCATCATAAAAAGCGTGGATAATTTTTATGTTCAATATCTTTATAATTATGGCTTTATAATATTTGTCATTACAGTTTTGTTTATTTTAAAGCTTTATATAAATAGCAAGCATAAGCATAAAACTCTACTTATATTGCTAGTTTTAATGATGAATATGGCTACCAGTACCTTTGAATGGGATTTTAATACTACGTTGTTATTCCTTTTGGTAATGACTATAGATAAACTTACCTTAGATCAAGGTAAAAATAAAGCTCTCATAGTATTTAACGGCTACCTTAAGAAGAGTGGTGGAGTAGCAGAGCATGCTAAAATAATTCATAAGTTTCTAAATAAGGAAGGCTACGAGGCAAAGTTATGGTCTAGAGAAGAGCTGCCTAAAGCTTTATATTATATTATGGCTTTAATACACAAAATAGATAGTATTATGCCTTTTAGAGGCTTTTATGCTTATTCCTATTTAACAAGCTTGTACATAAAAAGCAAGTTTGAAGACTATGATTATTATATTTTTGAGGATATATTTACTCCCATGGCTTTTTACAGGGACAATAATAGGAGCATGGTGTTTATTCATGCCAGTAAGGCTGAAGAAATAATGCTGTTAAGCAATAAGGCTGAAAATTATAAGAAGCTTTATTATGAGAGATGTAAAAGATTAGAGATTAAATTACTTAACTCAAATAATAATATATATACTGTCAGTGAAGAGTATGCCATATTTTTAAAGGATTATTTTAATATGGAGAAGCAGCTCCCCGTTATATACAATTTTTTAAATATAGAAGATTTTGAAGCTTATCCTTTGATGAACAGGGAAAATATATGCTATTTTGTAGGACGGTTAAATAATAGAAAAAATCCAGGATTTTTAATAGAGCTAGCTCAAAAGCTTAAAGAGAATAATATAGAGTGCAAGATAAGGATTATAGGAGACGGAGAGCTGAGAGAGAGTATTCAAGAGGACATTTTGAAGTTAGAGCTAGGGGATTATTTAGAGTATATAGGTTTAATCAATGATAAAAAAGTATTGTATGAAAGAATATCTAGCGGAAAGATGCTGCTATTGCCCTCCTTAAAGGAAAGTTTTTCCTATGTGTTGGCAGAAGCTAAAATGCTTGGACTTAATACTATTTTAACCAAGGGTTTAGAAGTGCCTCCTTACTTGATTGATTATGAACTAGAGCTAGAATTAGATAAGTGGTATCAACGCATATTAGATATAATTAATGAGGATGAGGTTAGCTTTAATAATGATGTAATAAGGTCCAAGGAAGTAGTTTTAGAAAAATTTAAGTATGATCAGAAGATTTTTATAGAAAAACTTAGATCAATGCAAAATGCAAAATTCACAATGCACAATTAAGGGTGATTTTCAGCTTGTTGAAAATCTATGATTATAAGCTAGGAATAAACGGCTTGTTATAATTAAGAGGTGGAATATTGAGTTTAGTTAAAAATTCTATTTATAATATAATTTATCAATTGATTACTATAATTACCCCTATTATAACCCTGCCTTATGTATCTAGGATTTTAGGGGAAACTGGTATAGGAAAGCAGGCCTACACCAATGCAATAAGTCAGTATTTTATACTATTAGGTGTAATAGGATTAAATATATATGGTAATAGGCAGATTGCTTATGTGAGAGATGACAAGGAAGAGTTAGAAAAGACCTTTTGGCAGTTGACTCTGCTTCGTATTATTACCACTGGGCTAGCTTATCTACTTTATATAGTGATTTTTGTATTTTTTAATTCCAAGGATAGGACTATATATTTTATTCAGTCTATAAACATAATAGGAGCTATGATTGATATATCCTGGTTTTTTATGGGTATAGAGGATTTTAAGAAGATAGTATATAGAAATCTCATAACCAAGGTTATAGGAGTAGTGCTGCTATTTTTATTTGTTAAAAGCAGCACTGACGTTTTAACCTATATACTCATATTATCCATTACTCAGTTGCTAGGGCAGATCACTATGTGGACCTATATACCTAAACTTATTTCCTTTAGGAGGATTAGCTATGAGGAGGTCGTTAAACACCTGATGCCTTCTATTAGCCTATTTATTCCTCAGCTGGCTGCTCAGGTGTATTTGCTCTTAGATAAGATTATGCTAGGCTGGTTTATAAATGAAGCAGAGGTGGGACTATATGATAATTCTCAAAAGATAATAAGGCTTACCATGACCATAGTTACCTCTGTAGGTACTGTGATGATTCCTAGAATGTCCAATATATATGCCAAGGGAGACTTAGAGGAGTTTAAGAAGATGATATATGAGGTTTTTTCTTTTATGAACTTTATTTCAATACCTATGGCCTTTGGACTCATGGCTATAACCTATGATTTTAAGCCTTGGTTTTATGGCAGTGGCTTTCAGGGTATAGAGCCTTTAATAATAATAAACTCTATAATCATAGTCTTTGGGGCTTGGTGCAATATCTTAGGGTTCCAAACCTTAATACCTATGAAGCAGGAGAGAGAATTTACAATTTCCGTATTCGCTGGAGCCATTATAAACTTTTTGCTTAATTTATTATTGATATATAAATATAAATCCCTAGGCACTAGCATAGCCTCCGTGATAGCAGAATTTGCTGTGCCAGTAGTTCAGATGTATTATTTAAGAAATTTCATAAATTTAAAGGTGTTATTTAATGATGTAAAGAGATATTTATTAGCCTCAATCGTAATGTGTTTTTGTGTAGTTCTATTATCCAAGGGTTTAAAGCCTTCAGCTTTAAGTACCTTATTAGAAATAGGTCTTGGAGGATTAGTATATCTTTTGATTTTAATATTATCAAAAGATCCAAATTTAAAAAAGATTAGAAAGCTTTTATAAAATGAAAATAATGAAGAGATTGCCTATTCTAATATATTTAAAGATTTAGAGTTAAATTTAAAGGATATATTTTAATGAAGTAAATAATACAGAGCTTTCTTGGCAAGAGCAAGAAAGCTCTGTATTATTTTTTATCTAAGATCGTACTATGACATATTAAGACAATAATATATATAGTTTTAATTTTAAGTAATTAAAAAAACGAAACTTGCGATATTTTTTAGAGACAATAAATGTAAAAAGCTCTGACTTAAGAAATTTAAAGTGATAAAATGTATGGAAAAGGGGGGCGTTTTATGATTAAGTCAGAAGTTCATAATAAGATTACTATCAAAGAACTAGTATTATTACTGTCCTCATTCATAATTTTCTATTTTATAAGTGCAAAGAATTATATATTTTTTCACAGCGTCATAGAAACTATAATCACTATGATTAGCTTTAGCTTAATGTTAATTTCATTAGGAACTCTAAAAATATCTGAAAATAGCTATTTTGCCTTTTTAGGAATTACTCTAGGCTTCATTGGTATCATAGATTGGTTTCATATTTTCACCTATAAGGGAATTAATATTTTTTCTAGTAACTCTAACACACCCACTCAACTTTGGGTGTTAGGCAGATACTATGAATGTTTTATAATGTTTCTATCCTTTAGATATATAAAAAGAGAGATACATGTTAAGAAATTAATATTATTTAATGCTATATTCTTAATAGTATCTTTATCAAGCATAATTGTATTTAGTATTTTTCCTGATTGTTATGTGGAGGGAATAGGTCTCACTACCTTTAAAAGGATGAGTGAGTATTTATCATCTATGGGATTTTTCATTATTATTTTAAAATACATAAGAAGTAAGAATGAAGTACTATCAAATAATAGGTATTATTTGATACAATCTATGATATTTAGAATACTTAGCAGTTTAGCTTTTTCATTATATTTTGATGTTTATGGAATATCAAATTTTTTAGGACACATTTTTAGATTTATATCCTTTTATTTTATATTTAAAATTCTTTTTGAAAATATAATTACCAAGACTTACTCAATACTTTTTCACGACATTAACAGGAAGGCTGTAGAATTAGAGGAAGCAAACAAACTACTAAAGGAGGCTAATGCAAAGATTAAAGAAGGAAATGTGCTTTATAAAAAATTTATCGATTTTATCCCAGATGGGATTATTGTTTTAAGAAAAGAGAGGATTACCTCTGTTAATAATAGATTTTGTGACATGGTAGGTATTAAAGATGAAGAAGAGATAATAAACCGCAACATTTACTTTATCATAGATAAGCCATATTATGCTTTGTTAAATAGTAGATTAAACATTAAAGATAAGGATAAACTTTTAAGTTCAGTAGAATACGAAATAGTATGGGGTGATAAAAAAGTTTTTGTAGAAATGTGCTCATTGCATGTAGAGGACGAGGAAGGAGGATATTTAATATCAGCAATACGTGATATTACGGATAGAAAAAGGGCAGAGGAAGCCCATAATTTATTATTAGAAAAACAGAAATCAGAGCAAATAAAAAATGATTTTTTTGCAAATATATCTCATGAATTTAAGACGCCTATAAATGTGATATATTCAGCACTGCAATTGCAGAAGGATAGCTATTATAATTCAAATATGGATAGTGTAATAAAATGTAATAAGATAATTAAACAAAATTGTTTAAGACTAATAAGATTGATTAATAATCTCATAGACTTAACCAAAATAGAAACAGGTTTTTTTAAACCTAATATGAAGATAGAAAATATTATAAATATTGTTGAGGATGTATCTTTATCCATAGTGGATTATGTAGAAAGTAAAAATATGAATTTAATTTTTGATACAGAAGTAGAGGAATTATATATTAATTGTGATGTGGATTTAATTGAGAGAATTATGCTTAACCTATTATCGAATGCTGTAAAATATGGTAAGGAGCAGGGGAATATACAGGTTTCCGTATATCAGAGGAGCGGCAATTCAGTGGGGATTAGTGTAAAGGATAATGGCGTGGGGATACCGCAGAATATGTATTATAGAATTTTTCAGAGGTTCGAAAAGGTGGATAAAAGCTTATCAAGAAATGCTGAAGGTAGTGGTATAGGACTATCTCTAGTAAAATCCCTTGTGGAGATGCAAGGGGGAACTATAGATTTTAATAGCAAAATTAACGAGGGAACAGAATTCTTAATAGTTTTTCCTATAGAAGAACAATACTTAGAAGCGGCCATTACCACTGAAAAGGTTAGGCTCTATGAAAAGAGTATTATAGAAGCTATAGAGATTGAGTTTTCAGATATCTATTCTTAAAAGACTGTGGCTGATAGCTACAGTTTTTTTATTGATAAAAAATAAATGCATATAATGGGAGCATCTGTTATTATATAGAGTCAGTTAAAAAAATAGCTGAATATTATATTGAACATAAACAGTATCATAAAGCAGAGGAAAAATTAAAGAATATGCTAGAAATAAATCCTCTGGACGAAAAGGGATATGAAATGCTTATGAGAGTGTATTACTACATGGGTGACCGTATAAAACTATCCATGCAGTATGAGCAATTAAACACTCTTTTAACGAAAGAGTTAAATCTACCTATTAGAAGCTCTACAAAGCAACTTTATAAAAAACTATTATTAGATTTGGAGTCAGAGAAATAAGTTAATTTCTCTGCTTTTTTATTGAAAGCACTACGTTGTTTTGTGAGAATTTTGAGAGAATACTATTTTAATATAGAAATATAATCTACAATATTTTTTCAAATTCATTAAATAAAGACTCTATTAATGGGAGAGGAGGTATAAAAAAAGAAAGGCTATTATGCTTTGAAGGTAACTAAACACAAATTGTAGATTCATAATAAAATCCATGATAAAACCCGCAATAACCATAAAACCCAAAAATAGCAAACCACATATACAATATACATAAAATAAGTTTAAAAACTAACCCATTAAAAGAATAAGTGAAAGATATGTTAATAAAATAAAAAAATTAATAAGCTGTGTAGCCAAGGCTGCAGTTTTTGTAGCCAAAAAGTAATATCCTTCAGCCAATAGTTTTACGGGCTGAAGGATATGTTTATTCTTCTAAGGTATTTATATAGTTTAGCACATCTCCTAGGGTTTGAGAGGTGTAAAGTGAATCTAAACCACCACCATGATAAAATACTGCAAATTCTGAAGGACTAAAATAGAATATATGATAATTTCGTTCTCCTACCTTACGATGGCCTAGGCAGCTTTGTTCGTCCACAATAAGGGATTCAATTCTTTTATCTCCTGCAACTATGTTTTTCAAATTTTCTAAAGGCTTAAAGCGCTCATAAAATTGGAATTTTTCCATGATTCATCTCTCCTTGCATTTTCTAAGGTGAAATCTTTAGTAAATATATTATAACACTATTCATACAATATATAAACTGAATATTTATACTATTTAAACAATATATTAATAGTATTAGGTTCATATCAATAAATTTAAGGAGGAAGGGTTGAAAAAAGCCAGTGGTAAATCCTTTTTTATAGTAGCTGCTTCTGTTTTACTTATATTGCTTTATATCTTTACCATAATGTTTTATAGGATATATAGAAGATTAGATAATATAAAAACTAACACTATAGATATTTCTAATAAGGAGCTAAAAATTAATGAAAGAACTTATGAAAAAAGCGTGGAAAATAGCATAAGTAATATATTGCTTTTAGGAATAGATATAGAGGAAAACGCCTCAGATTCAATTATTATAGTATCCATAGATGATAGAAATAAAATTATAAAACTATGCTCTATTATGAGAGATAGTTATATTTACTTTGGAGAAGGAAAAATAAATAAGATAAACTATGCATATCACTATGGAGGTCCAGTGCTAGCTATAAAAACTGTAAATGAAAATTATGATCTAGATATAAAGCATTATGTAAAGGTTAATTTTCAACAATTAGTAAATATAGTGGATGCTATTGGAGGAATAGAAATTAAATTAAAGGAAGAAGAATTACCCTATCTAGGAAATACTCAAAAGAACGTAGGAATTAATAAATTAAATGGAATGGAAGCCCTTAATTATAGCAGAATAAGAAGGGTTGGAAATGGTGATTATGAAAGAACTCAAAGGCAAAGAATAGTGTTGCAGGCCATCTTTAATAAGGTTAAAGAATTACCTATCACAAAATATGAAGCTTTGTTAGAGGAAATATGCTCTAGTATTGAGACAAGTCTAGATAAACTTGCTATGCTCTCCTTATCTCAAAAGATTATAGGCTATGGAAAAAATAAAGTAGAAGAAACAAGAGTACCTTATGATGATTTAAAATATGATGATTATATCGATGATATATACTATTTAAGATGGGATAAAAAGCAAAGTGTGCAGAGACTTCATGAATTTATATATAATGAAGATAGTAAATATGTAAAAGGAAGAGAGATGCCCTACTAAGGTATGTAAAAGTATCTATGGTGGGGTTTATTTTTTTATACATATATTCTGCATTTATTGCCTTGTGCCAGGGAATACTGAGGCTATAGAATATAAGGAGGATTAAAAATGGAAATTATGCTGGCAAGAGAATTTATGAAAAAAATTATGACCTCTGAACAGCGTCACTATATGATGAATATGATTACTTATAACATATCCCCCACACTTAAAGGCGCTAAGCCAGCTACATTAATTACTCTTTCAAATAATAATAAAGGACTATATGAAGCTTGGCTGAAATATGGTAAGGAATATTTAGAAACAGTAGGAATTGAGGCTTTTGAGCTTGTTCATTCTGCTGATACAGTAATTATACTATTTTACTATAAAGAGATTTTAGATAATCATTTAAATAAAAATGAAAACAAAAGCTTTTTAAACAGTTTAGGATATGACTTACATATGACTTTACATGAAAAATTGAATCTATTAAGACAAAGGTATGTAAAATACCAATGTCCCCATGAGATTGGATTATTCTTAGGTATACCCCTAAAGGATGTTTTAGGATTTTTAAGATGGCAAGGCAGGGAGTGTTTAGCTTGTGGATACTGGAAGGTATATGAGAATAAAGAACGAGCGTTGAACACCTTTAAAAGCTATGATAGTTGTAAGGCGGAATTTGCTAAATTGTACTTAGAAGGTGTTGACCTTTGGAGTTCAGTTAGGTATATTAACCTTACTACTGACAAAACTGAATTTTTATAATTACTTTTTAGTATGGTATTAGCCATACTTTTTTTATTATGTATGTTTTAGAATAGCTTTTGTTAATTGTGGTAGTGGAGGGTGTTGATGAAATATTACTGTTGGAAAATGACTGGAATTATGTCGTTATATATTTAACGTTAAAATAATAACGTGTAATTTTACATTTAATTGAATTCATATTTTTTACCAAACTACTAAGTTAAGGCTATGCATAGCTTTATTAAGAAAATTATGAATATTCTGTAAAAAGAAAGATTTCCTATACTTTGTTAAAAACTATATAATGCATTGTTCAATAGCTTTATATGTGTTAAAATATAACTGATATATGGTATTATAAAACTTATAGCTATAACATGGGGGTGCAAAATGAGTAAACTTAGTGTTATTTATCAGCTAAGCGGCATAACTAAAAGATTTAAAACCAATGCTTTAGACGGTATAGAATCATTAAATGTATCAAAGGAAATTCAAGTAAGTGGAGCTGCGACAGATAGTGTAAACCATTTAACTATGGAAGAGTTTGAACATTTATTAACAGAAGGTGGCCTTAAATCCATTGGTGACTACAAAGATAGGGCGAAAAATTATAAGGAAGCTAAAAAGGATTTGGATTATATTATAATCAATACCCTTGAAAAAGATCCTGCTTCTAATATAAATAGAGCTTTATTAAATAAGTTTTTTAAAGAAATAGGAGAAGGATTTACAACACTTTCAAAACTTTACAAGGTAAAAAAGTTTATTTTTATAGTAGATAAGACATCGAAAGAAAGTGTAGAAAAATTAACCTCAGGCTTGTCAAATAAGGAGATAAAAGTAGTTCCTTATAGCTATGGATGGTTAGGAGAAGAGTACATTAAAGAAAAGTTAGCTCTTTCTCAAGGCAAGTTTATTATGGAGGATATATTAAATATCTATTACTTATACCAGCTATTTAACTATAAGCAGATAAACAATTATGTAATAGGTGTTGAAGGACATTGCTTAAATAAAAAAGGATACTTTTTAGTAGAATCCGGTACAACCTATAAGGAGTTAATAGATCTTTTAGGAGGCTTTAAAGAAGAGCCTTATAAAATCGTCCTTGGAGGAGTTCTTAAAGGACAAGGGATCTATAACTTGAAAGAAAGTGTTAAGCCTGGAGATTATTCTTTGCTATTCTTAGGTGAAAAAGAAGGCAAAACTTCTATGGAATATAATTGCATTAGATGTGGGCAATGTTTAGATATTTGTCCTAAAAATCTTATTCCTTCAAAGCTTAATGAGTTTGCATTAACTAGAAGCTATGAAAGATTTAAGAAAGCGCAAGGAATGGAGTGTATAGATTGTGGTTTATGTTCATATACTTGCCCTTCTAAACGCCATTTAACTCAATCTATAAGTACAGCTAAAAAATTATTATTAAAAGAAGCTAACTAGGGGGTGCAGATAAATGTATAAGATATCAGCTTCACCACATATACGTACTAAAGGAAATGTAAACAGCATTATGAGGGATGTGTTTATTGCTTTATTACCAGTTACAGTAGCAGCTATATACTTTTATAAAATGGATGCAGTTAAGATAATACTAGCTTCTGTACTGAGTTCTGTAATTTCAGAGGCTTTATGGCAAAAGCTAAATAAAAAACCTATAACCATAAATGACTACAGTGCCATTATTACGGGATTGATTCTAGCCTTTGTGCTTCCGGCTCATGTACTTTTATGGATACCTATTATTGGAGGCGCCTTTGCTATTATAGTAGTAAAACAGTTTTTTGGAGGGCTTTCACAAAACTTTATGAATCCTGCTCTAGCTTCAAAGGTATTTTTACTTACTTCTTGGTCTGCAGCTATGATTAAGATAAGCACTAGCACTGATGCTACCACTGCTGCTAGTCAAGCTGCTGATGCGGTAAGCAGCGCCAGTGAAGCAGTAGTGGCAGAATTGCCAAGCCTTTGGCAGGTATTTTTAGGCCAGGCTACAGGAAATTTAGGAGAAGCATCTATATTAGCATTATGCTTAGGTGCGTTATATTTGATTATAAGAGGTGTAATAGATTTAAAAATCCCTGTGTCCTATTTAGCTGCGGTAGCCTTAAGCTCTTGGTTTTTTGGTAAGGAGGGCTTAATGACAGGAGAGGTTGTTAGAACCTTATTAACAGGAAGCATAGTGCTTACAGCCTTTTTCTGCGCTAATGACTATGCAAGTACACCTATTACAGCTAAGGGAAAGATCATATTTGGTATAGGCGCTGGAGTGCTTACTATTTTATTTAGAGTATATGGATATAATACGGAAGGTTCTTATTATTCCATACTTATCATGAATGTGTTTGCACCTATAATTGATAGAATAAGTATAATTGGATTAAAAGAGGAGGCGGCATAATGAGAGAGAATATTAAGCTTGGAGTAATATTACTTATAATTACCGCTTTATCTGGTCTTATTTTAGGTGTTTCCTATGAAAGTACCAAGGAGGCTATAGCTAAGAATGGTTCCTTGGATAAAAAAGAGATAGCGCTTATAATGCCAGAGGCAGATAAGGTGCTTAAGGACGAAAAGGTAGCTTTGCCAGAGGATAAAACCATAACTGAAGTACTTCAGGCCTTCAAGGGAGAAGAAAAGGTAGGCTATTTAATAAATGTAACCTCAAAAGGCTTCCATGGGGATATTCAAACTATAGTAGCTATATCTAATAAAGGACAAGTTACAGGTATTAAAATAGCTTCTCATACAGAGACTCCTGGAGTTGGATCAAAGGTTGAAAAAACAGATTTTACAGATAGGTTTAAAAATAAAAATATCCAAGGCGGATTAAAATTAACAAAAGTAGCTTCAGCTAATGCTAATGAGGTACAAGGAGTTACTGGTGCTACGGTATCTTCCACTGCTGTGGTGGGAGGAGTAAATAAAGCTATAGAGTTCTACAATAATAATTTGAAAGGAGCGGTGGGCTTAAATGAATAGTGCTATTGAAAGATTAAAGAATGGTATAATCACTGAAAATCCAACCTTTGTACAGGTTCTGGCTATGTGTCCTACTCTTGCGGTAACCACTAGTGCAAAGAATGCTATAGGTATGGGAATAGCTACTATGGTAGTGCTCATTGGCTCTAATATAGCCATCTCCTTGCTTAGAAAATTGATTCCATCTAAGATAAGAATACCAGCTTATATAGTTATCATTGCTAGTTTTGTTACGGTTATTGAATTTTTGATGAATGGTTATGTACCAGCTTTATATAAGTCCTTAGGAATATTTATTCCTTTGATAGTAGTTAACTGTGTAATCCTTGGAAGAGCTGAAGCTTATGCTTCAAAGTTTCCGGTAATTCCATCCATATTTGATGCTTTAGGTATGGGACTAGGCTTTACCTTGTCTCTAACAGTATTAGGAACTATCCGTGAATTGTTAGGTGCAGGAACTATTTGGGGAGTTCAGATAATGCCACAGGCTTATCAACCAGCTTCTATAATGATTCTAGCGCCTGGAGCTTTCTTTACCTTAGGCATATTGATGGCAGTTATTAATTATATTAATTTAAAGAGAACTAAGGATAAGAGCCAGTGTAAGCTAGTAGAACATGATTGCAGTAAATGCAGCATGGGCTGTGGCAGAGTAATTCAATCCTAGGTTAAAGGAGTGAGTATTAGTGAGGATTTTTATTATATTTGTAAGTGCAATGTTTGTTAATAATTTTGTTCTTTCTAGATTTTTAGGCATATGCTCTTTTTTAGGAGTATCTAAAAAAACAGATGCAGCGGTAGGCATGGGGCTAGCTGTAACCTTTGTTATGACCCTAGCTTCAGTAATGTCCTATAGTGTTTATAAATTTATATTGGTACCTCTGAATATAACCTATTTAAAGACCATAGCTTTTGTATTGGTAATTGCTGCTTTAGTTCAATTTGTGGAGATGGTGATTCAAAAGACAAGTCCGGGATTGTATAAGGCATTGGGTATATACCTTCCTTTGATAACTACTAACTGTGCCGTATTAGGTGTGGCAGTATTAAATATCCAAGAGAATTATAGATTTTTAGAATCTGTGGTAAATGGATTAGGTGCAGCCCTAGGTTATATGTTAGCAATAGTGCTGCTTTCAGGAATCAGAGAGAGAATTGATAATAATGACAATATACCATTAGTTTTAAGAGGATTACCTATATCTCTTATAACTGCAGGCTTAATGTCTATAGCATTTTTAGGCTTTCAAGGGCTAATACGCTAGGGAGGTAGATTGAATGAATACTACAGGAATATTGTATGCAGCGTCCAGCTTAGGCATTATAGGATTAGTCTTTGGAGTTTTGCTAGGCTATGCTTCTAAAAAGTTTGAGGTTAAGGTTGATGAAAGGGTACCTAAGGTAAGAGAGGTGCTACCAGGAGCCAATTGCGGTGGCTGCGGCTATGCAGGTTGTGATGCCTATGCCAAGGCCGTAGTAGAAGAAGGCGCAGATGTAAACTGCTGCGGTGTGGGAGGACCTTCTGTAGCTAAGGCTATCGGAGATATCCTTGGAGTGAAAAGCAGCGGAGTGGAAAAGAAGATAGCCTTTGTACGCTGTGGTGGAGATTGTTCAAAAAGTAAGGATAAGTATGAATATGAAGGCATTGTAGACTGTATAGAAGCCAGTCAATTGCCAGGGGCAGGGCCTAAGGGCTGCGAACATGGTTGTTTAGGTTTAGGCAGCTGTATTAAGGTCTGTAAATTTGATGCTATTCATATAGTGGATGGCATTGCTATAGTAGATGAAAATAAATGTACAAATTGCGGAGCCTGTATAAATATATGTCCTAAAAACTTGATAACTTCTATACCTCAGAAAAATAAAGTTAGAGTAAAATGTAATTCAAAGGATGCAGGTAAAAAGGTAAGAGAAAACTGCTCCATAGGATGCATTGGATGTAAAATCTGCGAAAAGGGCTGTCCTTCACAGGCTGTATTTGTAAGTGATAATTTAGCAGCTATAGATTATGAAAAATGTACACAATGCAATATATGCTATGAAAAGTGCCCTACAAAGGCGATAATATCTGATAAGAAAAGAGAACCAAAGGAAAAGGTGTCTTAATTCTTTCAATTCACAATACACAATTAAGGGATTTTTTTACTAGTGTTTCAAAAATTTCAAACTAAAAAGGTGGCTAATATTAGTCACCTTTTTTACATAAATTATAAATTTTTTTGAAGTATAGCAGAGAAAAATCCACCTTAATTGTAGATTGAGCATTGGGAATTACAAAAGTTCCTATGGAACTTTTGTGTGTGGTATAATAAATCATATTGAGTAAAGGTGGGAGGAGATGTAATGCCTGAAGTTACGTTGCATTGGAGTGGGGCTGTTGTGGGATTAGCCTTAGCTATATTTTTAATTTTAAAAAAAGTTAATGCAGTATATGCCCTTTTTGGAGGGGCAGTGATAGGTGGAGTAGTTGGAGGGGCTAGCTTAAATGAAACCGTAACCATATTGATTGAAGGAACAAAAAGTGTAATGCCAGCGGTAGTGAGAGTCATAGCAGCAGGAGTATTGGCAGGGATTTTAATAGAATCTGGTGCTGCAGAAAAAATTGCAGAAACCATAGTGGATAAATTGGGTGAAAATAAAGCTATATTAGCTATTGCGTTAGCTACTATGATAATCACAGCGGTAGGAGTATTCATAACCGTTTCTATAATTATTGTATCGCCTATAGCTTTATCAGTAGCAAGAAAGGTAGGTATTTCAAAGGCTTCTGTTTTATTAGCTATCTTAGGTGGAGGAAAGGCAGGAAATATGATTTCTCCTAATCCTAATACCATTGCTGCAGCAAAGGGCTTTGAGGTAGATTTAGCACAGGTTATGATTTATGGATTTTTTCCTGCTTTAGTAGGATTAATAGTAACTTACATATTAGCCAAGCTCTTAAGTAAGAAGGGGGAAGGGGTTAAGGATTCCGATATTGTGATTTCTAAGCATTATAAGCCAAGCTTTATAAAGGCTATGGTGGCGCCCTTAATAGCAATTTTACTATTGTCCCTTAATCCTTTAGGAAGCATATTAAAAGTAAATGCTTTATCCTCCATAAAGGTTGATTCAATGCTTATACTTCCTTTTGCGGGTTTTGTTGGCTTGCTAGCCATGGGACAGTTAAAAAATTTTGTAGCCTATAGTACGTCAGGATTGAATAAAATGACTGGTGTAGCCATATTGCTAATAGGTGCTGGAGCCATAGCTGGTATTATTTCCAAGTCAAATTTAAGTGAGATTGTAGTGCAGGCTATTCAAGGGGCTGGAATATCTGGTAAGCTATTAGCACCTATTGCAGGTATATTAATGGCGGGAGCAGCAGCCTCTACTACTACAGGGGCTATACTAGCCACGGGTACCTTTGGAAGAGCTATATTAGAAATGGGAGTAAGTCCTTTGAGTGCGGCGGTAATGGTGCATACAGGAGCTACTGTGATTGATCATTTACCCCATGGAAATGTGTTTCATATATCCTCTGATTCTGTTAAGATGGGTATTTCTGAAAGAATGAAATTAATACCCTATGAAACTTTAATAGGCTTCTCTATGACATTATTGGCAACGATTATTTATTAATTAAAAAGAGGTTTTGTTTATGCAAAACCTCTAATTTTTTTATTTAAGATTCAGCTTTGACAAGGCTTCTGCCAATGCGGAATTCATAGGAGCTTCATTTTCTTCCTTCATCTTTTTCATATATTTTGATACATCTTTTTTGTTTAATTTAGAATCATTCTTCTCAAATCTCTTGTTAAAGGAAGAAAGTTTTTCTCTAAAACTGCAGTTTGTACATACATAAATCTGTCCTTCACCTTCTCCTCTAAGCTCAAGTCTTTTATGACATTCAGGGCATCTTACATTAGTAAACCTTGCAACATTTTCTCTGTGACCGCATTCTCTATCTTGGCACACAAGGATTCTACCATTTTTACCATTAACCTCAAGCATATATTTACCACACTCTGGGCATTTTGTTCCGGTCAGATTATCATGAACATATTTATCTTTACTTCCCTTTACATCTTCCACAAGCTTGGAAGCATACACCTTCATATCATCGATGAAAGCTCTGCCTTTTAATTTGCCCTTACTGATTAAATCAAGCTCCTTCTCCCATTTTGCTGTTAAAAGAGGAGATTTTAAATCTTCAGGTACTAAATCGATAATTTGCCTACCCTTTGAAGTTGGTAGGATTTCCTTACCCTTTTTTTCTATATAAAAGCTATTAAAAAGCTTCTCAATTATATCGGCTCGTGTAGCTACGGTACCTAAGCCCCCTGTTTCTCCTAGAGTTTTTGCATATTCCTTATCTAAATTAACATACTTTTGAGGATTTTCCATAGCAGATAATAAGGTACCTTCATTAAAGCGAGCTGGCGGCTTTGTCTGACCTTTATTTATATTTACAGAAACTAAACTTATGCTATCCCCCTTATTTAGATTTGGAAGAAGCTGTTCTTTGATGCTTTCGTTATTTTCATCCTCAATTTCTTCATCTAAGCTATTATTATCATAT
Source organism: Desnuesiella massiliensis (assembly GCF_001403615.1). GTDB lineage: Bacteria > Bacillota > Clostridia > Clostridiales > Clostridiaceae > Desnuesiella > Desnuesiella massiliensis. Next base: position 162,066 of record NZ_LN879455.1, read on the forward strand.
ACCTCTTTCCAGCCCTTTGATTTAATAACCTTACCTCTTGATATAAAGGTTTCTCCATTGATATCTGCACTGATAGTAGTTTGTATATACTCAAAGGGAGGAAGCATGACGCTTAAGAAGCGTTTAACTACTAAATCATATATATTTTTTTCTTCACTGCTTAGGTTAAGAAGATTCACCTTTTGCTCTGTAGGGATTATGGCATGGTGATCAGAAATTTTGCTATCATCTACAAAGCCTTTATGAGATTTTATTCTATTTTTTAGAATTTCGTTAACAAACTTACCGTATTTAACTGAAGGAATGGCCTTTAGTCTATCTGGTAATGTAGGTACTATATCGCTAGAGATATATCTGGAATCCGTTCTAGGATAAGTTAATACCTTGTGATTTTCATAAAGTCGTTGCATTATAGAGAGGGTTTGCTTTGCAGAATATCCCCATATTCTATTAGCATCCCTTTGAAGCTCTGTTAAGTCATAAAGAGCTGGAGCATATTTTTTCTTCTCACTTTCAGATATATCTACAATTTTACCACTGCCGCCAGTAACCTTTGATAATATCTGTTTTGCTAGACTTTCATCAAAGGTATTAATTTGGCCGTTTTTGCTTTGCCATTGCAGGGTAAAACCTTTAGCACTTCCAGTAATATTATAGTAGTCTCTAGGCTTGAAGTTTTTAATTTCTTCTTCTCTATTAACTATCATAGCTAAGGTAGGGGTCTGAACTCTTCCAGCAGAGAGCTGAGCATTGTATTTACAGGTTAAAGCTCTAGTTACATTAAGGCCTACTACCCAATCTGATTCCGCTCTGCATACTGCAGATTCATATAGGTTTTCATAATCTCTTCCAGGTTTCAATTTGTTAAAGCCATCTATAATAGCCTTATCTGTCTGAGAGGAAATCCAAAGACGTTTTATAGGTTTCCTAAAGCCCACCTTTTCTATGATCCATCTAGCTACAAGTTCCCCTTCTCTTCCTGAGTCGGTGGCTATTACTAATTCATCTATATCACTTCTAGTCATAACCTTTTTTACTTCACTAAAATGCTTGGCAGTTTTGCCTATCACCGTCAATTTCATTCTAGCTGGAAGCATAGGAAGAGTATCCATACTCCACTTTTTATATTTATCATGGTAAACCTCAGGGTCTGCTAAGGTTATTAAATGACCAAGAGCCCAGGTTACAATATATTTATTTCCCTCTAAATAGCTTTTACCATTTATATTACACTTTAAAACCTTTGCTAAATCCCTTCCTACACTTGGTTTTTCTGCTAGTACTAAAATTTTTCCCATTGCGATTTAACTTCCTTCCATGCTTTAGGCATCTCAAAAGACTATATATCTTCTTATGATACCTTAATTTAATTGTTTTATAATAAATAATTATATCATAATTATCTATTATAATTATAGAATATATGTAGGTTTATGAAAAACATAGGTGTTAGACATAAAAAAACAGGAAGCTGTTTATCTATAATTAGCATCCTGTTTTTTACTTTTTATTTATTTAATTGGCACACTACTTACTTCTTTTGAAAGGTACTGTCTGCTAGCAGCGCTTTCTACCTTAGCAATAGCAGCCTCAGCTTTAGCTTTGTTTTCAAGAGTTGGGTTTTTCCATAAGTTTATTACTTCGCTTACAGCTACCTTTACATTAGCAGTCCAAACATAGTCTCTTCCCCAAGCATCTAATTCTCCTAATATATAATCTCTATTATCCTTTATAGTTAACTTAGGAGCCAATTCAAGCTCTATTTTGTTATAAGCTCCCAAATCTCTATTATCAGCAAGTTTCTGTATTTCATTTCTAATTGCAACAATATCTGGTGTGTTTACTATATCCCATAAACCAATTATTTTACCTAAATATGCATCTCTAATCACTAAGTTATTACTGAAATTTTTTAGTATAGTTGCATAGGCAATTTGGAATCTAGCAAAGTTTTTTATGTTTAGGGCATCATTTACTGCTGGCTCTGTGGCAGAAAACAGATTTTTATCAATTACATAAAAATTCACTTCTTTACTTATCTCAACATCACCAGAGAAATAACTGGACTTAACATCAACCCATATTCTATGAGTTCCTAAGCGAGAAGGAGTCCAAGTAACAGTATTTGAAGAAGAATAATCCTTTATTACCTTCCAAGAGGATCCATCGTGAATCCAGAACCTATATAGTAGATTAGTTCCTGATGCATTGGCAGTAATAGTTATATTATCCCCTAGGGTTCTAGGAGATAACAAGTTTGTAGAGATACTGTTTAATTTGGTTATTGTTGTATTTGCTGATAAGCTTTTAGAGTTAGCGCTATAAGCTATTTTTGAAGCATTATTATCAGCAAGCTTTATTCTCATATTATTTCCATTAAACAGTAAGCTGCTATTATCACTAATAGTATTTAAGGTTAGAGCTCCAGCTTTTTTGAATTTAACTTTCATAGTAAATAAGCTAGAGGGGCTTGTACTATTTAAGCTATTTGTATTTCCTAATAAAGTTGAATAAAAACTTAAGTCTCCAGTAGTGTTATTTAGGTTTGCCAAAGCACTGTTGATATTTTTTCCATTAAATATACTACCCGGTTTTACTTCTAATATTTCAATTAGAGAAGGATCGTATTTAAAGTCCATAGATGCAGCATATAAATTGGTTACGCTTGATATATTCACATTTAAATCAAAACTATCCCCTATATAAAGAGGTGAGGTGGAAGGAACATATTCTATGGTAGGTGCCGCAGAGGCCTTTGCATTGTATACATGAGGGTTCAACCATAGTCCAGCTCCTAATATTAAAGTTAATACTATGTATTTAAAAGCTTTTTTTAATTTCAAAAATCATTCCTCCTTTAAAAAATATACTACATATATAATAACATATTTTTTTATATTAGAACAAGAAATATAGATTGTGCATATTTTTCCATATGTAAAATCCTTAAGAAATAATAGGATAAGCATGTCTAAAAAATAAAACTACCAAGTTTAAGCTTTGGTAGTTTTATTTTTCATATATTTAAGGCATCTGTAGATACCTAATAACTTTTTTCTAGCCTTTTTAACTTTATAGTATCACCGATTATAACTAAGCTTGTACCACAGAATATTATTATACAGCCTAATAAAACATTAGGAGATATCTGTTGTGAGAAAGGAGGCATCATTAGTATAAAAGGTATCCATAATACATAAGAGATATTTAAAATCATAGCTGGTGCTACACTTATATGTTTCATTGAAACATACCATAAAATATAAGAGGCTCCACCTATAAAGGATCCTATCATAAAGGTAGGCCATATAAAGGCTCTGCTGCCAGCGGCAAAGATATCTGAAAATTGGATTCCACCATAAAATTCAAGTATATATGAGTATTCTCCGCTGATAAATAAAAAGAGCAATAAGCAGGCTGCTAGTATAAAAATTGAATAAATATGTCTTAATGTAATAGTTACAATGGGATTTACATCATCTTTAATTAATTTGTATCCAAATATAGCCTCTAGGCCCCAACCAAAAGCGGGTATTAATGCTATTACGTATACGACGAAACTAACTGTTTCCAATTGATAGGTTGTAATAACCCCTATAACTGCAATGATACCTCCAAGTATTTTGGCCTTTGGCAGCTTTTCTTTAAAAACTAAGAATGAAGCTAATGCACCTATTACAGGATATAAAGCTGAAAATGCACCTGCAACGGGTGCCGATATAGCTCCAGCAATGGCATAGGGTATTAAGCCAAAGGGACCAGCTAATATTGCAGCTGGGATTATCCCAAAACCTTTTTTTGAAAAAAATACGCTCTTAAATTCTCCTATTAAATTTTTTTTCTTTAATACAAATAATTCAAATATAACGTTAAAAAATAAATCTACTAATGAAATTAGTATAGTTGTAATCAAAATTAGCATTATTCCTTTTGTACTTAGCAAATCACCTTTTGCGTTAGCATATAGATTCAACACTGTATATAATATTACGGTATAGAGCCCCCAAGTCAAGCCAGATGATAAACCTATGATATTGCCTTTTTTAATCAAAATTCCACCCTCTCCCCAAATTTTATATAAAAAATAATACGTTCATTATTTGAACACTATTCTAAAGTAACATATATTATTATGATTGTCAATATTTGCTTTTAATTATAAAAACTATTGTTAAATAAACTAAGTAAACGGTATAATATAAGTATGTTTAAAAAATGAACATACAAAAATGGGAGGTTAGGCAGGATATATGAATAAAACTATAGAGGTATTAGAAACTATTAACAGAAATAAACAAGTTACACAAAGAGATATAGCAGAAGCAGTGGGTATATCTGTAGGTAAGGTAAATTCAATAATAAAAGGGCTGCTCCAATGTGGGCATTTAGAAATAGAAAAGATAAACAGAAACCACAATTACATTATTACTTCAATGGGATTAGAGTTCTTAGAGGACAATTTAAAGCGTATTCAGGAAAAAAAGTTAACATTGCATACTGAGGCGAAAAAAAAGGTTACGCAAGCAGTTATTTTAGCTGCAGGTGAAAGGAAAGAGTTCGGAAAGCCTATAGGTACTCTTAAGCTAGAGGATAAGCTTATAGCGGAGAGAACTGTGGATCTTTTAAGAGAAAATGGCATAGAAAAGATTGTGGTGGTGACAGGATATGAAGCTGAGTACTATGAAGAACTAGCTCAAAGCAAGAAGTTAGAGTTAGTGAAAAATAATAAGTATAAGTGGACAGGCACTATGTATTCCTTAGCCTTAGCTCAGAAATTCATAGAGGATGATTTTATACTAGTAGAAAATGATCTAATTTTTGAAGAAAGAGCTATAACCGAGGTTTTAAAAAATGAAAATAGAGATTGTATGCTCATAACCAGCGAAAGTGGTTCTGGAGATGAAGCTTTTGTAGAGATTAAAAACGATTTTATCTTTAAGATGTCTAAGGATAAACATCAATTTAATAGAATTGATGGTGAAATGATTGGTATAGTTAAGGTATCCTATGAGGTTTATAAAAGGATGCTTAAGGATTTTGAATATAATGTAAATCCGTATTTAAATTATGAATATTCTCTTATGGATGTAGGCAGGAATTATAATATTGGCTATGTAAAGCTAGATGATTTGGTTTGGGCTGAAATAGATAATGAAGAGCATTACCATAATGTAGTGAATTATATCTATCCTAGATTAAGAAGAAAAGAGATGGAGTTTAAAGCTCAAAGTTTAAGAAGCTTTGTATGTAACGCTCTTAATCTTAAAGAGGAGGAAGTAGGAGAAATTACTGCTGCTGGTGGAATGACTAATAAAAATTATAAGGTAGAAATACAGAACAAACCTTATATTTTAAGAGTTCCTGGCTTAGGGACAGAGGATATGATAAACAGAAAGGAAGAAAAGTTAAATGCTCAGATTGGTTATGAGCTTGGCATAGATACTAGAGTTTTATTCTTTGATGATAATACAGGTATTAAGATATCAAGATTTATAGATAATGCAGAAACTTTAAATGGTGTTACCGCTAAAAAAGAGGAAAATATGAGATTAACTTCAAGTATATTAAAAAAGCTTCATAGTTCTGGCATAGAATTTAAAAATAGCTTTGATGTATTTGAAAAAATCCAGCATTATGAAAATCTTTTAAAAGAAGCTAAGGGTAATAATTTTAAAGATTACTATGAGGTAAAAGAAAGAGTAATGGCTCTTAAAGATCTATTGGATAATTTAGATGTGGAGATACTTTCTTGTCATAATGATGCAGTGCCAGAGAATTTTATAAAGAGCGGTGAAGATAGGATATATTTAATAGATTGGGAGTATAGCGGAATGAATGACCCAATGTGGGATTTAGCAGCTCATTCTATAGAATGTAATTTTTCAGAGGATGACGAGGAATTATTTTTGAATCTTTATTTTGGTAAAAATCCAGAAGAAAAGTTTAAGACTAGGATTTTAATCCATAAGATATGCCAAGACTTTTTATGGAGTATTTGGACTAATATTAAAGAAGCTAAAGGAGACAATTTTGGTACTTATGGTATTGATAGATATAATAGAGCTAAGAAGAATTTAGATGTTCTTCAAAAAGGAGTGTAGTAATATGAGAGCAATTTTGTTAGCAGCTGGTATGGGAACTAGACTTAGACCTTTGACTTTAGAAACACCAAAATCCTTAATAGTGGTAAATGGTAAGCCTTTACTAGAAAGACAGGTAGAATATTTAAGAGCTATAGGAGTAGAGGAAATAATAGTTTTAACAGGATATCTTCCACAGAAGTTTGAATATCTTAAGGAGAAGTACGGAGTAAAACTAGTACATAATGATAAGTACGATGTATATAATAATATTTACACTATGTACCTTGTAAGAGAGTATTTAAAGGATTCCTATGTAATAGACGCAGATGCTTATCTTCATAGAAATTTTTTAGAGAAAAGTTTGAAAACCTCTACCTATTTTTCAGGAGTAAAATCAGGATTTATAGGTGAATGGAAGCTTAAATTTGACGGAAATTCAAGGATTCATGATATAGAAGTAGGAGATGGAGAAGATTATATAATGTCCGGTGTATCCTATTGGTCTGAGGAAGATGGAAGTTTCATAAAAGAAAAGCTAGAAGAGGTAATAGATAGCGGAAATTTTGGGGATTTATATTGGGATAATATAGTCAAGGACAATTTAGCTAATTTAAATGTATATATTAAAAAGATCAAAAGCGATGACTGGTTTGAGGTAGATTCTTTAGAAGACCTTCAAGGTGTTGAAGATTATATAAAACTTAATAAGTAATATAAGAAAAAAGCGACGTTGGTCGCTTTTTTCAGTTAAGAGTTAATAATAAAGAGTGAAGAGTTTAGGAGGATTTTTCTCCGCTTCTCTACGAAAAATCTTTGATTATAGTTTTAATGGATTAGCCCCAAAAGCCGTGGCTAAGTATTAGCCACGCTATATAAATTCCAAATTTTTTCGCAGCGTCAGCGGAGAAAAAATTGCCTTTACTCTTAACTTTTCACTCTTAATTCTTAACTATAAATAAAAATTATTTCATAATTTTTATTTATAAACTCTAAAGGTTTATAATTTATATGAAAATTAATATACTATATATAATAAGTATTTTAATCTAAAATAGAAGTCACTTTTTTCAAATACAATATTCTAAGAATAAATGAGAGGTATAGTATGAACAAGAAAAATAATAAGGCTATAAGGTATATTACTACTGTTTTAATCATTATAGTACTGTTTTGTCTAGGCATATTTATATATTCCTACTCACAATTAAATAAAATAAAAAGCACAAAGCTACCGGAGGAAGAGGCAGCGCCTAAAGAAACACCTGTACAGGTAAAGGATGATAGCGGAAAAGAACAAAATGCCCATAAGGTTACTAATATATTATTTTTGGGGGTAGATAAGCTGGAAAATGCCTCTGATAGTATAATGATATTATCCTTAGACGATACTAGCAAAACTGTAAAAATGACCTCTATAATGAGAGACAGCTATGTGTTTTTTGGAAAAGACAAGATTAATAAAATAAACTATGCTTATCATTACGGAGGACCAGCGCTATCTGTCAAAACTGTAAATGATAGCTTTAATATGGATATAAAAGATTACATCAAAGTGGACTTTGCAGCCCTTCATAAGATAATTGATAGTTTAGGCGGGGTAGATATTGATATTAAAAAAGAGGAAGTAGATATAATAAATTTTTATATAAGAGATATTGCAGCTATAGAAAAAATAACACCTCAGCCAGTAACTAAGCCTGGACTACAAAGATTATCAGGATTGCAGGCCGTGGCTTATACAAGGATAAGATATGTAGGAAATCAGGATTATGAGAGGACAGAACGCCAAAGAAGAGTTTTAAAATTATTATTTGAAAAGGTAAAGGATGTCTCTTTGCTTTCTCTTCCATCCATAGCCTCAAATATAACACCCTATCTTGAAACTAGCTTGGATAAAGGAGAAATGCTATCTCTTGGAAGTAAATTGATTTCCTATGGAAAAAAAGCTATCGCTGAATCAAGGGTGCCTTATGATGGCTATAAGTCAGATGCAATGATTAACGATATTTACTATATGAAATGGGATAGGGATAAAAATATAGAGTTACTTCATAAATTTATATACTTAGACTAGTTTAAGTAATGCACAATTCACAATGCACAGTGCACAATGAAGGAGAATTTTTCTTCACTGCTTTACGAAAAATTATAAAGTATAAAGCTACTGCTAACAAGTTAGCAGTAGGCTTTGCTCAAAGTGTGGACAAAGTCCACACTTTATTATTTTAATGAAAGATTTTTCGTAGAGTAAGGGCGAAAAATCTACCACAATTGTGAATTGTGCATTGTGAAGTGATGACATTTGTCACATGAAAATGTTATAAAAGGAACTATAAAAAAGCAGTTAAACTTTATATTATATAATTAAATAAATTTTAAAAAGGAATTTATGGAGGGTAGAGCAATGATTATAGAAATAAAAAATTTAGTTAAAAGATACGGAGACTTTTTAGCTGTAGATAATATGAATCTAAAGGTAAGAGAGGGAGAAATATTTGGACTTCTTGGTCCTAATGGGGCAGGTAAAACTACTACTATAAATACTATAGCAGGATTAACTAAAGTTGATAGCGGTGACATAAAAATATTTGAAAAAGACATGAAGCATCACGAGTTAGAAATTAAAAGAAATATGGGCATAGTACCTCAGGATATAGCAGTTTTTGGAGAACTTACTGCTTATGAGAATGTGATGTTTTTTGGTAAATTATATGGATTAAGAGATGGGAATCTTAAGGACAAGGTTCAGGAGGCTTTAAACTTTACTGGGCTTTGGGATAGGAGAAAGGATTTTCCTAAAAATTATTCTGGTGGAATGAAAAGAAGGTTAAATATAGCTTGTGCTATAGTGCACCAGCCCAAAATAATCATTATGGATGAACCTACTGTAGGTATAGATCCTCAATCAAGAAATCATATATTACAATCTGTGAAGGAATTGAATAAATTAGGCTCAACTATAATATACACCTCTCATTATATGGAGGAGATAGAAGAGCTTTGTACAAATATAACCATAATGGATCATGGTAAGATTATTGCCAGTGGTACTAAGGAGGAGCTTAAAGCTTTAATATCTTCCGAGGATAAAATGAGTTTAGAGGTATCTTCTGTTAATTATACATTAATAGACAATATAAAGAACCTTCAAGGAGTTAGAGAGTGTAGTAATGAAGGCAATGTTATAACGGTGATTTCAAATAAGAATAGTAAAAATTTGAGTAAGGTAATTGATATTATAAATGAGGCAGATTCAGAAATAATGTCTATAAATATAGAAAAACCAACTCTAGAAGGAGTATTTTTAACACTGACAGGAAGAACCTTAAGAGATTAATTATTTGAATTCATAGGTGGTGAAAACAATGGATAGATTTAAAAATATATTTACTATAGCCCATTACACTATTTTGAGATATGTAAGAGATAGAAAGACTCTATCCTCAATGTTGCTGCTTCCCATAATGCTAATAATATTGCTTGGAACAGCTTTAGACAAGTATTTTATTACTTCAAAAATAGATCCTATAAAGGTTGCTTTGGTAAATAAAGATAAGGGAGAAATCTCAAAGAGCTTTGAAGAATTTTTAAATATAAAGGATATAAAAGAAATCCTAATAGTAGAAAAATATGAAGACTATGACAAGGCTTTAGAAATGGTAAAGAATAAGGAGCTAGAGGCTCTTATATATATAAAAGAAGATTTTTCAAAGGATATAACCGCAGGAAATAAAACTAATATTCAGATCTATGGAAGTAAGTATGCTACCTTTAAGAGTAATGTGGTACAAAATATAGTGGATGCTTATGTAAGTGGAGCTAATACCACAGAAGCTATGTATAAAATAGCAGGGCCTGAGATTATTAAAAATGTACAATATGAAAATAAGAAAGTCATAAAGGATGAAAGCTTTTCAGTATCGGGTAGGAAACCTAGAGCCATAGATTATTATGCAGTAACTATGCTGGTAATGACTTTAATGTATGGAACCATGTATGGGTCTTATAGCTTTGGAGAAGACAATTTTGAGGCTACAGGTATAAGAATTAAAACTGCTCCAGTTAGGTACATGGAAATATTTATAGGAAAGGCATTAGGCATAGTATTTACACTATTTTGGCAATTTATGACGCTGATTTTATTTTCAAAGTATGTGTACGGGGTTAATTTCGGTAATAATTTGGCAGTGATAATTTTCATATGCTTAACCTTAGCTATGTTAGCTACCTCATTAGGTATGACAGTTTGTACTATTGCTAAAAATGAAAAGTTAGCAGGGGCATTACTGAATATTATTGTTCCAGTGCTTACTTTTATAGCTGGGGGTTATGCAAAATTTGATGTAGATCCAAATAGCCTTTTTTCTAAGATAAGGTATATATCTCCTAACCACTTAGCTCAAACAGCTATTTTCAATAATATATATGGGGGATCAGCAGCAGAAACTCAAAACATGATAATTACAATGTGGGTAATGACTATTGCTTTTATAATTATTGCTTCCCTATTTGGAAGGAGGTTGCTTGGAAATGATAGTTTTTCAGAATAATATAAAAAGAATGTTAAAAAACAAGCTAAATTTATTTTTTATGTTTGTTTTCCCAGTGTTGTTTATGGCTTTAATAATGTCAGCTAATTCAGGCACCGGTGGAAATGTTATAGTAGGGGTAGTGGATAAGGATAACACTAAGCTTACAGAAATCCTTAAAGAAAATTTAAAAAGCAATGGTAAAATAAAAGCTCTAGAAGAAAAGGATATAAAGGGAGAGCTTATTAATAATAGAATAGATTATGCTATAGTTATAGATAAGGATTTTACAAAGGGTATCATAGAGGGTAAAGATGTAGATATAAGAGGTTTTAGCATAAATGAGACTAATGCTGCTCTGCCAGCAAAATTTTATATAGAATCCTATATAAGTTCAGTAAAGAATATAGCCAAGGCCGCGGAAGGCGCTGAAGATAAATTTTATAAGGGTATAGAGGCATATAAAGAAGGTAGTTTTAATATTGAATGTAAAAATGTAGAAAGGGAAGAAGGAAATAAGACGAATTCCTTACAAGCTTTAGGATTTTTGGTTATGGGTGTATTTTCTTTAGCTACTGTCTCTTCAAATTTAATGATAAAGGACAAGGAAAAGAATATATACTCAAGATTATTCACTACACCTCTTACCATAAAGCAGTATATGCTTCAAAATATATTAAGCTATTTATTTATATCCATATTTCAGATAATAGTATTGCTTATATTGCTTATAAAAGTATTCAAAGCAGACATTGGGCCAGCTCCTATGAATATGTTTTTTATACTAGTTGTATTTTCTCTGGTATGCGTGGCCTTAAATATGTTTATAGGAAGTTTATCTAAGGATTCAAGACAGGCCTCTGCCATAGGTACTTTAATATTTACTCCCTTCTGCATGCTAGGAGGCTGCTTCTGGCCTAGAGAGATCATGCCGGATATATTGCAAAAGGCCTCAAACTTTGTTCCTACCACTTGGGTGCTAAAAGGGGCTGAAAAAATCATGTATGGAAAGAGCTTGCTGCAGCTAAATATTGAAATAGGAATATTATTATTATTTGCAATGGTATTCTTCTTGCTAAGTTCTTGGAAAAAAGAAGATGTGATGAAATAGAGGGCGAAAGCTCTCTATTTTTAGTACTCAGAAATAGTGTATAATTAATATAAGAAATTCATATAAGGGTGATTTCATGAGATATATTTTAAAACTACTATTTTTATCCTTTACTATATTGCAGTTGATAGTCAGCGAAAGTATAAAGCCTTTTGAACTTTTAACTTTACTGATTTACCTATGTTTTAATATATTTAGGGAAAAGTACCATAATTATTTTTATATATTGATAGTTGAGCTAATAGCCGTTATTTGCTTATGTTATATGAATATAAACTTTGTAATGTTATTTGGGGTTATAGCTTTTGATATGATTCAGCTTCAAAGATACTATTTTTTGCTACCGATTTATGCAGTCCAATTCTATTTTTTACAAGGACAAAGTTTAGTACAGAATTTGTTTTTAATAAGTATAAGTAGTTTTACTTCTTTTGTTTTGTATAAATTAGATAATACTGAAAAATCCTATAGGCAGATTTATGATAAGGAAAGAAGATACATATATGAACTTGAAGATGCAAGACAAAAGCTTATTAATTCATCAAGGGATTTAGTTTATCTTACTGAGGTGAAGGAAAGAAATAGAATAGCAAGAGAAATACATGATAACATTGGACATAGTATTGCAGGCATTCTTATGCAGCTTCAAGCAGCATATAAAATAAGAGAGGTGCAGAAGGAAAAATCAGAAAGACTTATAGGAAAATCCATAGATGGATTATCTGAGGCACTAACCATAATCAGGAATACAGTGCATAATATAAAGCCTAAAGAGAATTTAGGCATAGACTACATAGAAAATATAATTAAGGAATATAACTTTTGCCATGTAGAGTTTAAAACCAGTGGAGATTTTAATGCTTTATCCCCAGCGCATTTAGAGATACTTATTTATAATATAAAAGAGGCTCTAACTAATGCGTCTAAATATTCCTACGCTACCAAAATAGAAATAAGAATAGAAATAAATGAAAAGTTTATAAGACTTTATATGAAGGACAATGGTAGAGGCTGTGAAAACATAAGAGAAGGGTTAGGTATAAGCGGCATGAGGGAGAGAGTAAAAAATATAGGTGGAAGCTTTTCCGTAAGCAGTGATCATGGTTTTATTATTGTTTCTCTAATTCCTATAGTATTGTATAATGAAGGGGGAAGTATCTTTGAAAATATTGATAGTAGATGATGATGCTCTTATAAGGGATAGCTTGAGTATAATACTGGATATGGAAGAAGATTTTAATGTTGTAGGTGCTGCTGCTAATGGCGAAGAAGCTTTTAAGGCCTGTGCAAAGCTGCAGCCAGATATTGTTTTGATGGATATAAGAATGCCTATAATGGATGGAGTTCTTGGAACCAAAAACATAAAAGCTTCCTTTAAACAAATAAAAGTGGTGATACTTACCACCTTTAAAGATGATGAGTATATAAAAGAAGCCATAAAAAATGGCGCAGAGGGCTATATACTAAAAAATCAACCAGCGGATGCTATAGTAGAGAGCCTAAGAGCGGTTAACAAGGGGAATATTGTATTAGAAAAAAATGTGGCAGAAGCACTATCTACTATGTTAAGGGATTATCCCCAAAAGAGTGCTGTAGCTTTAGATATATCTGAAAGAGAAATGGATATATTAAGACTTATTGGAGAAGGATTTTCTAATAAAGAGATCTCAGAGAAGCTTTATTTAAGTGAAGGAACGGTCAGAAATTATGTCACAAAGCTTTTAGAAAAGCTTCAGCTTAGAGATAGGACTCAACTAGCTATCTTCTTCCTAAAGAATTTTTCGTAGTCTTAGGAGAAGAGCTTACTATTAAAAACTAAGGAGAAGTATGTATTATGAAAAGATTTATTCTAGCTTTAGCTTGTTTATTATTACTATTCAATATTAATGTTCAGGCGGCAGTTACTCCCGAGGTGGAGGTTAAGGTTCAAGGGAATATAGAGAAAGGTGAAATTATAGATATATTTATAAATATTAAAGATATAGAAAGATTTTATGCAGGGAGCCTATCTTATCTTTACGATAGAGATGTGATGAAGATAAAATCTATTGAGGCTGGAGAACTGATAAAAGGTAATGGGCTTAACATATTAGAGTTTGGTGGAGATGTAAATAACCCTACTGGAAAAGTAGATTATCAATTTACTTGTACTGGGCAGGTGGAGGGCTTTAAAGGCAGCGGTACCTTTATAAAGATAAAAGCGGAAATATTAGAAAAGAAGGATTTTCATATATTTAGTAAGGCCTTCCAAGGAGGAGCTAATGATGATTTTAATTTAAAGCTTCAGCTTTGTGAAAGGACTCCGGAAAATAAAATAAATGAGCTAGATTATAAATTTACTGGATATAAATACACTACATCCAAGGGTGGAGAAACAGTTAAAGATATTGTAAAATCTGAAGTAACAAAAAATACTGAAAATAAAGAGTCAGGCAATAATATAGCAGAAAATAAACCAGCTAATAATGGAGATAAAAACGATAAAGATAAAGCTTCAGATAATATTAAAAGCGAAGCTAATAAAGAGGCGCAAAATCAAGAAAAGGATAAAGCTCAAGGGGATAAAGACCTCCTTAATAATAAAGGCAAACAAAGCTTATATGTTAATATAGGCATAAGTCTAGGTATAGCTATGGTTGGTACTTTAGTTTTTATTATGTATAAAAGAAAAAAATAATAAGATATATAGAGTTTAAAAGCAAAGCTTGAGGTAAATATTTGGCTCAAGCTTTGCTTTTTATAAATAAATTAAATGTGCATCTATTTAATTATTGACAATATTTTTCTTTGATGTAAGTATTAAGGATGCTATAAAAACTATTAATGAAGGCGTAAGCCATAAAAATCCAGAAGCGCCTAAAGGTATAACAGAAATAATATTATTTATTAATATACTATTTATACCTATGCTTGGTAATATAGAAATTACACTGAAAATTAAGGCTGTATAAGTAGTAAATCTAGTTACCCTGGCATCTTTTATAAAATTCTTTCCTAAGGTTAGCAAGATTAAAGAAATAACCACAGGATATAAAATACTTAAAATAGGTACTGCTATGGTTACTATTTTGTCTACACCAAAGTTTCCTATCAATATGCTTATGGCACTTATTATAAAAGCATTTAAATTGTAGCTTAACCTTCCTCCGGATAGACCTTGAAAAAATGAGGCTGCAGAAGAAATCAGTCCTATAGAAGTGGTCAAACAGGCCAGGCCAATGGCTATGCCAATAAAAATGCTGCCTAAATTTCCAAGAGTTCTTTGTGAAATCTGAAGTAAAAGCTCTGTTTTTGAAAGATTTTCTGGTATTATTACGCTAGTCTGTGAACCTAGATACATAAGACCACCATAAACTACAGCTAAGCCTATAATAGCCACGAAACCTGATTTTATAGTCATAGATATAATCTGTTTATCTTTATAGCCTCTTTCTATTACTGCTGTGGTAACTATGGAGGCAAAAATTACTGAAGCTAGAGCATCCATGGTTTGATAACCCTCTTTTAATGCATTAGGGAAAACTAGTGCGGCACCTGTGTCTACTACGTTTCCTATGGGCGATACAAAGCCTTTTATAATTATGGTTAAAAGAGTTATCAATAATATAGGAGTAAGATATTTTCCTATGTTATCAATAATCTTTGAAGGCCTTAAAATGAATATTAAATTAATGGCAAAATATATTATCATGGAGATAATAGAAGGCATTGAAGGGAATAAAGGCCTTATAGAAAGTTCGTGAGTAGTGGCCGCTGTCCTTGGTATAGCCAGCATTGGACCAATAGCTAATATAAGTGCCGTGGTGCATATTATGGAGAAAGTTTTTCCCATAGGCTTCGCCATTATTTCAAAACTTCCATGAGTTTTTGTGCAAGCTAGAATGCCTAAAAAGGGAAGACCAACTCCTGTGATGATAAAGCCGATAGAAGCTATGAAAAATTGGCTTCCGACAGCCTTACCTAGGTAAGGTGGAAATATCAAATTCCCTGCTCCAAAGAACATAGCAAACAGAGCAAAGCCTATGATAATCATGTCTTTGAATTTTTTATTCATATTTTTATCCTCTCTTCTTATGTTTCTTATATTTCTTATGTTTAATTTGCGCTTTTTTAATGAATTTTATAAAATATATAAGTAAAACTTAAATAGTATTCGATACAAAATCATAGCATTATTTTATTAATAATTCAAGAGTACATAGAGACTATGGCTATGTTTACCACCTTTTGCTCATTGTTAATTAGTACACTTATGATGTAAAATTAATATATTATACTTATAAATGGGGGTGATAGCTTATGAACAGACTGCTAAAGAGGATTCTAGCCTTAGGAATATCAATTTCAGTCATTGGAGTTGGAGACTTGGGTAGACAAGTTTATGCCTTAAAAGAAAATCCTCAAGAAAAGAAAAATGATATTAGGATGCATAGTAAATTTAATAAGGCTAATAAAAAAGAAGGAGAACTAATAATAAAGTATAAGAAGGATTTGAAATCAGCTCTTTCTAAAGAGGATATTTATAAAAAGAATAGTATTAATCTAAAAAAAAGTCTTTCTATTCCAAATGTTGATTTAGTTAAAATTCCGCTGGGTCAAAAGGAAGAGGATGTTATATCAAATCTAAAAAAGGACCCTAGAGTAGAATGGGTTCAACCTAATTACATATATTATTCTCAAAGCACTAATTTTCTAAATAATAACGCCTATTTAAAGCAAGAGGAAAATGGTCAATATCAATGGGGGATAAGTAATACAGGCCAAAATATAAATGGACAAGATGGAGTGCCTGATGTAGATATGAATATAGAAGAGGCTTGGGATGTTACAAAAGGAGGTTCCTCTGAAGGCACAGGCAAGGAAAATATAGTAGCAGTACTTGATACTGGTATAGATATATCACATCCTGATTTAAAGAACTCTATTTGGATTAATAAAGGTGAGATACCAGGCAATGGCATAGATGACGACGGTAATGGTTATATAGATGATGTTAATGGTTGGGACTTTTATAACAATGATAATACTGTATTTGATCCTATGGATGGCGACCAGCATGGAACTCATGTAGCCGGTATCATTGGGGCTTCAAATAACGGCATGGGCATAATAGGGGTAGCACCAGAAGTGAAAATAATGCCATTAAAATTTATTGGCCCTTTTGGGGGTACCACTGTGGATGCCATTAAAGCTATAGAATATGCTAAAAGAAAAGGGGTAAAAATCGTAAATTGCAGTTGGGCTAACAATAGCTATGATGCAGCCCTTAAAGAAGCTATAGAAAACAGCGGAGCATTATTCATAGCTTCAGCGGGTAATGATGGAGAACTTATAGATTCAGGCGTTAGCTATCCTGCAGCTTTTAATTCTGCTAATATAATTTCAGTAGCATCAATTAATAATAGAGGGGAGTTATCTTATTTCTCTAATTATGGAGTTAAAAATGTGGATATAGCTGCGCCAGGAGAAGGAATTTTGAGTACCGTACCTAAAAAAATAAAAGCATCAGCAGCAATAAAAGGAAATAATACCTTTTATCAAGGCTTTGGGCTTGAAGCCATAGAAAACAATAGTGAAAGAAAATTTATTTTGGATAAGGTTATGAAGACCTTAGGAATAAATTATAAGGATCCTATTTTGATAGTACAGGATGATGAAAGTGACTTTGCATTACCAAATTACTTAAATAGTTATAGAGTGCCACTACAGGATTTAGGTTATAGTAATATTACGACTTATAATGTGCCTTTTTATGACAATGGTCCAAGCCTTAGCAAGATGAAGCAATATAAGCTGGTACTTTGGTTTACTGGGGAATCCTATGATAATCCTATAACTATTGATGATGAAGACAATCTAGTAGATTATATAAAGAGCGGAGGAAAATTATATTTATCTGGGGAGAATTTGGGAGAAAGCCTTAAGGATTCAGATCTATTGCTAAAATATATGGGAGTAAAGATTTTATTTAAAGATGAAGGTGTACAAGCTGTAAAGGGAATGAAGGGCACAGCCTTTGAAAGTGTAAATATGAATGAAAGCTATATTACAGAGCAAAGCAGCTATAAGATTTCTAAAGGCGGTAATTATGCTTTAGAAGTTAATAAGGATAGCTATATTAATAGTCAAGGATATACTATTAGCAACAATGCAATTTCAGTATTAGAATATCTTCCTAGCTATAACTATGATAAAAGCTATGAATTCTACGATGGAACGTCTATGGCAGCACCTTATATCACAGGACTGGCAGCCTTGCTATATGCTAAGGGTACAACAAATATAGAGGAAATAAAAAATAGGATTTTGAATAATTATAAGCCTCTAGAAAGCTTAAAAAATAAAGTAGCAAGTCCGGGAATTCCTGATGCTTTTAGGGCGTTAGGAGGACAAGTATTAAGTTTAGATTTAAACAGTGATGGTATAGTAGATATTAAAGATTTGGCTTCTATAGCTCAAAGATATAATTTAAAATATGGAGAAGCTAATTGGGACTATAAATATGATCTTAATTTTGATGGAGTTATAGATATTTTTGATTTAGTAAAAGTAGCTAATGGCATTAAATAAAAATTACCTTCGTAATTTTTATTATAAGTGAATAAAATTACACAATGTGGATATAATTTCTAAGGAAAAAGTGTACATAATATATTTATGGAGTGTGATTTTATGAATAAGATATTACTAGTAGGTAGACTAGTAAAGGATCCTGAGCTAAAAATATTAGAAGAGTCTCAAAAATCTATGACAAGAATTGTAATAGCTGTAGATAGAGGTTATAAAAACGGAGATGGAGAAAGAAAAGCAGATTTCATACCTGTATCCATATGGGGAAAAAAGGCTGAGATAATATGCAAATACTTACGCAAAGGCAGTTTTATAAGTGTTAGCGGAAGACTAAGAACTGGAACTTACGAAGATAGGGATGGAAATAAAAAATATCTCTCTGAAGTGGTAGCAGAAGATTTTCATTTTGTAGAATACAAGAAGAAAGAAGAAGCTTAAACAATGCACAGTGCACAATTCACAATGCACAATTGGGGAAATTTTTTCTCCGCTAGAGCTTCGAAAAAATTGAGAATTTAGAAAGCGTGGCTAGTTTAGCCACGACTTTTTTACTCTTTTTAATTTAAATAAAGCGTGGGCCAGCCCACGCTTTTATAATTCATAATTTTTTCGTAATGTAATGAAGAAAAAGTTTCATTAATTGTGCATTGTGCACTGTGAATTGAGAATTAAAAAAGTGAATTATATTAAGTTTTCTTTAACTAGTTCTTGAATAGTAGCTTCCTTTTGAATACCTGTAATTATTGTCGCTGATTTTGAGGTATCTCCTATTAAAATTCCACCTACTAGCTTTCCATTCTTAAAGAATAATTTTTTGTATAAACCTTTAGCATTATCCTTAAAGCCTAGTTGTTGTAAGGAGGTATCATCAAAATTAATTGTACCAGCTGAGAAGATTTCAGCATCTAAGGCTTTGAATATTGTGGAGGATACAAAGCCTTCAAATTCTAGATTATCTCCTACGGCATTTGCTCCCGCTATTTTACCCATTTCTATTGCTGCAGGCCAGTTGCCATATACTATGCAGTTAAGTTCAGCCACATCTCCGCAAGCATAGATATCTTTAACATTTGTTTCCATTTTGTGATTTACTATTATACCTTTATCACATTTAATTCCAGCTTGCTCAGCTAATTCTTTATTTGGTCTTATACCCACAGAGAATAGTATTACATCTGTGTCTAGAGTTTTTCCACTCTTGAGCTTAACACCCATTACTTTTCCCTTAACCTTGTTTTCAGAAAGTATGCAGGAGTCAGCAATAATTTCTTCCACAGAATCTCCAAGGATTAGTTCAATGCCTGATTTATCTGCAATAGATTTTAGTAAGGCAGCACCTTCATTATCAAGCTGTCTTGGAAGAAGTCTAGAAGCGAATTCTACTACAGTAACTTCTAAGCCAATCTTTTTCATTTCCCAAGCGGCTTCTAAGCCTAGTAAACCTCCTCCTATGACTAAGGCTTTTTTAGATGTTGATAAATAGTCCTTAATATTATCTGCATCTTCTAGTTCTCTTAAGGTGAATATTCCATCTACTTTATCATAATTTGATGAAGTTAATATTAAATCCCCAGTAGCAGTTTTTAATGCATCGCAAGCTACTTTTACTGGTGGTATAAAGTTGTGGCTACCATTAGCTAATATTAATTTATCGTAGAATAGTTCTGTTCCATCACTTAATAAGATTTTCTTATTCTCAGGTTTTATAGAAGCTACCCATACTCCTAATAATTGCTCTACATTATTATCTTCATACCATTTTTCAGGAGCTATATAGAATTCCTCTTCTGGTATGGAAGAAGATATATAATCTGAAAGCTGAGGCCTATAATACGCTAAGGCTTTTTCCTTTGATAAGATTTGAATCTTAGCTTTAGGATTTCTCTTTCTTATAGCTTCAGCAGCATAGAAGCCTGCAGCACCATTTCCAATAACCACAAATTTTTCGTTAGTTTCTGATCTAAATTCACTATCTTCTGATTTAACTTCTATGAATTGCTCAGCAGAAGCGCCGCAAACTGGGCAAATTTCTGGAGCACTGTCTCCTTCAAAGATTTGACCACAGATTAGACATTTCCAATATCTTGTCTTTTTCTGCTTTCCATTAATAGGAGCCATGGTTTTTTTATTTATTTTCTCAATAATTTTTTCAGCAAAGCTAGCACCAAAATTAAAGGCTTTATCTAGTTCTTCCTCAGAAGGCTTAAAGTTTATCTTTAAACCAGGAGTAACCATTTGCATTTTTAGTTCTCTTAATCTATTTTCAATATAAGGCACAGCTTCTCCGCTCCAACCGTAAGAGCCAAAAGCAGCAGCTACCTTACCGCCATGGACTATAGGATTTAATTTAGTTAACACATCACGAATAGGTTCTAGCATATCGCCGTTTATTGTTGGAGAACCAAATAATATACCGTCAGATTCTGCTATATCACTTAATATATCACCCATTTCATGATGGATTACATCATACATTTTAACTTCAAATTCACCCTTGGATTTTATACCTTCTGAAATCTTTTCAGCTAAAGACCTGGTATATCCATAAGCGGAAACATAGGATATGGTTACTTTATTTTTTCCATCATTGTCAGTAGACGGAGTACTCCATCCCTTGTATAATTCCATGATTTTTTTAATGTTTTTTCTAAGGATTGGTCCGTGACCTGTACCTACAGTATTAATTTCTAAATCATTTATCTTCTCTAAGGCTTTTAAAACATAAGGCTTGAAAGGTCCAAAGATACAATCAAAATAATATTTTAAAGCTTCCATGTAATGCTCTTCATTTTCTACTAGATCATCGAAGATGGTTTGTGTAGAATAATGGCTTCCGAAGGAGTCACAGGTTATTAGCATTTTATCTTCAGGAATATAGGTATATATGCTATCTGGCCAATGTAGGAAAGGAGCGGATATAAATTTCAAAGTTTTATTTCCTAAGCTTAAGGAATCTCCATCGCCTACCACGATAGATTCAAAAGGCTTATTAGCGATTTTTTTCATGAATTTTATAGCTGCAGGGGAACCTACTACTTTAGCATTAGGGGATAAATCTAATATTCTAGCCACAGAACCAGCGTGATCGGGTTCTGTATGATCAACTACTATATAATCGATTTTTGTTATGTCCACATCTAAAGATTGAAGTCTGTCTAGGTATTCATCGAAAAATTCAGCTTTTACAGTCTCAAATAGAGCAACTTTTTCACTACCCTTAACTATATAGGAGTTATAAGTGGTTCCGTAAGGAGTATACATTATTATGTCAAATATTCTTAAGTCAGGATCTAAGGCACCTACCCAGTAAATATCTTTTTTAACTTCTAATGATTTCATATTTCACATCCCTTTCATGTAAATATATGTAATATATTAATTATATCACTAAATTATTAAAGAAGTGTATTAAATAAGTTTTAAAATCAAAGCGCATTAAATATGTGACTATTATTATAACTTATATATATACTTACTCTTTTTTGTTATTACTATGCAAGATTTGCAGGTTAAAGCTTTTTCTATAAATAAAGAGAACTCAATTAACTTTTAATTTATAGAAAAAACTTTATAATATTTAATTTAGTGAAAAGATAATTATTATTAAAGAATAATTATTACAATATAATTATATGTTAAATTTTTATTTAGGTCAATTGTTTTGATAAAAAAATTGTTAAATATAAAACAAAAATTAGCTAGTGAACTATTTTGTATGGGGATAACTTAATAATAATTTAAGAATTAAAAGGTTGCAAAAATTTGTTGTTAATAAGTATAATATAAATATTGTGGAATTCTCTGGAGAGAATTTTTTATAAACGAAGGAGCAGTGATTATGGATTGGTATAGTTTATTTAAAGTTTTTATAATGTCTGCAATACCATTAACGGAGCAAAGGGCTGCTATACCTATAGGGATAATAGGTTATGGATTAAATCCTATAGCTACAATGATAGCCAGCTTTTTAGGTAGCTTGCTTCCGGTGCCTTTTGTTCTATTATGTTTTAATGCCATATTTAAATGGATGAAAGGTTATGAGTTTTTTAAACCTTTAACAAACTTCATAGAAAATAAGCTACAGAAAAATACTGGGAAGTTAGAAAAGTATAAGGAAATAGGGCTAATAACCTTTGTGGGTATTCCTCTACCTACCACAGGGTTATGGACTGGAAGCGCCTTGGCTGCTTTTTTAGGTTTTGATCTTAAAAAAGCCTTTATATGTAATGCCTTAGGAGGCATTATATCAGCAGTTATTGTGACAGCTATTTCATCACTTTTTCCTGCGATGATATAAAAAAGCGACGAAAGTCGCTTTTTTGAATTAAATAAAAGTTGCATCGTAATTTTTATTTTTGTGTTATAATAAAAAAAGCAAAATATTTAAATAATTCAATAAAAAGGGGGGAGCTATTTAAGTTTTGGGCTTAAATGGCAATATATTATGGAAGTATCAAAATTCCAAGAATTTAGAGAAAAGATACATAGCAATGTGGGTAAAGTAATAGTGGGGAAGCAGGATAAAATTGATAAGGTTATTGTAGCCTTTATATGTTCCGGTCATGTTTTGTTAGAGGATGCACCGGGGCTTGGGAAAACCAAGTTAGCAAAATCACTTTCAAAAACCTTAAACTGCTCTTTTAAAAGAATACAATTTACTCCAGATTTGTTGCCTTCGGACTTAACAGGTATCTATTTTTATAATCAAAAGACTATGGAATTTGAATTTAAAGAAGGTCCATTATTAAGCCAGTTTGTTCTAGCCGATGAGATAAATAGGGCAACTCCAAGGACTCAGTCCGCTTTGCTTGAGTGTATGGAAGAAAGACAAGTTACTGTAGAGGGTAACACTATAAAATTAAAAAAGCCTTTTTTTGTTTTAGCTACTCAAAACCCTGTGGAGCAATTTGGAACCTTCCCTTTACCAGAGGCTCAATTAGATAGATTCTTTATAAAGCTTTCCTTAGGTTATCCTGAGTATGCAGAAGAGAAAAGCATATTGGACCGCTTTATACAAAAGGATCCTCTAGAAGATTTAGAGCCAAGCATAACCATAGAAGAGATTCAATATGTGCAAGAAAACTATGTAAATATAGAAGTTAGCGAAGGTATAAAGAGTTATATATTAGATTTGGTAACTGCTACGAGAAAGCATAAGGATATTGAATTAGGAGCCTCTCCAAGAGCCTCTTTAAGCTTAATGAAAGGAAGCCAAGCCTTGGCAGCTATAAAGGGCAGAGATTATGTTTTGCCAGAAGATATAAAAGAAATGGCCATACCAGTATTAAGCCATAGAATTATTTTAAAATCTGGGTTAGGATCCTTTGAAGATAAGGCTATTTCCATAATAGAAGAAATACTTAACACCGTGCATACTCCTTTAGAGAAAATTTAGGGGTGATGTGGATGCAAGGATATTTTATATTTGCTTTTGTAATAGTTATAGCTCTTTTTGTAGCGGAATTTACAAGAGAAAAAGGCTTCAAAAACCTTATTATTAAAAGAAGCTGTGATAATAATATGATATTTCCAGGTGAAGAATTTAAGATAATTACTGAGATAGAAAATAAGAAATGGCTTCCCATATCCTTTTTAAATATAGAAGAGGAATATTTAAATGGCGTGGAAAGATTAGATTCTTCTACTCAAAGGAATACTGGGGATTTTTCTTACTACGTCAGCAGCTATAGTGTACTATGGTATGAAAGAGTGAAGAGAGCTCATAGGGTAAAAATTGATAATCGGGGAGTTTACTTTATAAGAAATATGGTAGTAACCGTAGGTGATATCTTCGGATTTTCAAGCAAAACTATGTCTTTCATGGAAATGTTAGAGATAGTAGTATATCCAAAAATACTAGACCCTAAAAAGTTAGAGTTCAATAATAATAGCTTGCAGGGAGAAGAAATTATAAAGAGATGGATATATAAAGATCCTTTATATATAAAAGGAATAAGGGAATATACTAGGGAAGATAGAATGAAGGATATCCATTGGAATTCTTCAATGAAAATGAATAAGCTTATGGTAAGAGAGTATGATTATACTTCAGAAAGAGAAGTGGTTTTTATAATCAATGTACAGCAAGGGAGGCCCTACTGGCAAAGTATAGATAAGAGTGCTGTGGAAAGAAGTATAAATGTGGTGATGTCTATGGCTTCTTATACCATAGCTGAGGGTATACCTACAGGATTATATACCAATGCTCAAATTATAAGCTTTTATGGAGAGAACGATATGAGCATCCCTCCTTCTCTTAATAATTTTAAGGCTATGTTAGAATTAGGGGCTAGAATTGATTATGTACCTAAGGATGAGTTCTATATATATCTTCAAGAAAAGAGTAAAAGGTTTAACCTTAATGCCTTATATGTAATGGTTACAGCCTATATGGATGATGAAACCATAACTTGCTTAACAGAATTAAGAAAAAAGGGTTTTCTGCTAAAAGTCATAGATACTTCATTGCAGGGAACTATACCTCCTATTCACATGATTGAAAAGATAAATTATAGGGAGGGGTAGTAATGCAGGTTAATAAATATAGAATCATTAAAATTTTATATAGCTTCATAGTGACAATATTTATATATATCCTGTGGGGAGTCATAGCTAATATGCTAGCAAAGGTTCAAATTGGTTATATAGACTTATTTATAGTGATTTTTATAGCTATGATGATGCACATATTAGAGATGGGAAATAAAAAGGCTTCTTGGATAATAATATCATTGCTTGTGATAAATTTTTCAGCCTTTTATTTATTTTATGGAAAAGATTCTTTTATACCTAGAGGGTTTTTGGGCTTTATAACTATATTGGTATTGCCAAAGGTCAGTACAGAGGGTATAAATTACGATTTTTATAGAAATAAGATTAAGGCTATGATTACCATGCTTTTTATTACCATAGTATTTTATATAGGTGTAGAGAGACAATATGCTCAATATATTTTTAGATATTATCTAATATTTCTCTTATTAGCCATATGGATATTAAGAGAAGCAAGGAAATATTTTTATAAGGTTAATGATAAATACAATGTTATTTACAATGCTGCTACCTTTGCTTTTATATTGATACTTTCTACAGATACGGTGTTTAGCTATATAAAAATTATATTTGGATTTTTAGCTGGTATAGTTAATAAAATTATTTATGCTTTTGTATGGCTGTTGTTTACCATACTAGATAGGCCTATATCATGGTTGATGAATTTCGTATTAAAATTATTGTTAAAGTTTCAGCAAGAACAATTGGACGTGCAAAAACCACAAAATGTGCCAGAGGAATTACCTATAGTAAATCCAGAAAATATGAACATTATGGTCAATGTTTTTAAGGTTATAACATTGGTTTTATTAGCTTATATCGTATATAGGGTTATAAAGAGATATAGGTATAAGAAATCCTTAAAAGAGGGTATTATTGAAGAAACTAGAGAAAAGATAGATAGAGTAGAATATAAGCAAAAGAAAAGTCTAATAAAATCAATTAAAGATATATTCATACCAAAAACTAATAGAGAACAGGTGATTAACACCTATAGACATTTATTAATAAAGACTCATAATAAAGAGATATTTAGAAAGTATATGACGGGAAGTCAGCTAAAAAATCTACTTATAGCTAAAATAGGAGTAAAGGAGCCTGCTAAGAATATTACAGATATATATAATGAGGCAAAATTCTCTTCTCATGAAGTTAAGGATGAAGAAGTTTCTTTAAGTAAAAATAGCTATAGTGAAATAAAGAAGAGATTATAAAAAAAGCGTATAGCATTTTGTTATTATATTCGACACATGAAGACTATTTTATTTTATTAATTTACAATATAAGGAAATACCCCAAACTTTGTATAGTGGTATAATGCTAAAGCTGTCACTTTAGAAGGATAAAATCCTAGAGTGAAGGTGTATAATATGACATAATTTTTATATATACAATGGTATCATAAATACTTGAAAGCAGTATATACACTACATAGCAAATTACTTTAAGATACCATTGCTGCACTTGTTTATATTAGGTTTTGGGGGGAGAAAAATGTTAATAGTTGAAAATTTATCAAGAACTGAGGTTACTGAAAAAGGGGTCTATGTTTACTCTTACAGGATGACAAAAGGACAAATTACTTTGCCTTTTGAAGAAGGCAGCATTGAAGTTCAATCCTATGGCGTGGAGATTGAGAGACAGGATTTGGTAAATGGAGTAGTTGTTAATATCGAAAGAGATGGTGTAAGTAGCATAAGCCCTCAAAGACATAGAGTACACCAAATGCTAAAAATGCTTTATGAGAACTCAGTTTCTCCAATTCATTTAATTGACATAATAGGCGAGTACGTAGATGACTATATTGCAGATTTTGACGAAGCTTTTATAAATACTGCTACAAATTAGCAAACAGAACAAAAGCATGGTTTTATAGTAAATTAATTTTAGTTTATTATAAAATCATGCTTTTTATAATAATATATAGGAGGATGTGAAAAACATAGGTGTTCTTTTTCACGGGCCGCTCGTGGGGCTCCACGTGCGGTGTAGGGAAACCTATAGAATACCTTTTTTCACATCCTCCTATACTAAGGCAATTTGGATAATGCACAATTCACGATAATTGTGCATTGTGAACTGTGCATTGTGAATTGAAAAATGCTACGCATTTTTTAAATGTTTGTGATATATTAATAGTTACAGTCAATTATTAATTTATTTTAGGAGAGAAATAAGAATGATATTGGGTATAGGCACGGATATTATAGAGATAGAGAGAATAGATAAAGCTATAAAGGATAATCCTAGGTTTATATATAAAGTATTTACAGAAAAAGAAATTGAATATTTTCAAGGCAAGGGCTTTAAGCCTCAGCATGCTGCAGGAGGATTTGCGGCTAAGGAGGCTATAAGTAAAGCCTTAGGCACTGGTTTTAGAAAATTTTCAATGAAGGACATTGAAATATTTAGAGATAATCTTGGAAAGCCCAAAGTATTACTTTATGGAAAAGCTCAGGAGCTAGCAAAAATTCATGGAGATTATATTGTGCATTTGAGCATATCCCATGATGGAGATAAAGCTATAGCTTATGCGATTTTGGAGGTGAAATAGCATGAAAATTGGTACAGCGGAAATTATGAGGAATATAGATAAAGCTGCTATAGAGGAAATTGGTATTCCAGGTATAGTGCTTATGGAAAATGCTGCTTTAAAAGTATTACAGCATTTAGCATTAGATAAATACAATAGTTATGTAGTTATATGCGGAGTAGGTAATAATGGGGGAGACGGTTTTGCTATAGCAAGACATTTAAAGCTAAGAGGAAAATCCATACAGGTATTTGTAATTGGAAATAGTATTCATATGACAGAAGATTGTAAAATCAATTATAATATACTTAAAAAGATAGATGTAAAGCCATTAAAAATTAACAATATGGATGATGTTACTAGTTTAAGAGAATCATTAGAGAAGGCTGATGTAGTAATAGATGCTATTTTTGGCACTGGTCTTAAAAGAGAAATTACGGAGCTATACAGTTCTGTCATATCTGTGATTAATGAAAATAGCAAGCAGGTAGTGGCTGTAGATGTACCTTCAGGTATGGATAGTAACACAGGGAAAGTGCTAGGACAAGGCATAAGAGCTAAAAAAACTATAAGCTTTCAGTTATATAAAAGAGGATTTTTAGCTTATGGCACTGATAAGTTTACTGGAGACATAGTGGTTGAGGATATAGGCATTCCTGAAAAGGTAATAAAACACTTTCATAATAATGAATTTATATTAGAGAGGGATAATATAGCAAAGGACCTGCCCTTACGAGAGAAATATGGCTATAAAGGTGACTATGGAAGAGTTCTAGTGGTGGCTGGCAGTGAAGGTTTTACAGGTGCCGCCTATATTACCACTGAAGCCGCTGTTAGATCTGGAGCGGGTTTAGTAACTCTAGGCTGCGTAAAAAAAATAAGAGATATATTAAGCAGTAAGCTTGTGGAAGCTATGACTATGGATATTGAGGAGGAATCTAAGTTTCAGGACTTTATTTTAAAAAGTAACGTAATATGTGTAGGGCCTGGTTTAGGAAATAGTCCTAACACTTTAAAAACGGTTAAGAAGATACTCCTTAATGCTAATGGGCCAGTAGTAATTGATGCAGATGGTATAAATGTGCTGGAAGGCAATTTAGAGCTTTTAAAGGAAAGTAAGGTAAAGGTTATATTAACCCCTCATTTAGGAGAGATGGCTAAGATAACTTCTCTTTCTATAGAATATATAAGAGAAAATAGAGTAGAAGTGGCAAAGGATTTTGCGGCTAAATATGGGGTAATTGTACTTCTAAAAGGCTATAATACTGTAATCACTGATGGAGACATCACTTATATAAATCCTACAGGTAATAGCGCTATGGCCTCAGGAGGTATGGGTGACTGCCTAACAGGAATTATTGCAGGTTTTATATCTCAAGGGCAAGAACCCTTAAGAGCTCTTTGTAGTGCGGCTTTTCTTCATGGATATCTGGGGGAGGAGCTTTCAAAAGATATGTATGCTGTTAATGCAAGCCATATAATTGAAAGAATACCTTATGGCATAAAAAAGCTTCAAGAGAAATCTAAAATATAATTAGAATAAAATTTCTCCCTATAGAATAATAGTATTATGAGGAAATGGTCTATAGGGGGATAAGATGAAAAATAAACTATATTTAATATTATCTATAATATTTATCATTGTTATATCAGTGGTATTTTGCTCATGTAAAAGGAAACCTAAAACTGCAGAAGAAAATTTTGATTTCTTAAAGACTATAAAGAGTTATAGCACTGATGCCATATTTAGTTATAAAAACTCAAGAGGAGAGACCACTGAAAGATGCAAGCAATATTATGATTCTACTAAAGGATACAGATTAGAAATAGGAGAAGATAGAATACAAATATATAAGGATAAAAAGATTTTTGTACAAGATGTGAAGAATAATGCTAAGTATACTCTAGAGAAAGATTTTGATGAGCTATATAAGTATACTTTTATAGGTGAATACATTAATTTAATGTACACCAGTGAGGATATAAAATATTTTTGTAAAAAAATAGAAGGTAAAAATTATGCTGTTGTAGAATTATTTATACCAGGAAATAATAAAAATATAAATAAGGCAGTGTTATTTATTAATCAAGATAATAGCCTACCTGATAAGTTAATAGTCTATGACGATAGGGGGAATGAAAGATTACAGGTAGTTTATGAGGGGTTTAAGGTAGAGGATGAATTGGACAAAAATCTTTTTATGTAGGGGAAACAAGTTCAACTATTAACTTAAACATGTACCATAATGTCTTAAAGATGCCATTTTGGAACATGTTTAAGTTAAGTTTCACCTTTGTTTCCCTGTAGTAGCATTTTTTCTTGTGGGGCACAAGAGGGGGATTAATGATGTTTAAAAGCATAAGACCAGTTTGGGCTGAGATAAACTTAAATAATTTGGAGAGCAACATAAGAGAGATTAAAAGATTAACTAACAGCAAGGAGATTATAGCAATAATAAAGGCTGATGCTTATGGACATGGAGCTCTTGAAATCGCACCAACCTTATTAGAAAATGGAGCTACAAGATTAGGGGTTGCCATTATTACAGAGGCTATGGAACTAAGAAGAGGAGGAATAAAAGCTCCTATTATGATATTAGGCTATACTCCTCTAACCTTTGCTAAAGAACTAATAAATTATGATATAGAGCAAACGGTATGCAGCTATGACTATGCTGAAACATTATCTAAGGAAGCTAAAAAATTTAATAAATATGCTAGAATACATATAGCATTAGATACGGGCATGGGAAGGATTGGATTCTTGCCTAATGAAAAAAGTCTAGAGGATGTATATAAAATTAGTAAACTGCCTAATATAATCATTGAAGGAGTGTTTTCTCATTTCTCTAGCGCTGATGAAGGAAATAAGGAATATACCTACTTCCAGCTTAATAAGTTTGATTGGTTTTGTGATGAACTTAAAAGTAAAGGGGTTAATCCTAAAATTAGACATATTGGCAATAGTGCAGGAATCATAGATTTGCCTGAAACTTATTATGATGCTGTGAGACCAGGCATTATACTCTATGGACATTATCCATCTAATGAAGTCTTAATGAATAAAATAATTTTAAAACCCGTTATGACCCTAAAGACTAATGTTATACATTTAAAGAAATTGCCTAAAGGTGAGTACATAAGCTACGGAAGAGGATTTAAAACAGAGAGAGAAAGCCTTATAGCTACATTGCCAGTGGGATATGCTGATGGGTATACAAGGCTACTTTTTGGAAAAGCTAAGGTTATCATAAATGGTAAATTAGCACCGGTGGTAGGAAGGATATGTATGGATCAGTGTATGGTTGATGTAACAGAAGTGGGAGAGGTAAACATTGGGGATGATGTTATACTCATGGGAGAAGATAATGGAGTTAAATTTGATGCTGATGATATAGCCAATTTAATAGGAACCATAAGCTATGAAGTGGTATGCATGATAAGCAAGAGAGTTCCTAGAGTATATATTAAAAATGGAGAGGTTGTAAAAATAAGAAATTATGTGTAGAAAAATCTATTTTTACTAGAATGTGCTTTGTAGTAAAATGATGAAAAAAGAGAGAAATCCTTTGACATATTGACAAAATTAGCACTATAATTGTAATATACATATTTATGCGCTTTTAAAATAGGAGGTATTAATTTTAATATGTCAAGTTCAAAGAGATTATTTTTTAGCCTCTCAGAAGCACTTAAGGAAGACAATAAAAAAAAGAGTCAATTTATAAAGCAAGCCGTAATATTATATATAGAGGAAAAAAAGAAATTAGAATATATTGAAAATATGAAAAAGGGTTATGCAGAAATGGGAACTATAAATTTGGAGTTTTCTGAAATGAGTAGTGCCTATGATTTAAAAGAATGTTTAGAATATGAGACATGGCTTTCGGAGAGTGATTTGCCCAATGACGACTATAATAGTGAAAAGAGGAGATATATTTTATGCTGATCTTAGCCCTGTAGTAGGTTCAGAACAGGGTGGAATAAGACCAGTAATAATAATTCAAAACGATATTGGAAATAAGTATAGTCCAACAGTAATTGTAAGCGCTATAACTTCTCAGATAAATAAAGCAAAGCTTCCTACCCATGTAGAAATTTCCTCAGAAGAATATGGGCTAAATAAAGATTCAGTTGTTTTGCTTGAACAGATAAGAACTTTAGATAAAAGAAGATTAAAAGAGAAGATAGGACATATGACTGAAGCCGATATGGATAAAGTTGATAAGGCACTTTTAATCAGCGTAGGATTGCAATAATATAAACCTCCTTATAGAAGATTTATAATCTACTATGGGGAGGTTTTGTTTTTTTCCTGAAGTTCTTTAAAAAGATTTTCTTGAAAAAACATTAATAAAAAACATACAATACTGCTTAAAAAAAGAAAAGCGTAGGAGGCTTTAATTTCTATAAAGGCAAGGGCAAATAGAAATATAATCATATTACCTAAAGTTATAAGAGGATTAGAAATACACAATATCAAAGAGTTTTTAAAAACATTTATAGTGCTTATATGAAATCTAGCAATGAGAGTATATGAGTAAGTAATACAGCAAAATATAACTAAAAGACTTATATAGAAAAAGGGCATTAGCAAGCTTCCATAGGAGGTAGCTTTAAGAAAAGTAATATTAAAAAAAAGCATAAATATTAGTATTTCATATACGAATGCTGTAGTTATAGAAGTAGCAAAGTTATTTTTATAACTTGAAAAAAAGTCTCTGGTGATAGAGGTATCCTTGTACCTTACCAGCTTTCCCATTACATATAATAAAGCAGTAATTGAAGGACCTAAGGGAAGCAGTACTACAAACAGTAACACAATGGAACTCTGAAAGCTTTTAAAACCAAATAGCAGCAAATATATAATAAAGGGTATATTGCAGATTAGAAAATAAATATTACCAATAAAAAACCAGAAAACGTAGTTAAATATGGTGTTTAGGTTTTCAAAATTAAAATATTTATTCATAAGGGTCTCCTTTCTTAAAAGCTTTATATAATCATAAGTTTAATATTATATTTTGATTATAGATAAACAACTTCAACTATTAATTTATACATGTACCATAATCACTTAAAGCTGTGATTTTGGAACATGTATAAATTAAGTTTACGTAATGTTTATCTATATATCAATACGCTTTAAGTGGTTAGTGAAACATTTATAGAAATTGTTCATTAAAAGTGTAAAAACTCCACTTTAAACCTAAAGCTATATATTATAATTTTAAATAAGATATATATTGGTTGAAATCGTATACTGATATTGAAAGGAAGGTTAAATATTGAGCTTTTTTAGAATTAAGGTATTCAGAAAAGTATTTTTTATGTATTCAGCAATAATAGTAGCAGCTCTTCTAGGACTTAGTGCCTTTGTAACTACAAATATAAAAAAGACTATGAAAAATAATCAAGTTTATCTCAATCAAAAGATAATTGAAAATGTTCACAATTATTTTAAGGTACAATATGAGACCTCTAAAGTCTTGACGGATGCTATATATACTAAGCCTATGGAACGAAGGGATATTTTAAATTTTTTAAATAATAACTATGAAGATTATATAAAGCTCAGACTTGATAACTATTATTTATCAGAATTATCGGTTTTTGTGGGAATAGATACCTTTGTAAGAAACTGCTTTTCTAGCAATAGCAATATTGAAAATGTAATATTTTATAGCAATAAGAATGATACCTTTGCAGTATATGATCATTTAGGCACTGTAGGCTATATATATGATGTAGGCAAAAGAATAAATCTAGAGGGCATGGAGGAAAAAAGCAATAGAAATTTTAGTAATATGCTAAATTCTATTTCATCAAAAGATGGACAAGGGTGTTATTATACCATAAATAGCATAAACGATCCTTACAAGCTGGAGAACATTGGTAGCTTAATAATTAGATACAAATTAGATGCTATAGATAATATGGTAAAAAGCTATGCAAAAGCTAAAAGTAATGTAGTAGTAATCAATAAAGATGGTGAGGTTATATATGATTCCTTAAAAGTATACACTAGAAAGGTATACCCTTATTTGGACAAGTTAAAAACTACAGACAAGTCTATAATGCTTAA
This sequence comes from Desnuesiella massiliensis, assembly GCF_001403615.1. Taxonomy (GTDB): domain Bacteria; phylum Bacillota; class Clostridia; order Clostridiales; family Clostridiaceae; genus Desnuesiella; species Desnuesiella massiliensis. The sequence goes on from NZ_LN879455.1 coordinate 195,529, forward strand.
AGAAAATAGCTACATTGATATAGCTACAGGTGGAGTAGGTGTAACTGTAGTAGGAATACTACCTGTAGCTAATGTGTTTGAAGGAAGCAGAATCATTGTAAGCACTATCTATATATTAGCTTTGCTATTAATATTTATAGCTGAATTTATTATAATACTAAAAATAGACGGGTTGTCAAAAAGAACGGAAAATATAATGAAGGCTATGAAGGAGCTTCAAAAGGGAAATTTTAAGGTAAGCATTCCTAATAGCTTCGAAGATGACGAGTTAAACATGATTTCAGAGAGTTTTAATAATATGTGTAAAACTCTTGATGATTATATAAATAAAGTATATGTAGCGGAGATAAAGCAAAAAAATGCGGAAGTAGTAGCTTTACAAAGTCAAATAAACCCTCATTTTTTATATAATACCTTAGAATCTATAAGAATGAAGGCTATATCTAATGGGGACAAAGAAATTGGTAAGATGCTCTATAATGTAGCCACCTTGTTTAGAAATATAATTAAAGGAAAAAGTTTAATTACCATTGGTCAAGAATTAGAGCATTGCAGGTTATATCTGGATTTATTTAAATTTAGATATGAAGGTAAATTTGAATACTATATAGATATAGAGCCAGATTTAATAACTAAAGAAATTATCAAGTTTACATTACAACCTATTATAGAAAACTATATAGTGCACGGGGTAAGATTAGAAAATGATGATAATTTCTTGCTTATAACTGTGGAAAAAGAGAAAGAACATATAATAATATCTCTTGAGGATAATGGCAAAGGCATTGAAGAGGAAAAATTAAAAGAAATAGAAGAAAATCTAAAAAATTATGACATAACTAGAGAGAACATTAAATCTATCGGTATCCTTAATGTGCATGAAAGATTGGTTCTAACCTACGGTAAGGATTGCGGAATAACCATTAAAAGTAAAGGCTCAAGAGGTACTACAGTGATTATTAAAATTCCAAATAGGGAGGCTCAAGGAAATGTATAAAGTTCTGTTGGTGGATGATGAAGTGCTAATTTTAAACGGCTTAAAAAACCTTATACAATGGAATGAATTGGAAATGACTATTGAGGATACAGCCTTAAATGGAGAAGAAGCTTATGAAAAGTTTATAAATAATCCTGTAGATATAGTGATAACGGACATTACCATGCCTAAATTAAACGGACTGCAGCTTATAAGAAAGATAAAAGAAATAAATTCAGAAACTAAATTTATTATTTTAAGCGGCTATGATGATTTTAATTATGCTAAGGAAGGTATATCACTAGGTATAGAAAATTATATATTAAAGCCTATAAATGAAGAGGAATTGGAAGCTACTTTAGACAATACCATAAAGAAGCTAGAAAGCTCAATTAAGAAACCTTTAACGGAAGCGGTGGATTTAGAGATATTAAAAGAAAATATTCTATATAGATGGGCTAGTGATTCCATAAGCAATTATGAACTAGAAGAGAGAAGTTTTGTGCTAGGTATAGATTTATTCTATGAAAATTATATGGCAGCTATTATTAAAATAAAAGAGGATTTAAAAGAAAATAGCGAAATGTATTTTAAAATATATAATAAAGTGAAGAGTTATGAAAAGGAATTAAATTCATCTGCAGTGTTTCATGACTTAGAGGGAGATATAACAATAATATATGGAAGTAATGATGAAGCTTTGACTTATCATAATATGAAAGCAGCTAGTGATAAATTGCTAAAATCCTTAAGAGAGGAGTTTTCTTTAAATTTCTTTATAACCTTAGGAAATATAGAAAAGTCCTACAAGACTGTTTATAGAAGCTATTTTACCGCAAAGGAACTGCAAAAATATATATTAAGCAGCGGATATAATAAGATAATATCCATAGAACATATAAGCGAGATGGAAAAGCAAAACAGCTATTCTTCAAATTTTGATGTACAGGAATTCAGAAAGCTAATTTTAAGTAAGGATTTAAAAAGTATAAATGCTTATATTGATTATACCTATGAGCAGCTATTTAAGAAAAGCATTGTTAAGCCAGAAGAATTACAAAATATAGCTATAAAAATGATGTTGGTTTTAAAAAGAACTCTTAAGGAATTAAATTTTTCTACGGAAGGGGAAGATGAGAACTTAAAAGAGCTGATATTTGAAGTATGCAATTTAAGAACTATGGAGCAATTAACGGGAGCTTTAAAAACAAAATGTGAGGAGCTTATAGAAAAACTAAAAAACAATTATAATAGTGTGAGTCCTGTAATACAGCAGATTTTAAATTATATAAATCAGAACTTCAAAGAAGAAATATCCTTAAAAACCTTATCCTTTAAATACAATGTTAATCCTTCTTACCTAGGACAAATCTTTCATAAGGAAGTGGGTATGGCATTTTCAGATTACTTAAATAAAGTGAAAAATGAAAAGGCAAAGGAGCTTTTATTAAGTACAAATTTAAAGGTTAATGATATAGCGAAGATGGTGGGTTATGTAGATACCAGCTATTTCTATAGAAGATTTAAAGAGTATTTTGGTATATCACCTAGCACCTTAAGAGAAAGTAAAAGTTATTAATTGCAATACAGCAAATCATATTTAGCTTAAACATTTTTTCTCCTATAGGAGGATGTGAAAAAAGGTATTCTATAGGTTTCCCTACACCGCGCGTGGAGCCCCACCAGCGGCCCGTGAAAAAGAATACCTATGTTTTTCACATACTCCTATATATAAAGAAATGTACTTATGTCAGAGGGGATTCTTATATAGAGAATGCCTAGCCTTAAGTACATTTTTTTAATACCTATAATAATTACAGTAAAACTGAATTTTATCAACTTTAACGTAAGATAGTCCTATGATATATTTTAGACAGGATAACGTTTTCTTACGAGAGAGGGGTAAAAGGATGCAAAAGTTTATTAAATCATTCAATAGAAACAAAGAACTTTTGCTACTTGCTATACCGGGAGCCCTATGGTTTTTAATTTTTAGTTACCTACCTATGTTCGGTGTAGTAATAGCATTCAAAAATTTTAGAGTTTCTAGCAAAGGGTTTATCCATAGTCTCTTTACCAGTAAGTGGGTTGGTTTTAAAAATTTTGAGTTCTTATTTAAAACCAATGATGCTTGGATAATTACCAGAAATACAGTACTTTACAACGCAGTATTCATTGTTTTGGGCATAGTGATTCCAGTTTGTTTAGCCATTGCTATAAATGAACTGCTAAATAAAAGGATGGCTAAGATATATCAAAGTGCCATGTTCTTACCTTATTTTCTATCTTGGGTAGTAGTAAGTTATTGCTTATTTGCCTTTTTAAGTGGAGACAAAGGGTATATTAATAACTTGCTTCATATGATGGGAAAAGAAGGGGTTTCATGGTATTCAGAGTCTAAATATTGGCCTTATATTTTAATATTTATGAGCCAATGGAAGGGTGTAGGCTATGGTACTGTAGTTTATCTTGCTTCTGTAACGGGTATAGATAAAACCTATTATGAAGCAGCCATGATAGACGGGGCTACTAAATGGCAACAAATTAGATATATTACTCTTCCTTTGTTAAAGCCAGTAATAATTATATTGTTTATATTGTCTGTAGGAAAGATATTTAATGCTGATTTTGGTTTGTTCTATCAACTTCCTAAAAATTCAGGAGCCTTATATCCTGTGACAAATGTTATAGATACCTATGTTTATAGAGGATTGACCTCCATGGGAGAAATAGGTATGAGCGCAGCAGCAGGCTTATATCAATCTGTAGTTGGTTTCATTTTAATCATGGTTTCAAACCATATAGTTAAGAAAATAGACAGCGAAAACGCTTTATTTTAGCAAAGGAGGGTAACACAGTGTTTAAGAATAGAAAAGACAAAGCTCATCTTTTAGAGAATAGTAGATTCGGAAATATATCTAAAAAGTCAAATATAGTACTAAATATAATATTAAGTTTGTTTGCACTGCTCAGCCTTATTCCTTTTGCTTTTGTAGTGATCATATCTTTTACCAGTGAAAGTGCATTAAAGGCTAATGGCTATAGCTTTTTTCCAAAGGAGTTTAGTATAGCAGCCTATAAATACGTTTTAAATTCTAGCAATCAAATGCTCAAATCTTACGGAGTAACTATTTTAATTACAGTAATAGGAACTTTACTAGGATTGCTATTAATATCCACTTATGCTTTTGCCATATCAAGAAAAAGCTTTGCTTATAGAAGGTTTTTTACATTAATGGCTTTTATACCAATGCTTTTCAGCGGAGGATTGGTTCCTTTCTATCTCATAATGACAAGATTGCTAAATTTAAAAAATAGTATTTGGGCCTTAATTCTGCCTGTATGTATGAATTCCTTTTATATAATGGTGCTTAGAACTTTTTTCAAAACCTCTGTACCTGATGCAGTTATTGAATCAGCAAAAATAGATGGAGCCAGTGAGTTAAGACTATTTTTCCAAATAGTACTTCCCATATCCTTGCCGGGCATGGCTACTATAGGACTATTTTTAACCTTAGGTTATTGGAATGACTGGTTTAACGCTATGTTATTTATAGATACAAATGCCTTAACGCCCTTACAATATTTACTTATAAGAATAGAAAATAGCATGGAATTTTTATCCCAGAATGCAGCAAAATTAGGATTGACTCAGGTAGAGGTGGCAGCAGGATTGCCAAAAGAAACCGCTAAAATGGCCATGGTAGTGCTTGCTACTGCACCTATAATATTTGCATATCCTTTCTTCCAAAAGTATTTTGTAAATGGGTTAACTATAGGAGCAGTAAAGGAATAGATTAAAAATACAAAGGAGATTAATATATGTATTACGTATTAGAGAGAGTTCAAAAAATATGCCATGAGTTAAAGAATTATGTTTATAGCAAAAAGATTTCCATAAATGCTTATAAAATGCTTGAAGGCAATTACCTTGGCATGGAGGGAATAGAAAAAGCAGAAGGACAATGGAAGGAATTTCAAACAGGAGATCTATGGGGTGGAAGAGATTATCACTGCTGGTTTAAGACAAGCGTTACCATACCAGAAGATTTTGAAGGAAAGGTAGTAGCCCTAAGCTTTAAGACCTTTGATGAAGGTTGGGATGCTATAAATCCACAATTTATACTTTATTTAAATGGGGAACATATTCAAGGAATAGATATAAACCACAGAGAGGTTATAATTTCAGATTGTGCTGAGGCAGGAAAGACTTATGACATAGATCTGCATGCTTATAGCGGTATGGTGGCAGATAGAAAGTGTACACTATTTGGAGATTTAGTAGTAATTGATAAGCCTTTAAGAGAATTATTCTATAATCTACAAGTACCAGTATGGGTATGTGAAAAGCTCAATGCAGAGGATAAGAGAAGAATAGATATGCTTTCTGTGCTAAATGAGGCAATTAATATATTAGATCTTAGAAAACCATTTTCAAAGGAATTTCATGAAACTGTAAATAAGGCTAATGAATATTTAAGAGAAGAGTTCTATGAAAAATTATGTGGACATAATGATACTATAGCTACCTGCGTAGGTCATACTCATATAGACGTAGCTTGGCATTGGACTGTAGCTCAGACTAGAGAGAAGGTAGCAAGAAGCTTTTCTACAGTATTAAAGCTTATGGAAGAATATCCTGAGTATGTATTTATGTCAAGTCAGCCACAATTATATAAATTCTTAAAAGAAGATCATCCTCATGTTTATGAGAAGGTTAAGGAAAAAGTAAAAGAAGGAGTCTGGGAAACAGAGGGAGCTATGTGGCTTGAAGCTGATTGTAACGTTACCTCTGGAGAATCTCTAGTTCGTCAAATATTATTCGGCAAGAAGTTCTTTAAGGATGAGTTTAATGTAGAAAGTGAGATATTATGGCTGCCAGACGTATTTGGATATAGTGCTGCACTGCCACAAATACTTAAAAAATCAGATGTGAATTATTTCATGACTACAAAGATTGCATGGAACCAATTTAATAAAATGCCTTATGATACCTTTAATTGGAAGGGAATAGACGGCACCGAGATATTAACTCATTTTATAACTACAAAGGGTCCTTACCAAGATCCAAATTCTCATTTTACCACTTATAATGGAGAAATACACCCAGGAGCCATAATGGGGGCTTGGGATAGATATCAGCAAAAGGAAATAAACAATGATGTACTTGTATCCTTCGGCTTTGGAGATGGTGGCGGCGGTGCTACCTATGAAATGCTTGAAACTGCAAGAAGATTAAATAAAGGAATACCAGGCTGTCCTAAGGTTGAAATGGGAACATCTTTAGATTACTTTAAGAAGTTAGAGGAGAAGGTAGAAGATCATAAGAGACTTCCAAAGTGGAGTGGAGAATTATATCTTGAATATCATAGAGGAACCTATACTTCTATGGCAAGAAATAAGAGAGATAACAGGATAAGTGAAAATCTGTATGCTTCTGCAGAAAAGATGAGTTCTCTTGCTATGACTCTTGGAAAGAAGTATCCTCAAGAGGAATTAAATAAAGGCTGGGAAAATATAATATTAAATCAATTCCACGATATATTACCAGGCTCTTCAATAAAAGAGGTTTATGATGTGACTAAGGAAGAGTACAAGGAAATCATAGAAAATGGAGATAAAGCCTTGAAGGAAGCTATTGAAGCTATTAGCTCAAATATAGACTTAGAAAATACATCTGTAGTAGTATTCAATACCCTATCCTTTGAGAGAAATGATATTGCAGTTTTTGATATACCACATGGTATAGAAAAACCAGCCTTAATAGATGAAAAGGGAAAGGAAATAGTTTGCCAAGTAATAGAAGCTAATAAAGCTATATTCTTTGCAGAAGGAATCCCTGCTCAAGGCTATAAAGTCTATACTATAGTTGAAGCTAAAGTGGATGCTCCGGAAGTAGTTAAGTTAAGTAAAGAGGAAGGGGAAAATAAATTCTTTAAGCTTATATTTGATGAAAAGGGTGAAATAAAGTCCTTCTATGATAAAGAAAATCGTAGGGAAGTATTAAAACAAGGCCAAGTGGGAAATAGTCTTTTGGCATTTGAAGATAAACCTATGAACTTTGATAATTGGGACATAGATATATTCTACACTGAAAAGATGTGGAAGGTAGATGATGTTCAGAATATAGAGGTTATAGAGCAAGGTCCAGTGAGATCTACTCTTAAAATAGAAAGAAAGTTCTCAGACTCAACTATAATTCAAAAGGTTTATGTTTATAATGACATAGCAAGAATTGACTTTAATAATTATGTAGATTGGAAGGAGCATCAAGTACTTCTTAAAGCCGCCTTCCCAATAGATATAAATACAGACAAAGCTACTTATGAAATACAATATGGAAATGTAGAAAGACCGACCCATCATAATACATCCTGGGATGCTGCAAGATTTGAAGTATGTGGACAAAAGTGGGCAGATCTTTCAGAAGGAGACTTTGGAGTAAGCTTACTAAATGATAGTAAGTATGGTCATGACATAAAAGAAGGAGTTATGAGATTAACTCTAATAAAGAGTGGGATTGAGCCAAATCCAGTCACAGATCAAGAGGAGCATTTCTTCACTTATTCCTTATATCCTCATGCTGGAGATTGGAAGGAAGCAAATACTGTTCAAATGGCTTACAATTTGAATGTACCACTTTATGCCAAGATAGAAGAAGGACATAAAGGACAATTGCCAAGAGCTCTGTCTATAGCTAAAGTAGATAAGGATAATGTAATAATAGAGGTTATAAAGAAGGCTGAAGAGAGCGATGCTCTAATTATAAGAATGTATGAGTGTTATAATAAGAGAAGCAATGTAATCTTGGAGTTATTTAAAGACATTGAAAAAGCTATAGAGTGTAACTTGATGGAAAGAGACTTAGAGGCAGCTAATTTTGAAGGAAATAAAGTAAGCTTCCAAATGAAGCCTTATGAAATTAAAACCTTAAAAATCCTATTAAAATAAAACTGATAATATAAATGATAATATAAAAATTGGAGGCAAGGCTTATGCTAAATATTTAGCAATAAGCTTTGCCTTTAAATTATTTTCGCTGCTTTATTAACTTTGATATGAAACGAAAGGTAGTGGAGGAAAGCATTATACCAAAAGCAATGGCTCCACCTACGGCTATAGTCTGCATACCTTTAGAAGAGGCGGCAGCATAGTTTTGCTCTACAATTTCACTTACAGTCTTATAAGCCGTTATACCAGGTACTAAAGGAAATATTCCAGGTATTGAAAACTCCATAGCAGGAGTTTTAAGCTTTCTTGCCATGATCTCACTATATACCCCCACAGCTAAGGCCCCTACAAAGGAGGACATTATAGATGAAGGAATATAATTATATACTATGAGATAAGTTGTCCATCCAATAGCTCCACAAAAGCCAGTCCATATTATTTTTTTTCTATCTATATTAAAGAGAATAACAGGAAATATACTGCCGAAAAATGCTAAAATAATTTGTTTTACCATAATTTCACCCCTGCTCCTAGTGATAAAGCTGTGCCTATGCCTGCACCAATAGCGGTTATTATAAGCATGGACTCACCAAATTTTACAATGCCGGACATAAAGTCATCATAAATAATATCTTTAATGCCATTAGTTAGGGCTACCCCTGGTATTAATATCATTATGGCTCCGGTAATAATATTATCTTTATTAGCAAAGGGAAACAATTGTTGAGCAAATATACTTAAGCCTCCTATAATAAAACCTGAAAAGAAAAGCTGAAAAAACTGAAAAAAACCCACATGAGATACTTTTTCTAGCATATAATAAATACCTAAACTTATAATAGCCGAGATAATGGAATCATAGATTGTCCCATTAAAAAATAAGGCATAAATAAATGAGGTCATACTGGCTGCAAAAAGTCTTGTTGGAAAGCTGAAATAAGGTGCAGCATCTATATCTTTCAATATTTTTTTTGCTCCCTCATAGGAAAGAGGGGTTTCCTGAAGGCTTCTTGAAAAAGAATTAATAAGCTCTATTCTATATAAATCTACCCGTTTTGTTTTGATTTTCTTCATGGAAGTTACTTTTTCTTCTTTATCATCTACTACAGCCACAAAAACACCCTTGGGTGTTGCCATACATTCACATTCTAAATTATAGGAATTACATATTCTCTCTATGGTCTCTTCAACTCTATAAGACTCCGCGCCATTGCTGAGAAGTATTTCACCAGCAGAAAGGGCAATTTCTAAAACCTGTTTAGCCTCCATATTTATCCCTCCGTTTATATATAACCAGTATAATTATATCACCTTTTATAAATATAAAAAGATGATAATTATACTTTCATTATTTAAGTATGAATGTGTCCTATGGAGTATTTTTATACATTTTAGCTATTACTATGCTAAATATAGTATTATGGAATAAAGCTTTCAAAATATCTTGGAAAGACATAAAGGTATAGGTTAATATAAAATAGTGGTGCTCCAATTTAAGTTTTAAGTTGGGGCACTATTATTTTAGAACCTTAAATTACTAGTTGAATTACATGCTTAAATAAGTATATAATTTTCACAGTAAATATATAATTAATACACTATAAACCCCATGAATACACAGTTATAATGAAAATGATGAAAACGTTAAACATTTAAAGCGAAACATGGAGGGGATTATATGTTAAAGTTTAAGAAAATAATGGCTTTAGCCATGGGTGCTATCATAAGCTCATCCCTCATATTAACAGGATGCAGCAAAGGGAATAGCACTTCAAAGGAAGAAACAAATTCAAAGCCTGTAGAATTAGTGTGGTACACTATAGGCGGACCTCAAAAGGATACTGAAAAAGTTCAAGAAGAAATCAATAAGTATCTTAAAGAAAAAATAAATGCTACAATTAAAATTAAACAAGTAGACTGGGGCGATTACAATCAAAAAATGCAAGTTGTAATTAACTCAGGAGAAGAATATGATATTGCCTTTACTTGTTCTTGGGCAAATGACTATCTAACTAATGCTAGAAAGGGAGCTTTTGTAGCTTTAGACGAACTTTTAGACAAGTATGGAAAAGAGACAAAGGCTGCTATTGATCCAAACTTCTGGGAAGGTGCCAAGATAGATGGGAAGATATATGCTATACCTGCAAACAAAGAGTTAGGGGTTGCTCCATTGTGGGTATTCAATAAAGATTATGCAAGGAAATATAATGTAGACATATCAAAAATTAAGACTCTTGAAGATTTAGAGCCTTACTTAAAAACTATAAAAGAAAATGAACCTGATGTTACTCCTTTCTATATAATTAAGGATTACTCAGCACAATTACCTTATGATAAAATCATTGACCCAGTAGCAGTATCCCTAAAGAATAATGATTTAAAAGTAGTAAATATATTTGAAACTGAGGAAATGAAACAAACACTAAATACAATGCATAAGTATTACAAAGCAGGATATATTAACAAGGATGCAGCTACAGCTAAGGATGATAAAGCTGTTAAGAGATTTGTTACTAAGGGCGATGGACAGCCTTATGCAGATATTATATGGTCAAAGGATCTAGGATTTGAAGTGGTATCAACACCAATGATGGCTCCTTTTATAACAAATGGTTCTACTACAGGATCAATGCAGGCTATATCAGTTACATCAAAACATCCTGAAAAGTCAATGCAATTCTTAAATTTATTAAATACTGATAAGTACCTAAGAAATCTTATAAACTATGGTATTGAAGGAACTCACTATCAAAAGGTTAATGATGAGCAAATAAAGATACTTCCAGATCAAAAGAACTATCAAATGCCATATTTCTCTCTTGGTAATTTGTTTATAACTTACACCTTAGAGAATGAGCCAAAAACTAAATGGGAAGAATTTAAGAAGTTCAATGCAGATTCTTCAAAATCACCAGCCCTTGGATTTAAATTTGATCCAACACCTGTGAACACTGAAGTAGCGGGTCTTAGAAACGTATTAGATGAGTTTGGAGCAAGTTTATATAGTGGTACAGTAGATCCAAATGAGTATTTACCAAAGATAAATGCTAAATTAAAATCTATAGGTATAGATAAAGTAATTGCTGAAATGCAAAAGCAAATAGACGCTTGGAAGGCTAAAAAATAACAAAATTCATTTAATTAGTACCCATAATTATATAACGATTAGAAAACCTTATGCATATACTGCATAGGGTTTTTGATTTGCAGGTGAACATTAGGAAAGCTTAGCTTATACATGTTGTAAAAGGACATCTTTAAGTAATTTTAGTGCAGGTATAATAAAGTTAACAAAAAATTTAAAAATTATTATATATTACAGATATGTATAGCAAAAATAAAAAAAGAGGATTATATTAATATTTACATTTAAGAATTAAATATAATATTTAGCTATTAAGAATTAAATAATATACATTTGAAATACTTTAGACTATATATATAGTAATGGTAATAATATAATTGAAAAAACTATAAACAATTAATCATCTATTTATACTATATTAAATTTAAAAAATGTGTTAGAATAAATGACGGACTGATTTATTTAACAAATAATGCGCAATCATTAGGAATTGTGCATTCAAAAAATATGCTTACATTGCGTTTTATACTAGGCTTAAAAGTACAATTTTTATTTGATATATTTATTCTAATTAACACAGGAGGGTGAAATATGAACAGAAATTTAGAGGAATTAAAAAGCGTAGCGAAAACCATCAGAAAGGATATTATCACTATGCTTACAGAGTCAGCATCAGGACATCCAGGTGGTTCGCTTTCAGCAGTAGAGATTTTAACTAGTTTATATTTTAATGAAATGAGAGTAGATCCAAGAAACCCAAAAGATCCAAATAGAGATAGATTTGTTCTATCAAAAGGTCATGCTGCACCTGTGCTTTATAGTACTTTAGCAAGAAAAGGTTATTTTAATGTTGAAGAACTAATGGGATTAAGAAAATTTGGCTCCATACTACAAGGGCATCCAAATATGAATGATGTACCAGGTGTAGATATGTCTACAGGTTCTTTAGGTCAAGGTATATCAGCAGCAGTAGGTATGGCTATGGCTGGAAAGTTAGATAATAAGGAGTATAGAGTTTATGCTTTACTAGGTGATGGAGAGCTTCAAGAAGGACAGGTTTGGGAGGCTTCTATGGCTGCACCTCACTATAAATTAGATAATTTAACTGCTTTCTTGGATTACAATGGACTTCAAATAGATGGAAATATAGCAGAAGTAATGAACCCAGGTCCAGTAGCTGAAAAGTTCAGAGCTTTTGGCTGGAATGTTATAGAGATTGATGGACATGATTTTAACGCTATATTAGATGCTATAGAAATGGCTAAAAATACAAAGGATCAACCAACCATGATAGTATGTAAAACTATAAAAGGTAAGGGCGTTTCCTTTATGGAAAATGAAGCTTCTTGGCATGGAACAGCACCAAATAAGGAGCAATGTGAAAAAGCTTTAGCGGAAATTGGAGGGGAAAACTAATGGCAAAGATAGCTACAAGAGAAGCCTATGGTAAGGCTTTAGCGAAATTAGGAGCAGAAAATGAAAAGGTAGTGGTTTTAGATGCAGACCTATCAAAATCTACTAAAACTGCAGATTTTAAGAAGGTTTATCCTGAAAGATTTTTTAATATGGGTATAGCGGAAGCTAATATGATGGCAGTAGCGGCTGGTATGTCTACTTGTGGTAAAATACCTTTTGTAAGCACCTTTGCAATGTTTGCGGCAGGTAGAGCTTTCGAGCAAATAAGAAATTCTATAGGATATCCTCATTTAAATGTAAAAGTGTGTGCAACTCATGCTGGATTAACCGTTGGTGAGGATGGAGCTTCCCATCAAGCTATAGAAGATTTATCTTTAATGAGAAGTATTCCAGGTATGACAGTTATTTGTCCTGCAGATGATATAGAAACAGAAGCAGTTATAAAAGCAGTGGCTGAATACAATGGACCATGCTATGTGAGATTAGGAAGATCAGCAGTAAATACTATAAATGATAATGCTGAATATAAATTTGAAATAGGTAAGGCTGTAACCTTAAGAGAAGGAAAGGATGCTACTATAGTTGCCACAGGAATCATGGTAGAGGCAGCTTTAGAAGCTTATAATATTTTAGCTGAAGTAGGAATAAAGGTAAGAGTGGTAAATATTCACACATTAAAGCCAATTGATAAGGAAGCAATTATCAAAGCAGCTAGAGAAACAAACCTGATTGTAACTGCAGAAGAACATAATATAATTGGAGGACTAGGTTCTGCTGTTTGCGAGGTTACTAGTGAAAATCATCCAGTACCAGTGGTAAGAGTAGGTGTTAAGGATACCTTTGGAGAAAGTGGAAAACCTGGAGAATTACTAAAAGCTTATGGATTAACTGCTGAAGATATAGTAAAGGCAGTTAAAAGGGGCTTAGAATTAAAATAGGGATTATTTAATTCACAATTCACTTAATTTAATTCACAGAGCACAATTCACAATGAAGGTAGATTTTTCTTCGTTACTCTACGAAAAATCTATAATTTATATTTAAACATAGAAGCAAAGCCTTTGGCTTTGCTTTTAATTTTTTCGTAATGATAATGGAGAAAAAATTTCCTTAATTGTGCATTGTGAATTGTGCACCGTGAATTAATAAAGGCTTTATGAAATATATCATAAGATAATATATAAAATTGACTATTTAATAAGCTTTTAAAGGTATTATAGTCTATTTCATAAATATTTTTTTAAGAGCTTTTTTTAACAAAAATATTATTTAAATACTAAGGATAATCATTTATAATAGTTTTGGTTATTATACAAAAAGCATTTAAAAGTGACATAGATATATATAAATTATTCTATATTTGTACATGCAAAGAAGGAGGATATCAAATGAAGAAAGCTATTAAAGAATATCTCTATATAACCTTAGGGATGTGTATGATTATTATTTCTGCTGAGTATTTTATTATTCCTAATAATATAGCAGGAGGAGGAGTGACAGGGTTATCTGTAATACTACATTACTATTTTCCAGCTATATCTGTTGAAATTTTCTATTTTTTATTAAATATCATTCTTTTTATAATAGGTTTCATATTTATAGGAAAAAGTTTTGGTGTAAAAACCTTATATGCTGCTTTTGGACTATCTGGAGGTATGTGGCTTGTAAAAAATATGCTAAATCCCACAGCTATAACTAAAGATTTAATTTTAGCTGTAATCTTTGGAAGCTTATTAACAGGAAGTGGACTAGCTATAGTATTCAATCAAAATGCCTCTACTGGAGGAACGGATATAATAGCAAAGATACTTAATAAGTACATCAGCTTTGATATGGGAAAGGCTATGTTTTCTGTAGATATAATAGTGACCATATTGTGCGGAATAACCTTTGGCTGGGAAGTAGGAATGTATGCTCTTTTATTTGTTATGCTCATAGGACTTATTATAGATAGAGTAATTGAAGGCTTTAATGTATGCAAGCAGGTTATGATTATGAGCGCTAAAAATGAGGATATAAGAAGATTTATAATGGAGGATTTAGATAGAGGATGCACTATATTTAATGGAAAAGGTGGATATTCTGGGGAAGAAACCTATGTGTTATATAGTGTACTGAGCAGGAAGGAATTTATAAGACTTAAACATTACTTAAAGGAAGTGGATCCTAAAGCTTTTATAACAGTAAATGAGGTTCATGAAGTTTTAGGGGAAGGCTTTAAAAATATTTTTTAAAAAGTTGCAGAGCAAAAGTTGCTTTGCAACTTTTTAAGTTATTATGCATTACATAAAGTTGTAGCAAATATGCTAAAATATAACTATGAGATGTATAACCAAAAAGGGGGCAAGTATATGAAGAAGATAGGGAGAGAGTATTTACTAATCACTGTAGGTATAGTGATGGTAGCCTATGCTATGGAATATTTTTTTATACCTAATAATATAGCTGCAGGAGGAGTTACGGGGTTAGCCATAATTATAAATTATTATTTACCTTTACTTTCTGTAGAGATATACTCCTTTGCTTTTAATGTGATTTTATTTATTATAGGATTTATTTTTATAGGAGGAAATTTTGGGGTTAAGACTGTATATTCCGCTTTAGGATTGTCGGGATCTATGTGGCTTATAAAGGTGATTTTTAATCCAGTAGCTATTACTAAGGATCTTATGCTAGCTTCTATTTTTGGAACTTTAGTTTCAGCATTAGGAATGGCTATTGTTTTTAATCAAAATGCTTCCACAGGAGGCACGGATATAATAGCCAAAATACTAAACAAGTTTTTTCATGTAGACATTGGTAAGTCCTTGCTTTTGGTAGATTTTATAGTAATTTTTCTATCAGGAATAACCTTTGGATGGGATGTAGGTATGTATGCTCTTTTAAGTATATTATTAAATGGCTTTACCATTGATAGAGCTATAGAGGGCTTTAATGTATGTAAACAGGTTATGATAATAAGCAGTAAAAATAATGAAATAAGCAAATTTATTATGGATGAACTAGAGAGAGGTTGTACCATTTTCAATGGAAAAGGAGCCTATACTGGTAATGATACCTATGTTTTATATAGTGTTATAAATAGAAAAGAATTTATTAAGCTTAAATATTTTATTAAGGAAGTTGATCCAGATGCATTCATAAGCGTAAATGAAGTGCATGAGGTTTTGGGAGAGGGATTTAAAAAGATTGAATAAACAATATATGCTTAAAATTATATATAAATGTTAAATTTAGTATTGACATTATGTAAAGGTTTCTATATACTAATAATTAACATAGATTTAACAATATTTAATATAAAATTAACTTGACACTTTACAGGCGTGTTACTGGTAAGCAGGCATGAGCTAAAAGGACTTGATAGAAGTCTTTTTAGCTCTTATTTATTTGCATGAAATGAATTTTAGAATATATATAAGTTAAAAGGTAGCTACTTTATATAAATTTAATTATTATTTTATTTATTATTAATGGGAGGAGTAAATGAAATGGCCAAGATAAATGAAATTAGTGAAGCCATTATTGAAAAGGTAGGCGGTAAGGAAAATATAGCTGTTGTTGCTCATTGTATGACTAGATTGAGACTTACCTTAAAGAATGGAAGTAAGGCAAATAAAAATTCAATTAACAGCATTGATGGAGTCATGGGAGTGGTAGAACAAGCAGGTCAGCTTCAAATAATTCTGGGCCCAGGAACCGTTAATAAGGTTGCCAATGAAGTAGGAAGGATTGTCGGGGTCAAGGTTGGAGAAGTAGATGCAGTAGCAGAGAAAAAAGCAGAATTAAAGGCTAAAAATTCTACACCCTTTAAATTGTTTTTAAGAAAAATATCTAATATCTTTATTCCATTAATTCCTGCCTTTGTAGGCTGCGGAATTATATATGGAGTAGCTAAATTGCTTGAAAGTTTAGGACTAGTTAGTGGAAACACCTATAATATATTATATCTAATAGGTAAAGGTGTATTCTTATACATGAACATTATGGTGGGTATGCATACTGCTAAAGAATTTGGGGGAAGTCCAACAATAGGTGGATCCATTGCAGGTATTTTAAGCGCCCCAGCTTTAAGTAAAATAATCATCAATGGAAAGGCTCTTGTGCCAGAAGAAGGTGGCGTAATCGCTGTACTGATTGCTTGTGCTATTGGAGCAATTCTTGAAAAGAAATTGAGAAAAATAATGCCTTCAGTTATAGATCTTATGGTTACACCAACTTTAGTATTATTAATAGTTGGAGTAGGAAGTCTTTATATTTTCCATCCACTAGGAAGCTTTTTATCAAATAATTTAACTTGGTTAGTTAATACTTCCATACAAAAAGGAAGATTGCTTTCGGGAGCTATATTATCTGCCAGCTTCTTGCCTTTAGTTATGACAGGACTCCATAGAGCTCTAACTCCAGTGGAAGTAAGTCTTCTTAAGAGCACAGGCTTAGACTTATTGAGACCTATATTAGCTATGGCTGGTGCAGGACAAGTTGGTGCAGGTATTGCAATATATATGAAAACTAGAAATAAGAGATTAAAAAATATTATTGGAAGTTCATTGCCTGTTGCAATGTTAGGTGTAGGTGAACCTTTAATGTTTGGAGTAACCCTACCTTTAGGTAAGCCTTTTATAACTGCTTGTTTAGGTTCCGTCCTTGGCGGTGTATATGTAGCTGTTATGAATGTAGCTTCAACAGGTATAGGGTTATCTGGATTACCATTAACTCTTTTAATACCTTCAGGAAGTGTAATTCATTATTTAATAGGCACATTGCTTGCTTATGCAGGCGGATTCTTGGCCACTTATTTCACTAAGTGGGAGGACTTAGCCGAAGATACTGAAATGGAATTTGATAATCCACTTAGCGATATCATTAAATTATAATTAGGTGGCGATAAGTATGTTATTTGATTTTCATATGCACTCTACTTATTCCGATGGAAGTTCAACTATGGTAGAGATATTTGAAAAGGCAAAGGCTTTAGATTTAAAAGCTCTTGCTATAACGGACCATGATACTACATTAGGTTTGGGATTAGAGAAGAAACTGAGTAAGGAATATAGTATCCCCTTTATATCAGCAGTGGAATTTACTGCAATGGAACAAGGAACAAAGTTTCATGTTTTAGCTTATAATGTAGATGCAGCTTCTCAAGAGCTTAAGGATTATTCTGTAAAGCTGTTAGAATATCTTAATAAAAGATCTTCCCTTCAGATAGAGATGCTTCAAAGACAGGGTATTGATATACCTAAGGAAGAATTTTTTAAGGAAAGTAATGGAGGCCCTCTGTACAGAGCCAAGTTATTGAGAACCTTGGCTAGATACAATTACTTAGATGTAGAGGAAATTATGATGAGCTTAAAAAAGTATTTTGGAGAAGGGGGACCTTGTTACTTGCCAGAGGATTATAAATATATGGATTTTGAATCTATGGTAAAAATGATTAAAAGAAATAATGGAGTGGTAGTTTTAGCGCATCCTACAAAAATTAAAAAGAAGAATTCTAGATTATATTATGAGTTAATTAATAGTGAGCTTTTAGATGGCATAGAAGTATATCATCCTTCTATTGAAGCTGAAGTTAAGAATGAATTAGAAAAGATTATTCTAAGCAAAAGCTTATTATGCACTGGTGGCTCTGATTACCATGGGATGTATAATAAAAGAAATACTCCTTTATGTGGAATAGAAATTCCAGAAAAGGTATATAAGGATTTATTACCCTTTATTCAATAAGTTAGCCATAAATATTTATATATAGTGCTTATAAGCACTAAACATGTGCCGCGGAAGGCTAAGAGATTAGCCGTGAAGTGGCACATATTTATTATCTAAGTATTATTTATAAAAGGAGTGATATTATTGGCTATATATGAAGTAATTTTAAGATTATTTTTAGCCATTGCGGTGGGTGGTTTGATAGGATATGAAAGAGAGTTTAAAAATAGACCAGCAGGCTTTAGAACTCATATTTT
Source organism: Desnuesiella massiliensis (assembly GCF_001403615.1). GTDB lineage: Bacteria > Bacillota > Clostridia > Clostridiales > Clostridiaceae > Desnuesiella > Desnuesiella massiliensis. The sequence goes on from NZ_LN879455.1 coordinate 213,926, forward strand.
AGTATGTCTAGGAGCTACAATTATATCAATGATTCAAAGGTATTCCGTGGATGAGGTAATTGGACTTGTTACTCAATATCCAGAGTTAGCATCTGGGCTTAAAGCGGATTTTGGTAGGCTCGGGGCTCAAGTTATAAGTGGAGTAGGTTTTTTAGGAGCAGGTACCATCATACAGGATAAGGGTTGTGTAAAAGGGCTCACTACAGCTGCTAGTTTGTGGGTGGTAGCTTGTATTGGGCTCGCTGTAGGTTATGGCTATTATTTTCTAAGTATTGTATCGGCATTGAGTGTATTTTTAGTATTGGTATCTTTAAAAAGATTTGAAAGTAGTCTATTAGGATTTAATTCTATTAAGCTGCAGGTAGAGTATAAGGATGAAGATTATAGCATAGAGAAATTGGAGGAGTTTTTTAAACAAAGGAGAATTAAGATAAAGGAAATTCAATATTTATATGATAAAGAAAAAAAGTGTAATACTAATATATATGTACTTTCTGTTCCATGGTTTATTAATGGTAAAAGGCTAGTGAATGATATTAATTATAATGTGAATTTTACAGAAATAAGCTGTGCTAGGTTAATATAATATGGCAATACAAAGGCAATATGGATGTTTATGGTATATATCGAAATATAAAAGATAAATTTTTTACTTTGTTTAAAATAAATTAATAATTTAAATTTTTACATAAAGCATCATTGTGTTATAATAGTTATAGTTAAGCGTAGTATAAACTGTAGAAAAATAGTATAAGGGGTTGTTCACATGATCGAATTTAAGAAGGTTTCTAAAACCTATGACAATAATGTTAATGCATTAATCAATGTAGATGTGACTATAGACAGAGGGGAGTTTGTATTTTTAGTAGGACCTAGTGGCGCTGGAAAGTCTACCTTTATAAAGCTACTTTTAAAGGAAGTAGATCCTACTAGTGGTAAAATTCTTGTTAATAGTAAAGATATAACTGAGATTAAGAGAAGAGAAATTCCTTATTATAGAAGAAAAATAGGTATGGTATTTCAAGACTTTAGACTTATACCTAATTTAAATGTATATGAGAATGTAGCCTTTGCCATGAGAGTAGTAGAGGCAGCACCAAAGGACATTAGAAAAAGAGTACCTATGGTTTTATCCTTGGTAGGCCTTTCAGAAAAATATAAGGTTTTTCCTCATGAACTTTCTGGTGGAGAGCAGCAGAGGGTTTCTTTGGCAAGAGCAATGGTGAACAACCCATCCTTGTTAATAGCAGACGAACCTACCGGTAATTTAGACCCTGAAACCGCTATGGATATAATGAACCTTTTAGATGATATAAACAGAGCTGGAACTACTATACTCATGGCTACCCATGCTAAGGATATAGTAGATCAAATGAAGAAAAGAGTTATAGCTATAGAAAAAGGAACTGTAGCTAGAGATGAACAGAGAGGTAGGTACGGATATGAAGATTAGTACATTTAAAGCATTTTTTATAGATGCATTAAAAAGCCTAAGGAGAAATAAAACCATCAGCCTTGCTTCGGCTATTACAGTATCAGCAACCTTGTTTATTTTCGGTATATTTTTATTGCTAGCCTTAAATATTAATGAAAATGTAAATAATGTGGAATCAAAAATTGAAATTAAAGTTTATCTAAAGGATGATGTAACTTTATTTCAACAAAGGGATATAGAAAATAAGCTAAAGGGCAGCGAAGGAGTAAAGGAAGTAGTTTTTGAAAGCAAGAGCGAAGCTTTAAATAATTTTAGAGAGCAATTAAAAGAGAATAAGGGTATTTTAAGTGGATATGATAGTTCGAACAATCCTATGCAGAATGCTTTTATAGTAAGATTAGAAAAACCTGAGTTTGCAGATTCCGCATCTGCAGCGGTTAAAGATATGACTGGTATAGACGAAGTAGTAAATGATAGAGACCTTATTAACAAGATATCTGCAGTTTCAAATACCATAAGATGGGCAGGAGTAGTATTATTTATAGTATTAATAGGAGTATCTTTGTTCTTAATAGGAAATACTATAAAGCTTACAGTATTTTCAAGACGTCGTGAGATAGGCATAATGAAATTTGTAGGAGCTACAGACTGGTTCATAAGATGGCCTTTTATAATAGAAGGAGTAGTCATAGGCTTAGTAGGAGCCATATTATCTAATTTAACTTTATATTATTCTTATAAGCTAGCGTTCTCGGCTATAACTCAACAATTAATAACAGTACCCTTAGTTAGTCCTGCATATGTACTAGGTAGTATGATGTGGGAGTTTATCCTAGCGGGAATAAGCATAGGTGCTCTAGGAAGTATATTATCTTTAAGAAAATTCTTGGCAGTATAGAGAGAAGCTTGTGAAAATATAGGAGGATGTAAAAAAAGGTGTTCTATAGGTTTCACTACACCGCACGTGGAGTCCCACCAGCGGTCTGTGAAAAAGAACATCTATGTTTTTCACATCCTCCTATAATATGCTAAAATAAAGGTATTTGTTTAAAGATAGAGTTGTGATTTTTGAAAGGCTTATCTTTATCAGATACCTTAATTTAAATAAATTTTTATGTAATTATATAATAAATAAAGATTATTTATGATTAAGATGGTTAATTATAAATATATATATTAATATAAAATCAGATATATTTACATACAATATTATTAATAATATATTTTGTATTTATTTAAGCTGTTGAGAAAAAGAAAGGATGGCTATTATGGAATTTAAAGATGATGAAATTAAGCCCGTTAGGAAAAAAGGTAAAGCTAAATGGATTGTTCTAGTAGTAGCTCTATTAGTTGTTACAAATACTATAGCCTTTTTTGCTGGAAATGTAGCTGCTGTATCTATGCCTGGTATAGGGTTAAGAGATATGGAAGTAAAGAAATCCCTTGAAGGTATTAAAGACGTCAGTAAGTTTAAAAAATTGTTTGATATAAGGGATAAACTTTATTTAACCTATGATGGAGAGATTAATGAGGACCTTCTTATAGAGGGTGCTATTAAGGGTATGGTAAATTCATTAGGTGATCCTTATACTGTATTTATGAATAAAAAGGAGTTTGCGGATTTATTAGAGAAGAATGAAGGAAGCTATGTGGGCTTAGGAATACAAGTAGGGGTTAAGGACGATAAAATTGTTGTAATCAGCGCTTTTGATGGTTCTCCCGCAGAAAAAGCAGGCATCCTTTCCGGAGATGTAATCCTAAAGGTCAACGATACAGAAGTATCGGGAAAAGATATGGATAAAGCTGTATCTATGATGAAGGGTAAGGACAAAGTAAATGTAAAGATAACCTTATTTAGAGAGAGTAAAGGAAACTTTGATCTGAATGTAAAAAGAGATGTAATAAATATGGTTACTGTTAAAGGAGAAATGCTAGATAACTCTATAGGCTATATAAACATAGCTATGTTTGATGAAAAGACAAGTGATGAGTTCAATAAAGCATTGAAATCCTTAAAAGATAAGGGGATGAAAGGATTAATCTTAGATTTAAGAGGAAATCCTGGTGGACTTCTAACAGAATGTGTTAATGTGGTTTCAAATTTCGTAGAAAAAGGTAAGGTAATTGTTTCTACTATCGATAAATATAAAAATGAGGAAAAAAATGTTTCTAAGGGTGGTATTGCTCAAGGCTTACCTTTAGTAGTATTGACAGATGAAGGAACAGCTAGTGCTTCAGAAATAGTATCCGGTGCTGTAAGAGATTATAAAATAGGAACATTAGTTGGAACTAGGACCTTTGGAAAAGGTGTAGTACAAAGAATTTTTGATGCTGGAGATGGAGAAGGTTTAAAGATAACCGTATCTAAATATTATACTCCTAATGGTGAAAATATTCATAAGATAGGAATAGCACCTGATATAGAAGTGCCTTATACACCAGAAATGATAGAAAAAAATAGAAAAGCATACGAAGAGTCAAAAGGTAAGCTGAATTTAAGAAGTGTTGACCCTCAGTTTAACAAGGCTGTGGAGGTTATTAAAGAGAAAGTTAAGTAGGAGGATTTCATTTAATGAATATAGCAATATATACGCTTAGGTCTATAGCTCAAGCCTTGATAAATCCTTATTTGGTAATTATTCTGGTGTTCATTGGTTTTATATTTTACAGACAGAACAAAAAAACCTCAATTATGCAAAAAATGATTATTGGGGAGACCTTAAACTCTCCCCTAGAACTTACCTTATCCCAGATAGTAATAGGTATTTTTGCAGGAACCATAGCTAGTATGGCTCTTTCCTATGGAGGAGTAATGTTTGGAGAAAATTCAGGTATAGATCTTATTTTTATTTTTTCTATACTTTTAATGACCATAAGTCCAAGATTTATATGCTTCTCCTATTCAGGGGCAATTTTAGGTTTTGTTAGTCTTGTTTTTAAAATATTTAATATTAATAATATCGGTGTACTATCCAGCTTAGGAGTAGCACCTGACATATTGATGACTTTAGACATAACTGCACTAATGACCCTTGTGGGAGTTTTACATATAGTAGAAGGGATTTTAGTAATAATTGATGGACACAGAGGAGCTATACCTGTATTTACAAATAAAGAAGATAAGATAATAGGTGGTTTTGCCCTAAAAAGGTATTGGGCATTACCTATAGCTATATTTCTAATTTTAAACAACAATACAGTGATAGGTGGAGAGAGCATAGGAACACCAGATTGGTGGCCATTAATTAATCATTCTTTAAGTTCCACTATTTTACAGACGGCAGTATTAGGATTAATGCCATTCTATGGTGTTATAGGATATAACTCTGTTACTTTTACAAAAAATAAAAAAGAAAAAGCATTACTTTCAGGAGTCTCTATTTTCATATTTGGAATAGCCCTAACCTTAGTAGCTCAATTAGCTACAAAAGGATTGGTATGGCAATTTATTGTGGTGTTCTTTGCACCTCTGGCTCATGAGTTCATGTTATATATTCAAAGGTATATGGAAGAAAAGGGCAAGCCTAAATTTGTCAGCGATGATGAGGGGATTATGGTATTAGAGGTATCACCTAATTCTCCAGCTTATGAAATGGGAATTAAAAGTGGTGACAAAGTGCTTCAAATTAATGATGATCCTGTGGATAATGAAATATCTATATATAAATTCATAAGCAAAAATTTACAGGATGTAAGATTGAAAATAAAAGATTCCAAGGGTTTAATAAGAGATATGCATTTTGATATTTTGCAGGGAGATAAAAAGATAGGAATGGTACTTGTGCCAAAGGTAATGCCTAAAGAAAGTACAGTGGTAAAATTTGAAGATGAGAAATTTAAGGATGTCTTAGATAAGTTGAGAAACAAAGATAAAGATGATGAAGATAAATAAGTGAAAAAAAGTTTAAAACATTTAAAAAACACTTGAAAATAATTTCATAAAGTGGTATGTTTATAGTAACATGTTAAATATTTCATATAATTAAGCGTGTTACTGGTAGCAGGCATGAGCTTAAAAGACTGAGAGAATTAAAAGTCTTTTAAGCTCTTTTTATTTTTATATATGCATTGTAAAAGTAAAGAAAAACATTAATATTGCTTTAAATATCAGAATGTTTTGAAAAATATAGGCCCATATAGTAAGTCTTATTAAAAATAGTATATTAGAGGGGGGAGGTTAACTATAAGTTCATAGCAGTTGTATTATTTAAAGAAGAAAGATCAAACTATTAATAGGGGGTTAAGTTATGAAGAAAAATTTTAAAATTATGGCATCTGCCTTAGCTATAGCAGGTTTAATAGTTAATTCTACTGTAGCTAACACCTTTGCAAAAGAAAAAGTAGATGGTAATCTGAATTTTAATACTACTTCAGAGAGCCTAGCTGTAAGATATAGGAGCAGCTTTAAGGGATATAAAGGCAGTGGACAAATCTATGTTAAGGCTAATGGGGTGCGGTCAGCAGATTTATATGTAAACGGAAATTTAATAGATATATCTCAAGCTTTAAAAAATAATGAGGCAATTATAGATATTGGTAAGTATACTATTGATGGTGATAATAATATAAAGGTATTGAATGTTTTACCTCGCAATTCTATGCTTGAAGTTAAAGCCTTGGCACCTACAATAACTAATGGAAAGCCAGAAGAAAATGGATTTTCTACAGAAAAACTAAAGGGTTTGGATAATTTTATAGACTCAGAAACCAAGGGAATAGATCCTATAACAGGTAAAAATTATATTAGTACGGGAGTGCTTAAAGGGGAGTTTCCAGGAGCTTCTATAGCTATAATTAAAGACGGGAAATTAGTTAAAAATACAGCCTATGGACATACAAAGCTGTGGGATAAATATGAAAAGGTACAAAATCCTGAAAAGGTTCAATTAGATACACTATTTGATTTGGCATCTAACACAAAAATGTATGCTACTAATTTTGCTTTAATGAAGCTTGTGTATGAAGGTAAGCTAAATTTAGATGATAAGCTTCAAAAATACTTACCTGGATACAAGGATGAGCCTGATGCAAAGTTTAAAGGCAAGGATAAAATAACAATTAGAAATTTATTACATCATAATGCAGGCCATGCAGCATCTGTAAAGTTTTATGATAAGGATAGAGCAGAAGGACTTTTTTCCGTAAAGAAAGAGGATACGGTTAAATTATTTGATAAAGTTCCTTTGACTTATGAAGTAGGAACTCAGGTGCTTTATAGCGATACAGATTATATGATTCTAGGATATATAGTTGAATTAATAACTGGAGAAGCATTAGATGAATATGTAGAGAAAAATATATATAAACCTTTAGGACTTACTCGAACTTGCTTTAATCCATTACAAAAGGGCTTTAAAAAAGAAGAAATTGCAGCTACCGAAAGAAATGGAAATACTCGAGATGGATCAATTATGTTTGAAGGCGTTAGAGATTATGTTCTTCAAGGAGAAGTTCATGATGAGAAGGCATTTTATTCAATGCAAGGAGTATCCGGTCATGCTGGGTTATTTTCCACAGCTAAAGAATTAGCAATCCTTTGTCAGGTTGTTCTTAATGGAGGAAGTTACGGGGATATAACTGTATTTGATAGAGAAACCTTAGATGAATTTATAAAACCTTCTTATTCTGGAGCGGACTGGGGCTTAGGATGGAATATCCAAGATGGGAATAGAACTAGAAATTGGATGTTTTCTCCTTATACCTATAATACTATAGGGCATACAGGATGGACAGGAACTTTAACTAATATTGATTTTGAAAACGATATGATAGTGGTATTATTAACAAATCAAAGAAACTCTCCTTGTCCAGAAGGAAACTTTGAAAGCGCTAAGTATGAGACAGGGAGATATGGAAGTATAACAACTTTGGCTTATGAAGCTTTATTAGAAGATATAAGTTCTACAGCTGCTAGCAATTTTGAAGGTATTACAGAGCCTATAGATAGTAAAGGCTCTCAAACAGATCCGCTATTTCCAGATAAATCTCAATCTTCACGCTATCATGTAAATAACAAAAGAGGTTTTTATGGATTTAAAGGCAGTGGAGAAATTGTAGTGGAAAACCAAGGTGCCACTAACGCAGAGCTATATATTAATGGGAATAAAATTGATATAAGCTCTACATTGCAAGAAAATAAGAAAAGCCAACGAATAAAGATAGGAAAGTATACTGTAGATGGGGTGAATGCATTAAAGGTAATGAATATTCAGCCCAAAGAAGGAAAAATCAATGTGAGGATATTATATCCTGAGGTTATGAAGCTTAAGGCAGAAGATATGAAGGCTCTTTCAGAGAACTTCAATAGAATTGATGAAGTAATAAATTCAGAGGTTAAGTTTGGAATGCAGGGAGCTGCATTATCTGTTGTAAGAAACGGTAAGTTAGTAAAAAGTAATTTCTATGGAAGTACTATAAAAAATAATACTTTGTTTGATTTAGGTAATGGAACAGAAATATTCTCTACTAACTTAGCTATAGCAAAATTGATCAATGATAAGCTTATAAACTATAATGATTCTATAGAAAAATACCTTCCTGGTGCTCATAAGGATATAAAGATAAAGCATTTACTTGAACATACTTCTGGTCTTCCAGAGAAAATTAATTCTGATGCCAACGACCCTTTAACAAGAGAGCAAGAATTAGATAAGTTAACAAGCTTAGTTACAGATTTTAAGCCAGGTTCGAAGGTTAGGTATAGTGAATATGATAGTATTTTATTAGGCTGCATAATGGAAAAGGTTACGGGAATGACTCAGGATAAATATGTTGAAGAAAATATATATAAGCCTTTAGGTCTAAAAAATACTTTATATAACCCCATAGCTAAGGGTTATGATAAAGAAAATATAATATCTTTTAATAAAGATAAATTTACTATAAATAATTTAAAGGGAGTTTCTGGACATTATGGGCTATATTCAAATGTCAATGATTTAACAGTGCTTTCCCAAGCGATTATAAATTATGGTGGATATGGCGGCATAAAATTGTTTGATAAGGATACGGCTGCTCATTTCATAAGCCCATTAGATATAACCTCTGCTCAAGGTCTGGGTTTTATCAGACAGGGAGAGTTTAAAAACATAGATTTGCTTGGAGCTTATGGAAACAGTAAGGTTGTGGGCTGGAAATCAGATACAGGACTATCAGTGGTTATAAATCCTACTGAGTATACTGCAACTATTTATATGACAAATAGCTCCGAAAAGGATAGATATGTTTCCTCTAAAGGAGAGAATATTATAACTCTAGTATCTGAAGCACTTAAGGATTTTGGAGAAGAAAATAACTCCACATTATTACAGTTAGCTATTGACACTATTGAGAAGAATAAAAATGATAATTCTCAAGAAGCTATTAAAGCCTCTTCAGCTGTTCTGGAGCTTATGATTTCTAAAGTAGGAAGTCAAAATATTACAAAGGAAAAAGTAATTGATTTGGTTAATTTAATGCCTGAAAGCAGCGAAAAGATAAGCTTGAAAAAACAATTAGGAGTGGAAACTGAAGAAGAGAAAAACACTGAAAATCCAGGGGAAAATACTGATCCAGGAGAAGGTAACAATAAAAATGACTATAATCAGGGAACCTTACCTAAGACAGGATCTGCAATAGATAATAGCACGCTAAAATTTATAGGACTATGCTTTATTTTAGCTGGAGGAGCTATTACTATTAAACCTAAGAAAAGGGCGATATAATGTAAAAATTTATTGTGATTTTCTAATTTGTAATATAGTTTAATTTATAAATAAAATAGGAAGGCTAGGCTAAATTTTTAGCTTAGCTTTCCTATTTTATAGTGGTTGACATTGATATATGAATAAGTATAAAATAGTAATATCGAACAGATGTTCAAAAGTGGTATTGGAGATGATAAGATGGGAGAATTTAAAATAATCTCAAAATTTAAGCCTACAGGAGACCAACCTCAGGCTATTGATAGTATAGTAAATTCTATAAAGGATGGAGACAGATTTCAAACTTTGCTAGGGGTAACGGGCTCTGGTAAGACCTTCACCATGGCCAATATAATAGAAAGGCTTCAAAGGCCAACTTTGATATTAGCTCATAATAAAACCTTAGCAGCTCAGTTATGCTCAGAGTTTAGAGAGTTCTTTCCAGAGAACTGCGTAGAGTACTTTGTTTCTTACTATGACTATTATCAACCAGAAGCCTATGTACCTCAAACAGATACTTACATAGAAAAGGATGCTTCTATAAATGATGAAATAGATAAGCTAAGGCACTCCGCCACCTCAGCTTTATTAGAGAGAAGAGATGTGGTAATAGTGGCTTCAGTTTCTTGTATTTATGGACTCGGTAATCCGGAGGAGTATAAAAAGTTAACCGTATCTTTAAGACAGGGTATGGTTAAGGATAGAGATGAAATCATTAAAAAGCTTGTGGAAATACAGTATGAAAGAAATGAAATAGATTTTTCAAGAGGAACCTTTAGAGTAAGAGGGGATGTATTAGATATCATTCCAGCCTCTGAGAGCAGTAAGGGTATAAGAGTAGAATTTTTTGGAGATGAGATAGATAGAATAAGAGAATTCGATGTACTTACAGGAAATATTATTGGTGAAAGAAATCATGTGTCCATATTCCCAGCCTCTCACTTTGCTACCTCTAGGGATAAGCTAGAAATAGCTATAAAGAGTATAGAGGAAGAGCTAGAGTTTAGATTAAGAGAGCTAACAGCCCAAGGAAAGTTGTTAGAAGCCCAAAGGCTTAAACAAAGAACTAATTTTGATTTAGAGATGATAAGGGAAATGGGTTATTGTAGCGGCATAGAGAACTATTCAAGAATATTAGACGGAAGAGGGCCTGGAACCCCTCCACAAACCCTTATTGACTATTTTCCAGAGGACTTCCTGTTATTCATCGATGAAAGCCATGTAACCTTGCCACAGGTAAGAGCTATGTACGCAGGAGATAGATCAAGAAAGGATACGCTGGTAGAATATGGATTTAGACTTCCTTCTGCCTATGATAATAGACCTCTTAAGTTCGAAGAGTTTGAAAAAAAGATCAATCAATCTTTATTTGTAAGTGCTACTCCAGCAGCCTATGAGCTAGATCACTCAAATAATGTGGCAGAGCAGATAATTAGACCTACAGGTCTATTAGACCCAGAAATCATAGTAAAGCCTGTTACGGGACAGATAGATGATTTGTATAGTGAAATAAATAATACTATTAAAAAGGGTTTTAGAGTTTTAGTGACCACCCTTACTAAAAGAATGGCAGAGGACTTAACAAAGTACTTAAAGGAACTTAATGTTAAAACTACTTATCTTCATTCAGATATAGATACCATAGAAAGAATGAAAATCATAAGGGATCTTAGAAAAGGTGAATTTGATGTATTGGTAGGTATAAACCTTTTAAGAGAGGGTTTAGATATACCAGAAGTGGCTTTAGTGGCAATTTTAGATGCGGATAAGGAAGGATTTTTGCGTTCAGAAACCTCATTAATTCAGACCATAGGAAGGGCAGCAAGAAATTCTGAAAGCAAGGTAATAATGTATGCAGATAACATGACTAGATCTATGAATAAGGCAATAGGTGAAACTAATAGAAGAAGAGGTATTCAGACTGAATATAATGAAAAGCATGGTATAGTACCAACTACAGTAATGAAAGACATAAGAGAGGTTATAGAAGCCACTAAGATAGCTGAGACAGAAGCTGAATATAATAGCCTAGAAGAGGCAATAAAAGAAGATAGAAATAAAATTGAAGAAATTATAGCTAAGTATGAAGTGGAAATGAAGGAAGTTGCTAAAGCACTTCAGTTTGAAAGGGCAGCAGAGCTTAGAGATTTAATTGCAAAGCTGAAGAAAAAACTTAAATAACTTATGCTGATTTTTTGAAAAATGGAGGAGAGCATCACATGAGGGATAAAATAGTAATTAAAGGAGCAAAGGTACATAATTTAAAAAATGTAACCCTTGAAATACCTAGAGATAAATTAGTTGTATTCACTGGACTTTCAGGTTCTGGTAAGTCTTCCTTGGCTTTTGATACCCTATATGCGGAAGGGCAAAGAAGATATGTAGAATCCCTTTCAGCCTATGCAAGACAATTCTTAGGTCAAATGGATAAGCCGGATGTGGAATATATAGAAGGATTATCACCTGCTATATCCATAGATCAGAAAACCACCAGCAGAAATCCAAGATCTACAGTGGGAACTGTAACAGAGATTTATGATTATCTAAGATTGTTATATGCTAGAATCGGAGTACCTCATTGTCCTAAGTGTGGAAAAGAGATCACTCAACAATCCATAGACCAGATGGTGGATAAAATAATGGAACTGCCAGAGAGAACCAAGATACAGATACTGTCTCCTATTGTGAGAGGTCGTAAGGGAGAGCACGAGAAAGTATTAGATAATATAAAGAAAAATGGTTTTGTAAGAGCTAGAATTGATGGTAATATGGTAGAGCTTACAGAAGATGAGATTAAACTAGAAAAGAATATTAAGCATACCATAGAGGCTGTGGTAGATAGATTGGTTATAAAAGAGGATATCAAAAGCAGATTATCAGACTCTATAGAGACAGCATTAAAGCTGGCAGAGGGGCTTGTAATTGTCGATGTTATTGGAAAAGAAGAAATACTATTTAGTGAAAAATTTGCTTGTGCAGAATGCGGCATAAGTATAGATGACTTAGCGCCAAGGATGTTTTCTTTTAACTCTCCCTTTGGAAAATGCGATCATTGTGATGGATTAGGCACCTTAATGGAAATAGATGAGGATTTAGTAATACCAGATAGAAATAAGAGCATTTTAGAAGGAGCTATAGCTCCTTGGGGAGAAGGAAGGTTAAAGGAAGACTCTTGGACTTATAGTGTACTTCAAGCTTTAACAGAGAAATTTAAGTTTTCTCTTGATACACCTATTAAGGATTTACCTGAAGAGGTAGTTCAAGTACTTTTATATGGAATGAAGGGGGAAAAACTAAAGGTACATTATAAAAAAGAGTTTTCTACAGGAGAGTTTAATCATAGCTTTGAAGGAGAAATAAACTCTTTAAAGAGAAGATATAGGGAGACTAACTCAGATTATATAAAGGCAGAAATTGAGCAGTACATGAGTGATAACCCTTGCCCTAAGTGTAAGGGTGCTAGGTTAAAGCCGGAAACTCTAGCTGTAACTGTAGGGGAAAAGAACATATATGAGTTCTGTAAGATGTCTATAAAAGATGAATTAGACTTTATAGAATCCCTAGAGCTATCAGACAAAAATAAGATAATAAGCAATCAGATAGTAAAAGAGATATGCAGCAGATTGAAATTTTTAATAGATGTAGGATTACAATATTTAAACTTATCTAGAAATGCTGGTACCTTATCAGGAGGGGAGTCTCAGAGAATAAGATTAGCTACACAAATAGGCTCTAGCTTAGTAGGTGTACTATATATTCTTGATGAACCAAGCATCGGGCTTCATCAAAGGGATAATGATAGATTAATAGCTACATTAAAGCATCTAAGAGATTTAGGAAACACTTTGGTAGTGGTAGAACATGATGAAGACACCATAAGAGAAGCAGATTTTGTGGTAGATATCGGTCCTGGAGCTGGAGAACATGGAGGGAATATAGTAGCAGCAGGTACTTTGGATGAGATAAAAGCTTGCCCAGATTCCATAACGGCACAATACCTGACAGGTAAAAAGTATATTGCTGTACCAGAAGAGAGAAGAAAAGGAAACGGACAATTTATTAAAATAAAAGGAGCAAAAGAAAATAATTTAAAGAATGTTAATATAGATATACCTCTTGGAACATTAACCTTGGTAACAGGAGTTTCGGGCTCAGGAAAGAGTACATTAATAAATGAAATACTATATAAAGGGTTAAATAAGATAGTTAATAATGCTAAGACCTATCCAGGAGCGCATAAAGAGATATTAGGAGCAGAAAATATCGATAAAATTATAGATATAGATCAAAGTCCTATAGGAAGAACTCCTAGGTCAAACCCAGCTACTTATACCGGAGTTTTTGATATTATAAGAGAAGTATTTGCTAATACTCAAGAATCAAAAATGAGAGGGTATAAACCAGGAAGATTTAGCTTTAACGTAAAGGGCGGACGTTGTGAATCCTGCAGCGGAGATGGAATCATAAAAATAGAGATGCAATTTTTATCTGATGTTTACGTACCTTGTGAAGTATGTAAAGGAAAAAGATATAATAGAGAGACTCTTGAAGTTAAATATAAGGGTAAAAGCATTGATGATTTATTAAATATGACTGTGGAGGAAGCCTTAGAATTCTTTGAAAATATACCTAGAATTAAAAACAAAATGCAAACCTTAAAGGATGTAGGCTTAGGTTATATTAGATTAGGTCAACCTTCCACTCAACTTTCAGGAGGAGAGGCTCAAAGAATTAAATTGGCTTATGAGTTATCAAAGAGAAGCACAGGAAAAACCTTATATATATTGGATGAGCCTACTACAGGCTTGCATATAGATGACGTAAGCAGGTTAGTAGAAATCCTTCAAAGGTTAGTTGAAGCTGGTAATACCGTAGTAGTAATAGAGCATAATTTAGACGTTATAAAGTGTGCAGACCAAATAATAGACTTAGGGCCAGAAGGGGGAGCCAATGGAGGTACTATATTAGCTAAGGGTACCCCAGAGGATATATGCAAAAATGAAGCTTCCTACACAGGACAATATCTAAAAAAAGTGTTATAATTTTATAAGAATAAACTATAAAACCATGATTCAAAATATATAAGAATCATGGTTTTAAAAATATAGAATTTTTTATTACATACTATCGTAAATATTAATGTATTAGAGTTTTTACAATTTACATATAAAAATAAAAAAGAGGTGTGTTTATGGGCTTTAATAAATTCTTCAGCATTATATTTGCAATAATTTTTATAGTAATACTTTACTTAATAATTATCTATGCACTAAAAATAATGTATAAGGATGTACAAAACGGCGGAAAGAAAAAATCTATTAAAAAGTCATTAGGACTAGAGGTTTTGGAAGCTGGAGAGAATAAAAACCTAAAAAGAGGTTCTGTGATACCTATAAGAGGAATAGTATCTTTGGGAAGAAAGGAAGATAATACCTTAATTCTTATGGATCAATATGTGTCTGGTCACCATGTGAAGATATATGCAAAAAATGAAAGATACGTAGTAGAAGATTTAAGTAGTACCAATGGCACCATACTTAACGGCGAAAGGATAAACGGAAAAATGTTTATAGAGCCAGGAGATGAAATACAGATTGGAAGCTTAGTGCTTGTGGTAATAGGCTAGAAGGCAATTCACAAAGGGGTGAAATTATGAATAGCACTTTAAAACAAGAGAGAATATTATTATTTTTTACATACTTATTATGTATAGCTTTTTTTACTAACCTTGCTTTATTAAAGCAACCTTATGATAAGGGTGCTATTATTATGGCGGTGGTATTTTGTATTTTAGTGGGTTATGCTCATTTTGTAGTGAGAAAGTTTTTTTCCGACGGGGATAAGTTTATATTAATTTTTTCCTGTATACTTTCTTTAATAGGTATTGTAATCTTATATAGACTGGAGCCTTCAACAGCAATAAAGCAGATAATCTGGTTTATTATAGGCATGGCTGGATATATAGTAATGGTAGTAGTGCTGCCTGATTTAAAAAGCTTTGGTAAATATAAATATATGTACATGATTGGTACTTTAATATTTATGGCTATGGCTACTCTTATAGGAGTAGAGAGATATGGGGCGAAGAACTGGGTTCAGTTAGGCCCCGTAGGCTTTCAGCCTTCGGAATTTGGAAAGCTATTTTTAGTAGCTTATTTAGCTTCTAGTCTTAAAGATTACAAAAGCTTTAAGAACTTAATAGAGCCTGCAGTAATAGTGATGATATCCTTAGGGTTTATGATGCTTCAAAGGGATTTAGGCTCAGCGCTTATATTCTTTGGAATTTCTGTAACCATGCTTTATATAGCTACTTCAAAATTGAAATATGTAATAGTAAGCTTTGTATTATCAGCTTTTGGAGCTATAGCTAGCTATAATATGTTTTACCATATAAGAAAAAGGGTTATGATATGGCAGGATCCTTGGAAATATGCTAGTAATGAAAGTTACCAGATAATCCAAGGCTTTTACGCTATTTCCTCAGGAGGACTTTTAGGGAGCGGGCTAGGTCTAGGACATCCAGATTTAGTACCTGTTAGGACGACGGATTTTATATTTGCTGCTATTTGTGAGGAGCTAGGAATAGTAATGGGCTTTGGTATTATAATAATATATTTCTTGCTGTTCTACAGATGTATGAGAGCGGCTATATACGTGGAGGATAGGTTTTCGCAACTAATGTCCGTAGGGTATAGCGCCATGATTGCTAGCCAGGTCCTAGTTATTATAGGAGGGGTTATGAATATAATACCACTGACTGGTATAACCTTACCTTTAGTAAGCTATGGTGGAAGTTCTATGTTAACAACCTTCTTTGCTTTAGGTATTATTCAAAAGATATCCGAGGAGGGTTAAAAATGAATGAAAATTTGTCAAAGAGTATAAAAAATGTATTGGTGGTTTTTCTTATTTGCTTCTTAGGCGTAATAACCTATATAGCTTATTTTACAGTGTTCAAAGCTCCGGATATAGCTAATAAGGAAGGAAACAAAAGGCTTTGGGCTAAAAGAAATGAAGTACTTAGAGGAACTATTTATGATAGAAATATGCAGGCCCTCACAAAAAGTGAGAAGAAAGACGTATATACTCAAAGGAGAGAATATACAGGAGGAGATATGTTTACCCATGCCTTAGGGTATGTGGATCAGAGATATGGACTTACCGGGTTAGAAAATAAATATGACCAAGAGCTTATGAATAATAATAATTTTGGTTTTAATCTTAAAGAAGCCATAAAAACCTTAGATATTAAAAAGCTTTTATCTAATAAAGACAAAAAGGAAAAAATTGGGAATGGTTTAGTTACCACCCTTGATTATAATGTGCAGAAGGCTGCTTATGATGCTTTAGGTAATGAAAAAGGATCTATAGTAGTGCTGAACCCTAAAACCGGAGAAATACTTGCCATGGTATCAAAGCCCACTTATGATCCTAATAAACTAGGAGAAATATGGACCAGTCTTAACAAAGACGAAAATGTGCCTTTGTTAAACAGGGCAGTATCTGGTATGTATCCGCCAGGTTCTACCTTTAAGGTTATAACTACTGCCAGCGCTCTTGAAAACATCCCGGGCATTACAACAAAGATTTTTAGTGATAATGGAAAAATACAATTCAATGCTAAGGAATCCTTAAGAAATTTAAATGGTGTAGCTTGGGGAAACATAAATTTAAAAGATGCCTTTAGGCATTCAAGCAATGTGGTTTTTGGAACCTTAGCTATGGATTTAGGCAATGATAAGCTTAAGGCTACCGCAGAAAAATTTTATTTTAATAAAAATACTCCTTCCGATGGCATAGTCATCGATGAAAGTAAATTTCCAAAGCTTGATAAGAGCGAAATAGGAAGCATTGCACAAACGGGAATAGGACAGAGTAAGATTTTAGCTACGCCTATACAAATGGCTCTAGTAGCTAGTACTATAGCTAATGATGGAACTATGATGGAACCTAAAATAGTAAAAGAAGTTGTAAACCCTGAAGGTAAGACCATAAGAAAAATATCCCCTGAGACTATTACTTCTTCTGTTTCTAAGGAAAACGCAAAGATAATAGGAGAGTATATGAGGTCAGTTATACTAGGTGGTACTGGAGGGCCAGGAGCTTTTGATGGAACTAATGCTGCAGGAAAAACAGGTACTGCTGATTATAAGGATAAGAATGGGAAAGATGCAGAACCCCATTCCTGGTTCATCGGCTTTGCTCCCTATGAAAACCCACAGGTGGCTATTGCAGTTATAGTTGAAGGTGGTGGAGCAGGAGGAGGAAAGGCAGCTAGAGCAGCAGGTTATGTTTTAAAAGCAGCACTTAAAAAATGATGCCTAAGAAGAAGTGGGTGAAAAATATATGTTTGATTTTGAATATCAATTGAAGATATTGCCGGATAAGCCTGGGGTGTATTTAATGAAAAATAATCTAGGCGAAGTCATATATGTAGGAAAGGCTAAAATATTAAAGAATAGGGTTAGACAATATTTTCAAAACTCTAAGAACCATTCGGAAAAAGTAAGGGTTATGATGACTCATGTGGATGAATTTGAGTATATAGTTACAGATTCAGAAATGGAAGCCTTAATATTAGAGTGTAATCTTATAAAAAAGTATAGACCTAAATATAATATCCTATTAAAGGATGATAAGCATTATCCCTTTATAAAGATTACTACTAATGAGGATTTTCCAAGGGTTTTTGTCACAAGAAATCATGCCAAGGATGGAAATAAATATTTTGGACCTTATACAGATGCTTCAGCGGTATATGAAACCCTAGAATTAATCAAAAAGGTCTTTCCTGTAAGAACCTGCAAAAGAAATATTGTAGAAGGAGGAGCTTGCTCAAGACCTTGTTTAAATTACTATATAAATATATGTAAGGCACCTTGTGCAGGCTTCATAAACAAAGGAGACTATAAAAAAATTATTGATGATATAATAGGCCTTTTAAATGGCAAGAATGCTAATATAATTCAAGAGCTTAGAAAAGAGATGGAAGAGGCTGCAGAAGAACTTCAATTTGAGAAGGCTGCAAATTTAAGAGATAAGATAAATGCTGTAGAAACTATCATGGAAAAGCAAAAGATATTCACAGGAAATTTTGAAGAAGAGGATTTTATACACATTTATAGTGATGAAAAAGATACCTGCGTACAAGTGTTTTTCATAAGAGAAGGAAAAATTATGGGACGTGAGCATTTCATGCTAGAAAATACGGCTAATGAGGAAAAGGAAGAGATAGTAGCTGAATTTATTAAAAATTTCTATGGTGGAACAGCTCATGTGCCTAAGAATATATATGTGCCAGCCATTATGGATGAAGAGCTCTTAGAGCAATGGCTTGGAATGAAGAGAGGCTCTAAGGTATGGATCAAATTGCCTAAAAAAGGTGAGAAAAAAGAACTGCTGGATATGGTAGAGAAAAATGCTAAAATAACCTTAGAGCAGTTTAAGCTAAAAATATTAAAGGATAAAGAAATACATAGAGTAGCTCTGAGGGAATTGGCTGATATATTAGAACTAGAGGAATTTCCACATAGAGTTGAGGCTTATGATATATCAAATATACAGGGTGTGGACTCTGTAGGCACTATGGTGGTATTTGAGGATGGAAAAGCAAAAAATAGTGATTATAGAAGATTTAAAATAAAAAGCGTAAAAGGCGCTAATGATTATGACAGCATGAGAGAAATCTTAGAGAGAAGATTTAAGCATGGGTTAGAAGAAATAAAACAGATTCAGGAAAGAGCAATAGAGTTTAGTGGCGGCAAATTCTCTGTATTCCCAGATTTGATAATGATGGATGGAGGAAAGGGACAGGTTAATGTAGCTTTAGAGGTACTTAATAGCTTAAATATAGATATACCGGTGTGCGGCATGGTTAAGGATGATAATCACCAAACTAGAGGAATTATATATAATAATAAAGAGATTGTAATAAATCCTCATTCTAATACGATGCACCTAGTTACAAGGATTCAAGATGAGGTGCATAGATTTGCAATAACTTACCATAGAAGCCTTAGAGATAAAAGAGTACTTCATTCTATATTAGAGGATATACCCAATGTAGGGGAAAAGAGAAGAAAAGAATTGCTAAGGAAGTTTGGAAGTATAGAAAACATAAAAAATGCTAAATTAGAGGAGTTAATAGAAACCCCCTCTATAGATAGGAAAGCAGCAGAAAGCATATTTCAATTTTTTAATGGAAGTAAAGCATAAAACTTAGGAGGAAAGAATGAAATATATATTAGATACTCATACCCATACAGTAGCTAGTGGACACGCATATAGTACTCTTCTTGAGAATATAAGGAGAGCGTCAGAAATGGGACTGGAGATATTAGGAACTACAGATCATGGTCCCAGAATGCCTGGTGGTCCCCACCTATTCTATTTTGGAAATTTAAAGGTTATTCCAAGGGAAATCTATGGTGTAATACATCTTAAAGGCTGTGAAGCAAATATTATAGATTTTGAAGGAAATTTAGATATTCCAGTGGAATTAATTAAGAATAGATTGGATATAATTATAGCTAGCCTTCATGATGTATGCATAAAGCCAGGAACTAGAGATGAAAATACCAAGGCTCTTTTAGGTGCATTAAAGAATCCTCATGTAGATATTATAGGACATCCTGGAAATCCAGTTTTTCCTATATGGGAAGAAGAGGTGGTAAAGAAAGCTAAGGAAGAAGGAAAGATTATAGAGATAAACAATGGTTCCTTTTCCTCTAGGCCAGGTTGTGAAGAAAACTGTATTAAAATAGCAGCACTTTGCAAGGAGTATGGAGTTAAGGTAATATTGGGAAGCGATGCTCACATATGTCATCAAATTGGGGTCTTTGATAAGGCAGAAAGAATTTTAAAGGCTGTTAACATGCCAGAGGATTTAATAATGAATATTGAAAAGCAGAAAATAGTAAAATATTTAAAAGCAAAAGGAAGACTCAGTGATGTTAGCCTTGATTAAATTATATTAGATACTTTATACTATAATTAAAGATTAAGCAATAAAAGTTTAAGGAGATATATAATGAATCAATATTTGCATTTAGTGCCAGAAATTAAAGAAATAGTTGAAGAGAAGAATGTTTTTATAGATGAGCCTATGAGAAAACACACTTATTTTAAAATAGGGGGACCAGCAGATATATTAGTATTGCCAGAAACCATAGAGCAGGTTATAGGTTTATTGAAGCTATGTATTAGTAAGAAAGTACCTCATCACATAATTGGTAATGGTTCAAACCTATTAGTTAAGGATGGGGGAATAAGAGGAGTAGTAATAAAATTATGCTCTTTAAACCAAATTGAGGTAGAAGAAGATAAGATCACTGCCATGTGTGGAGTTTTATTATCTGATGTATCCAAGTCAGCCCTTCAAAATAGTTTGACTGGTTTTGAATTTGCCTGTGGTATTCCAGGCACTATAGGCGGTGCTGTTACTATGAATGCAGGAGCCTATGGTGGTGAGATGGTGGATGTAATAGAAACTGCCTTAGTTTTAGATGAACAATGTAATCTAAAGATATTAACTAATGAGGAATTAGAATTAGGGTATAGAACTAGTGCGGTTATGAAATATAATTATATAGTTTTAAAAGTAACCCTTAAGCTTAAACAAGGAGAATACGAAGAAATAAATGGAAGAATAAAAGAGCTTACTGCTAAAAGAGAGGAAAAGCAGCCTCTTGAGTATCCTTCAGCAGGAAGCACCTTTAAAAGACCAGTGGGCTTTTTTGCTGGCAAGCTTATACAAGATTCAGGGTTAAAAGGTAAAAGTTTAGGTGGTGCAGCAGTATCAGAAAAGCACTCGGGATTTATAATTAATAAAAATAATGCCTCAGCTAAGGACATACTTGATCTAATAAATCTTGTACAAAATACTGTTAAAGAAAAATTTGGAGTAGAGCTTCATACTGAAATTAGGATAATTGGGGATGATATTGCGGGATAAAAGCTGAGGAGCAGCTTTTATCAATGCACAATTCATGATGCACAATTCACAATGAAGGAAGATTTTTTTCGTAGAAAAAAATCTGTAATATAATATAATTTAAAATTTTCTCAGCTTTGCTGAGAAAATTATCCTTAATTGTGCATTGTGCACTGTGAATTATGCATTAAATAAGTAATTTATAATTTTGAAGGGTATAATGATAGAATACTAATCATTATACCCTTTTATAATTGTAAAGCAAAGAGTATTTTCACTTACGCAGAGAAAAACATCCTTAATTGTACAGTGTGAATTGTGCATTGAAAAGTATGTGGTATAATTATATATGGAGAAAATTTAGTCCACAAGGAGGTATTGCTATGAGATTTGTTATTGTTACAGGGTTATCGGGAGCAGGAAAAACTGAAGCTATAAGAAGCCTAGAAGATTTAGGATATTTTTGTGTAGATAATTTGCCTCCAACTTTGATACCTAAATTTGCTGAAGCATGTAATCAAAGTGATGGAAAGATTGAAAAGATAGCTTTAGTCATGGATATAAGAGGTGGAAAGTTTTTTGATGCTCTATTTGAAAGCCTGAAATATTTAACAGACCAAGAGTTTAAATATGAGATATTGTTTTTGGATTCCTCCGATGAAGTATTAGTAAAGAGATTTAAGGAGTCTAGAAGAAAACATCCTTTAGCTCCAGATGGAAGAGTCACAAGAGGCATTATACTAGAAAGAAGTAAGTTAAGAGAGGTAAAAGACAGAGCAGATAATATTATAGATACTTCAAGATTAAAACCCAGAGAATTAAGAGAAAAAATAACTGAAATATATGGTGAGGAAGGACAGCTAGAAAGAGAATTATCAATAACCATATTATCCTTTGGTTTTAAGTATGGAATACCTGTGGATTCTGACCTAGTATTTGATGTTAGATTTCTTCCTAATCCTTTCTATATACCAGAGCTTAAAAGATTCTCAGGCAATGATGAGCCTGTAAAACATTATGTCTTATCTCATGAGGAAACTCAAGGTTTTATAACTAAACTAGAAGATATGCTTAGGTTTCTAATTCCTAATTATTTAAAGGAAGGAAAAAGGCAGCTTATAGTATCTATTGGTTGTACCGGCGGACGACATAGGTCTGTGGCTATTGCTAATGAAATATATGAAAAACTAAGAGATGAAGGTGGCAAGGTCAACATTGAGCATAGAGACATTAATGAGGACATAAATAGGGGTGGAATGAAGCTATGAGATTTATGGATTGGCTTAAACCAGGAATTAAGGTAAAGAGATGGATACTTTCTGCTATTCTAGGGATACTTTTGATTGCCTTTGGCCTTAATGAATTTGCAAAACATTATGTTTACAATATAAGATATAAAGCTTTTTATATATTTTTAAATCTCACTGGAATTTTCATAATTTATATATCAGTAACAGAAAGCCTAAAATCTATTATTGCATTAATTAATAAGGGATACCTAAAATTTTCTTTAGACTCTAGAAAGTTAGAAAACTTGATCTATGAAAAAAGATTATTAGTTAAAGGCCCTAAGATAGTTGTAATAGGTGGAGGAACAGGACTTTCCACCATGCTTAGGGGATTAAAATACTATACCTCAAACATCACTGCTATAGTAACTGTGGCTGATGATGGAGGTGGATCTGGAGATTTAAGGGAGGATTTAGGGATATTGCCACCAGGAGATATAAGAAACTGTATATTAGCTTTGGCAGATACAGAGCCTATAATGGAGGAATTGTTAGAATATAGATTTAAAGATGGAAGATTAAAGAATCAAAGCTTTGGAAATCTATTTTTAGCAGCCATGGACGGCATTTCAGATAATTTTGAAGATGCAGTACAAAAGATGAGTTCTGTACTGGCTGTAACAGGTAAAGTTCTGCCTGTTACTTTAGAAAATATGATACTAAAAGCTAAACTGAAAAATGGAAATACTATTAGTGGAGAGTCTAATATACCAAAGGAAGCTCTAGCTCAAAATAGCAGAATTCATAGGATATTCATAGAACCAGAAAATGCTAAGGCTTTAAAAGACTCCATAGATGCCATAAGGGAAGCGGATGCAGTGGTATTAGGACCAGGAAGTCTTTATACTAGTGTACTTCCAAATCTCTTGGTAAAAGATATATCCAGTGCACTTCATAGAACTGAGGCTATAAAGATATATATATCCAATATAATGACTCAACCAGGAGAAACTGATGGTTTCACAGTATCAGATCATATAAAGGCTATCTATGACCATATAGGCTATGGCGTAGTGGATTATGTTATAGCAAATTCTGGAGAAATTGATGAAGAATTAAAGAAAAAGTATTTTAGTGAAAAATCTAATTTAGTTTCTTTAGACGATAAGGAGCTAAATAAGCTAAATGTAAAAATAGTAAAAGAAAACTTGGTAAAAACTAAAAAAGGCTTAATAAGACATGATTCAGAAAAATTAGCATCAGTATTAGTAGAAACCATAATGGATAGGAAATTATTCTATGATAGAAAGAAGATAATAGAATACTTCTATCTATCAGAACGATTGAAACAAAATAAGAAAAAGTAGGAGTAGAGGTGCATATGTCATTTTCATCAAAAGTTAAAGGAGAGATTTGTAGAGGGAGTAATTTGTCCAAGGAAGAAGCTACTTCTCAGCTTTCTGCTATTATGAAGGTAAGTGGAACTATATCCTTTGCTAGTGGTAAACAATTAAGCTTTAAAATTACTACGGAAAATCCCGCTATCGCTAGGCTTATTTTTAAATTGCTCAAGGAACATTTTAATATTCATACTAAATTAATGGTAAAAAGAAGTAATTCTCTAAAAAAGAATAATATATATATGGTGGTTATCACTGAAGATATGGGAGTTAAGTCTTTATTAAAAGAAACAAAAATTCTTAAAGAAGAGGATGGATTTATTTCTTTAGATTATGGTATAGATTCAACTCTTATAGCTTCAGAAGAATGCAAAAGATCCTATATAAGAGGTGCTTTTTTAGGAGGAGGCAGCATAAGCAATCCTGAAAAGACTTATCACTTAGAGTTTGTTACCCATAGTATTGAATATGCTGAGGATTTATGCAAGCTTATAAATAAGTATGGATTAACTTCTAAGGTTATACAAAGAAAAAGCAGTTATATAGTGTATATAAAAGAAGGAGAGCAGATTGTAGACTTATTAAACATAATCGGAGCACATTCTTCTCTGTTAGAGTTAGAAAATATAAGAATCATGAAGGAAATGAGGAATAATGTAAACAGATTAGTAAATTGTGAAACTGCTAATCTAAGTAAGACAGTAAATGCAGCTATAAGACAGGTGGAAAGCATTAAGCTGATCCAAAGAGAAATTGGATTAGCTAGATTACCAAAGAATCTAAGAGATATTGCAGAGCTGAGGCTAAATTATCCTGATGAATCTCTAAAAGAATTAGGAGAAATGCTAGATCCTCCTGTAGGAAAGTCAGGAGTAAATCATAGATTAAGAAAAATTGAAAAAATTGCAGATGAGTTAAGAAGAGAAGGAAGGTAAAAAATGTCAAAACATCATGAGATAGTTAATTACATCCTTTCCTTAGAAGCTGGATATAAGATTTCTGTAAGAAGTATAGCTAGTGAACTTGGAGTTAGTGAAGGTACTGCCTACAAGGCTATAAAAGAATGTGAAGCCTTAGGCATAGTTTCTACTATTCCAAGAGTGGGCACAGTGAGAGTGGAGAAGGTTGACAAAAGACATGAAGAAACTCTTACTTTTGCTGATGTAGTAAATATAGTAGAAGGTTCTATATTAGGCGGAAAAGAAGGTATACATAAGATCTTAAAAAAGTTTGTCATAGGTGCTATGACTATAGATGCCATGCATAGATATATTACACCAGGGTGCTTACTTATCGTGGGTAATAGAGAAGAAGCTCATGAGTTAGCTCTAAAAAATGAGGCAGCAGTTCTAATAAGCGGTGGCTTTGCCTGTAGTGATGAAATAAAAAAGCTTGCAGATGAGAAAAAGCTACCTATAATTTCTTCTCGCTATGATACCTTTACCATAGCGACCATGATAAATAGAGCTATGTCTGAGAATTTGATAAAGAAGGATATTATTTTAGTAGAGGATATAATGAAAAGTAAGCCTGCCTATCTTATGGTAACTGATAATATAGGTGCTTGGAGAGAAATGGTTAAGAAAACAAAGCATATAAGATATCCTGTGGTAGATAAGGATTTAAAGGTAGTAGGGGTCATTACCTCTAAGGATTTGTCTGTGGATGTAGGGGTTGAAGAGCCTATATCTAAAATAATGACTAAAGATCCTATTACTGTTACTCCAAAGACTACGGTAGCTTATGCTGCTCATATAATGGGTGGAGAAGACATAGAGCTTTGCCCAGTAGTAGATGGCAGAAAGCTAGTTGGTGTTATAACCAGACAAGATGTAATAAAAGCGCTGCATTATATGTCAAAGCACCCTCAAGCGGTGGATACTTTAGAGGACTTGATACTAAAGAATTTTACCTATGAAAGAGAAGGAGACAGAGTAACCTTTTCTGGAAGTATAATTCCTCAGATGCTGCATTACATCGGTACTGCCTCTTGGAGCTCTCTTAATATGCTGTTATCTACTGCTGGATTAATGGCCCTTAGAGTTAGAAGCATGAATGTTTCATTGGATAATATGAGCACTTATTTTATGAAGCCAGTGCAAGGAGATTCTAATATAACCATCATTGCAGATATAATTGATATTGGAAGAAATTATTGTAAGGTAGAAGTAAATATGTATAATAAGAAAAAAGAACTCATAGGAAAAGCTATTTTATCAGCTAAATTAATAAGAGACTAAATAAAAGTTAAATAGTGGAGAAAAAATTTCTTTAATTGTGCATTATGAATTTTGAATTAGAGAAAGGAGAGTTTTTATGTTTACACACATTGTACTATTTAAATTACAAGAGCCTACTAAGGAAAATATAGAAAAGGCCAAAAATCTTTTACTAGCCATGGAGGGTAAAATAAAAGAATTAAAATATTTAGAAGTGGGAGCAGATGTACTTCATAGTGAAAGATCCTATGATTTAGCCTTAATAACTAAGTTTGATTCTTATGAAGATATGCAAGCCTATCAAGTAAGTGAATATCATGTAAATGAGGTATTAAAATATTTGAGACCAATGCTTAAAGCTTCTGTAGCAGTAGATTATTAGTCAGCTTTAATAAGCATTTTAGAAAGGGGATGGGCCATGTGGCAGAAGTCAGTATCAAAGAAATTCAATATAAAGACTTTGGTAGGGCCTTAGAACTATCTAATGGTATAGTAAATTTAGTGGTTACTTTAGAGTTGGGGCCAAGAATTTTAAGATATGGCTTTGAAAAAGGAATAAACCACTTTTCAGACAGAGCTACTACGGAGATGAAGGTAGGAGAAGAAACTTGGAGAATTGTAGGCGGGCATAGATTATGGCATAGTCCTGAAGCTTTTCCTAGAACCTATATGCCAGATAATAATGAAGTTTATTGGGAAGCCCTTCAGGGAGGAGTAAAGCTGGTTCAGAAGGTGGAGCCTTGGGTTCAAACTCAAAAGGAATTAGAGCTATACTTAAATGAGAATAGCAGTGAAGTAAAGGTTGTTCACAGGGTTAAGAATAAAAATGCATGGCCAATAAAGTTATCTTCTTGGGCTGTGTCTATAATGGATAAGGGTGGTTTCGAAATAATACCCATACCAGACAGGGCTACGGGTTATTTACCAAATAAAAACTTATCTCTATGGGCTTATTCTAAAATGAATGATTCAAGGGTTTACTGGGGCGATAAATATATTACATTGAAACTAGATGAAACTATAGACTATCCCTTTAAGGTAGGTATAAACAATGAAAAGGCTTGGGCTGCTTACATAAATCATGGGGAGTTATTTGTATTAAACCATGATCATGACATAAGTGCTATTTATCCTGATAGTGGAGTGAGCTATGAAACCTTTACCTATCTAGATGTATTAGAAATGGAGACCCTATCTCCTATGAAGGAAATTGAACCAGAGGAATCCATAGCCCATGTAGAGTATTGGAGCCTTCACAAAGGAATAAATATTCCAGAGAATGAAGAACAGATTGATTTAATTATAGAGAAGTATGTAAAAAAAGGCTAACGCCTTTTTTTACTATATCTTAAAATTGTAATTTTATACTATAGTGCTTTAGCCAGAAGTTTATTTGAATAAGATAAGCTATGAGTTGAGGACCTCTCATTAATTGACCAAACCAAGGTTTTTTAAAAGAAGTTCCAGAGGTTTGGACTAATTCTTCCCCAGCTTTTTTGTCAATTATATTTAGTATTGGTGAGGAAGAATCTTTTAATATTTTATCCATAGTATTTACTAGAATTGCCGTATACTCAGGGCTTTGAGTTTTAGGATAGGGGCTCTTTTTCCTATCTATTACATCATCGGGGAGAATGCCCCTTAGAGCTTCTCTTAATATGCCTTTTTCCCTGTAGTTATAGAATTTTATTTCACTTGGAATATTAAAGGCGTATTCTACTAATCTATAATCTGCAAAAGGTACTCTTACCTCTAAACTATTAGACATACTCATTCTATCTTTTCTGTTGAGCAAGGTGATCATGAACCATTTTATATTTAAATAAAACATTTCTCTCATCTTATAATCCCTTAAGGATTCTCCAGGAATATGAGGTACTGCTTTAATGGATTCTCTGAATTTATCCTCCACGAAAGCTCTTATATCAATATCCTTTAGATCTTCAGATAAAAGCGCTTTTCTTTCTTCCACAGATTTTGACCAAGGGAATATATTTAGGTTTAAGTCCTCTTCCTTCATGAACCAAGGATAACCGCCAAAAATCTCATCGGCACATTCACCAGATAATCCTACAGTAGCCTCCTTCCTTATCTCCTTGCAAAAGAGATATAAGGAGGTATCTATGTCTGCCATGCCAGGTAAATCATGAGCTATCACAGCATCTTCTAAAGCCATAGCTAAATCCTTGCTCTTGTTTACTACTAGCTTATTATTGCTATTTATTACTTCCGACATCTTTAAAGCCCAATATTTATCTGAGGAGGTTTCAAATTCATTAGGAATAAAATATTTATCATAATCCTCATAATCTATGGTATAGGTGTTTAGGGTTTCTCCTCTTTTCCTAAATTCTTCTGAAGCAATAGCAGAGATAGCACTAGAATCTAGTCCCCCAGAGAGGAAGGAAAACACAGGCACATCCGAAACCAATTGCCTTTTTACAGCATCCACTAGAAGAAATTTTACATGTTCTGAAGTGGTTTTTGCATCTTCTAAATGTTCTTTAGCTTCAGGCTTCCAATATTCTTTTAGTCTTAAGCCGTATTTATTAAAGACCCCATAAAAGGCTGGGGGAATTTCCTTTATATCTTTAAAAATGCCGCTGCCTAAGGAACGAGCAGGACCTAGAGAAAAAAGTTCAGTTAAACCTTCTTTAGTTAAAATAGGTTCTACCTCCTCATGGGCAAGAATAGCTTTTATTTCAGAGCCAAAAATTAAACTTTCATTACCTTCTTTATAAAATAGGGGTTTAACTCCTAAGGGATCTCTAGCTAAAAATAGTCTCCCTTCTTTTTCATCCCAAACTCCAAAGGAATAGATACCGTTTATATGATTTACACAATTTTCTCCCCAGTGCATGTAACTTGTAAGCAACACTTCTGTATCAGAATAAGAGTTAAAGCTATAGCCTTCTTTTATAAGAACTTTTCTTAAATCTTCTGTATTATAGAGCTCTCCATTATAAACAATAATGTACTTTCTATCTCCTTTAAATTTAATCATTGGTTGAGTGCCACCTGTAGGATCCACTATTATAAGCCTTCTATGACCTAATAAGACTTTATCGCTAATATAGTAACCTTCAGCATCTGGACCCCGTTTTGATAGGGTATTAGTCATTTTTCTTATAATATCTTCCTTAGTTAAAATGCTTTTCTTAAAATTAATCCATCCAGCGATACCGCACATTTTCATCCGACCTTCCTAATTTCTAAAATTCATATAATATAGCTTCGTAATAAAATATGAAAAATTTTTAGAATATGTTACTAGGTGTGAGTTGAAAAAAGTAATATTATAAATCCATGTTTAATATGAATGAGTATAAATAGTTTAAATTTTCTAGGGGGATTGTATATATGCTTGATGATCTGCTAAAGCCTGAATTTATTAAAATAAATGTGGAATGCAGTGATTGGAAATCTGCATTAAAACAAGGAACAAATATATTATTGCAGCACAAATGTGTGGAAGAAAGGTATTATGATGAGATAATTAGAAGCTTTAATGATATAGGTCCTTATATGGTAGTGGCCCCGGGTATTGTATTATCTCATGCTAGACCTGAGGCCGGTGTTAGAAAACTCTCCATGAGTTTAATCACCCTTAAAAACCCTATTAATTTTGGTAGTAAATATAATGACCCAGTAAAGTTTATTGTAACCCTAGCGGCCACAGATAGTGAAAGTCATTTAAAGGCATTAGCACAACTAATGGAGCTATTTATGGATAGTGAGGATTTGAGGAAAATCATGGATGCCACTAATAAAGAAGAGGTTTTATCAATTATAAAAAATTATTCTAAATAAAAATATATGGTAAGGGGGATTTGTAAATGAAAATATTAGTTTGCTGCGGCAGTGGATTGGGAAGTTCATTCATGATTCAAATGAATGTGGAAAAGGTGTTAAAGGAACTTAAGGTGGAGGCAGAGGTGGATCATGCAGATTTATCTTCAGCTATGGGCATGAAGGCAGATATATACCTAGGCACTAGAG
This sequence comes from Desnuesiella massiliensis, assembly GCF_001403615.1. Lineage (GTDB taxonomy): Bacteria > Bacillota > Clostridia > Clostridiales > Clostridiaceae > Desnuesiella > Desnuesiella massiliensis. The sequence continues at coordinate 243,822 of NZ_LN879455.1, forward strand.
ATATAACCAGTCAATTTAATTCCTTAGGAGGTGAGATAGTATCCTTAAATAGCATGCTTGATATGAATGAGCTAAGAACAAAGCTAGAACAAGCCTTGAAAAAGTTAGGTAAATTCTAAAAAATATTATGGGGGGATAATCTATGTTAAAGCTTATTTTAGACATATTGAGTGTTCCAGCTATATTAGTAGGACTTATTGCACTTATAGGATTAGTAGTTCAAAAGAAACCAGGCACAGATATATTTAAAGGTACAATAAAGACTATTTTAGGATTTCTAGTATTAGGCGGAGGGGCAGGCATAGCTGTTGGAGCATTAAATTTCTTTGGAGAGATGTTTCAACAGGGCTTTGGAATAAAGGGAGTTGTTCCTCACAATGAAGCTATAGTAGCCATGGCACTTAAAACCTATGGTACGCAAACAGCACTTATAATGTTATTTGGTATGCTTGCAAACATTTTAATTGCCAGAGTTACAAAATTAAAATATATATTCTTAACAGGACATCACACTTTATATATGGCTTGTATGATAGCAGCTATATTATTATCTGGAGGAGTTAAGGGAGTTCCTCTAGTAGTGGTAGGTTCTATATTATTAGGTTTTGTTATGGCTATATTCCCAGCCATGGCACAGCCAACTATGAGAAAGATAACAGGTACAGATGAGGTGGCCTTCGGACATTTTGGTACTGTAGGATATGTGTTATCAGCCTTTATAGGTAAATTAGTTGGAAAGAATTCAAAATCTACTGAGGAAATGAATTTTCCAAAGAGCTTAGGTTTCTTAAGAGATACATCTGTAGCAATCTCCTTGGCTATGGGTATTTTATATATAGTTGTAGCCATAGCTGCTGGTCCAAGCTACGTGCAAAATAAACTTAGCGGAGGGCAAAATTTCTTAGTTTTCGCTATAATCCAAGCTATAACCTTTGCCGGTGGAGTTTATGTAATCCTTTCAGGAGTTAGATTAATCTTAGCAGAAATAGTTCCAGCCTTTAAAGGAATTGCTGAAAAGATAGTTCCCAAGGCTAAGCCAGCATTAGATTGTCCAGTGGTATATCCTTATGCACCTAATGCAGTTTTAATTGGATTCCTTTCAAGCTTTTTAGGCGGTATAGTGGGAATGGTGATATTGATTTTGTTAGATATGAGTATTCCAGTTCCAATAATTCTTCCAGGGGTTGTACCTCACTTTTTCTGCGGAGCTACTGCAGGAGTATTTGGAAATGCTACAGGGGGAAGAAAAGGTGCCTTCTGGGGAGCTTTTGCTCAAGGCTTATTAATAACCTTCTTACCAGTACTTTTAATGCCAGTACTTGGAGACTTAGGCTTTGCTAATACTACCTTTAGTGATGCTGACTTTGGCATAGTTGGTATTATACTAGGAAATTTATTAAGGTTATTTAGATAGACACTAGAGGCTTTAGAGGGGTATCTTATAGGGAAACAACTTCAGCTATTACCTTATACATGCCCTATAATGGATTGAAGATGCTATTTGGAACATGTATAAATTAAGCTGACCTATTGGTTATCTACGAGACTGTGAAAAAAGGTGTTCTATAGGTTTCCCTACACCGCGCGTGGAGGCCCACGAGCGGCAAGTGAAAAAGAACACCTATGTTTTTCACATCCTTCTATAGATGCCCCCATTCCTTATAAAGAAAGGAAGATGTATATGGACATTAATTATAAAAAATTAGAGAAAATAGCCGTAAGCCTTCGAAGAGAATCCATAGAAGTCCAAAGAATAGCTGGTTCAGGTCATCTTGGAGGAGCGTTTTCCGCTATGGAAATTTTAACATATCTATATTTTTATAAGATGAACATAGACGTTTTAAACCCCTGGAAAGAGGATAGAGATATATTTATTTTAAGCAAAGGTCACGCCTCCATAGGATATTATGCAACCCTTGCGGAAAGAGGATTTTTTCCAAAAGAAGAGTTAAAAACCTATAGAAAAATCAACTCAAGACTTCAAGGGCATTCTCATATAGACTCCGCTCCAGGAATAGAATGTTCCACAGGTTCTTTAGGACAAGGTTTATCCTTTGGTATAGGTATAGCTTTAGGGTCAAAGAAAAAAGGCATTAATAAAAAGGTTTATGTTATGTTAGGTGATGGGGAACTGCAAGAGGGGCAGGTATGGGAGGCATTAATGCTTCAAAGTAAATTAAAGCTGGATAATTTAATTACTATAATAGATTTTAATGGCATTCAATTAGATGACTATGTGGAAAACATAATTCCAATGAATAACCTGTCAGAGCGAATTAAGAGCTTTGGTTTTAATGCTATGGATATTGACGGCAATGATTTTAAGGATATTCATAAAGCTTTTAGCCGCCTAAAACAGGGAGAAGCTAATTTAATAGTAGCTCATACTGTTAAAGGCAAGGGAATCTCCTTTATGGAAAATTCCGTAGCATGGCATTCTAAAAAAGCAGACGAGAATGAGTATAAAAAAGCTATGGAGGAGTTAGAGGAAAAGGAGGCGGCATTAAATGGCTAAGTATATGGCGCCTAGAGATACTTTTGGAAAGGCCTTAGCTGAAATAGGAGAATATAATGATAAACTATACGTGCTTAATGCGGATTTAGCAGCAGCTACAAAAACAGATATCTTTGCGAAGAGATTTCCAGATAGATATTTAAATGTGGGTATAAGTGAGCAGAATATGGTGGGCATAGCAGCAGGCCTAGCTAGAACAGGCTTTACGGCAGTAATGAGTACTTTTGCCTGCTTTGCCCCAGGAAGATGCTATGATCAAATAAGACAATCTATAGCTTATTCTAACCTCAATGTTAAGATAATGTCCACTCATCCTGGGCTATCTGTAGGCATGGATGGAGCTATACACCAGTGTTTAGATGATATAGCTTTAATGAGGGAATTGCCTAATTTTACTGTATTAACTCCTTCTGATGAAGTTGAAACTAGAAAAGCTGTTGAAAAAGCCATTGAACATAAAGGACCAGTTTATGTGAGGATTGGAAGAATGGAGTGTCCTATTCTTTTTAAAGAACAATGGGAATATGAAATAGGAAGGTTTTATACTCTAAAAGAAGGTAAAGACATAACCTTTATAGCTCATGGTTCTATGGTAAGCAGGGCTTATGAGGCTTCATTAAAGCTAGAAGAAAAAGGTGTAAGCGCTAGAGTGCTCATAGCTAGCTCCATTAAGCCTATGGATGAAGATGCTATTATTATGGCATCAAAAGAAACAGGAAGGATAGTCACTGCAGAGGATCATTTTTTAAGTGGAGGATTATTTAGCTCTGTGGCAGAAACAGTAAGTAAGAATCATCCCTGTTTTTTAGAGGGAGTGGCGGTGGAAGATAGCTTTGGGGAATCAGGGCAGCCCGAAGAGCTTTATGAAAAATATGGACTAACTGTGGATAAAATATTAGACAAAGCTTATAAATTGTTAAGCTTATAAAAAGTCAGCCTGCGCTGACTTTTTATTTTAGGGTTTTATATAGTCTTTATAAAGAATATATTTTTATAAATATTGGATAGAATTTATGATTATAGAGCTAGTGAATAATAGAAGTGAGTATGGTAAAATAAATAGTAATCTTAATATAAAAATATTAAGTTAAAATGAAATTATGCATCTCAGAGGAGGTGAACAGATGAATGAAGATAGTAATATAGTTAATCTTGCAGCTCCGAAATTTTGCCATTTGCATGTACATACAGAATACAGTCTTTTAGATGGTTCTGGAAAAATATCTAAGCTAGTAGGAAGAGCCAAAGAGCTTGGCATGGAAGCTTTAGCTATTACAGATCACGGCTCCATGTACGGCTGTGTAGATTTCTATAAAGAGGCTAAGGAAGTGGGGATTAAGCCCATATTAGGCTGCGAAATATATGTAGTACCAAAGTCTCTTTACATAAAACAAAATGATGAAGAAAATGAAACTCATCACTTAGTACTATTAGTAAAAGATGAAGTAGGCTATAACAATCTTATGAAGATAGTTTCTAAGGCCTCTATCGATGGGTTCTATTATAAGCCTAGGGTGGACCATGAATATTTAAAGGAACATAGTGAGGGACTCATAGCCTTAAGTGCATGTTTAGGGGGAGAGATACAGTCCTACCTATCTAAGGGTAATAAAAATAAAGCAAGAGAAACTGCCTTGCTTTATAAAGAGATATTCAAAGAAGGATTTTATTTAGAGCTTCAATATCATGGATTAGAGGAACAAAGAAAGGTTAATGGTCTCTTAGCAGAATTATCAAAAGAGTTAGGAATACCTTTGGTGGCTACCAATGATGTTCACTATATAGAGAGAGAGGATTATAAATCCCATGATGTCCTATTATGTATACAAACAGCTAAAACCGTAGAAGAGGAAAATAGGATGAGATATCCTTCAGATCAATTCTACCTAAAATCTCCAGAGGAAATGTGGGAAATGTTTTCTTATATTCCTGAAGCCTTAGAAAACACAGTTAAAATAGCTGAGCAGTGCAATTTTGATTATGAGTTTCATAAATCTAAATTGCCTAAATTCCCTGTTCCGCAGGGCAAGGAGCCTTATGCTTACCTAAAGGAGATTTGTTATGAAGGTCTAGTGGAAAGGTATAGAGTGTTTGAGGACTTTAGAGGAAAGCCTTTAAATATTGAAGAAGTTTTAGAAGCTGCCTCAAAGGATGAAGAATCTCAGGAGTACATCAATAGGCTAGAGTATGAATTAGGAATAATCAATCAGATGGGATATGTGGATTACTTTCTCATAGTTTGGGACTTTATAAGGTTTGCTAATGAAAATGGAATTCCCACTGGGCCAGGCAGAGGAAGTGCAGCGGGCTCCATAGTAGCTTATACCTTAGGAATAACTAAAATAGACCCTATAAAATATGGACTGCTCTTTGAAAGATTCTTAAATCCGGAGAGGGTATCCATGCCGGATATAGATTCTGACTTTTGCTATGAAAGGCGACAGGATGTAATTGACTACGTGGTAGAAAAGTATGGTGTAGAAAATGTATCCCAAATTATAACCTTTGGAACCATGGCCGCAAGGGCTTGCATAAGAGACGTAGGAAGAGCTATGAATTACTCTTATGCAGAGGTAGACAGAATTGCTAAGATGATACCAACCATGCTTAATATAACTATAGATAAAGCCTTAGAAATAAACCCTGAACTTAAAAATGCCTATGAAGAGGATATCAGGGTGAAGGAACTTATAGATGTAAGCAGAAGCTTGGAGGGATTACCGCGACATTCTTCCACTCATGCCGCAGGGGTGGTTATTGCCTCTAAGCCTTTAGTAAATTATGTACCGCTGCAAAAGAACGAAGACATGATTGTAACACAATTTACTATGGGAACCCTAGAAGAATTAGGTTTGCTTAAAATGGATTTTTTAGGCTTAAGAACCTTAACTGTAATGAAAGATGCAGTAAAGATGGTAAAGGAAAACCGTGAAATAGAAATAGACTTAGATAATCTTAATTTTGAAGATAAAGAAGTCTATAAAATGATAGGTGAAGGTAAGACCGTAGGGGTGTTCCAGCTGGAATCCGCAGGAATGACTAGCTTTATGAAGGAATTAAAGCCTGACAATCTAGAAGATATCATAGCGGGAATAAGTCTTTACAGACCAGGTCCTATGGCTGAAATACCAAGATATATTGAAAGTAAAAAGAATCCAAACAGAGTTAAATACGAAAGTGAACAATTGGAGAGTATACTAAATGTTACCTATGGAGTAATGGTTTACCAGGAACAAGTTATGGAAATCGTTAGAAAGCTAGCAGGATACTCCATGGGCAGAAGTGACTTAGTAAGAAGAGCTATGTCAAAGAAAAAACACAAAGTGATGGAGGAAGAGCGAAGAAATTTTATTTATGGAATTACAGATGAAAAAGGTAATATAGAAGTACCTGGATGTTTAAGAAACGGTATCTCAGAGGAGGCAGCAAATAAAATCTTTGATCAGATGATGGATTTTGCATCATATGCCTTTAATAAATCTCATGCAGCAGCTTACGCAGTAGTTGGCTTCCAAACAGCCTATTTAATGAGATACTATCCAGTAGAATACATAGCGGCTATGCTAAATAGCGTTATGGGAATAAATGAAAAGGTAGCTTACTATATTAACTTTGCTGAAAGTTTAGGAATTCAAGTACTACCTCCAGATATAAATGAAAGCAATGTAAGATTTACAGTTAAGAAGGACACCATAAGATTTGGTTTAGCAGCTATAAAAAATGTAGGAGTCAATGTGGTAGAGAGCATTGTAAAGTCCAGAAATGAAAAGGGAGTGTTTAAAAGCTTCATGGACTTTTGCAACAAAATCGATACCTCAGCTATAAATAAAAGAGCTGTAGAAAGCCTTATAAAAGCTGGAGCCTTTGACGGCTTTAAGATATTTAGATCTCAGCTTTTGGCTGTACATGAAAAGATATTAGACGGAGTGACCAGTCAAAAGAAAAAAAATATAGAGGGACAGATGAATCTTTTCTCAGGTATCATGGAAGAAGCTGAAGAAATAGACATAAAATACCCCAACATAAGGGAGTTTGAGAAAAAACACATACTGGCTATGGAAAAGGAAATGACGGGATTATATCTCACAGGACATCCTTTAGACGAGTATGCTCAGACATTAAAGCATCAAAGTAGCGTTGATGTGTCGAAAATTATGAAGGATTATGAAGAAACCTTCAGTGAAGAAGCTATGATACAAGGTGAGCTATCTCATCTTTCCAATAGATTGAAGGATGGAGAGAGAGTAATTCTAGGTGGAATCATAGCTGAAGTAAGTAGAAAAATAACTAAGAATAACACCATTATGGCTTTTGCTAAATTAGAAGATTTAACAGGAACTGTTGAGTGTGTTATATTTCCAAAGACCTATGAAAAAATTTCATCTTTAGTAGAAGTAGATCAGTTAGTAGTGATAAAAGGTAGAATCGCTATGAGAGAGGATGAAAATCCTAAAATATTATGTGAAGATATTTATCCTTTAGAAAAAGTAAATCAATCAAAATTATATATCCAGGTAGAAGACCAAAAAGTAGCTAGAGAAATAATGAATGAACTAAAGCCTATATTATCAAACTTTAAAGGCAGTACTGCGGTTTATCTATTTGCAGCTAAGGAAAGGATTCCTTTTAGACTATCTAAAGAATACTGGATTGATACGGAGAGCAATATAGTATTTTTACTAAAGAAGAAATTTGGAGAGGAAAAGGTTAAGTTAGTATCAGAATAAGCTAAGATGAAAAATAAAAAATGATTGAGCAGGGTTGCCAGCATAGGAGAACAAGTTTAGCTAATAACTTATACATGTCATAAGATCTAAAGATGATATTTTTGAATACGTATAAGTTAAGCTTCACCTTTATTTTCTTGTAGGGGGCCCTGTTTTCATAAAATTTAATTAAGCTGCTTTTTATGTCGAAGATATTGTAATGAAATAATACCACATAGGTAGGATGGAGGAATTAAAAATGAAAGAAAACAAATATGATGATAGTATTTTTTTCGATAAGTATAGTAATATGGATCGTTCGAAAAATGGACTTGCGTCTGCTGGAGAATGGCATGAGTTAAAAAAGCTACTGCCTAGTTTTCAAGATAAAAGAGTTCTAGATTTAGGCTGTGGTTTCGGATGGCATTGTCAATTTGCCATAGAGAATGGTGCTAAGTCAGTTGTTGGTGTTGATATTTCACAAAAAATGTTAAATGAGGCAAGAGATAAAACAAAGTCTGAGCATATTCAGTACATATGTATGCCAATGGAAGATATTAATTTTCCGGTAGGTTCCTTTGAGGTGGTTATCAGCTCTTTGGCTTTTCATTATGTTCAGTCCTTTGAGGATATTTTAAGGAAAATAAGCAATTGCCTTTCCAAGGGTGGAGATTTTATTTTCTCTGTTGAACATCCTATTTTTACTGCATACGGAACACAAGATTGGTATTATGATAATCAGGGTAATCCACTGCATTGGCCAGTTGACAAATATTTTACTGAGGATGTGCGTAAAACTAATTTTTTGGGTGAGGAAGTTATAAAATATCATAGAACACTGACCACTTACTTAAATTCTCTTATAAAGTTAGGATTTGAAATAACAGCACTTATTGAACCTAAGCCAGCGGAGAATTTGCTCTATACCGTTCCAGGTATGTTGGAGGAGCTGCGTCGACCAATGATGTTACTTGTATCTGCAAGAAAAAAGTAATGGTGGTATTATAAGTATAATTTGTGAGCAAAGCGATTAACATTCTTCTTATAAAGTTAATTTATTGTATATTTATATCGAAATAGTTGAAAAATATAACTGTATTAAGTAAAATTAAATTGGAGGAATATTAACTACGTTAAATTAAGCTAAAATATCTTTAAAAGTAATATTTTACATTTGCAAAATCATCGATAATTTTGTAAAATATCAGTTGCAATAATTGAAGTGGGTAAAATTTTAACACTACTGGGACTTGATAAGACCCGGTGGTTATAGGAGGAATATATAACATGAAAAAGATTGCTGTGTTAACAAGTGGGGGAGACGCACCAGGAATGAATGCTGCTATAAGAGCAATAACTAGAATGGCCCTTGATAGAGGATTAGAGGTTATGGGTGTACAAAGAGGATATAATGGACTTATTAATGGCGAGTTATTCCAAATGGATAGACATTCTGTATCTGACATAATCCACAGAGGTGGAACTATATTAAGAACTGCTAGATGTGATGAGTTCAAGACAGAAGAAGGAAGAAAAAAGGCTGCTAATGTATTAAAAGTTTATGGTATCGATGGTTTGGTAGTAATAGGAGGGGATGGTTCCTTTACAGGAGCTAGACTTTTATCCCAATTAGGAGTTTCTACAGTAGGAATACCAGGAACTATTGATAATGATTTATCTTATACAGATTATACCTTAGGCTTTGATACAGCATTAAATACAGTATTAGATGCTATTAACAAATTGAGAGATACCTCAACCTCTCATGAAAGAGTAAGTATAGTAGAGGTAATGGGAAGACATTGTGGAGATATAGCTCTATTTGCAGGTATAGCTGGTGGAGCTGAAAGCATAATTGTTCCTGAGATGAGCTTTGATCAGGATGAACTATGTAAGACTATATTATCAGGAAAATTAAAAGGAAAAATGCACAATTTAATAATATTAGCTGAAGGTGTTGGCGGAGCTGAAGATTTAGCAAAGCATGTAGAAGAAATAACTGGCATTGAAACTAGGGCAACTATATTAGGACATATTCAAAGAGGGGGGAGTCCTTCAGCTTTTGATAGGGTACTAGCTTCTAGAATGGGTGCAAAGGCTGTAGAAGTGCTTTTAGAAGGAAAATCTTCAAGAGTTATAGGAATAAGAGGCGGACAAATAATTGATGATGATATAAATGAAGCATTAGCAATGCCAAGAAAATTTGATGAGAAATTATATGAGATAGCAACAGCTCTATCTTATTAAGCTTTAATATAAAGATAAGCGGATACATAGTAATTAATAAGTTTATGCTCTGCTTATCTTCATATAATATATTTTATCAGTGTTTTTATTAATTTATTATGGGTCTTTATTAAATTTAAGGGAGTGTTTTGATGAGAAAGACAAAAATTATCTGTACAATTGGGCCAGCTAGCCAAACTGAGGAGATATTATCAAAGATAATAGAAGCGGGTATGAGTGCTTCAAGACACAATTTTTCTCACGGAGATCATGAGGAGCATAAGACTAGAATAGAGCTTGTTAAAAGATTAAGCAAAAAGTACAACAAGCCTATTGCTGTTATTCTTGATACCAAGGGACCTGAGATAAGAACAGGTAACTTCGCTGAAGGTAAGGTTGAATTAAAGGAAGGTTCAGATTTTACCATTTATTGCGGAGAAGAGGTAGTGGGAGATGCTGCTAAATGTTCTATAACTTATGATGGTCTATGTGCTGATGTAAAACCAGGAGATTCTATATTGATAGATGATGGTTTAGTAGGCTTAGAGGTTAAGGAAGTAGAGGGAAATAAAGTTAAGTGTGTAGTAAGAAACAGTGGAATGGTAGGAAATCATAAGGGAGTAAACGTTCCTGGAGTTTCAATAAAGCTACCAGCTATAACAGAGAAGGATATATCTGATTTGATATTTGGAGTTGAAATTGGAGTAGATATAGTAGCAGCATCCTTTATAAGAAAAGCTTCAGATGCTCTAGAAATTAGAAAAGTTTTAGACCAAAACGGCGGAAAAGATGTTCTAATATTCTCAAAAATTGAGAATCAAGAAGGCGTTGATAATATAGATGAGATTCTAGAAGTGTCAGATGGTATCATGGTAGCTAGAGGAGACCTAGGAGTAGAGATTCCAATAGAGCAAGTACCAGTAGTTCAAAAGATGATAATTGAAAAATGTAATAAAGCTGGAAAGCCAGTTATCACGGCTACTCAAATGTTAGATTCTATGATAAGAAATCCAAGACCAACAAGAGCTGAAGCTTCTGACGTAGCTAACGCTATATTTGATGGTACAGATGCTATAATGCTAAGCGGAGAGACTGCTAATGGAAAATATCCAGTTGAAACAGTAAGAACTATGGCAAAAATAGCTGAGGCTGCTGAAAATAAATTAAATTATGAAATGATATTAGTTAAAAAGAGAAAGCAACAACACGTATCAAACGTTCCAAGTGCCATAAGCTTAGCAACTTGTTCAACAGCGATGGAGTTAGAAGCTAAGGCCATCATAACTTCAACTCAAACTGGAAGCACAGCTAAGATAGTATCTAAATATCGTCCAGAGTGCCTAATCATTGCAGTAACTCCATATGATAGAGTAGCAAAGCAGCTTGCTTTAAATTGGGGAGTTTATCCATTGATCTCTGATGCCTTTGAAAGCACAGATGAGTTAATTGAAAAGTCTGCGGAAAGAGCAAAGGAAGAAGGCTTTATTCATTCTGGAGATTTAGTAGTAATCGCTGCAGGTATACCTATAAATGATATGGGTTCAACTAACATGATGAAGGTTCACTTGGTAAAATAATTTTTCATTTAAAAGGATGTTTTTAATATAAACGTCCTTTTTTAAATTTTAACAAAATTTTAACAATTTTATCCATATATATGTTGTATATTATTTATATGTATGGATATAATATAATGATAGTAAAAAGGATAAAAAATGGCAACTGATTCTGGATTTGCACCTAATAGGTGCTCTTTTTTTATACTTTTTTAGGAAAATTTAATTCAGAAATAGGGTATCCTATGAAATAGATTTATATTACTCTATTATGTCAATAATATAATTAAGGTTATTTTATTTCAAAGGACTATAGCGAAAGGAGTGATATTGTTGAGTCAATTAAGCTGTAATGCTGCAAATTGTGTGAATAATGTAGGTGGGCTATGCACTGCTAGGGTCATACATATAGTAGGAAAACAAGCTAACCGCAGCCCAGAAACAGATTGTAATACTTTTGGTGAAAGAACTTTGGGCAATGCCGTTAAAAATATTGCTAACATGAATGTTGGAGGAGAAATTATTCAAGCTTTTAACAGTGAAGAAATAAAGATGAGTCCTGAGATAGTATGTGATGCAGTAAAATGCATACATAATTCTCACAGGAATTGCAAAGCATCAAATGTGCAAATCTTTGGACCAGAAGCTATGTCAAATTTAAATACTCAGTGTGAAACCTTTAAACCTTTTTAAATTAATATATGATAAAATTAGCTAGTGAGGATGATTCTTTATTTTTATATCTTCACTAGCTATTTTTATAGTGTTTATTTACAGAATTATTGACATTTGCATATATTAAATTACAATTAGATAAGGCACCTTCAAAAAATAATTAGCCAGCCTACTCGTATATTTGACTAGTTATTTTCCTCAGATGCCTAAGATGAGTTTTTTTGGGGGATTATATGGAGAATTTAAAAGAAAAAATAGAACTAAACACTATAGATTTTTGCAGGGTGTGGTATGGGTTACCTTGTAATATAACTAAAGAATTGAGAGGCTATGATTCTAATTCTCAAATGGAAAATGAAAAATATATAGAGAGCTTTATGAATACCATCTATGATAGATTTTTAAATTTTCCTAGTGATGAAGAGGAAAAAATTAAATGGGGAAAAGAGATAGATAGACTTTTAAAAGAATTTGCTAATAACAGTAAATTTATAAATAATAGAGCTATAAACTATTTGTTTTCTAAAAATATAAAGGATATAACCAAGGAATTTTTTAAGAAAGCAAAAGCTTTTGATGATAAAATGTCTTTAGAAGAAATAGGACAGGCGATGAGAAATGTTTGGATAATGAATATATCTCAGGTTATATTAAATATAGATGTTAAATTTACTAATTCTATTTTTGCTTATAGCATGCTATATCCTTATACGGATAATTTATTAGATGATAAAATACTAAGTGATGAATATAAGGCACAAATAAGTAATAAGTTAAAAAGTATAATTCTAGGTAAAAATATAGATATAGACAGTGATTACGAAAATAAGCTTTATGAGCTTATAGGGTTAATTGAGGGCGACTTTCCTAGGGAAAGATATAAAGAGGTGTTTGAAAGTGTTTTAGCCATACATGAGGCGCAGGTAGTCAGCCTTCAGCAGCAGGAAAAAGAAGTTTCTCCTTTTGAAAAGGATATGCTAAATATAAGCTTTATAAAGGGAGGAACCTCGGTACTGGCTGATGGATATTTAGTAAAAGGCAATTTAAGTTTTGAAGAAATAAAATTTATGTTAGGCTATGGAATAATGCTTCAGCTATGTGATGATCTTCAAGATGTAAAAGAGGATTTAAAAAACAATCATATGACTATATTCTCTCTTACAGCAAAGCAATGGGATTTAGATAATATAACGAATAAATTGATAAATTTTATAGATTATATAGTATACGAAGAACTTAAGGATTTTAAATATGAAATTAAAGAAGATATGGATGAGTTTTTAAAAGAAAATTGCTTGATGCTTGCCTTTTTGTCCATGGGTAATAGTAAGGATTATTTTTCTTATAGCTATATAAAAAATATAGAAAAGTATATGCCTTTTAGATTTAGCTTTTTAAAAAGTATTGGTGATGGTTTCAGAAAGAAGTATGCTAAAATAAGAAAGAAGTATAATGAAGAAACTTTTGAACAGATGATAGATTATATATAAAGGGTGATAATTAGTGTTAGAAAAAAACAAGGATTATATATTAGATGTAATTTCACAAGGCTATGAAGGAGAGGGAATAGCTAAGTTAGAAGGATTTCCCATATTCATACAGGGAGCATTGAAGGGAGAAAAGATTAAAGCAAAAATTATTAAGGTAAATAAAAATTATGCTTATGGAAAGTTATTAGAAGTTTTAGAAACAGCTCCAAATAGAAAAGAGCCAGTATGTTCTATCTATAAAAAGTGCGGCGGATGCCAGCTTCAACATCTGTCTTATGAGGGACAGCTAGAGTTTAAAAGGGAAAGAGTAGAGGACTGTTTAAGAAAAATAGGAAGATTAGATTTAGATACTATAAAAGTGCATGATACCTTAGGAATGAATGAGCCTTACAGATATAGAAACAAGGTTCAACTGCCCATAGGTGAAAAGGATGGTAATGTAATCATAGGATTTTATGCTCCTCGAAGCCATGACATAATAGATATGGAGCTTTGTCATATTCAAGACCCTGTAGCAGATAAGGTAGTGGCATTGACTAGAGCGTGGATGAAAAGGCATAATGTAAAAGCCTATGATGAAAATAACTCTAAGGATAAAGTAAAAGGTGATAAGAGCTCTATAAGGCATATAATGATAAGACGTGGCTTTAAAACCGGAGAGGTAATGGTGGTTATTGTGACCTCAGGGGAATATTTGCCCTATAAAGAAGAGTTTATAAACATCACACTTCAACAGATAGAAGGGGTTACCAGCATCATTCAAAATGTGAATAGCAAAAATACCAATGTAATATTAGGAGAGAAATGTATAACCCTTTGGGGAAAAGATACCATAAGCGATTATATAGGAGAGTTTAAATTTAATATTTCACCACTATCCTTCTTTCAAGTAAACCCGATCCAAACGGAGGTACTCTATAATAAAGCCTTGGAATATGCAGCTTTAAAGGGCGATGAAACTGTATTTGATGCCTACTGCGGTACAGGAACTATATCCTTATTCCTTTCACGAAAGGCTAAGAAGGTTTATGGAGTAGAAATAGTGCCAGAAGCCATAGAAAACGCCAATATCAATGCAAGGGAAAATCATATTGATAATGCAGAATTTATAGTAGGAGAATCCGAGAAAGTGATTCCTGAGCTAATAGATAAAGGAGTAAGAGCAGAGGTAGTAGTGGTAGATCCTCCAAGAAAGGGCTGCGGAAGAGAGCTATTAGAAGCTATAGGAAATATGGCTCCAGAAAGAGTAGTATACGTATCCTGTGATCCAAGCACCTTAGCTAGAGATTTAGGAATTTTAGAAGAGCTAGGATATAAAACTATGGAAGTACAGCCAGTGGATATGTTTCCTCAGACGGGGCACGTTGAATCTATAGTCCTGTTGCAGAAGAAAAGCAGTTAAATTATTGAAGAAATAAATAAAAGAGATGTGCAAAAATTTTGGGCATGAGAGCGATAACTTTCATGTCCTTTTTTGATAGAAAGATACATGGAGTTACCCATTTTACATAGATGTCGGAGAACTACATTTGTCTTTATCTTATCAGAAAGTAAAAGATGGGAATTTTTAATAAAAACATTTTGAGAAAACTAACTGCTTATAGATTAAAATTTTGTTAGTTATATTCCAAAATATTGCTTGACAAATACATTAGATGACTTTATTATTAAGTTGCCTTAACTATTAATTTAACTTTATAACAAAAAGGGGGTAAAGCTTTGGCTTCAAAAGTAGATAATAAGAACGAAAATGAATTGTTTGATTTAGTTACAGAAATTAACGAGATAACTTATTCCATGAATGCTCTTTTTATAAAAGAGAGTCAGTCTTTGTTTAATGAAGAACTTTCAAACAAGCAAATTATATTAATGGATTTAGTAAAAAAGGAATCTCAAATATCAATAAGTCAACTGGCTGAATCGATGAATGTTACTTCAAGTGCTGTTAGTCAGATTGTCTCCAAATTAGAAAAAGAGAGATATCTATTAAGGACAATAAATCCTAATAATAGAAGAGAAATAATTGTGCAGTTGGATGAGCGGGGATACCATTACTACTCAAAGGAAGAAGAGATTAACAAGGAAATTGTGAAACGTTTTTATTCTCGTATGGAAATGAAAGACATGATACAATTACGAGACATTTTAGTAAAACTCAATCTTGTAGTTGAAGATGAATTGTCAAAACAAGAAATGAAAGGAAAATAAAAAAATGAATGATAAGAGAATAATATTAAAAAAGTTTTTTACGGAAATCCAATCTGAAAAATTAATTAATGGAACTGTCTTAATAGCCAAGGATGGTGAAATATTATATAAAGGAGCTTTTGGCGAGGCTGAACTGGATTCAAAGCGAAAACTAAAAATAAATTCGATATTTAACCTTGCATCAGTTTCAAAACCGATAACTGCTTTGGGTATAATGTTATTGGTACAGGATAACAAACTTTCTCTTGATGACCCTATAGAAAAATGGTTACCTAATATTCCTTATAAAGGGGTTACAGTAAGGCAATTATTGAATCACACTTCTGGATTACCCGATTATTTAGAGTTATTTGAACATCACTGGGATAAATCCAAAATAGCGGTGAACCAAGACTTATTAGAGCTACTTATTAAGCATAAACCAGAACAGTTATTCAAGCCTAACGAGCGTATGGAATATAGCAATACAGGTTATGTAATGCTTGCTCTCATTATTGAAAAGGTTTCGGGCCTTTCGTTTGCAGAGTATATGAAAATAAATATCTTTTCACCTGTTGGAATGCAAAATACTGAAGTGTTTTGTAAAAGATTAACTGAACAGGCTGTGGATAACTACGCATATGGTTATATTTTTGATGTATACAAAGGCAAACATGTTTTGCCAGATGAATTTCCTGAAACAGACTTTGTTGTTTATCTTGATGGAATCGTTGGAGATGGAGCGATTCATTCCACAGTTGAAGACCTTTATTTACTTGATCGAGTATTGAGAAATGGGACACTTATTGATGAAACTTTATTGAAAGAAGCCTATTCTCCATCGTTCCCAAGACTAGAAAGTCCTTTTAAATATGGGTTTGGATGGATTTTAGAGAACGAAAAGAGAAAGGGAAGGGCTGTGTGGCACAGCGGTGGTTGGCCAGGTTATGCTACACACTTTAAAAGATACATTGATAATGATCTAGTGATTATTTTTTTAAGAAACAAAGAACAGGATTTTGATTTTGAACAATCTATTTTACAATCAATTGAGAATATACTTTTTAATGAACCATATGAGATACCTAAACTTCCAGATTTTCAAAAAGCAAAAATACTACATACTGAGATTTTAAACAGATATGTTGGGGAGTATCGATTGGAAGAACATACTGAATTGATTGCAAAGGTTACGATGAAAGATCAGCGGTTATTCCTTGAACTTCCAAGATCAATGAAACTTGAAATGTACGCAACCTCGGATAATGAGTTTTTCCTTCGTAGCTTATCAGTTACAATTAATTTTGCAAATGATGGAATTAATCATTATTTGACTATTAATGATGGCAGTATCTCTCAAACTGCTAAGCTTATTTAAAAACAAAATGAGAATAAGTTAGAAATTGTTAGTTAAATTAAGTGATATATTATAAGAAAAGTATAAAGATTTATATTATACCCAATTTATATAATGATATTTAGTATTGACACTATTCAGAATTCTGATTAGATGTTGAATATCAATCTACAAACTAATCTTTATGATACTAATAGAGGGGTGAATAGTCAATTATGTATAGAAGTTATTTTATCAGTCAAAATGAACAAAGTTTTTATCCAGAGTATGCATGCGGAATTGCTTGCCTTTCTATGTTATTAAAATATCATCAAATAGCTGGTTACGAAAACTTTGAGAAACTTGCTATTGAATTAAATTTTAATGTTTCACCAGAAGAAAAAGGATATGATAGTGATGATATGAAGTGTGGGACTTTCCCTGAAGATATATTCAGATATCTCGTTAAAAATAACATCAATTTTAGAATGTCTTTTTATGAAGATGAATGGAAGGAAGCTCTAAAAAAGTCTCCGATTATGGTAATGATGACTGGTAATGAAGAAGAGTTTGGTCTTAGGAATAGTCATTGGATTTTATTGGTGAATAGAGATAAAGATTTTTTTACATATCTTGATCCATATGAAACAATGATATCTAATAACTACGTGAAACATATTTGGTCAGGTGATTTTAAAAAATATTATACAGGAATAGCCTGTCAAGTAATCATATGAAATAACTTTTCATTATTTATACCAAAACTCTACACGTTCACGACTAAAATAATTAAGCATTAATTGCAATATGATATTTTAATTTACTTAACCAAACCACTTAATTAATTCATACAGAGATGGGGAATTTAATTGCATATAAATAAGGATATAACAAGCAAGTTTTCTGGGTTAGTTGAATACACGCAGAAAGTCAATGATTTGAATGGTGGCTCTGGAACAGCTTTGATAGTTATTCAAAGAGATAGAATTGTTACAGAATACTATAGTGGCTTTCATTCCCATGATAAAAATGCCAGAGCTATTCAGCAAGAATCACAATTCAATATTGCTTCAGCTCGAAAAAGTTACATTGGATTTGCTATTGCTCTTGCTGTGTATCAAGGTAAAATTTCTTCTATTGATGATTTAGTTATAGATTATCTGCCAGAACTTGACGCAAAGGTTATGGACAAAATCACAATAAGACACTTATTGACTCACACTCATGGAATAGAGAGGAACGAATTTGGACACCTTTTTAGGGAGTTTCCTTGTGGTACAAATTGGGCATATCGCGGAGAAAATATATTAATGCTTTGTGAGATTGTAAAAAGAACAACAAGGAAAACTGTTTCTGAAATAATCAATGAGTATATTTGCTGTCCCTTGGAATTGAAGGAGACTGGATGGAAAATTCATTGGAATGAAAAGTTAGTTTATTCAATCATGGAAAAGGGTAAGAGGCCCAAGCAATATCTTGAAGCAACTGCAGATGGTAATTTACATAATATGTTTGTTTCAGCGAGGGAATTTGCCTTTTGGGGTTATCTGCACTTGAAGCAGGGAATGATTGATGGAAAACAAATAGCCCCAAAGGAAATTTTCGAAATGGCAACTTCAGTACAAAGTCCAAAATTTGAAAATAAGGAGCTTCCACAGAATGGGTTTCTTTGGTTTACAAAGGATTTACCTGGGAAATGTACTGAAATAGGTGATTTAGTACCAACTGGGTCCTATCAAATTGTAGGAGTGAGAGGGGCTTTACTGCTTGTAATACCATCTCAAGAACTTGTTGTAGCACGTATGTACAATAAACAATATAACTATAGTGGGACTGAAGGCTATTTATATTATTTGAGGGAGTTTGGCAATGAAGTTATCAAATGCTTAAAATAGGACGCATTTTTCTTTATGAAGTATTACAGAAAGTCAATCATGATATATACTTGATGCTGGAATTAAATATATACCTAATGAATTATCTTATTACAAAAGAAATAATATTCTACCACCAAGAGAATACCAGATACTTATGACATCATTATTGTACTCTCAAGGCATGTGGAGACGGTTTGCTTACTAAATAGAATTAAATAAATTAATTAGAATGAATTAGAATGCACCCATTTATTAATGGGTGTATTTTACTGTAGAGAAATAGATAAATACTTTGAATCTTCTGAGTCATTGGTATATAACCTGAGTTTTGCAGAAAAATAAGATAAAGAATACCCGTCAGCGCAGTAATTACAAGGGCTGGCGGGTTTCTCGTTTTGTCAAAAAGTTGTTGCGTAATAACCTATTTTTTTGTGTTTCCTCCTCTTTGAGTAGTGCTTCATTTATTTCGAGATTGGAGGAAGCTTTCAGTATTTCCTCTGTATCTTTATCAAAGTCTATCTTTTAACATATTTGGCGGCACCATAGAAAGTGGCACGTGTGTATTTTGAAGGATTTGAAACTAAGTCCTTTGCTTTTAAAAGAGCTGCTTCGCGTTCTGCTTTTGCACGCTTTGCGTATTTTTCACTATAAAAAACCACCTATTTTTCATGTGCGGTTTTTTTCATCTTTTTCCCGGTAGAAGCAGTTACCTTAATTGTCCTTGGTAACGACGGGATTTTCGTTTGTATTCTTCACTAAGCCATTCATATCCATCCTCATTCAATACATAATCCTTTATGCCTATATTTATACCAGCCTGCATTTCTATCAGCGACAAAGTAGTTTCTTTTATTTGTAAAGAACGGTCGGGTAATGATGCTGATCATGGGAAAATTATTTAGGTGGTCCTTAGAATACCCATTGACACATCATGATACATATAGTATCATGATACATATAGTATCATGAATGCTTTATTAAAATAGACTATTAATAGTGGCTGCTCATACAGAGAAAGAATTATCATATCTCTTAGGATGCATTGGTGCGGTGCTTATATTAAGGACATATGAATCAGAGTTTGCTGGCAGTATGGCTAATAAGGTATATGATTATGAAGGATTGGAGGATATGGGTACTTTGATTAGAGGTATCCATGAAATAGAATGGCAGAAACAAAAAAAGAAAAATACCTGGAGCAGAGAAAGCTGCTTATGGAGGAAAGAAAAAAAGAGGTAATAGATACGGCAAAAAAGCTTTTTCTGGAAAAAGGACTGAATAATGTAACTATGAATGACATTATGAATGAAGCCGGATTAAGTAAAGCAACAATGTACCGTTACTATGACAGCATACATCCCATCGCCTTTGAGGTGGAATACGAAATGTTGCAGGAAATATTCAGCGATCTGAAACTCATTGATGTAGCTAACCGCAATGGCGGCGAAGTCATAAAGGAAATTCTTCTGACCATGGTGGACAAATTTATTCATCATATAAAGGCCTACCGTTATATCAGTATGTTCGACTTTCTTTACTCGGATCAGTATCCGAACGATAATCTGTCACAGGAATATAACAAGGTGATACAGTCCATTATTGATGCCAATATGAGCGGGGAGAGGGTTAAGGAGCAATATGACGAAGCCTTAACCTATGTAAGCGTCATTTTTGCTTATCTGCAGAAGCTGGCTCACCGTAAGGAAATCATCGACAAAGGAGAAATTGACGTTATTGAGCGATTAAATATTGTAAGGAAGATGATTCACAAGCTGTTGAAATAAATGAAAGGCATAGGATGAATTCCATGTGGATTTTATTATTAATACTGGCGATTATTTTTGTTGTAATGCTGCTGTTGTGCAGTATCGTATTCCTACCGCTGTTCCTTGGCAGACGGATAAAAAGTCCGATTACCAAAGAAAGTCGGGAATACTTCTTCAGCGGAGAAGGAGAAAATATAATAAAGACTCATATCATAGGCGATGGGGAGAATAAGGAAAGTTTTATTCTATATGCTCCTGTCCACTTGGAGGGAGCACTTCCGGTAATTATTTGGGGCAATGGAACAGACGCCCTGCCGAAGAATTATGATGAGCTGCATCGGCATCTTGCTTCCTGGGGCTTTATCGTTATGAATACCTATAACAGTGAGACTGGAACCGGGAAGCCGCTAAAGGAGGCTCTTTGCTATCTGCTTGAGGAGAATGCGAAGCCTGACAGTATTTTCTACATGCATATTGATACGCAGCGGATAGGCTGTGCGGGACATTCCCAGGGTTCTACGGGTGTGATTAATCTGCATACGAATTTTACGGAAGGAAATTATATAAAAACCGTTGTTTCTATCGCACTTCCTGCTCTGCGATGGTGTGATCCTGAGGATGTATATGTACCGGAAAGAATTAATGTTCCTTTTTTGGTGTTAACCGGTACCCTTGATTTTATTATCTCGCCCTTCAGGAGTTGTCTTGCTGCTATTAACAGATTAAAAACCAGTGTTGAGGGTTGGTTTCTGGAAGCTCGCTACTGTTCCCATACAGAGATTCAGGAGGAAGGCGGTAAATATAAGGGCATATTGACAGCCTGGTTTCGGTACCGGCTGATGGATGACAATGCGGCTGGAGAGATTTTTGAAGAGCAGGGAGAGATATATAAGAATGCGGGCTGGAGAAGAGTATATCGACGCGGAGTCCGTGATAATATTAGGAATGACAGCAGACCATCATAAGGAGGTGTAGCCGATTACTTAATAGTGCTGTAAATTCCCATTAATACAAGCCTGATAAGGAGCTGATTCAATCAATGCAGAATGAAAAATGTATTCGTGGCAGCAAGGCTGTAGCTTTAAAGCTTCGTAAAAAGCGCCGTTTCAACCCTAAATTCCAGATTACCTATGAAAATGCTTCTGAAAGCCTTAAGGATGAATATTGGGATTCCTTTATTCACGCTGAGATCTACATGATGGAGATACTCGGCCTGTCTAAGGCCAGGGCAGAGGAGGATAGAAGCCTCTGCAGCCGACGTGAACGAAGGAAGAAAAGCCAACAACAAACGAATTATCAAATTGATCAAATAATGCTTGAGCTTCTGCAGCTATTGAAAGAAGCCCAGGAGAAGAAAATATCACCGGAATACATTTGGGGTAATGACCCCAAAGGCTTTTGTAAAGGGTTTCTGGAGCAACGGGAAATTAAACTACCGACTCCTTTGGAACTATTTGCGCTCCGGTTAAGAGAGCTGCCTAAGAGTTTTTTGATTGTATCCTGCATCATACTGCTCACGATGAATGGGGGACCAGCCTTTACCACGAAGGCAGACCTGTCAGTATGCCTGATCGATCCCATCAGGATACTGGTGGATTATCTGCTGGTTGAACGATATATTAAAGCCAATATCTTTAATCCTGATATAAAAGGAAAAACCATATATCGAAAATTCAGACGGTATGATCTTATTGTAGTAGCTGGGTTGATTCTGCTTAATCTGGGAGCACAGAAGTTGTTTCACTACCCACATTCCTATGTCTGGCTTACGCTTTTGCAGGGGTGCGTTTTCTATCTGCTTCCGATACTGGTACTGTTACTCATATTGAAAGGCTGCTATAGAAATGTAAAGCGCAGCAGTTAGGGCTATGAGCTGCTGAATCATAATTATAGAAATAAGGAGAGAGGTTTATGAAAAAGGGACATTTTTTTCATGAAGAGCTGCGGGATGGAATCTTCTTGATATCCTGCAAGGAATGGGAAATGAGTACAGCAACCATTAATACTTACCTGATTAGGGGCAGGGAAAAGGCGGTGCTGGTGGATGCGGGGCTTAGAGCCTCTGGATTGAGGGAATATGCGCAGCAGCTGGCAGGGGTGCCGGTCATGCTGGTACTAAGCCACGGACATTTCGATCATACCGGTGCCGTGAATGAATTTGACGATGTATGGGTACACCCGGAGGATGCATTGATTCTGGGGAAGAACATCATTAAGTTCTTGCCCTCAAGGAAAATAACCGCGAGGATTCATAATTTGATAGAAGGAGATGAATTATTGCTCGGTGACAGAACACTTCAGGTATATGGTATTCAGGGGCATACTGCGGGAAGCATAGTACTTTATGATCAGAAAACAAAAACCCTGATATCCGGTGACAGCATTTGCAGAAGATTGTTCTACATTGACGGTAATAAATATCCGATCAACCGGTTTTTTCATGATCTAATGAAGGTGGACCAGCTGGATTTTACCGGAGTGTGTTCGGCCCATGACCGTTTCCTCCTGCCAAAGACTCAGATTCGGCACATGATTGATGTTATATCAGAGGGGATCTTTTATAGTAATATTACGATACGTATTCTGGGACGTAAGTATTTCCAGGTGAAATACGGTACCGGACCGGAGGATCCTGATTTTATTGATTTTTCTGCTCCCATTGCATGCAGAGAACAGTTAAAGCTTGAAGTTGATGATTTTCTTAAGAAGAGCGGGTATCAGTCGATTCAGAAGGGAGGAAGTTATGAATAAAGCGATTCTGATTCTTTACTTTTTCAGCATGAAGCTGAAAAGAGCAGGTCTGAAAATGAAAAGACTCTTTCATAGAAAAAGGCCTGTGGGTGCCTTTATTACACCGCAGGACACGGTGGACAGTATCATAGAGCATCCTGTACTGGTTGAAGAAAAGGCAAAAATCTATCAGCGGTCCAAGGAGAATGACATAATGGCAATACAGACACTTGATAAATTCGTATTGGGCTTTTCAAAAACCACAGGACAAATCTATGCGGACGGTCTGAATGCGATAATTAAAAATCACGGCAATAAGGTGAGGGTTTACAGACAGATCTATTCCGAGGAAGAGATAAAAAAAGATTCCACTAAGGCCAATGCTAGTCTGCATTATTTTCCTTCCGGGAAGAAATCAAAGTTTATTATAGTATGTCCCGGAGGTGCCTATGCTAATTGCGAAGCCCTGTCGGAGGGTTATCCACTGGCACTTCATCTGAACGGTCTGGGATATACTGCTTTCGTGCTTTCCTATCGTGTAAGGGAGGAAGCATATAATCTGGCACCGGTGGAAGATCTGGCAGCGGCTGTCCGGTATGTTCTTGACCGTGCAGATGAATTGAATATAGTTCCTGAAGATTATGCGGTTCTGGGATTTTCAGCAGGAGGGCATCTGGTTGGATGCTATGGGCTTGACAATATAGGCTATAAGAAATTTAATCTGCCGAAACCCGGAGCCATCATGATAGCATATGGACTCATATCAACTGAGAAGTTTACACATTGTAATAAGCTGCTTCTGGGGCCGGAACCGGATGAAAAGGCTGTAAGTGCAATCAGTATCGACAGGAATATAACACCTGATTACCCTCCCGTATTTTTTTGGGCAGGTAAGAATGATCTTCTGCTAGATTATCGCCAGCATGGAGATGAATTGGAAAAGGCTTTGCGGATGAATGAGATACCCTACGAATATCATCTGTATGAAAAGGCACAGCACGGAATATCTCTTGGTATAGGAACCGAAGCTGAGGGATGGGTGGACAGGGCAGCAGCCTTCTGGGCTAAGCATTCAGCGAAATAGATAATGCGCAGAATTCTTGCGCAGAATGGAGGGAAATATGATCAAAGACCTGATCAAACAAATGACATTGGAGGAAAAGGCAGGATTGTGCTCCGGTGCAGATTACTGGCATACGAAAGCAGTGGAAAGACTGGGCATTCCGGCCGTGATGGTAACGGACGGCCCGCATGGTCTTCGCAAGCAGGAAGGGGAAGCAGATCATCTCGGTCTGAACCAGAGTGTTGCTGCTGTATGTTTTCCTCCGGCCTGTGCGAGTGCTTCCAGCTTTGATGAGAATTTATTACACCGGATGGGCAGGGCTCTGGGTGAAGAATGCAGATCAGAGAATATAGCGATTTTACTGGGACCTGCTGTTAATATTAAGAGAAGTCCGCTTTGCGGTCGTAATTTTGAATATTTCTCAGAGGACCCTTATCTGACCGGTAAGCTTTCTTCAGCACAGATTAAGGGGATTCAGGAATGGGAGGTTGGTACCAGCCTAAAACATTATGCAGTCAATAATCAGGAGACCTGCCGCATGACCTGCTCCTCAGAGGTGGATGAACGTACGCTGCGTGAAATCTATCTGGCGGGTTTTGAGATGGCTGTGAGAGAGGCAAGGCCTTGGACCGTAATGAGCAGCTATAACAAAGTTAATGGAGAATATGCCAGTGAAAATAAAAAGCTGCTTACGGATATCCTGCGTGAGGATTGGGGCTTCGAGGGCTTCGTAATGTCGGACTGGGGAGCTGTTAACGACAGAGTAAAGAGCCTTGAGGCAGGACTGGAGCTTGAAATGCCCTCTTCCAGCGGTATTCGTGATGAACAGATTGTAAAAGCAGTCAGAGAAGGTTTGCTCCCGGAGGAACTATTGGATCTGGCTGTGGAACGAATTCTTAAGGTTATTTTCAAATATTCACAGGCCGATGCTACCGATATGCAATATGATAGAGAGGAACATCACAAGATAGCAACGGATATGGCAAAGGAATGTGCTGTTCTTTTGAAGAATGAAGGTGCGCTACCACTGAGTCGTCAGACAAAAGTTGCCTACATAGGTGCCTTTGCCAAAATACCGCGTTATCAGGGAGGAGGCTCCAGCCACATCCATGCCAGCAGGGTAACTAATGCATTTGATATCGGTAGGGATAAAAATCCTAACATAATTTATGCGGAAGGTTTCCCACATGACAAGGATCAGGCAGATCAATCCCTTTTTGGAGAAGCAGTCAAAGCTGCTTCTGAAGCGGATGCAGCCATTATCTTTGCAGGATTACCCGAATCCTTTGATTCCGAGGGTATTGACAGAAGACATATGGGGCTGCCGGAATGTCAGAACCGGCTAATTGAGCTGATCGCGGCAGTGCAGAAGAATACCATCGTAGTTCTTCATAATGGCTCTGCTGTGGAAATGCCCTGGGCAGATAAGGTGAATGCTATTCTTGAAATGTTTCTTGCAGGTCAGGGAGTCGGTGAGGCAACAGATGCGCTGTTATATGCAGATGCAAATCCCTGCGGCAGACTGGCAGAAACCTTTCCGATTCGGCTTGAGGATACCCCGTCATATTTGAATTTCCCTGGAGATGGCAAAAAGGTCGTTTATTCGGAAGGGATTTATATCGGTTACCGTTATTATGAGGCTAAAAAAATCCAGGTATTATTCCCCTTTGGCCATGGACTGTCCTATACCGAATTCTCCTATCAGGATATCCAGGTAAGCCGTGGTAATTTTACAGAGGGTGAGAGCATAACCCTAACGGCACAGATCACCAATTCAGGGAAGATGGCAGGAAAAGAAGTAGTGCAGCTCTATGTCAGCGACCGTACCGGCACCCCGGGCAGGCCTGTAAAGGAGTTAAAAGGATTTGTCAAGGTAGAGCTTAAACCGGGAGAGACGAAGCCGGTAACCTTTGAAATCGATTCACGTTCCCTATCCTGGTATAACGAAGAAATCGGAGACTGGTATGCTGCCGGTGGAACCTACGAGCTTTTACTGGCTCATTCCTCTGCAGATATACGTCTATCGAAGAAGGTTGAATTCACTCCTGTAAGGAAGATTCCTTTCCTGGTGGATGAGAATACAACGATAGGCTCATTGCTGAAAAATCCCAAAACCTCACCCATTATGTCGATGATGTTTTCGAAGTTTAGCGGAGGCATTACATCAGGCTTTGGCAGTTCAGATGAGGTGCTGAATGAAATGACGGGAGGGCTGCCGCTCAGGGCACTGTTTGGATTTTCAAAGATTACAGAGGATCAGATGAAGGAACTAATCTATGTACTAAAGGAGCAGCTGAAATAACTTAATAAATGACCGGGCTGTTTCATAATAATCTATTGTATTGCTCATCTTGTGATGAACTATTATTACAGTTAATTTGATTATAGGCAATATGATACTCAGACCGCATTTGAGAGGAAGCAGATATACAAAAGTGATGGAACGCTTTGGGCACAGCCGGAGCAGTGAGATCACCGATTAGTATGAAGCTTCCTTTTCATTTTGAATATAAAAGCTGCCGGATGGCAGCATGATGGAGGTAAGAATGAAATCATTTATAAAAGAACTAATTGAACAGAAGGAAGATAATTATATTCTGCCATTTTTCTGGCAGCATGGAGAGAGTGAAGAGAAGCTGAGGGAGTATATGGAGGCAATCCATAGCTGTGGTATTCGTGCAGTCTGTGTGGAGGCCAGACCCCATCCGGATTATCTTGGACCGGGCTGGTGGCATGATATGGATATAATTATTGATGAAGCTAAGAAAAGGGATATGAAGCTGTGGATTCTGGATGATGCACATTTTCCTACCGGCTATGCCGCCGGAAAAATTGCCGAGTCAGAGGATAAATACTGTAAGCAGTACATTAGTCGGAAGTTCATCGATGTAAGCGGCCCTACACCTGAGGTTGAGGTTAGTCTTGCCGCCATGATGATGCCGATCATGCTGCCCTCCGGATTAAATCTTGAAATGTTTGGTATGAGCTCGGAGAAGAAGCGCTATTTTACAGATGACAGAATCCTGTCCATCCGTGCATATCAGATGGATAGGGAATCATCCTTGATTGGGGAAGGAATCGATCTTATTGCAAATATTGTGAACGGAAAATTAATATGGGACGTTCCCCAGGGTACCTGGAGGATTAATGTTCTTTTTATTACCAGAAATGGTGAGGGGCGCTGCGACTATATCAGTATGGTGGATAAAGCTTCCTGTAGAATCCAGATTGATGCGGTGTATGAACCTCATTATGAGCATTACAAAGAAGAATTTGGGAAAACAATTGCAGGCTTCTTTTCGGATGAACCCTGCCTCGGCAACAGCATCGGCTATAATTTTGATGAGTCCATCGGAAAGAAAAAAGCACCGCTTCCCTGGAGCAGCCAGCTTGAGAAAATGTTGGAGGAGAAGCTGGGGAAGGAGTATTTACCATATTATCCTGCACTCTGGACCGACATGGCGGATGAGAAGGTAAATGCCAGGGTTCGCTATGCCTATATGGACTGTGTGACCAGACTGGTGGAAGAGAATTTTTCCAGACAGATCGGACAGTGGTGTGAGGAAAGAGGAGTGGAATACATCGGTCATATCGTGGAGGATAATAATCAGCATAGCAGACTTGGCAGCAGCCAGGGACATTTTTTCCGCTCCATGATGGGCCAGCATATGTCAGGAATTGATAATATCGGAGATCAGGTTCTTCCCGGAGGAGAAAATCATAAAAGAGAAGCATTGTTGGGTGCGGATAAGGATGGAGAGTTTTATCATTATGAACTCGGAAAGCTGGGTTCGTCCCTTGCCCATATCGATCCGAAGAAACAGGGAAGGGCTATGTGTGAAATCTTCGGAGCTTACGGCTGGAGGCTTGGGATAAGAACGATGAAATATCTGACGGATCATTTTCTGGTGAGAGGTATTAATGTATATGTACCTCACGCATTTTCACCAAAGGATTTTCCTGATTCGGACTGCCCGCCTCATTTTTATGCCGGGGGAGAGGATCCTCAGTTTAATTATTTTAAAAAGCTGATGCACTACACCAATCGTATGTGCCATCTATTGAACGGAGGTACACATATAGCACCGGCAGCAGTATTGTATCACGGAGAAGCCGAATGGACTGGCGGCTGTATGTTTAATCAGAAGGTTGCCAGAGAGCTGCTGGAAAGCCAGATTGATTTTGATATTCTTCCCTCCGATGTTTTTGCAGACATGTCAGCTTACAAGGCAGCATTTGATGGCTGCCTACAGGTGAATGGTGAAAGCTATGACTGCTTTATTGTTCCATATGCAGAATTTATCACAAAGGAAGTGGCTGTATTTGCCAGTACTGCATCAAAAAAGGGCTTCCCGGTATTCTTTGTTCAAGGGCTTCCGGAGGGAATCTGTAATATAGATAAGCGGGAAGAGGAGAAGCTGCTACTTGACGGACTGTCCGAATGCATTGTAGTTCCTCTGGAGGCTTTGTCAAAAACACTGAAGGATAACAAATTATTTGAAATCAGCAGTGACAATCAATTTAATGCGCTGCGTTATTACCATTACCGTAAGGAGCAGACAGAGATATATATGTTCTCCAATGAAAGTATCGGTAAGGATTACAATGGCTGGATAACCGTGAAATCAAAAGGAGAGGTCAGCTTATATGATGCTATGGACAACAGGATAATTCCGGCAGAATACAGAAATACCGAAGACGGAACAAGCATACATATCAGATTAACACCCTATCAGAGTGTGGTTGCTCTGTTTGAGGATCTGAAGGAGGTGGAAGAACAAGGCGATTTCAAGGCTAAGTCGGAATACAGACTGGGCGCAGCATGGCGCATCTCCAGTGCCGAAGTCAGTCAATATCCGGAGTTTCATCCTGTTGAAGTTACGACGGAGTTAAGAAGCATGGGTCGGGTATTACCTGCCTTTTCTGGTTATTTACGTTATGAAAGTGAGTTTATTTATGATATAATGCCAACCGGTAGGGAGCTATTGAATATTACAGATGTCTATGAAGGCGCTGAAGTCTGGCTGAATGGCCGCTGTCTTGGAATGAAAATCTGTCCACCATATCAGTTTCTTTTGGGAGAAGCATTAAGAGCCGGAGAGAACCATATAAGGATTGAGGTTGCCACAACCCTGGACCGGAAGGTGAAATCCCTTCCCCAGGATATGCGTTCCCTGATGTTCTATTCAAAGATAACAGAGCCGACGGGTATTGTAGGAAGTGTGGAAATCTGGAGTTGATTCTTCTTCATAACCTACCTGTGGAGGATACTGATGAGTGGAAGGCTGGTACGAAGGATCCGGTAATACTTGAGATGGTTGAGGAGTCAGCAATAAAAACCCTGGAGAAGTTTTATCTGGATATAACCGGCAATAAATTTGTGAAGGGTACAAAAATAAGCCCTAAGCTGGAAGGAACCATCTACTCAAGAGTCAGTAAGCATAAGGAAATAATCAAAATCATTGAAAACAGCCCTGATATGGTTAAGGATACGATTGAACCTGTTATTCTGAAGGGACAGGAGGCAGGTGAAATTAAAGCAGGAAGCAGCTTTGAGATGGCTCAGACCTTCTGGACTTTAATAGCTGGTGAGTAGTATATTTCCAGGAATTTTGCAGGAGTTCACCCCAAGCTATCCTTTGAGTATATTAAGGGAATACTATTCTAAATACCTAAATATATCCTGCCGCCAAGGGGATTTCAGGCTTAGTGTATCCTCAAGGCATGTGAAGACGTTCGTGCTGTTATCCCGTAAAAAGAATGTGCCTGACATATAGGTTGAGATGGAACTGTAGTTTTTAAGCTATACAGACAGTATTGAATCAAACGTAGATGAGTTCGAACTCTTCCAGTGTACAATAGATTTTGATGAAGCAAAAGAATATAGAAAAAGCTATGGAGCGTATATAGGACAAAATCAATGGGAATGCCGGTGTTACGCTTACACCGGCAAAACCTATCCCTGACGAACAGGAACCATATAAGGAGGAAGTGGGGGCAGTCGAACTTAATGATGAAATATGCAAGTTGAAAGCATTACATAAAATTATCCATTATTTTGCTGATTCAGATTACTATGTTTTAGATGTTCTATTCCCCAACTATTCATTTCATCCAAAATCGGTTTTAAAGATTTGCCAAGTACCGTGAGAGAATATTCAACCTTTGGTGGTACCTCCGGATAAACTTTTCTATAAATTATCCCATCGTCCTCCATCTGCCGAAGCTGTTGTGTCAGCATCTTCTGGCTTATTCCGTTGATTCCTTTACTGAGTTCACTAAACCTTTGTGTACCGTTATTGAATAGAGTTCTCAGAATAAGCACCTTCCATTTGTGCCCGATTAAGTTGACGGTATGCTCAATAGGGCATGATTTATCACACGGCATTATTATCACTCCTGTCAATTATTGTGCTATACTTACTATCTGGTTAGTATAGCACAAAATAGTGCCTTCTTGCAAAAAGTTTGTAACGATATTATAGTAATTGTACAGCAGTAACTTATAAATCAACCGGTTTAGATTTAAATTGTTAATGATAGCTGAATAGTATTTCAAATAGATAGGAGTGATAAGTAATGAAAAAAATTAATATTGGCGATATTCTTAATTTTTCAACTGAAAAAAGTGCGCGTAAGGCAATCTTCAAAGAAGGCCAGCTGGATACAGGACTTTTGCTTTATGCTCCAGGGCAAACAACACCTGATCATAAGCATTCGGATATCGATGAAGTCTTTTATGTAATTTCTGGTGAAGGTACAATCACAATAAACAATGAAGAAATGCTTGTGAAAGAAAAGGATATAATTTTCTCACCGAATGGCGAGACACATGGATTCAATAATACCAGCTCTACCAATTGGGTTGTGTTGCAGATTAAAATTGACACTTCCAAAAAGGATTAACCCATATTTATAAAAATTCAAGATTGAGTATAGGAGGTATTGATTAATGTTTACACGAATAGACCATGTTGCATTTTCTGTAAAAGACAGACAAAAGTCCATTGACTTTTATGAAAAAAACTTTGGATTTAAAAAATATTTTGAACACGATGTTCCCGGGGTACCGAGCCTTGAAAAGGTTGTTTATCTTAAGTTGGGCGATACCGTGTTAGAGTTTGAACATTGGACACATGAAAAGGAGAATAACGGGTATCATTTCTGTCTCATTAGCGATGATTTTGATTTAGATTATCAAAAGCTTAAAAATGCAGGGATCCCAGTCGTAACTGAACCACATATTCCCGAGCCCAGATCACCTCAGGAAACAGGCTGGAAAAGAGTTGTTTTTCAAGGCCCTGATGGCGAATTAATTGAATTCCGAGGATAAAGATAGAGAAGAAATAGATTTTCTTGATTCACTCTTGATTGACTTTTTCGACGTATAATAGTATAATGATAAAAATTTGAAATTTGAGGTGAAGAAATGATTAAATTTTCTTGCTAGTTTTTAAAGTACATTTAATACAAAGATAAACAGGTGCGTTCTGTTTGTTTTGTTGTACTTATGCAAGAAAGTTATTCTTTTTTCTCTTAATATATACACTTGTATTATGCTACAATGATTAGCTTAACTACGTATATCTATGAGCTGTAAGAATAATTAATTCTTGCGGCTCTTACTTTTTTATAAATAATTCGAATAAGGAGGATAAATAATATTATGATAAATAAAGACACTTTGCTAACACATGATAATCTCCATATAGAGTCGGATACTGCAGGCGACACTTATATGCAGTAATAACAAGGTCACCTATTGTTCCGACTTTGTTATTAATACTATTAAATACAGAGGAGGACAAAAATATGTCTTTAATAAATGTTACAAATTTAACCTTTGCTTATGAAGGTAGCTATGATAATATTTTTGAAAATGTAAGCTTTCAAATTGATACCGATTGGAAATTAAGCTTTACTGGAAGAAACGGAAGAAGAAAGACTACTTTTCTAAATCTTTTGCTTGGGAAATACGAATATAAAGGATTTATTCTCATTTCACATGATAATGCATTTTGTGAAAATGCTGCAACAAAAATAATAAAATTGTAAAGGTAGAAATGGCAATTAATATGTTTAAAAGGAATATAAAAGTAACACACAATAGGCTCCATGCAAAGCCAGATGTTTTGGGCGACGCTTGCATGGAGTAGTATAAGTCGCTAATTATACTGGCTTTGCTTCCTAACTATTAATAGTGAGGAGGAAGCCTACATGAAACAGACAAAAACAAAATATGGAAAAATAAAACAAATAGTATCAAATCTAAAATTACCTGATTATAGATACAAGCAGCTTACAAAAGCTATTTTTCATCAAAGAATAGATAATTTTGATGATATGCATATACTACCAAAAGCGTTAAGGATAGCTTTAGTAAATGAATTTGGAAATAATGTATCTAGTGTAATACCTGTTTTTTCACAAGATTCTAAACAAGCTCAAAAATTGTTATTCCAATTGACTGATGGGGAAAGAATAGAAGCTGTTGGACTAAAGTATAAACAGGGGTGGGAATCGTTTTGTATTTCTTCCCAATGTGGTTGTGGTTTTGGATGTCGTTTTTGTGCAACGGGGAGTGCTGGATTTACACGCAATCTTACTGCTGATGAGATAACTGACCAATTACTTTATTTCTATTTTAATAACCATAGATTGAATAGTATTTCATTTATGGGAATGGGTGAGGCTTTTGCAAATCCAGAATTATTTGATGCAGTAAAAATTTTAACTGATCAAAATTTATTTGGGTTAAGTCAACGAAGAATTACTATTTCAACAATTGGCATTATACCAGGAATTCAAAGATTGACCAAAGAATTTCCACAAGTGAATCTAGCTTTTTCACTTCATTCACCATTTGAAAGTCAACGAAGCGATTTAATGCCTATAAATAAAAGATTTCCATTGAATGAGGTAATGAAGACGTTAGATGAACATATCATTCATACGGGACGACGAGTGTTTATTGCTTATATTATGCTTGAAGGAATTAATGATTCGAAAGAACATGCAGAGGCAGTTGTAGGTTTATTGAAAAATCGTGGTTCATGGGAGCATTTATATCACATTGATTTGATACATTATAATTCTACGGACAAAACAACTTTTAAATTTCAATCTTCAAATGCTATCAAGCAATTTTGCAGTACACTAAAGAAAGCTGGTATTAGTGTAACTGTTAGAACACAATTTGGTTCTGAAATTAGTGCTGCTTGCGGACAGTTGTGTTATGAAAATGAATTATGATGTTAGTTCAAAAATGTCCATTTGCTAAAATAAGTTAAGTGCCAGTTTGGCACTTAACTTATTTATTCAGCCTTGAGTATATTTATAGTTGCATAGCCAGTGTTGGACCAGCTAAATATTATATGATCTGCATTTTCGTTGCTAGCTTCATAATTTAAAGAGTCTCCAGACATGGATTCAGATGGTGATTCAGTAAATCCAATTTTTTTCAATTTCTCTATATAATCTAAGGCATCTTCTTTTATTACATATTCAATATAAATAAATTTGGCTTGTGGACTATTACTACTTACTTCAGTAATTTTTCCTTCTAATTCTGGGATATTTTTCAAGAAATCCTTAGGCCATGGAACAGCATCGGTCATATCTATATTTTCTGAACCAGAAGGTTTTTTTGTCGAGTCACTATTATAAGAACTGTCTTGGAACATAAAGGGTTTATCTGTATAAGAAATACTTCCTGTTCCATTGTTGAGGTAAGAAAAAACAACCTCTGAGCCATCTTCATCTTTACCTGAATACATGAATCCATCACTGCTTGTGGTTTCAAGTAGTGACTTATACTTAAGCTCTTTAATGGAATCAACATATTTTATAGCATCATCTTTTTTAAAGCCATCAAAGTATATCATACCAATAGTTTTTTCTTTGTCTTCCAGTACAGTATTGATATTAGCCTTTAACTCTGGCAAATTACCCATTTTATCCTTTGGCCATTTCAAGTTTTGCCCCATTTGGGTAGTGCCTTCTCCAGTTTTTATTGTAGTAGTACCTTTGTTAATGTCTACTTGAGCGCCTGTTGTTTTTTCAACAAGCTTTTCTGTTATCTTATCTTCTATTTTCTTTTTACATCCAGTCATGAATACGGTTAATACTGCTATTAGTAAAATGAAAATTATGAATGGTCTACGTTTCATTTTAAAAACTCCTTTTATAGAAAAATCTAAAAATAGTATATAATTTTAATGCTTATAGATAATTTTAACTATTCATTTCCCAGAGTACTTTTCTGCTAAGTCGCCTATGATAGGTAGCTTAAAATATTCATTTTTGTAGGCTTTTATCATAAGAACTATCCATAAGATCATAGTTATAAGTGGTAATAGCAGTAGTATTATCCACCCTATAATTGGGATGAAGCCAAGAATTCCATATAATACGGTGAGAACAGCTGACAATATTATAGATTGCATAGCATGAAATTTTACAAACTTACTTTCTTTCTCTAGGATGAAGAATATTATTCCAGTAATAAACCCTAAAAGATAGGAAAATAGTCCAGCTACATTCTCATCCATACCCAATGAAGATTTAATCTTGTTTTCAGTATTATTATCACTCATTATTAACATCCCCTTATAATTTCTTAGCTACAATATTATTTATGTTTTATTATATTCAATGCATTAATGAAATAAAATCAATAAAACTATCATAAAATTTATATATAAATAGCTTGGTTTTAGGTATTTTATGATTCATTTTCTAAATCAGGATATAGTTATATAAGAGAGATTAGACGAGTATATATCAAAAAAAGTTTATATCTAAAGGAGAGAATATGAGTGAAAAGTAGATTTGATGATTTCATAGAAAAATTACCTAAGAGTGTCCATGACAATACAAGATCTTACATAGGAACAAATGTGGCAGTTTTTATTCCACATACTTATAAAATCGAAAAAGGCATAATTCATGACGACTATCATTTTGTTATTTTTCATACCACTCCTCCATGTGCAACGATAAACAATAAGGAATATCAATTTAAAAGTGGCACTTTATTATGCATGTCACCAGGGACTGAAATTACAGTAGGGGTTGCAAAGAATAAGTCTCAAGCCAAGTATGCAGCCATTAGTGTAAAAAAAGATTTTTTTGAAGATATTTTTTTGAAGATTGTTGGTAATAAAAAGATGAAATCAGTAATATATGATAATCATTACAGTTATAAAACCTTAGATTTACTTGAATTTTTTATGCAAGAATTTATTTATTTAGATATTCCTTCCCCACTAATGATTGAATGTATAGAAACACAAATTGTTATACAATTATTAAGAGATATGGGTTTAGACCCTATAATAAATAAAATTAACCATGTCCAAGAAAAATCTTATGTAAAGCAAGCAATTATTTATATAGAATCCTATTATAATAGCAATATTACTATAAATGAAATATGTAATGCCATTTATATAAGTCCTTGTCATTTTCAAAGAATATTTAAGAATGAAATGAATAAAACCCCATATCAATATATATTGGAATTTAGATTAAAAAAAGCAAAGGAGAAGCTAAAGGAAGAAAATACTTCAATAGAGGAAATAGCTATGCAATGTGGCTTTTTAAATAGTGGGCATTTTTCCACTGTGTTCAAAAAGAGCGAAGGGAAAACTCCTTCAGAATATAGAAATTCACTAAAATTAGCAGTTAAAGAGAAATAGGTGCATTAGTGGTTCGCAAATATGCATAACCCCTTACTTCCGCGTATAGTATCATAATATAGCTCTAACCTATGTGGAGTGTGTAGTTATGATGACGAATTGTGGTCGGAAGGACACATAAGGCCGGTAAAACACAAAAAATGAGATACCGAAAAATTACTATTTATATTATAATTAATGTTAGGAGAATAACTTCTATCAGATTGCATCATTTAAATTAGAATAAGTATGATGACTTACTATGCAAAAAACATATAAATCTATTGATTTGGCTAAAATATTATGAACAAATATTTATATATAGGAGGCTATGAAAAAAGGTGTTCTATAAGTTTTCCTACACCGCGCGTGGAGCACCACGAGCGACCCGTAAAAAAGAACACCTATGTTTTTCACAGCCTCCTATACTTAAACCATTATGAGTAAAAACAATAAGGAGGAAACTAACGTGACAAAGAGTAATAAAATAAGCAATGAAAAGGAGTTGTCACCAGAACAGCG
This sequence comes from Desnuesiella massiliensis, assembly GCF_001403615.1. GTDB lineage: Bacteria > Bacillota > Clostridia > Clostridiales > Clostridiaceae > Desnuesiella > Desnuesiella massiliensis. The sequence continues at coordinate 280,149 of NZ_LN879455.1, forward strand.
CGAAGAACTACTCAGAATACTGAAAGCCCGTTTTGAGAAAAATATGAACCGCCATAAAGGTCTTGAATGGGCTAAAGTACAAGCAAAGCTAGAAGCTAATACTGAAAAGCTGTGGTCGCTCAATGAAATGGAAATAACTAGTGGAGAACCGGATGTTGTTGGTCAAAATAAAGAGACGGGTGAATACATTTTTTATGATTGTTCAGCAGAAAGTCCTAAAGGCCGCAGAAGTGTTTGTTATGACCGTGAAGCGCTGGAGTCAAGGAAAGAACATAAACCAGAAAATAACGCTATTGATATGGCTGCTGCCATGGGCATTGAGCTTTTAACGGAAGAACAATACCGAGAGCTTCAGAAACTAGGAAATTTCGATATGAAAACATCGAGCTGGGTGAAAACACCTGCTAATATTAGAAAACTCGGCGGGGCCATCTTTTGTGATCGTCGCTACGACACTGTCTTTGTGTACCACAATGGAGCAGAATCCTACTATGCTGCCAGGGGTTTCCGTGGATCGCTAAGGGTCTAAATTTTGGTGAGAAGCCGGCTTCAGGAGTGCTCAAGGGTTATTGCTGCCACACCGTACCAAGTGGCGCGAAACGCCGCTAGAGAGAAGGGAGCAAGATAAGAAAGGAGGGGTGCTATGTCAAAAAATGATAATATGCTGGCAATTCTTTGGATGCTGAATTCAGGAGCAAAAATAACTGCGAAACAAATAGCAGAAAAGTTAGAGATAAACGTACGAACTGTTTACCGTTATATTGATTCGCTCTGTGCCAGCGGAGTTCCTATAATATCCGATACAGGTCATAATGGCGGGTATAGCTTGCTGAACAATTTTTTCAGAGCGCCTCTGATTTTTGATATTGATGAGCAAAAAGCGCTCCTTCATGCGGCCGTATTTGCAAAAGAAGCGGGGTACCCTTTTAGTGAGGCATTAAGCAGGTCAACCGAAAAATTGAAAATGTACTCAAATCAGGAACAGGAAAGTATTCTTAATCGCCATCTAGCCGGTTTCGAAGTAATAAACCGTGATATTGATCCTTCTGTTAAGACGATATTGGAAGAACTAGAGCGGGCTGTAGCAAACGAGTACTCGGTAGAAATTGAATACCGCACTGGCCACGAAGAACAACCTAGGCCAAGAGTGATTGATCCTTATGGAATGCTTTATTGGAACAATAAATGGTATACTATTGGATTTTGCCATCTGCGGAATGAAATCCGTAGCTTTCGGGCTGAACGGATTTTACAGATAAAGCAAACGCAAATGATGTTTAAACGGCCTGAAGCTTTTTCTGCTAAGGAATTCTTTTTACAAAATCTTTTACCTGATCTAGAGGGTAAGGATGGGGTGGCCTCATTAATTATCAGGGGCAGGTCAGAGGCTTTGGATGACTTATGCATTCATTGGTTTTTAGGTCATCATCTGAAAGAGAGGACTTCAAATCAAGCTGTGTTTTTACTTGATGAAAGAGTAATTCATGCATATGTACCCTATTTCCTTTTATCTTACGGAAAGGCTATTCAAGTAATAGAGCCACAGAGTTTGAAGATAAAACTTGTCGATATCGCATCAGAGTTAATGGAATATTATAAAATTTAGCAGCTTCACTGACAGCCGTTGTCAGTGAAGCTGTTTTATAATAGGGATACTCGATGAACTGGAAAAGATGGAGGACATGCAAATGAATAATACTGTATATCTCTACGTATTTGATCCTATGGCAGACTGGGAAATAGGTTACTTAACTGCCGAACTGAATTCGGGAAGATATTATAGGAAAGGGGTGACACCATCAAAAATAGTTACTGTGGGAATTGAAAAGACTCCTATTACTACAAAGGGAGGCCTGAAAATATTACCTGATATTAGATTGGATGAGTGCAGCATTAAAAACGCAGATGCATTGATTCTACCAGGTGGAGATACTTGGACAGAAACAATTCACGAACCTATAATAAAAGCTGTAGAGCAGTGCTTAAAGGAAAATACCCTTGTGGCGGCAATTTGTGGAGCTACAATAGGGCTTGCTCAGAGAGGATTTCTGGATTCGCGATGGCATACGAGCAACGACTTGGAATATCTTAAAATGATATGTCCTACCTATACCGGAGAAAAGTACTACAAGAAGGAGTCTGCTGTAACTGCTGGAAAACTGATAACTGCTTCCGGAATAGCTCCATTGGAATTTGCTTTACATGTCTTGAAGACCTTAGACGTATTTACCCCACAAACATTAAACGCCTGGTACAATCTTAATAAAACTCATGAAACTAAATATTTCTACGAGTTAATGAATTCAATACAATGAAGGCATAGTTCAAAATTTTTAGGTTTTAATTTAAAGGAGAGATAAAAATGACTGATAGCATAAAGTATACAGGAGCGTCAGGTAAGTATACAAAAAATGGGATACCCAATGGATTCACAACTATAACACCGTTTATAGTATTGAAGAACCCTTCTGAAGCAATAGAATTTTATAAGTCTGTTTTCAATGCAAGAGTTAAGGATATCACTGAATTTTTAGATGAAAACGGCAATAAAATAATTGTTCATGCGGAATTGGATTTTGGAAACGGATTTTTGCAGTTGGGAGCAGCAAATCCGGCCTATAAACTGGTTTTGCCGCCTACGGAGGATAATGTCTGCTATTCCTTAGCAATTTATGTTTCTGATGTGGATCAGGTGTTTGAAAATGCAGTGGCAAGAGGAGCAAAAGTCAGGGAACCTGTTGTTAATTTTGTCTCAGGTGACCGATACGGAAGTATTTTGGATCCTTTTGGAGTGAGATGGTCCATTATGACCAGGATCGAAGATTTATCGGAAGAAGAAAGCAGCCAGAGAGTAAAAGAATGGGCTAAGAGTTTAAATGGAGATTAGATCACTTAAGATAACCTTCTTTATAGGAGAACTTTATAGACCAAAAATGAATTTGGCTATATTTAAGGTAGATTTTATTTGAAAGGAGTCAAAATTGTGACTGATTTTAAAATAGAACATAAGAATCCAAACGGTTTATTCTTATCAAAAGCATTTAGTTAAGCGATTACCGTAAGCGGAAAGGCAAAAACAATTTATATAGGCGGACAAAATGCTATTAATTCAAAAGGTGATCTGATTGGGGCCGGTGATTTGGAATTGCAGACAAAGCAGGCGCTTAATAATATCGCAGCTATTTTAGCTTCTGAAAATGCAAGTTTCACCAATCTGGTTAAACTCAATATATATTTACTTAGTGGATGCGACCCACGAATTGGTTACAAAGCATTCCAAGAAGTGGCTGGTTTATTAGAGAATCACCCTTTAGTCACCGTTCTATTTGTTTCGAAATTTGCGCGTTCATCTTGCCTTCTTGAAATAGACGGAATTGCTGTCATTGAAGATAAGGACTAATAATCTTCATGAGACTTGAACACGTCCTTTCTGAGAGGTAATGGTTTTGTGATGATTTCATTGTACCAGAGGCGTTTTAAGTCTTGTTTTTAGTTTTAAGGTAACAGGCCAGTTGATAATGAAGAGAGGACATATGAGAGAAAGAAGTTTTATAAGAGTATTCACACGGATCTTTTTCAGATTCAACAGAAACTCAAATAAGTACTTTGACTCTTGAAACGTTTTCCTTTTTCCTAGGGAACTTAGCAAGCGAGAATAGAGAAAGATATAGATTTAAGCCAGAGATGACAGTTAATGAATACGCTAGGAGAATCTATACAACTTATAAAATACTGAAACGTGTCTTTAAAATGAACAAATCCAGAAATTGCCTATTGAATTTTTTAAAGGATAATCTATAATTAAAATACGAACTTAGGAAGATGCAGGTATTCATGATATAGGAATAAAAATTAAGCACTTACTAAACTGGGGCAAAAGGATGGAGGCATATTTAAAACTATGGAAGCAACATATTTAAGAAAAAATGAGTTAAGAGAAAAATTGTTAGCTTACTATGAAGAATCTTGTTTAGATCAGAGTGTTTTACGGGGATCATTGATTTCAGAAGAAGCAAGAGAATTTGTTGAGAACAATGCTAATGCATTCATTTTCGGATTAATATCTGATCAATCTACAAAAGCTGAGTTAGCATGGTCTTTACCATTTCAATTAAAGAAAAGACTAGGTCATTATGATATGCACAAGATGGGTAGTGAGGGATATGAGCACGAAATAGAGAAGGCGATAAAAGATAAGCCAGCTTTACATAGGTATCCAGGAAGAATAGCTGATTATCTTTATTTAGCGAGTAAGCATATTATAGATTATTATCAAGCAGATGGTGCTAATATTTGGTCAAATACAGACAGTGCTAAAGAAATAATTTGCCGATTATGTGCTTTCAAAGGTATTAGCTCAAAAAAAGCTGCTCTTGGAACAATGTTATTAGTAAGGGATAAAGGCGTCTATGTAAAGGATGCTCATATTATTGATATTGCTTATGATATACATGTTAGAAGGGTCTTCTTAAGAATTGGATTGGTTAAGAGTGATACATTAGAGCAAGTGACTGGAGTGGCAAAACTAATTTATCCTGATTTTCCAGGTAAACTTACTACTCCTATTTGGGTTATTGGAAGGGAATATTGCCGACCAACAAACCCATTATGTGATAATTGTCCTATTTCTAACTTATGTGAAAGAAAAATTCATTTAGGCAGAGATGTACATGCATAATTTGATTGAGAATATGAATGGGGATAAATGTATGCAATCTTATCATCGCAGCGCTGCAGCAGAGGTTATTTATGCTAGAGCTGACAGTATAAAGAGTATATGAGGCTAACGACTTGGATAAATGCATCTCATGGTAAGAAAGTAATAAATTTCCTGTGATGTCAGGATTAATATATATAAGAAAAGACAGAAGGGGTTTTTACATGAAAAACGAATATATAATAAACGAATGGGCGCTTGTACGAAAGAGTGAAAAGGTGTATATCCCAGACAAATTAGATATACACCTTAATTTTTTAAAAGGACTTGACAGGGATGAGTTCAAAACGGCATTCAAGTATATATTTATCCGAGTACATTTATTTTTATAATATAATTCATGAATTTTCTAAAGCAAATACTCCAGATGCTGGTGTAAACAAGTGAAAATGAGAAAAAAATTAAAAAAGTTAAAGGAGTTGATAATTGACTGGCTAAATCTACAAATGCCGAAATACCTACTATATAAGTTAAAGATATCATCCCAAGAGATAATGCTATGCTTGAAAATAATATAGAAATAATTAATCCCTTCCTATAAAGTAATGTTCCCATAACGATACCTAGTAGACCAGTGGTAAAAAGCAGGATTATTGTCTCCTGCGCACTAACTATAACAAGAATTAATGCAGAAGAAAAAAATACAGCAAAACCAAGAGAAATATTAGAAACAGCAGCTATCGCAATAGGTAGAGTACTTAATGGACTTAAGGCCAGCCCAATGGCGGGCAAAAATACAGGTGCTGATTGGAATAGTACAGCTATTGTTGTTAATATTCCTCCAATACAAATAAACCTGCCTATATTCATTTTTTTCAATTTAAATGCCTCCTAGCTTACACTAAATCAGTTTGAAAATTTATGAGGGAAAATGATTCCTCTCTCATATTTATATTACATTTCGATTAAATAAATTGAATTATATAGTTATTAATCATGGAACAATTTCAAAAATAGTACCTTGGTTAAGATCAGTCACATTCATAGAGCCATAAACCCCTAAGTATAACCTGGTTTGATTCAAATTCGTTCCCAAACTAGTATAATATGCTGCTTGAGACCCAAAAGTATAATCAGTTTCAATAACACTAAAATCACTTAGCTTACAATCTGTTCTTACCCTGGTGTAAGCTAAAACCCCTCTAACAGGAGGCTCTGATCCTTCATTCCGGGCAAAATCGGTAAACACAACGCTTCCAGTTAAATCGGGAATTCTATTTCCCATATATGGCTGGACTCCTGTAAGTGCAGTGGCTCCAAACTTATCCGTCCTAGGATCTTTATGAAAATAACTAATTATAGGTGGAATACGCTGCGTTGAAGTTTTCACTGCATCATTGTAATAAGCAATTGTTTCCTCATCCAAAGCTGGATTTGCAGAGCAGCTCCTTATAATCGAAGTAGGAAAAGCACCTTCCCACCCTCGCCATCCAAAGTTAATAAATCCTTCTTGGTTAGGTTCAGATTTCATTAAAGAAGCTTGAATAAGCTGAGGAACCGGTATTGGTTTATAATGAACGAATGAAAAAATTGACTCTACCAGATCCTGTCCTACAATTCCTACATATTTGATATACTGGTTATAAAACCTTTGAAATGAAATGCCAGGTATATTGCGAGTCCCTTTGGCAATCACCGTAAGAGTTTCCTGAATAGGTGCGGGAAGTTCATCAAAACGTGTGACTACCGGCGGATTATTGATAAATGTATTCTTAGCCACATCAATTTCAATTATTTTACCGGCGATTTCCATATCATTCTGGCTTGAATTAAATGGATCATAGCCTGATCCACCATCACCAGTTGTTAAAACAAGTTTTCCTGTTTCAGGTGAAAAGTTTAAGCTATTGACACCATTATGATTAAAAAATGGTCTTCTTAAATTAAGTAATGTACGCCGTTTTTGAGGTTGACCATTGGATTGTAAAATCCATTCTTCAACTGTATCAATATGATCAAAGTTAACCTCTCTATTTATCCACTTTTGGTTTAAGGTTTTGGGGTCACAAGGGTTAGGCTTAAAAAATTCAGGAAGACCTTGTCTTGAAACTTCTGAACTTGGAAGAGCACCCGGACCTTGCGTTCCAGCTACTGAATAATGAAGATAAAATAGACCGTTATAAGAAAATTGAGGATGAAATGCTAGCCCTATCAATCCCCGTTCATCATATTTACCACCAGAAAAACCTAGTTTTATGATTCGGGGGCGAATATCTAAAAAGGTTTTTATAACTCCGTTTTCAATGTAAAAAATCTCTCCTACCTGGGTTGCAATGAATAATCTTTCCATTGAGTCACCCGGAAGTATAGCTGTTTTCAAAACAGTAGGTAAATTTATCTTACCAGCAATGGGACGTAAACTAACTTTAACTTTTTTTAACAACTAACTTTACACTCCTTTATATTCTTTTCTTTTATAAGAATATGATTAGAAATGTTCTATTAGTACTAAATTGAGGCAGGGGAATCTGATGATGCATTTCACCATTTTCCTGAAAGCTCTGTTTTGGATAAATAACTTGTAAGATTTACATTCCTGCTCCAATGAGAAAAGTGGAATTTCTATCAATATAACTGATAAAGGCAAGAGTAAGGTAAGAAGCGTGAAATCTGTTTGAGGTGTACAAAGAAATAAAGTATAATGAATAGTAATTTAGAGGCCATTATTATGGCTTTAATGAAAAATATTTGACGTATTAAAATTATACCAGAATTTTACAGGATAAAGATATAAGGAGAAATGTATAATGACGGAAATTTATTATGTTGAAGATGATAGGGATATAGCATTTGGAGTAAAAAAATATCTGGAAAATAAAGAATTCCAAGTGACTATTTTAGAAACAGTACGTGCAGCAAAAAATGTGTTGGATACAAAGCTTCCTTCTCTTATATTAGTAGATTGGAACTTGCCCGATGGAAGCGGTCAAGATTTGTGTAAATGGATTCGTAACAGATGGTCTGAACTTCCAGTAATATTTCTTACTGTAAAATGCGACTCAAGAGATATGGTAGCAGGACTGCAAGGAGGGGCAGATGATTATTTGATAAAGCCATTCGATTTGGAGGTGTTGTATGCAAGGATCTGTGCAGTGATGAGACGGTTTGGAAAAGTTCATGGGAATTATTTAAATTGTGGGAAAATATCAATTGATAAAAATAAGTTAAAGGTGTTTTGGGAAGAAGAAGAGATAATATTGAGCCAGGCTGAGTATCAATTATTATTGCTATTAATGGAGAATAAGGGGAAAACGTTGACCAGACAGCGATTGCTGGAATTAATATGGGATGTAAATGGAAGTTATGTAAACGATAATACTTTAACAGTGACAATGAAAAGGTTGCGTGAAAAGTTATATAATCCATCTTGTATGAAAACTGTTCGTAGTTTTGGATATCGAATGGAGGACGAGTAAATGAATGGGAAAAGTATAAAATTTTCAATAATAGTGGTAGGATTGTGTTGTATGGTGGTTGGCGTATTAGTTGGGATTTTGGGGACAAGTTACTTTGCAGGTAGCCAATATCGTATCTTATCCAATCTGGCGCAGGAATTTATAGAACAATATCCTCAGGACGAACAGAAAATAGTAAGGATAATCAAAGAAAACAGTTATGTGAATGATTCTAAACAAGAATTCAAGCAGGACTATTTATCTGTTTACGGATATGAAGCAAGAGATTTTGTGGCTGGATATATTGATAAAATGTTGTTGATATCAGTGGCAGCAGTAGTTATTATTCTATTGCTGCTATATTGTTTATTTCAATTAATTAGAAAAATACAGACAGAGAGGATTACAGGGCTTACAGATTATTTAACAAAATTAAATATGGGGAGAGACGTAACGTTGCTTCCAGCAAAAGAAGATTGCTTCTCAGAATTGCAGGACGAGATTTATAAGACAGTGACAAATTTATACCATACAAGAGAAGCAGCTTTAAATGCAAAAAAGAATTATGCAGATAATCTTGCCAATATTGCTCATCAGATAAAAACCCCACTTACTTCCATGTCTATAATGACCCAACTTTTAAAAAGAGAATGGGAAGAAGAATATGTAAGGCAAATACAAAAACAAATTGAGAGGTTAACAAGATTAACAGAAATTTTGTTAATGTTGTCACGAATTGATGCAGGGATTTTGGATTTGGAAAAGAAGCAGGTGGATGTCTACACTATTTTGCAGTTATCAGTAGAAGCATTGGAGAATATACGAGTAAAAAGGAATATTAATATTCAATTGGAGAATCATGAAGAAATCTGCTTTCAAGGAGATATGGAATGGACTATGGAAGCTTTTATAAACTTGATTAAAAACTGCATCGAACATGCTAGAGGAACGGTAGGAATTGATTATTCTCAAAATCCAATTTACACAGAAATTAAGGTATGGGATGATGGGGAGGGGTTTTCAAGGAATGACATTTCTCACATTTTTGAGAGGTTTTATCATGGGGAACGGTCCTGTGAAGGTGGCATTGGGATAGGATTGGCTTTGGCAAAATCTATTATAGAGATGCAGAATGGATGTATAGAGGCAAAAAATCTAGTAAATGGTGGAGCGTGTTATTTAGTAAGGATATACAGTCACTAAGATGTCACTTTTCTTTGCTATGATGTGTGTAACAATTTCTAAAAGTTGTATAAAACATGCAAGGAGGTACTATGGTGGAGATTTTGAAATGTGAAGGTATCACGAAAGTATATGGTACTGGAGAAAACAAAGTGACGGCGTTAAATAATGTGGACTTAAGCATTGATAAAGGAGAGTTTGTAGCGATTGTTGGCTCGTCAGGCTCTGGAAAGTCAACATTGTTACATTTATTGGGGGGCGTTGATAAACCTACAGATGGTAAGATGTGGGTAGAGGATACGGAGTTATCTACTTTAAATCCAACTTCTGCAGCTATTTTTAGACGAAGAAAGGTAGGCTTAATTTATCAGTTTTATAATCTAATTCCAACGCTTACTGTAAGGCGTAATATTTTACTTCCAATGCTTTTGGATAAAAGAAAACCGGATCAGGATTACTTTAATCAGATAGTAGAATCGCTAGGGATGAAAGAAAAACTTGACTGTCTGCCTAGCCAATTATCAGGAGGACAGCAGCAGAGAACTGCAATTGCCCGTTCTTTGCTTTATCGCCCGGCTTTGCTTTTAGCTGATGAACCTACGGGAAATCTGGATCAGAAGAATTCCAGGGAGATTATAGAAATGTTGAAGCTTTCTAATAAAAGCTTAAAGCAAACGGTAGTGTTAATTACTCATGATGAAAAAATTGCTTTGGAGGCTGATAGAATCATCACTATTGAAGATGGAAAAATCCTTTCAGATAAGAAGCTTGGAAGGGGGTAAGAATCATGTGGAAAGATTATTCGGTAAGTTACATAAAAAATAATAAAACTACTAGTATTTCTATCATGATTGCAACTCTGATTGCAGCTATGTTTTTATCTTTAATAACTAGTGTTTTCTATAATATTTGGATAGATAATATCAATCAGATTGTTATAGACGAAGGAGACTGGCAGGGAAAATTAATTGGCAATGTTACAGAAGATGATATTAAGGCAATAGAGAGTTTTGCCAATGTGAAGGATGTAGTTATAAATAAAAAAGAAGGTGGAATGGAGACTTCAGTTTATTTTTATCATATGAGAAGTATTTATGAGGATATGCCAAAGATTGCAACCTTGATTGGTAAAGGGAGTTCCGAAATTATGTACCATGATATGCTGTTATCAGAGTATTTTATTTTTGCACCAGATGATGAACAACCACCAATGCTACTGGCATTCTATGTATTTGTTATGTTAATTGCCTGCATTTCATTAATATTGATTATTCGTAATGCTTTTGAGGTATCCATGAATGCGAGACTTCATCAATTAGGGATTCTTCAAAGTATTGGTGCTACACCGAGACAGATTAGGTCATGTTTGCTGCAGGAAGCATTGGGATTGTGTATAATACCCATTTTAGTGGGAATACTAGCAGGAGTGGGATTGTGTTTTGGAGCAATTCAATTGGCAAATGGTATCGCTGGTATTTATCGTGGTGAAAATGCAGTATTCTCATATCATGCAGGTCTATTTTTTGCAGCTTTGCTGGCAGCATTGTTGACTGTGCTATTTTCAGCATGGATACCTGCCAGAAAATTAAGTAGACTGAGTCCGTTGCAGGTAATCAAAGGAGACGAAGAACAGAAAATAAAAAAAGAAAAAAAATTCCGTGTGATTTCGTCACTATTTGGAGTAGAAGGCGAACTGGCAAGAAAATCTCTTTACGCAAGGAGAAAGGCATTTCGTACATCTTCTCTTTCGCTAACCCTTTCGCTCTTAGCATTTAGTATTTTCCTATGTTTTAATACCCTATCCAGAATTAGTACGAAGCATACCTATTTTGAACGCTACAAGGATTCATGGGACTTAATGATAACAGTAGAAAATCAAAATATATTCGAGATAAAAGTGCTTCAGGAAATAAATGAGATAGAGGGTGTGGAAAGTTGTACCGCTTACCAAAAGGCACTTGTATATACATGGATTTCAGAAGAACAGACAAGCGGCGAATTAAAAACGTTAGGAGGCATTGATGCTGTGGCAGGATCAGATGTGCCATCTGTAGAAGGAAAGTATCGTGTGAAGGTACCGGTGGTTATTTTGGACGATGATAGCTTTAAAGAATATTATAAATTTATAGGTGCCGCAGATAGCTTGGATTTGGAAACGGGGATGGTAACCATAAATCGTATTTGGGATAACGTTCACAGCAATTTTCGATATAAGCAGTATGTTCCTTTTGTGAAAGAAATGGAAGGTATGAGCTTAACCATATTCCAAAATGAAAGTTACAGAGACAGTGTAGATATCCCAATACTTGCTTATACGGATAAACTTCCGGTATTGAAAGAAGAGTATGTTAACTATGGATTGCTTCAGATTATGTCCACTAGTACATGGCAGAGTGTAGCTGCTAACATGAATGTAGAAGAGAAGGAAATGTATATTAATCTTCTTGCTATTTCGGATGATAGAATTCAGTCTGTGCAGAGCGAAGCAGAAGGTCTGTTAAGTGGAAATGACTACGAAATAGAAAATCGTGTGAAGGAAGAGAGGTATAATGCAGAAATTCAAAAGGGATATACTTTGTTAATGGGTGGGCTATGTGGGTTGCTAGCATTCATCGGATTGGCGAATGTTTTTTCCAATGCATTAGGCTGCATTTATCAAAGAAGAAGAGAATTTGCACGATATCTGTCAATTGGACTTACTCCCCAGGGGGTAAAAAAGGTACTATTTTTGGAGGCACTTATTATAGGGGGGAAACCAATCCTAATTACAATTCCGCTCACGGTTATTTTTATCATCTTTGCTGTTACAACAAGTTATTTAAACCCGATAGAATTTTTGGAATGCATGCCAATAGTTCCATTGTTGATATTTGCAATTTTAATCTTTGCTTGTGTAGGACTAGCATATTATATTGGTGGAAAGAAAATTTATAAGAGTAACATGGCAGAGTCACTGCGGGACGATACATTTGTGTAGAAAGACTTTTATACAATGGAGAATGATTGCGTATATATGAAGATTATAAAATTCATTTGGTGACATGAACCTTAGACTTGAAGGAATCCTTTTATTGTTATAAAACTCTAAGTGCTGTAAATTATATAGATTTTATAAATCTTTGTATATACTTGTCATTTCTATGAAGAGTAGGATTTAAGTAAATATAAATTATCATAGTTGCTAAGAGCAGCCTTATGCTGTATCATTATTTGTGAAATCTTGCTAAATTAGGAGATGGTGACATGAGAAAGGTTGCAGTAATCATAATATCAGTAATTATAATCTTAAGCACAGTAAGTTGTGGTAAGCAAAACATAAACGGCAATAAGGGACAAGCGTCCCGCGAGAAAGCAAACAATTCCGAAGCTGCACAAACCACTAAGGATAATGCTAATAAGACGGAAAATACTACAGCTGCCAATGAAAACACGGTTAAGGAAACAGAAGCTGCTAAGGGGAGTGGAGAAAATATAGCTACAGTAGAGAAAGGCTCTTCAAAGGAGGAGTATAAAAAGAAATACAGAAGCTCAGTTTATATCCCCACCAGGTTTGCAGAAATTTATGACGAGAACAATGGAGCAGAGGTAGTTAATTTGTATTATGTAACAAATAATTGGATATACTGCATGGGGATGTCAAAGGAGATTGGATTTTCTGAGCCTGTCAAATTAGCGAAAACATCATTCAACGAATTTGCTATAGTAAATGGAAAATTATTTTTTGTTAACTTTAATAGCGGAAAGCTTGATGCTTTGCCTTTAGATGGCAGCGGAAGCATTACTACTATTGTTGATGAGGTAGTAAGCAATCTTTTTTCATTGGATGATAAGTATGTATATTATGAAACTCGTGAAGAACGAGATGTAATAAAGAAAAAGCCGATAAAAGGCGGAGAGGAAGTAAAACTCTTTGTTCCGGATGGAGAGAATATGGTAACTAATGGAATATTCATCTACGATAAATGGTTATTTTGCGTTTGTAAATTATTTGGATCTTCCGAGTATATGCTGTACAGAGTTAATAAGTCGGATGGAAGTGAAAAAATGATTACCAAAGTTAATGTGGGAAATGAAGTAGATGACATAAAGATATGGAAGGATGGTTTGTATTATACGCTAAAAGAGCTTGGGGATTCTGGCTATATGCACAATTTGTATAAGATAAACTTAAAGGATTTAAAAACCACACTTGAAGTTAAAGAAATTGATAACAAATTTGCTTGTAATACAGACTATAGCGACAATTGGATCTATTTTACAGACAGGCCTAGATCACCAAAATCCTTATACAGGATGAAGCCTGACTATACCGGTATACAATCCCTTAAAATTGATAATGTCTCGTGGTATTTCGCAGGTGAGGACTTTCTGTACTATAATGATGATGAGGGAAGAGGACCTTACCTTTACAACTTGAAAAATTATACCGCAGAGCCTGTTCCGACAAATTAAAGCGGCTTAATAAGATTGGACACTTACGTATTTATTTGATATTACTCATATATTGATATACAGATAGTTACAGTTTTATTGATTTTATGGAACGTGGTTTTGTGGGATGAAAAATTTTCTTTCGGGCAGGGGAGTTTCGAGAAATAATAAGAACCCCTGCCTTCGTTATTAGAGAATAGATTGGTTTTTAAGCTGGGTTTTGGGGAAAGTATATTTCTACAAAATATTCATGATCCATACTTTTATGAAGTAGTGCAAATTTGTATTTTACTAATAGGGTAGAACCGTGCAAGCCAAAATGACGGCATAATTTATACAGATATTCTATTAAATCCTTTTTTACACCCCAGAACATAATATTTGCATAATATCCTGTTACATGATGCTGTGCCACAATATTATGTTCAGCTGCAAATATAAATTGCTTTTGAAGTATAGTTGTATTTATTGTACTGTCAGTAAATGAAAAACCAATTACCTCGTCATTCTCTACTATTGTTCCATCCGAGTTATTATGATAGAAAGCCCATTGCTCCAAAGATTCTATCCCTTCTGTTTGCTGTGATTCAGTATCTTCTTGCAGTAATGTTCCAAAATCTACTCTATAGATGATAATATCAATTTCTTTATAAACTGAAGCAGTAGAAAATGTGTAATCATTTTTAAATTTAGAAATAGTCGTAAGTACCTCTAACATATCGTCAGCATATTGATCAAGTTGATTTAATAACCTTTTTTCTTCGTTTATACGTTCCTTTTGTTCTTTTACCATCGATAAATAACCATCGATGCTTTCCGAATCTATTCTTTCCTTCATTTGATCTAAGGGAATTTTTATATATTTTCCAATTAAAATCATTTCTAGGATATCTAGATGTTCTAAGGAATAGTAACGATAATCATTTTTAGGATCGACAATTGGTTTTAACAATCCTTTTCGGTCGTAGTGACGTAAAGTATCAAGTGATATGCCATACAATTTACTTACTTGTCCAATCTGTAGTAATCCTTGCATTTTATCCTCCTCAAAATAATTTAGCAATACTCATTGACTCTTGAGTAACTCAAGGGTTTATTTTAAGTATAATATCTGAAGAAATCTAATTTGTAAAGGGGGCAATATGCAAATGGACAATATTTATATTGAGAAGTATCAAAATACCGATTTTAGAGATGTAATTGCTTTAATAGTACAATCTTTTAAAAGCAAGTTTTGCCAACACCAAAAGTTAAGTGATAATGACATAGAAAATATTTTATACGCATCTTGGCATCTCAAAGCTGATGATCCCGCATATCTTCATTTTGTAGCGAAACTAAATGAAAAGGTAGTTGGCGTAATTCTAATACGTTGCAGAAAAACAGAAAATACAAATGAAAACATTCCTATTATATCGCTATGTAGACAATATGGTGTCTATAATGTTATAATGACGTACACCAAAATGGCACTGTTAGAAGATCATAAACTAAATGAAGGAGAATGTTATATAGAACATATTGCAGTTGATGGAACATGTCGTGGAAGAGGAATTGGCATGTTACTTCTTCAGCATGGAGAACAGGCATTATTAGATAGAGGATATACATCCTATACATTAGCAGTTGCTGGGGGGAATCCTGCAAAACACCTTTATTGTCGATTTGGTTTTGAGGATATAAAAAAGATAGAAAGTCGCTTAAAGGGATACTTTATTGGAGAATCTCGATGGTCTATAATGCAGAAGGTTTATAATCATGATAGCGGTTTTGAGAATAATAAGAGAAATCATATTTTGCTTAGAAAGGAGATTGTTTATATGAAAGTGGAAGTTGTAGAATATAACAGCCAATGGCCAAATTTATATCTGGAAGAAGCTGAAAAGATTAAAAATATACTTGGAAATGAATTGATTGATATTTACCATATCGGAAGCACATCAGTGGAAAATTTAAAAGCTAAACCAATCATTGATATTATGCCCGTGGTAAAGGACATTACAAAAGTTGATAAATATAATAAAGAGTTTGAAGCCCTGGGCTACGAGCCAAAAGGTGAATTTGGCATGGCTGTAAGAAGATATTTTAGAAAAGGGTTGGAAAGCAGAACCCATCAAATTCATGTATTTGAAAAAAGTAACTCTAATGATATTGAAAGGCATTTAGCTGTTCGTGATTATTTAAGAACACACCCACAGGATGCACTTGAGTATGGTGAGCTAAAGAGCAGATTAGCTACCCTGTTTCCTTCGAACATTGAAGCTTATTGTGATGGCAAGGATAACTTTGTCAAGCAATTAGAAAGAAAAGCATTAGAATGGTATCGTGACGTAAAATGATCATTTTATCAGTATGAAAAATGTCCTCAATGTTTTTTTAAAACATTGAGGACATCTTTTTATAATAAAATATTTTTATCTAGAAATATGAGACAAAATTATTTTGCTGCCCATATTTCAATTTCTAATTTTATCTCTTTTAACCCTAGAGCATTTACATAAGCAACAGTCATTGAAGGATAAGGCTTACCAAAAAAATCATCATATACTTTATAAAAGTAATCCCAGTCAATTTCTTCTGTTGCCCATATATTAATCTTTATAACATTATCCGGTGTTAAATCTATACTCTTTAATAGATTTGATATATTTAAAAATGTATTGTTTACTTGTTGATTGAATTCTATAGGAAAATTACCATCTAAATCTGCTCCAACTTGACCAGAAAATGTGTAAAATGTTGCATTAGGCTCTATTTTTGTTATGTGAGTATAATTACCTACTGCTCTACTTACTCCTGAAGAATCTAATCTACTAACTACATTATTATTCATTTTATAAAATCCTTTCTGTATTGGGATAAAATAATTCCTACCACTATATATTGTTTATAATACATAGTTATCCATTGATAGAAATTTATTTATCGAAAACAGAGATGGAATGTTTATTCTTTTCTATGTTACTAGCATATAAACATTCTTTCATTTCAACACCTCCTACGAAATAAATATATATACTAAAATAGATTTTGTCAATAAGAGCATACACTAGTTAAGTAAAAAGGAAATCAGCATGATTCACAGTAGTGTGATCTCCATGCTGATTTATAATTTTTGATAATGATTTAATAAATTCTCTATTTTTTCTTGAATAATGTGTTTTAGAGATTCAGGTTTTACTGACGTGATAAAACTACCGTATCTAATAAAATAATTGGCAATAAACTCTTCTTCACCTAAATTATAGAACCCTTTTATAAGTGTCTTAGTCCCACTTTCTATTTTCATCGATGGATAATGCTCTTTATAAAAAATATCCTTTGCTTGTTCTAAAATTTCTACTTCAAACTCAATACTTTTTTTAGATTTATAAAGTTCTAATGAACCATGGATAAGTTCTTCTACAGAAAATTGTGCTTTATCATTATGAAATTCTAACAAAGTTATTCTATCACATCTGAAAACTTTATATTTATTTGTATTCATCTCTATTCCAGTAGCATACCACTGTCCAAACTTAGCAGAAATTTTAAAAAACTGAATATGATAACTTACTTGTTTACTATTTTTTAAGTATTGAATCTTACAACTAATTTCACTAAGAATACTTTGTAAAACTTTATCTAAAAATTGACTAACATTATTATGCTGATACGCTTCAAATTGCAATACTTTTTTCATTTGATGAATTTGATTTATTTGTTCTTTAGAAAGACAGTTTTCAAATTTTTCATTTAGTTTATTGACACTTAAGTGGAATGGCGTAGATTGATAAGACTCTAAGGTCAACATGGCAAAATATAAAGCATACACTTCATCAAGAGTAAAGATAATAGGTGATAATAACCTGTTTTTTAAAATACCATATCTTCCATGTCTACCGTACTCTGAAAAAATAGGCATACCTAATTGTTCTAAGGAACTAATATCACGCAAAGCTGTACTTTTTGAAATATTATATTTATTCATTAAATCACCTAAATTAAAGAACTCTCGACTATTTAAGTATCGTATCATGTCATTTAATCTTTCTGATTTTTTCATACAAGCCTCCTTTTTAAAGGTGTCATACTTTGATACCTTTATACATTATAATAAATTTAAGGGGATATATCAATTATATAAAATATATGCCTGAAAATTACTATACAAAAGGAGATTGATACTATGAGTACAACACTAGAAACTGCTATTTTTATTTCAATGAATGGGAAAGCACAAGAAGCTATAAATTTTTATAAAAAACATTTCAATGCAAAGGAATTATTACTCGTTACATACGAGGATATGGCAAAAAGAGATATCACTATTCAGGTTACTGATGAAAATAAAAATTATATCTCTCACTCTGTTTTATCAATTGGAAGAACTAAAGTAATGATTGCAGAAGATACAATGGATACTAATGAAAAATACAAAGTTGGCAATAATATATCGTTATGTATTCAAAGTGCTGACTTAAACGAAGCTGAACATTTTTATAATAGCTTAATTACAGATACCAGAGTTAGAATCATTGTTCCATTATCTAGCAATGTGTTTAGTAAAGCATACGGGATTATTGAAGACCCTTTTGGCATTCAAATTCAACTGATGTTTGATAATAGATTGAAATGAAAAAATCAGCGTGCTACACATTTTTAATGTGATCAGCATGCTGAAACTTTATTTTCTATTTAAATGCAATAACATACTCTCACAAAGAAAGGGCTATTTCCTAGGGATAACACAATATTAATATAGTCATTGACATAAAAATTTTATTCAATTAGGCTTATAGTATGAGTTAACGTTAGCTCTCAAATTAAAGATAGGAGAGTGAAATTATGTATCATTCAAGATGGAAAGGCAGTCACTATGAAGCAGGATTGCGTCATGGGAATAAATTGCATAAAAATGGAGTCAATCCCATGAACAGCATACTGATAAGCGATGAAAGAAAAGAATTTGCAGTAAAGTGTCTGCCAATTTACGAAAAATTTTATCCGGAAATCCTTGAAGAAATAAAGGGTATGGCATGCGGATTACAAATTGATTATATGGATATAGCAGAGTTTCTTTTCACTATGTATTGCTTTGTGTTCGATAATAAATGCTCTTGTTTGGCTTTTTCTTATAAAGGAAAAACCATGTTTGCTCGAAATAGTGATTTTGTTGTAAGCATAGAAAAATTATGTGACAGCGCGTATTATAAGTTTAGCAATGCCTATTCATTTATTGGAAATACAACTGCATGGACAGAAATGGAAGATGGTATCAATGAGCATGGATTGGCAGTTGGTCTGACTTTTATTTATCCTATAAAAATAAAGCCTGGATTTAATGCAGGAATGCTTGTCAGATATATTTTAGAGAAATGTAAAACAACGGATGAAGCTATTCTAGCATTAAAAAAAATTCCCATTGCTTTACCGCAAACAATCACGTTGGCAGACAGGTTCGGCAATATTGCAGTTGTGGAATGTAATTGTGATAAGGTTGTTGTCTTAGCCCCGCAGCAAGGAAAAAGCTATGTTTTTACAACCAACCATTTTGTGTCTGAGGAAATGCAGGAATATCAATTTGATGATGTTGATGATGCACATTCTCGTGAACGATATGAAACATTAGTAAATTCATTTGCAAATAGCCAAGATTATTCATTGGATTTTGCAGAAAATCTTTTGTCTGGAAAGATGGGATTTATGTGTCAATATGATCGTAAACAAGGAATTGACACTGTTTGGTCATCAATTTATGATTTAACAGATGGTACAATTTTTAGAGTTGAAGGAAATCCTTCAAGGAAAGCATTCAAACAGGATAAAAGGTTTAGTCTCACAAAATGAGCATACCCTTTATTTGGAAATTTAAAGTAAGAAAATTCAGAGGCATTAAGATAAAAATCTTAGTGTCTTTGTTTTCATATATACTCAAAAACTTAATATAATGTTAGAATCAAAAGGATTTTATAATAGAAGAGGATTCATTTATTGATATTTAGCAATACAGGAACAGTTCCGTTTCAAAGTTGTTGTTATAATAGAATTACCCCGTGGAGGAGAAAGTTAGGTGGAAGTGGATATTGAATTATAGAAAAGATATTGAGAAGTGTATTAAATTCATTGAAGACCATATCAAAGAAAATATTACTATTGAAGAAGTTGCTAGTCAATCTGGGTACTCTCTTTATCATTTTTGCAGAGTTTTTAGTTTATGTAAGGGTTTGTCTGTTATGGAATACATTCGAGGACGCAGGTTGTCTTTATCAGCGACAGAATTATTCAAAGGCAGAAAAATTATTGATATTGCTTTTGACTATGGATTTGAGACACCCAGTGGCTTTGCCAAGGCTTTTCGTAAAGCTTTTGGTTATAGTCCTACACAGTATATGATACGAATGGCTAGATATGCTGATACCAAAATAGCATTTGAAGTTGGAGGGTATATTATGAATCCTGTTATTGTAAAAAGACCTGCATTTAAGGTTGCTGGTTATGGAATTAAAACAAATATTACTGGGGTTACATATACAAAGGATATTGCATCCTTCTGGAGCAATTATAACGGAGAAAATTTGGAAAGCAAAATGTATAGAATTTTAAATCCAGCTAAGCATGGGGAAGTGGGACTGTGTGTTCCATTATCCGAGGATGGAAATGCAATATATCTTTTAGGAGTAATTGTTGATGACTTTTCAAAGGTAGAGGAAAATATGCTGACAGTAGAAGTTCCAGAGGCCGAGTATGCCGTTTTTACAACGACTCCTGTGGATACTACAAATGATAAAGAACAAAAGGAGTTTGCAAAGATTATTGCAAGCACATGGAAATATATTTTTGAAGATTGGTTTAAAGACAGTGAGTATGTTTACGATGAAGGTAAAATTGATTTTGAATTTTATGATGAACGCTGTCATCACAGAAAGGACACTGTCATGGATATTTATATTCCTATTAGAAAAGTGAAATAAAGTTAGTTATTCTGCTTATAATTATGATACCTGCTATTTTTAGGTAGATTCAAGTAGGTATTTAGAATAAATCAATGGAGAAAGGTGATAAAAGATGTTGAGTTATTATGGGAGATTGTCTTCAGAAGTATATGATATGGATAAGCCTATAGGTCATTCTTTTGGGGATGTGGAATTTTACATGAATAGATTAGAGTCGTGCAAAGGACCTATTCTTGAACCTGCAACAGGAACTGGTCGTATATTAATTCCTTTTTTAGAAAAAGGATTGAATGTTGATGGATTTGATAGTTCAAAAGATATGTTAAATATTTGTGAGAATAATTGTAAAAAAAGAGGGTTAAATCCTAAACTTTTTGAGGCAAAGATGGAGTCTTTTTCACAAGATACAAAATATGATGCTATTATAGTGCCAACGGGAACGTTCCTTCTACTACATAAAAGGGAAGATTCAATAAAAGCATTACAAAACTTTTATAAGCATTTATCTAATGGTGGTAGATTAATTCTAGACATATTTTTGCAAACTGATATTTCAATAGGTACAGTTTCCACAAAAACTTGGAAATGTTTTAATGGAGATATAATTACATTAGAAAATAAAATTGTAGAGGTTGACTATATAAATCAATATACTATTTCCCATGGACGATATGAAAAGTGGCGTGAAGGAGTACTTCTGCAAACTGAATTAGAGTATTTTCCATTACGATGGTATGGGATAGAAGAGTTTAGATTAATACTTGAAAGTATAGGATTTAAAAATATTGTGATTTCTTCAAACTATAAATTTGGGCAGTACCCATCAAATTCTGAAGAGATGATTACTTTTGAGGCTGTTGCTGTTAAATAGAAATAATGTTACTACTCAGATACTTCAGATAGTTATGACCATGCTATTATATAACCATGCCCGTTGGCATTGACAGAACAAATTTTAAAAGTATCTTAATGAAAGTAAATATAAATTTTTTGGGTGGCTAAACAGAACTGTAAACTTCTGTCCTTTTGGGGATAGGAGTTTTTTATTTTTAAGGAGATGGTTGGTGGGATGGATTCTAAAATAAAATTATAAAGGAGATTTTGAAATGGAACGAATTTTAACAAGTGATAGAACAACTGGCAAATTGCATTTAGTACATTAGATAGGGAGTAGAGGTAGGAGATAGCATACTTACAGGTAGTGAAAAGGCAAATGTAGTTAGTAATCAGACTGTTGAAGAAATTAAAAGAGCAATGAGTATTCATATAGAATAAAGTTAAATAACTATATGTTAAGCCACAAGAAATCGGATAAGGTATAATTTGTAATTATATGATATCATTAAAAGAAGATTGCTGTTCTGGATAAAAAGGAGGTAATGTGCAGTGCTGAAAAAGTATCGTACAAGCGATCTATTAAACTATTTTGGGGTGCCAAGAGATACATTGCGTTTTTATGAGGAGAAAGGATTACTAAATCCGAAAAAGAATAGTGAAAATAATTATAGAAATTATGATATCTTTGATATATATAACCTAATGATAATAGATTTCTATAAAAAGCGCGGGATGACAATTCACCAGATTCAAGATTTATTAAATAAAAGTGATGTGCAGGATATACAAAGCCTATTGGGGAACAAGAGAAGTGAACTTGAAAAAATTATATATGATGCACAGTGTATGTTAAAAAGAATTGAGGAGACGCAAAAATTCAGCAGAAACTTAGACAGTAATTTGAACACTTTTACCATTAAATCCTTGCCACAGTATAGAATTAACGGAGAGGTATCGGATTTTATTGCTGTAGAAGAATATGAAAATGTAAAAGACATAATGAATTCCAATAATGACGATATGCTCTCACAAATTATGCGTTATATTTCCTTTGATAAAAACGGTGTTATTGCTGCAAAAATGTTAATCGTTGATACTGCTGAAGTAAAAAATGAAAATGATAATTATCTACATTATCCTAAGTGTCTATATACAGTGGTGGAGGAAATACAACCACAAGATGAACAGGAAGATTTAATTAAAAAAATGTACAGAGTATCTTCAGAATATGCAAATACACATGGACTTAGGCTATTAGGGGAAGCTTTCGCCATGATACGCCTTATTACATACAAAGTAAATAAAACTAAAGCTTACATTGAAATATTTATTCCTTTTGAATGATTGATTATATATTGACATGGGTGTAACCCCCTACTTTATAATTGAGGCAAAGTAAAGTTTCAGGAGGAAAGTAGCTATGAAAACTATCGTAATTAAGGAAGTTACGGATATTTCAATAGAAAATGCTTATACCTTGGATCTGTCAAAAGCTGAGGTAAACCACTGTGTGGGTTGTTGGAGCTGCTGGTGGAAAAGCCCGGGGAAATGTGTATTCAAAGATTTAAACGAGTATTATCATGAGTATATAACGGCAGATAAAGCTATTTATTTTGCAAAAGTAACAAAGGGGTTTGTCACAAGCAATTTGAAAAACCTTTTCGATCGCATGATACCTCTCTACCTTCCATACACTACCTATAAAACAGGTGAGTCCATGCATGTAAAAAGATATGAGAAATACCCTGATATAGAATTTTATTATGATGGACATTTTCAAACTGACGATGGTTGTGAAATTTTTGAAGATTACATCAATCGTGTGTTTTATCAGTTTTATTCACAAAATATTATTGTTAAGCCTGTTGAACATTTTTTTAGAAATAGGGGGTGTCAGAAGTGAATACAATCATTATAAATGGATCACCAAAAGGAGATGCACAAAACAGCAATACAAGAATTATATGTGAAGAATTTGTGCGCGGCATGAAAATGCCTTGTGAAATAAAATGTATAGCAAATTCTAACTTAGAGAAACTAGCACATCATGTGGAAAACTATGATACAGTAATCATTATCTTGCCTCTTTACATTCATGCTATGCCGGGAATCTTGATGAAATTTATTGAGCATTTAAGACCATCATCTATACAAGGGAAATCTCTTGGCTTTATTATACAGGCAGGTTTTATAGAAACCGCACAGGAAAAGTATGTAGAACGCTATTTTACATCTTTAGCAAAGCAGCTTAATTATAACTATTTGGGCACTGTCTCCAAGGGGGAAGCTGCTGCAATATATATGTTCCCTAAGATGTTTAAAAAGGTGTTAAAGAAAATAAACGAATTAGGCAAAATTTATGAGCAAACTCATACATTTGATCAAAAAATAGCTCAGGAACTAGGGAAACCATATGAGTTAACAAAATTTCAAACGTGGGTGTTTCAGTTTTTCTGCGATATAGGACTTAATAATCTGGGCTGGCACAGAGTGTTAAAACAGAATAATGCCTTTGATAAACGATTAGATAGACCTTTTTTATACTAATCAAAAATACAAAATCAGACTGCCACCAAGACCCAATCAGGTTCAAACAACATATTTTTGTATCCTCAAGGCATTTTGAGTGCATAGTAATGATGTAATTAAAATTTTAAGATATAATTCCATAAGGGGCCGAAATATTTTGATTGAAGAAACAGAGTACAGGAGACAAACTATGAATGCTACACTGATTAAGATATAATAATAATGAAACCTTGTTTTACATTGTGTAACAAAGATTATTAATATAATAGGAGGTAGTTATATGAAGAAAAAATTTGCATTTTTACTTATGGGAAGTCATTATAATCCTGATGAGCATAAGGCTTGTTTCGAAACAGAAAATCAGATTAGCTATATCTTCACAGTTAGAAGTTTTGAAGAAGCATGCCATAAGCTTTCTTTCCTGGAAAGTGAGGGTGTTGGTGCAATCGAATTATGTGGAGCATTTGGAGAAGAAAACGCTCAAAAGATGATTGAATTGACACACAACAAAATAGCTATTGGATATGCTACCCACAAGTCTGAACAGGATAATTTATTTTTCGATTTCTTTTCAAATTTTGGATAAGATTATGAGAATAATCCTTATTTCAACTAATTCGCAATCTTCTACTATGAAAAACCATAATATTAATTGAAGTGAAGTATTTGTAATGGTAAAATAATACTAAAATCAACGGAATACAATGTAAAAATCAATGGTTTATTGATAAATCTTTTTAATATTGATTTCGGAATTATGTTGAATAGTGGTGAATAATAAATGAATTTAAACGTTCATATAGAAACTCTTATAATAGCCCTTGTTTTAGGGCATTTTTTTTCTGGAATACTAGGTATTGCCTATATGATTCAACGCAAAAGGGATATAACCGTATATACATTTTTATTCTCTAGGCTATTTGAAACTGTTGCATGGATTCTAATTGGTTTAAGAAATATAATCCATAGCTTTATTTCTATATCAATAGGTAATTCATTTCTAATTATCGGGGCAACCTTACAAATAGTGGCTTTTTTGACTATTAAAAATTGTTGTACTAATATAGTAAAAAGATTCTATGTGATATCTACTATAATCTCTATTTGTATCTTTAATCTTGTATCATTATTTTATAATATGGAGAGCATGAGAATTTCTGTCATATCTATAATTATGACTATATTATGGTTTTTTCCAATATATGTATTGTTGTCGGATAAAAACTCTTCAGTGTTGCAGAGAGTTATTGCTGTTCTTTATGGTGTAGAAATGGCTCTGCTTATTTTTAGAGCTTATATTGGAATAGTATTAGATGAATCCACGAGTTTGATGTCGCGTAGCATATATAATGTCTTGTTTTTTCTTTGTTTATATCTAATAATGCTAATGGGGAATATTGGTCTTATTCTTATGGCAAAAGAAAAGTCTGATTTTGATTTAATAAATGCAGCTACTTATGACGAACTGACCAATATATTCAATCGTAGAACATTTCTATTGCATGCTAAAGAGAGTATTTTACTACTTTCAAGGAGAAAAGAACCTATCTCATTCTTTCTTATTGATGTGGATAATTTTAAGAAAATTAATGATATTCATGGACATTTTTCAGGAGATATGGTACTTAAAGATTTTGCAACTATTATAAAAAGTCAATTGCGGGACTATGATTTATTTGGCAGATTTGGCGGTGAAGAGTTTACTGTATTACTTCCAGGAACTAATGAAAAAGAAGCTTTGGAAGTTGCGGAGAAATTAAGAAAGATTACTGAAGACGCTTCTGTTAGTGTTAGTACAAATCATACTATAAAATACACTATAAGCATAGGAATAGTTACGGTTATTCCAGAGGAAAGTACTTCTATAGATACACTGTATAAATTAAGCGACAATGCCCTGTATATGGCAAAGAGGAACGGTCGAAATAGAATAGAAATTGTTAAGACAAAAAAGTAGTTGCTAAAAATTTGAGATGTAGCAGAAAGCACAGTGCAGCCGAACTGATCGGTTACACTGCGCTGATTTCCAATTTATCAAAAGGACGAATGCCGCCAAATTCTCATAATGTTATTTACTAGCTTTGAGTAATAAACCATCCGTAATTTCTGTAATCTTTTCAACATTGTTTGCGTAAATGAAATGAGTGCCGTCAAGTATCTCATATTGAGCATGTTTACCGATTCGTTCCAGATGTTTGTGCTGATATTCTTGAGGCGTCATTTTGAACTTGTTAAGCTGCTGATTTGAAGTTTCATAGGTTTTTTTCGAAATAATTTTAAAATATGGGACATATATAGGAAACGGCAAATCCATGGTTTGTTTTATAAATTCAGCTGAATTTGACATCTGCTCTAAAACTGTATCATTCATTAAAAAACCCGCAGAGGTGACCATGTCGTTTATCTCTTTTTCTGTATATCCATTTGAGAGCAAGTACTTTTTATTTGTGGTCAAAGGCGCCAAAAGTGAAGTAGTGCCTATAGCCTGCTGGAATTTTGCGATGGGAAGTATAGATTTTACAAAAGCAGGCATATCTTCATAAATCACAGTTGGTGTGCCGTCAAGAGATATAATAGCTTCTACTTCTTCAGGATATTTTGAGGCATAATATTCGCTGTAAACGCTTGATATGGAATGTGGCATCAAGACATACGGCGCTTCAAAACCTGCCTTGCTGAGTGCAGTTCTTATTTCTTCAACATAATTCTCACAGGTGCGCGGCTTTGAAGTTTCGCTGCTGAAGCCGACACCGAAATACTCGACGCAAACAACTGTATATTTTTCGCTGAGTTTACGCATGAGTGGAGCAAATTCGGCAGACGGAAGCGAAACACCCATACCGGGAAGTAATATGATTGTTTTCTTGCCATGGCCCATGGAACAGACGTGCATTTGTCCGTCGTCAACATTAATAAGCTTACCGTAAGGCTTTATTTGTTCAAATTTTCCCATGAAATATGTTGCGTGTAAAATCGTGCTAATCAACATAAGAACTGCAATCACGGTAACTACTATTCCAAATATCATCATAATCTTTTTCCCCCTTTTCATTTTAGGTTTGGGCTGATTTGTTTTGCATATGATGTTCATATTATTTTCTATTTTACTCTTCCCCTGCAGGGGAAGAGATGATTGATATATCTCTTGCTTTTCTTCCACTTGCAACTTCAAAGTTGTATTTTATGAGAAGTGCTTGCAGCTCTAATAAGAATTGGTCGAACTCATTATCATCCATCATTAGTACTGTATTGTTAAAAAAAATCTTATCTTTAGCAGGGTCCGAATTTTCTCTGTTGAAATAGTTGTGAAACCTTGCATATCTGTTCATCAAAAAAGTCAATGCATTCTGAGAAGCATTTTTAAGGGTGTTATGCTTTGCTATTTCTCCTACGCTCAAGGCAAGTGTTCTTTCTAGACTCCCTCGAATCTTTTTTTCGGATAAGACAGATAAAATGTTGTTGTCCAACAAAATATTGATATGACGGTACATGGTGGTTCGTGGAACATCGCTGATTCTTTCACAAAGCTCCGTGGCGGTCATACTTTGCTTTGCGGCAAGCTCCTGTATGATTCTCATTCGGACCGAATTCAACATAACCTTATTTATGTCTTTCATGATACTTCACCTCCATTAGTTCTAATTTTGATTATAATACCAAAAATGGAATTAATCAAGCGAAAAATTAAGCGCTGTCTTAAGGTTTATATTTGAGGATTATATAAATTACCTTTTGATGTTAGTACAATGTGTATTACGAGTATAACAGTATAAGCTGGGGAAAATTACTCTGATTTTGGGGCTACAACTCTGAATATTATTGACCGAATCGGTTTATTAGTATATAATTGAATAAACCGATTCGGTTTATAATATATTTATGAAAGGTGATATTTTGGAAAAGTTTTTGAATCTATCTAAAGAAAAACAAAATGATATTATTAACGCAGGTTTGAACGCTTTTGGCACCAATGGATATAAAAAAGCATCCATCAGAGATATTGCTAATACGGCAGGAATATCTAAGTCAATGATATTTCACTATTTTGGTACTAAGAAAGACATGTATCTTTTTCTGGTACAATATAGCGTCAATATGCTTATGAATGAAATAAGCATGAATTTTAAGGAAGAGGAGAGGGATTTTTTTGAACGGGTAAGACTTGCCTCGGAAATAAAGGTTTCAGTCATGCGAAAGCACCCAGCGATTTTGTCTTTTTTTAAAAGCATTTATTTTGAATCCGACGAGGAAGTGGTTCAGGAAATTAAATCTATGATGCTGCGGGGAGAAGCCTTTCGTTCACATATTGCCCTCGATGGAATAGATATGTCTAAATTTAAGGAAGGCATAGACCCTGCTCTGGTAATAAAAATGCTTACCTGGTTTGCTGAAGGATATGTGAGTCAACTTGGAGTTAATACCACAATGGATATTGATGATATTAACAGAGAGTTTAATCAATGTTTAAATATGTTAAAACAAAATTTCTATAAGGAGGAGTTTTTATGATTGATGTAAAAAAGCTTACATTGAAATATCCAAGCGGAAAAGGCGTTTTTGAATTGGATTTCTCTGTAAAAAAGGGTGAGGTTATGGGCTATCTGGGACCCAATGGGGCTGGAAAAACTACCACCATTCGTGCATTGCTGGGATTTATGCAGCCAAATAGCGGTACATGTTCTATAGGAGGAATTGATTGTACAAACCGTGCGCCGGAAATTCAGAAAACTCTTGGCTATATACCTGGAGAAATAGCATTTCTCGATGATATGAACGGAGATGAGTTTCTTAAATTTATGCATGATATGAGAGGCATGAAGGATACATCAAGACAAAAGCAGCTGATTGAGATGTTTGAGCTTGATCCAAAAGGTAAAATCAAAAAGTTTTCAAAAGGTATGAAGCAAAAGCTTGGAATTATTACTGCCTTTATGCACGATCCTGATGTACTTATCTTAGACGAGCCTACCAGCGGTCTCGATCCTCTTATGCAAAATCGGTTTGTTGAGCTTATATTAAATGAAAAAGCTAAAGGCAAGACTATTTTGATGTCTAGCCACATATTTGAAGAAGTGGAAAAGACCTGTGATAATGTATTAATAATAAAGGATGGCAGAATTGTTAAGCAGTCTGATGTACAGACTCTTAAAAATTCACAACGCAAAGGCTTTATTATAAGGCCAGACAATGTTGCTTCGGCTTCGCAGCTGCTTAAATCTGCGGGGTTTGATGTGTATACTACAACTGGTGACTCTGTGGAGGTTTTCGTAACAGGTGAAAATGTGGATCGTTTTATTAAGACGGCTGCACAGTTTACTGTGCTCAATTTTGATGTTAAAACCCAGTCTCTTGAAGATATCTTCATGCATTTTTACGGTAGGGAGGAGAAATAGTTATGAGCTTTACATTGCTAAAAACAGTATTAAAAAAGAATTGGACACTACTCCTTATTTTCTTTGGCGTGCTGACTATGTATACGACTATAATGGTTTCAATGTATAATCCAAATGACATGGAGGCCATGACATCAATGCTTAAGTTATTTCCGGAAGACCTCATGAAAGCCATGGGCTTTTCAAAGGTGGTTACAGACCTTACAGGTTATCTTGCAAGCTGGCTCTATGGATTATTGATGTTTGGTTTTCCTATGGTTTACTGTATAATCCTTGGAAACAGACTGGTGGCAAAGATGGTGGACAATAGTTCATTTGTATATCTTCTATCAACTCCTAATTCGAGAGTTAAAATCATTTTTACACAAGGTGTCTATGCCCTAGCTTCTATTGCTCTGCTTTTTTCAGCTTTATTTGGTGTAGGTGTTTTAGCTTGTACGGTTATGTTTCCGAGCACCTTGGACATTGGTGCATTTTTCAAACTCAACTTTACCACTATGCTTGTGAATATGGTTGTAATGATGATAAGCTTTTTCTTCTCCTGCTTGTTTAATGAAACAAAGCTATCCCTTAGTTTTGGCGCAGGTATTCCAATAGCATTTATTTTAATGAATATGCTGGGTGGTGTTTCAGCAGATGTGAATATTTTGAAAAAGCTATCAATTTACGGTTTTTACGATCCAGTGGAATTGGTTCATGGTGGTGAAATTATGGTGGTGAATCTTATCTATGTTGGTATAATTGCTGTTCTTTTCGCTAGTGCTGTGATGATCTTTAAGAAGAAAAGATTACCGCTGTAATATAATTTAAGACGTTTTGTAGGTTCCCCCAGACTTATTGCTCTGGGGGATTTTTTGGTTAAAGCATGGATAAATATTTTCCTGTTAAAGAATTTTTATTGGATAGTATCTCATCAGGGGTCCCCACAGCGATTACTTTACCTCCATTGATTCCACCTTCTGGCCCAAGGTCTATAATCCAATCGGAAGCTTTTATAACTTGTTCATTGTGCTCTACCACAATTACTGTACTTCCTGAATCTACAATTCGGTTTAGAAGCACAAGAAAGTTTTCCACATCAATTGGATGTAATCCTGTTGTGGGTTCATCGATTAGGTATAGATTGTTCTTACCCTGATTATTCATTAATTCTTTCGCCAGCTTTAGGCGCTGTCCTTCACCACCAGATAAAGTAGTCAAGGTTTGCCCAAGCTCCAGATAACCTAATCCTACATATTTAAGCAATTTTAAATATTTAAGGATTTTTGGATGACTATCGAAGATATCCAAGGCATTTTCAACAGACATTCCTAGAATATCTTTTATAGAATTTCCCTTGTATTTTACAGACAGCACTGTATCATTGAATTGATTTCCACCGCAAATTGGGCAAGGTACTTCTAAATTCTCAAAAAATAACATATTGCTTGTGACATATCCAAGACCTTCGCAGTTCTCACAACGTCCTCCTGACATGTTAAAGGAAAAGTGCTTAGTGGTTAATCCTTTATCTTTAGCATCTTCTAAGTCACTGAAAATTTTCCTTATATCAGAGTAAACACCAGAATAGGTGGCCACATTTGAGCGTTTCATTCTAGTAAGGGGAGATTGTTCAACTTCTATAATCTGGTTGAAAACTTCAGTTCCAGAAACCTTATTACAGTTTGTTTGTTTTTTTATGCTTGCTTTTGATAGTACCTCAAATACCAATGTGGATTTTCCGGAACCTGAAACTCCAGTAACACTGATCAAGCAACCTACAGGAAATTTAACATTAATATTTTTTAAGTTATATAAATTAGCATTTTTTACTTCTATGATTTCTCCTGTTCCTTTGCGGAAGTCTTTAGGACTTTCTATTTTTCTATTAAAATAGGATCCTGTTACAGAAGTATCTTGTTTCTTAAGCTCCTCTAAGGATCCTTTTCCAACGATTTCTCCGCCATATTTACCAGCACCAGGTCCAATATCTACAATATAGTCAGACTCTTTCA
The DNA here is from genome assembly GCF_001403615.1 of Desnuesiella massiliensis. GTDB lineage: Bacteria > Bacillota > Clostridia > Clostridiales > Clostridiaceae > Desnuesiella > Desnuesiella massiliensis. The sequence goes on from NZ_LN879455.1 coordinate 311,562, forward strand.
TAACATCTATGTCATGCTCAATGACTATAACCGTGTTTCCTAGATTCTTTAATTCTTTTAATATATTTATGATTCCAGCAGTATCTTTTGGATGAAGACCAATTGTTGGTTCATCCATTATGTAGATAATGCCTGTTAGGGTAGAATCCAAAGTTGCAGCCAATTTTATTCTTTGTGCTTCACCGCCGGATAAAGTCATGGTTTGCCTGTTGAGAGAAAGATAACCAAGTCCAACATTAACAATCCTTCGAATCTTTGTTTTTAAATCTAATAAATAGGGTTCTATCATAAGCTTATTTGAATCATTAACAAAGGTTTCAAGCTTTAATAGCCATTGAAATAATTCTTCTAAGGATAAAGAAACTAGCTCTGGAAGTCGCGTGTCTAGTACGGTTACACTGCGGCTTAACTCATTTAGTCTTTCTCCTTTACAATCCTCACAAATAGCAGAATCAAAATAAGCATCCAAATGTTTTGCTTCACCAGACTTTTCTGCTAGTCTCCTCCAAAGCACAGGGAGTATACCTTCAAATCTGCCCTCAGCCACTGTTTTTGGAGGAGCAACGTCTGGAAATATATTCTTGACCTCATCGCTTTGAACACCGTAAAGAAGAATTGCATTTTGGCCTTCATTAAAAGCTGTTATTGGAGTATAAGGCTCAATTGTTATACCATAATACTTGAAAGCATTATATAAAGATGAGATTTGATAATCCTTATATTTTTGTTCCCAGAAGTCTATGGCACCAGCTTCCAGCGATAAATGTTCATGGATTACATTATCCTTGTTTATTTTTAACACCTTTCCTAATCCTTCGCAGGTTTTACAAGCACCTTCTCTAGTATTATAAGAAAAATGTGTTCTGGTGAGCTTCTCCATTTTATAATTACAATGGTTGCAAAACATATATACTTTAAAATTATCTTTGGACTTCTCAACATTTTCTTTACACTCTGAAGATATTATTTCTTTATTACATTTAGGACATACTCTTTTACTCAACTTTTCATAAATCATCCTAAGATCTGTATAGATGTTGGTGACTGTACCAACAGACGAACGTGGATTTTTACTATATTCATTTTGAGTAATTCTAATTGAAGGTGATAGATTGCGAATGAAATCAATTTTTGGCTTTTGAATGCCTTGATAACCTATTGCCTCTAAATACTGTCTTTGACACTCTTGATAGATGGTATCAATGGCTAGTGTGGATTTTCCAGAACCAGATAAACCGGTAAAAACAACAAGTTTATTTTTAGGTATCTCTAATGAAATATCCTTTAAATTTCCTTCTTTAGCACCTTTAATAATAATGTTGTCCACTTCAGTACCTCATTTCTATATTTTAATCGTATATTCCTATTTAACACATAGCTTAATTCAATTATATAACATTGATACAATTAGTAAACTTTATATAATAACATCCATATTTTATGCTTATACAAGATATAGTATAATGTTTATAGTAGAATTCTAGAGGTTAAAAAATATGCTAGAATGCAACAGGAGGTCATATATGATAAAAAAGGTAAACTTATCTGATGGAAGACAATTAATAATTAGAGATGCAGTATATTCAGATGCTGCTGCTATGCACAATCTCTTCAATGAAACTTCAAAGGAATCCAATAATCTACCCTTTGGAGAAGGTGAGTTTGGTAAATCCGTTGAAGATGTGGAAAAGCATATTGAAGGCTGTATCAAAAAAGATAATGCTATTTATATTGTGGCAGAAGTGGACAATGAAATAATCGGTTATCTTAGCTTCGAAGGCGGATGGAGAAAAAGATCTCGACATGTTGGAGAATTTGGCATTGCCATAAGAAAAACCTTCTGGGGTCTAGGTATAGGAAGTATTCTAATTCAGTATTTAATTGACTGGGCGAAGCAAAGTAAAATTATCACTAAAATAAATTTAACAGTTGTTTGTGATAATACAAGTGCAGTAAAACTATATGAGAAGCTAGGCTTTAAGCATGAAGGTAGAATAACTCGAGCCAGCCTCATTAATGGTGTTTATCGTGATATATACTATATGGGGATGGAGATAGATTAAAAATACATTCTTTAAGGTTATTTACATAATATACAAAAGGTGATATAATAAAGAAAACTTTGGAGGAGGGAAGTAAGTTATGACACCAGCTAATTGCTAATATTAATTTAAAAATTAAATTAATATGTATTTTATAATGAGTTTTAATTTGCCTAATTATATTTAGGTCTTATTGTTATGCTCTTTATGGAATAAGGCATTTAGAAGGTAACTTACTTTACTGGAATTCAATATTATAATTTATATAGATAAACAACTTCAACTGCTGATTTATGCATGCCTAATAATGACTTATAGATACTATTTTAAATCCTGTATAAATTAAGTTTGATTAATGTTTATCTAAATATATTTCAAATAGTTATTTTGAAATATTCTATAATTAGACATATAAGCATAATGGAATGATTTTTTGACATGAACAATTTTTGCTTATGTGTAATTTAAATAAATTATAGTATCAATAGATTATTTTGGACTGTAAGGAGATGCCATCTTCTTACGGTCTTTTTATTTTTAAAATTCTTTATAGTATATACATGCAAAGGTTTTAAAACATTCTGGCTCTGTGAAAGTACTAGAGTCCATAATGTAAGAACTTTAATGCAATGTATTAAGTTAATATCTTCTTCTGCCTGTCCATAAAATGCTTAATTTAAAAAATGGATGAAAGAAGGAAGTTTTATGTTTGAATTATCGTTAAATGGTATAAAAAAATATATGGATGCCACCCTTGTTCTTAAAAATATAACCTTTCAAGTTTATGCAGGAGAAAAGGTTGGTATAGTAGGTGTAAATGGAAGTGGAAAGAGCACTATTCTTAAATTAATAGCGGGAAAATTACCTATGAATTATTGGCCGGGTTACCCACAAACCTCAAGTCCTGGATATGATGAAGGATTGATTAATAAGCCTAGAGAAGCCACTGCTGCTTACCTTGAACAAATACCTGAATATGACGATGGAGTAAAGGTTATTGATGTTTTAAACCTAGCTTTTGAAGAAATTCACGGCATAGAAAATGAAATGCGTAAACTAGAAGATGAAATGAAAGATCTAGAAGATGCTGCCTTGGAAAAAGCCTTAAAGCAGTACAGTGATTTGGTTCAATTATATGAAGTTAAGGGAGGATACCAAATAGAAGAAAAGCTAAGTAAGATTTGCACAGGTTTAAAATTTGATGACAGTTTTTTAAACAAAGATTTCAGTTTATTAAGCGGTGGGGAAAAAACTACAGTAGTGCTCGGAAAGCTGTTGATTGACAATCCAGATATATTATTACTGGATGAGCCCACAAATCATTTGGATATGGATTCAATTGAATGGCTTGAAAGCTATCTTAAAAATTATAAAGGCATTGTAATTGTTGTATCTCATGATAGATATTTTCTAGATAATATAGTAACGAAGATTGTAGAAATAGAGGATATGGAAGCTATAACCTATAAGGGCAACTATTCTGCTTATGTCAATCAAAAGGAAGAAAATATGAGAATTCAATATGAGAATTTTAGAGAACAGCAAAAGAAGATAAACTCCATGGAGAAGACTGTAAAAGATTTAAGAGACTGGGCTATGAGAGCCGATAATAACAAATTCTTTAGAAGAGCTGCAAGTATACAGATAAAGCTTGATAAAATGGATAGAATAGAAAAACCAATTTTTGAAAAGCAGAATATGAAGCTAAACTTTAAAGCTGCACAGCGATCAGGTAATGAGACTATTAAAGTTCTGGGACTCTCTAAAAGCTTTGAGAATAAGATTATTTTTAAGGATGCAAATTTATTGATCAACTATGGGGAAAGAGCAGCGCTAATCGGACCAAATGGCAGCGGAAAAACCACATTACTGAAACTGCTCTTAGGTGAGGAACATCCAGATGACGGTGTAGTGGAGTTAGGTGCCAGTGTGATGGCAGCATATTTACCACAGAAAATTACTTTTAAAAATGAGGAACTCACTGTGCTGGAGTGCTTCAGAGAAGATATTCTTATATTGGAGGGAAAAGCACGAGAGTACCTGTCCAAATTCATGTTTTATGGTAATAGTGTCTTCAAAAAAGTAAAGCATTTGTCAGGGGGAGAGAAGATCAGGTTGAAGCTAGGTAAGCTATTATATGAAGATATAAATTTATTGATACTGGATGAGCCCACTAATCATCTTGATATTGATTCCATAGAAACCCTTGAAGAGGCTCTAGAAGAGTTTAAAGGGACTATATTCTTCATTTCTCATGATAGATATTTTATAAATAAAATTGGTGAAAGGGTAATTGCTGTAGAGAATAATGCATTTAAGAGTTATTCTGGTAACTATGATTATTATAGAAGCGAAAAAGGTAAATTGACCTTGGAAATCCCTAAAGAACCGATGATAAAGCCAGAAAAAGTTAAGAAGTCAAGGGATATTGATGAAAGTAAAAAGCAGGAAGTAGAAAAGGCTAAAGCTCTAATGAGAGTTGAAAGTCTTGAAAGTGAAATAAAAGAGGTCGATTTAGCTATGGCTGCACCTGGTTTAGGTTATGAAGAGCTTAATAAGCTGTACTGTAGAAAAGAGGGATTAAATAAAGAGTTAGAGGCAGCTATGGAATTATGGTTAACCCTTAATAATTAATACTGTAATGAAGAAAATCAGTAAGTGTAAAATTTCTCCCCCTAAATTTGGGGGGAGAGATGAAAAGCTTAGTTTAGATTTCTATTATAGAACACAATTAATGGTATTAATGCTTGCAAGTAGTTGGTAAAAGTAATTTAGATAGTATACTCCTTATTTGAAATAGAATGTCTGAAATGTTATAATATTTTAAAGTTTGAATGGGGAACAATAAATTTTGATAAATCGAATTTATAAAAAATGGTGGGATGTTTATGAAAAATAAAATACTCTTAGTAGAAGATGATGTATCTATCAGCGATATAGTTAAAAATCATCTAACAAAAGAGGGGTTTGAAATAACAGTGGCATTTGATGGAGAGACGGGGTTGCTAAGTTCTTTCAGGACTCCTTTGAACTAGTTATTTTAGATATAATGATGCCAAAACTTGACGGTATAGAAACTATGGAAATAATAAGAAAAAAAAGCTCGGTACCCATATTGATAATGTCCGCTAAGGATACAGATGTAGATAAAGCAGTGGGGTTAGGTCTTGGAGCTGATGACTATATTTCAAAACCCTTTTCAATGATAGAGATTACAGCTAGAGTTAAAGCAGCCATAAGACGTGCAACCAAGTATTCTCAAGGGAATCAGGTTGAAGAAGTAAATACTATTAATATTAATGAGCTTACAATAAGTTTAGATAATTATTCCGTTATAAAAAATGGAGTAGATGTAAAACTCACTTCAAAGGAATTTGATATTTTAAAATTATTTATAACAAATCCTAATAAGGTTTTTACAAAAGCTCAGATTTATGATCTTATATGGGATGAAGGTTATTTTGGCGATGATAATGTTATTAATGTCCACATGAGAAGGTTAAGAGAAAAAATAGAGGATGACCCATCTAATCCTAAATATATTAAAACCTTATGGGGAATAGGTTATAAACTAGGGGAGTTTTAAAATGACTGCTTTTTTAATAGGAATTATTATTATTTTAATAACAATAATTTTAATTCAATATAGGTTTATAATAAATAGAAATGCTAATTTAAAGTATATACATAAAAAACTAAATAGCATTTTGTCAAATAACACCAGTGAAAGGCTTTTGATTTTAACTGATGACCAGGAACTAAAGTCTTTTTTAACAGACATTAACAATCTGTTAGATTATAATCAAAAGACAATAGCTAACCACATGAAAATGGAGATGTCAATGAAAAAAATGCTTTCTAATATTTCTCATGACCTAAAAACACCTCTCACCGTAGTTTTAGGATATATTGAAACCATTGAGCTTGATGAAAGCATAGGATATGAGGAAAGAAAAGAACTACTTTCAAAGGTAAAAAGCAAAGCCATGGAAGTAATTGAGCTTATTAATAAATTTTTTGACTTGGCAAAGCTAGAATCAGGAGATAAAGAATTACTTTTGACTAGGATTAATATAAATGAAGTTTTAAGGAAAAATATATTGGGCTTTTATGATACTTTAACTGCAAAAGGCTTTGAAGTAATCATTAATATACCGGATAAAGATATTTATGTGTTAGGAAATGAAGAAGCTCTCCATAGAATATTAAACAATTTAATATCTAATGCTATAAAGCATGGAGGAGAGGGCAAAATTATAGGATTGGACCTAAAGCAAGATGAAAATTTTGCATATATCGATGTTTGGGATAAGGGAAAAGGGATTAATGAAATTCACAAAGATAGGATTTTCGAAAGAATGTATACAGTTGAGGATTCGAGAAATAAGTCTTATGAAGGCAGCGGAATTGGACTTACAATAACTAAAAGACTTATTGAAAGATTAGAGGGAGATATATTTCTTTACAGTAAGGCCTATGAAAAAACGGTTTTTTCAGTTAAACTAAAAAGAATGACTTATTAGAGATAGGATGCTACTTGTAAAAGGGCATCCTATTTTGTACATGTAATATAAGTGCTAATTTGCAGTGAAGGTGTTACGAACTATAAAACTTAAGGAATTTGTAAGCTTTAGTTAAAGTAAAAGAAAAGATCAAGTTTTATAATAAGAATATAGAAATATTTACGGAGGAGATAGATTGTGATGTCATATATAGCTAGAATAAGTAATTTAACAAAAACCTTTAATGATAAAGAAGTGATATCTAATGTAAACATGAATATAAAGAAAGGAGAAATATATGGATTTTTGGGACCTAATGGAGCAGGAAAGACCACTATTATGAAAATGATGACAAACCTTATTAAACCAACCGGTGGAGAAATTGAAATGTTTGGTGAAAAACTAACTGATAGCTCCTATGAGGTTTTAAAAAGAATAGGTTCAATTATTGAATATCCAATATTTTATCAAAAGCTTACTGCTAGAGAAAATTTAGAGCTTCATTGTGAGTACATGGGTTACTACGATGCAAAGGCTATAGATAAAGCTTTAGAGCTTGTTAATTTGAAAGATATTAATTCTAAAGCAGTTAAGGAATTTTCTTTAGGGATGAAACAAAGGCTTGGTATAGCAAGAGCTATAGTGACGAAGCCGGAACTGTTAATATTAGATGAGCCTATTAACGGACTAGATCCAATAGGAATTAAAGAAATTAGAAACCTATTTAAAATGTTGTGTAAGGAATATGGAATGACAATGTTGATTTCCACTCATATATTGGGAGAAATTGAACAGATCGCAGATACAATAGGAGTTATAAATAAGGGAAGATTGTTAGAGGAAGTTTCTATGAATGTCATAAGAGAGAAGACTACAGATTATATAGAGATAGTGACGATGGATTATAAAAAAACAGCTTATGTTTTAGAAAATCACCTTAATATATCAAATTTTAGAGTTATAGATAATGATATTATAAGAATATATGAAGAGAAAGTATCACAAACCGATATATCTAAAACATTAATATTAAATGATGTGGCAATTGAATCTATAAACAGGAAAAATAGTTCTTTAGAGGATTATTTCATGAATTTGTTGAATGGAGAGGTTACGAATGCTTAAATTAATAAAACTAGAAATGAAAAAAATAAAAATGAGGGGATATATAAAAGGAGCCTTTTTTTCTGCTATAGGTATATTAACTATGTTATTTGTATTTATGTTTATAGATAAAATTGAAGGCTTAAAGGTATTAACGGATTATAAGGAGGCTTTTTTAGTAATTGATGTCATGGTGCGAGTTACCTTTGTAATTTTTGCCTCTGTGCTTATATCAAGGCTCATAATAAATGAATATAAAGACAACACTATTTCAATATTATTCACTTATCCTATAAATAGAAAAAAGTTAATTATGTCAAAGCTATTAATTGTTTTAGTATTTACATTCTTGGCTATAATCATATCGAATATTTTTATAGGTAGTATATTAGTAATTATAGATTCTGTTTATAATATAATTCCGGGCAACTTAACTATGGATATTATCAATAAGAATTTGTTAAGAATCATTACCAACGCTTTATCTTCTTCAGGTATGAGTCTGATACCTTTATATTTTGGTATGAGGAAGAAGTCAGCTTCTGCTACAATAGTATCTTCAATATTAATAGCCACTGTTATTAATTCAAATAATATTGGTTTTTCTTTAAGCTCTATTATAGCAATACCTATTAGTCTTGCAATTTTAGGTGTACTTGTTGCTTATCTATCTATAAGGAATATTGAGAAGGTTGATATATAATATGGTAAAATAAATAAGACTGGGGGGAACATTTTATGAGTGAAAATACTAAAGGCGAAAAATCTAAGGAAAATTTAATTGAATGTGCAGCTAGATTATTCTTAGAAAAAGGTTATAATGCAACTGGCATAAATGATATTTTAAATAGTGCAGGCTTATCCAAAGGATCCTTTTATTTTTATTTTGAGAGCAAGAAAGATTTAGCTATGGGTGTTGCAGAGTACTATATACGTAATTATCAAGAGAAATTTAATAAGAGTTTAGCAAATCAGTTATATTTTTTATGATAGCAAAATAAAACTACATAGAATTTCTTAGTGCCCATTAAAATACATAAAATCATATAGTAAGAATACAAAGAGATAAGTAGAATAAATGTTAAAATTTAAGTATTTATTAGAAAAATTCTTGACAATGCCATAATGTCAAGCATTATAGAATGCTTATAATTTAAATTATAAGCATTCTTGAAGTGAGGAAATATTCACATAAAAGGAGGAGATAATTATTATGACTCTTAAAAATGGGATTTATATTATAACAGGAATAATGGCTTCAGGAAAATCTACAATTGCACAGATGTTAGCAGAACATTTTGATAAGGGAGTTCATGTACATGGAGACATATTCCGCAAGATGATAGTCAATGGAAACATTGATATGACTCCGGATTATTCTCAAAGCGCCTTAGAGCAATTGATGCTTCGTTACAAAATGGCAGCAAAAGTAGCTGATATGTATTATAAAGCTGGATTTTCCGTTGTTGTGCAAGATACTTATTTAGGGAAAGAGGTTCACTCTTTTCTTCAGGCATTCGAATCCAAGCCAATTTACTTTATTACCCTAAATCCAAAAGTTGATGCAGTTATTAAAAGGGAGAAAAAGCGTAATAAAACAGGATATACAACCTGGGAGGTTGAACCTCTTTATGAAGTGCTGATAAATGAAAATCCAAGAAAAGGACTTTGGATAGATTCAACAGATATGACTGCGAAAGAAACTCTAGCAGAGATTATTAAACGTGCAGAAGCTGAAGCTCGTATTGCATAAGTAACTATTTATAAGAAAAGAGTTCTTCGTAGGAAGATTTTAAATGTTATTCTAACTTAGTTTATAATGAAAAATAAAGGAGGATTCATAGATGACTGTCCAATGGCTAGTCTTAGGTATTATTGCAGCTTTTATAGCATTTTCCTATATGAGGCATTATGGTTTTAAAACAAGAGTAGTATCAATAGTCGTACTTCTTATAATGTCTTTGTTTTTTGTACTTCCCATATTTCCCTTTTCAATTCTCAAGCTTTTAGGGTTGTTTTTATTTGAAAGGCTGTGGATTTTGCTAGCACTGATTTTATTTATTGAGTCAGTGACGAAGAAAAATAATAGGACATTACTGATTATTATTGCAGTTATTTCTATAGTTGTATACTTTTATCTTCGCACTATGATTTAGTTTTATTCTTAAGATTCATATATAGCTTGATTCAAATTAAAAGATTGAATAACAAAAATCAGGAAATAAGCACATGCCATTTGTCATGTGCTTATTTTTTAACTTTAATTTTTAAATATAGTCTCTAAAATCTTATCCATATAATATAAAATTTGTAGAAAAGGAACAGTCATAATGGTACAATATAGTAAGTTAATTTTTAACATAAGGGTGATAGATTGGGCACGGCAATGAAGATATATATGCCATAGATAGTAGAATAAATAATTTGAAAAAGCTACAAATTTGTCGCTGAAGTGTTACTAATAGGGGGGAGAGTTATGAGTTACAAATATGAATTTGTAATGGGGGAGGAAGCACTTCCTGTAAAGACTATTATACATAGTGTTAATGAACTTGATTTGCACTGGCACAATAAAATTGAAATTATCTTTGTATTAGAGGGAAGTGTCAATGTTAACATAGGTAAAGAAATATATCTTCTTCAAGAAAGTGATTTAATTTTAGTTAACACTAATGAACTTCACAGTACCAGAAAAACTAAGGATAAAAACGTACTACTGGCGGTGCAAATAGATCCGGAATTTTATAAACTCTGTTTTCCAAAATTTAAAAGCATGAGATTTCATTGTAAATGTTTTTCTCAAGAAGGTTACATAAGAGGCAAATTTGATATTATTAGGCATTATATTGCTAATATTACTTGGTGCTTAAATAAAAAAAATAAAGGTTATGAGTTAATTATTGGTAGTTATTTACATTTATTAGGAGAGTATTTGATTAATAATTTTCATTATGATGTAATAGAGAATAAAAACCAGGAGATTACTGATAAGGATCTTATTAGAATTAAAAATATAATAGATTATGCCAATGAGAATATGGGTAGAGACGTTACCTTAAAGGAAATTGCGGAAAAACAGCATCTCAATTATCATTTTTTATCCCACTTTATTAAGGATAAAATTGGTATGTCCTTTCAAGATTATCTAAATAGCATAAGATTGAATAATGCAGTAAGTATGATTGTAAATAGTGATGACACTATAGGAAACATAGCTTATGTTAGCGGCTTTCCTAGTATAAATTCTTTTAATAGACTTTTTAAAAGAGAGTACAACTGTTCTCCAACAGAATATAGAGATGGGTTATTAAGTTCTAGCCATAAAAGTATTAAATCCAATAAGGACAATAAGAAGGTTGGAACTTACTTAGATGTGGATAGAAATGCTGCTTTTAAAAAGCTATATTGCTATCTATCAGCGCCCAGCACAGAAAGTAAAGAAGAGTATAACAATGAAGGTAATATAGATAGAATTTTTGTAGATGCAAAATATGAAGGGGAGAGCTTTAAACATTATTGGAAGAAGCTTGCAACCTTTGGTAGAGCTTCGGAAGGATTAAGAAATAACCTTCAAGAACAACTTAAAGAGATGCAGAGAGATATAGGCTTTGAATACATAAGATTCCATGGAATATTTATGGATGAGATGATGATATACAATGTGTCAGAAGATGGAAAAATACAATATAACTGGAGCTATGTGGACGAGCTTTTTGATTTCTTTAAGGGAGTTAATATAAAACCTTTTATAGAACTGGGTTTTATGCCCAACGAATTAAAGAGTTCAGAGGATACAGTTTTCTGGTGGAAAGCTAATATTTCTCCTCCAAGGCATATAAATTTATGGACTGATTTAGTGAAAGCGTTTATAAAACACTGTATAAACAGATATGGATTAGAAGAAGTAGAAACATGGTATTTTGAGGTTTGGAATGAGCCTGAATATGAATATTATTTCTGGGCTGGGAGTAAAGAAGAATATTTTGAATTTTATAAAGAAACTGCAGTAGCAATTAAATCTATTTCAGAAAAGTTAAAAGTTGGAGGACCATCAATAACTCATGGAGCTATATTAGGAAGTAATTGGTTAGAAGATTTTTTACGCTTCTGTAATAAAAATATAGTTTCATTAGATTTTTTATCTGTACATATATATCCAGAGTACGTTTCTTTAGAAGGAGTAGAGGAAAATATTCTTCAGAATAGAGATTATAAAAATACATCAAAAATAATATCCCAAATTAAGAAAATCTATTATGATAAAAATCATACCTTTAATACTTTAAAGTCTGTGAATAATAAACTAAGAGAAGTATTTAATAATGATATTGAAATTCATGTAACTGAGTGGAATGCTTCATCACTAAATGGAAATTTAATTCATGATACAAGTTACGTAGCAACCTTCATTATAAAAAATGTTTTGCAATGCACAGGAGTTACTAATTCTTTAGGCTATTGGACTTTTACTGACTTAATTGAAGAAAATAAATTAGGCATTTCATCATTTCATGGAGGATTTGGCCTTATCAACAAAGATGGATTAAAAAAATCATCCTATTACGCATATTATTTATTATCTAAGCTAGGAGACAGGATTATTGAACAAGGAGAAGATTATATAGTAACTAAGAAGGCTGAAAGTATACAGATATTAGCATATAATTATGCATATTTTGATGATTTGTTCTTACATGGTGATATCTCTGCTTTAAATCATAGAGAGAGATATTCAATATATGAAGCAAAAGCATTAAAAGAAATAGAGCTTAGTATAACTGGCCTTAATGGATATTACAAAATAACAAAATATAAACTAAACAGAGAAAATGGTTCTGTATTTGATAACTGGATAGAATTAGGGGCTCCAGAAAATATGCATGAAGAGGAACTTCAATATTTAAAAGGAAAGACTCAACCTAAGATTGAGATAAAAGAATTAAAATTACAAGGTGAATACATAGAGAGAATGAGTATACCAGTTCATGGAATAGAGCTAATAATATTAGAAAAGAGAATTTAAATTTTTTTTGAATAATATATTCCAATTTCAAGGTTAAAAACTAAATATAGCAAATATTAGTATATATTTAAGCAAAAAGTAGGTAGACAGGTATTATATAGATAGATATACTTATTAACAGGTAATATTAAAAAAGAATAAATATTACCTGTTAATATGAATTTTATCAAGGAGACATTGAAGTATATACTAATTTGGGCACTTTGTATATACAGAGTCAGTAGTGCAACCGACCTTTATTAAATTAAGGTCGGTTTTTTTGTTGCTAAAAACAATAATGAAAGGAGTTTTTTTTATGAGTAAGAAAATATACAAAACTAAACGAAGGAAGAAATTATCCATTTTTGTGGCATTAATTGCTGTGTTTTTTCAACTTTTTTCTATTTTCCCTGCTGTGTCAGTTAAATCTGCAGACATTACAAACAGCTTTCCGTTTATAACCGAAGTGACTTTAACCGATGGTAAGGGTAAAGCAATAAATGAGTCATCAAATCCTATAAGCAAGAATGCTGAAGTCAATATAAACTATAAATTTGCAATACCAAACAAGGGAACAGTAAAAAATGGTGATACTTATACTATGCAGATACCAAAGGAAATACAAATAATAAAAAAGCTAGATTTTCCTATTACCCTTGATAATGGTGATACTATTGCAAATGTTACCATAGGCATTGATGGAAAGGTTAATATTACCTTTAATGAATTTGCCGAAAGCAATTCTAATGTTTCAGGGTACTTTTATGTAAATACTCAATTTGATCCTGATAAGATAGGTGGACCTAATCCAATACCTATCAAATTTGAGATTGGAGGTAACTCTTCACCGGTTATAATTAATGTAAACTTTGAGCAACCTGCAATCCCTGATGCTTCTGTTATGAAGAGTGGAAGTTATGATTCTTCTAAGAATGAGATCACTTGGAAGGTGATAGTAAATCCAGAGAATGTTAAGGTTAATAACGCTCAAATTGTAGACAACATTTCAGAGGGACAAGAGTTTATATCAGGATCTGTTAAAATAAATGGAGTCAATGCTCAGCCATCAGAATATAACTATGATGGCAGTAGTAAAAAATTAACTTATAATTTTCCAACTGCAATAGAAAAAGAGCAAATAATTACCTTCAAGACTAAAGTAATAAATCCTAAGGCTTTTGAAAAAGAAGGAACTACAGTATACGAGTATAATAAAGCAATATTCAATCATGATGGAACTACTGTAGTTTCAAATGAGGCATCAGTTAAGATTGTTACAGATTTTATTAGAAAAGACGGAAAGTATGATGCAGCAGCCAAGAGAATTAATTGGACTATCTATGTAAACAATAATGCTCAAAGCATTCCTAATGCTGTAGTTACAGACGATATACCTGCTGGATTAACTTTCACACCAGATAGCGTTAAAATAGATGGGAATTCAACTAACGATAATTATACTCTAAATGGACAAACATTCACCTATACTTTCCCAACGGCTATCAATGAGCCTCATAAAATTGAGTTTTCAACAGATGTAACTGATGAAGATGCATTTAATTCTAATACAGTAAAAACCTATAATAATAAAGTAACTCTAACAGGTGATGGGGTACCAGGTGATGCTTCAGACAATAAAGGCGTTGGAGTGCCTACTAGCATTATTTATAAAGAAGGAGCAGGCTACAATGCAGCCACAGGAGAGATTACTTGGAAAGTTACTGTAAACAATAATAAGATAGCTATAAAGGATACAGTGGTTACTGATGATATAAGAATAGGACAAGAATACGTAGAAGGTTCTGCTAAGATAGATAAAGATACTCCTGGAGGAAACTTTAACTATGTGAAAGCGGCAGATGGTGACACACAAAAAGCTGGAACATTGACCTATACCTTTAGTGGTGATATTAATGAAACCTATGTAATAACCTTTAGAACAAAAGTAACAGACACTAATGTCTATGCAGGAAATAGAAATGCAAACTACTATAACGTTGCTAAACTATCAGGGAGTAATATTAAAGAATCTACCTATCAAGGCACACAAAATGTTCAGAGCCAAGTCATAAATAAGACTAGCGAGGATTATAACTATGTTACAAGAGAAATTACTTGGAGGGTTATAGTTAACAAGAACAAAATGATCCTTCCAAATGCTTATGTTACAGATATTATAAAAGAAGGACAAGAATTTGTTTCAAATTCCGTTATGCTTAATGGAAGCGCTGCAGAGACATCAAATTACGTATATGATGAGGCTACTAAAACCTTAAGATATAATTTCCCTAGTGAAATTAAAGATGAGCAAGTAATAACTTTTAAAACTAAAATAACCGATACTTCCATATTTAACACAAACGGAGAAAAGGAAATTAAAAATACTGCAAAGTTAATAACAGATTTAGTGCCTGGAGGTGTAGAAAGTACAGGTACAGGAAAGATAAAAAGTACTTTAATAGATAAAAAAGCTGATTATACAAGAGGCAATTCTTATATTGATTGGAATGTAACCATTAATTCCAATAAGATACTAATTAAGGATGCTGTTTTAACAGATACCCTTCAAGAAGGGCTTGAGCTTGATACCACCTCTGTAAAATTGTACAAGCAGACTTTAAAATTAAATGGAAGTCTAGAAAAAGGGGAAGAGGTTGCTCTAGATCAAAACAGTGTAAAATACAATGCTGCAACAAGAGAGTTTACCTTTACATTACCCTCTATGACAGAGGAGGCTTATATTTTAACTTTTAGAACTGATGTGGTAGATAAGAAAAAGTCACCTTTTAATAACTCTATATCTTTTAAGGGAACAGGAATAACAGAATCATCAGATTCTACTAAGGTTGATGTTATATTCCAAGGTGCTGGTGGCGGTGGAGTTGGTGAAACTGGCAGCATTAAGGTTATAAAAGTTAGCAGTAGTAATGAGAATATCAAGCTAGAAGGAGCTGTATTTGAACTTCTTGATAGGTATCAAAATGTTATAAGAACGTCAGATCCAACGGGGACAAGTGGAGAGGCAATATTCAATAAATTAAAGTTTGATATAGATTACTATGTTAGAGAAAAGATTGCTCCTACAGGCTATGTTCTAAGTAATGAATTGTATAAATTCCAACTTAAAAATACTAAAGATGAAAAGAATATAATTTATAATTATAAGAATGAAAGCATTATAGGTGAAATTGAATTCGCTAAAAATGGGGAGAACAATAATCCTCTTAAAGGAGCAGAATTTACCCTTTATAAGCTTTCAGATACTACCTATGCAAATCCATTAGCTACAGCTATAAGTGATGAAAGTGGAAAAGTACAATTTAAAAATGTAGAATATGGAGAATATTTTATAAAGGAAACAAAAGCCCCAGAAGGATATAATCCTTCAGGTGAAATATTAAAGGCTTCTATTGCTGAAAACGGAAAAGTGGTACCAGCAAATCCATATAGTATTTCCAACACAAAAATAAGAGGAAATATAGAATTTATTAAATTAGGGGAGTACAAAGAACTATTACAAGGAGCAGAGTTTAAGCTTTACAAGGACACAGATACAAGCTATAGCAACCCTGTAGCTACAGCTATAAGTGATAAAAATGGAAAAGTAGAGTTTAAGAATATAGAGTATGGTAAGTATAATATTAAAGAAACAAAAGCCCCATCAGGATATTATCTTTCCTATGAAGTATTAACTGCTAATATAACCCAAAATGGTATTACTGTAAAAACAAATCCTGAAAGTATTTCCAACAGAATAATTACAGAAAGTAATGTAATTACAGGAAGTATAGAATTTACTAAATTGGGGGAAGACAAAAAGCCATTACAAGGAGCAGAATTTAAGCTTTACAGAGAAACAGATACGAGTTATAGAAACCCCGTAGCTACAGCTATAAGTGATAAAAGCGGAAAAGTAGAGTTTAAGAATATAGAGTATGGTAAGTACACTATTAAAGAAACAAAAGCACCAGAAGGATATCTTATTTCAGCTGAGGTATTAACTGCTAATATAACTGGAAATGGTGTTACAGTAAAAGCAAACCCTGAAAGCATTTCCAATAAAAAAATTATAGGAAATATAGAATTTACTAAATTAGGGGAGTACAAAGAGCCATTGCAAGGAGCGGAATTTAAGCTTTACAAAGAAACAGACACAAGCTATAACAACCCTATAGCTACAGCTACAAGTGATAAAAGCGGAAAAGTAGAGTTTAAGAATATAGAGTATGGTAAGTACACTATTAAAGAAACAAAGGCACCAGCAGGATATGTTCTTTCAAAGGAAGTATTAACTGCTAATGTAGCTGGAAATGGTGTTACAGTAAAAGCAAACCCTGAAAGCATTTCTAATACAAAAATTAGAGGTTCTGTTCAAGTGAAAAAGTTAGATGAAAATAAGAAACCTCTTAAAGGTGCTGAATTTACATTATACGATGCAGAAGGTAAAGTAATTAAAACTTCTATGTCAGGAATAGATGGAGTTCTATTATTTGAAGATCTTGCATATGGAGAATACACTATAAAAGAAACAAAAGTTCCTGAAGGATATTCAGCTTCAGAAGGTGCTATAAAGGTATTTGTGGATAAACATGAAGAATTGTACATTTATGAGGTAGTAAATAACAGAATTAAGGGTGTAATTGTAATTAATAAGACTGATATGAATGGAAGAGCGCTTCAAGGAGCAGAGTTTACTTTATATGATAGAGATGGCAAAGAAGTAGCTGCAGCAGTTTCTGATAACAATGGAGTTGTAACCTTTAATGGTGTGGATTATGGTAATTACACAATTAAAGAAACCAAGGCTCCTAAGGGATATATTCTAGGTAAAGGACAACTAGAAGTTAAAGTTAAATCTCCGGAAACTCAAAAGTTTACTGTTAAGAACGAAGCTGAAAAGTTTATAGATAGTATAATTGATCTTCTTCCTAAGACAGGTAGTTTATTTGACTATAAAGCAATAATTATAATTGGAGCATTAACAATCCTAAGCGGTGTAGGATTATTCCTAAAAAGAAATAGATAGAAATATCATAAAGTAAAGCATACATTATTTTAAAGGCTATGAAGAAAGCTATTTTAGCTTAAACTTCATAGCCTTTTTACAAACATTTTTTTATCTATAAGTAATCCGGTATTCTAATTTTTATATGCACATAAATAAAAAATAATGGCTAGTAACTAAACCTTTTCCTAAGTGTTAGGAAAAAGATTATTTGCTGAGCAAGCATTATTTTTTTATACTTAACTTAAATGATAAATTTGTCGACATTAATTTATTGTTAAACGGTTGCAAGGAGGAAAACTATGAGTACATCAAAGCTACAAACATCTTTATCAAAGTGGCTTATGCCAATAGCAAATAAGGTTGAACAGCAAAAACACTTACAAGCAATTAAAGACGGTATGATTGCAATTATCCCAATTATAATTATAGGTTCATTGTGCATATTACCGATAGCTTTTATGAATTTATTCCAAAGCGGTCCAATTCATCAGTTTTTTGCAGGTATTTCAGGTTACTTTACTTATCCTGAAAAATTTACAAATGGTTTTTTATCTGTATATGCAGCATATTTTATTGCAGAAGCGCTAGCTAAAAAATATGAAATGAAAGCCACTCAAATAGGAATAACCTCAATAGTTGTACATTTAATATTAAGTGGTGTAATTATTGAAAAGGGTATTGGAAATGGATTTCTTGGAGCAGAAGGTTTGTTTACAAGTATCGTTTCAGCAATATTAACTGTAGAAGTTACAAGGTTCATGATAAATAAAAAGATGATAGTTAAACTACCTGATAGCGTTCCAATAATGGTTGCAGACAGCTTTTCAAGTTTGCTTCCCCTAATTGTAAATGCTATAATCGCTACAGTAATTGGAGCAATCTCTATTAATGTTTCTGGAAAGGTATTTCCCGAGCTAGTAATGAGCTTGTTAGCCCCTGCTATTAGTTCAATGGACACACTACCAGCATTATTAATTGTAATTTTCCTTACTCAATTATTATGGTTCTTTGGATTACATGGGCCAGCAATTACTTCAGCAGTATGGGCACCTTTTGCAATAAAGTACGCAGCAGATAATGTAGCTGCTTATGCTGCAGGAGGAGAAGTTACTCACTTTTTCACATTTGGTCTCTATTACAACATTTTACAGGTAACAGGATCAGGACTAACCTTAGGATTAGTTATATTAATGATGAGATCTAGAGCTAAGAGCTTAAATGCCATAGGTAAGGTTTCGATTGTTCCATCGCTATTTGGAATCAACGAGCCAGTAATCTTTGGAACACCTATTATTTTAAATCCATTGATGTTTATACCCTTTGTGTTTGGACCCTTATTAGTAACGGCTTTAACTTATTTCTCAATGACCTCAGGATTAGTTGGTATGCCAATAGCAAATCCACCAGGATTTTTACCTCCAGGAGTTGGAGCATTCTTAATGACATTAGATTGGAAGGCAGTTGTATTAGTATTCACTAACTTAATCTTAATGACTGTTATATACTACCCATTCTTTAAAGCAATGGAAGCAGATGAACTAAAAAAGGAACAACAAAATGTTTAATAATTAAAAAATCAATAAACGTTTTATAAAATATACATGGAATGATGGTGATAGGCATGTATACAAAACGACAGATGAAGATACTTCAATTAATATTAAAAAATACACAAGGAATTACTGGCACTAAAATTGCAGAAGATTTGGAGGTCTCCGTAAGAACTATACGCAATGATATAGTGGCCATTAATGATAGCTTAAAAAAGGAAAACCTTACTATAAGCTCTTCAAAAAAATTTGGATATTTTATTAAGAGTGATGCTATAGAGCCTTTAAAGCAGCTGATATATTCAAATGAAGAAAGGGAATATAGTTGTGCTGCTGAAGAAAATCGTCATTTGAGGATTTTGAGTAAGGTAATATTTGAAGGTAAACAACATTGTGCGGATTTAGCTGAGATGTTGTTTGTTTCAGAGCAAACAGTATATAAGGAAATAAATAAATTGAAAAAAGTTTTGAAATCTCAATATAACTGCAGCTTAATCAAATTTAGTAGCGACTTTGTGTGGATTGATGTATCCGAGGAAGAAATAAGACAGCTTTTATTTAAGATACTGAAGAATTTTGTGTTAATAAATCATTATAGTTATCTTAATGAAATGCAGATTCTGCTTAATGATAATTTTGATATACAAGAGTTTAATATTATAAACTCAAAAATCAAGCAGCATTTTGCCAGACAAAAGGTAACAATTGATGATCAATCGCTTTCTATGATTGTAGGGGCTATTTATATAGTGATAATTCGAAATCGGTATGGCTTTAGAATACAAAATAGCTACGGTGAAACAGTAAATGATGAGGTTTCTTTACTAATAAGAAGTTTAATGGAAATGGGATTAGAAATAATAGAAAATGACTTAGGATGCCTAAATAGCTTTTTATGGACCATTAAGCTTACTTCACATTCAACTAAAAAAGATAAGGTCAGCGTGTTAGTAGACACAATTATGAGTGAATTTTGTAGAGAAGTTATGAACACTTACAATATAAATCTTAAGGAAAGTGAACAGCTTATTGATAATATGAAAGTTCATATTGAGTATATGCTTCGAAGGTTGGATAACGATTATCAGCTTACCAATCCAATTATCAATGAGGTGAAAAAGAAATATCCTTTTTCCTATGAAATAGCAATGCTAATGGTTCATATTGTTTATAAATACAAGAATAAATATCCCATTGATGATGAAATCTCTTATATAGCCATTTATATTGAATACTTTCTAGAGAAGGTTAACACTAAATTAAAAGCAGTAATAGTTAGCAGTTCAAGATTAGGTTTTACAAACATAATAAAAAATTGGATACACAATAATTTTTATAATCAAGTTGAGGTCGTAGAATGCATGCCTATGCATCTTATAGATGATTATTTAAAAGAAAATAAAATAGATTTAATGATCTTTACAAGTCAAATTGATATTACATTGCCTATACCACACTATGTAATTGAAGGAATTCCTGATAAGAACGATGCAATTCTAGTGAACAACATGGTATATAAAATAAAAATAAGTCACAAATATGAGAGTATCATAAAAAAGATGTTCAGCAATGAGTTTATTAATATATATGATAAAAGTTACAGCTTTGATGAAATCATAGGGGAGATGGGAAGGCAATTAAAGAGGCATGAAAGGATAGAAGATGACAGGGAATATGTTGAGGATGTTTTACAAAGAGAACAAAACTATCCAACTGCTATTGGAAGTTCTTTTATGATTCCTCATCCGCTTACTACTTTTGCTCTGAAAACAACGGTAAGCGTTGCGTTGATGAAAAAACCTATAATCCATAATGATAAGGAAATTAAAATGATTTTTTTATTAGCTATTGAGAATAAAATTGATGATGATGTAAGTTCATTATTTCAATTTTTTAAGCAAATAGCATTGAATAAGGAAGCTTTTAATAAATTGGCAGAAGTGTCAGAGAAAGATGAGTTTTTATCACAGTTAATTTACTTATCGAAAAATCTACTTTAGGAAGGAGAAATACTATGAAAATATTACTTGTATGTAACGCTGGAATGTCCAGCTCAATATTAGTTAAGAAAATTAAAGATGCCGCTGCACAAAAAGGAATGGATGTAGTGGTTGAGGCAAAATCAAACAATGGAATTAGCTCTGAAAAAGGAAAATGGGATGTGTGCATGGTTGGACCACAAATCATATATGCAGTTGAACAAATTAAACATATCCTTGGGATTCCAGTAGCCGCAGTTGAACCAAGAACCTATGCCATGGCAGATGGAGCAAAAGCTCTAGAACAAGCAGTGAAGATGTTTGAAGAGAAGTGATTCTATGGTAAATATAGAGAAGATTTCAGAAGTAGCAATGGAAATAATAACTTATGCTGGATTAGCTAAGTCAAATTATTTGATGGCGCTAAGAGAGTGTAAGCAAGGAAGAAAGGAAGAAGCTATAAATAAGCTTAATGAAGGCTCGAAGGAATTTGTAAAGGCTCATGAATGCCATGGAAAAGTACTTTTAGATGAGATGCAAACCTTAGAACCGCAAGTAAGTCTGCTTCTTGTTCACGCAGAAGATCAATTAATGAGCGCAGAAACAATTAAAATTTTAGTAGAAGAATTAATAGAATTGTATAAAGAAAGAAGAGGGATTTAGTATGAGTATGAATGTACCTTATAGCATGTTTGCAGAAACTAAAACTAGAAATGGACTTGCAGCAGATGAAGTGATCTCCTGCTTACAAAAGTCTATTCGTAGATCAATGGTAGAGGAAGCTTGTGGATATGCTTATGAATTATATATAAGTTCTCCTTTACTTCTAGAAAAGCTATGGAGAAGGTTACTGACTATTTCGGTGGAGGATGTAGGCTTTGGAAATCTTGATGCAGCAGTGCAAATAAATACTTTAAATGAAATGAGAAAGAATTTCCCATACAATGATGGTGACCAACCCATGTATTTCATTCATGCAATTAGAGTCTTATGTGAAAGTACTAAAGATCGTTCAAGCGACCTTTTGAAGAATATAATAATAAAAAGTTTTGCCATGGGAAAGAAACCAGAAATAATGGATGTGGGCTTAGATAAGCACACAAAGCGTGGAGCACAAATGGGAAGAGGTTCAAAGCATTTCCTAGAAGAAGGGGCAAAGGTTTGTCCAGAATTAGAGGTAACTAATAATTATAAGGAAAGATATAGAGAAATACTTAAGCAATATGATCCAGAAAATGTTGTAGAAAATGCATTTGTGTATTCTAAAGATCAATATTAATTATAATATAAATTAGTATAATCAGTTATATTAACAATGGGTACTTTAAGTTTAAGTCTATAATCTATAATATAGGTGAACTGCTCTAACATCTAAAGTGCATATGTATAATATAACCTACTTAATGAAAGTGAGGAGATATTATGAAAAAGTTCTCAGTAGTTATTGCAGGTGGCGGAAGTACATATACACCAGAAATAATATTAATGCTATTAGATAACCTAGATAGGTTACCCCTAAGAAAAATTAAATTATATGATAATGATGAGGAAAGACAAAACAAATTAGCAAAAGCTTGTGAAATCTTAATAAAGGAGAGAGCGAAAGAAATTGAATTTCTAGCTACCACTGATCCAGAGGAAGCCTATACAGATGTAGATTTCTGTTTGGCACATATTCGTGTTGGAAAGCTGCCTATGCGTGAATTAGATGAAAAAATTCCGCTAAAGTATGGAGTTGTTGGACAAGAAACCTGTGGACCAGGAGGAATTGCGTATGGTATGCGTTCAATAGCAGGAGTTCTTGAAAATATAGATTGCATGGAAAAATATTCTCCAAATTGTTGGATGTTAAACTATTCAAACCCAGCTTCAATTGTGGCAGAAGCTACAAGAAGATTACGTCCAAATTCAAGAATTATAAATATATGCGATATGCCAATCGGTATGGAACATAGCATTGCTAAAATTGCAGGAGTTCCATCACGTAAGCACATGGACATACGCTATTATGGCTTGAATCATTTTGGTTGGTATACATCGATTAAAGATAAAGAAGGCAATGAAATGCTTCCTAAAATTATAGAACATATAAAGGAATATGGATTTATAAATGGGGAAGAGGGAATGAAAACTGATAAAAAAGATAGTTGGTTTGAGACAAACCTATTTACTAAAAATATTATCAAAACTGACCCTACTACTATTCCAAGCAGTTATTTAAAATACTACCTGTTTTCAGATTATGTAGTAGATCATGAAGATAAAAATTATACCCGTGCCAATGAAGTTATGGATGGCAGAGAAAAGGAAGTATTTAGTGCATGTGCTGAAATTGAGAAGAATGGACATTCAAAAGGCTCCCCCTTAGAAGTAGGTATACATGCTGAATTCATAGTTGACTTAGCCACAGCATTAGCCTTTAATACTCATGAACGAATGCTTCTTATTGTTGAAAACAATGGTGCAATTGAGAATTTCCCAAAGGATGCCATGGTTGAAATACCATGTATTGTGGGCAAGGATGGATATGAACCATTATCCGTAGGAAAAATTCCTACCTTTCAAAAGGGATTAATGGAACAACAAATAGCTGTAGAGAAATTAGTAGTAGAAGCATGGATAGAGAAATCATATCAAAAGTTATGGCAAGCTCTTATATTATCAAAAACTGTGCCAAGTGCAACAGTTGCAAAAGAACTATTAGATGATTTAATTGAGGCAAACAAAGGCTATTGGCCTGAGCTAAATTAATGAGAATATTAGCTAAAAAACTATTTTGACTAACCATGGGGTCAGCAATTATGGGATTAGGCATCGCCACTTCCGTGAAAAGCGGTCAAGGTGCTGACCCTATGGCTTTTTTCTGGGAAGGTCTATGTAATATTCTTCCCATAACAATAGGCCAAGCTAATCTAATAGTTTGTGCCGTGCTTTTTGCCATTTCTCTATTTATAGATTATAAACAAATAAGTTTTGGAACATTGATTAGCCCCATTTTTATCAGCATATTCTCGGATATATTTATGAATATTGTAGGAAGCAGCGTACAATTACATTTTAAGATATTGCAATCAGTAATTGGAATATTGCTAATTGGTGTAGGAATAGGATTAACTACCTCTGCTAATCTTGGAAAAGGTGTTTATGAGGCTTTCGCTTTTGGAGTATCTGAAAGATTTAATATTAAGTTTGTAAAAATAAGAATGTGTAGTGATTTGCTATTTTTAATAGCAGGATATGTTATGGGAGCTTCAATAGGCATAGGACCATTGGTTGCTGTATGCTGTTTAGGAATAGTTATTCAAACTGTAAATAGATACATGAGTTTTAGGTTTAAATTTTAATTATAGATAAGCAAGAAAAAAGTAGTCTCATTGGAGGCTACTTTTTTGTATCAAAATATAAATATCCTTTATTTTGTGCCTTCAATTAGTTTAAATAACCTTGAGGTTACTTGAATTTGAAGTATTTCTTCAGGGTTTGTAAGGTCTGTGCTCAGCACCTCTTTTATCTTTTCTATTCTATATCTTACTGTCTTAGGATGAAGAAATAGCTTTTCAGAGGTTAGGGTATAGCTTTGATTAGAGTTTAAAAATACTTCTAGTGTTTCAAATAACTGAGGATAATCTGATCTAAATTTACTTATTCCAGGAGGAATAAATTTTTGAAGTTCTTCTAGACTATTTGATTCTAAGAATAACTTATATATTCCAAGATCGTCATAAGACAAGGTTTTATTAGAATTATGAAATAATCTCAGAATCTTTTGAGTGTCTAAAACTTCTTTATTTGCTTTGGGTATTTCATATTTCCTCACCTTAGAACTGATGCTTGCTAAGTAATAGAAGTCTTTAAAGGTATTCTTTTCAACTAAAGGGTTCATTAATTTTTCAATAGAAGCCATGGTAAATCCATTTTGATTATGGTCAAAATTAAGTATGAATACTATTCTATTTGATTTTTCAAGGAAAGCTATATGCTTGAAACTTAATTTAAATACATTTCTAATCTGCCTTAGAATAGGGAGCATAAAATTTTTATCAAGGCTTTTATCTTCATCATGCTGATATAGTTTTATGATGATAAGTTGATAAAAATTGTAATTATTAATATTAAGGGATTCTAACACTTCATCAATATCTTTTTTTGCGTAGAGTTTATCATTTATTAAGTCGCTGATAATTTCATTTTTTTGTTGAAATAGATTTTGAGATATCACATATTTTTTTAATAGTTCCATCTGCATAAATTTCACTGCATTTTCTATTATCATAAAGTCCTCTAAATTAATGGAATCTTGCAGTTCGTGGATGATTAAATTATAATCATCCAAGCCCAAAAAGGGGATTTCCACGATAATCTGATTTCCAACTATCTTTGGATTTGTATTATTATAGATTACTTTATTACGTTTATAGTTAAAGTTCATGTATTTTTCCCTTGATACTTCACTTTTATCTAGTATTGTTACATGACAAAGCTCAGGATTGGTACTGGTTTCAGTTCCAGTAACATAATTAATGAGACTTACATCACGAAGTATCATTTTTTTAAATTCATAGAGGATCTCATCTATTGAGGGCATTCTCAGTGCAAGACTGGTTAGCTCGTTATGGACTTCATAATATTTATTTAATAAATTTATATTTTTATCTATTATTGGTCCTAATATATCTAAAATTATGGATTCATATTTTACGTTCTTACCTATTTGAATTAGAGGAATTAAGTGATTGTCACAAAGTTCTACTAGTTTGCTGGGAATTTGATAAACTAATCTTTCTATTTTAATTACAATTGCACTAATTCCTATGTGATGAAGCTTTTCAAAAAACATATCTAATTCACTATCACTTAAATTTTGCAATGCAAAAAAACTAGTTAAGATTACATCTCCGCTTCTTCCCCAGTTTTCTATATCTATAGCTTCAAGTACATTCACACCTGTTACCTCATTGTATATTCCATTTTTTCCTGCAATTAATTTTGAATCATAAAGTGATTTAATTTTTAACAAGTCTTTGATATTCAAATTATCACTCCTTTATCCTTTAGGTATAAAAAATATTATAGAATATAGAACTTTGCGCAAATGAAAACGAATACAAATCATGATACATTTATATTATCACAACAAAGTGGCATTGCAAGGGTTATATACAGTGATTAAGAAAATAGTGTTGAAAGTTAAGTAGTGATTAAAGAAAAGATTTTAATGCTTTTTACTTAATTTTCATAAGGAGATGATGATTATGAAGTTAAAAAAAGTAAATATGACTGTTCAAATAATGATTGCTATGGTACTGGGAGTTGTAGTTGGGACTATATCAAAAGAAAAAATCGAGGGAATTAAACTGCTAGGGGATATTTTTCTAAGGTTGATTCAAATGTCTATTATACTCCTTGTAATGGGACAAATAATTGAGGCCATAGGAGGCCTTAATCCTAAGGAGTTAGGAAGGCAGGGAGTTAAAGTTATCATCATATTTCTTCTCACATCGTTTTTTGCAGCTGCCTTTGGAATAATAACTGGAATACTTTTAAAACCAGGGTTTGGTATAGATCTTAGTTCTTTAAGTAGTGGAGGGAAAATTAGCACAAGCTATCTTGGGTCAGCATCCGATACGGTACTTGGATTTTTCTCTATAAATGTAATAAAGTCAATGGCAGATGGAAATATAGTTCAAGTGATATTATTTGCTATTTTATTTGGGGTAGCGCTAAGCTATATAAGAATGGAAAATGAAAGCAATAAATTACTTGAAGTCATTATAGAATTTAATAAAATAATATTAAAAATGATTTCTATTATTATGAAGATTGCACCTATCGGTATATTTTCGCTAATAGCTTCCACCGTTGGAAAGGTTGGAGTAGGAGTGATACTACCACTTTCTAAGTATTTAGGAGTTTATGGACTTGCTACCTTCACATATCTTATAGTATTTTTTATAATAGTTTCGCTGTATTGCAAAGTTAATATAGTAAAGCTCATAAAGGGGATGACAGAAATGTCATTAATGGCTCTAGCCACCACTTCCTCTGCTGTGACTTTGCCTACGGAGATGAAAGACGCTAAAGAAAAACTAGGCATAAGCGAAAAGGTTACAAAGATTGTATTGCCCCTTGGAATGACTCTTAATAGTAATGGATCAGCTATGCATATGGCTTTTACAATTGTAACTATAGCACAAATTTATGGTGTTAATTATTCAGGAGCGCAGTATTTATACATTGCAGCCTTAGCAACCTTAGTTTCACTGGCTAATGCTGTAGTTCCAGGTGCAGGACTTGTATCCCTTGCTATAATCGTACCTCAAATGGGGCTTCCTATAGATGCCATTGCGGTTTTTGCAGGAGTAGAATGGTTCGTGGGAATGCTTAGAACAATTCTAAATGTAGACTCAGATACCCTTACAGCGTTAATTGTTGCAAAGGGCGAAGATGAAATAGATTATGGTGTGTATAAATAATATTGAGTATGGCAAAGGTGCTAATCATATATAAGGTTAGCACTTTTTCTTATTAACAATAAACTTTATGTTGTAACACAATTGTGCTAATATTATACTGAATTAATGCTTTGGGTCTAGCAAAGAGGTCTATAATATAAGTAAAGCAGAAATGCATAGTGTTTTAATTGAGTCTAATTATTTAAGAAAAGGTGAAGAGATGAAAAACGAACAAATAAAAGTAAAATGCGTTGGCATGGACGAAGAAGGAAAAGGAATTGTAAAAATAAAAGGAAAAGAGGTTCATGTGCCCTATTTGATTGATGGAGAGACTGCTGTGGTTGAAGTCACCGAAAAAAGAAATTTTATAAGTGCTAAGGTAGTTAGAATTCAGGAAAAGTCAAAAGATAGGGTTATACCGAAATGTAAATATTTTAATCAATGCGGAGGATGTCAACTTCAGCATTTATCCTATGAAGCACAGGGAAACTTCAAGCAAAATAGCATCTTAAAATTGATGAAGAAATATAAAAAGGTTAATGAAATCCTTACAATGAAGGATCCGTATTTTTATCGTAATAAGGTTCATGCTGCGGTAGCTTATGATAAAAAAGGTGACATTGTATCAGGAATTTATGAGGAAAACACGCATCATGTCACCGCTGTTAAGGAGTGTATTATTCAACATAAACCTGCAGATGAAATTACTGAATCTATTCGTGAACTTATGAAGTCTTTTAAGCTAAAGCCCTATAATGAAGATACAGGACAGGGCTTTCTTCGTCATGTACTAGTAAAAACAGGATTTGTCAGCAAGCAGGTTATGGTGGTGCTTGTAGTTTCATCCCAAGTGTTTCCTGGAAAAAATAATTTTGTTAATGAATTGCTAAAGAAGCATCCTGAAATCACTACTGTTGTTATGAATGTGAATAACCGCAAAACTAGTGTTGTGCTTGGAGAGACAGAAAAGGTGCTATTTGGAAAGGGATACATCGAAGATACCTTATGTGGTTGTATATTTCAAATTTCACCTAAATCCTTTTATCAAATAAACCCTATACAAACTGAAGTTTTGTACAATAAAGCCATTGATATGGCAAAGCTAACTAGCAATGAAATAGTCCTAGATGCCTATTGTGGTATCGGAACAATTTCGCTTATTGTAAGTCATAAAGCAAAAAATGTTATTGGCGTGGAGCTAAATAAAGATGCAGTAAAAGATGCAATAAAAAATGCTAAACGAAATAAAATAAACAATGTTCACTTTTATAATGAGGACGCTGGTAAGTTTATGGTTGAGCTAGCAAAGAAAAAGCAAAGCATAGATACTGTGTTTATGGATCCTCCAAGAAGCGGCAGCGATGAAAAGTTTTTGTCTTCTCTAGTTCATTTGGAGCCCAAGAAAATAATATATATATCTTGCAATCCTATCACTCAGGAACGTGACCTCAGATATTTAACGAAACATGGCTATTCTGTAGAGGAAATTCAACCTGTGGATATGTTTCCACAAACCTATCATGTGGAGACAGTATGTTTGATGTCAAGGGTGTAAGCCTTGATTTTACTGGGTTTCTGAGATTACATCTAAATTATCTACTCGACCTAAAGTGTAAAATTGGGTATGTGGGAACATATCGAAGGGTAGAAAAAGAACCGGTAAATTCAGTAGGGTTGTGTGGATAGATTAGATAACATACGTAGAGTTGTGGAGATAGGATAGATGAGATGTAAAATATTTATCTCTTCCGTCAATCAGGAGATACTTTTTCTTGGTTGGCGGTTTTTTAAATTATATAAGAACTTTATTCAAAAAAACGTTCAAAAAAAGTACTTGAACCTCACGTTACGTTATGTTATATAATGCGTGCATGGAGGTAATGATTATGAAGAAGAATTTAGTAAAACTATTAACAAAAGATAAGGAAATCAGACTTTTTATTATTGATGCAACAAATATTCTGGAGCGCAGCAATTTAAAAAATATGAAAACAGATTTTGCAAGACAGCTTTATACGAACATATTTATCGATTGTTGTCTATTACGTGGCTTTTTAACCGAAGTCGATCAGCGTATAAGTGTAAGTGTTCGGTTTAAACCAGCTGGGCATACGGCTCACTGCGATGTAGATGGTAGCGGCAATGTTAATTGTACTTTCTCTTCCCAGTTAGCAGCTTTTAATGGCGATTTTGCTGATTTAGTCGGGGATGGGGCATCTCTTTCTATTTCAAGAGCTAGTTGGATGTCAGGAATATTTACCGGAACGGTAGAATTAAAGTCTGCTTCTATAAATTCGTGCTTTTCCTATTTCTATTCTAAGAGCGAGCAGACAAAAACAATTTTTCGAACATGGATTGAAAATGGGATTGCAAGAGGTTGCTTGATACAACCACTACCTTTCTATAATATTAATCATCTACATTTTGTGATGGATAGTATTTACAGTGCAGAGAAATATATGATCACAGAGCAATGGGCAGAACTGACTATTAGGGTTTTTCCATATGCAACGGTAGTAGATGAATATATCGTGCAAAGTGAATGCAATTGTTCAAAAGAAATGTTTTTTGGGATCCTAATGTCGGTTGAAACCGATGAATTAAAAAATTCAATTGAAGTTGGGAAAAATGAAGAACTGGAATGTGGTATATGTGGTAAGAGGTATATATTTAGTACTAATGATTTAGAGGCTATTGTTAAAATAAAGGAAAGTGAACAAGATGGATAGATTTCTTAAGATTGGGGAATTAGCGAGTATGGCAGGTATAACTGTCAGAACATTGCATTATTATGATGAAGTCGGTTTATTAAAACCATCTAAGATTACTGAAACAGGGCATAGATTATATGACATGCAGAGTATTACAACATTATACCAAATAATGTCTTTAAAAGACATGGGATTTAACCTTGATGAAATAAAGAGTCTAATTCATGATAGATATATTGATATTCCAAAATTTATTGAAGTCCAAATTTCAAAAGTTCAAGAGGAAATTGCCCAGAAACAGCTATTTTTTAGTAGGTTGCTAAAATTAAAGCAGGAGATTAAAGGTAATAAGAATATCTCAATAGATGACTTTAAAGCAATCGTCCCATTTATTAATTCCTCAGCAGACAAATATATAACTAAAGAACAGTTAGATAAAATAAGAAATAATTTAGAAAGATATAAAGCAGAATCAGAAGGAGCAACAGAGTGGCTAGAGTTCATTTCAAAACTTAATTATTGTTGTAAGAACAAATTGCCTAATACAGATTTAAATGCCATTGAATGTATAAATTATTGGAGAAAACTTTTGAACAAATCAATAGGGGAAGATGAAAAACTTAAGAATTCCATATTTTCATTTCATGCTTCTTTAGAGAATTCTCAGCTTAGATATGGTCTTACGGATGACCTATACAAATATCTAATGGAGTTAATGAAATAAATAAAAGCTTAGGTCGACATGTTCCCGTCTACCGATAGTGCAAAAATCGAGGCAAAAAAGTGCATTTTTGGCTCGTTTTTTAGGGGGGTTTATAGGTGACAAAGGGGTGTTGGAGGGGTGAAGCCTCCAACACAGAAATTTAAGGTAGGAAATTCCAAAGGCGTCAGGATAGCAAATCTTGATGCCTTTGTTATTGGCTCTGCTAAATGTTTTTGTTGATACACAGCCATCTGTAATATAACTTTAGACTGTCAAGGGTGCATTTTATGGTTTTATTTTCATGCAACCTTTTTGTTGCTTATCCTTGACAGGCAACCGTATGGTTGCTTATAATAGATATATGGATACGAACAAAGACTCTATATTCAAAGCACTTGCCGACTCGACTCGGCGGCTTATATTAGACGAACTATCCGAACACAACGAGCTGACGTTGTATGAACTTACGGCACGTTTAATTATGAAGCACAACCTTAACATTTCGCGTCAGGCTATAGCTAAACATCTTTCTGTATTGGATGATGCAGGGCTCGTAAAATCAAAACGGAAGGGGAAATATCGGGTACTTTTTTTCAACAATGAGCCACTTAAAAATTTACTGGAAGGATGGGTAGAATAATTTTTAAATTCGAATAAAAACCTCTGATGAAGGTTAGGGTTGTAATTCTTAAAGCCATATTATCAGCACAGCACAAATCATAAATATCTATGGAGGTAAAGAAGCATGAAAATCATTGTTACAAGTATATTTGTACAAGACCAGGACAAGGCACTGGAGTTTTATTCAGAAAAGCTTGGGTTTATAAAAAAGGAGGACGTTCCTGCCGGAAAGTATAGGTGGATAACGCTTGTTACTCCCGAGGGTCAGGATGGTACCGAGCTTTTACTTGAACCGAATGATCATCCTGCCGCAAAAGAGTATCAAAAGAAGATATTTGCCGATGGCATCCCAGCAACAATGTTTGGCGTGGCAGATATCCGCGAAGAGTACAAACGATTAATAGAAAAAGGCGTGAAGTTTACGATGGAACCGACCGAAATGGGCAACGTCACAATAGCTGTCTTCGATGATACATGCGGCAACCTTATTCAGATAGTGCAGAAGTAAAACTGCACTTTTCTTGACAAATCCAAATTGATTTTGGGGCTTATGAACAACCTTTTTAAGAAATATATTTAAGAAGTATTTTATTTATAATCGTTCTTTCCCTTGAAATATAAATTTAGGAATGATACCATATTCTGAGAAATTGAAAATTTTATAGTAGGGGGTAAGACATATATGCTAAATAGTACGGAACTTATGCGGATGCACATAGAATCATTATTCACGTTGAATGATGATTTGAGACTTTTAAATATTAATGAACCGTGGGATACCACAAAGCCTGCACCAAGATTTGTTATGGGGCGAACTATTAAGGGTGAAACTATATATTATTTTCGACACGATGTTTCTGAGAATATTATTTCTAAAGTAAGTGAATTGTGTTTGAAGGAACCCATCGCTCAGAATGCAAATGAGAGACCCAAGTATTTTGAACAATATCTTGAATGTTTTCAAAGCAGAAGTTACACCGAAGAGATATGCTTTTACGTTCCTGACAGCGGAGAAAAAATACGGGATTGTATCCTTCTCGATTCCAAAAACGTAAGTACATTCACTTCTGATGGATTTGAATGGCTAAAGGAAGAGTTTCTTTTTTCACTGCCCTGTGCAGCGTTCGTTCATGCAGGACAGGCTGTGTCAATTTGCCGAAGTGTTCGCATCAGTCATAAAGCACATGAAGCAGGAATTGAAACCATGGAAGCGTTCTGGGGGAATGGTTATGCCTATGATGTCCTTTTTAAGTGGGCGCAAGAAGTCAGGCAATTAGGCTGCGAACCTCTGTATAGCACTTTAAGTGATAATTTTAGATCATTAAGGATAGCACAAAAAGCAAATTTATTTTGTTTTGGAGTTGGTTTCAAAATCGAATAAAATACCAGTTAAGTTATTGTATCCTAGAAAGAGCTTTAGCAGTAAAGTTAATTTGTCGGGTGCATGCTGGTTTAGTTGACTAATAATCATGTATTTATTATAGTATTATAATGACGTATAAGTAATATATTGAAAAGTATCAGATAAACAGGAATTTGTCATCAAGATAACTCATAAGCCTCTAAATTGATTTGGACAATTGCCTATACATTTATTATAATGTAGAAAGTGATTGGAGGTAAGCTATGAAAGGAAGAAGTTATACAAAAGAATTGAAAGAAGAAATATTAAGAGAAGTTAAAGAAGAGGGAAATGTATCACTAGTCTCAAGAAGACATGGAATATCAAAGTCAACCATATTTACGTGGATTAAAAACTCCGTAAATAAGGATGAGATTAAAGTTAAGCCAGGAAGAAAAGCTTTAGTTGAGGGAGATAGGGAACTTAAAGATGAATTGACAGAAGTAACTAAGGAGAATGATCAGTTAAAGAAACTTCCAGGAGAGAAAGACTTAGAGATAGCAATACTTAGAGACTTAATAAAAAAATCACCCCCTCAATTAAAGATAAAGTAGAGATAGCTAAGAAATATATAGATCAAGGATATAACGCAGTTTTTGTACTAAATATGGTGAAGCTTGGAAGGTCAACATATTACTATAACTTGAGTGTAGCAGGAAAAGAAAAGACAAAGCCTAAAGGTGGTAAGCCTCGTGGATACAGCCTAAACAAAGAAAATAAAAAGGTCTGTGATGAGCAGATTAAAGAGTTTATTATGGAGTCAATTGATGGAGATGCCAGTAATTATGAATATAGAAAAATAACATACCATCTAAGGAAACAATATAGCCTTATAATCAACCATAAGAAGGTTTATAGGCTGTGTAAAGTGCTTGGCATACTTAAAGACCAAAGAGTTATTAAGCCTAAGGTAAAGAAGACTATCGCAGTAAACAGGACTATAACAGGCTCTAATCAGCTTTGGGAAATGGATATAAAATATGGTTATGTTCATGGTGAGGATAAATTTTTCTATTTGCTAAATCTAATTGATATTTTTGATAGAAGTATTATTGATAACCACATGGGTTTACACTGCGAAGCTAAGGATGCGGCAGCATTACTGAGAAAATGCTTAATTCGTAGAAACTTATTTGCAGAAGGAGCCAAAAAGCCTATGATAAGAACGGATAATGGACCGCAGTTTGTAAGCCATAAATTCAGCCAGTGCTGCGAAGAAATAGGAATAGAACATGAAAGAATACCTGTTAGAACACCAAACAAAATGGAGTTTTATAACAATAGCAGGATTCATTCAAGTCTAAGGTTTATGTCACCGAATGAATTTTATAACCTTTATTTTGGAGAAGACCTAACAAATATTAAAATAAAGGTCTAATTCTAAGAAAATTAAAGAATTTATTAGGTTTTGTCCAAAACGAAGGGGCTAATCCGCCAGTTGATAATATCCATTTGATGAAGTATAATTTTTATGTTGATAATTTGGTTTTAGCATACTATAATTATACAACATTTGCGGGGCTTTCGAGCCCCGCATTTTCTATATCTGAAATAAAAACAGGAGCTGCTACACAGCTAACTATTTATTTAGTTGTGAAACAGCCCCATATTTTTATTGACTTTAAAGATATTTAAAACCAGCGTTGAGGTATTAAAATAGATAAAGTATAATGGCTACATATTGTTACTTTAAAGATATGTAAAGGAGAAAATATCATGGAACATTATGCAAGTAAAAATGAATATATACGTCGTATCAATAAGGTACAAGATTATATAGAAAGAAATACTTCACAATCATTTACACTTGAAGAACTCTCAAATATAGCAGGATTTTCTAAATATCATTTTCACCGTATTTTTAAAGCAATAACCCATGAATCTTTATTACAATATGTAAATCGTTTTAAACTTGAAAATTCGGCTCGCCTTTTAAGCCACCGTTTAGATATGAGTATTACAGATATTGCTTATCATATGGGTTTTACAGATTCAGCAGTTTTTTCGAGAAGTTTTAAACATCTGTTTAAAGTGAGTCCTAACGACTATAGAAAAAATTATCGCAAGAATTGCAAAGAACAATATAATATTTCTAGGTACAATTTAGGTGTATCGGATATGGAAAAGAAAGAATTTAAACAAAATATAGAAGGCAATGTGGAAATTGTTGAAATGGATAAAATGAAGGTGGCTTATCTTCGATTTACTGGCGCTTATAATAAATTGGCTGTTGAGTTTCCTAAACTTTTAGAAAGATTATTTAAGAGTGCTCATGAACAGAATCTTATTGAAGCAAATAAGACAAAGGTCTTGTCAATCTATCATGATCATCCAGAGTTTACTAGCCAAGATTATTCAAAGACAAGTCTGTGTATTACGATTCCAAATGATGCAAAGGTAGATGAAAATAGTGATCTTTGTCTCATGGAAATACCAGCGGGTAAATATATTGTTGGTCATTTTTATATTCAGCAACATCTTTATAGTGCCATTTGGGATTATATTTATGAAGAATGGTTAACGAATAGTGGCTATGTTCCAAGTGATAGTTTTCCATTTGAAATGTATATGAATGATTATCGAACTGATGTAAATAATATGCATTTAGTCGATATATACTTACCAGTTCAACCATTATCATTTAATTCTAAGTAATGCTTCCATGTCTGATTTGATACTTAATTAGTACAATGAGGTGGTTAAATGAAAGAAATAAGGATAAAGGGTGCGCGTATTCATAATTTAAAAAATATCGATATTAGCTTACCTAAAAACAAGTTTATTGTTGCAACAGGTGTAAGCGGATCGGGTAAATCAAGTTTAGTGTTTGATATTATATTTGAAGAAGGACGTAAACAATATCTACAATCATTAGGTATGCTTTCTACAATTGATGACACTTATAAGTTTGACTATATTGAAGGGATAGGACCTACGATTGCAGTTCATCAAAACACCATTCGTCAAAGTAATCCTCGTTCCACAGTCGGAACACGGACAGGTATTCTCCATATGCTTACATTACTCTATTCAGGTGAGGGGCAGGCACATGGTGAGGGGATTAATGGAGATGAACACCTTGATACAAGTTTCTTTTCTTATAATTCAGCAAGTGGTATGTGTGTGCGATGTTCAGGTCGAGGAGCTTACTTTGAAATTGATATGGAAAAGTTAGTAATGGATAATCAAATTACTTTAGAAGCTGTTTTTATAAAATCAAAAGTTACACCTGGCTATATGAATGTTTTAAAGAGGCGCTTTAAAGATTATTTTTATATGCCATTTACATCATTACCTGAAGATGTGAAAAATGAAGCGGTTTATGGTCGTTATGAAAATGGAAAAAGTAGCTACTCACTGACAAAAGCATTTGAAAGTCGCTATCGTAAAGGAGAAGCTTTAAATGATATTTATGCGATGCAGACATGTTGTGAATGTCATGGTTATCGCATTGGACAAGAGGGTAGAAGTGTTTATATTAATGGTAAGCATATTGGTGAGTTGTGTTTAATGCCTATTTCAGATATGCATTCATTTCTTAAAGAGACGATCGAAGTTGAAAAATATACGCAATTTGGGAAAAATTTAGCTCAAGATATTCTCATTAAATTAGAACACTTAATAAAAGCAAAATTAGGTTATTTAACACTATATAGAGAAATGGCTTCGTTAAGTGGTGGTGAGTTACAAAGGCTATTTTTAAATGCCCATCTTGATACCAAAATGGATTCATTAATCTATGTTTTAGATGAACCAACTGCTGGTTTACATGCATCTGAAAAAGAAGATATTATCGCATCTATTCAACAATTAAAAGAGATTGGCAACACTGTGATTGTTGTTGAACATGATAAAAGTACCATACAAAAAGCAGAACATATTATTGATATTGGACCAATGGCAGGACATCTTGGTGGTCAAATTGTTTACCAAGGTCACCTTGATGGTTTAATAAAATCTGATGAATCTATAACGGGTAATTATTTATCAGGTAAGAAAAATATGCCTACAAGAAGACACAACGTAAATATAGAAGAGATGCCTTCACTTGTTATTCAACATGCTAAAACCAATAATCTCAAAGATATTACGGTAACACTCCCACTTCATGCAATCGTTGGTATTGCAGGAAAGTCGGGTAGCGGAAAGAGTTCTTTAATATCAGATACATTGTTACCATTGTTACGAACTCATTTTAAGTATTCATATAAGAAAGATTTAATAGATGATTATAGTGAAGAAACAGTCATAAAAACCGTTGCAGATGGATTAGAAGGTGTTGAATTCATTTCTGGATATGCAGAAATATCTCAAGTGCCTATTGGACGCAACAATAATTCAAATCCGGCTTCTTATATTGGTATCTGGGATAAGATAAGAACTTTATATGCTAATCAACCAGAAGCCATTAATAAAGGTTTTGTAGATGGTCATTTCTCATTTAATTCTAAAGGTGCATGTAGTGAATGTGGTGGAAGTGGGTATGAAAAAATATGGCTAGGGAGACATCTTAGTATTAATAAAACATGTACAAAGTGCCATGGTAGAAGATTTAATCAGGATGCATTATCGATTAAGTATAAGGAAAGAACAATATTTGATGTATTAGAAATGAGTATAGACCAAGCAATTGAGTTTTTTGATAATCAACCAAGTATTTTAAACACTTTAAAAATCTTACAACAAATCGGAATGGGTTATATAAAATTAGGTCAACCAACACCTACATTAAGCGGTGGTGAATCCCAAAGAATTAAACTAGCAAAAGAGATTGGTAAGAAAAGAAAAGGAAATATTCTTTATATCTTAGATGAACCAACAACAGGATTAAGTCAACATGATATTGCAAAACTGATTGAATTGTTAGATCAACTTGTTGAAAAAGGGAACTCAATCATTGTCATTGAGCATGATATAGATGTTTTAAAAGTTTGTGATTACCTTATTGAACTTGGGCCAGTTGGAGGCACTCAAGGTGGTTATGTGATTGCTAAAGGAACGCCAGAAATAATTAAAAATAATACTAACTCTATTACTGGGAGGTATTTATAATGAAAGATTATCGTCATCAACTTTTAACATTTAATACTGTAGATCCTATTGAAGTTGGAATGGAAAAAGATAAGTTATTAGAGATGGATAAAATAATTCCTTCCCTCTATAAAAATCTTAATGGCATGATTGTTGTCCGTTTTGGTAAAGTAGTGTTTGAGAAGTACTATAATGGGTATGGAGCTGAGGATACCTTTCATGTTGCTTCAGTAACTAAAAGTTTTATTTCCGCTCTTATTGGTATTGCAATGGATAAGGGATTTATAAAGAGTCTCGATCAAAAAGTATTAGAATTTTTTCCTGAGTACATTTGTCATCCTTCAGAAATACAAAAAAAGGCGATAACCTTACGTCATTTACTAACAATGAGGGCCCCATATATCTTTAAAACGCTTCAAGAACCGTTGGAAAAGCTTACGAGACAAAAAGATTGGATTAAGTTTTCGCTTGATATGTTAGGTAAAAATGGAAATATAGGCGCATTTAAGTATTCAAATTGTGGCGTCAATATTCTTTCGGCTATTTTGACACGTACTACTGGTAAAAGCGCTAGAGAATTTGCCAACGAATGTCTATTTAAACCAATCGGAATAAAAGAAATAGAGGATAATCCCAATCAAACTTTTGATTATGAGGGGATATTTGGAAACCAATTAAAGGGATGGGCAAAAGATCCTAGTGGAAACTCTACTGGTGGGTGGGGACTTACACTTACTACCAGAGATATGGCGAGGTTTGGCTCGCTCTATATTAATGATGGTTTCATCAATAATCAACAAGTTGTTTCTAAAGATTGGATTCATCAATCTATAGTAGGAATACCTTTAGAAAAAGAGATACCTGTAGTGTTTAATCATTATGGTCATTTATGGTGTATATATAAGAAAGATAATCTTTTTGCCTATATGGCTATGGGGGATGGCGGTAATATGATTTGTTGTATACCTGAAAAAGAAATTGTCGTTGCTATTAGCTCTAAAACAATGCGTAAACCTCGTGAACGATGGGAACTGATTGAAAATTATATACTCCCATCTATTATTTGAATATTAAGGTATATTAAAGTAACTTTGCTTGTATCTGGTAGTGAATATAAGCCAATTTTAGACACACAAAAGGAGGCGTATACAAGTTTTGTAAGATTTGACAAAGTTAAAATTTTCGAAATTGAAAATGCTATTTATTAGTGTGTGATGAATATCGAAATATGTTGGAAGACGATGCTGATGAGTGTGCTTTCTAATCTGGCTTTTAACCAAGTATGTGAGTACCTTAAAGGCAAGCGTACAACCTTCAATTTTCCATATGAACTTCAAGGTACAGATTTTCAGAAAAAAGTGTGGGATGCTCTTTGTCAGTGTCCTGGTAAACTAAAGTTGTAACGGTTGTGTCAAAAGTGATAAAATAAGGATCACAAGGAGAGATTAAAAATGGCGAGTTACAACGAAGAAACAAAAGGTAGCGGAGGCGGTGAACAGTCCGAAAGCAACCCGTGCAGTGGGCATGGCAGACAATAAAAATTCAACCAATTACAATCGCTGTTCCGTGTCAACGGGTAATCGGAACATACGGCAAATTTATTGGCTATGCAGGTGGCCTTTACATGAAAAAAGCTCTGCTGAAACTTGAAAAACAGGGCGATATACTAGGAGGATTAGTAAGTGGATGACATTCGGATTCCGAGCATTAAAATTTCTAACATTGATACGAAAAAATGTTATTTCAACCCAGGTTGTGCATTAAGTATTTACAAACCTGAATCTGGACATAAAATACTGGATGTGCTTAATAAATATTTTGGATCGGTGAAGATTCACAGCATTTGCTGCCATCATGATCCACAGCTGCCTCACGGATCTACTATCATTAATAACTGCGCAGGCTGTGACAGAAGATTTCGTTCCTTATATGAAGGGATACGAACAATTTCTTTGTGGGAAGTATTGGATAGCATCGAAAATCTGCCTTTACCGGATTATACCGGACTGATAGTTTCGGTACAAGACTCTTGTTCATACCGACCCAAGCCGCAGGTCCATGAAGCAGTCAGAAGCATTTTGAGGAAAATGAATATAGAAATTATTGACTCTAAATTCAGTGGGATAAAATCAATCTGCTGTGGTGATAATTTTTATCCACAGTTGCCAATCGAAAAAGTTACAGAACTGCAGAAAAAGCGTGCCTCCCAGATGCCTTGTCAGGATGTTGTGGTCTATTGCGTTTCCTGCATTAAATCCATGACTATCGGCGGAAAAACTCCGCATCACATGGTGGATCTTGTTTTGAATGAAGAAACCGAACCGCAGGAGACTAGAATTGATGTGTTTCATGATGCGCTGAATCTATACATTAATGAGCATTAATTATAATTCGGATTATGAGTATAATTGCTGCTTCTTCTGTCGTAGGTGTTGATATTTCTCATAAAATGCTGAGGGTAGCAAAAGATAAAACCCATTTTCCACAGATTAAAGGTAGTAGATATTCCGAGGATGGAGGACGAAATGCGCCGTCCCATGATGCTGATTGTATCTGCAAGTAGAAAACAAGGATAGAAGTTATGTAAAGAAACCTACCATGAGGAAATACGATGACTGTTGCAATGAATTTTGGAATGTAACAACCTATGCTGTTAAAGGCTTGTGCCGTAAAGAGATACTGTTTGCGATTGATCACCTGAACCAGATTCTACGGCATGAAATACTTGGATTTGTTTATCCTGAGTATGATAAAAATATAACAAGATATACGAAAGACTTATATAATCAATACTTCGGAACGGAAGGAAATGGAACAAAGATTTGATTAAGGATGCAATAGAATTTCATAAAGATGCTCTATTTTTTGATGAAAGGAGATAACAATTTGAAGGGCAATTCGATGAAGAAAATACCAAAGGAAACAATTCAAGCAATTGAAATGATAGAGGAGTTGCTTGATGGTTTATTAGTTGGGGTTTATTTATATGGTTCTGCAGTAATGGGAGGATTACGTATTAATAGTGATGTAGATATTTTGGTGGTCACAAATAATATATTATCTGAAGAAATTCGAAGAGAGCTTACACAAAAATTAATACTTGTATCTGGGAAGGTAGGAAATACAAATGCTATAAGACCACTTGAAGTTACGGTTATCAATAAAAATGATATGCTTCCTTGGCATTTTCCGCCTAAATATGAATTTATGTATGGGGAGTGGCTAAGAGAACAGTTTGAAAAAGGAGAAATTCCTAGACGAACTTATGACCCTGATTTAGCGATTCTTTTAAAGCAAGCGATAATGAATAGCATTCCGCTTGTCGGACCGAATATATCAGATATTCTAGAACCTGTACCAATAACAGACATTCGAAAGGCTATCAAAGAGTCTTTACCTGGATTAATGGCGGATATAAAAGGAGACGAGCGCAATGTCATTTTAACGTTAGCCAGAATGTGGTTGACAGCCTCTACCGGTGAAATTAGCTCAAAGGATCAGGCAGCAGAATGGGCCATCCCTCAATTACCCATTGAACAAGCAGCTTTACTCGACATAGCCAGAAAAGCTTATCTAGGAGAATGTATTGATAAGTGGGAAGGGCTGGAGTCCGAGGTAGCTTCACTCATTAATCATATGAAAAAGTCTATAGAGTCTTGTATTAATATCTAAGTACCTTTTTGAATAGCGTTGATTATGAAAAAGGTTGAATTGTTTGTGCATTATTGTCGATGATTGCTTCGATAT
Source organism: Desnuesiella massiliensis (assembly GCF_001403615.1). Classification (GTDB taxonomy): domain Bacteria; phylum Bacillota; class Clostridia; order Clostridiales; family Clostridiaceae; genus Desnuesiella; species Desnuesiella massiliensis. The sequence goes on from NZ_LN879455.1 coordinate 353,416, forward strand.
ATTCCCCCCATACCACGGTTTCTTAAAAAACAGTCAAAAACCGATTGATATGTTCCCATCTACCGATAGTGCCAAAACTGCTGTGGATATGTTTCCGCTTACCGACAGCTCGAAAGACATTCATACTATCCTCTCGAGCCACGTGGAGACAGTGGTAAAGATAGTAAAGAAATAGGCTGATTTCAAAGACTTTGAAGGATTTTAATTGAATATTGAAGTGTGTTTTATATTCCCTTGAACTTAGTTTGAGGGAACTTTTATATTCATATCTTGGGTAATAATTTATGCCAGTTATTGATCTGTTTTACGACTTGGTCAATACTAAGCAATCCTCCTATTTTCAAATTATATATAACATTTTATTATATATATCATAATAAATATATATTTTACTTATTAACCATCAGTTGATAAACTGATCTTGTAAAGGAGAGGAGAGATGTATATGAAAGAAAATAGACTTTGGAAACTTTTTATTTCAACCTTCACTTTAAGCGCATTCACATTTGGTGGCGGGTTTGTAATTGTTTCTCTATATAAGAAGAAATTTGTTGAAGAGTTAAATTGGCTAGATGAAGATGAAATGTTGGATATTTCTGCTATTGCGCAATCAAGTCCAGGTCCTATTCCAGTGAATGCAAGTGTAATTTTAGGATATAGAATCCATGGTATCTTAGGAAGTATAGTTGCCATATTAGGTACAATAATTCCGCCTTTTGTTATTATTTCACTCATTTCAATTTTCTATAAAGAATTTAAGAATAGCCAGATAATTTCAACTGCTTTACAAGTAATGCGAGCTGGAGTAGCTGCTGTAATTTTAGATGTAGTTGTTAATTTGGGGAAAAATGTAGTTAAAATGAAGAAGGTTCTGTACATAATTGTTATGATAGTTGCTTTTATAGCAGCCTATTTCTTTAAACTTAGTGCTATGTATATCATATTTATTTGTTTAGGAATTGGACTTATTACTGTACTTTTGGACTATAGAAAGGAGAAACGCAATGGAACTTCTATGGACTCTATTCATTAGTTTTATACAAGTAGGTTTATTTAGTGTTGGTGGGGGATATGCAGCAATTCCGCTTATTCAAGAACAAGTGGTTAACACTCATAAATTGCTAACCATGGCTGAGTTTACAGATTTAATTACAATTGCTGAGATGACCCCAGGGCCAATTTCAATCAATTCAGCCACATTTGTTGGACAAAGAGTATATGGTACTTTAGGGGCGGTAATATGCACCCTTGGATGTATTCTTCCTGCATTTATCATTTGTTTAATTCTTGCTTACTTTTATTATAAATACAGGAATTTTTCCGGAGTTCAAACAGTATTAGGAGCTCTTAGACCTGCTGTTGTGGCCTTAATTGGTAGTGCAGGTGTTTCAATTTTAGTCCTTGCATTATTTAATACTGATTTTAATAACATAGTTCTTAGCAGATTTAGATGGCTTGAATTTATACTATTTATTGGTGGATTTATAATTCTTAGAAAGTATAAAGTCAATGCGGTAAGTATTATTATAGGAACAGGTATTGTTGGTACTGCTCTACAATTTATTATTAATGTAATCTAAAATTTGAGATATAATTGGATCTTTATCATGATTTCTGTTATAAATATATCTTATTGAACGTGGACAGCTATAATCAGCAAAGTTTAATTGTTTTAAACTTTGCTTTTTTAGTGCTTCTTCAGCAGCTATTTTAGAAATAATAGCAAAACCATATTGATTTTCAACAGCTTGTATAATCGTTTCTAAATTTGTTGCTCTAAAAACCACTTGAGGATAAATCTTTCTTTCATTCATGTCAATTTCAAATTGATTTCTATAATGGCTTCCCTCTTCGCGAGAAACCCAAGGTAATAGTTCCAAATCTGATAAACTTTTAATATTATTATCAAGAGGATAGTCATAACTAAGTATAGCTATTAACTCATCCTCTAAAATTTCAACTTGAATTATATTTTTTGAATTAACTTTACCTTCAACAATAGCAATATCAATTCTATTATTCAATATTAGCTTTTCTATTTCTGCAGTATTGTTAATCACCACTTCAAACTCTATATTTTGCATCAAAGATTTCAACTTTTTAAGATATCCGTTTAATAAGTATTGCCCAACTGTAACACTAGCACCAATACGAATTATCTTGTTTTGGTTAAACATTGCTTCATTCATTTCTTTAAAATCGGCCATTACTTTTCGTGCATATTTTTCTAATTTTATCCCTTCAGGGGTTAAATAGAGTCTTTTAGAAACACGATTAAATAATCTTGTTGAATAGTAATTCTCTAAATCCTTAATCATGAGCGAAATGTTCGGTTGTGTAGTGAAAAGTCTATTAGCTGCAGCAGACATTGTTTTATGATCAACAACAGCTAAAAAGACTTCTAATAATTTTATATTCATAGTTTAACCTCCATATGCTCGTTTCAATGTCATACCTATTTTATCACAATTCAATAAAAAATGTAATTGATTTAATTGGCTTAAAATGCAATGTCATGCCACTATATTCTGCCTTAAATAAGATTAGCTCTTCTTCAATTTAATATCTTTTAACAACATTTCATAAGTTCAAACAGAGCATTATAAACCTTACAACAACTGTAAGTATCAACCGGTAAATTTATAATGTATAGTATTAATAGGGAAAAGTAAGGGAGGATATGATATGAAAATTTCAGATAAACTGCTTCAAGTTCAGGAAGTACATAAGACATATGGTAAGGGACAAAGTGAAACCGCTGCGTTAAAGGGAATTACTTTTGATGTTTTTCCAGGAGAATTTCTTGGAATCATGGGTGCAAGTGGGTCAGGCAAGACCACATTGCTTAATTGCATTGCAACGATGCTTAAACCGACCTCAGGACAAGTTTCCTTGGAGGGACAGAATATTTCCTCATTTAGAGGAGCCCAGCTAGCAAAATATCGAGGGAGTAAAATTGGTTATCTATTTCAGGAATTTGAGTTATTAGATAACTTAACTGCTAGAGAAAATATTATTTTGCCGTTGTCTATACATGGAGAGAGTGTTAAAATGCAAGAAGCACAACTTCAAAAATTAGCGAAGCAATTTGATATTGAGGAGGTATTAAATAAATTTCCTTCTCAAATGTCAGGAGGTCAGAAGCAGAGAGTTGCAGCAGCAAGAGCGTTAATCTCCAATCCAAGCATTGTATTAGCAGATGAGCCAACTGGTGCCTTGGATACGAAAAATGCAAAAATCTTGATGGAAAAACTATCTTCCATCAGTCAGACAGATGGGGCTACGATTTTGATGGTTACTCACGATGCTAATGCAGCAAGCTTTTGCTCAAGAATCTTATTCATCCAAGACGGGGTTATTTTTCATGAGCTTCGAAAGAAAGTGCCTGGAGAAACTAGGAATTCCTTCTATGAACGCATCTTAACTGTTATGGCACAGTTGGGAGGAGGCAGTACCAATGTTCTTTGATTTCATCAAACGAAATAGTCGTAAGATCCGAAAAGAAAATGAGGTTTATTTTGCCTCGTTAGTTATTTCTATTGTTGCTTTTTATGTGATCCTTTCCCTTGGAGAACAGGATGTTATGATGTATCTAAAGACCATTGAGAGTGATGCGGTAGCAAAGCTTTTGTTAATGATTCCGGTGTTCTATGCCGTCTCGCTGTTCTTCGTATTTTTTCTGGTTTATTTTGCGAACAGATATCAATTACAACGTCGTAGTCATGAATTTGGAATCTATTTGATGATGGGGATGAAGCGAAGCAAGTTGTTCGCTATGATTATGGGGGAAACATTGTGGAATGGTTTAGTGGCCTTGTTCATTGGAATTCCAGTTTCCTTATTTTTAACAGAACTAATTAGTCTGGCAACCTCTAAACTTATTGGAATGAGTATCATTGGTCATAAGTTTCGTATCTCCTGGATGGGTCTAGGATTAACGGTATTTGGTTTCATTATGGTACAATTATTAGCAGTGTTTATTCTTAGTTTGAGAATGAGCAGCAAGGAACCTGTGGATTTGCTAAATGAGCAGAAGGAAAAAGTACAAAGAATTCCTTCGTATGCATGGGGCGTGTTTAGTTTGCTGCTTGGAGCAGTTTTGTTATGTGCAGCTTATGTGTTGGCAGTTTTATATTTGCGTAGTCTTGATGTTCTAATGTTTGCATTAATACTGCTCATAGGCATCAGTGGGACTTTTATGCTGTTTCGCGGATTGGGAAGTTTGATTGGAGGATGGATAAAAAGTAAAAGTAGTTCTTCTACCGGATTATTTATATTTACAGGAAGACAGCTTCAAGAGAATGTTCTACATCAATGGGGTTCTCTTGCTATATCATCACTGCTAATTCTTATGGCCATGGTTTGTTTTGCTTATGGTATTTCTACAACTTTAGATCGAGGTGCAGCATCCAGAAGAACAGCAGATTTTACTCTTGAAGGTTCGGAAAAAGAAATTGCTTCAGTACTGGCCTCTGATAAATTAAGGCCCTATGTAAAGGATTATTATCTCATGAAACTTAATCATTTAAGGACACCTTATGCAGGTATGCCTGAAAATACTATAGCACACACTTTTTCTTGGGAAGAATTGGAAGAAGCGGTTTCGAGAGAAAAAAATTCAGAGGAAAAAGAAAATCTACTAAGGGATTTATCTTCTCGAGGTGCTCCTTATTTAATTTCTCTTTCTAGTTATAATGCACTGCTTAAGTCTATAAACAAGCCTGCCATTGTGCTGGGAGCTAATGAAGTTGCAATATATTCTAATGAGGAGTTTTCATTCTCCCATGATGTATTGAGGAAGGCATTGCGATGGAATCCAACAGTTGGTATCGATGAAAAACAATACAAATTGACATCAACACTATATACAAGCAATCTTGTTGCAGATCGAGCCATCACTATTTCCTATGCTTTGATTGTTCACGATGATATGTACAATGCTTTGGTTGGAAATTCGAGAGATTCATTACTCTGGAATATGGTTCTAGATTCTGATTTTGTTAGAGAAAAGGGGTTGATGCAAGCCATGCATCAAGTAGATGAGCTGCTCAATACATTTGGCTTAAAATATGAAAGCTATCTTACTAGCATGGGAAGACAGTTGTTTTATATAGTGGCAGGAAGTTATACCACACTTTATTTAGGTGTGATGTTCCTTATCATTGCAAACACAGTGTTAGGATTGAAGTTTCTTATGCAGCAAAGAAGTACAAGACATAGGTATTTCACATTATCTATGTTAGGTGCAAGTGTAAAATCCCTGTGTTCATCAGCAAGGATACAAATTTGGTGGTATTTCGGTTTGGCCATTGCTGTAGCATTGATTAGTTCTATTTTTGGTATTTGGTCCATGCTAGGATCTTTCCTGAGAATTCCGAAGACATCAAACTTAAACCTTACCAGCATTACTTTGATGGTAGGAAGTGCACTTATTGTCTTTATAGTTTTTGAACTTTGCTATATATGGATGATCCAGCGGAAGAGTGATGAGGAAATCAAGAAATTAAATGAGATTCGATAGGGGGTGAGAACGTGGAAAGGATAGTCATTGTTGAGGACGACGTCTTTCTACGTGCAGAGTTACAAAGTATATTAGAGAAAGAGGGATACTCTGTAGAGTGTATCTCTTCTTTTGATACCGTTTTGGAAGATATTGCTTCAGCTTCTCCTTCGTTAATTGTGTTAGATTTGAATTTGCCAAAGCTTTCTGGATTCGATATTTGTCGTGGGCTTAAGGCTAGAGGAATTGGTCCTATTTTGGTGCTGACTTCACGTAATCAACTTCGTGATGAGCTGCATGCATTAGATTTAGGTGCAGATGATTATTTAACGAAACCATGTCATCCTAAACGTCTGATTGCTAGAATTCAAAAGCTGATTCATATCTATGCAAATATGCGTGTTCTGCTAGATGCTGGTGATTTTCAGTTAGATGAGAATGCAAATGTATTATATGTTGGTGAGCATTCTGTTTCATTATCGGAAAATGAGGGAATTATTATGAAGGCCTTGCTAAAAGCTGCTCCTTTAGTAGTAAAAAAAGAGGAGCTTTTTAGCCTGCTGTGGGGGAGTAGCGACTATGTTGATGAGAACATATTACAAGTAAATATGACCAGATTACGTAAGACCCTAGATGAAGTTGGATTGACTAATCGAATCAGGACTGTCAGAGGGATTGGTTATCAATTACAAGGAGGTGAACGCCAATGAAGCCAAGAGATTGGATTAATGTTCTAAAGGAATCACGTCCTTGGATATCATTAATTTGTATTAGTGATGCTTTTTTTATTTTTATGGCTTGGTTAGCATATCCGGAAACATTCGGACTCCTAGTTGGTATCATGGTTATTTTTTCTGTAGTCAGTATTGTCTTTGGCATGTCACTTGTTTGGAAAAGGAAGGAGAAACAAGACAAAGCCTTCTATGATTTCCTTCGTGAACCCTCACCGGAACATGAAGCTCATTTGGTAGAACACATTGGTGAATCTCGTAAGGGAAAAGTGAGTTATCTAGCTAATAAGTTACGGATGCTAAATGACCAATTAGAGGATGCCAAGCTTCAATCCATAGAATATGAAGAATTTATTGAAAGTTGGGTTCATGAGATAAAGACACCTATTTCTTTGGCAACGTTGATTTTGGAAAATCGTAAAGAAGAAATGTCGGAGCTAGTGCATCAAAGACTTGAACATGTAAGAATTAATATCAGTGATGATGTTGAACAGATATTATTTTATGCAAGATTGCAGGCATCGCATGTTGACTATCGCTTAGAGAGAGTCTCGTTGAATCTTTGCTATGAAGATATACTGTTGGAACTCCAGGCATTACTGACGGAAAAAGAAGTTTCAGTTATTTCTCAGATGGAAGATGTCCCAATTGTGTCGGATAAAAAGGCACTTCGGTTCATTTTTACGCAAATATTCGTTAATGCAGTGAAATACTCCAAGGAAGAAGTAGAGAGCTTTATCTGGTTAAAAACTGGTCTTGATAGTATAAACAATCGGTATTATTTAAGGATTTCTGATAATGGCATTGGGGTGCTTACTTCCGATCTTCCTTTCATTTTTGACAAAGGATTTACAGGAGATAACCTTAACCGAAGCCAGTCTACTGGAATTGGATTGTATCTTGTAAAGAAACTATGCGATGAATTACAGATTGAAATTGAAGTTGAGTCTGAGTATGAAAAAGGGTTTGCAATTCAATTACTATTTCCCTTAGTTGAGGACCTGTGAGTTTTGATGCCTAAACAGTGAGGCTAGAGAAGAAGTAGACTGATATCAAAGTCTTTAAAAATTTTTAAATAAATATCAAAGTGAGTTTTTATGCTCCTCCAGGCTTATAGTTTGGTGGAGCTTTTTTATTGCGGTATTTACACCTTTTATGTAGAAATAATAAAGAGTTATGTAATAAGATAATAGGTATGGTAAATTTTACATTTATATATTGACAAGTGTAGTTTAATAAAATATACTAAAACTACACTTGTAGTTATAAGTTTGAAAGGAGAATAAAATGTTAAACAAAAATATATCCATTTCTGAATCTGAATGGGAGGTAATGAAAGTGTTGTGGGAAAAATCTCCTCAAACACTTATGCAGATTACTGAACAGTTGAAAAATAAAAACTGGAGCACAACAACCATTCAAACATATCTCTCACGACTTGTAAAAAAGGGTGCTTTGGAGACAAAGCAGCAGGGAAAAGGCTTCTTATATTCGCCTACTATACCTGAACAAAAATGTAAAATTGAAGAGAGTAAAAGCTTTCTTAGTAGAGTCTTCAATGGTTCTATCAGTAGCATGGTGACAAGCTTTATTCATAGTGATAGCATTTCCGAAGATGAACTGGCCAAGTTAAAAGAAATCGTTGAAAAATACGAAAGGGATAAGAAAAAATGATTGCTGATATATTTTATATAGTACTGTTTGTGACGGCCTTTGGAAGCATTGCTTGGCTATTTGTCATGTTCTCGCAAAATATTCTTAAAGTAATACTGCCCTTTTCCATTTGTTCTGCCATGGTTCTGCTATTTGCTTTACCTACGGTTATACCTGGGGTTTTCATTATTGCGCCTAATACGCAGTGGCTTGATAAATTTATTATTGCCTCAACTGTGTGGGCAGCCTTATTTTCAGTATTCTTTATCTTTATGATAGTAAAGGCTTTTATCACTATACTTGCAATAAAAAGGTTTCCTTTATGTGCAGATGAGAAAATACTGAACAAAGTTAAAAGGCTTAGCGGAGCTCTTCATATAAGAAAACTTCCAGAGGTTCGGTTTGGTACATTGAAGCAACCAGCTTGCGCGGCTTCTATATTTTTTCCAAAAGTCATATTGAACGAGCACATTATAGATAATTTGTCAGATGAAGAACTTGATATAATTTTATTACATGAATTGGTTCATATAAAGCGAAAGCATTTATTAATGCAGAGAGTCTTTGACCTTATATGCTGTTTCCATTGGTTTAACCCAATCTGTTGGCTTGCACAACATGAGTATTATCTTTCCTGTGAACTAGATTGTGACCAAAAGACTATTGCAATGATACAGGGATCCGACTCCTGTGCATATGCAAATACCATGATTAAATTAATGCAATTTTCCGTTTTAGGGAAAAAACAGACGATCAAAAACACAGGCTTATTGGACTTTATTCATACAAAGAGACGACTTGCTTTCATGTTGTCACAACCTTTATGGGTAACTAAAGCAGCTGCAGTTATTATTGCCTTAATCATTTTTTTAGGTGCCATAGGCCTTTCCATTGCGGGGTCAAGAGGATACTTTCACCCTTATCCTGCCAATCAAACTCAAACGAAATGGAGTGAAACAAGTGAATACTATACAAATAAGCAATGTTACTAAAGAATATAAAAATAACGTGAAAGGACTTGAAAATGTTAGCTTTTCAATAGGTTCCGGTGTTTTTGGATTGCTAGGACATAACGGTGCTGGAAAAACAACTCTTATGAAAGCAATGGCAACCATAATCAAGCCTACAAGGGGCAATATTGTTATAAATGGTATGGATAGTATAAAAGATGGTGATGGTGTTCGAAAAATCATAGGATATCTACCGCAGGAACTCACTATGTATCCAAATCTTACAGCCTTTGATTTTGTAAGTTATATGGCAGAATTAAAAGGCATATCAAATAAAGCGGAAGTCTTAAATGCTCTGGAACAGGTGGATATGCAGGAATTTAAAAAACGGAAAATTAGCCAGCTTTCAGGTGGTATGAAACGCCGTATAGGCATTGCTCAAGCCATTGTGGGAAGTCCTAGGATACTTATCGTCGATGAACCAACGGCTGGACTTGACCCCACTGAAAGAGTTCGATTTCGAGGCGTTATTTCCCGTTATGCTAAAGACGGAAACACAGTTATTTTATCAACGCATATAGTAGAAGACGTTTATCAACTTTGTGAAAATCTAGCAATTCTTAGAAAAGGAAAGCTATTTTTTGCAGGAGCATCCAGAGAACTCACTAGCCAAGTGCGTAACAGGGTTAAGGTTCTTGAGATAACTGATGAATCAGAGCTTATTGATATACAGAAAAAGGCGGTGGTTATATCCACTACATATGAAAAAAAACATATTAATGTCAGGTTGCTGGATGAGCAAGGTATATTCACAGCCAAACCCGTTTCTGAAACATTGGAGGATGCTTATATATATTGTATGGGGGGAAGCTAAATGAGTAGAGTGTTTACCATTGCTAAATATGAGTTTAAAATGCAGTTTGGGAAAGTTGGATTTTGGTTGATACTTATTATAGCAACAGCCTTGGCACTAATCGATAACTTCCCATCCGCTGCTAATTTAAACCGCCTGCCGCAACTTATAAAGCAGGGATATGTTGTATCAAGACTTTTACCTCAGCCAGGTGTCATACTTTTGTTTGGATTTGTATTTTTAATAGCTAATCAAATTTGTGGTGATGTAAAAAAAGGTATTGATGAAATTTTTATGGTTAAACCTTTAAGTCGATCTCAATATGTATTTGGTAAGTTTTTCGGAAATTTTATCTTTGTAATCTTGCTTTTTGTCATATACCTTGCAATAAATGGTTTTGCTCAGGCTGTCTGGACTCCAGGTAATTTTGTTGTTTATCCATATATAATTGCTTTTATTTGCGTTATAATTCCTGCATCAATATTCGTAGTAGGCTGTTCATTAGCATTTCCTATTCTCATAGATATACGATTTTTTTATGCCCTTTTTTCTACATATTTTATGTGGAACCTAATAATCACACCAGACGGTGATAAACTTCCATTCTATTTACTCCTTAGCGGTGATTTAACTAAGCTTTTATACAACTATGGACTTGCTGAACCTTCTTCTTTTAAAATACTTTTTAATGCAGCCTTTCTTGTGATTACTGGAATCTTAAGCCTTTTACTACTTCTTCCACTGGGGCGGTTTTGGAGGGAAAAATAATGTTTAATTATTTGTCATTTGAGAACAAAATCACTGGTACTAATATATATTGGATTTCCACATTGATTGTAGGCATGTTTTTAGTCACCTTTATTATGGGAGGTAACCTTATCAACTGGTATTATCTTGGATTTGAGATATTATTTCCGTTTTATGCTGCAATTGGAGTTACTCAATGGTGTAAAACACGTTCTGATGAAATATTTGACCTTATAAAAGCACAGTCCAAATCCTTATTCAAATGGGTGCTGGTACGCTATATTTTTATACTTTGTATAATAAGTGCTTTTGTTATATCAGCAATGTTTATAATCCACGTAATAAAGCCTTCAGTTACATTAATAGAATTGTTTATTGTGTATATTTCCACAGCCTTTAGTCTTTCTTCTTTTGGATTATTATGCTCATTTGTTTTTAAAAGTCAGTACACCTCTACAGCTATGTGCGGAGTCTTTTGGTTATCCTCGCTACTGGCAAAAAGTATGATCCGATATAAATTCTTCAGTTATTTTTATCTGTTTATAAGGTTTGCCAACACACAAAACCCTATATGGTTTATTAACAAATTTTTATTAGTTGTTATGGGGATAGGGATTTGGATAATTATATACTTCATGTGTGTGAAAAGGTATATGATTTAAGGATATTGTATGATAATGGCATGGGATGGCAGACGGCATCTAATCTGGGCTATATTGACTATCAATAGTATCGATAGTTATTTGGAGGACCATGTATATAATTGTGACATAGTATTATAGTGAATATAAAAAATAATAAAGCTTGACGATTAATTTGGCTAATGATAAAATATGAATGAATAAAACTTTATTCATTCACTTTGCTTGAATTAATTGAATGGGATGGGTGTCTCAAATGAAAAAGGTTACCGCGTTTATTGGAAGTGCTCGAAAGCAAGCAACTTATGAAGCAGTCCGTGAATTTGAGAAAAATTTAAAATCATACACGGAAATAGACTTCGAGTATGTTTTCTTAAAAGATTATAGTCTTGAATATTGCAGGGGCTGCAAACTCTGCTTTGACAAAGGAGAAGAATATTGCCCCATACGAGATGACCGAGATTTGCTGATTGAGAAGATAGCCGACTCCAATGGAGTTATTTTTGCCACCCCCAATTATTCATTTCATGTATCGGCATCAATGAAAAATTTATTTGATCGGCTTGCTTTTATTTTCCATCGGCCGCGTTTTTTCGGAAAGACCTTCACATCTATAGTAACTCAGGGTATTTTCGGGGGAGGCTCTATAGTGAAGTACCTTAGCAATATGGGAGAAAACTTTGGTTTTAGGATTGTAAAGGGATGTACCCTAAAAACCCTTGAGCCGATAACAGAGGCTGTGCAGAAAAAGAATATGCTTGAAATCAAAAAGGCGGCCGCGAGATTTTACGACGAACTTATGCGTACTACCCTTCCATCTCCGTCCTTTTTTAGGCTTATGATGTTTCGGATGTCCCGTACAAGTATGAGGTCAATGCTTAATAATACGTACCTGGACTATCGGTATTATGAAGAAAAAGGTTGGTTTGATTCAACTTATTATTACGATATTTCATTAGATCCTATTAAAAGTCTGGCAGGCCGAATTTTTGATTGTATGGGGAAGTTGATGTCTAGGCAAAATTGTCAGGATAGTGCGCAGAGAGAGGAGGAAAAATAATTGAAGAATACTAAAGCAGATATATTTCAGTGCGGAAAAGAACTGTTCAGCAAGAAAGGATTCAAAGAAACAAATATTTCTAATATAACAAAAGCTGTAGGAATAGGAACAGGAACTTTTTATAATTACTACTCCTCTAAAGAGGAACTTTTCATGGAAATATATATGGCAGAAAACGAAGAGCTTAAGAAAAGTATTTTAAAATCAATTGACCCTAATGCTGATCCCTTGTATTTAGTCAGAGAATTATTATTATTGAACTTAAAAGGCATGAATTCGAATCCAATCTTGAAGGAGTGGTATAATAAGGACGTGTTCAACAAAATAGAGCAGCATTTCCGTGAAGAAAAGGGATTGGAAAGTCTTGATTTTATGTATAGCGGCTTTTTGGAATTTGTAAAAAAATGGCAAGCTGATGGAAAAATGAGGAAAGACATTGACAGCGAGCTAATTATGGCTATTTTCACAGCAATCATTACCATCGAAACCCATAAAGAGGAAATAGGCCTTCGTTATTTCCCGCAAATTATAGATTATCTGACGGAGTTTACGATAAAAGGCCTTACCGATTGCTAAAAATAATATAGTGATTAAAATTACGAGAGATGATATAGCTTTTTGAAATCAATAGAAAACGCTAACTAAATAATTGTGTAGGAGGAATTGGAAAATGAGTACGTTAATTGCATATGCAACCAAATACGGATTTACAAAAACATGCGCTGAGATGCTTGCAAAAAAGCTTGATGAAAAGACCGACATCTGTGACTTAAGCAGCGATCGCCCCAATCTGGCACAATATGATAAGGTTATCATTGGCGGTTCGATCTATGCGGGGAGAATACGAAAACCGGTAGCTCGTTTCTGCATGGAAAATCTCAATGCCCTGAAGAGTAAAAAGCTTGGCTTTTTTATATGCGGAATGGCCGACGGGGACGATGCTCAGAAGCAGCTGGAGTCTTCTTTCCCACGAGAACTGCTGTCCTCCGCCGTTGCAAAGGAGTCCTTTGGCGGAGAGTATGATTTTAAAAAGATGAATTTTCTGGAGCGTTTTATAATTAAAAGGATTTCCGGCTCGGACAAGAATCAGTGCCGCATCATGAAAGAAAACATTACCCGCTTTGTCGATCAGATGAAAAACGGTTAAAACTGCAACTGGGCTCTTTAGTTTTATGGATATAGGACAGGTACATCCCTTATTGTAATATGAATATTACAATAAGGAGGTGTATTTTTTTATGACAAGAGTATAGCATGTATACCACAGATTAGCGCAATACAAAAGTGTGCTTATTGACATAAGAAAATATATATTATACAATAAAGTAAACTATTAGTTTACTTTATAACACTAAGATGAATTTGAGAGGTGTAGCTGTTGGGAATCATTGAACGCAAAGGAAAAGAAAAGGAAATCAGAAGAAACGATATTATTGAAGCAGCAGAAAGAATCTTTTTTACAAAGGGATATGACAATGCCACCATGGATGATGTGGCCAAAGAGGCTGAGTTTAGCAAGAGAACAGTGTATGTCTATTTCAACAGTAAGGAGCAGATCTATTTTGAAATTATGACAAGGGGATACAGGCTGCTAATTGGTATGCTGAAGGATAATGCACAAAAAGAAAAAGCTTGCAACGCCATAGAGGAAATGAGGCAAATTTCTTTGACACTCTATCAGTTCAGCAAGGATTATCCAAAATATTTTGAGGCAATTATGGAATATGAAAACGGTGAATTGGATTTTCAAAAAGGGATTCCGGATCAATCGAGAGAAGAATGCTATACACTTGGAGAGGAAATACTAGGGCATTTGACCGGAGCACTGGAAAAGGGTATTGCAGAAGGTTCCATCCGCGGTGATTTGGATGTCGTAACAACAGCTCTTGCTTTATGGGCCTGTACGATTGGCGTTTTTAATACCGCAAAGAAAAAGGAGAATTATATTAAGAATTATCACAGGACGACACCGGAGGAATTGATATCAGCAGCTTTTGAACTTATCATCAGATCAATACAAACTGAAAATGGAGGAAATCATAGATGAGTAAAAGGACGGTGAAGAAAACGATGACTATTATTCTTTCATGCTTTGGAGCTTTATTAATCATAGCTTTTGCATCCTTATTCATCATAAGTGGTATTTTTGAGTCGCCAAAGTACATGGAACCTTGGCAAAAGACCTACTCACAAAAATTTAATGATCTAAGAATACGTCTTGTGTCTCACGGGGTACTAGCTGCCAATGGCCATAATATGCAGCCTTGGAAAATCCGGCTCGACAAAGATGATCCCATGGTATTTTACTTATACGCCGACAGTGACCTCTTAACAAAAGAGGTAGATCCTTTTGCACGTCAAATGATGATTACTCAAGGCACATTTTTGGAGTATGTCAATATTGCCGGAGATCAATTAGGATATAATACTGCAGTGGAGTTGTTCCCGGAGGGCGGCTATGATGAGCAAAAACTGTTGGAGAGCATGAAAACTAAACCGGTGGCGAAAATCACGCTTACGAAAGGCAAGCCTCAAAGCAGCCCGCTTTATGATTTTATGTTTTTATCGGATACAAACAGGGCGGCGTACCAGTCAACCAAGTTAATCCCTGAACAGGTAAAACAGTTGGAAAACATCAATGGTGATGTCAATAGATCCATAAAGATTTTTCAGGATAAAGAAACTATGGACAAATTGGGGAGCTATGCAATGAAGGGGGCGGTAATCGAAGCAGGTGTAAACCGCGTTATGCAGGAGTCGGAAAATATCTTCCGCACTAACGAGCACCAAAAAAATAAATACCGCTATGGCTTTTCTGTTGAAGGACAGGGTACTTCCGGGATCATGCGCCATCTCATGCAGGGCTTGGTTACGCTCTTTCCTTCGATGAACAGTGGCAAAGCTTCCTCGGAGCTTTTTATTAAATCTACCCGTACATCCGTGGACAATACACCAGCTTATGCCATGATTATTACGGATGACAACAGTCGTATAAGCCAGGTTAAAAGCGGTATGTTTTACAGCAGACTAATACTGGAAGCTCACCGTATGGGCTTTGCTATGCAACCCCTCAGCCAGGTTCTGGAGGAATACCCGGAAATGAAAGAACTCTACAGTAGCATTCACCGGGACTATGCTTCTGGTGGAGGTACCATCCAGATGCT
This sequence comes from Desnuesiella massiliensis, assembly GCF_001403615.1. Taxonomy (GTDB): domain Bacteria; phylum Bacillota; class Clostridia; order Clostridiales; family Clostridiaceae; genus Desnuesiella; species Desnuesiella massiliensis. Next base: position 368,715 of record NZ_LN879455.1, read on the forward strand.
TGTACGCTTGGGCAAGCCCACAAAAGAAGCATCGCGAAGCATGAGACGCGATGTGATGGAACTAATAGTGAAAGAATAAAGTTGCTATGCGAAAACTAAAAGGAAAAATTTAGATTAAAAACCTTACTATTTTAACGGTAATCAGTTTTTTTCACGTTATAAACTAGTGACTGTGCTAAAAATGGTTAATAAACTCTCCACTATAACACCATACTTTAAAGGTGTGTTATGATAAAGGTCAATGGAGGTGAAAATATGATAGGAAATAAGTATAAGACAGCGGAAGTAGCAAAAATAGTTGGTGTTCATCCTAATACAGTGCGTCTTTATGAAAAGTATCAATTAATTCCTAAACCAGAAAGACAGGAAAATGGCTATCGTGTTTTTACTGATTTGCATATTGAACAGTTCAAATTAGCAAGGGCTGTACTAAAAGTTGAGGTATTACAAAATGGCTTACGCAAAAAAGCTGTTGATATTATTAAAATTTCTGCTACAAAAAATTTTGATGTGGCTATTAGTCACACGGAAAGCTATCTATCACAGATTAGAGTAGAGAAACAGAATGCGGAAGAAGCAATTGAAATTGTAAAACAGATATTATCTGCCTCACATCATACAGGAGAAGCAGGACATTTATCTCTTACAAGAAAGCAGACAGCCGAATATTTACAGATTACAATGGATATTTTAAGAAATTGGGAATTAAATGGTCTTATTACAATAAAGCGAAGGCAAAATGGTTATCGAGTTTATACGGATGATGATATCATGCGCCTAAAAATTATCCGCTCTTTGAGGTGTGCTAATTATTCTCTGTCAGCCATTTTACGAATGCTGTCCGCCATTTCCCAGGATCCAAGTGTTAATATCAGAGAAGTAATTGATACTCCTAAACATGATGATGATATTATTTCTGTATGCGATAAACTACTTACTTCATTACAGGAGGCTGAAAGTAATGCTCTTCATGTAATGGCTCAGTTAAAAAAGATGAAAAAGCGATTTAAAAACTTTTCATAATTCAACTAAATAAAACCCTACATTTTTCCACCAGACTATGTTCTGGTGGTATTATTTTACATGTACAAAATGTAAGGAGGTTTGGAAAATGGAAGTGACAATTAAAGTTGATAAGTTATGTAAGACTTACGCAGGAATACCTGCAGTTGAAAATCTTAAATTTCAGGTTACACGAGGTGAGGTATTTGGTTTGATTGGTGCTAACGGAGCAGGAAAGAGCACTACCATTGAGTGCATACTAGGTACGAAAAAATCAGATAGCGGAACAGTATCTATTTTGGGAATGAATCCCCATAGGGAGCGAAAAAAGCTTTTCGAGAGAGTTGGTGTTCAATTTCAGGAGGCAAACTATCAAGACAAAATAACCGTCACTGAGCTTTGCCAGGAAACATATTGCCTTTATAAAAGACCTGCCGATTATGAAGCTTTGCTAAAGCAGTTCGGTCTGGAAAACAAAGCAAAAAATATGGTGAATGAATTGTCAGGAGGACAAAAACAAAGGTTGTTTATTGTGCTTGCACTGATCTCAAATCCAGAGGTTGTGTTCTTGGATGAATTAACAACAGGTCTTGACACAAAAGCAAGGAGAAGTGTATGGAATAGCTTGTTGGAATTGAAGAGTAGAGGCTTAACCATATTTTTGACCTCTCATTTTATGGACGAGGTAGAAATCTTATGTGACAGGATAGGTATTTTGAAAAATGGAAGCCTGATTTTCTGCGGAACGGTACAGAAAGCCATTGAGGCCAGTCCTTATGAGAAATTAGAAGATGCATACCTTTGGTATACAGGTGAGGAGGAATTAGAAAATGAAAACATTTAGTACCATGGTTAAAACAGAGCTTAAACTATCCCTGCGGGGAATGGACATGTTTATTTTTGCACTATGTATGCCAGTGGTGTTGGTTATTATCCTCGGTATCATATACGGCAATAGGCCTGCCTTTGATGGGGCAGAATACACCTTTTTAGAGCAGTCCTTTGGAGCTGTTTCCACTATTGCTATATGCGCAGGAGGAGTTATGGGACTTCCGTTAGTCATATCGGATTATCGAAACAAGAAAATTTTGAAACGGTTTAAGGTTACTCCAATAAGCCCAGCTCTGATTTTAGCTGTACAGGTAACAATTTATATGCTTTACTCAGTAGTCTCTCTTATTCTTGTTTATGCTGTTGCATCACTCTTTTTCCAGTTCCAATTTGCTGGCTCACTGCTGCAATTCTTAGCATCATACCTGCTAGTGATGCTTTCCATGTTCAGTCTTGGTATGATGGTAGGCGGAGTTTCACCAGATATAAAAACCGCCAGCGTAATTGCTAGTGTTTTGTACTTCCCTATGCTTATTTTTTCAGGAGCAACTTTGCCCTATGAAGTAATGCCATCTGCACTTCAAAAGGTAGCTGATTTTATGCCATTAACGCAGGGAATAAAGTTGTTGAAAGCAACCTCGCTGGGTTTGCCTGCTACAGATGTACTATTTTCAATTATTGTAATAGCTTTTATAGCAGCCATTTGTATTGGAATTTCTATTCGTTTTTTTAAATGGGAATAAGAGAGAGAAAAAAGTGGTGGGTATAAAGGAAACCTCTCATAAGGATGTTTTCTGCCCCTAAGATTTGCCACAGGATATTTTGTAAATATCCTGTGTTACTTTTACATTCAGTTGTATGGTCGTGTATGGTTCCATTTAGCCTCTTTTCTTCCGTGAGTAATCATAGCGCTCACGAAATGAATTGTCAAGATCATTCAAATGAATTTCTCATCGGTTACGAAAAATGGGCACAAGTGCTATACTGAATTAGAAAAATAATCTTCCGTTTCTTAGTTTAAGGTATGGGACGAGTAAAGCTTATATAATCTAAAGAAATACAGTTGGAAAGCCACTTTAACACAAATGTTAAGTTTGGTTGACAAGATTCCACGCACGATTGGTTTCAGTGATATACTAAAAATTGATATAGTAATACGAGGTGATAAAATGAGTTTTGGAGAAAATCTATTAGTCTTACGAAAAGGAAAAAATATGTCACAAGATGAACTTGGCGGACAGCTTAATGTTTCAAGACAAACCATATCAAAATGGGAACTTAATGAAACTACTCCTGAAATGGAAAAGCTAATATTGTTGTCGGAGTTTTTTCATGTGTCTATTGATGAATTAATCAAAGGACAAAAGCCTGAACCTAAAATAGAAAATGACAGCATTGGAAGCAAGGTTACAAAAACGAAAAAGACAACTCGTGATATAATTTTTCTTGCACTAAAAATTGTCGGCATAGCAGTTGGTACATTCTTGCTTGTTGATATAATCGTAATGGTAATATATTTTGCGACAAACGGTTTTCCACCATTATAATTTGTGGAGGAACAAAAAATGAGTGCTGTTTTTAGTGCAGTTAAAAGTTTTATCAAGGGCATTAACCCATTTAGCATGAAAGATGAAAATGTCCCAACCTTTTTTTTTCTTATAAGAAAAATTCTGTCCTTTATTGTTTTATACTTTGGGTGTATGCTTATTGCAGAGCCAATCATTATTATCATACATTATGCAATGGGATACGATGTTCTTCATGGAGAAATGCTTAGTCCTACTGCTATGACACTAATGAAATATTATGGGTACATTATACATATTGGTGTAATAATTCTATATTGTAAAATATTTGAAAGGCGTTCTCCGAAAACACTTGGCTTTAATAAGAAAATTATTGAATATTTAAAGGGTATGTTGGTTGCAGTAGTGCTATTAGCCATGTGTTTAGGACTCAGTCTTTTAACCGATTCAATAAAATATAACGGTATTTTTGAAGTTGTTGATTATAAGCTTATTTTAGCATTTATGGGTGGATTCATTATTCAAAGTGCAATGGAAGAAGTAATGTGTCGTGGATTTTTGATGACATCACTTGCAAAAAGAGTTCCTATTATAATTGCAATTTTTATTAGCTCGTTAGCTTTTGCATGGCCACATTTTTCATCACTCTTTAAAGCAGATTTAATATACTGTATTATTGGAGTAATTAATTTACTGTTGGTATCTGCAATTTTCGCACTATATATGATTAATGACGGAAATATTTATGTTGCTTGTGGTTTACATTTCTTTTGGAACTTTATACTATTAAATATCTGTGGACTTAATTTAAGCGGTAAAGATGGTGAAACAGCTGCAATATTCAATTTATCAACCAATGGAAACAGCATTTTAAATGGCGGGCAATATGGTATTGAAGCAAGTATTTTAACCACTTTGGTATTAACTACTTGTGCAGTTCTTCTTGCATATAAATTTAAGAAGCAGGATATTAGAAAAATTGAGTTTTAATACACGATTATGAGCAATTTACTGATAACTGCCCTCGAAACTGCGTTTGCGAGATAGTCAAGATAATCTACAGAAGCAAACAGCCTTATAGACTTTTGAAGTGTCTGCAAGGCTGTTGTTCATTTTTAGATATAAATCAATTCTGTCTTGACAATCTCATCCGCAATGTTCGATGTCTGTGTGCGTAACAAGTACAATGTTTTCGTAAATATCCTTATTGGAGGACTGCTAAGTCACCGCCGCTTTTTATTTAAGTATCAAGTATCTAAAAATATTATAAATAACCTATTGTCGCATTTCATCTTTGATGGCTTCTATAACAGCACCTAATGCTTTAATATCTTCTTCAGGAACGGCGGATATACATAGCCTAAGGTTTTGCTCTACACCATTAGTAATATAAAACTGTGAAGAAGAGCAAACCCGAATGTTATTTTGGGCTAGTTTTTCTATAATTCTATTGGCTGAAACTTCAACGGGCAGTGTTAACCATAGAAAAAGACCTTGCTTGGGAACATGAAAGGATAAGCCTGCTGGACACATATAGGTTAGGATTGCTTTGGCTTTCAATAGTTTGCGTTTATAACATGCGTTTACTTTTTTTATGTGCTGGTCATACATTCCTGATTTTATAAAAAAATCAAGTGCACCCTGAGGTATACTGGATGTATTTATATCTAATAAATACTTTTGTTTAATCATAGTATCATAGAAGGAATTTGGTATAACCATTGCACCTAAACGAATCCCCGGCATAAAGGTTTTAGAGAAGCTGCGAATGTGGAAAGTCAGTTGATTCGTATCATAGTAGTGTAAGGGTAGAGTACGCTTATCTGTACCCAAATCCGCTAAATAGTCATCTTCAATTAATAGGACTCCGTATTTGTAACAGAGATCCACTAACTTTTTCTTATCTTTCTCTACTAATGAATACCCTGTCGGGTTATGGTGTCTTGGAATGATATAGAATGCCTTAATAGGTTCTTTCTTTAAAATATTTTCCAGCTCATCAAGATCAATTCCATTAGCAGTTCTCTTTATCCCTATGCAATCAATATTAAGACTTTTTGCCATATCTAGGGCTGCATTATAGGTTGGTGCTTCCACTAAAAGTTTGCCACTGGATAGGCTAGGAAATAGGGCTTTCAAAGCCAAATAAATCCCTTGTTGAGCTCCATGAGTGATAAGGATTTGTGAGCTGGAAGTATATATACCATTTTGTTCAAACCTTTCTTTTAGAGTTTCTCTTAAACTTTTTAAACCTAACGGTGTATCATATTCAAAAAGCTTTTTTTTATGCTCTTCTATGGCGCGATTTATTGCATGAGTAAAAGCTCTATAAGGAAGCAGTGTTGGATCTGGCTTTATATTTTGAAAGTCGATATTCTTTGATGTGATCACCTCTTTGACATCAGCTCCAACGAAATAGTAACCACCCCTTGGTACAGAGTAAAGAATATGTGAATCCTCTAAAGACTTATATGCTTTATTCACTGTAATTTTATTGATGGAAAGCTTTTTGGCAACTTCTCTGCATCCTGGAAGCCTTTGTCCTTTTTTAATTTTCCCTTGTTCAATCTCATTCATAATATGTTCTTTTACCAATTCTATTTTATACATGATTCCAATCTCCTAAAACATTGTATTCTTACTACCTGTAATAGTACAGAGTCGATATCAAACGTTTGAACTATTTATGTCTGCATTATATACTAAAATTAACATTAAGGGAATATTAAGTTAAGAATTAATTATATCATGGCCTTGATTATATGAAATAGTTTTAGAAAGGAAGGGTAAATATGATGAAAGCATTAGATATCCGAGATTATAAAAAAGTGATACCAATCATTCGATCAGCAGATATAAATACAATGTTTGCATTAGCTGTTTTGGAAAGAAAGGTAGAAGGGAAGGTGTTTATTGATGACGAGTCCTCTCCAGCTTCATTTTATATCCAGCATCCTTATGGAATGGCTCTACTTTATGGAGAAACAAACAAAGAAGATTTTTATGTACAGCTCACATCTCATATGCTTAATTTAGAAAATGTCAGGAATGGATTTGAATGGCTGCAAGTATATCCTGCTTCACTATATTCCAAAATGGACGCTATTTTAGGAACTAACCTAATAAAAAAGAATCTCAATGAGCCATATAAACAATCATTCTTTCCGGGAGAAGATAAAAAAATTTTAGAATATGAGAGAATAAATTTTATTTTTAATAAGAAAAAATATTTAGCATTTAGAAGAAACCTCAAGAACGAGCACTACAAAATTATTGCAACGACTGAAACTATTTTTTATCAATTAAGTGGAAGTGTAATACCAAATCATTTTTGGAATAATTTCGGTGACTTTATAAAAAATGGAATAGGTTTTACCTTATTATTAGAGAATGATTTTCCAGCATCTACTGCATTTTCATCCTATATTGTAGATGATAAGCTTGAAATAGGAATTGAAACTTACGAAGAAAAGCAAGGTTCAGGTTTTGCTTCTATGGTATGCTCAAAATTAATCGATTATTGCATTGAAAATGGTTACGAACCAGTTTGGTCATGTAATTCTGCAAATATAGGATCAAGGAAGCTTGCGCATAAATTAGGATTTGAGGAATTAAAAAGAGTACCATATTATCGTTTGCTAAAGTGATATTTTCTTGACTCAAAGAAATATATAAAACCCACTTTTATAGGTTAAAAAGTGGGTTTAAAGTTTGTGATGTGACCTGTGGTTGTGGAGAAGCCTGTGCAGTCTCTTTTAAGTTAGTTTGATTTATCATTTTAATGTTTCTATGGCATAGTTTAATTCAACATCTTGTCCATTAATATACTTTTTCCTAAAAGTTTCTTCATCTAATTGAATCTTAATATCAGGAGCTATACCACCTTGGCCAGTATGGTCACTATCAACTTGGATAACTTTATCCTTATTAAGTGACCTTCCATCAGGTAAACTGATGGTAAATCCTTCTGGCATTTTAATTTCAATGGGACTGGTGACCATTCCAAATGAGCCATTTGTAGCTGTAAATCCAATAATTTTAACATTAGGTAATCCCTTTAGCACTAGCGGAAGCCCTTCCCCAGAGCTGGCCGTTTGGCTGTTTATTAAAATAGCTATTTTGCCGCCGTAATAAGGCTTAGCAGGTTTTATTTTCCTAACTTCGTTATTGTTGATCTCAAACTTCTTGGTAAATCGGTTATAGTAGCTCGAGTATTCATAAAGCCTCTCTTCTTTAACAAAATACCCAGCCATTTTAGCAACTAGGGAGTCCTCACCACCTTTATTGTCACGAAGATCTATAATCAACCCCTTTACCTGACTATCCTGGAATAATTTCAATTTCTCCTCCAGTACTTTTTCAGGCCTTGAAAAGAATGCCATTGGAAAACTGCTGATTTTCACATAGGCATAGCCACTATCTAATAATTTACCTTCAATGGGCTCTTTACTTCCAGAAGGGCGTTTTAGGGTCTGGAATTCATCGTCGTAGGCTGTAAGAACCACTTTTTTTACTTCTTTTTCGTCTATATTTTTAAATTCAACTAGAATTTCTTTTCCTATAGGTGCTCGAACCATAAAAATTCCTTGAGCATAAAATTTGGCATGATCCGTAGCCGCAGAGGTCAGGTTACAGTTTGTATTATTAAAAGCTTCTTTCCCGTCTTTTTGGTCCCAGGTCAGCAATTCTGCCCCAATTCTTAATCCGTTTCTATCAGCTGGACTATCCTTTATAACCGAATTGACCAATATCCTGCCATTGTCCAATCGAATTGCACGGATTCCAAAGCCGCCGCCAAATTCCTTTTTTAGCTGTTGCATATTCCTCAAGGCAACATGTCCATCGGGGATGGAAGAGACATATTCTCTTAAAGTCTTGTAGTATAAGTCTTTGTCCTTATCTTGCTCAGCTTTTTGAAATATAGGTTCATATTTATTTTTTAATTCATCCCAGTTAATTTTCTTCCAATCTCCAAAAGGGTATTCAATGGATAGCCGCTTATTCATCTCTACAAAAGCCTGAGAGTAGCTCATATTACTTAAGTTACTAATTGGATTGTATCTTGTTTCACCTGCAAGCATTAATACTAATATTATTGGTATTACTCCACAGGTACAGAGTAAGATTCTATGCTTTGGGACAAGAATGCTATAACTTGGCTTAAATACTTTCTTTACTGTACGTAAGAATACTATTACTGTTAATAAATAGAGTACTATAGCTAAATACGAAGTATCTCCATATATAATATTTATAATAGCTATAATCACAGCTAAACTTGGTAAAAAGTCTAACCATCTGTAATATTTTTTAATAGGTATAGCATACCATACAAAAACAACTAAATTTAATAAACAGAGCAGCATCTCAAAAACGGTTAGCCATTTTATTGAATCAAAAGTACCTAAAATACTCATTTTTATCTCCTCCAAATACTATTAGTATATATTCTCAGGGAACTTTACACTATTTATCCCATTTACATTGATGTTTTTTAGTAAATTTATTATTTATAAGGTTATTATAGAAAGGAATTCTTTACATTTTATCGATTTATTTATTAAGAATTCTTAAGTCTCTTAAAAAACTGTGTAAAAAAAGACATTTAAGATTTCTCTTAAATGCCTTTTTATATCTGTGCATCTAGTTCAATATAAAACGTAATGACATCATCCTTGTATTCTGCCCATATATTTCCGCCATGTAATTCCACAATTCTTCTTGCAATAGCAAGGCCAAGGCCTGAGCCGCCGTCATCTCTTCTCGAAGAATCTACTCTATAAAATTTTTCAAAAATAATATCTAGATTATCTACAGAAATTTTATTTGTTGTGTTTGAAATTGACACAATTGCTTTATTATTCTGGCGGCAGAGTTTTACATGAATGTCAGCAGGTTTAGAACTATACTTTTTTGCATTTATTAAGATATTGTCAAATACTCTCACTATTTTTTCAATATCAACATTTACATAAATATCCTGTTCAGAAATATCTTTTTTAATTATTAAACTTTCTTTACCAAAGATTGGGGTGTACTCTCCAATCATTTGTCCTAGTAGGCCGTTTAAATTAACCTTGCTATAATTGATTTTTATCCCTGGAGTTGTAAGTTTTGTATATTCAAATAATTCATTAATCAGCATTTGAAGGTTTTGAGATTTATTATATATGGTATCCACATATTCATTTAGCTGTTCTTCAGTTTTGTATTCTTTCTTTTTTAATAAATCCACATATCCTACAATAGAAGTAAGGGGTGTCCTTAAATCGTGGGAAATATTAGTTATGAGTTCATTTTTAGTTCTTTCTATTTCTATTTCCTTTTCACGTCTATATTTTAACTCCTTTGACATGAAATTTACACTTTCAGCAAGCTCAGCAAGTTCGTCATTTCCATGGATTTCCATGGTAGCGCCTAAATCCTCATTAGATATCTTCTTAACCCTTTCTGAGATATATTTGATGTATTTTACTTCTTTGTTTATCATTAACAATAAGCAGAGTATAAATATACCTATTGCTAAGAAAAAGTCTGAAGGGCCTGGCATAACTGCAGAAATGCCCATTAAACTAAATAACAACAATGCTAATATTGATAAAAGAAGACTTACTAAGAAGGTGAGCAAAAGTTTGATGCTAATTTTACTAGTAATTATAGTTTTTTTCATATCTTATAACCTACTCCCCAAACTGTTTTTATATAAATAGGATTTTTAGTATCACTTTCAATTTTTTCTCTTATTTTAGTTATATGAACCATTACATTATTATCGGATTTTAAAAAATCATCTTTCCATACTGCTTCGTAGATTTTACTTACGCTTAATACAATCCCTTTATTTCTCGCCAAAAGTTCTAATATGTCAAATTCTTTAGGAGTAAGCCTCACTTCAGAGCTTCCAGTATAAACCTGACGGGTATCCGTATTGATAGTTAAATCTCCTACTTCAATTATATTATTATCAGTACTTGCTTCTTTATTATATTTTTTATACCTTCTAAGCTGCGATTTAACTCTTGCTATTAATTCCATAGGATTAAAGGGCTTTGTTATATAATCATCTGCTCCTGAACTAAGACCATAAATTTTGTCCAATTCCTCTGATTTTGCTGAAAGCATGATAATAGGCATATTCTTTTCCTCTCGTATTTTCATACAGGCTTCAATACCATCCATATTAGGCATCATTATATCTAGCATGATCAGGTCTATATCATCTTCTCCTAGCATCTTTAATGCTTCAAGGGCATCACCTGCTTCTAAGGTTATATAGCCCTCATTTTTCAAATAAATAGAAATCAAATTTCGAATTTTTTCATCGTCGTCCACAATTAATATTCTTTCACTCATTTTTTAAGGTCTCCTTATCTGAATTTCATTTTTAAAATAACATCAAAAGGTTAAGAACTCACTGAGGAAAATATTAAGATTTCTTAATATATATTTTATCTATAAAATCTATAATAATTACAATTTAATTATATGCAATGTGTAATTAAAATAAAAATGAGAATTTTAGTTTATTGTATAAAACCAAAATGTGAATTCTTATTGGAGCTAATATTCGTAAATTGAAAAATGAAGGGTGTTGAGAGTAAAAATGAGCATGATTCAGGTTAAAGGCCTTAGTAAAACCTATTCTTATTACAAAAAGGAAGAAGGAATAAAGAACTCCTTTAGAAATCTGTTTTATAGAGAAAAATTATATAAGGAGGCGTTAAAAGGCATTTCCTTTGAAATAGAAGAAGGAGAAATTGTAGGCTTTTTAGGGCCTAATGGCTCAGGAAAAACCACTACGATGAAATTATTATCAGGGATTCTTTATCCTACAGAGGGTAACGCTAAGGTATTAGGCTATACACCTTGGCATAGAAGCAATGAATTTAAAAAACAATTTGCATTGGTAATGGCTCAGAAAAATCAATTATGGTGGGACTTGCCAGCTAATGAAAGTATATTATTAAACAAATATATATATGAACTTGAGGATAAAGAATATAGAAATTCTTTAGATGAGCTTACAGAGCTTTTGGATGTAAAGGAACTATTACCAGTACAAGTGAGAAGACTCTCCCTAGGGGAAAGAATGAAAATAGAAATAATTGCTGCTCTGATACACAGGCCGAAGGTTATTTTCCTTGATGAGCCAACCATAGGTTTAGATATAATAGCCCAAAGACAAATACGAAATTTTTTCAAGTATTATAATGAGCAAAACAAAACTACGGTAATGTTAACAAGCCATTATATGCAAGATATAGAGAGCCTCTGTAAAAGGGCCATAGTTATAAATCAAGGAGAAATTGTACATGATGGACTTTTAGAAAATTTGAATAGTGTCATGGAAAACAAAAAAATAATTAAGTTTAAGCTGGAAGAGAATAGAGATTTAGGGGAGTTAACAAGATTTGGCGAGATAAAAGATAATAACGGCGAACAGGTCACTATTGAGGTTTTAAATGATAATGTAAAATCCTGTGCAAAAGTGCTTATAGATAAATTTTCTTTAATAGATTTCACTATAGAAAACCTGCCCTTAGAGCAATGCATTGAGTATCTTTTTAAAAAGGGAGATGATTAAAATTAAAGCATTGAAATATAGCAAAATCTTAAATATAGGATTTAAAAATTCTATAGAGTATAGAGTAGATTTTCTACTATCATTGGTATCATGTTTTTTCCCCATAGTAATACAATATTATCTATGGCAAGCTATCTTTAAAAATTCGGGTAAGAGTGAGCTGTTTGGATACAACCATAGTCAGATGGTTATATATGTAGTGTTATCTGCTCTTATCACAAAACTTATATCTACAAACTTTGAAGGAGAAATTAATGAGGATATTAAGAATGGTGGGTTAAGTAGATATTTAATACAGCCTGTAAATTATTTTTTTTATAGATTGTTTAAGTTTCTAGGGGAAAAATTATTACACTTGATCATAGTTTTTAGTTTAATAATTGTATTTTTATTTTCCTTTAAATTTAACGATCAGGTATCTATTACTCTTACTCAGATATTATTATTTATATTAATAATTAGCTTAGATCTAGTACTTAAATTCTTACTATCCTATACTATTTCAGTTATAGCATTTTGGATGGAGGAATGCTGGGGATTATTTTTGGCTATAAATGTAGTTGCTACCATTATTTCAGGAGGAATATTTCCTATAGACATATTTGGCAATAAGGTGCTATACCTTTTAAAAGCATTACCGTTTTATTATTTAACGTATTTCCCTATAAATATATTAAATGGCAGGGCTCAAATAGATGATATTGGTATAGGTCTGACAGTACAGCTAACTTGGATATTAATATTAATATTATTACAAAAATATCTATGGAAAAATGGTATGAAAAAGTATATAGCTGCTGGGTGTTAAGCCAGGTTATCTCGATAAAATATTTTTAGGAAAGGGTTTTTCTAATGAAGTTTATAAATAATATTAAAAGATATACTAAACTCTATTTCATTCTAGTTAAAAACTCTATAATGTCTCAAATGGAATACAGATTTAACTTTTTTATGGCATGTTTAATCCAATTGGCATATATAGGAGTGAAATTGACCTATGCAATTGTACTTTATAGCGCTGATGTATCAATAAATGGAGTAACCCCAGATGAAATGATGATTTTTATAGGCACATATAGTGCATTGTCAGGAATATTTGTTTCATTTTTTCTTAACAATTTCAGCATGCTATCTCATCAGGTAAGAACGGGGGAACTAGACATGGTTATTGTGAAGCCAGTGTCATTGCAATTTATGGCAACCCTTAGAAGAACTGATATAGGATTTGCATTAGTGTCTGTTATAACTGGTGGGGCTATGATTATAGTTGGTTGGATAAGAGCAGGAATACAGCCAAGTGCAATAAATATATTGGTATTTTTAGGCTATACAATAAGCGGAATATTTTTGATTTATAGCCTATTTCTGATTCCTAATATATTTGCTTTCTGGACCATATCAACGAGAGGAATAAATGAGATTGTAAATCAAATGTGGGATTTTAATAATATGCCAATGATCATTTATAATAATATAATCAGGGCTATAGGAGTATTTATAGTACCTATTTTTATCATAACTAACTTCGGAACACTATTTATTTTAAATAAATTAAGTACAATCATGATATTATGGGGAATTACAGCCCCAATAGTATTTTTCATAATAAGTAAAAAGTTATGGGATTTTGCTGTTAAGTTTTATTCAAGTGCCAGCAGCTAGAAGCTTGTTAAGTTATTTTACATGAGAAAAATTTTTGAAGAGAAAATTAAAAAAAATTAATAGTTATGTTGACATATGTAATATATTGTTGTATAGTATGTACTATAACTTAATAAGGCCTCACTTTTACAGTGAGGTAGAGGCGCGGTGTTTAATAGTCTTTAGTGGAGTAGGAGAAGCGATGATGCTAAAGAGAAGGAAATATCGCCGAAGTTTATAATATTTCTCAGTATTATTTGCTGGGTCTGCAGTTAAGAACTGCAGGACTGTCTCAATAAGCTTCCCGGTTTATTGAGTTGTGCTATCTCATTTTGGGAAAAGAAGGGGCTTAAGGACTAATCACGCATATTAGGATCTGAGTTTACCTCAGGTCTTTTTTGTTTGAGTTTGATGTCTAAAAATATCAAAAATGGGCTAGTATGGCAAAGGTGAAAAGACATCTTAAATCTCAATACTATATTAAATTAAAAAAACAGGAGGAAAATTATTATGAGAAAAAAATTATCATTATTAATAGCAATGTCTTTATCAGCAATTATGCTTTTTACAGGTTGTGCTTCAAAAGGTAACTCTGAAGGTTCAAAATCACCAGCAGCAAAAGCTGAAACTTTTAAAGTAGGTCTTGAAGCAGGATACGCACCATTCAACTGGACTCAAATGGATGCTTCCAATGGCGCCGTTAAAATTGAAGGCAGCTCAGAATATGCAGGTGGATATGATGTAGAAATAGCTAAAAAAATTGCTGAAGGCTTAGGAAAGCAATTAGTTATAGTTAAAACTGAATGGGATGGTCTTGTACCAGCATTAGCTTCAGGAAAGATTGATGCCATCATTGCAGGTATGTCACCAACAGCAGAGCGTAAAGAAGCCATAGACTTTTCAGACAACTACTATAAATCTGATCTAGTTATGGTGGTTAAAAAAGGTGGTAAATATGATGGTGCTACTTCTATACAAGATTTCAAAGGAGCAAAGGTAACTGCTCAATTAAATACTTTCCACTATTCAGTAATAGATCAAATCAAAGGAGTAAATAAGCAGCCAGCTATGGACAATTTCCCAGCTATGAGAGTTGCTCTTGAATCTGGAATGATTGATGGTTATGTGTCAGAACGTCCAGAAGGTGTTAGTGCTTCTGCTGCCAATGATAAATTTAAGATGGCAGAATTTAAAGAGAAGTTCACTACCTCCGATGATGATACTGCCATTGCTGTAGGTGTTGCAAAAGGCAGCGAATTAACTGCAAAAATCAATAAGATATTATCAGATGTTTCAGAACAAGATCGTACAAGCATCATGGATGCTGCTATCAAAAATCAACCGGCAGCTAAATAGTTATTATTTAAAAGTCATTGGAATAGAAGGAGGAGAAAAATGAGCTTTGATTGGGTAGTAAAAATTATTTCAACAAACTGGCCAATGTTTCTTAGAGGAGCTGGCGTAACACTACTAATTTCCATGGTTGGTACTATATTAGGCTCTATCATTGGTCTGCTAGTAGGGGTTATACGTACTATTCCAAAGCCCGAAAGAGGAGCAAAAAGAGTCATTCTTAAAGCTATCAACGTTATTCTTTCAGTTTATATAGAAGTATTTCGTGGCACTCCTATGATTGTACAGGCTATGGTAATTTATTACGGATCTGCCTTAGCCTTTGGGGTAAATATGAATCGATTGTATGCAGCTATTTTTATTGTTTCTATTAATACGGGGGCTTACATGGCAGAAATTGTTCGTGGTGGTATTGTTTCTATTGATAAAGGACAATTTGAGGCAGCTCAAGCCATAGGCATGAATCATATACAAACTATGACTAATGTAGTATTACCACAAGTAATTCGCAATATTTTACCAGCAACGGGTAATGAATTTGTAATTAATATAAAAGACACATCAGTACTTAATGTAATTTCTGTAACAGAGCTATATTTCCAAACAAAATCAATTTCAGGAAATAACTTTAGATATTTTGAGACATTCTTTGTTGCTTGTGTTATTTATTTTGTAATGACCTTTACAATAACAAGAATTTTGAGATATATCGAAAGAAAATTAGATGGCCCTGATAACTACATCATGTATGCAAATCAAATGCAAGTAGAGACTCCTGAGGATATGCTGCGTAGGACAAAAAGCATCGGTTAGAATAAATATAGGGAAACAACTTCAACTATTAACTTATACATGTCCGATAATCGCTTAAAGCTGCGATTTTCAAACATGTACAAGTTAAGTTTCCGTATTGTTTCCCTAAAAGCAAAGGAGGAGAAAGTATGGAAAAAGTAATTGATATTCAACATTTAAGTAAATCCTTTGGAACTCATGAAGTATTAAAGGACATTGATTTTTCAGTTAATAAGGGAGAAGTAGTTTGTATCATAGGTTCCTCAGGATCTGGTAAATCAACTCTTCTTCGCTGCGTTAACCTTTTAGAAAAACCAAGCGGTGGTGAAATAATCTATAATGAAGAAAATATTTTAGATGAGAAGCATGATATATACGCCTATCGTACAAAATTAGGTATGGTGTTCCAGCAATTTAACTTGTTTAATAATCATAATGTACTAAGCAACTGCGTTGTAGGGCAAATAAAAGTATTAAAGCGTTCCAAGGAAGAGGCAGAAAAAGTGGCCTTGAAATATTTAAAGGTGGTTGGAATGGAGCAATACATTAATGCAAAACCCAAACAATTATCAGGTGGACAAAAGCAAAGAGTGGCAATTGCAAGGGCTCTTTCTATGGAACCAGATGTTATGCTGTTTGATGAGCCAACCTCAGCTCTTGACCCAGAAATGGTAGGAGAAGTTCTTAAGGTTATGAAGGAGCTTGCGGAATCTGGTCTTACCATGCTCATAGTAACTCACGAAATGGGATTTGCAAAAGAGGTGTCTGATAGAGTGATATTTATGGACAAAGGAGTTATTGCGGAAGAAGGAACTCCAGAGCAAATCTTCAATAATCCAACGCAAGAGCGTACTAAGGAGTTCTTAAAACGTACTTTAAATCAAAATTAAATAATGATTTACCTAGACCTCTTAAATATGAAAGAGGTCTAATTTTTATGCAAAAAACAGCAAAACTATATTACAGATATTTACTTTAATTTTATATAAACTATATAATGGTAATAGGAGTAAAATAAATGGAGATGATAAAATGGATTATATTTATTATGTGCAGAAGCAAGCCGAGTACTATAGAAAAATGATTGTTCCCATAGTACCAACCTTTAATATTCATAGTGAATTTGTGTTTGGGCTTTCACAGGAGGAATGGGTAGAGGAATTTAAAAGATTTCATACAGTGATGAAATCAATTTATGAAGATGTGTGCAACGATCCTATTTCATATGGATTGCCACTATATGAAGTAGAAAAATACCATACCCATTCAAAAGAAGCAAGAGAATCTTTAGCATCTGTTTGGAGAATTGGGAATATTTTATATTGTTTAGCTATGTCAGGTGAAATTGTGAGCGGAGATTTATATGTAAATACCCAAAAATTTGATAATATGATTTCAGAAATGAAAGTTAAAAACAAAGCTTATATAATAAACAGTCTTATGAAGCAGGGATTTTATTTTAGTAATTGGGATAAAAACAAGTTTTCAAAGGGGTGTGACCAATTTGTTGTTTCTTATCCAGAAGCATCCCGTTTTCTTGCTATGCTTAAAGGATATTGTACAAGAGCCTCGTACTCATTAAAAGGGACAAAAGGCTATGTAAATACTCATTTCTATATATTAAATTATAGAGTTATGGAAGAAAAAACAAATACATTACCAGATTTAGAGTTAACGGATTTTGAAAATCTTATTGGAGAAGAAAATACTAAATTTTTCAGAGCATTTCTTCAATATATAAAAAAATATGACTATTCAATAGGTATAGAAGAAGATATTATATACAAAGCCACTTTTTTAAATCACAAAGGAAAAGAGACAGGAGATTACTTCCGTTTAACAGATTATCACTACCCTCAAGATGGATTGCTAAAGCTAAGATTAAAACTAAATAATATCGAAAAGTATATACATAATTGCCAATGGCCAGAAGCTATAAAAGAATCACTATTGAGCGCAACTCCATGCAGACACTGCAAAGAAGAATGTGTAATGCGGTTAAGCTTTGCATTTGATGGAGTAGAGAAGGATGCCTGTAGGTGCGAGGGGGATGTTTTCTCATTTTTTTCACCTAAAATTGAGCACTTGCATTATTATCAAGAACTATTTGATCTTGAAAGAGAATGTTTGATAAAATAGAAAGTACTTTTAATGATAGTTCCAGTAATAGTTATTAGTTAGCTTGTATATAAAAATTCAGCAAAAAATGTCAGGACTTTTATGCAGAAAGTTTCTATAATTAAATTGTGTAGCTTTCATAGATTGGAGGAGTATCATGAACTATAAAGAAAGAATTCAAGCTTCTATAGAATATATTGAAAGTAATTTAGAAGAAAAGATTTTACTGGAGAACTTGGCTAAGCAAGTTTTTCTTTCTAAGTATCATTATCATAGAGTTTTTCATGAATTAGTTGGTGAAACAGTGATGACATACATTAGGAAAAGGCGCCTCACGGAAGCTGCCAAAGAGTTAATTGATAGCAATATTAAAATAGTTGATGTTGCATTAAAATATCAATTTGGATCTCAGGAAGCCTTTTCTAGAGCCTTTAGGAGAATGTTTAAGATTTCTCCAGGAGAGTTTAGGAAGATAAAGATTAATATTTTACAATATAAGAAGATACACTTGTGTCATGAAAACACTACAACTCCAGTAATGATGAACTCATTTTGTAAAGTTGCATAAAATAATAGGGTTTTAAAAGGAGGATTTTTATGAGTTATGTGCCTATGGTTATTGAGCAGACTAACAGAGGTGAAAGATCCTATGATATTTATTCAAGGCTATTGAAAGACAGAATCATAACTTTAAGTGAGGAAGTAAATGATGCTACTGCAAGCATTATAATAGCTCAGATGCTGTTTTTAGAAGGTGAAGATCCAGAGAAAGATATAATTTTTTATATTAATAGCCCCGGTGGGTCAGTCACTGCAGGACTTGCTATTTATGATACTATGCAGTATATTAAGCCAGATGTATCCACTATATGCCTTGGTATGGCGGCTAGTATGGGATCATTCCTACTAACTGGCGGCACTAAGGGTAAGAGATTTGCGTTGCCTAATAGTGAAATTATGATACACCAGCCTTCTATTTCAGGTGGCTTAAGCGGTCAGGCTACTGATATAAAAATATATGCTGATAAAATATTGAGAACTAAAAAGAAAGTTATAGAAATATATAGTGAGAGAACAGGTCAATCAATAGAGAAACTTGAGCGGGATATGGAAAGAGATAATTTTATGACTTCAAAGGAAGCCAAGGATTATGGTATTATAGATGAAATACTTATTAGAAATAAGTAATCGTTCATCTAACTTAATTAAATTATAATAATTGAAATATAAAAGTCGCCTTTTGATAGTACACTTTTGTTTAGAAATGTATAGGTAAATTTTTTCTGCATGTTAAACAAAGTGGATTGTCTTTTGGTGACTTTTTTAATATTTCTTTATATATAGGAGGATGTAAAAAAAGGTGTTCTATAAGGTTTCCTACACCGGGCGTGGAGATCCACGAGCGGCCCGTGAAAAAGAACACTTATGTTTTTCACATCCTCCTATAAATCAAAGATTCTCCATTACCTTTTCATTTTACAAATATTTTTTGAAATGCTATTGACATTAACGCTGCGTAAAGGTGTATATTGATCTTGTAGGGTACTTAATGGTTAATAATTAAGTACAATATAAAAAGAACAGGAGGGGTAAAGATGGAATATACAGTGCAGAAGCTAGGTAAATTAGCAGGTGTTAGTACAAGAACCCTTAGGTATTATGATGAAATAGGAATTCTTAAGCCGGCAAGAATTAATTCATCAGGGTATCGTATTTATGGGGAAGCAGAGGTTGACAGATTACAGCAAATACTTTTTTATAGGGAACTAGGTGTTAGCTTAGAGAGCATAAAAGATATAGTAACTGCACCTTCTTTTGATGGAGCTGCTGCACTTAGGGAACATCGAGAAAAACTCCTGGAGAAAAGAAATCAATTAGATGTTTTAATAGCTAATGTGGATAAAACCATAGCTTTAACAGAAGGGAGAATTAAGATGAGTAATAAAGAAAAATTTGAAGGCTTTAAAAAGAAGATGGTAGATGATAATGAGAAAAAGTATGGTGAAGAGATAAGAAAAAAATATGGAAATGATGCAGTTGAAAAGTCAAATGCAAAGCTCATGAACATGACAGAAGAGCAATATGCTGAAGTGACAAGTCTTGAAGCGGAAATAAAGTCAACCCTAGTGGAAGCTTTTAAAAACGGTGATCCAGCTAGTGATATAGCTCAAAGGGCAGCGGAGCTTCATAAGAGATGGCTCACTTACTATTGGAATGAATATAGTAAAGAAGCACATGCTGGTCTTGCTCAGATGTATGTAGAAGATGAGAGATTTAAAGCATATTATGATAAGGAACAGCCTGGTACAGCTGAATTTTTAAGAGATGCAATTTTAATATATACAGGCGAAAGTAAATAATATCAAATAAATCGATAAATACTATATTATTTTTAGACAATAAAACAGTAGTGTATAAACTTTATACACTACTGTTTTATTGTCTATAGTAAGCAATTAAAAGGTGAAGTATATTTATGTCACAGGGAAAAATAAATTAATATATGGAGGTTATGAATATGAAAAAAGAATACGAAAACAAACAGGTTTATTTTGTTGGCGGCGGACTTGCCTCTTTAGCAGGAGCAGCTTACCTTGTAAGAGATTGCGGTTTTCCAGGTGGAAATATTCATATATTAGAAGGAATGCATATCCTAGGGGGAAGTAATGATGGTGCAGGAAATGCAGCGGATGGATTTATTTGTCGTGGCGGAAGAATGCTAAATGAAGAAACTTACGAAAATACTTGGGAATTACTTTCTTCAATACCATCTTTAGATCATGAAGGAATGTCAGTCTGTGATGAAATTCTTGCTTTTGACCATGATCATCCCACTCATGCAAACGCAAGACTTATAAATAAGGATGGAGAAGTACTTGATGTTACTTCCATGGGCTTTAACAACGAGGATCGTATAGCCTTAGGAAAACTAATGATTGCTCCAGAAGAAAAGCTAGATAATTTACGTATATGCGATTGGTTTGCTAAGACACCTCACTTTTTTGAGACAAACTTCTGGTATATGTGGCAGACAACCTTTGCTTTTCAAAAGTGGTCAAGTCTTTTTGAGTTCAAACGTTATATGAACCGTATGATATTTGAATTTTCACGTATTCAAACCCTTGAAGGGGTAACAAGAACACCATATAATCAATATGAATCTATTATTTTACCTATAAAGGCTTATTTAGATGGATTCGGTGTTGATTTTAGCTTAAAATACACAGTAACAGATTTAGATTTTGAAGATGGAGACGGTATTACAGCTACAGCAATTCATTATGAGGAAAATGGGAAAAAGGGCGTAGTTCAACTTAATAAAGGGGATTTATGTATAGTAACTAATGGTTGTATGACAGATAATGCTACCTTAGGAGATCTTCATACTGCACCTAAGATGGTAGTTGATAGGCCTATGTCGGGAGAATTATGGTCAAAAATTGCAGCCAAGAAAGAAGGTCTTGGTAATCCTAAACCATTCTTTGGAAATGCTGAGCTATCAAACTGGGAATCCTTTACGGTTACTTGTAAGGGTAATAAATTCTTAAAGTTAATTGAAAAATACTCCCGTAACAAACCAGGAAGCGGAGCATTAATGACCTTTAAAGATTCCAGTTGGTTAATGTCTATAGTTGTGGCAGCACAGCCTCACTTTAAGAATCAACCTGAAGATACTACGATTTTCTGGGGCTATGGACTCTACACAGACAAAATCGGTGATTATGTGAAGAAGCCTATGCGTGAATGTACAGGAGAAGAAATTCTTACAGAGCTCATTCATCAGTTGCACTTTGAGGAACACTATGATGAGATTATGGACAGTATAGTAAATGTAATTCCTTGCATGATGCCATATATTGTTTCAATGTTCCAACCACGTGCTATGAGCGATCGTCCAAAGGTAGTACCAGAAGGATCTACAAACCTTGCATTTATTAGTCAATTTGTTGAAATACCTGAGGATATGGTATTTACAGAGGAGTATTCTATTCGAGCTGCAAGAATGGCAGTTTACACCTTGCTAGGACTAGATAAGAAAATCTGCCCAGTTACTCCTCACAGATATGATGTTCGTACTTTATTAAGGGCATTGAATACTTCCTTCAGATAAAGATAAGCTTTCAATAACTTTTAATACTACAGCAAAATCATGATAAAATTGCCAGCTGCAAAGCAGTTGGCAATTTTATTGCTTTATTTCATGAATTACATCCTAAAAAGTTTTAAATATTTTGTTGACAAATTTATTTGATGTAACTATAATGGTTACAACGAGTAAATTTAAAAATAAATTATGAGGTGTAAAATATGGATACAAAAATATATTATATTATGGATACTATGTGCGGATGGTGCTATGGCTTTAGTGATGTCATAACTGAAATACAGGAAAAATATAAGGAGGTTTATGATTTTAGCATTCTACCTGGAGGAATGTGGGTAGGGAATGATGCTAAAGTCATGAATAATAGCTTAGGAAATTATATAAAGCAGCATAATGTAAGAATAGAACAATTAACTGGTAAAAGATTTGGAGAGGGATTTAATAAAAATATATTAGAAAGCACTGATATAGTTTTAGACAGTTTACCAGGAGCAAAAGCCATAGTTTTAGTGCAAAAATTAAAAAAAGACGTGGCTTTTAGCTTTCTTAAGAGCCTTCAAAATGCATTCTTCGTGGAAGGAAAGGATATGAATGACTTACAGACATATATTGAAATATCTGAAAGTTTTAATATATCCAAAGAGGAATTTACTAAAGAATTTCAATCAGAAGAATTAACACAAGAGACTCTTAAGCATTTTGATATGGCGGTTTCAATAGGTGCTGTAAGCTTTCCAACAGTCATTGCAGTTAAAGAAGATAAAGGAAGAGTAGTTTCTCAAGGGTATAATAGCTTTAAAGAGCTAGATAAAGTATTATCTTCTTCAATTTTATAGATGTAACTATATATTTAAATTAAAGCTATGGTTAGAATATATTCTTGTCATAGCTTTAATTTTTTAATAGTATATAAGCTTGGATTTTTATTGTTTCAAAATTTCCCCTGTGCTATAATTTTCACTATACTATATTATGATAATTTACAAGTAGATTACATATGGTTAAATTTATGGAATAGCAAGAAACTGAAAACGGGTATTTAGAGATTATAAAAAATAATTGGGGGGAGTTTGTTGAAAGAGTTATTGTTAAAAAGAAGGGGAAGATTTATTCTTTATTTATTAGCTTGCTTTATACCAGTTATAGATCACATATTAGTAAACTTTGCTGCATCGCTTTTAATAGGAAGTATCGAAAAAAGAAGTATAGAATATTTTAGAAATGCAGTAATACTTACAGTAGCTATGATAGCTTTGGGATCCATAATGTTTATAGTGTCAAGGTTTATGAGGATTTCATTTATGAGAGATACCCTTTTAGATGTTAGGGTAAAAGCCTTTGATAAAATATTAAAGTCTTCTTATAAAAATTTTAGTAAGAAATCAAAAGATTCCTATATATCAAATCTAATAAACGATATAAATATCTTTGAAAAAACATTTTTTTTAAAGCTAATAAACTTTGTTTTTTGTGGAGGAGTTTATATCACATCTATAATAATATTAGCAACTATGGATTATAAGTTTGCTTTAGGTATTGCTTTTATTTCTATAATACTTTTTTTTATAAGCAGATCTTTCGAAAATAAAACTGTTAAACTACAGGAAGAAGTTTCAGAATACAATGAAAATTTTGTCGTCGATATATCAAACACTTTTAACGGATTGGAAATACTTAAACTTAACAATATAGAAGATAAATTCCTATCAAAATCCTTAAAATCTATTTTTAGATTAGAAAGGAAAAAGTTTAGTTATACCTTTTTTACTGATGCCCAACAAAGGTTAACTAATTTTTTAGGATATATGATCTTTGTGGGTACGCTATTTTATTTATTAACTTTGATTTCTAAGGGTGAGTCCTTTACTAGAGCTACCTTCATGCTGCAATTGTCAAATAGCTGCGTATGGCATATTTCTGCAATACTGCCTTTATTGAATGAATTAAAGTCAGCCTCCAAAATATATAATAAAATTACCTTAAGTGATGAGAAGGTTGATGCACAGCTCAATAAGGAAAGAAATTTTTCCTTTGAAGATGAAATTAAGGTAAGGGATTTATATTTTAATTATGAGGGTAAGGAAATCTTTAAAGGAGTATCTTTTAATATAGAAAAGGGTAAAAAGTATCTGTTAAAAGGGGCAAGTGGTGCTGGTAAATCCACCTTAATCAAGTTGCTATCTATGATTTATGATGATTATAAAGGAGAAATATCAGCAGATGGAGTAGATTATAAAAATATAAAAGAAAATAGTATGAATGAAAATATCTCTTTTATATATCAAGATGTTTTTCTCTTTGAGGATAACATTTTTAATAATATCGCTTTATTTAAGCCTTTTACTGAAGAGCAAGTATTAGAAGCTGCTAAAAAATCAGGGTTAGAGGATTTTTTAGTTAAAAAAGAAAGTGGAATATATGAAGATGTAAAGGAAAATGGAAAAAATCTATCTGGAGGAGAGCGTCAGAGAATATCTATAGCTCGAGCTATAGTTAAGAACTCCAATATACTTTTTGTAGATGAAGGTACTTCAAGTCTGGACGAAGAGCTTGGTAGAAAGGTTGAAAATACTATTTTAAGTATTGATAGTACTGTAATAGCCATCTCGCATAGATATTATGAGGGTATAACTGAAAAGTATGACTATATTTTAGAAATTAAAGATGGAAATATAAAGCAGCATGCACCTAAAGTTTATTTTGAGGAGGTTGCCCTATGAAAAAGTCAATTTGGAGAGCTTGGCCCTTTTTAATAATAGCTCTCGCTGTGGCACTTTGTACAGCCGTGCTAGAAGGGTTAATCTCTATTTATACTATGAATATAATAGATGCAACTATTGCAGGAAATAACAGCATTTTTATTGGTGCTGCAAAAAAGCTTCTTGTGATGGCATTGATTTTATTACCAACCAGCCTACTGCTCTCTTACACGAAAGGCTTGTATAAAGTAAAAGCAGCTCGTTCCGTTAAAGGGGTTTTTATAGAAAGGGTTTTTAATAAGAATATAAATGAGTTTCAAAAGGATAATAATTCTAAATACATATCTTCATTAACAAATGATATGAATACTATTGAGATGAGTTATATAGATTCTTTATTTGAAGTTGGAGTGAATATTATTTATTTTATTGTGGGCTTTGCTGTGATTGCTTCTGTAAGTCCCTATGCATTGGGCATAGGTGTGGTTATTGGGATTGTCAGTACAGGGGTTTCCATGCTGCTAGGTAAACCCATTCAAAAGCATCAGGCTCATAGAAGTGAATTGTTTGAAGGATACACTACTTATATAAAAGAAGTATTAAGCGCTTTTCAAATTATTAAAGCTAATAATCTAAATGGTAAAGTTCAAGAGGACTTCTATAGAAAAAGCAAGGATATACAACATAAAGGATATGTTATAGACAAAATATATACATATATTTCGTCTGTACAATCCTTTACCATTAATTTAGCTTATTTTTCTTTGTTAGCAGTGGTGGCATATATGTCTATTAAGGGATCGCTAACCACTGGTGGAGTCATCCTTATTGTTAATAATATGAGCAAGGTTATAAGTCCATTGATGCAATTTGCAGAGTGGTTTCCTAAAATTTTATCTTCAAAACCTATATTCAAGAAACTGGATGAGGTACTAATGAACTATGATAATCATGTAGAAACTATAGCTATGAATGCTTTTAACCAAAGTATTGAGTTCAATAATGTTTCCTTTAGCTACGATGAAAATGAAGTCTTAAGGGATGTGAACTTCAGCATTGAAAAGGGAGGAAAATATTTAGTAATAGGGCCTAGTGGTGGTGGAAAATCAACCTTGCTAAAGCTGTTACGAAAGTACTTTCTTCCAAAAGAGGGCGAAATTCTAATAGATAATCAAAGCCTGAAAGATATAAAAAAGGCAAGCTACTTCAATAATATATCAAATGTGGAACAACAGGTGTTCCTGTTTGAGGATACTTTAAGAAATAATATAACCTTATATAAGGATTATAGCGAAGAAGAAATAATTGTAGCTTTAAAAAGAGCTGGGTTAAGTGACTTTGTAAAAGCATTGCCACAAGGCATAGACACCATGATTTTAGATAATGGTAAAAACATATCCGGAGGAGAGAGAAGTAGAGTAGCCATTGCAAGAGGGTTACTGGGGAAACGAGATATAATCTTCTTAGATGAAGCCTTTGCAAGCCTAGACTCTACTATAGCAAGGGAAATAGAAAATACATTGTTGAATTTGGAAGGTATAACAGTAGTTAATATAAGTCATATAATATTTGAAGACACTAAGAAAAAGTATGATAAAGTATTTGTGGTTAAAAATAAAACATTATCAGAGGTAGTTATGGAGATGTAATGGGAATTCTTGGTCTAAACATACAGTAGATTGTAATGTCATCAATTTTTTTTTCTTCAACTACCTTGTATCCAAAGCTTTCGTATATCTTAACATTTATTGGATTTTCAGTGTCTAATCCAATGCCAGCAGATAGGGGATCTTTGTCTACTAATTCATGTATATGATTTAAAAGTATTTTACCTATGCCCTTACCTTGATTCTGAATATCAACACCAATAAATACTAAATAATGATGAGGTGTCTTAGGGCGAACAGAAGAAGTAATCTGCATATATTTATTTATAAAAGTAAAAACGTGCTTAGGAATTTCACAAAATAGCTTTATTCCACTATATATAAAAGCAGGCTTTAATAGAAGTGATGCCCCCTTAGTACTATTAGGAAGTTCAATGTTTGCAACAGCTTTTAATATATTATCCTCCTTTACACCAATTGGGAGCTCTTTCAATAAGATACTTTTGTAAAATACAAATTTAAAAAAGCTTTGAAGATATTTCAGCTGTGTCTCACCTGTAAATAAATATTGGAACATGGGATCATTCCTAAAGGCCTTTGGTAATATATCTAATACTTGAGCTTCATGATATCTTTTCAAAGTTATTATTTCTCTGTTTAATGCGTTTGTACTTATATTGTCCATATTTTATACCTCTCTTTGAGAGTAATGATCCACTGCAAAGCTGAATACCACTTTAATAATATATAAAAGTAGTATTATGAGTAAAAATTTTGGTATATATGTGAAAAAAATTAAAGTAGTGCAAGAGCCAATAGCTGCCAAAACCGCAGCTATTGTTTTTTGAGCAGGGTGTTTGATTAATGCATTTACTATAAGGGATGAGACAACTGTATATGCCCAAACATAGCTACAAGGAAGAAAGTAATCCCATGACAATAAAGCTAAAAGCATTGGTTGAACATGCATTAGTATAAAAATCAATCGTGCTTTTGGATGAGCTTTATAATGATTATTTGTCGATAATGTAAAATTTGCGATAACTCCTCCAGTTATATCTAGAGCTAAAAGCATGATGAGTATAATTTTCCACGTCTCAAAATCTTTCCACTCTAAATAAGTGAAGGTAAGAAGAAAAATGCTCATTGCTATGCTAAAAGATATACTTAAGAATAGCTCTAAAACTGTGGATTTTTTTCCAAAGACTTCATGAAAAAATTTTGGTATATTTACTGATTTCATAAGAATCCTCCTTTAATTTTTATAGTATTTAATATAATGACCGATTGAATGGTCAGTTTTATATGAATACCCATATTAAACTGGGTATTAGTGATTTGACAGGAGCTGGAGCAGTAACTTAGTTTGAATACTCCATGCCTCATAATATTTTGAACTATCTCCTTTAAGTAGGTAGTGTAACCCCATACCATCCATCATAGATAATATAATGGTTGCTGCAGAATAGAGAGTTTCTTCATTAGAATCACCTGACGACAATTGTTTCAGCTGTTTGTATATAAGGTTAGTGATTTGATCAGTACAAGAAGCTAATGTTTTTTTATATTCTACATTAAACATACCCTCATGATAGAATGAAAAAAATGCTTTAAATACTTTTAAATATTCCTCTGGCACATTGTAAGAAGATTGACCTATTATATTTAGAAATTCTTCTAAATTTTTATATTCCAGGGTCAAAGGTTCCAGAAGCTCTTGGAAAATGATATTAAGCACTTCCATCAATATTTCATCTATTGATTTAAAGTGATGAAATATATTGCTCTTGCTCATAGCAGTAGCCTTTGCTAATTTAGCAGCAGATAGTTCCTTTATACCATTTTCAGAGATGATTTCTATAGCGGCATTTATGATGCGGGTACGTGCTTGCTCTCCTTTTTCTAGACGTTTATCAGATAATTTATGCTCCATTATATTCCTCCTTTTGCTATATAATATCACTGACTGTTCGGACAGTCAATAAAAATATAAACTTTACAAAAACTTTACAAATATAATAAACTTCATATACATTAATAGATTATAATAATTATTATTGCTTACAAAGGAACGGCATCATAACTGATGTTTTATTATGTACTATATTTATGGATATGAATTGAATATAATAATATAGGAGGCTGTGAAAAAAGGTGTTCTATAGGTTTCCCTACACCGCGGGTGGAGCCTCACCAGCGGCCCGCGAAAAAGAACACCTATATTTTTCACATCCTCCTATAGAGAAACAACTTCAACTATTAATTTATACATGCCCCATAATGCCTTAAAGATTGGCATTTTGGAACATGTATAAATTAAGTTCTCGTAGTGTTTCTCTCTATATAAGCACAGAGATATATCAAGCTTTCCTGTGCTTTTTATGTATAGATAAGAATAAAATTACAGGAGTGAGGATACTGAAACGAAAAATTTTGATAGTAGAAGATGATTTAGGAATATCAAGATTAATTAAGTTTAATTTAAATATTGCAAATTATGAAACTAAAGAAGTATATAATGGATTAGAAGCTATAAATATTATTGAGAAAGAACACTTTGATTTAATACTTTTAGATGTTATGCTTCCAGATGCAGATGGTTTTACTATAATGGATAAAATAAGGTATTTAGATGTTCCGGTTATTTTTCTAACAGCTAAAAACTCGGTTATTGATAAAGTAAATGGATTAAGATTAGGAGCTGAAGACTATATTGTAAAACCTTTTGAGGCCATAGAATTATTAGCAAGAATTGAAACTGTTCTTAGAAGATATGGAAAAATTAAAGATATTTTAGAGTTTAAGGATATAAAGATATATTTAAAAGAGAGAATAGTAAAAAAGAATGATAAAATAGTAGATTTGACCCATAAAGAATTTGAACTACTATGTATTTTGGCACAAAACAAAAATGTAGCTTTAACAAGAGAAATGTTATTAGAAAGAGTATGGCAGTTTGATTATTTTGGAGGAACTAGAACTGTTGATATGCATATTGGTTCCATTAGAAGAAAATTAGACTTAAATGACAATATTAAAACAATTTATAAAATCGGCTATAGGTTGGAGGAATAATAAATGAAATTTTGGCAAAGAATATACCTTTTCTCTTTAATTTTATTTATTCTAACCTTTAACTTTGCAGGAATTTTATTGATAGAAAAAATTCACAATGAAACATTAACAAGAGAAATAGATAGGTGCTTAAGTGAACATTTAAGTATTTATTCTGGTGTAAACTTGAGTATGCCTGTGTATAATACATTAAAAAGATATTCTCGTAATACAAGTTCTGACGATGAAATTTTATTTAATGCTATCAATGATTATTATAAAAAATATAATGATAAAAATGTTTATATAGAGATTTTAGATGAAAATAAAGGAAATATATTTAGCAATATAAATTTTAAGTTACCTGATAGCAGAGAGGAGCTTAAATCCCTTCAAATAGAAAAAAGGCAATATATAATTAAAGATATAGACAATAAATCCTATATATTCATATCAACCCCAATAAGTGTAAATAACAAAATATATCCTTTTACTTATATAAGAAACATTTCTCAAATATTTGAAGAAAGAAAGAATCAATATATTTTTTTTCTTAAGTTAGATTTAGTAGCATCTTTATTATTTATGATATTTATGTATTTTATAAGCAAATACATAACCAAACCAATACAAAAGCTTATAGGAGCTACTAAAAGAATAGCTAAAGGCAATTTTTCTGAAAAAGTAAAAATAAATTCTAAGGATGAACTAGGAATTTTATCTGAAAATTTTAACTTAATGGCTGAAGTTGTTGATGAAAAAATTAATGAACTAGAAAGAAACAATAATGAAAAGCAAAGATTTATAGATAACTTGACTCATGAATTAAAAACTCCATTAACCTCTATAATAGGATATTCTAATTTGCTTCGTACCACTAAATATAATGAGGAAATTTTTATAGAGGGTTTGGATTTTATTTATAAAGAAGGGAAAAGGTTAGAAGAATTATCATTTAAGCTAATGGACTTAATATTACTAAAAAAAGAAGAATTTAAAATGAAAAGTGAAAGTATAAAAAATATAACTTTTGAAGTTAAGGGAGCTTTACAACCAAGCTTAAATAAAAAAAACATTAAACTGATGATAAATGGAGAAGATTTTGAAATTCTTATGGAAAGAGATTTAATAAAGGTATTACTATCTAATCTCACAGATAATGCTATAAAAGCTTCAAAGGTTGATTCTGAAATACACATTAATATCAATAAAGATAGGAGTGAGGTTGAGATCAAAGATGATGGTATAGGTATTTCAGAGGAGCATATAGATAAAATTTTTGAACCTTTTTATATGGTGGATAAAGCAAGAACTAAAGCAAATAATGGAGCGGGATTAGGCCTAGCAATTTGTAAAAAGATATTGGATATTCATAATGGAAGATTTCAAGTTGAAAGTGAAGTAGACAAAGGTACTTCTATTAGATTGATCTTTAATAATTGTGAAGGTGAGGATTCCATTGATGAGATATAAAAAACTATTTCTGCTAGTACTAATTTTTAGTATATTTTTAACCTCCTGTGATAACTTTAGTAAGGTTAAAAAAAATCAATTAGTAGTTGAAACCATAGATACTAATAATTCTACCTCTTCAGAAAGGTTAAATGAAAATAAGATTCTATCAGAAGAAGAGGTCAAGCTGAAAGCTTTGGAAGGCTTAGAAAAATATCTAAATATAAAACTATATTTAACTGAAGTGCAGTGTTATGTATATTTTCAAGGGTCAAATGAGATTAAAAATAGTCTAAATAGACTAAAATTAGAAGATAATTTAAAAACTCAGTTTGAGGATAGTAAATCTGTATTAGAAAATGGAGTCTATTATGTAATTTTTTATCCTCAAAATGTTAAAATGCCAAAGGAAAATTTTCTCGTAAACAATCAAATTGTACTGAATGCAAAAACAGGAGAGATATTGGATTTTTATTTTTATGGTAGTAAGAGTATACTAGGTTCTAATAATAACGTTGATGCAAAGGAAGCAGAGAGAATTACAAAAGAGTTTATTGAAAAAAATAACCTGGGTGGTATTAAAAATGGAAAGCTTGTTAATAAAAAATTAATAGATGCAGAAAAAGAGATCTCATATAGATTTATGTTTGAGGATGCTGAAATTTCAAGTAAAAAAGTAACAGCGTATATTAATAAAAATTTAAATATTATCTCATTTTCAGTAGGTATAATGAGTTTGCTTAATACTAGTTATCTTGGTACTTAAAAAAGAAAATATATGTATAGGAGGTTGTGAAAAAAGGTGTTCTATAGGGTTCCCTACACCGTGCGTGGAGCTCCACGAGCGGCCCGTGAAAAAGAACACCTATGTTTTTCACATCCCCCTATAGAGAAATAACTTAAACTAAAAGTTCTAAATTATTATAAGGATAGTAATGTCCCTATAATAATTTAGAACTTTTTTAGTTTTTAATTAAGCTTTACAACTATATTACAATTTGCAAACACTTATCATAAATTTAGATTTTACAATTAATATAAGGATTTAATAAAAAACTAAAAGTTCTATTGATATGACAAGAGCTAACTTGTTAAATATGTAAAAATTACCGTGAGAAAGAAAGACATGAAGCACTATAAATGTATTGAAAATATAACTTAAAGTAAAAGGGGTAGTAAACTGATGAAAAGAAGAGAAATATTTTTAAGAAATAGAAAAAAGAGAATGCTACGCAAAATGACTTCAAAGGTGATTTTATTTCTTATTATCATAGTGTTATTTGTATTTACTAGCTATCAACAACATAAGAAAAATAAATTAGTGACTTCAAATAAAAATATAGAAAATGTTAGCAATAGTAATAAACAGCAAATAGATAGTGAGTCAAATTTTACAGTTTGTATTGATGCTGGTCATGGTGGATATGATAAAGGTACTACAAGCTTATCTGGAATACATGAAAAAGATGTAACCTTAGAGATAGCTCTAAAATTAGGAAAATTATTAGAAAAAAACAATATTAAAGTAATCTATACAAGGAATAGTGATAAAGTATCTTGGCCTTCTAATGAGAAAGAAGATTTAAGAGAAAGAGTTAAAATATCTAATGATGCTAAAGCAGATGTATTCATATCTATACATG
Source organism: Desnuesiella massiliensis (assembly GCF_001403615.1). Classification (GTDB taxonomy): domain Bacteria; phylum Bacillota; class Clostridia; order Clostridiales; family Clostridiaceae; genus Desnuesiella; species Desnuesiella massiliensis. The sequence goes on from NZ_LN879455.1 coordinate 401,122, forward strand.
GTAATGGAAATACTAATACTTCTTTTAAAGGCATGGAAACTTGGTGCAGATTTCCTAATACTGAAGGAGAAAAGCTGGCTAAGGCTATTCAGAAAGAACTCTCTGATTATAATTACACTTCGAGTCGAGGAATAAAGTATGAAGCCGAAAAATCGTTGGCTGTATTGAGACTTAATAAATCTGTTTCTACATTAGTTGAATTAGGTTTTTTAACTAATTCTTCTGATGAGAAATTTATAACCTCAGAAAGTGGACAAACAAAATGTGCAGAAGCGTTGGCTAAAGGTATTTTAAATTATAAAGCGTCTTACAAAAGCTAACATATGTATATATAAATCTGCTTGTGGTTAAACTGAGAGTCGCGATTAATATAAGCTCCTTCTTTAATATTTATGACTTAATAATAAAATATTTTAATATTGACATACCTCGATAGTCTATGTATTATTATTACATAGACTATCGAGGTAATATATTTATAAGGAGGAAAAAAGTATGATGAAGGTTTTTAGTAAGGTGTGCCCTAAGTATCATAAGAAAAAAGGAGAAGGAAAGAAAAGAATTATAATTTTAATACTAGTAGCCTTAGTGGTTAGTGGTTTTGCTTTTGAAAAATATAGAGAATTTGAAGATAGCAAGAAATTTGAACCACCAGGCAAATTAATAGATATTAATGGACATAGTATGCACATATATGGAGAAGGCCTAGCAGATAACACCCCAACAGTTGTTTTTACATCAGGATGGAAAACACCAAGTCCCTATGTGGATTATTATCCATTGCAGAAAGAAATATCAAAATATACTAGAGCTGTAGTTTATGAGAGACCAGGATATGGGTGGAGCGAAGTCGCAAGTGGAGAGAGAGATATTGATATAATTACTAAAGAACTGCATGACCTACTTGTAAAAGCAGGCGAAAAGGGCCCTTATATCCTTGTAGGACACTCTTTTGGAGCTAATGAAGTTTTACGATTTGCTCAATTGTATAGTAGTGAAGTAGCTGGAGTAGCGCTCATTGATGGATCAAATCCATACTATACAATAACTATAAAAAGGCCTTCAAAGTACTTTATAAGATATGGAACTGTAAAAAGTACGATTTTTAATAACATAATTAATATGCTAAATAAATTTGGAATAACAAGACTACTTTTTGATAATACAGATTTATATGCCTCAAGATTCACAGGCTATAAAAACGATCTTTCTTTAGCACCGGAAGAGTTAAGGGAGCTTGATGAAGCTATGTTTATAAAGACCCTTAATAATAAGAATCATCTTCAAGAATTGAGAATGGATTCATCAAGATTAGTAGAGAATAAGAATATTGGGAATACTCCATTAAAAGTAATAACCTCTTCCTTATACAATAGCTCAGAATTGACCAGAAATATTCAGCAAGGCTTATTAAAATGGTCTACAAATAGTAAGCAAATTATAGTAGATGATTCCCAGCATTATGTTCATTGGTTTAAACCTGAAGTTATTAGTCAAGAAATCATAGAAATGATAAAGAAGAATTAGTAATATATATTATAAGGAGCCTGCTTGACTTTATTTATTATAATATTTAAAATAGTAAGCATAGATTATCTAGGTAAAAAATAGGAGTGATTGATTATGAGTTTTGATAAAAGTTTGATGTCAGGAAGCACTATGCTTATGATTTTAAGTTTATTACAATCTGAAGATATGTATGGATATCAAATGGTAAAGGAACTTGAAAAAAGGTCAGAAAATGCATTTTCACTTAAAGAGGGGACATTATATCCTATACTACATTCTTTAGAAAAGCATGGTTTGGTTATTTCATATACTTCGGAAGGTGATAAAGGCAAAAAGCGTAAATATTATAAAATAACAAATGAGGGAGTTAAGGAGTTAAAAGCTAAGAAGGATGAATGGGTTAGTTTTTCTACTAGTATAAATAAGGTTATTGAGGTCAATAAATATGTATTATAGTAAAGATGCTTTTCTTAATGAGGTTTGTAGAGAAATTTCTTTTAAAGAAGCACATAACTCCGTAAGAAAAGAATTAGAGATGCACATTGATGATATGGTAGAAAATTTTATAGAGGAAGGATTTGAAGAAAAAGAGGCGTTAATTAAGGCAGTTCAGTCCATGGGAGAGCCAAAGGAAATAGGAGCTAACTTGAATAAGGTACATAAGGCACAGATATCATGGAAGGTAGTTGCCGTTGTTGGAATTTTAAGTTTTATAGGAGTTATATTTTTATTTATAGCAAGAGAGTTGCCTTATGGAAATGGCATTATTTTTGCGAAGAAACAGCTTTTAAGCATAGGTATTGGGACTGTCACTGCCTTATTAATGTATAATATAGATTATAGAAAGCTAATAAGCCACAATAGATTATTATATTTTTTAGCAATACTTTTGACAATTACTGCAGTTATATTTGGTACTAGAGTTAATAATTCTGTATTTTTACAAGCTGGTATAATAAGTTTTGAAGTATCTAAATTCTATAATTTACTATTTATAATAGCTATAATAGGAATGTTAATTGAAGTAAGAGGTGATGGAGCATTTGGTCTTATAAAGCTGGTTGTATTTTCAGCTATTGGACTATTTTGTTTGTATATAAACTCCAATAGAGGGTTTGCTTTTATAATGACTATAGTGTACTTATCAATTATAACCATAGCTGTTCTTAAAAATCACTTTTCTATTAATAATAGAAGGACTTATTTAGTTACTATGTATGGATTTATTGTATTCGTAATAGCAATTACCAGACTATTATCAGGTTTTGAAGCTTATAGTTCTGAAGTTACGGAATTAATTTATGCTTCAAGATGGACAGGAGATGCATCAACCTTCCTTGAAAAGGGATTTTCGAATTTTCCCAATAATTGGGCTGATTATGAGCTCCTCATTATTGCATCAAAGCTTGGATGGAGCTTTGCTAGCATTTTAATAGTTCTATTCATATTGTTAATAATTTTAATGATATTTAGTACACTGGAGTTGAAAAGTATGGCTGCATACTATTTATCAACCACTATAATTATTTATTTAGCATGTAGCTGTACTATTGGTATAATAACGGGATTTGGACTTATAGATGGAATAAACTCAAGTATTCCTTTTATCTCATTCGGATCGGCTAATTATATAACAGATAGTATATTAATAGGAATTTATTTATCTATATGGAGAAGAAATTTAATTGTTGAACAGGATATTTATCAACCAATAATAAAAAGTCATAGTTAAATTATAGTATAGACTTATAGTTTTAAGCTTCTAAGGATTAACTTAGAGGCTTTTTTATATATGGTATTATAAGAGGAGGTGAAAAACGTAGGTGTTCTTTTTAACGGGCCGTTCGTGGGGCTCCACGCGCGATGTAGGGAAACCTATAGAACACCTTTTTTCACATCCTCCTATATTTATGCAACGTTTTTAGTAAGCTATACGTCTAATGGATGAAGCAGCTTCAAAGAACTATATGAAAGGGGTGATGGGGTTGGTTGATGAAATGAGCTTTTATAGAGCTAAAAATGGAGATGGGGAGAGCTTTTATAGACTGTTAGAACCCATAAAAGAAAAACTATATAGAATAGCACTTATGCATATGCAGAATGAGGATGATGCATTAGATTGTATTCATGATTCTATTATAAAAGCTATTCAGTCCATTGATAAGCTAAAAGAACCCCAGTATTTCAATACATGGATTACTCGTATCACAATTAACACCTGCAGGGATTATCTAAGGAAAAGTAAAAATATAGAAATGAATGATGCAAGTATTTTTGAAAACAAATTAATTTATAGCAATGCTGATATAGAGGGAAGTTTAGATTTGCATAAGGCTCTAGAAAGCTTAACAGAAAAGGAGAAAGAGTTAATCTCTATGAGATACATGGAGGATATGACTATAAAAGATATTTCTGAGGTAACTCATAGCCCCATGGGAACCATTAAAAGCAGCATTAGCAGAACTTTAAAGAAATTGAGAGTTTATATGGAGGAGATATAGATATGAAATATGAAAATATAGATGAAATTAAAGCCCCATCAACGCTGGATCATAGAATTAAAATTGCCATAGAAGAGGGATATAAAAAGAAAGGACATTCAAGAGTTAAGAATAAATGGAAAAAACAAGTGGTCGCAGCGGCGGCAGCTGTAGTAATTGGAACAACAGCATTAGGAGTAGCATTCCCTACTTACGCTAGAGATATCCCTGTTATTGGAAATATATTTGCTTACTTAAGTGAAAATAAGCAAGGAAGCTATAAGGGATACAAGGATTATTCTAAATCCTTAGACATGACACAGGAAAGCAATGGGATTAAAATCACTCTAAGTGATGCCATATATGATGGAACAACAGTGATGGTCACGTATACCCTGGAAACTGAAAAGGACTTAGGGGAGGCAATAAATGTTTCTAATGATCTTAGTATTAAAGAATATAGGGGCGCAATGGGAGGCGCCAGTGGAGCTCATAAGGTAAAAGAAAATACTTATGTAGGATTCACCAGAGTGTCTATAGATGAGGTTAAAGAGGAGCTTAATGTTAAGTTAGAATTTGATAAAGTGGGTAATTTTAAAGATTTGGATATAAAGGGTAACTGGAATTTCGAATTCAACCTTAAGAAGATAGAGGGAGAAAGTAAAATAGTTAACAGAAGTGTAGAGAAAGCAGGAGTAAGCATAAATGTAGAAAAAATAACTTTTACTCCAATGTCCACCATTCTATATTATAGTCAGAAGGTCTCAAAAGAAGCTATGAAGGGGTATGATGATACCTATATGGAGCTTATTGAAGTTAAAGATGACTTGGGCAATGTTTATAAGGGTGAAGGCAATGGAGGCAGTGGCTCTAAGGATATTATAAATTGGAGTGCTACCTACGAAAAAATAGATGAAAAGGCCACTAAGCTCATAATAAAAGCTAAGGCTGACTTTGGTGTCATAGGAGAAGATGGACATCGAATCATTGGACCAGGAGCCCTTAAAGAACCGAATAAAGATCAGAAAATATTGGACTACTTAAATAAAAAAGGAGTAATGCCTAAGGAAATAATTTTAGAAGATATAGTTATTGACTTAAAGTGATAAAGGTTATAGATGGTTTCTAAAATTATGACATATCATATTATTGTAAGCCTAAAGGTAAGACTCACTATAGAATAGTAATGTAAGTTAGAACCTCCGTATTAAAAAACATTGAAATACGGAGGTTTTAACTTATTTGTAAAAGTATAAACTAACATACACCATCTTACTAGTTGCCGCGTGGTAACTCAACACTGAAGGTAGTACTTTCATTTAAAATACTTTTAGCATAGATTTTGCCTCCGTGCTGATCCACTATAGCTTTAGCTATAGCTAGGCCAAGGCCATAGCCACCGGTTTTTCTTGCTCTAGACTTATCTATGCGATAAAATCTATCGAATATTTTATTTATTTGATCTTCTGGAATTCCCTCTCCAGTATTAGTTAAGGATAAAATAATGGAATTGTGATACTTTTTTAAAGTAATATTTACAGTTCCATTTTTGTTTGTGTATTTTAATGCATTATCTAAAAGAATCATAACTACCTGCTTAATCTGCTCGCTATTACCATGAATCATTAAGTTAGGCTCGATATCATAAGTTAGGGAAATATTATTTTCAAAAATTATTGCTTCCATAGTTAAAATGACATTTTCAACAGCTTCACTTAAATTAAAGTCCGTAAATATCATTTTTATCTCGGAATAATCCATTTGGGTCAGATATAAAAGATCATTAGTTAATTTTGTCATTCTATCTACTTCAGATTTAATATAATGAATCCATTTTGCTTGAGTGCTTATCTTATCTTCGCTGTTGGATAAAAGTACGTCAGCATTTGTATTGATAACAGCAAGGGGGGTCTTTAGTTCATGGGAGGCATCTGCAATAAATTGCTTTTGCTTATCAAAGGCCTCTTTAATTGGCTTTATGGATTTGTTTGCAAAGAATCTGCTTATAAAGAAGATAATAATCATCATAACTAATACCACAATTAAAAAGGTATAAACAAGTCTATTAAGAATAGACTGTTGAGAAGTTACATCTAAAAATACAAGCCTATAGCCACCTAAGTCCATTTGAGGGTTTATTATAAAGGCCCAATGCCTTCCATCTAAATTAAAGCTTCCTGTGTTAGAGTCTTTGGAAAAAGCCATTTTCATTGCGGATTCATAGAAATCCTTCTCCATTTGGAATATAGAAAAATAGTTAACTAAGTTTTTATTGCTGTCCGCTATTAAAGTAAAAGAGACAGAAGGCTCTGGAGGTTGCTCTGTGTTAGAAAAACTACGAGAGGTATTAGGGACATCAAAGCTAGCCTTAGGCGGCCTTTGGCCTTCATTAGGTTTTGATAGTCTATGTAGTTCCAAGTTTATAGATTTACGAGTATTATCATAGGTTATTGCATAAATTGATATAAAAGCTAGGAGCATGGTAACAGAAATTATAACTAAATTAAGGAAGAGAAATTTATTTTTAAGCTTCTTAAACATCTATCTTTCCTCCAAAATATAACCTACACCTCGAACTGTGTTTATACTTACCTCTGAATTTAAAAACACTAGCTTTTTTCTTAAAAAGGAAACATAAACTTCCACATGATTATGCTCTGCCTCGGAGTCATACCCCCAAAGCTTTTCTATTATTAATTCTTTAGAGGTGGCTATATTCTTCCGAGAAATGAGAAGCTCTAAAAGTTCGCTTTCCTTTAGTATAAGCTTCACCTCTTTACTTACCTTTGAAAGCTTAAGGGTAGAGAGATTTAGCTCAATATCGCCATATCTTAAGCTATTATCAGTAATCACTTCACCTTTACGCCTTGACAGGGCCCTTATTCGCGCTAATAATTCTTCTGTAGAAAAGGGCTTTGGTAAATAATCATCTGCGCCACTATCTAATCCAATCACCTTATCAGAAATTTCTCCTTTAGCAGTAAGAAGAATAACAGGGGTAGAGATTCCTTCTTTGCGTATATTTTTAAGTATGCTTATACCATCCATTTTAGGCAGCATTATATCTAATATTATCAAATCATAGATATTGCTTAGGGCATTATCTAGTCCTGCATCACCTTCTCCAACGGCATCCACGGTATAATTATTTTTTCTTAATATTTGGGTTAAAGCTTCAGATAAATAAACCTCATCTTCTACAAGCAATATACGCATAGCAGTCCCTCCGTTTTTAAATATCTTTATTGTATTATATCACAGCAAACCTTTAATTAATCTTAAATGCTTAGCAAAGATATTTAACTATATCAAATAAATCTCTATATTTTTTAATATATTTTTTCACAAAACTGAAATAAACTTTTGTTAAATTCCTGTAAAACCTTTAAGGTTTATTTAAGGTTTAGTAATTAGAATGAAATCAACAAAGGGAGAAGATATCTGAAAAAATGAAAGGAGTTTAACCATGGCAATAGAGATTTTTAACAGATGCGAAAGCAAGTTTTTAATTGATAAAGTCACATATGAAAATATACAGCATAAACTTTTGAAGTATATGGAATTTGATGAGTATAATAAGACCTATGAGTTTTATACCATTAGCAATATTTATTTTGATACTAAGGATAATTACCTCATTAGAAGTTCTTTATCTAAACCTAAATATAAGGAAAAGCTTAGACTTAGAGGCTATGGGATTCCAGGGGAAGAGGATAAGGTATATTTAGAGATTAAGAAAAAGGTCTGTGGTGTTGTTAACAAAAGGAGAACCGCACTAATGCTTAAAGAGGCCTATGATTTTGTAAGAACAGGTGTAAAACCTGAAATTAAGGATTATATGAATAAGCAGGTAGTAAATGAGATAGAGTATATTTTAAAAATATATGATCTTGAGCCAACTCTCTACCTAGCTTATGACAGAAAAGCATTATTTAGCAAAGAAAATCGGAATTTGCGAATAACCTTTGATAGGAATATAAGGACAAGAAGGTATGATTTAAAACTAGAGCAGGGAGATTATGGTGACAATCTATTAGAAGATGATCAATGGCTTATGGAAGTTAAAACTTCAAAGAGTATCCCATTATGGCTATGTAAATTACTTTCTGAATATGAAATAGTTAGTACAAGCTTTTCAAAATACGGTGAGGAATACCAAAGGATGCTATTAAACGACAGGAATTTGAAAGGGGAAATAAATTTATGCTTGAAACAATATTCAACTCAACCACAGTTAATACAACAATATCTTTAGGAAGCTCTATTATAACAATGATTGTATCTTTTGCCTTAGGGGCTATTATAAGCTTAACTTACATGAAGACTGCTAATAAGGGTAGCTATTCTCAAAATTTTTCACTTACCTTGATTCTTGTACCTACAGTTATAGCAATAATCATACTATTAATAGGCAGCAATGTAGCAAGAGCGTTTAGTCTGGCAGGAGCCTTTTCTATAATCAAATTCAGAAGTGCCCCTGGAGATCCAAAGGATATAGCTTATGTGCTATTTACTATGGCGGCAGGTCTAGCCTGTGGAGTAGGCTTTTATGGCTATGCAGTTTTGTTTACAATTTTTCTCTGCTTGCTGATGTTTACTCTTAATCTATTTAATTTTGGAGCAAAAAAACATTCTCAGAAATTACTTAAAATAACTATTCCAGAAGATTTAGATTATGAAGGTGCCTTTGATGATATATTTAAGCAGTTTACTAAAGAGTACGAGTTAAAGAGAGTGAGAACCGCTGACTTAGGCAGTCTTTACGAGCTCGTTTATATAATAACCATGGATAACAAGGTGAATCAAAAGGAATTCATAGATACACTTAGGTGTAGAAATGGCAATCTAAACATTACATTGTTAATGTGTGCAGATACAGCAGAATATTAATTGGGAGGAGTTTAATATGAAGAACAATACTAGAATAAAACAAATAATAGCTGTTTGTATTGTAACTATATTTATAGCTACAGCACTAGTTTATAAAATATATGCAAATAGTAAAAGCAACACTATAGGTTCTGCTACCAAGCAATCTGAAACAAAGAATGGAGAAAAAACATCCTCTAAAACAGCTTCAGATTATGAGGCAATATTTAAAAAAGATGGAGTAATAGATATCAAGGTGGAAATAGCAGAAAAGGATTTTAAAAGTATTATAGAAGATCCTATGGCTGAAGAGTATAAAAGCGCTAAGGTTACGGTGGGTGATGTAACCTTGGACAATGTAGGTTTTAGAACAAAAGGGAATCTTACTTTAAGATCAGTGGCTAATAGCAGTTCTGACCGTTATAGCTTTAGAATTAAACTTGATAAATATGTAAAGGGACAAAATCTTCTTGGATTAGATGAATTTGTTGTAAATAATATGTACTCAGATCCATCATATATGCGTGAATATTTAAGCTATGAAGCTCTTAAGTCTATAGGTGCTCAGGTTCCAGAAACAGCTTTTGCAAATCTTTATATTAATGGCAAGCTATATGGTTTTTATCTTTGTGTTGAAGCCCTTGATGACAGCTTTTTAGAAAATAACTTTGGTAGCAATAATGGAAATTTATACAAACAGGGACAGGGAAGTACCCTTCAATATGTTGAAGGAAGCAATTATGATAAGAGTGAGCTAAAGGTAGGAAAGGATGAAACAAAAGCTGACCTTAAAAACTTTATAAAGATTTTAAATGAAATGCCACAGGGACAGAAGAGAAATATTGAAAAAGTTTTAGATGTAGATAGTGCATTAAGATATATAGCGGCTAACACTGTACTAGGTAATTACGATAGCTATAGCGGAAACCTAGTTCAAAATTATTATTTGTATGAACAAGAGGGCAAATTTACAGTTATTCCTTGGGACTATAACATGTCCATGGCAGGCTTTGGAGGAGGAAATCTTACAACTATTCCTATTGATGAGCCGGTAATGGGGGTTAATATAAAGAATCTTCCTTTAATAAATAATTTATTAGCTGTAGAGGAATATAAGACAAAATATCATGAGTATATAAAACAACTTCTTAACTACTTGGAAAATTTTAAAAAAAGGGTGGAAGAACTTGCTACTATTATAAGACCTTACGTAGAGGCAGATCCTAGTAAGTTTTACACTATGGAGCAGTTCGAAGCAAACATAAAATATAGCACTACAGATGTTAGTGCAAATACTAACATTCCGGTAGGGCCTTCTCAAGATAAATCGCAGAACAAACCCGATGCTGCTACAGGGGCTTCACAGAACACAAACCAAGGTGCAGCAAACGGGCAGAGACCTCAAGATATGCCTGGATTTGAAAAAGGCAATAGACCAGTTCCGCCACAGGGAGATATGAAAGGTGGTCCTAATGGTGGTGACATGAAAGGTGGCCCTGGCGGGGGCATCATGGGCGGTTCAACTTCCATTATAAATTATATAAGGGATAGGATTGAAAATATTAAGAAGCAATTGTCAGGGGAGCTTCCTACTACAGGTAATACAACCATGGATGATAGTAGGATGGGTGGCAGAAAGTAAATCAAAGAAACGCGTTTTGTTTTAAAGATGTCAATTAGAAAAGCTGCCTTTAGATATTTTTATTTTTTTACCATACCTTAATAGAAATTTAATAATTTTAAAGCCACAGTTAGCTAATGATTTATTGAGATAATATCAATATTTAGGTATAATTTATACATGATTTTGAGTAGTATTTTGATAAATAGTAGGTGATGGAATGTCTAGTTCTTTAATAACAAAGAAGGCTATTGCAAATTCTCTAAAGGAATTGATGAAGAGAACTCCTCTAAATAAAATATCTGTTAAGGATGTAGTAGATAACTGCGGAGTTAACAGACAAACCTTTTATTATCATTTTCAAGATATTTTTGAATTGGTAGGGTGGATATATAAGACAGAAGCTGTGGAAAGCATAGCTCAGTATAGGAGTTACGACACTTGGACAGAGGGATTTTATAAAATCTTTTTATATATAGAGGATAATAAAGACCTTTGCATTAATACCTTGAATTCTTTAGGAAGAGAGCACTTAGACAATTATCTTTATTCTGTAACTAATGATTTAATCATGGGAGTGGTTAATGAGGTTTCAAGCAATATGAATGTAAAGGAAGAAGATAAGAAATTTATTGCTAATTTCTATACTCTTGCTTTTACTGGGCTGGTAATTCAATGGATGAAAAATGGTATGAAGGAAAAACCTGAATTTATTATTAAGGAGCTTAATGAGCTAGTAGAAGGAAACTTTATAAAAGCCTTGCAAAGATATGAAAATAAGCTGTGATAAACTTTTGTTTATTACGGTTTATTTTTTTAAGCTACTTATTGCTTATGCTACTTTGAAAATAATTAAATTAATAGAAAATAATTGAAGGTATTGCGCGTTAAGTTGTCTAATATACTATAATAAAACTAAGGGTATAACATTAGAATAAGTAGGAGGAGGAGAATAATTGTGAGTTTGGCTTTATGTGTGAATAATCTTACAAAAAACTATGGTAATTTTACCGCAGTGAACAGTCTTAGTTTAGAGGTCAAAGAGGGGGAAATATTTGGAATTCTTGGCCCTAATGGAGCAGGAAAAACTACGACTCTTGAATGCATTGAAGGAGTAAAATCCTTTGATAAGGGAACAATTAACATCTTCGGTGAGAATGTGATGAAAAATAAAAATATTTATAAGTTAATAGGCGTTCAGCTTCAATCTACATCACTTCAGGGAAATATGACAGTTGTAGAAGCTATGACTCTTTTTTGTAAATGGCAAAAGGTAGCTATTAGAGAAGATTTACTTGAAATATACGGACTTAAAGATTGCTACAAAAAGCAATACAGTACTCTGTCAGCAGGACAGAAGCGAAGGTTACACTTAGCACTGGCAACAGCACATAATCCTAAGCTGATTATTTTAGATGAGCCCACTGCAGGTCTTGACGTAGAAGGGAGAATAAACCTTCACAATGAGATAAGAAAGCTTAAGGAGAAAGGGGCTACCATAATTTTAGCAAGTCATGATATGGCAGAGGTAGAAGCCTTATGTGATAGAATGGCAATTATATTTAAAGGTAAGATTGCAGCTACAGGAACACCTTATGAAGTGTCTGCAGCAGGAAAGGGAAACAAGAAAGTAATAGTAAAAACTCTAAACAGTACACTACTTAATAATAAGAACTATAAATATAGCAGTGTAGAAGAAATTTCTCAAGACTATATTACTTTAATTGTGGACAATATTACTGAGGGATTAAATGAAATAATACAAGTAGTTAAGGAAAAACAGGATATCATCACAGATATAAAGGTTGAAGGAACGTCCTTAGAGGAAAGATTTATAGAAATTATAAATACTAAAAGAGAGGTGATATAACATGAGTGGATTTATTTATAGCGCTATTTTACAATGGAAGCTTGATTTTAGGAATAAAGGCATTTTGCTTGCTTATTATATAATACCTCTTATTTTCTATTTAGTAATGGGTTCTGTATTTTCAACAATAAACCCTCTTTCACAACAGACCTTAATACAGTCCATGACCATATTTAGTATTTCAATGGGAGCATTTTTTGGAACTCCAGATCCTTTGCTTGAGTTGTTTGCCTCTGAGTCCAAAAAGGCTTATAAGGTAGCTAATGTTCCTCTATGGGCAATGCTTGCAACAAATTTTATATCTGCCTTAGTGCATATGTGTATAGTCTCTGTAATCATCTATATATCAGCGCCCATTATATTTAAAGCAAACCTTCCAACAAATCCACTTAGTTATTTCTTAGCTTTGCTGCTGTTTATTACTATTAGTATCCTTATAGGCATCCTTATAGGAATAACCGCTAAAAAAATCTCTACCATGACTATGTTATCGCAGCTTGTTTTTTTACCTTCTTTATTGCTTAGTGGAATCATGTTTCCATCAAATATGTTGCCAAGCTTCTTTGTAAAGGTAAGCAAAGTATTTCCAGCAACCCATTCTATGAAGATTTTGACTGCTTCTGATGGAATAACTTTAAGTTTAATAATACCCTTAATAGCCATAGGAGTTGTAGTAATAGGAGCATTGGCATTGATATATCAGAAAGCTTTGAAGGATTAAAAAATATAGATTATCACTTTGTGTAGTAATCTATGCCTAATAACATATAAAACATTCAATATTCATTAAGTTTATTTCACTATAATACCAATGAGATTTATTCCAAATCCAGCAGCCTAAAAAGTTCTTATTAATCAATATAGGTTTGGACCAAAATTCAGCATGGTTGTTTAGCCATATATAGGTAAATTTAAATAAGCAAGGAATAGCAGTATTAGGAGCAATGGTTTTTGCATTAGGCGCTTTTGTAAAACCCATTGCTTTAGCTTTTTCTTTTGAAGGTATAAAAGCTGGGACGGGCCTCTCAGGAGGATTATAGTTTTGTACAGCATTTGGACTCCCTACAGGAGAAGTGTTGGTGCAACCTCATCTATTTAAGTTATAATAGTCATTCATAGAAATTATAACGCTCCTTAATAATTACTTTATTATATATTATGCTTTTTCAAAGATTAGAGTTCAGAGATAAAAGAATAAAGTAAATAAAAAACTTAAAAAATGCTTTTTTAATTCACAGTTCACAATTCACAATGCACAATTATAGTTGATTTTTCTCCGTTACTCTACGAAAAATCTATGATTATATTTTTTATAAAAGTAAAGCGTGGCTAAGCATTAGCCACGCTTTATAAATTCACATTTTTTCGTAATGTCAGTTAAGAAAAAATTTCCTTCATTGTGAATTGTGCACTAAATAAAAATTATTTCGTAATTTTTATTTAGAATGATTATTTACTTAAGAACTCATTAATAGCCTTAGCTGCCTTCTTACCAGCACCCATAGCTAGAATAACCGTAGCTGCTCCTGTAACAGCATCTCCTCCAGCATATACTCTTTCTCTAGAGGTTAAACCTGTTTCTTCTTCAGCGATGATGCATTTTCTCTTATTTATATCTAGACCCTTTGTTGTAGATGAAATCAATGGATTTGGGGAAGTTCCTAAGGACATGATTACTGTGTCCACATCCATGATAAACTCAGAATTTGGAACTTCTACTGGCTTTCTTCTTCCTGAAGCATCAGGTTCTCCAAGCTCCATTTTTATGCATTTCATTCCGCTAACCCAGCCTTTTTCATCGGTTAATATCTCTATAGGATTAGTTAAAAGGTCAAAGATTACTCCTTCTTCCTTAGCATGATGTACTTCTTCTACTCTAGCTGGAAGTTCTGATTCAGATCTTCTATAAACTATATGAACCTCTGCTCCTAGTCTTAAAGCAGTTCTAGCAGCGTCCATAGCCACATTTCCTCCCCCTACTACAGCTACCTTCTGTCCAACTCTTATAGGAGTGGAGTACTCTTCTTTGAAGGCCTTCATAAGGTTGTTTCTTGTTAAGAATTCGTTAGCAGAAGCTACACCATTAGCATTTTCACCTGGTATGCCCATAAAGTTTGGAAGTCCTGCTCCAGAGCCTATGAATACTGCCTCAAAGCCTTCTTCCTCCATAAGCTCATCTATAGTTACAGTTCTTCCCACTATAACATTAGTTTCAATTTTTACTCCAAGCTTTTTAACATTCTCTATTTCATGCTTAACTACAGTATCCTTTGGAAGTCTGAACTCCGGAATACCGTATACTAAAACTCCACCTGGCTCATGTAGTGCTTCAAATATAGTTACATTATAGCCTTTTTTGGCTAAGTCGCCTGCACAGGTAAGCCCTGCTGGTCCACTTCCTATTACTGCAACCTTTTTATTCTTATTTTCTTCTACTTCACTTAAGTCTACCTTGTTTTCTCTTGACCAGTCCGCTACAAATCTTTCAAGCTTTCCTATAGCTACTGCTTCACCTTTTATGCCAAGGACACATTTTCCTTCACATTGGCTTTCTTGTGGACAGACTCTTCCACAAACTGCTGGCAGTGCACTAGATTTAGCAATAATCTTTGCTGCTTCTTCTATGTTACCACTTTTAACTTGCTCTATAAATTCTGGTATGTTAATAGAAACAGGACAATCCCCAACACATCTTGGGTTTTTGCAATTTAAGCATCTTGATGCTTCCAAAACTGCTTCCTCTAAGGAATATCCTAAACATACTTCTTCAAAATTATTAGCTCTTACTTTTGGATCTTGTTCTTTTATTGGGGTTCTCTTCATTCTATCCATTATTTATCCCTCCTTGTATTCCTTTCGCGCACATAATGATTATTAATCATTATGCCTACCGCAGCCACATCCACCATGATGGTGAGTGTCTCCTTCTTCTGTCTTTAGTACCTTTCTTCCTTCTTCTGATTTATACATAGTTTGTCTTCTCATAGCCTCATCAAAGTTTACTAAGTGTCCATCAAACTCTGGGCCATCAACACAGGCAAACTTAACTTCTCCACCTACAGTTACTCTGCAAGCACCGCACATACCAGTACCATCCACCATTATTGGATTTAAGCTTACTATAGTAGGAATATTTAATTCTTTAGTAAGCATTGCTACGAACTTCATCATTATCATTGTTCCTATAGCTACCACGAAATCATATTTCTTTCCTTGATTTTGTACTAAGTCCTTTAATTGATCTGTAACTAAGCCTTTAAAGCCAGAAGATCCATCATCTGTAGCTATATATAGATTTCCTGCTACAGTTTTCATTTCTTCTTCTAATATAACTATGTCCTTAGTTTTAGCTCCTACTATAACATCTGCTTTGATGCCTTTTTCATGAAGCCATTTAACTTGAGGATATACTGGAGCTGTTCCTACCCCTCCAGCTATGAACATTATCTTCTTAGCTTTTAAACTCTCTAAATCTTCATGCACCATTTCAGAAGGTTGTCCAAGTGGTCCTACGAAGTCTGCAAAAGCTCCACCTTCTTCATAAGTAGCCATTATCTTAGTGGATTGTCCTAAGGTTTGGAATACTATGGTCACTGTACCCTTTTCTCTGTCATAGTCGCAGATGGTAAGAGGAATTCTTTCTCCCTTTTCATCCATCTTAACTATAACAAATTGACCAGGATAGCAAGACTTAGCCACTCTTGGCGCCTCTATATCCATGAGATAAATATTTGGTGCTAGTAAGGATTTTTTTACTATTCTGTACATTTTCATTCCTCCATATTTTAACATTGACGTAATAAACCTAATTAAGCTATTGGTATAATCTGTAGTTATACCAATAGCTTTTGTTGCTTTTTATAAAAGAGATTTGTCCGGAGTTACTAAGATTTTTACATGTTTTTTCTTTTCTGGTCCAGTTAATGCTCCGAAACCTTCTTCTACTATATCATCTAAATGAATTTTCTTTGTTATATAACCTTCAGCCTTTACTCTTCCGTCGCTCATTTGAGCAATAGTTGCTGGGAACTCATGTCTATAAGCTAAGGTTCCTATAATTTTCTTTTCACTAAATACTAGAAGATTTGGATTAAAGCTTATTTCATTTTCCCAGATACTAGTTACTACTAAAGTACCTTCAAATTTTAAGCTATTTAATCCTGTATCAAAACCTATTTTAGCTCCTGTAGTTTCAAAGGCTACGTCTACGCCAACACCGTCTGTAAGCTTTTTAACCTCTGCAGCTATATCTACTTCATTTGGATCAAGCACTATGTCAGCACCAGCTCTTTTAGCATATTCTTGTCTTATGGATTTTCTTTGAAGAACTATTACAAGCTTAGCGCCTGCAGCCTTTAAACATTCAATAGTAGCTAAGCCTATAGGACCTGAACCTAGCACTAAAGCAGTATCTCCAGTTTTGAAGTTAGCAATTCTTATGGAGTGTAATGCTACCGCCATAGGCTCTACTAAAGCAGCTTTTTCATAGGACATAGTATCTGGAATTTTATGAATATATTCTTGAGGGAATACAGTGTATTCAGCAAGTCCGCCACCGCTTCCGCAAAGTCCATGGAAACCTAGAGAAGAACAAAGGTTATATTTGCCTTCTAAACAAGCAGGACATTTGCCACAGGCTACGATGGGTTCCACTATTACTCTGTCTCCAGCCTTAAGCTTGGTTACTCCTTCACCAACCTCTACAACTTCTCCTGAGAACTCATGTCCTAAAACTACAGGTGCTGTATTTCCACTTAAGGGATGAGGTTGTCCAACTGGTATGAATATTGGTCCTCCTAAATATTCATGTAAATCTGAACCACAGATTCCACACCATTTAACTTTAATTTTTACTGAACCTTTTGTTACTACTGGTTCTACGATTTCTTCAACTCTTACATCATTCTTTTTATACCATAATGCTGCCTTCATGATTAATCCTCCTAAATATAACTATTCTAGTATTGTTGTTAATTTATTCACAGATATATAATAGCAATAACCTTGCCAACTTTTTTATGAGATGAAAAATATATTGATAGTTGTGATATTATAGGCTGAATATGTAGAATAAATAACAATATATATGAACATTTGATAAATTTTATACAAAGGAGATTGATTATATTTTGTTATCGAATAAAAAAAGTGTAGCATAATGACACAATAATTATGTGTCATTATGCTACAGAAAGATATAATTCTCATTTTGATACATTTTTTAAAATTGCATTAGTCAACCTGGATATTATATTTTTTAATTTTTCTATATAAGGTAGATCTGCTTATATTTAAAATAGTAGATGCCTTAACTATATTTCCTTTGCAATTAACCAATGCTTTTTCAATGCTTTGCTTTTCTAAGGATTGTATAGATATTAAAGGTATATTTTCTTCTACTTCATGTGTAGAATTTTCTACAATAATATTCTCTATAGCATTATCCTCTATAGCGTAAGCAGCCACCAAGTCTCCATCACTTAAATAGTAGTCTCTTTCTACCACATTTCTAAGTTCTCTTACATTACCTGGCCAAGGATATTTCATTAGCTCATTTATATAATCTTTTCTTACAGCCTTATTTAAATGACCATTTTTGATAGATAGAATCTTTACAAAATGTTGAACTAGAACTTCTATATCCTCTTTTCTATTTCTTAAGGGAATGGTATTTATATTCATGACATTTAATCTATAATATAGGTCTTCCCTAAAGTTTTTCTTTTTTATTTCTTCTTTTAAAACTCTATTAGTGGCCCCTATAACCCTTACATTTAGCTGCTTTTCATAGGTGCTCCCAACCCTTATGACTTTATTATTATCTAATACTCTAAGAAGCTTTGTCTGTATATCTAAAGGCAATTCACCTATTTCATCTAGGAATATAGTTCCTCCGTCTGCTAGCTCAAATTTTCCAGGGTGGCCATCTTTAGATGCACCGGTAAAGGCTCCTTTTTCATACCCAAAAAGTTCACTTTCTACTAATTCTCTAGGAATAGATGCGCAGTTTACGGCTACGAAGGGCCCAGGGGATCTCTTACTATAATTATGGATGGATTGAGCTATGAGCTCCTTTCCTGTTCCGCTTTCTCCTTGAATTAAAATATTGCAATCACTTTTAGCTGCCTTCTTAGCGAAGCTAATCATAGCATTCATTTTTTCGTTTTTGGTTATTATATCTTCAAAATTATAAGAAGCTTTATAGCCAACTACTTTATTAACTAGTTTATGAACATATTGAGCCTCCCTAAAGGTTATGACAATGCCTACCAGCTTTTCATTAACCTTCATTGGCACAGCATTTATAATGCACTTAATTCTATTTCCTTTTATATAAAAATCACATTCTACATTATTAAAGGTTTTGCGGCTATTACAGATAATTTCATTAAAATTAATATTGGACAAAGTATGGATAATATCCATCTTTATTGCTTCTTCAGCCTTTATATTTAAAATCTCCATAGCTCTATCATTGATTCTTTTTACTTTTAATTGATCATTCAATACAATCATGCCTTCTGAAATAGAGTCAAAGGTTATATTCATAAGATTATAAGATATTATAAGAGCTAATTGCTTTTGTATGGATTGAGCTGCTGAGGTAACAATACCTAAGGTATGAGAATGGGCACTATAAGAGTTACCTGACATATTTATGCAGCCTATTAAATTACCATCCTCATCATGAATAGGGGAAGCGGAACATGTCCATGAATGTTGGTTAATTCCAAAATGCTCTGCTCCAATAGTTTGTATAGGCTTATCTAAATAAAGTGCTGTGCCTATAGCGTTAGTTCCAACGCAGGCCTCCGTCCATAGCTCTCCTTTAACAAAGTTTAACTTATCAGCTCTTTCCATTATATCTTTATCGCCAATTACCTCCACGATATATCCATCTTTATCGGTTAAGATTATAGAAAAGCCAGAGCCAGCAACTATGCTGTAGATGCTCTCCATTATAGGTTTTGCCACAGAGATAAGCTCAGCATTTTCACTTGTTAAGACTTCAGGATGCTTATAATTATTAATGCCTCGGCCATTCATGGGATCTACACCATAGCTTTTGCATCTTCTCCAAGAATCTGCTATTTCGCTTCTTACTTTAGGATGCGTATTACCTGTAGCTATAAATTCTCTCCAAGCTTCCGCTATAAAATTTATATAATCATCCATGTTTGTTACCTCCCGTAGCTAAATGAAATTACATATACTTAAATTATATACTAAATTTAAACCTAGGTGGTACAAGATAATCTTGTAAAATAATTATATGATTTATTGACAGCTAAAATCTACGTTGATATAATACTCCTTGAGCAATTTTATAATAGAAATTTAATATCATGTTTGATGATTTATAAATCAGATAACAAGTGTTTGACAACCCACTTAAAAAACTCAAAGTGGGTTGTCTTTTTATTTTTGCAATTAATATAAAGGAAGTGAATAACAATGTATAAATTAAGAGTTAAAGAATTGTTTTATGACAGAAAGTTTTATAAAGGAGTTTTTGTTTTGGCTTTACCTATTGTTTTGCAATATCTCATTGCATCCTCTTTGAATATGCTAGATACTGTAATGATAGGTATGGTGGGGGAAGTGGAGCTGGCTTCTGTAGGTATAGCTAATCAATATTATTTTATATTCAGCTTGATAGTTATGGGGATAAGCTCTGGAATTTCTGTATTCATAGCTCAATTATGGGGGAAGAAAGATAAGGAAAATATAAGAAGAGTATTATGCATAGGGTTAATAATCGGTATTATTGTAACTATTGCCTTTACTATAGTAGCTTTAATTATACCAGAAAATATAATGTCAATATTTAATAAAGATCCAGAGGTTATAGCTATAGGATCAGATTATATAAAAATAGTATGTATAAGCTATATATTTACTACTATAACCTTTAATTTTGCTAGCGCTTCAAGAAGTATAGAAAACACATTAGTCCCTATGGTTGCTAGTTTTGTGGGATTAATTACCAACGGTATTTTAAATTATATATTAATTTTTGGGAAGCTTGGATTGCCTGTTATGGGAGTTAGAGGAGCTGCTTTGGCTACTGTAATAGCTAGAGTCTTGGAATGCGCTGTGCTTTTAACATACATTTACATATCAAAAGGAATATTGTCTGTAAGACCGAAAGATTGTGTTGGGAGCTCTAAGCAACTTACAGCTTCAACTTATTCAGCAATAATTCCTGTAGTGTTAAATGAGGCCTGCTGGGGGCTTGGAAATGTAACCTATGCTATTATATATGGAAGAATAGGGACACAAGCTTCTGCTTCAGTGCAAATTTGTTCTACAGTGCTTAATTTATTTATGATAATAACCTTTGGGCTAGCTAATGCATCTGTGGTGATAGTAGGAAAAGAGATAGGAGCAGGAAATGAGGAAAGGGGCAAGCTCTATGCAAAACGACTCTGTGCAGTGTCTTTAGTTGTCGGTATGATTTTGTCTATTATATTATTTATCTCAACACCATTAATACTTTCTTTCTTTAATGTATCACAAATGGTGATTGAGCATTCAAGATATATATTGTACATCTATGCTATATTCATGATGATAAAGGTTTATAATGCTATGGTTATAGTTGGGATACTTAGAGGTGGAGGGGATGCTAAATATGGATTATTGGTTCAAGGTATAACTCTTTGGTTTATAGGAATACCTATGGCCTTTATTGCAGCCTTTATTTTAAAGCTGCCTATACCCTTAGTGGTATTATGCTCTTGTACAGAAGAGGTGATAAAGGTGGTTATACTTATAAGAAGGTTTATATCTAATAAGTGGATTAATAGTATGGTGGAAAATATTAATGAGAATATAAGTGCTTAAAAATAAACATGCATATGAATATAATAAAAAGGCTAACTAAAAAGTTAAGCCTTTATTTTTATGGTTTCTTTCTATAATTCTTCTTTGAATATTTTCTACCTTTGTCCTTGTAAGATCATATTTATTCAGACTTAAAAGAGAGAGTATAAAGCTGATTATAGGCCCTATACCTAATATTAATCCAAGAATAATTACTGTACTATTACTTTGTACAGTAAGACTAGAATCAAATTTGACTAAATCTAATAAAATTCCAATTAGAAATAGTGCCACTGATTGAGAAAGTTTATAAAATAAAGTAAGACAACCGTAATAGGAGCCTTCTGAACGCTTTCCTGTATTTAGCTCATCTAGGTCGATAACATCTGCAATCATAGAAAGAGGTAAAGTAAATAAACCTCCTGTCCCAAAGCCGCCCAATATGGCAAAGGGTAAAAAGTAAATTATATTTCCCTGTACATAGTCCTTTAATAACACCGTCACTATAAAGATTAAACTAGCTATCATACATATAATTAAACCTAATATCATGGAAGGTTTCTTGTCCAACTTTTTAGAGGTATATGTCCAAATTGGCTGAGAAAGCATACTGAATAAAAATTGAACTCCTACAATAATGGCAATTTGTTGACTGGTTAAGCTAAAGGTATAAGTAAAAACATGAAGGCCTATATTGGATAACAAAGCAGAGGCTATATTGTTAAACATGTAAGCAAAGGCTACATATCTAAAGCTTTTATTGATAAATATATCCTTAAAAGAATTAAAAAGTGCTAGTATACCACCTTTAATCTCATTATTTTGCTCATGCTGATTTAATATTGATATATATTTTTTTGTTGAAAAAAAACAGGCTAGGGCAAAAATTATAACTATAATAGAAGAAAATAAGCCCATATTTTTGTAAGCTTCTGGATTTAACTGTCCAACGGGGTATTCTGCACTAGGCTGAAAGAAAATATACATACCAACTACGGATACAAAGGAAAGTCCCAATAAGAAGAAAATAGTTTTAATCCCTTGAATAGAGGTTCTTTCGTTATAATCATTAGATAACTCCGCACCCAAAGCTGTATAGGGAGTTATGAAGATAGTCATAAAGGTCTTCACTGCAAGAATATCTATTAAAACTATGGTAAACTTTGTGGAAGTTGAGAAAGATGAGCTTATATTCCATAGGAAGAAATTACTAAGAGCCATACCTATTCCGCCAATAATTAAATATAGATGCCTTCTGCCGAAGGTTCTAGATTTAGTGATATCAGAGAAATATCCCATTAAAGGATCGGTGATAGCATCCCAAACTACTCCTAAGCTTACTGCTATACCTACCAAGCTCCCAGGGATATCAAGCACAGCAGTACAATAGAAAACCAAGTAAGCTCCTACCACTTGAATGGCTACACCAGTACTAAAATTACCCAAGCCATAACCTATTTTATCAGCCAGGGGTATTTTTCTATGTCCATTATTATAGGTTGCATTTTCCAAGTTAACACTCCTAACATAGTATTATTTAACATCACATGAGATTATCTTAACATAGTAACCAGCGATTTTAAAAGAGAATTTTACACAATGATCTTGAAATATGTTAAAACTTGTTTTGACAGCTTTTATAATAAGGCGTATCATCTTGTATGGATAATATTATATTGGGGGAATTAAAAATGAAACCTAAACTGTTTAGAATGATGGAGAGAAAAGAGATTACCAAAGAGAAGATAGCAAGGGATGTAATTGCTGGAATCATAGTAGCTATTATTGCTTTGCCGCTATCTGTAGCCCTAGGAATATCCTCAGGGGTGTCTCCAGAAAAGGGTCTTATAACGGCTATTATGGCAGGATTTTTTATATCTTTTCTTGGCGGAAGTAGAGTACAGATTGGCGGCCCCACAGGAGCTTTTGTGGTTATAGTATATGGTATAATTCAGCAGCATGGTATTCAGGGACTTATAATTTCTACCCTTATGGCTGGAGTTATATTGATAATACTAGGTTTTATGAAGCTAGGAAGCATAATAAAATTTGTACCATATCCTATAACCGTAGGGTTTACCTCAGGTATTGCTATAACCTTGCTTTCTACACAGGTTAAAGATTTTTTAGGACTTAATATTTCAAATGTACCTGCTGAATTTATACATAAATGGCAAGTCTATTTTCAACATATGAATACTTTTAATCTATCCGCTTTTTTAGTAGGCCTTGGATCCTTATTAATAATGATTTTATGGCCAAAAGTAAATAAAAGTATACCAGGATCTTTAATAGCCTTAGTAGTGGCTACTTTAGCAGTTCAGATTTTCAATCTTCCCGTAGAAACTATTGGGAGTCGTTATAACAATATATCTTCTGCTATTCCAATGCCGGCTTTACCAAAGGTTGACTTTGAAACCTTGAAAAATTTATTTAATCCAGCTTTGACCATAGCAATATTAGCTGCTATTGAATCCTTGCTGTCAGCGGTAGTGGCAGATGGAATGATAGGTGGCAAACATGATTCTAATATGGAATTAGTAGCTCAAGGAGTAGCTAATGTGGTTTCAGCTTTGTTTGGAGGAATACCTGCTACTGGTGCCATTGCTAGAACGGCTGCTAATGTTAAAAATGGAGGTAGAAGTCCCATTGCAGGAATAGTACATGCTGTTACCTTATTACTTATAATGCTTGTTTTTATGCCTTTGGCAAAACTTATACCTATGACTACTTTAGCAGCTATATTAATCATTGTTTCTTATAATATGGGTGAATGGAAATCTATGTATTCCTTGCTTAAAGCACCTAAGAGCGATGTAGCAATTCTTCTTTTAACCTTTATATTGACTATAGTTTTTGATCTAGTGATAGCTATTGAAATTGGAATGGTTATAGCAATGTTCTTATTTATGAAAAGAGCCGCGGATACTACAAGAATTGAAAGTGCTAATTTAGATTATGATGATTTAGAAGAAAAAGAGCTACAAAGTAGTTGGAGCGATAAGGTTTTGATCTATGAAATAAATGGACCATTCTTCTTTGGAGTGGTAAATAAATTTATGGAGGTTATGAAAGAAATACATCCTAAATACGACGTGTTAATATTGGATATGAAAAATGCTAATGCCATGGATGCTTCAGCCCTTGAGGCACTAGAAAGAGTGTATGAGAGATGCAAACATCATAATGTAAAATTATACTTATCAGAAGTTCAAGAGCAGCCTAAAAAGGTATTAGAGAATATGGGCTTCATTGATTTAATTGGAGAAGAGTCAGTTTTTCAACATATAAATGAAGCTTTAGAATCAGCGGCATAAAAATTATGAATAATCCTCCTCATTATATGGCATAACTAAAAACATAAAGACAGAGGAGGATTATTCAATGCATAAAAATAACTTTAGAACAAAATTTATTATTTCTACTATTTTAGCCTTTACTTTAGTACTATCTCAATTGATGTCTTTGAAAACTAGTGCAGTTCAAGGGGGAGAATTCAAGCTTCCAGAATTGCCTTATAGTTATGATGCCCTTGAGCCCTTCATTGATGCTAGAACCATGCAGATTCATTATGAAAAGCATCATGGAACTTATGTGGATAAATTAAACGAAGCTATAAATAAACACCCTGAGCTAAAAGGAAAGACTATTGAAGAGCTACTGATGAATTTAAACACCTTGCCAGAGGATATTAGGGAAACGGTAAGAAATAATGGTGGAGGACACTATAATCATTCTTTATTTTGGAGAATTATGGGCAAGGATAAGTATGGAATACCAAAAGGAAAACTTAAAGCTGATATTGATAAAGCCTTTGGTTCCTTTGAAAACTTTAAAAAAGAATTTAAGGAGGCGGCCCTAGGAAGATTCGGCAGCGGATGGGCTTGGCTTATAAAAGATAAGGATGGGAAGCTAAAGATAATATCTATGCCTAATCAAGATAGTCCAATAATGGCAGGCATAAAACCTATATTAGGCATTGATGTATGGGAGCATGCTTATTATTTAAAATACCAGAATAAAAGAGCAGATTATATAGATGCTTGGTGGAATGTAGTGAATTGGAATGAAGTAGAGAGGGAATATAGATAAAAAGCGACTTAGGTCGCTTTTTTAATGCACAATTCAGTGCGTCCAGCTAAGCTGAACCATGCTAACTGGTGAAAGTCCAGTCAAGGTAATTGCCAAGAAGCCTAGTAGCCAATCACCATGCGTAGTAGAAATACTGGGTATGAAGCGTGAGGGTGAAGTACCTGAGAAGGTGCGAGCGAAAATACAGGTCGTAACATAAAGTGAATTTTGCCGTATCGTAAGCATAGACTGCGAAAGTAGACAAAGAGGAAGTCGAGCCTAGTGCATTGGGGCGAAGACCACGGAAGATGGGAAGAACTTGGATAACACCATCAAAGAATCCTTCGGTATAGGGAAAACGACATGTATTTAAAGTATGGTTTGGAACTGGAGAGGCCTTCCTCTGCACGGCGAAAGCCGTAAAATGAAAACATATAAGTTAAAAGCGAAATTGTTATTCAGCAGAGAAGGAGTCGGAGGAGTTCATAGTACCAAAGATTATGCAGACAACAAAACTGCATATAGGGAAGGAACTCTGCTTCATTCAAGTTTTCAAAGGAGGTAAGAGTGAGTGAATGCGAAAGCTAACAACACCATAGACAAAGCTCGAAAACTTCAGAGGAAACTATATCTAAGTGCCAAGACTAATAAGAGACGAAAGTTTCATGCTCTATATGACAAAGTATATAGAGAAGATATCTTAATGAAAGCATGGAAACAAGTAAAAGCCAATAAGGGAATTGGAGGAATAGATGAAATCTATATTGATGATGTTGTAGAATATGGAGAGAGCAAGCTTCTCAAAGAAATACAGCAAGAATTAATAGAAAATCATTATAATCCTAAGCCAGTTAAAAGAGTATATATACCCAAGAAAGATGGAAAGAAAAGACCATTAGGAATACCGATAATAAAGGATAGAATAGTACAAACAGCTACTAAAATAATTATCGAGCCTATATTTGAAGCAGATTTTAAGGAATATTCCTATGGTTTCAGACCTAAAAGAGAAAACAAGATTTGTGAATATGTGGGACGGTAAAGAAGGATTTGACTTTCTAGGATTTCATCATAGACGTAGCCAAATAGAAAGCAGGAAAGGACAAAGATATAACACCACAATACAAATACCCTGTAAAAAGGCAATGGACAATATGAAGAAGAAAGTGAAAGAGGTTTTAGGAAACAGAGCAAATCTAAAGAAAGAAATGTATGAATTAGTCAAAATAATAAATAGGAAAATAGTAGGACTTAGAAACTACTATAAATTAAAATACTCAAACAAACAGCTGAGTAAAATAGACTGGTATATCATACAAAGATTTACCATTTGGTATAATAGCAAGAAACAAAACAGACCTCGACATAGATGGATTAAAGAGGTAGTAAATAAACTCAAAGAAATGGGACTAAAGAAACTAGCTTATTAAAGTCGTAATGCCTTAGAAAGAAGAATGTCGGAAAGCCGTGTGCGGGAAAATCGCACGCACGGTTTGATGAGGAGAAGGTGGCGATTAGCCACCGACTTACTCTACCAATGCACAGTGCACAATGGGGAGGATTTTTCGACCTTACTCTATGAAAAATCTTTAATTATAATTTTTAGTGGCTTTGCCACTCTAAAAAAGTTGTGGCTAATCATTAGCCACGCTTTACAAACTCCTAATTTTTTTCGTAGCATTAGCGGAGAAAAAATTTCCTTCATTGTGAATTGTGAACTGTGCATTAAAAAAAGGCTAGAGAATAGCCTTTTAATAAAAATTGCATCGCAATTTTTATTTAGAGTGTCGTGGTCTATTTTAATAATTTCAGAACTTGCTGTTCAAAATCTATATAATTACTATCCTCACTATAGTCTGTAGGTACTTCTAAATAATCTATAAAAATCTCTTCTTTTTCTAACAGTTTAAAAATCTCTTCCATAAATATTCCACGGTTGCCTGTAATACTGCAAGTAGGGCTTTCATTGATGCCTATAATTCCCTTGATTTCATATCCTGCAGATATGTATTTTTTTATATCCTCTATAATTGGTATAAATAAGTTCTTGCACAATTCTCTGTATTCTTTTGTATCGTACTCTTCTTTGGACATAGGAACTCTCGTTGGTCCTAAAAATTTGAATTCGGGACAGGGAAGTTGAAGCACACCTACACCCATATCTAAGAATATTTTTGCTATAGGAAAGGGACCTTTTGCTCTAGCTAATGGAGCTACTACACTATTTTGGTTAAGTATGCAGTGACTTACTATTATAAGCTTTTTATTTCTATCCATTCTGATACCTCTGATTCATATATTATTAAATTTAGATTATACCATGAAAATTTAGAAACTTTTTAATTATTGATAAATTCTATGGTTGGTTACGACTGTATTATGAAAAAGTATTGGAGTTTCTAATGAGACAACAATATAATCTTATTGGAAAATAATATTAAAGGTAGGTGAAAGAAATGAGAAATAATAAGGTTAGAATCATGGTATTATGCTCAGTAGCTATAGCATTAAATATAGTGCTAGGTATAATTACTAGCAGTTTAAAATTGCCATTATATTTAGATACTATAGGAACAATATTTATAGCAGTTTATTATGGTCCTTGGTATGGTGCCGCAGTAGGAGGGCTTACAAATTTAATTACCGGAATTATTTTTAATCCTAAAGATATACCATTTTTGATTGTAAGCGTAGTAGTAGCCTTAGTTGTGGGATTCATAAGCAGAAAATTTAGCTTTAATTTTGTTACAGCCATCATAACTGGATTGATATTAAGTGTAGTGGCTCCGTTGATTGGAACGCCTATTGGAATTTGGGTATACGGAGGATTAACAGGTACAGGTCTTGATTTCTTATTCCTATGGCTGCAAAAGAGTGGAAGTAATATTTTTGCAGCATCCTTCCAAACTAAAGTTGTCAGTAATCTTTTGGATAAGATTGGTTCTTGTTTAATAGTATTTCTATTGATACAAGCATTGCCTGCTGCTTTTAGGCCTGAGAGGGAAATTAGCAGGGGAATGTAGAGAAATTAAAGAGTAATTGAGGACATCTAGTTAAATCTAGGTGTTTTTAATTATTACAGAATAAACTATCCTTAATTTATTACATAAATAAAACTTAAATAAATAGAATAAAACCAATTATTATTTCTAAAACTATATGGAGAGTTTAAAATTAAAATCATAAGGAGTGACTTATAATGTTTAAGCACGAAAAAAATTTACTGCATGAAGTAAAAATTGATAAGGTTAATCCTCAGTATGCAGTACTAATGCAAGAGCAGCTTGGTGGAGGTAATGGTGAATTAAAAGCAGCATTACAGTATTTATCTCAAAGTTTTAGAATTAATAATCAAGAAATTAAGGATTTATTCTTAGATATTGCTGCAGAAGAGTTAAGTCATATGGAAATGGTGGCACAGACTATAAATTTATTAAATGGACATAATGTAGATTATCAAACTGTAGGTACTGGAGAAATTGAAACTCATGTTTTATCAGGTTTATCACCTGTGTTAACAAATTCTTCTGGGGCTCCTTGGTCAGCAAATTATGTAACCGTAACAGGGGATTTAGTGGCTGATCTACTTTCGAATATAGCCTCAGAACAAAGAGCAAAGGTGGTATATGAATATCTATATCGTCAAATTAATGATAAGTATGTAAAACAAACTATTGATTTTTTATTAAACCGTGAAGAAGCTCATAATGCATTGTTTAGAGAAGCATTAAATAAAGTTAAAGACACTGGATCTAATAGAGATTTTGGGGTAACAGAAGATTCTAAGCTTTACTTTGATTTATCTACACCAGGAAGATTTTTTGAAAATCCTAACCCCACAGCGCCATCCTTTACTAATCCTAGACAATAAAAGCTTTAGCTAATAATGCAAATTTTATTAATTAAAAATAAGTCTACTAAGCAAATAAGTCCTTCCAAGTTATCTTGGAAGGACTTATCTTATACTTTTAAAGCACAAAGAATTCTTAAATAGTAGTTTGCTTCTCTAGTTACATGGTCTGCTAATAGGGCGGGCATAATAGCTTTTATTTTACAGTGTAACAAGCCTTCCGTTCCTTGCCTTTTAAAGTTTCTCAATTCTGTCACAAGCTTATAACTATCATCAGTTACGGACTTGACATTACTTGGATTATTAACAAGTGCCTTTGTTTTTTCCTCAAGTTTCTCAAATTCTTCTGCAAATTCATTGGCCTTTCTAAATAGCTTAGTTTCAGATGGATCTAAATATCCCCTTATGAACTTAGAATGTTCTTCCATTATATCATTCCAAAAAATTTCCTCTTCTATAAGCTCTTTTAGTGTTACATCTTTATCTCGTTTAGCTTGAAGCTTACTAAGGGTATTTATATAAGCACGGGCCTCTCTTATGACATGATCAAGGTTTAATGGGTAAGTATAGCTGAAGGCTTTACAGGATAGAATTTGATTAAGAATATTGGTTTGAAATCTTATAGCTGAGTTTCCCACTTTAATTATGTCCTGATTAAGGGCTGATACTCGATTAACTATGCTTTCTTTGGTAGGATAATTTTTTCTATAACCTAAGTTCATCTCTCTAACTGTTAAAGTAGTATCGATAGGAATACCTGTTAAGGTTTGGGCTGCCTGTTCAGCTGGAAGAGTAAATTCAGTAACTAGCTCGGAGGAATTTTTTACTTCCTCGCTTATGTTGCCTTGGGACAAGGATATTGCTCTAGAAAGCAATGCCTCTAAGGTTCTGTTCATTGAAATAAACTGCATGGAAATATGAACATCCTTAGGTGGTAATGAAGCTGCTGCAAAGATAGCATGTTCCTTTAATATCCTTAAGAAAAATAAATTTAGCTCTAAGGAGAGCTTTACATATTGTTCGCTTCCTGCCATGATTACCTCTCTTATATAATATATTGCAATAATTATAATATGATATTTTAATATCTTTGTTACTACATTTTAATATTTTTATAATTTATAATAATAATTCAATTTTTATAGTAGAGTTTTATACTTATTATTTTAACATTTTCAACTCTTGAACATATAATTAAAATAGATAGTGTTTATAGGAGGAATAAGTTTGATTCTTTGCTATCCATATTTCGGTTATAAAACAAAATGCGAGGAAGTTCCAATGACCTTTCCACCTCAGCATCAACCTATGCAGCCTGGATTTGAAACCCTTATGCATCCAAGACCCATATTTGATAACCCTGACTATACTGGAAGCGGCAAATTAAAAAATAAGGTAGCTTTGATTACTGGTGGAGATAGTGGAATTGGAAGAGCTGTATCTTTAGTCTTTGCTAAAGAAGGAGCAAATATTGTTATTGTTTACTTTAATGAACATGAGGATGCAAGAGAAACAAAATCCCTAGTAGAGGCTCAAGGAAGAAAGTGTATTATAATTTCTGGTGATTTGAGGCAAGAGAGCTTCTGTAAGAGGATAGTTAAGGAAACTATTTCCGCATTTGGACATTTAGATGTGCTAGTTAATAATGCAGGAGTGCAGTTCCCTCAGAATAGTCTTGAAGATATTACTTCAGAACAATTAGAGGATACCTTCCGTACAAATATCTTTCCGCTATTCTATGTTACTAAAGCGGCTTTACCATATCTTAAATGTGGTAGTACAATCATAAACACAGCCTCTGTCACAGCTTATAGAGGAAATAAGTATCTTATTGATTATTCATCTACAAAGGGAGCTATTGTTAGTTTTACACGTTCATTGGCGATTTCTCTTGTATCAAAAGGAATAAGAGTTAATGGTGTTGCTCCTGGTCCTATTTGGACACCACTACAACCTGCCAGCTATCCAGCAGAATATATAACAACTTTTGGATTGGATACTCCTATGAAAAGAGCTGGTCAGCCTGTAGAGCTCGGACCTACTTATGTGTATTTAGCTTCTGAGGACTCTAGTTATGTTACTGGGCAAATACTTCATGTAAATGGTGGTAGTTATGTAGGCTCTTAATCTTTTTTCTTTAATTTCATGTTATGTAAGTATAGTTCTTTTAAGGAGAGTTAAATGAGCAAATATTTAAGAAGTAATGCGGTGGCTTATGCTAAAACCTTTGCTTTAAAGCCTAATCCTGCTTATAGGTATTTTCCTCTCATAGGAGATTCTAGTGGAGACTGTGCTAATTTTCTGTCACAGTGTTTATATGCAGGAGGGGCTCCTATGACCTATGACCCTAAGCATCCTTGGTGGTATAATAATAAAAATACCTCTAATGTAATGGATGATACTTGGTCCATACCTTGGACTGTGGCAAACTCCTTATATTACTATTTAAAGATTAATCAAAGCGTCAATTACTTTGGAGCAAAAGGAGTGGAGGTTTTTAATAAAAAAGAGTTAGAGCTTGGAGACTTCATATTTTTTGAGGGGAGCAGCGGAACTATATTTCATTCTGCTATTATAACTTCCTTTAGTAGAGGAGAACCTCTAGTAAGTCAGCATTCCTACGAAGCTCTAAACATTCCATATACAAGTTCCTGGCCAGCTAAAAGGCATCATTTTATAAAGATTACAATCTAGGCATATGTAAAAAATCACAGCAGCAAAAGCTTAATTTTTACTGCTGTGATTTATAGTTGAAATTGTTTCCCTATAATTTATTCCATTCTGTCATCATTTTCATACTGACCAATGAATATCTCTCCATTTTCATGTATATACATACCATGACCGTGTCTCTGGTCTTTTATCCACTGACCTATATATTTATCTCCATAGCTAAGGTGCTGAATGCCTTCTCCATGGCGTTGGTCCTCATACCAATCCCCTATGTATTTATCACCATCGCACCAAGTATATATTCCATGACCAGTCTTTAGATCATTCTCCCAGTGTCCTACATAGCTATCTCCATCGGGCCAGGTGTATATGCCATAACCATGCTTTAAATCGTTTTTCCAACTTCCTATGTATTTTTCACCAGAAGCCCAAGTCAAAGTACCTTCACCGTGCATCATATTGTCCTTCCAATAGCCTGAATATACAGTTCCATTAGTATATGTAAAAGTGCCATAGCCATGCATCTTTCCATCCTTTCTTTCACCTTCATAGGTTCCAGTATGCACATGCTCTTCCTTCTTTTTTAGCTCTAAAGATTGAAGATTGTTGTTTAGTTTTTTTATTTTAATATTTTTCATAAAAAGCCTTTCCTCCAATTAAAAATGTTAACATATTATATCATTAAATAGTAAGATATATCAACGAATTAAAAATCGCTAGGACTATAAAGGAAAATATGCTATAATTAAAATTAATAGATAATGATTATTAATTGATTGAGTGATAATATGGAGGGAATTTATGTTTGATTGGTTTGTGAATTTAAGTCCCATAATGCAGGCTTTATTAGCCACCTTATTTACCTGGGGAGTTACAGCTTTAGGATCAGCCCTAGTATTTTTATTTAAAAATTTGAATAGAAAGATTCTTGATTCAATGCTAGGTTTTGCAGCGGGGGTTATGATTGCAGCTAGCTTTTGGTCATTACTGTCTCCAGCTATTGAAATGAGCGAAGCAGCCGGAAAGTCAGCTTGGATACCAGCTGCTCTAGGCTTCTTAGGTGGAGGAGTATTTTTATTCTTAGTAGATAAATTTTTACCACATCTCCATTTGGGCTTGGAGAAAAGTGAAGCAGAGGGAGTAAAAACAAGCTGGCAGAGGAGTATATTATTGGTGTTAGCTATAACTCTTCATAATATACCAGAAGGTCTAGCGGTAGGGGTAGCCTTTGGGGCTGTAGCGTCTAACTTGCCTTCCGCATCCTTAGCAGGAGCCATTGCATTGGCCATAGGTATAGGACTTCAAAATTTTCCAGAGGGAGCAGCAGTATCTATTCCTCTAAGAAGAGAAGGCTTTTCAAGGTTAAAGAGCTTTATGTATGGTCAGGCCTCTGGAATTGTGGA
This sequence comes from Desnuesiella massiliensis, assembly GCF_001403615.1. Lineage (GTDB taxonomy): Bacteria > Bacillota > Clostridia > Clostridiales > Clostridiaceae > Desnuesiella > Desnuesiella massiliensis. The sequence goes on from NZ_LN879455.1 coordinate 434,294, forward strand.
GCCTATTGCGGGTGTAATAGGAGCTTTAGCAGTAATATATGTTCAATCAATGTTGCCCTATGCCCTTAGTTTTGCAGCAGGTGCTATGATATATGTTGTAGTAGAGGAGCTTATACCGGAGTCACAACAGGGAGGAAATACAGATCTAGCTACTTTAGCTACTATGCTTGGTTTTACTGTAATGATGATTTTGGATGTGGCCTTAGGATAAGAGTATTGTAATTAAATAAAACATATAAGAAAAAAGCGACTTTGGTCGCTTTTTTGAATTGTGCTCTGTACATTGTGCATTAAATAAAAATTGCTTCGTAATTTTTATTTAAAATCAGTTCATTTTAAAGCATCTATCATAATTAACAGAAAAAGCTTCATCTTTTTTCGTGGTAATATGGCCAGAATTATAAGGCTTTCCATCTAGGGTTATCAATACTTTATCTGCCTTATAATTGTAGCCAAGGGTATTGACTATGGCTTGAAGAAAATTAATTTCCACGCCACCGCCTAGGCCCATTTCTTTTACAAAATTATTAGAAAAGTCTATATGAAGAATCCCTTTTTCTTCTAATAATTCTATTTTGTTTATTTTTATATTACTCTTAATAGGTATAAGCTCTTTTCTAGGAGTCTTCCTAAAATTTTCATCAAGAATAATTTTAAGCTGTGCAGCTTCTTGCTGTGCCATGGTTTTATCCACATAAAGTATTTTATCTTCTACAGCATTATAATAGAAAAATCTATAGCTTTCAATAAATGGTGAATTCTCCTCTATAGATTTTATTTCAGTTAAAAATTCAGCACCATTAGTTGTAAATAAGGTTTTTATCAATCCTAAGTCCTTAGCAAAATATTCTTTAAAGGTATATTCCTTAGTTTGAGAAGTTACCTCTACAACCTTAAACTTTCCGGCTTTTGTATCTAAATCCATATCTACAGCAGTTATGGTTTTTGTCACACCATCATTAGTTTTCCAATTAGTACCCACTTTTATAGGATTTTTAAGATATACTTCCTCTTTAGGGGAATTCATAGATAATACATTTTTCTTAGCATAAAATTCAGGGCTTCTATATACTGTGAATACTCCTTCCTTTCTTTCTTCAAGCACATTAACTACAGTGGTACCTCCATTAGAGGTCTTAAGCTGAACTCTGTTATCCTTTGAGTACTCTACATAGGTTTGTTCTCCGCCATTTTCAAAGCCTCCTAAATAAGATATTTTCATATTAACTTTTTTAGGCATAAAATCTTTAGCAGAATATTTAAGTTCTTCCTCTGTGGATTTAGTATCTTTATTACCAGACACGGTTACTACATTCTTTTCATTAACTTCCTTGGAGCTGTCGGGCTTATTTGTGCAGGAGGTTAATACTATAGTAGAGAGTAGCAATAGACAGAGAGGAAGGGATTTTATTTTCATTAAAAACACTCTCCTTCATATAATATATATTCAATTACAATGATGCTTCTTCTCGTAGCTTTTTAGGCAAACTATTAAATACTAGATCATAGGAGTTATCAATCATCCAAAATAAATGCTCTTTTATAATATAATCCTCTATTATCACTGTATTCCAATGCTTTTTATTTAAGTGATATCCAGGTATTATGTAAGAATACTCTTGTCTTAAGCTATCTGCCAATAAAGGTTCGCATTTTAAAGATATATTTACCTTTCCTTCCTTGTTTGAAATCAGAGCAAACATTTTGCCACATACTTTTATTACTATAACTTCAGGGCCGAAAGGATATTCTTCTTTAGCACCTTTTTTAGATAAACAGTATTTCTTTAAATCTTCTATAGTCATTTCATATCCCTCACAATAATAAAATTTATACATAAAATTATTTACCTATAATACGTAATAATAACAAAGTTAGTACTGAAAAATATATATTAAACTCCTAATTTAGTCAAGGTAAAAAATAAAAACATAAAAAAGACTTTGATACTTTTTTAAGAGTACACAAAGTCTTTAATATTATTACATTACTTTAGAAATGGATTTTATTTTATTAAGCTCATTTTGATTTTCTACAAGTTCTAAAGATTCATTCCCATTTTCAAAATTGAATCTATAAACCTCCATTAAAGAGGAATTGTCTTCAGGAGACATTATTACATAATCCTTTTGATCTATTAGAAGGCGCTCTTTTACGGTATACTTTACAAGATGGCCCTCTTCATCTCTGAAAGAATATATCTTAGCACTCATCAGTTACCCTCCAATTTTAAAATACATAGTAAGGCTACATAGCTCTTCCAGGAATTAGTGCATCTAAAATTCCAATAACTACAGCTGCGATTATAGCTCCCATTATTGTAACACTCATAGAAGGAACTAAGAATTGAGCTATATAAAGTATTATAGCTGTAATTACAAATCCTTTAAATCCTTTACCAAAGGGTGAGGCATCAACCCCCATAAGTTTTTCTACACCATAATCAATTAAAGATATAACTACAGCAGCAATTAAAATTGGCCATAAACCTACTATGGAAAACCCAGGGGTTAAAAATGATGTAATGGCAAGTACTATCGCAGTTACTACAAGCCTACCTAGATATCCAAGTATACCTCCTCGGCGATCATCTCGTTCTTTTCTTTCTTCACTCATATTTATACCGTTACGCAAAGACTATAAAACTCTATAAGAGTTTATGTTTGCTTCCTCATTCAACGTGCTCGATTTTGTACTCCTAAAAGGATATACTACTTTCGTTTGGTCTAACACTCCAAAGGCGTAACTTCGGATGTAACCCACCCTACATTAACACTATCTTTTAAGCGATATGTGTTAATTTAACGGTTTTTCAACTCCTTTCACATTTTATTGACCATTATAAATGTATTTTTTTATAATAAAAATAGCACTATATCTATAGTTCCCATAAATTTAGATATTATGTATTATGTTAAAGGTTCTAATAAAAAATATTTAAATGTTAAAAAGCTATAAAAATTATGAATACGTACTATTAATATATAAAATATGGTATAATATATAAAAATTATGAATTCAGAGGTATCTATGGAAAAGGTGTTTTATATTTCTTTTATAATTGGAGTTATTTATATACTCATATCTTTTTTTCTAGGAAGTATTTTTGAGGTTTTAAACTTTGGAGTGGATTTAGATCTAGGGTTTGAATTTCCTTTTGCTTCAATGCTAAGACCTGCTGTTATTGCCGCCTTTTTAACTGTTTTTGGAGGAGTGGGACTATTAGGTATGAAGAAAGCTTGGACATTTGTATTTTTTATTGCACTTTTTTCTGGTTTAGCTGTGGCCTTTGTTTTTTCAAAATTTATATTTGAAAAATTGAAAAAGGCTGAAAATACAAGCTCTATAGCAAGAGAAGAGCTTATAGGTATAGAGGCTGTGGTGTTGGAATCCATAATGGAGGAGGGCATAGGCGCTATCACTTATGTGGCTAATGGCAATAAATATAGCTCACCGGCTAAAAGTTTAGAGGGAATAACGGTTTTAAGGGGAGAAAAGGTTATTATCACTAAAGTAGATAAGAGTGTTTTTTATGTAATTCCAATTAAAGAGAAAATAAATATATAAATATATAGTGTAAGGGGGAGAATTTAATTATGCCTATTGATAATTATATCATGCCTATAATGATAGGAGCCTTGATTCTATTATTACTAGGAATTTTATTATCCATGTGGAAAAAGGTTCCGCAAGATAAGGCTGTAGTAGTTACAGGATTAAAGAAGAGAGTTATATCTGGTGGAGGAGGATTAGTAATTCCTTTTCTAGAAAGAACAGATAAAATTTCCTTAGAAAACATAAAAATTGAAGTTAAAATCGGAAATGCTTTAACGGAGCAAGGTGTTGGTATATCAGCTGACGGTGTGGCTGTTATTAAGGTTAAATCAGACCTAGAATCCGTACTAGCGGCAGTAGAACAATTTAACACCGGACATGAACAAAAAACCATAGATATTATAAAAGATACATCTAAGGACGTTCTAGAAGGTAAACTTAGAGAAATTGTATCTAAGATGACCGTAGAAGAAATATATAAAGATAGAGAGAAATTTGCCTCAAGAGTTCAGGAAGTAGCTGCCATTGACTTAGACCAAATGGGTCTTGAAATCAAGGCTTTTACTATAAGAGATGTAGCTGATGAAAATGGATATCTTCAAGCCTTAGGAAAAGGAAGAATTGCAGAAGTTAAAAGAGATGCTCAAATAGCAGAAGCAGAGGCTCAAAAAGAGACAAAGATAAGAACTTCTGAAGCTTTTAGAGAAGGAGAAGCTGCTAAGCTTGTTGCTGAAACTTCTGTAGCTGAATCCTTAAAGAATAAGGAATTAAAGGTTCAATTATATAGAAAAGATCAAGAAACTTCAAAAGCTGTAGCGGACTTGGCTTACGAAATAGAAGCTAACAAGGTTAAAAAAGAAGTTACGGAAACTGAAATGATGGTTCAAATAGTTAGAAAGCAAAAGGAAATTGAGCTAGCAGAGCAAGAAGCTTTGAGAAAAGAAAAAGAACTTGAGGCTACAGTAAAAAAGGAAGCAGAAGCAGAAAAGTATCAATATATTCAAGAAGCTCAAGCGAAGTCGGAAGCTATTAAGTTAGAGGGTCAAGCTAAAGCAGAGGCCATGAGATTAGAAGGTATGGCTAAGGTTGAAATAATCAGAGAGACTGGAAAAGCTGAGGCAGAAGCCATGTTCAAAAAGGCAGAAGCTTATAAGCAATATAATGAAGCAGCTATGCTTCAAATGATTATTGAAAAAATGCCTGATCTTGCAAGAGCTATTGCAGAGCCTCTATCTAAGACTGAAAAAATCGTGGTAATAGATAGTGGAAATGGCTCAGGTGGAGCATCAAAAGTATCGGGCTATGTTACAGATATAATGACAAAAGTACCTGAAACTATAAAGGCTACCACAGGCATAGATTTATTAGGAATGCTTCAAAATATAGCAAATAAAGAAGAGAAGAAGGAAACTACCATAGAACAATAACATAGATAAATATTGAAAAGGGTTGTCTTCAAATAGAAAGTGATTTCTAGAGAAGGCAGCTCTTTTTTGTTGAAATTAAACTTTTAAGAATTCACTTTTTTAGCATAGAATAAGGAAGTACTAGGAAGGTCTAACTTGTATATGTTCCAAAATGACAGTTTAAAACCGTTACGATGCAGATATGAAGTATTAGCTTAAGCTGTTCCCCTAAATTTATTAATAAAAGAAAACCTTTTCAAACTAACAATTAGACATATACTTCTAACATTAGTTCATTTTAATATAGTACAGTACTATACTATAATTTATATAAACAATAAAAGAATTTCAAGGTTCCGCGGAATAATCTATTTTACTACATTAAATCCAATATATATAAGTATTTTTCTTCTATGGGAACATATAGGGTCTCGAGGAAGATTATTTAAATTATGAAAGAGTTTCTATAACAATTAAAGAGGGGGAAGTAATATGAAAAAAAGATATGTTGTTGCTTTGTTAGCCTGTATTTTTGTAACTTCAACGCTTTTTGGATGTAAAAAGGATACTGTGGATACAGCAAAAAGTGAATTTAAAACTAAAGGAACTAATGAGTATGGATGGGCAGTGCCAGAAAATACTTTAGAGCTTAATTTTTATGCTAAAGTTAAAGCTGACCCTGAAAAATCTAAAACTAGAACAGAGCAGTTACAAAAATATGTATTAGATAACTTTAATGTTAAGATTAATAAAATCGTTTACAACCAGAATGCTGATGAAAGATTTAATCTAGCATTGGCGTCTAATGATTACCCTGAAGTAATAACAGAACTAACTAAGGCAGATGTGACAAAGTTAAAGCAACAGGGAAAGATAAAAGATTTAACACCCTATATTGATAAGTATGGTGAAAATATCAAAAAAGAATTAGGAGATATGTTAAATAGATTTAAAGATGAAGACGGTAAGATATATGCATTACCAACTGGATGGGGAATGCTTCCTATACCTGATTATTCGGCTCATATCAGATGGGATTGGTATCAGGAAATAGGCGCTCCTAAGTTTGAGACTCCAGAAGAATATTATGAAGTATTAAAGAAAATTGTAGAAAAACACCCGACAAATTCAAAAGGGCAAAAAGTGTATGCTCTATCCTGGAATAATGATAACTGCTTTATATCTACAGCAAATGCTACATCAACTGGTTCAGTACCTATATTGGCTAGTATTTGGGGATTAAAGGAAGGTTATAAAGAAGATAGCAACCACAATTTAACACATTGGATCAATACTAAAGAAGGGCTTGAGTTTACTAAATTTTACAATAAAGCATATAAAGATGGAATGCTGGACCCAGATGCTTTCTCTAATAAATTTGAGCAATGGAAAACAAAGGTATCCGATGAGAGAATTGTTGGACATATAGGGCCTTGGTGGGAAACTTGGAATGCTGGACATGAAGTATGGCAGAAGACAAATAAAGAATGGAAAGAAGAACAAAGATATGTGCAAGTTGCCATAAAGGATGCAGAAGCTGAAAAGGCATACTTTTCACCAAAGGATACAACAGGATGGGGATACACTGTTATAACAGATAAAGCAAAAAATCCAGAGGACATAATTAGATTTCTTAATTTTGCAATTACACCAAATGGTACAAGGTTATTTGCCTGGGGGGTTCCAAATCTAGATATTTCAAATTGGAATTTTAAAGATGGAAAATGGAGCTTCAATGAAAAAACTAAGCAGGAAATAATAAATGCTAGTTATGATTATAAAGCTCATGAAGCGCTTGGACCAAACTATTTATGGTTAGTTCATGCTCAAGGAGCTATGAGTGATGCTCCAAACGCAAATGCGTGGATAGATCAGTGTTTCAATGATCAGGCAAAGTGGAAAAAAATTATGAATGATAATTTAAAGGACACTATTTATGATAATTCGGCTATGGATCAAATAGAGTTCCTACCAGACAATCCTGTAACAGTTATTCAGCAACAGATTGATGATGTTATTAGAGCGTATTGGGCAAAAGCTGTTTTAAGTAAGACTGATGAAGAATTTGATAAGAATTATTCAGAGATGAAAAGTAAAGTTCAAAAAGCTGGCGTAGATAAGCTAGAAAAGCATATGACAGAACAATATAAGAAAAATTTGACTAAGTGGGGAAAGAAGTAATTTTATAAAAAGAGAAGGAGCTTAATCCCTTCTCTTTTTAATAAAGAATAGCATAAATTTTCTAGGAGGTAAAAGAATGAGCAATCTATCTTTGCAGTCAAATAATTTACAGGTGAAAAAAGAAAAGAAAATAGATAAAATAATTAGGAATTTTAAAAAAGAAAAGCACATATGGATAATTTGCATTCCAATAATAATTTGGGTATTAACCTTTGCGTATTACCCGATGTATGGAATGTTAATAGCATTTTTCCACTATACTCCTGGAAAAAGCATTTTATCCTGCGATTGGGCGGGACTATTCTATTTTAAACAGTTTTTTAACGCCCCAGAATTTTTAAACATATTAAGAAATACTTTGGCAATAAGCGGATTAAATCTTCTATTTGCATTTCCAGCACCAATTATATTGGCATTGTTAATCAATGAAGTGGGTAATAAGCATTTCAAGAAAATTGTACAAAGTATTTCGTACTTACCTTATTTTATTTCTTGGGTGGTTACAGCAAGTTTAATATATTCATTTTTGAGTACTGATGGATTATTACCAGTTATTCTTCAAAAGCTTGGACTCCTAAACAGAGAAATATCATTTTTGGGAGAAGGAAAGTATTTTTGGACGATAATCACTTCAGCTAATATATGGAAAGGTGTTGGTTTTTCTTCTATTCTTTATCTATCTGCTATTGCAGGTATTGATAAGGAATTGTATGACGCTGCGGAAGTAGACGGAGTAAATAGGTTTGGCAAGGTATGGCATATAACCTTACCAGGTATAAGGACCACAGTAATATTACTTTTGATACTTCAAATTGGAAGTATATTAAATGCAGGCTTTGAGCAACAGCTTCTTTTGGGTTCACCTCAGACCCGCGAGTATTGGGATGTAATTGATACCTATGCATATAGATATGGTATACAATTAGGAAGATATTCTTATGGTATGGCAGTAGGATTGTTTAAGTCAGTTATTGGTCTTACCCTTGTATTTTTAGCAAATCGTCTAAGCAAGAAATTCTTTGACCTATCATTAATATAATAACATTTGCATTTAAAGATAAAATGATTGATAATCATTATGATTATTTGCAATATAAGGAAAATGAGGTGGATTAAATGGAATCAAGACATTATAAAAAAAGTTTAGGAAGCAAAATATTTGATGTTTTTAACACTATTTTCATGATATTACTTATTATTGTGATGCTATACCCTTTTATAAACCAATTAGCCATTTCCTTTAACGATAGTGCTGATGCAGTTAAAGGAGGAATATATCTTTGGCCCAGGAAAGTTTCCTTTGATGCCTATAAGTTTATATTCCAACAAAAGTCCATGGCTAAAGCTACGCTTGTCTCTATAGCAAGAGTGTTAGTTGGAACCTCTACTAGCGTAATAGGTACTGCTCTTTTAGCATACATCATAACTATTAAAGGCTTTTCAGGAAGAAAATTCATGAGAAGGCTGTTCGTAATAACTATGTATCTTAGTGGGGGGCTAATTCCTTTTTATTTATTAATGGTAAAGCTGCATTTGATAAATACCTTTACCATATATTGGCTGCCTAGTATTTTTAGCGCTTACAATATGCTTATAATTGCCGCATATATGCAAGGAATACCAGATGCTTTAAGTGAATCAGCAAGAATTGATGGTGCTGGGGAGCTAACAATATTTTGGAAGATAATGCTTCCAATATGTATTCCTGTAATAGCAGCAGTATGTGTTTTTAATGGCGTTGGCCATTGGAATGACTGGTTTACTTCCGTGGTCTATAATCCATCGGGAAAGTGGGATACCCTACAGGTATATTTAAGAAAAGTTTTATTAGAGACAGAGGCATTAGAAAAGATAAGGGATCAACAACTAGCTGCTACACAGTACTCTTCCCTTACCCCTAAGACAGTTCAGGCTGCCATTACTATGGTAGTAACTGTACCCATTGCCATGATATATCCATTCTTCCAGAAGTATTTTATATCTGGTATTACTATTGGAGCCGTTAAAGAATAACCTGAGAAAAAGTCGTATATATCCATATTAACTATATATAAGAGGAGTTTTGAAAATGAATATGGACAACATAAGTAAAATTACAATAAAGTCTTCTAATAGTAAATTAGTTGAGGGATTTAATTGGGCTAAGCAGCAAGCATTAGAATATGTTCATGTAAATGATCCTGTGGGATTATGGTATGAAGCTGCACTGCCAGGAAGAGATGCCTTTTGTATGCGTGACGTTGCCCATCAAAGTACAGGGGCTCAGTTGCTAGGACTACAGCTATTTACAAAAAATATGTTGAAAAAGTTTGCTGAAAATATTAGTGAAACTAGAGATTGGTGCAGCTATTGGGAAATAAATAAATATAATTTACCTGCTCCAGAGGATTATAAGGATGATGATAATTTCTGGTATAACCTGCCTGCAAATTTTGATGTTTTAGATTGTTGTTATAGGCAATATCTTTGGACTGGAGATTTAGATTATATAAATGACCCTATTTTTCTGAATTTCTACAAAAGAACTGTAGAGGATTATGTAAAGTGTTGGGATGTGAATAATGATGGATTTCTGGAGTATAAAGGAATTATTGATTATAGAGGAATTCCTTCATATTTAGAATATCAAGTTGGAGTTAATAAAATAGTGTCAGCCTGCGATATGGTAGCTGCACAATACAGGGGATATTTATCCTACTCTAAGATACAAGCTTTAAGAGGTAATACCATAGAAGCCAAAGAATATGAAGAAAAAGCCAATACAATAAAACATATATTTGATACAGTATGGTGGAATGAAAATAAAAACAACTACAATACTTTTATTTTAGAAAATGGAGAATTCGAGGGGGCTTCAGCATATGATGCTGCTGAAAATATTAAACTTATAACTCCTATGCCATTATATTTTGGTATTGTTAAAGATGAGAAAAAAATTAAGGACTCCATTAAGGTGCTTTTATGTGCTAAAGACATAAATATCGAGACTCAATCACACTATGCAGAAGTGCTATATAGAAATGGATTTAATAAGGAAGCATATCATGTTATTATGGATTTAGTAAGCACTGAGAAAAAGAGAAGAGAATATCCAGAAGTATCTTATAGCGTCGTGGATAGCATTATTACAGGTATGGTTGGAATAATACCAGATTCAACTAAAAGAATAATTGAAAGTACTCCAAGATTAACAGAGGATGTAGAGTGGATTGAAATTAATAATGTTCCTATATTTAACAACGAAATTTCTATAAGGTGTATAGAAAATAAAGAGATAGCTTTCACAAACAATGGGGGAAGTGTTGTATACTGGAAAGCTATATTTAAAGGGGAAACAAGCGAACTACTAGTTGATGGAATAAAGGTTAAAGCTGAACAAGGACATAATTATTGCGGAAGTAAATACTCATATGTTATAGTAGCTGTACATGAGAGTGAGCAGCATGTGGTTAAGATTATTTAATTTGCATTATATGAGGAGGTAGAGGAGGATATTATGAGTAGCAAAAAAGATTTTGATAAAAGAAGCATATATACAATAACTAACTATTTCTACTGGTTTTTCATGGGAAATTTATATTTTCTACTGCTTAATATACCTCTTTTATTCTTATTAATTAAAATAAATTATTATGGCATCATGGAAGCAAGCATATTAGAAATATTTTTATGTAGCCTGCCATTAGGACCAGCCTTTACTGCGCTATTGGGGGTAATGGGAAAGCTCCTGAGGGAAAAAGATGTAAACATAACTAAGGACTATTTTAGAATGTACAAGATGAATTTTAGGCAAGCCATTTTTTTATGGATGATACAACTTACTGTACTCATTATACTATACGTGGATATTAATAGTGTGAAAAATGAGCTATACTTCCTGTTTATTTTGTTATTTTTATTGGTATCAGTTTGCGGATTTTATATGTTCCCTATAGTTTCAAGATTTCACATAAAATCTAAGGAAGTTATTATAATGTCAATTGTGTATATATTTAAAAAGATAAAAACTACAATATTAATAATTATGGCTTTATTATTGAATTTCATGATTTTCTACATTATACCTGGTATTAGTGTATTATTTGTAATAAGCTTGATGTGCTATGCTATTATGTATTTTCAAAATGCGTTTTTAAAGGCAATTGAGACTGAAAATTACCACAGGAAAAATTTCCTGTAGTAATTTTTTTATTCATTTTTCATGAGATATTCACTTGGAGAATAGCCTTTTACTTTTTTAAAGGTTTTTGAAAAAGCTAACTGATCTGTATATCCCACTGAACGAGATACATCTGCTATTCTTAAATTTTTATTTTGCTTTAAAAGCTCGCAGGCTTTATTAACTCTATATTGAATTAAAAAATTTTCAGGAGATATATTTAGTGAAGCTTTAAATAGACTGCTAAAATAGCTTCTGTTTAAACCAATGTGTTCGGCAATATTCTTTACGGTTATATTTCTAGAATAATTCATCTCTATATACTCTAAGGCTTTTTGTATATATTCATGCTTATAATTTATTGTCTCCTTAACATCAGATTCTCCGATTAATACAGATAAAAATAAATACAGATAACCCAGCATTCTAATTTCACGAGCACGTTCAAGCTTTGTACTTTCAAAAATTTTGTTTAAATAGTCTATAATAAGCTCTGAATTCTTTGTATTTATTATAGGGTTATCTTTACTTAATCCCATTTGTCTAATATATTGAGGGGCTTTCATTCCATTAAAGCCCACCCAAATATAGTTCCAAGGAGTATCTTCGTCAGCTTCATAATAGGTGATATCCCCAGGACATATTAAAAATCCTTGATTTTCTTTTACTTCAAAGGAGACATTATCTATGTAGAATTTTCCACTGCCCTTTGTAACAAAGTGAATTAAATAATGATCTCTGATGGCAGGTCCATAAGAATGTTTGGGTCTACAGTTTTCATAGCCACACTGGTAAACGATTAAGTTTGAATCATATTTATTTGTTATTTCTAAAAATAATTCTTCCATGAGAAAATCGTTCATAGTAACCTCCTAGGGTATTTATCTTAAAATTTATGTAACATTTAATTATACGCTAATAACATAATACCATATATACTCCCGCTAGGCAGTATTTATAATTAAAATGAAATTAAGAATAAAGCAAAAGTATAGAAAAATAATAAAATTTTCAGGTTGTTTATATATAGGAGGATGTGAAAAACATAGGTGTTCTTTTTCACGGTTCGCTCGTGGGGTTCCACGCACGGTGTATGGAAACCTATAGAACACCTTTTTTCACAGCCTCCTATAAGAAAAATTTATCTTTAAATAATGAGAGGTAAGTATGGAAAAAGAAATTAAATATTCTTCAATTAAGGTTTTAAAAAAGCTTTTTGGATTAATTAAAAAATATTGGTATGCTTATGCCATAATAGCAGTTGCATCAGTATTTTCTGCAGCTGCTAACATTTCTATAAATGAAGGCATTAGAAAGATGGTTAATAGTGCTGTAAGCAAAAATATGACTTTATTTAAACAAGGTATTATATTTTCAGTAGCTGGAATTTTAGGCGAAATTTTATTTTATTCTGCAATAATTTATGCCAGTGGATTTTATAGGCTTAAGATTCAATCCATTACTGAAGGAAGACTTGTAGGTCATTTATTAAAAGGAAAACTTAAAAATATTCAAGAAAATCATTCTCAAGATTTAATTTCAAGGATTACGAGTTCCTCAAGAAGTGCTGTAGATGGAGTAAGCGATAAAGTTCAAATGATTCTTAATTCAATTATAGAGCTGACTATGTTTTTTGTTTATTTTTCTACTATGAATATAAAGTTAGCTATTTTAGCAATCATAGTAGCTATTATACTACCTATGATTTTAAATCCTGTTTCCTCTTTAGCAAGAAAGGCCTATGATAAGCGTCAGAAAAAAGAAGCAGAAATTTATAGTTATATGCAGGATGTTATTCAAGGTGGAGAAACAGTTAGAGTCTATGGATTAAAAAATTATTTTAAAGAAAAAGTTGAGCATAGTTATAAAGATTATTTTAGGTTATTAAGAAAGCTTTTGATATGGGATGAAATCATATGGAATACAAAAAACCTTGTTAATTTTGGAGGAAGAATTTTGTTGATTGCTTACGGAGGACTTTTAGTTTTCAATGGAGAGATAGAAATTGGAGGAGTAACTACAATTCTTATTGCTTTTGGAAGTTTAGTTTATCCAGTACAAGAAATAGTATCTTCCTGGGCCCAACTACAACAATCAATATCAGCTGGTGCAAGAATGTTTGAAATATTTGATATGCCTTTAGAGAAAAAAGTAGTTGATTTAGAAAAGCATATAGATAATTATGAAGGTATATTATTATCTAATGTTACTTTTGGATATAAGCAGGATGAAAATATTTTTAATAATATAAATCTAATGATACCTAAAGGTAAGGTAACAGCATTAGTAGGCAATAGCGGCGGAGGTAAGAGTACTTTATTAAAGCTATTATTAAGATTTTATGATATAGAAAAAGGTGCTATAGAGTACAATGGAAGTTCAATAGTAGCTATGGAGCCTGAAAAGTGGAGAGAAAAAATATCCTATGTTTCTCAAAATCCATATCTTTTTACAGGAACAGTAATGGATAATATAAAATGTGCTAAGAGTGGAGCAAAGGAAGAAGAAGTATATGAAGCAGCAAAAAAAGCTCAAATTCATGATTTTATTATGACTTTACCTAAAGGATATGATACCTTCATAGGAGAAAAGGGGTACATATTATCTGGTGGACAAAAACAGAGAGTTGCAATAGCAAGAGCTATATTAAAGAATGCCGAAATATTATTAATGGACGAACCCACATCAGCTTTAGATAGTGAAAATGAAGAGGAAATTCAGAATTTAATTTATCAAGGTAAGGAGCATAGAATTACCATAGTTGTTGCTCACAGACTATCAACAATTAGACAAGCTGATAATATAGCTATTATAGAAAATGGAAATATTGTAGAACAAGGAAAGCATAATGAGCTTATGAAATTACAAGGAGTGTATTATAAATTAAATTATAAAGATTTGGGAGATCAGGGGGTGACAGCAGTATGACATCTTGGCAAATTTTTAAAAGAACCTTTGGATATACAAAGAAATACGTATGGATAACAGTTTTAGGGGCTCTTATAATGATTCCAGCCTTCGTTATATTAACAGTAGGAATAGCAGCTATACAAGAACCTCTTATAAATATGATAATTAATGGAGAGAAACATAATCTTATTACAACAACAAAATTAGCAGCTATAGTTGCAGTTTTTATAGTTACCCTTTGCATGATAGGTGGATGGATGATGCATTATGCTAGGCACAAAACCATTAGGGATTTAACTATTTCTACAATGAATAAGATAAATAAACTTCCTATGGAGAAATTGCAGTCTAAGCATTCAGGAGATATGATGTCATTATTAAAGAATGATATACCAATATTAGTATCCATTGTGACTAGCCAGTTAACTACAACCTTTAATATGATATTAGCAGCAGTAGGCGCTGGAGTATATTTAATTTCTAGAAATGTAGTTCTAGGAATAATAACTATTCTTATAACGCCACTTTCTTTTCTTATGACAGGATTTGTAAATAAAAAGATGCAGAAAGTTTCTAGAGAAATAGAAGAACAAATGGCAGTGGTTGAAACAGCAATACAAGAAATCTTACAAGGCATGGAAGAGGCTAGAGTCTTGAACTTAGAATTAGTTTTAGAAAAAGATTTTAAAGAGAAGCGTAAAAGCTTAAGAATACTACAAATGAAAGAAGTAGTATTAAACATAAAGTTTAGGGCTCTATTTATTTTTATCCAAGGAGGGCTTCAACTAATATATGCAGTAGTTGTATGTTATTTAGCCATAAAGGGACAAATGGCAGTAGGGAGTATTTTGGCGTTTGTAATGTTATTTGGCCAGGTACAAGGATGTTTTATAGGTTTTGCAGATATATGGGGAAAGATTCAAAAGGGGATTGGAGTTGGGCGAAGAGTATTTGAGCTTATGGACTATGAAGAAGAGTTTGATTTAGGTGGAAATAAATTAATAGAAAGCTATAACAAAGAAACCGGAATATCCATTGATGAAATAGATTTTAGTTATGAAAATGATGATAAGTTATTTAATGAACTAACTATAAATATAAGGGAAGGGGAAACCGTAGCCCTCGTAGGAAAAAGTGGTTGCGGAAAAAGTACTTTAGCAAAACTTTGTAGCGGATTGTTATTCCCTATTAAAGGCAGTGTAAAGGTTTTTGGAAAAGAGTCTAAAACTAATCTGTCTGAAATGAGAGAAAATATAGCTTATATATCTCAAACTCCTTATATTTTTACAGGCACAATTAAAGAAAATATAGCTTTAGGAAACTTAGAGGCTAGTGATGAAGAAATACTAAATGCAGCAAAACTTGCTAGTATCCATGATTTTATTATGGAACTGCCGGAGAGATATGATACAGATATTAGTGAGAAGGGTTCAAATCTTTCAGGAGGACAAAGACAGAGAATATCCATAGCGAGAGCTTTTTTGAAAGATGCAAAGGTAATTATTATGGATGAAGCCACCTCAGCTCTTGATAATATAAGCGAAATGAAAATACAACAAGCTATGGAAAAATTGATGAAGAATAAAACTGCAGTAATAATTGCCCATAGATTATCCACCATAGAAAATGCTGATAGAATTTTAGTTATGAATAATGGTGATATTGTGGAAGAAGGAGCTCATAGTGACTTGCTAGTTAAGGAAGGGCTGTACAGTAATTTCTGGATGAAATTTACCGAAGGCTTAGAGTAGTATATATGGAGTTTTCAATTTGGTTATCTTACAAATTGATGTAACATTGAACTATACACTAATAACATAATACCATATATATTCATTTGGTTAATATTTATAATTATAAATGAAATCAAGCATAAAGTAAAAGTAAGAAAATTTAATGGAGGGATGATTATGACAAAAATTGCTTTTATGGGCGCGGGCAGCACGATTTTTGCGAAAAATGTACTAGGGGATGTTATGTTAACACCATCGCTTAGAGATTCTGAAATTGCTCTTTACGACATAGATCAAAATAGATTAATTGAATCTGAAGTGATATTAAAAAATATTAATAAAAATTGCAATAGTAATCGTGCTAAAATTGTAGCTTATTCAGATAGAAAAGAAGCTTTGAGAGGAGCTAAATATGTAGTAAATGCAATTCAAGTAGGCGGATATGAGCCTTGCACCGTAACCGACTTTGAAATACCTAAAAAGTATGGATTACGTCAAACTATTGGAGATACTTTAGGTATTGGAGGTATTTTCAGAGCACTAAGGACAATGCCTGTAATGTTAGATTTTGCAAAAGATATGGAAGAAGTTTGTCCTAATGCATGGTTTTTAAATTATACAAATCCAATGGCAATACTAACAGGAGCTATGCTTAGAGGAACAAGCATCAAAACTGTGGGATTGTGTCATAGTGTACAAGTTTGTGCAGATTACTTATTAAAAGGCTTAGGAATGGAAACTGAGGATATTCAGTGGAAAATAGCTGGAATTAATCATATGGCTTGGTTATTAGAGATTACAAGAAAGGGCGAAGATTTATATCCAGAAATTAAGAAAAGAGCCTTGCAAAGAGAAACGCCTCATGGAGATATGGTGCGCTATGAAATAATGAAGCAATTTGGATATTACGTAACTGAGTCCAGTGAGCACAATGCAGAATACATGCCTTACTTTATAAAAGATAAATACCCTGAATTAATTGAAAGATTTAATATTCCATTAGATGAATATCCAAGAAGATGCGTAGCTCAAATAAACGGATGGAAGCAACTAGGTAAGGATTTGGTAAATAATAAGAATATTGAACATAAAAGAACAAGTGAGTATGCTTCATATATAATGGAGGCTATGGAAACGGATGTTCCATATAAAATTGGCGGAAATGTATTGAATAATGGATTGATAACTAATCTGCCTAAAGATGCCGTAGTAGAAGTTCCTTGCTTGGTTGATAGAAGCGGAGTAACACCATGCCATATAGGTGACCTTCCACCTCAATTGGCTGCATTGAATAGAACAAATATTAATACACAATTATTAACACTAGAAGCAGCAATGACTGGTAAGAAGGAATACATTTATCATGCGGCTATGCTTGATCCACATACATCTTCTGAGCTATCTATAGATGATATTATTGCTTTATGTGATGATTTAATTGAAGCTCATGGTAATTGGTTACCTAAATTTGTGTAGAACTTTTAATTCCTTTAAGATATTAGAAGCAACTTCATAAAAGGAGATAAATTTATATCTCCTTTTATTTAATGTAAGTGGTGTAAGGAGGTAGGAATTTGAAACAGATAAAAACAAGTAAACATATAATTACTGTAGAGGGTGGCGAAGGGTTAGAGTTAAATCTTACTAGTGAGGAATTGGAGGATGGATTAGAAAGTGTGAAGCTGAAAATTAATTCACAGATACCAATTCACCTGCCTAAAATTACAATATCATGGGATCAGCCTATTATTGATATACATTCTTATTGGTATCCCACTGCCTTTAGACATAAGGCCTTCCATGCTGATTGGGCAAGGGGATTTTTTTCTAAGGCGACAATTTCAGCACCGGTTTCATGCCTATATAATGTAAGTGGACAGAATAGGCTTACTTGTGCTTTTTCAGATGCTTTAAATACGGTTAATATTAATCTAGGAGTACATGAAGAGGATGGCACTTTTAAGTGTAAAATTGTACTTTTCACTGAAATTTCAAAGAAGGTATCAGAATATGAAGGAGAACTGAGAATAGACACAAGAAATATCCCTTACTACGAAAGCTTAAAGGATGTTTCAAAATGGTGGGAAAGCTTTAAACAGTATGAGCCTGCATTTGTTCCAGAATTTGCAAAGCAACCAATGTACTCTACTTGGTATAGCTTTCATCAAGAAATAAAAGAGGATGAAATAGAAAAGCAGTGCAGAGTAGCTAAGGAGCTAGGCTGTGAAGCTATTATTGTAGATGATGGATGGCAAACTTCTGATAACAACAGAGGATATGCTTATTGTGGAGATTGGAAAGTTGCCAAGGAAAGAATTTCTAATATGAAAGAACATGTAAAGAGAGTACATGATATAGGTCTAAAATATATGCTTTGGTATAGCGTTCCTTTTGTTGGATTACATTCAGAGGCTTGGAGTAGATTTAATAATAAGATACTGTCATACAATGAAATTTTAAAAGCTGGAGTGCTTGATCCAAGATATCCTGAAGTTAGAGAATATTTAATCTCTATATATGAAGATGCAGTTAGGGAATGGGATTTAGATGGATTAAAATTAGATTTTGTAGATGAATTTGATTTACCAAGTGATGGATCAAATAGTCATAATGAGCTTATGGATTTTGAATCTGTTCAAGAGGCTGTAGATTGCTTATTAAGTGCTGTAATGGAGAAGCTTAGAGCTATTAAGCCTGATTTTATGATTGAATTTAGACAAAGATATATAGGTCCCTATATGAGAAAGTATGGCAATATGTTCAGAGTTACAGATTGTCCTAATGATGCTATAACTAATAAGATAGGATCAATGGATATAAGATTGCTATGCGGAAATACTGCTCCTCACTCAGATATGATAATGTGGAACAGTGAAGATAGTATGGAAAATGTAGCATTGCAATTTATAAACATATTATTTTCTGTGCCTCAATTATCTATGAAGTTTGAAAATCTAAAACAAGAGCATTTTGAAGTAAGTAGATTTTGGCTTGAGTTTTGGAAAAAACATAGAGAGATGCTTCTAGAAGGAAAACTAACTCCATTGTATCCAGAATTAAATTACCCACTAATTGCTTCAAGTACAGAAAAAGAACATATAGTAGCTGTATATTCAGAGATTGTTACACATTTAGGTAAGGAAGCAAATGGAAAAGTTATATTAGTAAATGGAACACAGAAAAATAAAATCTATCTTGAAATAGAAGAGAATTTTGGAGAAAAACATATAGAGGTGCTAAACTGCTCTGGTCAGGTGGTTAGAAGAGAAAAGGTAAACTTAAATAAAGGACTTTTGAGCATTGATATTCCTGTGGGTGGAGTGGCATTTTTAATTTAATATCATATAAGCAAGTTATAAAAAAAACCAGTTCTTAGGAGCTGGTTTTTTCTTTATAATTTGAAAATAATATCTTTATTTTTGATATTCTAAAAAGTTATACTAAATATTGATATAAATACATAAGTAATTACGACTTAATATATGTAAGAGCTTTTACAGAAAGGAGAATAAAGCATGGGAATAAGGGAGGACAATGTAGTAGAACAACTGAAGAGGAAAAACCCTAAAGCTTTAGAGTTTGTTGTTGACAATTATGGTGCATTGATTAAGTCTGTTGTACAAAAGACCTTATTTAATTTCGAAAACAGCGGATATATTGAAGAGTGCATGAATGATGTGTTCTTAGCTATATGGGAAAATTGTCATAAGTTCTCAGGGGTTAATAGCTTTAAAGCTTGGATAGGAGCTATTGCAAAATATAAGGCTATTGATTATCAAAGAAAGTATATAAAGAGCTTATATCATGAAAATGTGGAAGAGTTAGAATTAAAGGAAGAGGCTGATATAGACAAAGAACTATTACAGCAGGAATGCAATAAAGAGATAATGAAGCTGTTATCTAATCTAACTCCTTCAGATAGAGATATATTTATAAGAAAATATTTTCAAGAGGAAAGCACTAATCATATAGCTGAGGAGCTTGGGTTAAAAAGTTCTGCTGTAAATAACAGGCTTTCAAGAGGGAGAAGAAAGTTAAAAGAATTATTTAGTGGAGAGGTGAATTCACAATGAAGGATGTTTATGAAATGCTAAATGATGTTCAGATAGACTTAAAGGAGTATGACGAAAGTCCTTTAAATGATATAGAGAAGAAAAAAATTAAAAATACTTTAAAAAGCAAGATTAAACCTAAAAAATCTCGTGGTAAAAAGGTAGCTATGGCAGCAGGAGTTTTATTACTTGTCTCTATAGTTGGATATAATAGTAATCCAAGCTTTGCTAGCAATATACCTCTAGTGGGAGGAATTATAAAAGAGATAACAGGCTATGGAAATTCAGATTTTGATAAATACACTAATGTAATAGACCAGTCTCTAGAGTTAAATGGATTTAAGGTTACATTAAAGGAAGTAGTACTAGATGATAATGAGCTTAGAATAGCCACTACATTTGATAGGAAGGATAAGGATATAAAGCACAAATTTTTAACCCTTCATCCTAAGGTGTATATTAATGGGAAATGGTTAAATGTAGGAGGGGGAGGCCGTAAGCATACCGAAGATGACGGTTCTTATCTAACTATTGATAATCTAGATATAATGAAGGAAGATATACCTAAAAATATATCCATGAAAGTAGTATATGAAGGGGTTAAGGTGATAGACCCAGACACTGGAAAGGAAATAGAGAATGTAAAAGGACCTTGGGAATTTAAATTTAATGTATCTAAGGAGAAAATCACTGCAGAAACTAGAAGCTATAAAATCAGTAAAACCCTTAGTACTCCTGGTGGAGGGAAGATGGAGCTAGAAAAATTGACTTCATCACCTTTAACCACAGGAATAAGCTTTAAGTTAAGAGGTAAAAATGAGTTTTATAATTTTATTGTAAGAGATGATAAAGGACGGGAATTAATAGCAGAGGGCTTAGGTTATAGAACAGACTCCATGTTTATGAGAAATAGCTACTCAGGAAATATGAAATACTCTGCAATACCTAGGGATTCTAAAATTTTGACTTTTATACCCTATTTTAGTCATTCAACTGACAAGAGGGAAATTGAAAAAAATGAGCTTTTAGAAGTTAAGGATAAATTCCCAATGACTATTACTCAAAACGAAAAAAATAAAATAATTATAAGTAATATAGAGGCAAAAGATAATGAGGTATATGTAGAGTATATTACTGAAGGCTTATCCTTGGAATTACAAAAATATAATTTAAATATTTATGATGAAAATAAAAATTTATTAGAAAGAGATTTTTCAAAGGGTAATGTTGATAAGGTTATGGATAAAGGGGAAAAAATAACAGCGGTATTTAAAAATAAGGGAAGTAAAAGATTCTTTATAGGCACAGACAAAATGAATAATATAGAGATCCATGAGGATAAAAGCTTTGAAGTGAAATTAGATTAACACAAAGGGTTGGGTTGCTCAATAATCATATAGAAGTCTTACACATTTATATTGATTAATTTCAAGTAATTATTCATAGAGTTGAAAAATGCGTAACATTAGAATGCTACGCATTTTTTTTATTTGGTATAGAGCAGTATTACATTAATATTCATATGTTTTACACTTGTAGTCCTTAGTATTTTTCATCTTCTTTTTATCTTTGACTCTGGAAGCATGCTGATTTTTAGCTTCAATATATTTAAGTTCCTTCTTCAGTTTTATATAGCTCTCTAGCCTTTTTGAATCCAACATACCATTAGCTAAGGCTTCTCTAATCTTGCAGCCAGGCTCCTTTTCATGTTTACAATCTTTAAACTTACAGCCTAAAGCTATACTTTCAACATCACCAAAGGTCTCTGTAATACCAGAATCTATCTCCCAAAGCCCTAGCTCTCTTGTACCCGGAGTATCGATTATTAGTCCTCCAGAGGGTAAAAGAAACATCTGCCTATGGGTAGTGGTATGCCTTCCTTTAGAATCTTCTTCTCTTATGGAGCTGGTGTCCATTAAATTTTCATTGGATAGTTTGTTTAATAAAGTGGACTTACCTACTCCAGAGGAGCCTACTACAGTTATAGTGTTTCCTGAAACAACATAGTTAAAAAGGGTTTCAATTCCATCTCCGGTTTCAGAGCTTACTGCGTGTATAGGGACACCGGGAGCTATGCTCTCTACAGAAGAAATTTTTTCATCAATATTATCGCAGAGGTCTGCTTTGCTTAAAATTATTACGGGTAATCCGCCGCTGTCCCAAGCAATAGCTAAATATCGTTCTATTCTTCTTAAACTAAAATTATTGTTTAAAGAAGTCATTATAAAAACGTAATCAAAATTAGCTGCTATAACCTGAGAATCGGGTATTGTGCCTGCTACCTTTCTAAGGAAAGAGCTTTTTCTAGGAAGCACTGAATGAATAGTAGCATTTTTCTCATCTTCTCTAAGGGATATAGCTACCCAATCTCCCACGCTAGGAAAATCAGCTTTACTCATGGCCTCATACATAAATTTGCCGGA
Organism: Desnuesiella massiliensis; assembly: GCF_001403615.1. Taxonomy (GTDB): domain Bacteria; phylum Bacillota; class Clostridia; order Clostridiales; family Clostridiaceae; genus Desnuesiella; species Desnuesiella massiliensis. The sequence continues at coordinate 456,713 of NZ_LN879455.1, forward strand.
GACTTTAGCTTCTACCTCACCAATATCAGTATATAGCTTATATAAGTTTTTACTTTCCATCGTAACTCTTGCTGGTTTTAAGTTTTTATCAGTATATTTCTTAAGTTCTTCATTTAAGGAATTATTCCATCCATATTGTTGTAATGACAATAGTATACCTTCTTTCATAATCTATTTTAATCGCATTAAAAACCCCTAGAAATCAAAAAAAGCTAAGAGGAATAGCTTCCCGATAGCATTTTTTGCATAAAAATAACACCATAACCATGGTGCCTCATTTTGAAATTATTAAAATATATAGGCCTAAGGGGTTACTAAACTAGAGTGATCAATAGTCATAATAAATGAAGTATATTAAAATAAATTAATATTCATTTATATGTGACATGATCCAGTATTAAGTTTTATTTATAAATCACCTCTAATATAAACTTTTTCATAATACAACACTCCCTTCGCCTAAAATTTACTTACACAATTTCATTATATTAGCAAATACCTTTTAATGTCAATGATTTTAATACATTATTTTATAATTTTAATAGAACTTTATTAACATTTTCACAAAAAAGTGATAAGAAAGATTCGTTATAAAACTTTTTTAACGAATTATTTTATTTAAAAATTTAAATATCCACAGCCAAGATGAATAAAATTTCGATAAAATTAAAATCAAGCTATTGTTTTGTGTTAAAAATAGTGCTAAGATATGAAATGTAACAAAATAAATGTAGAAAAAAGTCGAAAAATAAGATATATCAGATGGAGAAAGGCAGGAAATAAATTATTTTTCGGTGCAAACGTTTAACAGAATGTTGAATTATTATTTTACTAAAGAGGAGGTTTGTATTATGGATAACAATGAAGTGAGAAACCTTAGGTGGTACAACCTGGCATTGATGGCTTTTGTTATGGTATGGGGATTTGGAAATGTTGTAAACAACTATGCCAATCAGGGGTTATCAGTTATTGTATCCTGGGTGCTAATGATTGCTCTTTATTTTGTTCCTTATGCTTTAATGGTTGGTGAAATGGGATCGGCCTTTAAAGATGGAAGAGGTGGAGTTAGTACATGGATAAGATCCACTATGGGAGCTAATCTTGCATACTTAGCAGGATGGACATACTGGGTGGTACATGTACCTTACTTAGCGCAAAAGCCACAAGCTATATTAATAGCATTAAGCTGGAGTGTATTTCAAGATGGTAAAGTTATAAAAGCTTTAAATCCTATGGTATTACAATCTATAAGTTTAGTAGTGTTCTTTATATTCTTATGGGTAGCTTCTAAGGGAGTAAATTCCCTAAAGAAAATAGGAACCATAGCAGGTACTTCTACATTTATAATGTCGCTATTATATATACTATTAGTAATTGCTGCACCAGCATTAACAGGAGTAAAGCCTGCTACCACTAATATAAGTTTTAAGTCAATAATGCCAGAATTTAATTTTGCTTACTTTACTACTTTATCAATGTTGGTATTTGCAGTAGGAGGATCTGAAAAAATTTCTCCGTATGTTAATAACACAAAGAATCCAAGTAAGGAATTCCCAAAAGGAATGATTGTACTAGCCATAATGGTAGCTATATCAGCCTTATTAGGATCTATAGCTATGGGTATGATGTTTGATGCAAACAATATTCCAAAGGACTTAAAGATGAATGGTCAATATTATGCCTTTAAGATGCTTGGAGAATATTATGGATTAGGAAACTTCTTCCTAATTGTTTATGCTTTGGCTAATATGACAGCTCAAATTTCAGCGTTAGTATTCTCTATAGATGCTCCGTTAAAGGTGTTATTCTCTGATGCTGATGAAAGATATATACCAAAATCTTTAACTAAGATCAATAAAAATGGTGCTCCAATTAACGGATATAAATTAACTGCTGTGCTAGTAGGCATATTAATAATGGTACCGGCTTTTGGTATAGGAGATATTAACACATTATTTAATTGGCTATTAGATCTTAACTCAGTAGTTATGCCAATGAGGTACTTATGGGTATTCTTAGCTTATATGGCGTTAAGATCTGTATTAGATGGAAAGCTAAACTACGAATATAAATTCATAAAGAACTCAAAGGTAGCCTTTGGAGTGGGATTATGGTGCTTCTTATTTACAGCCTTTGCTTGTGTAATGGGTATGTTTCCAAAAGGTGTTCAAGCTTATAGCTCACAATGGTATTTCCAAATTACTCTTAACTTTATAACACCTTTCGTACTAATCGGTCTAGGATTAATATTACCAATGATAGCTAAAAGGAAAAATAATATAAGCTAATTTAATATATGCATACGCATTAGAGTATCTAGTTAAGGACTTAGCTAATTTTAGTTTAAGTTCTTAAGAGCTAGATACTCTTTTGTTTTTGAAATTATATTAAATATATGTAAAAGTGATTAAGGGACGGGGATAAAATAATATGCTATAATGTTTAAGTAAATTAATTGAAATGGAGGGAAGATGCTATGAACAGCTATGCATTTCCTATAAAGATGGCTTTTTTTACTTTCCCTTTCATAGCCGCTTTTATAACCTTACCCTTTTTGATATTTCAATATAAAAAATATGGATATCTTAATAAGTTTAGAGCTTTTATACTTTATTCCTTTTTATTATATTTAATAACAGCTTATTATTTAATAATTTTGCCACTGCCTGCATCCAGGGATGTAAAAAGTCTTCAATTGCCTGGTACTGTATATTATAAGCTTACTCCTTTTAATTTTATAAGAGATATAATTAAAGAAAGTAAAGTGGTATTTGGCAATAAATCCACCTATATAACTATATTTAAAGAAAGAGCTTTTCTTCAAGCTGCTTTTAATGGGGTACTATTAACCCCTCTAGGTATATATTTAAGATATTATTTTAATAAAGGGTTAAAGCAAACATTAGTAATGAGCTTCTTTATGTCATTATTTTTTGAACTTACCCAGCTTACTGCATTATACGGAATATATAATGCTCCTTATAGGATTTTTGATGTGGATGATTTGATTTTAAATACCTTGGGTGGGTTAATTGGATTTATAATTGCTCCTATGTTTGCTTATTTTTTGCCTGAAGCAGAAAAATTAGATGAAAATGTGGATTTAAGCAGTATGCCAATAGGAATTGTAAGAAGAGGTATAGCTTTTTCTATAGACTGGACTATAGTTTCTTTTGTATTGACTATATTTAAAAGGGAGCAAGAGTTATTTTCAAAGGCAATTCTTATTTTTATATATTTTATATTAATAGTATATGCTACCAATGGAAGAACTTTTGGAAAATGGCTTGTAAGGATAAAGGTCAAGGGAAAGGAAGAAAAACTAAAGTTCTTAGAGGTTTTCAAAAGATATGGAATTCTTTATTACGGCATTACTGGTCTGAATTATATCATGATTCAGGTAATTACTTTAAATGGGGAAAAAGGTCTAATTAATATAGTGGTAATATTTGTTATGATGGTATTTAATATTATCATAGCAGTGAACTTAGTCATAAATATATTTAGCAAACAAAAGCTATTTTTTTATGAAAAAATTAGTGGGACAAGGAATGCGGTAATCACCAATAATTTAAATAAGATGAGGGATTTAAATATATGAAGATGCCTAAAATATTAATTTTTTTTATTATACTTATAATCCTAATATCTTTTCTCTATTTTGAAAATAATTCTATTCAGCTCACTAAGAAAGAACTATATAGCAGTAAGCTGCCAAAGGACTTTGAGGGATTTAAAATTATTCAAATATCTGATTTGCACAGTAAAGTCTTTGGGAAAAATAATAAAGACTTAGTAGAGAAGATAAGGGATGAAAAACCACATATAATAGTTATTACTGGAGATCTAGTGGATAGGAGACGTTATAATGAAGATAAAAGCTTGGACTTTATTGATAAAATAAAAGATATATGCCCCATATACTATGTTACAGGCAATCATGAGGCTTGGTCTGGAAAGTTTCCTTCCCTTGAAAGAAAGCTAAAAGAAAGAGAGGTTAATGTACTAAGAAATAATAAGCTAACAGTAAGTAAAGGAGGAGACTATATTAATATTTTAGGAGTAGATGATCCAGCCTTCAACACAAAAGACTACAGTGAGGCATATAAAGATTTCGAAATTACTAAAAATGTGCTTAAAAGTATGGAGTATGATAAAGAAAGAGAGTTTAATATTTTACTTTCTCATAGACCGGAACTATTTGATATTTATGAGGAAGCTGGAATAGATTTAGTATTCGCAGGACATGCTCATGGAGGACAGATTAATATACCTTTTATAGGTGGTGTCATAGCTCCAAACCAAGGATTTTTTCCAAAATATTATAAGGGAGCCTATAATAAAAATAATACAACTATGATAGTTAGCAGAGGGTTAGGAAACAGTGTAGCACCTCAAAGGCTATTTAACCGCCCTGAAATTATATCGATGACAGTATATAGTAAGTAATAACTTACTTACCAAAAAATATTATTTGACTAATTAAATTATTGTGATATAATAATGCATGTCGTTTAATATAATAAAAGTTTATACTCTTCTTTTTTAAGAGATAAAATTTTTTTATATTATAATAATCTTAAAAAAGGAGTGTATCGATATGGCAGATAAAACTTTAGTATGTAAAGACTGCGGAAAAGAATTTATATTTACAGAAGGCGAGCAAGCTTTCTATAAAGAAAAAGGCTTTGACAATGAGCCGCAAAGATGTCCGGAATGTAGAAAAGCAAGAAAGCAATCAAATAACAATAGATCTTTCAGAAGATAATAAACTACGATTATCAAGCAGCTGTTGATTGTATGTCAACAGCTTTTTTATGTGTATAAATTAGTTATAGGTTTACAATTAGAAAGGAAGAAAATATGATTAATAAGAATTTTGATGAATTAAATTTGAATAAAAAAGTATTTAGAGCTATAGAGGACATGGGATTTGAAAAACCATCTTCTATACAAGCAGAAGCAATACCTGCCATAATAGATGGGAAGGATGTAATAGCTCAATCACAAACAGGTACGGGTAAGACCCTGGCCTTTGGAGCCCCTATAATAAGCAATATATTAAATAAAGAAGAAGTAAAGAATAATATACAGGCCCTTGTATTAACTCCTACAAGAGAATTGGCTCTTCAAGTTACAGAGGAGTTAAGGCGTATAGCAAAGCACGCAAGACTTAAGATAGTACCTATATTTGGAGGGCAATCCATAGAAATGCAGCTAAGGGATTTAAAAAGAGGTGCTAATATAGTAGTAGGTACTCCAGGAAGAATTATAGACCATATGAACAGAGGAAGCTTAAAACTTCAAGAGGTTGAATACTTAGTAGTAGATGAAGCAGACGAAATGCTTAATATGGGATTTATTGATGAGGTTGAAAGTATTATAAAAGAGACTAATTCTGACAGACAAACAGTTTTATTTTCAGCTACTATGCCTCAACAAGTAAAAAACTTAGCCTATAAATATATGAAAAAAGATTTACTTCATATATCTATAGTAAAAAAATCTTTAACTGTAGATAAAATAGATCAGTACTACATTCAGTGCAAGAGCAAAAGCAAGGTAGAAGCTTTATGCAGAGTATTAGATTATGATAATACGGATGGAGTTATTATATTCTGTAGAACTAAAAAAGGTGTAGATGAGTTAGTGGAAGCCCTTCAAGCAAAGGGGTATAATGTAGAAGGCATGCATGGAGATATGGGGCAAAATCAAAGATTAAATTCTTTAAAGAAATTTAAAGAGTCCATATTAGATATCCTTGTAGCTACAGATGTAGCAGCAAGAGGTATAGATGTGCAAAATGTCTCTCATGTTATCAATTATGATATTCCTCAAGACTTAGAGTCCTATGTTCATAGGATTGGAAGAACTGGAAGAGCTGAAAGAGAAGGTATAGCCTATACATTAATAAATCCTAAAGAGCAGAAGATTATTAGACAGATTGAAAATTTCACTAAGAGCTCTATAAAGAAAAAAGAAATACCTACACTAGAGGATATCATGGACAAAAAATGTGATAGCTTAGTGGAAAGCCTATGGGAAAATTTAGAGGGTAAGGATTATAAGAAATTCCTACCTATAGTTGAAGGCTTACAAAAGGAAGGAAATTTAGTTCATATATCTGCTGCTTTAATGGCAATGCTTTTTGAAAAAGAAGTGAGCAATAAGTACGAAGAAGATATAGCTGAAGAGGAATCCTACAACAGACTATTCTTAACTGTAGGTAAAAAGGATAATTTAAACATAAAGTCCTTATTAACTTTTATAGACAATAATGCAGGAGTTAAATCCAGTGAAATTGGAGACATTGATATCTTAGATAAATTCTGCTTTATGGATGTGTCAGAAAACCATGCTAGAAAAATAATAGAAAAAGCAAATAATAAAAAATTAAATGGTAGAAGTGTAAGAATTGAATTTGCTAATAGAGGCAGAAACTAAGAAAAAAGCGACGGAAGTCGCTTTTTTCAATTCATAATTCACAATTCACAATGCACAATTGAGGAAGATTTTTCTCCGTTACTCTACGAAAAATCTAAATTTATAGCTTTAATGGCTTTAGCCATAAAAAATCGTGGCTAAGTATTAGCCGCTCTTTACAAATTTTCAATTTTTTTGTAGCGGCAGTGGAGAAAAAATTACCTTCATTGTGAATTGTGAACTGTGCATTGTGCATTAAATAAAAATTACTTCGTAATTTTTATTTATGTTGCGCTTTAGTGCTTTTACGTATTAAAATATATAAAGATACCATATTGCGTAATTGGCAGGTTTTTGCTAGAGTGTATATGAAAGTATAGTTATTACAAGGAAAGAATTAATTACAAATAATATAATATGTTTGTCATGGAGGAATAGAATATGGAAAAACAAATCGTAAAACCAAGTATTTTACCAGGTTTCATGGAGCTTTTACCCGAAGATCAAATATTATTTAATAATATGATGGATACCATAAGGAAAAATTATGAAAAATACGGATTCATTCCTGTAGACACTCCTGTAATTGAGAAGTCAGAAGTATTATTAGCAAAGGGGGGCGGAGAAACAGAAAAACAAATTTATAGATTTAACAAGGGAGATAGCGATTTATCCTTAAGATTTGATCTTACTGTACCTTTAGCTAGATATGTTTCTCAGCATATGAATGACTTAACCTTTCCTTTTAGAAGATATCAGATAGGAAAGGTATATAGAGGAGAAAGAAATCAAAAGGGTAGATTTAGAGAATTCTTTCAATGCGATATAGATATAATAGGAAATGGTAAGTTAAATCTAATAAATGATGCAGAGATACCAAGCATAATTTACTCTACCTTTAAGGATTTAGGCTTTGAAACTTTTACTATTCATATAAACAACAGAAAACTATTAAATGGATTTTTTGAATATCTAGAAATTGAAGATAAGGCGGAAGTTTTAAGAACCATAGATAAGATAGATAAAATTGGAGAAGAAGCTGTAAAGAAGGAGCTTCTATCTCTAAATATAAAGGAAACTGCTGTAGAAAAAATCATTGAGTTCATAGGCATTAAAGGAAATAATAAAGAAATAATTGGAGCCTTAAACAATCTTGGTATTGATAATGAAGGCTTTACTATGGGACTAGAAGAGCTTTCTAAGGTAGTATATTATATAGGAGAATTTGGAGTTCCAGAAAAGAATTTTAATATAGATTTAAAAATAGCAAGAGGATTAGATTATTATACAGGTACCGTTTATGAAACCATATTAGATGATTATCCATCTATAGGATCTGTTTGTTCAGGAGGAAGATATGATGACTTAGCTGGTTATTATACCACTCAAAAGCTTCCGGGAGTTGGTATATCCATAGGATTAACTAGGTTATTTTATCAGCTAAGAGAAGCAAATATTATAAAGGGTAGTGGAGCATCTACTTTAACTAAAGTATTAGTAATTCCGATGGATGACAAAATTGAGTACTCTATTATGGTAAGAAATAAACTTAAGGATAAGGGAATAATATCTGAAGTATTCTTGGAGGACATCAAGTTTCCAAAGAAACTAAACTATGCTAATAAACTTAATATTCCCTATGTAATAATAATAGGAGAAGAGGAGAGGAATACTGGAATATTAGCATTAAAGGACATGGTAGAAGGAAAGCAACAGAAATTAACCATTGAAGATATACTTAATATATTATAAAAAATTGCGATGCATTATAATTTAAAATGCATCGCTTTTATGTTTAACTACATATATTGCATTAAAAACCAATTTAAAAAGGAGTATTTTATGTGTAGTTTAATAACATTAATTAAATATATGAATTATAAATGTCGAATTTTGATTCAAATAATAAAAATCTAATCGAAAAATATTAATTAGTATAATTTTGAAAAAATGCTATAATAATTCTTGATATATTATTTTGAGGAGAGTAAAAATGGGTGAGTATTGTGAGTATAACCTTTCGGAGATAGTGGATTTAAACCATTTCCAAAGGCTAATGAAAGAGTTCTATAGGATAACTAAAATTCCTCATGCTTTAATTTCTGTAGATGGAACCATGCTTAGTTATGAAGGCTGGCATGATATTTGTACAAAATTCTATAGGAAGAGTGAAAAAGGTATGGAAAGATGTTTAGAAAGCTTAGACATCTTAGTGAAAAAAACAAAAGAACTTAATTCTGGTGAGTATGATATACGTATATGTAAAAATGGTTTAGTTGAAGCTTATGCACCAATTAAAATAGACGGTTATCACATAGCTACACTGATATTTGGACAGTTTTTTATAGAAGCACCTGATTTAGATGCTTTCAAAAAAGAAGCAAAAGTATTACAATTAGATTGTAAAGAATATTATGAAACTTTAAACAGCGTTCCTATAATATCAGAAAAGCAGTTAGATTCTTATATGAAGTTTTATATAGAGCTATCTCATATGCTTTCTCAAATAGGACTTAATAATTTACTGCAAAAGCAGAATAAGAAAGAGTTAATGCTTATTAATAAAGAGTTAGATGATATGGTAAACATTAGAACCAAAGAGCTTAGAACTATAAATTACAGATTAAAAAGCGAAATAAAGTCTATTAAGGCTATGGAAAAGAAGTTAAAAGATAGCGAGGAGCGATATCGAAGCTTAATTGAATTACTACCTTATGGCGTTTTAGTTATAAGAGAAGGAAATGTGATCTTTGCTAATTCTAAAGGACTTAAATATTTCAATATGGTGAGTGTTGAACAAATAAAGAAGTATAAATATACAGATTTATTTTGTCCTCATGAGGACTATATGAAAATCTATTTAGAAAATTTAGAATTATTAGAACGTAATCATAAACTTGATCAAACAGAAGAAAAACTAGTGAATAAGATAACCGGTGAAACTATGTATTTTGAGACCTCCATAGTGAAGATAGCTTATGAAGGAGAAGAAGCCATATTAGTAGTTTTTAAAGATATATCTGATAAAAAAAGCTTAGAGGTTATAAATAAGAAAGTCATTGAGTATAACAGAATTCTAAACGAATCTTTAGAATATGAAAGATTAAGAACTGAATTTTTTGCTAATATTTCTCATGAATTTAAAACACCTATAAATGTGATATCTAGTGCATTACAAATAAGTGAGCTGATTTTAAAGAATAAAACAGACATTGATGAAGTAGGAAATAGTCTAAATAAGTATATTAATATGATGAAAAAAAATTGTTTTAGATTGATAAGATTAGTAAATAATTTAATTGATATAACAAGTATTGATTTAGGCCATTTAAAGCTGAATTTAGAAAATGCAGATTTAATTCAAGTAATTGAGGATACCATAGAAAAAGTATCAAGCTATGCTGATAAAAAAAATATAGATATTGTTTTTGATACGGATATAGAAGTGAAATATATGAGTTTTGATAAGGAAAAGATTAAAAGGGTACTGTTAAATTTATTTTCAAATTCAATTAAATTTACTGAGACCTTTGGTACTATTTATGTAAGCATTTATGATAAGACAAGTAAGATTTATATTTCTATAAAGGATACTGGAATTGGAATACCCGTAGAAAAGCAAAAATACATATTTGATAGATTTGTTCAAGTAGATAAGTCTTTATCTCGAAATCATGAAGGAAGCGGTATAGGATTATCCTTAGTAAAATCTTTAATAGAAATGCATGATGGAAACATAGAGCTTAATAGCAGTTATAAGAAAGGAACTGAATTTATAATAGAGCTTCCTGTAAAGGTTATAGACGAAAATCATGCTGTTAAGTTAGATATAGAAAATAAAAATATAGATATTGAAACGGTAAAAATAGAGTTTGCGGATATTTATTTATAAAATAAATTTCAAAGAGGTAATAATATGTTAGAACATAAGATAGTTAAAGAAAATGAAAATAACTTTAGAAATCTGTTCAATACTATAGAAAGCTTTATATTTGTAGTAGATATAAATGCAAATATTTTATTTGCTAATCAATGCGCTATTAGGAAGTTAGGATATTCTTTTGAGGAATTTTTAAAGCTAAATATATTTGATCTTCATCCTAAAAGGTACTTGGCTGAAGCAAGCAAATTATTTACGATGATTGTTCAAGGTAAATTAAAAACCTGTCCTTTACCTATACTTTCTAAAGGTGGTATTGAAATAGAGGTAGAAGTACAAATAACAGAAGGAATATGGAATGAAGAAAAGGCTTTTTTTGCTGTGGGCAAGGATATAAGCCAATCTAAGATAATGGAAAAAGAATTAATAAAGCAAAGGATGTTTTTAGAATCCTTAATTGATACAATACCGGATAGTATACTTTATAAAGATTTAAATGGAGTATATTTAGAGTGTAATGAAGCCTTTGTAAAGAGATATTCATTATCAGATAAGAGTAAGATAATAGGGAAGACGGATTATGAAATAGACAGAGATAAGAGCTTGGTAGAGACCTTTGTAAAGCAGGATAAAGAAGTATTAAGTACCCAAGAAACTAAAATATATGAGAACGAGATAGTTTTAACTAATGGAGATATAAGCTATATCGAAACTAAAAAATCTCCTTTCTATGACGAGCGGGGTAATTTATCGGGTGTAATAGGAGTAAGTAGGGACATAACCAGCAGAAAAAAAATTGAGCAGAGCTTAAAGGAAACAGAGGAGCGCTTTAATCAAATAGCTAACAGCATAAATGATGTATTTTGGATAGGTACCGATGAAAAAGTGGAGTATGTAAGCCCTGCCTTTGAAAAGATATGGGGAAGAAGTAGAGATGAATTCTATAAAGATAATAAAGCCTTTTATAAATATATTCATAAAGAAGATTTAGATAGAATGCATAATATTTTAGGTGTGGGTCAAGAGGTTTATCTTCAAAAAGGAATTTTTAACGAAGAGTATAGAATTATTAGACCAGATGGCAGCATAAGATGGATTTGGGCCAAGCGGTTTCCCATTAAAGATTCCAGTGGAATAATTATAAGAAAAGTAGGCATTGGAAAAGATATAACAGAGTTAAAAATAGCCCAAGAAGAACTTATAAAAGCTAAAGAGGAAATTTTTAAGAAGGAATTAGAAAAGCAATCCTTGCTGCTAAACCAAACCTTAGAATTAGAAAAGCTCAGAACTGAATTTTTCTCAAATCTATCTCATGAATTAAGAACACCATTAAATATAATAATAGGAGCTTTACAATTATTGGAATGCAATAATGTTATCAGTGAGGATAATAGGGATAAATATTTAAAAATAATAAAGCAAAACGGCTACAGATTACTACGCCTTATAAATAATCTAATTGACTCAACGAAGATTGATGCAGGGTTTATGGCTTTTAATGCTCAAAATTTAAATATAATAAGTTTAGTTGAAGACATAACCTTATCCGTAGTGGAATATGCCAAGCTAAAAGGTATTAATATAGTATTTGATACAGAAATGGAAGAAAAAATTATTTGCTGTGACCCGGATAAAATGGAGAGGATAATGCTAAATATTTTATCTAATGCAATAAAGTTTTGTACCAGCGGAGATAGTATATACGTGAATATCAGTAAAAAACAAAAATATTTAACTATAAGCATAAAGGATACAGGCATAGGAATACCAGCAGATAAAATAGATATGTTATTTTTAAGATTTAGACAAGTAGATAATTTATTAACTAGAAGATGTGAGGGAAGCGGTATAGGACTATCCCTAGTTAAGTCTTTTGTAGAAATGCATGGAGGAGAGGTAACGGTAAGCAGCATCTTTGGAAAGGAAACTGAATTCTTTATAAAATTACCAGATAGAGTCATAGAGAAGGACTACGAGCTTACGGAATATATAATGGACGAAGAAAAGCTGGTAGAAAAGATAAAGATAGAATTTTCAGATATATATTTTTAGAAAGAAATCCTATACTTGTACTACTAAATTTGAAATGTTATAATTGAATTGTTTGATTTAAAATTTAATAGCAATGCTTAGGTGCCTTTAAAAAGGGTTAAAAGAGAAGGTGGTGTAAATCCGCCGCAGCCCCCGCTACTGTAAATGAGGATGAAATCCGAGTAACCATTAGGAAACTGAGAAGGTCGGAGAGTAAGAAGATTCATAAGCCAGGAAACCTGCCTAGTATTTAAGGTTTTAATTCTTCGGAGGGAAGAGGAGAAACGCAAAAGATATTTTATAAATTTTGTAATACCATTGTATTAAATATTTTTGGCGTAGATTTTCCGCATCCTTTGGGTGCGGTTTTTTATTTTACATAAGAAGGTGATTATTATTAGTTATGAAAAATTATTAAAAGACATTAAACCCTTGAGTAAGGAAGCAATGAAGGAGGCTTCAACTAAATTAGATAGTTTAGCTAAACCTATAGGAAGCTTAGGCAGGCTAGAGGACTTGGCTATACAAACAGCAGGAATAACAGGACAGGTTAAAAATGAATTCAACAAAAAATGTACTGTAGTTATGTGTGCTGATAACGGAGTGTGGGAAGAGGGAGTAAGCTCATGTCCTCAATACATCACCACTACTCAAACCATAAACTTTACAAAAGGGTTGACAGGTATAAGTGTATTATGTAGACAAGCTTCCATGGATGTGAAAATAGTGGATATAGGCATAAACTCAAATGTAGAAAGCCCATTAATCTTAAATAGAAAGATAAGAAAAGGCACCAGTAATATGGCCAAGGGTCCGGCCATGACCAGAGAAGAGGCTATAAGGGCTATAGAGGTAGGCATAGAAGTAGTAAAAGAACTGAAGCTACAAGGATATAAGGTTTTAGGCACTGGGGAAATGGGCATAGGAAACACCAGTACCAGCAGTGCTATACTGATGGCTCTCACTGGTTGCGATGTGAATATAGCTGTGGGAAAGGGAGCGGGTCTTACAGAAGAAGGCTATGAAAATAAGAAAAGAATTATAAAACAAGCCATAGAGATAAATAATCCTTCTAAGGACGATCCTTTAGAGGTTTTATATAAAGTAGGAGGCTTTGACATAGCGGGACTAGTAGGCTGCTATATTGGAGCAGCTTATTATAGAATACCTATTATAATAGATGGCTTTATTTCAGCCTCAGCGGCTTTAGTGGCTAGCAGGATGAATCCTCTGATTAAAGAGTATATGATTCCTTCCCACGCTTCTGCAGAGCCAGGCTTTACTTTGATAATGGAAGAGTTAGGCTTAAAGCCTTTGCTAAATTTAAATATGAGATTAGGAGAAGGGACTGGATGTCCTTTAGCAGTAAATCTCTTAGAAGCAGCTAACAGAATAGTTTGCGAAATGGCCACCTTTGAAGAGGCACAAATCAATGATGATTATTTAATAGATATAAGATAAAGAGGTGAGATATGGGGAAGATTATATTAGTCTCAGGAGGCTCTAGAAGCGGTAAGAGTGCCTTTGCAGAAAATATGATTAAGGAACAAGAAAAAAAGGTTTTATACATAGCTACTTCTATTCCCTATGATGAGGAGATGAAAGACAGGGTTAGAAAGCATAGGGAAAGGAGACCAGCTCACTGGGAAACCTTTGAAGGTTATAAGAATTTTCACCATGAGTTTAAAGGCTTAAATCATTATGATTTTATGCTATTAGACTGTGTCACTATAATGGTATCTAACTTAATGTTAGATTACTCAGGAGAAAATTTTGATAACATGACCAAGGAGCAGATAAATAAAATGGAGAGCTGGATAATAGAAAGAGTAGACGAGTTTATGGAAAGTGCCGGTTCTCATTGTGAAAGCTTAATAATGGTAACTAATGAAGTAGGTTATGGTATTGTTCCAGAAAATAAATTATCAAGAGTCTTTAGAGATATAGCAGGAAGAGTAAATCAGCATATTGCTAAAAAATCTCAGGAGGTTTATTTAGTAGTATGCGGCGTTGATTTAAAAATAAAGTGAGGTAATGATGAAAAGATTTATATTAATACTTCAATTCTTAACTAGGATACCTGTAAACTTAAGCATTGATGTAAAAGAAGGAGATTTCGGAAAAGGAATAGTATATTTTCCAATAGTAGGTTTTATAATAGGACTATTAAACTTGCTGGTATATTTATTTACCAGTCGTTTCTTAAGTGAGGATATAGCTAAGGTTTTTGTGGTGCTCTTTAATGTATTAGTTACGGGAGGACTCCATTTAGATGGATTAGCAGATACCTGCGATGGCATTTTTTCAGCAAGAAGCAAAGAAAGAATGCTTGAAATTATGAGAGATAGCAGAATAGGCACCAATGGGAGTATAGCTATATTTTTTGATTTATTTTTAAGGTGGATATTACTTAATAATTTAAATTCTTATGAGAGTATGAAGTTAATAGTGATAGCACCTATAATATCAAGATCACTTATGAGCCTAGTAATATATAAGGCGCCCTATGCCAGGCCGGGAGAAGGATTAGGTAAGCTTTTTATTGGTCATTTAAATTTATCAAGAACCTTAATAACTCTTATTGTAGGATGCAGCTTAAGCTTTGCAATATTAAAAAGCAGTGCATTTGTAATTATACTTTTTAGCATAGTACTCGTTTATTTATATAGAAAATACATTACTAAAAAAATTGGTGGAATGACAGGAGATACTCTAGGCGCTTGGAACGAGCTATCGGAAATAGCTGTACTGATGATATACATTTTTGTGAGAGGCATGAATTAATATGATTAAGCTATATATGATGAGACACGGAAGTACAGATTACAATAAAAAAGGATTATATAATGGATGGACAAACACTGCTATAAATTTAGAGGGATATGAGCAATGTATAATTTTAAAAGAAAAACTTTTAGATATAAAATTTGATAAGATTATTACTAGTACTTTAGACAGGACTATAAAATCTGCAGAGATAGTTAGTGACAATAAAGCTCAATTGATGATTTTAGAGGAGTTAAAAGAAATAAATTTTGGAATATGGGAAGGAATGAACTATAGAGATATAGAAAAGCAATATCCTTTGGAGTGGGAGGAATGGCAGCGGCAATGGACTAGTTATAACATACCACAAGGAGAAAGCTTTCAAGGTTTTTATGCCAGAGTAAAGCTTTGCTTTGAAAGTTTATTAAAGAACTGTGAAAATCAGTGTGTATTATTAGTCACTCATGAAGGTGTCATGAAGGTAATCACTACTCTGCTTTTAAATATGAAAAAAGAGGATTTTTGGCATTTTAGTTTTGATTTTGGATGCTATAGCTATTATGAAATATATGAAGATTTCTGCACCATAAAAAAAATAAATTGTTAGGAGCAAAAATATGAAAATTAAAAATAAAAGCATTATGATACAAGGTACTGCTTCCACAGTAGGAAAAAGTATATTGTGTACAGCATTATGCAGAATATTTACTCAAGATGGATATGATGTAACCCCTTTTAAGTCTCAAAACATGTCTCTAAATTCTCACAGCACTCCAGAGGGTGGTGAGATGGGAAGAGCTCAGGTTATGCAAGCAGAGGCAGCCAAAAAGGTTCCCTCTGTAAAAATGAATCCTATACTTCTAAAACCTACCTCTGACAGAAAATCTCAGGTTATCATTAATGGAAAGCCTTATGCTAATATGGAAGCTACTGAGTATTTTAAATTTAAGCCTGAGCTAAAGGGGAAGATAAAGGAAATATTTGAAGAGATAAAGAATGAAAGTGATATTGTGGTAATTGAAGGAGCAGGAAGCCCTGCGGAAATTAATTTAAACAAAGAAGATATAGTGAACATGGGCATGGCTAAAATAGCTAATTCTCCAGTGGTATTAGTAGGGGATATTGACAAGGGAGGAGTTTTTGCTTCCTTATTAGGTACTATGATGTTGTTAAAGGAAGATGAAAGAAAAAGGGTAAAGGGAGTAATAATAAATAAATTTAGAGGCAGCTATGAAATCTTAAAACCAGGTATAAAAATGCTGGAGGAGTTAATTAATGTGCCGGTAATAGGAGTTATACCTCATTTTAATCTAAACTTAGAAGATGAGGATAGTGTAACTGACTGGAGAAAATTTAATGAAAATAAGGAAGGAGATATAGAAATAGCTGTAATAAGGTTGCCTTATATGTCTAATTTTACTGATCTTAATCCTTTAAGAGTCTATAAGGATATAAATATGAGATTTGTGGATAAGGCTGAAGAGCTTGGAGGACCAGATTTAATAATTATACCAGGCAGCAAAAGTACCATATATGATATGAAGTTTTTAAGAAGCAGCGGAATGGAAAAGGCTATAAAAGCCTGTCGTGAAAGAGGTAGCTATGTGTTTGGAATTTGCGGAGGCTATCAAATGCTAGGTATGGAAATTATTGATGAAGACTCTTTGGAAACAGAAGAGAAAAATATTAAGGCCTTAGGCTTAATAAATGCCGTAACCATTTTTAAGGAACATAAAACTACCACCCTATGTGAAGGCAGAGATAATCTCTATGGACTTAAGCTAAGAGGATATGAGATTCATATGGGTGAAACTAAATTATTTGGAGAAGAAAAACCTTTTGTCACTTTAGAAAGCAGGAATAATTCTAAGGTAGAGGTATTTGATGGAGTCATAAACCATAATAAAACTGTTATAGGAACCTATATTCATGGGATTTTTGATAATTCTGAGTTTACCAGAAGCTTTTTAAACCATATAAGAATTA
Organism: Desnuesiella massiliensis; assembly: GCF_001403615.1. GTDB lineage: Bacteria > Bacillota > Clostridia > Clostridiales > Clostridiaceae > Desnuesiella > Desnuesiella massiliensis. The sequence continues at coordinate 473,799 of NZ_LN879455.1, forward strand.
GTAAAGGCTTAAAGCCTATAGAGGATACTCCAAAGGATTTCTGGGAGTTTAAAGAAGAGCAATATGACGAGCTGGCGAAAATAGTAAGAGAAAATTTAGACATGGATAAGCTTTATTCCATTTTGGAGGATGCCATTAATGTATAGCATAATAGGAGCTTTTTTTATAGACTTACTTTTAGGAGACCCCTATGGTTTTCCACATCCTGTGAGGTTCATTGGAAAATACATAAGCTTTTATGAGAAAAGAGTTAGAAAAATAGATCATAACTCTAATAGACTAAGAGTCCTAGGTATAGGATTAACCTTATCTACAGTAATATTAACCTATACCATAACTTTTTTAGTGCTTTACCTATGTAAGAGAGTAAATATATATTTATTTTATATAGTTAACATGGTATTTCTGTGGACATGCATTGCACCTAGATGTCTTCAAAAGGAAGCTATGAAAATATATGTGCTATTAAAAGAGGGTAAAATAATAGAAGCTAGGAAGCAATTATCCTATATTGTAGGAAGAGATACAGAACACTTAAATGAAAAAGAAATAGGTAGGGCCGTAGTAGAGACTGTAGCAGAAAACACCTCTGACGGAGTAATAGCACCCCTATTTTTCATGAGCTTAGGTGGGGCACCCTTAGCCATGGCTTATAAAGCAATAAATACCTTAGACTCCATGGTAGGATACAAGGAAGGTATATATCTTTACTTTGGCTGGAGCTCTGCTAGATTAGACGATGTAGTAAATTATATACCTGCAAGAATCACTGCATTGCTTATGTTAATAGTATGTCCCTTATTTAAAATGGATTTTAAAAATTGCTTTAAAATAATTAGGAGGGATAGAAGAAACCACGCTAGTCCTAATTCGGCCTATAGTGAAGCAGCTACGGCAGGAGCTTTAGGGGTACAATTAGGTGGAAGTAATTATTATTTTGGAAAGCTTGTAGAAAAGCCTACCATAGGGGATGCGATAAAGGAATTAAACAAGGAGCACATTATAGATGCTATTAAATTAATGTACGGAGCTACCATATTATATTTATTGATTTATATTGCTGTAGTCCTAAATTTATAGTTGAAGATGAACTCAAGAAAGGAAGTTTATATATGAATTTTCATGGCGGAGATATTTATAGATATAATAAGAATTTAATAGATTTTAGCTCAAATATAAATCCTTTAGGTGTGCCAGAGAGCTTTAAAAAGGCCTTGATGGAAAATATAAATGATTTTACTAAATACCCTGATATAGAATATAAAGGCTTGCTACACAATCTAAGCGAATATTTAAATGTAAATCAGAGTTATATAGTAGCAGGTAATGGAGCAGTGGATATCATCTATAAGGTAATAGAGGCATTAAAATTTGAGCAAGTGTATAGTATAGTCCCTACTTTCTCAGAGTATAGAAGAGGGGCAGAAAGAATAGGTATAAATTATTCTGACCTACATTGCTATGATGAGGAATTTCAATTAAAGGATGTTTCAACTCTAATTGCAGGTATTAAAAAGAATTCCATACTTGTATTATGTAATCCTAATAATCCTACTGGAACCTTAATATCAAAGAACCAAATAAGAACTTTGCTTGATCATATGAAAGAGTCAAACAGCTTTTTAGTAATGGATGAAGCCTTTATTGAATTTACTGGAGATTACAAAGAGCATAGCTGCATGGATTTAATTTATGAATATGATAATCTTTTTATAATAAGGGCAGCCACTAAATTCTTCGGCATGCCAGGTCTTAGATTAGGCTATGGAATAAGCTCTAATGAAGAAGTTTTAGAAAAAATAAAAGCTTTTATGGAACCCTGGAGCATAAACACTGCAGCTGTAATAGCCTCAGAGGTTATCTTTAAAGATAGAGATTATATAAAAAGCTCTATTGATTGGATAAAGGAAGAAAGGGAAGCTTTTAAAGAAAAGCTAGGAACAATAAAGGGTATAAAAGTATATAATTCTATGGCGAACTTTTTTCTAATAAGAAGCCTAAATAAGTCTTTAGATGCTTTTGCTTTAAAGGAAAAGCTCATAGAAAAAGGCTTCTTGATAAGAGTGCCAAAGGGGTTTTCAAATCTAACCCCTTATGACTTTAGAATAGCTATTAAGGATACAGAAAGTAATAGGAAATTGGCAGAGGCCTTAAGAGATATTTTTTATAAATGATAGGGTATGCACATAGGTGTATTAAATAGAGGGCAAGCCACTATTTTAGCATTGATATCAAATACCTCTCTTATGAGGGGTTCATTTATTATATTCTCAGGATTACCTTGGGCATATATTTCCCCATTTTTTATAGCTATTATATTATCAGCGTATCTACATGCCAAATTTATATCATGAAGAACCATTACTATGGTTCTTTTATAATTTTTATTCAAATCTTTAAGCAGATCTAATATTTCAATTTTATATTTTATATCTAGATGGTTAGTAGGCTCGTCTAATAGTATTATTTCAGTTTCTTGCGCTAGGGTTAAAGCAATCCAAACCCTTTGCTTCTGCCCACCTGAAAGATCAGATATTTTTTTATCCTTTATATCTAGCGTTCCTGTTTTAGTTAATGCATCTAATACAATATGCTCGTCTTGCTTGGACCATTGCTTAAGCCAACTTTGATAAGGATATCTGCCTTGTTTCACTAGATTAAATACGGTTAAGTCTGAGGGCGCTGATGGATTCTGAGTTAATATAGAAAGCTCTTTAGCTACATTTTTAGTGTGCATTTTGAAGATATCTTCTTCACCTATAACTATATTTCCCTTCATAGGCTTTAACAATCTAGCCATGGATTTTAATAGAGTAGATTTTCCACAGCCGTTGCTGCCAATAAGTATGGTGATTTCTTGTTTTGGAATAGTAATATTGATATCTTTTAAAACTATATTATTGCTATAACCTAAGCTTAAATTATTAGCTGATAAACTCATTTTAATTCCCCCTCCTCAAGGTCTGTTGATTTTTCCATAATAAGAATATAAAGAATGGTGCACCTATAGCCGCAGTGAAGATTCCAACGGGCAAATCTAAAGGATAGAATAAGGTTCTTGCGGCTATGTCAGATAAAACTACTATGGTTCCTCCTACCAATATAGAAAGAGGTATTAGGTTTTCGAAGGAGGAATTTGTAAGCTTTCTGCAAATATGAGGAGCTATTAAGCCCACAAAGCTTATACCGCCACCAATAGCTACAGCTCCACTAGCCAAGGCTGCGCTTAATATTAAAAGCATAAATCTATTTTTTTCAAGTTTTGTTCCCAAACTTATAGATATAGTATCCTCCAATGATTGGATATTTAACTCTCTAGTATATAAGTAAGTAATAAAGGAAAATACTATAAACCATAAAGAAAGCACCTTTACATGGGTCCAATTAGAGCCGTAAATAGTTCCCGTAAGCCAAAGGTTAGAAGTAGCAATAAATATAGGAGGACCATTCACAATTAGTATATTAGTAATAGCTTTAGCAGCACCAGATATGCCAATGCCTATGAGAATAAGTCTAAAAGGCGTCACTCCTTTTTTATAAGCAAGTACATATATTATTACCACAGAGATTAAAGAACTCAAAAATGTAAAAACAGGCATATAAAAAATACTCACTGTTAATGAATTATTAATGGGGTTTGTAAATAAGGTTAAAAAAATTAGTGCGCCTACGGAGCCGCCATCCACAATACCTATAAGGTTAGGGGAGGCTAAAGGATTTTTTATAACTCCTTGTAGTATAGCTCCAGAAAGTCCTAAGGAAGCTCCTACTAAGAAGCCTACTAAAGCTCTAGGAAGCCTTAAAGCATTTATTATTAAGGCATCCCTCTTGTCTCCTATTCCTATAAATACCTTTATCACTTCTAAAGGAGAAATATTTATTTTACCTATACTTATGCTAAGGATTAGTGAAATTAAAGTAAGAAGGAGCATAAGTAGACATATTTTAATACTTCTTTTTTCATATAAAACAGATATTTTTTTATTTCTAAGCACAAAAAAGTTCTTCATCTATTTATTCTCCGCCTTTCTTGCTAGATATATGAAAAAGGGAGCTCCAATCAAAGCGGTAACAGTGCCTACTGGAATTTCCTTTGGGTAAATAATAAAACGACTGAATATATCAGAAATAATTAATAATAAAGCTCCCATAAAAGCGCTATAAGGTATAATCCATTGATATTCTGATTCTCCTAAGAAAGCTTTTATTATATGGGGTGTTATTAAACCAATAAGTGAAATAGGTCCTGCTATAGCCACAGAAGCACCAGACATAATAATTATGACAATGCCTATAAAAAGCTTTAGCAATTCAGTTTTCTCTCCTAAACCCTTGGCCATTTCTTCTCCTAAAGAGAAAATATTTAATTTTTTGTATAAAACAAGGGGGATTATCCAGCAGGAAATTAAATAAGGTAGTACCTTAAGCAAAGAATCTATGCTTCGCCCATCCACTGAGCCTGATAGCCAAAATAAAATTTCCTCCATAGTTCTTTGATCCTTATATAAGATGCCTTGAGTTAAGGAAAGAAATAGTGCGGATATAGCGGCACCAGATAAGGTCAAATCTATGGTCTGCATTTCACCTTTTAACCCTCCAGCCAATGCATAAACTATAAAGGAGGCCAAGGCTGCGCCTAAGAAGGAAACTAGGGTTAAAAGATCTTGTGAGGCCTGCGGAAAAAAACTCATGGTAGCTACTAAAAAGAAGGAAGCTCCAGAGTTAATACCTATCAAGCTAGGAGAGGCCATGGGATTTTTGGTCAAGGCTTGTATGAGAACACCAGATATACCTAAACTTCCGCCAACAAACAAGGCTATTAGAGTTCTAGGTATCCTAGAGTCTCTTATTACTAAATGTGTAGTGCTATTGTTAAAATTTTTATATGCTTCAATAAGATCTACAAAGTCGGTTTTTATATAGCCTAAAAGCAAACTAAGGATAATGGCTATAATGGTTAAGATTATTAAGATAATAAGACCTAGAATTTTAAATTTTCTATCGTTTAATTTCATAGTGAAGTGTCTGCTCCTTCCAGCAGTATAGTTATATATTTCACATAAGTATATCCAAAATCATCATAAATCCTACACATTATTATTAAAGTTTTAAGTTATAAGAGGGCAGTCATATACGAATTTTAAATCTTGGATATCTATAGAGAAATAGTACATAATTAGATTACTAATTATGTAGAAACTTGTCAATGATTTTTATATTCAATATCAAAATAAAATGATAATCACTTGCAATTAAAAAATAACTATGATAATATAGTTTTGTTAATAATTAAATTAAGGCATGCCATAAGACCAATAATATTCTTAGGAGGATACATATGAAGTTAAATAAAATCTTAGCAACTACAGCACTACTGTTAACAGGGCTTACCTTTACAGCTTGCGGAACAAAATCTGCTAATAATGCTCAGGTAGAAAATAAAGAGGTTAGAGTGATTGAACATGCTATGGGGAAAACAGAGATAAAGGGAGAACCTAAAAGAGTGGTAATTTTAACTAATGAAGGTACTGAAGCTTTATTGGCTCTTGGCGTTAAACCAGTAGGTGCTGTTCAATCTTGGACAGGTAAGCCTTGGTACAAGCATATAGAGCAAGATATGCAAGGGGTAGAAAATCTTGGACAAGAAAGCCAAGTTAACCTAGAGGCTATTGCCGCATTAAAACCTGATTTGATAATAGGTAATAAGATGAGGCATGAAAAAATATATGCTCAATTGTCTCAAATGGCTCCTACAGTATATTCTGATACTCTAAGAGGAGAGTGGAAGGAAAACTTCCAATTCTATGCTAAGGTTTTAGGTAAGGAGAAATTAGGAAAAGAATTAGTAGATAAATTTAATGAAAGAATAGGAAATATAGCAAAGACTGCTGGAGATAAATTGAAAACTGAGATTTCTATAGTTAGATTTATGCCTGGAAAAACTAGAATATATTTAGGGGATACCTTCTCTGGAACTATTTTAAAGGAAATAGGCTTTAATAGGCCTGCTACTCAAAAAGGAACTGATTTTGCTCTTGAAATCGGTAAAGAAAGATTAAAGGAAGCAGATGGAGATGTATTATTCTACTTTACCTATGAAACAGGTAATGGCGAGGGCTCTGCTAGAGAAAAGGAATGGATAGAGGATTCATTATTTAAAAGCTTGAAGGTATCACAAAAGGGAAAGGTGTATAAGGTAAGCGATGAAACATGGAACACTGCAGGTGGAATAAAAGCTGCAAATCTAATGTTAGATGATATTGAGAAATTCTTAAAGGATGGAACTATATAAGTTGCAATTAGCTCCTAGGAATTTTGAGGCTAAAGAAATGCACTTAGATTTTTGCAAATTATATATCTTAGGCATCTTTAAAAATATGTAATGATAGAGATGAAACTTGCTTGTTGTAAGGGATATGTTCCTTTCAGCAAGCTTTTTATTTTAGGAAAAATTGCATGGACAAATCATATATTTCTATAGGTATATTTATAAAAAACCATATATAATAAAGTAAAGTAGTATAATAATATTAAAAATGAAAAGATTAAAAATATTAATATAAAAACGAGGTGATATACATGAAAGAAATAGTATTAGCAGGAGGGTGCTTTTGGGGCATAGAAGCCTATATGATGAGAATTCAAGGAGTGGTAGATACAAAGGTAGGCTATGCCAATGGAACTAAGGAAAATCCAACTTACCATCAGGTTTGCACAGGTATCACAGGTCATGCAGAAGCTTGTTATATAAAGTATGACGAAAATATATTATCCTTAGAAACTTTATTAAATAAATTCTGGAACATTATAAATCCTACATTATTAAATAGACAGGGACCAGATATAGGGACTCAATATAGAACAGGTATCTATTATATTGATAAAGAAGATTTACCTTTGATTTTAAATACTAAGCAGCAGCAACAGGAGAGATTTGAAGACCCTATTGTTACAGAGATTGAACCCTTGAAGTGCTTTTACGATGCAGAGGAGTATCACCAGAAATATTTAAAGAAAAATCCTAGAGGCTATTGTCATATTGATCTAAGCAAGTAGAAAATGTAGCTGTGATTTTAAATTCACAATTCACAATGCATAATCACAATTGTGGAGAAAAATTTCTTTAATTGTGCACTGTGCATTGTGAATTGGATAGAAAATACTTAAAGCCTTTTTATTTTTGAGATGGTCTAATCTTACTCTGCTTTTACAATATATTGGCTAGCTGTTAAGAAGGCTGTACCAAAGAGTAGCAGTACAATTACATTAGGTAATATATTTATTATTCCTGCATTCTTTAAGGCCAAATCTGTTATGGCATTGCTACTCCAATTTTGAGGAGTAAAATAAGCTAGCTTTTTAAATACTTCTGGTAAGAATTCCTGAGGCATAAAGGAACCGCTTATTATGCAAGTAGGAGTCACTATCAAATTAACAAAGCCTGCTACTTGTCCCTGGTTTTTTGCAAACCTAGATACTAATAATCCTATGCTTAAGGCTACATATACTAATGCAAATACTACTAACAGTAAACCAATAAAGGAGCTTCCCCAATAAAATTTAAATATATACTTGCTGATACCTATCAATATAAGGGTTTGCAGGGTTAAAAGCAGAAACATTGATAATAGTACAGAGAGTAAAATCTTAATCTTGCTGTTGGGAGTAGAAAAACTTCTTAAAAGAGTTTTATTGCTTTTCATTTCTAATAATTCATTAGTAATATAAATCATAGAAAATAACACAAAATTCATTATAAAATTTGGTATTATAGGATTGAAATTTACTCTATCTGAAGAATCACTTAATACTTCCTTAGTTACTTCAGAGCTTTTATTATAGAGCTTCTTTCCTAAAAAGCTATTTACGCTTTGCATTAGAGATAAATAGGTACTGCCTTCCTTAGGCTTTTTTATTTCTAGTTCAGGCATGGATTTTTGGCTAAGCTTTTCCGAAAAATCCTTTGATATTATGAGAAGAGCTTGCACTTTGTTTTGTCCTAGAGCCTTTAGTCCATCTTCCTCATTAAAAAAGGACATATTAAATTTTTTACTTTCTTTTAAATAATCTATTAGTTCCTGTGAGGAAGTTCTTTCATCCTTATTCACTATACCTATTTTTATAGGATTTATCTTTAAATCTCCACTCTTTTTGCTCATAAGACTAAAGAAAGAAATTATTATGGCAGGTATAATGAACATGATTATTATAACCTTCTTATCATTAAAAATTCTATTTAAATGTAATGCTGCAATATAAAAAATATTCATTTTATCACTCTCCTTATGCAAAGGATTTATTCTTTTTATTTAGTAAGAAACCAAGTAATATTCCTATTGTTCCTATGGATAAAAGTACTGATATATTGGTTATAAGTGAATTTAAGTCTTCTCCAGACATTATTCTAGTATAGGAGTTTTGAATCCAATAATTGATAGTAAATTTTGACGCCTTTTGAAAGCTTTGAGACACATACTCTGCTGGGAAAAAGCTTCCCCCTAGTACGGCCATAAACATAATAATTGAGGTAAATACATTGCTTAAGGTTTTTTCCTTAAGAAAGAAATTCATCATAAATCCTGCAATACCTGTTAGAGCAAAAGCATGTGAGGCTATAATCAATATTAAAAGAGATATATTAGTATAAAAATTTATACCTAATAATCCACAGAGTATTATAAAAGCTATACTTTGTATTAAAGATATTATAAAAGTCAGCAGCAGCTTTTCACCATATATGCTATTGAAGCCAATAGGGATAGAATTCATTCTTAATAGAGTCATAGACTCCTTTTCTTTTAGAAAGTTTGAAGCTCCTGTCATAGCTATGAATAAACTTAAAAGTGCTAGCATAGAGGCTCCAAATACTTGTTTTGCCGAAATAGCATTACTTTCTTTTAGTTCAGATATCTTTATGCTGTTGTTATAATTAATATTTGAGTAGTTAATATAGTTGCTTATGGTTCCATAGAGTATCTCTACAGTGTAGGAATTATCTGTAGATTTTAAGAAGCGTATATTATTTGAACCTTCATTAGAGAGGATTAAAGCTGCTTGAGCTTCATTACTTTTTACCTTAGCCTCTACCTCTTCTATGGAGTTATATTCTGTAAGATTTATAGAAGTCTTTAGTCTTTCATTATTTAGAATTTCTTTAATAGCTGGGATATGAGGGTTATTTTCTTTAGCTATGATGGCTACCTCTATTTTAGGTAATTTAGTATCTGGGTTAACCAGCTTTTCAAAGAATATGCCATTTAAAAAGGTTATGGCTAGAGGCATTGCAATGTATATAGCTATAAAAAATAGAAAAGAGCTTTTAAATTCTATAAAATCCTTTTTTAAAAGGCTTAATAATTTCATATTCATCCCTCCTAATCTCTTAGAGCCTTTCCTGTTAGAGCTAAAAATACTGTTTCTAAATCAGGGGAGCTTATATTCATATCTTTTATTTTTACATTATTATTAACTAGAGTTTCTATTACCTTTGAAAGTATTTGCGAGGAATTATCAGCTACTAAAGAAAGAGTATTTTTTAAAAAACTTACATTTTTGATGCCTTTAAGAGTATTTAACTTTAGAATTAGAGCTTCATTAAAATCTTCAGTAACTATATTTATATTTTCATCATAGGATATTAATTTTTTTATATCCTCCTTAGAGCCTTGAGCAATGATTTTTCCTTCATCAATGATGGCTAGTTTGTTACATAAAAACTCTACTTCTTCCATGTAGTGGGTGGTATATATTATGGTGGTGTTATAATCTCTATTTAATTTTTTTGTGAACTCTAATATATGATTTCTTGATTGAGGATCTATGCCTACGGTTGGCTCGTCCATTATAATTATTTCTGGATGGTGCATTATTGAGCAGGCTATATTTAATCTTCTTTTCATACCTCCAGAATAGGTTTTTAGTTTATCTTTAATCTTTTCCTTCAAAGCGGTAGTTTCAATAGCTTCCTCTATCCTATTCTTTAATTCCTTTCCTCTTAAGCCATACATGCTTCCCCAAAACTTTAAGTTTTCTAATCCAGAAAGATTTTCATAAAGAGCTATTTCCTGAGGAATCAATCCAATATATTTTTTGGCTTCTACGGGTTGAGCTTTTACATTTTTTTCTCCTATAAACATCTCACCCTTATCAAAGGAAATCAATCCACTGAGCATAGATATCAGGGTGGATTTTCCAGCTCCGTTAGGTCCTAGTAAGCCAAATAATTCTCCTTTTTTTATCTGCAGATTTACATTATCCACTGCTAAATTATCATCATATCTTTTAGTAACATTTTTTATATCTACAATGTTCATTAAAAACACTCCTTTAAAAACACTTTGTTTTCTATAGGAGGATGTGAAAAACATAGGTGTTCTTTTTCACGGGCCGCTCGTGGAGCTCCATGTGCGGTGTAGGGAAACCTATAGAACACCTTTTTTCACATCCTCCTATAGTCTTATTATATAAGTTTTAATTTTTCATCACCATGGAGTTTAGTCACCCTTTTATTAAAAAAGCATTACTTAAGTCATTTTCTTAAGTAATGCTGAATACATCGAAATCCACTGATAGTAAATCTAGACTAATGAGTTTTTTAGGGCGAATATGGCTAATTGAGTTCTATCCCTTAGCTCCATTTTTGCAAGGATTTCCGTTATATAATTTTTTACAGTACCTTCTGCTACAAATAGCTTTTTGGCTATTTCTTTATTGCTTAGTCCTAAGCCTATATTTATAATTATTTCTAATTCTCTATCTGTTATTCTATATTTAGCTTTTATATTTTCAGTTAAAGCTTCTTGAGAGAGCTCCTTTGAGGCAACCATCTTAGCTGCTATTTCAGGATGTACTACCACATTACCTTTGTGCACACTTTTGATACCTTCCAGAATAACATCATAGGAGGTATCCTTCAGTATATATCCATGGGCACCAAATTTTATGGCGTCAATAATATATTCCTCATCCTTAAAGGTAGTTAAAATCATTATCTTAGTATTCTTACATTCTTTTTTTATAAGCTTTGTAGCCATAACTCCGTTACAAACAGGCATGTTGATATCGAGAAGCATCACATCAATCTGTTCTTTTTTACATAGCTCTAAAGCTTCTTCACCATTTTCACATAAGCCAACGATATTTATATTATCATCACTGCCAAGTATGATTTTTAAACCTTCTCTAATGAGCATTTCATCATCTGCTATGGCTATATTAATTTTGTGCAATTTATTGCCTCCTTTATATTCTTGGTATATTAGCTATAATTTCAAAGCCTTTATTATCACCAGTATTAAGCTCAATGGTTCCACCTAGCTTTTTAACCCTCTCTTCCATACTGCTTAAACCAAAACCTTGACTTAAGCTATGAGCACCTATGCCATCATCTTTAATGTATAATCTAATATTTTTATCATCTCCTTGAAGAGATAAATTTATATTAGAAGCCTTAGAATGCTTAGAAGCATTATTTAAAGCTTCTTGAATTATTCTATAAAGCACAAAGCTTTCATCGCTGTTTAGTTCAATAGCTTCATTAAAGGTGATAAAGTTTATTTTTATATGAGTGAGCTTTTCATAATTAAATATTAATTCTTTTATGGAGAATATACCTTGATATTTATCAAAATCCGTAGGTTTTAGTTCTTTTATGGTTCTTCGTACATTTTCCATACCATTTTTTGAAAAGTCTATTAGTTTATCTACCATTTCTATAGTTTTTTCTTTATCCTTACACATCATATAAGGAAGAGCCTGAAGCTGTATTATTATGGTTGACAGAGTATGTCCTACGGAGTCGTGAAGTTCCCTGGATATTCTGTTTCTTTCTCTTAATAAGGTTAGCTCTTCAATGGTTTCAGAATATTCCTCTAATCTTTCATAGGCCTCTTTGAGCTGACTTTCGGATATTCTTAGCTTATCATAAAGCTCTTGAGCTTCTTTTTTTCTCTTTTGCTCCTCTGCCACAGAGCGTCCTAAGGCTCCAAAGATGACTACTATAATAGTGTTAATAAATACATTAATGGCAGTAGTATTTTGTGGACTATAATACATGGGTCTTAAGCCAAGCATTACTAGAGAACCATATATTAAACTCATCATAAAATAAGAACTTTTGGAAGATAGCATCATAGAAGCATCCAATATAGATATAAAATAATATATAAAAATAAAGCCTTGGAACTTTAAATATAAAAAGCTTATAAGCATTATATCTAAACTTAAGGAAAGCATTAAGAAATTGGTATTACTTTTAAGATAATAATTTCTTATTTGAGTGTTTATTATAAATAACAGCATTAGACTCAATAGTAATAATGCATCCTCGGCTTTGTAGTCACCGGTGTAAATAATATTTATAGAGATTAAAAAATAGGTTATGTATTTTAAAATTGACAGAAGCTTAATATTCCTATTCAATATGATACCTCCCAATTATAGAGAAACACTACGAAAACTTAATTTATACATGTTTCAAAATGGCATCTTTAAGGCATTACAGCAAATGTATAAGTTAAAAGCTTACGTTGTTTTTCTATGCATTATATATTTTATTATAATTTAAAGTGTTGAGGATGGCTATAAAGTATAAAGGAATTTACAAAACCATGGAGAATTATTGTAAATATAATAGTGGTATTGGAGGAATTAAGTATGTGTTATTTTATGCTGGCTGCTTCAGAGAAGCAAATGGAGAATAGCTTTGTAGAAAAATGTGATGAAAAAGCTCTCTTTATAAGAGAATATACGGATTATATTAAGGATAGACAAGCTGGGCTACATTATTACAATATAAGCAATGGTCATTGCGCTTGTGAACTAGTGGTAAGCCCTTTTAGCAAAGTAGAAGAGGTAAAAGAGGCTTTAAAGGAATTGAAAGAAATGGGAGACTTCAGATTCCTAATAATAGATAGCGAAGATGAAGATGAATATTTCACCATAGAGCATAATCAAGAATTCGAGAAAACTTTAGAGTCCTTACCAAAGCAAGAGATTTCTATAGAAGAGTTATTAAGCATTTACCCTGAGTATATAGAATTTGATAAGGTCTATGGGGTTAAATAATGCACAGTGTACAATTCACAATGAAGGAAGAGTTTTCACTGCTAGTGATATGAAAAATATAAAATCGAAAAGCAAAGCTTGGCTAAATCTTTAGTCAAAGACTTTGCTTTTCAGTTTTAAAAATTATAAATTAAAGATTTTTCCTAGGGGAACGGAGAAAAATCCACTATAATTGTGCATTATGCATTGTGAACTATGAATTGATAATATCATTTAATTTAGTGCTAGCTTTTTTAATATCTTCAGCGCCTAAGAGGCAAGATACCACTGATACCCCATCTATAGGAGCTTTTAGCACCTCTTTAACATTGTCATGGGTAATGCCGCCTATGGCTACCACAGGTATTTTCACATTTTCCTTTATTTTTATAAGGGTATCTATAGAGGTTATATCTACATCCTTTTTAGTGGAGGTGCTAAATATAGCGCCCACTCCTAAGTAGTCTGCGCCTAGACTTTCTGCCTCTAGTGCTTCTTCTAGGTTATGGGCGGAAACTCCTAATATTTTATCTTTGCCTAGTAGTTTTCTACAAAGACTTATAGGCAGGTCCTCTTGACCAATATGAAGCCCGTCTGCATTTATGGCTAGAGCAATATCTAGTCTATCATTGATTATTAAAGGTATATTATATTTATGAGTTAATTCTTTTACCTGCAACGCTAGATTATAAAAGTCTTTACTATTAGTAGCCTTCTCTCTTAATTGAACTAAGGTAACTCCTCCAAGGATAGCTTGTTCTACACTTTCTAATAGATCTCTTCCTTCTAAAACCTCTCTGTCAGTTACAAGATATAATTTATAATTTATGTTCATTTAGCTTACCTCCATTAAATAAATCCTTTGGTGATAATGAAGCTATGGAATCTATTAAGGCCACCTTAAAGCTGCCAAGGTGGTAATTGCTTTTTAGCGAAGCCTCAGCCATCTCTCCACAAAGCCCCATGGTAGCAATGGCTGCAATGGTAGCAGTGTAATAATCTTTAGTTACTCCGCAGTAAGCTCCAGTTAAAGAACTGCTCATGCATCCAGTGCCAGTTATTTTAGCTAATATAGGGTGTCCATTTTCTATGAAGCATATATTTTTCCCATCAGAAATGATGTCTTTAGCTCCTGTAATAGCGATTACAGACCCTAGCTTTTGGGATAATTTTAAGGCTATTTCTTCTCCATTTTCAGTATCTTCAGTGGAGTCAACTCCTCTTACTATGGAGTCCATACCGGAGAGTACTTTAATCTCAGACATATTTCCTTTTATTACAGAAAAATTTATTTCCTTCAGTAACTTTTTAGCAGTTTCTGTTCTTAGGTTAGTGGCACCTACTCCTACTGGATCAAGGATTACAGGTATATCTAGACTATTGGCTCTCTTTCCAGCTAAAAGCATTGACTCTATGGTTCTGGAATTTAGAGTACCTATATTTATCACTAAGGAGGAGGCTATGGATATCATCTCCTCTACCTCAAGGCTATCATCAGCCATTACAGGGGAACCGCCTAGGGATAGGGTGATATTAGCACAATCATTTACCGTAACATAATTGGTTATATGATGAACTAAGGGTTTTTTTTCTTTAACTAAAGTTAAGAGTTTAGAAAGTTTTTCTCTAGTTTCCATGATTTTGTGAACCTCCAGCTAACAAAATAAATTAAAGATGTTAATAACATAGTAGGCAGAGTATTACCCATAAAGAAATCAATCTTTAAAAGGGTGTAATAGGTAATGATTCCAATAATCCAAACTATTACTGCGCCTATATTTAGTTTTAAACCTTCTTCTATAGCATTATTTTTCTTTAGGATAAAATAGTCTGTAAATAAAATAGCAAACATAGGAGCAAATACAGAACCTATGGCATAAAGAAAGTTTTCGTATTGCTCTATAGGGAATATTAAAGCTATTAGGGTTCCTAAGATTCCCATTATCAAAGCCACAGGAGTTTCCTTTAGCTTTGAACTTATATTTATGAAGCTTATCCCTGCTGAATATACATCCATAAAGGTAGTGGTTACCGTAGCTAGTATTATTATGCTAAGAGCAAATACACCTAAGTTAGCAGCTACCATTATCTCTCCTATGTCTGTAGTGTTAAATATTAAAGCAGCACCTAGACCTATAATATACATCCAACAGCTTCCGAAAAAGTATCCAAGGAAGCTTCCAGTCACTGCAGACTTCTTATTTTTAGCAAAACGAGTATAGTCTGCAATAAGTGGAAGCCAGGAAAGTGGCATTACGATATTAAGCTCTATAGCGGCTCCAAAGGAAAGATTTCCTTCAGGTAATTTTGTTAATAGACTGTTATTTTTAAATATTACAAAGCTTAACACCAAGGTAAGAATGAACAGCAATATAACTGCCACAGAATTTAGTTTTTTTAGAGTATTGCTACCTAATAAAACCCATAGGCATACTAAAATGCCTATTAATATACTCCAAACCACTATGTTATCGAAGTTCCAAAGTATTTTGCTTACCATATTTAAGGATCTACCACCTGAAATTATCATAACTGCTGTCCAACCTATCAGCTGCAGAACGTTTAAAATTGAAAATACATAGGAACCGTAGCTTCCGAAAGAAATTTTTGTGGATTTTATAGAAGGCATATTTTTTTCAAAACCGATTATTCCACCCATAACTAGTAAAGCTGTACCAATGCCATGACCGATTATTATAGCTAATAAAGCTTTTTTAAAGCCTAAAGGAGCCAGTAGTCCTCCAGTGAGTATTTCTGCAATGGATACTGAAGCACCAAACCAAAGAGCAGTAAAATGTTTTGTAGATAAGGTTTTGCTTTCACTATTCATTTATCAATCCCGCCTTTCTATACAGTTCATAAAAGTGGTGAGTAGGTCCAACGCCTTTTCCGATGCTAAAAGAATGTTTTATAGCAGTAGTTATGTATTCTTTTGATTTTTTTACCGCTGTAGCTATATCAAAACCTAGAGCTAGGTTTGAAGCTATGGAGGAAGATAAGGTACAGCCAGTTCCATGGGTGTTTTTAGTATCTATTCTTTCAGAATGAAAATAAAAAATTTCTTTTCCATCAAAAAGAACATCTACAGCTTCTTCGCTTAAGTGACCACCTTTGACTAATACATTTTTAGCACCTAGATTAAATAATTCTTTGGCTGCATCTACCATCTGTTCGATGCTTTCAACTTTTCTGTTAAGCATAGCAGAAGCCTCATGAAGGTTAGGAGTAATTATGGTGGCTAAAGGTACTAGCTTTTCTACTAATGCCTTTTTAGATTCGGGCCTTAAAAGATCAAACCCACTTTTAGAAATCATTACGGGATCTACTACAATATTTTTAGCATTAATTTTTCTTAATTCCTCAGCAATGGTTTCTATGCTATCTATTCTTGAAGTCATACCTATTTTAACTGCTGATACCTCTATATCTTCATAAATCACTTGTATTTGTTTTCTTATGATATCAGTGTTTACATCTTGTACTGCAAAAACTCCTTGTGTATTTTGAACTGTTATAGCAGTGATTACACTCATTCCATATACTCCATGAGCCGAAAAGGTTTTTAAATCTGCTTGTATGCCTGCTCCTCCACAACTATCAGAACCAGCAATGGTTAATACATTTTTCATAAAAATCCTCCTTTAAATGTGAATATTTTTTAGTATTTTACTTTTATCTAGGCCTATCAAAATAGCATAGGCTATGATGCTTCCACCAATGGTGCTAACTGAAAAAGGTGCTACAAAGAAAAATAAAGAAATATTCTTTCCTAATATAATTTTAGCTAGGGGATAAGCTGCTAAGGCACCTATAACACCAGTGCCTATGATTTCGCCGCCTAAAGCAATAAGCGTGTTACTAAATTTTTTATATAATATACCAGCAAATAAGGAACCTATCATACTTCCGGGGAAGGCTAATATAGAGCCTGTACCAAGTATATTTCTCAAAAGAGATATAAGGAAGGCATTACCTAAGGCATACCACGGACCTAAAGTTATTGCTGAAATAACGTTTATAGCATGTTGCACAGGAAAACATTTAGATGGACCAATTGGGATATAAATAAGATGAGAGGATAGAACCCCTATAGCAATTAGAAGAGCCGAAAAAGTTAATTTTTTTGTTTTCAAAATAAAACCCCCTTAATTCTAGGGGGGAGGATTACCTTATTACCTGAAATTGAAGATACATTAGACTTAACATAAATAAATAGAATAGATGATTCTATAGAAAGCAATAAATAAGTTGTTGCTTTCTATAAAATTAAAAAAGCACAACCCATCATAGAGTTGTGCTATAAATTCAAAAAATGTTAAGCAGAGTCCCTACGCTGGCATTACCCAGATCAGGTATAAGGGTCAAAGACTTTATAGGGTCTTTATCTCAGCCGGCCTAACCCAGCCCCCCTGTGTTATATTGATTTTTACACTTATATTCTAACACTAAGGTTTAGAGAAATCAATGGAAAGTTAATTTCTAAAATTTTCTTAGTATACCACTAGACAGAAAATAATTTTGATGTTAAAATATGTTTAACGTTAAAATTATTTTATAGAGGAGAGGTTTATATGGAAGCTTATGAGGTAAATAAGAAAGTGGGAATAAAAGGGTTAATTAAAAGTAAAAACTATATGGTTATGTTCATAGCAAATTTTATTTCCAGATTTGGAGATTCTGTAGATGGTATAGCCTACGGATGGATGGTATACATGCTAACAGGTTCCAAGCTTTTGCTGGGGACATTGTTTGCAGTTAATGCCATACCCAATATATTACTAGGGCCCTTTGCTGGCGTTTTTGCAGATAGATTAGATAAAAAGAAACTAATAACTCTCAGTTATTTAGGAAGAGGAATAATGGTATCCTTAACAGCTCTATTATACTTTGTAGGTATATTAAGACCTTGGCATTTGTTTATAATTACTATTTTTAATTCTACATTTGAAACTTTAATGATGCCAGCTATGACTTCTTTGATGCCATTGATTGTAGATGAGGAAAGCTATTTATCTGCTAATTCCTTTTCTACCTCTGCCTTTAAATTTGCAGAATTAATTGGCACGGCAATGGCTGGCGCAATAATTGCATTAATTGGAATTTCTGGCGCTATATTTGTGGATGCGGCTACTTTTTTTATAGCAGCATTAATAATGCTAATGCTTAAAGTTAAGTATGAAAAATCACAGGAAGAAAAGCTTAGCGTAAAATCTTATATTTCTGAACTAAAGGTAGGCTTTAAGTTTGTTAAGGATAACAAACTTATAAGGCTTATAATAATATTATTTGCCATAGTTAATTTTGGCTTGTCTCCGGTAAATGTAATGTTACCAATTTTCGCTAAGGATATATTGCAAGGTGGACCAGAGGTATTGAGCATCATAGGAATAGCTTTTTCCTTAGGAACCATACTTGGAGGAATAATTATAGGACAAATAGGACAAAAATTTAAAATCACTAATCTAATTATAGTTGGATTCTTTTTATTTGGTATAGATTATGCGTTATTATTTTTACCTGGAACAGTTATACATGCTAATTTAGTTTCTATAGCATTAACTATATTTATATTCTTTACTCTAGGATTTTTAATACCTATGGTATCCTCACCCATAAGTGCTTATATGATGAGTAAGACGGACAAACAAGTACTAGGCAGGGTTAGCTCTTTTATGGGAATGATAAGCTGCTGTGCCATACCTTTAGGTAGTGCGTTAACAGGGGTTATTACGGAATATTTATCTGCTTCTTCTATATTTTTAATTATGGGTATAATGATTTCTCTAGTTGCGCTATCTCTAAATTATAGCAAAACCTTTAAAAAAGCTTAAACGTTAAAAAAGAGTTTGTTAAAAAAGCTAAAGTTGTTATATAATAAGGATGGAGGCGATAAAACATGGAGGATAAAAAAGTCTTAACCACTTTAGAAGAAGTAAAAGCTATTTCCGATCCTTATAGATATAGAATTTTAACTACTCTTATAAATATGAATGAACCAGCCACGGTAAAGCAGATAGCTGATAAGATGGGTGAGGTACCAGCAAAAGTACACTATCATATTAAGAAGCTTGAAAAAGCAGAAATAATAAAACTGGTTTATACTAAAGAGATCAATGGAATTATAGCTAAGTACTATGAACCCTTAGCCACGGGTTTTGAAATAGAATGTTCAAAAGAAATAGAAGAGCCTGCTAAAAAAATGATTCTAGCAGAAAGTCAAAGGATGCTATCTGAGCTTTATGATGAAAGTAAGAAAATATTTTTAGACTCAGTAGGTAAAGCTGCAAAAGATGAAAAGGACAAAGATGCAAAGGGATCTATTACTACTAATAATTTATATCTTACAGAAGAAGAGGTCAATGAAATAATGGCCTTAATGGAAAGCTTTTTTAAAAAGCATAAAGAAGAAGATGCTGAGAAGATTAAATATCATAGTTTTTTTACTATAATAAAGAACAGAGAATAGTAGGGTTAATTTAGGGATCCAACTTCAACTACTAACTTATACATGCACAATAATGGCTTAAAGATGTCAATTTGGAACATGTATAAGTTGAATTTTGGCAGTATTTCTCTATATTACAAAAATGTAAGATTTGATTATGATTTTGTAATATAGGTAGATGGAAAAGCTATATGAATAAGGAGTAAAATATATTTAAAAACCTGAGGTGAGTTTTATATGAAAAGAAAGCTAATGGTTTTTACATTTATATTTTTCCTCCTTTTTAGTTTTTATACAGCTAAAGTAAGTGATAACTATGTCATTGATAAAAATTTAAAACAATATATAATGACTATAAATAAAAATTATGTTACTATAGATGAAATTCCTAAAAGCCTTCAAGACACTCTTTTATTAGTAGAGGATAAAAAGTTTTATTGCCATAGAGGATACGATGTAAAGGCAATAGCTAGAGCTTTTGTAGTTAATTTTAAAGCAGGAGAGATAAAAGAAGGCGGAAGTACTATAACTCAGCAGTTAGTTAAAAACTTATTTCTTTCTTCAGAACAGACTGCTACTAGAAAAATCAAGGAAATAATATTAGCAGTAAAATTAGAGAGCACCTATAGTAAAGAAGAAATCATGGAAATGTATTTAAATGTTATCTATTACGGTAATGGAGCCTATGGAATACAGAATGCTAGTAATTTATATTTTAATAAAAATGTATGGTCATTATCAAAGGAAGAAATAGCAATGTTAGTAGGAATACCACAAGCACCAAACCTTTATAATCCTAAGAGCAATCCTGAAAAGGCAAGAAAGAGGCAGAAGCAAATTCTTACCATTATGGAAGAGAATAAAATAATAAAAGATTTTTAAGATAAAAAGTGCCTTCCGCATTGTGAAAGGTACTTTTTATTTTGAAACACCTTTTATTATTAGGTATAATAAAAGAATACATAATGAATTTGGTTATTTATTAATGATAATGTTATAAAACTGTGAAAAAATTATAAAAAGTATAAAAATTAGGAGGCTGACTATGATTCCATTTAAGGATACTTATTACCAAAATAAAGTTAGAGAATTCAATGACAAATGTAATATAAAAAGTGATTTTCACCTAGGAGATTTTAGCATTGAGTACATAATGTTTAAAACTGGTAGAATAAATGCCTATATGCATGTGTATAAAGGAGATTTTTATAACTACCCAATATTAAAAGAAAAAGAACAGCTATGGATGGGAGTTACCCCTTTAGAAGTAGGTGGATGCTATGAGGCTATAAGAAGAGCCCAGGGAAAAGTAGGGGTAGTAGGACTAGGGTTAGGATATTTTGTACAGGAAATATTAGAAAAAGAAAAGGTTCAAGAGATTGTAGTATATGAAAAAAGCTCTGAGGTCATAGAGCTCTACAACAAAAATTTTGGCTATAATCCTAAATTAAAAATAATTAATGTGGACGCATTTAAAGCTGAGAAGGAGCGTTTTGACTTCTTCTTCATGGATATTTATAAAAATGAAATTTGCTATGATATAGTAGAGGATTATTTAAAATTAAATAGTATTTTTGAAATAAAAGAATATGCCTTTTGGGGATTAGAACATTTAATTTTAAGCTGTGATAGCGAAGATATTGCAAAGGCTAGATTACCAGAAGCTTGGATTACCATGGCAGATAGTTTAGGAGATAGATTCTATCAATCAAAGTATAAAGAGAACTTTGTAGCCTTAGATTATAAACTTTGCAAGAAACTTTTAGGGGGTTTTGAGCAGATATTCAATAATTAATCTTAAAAGTCAAGGGAGACCTTGGCTTTTAATCTTTTTTATGTCTCCTTAATAAATCTTAATATTTTTTTGATTAATATCTTAATACTTAAGCTTTAAAATAAAGATAAAATCTAAGGGGAGATGAAAAAGATTTGAGAAGAATTTTGATTATAAGATTTATATCAATAGTTTTTTTAATAAGTATCTTTTTATTATTTAAGGCGTACTTGGAATTAGTAACTACGCTAATAGCTATTTTATCATTTTACTATTTTTCAAGCTTAAAGAATAAATATTAGTGGGGGAGGATATAAAATGGAGTTTATATACTTTTTAATATGCTTCTTTCAGCCTATATTTATACCTATTCCAGAAGCTGTAACTATCATATCAGCTAGTGAAATTTTGGGGCCTTTTAAAGCTTTTATAATTGCCTTTTTAGGAACTGTTAGTGGTATAATAGCTATGTATTCTATAGCTAGAATAGCTGGTGAAAAATATGTGAAAAAATTTATAAAGTCTGATCAACTAATTAAATATAGCAATTATGTAAAGAAAAATGAAATTTTAATTACAGGATTACTTTTTATACTTCCAGTATTACCAGATGAAATTGTTTGTATGGGAGCAGGAATTACAGGAATTTCTTTTAAAACATTTGTATTAATCGCAGTTTCATCTAAACTAATCACTTCTCTTACCTTTGCTTATTCATTGCAATTAGCAAATATCCTAGCAATAAGTAAATTCCAATTAATATTCATAGAGTTATCAATATTATTAGCATTTACTATAATTAGTCGAAGAAAAAATATAAGGGCGCAAAGGTAATTTAGATTTAAAATAGAGAATTTATAAAAATACCCGCATAGACGGGTATTTTTATTATAAACACCTACTTGACAATACAAGGTAGTAACAGTATTATAAAACTAAGCTACTTGTTAATACAAAGTAGCTATAAATAGAATAGAAGGAGAGCATATGGCTAAGGATACACAAATTCTAAAAGGTATTTTAGAGGGTTGCTTACTTAAGATAATTGAAAATCATGAAACCTATGGCTATGAAATTTGCGAAAAGCTGATGAATTATGGATTTAGTGATATTACCGAGGGGAGTGTTTATCCAATTCTCATAAGATTAGAAAAGAAAGAAAATATTTATTCTATAACAAAAAAGTCACCTTTAGGTCCTATGAGAAAATATTATTTTTTAACTGAAAAAGGAAAGAAGGAGCTTAAAGATTTTATGGACTCCTGGGAAGAAATAAATAATGCAGTTAAAAGGGTATTGGAGGAATAAAAAATGTTTGATAATTATGAGTTAAAAAGAATTAGGCTAAGAGAAAAAGAAAAACTAGATTCTAAAAATAAAGTTCTTTTTCAATGTATTACAGAATATATAAATTGCTGTGATATTACTAAGAGTGACAAAGAAGAAATTCTTCATGAAATATTAGATAGTTTGCTTCAGTGTGAGCAGAAAAATAAGGATGTAGAGATCTTTATAGGACAAGATTATAAAAAGTTTTGTGATGCCATAGTAGATGAATATAGCAGTTCTACAACGAGGCTATATATAGCCGTAAATTTTATAGAGAAGTACTTTATTCAGTTATTTATAATCTGCACTATAATGTTTTTAGCTCAAGGATTTCAAGGAGGACAGTTTAGCATAGATTTAAAAGATTTTTACCTTGCTAATATAATAGTTCTATTCATAAGGCCCTTATCCACTACTTTTAAAAAGAAAAATATTGAAGTGCCATTATTATATAGGATAACAATGCTGCCAAACTCCCTTTCTACAGAGAAAAAGTGGTATAAAACTCTTTTCATCTTTGTAATTATCTTTACTGCTATTGCTTTACTGGCAGGAAGAGAAATATTGAATAAACCTTTGTATTTTTCTAATTTATGGCCCATATTACTTATTTTTAGTATAATTATATGTTGCATACATTTTTATAAATATTATAATAAGATAAAGCATCATATTAATATTTAAAGAGGAATTATAAATGAATGTTGACATTTTAAATTTATTAAACATGACTTTGATGTTCTTATTAATTTTTTCTTTTGTAGGAATTATAGTAAATACCTACAGGCAATATAGAAAAAATTTTGTACAGAATTTAAGCAAGAATATATTGTTAAGAGCCTTAAATTTTGTATTTAATATACCAAAATCTCAATATACTTCTTATGAAAAATATAGAATATGGATATTTATAGAAAAGATTAGAGTTAAAAATAATGCTTATGAATAAAATTTAGAATTAAGGGAGAGATTTAGTTGAGCATTATTTTAAATTCTTTTAAATGGATATTAGATAATTTAGTTTTAGTAGTAGGTGACTATGGAATAGCCATAGTTTGTTTAACCTTAATAGTACGAATGTTTTTATTACCCTTTTCTATTAAGCAAAAAAAGGATTTAGTTAAGCAGCAAGAAGTTACTAATAAGATTAATAGTATAAAGGAAAAATATAAAAATAATTCCAAAGCCCTTGAAGGAGAACTTGCTAAATATCAAGGGGAATATTTAAAATCCTTTGGGGGTTGCTTAGTTTTAATAATACAGGCACCTATTATGATGAGCCTATATGGGGTTATTAGATCTATTGCTACTAATGAAGGAACGGTGTTGGTGCCGTGGGTTAGCAATATTTCGTTATCAGATCCATATTTTATATTACCAATAATATATATGATATTTATGGTTTTACCTACTATTTTTGATTATTTGTATAATAAGCCTAAAAGCAATGAAAGCAATATAAAAACCATGTTAATTATGAATCTCATATTTGCTTTACTTATATCTATAAAATTACCCGTAGGATTAGCTATTTACCTTATAACCTTTGCAGCTTTTTCCTTTGGTGAAAATTTAGTATATAAAGTATTCTTAAAAAATTAATTTTAGACAAGAGAACACTCTAAAACTATGTATAGGGAAACACTACAGAAACTTAATTTATACAGGTTCCAAAATGGTATCTTTGAGCCATTATAGTACCTGTATAACTTAGTAGTTGAAGTTGTTTCCCTATAGAAGTTATTAGAGTGATTTTAATTTTATAAAATTTTTTATACAATGAGTACTCAATAAAACAGGATTAACAGTGCTTTCTTTTGTTCAATTTATAAAAATCTTTAATTATCATTGGTAAAAATTTATCAAATAATAGAAAATTAATTCATATTATGGTAAAATAATTAATGAATTTGTCAAGAGGTGGTAAGCTATGAATAATTATGTAGAGACATCTAAAAAAGCTGAAATAACGATGAAATTATCGCATTTTGAAATGCCTCCTATGCAGGATGCCTTAATAGTTGGCAAGAGAGCACCTATTGGACCAGAAGGTGCTCGAAGGATGGTAAATATAATATCACCAGATCAGTATGAAGTAATAAAAATATCTCATGAGTTTATTGAGGGGATTATAATAAGAAAATCCTTATTAAGTATTCTACCTAAGGATAAGTTAATTTCGATAATATTAGAGGAAGGAGAAAGAATTGCTAACGAGACAACTATTATAAAAGTAGAAATAAATTTAACAGTAAAAGTTAGCAGATCTATTGATATATGATTAAAAAGGTTAAAGACATGATATTAACTAATTTTATGACCATAGGAGAACTATTTAGAGTTCAAAGAATGCAAGATTTAATTGGTAGCCAAGCTATAGAGTGTTTTATAGTATCAGAAAATAGTAAAATAAATGGAATAGTTACATATAAAGATATAATAATGGCCCATCCAAATAGAATTGCAGCGGATGTTATGAATAGTGCCTTTGATTATATTGATGAAAATACTACCTTCTGGAGAGCAAAGGATTTGTTTGAAGAAAAAGATATTAATATATTATTAGTAAAATGCAGTAGTGGTACGGTGAAAGGAATTTTAACAAGAGATATCATAGAAACGGAAGCAAATAAACATATAGATCCTTTGACAGGCTTGTATAGAAAAGAATATATTTATTACTCTATAGAGAAAAGTATTTTTCTTAATAATAAAAATACTATAATGTTTATAGATGTGGATAACTTTGGAGATATAGATAAAAAATGTGGACATATAGTAGGAGATAATATATTAATAGAATTAAGTAAGCTCTTGGTTAACAATATAAAGAATATAGGAGCAATGTGCAGATTTGGTGGAGATGAATTTGTTATTTCAACCTCTTTAGATAAAGAGACAAGTGTAGAGGTTGCTAAAAGTCTTATTGAAACTATAGCAAGTAAAAGCTTTTATGATAAAATAAATATTAGTATTTCTATAGGTTTGTGCCATATTGAAGAAAATATTAATTTTGCAAATGTAAATATTATATCAAAGCTAATCAACAAAGCTAGTTTAGCGTCCACTCAAGCTAAACATAGGGAAGACAAATTGCATATGGTAAGTGCTGATGAAGTTATTAACTGTATTGCTTAAAAAATCAATAAATATTAAATTTGTTTAATGAAACAAGCTTCTAATTTTGTACAGGAGGCTTGTTTTTTCGTATAATATACATATAAGTTCAGCACTAGGAATTAAATATTAAAACATATTAGGAGTGTTTATAGTGATAAAAAGAAAAAAATCAATGATAGGATGTCTTGTATTACTTATTATAATCTTTATTTCAGTTGTGGCCATTATGAATTATATTTCTAAAAGGAATAAACCGCTTATATTAGATAAGTCTATTCTAAGAAATTATATTAAAGCAGCGGACGAAGCTAGCAAAGGTAAGTTACAGGTAAACTGGAAGTTGGTAGCTGCTATAAATGCAGTGCAATATAAAAAAGAGCTTAGTAATATATCCTATAGTGAAATCTTAAATCTGAGCAAGAGTTTTTTAGATAAAAATACTACACAAACTAAAGTCAGGGGCAGTGAGTATAGGTTAAAAACTGCTGAAGAAGTGTTAAATAATTTAAAGTTTGATAAGAAACAAAAAGATAAATTTAAAAAATATTTAGAGGAGTTAGAGTACGAAGGGCTAGCTAGAGGTAACTTGTATGAGGGAGCTCCTAATTTAGAGTTTATAAAAGAAATAAAAGAAGAGGCTATTAATGGCTATGATAAATATGGTATATTGCCTTCCATTACAATAGGACAGGCAATCCTAGAATCAGGCTGGGGAAAATCAGAGCTTGTATTAAAAGCTAATAATCTTTTTGGCATTAAGGCTGATGCTTCTTGGAAGGGAAAAAAAGTATCCATGAAAACCTCTGAGTATTATAATAAAGTCATTACGGATAGCTTTAGAGCTTATGAAAGTAAAGAAGATTCCATAAAAGATCACAGGGAGTTTTTATATAAGAATACAAGATATAAACAGGCTGGTGTTTTTGAGGCTAGACAATACATAGAACAAGCACAAGCTTTACAAAAAGGTGGTTATAGTACTGTTCAAAATAAACAAGGTGAATATATTTATGCTGAATTGATTATTAATATAATAAAGGAAAATAATCTTCAATTAGTTGACAACGAAGCTCAAATGAGAATTTTAACAAATAAGAAACAATAAAGACATAATATATTCTTAAATTTTATTTAAAATACTATATATTATGCTATACTAATATATAAGGAAACAACTTCAACTACTAATTTATACATGTCTCATAATGACTTAAAGATGCCATTTTGAAACCTGTATAAATTAAGTTTTCGTAGTGTTTATCTATATATTATGTATTAAGCATAAGGAGTAAGCTTATGGGAGAAAATTTAGAAGTGTTTATTGTAGATAGAATTGAGGAACATAGTATAGTATGCGAGAATTCTAAAGGAGAGATTATCAGTATTTGTAAAAATCAGGTTGAAGGTAATCCAAAAGAGGGAGAGGTGCTTATAAAAGGACATAATAAATACCATGTAGACATCGAAGCTACTAAGCAAAGGAAAGCCGAAATAGAGGAATTAATGAAAGGTATGTGGGCAGATGAGTGATAATATGATTACAAAAGCAAAGGAAAATGAAGAATTAGATAAAGAGCAACAGCAAGAAGAGGAGGGCTTAAAAAAGCTTTTTTTTGACTGGATCCTACCCATAATAGCAGCGGTTGCTATTGGATTGCTCATAAATAAATTTTTACTTTTTAAGGTCTATATTCCTTCAGAATCTATGGTACCTACTTTAAAAATAGGGGATCAGTTATTTGTAACTAAGGTATATAACACAGAGAACATAAAAACTGGAGATATAGTGGTTTTTTACTCAGAAGAACTTAATGATTTATTGATTAAAAGAGTTATAGGCCTTCCAGGAGATAAAGTGGAAATTAAAGATAATGGTGATGTATATGTAAATGGTAATAAACTCAATGAGGCTTATGTTAAGAATAAAAGCGATAAATCTGGAAGCTATACTGTGCCAGAAGGCAAATTCTTTTTCTTAGGAGATAATAGAGCTAATTCTAAGGATAGCAGATGGTGGAATAATCCTTATGTAGATAAGAAGGACATTAGAGGAAAGGCAAGGGTTAGGGTATATCCTTTCGATAGATTTGGAGTTATAAAGTAATTTGGAGGGATGAAATTGATTAATGAAAGAATTGAAGAGTTAAGGGAAGAATTAATACAATCTACTCAGGAACTGCTTAGAATAAAAAGTGTAGAAGAAGAAGCAAAAGAAAATGCCCCTTTTGGCGAAGGGGTTAAACTTGCTTTAGATAAAGCTTTAGACATATCAAATAGATTAGGCTTTAAAACTGTAAATCTTGATGGCTATGCTGGTTATGCTGAGTATGGAGAGGGAGAGGAATATATAGGAGTTTTAGGTCATTTAGATGTAGTGCCTGAGGGAGATGGATGGATTTATCCACCTTATGGAGCAGAGATACATGAAGGAAAGGTCTTTGCAAGGGGGGCTATGGATGATAAAGGACCTATTATGGCCGCTCTTTTTGGGCTTAAAGCTATAAAAGACCTAAATCTACCAATTAAAAGAAAGGTCAGAATCATATTTGGAACTAATGAAGAAACAGGTTCCGCTGATATAGAGCATTATATGAGTAAAGAAAAAGCGCCTGTAGCTGGATTTACTCCTGATGCAGAGTATCCAATAATCTATGCAGAAAAAGGACTTACGTCTTTTAATTTAACTAAATCCGTAAGTCCTAGTTCAGAGGACTTAATTGTGGAATATATCAAAGGTGGACAAAGGGCAAATATGGTACCGGATTATTGTGAAGCAGCATTAAGAACTTCTGATAAAGAAATAATAAAAAAGAAAATAGAAAAAATAGCTTCTAGATTAGAGTTTAGTATAAAAACCGAAGAAAAAGGGGATTTATTAATTATAAAATCTTTAGGAGTAAGCGCTCATGGAAGTGTTCCAGAGCTTGGGAAAAATGCCATAATGCAGCTTATAAAGGTTTTAAACAATTTAGGGATTACTGGGGAATTAGGAGCGTTGATTGATTTTCTAGATAGCCATATAGGGTTAGAAACTAATGGTGAAAGCTTTGGCGTGGGTCTTAAGGATGAGGTTTCAGGAAGTTTATCCTTTAATTTAGGTATTATAAATTATAGTGAAGGAAAATTCTTAGTTACATTAAATCTAAGATATCCTGTTACCTTCCAGGTAGAAGATATGCTTAAGCCTTTGAATAAGACCATAGAAAAAATTGGTTTAAATCTAGAAGAATTTGAGCATCAGAAGCCTTTGTATTTCCCACAAGATCATAGTATTATAAAGACTTTGCAAAAGGTATATAAGGAACAAACTGGGTTAGAGCCAAAGCTTTTAGCTATAGGTGGAGGAACCTATGCAAAAGAAATGCCTAATATAGTTGCTTTTGGACCCATTTTTCCTGGAAAGCCTGATTTAGATCATCAAGCCAATGAATATATTGAAGTTGAAGATTTAGTTCTAAATGCAAAAATATATGCAGAAGCTATCTATGAACTATCAAATTTGTAATTGTAGGAAGGAAGTGAAAAGTACTTGGTTTATGAAAGAAATATCTTTCATAAACCTTGGCATATATGTTCGACGATAAAAAGTTTAAATACAGAATGGTATATTTAGTGGGAGTAATTTTAGCGGTGCTGTTCATAAATTATATGAGTACCTCTATAACCACTAAGCAGATTAGTTATAATGAATTTTTAAAGTTAGTTAATGAAGAGAAGGTGGAAAAGGTTGTACTGCAAAAGGATAGGATATTAATAAAGGCTAAACCAGATAGCGGATATGCTAACAAGGCCTTATATACAGGATACCTGTGGGATCAAGAGTTAGTAAAGCTTTTAACTTCAAAAAATATAGAATTTACTAAAGAAATACCTAATAATGATCCATTACTAAATATAATATTATACTGGGTAGCTCCTATTATAATATTCATGATATTAGGAAGGTTCATATTTGGCAGACTTGATAAAAAGATGGGTGGAGGAGTAATGTCCTTTGGAAAAAATACTGCTAAACTTTATGCTGAAAATGAAACCGGAAAGACATTCAAGGATGTAGCAGGGCAAGAAGAGGCTAAGGAATCCCTAGTAGAGATAGTGGATTTTTTACATAATCCTCAAAAGTATGCGGAAATAGGGGCTAAGCTTCCTAAAGGAGCTCTTTTAGTGGGACCTCCTGGAACTGGTAAAACTCTTTTAGCTAAAGCTGTAGCTGGAGAAGCTAAGGTTCCCTTTTTCTCCATGTCTGGTTCAGACTTTGTAGAGTTATTTGTTGGAATGGGCGCCTCAAGGGTTAGAGACTTGTTTAGGCAAGCAGAAGAGAAGGCTCCCTGCATTATATTTATAGATGAAATAGATGCTATTGGTAAGAGCAGAGATGGCAGCCTGCAAGGAAATGATGAAAGAGAACAAACCTTAAATCAGCTTTTAGCTGAGATGGATGGCTTTGATTCTTCTAAAGGAGTAGTGATTTTAGCAGCTACCAATAGACCAGAAGTATTAGATAAAGCTCTTCTAAGACCGGGAAGATTTGATAGAAGAGTAATTGTGGATAGACCTGATTTAAAGGGAAGAGAGTCTATATTAAAGGTTCATATAAAGGATGTTAAATTAGGTGATGATGTGGATTTATCCTCCGTAGCTAAGGGGACACCTGGAGCTGTAGGAGCAGACCTGGCCAATATTGTTAATGAGGCAGCTTTAAGAGCAGTTAAGCATAATAGAAAAGTGGTGCTTCAGGAAGATTTAGAAGAAGCTGTAGAAGTGATAATTGCTGGTAAAGAAAAGAAGGATAGGATTCTTTCAGATAAAGAGAAGCGAATAGTAGCTTTCCATGAGGTAGGTCATGCTTTAGTGGCAGCCTTATTAAATAATACGGATCCTGTACATAAAATAACCATTGTTCCAAGAACTATGGGTGCTCTAGGCTATACTATGCAACTTCCTACAGAAGAGAAATATCTAGTTTCTAAAGAGGAGATGCTGGATCAAATAACTGTTATGCTAGGTGGAAGAGCTGCAGAAGAGGTAGAGTTTAATATTATTTCTACAGGAGCTTCTAATGATATAGAAAGAGCTACTCAAACAGCAAGAAGCATGGTTACTATATATGGTATGACAGATAGATTTGATATGATGGCTTTAGAGTCTATAAATAGTAGATACCTAGATGGTAGACCAGTACAAAATTGTAGTGCTGAAACAGCGGCTTTAATAGATGAAGAGACCTTAAAAATAATTAAAGAGTGCCATGATAAAGCCATAAATATTTTAAAAGATAATAAGCCTTTATTTACTAAAATATCTGAAGTACTTATTGAAAAAGAGACTCTTCTTGGAGAAGAGTTTATGGCTATGGTAAATGAGTATAAAAATGAAGCCGAGCCAGTTAAAGAAGAACAATAATTAATCGTTAAAAAATAGTTAGCCGTGACTCTGAATTTGAAGGAGTCACGGTTATGCTTTTTAAGTTTAGAGGTACAAAAAATAAATTTGCAGTTTTTTTACAAAAAGTATTTTAATAATGGATAAAATAAGGTATAATATTTTCCTATTGCCTGAAATATTCAAGTTTTATAAATGAGAAGGTGGTGTTCTTGTGGATAAAGATTTATTAAAAGGGAATGAAAATTCCTTAGAACTCCAAACAGAAAAATTAAAGCTAGAGGAAACGATTCAAATAATCAACGCAGAAATTTTAAACTATATTTCAAAAAGAAAATATATGACTGAATATATACTAGACTATAGAAAAAATATAATTGAAGAATATAGAGATGATGAAGATAAATTAATAGAATACTTTGATCATGAAAGATATGTTAAAGAGGAGGCTTTTAAAACCATAGACAGAAGGTTGAAAGAACTCACTGCTTTATTATCTAGCCCTTATTTTGGCAAGGTAAGCTTTAGGGAAGAAGATTTTAATGATCAGGAAGAAATATATATTGGAAAGTTTGGGGTGACTCCAGAAGGAAGCTATGAGCCTGTAGTGCTGGATTGGAGAGCACCTGTAGCCTCTCTGTTCTATACAGGAAACCTTGGGGAGGCAAGTTATAAATCTCCTCAAGGGCCTATAAATACTGAAATACTAGCTAGAAGACAATTTATCATAAAGAACGGTAAGCTAAAAGGAATGTTTGATTCTGCCTTAGATGTTAAGGATGAAATACTTCAGATGGTATTAAGTTCTAACAGTGGAGAAAAGCTTAAAGATATTATAATGACCATACAAAAGGAACAAGACGAAATAATAAGACAAAATAAGAACGGCATAGTTGTAGTAAATGGAGTAGCTGGTAGTGGTAAAACTACTATAGCTCTTCATAGGATAGCCTATCTTTTATATAATTTTAGAAGCTCTCTACAGGATAAGATTTTGATATTAGGACCAAACAGTATATTCATGGAGTATATAGCTAATGTGCTTCCAAGCCTTGGAGAGGTTGGAGTTAGACAGAGCACTTTTAAAGAGTTCGCCCTATCTATTTTAAATTTAAATGATCACATAATGGATTTTAAAGCCTATATAGAAAGAGTTTTAAGCTCAGATAGAGAACTTACTCAGGATATAAAATATAAGAACTCTGATAGCTATATTGAGAAGCTTGATGAGTTAATCCAAGATAAAAATAATAGCTACTTTAAAATAGAGGACGCTTATTTTAGAGATGAAGTTGTAGTGACTTCAGAGCAGATAGAAGAGATGTTTAATAAGCATTATAGCTATATGCCTTTATTTAGAAGATGCAAAAAAATCAAAAGAATAATAATATCAAAGATTAAGGATAAAAGAGATCATATATTTAGAGATATGGAGCTAAAATATAAAAAGTATAAGGAGTCCCTATCGCCAGAAAAGTTAAGGCTCGAAGAAAATAATATAGAATTCCAAAGAAAGAACGATATAAGAGATTTAGTTAGGGATGTAGCTAAAGCTAAGGAGGCTTTACATTGGCTTAATCCAGGATCTGCAGAAGAAATATACTTGCAATTTAATGAGTTTAAAACTTTAATACCAGAGGATTTAGCTCCTATGCTTTATATAAAAATTAAGCTAGAGGGTATAAAGTATAAAAGTGATATAAAACATATAGTAATTGACGAGGCTCAAGATTATAGTAAGCTCCAATTTAGGGTTATTAAAGAGCTTACTGGATGCAGCTCCTTTACCGTGGTGGGAGATGTAAACCAGAGGTTGATACCTTATGATGAAGAGGCTGCTATGCTTAACTTAGAGATTATTTTTAATGAAGTACCAATGAGCAAATTTTCTCTAAATAAGAGTTATAGATCCACCAAGGAAATAATGGAATACGCTAATAAATATCTTAAGAAAGAAACCATAGTTCCTTTTGTTAGAAGCGGTGATGAAGTTTTAACTCAGGAAATTTATTCTTTAGAGAATCTAGCTCATATAGTAAAAGAAAAAGCAGAGGAATTCTATAAAAAGGGTTACGAAAGTGTTGCTTTGATTTGTAAAAATGAAAAGCAAATCCATAAGCTTCAGAGCAAGATTAAAGAAGAGCTGCTTGTAAAAGTAATAGATAATGAAGATATAATATATACTGGAGGAACAGTACTTATACCTTCCTATTATGCTAAAGGGTTAGAATTCGATGGAGTTATAATAATTGATGATGAGCCTAAAAATAATGAAGAGAATTTAATAAAGTATATAATGTGCACTCGTGCTTTACATGAATTATGTGTTTTAAATTTTAAAGAATTTTAAGAGATTCTCTTAAAGAATTACAGAAACAAAGAATAAAGCTTAGGGATAATGTTGAGCCCTAAGCTTTGTTCTTTAAATTATTACTTTAATTCTGTCATCATTTGATTAGCTTCATTTTTTAATTGCTGAACTTCATTAGCTGGAGCATCTTTAGAAGTATACCAACCCTTTTGTTTCATAGCATCAAAAACTTTAAATTGAATATCTTGAGCTGACTTGAAATTGTTAACTAAGGTATTTCTTAAATTTGGGCAAGAACTTTCGGTTATTCCTGTACTATAAGCCGATATTACTTGCTTTTCAGTAGTTAATAAATCTTGCATCATTTCCTTTTCGTTCATCACAGATACCTCCTGAATATTTATCAATTATTTATATATATTTACTGATGAGAATCTAAGTAAGTTTTTAAGTTATTAAAATTTTGTTTATGAATATTGCAAGCTTCATTACATAAATTCTTTAATTGGTTATCTGTACACTGACTTGCATATTGAGAGAACTTTTTGTTTAATAGGGCTTCATGCTCAAGTTGATCTTTTAAAATATCTAGATTCTTTGCATGTAATTGTTTATCAGTTGAATTTGCCATAAGTGGGACCTCCTTATTATACGATTCTTAGGTTTTTAAAGATAAATAAACCTCAATATTAAAGTTTATCATCTTTATTACAACATTATTATTAGCTTTAAAAGAATAAATATGTGTATTATTTATTTTATATGTTTGATAAAATTACATATATTTCAAAAAAATAAAAAAGCGACGGAAGCTTCTACTGTTGCATTAAGGCAATTTTTAAAAACTTGATAGCAGCTTATTAGCAAAGGATGGAAAGTTATTTTTCCATCCTTTGCTTTTTAGGTTCAATATATGGTTTGTGTTGAAATATTAACCAAGATATATGCATATAGCTTCCCCCTCCCCAAAAAACAATTTTTTTAAGCGTTAACCTGTACGGAAATATCCTACTGTATATTCATCAAAATCTTCGAGTAAGTTTGATCTTATAATACGCGTTAAGATAAGCATTGAGTACTTAAGAGCAGTAGTATCACAGCATAAGTATATAAGCATATAAGAAATAAGTGCTGAAAATACTTGTATTTTTACAGCATTTTCATTGTAGCCAATTAGCTTTTTTATTTTAAGGTTTTGCTTAATCCATTTGAAGAATAATTCTATTTCCCATCTATGCTTATAGAGCTTTATTATGTCTGAAGCTGGTAAATCAAAAATATTAGTTATAAAGGTCACTGCTTCTCCTTCTTCATTAAAAGTCATGATTTCTCTATAACTTTTAGTAGTAAGATTCTTAGAATAGCTTGTACCCATAATAACTTCAGTATCATATATATCTTTAGAAGGATCTGATGATATCATTCGTTCCTCCATGACTATGGAATGCTTAGTAGCTCTTGTAACAAATTTTATTTCTTTCTTACTAAGCTCATCGTACCATTTATAGTCGTAATAACCTCTATCAAAAACATAGATGCAGCTGTTATGCTCAAAGAGGCCATCAATACATTTTCTATCATTTACCTTACCTTTAACTATGTTAATTTTCTCTGGAAATTCACCATTGAATAAAGTGCTTATCTTTATACCCGCTCTACTATTGTCCATTTGGAAATGTGGAGCAAGCTTTAGAGCAACTAAGATTACTGATGAATCAATAATTTTGATAGGAGGAATGTCCTTCATAAGCCTAACGGCTCCGCGTCTTCTTTTAGCCTTATCTACCAAATGATAAAATATATCTTCAAAAATTCTATAATCTCTCGCAGAATTTTTCCTGGAAAACTGGGAGACACTTGGTACATTAATAAGATTTTTAAGCTTTTTATTTGAAGAAATCTCACTTTCAGCTTCTCTAAGACTTTTGCAACCACGTATATTTAAATAAATCATTGAGTTTATATGAGAGCGTGTATCAAAATGCTGGCTTCTATAATCACCATTGTATTTTTTTATAGTATGCTTAACA
Organism: Desnuesiella massiliensis; assembly: GCF_001403615.1. GTDB lineage: Bacteria > Bacillota > Clostridia > Clostridiales > Clostridiaceae > Desnuesiella > Desnuesiella massiliensis. The sequence continues at coordinate 509,234 of NZ_LN879455.1, forward strand.
AAACTTCCACCGATTTCCGCTATTAATTTATGAAAAACTAGTTTATTATTTTTATTAGATAACATAAAAAACCTCCTTGTGAATGGTTGCTTGTCACTTCCATTTAACCACAAGGAGGTTTTATTTTTCATTATTAAATTTCTACCAATTAAAATGTGTCAATATAAAATTATTTCTTTAATGCAACAGTAGAAACGGAAGCCGCTTTTTCTATTGCATAAATTATGAACTGTGCATTAAGAATTAGATATAAATTCTTTTTCATAACCCTCTATTCTATTCAGAATATCCTTATTTACGCTATCTAATTTAGAAAAATCCATATTTCCTATATAATATTCTTCTAATTCATCATGCAAAGCCTTAGCAGAAGAAATAATGGCAAGACCCTTTTGTATTAGACTGTAGAAAGTGTCCTTAGTGTATTGGATTTCCTCTCTATACTTATTAAATACAGATTTATTACATAAGTCCTCCATATAGATTTGATTACCTACAAATAGCTTTCTGTTTATTTCATTGGAAGATAGAACAGCTAAGGAAAGCTTAGGAATTATAAGATGCTCTAGCCTTTCAGGAATAAAGGGATCATGATAAATTTCTACATAAAAGCCTCTTCTTAAGGCTTCCTCAGAAATGTACTTTAATATTTCTGTTTTTCCTGTGGAAGGACCGCCATTTAAAACATATATATTATTACATTCCTTATAGAGAGAATCTACATAAGTGACAATTCCATTGGGTGTAAAGGCTGTAGCAAATAGATGCCTGTCCGTACCTAAATTTGAAACAGAGGATTTAAGTAATTTTTCTTTAAATTCTTCCTTGAAATGACTTAATTTAGAATAATTTAAGGCTTCGCTGTTATAATTGCTCCAGTCATCATGAATGAATTTTGCTGCACCTAAATATCTATAGGCTCTTTTAAAGGTTTTTCCTATTTCTCTACTTATATCCATTATTTGCTTTTTTGAACCTTTAAAGCCTTCTTCCCTCCAACATTGACCCATATTTAATATTTCGTCTACTGCCCCTGGAGTTATAGGGTCTACTACATGAGGTGAGGTACCATCCAAAAGAGCTACATTGAGTTTTTTAATAACCACTCCATCTAAAGAGTTATTATCAGAGGAACAATGATGATATTCTATGTCATATCCTTTGTTATTAAAATAAGTACCTACATTTTTCATTAAGGATGATTTGCCAGTACCAGGACCACCTTTTATACAGATTATTCTTCTAGCTTCTTCTTGGCTTAGGATATACCTATAAAAAGAATAAAAACCCTTAGAGGTGTTTCCACCAGGAAACATATGTCTTATAGAGGCTACCAATTACATCACTCTCCTAAAACTAAAACTAAGCATCTGAAGAAAAATAGCTAGTCAGATATACTAATATACTGATTAGTTATTTTCTTTAAGATGACTAATATATAATATGCAGAAGAGTAAATTTGGTTATTATATTAATAATAAATTATAAAAAAGCAAATAATGTATGAGGATTGATTAAAACACAAACAATAACTATGATCTTGAAATAAGATTTTAAAGTATAAATAAAGGAGGAAATCTAATGACTAAAATTATTAAAACTATGGATGGTAATGAAGCTGCTGCAAGAGCTTCCTATGGTTTTACAGAAGTAGCAGCTATCTATCCTATAACCCCGTCTACACCTATGGCAGAGGGTGTTGATGAATGGTCAGCTCATGGAAAGAAAAATATTTTCGGTCAACAGGTAAAAGTTGTAGAAATGCAATCAGAAGCTGGTGCCGCAGGAGCTGTTCATGGGTCGCTAGTAGCAGGAGCATTAACTACTACCTATACCGCTTCTCAAGGATTATTATTGATGATTCCTAATATGTACAAAATGGCAGGAGAGCTGCTACCTGCTGTATTTCACGTAAGTGCTAGAGCTATTGCAACCCATGCACTATCTATTTTTGGAGATCATCAAGATGTTATGGCTGCAAGGCAAACTGGCTTTGCCCTTTTAGCTTCTTCAAATGTTCAAGAGGTAATGGATTTAGCAAATGTTGCTCATCTCTCTTCTATTAAATCTAGAGTACCATTTCTACATTTTTTTGATGGTTTTAGAACCTCTCATGAATATCAAAAGATAGAGGTTATAGACTATGAGGATGTAAAACCCTTAATAGATTATAATGCTATTAAAGAATTTAGAGACAGAGCTTTAAATCCAGAGCATCCTTCTGTTAGAGGAACAGCCCAGAATCCAGATATATATTTCCAAGGGAGGGAAGCCTCAAATAAGTTCTATGACGCAGTTCCTGATATTGTGGAAAGCTATATGAGAGAAATAGAAAAAATAACAGGAAGAACCTATAATCCTTTTGACTATTATGGAGATCCCAATGCAGAAAGTATTATTGTAGCTATGGGCTCTATATGTGATACCATAGAGCAAACCGTAGATTATCTTATGAGCAAAGGAGAAAAGGTTGGTGTTATAAAGGTACATTTATATAGACCTTTTTCTTCTAAATATTTCTTTAAGATATTTCCTCAATCAGTGAAAAAGATTGCAGTGTTGGATAGGACTAAGGAGCCAGGTTCCCTAGGAGAACCTTTATACTTAGATATACAAAACCTGTTTTATAACCATAGCAGCAAACCCCTTATAGTAGGAGGTAGGTACGGATTAGGGTCAAAGGACACTACTCCTTCTCAGATAATAGCTGTATTTAATAATCTAAAGGCCGCTACACCTAAAAATAGATTTACTATAGGTATTGTGGATGATGTTACAAGTACCTCACTGCCAGAAGAGGATATAATAGATACTAATCCAGAGGGTACTATTAGCTGTAAGTTCTGGGGATTAGGTTCAGATGGTACTGTAGGAGCAAATAAAACTGCAGTTAAGATTATAGGAGATAATACAGAACTCTATGCTCAGGCATATTTCTCCTATGACAGTAAAAAGTCTGGAGGAAGTACGGTATCCCATTTAAGGTTTGGAAAGAAGCTTATAAGATCCCCTTACTTAGTTTATAATGCAGACTACATAGCTTGTCATAACAAATCCTTTTTATATAACATTGATGTGTTAAAAGGCCTAAAAAATTCAGGCACCTTCGTATTGAATTGTCCTTGGAAAGAAGAAGAGCTTGAGGAGAAATTACCTGCTTATGTAAAGACGTATATAGCTAAAAATAATATTAATTTTTACATTATTGATGCTGTTTCTATAGCACAAAGTTTAGGGTTAGGTTCAAGAATAAATATGATTATGCAATCTGCATTTTTTAAGCTAGCTAATGTTATACCAGTAGAAGATGCAGTAGATCATCTCAAAAAATCTGTAGAAAAGACTTACGGAAGAAAAGGGCAACGTATTGTTGATATGAATAAGGAGGCTATAGAACAAGGAGTAAAAGCATTGCATAAAGTTACTATACCTTCTAACTGGAACAATGCTGAAGACCACCTTGAAGCCGAAAAGGAAGAACCGGATTTTGTAAAACTCATTCAAAGACCTATGGCAAGACATGAGGGAGATGAGCTTCCTGTTAGTGCTTTCAATGGCAGAGAGGATGGAACTTTTCCACTGGGAACTACAGCTTATGAAAAAAGAGGCATAGCAGTAATGATACCAGAATGGCAGATTGATAAGTGTATTCAGTGCAACCAATGCTCATATGTATGTCCCCATGCGGTAGTAAGACCATTTTTATTAAATGATGAGGAGAAAGAGAAAGCGCCAGATACCTTTAAAACAAAGAAAGCAGTGGGTAAGGGATTGGAGGCATTACATTACCGCATACAAATAAGTCCTTTAGACTGTACAGGATGCAGCAACTGCGCAGATGTTTGCCCAGCTCCTGGAAAGGCTTTAATAATGAAGCCTGCAGAAGAAGAGATTGAGATGGAATCTGAAAATTGGGAATTTGCTATGAGTGTTTCTATGAAGGATGGAATCATGGATAGAGCAACGGTAAAAGGAAGTCAATTTGTAAAACCATTGTTAGAGTTTAATGGTGCATGTCCAGGATGTGGAGAAACCCCATATATTAAACTTTTAACTCAGCTCTTTGGGGACAGAATGATGATTGCTAATGCTACAGGATGCTCGTCTATATGGGGAGCAAGTGCACCTTCAATTCCCTATACTACTAACAACATGAAAAAAGGTCCTGCTTGGGGAAATTCCTTGTTTGAAGATAATGCTGAATATGGCTATGGAATGTATCTAGGTGTAAAGCAGATTAGAGAGAAATTAGCTGATTTGATGAAAGAAGCTTTAACTACTTCTATTAATGAGGAGCTTAAAACAGCTTTTGAACAATGGATTGCTGGTATGGAGGATGCTAATCTGTCAAAGGAAGCTAGTGAGAAAATATTGCAGCTCATAGGCAAAGCAGAAATCAGTAATGCTATATTAAAAGAAATTATGGAGAAAAAAGATTATTTAATCAAGAAATCCCACTGGATGATCGGTGGTGACGGATGGGCTTATGACATAGGCTTTGGCGGATTGGATCATGTTTTAGCCTCTGGAGAAGATATAAATATATTTGTTATGGATACAGAGATATATTCTAATACGGGAGGTCAATCCTCAAAATCTACGCCTACTGCAGCTGTTGCTAAGTTTGCTGCCTCTGGTAAAAAAGTTAGAAAAAAAGATTTAGGCATGATGGCTATGAGCTATGGATATATATATGTGGCACAGATTGCTATGGGTGGGAATATGAATCATACTATAAAGGTTCTTACCGAGGCAGAAGCTTATAAAGGACCTTCTCTAATCATTGCTTATGCTCCTTGTATAAGTCATGGTATAAAAACTGGTATGGGAACTAGTATTGCAGAGGAAAAGAAGGCTGTAGAATCAGGATACTGGCATCTATACAGATACAATCCAATGCTTAAAGAGGAAGGTAAAAATCCTTTTACTTTAGACTCTAAGGAACCAAGCAAATCTTATAAAGAGTTTATCCAAGGAGAAGTGAGATATTCCTCTTTAATGAATGCATTCCCGGATAGTGCAGAAGAAATGTTTAATATCGCAGAGCAGCACGCTACTGAACGATACAATAATTATAAAAGGTTATCAGAGATGAAGTATTAAGAAAAATATAGGGAAACAACTTCAACTACTAACTTATACATGCGTCATAATGGCTTAAAGATGTCATTTTGGAACATGTATAAGTTAAGTTTTCGTAGTGTTTCCCTATATAGATAAACAACTTCAGCTATCAATTTATACATGCCTCATAATGGCTTAAACATGCCATTTTGAAACATGTATAAATTAAGTTTAAGTATTGTTTATCTATAAATAGCTATGGCTAGGTGTACTAGTCCATAGCTATTAGTTTTAAACTAATGGTTTAGAGTAAATATGGATATTGCAAAAATTATACATTATAAAATGTGCTACTAGATAACATGATTATTTTTGATTAGTATCGACCCATTCCTTAGCATTTCGAACATCTATTTCACTAGGAACGGTGACTTTAGATACTGGTTTTGTAGATTTTATACCTGCCCAGGCGGCGGTGTCATGCTTTTCTATAGGTGTTTGCATAGAACTTTCTTTTAACTGATTTTCGTCCATAAATCTTCCTCCCTTCCTTTTTAATTAGTATCTGCATTATATATAGTTTTTATTATCTTTGTCTTTAGTGTTAACAATATAAAAACAGCTGTCTTAACTTGTGGAATATTTAAAGATAATGATATATAATAGATGGTAGCGTTAAAATCTTGAAGGGTAGTGATTTTGTGTTTGAAAGAAAGAAAAATTACATATTCTACAAAAAAGAAAATAAGATTAAAAGAGCTTTGGCATATTTGGATATAGTGTGGATTTTTTCTATAGTATTTATTTGGTTAAAATCTTTATTGTTTTTAGCCCTACTTCATGGCAAAGACTCTGCTACCATAAACATATCAAAGATGTATTTTTCTCCGCCGCCAGTGGTGTCTCATATATTATTTATAGTGGCGTTTTTTTCCTTTGCTTTTCTGTTTAAAAATAGTGGGAGAAAAATATTCTATATAGTTTTGAACCTTTTTATAAGCATTTTAATTTGGGTTGATTTGTTATATTTCAGGGCCTATGGAGCTTTTCTTAGTTCAAGCTTTATAGTTAATCCTGGAACCTTTAACCCTTTAAGAAAAAACTTATTAGGCTATTTTCATGGTATAGATATTTTATTTTTTATAGATATTTTAATATTTATTTTAGTTATGGTGATTATTAGAAATAATGTTATTAATAAAAATAGGAGCATCCTAGCTTTTGTTATAAGTTTAGCTATTTCTATTGGTTATATATCCTTTGACCATTACTGGATAGACGTTAAGGATGCTACCAAGGGAACTATGATGTTTTTTAGAGTATGTTGGGCACCCTTTCAAACCATGTCTAATATGTCGCCCATAGGCTACCATGTTTATGACACCTATTTAACCTTTACCAGTAATAAGAACATAAAACTGACAAGTTCAGAAAAAGAAAAGGTTGATAACTGGTTTAAGGACAATGCAGAAAATATAGAGGATAATGATTTAAAGGGTGTTTTCAACAATAAAAACCTGATTTTTTTACAGGTGGAATCCTTGGAGCAATTTGTAATAAATGAAAAGGTAAATGGGCAGGAAATTACTCCAAATATAAATAAGATGCTGGCTAATAGCCTATCTTTTAGCAATATATATGAACAGGTTAACAGCGGAACTAGCTCTGATGGGGATTTGCTTTCAAATACCTCCATATTTCCTGTAAGAGATGGAAGTACCTTCTTTAAGTATCCAAATACAAGCTATAATTCCTTACCACAGCTATTAAACAATTTAGGCTATAACACCATTTCTACCCATCCAGAAAAAGGTGGGAATTGGAATTGGATTCACGCTCATAAAGCTATAGGTTTTAATAAGAGTTGGGATGTAAGCAAGTATAAATTAGATGAGCTAATAGGCCCAGGATTATCTGATGGATCGCTGTTTAAGCAGGTGACAGAATTTTTATCTGAGGAGAAAAAACCTTTTTATGCTCATGTGGTAACTTTAACTAGTCATGGACCTTTTGAGGTGCCAGAAAAGGAAAAGTATCTTAAGCTAGATGAAGCTTTGGATAAAAGCATACTAGGAGCATATTTTCAAAGTGTAAATTATGTAGATAGACAAATTGGAAATTTGATAGAGGATCTTAGAAAAAGAGATATGCTGAAAGATACGGTAATAGTTATATATGGAGATCATACTGGGGTGCATAAATTCTATGAGGACAAGCTAAAAGACTTAAAGGTAGAAAATCCAAAATGGTTGGAGAAGGATTTAAGGGTGCCTTTAATAATATATAATGAAGAATTGCAAGGTAAGAATTCCGATATAATAGGAGGACAAATAGATATAATGCCTACAGTAGCCTATTTGATGGGAGTGGAAGAAAAGGCTTTTGTAAATTCTTCTATGGGCAAAATATTAGTAAAAACCAATAAGAATTATACTATTCTTAATTATGGTGAAATCATAGGGTCACCTGATGAAAAGGAAATAAATCATATTAAAGAATCCTTTAGCATAGCTGACTACATAATCAAGGGAAATTATTTCAAAAAATAAATTTTCCTTTGGTGTTAAATCCCTTCTATCTTTCATAAGATAAGCTTATGGAAGATAGAAGGGAGATTTTTTTATGACTGAAGAAAGAGATACAAATAGTATGGATCCTTACTATAAACTCCTTTTAGGAAAAGTAAAATGTAAGAGCTGCGGCAAGAATATGACAAAATGCAGTGCCAGATCTAATAATAAAATCTATGTGTATCTAAGATGCTCCTCCTATGTAAGAAAGAGGTGTACAAGTCATATGATAAGCTATAAACTTCTAATTAAAGAGCTTAAAGCAGAGATAAAATCCTTTATAATAAAGGAAGAGAATATAGGTGTTTTACAGAGAATATATGATTATTATTTTAATAATTTATTAGAGAATAGCTTGTCACAGGAATATAAAAAAATTGATGAAGAGGTATCAAAAATTAAGAAAAGATTATTTTGTTTAAACATAGACCTTGTCCGTAAAGCAATAACAGAGACGGGTTATTACCATAATAGAAAATTGCTTATGGAAGGAATAAAAAAATTAGAGCTGCAAAAAAGGCTTTTGGAGATAAACTCAATAAAGGAGTATGCTGAAGATAGAAAAAATCTAATAAGAAATTTTATTAAGGACTATGAAAGAGAAGAGGGATTATTTATTTTTATGCTAGAGAATATTGTCCATAAAGTTGAAATAGCTGAAAATAATATAATGAAAAAAGAAAGATATATTTATATTACATACAAAGATTTTGAAATTAAGTCATCTCTAAAAAAGGGGTGAAGGTTATTTAAGCCTTCATCCCTTTTGAGCTTAATGCATAAAGTCATTATCTATAGTTATTACACAGTTATAGCCAGGATAGATTTCCTTCACTCTTTTGCAAATATCACTCTTTAGAACTTCATCTTCTATTTCCTTTCCTCTTCTACTAGAGTCTACCACTATATCAAATATTAAATTTTTATGCTCACCTTCACCTACCACTCTGAAATCATGCATGGATTTTATTATGGAAAAGCTGTTTATTATTTCAGTAAGCTGCTGTTGCGTTTTAACAATTTCTTTATCATCTACGGATATAGGATCCATATGGATAACAAGATGTATTCTAAAGCTTTCCGATAGCTCTTTTTCTGCTTTATCTATGATATCGTGTATCTTCACTATGGAAATATTACAAGGAACCTCTGCATGTATAGAAGCCATACACCTTCCAGGACCATAATTATGTATTATTAAATCATGAACTCCACTTATATGCTCATAGCTAAGAACTCCATTTTTAATTTTATCTACTAATTCCTTATCTGGAGCACTTCCTAGTAAGGGATTAAGAGTTTCCTTTACTAAGGAGAAGCCAGAATATAGTATTACACAGGCTACTATAATACCTATGTATCCATCTATAGGAAAAGTAGTCCATCTAGATATCAGAAGAGATAAAGCTACAGTGCTTGAGGTTATCACATCTCCTAAGGCATCGAAGGAAGCCGCCTTTAAGGCAGAAGAATTGATAGACTCACCTACAAATTTGTTGAAGCGACTTAGCCATATCTTAAAGCTAATAGAAATCACTATGAGTATGAAGGGAATCAATTCAAAGTTAACAGGTTCAGGATTAATTATTCTTGTAAATGAGGATTTTACAAACTGAAATCCTACCAGCATAACCATAAAAGCCACAATAAGAGCTGAGATGTACTCTATTCTACCATGACCAAAGGGATGCTCCTCATCAGCGGGCATGTTTGACAGCTTAAAACCTAGAATGGTTATGACAGAAGAAGCTGCATCGGATAAATTGTTAAAAGCGTCTGCTGTAACAGCTATACTTTTAGATATCATTCCTACAGAGAGCTTTATGATAAATAATGTTATATTTACTATTATTCCAACTATTCCACCTAAAAATCCATAAGAACTCCTTACTTTTTCTTCATCTACTTTATCATAATCTTTTATAAATTTATGAACTAGAAGCTTAGATAGCATGGAAAACACATCCTTTAAATTTTATATATTTTTACATTATAACATAGTATGCAATAGGTTTCTATTTTAACATATAAAAATATTATTGACATTGTTAAAATAATTAAGTATATTATGATTAATAAATTTAAATTATTAATTAAAATTAAATATTTCAGGTAACCTAGGGTAGAGGTGCTGTAATTAAGAGTATCTATTAGGAGTCGGTAGGCTAAGATCAATAGAAAAAGGAATTATGGCCGAAGGGATTGAATCGGCAGAGGATTTTCCTGGTTTTTCATAAAATATATGAGAGACTGTCATTATAGTTTGTTATAGTGGAGAGCTACAAAGGTACACCATTATGTATATATATATGTTTATATGATACGTAGTGAAGGTGTTCCTTTGCTACGTATTTTTTATTTTAGAATTATTTGGAATATTGAAATTTAATGAGATTTAAGTAAGTTTTTGAGGTGAGTATTATGGCAATAGTAATTCAAAAATATGGTGGTAGTTCTGTAGGAACCACTGAGAAAATTAGGAAGGTAGCTCAAACCATAATTAGCAGAAGGGAAAAGGGAGATAAGGTAGTTGTGGTGGTTTCGGCTATGGGAGATGCCACAGACGATTTGATCAATCTAGCTAAGGCTATAACAGATAATCCAGACAAAAGAGAATTAGATGCTTTATTATCTACTGGAGAAATGGTATCAAGCTCTTTACTGGCCATGGCTATTAAAGCCTTAGGATATGATGCAGTAAGCTATACAGCTTATCAGTTAGGAATAAAAACTACGGGGAATTATGGTAAGTCTTTAATCGATGATATAAATGAAACAAAAATTAAGGATAGTCTTGATGAAGATAAAATAGTAATAGTAGCAGGCTTCCAAGGAATTAATGAGGATGGAGATATAACTACCCTAGGAAGAGGTGGTTCAGATACGACAGCAGTAGCTATTGCAGTAAAAGTGAAGGGTATCTGTGAAATTTATACAGATGTAGATGGTATATATAATGTAGATCCAAGACTTTATAAAAATGCAAAAAAATTAGATAGCATAGATTATGAAGAGATGCTAGAACTAGCCAGCTTAGGAGCTCAGGTAATGCACTCAAGATCTATTGAATTAGGGCAAAAATATAGAATACCAATATATGTGGGATTGAGCAATAGTGATATTAAAGGAACAATTATCAAGGAGGTTAATAATATGAATATGGAGGGTAAACCAGTAACAGGAGTAGCAACTAGTGATGATGATATATCAGTTACTTTAAAGGAATTGGCAGTAGATATAAATATTTTAGCAGATATTTTTGATACCCTTGGAAGCAATAAAATTAATATAGATATGATAAGTCAAACCGCTCCTTTTAATAATAAGGTTAATGTATCCTTTACTGTACCTAAGGATGATTTAAATGAGTGTAGAAGTATACTGTTAAACTTTATAGAAGAAAACAATATTTCTATGGATACAGATATTACTAAATTTTCAATAGTAGGAATAGGTATGAAATCTACCTCAGGCGTAGCTGCTAGAATGTTTAAAGTATTTAAAGAAAATAATATAACAGTAAAGATGATAACTACTTCAGAAATAAGAATTACTTGTTCAATTAAGAAAGAAGATAAAATGAAGGCTATTGAGCTTATGGCAGAAGAGTTCAACCTTTAATAGGAGGATTAAAAATGAAGCTATTAGGATCTATGGAGATAATAGATAATAATTTATATATAGGCGGAAATAATACCCTAGATTTAGTTAAGGAATATGGTACTCCCCTTTTTGTTATAGATGAAGAATATATAAGAAGCAATTGCAGAAGATACTATAAGGCTTTTAAGGTAGAAGAGTATGGAAATAAGGTGGCTTACGCTGGGAAAGCTTTTTTAACCCTAGCCATGTGTCAAATAATAAAAGAAGAGGGGCTAAATTTAGATGTAGTATCTGGAGGAGAATTATATACTGCTTATAAGAGTGGTTTTCCCATGGAAAGAGTTTATTTCCACGGAAATAATAAAACCTATGAAGAGATAAGCATGGGAGTAAAATTAGGAGTAGGGCGATTTGTAGTGGATAATTTATCCGAGTTGAACATTATAAATGACCTAGCGGAAAAACAAGGAAGGGCTCAGGACATATTATTAAGAATTACACCAGGCATTGAGGCCCACACTCATAGCTATATAAAAACTGGACAGGTAGACTCAAAATTTGGATTTACTATATTAGAAAACAATGCTATGAATGTAATTAAAAAAGCTCTAGAACTTTCCAATATAAATTTAGTAGGGTTGCATTGCCATATAGGTTCTCAGATCTTTGAAACTAAAGCTTATGAAGAAGAAGCGGATATAATGATAAATCTAGTTAAAGATATTAAAGATAAGTTGAATTATCCAATATTAGAGCTCAATCTTGGAGGAGGGTTTGGGATATACTATAAAGAAGGAGATACCCCTAAAACCATAGAAAGTTTTTGTGAAGTGATTTTAAATAGAGTTTACCATACCTCAAAAAGTTTAGGGCTAGAAATACCTAAATTAGTAATAGAGCCTGGTCGTTCTATAGTAGGAAATGCCGGCATCACATTATACACTGTAGGAGCAATAAAAGAAATTCCTAATATAAGAAAATATGTTTCCGTAGATGGAGGGATGACTGATAATATAAGACCTTCCTTATATAATGCAGAATATGAATGCTTCATAGCAAACAAAGCTGAAAGAACATCTAATGATAAAGTGACAATATCCGGTAAGTGCTGTGAGTCCGGAGATGTCCTAATGAGTGATATAAGAATACCAGAGGTAGAGCAGGGAGATATACTGGCCGTGTTATCCACAGGAGCTTACTGTTATTCTATGTCCAGTAATTATAATAAGATACCTAAAGCTCCAGTGGTTAGTGTGAAGAATGGAACCTCTAGAGTGATCTGCAGGAGAGAGACTTATGAAGATATCATTAGAAATGAATTAGCTTTATAATAGAGTCCTTTTGGGACTCTGTTTTTTTGTTTATTCAATATTCCCTTTTATCTTAAATGTAAGTTTTCTTTTTTTATCTAACCTCCTTATCGTTATTATAGTCGTGCATCATATTTTTTTCAATTTACTGGATACTTAAGGTAGTATAATTAATAAATAAAATAGTAAAAATTATATTAAAATAATGATATAATTAAAGTGTTAAAAATTATATATGTAGAGAAACAACATAAGTTTTAACTTTGTTTCCCTATAAATACTGAGGGGGTATTAAAAGATGGCAAAAGAATTACAATTAGCTCAAGACCTTATAGATTTTTTATACGAAAGCCCTACAGCTTTTCATGCGGTAGAAAAGGTTAAGGCAATCCTTGAAGCTAAAGGCTTTAAAGAATTAAAGGAAGCGGAGAATTGGACCATAAAAAAAGGTGGAAAGTACTATGTTACTAAGAATGATTCCGCCATTATCGCCTTTAATTTAGGAAAGGGTGAAGTAGAAGATCACGGTTTTAAATTAATTGGAGCTCATACAGATTCACCAACCTTTAGAATAAAGCCACGTCCAGAAATGATTTCTGAAAATACCTATGTAAGATTAAATACAGAGGTATATGGAGGTCCTATTCTTAATACTTGGTTAGATAGACCCTTAGCCATAGCAGGTAGAGTAGTTTTAAGAACTGAAAATCCATTATATCCAGAAACTAAGTTAATGAATATAAATAAGCCAATACTTATTATTCCTAATCTAGCAATACATATGAATAGAGATGTAAACTCTGGAGTGGAATTAAATAGACAAAAGGATACCTTACCTCTATTGTCCTTAGTTAACGAAAGTTTAGAGAAGGATAAATATCTTTTAAATACTATAGCAGAGGAGTTAAATGTTAAGGCAGAGGATATAATTGATTTTGATTTATTCTTATATGAATTTGAAAAAGGCAGTATAATAGGATTGAATAAGGAATTTATATCATCTTCAAGATTAGATGACTTATCTATGGTTCATGCAGGTATTACTGCTTTAATAAATACAAAGGCAAATTTAGCTACTAATGTAATGGTATGCTTTGATAATGAAGAAGTAGGAAGTGCCACAAAACAAGGGGCAGATTCTCAATTATTATCTAACATATTAGAAAGAATAGTTCTTTCCTTAGGAAAGGATAGAGAAGCTTTCTTTAGAGCTTTAGCTAAATCCTTTATGATTTCTGCAGACTTAGCTCATGCAGTGCATCCTAATGTAGGAGAAAAGCACGATCCTGTAAATAGACCTTTAATAAATAAAGGGCCAGTTATAAAGATAAGTGCAAATCAAAGCTATACTTCTGACAGCAATTCCTCAGCAGTTTATGAAGAAATCTGCAAAAAGGCAGAAGTACCAGTACAAAAATTTGTTAATCGTTCAGACTTAAGAGGAGGCTCTACTATAGGACCTATTTCCTCTACTCATTTAGATATAAGATCCGTAGATATGGGAACTCCAATCCTTGCCATGCATTCAGTGAGGGAATTAGGTGGAGTTATGGATCACTACTATGTAACCAAATCCTTTGAAGAGTTTTATAAACTATAATATTTAGGGGGGCTTTTGATAAGCCTTCTTTTTTTGTAAACATTTTTTAACTATTGATTCTAATATATAGAATATAATTAAATAAGATACTTAGATTTTTGAGGGGGAATACAGGAGGAAAAGAAAGTGAAGAGATACAAAAAGTTTATGATTAATACTGTACTTTGTGTTAGCATTTTTAATATTATGAGTCTAAATTTAGCTGAAAATAGATATGTTAGCTCTAAGGCTAAAAAAGTATTAGCTGTAGAGAGTTTAAATAAAAATAACTATAAAGTTAATTACACAGGAAAAGGCATAAAAGTAGCTGTAATAGATAGTGGAGTCGAAATAGACCATCCGGATTTAAAAGGTAATATTGTTGGAGGCTATGATTTTGTAGAAAACAAACCTATCTATAGGGATGGAGATTTGAGAAATGGGCATGGAACTCACGTGTCAGGAATTATTGCTGCAAATGGTAAAATTAAAGGAGTAGCACCAGAAGCTTCTTTATTGGTTTATAGAGTAGTTGAAAAGGATGGAAGTAAAACAGATAAAAATATTATTTCTGCCATAAAGAAAGCAACAGAAGAAGGAGCAGAAATAATAAATCTATCCTTAAGAACGGAGCATGATATACCAGAAGGCGATGTAGCAGATGCTATCAGAGAGACTGTGAAGAAAGGCGTGGTAGTAGTTAAGGCTAATGGAAATTATGGTCCAGGACCATGGACTGTAAAGGATGTAGCTTCTTTACCAGAAGTCATTTCAGTAGGCAATGCTACAGATAATATATTGACTCCTCATATTACTGGAGTTCAAAGTGGGCAGAGTATAAATTTACAGTTATTAAGAGAGTCTAAAAGCTTTGATGAGATTAATGATGCTTCTATAGTTACTTTAACAGATTCCTCTAACATAGTTGAAGAAAGTATTAAAAATAAGATTATTTTATTAGAAGCGAAAAATTTTTATGAGGCAGAAGACATATTTAGGAATTTTAAAGGCAAAGGGGTTTTGGGGGTAATTGTAAGTACCAAAAATGAAGAGGCAGATAGTTTTAGGATATTTGAATCACTGGACTTTCCAATAGCCTTTGTAAAGGATAAGGATTATGAGAGTCTATTTAATATGGCTTCAAAAGAAAGGGTACATATTAAAAATAAATGGGGAAGAAAAGTGTTTTATGATAGTTCTCAAGGACCTACTAAGGGATTATGGGGGCTTAAACCAGATATAGTGGCACCAGGTACAGATATATTAAGTACAGTTCCTCAGGAAGTAGATGAATCAAGATATAAAAAAGAAACTGGGACAAGTATGGCAGCTCCTTACATATCAGGAGTAGCAGCTTTAATTAAACAAGCCCATCCAGCATGGACTCCGCAGCAGATAAAGGAAGCTATAGCTAATAATGCTAAACTGCTTTATGATGAAGAAGGTGTTTTATATCCAGCTTATATACAGGGATCTGGATTTATTGATGTAGAGAAGGCCATCAATGCTGATATTTTTATAAGTCCTAATAATTTAAGTTTTGGTTTATTAAATGCAAAAGAAGGAAAGTTAGAAGTTGAGAGGGTTTTAAGTGTAAAAAATACTTCTAATGAATCTAAAGAGTATAACATTAGTGGCAGTTTTAATGGAAAATCTGAAGGTATGGAGCTAGCAGTACCTAAAAGCATTACGGTAAAAAATAATTCTCAAGAGAATATTACCATAAAGGCAAAAGTGGATACAACTATGGCTAAAGGTATATATTCTGGCAATATAATTTTTTCTTCTGAAAATGATACAAAAATCATACCCTTTATAATATTAGTAGAACCTAATAATTATCCTATTATCACAGATCTTTATTTAGAGCAGCGTATATTTTCTTTAGCAAAGCAAGAAAATAACAATATCTACTATTATTTACCTAATAATATAGATAGATTATTTATAGAGGCTGAGAATATATTTTCTAAAAGCAGCGAAAAAATGCCTATATATGAAGGAGAAAATATACCAAAAGGATTGGGAAGTATTGCTTGGCAAGGAAGAGATATAAAAAATAATGCTTTGAAGGATGGAGTTTATTCCTTTAAGGCCTTAGCCTATAACAAAAGCAGAACTACAGAGGTGGGAGGTAACACTATAGGCATTATCGACAATAGTGCCCCAGAAATTTCTATTAGCACTGAAGGATATAAGGTGAAGGGCAAAATAGAGGATCTGATGCTTAAACACAAATTTATATTAATTGATAAGATGGGATTTGAAAAGCTCATCTCTCTGCAATGGAAGCTAGCTAATACGGATGATTCATGGAAGGAGTTAAAATTGTCAGAAGAGGACGAATTCTATTTTGAAGTACCTGAAGCTAAATTAGTGTCAGGTAATAATGCAATATCGGTGCAGGCTAAAGATATAGCTCATAATTTAAAAGAAATAACTATAAACATGATTAAAGAGAAAGAAATCAAAGAAGAGGGTGAGAGTGGTTCAAAAGTTGATAAGAGCATTTATCCTACAGGGGATTCTTTAGCTAGGACTGGCAGCATAATAGATATGAAAGTTCTTATATCAATAGGAGCAATAATAAGCTTATTAGGACTATACTTATATAAAAAGAATAAAATTTAGTAGAATTGCGATGTGTTTTTTATTTTAAAAAATATATCGCAATTTTTTTATAGAGTTCATATTTTTTATTTTTCATGGAAATACTAATTAGGCACGTTAAAATGTACCAAACTTATGATAGGAGTGAATACAATGATATATATATACATAAGTTTAATAGCTTTATTAGTAATTTTAGTATATACATACTCTATGAAGTCATCGAATATGAAAGAAGAAGAAAACCTATTAGAAGAGATACCCAATGTATATATAAGCAAAGAGAATTTAGAAAAACATGCAGCTCATATATCAACCTATTATTCAGCTGTTTCTAAAAGAAACAGTAAAAGAAGGATAATTAAAAATTTAGATAATAATTATAAAGCTATTATTGATAGTTATGAATATATTGACAAAGCTTCTAAGGATAACAGAGAAATTCTTGGTGCAGCTGAATGGATGATGGATAATCTATATTTGATAGAAAAGGAATATAAGACTATAAAGTACAATATGCCTTCTAGCTATTATAAAAACTTACCTGTAATAGATAAGGGAATAATGAAGGGCTACCCTAGAGTATATTACATAGCCGTAGAACTAGTGACTCATAGGGACGGAATAATGGATGAAGAAACTATAGAAAGCTTTATAAAAGCTTATGAAAAGAATGCTCCTTTGACTATGGGTGAGTTATGGGCTTTACCCTTGATGCTTAGGATGGCATTAATACAAAATATAAGCAATATCTCCCAAAAGATAAAGTATGCTCAGAAAGAAAAGTTTAAGGCAGAAGTCATTGGAGATAGGTTAATAAAGGCCTATAGTGAAAAAAAGCTAGGGGAAGAACTAAAGATAATGGAAACAGAAAAAATAGATTTTACTCCTGAATTTATTGAAAGGCTTGTTAAAATTTTAAGAGATAATGCATTAGATAATGGTAAGGTATATGAGTGGATAAATAGAGGAATAGACTCTATTCATAAGGATTTGGATCACATTATAGCTAATGAACATGTAATGGAATCTAATTTTCAGATTTCTATGGGAAATAGCATTACCTCCCTAAGGGCCATAGATGCTTTAGATTGGAATAAAAGCTTTGAAACTTTAAGCTATGTAGAGCAAATATTAAGAAAAGATCCCTACGATATTTACAAAGATATGGATTTTGAATCAAGGGATTATTATAGACATAAGATTGAGGAGTTATCTAGAGCTCTAAACATAGAAGAGATTACTATCGCCAAAAAGGCATTGGGATGTGCTGCTGGCGAAGCAAATTCTAGTAAAGAGCCTTATAAGGCTCACATAGGTTATTATATTGTAGATGAGGGAGAAAGGACATTAAAGAAAGCTTTAAACACCCAAGATAGATTTAACATTAATTCTTATATTAAAAGATATTCCTTGACCTTTTACTTAGGCAGTATAGCTTTAGGAATTTTGTTTTTAGAGTCCTTAGTAATAAGCCTTCAAGTAATTAATGGATTACAGGTAAATATATGGTATTATGTTCTAGCCATAATTGCATTATTAATACCAACTAGTGAAATTGTTATATCTATTTTAAACTGGAGTATAAATAGATTGCTTAGTCCTAGATTTGTTCCAAAGTTAGAGCTTAAGCACGGAATTCCAGAAAAATTTAGTACCATGGTAGTTATACCTACCTTACTCAATAATGAAGAAAGAGTTAAAGAACTCATGGAAGATTTAGAAATATATTATTTAGCTAATAAAGAAAAGAATCTTTATTTTTCATTACTTGGTGATTTTAAAGATAGCTCTAAAGAAAAAGAAGAAAAGGATGAAAGTATAATTGCCTGTGCTTTAAGTGAGATTAAGAGGCTAAATAAAAAGTATGGTGAAGAGGGGAAAGAAATATTCTATTTTTTTAATAGGTATAGAAAATTTAATGAAAAACAAGGTGTTTGGTTAGGCTGGGAAAGAAAAAGAGGAAAATTAATGGAGTTCAATGCTTTACTTAGAGGAGATAAGAACACTAGCTATGATGTAATAAGTGGCAATGTAGATAGCTTAAGCAAAGTTAAGTATATAATTACCCTTGATGCAGATACAGAGCTGCCAAGAGATGGTGCTAAAAAACTTATTGGAGCCATTGCTCACATTTTAAATAAAGCCTATATATTAAAAAATGGAGATTATAAAAGAGTAGTTAGAGGATATGGACTAATTCAACCTAGAGTTACTGTAGGAACCTTAGCAGCTAATAGGACATTATTTGCAAAGATATTCTCAGGAGAAACTGGAATTGATATGTATACCATGGCTATTTCTGATACTTATCAGGATCTATTTGGAGAAGGTATATTTACAGGGAAGGGTATTTACGATGTAGATATATTTAATTATATGTTAAAGAACGAGATACCAGAGAATTCGGTGCTTAGTCATGACTTATTAGAAGGAAGCTATGTAAGATGCGCCTTAGCTACGGATATAGAATTGGTAGATGGATATCCAGCTTATTATAATGCAAGTTCTTTAAGATTACACCGATGGGTTAGAGGAGATTGGCAGCTATTACCTTGGCTTTTTAAAAAGTCACCTTTAAATATTTTATCAAAGTGGAAGATTATCGATAATTTAAGAAGAAGCTTATTAACACCTTCCATAATAATATTAATCCTTTTATCTTTGAGTGTTTTGCCTGGAAATCTAGGACTATGGATAACCATAGCTTATTTATCTATAGCAACACCTATACTCTTTGATGTATCTGAAAATGTGGTATCTCCTATGAGAGGTATTGCGCTAACAGGAAGGATATCTAATTTTAAAATTGTAGCAGAGCAGCTATTTTTAATATTTTCTTTTATACCTTATCAAAGCTATATGATGCTTGATGCTATTATAAGAACATTATATAGACTTTTTATAAGCAAAAAGAATTTGTTAGAATGGCAGACCGCGGCGGATGTAGAGGCCAGCAGTGGAAAGAAGCTTTCTAATTATATTAGAACTATGTGGTGGGGGAGTGCTATAGCAGTACTAATTCTATTTTTGGCTTTTAATATAGAAGCTTCTCTATCATTAACCTTCTTGCCTTCTTGTATAATTTGGTTTTTAAGTCCTTTTACAGCTTATTATGTAAGCAAGGATATAAGTTATAAAAGAGCAGAATTATCATATAAGGATGCCTTGCTATTAAAGGACTTAAGCAGAAGAACTTGGGCCTACTTTGAGGATTTTGTAAATGAAGAAAATAATTGGCTGGCACCAGATAACTTTCAAGAGGATCCGCCTAATGGGTTAGCCACCAGAACTTCTCCCACTAACGTAGGTATGGGACTCATTTCCAATATCATAGCCTATGACCTAGGTTACATAGGTATAGAAGAAAATATAGAGAGATTAGAAAATATTGTGGAAAGTGTAGAAGGGTTAACTAAATATAAAGGACATTTATATAATTGGTATGATACCATTAGCAAAGAACCTTTATTTCCACGATATGTTTCTACAGTGGATAGCGGAAACTTAGTAGGTTATCTATGGGTGGTGGCAGAAGCACTAAGGGAATATATGAATAGCCCTATTTTGAGGAATGTATATATTGAAGGAATGTTAGATACTATACATTTAGCTAAGGATGAATTAGAAGAAGTAAATTATTATGACGAAGAGATAAAGTCTATATTAGAAAATAAAAATATGAATTTAACGCAATATAAAAAATTGCTTATGAATTTAAGAAGCAAGGTAAAAGATATTGAAAGATTAAATCCTAAGGGTAATATTTACTGGAATTTAAAAATAAAGTCTATGGTTAATAATAGAATAAAGGAATTGCAAAATATTTTTCCATGGACCGATTCCATTGATTTGAAGGAAGGATACGAAGATTTATATTCCTCTTTAAAAACCTTAGCTAGAGAAGTACCCTTAAACCGTTTGACTAAGGAAATAGAAGAGCTAATATCAAAGCATTCCTCAGGTTTAGAGCATAGTATAGAGATATTAAATCTTATGGAAAACAGTATTAAATATATAGATAAACTATTAAATAGAACAAAAAAATTAATTGAAGCTTTAAATACTTTAAGTGATAACACTGACTTTACGGTACTCTATGACCAAAGTAGAGAATTATTTTCTATAGGTTATGATATTGAAAAGGATACTTTAGGTAACAATTATTATGATCTATTAGCTTCAGAAGCAAGGGCTGCCAGTTATATAGCCATAGCAAAAGGTGAAGTGGAGCAGAAGCATTGGTTTAAATTAGGCAGGGCTATGACTTATATGAATGGTAGTAAAGGATTAGTATCTTGGAGTGGAACTATGTTTGAGTACTTTATGCCTTTACTTATAATGAAAAGCTATCCTGATACCTTATTGAATACTACCTATTACTCTGTACTAGAAGGGCAAAAGAAATATGCAAAGGAACGAAGGATACCTTGGGGAATTTCAGAATCAGCTTTTTATCATTTTGACATTAATTTAAACTATCAATATAAAGCCTTTGGAGTGCCTGGTATTGGACTGAAAAGGGGATTATCTGATGAACTGGTAGTAGCTCCTTATGCTACGGTGATGACTTTGCAGGTAAATAATAAGGATGCTATAAGAAATATAAAAGAGTTTGTAAAAGATGGAGCATCAGGTAGGTATGGATTATATGAAGCTATAGATTACACAAAAGATAGAATTCCTAAGGGAGTTAATAGAGCCTTAGTAAAATGCTTTATGGTTCATCATCAAGGCATGAGCTTAATGACCTTAAATAATGTTCTAAATAATAATGTACTTCAAGAAAGATTCCATAGGATACCAGAAGTAAAAGCTTCTGAATTATTGCTTCAAGAAAAAGTACCAAAGAATGTAGTCTACGACAGGGAGCAGAGATTTACACTAGGTCAGCATAAAGCAGATAAGCAGCCTATGATTGTAAGAAGCTATGCTAGTGTTAGCACTGAGATACCTGAGGTGCAGCTTTTATCTAATGGATCCTATTCTTTAATGCTATCTAATAGTGGCAGTGGATATAGTAAAAAAGACAATATGACTATCTATAGATGGCGAGAAGATGTTACAGAGGATAGTAATGGAATGTTCTTTTATATAAAAAATATTAATTCTAATGAATATTGGAGTGCCACTTATGAGCCTTGCAAAAATGAGGGAGAATCTTACGAAGCTATTTTTGCTTTAGATAAGATCACTTTTAAAAGGAAGGATGGTAACCTATTAACAGAGATGGAGGTTGCCGTTTCTAATGAGGACGATACAGAAGTGAGGAGGATTTCTCTTACCAATCAAAGTGATCATGCCAGAGTAATAGAGGTTACCAGTTACATGGAGGTTACTCTAGCACCCTATAATGCAGATATTGTGCATCCTACTTTTAGTAATTTATTTATAAGTACCGAATATATAGAAGAAAAAAATTGTGTTATAGCGAGTAGAAGACCTCGAGCCAAGGGTCAAAGTAAACCGCACATAATGCAGGTAGTATCCATAGAGGGCGAAGCAGTAGGGCCATTGCAGTATGAGACCAGTAGAATAAACTTTATAGGTAGAAACAGAAATAAATCTAATCCTCTTGTAATGGATAACGATGCTCCTCTTCAAAACACTGTAGGAGCTGTATTAGATCCTATAATAAGCTTAAGAAAAAGAGTTAAGATAAAACCTGGCGAGACCTGTAGGTTAAGTTTTGCAACAGCTTTAGCAGATTCAAGGGAGAAGGTTATAGAATTAGCTCAAAAATATAAAGAAATTCAGAATGTAAATAGGGTGTTTGAAGCATCATTAAATCATACTCAGGTAGAGCTGAATTACTTAGGAATAAGGTCTACTCAAGCGAATCTGTACCAATTTATGGCTTCTAGAATAATATTTCTTAATGCCTTTGTGAAAGAGCGAGATAAATATATACAGAATATTGAAAGATATCAGAAACATCTATGGCCTTACGGAATTTCAGGAGACTTACCTATAGTACTTTTAGTAGTGCAGGAAGAAAAGGATGTTGATTTAGTTAGACAGGTCATAGGAGGTCATGAGTATCTCTCTCTTAAGGGTTTAAAGTTTGATTTGGTTATATTAAATGAACAAAATGCTAACTATACTCAACCCTTGCAGGATTCCATAAGAGATTTAATATTTTCCTCAGGGGCAAGAGACAAACAGAATAAACCAGGAGGAATTTTCGTCCATAACAAGGCTAGTTTAGGAGAGGAAATTAAAAGTTTATTATTCGCCATAGCCAGGTTAGTTATAGATAGTAAAAAAGGTTCTCTAGTAGAGCAAATTAAGAAGGATGAAGAGGAAAAAGTAAATCTAGAAAAGAAAGAAGAAGAACTTATAGATGAGGAAAATAAAAATAAAGTTGTTAGCTATATAAGAAACATAAATCATGATGAACAATACGCTTATGCTAGAGAAGCTACTATAGCTTTAAAGACAAAGAGTCTATGGAATAGGGAAATGGAGGGCAATATACCTTTAAAGTGGAAGAAGCGCAGCTTTGCCTTAGAACTAGGCAGTGAGATAATGAATAGCTATAATATTTCTAGTTCAAGCGGAATCGGTAAAGCACCATTTTATGATATATCACAACTTCAGTATTTTAATGGATTAGGTGGCTTTGATGTAAAAAGTAATAATTACGTTATGGTTCTAAACAACTTTAAAAATACTCCTGCCCCTTGGATTAACGTAATATCTAATGGGGACTTTGGTTTTCATGTATCTGAAACAGGTTCTGCTTATACTTGGTGTAAAAATAGTAGAGAAAATAAGATAACTCCTTGGAATAATGATCCTATCACTGATGAAATGGGTGAAGCCTTATTTTTAAGAGATGAAGAGGATGGAGAATTTTGGAGTATTTCTCCTAAGCCCATAAGAAATAGTGGTCAATATATTATTGAGCATGGCTTTGGTTATTCTAATTTTAGTCATGAAAATAAAGATATACAGGGCATTATGACCATGTTTGTACCCATAGCAGAGAATGTAAAGCTCATAAGAGTAAAGTTAAAGAATAATTCCCTAAGAAAGAGAAAGCTTTCTGTTACTTATTTTGCAAGATTAGCTTTAGGGGTAGTGCCGGAACAAAGTTCACAATATATAAGTACTTATATAGAGAAGGCTCAAGGATTTATTTATTCCAAGAACCCCTATAGTGAGCATTTTGGAAATTTAAAAGCTTATCTTAAAATATCAGGAGGTCAGGAAGAAAGCTTTACAGGAAACAGGAAGGAGTTCATAGGCCGGGGAGGAATTTTATCCTATGCTCTAGCTATGAGGAAAGAGAAGCTTTCAAATGCCTGTGGTGCTGGATTTGATCCTTGTATGGCTCAGTGTTCAAAAATAACTTTAGAACCAGAAGAAGAAAAAACATTAATCATAGCTTTAGGACAGCATGAGGATTTAGAGCATATTAAAATGATTTTAAACCAATATGGAGATATTAGCTTTGTAGAAAAAAAACTTGAAGAGAGTAAGGCTTATTGGAGAAATTTGCTGGGAACCATACAAGTAAAAACTCCAGATAAAACAATGGATTTAATGTTAAATGGATGGCTGATGTATCAGACTCTATCTTGTAGATATTGGGCTAGAACCGCATTTTATCAATCAGGAGGAGCCTATGGCTTTAGAGATCAGCTTCAGGATTCTATGGCTATAGGATTTATTGATCCAGAGTTTACTAAAAACCAGATATTAAGAAGTGCTTCGAGACAGTATGTAGAAGGGGATGTACAGCATTGGTGGCATCCAGTAGTAAATAGTGGAATCAGAACTAGATTTAGCGACGATTTATTATGGCTTCCTTATACTACCTTAGACTATATTAAGAATACTGGTGATTATAGTATATTGGATGAAGTAGTACCTTATTTGGAGGATGAGCCTTTAAAAGAAGGAGAAGATGAAAGATATAATGTAGTAGGTCAATCTAATAAGGAAGGAAGTATATATGAACATTGTGTCAAGACCTTGGATAGGGCATTAACATTTGGTGAACATAACATTCCTTTGATGGGAAGTGGAGACTGGAATGATGGAATGAGCACCGTTGGTAATGAAGGGAAGGGAGAAAGTGTTTGGTTAGGATGGTTTTTATATGATATATTAGATAGCTTTATAGAGCTATGCTCATATAAAAGCGATATTGAGAAAGAAAAGAAATTTAAGGAAATGAAGGAATATATAAAGGATAATCTAGAGAAATATGCTTGGGATGGTGGATGGTACAGAAGAGCCTATTTTGATGATGGAACTCCTCTAGGTTCCATAGAAAATGATGAATGTCAAATTGATTCCCTATCTCAAAGCTGGGCTATAATTTCTGAAGCTGGAAAAGGTAGTAGAGTTAAGGAAGCTATGGAATCCGTAGAAAAATATTTAATAAGAGAAGATAAGGGAATGATTCTCTTGTTATATCCAGCTTTTAATAATTCTAAGCTAGAGCCTGGATATATAAAAGGTTATGTGCCTGGCGTAAGAGAAAATGGAGGTCAGTATACTCATGCTGCTATATGGGTGATATTAGCTATGGCTAAGCTAGGTAAAAACAATAGAGCTTGGGAACTGTTTAATATGATAAATCCTATAAATCATACACTATCTACCCTGGAATGTGAAAGATATAAAGTTGAGCCCTATGTAATGTGTGCTGATGTATATGCTAGGGAACCTCACGGTGGAAGAGGAGGTTGGAGTTGGTATACTGGTGCTTCTGGATGGATGTATAGAGTGGGAATAGAAGCTATATTAGGACTAAAGCTACAAGGTGGTAAGGGATTTTCCATAGAACCTTGTATACCAGACCATTGGAATGAGTATGAAATAATTTATAGAAAAGGAGAAGCTGTATATAATATAAAGGTTATCAGAGGAGAAGAGAAATCAATAAAGATAAATGGAGAGGAACTAAAAGAAAATATCATTCCTTTCCACCAAAAAGGACAGTATGATGTAAATATAGTAATATAAAAATAGAGAAGGCAAAATATAAGCCTTCTCTATTT
Organism: Desnuesiella massiliensis; assembly: GCF_001403615.1. GTDB lineage: Bacteria > Bacillota > Clostridia > Clostridiales > Clostridiaceae > Desnuesiella > Desnuesiella massiliensis. The sequence continues at coordinate 534,984 of NZ_LN879455.1, forward strand.
TTTATTTTGGTTGGTGCCTAGCTGTATAATCAAATTCATTATAGGAGATGTTATTGCTTACTATTGGATCTCTAACAGGGTCAGGTAGTTCTGTATAATCTTTGCCAGAGGACGAGTAGGATTTTATCTTTTTTGCTTCTTCCTCAAGGTATCCTCTTTCATGGGGCAAATAAACTTCTCTTTTTTTATGCATAAACTTCACCTTCCTTTAATAATATTATTATCATAGGATTATAAAAAAATTTTATGATTTAAGAGGGAAATAGATAAAAATATAGAATATTAAAAATATGCATACTTAATAAAAATTTTAAAAGGAGGGTTTTATATGACAAATTTACATGAAGTCTATAAATGTCCTATATGTGGAAATATGGTGGAAGTATTGCACAAAGCTGGAGGAACCTTGGTGTGCTGTGGTCAGCCCATGAAGCTATTAAAGGAAAATACTGTAGATGCAGCTTTAGAAAAACATGTACCTGTAGTTGAAAAAACAGAAGAAGGTATATTGGTAAAAGTGGGTTCCGTAGAGCACCCAATGCAAGAAGAACATTATATTGAATGGATTGAAGTTATAACTGATAATAAAGTTTATAGAAAACACTTAAAACCAGGTGAAAAGCCAGAAGCTCTATTTAAAATCTGTGGAGAAATAGTAGCAGTTAGAGAGTATTGCAATTTACACGGACTTTGGAAAGCTTAAATAAAAATTACAAAGTAATTTTTATAAAAAGGCTATTCTGTAGCCTTTTTAAATTCACAATGCACAGATCACAATTCACAATGAAGGTAATTTTTTCTCCGCTGACGCTGCGAAAAAATTAGAATTTATAAAGCGTGGCTAAGTACTTAGCCACGACTTTTTTATGGCTAAAGCCATTAAAACTATAATTATAGATTTTTTGTAGAGTAACGGAGAAAAATCCTCCATAATTGTGCATTGTGAACTGTGAATTGTGCATTAAAAAAAGCGACCAATGTCGCTTTTTTCTTATTAGTCATTATTTTTACCTATGTCTGATAGAACCAAGCCTTTATTGTGATCTAAAGCCCAATTTATTCCCCAGTCATTTTGGAATATTAAAAGATTTCTATCCTTTAAATCCCTTACTCTCTTTGTATCACTGGTTAAGCTTAACTTTTCTATATCCATATCTTTATTTTCAATCCATCTTACAAATCTATAAGGCAATCTATCAATTTTTATATCTACACCATATTCATTTTTTAATCTGTATTCTAAAACTTCAAATTGAAGGACACCTACAACACCAACTATAAGTTCTTCCATACCTATGTAAAGCTCTTTAAATACCTGAATAGCACCTTCTTGAGATATTTGACTTATACCTTTAACAAATTGCTTTCTTTTCATTGTATCCATTGGTCTAACTCTTGCGAAGAACTCTGGAGCAAAGGTTGGAATTCCTTCAAATTTAAATTTTTTATTGTTTTTACATAAAGTATCTCCTATGCTGAAGATTCCAGGGTCAAACACTCCAATTATATCTCCGGCAAAGGCCTCATCAATGATTTCTCTATCTTGAGCTAAGAATTGTTGAGGTTGAGATAATTTTATCTTGTTATTGCCCTGAATATGGAAAACTTCCATGCCTTTTTCGAATTTTCCAGAGCAGATTCTCATAAAGGCTATTCTATCTCTATGAGCAGGATTCATGTTAGCTTGTATTTTAAATACAAAGGCAGAAAAATCCTCTGAAAAGGGATCAATTTCTCCTTCAGTAGAATTTCTAGATTGAGGAGACGTAGTAAGCCCTAAAAATTCTTTTAGAAAGGGTTCTACACCGAAATTTGTAAGAGCACTTCCGAAAAATACAGGGGTTAATTCTCCTTTTCTTACTTTTTCTATACTAAATTCATCACCAGCAATATCCAAAAGCTCAATATCTTCTATAAGTTTATTATGTAAAGACTCTCCTAATAAATCCTTAAATACAGGATCATCTACATTACCTTCCATGGATTCTACAGCAGTTTGACCATGGTTTCCGCCGTTAAAAACCTGAATAGTATTGCTGTTTCTTTCAAAGACTCCTTTGAAATCCTTACCTGAACCTATAGGCCAGTTAATAGGATAGGATTTTATTCCTAATTCATTCTCAATATCTTCTAGCAGTTGGAAAGGATCCTGAGCTTCTCTATCAAGCTTATTGATAAAGGTGAAGATAGGAATACCTCTTAAAGAACAAACGTGGAATAACTTTTTAGTTTGTTCTTCCACACCTTTTGCAGCATCTATAACCATTACTGCACTATCAGCGGCCATAAGAGTTCTGTAAGTATCCTCACTGAAGTCTTGGTGACCAGGTGTGTCTAATATATTTATACAATATCCACTATAGTTAAATTGCATTACTGAAGATGTTACTGAAATACCTCTTTGTTTTTCAATTTCCATCCAGTCTGAAGTAGCATGTCTAGCAGCCTTTCTAGCTTTTACTGAACCTGCTAATCTTATAGCACCACCATATAATAATAATTTCTCCGTTAAAGTAGTTTTACCTGCGTCAGGATGTGATATTATAGCGAAGGTACGTCTTTTTTCAATTTCCTTTTGTAAATCAATCATATTAACCTCCTAATTAAATAACAAGGCTTTTATACTCTAGGTATATTTTATCCAAGGTATAGCAGCTTATGCTTCTAAGGGTTCTTCTTTATGAACTCCTACTATGTTAAGTATTTTTTTTGCTCTTTCTTTTGTGTTTCCTTCAATAATGGTATAAGGAACATTTTCTGCATCTAAAAATGCTCTTATGGCATTATCGATAAGGGCAGCAGTGGTTTCATCCTGCCATCTTACACCGTCTTTTTCATAACCAAACTCCCTAGGTACAAAGAATATATGATCATATTTAGGCAAATCTTTTAAAGCCAGACAATATAAATCTTTTAATATTTCAATTTCCTTTATAGTTCTCTTTTTTGAACCAAGCATAAATCTAGCATAAATATAGGGAACAAAAGTTGCATAGTCAGTTATGGCATAGTCAAAGGTATCTAAAGCGTTTTCCACCTGTAGCTGACCTAAATAAATACCATATTGCTCTGCAATATTTTCAATCATACCCTTATCTCTAAGGTAATCAGTGCTGTATTCTGTAGCTACTCCTACATTTAAGCCTTTGATCTTCATATCTACATATAGTTGTTGAATTAATGTTGTTTTGCCGCATCTGGGACCGCCTAAAATAGCTATTCTTATAGGCATTTTTGCTTAACCTCCAATATATCTTATACTCATTCACAATGATTATTATTAATCTTTATAAAGCATAGTAATTATAGCAGTTTGAGTATTTTTTTTCAATAAAAATACGAATTTTTATGTTTTTTTTCATTAATATGTTCATGCTAATTTTAAAATACAGCGGAATAAGAGTAATGATTAATAAACCTTAACTGAAAACGATAATATCTAAAATAAATGCAATATTATAAAAATACTTATATTTATTAAACAATGCTATAATATCAATGATAAATCAAAGCTTGTTGATTTTCTCTAGAAATATAATTCAGGAGGAATTAATATGTATAAATTAATTGCTGTAGATATGGATGGCACATTACTTAGAGAAGATAAGACTATATCGGAAGAGACAATAAAAGCTATAAATAGAGCAAAGGCCAAAGGTATAAAAGTAGTGTTAGCTACAGGAAGACCCTTAGAAGGAATTGAGAAATATTTAGAAGAACTAAATCTTATACGCAAGGAAGACTATGCTTTAACCTATAATGGAGCTATTGTGCAAAACACTTTAACTAAAAAGGTAATTTCAAATAATTTAATAAAGGGCAGCGATCTTAAATATCTTTATAAACTAAGCAAGGAACTAAAGATTAATATTCATGCCTTTGATAAAAGCGGATGTATAACTCCAGTAATGAGCAAGTATACAGAACTAGAAGGTACCATTAATAAAATAAATGTAAATCTAGTGGACTTTAATACTATAAAAGAAGAAGAAGATATTATTAAAGTCATGATGGTAGAAGAGCCAGAAAAATTGGAGGAGGCTATAGCTAAATTACCTAAAGAATTATATGATGAATATACTATAGTAAGAAGTGCTCCATATTTTTTAGAATTTTTGAATAAACAAGGTAACAAAGGCGAAGGTGTTAGGATGATAGCGCAATACCTTGGTATAAAGCAAGAAGAGGTAATCTGTGTAGGAGACGCAGGCAATGATGTGCATATGATTAAATACGCTGGTCTTGGGGTAGCTATGGGAAATGCCTTTGATGAAGTAAAAGAAATAGCGGATTTTATAACTAAAACTAATGAGGAAGATGGGGTAGCCCATGTTATAAATAAATTCATATTAAAAGCCAGCTAAAAAAGAATAAATGTATCCCTTAAAGCTATGATAATATTAATACGAAAAACTGTAGACTGTAGTGGAGAAATTACTCCATTACAGTCTACAGTTTTTTAAGACTCTATTTTCAGAGGAAAGATATTTTATTATTTAGATATAGGTATAAGACCTATTTTCTTTTGCATCTTTCTTAAAGTTTTCATAGAAACATAATTTGCTTTTTCAGCGCCTTTTTTATAGATTTCTTCTAAATAAGATTTATTTGCCATGAGTTCTTTCACCTTTGTTTGAATAGGTTCAAGCTCTTTTATTATGGCCTCAGCTACATCAGATTTAAATTGAGCATAGCCCTTACCTTCATAATTTTTTTCAATTTCTTCTGGGGAAGCCTTAGTAAGAACACTTAATATATTTATTAAGTTTTTAACTCCAGGTTGTTCATCGGAGTATTTTACGATACCTAAGCTATCTGTAACTGCTCTACTAACTTTTTTTCTTATAACCTCTGGTGGATCCATTATTAAAATATAGCCATTAGGGTTTTCTTCGGACTTAGACATTTTCTTCGAAGCATCCTGTAAATCCATTATTTTTGCACCTTCAGTAGGTATATAAGCATCAGGAATCACAAAGGTTGGGCTGTAAATATTATTAAATCTTTCTGCTATATCTCTTGCTATTTCTAGATGTTGTTTTTGATCTTTACCTACGGGCACTAGATCCGCATTGTATATTAGTATATCCGCTGCCATGAGTACAGGATAATTAAATAATCCAGCACTTATGGAGTCTCCTAGCTTTTGAGATTTATCCTTATATTGAGTCATTCTGCTTAATTCACCCATATAGGTATAGCAATTTAACAACCAAGCAGCTTCAGAATGGACTGGCACATGAGATTGTATGAAAAGGGTATTTTTATCAGGATCTATGCCTGAAGCAATGTAGATTGATAATATCTCTAGAGTCCTTTGTCTTAAATCCTTTGGCTCTTGTCTAACGGTTATAGCATGAAGATCCACAACGCAAAAATAACAATCATACTCATCCTGTAGCTTAACCCAGTTCTTTATGGCACCTATATAATTACCTAAGGTTAAGTCACCAGAAGGCTTGATTCCACTAAAAATTACCTTTCTTTTTTCTTCCATAAAATTCACTCCTTTATTTTATAATTACATTTAAAAATACATTGTATATTTTAAAATAAAAAACGCCCTATGAATAAACATAGGGCGTGATATTACGCGGTACCACCTATTTCGAGATATAAAAACAAATCTCCTCATTAAGATACTAACATATCCTACCTTTGTAACGTAAGGTTTACGGCAAAGACTACTAATTCATTCATCCTGCATCTCAGAGACCCATTCGGCTTATCCATGATTACTGTAATTCCACCACCTACAGCTCTCTTTAAATCTGGGAATAAACTTACTTACTTCTCATCAAAGATTTTAACATTTATGTTACTTATATAATATTACTTAAGGAGATATATGTCAATAATATTTAAAAAATTCTACATGGTTTTTCTTCTGCCAAAGATAGCATCAATGACAAATATAATTGCTGCGGCCACTAAAAGTAGATTTATAAGGCCCCCTCCAATTCTAAATATTAAACCTATTAGCCAAAATAGAACTACTATGCCACCTAACCATCTCAAAAATGTCATATAAAATCACCTCCTCTGATTATATTATTTGCAAAATTATAATTATTAATGTATTAGATAATTCGAGAAGCGTATCGATACATTTTACATTATAATTTTTGCTTAATATAATAAAATTATAAGGTATAGATTTATTTTGGATTAGGGGGACTTAAAAAATGGAAGAAAAAAAAGTACTAGTTTCTAGGTCTATAAGATTAGTGAGTATTATTCAAGTAGCAGTAATGGCAGCCATGGTATTTGTGGCTACATCTGTAATTCATATACCCTCTTATAATGGGGTAATACATGCTGGCGATAGTATGGTATTTGTGGCAGCCTATTTTTTAGGAAGGAAGAAAGGTATGGTAGCTTCAGCTTTAGGTATGTGTTTATTTGATATAGTACATGGATACTTGTTATGGGCACCATTTACTTTAATAATAAAAGGAGTTATGGCCTTTATAGCAGCCTATATAATTTATAAAGGAAATAAATATAGCATAATAAGAAATGGAATATCCTTTGTGATTTCAGGGATTTTTATGATAGCTGCATACTTTATATCAGGAGCTTTTATAAAGCTAGTATTTAGTAACAAAGCACTTAGTTTTAAACAAGCGTTGATAATTTCTTCCTATGATATACCTAGTAATATACTACAGGTAGTAGCAGGGATAGCTATAGCAATACCTTTAATACATGCTTTAAAAAATGTTATAAAAAAGTAACACATATCAAATTTTAAATAATAAAATTAAATCCCTTAGGAAGTAGTCCTAAGGGATTTTTTAAGAGAAAAATTATCTTCTTTCTCTGTTGTTCTTTTCAGCTTTTCTAGCTTTTCTGCACTCTGGGCATCTTACTGGATCGTTTTCAAATCCTTTTTCTTTAAAGAATTCTTGCTCACCAACAGTGAAAACGAATTCCTTTCCACAGTCTTTACATACAATGTTTCTGTCTTGCATAATTGAACCTCCTTAAAATCATAGGGATAATTCTCTTGGTTTACTTCTTCCTATGATTAAGAAGGAAGGACCAGTACCACAGAAAAATTATTACCCATCTACTAAAATTTTGAGCTTAGCTCTAAAATTATTATAACATAATTTTGCATTATTTCAACATCTATTTGTTAGGTTGATTAAGTGCTCTTAGCCTAACGATAGCAACGATTATCAAGGGTATAAGTATATAGTTAAAGAAGCTTATATATAGGTAATAGTTTAAGTTTTTAAACAAAACTAAATTGTTTTTTGCTACTAGAAAAGATAGGGCAAAAACTATGGTTGATACTATATAAACTATGGAGTTCTTGTAGTCTATAAAAATCTCTCTTAGAAATAAAAGTAAGATATAAAAACTCATTATATATTTAACAAACCATCCTCCTACCATTTGGAGCATTACAAAAAATTCTCCGCTTTCCAAAAATCCAAAGTAATTTATGAGTTGAGTTTGAATTAGTTTAGGGTAGAAAATAGTAGAGGCTCTTGCATCTCCAAAACTGCTTATGACACCCATTATAGAAACTATCTCCATTTGTATTACTATTATAACTGCAATTATTGAATGTTTTTTCAAATGAGTTTTATCATTAATAAATTTTAAATAAGGTAAGCTTATAGCTATACTTCCGTAACCACCTAAAACTTTTATTAAAGTTGTAATATGAGATATATTAATGCCCTCTGGAAATATCGGAAATAGGAGTTTGTACTGTTTATATTTTGCTGAAAGTATAGATAGATTAATTCCAGCTAGAAAAATAAAGATTAGTCCTATTAGGCTACAGATTTTTATTGCATTTAGATTTTTTGTTAAGGTATAGATAGCAGGTACAATGAATAACAATTGTAAATACCATATAGGAGTTTCTATGAACATATTTGTATGCATACTATTAGCTTCCAAGGCTGAAGATTCTACAACACTTAAAAATATATTAAAATAAAAAAACGAAATAAAAAAAACACCCAAATATTTTCCAAGAGCTTTACGATAAATTTCTGTTATATCGTATATGTTTAGTCTTTTACAAGTATTTATAATGCTTATATAATAAAAAAATAATAATATTGAAGCTAAAATAAATATGACCCAAGTCTCTCTACCACCACTTTGGATTAATAAGGAGGGGTAAGTCTTTAGAGTTACTATGGATGTTCCAAATATAAAAAACATAAAATGTTTTGTAGATAATTTATCCATATTGAGATCTCCTTTTAATATATATCAATTTAGATTATTGACTAAAAATATGAATATTAAACTTATGTGCTGAAAATAATAATCTTAGGTGATTATTTATGGAAGAAGCTTTGAATTATATAAGAGAAGTATTTAAGGATAATGTAGATGTTAAGTATAGAGAAATAAAAAATATGCATTTAATATTAACCTTAATTTTTATTGATAATTTATGCGATTCTAAATTTATAAGCGAATATATAGTAGAACCATTAGAAAAGATTGAAAATGATAACTGCAGTATGGAAGGTATTAGAAGTAAAATACTAAAAGCTAATATTGTAGAGTATGTTAAGGATAATCAAGATGCTATAATGCATATATTGTCTGGAGATGTAGTGATTTTATCCAATAAGTATAGTGAGATATTGTATTGCGAGGCTAAGGGTTTTGTTAAAAGAAGTGTGACTATTCCCATAACTCAATCTGTTATAAAAGGACCTAGAGAAGGCTTTACAGAATCCTTTGTTGATAATATATCCTTACTGCGTAGAAAAATTAAAAATCCTGATTTAAAGTTTGAAAGTATGGTTATAGGAAAAAAATCTAATACTACTGTGGTACTTGGGTATATAAAAGATGTGGCACCCGGAAAATTAATTAGCGATACAAGAGAGAAGCTTTCGAGCATGGAAGAAGAGTTTATTTTAGATACTAATTATATAGAAGAAAAATTAAGACATAAAAAAACTCTTTTTGATACCATAGGTTATAGTGAGAAGCCTGATGAAGTTGCCTCGAAATTAATGGAAGGAAGAATTGCTGTTATAGTAGATGGAACACCTTTTGTACTCACTGTACCATTTTTCTTCATAGAAAATTTCCATATGCTTGATGATTATTATATTAATGGATATTTTAGCAATATCACAAGAATATTAAGGTGGGTGGCTTTCTTCATAGCTACATTTTTGCCAGGTCTTTATGTAGCTATTGTAACCCATCATTTTTCACTGATACCCTCTGTTTTTGTATTCAGATTAGCTGTTTCAAGAGCAGGAGTACCTTTTCCTACAGTAATTGAAGTAATAATGATGATGGTATTTTTCCAACTGATTAAAGAAGCAGGAGTAAGATTGCCGCAGCCTATTGGTCAGGCTATGAGCATAGTAGGAGCCCTTATATTAGGAGATGCTGCAGTGGGTGCAGGATTAGCGTCACAAATAACCATATTGATAGTAGCATTGAGCACCATATCTTATTTTTTAATACCCAAAATTTATGGAGCAGTTTCTCTATGGGCAGTGGCACTAGTAATTTTCGGGGCATTGCTAGGGTTACCAGGTTTTTATATAGGCTTTTTTATGCTGATTTCTCATTTATCTAGCTTAGAAAGCTCTGGTTATGCTTATTTGTACCCTCTAGGCTCGTTACGAACATTAAAGTATAAAGATGTAGTCATAAGATTTTCTCTAAATAGTATTTCCAAGAATCTATTTAAGACACAAGATAAAAGAAAAAGGTGATGACCTATGAGTAAATTTAAGAAAGTATTTAGCTTTTTTATTATAGTAATATTCTCCTTAAGCTTTTATGGATGTTTTAGTTACAGAGATATAAATAAAATAGTTTTTGTCACCTCCGTGCTTTATGATGTAGATAACGATGGGAAAGTCGTAACATATTTGGAATGTTTTAAACCTTACCGAAGTAGCTCTTCTGCTTCAGAAAAAGGTCAAAGACTGATTTTTAGAGGCATAGGAAAGACAGCTTTAGAAGCAAGTAGAGATATAAATTTATCCTCTAGTTATATCATTAATTACACTCAAAATAAGGCCATAATTTTTACGAGCAAGGTTGCAGAATACGGATTAACCAATTATGTAGATTTTATAAACAGAGATCAAGAATTGATAGTACGCCCAAATGTTTATGTATTTTTTGGTGATCCAGAAAAATTAATGAAGCTGAAAATTAAAGATGAGGAGTATATAGGCTTAAATTTAAACTTTTTAATTGAGAACATAGGGGTTTCCTCTAGAGCACTAAAATCCACACTAAATGATTATTTAGTAAAAAGAAAATCAGGAAGCAAGATTGCTGTGTTGACTGCAATTGAAATAAAAAAGCAAGATGTGGAAGAAAGACTTACTATATCTGGAGGAGCTATATTACAAAATGATAAAATGGTAGAGAGAATAAATGTAGCTCAGGGTCAGGCTTATAATTTCTTAACAAATAAGGTGAGGAAAGGAACCTTGGAGATTACAAATCCAGATAATCCAGAAAAGTTTGTGACTTTAGAGATATTAAAAAATATTACTAAGACTGAAATCCATTATGATGGTAAAAATATAAATTTAGTCAAAAAGATATATGTTAAAACCAGCATAGCAGAGGCACAAGGTGATTTATCTTTTAATAGTACTAATTTTCAAAAGCTGCAAAAAAGTGCTGAGGCTAATATAAAAAAATATACGGAGATTATCTTTGATGAATTTAAGAAAAAAGAATTAGATATATTTGAAATAAAAGAAGATTTTTATAGAAAATATCCTAAAGTTAAAATTAATAATCCTATAGACATAACAAACTTAAAAATAGAACCTCAGGTATATATAGAAGGGTCAAGTAATATAAACAATGCTACATAAAATATATTAGAACTCTTGCAATATATATATAAATTTTATTAAATAGTTGATATGATTGTGAAAATAAATTAAACTATATTTGTATATTTGTTACAATTAATTATAGGAGGAGAAGCTACATATGGCAAGTTCATATTCTTTCGACGTGGTATCCCAAGTGGATATGCAAGAAGTAGATAATGCTATTAATCAAGCATTAAAGGAAATTAATCAAAGGTACGATTTTAAAAACAGTAAAGTAGAAATAGAACTAGGAGAAGAAGAGATAAAATTATTGGCAGATGATGAATTTAAAATGGATGCAGTTATTGACATTCTAAAAGCTAAATTAATAAAAAGAGGTGTTTCTCCAAAGGCTCTAGATCTAGGAAAAATTGAGAAAGCTAGCATGGGTAGTGTTAGACAGATAGCAAAAATAGTAAAAGGAATATCCAAAGAGAAAGCAAAAGAAATAGTACAAGAGATAAAAAGTAGCAAGATAAAAGTTCAGGCTCAGATAATGGAGAATCAACTAAGAATTTCTGGAAAAGATAAAGACGATTTGCAAGCAGCTATTGCTCTTCTAAAAGGCAAGGATTTTGGAATAGAATTGCAATTTACTAACTATAGATAATTCAATTTAGCATTTTAGTAATTTAAATATAAAATTAAACACTTCACCGTAAGATAATGAACTTTAACCATAATTGCCTTGAATTAGAAATATATTTATTATACTATAATATCATCCCTATAAATATTATCTAATTTTAAACATCTTTAAAAGAATAATTAGTCAATGTATTTGTTGTTTGATTGGTTATTTTTATTATATGCCTTATGTTAAAGCTCGTTATCTTATTTTGCTTTCCCATACTTAGCGTATCTTTAATTCCAAATAATCAGGAGAGAGAATTATGGACGAATATGGACAGATGTATTTAAAATTAAAAAATGAATTTGAAACTTATCAAAATTTTGCTGAGATTCAAATTCAAACTCTAAGTGAAAAAAATATTAAACTTGAAAAAAATCTTGATGCACTAGTTAATATTGTTGAAATAAGTAAGTACATAAATTCCTACTTGAGTGATGAAAATTTGGTTTCTATGATTAATGATATGATAATAGGAATATTAGGAGTTACCTATTCATCTATATATTTAAAGGAAAAGGATGAGTTATTCATAAAGGCTACTAATATAGAGGATATTAAAGTAATTGAAGAAGAATTTCAGTATTTAAAAGAAATTCAAAACGAGAAGCCTTTTGTACTTAATTGTAAGTCTCCTTTATTTAAGCATAGTGCTCATAAAAAAGATATACATTCTGTCATAGGAGTTCCCATACACTTAAGAGATAAATTCATTGGTTATATAATAGTAGAGCAAACTCTCTGGAATTTTTTCAATTATGATCACATAAAATTTATATCCTCCATAGCTAATCAAATTGGTATTGCTATAGAGAACAGTATACTTTATAAGAGAATTCAGGAAAGCGCAAAAAGAGATCCACTTTTGGATATATATAATAGAAAGTTTTTCTTTGACTTCGTAAGTAAAAAAATTAGTAATAAATCTTCTGAAGACTTTGCTATAGTTATGATGGATATAGATGATTTTAAAAACGTAAATGATAGGTATGGACATCAATTTGGAGATGAAGCCCTAGTGCAAACTTCCAGCCTTATAAAACAATCCATAAGGGAGCATGATATTCTAGCAAGATATGGAGGCGAAGAACTAGTCATATACCTAGATCCAGTTATCAGTAAAGAAAAGATTACTGAATTTGTAGATAATATAAGAAAGTCTATAGAAAACCATAGTATAGATTTTAATGGGACAAAGACTAAGGTTACCGCTAGCTTTGGTATAAGCTATTACCCCTGTGATGGGAATAATTTTGAAGATATTTTAAATGTAGCTGATAATTTATTATATAAAGCTAAAAATTCAGGAAAAAATAGAGTTTTAAGCAGATAAAATTATAGCATAATATATATTAATAATAATTTAGAGGTTAGACTATGGATAAGAAAAAACTTTTAAATTTAATAAATAGGCAGGAAGGAATAAAATTAGACTTTAAGCAGAAACTAGATTTGTATATTGAGAGTGGAAGAAAAGAATTAGCTAAAGATATATGCGCTCTTGCCAATGCAAAAGGGGGGAGGGGCTATATCATAATAGGAATTGAAGACAAAACTAAAAAAATAATAGGAATAAAGGAGGAGGATAAATTTACTGAAGAGCAAATACAGCAAATAATAAGCTCAAGATGTGAGCCTCCCATACCTATTTCTTTAGAAAATTTTATATTAGAAGGTAAGGACATTGCTATTATAACTATATATGATGGAAATCAAAAGCCTTATCAGTTAAGAGAAAATGGAGCCTTTTATATAAGGAGGGGTTCCACCACAGATACTATGAGGAAGCAAGAGCTAATGGCAGCTTTTGAAGAAAATCTTAACTTCAATTTAGAAGCATGTCCTGTTATAAGAAGTAGTCCATATATGCTGAATATGAGTTTAGTAGAAGAATATTTTAATTCTAAGGGTATAGGTTTTACAGAAGAGAATAAAAACTTGATAATGGAAAGTGCTTCAATATTGTATAAAGATAAGGAATCAGGAGATTACAAGATAACTCTAGGAGGACTTCTAGTATTCTCGGATATTAATAGCTTATATGTGCCTCATAATATGATAAAAATAGTTAATAGAATTAATAAAAATGAGGATGAGGTTATTATAGTAGAAGGAAATCTTTTATCAATGTTGGATAAAAGTATGGATATTTTAAATAGAATTTTACCTAAAAGCTATCCTATTGACGCTATATTTGAAAGCGTAAAAAATGCAATATTATATAGAGATTATAGTGATGCCTATAAGGAAATAGAAGTAATAATAAGCCATAATAGCACTGTGGTTGTCAGTCCAGGAAGCTTAATAGAAGATAAGGCATGGAGTGAAAATAGGTCATATTCTAAGCGAAATATGTGGATATATGAGAAATTGATAACTCTAGACCATAAAAAAAGATTTATTCAAAGTGGCAGAGGTTTTAATAAAATGAAAAAGGCTTTCAAAAACTATGGGAAGGTTACATTTATAAATTCAAGAAATGAAAATTGTTTTAAAGTTATATTTCCAGGTATAAATGTATTAAAAAACAAACAATAAATTTTAAATAATATATGAAAAATTTATTAAGTATTATTGAGATATTGAAAAAATATTCAGAATATTGTATAATTTAACTAAGCAATAAATTTCACCTAAAAAATAATCAAGGGGTGGTAAAAATGATACATGTATTTTGTAACAAGAGAGGTTCAGGAAAGACTAAAGCATTAATACACTTAGCAAATGAAAGGGCTAATAATATTAAGGGAAATGCTGTGTACATCGACGATGACAGCAGACCAATGCATGAGCTTGATAGAAGAATAAGATTTATAACAACAAATGATTTTAGCTTAAAAGATTACGAGAGTTTTTATGGTTTTTTGTGCGGCATACTTTCAGAGGATTATGATGTGGAAAACATCTTTGTAGATGGGTTATTTAACATTGTCTCTGGAAACATTAGTGATGCGGCACATTTCTTTTTAAAGATAGAAAATTTGGCTCGCAAACATAATGTAGAGTTTTATATAAATATAAATCATGATTGTACGGAAGAAATACCCGATTATTTAAAGAAATATGTAGCTTAAGACATCATAAAAAAGCCCTTATTTAGAGGGCTTTTTTCTTTTATTTATATCCCATTTTTATGAAAAATTCTATTAAAGAGATTATGAGCTCAAATAGAATCAGTACTATTACCATTATTTCCAGTTTTGTTCCTCTTTTTTCATGGGTAAGAGAGGAGAACACATCTGTTATATCTTGAAGTACCTCAGTTTTATTTTTTAATTTTTGATATCTATCCTCTAAATCGAAAAGTGTAGCCATTTGTAAATAGAACTCTTCTATATTCTCATCATTCCAAGCAGATCTCGGTTTATCTAAAAGCATTAAATAGGATATGGTGTTATATTTGAATCTTAGCACTTTAGCCGAGGTCTTAGCAATATCCTTATCAGACATATTAAATTTACCACTGTGTAGATAATTTATTATATCTTCAATGCTATCTAACAAAGTATCAATATTGTTTTCTATTTTACTTAAGGATGTGGACTTAGCAAGAATTAGACTCACTATATCTTGGTAGTAAGGTCTTAATTCATTTGCAGTCATTAGATCATTGAATAGTTCAAACTCATATTCGGTATCTATTTCAATTTTATATTCATCTTTAAATTGAGGATCAGGATTATTATTTTTAAGATTAGGGTCTATATTTTTAATATAATTAACAAAGTCTTGTATCTCATGGTGTTCCATATTTATAAATACAATGGTACCGAAATGATAAATATATATACTTTTATCATCTATTTCACGTATAATACCTTTTAAAGCATTATCACTAAGTACTAATGGATCTTCCCATCTAAATTTTTTGTTAATTCCAAAATGTGATGCTATAGTATTAAGATTGATCTCATTACAAAGTACTATAGACTTAAAATGAAGGCCTTTCATTAGACATACCTCCCTTCTAATATAGGTCTCATAATAATTATAATACCATAAATTTTATCATAAATTTACTTAACTATACAGTTAAATGTTGATAAATTTCATATTTATTTATATACTATATAATATGTTTAATTGTAATTACTAGGAGGGATATCATGACTAGCGTTTATAATACACTATTAGAAAGAGGTTACATAAAGCAGCTTACACATGAAACAGAGATTAAGGAAGCGCTTGAAAAAGAAAAAATTACATTTTATATAGGTTTTGATCCTACAGCAGATAGTCTACATGTAGGACATTTTATTGCCTTAATGTTTATGTCTCATATGCAAAAAGCAGGACACAGACCTATTGCCTTAATAGGGGGTGGTACTGCTATGATTGGGGATCCATCAGGAAAAACTGATATGAGAAAAATGCTTACAAAAGAAGACATTGAACATAATGTTAGTAGTATAAAAAAACAGATGGCTAAATTTATAGATTTTAGTGAAGATAAAGCTATATTGGTTAATAATGCAGATTGGCTTTTAAACTTAAATTATGTGGAATTTTTAAGAGAAGTTGGAGTACATTTTTCTGTGAATAGGATGCTCACAGCAGAATGCTTTAAGCAAAGACTAGAAAAGGGATTATCCTTTTTAGAATTTAACTATATGCTTATGCAAGGCTATGACTTTCTTGAATTAAATAGAAGATATGGTTGTATAGCGCAGCTTGGAGGAGACGATCAATGGTCTAATATGCTTGCTGGTGTTGACCTAATAAGAAGAAAAGAACAAAAACCAGCCTATGCTATGACTTGTACTTTACTTACAAACAGTGAAGGTAAAAAAATGGGTAAAACAGAAAAGGGAGCTCTTTGGCTAGATCCAGAAAGAACTACTCCTTATGAGTTTTATCAATATTGGAGAAATGTAAATGATGCGGATGTTGAAAAATGTCTTTCACTGATAACTTTTGTTCCTATGGAAGAAGTAAAAAGATTGAGTGCTTTAGAAGGAGCAGAGATAAATGAAGCCAAAAAAGTTCTAGCCTTCGAAGTAACTAAACTTGTTCATGGCGAAGCAGAAGCTCTAAGGGCTAAAGAAGCGGCTGAGGCATTATTTGGTGCAGGTAATGATATGAGTAATGTTCCTACTGTAGTTATTACTAAAGAGGATTTAAATAAAACATTACTTGATATTTTAGTAGAGACAAAAATAATACCATCGAAGGGTGAAGGAAAGAGATTAATTCAACAAAATGGGTTGGCTCTTAACGATGTAAAAGTCACAGAACTATCAAGATCATTAAAGGAAGAAGATTTTAAGGATGGTATAGCTTTAATTAAAAGAGGGAAAAAGAGCTATCATAAAATTGAGTTACAATAAATAAAAGTTGCGACGCAACTTTTATTAAAAGGCTATTCTTTAGCCTTTTTTTAATGCACAATTCATAGTGCATAATTCACAATGAAGGTAATTTTTTCTTCACTATGGCTACGAAAAAATTGAAAATTTATAGAAGCGTGGCTAATGCTTAGCCACGGCTTTTTTAGTGGCAAAGCCACTAAAAATATAATTAAAGATTTTTCGTAGAGCAAGGTCAAAAAATCCTCCCTAATTGTGCATTGTGAATTCAAAAAAAGCGATCACCGTAGCTTTTTTCCTATAGTACTAAGGTTTTTAAACGATAATATATATAATTATATAGAGTATGGAGGGAATAAAATGCCGGGGATATGGAGTATAAATAGCCTATACAATAATAATATTAAAAAGGTGTCTAGCAAATTGACTTTTGAGGTGGGAGAAAGATTTTCAGCAAGAGTTGTAAATAGGGATGAATCAAAAAAAGAAATATCGTTAAAACTATTAGATGGATGGCAATTTCCCGCAACCCTAGAAGAACCTCTAGAGGTTCCCATAGATGGCATTTTAAGATTCCAAATCGAAGGTTATGAAAATGGGAAGTTGAAAATTAAACTTATAAAGTCAAACGAAAAGGAAACAGATTCGAAAGAAAGTTCTTTAGAGAGCATACTAGAAGAAACAGGAATGGATAAAAAAGATATAAATATCTTAGAGAAAATGGTTAAGCATGGTATGCCCCTAACAAAGGAAAATATCTCTAAGATGAAGACCATATTAGACTTTAAAGAAAAGATATTATCTAACCCTGAGGAAGAAGATCAATTTATAGATATATATTTACAAAGTAAGAATATAGATAAAAATAGTGAAGAAGCAAAAAACATTAGAAGTGAACTAAAAAAGTTTTTTTCTACCTTAAAAAATACTAATGAGGATGACATTTTTACTTTAGTAGAGAATAATATAGAGGTTAATAAAGAAAACATTGAAAGCTTTAATAAGGTATTTAAGGACTCTTTAGGCTTATATAATAAGTTGAAAAAAGTTAAAGAATTAATAGATACCGCTGTCTATGAAAGTAAAACAGAAAAAGAAAAAGTAGAATTAGAAGTAATTCCAAAAGACATTGAGAATGAAGCTAATAAAGATAAAATTGAAAAAGTTATTAACAGAGGAGAAATAGAATTAGAAGATATTGAAAAATTATTTAAGGATATAGTAAAGCAAAATTTAAAAATGGATGTATCCTTACAGGAAAAATTATTAAATAATTTAAAGGATATTTTAAATAAGACAGATGAAAAGACCTTGCTTAATTTAATAAAAGCTCAGCTTGAGAAGGGTACAGAAATAGATGATATACTAAAAGATTTGCTTCAGGGAAATTTAACCAATGAAAAGTCAGATATATTAAAAGATATAGTAAGAGTTTCCCAGGATGTGTTCTTAGATACAAAGGATAAGATTAAAGATTCTGTAAGGAGTTTGCTACAGGATCTTATACTTACAGACAATGAAATAAGTGAAATAGCAAAATCTATAGAAATAGCCACAGAGAGTGAAGGTATTAAAACCTTAAAAGAAAATATAAACCTATTATCAAATAGAATAGATTCAGTTACTAATTTTAATAGTGAAGTTGAAAAGTATAAGAGTTATGATAATATGATCAGTAATAAAAAGGCTGGAAGTGTTGTGGAGCTTTTAAAAACCTTAGCTAAGGATGCGGATGTAATAAAATATATAGCAGATGATATAATTAGCGATAAAAAATTTAATTTTAATATGGAAGAGTTTAATGGTATAATGAGAAAGTTAAATACTATTTCAGATGAAGACATATTAAAAGAGATTAAAACAGAAGTATTTAATAGAACAGGAAATTCGGACATAATAAATAACATAACTAAAGAGGATATAAATAAAGCTTTTAAAAGCTTATTGGGCAAGAATTTAGATATAACCTCCAAGGAGGCTGAAAGAATAATTAGCTCTATCAAGGCTTTTGTAAAACAAGAATCTATAAATTCCAATATAGAACAATTAAATAATCAAATAAAGCAGAGTAGTTCTAAGTTAGAGCCTAAAGTAAATGAGCAGGGTATTTTAAATAAGACCTCTCAAGAGCTAGTAAAAGAGCAACTTCATGCAAAAGTAAATCTATTAAAAGATCTACTTAGCGACATATTAGGTGATAATCTAGAAAGCAAGCCAGAAATATATGAAAAGGCTTTAGCCTTTATTAAAAATAATATTAATGATATGAAGGTTTTTAATACTGTATCTAATCAGTACTATTATTTAGATTTACCTTTAAATATGAATAATAATGAATATCCATGTAAATTGATTATAAAGGATGAAAGAAATAAGGGGAAAAAGATAGATAGTCAGAATGTAAAGTTAGTAGTAAATGTAAATACCATTAACTTAGGTATGGTAGATGCCTATATTAAGGTGAAAAACAGGCAAATGGACATAGAGATGAATTGTGAAGAAAAATGGATGAAGGCTCTTGAAGCAGGAAAATCAAAGCTTATGGAAGCTTTATATACTTTAGGTTATGATATTTCTGTGGCAGTAAAAGAGAGAAAAGTAGAAGTAGATATTACAAATTGCAGAGAGTTTTTTAATGATAATGATATTTCTACTGTAGATATAAAAGTATAGAGATTTAAGGTGATGATGGATTATGAAAGAAAGGAAAAAGGCTGCGGCTCTAAAATATGAAACAAGTTATGATGCACCTATAGTCACTGCTGCAGGATTAGGACATATTGCTGACAAGATAATAGAAAATGCCGAAGAAAATGATGTGCCTGTAGTTTATAATAAAGAATTAGCAAATTTATTAACTAATGTGGATGTAGGAGAATACATACCTAGTGAACTTTATGAGGCGGTAGCTCATATTATAGCTTATGTTACGGATATGGATAAACTAATGAAGGGAAGGTGAAGATGTTATGGCTCTTTACGCTATTTCTGACCTTCATCTAGCTCTAAGTGGTGATAAGCCAATGGATGTTTTTGGTGAACACTGGTATAAGCATGATGAAAAGATACAAGAAAATTGGTATGACAAAATAACAGAAAAGGATACTGTGCTCATTGGAGGAGATATATCTTGGTCTATGAAAATGGAGCAAGGTATGAAGGAATTGGAATGGATCCATAAATTGCCCGGTAACAAAATAATTATTAAGGGTAACCATGATTATTGGTGGGGAAGCATATCAAAACTAAATAGTCTTTTTGATAATATGAGCTTTATACAAAATAATTTTTTTACCTATGAGGATTGGGCTATCTGCGGAACCAGAGGTTGGATATGTCCAGGTTCTGAAAGCTTCTCTTCAAAGGATGAAAAGATATATACGAGAGAGCTTATAAGATTAAGGCTTTCTTTAGAGGGAGCTGTTAAGCAAGGTCATAGAAAAATTATTTGTATGATACATTATCCACCTACTAATGATAAATATGAGAGTTCGGGTTTTACGGATATTTTTGAAGAATTTGGAGTAGCAAAAGTCATTTATGGCCATTTACACGGACCTTCTCTTTCTAGAGTGATGAAGGGCGAAAAAGATGGTGTTGAATATATTATGACTTCTTGCGATTATATTAACTTTGATCCTGTAAAAATATTATAGAAATAAAGATAATCCTATTATTTAGCTGGCAATTTGCTGTGCTGAGTAATAGGATTTTTTTATCATAATCTTTAAAGAAATTTATAAATTTATACTATAGGTTTAAATTTTAATTTAATGCTAAACATATAATATGGATTTATCTTATCTATAAAATATATTTAATTTCAAATGTTATATATTGACAAACTATATTTGTATATCGTAATATATAAATATAACGATTTATTGCAGAAGGTGATTAAAGATGGATAAAGATTATAAGAAGTACGAAGAAATTGCAGAGGTTTTAAAGGTTATAGCTCATCCAGTTAGACTTTGTATAATAAATGGATTATTAGAGAACGGAGGGTGTAATGTTACTCATATGCAGAGCTGTTTAGGCATACCTCAGTCTACTATTTCCCAACATCTACAGAAGCTAAAAGCTGCGGGTATTATAGAGGGAGAGAGAAATGGGTTAGAAATAACTTATAAAGTAAAAGATGAAAAAGTTAAAGAGCTAATAAACTGTTTAATTTAAATTTTGAATTAATAATTTATAGGCATTAATTATATAGGAGGAAATATCATGAGTAAAAAAGTTTTAATTGTAGGCGGGGTAGCTGGTGGAGCATCAGCTGCAGCAAGACTCAGAAGATTAGACGAATCTTTAGAAATAGTAATGTTTGAAAGAGATCAGTATATATCCTTTGCAAACTGTGGGCTACCTTACTATATTGGAGAAACTATTAAAGATAGGGAGAAACTATTAGTTCAAACTCCAGAAGCTATGAAGGCTAGGTTTAATATAGATGTAAGAATTAATAGTGAAGTCATAGAGGTAAATCCTGAGAATAAGACAGTAAAGGTTAGTAGTAAAGAAAAAGGGCTATATGAAGAGAGTTATGACTATTTAATATTATCACCAGGAGCAAAGCCCATAAGACCTAATATAGAAGGTATAAATAGTTCAAAGATATTTACCTTAAGAAATATACCAGATACAGATAGAATAAAAGCTTATGTGGATTCAAAACAGGTATCTCATGCTGTAGTAATAGGTGGAGGATACATTGGCATTGAGATGGCAGAGAGTTTAAAAGAGAGAAACATTGAGGTAACCTTGGTTGAAGCTGCACCACATATATTAGCACCCTTTGACTCTGATATGGTTACTATAGCTGAAAAGGAACTTCAAGATAATGGAGTATCTTTGATTTTAAACAATGGAGTTAAAGGCTTTAAGGATATAGATAATACTGTGGAAGTATCATTAAATAGTGGGAAAAATATAAAAGCTGATATGGTTATTCTGGCCATTGGAGTAATGCCAGATGTAGCATTTATAAAAAACAGTGGAATTAATACTACAGAAAGAGGCCATATAATAGTAAATGAGCATATGCAAACCAATATAGATGGCATCTATGCTGTAGGAGATGCAGTACAAATTAAAGACTTTGTAAATGGTACAGATGCAGCTATACCTTTGGCTGGCCCAGCCAATAGACAGGGAAGAATTGCTGCAGATAATATTTGTGGAATTAAGTCTGTATATAAAGGAACGTTAGGAACAGCTATAATTAAAGTGTTTGAGCTAACAGCAGCTAGCACTGGAAATAATGAAAGAACGTTAAAAAAATTGAATATACCTTATAAGGTAATATATATTCACCCAAATTCTCATGCGTCATATTATCCAGGAGCTACTCAATTATCAATAAAATTAATTTTTAATGAGGAAGGCGTAATATTAGGAGCACAGGCCTTAGGGTATGATGGAGTAGATAAATTTGTAGATGTTATAGCTACGGTTATTAAATTGAAAGGAACCATAGAAGATTTAACAGAGTTAGAACTAGCCTACGCACCACCATATAATTCCGCGAAGTCACCAGTAAATATGGCAGGCTTTGTAGCCCAAAATATATTAACGGGGAAAGTGGAAACCATAACACCTTCAGAGCTATCAGAATTTGACAGCGAAAATGATGTTTTACTTGATGTTAGAGAGGCAGTAGAAGTAGATAACGGTCATATTGAAGGAGCATTAAATATATCTGTAAACTCCTTAAGAAGCAGAATGAATGAGTTAGATAAGAATAAAAATATATGGATATATTGTCAAGTAGGATTAAGAGGATATATAGCCTCTAGAATATTATCTCAAAATGGATTTAAAGTTAAAAATGTCACTGGAGGATATAAATCAAAATCTTTAGCAGATTTTAAGCCTTCTGAGAGTAAAGAGGATAATAAGGATTCTAATGATAAAAAGGATGAGCCTAAAGATCAGGGAAAGGGTTATGATGTAGAATGTGATGCTTGCGGATTATGCTGCCCTGGACCACTTATGACAGTAAAGAATAGTATGGATAATTTAGAGCCAGGACAAATATTGAAGATAAAAGCATCAGATCCTGGATTTTATGAAGATATTAAGGCATGGAGTAGTAAAACAGGCAATGAATTGGTTAATTTAGAAAAGACTAATGGTATAATTACAGCCTACTTAAAAAAAAATTCTTTAGATAAGAATGTAGAAGAAAAATGTTGCCCTTCAGAGACTAAGCAAAATAATCAAGACAAGAATGGCCAGACCATGGTAGTTTTTAGCGGAGATTTAGATAAAGCAATAGCTTCTTTTATAATAGCTAATGGTGCTATGGCTATGGGGAAGAAGGTTACCATGTTCTTTACCTTCTGGGGTATAAATATATTAAGAAAAGGTGAAAAGTTACCTGTACAAAAGAACTTCATTGAAAGAATGTTTGGAGCTATGATGCCGAGAGGAACTAAGAAGCTTAAATTATCCAATATGAATATGATGGGCATGGGGCCAAAGATGATAAGAAAAATAATGAAGGATAAAAACGTATCTTCCCTTGAAGAATTAATAAAATCAGCTATAGATAGTGGAGTAGAAATTGTTGCTTGCCAAATGTCTATGGATCTTTTAGGCTTAAAGCAAGAGGAATTAATCCATGGAGTTAAAATTGGTGGAGTTGGTTATTATATGGGAGAAGCAGAAGACTCTAATGTAAATTTATTCATATAATATAATAAAATAAGCTGCCTCAAGGCAGCTTATTTTATTAATGCTTCTAAATTTTTAACATTTTCATTTATGGATTCTATAGTAGAATGCTGAGCATCTACAGTAGCCGCGATTTCCTCTGATAAAGAAGAGTTCTCTTCAGAGGTGCTAGAAATTTGCTCAACGGATTCAATGATTTCATTTTTCTTTTCGTTAGTGATTAGTAAGTTTTCAATACACTTATCTATTTCATCAGAAGCTTCATGAATTGAATTCTTTATATTTAAAAATGTATCTTTAGTTTCACCAATAGTGCTTTGCTGAGCTTCTAAAGCAATGTTTCCCTTAGACATAGCCGAGGAGGTACTTAAAATATCCACCTTTATTTCTTCGAGAATTTTAGTTATATTTTGTACTGCAGTTTTAGAATTTTCAGCCAGCTTTCTTACCTCGCCAGCTACTACAGAAAAGCCTTTGCCAGCTTCTCCTGCCCTTGCAGCTTCAATAGCAGCATTTAGGGCTAGAAGATTAGTTTGACTGGCTATTTGGCTTATGGAGTCAGTAATTAAATTTACAGATTCTAGTTTAGATACTAGATTATTAACTGTAGAATTTGATACCTTAACGGCATCCTCTAATTGCTCCATGGAAGTGTCTAAAGCTTGAATTGTATTTAAACCAGAGTCTGCCATCTTGTCAGTATCAAGTACTTGAGCTTGTACATTGGTGACATTAAAGGCTAGCTCTTCCATGGTTTCTCTAAAGTCTTTAAGCATATTAGAAGCTTTAGATAAGTCCTTACTTTGAGATATATTACAGGAAGACATCTCGTTTATAGAAGCATTTATGTCAGAGGAAGTTGCAGCAAGATAATCAGAACTTTCCTTAATTTTAGAGAGTTGTTCTTTTACTTCACTATCAACAGTTGAAGATATTTCATCGTAGCTAGAGTTTTCAAGCACTGCAGCGTTAGTTACTTCAGCTTGAATTATCACATCGGCTTGAGCTTCATTTTTTTCAGCCTTACCTTTTCTAAAAAAAGACATAGTAATCCTCCCTTTATCGCATACATATGTAAAAATTCCTTTAATTATGTATATTATAACATATAAAATGTTAAATTGCATTATAAGTTAAATTAAATTTCAATTACTTAAAAAATGATAAAAAAAGGTTTCTCTTCTTCTTTTTGGGTTCATCATCTTCTTCTGATTCCTCTTCTTCTTTATTAGCATCTATAGAAGTTTTAATTAAGTCCTTCTGATCTCTAGCAAGTTCTTTTAATTTTTGTGGAACAGAGGGAGTAGTAATTACCTTGCTAAACCATAAAAGAGCTTGCTCATAGTTTTCAACTCTTCTATTTAATTCACCAATTAAATACATGGTGGTAAATCTGTTCATTCCATAGATAGGAAAATCTTCACTATAGTAAGCTTCACTAAAACCCTCTAAGGCTTGTCTTAAAAATGTAGTTTCAGAAGAATAATCCTCTAGTAATCTGTATAGCCAAGCAATTTTTAGACAAACCATTGCTTTTGAGCTAGCCTTGGATTCCATTACTACATAGTTTAATAAGGCTAATTTATATCTTTCTATGGCTATGCCACAATCATATATCTGAGGATAAACCTTTCCCTTCCATTTAATAGATATGTTCTTTTGAATAAGGTCAATCTGATAGCCTTTAACTCTTTCAAAATCTATTTTCATAGAGGCATATCCACAAATATTGCATAACCATACATCATAAAAATAAGGGTTTATTTGTGAGTAGCGTATAAAAAAATCAGAATCCTTTTTCATAACTCTTGCAGCAGAATTTTTCACAGAGCGAGCTTTAAATCTGCTCTGACACACTGGGCATGTAATTTCTCTGTCGTAAAGCATGGATAGTATTTTCTCATCTTCATCGATAACTTTTGTATCTTTCAGCATTTTTTCTTGTTCATCTTTTTTAAATATTTTAATATCTTCTACATCATGAAATCCTAGATGTTCTAATCCGGAAAAAATATCTGTATTATTCTTTTGAGAGTCAGCCATAATTACACCTCTTATGCTATAATTAATAATATTATAGCATAAAAATATATATATTTATCAATACATATACTATTTGTTATAATGTATAATATTGATAACAAATAGTATATATATAATTTTTAAATATAATTTTATAAATACTTTTAAAGCATGAAGGTGATGATATGGCAATTAAACAATGGAAATCTTTTTTAGCACCTTATGAACAGGCGGTAGAAGAGCTTAAGGTTAAGTTTAGAAGCATGAGAAAAGAATTTAGAAGGAGAAACGAGTATTCTCCTATAGAGTTTGTAACAGGAAGAGTCAAGGAAATATCTAGTATCTTAGAAAAAGCAAATAAATTTAACATACCCATGGATAGGCTTCAATATGAGATGGAGGATATTGCTGGGCTCAGAATAATGTGTCAATTCGTAGATGATATAGAAAAGGTAGTAGAGTTAATAAGAAAAAGAAAAGATATGCAAATAATGTATGAAAAAGATTATGTTAAAAATGTAAAGCAGAGCGGGTATAGGAGTTATCATATAATAATAAAATATCCAGTAAACATGGCAGAGGGACAACAAGAGATACTGGCAGAATTTCAAATAAGAACCTTAGCTATGAACTTTTGGGCTACTATTGAACATTCTTTAAACTATAAGTATAAGCAGCAAATACCTGAAAATATAAGAAAGAAGCTTAAAAGTGCGGCAGATTCAGCCTTTCAATTAGATGAACAAATGCTGGAGATTAAAGATGAGATAAAGGATGCACAAAAATTATTTGAGGTTAAATCAGACATAATTTCTAATATAATAAACAATATTTTAACCCTAATATCCCTGGGGAAAATTGCCGAATCCACTAGATATCAAATACAATTAAATAAGCTTATCGAAGAAGGGGAAGTCTGGGAGTTGAACAATTTACTGTTTTCTATACAAAGGGATGTAGAAAAATTTAGAGAGCTATAATTATTTTAAAGGCATTAGAACTTTTAGTTCTAATGCCTTTAAATTCATTGTTTACTAGTTATTTTTTACTAGGAGAAAACTATTATTAACCTATGATTTATGATATAATTGCTTTTGGATAATGATTATTAATTATCCTATATATTTAATAAGAGAGGGATAAACATGGCCAGTGAAGAATTTTATGTAAAATTAGTTTTAGAAAATCCTTTTTATATAAAAAATATAGAAAATCCAAGCTTAGAGATGCAATTAGCAGCAGTAAGAAAGAATGGAGCAGCTATTCAATATATAAAAAATCCCGATTATAAGGTACAGCTAGAAGCTGTAAAATCTAATGCCTTATCTATAGAGTACATAGAAAAGCCTTCTGAGGAAGTAAGCCTTATAGCGGTAAGCAGTTCCTGGAATACTTTAAAATATTTAAAAGAGCCTAAGGAGCATGTTATAAAGGCAGCTTTAGCTTCTAAAGGATGGGCCATACAGTATGTAAAAAATCCTTCAGAGGAATTACAAGTATTAGCGGTTTCTAAGGATTATGATGCTGTAAAATACATAAAAGAGCCTTCTGAGAAGGTGCAAATAGCAGCCATAAATAAATATTGGGCAGCCATAAAACATATTGAGGAGCCTTGTTTAAGTGCTCAAATTGCTGCAGTTGCTCAAAATGAAGAAGCTATAACCTATATTGAAGCTCATGATGAAAACAAATTAAAACTTTTTATGAAGGCCAATATAAATATTTTAAAGTATATATATGAAGATTTAGATGTTTCTATGGTGGATGAAGTGCTTATAGAGAAGTTTAAAGAAGAGGATATTGAAGAAAAATATGTGGTAGATTTTATTAGTCTAGAAATATTAGATATGGATAAAATTGATTTTGTATATAACTATGGCAGTAAAAAAGCAAAGCAAATATTGATTGATTATAAGCTTTCATAAATTTTATTTTGGCTTTTATATTTGGAAAGGAAGTTTTTAAGGTGAATTTTTCTGATGCATTTTTGACTATTGAGTTAATATTACAAAGTAAGGCTGTGCCACTTATAATAGGGGAAAGTGGTATAGGAAAGACTTCTCTCGTTAGAAGATTATGTGAAAATAAAAATTATCATTTAATTACTATAGACGCCAATCTATTAAAGGAGGGCGAAATAGGAGGATTACCTACAGTACAAGACTATGAAGTTGAGGTAAACAACTTAAGAAAGAAAAGAAAAAAGACGGTCTATGCTGTACATACTAAATTGCTAGAGATTGATGAAATTACAGAGAAAGATCCAAATAAGAATATTATATTATTTATTGATGAAATCAATAGATGCGAACATAGCGTTCAGCAAGAGCTTATGAACTTAATATTAAATAGAGAAATTAATGGTTATGATTTACCTTATAATGTAGAGGTTATTGCGGCTATGAATCCATCAAACAAATATGAAGCTTATGAAAATACAGAATATCAAGTAGTGGATATGGATCCAGCTCAAGAGGATAGATTTGTGTGGCTTGAATTGGATTCTGATGTTAAGGAATGGGTACAATGGGGTATGAGTAGTCGTGGAAACATCCATACCCATATATTAGAGTTTATTTCAACCTTTCCACAGCATCTGCACACTCCAGATTCTAGAGAGCATATAAAGGCTACCCCAAGGAGCTGGGAGCGTATATCCAAGGCTTACAAGGTATATTTAGGAAGTAAAGAAAAGTATGATAAAAACATATTCTATAATGTGGTGAAGGGAAATGTGGGAGTTAGCATTGCTCAGGATTTTATTTCTTTCTTAGAAAGCTATAAAGAATTTAACATAAAAGCAGAGGATATATTCAATAGTGAAGTGATAAGTGAAGATTTAAGGGATAGGCTAAAGGGAGAAACTCACTCAAGGCTCTATATAATAGCTAAAAATTATCTTATGCATCTTGAAGAACATAACCATGAAGAAAAGCATCTGGCTATATTCTCTAAGCTGCTCATGAATTATCCAAAGGACTTAAGACTTGGAATTATGAGAGAGATAAAGAGCGATTACGATAAAACTCTCTACAGGGAATTTAGGGAAGAGGATAATTTTATAGAACTTTTCTTTAGTTGTTACATATAAAATTCTGTATTTGGAGTGAGC
Source organism: Desnuesiella massiliensis (assembly GCF_001403615.1). Lineage (GTDB taxonomy): Bacteria > Bacillota > Clostridia > Clostridiales > Clostridiaceae > Desnuesiella > Desnuesiella massiliensis. The sequence goes on from NZ_LN879455.1 coordinate 563,583, forward strand.
GCCTATGGTTTTTAATAATATAGAGGATTTAAGAAAAAAGCTATTAAAGCAGATTATTGAGGAAGACCCTAATATTTATGGAGATGAATTTAAGCGAGATTTTTATAATATATTAGAGAATTGTATTATTTCCCTAATGGAAAAGGAAGATAGCTTTTTTGGAATGTTCATGGTACAAGTAAAAAGAGAGATAAGCTATAAGATAAGCTGGCCCATTATGACGGAGGCTGCTTTAACAGGATATGTTATGTATTTTAATCCTCTATCTCTTTTAAAATGCAGTTATGAGGAAATAAAAGCTCTTATTAAACATGATATTTATCATATAATGTTCGGACACATTTATAGAGCTAGAGCTTTATATGATAGATATAGTAAGCTGGCAGTTAATCTTGCTATGGATATATCAGTGAATCAATACATAAAGCACTTACCCTCTTGGAGTGCAAAGCTTGATAATGTAAAGTTTTCCTATAATATAGATTTAAAAGAAGAACAATCCATGGAAAAATATGCGGAGTTAATTCAACAGGCTCTTGATGCTATAAAGAGAAAAGGGCAAGTAAATCCTTCCCTAGATACCTTAGAAGTTTCTCAAGATTTAGAGAAAGCTCATGATAAATGGAATAATATAGAGAATATGAGTACTGAAAGCTTAAAAGAAATGACGAAGAAGTTAGCTTTTAACGCCAATAAGGGTAAAATACCTACGGGGTTAGAAGATGTAATAGCCTCCTTTTTCCAAAAACCAGATTTGCCTTGGCAGGACTATTTAAAAAGGATGCTTAGAACTCTTCCTCAAGGTCATAAAAGGACCATAACCAGAAAGGATAGAAGACAGCCAGATAGATTGGATTTAAGGGGTACCTTAAAAAATCGTATAGCAGAAATAATTGTGGCTGTAGATATTAGTGGCAGCATCACAGATAAGGAAATCGAGCAGATAATTATTGAGATTTTTAGTATTATAAAAAATCACGAAGCAGAAATAACAATTATAGAATGTGACAATAAGATAAGAAGAGTTTACAAATTAAATTCTAAAAGAGATATTAAAAGGCGACTAGATAAAAGGGGTGGAACAGCCTTTTCACCAGTATTTGAGTATATAAAAGAAAAGTCCTGGAGGAATCATATTTTAATATATTTTACCGATGGACTTGGAGAGCAGGAGCTTAAAGCAAAGCCTATTCATTTTAAGACTCTATGGGTTTTAACAGGAAAGGGAGAAAAGCTTTCTCTTAAAGAACCCTATGGAGAGGTAAAGAGATTGAAGGCTATAAGTGGAGAAAAAGTGGATAATACTTATGGATTAAAGGTCATGAGGGAAATGCTGCATGATTGGGCAGATAAATAAAAATTGCTTCGCAATTTTTATTTAATTCACAATGCACAGAGCACAATTCACAATGAAGGAAATTTTTTCTCCACTATCGCTACGAAAAATTGGGAATTTATGAAGCGTGGCTAATGCTTAGCAACGGCTTTTTAGCGGCTAAGCCACTTTAAATATAATTATAGATTTTTCATAGTGTAACGGAGAAAAATCCTCCATAATTGTGCATTGTGAACTGTGAATTGTGCATTAAAAAAAGCGACATCAGTCGCTTTTTTCTTATTCTCCGCAGCCACCGCCGCAGCCAGAGCAGCCTCCGCCGCCTAGATCTTTTGTAGGCTGAAGCATCAAGCCTCTTCCGTTTTCAGCAGCACAGGTTATTTCAAAGCCCTCAAAATCCTCAATTAAGGATTTATCTACTAGAAAAGTTATATCCTTTACCTTTTCCGCTAAATCAGTTTCCTTTTGTTCATCCAGAACAATATTAAATGTTGGGCCGCTTCAGCCCATACCTGCTAGATTGATTCTGATTACATTATCTTTAACATCATTTTGCTCTAAAAGCTCTTTAAACTCATTATAAGCTATATCGCTAATTTTTATAGCACTCATGTCTCTACCTTCTTTCTATATATTTTCAAAACAATAAAAATATAATCACTTCTATGTGAAAATTATTATTAATTATACTAATTATACTATTAAAAAAAAAGTGATTACAATAATATTATTAGTTTTCTATATTCAAATTATTTATAAAGAGTATTGGTTTTTGTAATAAGAATTATAGAGCATGAATTAAGGAAGGATATTAGGGAAACTCTAAAAGTTAGAAAGGAGAGGAGTTTATGACCAATAAACGCAAAGTTACTAACAAGCAAATGGCTTCCTTAGGTATTAAAAAAAATGAAAGCGGGGATTATGAATATATAGATCCAGAAGAAAAAAGTAGATCAAAATATAATTCTGTTAAAAAACATATTAAATAAGAAATATCCTATTGCAAAAAAATCCACCCTTAATAGGGTGGAAAATTTGTTTTTTATGTTATATTTTTAGTGTCCGCAACCGCCGCCGCAGCCGGAGCATCCGCCGCCCTCTGGTTTTTTGTTTGGCTCAAGAAGTAAGCCTCTTCCATTTTCAGCAGCGCAAGTTATGGTAAAACCTTCAAAATCATTTACTAAGTTTTTATCTATTAAGAAAGTTATATCCTGTATTTTTTCAGCTACATCTGTTTCTTTTTGCTCATCTAAAACTATATTAAACATTGGGCCGCTGCAGCCCATACCTGCTAAGTGTATTCTGATGACATAGTCCTTAACGTCGTTTTGATCTAAAAGTTCTTTGAACTCATTGTATGCTATATCACTAATCTTTACAGCATTCATAATCTTACCTTCTTTCCTAAAAATTATCTGAGAATAAACAATAAATATATTATAGTAAATAAATTAATTATTGCTTATTCATATAACTGTTTTCATATAAAAATGATTATCAGCTATATTATATTTATTATATAACTAAAAAGAAGTAATTACAATAGATTTTAGAGATGGTAAAAAAATAACTAGTCGAATATGCTAAGTCTGACTAGTTATTTTTAAAGATATACTAATTGTTATTGATTTGAAGGTTATTAAGCAAAAGATCCTCCGTTGAATAAATATAGAGTTCATGCAAGGGTCTAGTCATGGCTATATATAATAATTTAACATCCAGTTCACTAAAGGAGTAACTGGAAGCATTTGTTATTATTACCATGTCGAACTCTAAGCCCTTTACTAGGTATGAGGGAATCAATATTATACCCCCATTATATTCCTTTTCCTTTTCACTAATAATCTTTAGATTATAGCCTAGAGGCTTTAAAAGACTTTTTACTTCCTTGCATTCCTCCATATCTTTGCAGATGAGGGCCAAAGATTTTAACTTTCTGTCCTCAAAGCTTTTTAATTGATTACATATTTCTATCGCTATTTCTTTAATAGAACTTTTATTATTTATTACTACTTCCTTACCATGACGTATAACAGGTTTAGCAGCAGGAAAATTTGAATCTTTTAAAGAGGAAATTACCTTGTTTGCCTCATTCATTATCTCTATGGTAGTTCTATAGCTTTGCTCCAGGTTTAATAAAGTGCAGTCATCCTCATGAAAAACTTCTTTCTTTAAGCTGTTCCAGCTTTTTATACCTCTATAGCTGTGAATACCTTGACATAGATCACCTAATATAGTAAAGGAGCTAGTATTTATTAAGTTTTTTAGTACCCATATCTGAAATAGGCTAAAGTCCTGAGCCTCATCAATTACTACATGTTTTAAATTAAATTTTTCATTTACTCCTATTAGTTTAAAGGTTATATAAATTAAAGGGGCTAAATCTTCAATCTCTAAAGTGTTATTATTAAGCTTATTTATTGAATGATGTCTAACCTTTTCTCCTTGCTCCTTTGGTAAAAACTTAATCCAAAGAGTTTCTATATTTTTTTCATGGAATAGAGCTTTATAAAAGTCTAGGGGAGAGGGAAGTTTAAATTTATTTATATAATCCTTAACTAGAGTTTTACTTTTGTTTTTTATGGATAATAGAAGAGAGTCTCTTTCAGCAGTAAGCTCAATGAATAGCTTTCTTCTCTGAGGAGAGTCAGTCATGGAGTATCTCAATTTGTTTAGTTTAAAATCATATTCCTTTTCTAGGTCTTCGAGAATTTTTTCTTTATTGTATTTTACTTTGTTTTGGAGATGCTTTTTTATTTCCATAACCCTCTTAGTCATAGGCAGATTGGCATATTCCTGAAGAAATAGCTTTTGGATATCAGTTTTAGATATAAGTATGGTATTGTGTATTGCGAAGTCTTCTGTAGGTACTATATGATTTTGTAAGATATTTATATGTTCATCAATTAAGGCTTTAAACCCTAGTGAGGATTTAAAAGCTGAGATGTCTATTAAATCTTTTTTAAATTTTTCATTTACGTCTTTGTTATTAGAAATTAGATTACATAATTTTTCATTGGAGTTTTCTATTTTGATATTTAGGCCTATGAAGTCCATTGCAAAGTCTTCAAAGGTGGTTTGTTTAACATTTTCTACTCCAAGCTCTGGCAGTACTTCGGAGATATAGCTTAAGAAGAACCTGTTAGGAGCAATGATCATAAAATTTTCTGCTTTAAAGGAATTTTCATAGTTATATAAAAGGTAGGCTATCCTATGTAAGGCAATAGTGGTTTTACCACCACCAGCAGCACCTTGAACTATGAGAGGCTTCCAAGGGGTAGCACGAATTACTTTATTTTGTTCACTCTGGATAGTGGACACTATATCCTTTAACCTATTATCTTTATTGGAACCTAGGGCCGCTTGAAGAAAATCATCATTGGTGGTTATATCCACATCATAAATTTCTTTTAATAGAGCCTGCTCTATGGTATATTGCCTTTTTAAGCTTATTTCACCATTAATAGTTCCATCAGGACAATCATAGCTGGCTTTTCCTAGCCTTCCTTCATAGTACAAGGTTGCAATGGGAGAACGCCAATCTACTATGAGAAATTCATCCTTATCTTTTATAAGAGATACTTTTCCTACATATAATTGTTTTATGATATCTTCTTTGTTTTCTTTAAAATCTACTCTAGCAAAATAGGGCTTAGATAAACTTTTATAAAGGTTTTTTAGTTTATCATTCATATTTTGTTGAAGGGCTGTGTTTATAATCAATTCATTAAATTGTTCAGCATTATCAGAGTTAAAATGTTTTACGGCGTAATCTACCTTTGAATCTATACCTCCTTTTGCTTTTAAAATATTTTCGGTATAATCCTTAAGGTAAGCTAGGGTATTAGATAGGTAGTCTACTTCCTTTTCATAATCAGGATGGTTAAGTGCAGCCATTATATTCACCTCACAAATCATATTTAGAAAGAACTGAGACATATCTATTTTACAAGAAATACATTTTAAATGGAAACTTCTAAAAGCATGAAACTATAGGCTGCAGAGGTGGGGATATTTTATAATTTAAAAAAGCTACAATTTTCTTAAAATTTCTTTAAATATATTGACAACTTATAGTTTTTTGGTTATAGTATTAATATAAATTGAAACTATATATTAAGGTAGCGAATTTATACCTAAAAATAAAATACATAAATTGGAAATTCATCTCTTTTCGAAGGGATTTTTTTATTTATAGAAAATTATAAAATTTGTTTACATATGTATAACTTCTCTAGTGGATTATCACTAGGGATTTTTTGTATTTCAGAATAAGACAAAATTTTCATGGAAGTTGTTGTATTATATTTCTATGATAATATTTATAAGAGTAGTAAGGTAGAAGGTTAGAGGGGGATTAAGATGAGGAAAATTGATTTTTATTACTGGGGAGATCAGTGTCCACATAATTGTAAAATGAGAGAACTGATAAATTCTTTTTCATGTGACCCCAGATGTACAATCAATTTATTTGATATATCCAAAGATCATAGAACTGCAAAGAAATTAAATATATTTTCTCCAAATATGCTTGTTATAGATGATAAATTAAGATGGCACGGGCCAGTTTCAATAGGTAATTTCGAAAGAATATTAAATGGAATTATTCCAAAAGCAACACCTTATATTGTTAAAACAAGCAATAATATTATTAAAGGTCAGATAAAAAATTTAACAGAAGAAACAATTGGAGATACTTGTATGCTTTGTTCTTCTTCTAAGGAAAAAGTCTATTGTCAGGAAAAAGGTAAGTGGATAAAGAATTTAAGGCTAAATTATAATCTTTCACATTTAGGGAAGTTACATTACTTAAATAATAATTGTATTGGTGGAGCGGAGTTTATTCCTTCTACGGAAGTTCCATACCCAATACAAAAGGCTAAAGATTTAGCATTTCTTACATGCTCCTTTGCTTCTAGTGAAGAGGGGGATTATAAGAGCTATCCATTGGAAGAGCTCGAGAAAGAATTACCCCAATTAGGCTTTAAAGCTATAATAGCTATAGCTTCTGAGAACACGCCATTTCCCAATGGTCCACTTCATTGGTTTATAGATAAAGGCTATGTTGATTTAGGTTTTATACATAATGAGGAAAGACACTTTGCTAAGATGCACTTAGTAAAGAAGGATTTAAGAAATATATAAAAGCGAGGTTCAATAATGCTGAAAAGTGAAGAAATTAAAGCTTTAAAAATGAGTATTGAAAAATGTCTCAATGATTATGTTGAGAAACGTTTATTTAGTTGGAGCAAATATAATAGATTTTTACGAAGATAATTATAATTTTCATGTAATTTATAGTGTGCTTACATTTATGCATATTGAAGATAAAGAAAAAACCTTTAATAACATAAAAAGATACAGAAAGCAACTATGCAACTATTATTAAGGCAAGAAAATAGAAAGCGCATGGAGTGTTTCGATGAACTAGCTTTTTTGAGAATAATGGAGAGATTACTTCTGAGCTACCGATGTTTAGAGAAAGAACTCTCTATTTTGAACTTTTATGGGAGGGATAATATGTGCCAAGAGGATAGAATGTATGTTGTTACCAATGAAAAGGTAGTGCTTGAAAGGGATATAAAAGGGAATAGAGTATTAGATATTGGTGGAGGTGGCGAAGGTATAATTGGACTGTCATATGGAAGCAAAGTGGTGGCTATAGATCAAAGAAAAGAAGAACTAGAGGAGGCTCCAGAAGGACCATTAAAATTAGTTATGGATGCAAGGGAGTTGACTTTCTTAGATAATTCCTTTGATACAGTAACTTCATTTTTTACCTTGATGTATGTAAAAAAAGAGGAGCATGAAAAAGTTCTCAGTGAAATTTATAGAGTTCTAAAAAATCATGGAGCATTTATACTGTGGGATGCGACAATACCTAAATATGATAATAGCATAAAGGATATTTTTGTAATTCAGCTTGAAATAGATACACCAACTAAATTAATCAAAACTGGATACGGGGTTTTGAGAAAAGACAAAGAGCAGAATATTGAGCATTTTATCAATATAGGAAAAAAAGTTGGTTTTAACATTGTAAAAGAGGAAAAAGGAGAGCATATTTTTAAGATAATATTTAAAAAATAAGGCATAGCTTGAGGCTATGCCTTATTTTATATATTATTTTATTACTATATTTACAAGTCTTCCCTTTATTACAATGACTTTTACGATATTCTTACCTTCAGTAGCAACCTTGATTTCTTCACTGTTTAAAGCTGCCGCTTTGATACCTTCTTCATCTAGATCAGAAGAAATATTTATTCTTGCTTTAATTTTACCATTGATTTGAATAGCAATCTCTATTTCATCCTTTATTAATGCTTCTGGTATAAATGTTGGCCAAGCAGTACTAAATACTGAATAACTATTATCTTCAGAAGTATTTGGATGTAATAGGTTCCATTGTTCCTCTGCAAAGTGTGGTGCAAAAGGAGCTAATAATTTTATAAAGTCTGAAAGAGTGTCCTTTAAGAAGGTTAAATTCTTTTCAGGTTCGGTTATATATTTAGATAAAGCATTATTAAATTCCATAAGTCTTGCTATAGCTGTGTTAAATTGTAGTATTTCAGCATCAGTAGTTACATTTTTAATAGCAAAATGTCTCCAGTAATTTAATTCTTTTTCAGCTTTATCCATAGTATCTTTATTGTTATTTCCGCTTTCTATGGCTTCTCTTGAAGAATCTAAAATTCTTTCAATTCTTTCAACGAATCTAGCTACGGATTTTATTCCCTCATCGCTCCAAGCTCCACCTTCAGTGTAAGCAAAACCAAACATTAAATACATCCTAAATACATCGGAGCCATGTTCTGCTATATATTCATCAGGAGCAATGGTGTTACCTTTTGATTTACTCATCTTTTGTCCGTCAGGTCCAAGAATTAAGCCTTGGTGAGTTAAGGACAAGAATGGCTCATCAAAATTTAAATAACCCATATCTCTTAAAGCTTTAGTTATAAATCTAGCATATAACAAATGCATACAAGCATGCTCAGGACCGCCTACATACTTATCCACAGGAAGCATTTTATTGATCATATCAGTGTCAAAAGCTTTTTCGCTGTTATTGGCATCCGCATATCTTAAATAGTACCAAGAAGAGCATACAAAGGTATCTAAAGTATCTACTTCTCTATGAGCTGGGCCTCCGCATTTAGGACATGTGGTGTGAAGAAACTCTTCGCATTTAGCTAATGGTGATTTTCCATCTGGAGCAAATTCTACATTGTAAGGCAACTCTACAGGTAATTGCTCTTCAGGTACTGGAACAGTTCCACAATGGTCACAATATATTATTGGAATAGGTGCTCCCCAATATCTTTGTCTTGATATTAGCCAGTCTCTAAGTCTATAATTTACTTTTTCAGAGCCAAGATTCATAGCTTCAAGCTTTTTAACCACAGCTTTTTTACCTTCTTCTGAGGATAAACCATTGAATTCTTCACTATTTACCATGGTTCCGTACTCTGTATAAGGTAAGGATTCGCCGCCTTCAATAACTCTCTCAATAGGAAGATTGTATTTTGTGGCAAAAGCAAAATCCCTTTCATCATGGGCTGGCACTGCCATTACGGCTCCAGTTCCATAGGTTGCCAATACATAATCACCAATCCAGATTGGAACTTCTCTTCCGTTAATAGGATTAATAGCATAGGAGCCTGTGAATACTCCAGTCTTTTCTCTAGTTATAGATTGTCTTTCTATTTCCGTTTGCTTTTTTGATTCTTCTTTATAAGCTTCTACGGCAGATTTGTTGTTTTCAACAGTTAATTGATCTACTAGTGGATTCTCAGGAGCAAGCACTACATAAGATACTCCATAAAGGGTATCAACTCTTGTAGTAAATACGCTAAAGCTTAAGTCAGAATCCTTTACCTTAAAGGTTACCTCAGCTCCCGTAGATTTTCCAATCCAGTGTTTTTGCATAGACTTAGTTTTTTCGGGCCAGTCTAATATATCTAATTTTTCTAGAAGTTCATCAGCATAATCCGTTATTTTAAGGAACCATTGGGTTAAGTCTTTCTTTGTAACCTCGGTGCTGCATCTCTCACAGCTTCCATCTAATACTTGTTCGTTGGCAAGCACTGTGTTACAGCTAGGGCACCAATTAACAGGAGCTTTTTTTCTATAAGCCAATCCTTTTTCATATAGCTTTAAGAAAAGCCATTGAGTCCATTTGTAGTAGTCTGGAGCACAGGTTACAACTTCATTTTCCCAGTTAAACATAGCTCCCATAGCTTTAAGTTGCTCTTCCATGGTTTTTATATTTTGCATTGTAGAATCTGAGGGATGAACCCCAGTTTTAATTGCGTAGTTTTCCGCAGGCAATCCAAAAGCATCAAAGCCCATAGGTTGGAAAACATTATATCCTTGCATTTTTTTCATTCTAGCCCAAGAATCCACTGGTCCATAGTTAAACCAGTGTCCTGCATGAAGCTGGCTACCGGAAGGGTAAGAAAACATTTCTAAAACATATAATTTTTTATCTAAATTATTTTCATCAAATTTATACAGTTTTGTTTCTTCCCATTTTTGCTGCCATTTTTTATCTATGGCTGTATTGTATTTTGCCATAAAAAGACCTCCTTATATTGTTATTTAGGCATTCTTTTGGAGATGCCTTATAAAATAAAAAAACCTTTCATCTCAAAAAGAGACGAAAGGACTATTTCGCGGTACCACTCTAATTAGATTGATTTAAATCAATCTCACTCAAAATATAACGACATACGCCGTACTTGCATTTCCTCAAGTAAACTCCTAGGCGAGTTCGTACTTTTTTATCACTGTTTTACACCAAACAACAGCTCTCTGAAGATTAAAATAAATACTACTATTCCTATTCAAAGCTTTATTATATTAAGTTTTACAAAATACTTATAGATATTATAGGCTATACTTATAATAACGTCAAGGCTTTTTTATTAACTAAATTAGACTTTATTATCAATACAGCAGTGAAGAAGTGTTCAACTGTGAGTGTTTAAACTCTTTTATTTTCCCAAGTACCTTTTTTATAGAAAAAATAAACAATGGACATTTCGGCGATATCCGCTATAACGAAGCTCATCCATACAAATATAATGGGAAGCTTAAATATAATTACCATGATGAACATTAAAGGGATTTGAATACCCCATCTTGATATTACACTAGACAGTAAAAAGGGTGTGTTATGACCAGAACCAGAAAATACTGAGCCTAAACCCATAGCTACGCCAGCTCCTATTAAAGCAGGGGTTATAATCCTAATCATTGGAACACCTACATTTATAACAGAAGGATCATCAATGAAAATCCTCATTATAAAACCTGGAAATAGCAATGCTAGTAAAGATACTATTACCATTAATGAAATATTAATCAGCGTAGCTTGTTTAGCAGTTTCCTTTGCTCTATTAATATCATTAGCACCAAGACATTGGCCAACTATGGCACTGCTTCCCATAGCAAAGCCTACAAGAGGCATAAAGGCAAAACCAAAGAGTTTGTTTCCTATACCCATAGCCGCCACCGCTTCTTCACTATATTTTGATATAAAAAACAGAGTTACCATTCCAGATAATTGTCTAAATAGAACTTGAACTCCTGAGGGGAGACCTATGGTTAATAGCTTTTTATCTATTTCCCAATTCAATTTAAACAATTCCTTAAAGTGAAGTTTAATCTTGGCTTTTCCTGACATTAATAAATTAAAGCCGATTAAGAAGGCTACCACCGTTGAGATAATAGTGGCTAGTGCTGCTCCAAATACTCCTAAATTAAAACCAGGAATGGATGTGCCAGGTATGGTTTTAAACATAAAAATAGGATCTAGTACTACATTTAAGATAGCTGCGCATATCATAATTTTCATTGGAGTTTTTGCATCACCAAGGCATCTTAGTGCAGTGTTTACAGTATAAGATGAAAACATTATAGGTAAAAAGAATATTCTTATGTACCCATAGTCTAAAGCGGCAGTTAGTACTTCAGAATTATCGCTAAAAACACCCATTAGAGGTTTTAGTACCAATAACATTATAATGGCTGCAATTATTGCCACTAGTGCTTTAAAAGTCAAGGTTTGTTCAATGGTTATTCTTGTCCTTTTTTCATCCTTTGCTCCATAGCTTTGAGATATGAGAGAAATGGAGCTTGTTCCAATAATTTCATTTAGCACTTCCACTAGCCAAAACACCGTAGAGAATATCGTTACTCCTGCCACTGCAGAAGGAGAGATTCTTCCAATCCAAATTATATCTACTATGTCATAAACAGATTGAAGTAAAAATCCTAGCATTGTAGGAATCGACATCTTAAGGAGATTATTTCGCATATCTCCATTTAGTAATTCTCTTGAATCATCCATATTATCCCCCCATATAAAACTATAAAAAATATTAAATACATTTATATTTTTAGTTACAGTTATATTTTACTATAACATATATAAATAGGATACAATACGTAAATTTAATATATATATATATCTAAGTATTAGTTATTGAGGTTTAATAAATGGTTGAAGAGTGATATATTATAATGCTTTAACTTTAGCATTGTCTCCTAAAATTTCAAAAATGGTCTTTGAGGTGGTATCTTCCATAGTGTATCCAAGAAGTTCTACCACTTCCTTTAATTCTTCCTCTTTTTCTGTTTCTATTTCTATGTAAGGAAAAGGGCAAAAGTTTTTGTCATTTATATCTATTTCAATTAAGGTATTTTTATATTTGTAGCTTTCTCTAAATTTACTTATGGATTCTATAAGCTCAAGACCAAGAGCACTAAATATATTTGAACCTATTTCAGCATTATCTATAAGTACTTCGTTCTCCTCCATAACTTTAAATTTATCCTGACTTAGCATCTTTTTTGTAGTCATATAGTAGTAGGTATTATTAGTAAGCTTATCCTCTATGACCCTTATTCTTGCGTACCCTTTGTGCTTTAAAAGTCTTCTATCTGGAAAGTCAAAGATATTATTAATTTGATTTTCTTCCTTTACTTTCTCAGCTTTCATCTTTTGAAGTTTAACTTTTATATCCTCTATGTCTATATTGATTATTTTGGTTTCCAGTTCCTTCATGATAGTTCCTCCTTAATTTTGCAGCTTATATATTATTGTATGTATCTACAAACAATAAATATATAGAAAATAGTCAGCTATAATATATTTTATGATATAATAATTAAATGAAAAATAAAAGCATATTTATGGGAGGAATAAATAATGGATAATTTTTATGAGCAACTAGTGAACACAGAAAAACCAGCAAAATATACTTTAGCTAAGACCATGGTGTATGTTTTAGTAGCCTTAGCTTTAGCTTCAAGTTTTATTGGACAAATGCTATTAAGTATTTTATTTCTTGCTTTAGCAGGTGGATTATTTTTTATTAAGAAAAATTTTTTCCTAGAATATGAATATGTATTTACTAATGGGGAAATAGATATAGATAAAATATTTGAAATGAAGTCAAGGAAAAGGATCATAACCTTTAGTATTAAAGAAGTAGAATTGTTAGCTATAGAAAACAGTGATGCGGTTAAGAACTTTTCTAATAAGCCTAGCAAAATATTGAATTTAGTTCCAGAAAAAACAAGGAGCAAAATTTATGTTGCCATGGTAACTGGGGGAGCAGAGAGAGTGCAAATAAGATTCACACCAGATGAAAAATTCATAGAATGCTGTTTTAAGTATAATCCAAAGGCAGTAAAGAGAAATAACTTTTAGGACGGGAGATTAATGGAATACATAAGAGAAATAAATATAAATGAAGCAATAATACATATATTAGATGGCAATGGAGACGAACCATTATTAAATGAATTTAAACTGGATTTAAGTGAGGATATTTATACTTTTTTATTAAAACATTTAGAAAGGCTCTTAAAAGATGAGGAGCTTAAATATGCTGTGTTTAATGAAGGTAGAAATATTGTAAAAGAAATATCCCAAGAATACTTAAATGGAGAAAATGACCTTTTAGAGGTATCGAAGGAACTAGCTAGACAGCTATTTATTCATATGAAGACTAATGTAAACATTTCTTCCTGCGACTTAATTATAGTTTCTATTTCCACGGAGCATGGACCGATGCTAGGTATATTAAAAATGGATTATGTAAAGAATTTTACTCATAAAATTGACTTTACAGAGGATAAAATGGGCATAAATATAGTACCTCAATTAGCAGGGCTGCCAAGCAGCAGTCAAAAGATTCAAAAGTGTGCATTCATAAAGCCCATAAGAGCAGAACAGACTTTTAATCTAATGGTTATAGATAAGCAAAATAAGTCTAAGGAAGCGGAAGACTATGGCTCTAATTATTTTATAAATAATTTTTTAGGCTGTACCATAATATCTAACGAAAGAGATATGACTAAAAACTTTTTAAAAGCTGCAGAAACTTGGACAAGAAAAAATATAAAGGAAGATGCAGATAAGGCAGAGGTCATAAGAACCACCATAAAACAAAAGCTTAAAGAGGAAGAGCTCATAGATATCAATGAATTGTCCCAAGACTTATTTAAAGAAGAACCTCAGGCAAAAGAAAACTTTGTTCAATTTGTTTCTGCTCAAGGGTTAGATAGTAATGTATCTATAGATAAGGAATGGGTAGAGAAGAAGTTAAAAAGGATCAGATTAAAGATTGATAAGGATATTGACGTTTACCTCAATGAAGAAGCTTACCACGATATCAATAGGTTTGAAATTCATAGAAATGGTGATGGCAGTATAAATATGATAATTAAACATGTAATGAATTATATGGAGAAATAATCAAAGGGATTTGTTTTCACAAATCCCTTTAATGTTATATTATTTTAAGCTATCTACAGAGCCTAAAACATTTTCTATTTTGTATTCAACAACGTTTTGAATAGCAGCTTTTCCAGCGCCTAAGTATTTTCTTGGGTCAAACTCTGCTGGAGTATCTCCAAATACTTTTCTTATAGCTGCAGTCATTGCTAATCTTAAGTCTGTATCCATGTTTATCTTACATACAGCCATGGAAGAAGCTTTTCTTAACATATCTACAGGGATTCCCTTTGCATCTTTTATTGCTCCGCCATATTGGTTGCAAGTAGCAACAGCTTCTGGATCAACAGCTGAAGCTCCATGAAGAACTATTGGGAAACCAGGTAATTTTTCTTGAATTTTTTCAAGTATATCGAATCTTAATTGTGGTTTAAAGCTTGGAGGAAATTTAAAAGCTCCGTGTGAAGTTCCTATAGCTATAGCTAAAGAATCGCAACCTGTTCTTTTAACAAAATCAACTGCTTGTTCTGGGTCAGTGTATATGTGCTCAGCTGCAACTACATCATCTTCAACTCCAGCTAATACACCAAGCTCAGCTTCTACAACCACGCCATGAGCATGAGCGTATTCTACAACTTCCTTTGTTAATCTAACATTTTCTTCATAGTCGTGGTGAGAACCATCAAACATTACTGAAGTAAATCCAGCTTCTATAGCTAATTTAACAGCTGCTAAATCTGGACCGTGATCTAAATGTAATGCTATATCAATACCTGTTTCTTCAACAGCTGCATCTACCATAGCCTTTAAGTATTTTGGGCCAGCATATTTTAAAGCACCTGTAGAACATTGAAGAATTACAGCAGAATTTTTTGCTTTTGCTCCGTTAACAACACCTTGTATTATTTCCATATCGTTGATGTTAAAAGCTCCTATAGCATAACCACCTTCGTAAGCCTTTTTAAACATCTCTTTAGTAGTAACTAATGCCATGTGATAACCACCTTTCAAAATTATTATTATAAGTCCTATAAAGATAAACAACACTAAAAGTCAGCTTATCTATAAGATATATACGAATAAGGGACTGCATTCGTCCCAGTGGGACTTATTTCATCATTTATATTATAAAACAAATGCCTCATATTTTCTATACTTAAATTATAAATTATTTAAATGTTTTTTAAAACTATCTATTAGCATTAAAAAATATTTTGTATGGTTACCTTTTGAAGATCCTCTATATGTTCTATATAAAATTTTACTACATGAATGCTAGCTAAAGCTTCATCTTTATTCTTACCCTTAACATATTGAGTAAACTTATACAATTCGTTGGTCATATTATCAATTTCTTGATGATGAATAAACATTGACAATATATTATGCTTATCTTGTAAGTCTTTAAGCAGATTCATAGATTTTTCATAACTATTATCCCAAGTTTCTTTGCTTATTATATCTTCTAATTCATCACATTGTGTCATAAGATTATCACAGGTTTTAGTCAAATAGTTTAAAGAAAAAAATATTGCTATTAGCATTACAATAAATATACATATAGATATTATAACATTTTTCATAATTTTAATCCTTTCTTACATACTTATATTAAGAGGTTTTAACATTATCCTTGAGTTGGAAGATGAAATCCCCTCTAGAATTTGTGAAGGCTATAAAAACCTCTTTCTCATCAGATATATTATTTTCTTCCATTCTGTTTTTTAGCCAAGACATGGTCTTATTAGCTTCGTCAAGATTTCTATTATTAATTTTCCCATCCATTATAACGCAGATAGGTAGTTCGCTTTGTTTAGAGTTTATGTTTAAATCTTGTTTTACTAAAGGACTGTAGGGCTCCTTAGGAATTATGGATATTTGCCCATCAGTTTCTAGGATTGCGTATTCCACGTCATCTATATTAAGATAACCTTGTAATCTAAGCCCCACCATAAGATCATTTATGCTCATCCTTTGGTTTTTCAATTGTTTTATATTTATTTTTCCTCGTCTTATTAATATACTAGGAGTTCCATCTATGATTTTTCTAACTTTTTCACTTTTTAGTTGAATTTCTGACAATAATATTTGAAGCATTAGCATGGTAATAATTGGAATGATCCCGTGAAGCAATGGAATTCTTGTATCTTGCATAGGGAGTGAAGCAAGGTCTGAAATCATTATGGCTATTACAAGCTCAAAGGGTTGTAGTTCACCAATCTGCCTTTTTCCCATAAGTCTCATTATTACAACTACTAATCCGTATAAAAGGGCAGTTCTGATTAAAACTATAAACATAAAAATTCCTCCTCTTAGAAAATTGTAATTAATCATCTATGATTATATTGCGAAATATCTATAATATAGGTTTTCTAAAATCCGCAAAATTATGAGTAAGATTTTTGATATCCATATACTAAATTAAATTCTTTATATGCTTTAACACTTTTTTTGTAATATGAAGTATAATAATATTACATTTAAAGAGAAATATAATTAAGAAAAGAGGTTGATTGTATGGCTCAGATATGTTTAAATTTATCTAATAATAAAATATGTGCTCAAAAAGGAACAACTTTTTATGAGGTTGTAAAGGATTATAGGCTAGAGGAGGATATGCCTGTTGTATTAGTAAAGAAGGATAAAAAGTATTATGAATTAACTAATACTATAGAGCAAGAGGGAGAATTTGAGTTAGTTTCTATAAACACAACTATAGGGATAAAAACCTATGCAAGAACTCTGCAGTTTGCTCTCATAAAGGCGGTATATGATTTATATCCTGAGTCTAAAATCACCATTGAGCATTCCTTAAGCAAAGGCATCTTTGGAGAGATACATAAAGAAAAATCTTTAGATGCTGAAGATATAATTCATATTAAAGAAAAAATGAGAGAAATAATAGATAAGGATATTCCTATTAGGAAGATATCGGTGAGCAAGGAAGAGGCTATTGGTATATTCTCAGATTATGGAATGGACGATAAGGTTAAGTTGCTCACTCATGTAAATAATGATACTGTAAAATTATACGAGTTAGAAGGCAGATATGATTACTTTTATGGGCCTATGGCCTATTCTACAGGAGTACTTAAGAGCTTTGATTTGATGTTTTATGATCCAGGATTTATTTTAAGATTTCCTGATGAAAAAAATCCGAAGAATATACCACCATTTGTTGAGCATAAAAAGTTAGCTAAGGTATTCTATGAAACGGAACAGTGGTTAAATATATTGGAGGTAGGAGATGTAGGATCTTTAAATGATAAAGTTGATAGCGGAAACATCTTTGAACTGATAAGAGTGGCTGAAGCTTTACATGAAAAAAAGATAGCTTATATATCTGATATGATTCATGATAGGAATGAGGTTAAAATTGTTTTAATTGCGGGGCCTTCTTCTTCCGGAAAAACTACTTTTGCTAGAAGGCTTGGTATTCAGCTGAGAGTTAACGGATTAATTCCAATTCCTATATCCTTAGATGATTATTTTGTAAATAGAGAAGAAACACCTAAGGATGAAAATGGAGAGTATGATTTTGAAGCTATTGAGGCATTAGATATAGTGTTGTTTAACAAGCATTTAAATGAGCTGCTTTTGGGCCATGAGGTTGAAATACCTACCTTTAATTTTAGGATAGGAAAGAGGGAGTGGCTAGGAAATAAAATAAAAATGCCTCAAAATGGTGTGCTGATAATAGAAGGAATTCATGGCTTAAATGATAGACTCACTTCTACTATTCCAGCTCACAATAAATTTAAGATATATATAAGTGCATTAACTCAATTGAACCTAGATAATCATAATAGAATTGCTACTACAGATGTAAGGATGATAAGAAGGATAGTTAGAGACTTCTTATCAAGAGGCTATGGGGGAGAAACTACTCTAAACATGTGGCCTTCTATACGTAGAGGAGAAGAAAGAAATATATTTGTTTTTCAAGAAGAAGCAGATGTAATGTTTAACTCCACTTTAGTTTATGAGTTATGCGTACTTAAGAATTATGCTTTAGAGGAGTTAGGGAAGATAAAGCCAGATAGTCCCTCTTATTATGAAGCTTGGAGGCTTAAAAGCTTTTTAAACTTTTTTAAGGAAGTAGATAAGGATATGGTTCCAGATAATTCTATTTTAAGAGAGTTTATTGGCGGCAGTTGTTTTTATAAATACTAAAATTAGGCATGGTAAAAAATAATCAGCCAAAGATGCGAGTAGACTGACTAGTTATTTCTTAGAGATGCCTTAAACAAAGGGGATAAAGCAATGAAGAAATTTGGAGTATTTGATATATTAGGTCCTATAATGATAGGACCTTCTAGTTCTCACACGGCAGGTGCTGCAAGGCTAGGTAAAATTGCAGGTATTATAGCAGGTAATGTGATTACTAAGGTTCAGTTTTTACTACATGGCTCTTTTGGAAAGACCTATAGAGGACATGGTACAGATAGAGCTTTAGTAGCAGGTATATTAGGTATGGATCCTTGGGATGAAAGACTGAGAGATTCCTTAGAGATAGCTAAAGGCAAGGGGTTAGAAATAGAGTTTAAAGAAGCAGATCTAGGAGATGTTCATCCTAATACAGTAAAATTCTTAATAACAAGAGTGGATGGAAGAATAGTAGAGGTTATGGGATCTTCTATAGGTGGAGGAAATATAGTAATAAATGAAGTAGATGGAGATGCTATTGAATTTACAGGAGAATATCCAACTCTTATAATTAAGCATAGGGATGTGCCTGGAGTGGTTTCCAAAGTAACGGCTATAATGTACGATAGAGATATAAATATAGCTTTTATGAAAGTGTTTAGAAGTACAAAGGGATATCAGGCCACTATGATTTTTGAAACGGATAACCCAGTACCAGAGGATATAATAGAAAAGATTAAATCAGTAGGATATATTTCAAGCATAAGAATTATAAACCCTGTAATGGAAGGAGCATAAGAAGTGTTTGCAAGTACTGGAAGAGAATTGTTAAATATATGTGAGAAACACAGAATATCTATAAGTGAATATGCAGTTAGATTTGAAGAATTAGAAACCGGTAGGTCAAGAAAAGAAATAGTAAACAAAATGAAAAAGAATCTTGAAGTAATGCAAGAAGCAGCGGAGTATGGATTACACAATGAGATTAAATCTGTAAGTGGTTTAATTGGTGGAGATGCTGTGAAAATATATAATTATTTAAAAGAAGGAAAAAGCTTAACGGGAGATACTATGGTAAAGGCTATGGCCAGAGCCATTTCTTGTTCAGAAGTAAATGCTTCTATGGGGCGGATTGTAGCATCACCTACAGCAGGATCCTGCGGAATATTACCCTCCGTTATAATTACTGCTGGGGAAAAACTGAATAAAACTAGCGAAGAAATGGTACAAGCTTTATTTGCAGCCTCTGCCATAGGTATGATTATAGCTCATAATGCTACTTTATCTGGGGCAGAGGGTGGCTGCCAAGCAGAGTGTGGTTCTGCAGCAGCTATGGGAGCTGGAGCAGTAGTAGAAATGATGGGTGGAACACCTGAAATGAGCCTGCATGCAGGTGCTATAGTAATAAAGAATATATTAGGCTTGGTTTGTGATCCTATAGCTGGCTTAGTTGAGGTACCTTGTGCAAAGAGAAATGCCTCAGGAGCAGTAAGTGCCTTAACTACAGCAGACCTAGTAATGAGTGGCGTTAAGAGTAAAATACCTTTTGATGATACAGTATGGGCTATGTATAAGGTTGGAAAGTCCATGCCTTGTGAATTAAGAGAAACTGCCATGGGAGGCCTGGCTATAACTGCTACTGGATTAAAGCTTAAGGAAGAGATCCTAGGCAAATAAAGCATCTATCTAAAAATAACTAGTCATTGTATTTATAGCTTTGACTAGTTATTTTTTACTATGTCTGAATGTAACATTTTTTCAGCTTTATGAATATTTTAATAAAGAAGAGTATTCATGGAGGACATTGACTGATGAATTTAAAGGGGAGTGAAACAGAAAAAAATCTATTAAGAACTTTTGCCGGGGAAGCAAGGGCTCGAGATAAATATGATTTTTATGCTGAAAAGGCTCGAACTGAAGGCTACGAATATGTAGCTCAGATATTTGTAGAGACTGCTGGAAATGAAATGGCTCACGGGAGAGAAGTCTTTAGAAGATATTTAGGATTAGTAAAGTCCACAGCAGAAAACCTGAAGGATGCTTCCATGGGAGAGGCTGCTGAAAGCAAAATAATATATAAGAAGTATGAGAAAGTTGCAAGAGAAGAGGGTTTTACAGAAATCGCTGATTTTTATAAGGAGCTATCAGAAGTAGAGGAAAGCCATGAGATAAGGTTTAATGAATTATATGAAAGAATTGTAACAGGAACTATGTTTAAGGATGATAAGGATTCCTTATGGAAATGTATGAATTGCGGATATATCCATGAAGGAAAAGATGCTCCCATGATTTGTCCTTTATGTAAATTCCCTAGAGCTTATTTTAAATTATATTGTGATGCGTATGAGTAGGGGGGATTTTCATGCAAATAGTATACCCTAGATATTACGTATTTCCTGTTATAGTAAAGGATGATTTTGACTTTAATCAAAGAGAAGAAGATTTTAATGATCATTATAGAGAAATACAAGAAGATATAGATGTTTTCGCACCTCCTAAAGCGAAAGTCCAAGATGTGTTTGAAGAATTAGATGAAGAGTTTGTTAAAGAGTTTTTGAAAGAATAGATACTTATGTTTAAAATAAATAAAAAGTATATTTTATTTCTAGTGACAATTATAAGTTTATTTATAAACACTAAAAATATATTGTTTAATACCATAATATACTCGTTATCTGTAATTCCCCTTGCTGTACTGCTGGGGGATTTTACTTCAAAAGCATCGGACTATATAGGAGAAAAAAAAGGGGGGCTATTAGCAGCTACCTTGGGAAATATGCCTGAATTAATGATGGGATTATGGTCCATAAAGTATGGATTAATACCTATGGTAAAATCAGCTTTAATAGGATCAATAGTAAATAATATGCTACTAGTATTAGGCATTTCTATTTTTTTAGGAGGAATAAAATATAAAGAACAGGAATTCAATAAAACCATAGCACGTACAAATTTTAATATGCTTCTATTGGCTATGTCTGCTATGGTAGTTATGGCATCTCTAAATAGGTATGCTAGTATAGGAACAGAAAAGATCATTTCTATAAGTTTAAAGGTAGCTATAGTACTAATACTAATATACTTGCTTGGTTTAATTTTCTCTTTATTTACCCATAGTAATTTGTTTATTGTTAGTGAAGAGAAAGAGAAACAATTAAATAAGAATTATAAGGAGCTTGGCTACATTGTTGCACAAATAATTTTAATTTCTATTGTACTATTTATATCTAGCGAAAAACTAATAAATAGCATAAGCATATTAGTTATTCAGTTTAAATTGTCTCAAAGCTTTATAGGTATCATGCTTATACCTCTTCTAGGAAATATAGGTGAGAATATATCTGCTATAATGTGTGCTGTAAAGAATAAGATAAATATGAGCCTAGAAATAGCCATAGGTTCCAGTATACAAATATCATTATTTGTTACACCCTTATTTATAATATATTCTTTTATTATAGGTATTCCTATGACTTTTTTATTTACGGTTTTTCAAATAATAATCAGTGCTGTGGCTATAGGTATGTCTTTTATAGTTTTTGTTGATGGAAAGACCTATTGGTTAGAGGGAGCCATACTTATTGCTATATATTTAATGATCACCATAGCTTACTACTATGTATAGGGAAACAAAAGGAATACTTAGATAATATATTATTTAATAGTTAAACTTGTTCATTATAATTTTAGAATAGAAACTGTTTATGTATAATATAATTATTATGATAGTAAAGGGTAATAGGGTGAGGGCTATTGGGACATAGAAAAATTATTGAAACACATTATACGGATATATGTAATTTAGCAGATTTATTAACAAAGCTTGTGAATTCCTATAGACTTCTAGTTGGTGGAGCCAATGAATTAAACGGTATTGCACTAGCTAAGAGAAGCGATGTTAAAGATGCCCTAAAGAGAGTGGATGAGGTTGGAGAACTCATAGATGATGTAATAGATGCCTTAGAGGTTTGTGAATATAGTTATTTGCAATATTGTAAGCTGAAGTCGGAGTTTATTCAAACTAAGTTTCAAGCAAAATATATACAAACAGAGATAGATGAGGAATTAAAATTAAATGAGGCTTCTAAATAAGCCTCATTTCTATATTTTTTTAAATTTTACCTTGCTTATCATTAAATAAGATAGAGAAATTATAAAAATGATAGGAAGAGCTTTTGAAGTATTTTTGAGGGTTAACAAAGAAAATAAGGCCATAAAGCTACCAGCTACGGTTATAGGTATACCCATAAAAACCCCTTCAAAATTACAAGCATTATATCTGGCAAGTCTATAAGCTCCGCATATAGGGAATATTAGTACCAAAGCATATCCAATGGTTCCTAAGTTTATAAAATTATATAATGTATATACTAAAACAGAAGGTGCTACGCCAAAAGAAACCAAATCTGCTAGAGAATCTAGCTCCTTACCTAAGTCACTAGAGACTTTAAGATATCTGGCTATGGTACCGTCATATCTGTCAATAAGTCCTGCAATTAATATAAATATACATGCAAATTTATAGTTATCATGAAAAGTCATGAGTATAGATAATAATCCGAAGGATAGGTTTGCAAATGTAAAAATATTTGGAATTGAACTTTTTTTCATTGATGAATCACTCCTAATAATATAAAAAAATAAATGCCTCAAATAATTATAACTCATTTTACATAATTAGATAAGGGGTTTAGGCATATTATTTAACTAAATTTTATTATTCTTAATTATTTTTAATTTTTTTATTAAAGCCTCTAATAATTACATTGCATCTGGGAAAGCTAAATATGGAGGTGATTAAAATGAAAGTTAAAGATATTATGACCCAAAACGTTGCTTCTCTAGAACCTAAAGATTCTGTTGAACGTGCAGCACAGCTTATGAAAGAACATGATATAGGTGCTTTACCAGTATGTGATAATAATAATGTTATAGGAATAATCACTGACAGAGATATAGTTTTAAGAACAATATCAGAAGGTAAGTCTCCAAAGAGTGTTAGTGTCAGAGAAGTAATGACATCAAATCCAGTGATAGGAAGACCAGACATGAATGTAGAGGATGCTACTAGAATAATGGGAGAAAGACAGATTAGAAGATTGCCTGTAGTAGAAGAAAATACGATGGTTGGTATAGTTTCGCTAGGAGATTTAGCAGTAGAGCCTAGAGCAAAATCAGAGGCCAATGAAACTCTAAAAGAGATATCCGAACCTTGTAGCCCTAATATTTAGCACATATCCGAAAAACAACTTCTTATTTTTTAAAATAAAGTATTTACTTTAATATTATTTAGAAAGATTATATGTATAGAGGTTGTTTTTCGGTTTTCTTAAAAATAATAAGAAAACCTTGGATAAGGGATGAAAACTTTGAGGTTTCTTATTTAAAAATATATAATAGCGTCCTTCTAAACTCGACAGTGGAATATTTAGATGATATAATTTACAGTGTACATTTTACAGTAATTTGGGAAATATTATTTATATAATTAACGGGAGGTTAATTATGAAGAAAGTAAAATTTATTTATAATCCCTTTTCGGGAGAAAATGCAATAATAAGTGATATTGATACTGTCATAAAAACCCATCAAAAGGAAGGATATATAGTAGTACCTCATAGAATAAGCTTTGATATAGAGATAGATAGAGCCTTTGAGGATATAGATGATACCTATAGCTATGTCATAGTTGCAGGTGGAGACGGTACTGTAGATACTGTAGTAAATTATATGAAACAGAATGATATAGATCTTCCCTTAGCTATTCTGCCTGTAGGAACTGCTAATGATTTTGCAAAATTTATAGGCATGCCTCAAGATGTAGAAGAAGCTTGCTACCAAATTTTAAGAAGTGAGCCTAAAGATATAGATATTGGAAGAATAAATGATAAGTATTTTATAAATGTAGCTAGTGCAGGCCTTTTTACAGATGTTTCTCAGAAAACAGATGTTAATTTAAAAAATACTATAGGAAAGCTGGCCTATTATTTGAAGGGGTTAGAGCAACTTCCTAATTTTAGGAAACTTAAGATAAAAATTGACTCAAAAGAGATGAATTTTGATGGAGAAATGTATTTAATGCTAGTGTTTAATGGACAAACTGCTGGAAACTTTAAGTTAGCTTATAAAGCATCCGCTGAAGATGGTATGCTTGATGTTATACTAATAAAAGCGGTAATGCTTAAAGATTTAATTGGACTGTTTATAAGAATATTAAAAGGAGAACATCTAGATGATCAAACAGGTTTAATTTATTTTAAGTCTGACAATATACATATTGAGTGCTGTGAAGATATAGTTACAGATATTGATGGGGAAAGGGGACCAGATTTTCCTTTAAACATCCAATGCATAAAAGGTGGAATAAAAATACTAGGAATAAAATAGTATTTTAAATAATAAATATAAGTAGCAATAATTCTGGAGTAAAGAAGTATGATAAAAATATATTTGTATCTATTCTTATTGTTACTTATGATATTTTTAGGGAGAAGAGCGTGGCTCCTTAATAGCAAAGAGTCGCCTTATAAAATAAAATTATTTAATTATATAATAATAATAATCCTAATATTAAGATATATATCTTTAGGGGTGCTTTTTGCTATTCAGAATTTAAATTATATATACTATATACAGCCTGCACTTCATACTGATCTAGTGACGGTACCTCTAATTCTTGTAGGCTGCTATTACATTTTCTTTAGAAATGAAAAATTTAGCTTTAATTATAACTTTATAGTATTAGCTTTATTAACTATTTTCTATATATACACAATTTTAAGCTTTAAAACAGTTTTTAAACTGAATAGGCATTATTTATATGTTTCTAGATTTAGCAATGAAGCTTATATTTATTTAGCATATGCTGCAATAATAGTTGTAATAATGAGTATAACTATATTTACCCTAGGAAACCCTAATTCTAATTCTAAAGGATTATTTATGATTTTAATAACCAGTATAATATTAATTAGTGAAACCTTTATGTATCTGCTAGGTATAAGCTTATTGGATCAAAGGATCTTTGGTGAGATTTTTGCTCTTCTAACCTTGAATTATGGATTAGGTACTTTTAAGAAAGTTAAATAAATTAATATTACCACCATAGCTATATCATAGTGATTTTTAAAATTATTATGATATAGCTTTTTTACGTGTAAATATAAAAATATCAACTCATAAATAGCTTTATAAATTGTTATTTTTTGATTATAATATATAGTGAATTATTATAGATTAAAATATAATCTTTTAATTATAAATACTATGGATATAATTTTACTAATAGTTATAAGAGTATAATTTGGAGGAATTAAAACATGGACAAGAGGGATTTTTCGAATTTAGGAGATGAAATTTGGTCGATCGTTCAAGATGCGTTAAATTCTAGGGATTTTACTAAGCTTAAGAAAGAGATTAAATACACTGCAGAAAGCACCGTAAATGAAGTGAGAAAAAACATTAAAGTAAAATATAATGATACTAAGGAGAGAAATGAACGAATAAATTATAAGCAGGAAGAGGCACATACTCATCAAGTGGTGAAAAATGATAATAAAGAGCAGACTCAGATTACTAAGAAGCCAGCTGGAAGTGTCTCAGGAATATTATTTATGGTATTTGGCTTTATAGGTACCGGCCTATTTGGAGCTTCTTTGATAGCTAATAGTATTCTCAGCCTTGCTTCAAAAACTTATTCCAGATTTAATGGTATTAGTTTTGGGGTTCTATCTGCATTTTTTCTCTTTAGCACCCTCATGGCTTTAAGAGGAGTAAAGCTAAGAAAGAGAGTAAGACGTTTTAAAAAATATGTAAGACAACTTAAAGGTCGTACTTACTGCTCTATTAAGGAATTGGCTTCCCATATTGGAGAAACGGAGAAATTTGTAGCGAAAGATTTAAGAAAGATGATTAATTTAGACATGTTCCCAGAGGGGCATATTGATAATGATGGAACTTACCTAATGTTAAACTATGAGGTGTACGAACATTATTTAAGGTCTCAGGAAGGATTTAATAAGCGTAGGGAGGACGAATTAAGCAGCTCAAAGGTGGAAGAAGAAAAGACACAGGATCCGTCTTCAAAAGAATTAAAAGGGGCAATAGAGGATGGTAAAAGATATATAATGAAAATTAGAGAGGCTAATGATGCTATACCAGGAGAAGAAATTTCTAAAAAATTAGATAGATTAGAACAAGTTACGGAAAAAATATTTAACTATGTGGAGAAGCATCCGGAGCAGCTTCCAGAGCTTAGCAAGCTTATGAGTTATTATCTTCCTATCACACTAAAATTAGTGAATAGCTATAGAGAGCTTGATGCTCAACCGGTTCAGGGAGAAAATATAATGACGGCAAAAAATGAAATACAAGATACCTTAGATACAATAAATACTGCTTTTGAAAATTTATTAGATAGCCTGTTTCATGATATGGCTTTTGATATCTCTACAGATATTTCTGTACTAGAAACCATGCTTTCACAAGAAGGCTTAACTGAAAAAGACTTTAAGAAGTAAAATTAAAAAGGAGGATTATATAATGAATAACGAATTTAAGGATGATATAAATCAGGTGCCTACATTGACTTTTGAGCCCTTTGAAGAAAAGTCTACTATCCTTGAGGTGAAGGAAACCAAAGAAGAGGTTCCAGCACTAGATGATAGTTATTTAACAGATGCGGAAAAAAAGATGGTGGATGAGTTTGTAGGGAAGATTGATATAACTAATTCCAATATGATTCTTCAGTATGGGGTGGGTTCTCAAAAGAAAATAGCCGATTTTTCTGAATCAGCCTTAAATAGTGTAAAAACTAAGGATTTGGGAGAAATAGGGGGAATGCTTTCTTCAGTGGTACTAGAACTAAAGAATTTTGATGCTACAGAAGAAAAGGAAGGTTTTTTTGGTTTTTTCAAGAAAAGTGTAAATAAACTAACTGTGATGAAAGCCAAGTATGATAAGGTGGAATTAAATATAAATAAAATTTGTACTGCGCTAGAAAATCATCAAGTGCAGCTTTTGAAGGATGTTGCTGTACTTGATAAGATGTATGAGCTTAACAAGGTTTATTTTAAAGAGCTCTCTATGTATATTTTGGCAGGAAAAAAGAAACTTGTAAAATTGCAGTCAGAGGAATTACCAGCATTAGCTGAAAAAGCTCGTTTAAGTGGATTACCAGAAGATGCTCAGGCTGCTAATGATTTTTCAGCATTATGTGATAGATTTGAAAAGAAAATTCATGATTTAGAGCTAACAAGAATGATATCTATTCAAATGGCTCCGCAGATTCGCTTGGTACAAAATAATGACACCTTAATGTCCGAAAAAATTCAATCTACAATTGTGAATACCATTCCTCTTTGGAAAAGTCAGATGGTATTGGCCCTTGGGATTGCTCACTCTACTCAGGCAGCTAGAGCACAACGTGAAGTTTCAGATATGACCAATCAACTTTTGCGTAAGAATGCTGAAACTTTAAAAATGTCAACCATAGAGACAGCAAAAGAATCTGAGAGGGGAATTGTGGATGTTGAGACATTAAGAATAACAAATCAATCCTTAATATCAACTCTTGATGAAGTAATGCGTATACAAACAGAAGGAAGACAAAAGCGTAAAGCGGCTGAAGTGGAATTAAACCAGATTGAAGAAGAATTAAAAAAGAAGCTTCTTACTTTAAGAGGATAAAAAAGAAAAGTAATAAAAATATATTTTACAATTAAAAGCTTGTCTTATCAATGTATACCCCTGTTATGAATTAATATAACAGGGGTATTAATAATTTTTTTATAATGTTGATTTCATATGTCAAAACTTTATAGTTATTTCTTTCTAGAAGGAATTCTATGTTTTTCACTAGAACCTTTCAAGGGTTTTTGGTTTTTCGGTGAAGACATTGAATTCTTTATTAAGCATCTTTTATCATTTCCTATAAGATCAGTTCTGTTAGCCTTAATAAGAGCTTCTTTAACTAGAGCATAATTTTCTTTTGCCGAGAATTGAAGAAGAGCTCTCTGCATATTTTTTTCTTTTTGACTTCTAGGAACATAGACTTTTTCACCAGTTAAAGGATTTATCCCGGTATAATAAATAGTAGTAGATAAACTGCCAGGAGTAGGATAGAAATCTTGAACTTGTTCTGGGGTATATCCCATTTCTTTTACATATTGTGCAAGTTCAATAGCTGAATTTAAATCGCTACCTGGATGGCTAGACATTAAATAAGGTACAAGATACTGGTTCTTATTTATTTTTTTATTTATTTCAAAGTATTTTTTAACAAATCTATTATAGACTTCTTTTGTAGGTTTTCCCATTTGCTTTAAAACTCTGTCATTAACATGTTCAGGAGCTACCTTTAGTTGGCCGCTTATATGATGTTTACAGAGTTCTTCAAAAAAATCTGTATTTTTATCATATATTAGATAATCATATCTTATTCCAGAACGGATAAATACTTTTTTAATTCCTGGAAGAGCTCTGACCTTTCTTAGCAGATCAAGATATTCTTTATGACTTACAATTAAGTTTTTGCAAGGAGTGGGAAATAGGCACTGTTTATTTTTACAAGTACCGTGCTTTTCTTGAAGTTTACAGGATTTATGTCTAAAATTTGCTGTAGGTCCCCCTATATCATGTATATATCCTTTGAAATCCCTAAGGGTAGTTAGTAATCTTGCTTCATCAACTATAGATTCTTGGCTACGATTTTGAATAATTCTACCCTGATGAAAGGTTAAGGCACAGAAGGAGCAAGAACCATAACAGCCCCTATGGCTGGTGATAGAGAATTTGACTTCATTTATAGCTGGTATGCCGCCTTTTTTTTCATATATTGGGTGATAGGTTCTAGTATAGGGCAAATTATAAGAAGCGTCCATTTCCTCAGTAGTAAGAGGTAATTGAGGAGGGTTTTGTACTAAATATCTATCACCATGCTTTTGCACTAGAGCTTTGCCTCTAATGGGATCTTGTTCATAGAATTCTAATTTAAAGCTTTCTGCATAAGCTTTTTTATCCTTAGCGGCTTCTTCGAAAGAAGGAACTTCTATATAGTCTTTGACATGGTCTGTATCCTTAGATATATAGGCGGTACCCCTAACCTCAGTAACTTTTTTAATATCCATACCGTATTTTAGAAGATTAGCTATTTGAGTTATAGTTCTTTCACCCATACCATAAATGAGTAAGTCAGCTTTTGAATCAAATAGTATGCTTCTTCTAACCTTATCATCCCAATAATCATAATGAGCAAACCTCCTTAAGCTAGCTTCTATTCCTCCTATAATTATGGGCACATCTTTATAAGCTTCTCTCAGCCTATTACAATATACTATTACAGCTCTATCTGGTCTATGGTTTCCCTCACCTCCAGGGGAATATAGGTCATTGCTTCTCTTCTTTTTAGCAGTAGTATAATGATTTACCATGGAGTCAATATTTCCTGAGTTAACTAGAAATCCGTATTTAGGTTTTCCAAGGGTTTTAAAGGACTCTGCATTATTCCAATCAGGTTGTGGAATTATACCTATCTTAAAGCCTTCTGCCTCTAGAACTCTTCCAATAATAGCAGTACCGAAGGAGGGATGGTCTACATAGGCATCTCCAGTAACTATTATAAAATCTAATTCATCTATATTTCTTTCTTTTAAATCAGTCTTGCATATGGGTAAAAAAGTGTTAGACATTTTCATATTGAGTTTATTCTCCATTCTAAATTATTTTCTATCATATAGCATTTACTTTTGTTGTAGTTTTCATTTTATATTATCATATCCAAAGGCATTTATTCAATGTACAATGCACTGTTAATTGTGAAGTATAGGGAAACACTACGAAAGCTTAACTTATACACGTTCCAAAGTGACATCTTTAAGCCATTATGATGTATGTATAGTCTAATGGTTTAAGTTATTTTCCTATATTGATATATGGTCAAAAAATTAAGAAAATTACACTTACATAGAGAATATTAAAGAATAAAGGCTTTAAGTTGTAATAAGACAAGTTTTTAAGGTTTTTTAAAGATTTTTAGTAAATATAGTTGCATTTTAGAGACTATGTAATATAATTATATTGTAGATATAATATTTTAAACACTAAGTAATGGTTAGGTGAGGCTCCTACACAGATATACGCTACTGCCCGGAAACATCGAGAGATGCCAATGGGTCAACAGGTATTATCGAATTAAGGTTTTACTTAATGTAGCTGGATTTTAAATCTAAAGCTGTGTAGTGCTAAAACTCAACGAGATTATTTTTAGTTGATTTTTAGAGCCTTAAAAGGGCTTTTAATTTTTTTGTAGGTGGTGAATTTATAATGGAGGCTGGCCCTCATAGTAGTAGGTCAAAACTGAATAGCACTGTAGGGGCTAAGGGGTAGCTTTAATTTTCATGCCTATAAAACTATTCCTTCATCCTACAGTAGTGATTAAGGAGGAATGGTTATGAAAAAATTAACAGTGGTATTTTATAGCAGCATACTCTGCAAGAAGGTATATGATGAATTTGGAGACTGCATAGGAAAACTAAAGGATATCTATGTAACCACAGAAGAAGGTTACCCAAGAGTTATAGGTTATAAAATTAAAAGAAATGGTGAAACCTTTAATTATGAATTTAGAAATATTGACTTTTATAAAGATGACAATGGAAGAATCATAGTAAAGGTAAAAGGGGTAAAGGATATCTTGCCACGAACCTATTCGTATTTATTGTCTAAAAATCTTTTAGATAAAGAGATAGTAGATATAAATGGTAAAAAAGTGGTAAGAGTTAATGATTTAAGGCTAGCAGAAATAGCTGGAGAAATAAGAGTAGTAGCAGTAGATAAAGGTATGCTAGCTCTATGTAGAAGGTACGCTGTTGAGCCTTTAGTAAGAGCTATATTTAAATTAGTAAAAAAAGATACTAGTGATAGTATAGTAATGTGGGATGATGTACAATCCTTAGAAATGATAAATGATAATCTTAAGTTATCAGTACCTTATCAAAAGCTTTCAACATTACATCCAGCAGATCTAGCAGATATTTTAGAAGAAATGGATTCTAAATATAGAAATAAAATTTTTGAGAGTTTAGATGAAAATTTAGCAGCAGATACCTTGGAAGAAATAGAGCCAGAAGTTCAAGCTAGCATAATTCAAACCCTAAGTGAAACAAAGGCTGCTGAAGTATTAGATAATATGCCTAATGACGAAATTGCTGATATGCTAGAAGAAGTAGATGAAGAAACCTTAGAAAAAATATTGATGAGTATGGAAAAAGAAGATGCTGAGGAAGTAAAGGAGCTTATGGGCTATAAGGAAGAGATGGTTGGAAGTCTTATGAATAAAGACTTTATAGCCTTTAACATCAACATTACCGTAGGAGAAACTATAGAGCTATTAAGAGAGATAGACCCTGATGATGAAGTTATGTATAGTATTTATATTATAGATGAAGAGGAAAGACTTCAAGGAGTAGTTTCCTTAAGAGATCTTATAATGAATAAAAATGATGTAAAACTAAAAGATATAATGACCACTAACTTAATAAAAGTAAATGTAGAGGCAGATATTGAAGAAACTATAGAATTAGCTACTAAATATGACTTGTTATCCATGGCTGTGGTAGACAATGAAGAGAAACTATGTGGCATAGTAATACTTCATGACATTGTAGATGAATTCTTGCTTCCAACTTGGAAGAAAAAGTTTAAAAAAGTTAGTTGAGAATTTTTAGGAGAATTTAATAAATGGAAAGTGACTATAAGAAGCGTATCCCTTTTCTTATTAGAAATGTCTAGTGAGAAAAGGGATATTTATTATTTAAAGGATTATAAGCAAAGCTATAGTGAAACAACTCCGGCTATAAATTTATGCATGTCTCATAATCACTTGAAACCATGATTTTGGAACATGCATAACTTAAGTTTCAGCAATGTTTCACTATGGCTTATGTATTATTTTATTTTTTTGATGCAAAATATATTTATAAGAAAGGAGGATACATATGCTTAAAAGGACTTTTAAAACTAGATATATTTGTATATATGTTTTAGCTATTCTTATGGCTTTTGTAATTAGCTCTATTATAATGCCTAACAAGAATGAAAGAGTAGATGCTGTTGCATATAAGTTTGGTTCCACAGGAGATACGGTTAGAGAAATACAAACAAGATTGAAAAGATGGGGATATTACACAGCAGATATAGATGGAATATATGGATCTAGAACCACCGCAGCTGTAAAAAAATTTCAAGGTAAAAATGGATTAGTAGTAGATGGAATAGCAGGTGACAGAACTTTAGCTGCTTTAGGTATAGCTAGCCAAAGTAATAGTAATAGTAATAATGGCAAGGTTCAGAATAACCAAGAGGTAATGCTATTAGCTAGGCTTATAAATGGGGAGGCGAGAGGGGAACCTTACGAGGGGCAAGTAGCTGTAGGTGCTGTTGTAATGAATAGAACAAGAGATCCTAGATTTCCTTCTACTATAGCAGGTGTAATATATCAACCCGGAGCCTTCACGGCTATAGTGGATGGCCAAATAAACGCTGAAATACTACAAAGCTCTATAAATGCAGCAAGAGATGCATTAAATGGATGGGATCCATCTGGTGGAGCAGTCTTTTATTACAATCCAGAAAAGACCACAAATCAATGGATATGGTCAAGGCCCCTTATAAAGGTTATAGGTAAACATAGATTTTGCAAATAATTGTATAGGTTTTCAATAATTTTTATTAGTTAAGATTTTGTAAACAGAGGTTGACAAAAATCATATTAGTAATATAATAATAATATAATTCATAGTAATTCACTCAGAAATACATTGAAGAAGGAAAGTAATATAGAGGAAGGTTACAGAGAGGGAAGTAAGCTGAGAGCTTCCTACCAGGAATTTATATGAAGTGCCCTTTGGAGTAGAAGTCTGAAATTATTAGTAAGGCTATCCGGGTTCACCCGTTATAGTGATAGAGCATGATTATGTGTTCGAAAAGTGAGATTCTATATCTAATTAGAGTGGAACCGCGGAGTAGCTAATAGTAGCTTCGTCTCTAACATTATTGAGACGAGGCTTTTTTGTATACAAAAATAAATATTTTCAAAGGGCCGGCTTTTGAAATATTAAATTTATATTATAAAATACTTAAAAAATAGGAGGTAGTTGTAATGATATTTAATAATGCGTTAGAAATGGTTGGAGGAACTCCAATGCTAAAACTAAACAATTTGACTGATGAAAATATGGCACAGGTATATGTTAAGCTTGAAAAATTCAATCCTGCAGGTAGTGTTAAAGATAGAGCGGCTTTAGGTATGATAGAAAAAGCTGAAAATTTAGGATTATTAAAATCCGGTGATGTAATAGTAGAACCAACCAGTGGAAATACCGGTATAGCTTTGGCTATGATTGGAAGGTTAAAAGGGTATAAAGTAATAATTGTAATGCCAGAAACTATGAGTATAGAGAGAAGAAATATTATAAAAGCCTATGGAGCAGAACTAGTATTAACAGAGGGAGCAAAAGGTATGAAGGGAGCTATAGCTAAGGCAGAAGAAATTGTGGCTAGTGGAAAAAACTACTTTATGCCTCAACAGTTTTTAAATATAGCAAATCCAGAAAAGCACTATGCAACTACTGCTAAAGAGATAATTAAAGATCTGCCAGAAATTGATGTGTTTGTGGCAGGTGTAGGTACAGGAGGAACTATCTCGGGAGTAGGTAAAAATTTAAAGGAAATAAAAGGTGAAATTAGAGTTGTAGGTGTAGAACCTTCTAAATCGCCAGTATTGTCAGGAGGTCAACCAGGACCGCATAAGATTCAAGGTATAGGAGCGGGTTTTATTCCTGATATCTATAACAAAGATGTAGTTGATGAAATACTTCAGGTTACTGACGAGGAAGCCTTTGAAGCTGCTAGATTGGTTGCTAGAGAAGAAGGAATGCTAATTGGAATATCCTCTGGAGCTAATGTTCATGTTGCCCTTAAATTAGCTAAAGAGCTAGGTAAAGGAAAAACTATAGTAACAGTGGCACCAGATGGCGGAGAAAAATATATGTCCATGGGACTTTATGAGTAAAATACTCATATAATGCTTTAGGAAGTGATAATATGCTAAATAATCTTAGATATGATCTTAGAAACATTTTAAACAATGATCCCGCAGCAAAAAGTGAAGTGGAGGTTCTTCTTTTATATCCATCAGTTCATGCGTTGATACTATACAGGATAGCTCATAAATTGTATAATAAAAAATTATTTTTCGTAGCTAGGCTCATTTCTCAGCTAGGTAGATTTCTAACTGGTATTGAAATACATCCAGGGGCTAAAATTGGTAGGGGATTATTTATTGACCATGGTATGGGAGTAGTTATTGGTGAAACCGCAGAGGTAGGAGATAATGTAACTATATATCATGGAGTAACTTTAGGTGGTACAGGTAAAGAAAAAGGAAAAAGACACCCTACCATAGGAGATAATGTTATAATTGGTAGTGGGGCAAAGGTGTTAGGACCTATTTATATAGGTAATAATGTTAAGATAGGAGCTAATTCAGTGGTGCTAAAAGATGTACCATCTTATGCTACAGCAGTAGGAATACCTGCTAGGATAATAGAAAAAATATCTAGTAAAACCATAATAGAGATTAAAGATTATATGGGAAGAAAAAAGGCAATTTATAATGATATGATAATTTAAAAATAAGCATATTTAAGAAGGATGAGCTTTATGAAATATAAAGAAAAAATAATTAGTTATTGTGAATCTTTGGGCTTAGATACCTTAGGCTTTATTAGGTGCAGGAACTTTCATGAGTTAAGAACCTTTTATCAATATAGAAAGAATAATCACCTTGAAAATGAGTTTGAAGAGGAATCTATAGAATTAAGAATAAATCCTAAACATTATATGAAAGAGGGAAAGACTATAATATCTATAGCCTTCCCCTATCTGTATAAATCTGATTTTAAAAATTCTCAAGGATTTTCAGCATATACCCAAGGAAAGGATTATCATACAGTAGTGAGGGAATACCTAAATAGAATATGTGATTATATAGAGAAAAATTTAGGAGGTAAAGCTTTAGCTCTTGTGGATAATAATACTCTTCCAGAGAGATATATAGCTTATTTAGCCAATATAGGCTTTATAGGAAAGAATAACATGTTAATAACCTCAAAGTATGGATCTTATGTATTTTTAGGAGAAATTATTACTGACCTAGAGTTAGAGCTAGAAGAATACGAAGATAAAGAAAAAAGCTTAGATTCTATTAATTTATATAAAGGGTGTGGAAACTGTAATATATGTATGAGAGAGTGTCCGACTAAGGCTATTAATGAAGAGAAAAGGAATAATAATATATGCCTATCCTATATAACTCAAAAAAAGCAAATAGAGGATAAATGGTTTTCACTTATTGATGGAAGGATTTTTGGTTGTGACAGCTGTCAAAAAATTTGTCCATATAATATTAAAGCTGAGCTTTCTAATATAAAAGAATTTACTCCCTTTGATCATATGGAGAATTTAGATTTAGAAGAGATTCTATCTATGGATAATAAAATCTTTAAAGAAAGGTATGCAATTACCGCATCAGCATGGAGAGGAAAAGCTCTTTTGCAGAGAAATGCGCTAATTAGAGCTTTTAACTTAGGAGATATAGAAAATATAGATATTACTCATGTAAAATCCCCTTATGTCATAGATTATTATAATAGACTTTTAAATTATTTCAAATTATAATATATGGTGTAGATAAAGTTATACCATATATTTTTTTATTTGGAAAGGTTGAGGCAAATGATATCATCTAAAATGGCAAAGCTTATAACTTATATGCCTAAAGGGTTAGTAAAATATATATCAAAAAAATTGGTAAACAAATATATAGATAAATATGCTGACATTTCTATAACTGGGGAAGAGAATTTAAGAAATATAAAGAAGCCTGTAATATTTATTTGCAATCAT
Source organism: Desnuesiella massiliensis (assembly GCF_001403615.1). GTDB lineage: Bacteria > Bacillota > Clostridia > Clostridiales > Clostridiaceae > Desnuesiella > Desnuesiella massiliensis. Next base: position 599,780 of record NZ_LN879455.1, read on the forward strand.
TTAAGTAATTCTGATGGGTTGGTTTTAAATAGAATTTTAAAGGAACAAGATGTTACCTTTGTAGCAGGGATTAAGCTTTCTAATGATCCTGTTACTAATATCGGAATAAATATAGTAAAAACTATAACAATAAAACCAAATTCGGCAGATAAGGAAGCCATAACTAAGGTAGTTAGTAGCATAAAAGAAGGAAATAATGTAGTTATATTTCCAGAAGGAACAAGAAGCAGAGTAGGTAGTATGATTGAAGGAAAAAAAGGAATTTTACTTATTGCTAGGCTAACCAAGGCAAGTATTATACCTATAGGTATGTGGGGTACTGAAAAGCTACTTCCCATTAATAAAGATGGTAATATGTCTGGAGAAAAGTTTACTTATGCAAAGGTCAATGTAAACATAGGAAGGCCTGTAAGCTTACCAGAAAAACTCAATGGTGAAGATAGGCATGCTTATGATGATAGAAGTTTAAATGTTTTGATGAAGCATATAGCGATATTGTTACCAGAGGAATATAGAGGGGTTTATAAATAAAAGTTGCCACGCAGTTTTTATTAAAAGGCTATTTTTTAGCCTTTTTTTAATGCACAATTCACAGTGCATAATTCACAATGAAGGTAATTTTTCTCCGCTGGCACTGTAAAAAAAATTAGAAATTTATGAAGCGTGGCTAATGCTTAGCCACGGCTTTTTATGGTGGCAAGCTGCTAAAAATATAATTATAGATTTTTAGCAGGGTAACGGAGAAAAATCCTACTCAATTGTGCATTGTGAATTCAAAAAGACGACTTTCGTCGTCTTTTTCCTATATGTTCATTTTTACTTTTTTGTAGGAAACACTTTTAGTAGTGTTTTTATCATAATATATATAATAAGAATAACCACAAATATTCCTAACATTCCTTGCCACATAAGGGTAAGAGTATTATAAAAAACATCCCATTGACTCATTATATGTACCTCCTCTGCTATTTAACTAGCATTAATATTAAACCACCAGCTATTACTGAAGCAATTTGACCTGCTACGTTGGCCCCAACGGCATACATTAACACAAAGTTTTGAGGGTCTTCCTTTTGAGCCATTTTTTGAATTACTCTAGCTGACATAGGAAAGGCTGAAATGCCAGCAGCACCAATCATTGGATTAATTTTTTCTTTTCTAAACATATTTATAATCTTTGCAAAAATTACTCCGCCTATGGTATCAAAGATGAATGCAAATAATCCCATTAGAATAATTAGTCCTGTCTGTAATGTTAAGAATTTATCCGCTTGCATTTTTGTAGCTATAGTTATTCCCAAAAGTATAGTTACAATATTAACCAATTCGTTTTGGGCTGAATTAGAAAGTCTATCTAAAACTCCACATTCTCTCAATAGGTTACCAAACATTAAAAATCCGATTAGAGGAACGGCATTCGGTGCTATTATTCCTGCAATTACTGTGATAGCAATAGGGAATATTATTTTTGTAGTTTTAGATACGTTTTCTGCTTTATAGGTCATTCTTATCATACGCTCTTTTTTTGTAGTTACTAGCTTTATTGCTAGTGGCTGGATTACAGGCACTAATGCCATGTAAGAATAGGCTGCTACAGATATGGGACCTAATAAATCTGGTGCAAACCTACCAGCTACAAATATTGAAGTAGGTCCATCGGCAGCTCCTATGATACCTATGGATGCAGCTTCTTTTAATGTGAAGCCAGCTAAAGCAGCTAGAGCAATAGTGATAAAAATACCAAATTGAGCAGCAGCACCAAATAATATCATAAAAGGATTTTGAAGTATGGGACCAAAATCTATCATTGCTCCTATACCTATGAATATTAGTAATGGAAATAGTTCAGTGTTAATACCAGCATTAAATAATAAATCAATAATACCTTCTACTGGAGTTCCATCGATCATTTGAGTTATGGCACCAGACATAGGTATGTTTACTAATATGGCACCAAAGCCCATAGGTAAAAGTAAAGCAGGTTCAAAGTCCTTAGCTATAGCTAAATAGATTAAAACTCCTCCAATAACCCACATTACTATCAATTTGGGATTGCTAATTAAGGCATTGATTCCTTGAAGTAAGATATCCATAAATTACCCTCCTTAATATTTAAGTGTAAATTGCATACTTATAATTTATACAATTTACATCATTAATAAACACTTTTAAGTCTGAGTCATTTAAAAAGACCTTTAGCATAGTTTAACTATGCTAAAGGTCTCACTTTTTAAGAATAAACCAGGCTTAGAGCCGATTGTTGGCTTTATTCACAATAGAATATTATAATATCTATTGTAGTTACTCCCCCTTAACATTATGAAGAATAATGTTATAATTAAGATAATGGTTATTATTGAGTAATTATATTAATAATGAATTAAATAATCTCACATACTATATTTTATTATAATAAAGTAAAAATGTCAAAAAATATTAACAAATGAAATTATACATTCAAAGGATGGTTAGTATGAAGAAAAATGTGAAGGAAATATTAGAACTTTTAAAAAAAGAGTACCCTGATGCTAAATGTGAATTAGACTATGGTACCCCCTTTCAATTGTTAGTAGCTACTATATTGTCAGCTCAGACTACGGACAAAAAGGTTAATGAGGTTACAGAGGAGTTATTTAAAGAATATCCTACGGTGGACGATTTTTTAAGGCTTTCTCAAGAAGAGCTAGAAAATAGGATTAAAAAAATTGGACTATATAGAAATAAAGCAAAAAATATTTTATTAATGTGTAGGCAGTTAAAAGAAAATTATAAAGGAGAGGTACCTAATACCATGGAAGGCATAACTTCTCTTGCGGGTGCTGGAAGAAAAACAGCCAATGTGGTGCTTTCTAATGCCTTTGGTGTACCAGCTATTGCTGTAGATACACATGTTTTTAGAGTGTCTAACAGAATAGGCTTGGCTAAGGCCGATAAGGTAGAAGATACAGAGGAGCAGTTAAGAAAGAATATTGCAAAAAAAGAGTGGTCCTTGGCACATCATTTATTGATTTTTCATGGAAGAAGATGTTGTACTGCTAGAAAGCCAGAATGTGAAAGATGTATAATAAGAGGTTATTGTAATTATTATAAAGAGTTATTAAGGTAAAAATATTATATTTTTTGTAAAAGGCATTATGAATTTTAAAATTTCATGATGCTTTTTATTTTTTGCTATCAGAATTTGCGATAAAAAAATAGAGGAAATATGTAAATGGTAAAGAATAGTATTTATATCGAAATAAGTAAAAAATAATAGGGAAAGGGTAGTTTTTATGCAGTTATACAATTTAAATAAAAATAAAATATTTACGTATAAATATTGTAATTCTAATAATGCAATGCTTTATTCTTTTATTTTTATAATTTGCTTAAGTATAATACCTTATATCATACATTCAAAAACTGCTTACTATAAAGAATTCTACACTGCCATTCAGTTCTCTAGCTCTATAGTGGCTTATATTGCTGCATTTACTTGCTTAATGTATTTTCTAGCTACCAAAGAAGAGTTTTATATTATAATTGCATTAATTTATTTTATCTCTGCCAGTGATGAATTTGCAAGAGTGATAATTCGCATATTAAGACATAAAGGAGTTAGTACAACTTTTATGATTGATTACGTAAGAACCAGTCATATCTTAAACAAAGTTTTACTCTCATTAGTATTATTCTTAGCTTGTTTTTATAGTAATAAATTAAGTAGAATAATAAAAAAAAGAGTAACCTTATTAGTCCATATTTTTCTTTCAATAATATTTACTACCCTTTGTGGCATGTTTCTAACTAAATTTTTTGGATATAGCAAAACCATGTATAATTTAAGTATAACTATATCAATTTTCTCTTTATTTATTTCTTCCATGTATTTTATATTTTCAACTCTTAAGAAAAAAAAAGATATATTCTCATCAATGTTATTAGCTAGCCTTATATTTATTTTTTTTGGACAGATATATTTATTATTTTCTAAAGCATATTATGATATTAGCTTTGTAGTTTCTTCTATAAGCGATATGCTAGGTAATGTCATGCCTATTTTGGGAATAAGCATCCAATTTGTGAGTGAAATAAGAAAAGTAAATTTAAGAATAGAACAGTGCAATAAATTACAGGGAAAATTAAATAAATTTTATAGAGTAGTTGAAGAGAGCCCTAACATGATAGCCTTTTTAGACGAAAGTGGAAAATTTCAATATATGAATCCCTCTTTTAAGAATACTCTGATTAACAGGAACCAACACTATGTAGGAAAAAGCCTTTCAGAGGTATATAATAATTCAAAGGTAGATGTTCATCATGATAATATTAAGAATAGCTTAAAAAACTCTAACTCTTGGTCTGGCAGAGTTGACATACCCTTAAATGAAAACGAGAACTCGGTATATAAATGCTCAGTATTTAAATTGATTTCTGAAAAGCTAAAAGAGGATAACTATGTTATAATAAGTGAAGATGTTTCTGAAAGCAATAAAATAGAAGAAAAATTAAAAAAGAGTGAAAAAAAATTAAGAGAAATAACAGATAATATGATAGATATAATTTGTAAAGTAGATAGAGATGGAATTATTGAATATATAAGTAGTTCCTACTGTAATCTTTCCAAGCGTAACTATAAGGAGTTTAGAGGAAAACATGTTTATGAAATAATTCATCCAGAGGATTTAAATTTAGTAGATGAGGTGTATAGACGTGTAAAAAATAGTGGTATCAGTGAGCGTGTAGAGTATAGACTAAAAATATTTAATAATGAATATATATGGGTAGAATCAATTATAGGGGTTCTGCTTGATGATACTGGTGAAATTAATGGAGGCATTGTGAGCAGTAGGGATATTACGGATAAGAGAAAGCTAGCGGAAACTATGGAATATGATAGAATTAAAACTGAATTTTTTGCTAACATATCTCACGAGCTAAGAACTCCGATTAATGTAATATTCTCAGCACTTCAAGTGGTAGAAATGTATTCTTTTAATGATAAAACTTTTTCACATATTAACAGATATAATAAAATTATGAAACAAAATTGTTATAGATTACTTAGGCTTGTTAGCAACTTAATAGATATTACAAAAATTGATTCTGGTTATCTAAAGCTTCAATTGGGAAATCATGATATAATAAAGATTGTGGAAGATATTACTATGTCTGTAGTAGACTATGCTGAAAATAAAGGCATAAACATAATTTTTGATACAGATATAGAAGAAAAAGTTATGGCCTGTGATCCAGATAAAATTGAGAGAATAGTTATGAATTTATTATCTAATGCTGTAAAATTTACTCAGGAAAAGGGCAGCATATATGTTTCCATACTTAATGGAGAAGAAGATAATCTTTATATCTCAGTAAAGGATAGTGGTAGAGGTATTCCAAAGGAAAAATTGGATGTTATTTTTGAGAGGTTTAGGCAGGTAGATAAGTCTTTGGCAAGAGACCATGAAGGAAGTGGAATAGGATTATCCTTAGTAAAATCTTTAGTAGAGCTTCATGGAGGTAGTGTTAAGGTAGAAAGTGAAGTAGGACTAGGAAGCAACTTTGTAATAGAGCTACCCTGTAGATGTGTGGAAGATGATGTTTTATATGATGTAAATGAAATTAAGCAATCTCATATAGAGAGAATAAGTATTGAGTTTTCAGATATATATGATATAAATTATTGATTGAAAAACCTTGCTTTAAGTAAGGTATCTCAAAATGCGTTTCAGTGGTAACTTAATGTTACTATGTGGAAATGCATTTTTGCTATTGGAAATAAATATTAAAAGTTAAGTTTTTTTTAAGATTTATTGTAGAGTATTATTAAGATTTAAAGTGTATTATAATATATAATGGGAGGCGATATTATTGGAAAATGTAAAGAGTATAGTAAAAGATAATTGGAAGCATGCTATGGCAATGGTAAGCTACCTTTTTATAGTGTTATTATATGGCCTTGTTAATAAGCCTAATTTAGGGAGAGTTCACAGTTTAGTAACACCTTTTGATAGGAATACGCCTTTTATAAAGTATTTTATAATTCCTTATAATATATGGTATCCTTTTATAATATTTAGCATAGTATATTTAATTTTGAAGAATAGAGATGAATATTACAGAACTCTCCTTGGTTTAGATCTAGGAGTGCTTGTTTGTTATGCCATATATATAGTTTTTCAGACTACAGTAGTAAGACCAGAGTTAATGGAAACAGATATATTTACAAAAATAGTTGCCATGACTTATAAGGCAGATTTACCTTATAATTGTTTTCCCAGTATTCATGTATTTACTACGGGTTTGATCATTTTATCAATGTTAAGTAGTAAGAACACTAATAAGTATATAAAAATAACTTGGCCAATTATTGGTACGGCCATTATAGCATCCACCTTATATGTTAAGCAACATGTTGTTATGGATGTATTTGGTGGGTTACTATTAAGTTTAATTATGTTTTATGCATTTAGGAAAGTTGAGGAGGAAAAATTAATTTCATGGATAAAGAAACTATACTTATCGTTGACGATGAAAAAGAAATTAGAGATTTAATTGATATATATTTAAAAAATGAAGGTTATAACACTTTAAAGGCAGAAGACGGATTAAAAGCTTTGGAAATTCTCGAAGATAATGAAGTGCATCTTATAATCTTAGATATCATGATGCCAAAGTTAGATGGAATGCAAGCTTGTTTAAAAATAAGGGAAGAGAGAAATACACCTATAATTATGCTATCTGCTAAGTCAGAGGATATGGATAAAATAATGGGGCTTACCACTGGAGCTGATGATTATCTTACAAAGCCTTTTAATCCATTGGAACTTATAGCAAGGGTTAAGTCTCAGCTTAGAAGATATATTAAGTTAAATAATAGTTCTCCTATACCTAATTTAGATAAGACTTCTATTATAGAGATAGAGGATTTAATGATGAATACAGAAAATCATGAGGTTTTTCTAGATGGAAAGCCTATAAAACTAACACCTATGGAGTTTGATATTCTAGAATTGCTAGGAAGAAATAGGGGAATAGTATTTAGTATAGAAAAAATTTATGAAAAGGTGTGGAAGGAAGAATTTATTCAATCAGATAATACAGTTATGGTGCATATAAGAAAGATAAGAGAAAAGATAGAGGAAGATCCTAGAAAACCTAGATTCATAAAGACTGTATGGGGAGTGGGATATAAGATTGAAAAATAAAACAGATCTTAAGATAATTAATAAAAGTAAAAAACAAAAGAAGCCTCAAAAACAGCCTGGACTAATTAGAAGACTTTTTAGAACTATTTTTAAACCTTTATTAAGCTTTATGGATCCTATGCTAAGGTTTTTAGATTTTGTTAAGGAAAAAGTGAAAGAAAGCATAAGGTTTGAACTAATCATAACCTTTGGAGTATGCTTCTTTTTTGCTGTGATGGTTTTTGGAATAAGCAGTAATTATTTTTCAAGGGATCAAAAGGTACCCCAAATAGATTATAGTAATGGTGTTTCAGATATTAATCGTATTACAGATTCACTATTAAGAGAGCTAAGCAATGGGGAGATTGAAAGTACAAATAAAGAAGCTATTGATAAATTACTTCAAAGGTATGGTGTTTATAATAGCGAGTTAAAGTTAATAATAACTGATTTAGAAGGAAAAATAATATACAAGACCTCTAGCGTAGCAGAGACTCAAATTGATATATATAATCTTATAAAAAATGCCTCTAATTTTAAAGCTACAGATTGGTATGATAATTATCAAGGACGAAGTGATGTAAGAAAAGAGATAGTGATATTTTATCCTTTAAAATTAAAGGATATTAGAACCTATTTAATAGTAAAGGATATTCCTGAGCCCAATATAGTATATACTAACTATAGAAGCAGAAACGATTTTTTAGCCTTAGTTATAGCTGTAGCAGCCTTTATAGCTGGCTTTATCTTTGTCACTAATAAAAAGATGAGATATATTGAAGAGATATCAGAAGGAGTAGCTGAAATAGCGAAAGGAAAACTAGATTATCGTATAAAAAATAAGGGGAAGGACGAATTAAATGAATTAGCATGGAACATTAATCACATGGCTGAGGAAATAGAAAATAAAATAGAAAACGAAAGAAGAGCAGAAAAAACTAAGAATGAATTAGTAACCAATGTATCTCATGACTTAAGAACTCCTTTAACTTCCGTTATGGGCTATATAGGCTTAGTTAAAGAAGGCAAGTATGAAACAGAGGAACAGATGCAGGATTATTTAAATATTGCTTTTAATAAAGCTGAGAAACTAAAGGTGCTCATAGAAGATTTGTTTGAATATACAAAATTAAGTAATGAAGGAGTAAAGCTATATAAAGCTCAAGTAAATCTAAAGGAATTTATAGAACAGCTCATTGATGAAATGATACCCATATGTGAAGAAAATTCACTGAATATAATTAAGGAGCTAACAGAAGAGAGAATATATGTAAGTGTTGATCCGGGTAAAATGTTAAGAGTACTTGAAAATCTTTTAACTAATGCAATAAAATATAGCTATAAACCTGGAAATATAAAGGTGTTTTTGGAAAAGGAGCATAATAAAGCTGTAATATGTGTAGAAAATAAAGGTGATAATATAAGTTCCGAAAAGATTCATAAACTCTTTGAAAGATTCTATAGATTAGATGAAGCCAGAAATACTTCTAGTGGTGGTAGTGGACTTGGACTAGCTATAGCTAAAAATATAGTAGAGCTTCATGGAGGATCAATTTGGGCAGAATGTATTGAAAATGATATTAGGTTTTATGTAAGCTTAAACATAGAAGCTTAAAAGTTATTTCATGCATGAAGGTGTAAATCCTTCATGCATTTTTTTACGATGTCCAAATGTAAACAATGAATAAATTTTGATCTGGTATTTTAAAAAGTACAATATAAGTGATATAATTAAGACTTGTATGAATATATTTTTAACGTTTTATAAGATTCACACTATACTAAGTTATATAGTAATAATTATTATATTCGGTCTATATGGAGGTAAGTATGATGAAAATAGGAGTATTAATGGGGGGGATTTCTTCAGAGCGAGAAATTTCATTAAAAACTGGTGAAGAGATGGTAGCTAATTTAAATAAGGATAAATATGAGGTTTTTCCTATAATACTAAACAGCAAAGAGGATGTAATTGAAAAGGTAAGAGAGATAGATTTTGCACTATTAGCTTTACATGGTAAATTTGGAGAGGATGGTACTATTCAATCCATACTGCAAACTTTAAACATACCTTATTCCGGATGTGGCTCTTTGAGCAGTGCTATATGTATGGACAAAGATATAACTAAGAAAGTATTAAAAGCTGAAAATATAAGGACAGCTAATTGGATTATAGTAAAGTCCACTGAAGATTTAGCAGAGGAAAATATTAAGGAATTGAATTATCCTTTAGTAGTAAAACCCAATAATGGAGGATCCAGCGTAGCTACTAACATAGTTTTTTCCTTAGAAGAGATGGCTAGGTCTGTAGAAGAAGCTCTTAAGTATGATTCAGAGGTAATGATAGAGGAATATATAAAGGGAGATGAAATAACTTGTCCTATATTAAATGGACAAATGCTTCCTGTACTAGCTATAAAGCCAAAGTCAAGCTTTTTCGATTATACCTCTAAATATGCAGATGGTGGTGCAGATGAGTTTATCATAGAATTGAAAGAAGAGCTCCATAAAGAGGTGGAGGCTATGGCATTAAAATGCTGGAAGGCACTGAAGTGTAGCGTATATGCAAGAGTGGATATGATTGTAAAAGAAGGAGTTCCCTATATATTAGAGGTAAATACCTTACCAGGCATGACTAGGAATAGTTTATTACCTAAAAGTGCTGCAGGGGTTAATATAAGCTTTTCTAAATTGTTAGATTTAATAATTGAATATTCTTTAAAGGAAAATAGAGTATAGGAAAAAAGCGACGTAGGTCGCTTTTTTAATGCACATTTCACAATGCACAATTCACAATTAATGAGGATTTTTCTCCGTTGCTCTACGAAAAATCTTATATTATATTTTCAAAGCGGCTTTGCAAATTTTAAAAGCTGTGGCTAAGCATTAGCCACGCTTCATAAATTCTGAATTTTTTCGTAACGTTAGTGGAGAAAAGATTTCCTTCATTGTGAATTGTGCACTGTGCATTGTGAATTAAATAAAGGTTGTGCTGCAACTTTTATTAAGAGTGTTATTTTTTCAAAGAATACTGTATTACTAAATTTAAAGTAGCCAATAGAGCATCCATATGAGTTCTTTCATAAGCATGAGAAGCAAAGACGCCAGGTCCTATTAAACCGGCTTTTACATCCCAACCAGCACCTAGAGCAGCAGAGGCATCTGAACCGTAGAAGGGGTAGATGTCTATCTTATAATCAATATCATGCTCTTTGCAAGTTTCTATTAAAGATTTTCTTAAGTCATAATCATAAGGTCCAGAGGAATCTTTGGCACAGATACAAACAGAGTATTCAGAAGAGTTTTGACCAGGACCAGGAGCGCCCATATCTACAGCAATAAATTCTTTTGTGTTTTCTGGTATGGAAGCCTTAGCACCATGACCTACTTCTTCATAATTACTTATAAAAAAATTAGTGGTATAAGGTAAAGTTACCTTATTTTCTAGCATATACTCAATAGCATATAGCAGTATAGCTACGCTAGCTTTATCATCTAGATATCTGCTCTTAATATACTCTTTCTCTGTAAATATAGTTCTGGTATCTAAGCATATAAAATCACCTACATTTATTCCTAGATTTTCGACATCGGCTTTTGAGTTAACTCTTTCGTCAAGAATAACCTCCATATTTTGAGGTGTTCTCTTAAGCTCCCTTGCTTCATCACCACTTATATGAACTGAGGGTTTTATGGTTTGAATGGTACCAGTATATTTTGTACCCTCTAGAGTTTCAACAATACAATTCTCACCATCTATGGAGGTCATCATATATCCGCCTATAGGAGTCAAGGATAAGGCTCCATTGGATTTAATCTCTTTAACCATGGCGCCTAGGGTGTCCACATGAGCAGAAAAGGTTCTTTGGTAATCATCCTCAGAGCCTTTTATGGTAACAATTATAGCTCCTTTGTTGGTTATAGTAAAGGTTGCCTTTAAGTTATCTAGTTCAGTTTTAATATAGTTCATTATATCATTAGTAAAGCCTGTGGGACTAGGTATGGTTAATATTTTTTCCAAATAATATTTTAACCTATTTTTATGGTGTGTTTTGTTATTCATATAAATATCCTCCTTAATTTTTATATGTAAATTTTAACATACTGAAAAGTTTTTTTAAACAAATTTGAAATATATACGTATATATAATTAGAGAAAAATTTTATGAGACAGCTTTTAAATTTTGTTTAATAGTTGTATAGTATATATTGGACTTATTTTTGTAGTTTATTACATAAAATAAGTGAGAAAAATCTTAGTTTTTATTAAGCTTTTATATTATAATATTATCATAGAGGAAAGGAGATTAAGATGCGAAAAAGAAGGTTAAAGAAAAAATTTCCTATAATACTTTTAGCCTCAATTCTAACTATCATTGCTGTGGCTACATCCGCGTATATGATGTATATATATAAGGAAACCTCCAAATGGGATAATTTAGCCTATCCTGGAGTTAAAATAGAAGGCTTAGACTTAGGTGGTAAGAATGAAGAGCAGATTAAAAGTATTTTAAAAGATAAATATGGTGACGCCATATTAAAGAAGCAGTTATCAGTAAATCAAAATAACAAAAGCTATAACATGGATTATAGCAAGCTTAATTCCAAATATAATATTGACGAGGTAGCAAAAGAAGCTATTGCTTATGGAAAAGAGCAGAATATGCTTTCTAAATACAAAAATATAAAAAATTCCTTTGGAAAAGAACTCATTCTTAAATTTGATTATGATCCTAAGTATATAAAGGAATTTATAGCTAGCATAGCTAAAAATATAAATAAAGAGCCTGTTAATGCTACTATCAAAAGCAACAATGGCAAGTTTGACATTACCAATGATATAAAAGGCTATAAATTAGATGAAGAGGCCTTAGAAAAGAAAATTTTAGATAGCATTAATGGAGATATTAAGCAACAGACAGTAATTGATGCACCTATAAAAGCAGTAGAAGCTAGTGTTACTGCAGATAAATTAAGGACTATTAATGCAAAGATTGCTACTTTTTCAACTAATTATGCTAGCTCTAATTGGGAGAGAGCTTATAATGTAGAATTAGCTACAAAGGCAATCAACGGAAAAGTTCTTATGCCAGGTGAAACCTTTAGTTACAATGATGTAGTGGGTGAGAGAACAGTAGAGAAGGGGTATAAGGATGCACCGGTTATAGTAGGCAATAAGGTTGAATCAGGCTTAGGCGGAGGCATATGTCAAGTTTCCAGTACTTTATATCAAGCAGTACTGAGAACAGGACTTAAATCAGTGGAGAGGATAAATCACTCATTGCAAACCAGTTACTTAGGTTTAGGTTTGGATGCTACTGTAGTATTTGGCGCACTAGATTATAAGTTTAAAAACACCTTTGACTTTCCTATATATATAGAGGGAATTACTCAAAATAGAGTAGTATATTTTAATATTTACGGTAGTGGAAATATAAACAACAGAAGTTATCAAATAATTCCAGAAGTTTATCAAACTATTCCTGCTAATGTGAAGACAGTGGATGATCCAAATTTACCAGAGGGACAAACAGTAGTTGAAAAAAATGCTGTAAATGGATATAAGGTTAAGGTATATAGAAAGACCTATGAAGGCGAAAAATTAATTAGTACAGAGACTTTATCTAATGATTATTATTTACCTGTAGAGGGTATAATTAAAAAGGGAACAAAAAAAGCTGAAACACCACCTCAAAATCCTCTACCACCAAAGCAACCTTAAGAAATTAATTGTTTTTGGAGATGTTTAAAATAGAGCTTTTTATAAAAGCTCTATTTTTTATAAAGTTATGTAATAAAATGATTTTTTTAATTTCCAAATATATGATATAATAAATTCTAGAAAATTTAGATTATTGGAAAGAAAGGGGACGCAATAATTAAATATTGCAATGTGCAAAATATGAGAGAAACAAAATTAATTGAATCAATAGTGGATAACGTAGAAAAGGTTATTATAGGTAAAAGAAAAGAGATAATTAATATTATAAAGGGTATTATAGGTAAAGGACATATTCTTATAGAAGACGTACCGGGCGTAGGTAAGACTACTTTAGTAAAAGCTTTGGCTAAATCTATGAATTTATCCTACAGCAGAATTCAGTTCACTCCAGATCTGTTACCTTCAGATATAACAGGAATTTCTATATATAATCAAAGAGATATGCAGTTCGAATTTAAAAAAGGGCCTATTTTTGCTAATATAGTCCTTGCAGATGAAATAAATAGAACATCACCTAAAACTCAATCAGCCTTATTAGAGGTTATGGAAGAGCATCAGGTTTCTGAAGGAAATAATACCTATAAGCTAGAGGAACCCTTTTTTGTTCTAGCCACTCAAAATCCTATTGAATATGAGGGAACCTTTACTTTGCCAGAAGCTCAATTAGATAGGTTTATGATGAAAGTAGCTATCGGTCATCCTTCAAAGGAAAGTGAAGCAAAAATATTAGAAGTATATAGAGAAAAGAATCCATTAAGCGAAATTAGCGCCGTAATTACCATAGAGGATATTTTATTTTTACAAGAGTCTGTTAGAAAAGTTAAAGTAGCAAAGGCTATAAATGAATATATTGTTGAAATTGCGAATGCTTCTAGGAAGAGTAATTATATAAACTTAGGTATTAGTACTAGAGCAGCATTAGCCTTACTAAGAGTTTCTCAAGCTACTGCATTAATAAATGGAAGAGATTATGTTTTACCAGAGGATGTGAAGGAAAATGCTGAATTAGTTCTAGGTCATAGGATTACGCTATCTTCTTTGGCGAGAGCCAATAGCTATGAAAAAGAAAGCATAATATCTGATATAGTTAAAAATGTACCAGTTCCAAAGGTGATGACAAATGATTAGAGTTAACATTAGATTTGTGGTTTTAACAATTCTAGCCTATATATTTGCATATATACAGGGTGGGAACTTACCCTATACTATATTTTATGCTCTTTTTATAACCTTGATTTTTTCAATTTTTACCATATTTATTCTATCTATAAGTATTGGTATAGACATCCGCATGGAGGAAAGAGTATATATTTGCGGAGATATAGCTCCTATTTCTATTTTGGCCAATAATAGGAGCATAATTCCCTCACCCTATGTAGTTATTAAAAATAATATTATTTCATTATTTAATCCTAAGTTCATTGGAGAGCTTATTAGCCTAAAGTTTGATGAAACGAAAAATCTAAAATATAATATTAATTTTAAAAACAGAGGTATATATGATATAGGAAGTATGTCAGTATCTATAAGGGATCTGTTTTGCATTTTTACAGTAAATAAAAGTATTAAGAAAAATACTTTTGTAAAGGTATATCCAAAAATCTATGAATTAGAAAAATCCATATTAAAAAGTGCAGATATTTTTAAAAATGCCACCTCTACTAAAAGCAGTATAGAGGACATGTATTCTGTTAAGGATATGAGAAAATATAGAGATGGAGATAATTTAAAAAGAATAAATTGGAAGGTTAGTGCGAAACTTAATGAATTGTTTGTAAGAAATTTTGAAACAGTATCTGGCCAAGAATTAAATATATTCTTAGATATGAATAAATCTAATTATAATATGGACAGAGAAGGTATTCTTGAAGAAAAAATGGTGGATTTTTGTTCTTCCTTAGTAAACTTTGCAGTATCAAGAGATATTAAGTCCAAGCTTTTTATAAATTGTAATGGATTTATAGAATATGATGTAGAGAATAAGGAAGATCTCCAAAATTTACAGGAACTTTTTTTAACTCAAAAGAGTGATGGAGACTTTAGCTTCTTAAGATTTATTAATTCTCATAGAAATAAATTATCAAGCTTGAGCGGAGTAGCTATTATAACAGGGAAAATATCTGATGCCTTGACTAACTCTCTTATGAATATGCAGGATGTAGGATATAAAATAATTGTATTTTATACCAATAAAACCTCTGAGGACATTAAAAATTCAGAGTTTCTAAATAAGATTGGAGTAGAATGTATAAATATTTGTGAACTAATTAGGTGCATAGAAGAAAGAGAGAACGCTGCTGAGGCCTAATAAAAAGCCTTAAGGAAGATAGGTGATAATATTTGAATTGGTTTAAAAATAAAAAGCTACACATACTTTTTATATATTTAAATATGCTATTTATTTTAGGAGTTATGAGAGTATGTTATGACATTCAAGATTTTAATTATGCATTAGTTACTTTTTGGTTCTTTATAGCTCTAATAATTTATTGGTTTTATCAAATTATTTTGTTAAAACCCAAGCACAAATTTATTTTTACTTTAATAGTAATAATAGCCCTAAGTGCCTATAGTTTCTATTCTAAGGACTTCATAAATAATTTTTTTGTTAAAGGTATTATAGAAAACATAGATGTAATAAACACGAATTTAGTTAAAGGAAGAAATAATAGTTTTTATCTATTTGAAAATATCTTTATGATAATGATACCTATAATAAGTATTTTAACTCTATTTCTAGATTCCAAAGGTCTTTTAAATATAATAGTATTCATTAATATATCAATTCTAGTGTTTTTGTGGTATCTAGGTTATACTGATGGAGTTAAACAAGGTTTAACTAAATTCGTTGTATTGAGTATAATTACCTATGCTTTAAATGACAATGATAATTATCTCAAAAAATTAAGTAAAAGTGGCATAAAATTGAGTATTGAGAACGGAAGTATTATAAGCCAGATAATAGTTATAGCGATTATTATCTCTGGTATTATATTGTTCTTGCCTCAAGAGTATGAAGGAAAGTATGGAAAGCTAATAACTGATAAGTTTACAAATAGATTTTCTGTAAATCCTAATGAACAAGGGAGCACCTCTAAAGGTAAAAATTCTAATCAATATAAACTATCTTTTTCGGGTTATAGTGATAGCGAAAAAAAACTAGGGGGGAAGATAACCTTAAGCTCAGCCACTGCCTTTAGGGTAGATTCAACAGAGGCTTACCATTTAAAAGGTTCTGTTAAAGATATATATACGGGAAACTCATGGAGAAATACCGCTGTAACCTATGAAAATAGCAATATTAGCAATATTATAAGAAATAGGGGAGAATATATGAGAGTAGGTAAGAAGTCGATGTATATCCACCCCGATAAGCTAAACATATACACCATGTTTGTCCCAATTAATGCTTTTTCCATATCACTACA
Source organism: Desnuesiella massiliensis (assembly GCF_001403615.1). Taxonomy (GTDB): domain Bacteria; phylum Bacillota; class Clostridia; order Clostridiales; family Clostridiaceae; genus Desnuesiella; species Desnuesiella massiliensis. The sequence goes on from NZ_LN879455.1 coordinate 616,096, forward strand.
AGGAGGAAATGTATACAATAACTCAGAAAACGGTGTATACTTAAATGATAAACCTGTAGAAAATCCTTATCAAATAGAATTCTATGATGAAAAAAGCATTGATCTTGCAATAAATCAACAAATAATAACTAGAGGTCGAAACAAATACACTGGAGCCTTTTATAGTAAGTATACTCAAATCCCTGATAGCGTAACCGATAGAACTAAGGAACTTGTGTATAAAATTGTGGATGGAGCACAAAATGACCTTGAAAAGGTTGAAAGGATAAAAAATTACTTAAGTAAAAATTACTCTTATTCTCTAGAAGTTTCAAATGTACCAACGGATGCAGATTTTGTTGATTATTTTTTATTTAATGAAAAGAAGGGTTATTGTGTATATTTTGCTACAGCTACTACTATAATGTTAAGAATAACAGGAATACCTGCCAGGTATGTTGAAGGGTTTAAAATGCCGCCTAAAGCAGAGGCGGATGGTTTTTACACTGTAACTAACGAGGATGCACATGCATGGACAGAAGTGTGTTTAGATAGTGATCAGGAGGTTTGGTCTATAGCAGATTGCTCACCTACACCTACAGAGATTAGAGAACAAAGCATCCAAAATCCATCTGGAGAATCAACTATTATAAATGACAATGAAAATATAGATCCTAAACAAAAAAATAGAAAACCTCAGGAAGAAGAAACTTCAAATCAAGAGACCAATAAAACCTATATTGATATTCAGAGTATTTTAATATATGGAGCTATTTTATTAATAATTCTATACCTTATTATAAGAAATGGTATATTGATTCTCCAAAAAAATAAAATTATAAAATCAAATAGTATAATTCCGCTATATAAATATGCTCTAAGAAGACTAAAAACTGTAGGAATAGTAAAGTCATCCTTTGAAACTGATATGGAGTTTATAGCTAATCTTCCGACAGAAGAATTGAGAAAAGAGCTTAAGCCTTTAGTTAACCAGGTATATAGAGAATACTATGGTGGATATAAAGATTCTGATGTGGATAAGGCTTATATATATAAATATCTAGAAGGATATATAAAGGGGACTAAAAATACATTTGTATATTATTTAAGGAGATATATTATTTAATATATGTTTTAAAAATAGGGTAGTTAAACTATCCTATTTTTATGTTTATTTGGTATAATGTTTTTGGAAGAGATAAAAAATATAAAATAAAATTTCATATACAATGGATAACAGGAGGAGAACAAATGCAGTATAAATTGTTGTGTACAGATATGGATGGTACATTATTAACTAGTGATAAAAAAATTACGGAAAGGACTAAACGCGCCATTGAACTAGCTCATGAAAAAGGAGTGAAGATTGCTGTTAGTACAGGGAGAATGTTTAACTCCGCTTATTATTATGCAGATTTAATAGGAGTAAAAGCACCAGTAATTTCTGCTAATGGGGCCTTTATAAGAGAAAAAGATAGAGATAAAGTCATATATAAATCTAATTTAGGATATAATAATTGTAAAAAAATTGTAAATATATTGGGAAAATATGATATATGTCCTCATTTTCATACACCAAATTCTATATTTTCTGGTGATTTAGTGCATTCCTCTAAAATATACTCAGAACTTAATAAATATTTGCCTCCTAATTGTCAGATAGCTATTAACATAGTTAATGAGTGGGATAAAGTCTTTAGGGACAATGAAGAGGATATTGTAAAATGCATTGGAGTAGATGACGATATAGAGAAGGTGAAGAAGGCGAAAGAGGAATTGTTATGTTTGGGAGGTATAGAGGTAGTAAGCTCCTACTCAAATAATTTTGAAATTATGGCAAAGGGAGTTTCTAAGGGTAGAGGAGTAGAGTTATTAGCTGGATTTTATGGGTTAACCCCTGAAGAAATAATCTGCGTTGGAGATAATGAAAATGACATTTCTATGATAGAGTATGCTGGACTTGGGGTAGCTATGGGAAATGCTGAGGAAGAGGTAAAGGCTATAGCTCAATTTATTACGGAAACTAATGATTGTGATGGCGTAGCAAAAGTAATTGAAAAATTTATTCTAGGATCTAAATAAAAATAAATATATAAATTCTCTCGTACCTAAAAGCACTAAATTATATGACTTTACTTAGGCTTGTTAATAGTTTAATATTATTAATATATTTGAAAACTATGGAGGTAATAGTAGTGAATTTAAATATAGTATTATTTCAACCAGAAATTCCACAAAATACAGGAAACATAGCAAGAACTTGTGTGTTAACTAATTCTAAGCTACACCTTATAAAACCTTTAGGCTTTAGTCTAGATGAAAAACATCTTAAAAGAGCAGGATTAGATTATTGGCAATATTTAGATATGGAGATTCATGAAAGCTATGAAGCTTTAAGAGAAAAATATAAAGAAGGTACTTTTTACTTTTCTACCACAAAGGGAAAGCATTTTTATCATCAGGTTAATTTTAAGGCTGGAGATTTTATTATCTTTGGAAGAGAGTCCAGTGGACTTCCAGATTACATAAGAGATAGCGATCCTGATAGATGTATTAGAATACCTATGCTTGAAACAAGTACTAGATCCTTAAATTTGTCAAATACTGTTTCTATTATAGCCTATGAAGCTTTAAGGCAAAGCGGATTTCCAAATATGAAGTAAAGGGGAATGGAGGAAATGACTAAGATAAAATTAATAACGGATAGTACGGCAGATTTACCCAGTACTATTATTGAAAAATATAATATAGAGGTTCTTCCTCTAATAGTTAATTTTGGGGAAGAGAGTTATTATGATGGAGTAGACATCAATTTTAATAAATTGCTTAGCAAAATAAAAACTGAAGGAGTTTTTCCAAGCACTTCTCAAATAAATCCTCAAAGATTTCAAGATTGCTATAAAAAATATTTAGATGAAGGTTATGATATAATTTCTATTCATTTATCATCTAATATGAGCGGAACCTTTCAGTCAGCTTGTATAGCCAAGGAATTATTAGAAAGGGATAATATCTCAATAATTGACAGTAGGAATGTTACTTCAGGTTTAGGGGTATTAGTGCTTAAAGCTGCTAGGCTCATAGAAGAAGGAAAAGGATTAAAGGACATAGAGAAAGAAATAATCAGTGCTATTCCTAAAGTAAAAAGCTCATTGGCTTTTACAGAGCTAGAGCATCTTGTAAAGGGCGGAAGGCTCTCTAAAACAGCAGGTTTTGTAGGTAATATTCTTGGTATAAAGCCTATATTAGCTGTACAGGAAGGCGAAATGGTAGTGTTAGAGAAAGTAAGAGGAAGTAAAAAGGCCCTAAAGAGCATTTTAGAACATGTAGATAACAATCCTTATGATAACAAAGAACCTTTTATACTTCTAAATGCGGCTAGCGAAGATATATTAGATACTTTAAGAGATGCATTAAAGGAAAAAGGGGTAGATTTCATAGAGGCAGAAGTAGGCTGCGTAGTAGGAACCCATTCTGGGCCTAGGGCTTGTGGAGTGTTTTATATCGAGAAATAATATCGGAATTATATATTTTTGTATGTATTACAATGCTAATAAAAATAGCTAGTTAGACAGGTGAATAGTTATTTATTTAGAGTATTATTAGATTTTTTGATTATTGCTATTTATAAAACAAATAGCAATAATCAAAATAATGATGGAAAAAATTCATTATTTATAATATAATAAAAGTGAAAAATATAACAAATAGCTGTGGATGAATTTTACGGGAGATGATTGCTACTTGCAATAGCCGAAGGAATAAGTAATATAGCCCATATATTATGAAGCTCTCAGGCAAAAGTACCGAAAAAGGACACAACTCTGGAAAGCGCAAGCACCGAAGGAGTAAATCTCTCAGGTTACAAGACAGAGAATAAAGGCATAGGGCTTTTATTCCTGTCTTTTTTGTTTGCAATAAAATGAAAGGATTATTAAACATGATAGAACAATTTATGGTTATAACTAATAATCCCATGAGTTTGGAAAGGTTTAAGACAAACTATTTGGTAAAATACATAGAAGGAAGCACCTTAGAAGTATTCAGTGAAGTTAGGGATCGCATACATTTAGGGCATAAGTTACTTACTCATCCTCTTATGAGCAGTATTAAACCAAACGAAACGCCCTATAGAACAGTGCTAATAACTAAGCAAAAGTATTCGGGCTTAGATTTTGATTCTTTAAATATTGTTGAAAACGCTATCATTACTACAGAGAAGTTTATAAAGGATTTTAATATTCCTAATTGGAATGAGTCTATTCTACAAGATTTTCAACTTATTGACTTTGATTTAATATATCATGCTATTAATTAAAAGCTTTATTGGATATAATGTAATTAATTAAATAATTATATACGAGGAGGACTTTATATGTCACATATTTATGACACCATAATAATTGGTGGAGGACCAGCAGGACTTTCAGCAGGATTATATGCAGCAAGATCAAAAATGGATACTATTTTAATTGAAAGAGGAAAATTTGGAGGACAAACTGCTACTACAGAAGAGTTAGAGAATTATCCTGGTTCCATAGAAGATTGTACAGGACCTGGACTAATTGAAAGAATGAAAAAGCAAGCGGAAGAATTCGGAACTAAATTTGTAAAAGATGAGGTTTTAGAAGTAGAACTAGATGGAAAAATAAAAAAGGTAGTTTGCAAGAAAGAGACCTATGAAGCAAAAACTATAATTATAGCAACAGGTGCATATCCAAGACTAGCTGGATTTAAAAATGAGTTAGAGCTTAGAGGAAGAGGAGTTTCCTATTGCGCTACTTGCGATGCAGATTTCTTTACAGAATTAGATGTAGCGGTTTTAGGCGGAGGAGATTCTGCTATAGATGAAGCCATATATCTAACTAAGTTTGCTGAGAATGTTACTATTATACATAGAAGAGATGGCTTTAGAGCTGCAAAAACTTCTCTTGAAAAGGCTCAAAATAATCCGAAAATAAAGTTTATACTAGATACAGTGGTAGAAGAGGCTAAGGGAGAAGAAATATTAGAAGGTTTAGTACTTAAAAATGTAAAGAGTGGGGAAATAAGCGAACTTAAAGTGGATGGATGCTTTGTATTCGTTGGATATCTTCCAATATCAGATTTATTTAAAGGAAAAATAAAAATGAATGATAGGGGAGATATTATAACAGACGAAGATATGAGATGTGATGTACCAGGAGTATTTGCTGCAGGAGATATAAGAGAAAAATCCTTAAGACAAGTAATAACAGCATCAGCGGATGGAGCAATTGCGGCTACTACTGCAGAAAAATATATAGAAGAACATTTTTAATGATAAATAATTATATTTTATTTAATATAAATTTAGGAGGTATTTTGAAATGTTAGAATTAGATAAGGATAATTTCGAAGCAGAAGTGCTTCAATACACTGAAAAACCTGTTTTTGTTGATTTCTGGGGAGATAAATGTGAAATATGTAAAGAACTTATGCCTGGAGTTCATGGATTAGAAGAAAAATATGGCGATAAGATTAAATTTGCTAGCTTAAATATAAGCACTGCAAGAAGATTAGCTATTGCTCAAAGAGTATTGGGTCTTCCTACTATGATAATATACAAAAATGGTGAAAAGTTAGCTACTATAACTCCAGATAAAATAAGTACTTTGGATGATGTAGAAAACTTTATAAAAGAGACTTACGACACTTTATAAAATGATAATATCTAGAGTTTGCCTAAAAGGCACTCTAGATTATATATAATATTTAGGAGGTGAACGCTTTGCGTCTTGAGATTGGGAAAATATTTATAAAGGATATTCAATTTGGACCTGATACAAAGGTTGAAAAGGGTGTTCTTTATGTGAACAAGGAAGAATTATTAAAAGAAGTATCTGGTGATGAGAGAATCGAAAGCATAGACTTTGATATCGCTAGACCAGGAGAAGAAGTAAGAATAATACCAGTTAAGGACGTAATTGAGCCAAGAGTAAAGGTTGAAGGAAAGGGAGGAATATTCCCTGGATTTATCAACAAGGTAGATACTGTTGGTTCAGGAAGGACTCATGTTTTAAAGGGAGCTGCAGTGGTTACTACTGGTAAGATTGTAGGCTTCCAAGAAGGTATTATAGACATGACAGGAGAAGGTGCAAAATACACACCATTCTCAAAAACTAATAACCTAGTTATCATATGCGAACCTAAAGAAGGTATTCTGCAACACGACCATGAAGAAGCTGTAAGATTAGTAGGCTTTAAAGCAGCTACTTATTTAGGTAAGGTAGGAAAAAACATAGAACCTGATGAAGTAAAGGTATTTGAGACTTTACCATTAATGCAGCAAGTTAATCAATATCCAGAGCTTCCTAAGGTGGTTTATGTATACATGCTACAAACTCAAGGTTTGTTACATGACACTTATGTTTATGGTGTAGATGCTAAGAAGATAATTCCTACATTTATATATCCAACTGAAGTTTTTGATGGTGCTATAGTAAGTGGAAACTGTGTTTCAGCTTGCGATAAAAACCCAAGTTATGTTCATATGAATCACCCAATAATTGAAGATTTATATGAAAGACATGGTAAAGACTATAATTTCTTAGGCTGTGTTATAACCAATGAAAATGTTTACTTAGCTGATAAAGAAAGATCTTCAAATATGACAGCGAAATTAGTTGAGTTCCTTGGAGCAGATGCTGTTATAATTTCTGAAGAAGGCTTTGGAAATCCAGATGCAGACCTAGTTATGAACTGTAATAAGATAAGTGAAAAAGGAATAAAAACAGTACTTGTTACAGACGAATATGCAGGTCAAGATGGAAGCTCTCAATCCTTAGCAGACTCAACTCCAAAGGGAGATGCAGTAGTTACAGGTGGAAACGCTAATGAAGTAATCACACTTCCTCCAATGAAAAAAGTAATTGGACATCCAGAAGTAGCTAATGTTATAGCTGGTGGATACATGGGAAGCTTAAGAGAAGATGGTTCCATAAATGCTGAAATTCAAGTAATCACTGGAGCAACTTCAGAAGTAGGATTTAATTATTTAAGTGCAAAAGGATATTAAACTATAAATTTTCAGAATAACCTATAAGATTTTTATATTTTAAATTTTAGAAAAAGAAAGAATATAGAAACAGTGAGAGGATGGATTGTATGTTAGAAGGAAAAAAAGTCATAGCTATTGGCGATAGAGACGGTATACCAGGACCAGCCATTGAAGCTTGTGTTAAATCCGCTGGTGCAGAAGTAGTATTTGCTTCAACAGAATGCTTTGTTTGAACAGCCGCAGGTGCTATGGATCTGGAGATCCAACAAAGAGTTAAAGACCTTACAGAAAAGTATGGTCCAGAAAATGTAGTAATAGTTATCGGAGGAGCTGAAGCAGAGGCTTCAGGACTTTCAGCAGAAACTGTAACAGCAGGAGATCCAACTTATGCAGGACCATTAGCAGGTATTGCTTTAGGTCTAGGCGTGTATCACGTTGTAGAGCCAGAAATAAAGGATGAGTGTGATCCAGGCGTTTATGACGAGCAATGTGGAATGATGGAAATGGTTCTTGATGTAGATGCTATAATAGCTGAAGTTAAGAATGTAAGAGATCAATATTGTCAATATAAATAACAATTAAATTATCTAATAACTCCGAGAAAGGGGGAACAAAGTTGATTAGAGTAGTTCATTATATAAACCAATTCTATGCCGGTATAGGTGGAGAAGAAAAGGCTGATATCACACCGGAAGTAAGAGAAGGATTTGTAGGACCAGGTATGGGGCTAAATGGATTATTAAAAGGAGAAGGCCAAATAGTGGCAACAGTAATCTGTGGAGACTCATACTTTAATGAAAATACAGAAGAAGCTAAAGCACAGATAATAGAAATGGTGAAAAAGTACAATCCAGATTTATTTATAGCTGGGCCAGCCTTCAACGCAGGAAGATATGGGGTAGCTTGTGGTACCATAGCTAAGGAAGTTGAAGAAAAGCTTAATATACCAGTATTAACTGCTATGTATATAGAAAATCCTGGTGCAGATATGTTTAAAAAGCACTTGTACATAGTAGAAACTAAGAATAGTGCAGTAGGTATGAAGGATGCTCTTCCTAAGATAGCAAAATTAGCTTTAAAATTAGCTAAGAAGGAAGAGATATTAGGACCTAGTGAAGAGGAATACATTGAAAGAGGTATAAGAAAAAATTATTTTGCTAGCGAAAGAGGTTCAAAAAGAGCAGTAGATATGCTAGTAAAAAAATTAAAAGGCGAAGAGTTTGTTACAGAATTCAAAATGCCAGTTTTTGATAGAGTAGAGCCAAACCCAGCAGTAGAGGACATATCAAAAGCAAAAATTGCTTTAGTTACCTCAGGTGGTATAGTTCCCAAGGGAAACCCAGATCATATAGAATCCTCCAGTGCGTCAAAATACGGTGAGTACGATATAGAAGGTGTTATGGACTTAACCTCTGAAACTTATGAAACAGCTCATGGTGGTTATGATCCAACTTATGCTAATACTGACTCAGATAGAGTATTACCAGTAGACGCTTTAAGACAAATGGAGAAGGAAGGGAAGATTGGTTCTCTTCATAGATATTTCTATACTACAGTAGGAAACGGAACAGCTGTTGCTTCTTCTAAGAAATTTGGAGAAGAAATAGCTAAAAAGTTAATAGCAGACGGTGTAACTGCAGTTATACTTACCTCTACTTGAGGAACCTGTACACGTTGCGGAGCAACGTTAGTAAAGGAAATAGAAAGAGCTGGGCTACCAGTAGTTCATATGTGTACAGTAGTACCTATATCCTTAACAGTAGGAGCTAACAGAATAGTTCCAACAGTAGCTATTCCTTATCCATTAGGAAATCCTACATTGGATCATAAGGATGAATATGAATTAAGATACAAATTAGTAGAAAGAGCTTTAAGAGCACTTGAAACTCCTGTAGAAGGACAAAAGGTTTTTGAAGCATAGAAAATTGAAAAATTCCCTTTAATATCAATAAAAGATCCATTAGGAGAATGATCTTTTGGTCATTCTCCTTTATTAAATAATTAAGAACTAAGGATTAAATAGTAAAACTATGATTGCTTTAATCTTTAATTGTTAATTAAATATTTTTAAGATAATTTCAAGGAGGTTTTAAAATGGATTTTCCAGTAATAAAAAGAGCTTCTTATGTTTTAGTTAATACCCCAGATATGATAATACATAATGGAACTACTCAAACATTAGAAAGGGAAACAAATCCTGATTCAGAGTATTTAAAGGTTATAAGAAATAATTTAAGAAGCTTTGAGGATGTAGTAGCTTATGCTCCTAACCAAACTTATATAGGAAATATGACTCCAGAAGAATTAGCAGAAAGAAAAAGACCTTGGCATGGTGAGCCTATAGAAAATGCAAATAGATTTGGAAAATTTGGAGAAATAATGCCGCAGGATGAATTTTATGGATTAATGAAAATTTCAGACGTTTTTGATTTAGTTCTACTCGAAAAAGAATTGACAGCTAGAGTGAAAGAAAAATTCTCTGCTCATCCAGTTTTAAATAGTAAGGTTGAAGCTATAAAAGAGGGCTTTGACATAGCTGATATAGAAAAACTTGTACAAAATGGAATAGCTGAAGGCTTATATGAAGGAGAAACTTTAGTAGGCTGTGTTAAGAGAGCTCATGAGTTCGATAAAAATTTATCTTCTCATGTAATATTAGAAAATTTAGCAGTAAAGGCTTCAGGAGTATTAGCTTTAATGCACTTAGTTAATAATGGAGAAGTAAAGGCTGATGAAATTGAATATATTATAGAATGTTCAGAAGAAGCTATAGGAGATATGAACCAAAGAGGTGGAGGAAATATAGCTAAATCTATAGGAGAAGTAGCTGGCTTTACTGGAGCTACAGGATCAGATATGAGAGGGTTCTGCGCTGGACCAACTCATGCATTAATAACTGCTGCAGCACTAATTAAGTCAGGAGTTTATAAGAAAGTGGCTATAGTTGGCGGAGGAGCTACAGCTAAGCTAGGTATGAATGGAAGAGACCATATAAAGAAGGGACTTCCAGTATTAGAGGATTGCTTAGGCGGTTTTGCTATATTATTAACAGAAAATGATGGAGTAAATCCAGTATTAAGAACAGATATTGTTGGAAGACATACTATAGGACATGGAGCTTCACCACAAGCAGTTTTAGAAGCTTTAGTTTTAGAACCTCTTGATAAAGCAGGATTAAAAATTACTGATATAGATAAATATGCTCCAGAAATGCAAACTCCAGATATTACTGAGCCAGCAGGAGCAGGAGACGTTCCAACTCAAAACTATAAGATGATAGGAGCTTTAGCAGTTAAGAAAGGTCAGTTAGATAGAAAAGATTTACCTGCTTTTGTAACTAAACATGGATATCCAGGATATGCGCCAACTCAAGGTCACATTCCATCAGGAGTGCCAATAGTTGGTCATGCTAGAGAGCATATGTTAAATGGAAAAATGAATAATTTCATGGTAGTTGGAAAAGGTAGCCTATTTCTAGGAAGAATGACAAATCTATTTGATGGAGTTTCTATAGTTGTTGAGAAAAATAGTGGAAGCAAAGCAGAAAATAATGGTGGTATATCTAAAGAAGAAGTAAAAGCAATGGTAGCAGATGCAATGAAAGATTTTGCAGCTTACTTAATGAATAATTAAGGAGCGTGAGTGATATGATTGAAAATGATGTAAAATCAATGATAGCTGAGGTTTTTAATGACATAGCTGAAGGAGTAAAAAGTGGAAGCTTCAAAAAGAAAGTGAGAATTGGATTAACTATCCTTGGTAGTGAGCATGGCGTGGAAGAAATGGTTAAAGCTGCTGAGCTTGCTAAAAATAAGTATGAAGATTTTGAAGTGGTTTTAATAGGACCAAAGGTAGAAGGTGATTTCACTATAGTAGAAGCTAATACTGCAGAAGAAGGACATAAAAAGATGGTAGAGCTTCTAGAGCAAGGAAAAATAGATGGATGTGTAACTCAACATTTTGATTTCCCTATAGGTGTATCTACAATAGGAAGGGTAATTACCCCTGCAAAAGGCAGAGATTTAATAATTTCTACTACCACAGGAACTACTTCCACTAATAGAGTAGAAGGTATGGTTATAAATGCTATATCCGGAATTTCTGTAGCTAAAGCCCTAGGAATAAAAAATCCTAAGGTAGGAATTCTAAATATTGATGGAGCTAGACAAGTAGAACGAATTTTGAATGAACTTAAATCTAGTGGATATAATTTTGAGTTTTGTGAATCTTTAAGAGCAGATGGAGGCTCAGTAATGAGAGGTAATGATCTTCTTGCAGGAACTCCAGATGTAATGGTATGTGATTCATTAACAGGAAACCTATTAATAAAAATATTTTCATCCTTCTCTACAGGAGGAAACTATGAAACTATAGGAGCAGGTTATGGACCAGGAGTAGGGGAAAATTATGATAAGCTAATAAACATAGTTTCTAGAGCCTCTGGGGCACCACTTATATGTGAAGCTCTAAAATATTGTGCGGTATGTGCAAAAAATAAACTTTTAGACTTAGCTAGAGAAGAATTTAAACAGGCTAATAAAGCTGGATTAAAAGAGATAATTTCTAAAAATACTAAAGAAAAAGCTAATACCTCAAAGGAAGAAGTAAAAATGCCACCTAAGAAAGTGGTTACCTATGCTATAGCTGGTATAGATATTCTTGAGCTAGAAGATGCTTGTAAAGCATTATGGAAAGAAGGTATATACTCAGAAAGTGGTATGGGCTGTACAGGACCTATAGTTCTTGTTAATGAAGAAGAGGGCGAGAAGGCTAATGAAGCTTTAATAAAAGCTGGATTTAAGGCATAAGACAACTTAAGAAAAATTAATTAGTGTAGTAAAGCTGCCTAATAATGAAACCTGGTATCATTTACAATTTTGGTACCAGGTTTTTGTATGCTTTTACAAAATTTATTTCATAAAGTATTCCATTTTTTATATTAAGATGCTATAATAATTAAGCAATATTCATTCTATAAAAACGTTTCCACATTTTAATTTGTCTAATTTTTTAAAAATACATAGATAGATTAAAATGTGAATTAAAAAGGGTAAAGTTTATAAAAAGTTAAAAAAACTTTTACAAAAAAGAAGGAAATGAAGAAGCATTTATAGAATTTATAGTGCATATATATTATAACCTAAAATATTAGGAGGGGAAAAAATGAATAAGAAGAGATTAATAGCTACCATAGCTTCAGTAGCACTAGTAGCTACAATTTTCACAGGTTGTACTAAGAAAGAGGAGCCAAAGACTCCAGCAACAGGAGGAGACAAACCAGCTGCAACAGCAAAAGTAAAAGTTGGTTTAGTTACTGACCAAGGCGGAGTTAACGATGCTTCCTTTAACCAATCAGCTAATGAAGGAATTAAGAAAGCCGTTACAGATTTAGGAATTCAACAAATAAACTCCATAGAGTCAAAGACTCAAGACGTTTATGAGCCAAACTTAAAGACTATGGCTACTACAGCGGACTTAGTTGTAGGTTGTGGATTTATGATGGAGACAAGCATGAAGAATGTTTCCGCTCAAACTACAGACAAGAAATTCTTAATAGTTGATGGTGTTGTTCCTAATAAAAATACAATATCTGTATTATTTAAAGAGCATGAAGGTTCTTTCTTAGCAGGAGTTATTGCTGGTAAGATGACTAAAACTAACAAAATAGGTTTCGTAGGCGGAAAAGAAGGAGAAGTTATAAACAGATTTGAGTCTGGTTTCGTAGCTGGAGTTATGTCTGTTAATCCAGAAGCAGGAAAGCTTTTAATGCCAAAGGATGCTAAAACACCAGGAGTAAATGCTAAATATGTAGACTCTTTTGATGACTCAGGAAAAGGTTATGAAGCAGCAAAAGCTTTATATAATGGTGGAGTTGATATAATATACCACGCAGCTGGCGGAGCAGGACTTGGAGTATTCAAGGCTGCAAAAGACATGAACAAATTCGCTATAGGTGTTGACTCAGACCAAGCAGCTACTGAAAATGGAAAGGCTTACAAAGACCAAATCCTTTTCTCTATGGAAAAGAAGGTTGGGGTTGCTGTTTATGATGTTATAAAGAACTTAAAAGATGGAAAATTTGACGGTGGAACAACTAAAAATCTTGGAATTAAAGAAGGCGCTGTTGGTATAGCACCAACTATCCACAAATCTGTAGATAAAGCATTTGTAGACTTAAGCAAAAAAGCTGAAACAGACATAAAGGATGGCAAGATAGTAGTTCCAGGAACTCGTGATGAGTTATTAAAATTTAAAGCTCCTGAATTAAAATAATTATATAATCAGGCTAGATGTCCTAAGCATCTAGTCTTTTTTAAAAGTTAGGAGGAGGAAATATGGTAAAGGTTGTGGAGATGAAGGGAATAAAAAAGATTTTCCCTGGGGTTATAGCTAATGATGACGTGAATTTTGAGCTGGAGCAAGGTGAGATACATGTACTGCTAGGTGAGAACGGAGCAGGAAAAACCACATTAATGAATATTTTATACGGATTGTATCAGCAAGAGGCTGGAGATATTTTCGTTCATGGACAAAAGGCCATGATAAAAAACCCAAAAGAAGCAATAAAATTAGGAATAGGAATGGTGCATCAGCACTTTATGCTTGTTCATAATTTTTCAGTAGCACAAAATATGATTCTTGGACAAGAACCTAAAAAAGGTATGAATCTTGACATAGGTAAAGCTATAAAGGATACAGAAGAGCTTTCAAAAAAGTACGGTTTTAATATAGACCCTAAAGCTATAATAGAAGACATGACAGTAGGACAACAGCAAAAGGTTGAGATATTAAAAGCTCTATATAGAGGAGCAGATATATTAATATTGGATGAGCCTACTGCAGTATTAACTCCTCAAGAGATAGATGAACTAGGAGTAATCCTAAGAAATTTAGTTAAAGAAGGAAAATCTATAATTCTAATAACTCATAAATTAAAAGAAGTTATGAAAATGAGTGATAGAGTAACCATTATAAGAAGAGGTAAGGTTATAGATATAGTTAGAACCAAAGAAACCAATATAGATGAATTAGCAGAGATGATGGTAGGTAGAAAAGTTAATCTTAAAGTAGAAAAAAATCAGGCTAAAATTGGGAAAGCGATTTTGAGTTTGAATAATTTACAGGTATTAGATCACCGCAAGCTGCCAGCGGTAAAGGGAGTAAGTTTAGAGGTGAAGGCTGGAGAGATATTAGCTATAGCGGGAGTAGATGGTAATGGTCAAACAGAGCTGGTAGAGGCTATAGCAGGTCTTAGAAAACCAATAGGTGGAAAGATAGAACTTAATGGTCATGATATAACAGGAAGAACTCCTAGAGAAGCCATAGAGTCAGGACTAGGACATATTCCAGAAGATAGGCATAAGAGAGGACTAGTATTAAAGTACTCCTTAGCAGAAAATGCAATCCTTGGCTATCACTATAAAGAGCCTTTTGCTAAAGGAATAATGATGAACTATGGTGAAGTTAAGGAATATGCTAAAAGATTAATAAAAAGCTATGACGTAAGAACACCTAATGAAGATGTAGCTGCATCCGCATTATCTGGAGGGAATCAACAAAAGATGATAGTAGCAAGAGAAATAGAAAAGAATCCAGAGCTTATTATAGCAGCTCAACCTACAAGAGGACTTGACGTTGGAGCTATAGAGTATATCCATAGAAGATTAGTAGAAGAAAGAGATAATAATAGAGCAGTGCTTCTAGTTTCTCTAGAGCTAGATGAAGTTTTATCCTTAGCAGATAGAATAGCTGTAATATATGATGGACAAATAGTTGATGTATTAGACGCTAAAGATGCTACAGAGCAAAAGCTTGGAATACTAATGGCTGGAGGAAAGCTGAAAAAACAAGGAGGGGAGGAGTAAATCATGAAAAAAAATAATGTTAAAATAGCTAGCAAATCCTTTAATAATGTAATTAAAGAATTTTCTATGTCCATATTATCAATTGTAGTAGCACTTTTTATATCCATATTCTTTGTTATGTGGGCATTAGATAGTGGATTTATCTCTTCTGCTGAAACACTTTTCTCTTCCATATGGCAAGGAAGTTTTGGCAGCAGCAGACAATTAATAGAAACCTTTGTATTTGCAACTCCTCTTATATTTACAGGATTAGCTCATGCCGTAGCCTTTAAAACAGGATTGTTTAATATAGGGGTAGAAGGACAGTTTATAATAGGAATGCTTTCCGCTGCTTTATTAGGACTTATACCAGGAATACCAAAACCATTGCATATAATTATAATAATGGCAGGTGGAACCCTTGGAGGAGCCTTATGGGCAGCAATACCAGGATATTTAAAAGCTAAACTAGGTACTAACGAAGTTGTTAACACCATAATGATGAACTTTATTGCTATGAGTTTATCAAACTACTTTACTATGGGACCCTTCCACAAACCAAGTTCAGCTAGTACTTATCCAATACAAGAAAGCGCAATGCTTACAAGATTTTTAGGAGAGACCAATAGACTAAATTCAGGAACTTATATTGGAGGAATAATAGTAATAATATTAGTTTATATATTACTTTGGAAAACCACTATAGGATATGAGATTCGTGCAGTAGGTATAAACCCAAGTGCAGCAGAATATGGCGGAATAGACATAAAGAAAAACATAATTTTAGCCATGGCTATATCAGGAGCTATAGCAGGTCTTGGTGGAGCTATTCATATAGCAGGAGTTCAACATCAAAACATGCAGTTATTTGGATTCCCTAACTACGGAATGGATGGAATATCTGTAGCCTTAGTGGCAAAGAGCAATCCAATTGGAGTAATATTCTCAGCTATATTATTTGGAGCATTAAACCTAAGCTCAGGAACCTTGATGCTTTTCGGAATACCAAAAACTATATCCTACATCATTCAAGGTATAGTAATACTATTTATAGCAGCAGGATATATATTTAAGCTAATTGGAGAAAAAAGAAAAAAGGAGGCTACAGTAAATGAGTAGTTCAGTATTGATTTTAGGATTAGTCACAGCTACATTAAGACTAGCAACTCCTCTTATATTTGCATCCTTAGGTGGAGTTTTCTCTGAAAAATCTGGAGTTGTTAACATAGCCTTAGAAGGTATAATGATTGCAGGAGCTTTCTTTGCAGTATTAGGATCTCATGTAACTGGAAACCCATGGATGGGTGTGATATTTGCTATGGCTGGAGGAGCAGCTTTCGCAGCCCTTCACGCATACTTGAGTATACACCTACAAGCGGATCAAGTAGTATCAGGGGTAGCTATCAATGTATTCTCAGCAGCTTTTATAAGCTACCTAGTATTCAAGGTTTTTGGAACACCTTCACAAACAAATACAGTAACAGCATTACCTTATCCAGTAGAATTCTTTAGCAAGATACCGGTAATAGGAAAATTCTTAGCAGAGTTAAACTGGTTTGTATGGATAGCCCTAATATTGGTATTTGTATCTCACTATGTACTATATAAAACACCATTAGGCTTAAGAATAAGAGCTGTAGGAGAACATCCAAAGGCAGCAGATACCTTAGGAATAAGCGTATATGGTATAAGATATTTATCTGTAATAATATCAGGAGTTTTAGGTGGACTAGGTGGAGCTACTCTATCCATAGGTATAATGAATCTTTATAGAGAAAACATGGTAAGTGGTAGAGGTTTTATAGCCCTAGCAGCTATGATCTTCGGTAACTGGAAGCCTAAAAATGCAATGCTTGCATGTATGCTATTTGGATTTGCAGAATCCTTACAGCTATATGCAAAGGGCTTTGGCTGGAGAATACCAGGAGAGTTCTATGAAGCATTCCCTTATCTTTTAACAATGCTTGTACTTGCAGGTTTTGTTGGAAAAACTCAAGCACCAGCAGCAGATGGTGTACCATATAGAAAAGGCGAAAGATAAAAAAGCGAAGGCTTGATTAATGCACAATTCACAGTTCACAATTCACAATTAAGGTGATTATTTTTTCTAAAAGAAAAAATAATTTAAATTATAACTTTTTCTTAGCATTGCTAAGAAAAAGTATCCTCAATTGTGCATTGTGCATTGTGCATTGTGAATTGACAAACCCTTCGCTTTTGTATTGCTTAAAAATTTAGGGCATACTAAGTCAGTAGAGATTCACATATAGGCCAAGATACTTGTGAGTTAAAACTATTCACGATATAATAACATATGAGGCATCATGTTTAGTGATGAACTTGGATATCTATAGATGCCTTAAAGATAAAACTATTCAAACAGGATAGGAGAAGAGAAACTATGAAGATGGATTTTACACTTAATCTAACCCAAGAGCAGAAGTTAATAATGACACAGCAAATGCAGTTATCTGTAAAGCTATTGCAGATGTCCAGCTTCGAATTGCAAGAATATATGGAGAAAGAATTTCAAGAGAATCCTGTTTTAGAAGCTAAGTATGAGGAAAATAGTGAAACAGATAAGTTTAAAGATAGAATAGATTATAAAGAGCTTATAAAATATTTTGAATTTGATAATTATGGCTCTCAAAGCTATGGAAACTATGATGAAGATGAGGTTTCTCCTTTCAATTTTATTTCAAATAGTAAATCCCTTAAGGAATGTTTACACGAGCAAATAGGCGAGCTCAATGAAAATGATTACTTAAAATCCATATGTGATTATATTATTGAAAATATAGATAATAGAGGTTACTTAGATACTACTCTAGAGGAAATATGTAAAGAAATAAAGTGTAATAAGGAGCTAGGAGAAAAAGCTTTGATCATAGTTCAGAGTCTAGAACCAGATGGAATAGGAGCTAGAGATATTAAAGAATGTTTAAAGATACAGCTTAGAAAAAAAGGTGTAGAAGATGAGGTCATATATAAAATCATTGAAGAGCATATAGAGAATCTGGCAGATAATAAGTATAATGTGATAGCTAAAGACTTAAATATATCTTTAAAGGATGTTCAGCATTATGGAGACATAATAAAATCCCTAGAGCCTAAACCATCAAGAGGTTTTTTTACTGGGGATGAAGTAAAATATATAGTGCCTGATGCTTATATTAGAAAGATAGATGGAGTATATCATATAATAATGAATGATAGTTTGTTACCAAAACTTTCTATAAACTCCGTATATAAAGATATAATTAACAATGAAAAAGATAAATTTGCAGTAGAATATGTTAAAGACAGAATAAATAGTGCCATGTTTTTAATAAAAAGCGTAGAGCATAGAAAAAGTACAATTTATAAAGTCTTAGAAAAGATTTTAGAGCTTCAAAAGGATTATTTTGAATATGGAGAAGAATATCTAAAGCCTATGACTCTAAAGGAAATAGCAGATAACTTAGGGATGCATGAGTCTACTATAAGTAGAGCTATAAGAGATAAATATATCTATACCAGCAGGGGAACCATTAAGATTAAGGATTTATTTACAGTAGGATACAATAATGAGCAAGGCGAAGATATATCTGTAAGAAATATAAAAAATCAAATAAAAAAATTGATTGAAGAAGAAGATAAAACAAAGCCTTTATCAGATCAAGCTATATGTGATGAACTTAATAATATGAACATGAATATTTCTAGAAGAACTGTAGCAAAATATAGAGAGGAACTAGGAATAAAAAGCTCCAGTAAAAGAAAAAGATTTTAAAATCATGCAAGCAAAACCTGTTGAACTTCAACAGGTTTTATAAAAATATTCCAGTTAATGATAATTTATAGATATAATTTAACATTTTATTAATATTTTTTTATAAAACCCTATTTAAAAATTTTAAGAAATACTTTATAATAATAATTGTGGGACACAAAAATTTCAGCTGGGACACTGAGCGACCAAAGGAGTGTTATTCTTGGAAGAAATACTAAAATTACAACAAAAGATTGTTCCAGAATTAATTGAACTTTTAGAAAAGAGATATAATATATTAAGAACCATATACTATAATCAACCCATAGGACGAAGAATACTTGCTAACCAACTGGATATGGGGGAAAGAGTAGTCAGAACAGAAATCAATTTCTTAAAAGCACAAAATTTAATAAGCATTAACACTCCAGGAATGACAGTTACTAGTGAAGGAGAATTAATAATAGATAAGCTGAAAAATTTTATTCATGATATAAAAGGCTTATCAGAGATAGAAAAGTCTATTAAGAAAACTCTCCGTCTTAAAAATGTAATAGTAGTTCCCGGTGATATAGAAGAAGATAAAACAGTTATTAAGGAGCTAGGACGAGCCGCAGCAAATTATATGAAAAATATAATAAAGGACAGTGACATAATAGCTTTAACTGGAGGAAGTACTATTAAAGAGGCCATAGATAGTTTACCTAGGCTGAGCAGTTTGCAAAATATTTTAGTGGTGCCAGCTAGAGGCGGCATGGGAAGAAATGTTGAGACTCAGGCCAATACCTTAGCTGCTAATCTTTCTAAAAAAGTAAATGGATATTATAAAATGCTTCATTTACCAGACAATCTTAGCGATATAGCTCTAGAAACCGTATTAAATGAAAAAGATATAAAAGAAGTGGTTGAAAGTATAAAGAAAGCTCATATACTCATATACGGTATAGGAAGAGCTGACGAAATGTCTATTAAAAGAGGCATGAACGAAGAAAAGGTTTCAAAACTTATAGCTAAGGGAGCTCTAGGAGAGGCTTTTGGATGCTATTTTGCCAAAGATGGTGAAGTAGTATACTCTTCATCTTCTGTATTGATAAATGCAGATGATGCTAGAAGGATAGATATTCAAATAGCGGTAGCGGGAGGCAAAAGCAAAGCAGAAGCTATAGTTGCTACAGAATTAAACAATTCAAAGGGAATACTCATAACTGATGAGGGTGCTGCTAGAAAAATATTAGAGATAATAAAAAAAGATGAATAAAACTAGCTTTGCACTAGGAAAATAAATACTGTGTAAAAATATTTTTTAAATATTTTATATAAATAATTATTTAGGAGGTAATTTCAAATGGTTAAAATTGGAATTAACGGTTTTGGTAGAATAGGACGTTTAGCTTTTAGAGCAGCTCTTGAAAATCCAGCAGTAGAGGTAAAAGGAATTAACGATCCATTTATCGATTTAGATTATATGGTATATATGTTAACCTACGATTCAGTGCATGGAAAGTTCCAAGGAGAAGTTTCTATAAACAAAGAAACTAATGAATTAGTAGTTAATGGACAAAATATAAAAATATTTGCAGAAAAAGATCCTGCAAACATCAACTGGGCTTCTTGCGGAGCAGAATATGTTTGCGAATGTACAGGAGTTTTCACAACTATAGATAAAGCTTCAGCTCACTTTAAAGGTGGCGCTAAGAAGGTTGCTATATCAGCTCCATCTGCTGATGCTCCAATGTTTGTTATGGGAGTTAACAACAGCAAATACACTAAAGATATGACAGTAGTTTCAAATGCATCTTGCACAACTAACTGTTTAGCACCTTTAGCAAAAGTTATTCATGAGAAATTTGGAATAGTTGAAGGTTTAATGACTACAGTTCACTCCACAACAGCTACTCAAAAAACTGTTGATGGTCCTTCAAACAAAGACTGGAGAGGTGGAAGAGCAGCTGCTGCCAATATAATACCTTCTTCAACTGGAGCTGCTAAGGCAGTAGGTAAGGTTATTCCAGAATTAAACGGAAAATTAACTGGTATGTCATTTAGAGTACCAACTATAGATGTATCTGTTGTAGACTTAACTTGCAGATTAGAAAAAGGAGCTACTTATGAAGAAATCAAAGCTGCAGTTAAAGAAGCTTCAGAAAATGAATTAAAAGGGATATTAGGATACACTGAAGATGCAGTAGTATCAACTGACTTCATCCATGACAAGAGAACTTCTATATTTGATGCAGATGCTGGTATATCATTAAACCAAAACTTCGTTAAATTAGTTTCTTGGTATGATAATGAATGGGGTTATTCAAATAAATTAATAGATTTAGTATGCTATATGGCAGAAGTTGATGCTAAATAATTTAGCTGAATAATTAAGAATGTTATAGGGTCTGGTTTTGTAGTTTGGGCTATAAGGCCAGACCTTTTTTGCTAATATATATTGCATAAAAGCTATTACATTATATGTTCATCAGAAGGTATTAGAATTTTTGCGATGTATATATAATTGTGATTAAAAAATTTTTAGCATAGAGGTGTATATAATGAAATTTAATAAAAAAACTATAGAAGATATACAAGTAAAAGGTAAAAGAGTTTTAGTTAGATGTGACTTTAATGTTCCACTAAAAGATGGTGTTATAACAGATGAAAACAGATTAGTTGGAGCAATGCCAACTATAAAATACTTAATGGAAAATGGAGCTAAAGTTATTCTTTGCTCTCACTTAGGAAAAGCTAAAGGTCCAGATCCATCAAAAACTTTAGCACCTGTAGCAAAGAGATTAAGCGAGATGCTAGGTAAAGAAGTAGTATTTGCAGCTGATGATAATGTAGTTGGAGAAAATGCTAAAAAGGCAGTAGCTGAAATGAAAGAAGGAGATGTAGTTCTTCTTGAAAATACTAGATTTAGACCAGAAGAAGGCAAAAATGAAGAAAGCTTCTCAAAGGATTTAGCATCTATAGCAGATGTATATGTAAATGATGCTTTTGGTACAGCACATAGAGCACACTGCTCCACAGTAGGAGTAACTAGTTTTGTTGATACAGCTGTATGTGGTTATCTAATTCAAAAAGAATTAAAATTCTTAGGAGATGTGGTTGAAACTCCAGTTAGACCTTTCGTAGCAATACTTGGAGGAGCTAAGGTATCTGATAAGATCAATGTTATAAACAACTTACTTGAAAAAGTAGATACTTTAATAATTGGTGGAGGTATGGCTTATACTTTCCTAAAAGCTCAAGGTTTTGAAATAGGAACATCTTTATTAGAGGCTGATAAGGTTGATTATGCTAAGGAAATGATGGAAAAAGCAGCAGCTAAGGGAGTAAAACTATTATTACCGGTAGATAATATAGTAGGAGATAAATTCTCTGCTGAAGCTACTCCAGTAGTAACAGAAGATCAAAACATACCAGAAGGACACATGGGACTAGATATCGGACCAAAGACTGCAAAATTATATGCAGATGCTGTAAGAGAAGCTAAAACAGTTATTTGGAATGGACCAATGGGAGTTTTTGAATTCGAAAACTTTGCAAAGGGAACTATAGAAGTTGCTAAAGCTATGGCTGAATCAGATGCAACTACAGTAATAGGTGGAGGAGATTCTGCTGCCGCTGTTAATATTTTAGGCTTTGGAGATAAGATGACTCATATTTCTACTGGTGGTGGAGCTTCCTTAGAATTTTTAGAAGGAAAAGACTTACCAGGGATATCAGCACTTAACAATAAATAATAGTTTTTTATAAAAAGAGGGGTGTTTTAGATGAGAAAGGCTATAATAGCAGGAAACTGGAAAATGCATTACACTGTAGATGAAGCAGTTAAAACTATAGAAGAATTAAAATCATTAGTAAAAGATGCAACTTGCGACGTAGTAGTTTGCGTTCCATTTATAGCATTAGATGCAGTGGTAAAAGCTGCAAAAGGAACTAATGTAAAGGTTGGAGCACAAAACATGTACTTTGAAGAAAAAGGTGCTTTTACAGGGGAAGTAGCTCCTGGCATGCTAGAAGCTATGGGAGTTGATTATGTAATCATAGGACATAGTGAAAGAAGACAATACTTTAATGAAACAGATGCTACAGTAAACAAAAAGTTAAAGGCAGCTTTTGCACATAATATAGTTCCAATATTATGTGTAGGAGAATCCTTAGAAGAAAGAGAAGCCAACATAACTAATGAAGTTATAGGAATGCAAGTTAAGCTAGACCTTATGGGATTAACTGCAGAGCAAGTAGAAAAATTAGTTATAGCTTATGAGCCAATTTGGGCTATAGGAACAGGAAAAACTGCTACTTCTGAACAAGCAAATGAAACTATTGCAGCTATAAGAAGCGTAGTAGAAGCATTATACGGAAAAACAGTAGCTGATAAGGTTAGAATACAATATGGCGGATCTGTAAAGCCATCCACAATAAAAGAGCAAATGGCTATGTCTGATATTGACGGAGCTTTAGTTGGTGGAGCAAGCTTAATAGCTTCAGATTTTGCTGCTATAGTAAACTACTAGAAGTTATATAGGATATTATTATGCATAAAGAAAATACTTTAATAAGGTAATTTTCTTTATGCATTTATAAGTTAATAGTTGAACTTGTTTCTAATACATATAAAAGAAGATTACAATAGCTTAAACTATATTACAACGTTTAGATAGGATGTATTAAATAATAATATCTATCTATTATTATTGTAATGTATTTCTAAAAATAGTATAATGAAATACTAAAGATTAATATATACATTGTAATTTTATAAATATGCTATATTTATAAGTTTAAATATAATGTATGTACTTTAGATATGATTTTTAACAATATGGAGGAGAATTATGGTGAAAAAACCTATAATGTTAATGATATTAGACGGATTTGGGTTAACTGATAAAGTAGATGGAAATGCTGTATTAGCAGCAAAAAAACCAAATTATGATAGATATTTTAATAATTACCCACATACAGAGTTAAATGCCAGTGGATTAGATGTAGGTCTTCCAAGAGGGCAAATGGGTAATTCAGAAGTTGGACATCTTAATATAGGCGCAGGAAGAATTATATATCAAGAACTGACAAGAATAACAAAAGAAGTAGAGGAAGGTAATTTCTTTAACAATAAAGCTTTAAATATTGCTATGGATAAGGCTCTAGAAAACAATTCTTCAATACATTTTTTAGGACTATTATCTGATGGTGGAGTTCACTCACACATTGATCATTTAAAGGCTTTATTACAAATGGCTAAAAATAAAGGATTAACAAAGGTTTATGTGCATGCCTTCACTGATGGTAGAGACGTTCCTCCTAGTTCAGGAAAAGACTTTGTAGGAGACATTGAAAACTACATGAAAGAACTAGGTTGCGGGAGACTAGCTACAGTATGTGGAAGATACTATGCAATGGATAGAGATAAGCGTTGGGAAAGAGTTCAATTAGCTTATAATGCTATGGTATTAGGCCAAGGTGAAACAGCAAACAGTGGAGTTGAGTGTATGGAGAAGTCCTATCATGACAACAAAACTGATGAATTTGTGCTTCCAACCGTAATATCAGAGGATGGAAGACCAGTAGGAACTATAAAAAATAATGATTCAGTAGTATTCTTTAATTTTAGACCAGATAGAGCAAGAGAAATTACTAGAGCTATAAATGACAAAGTCTTTGATGGTTTCCAAAGAGAGACATTGAATTTAACTTATGTTTGCATGACTCAATATGATAAAACCATAGAAAATGTATATGTAGCCTATACTCCAGAAAGCTACAGCAACACTCTAGGAGAATATGTTAGCAACTTAGGTAAGAAACAGTTAAGAATAGCTGAAACAGAAAAATATGCTCATGTAACCTTCTTCTTTAATGGCGGAGTTGAAGCTCCGAATGAAGGGGAAGATAGAGCATTAATACCTTCTCCAAAGGTAGCCACCTATGATTTAAAACCTGAAATGAGTGCTTATGAGCTAACAGAAGAATTGTTAAATAGAATTGATAGCGACCAGTATGATATGATTATAGTAAACTACGCAAATCCTGATATGGTTGGACATACCGGTGTATTTGAAGCAGCTAAGAAGGCTATAGAAGCAGTAGATGAATGCATGGGCAAGGTAGTAGATAAGATTTTAGAAAAGGATGGAGCAGTATTTATAACAGCAGACCATGGCAATGCAGAGCAAATGATTGACTATTCCACAGGAGATCCTATGACTGCTCATACTTCAGATCCAGTACCATTCTTATATGTAGCTAACAATGCTAAATCACTGAGAGCTGGCGGAAGATTATCAGATATAGCTCCAACAATGTTAGAAGTCATGGGCTTAGATATACCAGCTGAGATGACAGGAAAAACCTTAATAGTTAAATAGAAATTAGGACTATAAAAAAGTCTTATTAATGAGCTGATATGTAAAATATATCAGCTCATTATATTGTAGTAAAATTCTAAAAATTTAAATATATTTATTGATTATTGTTACCTCTTGAAATTATATATCAAATGGTTGTATAATAAAGATGAAGATTTTATCATAAACTTGGTAATGAATCTAAGTTTGACTTTGATAGGAATATACTTCATATAAATATAACATGTACTTAATTAAAAATTATGTATTATATGATATATTTAAACAAATAATAATATTGTTATAGGTATTAGATTATTTATTAAAATTATGGTTTATAATAAAAGGTATAACCAACATAAGGAGGTAATTTTATGAAAAATTATGTTGAAATTGTAGACGTGTATGCAAGACAGGTACTAGATTCAAGATGTTTCCCTACAGTAGAGGTTGAAGTAACCTTGGAAGATGGAACTGTAGGAAGAGCCTCAGTACCTTCAGGAGCTTCCACTGGTATATTCGAAGCTGTGGAATTAAGAGATGGAGATAAAGATAAGTACAATGGAAAAGGCGTTTTAAAAGCTGTAGACAATGTAAATGATGTTATAGCTCCAGAATTAATAGGAATTAACATATTCGATCAAGTTTTAATCGATAAAACAATGATAGAATTAGATGGTACAGAAAATAAAGGTAAGTTAGGAGCTAACGCAATGCTTGGAGTTTCTCTTGCTTGCGCTAAGGCTGCTTCTAATTATTTAGGACTTCCGCTATATCAATACATAGGTGGAGTTAATGCTAAGGTTCTTCCAGTTCCAATGATGAATATAATCAACGGAGGAAAGCACGCAGATAATAATGTGGATCTTCAAGAGTTCATGATAATGCCTGTGGGAGCACCAAACTTTACTGAAGCTTTAAGAATGTGTGCTGAAGTATATCATGCACTAAAGAGCATTTTAAAATCAAAGGGCTATGAAACTGGAGTTGGCGATGAAGGTGGATTTGCACCAAACCTAAAATCTAATGAAGAAGCTATTCAAGTAATCATTGAAGCTATAGAAAAAGCAGGATATGCTCCTGGTGAAGATATGTATATAGCTCTAGACCCGGCATCTTCAGAACTATATGAAAATGGAAAATATAATTTAAAGGGAGAAGGCAAGATATTATCTCCTGAAGAAATGGCTAATTTCTATGTGGACTTAGTAAATAGATACCCAATTATATCCATAGAAGATGGTATGGCTGAAGAAGATTGGGAAGGTTGGAAGTATATCACTGAAAAGTTAGGTCATAAGATTCAGTTAGTAGGTGATGATTTATTCGTTACAAATACTAAGAGATTAAAGATGGGTATTGAAAGAGGCGTTGCAAATTCAATCCTTATAAAGTTAAACCAAATAGGAACTCTAACAGAGACTTTAAATGCTATAGAAACAGCTCAAAGAGCCGGTTACACTGCAGTAGTTTCTCATAGATCAGGAGAGACTGAAGATACAACTATAGCAGATCTAGTGGTAGCTGTAAATGCAGGACAAATAAAAACTGGAGCACCTGCAAGAAGCGAAAGAGTAGCTAAATACAATCAATTATTAAGAATAGAAGAAGAGCTTGTTGATATGGCTGAGTATAGAGGCTTAGAGGCTTTCTACAATATAAAAAATAAATAATTTTAGTGTATATAATGTAAGGCTGCCTTTTGAAGGCAGTCTTATATTTTTAAAATCTGTTCACAAAAGTTGTAAAGTTTGATATAATGTGATAAAATAATAAATTGTACAATATATGTGCTATATCAGGAGGTACGGGAAATGCGCAATGTTTTATTGGGATTTGAATTTATATTAGCTGCTGTTATTATTGTAGTGGTTTTGCTACAACCAAGTAAAGCCGATGGTATTAAAGGCTTTATCACAGGAAATTCTGAAACATTTTTTAGCAAGAATAAATCTAGAACAAAAGAAGCCATGCTAGCAAGAGTTACAGTGGTTTCTGCTATATTATTTGCTATAACTACTATAGCATTAAACATAGTTAAATAGTAATAGAATACGTAATAGAAACTTCTACATGCTTGCCTTTCATGCTATTTTGTGAGTTGCCATAAATATAGCGAACTATGATAAAGGCAGCTTTTTTTATATTTTGGGGGTATAAAATTATGTCTTAGGGCAATAATTTTAAAATATAAAAGGGAGGTTATGTGTATGCAGACGTATATTTATTCAGCTTTAAGTGGAGTGATGGCACTTATCTTTGCTTATTATTTAGCTAATGGAATTTCTAAGCAAAGTGATGGGAACGAAAGGATGAAGGAAATTTCAGGGTACATTCATCAAGGGGCTATGGCTTTTTTAAATCGAGAGTACAAATATTTGACTATTTTTATTATCATCGTAGCCGCAATTATAAGTATTTTTATAAATTATCAAAGCGCTATATGCTTTATATGTGGGGCGGTATTCTCTATTTTGGCAGGGTACTTTGGCATGAGAGTTGCGACAAAAGCCAATGTAAAAACGGCGGAAGGGGCAAGACATGGACAGAGCCAAGCTCTAAAAATAGCCTTTTCTGGCGGAGCGGTTATGGGAATGTGCGTAGTAGGTCTAGGACTTCTAGGGTTAAGCGTTCTATTTATAGTCTTTAATGGTAATACCATCTATCTAACAGGTTTTGGTCTAGGGGCTAGCTCTATAGCACTATTCGCTAGAGTAGGCGGCGGCATATATACAAAAGCTGCTGATGTAGGAGCTGATTTAGTAGGAAAGGTAGAGGCAGGAATTCCTGAAGATGATCCAAGAAATCCAGCTGTCATAGCTGACAATGTGGGAGATAATGTAGGAGATGTAGCTGGTATGGGGGCGGATTTATTTGAATCCTATGTAGGTTCCATAATATCTGCTATTACTTTAGGAGTATTAGTGTATAGCGATGGCAGAGGTGTAGTCTATCCTATGCTTCTATCTGGTGTGGGAATCATTGCTTCTATTATAGGAGCTTTAGTGGCAAGGAGCAGCAAAGATTCCAGTCCTCAAAGAGCGCTAAATTCAGGAACTTATATTGGAGGAATAATAGTAATAATATCTGCGGCAATGCTCAGTTATATTATTTTTGGTGATTTTAAGACCTTTATTGCCATAGCCATTGGTCTAGTGGTTGGAATTTTAATTGGAAAAATAACTGAAATATATACTTCAGCGGATTATGAATCCGTAAAAACAGTATCAAAGCAATCTAAGACAGGCCCAGCTACTACCATAATATCAGGATTAGCTGTGGGGATGAAATCTACGGTATGGCCTATAGTTCTTATTGTAGTAGGTATACTAGTATCTTATTATGCTATGGGTGGTGCTAAGAATGCTAATATGGGTCTATATGGTATAGCTTTATCTGCGGTAGGAATGTTATCCATAACTGGGCTTACTGTAGCTGTAGATGCTTATGGTCCTATTGCAGACAATGCAGGTGGTATTGCTGAAATGTCTCATCTTCCTCATACTGTTAGGGAGATAACTGATAAATTAGACTCTGTGGGAAACACCACTGCAGCCATTGGTAAGGGCTTTGCTATAGGTTCTGCAGCCTTAACAGCTCTAGCCTTATTTGCATCCTATGCGCAAGCAGTAAAACTAACCACCATAGATTTATTGAATCCGGCTACCTTAGTGGGCATACTAATTGGAGCTATGCTTCCATTTTTGTTTGGAGCTTTAACTATGGAGTCCGTAGGTAAGGCCGCCAATGAGATGGTGGAAGAGGTTAGAAGGCAATTTAAAGAGATTCCTGGATTGATGGAAGGTAAAAATAATCCCGATTATGCAAGATGTGTTGAGATTTCTACAGCCTCAGCCCTTAAAGAAATGATATTGCCAGGAGTGCTTGCCATAGTGATTCCCTTGGCGGTAGGCATATTACTTGGAGCAGAAGCGCTAGGAGGACTAATAGGAGGATCTGTAGCTACTGGAGTTTTAGTGGCTATTCTTATGGCTAATTCTGGAGGAGCTTGGGATAATGCAAAGAAATATATTGAAAGCGGAGAACACGGAGGAAAGGGAAGCTATTCTCATAAGGCAGCTGTAGTAGGGGATACCGTAGGGGACCCTTTTAAGGATACTTCAGGACCATCTATGAATATATTGATTAAACTTATGACCATTGTTTCTCTAGTATTTGCACCTATTATACTTAAATTTGGCGGTATATTGCTGAATTTAATAAAATAATTTTGTAAGGTTAAGACCTGAAGGATTCCATGCCTTCAGGTTTGTTTTTGAAAACTTATTTTAAATCTAAAAATAAATAACTAATCCAATAAAGAAGTAATTATTTTTTGATATAAATTATTTAGAAATTAAGTAATTTTTTAATTGAAACAAGGGAAAAATATATTAAAAATAAAATGTACATGGTATAGTTAAATTATCCCTATGTTCAAAATAGATAGGAGTGATTTTATGAACATTAAACAAGCTTTATTAAGCTTTATGAGAGAGCAAGCATATAAACCTATGGACATTCAAGAGCTGGCTCAAGTTTTTGATATAAATAAAGAAGAGTATAAGGACTTCAAAAAGACCTTAAAAGCTATGGAAAAGGAAGGTATTATTTTAAGAACCAAGGCTGATAAATTTGGATTGCCAGAGAAGATGGGTCTGATTACAGGAAAGCTTCAGGTGCATCAAAAGGGCTTTGGATTTGTTATACCAGAGGATGAAAGTAAAGACATATTCATACCCAGCTCCTTTATAAACGGTGCCATGAATGGAGATAAGGTTATAGCCAAGGTTGTAAAAGAAGATGTAAATGGCAAGAAAAGAGAAGGAGAAATCATTAGAATATTAGAGAGAGCCAATAAGACCATCATTGGAGTTTATGAAAACAGTAAAAACTTTGGCTTTGTAGTACCTGAGGACAAAAGGATTCAATATGATATATTTGTTTCTAAAACAGAAAAAAATGGAGCAAAAACTGATGATGTGGTTATTGTTGAAATAACAGAATGGCCAGAGGCAAGAAGAAACCCAGAAGGTAGGATAATTGAAGTCCTAGGCAAAAAAGGGGATAAGGGAATCGATATTCTCACCATAATAAAGAAGCATGGTCTTCCAGAAGAGTTCCCAGAAAAGGTAGAATCTTTTGCTGAAAACATACCAGAAGAAATAACAAATAATGAATATGTAAGAAGAAAAGATTTAAGAAATGTGAGAATGGTAACCATAGATGGTGAAGATGCAAAGGATTTAGATGATGCTGTATCCATTGAAAAGCTGCCTAATGGTAATTATAAATTAGGAGTACATATAGCGGACGTGTCCCATTATGTAAAGGAGAGAAATCCTTTAGATAAAGAAGCCTTAAATAGAGGAACTTCTGTATATTTAATAGACAGAGTAATACCTATGCTTCCTAAGAAGCTATCTAATGGCATATGCTCCTTAAATCCTAAGGTAGATAGATTAGCTCTAACCTGTTTCATGGTTATAGATAAGTCTGGTAAGGTGCTAGAGCATGAATTACTAGAGAGCATAATCAAAACCAGTGAAAGAATGACTTATACCGATGTGACTAAAATACTGAGGGATAAGGATGAAGAGCTTATAAAGAGGTATGAATATCTATATGAAGACTTTAAAGCTATGGAAGAGCTTTGCAATATACTTCATAAGAAAAGGATGGGCAGAGGAGCTATAGACTTTAACTTTGAAGAATGCAAAATAATATTAGATAAGATGGGTAAGCCTATTGATATAAAGCCTTATGAAAGAGCTATAGCTAATAGAATTATAGAAGAGTTTATGCTAGTTTGTAATGAAACCGTAGCAGAATATATGTATTGGGCAAACATGCCTTTTGTATATAGAATTCACGAAAATCCTGATGAAGAAAAATTAGCTCACTTTAGTGAATTTATATATAACCTAGGCTATACATTAAAATGGGCTAATGACGTTCATCCGAGAATGCTTCAAGAGATATTAGAAAAGGTAGAAGGTAAAAAAGAGGAAACCGTAGTAAGTACTTTGCTACTAAGATCTATGATGCAAGCAAAATATTCTCCTGAATGTGTAGGCCACTTTGGATTAGCCGCCAGATACTATTGCCATTTCACTTCACCCATAAGAAGATATCCAGACTTAATGATTCATAGAATTATTAAAGAATTTATAAATGGTCAAATTGATGATGAAAGAAATAAAAAATTAGTAAAGGCTGTGGAATATGCTTCAAAGCAATCCTCTGAAATGGAAAGATTAGCAGAGGATGCAGAAAGAGAAGTAGATGATCTAAAGAAAGCTGAATACATGAAAGAAAGAATAGGAGAAGAATTCGAAGGAATTATATCCTCTGTTACTAATTTTGGCTTCTTTGTAGAATTACCCAATACAATTGAGGGTCTAGTTCATATAAGCAATTTAGATGATGACTATTATGTTTATGATGAAAGACACTTAACCTTGATGGGAGAAAGAACAAAGAAGATATATAGACTAGGAGAAACTATCAAAATTAAAGTAGCTAGAGTAGAAATAGATACCCATGATATTTATTTTGATATAGTAGAGGAATTGAATGAGGAAGAAAAAGAAGAGCCCATGGATGCTTCTATGATTACTACGGAAAGTGAAGAAGTTGAAGGATTAAAAGAGGAATTTACGCCAATACATTAGGCATCTTAAAAATAACTAGTCGAATATAAGAGTACATTGACTAGTTATTTTTTTGAGATGCGTGAGTTTTGTGATATAATTATATCAATTATAGTTAGAAGTAGGTGTTATTATGGCGAAATCCACATCAAATAAAGTCCTGGCAGAAAATAGAAAAGCAAGACATGATTATTTCATAGAAGAGGCTTATGAAGCAGGCATAGTCTTAGTTGGAACTGAAGTAAAATCTATAAGATCTGGAAAAGCAAACTTAAAGGATAGTTACGCAGAAATAAAAAATGGAGAAATATTTGTTAGAAATATGCATATTAGCCCTTATGAAAAAGGAAATGTATTCAATGTGGATCCTTTGAGAGATAGAAAACTCTTGCTACACAGATTGGAAATAGATAAATTAGCAGGAAAGACCGCTCAAGAAGGGTATACCTTAGTACCATTATCTCTATACTTAAAGCAAGGAAGGGTTAAAGTGAGCATAGGAGTAGCAAAGGGTAAGAAGAACTACGATAAGAGAGACGCTATGCTTGAAAAAGCTCATATGAGAGATATAGAAAGACAGATGAAAGAAAAATACAGATAGTTTATTAATGCACAATTTACCATGAACAATACAGAATTGTGAATCTATAGGAGGATGTGAAAAACATAGGTGTTTCTTTTTCACGGGCCGCTCGTGGGGCTCCACGCGCGGTGTAGGGAAACCTATAGAACACCTTTTTTCACAGCCTCCTATATAAATTCCTTATTGATGTGATTTTTATATCAATAAGGAATTTTATTATGTCCAAAAATAATTAATAACTGCTTTAAATAGGTAACTAGTTAATTTTTCACCATAGCTTAGTTTCATTCACCATGTTATCAGTGTAAGCATAATTTATATTACAAAAATTAACGTGGAGCATAACAATTGATAATTGTTATGTGCGGAATAGGAATACAGGAGGGATAACATGGAAATAGTATTAACCTCATTGCACTATGTTTATTTATTATTCATACTCATAATTATAGCAGCTATGATTATGAAAAAGGATACCGCTCTTATTTGTATAGTAGGTGTATTTATTTTGGGACTATTAGGTACTTCCTCTATATATAAATCTCTAATGGGTATATTTAATAGCTTTGTATATGCTACAAAGGAACTGATGCCCACTATTTTCATAATATCAGTGATAACTGCCATGAGCAGTGTGTTAATGAACACTGGCATCAATGAAGAAATAGTTTCTCCTTTTAAAAAGGTTATAAAGTCCTATAGTATGGCTTACTGGACTATAGGTATAGTTATGATGCTAGTTTCTTGGTTTTTCTGGCCATCACCAGCTACAGCTTTAATGGGAGCCTTGTTTTTACCTATTGCCGTAAAGGTGGGCCTTCCTGCCATAGGTGTTGCTATAGCTATGAATTTATTTGGGCATGGAATAGCCTTATCAAGCGATTATATCATTCAAGCAGCACCTAAATTAACAGCAGATGCAGCAGGACTAGAGGTGTCACAGGTTATTTCAGCTAGTATTCCATTGACTATAGTTATGGGGCTTGTTACTATAATTACAGCTTTTTACTTTTTAAGAAAAGAAATAAAAGCTGGAGTTTATAAAAAGGGATTAAAGGCTGAAATAGCAAAGGGTGAAGAAGTTAAGAAGGCATATCCCTTTACCAGTAAAGTAAGAAAGCTATTAGCCCTATTAATACTAATCATGTTTGTAGCAGATATTGTATTAATGTATTTATTTAAGCTTCAAGGGGGAGATGCTACGGCTCTAATTGGAGGTACGGCGACAATTATACTATTAATAGTAGCTTTATTAGCATATAAAATAGAAGCCTTAGACAAAGTAACCTCTCATATGGTTGAGGGCTTACAATTTGGCTTCAGAATTTTTGGAGTGGTTATTCCTATAGCAGCTTTCTTTTATTTAGGAGACTCGGCTTTAATAGATATATTCGGAAAAATATTGCCACAGGGATCTCATGGTATAGTAAATGACTTAGGAGTAGCCTTAGCTCACATAGTACCGGTAAATTCCGTAGTAGCTTCTGGTGCTTTGACAGTGGTAGGTGCCATAACAGGCTTAGATGGTTCAGGCTTCTCAGGTATATCCTTAGTAGGCTCCATAGCAAAATTGTTCTCCACAGCTCTAGGTGGAGGAGTAGCAACCTTAACCGCTTTAGGACAAATAGCTGGTATTTGGGTTGGCGGCGGAACCATAGTTCCTTGGGCTGTAATTCCTGCCGCAGCTATATGTGGAGTGGACCCCTTTGAATTAGCAAGAAAGAATCTGAAGCCAGTGGTTATAGGTTTGATTGTTACTACTATTGTGGCTATGTTCCTTATCTAAAAGAGCTTTGTAAATAAAGTTCTATAAATTAAACTCAATAATTAACTTTAACAATGCACTTTATCAATTCACAATGTACAGAGCACAATGCACGATTTAGGAAGATTTTTTTCTCTGAACGAAAAAAATCGAAATAATTTTAGATTATTTAAGTTCTCTCAGTTTCACTGAGAAAACTATCCTTAATTGTGCACTGTGAATTGTGCATTACCCAAACCCATATATGGTTTAATGATATATTAGAGGAAGTAAGTATATAATTTTATAAAACTTGATTATTGAGAGGGAAAAATCCTATTGAAAATTAGTTCCGCATGGTGTATCATAAGGATTGTCAGGTGAGTTAATAAATCATTGACAGAATTGAAGTTCTTTGATAAAATTAACGAACACAAACATACATCTTCTGTTTAATATAACAGGGGGGCGTACTTGGTTTCGACGGGGGTACGGTGTGTTTAGGAAGCGAGTGGAGGGAACCTGTGGGCCCGCCTTAAAAAACTATGGGATTAAATGTAAACGCAGAAGATAATTTTGCATTAGCAGCTTAGTCTGCTACGTTCTACCTTTGAGTACCGCGGCTTAGGATAGGGCGTCGACAGCGGTGAACCGAGTCTAGGAAAGCTTTGACCTAGAAACGGAATTTATGAAGCTACTGAAATCTGAAGCTTGTCCTTAAGCGTCAGAGAGAGGGAATGTAAAACTAAGGACTGCACTCGGAGATGCTTAAGCATATTGGCTTTCGGACAGGGGTTCGACACCCCTCGCCTCCACCACCTACATAGTATTACCAATGGTTTACAGCATTTTAACGATTAAGATTACAAGTTCGATTCGGAAGAAATTCTTCTGTGTCCGATACCTGTAATCTTTTTTATTTGAGGTGTTAAAATGGCTAAAAGACTACAATTAACAAAAAATGTTACTCCGATTGGGTTTGATAAGGAGGTAACAGCAGAATATTTCTCCGTACAGGACTTTATTGAAAAACAGAAAGATTTTATCATCTATAAGAGGTCGCAAAACCTCTCTGCAAGGACTTTATACGATTATGACAGGGCTTTTCTTTACATGAATAATTACATCAATGAGTACTACTCGGACACCACAATTCGATACGATATAACGCTGATAAGAGGGTATATTTCGTTTATGTTGGAGAAGGTAAGTCCTAACACTACCAATATCAGAATACGCTATTTAAAGGTATATCTAGCGTTTTTAGAAGATGAAGGATTTGTTAAAGATAGAATTAATGAGAGAATAAAAAAGGTTAGGGAAGTTAAGAATGAGAAACAACCTTTAACCCAAACCGATATAAAGAAGTTACTTAAGGCAATTAACATGACTTCATACGCAGGATTAAGGGATTATGTTATTATACTTCTCATGTTATCCGTAGGTACAAGGGTAAATGAAACTGTAAATATAAAGGTTAAAGATGTGAATCTAAAGGATAAGTATATCATCATAAACGGAGAAACTGCAAAGAATAGAACACAAAGGATTGTACCACTGAATAACAAGCTACAACCATATGTAAAAAAGCTAGTGGAAATTGCTGATAGTGTTAACAGTGAGTATTTGTTTTTATCGAGTGTATCACACAGTAAGGTAGCTTTATCCCATATTAAGAGTCAACTAATAGAGTACGGAAAGAAGGCAGGCTTGGATAAAAGTACCTCTCCCCATAAGTTGAGGCATACAGCATTAACCAACATGATAAAGAATGGCAGTAATCCGTTAGATGTCTGTAGAATAGCAGGACATTCTTCTTTAGAAATAACCATGGCATACTACCATAACAGCATAAATGATTTACACAAGGCTATACAAAAAGATACTTTATCTGATTTATAATACAATAAAAGACATAAAAAAGAGTGGTTAAGGATTTTATTTCCTCACCACTTTTTTACTATTGCTGTTACTATATGAAATGGAGTTTTTGCGACTTATAGTGACACTTATAAAACCATTGCAAATACTCGTTCCAGAGGGGGACTAGGTTAATTTTGAAGAGGTAAAAATAGGACATTTCTTAAATACAAATCCGTAAATTTTCCATACACTGATACCAACGGCACTAAAGGGAAGAATTTAAACATCCCCCACCCTTTTTAATAAACAGTTCCATAGATGTCAATCTCTTTCTTTTTCTCATATTGCTTTGGATTTAACATTGCGTGTAAGCTTACTATTTAAAATTTATTTTATTTCTGATAGTCTAACAAATCTTATTGTAAACTCTTATTTGTATTCTTTTTCAATTCTCCGTTACTCCTTAATCTGTTAAGGATGGCTATTCTTTTAGAAAGATAAATAAATCCTAAAATATATTTAAGATACGAGTTCTAACGAGTGGCTTAGAGTTTATTTAAAGCCTAGCTAAATACTAGGTTTGTATTTCAATACCAAGTTTGTATTAAGCTTACCTCTCATTTCACTCGAGGTTATTATTTATTATCTTTTCCTATTTATTATTAAAACCAACTTGTATTATTAAATTGTCCTCTCATAGATATAATCGGAACTTAAAATGAAAAAAGTTACCTTTTCCACCTATTTTACAAAATTATAAAAAAGCTTTTTATCTTTTTCTAATAGTACTTTTAACTTTGCTAATTTGCTTTTAATTACTTTCTCACTAATACTAATTTCCTTGGATAATTTTCTAATGTTAATAGTCCCGTTAACTTTAACAGAATCTTTTGTGTAGGCTAAACCTTCCACTATTTGAGTTATTAAATTAAACTCTCCCAATGAAACGGAATCCTCTATGGACATCAGGATATTATCCACTAAATCTATAATGTTACCACTTTCCCCTACGTTATAAATATCCTCATACTTCAAAGCCTTATCACCTTCAACCTCTTCATCTAAACTAAATTCAATTCTTTTGGCTACTTTATATTCCTTACGGATGAAATCTAAGAAATCCATTTTGATACTCTCGTTCATATACCTATCGAAGTTGTCACCTTTGTTACCATAGTTAAATCTCATAATATCGCAAATTCCGTAACTGATAATGAAGCTTTCTGCATCTTGTTCATCAAACTTACTTCCTTTTGATAATTCTCTTTCGGTTTTTAATCTAACTAATTGTAAATACCTATTGCATTGATTTTCTTTTATTAATTCCATTTTAATCAAATCCCTCTTTTGATTAGTGAAGGGTTTAAAAACCTTCCTAATAACATAACAAGATAAATCACCACATTGGGATATCATTCATTCAGATGTATTTTTAATGTGCTATATTACTTTATCGATTTGAGTGAGTATTAAGGGACACGGAAAATATCTTTTAATGGTGGATATCAAAATTATGTATGTTGATTATTAAGCTAGGAGTTTTGATAATCACTAACGAATAAGACTTAATAAACAATACATAAGAATATTGTTGAAATGAATATTACTTGTTTCTCAAATTAACCATATACTATATAATGGGATTAGGTTATAATTGCAGATTTTTAGAGAATAAAATTCAAATTAAACCACTATTTAATTAACCAAAATTTTTTAAGAGGTTGTTTTATAATGTTTGAAGATTTGTTTGATGAATTAGCGAGAAAATATGGTGAAGACTTTAATTGGTCTATCATATCCAATACAAATAAATATTTTATAGAAGAAGCAAAGCGTGAAATAAAAGAAGGGCATCCGTTGTATGGAGAAACTATGTACTCAACAATTAAATGTGATTCTAATGACGATGTTTGACCCTTACCCACTTTGGTAGACACGAGGAACTCGTGTTATACTAAAAGTGAAGGGAATGATTTTAATGAATAACCATTATAGTGCAGAATTTAAATTAGAAGCAGTAAAGAGAATAGAGAGAACTAAGGAACCCGTTTCAAAGGTAGCAGCAGATCTAGGGATAAAACCTACAACACTTCAAGGGTGGGTAAAAAAATATAAACAATCTACTAATGCTCCTTTCCCTGGTAGTGGTAATTTAAGTCCTGAAGATGAAAAACTCAGAAAGCTAGAAAGAGAGAATCGAGAGCTTAAAGAGGAAATTGAGATACTAAAAAAAGCGGCAGCTTTCTTCGCCAAGAACCTAAAGTAAAAAGGTTTGAATTTATCAAAGCTAACTGCAATAAATATCGTATAGCGAAGCTGTGTGAAGTCCTCTGTGTTTCTAGAAGCAGTTACTATGCATGGGATAAAAGACCTCAAAGTAAAAGAGAAATAGAAAATAGAAGTCTATTAAGAAAAATCCAAACTATCCACAATAAAAGCGGCAAGGTTTTTGGGTCTATTAAGATTACTCAAATTATAAATAAAGAAGAACCTAAGCCTATTAACCATAAAAGAGTAGAACGACTAATGAGTGAGAATGGTATAAGATCAAGGGTTTCTAAGAAATTTAGGGCAACCACTAAATCTAATCATAAGCTTCCAGTTGCAGAAAATATCCTTAATCGCGGTTTCTCTGTAGACAAACCTAATGTAAAAATGGTTAGCGATATAACCTACCTGTGGACAGATGAGGGCTGGCTATACATAGCTGGGGTTATGGATTTATGTGGACAGAAGATTGTTGGATTATCAATGAGTGAAAGAATGACTAAAGAACTAGTAATTAATGCCTTAAATGATGCTTATCAACGCGCTGGAAAGCCTAACGGCGTCATTTTACACTCTGATAGAGGGTCTCAGTACTGTTCTTATGACTATCAAAATCTTATAAAAAAGTATGGATTTATATGTAGCATGTCACGCAAAGGTAACTGCTGGGACAACGCTCCTATGGAGTCCTTTTGGGGTAAACTTAAGTGCGAATGGCTCTATGGAAAGCACTTTAAAACCCGTGATGAAGCTAGAGCAGCTGTTTTTGAATATGTTCAGATATTTTATAACAGACAGAGAATCCATGCTTCTAATGGCTATTTAACTCCAGATGAGTTTTATAATAGAGCAAATAAAAAAGTAACTGCAGCTTAAAAATGAAATAACTAGTTATTCTACGAGAAAATGAGATATAACGAGTTTAGTGTGTCTATTTTATTGGGGAAAGGGCAAACAGATAAAAAATCAGCTTATCCATGTTAATAGATATTTTCAGGAAATAGATGTTATAAGACTTCAGAAATCACATTTTTCACGTATCGCCTATCATAGGAATAATCGTTTTTATAAGTTGATTGTAGATATTTGTGAGCTTATTTTTGATGAAGTAATTGTTACGTCCCAAAAGGGAGAAACGATATTTAAAGATTTTATTAGAGATAATAGGATGGCTGCTCTATATGAGAAGTTTATACTTAATTTTTATAAAAAGGAACTATCATCAATATTAGTCTATTCTCCGATCTTTCAATGGCAAAAGGATGAGGACTTTGAGCATGTTGGTGAAGGTTTTCTGCCTATAATGAGAACTGATATTGTACTACAAAATAAAGAAAGACAATTGATTATTGATGCAAAGTATTATATCAATGCACTACAAATCAGCAATGTAGGGGATACGAAAAAGCTCATATCAGGAAATCTATATCAAATTTATACCTATATTAATAACAGTACTTTTACCGGAGAAAAAGCTGGAATGCTTATTTATCCGGTTGTAGACACTGAACTTGACTTTGTTTATAGTATTCAGGGACAAAAAATATACGTGAAGACATTGAATCTTAACACAAAATGGGAAGATATTTATAGACGATTGAAAGAAATAGCAGAAGTAATATAAAGTTTTATTCAGGATATTTTTAATAATATTGTTGAGAGGATGGTATAGCAAAAGAATGGAATGTGGAATGATTTCGACAAAACCTAATGGATACAAATTACCAGGTAATTTAAGAGGTAGGAGTATTCATGCAAAGGTAATACCAACAGTATGTAATTTAGAGAATATGCTTCAAAAGCTTTTACAAATCAGTGGGGATTTTGCTCAGCTCAAACAGTGGGAGAAAAGAAGTTATAAAGCATACCGGATTGAAGAGATAAAAAATAGGATAATGACTTCTCCGCATTATGCATGGAAGGGTATTATAAGAGAGCATATTTTGTCAAGAAGACCGTCTGATTTTGGTGCAAGTGTGATTGATATATATTTAGTTGCATATGTAG
Source organism: Desnuesiella massiliensis (assembly GCF_001403615.1). GTDB lineage: Bacteria > Bacillota > Clostridia > Clostridiales > Clostridiaceae > Desnuesiella > Desnuesiella massiliensis. Next base: position 656,153 of record NZ_LN879455.1, read on the forward strand.
CAGAAACTTTCGGAGCTGGTAAGGAAGAATTTTTTAAATACGTTAAAAATGCGGGTATTTCTGAAAATGGTAATTCTGCACAAGCTATATGGCAAGTAGGAAAAGGCGATGGAGTATATCTTGAAATCCTTAATGATAACGGACAGGTAAGTGATTGGAGTTTTATGATTAAGTGGGTTGAAGGAAAATAAGAGTTGATGTTGGCGCTGAAGAATAATAGTTATAGTTGAGTTATTATATGTATTTTATAATATTTTATAATAATTTATAGTAATTTATAATATTTTATTGTAAAAAAACGCGTTAAGGTGTATATTATATATAAGAAGAGGTAATAATTCATGTTAGAACAATTAGCTGAAAAGATGATCCGCAAAAGAGTCAGTGAGGGAGATTTTGATGTTACTGATCATGCTTTTGAAAGAATGTCAGAACGTGAAATCGATATTGACAAAGTGTTGGAATGCATTATAAAAGGAAAGACTATAGAGTTTCAAACTGATAAGAGAACAAATGATATTAAAGTTTTATTTCAGGAGGCAACGGATAAAAGTCCAGAAGTATATACTGTTGTTGCAGCCTTAGAGACTCCTTTAATTATTACTGTATGCAGGACAAAAGATGAGGCTTGGGAGTGTATTGATAATGTCCTGAAGAGAAGGGGGAAATATTAATTATGAGTAAGAAATGTTATATCTGTAACAGTGACATGGAGAAAAAGACCACATCGATAAATACTGGATGGGGATCTTATAAGTTAACTGTAGATGGTGTTAACGCATATGTATGTCCACAATGTGGTGAGGTTACAATCGAAGGTAAAGATGCTATTATGCTGCAAAAGTTAAGTAAAAGCTTAGTTGATGTGGATGAAGAGCAAAAACCTGATATCTTAAATTTAACTGAAGTAGCAGACTTACTAAGAGTTAGCAACCAAACAATATACAATATGATAAGAGATGGCAGACTAAAAGCCCATAAATTCGGAAGAGAATGGAGATTTCTGAGAAAAGATATAGAATCATTTATGGGTGGAGAAGAAGCATACGGCATTGCAGCAAGAGGTAAAACAGGGGAGTTAAATGAAAAAGATGCTGAGATAATATCTAAATATCTATAGCTTAAGAATGTATTTATATGAAAATAGTCCTGAGCTTTATGCTCAGGATATTCTTTCATCATTAAATTTAACTCCTCCTGTAGATATTTTTAAAGTATGTGAAGCCTATGATTTAAAGGTCAATTATGAAAATATAAGTTCTGCCGAAGCTCTTTTGATTGTATCTCAAGGAAAAAAGAACATAATAATAAATGATAGAAAGATTTTATATATACCAAGACAGAGATTTTCTATAGCTCATGAAGTAGGTCATTTTTTTATTCCTTGGCATAGTAGGAATATGTGTACTTGCACTAATATTGGAGATTTTAGTTCTGATAACTTAGAAGAAAATCAAGCAGATGTTTTTGCATCAGAACTATTGATACCAACAGATAAATTACTATCTAGAATTTCTGGAAAAGCAATTTCAATGGAATTAATAAAGGAGTTAGCTCAGGAATTTAATGTGTCATTAGGAGCTATGACAAGAAAGGTAATATCAAATAGCGATGACAAGATTATAGCTTTGATATATTACAGTAATGGAAGAAAGATAGTTCAAGCAAAGTCATCAAGTTTTGATTTGAATTTAAAGCCAGGTATTATAAGAGGTTCAGCAGCAAAAGAACTTCTTCATAACAGATATAGTAATGAAACAGTAAAAAGAATTTTAAGTTGTGATGTATGGCTACAGGAGAATAGCCATGATTTTGAAATAGTAGAGGAATCATTATATCAACCTAATTTTAGTAGGGTATTTACACTGCTAAGAGTTGCTAATCATGCTGATTATATGGATGCATTTTTTGATATGTGATTACTTTCAAATAAACTTAATAATAGTTATTCAATTATATAATTTGACCACGTTAGAAAATAATCAATGACGTGGTTTTTATATATAAATTTTCTATACATATTATGGGTAAAGTGGGAGGAAATAATGGGTAAACAATTAAATAGACTAGGATTTAAAGTAACTAGTCAATTTTTAGAAAAGAATAGTTTTAAAAAATTTATATGCAATGAAGAATTAGTTCCATTAATAAGCTTAATTAAATCGTTCTCTAAGGAAGTATTGAAAGAAGAATGGCGTGCAAATAATGTACTAAAATTACCATATATTTTAAATGCTATTAATCCAGCATATATGGCTTTAAAGGAAACTGATTATGATAAAGATGTTATCGAATTCTATTGCCATGAATCACTAGAGGAAGAAAATGTAAATAAAACGATATATTTATTGGCTAACAATATTGAAGAGTTTTTAGAAAAGTATAAAGCAGATCTTTTAAATTATAATAGTGAAATTAACATCAAGGATATAAGAGTTGAACCAAAGTATGCAGGTACTGTTGATTATGAATTTCTATTAGAAAATTTGTCTTTGGTAAAGATGCTGTTTATAAAAGCTTTAGATAGAAAGTCTATTTATATAGGTACAAGTGAAGATGAAAAATATTTAAAAGATGGCAGTAAGATACAGTTATTTCCATCCTATAGTAGACAAATTGGACATTTGCTTATATCCGAAATTATAGACATTGATTTGAATGGTAAAAATGAGAAAATGACTTTTTACATTATTCCTAATATAGAAATTGAAGATGGTGATATATACATATATCCTATGATAGGTGTAAAAAGAGTAGTAACTTATAATAAAGTTAATGCACTAAAGGATGGGACAGCTAAATCCTATTCTACACTGATTTTTGATGGAAGTATATATTATTCTCCTAGAGTAAAGTACGGTGAAAAGAAAGGCACATCAAACAAAGAAGTACAACTAATATCAGAGGATTGGAAGCTATATGAGTATATTAAAAAATATAAGGGTATTTCATTTGATGATGTAAAAACACATATAGAGTCTGAGGATAAAGAAGACATATATTTAATTTACAGTACTAAAATGGGAGGAAAAAGTAAATTAAATCCTGGGGTACCTGGATCAGATAAATTGGATATTTACAACTATATACTTGAAAATATTGAAGGATTAGAACCGCTTCCAGTAGTTGATGAACTAAAAGTAGGGAGACAAGGAGCTGGAGCATTAAATAATAGTGATAAAATTATACTTTCAAATACAATTTATAGAAGCCCAAAGACGGATATAGACTTATTGATAATACAACCTTCTGAATCAATGTTATATGAATATACTAAGGATGTTGTAGAGAGTGGAAAGTTAATACAGGATAATGCTGGAATGACTATTAATGCAAATGGATCATATTCTCTAGAGTTGTCAGATGGTAAAATTGTTAACCTACAAATAAGAAAAGTGGTATCAACAAAGGGAATTGAAATAAAAAGTGATAATGAAACTGCAGATATAAGGTCAGAAAAGCTATTAGAGGATATAGGTGACCTTGATGAAACAAAACTTACGTTAGCATTTATTGATTTAGAAAATATGGGTAAAGTAGATGCTAAAAAAATTATAAGAAATGCACTAGACAGTAGAGGAATCATAAATCAATTTATTAATGGAAATGAAGGAATCAATGATAATAAGATATGCAGTTCTTTAAGAGACTTGTTTAATGATATTGGATTTGGAAATGCTAATCAAACTATATTGGAAAATGAAGTAATATATACACTTCACAAAGCTGATAAAATAAATTTTATTTGTAGATTAGACAACAATAACATAGAAGTGAAAATACCAGCAATAACTAATGAATATATGCATATTACTGATATTTATAAATATCTACCCAATTTAAATTCTAGATTACAAGAAGTGGGACAAGTTGATGATATTGCAGTTAATTGCTTACTTAAAGATATAAAAGATGAATCACGAGAAGTTTTAGTAATATTAGAGGGTGGAGAAACACAATATAACTCTGTATTACATTATTTGAATCAAAATATAATTGAAGAAATAAAGCAGAATTGTAGGGATCTAATAACAACAGATTTATTAGGACATCAAGAAATAGTGCAAACTAATGAAGGAAAAATTACTTTAGGGACAGGCGTTTATAAAGTAAAGGAAGGAACTTATATTTCTATTGGAGATAAAGGGCAATGCCAGGTTACAGTAGAGGCATCAAAAATAAGAAGATGGACCAACTCCCATAATAAGGTTTCTATTGGAGCAAAAATTCAATATCAAGATAGAATTGCTTACAAGATAATAACGCATAATGACAAGGAAAATCAGAATTTGTGCAACTTAGTACACAAGTTAAGACTATCATTAACAAGACACTCCCATCTAAATAGATGTATTACAACAGATTATATATTAGGATTAGAGAAAAATATTAAAGATAATCCGTATACTAATCCAGAAGATACTATTGTATAGGTGGTGAATTAAGTGGATTTAAAAAAGATTAGGCATGAAGATCTTTTAAAAATAATAAACCATATTAAAAACGATAAAACAGGAATTGATGAGTACAAGGATTTAAATTATTACTATAAATTAATGTACAAATATTTGCCGAGTAAAAATATAGTTGATTTTATAAACAATCTAATAAACATTCCCGTTTGTGAATATGTTGATAAGATTGATAAAGATATTTCATTACTAGATTCAGATGGAACTTTAAATTCCTATTGGGATGAATGGCACATAAGACTTACAAGCCAAGGACGTCAGGATGATATAAGGTTTGAAAAATTTAGGCAGAAGTGTTTTGAGTTGTGGAATATAGACAAGCAGGCGGCTGAAGAACTTTACAGGATAACGCGTACGTATATTATTGAAAATCCAATTATTGAAAGCGCCGATGAAATAAAATATATTTTTATTAATTCAAAGAAATCAATACCGGTTTTATATAGAAACCTTGCCATCGAATATGTAAGAGATTGTTACGATATATTAAAGATTAAGAAAGAGTTTAAAGTGTGCAGCTGTTGTGGTTATGTAAAGAATATAGATTCTGATATGGTAATACATAGACTGTGCAATCCTAAATACGAAGATAACATATTTAATAGAGGTACTTTAATAGTAAAGCCTGAGATTTTCTACTCAATAATCAATCCAGGAAGATTTGAATACGAGGTTTTCAATGCTCTTTTGAAATCAGGATTTGACGCTACTATATTTCCCGAAATAGAAAAAGATGGAGATATATTAGTTAATATATATGTCAAACAAATATATTTAGATATGAAAGCCTATAATTATGCTGAAAATTTATATAGTGAATTGACTAATAATAAGACTTTAAAAGATAAATATCGTAATAGATGGATTGTAGTTCCTGATTTGTATTATAAGGAACAGATGGAGTTCATAGGGCATTTGTTAAGAGCTGGTGGTAGTAGATTATATAATATTAAAGATTTATTAAATAAATTAAAAAGAGTTGCAGGGGAAGGTAAGAATTTATGTTAAGAATGAACTTTACTCGACTATGTAGTAAAAAGTATGAAGATGAGTATGAAAATGCATTTGGAGATATAGTAAAACATCCTATGAAGCTAAGTGGAAAAAACAGGCAACAAGATACTAAGATAAAGCTGTTTTTATATTCTGAATTATTAATGTTTACAGCATACAAGGTATACGAAAGGCATTTTACTATAGATGAGATGTTAGTATTATTTTCAGGAGTTCATTGCAATTTTATAGATATAGATATTAAAAAAGATAGATTTATAATACAAGCACATACTTTTTTAGCTAGCCATGAAGATGAATGGAATAAGCGAGCACTGCTAACACATTTCTATTTTATTCAGAAGAATCATAATACAAAGATAATACAAATGTTTAAAGCAGATCAAGATTTATTAAAGAACAAGGAAGCTAAAATTTATTTTAATGATAGTTTTTCTGGTTTTAAAGATAGATTAGAAAAATATAATGCTGTTCTTACTGATCCACAATATATAAGACTTATCCCTATGGAAGGAGATAATGAGGAGCATATTTTAACAGAGTACTTAGAATGCAGAATAAAAGAAAAGAAATCTTATGATGTTTATGAGAAAGTTAAAGAAAGCTTGAAATCAATAAACAATGACTTTGTTAATTCTATGGGTAAGCACTACCCCGATAATTACAAATTAATAGGGTTAAAAGAAGTGAATAAGCCATTACCACATTTATTGCATATAGCAGGCAAAACAGGTGATGGTAAATCTGTTCTATTTGATATTTATATTAAGAAATTGGTTTCACAAGGATTGAAGATTCTATATGTAACAGACACGCATGCTCCCAATAGTATAAATACTAAACTAAAGTTGGATGATTTGGGGCTAGATACTACAATTATAATGGGAAAAGAAAGAAGCAAGCACATTAATAAATTCATTAGTACACAGGAAGGAAAGTCTATACCTGAACTGATAATGAAATATCCAGACTTATTTTCAAATATAGATTACACCTGTTATAACATTGAATATTTGGAATGTAAGAATTGTGATAAGAAAGAACAATGTGGCTTTTATAATATGTACAAGAGATTGCCAAAGACACAAGTAGTTATAACCACTCCATTTAATCTGATTGATTCAATAGCGGCTGCAAAAGTAGATAAATATCGAAGAAGCATGTATGAAATTTTAAGTATTTGGGCTGATGTAATATTATTTGATGAAGCTGATAAGCTACAGACAATAGGTGATGACAGATTGATTTCTTCAACAGAAGTATATTCATTAGATACTATAGAAAGAAGCAATAAGCAACACTTAGAAGGATTTTTAAAAATTCTTTATAATGCAATAACTAGAAAGAATATTGTAACTGATGATTATGTAAGAAGATTTAAGACTATTGTAAATAACTATGATAGAGAGATAGATTTATTACATATGTTATTTTTGGCTGATGAGGGAAGCGGATTAGTACGAAAAGAATATGGAGGTAAAAATTTCACTATTAGACAGTTAATTGACGATTGGAGTGAAGAATATATTTCCTCTATTGTAGCTGATAATGGTAGCAAAGAATTAGATATAGCGCAGTATAATAATAGATTTTATGCTTTGCTTACTTATAGAATCGAGAGTATACGTTCAAAATATATAAATTATTTATTAACCATATATGAAGATAGTGATATTGAAATAGATAGTACTTTTAATGAGATTTTTGATAGGTATAGAAAAGAAGTAAGTAATTTGGAGCTATCAGAAGAAGAATTAAACAATTTAATTGATGGTAATGATATAGATACCGGTAAAATAAAGGTTAATTTTAAGAAAAAGAGAAAAGTAGGAACGGCCAAAAGAAATGAAATGCTTACATTTATATTATTATTAAGCTCGATAGACAACTACCTAAATAGGATATATGATCTAATAAAACCAGTTTTAGATAGTTTGGCAAACGATCATAATTATATAAGTATTTCAACAAATGCACAGAACCATCTGTTGGCGCCTAAAGCTTTAATAAGAGATGCTGATGGTTTTAGAATAAATATTGATAAAAATGGTACTAAGTTAATTAAAAATAGTTATAGCGGGATAGGCAGGGAGATTTTATTTGAGAATCCTAGGGCGGTAGCTAGAATATATAATTTTCAACAACCATTTACAATATTAACATCAGCTACTTCAGCTGGAACAGAATCATCTAAGTATAACTTAAAATATCCAGTAACTCATCTCTTAAAAAGAGAGGGAAGTGATTATAGAAAAGTAAATGTCAAGTGTCATATATTTTATAAAGGTGATACACCAATCTCTGTATCAGGAGTTGAAATAGATAATCAGATCAATGCTTTGAAAAATCTAACTCAAGAGATTAATAAAAACTTAATTGCAAAAAGATCTAAAGATATAAATACTGGTATACTGATATCCACTTCTTCCTACGCTAATGCAAAAGCTATTGGAGAAGAGTTGATAAAAGTAGGACATAATGCAAAGATACTTTATCATGAGCTCATGGGTGACTACGATCCTAATATTCATATAACAAAGTTGGATATAGAAAAGAGGGCCTGTGAAGCTGACATATTTATTGCAGTAAATATAATAATAGAGCGTGGATTTAATGTAGTAAATGACAAAGGCGAATCATATTTCAGAGACATTATAATTATGAACAGGGCCTTGCCTTCACCAAATGATATTTTAGAATCAACAAGTTATTTTCATAAGGAGTTAAATAAATCATCCATTGGATCATCATATAGAGAGATTAAAAGAAACATGTATAAGCTGCACAAGGAGTTAAGACATTTTAAGGGTTTTAGAAGAGCTCCTCAATATATAAAAGACTCTATAGCGGGAAATACATTAGTTCAGCTGAAGCAATTATCAGGAAGAGGCCAAAGAGGCGGGACTAACGTTACTGTTCACATTGTAGATGCTTCATTTTATCCATTGACAGCAGAACAAAGTATTAAAGAAGATATAACAAAAATAATAGATGATAAAAATACTTCCCTATTCATAGCATGGCAAGAAATGCTTAATAGAGGTGATGAATTAGCAAATCATTTGTATAATGATTTGAAGGATGGTTTAATAACTACGAGTTAATATTGCATAGATAGAAATGAGAAATTGAAATAAGGTGAATATATAATAAGATTATTATGTTATACTCTTATGTATAAGCGCCTGTAATACTTAAATGAAAACCCAAGCTTTGAGATAAATTAAGCTCTATAACCTTTTAAATTTATAAAAGAAGCTGGGCGTTTTATTATGATAATGAACATGTTATTCTTGATCAAACCATAAAATCCTTACGTTATTGAGATAGCGCTTTAACTAATATATGAGAATAGTAATAGGTAAGGGGTGTGTCAAATTTGACACAGGGTATAGCACTATGTTGAAAATAGCTATGAGGCTATAATTTTCAAAAGGATCTTGCAGGTTAAGGAAGAACTAAACATAAGAAATACAGCTCATAATAGAAGGAAAAAAGAAACTTTAGATGTAGAAATCCATTCTCACTGATTGATTTTTTGATGGGAGTGTGGAGATATATATTGTAGAGTTCATTGGAACAACCGCGGTAAGAAATCTATTATTTTGTGATGTGTTATCAAAAGGGTAGAGACTTAGGTGTAGCTGCAAAGAATAAAGAATTATTATAAGTACCAACTTTGGAGAAAATATTCTCTGGTTGGTGCTTTTTTTATATTTTAAGTCATTATTTTCAACATTTTGTCTGTAGTAATAGTAAAATGTAAAATTTTGTGATACATTTATATGGTAGAGTTTCCATAAAAGAGGTGACGTTATTTTGGAAAACAATAATGCAGAGTTAGTGAGAGAAAAAGTTATAGCAAATATGGCAGATAATTTAGCAATGCTTCGAACAAAGTTAGGCTTAACACAAGTACAATTAGCTAATTTAATTGGTGTTTCAAGACACACTATTATGCAGGTAGAAAACAAGAAAACTAAGTTATCTTGGAATACTTTTTTAAGCTTGCTATTGATCTTTATTAAAAATCCTGAAACGGACAAACTTCTTAATATATTAGAGATATATACAGATGAATTAAATTGTGAATTGAAATTAAAATAAGAATTTTTTAAAACCCCATTATGTGTCCATCTTCATATATATAATGATATTAAGATGCCTAGGAGGTGACAGATTGAATTTAGGTATAGATTATAATGGAAATAAGGGTTTTAGATTGCTGAGTATATATGAACGTCTTAACAAAGGGGAAATTATAGAAAAGGCACAACTGGCTGAATATTTTGGAGTTACTCCAAAAACTATTCAAAGAGATATTGACGATCTTCGTGCATATATTGCTGAAGTTCACTTTGCAGAGAGTGAGGTTGCAATAAAATATGATAAAGTAAAAAAGGGCTACTATCTTGTTCGTTTTGAACGGGAGTGGTTGACTAATGAAGAAGTAATAGCTTTATGTAAGATTCTTTTGGAGAGTCGAGCTTTCTGTAAAGAAGAATTAAATAGTCTTATCAGTAAGTTATTAACTCAAGTAGTACCTAATGACCGTAAAAAAATTGAAGATATGATAAGAAATGAGCAACATCATTATGTGCCGTTACAACATGGGAAGCATTTGTTTTCTATACTATGGGAACTGTCACAGCTTATAACAAATAGTGAGTTAACAAGGTTTACATATACAAGACAAGATGGTGGTGTGAATGAGCGTTTAGTTAAACCGGTAGCAATAATGTTTTCTGAATATTATTTTTATCTTATAGCTTACATGGCAGATGGAAGTAAGGACTTTCCTACAGTATTCCGAATTGATAGAATAACAGATTTAAATGGTACAAAGCAGTATTTTAATATTCCATATAAAGATAAGTTTAATGATGGTGAATTTAGGAAAAGGGTTCAATTTATGTATTCGGGTGAACTACGGAGAGTGACCTTTGAGTACAGAGGTCTATCTGTTGAATCCGTGTTAGACAAGCTTCCTACAGCAGAGGTTTTATCTGAGAGGCATGGGAAATACACTATAAAGGTTGAGGTATACGGCGATGGCATCGATATGTGGCTCAGAAGCCAAGGTGACAAAGTAGAAATATTAACTAATGATTTTGAAGCAAAGGAGTGTTAAAATGAATAACTGTTACTTTCTTGCTACTGGTTCGGATTTTTCTCCGGAACCAGATGATAATATTATGACTAGTATTTTTAAGCAGTATGAAAGCGTTATTATTGAAAGTATAATAACTTCTTTCGGACTAGATTTTCTTGTGAAAGATCGCCATGGTGGAGATGTGGACACTATACACAATGTCCGTCAAATTGGCAAAGACGAGCAAATGACTTACAAGAATCAAGTGAATCAAAAAGCTTATGACAACAGGGGGGAGTATAATAGCGCTGACTATCATAAAGGCACTAATTATCAAACAATAAAAAAAGAAGCGAGGGATAACTACCACCAATTTAATAAGCGTGTTGAGGATGCTTATACTGGTGAAGACTTGCATTTTTTAGGGAAAAGTAAAGGCGCTAATCCAAAGATAAATGCAGAATTAGATCATGTCATATCTGCAAAGAGTGTTCATGAAGATAGAGGACGTGTACTTTCAGGACTTGATGGTAAGGATTTAGCTAACTCACGTGAAAATTTACAATTTACAAATAAAAGTTTAAACGCTTCAATGCAAGATATGGAAATTCCGGATTACATTGAAAAGCATCCAGAACTTTCCCCAGAAGTTAAAGCAAAGATGATGAAACATTATAATAAATCAAAGTCGATGTATGAAGCTAAATTGGCAAAAGCATATTACACAAGTCCAAAGTTTGCCAAAGATGTAGCATTTGCAGCGGGTAATGTAAGTGTAAAGATGGGTCTTCGGCAGGCACTTGGCTTTGTATTCATGGAAGTGTGGTTTGCTGTTAAAGATGAGTTTATGAATGTAAAAGACCAATTTGATTTTGGAGAGTTGCTTTCTGCAATCGGCAATGGCATTAAACGAGGTTTTGCAAACGCTAAAGAAAAATATAAAGAAGTGCTCGCTAAGTTTCAAGAAGGTGCAGTTGCAGGAGCACTTTCAAGTCTTACAACAACGCTTTGTAATATTTTTTTCACAACATCAAAAAATGCTATAAAGATAATACGACAAACTTATGCTTCTATTGTTCAGGCAGCAAAGATACTGTTTATTAACCCAGATAATCTACCTTTTGGTGAAAGAATGCGTGCTGTAGTAAAAATTCTTGCTACAGGTGCAAGTGTTGTTGTTGGTAGTATTGTCAGTGAAGCTGTTGGAAAGACTGCTATCGGAGTAATTCCTGTTATAGGAGATATAGTTCAGACATTTTGTGGAACTCTTGTCACTGGTATTATGAGTTGCACAATGCTTTACTTCTTTGATAGGAGTGAGGTTATGAATAAATTAGTTCATGTACTCAATAATCTACACACTGTAAGTACAGAAGTGAATTATTTTTATCAGCAAGCTGCCTATTTTGAAAAATATGCAGCAGAGCTTATGAAAATTGATATTAAAAAATTTAGTGAAGAAACAGCAATGTACTACTCTCTTGCTCTCAAAATTGAAAATGCGAAAAGTGAAAAAGAACTTAATATAATGCTTAAAAGTGCACTAGATGCAATTGGTGTTAAAATTCCGTGGGAAGGTGATTTTGACAGCTTTATGAGCAACAAAAATGCTGTATTGGTATTTGAATAATGTTTATGTGTGATAAATGTGGAGAATGTTGCAGAAATTTGGATAAGTCACCCATTTATGCAGAACTTCACAGTGGAAACGGTGTTTGTAAGCATTTAGATGGGAATCTGTGTAGCATTTATGAAAATCGGCCACTTTTGTGTCGGGTAGATGAGAGTTACGATGCTTTTTTTAAAAATACTATGACTCTTGAAGGGTACTATAAACTTAATTATGAATTTTGTATCAAATTAAAAAATCAACTATAGGGAGATGATATTATGCCATTACCATTAATTTTGGGAATATGTGCTGCAATTGCAGGTGTTGCAGGTGTTGCAAGCGGTGTCCAAGGTGCTGCAAAGATGAAAGAAGCAAATGATACCATGAAGTCTGCAGATTCTCGACACAAAAAAAACATAGCTCATTTTGAACAACAAAGTAAAATCACAAGTACTGATATGGATAATTTAGGTAAGAAGGAACTTGAGATACTTAATAGTTTTGAAAAATTTGCTAAGGTTTTTGAGAAAATTCAAGGTAAACCACAGTTTAAAACATACAATAAAGACGGGGTGAATATTCCTGAATACAATGCAGAAGAACTTAAAAAAGTTTCGGTTGGTGCAGGGATACTGCTCGGAGGTATTGGAGGAGCAGCAGTTGGTACAGCGGGAGGTTTTGCAGCAGCAGGAGCAACAACAGCTGCAGTTATGGCTCTTGGTACAGCTTCAACAAGTACAGCAATTGCATCTCTAAGTGGTGCAGCAGCAACGAATGCAGCTCTAGCAGCAATAGGTGGAGGCGCAATTGCTGCAGGCGGTGGAGGAATAGCACTTGGAACAACAATACTTGGTGCCGCTACATTAGGAGTTGGTCTTCTGGTTGGAGGAGTTATTTTTAACATAACCGGATCTTCACTTTCTGATAAAGCAGATGAAGCATGGTCACAAATGAAAAAAGCAGAAAGAGAAATAGATAAAATATGCTCATACATGAAAGAGTTGAGCAGTACAGCAATAAAATTCGACAAGGCAATTTCAACAGTTAACAGAGTTTATATAAGTCATCTGAATAAACTTACCGATATTGTTGAGGTAAAGAGAAAAACAGATTGGAATACTTTCTCAGATGAAGAAAGGCTTATTACGGAAAACACTGCTTTGCTTGTAAATTTGCTTTTCAATATGGGTAAAGTTCAGCTTGTTTTAGTATCTGGAAATGAAATTGAGCCAAATAGAGTAAATACTGAGGTAGTTAATAAATCAATATCAGATTCAGAAATATTTCTTAGCAAAAGAGGGTTGGCAGGAGAGTTCTAAAAACTTTCTTAAAACTAATATTATATAACTCGTAACTAACGATAACTTGGTTAGCAAGCTCTTATTTTATCAAACGGTGTTCAGATAAAAATAAGCAATATAACATAGATATAATAAATTACTTTTACGAGGGGGATTGTGTATGGCAATTGTAACTAAAACAATCGGGGAGCTTAAAGATCATCGTTTTTTCGTCCCATCATATCAGCGTGGATACCGCTGGACAGAACATGAGGTAACTGCACTGCTTGATGACATCAATGAATTTTCTACTGAAGGAGGAAAATGTTACTGTATTCAGCCACTGATTGTTAAGCGTCGTGATGATGGTTCATTTGAAGTAGTTGATGGGCAACAACGCCTTACGACTATGTATATATTTATGAAAATTGCTTCTCAGGAAATTCGTTCAGCAGTTCCGCCGTTTGAGTTGGAATACGCTACAAGGAGCGATAGTGCAAATTTCTTAAAATCTTTATCTGATGATAGTCATTTGGACAAAGATGGAAATATTGATTTTTATCATATAGCATCTGCTTATGAAAAAATAGATAATTGGTTTGATAATCAGCCAGACAAGTCTGTTGCTATTCAAGAGTTAAATACAAAAATAAGAAAGAATGTATTTTTTATTTGGTATGAGATACCTTCTGAAAGCGATCCGATAACTTTGTTTACAAAGGTAAACTTAGGGAAAATACCGCTTACGAATGCGGAACTAATAAAAGCTTTGTTACTGAATAAGGACAACTTTAGCATGGATATAAACAAGAGACAAACCGAAATTTCAGTTGCATGGGATAGAATAGAGCAGGGATTGCGAGACGATTCGTTCTGGTATTTCCTTAATGAAAAAGAACAAAGTGGTACAAGAATTGATATGTTATTTGAGTTATTGGCAAAGGAAAAAAATGCAAAGTTATCTAAACCTATATCTACTGATCAAAATTACTTTTCTTTTTTAGTTTTTTTGGAAATGTTAAATTCTGATTCTAACAAAGAGGAATTTGTGAAGGTGTTATGGGGAGAAGTAGAAAAGTTGTACTCTGAATTTCGTGATTTGTATTCTGATTTGAATAAGTACCATATAATAGGCTACCTTATATCATCAGGTGTAAAGATTTCTGAGATATTTGAACTTACACGGGGGAAGCGCAAAAGTGCTGTTATGAAAGGTCTTCTTGAAAAGACGAAAGAGGTAACGGGCAAGTATAATCTGACTGATATTTCTTATGATAACTCAAATGACCGTCGGAAAATTCGCAAGCTACTTCTTCTATTCAACATTGCAACATTGGTTTGTAAAAGCGAAAAGCAGTACCGCTTTCCTTTTGACATATATAAAGGAGAAACAGCTGACAAAATAAAGTGGGACATTGAGCATATTCATGCTACAGCAGATGAAACAGCTGAAGCAGATGACAATATAGGAAACTTAACGTTACTTGATGCACAAACAAATCGTAGTTATCAAAATGCACCTTTCATAGAAAAACGAAAAGTTATAATCGAGCGTGAGTCAAAAGGACTTTTTGTGCCTTTATGTACAAAAAACATTTTTCTAAAGGTGTATTCAAAAAATCTAAGTAATATGGATATTTGGGAGACTGAAGACAAGAAGGACTATATTGATGCAATGAATGATACACTTGAATCCTTTTTTAAGGGGAGGTTTTGAAAATGAGTAAAAAAACTATTGACACATTGTTCGAATTACTTGAAGAATATAAAGTGGAAGTACCAGTTGTACAACGTGATTATGCACAAGGAAGAACAGATGACCATGCCAATTTGGTTCGCTTTAATCTTTTAAAAGATATGAAATCAGCAATTATGGGCGAAACACCACCTCTTGATCTGAATTTTGTATATGGCAAGGCAGAAGATGATAAATTTATACCTTTAGATGGATAGCAGCGATTGACAACACTTTTTCTTTTGCATCTTTATGCTTTTTGCAAAGATGAAAATAAAACAAAACTTCTGCACAAGTTAACTTATGAAACTCGCAAGAGTTCACGAGATTTTTTAGAAAAACTGACCGAAAACCGCTTAGTTGTTTTTACGTCTGATCTACCGCCTTCCAAAGAAATCGAAGAATCAGAGTGGTTTGTTTCAGTATGGAAGTATGATCCAACAATACAATCTATACTTATAATGCTTGATGACATAAAGAATGTTTTTTGTGATGTAGAAAACCTTGATCAAAGGCTCACTAATTATGAATATAAACCAGTTGTTTTTAATTTTTTAGAAATGAAAGATTTAGGCATGGAGGATAGTTTATACATTAAACTCAATGCACGAGGAAAGCCTCTTACATCGTTTGAAAACTTCAAAGCACGATTAATTGGCAGACTTCAGAAGCTTCAACTTAATTTTACTGATAAATTTGAGCAATCTTTTGATAGTAAATGGACTGATTTATTTTGGTCAAATTGCAAAGAAAACTTTGACCAGACTTTCTTGATGTTTTTTGGAGTACTTCTTATGAATAAGGAAATTTGCTCAACTGACACCAACTGGTCTAACACGCTTGATTATGAAAAGATTGATGAGGAAATATATAAAACTGCGTTTTATACGCTTAATTTCCTTAGTAATAATCATGAGTGTAAATCAATGCAACGCCTTGTTTTCAATGCTTTGGCAGAAAAACGTACTTATCAAGACAGGGTTCTGTTCCATGCTGTGACTACATATTTGTATATGGCAAAAGGTATTGATAACGGTTCATTAGCACAATGGGTGAGAATTATCAAAAATTTAACCCTGAATTCCACGATTGATAGCTCAATTCTATACAGAAATGCTATTAATGGGGTAAATAAACTTGCAGAGAAATGGGATGATTTACTAAGTTATTTTTCAAAAGATGGGGCAATTACAGGTTTCTCGCAAGATCAAATAACAGAAGAACAACTTAAGGCACGTATAATTAATGATAGCAATGAATTTGCGGAGGAGATTTATAAAGCAGAACAACATCCATATTTTAGTGGACAAATACGCTCTGCGTTGTATTATGCGAAGAATAGCCAAGGGAAATATGATATGAAAACTTTTGTCCAATACTGGGATAAGATATCTGCATTATTTGATGAAGCAAAACCTAAACACGGGCATTTGCTACGACAAGCATTGCTTACGTATGGGGACTATACTCTACCAGTAGGAGCATACAAAACATTGTGCGTTGATGATCCCAATGAAGGTGCTAGCACACCAAGTTTGAAAAAGTTATTTTCTAACCATGGTGAAATTGTTAAGAAACTACTTGATTCAATAAATCTAACTGATGATATCAGATCACAATTGAAAAATATTGTTAAGAATGCAAATGTCTTCGAAAATGACTGGAGATATTGTTTTATCAAATTTTATAATTCATTCAAGAGGATGAGCACTTCTCATTTACGATTGCGTGAAGTTGATGGTGATTTGATTATGATACCTAATAAATCTTCAAATGGTTATAATTATGATGTGTTTTTGGATGCATTGCATCAGTTGTTAAAGCATAAAGGATTAGAATCAACATTTGAGGGTTATTTAGGTACTTGGGAAGATCGTTACTTATGTGCCAAGGGATCTTATATACGTTTCAAAAATAAGAAGTTTATTATTAAAGATGAAAAGGGCACTATTATGTTTGAAACAAAAACGGATTATCCAATTGGTGAGGTAGTAAAATATATAGAAGGCATATCTGCTACTAATTAATTGTTTGATTGTAAAAATACTTAACTATTTGGATATATTTCCGAGAAACAAAAAACTAAAAAAGCTTTATAGAGCTATCCCAAGAACTGAGCAATGTAGAATATGTATAAAATACATTACTCATCCACTCAAAATAGGTTGTGACATCTATCTAAGCCATATTAGCATATGGAAAGGAAAATATTCAAAGTAGAGTGGGAGCAATTAAACTCCCACAAAGTTAATTATGTCTGTAATCCTCAATAGATTTTGTACATTTCATACGATACGGTTCGCCTCCACCATACATATCCACAACCGCCTGTAGGTGACTTAAATAGTCACTTACAGGCGGTTGTGTTTTTTGAAAAGTGAGGGTAGCTCCACCAATTATATAGCAAGTTTATGTCACTTACATCATGTTGTTAAAGTTTCTGTGTTTTTAATATTATATGCAAGCATATTAGCAGCTAATTTTCCACTAAAAAGTGCTCCTTGCATCCAACCATGAGTAACTGAAGCATGCTCACCCGCAAAGAATATTTTATTATTGTATTCTGGTTTTAAAATATTGTACAAAAAAATATTTTTCTGCTCAGGTAAAGTCATTGCAATAGCTCCTCTAGCCCATTCTTGTGAATTCCAATGAACAGTTTTATATTCTGAAACTACTGATTTCAAATATCCTTTTGGAAGTCCATGTACATCTTCAACATTCTGTTTAATTATTTCTATACGTCTCTTGTCATTTATAGCTCCAAGCCTTGTAGAATCAAGACCGAAATTGTATGACGCCACGAGCACACCAGGTTTATTTGCAGGGCCTTTGTATAAAGCATGATCAGAAGGATAAATAGTAGATTGAATTGGCAAATCAGTATAGGAAATTCCACCAATTATTCCTCCATATTCAGTATCTTCTTCCCAGAAGCGTTTATTACATAACAGAAGGGTTCTCTGTGCATCAATATAATTTAGCTCTCTTATTGCTTGCATTTTTCTATTACTAAAAAAAGGCTTAATATCTACCTCTCTTAAAGTGGAGAATGGGATAGTACAGACTACATAATCAAAGGCTTCAGTTAAATTTTGAGAAGTCTGATTGTTTATATATCTCAATATCACTTCATTACTATTATGAGATTGATAAATACCATTTATGAAATGCCCTGATTTAAATATTATTTCTCCAAGTAAGGAATCCGGTATATTATTGTATTCTGCAGGGTGTTTTGATACCAATGATTTATAAAATGAGAGTGGTAGGTTAGACATTCCACCATCAATCTGATATAAAGCAGAAAAATCAAGCGGGTACGTGTCCTGTAATAGTTCTGCATAGCCCATATATAGCATTGATCCAGTTAGAGGATCAATACTTGAAATTAAGTTTATTGCATCTTGGCTTAAACCTAAGATTTCAAAAACTTGACGAAAGTTCATGTTAATCAGTTGGGCATATCCAGGTGAATATGCGGGAAGTATTCTTAAAATCTCAGTTCTTATATGAGGTGGTAGCCTTTTTAAAGGATAATTAATAGCATAGTCATACAATTTTGGCCAGAGTGTATTTCTCTCTTGTGGGGTTAAATTGTATTTTGGATAAATCTTTTCTTTAATATTCCTACCTTCCAGGTCGTTTCTTACTCTTGTATCATGAACATAAACAAAGGCATTGGGATTTACTTGCACGAAAGGATTAGTGTTAAGTTTAAATTTATTAATATAAAACCATGTTGTTTCATGGGATATGGGGATTCTTAAAGGTCCCATTTCGCCATAGAATTTTCGTTCCTTATCAAAATAATAGGTATACACTCTTCCTCCAATTCTATCTTCTGAAGCTTCAAAAATAGTTATATTGGCTCCAAGCTTTCTAAGCTCAAATGCAGCTGAAAGCCCAGCAAGACCGCCACCAATTATACCTATCTTTACACCTTTAAATTCCCCAGGCGATGAGTAATGTATAATGTCCGGTGGAGGGCTTAACAGTTTAATTATGTTTTCATAGTCCTCTATTCTTTCAGCTTCAATTAAAGCATTTTTAAGCATTTCATGTCTTTGTGAATCAGTAGGATTAGATGGGTTAACGGGAAATTCATGCATTGTCATAAAAAAACATACTCCTCATTAAGTAGTTCTATAATAATTATAATTGCTAAACCATCATAATATTACACTTTAGGTAACTACTTTAATTAAAAAATTAAATTATTCTAATGATGGAGAATTTGAATTAGTATTTCAAAGAAGAGATTGAAATATTTGGTGCAAGATTTAAATTTTATAGTATATTTCCATGGCTTGATTTTAAAATTTGCGAAGTTATTATAATGGATGAAAATCCATTTGTTTGTAGGTTTACTATACAACCAATAATAGTAGAACAGAAGTCGCACGGACATAAGTAGAAATGCTGCTCAAAGTATACCAAAAATAAAAACATTTGGTGACCTTAGTGATCATAATAGAAGATTTCTCGCTAAGAAAAGTGATATTGATAGAATTAAAACTAAATTGCGTTAAATGCTCCAACTGCTAGTTAATAAAATTATTATCGCTATCGGTTTCTGGAGCTAAAACAATTGACTTTACTTGACCTTCATTTGAATTAAAATTAATAACCATATAGTTCCTTCTAAATTCAACCGTCTTGGTAGCTGGGCGAAGTGCATCGAGAATTGCCAGAAGTAATTGTTGCTTCGATGAGAACAGTAATTCCAGATTATAATTCTTTATTTGATATTGTACCACCTATGGGAAGAGAGATGGAAAGGCTGGGATGTGTTTGTGATATTCCAGAATATTGCTTTAACATTGAGTAAGCTTATAAAGCCTATGCAGTTATTGCATGGATTTTTCTCAGTATTATAAAGTTTTTTACAATGTAGACGATAAATAATCAAGATTGAAAATATAGTTATTGAAGTGAATTTTATGAAAAGTGTTTTAAGTGAATTAGATAAAATAAAAGTTTTAAATAAAAGTGACATTGCAAACATTAAGAATTATATTCATAAAAAATATCCTGAAAATCATGAAGCAGAAAATGAAATAATACTTTTAGATGCTATTGATAAAATTATCTATAACAAATTGGAAGGATTACCGGAAGATTTGAAGGGATCTGTAAAAGATAATGTAATAAAAAATACCTTTGATAAGGATAAAATTTCAATTACCCTTTGCGATATTTATGAAGCTTGCATAGTAGAGGAAAAGATAATTAAGGACTTTATAAATGAGCTAACAGACTTAATATATTTAAATGCAAAGCTCCAAATCACAAGTGAAGATATCAGCATGCATTTGGAAACCTTAGGATTTAAAGAAATAGATTCAAATGTTATTGTAGAAGAAGAGTTGAATTTTGAAAATGAAGTCAGCATAAAAGCCCCTTTATCTTATAGGAAAAACTTTAAAAAAGCTTTATGCATAACCCTTATGGCTATTTTTATTATACCTTTATATTATGTAGGCAGAGGGGGATATTTTAAATGGCAGAAGCAAAGTAAAGTAGAGAATTATGTTATTGAGTCAGATAAAAAAGAAAACACTTCAATTAAACATCCCAATTTACACCTTCCAGAATATATGAGATATAAAGAAATAAATAAAGAAAAGCTAAAAGAATTTTTAAATAAGCGAGAATCTCTTTTAGCTGAAGAACCATATTTCTCTACTATAGTTTCTGTATCAGAAGAGTTCAATTTAAATCCTATTGTACTTTTTTCTATAACTGGCCAGGAGCAAAGTTTTGTGCCTAAAAGTCATAAGAATGCTAATAAAATAGCCAATAATCCCTTTAATGTATTTCATAGCTGGATGGAGTATAACACGGATATAAATGATGCCGCTAGGATAGCCTCTAGAACTGTAATTAATTTATCTCAAAATAGGCCAAAAGATGAAGATCCTTTTTTGTGGGTAGGAAGAAAATATGCTGAGGATAAAAACTGGGGTAAGGGTACAAGGGCAGTCTTTGAAGAGCTAATAGAATATATAGAGTAGACTATTAATATCTACTAATATATTTGAAGTAGCTTTAGAATTTGGATTTTACTTTACTAATAATTAAATTGTGTCATGAAACATATGCTATTATATAATGAAGAATACGTAAAAGAAGTATATAGATAGAGCTTGTAAAGTGATATATGAAGTCTAAGGTTTAAATGAACTTTAGACTTTAATAATTTCGTGATAAGAATAATCATTTTGCAAAGAGAGAAATATAATATATAGTGAATTAATTAAAAGGAGCTTTAATTTGGAAGGAAAATATAGCATAACTCTAGAAACACCTATGGGAGAAGAGAAGGGTATACTAGAACTTAAGGTTAATGGCGATAATGCAAGTGGCACTATTATCGCAAAAAATAAGAAAAATCCTTTTACAGGTGGACAAATAAAAGGTAGCAAACTTACATTCAGTGGAAAGTTAAAGATAGCTTTTATGACCTTTGCTTATACAGCAGATTGTGTTATTGAAAATGGTGTTTTAAAAGGAACTGTAAGTACTAAACACGGTGGGTTCAAGGTAAAGGGAAATAAAATTTAAAAAATAAAGTTTGCATTGCTTTGTTACCAGCAAAGCAATGCGGTTATATTTTTATAAGTCTTTATTATACATAATACTTTGCCTGGGCATTATACATTTTAGCATAATGCTGCTCCTCCTCTTGAATTAATTCATCATGGCTACCATACTGAACTATTCCTCCATCATGGAATACAGCAATTTTATCACAGAACTTACAGCTTGAAAGCCTATGGGATATATAAACTGCTGTTTTCTTTTCTACTAATTCATCAAATTTCTTATAAATTTCATATTCAGAAATAGGATCTAAGGCTGCTGTAGGTTCATCTAGAACAATTATAGGCGCATTCTTATAAATTGCCCGTGCAATGGCAAGTTTTTGAGACTGTCCTCCTGAAAACTCTATGCCTTCTTTATCGAAATTTTTATAAATAGAGGTAAATATTCCCTTAGGTAATTTCTTAAAGTCTTCCTCTAATCCAGCTTGGTTTAAAATGTTAATAATCTCTTTCTCACTATTATCACCACTGCTATTTAATGCAATATTCTCTTTTATTGAGAAAGCTAAAAGCTTAAAGTCTTGAAATACAACGGAGAGTAATTTAATATATTCCTTATAATCATATTCATTGATATTTTTGCCATCAAGAAGCACTTCTCCTTCGCTAGGTTCGTAAAGCCTTGTAAGCAATTTTATAAAGGTTGTTTTACCTGCACCATTACGACCTACCACAGAGAGTCTTTCTCCTGAATGTATTTTAATAGATACGTTTTTTAATGCATAATCCTTACTGCGAGGATATCTAAAAGAAACATTTTTAAATTCTATCTCATGGCTTTCTATATCTTCTATACTTTTATCTCCCTTTGTATTTTGCGAAACAATATTTTCGAAATCTCTATACAATTGTAGGTGTCCGCAATACTGTCTAATTTCAATAAATGCGTTAATAATTGAGGATAAAGCTGCAGTAAACCCGCTAGCTGCACTAGCATACAGAGTGAAATTACCAATGCTTAAGTCACTAAAAATTACTTTATAGCACAAATATCCGTAAACTATAACAACTTGAAGTTGCAAATTTATATTTGTAACTCCAGAATACTTACCTTGTGTGGGATATAATTTGGAACCGAGTTCTAAGATCCTTGTTGTAAATTTTTTGGATTTTGATAATATTAAGGGGGCCATATTATAAAGTCTGATGTCCTTGCCTAAGGAAAAATCCGCTGTCAGCGTTCCGAAATAGCCAAAGGCACGATTATTTGGTATAGAAGCCTGGTTAGATTTAAACTCTAGTTTTTGAGCTTTATCATATATCTTTGAGTTTAGAGCAATTATAGCCAAAATCAGCAAAATAATAAGAGGATTTAACATAGATATAATAGCTACAAAGCCTATCAAGCTTATTATTTGAGTTATTAATTTTGTAAAGTTATCTATGAGGAAATATATGGAACCATAATTATAAATAACAAACAACGCTCTTTCTTTTAAATCTAAGACTTCTGGATTTTCAGTGTTTTCAAAATCCATATCAACTATTTTTTCAGCTATAACACTATCAAACTCATACATTATCTCTTCATTTTTAATTTTCACTAAAGACTCAAAAAATTTATTTACAATACTCATTATAAAATTACCTATAACTAATATGGATATGAGCATTATAAATACTTCTATACGCTGCTTATTTAAAAGTTCATCAATTATATACTTGGGTATAATAATGGTTAAAAAGGGTGCTATTGATTTAAATAATGATGAAAGTATTAAAATAGGAATATAGCTCTTAGATATCTTATTACTCAACTTTAAAAAATAAAATAATACATCTATATCCTTTTTTACTCCCTCAGTGTTTAATTTTATCATCCTTTACACCCCCACAGCTACTTCTTCTTTATAATATTGTGCTTGAATACTAAACATATTAGCATATTTTCCGCCTTTAGCCAAAAGCTCTTCATGACTGCCATATTCCTCAATTTGGCCATCTTCAAAAAATGCAATTTCATCACAAAAACGTGTGCTGGATAGTCTATGAGATATATAGATAGCTGTCCTATTTCCAATTAATTCATTAAAGCCTTTATATATATTTTCTTCAGAAATTGGATCTAAAGCCGCTGTAGGTTCGTCCAAAATTACAATATCTCCATTCTTATAAAGGGCTCTTGCTATAGCAAGCTTTTGATATTCTCCGCCTGAAAACTCAATGCCATTGTCATCAATAATTTTTAACATATTCGTATTAAGGCCATTTTCTAAAGAATCAATTTTATCCTTAATACCTGCCTTTTTGGCAACTTCATAAATATAGTTCTCATCTAATTTTTCGCAGGAAAGAGCAATATTTTCAGCTACAGTAAAGGCAAATACATTTATGTTTTGAAAAACAACAGAAAGAATTCTATAATACTCTCTTGCATCAAACTTCCAAATGTTAATACCGTTTAGCAAAATCTCCCCCTCCGTTGGTTTATACAATCTTGAGATGAGTTTCACTAAGGTAGTTTTTCCAGCCCCATTTACACCCACAATAGCAAGCTTTTTTCCCGCATTTATTTTAAAAGACAAATTTTTATATATGAAACGATCCGAATTAGGATATTTAAAAGACACATTTTCAAACCTAATTTCATAGGGTTTTTCTAAGGGTATTTCTTCTTCTTTTTTCGCATCTTCATCATCTTTAATATCTAAAAAATCTCTTAAATCGCTAACATATAAGCAACAATATTTTATATGAGCAAAGTCTTTCATTAAATTTTCCATGCAACTAGAAAAACCTGCAATAGTTATTGAATACATAGAAAAGTTTCCTATGGTCAATTTACTCATTAAAATCTGGGAAACTAAATAAGTATAAACAATTCCTTCCCGAACTAAGAAAAATAATGAATCTATTAGAGAAAGTTTAAAGCGATTTTTTTCAATGCTTTTGCTTACCTCAAGCCTTTGTCTATCAAAAGCTTTCTTTTTTTCAGCTAAAAGATTTTTCATATTATAAATTCGAATATCCTTACCGTATTTAAAATCCGACATTGTTGAGTTCGCGTAATTACTTTTTCGTCCGAAATCTGACCGTAAAGGCTCTTGGCTTTTTTCGTAGTTATTAATTTTAACATTCACATAGTAAACAATAATAACATTAACAAGTAGATATAGGAGTATTAATGGATTTAAGGTTACAACTATACTCATATATCCAATAAAGCTGAGAAGGTAACCCAATATAGTAAATAATTTTTGTAAAATTCCGCCTATGCCTTCATAGGGATTTCTAACAGTCTTCCAGGCTTGGTGAATATCATTTAATACCTTTGGATCCTCCGTATGCTTAAAATCCATGCCCATTGCCTTTTCATGGACAAGATCAATGAAATTAAATCTTATATTACTCATTTTCATTCTATATGCACCAACAAAATATGCTTTAAAATAGTTAACCACAGCAGCAATAATAAAGGTAACACCAAGTATTATTGCAATATTATTTACGCGCTTACCATTTAAAAGCTCATCAATAAGCAGTTTAGGTGTAACAATCCAAATAAAAGGTGCTATAGCGATTACAATAGAATTTAAAGCACAAACTAAAATAACTGATTTGTCCCATTTCCAAATATATTTAAGAGTAAAACTAAGGTTGTCCAAAATTGTAAGTGTAGATTTCTTCTTTGTATCCTTCATTATTCTCCCCACCCTGTATTGTAAATATTATCTCAGTTATCCTAGTTTATCATATATTACCTTATAATTACAAGAATAAAGCGGAGAGGTAAAACTACTTTTTCCGCTTACGAATATTACACCTATATAAGGAAATAACAGGTATAATAAATAGTGCCATAGAGAAAACAGCCTAACTGTGTCAAATATCAATAAAGCTACTATGCTTATTAATGAACAAAAGGAAGCATTGAAAATAAAGGAGCAGGTATTTCAGTAATCAAGCTTTCAATATACCTTTTTATACTTTTTCTTCGAGTAATTTATCCATTGAATGTAGAGATCTGGTCTATTACTTTTTAAAAAATTAAAAAAATCTTCTTTGTATCCAATATCCTCTAAACCGCTAATAAGTAAATTGGGAATTGTTGATTTTTTTTTCATAGCCTTAGCAGTATCTATAAGCTTAAGCTCACCAGAAGGCATTACGAAGATATGAAATATTGCTGCATCTTGCCTCAAATAGCCAACCTTAATCATAGCCTCATATAGTTCTATGAGTTTCTTTGAGAGTTGAGGAGTCAATTTTTGCTTTGATAAGTATTCGTTTAATTCAATACCATTAATATATTCCCTTACGATGTAGTTTGCACCGTATTCATAAAGTATAGGAAAATTCATATCTCCTTAAGCCATTAATAAAGTTTTTAGTTCCTCCTTGCACTCTTTTTTTCTTTTAAAAACTTTTATGCACTTTTGGAAGTCTATTCGATATACCTTACCTTGGGTACCTTTGCCTATAAATTCTAAATCTTTTATATTTATATCTATATTTAGCCTAATGTTAATCACCTGTTTCTAAAACAATCTCAATGTCAATATATGCGGAGGATTATATCTTAGGAACATTTAAATTATGAGAGATATAGAATAATTAGTGAAGAAAATTATAGTTATGATGAGAATAAACATCATTTGACAATGAATTATTAATCGATTATTATTATTGATAGATATTGGTTTAAATTAAAAATAGTTTATGAAAGAACAGAAGGATAGATATATATGAATACAATTTCTAATAAAATAGCTGTTGGTGATGCGCATAGCAAGTTGATTTTAGTTGGTGAACATGCAGTTGTTTACGGGAAACCTGCCATTGCTATGCCGTTCTCCTTAAAGGTAAGTTCTAGGATTCAAAAGTCCTATGGAACTATTATGTTTGAATCTGATATTTATAAGGGTTCCATTAACAACATGCCAGTTGAAATGAAAGGAATCTCAGAGTGTATTAAAAAAACATTACATTATTTAAGTGAACCTTTTGAGGGTTTATCCATTGAAATCCATTCATCTATCCCATTAGGAAGGGGATTAGGCTCTAGTTCTGCAGTGGCTATGGCCATTGTAAGAAGCTTGTTTGCCTTCTACGAACAAAAGCTTTCGCAAAAGGAATTGTTTTATTTTGTTCAAATTGCTGAAACCTATGCTCATGGAAGCCCCAGCGGAATTGATATGGCTGCCGAAGCCAGTGAATGTCCTATATGGTTTGAAAAGGGGAAAGAGGCAATTCCTCTTGAGGTAGGTAAGCCTTTATACATGGTGGTTGGGGATACTGGTCGAAAAGGTGATACCCGTACCGCCGTTGAGAATGTGAGAAATAGATATGGTTTAAATCCGGAAAAAGTACAGAAATCATTGGATGAAATAGGGAGGATTGCAGAGGAGGCCAAGGAGGCTCTTTTGCATGAAGATATGCTTACCCTTGGAAAGTTACTTGATCGTAATCAGGAAGAGCTTATGACTCTAGGTGTCAGTGATGATGTTCTCAATGTATTGGTTGAAGCTGCAAGGAATAAAGGGGCATTAGGGGCTAAATTGACTGGAAGCGGTCTTGGAGGTTGTATGATAGCTCTTGCTAATAGTAGGGAGCATGCCAAGGTAATAGCAGAGGAATTATTAAAATCAGGTGCTTTTAAAGCCTGGTATTTTTCAACAGAGGGTGATTTTAATGAAAGCTCCATCTTGTAAAATAATAGTGTAATCAGCAATGTTGGTGAATAGAAAGATTTAACTGATGGATTTATAAATTAGCTGAAAAGCATAAATAGCAAAAATAAAAAGCAAAATACTAATAATATTTTCTATGTTTCTTAGAAATAAAAGGAGGATAACTAAATGCAAGCTACAGCAAAAGCAAATACCAATATTGCATTGATTAAATATTGGGGAAAGCGGGATGATACCTTGTTTTTGCCTATGAATAGCAGTCTGTCTATTACCCTTGATGGATTTTACACCATAACCACTGTTGAATTTTGTAAGGAGCTTGCTAAAGATGCTTTTTTCTTAAATAACCGTCCAGCAAGTGAAAGGGAGTTCAATAAGGTATCGCAATTTCTTAATCATATAAGGAACTTAGCTGGTATTCACTTACCAGCAGTGGTTACCTCTGAAAATAAAGTACCTACAGCAGCGGGATTTGCTTCTTCAGCCTCAGGCTTTGCTGCATTAGCAGCTGCGGCAGCAAAGGCGGCAAATTTGGAGTTAAGCAAAAAGGAACTATCCATACTTGCTCGTCAAGGCTCAGGATCTGCCTGCCGTTCTATTTATGGTGGGTATGTAGAATGGCAAAAGGGCATAGAGTCAGATGGAAGTGATTCCTTTGCAAATCAGCTTTTGCCTGAAGAGGATTGGAATATTAGTATACTTTCGGTTTTAGTAGCTTCAGAAGAAAAAAAGGTATCCAGCAGAGAAGGTATGAAGCGAACTGTGGACACATCACCCTTTTATGATGGGTGGCTTCATACTGTTCAAAAGGATTTTGAAACTGCAAAAGAGGCTATAAAGTCCAAAGATTTTGAAAAGCTAGGAAAGGTAGTGGAAGCCAATTCTCTAAAGATGCATGCTACCATGCTTGGAGCTGAACCGCCCATTTTGTATTGGCAAAGCGGAACCATGGAGATAATGCACCACATACAAAAACTTAGGTTATCAGGTATTCTCGCTTATTTTACCATAGATGCAGGTGCAAATGTGAAAGTGCTTTGTTTACCTTCAGATGAACAATCCGTGTACGAGTCTCTATTAACTTTGCCTGCTGTTCAAAGCGTTATTACATGTCATCCGGGTTCAGGAGTTACGTATTTATCTTGAAATAAATAAAATCTATTAAATATATAATAAAACAATTTCAACAATAGGAGTTAGATTAATGAATAGTGAAAATGCAAAATTAAATGAATCACCTAAAGGAAAGGATTGTAAAAAGAATATAGAGGTCTGGGAGGATGTAGTACGTATTAAGGATTTGGTTATAGCACTTGTTATATGTAGTGCTACTGCATTTGGTGGATATATTGTAGCACCAAATAAGCCTCCAAAGCCTCTATTATTTGGTTTATTAGGAGCAATAATAGGATTTGTAATATGTAGTATTATTATTAAACCTAAAAGAATATTTATAGAAACTAATCAGGAGGATTAACATGAGTATTACTTTGATTTTACAGATGATTCTTGCTTCTGCTATTGCAGCGGTAATGTATACAGTGATTGGAGCTGCTCCAGGAGCTGATGAAACTGCAACTATTGCACCTATTACATTAGTGTTGGTTTTATCAGGATTACAGCCTGTTGTAATCCTGTCCTTCTTTATATCAGCTATTGTTGCAAGTAAATTGATAGATGCTGTGCCTATATCAATAGCAGGAATTCCTGCCGGTGTTATGTCTACTCCTATGGTAGAACATGCAATGGTACTAAAAAAGAATGGATTAACAGATACTAGTATTAGAAAGATTGCCTCAGGTGCAATTGTTGGTACTATGATTTCAATACCTGTTAGTTTATTTTTAGCTAAGGCTTTAGTACCTTTTGCAAATGTTATTAAGCAATATGGAGATCCAGTATTTTTCATTGGAGCCATATTGCTAGCTTTAATGAGTAAAAATAAGTGGATTTCTCTTGCTGTAATACTACCTTTTGCTATACTTATTCAAGGTCTTAGATATCTTTATTGGGGTATTGGAGCTGTGCCAAAAGGAACTAATGTATTTACATCATTCTTTTTAGCAATTACAATAGGGCCTGTTATATTAACTCTATTTGAACTATTAAATAAAGAGAAGAGAGACAGCCTTAAAAGATTTGACAAGAATATAATTCATTTAAGAAGTACAGAAGAAATTAAAAAATTTCCCAATCCATTTAAAATCTTAACCAAAAAGGAGGTTGGGTATAGTGCACTGGCTTCGCTTATTGGAACAGTTACCTTTATTTTAAGTCCTGTTGGGCTTACTACCTTCTTAGGGGAGTTGTTTGCTAGTGGCACAAAAGACCCTGTGGAAAAAGCTTCTCTTGCTGTATCCTGCATGGAAGCATTAGCACAGGCAACTTATTTTTCAGGAACATTAATTCCTCTTATTGCTCTTGGAATACCATTATCTCCAATGGCACTTGGACCGGCAAATCCATTATTTAATGCTCCTCCGGTATTTACGCTACAGCATAATATACACCATATATTAACTAGCTCAGATTTTGTTATAGCAACTGTAATCGGGGCAGCTGTTGCTGCGGCTTTTACATACTATGTTACGGTAAAGTACTCACAGCAAATATGTACCTTTGTATTCAAAAAAATACCACATGAAGCAATGCTAGGCTTGTTCTTTAGCTTGGTATTGTTACTTGCTTTTATGGATGCGGGATTAGTTAATGTTGCTGGAGTATTACTAATTGGTATTGTAGCCGGTGTATTACATCGCTTAGGAGTTAATTATGGTGTACAATTTATGATTTTGTATTCTGCGCCATGGATTACTAAAATACTAGCAGGTCAGTAGAGAAAATATGTTATAAGTTTTGAGCATTACTTTTAAAATAGCCTAATAATTTGAAGGGAGGAATAAATATGACTTACTCAAGCTATAAGGTAAAAACACCAGGAAAACTCATGATTGCAGGAGAGTATGCTGTGCTCGAGCCAAAGCAAAAGGCTGTGGTCATTGGGATAAATCGTTATGTAACAGTTCATATAAAGCCTTGCAAGCAAAATAAGCCTTCCCTTTCGCAAAGGGGATCAGAGGATATCACATGGGAAATAAGGGATGGAAAGGTGCAATTTAGTGTAGATGATTCGTCATTAGGCTTTATTAAAAATTCCATCTCTGTGGTGAAGCAGTTTTTACAAGAGAAGTCAGTGATATTGCATCCCTTTCAGTTAGAGATTAGAAGTGATCTTGATGATCCCTTAACGGGTAAAAAATATGGACTTGGTTCAAGTGCTGCCGTGGTGGTGGCAGTTATTTCAGCTATGCTGCAGCTAAGTAGAGAAGTAAAAGAACCTCCTGCTCTTGAAGAAATTTTTAAACTATCAGCCATTGCTCATTTAAAAACTCAAGAAAATGGTTCCGGAGCCGATGTGGCTGCTGCTGTTTATGGAGGATGGATTGAGTATTCTGCCTTTGATGGGAAATGGCTATTAAATCAATTAGAGCAAGGGATGAAACTTAGATCTGTCATAGAGAAACCTTGGCCAAACCTCTCTATTAGACCATTAACCCCTCCACCCTTGCTTCAGTTAGCGGTGGGATGGACAAAAAAAACAGCAGCAACAGCACCGATGATTAGGAGTTTTCAACATTTTCGTCATCAAAATATAGAAGCTTACAAGGAATTTTTAAGTGAAAGCTCTATTGCAGTAGAAGCATTGATACAAAGCTTTGAAGCAAGAGACTATACGGAGTCTATTAATAGTGTTGCACAAAACCGCAAAGCTCTATTGAAACTAGGTGAAGAGGCTGGTATCACCATTGAGACTGATAAGTTAAAAACTCTATGTTCTATTGCTGAAACCTTTGGAAGCGGTAAATCATCGGGAGCAGGAGGCGGAGATTGTGGTATTGCTTTTTTAAAGGATAGTGCTTCAATGGAAGAGCTACATAATGCATGGAAAGAGGCTGATATTACTCCTTTAAATTTAACTGTATCTAATACAGGAGTTTCTATAGAGAAGATAGCTGTGAATTATGAAGGCAATGTCAGGAATACAAACAAAGGTTAAAAGATATTAAATGTCATAAGATTAATAAAAACATAGATATTATATTGATTGTAAAGACCACGTTGGAGTAAAGTTCAATGTGGTCTTAAATAATTAATAGAGCTAAAATATGATATAATTAAAGGAAAAAATTGAAACATGTGTTTAAAGGGCAATGAAAATGAAAAAGAGGAAAAAGTCATCAAGTAAAGAAATC
The DNA here is from genome assembly GCF_001403615.1 of Desnuesiella massiliensis. Classification (GTDB taxonomy): domain Bacteria; phylum Bacillota; class Clostridia; order Clostridiales; family Clostridiaceae; genus Desnuesiella; species Desnuesiella massiliensis. The sequence goes on from NZ_LN879455.1 coordinate 687,849, forward strand.
TATGATGAGTATAATCAAGAAATATGAAATATAAGATAGTGTTATTTCTGAAGAGATAAATTAGGAGGAGAATTAATATGTTATCACAAGATAAAATAAAAAGTTTAATACACCATTCAAATTTTGACCTATGTAAATATGCATTAGAATATTTCAGTGAGAGCTTTAGTAAAGATGAAGAAGTTTTAGGTTTAGCTTTAGAGGTTATAGAAAAACTAAATTCTTTTGATGAAAGAAAGGTATTAATATATCTTTCCAACTTATATATTAATGAAGAAAATTTTATAACCATATTAAATAAACTTTCAAGAAAAAATTCTAATTATGATCTTTATGAGAAAATACTTATTAATGCAGAAATAAGTTTATTAGAAAAGTATGAAAAACAATTAAATACAGCAATAAAATTAATGAAAAATTCATTTAAGCAAAGGATTATAGTACATAATAAAACTACTAATGAATTGTTAGAAGAACTTAAGAAGTTTTCTGAAAAAAATAATAATAAGTATATTAATGAGTTTGATTTTAAATATGGTAAAAACATAGCATATGAACTAAGCATGAGGAAAGATATACCGATAGATAAGCTATTAAAAGACTTTAAACAAAATGGGGTAGAAGATGAATATGATGGATACTATGAAGGATATTTAGCCTATTTGTTTGGTGAATTAAAAGAAGAAAAGGCGATATCGCTGCTTATTCCTAAATTAGGTAGTGAGGGAGATTTAATTAATGAAGAAGCGATGAAAGGCTTAGGTAAAATAGGAAGTGATAAAGTAGTAGAGGAAATATATCAAAATTTTAAAAATAATACGTGGGAATATAAATTATTTGCTTCAGGAGTACTTACAATAATAAAGACAGAATACAGCGAAAAAATTAATGAAGAATTATTTATGCAGGAAGAAGACCTTTCTATAAAAACAGAATTGGCTGCTAATTTATGCAAGCTGTTCTCAAAGCAAGCTATTGAACCAATTAAGGAGATGATATTAAAAGAAGGATACGATGAGGATAATAGAGATTTAAGAGAAGATTTAATATATAACGCTATAGCTAATAATGTGGAGTTTGAAGAAATGAGCAGCTGGCTAAAAGATTTGGAAAAAGAAAAGAGTAGAACAAATAATATTTTTAAGTCAACGCTACCTATAGCTAATCAAAATAAGATAGGAAGAAATGAAACTTGCCCATGCGGAAGTGGAAAAAAGTACAAGAAGTGTTGTGGAACATCCGAAAAGTAGTTAATATGCAGTATATTATTATGCTTAATAGGACTATACACAACTAACATGCCATTTTGATAGCTTTAGCCAATGGATAATAATAAGGGGATGCAGAGGCATTGGATACTATGTTAGTAGTAAAGTGGAGGTTGCTATGAATAATGTTATATATGAAAAAGTAAATTTAAATCAAAATCTACCTGCCTTGGTGGGATACTTTGGTGAAGAGAATTTCGATATGAAAAAACAGTTCTATATACCACCTCATTGGCATAGAAGTATAGAAATGACATTTGTTAAAAAATTAAAAAATAACATTAAAATGGACAAAAAATAACAACAATAATTAAATAAAAAATGATAACCTTTAAATAAGGAAAGGGAACGCGCATATTTAGTTAAAAACAAAGTGCGCGTTTAATTTTACAATATTATAAAAACGATTTATGTATAGAATTAAGAAGGGAGGGGTAATATTGATTCATCAACTGGACGTATTTATGCTCCAGGTGCATTATTATACAATGTAAATATACAATTTACAATGCATCTTAGATCCTGAGAAAATTTTAATTGGTGGAGGTATTTCTAAACAAGCAATTTTAGTGAAAAAAATTAGAGAAAATTTACAAAAAATATATGCAACAATCCTATTTGATATTCCACATGCCATAGTAGATACATGTAAATATTTTAATGATTCTAATCTGATTGGAGCTTTATATAATTATTATCTACAATTTCCAGAAGAATAAAACATGAAATATTAAAAGGGAGAAATAAAAGAATGAGCAGAAAATATTCACAAGAATTATTAGATAAAATCATAGAGAGACAAGGAATAGTTAACATTAAAGGCGCGGAAGTTTTAGTAAAGAAGCTACCTGATAGTGATGAGAGAGGGGCAATGGATCCACGTCTTTACAAGGATATGAAAAAGCAAATAATTTTGATGAAATTTATGCCTAAAAGTTTATTGAAAATGGATATTTCTCCAAAATCAATTGGTAAATTAAGAAAGATGTTTTGTGAAATTAAGAGTAATCCAATGGTTGAAAAGAAGATTGATATCATTCATGGAACTGTAAAAGCTACAGATGGATATAAAATACCAGTACGTATTTACAAATCTGAAACTGTAAAGGAAAATGCACCAATTCTTTATTATATTCATGGAGGTGGATTCTTTGGTGGTTCACCTGATGTTGTTGAAGAATTAGTAAAATTAATTGTTGAAAAGACAGATATTTTAGCGATATCAGTTGACTATCGTTTATGTCCTGAAAATCCATATCCAACAGGGCATGAAGACTGTTATTCAGTATTAAAATGGATTTATGATAATACGGAAAGTCTTGGTGGTAATAAAAATAATATCTTTGTAGCAGGAGATAGTGCTGGTGGAAATTTAACTCAGTACTGTACTACAAAAGATATGGAGCAGGGATTAGGTATGGTAAAAGGTCAATTATTGCTTTATCCTACTCTAAATATGGCAAAGGTTGAAGATGAGTTCTTTAAATGGAGTAGAGATGAATATGAAATTGCTCCAAAATATAAAGCAGGTATAGAAATGATTCTAGGAATGTTCGAAGGATTATCAGGAGGTTTAGGAGAGATTTTAGGTACTACCGATATTAAAAATGAATATCTAAGCCCATATATTCGAGAGCCAAAAGGACTTCCTCCAACATTTATTACAGTTGGAGAACATGATTTTCTAAAAGTAGAATGTTTAGCATATGCAGCAAAGCTTACTAAGGCAGGTGTTGAAACAAAAACAGTATTGTATAAAGGATTAGGGCATGCTTACGGAGACAATGTAGGAGTTTATCCACAAAGTGAAGATTGTGCAATTGAAATGGGAAATTTCATTTTAAGGTACAGTAGATAAAATGGTGGACTTTAAAAGGTATGATTTGCATCCACCATAGAAATATAGTAGATTTTGCCTTTTCTTAAACAATGTAAGCACTTGCCAACTAGGTTAGGAAGAAAAGAATGGCTTATGTTGTTGAGCAAAAAAACTTACTTTAAAATAATTACAGGTGAAGCAAGTTTGAAAAATCAATATTCGCCATAAATCAACAAATATTTACACAGTTATATTGATATTTAAAATAAGTTATACTATTATAATCAATGTAATGTTTCATAAAGGTGGTGTCTATTATTAAATCTATTGTAAAAAATATTGTATTTTTCGGTTTCATTATGGGTACTGTTGTTGGTATTTTTTGTTGGTCATTTATGTCTCTTATAAATCTATCAAGTAATTTTTTGTGGCAGGAGCTGCCTTATATTATAAAAGTAAGCGATTTTATAATGACTATAATTCTATGTATAGTAGGAGGACTAATAATAGGTTTTTGTCAAAAGTTTTTAGGGCTTTATCCAAAAGAAATGGAAGAAATACTTCACGAATACAAGGTTACAAAAACTATTGATTATAAACCTCTACCTAAATATATTATATGCGCTTTTCTACCGCTAATTTTTGGAGGAAGTATAGGTCCTGAAGCTGGCCTCTTTGGAATGGTAGCTATGCTTTCAACTTTTTTAAGTGTAAAAATTAAAAATTCAAATCCTGAATTAAAAGAGGAATTTATAGAAGCATCTACCAGTGCTGTGCTTACTGCTATTTTTCAGGTGCCTATTTTTAGTTTATTTTCTTATGACAAAAATTCAATTTATAAGGTACAGCCTATTTTTAAAAAAATATTAAATTATTTTACATATAGCTGTACAGTCTTATCTGCTTATTTTATTATAAAATTTTTAAATAATTTAATACATAAAGAGAGTTTTATTTTTAAATTGGCCTCAAATCATATTTCTAATAAGGATTTGTTGCTTTTTATACCTATTTTAATTCTGTCGATAATAATAGGTCTATCTTTTAATTATATGGGACATATAATAGAATGTATTTGCAAAAAAACTAAAATAAATTTAAATCCATTTATGGCTGCCATAATTGGCGGATTTATTTTAGCATTTTTAGGAGCTTATTTTCCTCTTACACTTTTTTCAGGAGAGCATGCTTTAAGGGAAGTTATTAATAATGTTGGTGAACTTGGAATTCCATACTTATTGCTTATTGCTTTTTTGAAAATGTTAGCTACTAAAATATCTATTAATTTTCGATGGGTAGGGGGACAAATATTTCCTATAATATTTACTTCCTTTTGTATAGCATTTGCTCTTAGTGGTATATTGAAGGTTGATCCAACTTATGTTGTAGCTATTACTGCAACTGGAGTAATTACAGTAGTGCTTAGAAAACCTATTATAGCTATAGTTTTAATATTTTTATTCTTACCTATGACATATTGGATTTTTGCCATAGTATCATCTTTCTCAATAAATTTTATAATTAATAAATTTATATATAAAACATCTCTAAACTTATAGAACTATATAATTAAAACCCTCGACCTAAAAAATGTCGGGGGTTTTTAGCTTCTTCTAATATTTTTTTATGATGGTGAGAATCTGATTAAATTAACTTTCGTTATTACTGCCCGATTTCTAGTTCCAGGACTATTAAGCATATGCCATGCAGTGTATTGTTCAGGGTAAAGATTATTGGCGGACATGGAGTCAACAGGAACAATAACATTGAAGCCACGGAAGGCCGCACTAGTCGCCGTATGAAGCACTGCACCATTGGCGGCATAGCCAGTAATTATAACAGTTTTAATGCCCTTTGCCTGCAATATTTCTTCTAAATTGGTTTTATAGAATTTATCTACATTTGATTTTACGATAGGATCTTTGGGTAAAGGAGCTAACTGTTTGAAGATATCCTCAGGATTTCCGCTAGGTATAAGGCTATAGACAACTAACATTTGATTTTTTCGTGCTTTAGTCAATAAATTATAAATATTAGGAATAGAGCCTATACAGCGAGGGCTTTTGCAGATAGAGTTCTCCATATCTAATATTAATAGAGCGCTAGTTTTTGGGTCAACTGCTACTGATTTCAATTCAGGGGCAGGAGGGATAGGTACTGTATTCCATTTATCGATAATGGTTTGATCTGTTGTCTCAGCCCTCGTATGGCTAAAGGACAAGTGTCCATTATATTTAGGATTTCCGGTACTGAAGCATTCAAACCATTGACCATGAATAGGACAAAAATATATCACATTAATCCTCCTAATATGTCTTTATATGATTATATATTATGTAATGGGCAAGAGAAGGTGATCGTAAATTTAATATTGTATTCAGCGCTATCATGTGAAGTATATATAAATAGTGTAGAATTTTTATATAAGGGTATAGTATGATTAACCTTAATAAAAGATATAATTAACAAATTAAAAAATAGCATTTTAGAATAGAAGTTGCATTTTAGAGGAACATTAATTATAGTGTTACATTAATATAAAATATGTTTTGGAGGAGATTATTATGCAACTTGCGACCCATGAATTACATGATTTACATGAATTGATAGTAAGCTGTGTGAATTCTATCACTAATATGGCTTTGTTTAAAAACATGGCACAAGATCAAGAGCTAAAAACAATGATAGACATGCATTTTCCAGCACATGTTCAGGATTATAATATGAAGGTTCAATATGTAAAGAATGCTACAGGAGCAAATCAAAAGCTTAACATTCCTAATTTAAACGTGGCTCTTAAAGATTTTACTAAGTCACCAGTTAATGAATTTCCACCAATTACTCCAGGTACAAGTTTACAAAAATTGAATGATAGAGAAATAGCTACTGCTTATTTACTAACTTTAAAAAGAGCAGGAAGAGAATATGCATGGAGTGCAATGGAAGCTAGTAACCCAGAGATAAGACAATTTTTAAAGGATGCTTTTACAATGAGCTGTAATCATGCTTATGATGTGTGGCAATGGATGGTAAAGAAGGGTTATTATCCTTTATCACCTGCACCTGAAAATGAAACAAATGTTATAGCTTCTATATATAATGAAGTAAAATAATATTGAAAAGACACTATCATAAAGTAATATGGATAGTGTCTTTATTGATTTTAATAAGAATTTTATATTTAGGTTTGGGGCTTTAATATCACTTTTATGCAATTATCATCCTTGCTATCAAAAATTCTGTATGCATGCTCCCCTTTATCTATGGAGAGCTTATGAGTTATTATATCTGTTGCATCAAATTTACCAGTACTAATTAACTTTAAAATAGGATCAATATAAGAATTGGCTGGACATTGGCCCATTTTTAAGGTAATATTTCTAGAGAAAAAATCTCCCAAAGGAAACCCGTTATATCTAGCGCCATAAACTCCTACTAACACCACAGTACCGCATTTTCTTACTGCCTGTGTTGAGATTTCAATAGCGGATTTCGAACCTCCCTGAAGCTTTAATACACTTTCTATTTTCTCTATAGTAGACATTTTTCCATCCATACCAACGCAATCTATTACGGAATCCGCTCCTCCGCTGGTTATTTCCTTTAGATATTCTCCAGTATTATCATATTGTTGAAAATTCACTGTTTCTACTTGGTTATATTTCTTTGCATGCTCTAATCTATAATCTATACAATCTACAGCAATTACCCTCTTTGCTCCTTTATATATAGCCCATTTTTGAGCTAGCAATCCTACAGGGCCGCAACCTAAAACTACCACAGTGTCTCCAGGCTTTACTTCAGCCATATCTACTCCCCAAAGAGAGGTAGGTAAAATATCAGTTAAAAACAGTACTTGTTCATCAGATAATCCCTCGGGTACAACTTTAGGGCCTACATTGCCATAAGGAACTCTTAAAAATTGTGCTTGGCCGCCATCGTATCCACCAAAGGTGTCACTGTAGCCAAGTAGCCCTCCGGTTTCACCATTAGCATTAGAATTGTCGCATTGACTCCATAGGTCATGTTCACAATACCAACAGTGACCGCAAGAAACAGGAAAGGGGACAACAACTCTATCACCCTTCTTCACTTTGGTAACTTCTTTACCTACTTCTTCTACTATTCCCATAGTTTCATGGCCTAGTATAAAACCCCTAGGTAGGTTAGGAACAAAGCCATGAATTAAATGAAGATCAGAGCCACAGATGGCGGTAGAGGTTACTTTAACGATTATATCGTCATTCTTTTGAATTTTTGGATCTTCTACATTTCTAACTTTAACATTTCTTATACCTTCGTAAACTATCGCTTTCAATGCCTATCACCTACTTTAGTTATATGATACGTATTTATTATGACCATAAGTTGGCTTCAATATAAATGAATTCATGAAAATCTATTTAGATGCAGGTGTCAATATTTATACCATCAGCATAGAATACTAAAGTGAGAATTGTTTTGGAGGATTCCATTGAAGACTAATACTATTAAAGAAATAGCACTTTTTGAGAACAGTTTTTGGCTACAGATTTTAGGAGACCACTCTAGATTTATCTTAAATGCACTTTCACCCAAGGAAAAGCCTTTCATTCATGAAGCTAATGAATTCATTAAACTCTTTGATACTTTACTAGAGAAGACTCGTAGACCAATTTCTACAGAAGAGCTTGCGGATTTAAATTGTGAGGCTTATAATGCTGCAATGAAAATTAGAGAGTTTAAGTTATCCATTCTCACTAAGCAGCTTGAGGAAAAAATCAACATTTCACTACCGCCAACCTTCATAAATCATATGCTTAACGAACTAGATGAATATATCTTTATTTTAAATGCTTTGATAATGGGGAATATACCTGTTGCTAGAGATATTCACCTTCATTTGCTTTGGCTACCTGATGGAGCAGGACATGCCTCTACCATAGCTAATAGCTTAGATTCAACGCAGAAGAAATTAATTAAGAAGAGCAGGGAATATGCAAAAATGTTCAACGACTTGTACCTAAGTGTTATAGAGTATAATGGATTTACAAGAACGGGACTTTGTGATTTTCCTGCACTAAGAAAATTTAATACAGATGCCGATGAAACAATGGATGGCTTTAAAAAGTTCTTAAAGGAGCTAGAGGAGGCTATTATAGAAAAGAAAGCTCTTGGTACACTCTATCCTTTAATATTGGATCATATGTTTAGAGAAGAATGCTATTACCTAACAAAGCTTTCAATGGTTTCTAATACCAAAAATCCTGGCTGTGATCCAACAAAACCTAGAGTTGAAACATAATCAAAAGAAATCAATAAAATAGAAAAGGGTAAGCAGTTTTTTGCTTACCTTACTTTTTTATATAAAGTCTATTCTTTATTACCTTAGAATAAAGTAATGAGCATTAGACGTATTCTCTCTTCTTACAAATCCATAATTAAACCAAGGAAAGTTTTTTAACATTTCTTTAATTGCTTCACCTAGTACAGATACATAGGGGATATAAATGAAGTTTAAAGTAATTGGGTCCTCTATAGCATAGTACCAGCACAGATTGAATTCTCTTGGACTTATTATGCTTAAGCCTGAAAAATGGAAAAATACTAGAGGATTATGATTTACATAAATCTTACCTCCCTGTAAGCTAACTCTATAATCTTGAATATTCCATAATGCAGCATTTGCTCCTAAGGAATTAACGATATGGACATTTTTAAAATTATCAGGCCAATCCTCTACGTAACGCTGATCGCCAAAGGTTTTATTTTCTACATCAATAGCCATGGAGCAACGCTGAAGACACCTTTCCTTCCAATGACTTATGGCAGCTAATGCAGTGCTATCATTTCTGCAACCAACAAAGCCTGTATTGTAGGTACCTGTCAAATCATAAGTAAATTCAAAGGCTTTTGAATTGCGGTGATGAGTAAGATAAAGTGATGCGTTAGGATTTTCTTCAAATATCAGTGAAGGATTTGAATAGAAAAATAGGTCCGCATCAAGATGAGCGTAATAAGTGGCAGAAGGATAATTTTTCAAAACATAGTGGAGGAATGAGGCTTTTGATGTCCAGCAGTATTCGTGGAAACTCCTGTTTGATTTTGCTTTCAATAATTCATCGTCTTCCACCTGGTTCAGATTAAAAACCTTTATATATTCAAAATTAATTTTTGATAAAATCTCATATATCTCTTTGTCCATACATAAAATAAAAAGTTGAAAATTGCTGCAATGGATTTTTAGTGAGCTATACATTGCAATCATTCTAAATAAATGATCCTTTGAAACTACTGAAGTAAAATGATATCTAGCCATAATATCACCTCTTATTCATCTGTTTATTTTTACATATTAAAAATGCTCTTCATTAAACCAGAAAACATATTTGTAAAATGGAACATTTGGTATTCTTCCTGTAATTCCTTTAGTTGCTTTTTAATTATATAATAGTTTTTACATATATATGGAAGCATAGTTGATTTAGCGTCTATATCATGTTTGAAAGAAATTTTTATAGCTGTTTGCAGTATTTCAAGGAAGATACTCAATATATCATTATAGTTGCCTAGGATGTGCATACGGTTAATATCTGACATAACACTATTTATACTTTGATAATCTACAGGTACAGAATAACTTAAGCATAAAAGAATCATATCAATATAATAAATATTATTGTATTTTTCGCACATGTAATTTACATTTTCTTTAACATCATTAGGAGTTGCATTTTTGGGATGTTCCTGGTGTACACTGATAATATCATGTGAAAGCTTAAATTCACCCCCTGTCTTATAAAGTCTTATACCTAGGTCGTAATCTTCAAAGCCGTATCTTACAATGTTTTCATCAAAGGAGCCTACCTCTATAACTTGCTTTCTATCTACGGAAGCATTATTTGTAATAAAAAATCTCCAAGGTAAATTGTAGCCCTTTAAGTCTTCACCGAATATTGCCATGGTTTCTTTTAAAGAAGTAATAAAGTCCATATCTAGATCAAAAGCTAGATTTAAGAAGCTTCCATCCTTAATCTGCTGCTCAGTGATGAGCTTGTATTTATCCTTTAGCCAGTAGTCTGTTTCTAAGTTGTATTTATATATATGTCTCGAAAAGTTATACATTTCATAAGAGGCAAAAACTTTATAGAAATAACTGTAAATTCTTAGCCAGGGTAATCCGCAGACTACAATGTTTTCTTTATGATGTGCTTCAATGTGCCTTCTTACAAAATCTTTTGCAGCAATCATATCACTGTCATGAAAAATCAGTATATCTCCTGAAGCTTCTAGTATTCCCTTGTTTCTACCTCGAGCAATGCCCCTGTTTTCATTTATGTGTATCCTTTTAAGTGCAAAATCCGCTTCAAAGTTTGACAGCATTGTTTCTGTATCATCAGAAGAACCATTATCGATTACAATTACCTCAAAATCTTCATGGGGATAGTCTTGGTATTTAAGGGATACTAAATTCAAGTATAATCTTTCACTTGAATTATAGGAAGGTATAATAATGCTTGCTTTCATATTTAATTCACTCTCCATCTGCAGTATTATTCAAGTTTTACATTGCCTTTAGTCATATCTTCTTCCGTGGCAAAGCCGTTGAAGGTTGGTTCTATTGTTTCTATTGAAGAAATAATATTTATAATAATATACCTATAAATTAGATATATTAAGGGAAGGTCTATTCCTTCAGGTTCATATATTTGTATTATTTCATTCTTACTTATTATTCTAAAACCGCTAAAATGATAGCATATAAGCTCTGACTCATCAATAAACCACTTTTCGTTTAATAGATAAAATCTGTGTTTAGCATAATTCCAGTGACCTATATTTACTCCTGGAGTTATGATATCGCAAACATTGTGAAATAATGAGGACATGAAATCCAAGTATTTTTGGTCTCCAAAACTTCCGATTTGTGCATTGTCACTACATTTTTCAATACATTTGTCCTTCCACCATTTTAAACATTGCAAGCCCATGGTGTCATTTTTAAAGCTTATAAACCCAGAGTTATATTTCCCAGTTAAATCCTGAATAAAACTAGTGAATTCAGGGGTAAAGGCTGGTACAAAAACCTCGGCGTTAGATAGTAAAATTGAACAGTGAGGTTGATTTTTAAATATTATACTAGGGTCACTGAAAAAAAATAAATCCGAATCCACATAAGTTATTCTTTCTAATGAAGGGTATTTGGTCAATAAGCTCTCTATAAAGATAGGCTTTAAAGTCCAGCAGAATTCGTTTAATTTACGCCTTTGCCTTAAGGATTGTAAACCTTCATCTTGCAAATCTTTTATATGAGTTATTATGATGTTCTTTAAATTCATTCTATACAAAAGGTTGTAAGTCTCTTCATCCATACAAAGTACAAACATTGGATGATCATCATCCATAACTTCATATAAAGATATGAATAGAGCTATAGCTTGGTATAATCGTCCCTTTGATAAAATTGTACAAAACCCGCTAATCATCTATATCAACCTCACTTTTTATTTAAAGTATTTTTCAAGAATTCTTTAAAAACTCTTTATACCAATCTATAGTTTTTCTTAGTCCTTCATCAATGGTGTAGCAAGGCTTCCAACCTAAAATCTCCCTTGCTTTTTTTGCAGATAGATATTGATGCTTTATTTCGTTACTTCCTTCATTTAGCACTAAAGGTTCTAAACTGCTATCCATAGCTATTAATATTTTTTCTACTAGGTCTAAAACTGTTAACTGTATTTCATTACTGAAGTTAAAGGCCTCCCCAGCTAGATTCATAGCTTCTAGTTTTTCTGCTAAAAGTAAATAAGCATTAGATGCATCCTCTACATAAAAATAGTCACGTATAAAAGTTCCGTCACTGCGAATTATAGGTCTCTTATTATTAATAACACTTCTAATAGTCTGTGGAATGATTCTATTAAAATTTAAATCTCCTCCACCATATAAGTTTCCGCATCTTGTTATACACACGGGAAGCTTATAAGTATGAAAATATGACTGTGCTATTAAATCAGTACAGCTTTTTGAAACATCATAGGGGTGAGTTCCTTTAAGGGGCATATCTTCATCATAGGGAAGAGTTATTTGATCACCATAAGCTTTATCACTTGAGGCAATGACAACTCTCTTAACTAATGGACTTTTTCTGCAACATTCTAGTATATTACAGGTGCCTAATATATTAGCTTTAAAGGTTGACATAGGATTCCTGTTTGCTACACCTACAATAGCCTGTGCTGCCAAGTGAAATACAGTATCAATTTCATATTCACCTAGTGCTCTTTCTATAAGATCATAATCCTCTAGAGAACCCTGCACAATATTCATTTTTTTATAATGATCTCCAACATAAAGGTTTGATTTTGGTATAGTGTCTCTGACTAATCCAGTTACATTTGCCCCAAGCTCAACTAATTTTTTTGACATATAACTTCCTAAAAAACCAGTACAACCAGTAATAAAAACATTTCTTTCCTTCCAAAATGACGTCATGTATCTCACCATACCTTCCATAAATAGTTTCCTTGTTTCCACATTTCATTTACTTCTAAGATATCCTTTGCGGTATCCATTGCAGTCCAAAATCCTTCATGTATATATACAGCTAGCTCCTGATCCTTTGCCAAATTAATTAATGGCTGCTGTTCTAATACACAGCTTGTATCATCAGTTAAATAATTAAACACACCAGGATTCATTATGAAGAAACCACCGTTTATAAGTTCCTTAGTTTGCTTTTTCTCTTCAAAGGATTTAGCAATACCGTCATTAACTGTAAGGGTACCATATTGACTTTTTTTATAGATGCCTGTTACTGTAGCAATAGTACCTTTACTTTTATGAAAATCTAAAAGCTTTGATAAATTTATATCTGATAGTCCATCTCCATAGGTCAACATAAAAGTTTCGTCACCAATATAGGGCTGAGCTAATTTTAATCTTCCGCCAGTCATTGTATCTATACCTGTATCGAGAAAGGTTATTTTCCATTTTTCAGACTTTTCTAATAGCTCAATACCATTTGAATGATCATCTATTTTAAAACTATGGTTTTTCCATTCATAGTTCAGAAAATATTCTTTTATCTTTTCACCCTTGTAGCCCAATAGTAGAATGAAGTCATCAAAACCATAATGTTTATACAATTTCATTATATGCCATAGCATGGGTTTTTCTCCTACTTCTACCAGTGGCTTGGGAATATCTTTTGTTAATTCGTTCATTCTCGTACTTTTTCCACCACATAGAATAACAACCTTCATATTAATTCCTCCAACTTAAATTAATCTATTAGTTATAAAACACACATATAATATAATATATGTCGAAGAAAGTGCTTTTGCTACATAATCTGAGATATATTGTTAAAAGGAAAGCTATTGAAAATAACATAATTTAATTTTTTATTGTCCTTTTCCTAAATTAAGTGTGAGTAAATAAAAAAAAGAGCTTCAATAGCTCACAGCCATCACTGTTATACCGAGTTTATTTTATTCAGAATTTCTTTATCTAGTTTTGATTTTACATAACCGCAGTTGAAAGTATCATCATACAGCACTGTAATTATTAAAGTAGTTCGTTTATCTATGAAGGTACATTGTTGTATGCTAATTACAAACTTGTCTATTATGAATTCATTAACTGCACTTTCTATTTCACTTATATCATTTCCGTTGAATATTTTAATTTTCAATGTACTCACCTTCACCTTCTATAATAACGTTAACATATTTTATAAGAATCTTATTTTAAGACATTGCTAACATATTATATGACAAAACAATGTATTATGTTATAGGTTTATTGAAAAGAGAAAAGGGGTTTTGTTTATATATGATAATTACAATAAATATTTTAATATGTAAAAATTATTAAAAGAAATTAGATAATTTCGTATCATTTTGTATAAAAATTAACAATATTGATAAATATAATTGATTTTTTAATAATTTTAAAAATAGCGATATAAATACAAAATTTGTGTAGTATTGACAAAATATAAATATAAAACTATATTTATCCTTGGGTGAAAGATTTTTTAGAGTGCGGGGGTTAAATATGAAAAAAGTAAAAAGAAGTTTATTATTAATATTAATGAGTTTATTATTGATTCCAACAGTATTAATTGGATGCAGCTCTAAGCCCAAAATAGGTCCTGATGAGACTGCACAAATTTTATTTGATTTTTATATAAAGGGAGATCAAAGTGGCTTATCAAAAATTTCTATAAATAAAGATATGGCCGATGAAACAAAAAAGATTCAAAAGGATGCTACTATTAAAAAGATAAAAGATCAATTTAAAGCTGGAGGATTAACAATTAAGGATGATCAAGTTGAAGAATTATATAAAGTTCGTTCTGAAGCTTTAAAAGGATTATCTGCTACTGCAGAGGTTGTTTCTAAAACTGATACTACTGCAGAGGTAAAATTAAAATCAAAATATATTGATGAAGTTGCTCTAGATGAAAAGGCTGCTGACGACGCAGTTAAACAGGTTGAAAAATTGCAACTTAAAGATGAAAAAGATGCTTTAAATAAACTAACAGAGCAATATATTAAGAATCTAGTAGAAGCATATAAAAATGTAAAACCAGCAGAAGGCACTAAAGAAAAAACCTTCAAATTTAAAGTACAGGAAAAGATTTGGCTGGCAGAAGATATGAAAGAATTTGGTGCAGGAATTGCTGCTATAGCTATAGGATTATAGTTTAAATTAGATAATATAAAAGAAGAAATATTAAATTCACCCGGGTTTTCTTAAAAAATAAACTCATCACTTAAGGTGGTGAGTTTATTTTTTTATAAAGTAAGATGCAGCTAGTTATGGTAAAGTTATCTTGTACTGATATAATAATATTATCTTATATACTTTGGAGGAATTATGTGGAATAAAAAGTTGCTTACTTTTCTTAGGTATTATACCCTTCTTCTAATTATTGCAGGTATCATATTAAAAAATGAAAATATAAATAGTGTCATGATAATATTCATATTTATTTTTATCATAAACAATCAGCTTAGATTTTTTTCTTTGGAAAAGAACTACCAAAAGATCATATCTTTTGGCATAGAATTAATATTTATTACTATAAGCTATAAGTGGATTGGTGGGTACCTCATCATCTATCTAATTTTATCAGCTATAGATAGCAATATATTATTTGATAGGTTTATGCAGAGCTTTTTTAATATAGTGATAGCTTTTATAGGAGTGTATCTTTCTTATAATGAAAGTTTAGAGTTTAAATTTGTTACCTTAGGGATCTTAGGAGTTATTATAGCTATATTATATTTTATAAAGGATGAGAATGACAAAAAACTTCAAGCTCAAGAGCTCTATGATAAACTTAGGATTTCAGAGGAAAAGTTAGTAAAGGCAAACAGGGATTTGGAGGTTTATGCTAGCTCCATAGAAGAACTTACATTGTTAAGGGAAAGAAATAGAATATCAAGAGAAATACATGATAGTGTTGGACATGCTCTTTCCGCCATAGTAATCCAGCTAGGGGCTATTGAAAGAACCTTAGGAAAAAGTCCTGAAGTCACAAAAGAATTGACTAGGGAGCTAAAAAAATTTGCACAGAACAGTCTTAAGGATATCAGGAGTGCTGTTAGAGAAATAAAACCTAAGGAATTTGAAGAATTTGAAGGAATACTGATAATTGAGGAGCTTATAAATAGCTTTAAGAAACTAACAGGGATGGATGTAAGATTAGCCTTTACCAAGGAAAAGTGGCCTTTAAATTCTGATCAGGCCTTTGTAATATATAGAATAATTCAAGAGTTTTTAGCTAATAGCTTAAGACATGGTAAAGCTACTTCCATTCAAATATTTATGGCCTTCACTGAATACAAATTAGTAGTTACCTTAAAGGATAATGGGGTAGGAGCAAAAGGTTTAGTAGAGGGCATGGGGCTTAAGAGTATGAGAGAAAGGGTCACTGAAATAGGTGGTATTTTTGAGTACAACACTAAATTGGAACAGGGTTTTTTAGTAAAGCTAGAGCTAGATAAAAAAGAAAAGCTTAAGATTCATTCGCAGGGGGATAATAATGGAGAAAATAAAGATCATATTAGTTGATGATGACAAATTAGTAAGAACAGGTCTTAAAATCATGCTTGAAACCTTTGAGGACATTGAAATTATAGATGTAGCAGCTAACGGAGAAGAGGCTTTAAGAGCCTGCAGAAAAAATGAACCAGATGTGATACTCATGGATATAAGAATGCCTAAGTGCGATGGGGTACTTGGAACAAAGCTTATTAAGGAGGAGTTTAGTAAAATTAAGGTTTTAATATTAACCACCTTTAATGATGTGGAATATATTCATGAAGCTTTAAAATGCGGAGCTTCAGGGTATCTCCTAAAGGATAGTGACTGTGAGCTCATCTATGAGGGAATAAAGAGCTCCTTTAAAGGAAATGTGGTAGTTAATCCTGAAGTAGCTTCTAAGATAATCAGTGAAAATATAAAATATAATAATAAGAATAATCTAGAGGAAGTAAAAAGTAATTATAGTTTAAATGATAAAGAGATAAGCATAATTAAAGAGATAGCTAATGGTTTATCCAACAAGGAAATAGGAGAAAAGCTTTATCTATCAGAGGGAACTATAAAAAATAACATAAGCAATATATTAAGTAAGCTTTCTCTTAGAGATAGAACTCAGCTTACTATATTCGCCTTTAAAAACAATATAGCAGATTAATGTATATTCAAAAAATAACTAGTGACTTAAGTAACTTTGGTAGTTACTCTTAGGACTAGCAATACCCCCAGAATTTTTCTACAATGTAATTAGAAGAATTTAGGGGGTATTTTTTATGGCTAGTGTAATTGTAAAAAATGTTACTAAGAGATTTGATGATAAATTGGTTTTAGATAATATATCTTTTGAAATAAAGAAAGGGGATATCTTTGGACTCATAGGACCCAATGGGGCAGGTAAGTCAACTCTAATAAATATAATCACAGGATTGCTTAAAGCCAATAGTGGAGAGGCTTCTATTGGAGGATACTCCATCTCAAAAGAGCCATTGAAAGCCAAAGGATTACTGGGATTAGTGCCACAGGAATTGGCACTTATGGAGGAACTATCTGCTTATGACAATCTTGAATACTTTGGAGCTTTCTATGGCCTCGGTGGGAAGCTATTAAAGGAAAGAATTGAAGAAGCTCTTCAGGTTACAGGGTTAAGTGATAGAAAAAAGGAAAAGATAAAAAAATTCTCTGGAGGAATGAAGAGAAGATTAAACTTAGCCGTAGCTATAATGCATAGACCTAAGGTGCTTATACTTGATGAGCCTACTGTAGGAGTTGATCCACAATCGAGAAACTATATTTTTGAGTTTATAAAGAAGATCAACAAAGAAAATAATACTACCATTATATATACTTCACATTATATGGAAGAAGTTGAACAGCTATGCAACAGCATATTCATATTAGATTTAGGTAAGGAGATTGCCTCAGGTTCTAAATCAACAATTAAAGCTATGGCTAGCATTCATGGCACAATTAAGCTTAGTTTAGAAGATGTTAATGAAGAATTCATCCTTAGAATAAAAGAATTGCCAGGGGTTAAGGATTGTTTTATAAAAGAGGGGATAGTTTCTATATTTATAGATGAAGAGAAGTTTAATTTAGAAAAGCTGATGCTCCTATCCATTGATAAAAAGAAGAAAATAAAGAGTTTTGCTGTAGAAGAAGCCTCCTTAGAGGAAGTTTTCCTTTCGCTTACAGGGAAGAAGCTTAGAGATTAGGAGGGATAACAATGAGAATAAAAGCAACTATAAAAGTTACCTTTAAAGCAATGAGAGCTCAGTGGAAGCAGTTATTGCTAGTATATGCTATATTTCCATTGCTATTATCCTTAGTTATGGGATATTTCCAAAAGGATACTTTTAGACCAGAAGTAAGCTTAGACAAGATTAATCTTACTATTGTAGATGAAGATAAGAGCAAAAGCTCCCAAGGTTTTAAGGAATTATTTCAGGCTGAAGGTATAAAAGACTTATTTAATATATCTGAAAAAGGAGATTATGTAATTACCATACCCAAAGGATATGAAGATAATTTAATTAACCTTAAGGATATGGACATAAAGGTAGATGAAAAGAAGCGAGTGTCTAGGACTAATGAAGCTATAGTAAGAATAATTATAAATCAATATGGTGAAAGCTTAACAGAATCTTTGATAATTTCAAATAAAATAAATGAAATGACTCTAAAGGATAAGGAAAAATTATTTAATGAAGTAACTAATAGCATAAATAGCTTAGGGGCTAAGAGTGCTTTAAAAACTAATATAATACAAGGGGAACGAACCTTATCTTCTTTTGAAAATCAGGCTGCATCCATGATGAGCTATATGCTTTTCATGATGATCATGGGTTGTGTTGGGGGATATCATTTAGATAAGGAAAATGGGAGCTTTAAAAGATTAATGTCTACTCCTATTACTAAGGAAACTTTCTTTAATTTAGATTTATTAATATTCTTTCTTTCAAGCTTTATATATGGACTTATATATGTGGCAACCTTTAGGATAGCAGGGTTAGCCTTTAAAGGTACAAACCCTATGAATATAATAGCTATATTAGCAGCTCAAAGCCTTTTAGTGACCTCTTTGGCTGGCTTGATGATTGCCTTCTTAGGAAAACAAAATTCTAATATTATAATCATATTATCTATGTACTTTGAAATTATATTTGGTGGGGCATTTATTCCTATAAAGGATATAACTAATAAAGTTTTTGCCCTTTTAACAAGATTTGCTCCAGGTAATGTGCTTACTCAGGCTTATAAGAACTGTATACTTTTTAACTCCTTTCAAAGTATAATCAAATATTTGTCTATTATGATTTTAATCTCTATAGGTGCCTATGCTATAAGTATTTTAAAAGTAAAGATTAAATGGGAGGAATAAGTATGAAGTTTATTAGAATGATATTGATAAATTGCAAAAAATATTTTAAGGATTATAAGAATATTGCGATTATGTTTATCCTTCCTATAGTCTGTGTAGCTATGGCAAATTTTGTTACCGGAGATATTAAAAAAGGATTAAATATAAAGGTGGCTGTGGTAAATTTAGACAAAGGTAATTTAGGAGCAGGATTAATAGAGGATTTAGAGGTAAATAGTGTTTATTATAATAAAGAGAAGGCTCTAGAAGAGGTGAAAAACTATAGCATAATAGCTCTATATGAAATTCCTGAGAGTTTTACTGAGGAGATAAATAAAAATGTAAAGCCCAGAATTAATGCATATAAGCTTGAAGAAGGAAACAGTACGCAAATATTTGAAGCACAAATAGAGCAAAAGTTAAATGAACTCTTAAAGGTTAATCTTTTAAAAAGCAATAGTATAATAAAGGATGAGAAAGAAATAGATAAGAATATTATTAAGCTTCAATATAACTTAAAACAGGGATTAATGACTTCAGAGGGCTTTACGCCTATAATATTAATAATGTTTTTCTTAGTTAGCTTTTCTTCAAATATTACCGTAGATTTATTAAAATTAAGAAAAGAAAAAATACTAGAGAGATTTCTATCTACAAATAATAAAGGCTATGAGATAATGGGAAGTATTTATCTTTCCATGCTCCTTGTACAAGTAGTTATGTATACAGCTTCATTCCTAGTCATGAAAATATTTTTTAAGTTTCAATTTGAGAATTTTGGTATATTGGTTTTAAATATTTCATTAATGAGCATGGTATCTATAAGCTTAGGAGTTATGATCAGCAGAATGTTCAAAGATCAGGGAGTGGCTACTATAGTTATAACCTTAATATCTATGATTATGTTTTTCTTATATGTAGGAGGCATGGCAGGAGAAACCTCCAGTAAAGTACCAGGAATAATAGTCACCTTAAGTAAATTTACACCCTTTTATTGGGCTATGGGCAGTATAGAAAATTCCATCTTATTTCCTAATGTGCTTGTATTAATACTCATAGCATTGGTTTTCTTTAGTGCTGGTAGCATTAGATACTCAAGCTTTGCTAAAAAACTATAAAACTTTTTAGAATAAAAGACCCGCAATTTTGCTGGTCTTTTTATGATGTCTTATGTTAAGGCATCTCAAAAAATAACTAGTCAGTCTGCTCGTCTATTTTGCATCTTTGATTAGTTATTTTTTACGATGTCTAACTCTATAAAAATACTAGAGTTAAACTGCTTCTTAAATTATAATAAGCTATATACGTATATATTTATGAGGTGCAAAATGAATAAAACTATTGGGATATTAGCTCATGTGGATGCAGGGAAGACCACATTTTCTGAGCAAGTACTTTATCATACAAGAAGTATTAAAAATAGAGGAAGAGTAGATCACAAAAACTCTTTTTTAGATAATCACAATATAGAGAAAGAAAGAGGAATAACGGTATTTTCAGAACAAGCTATTTTTGATTATAATACTTCTACTTATTATTTAGTAGATACTCCAGGACACGTAGATTTTTCTACGGAGATGGAGAGAGCCATTCAAGTCATGGACTATGCTATTCTCATAATAAGCGCAGTAGAAGGAGTCCAAGGTCACACAGAAACCCTATGGAATCTTCTTAGAAAATATCATATTCCAACCTTTTTCTTTATAAATAAAATTGATAGAATTGGTGCTGATGAAGAAAGGGTCTTTAAAGAAATTAAATTGAATTTAACTAAAGAGGCTTGTTTTATTAAGGATTCTTTTAGTAGAGAGGAAATGAAAGAGGAACTTATAGAATTTGTTGCAGAGCAAGATGAGGTTCTCTTTGAAAAATACTTAGAACAGGGCTATGAAAAAGATTTATGGTTGAAGGCTATGACAGAGTTGATTAAAGAAAATAAAATATTTCCTTGTCTTAGTGGTTCAGCTTTACAAGATATTGGTATAGAGGAGTTTTTAGAAATATTAGAACTATTAACCTATACAGAATATAGTGATAAAAAAGAGTTTAGAGGGAGAGTATATAAAATACGTCATGATGCTTCAGGAAACAGAATCACTTATATAAAGGCTCTTAGTGGTACTCTAAGAGTCAGGGAAGAGATAGAAATAGGAAATAATGAAAATAGAATCTATGAAAAGGTCAGCCAGATTAGAATATATAATGGAGATAAATTCAAAACTGTAGATAAGGTTTCTGCCGGTGAGATTTTTGCTGTTACAGGATTGAGTAATGTTACAATAGGGCAGGGAGTGGGAATCTTAAAGGAAAAGGCTAACTACGAAATGGTTCCGACGCTAAAATCAAAAGTCATATTTGAAAATAGTATAAATGTAAAAGATGTTCTGAAATATTTTAAGATTTTAGAAGCAGAAGACCCAGCACTGAACATAATTTGGCATGAATCTCTTCAAGAAATACAAGTTCATATCATGGGAATCATTCAGTTAGAAATTCTCAAGCAATTGGTAGCAGAGAGATTTAATTTACAGGTGGAGTTTGGTCCTTGTGAAATTCTTTATAAAGAAACTATTATAGATTCGGTAGAGGGTTATGGACATTTTGAGCCTCTAGGACATTATGCAGAGGTGCATCTTAAATTAGAGCCAGGAGAAAGAAATAGCGGCATCACTTTTGAGAGCTTATGCCATACGGATCATTTGACCTTAGGAAGTCAAAATTTGGTTCGCACTCATATTTTTGAAAAAGAGCATCATGGCATTCTAACAGGCTCTAGCATTACCGACTTAAAGATTACTCTATTAAATGGAAGAGCACATAATAAGCATACCAGTGGAGGAGATTTTAGAGAGGCCACCTTCAGAGCTTTAAGACAAGGGCTGGAAAAGGCTAAAAATATACTTTTGGAGCCTTATTATAGTTTTAAAATAGAAGCAGAACTAGAGTATATGGGCAAAATCATATCAGACATACAAAGGCTAAAAGGAGCTTTTAATGCTCCAGAGACCTTTGAGAATAAAGTTATTATAACAGGAAGAGGACCTGTAGCTAATTTTATGGATTATAGTATGGAATTTGTTTCAACTACAAAAGGAAGAGGAAAAATTAATTTTATCTTTGATGGTTATGATGCATGTCATAATGAGGAGGAAGTTATTAAAAGAATAGGCTACGATAAGAATGCGGATATAAGTTACACTTCTACTTCCATCTTCTGCTCAAAGGGTCAATCCTTTTTAGTAAAGGGAGAAGAAGCGGAGCTGCATATGCATTGTTTGAAGTAAGCAGTGTGTGAGAGTTATAAGGAGTGGAGGTGAAAAGATGAATTTAAAGGAATTAGAACAGATAATTTTCAAACCTTCTTCTATGTTTATGAGGAAAGAAGGAGAAAAAATATTAAAGAGAGGATTAGTTTTTAATGTAAGTGGTAAAAAAGTAGATAATACTTATCACATTTATGGAAGAGTTAAAATGCCTATAGGGGAATCAGAATTTAGAACCCATCTAACCGTTGATATGGTAAATAAAAAATTAGCAGCGGTAAGCTGTAATTGTGACAACTTTAATGAACTTTCTATACATAAGAATCTATTTCTTTGTGAGCATATAACAGCTACGGCATATAATTTTTTAAATTTGTATGAAGAAAGAATTAGGAATTCTAATGAGGATACAAATAAAAAGCTTAGGGAAAGAAAAGAAAAAGTACAATTAGAACTGGATATAAAGATTATCAGCAGGTCTTGGAAAGATTTTATTAATTATGAGTTTGAGTTTAGGTTAGGAAAAGAACATAAGCATTTGATTAAAGATTTGAAAAGTTTTATAAATAGTATAGAAAAAAAGGAAACTGTATTTTTTAATGAACAATTTAGTTATAATCCTAAAGAGAACTTTATTAAAGCTGAGGATATGAGAGTAATTGATTATATTAAAGAATATATTAAAAATGAAAAAGATATTTATAATGTAACTAGGAGTCTAGTTATTCCTTCAAAGGATTTAAGAGGGCTTTTAGAGTGTATGGGAGAGAGAAAAGTTAATTTTAAGTATAATGATATAGAGTATAAAACATCTATTCATATAAAGGATTTGGCTCTTAGCTTTACTTTAAAAGATAAAAATGATGAAATTGCATTAATAACCTATAAAAAATTGCCTCAGCCTTTGAATGATTGTAAGAGTGTATACTTTTTTAACAATATAATTTACTTACCCAGTGATAAGCAAGTAGAAAACTACGGAAAGCTATATGAAAAGTTTAAATATAACAATGAAGTGCTATACCCTAGAACTCCAGAAGTTTACAAAAAAATTCTTTCTATGATAACTACTATTTCAAATAACATTACTATTTCTGATGAATTGAAAAGTTTCATATGCCCTTCATTAACCATGGAAATTTTAATTTTTAAAGAAAATTCTAAGATTTATGGTGATGTATATGTTATTTACAATAATAAAAAAATTAATATATTAGAACATTCTATCACTAGCCAATTACCAGAGAGAGACTATAATAGGGAAGAAAAGCTTATTATGAAGCTAGAAACTTATAGATTTATTAGAAAAAGTGATAAGTTTATATTTATCGGAGAGGACGAGGATCTATTCAATGTTCTAAATAGCAGTTCAGGTGGGATAAGGTCTTTGGGAAAGGTTATATTAGGTAAGGGTATTAAAGATATAAAAATATATAATTCCCATTCCATAGAGATAGATATATATGAAGAAATGGGATATTTTAAAATGAATTATAGCATTGGTGACCTAGATCTTAGGGAACTAAATAGCGCCTTTGAAAGCTTTAGGTCTAAGGAGAAATTTTACAAGACTAAGGATAATAGCTTTATTGATTTAGAGGATCAGGGGATAAAAAACCTGTTTAATTTAATAGAAATGATGAATATTAAAGAAGGTATAGAAGACACTCATATAAATATAGAAAAAAATAAAGCTTTATTCATGGTGGAAACTTTAAAAAATTCAGGACTTAATAAAAGCATTGATGATTTATTAGAGGGCATTGAACAAAAGCTAAAAGATATAAATAACGAAGAAATAATGTTACCTAAAGGTTTAAAGGTAACCCTTAGAGAATATCAAGTTAGGGCATTTAAGTGGTTTAAGAATTTAAGTGCTTTAGGCTTTGGTGGGATACTAGCTGATGAAATGGGTCTTGGGAAAACCGTTGAAACCATAGCTTTTATTGCATCGGAGAAAGAATCAAAATCTTTAATAATTACTCCTACTTCCTTAATTTATAACTGGCAAGAGGAAATAGCAAAGTTTGCTCCTGAATTAAAGGTAGGAATTCTACATGGTGATAAATCAAAGCAAAAGTTAATAATAAACAATTTAAAAGAATATGATATACTCTTAACTACTTATGGTACCTTGAAAAATAATGTAGAGGAATATAAGCACATTGAGTTTGATTATTGTATTATAGATGAAGCTCAGAATATAAAAAATTCCATGGCTCAAATTACAAGGTTAGTTAAAGAGATTAAGGCAAAGATTAAATTTGCGTTGACGGGAACTCCCATGGAAAATAATTTAACAGAGCTGTGGTCTATATTTGATTTTATAATGCCTGGATACTTATATTCCAAGGAGATATTTTTTAATAAGTTTGTTTATAATGGAGGTAGAGATTTAGAGAACCTTAAATTATTAATAAAGCCTTTTATTTTAAGAAGAACAAAAAAAGAGGTTATAGAAGACCTACCCGATAAAATAGAAAAAAAGATCTTTGTTGAAATGACTACAGCTCAAAAAGCCTTATATGCGGCTTATATGAAGGCTGTAAGAGATCAAATAAAAAATAAGCTTAAGGGCAAAATAGAGGTTTTTTCTTATCTTACAAAGCTTAGACAGATATGTTTAGATCCCTCTTTGATATATGAAGAGTATAGCGGTGGAAGTGGAAAGCTTAAAGTTGCTCTGGAACTTGTTGAAAATCAAATAGAAGTTAATGGAAAGGTACTGCTATTTTCACAATTTACTTCTGCATTAAAAAAGATAGGTAAGGCTTTAGAGCAAAAGAATATAGAATATTTCTATTTAGATGGGGCTACAGATTCAAAAGAAAGAATTAGATTAGTTAATGAATTTAATAGTGGAAATAAGGTAAAGGTATTTTTAATTTCATTGAAGGCTGGGGGTACTGGACTTAATCTAACCTCTGCTAATTTAGTAGTTCATTTTGATCCTTGGTGGAATCCGGCCGTAGAAAATCAGGCTACAGATAGAGCACATAGAATTGGACAAAGGAATGTGGTGGAGGTAATAAAGCTTATTGCGAGAGGAACTATAGAAGAGAAGATTGTATCCTTACAGGAAAACAAAAAAGAACTGATTGATAGTATTATTACTGGGGAACTAAAATATAGTAATACTTTAAATAGATTAACAAGAGAAGAACTATTAGAACTTTTTTATAGATAATGATAAATTTTATGATAAGATATATGTAAGTAATTTATTAGGAGGACAAGAAGATGCCTGCATTAAAATTTAAAGGAATAGAAGTAGAGAAGCTTCGTTTTGCAAGTAAAGAGTTAATAGATGAATTAGAGCAGTTATTACAATGCCCAAGAAGCTATTTTACCTTAGAAGTAATCCAGTCAATATTTGTAAGGGATGGTGAATTGGTAAAAGGAAGCCCTGTGGTTGAAGTAGCTTGGTTTGATAGGGGTCAAGAAACTCAGGATGAGGCAGCAAAAGTTATAACAAAGCATGTTAATGCCATGGGTTATAAAGAAGTAGATGTAATATTTATGAATTTGGAAAAAAATAAATATTACGAAAATGGGGAGCACTTTTAGAGATGCCTTAATACATATTAGTATGCCCTTCAGCTAAAGTAGAGAGCTTAAAGTTAAGAAACCTTTAAGCCTTAAATTTAACTGAAGGGCACTTTTTTATATTATTTACTTTAACTTAAAAGTGTGCAATAATAGAAAGTTGTAAAAAGAAGTTTTATGATGTTATTTGTAAACATACAAAATAATTTAACATAGTGAGGCGTAGATATGAAGATAGGATTTGATCATGAAAAGTATTTAGAAGAGCAGTCAAAATACATTTTAGAAAGGGTTAACAACTATGACAAGCTGTATCTAGAGTTTGGTGGTAAGCTGTTATTTGACCTTCATGCCAAAAGAGTTTTACCCGGCTTTGATGAAAATGCAAAAATCAAACTACTGCATAAACTTAAAGAAAAAGTTGAAATAGTTATTTGTGTTTATTCAGGAGATATAGAAAGAAATAAGATAAGAGGTGATTTTGGCATTACTTATGATATGGATGTCTTAAGGCTTATTGATGATTTAAGAGCTTATGAGCTTGAAGTAAACAGTGTGGTTATTACTAGATATGAAGGACAACCAGCTACCACTGTTTTTATAAATAAGCTTCAAAATAGAGGTATAAAAGTATATACTCATAAAGCTACCAAAGGATATCCTACAGATGTAGATACAATAGTAAGCGACGAAGGCTATGGAGCTAACCCTTATATTGAAACTACAAAACCTATTGTAGTGGTTACAGCACCAGGACCAGGAAGTGGTAAGCTAGCTACTTGCCTTAGTCAGCTTTATCATGAGTATAGAAGAGGAAAAGTGGCAGGATATTCAAAATTTGAAACCTTCCCTGTATGGAATGTTCCATTAAAGCACCCTTTAAACATAGCTTATGAAGCGGCTACTGTTGACCTTAAGGATGTGAATATGATTGATTCCTTCCATCTGGATGCTTATAATAAGATGTCCGTAAACTATAACCGTGATATCGAAATGTTCCCTGTGCTTAAAAGGATTATTGAAAAAATAACAGGAACAGAATCCATTTATAAATCTCCTACAGATATGGGCGTTAATAGAGTAGGATTTGGTATTATAGATGATGAAGTTATAAAAGAGGCATCTAAACAAGAAATAATAAGAAGGTATTTTAAGACTAGCTGTGAATATAAAAAAGGTTATGTCGACAATGATACTTTCCAAAGAATTAAGCTTATTATGGAGGAACTTAACTTAAAGCAACAAGATAGAAGCGTGGTTACACCTGCAAGAGAGCATTCTGCTAAATTAAAGCAATTGAGTAATAAAAATGAGGCTTGTCCAGCTGTAGCCCTAGAGCTTCATGATGGCACAATACTTACTGGTAAGAGTTCAAATGTAATGAATGCTACTGCTGCTGTAGTTTTAAATGCCATTAAGTATTTTGCTAATATATCTGATGAAATTCATCTTATTTCTCCAGTTATTCTTGAGCCCATCATAAATCTGAAGTTAAAAACCTTAGGTAGTAAAAGTACGGCTTTAGATTGTGAAGAAATATTGATTGCGCTAAGTATATGCGCTGCTACAAATCCTACTGCTCAAGTTGCTTTAGAAAAACTAGTAATGCTAAAAGGATGCCAAGCTCACTCAACTACGATTTTAAGCAGAAGTGATGAGCAAACCTTCAGAAAGCTTGGTATAGATATAACCTGTGATCCAGAATATCCAACAGAAAGCCTTTATTATAATATATAAAAAAAGCGACCTTCGTCGCTTTTTTCTTATACTATTGCTTTTCTTTAATCTTCTTTTTAATCTTTGCAATTTCTTCAGTTAAATAATCTTTATTAACTTGCAGCTCAACTTTTAAAACCTTCTCTTCTGCTTTTTTAACATTTGTTTCAGTCATATCAACCCAGGCATCTGATACTGCATTTACAGCTTCTAAATAATCAGGAGTCCATATATGTGTTTTTGCTAATCTAGATAATTCTGAATAAAAATAGCTTCTATCATCAGGCTTTAGATTAATTTCGCTGAATTTTCTCATAGCATAATCATAAATCTTACCGCTATTTGTTTTAACCATGTCCTCAATAAGAGAGTTTGCTTCTTTAACCTCACGGGTAAATACATCACCTTTTATGGCATTCAATTTTTTTAAATAGGAGTTTTTTTTCTTTCCTTCCGGTAATTCTATTACAGTATTATAAGCTAAATTATAGCTATAGTAACTTTTTCTTAGTACGGCGTTTTCCACCATTAGAGTAGTATTGCTCTTTACATTATAAGCTAAAAATAGACATATGATAAAAGAAATTAAAAAGCTGATAACCAGCATCTTTTCAATATTAAACTTTAATTTAAACTTTTTCATACTATTCCCCCAAATGACTTTGAATTTATATTTTCAAGAAATTATCTATCATACATTATTATTCATAATATCACAAAGTGTAAGATTTTTAAAGGAATACTTTACTTTTAATAAGGAATAGGATTTAAACTCCCCTAAAGCTATTTATACTTGCTTTCCATGTTTGACTTATAGATAAACATTACGTAAACTTAATTTATACTTGTTCCCAAATGCCAATTTTCACGGCATTTTGAGGCATGTATAAATTTAGTTGAAGTTGTTTATCTTATAGATAAACATTACGTAAACTTGATTTATAGTTAAAGCAAAATCCGAATATGGAGATTTATGAAGTAATCCTTCCCTTTCGGTCAGTTTTGTCAGTTAAACTTCAGTAAAGCCATTTAAACCTCATTTACATCCTTTGACTTAAATGAGTTATCATGGTATTATTTCCATGAGATTGGAAAGACCTATTGTTGGGCGAATTATATGTCCATAATAGGCCTTTATTATTTTTAGGGAGGATTGTACTAATGAAGTCTAACAACGTGCAATTACGGCAAGAAGTTTTCAAATCTGATGCTTGGAAAATTATTGACTGGCTAGAGGATAATGAAGTAACAGAATACTTAAATGAAAGACAGAATGTTGGTAATAGCATTAAGCAAGTAATATACAGAGTTAATATGCCTATTCTTACACACTTATTTAATCAAGATGGAAGCTTTTATATGTTAACTACAGATGAGAAGGAACCCATTGGATTTTTAAGGCTTGTTCCCAAGGGAAAGGGAGCAGAAATGGTAGTAGTAATTGGAGATAAAGAAAAGTGGGGGAAGGGATTTGGCTCTAGTGCAATTTTTCAAGGGCTAAAACAAGCGTTTTTTGAATGGAGAGTAGATGAAGTAATTGCAAAGATTAATTTTAAAAATCAGCGTTCTATTAGAGCTTTTAAAAAATTAGGTTTTCAAGAAGATAAGGAATTAGTAAAAGAAACTCAATATTCTCTTTCTATGAAAGAATTTTTAAAGCTAGCTGCTTAATTATATGTAGTAAAAAGGAGTCACCTCAGAAGGATGTGACTCTTTATTATTTATGTGATTAAAAGATTTTAGGAATACTTGTATAGTGCGAAAATGAATAAAATTCAGTTAATAGAATACAATAAAAGAAGATTAACCAATATATTTTACATATTAATGCGAAGAGATGATATATATGAGTAACAAAACTAACAATATAAAATTAACAAGTGATATTAATGAAAATATAGATATAATAAAATCTATTTTTAATGATAATGAATCTATTATTTACAAAAATTTTCAAAGTGCTGCGGAGAATAGTATTAAATTTTGCGTAATTTTCTCAAAAAATTTATGTGATATCAAAAGCATATTAGAAAACATACTAAAGCCTATTATGTTAGCTAAATTAGGTAACGAAATTCCTCCTGAAACTAGGATTGACTATATATTAGATAAAATAGTTTTTACTTGCGATAATAATAAATTTAGGGATAGCGATGTATGCACCAATGATATATTAAATGGCCACGCAGTACTGCTTTTAGAAGGATGTATTGAAGCAATATCCATATCTTCTGAGCTTATAAGAGAAAGAACTATTAGTGAGCCAGAGTCAAACAAAGTTACAAGAGGTCCTAAAGAAGGCTTTACGGAGTCTATGGAAACAAATATTGCTTTAATCCAACAAAGAATTCATAGTTCCAATCTAAAGATTAAGTATAGAACTTTAGGAGTTCAAACTAAAACAAAGATATGTATAATCTATATGGAAAACTTAGCTTCTGAAAAAATATTAATAGAATTAGAGCACAGAATAGGCTCCATAGATATTGATGGTATCCTAGATTCACATTATATAGAGGAGCTTATTACAGATGCTCCACTTTCAATTTTTAATACCACTGGATATACAGATAGACCTGATATAGTAAGCGCCAAGCTGTTAGAAGGTAGAATTGCCTTGATCAGTGATGGCAGCCCTGATGTACTAACTTTACCCTTTCTGTTCCTAGAAAACTTTCAATCCAATGAAGATTATTATAAAGAGTTTTCTTCAGCTAGTTTTTATAGAATTTTAAGATATTTGGCCTTTATATTTACTACTTGTACACCGGCCATATATTTATCCATGGTAACCTATCATCAAGAATTGATTCCCTATTCTCTATTAGTAAGTATAATTGCATCAAGAGACTCGGTACCTCTTCCCACTATAGTAGAGCTTATACTTATGCTTTTTATATTTGAACTCATCATAGAAGCTAGTAGAAGACTTCCATCTAATACTAGCCAGACCGTTAGTATTGTAGGAGCCCTAGTACTTGGTGAAGCCGCAGTATCTGCTAGGTTTATTAGCGCACCAATTATTATTATAACTGCAATAACTGGAACCGCTAGCTTTTTGCTCCCTTCTATTGGAGGTCCAATAATCTTTATTAGGGTCATTAATTTAGTTTTTGCATCTTTTTTAGGACTATATGGCTTCATATTTTCTATTTCAATTTTAACTATATACATTCTCTCCTTACGTTCCTTTGGAGTACCTTATACTTTGGGATTATCCACCTTTAACAGGTATGATATACAGGATACGATAATAACTGTTCCTTGGTGGCATATGAAGTATAGACCAAGAATTATAGCTGCAAAAAATTTCATAAGACAAAGAAATCATAAGAGAAGTGTATTTAAGAGGTGACACTATGTGACAAAGCTTAAAAAGTATGTTTCAACTTTATTAATATGCCTATTCATGTTAAATTGTATTGGCTGCTGGAGCTATAATGAAGTAAATGAAAGAGTATTAGTTACCACCGTAGGAATTGATTATGATTCTAGTAATGAAAAATATAAGATTACTATAAAGGTAAGCAATGCTAAACCGTCTGAGAAGGGAGTTAACATAATACCAGAGGTTGTTACCGTAGAGTGCAAAAGCATATTCGAAGCTATAAGAAAATCTGCAGTATTATTTGGTAAAAAGACATATTGGAGTCATTTAAAATCAGTAATTGTAAGTGAAAAAGTAGCTTCAGAAAATATATTACATGCTCTAGACTTCTTTAATAGAGATGCTGAAGTTAGGCAGGATTGCAATGTTTATATAGCAGAAGGTATTTCAGCGGAGGAAATGGTACGGTTAGAAGCTAAACTTCAAAACCTAAGAGACTTTAGATTAAGTGACTCTATAAAAACACAGAAATATAATGGTCTATTTCCAGAGCTGCAATTAATTGAATTCACTAGCGATGATATAAAAGAAACTATTGAACCTATGCTACCAATACTGAGAATTTATGATGACGATGAAGTAGATATTAAAATTCAAGGTTCTGCTGTTTTTCTTAAGGGAAAATACATAGGAAATCTTAATGCTAATGAAACTCTATATTCATTATTAATAAGAAATAAAGTAGAAAATCCGGTTATAGCTCTTCCAATTTGTTTAAAAAAAGAACAGACAATTCCACCAACTATAACTTTAGAGATTAACAAATCTAAATCTAAGATAAAAGCAGATATAGATGAAGGAAAAATTAAAATAAGTATAGATGTAAAAATCGATGCTGCTATTGGAGAAGTAAATACTAAAATGAACTTTTTAACTGAAAAAGAAATAAATACCATAATAGACTTTAGCCAGAGAGAAATAGCAGATAGAATTTTAAAGGTTGTTAAAAAGGTTCAACAAGAGTATAAAGCTGATATATTTGGTTTTGGAAAAGCAGTAGAAATAAAGGCACCAAAATTTTGGGATAATATAAAAGAGAACTGGTCAGAAGAGTTTAGTGCTCTACCTATAAAGGTAAATGTAAAAGTAAACATAGATAGTACAGGCAAGTCCCCAAGTACCTTAGAAAGAGGGAAATAATGTGGAGATAGTAGCTATAGTTTTTCTTTATATGATTTTATTTACACTTGATGGATATCCTATTCTTAGAAAGTATAAAAAAGGAAAACCTTTATTGTATTGCGTTTTATTTTTTTTAGCCTTTTTCTTAAATATACTATTTTCATTAAAAGTAAATATTCCAAGTCCAGCACAGTGGATAAAAAGACTAATATTATTTATGATAGGAGAATAAGTGTATTAAGCTATGAAAGAAGTAATATCTAAAAAGCAAGGAATTTTTCTCATTGCCGCCTTTATACTAGATGGGGGAATAGTACTACCTATAGCTCCAGAAGGAGGAAGGAATTTATGGATTTCTATTATAATAGCTATATTGCTTTCATTTATACTATTTAGTCTTTATGCAAGCATAAATAAGCTATATCCTGAAAAAACCTTTTTTGAAATAAATCAAAAAGTGTTAGGAGTAAAATTGGGTAATTGTATAAATTTAATATATATTTTTTATTTTATACATTTAGGTTCCTTAACTTTAAGAGATTTTGGTGAGTTTATGAATGTGCTTACTATGCCCGAAACTCCTAAAAGTATAATAATGATTGTACCAGCTCTTATAGCTGCTTACATGGTGAAAAAAGGCGTGGAGGTTATAGGGCGATTTTCTTTATTTGCGTCTATATTTACTTTAATTACTATACTTATTTTAGCTGCATTATTAACGCCAAAGCTAGATATTAACAATATATTGCCCATAATGGGGAAAGGAGTATATCCAGTTATGGTGGGAGCATGGTCTGCACTTGCCTTTCCCTTCGGAGAATGCGTTATATTTCTTTGTATACTATCTACCATTAATAATTCTAAACATATAAAAAGTGTTTATTTCAATGGACTAATTCTAGGTGGATTCTTTATGTTGATTACTAACTTTTATGAAATATGTGTACTAGGGGAAAATTTATATTTATCCTTGTATTTTCCTTCCTATGCAGCCTTAAGCAGAATAAGAATAGGAGATTTTATTCAGAGGCTTGAGATAATAGGGGGATTAAATTTTAATATATTTGGACTTATTAAAATCACCATATGCTTGTATGCAGCATCTATTGGTGTTTCAAAGGTATTTAAGGTAGAGGATTATACCAGCATAGCACTGCCTGTTATGCTTATAATGTTTAATTTTTCTAATATAATATATAAAAATGTCATGGAGATGATGTCATGGACTGCTCAATTTTACAAATATTATGCTCTTCCCTTTGAAATCGTAATTCCTCTTTTGATTTATATAGTAGCAAATATTAGAAAAAACCATTTAATTTATAAAAGCAATTGAAATTTGATTTCAATCACATATTTAATTTTAGAAAACCTTTATAGTTAATATATAAAGGTTTTTTATTATATTTAGATATAGTAATAAAGCTAGGAGGGAGCAATATGATAAAGAAAATTTCATTTAAAAATAGTGTATATGAATTATGCACAAGTTTTCCTGAAATAAAAGATATTTTAAAGAGTTTAGGCTTCGAAAGCATATCAAATTCTGTGATGTTAAACACTGCAGGAAGAGTAATGACTATACCCAAAGCAGCTATCATGAAAAATATTAATATAGATAAAATTAAAGAAATGTTTAAAGAAAATGGATTTGAAATAGTAGAATAAGGAGGAAGCGCTATGAGTGAATTAATAAATAACAGAGAGTTAAATAATGAAAATAATGAAAAAAGACAAGGCATACTAAAGGACATTATAATGCAGCTGCATAATGGAAAATCAGCTAAGGAGGTAAAAGAGCAATTTGAAAAGCTTATAAGCGGAGTATCGGCTAATGAAATTTCTCAAATGGAAGCCTCTTTAATCAAAGATGGAATGCCTGTTGAAGAAATTCAAAGATTATGTGATGTACATGCTGAAGTATTTAAAGGGTCCATAGAAGAAATTCATAAAGAGCTAAAGGAAGAAGAAAAAATAGGACATCCTATAAGAGTGATTAAAGAAGAAAATTTTGCTATTGAGGATTTAATAAAAAATAATATTATTCCTAAGACTAAAGCCTATATTGATCATAGAGTTGAAGCCATAAAATATAGCTTAATAGAGGACTTGAATTTATTATCAGATATAGAAAAACACTACAGCAGGAAGGAAAATATACTCTTTCCCTACATGGAGAAGTATGGAATAGATGCTCCACCAAAGGTTATGTGGGGCGTGGATGATGAAATTCGTCAAGAGATAAAAGTTTTTAAGTCCTTACTACAGAATAAGGATATAAACTATGATGAGCTAGAGACTAAGTCGGAAGAAGTTACAACTAAGATCCTTGAAATGATTTTTAAAGAAGAGAATATAATGCTTCCAATGCTTATAGATTTGTTGACAGAGGATGAGTGGGTAAAAATAGCCGAGGACAGCGAAGAAATAGGCTATTGTATAGTGAGCCCTGATGAAAAATGGAAGCCATCCAGAGTAGCAGTAGAGGAAAAAGCAAAAATTGAAACAAAAAATATTAAAGATGGATATGTAAAATTTGATACTGGTGTTTTAAAAATTCAGGAGTTAAGTAATATACTAAATACTCTTCCTTTTGATATTACCTTTATTGATAAAGAGGATGTAGTTAAATATTTTTCACAATCAGAAGAAAGAATATTTCCAAGAACTAAATCAGTAATAGGTCGTACTGTGCAAAATTGTCATCCACCAGCCAGTGTTCATGTAGTAAATAAAATGCTTGAGGACTTTAAAACCGGGAAGAAAAGTAGTGAAGATTTTTGGATTAATATAAAAGGCATGTATGTATATATAAGATACTTTGCTGTAAGAGATGAACAAGATGAATATTTAGGAACCTTAGAAGTAACTCAAAATATTAAGCCTATACAAGAAATAACAGGAGAAAAGAGATTACTATCAGATTAACGACTTTGTATGTTCATTTGAAAATAGCCTTTCATAGAAATTTAAATTTACATGAAAAAGCTATATTGAATAAAAAAGGGTGAATCATAAATTACATGATACACCCTTTTTATCATATCCAAATTTCTGTATAATATTTATTAATATCATATTAAATTGGAGTTGAGGTGAAATCATGAAAAGGAGTACTAATAAAGAAGAGGTACTTAAGTATATTGAAGAGCAATGCGAAAAGCAGCTGAAGGATAATGATAAAGCCATTGGCTGTGACACCAATGAAATAGCTAATAAGCTTGATATTAAAAGAGCCAATGTGAGCAAGATCCTCAATGAACTTTATTTAGAAGGCATGCTTATTAAGATAAAGGGGAAGCCAGTACTATATAGCATAAATTTCAATAAGAAGGAGTCTAAATTTAGTGTAAACTTTGATAATATAATTGGAGCAGATAAGAGCTTGAAAAAATCTATTCAACAGGCAAAAGCCTCCATATTATATCCTCCTCGTGGGTTATATACTCTTCTTCTTGGTGAAACTGGAGTTGGAAAAACTATGTTTGCGGAGCTGATGCATAGATTTGCTATTGAAAATGGAGTTTTATCTTCTAGCGCCCCTTTCATTTCTTTTAACTGTGCAGATTATGCCAATAATCCTCAACTTTTATTGGCTCATTTATTTGGTTCTAAAAAGGGTGCTTTTACTGGTGCAGACAAGGATAGAATTGGGGTAGTAGAAAAAGCTAATAATGGAATACTATTTTTAGATGAGGTGCACAGGCTTCCTCCAGAAGGACAAGAAATGCTGTTTTATTTAATGGATAAGGGAGAATTTACTTCTTTAGGAGATGTAGATAATGTAAAGAAAAGCAACGTACTAATAATCTGTGCTACCACAGAAGACGTAGATACAAGTCTTCTTGCCACCTTTACCAGGAGAATACCCATAAATATAACCATACCTCCTTTAAGAGATAGAACCTTTGAAGAACGATATGAATTAGTGTGCGAATTCTTAAAAATAGAATCTGCAAGAATTGGAAGAGAGATAATAGTTTCACCTAATAGTTTAAGGTGCTTGCTTTTATATAATTGCTCCGGCAATGTGGGTCAGCTTAAAAGTGATATTCAATTAGGATGCGCCAATGCATTTTTAAAGTGTATATCAAAAAAAGAAAGAAATATACGTCTTCATAGTACTGATTTTGCTTCCCACGTAAAGCAAGGGTTGATCCTTTATAAAAACTATAATGAGTATATAGATAAAATAGTTAATGGAAGTAAGCGCCTATCCTTTAGTGCTAGTGGTGTTGAAGAAATATTGGAAGGCGGAAAAGCTAAGCTGCCCGATAATTTTTATGAAGATATAGAGGATAGAATTCAAGAATTGCAAGAGAGAGGCGTAGATGAAGAGGATATAAATGTATTGATGTCCTTAGAAATAGAAAACTATTTTAAGGAATTGATAGGGAGTCCAGAGAGAGGAGTAAATAAGGAAGAGCTATCTAAGATAGTAGACAAATCTATAATAGATTTAGTAGAGGAATTTTTAACCTATGCAGGGGCAAAGCTTGGAAGAGTATTTCCTAATAAAACTTTTTATGGTTTATGTCTCCATATAAGCTCAAGTATTGAAAGAATAAGGACTGGGAAAAAAATTATAAACCATAATTTAAAAAAGATAATTGAAGAATATAAAGAAGAATATGTGTTGTCACTAAACTTTGCTACTAAATTAGAGAAACAATTTATTATAAAGCTTCCAGTAGATGAGGTGGGATTCATATCTATGTTTCTAACTTTAGGTAAGGATTCAGATTTAGAAGAAATTACTCATCCTATAGTGGTGGTGGCTATGCATGGAAGACATACGGCATCTTCCATGATGGAAGTAGCACAGAAACTAGTAGGGGCATATAATATATATGCTTACGATATGAATTTGGATAAAAATGCAAAAGATGCCTATCAGGAATTAAAGGAGCTTATAGTAAAAAACCATAGAGGAGCTGGAGTGCTTCTTCTAGTTGATATGGGTTCTTTAAAAATGTTTGGAAAGCTTATTGAAGAGGAAACCTCCATAAGAATAAAGGTTATTGAGATGGCTTCTACTATTACAGTCATCGAATGCGCTAGAAAATCTCTTATTGAAAAGGATATTGATGAAATATGGTATGCGGTTAATGAAAGCCATTCTAATTTCTTTAATTCTTCACTGCAAAGTTTATCTGAAAATTTCTTGGTTAAGAAAGATAAAGTTATAATAACTGTCTGCACTACAGGGGAAGGCAGTGCCATTGCCATAAAGCAAATGTTAGAGAATAAAATTTCTTTACAGGATAATAATATACAGGTAGTGCCTTTAAATGTTAATGATATAAAAGAGTTCTATTCTACGGTTAATAAGCTAGCAAAAGATAAAAAGATTATAGCTATTGTAGGAACCTTTAATCCCGATATCTATGGAATACCTTTTGTTTCTGTATCGCAATTATTTTCAGGAAAAGGAATAAGAGTTATACAAAACTATATAAGAGATGATCATAGAAATAATTATGTTGAGGTCATAGAGAATTATATACAGGAACTGGATAAAACCATAGACTTAGATTTATATAAGGAAATATGTTTATCTACTATAGATTTTATTCAAAATGATTTGGGATATTATATTCATGAAGAAATAGGTACGGGACTAGTACTACATTTAATATGCACTATGAAAAGGTTAAGTAATGGATCAGAAAGTCCCATATGTGAAGTAAGAGATAAGATTCTTAGAGATTATGAAGAGGATGTAATAAAGCTAAAAGAATATATGAATATTCTAACTAAAAAAATTAATGTAGAAATAAATATCGATGAAGTGTGCTTTATTTTAAGAAATGTATTAGAGATTAGAAACTAATGTGTATATGTATTGCGAAAATGTGTATAGGTGATTTATTACAGATAGCTAAAATATTCAGTTTTTTACGCTAATAATCTTTAAATGTGTATATATTAAAAGATACTGATTAAGCAGAGAATTGATTTTCTCTGCTTTTATATTTTTGGCACGAGAGTTGCTTTATATAAATTACAAAGGGGGTGTACAAATATGAAAAAAATAATGCTTATATGTTCTGCGGGTATGTCTACTTCTTTATTAGTAACTAAAATGGAAAAGGCTGCAGCAGAACAGGGTATCGAAGTAGAGATTTGGGCAGTAGGTACCGCAGGCTTTAAAAATGAGCTTGAAAAGCCAGATGTAATTCTTTTAGGACCTCAGGTAAGATTTATGAAGGATGAGGTTAGCAGTTTAGTAAAGGATAAGCCAGTAGCGGTAATAGACATGAAGGCTTACGGTAAGGTAGACGGAGCAGGGGTTTTAAAACAAGCACTAGAACTTTAATGGTTAATGGGGCGGAAATAATAACTTCATTATTATAAATTTATAGGAGGGATTTTTAAATGGGACTTTTAGATAAGTTTGCGGCTTGGCTTGAAAAGCATTTCTTACCTATAGCTTCAGTTATTGGTAGACAAAAACACTTAGCCGCTATGAGAGATGGTTTTATAGCAATTTTACCTATGACTATGATGGGGGCCATAGTAACCTTATTCAATAATGTTTTATTTAGGCCAGACTCTTTAATAGGTAAAGAGTTAATAAAAATGGGTTGGTATAAAGACTCCATACAACCAGTATTAGATAAATATATAATCCCAGTTATGGGACAAATATGGTGGGGAACTCTAGCCTTAGGAGTTATATTCTCCGTGTTTACTATATCTTACAATCTTGCAAAGAACTACGGAGTTGATGGATTATCAGCAGGGGTAATTGCTACAGTGTCTTATTTGACTTTATTACCTCAAACAGCAAAAATCACCTTAGCTCCAGAACTTGCACAAAAGGCTGGCGTAGAGTTCGTAGAAGGTTGGGGATTATTATCTTGGACATCTTTTAACTCT
Source organism: Desnuesiella massiliensis (assembly GCF_001403615.1). Lineage (GTDB taxonomy): Bacteria > Bacillota > Clostridia > Clostridiales > Clostridiaceae > Desnuesiella > Desnuesiella massiliensis. The sequence goes on from NZ_LN879455.1 coordinate 726,745, forward strand.
TCAGCGGTATTTACTGGACTTATAGCAGCTATGCTTGCCACAGAAATATATAGACTTGTAATTAAAAAAGGTTGGATAATAAAAATGCCTGAGCAAGTGCCGCCAGCAGTTTCTAAAGCCTTCTCAGCAGTAATCCCAGGTGCTATAGTTATGTTAGTATTCGGTATTATCTCTGTAATTTTCTTGAACTTTGTAAATATTCCATTAAAAGATGCTATAGAAAAAGCTATACAAGCGCCGCTTGTTAACTTAGGACAGTCACCATTTACATTAATATTATTAATTATTATATCACAAGTGTTATGGTTCTTCGGACTACATGGTCTAAATATTGTAGATCCAATTCTTAATACTATGTATGGACCAGCGGCTACAGCAAACTTTGAGGCGGCTACAATACATCATACTGCTTTACCAAATGTTATCACAAGAAACTTCTTAGATGTATATGGTATGCATGGTGGTTCGGGGGCTACATTAGGCTTAATTATAGCCATATATCTATTCTCCAAGAGGCAAGAACATAAGGAACTTGCAAAGCTTGCCACAGCACCTGGTATATTCCAGATAAATGAACCAGTTATATATGGCTTACCAATAGTTTTAAATCCAATTATGTTCGTACCTTTTGTTATAGTTCCACCGCTAACTATATTTATTGCTTGGTTATTTACAGGACCAATTCCTTTTGCAGGAAGAATATACTTAGCTGTGCCATGGACAACTCCTCCAGTAATTTCTGCTTTCTTAGCAACAGGAGGAAGCATAACGGCTACAATTTTAGCAGCAGCTACATTACTTCTTTCTATAGTGATTTATGCTCCTTTTGTTATAGTATCTAATAAAGATGTAACCATAGAGGAAGCTGGACAGAACGTTAGCAGATAATGTAAAATTTAATGGGGGGAATCTATCCCCCTGTTTTATAAATAGTAAATAATTTGAGGTGTTTATATGGCTACTTATAAAAATCAAACTGTACTGGATTATCCTGCAAAAGAAATTTTTAAAGTATTTAAATTAACAGCTAAGAGAGATTTCCCAAAATTTAATGAAAATAAACCTATAGGAGTTTCCGTAGAGAGAAAAGTTGGAGCCTATTCCTTAAAGACTGCAACAATGTTAATAGAGATAACGGACTACAAAAATAACGAGGTTTATGAAATAACTAGTTCCCATAATAGCACCACATATAAATCTAGGTACGAATTTTTTGCTTTAGAAGGCAACAAGACAAAGCTTGTACTAACCGAATCACAGTATTCCACAGGTATTGCTAATATCATAAATGTAGTAGTTGCTAGTATCTTTTTTAGAGGAAGGGTTAAAAAAAGGTTTAATCATTTGATAAATACTTTAAAGAACCAAATAGAGGGCGACTTAAATAAGGTTCAAAGAGTAAATTAATAGTCTGGAAGATAGGATGATTTAATAAGGAGTTGATAGGATGTTAGAAAATCAAGATTTAAAAAAGGGATTAAAGATAGCAACAATAGGCGGTGGTTCATCTTATACCCCAGAGTTTGTAGAAGGTATAATAAAAAGATATAAGGAACTGCCTGTAAGGGAATTATGGTTAGTGGATGTTGAGGCAGGTAAGGAAAAGCTAGAAATAGTAGGAAACTTGGCTAAGAGAATGGTAGAAAAAGCCGGAGTTCCCATAGATATTCATCTTACTCTAAATAGAAGAGAAGCTTTAAGAAATGCGGATTTCGTCACTACTCAATTAAGAGTAGGGCTTTTGGCTGCTAGGGCCAAGGATGAAAGGATTCCTCTATCTCATGGCTTTATGGGACAGGAGACTAATGGTGCAGGTGGCCTTTTTAAAGGGTTAAGAACTATACCTGTAATATTAGACATTGCTAATGAAATGCAGGAGCTCTGCCCAAATGCATGGTTAATTAATTTTACAAACCCAGCAGGAATGGTTACAGAAGCTTTAGCAAGGTATTCTAAACATAGAAAATTTTTAGGTCTATGTAATGTACCTATAGGAATGGAAAATGGAGTAGCATCTATTTTAAGCATAGATAAAAGTAGAGTAAGAATTGACTTTGCTGGATTAAATCATATGGTTTATGGATTTAATATATGGATTGATGGTGAAAACAAAACCCAAGAGGTTATGAATAAATATATTGAAAACTCACAAAGCATCAATATGAAAAATATCACTGCTATGGAGTGGGATGCTGAGTTTATAAAATCCTTTAAATTAATGCCATGTCCTTATCATAAATATTACTATAAAACTAAGGATATGCTAAAGGATGAGCTTGAGAAGTTTGCAAAAGGAAAAACAAGGGCTGAAGAAGTAATTGAAACTGAGAAGGAATTATTTGAGTTATATAAAGATACAAACTTAAAAGAGAAGCCTAAACAATTAGAAAAAAGAGGAGGAGCTTATTACTCTGATGCAGCTTGTAATTTGATATCCTCAATTTATAATGACAAGGGAGATTTACAGGTAGTAAATACCTTTAATAATGGAACTGTAAAAGATTTTCCCGATGAGTATATAATTGAAGTAACTGCAAAAATTACTAAGGATGGTCCAATACCTTATAAATTTATTAATGAGTTTCCGATACAAATTAAAGGTTTGATAAGTCAAATAAAGCAGTTTGAAATACTTGGAGCAGAGGCTGCGGTAGAAGGCAGTTATGAAAAAGCTTTATTAGCTATGGTAACAAATCCTTTAATAGCAAATGATTTTGAAGGGCATAGACTTTTGGATGAAATGCTAGAAGCGCACAAAGAATATTTACCAAATTTTTATAAATAGTAGTTGTAATATTTTAAGATTAGTATAAGCTTAATTTAGTAGCTAATTCATATAATTTAATTTAAGTTTAATGTGATGTTATATAGGAGGATTAAAATGAGTGAAATAGATTACCAAGAAACCGCATTTAAATTAATTTTATCTGCGGGAAATGCAAAAGCTTTGTCCTTTCAAGCCATAAATCATGCAAAAGCAGGGGAATTTGAAGAGGCATATAAAAAGCTAGAAGAAGCAGAAACGGAACTAGAGAATGTTCATAAAGTTCAATTTGGATTAATACAAAAGGAAGCTCAGGGGGAAAAGAACGACATATCAGTACTTTTAATTCACTCACAGGATCACTTTATGGATTCATTTTTGATGAAAGATTTAGCTAAGGAGTTTATTCATTTATATGAAAGGATGAGCGAAAAATGAAAAAGTTTTTAGTTGTTTGCAGGGAAACTGGACAAGCAGCTGCATTTAAGAGAGTGCTCTTAGACCATACGGAGAGCAATAATATTCCAGTACAATGGTTCTTTGCCGATGAAAAAGCTTATTTAGATGTATTAGAAAAGGAAAACATAGCTCTTGTATTAATTTCTCCAGAGGTTATTTTAGTTGAAAAAAAGATAAAAGAGGAGCTTAGTAAGAGAGGCATTGAGAATTTTTCAATGAAGCCCGTAGATTTCGGACTTAAAAGGATGGAGAATTTAATGCGTATATTAGAACCTTTTATAAAGAAGGAAGTGTAATAATTGAAGCTTATAATAAATGCAGACGATTTTGGTCTAACTAAAGGAATTTCCTTAGGCATATTAGATTCCATGGAAAAAGGTATAGTGACAGAAACCACAGCTATGCCTAATGGATTATACTTTGAGGAAGCCATAAGAGAAGCAAAAAATAGAGGAATCTATAATATCGGAGTTCATTTGACATTAACTTGGGGAAAACCTATTCTTCCAGTAGAGCAAGTGTCATCACTGGTTGATGATAAGGGGAATTTTATTAGATTAGGTAAAGCTCATAGCTATGAATACGAAGAAGTAAAAAGAGAGCTTAATGCTCAGATGGAAAAGTTTTTATCTACTGGACTTAACCCAACTCATATAGACGGGCATCATCATTTCTTCGCTTTTGAAAAGGAAATATTAGATATAGTAATTGATATAGCAAAGGAGTATGAATTGCCTCTAAGATGTGCTAGCGCAGAGCATAAGAAGTACTATAGTATTAGAGAAGTAAAAACCACGGAGGCTTTTTCTTCTGATTTCTATGCTTCAAATGTGAGTTATGATTATTTGGTGGATTTAATATCTAAATACAGAGATGTAGATTCTTTTGAAATAATGACTCACCCAGCTTATGTAGATGAAGAGGTATTAAGCATTTCATCTTATAATTCTTTTAGAGAAAAAGAGTTCCACATTTTAACTTCAAGTGAAATTAAAGATTTTATAAATAGAAGTGAAGTTCAATTAATAGGATTTAAGGATTTGTAATGTTTATTTTAAATATTCACAGGTAATTATAGAGGGAAGTAATTCTACGGACATTAAAAAGGCAGCATAGCTGCTTTTTTTATATAAGGCCATAAAGGAGCTTCAAAAAGGTTATTGGAGGTATTAAAAAATGGTGGAGAAAAAATTTCCGGAAAATTTTTGGTGGGGAGCAGCTACTTCTGGTCCTCAATGTGAGGGAAGCTTTAATAAGAAGAATAAAAATGTATTTGACTATTGGTTTGAAATAGAGCCAGAAGTATTTTTTAATGGAGTAGGACCCAGCATAACATCTAATTTTTATAATAGCTATGAGGAAGACATAAAGCTTATAAAACAGCTAGGATTAAACTCCTTTAGAACCTCTATTCAGTGGACCAGACTTATAAAAGATTTTGAGACTTTGGAAGTGAACAAAGATGGAGCTGAGTTCTATAACAAGGTTATTGATGAATGTTTAAAAAACAATATTATTCCTATAATTTGCTTGCATCATTTTGATTTACCTATAGAGCTTTATGACAAATATGGCGGCTGGGAGTCAAAATTTGTAACGGATTTATATGCAGGTTTTGCAGAAAAGTGCTTTGAACTATTTTCAGATAGGGTTAAACACTGGATTACTTTTAATGAGCCTATAGTAATAGTGGAAGGTCAATATCTTTATCAGTTCCATTATCCTAAAATTATTGATGGCAAAAAAGCAGTGCAAGCAGCCTTTAATATTAATCTATCTTCTGCAAAAGCTATAAAGATATTTAAGGATAAGGGCTATAGTAAGGGTGGAAAGATTGGTATTGTAGTGAATTTGACACCATCTTATGCTAGGTCAAATTCTGAGGAGGATGAAAAGGCCTCCTTTATAGCAGATATGTTTTTTAATAGGCTATTTTTGGATCCCGCAGTTAGAGGAGAGTTCCCTAAGGGGCTTACAGAGCTATTAAAGGAAGAACAGGTAATTTGGCAGGGTACTCAAGAGGAGATAGATATAATTAAAAACAATAGGGTAGATTTTGTGGGAGTTAATTATTATCAACCTAGACGGATAAAAGCTAAGGAAAGTACTGTAGATACTTCACAGCCTTGGATGCCAGATAAATACTTTGATAATTATGAGATGCCTGGTAGACGAATGAACATATATAGAGGTTGGGAGATATATCCTAAGGGCATCTATGATATAGCTATTAATTTAAGAGATAATTATGATAATATTCCTTGGTATATTTCTGAAAATGGAATGGGAGTAGAAGGAGAAGAGAGATTTAGAAATTCTGAAGGAATTATAGAAGATGATTATAGAATAGACTTCATAAAAGAACATTTAGAATATCTTCATAAAGCTATAGAAGAAGGTGCTAATTGCTTTGGATATCATCTTTGGACTCCTATAGATTGCTGGTCTTGGTGTAATGCTTACAAGAATAGATATGGTTATATTTCTTTAGATTTAGATACCCAAAATAAGACCATAAAAAAATCTGGATATTGGATGATGGAAGTATCAAAAAATAACGGAGTTTAAATAAAGGGTAAATAAAAAAAAGGGTGGGATATTATATGAAATATTATATGGCTTTTGATTTAGGAGGGACAAACATAAAATATGCTCTAGTGAATAGCGAAGCTGTCATAATAGCAAAAGGTAAAAGGCCTACACCTAAAAGCGGCCTAGAGGAATTACTGGATATCATAGGGGAAGCAACAAAGAAGTTTGAAAAAATGTATCATATAGAAGGTATAGCAATGAGTTGCCCAGGAGCAGTAGATGACGCTAGGGGAATAATAGAGGGGGCCTCTGCCATACCTTACATTCATGGTCCTAATATAAGGAAATTAATAGAGAATATAACTGGATATTGGGTTTCTATGGAAAATGATGCGAATTGTGCTGCTTTGGCAGAAGTGTGGAGAGGGGTAGCTAAGGAGGCAAAGGACGTATTATTCGTAGTTTGTGGTACGGGTATAGGTGGTGCAGTTATAAAAGACAGGAAGCTTCATATGGGCAAACACCTTTTCGGAGGAGAGTTTGGTTTTATGATAATGGAAAAAGATTTTGAAAAGGGTATATATAAAAATTGGAGTGAAACTGCATCTACCCATGCTCTAGTTAAGACTGTGGCCAGGTTAAAAGGAATTTCTCCAGAGGAATTAAATGGAGAAATGGTTTTTAAGCTAGCTGAAGAAAATAAAGATGAAGCTTGTATAAAAGGTATTGATTTATTCTTTCACTATTTGGCCATGGGTATATATAACTTGCAATATATTTATGACCCAGAGATGATTGTAATAGGTGGAGCTATAAGTGAGAGAGAAGACCTTGTAGATAGAATAAATGAAAAATTAGATGCTATGATTAGCAATATACCTATAGCTAAAATCTATCCTAAAGTAGAAAAATGTGCTTTTTCTAATGATGCCAATATATTGGGGGCTGTGTATAATTTTACTAACATCTTTTAGCCTATAATTTAAATACCAAAAGGGACTGCTTGGAAAGCAGTCCCTTTTGTAAATTTGTTTACAATTTATTAACCTTCCTGCCATATTATCATCATTAAAATTAAATATGCTTTTATCATGCCCATAAGATTATAGGAGAGCAGCTAAATGAATTTGAAAAAAGTATCAAAGGTTTTATTTGTAGATGTATTTGGAATATTAGTTGGAGTAATGAGTGGGTTTTTGATACCTAAGGCCTTAGATATAGAAGGCTATTCATTTTTAAAGACCTTTTCTTTATATGCAACCTATGCTGGGGTATTCCACTTTGGCTTTTCAGATGGCATATATATACTCCTTGGTGGAAAGTGTAGGGAGGAAGTAGATAAAGAAAAAATAAAAGGCTATTACAACTTTATTTTAAAGTCTCAATTGATTGTGGTAATAGTTTTAATATTAATATCAAGCTTAATTATTAAGGACAAAGCTTTTATATATTTTTCCTATTATATCTTACCCTTTCAAGTGACTCTATTTATTAGGCTATATTATAGGGCTATAGGAGAATTCGATTATTATTCTTCTATACAAGCCATTATAAACGTGATGAATTTGTTGGCAACGCTCATCGTGGCTTTTATATATAGGTCACCTAAACTATATATTTTTATGCAGATATTTAGCTATGTTACAGCGACAATAATATTTAGTTATATATTTTGTAAATCATATAAAAAGGGAAAAGCTATATCTTTTAAGGAGATTAAACAGATATGTGCTATAGGTATAACGGTGATGCTAGGAAATACACTATGCTCTTTATTCTTTTCTCTAGACAGATGGTTTATAAAAGCTTATTTTTCATCTTATGAATTTGCTAGTTATTCCTACGCTGTATCCATGTTAAACTTATTTATTGTTTTAATTACTTCCATAGGAATCTTGTTTTATCCCTATATATCAAGAAATATTAATAATTTTGAAATAAGAAGAAAAGCAAAAGATTGTTTACTATTAATTTCTATATTATGTACTTCAGGATACTTTGTATTAGAGCTTATAACGGATAAATTTCTTAGCAAATATTCTGGTTCTATGGAGGTTATGGGGATATTGATATTAAGCCTGCCCTTTATAGCATTGACTAATGTATTGTACTCTAATTTATACAAAGCTTCTAAGCAAGGTAAAAAATATTTAGTAGTAGCAGTTAAAATGTTTATTATTGCTTTTATGCTAAATAGCTTCTTTACTTTAGTTATTAAGAATTCCACCATGATTGCTTATGCCACTTTAATTTCTTTTGCGGCATGGTACTTATATGGGGCTAAGGACTTTAAAGGCATAGAGATTTATAAGAGAGAAATATTTATGATTGCTTTTTACATTAGTGTTTTTAGCTTATTAAGATATTTAGGAATAAAGCATTTTATAGGATTTATCATATATCTATTTACATTGCTTGTAGCAGAATTATTGCTTTATAGGAAAGAAGTGGAAGGAATAAAGTTATATTTAATGAAAAAATTAAATTGGTAGGAGGACTGTTAATGAATATTGCATTAATTTTAGCAGGTGGAAAAGGTAGTAGAATGGGAAATACAGATCAACCTAAGCAGTTTATTGATATATACGGTAAACCACTTATAATACATACCTTGGAATGCTTTGATAGGCATAGGGAAATTGATTATATTATAGTAGCGTGTCTTAAAGAATGGCAGGAGGATTTGAAAATTTGGATTAGAAAATATGATATCAATAAGGTAAAGTGGATAGTAGATGGAGGAGAAGCTAGACAGGAGTCAGTATACAATGGATTAAAATTAATTGAAAAAGAAATAGAGAGTGAGGATATTATAGTTATACATGATTCAGCAAGACCACTGGTTTCTCATAGGATAATTAGTGAAAATATAGATGTTGCTAAGAGGTATGGTGCGGCAGATACAGTAATACCAGCTACGGATACTATAATCAAAAGTGAAGATACAAAAGTTATTCATAGCGTACCAAAAAGAAATGAGCTTTATTTAGGGCAAACCCCTCAAAGCTTTAGGTTTTCTATTATTAAAGAAGCTCATGAATATTCAAAGCAGAAGGATATAAAGGAAGCTACGGATGATTGTCAATTGGTGTTAAAAACAGGTCATCCCGTTCATATGGTAAATGGTGATAGTCTAAATTTCAAAATAACAAAAGCAGAAGATCTGTTGCTGTTAAAATCCGTAATTAAAATAGGTAAACTGGAGATGGTGTAATGCTTGGAAGAAGTTTTAAGATTGTAGCACCTAAAAGGTTAGATTTATTTATAGAAGATGTAGAGTGTAATGAGGATGAAGCAATAATTAAAATTGAGAAAGCTTCAATCTGTAAAGCGGATATAAGATATTATCTTGGGCAAAGGGATAAAAGGCTCTTAGGATTAAAGTATCCTATGAATCTGCTGCATGAGGCGGTAGGAATAGTGTTAAATGATCCTACATCAACCTTTAAATCAGGGGATAGAGTGGTTTTAGTACCTAACTTAACTTTAAATTGTGAAAAAAGCCAGTGTAAATATAAAGTGTGCCAAAACAAAAAACTTGGAGAAAACTATTGTCCTGATGCTCGCTTTGCATCAAGTAATTTTAATGGTTTTTCAAGAGAATTTTTAAGCTATCCTGTATCCAATCTAGTTTATGTACCTGAAGAATTAACCTCAAATATTGCAGTGTTTTCTGAGTTGATTTCCGTAGCTCATGCTATGATTAGGAGAATAGAAATAGAAGAGGATGACATCATAGGCATCTGGGGAGATGGTATACTAGGATATATATTAGCATGTACATTGAAAGCCACCAAGAAGGTCAAAGTGGTGTGCATTGGAAAAAATGAAGAAAAATTATATAGATTTCCGGCGGAACAGTATTTTTTAAGAGGCAGTGAAGAACTGAAGAATGTAAAAATAGATATAGCCTTTGAATGTGTAGGCGGAAAAGGAGTTCAAGGAGCGGTGGAAGAGATACTGCATAATGTTCTTCCAGGAGGGAAAATTGTTCTTGCAGGGGTGCCTGATGACGATATCGAGATAAATACAAGGATAGTATTGGAAAAAGGTTTAGAGATTATGGGAGTAACTAGAAGTAATATTAAGGATTTTAAAAATTCAATTTTAACCCTAAAGGATGAAAATTTTAAAAATAGGATTTCAAATTTGATTTTAGAAGAGTACGAAGTAAAAAACATTAATGATTTTTATGATGCCTTTGAGTTTGAGGCTTCTAATAAAAAACTGGGAAAGAGAGTAATCAGCTTTATTTTATAAATAAAGGAGAGTTTAGATTTGTTAGATATAGTAAAGAAGTTATTTGGGGTTTTTATAGCTATATTATATAAGTTAACGCCTAAAAAAGATATAGTGCTATTTCATAGTGATCTATATAGGGATAATGCTAAATACTTATATGAATATATAAAGGGAAAAACTGACTATTCCTTAGTATGGATTTTAAATGACAAAAGGCTGGTAAAGGAACTTAATAAAAATGGCATTAGAGCAGTTTATTCTCTTAGTTTAAAATGTGCCTTAACTTGTGCTAGGTTAAAGATGATAATCACAACTAATCTTCCGCCTATTTCTACCATGTATATAAATCCAATCATCGTTCAAGTATTTCATGGCTTTGGAACAAAGCAAAATCCTACTGACTATGTTTATAGTAGGCAGATAAAACAAGTTCAAAAGCAACTAAGAAACATTGATTATATTATATGTTTAAGCAAAAGGGACAATGAATACTTCTTTCCAAAAGAAAAGCTTCAAATTGATGATAAATATCCTGAATATCTTCCACTGGGGCTTCCGAGAAATGATATGCTTATAGATAGTACAAAAATGAAAATTTGTACAAAAAAATTAGTAGAGAATTTTGGACTAAAGAGGAATGAAAAGGTGATACTTTATGCACCAACCTGGAGAGAGAAACCAGAGGGTTCGGATTTTAATGATTATTGGTTTTTTGATAAGAAGGAAACGGAAAAATTTGAACTTTATTTAAGAGAAGGTAATTATGTATTGCTTCTAAGACCTCACCATCATTGCTTAAGAGATAGTAATTTCAGAGATAAGATCATGGATATAACTAATGAATATCCTAATACTTTTAAATTTGTAGGAGCGGATATATGGAGTGACACCCAAGAGATACTGTGCATTACAGATATTCTTATCACGGATTTTAGTTCAATCTATGTAGATTACCTTTTAACTAATAGGCCTATAATATATCTAGATATGGATACTGAAGATTACGTGAAACATAGAGGTTTAGTAATAGATTATTATAATGATTTGCATACTCCAGGACCAAAGGTTAGTTCCTTAGATCAAATAGTTAATTATCTAGAAGAGTTGGGTTCAGGGGTAGATAAATATGAAAAAATAAGAAAAAAGTCATTATATTTTTATCATGATAATGCTGATGGGAACTCAACAGAACGGGTTGGAAAATTGGTTTTAGAGCTTCTATAAGCTTAATATATGAATCATAAGAACACTATCAAAAATTTTGATAGTGTTTTTTGTGTCTAAGCTTTACTATACATACAATATCGTTATATTGGTAAGCATATAAAAAGAAAAGCAAATAAAAATATTTTTAAAATAGCTCAGGTTAGTAAAGAGGTGAAAAAACTATGAGAAAAATTAAGCTTATTTTTATAGTAGTTTTAGTTTTAATAAGTGGAAGGTCTATTGCTAAAGCTTCAGATATAAATACTTATAAAATAACTATGAAGCAGGATTTATTTTGTTTAATGATGGCTTATCCAGAATATATTAAGGATTTACAATGTACTGAGGATGGCAGAGTATATATTATTATGAAATCTGGTAGAAAGATACTATATGATGATAAAAAAGCAAAAGGCCATGAAGAAAAGTTAGCTAATCCTGATATACAAGATATGATGGAGCAAATTTATCCTCTTTCACCCATATCTAAAATAATGAATACAAATTTTGATCCTGGCAGGGCTAGAATATATGGTATTTTAACCGAGATTTATGGACAGTCAAAATCACAAGTTGAAGCTAAGTTAAAACAAGTAAAAGTTGGATATGGCTACTATCAGTTTAATGGGGAGAATAGAGCTGCGGAGGCTCTCAAAGCCTCTATGAATGAAGTCATGGCCCTAATTCAGAAGAAACCTAGCATTAATTCCTTTGCGTTTCCCTGTAGCGGAACTTTTAACTATAGATATATAGCAGGTACTAATAGATTGAGTCCTCATGCCTTCGGTATAGCAATTGATTTAGTGAGAGACAGCAGAGACTATTGGAAATGGGCTTCTAAAGAGCAAGGGCAAAAGAGACTAGAATCTTATCCAAAAGAATTGGTAGAAATATTTGAGAAGAATGGATTTGTTTGGGGAGGGAAGTGGAATCATTTTGATATATTACATTTTGAATATAGACCTGAAATTATTTTAAAGTCTAGATACTTTGGCAGCGGCGAAAAAAATAGTGGAAAGTGGTATGACACATTACCTATAGAGGATGAAAATGTAAAGAGAAATATTGAAAAAATCGATAGTACAGTTTTATTAATAGGGAATAATAAACTTATAATTGAGTAATATTTTGTTGGTAAAGGAGTATTCATAGTATGAATTTTCATCAAAGAAAGAAATTAAAATTATTCATAATAAAACTTATAGTACTGAGTAATATATTTCTATTAATATATGATAACAAATTTTCATTAGCCTCTTCTTTTGCAGAGAGCTCTAAAGAAGAGGTTACAAAGGCAATTGAAGAGATTTTTTTAAAGAGAAACAAAGCCATTTTAAGTGAGGATTTAGAGCTTATTGAATCCATCTATGATAAAAATACTAATTATGGGATATGGGCTTATGAACATGAGCAAAGAAAAGTAAAATATATTCGTAATTGGGAAGAGAAGCAGGGTATTAAGTTCATAGACATAATACCTAAGGTGGTAATTAAAAGCATTAAAGGAAAGGAGGATAAGTTTTCAGTTAATTTAATATGCTCTACAGAGTATAAATATATTTATGAAGATGAACCTGATAATATAAATAGCTCTAGAATGGGCACCTATCATGTATTAAACATTGTAAATAGAGAAGGTGAATGGATCATTACTAAGGAATGGTATAAGGATCCCTTTGCAGATTCCTTGGATTTAAGTAATTTAAAGGTGGATTCTATGAAGGAGTATATTTTATCACAGAAGCAAAGAGATTTTTCAAAACTGAATCAAAGAAGAATAAAGGCCATAGAATATGCTGAGCAATATTGTGGAGCTGCCAGTGAAGAAAAATATGGATTTAAGTATAATAAGAACTATAGAGATTATAATCCCCAAGGCGGAGATTGTGCAAATTTCGCCTCCCAGATACTATTTGAGGGAGGAAAGTTTAAAAAAAATTCAGATTGGAATTATGATGGCAGCGGAGCTACAAGAGCTTGGTTAAATGCCGATGGTTTTAAAGAATATATGATTTATAGCGGTAGGGCATCGGTAATCGCCTACGGAAGCTACGAAAAAGTGTATAAAGCTTCCTATAAGCTTTTGCCAGGGGATTTTGTGGCTTATGAAAAGAAGGGAGATATAACTCATATTTCTGTAGTAAGCGGAGCTGATTCAAGAGGATACTCTCTAGTTACTTGTCATAATAGCGATAGAAATAGAGTCCCTTGGGATCTTGGCTGGAGTGATAAAAATATAAGATTTTGGTTAGTGCGTGTACATTATTAAAGAATATTTTTTAAAAATCAAAGATTCTTTAATTAGAGAGGAGGGCTTATAGCTAACAATTAAAATTCTCACTAGTTAAAGAATCTTTATTTTATTAAATTTTTAACATTAAAATGCATTCAATAAAATAAATTAATATAAATAATAAAAATCATATTGACAAACCTGTACGTACAAGTTATGATTTACTTATAGATAACTTGTACGTATAAGTTGTAAAAATGAAAATGTTTACTAGAATATGAATAGGCATTATAATTATAAAATTGTTTAAGAAAAATAGTTATTATATTACAGTTAAAGTTTAAATGAAGCAGGTATCATTATATTTAAAAGGTTTTATAAAAAATGATACGGGAGGATATTAAATATGGGTAAATTTTCAAATGAAACTCAGCAATTACTAGAGTTTATAGGAGGAAAGGAAAATATTGCTGCGGTATCACATTGTGCTACGCGTATGCGCTTTGTACTAAATGATAACGCTAAGGCAGATATTAAGAAAATAGAGAGCATAAAGGCTGTAAAAGGCACTTTTACTCAAGCAGGACAATTTCAGGTCATAATAGGTAATGAAGTACAGACTTTTTATAATGAATTTGTTGAAAAATCAGGTGTTGAAGGGGTAAGCAAAGACGCTGCAAAGGTCACCGCAAGACAGAATATGAATTTATTGCAAAGACTTATCTCTCATTTAGCAGATATTTTTACTCCACTTATTCCAGCTATAGTGGTTGGAGGTTTAATACTAGGCTTCCGTAATATTATTGGAGACATCAAGATGCTTGAAAATGGGACAAAGGCTTTAACGGAAGTTTCTCAGTTTTGGTCAGGAGTTCATCATTTTTTATGGTTAATTGGAGAAGCCATATTCTTCTTCCTGCCAGTGGGCATAACTTGGTCTATATCTAAAAAAATGGGTACTACTCAAATACTAGGTATTGTATTAGGCCTCACTTTAGTCTCACCGCAATTATTAAATGCTTATGCTGTAGCTGGAGCAAAGGAGATACCAGTTTGGAATTTTGGGTTCGCTCAAATTAAGATGATAGGTTATCAAGCGCAAGTTATACCAGCAATATTAGCAGGCTTTGTGTTAGCAATTTTAGAAAAAAAATTAAGAGATATAGTTCCTTCTTATATTTCCATGATTATAGTTCCATTCTTTGCTCTGATACCAACAGTACTCATAGCGCACACTATCTTAGGACCTTTAGGATGGAAAATTGGTTCAGTGATATCAAATGTTGTATACTCAGGACTTACATCAACCTTAGGATGGCTATTTGCAGCAATTTTTGGTTTTGCTTATGCTCCTCTAGTAATTACAGGGTTACATCATATGACTAATGCTATAGACTTACAACTTATGAGTGAACTAGGCGGAACAAATTTATGGCCTATGATTGCTTTATCTAATATAGCTCAGGGTTCTGCAGTTTTAGCCATAATATATTTGAACAGAAAGAATGAAGAAGAAAAACAAGTATCCATTCCAGCAGCTATTTCCTGCTATTTAGGAGTTACAGAGCCAGCTATGTTTGGTATTAATTTGAAGTATATATATCCATTCCTAGCTGCCATGATAGGTTCTTCTGTTGCAGCAATAATATCAGTAGGTTCAGGGGTTATGGCCAACTCCATAGGTGTTGGAGGATTACCAGGTATACTATCAATAAAGCCTCAGCATATGTTAACCTTTGCTTTAGCTATGATAACTGCTATAGTAGTGCCTTTCACATTAACAATTGTATTTTCTAAGAGAAAAATTGCAGTTAAGAAATCAGAGACTGTAGACGCTTAATATTAAATTAGTACTTTATATTAATAATTCATGGAATTTTAATTCATAGTTCATAATGCACAATTCACAATAAAATGTGAATTGTGCTTTAATTAAAAGGAGCAGATTGGTTATGAAGAACTTTAGAAAAAGTGTAGTCTATCAAATATATCCTAAGTCGTTTAATGATGCTAATGGAGATGGTATTGGTGATTTAAAAGGAGTGACTAAAAGACTAGACTACTTAAAGTTATTGGGTGTAGATTATATATGGTTAACGCCATTTTATATTTCTCCTCAAAGAGATAACGGCTATGATGTAGCCGATTATTGTAATATAGATCCCGTTTTTGGAACAATGGAAGACTTTGAGGAAATGGTTTCTGAAGCTAGGAAGCTTGGAATAGATATTATGCTAGATATGGTATTTAATCATACCTCTACAGAACACCCTTGGTTTAAAAAAGCTATTAGAAATGAAGAAAAATATAAAAAATACTATATATTTAAAGAAGATATAGACAGAGAGAGTCCTACTAATTGGAGCTCAAAATTTGGAGGCCCAGCTTGGGAGTATGTGGAAGAATTAAAGGCATATTATTTACATCTATTTGATGTAACTCAAGCAGACTTGAATTGGGAAAATGAAGAGGTTAGAAAAGAAATTTTTAAAATCGTTGAATTTTGGATTAATAAGGGAGTAAAAGGTTTTAGACTGGATGTAGTTAATTTAATTTCAAAACCAGAGAAATATGAGAATGATAATGAAGGCGATGGACGCCGTTTCTATACAGACGGACCCCATGTACATGAATATTTAAAGGAGCTTAATAGAGATACTTTTGGAAAGTATGATGATATTATCACTGTAGGAGAAATGTCCTCTACCACCATAGACCATTGTGTTAAGTATTCAAAACCAGAAGAAAAGGAGTTATCTATGGTGTTTAATTTTCATCATTTAAAGGTGGATTATAAAGAGGGGGATAAGTGGACCTTGATGGATTTCGATTTTAAAATGTTAAAAGAAATAATCACTTCTTGGCAGTTAGGCATTCAAGAAGGGGAGGGATGGAGTGCAGTATTCTGGTGCAATCACGATCAACCCCGTATAGTATCACGATTTGGAAATGACACTAAATATATTAAGGAGTCGGCTAAAATGCTAGCTACTACCGTACACATGCTTAGAGGAACCCCTTATATCTATCAAGGAGAGGAATTAGGCATGACTAATCCTTATTTTGAGCATATAGGCTTATATAAAGATATTGAATCTATAAATTACTACAATATTTTAAAGGAGCAAGGAAAAGCAGAAGAAGAAATAATTAAAATTTTGCAATCAAAATCCAGAGATAACTCTAGAACGCCTATGCAATGGAGTGAGGATAATAATGGCGGATTTACAGAAGGGATACCTTGGATACCCTTAAGCAAAAATTATAAATATATTAATGCAAAGCAGCAACTAGGGGATAAGGATTCTATATTTTATCATTATAAAAAGTTAATACAATTAAGAAAAGAGCTTAATATAATTTCAGAAGGTATTTTTAAACCAATGATGGAGGACCATGAAAGTGTATTTGCCTATGAAAGAGAGTTAAATAATGAGAAGCTGATAGTTATTAATAATTTCTATGAAAAAGAAGCTGTTTTTGAGCTGCCGAAGAGCTTAAAGCTTAGTGAATATAATAGTAAAATATTAATTTCTAATTATGAAGATTCTTCTGAGATATCTAATATAATAAAGTTAAGATCCTATGAGTCGGTAGTTTATTATCTTGAAAAATAACTATTAAGATGTTAATATATTTACGGTGATATGTGATGAACAGTAAATACTTAACTATTTATAATGAAATTTTAACCAAAATTGAAAATGGCTTTTATCCATCAAATACAAAGCTGCCTTCAGAAAATGAATTAATGGAGCAATACAATGTGTCTCGAGATACTATAAGAAAGTCTTTAAATCTATTAGAGGATAGTGGGCATATTCATAAAATTAAAGGAAAAGGTTCACTTATACTTGATATTAATAAATTTAATTTTCCGGTTTCAGGCATAACTAGCTTTAAAGAATTAACTCAAAATATGGGAGTAAAATCAGAAACTATAGTTCAAGAGCTTGAATGTGTTAACCCTGACAAATTTCTAAAAGCTCAACTGAATTTAAATGATGAAGCTGAAGCTTGGAAGGTCATAAGAGTTAGGAAAATTGATGGAAAAAAAATCATATTAGATAAAGATTTTTTTAATAAGGAATTTGTCCCGGTCTTAACAGAGGAAATATGTAAGGATTCCATATACGAGTATATTGAAAAGGAGTTAGGACTTAGAATTAGTTTTGCAAAAAAGGAGATAACTGTGCAGCAATGCACAGAGGAAGATAAAAAGTACTTGGATTGTGAAAATTATAATATGATTGTGGTAGTAAAGAGCTACACCTATCTTAATGATACAAGCTTATTTCAATATACTGAGTCTAGGCATAGACCGGATAAATTTAGATTTGTGGATTTCGCTCGAAGAAGCTATTAAACATCTAACAACCTTTGTAAATTCAAGGGTTGTTTTTTATAGAATATATATTTAAGAGAGAAGTTATAAAAACTTCTCTCGGTGAATTTAAAAGTTACTTATACTAAAGGGCTGTTAATTTGCGTAGTAAAAAGAAAATCATGAAGATGTCCATCATCAAAGGTAGTTCCTCCCTGCACAAGGTGAACATGCTTATTAGTGTTAGGGATAGGAATATCTGGTCCAGTAACTACTCCTATTTCGTGATGGTGATCTAATGAGTCTGTATTAGAGAGTATAACATGGACATGTCTACCACCGCCTACTGGAATAAATTCACTTGTAACTCCAGCAACTCTATGGTTATGCCTGTCCGCACCTAATTCGGCTAATTTAGTACTTTGTTCAAACTCGTGAACATGAGGGGGTATGCTCGTCGAATTGGAAGTGATTGATTCTTCATTAGTATACATACTTACTAACCTCCTTAAAATATAGAAAGTAATTTATACTTTCTTGTATATAATATGAAGAAAATGGCGAAAAGGTTCCAGAGCATTACAGGGAAATTTGTTGCAAAAGTTATTATAATAAAAAGTAATTTAAAAAAATGTAGCAAAACAGTAAGTATTGTCATAATATATAATATATAACTAGAGCACGCATGATTTAGTTATATTGAATCCACTTTTCTTCTTCTCAGTATATTTTTTAGGGGCAGCGAAAGTTGCCCTTTTTTTATATTTTAGTAATTATACAATTTTGATATACATTGCAAAAGTTCTATATATTCTCATCAAGACATAATGGAAGAATTTTAATGCAAGTATGTATTATAAAAAAGAAAAGAGCTCTCCTGAGGCTAACATCAACCTCAGGTTATGCTCTTTTTAAAGGTATTAACGAACTCTAACTTGTTGTTTTTGAAGAACTTTAACTGTTAGGAATACTACTAATTTTTCAACTAATTTTTCAAAAACTCTTGTTCCATCTTTGTGCTCAGGCTCTCTATTAATATCCGCTTCAATAAATCTTGCTGAAACTAATTCGCAGAATGGTTTTTCGTCGAAGAAAACTGTTTCTTCTCTATCGGTTTCACAAAGATCTCTTCCTATTTCTTCATCTTTACAATGTTTACAGTCGTGCTCTCTTTCACAGAAAAAGTTAGTCTCTACAGAATTAATTCTACGAGTAACTTGTGGTTGAGTAACAAAGAATACTTCTGTAACGCAACGGAATGGTATTTTAGCTGTAGTATGCTTAATATCTCCGCTTACCACATGGTCATGTGAGCAATCAGCAGTGGCGAATTCTATATTTTTTAGAACAAAGCCTTCTATGAATAATTTTCCAGATATTAATCTTCCAGTAACAGGATCTCTACGACCAGCTGTTGGAAGTAATCTGCATTGAGTTAAGAATATATCTTTTTTAATTCTCTTAATTTCAAAGAACTTTTCTTTTAACTCTATAGAAGCTTCTATATCTATTTGAATTTCTTTCTCGGCTAAAACCACAGGAATTTTAGATACAACAGGTCCGCTTATTCCCATTGGAGTTACATTTTCACCCTCGCACATAGAAAGTGTTTCAGCGTGTACTTCTCCACAAAACCTAGGTCTATCTTCACAGAAATCAGATTTATCTTCAAACATTTTAATTCCTCCTTTGATTTATGGCTTTCATTCTCTAGCCTAATATATACTATTCAATAAACCGACAATATGTTACATCTTAAAACATTTTTTTCTTTGTTTGCATAAAAATGTTGGATAATGAATGCAGAGCATGTTCTAAAATGGCAATCTTCAAGACATTATGTGCATGTATAAGTTAACAGTTGAGTTATAAAGCCTATAGATGTATGAAAAAAATCCATTAAAACTATAATTTTTCATGTGCTTTTATATTCCTATACTTATGTATAATATACTCATAGCATAAATGGTTAGTTGTACCAAATAAATGTTTACGTTTTCAAAGGATATCCTTATTAGTTATTAAATTTTAATGGAGGTAAATATGAAAATTACAATTAAACATAAGGGAAAGATTTTAATATTTTCAGCTGCCTTTATGGTATGTATGAGTATACTAAACCCTATAAGAGCTTTAGCGGCTCAGCCCCATTCATCCTATTGGTTTCCAAAGCAAATTCTACAGTGGACACCAACTAAAGATAAGGATGCTATTTTTAATAGAGCTTCAATAGGCTTAAGCAATCGTTTTAATAGTGATAAAATGAATTCAAATGCTAGTGATAAACCTAAAGTTATGGCTCTTCAAATAATGAATCCAAGTACTTCAGGTGTTCCTTCACAGGGCTCAAATAAATTTGATGTTCATACTTTTAGCTATTGGCAATATGTTGACACTTTAATTTATTGGGGAGGTTCTTCTGGAGAAGGTCTAATAGTTCCACCTAGTGCGGATGTTATAGATTCAGCCCATAAAAATGGTGTTCCAGTATTAGGAACAGTTTTTTTTCCTCCTTATGTTTATGGGGGAAAAGATGAATGGTTAAGAGACTTCTTGGTTAAAGATGAAAAAGGCAATTTCCCGGTAGCTGATAAACTTATTGAAGTAGCAAAATATTATAATTTTGATGGATGGTTTATAAATCAAGAAACAGGTACTCGATATATAACCGATAAAAAGACTCTAACAAAAGAAGATGCTACTTTAATGAAGGAATTTTTAGCTTATTTACAGAAGCATAAGCCATCAGGAATGCAAATCATATGGTATGATGCCATGATAGATGAAGGCTATGTTGATTGGCAAAATATGCTTAATGAAGAAAATAAGAATTTCTTTGGAGAAAAGGATAAAAAGGTATCTGATGGCATGTTCTTAAACTTTTGGTGGAACAATAAAGGGTGGTATAAGAGAGATAAAGCTACTATTTATTATACAGATGGTACAGAGCTTAAAAAATCAAGGGATCTTGCCACACAAATGGGAAGAAGCTGTTTTGATCTTTATGCAGGAGTAGACGTACAGGAAAAGGGATATGAGACTAGTGTGAAATGGGATGTATTGTTCCCTAATAACAATGGAAATGATGCATATACCTCCTTGGGACTATATTGTCCAAGCTGGACTTTCTTTTCTGCTAAAACTACGGAGGAGTACTTAAAGAAGGAGTCTAGGCTATGGGTTGGAGAAAGCGGAGATCCAAGGTACACTAATACTGAACATAATTGGAAAGGTATAGCAAACTACGTGGTAGAGAAAGCAACGATTACCTCACTGCCATTCACCACTAATTTTAATATGGGAAATGGTAAGTTCTACGCTGTAGATGGAAAAATTGTAAAAAATAATGAGTGGAATAATAGAAGTTTACAGGATATAATGCCTACTTGGAGATGGGTAATAAATAATAGCGGAGGAAATACATTAAAGCCAGATATAGACTATTCTACAGCTTATTATGGTGGTAGCTCTTTAAAGATAACAGGAGATTTAAAAGCTAACGAAGAAACTATGTTAAAGCTTTATAAAACTCAGTTGCTAATTAGTGATAATACTGAAGTATCTCTAACTTATAAGACTAATATTTTAAATAGTAGCGTAAAAGTGGCGCTGAACTTTAAGGAACAAGAGACTACGGAGTATTTAGATTTAGGAAATACCATGAATACTGAATGGAATACTAAGGCTATATCTTTAAAGAACTTTGCTGGAAAGACCTTAAGTTCAATATCTCTCTCCTTTAAGGAAAAGAACAATATAGCAAATTATGAAGCAAATGTAGGACAAATTTCAGTTAGAAATAATAGTAATGATAAAGCATTAGGTTTAGTATCAAATTTAAAGGTACAAGAAACTGATTTTAGAGATGGAATTTATACTGATGTAAGGTTATCATGGGATAAAATAGACGGAGATGTGCAGCAATATGAAATCTATAGAATTAAACCAGATGGAAGTAAGGAATTGTTAGGAGCTACGGCTAATAATGCCTATTATGTACAAGAGATGAGAAGAATTGACAAAGAAAATACTACTGCTTTAGAAATAATTCCTTTGAGTAAGAATTATAAACATGGTGAAGCATCAAGAGTTACTTTTCAGTGGCCTTCTTATCCTAAGCCAAAAGCTGATTTTAAAACTTCTACAAATTTTATAGCACCTGGTGAAGAAGTTAGGGTTACAAACATTTCCTCAGAAGTAACAGAAGAGGTTTTATGGAAGTTTGAAGGAGCTAATATAGAAACAAGTACAGAAATGAATCCTGTAGTTAAATATCTAAAACAAGGTATTTATACTGTTACATTAATAGCTAAAAATACCTCTGGAGAAGATGAAGTTATTAAAAAGAACTTCATAACAGTAGCTAAATCAGCTGAGGAAGGTATAAAAGATTTAGCCAATATATTAGCTTTTAATAAGTTTAATAATGCAAAAAGTGAGGAGGAAAAGAAGACTATCATCACAGCTAGCAGTTTTGTAAATGAAAAGGAAGCTCCTCAATTTGCCTTAGACAATAAGGATAATACTAAATGGTGTGCTGTAGGAGATGGACCTCATTGGTTAAAAGTAAATTTAAGCTCCACTTATGTTATAACTGAATTTACAATTAAGCATGCTGAAGCAGGTGGAGAAGGGGCTCCAATGAATACTAGAGCTTATAGAATTCAAGTAAGTGAGGATGGAGAAAATTGGACAGATGCTGTGACTGTAAAAGATAATACTGCTGGTACAACAACACATCCAGTGCCAGTTACAAAGGCTCAATATATAAGGTTGATGATAGATAAGGCCACTCAAGGTGGGGATACTGCAACAAGAATATATGGCTTTGAAATTAAAGGGTTAGAAACGGATAAAATAGTTATAGATGGCGGTAATAGTGGGAATATAGATAATGGGAGTAAACCTGAAAATGGTAATGGCAATGGCAATGCTGCAAACAATATATTGCCAGATAGCTTGGTTAAGACTGGATCTATTATAAATTTTTCAACTTTGACTATAATGGGATTGATAACATTGGCTGTTGGGGTAATTTTAAGATTTAACACATCTTTAGTATCTATATTTAAAAAAAATAAATAATTTTAGAGAAGAAGCCTTCATAAGGGGGCTTCTTTTTAAAATTTAAGAATAAAAATATCATAGGAGAAGAATAATAAAATAGGATTTTGAAAATATAAAAAAGAATAGGAGATGTTTATGTGAAGCGTCCTTATTTTGTATTTATACTTGTTTTATTTATATTAATAAGTTTTTCATCCCTAGCTTATGCAAAGGATATGAAGGAAATAGAAGAGAATCTACCTAAAAAAGGTAAGGATTCCTATACTGTTGTGGTAGATTTAAATGAGCATAAACTATACTTAATAAACGATTTTACTAAAAAAATTCATAAAACCTATCCCATAGCTGGTGGAAAACCTAGTACTCCATCACCTATAGGCACTTGGACTATTGTTGATAAAGCAGCTGGGTGGGGCGGAGGCTTCGGAACAAGATGGATGGGTATGAATGTACCTTGGGGACAGTATGGAATACATGGCACCAATAAGCCTTTATCTATTGGAGGCACTATCTCTCTTGGATGTATTAGAATGTTAAACGAGGACGTGGAGCAATTATACAAATTTGTGGGAGTTGGAACTAAAGTAATAATATACGGCGGAGCATACGGTTTAGATACAAATATATTTAGGACATTAATACCAGGAGACAGAGGCGCAGATGTTTATGAAGTTCAAAGAAGAATGCAAGATAGAGGATTTTACTCAGGGAGATTGGACGGGGTATATGGCGAGGATATGAAAGCCGAAGTAATAAAATTTAGAAAGTATAATAAATTAAGTTTAACTCACTATATTGATAAAGAATTTTATAATGCACTAGAAATAAAGCCTTTTGAGTAAGGCATCATAAAAATAACTATTTAAAGATGTGATGTATATTTTGTGTAAGACAAGTACAAAGTTATTATTAGTAGTGAGATAATTAGCAGCAGACATAGCATTACGCGAAATATACGAGCATACTACATAGTTATTTTTTAGATGCCTAAAGCATTATTTTGATTATAAGCTTAATATTTTTATACAAACAGGGCTAGGTATTTTTATAGCTTCACTGACTTGTTCTAGCCTGTTAGATTCCTTTACTATGGCAAAAGGAATAACTGTGTTAGAATTTTGATTGGCAACAAAAACAAAATTTCCAGTAGGATCTATAACAAAATCTCTAGGAAAATTACCTAAAGTAGAGCAATGACAAAGAAATTGAAGCCCTCCGGTAGTTTTATTAATTTTAAATATTGCCAAGCTATCGTGTCCACGATTTGAAGCATATAAATACTCATCATTTGGAGTTATATGAATAGCAGCTCCATAGCTAATTCCATCATATCCCTTAGGTAATGCAGAAATATATTGTATTTCCTTAAAGCATAGGTCTTTATTATCATACTCCAACACTAAAATATCTGAAGAGAGTTCATTTATGACATAAGCAAATTTACCATCATGACTAAAGGTCATATGCCTTGGGCCCGAGCCAGGTTTAACCTGTATAAAAGGAATATTTGAAGGAGATAATGTACCATCCTCTGAATTAAAATCATAGAGCATAACTTTATCTATACCTAAATCTACAGCGCAAAGATGTTTTTCATCAGTTGTCAATGTGACATAATGAACATGAGGCTTTTCTTGTCTTTCTTTATGCTTACCAAATCCTTCATGGATTATGACAGAAGAAGAGGGACATAAGCTACCATCTAGATTAATTGGATGAACCATAACTCTTCCCTCATGATAGTTAGCAGTAAATAAATATTTGTTACACCTATCAGCTCTTATATGACAAGGTGGTTTACCCGAAGCCACTTCATAGTTCAAAAGGCTAAGTTTACCACTTTGGCTATCGATGGAAAAGGCCGCTGCTCCACCTAGGGAATCTCCAAGGGAATGCTGTTTTTTTATAACTGAATAGAGATGCTTGTTGTTACTAGCTATAGTTAAATAAGTAGGGTGTTGAAGCTCTGCTAATAATCCTAAGTCTTCAACAGTCCCCTTTGAACTATCAATGGAAAAACCATATATGCCTCTACTGCCATTATCAGTATAGGTTCCTACATAAGCAATATGTTTATTCTTTGAGTTATTAATCATAAAAACCTCCATAAACACTTATAACTTTTATATTAATTATACCATATAGCATATTATGGAAGAATAAATATTGTTTTTAGTTTAAAGTCAAAGCTTGCCACTATAGATAAATATTTAGCATAAATTTACTAAAACTATCCCCAAAGTTCTGGTGTTTCTTGATAATCAGAACGAAGGGCTCTTTGCAGAATTGTTAGATTAATTTCGTCTTTACCTTTGTTTAAGGAACAAGGATAAGTTGATCCACATTTTTTGCATAAAACATAGTCTTTTTCGTTGATCTTTTCCCTATTATTAAACAGATAGGGGAGAGTGCCATTTTCAGTAGTAATACTATTATCATCTACATATTTAATTTCGTAGGTGTATACATAGGTAGCTTGACACTTAATTTGAAAATCTGAACTATTACAATTATGGCATACTAAAGTATTTTCTTTGTTTACATTCATTTTAAAATATCCTTTCATAAATAAAAATTGTATTTAATTATTATTATTATTATTTCTAATATGTAATACTTTTAAACCTTATTAACTTTTCTAAATATCTTAGTAGTGCTTTGAATAAAATTTTTGAGTTTACGCATACTAATATTACTCAATAGAAAATCTTCATAGAGACTATGAAAGGAGCTGAGTAATAAATGGATAAGCATAAGATTGTAAAGGTAAAAAAGAATGGGGATGGAGATATAACTGATGTGCAGCTTGAAAATGGAGAAGTGCATCGCATAAAAGAAGCGATAGCTATGGTGAAAAATGATCAAATATCTGGAGTAAATGTAGGTACAGCTAAAAATGGAAGAGAATTTTTAAGAAGCAATCCCAATGGAACTGATGAGGATAATTTAGATAACCTACCAAGCTTCTAAGCTATGTTTAGAATTCACTCTTTATATGATATAAAGGGTGAATTTTTTTGTATAAGTTGAACAGTAAAGAGTTCAGTGAATATATTAAATAGTGGAAAGAATTTCATAAAAGGAGATTGGAAGTGAGAATTTATATTGTTAAACCAGGAGATTCTGTTTGGTCTATAGCTAAGCGCTTTGGAGTTACTCCTCAGAGTATAGTTACTGCTAATAAGATTGAGGATTCACCTAATTTAGTAGTAGGGCAAACTCTTATAATTCCTACACAAGAAACCGCCTATAGAGTTATGCCAGGAGATAGTATTTGGTCCATTGCAAGAAAGTTTGGAGTTTCCGTTGATAGTATTTTGAGATTAAACGGAATTACTAATCCAGAAGCCATTTATCCAGGGATGATAATAAGAATACCTGAGAGTGCAAATTTATACGGAGAAATAGAAGTTAATGCCTTTATTCAACCCTCTACTCAAGAAAAAGAAAAAAGATCATTAGATGAAGCTATTAAGTATTTAACCTATATAACTCCCTTCAGCCATCATGTTACTCCAGAGGGAAACCTAACACCCTTAAATGACGAATTTATAATACAAACTGCAAAGGCTAATGGTGTATCCCCCATGCTATCTGTAACTAATATATCAGGAGCTAACTTTGATACAAAGCTTATAAGCAATATTTTAAACAGTGAAAATCTTCAGCAGACTTTAATTAATAATATATATAATTTAATTCAAAGTAAAGGCTATGATGGAGTGATAGTAGATTTTGAAAGGATACCTCCTGAGGATAGGGAGAAATACAATAATTTCTTAAGAAAATTAGTACAGCGTCTCCATCCAAGATATTTAGTAGCCACTGCTTTAGCACCAAAAACCTATGATGTCACCAGTGGAGCTTGGCATGGAGCTCACGATTATAAGGCTCATGGGGAAATTGTGGATTTTGTTATAATCATGACCTACGAATGGGGTTGGTCTGGAGGTCCGCCTATGGCTGTGGCACCAATTAATGAGGTTAGAAAAGTTATTAATTATGCAGTGTCCGTTATTCCTCCTAAAAAGATTATGATGGGAGTACCTCTTTACGGCTATGACTGGACATTACCTTACACACCTGGAGGAGAATTTGCTCAGAGCATAGGAAACCAAGAGGCTATTAATAGAGCAGGCAAATATGGAGCTGAGATAAAGTATGATGAGAAAGCTCAATCGCCTTATTATAATTATATAGATCAGAATAAGAATCAGCACGTAGTATGGTTTGAAGATGCAAGAAGTGTGGAAGCTAAGTATAAATTAGTAAAGGAGTATGGACTTAAAGGAGTTAGCTATTGGGTACTAGCTCAACCTTTCCCACAGAATTGGCCAGTATTAGATAACATGTTTTACATTAAGAAAAACAAATAAAAAATGAGAAGCATTTCCTAAGGGGAAGTACTTCATAAAAGGAAGCCTTAAAGCAAAGTGAGGTTAAATATTTAACCTTAAACTTTGCTTTTAAGCTATATATAATAAGATTCTATAGCCTGGATATTTGTAGTTAAAAAATAAATATTTTACGGTATATAAAAGGAATTGTAGGCATGAGGTAGAATTAAGTAATATTATTATTATTTTATAAGGATGTGGTTTTATGTATGATATTACTATCATTGGAGCTGGAGTAGTAGGAGCAGCTATAGCTAGAGAATTATCCAGATATAAACTAAGCATTTGCCTAATCGAAAAGGAAGAAGATGTAGGTACTGGTGCATCAAAAGCTAATAGTGGAATAATACATGGAGGTTATGCCGCTAAACACGGTACTTTAAAAGGTGAACTCTGTGCTAAAGGAAACAAAATGTTTGAAGCTTTAGAGAGAGAGCTTAATTTTGGCTATAGAAGGCCGGGAGCTTTGGTCATAGGCTTTAATGAAGAAGATGAAAAGAAAATAAGAGAGCTCTATAATAATGGTTTAACCATAGGCTGTGATGACTTAGAAATAATATATGAAGATAGAATAAGAGAGATAGAACCACATATAAATAAAGAAGTTAAAGTAGCTCTATATAGTAAAAGCGTCGGAGTAGCATCTCCCTATGAATATGCCATAGCTTTGGTAGAAAATGCTGTAGATAATGGGCTTAATCTAAGACTTAACAGTGAGGTTTTATCCATTAAAACTAAAGATGAATACTTTATAATAGAAACCACTAACGAAAACATAGAAAGCAAATATGTAATTAATGCAGCGGGGTTGTATAGCGACAAGGTTGCTGCTATGGTGGGAGCAGATAATTTTAAAATACTACCAAGAAGAGGTCAATACGTGCTTTTAGGAAAGAACCAGGCTCATCTTGTAAATACAGTAGTTTTCCAAGTGCCCACTGCAAAGGGAAAGGGAATTCTCGTAACCACCACCTATCATGGGAATTTTATGATAGGACCTAATGCAGAAGAAATAGATGATAGAGCGGATGTAGCTACTACCATAGAAAGTCTTGAATATATCATAGAAACTGCAAGAAAATCCATATCAGATTTTGAGATTAAAAAGTCCATAACTACCTTTTCAGGTATAAGAGCCATAAGCAATAGCGATGACTTTATAATCGAAGAAAGTGCCGTAAAGAGATTTATAAATGCAGCGGGAATAGACTCTCCAGGTCTTACTTCCTCACCAGCTATAGCAGAAAGAGTTATAGGGATACTAAAGCATTCAGGATTAAACCTAGTTGAAAAAGAAAACTTCAATCCGAAAAGGAAAGGTATAATTGTAAAGAAATCTAATGATTTTGACGGAAAAGTAGATCATGAAGATCCATCAAAAAATATCATATGCAGATGTGAAAAAGTCACCGAGAGTGAAATAATAGATGCTTTGCATAGAGGAATTCCAATAAAATCTACGGATGCTATAAAAAGAAGAACTAGGGCAGGGATGGGTATCTGTCAAGGTAATTTTTGCAGGGAAAGGGTAAAGAAAATAATTTCTAGAGAAATGAACATACCGCTAGAGGACATTAGCGTAAGGGGAAAGAATGCCTCAGCACCTCCTATAAGAGTAGATATTAATACCATAAGAAAATTAAATAAATGATTATAAGTAAAACTAGGGAAATATCAACCCTAGTTTTATTTATTTTAAATATTAGGTATTTAATCCTTTAAATATGTCAAAAATATTCTATAGAATTCCAATAAAATGTATTCAAGGAGATGAATTTTTTGAACATAAAATATAATGTGGGGTTGGATGTAGGCTCTACCACCCTAAAAGTTGTGATATTAGATGATGATAATAAGATTATTTATAGTAGCTATAAAAGGCATTTTTCTGATATAAAAAGTACTATAAAAAAATCTATAGAAGAAGCCTATAACTTTTTAGGAGAGAGTAAAATAACCATAACCACTACTGGTTCTGGTGGCTTATTAGTATCTAAATGGCTTAACCTACCATTTCAGCAGGAAGTAATAGCTTGTACTGCTGCTATTGAGGAGTTTTTACCAGAGATAGATGTAGCCATTGAATTAGGTGGAGAAGACGCAAAAATTACCTTTTTTAAAGAAGGTATGGAGCAGCGCATGAATGGAACTTGTGCTGGAGGTACTGGGGCTTTTATAGACCAGATGGCAACTCTGCTGCAAACAGATGCTGAAGGGTTAAACAATTTGGCTAAAGATTATAAAATAATATATCCTGTGGCAGCTCGCTGTGGGGTGTTTGCAAAAACTGATATACAACCTCTTATCAATGAAGGAGCCAGGAAGGAAGACATAGCAGTATCTATTTTACAAGCTATTGTTAATCAAACTATCAGCGGTTTAGCTTGTGGAAAGAGCATAAAGGGTAAGGTGGTGTTTTTAGGAGGTCCCCTATACTTTTTATCTGAGCTGGGCAAGAGATTTACTGAGACTCTTAAACTAGGGGAAGGAGAGGCTATATTTCCAGAACAATCTCAGCTTTATGTAGCCGTAGGAGCTGCAATGCTATCCAGGAAAGAGGAAGAAGTATACTTTAGTGACATTATAAATAAAATAAACCATGATAAATATAATGAAGAACATGAGGTAGAAAGGCTTTCCCCTCTATTTAAAAACGAAGATGAATTAAAAAATTTTAAAGAAGCTCATGGAATTCATAAAGTAGAAAGAAAAGAGCTTAAGGATTATGAGGGTGGTGCTTATTTAGGCATTGATGCAGGCTCTACTACCACAAAAATAGCTGTTATAAGCTCTAAAGGCGAGTTATTATATTCACACTATAAGAATAATGAAGGTAATACCTTAAGTTCGGTACTTGAAAGCTTAAAAGCCTTATTTAAAGTACTACCTGAGAAGGTTTATATAGCTAATTCCTGTGTTATAGGCTATGGAGAGGCTCTAATAAAGTCTGCTTTAAATATAGATATAGGTCAGGTTGAAACCTTAGCACATTATAAGGGAGCTAAGCATTTTCTTCCCGAGGTAGATTACATATTAGATATTGGCGGACAGGATATGAAATGCCTAAAGCTTAGAAATGGATTTTTAGAGTCAATTATACTCAATGAGGCTTGTTCCTCAGGTTGTGGCTCCTTTATAGAAAGCCTTGCAAAATCCTTAAATATGGATATAGCAGATTTTTCAAGGGAGGCTTTAACTTCTAGAAACCCAGTGGATTTAGGCACTCGCTGTACTGTATTTATGAATTCAAGAGTTAAACAAGCGCAAAAAGAAGGGGCGGAGGTATCGGATATATCCGCAGGCTTATCTTACTCTATTATAAAAAATGCATTATACAAAGTAATCAAAATTAAGAACTTAGAAGAAATAGGACAGAATATAGTGGTTCAAGGTGGTACATTTTATAATGATGCTGTGCTTAGATGTTTTGAGCTTATTACAGGAAAGAAGGTTATAAGACCTGATATAGCTGGACTTATGGGAGCTTTTGGAGCTGCTATAATTGCACGAGATAATTATATTAAAGGCAGTAAATCTAAAATGGTGGACTTAGATGAGCTTAATTCAATAAATTTGAAAACAAATTTTAAAAGGTGTGGAAAATGTGAGAACAATTGCTTACTCACCATAAATGAATTTGGGTCTGAAAAGGTATTTATAGCAGGAAATCGCTGCGAAAAGGCTTTAGGGGATGAAAAAGCTGATAAAAATCACCTTCCAAACCTTTATGAGTATAAATTGAAAATCATATTTGATTATAAGCCTTTAAAAATAGAGGAAGCCTATAGAGGAGTAGTGGGTATTCCAAGGGTGCTAAATATATACGAAAATTTTCCTTTTTGGGAAGCCTTTTTCAAGGAGTTAGGCTTTAGGGTAGAACTATCACCCATATCATCAAAAAAATTATATGAGCTAGGATTAGAGACCATCCCTTCAGAGTCTGTATGTTATCCTGCAAAATTGGTCCACGGTCATATTATGTGGCTTATAAATAGAAAAGTGGATTTTATATTTTATCCCTGTATTCCCTATGAGATTAAAGAGGATAGTGAAGCGAATAATAATTATAATTGTCCAATGGTAACCTCCTATGCTGAAGTTATTAAAAATAACATAGATGCATTAAAATTAAATAATATAAAATACATGAATCCTTTTCTTCCTTTAAATAGTAAAAGACGATTAATACAAAGATTGTATGAAGAATTTTCAGGGTTTAATATTAGCAAAAAAGAAATTATTGGAGCCTTGGAGAAAGCTTGGCAACGCGAAGCGGAAGTAAAGAAACTTATAAAGAAAAAAGGGGAGGAGGTACTAGAGTATTTAAGAGAAAATAATAAAAGAGGAATTGTTTTAGGAGGGAGACCCTATCATATAGATCCGGGTATAAATCACGGAATACCTAATATTATTACCAGCTTAGGCATGGCAGTATTAACTGAGGATTCCATAGCTCATTTAGGAAAGGTAAGACGGCCTTTAAGAGTTTTAGATCAATGGGTTTACTATTCAAGATTATATAAGGCTGCTAGCTTTGTAGCTAAAGAAAATAATTTAGAGATAGTGGAGTTAAACTCTTTTGGCTGCGGCTTAGATCCTATTGCCATAGAACAGGTGGAAGAAATTTTAAAAGCCAGCAATAAAAACTGTACTGTAATAAAGATTGACGAGATAAGCAACTTAGGGGCAGCCAAGATAAGATTACGTTCTTTAAAAGGTACTTTAGATGAAGAGGAGAAGAATCTTAAGTCTATAAAAATGGAAAATATAATAGAGAGCTATAATAGGATAGCCTTTACTAAAACCATGAAAAGAAGTCATACAATTCTAGCCCCACAGTTATCTCCAATACATTTTCAATTTGTGGAGAAAGCATTTAATTCTTGTGGATATAATGTAGAAGTATTACCTACTATGAATAGAGCAATGATTGAAGAGGGATTAAAGTACGTAAATAATGATGCTTGCTATCCTGCGGTTATTATTGTTGGGCAACTTATAGATGCATTGAAATCCGGTAAGTATGATATTAATAATGTATCAATGCTCATGTTCCAAACCTGTGGAGGCTGTAGAGCCAGCAACTATGTAGCTATACTGAGGAAGGCCCTAGCTGAAGCAGGCTATGATAACATTCCTGTAATTTCTATTAATTTTAGCGGTATTGAAAAAAACCCGGGCTTTAAAATGTCCTTAAGCCTAATACATAGAGCTATGATGGGAATTATTTATGGCGATCTTTTAATGCGCTTGGTTCACAGAGTAAGGCCTTACGAGAAAAATTCGGGAGCTACGAATAAATTATATGAAAAGTGGGCGGAAA
The DNA here is from genome assembly GCF_001403615.1 of Desnuesiella massiliensis. GTDB lineage: Bacteria > Bacillota > Clostridia > Clostridiales > Clostridiaceae > Desnuesiella > Desnuesiella massiliensis. The sequence continues at coordinate 759,292 of NZ_LN879455.1, forward strand.
GCTGTAAAAATAGCTTAGATATGCTTAGCCCTAATAATTTTAAAAAGACAATAAAAGCTATAGTTGATGATTTTGATAGCATAGAAATATTGGATATTAAAAAACCTAGAATAGGAGTAGTTGGAGAAATTTTTTCAGAATATCATCCTGTTTCTAATAATTATCTTGTAAGATTTTTAGAAGATCAAGGAGTAGAGGTAGTATTGCCCGATTTTTTAGACTTTTTCTTATACTGTGCCTTCGATAATGATTTTAGCTATGAAAAACTAGATGCTAGCTTTAAAGATAAGATAACCAGCAAAGTAGCTACTGATATTTTAGAAGTATATAGAAGTCACTTGAAGAGTTTCCTAACCTATAGTGAAAGATTTGAGGCACCTACTCATATAGCAAAATTAGCTAAGAAAGCAGAGAAGGTAGTTTCTGTGGGAAATCAAACAGGAGAAGGTTGGTTATTAACTGCTAAAATGATGAGTTTAATAGATCATGGAGTGAAGGATATATTATGTATTCAGCCTTTTGCATGTTTACCCAATCATATAACAGGCAGAGGTGCAATAAAAGAATTAAAAAGGCAAAACCCTGAAGTAAATATACTTGCTTTAGACTATGATGCTGGCATATCCGAGGTTAATCAGATTAATAGAATTAAACTAATGCTTTCCTCAGCTTTTAAAAAATTTGAAAATGAAATAAACGCTGTAAAATAAAAACTGTGGCAAGGGGACATTTACCTTGCCACATTATTAGCTATACTTGCATTACAAACTTTATTATAAATAGTGCTGTGAAGATGTACATTATTGGATGAACTTCTTTACCTCTTCCCTTAAATAGCTTGATTAATGTGTAGAATATGAAGCCTACAGCTATACCATTAGCAATGCTATAAGTAAATGGCATTATTGCCAGTGTAAAGAAGGCTGGGACTGCTTCTTCAAAGTTGTCAAAGTCAATACCCATTATAGATCCCATCATCAAAATTCCAACTATTATTAAAGCTGGAGCAGTAGCAAAGGCTGGAACTATACCTATAAGTGGAGCGATAAATAGTGTTAGGAAGAAACAAATAGCAGTAACTACTGAAGTTAAGCCTGTTCTTCCGCCTTCACTTATACCAGCAAGGCTTTCTACGTAAGTAGTAACATTACTTGTTCCTAATAAAGCGCCTATGGAGGTAGCAGTAGCATCAGCAAATAAAGCTCTATCTAACTTTCTTGGAAATCTTCCTTTTCCTATAGGTTTATCGTCAAAAATATTTGTTTTAGTAGTAGTACCTATAAAGGTTCCTATAGTATCAAAGGTATCTACTAAGCTAAAGGATATTATTATAGTTATTATTGAAACAAAGCCTACGTTAGCTGAGAATAAGTCCTTAAAGCTTAACTTCATAAAAGTTGGAGCTAGACTTGGTGGTGCACTGATGATGTTAAAGCTTTCAGGCAAGAATATGTTTAATTTATAGCCTAAACCTGTTTGAGCAATAACTCCAAGCGCTGTAGTGGTAACTATTCCTATTAAAATAGCTCCTTTAACCTTTCTGATCATTAACACTACAGTAACTACAAGACCAATGAAAGCTAGTAATGTAGCAGGATTATTAACATTACCAAAAGTCACTAAAGTTTCTTGAGAACCAACTACAAAGCCTGCTTCCTTCATACCTATTAAGGCTATGAAAAGTCCTATTCCTGCGCCGGTAGCCTTCTTTAAGCTATCTGGTATAGCATTTATTATTGATATTCTTATTTTAGTTAAAGTAATTATAATATTTATGATACCGCATATAAATACTGCAGCTAAAGCACCTTGCCAAGATATTTTACAAGTTAATACTACATAGAAGGTAAAGAAAGCATTCATTCCCATACCAGCAGCTTGAGCAAAAGGAGCATTAGCGAACAATCCCATAATAAGTGTAGCTATGATGGCAGATAAAACTGTGGCAACAAAAATGGCACCAATAATTTGGTCATTTCCAACGGATAGACCAGCTTTGGCCACTTCTCCGCCAAATAAGCCTTTGCTATTCATTCCAGCCATGCTTAACATACTTGGATTAACAAATATAATATAAGCCATGGTTATAAAGGTAGTAATACCAGCTACAATTTCCGTTCTTACATTTGTATTACTTTCTTTTAATTTAAAAAACTTGTCCAACATAGAGTGAACCCCCTCTTAAAATAAAAATAATTAAGATAAAAAAATAAGGTGTATGTTACCGCCTTATCAGTGATAACATACACCCCCTAAATATCTTTAGGTGTTGTTTTCACTCATAGAGAGACAATTTGCGGTAGTCTCGTAGAAACATTCGAACCATATTATCGAACATATATGAGTAATTAGATTAATTATTACATAATTGATGTTATACTAAATGTACAAATAAGTCAATAATAAAAGTGAACATTTTTATTGATTTTTTACAAAACATTCGTATTAACATAGTTAAAGACAAAAATAATTAAACATGCTATAATATCTTAGGAAAAGCGAGGTGTTAATTATGAGTGGAGTTGCAGGAAATGGTTGTGAAATATTGGTGCCTTTTAATGAAAGAAAACCACTTGAAGAAGTAGAAAGAAGTTTGATTAAAAAATATAGAAAACATATATGGTCTAAGTTTATAAAAGCTATAAAGGATTATAAATTAGTTGAAGAAGGAGATAAGGTAGCAGTAGCAATTTCGGGGGGGAAAGACAGTCTAGTAATGGCTAAACTTTTTCAAGAGCTTAAAAGACATGGACACTTTCAATTTGACCTAGAGTTTATAGTTATGGACCCTGGATATCATCAAAGCGTAAAAGAACTTTTAATAGATAATTGTAACTATTTAAATATTCCTATAAAGATTTTCGAGTCTGGAATTTTTAATGTAGTAGATAATATAGCAAAGGACTATCCTTGTTATATGTGTGCAAGAATGAGAAGAGGAGCCTTGTACTCTAAGGCTAGAGAACTAGGCTGCAATAAACTTGCCTTAGGACATCATTTTAATGATGTAATAGAAACCACTCTTTTAAATGTTCTTTATGCTGGCAATTTTAAAACTATGCTGCCTAAGCTTAAGGCTTCAAATTTTGAAGGTATAGAACTAATTCGTCCTTTATACTATGTAGAAGAGCAATATATACAAAAATTCACTCAAAATAGTGGCATATGGCCATTAAATTGTGCATGCATGGTAGCGGCTAAAAAAATAGGTAATAAGAGATACGAAATTAAAGAGTTAATAAAGCAGCTAAAGGTTAATTTTAATGATGTGGATAAATCTATATTTAGAGCTGCAGAAAATGTAGGTATGGAATCTATACTAGGATGGCAAAAGGATGGAAAGAGCTATTCTTATTTAGATTTTTATGATGAGGAATAAATCGAGAATAATATCTTGACAATAAGCGCTTAAGTTATATAATTTAAAAGGAAATATAATGTTGAAGAAATGGGGAATTAAATTGGCAGAGGTTGGAAAAGATAAATTAAAATTATATGGATTTAATAATTTAACAAAATCTCTTAGTTTTAATATTTACGATATCTGCTACACTAAAAGTGAAGAGGATCGTAGAAAGTATATAGAATATATTGATGAACAATATAATTCTGACAGGTTAACTAATATTTTAAAAAATGTTACTGAAATGATTGGAGCTAGTGTTTTGAATATTGCAAAGCAAGACTATGATCCCCAAGGAGCTAGTGTAACCTTGCTAATTTCAGAAGAGGAAGTCCCTTTATATGTATTAGATCCTTCATGCAATCGTGGGATGCTAACCCCAATTAGAGAAAACATAGTTGGTCATCTAGATAAGAGTCATGTAACTGTGCATACTTATCCAGAAAGTCATCCCCAAAATAATATAAGTACCTTTAGAGTAGATATAGATGTGTCCACCTGTGGAGAAATATCTCCCTTAAAAGCTCTTAATTATTTAATAGATAGCTTTGACTCAGATATAATTACCATTGACTATAGAGTGAGAGGTTTTACAAGAGACATTGATGGACATAAGCATTTTATAGATCATGAGATTAATTCCATACAAAACTTTATATCCACAGAAACCGTAGATCGATATAATTTAATTGATATGAATATATATCAATCAAATATCTTTCATACTAAAATGAAGGTTAAAGATATAAATTTAAATAATTATTTATTTGAAATTCAAGAAGAGGATTTATCCTTAGAAGAAAAGACAGATATAATAAAAAAGTTGGACAGAGAAATGACTGAAATATTTTATGGCATTAATGTGCCTAGTATATAATATAAGAAAGACGCTGCTCCACAACAATTTAAAAGCAGTGCCTTTTTTTATTGACAATATCACTAATTAGTGATATATTAAAAATATGAGTTATGGATATTTAAATGATTTAAATTTAAAGCTTTTAATTACCTTATCAAGAGCTATGACGGAAATAAATAAAGCTCAAGCCTCTGTTATCACACAGAATGGACTAACTCTTGGACAGTTTGCAGTGTTAGAGGTTTTATATCATAAAGGAGAGTTATGTATAAATGATATAATAAAGAAGATATTGTCCACTAGTGGAAATGTAACTGTGGTAATTGAGAATTTGGTAAAGGAAGGATATATAACAAAACAAAAGGATCCAATGGATAAGAGGGTTTCTCTTATTAATATTACAATGAAAGGAAGGGAATTAATAGAAAAAATTTTTCCAATGCATTTAAAGAATTTGGAAGAAATGTTCCATGTACTAACAGATGAGGATAAGATTAAAATGATTGAATTATCTAAGAAACTAGGTAAGAGCATAGGAGAAAAAAGATAACTGCCTTTATAAGGCAGTATTTATAAATTTAATATCACTAATTAGAGATAAAGGAGAGATAGTAATGTTAAAAAGAATAGATTCTAATAAAATGGGAAAATCAAATCTGGGGTGGCTAAAAAGTACTTTTCATTTTTCTTTTGCAGAATACTTTAATCCAGATAATATGCATTTTGGAGTATTGAGAGTAATAAATGATGACTTAATTTTGCAAGGAGAAGGATTTCCTACTCATCCTCATAACAACATGGAGATAATATCCTATGTTGTGAATGGAGAGTTATCTCATAAAGATAGCATGGGATACTCAAATAAAATAACAAGAGGAAACATACAGTACATGAGTGCAGGTACAGGAGTATATCATAGTGAATATAACTCAGGTGAGGATATATTGAGACTTCTTCAGATATGGATATTGCCAGATAAGAAGAATTATGAGCCCACCTATGGTGACTTTAATTTTGAAGAAGCGGCAAGGAAAAACCAATGGCTCCACATGGTTTCAAGTAAAGAAGGTAGTGCAGCTATTAAAATCAATAGTGATGTCAATATTTATGTAACTGAATTGGAAGAAGGTAAAAACCTTGAGTTTAATATAGGTAAGGGAAGGCAGGCTTATCTAGTAAACATTGAAGGAGAAAGTGAAATAAATGGTATAGCCTTAAACGCCAAAGATGCTATGGAAGCAATAGAAGAGGATTTAATGATAAAAGCTAAGAGTAATTGTCATATACTTTTATTGGAGATGAAGAGAGGATAAAGCGGCTTCTGCTTAAAAATATAGTTAAATAAAATGCCCTTCAGAACAGAGGTGAGTAAGAATCCTTACACTTCACTGACTGAAGGGTATTTTTCATATTATTACCTTGCTAATAAATAAAGTAAGAATATCCATTAAGTTAATATATGCTCTTTCATTATCATTTTTATTTATCATTATGATAGGTCTTAAAGGAAAGTTTTTATTTTGCATTATAACAATTCCCTTCAAACCATTATTTAACTCTATGGTGAGACCATTAGGATAGCAGTGTATAGAATGATTAAATTTCTTGAAGATTTCAAAATCAAATCGCTTAGTTGCTTCAGTAGTTATATGTTCCATTATTTCATGAGGCAGTAAACCTTTATGGCTGTTAGATTGCATTATGTATTCATTGCATATACTGACGATCTTTGAGAACTCATAAATCTTATCTTCATAAATTTTTTCAGGAAAGCCTGAACCATCTTTATTTTCATGATGCTGCAAGATAGGAACACACATGGTAGGAGTAAAAAACACATTGGATTTAGCTAACTTATAACCTACTGATGTATGATCTTCTCCAGAGGCGAATAACTTACCTATATCATGTAAGAGAGCACCTACCCCAAGGCTAAAAAGCTTTTTTTGATCATAGCCGCTATTGGCGCCCACTATTATAGATAATATTGCAACATCTATACTGTGGTTAACTAGTGTTATTTCATCATCTGTATGTCCTATATTGTTATAAAGAAAAGCATTTTCAGAGAGATTTACATTGCTAATTATATTTTCAACCACTCGGCTAATAACAGATTCATTAATCCATTTTTTTGTTTTTATAGAACTGAACTCTGCTTTTAAGGTTTTTAGCAAACTTAATCTAATACCAGAGTCTATAACATCTTGAAGTGTTATTTCATCAAAACCATCATGGATGTATATAGTATTAATCCCAAGACGTTTTATATAATTTACAACTTTATCTGTTATATTCATACCACTATTTATAGCCAATATTCCATCACCGTTGTATATAGGAACAGCAAGTTGGCTTCCAATCACATTATCACTTACAATTGTTAGTTTCATGTAGCATCCCCTCTGTGAATTTTAATAAAAAGTTTAAAAGAATTATATATTTAGACTATACTTTTAAATATAACATATTTTAAGACAAATTATTATATTTTTTTACCTTAAGTTGCAAAAAAGTATTGCGAAGTGCAAAAAAATCGTCTTGAAATTATTTTGATAAAGTAATTATAATTAAAGAATAAATTAAATAACTATGATTTAGTAACTATATTTTTATTCAAAATATAAGTTTGAATCGGATGCCTTATAGTGGTATAATCTTATTTAAAGGAAATGATAAATATTTAACAATCCTTGCTGAGGGGGTAGCCAATGAACCAAACAATAGGTATTATAAAAAGTAGAAGAAGCATAAGGTCTTTTTATGATAGACAGATAAAACAAGAAGAATTAAATTCTATAATCGAAGCAGGTATGTATGCGCCGAGTTTACAAAATCAACAACCTTGGCATTTTACTGTTATTCAAAACAAACAAATGATAGATATGCTAAATGAAGAACTTATGGACTTGGCTAAAAGTGGATGTAGCGAAAGTTTAAAAGGATACTTAAAAAATGGTGAAAATTTTCATGTCTTTTATAATGCCCCTACCATTATAATAGTATCTGGAGATGAGAAGATAGCAGTATCTCAAATAGATTGTGCAGCGGCTACGGAAAATATGTTAATCGCAGCAGAATCCTTAGGTATTGGTTCTTGTTGGATTGGATTTATAGCCTTACTTTTTAATTCTGATAAAATAGAAAAATATAAAGAACTATTATGTATACCTAAGGGTTTTAAACCTTATCATGCCATTGCATTAGGATATAGGAATGAAAGTATAGTTGAAGTGCCAGTAAGAAAAGAAAATATTATTAGCTATATAAAGTAATATAAAATATATATTTTGTAATGCACAATTGAGAAGCGCTTATTCTTAACTGTGCATTACATATTTACCCTAATATTTAATTTTAAAGTTTTTTTCTTCATCTACTAGAGGGAGCTTATGTATAGAAAAATCTTCTACGCTAGAAAAGCCATTGCCTTTTCTAATTTTATTAATAAAGGCATTAAGTACTTCTTCTTGACCTTGAACCTCCATATCTACAGAGTCGTCATCAAGATTTCTTACCCAACCAGTTAAATTAAGCAAGCTTGCGGTGTATTGAACAAAATATCTAAAGCCTACACCTTGGACCCTTCCGAAAACTCTCATATAATATCTTAACATCATTATAACCTCCCAGAGTTATTTTTAATGTACACATTATACATTAAATAATTTTTATTATCTTTATATTATAATATATTGACAGTATAAAACTAAGTGATATAATGATATAAAAACAATATATTTGTAATGCAATGATGAGAAGAGTAGGTTGTGGAATTTTACAGAGAGAGAGTACAATAGCTGAAAGTATTCTTAAAGGAAAGCAGCTGAACACCACCTCAGAGTGGCTTTAATAAAGCCCGGTAATTCCGTTATAATTTTTATTAAGAGGTTTACTATTTTTTAGTAGATAAATTTGGGTGGAACCGCGGGAGAATTATACTCTCGTCCCTTTTCAATGAAAAGAGACGAGAGTTTTTTATTTTTTATATGAAATTATTAGGATACAAGAAAGGAGATTTAAAGATGTTTAAGATTACTTTAAAAGATGGATCAATAAAAGAGTATAATGAACCAAAGGCTATAATAGATATAGCTAAAGATATAAGTGAAGGGTTAGCAAGAGTGGCTACTGCAGGATTAATAAATGGTGAGGTAGAGGATTTAAGATTTGTAGTAAAAGAAGACTGCAACTTAAGCATATTAACTTTTGAGGATGAAGAGGGAAAGAAAGCTTTTAGACATACAGCGGCTCACATGTTAGCTCAAGCTGTTAAAAGAGTATTCCCTAATACAAAATTAGCCATAGGACCAGCTATAGAGGATGGATTTTACTATGATTTCGATGTAGAAAAGCCTTTTTCACAGGAGGATTTAGATCATATTGAAGAAGAGATGAGAAAGATAGCTAAAGAGGACTTGGCTATTGAAAGATTTGAATTGCCAAGGGAAGAAGCTCTAGCCTTGATGAAGGAGAAAGAAGAGCTATACAAGGTAGAACTAATTGAGGATTTACCAGAAGGAGAAACAGTATCCTTCTATAAGCAAGGAGACTTTGTAGACCTATGTGCAGGACCACATTTAATATCTACTAAGGTAGTAAAAGCAGTTAAGCTTATGTCAGCTACAGGAGCTTATTGGAGAGGCAGCGAAAAGAATAAGATGCTAACTCGTGTTTACGGAACTGCCTTTACAAAGAAATCTGATTTAGATGCTCATTTAGAGAGATTAGAAGAAGCGAAGAAAAGAGATCATAATAAGTTAGGAAGAGAATTAGGTCTATTTACAACTAATGAAGCAGTAGGTCAAGGACTTCCATTAATAATGCCAAAGGGAGCTAAGGTTTTACAAATACTTCAAAGATTTGTGGAAGATGAGGAAGAGAGAAGGGGCTATGTATTAACAAAGACTCCATCCATGGCTAAGAGTGATTTATATAAAATCTCTGGTCACTGGGATCACTATAGAGATGGAATGTTTATACTAGGAGACCCAGAGAAGGATGAGGAAGTAATGGCTTTAAGGCCAATGACTTGCCCTTTCCAATATATGATATATAATTCAGATCAACACAGCTATAGAGATCTTCCAATAAGATATGGCGAAACTTCTTCATTATTTAGAAATGAATCTTCAGGGGAAATGCATGGATTAATCCGTGTAAGACAATTTACTCTTTCCGATGGTCATATTGTTTGCACTCCTGAACAATTAGAAGATGAGTTTAGAGAAGCCGTAGACCTAATAAAATATTTAATGACTGTGTTAGGTATAGAAGAAGACGTAACTTATAGATTCTCAAAATGGGATCCAAACAACAAGGAAAAATATATTGACAATGCTAAGGCTTGGGAAGATACTCAAGATAAGATGAGAAAAATGCTGGATCATTTAAATATAGAATATAAAGAAGCAGATGGAGAAGCTGCCTTCTATGGACCTAAGTTAGATATTCAATTTAAAAATGTTCATGGAAAAGAAGATACTATAATCACAGTTCAAATAGACTTTGCCCTAGCTGAAAGATTTGGTATGGTTTATGTAGATAAGGATGGACAAAAGAAATATCCATATATAGTCCATAGATCTTCTATAGGCTGCTATGAAAGAACTTTAGCAATGCTTATTGAAAAATACGCAGGAGCTCTTCCAACTTGGTTAGCGCCAGTTCAAGTTAAGGTTCTACCTATTTCAGAAAAATATCATGACTACACCGAAGAGGTAGTAAGAAAGTTTAGACTTAATGGTATAAGAGTAGAGGCTGATTACAGAGCTGAAAAGATAGGCTACAAAATCCGTGAAGCTAGAATGGAAAGAATACCTTATATCCTAGTAGTAGGAGAAAAAGAGGCTGAAAATAAAGAAGTGGCTGTAAGAAGCAGAAAGAATGGTGAAGAGGGAGCTATGGCTTTAGAGGTCTTCATTGAAAGAATTAAAAAAGAAGTAGAAGCAAAAGAAAGATAGAACTAAAAGGGAGCAAATGAAGCTCCCTTAATTTTTTTGAAGTTTTATTTACAAATATTTTAATTTTACAAATTTATTTTGTGGTAAAATAGATTTAATAGTATAAATACAATATTTATTTTAAATATAAGGTTAGAGAGTTAGTATTTAATAATAATTGGAGGTATAATAATGGATGAAAGAATTGTGGACTTTAATGAGCTAAAAAACAAAGCAAGAGAAAAAGATGTGGATAAGCTTGAACAATATATGTATAGTCTTTATTATTCTCTAGCTCAAGGACAAATAACTATGGCGGATTTTACAACAAAAATAAAAGAGTATATGGATGAGAATAATATTTCTCAAGAGAAATTTTTAAACATACAGAAGGAAATAATGAAGAGATATGGCTTTAATATGGAGGATATAGAAAACCAAATGAAGGCCATGGGTATAGATATGCCTGCATTAAATTCTAATCTTAATTATGAAGAAATTAGAAAATCTTTAAGCTTTCAAGAGAAGTATAAAGATAGAATAGGCTCTAAGATGGTTACTGCCTATTCTATAAAAAATACAGCCAATGATGTAGAAATAATACTACATGAAGAAAATGTAATTTTAAAAAGCAAAGGAAAAATAAATCTTCAAGATAATGAGTTAAATGAGTTTTTATGCTCCTATAAAAAGGTGATTAAAGATAAACAATTAAAGATATCTATTTGTGAAAACGAAAAAATATATGAGTACTAATTAAGGTATCTTGAGAAAATAACTAGTCGGCCTATTGGCAGCTTTGACTATTTATTTTTACGGTGCCTAAAAAGATTCCAATTTGTTTTGGAATCTTTTTTTAAATGATTATATGAGGTATAAGTAAATGAGTTTTATAAAGGAAGGAAATATAAAATCTAATTGCCATGATCTGATTTATAAAAAAGGACTTGAATGTTATAAAGGAGGATATGTATTAGATTTAAAAAAGAGCAAATATAAAAATGCGGACGATGAAGATGGGGAATTTGTAGAAGCTTTAGTTGATTCCTCCAGTTATAATGAGTATTTAGTTAGATTGTTTTTAAAAAATTATGAACTGCTAGAAAGCAGTTGTACTTGTCCTGATTATCAAGACAATAAAAAGAATATATGTAAGCATATAATAGCAGTCTATTTAAAATACATTAATGAAACAGAAATTTATAATCCTAGCGACATAGACAATTTAATAGAAGTATATAAAAGTCAAAATAGTATTAGTCCTAGCGAAAAGAAAAAAGTGAACTTAGAGTTAAAGCTTTTTTATGATCCTCATGAGTATATAGAAAATTATGTGGAATTAAGAATTGGAGAAGATAAAACCTATACAGTAAAGAGTATGAAGGAGTTTATTGATAGCTATGTGTATAAGAAAAGTCTTCAATTTGGAAAAAATTTTATATTAGATTTTAATCTTTATGAATTCACGGAAGAGGATAGAAATATAGCAGATTTTTTTGTAGAGCTTTTAGAAATAAGTGAAACATTATTACCAAGCTATGCATATGCCTCTGGAGCTAATAGGTTAGTAGCTGGAAAAAGGTTATATATAGTAAGTAAGCAGTTAGAAAGATTTATAAAATTAATAGCTAATAAAAGAATTGACATATCCTTACCCATAGGTGAATATTCAAAGATAGCTATAAAGGAAGAGGAGCTCTATGTGGATTTTGTATTGCAAAAGGAAGCAGATAATATTAAGCTAGCCTTCAATGAAAATAAAGTACCCTATGCAATAAATGGTGAAGGAAATTTCTTTTTTTATGAAGGCAATATATATAAGATGAATCCCAAAAATAAAGAGTTTTATGTGCCTCTCATAGAGATTATGCAGAGTAATAAAAAATCCTATATAACCATAGAAGAAAAGGATAAGATAAATTTTGCATCTTATATACTTCCTAAGCTAAAATACATAGGCAATATAGCGGTAGAAGAGTCTCTAGGGGAAGATTTTTATGAAGAAGAATTAAATATAAGATTTTACTTAGATAAAGTAGGAGAAGGTCTAGGAGTAGATATTATATTCAATTATGGAGATTTAGACATAAATCCATTTAAAAAGGAAGCTCTGGACAGTGAGAAGGGCATATTAATAAGAAATATTGACTTAGAGAACCAAGGTATAAGCTTACTTAAAGCACAGGGCTTTGAAGAGAGTGGATATTCCTTAGTCCTAAGGGATGAAGAAAAAATAATTGATTTTATATATGAAGGAATTGAAAAGCTACAAGGCTTTGGAGAGGTGCTTTATTCAGAGAACTTTAAAAATATGAAGATATATAGTTCATCTTCTTATAAATCTAAGGTAAGACTAAATGATCAGGATATGCTAGAATTTTCTTTTTCTATTGAAGGAGTAGAAAAAGAGGAATTAAAGAATATATTCAAGGCTCTAAGAGAGAAGAAAAAATACTATAAATTAAAGAATATTGGTTTTGTGCTATTAGAGGAAGAAAGTCTTAAAAGTGTAAATAACCTGTTAGAGTATTTAGATATAAAAGAAGAAGAGTTAGAAAAAGACAAAATAGTGTTACCAAAATATAATTCTATATATGTGGATAGGATATTGAGTAATAGAAGTGCTTTTATAATAAATAAGGATAAAGCTTTTAAGTCCTTGGTGTCAGGGGTTAAGGAAATGGAAGAGGCGGATTATAATATACCTTATAATTTGGAGGGAATACTTAGAAATTATCAAGTTATTGGGTATAAATGGTTTAAGACTCTAGCTTATTATGGCTTTGGAGGAATATTAGCAGATGAAATGGGACTTGGTAAAACCCTTCAAACCATAGCTTTTCTAAGCTCAGAGGTAGGAGGTAAGCCTTCCTTGGTAGTATGTCCTACTTCTTTGGTGTATAATTGGAAAGAAGAATTTGATAAATTCTCTCCCGAGATGAAGGTACTAGTTCTTTCAGGAAGTAAGGATGAGAGAGAAGAACTTATAAAATCTATAGAGCAAGTAGATGTGGTTATAACCTCCTATCCTTTATTAAGGAGAGATATAGAAACTTATGAAAGCCTAGAATTTAAATATTGTATTTTGGATGAAGCTCAGCAGATAAAAAATGCCAGCTCACAAAATGCTCAATGTGTTAAAAGCATAAAAGCAAAAAACAAGTTTGCCCTAACGGGGACCCCTATAGAAAATTCTCTTTCAGAGTTATGGTCCATCTTCGATTTTATAATGCCTGGGTACTTACTAAGCCATAACAAGTTTTCCTCGAAATATGAAATACCTATATTAAAGCACAAGGAGTCTGTAGCCATGGAGGAGCTAAATAAAAAGGTTAAGCCATTTATATTAAGAAGGTTAAAGAAGGATGTAATAAAAGAGCTTCCAGAAAAAATAGAACATAAAATAGTAGTGGATATGACTGAAGAACAAAAGAAGCTCTATATGGCGTATGTTAACTCTCTTAAAGATGAAATAGACTTAGAAATAGAGCAGAAAGGTTTAAATAAAAGTAAGTTTAAAATATTAAGTGCTTTAACTAGATTGAGGCAAATATGCTGTGATCCTTCTACCTTTATAACAGATTATAATGGAGAAAGTGGCAAATTAAATTCCCTATATGAAGTATTAGAAAATTGCATAGAAGAAAATCATAAGATACTTCTTTTTTCTCAATTTACCAGTGTACTACAAAATATAGCTAGGGAACTAATGGGAAGAAACATTCAATATATGTATCTAGATGGAGCTGTAAAGGCAGAAGAAAGATTGGCCCTGGTTAAAAAGTTTAATGAAGATCATACTAAAGTGTTTTTAATATCCTTAAAAGCTGGAGGGGCTGGGTTAAATCTTACAGGGGCGGATGTGGTTATACATTTTGACCCTTGGTGGAATCCAGCAGTGGAAGATCAAGCTACGGATAGAGCACATAGAATAGGGCAAAACAAAACCGTAGAGGTGATAAAGCTTATAGCTAAAGGAACTATTGAAGAAAAAATATTTAAGCTTCAGCAGAAGAAAAAAGAGATAATAAATCAGGTCATGGGAGAAGAGGCATTAGCAGAAAGCTTTATATCCAGTATGAATATAGAAGAAGTAAAAGAACTTTTTGAAATATAGTTATTTGAGATAAACTTTAATATAAAAAAACACCCTATTATTCATGAGGTTATGAATAATAGGGTGTTTTTAAAGAGTATTGAGTATTGACTAGTTACTTTTTAACATATCTAGTATCTTCTACACCTTGTTACTCTACAAAGATTTTGTCTTCTCCATGTCCATCTACAGTTCATAGGACAGCCTACCGAAACTCTCCTTCTTCTAAATGCCGTACCTCTGAAGCATATTTCTCTTCTGCGTGTATCTACGCAAATCTGTCCTTCTACTCCTACTCTGATATTTGGTGAACCAGGTAAAATTGCTTCTCCTCTTGCTGGGGTGCAGCCATTTTCAAGTCTTACAGGCATTCTTACAACTACTACACCAGAAACCCTTATAACTACAGTGCATCTTCTTTGGTTAGGATTGCACCTTTCTAGTGTGATAGTTATTGGGCAGCCGCCGCTAACAGGAGGATTTTGTCTGTAAAAATATCTAGTATCCTCAGGATAGCCATAATCCATAGGATATTCATAATCCATAGGATTCATATAATACATATAAGGAAAATAAGGTTCATCCCCTCTAAAAGGCTCATAAAGCTCCTCATCATCTTCAAATATTTCTTCACTATCCGCATACTTGTCTTCATATTCTTCCTTAGCATTTAAGCTATTAGGTTCAAATTCCAATTGATATTCCTCCGCATATATTTATACACAATTATAGTATATACAATTTCTAAAATCTTGTTACTTTTATGTGATTATAAAAGATTTACTATTATGGTTATTACAATGGAATTAGCAAAATCGATTAAAAATGCTCCCACAATAGGAAGAATAAAGAAAGCTTTAGGAGCTAACCCAAATTTTTCTGTGATTGCCTCCATATTAGCTATGCCATTGGGGGTGGCCCCCATGCCAAAGCCGCAATGTCCTGAAGCTATAACTGCTGCATCATAATCCTTCCCCATAAGCTTAAAGGTTATAAAATAAGCAAAAAGAATCATCAATATAGTTTGAGCCAGTAATATTATCAACATGGGACCAGCTATATCTTTTAATTGCCATAGTTGTAGGTTGATTAGAGCCATGGATAAAAATATATTCAGTCCTATGTTACCTAAAATATCTACGCATTTAATATTTATATGCCACTTCCCAGTATTCTCTCCTAGATTTAAAATTATAGCTGCAATTATCATAGCGTTTATATAAGAGGGAAGAGTTAGAACTAATTTTTTAAACAATATTTCTAACATAGACCCCAAAGCTATAGAGATTACTATTATAGAAAAGGTTCTAAATAATTCGCTATAATTTATAATATTTTCATCTTCCTTAGAATGTATAATAAATTCTCCAGATTTTGAAATTAATTTATATTTATTAATAAGAGTCCTACCTATAGGGCCGCCAATTAAACTACCTGATACTAATCCAAAAGTAGCTGCTGCCATGGCAGCAGTGGTAGCACCGTGAAATCCTAAGCTTTTTTCAAATAAAGCTCCCCAGGTGGCACCAGTGCCATGACCGCCAGTCATGGTTATAGAACCTGCAATAAGACCTAAAAGAGGACTTACATTAAGAAGTTTTGACATAATAATACCTAAGGCATTCTGCAAAATCACTAATAGTAAAGCTGCTATAAAAAATGTTACAACTTGAAGTCCTCCCTTTCTTATTAATTTTAAACTAGCTCCCAAGCCTATGGATGTAAAAAACACTAGCATAAAAGGATTTTGAAGAGTGGTATCTAAGGTTAGTATTAGAATATTATTTTGCCTAAGAAATAAATTTAAGATTGCAAAAATTAATCCTCCAACTACAGGAGCAGGTATACAGAATTGTTCTAATAATGCTACTTTTCCTTTAACCCATAGACCTAAATAGTAAACTATAATTGCTAATGCTACGGTTTGAATCATATCCAATTTCACATTCATAGGGTATCCACCTTTCAGTTTTCAAAATATAAGCAAGATTATATGATAAAACTTGCAAAAAATCAAAGGGATATAAAAGGAAGAAAAGAAAAACATATTATAGACAGGTGTTTTTGAGGATAAGAAAATAAAAAAGAGATTTAAAATGCAATATTCGTTTTATAACTTTCATATTCTTTAAAAGTTAAGAATAAAATCTCTATTCTCTTTCTCGGTGATAGTTCACAAAAACTTACAATGAATATTGATAAACTTTTTCACAATAAATAAATCTATGTCATATTATAAAACATAGCAATATATGGAGTGAGTACTGGTGTTATATGCACTCATCTTAGCAGGAGGGAAAGGAACAAGACTATACCCGCTATCTAGATCAAATAATCCAAAGCAATTCCTTAAAGTAGTTAATAATAAAAGTTTTTTGAGAAATACTGTGGATAGAGTAAAACCTATTATCAGTAAAGAGAACATCTATATCGTTACCAATGAAGAGTACTTGGATAAAATACAACAAGAGTTACCTGAAATCAATAAAGAAAATATATTTGCAGAGCCTGCTAATAAGGAAACTGCCACCTGTATAGGTCTTTCAGCAGTTAAACTTTTAAAAAAAGATAAGGATGCTGTTATGATAGTTTTACCTTCAGATCATTTTATTGAAGGAGAAAAAGAATTTTTAGATACCTTAGAGCAAGCTGTAGAAATAGCAGAAAAAAGAAGAGGTCTTGTAACCATAGGTGTTAATCCTATTTGGCCAGAAACTGGCTATGGATATATTGAAATGGGACAAAGAATCAACATGGGTATTGCAACCTTTAGAGTAGATAGATTTACTGAAAAACCTAATGTTGAAGTAGCAAAGGATTTTTTGCTTAAGGGCACCTATTTATGGAACAGCGGCATGTTCGTATGGAGAGCTGACGTATTCTTAAGGGAGATGGAAAAGTATTTACCCAAGATGTATAAAAGCTTGATGCAGATATATCAGAGTCTTGGGGATGAAAATGAGTCTGAGGTTATAAGAGAGCAATATAATATTATAGATGGTATTTCTGTGGATTTTGGCATTATGCAAAAAACAAGAAAGGCTTATGTAATAAAGTCTGAATTTCTTTGGGATGATATAGGCAGTTTTTCAGCCTTAAAAAGATTCTTAAAAAATTTCCGAGGAAATAGTGTGTCTGATAATGTATTCTTAGAGCAAAGTGAAAATTGCTCTGTATTTAGTAAAGATTCCTTAATAATAGGATTTGGAATAAAGGATTTGATAATAGTGGATGCAGGAGATGTTTTATTGATAATGGACAAAACCAAAGACCAAGAAGTAAAACATCTATTTAATGAATTAAAGGAAGATTCAAAGCTATTAAAGTTTTTATAATGAGCTTTAAGAAAACACCTATAGGTAAAGTCAATTGCCTATAGGTGCTTTATATATTGGTGTGTTTATTCATTTCTAATTAAGTAAGGTTAACTTGACATGTTGTAAATATATTGTTATATTTGTGATGTAAGGTTAACATTACAGAGGTGGATACTAGTGAAAAATAAGATAAAAGAATTTCGTGAATCTCTTGGATTAACACAAGAACAATTAGGAAAACTGGTGGGTGTTTCAAGACAAGCAATTAATGCTATTGAAACAGAAAAGTTTGAACCATCCATATGGTTAGCTTATGATATTTGCAAAATATTTCAGCGTTCTATAGAAGAGGTTTTTCTCTTTGAAGAGAGTGAAAGAAAATCCAGGGCACAGCAGAGTAGAGGAGGGATTTAGATGGCTTTAAGGCAAATTAGAATTTATGGTGATGAAATACTAAGAAAAAAGAGCAGAACAGTTGAAAAAGTAGATGATAAAATAAGGCAAATACTAAATGATATGGCAGATACCATGTACAATACAGAAAATGGTGGAGGATTAGCAGCTCCACAAATAGGTATATTAAAACGATTAGTTGTAATAGACATGGGACAAGGACTTATAAAATTAGTTAATCCAAAGATAATTAAAGAAGAGGGAAGTCAGGAAGTTATAGAAGGGTGTTTGAGTATTCCTAATACATGGGGAAAATTAATGAGACCTGAAAAGGTAACAGTTCAAGCATTAGATGAAAATGGAGAAGAAATTATGCTAATAGGTACAGGAGATTTAGCGAAGTGCTTCTGTCATGAAATAGATCATTTAGAAGGTATACTTTTTACCGATTTAGTTACCGAATATATAAAGTAACATTATTTAGTATTCTTATAATATCATTGCATTACCAATTAATAGGAAATAATTTATATTGTCAAAGTTTTAATAATTAGCCATAAGAAAACACCTAGAGGAAATTTGATTGCCTATAGGTGTTTTTAAATTGAAATTAGTAATTTTACGTGTACCTTTATTATACAGTTATGTTATAATTTTTGTGTAATGTTTTGTAAACATTGAATATTTGAATAATATCAAAATATAGTTAATATGTCTTTGTAATTAAATGTGAACTAAAGATTACTTTATATAATGTGGAGGTAAATGATAAATATGAACAAGCATTATTCCTTCAGGAAAAATGAAATCGAAAGTATAATTAATCGCTTTGGTAAAGAATTTTATGAAAAGGTTTTAAGAGATATTGAAGTATATGCTGATAAATGGGCTTTAACCTCTTTTCAATTCATTCCTTCATATTCTTCAAACTTAATTTTTAAATGCTATTCAGAAAACTTTGGAAGCGTAGTGCTCAAAATAGGCAATCCTTCGTTTAAAGAGATATTTACAGAATTTAATACTTTGTGTGAATATAAAGGTAGAGGATTTTGTAGAGTTTTTGATGCTGATATTGAAAAGGGCGTCATGCTTGAAGAATGTGTTCAGCCGGGAAGTCCTTTAAGGGATGAGAGTTCTCTTGATAAGAGACTGTCCGTATTTTGTTCCCTATATAAAGGCTTGCATATAGCGCCCATTAAAGCAGATATATATCCAACTTATACAGGGTGGGTCTGTAGGATAACAGAATATATGAGGAAGAGACAAGATTGTGAAGAGTTATATTTGTATATGAGAAAAGCAAAAGATATATGTTTATCGGTTTCTACTTTGTATTCACAAAAAATGCTGCTCCATGGCGACTTTCACCATGATAATATTTTACTTGGTAATGATGGAGAGTATATAATTATAGATCCTAAAGGTGTAATAGGTGACCCGATATTTGATGTTGCACGTTTTATATTAAATGAATTTGATGAAGAAATAACTAAGGAATCATATAAGAAAATAAACTATATAATATGCTTCTTAGAAAAAAGACTTAATATTCCAAGTTACATATTAAAGCAATGCCTTTATGTGGAAACTGCGATGAGTGTATGCTGGAGTGTAGAAGACGGCTCACCCCCTGAGGAATATCCGATACTTATAAAAAATGTTGCTTTCGCAGAAACAATATAGAATCATAAATTAATTTTTTTATTTATAGTAGCAAATTAATCCTGTTATGCATATTATGGTACGGTAATTAAATATAGTGGGGTTTGAGATGATATCAAACAGTGAATTTGTAAGACAATCCTTAGAGTTAAACTTATTTTTTATGAGAATAGCAAAAGAGCACTCTATATTTTTAGAGGCAGGCTTTACTGAAAGAGATCAACTCTTCATTGAGCAAGCAGAAATGCTAAAGAATATGTTTAGCCAGCTGTTAGTAGAAACCATTAGGATATCTGAGGGTATAATCAGTCCAGAAGTTACAAATTCAGGAGAACTTGTAACTGATTTAACCTTAGATTCAGAAAGAAAAACTGAATTCTATACTAGTATTTGCATTGATTCTAATATAACTAGAATGGAAGCAGGATTATCTACGGCTAGCCCAAGACCAATTACTATGCGTACTGTAAGAATGGTTGAAGATCTAAATAATAGAGCCATTATGGCTGCACAGCAAATTGCAAGTTTTAAGAGTAATTTACTTCAGAATGTATTGTCCTGCAGAATGTTTACAACAAACTATCCATTACTTATCGATCATATTTTAAGAGAAGCTAAATTCTATTTAAGAATGCTTAGAAAGCTGCAGAAAAAAGAGGAGTTCGACATAGCTAGAGAAGTTGTTTATCAAGAGACCTTCTGGAACAAGATTATGGCTGAACACTCAAAATTTATCAGAGGACTGTTAGATCCCACTGAAGAGAAGCTCTTTGATACTGCAAATGATTTTGGGAAAAAGTTCGATGAGCTTACGGAAGAAGCCAAAAACTTATCTAAAAATTTGGGACTATTACCATCAGTAACAGATAAGAGCCTTATAAATACTGTTGGAATTAGAGATTTTAAAAAGCAAGGCACGGAAGGTCTTATACAGTGTACAATTAGATCTATCGCTTTCCCCCTTCTTGGAGATCATGTAGTTAGGGAAGCAAATCATTATATAAGAATATTAAAGGGTTTTAAAAAAATAAATATATAGTAGTTAATGAATGGCTGTTTTTAATATAATGTAAGAACAGCCATAATTATTTAGACTTATGAAGACTACTGTATTTTTAATAATTTAGTCAACACTAGTTTTATCTTTTATAAAATGGTAATGGTCTGCAGTTATATAAGTTACGCCTGAGATATAATGAATATGGCCTCCCGGTGCCTCGTAGTCAGGACTTGTCTGAAGTGAATAATAGTGACTATGTCCATATGCATAATCAGTATATCCAACTATATAGTGAATATGAGGGATTCCAGAGGGAGCGGCAGAAGTCTCACCATCATATTCATGACTGTGACCATGGTTAAATGAGGTTTTTCCTGAATAGTTATGAGTATGGTACATTTTATTCTCCTTGTAATATTGCTTCTATTTAATATAATATGTTAGACTTTAGCATTTTTGTGAATGTAAATAGTTCTGAGAAGCAAGAAACGTGATACTTATATATTATCTAAAAGTTATTTTATATATCCCGTTATTATACAATTATGTTATAATTTCTATATGATTCACTAATTATATTCTAAAGCACGAGCATTAGTGAGAACTTAATAATTATATATTTTTAAAATTGAGAGGGCGAGGTATATTATGGATAAACAAATGATTGGAAGGTGCGGTACTTACTGTGGAGCATGTGAGTGGAAAGAAAAAACAAATTGTCTAGGCTGTCAAGCCTGTCAAGGGAAACCATTTTGGGGAGAATGCTCTATTGCGAAATGCTCTATTGATAAGGAATATAATCACTGCGGACATTGTTCAAACTTGCCCTGTGGAAAATTACAAGAGGCTTTTAATAATGGAGAACATGGTGATAACGGAGAAAGATTAATTAATTTGAAGAATTGGGCAAGTGATAAAGAAACTTATCTAAGGCTAAGAACACTAAAATCAGATAAGGAATAATACAATTTAATTTATTATAATTGAATTATTCTTAAATTTACCTTTTCTATTAAAAAGCCCTATTCTTTGAGTTTTATTATACTTCTGTTTTTGTTGCATTTTATTGCGCTCATAGCTATGAAATCCACGGAGGGGACTATTAGTTGCCTTATAGGGTTCTTATACATTGTGCCAATGATGGTTGGTGGAGGCTTTGAAGAAATCGGGTGGCGAGGGATTTTACAGCCAGAATTAGAAAAAAATTAGATTTTCTCACTGCAAATATTGTAACTGCTGTGATTTAGGCATTTTGGCACCTTCCTCTATGGTTTATTCAAGGTACTTATCAATCCACAGCTCACTTTGGGTATTTTGCTATTTCTGTATTGGGGGCATCTTTTTCTTTAGCCATAATTAAAAGAATTACAAACAGTGTGTTTATTTGTATTTTGTTTCATAGCTGCATCAATGCCTTTACTTCTATTCTTATTCTGAGACAAGATATCAGTACAGTAATTACGGCACTGATAGAAATATTGATTTCTTTAATAATTTTCTGATTTCTTAAGAAAAGCCCAATAAATATTCAAGGAGAGGTGCGAATGTAATGAATGAACAAAGTATAGCAAATAAAGAAGCCTGGTCTTATAGAGCCTATGAATTTTGGACAAGTAATCTAGGAGTGTCTAATAAAGTTGCTAAAGATATGATAAAACATCCTGAGACATATTTACGCAGACATATGGAGTTTCTCGGGGATGTAAAGGAAAAGAAAATAGCTAACCTACTCGGTTCCTGTGGGAAGAAGGCAGTTCCATTAGCCATACTTGGTGCTGATGTGACTATTGTAGATATTTCTGAAGAAAACAAGAAATATGCTCTGGAAGTTGCTAAAGAAGCAGGTGTAAATTTAACCTATATCCTATCAGATTTTTTAGAATTAAATATTGATGAAATTCATAATAGCTTTGATATTGCTTATCTAGAAGGCGGAATACTGCATTACTTTTTAGATTTAAATGAGTTTTCAAAGAAAACATATGCACTTCTAAAAGCAGGGGGCAAACTAGTTTTAAATGATTTTCATCCTATTAGGAAAATATTTAAATCTAGAGATGTTTTTGATGATAATGACTTAGAGATAACAGGGAATTATTTTGAGGATGAATTAAAGCCTGAGGGAGTAGCTTATGAAAGATTTTTCACGGATGATGAGCAGAAGGAATTCCCTAAGTGTCTTTTGAGGTATTGGACTATGGGTGAAATTATAAGCTCTTTTGCAGCAGCAGGGTTTATTGTTGAAAAGCTGGTTGAAGGTCCAAGATTTGATTCTCATAAAAATATTCCAGGAGAGTTTACCTTAGTAGCATCTAAAGGAAATAAAGTCGAAGCTTAATATGTAAATTCAAGATTGTAAGGTAAAAAATAAGTATACGCATTCTTAATATTACGGTTTAATAAGGATATTAAAAACACCTAGAGGTTACGTATGACCCTAGGTGTTTTAGCTTTATCTTAGAAAAAGTAGAAATATTACAAGAAAAGAAAAAATATTATAAGAATTTTATTATATATTTTTTAAGAAAAGTGCCATTAATCAAATAAGCAAAATTAATACAATAATAGGTACATATTTTACATTCAAAGTAAAGGTTAAAAGGT
Organism: Desnuesiella massiliensis; assembly: GCF_001403615.1. Classification (GTDB taxonomy): domain Bacteria; phylum Bacillota; class Clostridia; order Clostridiales; family Clostridiaceae; genus Desnuesiella; species Desnuesiella massiliensis. The sequence goes on from NZ_LN879455.1 coordinate 782,568, forward strand.
TTACAATAAATTTGAATTTATTATAGAGGGAGTGGCTTTATGAATAACAATAAGAAATGGATAGCAGCATTTTTAATTCCTGCAACCCTTATATTCATATTTGTATATGCTTTTTCAATTGGAGTACTGGTGGTAACTTCCTTTACCGATTGGAGCATAGGATCAAAAATTAATTTTGTAGGATTAAAGAACTATATAGAACTTTTCAAGAATGCAGATTTTATTAAAAGCCTTATAAATACAATTATATGGATTCTATTACAATCCACTGTTCATGTGGGCATAGGAGTGATATTTGCCATAATACTTTCAAGAAAGAAATGGTACTTTAAATTTGCAAGAACTGCGTTTATGATACCTAATATCATATCTAGTGCTGCTCTAGGATTGCTTTTCCTATGCATATTTAATCCTCAATTTGGAGCAGTGAATAACCTTATAAGAGCCTTAGGTTTTACAGATTTTTCTCAAAACTGGTTTATGGACCCTAAAACTTCATTTTTTACAGTAACTATAACTTGGTTACCTTTTGCAGCGGTGGTAGCAATACTTGTGTTAGCTGAAATGGCAGCTATTTCAGAAGATGTCTATGAAGCAGCCAAGGTAGATGGAGCCACAGAGTTTCAGATCATTAGATTAATAACCCTGCCATTATTAAGAAATATTATCGGAACTGCAACTATACTTTCTGCAACTAGTATGCTGCAAAAGCTAGATATTATAATGATGACTACCTCTGGGGGACCAGGAAATAAGACTTTGAATTTACCAATGTTTATCTACCAAACAGCTTTAAAGGAAAATAATTTTAGTCTTGCTAATACTGGAGGAGTGTATTTAATTATATTGGGACTGATATCTGTAGGACTTATAAGCAAAATCTATAAAACGGGAGAATCATATTAACAGGGTGGTGAAATTAATGAAGTATATAACTAAAACATTTATAGGTATATTTTTAATTGCTATTATAGGTTTATCTATTGGACCTTTTATATGGGTACTGCTATCTTCTTTTAAGGGAAATGCAGATATACTATCATCGACTAGGGGCTTTGCCAATGGCTTTAAGTTTTCTAATTATTCTACAGCCTTTAAAATAGCTCCCCTTGCTAAATTTTATGTTAACAGTATTATTGTAGCTATAGGAAGTACAGCCTTAAATCTTATCGCTGTTAGCATGGCAGCTTATGTTATAGCTAGGCATAACTTTAGAGGGAAGAAATTTTTTAAGATTATGTTTTCTTTAGCCTTGTTAATTCCAAGTGCAGCTCTTCTTCAACCTCTTTATATCACAGTAAACAAAGCAGGGTTATATGATAGTTTGCTAGGTCTTATCATCGTATATGCTGGTTTTGGACTTCCTACTACTTTGTTTATTATGATGAGTTATTTTCTTACTATACCAAAGGAGCTTGAAGAGTCAGCTTATTTAGATGGTGCTGGATTTTTCAAGACCTTTGCAGGCATTATTTTGCCTATAGCCAAGCCAGCCTTTGCCACTGCTGGGGTATTACAATTTTTACTATCTTGGAATGAATTCCAATTTGCTCTGACACTAACCACGGGTAATGACAAAAGAACTTTGCCCCTAGCATTGTATTACTTTAAGAGTGCCTTTGCTAGTGATTATGGTGCTATGTTTGCTGCGGTGGTTCTAGTAACTATACCGAGTATATTAGTATATGTAGCTCTTCAGGAGCAGGTTGTATCTGGTTTAGCAGCAGGTTCAGTAAAGGGGTAAACATAGGAGGATTAACTATGAATAAGGATTTTAATAATTGGATAATAACAGAAGAGAGTTTTAATATTGATAAAAGTAAATATTACGAAGGAGCCTTTTGCCAAGGAAATGGATACTTGGATGTGAGGGCAAGCTTTGAGGAAGGCCTTAAGGGAGCTTCTCAGGGAGATATCTATGAAAGAAGCTTTAAAAGCGTTACAACGGAAATACAAAGGAACCCTATATCAAAGTGGGGCACTTATGTACCTACCATAATGGGAAGTCATCCTGCGCTTAATGAGGTAATTATAAACCTACCCTACTTTATGGGTTTTTCCTTTAGTATTGGGGATGAGAACCTTGATATGGAGTTATCAAATATAGCTCACTATAAAAGAAAGCTTAATTTAAAGGATGGAACTATTATAAGAGAATTTATATGGATGCCTAAAGATGGCAGCTGTAAAATAAAATTCACCTATGAAAGATTTGCCAGCATGAAGCAAAAACATCTATTTGTTCAGCGCATAGAAGCAGAGGTGCTAGAGGGTAGTGCTAGGCTATATGTAGAAGCTGGTATAGATGGAAATGTCACCACTAATGGCTATAATCATTTTACGGAAATGACTACTAGTGCAATATCAGATATTATATCCTTAACTTGTAAAACTGATATGGGTAACAGCGTTATGGAGTTATGTACTCTTAGATGTAGTGATATAGATTTTGATATAGTTAAATATGAAAAAAACATTAGCTATAAAGGTGAGAAGCTTATCAAGGCCGGTGAAAGCTATGTTTTTGAAAAACATTCAGTGATACTTACTGATAGGGACTTAGAACCAGGAGATTTAAAAGGAAGAGGATTGAATCTAATAAAATCCTCAAATCTATCCTTTGAAGAGCTTTATGAAGAACATAGGAATATCTGGTATGAGAAATGGGATATAAGCGATGTTAAAATAGAAGGAAATCATAGAGATCAGCTTTCTATGAGATTTTCTATATATCATCTTTTAAGGAGCAATAATGAAGAAGATTCAAGAATGGCAATCTGCGCCAAGGGCTTTGCAGGAGAGGCCTATTACGGAAGATACTTTTGGGATACTGAAATATTTTTATTACCATTTTATATCTATACCAATCCTAAGGCAGCCAGAAGCTTGCTGTTGTATAGATATAACACTCTAGAGGGAGCTAAAGAGAATGCTGAAAGGTATAATTGCAAAGGAGCTAGATATCCTTGGCAATCTGCTATAAGAGGAGATGAGCAGTGTTCTTTATGGGAGTACGCTGATAATGAAGTGCATATCACAGCAGATATAGCTTATGGAATATGGCATTATTTTTCTGCCACAAAGGATTATGATTTTTTACTTAACTATGGAGCTGAAATTCTTATAGAAACAGCAAGATTTTGGTGTGATAGAGTGGATAAGAACAAGGCAGACGGCTTTGACCTGATCAATGTAATGGGACCGGATGAGTATTCTGCCATGACTCGAAACAATTCCTTTACTAACAGAATGGTAAAGCTAAACCTAGAAAAGGCTATTGAAAGCTTAGAAATTATGAAAAATAAAGATAGTGCAGCTTATGAAAAGCTTTGGAATAAGCTTTCTATATCAAAGCAGGAGTTGGAGCTTTTTTCAGAAATAGCAGAGAAATTACCTATTCCAATGAATAAGGAAAAGAATTATATATTACAAAGTGAAGACTTTGAACAATATGCTGATATAGATATTAAAGGCTTATGGAAGGATAAAACAAGACCTTTTGGATTCTTTGCGACTCAAGAAAAGTTATATCGTTCAAAATGCTTAAAGCAAGCAGATGCTTTAGCTTTAGCTATGTTGTTTAAAAAGGAATTTACTACTGAACAGATTACAAATACCTATGAACACTATGAGCCTATAACTACTCATGATTCCTCATTATCCCCGGTAAATCATGCTATAGTAGCTTCTTGGATAGGAAATAAAGAGCATTTAGATAAATTTACTTCCTATGCTTTTGACCTTGATTTCAATGAAAATTTAGGTGGAGCAGAAGAAGGAATACACATAGCAAACTGTGGATGCCTATGGCAGCTTATGATGACTGGTATAGCAGGAATAGATACGGCTATGAATGAAGCTCAGGTTAAAAGTACCAAAGCAAACTTACCTAAAGAATGGACAAAAGTAGAGCTTAAGTTAATGTGGAGAGGAAAAACCTATAAGATTGAAGTTATGAAAGATAAAACCGAGATTTATGAGCTTTAGCAGCTTGTAATATAGGGAAACACTACGTAGACTTAACTTATACATGTTACAAAATGGCATCTTTAAGCCATTATGGTGTATGTGTAAGTTATTAGTTGAAGTTGTTTCCCTATAATAGAATATAGATATAAAAAAATAATCTCCTATAGTATAATATTTGCTGTAGGAGGTTTTGCTATAAAAGTAGTAATCTTTATAACATAAGTCGAAGCAAATGTACAAGCTAAAAGAGCTTAAAATGGTAAACGTTGTAGTAGATTTAAAAGGAGGCTTGTAATTGTTTAAAGTATTAATTGTGGACGATGAACGACATATAAGAAATGGTATAATATCTCTTATGGATTGGAATGGTATGAACTGTGAGGTAATAAAAGACTGTGCCAATGGATTAGAGGCCGTGGAATATTTAAAAGGTAATGAAGTAGATATAGTAATATGCGATATAAAGATGCCTGGTATGAATGGCTTGGAGGTGGCGGAATATGTAAAGCTTAATAAGCAGAAGACAAAGGTTATTTTGCTTACGGCTTATTCTGATTTTACTAATGCTCAGCTGGCCATTAAACATAATGTATCTGAATATGTGGTTAAAACAGAGTTTATAGATGAATTACCCTTAGCTATAGAAAAAGTTAAGAAAATTATTTTAGAACAAAGACAGAAGGAAAACAATATAGAAACGCTAAAAATCATAATTAATGAAAAGCAGGAAAATCTCAGGTATAAGTTTTTAATGGATTTAGCTAAGGATACCATAATTGATAAAGAAGAAATAGGAGAAAAGCTGAAAGAGTACGATCTCAATGACAAGGTTTACTATGTAATAGCTTATGAAAGCAATGTTCTTCATAGCTTTTTTAATAGCAATAATAGTAATGAGCATAAAGATGTAAAGGTTATATATAATTTTATAAACATGGCTTTTAAAGATTATGAGTATAGCATTATAAAAATGGAGAAAAATCTAGGGATAATAATTTTATATTGTAATACAATCGATATACAAATACCTAGCATTGTTAGTCTATGTAAAGAGGTTAATAATATGATTAAGCAATTCACTAATTATAGCATTAAATTTGCTATAAGTGAAAAGCATGAAGATATCCAGAATCTTTCAAAAGCCTATAAGCAAGCCTTAAAAGCTCTTTCTAAGGTCTATTCAAATAATGGAAGGATCAATGTTTATGCAGATGAGGCAAAAGAGCATGATATAAGTAGTGGTAATAGTGTTGAAGATCTCGAAGCTATTAAAGAACTGATTAACAATGGTGATCTAGAAGAAATAACAAAAGAGTTAATCATAATATTCGATAGTTTTATGGATAGTGGTTTATCCTTAGAACAAGCTAAAACAAAGATGATAATTTTATTTTCATCTTGCTTGAGCGCCTTTGAAAACTATAATATCATTCAGCATAACTTAAAGGATCAAGAAACTATAATTTATCAAAAAATTAATGAAAGCAAATCTTTACAAAGTCTATTTGAAGTAAGCTCCTTTATAATAGAATACATTTTAGAGATAGCGAAGAATAACGAGAATAGTAAAAGCTTATTAGTACGAGAAGTAAATAAGTACATTAGGCAAAATTATAGTAAGAATATAAGCTTAAATACCATAGCAGGCTATTTACATGTTAATGGCAGCTATCTAAGCAGGCTTTACAAAAAAGAAACGGGAGATACTCTAATTGATGCATTAAACAGGTATAGGATCGAAGTGGCAAAAAAACTATTAAAACGGCCTTCAGCAAAGGTGTCCGAGGTTGGCAGTGAAGTTGGTATAGAGGACCCAGCTTATTTTACTCATGTTTTTACAAAATATTGTGGCTGTAGTCCAAAGGAGTACAAGTCAAAATAAGAATAAGGTTTATTGAAAATATAATCTTGGATGTGATTACTGTGAAGAAAGACTATAAATATAAATATATATTTAGAAGGATGATGAATATAATACCTCATTTAAAAGATATGTCTGTAAGAAATAAAATAATTATATATATCTTTGCTAGCACCATTATGTCATTAACTATCTTTGGAACTTTTATGTATGCTAGAATGTATAATAATATGTTAGAAAGTACCTACTCTAATATATCATTAATGATAAACAATACTTCTAAAAATTTGAACGATTCTTTTAATGTAATTAAGTATACAACCTTAGGGCTAACCTCTAGCAGTACTGTAAAAGAGTGGATTGCGGATCCAAAATACTTCTATGAGGACAATGAGAATGTATATGCAAAACAAACCATATTTGATGATGAGCTTAGGAGAAGCCTTTTATTTAACAATGCTTGGAATTTAAAGCTCATATCTACAGTAGCTACCTATGTAAACGATAAAGGCATAAGTTATATATTTACTAAGGAAATGCCCATTGAAAAATTTAAAATTAATTCTGATAGGGTGTTTAATGATGTTAAGGGAAGAGCTCAGGACTATGTATTTGATGTACCACCTACAATATATGATAACAATATATATCATGTGAGGCGTTTGCGTAGTCCCTATAATTACAACGAAACTATCACCTTTCTTGTGGCCACTAATGAACAGCTTATAGCAGATAAATTTGAAGAGCTCATGATGTATAACAAAGCTAATATATATATTTATGATAAAGAGGGTATAATTTTATCTAGTAACGATAAAACCATGTTAGGTAAAAAGATTAATGATAAGATAATCAAAAACGTGGATTTAACAAAAATCAATGAGATTAGTATAGAGGATAAGGACTATATTGCAGGTTATAAAGTGATTGAAAGCAACGGATTAACTCTTGTTATGACAGTGCCTAGAGAAAATATAGTTAAAAAGATCTTTGAAAGCATGAATTACTATATTCTCTTTTCCATACTTCTAATGATTGTATTAACTAGTATTGTAGTTATACTTATGATGAATTCAACAAAATTTATTAAGGACTTACTAGTGTGTATTAATAATATTAAAAATAAAAAATATGATACTAAAATGCCCATATATAACGATGTATCCTTAGACGAGCTCAGTACTGCGGTTAACTCTATGACGGATGAATTAAATTATCTTATAAAAGAAACCTATGAGAAGCAGCTTTTAATAAAAGAAATGAATATAAAATTTTTGCAATATCAAATGAATCCTCATTTTCTTTTTAATGTGCTGCTTACTATTCAAATGAAGGCAAAAATGTGTCAGGATGAAAGTATATATAAAATGGTAAATGCCCTTACCACACTACTAAGAGCTGGAATTTACACTAATTCAACGGCAAAAATACAATTAAGGCAAGAATTAGAGTATGTGGAATTTTATTTATATCTTCAGAGGGTAAGGTTTGAGGAGCGACTAGAGTATAAGATTAACATAGAAGAAGAGGAAATGCTTAATCTATATATACCAAAGCTTACTGTAGAGCCTATAGTTGAAAATGCTATTGTTCATGGTTTAGAAAATCAAATAGACAAGTTCCTTGTTACTGTTAATGTATATAAGAGTAATAATGAACTTTGTGTGGAGATAATTGATAATGGTATTGGCTTTGATGTTAACAAGGTCATAAATGAAACCCATGATGATGTTACAAAGCGCAATATAAAAAGGGATAAGATTGGGTTAAAAAATACGGATCAAAGATTAAAACTAATTTATGGCCTAAATTATGGATTAGTTATTGAGAGCCATATAAATGAGGGTACCAATATTAAAGTTATAATACCTTTAGATGAGGAAGAATAAAAATATGGATGTATGAAAGGCTGATTTATAAAAACTACCTTTCATACATTTCTTTTATTTATATTTTTGGAGATACCTAAACTAAGATATCTCTAAAAAACACAAGAAAAGAAAAAATATTAAAAGAAATATATAAAAGTAGCTTAGAATAATAATATTCTTATGTAAAAAAGCAAAATTAATACAACAACAGGTATATATTTTACATTCAAGGTGTTTATTAAAAGGTTTACAATAAGATTGTGATGAATAACAAAACGTTAAGGGGGAATAGCGAATGAAAGGAAAAGGATATAAAAAAATATTATCTTTAGTACTTACTGGAGTTATAATGTCTGGATTAACGGCGTGCTCAAAGCCTGCGGAGCAAACTTCAGGAAAGAAGGAAAAAGTAAAAATAACCTATCCAACCTATAGAGTTGGTTCACATGCTTCTGCTGCAGCGGAAAAAGAAATCATTGATGCATTTAAGAAGCAATATGGTGATGAAATTGAACTAGTAGTTGAAGAATTACCAAGTGACCAGGCTTATGTAGAAAAAATGAAGGTCTTGGCAGCATCAAAACAATTACCAGATATAGTAGAAGGTAAGGATGGAATAATAGACCTAGCTATTAAAAATGGTCAAGCTGTAGATTTACTTTCTTATGTTAATGAGGACTCAAAATACAAGGCTGAAATTGGTGATGAGGCTATCAAAGCTAATATGAGAGATGGAAAGCTATACTCCATAGCTAATGCTCGTCAGCTTATAGGATATTTCTACAACAAAGATATGTTCCAAAAAGCAGGAATTACACCAGCAAAAACTTGGGACGAATTTATGGCTAATAATGAAAAGCTTAAGAGCAAAGGCTTTACACCTCTAGCATTAATGACTGGAGAAAATGCATGGACATCAGATCTTATATTTGCATCCATAGTTGGTACTGATGGAGAAGCTGGAAATAAGTTTATGAATACTATGAAACCAAGCGATTATAATAATCCAGCTGTAATTAAGGGTCTTACTATGATGCAAAAGATGCTTAAGGACTACACTACCAAGGATGCTATAGGAGCTATATACTCAAACGCAGCAAATAATTTCTCTCAAGAAAAAGCAGCTATTATAGCTAATGGTCCTTGGATGACTCCAGACTTTTCAGATAAAGACAAATCAAAACCAGGCTTGGCAGAGAGAGTAGGAGTAGCCCTTTATCCAGGAGATGGTGTAATTTCACAATATGAAATAGGATATATGGTATGCACCACTGATAAAGCGAAGATGGATGCTGCTATGAAATTCTTAAAATTTAAAACTGGAGCTTATGCTCAAAAGGTTATGCTTGAAAAAGGTGGAGCTTTACCACTTACAGCTAATGTAGAAATGAGCGATGAATATAAAAAGAATAATCCACTTATAGTAGATTTAATAAAACTTAGTGCTGACGCTAAATATAGATACTCAAATTTTAATAATACTGCAAATCCTACTGTTATAGATGTATTTGCAAAATTATTCCCAGAGCTTGCTTTTGGAAATATAACACCAGAGAAGATGGCTGCAAAAATGACAGAAGCTGCGGCTAAGAGTAAGTAGTAGCATTAAATTAAAAAGTAAATTGGTAACTATTGGACATATTTAATTAATTTGAGAAAAGGCTGTGAATGAACACGCATTTATTCGCAGTCTTTTTGTTTTATATTTTTACATGATAGGAATGATATTAATGAATAGTTTATCATTTGCAGTTAAAGAAGGAATTCAATTTTCAGAAGAAGGCAGAATAGAATTTCAAAATAGTAAAAGCGATATATTGACATACATATATAATAATGCTAATATATAACAAAAACTTTGAGGTGAAGGAAATGTTTAAAATCTATAATATAACTAAAAAACTTCATCACCATCACAGGACGCACTTGTAACCTTGATTTTATATCACAGGTACAAGTGCTATTAGTGCTTGTACCTGTGGCGGTCAATAGATTAAAAGAGCTCTACAGGTATTTTATTAAATGCTTGTAGAGCTCTTTTGTCGTTTAAAATAACAATTATTAATTTAAGGAGGAATTTAGAATGTCAATGGAATTAAGAAACCTAAAAGGGACTAGAGATTTTTTACAAAATGAGCAGAGGATAAGAAATGAGATTATTAGAAAACTTCAAGGGGTATTCGAAGTTTATGGATATCAACCAATTGAAACCCCTATTATATGTCAATATGACGTACTGGCATCAAAGTATGCTGGAGGAGATGAAATATTAAAGGAAATCTATAAGTTTAAGGACCAAGGGCAAAGAGATATAGGTTTAAGATATGATTTAACAGTTCCTCTTGCTCGTGTGGTTGGAATGAATCTTGACTTAAAGTTGCCTTTTAAAAGATATGAAATAGGTAAAGTATTCAGGAATGGACCTGTAAAAATTGGGCGTAGCCGTGAGTTTATTCAATGTGATGTGGATATTGTAGGAGTAAAATCAATTATGGCGGAAGCGGAATTAATGATCATGGCAAATGACATATATAAAATGTTGGGACTGGATGTTTATATTTCTTTCAATAATAGAAAGCTTCTTTCCGGAATTATAAGAGCTACAGGATTAAGTGAAGATTTGGAAGGAACTGTTATATTGAGTTTGGATAAGCTTGAAAAGATAGGTGAAGCCGGTGTTAGATTAGAATTAATTGAAAAAGGTATAAGCAATGAAGAAATAAATATATTATTTTCATTCTTAAATATGGATAAGGAAGAATTACTTGCAATGCTGAGAATAAATCCTAAGAATGAGCTCATAGAGCAAGGGGTAAATGAATTGGATGAACTAGTATATTACCTTCAATCAGCAGGGATAAAAGACAATTGTAAATTTTCACCTTGGCTTGCTAGAGGTCTTGAAATATATACAGGTACAGTTTTTGAAGTATTTCTAAGGGATGGAAGTATAACTTCAAGCTTAGGGGCAGGTGGTAGATATGATAAAATCATAGGAGCATTTTTGAATAATGGGCTTGAGTATCCTGCAGTTGGTATAACCTTTGGTCTTGATGTAATCTATGCAGCATTATTATATAAAGAAATGAAAATACAAGAATCACCAGTGCAAGCGTATATTATACCAATTGGTACCCATGCAGAAGCACTTAATATATTAACAATGTTAAGAAGACAGGGAATTTCGGCGGATATAGAAATGAATAGTAGAAAATTAAGAAAAAGTCTTGAATGTGCAGGAAAACAAGGCATCCCTTTTGTAATAATAATAGGTGAAGATGAAATAAAAATTGGAAAAGTTAAGATCAAAAATATGGAGGAGGGAAAGGAAACTGAGGTTACGATAGATCAAATAGCCTGCCAGTTAAAAGGAAAGTTGGCACTAAAAAAGAAAGTTTGATGCCTAAAGTATGGTTTTAAACTATAGGAGGAAAGATAATATTAATATTGCAAAAACTAATATGATTAGTTATAATAAAACTATAGATAATAAATTTAAAATTAATATAATTAGTTTTGTTATAAAGGGGATGATATTATTGAGAATAATTAAAGAAAAAACAGTTTACCAACTAACCTTTATGCCAGCACTTTTTCCTGTTAATTGCTATTTAGTAGAGTAAGAAGATTCTTTAACTTTAGTGGATGCTGCAGTGCCATTCAGCTGGAAGGGGATTTTGCAAGCTTCAAAAGATATAGGCAAACCTATTACAAGGATTGTGTTGACTCATGCTCATGATGATCATGTAGGAGCTCTAGATAAGCTAAAGGAAATGCTTCCAAATGCAACAGTATATATTTCTCATAGAGATGCTAAATTATTAAAAGGTGATTGCTCGCTAGACAAGGAGGAGGAGAATTTGCCTATTAAAGGTGGAGTCCCTAAGAATATAAAGACAAAACCAGATGTACTTCTTAAAGATGGAGACAAGGTAGGAGCGCTACTTGCAATTTCATGTCCTGGTCATACTCCTGGCTCTATGTGTTACCTAGATACTAGAAGTAATATCTTAATAGTGGGAGATGCCTTGCAGACAAGAGGGGGAGCAGCGGTAGCAGGACAGATTCGTATTCTGTTTCCATTTCCAGCTATGGCTACTTGGAATAAGAAATTAGCTATTGAAAGTGCCCTAAAAATTAAGGAACTTAAGCCTTGGCTTATTGCCGCTGGGCATGGTAATATGATGAAGGAACCAGAAAAAGTCTTAAACAGAATAATAAATCAATAGATAAGAAGGAGATATATATGTCACCTAGAAATAATTTAAACTTAAATACCATATTAGAAGTAGCAGCAGAGATTGCAGATAAGGAAGGCATCGAAGCCCTAACCATGGCTGTACTTGCTAAAAGATTGGCTGTTCGAACACCTTCCTTATATAATCATATAGATGGACTTAATGACTTAAGAAAAGAACTTGCTATATATGGCATAGAAAGTCTTTATGAGCACTTAATGCATGCAGCAGTGGGGAGAGCTGGAGATGAAGCTGTGGCTGCCATAGCAAAAGCCTATGTTGAATTTGCACGTAGTCATCCAGGTCTTTATGAAGCTACAATTTTTATACCAGATCCTTCAGATGTAGATTTTCAAAAAGCTGGCGAGAAGGTGGTTGAACTTTGCGTACGAGTTCTTAGAGCTTATGACTTGAAGGATGAAGAGGCTTTGCATGCTACAAGAGGACTTAGAAGCATACTTCATGGGTTTGCTTCCCTTGAGCAAAAAGGTGGATTTGGTATGCCTCTTGACCATGATAAGAGCTTAGAACTGATGATAAATGCATATATATCAGGAGTTCATACTTTGAAAAATGAAAAGTGATATATAGATAAACATTACGTAAACTTAACTTATACATGTTCCAAAATGGCATCTTCAAGCCATTATGGCGCATGTATAAGTTAATAGTTGAAGTTGTTTATCTATAAGGGGCTGATAAGAAATAAGAGAAATTATAGAGGAGGATACAATATGGCAACTTTTGAAGATTTTATGAAATTGGATATCAGAGTAGGAGAAATTACAAAAGTAGAGTTTTTTGAAAAGGCAAAAAAACCTGCCTATAAACTATGGGTTGATTTTGGAGAGGAGATTGGAGTAAAGAAATCCAGCGCGCAAATTACTGAATGCTACAAAATGGAGGAACTCGTAGGAAAACAAGTATTAGGAGTAGTAAACTTTGCACCAAGACAAATTGCTGATTTTATGTCAGAAGTATTGGTATTAGGGATCTATGCTGATCAGGGAGTAGTACTGATTCAGCCAGAACAATCTGTTAAAAAAGGCGATAAACTAGGTTAATATATAGAATAAAATTTTATACCTTATTAAGGTGTTTTTATGGATGATACAGTAAACCTATAATAACTATGCTTACTTACAGGTGAAAAGTAAATTATCGATTTTTAGACTACAAGAAAGTTATGCTTTCTTGTAGTTTTTTTGTTCTATATCCAAAAATCAATGGATTAGGCCTTAAAAATTATTTTTAAGGAGGAATTACTAATGGAGGGTAAGGAGATTTTTGCTACAACAGAGGATATTATTAGTGCTGCAGAATTAATTTCTGAAGCTGAAGAAAACAATATATTAATTTCAGAGGCTTTTGGAATATATAATGCAGTGACACTTGTTAATTTAGGATGTATTAAGAGTACGGATAAGGTTTTTGTTATGTGTTCAGAAGTAGATAGTATTACATGGGCAATATCCTATGTTTATACACCTCAGCAATTAATATCAAATAAAATAAATTCAGACGAAACTGTAGGAAATATTGTATTAGCTATGGAAAGAAGGTGGAAAAGCATTGATGAACTTTTAAAGAAATATGTACACACAAAACCAAGATTTTTTAATGTGAATGTAGAAAATATAGAGTATGACAATGAATGTTTTGACATAGTAATATCAGGATTTATTAATATAGCTGAAATAAAAATAAAAGAACCAGTAAGTAGATTTTATCTTGAAACTGGAATTGAATATGAGATATTTGAAAAGTTATTAATAAAAGCTAGTAATATATTGAAAAAGGAAGGTATACTCTTAATACTTTCTAAACCAGGTTGGGTGTTAAAATCTTGGACTTTAATATAAGAACTTGGGTTACAACTAGAATATGAGACTTATAATGTGTATACAGGGATTTACAGACATGCTAATGTTATTGTATGGTTAAAATTTATCAAAAAGGGAAAGGCCATTAATGTGGACAAGCAGAAAAGAAATATACTATCCTTAATGGGGGACAATGGAATAGATAGACTTTTCGCACATAGAAATAAACTGAGATTTCCATATGTAGAACTCTCTTATAATAATGTGGAATCATATATAAAATTAGATCAAAACCTAGAATATATGCAATATTTTTTTTCCTTTGAAACTACTGTTAAGTTAGCGCAATTGTGTAAAGGTTATACAGCTTGTTTAGTTACTCCCTCCATAGCTCACTATGCACAAAAAATTCATAAAAGAATTATTAAAGCAGCATAAAGAAAGCATTGTCTATATTGTATTTCCCCATAGTAGGAAAACTAGTTTAATTAATGCTATGAAGGCTAAGGGGTTAGTAATAAGGGATGAAAGTTTAAATACATGCATAGAATATGTCAAGCCTCCTAAAATTGTTAGGATTTACGGTAAACAAGCAATTCAGCTTTATAGGTTTAGTTATATATAAGTAAATTTTCTGATCTAATCAGAACCAATCCTTAAGTCAATCTATCTAATATATGAATTCAATAAATAAATAGCATGCTGTTTATAGGTTAGGAGAGAGAGTATGGAGGACGTAGAACTTGTTAGTAAGTGTAAGGAAGGGGACAGGAAAGCTTTTTCAATGCTTATTAAGAGTTATGAAAAAGATCTCTATAGAGTAGCTATTGCCATGACTAAAAATAATGATGATGCCCTCGACTGCATTCAAGAGGCTATTTTACAGGCTTTTAAAAGTATGAGCAGTCTTCTGCATGAGGAATATTTTAAAACTTGGCTAATAAAGATTTTGATTAATAAATGTAATGAGATGCTATATAAAAAGAAAAGGATAATATTATTTTCAGAATATCAAAGTGAGGATTCCTATAGTTACAATACAGAAGTAATAGAAGTAAAGGATGCTGTAAATAAGTTGGAGGAATCCTTGAAACTGTTGGTAATACTTTATTATTTTGAAGATATGAGTATAAAAGATATAGCTGAAAGCCTGAATATTCCTGAAGGCACTGTGAAATCAAGGTTGGCCAGAGCCAGAGAAAAATTAAAGCTTTTTTTAACAGTTAAAGAAAGTGAGGTTATGTAAATTGAATAAGGATTTGGATATAGAAATAAAAAAACTTCTCTTAAATAATGAGGATATAGAGGTACCAAGTGCTATATCTCAGGGAATAGATGATACCCTTTTTAAGTTAGAGCAGCAGGAAAGTTACCAGGGATCAAATATCAGCACAATAAGGAGTAATAAATGGCCTGGCATTAGGAAAATAGTTAGAGTTGCTATAATAACCCTTGCTCTTATGGTTACAGCCTTTAGTGTAAATATATATGCAAAGGATAATCCAATAAAGCAATTTATTAATGCAGCAGTAGAAAAAATAACAAGTAATAGCAGCAATGCTATTAAGGATTTTACTAATTATAAAAATTCAGATATAGATTCATACAAAACTGTTATTGAACAAAGTGTTAGCTATAATGGCATTACTATATCCCTTAATGAAGTGGTATTAGATGAGAATCAGTTGCTTATGGCTTATACTGTAACCCAGGATAAAGTAGATTTTTCAAAGACAAGCTTCCCTTATACCAGGCTTTATATAAATGGTAAAGAAGTAAGAATAGGAAGCGGTGGTAGTCATATGGATGTAGATAAACATACTAGGCGGTATATTGAGAGCAAAGATGTAGACACTGCAAATATGGATGATAATGTAGAGATAAAAATTGTATTTGAAAAGCGCCACGGATATTCTCCGCAGGATGAGATTTGGAATGGTAAGTGGGAATTTATATTTAATGCAAGCAAAGAAAAGCTTATGAGCAGTACTAGAAGAATAGCCATTAATAAAACCTTAAGCCTGCCCGATAATGGCTCAGTTACTATAAAGAATATTACCATTACACCTATATCTACTAGCATAAATTCAACTAGTGAGTGCGTTGATAAAGAAAGAAAGGGAAATAATATTATAGAGGTAGACTATGCTTTGTATGATGAAAAAGGAAATAAAGTTGACCCCGTAAGCATTCATCATAGAAACAGGTCTGTTGATGAAAAGATATTGGGAGAAAGCTATCATAGATTTGTAAAATTAGAGGATAGCATAGTTAAACTTAAAATTGTACCCTATGCTAGCAAATATAGCATGGACAGTAATTATAATAAGGAATTAAAACAACAAGCTATTGAAATAGAGCTGAAATAATAAAAAATATAGTGACTGTATTAGATTTTTATATTAATCTATTTGCAGTCACTAATTTTTATTTATTATAAATATAAGTACTTAAATAAAAAGAGCACGTAACGACCTAAGTTGCACCACTATAGATAACATGTATTACCAAGCCATAATCTCACGACTATAACCAAGCAGTTCATTACCTATAATAATGGTTTCTTCAACTATACATAATATCTTCATAGCTATATATAACCGGTAGGCTATATATAACCACTTCAATACAACGTATAATCTTAGCTCGACTTTATATTATAAGTTGGAACCTTAATATAATAGATATAATCAACTATATTAAAGCTTTTCCCTACAATATAAAATCTTCCCCATGATTATATATAAGCTTATTTAAACCTATATATAATCTTTGGTCAATGAATATATACCTCTCTAACGAAGCATATATTCATCTTAGCTCAATCGTTACGTACCCTATGCTATTATATTACCCCCATTATTTTATTATATACTGGTAGTTTTATGAAAAATTAAAATTAAAAATAACATAAGAGATTTGCTTTTAATACTTGTTATGGTAAAATGTAGTCAATAATTATATAAAGTATCAAAATTATATTGTGATTAAAATATTGCTAACATTTGGAGGAGATTATGGTAGATAAGAAAAAAACTATTTTAAAAGAAATAATGAGTTGGATATCACCCATAGCAGGAGCTTTTATTTTAGTATTATTGATTAACACTAAGGTATTTGCCATGGTTCAAGTACATCAATCCTCAATGGAGAATACTTTGCATGAAGGGCAAAAGATGGTCATTGATAAAATAAGCTATAATTTTAGCACTCCTAAAAGAGGAGATATTATAGTATTCTTAAAAAGTCATTTAAAGGAAAACTTTTTAGACGAGATAAATATTTATCTTAAGGATTTGCTTAGAGCAGATGACAGCTATGAGCGTCTTGTAAAAAGAGTAATAGGAATTCCAGGAGATAAAATAGATATAAAAGATGGCTATATTTATGTAAATGATGAAAAGCTCAAGGAAGTCTATGTAAAAGGTAATACATCAAAAAGGGAGTTTACACTACCGGCGGTGGTGCCAGAAGGAAAGCTTTTTGTATTAGGTGACAATAGACAAGTAAGTGAAGACAGTAGAACCTTTGGTTTTGTTGACTTAAAGAAGGTAGAAGGCAAGGCTAAGTTAAGGGTATGGCCCTTAAATAATATATCTATATTAAAATAATTTATAAAAGGATGGTGTAACAATATGTCAGCAGAGTTAATGGATTTTAAAACCATAAACTTAGGAAGAGTTAAGGTTATAGGTAAAGAGGTGCTTTGTAAATGTGGACATCCTGAGGGAAACCCAATACCTGCCCTTTGGGGTAAATGCCATGAAGATGGAACTATTAAAGCACTAGAAGAGCATAAAGATAGGTTATATAAAAATGCACTTGTAGGATGGATGGGAAAGTTTTGCTTTAAAACTAATACTTTTTCCTATGTAGTTGGTATTATAGCTGATATTAATGCTGATGTACCATCCGATATGGTTAGCTATGAAATTCCTGAATGTAAAGTTGCAGTGGCTACTATAAAAGGCACTGAGCCAGATATTTATATGATGGCTCATGAGTTTACAGAGAATGAAATAAAAAAGTTAAATTTAAAGCCAGATTGGAATGTGGGCTTAGAAATGGAATGGTATGATGAACGTTTCTGTGCTAATAAAGATTATAAAATTATAGATCTTTATATGTCAGTAGTTTAAAAAATTTATAATGTATAAATACATATAAATGTTAAAAAGGGGGATAGTCTAGCTAACCTCCTTTTTATTAGCAATAAAATATCCAAATCAATAGACGGCTTATTTAAAAATCTGAAGAAGAACCTCCGCCGTCTGATGATCCTCCACCAAAGCTATTAAAATCGTTATAACTTTCATTGATGCTATTATTGAATTTATTATCATCTTCATTAAGGTTTTGGTGCAATAGCCCTAAAGCATAATATTTAGAGGTTTCATCGCCATTACGTTCTATAGAGTCATCATATTCTTGATCAAAGGGTTTAGAGTAGTTATTATTTGATTTATTATAGCTATTATTATTTTGAGATTTTAATGCATGTCTTAATACTAAAGAAACTACTATTATGATAAATAGGAAGCTAAAAATTTTAATGCCATTAGAGGTAGTTGGATCTGTAGTTTTATTATATATAATAGGAGGATTAGCTGAGGAAGTATTATTATTTTTATTAGAAATATTAAGTAAGGTTTCGATACTATGATTGTATATATAGAGAGCTCCTTCATTAAATGAATCATTCTTTAGATAGTTCTTGGCGCCCTCAATTATTTCTCCAGCCTTTTTATCAGTGATTATGTGATTTATTCCTTTACCAATTTCTAATCTGATTTTTCTATCCTTAGTAACAATTAATAATAATATGCCATTATTCTTTTCTTTGTCCCCTATACCCCATTCATTAAATAAGGAGGTAGAATACTGCTCTAGGTTTTCATTATTTAAGCTAGGAATGGTTACGGTTACTATCTGACATAGTCCTTCACTATAGGCGTTATTTGCTAGTTCTTTTAATTTTAGTTTTGTATCCTCATCTATAACTTGAGAAGTATCTTGTACATATATATTTTCACTAGGCTTTGGTAATAAATTATTAGGTTTGGCCTTAACATAACTTTGAAATAGGACTATAAAGCAAAGCATTAGAGTTAAGACTTTAAAGCATTGAGTTTTTTTATAAGTCAATCTCATTATTATCACTTCCTTGAATCATGTGTTTTTTAGCTTTAAATAATCTCTTTGCCAAAAGGCATTAAAGACAGCTTAGCTAGTTTTAAGCTTTGAACAGCAAAAGGAATTCCCACTATAGTTATAGCGAATATTAAAGCTGAAAATAGATTAGCTAAGGCTAGCTCCCAACCTAAAAATATAATCCATAAAATATTTCCTACAAGGCCGCCAAAAATTATCCAAATAATATTACCTAAAGTGGACATACTATATACCTCCTTAAGTTTATCATAATCACTAGTATTATATATATTATATATGTATAAATATGGTTAAGTATATAGTGAAATTTATTTATAGGAATAATCTCCTGTAAATATGGAAATATTTATTTATGAGGTGAGTTATATGGAATTAGTAAAATTATTATTATTATTAATGGTTATAGGATTTTTTATAAAGCTTTTAAATAGGATGCTTATATACATAATAAAAAATGTAAAGATAGAAATAAAAAATAAAAGGTTAAAATACGGTATTCTTTCCAGAAAGGATATAGCGGAATGTAATATTAATGAGTTTGAAGACCTTTGCAGGGAGTACATT
This sequence comes from Desnuesiella massiliensis, assembly GCF_001403615.1. Taxonomy (GTDB): domain Bacteria; phylum Bacillota; class Clostridia; order Clostridiales; family Clostridiaceae; genus Desnuesiella; species Desnuesiella massiliensis. Next base: position 802,066 of record NZ_LN879455.1, read on the forward strand.
AATGTTTCTAAGGGAATTAAAAATACTACTCTTTTGTCAGAACAAAGTAAAGGTGGAGTAGACATTATAGGCAATGAGTATGGAGGGTTAACTTATATAAGATGTATTTTAAAAAATATAAAAGAAAGCAAAGAAGATATTTATTCCGATGATGCTTGGGAAGAAATTGATAGAGAAGAATTAGAAAATTTTTTGGGAAGAATGATACAAGATGGAGTTAAAAAAGGAATAGTTATAACTAATAGTGATTTTTCAAAGGAAGCCTTGGAGTTTATTAGTATTTTAAATTCAAACAGTAAAAGATATTATATAGAGGCTATAGATGGTTATACCTTCCTAGAAGGTGTAAGAGAAATAAGAGAAACGGAATATAAGGATGTGCTAGAATATGTATAATTTTCTTAGATTTATAGCTTTTATAACCTTTATTATAATGGTACCTTCTATTTTTAAATTGGTAGATAACATGATTAAACTGCTTCAACTACTAAAGGAAAGAAACGCTAATATAATGCTCATAGATGAATTGCACAATTTAACGGGAGAAGAATTTAGAAGATGGTGCATTAATTATTTATATAAAAATTATAATTATGAATTTAGTGAATATCACCAAAGTGGGGACGGAAATAGAGATTTTATATGTATAAAAGATGACTCAAAGATCTATATAAATTGTATTAAATATAGCTCCAGTAGAAATATGAAAGAAAGAGTTGATATAGAACATATAAAAAGGTTGTTAGCTTTAATGGAAAGTAAAGCATTAAAAAAATCTTTAATAATAACTACTGGTTATGTAACAAAAGAAGCCTATAGCTATATAAAAGCTTTACCAAAGGAATATTCTATAGATATATTTGAAAGGGAAAAATTTAATATAGAGTATGCATAAATAAAATGTCCTAGAACTGGGAAGAAGTAGCTTAAGGTTAAAGTTTGTAATTCTTCTTAAGTTCAAGGATATTTTTTTAAATAAACTTTGCTTTATTATGAACCTTTTTATTATATGCTACGTTACATTGATGAAAAAGGGGAGGATGCAAAATGAATGCAATAGATATTATTAATTTAACAAAATCTTATAATAGCAGCGAAAAAGCTTTAAACAATATTAGCTTTAGTATACCTAGGGGAGAAATATTTGGTTTCCTTGGACCTAATGGGTCTGGAAAAACCACCACTGTAAGAGTTTTAAATGGGATATTATCGCCCACCTCAGGAAACATAAAAATATTAGATAAAGAGGTTAAAAACAATATTGTAGATATTCATAAGGTATGTGGTGTGATGACAGAGACCGCAGCTTGTTATGAAGGACTATCCGCAGAAGAGAACTTAATGTTTTTTGGAAGTATGCATGAAATAGAAGCGAGAGAGTTAAGAAAGAGATGTGAAGCTTTATTAAAGGACTTGGAGTTATATGAGGCTAAGGATAAGAAGGTTGGAAATTATAGCACTGGTATGAGAAAAAGAGTATCTTTAGCTATAGCTTTAATCCATAATCCTAAAGTACTATTTTTAGATGAACCTACCTCAGGGTTAGACCCTGAGAATGCTGTAAATGTTACTAGACTTATTAAAAAGCTGGCTAAGGAAAAGGAAGTAACCGTATTTTTATGTACTCATCAACTAAAATATGCAGAAGATATTTGCACCTTGTATGGCTTTATAAATAAGGGTAATATGTTGGGCTTTGGAACCTTTCAAGAGTTAATTCAAGGAAAGGGTATTGGAACTTATCTAAAATTGAGAGGAGAAAGCATACCTTTAGATTTAGGCTTTGAAAAAATTGGACAAGGAGAATTTAAAAAGATTATAAAAACTGATAATGAGGTATCGGATATAATTTATAACGTGTTAAATCGGGGGGGAAAGGTATATGAGGCTGCTCAAATTAATTGTGATTTAGAAGAACTTTACTTTGCTTATATGAGAGGTGATAAAAAATGAATAGAATACAAAAAGCATTGATGAAAAAAGACATAAAGGAGATAACCTCTTCAAAACAAATAATGATACCCATGATAATAGTACCCCTATTAATGATGGTGATTATACCTGCTACTTTATTGATTATTGCTAAATTTGCTCCCAAAGGCATAAATGCTATTAATGGATTGAGTATGATATTAGATAGACTTCCAGAAAGCTACAAGGCTTTAAGCGAAGAGCAGCTAATAATTACCGCAGCTATGGAGTTTTTGTTTCCAGGCTTTTTCTTAATAATACCTATAATGATGTCCAGTATACTAGGCTCCAGCGCCGTGGTAGGAGAAAAAGAGCATAAAACTATGGAAACTTTGCTATATACTCCTGTAACCATGGAACAGCTTGCTAGAGCTAAAATACTGGGAGTATTTATACCTTCCTATGTGGTAACCTTAGTAGCCTTCGTACTTTTCGGTATAGTAATGAATCTAGGAGGATTGTGGATTTTTCATAGCTTGATATTTCCTAATGTTAAGTGGCTTATATTGATATTTTGGCTTTCACCAGCATTATGCATATTTGCCCTAACCTTTACCATATTAATTTCAGCAAAATCTAAGACTTTTCAAGAAGCTCAACAACTAAGCGGAGTATTGGTTTTACCTGTTATATTACTATTGGTAGGACAAATGACAGGGTTATTTTTGCTTAATGATATTATAATATTTATTATAGGCGCTGTATTATTTTTAAGTGATTATTTCTTAATTAAAAGGGTATCTAAAAATTTTACAGCGGAAAAATTAATTTAAGGAATTTTGAAAAATAACTAGTCGGTATACTTGTATATTCGATTAGTTATTTCATTTTGTTTGACCTATGGTATCTAATAGATACCATATAATATCTATTTTTATGAATTTCATACGAATATTTAATTGTAAATAATATTTTGTAAAATGACTTGTACAAAGAAAAAAAGTATTGTAAATCTTATTAAAAATATTCATTTAGTTAAATCTATATGATATAATTTATATCGGTAATATTGGATAATTTTATAATTTATGGTTTTATTGGGGGAATATCATGGGGAATAGTTTTAGACAAGTAGAGATTGATATTGAAAGATACTTGGCAAAACAATTGAAGGAGTGGTTAGGTAAAAGGGAGAGGCAAATAAAAGCAAAGGTAAAAGAAGATTGTTTAGAAGTCACTATTATAGGATTTTTAACCCCTACAGAAAAAATTTTGCTAAGAAATCCTGAAAATGAGGAGGACTTAAATAAAGTTTGGACAAGATTTAATAACATGGTAAAGGATGAGATTATATATAATATAGAGAGAATATTGGGGTACAAAATAGAATTTGATAAATCAAATGTAGACTTACCAAAAGATACTAAGCAAGTGCAATTTAGAATACTAAATAGGTTAAGTGAAGAGGGAAAGAGCTCTTTCAACTCTTAGCGAACCTGCATTAAATTTATGTTATATTAACATAATTAATGTAGGTTTTTATTTTTTGCTATTTTATTTAGAAATAAAGGGGTAAGAAAAATGAAAAATTTAAAGATAAGAACTAAAATGCTTTTAATGTCTTTAAGCAGCATAATACTATTAACAATAATATTGATAGTTTTGAGTTATGCTCAAATAAATTCTATGTTTAAAAACAATTTATTAATGCAACTAACTTCCAATATGAACTTAGCTAAAGAATATATAGAGGTTAAATATAGTGGAGCGTGGAATGTAAAAGACGGAAAGCTTTATAAAGGAAGTAAGCTTATAAATGATAATATTGATATAGTAGATAGTATAAAAGATAAAACAGGAAATGAATTTTCAATACTGCTTAATGATACAAGAATATCTACTACAGTTATGACTGATGGGAAAAGAGCTGTAGGAGCAAAGGTGTCTGATAGTTTTTTAGATATGGTAAAAAAAGAAAACTCCACTCATATTGAGGAGACTAATGTAAATGGAGAAAAATTTCAAATAATATATTCACCACTAATGGATGAAAAAAACAAATTTGTTGGCATAGTGGTTATGGGAATAAATAAATCAGACATGATTTCCAGGATAAACGACTTAATGAGAAATATAGTTTTAATAGCTTCTGCATTAGCATTAGTGCTAGTATTAGTAACTATAAGAATAGTTAAAGGCATTACATCACCTTTAACAAAAGCTGTGGATGAATTAGAGAATATGTCTAACGGTGATTTTTCTAAAGAAATCAAAGACAGCTATAACCATAGAAGAGATGAGGTGGGGGTATTATACAAAGCTTTAAAATATATGCAGATTTCTATAAAAGAATCCTTAAATGATATAAAGCATTTTTCTAGGAATATTGAGGAGCAAGCGCAGAATCTTTCTTCTATTTCCGAAGAGATGTCCGTTTCTTCAGAAAATGTATCTATAGCTATGCATGATATAGCACAAAATACTGGAACACAATCAGGTGAGCTTAGTAACATAGCTCATATGATAAATATACTAAATGAAAATTTATCTAATATAACTAAGGATATAAATAATGTTCATAGTAGCTCTAAGGATATCAGTGCAGTATCTCTAGAAAGTAATAGGGAAATGAAAAAACTAATTGATAATATAAAAGGTATTAATGAAGCTTTTGAACAATACTATAGAAGGATATTTGGATTAAGCAATAAAATTAAAGAAGTAAATGAAATAAGCGCTGTAATAAATGGCATTGCTGATCAGACTAATCTCTTAGCATTAAATGCATCAATTGAAGCTGCAAGAGCGGGAGAGGTTGGAAGAGGCTTTAATGTAGTTGCTGAGGAAATAAGAAAACTGGCAGAGGAAACTAAGGTTTCATCAAAGAATATAGGGGACTTAATAATAGAAATATCTAAAGAAAGTGATTATATGATAAAAGATACTGAAAATCTTAGTGTAGGTATGAATACACAACTATCTACTATAAATGGATCTTTAAGTAATTTTGAAAAAATAATTATTTCTATAAATGAAATTATACCTAAAATTGAGGGAGTCAATAGATTTATAGAGAAAATTAATTCTGAAAACAATGATATACTGTGGAAGATGAACAATATATCCTCTTCTCACCAACAAATAGCAGCATCTACAGAAGAGGTATCTGCATCATCAGAAGAAATGAACTCTGCTAGTGAAGAAGTATCCTCAGCTTCTCAGAAGATGCATGAAATAACTGAGGAAATGATTAAATCTGTTAATAAGTTTAAGATATAATAAAAAATTGTGAAACATATCATCCTATAGATACTTCTATAGTAAAAGCTTATGATGATGAACTTGACAATAGTATAATTGAAGGCTATGAAGAGGTTTCAGGTCATGGTATTAAGGTGAATATATCAGGAAAGCAAGTGCTAGCAGGAAATAAAAGACTTATAAAGTGGCTAAAGTGATTAAACATATAAAGGCTTATTTGCTTATAGGGGAATATGGTTCCCAACGAGTAAATAAGCCTATTTGATGTGTAAAAGTCGAAATATATCTAAAAATATATGAATTTTTTTACATAAAATTATTATTATTGAAGTTTATAAGTAAATATGACATAATTAGATTAAAATATTTATAATTGTATAATTATGTTTAATTGAATTAAATGATTTGGGAGGATACTATATGTCTATAAAGAAAAAAATATCTTTACTTACAGCTTCTATAGTTTTTATAGCTATACTATTTGTAAGTATTATAACTTATATTTTCACTAGTACAGCTATAGATAGGGTGGCTAAGAAGGATATGTCTGCTTTAGCCTCTAGCGTAAGGGCTTCTATAGAATTAGTCATAGAAAAAGAAAAGTCAAACATAGCTAGAGTGTCAAATCATAAAGCTGTGCACGAAATTTTTAATTACACAGGAAATAAAGATAGTGGACAGTATAAAAGTTTAATTGCGTCTATGAATAAAATGCTTAAGGAGTATGATTCTACACAAGGAAACTTAGAACATTCCTTTATAGTAGATAATAGTGGAACAATAATTGCAGATAGTGATGAAAGCTTAGTAGGTAAGAATTTAAACGATAGAGATTATAATAAGAGGACTTTAGAGGGACAGGGAAAGCAGGTAATTAGTGAAACTTTAATTTCTAAATCTACAGGGGCTCCTATAATAGTCTTCACATCACCAATAGTCGTAATTGATAAAGTTATAGGATATGCAGCGGCAGCTGTTAAGGGGGAGACCTTAAATCAGTATTTGAAAGATATAAAGATATCAAATAGTGAGTCAAGCTATGCTTACCTAGTAGATGAAAAAGGGAATATTATATATCATCCTACTAAAGAAAAAATAGGAAAGCTCGTAGAAAATGATCAGATTAAAGCTTTGGTGGGAAAAAGTTATAAGGATGTAGAAGGTAAAGAAAGAATAGTTAATTATTTATATAAAGGTGCAGATAAGATAGCCGCTTATGAGGTGGTACATAATACCAACTGGATATTAGTTATTAGTGCGGATGTTAAGGAATATATGAGTCCTGTATTTAAGCTAACTCAATGGCTGATGGGATCTAATATTATTATAGTAATATTATCAATAATTATTGGATTTATTGTAGCTTCAAAAATTTCAAAACCTATTTTAGATATAAGTAAATTGGTGGATAGTACCGCAAAGCTAGACTTAACATATAAGAAGGATTATGAAAGATATACGAAGCGCAAAGATGAGATTGCAATTATTGCTACAGCTATAGGTAATATGAGAAAGGTGTTAAGAGAAATGGTAGAGAAGCTCAACGAAGCTTCGGAAAACATAAATAACAATGCTAAATCGGTTAAGGATTTAACAGAAACATTAAAGATTCAGGCTGATAATACTGCAGAAGAAACAGAGCAGTTATCTGCTGGTATGGAAGAAAGTGCGGCCACCATAGAAGAGATTTCAGCCTCTTCAGGAGAAATGGAAAATGCAGTATCCAATATGGCAGAGAAAGCTAATGAGGGATCTCTAAGAACTGAAGAGATATCTGAAAGAGCTAATGAGTTAAAGAAAGGTGCCGTAGCTTCTAAGCAGCACTCTCAAGAAATATATCATAAAGTTAAGAAGGAATTAGAAAAGGCCATTGAAGGGTCAAAGGCTGTAAAGGAGATAGATATACTATCTGAATCTATATTAGAAATAAGCAGTCAGACAAATTTACTAGCATTAAATGCAGCTATTGAAGCTGCAAGAGCAGGAGAATCTGGCAAGGGCTTTGCAGTAGTAGCTGAGGAAGTAAGAAAATTAGCTGAAGAATCTGCTACCATAGTAGGAAATATTCAAAATGTGGTTAAAAATGTTAGAGGTTCAGTAGATAATCTTACTAATAGCTCATCACAGATGTTAAGCTATATAGATGAGGAAGTAGCTATAGATTATAATAAATTCATTGCTGTAGGAGATAAATATAATATAGATGCAGAAGATGTAAATAAGTTTATGATAGACTTCAGTGCACTGTCTGAGGAATTAAATGCTTCTATAACGGGTATAGTTAAGGCTATAAGTGAAATGGCAGGCACTATAAATGACGGAGCTAGTGGAGTAACCAATATATCCTCTAAAACTATAAGTATAGTAGAAGGAATACAAGAGATAAAAAATTCAGCAGAAGACAATTTGGCTAGTGCTGAGATATTAAAGGATATAACAAAACAGTTTAAATTATAAAAAACGTATAAAAGCATGCAAAGGCCCTAAAGCTGATGCATGCTTTTGATTTTAATACTCTTTATATAGTATAATATTGCTGTATTAACTTAAATTTCTAATAAGGAGCAGCGGTTATGAAAAGCAATAAAAATCTCCATATTCAAAAGGTAATCATAACATCCATTATCATTAATGTAGTGCAATTATTAATTATTCTATGGATAAGTTTTTATGGTGTGTTAAAAATTGGGAATATAAATGCTAATGGATTATTGTATATAATCATATTAACTATAATAGTGAATAGCTTTATTATAATAAAAAATATGTATTTAATGATATTTAGTAAAGGGGAAAAGCAGGGCTTGATTGAAAGTCTGCAGCATTTAACTGAACTAAATAAAACCTTAAGATCTCAAAGACATGATTTTGTTAATCATCTTCAAGTGATCTACAACCTGTTAGAACTAGAAGAATATGATGAAGGCAAAAGCTATATAGAAAAAATATATAAAGACGTGGTTAAGGTAAATAGGGCTATGAAAACCTCTAATGCTGCGGTAAACGCTTTATTGCAAGCTAAAACTATATATGCTGAGCAAAATTTTATAGAAGTAAATTTATATGTATATACTGATCTTAAGCATATGCCTATACCTGCTTGGGAGTTTTGCAGGGTTTTAGGAAATATAATAGATAATGCTATCTTTGCATTAAATACCTCTAATAAAAAAGAAAAAGTATTAACTATAGAATTATTTGAAGACATAAAAAGCTATAAATTTAATATTATTAATAACGGACCTAAAATAGAATCGGGAATCATAGATAAGATTTTTACTCCAGGATTTTCTACAAAAGGAGATAAAGGTGAGGGTGTGGGACTTTCAATAGTGAAGGAAATTTTAAATAGCTATGGTGGAAGTATAGAAGTGAAAAGCACTGATATGGAAACTAGTTTTGAAGGCGCTATATATAAGGCTAAAGAGGAGTAGATTATTATTAGAATAAGGAAAATGATTAAACATAAAAAGTGACATGTAGTACTTCATAATGTATTTTTTATAGCTTATGTATTTTTGAGAAAAGCCATAAGTATTAGTATATACTTATAGAAATAAACAAAAGGGGTGATTTTATTGGAGCTAGTAAATATTATAAACAACTTAAATATAATTTCTATAATTTTCTTTATTCTTGGGTTCATCTTTGTCATAGTTGAAATGTTTCATCCAGGCTTTGGAGCTCCAGGAATTTTAGGAGGTATTCTCTTATTTCTGGGCATAATCTTTACTGCGCAAAACCTAATTGAGGCTGTGATACTGCTTATTGTTGTACTAGCTATCCTAGGGGTGGCCTTGGCCATAGTGTTACAATCCTTTGCTAAAGGAAAGCTTTCAAAAACCATGGTACTTTTTGAAAGTCAAAAGAAAGAACAGGGATATATAGGCACAGAGGATTTAAATTATTTTCTAGGAAAAGAGGGAATTACTAATACTGTGCTAAGGCCTTCTGGTACTGCAGATTTTGATGGAGTAAAGATGGATGTAGTATCGGAAGGAGAATATATTGAAAAAGGTTGTGCGGTAAAAATAATAAAAGTGCAGGGAAGAAAAATATTAGTTAGGGAAATAAAATAGTTTTATAATAAAAAGGAGAGGATTTTATGGATACAAGAGTTTTAAGTATTCTAATAATAGGTATTATAGTAGTAGTATTCTTAATATTATTCTTTAGTTTTGTACCTATTGGACTATGGATTTCAGCAGCTGCGGCAGATGTTAAGGTGAGCATATTTAATTTAATAGGTATGAGATTGAGAAGAGTTGTACCAAGTAGAATAATAATTCCTTTGATTAAATCTACAAAAGCGGGTATGAATGTTAATGTAAATCAGTTGGAAGCCCACTATCTTGCTGGCGGAAATGTGGATAAGGTGGTAGATGCTTTAATAGGAGCTCATAGAGCTAATATAGAATTGCTATTTGAAAAAGCTGCTGCTATTGACCTAGCAGGAAGAGATGTACTAGAAGCAGTTAAGATGAGTGTTAATCCTAAGGTTATAGAGACCCCAAATGTATCAGCAGTTTCAAAGGATGGTATAGAATTACTAGTAAAAGCTAGGGTAACTGTAAGAGCTAATCTTGAAAGGCTAGTAGGTGGAGCAGGAGAGGCTACAGTATTAGCTAGAGTTGGAGAGGGAATTGTAACTACCGTAGGTAGCTCAGAATCTCATAAGGAAGTTTTAGAGAATCCAGATAAAATATCAAAAGTAGTTTTAAGTAAGGGCTTAGATGCAGGAACAGCCTTTGAAATATTATCCATAGATATAGCTGACGTAGATGTAGGAAGAAATATAGGAGCACAGTTACAGACCTTACAAGCAGAGGCAGACAAAAACATTGCTCAGGCTAAGGCTGAGGAAAGAAGAGCTATGGCTGTAGCACAAGAACAGGAAATGAGAGCGGCAGTGGTTCAAGCTGAGGCTGAGGTACCTAGAGCTATGGCTCAGGCTTTAAGGGAAGGGAAGCTTGGTATTATGGATTATTATGACATGCAAAATATAGTGGCTGATACTAAGATGAGAAATTCCATATCTGCTACAGGGAAAAAAGGTATGGGAATAAAAAATATAGATGAAGATAAATAATAGATGTAGAATTTAGGTGATGTATAATGAGTATGATTAAAAGCCTATTAAATTCTTTCATGGGTAGTTTCAATAGCGATAGTTGGGGTAAATATTATAAACCCATTAATAAAAATAAGCCTATAATAGAAGAATTTATAATTAACAAAGAGGAAAATTCTGAGGCTGGCACTGAATCACAAGAGGAGAATTCTCAGTGCAAGCAATGTTCTAAAGAAGAATATAAAGAGGTTGGAGATAAAGCTAAAGCCTCTGGAATAAACCTCGAATTAAATGAAGAAGAACTAGTTAAGGCAGTTATATATAGTGAAATATTGGGATTGCCAAGGAGCAAGAGGAAGGGAAGATTCAGGAGGTAAAGGTCTTGGGATTAAGGGTATTAGTAGTAGATGATGAAAAAGCCATGAGAACAATATTAAAGAAAGTTATTGGAAAGGTGGAGGGCTTTGAGGTTTTAGCAGAGGCAAAAAACGCAGAAGAAGCTTTGGAGCACTTTGAGATCAATAAACCAGAGGTAGTGTTTCTAGATGTGGAGATGGAAGGAACTACTGGAGTGGAATGCGCAAAAAAAATAGTGGATATAGAGCCTAAAACTATAATTATTTTTGCGACGGCTCATACTGAATACATGACAGAAGCCTTTGAGCTATATGCCTTTGACTACTTGGTAAAGCCCTTCAACATTGAAAGAGTAAATAAAACTCTATTAAAAATAAAAGAATTAAGTAATAATAAAAGTTCTCATGGCATAGATAAAATAATAAAGCATGAAAAAGGTTTGGATAAAATCGTTATAAAAAATAAAGAAGGTATAAGTTTTATAGATACAATGGATATAGTGCTCATACAAAGAGAGGATAGGGCCACAGCCATATATACCTTAGAAGGACATTACATTACCTCAGAAGGCTTAAGTGATATTGAAGAAAGATTAGATAAAAGTCAGTTTTTTAGAAGCCACAAATCCTATATAATAAATTTATCCATGATAAGCAAGATTTTTCCCTATGGAAGATGGACTTATATAGTTAAGTTTAAAAATACAGATAGGGATGCTTTGTTAACTCATGAGAAGTATGAAGAAATAAAAAAGATATTTGTTTAAAGATTAGAGAAAGATTGAGGAAAGATTAATGAACCAAGATAAAAAAAGACTTATAAGTTTGGTTATAATACTATTAGTAATAGTTTTAGTAGGTTCTACTGTATTCTTTTCAAAACTTAAGGTTACAGATGAGGGAATTAAAAATTCAGGTATGTATGGTGTTGATTTAAAATATAGTGACATAGAAGAAGTTAAATTGCAAGAGGAATTGCCCAAAAATCTTATAAGAAGTAATGGTATTAATTTGGGAAGTATTTATATCGGCAAATTTAAAAGCATGGATTCTGAGAAATTAAAATTATTTGTATATTCCTCTAAGGGGCCATTTATATATATAAAACCTAAGAGTAAGGACTATAATTATATTATAATTAATTTTAAGCAAAAGCAGGAAACAGAAAATGTGTTTAAACAAATATCAGATAAGATAAAATGACAAATTTCTAGCATTTAAATTATGATTTTACCTTATATAACAAAATAAAATGCAAAAAGCATAAAAAACGAAAAAGATATTGACAAAAATTTATGTTTTATCTATACTAGTCTATGTTTAGAGAATACTTTCAGGCATAAGGGAGTAGCTTGCAGGATAGTTTATCCTGTTGCAGAGTCAACATACTGATGTTTTTCATCTGGCTTTGTATTAAAAAGTGAGACTTATGTATAACCGTTGATGGGTAGGTTATACATAAGTCTCTTTTCTTTTTGTTTTTAAGGATAACAGTATTAAATTTACTGTTTTCTTTAATGTAATATATAAAAGATGAAGGGGTGCGGAGTATATGAATTTATTATCTATTGTACTTATAGCCTTTGGACTATCTATGGATGCTTTTGCAGTGTCTGTTACTAGCGGAATAGGAGTAAAGGAGGCTAAAGTAAAAAATGCTTTTAAAATCGCTTTTTATTTTGGATTGTTTCAAGGATTAATGCCTTTAATTGGATGGTTTATCGGAAGCAGATTTAAGGATTACATAACTCAAATAGACCATTGGGTAGCTTTTATTTTGTTAGCTGTAATTGGCGGAAAAATGATTTATGAAGCTATAAAGGAAGCTGAGGAAGAGAAAGTAAATTGCTTAACCTTTAAAGTATTAGTAGTTTTAGCTATTGCTACTAGCATAGATGCCTTAGCTGTTGGTATAAGCTTTGCGTTTTTAAGCGTATCTATATTAAAAGCTTCAGCTATTATTGCCTGTATTACCTTTTTCATATGCTTTGCTGGGGTATTTTTAGGAAAGTGGTGTGGAGAGGTTTTTCAAAAGAAGGCGGAGATAGTTGGGGGCGTAATATTATTGTTTATTGGGTTTAAAATATTAGCTGAGCATTTAGAGCTAACGCAGCTTGTAATGAAGTTAATACAATAAAAAAGACGACTTTGCGTTTTAAATGTTGCATTAAGACAATTTTTGAAAACATGATAGCAGCTTATTAGCAAAGGATGGAAAGTTATTTTTCCATCCTTTGTTTTTTAATTATGATATGTGGTTTATATTGAAAAATCAACCAAGATATACGCATATAGATTCCCCCTCCCCAAAGAAGAATTTTTTTAAGCGTTAACCTGTACGGAAATATACTACTGTATATTCATCAAAATCTTCGAGTAAGTTTGATCTTATAATACGCGTTAAGGTAAGCATCGAGTACTTAAGAGCAGTAGTATCACAGCATAAGTATATAAGCATATAAGAAATGAGTGCTGAAAATACTTGTATTTTTATAGCATTTTCATTGTAGCCAATGAGTTTTTTTATTTTAAGGTTTTGCTTAATCCATTTGAAGAATAATTCTATTTCCCATCTATGCTTATAGATCTTTATTATGTCTGAAGCTGGTAAATCAAAAATATTAGTTATAAAGGTCACTGCCTCTCCTTCTTCATTAAAAGTCATGATTTCTCTATAACTTTTAGTAGTAAGATTCTTAGAATAGCTTGTACCCATAATAACTTCAGTATCATATATATCTTTAGAAAGATCTGATGATATCATTCGTTCCTCCATGACTATGGAATGCTTAGTAGCTCTTGTAACAAATTTTATTTCTTTCTTACTAAGCTCATCGTACCATTTATAGTCGTAATAACCTCTATCAAAAACATAGATGCAGCTGTTATGCTCAAAGAGGCCATCAATACATTTTCTATCATTTACCTTACCTTTAACTATGTTAATTTTCTCTGGAAATTCACCATTGAATAAAGTGCTTATCTTTATACCCGCTCTACTATTGTCCATTTGGAAATGTGGAGCAAGCTTTAGAGCAACTAAGATTACTGATGAATCAATAATTTTGATAGGAGGAATGTCCTTCATAAGCCTAACGGCTCCGCGTCTTCTTTTAGCCTTATCTACCAAATGATAAAATATATCTTCAAAAATTCTATAATCTCTCGCAGAATTTTTCCTGGAAAACTGGGAGACACTTGGTACATTAATAAGATTTTTAAGCTTTTTATTTGAAGAAATCTCACTTTCAGCTTCTCTAAGACTTTTGCAACCACGTATATTTAAATAAATCATTGAGTTTATATGAGAGCGTGTATCAAAATGCTGGCTTCTATAATCACCATTGTATTTTTTTATAGTATGCTTAACAAAACTTCCACCGATTTCCGCTATTAATTTATGAAAAACTAGTTTATTATTTTTATTAGATAACATAAATAAACCTCCTTGTGAATGGTTGCTTGTCACTTCCATTTAACCACAAGGAGGTTTTCTCTTTCATTATTAAATTTCTACCAATTAAAATGTGTCAATATAAAATTATTTCTTTAATGCAACAGTAGAAACTTTGCGTCGTCTTTTTTATGCTTGAGCATCTACAGGTGGAGTAAAGGTTCTAGTAGCTAATTCATCATCTAACATGTAAAGTGCAGCAGGATTGGACTCCGATCTCTTAAGCTTAGTTATGATAGACTTGAAGCTGCTTTCTTCCTCCACTTGTTCATCAATAAACCATTTTAGAAGACTAATAGTGGCATGCTCTCTTTCTTCGGTAGCTATATCAGTTAAGTTGTAAATTCTTTGAGTTACAGTTTTCTCATGCTCATAGCCAGCTTCAAATAAATGAAGAACGCTATCAAATTCTATTTGAGGTTTATCTATTTGTTGTAGAATTACTCTTCCATCCATTTGATTTATGTAATCATAAAATTTCATTGCGTGAAATAACTCTTCCTGTGCTTGAACTCTAAAAAAGTTAGCAAAACCATTTAAATCCTCAGCTTCAGCATAGGCAGCCATAGCTAAATAAGAATAAGACGAATAAAATTCGTAGTTAACCTGATCATTCAAAGCCTTCATTAATCTTTCGCTAATCATTTTATATCCTCCTTTTAATTAAATGATATATTTTTATTATATCCAATATAGGCATAATTATCAATGCTATGCAGAATTTATGACATTATTCTAATAATTTGCCTAGCTTATCAGGGAAGTTTGTAATAATGCCATGAATACCTAGCTCTATTAGCTTTTTCATAGTTCGCTCATCATTTACCGTATAAGTATTGATCTCTATATTTTTTGATTTTATCCCAGCTAATATTTCTTCATGCAGCAGCACAAAATAATGAGGATGCAATGCATCGGCTCCTACATAAGCTAAATAGTTTTCAGGCTTATATAAGCCATCTCCGTATAATAAGCCAGTTTTTATAGAGGAGTCAATGGATTTACATTTAACCATAGAATAATGATTAAAGGAAGACAAAATAGAGCTTTTTCCTAATTTGTATTCATGCAGCTTACTTATTACCTTTTCTTCAATGTTCTCATATAATACTAGTGTGTTTTTTAGTTCTAAATTTATGTAAAGATTTTTATCCTTAACATAATCTAAAAACTCTTCTAGGGTAGGTATTTTTTCTCCTTTAAATTTTTCGTGAAATTTGATTCCTGCGTCAAATTCCATTAGTTCCTTATAAGTAAAATCTTTAATATAGCCTGATCCTGTAGTTGTTCTTTCAAGGGTCTCATCATGACAGATTACCGCTACTCCGTCTTTGGTTAATTGAACATCTGTCTCAATACCATGGCATCCAGCCTCTACTGCTTTTTTAAATGCAAGCATGGTATTTTCAGGGTAATAACCGCTGAAGCCCCTGTGAGCTATGTTTAGGCTTTTTTTCATAAACTCATCTCCTTAAGACTTTTTTCTTTTTTCATTAATTGCACTAGAAAGTGTTATAAATACACCCATGAGCAATAGTAATACTGGCCATAAGTTCTTTAATATAAGAGAACTATACATCCAAT
This sequence comes from Desnuesiella massiliensis, assembly GCF_001403615.1. Taxonomy (GTDB): domain Bacteria; phylum Bacillota; class Clostridia; order Clostridiales; family Clostridiaceae; genus Desnuesiella; species Desnuesiella massiliensis. The sequence continues at coordinate 817,703 of NZ_LN879455.1, forward strand.
TATATAAGCTTAATAAATATATCAATGAGCTAAATAGGAATAAAATTATAGCTGTAAATATAGGCCAGTATTTTATTCCAAAGCTTAAATTTTTATATCTAAAGTTATGGATAAAGAATATTAACATAAAAGCAATAGCTAACATAAAAAACAAATGGGCACTTTCAGAGTTCTCCACCACCTTGTTATCATCTAAGGATGAAAAAAGTCCTAAAGTAAATATTATTAAAGAAGGAGTTAGAACTATTATGTTCTTATATCTTTTCCTTCCCCCTAAAAAAATATATACTCCTAAAAAAGCAAAGCTTATTAAAAAGAAAGATAAATCTATGTCTATAAATCCAGTATTTTTAAAAAACATTAAAAATCCGATGGTTATAAGTATTAAGGCAAAAATAGAATTTCTTTTAAGCATTAGATCACCTCTAATTAATATTTAGCTTTTCCTTTAAAAATAGAGCAGCTTGTGTTCTATCGCTAATTCCAAGCTTGCTATATATATTACTTATATAGTTTTTCACTGTGCCCTCTGATATAAACAAAGAAGCAGCTATTTGTTTGTTTGTATAGCCCTTTACTAATAGCTTTGCAATCTCAACTTCTCTTTCAGATAATTCTTCTAATAGCTCATAATCAGAAGAGTAATTATTCTTCTCCTTTGAAGTGCTTGAAAGCTTTGAAACGATTTTAGCAGCTATATTTCCAGGAATTAATAGATTTCCGTGGAAACCATCTCTGATAGCTTGAAGAAGCTTATCACCAGGAATATCTTTTAATAAATAACCATTAGCTCCATTAGACAAAGCCTCTATGATATATTCATCATCATCGAAGGTAGTAAGCATTATTATGGTAATACTAGGTATTTCCTTCTTTATTAGTTTTACACTTTCTACACCATTCATTATAGGCATTCTTATATCCATAAGAATTACATCAGGTTTTAGCTCCTTTGCTTTCTCGTATGCAATCTGACCATTTTCACAGGTGGCAATTACCTCCATATCATCTTCCAAATCTAAAATAGTCTTTAATCCATCTCTCATAAGGGTTTGATCATCAGCTATTAATATTTTTATCAAAATTATCCAACCTTTCTATGGGGAGTTTTATACTTAAAATACATCCTCCTTTTTCAGAAGGACCAATAAAAAATATTCCCTTCAGATTTTCTATCTGTTCTTTCATAACAGTTAATCCAAAGCCGGGTATAATATTTTTACAACCTACACCATAATCTTCTAAGCTAAAGACGAGTTCATCACCATGATTAAAAAGAGTAAAATTGAATTTTTTAGAGTTACCATGTTTTATACCATTAGTTAAACCTTCCATTAAGGCATTATAAATAGTTTTTTCTATTTCTTTAGGAAGTGGGGTCTCTACCTTGATTTCATAATCTATTTCTACTTCAGCATGCTTTATAGTATCACTTATTAAAAGCTTTAAGGAAGGTAGGAATTCAAGGATTTGACCACCGTTTTTTAGCATTCTTACAGATCTTCTTATGTCATTTAATCCCTTTCTAACCTGATCTTGAGCTAAATCTATTTTTTCTATAGCCCTTGGTTTTTCATCTTTCATTAAAAGTCTCTTACCTGCCTCCATTTCTATGAGCACAGTGGTTAAAGTGTGACCTACAGTGTCATGAATTTCCCTAGCTATTCTATTTCTTTCTTGCAATAAAGTCATCTCTTCTAGAGCTTCAGAATGCTCCTTTAATTTTGAATAGGCAGCTTCTAATTTTATGGTTTTTTCTTCTACTTCATGCATAGCTAATATAACCTTTTGCCTTTGTATAATTTGATATTTAGTTAAATATAGAATGCTTGAAATAAAGGCAAAAAGACCAGAGGCTATGAATATAGAAAAGAATAAGTATCTATAGTTTTCTAATAAATCAATGGTTAGTATATTATTAAAACAAAAAGATAAATAGGCCATAAATATAATGAATAAACTAAATCTGGTACTATAGAATAAAATAGCATCAATTAGTATTACTAGAATGTACAAAACTGAGACACCTGACCTATCTATGAGCATTAACCAATAAATTACAGCTAGATCTGACATCAATAAAAACTTTCCCAAATATCTGTACTTTTTATTAATATATAGTATAGAAAGCCTTATACTAGTAGATACAATAAGTATTGAGGATAATATTCCAAGAATCACCTTGTTATTAGAAGAAAAGGTGATTGAAAGAACAAAGGTGAAAATTATTGAAATATATAATATTATTGATATTAATCGTTCACTTCGTTTATCCATAAAGTTCCCCCAAAAGCATGACATAGCATCCATAAATTTCTTATCTTTATTATAACCATTAAAAGTTAATATAGACAACTTTAAAATTAACAAATCATTAATACATTATTAAGAGTTACTTAATACTATTTAATAAACTTTGTGCTAATATAAGTTCATATAATATATAAAGATTAGAGGGATGAATATGGATTACATAAATAAAAATACTTTTAAAGGCTTATGGAATCTAATAATAGTAGCCTGTATAGTACTTTTACTATTCAGTTCAGCTTATGTGATAATAAATGTATTATTGATACTAGGAGTAATATATGGTATATATAAATTAGCAGGTTTTTTATGGATTAAAGCTAAAGATTTCTATTATGGCTTAAATCTTTCTAAAAGTAAAAAGAACTATAAATATGATATAGTAGAGGATCCAGCATATAAAGAAGCTTTTCAAAAGGAAAAAATAATAATTGATATTGAATATAAAGAATTATAGTTATGTAAATAGCCGCCATAATTGGCGGCTATTTCTAATTATCATGCATTTTTTTTGATTTTAGCTAAAATTTATAGTAATATATTAATAAACTTAGTTATAAAATTGACAAAGTTATTAGTTGATAAAATTAAATAAAAAAGCATAAAAAAATTAATTATAGTCAACAATTAAGCTAAAAGATTAATAAAAATAAAAAAAAATAAAATACTTTTAGTAAGAAAATGGCTAAATACTTGTTTTTAATATGATTTTCTTAGTATAATAGTAAAGAAAGATTTTAGTCACTAAGTTTCACATATTTATATTAAAATAAAAATATTTGATATAAACATTAATCTTACTTTAAATTTCTTTAATAGATTGTTAGAAGAGGTGTAAAATAGTATGGATAAGAAAAAAAATATATCAATGGCTGTAATAAAAAGATTACCTAAATATCATAGGTATTTGTTAGAGCTTTTAAGGAATGATGTAGATAGGATATCTTCAAAGGAGTTAAGCGAAAAAATTGGATTTACTGCTTCACAGATAAGACAGGATTTAAACTGTTTTGGTGATTTTGGCCAGCAAGGCTATGGCTATAATGTAAAAGAACTATATAGTCAAATCAGCAATATACTTGGTATCACTAAAGATTATAAATGCATCATAATAGGTGCGGGGAACATAGGTCAAGCTATTGCAAACTATACTAGCTTCGATAAATTAGGCTTTAAGTTAGAAGGTATCTTTGATGCTAATCCAAAGCTTGTAGGTATTAAAATAAGAGATATTGAAATTGAAGACATTGATGATATGCCTAAATTTTTAAGAGAAAATCACATAGATATCGGAATAATATGCGTTCCTAGAGTTAACGCTCAAAAGGTTGCGGATATGCTTGTAAACAATGGAGTTAAAGGTATATGGAATTTCGCTCCAGTAGATTTAGCAGTTTCAGAAGAGGTTATAGTAGAAAATGTACATCTAAGTGAAAGCTTATTGACGCTTACCTATCTACTTAATGAACACGAAGAATAATTTAATTCAAAAAACATTGGATTATTATTGAAAAAATTCTTTAATAGGTATATAATGATAATTGAAGTGAAATACTTCAATTATTTTTATCTTTATTTGTTAGATAATTAACAAACATACTATTTTGGCATGAATTTTGCTTCTTAATAATATAGAAGTGAAATAAAATAACAAGGGAGGATTACCATGGAGTTAAAAAATGTTATCCTTGAAAAAGAAAATAAAGTAGCTATTGTAACAATCAACAGACCAAAAGCATTAAATGCTTTAAATTCAGAAACTTTAAAAGAGTTAGACATTTTAATTGAAAATCTTGAAAACGATGACGAGGTTTATGCAGTTATAATTACAGGTGCAGGAGATAAAGCATTTGTAGCAGGAGCTGATATAACAGAAATGAAGGACTTAAATACTATGGAAGGAAGAAGATTTTCTATATTAGGCAATAAAGTGTTTAGGAGACTTGAAAATTTAGAAAAACCTGTAATTGCAGCTATACCAGGCTTTGCTCTTGGTGGAGGCTGTGAGCTTGCGATGGCTTGTGATATAAGAATTGCTACAGATAAGGCTAAATTTGGACAACCTGAAGTAGGTTTAGGAATCACTCCAGGCTTTGGTGGAACTCAAAGATTAGCTAGAATAGTTGGCTTAGGAAAAGCTAAAGAATTAATTTACACAGGAAGAATAATGAAGGCTGACGAAGCTTTAAATATAGGATTAGTTAATAAAGTTGTAGAAGCAGATAAATTAATGGAAGAAGCCAAAGCTATGGCAAATCAAATAGCTTCTAATGCTCCAATAGCAGTTAAGCTATGCAAGGTTGCTATAAACAGAGGAATGCAATGTGATATAGATACAGCTTTAATGTATGAAGCAGAAGCTTTTGGAGAATGTTTTTCAACGTTAGACCAAAAGGAAGGCATGACAGCTTTTGTAGAGAAGAGAGAAAAGAGCTTCCAAAATAAATAATTATCATTAACATAAAAAATTATACTAGAGATCAGAAATCTGGTCTCTAGCCTTAAGTATGCAGTTAAAAAATAAGGAGGTATAAGTAAATGAATTTTGCACTATCAAAGGAACAAGAATTAGTTAGACAAATGGTAAGAGAGTTTGCAAATGATAAAGTAAAACCAATAGCAGCAGAAATAGATGAAACAGAAAGATTTCCTATGGAAAACGTGGAGTTAATGGCTAAGTATGGAATGATGGGATTGCCTTTCCCAGTTCAATATGGTGGAGCAGGCGGAGATACTCTATCCTATATATTAGCAGTGGAAGAATTATCAAAGGTTTGTGGAACTACAGGGGTTATACTTTCAGCTCACGTTTCCCTTTGTGCATCTTTAATTCAACAATTTGGAACAGAGGATCAAAAACAAAAATACTTAATACCATTAGCTAAAGGTGAAAAAATTGGTGCTTTTGGACTAACTGAGCCTAATGCGGGTACAGATGCATCTGGACAACAAACTATAGCTGTGTTAGAGGGAGATCATTATGTATTAAATGGCTCTAAGATATTTATAACTAACGGTGGAGTGGCAGATGTATTTATCGTATTTGCTATGACAGATAGAAGCAAGGGTGTTAAAGGCATATCAGCATTTATAGTTGAAAAGAACTTCCCAGGTTTCTCTATTGGAAAATTAGAAAACAAAATGGGTATCAGAGCTTCTTCAACTACTGAGCTTATAATGGAAAACTGCATAGTTCCAAAGGAAAACCTAATAGGACAAGAAGGAAAGGGTTTTGGTATAGCTATGAAGACTCTAGATGGAGGAAGAATAGGTATAGCAGCTCAAGCTTTAGGTATAGCAGAAGGTGCTTTAGAAGAATCTATAAACTACATGAAAGATAGAAAACAATTTGGAAAACCATTAAGCGCATTCCAAGGATTACAATGGATGATAGCTGAAATGGACGTTAAAGTAGAAGCTGCAAGACAATTAGTTTATAAATCAGCTTGGTTAAAGGACAATGGTCTACCATATTCTTTAGATGCAGCTAGAGCAAAACTATTTGCAGCAGATGTAGCAATGGAAGTAACTACTAAGGCAGTTCAAATCTTTGGTGGATACGGATATACTAAGGAGTACCCAGTAGAAAGAATGATGAGAGACGCTAAGATAACTGAAATCTATGAAGGAACTTCACAAGTTCAGAAGATGGTTATAGCTGGAAGTGTAATAAAGTAAGGAGGATAAATAAATGAATATAGTGGTTTGTTTAAAGCAAGTACCTGATACAACAGCAGTAAGAATTGATCCAAAAACAGGAACACTTATAAGAGAAGGAGTTCCATCAATTATCAATCCAGAAGATAAACATGCTTTAGAAGAGGCTCTAAGATTAAAAGATCAGTATGGTGCAAAGGTAACTATTATAAGTATGGGACCACCTCAAGCACAAAACGCATTAAGAGAAGCTCTTTGCATGGGAGCTGATGAAGCCATATTAATAACTGACAGAGCCTTTGCAGGAGCAGATACTCTAGCTACTTCAAAAGCTTTAGCAGGAGCTTTAAGAAAACTTGAATATGATATAGTATTCGCAGGAAGACAAGCTATAGACGGAGATACCGCTCAAGTAGGACCAGAAATAGCTGAACATTTAGATATACCTCAAGTTACATACGTTCAAGACGTAAAGGTTGAAGGAGAAACATTATATATAAATAGAGCATTAGAGGATGGATATGAAATTATTGAAGTTAAAGCACCAGTGCTTTTAACAGCTATAAAAGAATTAAATGAGCCAAGATACATGAATGCTAGATATATATTTGATTCTGCTAATAAAGAAATAAAGATATGGTCAGCTAATGATATAGATGTAGAAAAGTCAGAACTTGGACTTGCAGGTTCTCCAACAAAGGTTAAAAAATCTATGACTAAGGAAGCTAAGGGTCAGGGAGAAATAGTTGATAAGCCAGCAGCAGAAGCAGCAGCATATGTTATACAAAAAATGAAAGAAAGACACTACATCTAGTATTTTCTAGTATTGAAGGAGGTATTTAAAATGAACATAGCGGATTACAAAGGCGTTTGGGTTTTTGCTGAGCAAAGAGACGGAGAACTTCAAAAGGTTTCCTTAGAATTATTAGGCGAAGGAAGAAAAATTGCAGATAAATTAGGAGTTAAGTTAACTGCACTATTATTAGGTGATAAAATAGAAGGATTAGCGAAAAATTTAGTAGCTTATGGAGCAGATGAGGTTTTAGTTGCAGAAGATCCTTTATTAAAGAATTATACTACTGATGCTTATACAAAGGTAATTTGCGATTTAGCAAATGAGAAAAAACCTGACATATTTTTTATTGGAGCTACTTTCATTGGTAGAGACTTAGGCCCAAGAGTAGCGGCTAGATTATCCACAGGGTTAACAGCTGATTGTACTTCTTTAGATATAGATGAAGAAGGAAGATATTTATTAGCAACAAGACCAGCTTTTGGTGGAAACTTAATGGCTACTATAGCTTGTGCTGATCACAGACCACAAATGGCTACAGTTAGACCAGGAGTGTTTGAAAAGTTAGCTAAAGATGAGAGTAAGGTAGCTAACATAGAAAAAGTTAGCTTTGAATTAAGCGAAAATGATGTAAGAACTAAAGTAGTTAAAGTAGTTAAAGAACATAAAGATATTGTAGATATAAGCGAAGCTAATATACTTATATCTGGTGGTAGAGGAGTTGGAAACAAAGAAACTTTCAAACTTCTTCAAGACCTAGCGGAAGTAATGGGCGGAACCGTTGCAGCATCTAGAGCTGCAGTAGAAAATGGCTGGTTGGAAAGAGATTACCAAGTTGGACAGACTGGTAAGACAGTAAGACCTAATATATATATAGCCTGCGGAATATCGGGAGCTATACAGCATTTAGCTGGTATGCAGGATTCAGATTATATCATAGCTATCAATAAAGACGCTACGGCTCCAATCATGAAGGCAGCTGACCTTGCTATAGTTGGTGACTTAAATAAAGTAATACCAGAACTTATAGCTCAAGTTAAAGCTAGAAAAGAAAATCAATAATATTTTTTTATATACTTCAGCCGTAATAGGCTGAAGTATAGTATAATATAAGCATAAAAAGGTTTGAATACATATTTTTGTTGGGAGGTCTAGAAAATGGAAAAAATATTTGTTCTTGGTGCAGGTACAATGGGCTCAGGTATAGCTCAAGCTTTCGCAGTTAAAGGGTATGAAGTGGTATTAAGAGATATTAAAGATGAATTTGTTCAAAGAGGCGTGGCTGGAATAAACAAAAGCCTTTCAAAATTAGTTGAAAAAGGTAAGATGACAGCAGAAGCTAAGGACGAAATCATGGCTAGAGTGCATGGTACAGTAGATATGAATGCTGCAGCAGATTGCGATCTTATAATAGAAGCAGCAGTAGAAAATATGGAAATAAAGAGACAAATATTTGGTGAATTGGATAGAATATGTAAGCCTGAAGCTATACTTGCTTCAAATACATCTTCTTTATCCATTACAGAAATAGGTTCAGCTACAAAAAGACCAGATAAGGTTATAGGTATGCATTTCTTCAATCCAGCTCCAGTTATGAAACTAGTTGAAATCATAAGAGGAATAGCGACTTCTCAAGAATGCTATGATAAAGTAAAAGAATTATCTTTAGCTATAGGAAAAGATCCAGTAGAAGTTGCTGAAGCTCCAGGATTTGTAGTTAATAGAATATTAATTCCAATGATCAATGAAGCTATCTGTGTTTTATCAGAAGGTACTGCTTCTGCGGCAGATATCGATAAATCCATGATGCTTGGAGCAAATCATCCAATGGGACCTCTTACACTATCAGACTTTATAGGAAATGATATAGTACTAGCTATTATGGATGTTTTATATAAAGAAACGGGAGATCCTAAATACAGAGCTTGCCCATTATTAAAGAAATATGTAAGAGCAGGCTATCTTGGAAGAAAAACTGGAAGAGGATTCTTTGACTATTCAAAATAAAAATTGTAAATTAAAAAAGGGGTTGTCTCAAAGTGATACAACCCCTTTTAAGTATTGTAAAAAAATAATGGATGGCTGGTTACTTTTACAGGTGCGTTGAATGTTGCGTAAAACTGTATATTAACTTATGTTAAAGATGAGTAGTAATTAAAGAATTTTTAGCAGAAGTTAGTATATACATTGCATCAAATTTTATAGGAGCTGAAGTGAATGTATAATAAAAAAAGCCACGATGAAATTATAAAAGAATCCCATGAAAGATCTAAAGAGTATGGCATTGAAAAAGAGAGGATCGTTTCTAAAAAGATACTAAAAGGTAAGGAAGTTTCAGATACTATAAGAAATAACAAAAGATTAATAACCGTAGCAGCACCTTTTGTAAAGATACTATACGATTTTGTAATAGGTTCTGGTTTTATAATAATTTTAACGGATAGAGAAGGCTGTATTTTAAATTTAATAGGAGATAAGGACATAGTTAACGCTGCTAAGGAATTGAATATGGTCATAGGGGCTTATATGGATGAAGGAAGTATAGGTACTAATGCTATGGGTACTGCTATAAAAGAAGATTCACCAATACAGGTTTCAGCAAAAGAACATTTTATTACTGCATATCATAGGTGGACTTGTTCCGCGGCGCCTATTCATGATATTCAGGGGAATATCATCGGAACCTTAAATTTAACAGGCAGAAGTCATCTAGTTAATCCTCATAGCCTGGGATTGGTGGTAGCTGCAGTTAGATCCATAGAAAATCAAATGAAAATGGAAAGTACTCAAAAGAAGCTTCAAGAGGCCTATTTGTATATGAATACTATAATGAATTCTATTTCTTATGGTATCTTAGCTATAGACAAGGATGGCATAATAAATAGCATAAATGATACTGCTTGCAAAATCATAAGATTAGAAAGAAAAGAGATAATTAATAAGACTATAGACATTATAGATAGTAATTTAGCACACTTTTTAACAGAGTTTAAAGAAGGGAAGAATATAAGAGACGAAGAATTACATTTTAAACTTCGAGGACTTAGAGAAAGATATACCATGGATGCCTATCCTATTCACTCAGAAAATGGAGTAGTAGGCACTGTTATACTATTAAAGGATATGCAAAATGTTATCAACCTAGTAAATAAATATACTGGTATGAGAGCGAAATATAGCTTTGAAGATTTCATAGGAGAAGGCTTAGAGGTTAAGAGGATAAAAGAATACGCAAAGAATGTAGCGGATAGCCCATCTACCATATTGATTGAAGGTGAAAGCGGTACTGGTAAAGAAGTGTTAGCTCAGGCTATTCATAACTATAGCAATAGAAGAGATCTTGGATTTGTAGCTATAAATTGTGGTGCTATATCAAAAAATTTAATTGAAAGTGAGCTTTTCGGCTATGATGAAGGAGCTTTCACCGGTGCAAAAAAAGGCGGCCATCCTGGTAAATTTGAATTAGCTAATGGAGGAACCCTTTTTTTAGATGAGATAGGAGAGATGCCTATAGATATGCAGGTAAATCTTTTAAGAGTGCTACAGGAGGGGGTAGTAACAAGAGTGGGAGGAAATAAATATGTCCCCATTGATGTGAGGGTTATGGCAGCCACCAATAAGGATTTAAGAAAGGAGGTTGCTAAGGGAAACTTCAGGCAGGACCTTTATTATAGGCTCAGTGTTATTCCTATAACTATACCGCCTTTAAGAGAACGTAAAGAGGATATTCCTTTATTAATAAAGCACTTTCTTCAAGTTAAATCTAAAAAGCTTAACAAACCTATCCCGCCAATAACTGAAGAGCAATATTATAAAATATTAGGTTATAATTGGAAGGGAAATGTAAGAGAGCTAGAGAATTTTATTGAAAAATTTATAATTCTTGGTGGAGAAGTAGATATAGAGCATATGAACAATAATAGACTAAATTATGAGAAATTTAAAGAAATAGTATGTAGTGAGGATACCAAGGAGTATGAGGAGTGCTATGTGAAATCCTTGGAGGAGCTAGAAAGAAGGGCCATATTAGCTTGTTATAAAAAGTATGATGGTAATATTTCTAAAGTAGCTACTACATTAAATATAGGAAGAAATACATTGTATTCTAAAATTAAAAAGTATAATATAGATTTTGAAGGTTAAATATTATGAGGAGGATTAACATGAGTTTAAAAGGATTTATTACTTCTGTAGTTATGGCAGTATTGCTTTGCCTTTCTTCATTTATTATCGGAGTTAAGTTTACTTTGATAATATTAGGACTATTTTATATTATACAAGGGATATTATACCAGTATAATAAGGATTATTATATTAAGATACAAAATGTTATAAATGCAGATAGAGAGAGGATTTATGAAAGTAAAAGTGATGAATTTAAAGAATATATAAAGTCAGATCCTATATCTTGCTTTTTTGTAGGTATATTATTTATGTACTTAGGCTTTAGGTATGCTTACTTAGTACCTTCCATTAAATATTACATAGCTGTAAGTATATTTGTAATATCTAACTATTTTATAGAGATATATGCTATGAGTAAAAGCGTTGATTGGCAGGATTATAAAAAGAAAAGTATTTTACCTATATTAATAATATTGATTTTTGTGCTATTTTTGTTAAATTAATAATAATATATGTTGGTATAGATGTTCTAAAATGGAACTATGTTCTGAAATAGAACATAAAGTATTTTCAAAATATGTACTATTATCGAACAATTGATGTTTTGGTGATGAGAATAACTATATTTTCATCACCTTTTTTATTTTATTTTTGAAATAAAATCGGCTAATAATCAGATATAGACAATGTAAAATGCTTTTTTAAAAGAAGATTGTTAAATAAATGACTAAATTGGCATGAATATTGCGATGTATTAAAAATGTAAAAATAAATTCAAAACTCAGGAGGGTCAAAAAATGAATAGATTTACATTGCCAAGAGATATTTATTTTGGAAAAGGAAGCATGGAGTATTTAAAAACTATTAAGGGTAAGAGAGCGGTAATCGTAACCGGTGGAAGCTCCATGCAAAAGTTTGGATTCTTAGATAAGGTAGAGAGTTATTTAAAAGCAGCTGGTATAGAGACAAAAAGAATTGAAGGTGTTGAGCCAGATCCGTCAGTAGAGACAGTGATGAATGGTGCAGCTTTAATGAGAGAATTTGAACCAGATTGGATAATATCTATTGGTGGTGGATCACCTATAGATGCTGCAAAAGCCATGTGGATATTCTATGAGCATCCAGAGGTTACTTTTAACGATGTAAAGGATCCTTTCACAGTACCAGAGTTAAGAAATAAGGCTAAGTTTATAGCTATACCATCTACTAGTGGTACTGCTACTGAAGTTACAGCTTTCTCAGTAATAACTGATTATAAAGCAGAAATAAAATATCCTCTAGCAGACTATAATCTAACTCCAGATGTGGCTATTGTTGATCCAGAGCTTGCAGAAACTATGCCAGCTACTCTAACTGCACATACAGGCATGGATGCTTTAACTCATGCTATAGAAGCTTATGTAGCTGCGTTACATTCTCCATTCTCAGATCCTTTAGCTATGCAGGCCATAGAAATGGTAAGAGATTATTTATTAGATTCTTATAAAGGGAATGCTAATGCAAGAGAACAAATGCATATAGCTCAATGCTTAGCAGGGATGGCTTTCACTAATGCTTTATTAGGAATAACTCATAGTATGGCACACAAGACCGGTGCCGTGTTCCATATACCACATGGATGTGCTAATGCCATATATTTACCTTATGTAATAGATTTTAATAAAAAGGCCTGTGGAGATAGATATGCTCAAATAGCTAAGAATTTAGGTTTGGAAGGAAATAGTGAAGAAGAATTAATAAAAGCTTTAACAGATATGATAAAAGATTTAAATAAGAAAATGAGAATCCCTCAAACTCTGAAAGCTTATGGAATAACTGAAGAAGAATTCTATAAAAACTTAGATAGAATATCAGAAAATGCTGTGAAAGATGCATGTACAAGTTCAAATCCAAGAACTATTTCTGTGGAAGAAATGAAGAAGGTCTATACTTGTACCTTTACAGGAGAAGAAGTTAATTTTTAGTCATCTGAAAAATAACTAGCCCAATATATTCATAGATCAATTGATTATTTGTGAAGATCTCCTAATTAAGTATCCATAAAAGCGAAACTCTCTTGATTTTTATGTCAAGAGAGTTTTATTAAATATATAAAATTTAAACATTTACATATATTAATTTGACAATTTAGAATATTTTTTGTTCGTTTAATGTTAAATAATAATCAAAATTTTAAGAAAAATAAAAAAGTATAAAAATTAAATCACTATTAATAATAGGCCAAAACTTTTTAATATTACAACTATGCTTATATGTGTTATAATATTTATGTTTATAGAGCATAAATAGGCGGTTTAAAATAAAATGATAAATAATTTTGTAGAAAATTGCCTATATATTAAAAAAGAACAGATTAATACATGGAGGAATGAAAATGTACAGAATAGTAAAAAAATCCTTACTAGCACCAAATATTTATCTCATGGACATAGAGGCGCCAAGAGTGGCTAAGTCTTGCTATCCTGGTCAATTTGTTATAGTTAAGATGGATGAAAAAGGAGAAAGAATTCCTCTTACCATCTGCGACTATGACAGAGAAAAGGGTACAGTGACTATTGTATTCCAAACCCTAGGACAATCCACTAAAGTAATGGCTACTTATGAAGAAGGTGAAGCTTTTGCAGACTTCGTAGGACCACTTGGACAACCTTCTGAAATGGTGCATGAAGATTTAGAGAGCTTAAAAGCTAAGAAGATAATGTTCATAGCTGGAGGGGTAGGAACAGCTCCAGTATATCCTCAAGTTAAATGGCTTCATGAAAAAGGCATCAAAGCAGATGTTATAGTAGGAGCTAAAACTAAGGACATAGTTATATTAGAAGAAGAAATGAAAACTGTAGCAGAAAATCTATATATAGCTACAGATGATGGATCTTCTGGCTTTAAAGGCTTAGTTACAGATCAATTAAAGGACTTAGTACAAAATCAAGGAAAGAAATATGATTTAGTGGTAGCTATAGGACCAATGATAATGATGAAGTTCGTAGCAATGCTTACTAAAGAATTAAATATTCCTACTATAGTAAGCTTAAATCCAATAATGGTGGATGGTACTGGTATGTGCGGTGCTTGCAGAGTAACTGTAGGTGGAGAAGTTAAGTTTGCCTGTGTTGATGGCCCAGAGTTTGATGGACACTTAGTAAACTTTGATGAGGCTATGAGAAGACAAACTATGTATAAATCAGAAGAAGGAAGAAAGGTACTAAAGACAGAAGAAGGAGACACTCACCATCATGGTGGATGTGGCTGCGGTAGGCATAATGATTAATAATCATTATGTGCGCGAAAGGAATACAAGGAGGGATAAATAATGGATAGAATGAAGAGAACCCCAATAAAAGAACAAGATCCAAAAGTAAGAGCTAATAATTTTGAAGAAGTATGTTTAGGATATTCCTTAGAGGAAGCAGTTTTGGAAGCATCAAGATGCTTAAATTGCAAAAACCCAAGATGTGTTGGGGATTGTCCTGTTTCTATTAACATACCAGAATTTATAGAGCAAGTTAAAAGTGGTAACATAGAAGAAGCAGCAAAGATTATTGCTAAATCTAGTGCACTGCCAGCAGTTTGTGGAAGAGTCTGTCCACAAGAAAGCCAATGTGAAGGAAAATGTGTCCTTGGCATAAAAGGTGAAGCAGTAGCTATAGGAAAGCTTGAAAGATTTGTAGCGGACTGGTCAAGAGAAAACAAGGTAGACTTAAGTGAAGTAGAAGAAAATAAGAATAAAAAGGTTGCAGTAATAGGAAGTGGACCAGCAGGGCTTACCTGTGCAGGCGACTTAGCCAAAAAAGGCTATAATGTAACTATATTTGAAGCACTACATGAGCCAGGTGGAGTTTTAGTATATGGTATTCCGGAGTTCAGGCTTCCAAAGGATACTGTAGTTAAGCATGAAATAGAGAATGTTAAAAAGCTTGGAGTAAAAATTGAAACTAATGTTATAGTGGGAAGAACTGTAACTATAGATGAGCTTATGGAGGAAGAAGGCTTTGAGGCAGTATTCATAGGCTCTGGAGCAGGACTTCCAAACTTTATGGGCATACCAGGTGAAAATGCTAATGGGGTAGCTTCTGCTAACGAATTCTTAACAAGAAACAACCTTATGAAGGCCTTCAAGGAAGAGTACTCCACTCCTATAAGAGTTGGACAGAAGGTAGCTGTAGTAGGGGGAGGAAATGTGGCTATGGACGCTGCTAGAACTGCTTTAAGACTAGGAGCAGAGGTTCACATAGTTTATAGAAGATCTGAATCAGAGCTTCCAGCAAGAGTAGAAGAAGTACATCATGCTAAGGAAGAAGGAGTAATCTTTGACCTTTTAACTAACCCTACAGAAATATTAACCGATGAAAAAGGCTGGGTTAGCGGAATGAAATGCGTAAGAATGGAGCTTGGAGAGCCTGATGCTTCAGGAAGAAGAAAGCCAGTAGAAGTTCCAAATTCTGAGTTTATCATGGATGTGGACACAGTAATCATGTCCTTAGGAACTTCACCAAATCCATTGATTTCATCAACTACAAAGGGTCTAGATATAAATAAGAGAAAATGTATCATTGCTGAAGAAGAAACAGGTTTAACCTCTAGAGAAAGGGTATATGCTGGAGGAGATGCTGTTACAGGAGCAGCTACAGTTATTTTAGCTATGGGTGCTGGTAAGAAGGCTGCTAAGGCTATTGATGAGTTCTTAAGTAAATAAAAATTACGAAAAAATATGAATTTATAAAGCGTGGCTAATGATTAGCCGCGCTTTGCTTTTATAAAAATATAATCATAGATTTTTCGCAGAGTAGAAAAATTAAATATAATTGTGCATTGTGAATTGTGAACCGTGAATTAAAAAGTCATTTTCGTAGTTTTCCATTTGATTTATTCTTTGACTTTTGTAGTTTTTTATCAGAGTTAAGGGTCTTGTATATGTATATAATCATTGTTATAATTTAAAAATATAATAAAATAATAATTAGTTAATAAATGCTATTATAAGAAAAGGGTGATAATATGGATTTTAAAAATATAGAGGTTTTTGAGGATAGAGTTGTTATAAAAGAGGCTAAAAATTTTGAGTTACCTCATGTTTTTGATTGTGGTCAATGTTTTAGATGGGATAGGCAACCGAATGGAAGTTATATAGGTGTAGCTTTTAATAGGGTAATTGAAGTGGAGAAAAGTGGAGAGGATGTAATTTTACATAATTGTAGTGAAAAAGATTTTTATGATATATGGATTGAGTATTTTGATTTAAACAGAAACTATAATGACATAAAGGTTGAGCTAAGTAAGGATGAGCTCTTAGGCAAATCTGTAGATTTTGGCTATGGCATAAGAATATTAAAACAAGATCCTTTTGAAATAACTCTATCCTTTATTATATCTGCTAACAATAGAATACCTATGATAAAGAGAGTTATAAAAAATATAAGCATGAAGTGGGGAAAGCCTATGGAATATAAAGGTCAGGTTTACTATAGCTTTCCAAAGATTGAAGTGTTAAAAGAAGTTAGTCAAGAAGATTTAGAAGCTTGTGGTGTAGGTTTTAGAGGAAAGTACATAAAAGATACAGTAGATAAAATATATCAATGTAATAAATATATAGAAGAGAACGCTCACGCTGTCCAAGAGGAGAAAGAAATTATTAAATATGATTTAAAGAGCATTAAGGCATCAAGTGATGATGAATGTCACTGCAGATTACAAGATTTTTCCGGTATTGGGCCAAAGGTAGCGGATTGTATAATGCTTTTTTCCATGCAAAAATATTCTGCTTTTCCGGTGGATGTATGGGTTAAGAGAGCAATGCAGCATTTTTACTTAGCTCCAGATGTTTCCTTAAAAAAGATAAGGGATTTTGGAAGAAATAAATTTGGAGAGTTGTCCGGCTTTGCTCAGCAATATTTATTTTATTATGCAAGAGAGAATAATATAAATGTAGAGTCAGAGACAAAATAATTAATAACATCTAAGATACTAAAAATCAGGAGAAGATGCTCCAGGGTTTTTAGTATCTTTTTATTTAGTAATGAATACTTTTTTAAGCTCATTTATTTAGAAAATTTAAAATAATTTAATAATTAAAACTTTGTTATGTTTTTAACTTTACTCTGTTATAATAATAATAACTAGTTTTTATCGGACTTTCAGAAACTGTACTACTGTTTTTAGAAAAAAATAAAATACAATATGAGAGTTTGTATTTAGAATTTCATATTTATAAATTTTAGAGGGGGACAAAAAAATGTTTGTTTTCGAAACTCAATTAAAAAAATTAAAGCATGAAGTATTAAAGCATGTAGCTGTTTTAGCTAAGGAAGATAGGCTTACTAAAGAGGAACTGGAAAAAGTACCTTATGATATAATACAAGGAGATAAACCTCAGTACAGATGCTGTGTTTATAAAGAAAGAGCTATAGTAAATGAAAGAGTAAAATTGGCTGCAGGATATTTGCCAGATGGATTACAAAGTGAAGAACTGGTAGATATAAGACCAGAGGAACAGATAATATATGTTATTGAAGCAGCCTGTGATAGATGTCCTATTAATAAGTATACTGTAACAGAAGCCTGTAGAGGATGTATAGCCCATAAATGTATGGAAGTTTGCCCTGCAAAGGCTGTAACTAAGGTCATGGGCAAGGCTTATATAAATCAAGAGTTATGCAAAGAATGCGGTATGTGTAAGAAAGTATGTCCCTATAATGCTATATCAGAGGTGCTAAGACCATGTAAGGTGTCTTGCCCAACAGGAGCCTTAGATGTAAATACAGAGGACAGAAGGGCTATGATAAAGGAGTCAGATTGTATTAACTGTGGAAGCTGTATGGCGGCATGCCCTTTTGGTGCTATATCAGATAAAAGCTTAATTGTATCTGTAGCTAGCAGATTATCTAGAGGAAGAAAAATGTATGCAGTGGTAGCGCCAGCTATTGCCGGACAATTTGGAAATAAAGTTACTATGGGACAAGTTAAAGAAGCATTTAAGCAGTTAGGTTTTAAGGATATGGTAGAAGCTGCTTGCGGTGCAGATGTGGTTACAGTGCATGAAAGTAAAGAATTTGTTCATAGAATGGAAAATGGAGATAAGTACATGACAAACTCCTGTTGTCCAGGATTTTTAAGCTTTATTGAAAAGAAATTTCCAAGTGAGGTAGATAGAATATCTACTACTGTATCCCCTATGGTAGCTACAGCTAGATATATAAAGAAAAATGATCCAGAAGCTAAGGTGGTATTTGTAGGACCTTGTACTGCTAAAAAGAGTGAGGCTTTAAGAACAAGTATAAGGGATGCAGTAGATTATGTATTGACCTTTGAAGAGATAGCAGCTTTGATGGATGCCTTTAATATTGACCCGGAAAACTGTAATGAATCAGTGGTAGAGGATGCTTCAACCTATGGAAGAGGATTCGCGGCAGGAGGAGGACTTACAGCGGCTATAGAAAACTACGTTAAAGAAAGTGGTACCTCAGTGGATTTCAAGCCAGTGAAGGTAAGTGGTGGTATGGAAATAAAGAGAACAATGACCATGGCTAAAGTAGGAAAGCTTGAAGGAAACTTTATAGAAGGAATGATGTGCGAAGGTGGATGTATAGGTGGACCAGCCACTGTGCTACCTATATTAAAGTCTAAAGGCTTATTAAATAAATTTAATAACCTTTCAACTAAAAAAACAGTACTTTCCAATGAAAAAATAGAAGATTTTCATGAAATAAATTTAGAAAGGCTGTAATATATTTCTTTTAAAATGAAAGAATAAAGAGAAGTCATTAATTCTGATGATTCTCTTTATTTTTTTTACATTGTTTTGTTATAATGTTTATAAGAGTACAAATTTTTACAAAGATTATCATCTTTAGATAAAGATTATTATTTTACGGTGAGAGAGGAATAGTGCTTTATGAAGAGGTTTCTAAAAGAATATAAAGCTCAAATAATTCTTGGTATACTTATATTGTTTTTAATGTTTATAGCCTATGAGTATTATTATAAATACTCTGAAATCTTTAAAAATCCTCATAGGATTAAGAAATTTATAATGAGTTACGGCAATTATAGCATCTTGGCTTTTATAATTCTTCAAATACTCCAGGTTATAGCATTTTTTATACCTGGAGAACTGGTACAAATTGCAGGAGGATATATTTATGGTACTCTTTGGGGAACTATAATATCTTTACTGGGGATAACCTTAGGCAGCGCTATGGCTTATTCTATATCTAATAGATTTGGTAAACCCTTTGTTAAAAAGTTAATTTCCCAAAAGGATACATGGCTCCTTCATAAGCTTGAAGAGCTAAATTCAAAGGGTAGCGAAGGTAATAAGTTGAATAAGGTGATTCTAGTATTATATCTGATTCCTGGAATACCTAAAGATATTTTAGCGTACATATGTGGTATTTTAGAAATTACCTTTAAAGATTTTATTTTATACTCTACTTTAGGAAGGATACCAGGAATATTCATATCTGCTTATTTTGGTGCAAAATTTTCTAAGGATAATATGATAATGCTTATTATAATTGCGGTGGTTATGACTGCGTTATTTCTTGTAGGGGTCTTAAAAGGGAAGAGTATTATTTCAAAGATTACGCATAAATAATAATGGACAGGTAACTTTTATTTAATGGCTAACGCAGGATTCGAAGAACTCAATAAAGAAAAATTTTTTTCCACTAATGTTACAAAGAATTGTGGAATTAAAAACTGCGACTAATGATTAGCCGCAGTTACTTTTAAAAAATATAAATTGTAGGTTTTATGAATTAAGAAAATTGCTTCTTAGTTTTCTTGTAACAAATCAATAATATAATTGATAGTATTAATAGCATCACAAGTATTAATACCGCACAGTGAAAGAAAAACTCTTGGGGAAGTACTGTTATTATAGGATCCTTCACTGGATCAAAGAGCCAGTAGTCGTTTTTAAAGAATAATTTATGAAAAATAGTAAAGGACTTATCAAAATCTATGACAAAGGGTAGGGCTAAGGTTATAGGAAGTATTAATAATAAATAGGCTGTAATTTTTAAAAATCCAAATTGTCTCTTTTTAAATAGGTAAAAACCGGAGGCTAAGCCTAAAACTAAGCATGTCCAAAACAAGTAATTGAATTTAATAAATATAGCCTTTACCTCCTCAAAGTGAATTTTACCTTCTCTAGACATAGCGAAGGTATTAAATTTTAACTCAGATTTATTATAGGGATCTAGATAATCTATCAATGTATTATAATCTTTAATTATGGCTGTCTTTTCAAAACCTGATTCTTGAGAAATCTTTAGGTAATCTATATCAAAATAATATAGTTGTTTAAAATTTAAAGTAAATTTTACTGACAGTGAAATAAGAGTTAGAGCTATTAGTAACGAACATACAAAACTGAAAAATTTTTTTGACATTAACATTATAAACACCTCATTTTTAGGGAATAATCATATATGTATTTGTGATTTTAGGTCATATAAACTATTATATATGAAAAATTTAAATATAAAAATAGCAATATTTAATAATCAAGAGAAAATATATGTAATATTTAAATATTTAGAGTTATTTCATTTAAACGGCAAAATTTGAATACTAAAGATAGATGAATAAATTTGAATTTGGTTGAAGCTTTCTTTATTATAATAATTGTATTAGCACTCAACATTAACGAGTGCTAATAAAATGATTAAGTGAATAATTAAAAATATATAAAAATACTTTAAGGAGGGGTTTTAATGAGAATTAAGCCACTTGGAGACAGAGTTGTTATTAAAAGATTAGAAGCTGAGGAAAAAACAAAAAGCGGAATAGTATTGACAGGTACAGCAAAGGAGAAGCCACAAGAAGCTGAGGTTGTAGCAGTAGGACCAGGCGGATATGTAGATGGAAAAGAAGTTAGAATGGAAGTTAAAGTAGGAGATAAAGTATTATTCTCCAAATATGCTGGAACAGAAGTTAAAATAGACGGAGAAGAGTATACTATTCTAAAACAAGATGACATATTAGCAATTGTGGAGTAAATTGTATTTAGATTTAGGTAGAAAATAGGAGGGTAAATTAAATGGCTAAAAGTATAATATTAGGCGAAGAAGCAAGAAGATCTATGCAAAAGGGTGTTGATATTCTTGCTAACACTGTAAAAGTAACTTTAGGACCAAAAGGAAGAAATGTAGTATTAGATAAAAAATTTGGTGCTCCACTGATCACTAATGATGGCGTAACTATAGCTAGAGAGATAGAATTAGAAGATCCATATGAAAATATGGGAGCTCAATTAGTTAAAGAGGTTGCTACAAAGACAAATGACGTAGCGGGAGATGGAACAACTACAGCTACATTATTAGCTCAAGCTATAATAAGAGAAGGGCTAAAGAATGTAACAGCTGGAGCAAATCCAATGCTAGTTAGAACTGGAATAAAAATGGCTGTGGAAAAAGCTGTAGAGGAAATTGCAAAAATATCAAAGCAAGTAGATGGAAAAGAGGATATAGCAAGAGTTGCAGCTATCTCTGCTGGAGATGAAGAAATAGGAAAGTTAATAGCTGATGCTATGGAGAGAGTAGGTAACGAAGGTGTTATCACTGTAGAAGAATCAAAATCCATGGGAACAGAATTAGATGTAGTTGAAGGTATGCAATTTGACAGAGGTTATGTAAGTGCATACATGGTAACTGACGCAGAAAAGATGGAAGCTGTATTAGAAGATCCATATATATTAATTACAGACAAGAAAATATCAAACATACAAGAAATATTACCAGTGTTAGAACAAATAGTTCAACAAGGAAGAAAACTATTAATCATAGCTGAAGATGTAGAAGGAGAGGCTATGGCTACATTAGTAGTTAATAAATTGAGAGGAACCTTCACATGTGTTGGAGTAAAGGCTCCAGGCTTTGGAGATAGAAGAAAAGAAATGCTTCAAGATATAGCTATATTAACAGGTGGAGAAGTTATATCTGAGGAATTAGGAAAAGACCTAAAGGACGCTACTTTAGATATGCTAGGAAGAGCTGAAAGCGTAAAGATTTCCAAAGAAAACACTACAATAGTAAATGGAAAAGGCGATAAGAAAGCAATCCATGACAGAGTGTCTCAAATAAGAATGCAAATTGAAGAAACTACTTCAGAATTCGATAGAGAAAAATTACAAGAAAGATTAGCTAAATTAGCTGGCGGAGTTGCTGTAGTAAAAGTTGGAGCAGCAACTGAAACAGAGCTAAAGGAAAAGAAACTAAGAATAGAAGACGCTTTAGCAGCTACAAAGGCAGCTGTAGAAGAAGGTATAGTGCCTGGTGGCGGAACTGCTTACGTTAATGTTATAGGTGAAGTTGCTAAGCTTACTTCACAATATGCGGATACTCAAGTAGGTATCAATATAATAGTAAGAGCTTTAGAAGAGCCAATGAGACAAATAGCAACTAATGCTGGAGTAGAAGGCTCAGTAATAATTGAAAAAGTAAAAAATAGTGAAGCTGGTATAGGATATGAAGCTTTAAATGGAAACTATGTAAACATGATAAAAGCTGGTATCGTTGATCCAACTAAGGTTACTAGATCGGCTCTTCAAAATGCTGCATCTGTTGCATCTACTTTCTTAACTACAGAAGCTGCAGTAGCAGATATTCCTGAAAAGAATCCAGCTCCAATGCCAAATCCAGGTATGGGAATGGACGGAATGTACTAAAATAGAGTTTGCTAAAAACTCCTCGATTTTCGAGGAGTTTTTTTATTTATTATAATAGGTTTCAAAATGCATAAAAATTTTTATTAGAACGCAATGAGTTTAACTTTAAAGTTTAAAAGAGTTATTCCTTATTTGAGTAACTTATGATTAATTTATTAAATAGAGGCAATAATTGAAGAAAAAGATAAATACATATAATTCATTTAATTGAATATGTTAGGAGGGAAAATGAGATATTTTATTATAGTTTTGTATGGTTTAATATTAGGAAGTTTTTTAAATGTATGCATATATAGGATACCTAATGAAAGGTCTATAATAGTTCCTAGATCTCATTGTATAAACTGTAAAAGAAATATTAAGTGGTATGATTTAATTCCCATTATAAGTTACCTGTGGCTGAGAGGACGATGTAGATATTGTAAAAGTAAAATTTCCATTCAGTATTTATTTGTTGAATTATTAACGCCTTTGATATTTATTTTTATTTATAACAGCTTTGGGTTAAGCTTTTATTTTTTTAAGTATATTATTTTTATAAGCTTTCTAATAGTGATATCTCTCATTGACCTAAAAACTACTGATATATATATGATTACTACTATTCCAGGAATTATTGTCGCTTTAGCCTTTGCTATAATTGAAAATCTTATATACAAAGATGGAATATATAATTATATTTTTGGTTCCTTGGTAGCTTCTTTAATTATATTCATTATAGTGTATTTAACAGAGGGCATGGGAAAAGGCGATATTGAAATTTTTGCTTTGGTTGGAATGTTTGTTGGAGTAAAAGTTTCAATATTAATTATACTTTTATCTTTTGTATTAGGAGGATTAGTAGCAGGAACGCTAGTAGTAACAAAAATTAAAAATAGGCAAGATTACGTGGCCTTTGCACCATTCATTGCTTCTGCATCATTACTTTCTATATTTTGGGGAAATAGAATTATTGACTTATATTTTACCTATTTTAAATTACTATAGTAATTTAAACACAAAGATTAACTTAGTAAGGAGGAGATTAAGAATAAATAATAATAGTAAAAAAAATAAAAAATACGGTTTTACACTTATAGAGTTGATTATAGTATTAGCGGTGATGGCTATAATAGGTTCAATATCTATACCTAATCTTGTGGCAATAAGAGAAAATGCTAAAATAAAGGCTGACATACAAAGCTGTGAAGTGGTTAAAAGGATAATAACAGCTTATGTTGCAGATGGAACTATTGAATATAATGTAAATAAAGTAGGAACCATAGTATCGGGAAAAGAAGGGGTTACTAGTACCACATTTACAGCAACGGAAAAGACTAAGATAGATGAGGTATTAAGAGATGTTAGAGAACCTCAAAGTAAAAAAGGTGTAAAATTTGAAAATGGTAAGCTGCTTGAAGATAATCTTAATAATGCCAATAAATATCAAATAAGAGTAAATATTTCTGGTGATGTTGATGTAACTATAGTAAACTAGATAGTCAAGTTATATAGATTAAGTTCTTTTTGTATTCATAAAAAGTACTTTGAGTAATAAATTCTGATTACAACTAATAAAATATCTCTAAAAAATTATGTTGAATTTATTCTGATAATGCAGTATAATACTAACAAACATTCTATAAAAGAAATATTTATTTCAAAATTAAATTAAAGATGAATGAGAATATTCATGCTCATATATCCCCATAATAAGGTTGGGAGTATCTACCGGAAGCCGTAAATTTCCGACTATGAGTGATGATTGATTTTGCTTTTATTAGCATATTAATCTTCACTTATCATAGTAAAGATTAATATGCTTTTTTGCTATTTATAAACTAGTAGAAAACTTTTTATTTGAATAGAAAGGGAGATGAAATCATGGCTAAAATATGGAAAACAGCTTATACCTTTGATGATGTACTATTAGTGCCAAACAAATCAGAGGTTTTACCAAAAGAAGTAAGCTTAGGCACAAATTTAACTAAAAAGATAAGACTTAATATACCTCTTATAAGTGCAGGTATGGATACGGTAACGGAATCTAAAATGGCTATCGCTATTGCAAGAGAAGGTGGTATAGGAATTATTCACAAGAATATGACTATAGAACAGCAAGCTAGCGAAGTAGATAGAGTAAAAAGACAAGAAAATGGTGTTATAGCAGATCCATTCTATTTATCACCAGATAACACTATAGAAGAAGCTCTTAGCCTAATGAGCAAATATAGAATATCTGGAGTTCCTATAACCACAGAAGGTAAGTTGGTAGGCATTATAACCAATAGGGATATTGTGTTTGAAAAGAATTATACTAAGAAGATAGATGAAGTAATGACTAAGAAGGACTTAATAACTGCTCCTGAAGGAACTACTATAGAAGAGGCAAAAGAGATTTTAAAGGCTCATAAAATTGAAAAATTACCTTTGGTAGATAAAGATAACAATTTAAGAGGGCTAATAACAATAAAGGATATAGAAAAAGCTATAAAATTCCCTAATGCTGCTAAGGATTCACAAGGAAGATTGCTTTGTGGAGCCGCAGTGGGAGTTACTTATGATATGATGGAAAGGGTAGAGGCTTTAGTTAAGGCTTCAGTAGATGTTATCACTGTAGATACAGCTCATGGACATTCTATGGGAGTAATCAATGCAGTAAAAAAAATAAAAGAAGTTTATCCTAATTTACAGGTTATTGCAGGAAATGTTGCTACTGCAGAAGCTACAAGAGATTTAATCGAAGCTGGAGCAGATTGTATAAAGGTAGGAATTGGTCCAGGGTCCATATGTACAACCAGAGTAGTGGCAGGAGTAGGAGTTCCTCAACTTACCGCTGTGATGGACTGTGTAGAGGAAGCAGAAAAATATGGTGTTCCAGTAATTGCAGATGGAGGAATTAAATATTCAGGAGACATAGTAAAGTCATTAGCAGCAGGAGCAAAGGTGGTAATGATGGGTTCTATGTTTGCAGGCTGTGAGGAAGCTCCAGGAGAAGTTGAAATTTACCAAGGTAGAAGCTACAAGGTATATAGAGGAATGGGATCCTTAGGGGCTATGGCTTGTGGAAGTAAGGATAGATATTTCCAAGAAGATAATAAAAAGCTAGTACCTGAAGGGGTAGAGGGAAGATTAGCCTATAAGGGCTATGTAGCAGACACTATATATCAGCTTATTGGAGGCATTAGATCAGGAATGGGATATTTAGGATCTAGAACTCTAGAGGATTTATATAATAATAGTAGCTTCGTGGTGCAAACTGCTTCAGGCCTAAGAGAGAGTCATCCTCATGACATAAATATTACAAAAGAAGCTCCAAATTATAGTATAAATCAATAATAAACACTTTTAGGAGGAAATATGAAACAAGATTTAATATTGGTAATTGATTTTGGTGGACAGTATAATCAGCTTATAGCAAGAAGAGTGAGGGAATGTGGGGTTTATTGCGAAATCATTCCATATACTTATAGTATAGAACAAATAAAAAACAAGGAACCAAAAGGTATTATTTTCACTGGAGGACCTAATAGTGTTTATGGCGAAGACTCTCCTAAGATATCAAAAGAAGTTTTTGATTTAGGATTACCTATCTTGGGAATATGCTATGGACATCAGCTAATGGCCTATACTTTAGGTGGGAAAGTAGAATCACCAGAGGTTAGAGAATACGGTAAAACTTCCATAAAATTAAATAATTCCTGCGAAATATTTAAAAGCATGCAAGAAAAAAATCAATGCTGGATGAGCCACACAGATTTTGTATCTGAGGTTCCAGAAGGATTTACTATTGTATCCTCTACGGAACAATGTCCAGTAGCTGCTATGGAAAATAGAAGTAAAAATTTATATGGAGTTCAATTTCATCCAGAAGTGGAACATACACCTTTTGGTAAATTAATGTTGCAAAATTTCTTGTTTAATGTATGTAATGTAGAAAAAAATTGGACTATGTCATCTTTTGCAGAAGAAAAGGTAAGAGAGATAAGAGAAAGAGTAGGAAATAAGAAGCTAATATGTGCTCTATCTGGAGGAGTGGATTCCTCTGTGGCTGCAGTTATGGTTCATAAGGCTGTAGGTAAGCAGTTAACTTGTATATTTGTGGATCATGGTTTACTTAGAAAAGATGAGGGAGACACTGTAGAGAAGATATTTAAAGAGCAATTTGAGATGAATTTAATAAGAGTAAATGCTCAGGAGAGATTTCTAGGTAAACTAAAAGGCGTTTCAGATCCTGAGAAGAAAAGAAAGATAATAGGAGAAGAGTTTATCAGAGTTTTTGAAGAAGAAGCTAATAAGTTAGGAGATATAGGTTTCCTAGTACAAGGAACTATATATCCTGATGTAGTTGAAAGTGGAACAGGTACTTCTGCGGTTATTAAGAGCCATCACAATGTAGGGGGATTACCTGAAAACATGCAATTTGAGCTAATTGAGCCTTTGAGAGAGCTATTTAAAGATGAGGTAAGAGCTGTGGGAGAAGAGTTAGGTATACCACATAATTTGGTGTGGAGACAACCTTTCCCTGGCCCAGGATTAGCTATAAGAGTATTAGGCGAAGTAACGGAAGAAAAGCTAGAAATAACCAGGGAAGCAGACGCTATCTTCAGAGATGAAATAGCTAAGGCAGGTTTAGAGGGTAAAATATGGCAGTATTTTGCTTGCTTACCTAATATACAGTCCGTGGGGGTAATGGGAGACGAGAGAACTTATTGCCATACCATAGCACTAAGAGCTGTAACCAGTTCCGATGGAATGACTTCGGATTGGGCACAAATTCCTTATGAAGTGCTAGATAAGATTTCTAGGAGAATAGTGAATGAAGTTAAGAATGTTAATAGAATAGTCTATGACATAACCTCAAAGCCACCAGCAACCATAGAGTGGGAATAAAATAACCTTGAAAAAACAGAAGGGATGGTAGTATCTTATCCCTTTTGTTTACCATGTCTTAATATATAAGCGTCCTTTAGCCATGGCGGCATAGCTCTTTATAAGCTTAAAATTTCTGCCTAGGTGAGGAGGCTTTTTTTATATTCTAAAACCTGTGCCGCTTTAGGTATCTTATCAAAAATAACTAGTCAATGAAATTTTATACTATCCCTTCATAAGTAAGTTATTTTTATTTTTAAAATAGATTAAATAATCTTAAAAATGCAAGAAATTATACTAAACTATAAAAAAGTGCTTTTAAAAAATAATGTTTAACATTGCTTTACAACAAAAGAAATATATGATATAACACATTAATATACAATGAAGAAAGAGATAAGCTATGTTTTATATAAATAAAAATTCAAATGTTTAGTATAATTATTAAAAAATTAAATCTCTATTTGGATAAATGTGGTTTTTTAAGGAAATTGACACTGTAAGAATTTTGTGATAATATATGATTTATAAAAAAATTTAGAAGTTATTAAGAAAAATTAAAAATGATGTAGTTTTGTATTGATAAAATAATAATTTGATAATAAAAAAGGTGTTTACAAATTATTAAAAAATGGCATATAATATTAATAAATATATGTAAAAAAATTATGAAACTATATTTATCAGAATCTTTTATAAATTTATACTATTTTTCATATTGGGGAATATTGATGTAGTTAAATTCATTATATCTAAATCTTAATTGTGGGGAGCTTTAGATATAATGTTTAATCAAATATACAAAAAATAAAAAAAGAGGGGGAAAATAATATGCAAAGAAAAAAACTTCTAGCTTTTGCGGCTAGTGCAATGACATTAGCTGTTACATTAACAGCTTGCGGCAACAAACCATCAGCTCCAGTAGACAATCCTAATAAAGGAGAATTGTCTAATAAGTCTGCCGTAGAAAAAATTGAGGCTTCTTCGCCAGAAAAATTACCAGATACAGTTAAAAACAGAAAAGACACTATAATAATTGGTATTGATGAGCCTAAAGGGGTATTCAATCCATTTTATTATACTACTGCTTACGACAATTATGTGTTATCTTCAATTTTTGCTCCGTTATTCGCTTATAAGGAGGATGGAGATCTTGACCCTGTATTAGCAGAAAAATATGAAGTATCTCAAGATGGAAAGACTTACACTTATACTTTAAAGAAAGATTTAAAGTGGAGTGATGGAAAGCCAATAACCTCTAAGGATATAGAGTTTAGCTATAAGGTTATGGCGGATGCAAAATATACTGGTAGAGCAGATGTAGAATCTACTACATTAAAGGGTGTTAAGGAATATAGAGAGGGTACAGCTAATAATATATCTGGTATAAAGATAATAGATGAGAGAACTATATCCTTTACACTAGAGGACGTATTAGCTTCTGCTAAATACGATTTAAATTTAAAACCTATACCAGAACATTATTATGGACAAAACTATAAACAGGGAGAGGCTGATAAAGTTGAGGCTCTTCATAGAAAACCTATAATTTCTTCCGGTCCATATAAATTTAAAGAGTTTACACCAGGACAACAGGTAGTATTAGAAGCAAACGAGAGTTATGTTTTAGGAAAAGCTAAAATACCTAATTTAATATATAGAGTTACAAATAAAAACACAGCTTTACAATTGTTGGGAACCGGAGAGGTTGATATCAATGCGCTAACAGTTACTCCAGAAAATGTTCAACAAGTAAAGGATAAGGGTTTCTTAAGTGCACTTATATATCCAACCAATGGTTATGGATATATAGGCTTTAACTGTGCTAGTCCAAAGCTAAAAGATGAAAAAGTTCGTCAAGCTTTAGCTTATGGATTAGACAGAAAATCAATAGTTCAAAGAGTGTATAAAGGCTATGCGGATGTAATAAATATACCTCAATCAAAGGTTTCTTGGGCTTATACTGATGATGTTGAAAAATATGAATTCAACACAGAAAAAGCAAATAAATTATTGGACGAAGCTGGCTGGAAGAAAGGTGCAGATGGAATAAGAGAAAAGGATGGAGTTAAACTTAAATTAAACTTCTTGGCATCAACTCCAAATGAGGTTAATGATGCTATAATTCCAATAGCTCAACAAAACTATAAACAATTAGGAGTTGAATTTGTACCAGAGCAAATGGACTTCAACTCAGTAATGGACAAGACTAGAAAAGCTAAAGAAGAAAATAAACCTGAGCTATTTGATATGTATTTTGCAGCATGGGGACTAACTCCTGAACCAGATTCTACAACTATCTTTGGAACAGGTAAGGTAGACAACAGAGGAGTATACTCTAATAAAAAAGTAGATGAATTACTTGCAAAAGGCTTAAGAACTATAGACCCAACTGAGAGAAAGAAAGTATATCAAGATCTATATAAAGAGCTAAATAGAGATCTACCATATATATATGTATATAACAGAAGAGATATGTGGGTTGCAAACTCAAGAGTTAAAAACTACAAAGCTTCTTCATATAGAGAGTGGTACTCTGATATGCATAACTTTGAATTAAAATAATATATAGTTAGCTATATGTAGTTTATAATAGTTTTATTTGAATTCGGCAAGCGTGCATTTAAATAATTTAATATTGCTGTAATAATTTAAAATTACCGGCAAGGGCTTTTAATATATTAAAGGTCGCTTGCCGAATTCAAGTTCATAAATTATGGAATGGGGGATTTTAATGAAGCAATATATAGTTAGAAGACTTTTGCAAATGGTACCCGTTTTGATAGGAGTATCGATATTGCTATTTACTGTTTTTGCTATGGCTCCAGGAGATGCTATAGATAGCATGGGGCTTGAAAGAGTTTCAGCAGAGAGAAAAGCTGAATTAAGAAGAATGTATGGATTAGAAGGACCTATACACATAAGGTACATAAATTGGGTTAAAAAAGCCGTTCAATTTGATTTTGGAAATTCTATAAAACACGCTCAACCAGTTTCACAAGTTATAAATTCCTTTGTATGGAATTCCTTTATGTTATCTTTAACATCATTTATACTTAGTGTATTGATAGCGGTACCCATTGGAGTTATGTCGGCTACTAAGCAGTACTCCGGATTTGATAAATTTTTTACCGTATTTGCTCTTTTAGGAATTTCAGTACCTTCCTTTTTCTTTGGAATGGTATTAATTAAAATTTTTGCAGTAGATTTGAAATTATTTCCTGTATCAGGTATGATTACTTCAGGAGTTAAGTATACAGGCTTTGCACATGTGTTAGATGTTTTGAAGCATATGTTTTTACCTTTGATAGTATTGACATTAAGTAGTGTTGCATCATTAATGAGATATACAAGAACTAGTATGTTAGAGGTTATAAGACAGGACTATATAAGGACTGCTAGATCCAAGGGATTAAAAGAAAAGGTGGTTATATATAAACATGCCTTAAGAAATGGTCTTATACCTGTTATAACTATATTAGGGATGCACTTACCAGCCTTATTTGGAGGAGCTATAATCACAGAACAAATATTCGTATGGCCAGGTATAGGTAAAGTGGCTTTAGAGGCTATTCAGGCAAGAGATTATCCTCTGCTAATGGGATTTGAAATGCTCCTTGCGATTTTAACATTGCTTGGAAATTTAATAGCGGACATTACGTATTCATTTGTAGATCCAAGGATTAGGTTAAAATAGGAGGGTAAGAATATGGCGGAAGTTAAAGTCAACGTTCAACAGAATGATAAAAAGGAAAAGATAGAGACACCTCTTAAAATAATTTGGAAAAGATTAAAAAAGAATAAATTAGCTGTTGGTGGGTTAATTTTATTATTATCAATAATTTTAGTTTGTATAATAGGACCCTTTTTAACAGGGTATACCAATGCTGATATGGATTATGTAAATGCTAATATGCCGCCTTCAGCAAAGAACTTTTTAGGTACGGATTTGCTAGGAAGGGACGTACTAACTAGAGTATTATTAGCAGGCAGGATATCCATATTTGTAGGAGTTGCTGCAGTTTTAATACAGGTAATAGTAGGGACTACTCTAGGTGTAATGGCAGGATATTATGGTGGAATTGTAGATTCAATCATAATGAGAATAGTAGACGTATTTATGAGTATACCAAGTCTTCCTCTATTAATAATATTTGCAGCAGTGCTATCGGACATGAAATTTCCTCCACAATATAGAATATTTGTGGTTATGTTTGTAATAGGTTTGTTAAGCTGGCCAGGGCTCTGTCGTATGATAAGAGGGCAAGTATTGGCTTTACGGGAACAAGAATTTATGCAAGCAGCAGAAGCTCTGGGATTAACCGATAAAAGAAAGATGTTTAAACATCTTTTACCAAACACTGTCCCAATTATAATAGTATCTGCTACTCTAAGTCTAGGAGGAACAATACTTTCAGAATCTACTTTGAGCTTCTTAGGGCTAGGCGTTATGCCACCAACACCATCTTGGGGGAATATGATACAATCTGTTTATGATTTGTATAATATTCAATATAGGCCATGGTTATGGATGCCACCAGGAATACTTATATTCTTAACGGTTATGTCTATAAATTTATTTGGTGATGGATTGAGAGATGCAATAGATCCTAAGTTAAAGAAGTAAGAAGGAGGTACTGTTATGGCAAAGGACTTAGTTGAATTTAGAAATCTAAAGACTTACTTCTATACTGAAGATGGAATAGTTAAAGCAGTAAATGATGTAAGTTTTAAAATAAAAGAAGGACAAACAGTAGGGGTGGTTGGAGAATCAGGTTGCGGAAAATCTGTTACTTCAATGTCTCTTATGAGACTTATTCCAAATCCGCCAGGAAAAATAGTAGATGGAGATATTTTATTCGAAGGAAAAAGCGTAATATCTCTAACAGAAGATGAGATGAGAGAGATAAGAGGTAATAAGATATCTGTTATTTTTCAAGAGCCTATGACCTCATTAAACCCTGTATTTACTGTTGGAAGCCAAATATCTGAAGCGGTTATTCTTCATCAAAAGTTAAGTAAAGAGGAAGCAAGAAAAAAAGCTATAGAGATGCTTAAATTAGTGGGAATTCCGAGAGCGGAAGAAATAGTAGATGCTTTTCCCCATGAATTAAGTGGAGGTATGAGACAAAGAGTAATGATAGCTATGGCTCTTTCTTGTAATCCAAAACTCTTAATCGCAGATGAACCTACTACTGCTCTTGACGTTACAATACAAGCTCAAATACTAGATTTAATGAGAAATATTAAAGATAAATTAAATACATCTATAATGCTTATAACTCATGATTTAGGAGTTATAGCAGAGATGGCTGATTATGTGGTGGTTATGTATGCAGGGAAGGTTGTAGAAGAAGCTCCTGTAGAAGAATTATTTGAAAATCCTATGCATCCATATACCATAGGGTTATTAAAATCTAAACCTGGTATGAATACCAAAGATAAGAGATTGTATTCAATACCTGGTCAAGTACCCAATCCAATAGGTATGCCTGATAATTGTTACTTCTGTGAAAGATGCGAAAAATCTATAGAAATATGCAAAAAGAATATACCAGAGTTAAAAGAAATTAAGCCAGGACATAAAGTTGCATGTTGGCTTTATGAGGAGGGAAAATAGATGTCAGAAGCAATTTTAAAAGTAGAGAATCTTAAAAAGTACTTTCCCATAAAGGCAGGAGTATTACAGAAAACCGTTGGACATGTAAAGGCTGTGGATGATGTATCCTTCGAAATAAAGAAAGGTGAGACCTTAGGCTTGGTTGGCGAATCTGGTTGTGGTAAGAGTACCACAGGTAGAACTATACTTAGGCTATTAGAGAAAACTGAAGGAAAAGTAATATACAAAGGTAAAGATTTGCACACATTAAAAAAAGAAGAGCTTAGAAAGCTTAGACCTGAAATGCAAATCATATTTCAAGATCCCTATAGTTCTCTAAATCCTAGAATGACTATAGGAGAAATTATAGGTGAAGCCTTGCTTCAACATGGATTAGCTACTAAAGAGAACTATAGTGATAAGGTTATTGAAGTAATGAAGATATGTGGGCTTGCATCTTATCATATAAGAAGATATCCTCATGAATTTTCAGGAGGGCAAAGACAAAGAATTGGTATAGCTAGAGCACTTGTATTAAATCCTGAGTTTATAGTAGCTGATGAACCAGTTTCTGCTCTAGATGTTTCTATACAATCACAAATTATAAACTTGTTAATGGAATCACAGGAGAAGTTTGGTTTTTCATATTTGTTTATATCTCATGATTTAAGCGTTGTAAGACACATATCCCATAGAGTTGGAGTAATGTACTTAGGATCCCTTATAGAGTTAGCACCTAAGAATGAATTATATGATAATCCTTTGCATCCATACACTAAGGCGCTACTTTCAGCGGTTCCTTTACCAGACCCAAAATTAAAGAGGAATAGAATAATATTAAAAGGGGATATACCAAGTCCGGCAAATCCTCCTTCTGGATGTAAGTTCCATACTAGGTGTCCTTATGCTATGGAGATTTGTTCTAAAGATATACCTGTATATAAAAATGTAGGAAATGAACATTTTGTGGCTTGTCATTTAGTTAAGTGATTATAAAATGATAAGAAGCACCTGAATTAAAATATTCAGGTGCTTTTATAGTCATGTGTAATTTTATATGTTAAAATATTTATTATATTAAATCTTCTCTAGGAGGATAAAAAATGTTTTTTAATAAGAAAAATAATGATTTAGAAAATTTAAGATTTAGATATGATGATGAATTAGAGGATAAGGAAAAAATAGAACTTAAACACAATAAAAGTAAAAGTAGTAAAGAAAAAATTCCTTTTAAAGATATATTTGCTATGATAATCGCTCAGTATGCTATAATGATTCCGATTATGTTAGGGGCCTGTGTAGTATTTGGATTGCTTTTATTTATTATTGTAAAAGTATTGATGAGAGGATAAATTATATTACCCTACAAAATTGTAGATATATTTTTAGGTATATGACAAATTATATATAATACCTTGATTTATTAATTTACATAGAATAAAATTTCATTTAGTAGAAAAATTATAATAGTAGGAATATTAGTTAATGGAGGTATAGAAATGGAAAGAAAAATAACACTAGATTTAAGCAAGGTATCAGCTTATGTATCACAGCATGAAATAGAGTATATGCAGCCTATGGTTTCTGCTGCTCATGAAATGCTACATAGTAAAACTGGAGCCGGAAATGATTTTTTAGGATGGGTTAACCTGCCAGTTAATTATGATAAAGAGGAATTTGCTAGAATAGAAAAAGCAGCAGAAAAAATAAAAGCTGATTCTGATGCTCTGATAGTTATAGGCATTGGGGGTTCCTATTTAGGTGCTAGAGCAGCTATAGAGATGTTAAACCATAATTTCTACAATGTTTTATCTAAAGAAAGCAGAAAAACTCCAGCAGTATTCTATGTTGGAAATAATATAAGCTCAACCTATATGTCCGATTTATTAGAAGCTATAGAAGGCATGGACATTTCCGTAAATGTTATATCTAAATCAGGCACCACTACAGAGCCAGCTATAGCCTTTAGAATTTTTAAAGATTATATGGAAAAGAAATATGGGAAAGAGGGAGCTAAGGAAAGGATCTATGCTACTACAGATAAATCAAAGGGAGCTTTAAAATCCTTAGCAGATAGTGAAGGTTATGAAACCTTTGTGATTCCAGATGATGTTGGAGGCAGATTCTCAGTACTAACCGCGGTGGGCTTGCTTCCTATAGCTGTATCAGGAGTAAATATAGAAGAGATGATGCAGGGAGCAGCAGCAGCTAGAGAAAAGTTCATGATTTCAGAATTAGAAGATAATGATTGCTATAAATATGCTGTGGTTAGAAATGCTTTATATAGAAAGGGTAAAACTACAGAAATAATGGTTAATTATGAGCCTTGTTTACATTATTTTGGAGAATGGTGGAAGCAATTATATGGAGAAAGTGAAGGTAAAGATGGTAAAGGTATATTCCCAGCAGCAGTAGACTTTTCTACAGATCTTCACTCCATGGGACAATATATTCAAGAGGGAATGAGAAACATATTTGAAACAGTAATTAATGTTGATAAGGCAAGAAAAGAAATAGTACTGAAGGAAAGTGAAGAAAATGTAGATGGATTAAACTTCCTTGCAGGAAAAACCATGGATTTTGTTAATAAAAAAGCCTTTCAAGGAACTGTATTAGCTCATAATGATGGAATGGTTCCAAACATTATTTTAAATATACCAGAATTAACAGCTTATTACTTTGGTTATATGGTTTACTTCTTTGAAAAAGCTTGTGGAATTAGTGGTTACTTGTTAGGAGTAAATCCCTTTGATCAACCTGGAGTGGAAGCATATAAAAAGAATATGTTTGCACTACTTGGAAAACCAGGCTTTGAAAAGTTAAAAGCTGAATTAGAAAGCAAATTTAATAATCAATAGTATGAGAATATTAGTAGATGCAGATGCATGCCCTTCGCGTAATATAATTGAAGACTTATCTAAGGAATATGGCATTGAACTTCATATGTATTGTGACTTTAATCATGTTATTAGAAGTGATTATGGAGAAGTACATATAGTAGAAAGTGGATATCAAAGTGTGGATATGGTGCTTTTTAATAGTTGCAAGGAAAGCGATATTGTAGTAACCGGTGACTTTGGAGTAGCAGCTATGGTTTTGGGAAAAAAAGCCTATGCCATAAGTCCTAAAGGATATATTTTTAGCGATAATAATATTGATAAGTTATTATTTGAAAGACATATATCTCAGAAAGTAAGGAAGGGCGGAGGAAAAACCACCAATCCTAAAAAAAGAACTTTAGAAGATGATAATAGATTACAAGAAGGCTTGCTTAAATTAATAAAAAGATTATTATAAAAGGCCCTTTAGCCAAGGTGAGAGCTTTAAGCTTCTCATGTATAGATATACATCTTTAACTATTAACTTATACATGCTCAATAATGGGTTGAAGGCATCATTTTGGAACATGTATAAGTTTAGTTTCTATAATGTTTATCTATAAGCTTAAGGACCTTTAAATTTTTGATTAATCTCCCGGTTTATAACCTTTTATATGGGGCGCCTCTCTTGGAATTTCAGGAAATATAATTCCTTTATCAAGTTTTTCGATAAAGGGAAAACCATTAACACTTCCTACATATAAATCAGAAGCATTAGGATATAAAGGATCTGAGTTATTTTCAATATAATTTTCTAATTTAGTTTTCTTCATAGTGCCACCTCCTTTATTATTATTCTTTCCTTATTTACACATTTATATAAGGCATCTCCAAAAAAATAACTAGTCAGTCTACTCGTCTATTTTGCGTAATACTACGTCCACTATTAATGGAACCTGTGTCCTTGTCTTACGCAAAATATACGACCCATCTTTGACTAGTTATTTTTTTACGATGCCTAATCCTACTTCATGAATATATAGAAAATTTAAAATACTCTTGTTGGAATGAAGGCGGATATAGTATAATAAAGATTAAAGGAATTATTTTACAGAGGAGAGAAGATAAACATGAACGAAGTGCTGATAAAGTTTAGCTTAGAAAGTCCTCAAGAAAAAAAAGAAGAAATACAAATTTCAATAGTAAATGAAATAAATGAAAAGTTGCTTTATAAATTCATAGTAGGATTGGACGGGGTATGGACTACTTTAAAAGATTTTACTGAAGAAACTAAGGTGTTATGGGAACCAGAAAAAGACGGGAAATACATAATAATGGTACAAGCTAAAACTGAAAATAGTTCTAGAGCTTTTGACTATATTTCTAGAGCAGACTATATAATAGGAAGTATTGAAGAGAAGCTTATAGCTTTTATTAATATAAGTAAAAATAAAATTACTTTGGGGGATAAATTTAAGGTTTCTGTAGAAACGACTAAAATTCCATTAATGTTTAAATATTGGATAAAGGGCAAGGACGGATGGGAACTAATAAGGGACTATTCTCCTGAAAACACTGTTAACCTCACAGCTAATGAGATAGGAGCTCAGGAAATTCTAGTAGAGGTTAAAAACTTGGAGTCACAAAATAATTTTGATGATTTTGGTACTATTAAATTTAATGTAAATGAGTTTAAGCAGTTAGAAATTATAAATTTTAAGTGCTTATCCAATGAACTTTTGATAGAAGAAGAATTGATCTTCCAAGTAGAGTCTAAACATGAAGACAGCAGAATGGTATTATATAAGTTTGTAAAAATTGACAGTAAGGGAATTACACGGTGTATACAGGATTATTCCACTAAGCGATTGGTGGGATATGTAGAAAAAGTACCCGGTGAATATAAATTGCTTTGTTTAGCTAAGGATATGTATTCAAATAAGCCTTTTGATGATAGAGCTGTCATAATATATAAGGTAGAACCCTATAGACCTATAATAATTAAAAGTTTCACTTCAGATTTAAGCTCTCCTCAGGTAATTGGAAGAACTGTAGCTTTAAAGGTTATTACAGAAGGCGGAAGAAGACTTTTATATAGATATAAAATTGAAGGGAATTTTGGAGAGGATTCTGGTTACATTAGGAACAGTACTTATAATTGGAAGACAAAGCACTCAGGCAGTTATAGAATTTCTGCTCTGGTAAAGGATGAAAGTTATGAAGGAGAGTACGAGGTTATAAGCTCTATAGATTATGTGGTGGATGAGGAAAATTATATCCCAGTAAGAATAAAAGAAATACATTTAAATAAGCATAAAAACTATGTAAAAAATGAGCCAATAACTGTAACTGTAGAATCTGAAGGGGGATTAAGCCTAAAATATTGTTTTATAGTTTTGAAAAATGGAGCTGAGGTAGAAAGAATTGAATATGGTGATTGTAACTGGGTGAACTTCACTCCAGAGGAAGCTGGGGAATATGATTTTGAAGTTAGAGTTAAAGATAAGCTCTCTTCAAAGGAATATGATGTTCATTCGATTTTGCATTTTAAGGTAAGAGAGTATGTTCCCGCCACCATAGATTATGTGCTTTTGAATTCAAAAGAATATTATATGGTAGGCGATGACATTGGTTTAGAAATTGTTTCTAATAATACCCAAAACACATTGATAAAATATATACTCCATATTAATGGACATTTAGCGGAGGAAACAGAGTTTATAGCTAATAAGAAGTATATGTTCAATCCAAAATGTAGCGGTAAATATTCATTGCAGCTTCTAGCAAAAAGTAAGGATTCCAAGGAAGAGTACGATGATAAAAAAGAGTTAAAGGTATATGTCCATGAATCTTTTCCAGTAACTAATACAAAAATAAAATGCGATAAAGCGAGTATTACTATAAATAAACCTGTAACTTTTACGATAAATAGTGAAGGGGGAAAAGATGTATGCTATGAAATATATTTGATGGAGCAAGGAGAATGGAGAAGAGTACAGGTCTATAGCAAGAAAAATTATTATTCTTTTATTCCTTTTATGAAAGGATATTATAAGTTATTAGCATTAACTAAAAGCAGCTATAAAAAATGTGAATATGAAGATTATGCAATATTTGAATTTGATATTGAAGAAAAAGATATACATTGACAAGAGTCTTTATAAAATCTTAAAATGTATATGTACTTTAAATTTTTAGGTGGTGAGCTAATGAAAATAGAAAAGCCGGAGCAATTGCTTCAGGTGCAATTGATGAGTCAAATATTAAAGAAAACTATGGGAAATTCGCCAGCTTTTGATTTGGTTATGGAAAGTATTTTTAAGGCTATGACAGAGGAAAATAGTAATATAAACCTTATGGGACTAGAAGCGGATTTAAATAAACTAGGCTATGGAAAAGGTGAACCTTTAACTAACAATATAAAAAGCTATATACAGGAAGATATAAGCATAAATAATACCACTATAGAGCAAGCTATCGAAAGAGCATCTAATAAATATGGTGTAGATAAAAATTTAATTAAAGCTCTTATAAAACAAGAATCTGATTTCAATCCTAATGCTAAGTCTTGGGCAGGAGCTATGGGAATCATGCAATTGATGCCTGAGAATGTTGAAGAAGCAGGAATTAGTAATCCTTATGATATTAATCAAAACATAGATGCCGGAACTAGAGAATTAAAGGGATATTTAATGAGGTACAAAAACTCAAAGGAGCTGGCTTTAGCAGCTTACAATGCTGGACCAGGCACCTTACAAAAAAGGGGTGTAACTACTAAAGAGGATATAGATAGGCTTCCTTTTGAGACGAGAAATCATGTGAAAAAAGTTATGGAATATTATCAGAGATACAGTTCTAAATAGGACTGTATTTTTATTCTAAATATTAAAAACGTAATGGAGTGATAATTTTGGAAAGACTAGACAAAGTATTATCTAATTTAGGATATGGAAGTAGAAAAGAGATAAAAGCCATTGTAAAGCAAGGCATAGTTAAAATTGATGGTAATATTATAAAGGATAGTGCTATTCAGATAGATCCTGAGAAAGTTAATATTGAAATTAACGGAGAAGAGGTTTTTTATAGAAAGTACATATATTTAATGATGAATAAGCCTCAGGGGGTAATATCTGCTACCTATGATAATTATGATACTACGGTGGTGGACTTAATAGGGCCTGAATATGCTGTATTTAATCCTTTTCCTGTAGGTAGACTAGATAAAGATACAGTAGGATTGCTTTTACTCACTAACGATGGAGAGTTAAACCATAGGCTGATCTCTCCTAAATGGCATGTATATAAAGTTTATTATGCTGAAATAGATAGCCCTGTGAATGCGAGAGATATAGAAGTTTTTGAAGAGGGAGTAGTGCTAGATGATGGGTATAAATGCATGTCTGCTCATTTGAATATTTTAGAATCTAACGAATCTGGCTCCAAAATTGAATTAACCATACAAGAAGGAAAATTTCATCAGGTTAAAAGAATGTTTAATAGCGTAGGAAAGACAGTAACGTTTTTAAAGCGAATAAAATTTGGGCCGTTGGATTTGGACGCAGAACTAGAAGAGGGAGAAATAAGAGAATTGTCGAAAGATGAAATAGATATGTTGAAAGAAATTTAAAAATAATTAAAATATAGATTAAGTTAATAGAATATGAATAAAAAGCAGTCATATTAAATGATTATTTACAATTAAATTTTCAAAAAGTGTTGCATTGAGGAACAAATTTTAATATAATATATGTGCAAGGATAAATAAAAAGAACAAATAGCCCCCTTTTTATTTATTGTAAACACAACCTATCCCCAAGGGTTGTGTTTTTATTTTATCTAAAAACCTCTTTAAGACATCCCTAAAAAATAAAAATCTTAGAGTATATATAAATATATGTAGAATAATTTTCATATAAATGTTAAAATTTATATGAATGTATTTATTGGGAGTGATTTTATGTCAAATTTTAAATCAAAGCTTCAGAGTGAGGACATGGATTTTTTATTTGAGGCAATATTAAGCTTAAAAGATAAGGAAGAATGTTATAGATTTTTTGAGGATATTTGTACAATAAATGAAATAAAAGCTTTGGAACAAAGGATGCAGGTAGCCAAGATGCTAAAACAGAAGAGAACTTATTTGGATATAGCGAGCACTACAGGAGCAAGCACTGCAACTATAAGTAGAGTGAATAGAGCTTTAAATTACGGAAGTGATGGCTATAATTTAGTATTTGAAAGAATCTCTTGGAAAGATAAATAATAGGGCCTATAATTTAATTATAGTGCCTTTTGTCTTTATATGTAATATTAATACGAATAAATGTTTGGTATATTTTGTGATTATATTCGTATTTTATGGTATAATAAAATGATGTAAACTGTAATAAGCTTTATATTTTAATATAAGGTTTTTTTATTTTGAGGAGTGAGGATAATTGGATTTAAAAAATCTATTAAACAGAGAACAGTATGAAGCAGCTACCACTATTGACGGTCAAGTGCTCATTTTAGCTGGAGCTGGTTCGGGAAAAACCAGGGTACTAACTTATAGAATCGCTCATATGATACAAGATATAAGCATATATCCTTCTCAAATATTAGCTATAACCTTTACCAATAAAGCAGCTGAAGAAATGAGAGAAAGGGTAAGGGCGTTAATTGGTGATGAAGCCTATAATATGTGGATATCTACCTTCCATTCCAGTTGTGTTAGAATACTAAGGCGAGAAATAGATAAGATAGGATATAAAAAAGATTTTACGATATATGATACCTATGACCAGAAGTCACTTTTAAAGCAATGTATGCAAGAATTAAATATTAATGATAAAGAGATTACTGAAGGTGAAATATTAAGTAAAATAGGTAAAGCCAAGGATAATTTAATTACGCCTTCTCAATATAAGCTTCAGCATGAAAGTAATTTTAGAGAAAATAAAATTGCAGAGGTGTACACTTTATACCAAAAGAAGCTTAAAAATAATAATGCACTAGATTTTGACGATTTAATTTTTAAAACTATTGAACTCTTTAAAACCAATAATGAAGTTCTAGAGTTTTATCAAAGAAAATTTAAGTACATAATGGTGGATGAATATCAGGATACCAATAAAGCTCAATATGAATTAATAAAATTATTAGCTGCCGGCTATAAGAATATATGCGTGGTTGGGGATGATGATCAATGCATATATCAGTGGAGAGGTGCAGATATAAGAAATATTTTGGATTTTGAAAAAGATTATCCTAAGGCTAAGGTGGTAAAGCTTGAACAAAATTACAGATCTAAGGCTAATATTTTAAATGCAGCCAATAATGTGATTCAAAACAATAGCGAGAGAAAAGATAAAGTACTTAGAACCATCAGTGAAAGTGGGGAAAAGATTAGAATCTACAGAGCTTATTCTGATGTGGATGAGGGTGACTTTGTTGCTTCAGAAATAAAGAAGATAATAATGGAGCAAAATAAGAATTACAAAGAATTTGCAATTTTGTATAGAACTAATGCTCAATCCCGTGTATTTGAAGATAGCTTTATGAAAAGAGATATTCCCTATAGAATAATAGGAGGACTAAAGTTCTATGACAGAAAAGAAATAAAAGATATAATGGCTTATTTAAAATTTATCAATAACCCAGATGATGAAATAAGTCTTAGAAGGATAGTAAATGTTCCCAAGAGAAATATAGGGGATACTACTGTAGGAAAGCTTCAGGAATTTGCTAGCTCTATAGAAGATACCTTGTATAATGTTATGGTGGATGTAGAGAGCATACCAGGATTAACAGCTAGAAATATAAACTCTATTGTTAAATTCATAGAGCTTATTGATGATTTTATTATTATGAAGGAACAGCTGCCTATTTCCATGCTCATAGAGTACATCCTAGATAAGACCGGCTATTTAAAGGAGTTAAGTAACTCTAAGAATCCAGAGGATGAAAGCAGAGTAGAAAATTTAAAGGAGCTTGTGTCTGCAGCAGTAGAATTTGAAAAAGCTTCTGAGGAAAAGACTCTTTCAGCATTTTTAGAAAAAACTACTTTAGTTTCTGATATTGATAATTTTAATGAGGATGCAGATACTGTAGTTCTAATGACAGTACATAGTGCCAAAGGCTTAGAATTTCCCGTAGTATTTATGGTAGGTATGGAAAACGGCGTTTTTCCTGGTAATGCTTCTTTTAATGATCCTAAGGAGATGGAAGAATCCAGAAGATTATGCTATGTAGGCATAACTAGAGCCAAAGAAATCTTATATATGACCTCAGCAGAGGTGAGAAGGGTATTTGGAAGAACTATGAGCTTTGCTACCTCTGACTTTTTAAATGAAGTTCCAAGGGAATTAAAAGAACATGTAGGTATGAAAAAAGCAAGTAATACAGCTTCACAGGCCTCATCAATAAATTATGGTTATTCTAATAATCCTCATAGCCTCAGAACCGCCTATAGCGAGGCAGCCATGGAAGCCTCGATGAATAAAATAGATAAGATACTAGGTGGAGAAAGTAAAAAATTAACGGAGCAAGAAGTTGTTATGGGGAGAAAAGTAAAGCATCCAAAGTTTGGGATAGGAACCATAGTTAAAACTGTTAAAGAAAATGATGATATAAAACTTACCATAGCTTTTGATAGTATGGGAATAAAACAATTATTATTAAGTCTTGCGCCTTTAGAATTATTATAATAAATGAGGTGTACCTATGGATAAAAGAGAAAGAATGCATGAATTAGCAGAAGAGCTAAATAAGTATGCTTATGAATATTATGTATTAAATAATCCATCTGTAAGTGATAAGGAATATGATAGAAAGTATGATGAATTGTTAGATTTGGAGAAAGAAGCAGGGCATGTATTACCTTATTCCCCCACACAAAGAGTTGGAGATGTTATACTACCTGAATTTAATAAATATACCCATAAGGCGCCTTTGTGGAGTTTGGATAAAGGACAAAATTTAAAGGAATTAATAGAATGGGACAAAAGAAATAAAAAACTTATAGAGGAATACAATAATAATGCAGATAAAAAGTTACCCAATCCATGCTATGTAATTACAAAAAAGTTTGATGGGCTAACATTAAATTGTACTTACGATGAAAATGGAGTACTTATTAAAGCAGCTACTAGAGGCACAGGTATCATTGGAGAAGACATTACTGCTCAGGCCAAGACAATTAAAACATTACCTTTAAAGATAGACCATCATAATGTGATAGAGATTCATGGTGAAGCTATTATGACAAAAAAAGCCTTTGAAGAATATAACAAAAACTCAGAGGTGCCCTTAAAGAATTTAAGAAATGGTGCAGCTGGGGCTTTAAGAAATCTCAATGTCAAAGAAACTGCAAAAAGGAATCTTTCAGCATTTTTCTATGATATAGGCTATAACGAAGGTGAAAATTTTCAAACTTATATGGAGATGCTCCAATTTATAAAGGAAAAAGGTTTTTATGTAGACCCATACATAAAGTTATGTAGTACCATAGAAGAAATTGAAAAGGAAATCCAATATGTAGAATCTATAAGGTTTGATTTAG
The DNA here is from genome assembly GCF_001403615.1 of Desnuesiella massiliensis. Taxonomy (GTDB): domain Bacteria; phylum Bacillota; class Clostridia; order Clostridiales; family Clostridiaceae; genus Desnuesiella; species Desnuesiella massiliensis. Next base: position 862,064 of record NZ_LN879455.1, read on the forward strand.
ACTATGATATTGACGGCATAGTAATAGCAATAAATGACATAAGGACTCGAGAGATCCTTGGCTATACCGTAAAATTTCCTAAATGGGCTATTGCTTATAAATTTGAAGCACAGGAGGCTACCACTAAGCTTTTAGATGTAGAATGGAATGTAGGAAGAAGTGGAAGAGTAACCCCTACAGCTATATTAGAGCCAGTAGAATTAGCAGGAGTCACTGTAAAAAGAGCTACTTTAAATAATATGGACGATATAAAAAGAAAAAATGTAAGGCTAGGGGCAGAGGTATTTGTAAGAAGGTCTAACGATGTTATACCTGAAATAATGGGAGTAGCAGAAGAGAGTCTTAAGGTAAGTGAGGAAATATTTCCTCCAGAAAAATGTCCTTATTGTGGTAGTGAACTAATCCAAGAAGGTGTTCATTATTTTTGTGAAAACACCTTGTCTTGTAAGCCTCAGATGGTTAAGAGTATAGTTCATTTTGCTAGCAGAGAGGCTATGAATATAGAAGGCTTCAGTGAAAAAACTGCAGAGCAGCTTTTTGAAAAATTAGAGATTAAATCTATTTCTGATTTATATAGAATAAGAAAAGAACAGCTGTTAACTCTAGAGAAATTTGGAGATAAAAAAGCTCAAAATTTATTGAATTCTTTGGAGAAAAGTAAAAACTGTGAGCTAGCTTCTTTTATCTATGCGTTAGGAATACCTAATGTTGGTATAAAAACTGCTAAGGATCTAGTTAAAAGATTTAAAAATTTAGATAGAATTAAGGCTGCAACTTTCGAGGAATTAATTAGTGTGCAGGATATAGGCGATATCGTAGCTAAAAGTATAATTGAGTTTTTTCACCAAGAAAAAATAATCAGTAGTATAAATGAACTATTATGTTTAGGCGTAAATCCCTCTTATAAAGAGATAGAGATAAAGGAGAATCCCTTTGAAGGCAAGACCGTGGTGGTTACTGGAAGTTTAAAGGGATATAGCAGAAATGAAATAAAAGAGAAATTGGAAAGCTTAGGAGCAAAAGTATCTGGTAGCGTGAGCAAGAAAACGGACTATGTTGTAGTAGGTGAAGAGGCTGGGTCAAAATATGATAAGGCAAAAGAGTTAAATATCCCTATATTAAATGAAGAAGAATTTGAAGCTATTTTACAGTAAGGCATCGTAAAAAAATAACTGGTCAAAGATGGGTCGTATATTTTGCGTAAGACAAGGACACAGGTTCCATTAATAGTGGACGCAGTATTACGCAAAATAGACGAGTAGACTGACTAGTTATTTTTTGGAGATGCCTAAGGTAGATATTCTAGCCAAGGAGGATAAAAATGAAAAAAATAGTGAATATATTTGAATGGATATTTGTAGTGTTTACAATAGTATCAGTGATTTTTACTTTATTGACTACATATCAATTTATATATATAAAATATTTTTCTGGCTATTATCCTATTCAAATAGGCATTTTTCTGACTATGATTTCTTGGGCGCTAAAATTTTGGCTGTATGATAAGGATGATAAAAAGATTACCTATTCATTAATTTGCTTATTTCTAGCAGCCATAGCATTATTCTTTAGGCTATTTGTAGTGTTTTAAAAATGTAATAAAAAGAAAACCCAGATTATATTATGGGTTTTCTTTTTTTTCAGAATTATCCTTTTTAGCTGCAATCATATAAATATATTGAGTTAATTTCTCTAATATATAATTTTTATACCTTAATTGATTAAAAATTCTATTTAGCAGGATAAAAAAAGCTACACTCATACCCACTAAGGACACCATAAAAACTATACCAACAATTTGAACAAACAGTAACATATGAAATTAACCTCCATTGAATAACATTGTCATATTAATTATAGTTATACTATTTCATAATTTAAGTACCGATTTTTTAAGCAGTATACATTAATTATAACAAAAAATGAAAACATTACACAATATGAATAAATAATATAAAAAAAATTATGTCTACAATAATAAAAGTTGATGTACATATAATATATTATTATCAATATTATATGGAGCGCATATGTTTTTGTTAGATAAGTTATACATGATGTTAAAAAAAGAACAAATAGATAAAGCCGTTTTAAAATTTAAAAAGATTGATATTAACATAGTATATGAATTGCTTACTAAAAATTGTTGGAAATATGGTATACAGTATGAGGTTATAATAAAAACTAAAGATTTAATTGAAGTAAGATTATATAGTGAAAGGGAAGAGGTACTATTTAAATTTCATAAAACTCCCATAGTATTTATAGGAGAATACAATAATTTTATTGATACGCTACGTGCTTGTAAAGTAAGAAAGGGAATCTACATTACTACAGGCGTATTTGAGGAAATAATTTTAAAAAGCCATTCTAAGAAATTTGAGGGAAGAAAGGTAATATTAGAAGATAATTTTCACTTTCTCAAAAAGCAAATTTGGTTAAAGTATAAGGGAAAACCCTTAAAGTTTAAAGAACTTCAATTTTACAAATATTTACCAAATTGATGAGGAATAAGTATGATTAGCATTGTATAATCTTGGATATAATTTAAGGTATATATTGAAAAATTATATTGGTAAGATAGAGGTAAATCTATATGAAAAAAATAATTATATTTATGCTAATCATATTTGTTATTAGTTTTTCAGGCTGTATTGAAAAAAAACATGGGGTTTTAAAAGAAAAAAGCTCAGACTTGACTTATGGTATAAGCAGTATGCCTAGAGACTTATTAATGCTAAATTATGAAAATAAAAGAGATGAAGATTTATTATGCGCATTTTTTGAAGGATTAGTGCAGTTAAATAGTAATAACACAATAGTTCCAGCTTTAGCTGAAAGCTATGAAGTCAGTAAGGATGGATTAACTTATATTTTTAAATTGAGAAAAAATATGTTCTGGAGCAATGGAGGGGAAATTAAAGCTCAGGATTTTGTGAATTTTTTTAAGGACATATTATCTCCAGGGGTAGAAAATATTTTTTATAAGGAGTTATCCTCCATTTATGGTGCGGAGGATTATTATAAAGGTAAACAAAGCTTTGATAAAGTGGCTATAAGGGCCTTGGAAGATAATACGCTTCAAATAAGATTAAACTATGCAAACCCAAACTTATTAAATACTCTTAGCAAGCCTAGATATAGATTAAGAAAAAATCTTTTGGATTTAAAAAATTGGAAGCAAAATTATAAAAACATACTCTTTACAGGACCTTATAAGATTAATAATATTTTCGTACAAGATACAGAAACATTACAACTTATAAAAAATGATAGATATTATGATAAAGAAAAAATCTTAGCTCATAATATAAATATAAATGCATATAGCAGCAAAGAAGTTGCTATGGCTAAGTACGATATAAATGAGTTAGATTTTATTTTGGATATTCCTATAAGTGAAGTACAACGATTAATAAGTAAAGAAAAGTTTTCTTCACTAAATAATGATAGAACTTTTTGCATTACCTTTAATTTTAGAAAAGATAATATATTTTCTAATGAAAAAGTGAGACAGTTTATTGCTAAGGATTTAGATAAGCTTACCTCAGAAGAGTTACTGGATAAAGCTAATATAGAGATGGCAAAGAATACTTTTTTTCCTAATAACAAAGTTTCACAAAAGGAGAAAGCAGCAATGAGTAATAGTGTTGAAAAGGATTCTGTTACTTTATCAGAATTAAAAGATAAAAAAAGAACAATAAGATTAATATGTGCTAATGATGATAAAAGCAAATTTATAGCTCAAAAAATTGCAAAGGATTTGAAGCTTAGCTCTCAATTGGAGGTATATGTAAAAAGTTTTAATAACATAGAAATGAAGGAAATAATGGATAAGGGTGAATATGATTTAGTATTAAAGGATTTTATAAACACAGACAAAGAAAATTTCTTTAGAAATTGGTCATCAAACAATAATGAAAATATCTATAAATATAATAATATAGAATATGATAATATTCTTTCTAAATATATATATGAAAAAGATTCTCTCAAAAAAGAAGAGTATTATTTATCCTTAAATAATATATTAAAAAAAGATGCCGTTGTAGTACCTTTATTTTATGATAGTATTTTAGTTGCAAAAAATGAAAATATAAAAGGAGTATACTTAGATGGCAATAAAAATATAATGCTGAAGGATATTTATAAGATATTTGAATCCAAAGAAAATAATAATGAAATCTATGATGAAAATATTCCTATAGGCTAAAATTAATTCCACAATGAAATACAATGTCATTGTGGAATTATAGATAAACACTACGAAAACTTAACTTCTGCATGTTCTGTAATGGTATCTTTAAGCCATTATGGTGCATGCAGAAGTTTGTAGTTGAAGTTGTTTCCCAATAAAATAGCTTTTATTTAATTTAAGCACAAATGGAGTATCATATAGATTATATTTAGATTTTTTTCTGAGTAAAATGAGTTTTTAGCTTGATCAAAGACTTGCTTTTTCAAATTGTACTTTATGCTCTTATAAATTACAGGAGATATATTAGTGCTTTCAGGAGTTGCAATACTAGGAAGCCTAAATTGTAGTTCATCCAATAAATCTTCAGATTTAAGGGTGTAATTATCATACCTTTCAGGATCATCTAAATTAGGAGCATCAGGCCAACTAGACACTATTCCTGAGTGAATAACTTGACGTTTATAAATATCCCCAAGACTATTAAGCTCTTCATTACCTTCATTATAATATAGGGTGGATAACAAGTAGAAGAAGATTTCTGAAGAAGAGAAATCTATCTCTTTTTTATCGGAGTTTTTTAAGAAAATACCTTGCTCTGGATTATATAGTGATAATAAATATTCATTTATTTTATCACCGCTCTTTGAAAACATCATCATATCTGTATTTTTATTAAACAAGTAAATATTAATTAATATAAGTGATTGATATTCAATTTTTAAATTCTCTTCTCCTTCTATCCGATCTACCATATAATCCATTAAATCTAATAATAAAGTTTTTGCTTCTTCCATATTTGAATATCTATAGAATAAATTTAGTGCAAAGCAAAGCTTTATATTTTCTTCTAAGGATAGTTCATATAATTCTTCTCTATAGGTTAGGAACATGTTTAATATATCCTGAGAGAAAACTCTGTAAGCTTCAGAATCTTTATTATCTGATAGAGTAGAAAATTTATAGTAGGCTGCCATCATTAAAGCTTGATCGGAAAATTTGAATTTATTTTTTTTAACTTCAAATTTTATGTCTCTAGTGGTATCTTCTGAAACATTTATTTTATCTACAAATACCCCTTCTTCACTTCTCATGTAGGAAGAATAAAAATCCAACTGAAGCTTAGCTAAATTTCCGTAAACATAAGTAAGAGCATAAAGAGATCTGTCTATGCTTTGAAATTTTTTGTAGTAATCTATTAAGTCTAAAATGGATAAAGTCATAAAAGCATTACTAGAAACAGTTATCTCTTTCTTAAAGCTACCTTCATCCCAAGACATCCTGTTTTTTTCTCCTTCAACTTTAGGGTTAGCCTTTTTATAAATACATAAAAGTGGAGAATTTTCTTTAAATATGTTAATATCAATGTTAGGTATGTTTTTTATTTTTAACTCTTTAGTAGAAGTGCATATACCGCATTTTGAATGAAGTACTATTAGTCTTAGAGATTCTTTTGCAAAATGAAATAATTGATTTTTTATAATTTTTGAATTCAATGAGTTGATTCGTAAAAAAGGACCCATATATCTCAAACCATTCACCTCTTAAAATTAATCCTTATATAAATAATATGAGATATAATATTAAATAGTGCTAGTTTTATAAATTTTTTTAAAGTGGGGTAATAAAATGAATATAGGAAAATTAAATTGGGATGATTTAGAGCAGATTATTAATAGATATAAAAGTGTAAAGAGAGATGAGGTCATTATAAGGAATGGTATAGGAGAGGATTGTTCGGTAATAGATTTTGGAGAAGAGGAATGCGTACTATCCACAGATCCTATTACAGGAACTACAAAAAATATGGGGAAATTGGCAGTACATATTAATTGCAATGATATTGCCTCTTGTGGAGTAGAACCCTTAGGAATAATGGTTACAATTTTGGCACCACCCAATGTTGAGCTAGATGATATAAGTTCCATTATGAAAGAAATAGATGAGGAAACCCAAAAACTTAATATTGAAATATTAGGTGGTCATACTGAGATTACTGATGCTGTAAACAGAATGGTGGTTTCCTGCACTGTTATAGGAAAAGGTAAAAGAGGAAAAGCTGTAGCTACTTCTGGAGCTAAAGATGGAGATGATATAATAGTAACCAAGGATTTGGCCTTAGAGGGTACTGGTATTATTATAAACGAATATAAAGAAAAACTCCAAAATATATTAGGGGAAGAGGAACTTTTAGAGGGTAGAACATATATTGAACATATAAGCGTAGTAAAAGAAGGAATAATATGTGGTAATTTCGGAGTAAACTCTATGCATGATATTACAGAAGGTGGTGTTCTAGGTGCCTTATGGGAAATGGCAGAGGCTTCAGAACTCGGATTTAAGGTTTATGAATCAATAATGCCTATAACTAATTTGACTAAAAAGATTTGTAATACTTTAAATATTGATGCCTTAAGACTAATTTCTTCAGGTAGTATGCTGATAACCACAAATAGGGGGAAAGAGCTAGTTGAATTATTAAAAAATAATGGAATTAAAGCTACTATTATAGGAAAAATAACAGATAGTAAGGGGATTTTAGTAAGTAACCATGAAGAAGTAGAAGTTATGCCACCAAAGAGAGATGAGTTATTTAATATTAAATAAATTGGAGGTTTGAAATATGAGAATTGATGGAAGAAAGAATGATCAAATAAGACCAGTTAAAATAACAAGAAACTATACGAAATATGCAGAGGGCTCAGTATTAATTGAAGTAGGAGATACAAAAGTGATTTGTAATGCTTCCATAGAAGATAAGGTTCCTCCCTTTCTAAAGGGCACAGGAGAGGGATGGATAACTTGCGAATACAATATGCTTCCAAGATCTACCCATGTTAGAAAGCCCAGAGATATATCCAAATTAAAATTAGATGGTAGAACTATGGAGATACAAAGACTTATAGGAAGAGCATTAAGATCAATAGTTAACTTAAAAGCTATAGGGGAAAAAACCATATGGATTGATTGTGATGTCATTCAAGCAGATGGAGGTACAAGAACTACATCTATAACAGGAGCTTTTATAGCCTTAGTAGATGCAGTAAATAAACTTCATAAGCAAAGTCCTTTTGAGGTATATCCCGTGAGAAACTTTGTAAGTGCAATAAGTGTTGGTATATTAAATGGCAATAAAATAATTGATTTATGCTATGAAGAAGATTCCAAGGCAAAAGTGGATATGAATGTTATCATGACAGAAGAAGGGGAATTTGTAGAAGTTCAAGGTACTGGTGAGGAGAGTCCTTTTAGCAGAAATGATCTCAATGATTTGTTAGCTTTAGCCGAAAAAGGTATTAAGCAGTTAATCAACATTCAAAAGGAAACTTTAAAAATGGATTGTTTATGGATAGGTACAGGAGAGGAGAAATAGTATTAATGAAAAAACTTATAGTAGCAAGCAATAATGAACACAAGATAACAGAGATAAAACAAATATTAGAGGATATGGATATAGAAATATTATCCCTAAAGGAAATGAATATAGATATAGACGTAGTAGAAGATGGTAAAACTTTCATTGAAAATGCAAGAAAAAAAGCTATAGAAATATATGAATATTTAGTTCATAGAGGAGACAAAAATTTTATAGTAATGTCTGATGATTCAGGTCTAATGGTTGATGCATTAAATGGAAGACCAGGAGTTTACTCAGCTAGATATGCAGGAGAACATGGCAATTCAAAAAAGAATAATGAGAAAATTTTAAAAGAACTTCAAGGGGTAGATTTTGAACATAGAGGGGCTAAATTTGTATGTGCTATTGCATTAATTGATGAAAATGGAAAAATAACTGAAGTGGAAGGCAATGCAGCAGGGATTATTGCAGAGGGATATGATGGAGTAGAGGGATTTGGATATGATCCATTATTTTATGTGCCAGAATTTAAAGAGACCTTTGCTGAAATGACAGCAGAACAAAAGAACTCCATAAGCCATAGAGGAAGAGCTTTAGAAAAGATAAGAGAAGAAATCCTTAAGTATATATAAGGTTTAGAAGGAGCGATATTGTGCTAATAGCTGTAATAAGTGATACTCATAGGGATTATTATAATATTAATAAAATAGTTCCTATAATTCAAAATTCAGATATAGTAATACATCTAGGAGACAATATAGATGATGTAGATATATTAAAAAAAGACTATAAGGGAAAGATTTATAACGTTAGGGGAAATTGTGATTATAATTCTTTTACCCCTTCTGAGCTATTAATTGAAGCAGAAAATATAAAGATATTTGCTACCCACGGTGATAAGTATGGGGTTAAGTATGATCATTTAAAACTACTATATAAAGCTAAGGAATGTGGTGCTGATATAGCCTTATTTGGACATACTCATATACCTATGGCTGAAAAGGTTGATGATACTTGGCTAATAAATCCTGGAAGCCCATCACTACCTAGGGTTAAATATAAAAGCATAGCCTTTATAGAAATAAAGGATGGTGTAATAAGTCCATATATATATTATTTAGATAAGTAGTATTAAATACTTTAAGAATAACTTTGCTGTATAAAGTCATAACTTTTGCGCAGCAAAGTTTTATTTCTCAATAAATCAATCACTAACTTATACATGTAGAGTAATGGCTTAAAGATAGTATTTTTCAATAGACATAAGTTAAGTTTTTGTAATATGTTCCTTTATTTCATAAGGAATATGGATATTAAAGGTAAAAATTGAGGTAAAAAATATAAAAAAAAGTATAAAAAAAGTATTGACGTATTTAAATATATCGTGTAGAATAATCTATGTCGCTGGGAAACAAAAGAAACAAACAGCAGATTCGGGGTGTAGCGCAGATGGGAGCGCGCGTGGTTTGGGACCATGAGGTCGCAGGTTCAATCCCTGTCACCCCGACCACTAAGCGGGTGTAACTCAATGGTAGAGTGCCAGCCTTCCAAGCTGGTTACGTGGGTTCGATTCCCATCACCCGCTCCAAAAAAGTCTTGCATTACTAACTAGAGTGTGATATAATAATGCACGTTGCTAAATGATATGTGTCTTTAGCTCAGCTGGATAGAGCAACGGCCTTCTAAGCCGTAGGCCAGGGGTTCGAATCCCTTAAGACACACCATGAGTGCCATTAGCTCAGTTGGTAGAGCACCTGACTCTTAATCAGGGTGCCCAGGGTTCGAGTCCCTGATGGCGCACCATGTGGTGGACGTAGTTCAATGGCAGAGCACCGGATTGTGGTTCCGGCTGTTGTGGGTTCGAGTCCCATCGTCCACCCCATAAAAAATATTGGGATGTCGCCAAGCGGTAAGGCAATGGACTTTGACTCCATCATGCGTAGGTTCAAATCCTGCCATCCCAGCCATAGATGGTTCACTAGCTCAGTCGGTAGAGCACATGACTTTTAATCATGGTGTCCGGGGTTCGATTCCCCGGTGAGCCACCAATTTTATAATGCAGGTGTGGCGGAATTGGCAGACGCACTAGACTTAGGATCTAGCGCCAACGGCGTGGGGGTTCGACTCCCTTCACCTGCACCAATAAAACTAAAGATGCGGAAGTGACTCAATGGTAGAGTGTCACCTTGCCAAGGTGAAAGTTGCGGGTTCGAATCCCGTCTTCCGCTCCACATGCGGGTGTAACTCAATGGTAGAGTGCCAGCCTTCCAAGCTGGTTACGTGGGTTCGATTCCCATCACCCGCTCCATGATTGGACAGCTTATAAAAATAAGTTGTCTTTTTCTTCATATAAAGCTAATAAATATGCGCTTATAGCTCAGCTGGATAGAGTAGTGGACTTCGAATCCAATGGTCGCAGGTTCGAATCCTGTTAGGCGCACCAAACATAAAGCCTTGCAAATGATAAGTTTGCAAGGCTTTGTTGTTTTATATAGAATTACCTATTCTCCTACCAAGGTCTCCCCCACCAAGGTCTATTAATGCAACATGGTCTATTCACCCACCAATAGTAAGGGCGACGTCTACGTCTGCGTCTGCGTCTGCGGGATGAACGACTTAAATCGTCATTATCATAATCATAATCATCAAAGTCCGCGTCATCAAAATCTCTGGGGTAAGGCATATACATTCCTTGATAGCCATACATCATTTGAGGATGGTACATCATTGAAGGGTGCTGATGCATTGGATAATAAGGCATCATTGGGGAATACATGTAAGGTGCAAAGTCAAAATCATCTTCCTGACGAGGCGCATGATCGTCATCATTTTTGTAGCGCTCATCAACAAAAGCTTCGTTAGTGTTTTCATTGTCGTTTCTATAATACATTACATACCTCCAAGCAATTTAACTACAATATTAAAATATGCAGTAGCTTAAAGAAAGGTGAAGTAAGTTTGAAAATATATGAATACATAGATTTTTATAACATTAGAAGATTACATAAAAGCGTAAAAGGTCCGACCACGATGGAATATCGAAATCAGACCTTGGTAGCATAAAATTTTAGCTTTCGTCTATTTACTTGACAGGAGGCAGTTCAAATCCTTGAGTTACCTCCTTTAGGTTTAATTCAGAATTTTAAAATTTGAATCTGTTATTTCTAAATTTCCTTTCAGTCCTTTAGTTATATATACCTCTTTATTTTTTGTTACAAAAATAGCATCTACATCCTTTATGCCTTCAATGAAAGCTAGTCCTTTATCAATTCCAAAACAAAAGGCTTTTGCTAAAGCATCTCCGTTAATAGATGTTTTAGTTATGATGGTTACACTAGCTAAAGAATTATCTACAGGATATCCAGTTGATGTATCAAATATGTGATGATAATATTGTCCGTTAACTTCTAAGAAACGTTCATAAATTCCTGAGGTTACTACAGCTTTATCTGAAACTTTTACAATACCAAAGTAGTCTCCTCTAGGCATTGTAGGATCTTGTATTCCTATTTTCCAATCTGTTCCTTGAATCTTAGTGCCTACAGTTAAAATATTTCCACCTAAGTCTATAACAGCATGCTTAACCCCATTCTTTTTTAATACTTTTGCTACCTCATCAGCAGCAAAACCTTTAGCAATTCCACCTAAATCAATGGACATACCTTTGTTTTTTAATTTAATACTTTTCTCATTTTCGTCTAAAATAATATCCCTATAATTAATTAACGGAAGCTTTGCTTTTATCTCTTCTTCAGACGGAACACGTGCATTTTCAGTATTAATCCCCCATAGATTGATTAAAGGACCAATAGTTATATCAAATTTACCTTGAGTAAGTTCACTATATTTTTTAGCTTCTTTCACTACATAGAAAGTATTATCTGATACTTTTATATTGTTTAATCCGGAATTTTTATTAATGGCTGAAATTTCGCTACTATCTTCGTGAGCATTCATTTTATTATGAATATCTTTTAGTACATCGAAAGCTTGGTCTAATACTTTTTCAGAAGCTTTATCATAAATAGTGATTGTACATGGAGTATCCAACAAAACTTGAGTTCTAGAAATAGGTTCATAATTCTTACTGTTCTTGCTACAGCCAGTAGAAAAAGCTACAAGACTTAAACATACTAAAGGTATAAACATTTTAAGAAATTTGTTTAGATTCATTATAATAGTTCCTCCATCCTATGCGTAGACATTATAAAGAAATAATATATAAAAATATTTAAAATGTAAATATAAAGATGTTGGTTTTAATTAGTTTTATATTAAAGCATAGAAAATATCATGACTTTAAGTATTAAATTACAGAAGTTTACAATACAATAATAGCTTAAAGATGCCATTGTGGAACATGTATAAGTTAAGTTTCACCTTTTTTCCCCATAGTGCTTGAGTTATAAGTAGAATAAAGAATATTATCGGAATGTAAAAGTTTTAAAATAAAGTAAAAGTGGTATAGAAATTGCTGTATATTATATCGAAAACATATTTATAAAGTAATCCCCTTACAGAATAATAGTGTTTTCAAATATTTTAATATTAAATATGTATTAAAGTTTTACAACATGTATTATTTTAAGAAAAAAGGAGGGCAGTAGTTTTTTTAAAAGATTTCATTTTTTATAATTTTCTTAACTAAATTTGCAGTTTAGATAAGGATTTGATTTTGCGTAGAGAGTTAGATTAGATTTTCTAGGATGCTCTTTACGCATTTTTTTAATATAAATTAATATAGTTTATTTTAGATGTTAGAATATTTTTAGGAGTTAAGTAAAATAATACTTTTGAAAGGAGAGAAATATATGGACAAAACAAATAATGGCAATAATAAAGGAGAAAAGAGAATAGCGGTAAATAAATTATCAAATAAAAAAGGGTATAAAAAGACAACTCCTAAATTTGAAAACTTTAAGGGAGAGCCTATAGAGTAAAAAAGAGAGGAAACTATATGAGTAAAGTAGATAATAAACAAAAGGTTAATATGGGAACAAAGCGAACAGACTCCAGTGAGAGTCAGAAGAAGGATAAAAGATATAATGGTAAAAAGACTGATGAGAGATAGTTATAAAGCATATTTATGCTGCGTATATTGCAAAAGATTTAGTACATTTTGACCTCATAAGCATCTTAGAGTGAGCAAAATTAAAGGGGTGTTTATAAGGGTATGTTGTAAGAACTTTGATGTATATAGAGAAATAATAAGCTTGTCTAAGATACTTAATTTTAAATTCTTTAATTAGGCTATAATAACTAATAAAAGACAAAATTTAATATAAAATAAGGTTATGCGATATTAATCTACAATTATTATAATATTTGTAGATTAATATCGTTTTTATTTTTATTGAAGAGAGGTAGAAAAATGGATTTAGGAATTATTATCAGTTTAATTATAGGATTTGCTTCTATGATTGTATCATTCATGTTAGAAGGTGGACACTTAGCAGGACTTTTGGTAGGGACTGCTGCATTAATTGTATTTGGCGGAACTATAGGAGCTGTAGGAGTATCATTTCCTAGTAAATTATTAAAAAAAGTTCCAGCTATATTTGGAGTAGCATTTAAAGATAAAAAATCTAACTATGTAGAGCTAGTAGCTTACTTTAAAAATATATCCACTACAACTAGAAAAAACGGACTGTTGAGTTTAGAATCAGAGCTTTCTAATTCTAGTATGGATCCTTTTACAAAGAAAGGCCTCCAAATGGTAGTGGATGGTATGGAGCCTCATACTATCAGAAATATTTTAGAATTAAAACTTGAGGGATTAGATGAAAGACATAGGGAAGGTGCTGCTATATTTGAAGCAGCAGGCGGCTTTGCACCAACCATGGGTATAATAGGAACAGTAATGGGCTTAGTGCACGTATTAAGCAATTTAGATGATCCAAGCAGTTTAGGACCTAAAATAGCCGTAGCTTTTATAGCTACACTATATGGGGTAGGCTCTGCTAATTTAGTATGGTTACCTATAGCAAGCAAGTTGAAGGCAATTAATAAAATTGAACTTAATGAAAAAATGATGATTATTGAAGCAGTGATATTAATTCAAGAGGGTGCCAATCCAAATACAGTAGTAAGTAAATTAGAAAGTTTCTTATCAGAAGATGAAATATCAAAATTGGATGTATAAGAGGGAGTAAAATATGAAAAAGCGCGAAGAGAAGGAAGCAAATCATGAAAGATGGCTATTAACTTATTCGGATTTAATCACATTATTAATGATATTCTTTGTAATAATGTATGCGAGCAGCAATGTAAGTGCAAGTAAGTATAAGGCTGTATCTGATTCTTTTAAAATTGCATTAGGTGGAGGCGGAGGATCATTGGTAGGTCCGGTTGATAGTGTTAATGCTAATGGTTCAAATGAGAGAAACGATAATAAGGAAGTATCCGAGGAAAATAAACTTATGAATCTTAAAGAAAATGTGGATAACTATTTGCAGAGTGCTGGAATGAGTACAGGCATAAGTACTTCTATAGAGGAAAGAGGATTAGTTATTAGCTTAAAAGACAGTATAATTTTTGATAGTGGTAAAGCTGAAATTAAAAACGATTATAAAAAGAAACTTGTGGATTTAGGTAGTATATTAAATAAAATGGATAGCTATATAAGAGTTGAGGGACATACAGATAACGTACCTATTAATAATAATAAATTTAATTCAAATTGGCAATTATCGGTTATTAGAGCCACCAATGTTACAGAATTATTAATAGAAGAAGCTCATATAGCCCCAAAGAGACTATCATCCATTGGTTATGGAGAGTTTAGACCTGTGGCAGATAATAATACAGAGCAAGGGAGAGCACAAAATAGAAGAGTCGATATAGTACTAATTAATAGTAAATATAATGAGATAGAAAACAACAAAAAATAGCATAATAGGCTTAATGCATATATAAGAAATAACTAGTCAGTGTACTGAAGTCTCTGACTAGTTATTTTTTACCATGCACAATTTGATTTATGTTATAAAAAAGTTAAAAAATATGTTGACAATGTTTTTTTAAGATGATATTATGTAATAGTCATCTGAAATGACATGGTCTTTGAAAATTAAACAGAGGAAAATAAACATGAAACCAGCAATTTCTTTATGAGAAATCATAAGACTAAAGTAAGAATGAGCAATCAAACTTAGAGAGATTCTAGATTTCTAAAATTTTTAAATTGAGAGTTTGATCCTGGCTCAGGACGAACGCTGGCGGCGTGCCTAACACATGCAAGTCGAGCGAGAGACTTCGGTCTCTAGCGGCGGACGGGTGAGTAACACGTGGGCAACCTACCTCATAGTGGGGGATAGCCCTCCGAAAGGAGGATTAATACCGCATAACATTGCTTTATCGCATGGTAGAGCAATCAAAGGAGTAATCCGCTATGAGATGGGCCCGCGGCGCATTAGCTAGTTGGTGAGGTAAAGGCTCACCAAGGCGACGATGCGTAGCCGACCTGAGAGGGTGATCGGCCACATTGGAACTGAGACACGGTCCAGACTCCTACGGGAGGCAGCAGTGGGGAATATTGCACAATGGGCGAAAGCCTGATGCAGCAACGCCGCGTGAGTGATGAAGGCCTTCGGGTTGTAAAGCTCTGTCTTCAGGGACGATAATGACGGTACCTGAGGAGGAAGCCACGGCTAACTACGTGCCAGCAGCCGCGGTAATACGTAGGTGGCAAGCGTTGTCCGGATTTACTGGGCGTAAAGGATGCGTAGGCGGATTTTTAAGTGGGATGTGAAATACCCGGGCTCAACTTGGGTGCTGCATTCCAAACTGGAAGTCTAGAGTGCGGGAGAGGAGAGTGGAATTCCTAGTGTAGCGGTGAAATGCGTAGAGATTAGGAAGAACACCAGTGGCGAAGGCGACTCTCTGGACCGTAACTGACGCTGAGGCATGAAAGCGTGGGGAGCAAACAGGATTAGATACCCTGGTAGTCCACGCCGTAAACGATGGGTACTAGGTGTGGGAGGTATCGACCCCTTCCGTGCCGCCGTTAACACAATAAGTACCCCGCCTGGGGAGTACGGTCGCAAGATTAAAACTCAAAGGAATTGACGGGGGCCCGCACAAGCAGCGGAGCATGTGGTTTAATTCGAAGCAACGCGAAGAACCTTACCTAGACTTGACATCTCCTGAATTACCCGTAATGGGGGAAGTCCTTCGGGACAGGAAGACAGGTGGTGCATGGTTGTCGTCAGCTCGTGTCGTGAGATGTTGGGTTAAGTCCCGCAACGAGCGCAACCCTTATTGTTAGTTGCTACCATTAAGTTGAGCACTCTAGCGAGACTGCCCGGGTTAACCGGGAGGAAGGTGGGGATGACGTCAAATCATCATGCCCCTTATGTCTAGGGCTACACACGTGCTACAATGGCCAGTACAGAGAGAAGCGAGACCGCAAGGTGGAGCAAAACTCAAAAACTGGTCCCAGTTCGGATTGTAGGCTGAAACTCGCCTACATGAAGCCGGAGTTGCTAGTAATCGCGAATCAGCATGTCGCGGTGAATACGTTCCCGGGCCTTGTACACACCGCCCGTCACACCATGAGAGTTGGCAATACCCAAAGTCCGTGAGCTAACCGTAAGGAGGCAGCGGCCTAAGGTAGGGTCAGCGATTGGGGTGAAGTCGTAACAAGGTAGCCGTAGGAGAACCTGCGGCTGGATCACCTCCTTTCTAAGGAGTCGAACATATAGGGATAACCTATATGATAAGAA
>NZ_LN879456.1 GCF_001403615.1 Desnuesiella massiliensis
GAATTTTGATACACTCATTTTTGGTGGAATACTTACCAGCATATGTACATGATCTGGACATGCATTTGCTTCTATTATCTCTACTCCATTTCTTATACATATCTCTCGTAGTATCTTGCCGATTTCTCCTTTATATTTCCCATATATTATCTGTCTTCTATACTTTGGTGCAAATACTATATGATATTGACACCTCCATTTTGTATGTGTTAAGCTTTCTATGTCGTTACCCATACGACACACCTCCTATGATATTTTGTTTTGCGATTTTCAGTCGCTTTCATTTTATCATAGGAGTTTTTTTGTTCAGAGCTAAAGCCATTTTATCCACTGGCATAGCCAGTGGTTATCAAAGCAAAAAGGAGCTACGCACTAATCACTTAGTGCGACAGCCCCATAGCGGTGAAACGAAACTATGGCCTGGGGAAGAAGAAGAAGAAAAAGAAGAAAAAGAAATAGAAGAAGAAGTAGAAGAATATACGGAGGCTGCCAAGGCTGATTTAAAAGTTAAAGGGAAGCTCAGGGAGGTTATTGATGCTTTTAACAATAATATTCACCCTATGACACCAATGGAGTATGAAAAAATATTGGATTGGGCTGAGGATGTAGAGCCTGGGGTTATTATTTTAGCCATAGAGGAAGCAGTAAAGCACAATGCAAGGAATTTTGTATATATAGAAAGAGTGCTTAATAATTGGCATGACCTGGGGCATAGAACTGTGAAGGCAGTTAATGCCTATAAGAGGGATTTTAAAAAGCAGAAAAAGCATAGCTCTAAGGATTCTGATTATAAGCCTAATGCTAAGGCCTATAAGCTTTTGGATGAGGAGGATAGTGGATATGCTGGTAACTAGTATTTATAATTTAGAAGCAGAACTTCAGGTACTAGGGGCTATCCTCATAGATAATAACAGTATTTGCAGCATCATAGATTTTTTACACTATGAGGACTTTTATAATCCAAGGAACAGCATTATATATAAGACTATGGTGGACATGTACAAAAACAATGAGAACATTGATTTAACAACTTTAGCTGACAGGCTTTCAAATAAGCTTCAGGAGGTAGGAGGAATTACCTATCTAAGCGAGATTTGTGCAAGCTGTCTATCCGCTGTTAGTGTTGCTGCTTATGGGGAGATAGTAAAGGAAAAATCAAATAAGAGAAGGCTTATGGATATTATGAAGGCTTCTATGGAGGATATAAATAAAAGAGATATTAAGAGCAATATACTTATTGATGATATGCAGCATAAGCTTATTAATATTAAATTTTTTAAGAGCTTAGAAGATGGAAGCCTTGAGGAGCCTATGGTGAGTTTTTTAAGCAGGCTTGAAGAAAGGTATAAAAATGGCGGGGATACTGAGGGAATTAAATGTGGCTTTAAGAATTTGGACAAGGCCCTTGGAGGACTTATGCGCCAGGATTTTATTATTCTAGCTGCCAGACCCTCCATGGGGAAAACAGCTGTGGCACTGAATTTAGCCTTGAAGGTAAGTATTGAATCCAAGGCTAATACTGCATTTTTTAATCTTGAAATGGGAAAGCAGCAGATCATCGAAAGGGCTATTGCTTCAATGACCGACATACCACTGAAAAGTATTAAAAACGGTATTTTTGAGGATGATGCTTTTGTAAGCATAGCTAAAGCTAGCAATACTATTATTACTAGCGGACTAAAAATATACGATAAAATTTTTACCCTTCAGGGCATAAGAGAAGAATGTAAAAGGCTTAAGCTTCAAGGAGGCCTTGATGTGGTGTTTATCGATTATCTACAACTTATAAACAGTGAAGAAAAAGCTGAAAACAGAACTCAGGATATTTCAAAGATATCCAGAAGCTTAAAGCTTATGGCAAAAGAGTTTGACATAACGGTTATAGCACTTTCTCAGCTGTCCCGTGCCCCTGAAACAAGATCAGATCACAGACCAATGCTGTCAGACTTAAGGGAATCAGGAGCCATAGAACAAGATGCGGATATAGTTATGTTTTTATACAGAGACGAGTACTATAATGCAGATACTGACAAGCCTGGCATTATTGAATGCATCATAGCTAAAAACAGGAATGGAGAAGTAGGCACTGCAAGGCTCAAGTGGAAAGGGCAGTGTCAAAAGGTTTGGGTGTAGTGCAAGGGGACGTTTCCCTTGCCACAAATGTGAAAATGCTAACATCATGAGGCGGTAGCACAAAAATGATATAATTAAACTATATGAGCATAGCCAGTTTGGTAGTTTTTAATTTTTATGAGTTTAAATAGGTAGCAAGTTAGGTTATAATAATTATAAAGGAAGCCAGAAATATGGAGAGAAGGTTTAAGAAATCAACTCACAGCCATAGGAGGAAAGCAGATATGAACTTGCGAGAGATGTGGAAAAAGTATGAAAATGAAAAAGAGTTTAATCTTTCCGTTCTTCCGGATTTCATTACAAGCCAAGGCATTGAGATTAAATATCAGCCCAATAGCAGCATTGTAACACGGGGTGACTTTCCAAGGTATATTTATTTTATTAAGTCAGGAAGTGCTCTTGGCACAAGAAGTTATGAAAATGGAAATGTGTATGATTATTTTCAGATAAATGAAAGTAATGGCAGTATAGGGCTTTTGGAAATAATGGCGCGCAAAGATAGTTATATTGCTACCATAGTAGCTATTAGTGAGGTTCATGTTCTTCGTATCGAAGCAGCTGCTGTATATGACTTTATCATGTCTAATAATGAAATGCTTCATAGATGCATTACATTGGTTTCACAGGATCTGTATAAGCGATCTGGCAATGATGGAATACTTTATTATTTGGATGGAGTGAATAGAGTACGGTTTTATCTTGCAAACTATTATGAAATGAATAAGAATAATGATGAAGATGTACTTGTAGAAACTCAGTATCAGACCATCGCTAATAATATTGGTGTCAATATCCGCACAGTAGTCCGCAGCATAAAGATTTTGAAAGATTTAAATGAAATTTCCTCCGTAAAAAAAAGAATCATGATATCAAAAGAGCAGCATAAAAAATTACTTAAAAATCTTGAGGATATGAAGGTTTTTCTGTAAGGCATCATAAAAAAATAACTAAATAGCTTTCTATGATAATTATTTATAGGGCGTGAAGGTCGATGATAGGCTTTCATGCCTTTTTATAATATATATGAGCAAAATAATTTAGATAGCGACAAGTGTCCTTTACTGAATTATTTGTCTAGTCTATAATTTGAAATATCAGTTGGCTATGCATAGAAGCCATTACTTACTATGTCATAGGTTGAAAACATTTTAGGTAAGTGAAAGGACATTATAAGAAAATTGACCCAAATTATAAAATAAAAATAATGAGGTGAAAGATTGTGAAAAAGATATTATCATTAATTGTTTCATTAGTATTTTGTACGGTGTTATTTGCAGGCTGCGCAAAAACTCCAGCAAGTAACTCAGATGGTTCAAAGGGTTCGGAAACATCTAAGAAGACTTTAAAGGTTGCTTTACTTATACCAGGAAATCTTGGAGATAAGTCCTTCTTTGATGCTGCAAATAACGGAATAAAGTTAATAAAAAGTGAATTAGGCGCTGAAACTAAAGTTGTTGAAATGGGAACTGACCAAACAAAATGGGAGCCTACTTTACAGGATATTTCTGAAGGTGACTGGGACATAATAATATCTGGAAACTCAGCCAGTGAGCTTCTTAACACAATTGCAGATAAGTATCCAGATAAGAAATATATAAACTTTGATAATGCAACAGATAAGGCTTCAAAGAATGTGTATGCAATGTCATATAAGACTAACGAGGTGTCATTCTTAGCTGGTGCTTTAGCAGGACTGGTTACAAAATCCGATATGCCCTTAGCTAATAAAGATAATGTAATAGGATTCTTAGGTGGAATGGATATCCCTGGAATCAATGACTTCCTTGTAGCATACATTCAGGGAGCACAAAATGTGAACCCCTATGTAAAGGTTATTACTTCTTATGCAGGAAGCTTTACTGATCCAGCAAAGGGAAAAGAGATAAGCAATGCTCAGTATAGTTCTAAGGCAGACATAAGCTTCAACGTGGCTGGAGGCACAGGACTTGGACTAATAGATTCAGCTACAGAAAATAACAAGTATGCTATCGGTGTTGACTCTGATCAGGCAATGATTTACAAAGCAACAGATGCTAACAAAGCAAGTCATATTGTTTCTTCTGCGGTAAAGAATATAGATAAAGCAGTATTAGATGCAGTGAAGAGATATCAGGCTGGAACTTTAAAATATGGAGTAAATGATTCTCTTGGATTAAAGGAAAATGCTGTAGGACTTGCAAAGAATGAATACTATAATGCTCTTCCACAAAATATAAAGGATAAATTAGATGAATTAACAACAAAGGTTTCTAGTGGTGAAATAAAGGTTAAGTCTGGATTTACCATGAGTGCAGGGGAAATAGAGGCTTTTAGAAACTCTGTAAAACCATAACGGATTAACTTTTCTTTGATAACAGATAAAGGGTAGGAGAGAAATCACCTACCCAATTATTTTAGGAGGGTAACTATGGATAATAGTATATTGAGGCTGGAAAATATCACAAAAATCTATGGAAACGGCGTATTAGCTAACAATGGCGTCAATCTAGACATAAAAAAAGGCGAAATCCATGCTATCGTAGGTGAGAATGGAGCAGGTAAGTCTACCTTAATGAAAATAATATTTGGTATGGAGCAGCCCAATGAAGGAAGCATTTATTTAAAAGGACAGAAAATAAAAATTGACAATGCAAACAAGGCTATTGAATTAGGAATAGGAATGGTACATCAGCACTTTATGCTTTTGCCTAGCTTTACTGTTACCCAAAATATAATCTTAGGAATGGAACCTAAAAAGGGAATAAAAATAGATTATGCAAAAGCTGAAAAAATGGTAAGTGAATTTGCAGAAAAGTACAATTTCAGAATAAAACCAAATGATAAAGTAAAAGATTTATCTATAGGTATGAAACAAAAGGTAGAAATAGTAAAAGCATTGATTAGAGGAGCTGAAGTATTAATACTAGATGAGCCCACAGCGGTATTAACTCCACAGGAAACCGCAGAGTTATTTGAGCAGTTAAAACTTCTTAAAAATGAGGGGCATACAATCATTTTTATATCTCATAAACTGAAAGAAGTTAAAGCCATATGTGATAGAATCACCATCATGAGAAAAGGTGAAAGCAAGGGAGTATATAATATTTCAGATGTTACGGAAAGACAGATATCAAATCTTATGGTAGGAAGAGATGTAGTCTTAAAATACGATAAAAAGGAAGCCTCACCTGGTGATGTGGTTTTAAAGGTAGAATCTATTTTCGCCAGTTCACAGGAAGGAAATAAGGTTCTTAATGACGTAAGTTTTTCCTTAAGAAAAGGAACAATACTTGGAATAGCTGGTGTTGAAGGCAATGGGCAAGGTGAGCTCATAGATATAATCACAGGAAGAAGACAAGGGTATACTGGACAGGTTTTGCTGGATAATGCAGATATAAGACAGCTATCTATAGCGGAGCTTAGAAGCAAAGGATTATCTTATATTACAGAAGATAGAATGAGCCTTGGAATTGCTGGGGCAGCTAAAATAAGTGAGAATATTATTAGTAATAGATATAAATCAAAAGACATAAATGGAAAGATACTGACCAATAAAAAGAAGGTAGATGAAATTACAGTGAATCTCATTAAAGAGTATGAGGTTGCTTGTAAGAATGAAAGCCAGTTAATTGAACATTTATCCGGAGGAAACATTCAGAAAGTGGTGGTTGCCAGAGAATGTTCTGTTGCTCCGAAGGTACTTGTAGCTGAACAGCCTACCCGTGGAGTTGACATGGGAGCTGCGGAGGCAATACACAAAAAACTTATAAATATGAGAGATAATGAAACTGGAATTTTGCTAGTGAGTGCAGATATATCGGAGGCTATGGAAGTAAGTGATTACTTGATGGTTATGTACGGAGGAGAAATAGTAGCCTTTATTGATAATCCATCCTCCATTTCTGAAGAAGAATTAGGTGAATATATGTTGGGTATAAAAAGACAAAGTCCGGAAGAAATAAGGAGGTCATGTTGTGGATAAAGAATCAAGATTTGAGATGATCAGAACCATTACAGCAGTTTTAATTGCCACAATTATAGCTTTTATAATAATTTTATTCGTAAGTGATAAGCCTATTTCTACAATAAAATACTTTGTTATAGGACCACTTTTAAAGAGCAGATATATGGGGAATGTAATTGAGCAGGCTATTCCGCTAATATTTTCCGGGGTGGCTACAGCTATATTATTTCAGACAGGGTTATTCAACCTTGGTGCGGAGGGTATATATTATTTTAGTGGTCTCTTAGCAGCCATAGTAGGTATTAAGTTATCTTTACCAGGTTTTATACATCCTGTAGTTGCAATTATAGTAGGGGGCGCTGCTGGTGCAGCTGTAATGGTTATAATAGGGTTTTTTAAAGCTAAATGGAATGCCAGCGAACTTGTAATATCATTAATGTTTAATAGTATATTATATGGAATTGGTTTATATATACTTAACCACTATTTTAAGGAAGTCAATACAACTTCTCTTCAATCAGTAAAGATGCAAGATACGGTGTTACTTGACAAAATAGTTCCAGGTACAAGAATTCACAGTGGGCTTATAATTGCTCTATTGGTAGTTCTTGTGATCCATTTATTCATGTATAGAACTAAGTGGGGATATGCTCTAAGAATGACAGGTTTTAATAAAGAGTTTGCAAATTACTCGGGAATTAATGCTACCAAGGCAATAATCATTGCTAGCCTAGTTGCAGGAGGTGTTGCTGGAATTGGTGGTTCTGTTGAGATAATAGGAATGTACGATAGATTCAAATGGGCAGCTCTTCCTGGGCTGGGCTTTGATGGAGCATTGATAGCCATGCTTGCCAAAAACAAACCTTCAAATGTTATTTTTTCAGCCTTATTTTTAGCTTATATAAGAATTGGAGCAGATTTAATGGCCAGAATGACAAATGTTCCAGCGGAAATGGTTGGAATAATGCAAGGACTGATAATACTTCTTATTTCAGGAAGAAAGTTTATGGAGGGCTATAGAAACAGAATGCTTCTAAAGGGGGTAAAGTCAAATGGATAAAATTATGGATCTTATATTTTCATCAAGTTTTGTTTTTTCCATAATAAGAGTTACAACACCAATACTTTATCCAGCCTTAGGCTCTGTAATTGCTGATAGGGCCGGTATACCTAATATAGGCTTAGAAGGCATTATGCTGATGTCTGCCCTTGCAGGAGTAGTGGGCAGTTACTTTTCAGGAAGTGCTCTAGTAGGATTACTTTCAGCTATAGCAGCAGCTATACTTATGTCCTACTTTCTAGCATATTTCACACTTAAGCTGAAGACGGATGTAATATTAGGGGGTATAGCGCTGAATCTTTTTTCCTCTGGTGCAACCATCTTCATTTTATATTACTTGACAGGTGACAAAGGAACATCAGCTTCTCTGCCTAGTAAGGTTCTTCCTAATATAAATATTCCAATAATTAAGGATATACCCGTGATTGGACAAATAGTATCAGGGCATAATGTGTTAACCTATCTTCTGATAGTGCTGGCTATAGCGGTATGGTATATGTTTAAACATACAGCTCTGGGCTTAAGACTAAAGGCAGTGGGGGAAAACCCTAATGCTGCAGAATCTGTAGGTATAAATGTAAATAAAAATCGATATATTGCTCTAATTATGAGTGGCGTTCTAGCGGGACTTGGAGGAGCCTTTCTTTCTATGGGCTATGTATCATGGTTTTCAAGAGATATGACAGCAGGAAGAGGATGGATAGCCATAGCAGCTGAAGCTATGGGGCTAGGTTCCGTGGTTGGAACTATTCTAACATCAATACTTTTTGGAGCCGCTTCTGCGCTATCAAATGTACTTCAACTTGTAAATATGCCTGTTGAATTAGTCTCAATTATTCCATATGTAGCTACTGTAATAGGACTTGTAATTTACGCTATAAGAGAAACTAAGAAGAAAAAAGAGAAGGGAATAGTTTGATGAGAAAAATAATAATAGATTGTGATCCAGGACATGATGATGCATTTGCAATAATGACGGCTTCAGCTCACAGAGATAAACTTGACACACTGGCAGTAACTACTGTGGGCGGTAATCAAGTATTAGATAAGGTTACAGCTAATGCTCAGAAGATACTTTCTTATATAAAAGAAGATATGCCCCTTGCGGTTGGACAAGCTACTCCTTTAATAAAACCAATTCATACAGGAGAGGATGCTCATGGGGAGTCAGGGATGGATGGCCCTAATTTTCATGAGTATAATTATAAAATTTCAAGCACCAATGCGGTAAAGTATATGCATGATTTGATTTCAGCTTCAGAAGAAAAAGTTACAATCGTGGCTATAGGGCCTCTTACTAATATAGCCCTTTTACTTAGAACCTTTCCAGAAGTAAAAGATAAAATAGAGGAAATATGTTTGATGGGTGGAGGAGTAGATAGAGGTAATCGGACTCCTACTGCAGAGTTTAATATATATGTAGACCCGGAAGCTGCAAAGATAGTTTTTAATTCGGGAGTAGAGATTGTAATGGCTGGTTTGGATGTAACTGAAGCAGCCATGATGATGGATGATGAAATTGAACTCTTAAAGAATAAGGGGAAAGCCTCTAGACTGACCTGGGAGCTATTGCAGTTTTACTCTAAAGCCAGTAAGAGATTTGGATTTGAAGGAAGCGCCCTGCACGATCTTTGTACCATAGTATATTTACTAAGACCGGATTTGTTCAAAGGTGTTAAGTACCATGTAGATATTGAAACCTATGGAGAGTTAACTAGAGGAATGACTGTTGGAGATAAAAGGCCTGTTCCTGATAAAACTCCAAATACTTTAGTGCTCACTGAAGTTCAAAGAGTGGAGTTTATCAAGTTTTTTGTTGAAAGTCTGGAAATATTAGATGAAAGATTAAAACAGTAGGAGTAAGAATTATATGATTCAAAGAGATTATATTGAAAGAGTTTATTCAGGATGGCTTGGAAAAGCTATAGGAGTTAGGCTTGGAGCTCCCATTGAAAACTGGACTTATGAAAGAATAAAAGAGGAGATAGGTGAACCTGAGGGATATATTCATGATTACAAAATGTTTGCGGCAGATGATGATACAAATGGACCAATGGTATTTATAAGAGCTTTAGAGGATTACTCAATAGATGCTGCTGCCCATGAGATTGGTGATACATGGCTAAATTATATAGGAGATACCCATGGCATGTTCTGGTGGGGTGGTTATGGAGTATCCACTGAGCACACAGCGTATATGAATCTCCAGCATGGCATTAAAGCTCCTCTTTCTGGTTCCATAGAGGTGAACGGTCTAACGGTTTCAGAACAAATCGGTGGACAAATATTCATTGATGTATGGGGCCTTATAGCTCCAGGTAATCCTTCACTGGCTGCACAATATGCAGAAAAAGCAGCTAGTGTATCTCATGACGGAAATGGAAAATATGGCGGAATGTTTATAGCAGCATGTATTTCCGAAGCCTTCGTAGAAAAAGATATAAGAAAAATAATTAATAAAGGGCTCTCTGTAATACCAGAGAATTGTGAATATGCAAAAGTCACAAGAGAAATAATGAGATTTTATGATGAAAACCCCTCGGATTGGAGAAAGTGTTTTCAGTATATATATGATAATTTTGGCTATGACAAGTATGAAGGTGGTTGTCATATAATCCCTAATGCAGCAGTTATAATTCTATCTCTATTGTACGGTGAGGGCGACTTCTCTGAAACAATACGTATCTGCAATTTTTGTGGTTGGGATACGGACTGTAACGTAGGCAACGTAGGCTGCATTATGGGAGTAAGAGGCGGAATTGAAGGTATTCCACACTTTTGGAGAAAACCAATAAATGATGTTTTTGTAAGTTCATCCTTGATTGGAGATCTAAATATAGCTGATATACCTCTTTTATCTGCCTACTTAGCTAGATTTGGATATATACTAGCCAAAGAAGAAATTCCATATGAGATAAAATCTTTAGATGAAACTGGTGAAATCTATAACTTTAGTTTGCCAGGATCCACCCATGGCTTTAAAGCATTAAAAGAAAACGTCATATTAGAAAATGTTAATGACTGTCTTAAGGTTTGTATCAGTAACGAAAGTTCAGTTAAAATTTTCAGAAAAACTTATTACAGGCCTTCAGATTTTGAAGATGATAGATATTCACCAGATTTTTCTCCAATAATCTACCCAGGCTACACTATATCGGCGGAAGTAAAAGCTGAGGGAGACTGTAGAATTGCTGCCAGATTATATGTTAAGGATGGGAATTCAAACACATATATATACGGGGATAAAACAGAAGTCTCCAAGAAAGAATGGAGCAACCTGGTATTTAGCATCCCGAAACTAAAAGCAGCATGTTTAGATGAAATGGGAGTAGAACTTTATTCTGATGCTCTAATTAATTATAATGTTTATATAAACAAAGTAGAATTTAAAGCATCACCAAATTATGTTTTGGATTTTTCAAAAGAGTGTGTGCATAAATGGAGCCCCATTCGTAAAACACCATCACAGTTAACCTATTTAAGAGGTATATGGGATCTTGAACAGGGCTATCTAAGCGGCAGCGGTTTTGGAAACTCTGAGAGTTATACCGGCAGCAGGAAGTGGATTGATTATGAGGCGGAATGTGAATTAATACCTGTATGGGGGAAAAAACATAATCTTAATTTCAGGGTTTGGGGCGCAATGCGTTCCTATGCTGCAGGACTTGGTGAAGAAAATAAGTTAATCTTATATAAGAATGTCAATGGTAACTACATTGAGCTTGCTTCTATAAGCTTTAAGTGGCAATATGAGCAGGCATATAAATTACGTATTACTGCCCATAAAAACAAATTTACAGTATATGTAGATGAAAAGAGAATGATAGACTACACTGATAC
Source organism: Desnuesiella massiliensis (assembly GCF_001403615.1). Classification (GTDB taxonomy): domain Bacteria; phylum Bacillota; class Clostridia; order Clostridiales; family Clostridiaceae; genus Desnuesiella; species Desnuesiella massiliensis. Next base: position 10,977 of record NZ_LN879456.1, read on the forward strand.
TTGTAACCCTTACTTTAAGGGTCAAGTAGGATTTTCAACTCTTAGCGGATCGCATACTCATTATAAGTATTTAAAAGTTAAAACAATATCAGAAGAGTAATAGAACGCCTTAGCAGGTTATAATATAGATGACCTGCTGGGGTGTTTGTTTTTTTACCTTTCAGTTTCTTTATTATAAAGTATTTTTCCATAGTAAATAAATTTATTTAGTAATTCTATTATTTTTTCTTCTTTTAGATTTACTTATGCAGAGGCTAAGTAAGTGGGAAAGCCACATATACAACATTGGGTGGTTCTTCTGTTAGTCGATAAAAATATATAATCTACGATATGCGAACAAATGTTTGCACAAATTTTATTTCCTTGGTAATAATAACTAGTATAAAGAACTAGAAAGAGAGGATGACTATGGATTATAATAAAATAGAAGATGCAGTTTTAAAGAAAGCAATGGAGTTTTTTAAGGATAATGCAGTAAAGTTCTTCGGAATTGATGCAAAGATAATAGCTCCGGCGGAGACTGAAATAAAAAATATAGAAATAAAGAGTAATTACACAGATTATTTATTCTATACTGAAGATGGGAATTATCTTCATTTTGAATTCCAAACTACCGATAAAAAAGACGATATTAAAAGATTTTTATATTATGATGCGTCATTATTTTACAAGGATAAGAGAAAAGTAAGGACTATAGTGATTTATTCCTCAGATATAAATAATGTGGAAACTTATGTAGATGCAGGTACTATAAGATACGAGGTAGAGGCTTTTTATATGAAAAATTTAAACGGTGATGAAAAGCTAGAATATTTAAGAAGTAAAATTAGCAAAGGAGAACATTTTACAGCTGAAGATATTTTAACTTTAAGCTTTATTCCTTTGATGAGTGGAAAAGAAAGTAGAAGTAAAAGGGCCTTAGAAAGTATAGAACTAGCTGATAAAATGCCAGAAAGCAATGAGAAGTTGCAGTGTTTAACTTTATTATACGCATTATTTGAAAAGTTTGGAGATGAACTTTCTATAAAAAAGTTTAAGGAGGTTATTAGTATGACTGAAATAGGAAAAATGATAAGAGATGAAGGAATAAAGGAAGGTATAAAAGAAGGAATAAAAGAAGGTGAAAAAAAAGGAAAAGCAGAGGGAAAGGCTGAAATACTTATAAAATTAATTATTAAAAAGTTTAAGTCTGTACCAGAAGAATATAAAGAAAAGATAAAAAAATTACCAGAGGAAACCATAGAGATTATAGCCACAGATATATTTGATTTAGAAAAAATTAAGGACTTAGAGAAATACTTTGGTTAGAGAAAACCGTAGGGAATCTAAAGGGTTATAGTGCTATAGTTGGTGGTTAGGTGCGATTTGCCTCCACTATAATAAAACTCACTACAGAAATGTGGTGGGTTTTCCCCATTTGTAAGGAAATTTAGAATTACAAAAGAAGAGTTAGATAAAAGAAAAAATGTAACAGCAGCTCTATTTCTAATTATTTAGTGAGACAACTCTATAGAAATTTTCATTATATATAGTATAATATTTGTTAGAACGTAAAGGGAGCATAATGGGGAGAATATGAAGTACCAAAAGAATGATTAAGTTTGCTTTATGTACAAAGAACAATTTTTGCATTTAATAATTTCTAAAATATAGTAGAACAGATGAGGAAGATAAAGATATGACAATAGAATTAGAAAAATACTACAATAAATTTTGTGAAGATAAAAGATTAACGAGAAAATATGGACAAGTTGAATACCTAACTTCCATGAAGTATATTCATGAGTATCTAGAAAATAATGATAAGGCAAAAATCTTAGACGTTGGAGCAGGCACAGGGAGATACTCTGTACAATTAGCCAATGAAGGCTATGATGTTACTGCAATTGAACTTGTGAAGCACAATTTAGGAGTTTTAAAGTCAAAAGGAAGTACAGTAAAAGCAATGCAGGGAACAGCCTTAGATTTATCAAGATTTCCAGAAAATACTTTTGATATGACCTTGGTGTTTGGACCAATGTATCATTTATATAAATTTGAGGATAAAGTAAAAGCGCTACAAGAGGCAAAGAGAGTAACCAAAGTTGGCGGTGTTATCTTAGTAGCATATTGTATGAACGAATATAGTGTATTAACCTATGGTTTTAAGGAAAATAATATTCGAGCATGTATTGATAATGGGAAACTAAGTGAGGATTTTCATGTTATATCGGAACCAGAAGATTTATATGATTATGTAAGGATTGAAGATATTAATAAGTTAAATGAGGAAGTAAGACTGCAAAGGATAAAATTAATTGCAGCAGATGGACCTGCTAATTATATGCGACCTATTTTGAATGCTATGGATGAAGAGACCTTTCAAATTTTTATTAAGTATCATTTTTCTACCTGTGAAAGACCAGATTTGCTAGGAGCAAGCGCACATACCTTAGATATTTTGAAAAAGGAATAAGGAAAATATAAATTTTTGCCCTCCTAAATTGCTCAGGAGGGCTTGGTTTTTATGCCTAAAAATTGTAGTACTTGAGTTTCTAAAATTGGAATTGAAGCTGATTAAATATGAAAAAGCCACAGCCTTTCACAATGGTACAGCAAACTTATTTATATAATTTGCATAATATAAAGATTAAAGTATACAAAAAGCGATAAAATGTGATATGATTATGTGGATTATGTCGTTTAAGGAGGAAATTATGGAAAAAAATCAAGTTAGTAACGTAAAAATTATTAATGCAGATCCTTCTGCATTAGGACTTTTTGGACTAGCAATGGTAACATTAGTTGCATCGTCACAAAAGTTAGGCTTAACAACAGGATTGTCCTTTGTAATTCCATGGGCAATATTTTTAGGTGCCTTTGCTCAGCTATTTGCTTGTATCAATGATTCTAAGAGAAACAATACCTTTGGTACAACTGCCTTTGGAGGTTATGCATTCTTTTGGATGGGAACTGCTGCATCATGGTTGATAAAAATGGGGGTATTCGGTAAGGAATTAGCCTCAAATGTTGATCCAAAACAATTGGGGTTTGCATTTTTAGGGTATTTAATATTCACCTTATTTATGACAATAGGTGCTATGGAGACTCATAAGGTATTATTTTTTATTTTCTTTTTTATTAATTTTCTGTTTATTGGACTTACCCTAGACAGTTTTGGCATAATGGGTGAATTTCCACATAAGCTAGCAGCTTATTCTGAACTAATTATATCAATATTATCCTTTTATGGTTTTGCTGCTTCAGTGTTAAATCAACATTTCGGAAGAACCTTTTTACCTGTAGGAAAACCCTTTGGAATATTTAAATAAGTAATACTTTGAATAGAGAAAGATAATTATTTCACAGCTCAGAAGATTAAAAACTTCTGAGCTGTTATTTAATTTATTTAAGTTGTTTATCTATATTTCTTTTTTTCCAACCTTGTGTAGAATAATTGCTAGGATTTGAGTTGCAATTCCAAAAATGCAAACTCCATACCATCCAAAGTGGGAATAGCTATAGGGACCTAAAAATGAACCTAATGCTCCTCCAAGAAAAAAGCTGACCATATAAATAGTATTAAGCCTATTACGTGTTTTTTCGTCTAAGGAATGTACTCTTGCCTGATTAGAAACATTACAAGATTGTACTCCTAAATCCAGAAGAATAATTCCTAAAATAAGTCCCCAAATTTTAAAGCCAAATAGAAAGAAGAATAAATAAGCAATTATAACTACTATTATACATATACTTATAGCAAATCTTGTCCCTTTTTTATCTGCTGCTTTTCCCACTATTGGGGCAGCAAGAGCACCGCTAATACCAACTAATCCAAACAAACCTGCCGCTTCAGCTCCCATATTGTAATGAGAACTTTCAAGTAAAAATATAAGTGATGTCCAAAAGATGCTAAAAGCTGAGAACATTAATGAACCGTTAATAGAGGCTTCTATTAAAATTGGTTCAGTTTTTATTAAGTGTATCATTGATTTTAACAGTTGAGTATATTTAATGTCAGAGATAGGTTCGCATAAAGGTAGCAGCTTCCTAAGGATAATCATGAGAGTAAGCATCATAATGGCTGCAATAAGATAAACTGTTCTCCAGCCAAAGTAGCTGTCTAAGATGCCGCTGACTGTACGAGAAAGTAATATTCCAATTAACAAGCCGCTCATTATTGTACCAATGGTTTGTCCTCTTTGCTGTGGATTTGATAGTTGTGCTGCTAAAGGTATAATAAGTTGAGGAATAATAGAAGTAAATCCAACAGCAAAGGAAGAAATTATTAGAATATATATATTTGGAGAGAAGAACATACTCATAAGTGAGATTGTTGAACACAAAAGCATTATTACTATTAAGTTTCTCTTTTCTTTTATATCTCCCAAAGGCAATATAAATATCATTCCAATTGCATAACCTATTTGTGTAAGCATAGCTGCAAAGCCTATGCTTAATTGATCAACATGAAAGGTTTTTGCTATATCAGCTAAAAGGGGCTGGATATAATATATGTTTGCTATAGTAAGTCCGCAAGCTATGGACATGACTAAAATTAATAAATTAGTCAATATGGGTTTAGCTTCAAGATTATTTATTGATGAATTTGTTTTTATAAGGTTGTTATTTGAATGATACATTTATAAAGCACTTCCTTAGATTATAATAATACATTTTATCGAATAAAATTAGTAAAAATCTTTTCTTCCCTTTCTGGCTTTTTGATAACTCCTTGTCCATTTTCAACAAGCTTCATAAGCCAGGCCATATTTTTACCTAATATCCTCATTATTTGTATTCCCTCTTCATCCTGCATTGCTTCACCAGGCAATCTTCCATTAAGAATATTCCAATAGTTTGAAGTAGGAATGAGCATTTCAGAATGATTAATGTAATTATTTAACTGATCGAAGGTTGGAATTCCACCTGCACGTCTTACTGCTACTACTGCAACTCCAACTTTATGTCTTAGCATACTATCATTGGCCTCTGCCACACGAAAAGCTCTATCTAAAAATGACTTCATTGTTCCAGCAATTGCTGAATAGTGTACTGGTGATCCTAAGATTATTCCGTCGGCATATTTCATCTTTTCAATCCAATCATTAACAGGATCAGTAGTAATAACACATTTTCCATTTTTATTTTTTGTACAGTATCCACAAGCAATACATCCTCTAATAGGTTTATTCCCTACGTGAATTATTTCTGTTTCTATTCCTTCTTTTTCTAGTTCGGCAGCAACTATTTTTATTCCATGGTAAGTATTACCCTCTTTATTGGGACTTCCGTTAAAAGCTACAACTTTCATTAATTTTTCCTCCTTATATATTTAATAATATTTACACATTTTATTAATATGGTAGGTATTGATTTAACTGAGGGAGTTCTTGTACCAATTAGGCATCTCAGTAATTTAAGCTTTTCATTAAAATAATTAAACTAATTAGTAAACTGAACGTTTAGTTTATAAATATATAATATACTAAACGTTTAGTATTGTAAATAGTTTTTTTATCTTTAAAACAAAAAAATATATAGTATAATATACGTATAGTTTATTAAGTGTATTATTATAGATTAAATACAGATGGAGGTAATTATAATGGAGAAAAAATTGGGGCGTCCGCGTAGCGAAAAGACTAAGAAGGCTATTCTTTCCGCTGCATATGAGTTATTGCTTGAAAATGGTTTTGGAACTGTTACAATTGAAAAAATTGCTGAAAGAGCCGGAGTTAGTAAAGCTACTATTTACAAATGGTGGCCCAACAAGGCTGCTGTTGTTATGGATGCTTTTTTTGATGCTGCTGTTGTGAAACTTCCAATACCTGATACAGGATCAACTATTAATGATATGATAATTCAAGTAAATAATTTAGCAAAATTTTTAATTAGCCAAGAGGGGAAAGTGATCAATGAAATAATAGCCGAAGGCCAATTTGATCAAAAGCTAGCTGAAACTTATCGTATGATATATTTTAAACCTCGTAGACTTGATTCACGATATATTTTAGAACGTGGAATTTCAAGAGGAGAACTAAAGGAAGGTCTGGATATAGAATTAGTTATGGATTTGATTTTTGGACCATTATTTTATAGATTATTAATAACAGGGGATATGGTAGATGAGGCTTTTATAAAAAATATAATAAATTACGCATTTGAAGGTATTAAAAATAACTAAAAATAAAGTAAAGGACAAAATAAATAATTTGCCAGAAGATACTATTGATGTGATTGCAATGGATATATTTGATTTAGAAAAAATTGAGGACTTAGAGCAGTACTTTGGATAGAGAAAAATTATTATTTGACAGCTCAGAAGAGTAAAAGCTGAAAAGCATATTATTGAAAAAACTATTGATAAATTGTTAGTATTTCACATGGTGAAGATTGGAGAAGAAATATGTTAGAGCCTAAAAGAGCGTGGAAAACATTTGAATCTATAGAAGAAGAATTAGAAAAATTAAGAGAATGGAAGCTTATATCCTCAAAGTCTACGGAAGTAAAACAATTTTATTATAAAGGTGCATATACGGACAAGTCTGTGGAATGTAAGGTGACAGGATTTGTTGATAATAACGAGATAATACTATATGTTAATGGAAATTTGCATAGTATTCATCCGGATTATTTTTTAGACATGCAAAAGAAGGACTTTTCTGAAGATATTTCAGTTGAAGAAAAAGATAGAGATTTAGATAAGAGTCCCAAAAAAGAAAGAGTAAATAAAAAAGAGAAATTAATAATAGTGGATATAGAAACACCCTTTAGTTTTTCACCTAAAGATGGAATAAGGGAAGTAGCAGCTATAGTTGTAGAAGACTATGAGATTGTAGATGAATTACATCTAGCCATCATTAATAATGAAGATGAGTATAAAAAGGGATATGGCTCGGGATTAGATAACATAGAAGAAAACGAAGAGCTAAGAGAAGAATTTAGGAACCTAATTTCTAAATATAAGTATCCAATAGTAGCTCATAATGCTAGCTTTGAAAGAAGCTTTTTAAGCTATTGGAATTGGGTAGATAAAGATCAAACATTTTATTGTAGTATGAATACAATAAAAGCAACAGAAAAATTAAATAGTTATAAATTAAAAGACTTATTAAATCATTATAATATAAAAGATACTCAAAAACATACAGCGATACAAGATGTGTTTGATTTATTAGAATTATTAAAAGTAGTAAAGCCTAAAAAATGGAGTAAATTAGGAATCAGTAGTGATAACAATATAATAAAAAGAAACTATATAGTAGATAAGAAAAAACAAGAAGAAGATAAGGTAAGATTAGAGCTAGCTAAAGAAAATATCATTGAAAACATATTAAATAGTAAGAGTATAGTATTTACAGGAGATACTTTAAAAAGTAGAGTAGAAATATCTGAGCTTGCCATACAATATGGTGGTATTGTAAAAAGCAGCGTAAGCAAAAAAACAGATATATTAGTTGTAGGTGAAAATCCAGGCAGTAAGTTAACTAAAGCCCAAGAGTTAGGAATTGAAATATTGTCTGAAGATGATTTTTTAAAGTTAATAGGTAAAAGCTAGATTAAACTAGCAAATTGATGTAATATGTATTTTTAATGAAGCAAGGATTATATAAAAAAGGTGAAGTTCCTTCAAAAGAGCTGTTGGAGATTCTTATGAGATCAAGGCATAATCCAGGAATACATGAAACCTTAAAAAAGGCCACTGTAGGGGTTGCTGGGCTTGGAGGTCTGGGTTCCAATATTGCAGCCTAACTTGCTCGAATAGGGGTAGGTAAATTAATTCTTGTAGATTTTAATTATGTAAAAGTAAACATGTCAAATTTTAAGGAAGGAGTAGAATATCTTTCATTAAATGAGCTTAATGCTCAATTTTATGACGCTACCCCTCCATGAAAATTTAAATAGAAGGTCGTGCTTCGCCTCCACCATTGAAGCCCTCGACTAATATGATTAGTCGAGGATTTTCCTATGTATAAGTTTAGAATTATTTAAAGTTAAAAATTCTATATTGCAAGAATAATTTTTTTATTATTCTCTAGCACTCTATATGTCAATAATAAGTTCTTAACATTTAAAGGAAAGAATAAGTGCCTTTTAGTAAGTGAGAAATTATGAGGTATATTAAACGCTTCGCTCGTAAGCAGAAATGAGAATAGAGAAGCCCCTTTGCAATTGGTAAGTTTAAGATAGCAAAGGGACTTTAAAAATTAGTTACGTATTAGGAAATCGAAGGCACTTAAGGCTGCATTGGCGCCTGCACCCATTTTAAATTATTATTAACTAATTGATAACATGTGAACCTCCATGTCGGACTTTCACCGATTTTATAACATTCTACCCTAGTTTTTTCGCAAAAACATCAATTAACCCTAAAGTTTCAATTCTATTCTTAATTTCTTCATTATCAGTTGAATAAAGCCCTAAACTTTTCATTCTTTTGAAATATTCTGCTCCAGAAAAAGTATGTCTAATCTTCTTGCCATCAGGCGTTGTTAATCTGTAATTAGAATAATAAATAATATCGCCAATAGTTGTTGAATTTGGTAAAGTTAATAAAGGCATATTGAGTAAAAATCTAACCGAATTATGGCCAGCTAAAGAACCAGTACAAATTGCTTCCGTATGGCCTATGAAGAATCCCGATTTTTCACCAGCACAGAATAAGTTATCCACGCCTATTACTTTCAAATCATTGGTTCTTGGAGCTGCAGCTAGATATCTTATAGAATTACCCTTACCGCCAGAATAGGGATCCATAAATCTAACCTTCTCTAATCCATGAATTTTTCTAAGTTTATCAATAGGATAGAAAGGAGTCATAAGCTTTATGTGACCAGTATCAAGAAATACAAGGTTTTCTGCAAACTGATCAAGAGCATATTGTTGGCAAACCTTAATTCTAAGCTTTTGAGGATTTATGTCCTCTGAAGGAATCTTTAGAACAACTACACCTTTTTTATCTAGTTCACGAACAATATCATCGGATAAACTATCCTTTGGAATCTCGCAAGATCCACTAAAAGCGCCAGGAGTTTCATCTTCACGTATCGAAAATAAATCTTTTACTCCAGCTTTAGCGCTAATACTTACTCTCGAACCAAAGGTGGGACATCTTAGAATGCACATTACACAGCCATTACCGTACTTTGAGCAATTATCCATAGCACCTGTAGAACCAGTAGCATCTATAAACACATCTCCTTCTACCAAACTACCATCTTGAAGTTTTACATACTTGATCTTATTATCATCTTTTTCAATTGTAGCAACCCTGCTAATTAGGTTTAATTCTATACCTAAATCTACTAAGTAATTTCTTACAGCTGGTTCAACTTTAGTTACATCATAAAGGGATGCATGATTGTGTTCAGGAAAGTTTATATTCTTATGCCTAGCATTATCATCCATTAAATGAATTAAGTCTCCTGCACCTAGGTTAATTAATTCTTCTGCTGCAGTATATCTACCATTGTTTCTAAATATTCCTCCTACGTTTCCAAGACCTAAAAGTAAGTCTGTTTTTTCATATAAGATTACATCCGCTCCAGCTTTTTTTGCAGTAATCGCAGCAGCACAACCAGACCAACCACCACCAATAATTATGACTTTCATAATAATACCTTCCTTATTAATAAGTACTAATATTACAATATTTATTAATATAAAATTTGATACCAAATTTTTCAGATTTAAATTAGATTAATTCTGTGGATTTTAAAGGTCACGCTTCGCCTCCACCAGTGAAAAATAGCTATGTAAGCTTAAATTTATGTAGCTATTTTTTTATTTATGAAATCTTTATATAAAAATTCTTTCTTAGTAAGTAATTCATCTGTGTACCTGCCATTTCTAGAAGTAGTAATTTATAATAACCGGTATTTATTGTTATCAGCAAAGAGGACATGCAAGATTTAACTATCGCTTGGCTGTCCTCTTTATTGATAATATGGCTTGAAAACTCTAGATGTACTGTCACTTTGTGCTAATAGCAATCGTGCCTTTTCGATGACTGATCTCCTGGCACCTCGTTGACCACTGTATCCGAGTTAGCCGATGTGTGCAACTGCACGAATTTCAATCAGCTGGCCAGGGAACGCCATACCCGATACACCGACGAGGGTGCCGGCTGGTCGATGGTCGCCCACATACTCTTTGAAAATACTGATGCATTTTTCAAAATGTTCTTGTGGGTCTGTCAGAAAAATCTCCATCTCAGCGATGTTCGACCTCGTAGCATTAAATCCCGCCAGTACGCGATCAAGATTCTCAAGCGTTTGTCTGGTCTGTGCTTCGATATCGCCCTCGCCAACAAACGTGCCCTGCATATCATGAGAGAATTGACCCGAAATGTATATGGTGCCGTTAACGCAGTAGCCTTGGGCGATGCCGTGTTCATCTTCCCATGGAAGACCGTGGCTGTAGGTTTTAGTATTAGTCATTATTATCACTCCTTTACTTTAAAGTAAGCTTAGTATATACTAAGTTCAAATAGAAAAATAGTACGCACTTTATTAATAGGTACTATTCGAAAGGATAGTGTAAGTATGGGTATGGCTGATTTTAATGGTAAAGTTAAAAATATTCAAGATACACCATTTGGTTATACAATGTCAGTGATTGGCGGTAAATGGAAGATGGTTATTATTTACCTTTTAGCAGAAAACCAACCAGTTCGCTTTAATGAACTGAAAAGACAAATAGGAACTATTACTTTTAAAATATTGAGTTCTCAATTAAAAGAATTGGAAGCGGATGGTTTGGTAAAACGAAAAGAGTATCCTCAAATCCCCCCTAAAGTAGAGTACAGTCTGACAGATAAAGCAATAACTCTATTACCCGTTTTGGAAGAGTTGTGTGAGTGGGGAGCAAAAAATCGCAGTAAATAAAAGAAACTTAATAAAAAGTTAAATTTGTTTCTGAAATTTTCTCTTGAAACCAATGAAATATGATGGTAAAATTACTGCTAGAGGATTTATGCAGTGTCCTTATTATGTTTATGTAAAATTATAAAATATGTGAGTATTATCTTGTATATAATTAGAAATTGGTCTAATTGTATCTACCGGGTTACCGTGAATTACCTGACTACAAGAATGATCTAAAGTTTATTCGATTTAGCTTTAGATTATTCTGTAGTCTTTTTTAGTTGGCTGCCTTTTTTGTTGTTTAAAAGTTAGGCTGCTTATTGCATGTGATAACATATTCTAATCAGTGGTGAAAAGCAATGAAAAGCTTGAAGACTATAATGATGGAAAGATTACTGTTAGAAGATCTATGCAGCGCCCATTTTGTGGGTTATATAATATTATAAAATATGTAAGTATTATCTTGTATATAATTAGAAGTTTGGTCTAATTGTATCTACCGGGTTGCCGTGAATTACCTGACTACAAGAATAATCTAAAGTTTATTCGATTTAGCCTTAGATTATTCTATAGTCTTTTTTAGTTGGCTGCCCGGTTTTTATATTTTAATTACCTTGTAATGAAGGTGTATACACTGATGGATTAGTATATTTAGCTAATTTAATTTAATAGAGGGATTTATAAAGGAGGATTTTTATGCAAAAAATTTTTGCTGTTAAAGGCAATATTATATTTACTAAGGAGTTTGGCAAATACGAGATATTTGAAAATGGATATATTGTTGTCCGTGGAAAAAGTATTATAGGCGTTTATAAAGAACTTACGGAAGAATATAGGGAAATAAGAGTAGAAGACCATGGTGATTCTTTAATCATACCTGGTTTTGTTGATCTTCATTTACATGCACCTCAGTTTGGGAATTTAGGATTAGGCCTTGATAAAGAATTAATGCCTTGGCTTGAAGCATACACATTCCCAGAGGAGGCAAAGTTTTCAGATGTAGACTATGCAAGGAAAGTGTATTCAGCTTTTATAAGAGAGCTTTGGAAGAATGGTACGACCAGAGCTTGTGTTTTTGCTACAATCCATAAAAACAGTTCTAAATTGTTGATGGAGATGTTCGCTGAAGCAGGATTATCAGCCTTTGTAGGTAAAGTAAACATGAATAGAAACTCTCCAGAATTTTTGATAGAAACTACTGAAGATTCTATTAATGATACACGTGAAATTCTTGAAGAGTATTCAAAAAAATATGATCTTGTAAAGCCAATAATTACTCCAAGATTTGTTCCTACTTGCAATATGGAATTATTAAAAGCTCTTGGTGATTTGGCTAAAGAATTTAATGTTCCAGTTCAATCGCACTTAAGTGAAAATCAAGGTGAAATTTCCTTTGTGAAAGAATTACACCCAGAATCAAGGAATTATGCAAATGTATATGAAGAGGCAGGCCTTTTCGGCCAAACTCCTACTGTTATGGCTCACTGCGTATTGGTCGATGAAGATGAAATTGAACTTATGGCTAAAAATAAAGTATTTGTTGCTCATAGCCCTAATTCCAACTGTAACCTTTCAAGTGGTATTGCACCTATAAGAAGACTTATATCAAGAGGGGTTCCCGTGGGGCTGGCAAGCGATATTTCTGGTGGACATAGTACTTCAATGCTGGATGTTATTGTTAATAGTGCTCAAGTAGCTAATTTAAAGTGGATTAAATCACATAGGGTAGAGAAGCCATTTACAACAGCTGAACTCTTCTATTTAGCAACAAAGGGTGGTGGTCAATTCTTTGGTAAGGTAGGAAGCTTTGAAGAAGGTTATGAATTTGATGCCCTTGTCATTGATGATAGTTCTTTACCTGCATTTCGACCACTATCAGTTGAACAAAGATTGCAAAAGTTTATCTACACTGGTGATGGCAGAAACATTGCAGAGAGATATGTAGCAGGTAAGAGGGTAGAAGAACCAATTATGTATTAATTTTAAGGCTAGCTGGTATGAACTTAGTCAATTTTATTTTTATAATGAGTAAGAATGCTGGTGACTTTTGAATAGTTTATAAAAAATAAAAGGATATGAGGAAAAGAAATCCAAAGCTAAAAATATTACATATTTTAGATATTTTAAATAAAGAATCTGACGAGGAAAATATCCTTACAATGAAGGATATTGAGGAAAGACTTTGCAATTTGGGCATAAGTGGAGAAAGAAAGTCAGTAACAAAGGACATAGCCTTGTTAAAGGATTTTGGTTATGATATATGATGATAAAGATTTGGAGATTTTAAGAAATTTATAGAAAATTAGAGGGTACTAGTAGTCACGCTTCGCCTCCACCAGTGAAAAATAGCTATGTAAGTTTAAACTTATGTAGCTATTTTTTTATTTATGAAATCTTTATATAAAAAATCTTTCTTAGTAAGTAATTCATCTGTGTACCTGCCATTTCTAGAAGTAGTAATTTATAATAACAATATAAATATATACATGAATGTTAATATTGGTTGATAGACATGGAAAGGTAAGAAAAATATAATAAATATGAAAGGTATGATAAATATGATTAATATAAATTTGAAAAGATTAAGGAAATTGAATCAATATACTCAGGAAGAGATAGCTGAAAAGATTAATGTTTCTAGGCAAGCTGTGGCTAAATGGGAAAATGGAGAGTCAACTCCGGATATAAATAGTTGTATTGCACTTGCAAATTTGTATAACGTTACTATAGATGATTTAGTTAATCATTCAGAAGAAGAGTCAGGAGTTGTGGTGCCGCCTAAAGGAAAACATTTCTTTGGATCAGTTGTAGTTGGAGAACGTGGTCAGATTGTTATTCCTAAAAAAGCAAGAGAATTATTTGATATTAAGTCTGGTGATAAATTATTAATACTGGGAGACGAAGATAGAGGCATTGCCATTGTACATCAACGTGACCTTATAAATTTTGTGGGGAAAATTGGAGTAGCAACAAAGGAATAATAACTTTTAAGTAGACGGGTTAGAAGGAGGATGATTCCAATATGAGTAAAATAGTATTTTTCTGTATTCCTGCACATGGACATACCAATCCTACAATTGAGGTAGTGCGTGAATTATCGTGTAGAGGTCATGAAGTATGGTACTATTCTTTTGATGAATTTAAAGAAAAGATTGAAAGAGCAGGTGCAAAATTTATTAGTTGTAATCAGTATCTTCCAGAATTAAAGCCTGGAGATGAGAAAAAAATTGGAAAGGATTTTGCTGCTTTAATTGAGATGATAGCAGATACTACTATAGCTTTAGATGAAAAGGTGTGTAGTGAACTTAAAGCGTTTAATCCAGACTGTATTGTATCGGACTCCTTATGTTTTTGGGGTAAGCTATTTGCAGAAAAACTAAATATTACCTATGTATGTTCTACAACAACCTTTGCATTTAATAAGTATACAGCAAAGATGATGAAGAGAAGTTTTAATGAAGTTATACGTATGATTTTAGGTATGAATCGTATTAATAAGAAAATAGAGCTTTTACGAAAGCATGGATATAATGTTAAGAATTTTGTTTCTATAATTCAAAATGATAATGATACGAATACTATTGTATATACTTCAAAGGATTTTCAACCAATTATAGAGACTTTTTCAGATAAATATTCATTTGTAGGTCCTTCAGTATCTAATGTGAAGGCTGAATGTAAAGAAAGAAAACGTAAAAAAATATATATCTCATTGGGAACGGTAAATAATAAAAATATAAAGTTTTATAAAAGCTGTATAAAAGCATTTGAAACTTGCGATTTTGATGTAGTTATGTCAGTTGGAAAAGATACTGTAATTGAAGAATTAGGATATATACCAGACAATTTTGAGGTGAGAAATATTGTTGAACAAATTATTGTACTTCAAAATACAGATGTATTTATTACTCATTGTGGCATGAATAGTGTTAATGAAAGCTTATATTATGGAGTTCCTATGGTGTTATATCCACAGCATGAAGAGCAAGGAATGGTAGCGAGACGAGTTGCTGATTTGGAAGCAGGGATCTTTTTAAAAGGTAATAATCCTAAATCTATAAAAGATGCAGTATTACAGGTTATGGGTAATGATGATTATAAGAAAAATGCAAATAAATTAGCGCAGAGTTTTAAAAATGCTGGGGGTGCAAAGAAAGCAGCTGATTCTATATTAAAGGTTATAGATGATAAAAATTAAATCAGTTATTAAGAATTATAGATGCACATGACACTTCGCCTCTGCCATGAAATCTGCGAACCGCCTGTAAGTGGCTTAAATAGCTACTTATAGGCGGTTTGGTGTGTGGGGCGTGTATTCTGAAATTATAAAAACTCAACAGTTCTCATACGATTTATTGCTGCGGCTAATTCTATTTTCCTAGGTAATTCAAGCCAACGTTCAGTTAGGAAAATATTTGGGAAAATTGAATCTAAGCCATTAGATTCAATTTGGCTGTATGCCTCAGAAATAGCCTTTTCAATATCAACGGTTTGTGAGGTTGATTTAATCTCTATAAATCTTAATATATATGCTAACGCATTTAGTTGTGCATGTGATATTATTCCAGATAGCATACGTAAATCAAGCTTCTCATCACCTATATGAATAGCTTCTTTTTCTATAACATCAAACTTTTCTGAGACTTGTTCATTAGGATAAGGAGTAAAGCCTTTGCCATATAATTTACGATTATGACACCAATTTACAGGCTCTAAGCTTTCATAAGCAGCAACCTCTCTAGAACTAAGGCACATTAGTTTTGTTTCTTCCGTTACGTTATATGCTACAAAGTCCTCCATAAGGATTACATTATCAGCAATATCAAGATATTCACTGCTGCCGCCAATAACAAGTATGGTTGATGCTCCAGTTTCATTGAACATTTGACGTATCCTATCAGTAAATGGTGTGATAGGTTCTTTTTTTATAAGCTGCTTCATTCTAGAGTCCTTTATCATAAAGTTTGTAGCACTCTTATCCTCATCAATTAAGAATAACTTTGAGCCATAGTTAATAGCTTCAATAATATTAGCCGCTTGTGATGTGCTTCCACTTGCACGTTCAGTTGAGAATGATTTTACATTCACCATAGATAGAGACTTTATAAAAGGTGATAAGTCTAGATTTTGGATTGACCTACCATCTTCTGCTGATATGTTTATAGCAGTTTCATCTGTTATTACAAATTCACGTCCATCTCCAGGAATATGATTATAAACTCCTACAGATATAGCATCTAGCAATGTACTTTTTCCAGAATATCCTCCGCCAGTGATAATAGTTACTCCCTTTTTAACACCCATACCTATAATTGAGCTGCCATCATTAAGTGGAATTTTTACCTCATCTTTTGTGGGACTTATAAATGGCAAGGAATTTTTCTGAGGAAGTTCGGTTCCTTTTAAACGAGGTAAAATGCTTCCATTAGCCACAAATGAGCAGTAAGAGTTTTCACTCAAGAACTTACGGATTTGCTCTTGAATTGAAGCCGTTTCAAGGCATTTATTTAAGGCTGTATTATCAAAGTTATCTATAAAGTCATCAAGTATTTCTGGTAAATCCCTGGTCATCATTTTAGTAGCTTTCTTTCCATTGATGGTTAACTTCTTTTCTTTATCTTTATATATAGGCAATAGGGCTTGTATCATTATACATAAATAATTATCATCCTTTAAAAAGGAACAATTACGTTTTAGTATCTCCTGGCCTGGATTATGAATATAGAGCATTCCTGTAACCTTTGCTTCCTTGGTACGACTATAATATTCTGTATTTTTCAGATTTATATAATGACTAAGGTTTCTTAGACAATAATCTTCAATAGATAATTTCTCAATTGATGAATATGAGTCTGTATCTTTAAGACTCAAATGGGATAAAGGAATTTTAATTGTTATAGTTGGCTTTTCAAGTAAAAGTTTATGAGTAATATCAAATTTAAATTCTATATCATTATGATAATAATAAGGTCCTTTAACAAGTGCTTGTAAAGCCTCTTTTCTTTTAAAGGCACTTGCCTGAGGAGTAGCGCCTAATTTACGAGACATAATATGAGCGTTATCTTCGTAAACTTTACGGTAATAGGATACATTGCAATCATCGATTTCTAATAATATTTTTTTTAAACGGTCTATAGGTAACACCTCTTTCAATAATATAAATTGTTTTGTTCAGTTTTAAAAATAAATGACAATCATATTAAGAAAAAATAAAACACCTCTGATAAAATCAGAAGTGTTTTAATCAATGAGAAATTACCTCAAATAATAGTCTGCTTTTATATTAGAAAGTCCTAATATCGGCAGACAAAACATGATCTGAAATTATCATTTTTAATTTAATATTAATTGTCATATTGTCTACCTCACTTTCTTTTTTTATAAACATATATTAACATTCAGTGTACAAAATGTCAATGATATCTTATGATTCTAGTATTATCTATAATTATATATAGTGATATACATGAAAATAAGGCAATTGTTTACTGTAGATCAATATGATAAAATATAGAAAAGATAGATACTGTTATTTTTTGTCATAATGATTTGATGCATAAAATAGAGTATTTTGTTAGCTAGGGAGTGTAGTTATGAAGAATAAAAACGGATTTTTGCTCTATGCAGGATTAGTCATATAATTCAGCGGTTAATTGTATAGAGCGTAAAAGATAATCGCTGTTTCATTTATATATGACGAACCTGCAATCTTGTGAATTATAATAAAAAGGAGCAGGATTATGGTGCAATATATAAATGCGGAAGATATTTTGCCAAAAACATTAATTCTTCAGATACAAGAATATGTCTGTGGTAGTATAATTTACATACCTCAAAAGAATAATTATAAAAAATCATGGGGCACTTCTACGAACTGTAGAAATGAAATTATAGAACGAAACAATGAAATCAAGAAAAAGAAGAAGAATGCGCAACAATAGATGAGCTTATGGCTGAATATCATCTGTCCTATGATACAATCAAGGGTATAATTTATAGAAAAAAAATAGAGGGAGGCAGTCGGTTGATAAACTGGCTGCTTTTGTGTATTTAAATCTATAATTAAACTTTACATATTATTGCTTCATGTTTTCCTTTATACTTTAATCATAAATTTAGGAAAATTGATAAGAAGTGAAAATGGACAGAACTAAAATGATAGCTAAGCTTAATGAAGGGAGGATTATCAATTGAAGTGGGTTTTAGAAACAGAGAGATTGTTATTACGTGAACTAACTGAGGAAGATTTTGATTTTATTCTTGAATTAGAAAGAAGAACTGAAAGTTATAAGCATGAAATGGGAGGTATGTCTGAAAAGGATAATGTTATTGAAGGCTGCAAATGGTTTGTTGAAAAAGCAAAGAAGTTGCCTGAATGTGGAGCAATAAAATTCATTGTCTGCAACAAAAAAGGAGAAATGTTTGGTTTTGTTTCTTTGCATTGTAATTGGGAGAAAACAAAGGAGTGGGAAATTGGATATAAATTTCTTATTGAGTACTGGGGCAATGGTTATGCTTCAGAAGCAATGTGTAAGGTGATTGAGTTTGCATTTAAAGAACTATCCATTCATAAGTTAATGGCATTTATAAACTATGAAAATAAAAGAAGCGTTGCTTTAGCGAAACGCATAGGGATGGTACAAGAGGGGCATATGCGTGAAGCAAGACTTATTGAAGGAAAATGGAATGATGAGCTTGTATTTACATTGTTAAAAACAGATTTAGAGTAATGAGCGTAATTGAAAGCACCTTCAATTGTTTAACATATAAGAAAACCAGTAGCTTGATATTATTGTAAATTTAGGGTAAAATATAAAGCGTTAATAATTTATTGAAACTGGGTATAATGGAGTAAAAGTACAAATTTTATGCCTTGGATTTGTAGTAAGTGATTTTCATAAAAAAGTGGGCAGTTCAAATGAGAGCCACCAAAAATAAAAGAATCAGTATGATACCAGAAAAGGTTGTAGATATTAGTAGTGGACTTTAAAGGTAACGCTTCGCATCTACCATACATATCCACGAACCGCTTGTAGATGCCTTAAATAGATATTTACAGGCGGTTGTGTTTTTTGAGCAGTGGGGATGGCTCCACCAGCCATGTAAAATCAGTAAAATTATTTATAGATGAGCTTTTTATCAACAACTTTAGAGATAAAATTATAGAAAATTAAAAGAGCAATTTAGAAAGATGAACTTAAAAATTTTTATGAGAATAAAGAAAATGCTAAATCTTAATTTTACGTTGAGAAGCAACGTGAAGATTATTTATATTAAGCTAGGAGGATATATATGAATCTTACCTATAAAGAGAATATACTTACATCGGAAGATGTGATTTTGTTTCAAAGGAAAATGAATTGGGTTGAAGACCCAAAGGCACAATGGGAAAAATCATTGCTAAATACAATTTATTCTATTGTTGCAATAAAAGATAATGAAATTGTTGCAATGGGTAGGCTGCTTGGTGATGCAGCAATATATTGGTATATAAACGATGTTTTTGTCCTAACTGAATATCAAGGATGTGGTATTGGGAGAGAAATTGTTAGTAGACTGCTTCAATATGTCAAAGAAAGTAGTTTGTCGGGAACGGAAGTTTCAGTATGTCTTATGTGTGCGAAAGGTAAGGAGGTCTTCTATGAGAAATTGGGATTTCGTACCCGCCCCCATGAATACGAAGGGGCTGGTATGGAAATGGAGCTAGTTATAAAATAACTTCGAAAAACAATCTTACTCTATGTCTTTTAAATTCCAATTTAAGGTTTAGTAATATAAATAGAAGTTTAGGAGGACTTTTGTAATGAATAAGAAAATTGGAGCAACAACTGCTGAGTTTGAAAAAGTTATTATTGAGTATATTAATTGGATAAAAAAAATATTTCCTAGATTTGATGAATTAAAGAATCCTGGAACTACTGTTGAAATTGTAAATAAGATTGAAGAACAGATGAATATAAAATTTCCAGAAGATTTAAAACAATTATACATGATAATTAATGGAGATAATAAGCATGCTTTTGGATTTGTTCTTGGATTGAATATGCTTTCTGTAGAGGAAATGTATACTACATGGAAATTATGGAGAAAGTTTGATGAAGATAAAGAATTGAATGACCAACAATATTACTCATCACTCCCACAAAAAGCAATTAAATGCCGTTACACAAATCCTTTATGGATACCAATTGCACATGACTGTTCTTCAAACTATTTTGGCATTGATTTAGATCCAGATATTAATGGTACAATTGGACAAATTATTAATTTTGGAAGAGATGAGAATGACAAAAAAGTTTTTGCTAATTCACTAAAAAAATTTTTTGAATTGGGGCTTAAACTTAAGGCAGAAATGCAGATAGAGGAAATAGAAAAAGATGTTTATTTTATTACTAATAAGGATGGCAAACATGCAATTGATTGGTTAAAGAAAAAATAGATCAGAAAAGAGAGTATCTAACCTTACAGAATAGTAATTTATGGAGGAATAAAAAAATGATAAAAGATAGTTCAACCGAATGTTGGAATCAGGTGAATATAGACGAATGGATTGATAAAGCTCAAACAAATGATTTCAGGATATATTACTCAATGTCCTACACATTAGAAAAATTGAGGGATGTCAAAGGCAAATATATTCTTGATTTGGGGTGTGGCGAAGGTGGTTATTCGAGAGCATTAGCACATAGAGATATACAAAAGTAAACACTTAGTAGAGTTATGATCATACTAGAAATTGAAAAGGAGAAAATAATATATGAAATCAAAAATAAAAATCGTAGAAGAAAATCAATGAAGAAATTAATAAATTAAAGGTTTAATACAACTCTGTAATTTATTGCCTGCAGATTTTTGAATTGGCTTTATTATTTACGAAGTTAGTTTGTTAGAGAAGGAGATTAATATGTGTACAAATAAGACACTATACTTTATCGAGGGATTACCTGGTGTTGGAAAAACAACTATTTGTGAGTGGATACATGAAAAAACAGGTGCAAAATGTATTTTAGAAAATGGACTAAATTATCCTAATGATTTATACAAAATAGCAGGTATTCCATTAGATGTTTATAATAAAATTTGCTGCAATTTTTCAATGTTATCTGATTTTGTTGAGCAACATGGTATGTATACATATGTAAATATTGAAGAAGTAAGAAATTGTTTTCCAAATCAATATAAATTATTAAATATATTATCGGAATGGGATATAGGAGACGAATTTAATCCATATATGACACTTTCACATTATATTCCATGTAGTTTAGAATTTTTAAAAAATCGCTTTACTCAATTAGAACAAAATGGTGATAGCATAATATTTGATAGTGTGTGGCTTCAGAATCCCATAAATGAGCTCCTTTCAAGAAATGTAGATAATGAAACAATAATAAAATATTGTTCTTCATTCGCGGAAATGTTAAAAAAGTATAACCTTAACTGTATTTATTTAAAACGAAATAATTCAGATGAAACGATTAAATTTGCACGTTATGCAAAAGGAGAAGTATGGACAAATCGTGTTGCTGAATTGATTTCTAAGACACCTTATGGAATAGCTCATAAACTAGAAGGATTTGATGGCATGATTAAGTATTTTTCAACAAGAGCAAAAATTGAACAAGAAGTAATATCCCGCGGATTTATAAAGTGTTTACAATATACTGTTAATGAAAATAATTGGGATGAACTAAGAGAGTTAATATGGGAAGATGTAAAGAACATTTTATAATTTAGTCAAGTGTTTTCAAAACATTGTAGAATTTGGTTATAAATGAATTAGACTTTACTTTAAAGTACATTGTATGGCTGAAGCTCAGGAATATTCTGAATGAGATAGATATGACTTAACATTCTTATTAAGCGGTGTAAGTTCAATCTTACGCCGCTTTTGAAAAAAATACGAAGTAAATAGCATATACTTAAAATAAAATATAAAGGAGATAGAGGTATGACAGAATTCTGGGAATCAAGTTTTATAGAAAATCAAATGATGTGGGGATTTGAACCTTCGGACTCAGCAATCTTGACAAAGGACTTTTTCATTGAAAAGAAAGTTAAAGATATATTGATACCTGGTATTGGATATGGTAGAAACGCAAAGGTTTTTATTGACAATGGAATACATGTAACAGGTATTGAAATTTCAAAAACAGCTATTGATTTGGCAAAGCAAAATGAGCTTGATATTAGTATTTTTCATGGGTCAGTAACTGATATGCCTTTTGATAACAAACTTTATGACGGTATATTTTGTCATGCACTAATTCACTTATTGAATAACCGAGAGAGAGAGAAGTTTATTAAAGATTGCTATAATCAGTTAAAGCCAAAGGGATATATGATTTTTACTACTATTTCAAAAGAAGCCCCAATGTTTGGAAAGGGCAAACAGCTAGGTAAAGACTATTTCGAGATAATGGAAGGGGTAAAAATGTTTTTTTATGATTCTGACTCGGTAAAACAAGAATTTGGGGAATATGGGCTAATAGAATTTTCAGAAATTGTTGAGCCACATAAGAATGCGGAAAATAAACCTCCATTTAAATTTATAATGGTAAAATGTAAAAAAGAACTATAATTACAACTATATAAAAAATAGTGAATTGTTAATTGATAAGGCTTATGTGTAACCTATTCACCAAGACCTTTAAGTGCTTACGCATTATTCAAATTAAGCGGTGTAAGTTCAATTATACGACTTATGAAAGATGTAAAACAACTCAATAAATAGTAATTTGTAAGGGAGGTGCTAATATAAAAAATTTTAAGCCTTATGTTTTCCCTACGATATGTTTGGTGTTTATAGACCAGATTGTCAAATTGGTAATTGCTCATTTTTTTATGATATATGATTTTGATATTATTGGTAATCTTATAAGATTTAAACCAGTGCAAAATACTAATTTGTCTTATGGTGGTAATTTCATTGGTGTCCTCTCTAATATGTGGGTTATGATACTACTAAATGTACTAGTGATTTTTCTTTTTATATCAGGCTATTTATTGTATAAACAAAAAAGGAAATGCACTAGTATTTCTGTAAAAGCAATCATGATTTGTGGTATGACTGGATGCCTGTGTAGTTTGATTGATAAGGTGTTTTGGGGTGGAAGTTTAGATTTTATACAAATTCCTAACTTATTTACTTTTGACTTAAAAGACTGTTATTTATCAATAGCTCAAATTATATTTATTGTCTTAGCAGTCCCTTACAATAAGGAAATATCAGTTAAAGAATATTTGCAATTCTGTTTCGATAAACTTAAACACTAAATTCCAATTTGTCGTTCAGTTGACCAGTATATAAAACTCAGAAAGATGGTAGAAGAGTTAAAAGCACCAGAGAAATGATTGACTAACAATAAAGTTAGTGCTTTACTTTATACTCATAAATTTTCTGTTCATAGGAAACTATTTACAATCAATACAATATAATATATAATAACTTTAAACTCTTTGCACTGCAAAAAGGTAATTTATTTGTTGAAATAAAATTCAAGGAACAAGTCCTTGAGTAAGTTCTATTATCCAAATGGAAAATTTGAGGTTTCACTTAAATTACGTAATATCTACAGTACAAACTGAGCAGACTATGAACTTGTAAAAAGTTTCTGAGGTCGGGCCCTTCTGCATAGGGCAACAGGTATGAAATTTAAACCTGTGGGACAGTAGCATATGTTCCACAGGTATTTTTTATGCCTAAAATGGAACATATGCCATTAGATCTTTGCACTGCCATAGAGCTATCTTAATTATAAATAATTGGAGGTAACTTACTATGACAAATCAAAAAAATATTAATGGAGAGGGAAGTTTAAACAACTCAAAAAGCTTTATTGAAATTAAAGGCTTATCTAAAATCTATCAATCTGGGGGCCAGTGCATAAAAGCAGTTGACAACGTAGACCTTAAAATATCTAAAGGAGAAATAGTTACTATACTGGGACCATCAGGTTCTGGAAAATCTACTCTTGTAAATATAATTGGTGGAATTGATAGTAGTGATGAAGGCAAAGTATATGTTGATGGTGAAGAAATTACTTCTTTAAAATCTAAGGATTTAACAAATTATAGACGTAATAGCATTGGCTTTGTATTTCAGTTTTATAATCTTATTTCTAATTTAACCGTTTATGAGAATGTGGAGGTAGTAGCTGATATATGTAAAGATCCTTTATGTATTGATGAAATTCTTGAGAATCTAGGTATAGCAGATTTAGCTAAAAGGTATCCAGTTGAGTTATCAGGAGGACAACAACAACGGGTTGCTATAGCTAGGGCATTTGTAAAAAATCCAAAATTATTGTTATGTGATGAACCAACTGGGCATTAGATTACAAATCTTCCCTTGATATTCTAAAACTTATAAAAGAAATAAATGAAAAGTATAGTACAACTATTTTAATAATAACTCATAATAGCTCTATCGCTGAAATGAGTCATAGAGTGGTAAAAATAAGTGATGGAAAAGTTACTCATAATGATGTTAATAGCCAGCCAATTCCAGTAGAAAGGATTAAGTGGTAGCTATGAAAATGAGTATAAATAAAAGAATAAAAAGAATTTTTCTTCAGCATAAAGCTACTTATATAGGCATGCTTATATTAATTATATTATCCACATCAACTTTTTTAGGATTAAAGACAGCCAGCACAAGTATTAAGAAAAATGTTCAAGATAATAGAATAGACCAATCTTTAGAGGATGCTAACTTCTATTATTCTAAAAAATTATCACAGAAAGAAATAAAAGAATATGAAAAAAATTATAATTTAATATTAGAAGAAAATATCTATATGGAAACTGAATATAATAAAGCTACCTTGCGTATAAGACAAAAATCTGAGGAAATAAATAAACCAGTTTTATATGAGGGGGAAGAACTTAAGAATCCTAATGATATAATGGTGGATAGATATTTTTTTGAAGCTCAAAATTTAAGTTTTGGAGATAAGATGATTATAGATGAAACTGAATATACTGTCTGTGGAGTATTTGTTACACCAGATTATCTCAGTGTCAAAAAAAATGAAAGTGATTTTATGTGTGATGGAACAAAGTTCGGATTATGTATGATAGATAAAACCACTTTTAATAATATAGATAAGAAAAATATAAAGACATACTATAGTGTTATTTTTAATGAAAATAATGAAGAGGAATTTAGAAAAGAACTTGGCAAAAATGGAATTGTGTTAGAGTGGACAGATAAAGATACAAATTCTAGGATATCCACTTTTGATGGAGAGATTGAATCTCTTATTATGGCAAGTAAAATAGTGCCTTTATTTATTTTGGTTTTATCTAGTATCATTATGGCGGTAGTTAATGGTCGTATGCTTAAGAAGGAATATGTTTATATAGGAACACTTCTTTCCATGGGATATACCAAGTGGGAAATTGCTAAGCATTATATGAGACTACCTTTATATTTATCAGTAACAGGAACGGTTATTGGAGGAATAACAGGAATTGCAACTACTAGATTATTTTCAGCAATTTCATCAGTAGAATATAATATACCAAAACCTGTTTATCATTTTAATATTATGGACATTGCGTTTTTAATTATTGTTCCGACAATGTTAAATTATTTTGCTACACTTATTTCTTTAAGGGAAGGAATGAACCTAAATATAGTTTCGATTTTAAAAGCTAATGCAGGTAAAATGAAAAAAGGAAGATTAACTAAATTAATTCCTCATAAAAAGGGATCCTTTAAGCTAAGATTTAAGTTGAAAGAAATCACATCAAATTTATCTAGAAGCTTTTTAATGTTTGTTGGAATGGTGGCAGCTTCATTATTTATGCTTGCAGGACTCTCATTTGATAATTCTTTAGAATTTTTATTTAATAGTAACTTTCATCAATTATTTGGATATGAATATCAATATGTGCTAAAGGAACCCTTGTATGAAAATAGTACTGATGGAGAGCCATATATGATATCAAGTTTTCAATATAGGAAAAATGAAGAAATATTCAGCCTAAGTTTAAATGGTGTTACTAGAAACAGTAAGTATATTAAGCTTTATGATAAAGATAAAAATGCTATAGGTGAAGATAAAGTAGTTATAACAAGTGCTGTAGCTAAAAGATTAAACTTGAAAAAGGGAGATATTATTAAAATAAGAAACAATTCAAACCTTAAATATTATGATATTACTATTGATGATATATGTAATATACAATATAGCGATGATATATATTTGCCAATTGATAAACTAAATGAAATGTTAGATATCCCTAAAAACACTTATATTGGTTTATATAGCGATGAAGAGTTAAATATAAATTCTAATAAGGTAATGAATGTTTTAACTGCGAAGGATAGTAAGGCTGGGTTAGAAACTTCTATAGCAGCTTTTAAAGTTTTTCTTTATATAATGGCAGTAGTATCTGCTATTATAGGAGTAATTGTAGTGTATATAGTCACATCTATGTTGGTGGAGGAAAATAGAAAGAATATTTCAATGCTAAAAGTAGTAGGATATCATAACAAAGAAATATCAAAGTTAATTTTGAATTTCACATCAGTATTAGTATGGCTTGGATTTTTAGTTGCAATACCATTAACAAATAGTATAATACAACAATTTTTTGACAGCTTAACTTCCAATATGTATTTTGACTTTGTGGCAAAGTTAGAAACTTTACAAATGATAATAGCTTTAGCGATTATTTTGCTAGTGAACTATGTAACCTTAGGAATATGTAAAAAGAAGGTTTTGAAGGTTAATATGGCAGAAAGTCTGAAAGCTAGAGACTAGTTGCAGTTGACAATATTTGGATGAAAGAGTGAAGAAGTGGTTGATTTTAAAGATTGTGCTTTATATTCACCATATGTATCCACAACCGCCTGTAGCTGGCTTAATCAGATTCTTACAGGCGGTTGTGCTTTTTTTGCGGGTGAATCAGTTCCACCATACACTTATAGGATATAATCGTTACGGTGAAGCTTACCATTAATAATGTAGGCTTTCTTATGTCACATTACTTGGAAGCCACGGCTTCAATATATCATAAGGTATTTTTGTATTGGTTATACTCTCTCCCATTTTTACATTAGGCTTCAGTGTTCCATGATAGTCACTTCCACCTGATGCATAAAGCCTGTGTTCATTGCAATAATTAAGCAGATACTTTGTTTTGTCCATTGAATGAAGTGAATGATAGCATTCTATGCCATCAAGTGCATTTAACGACACTATTGAATTTAAAAAATCTTCATGATCATCTACGAAATATCCATAAAGGTGAGCAAGAAATGATTTGCCTCCTGCTTTTTTTATGAGAGCAGCAGCTTCCTGTACTGTGAGGTAATCTTTTGCTTGGTCAAGAAAAAATGGACTGTCTGGATTATTCACACAAGTCCTATAAAAGGCATTAAGACTTTCCCATATTTCTTTAGTAAAATATTTTTCATTTTCAGGATATTTTCTAAGATCAGCATGCAATATCTGTGTTGAAAAATATTTTCCTTTAATTGATAAATTATCACTATATTTAAGGTTGAGATTTC
This sequence comes from Desnuesiella massiliensis, assembly GCF_001403615.1. Taxonomy (GTDB): domain Bacteria; phylum Bacillota; class Clostridia; order Clostridiales; family Clostridiaceae; genus Desnuesiella; species Desnuesiella massiliensis. The sequence goes on from NZ_LN879456.1 coordinate 38,349, forward strand.
GGCATACATCCATCATTTTTTTCAGATAAGCATTTTCTCTTTCATAAAATTTATCGTCTGAAACTATTCCTGTTGAACTTATTATATCAATATCTATACCATACCCTAATATTTCAATTGGTTTTCCGTTATGGACAGCAGAAAATTCACAGCCAGGAATAAGCTTACCCTTAAAGTGGTTAAGAATATTAGTATTCTTCAGCTTTTTATAAGCCCCAATGGAATCATGATCTGTAATAGATATGCATTTTAGTCCTAATTGCTGTGCCTTGATAAGAATATCTATGGGCTCATCAGAACCATCAGATGTAGTGGTATGTATATGTAGATCTATCATAGTTATATATCTCCTTATTTGTATTAGCAACTATATTTTATCTAATTTAATCTGTGAAGACAACCAGATGTAAAAAAAAGAGTTAAAGTTACATTAATACTCCCTTTGTCAGGTATGGAAAATTAAACCTATAGCATTCAAGTTATTCTTCGATATATAAAGTATATTCAATAAATGAGAGGTAATTATTATGGGTTCAATTAAAATTAATAAAACAATGTCCTACCCAATAAATTCAGCTGTTAATGAACATAAAACTAAAGATAATAATATAGAAAAAAAATCTAATGATGAAGTTTATAAGGAGACAAATAATTCAGTTATATCAGAGGATGCTGTAATAGGCTACGAATTTTTGAGTCGTATTGAAGCTTCATTTAGAGATGGTAATAAGGCCCATTTCATGGAAAAGTATGCTTCAGAATACGAAAAAATTAAAGGTGAAATTGCTTCTGGTAAGTATGGAAAAGATACAAAAAAATATATGACATTACTGGATAATGCATTTAAAGACTCATTGGAGAATGCTGCTAATATTCTAGGAAAAACACTAGAAAAAACAGTAGAAAAAACAAATGTCAAAGATAATAGAATAAAGTTTTCGGGATCATATACAATTAAGTATCAAAAGCAGCATGATACAGCTACATTAATTGCTTGGACACTTAGAGCAGAGAATAAAAGAATTTCACAGGAAATAGAGATGTATAGGAAGAAAAAAAATCATAGAAAGGTAAATTCCTTAACTCAATTAAGAAATACTTATAACCGTATAATAAACAATGTTTCTGATATAGCAACTAAGATAAAAAGTGATATTGAAGGTAATTATAGCGAAGATAAAATTAAAGAATAATTTTACGCAAATCATATTCAATGCTTATTAGAATTACCTTTATAATTTTCAAAGAATGTTAGTAAATTCTGCTTGTAGCAGATAGAAAATGTTATCTACGGTGTTATGCCGTTTCTCAATAAGAGAGAAAATTTATATTTTCTACAGAAAAATAGCATTACCCTCTTGACTCTTCCTTTGGGGAATCCTTTATACTAAGTTTATCCCTGATAATTTAGAAAAGAGGTCGAAACAAATGAACAACCTAATCAAAATCAAAGATGTGTCAAGCAAATATGACATTACAGCCCGTACACTGCGTTATTATGAGGACATGGGATTGCTGTCCAGCACCCGAAGTGATGACTACACATATAGAATGTACGACGAAAACGCTGTTAGGCGGCTTGAACAAATACTCATTTTACGCAAGCTGAATATCAGCATAAAAGACATTCAACGTGTTTTCAACACTTCCGGTTCCGATGTAGTTTTAGAAGTGCTGGGGAAAAAAGTACAGAGTATAGACGACGAGGTTGCGCTTTTGCATGAGTTGAAAGAAATCGTGCTTGATTTTATACGCGAAATCGAACAAGTGAACTTTGCAGACAACTCCGACATAAAACTGCTGTATAACAAGGCTAAAGAGATTGAAACACAGTTGATAAGCGTTGACTATATCGGCAAGCCCTCCAATGTAAACCGCTTGATTGAAATAACGGAAAAATTAGATAAAAAAATTCCTGATATAATGGTTGTCAGGATACCGGAATTCAAAGCGGTAACGTGCGGCAACCAACCGTGGGGGGAAATGTTCAAAGAAGGAGGATATATGTACCAATTGTGGCAGTATTGTCATTTGTATAAGAGTGTGATTTTCGATTGTTTTGATTTTTTGCTGTCTAAAAATGACAAAGCTGAATGGATATGTGCCGTTAAAGATGGTGTTACCAATGCGGATGTAAGCCCTTTTAAATTGTTCGATTTTCCGGGAGGCTTATACGCTATGGCAGTCAGTATTGACGAAGATAACGAGAGCATACAAAAAGTGGAAGATAAAGTTCGCCGATGGATTGAAAGCACAAATTTTGAGCTTGACAAAGGCCGCAATGTTATGTTCAATATGCCTTATTTATATGAAGATGGAAGAGATATTGCCTATAAAGACATAGAAAAGGGACTTGGCTATAAACAAATGCAAAGATATTTTCCCATTAAGCTAAAAGAAGGAATATAAAAATACAAGAAATTTCCCATGTATTATTTAGGTAGTTGCGAAATGCAAAGTATGACAGAACCCATAGGGAAATAAAAAATAAATGGAGGAATTATCATAAACAAGTATGAAAACGCGATGAAGCTTATGGAAGAATACTGCGGAAACGGAAAGGACAACCTTATTGCTCTTGCAACTATTGCATTGTCCCCGAACGCCGTCGGTAATCCCAGCCCTGCTGTCCGTATGGTTGATGCTTATTATGAAGACGGCGTGTTTTATGTTTCTACAGACGCCAATAAAAATAAAATGCTGGAAATTGGGAAAAACAACGAGATTTCCATCTGTGAGCTAGACTTGTTTGTTGCTCAAGGAACGGCTGAAAATCTCGGTTGGGTAAAGGACGAGAGGAACGCGGAAATAAGAGCGAAGATGAAAAAATCTTCACATGGTTCGATGCACATGGCGGCGAAGATAACCCTGACTCAATCGTTCTGCGTATCACCCTTACGGAAGGAACGATAACTGATAACGACAAAAAATACGGTGAATGGCAGTATAAAGTTGACTTTGCGAAGAAAGAAGTGAAATAAATGCGAAAGACACTCAAAGATATGGCAAAACACTTAAAAAATGTTATTACGCCAGAAATACCTGAAATATATGCAATTAATCCAATGTTTGAAAATATTTCAAACGAGGAGGATATTCGAAAAGGAGTTCTTGCGTTCAGAAACTTTTTGTATCAGCTTTGCGATGTTTTGATTGTTGAAGGTGATTCGTATGACAATCATAAAAAGAATGCTCACTTATTTGATGACCGCGTTACTATTTCGGTATATTTTCCATTCCTGCACAATGTGAAATGCTTATTATTGAATATAGGTTTTCATGGTGTACTAACAGAAAGCGCTCAATCTCTTACCGTCGGAAACAATATATTCAACACGAAAATCCCCGTTTCAAAAAGCATTGAATGCTTGCGATTCTTGACTACTTGCGGCATATTGATTGACGGTATAGACTTGAACGACAAAAAACCGGATTTATCAAAAGCTGAAGGAATAAAAATTTCGTATCCTGATAATCCTGCCATGTTGACGGGATTGAAGGTAATGGCAATAGCCGAGATAGAATTTTCTGCAAACGTTTACAAACTCGAGGTCAATAAATTCAATGCAATCAGCTATAGCCGCTTCTCCGATATTTTATTGCGATGTGATTACAGAGTATTGAAAAATGATGGAATCGAAGTGATTTCTGTTTTAAAAGATACTATAAAACCTTTGTCCGTCAATGTGCAAGATTTTATATTGCAGCTACATAAGCGTTATTTGGATAAAGGGCTTAAATGCAATGTGGATGTAAAAGATTTATGGATAAAGATTAAATATTCTTATAAAAGTAAAGAGATATGGGGAATTAATGTATCACTTAATAATGGTTATCAAATAAACATCAAAGCGAAAAACACGCATAAATACGCTGATACCATCGAAAAATTCCCTTCATTTATACAAGAAATGATTGAAAAAGGTTATGGCTGTGGAATAAAAAGAGGGATAAGCGATCATTGTAATGGAGGTTGCCAAGGGTTTCGTTTTTCACTGGATGACTCAATCATTGATATAAGAAATGCTATCGAAACTTGGCTTGACACGGAATTGTCATTTGTATAGTATAAGCGTTAGTAAAACGAACTTTTGACGGTGGGTTATATGCCGCACATGTGTTGAGGGCGTGGGACTTCCAGGACTGGCGTTTATTAAAAGAATGGGTTGACGCAAGCGATAAATATGATAATGACTGGGATCCCCCACGTTGGACATCGCCAGAAACGGTTGCGGGGCAAGGTTTTGAAGAAACGTTGAATTTTTATAATTTTATACAAAAAGGTAGTAAAATGGAAGGTTTACAGCTTGATTTATTGTTTCCGATTAAGGAGAAGGATTAATAATAACGAAGAGTAAGGCAGATTACCTATTACAAAGAAAGAAGTGGTTAAATGGAAGCTATTAAAATCCACTCATCATTATCATTCGGCGGTTATAATTGGCGTGTGCTTGACATACAAAACAATACGGCTTTGATTATAACCGAAGAGATTATAGAACAACGCCCTTACCATGATGCTTATAAAGATATAACATGGGCTGACTGCGCTTTAAGAAAATATCTTAATGGTGAATTTTATGACAAATTCAACGCAACTGATAAGTCAAGAATAATCCCGGTAATAAATAAAAATCCTGACAATCAGTGGTATGGTTCAAAAGGCGGAGCAGATACGCAAGACAGTATATTTTTATTAAGCATTGAGGAAGTGTGCAAATATTTCGGTGATAGCCGTTCAAAACTGCAAAACCGAGGAAAAAATCAAAGATATTGGTTTGAAAGAAAAGATGAAAACAACAGTAAGCGAATAGCAAGACTTCAGGGTAAAGAATGGGCTTGGTGGTGGTGGCTTCGGTCGCCCGGCCGCGTTAATGTAAAAGCCGTGTACATCTTCGGAACTGATGGTAATATAGGTATCCAAGGCAACAATATATTAAAAGGCAACATCAGCGATGGCAAATGTACAGGCGGCGTTCGTCCTGCTTTGTGGGTAAAGCTAGAATTGTAAATCTTGGGTCACTTTTAAAGTGGTTTGACTATAATTACAGCATAAAATAATTAAATTTAAAGGAGAATTAAAATGAGCAAATATGAAAATGCAATGAAACTTATGGAGGAACGTTGCGGAAATGGCAAAGAGGAAGTTATTGCCCTTGCGACAATATCACTATCCTCCAACGCTGCCGGTAATCCTCGTCCTGCTGTCCGTATGGTATGCGCTTATTATGAAGACGGCGTATTTTATGTTTCTACGGACGCGAAAAAAAATAAAATGCTGCAAATTGAGAAGAACAATGAGGTTTCCGTTGGTGGTTTAGGTTGGTACGCTTTCCAAGGTACGGCTGAAAATCTCGGTTGGGTCAAGGACGAGAAGAATGCGGAAATCAGAGCGAAATTTAAAAAAGTTTTCGATTGGTTCGATGAAGTTGGCGACGAAGACAATCCGAACTCAATCGTTCTGCGTATCTCTCTCACAGAGGGTACGATTATTGACAACGAGAAAAAATACGGTGAACATCAGTATGAAATTGATTTTATCAATAAAACGGCGAAATAAATCCGTAAAGAATAAGCAGTTTCTAAGTTGAAGGAGAAAATATGTTTCTTCAAATTAATAAGGAGTATATAAAAGGATTGCAGGGATTAGAATCTTTTAGTCACATTGATGTATTGTGGTAGCTTGATAAATGTGATAATAGTAGCAGCAGAAGCATTTTAGAAGTGAATAAGCCTTATAAAAAGGCTCCTAAAAAGTTGGGGGTTTTTTCAACTAGATCGCCTGAAAGACCTAATCCGATAGCGTTGTCTATTACTCAAGTAACACATATAGATTATGAAAAAGGGATAGTTTATATTACTTATATTGATGCAATGAATGATAGTAGTATTTTAGATTTGAAACCTTATACTCCAAGCGTGGACAGAGTAGAAAAGGCTAGTGTTCCAGAATGGTGCAGCCGTTGGCCATTATGTTGTGAAGAATCTGGAGATTTTGATTGGGAAAATGAGTTTCTATTTTAAAATATAATATATAAATTTATTTTTGTAGGATATTAATTAAGAATGAAGCACTAATTTTTAAGGGATGGGTGCTTCTTTTCTTTTCTTTTGCATTAACTTCCTGACCATAGGCACCCATTAAGAATTTACTAAATAATACTTTAGAATTATACCATAATTATGTAGTATGTATAAGGTAATAAAATGGAAGAACCTCACTTACTACTGATACGGAGAACCATACCATAAATAAATGCGAAAAATAGCTTTAGGTATTGATATGACTTGCCTAAGATTAGTTTTATAAGTGGAAATACTGTATCATAAGTAATATGATAAAATGATTTTAATATACAATATTTACAAAAAATATATAATTAATAGTAGATGATGTAGTGTTAATATACCTCTTATATAAGATAAATTATGAATTTTGCGAGTATCTGTTAGACGGTAGAGCACGAGGTTATGGTAAAACTTAAGCCGGTACCTGAAATTTATCTATCGGCTTTTTCATGCTCAACCTCGAATAATTTTCTAATCATTCGCAATGGTGGACAAAGGCGAATGTGTCAAAACGAACCTTTTGTATCGTAGAAAACATTTACCTGGATATTAATGTGTAAAAAAGTATTCCTCTATTGACAAAATGTAATTAGTAGATTACAATACAAATGTAAACAACGGATTACATTTTGTTAAGGAGGTAATACCTTGATACAGAATCGAATTAAGGTTTTGAGAGCAGAGCGTGATTGGACGCAAGCTGATTTAGCTGAAAAGGTAGGTATTTCCCGCCAAGCGGTTATATCAATTGAGAAGTATAAATATACTCCCTCATTAGAATTAGCTTTCAAAATTGCAGAAGTTTTTAATGTTTCAATCAATGAAGTTTTTGAACACAAGGAGGGTGAAAACGATGAATGAACAAACTATTATTTTATTTTTCCTTATTGTTGGTACTAGCATTACTCTTTTTCTTTATCTATGGAAGGCTAAAAAGCATATTGATTACAAAAAAGATGAACGTTGGCAATTCATCCAGAACAAAGCGAATAATGCGGCGAATTATTTAAACTATATCTTGATAGTATTTTTAGCTGTCGGAGAATTGGTATTGCTATTTTCTGATATTCAAATAACCCTTACCTTGAATCGCGTTTTAATTTATGGCGTATTATTCATCGGTTTGCGCAATGCGATAGAATTGTTTGCATTAAGATATTTTGATAAGCGAATGTAAACATATTAGTATTAACTAATTAACAATAAATAGTAATTTAGTTAATAGATTTTAGATTATAGGAGTCTGATAAATTCTAATTTATATGTTACTAAGATAGACGTTTTTAAATATAACAATTACTTAGGTTTATTTTTTATGGAAATTTGATATAATATAAATAAGAAAAACTTAGTGCGCTAACACTAAGCAATCCTTAGAACATTTATTTTGTTTTAGGGCTATTGGATGAAATTAATTGAAGATTAATTAAGAAAAAGTGCTACTCTTTGCAGAATGGGCACTTTTTTCTTTACTTTTAACTTATATATCAAGACAAAGGAATTTAATCTTAATTTTTAAATGATGTATAAAAAGATTATGTTTTAAAACAAATTTAATAACATAAATAATCGATATACACTTTATAAAAGTATCAAACATATCCAATACCAATCCCTTAGCTAAAAGTGAAATAATTCACAGGCGCCGTATTGGGAATACAATGAGGAAAACTGTTGTTATAAAAGATCAGAGTTGGATCTTACTACAGAAGTATTTCACAAATAATCAATGAGGGGGAATCTCCAGATGATGGGGGTTCTTCTTCTTTTATTTTGTTTACAATTAAAATATAAAACTGTAAATACTCGTAACGAATATTGACGAATGATTAGGGTTTACAAATAGGGTTTTATTGCCTATAATTTATTTATAACCGTTACGAACCGTAACGAAATTTTAGGAGGTATGGTTATGAATATATTTCAAATTAAAACACAGCCACATGGAACAGAAAGGATTGATTTATTCATTAAACAAGACTTTGTTTGTATTGGTTATCCTGGAATAGGAGATTTGACAAATGTTGATAAAGACGAAATAAGAGATAGATTACAGCAACAATATAAATGGACTGGGAGTCAGCTAGGAAATCATTTAGGAATTGTTAATGCTTTTGTAAATACTATGAAAAAGGATGATAGCGTTCTGATAAATGAAAATGAATGGGTTCATATTGGTAAACTTGATGATTATAAGTATGATTCTAATTTTGAGTCAGAAGGAATGTGCCATAGAAGAAATGTAACATGGATTGGTAAGGTTAAAAGAGATAGTCTCAACGAATATGTTAGAGAGTTACTTAGGAATAGAAGTATTGTTACTAAGTTCAAGCATCCAGCAGACATTGCAGAATTAGATAAAGCTTTGGAAAATAATCCAGCTAAAAGTACTAATATAAAAATTGATGAAGAGATACTTACCAGAGCAATACAGGTACTAAATATTGCACTTCAATCAGAAAATGAGGAAATCAGAGTAAAGGCTGCGTTGGGATTACTACAGTACTCAAAACAAATTATCTAAAATGTTATAGGGGGGAGATTAGAATGATATATTCAATTGAACAAGGAGAACTAATTACTAAATTACCTCATGAAAAAGACTTCAAAACATGGCGAAAAAGAATAGGAGATAACGATTATAATATAATTGTAGATGAATTGAATAAAAGAATAGACAGTGATGAAGTGCATACTGCTGGATGGATACCAGGGCATGATTGGACTGGTACTGTTTTTGAACCAATTTATTACGCCTGTGGTAGAAGTATAGATATAGCTGCTCAATTTTTCGGTTTAATAGTTTTTAAAGTTTTTATGGATAGAGATGATTATTGGGGCTGTGGAAGGTATGAGAAGGATGGAAAGCCTATTAGAAGCATGACATATTTCAGATTAAATAATATACCTTAAATTTCGGAGCTTATATAATGAGAAAGATGGATAGATAAAAGTAGATAATCCATCTTCTTATTTTTATTTATATATATTATTCTGTAAAAGTCTACGGTATAATCGTTACGATGAATCGTACATTTTAGGGTGGTTTTAATACAAATCAATCACTTCCAATGCTTTTCTCTTAATTTCAGAGATAGCCTCAATGGGTTCAATAATTTCAATATCCTTACCATATCCAAAGGCAAATTCTATACCTTGCCATATTGCATCAAATTTTATTTTAAGATAAATTTCATTTTCTTTAATCATAGTTTCACTGATAGTTATAAATTGTCTTTCTTTTATATGATTTAAGATATAGGGTCTAATTTTAAAGGTAAAAGTATGTTTAGGAATTAAGCTTTTAAAATTACTAGTAGAATTTCTCCAGTAACTTTTTAGATTAAAGTCATATGGTCTAATAAACGTATCATGCATTAACAAAGCAGACTCAATAGAAGCTACTTTATATGTTTTAATAATTTCATTATTTACTGCAACTAAATACCAAATACTTCGTTTGCAAACCAAGCCAAGTGGGTTTAACTCTACTTCTTTTGTTTCATCTATTTTTCTGTACAATATCCTTAATGATTTTGAGTTCCATATAGCATTTTGTAATACAGAAAGAATATCTGTATTTACTATAGTGTTAGACTCGTTCCAAGTATACATATCTATATAAATATAGTTTTGAATATTTTCAAATTCTTTTACTTCATTAGTTGCAGAGTTTCCTAAAATTTTAAGCATTGTAGAATATTTAAGATTTTCAACACCTAAATCCTCTAAAATTTTATCACCAGTTGGAATGAATAAAGATAGAAGTTCATTTTTGTTTATTCCTGTAAGGGATGTTTTATAGTCTCCTAGAAGCTTTATTCCGCCATTTATACCTTTATCAGCAACAATGGGTACTCCAATACCGCTAAGTGTATCAATATCTCTGTAAATAGTTCTTACAGAGACCTCAAGTTTTTTTGATAATTCAGAAGCAGTTAATTTTTTATATATCTGCAATAACATTAGTATAGAAATTAATCTGTCTGCTCTCATTATTTTCCTCCTGTTATATGACATAGGATGTCAACTATTATAACTTATAATTAATTATGTATCAAACAATAATAATTATAAAATGTGTGAAAATAAAATAACATTTTAAATAATAAGGAGGAATTTAATATGAAAAGAAAAATAATTTTAAATTTAGCAATAAGCCTTGATGGATATATTGCGTCAGAAGATGGCGGATTTGATTGGATAGTTGGAGATGGGGACAACACATTAAATACTAAAAGTAAATTCAATTTTGATAAATTTCTAGAAGATATAGATATAGTAGTTATGGGTAAAAATTGTTATGTCCAAAATATGCATAATGATTTTAAAAATAAAAAGGTATACGTAGCAACATCACAAAAAATTCAAAATCAAGACAATCTTCATTTTATCAGTGGAGATATATGTAAGATAATTCAAGAAGAAAAAGAGAAGGAGGGTAAGGACATATTCCTGTTTGGTGGTGGAGGGCTTGTAGATAGCTTTATTAAAGCTGATATTGTTGATGAATATATAATTGGAATAATTCCTATAATATTAGGTAAAGGAAGACCTTTGTTTTTAGGAGATAATCCCACAATAAAGCTACATCTAGATGAGTATAGCATAGAAGATGGTATCACTATTTTAAAATATACAAAAAGAAAAACTGAAGGTAGTTGTATATAAAGAAAATTTAGAATATATACTATAGTAACCACCACCTGTAGGTAGCTTAAATAGCTACTTACAGGTGGTGGTTATGTTTTTCAAGAATATATAAATAACAAAATTGAATAGTTTAAAAAATCTAAAATATGCTATATAATCAAAGCAAGTGCTAAAATTACTAAATATTGTTTGTTACAGCACAAAACCTAGGATAATGAAAGGATTGAGGAATTTATGAATAAGACAAGCTATACTTCAATTGAGGAGTTAGTACAACTACCATGGCTTCAATCAATAAGTATTGGTAAGGAAGGAAAGGTTGTTTCATATGTTAAAAGGACCTCTGATTTAGCTGAAAATACATACAGAAATCATGTATGGATTTATGAAAAGGATGGTCAAAAGCATTATCCCATCACAACAGGCAAATCTGAAAGCAGCAGTCCTGCATGGGCGCCGGATAAGAACTATTTAGCCTATATTTCAGAGGTGGGTGGAAAAGAAAAGCTTCGAAAGCAAATTATTTTGAAAACCTTTGACGAGTTCAATGGAATTCAGATCACAAGCTCCAAAGAAGGTGTAAACAGCTTTATCTGGTCTCCTGACGGCAAGGGAATATACTATACCACTACGGAAGCTGATTCAGAGGAGTTAAGGAAACGTAAAGAGACTTATGGAGAATTTGAATATGTTGATAAAGAATATAAGAATGACTATTTATGCTATGTAGGAATAGAGGAAGCTATTGAAGCCTTTAAAGAACTAAGTAATGAGAAAAAAGGTAAAAAGGAAGAACCAAAGGATGTTAAAGTGGACATAACAAATCCCAGGGATTTTAGCATAAGGGGTTTTGATATATCGCCGGATGGGAAAAAAGCTGCACTTATATGTACTCCCACAGGGGATATAAGAGATGAAGAAGCAAAGTTATACCTATTGGATATCTCCACTAAAAAGTTTAGAAAACTCAATATTACTGGAATCTTTAGTTCAAATATTTCCTTCTCTCCAGATGGAAACAGGATTGTATTTGCTAAAACTCCAAGAGAGTCAGAGGATTATAAATGGAAGGTTTGGGAAGACGTGGTTTTGGAGATATATGATCTTGAAAAAGAAGAAATCATAATGAGGTTATCTGAATTTGACAGAAGTGTTACACCTATTAAATGGACAAGTAAAGGAATCCTTGTAACCTGGCAGGATCGCGCGAACTATCGAATTGGAATGGTTTCTGAAAAGGGTGAAATCTCTTCAATCTATAGCCAGGATGAATGTTATATAGCCGATGCAGATAGTACCTCTGACGGTGAAAATATAGCCTATATTAAAACAGAAAAAAATAAGGCAGCTGAAGTTTACATGAACGCAGTACAAATAACCAATGAAAGCAGGGTATACGAGAATAAACTATTGAGTAAAAAACAAGTTCTAATCTGGAGAACCAAGGATGGTCTTGAGATAGAAGGAGTTTTATCCAAGCCTCATGATTATGATTCTAATAAAAAGTATCCGCTTTTAGTAGTTATACATGGTGGACCAACCTGGGCATCATTCCCCTTTCATAATATGAATAAGCTCTATCCAGTTGAGCAGTTTGTAGAGAGAGGCTTTATTGTTCTTGAGCCAAATTATAGGGGAAGCTCAGGCTATGGGAACAAGTTCTTGACAAGTAATTTTAGAATGCTTGGGGTAGGAGACTATGAGGATGTTATTTCAGGGGTAGATTACCTAATAGAAAAGGGCATTGCAGACAGTGAAAGAGTTGGAGTAATGGGTTGGAGCCAAGGGGGATACATCTCAGCCTTCTGCTCAACCTTTAGCAACCGATTCAAAGCAATCTCTGTAGGAGCAGGAATAAGTAACTGGATTACCTACTATGTAAATACGGACATAACAACCTTTACTAGATCATACCTAGGAGCGACACCCTGGGATGATCCAGAAATATATGCAAAAACTTCTCCTATGACCTATATAAAAACTGCTTGTACACCAACGCTTATCCAACATGGTGATAACGATAAAAGGGTACCTGTTCCAAACGCATATGAACTCTACAGAGGATTACAAGACTTAGGAGTAGAAAGTGAACTTGTAGTATTTAAGGGAATGGAGCACAGTCCTCATAAACCAGGGCTCCATAAAGCAATAATGGAACAAAATCTTCAATGGTTTGTAGAACATGTTTAATAAGTGTTTTTGTCAATAACAATAAATAGAAGAAAAGCTGGATTCTATTATGTTAGGAGCTCAGCTTTTCTTCTGTTTAACACATAAAGATGATGGATATTGCGGAAATATAGATTTTTTTAAATGAAAATGATCATGTCATGTTACCTTACTAAAAATTTTCGAAGTAGTATGTAAATATAAATTAATATAGAAAAGAGCAAAGGAGCTAGCAGTATGCAGTATAGAATATTGGGAAGGACCGGACTAAGGGTTTCTGTAATAGGATTTGGAGGAATACCTGTACAAAGAATTAGTACAGAAGAGGCAAAAAGGGTAATCTTAAAGGCAGAAGAAACAGGAGTCAACTTTTTAGACAGTGCAAGAGGTTATTCTGTTTCTGAGGAATTTATTGGTGAAGCTTTAGTTGACAGAAGAGGAAAATGGATTATCGCAACTAAAAGTATGGCAAGAGATAAAGCATCCATGGCAAGAGATATAGAGATAAGTTTAAAGAATTTTAAAACTGATTATATCGATCTATATCAATTTCATAATATAAGAACTAAAGCTGACCTGGACAAGGTGTTAAGTGAAGACGGTGCTTATACAGCTCTTTTAGAAGCTAAAGCTGCAGGAAAGATTGGACATATAGGAATTACTTCTCATAGTGTAGACTTACTTAAAATTGCCGTAGAAACCGGAAAATTTGAAACCATAATGTATCCTTACAATATAGTGGAGAATCAAGGTGAAGAGCTATTTAGAAGAGCTATGGAATTGAATATTGGTGTGATTGCAATGAAACCAATGGCTGGTGGAGCAATAGAGAACGGAACTTTAGCATTAAAGTATATTTTAGAAAATCAGTGTATTACTACTGCAATACCTGGAATGGCTGAGATAAGTGAAGTAGAAGAGAATGCAAGAGTGGCTGACAACGTTACCCCATTAACAGCAGATGAGAAACAAAATATAAATAAGATAATTGATGGATTGGGTAAGGAGTTTTGCAGACGATGCGGATATTGCGCTCCATGTACTCAAAATATTGATATCCCGAGTATGTTTGTGTTAAGTGGCTATAAGGAAAGATATAACCTTGCAGCCTGGGGTGAGGAAAGATATTTTTCACTGCAAAATAGAGCGAAGGATTGTATAGAATGTGGAGTATGTGAAAATAGGTGTCCATATAACTTGCCTATAAGAACCATGTTGAAAAAGGTGAGGAAAACTTTTAACGAATAGAAAATTAACTCTATCGGTTAATATGCTGATAGAGTTTTTTAATGTGCAAATTATGATAGTTTGCGGTGTATAAAAAAACACGGTAATACTTAAAAGAATTAAAAGTTTAAAAAATATTTATACATTTTAAGATAAAAATGTCAGATATAGTTATAAAATGATGATATTTGTGATAAAGTTAACGAAATATAAAATTTAAATGTATTAAAGAAGCTATTAAAAATCTGCGATGAATATGTGAATAATCAAAGGTTAAATAAATTAACTGTAGTAAAAAACAATGATACAGCTACATCTGTTGTATAACACATATCTGGAAATATGTGAAATAAATAATTAAATTGCCATATATTGAAATATAACATTTAAAGAATTACAATAGGTAAAGATATATCAATTTTAATATCTATATAACACTGATAAGAAAAAAATATAGAAAAATTAATAAGTAAGGGGGGAGAACTAGTGACTAATGGTAAAGAATTAACATGGATGTTCTTCGACGACCCCGGCTGTTATAATACAACCGCAGTCCGAGACAAAGTTTATGTCATTTACTTTGAAGATGAACAAATTCCAATTACCTATCCCATAAAGACGTAAGAGAAGACCTTAGTATTTGAATAGAAATTTTATTTAATTTGTTAAGGAAGGAGAAAAAATATGAATCGGGATTATGGTACATTAGGAATTTTTTTATTGGGTGGAATTGCTTTCGGATTTATTATTATTATTACTAATTGGCTTGTTCGACCCAAAAGACCAAACAGCGAAAAAGAGAAAACCTATGAGTGCGGTATGGATACACAAGGACCTACCTGGGTGCAGTTTAAAATAAGTTATTTTCTATACGCATTGATATTCGTGATTTTCGATGTAGAAACGGTTTTCTTATACCCATGGGCAGTTGCCTTTAAATCCTTAGGTCTTTTTGTCTTTGTTGAAATGTGCATATTTGTTGGAATACTTGTATTAGGACTATGGTATGCATGGAAGAAAGGAGCTTTAGAATGGAAATAAATAATAAAGACACAGCAAGTGAAAATAAAGAAGTGTTTGACTGTGAACTTTTCGAAAAAGAAATGAAAATGCTCCAAGAAGATGATGAAACCTTAAGAGAGCTTTTGAATAATCATGTAATTTTTACTAGTTTAGAGAAGGCAATAGATTTCTGCCGTTCCAATTCGCTATGGCCTGTTTCTTTTGGTCTTGCCTGTTGTGCTATTGAGATGATGGCCTCCGGTGGAGCAAGGTATGATATATCCCGTTTCGGGTATGAGGTATTTCGTCCATCACCACGGCATGCGGATGTGATGATTGTGGCTGGAACTGTAACTGAAAAGATGGCTCCGCTTTTAAAGCGTCTATATGAACAGATGCCGGAACCGAAATATGTAATGGCTATGGGGAGCTGCGCAATTTCAGGAGGACCCTTTGCGGATTCCTACTCAGTAATAAGGGGAGTAGATCAAATTGTTCCAGTTGATGTTGTAATACCTGGATGTCCTCCAAGGCCAGAAGCTCTTATAGAGGGATTTTTAAAATTAAAGGCTAAGCTCAGAAATCCAGAGATTGCGAAGGTGAGAAAAAATGATTGATATGACTCATTTGCTTGAGAAATTAAATAATACCTTAGGGGGACAATTATCACTTTCAGAAAACGGACAAGCAATTCAGGTGAAAAAGGAACAGCTTGTTGTGCTGATGAAAACGTTGAAAGAGGATTTTAAATACTGGATGCTTGCGGACATAACATCCGCTGATTATGAGGGCTGGTATGAAGTTGTGTATCATTTGTTGAATGATAACGCTGAGTTATTATGTATAAAAATAAAGATCGAGAAAGTGGATAACGTAACGCCTTCAATACCTTCCATTTCTTCTCTTTGGAAAGCAGCAGATCCGCAGGAAAGAGAAATTTTTGACTTGATGGGTATATTTTTTGATGGACATGGAAATTTGAAGAGAATTCTATGCCCGGAGGATTTTGTAGGACATCCTCTTCAAAAGAGCTATAAACTTAATCCCGTTAGCAGATTCTAAAAGAAAAAAATAAGTGAAAGATAGTTTTTCTGAGACGGATAAAAATAGGAGGGAGTTTGGATGTCGTTTATAGAAGAAAGCTTTGAGACGGAAGAATTTAAAATAAACTTGGGGCCACAGCATCCCAGTACTCATGGTGTCTTTAGAGCAGCGCTTACCTTAAATGGGGAGAGTATTGTAAAATGTGAAAATCATATAGGTTATCTTCATAGAGGAATAGAAAAGCTTGGGGAAAGCCGTACTTATGCTCAGTTTGCTGCGTTAACTCCGAGACTGGATTATTTGGCAGGTGCTTTAAATAACTGGGGGTACGCGGTAGCAGTTGAAAAACTAATGGGAATTGAAGTTCCTGAAAGAGCAGAATATCTCCGTGTTATAATAGGCGAATTACAGAGAATTGCAAGTCATCTTGTACTATTATCAAGTACCGCTATAGATTTAAACGCGGTTACCGGATGGATGTATGGTTTCACAGCGAGGGAAGGTATGCTTGACTTGATAGAAATGGTTACAGGTTCAAGGATGACGCCTAATTATTACACTATAGGTGGAGTAATGGACGATTTACCGGAAGAATTTTTCCCTAGGTTAAAGAACAATATAGAGGAACTTCATGACAGGCTTAATGATATAGAGGAAATGATTTTAGGAAATGAGATATTTCAGGCAAGAACAAAAGGTGTGGGAGTGATAACTGCTGAAAAGGCGATGGAATACAGTATTACTGGCCCTAATATCAGAATAACAGGGATACCTTATGACTTAAGGAAAGTTGCACCCTATAGTGTTTATGATAAGTTTGATTTTGAAGTTCCAGTACTTAAAAATGGAGACGCCTATGATCGTTTTTACATCCGTATTCTCGAGATACGTCAAAGTATAAGGATAATAGAGCAGGCAGTAGAATCTCTGCCAGAAGGGCCAATTACTGCAAAAGTACCAAGAATCATTAAACCGGCCCCAGGAGAGGCATATGGACAGATTGAAAGTGCTAAGGGAATACTGGGTTATTATTTGGTTAGTGACGGAAGCTCAAAGCCTTATCGTGTACATGTTCACTCACCTTCTTTTGTAAATATAGGTATCTTCCCGGAATTGGCTATTGGACAAACCTTGCAGGACTTTATAGCAACGCTTGCATCCTTTGATATCTGCCTAGGTGAGATTGACCGCTAACTTAAAAAATATGGCGTTAAAAAAGGGGAATTTTAAATGGATATGATAAATAATATTTTTCAGAATGGAGCGGAATTAATAAGAAATATTTTAAGCTTTATAGGATTCAATAGTTTTTTTATTAATCTGATAATGTCTGTTGTATATTTTGTAGCGGTTGCAGCGGTAGTTACTTTCAATATAATAATGATTTTGTGGATAGACCGCCGTGTTTCCGCATTTTTTCAAGAGAGGGTTGGCCCTAACAGAGTTGGTCCTTTAGGACTCCTGCAGCCAATTAATGACGCTGTGAAGCTTATTGGAAAAGAATCTATAATACCGGCAGCGGTGGATAAAATTGTTTATAAAGTGGCACCGATATTTATTTTTACCGTTACTATTATGCTCTATGCTGTACTTCCCTATGGTAAAAATCTATCAGCAGTGAACATTAATGTTGGAGTTTTGTATTTTACTGCTATATCATCTACATCTACATTGGCAATACTTATGGCAGGCTGGGGATCAAATAATAAATACTCGCTGCTTGGGGGTATGAGGACTGTTGCACAGATTATAAGCTATGAAATACCTCTTTGCTTTTCAATGCTTGGAATAGTTATGCTGGCAGGAACTTTAAATTTAAATGAGATCGTAGCTTCGCAGAATAAAGTATGGTACATCCTATTTCAACCTGTTGCTTTTATAATATTCGTCATAGCAGCGCTGGCAGAACTTAATAAGTCTCCTTTTGACATGATGGAGGCTGAGCAGGAAATTGTAGCAGGCTACCACACTGAATATACAGGCATGCGTTTTGCACTCTTTTTTATGGCAGAATATGCAAACTTATTTGTTATGGCAGCTCTTGGAGTGACTCTGTTCTTTGGAGGCTGGCAAGGGCCCTTTTTACCTTCTTGGGCATGGTTTATGATTAAAACCTATATTATGATTTTCTTCCTGTTGTGGCTGAGATGGACTTTACCGAGAGCAAGGATTGACAAGATGATGCAGTTTAACTGGAAATACCTTATTCCGGTAGCTATAGCAAATGTATTTATTACGGGACTTGGAATAAAATTGTTTCAGTTTATAAGATAATTGGAGGTGTAAATATGCTTGGTATTGGTTTGATTAAAGGAATGCGAATAACAATGAAAAGATTCCTTAAGAAGAAAGTTACTGTGCAATATCCGGAAGTAAAGCCTAAATTGCCTCCACGTTCACATGGATCCTTTGGCTTTGATTTTGATAAATGTATATCTTGTAATATGTGCGCAGATGCCTGTCCTAATGGGGTAATCAAAGTTGACTTTGTAAAAAATGATACAGGTAAAAGGACTTTACAGGAATATAAAATGAATCTTGGATATTGCTTATTCTGTGGGCTTTGCACAAAAGCTTGTCCTACAAAAGCAATTCACTTTGAAACTGAGTTTGATCTGGTATGTTATCATAGGAAAGATACAATTTATAAATGGAAAAAGAAGACACATGAAAACAGCGAAAAGGAAGCTGCAGCGGATATTAGTATGCAGGCTGAGAACGGGCAGAAAGGCATGGTGGTGTAATTAATGGTTGCTTCTATATTGTTTTATATTATTAGTGCTTTTATTATTTTTGCCGCGTTGAAAATGGTGCTATCTACAAATCTTGTGCACAGCGCACTGTTTATGGCTGCTACCTTTATAGGCATTGCAATGATCTATTTGCTGCTAAATGCTGACTATTTAGCCGTAGTTCAGATAATGGTCTATGTTGGTGCTATATCAATACTCTTTGTTTTCGGCGTTATGCTCACTAAAAGAGGAGATATGGGAGAGAGCAGTGGCTTTAACAGGTATAAAGTGTATGGTGCATTTACTGCACTAGCAATATTTCTAGCATTTGCACGGATTATAATTTCATCAGAATTTGCACCAGTAGCCGGTACAGCACCTGAATCCACAATAATGGATATTGCATCACTCTTACTTAATGATTACTCCGTTGCCTTTGAGATAGCAGGTATATTATTGCTTGTGGCAACAGTAGGGGCAATTGTAATTGGGAAAGGAGTGAAACAATCTAAATGATCACTTTATATCATTATCTAATATTAAGTGCTGCGCTTTTTTGTATAGGTTTATACGGTGCAGTAGCAAAAAAGAATGCCATAGCAGTTTTTATGGGAATAGAACTCATGTTGAATTCAGTAAATATTAATCTTATAGCCTTTAATCATTTTTTAAAACCGGACATATTGACAGGGCATACCTTTGCGATTTTTATAATTGCGGTGGCAGCTTCAGAAGTAGCAGTAGGTCTGGCAATCATTTTATCGCTGTATCGCCACCGAAAATCAACTACTGTTGACGATATAGATTTATTGAAATGGTAGATTATAATAAGGTAGGTGAATATTAATGGCTGAAAATGCATTATTTATAACGCTGCTGCCACTTTTGTCTTTTATCATAATTGTCTTTTTAACAAAAAGGGCTAAAATGGTAAGTGCGTTGGTAGCATTAACTGCAGTAGGTACCTCTGCACTGCTTTCAGTAAGAGTTCTGATTAATATGTTACGCGGAGCAAAACCGCAGGAATTGTCAGTTGATTGGCTAAATATTCCATCGATGGGAGCATTTAAGGGACTTAAAATACAGATGGGAATTCTGGTAGATCCACTTTCTTCACTGATGCTTGTGATAGTTACCTTTGTTGCAACACTGGTAATTCTATATTCCATAGGATATATGAAGGGAGACAATGGATTTTCCCGTTATTTCGCATATATATCCCTGTTTACTTTTTCAATGTTGGTTCTTGTTATATCAAGTAATTACTTCCAGATGTTTGCAGGTTGGGAGCTGGTAGGGCTTTGTTCCTATCTTTTAATAGGCTTTTGGTTTCATAAGCCCGCTGCTGCTAATGCAAGCAAAAAGGCATTTATAACTAACCGATGGGCAGATTTTGGATTTATGATCGGTATAATTTTATTATTTGTTAAGTTTGGAACTTTTAATTTTGGAGAACTTGCGGCATTGATAGAAGGATCAAAGGGAACAGTTTCTCTAATTCTTATAGCTGCGCTGATATTTATAGGGCCTATCGGAAAATCCGCTCAGTTTCCACTGCATGTATGGCTTCCGGACGCAATGGAAGGTCCAACTCCGGTAAGTGCGCTCATTCATGCGGCAACAATGGTTGCAGCAGGTGTGTATCTTATAGCCAGAGGATTTATTTTATTTGAAAGTGCTAATACCATACTTCTTGCAATGGCATATATAGGAGGATTTACTGCAATTTTTGCAGCCTCAATAGCTATTGTGCAGAAGGACATAAAGAGAATTCTTGCCTTTTCAACCCTAAGTCAACTTGGATATATGGTTATGGCTATGGGGCTTGGAAGTTTAACTGCTGGAATGTTCCACCTTACAACCCATGCTTTTTTTAAAGCACTGTTGTTTCTTGGAGCAGGAAGTGTCATTCATGCAGTTGAAGAGCAGAATATCTTTAAAATGGGTGCACTGAAGAAAAAAATGCCCATTACTACCTGGACCTTTGTGATAGGATCTTTTGCGCTGGCAGGTATTTTTCCTCTGTCAGGGTTCTGGAGTAAGGATGAAATATTAAGTGCGGCATTATCAAATGGACATATAGGCTTATACATTATAGGAACCGTAGTAGCTTTTATGACTGCCTTTTATATGTTCAGGCTGATTTTTGTAGCTTTCTTTGGAAAGAAACGTTCAGAATATCATGCCCATGAATCCGGTTGGGTTATGACTCTTCCGCTTATAATATTAGCGATATTGTCCATATTTAGTGGATTTATAAATTCGCCCTGGTTCTATAATACTTTTGGACAAAGCTTTGGTACGTTTATCTTCTTTGGTGAAGCTGAGATTCCACAGATCAATATGATTGTAGCTAGTATATCTACCATAGCTGCACTTTCTGGAATTTTTACAGCATGGCTTCTATATTATAAAGAGGTTGTAGACACTAAAGATATTGTCAAGAGATGGAATGGTTTATATAATCTTTTATACAACAAATTCTATGTAGATGAGATATATTCTTGGATTTTCAACAATGTAATGATTGTTGTAGGGAAAATATTAGATTGGATAGACCATAAGCTAATAGATGAGATATTTGATGGATTTGCTAAATTATTAGGATTTACGGGAAAAAAGGCTCGGGTTATTCAGACAGGCTATTTACAAAGTTATGCTTTAGTAATATTTACTGCAGTGGTTATAATTGTAATAGTTATGTCCACTCCTTTACTGGGAGGTGTATTTAAATAATGGGATTTCATATACTTTTTCTAATATTTTTATCACCAATAATAGGAGCATTGCTGCTTTTATTTGTTCCTCAGAAAAACAACAAGGCTGTAAAAGTAATATCGTTATTTGCTGCTTCCGCTGCTTTAATATTATCCTTTGTTGCTTACTTTAACTATGATAGTGCTATGGGGGGAATGCAATTCCTTGAACACTATGAATGGGTGCCCCAATTTGGGATAAATTTTGACTTAGGTGTTGATGGATTAAGTATGCCATTGGTGCTTCTTACATCAATAATACTATTCAGTGGAGTTTTTGTTTCCTGGAAGCTCGAAAACAGAGTAAAAGAATTTTTCTTCTATATGCTTTTACTGGTAGGAGGAGTATTTGGTGTTTTCATCTCAAGAGATTTACTGCTAATGTTCTTATTTATGGAAATGGCAGTTATACCTAAGTTCATACTTATCAACGTTTGGGGAAGTAAGAATAAGGAATATGCTGGGATGAAATATACATTATATCTACTTGGAGGCAGCGCGGTAGCACTTGTGGGAATTATGGCTATATACGCATATGCAGGGGATTCGGTAGCAGGACTTGGGCAATACACCCTTGATATTGTAAAGCTTGCTTCTGTTAAATATGATGTTCAATTTCAAAAATTCGCATTCTTTGTGTTGATGTTAGGTTTTGGAGTTCTTGTTCCTATGTTTCCTCTTCATAGATGGACACCGGATGGACACTCAGCAGCTCCAACAGCAATAAGTATGCTCCTTGCGGGTGTTATTATGAAGCTTGGAGGTTATGCACTTATACGTGTAGGTATAAACTTCTTTCCGGAAGGCGCAGCCTATTGGGCTCCTTTAATTGCAGTACTTGCTACTGTAAATGCTGTGTATGTAGCCTTTGTAGCTATGGTGCAAAAGGATATCAAATATGTGGTGGCTAATTCATCGGTAAGTCATATGGGCTATGTACTTATTGGTGTAGCTTCACTTAATACAGTTTCAATAAGCGGTGCTGCGGCACAGATGTTTGCTCATGGAATCATGGCGGCATTGTTCTTTGCTCTAGTAGGATTAATCTATGAAAAGACACATACGAGAACTATTTCCGATTTTGGTGGACTGGCTCATCAAATGCCAAGAGTGGCTGCAGCATTTATGATTGCAGGGCTAGCTTCCTTAGGATTACCTGGATTATTTAATTTTGTAGCAGAATTCTCGGTGTTTGTAGGTGCAATTCAAGTATATCCTGTACTTGCTGTAATTTCTATGTTTGCAATAGTAATAACGGCAATATATGTACTAAGAGTTATACAACAAGTATTTTTTGGACCACGGAACACAAATTGGGATGGATTAGAAGATGCGAAGGGTGTTGAAATGATACCTATAATACTATTAAGTGGAACCTTAATAACACTTGGAATTTTCCCGAAACTTATTATGGATATGATTACCAGTGGAATAGTTCCTATAGCTCAGAAGTTTATCTTATTTGGTATAGGGGGGATTTTTTAATGAATTTTAATTCAGTTTTACTTGAGATACTTATTGCTTCTCTGGGCTTATTACTTCTTGTAATGGGTTTAGTGCTTCCCCGTACTAAAAAATATATAATAGGATATTTTTCAGCTTTAGGTCTTTTAGGTATATTACTTTTCAGCTTTATATATGATTTCGGACAAGGCTCAAGCTTTTATAAGGGATTATTTGTAAGCGATAGTATGACAGTCTACTTTAAGCAGCTTTTTATAATATCTGCTATTTTAGTAACCTTAATATCTATAAATTACGTTAAAAAGTTATCAGACAGCAGAAGTGAATATTTTACTATTATTATTTTCGCTGTTTTGGGCATGATGGTCATGGCATCAGCTAACGACTTGATTACACTTTATATTGGACTTGAATTAATGTCTATATCTTTTATCATACTTACAGCTTATGATAAGAAAAATATAAAATCAACAGTAGCAGCAACCAAGTATGTATTATTGAGTGCCATGTCCACCGCAGGTCTTTTATATGGAATGAGCTTACTTTATGGCCTCAGTGGGTCAGTTTCATTTGCAGATATAGTTAGTTATTTAGCAACAGGTAATAATAAGCCTTTAGTAATGCTAGGAAGTATATTACTGATAGCGGGCTTTGGTTTTAAAATATCGGTAGTTCCTTTTCATATGTGGTCACCGGATGTTTATGAAGGGGCCCCTACGCCAATTACAGCATTTTTGGCTGGTGGGTCGAAAATAGCAGCTTTCGCAGTATTGATAAAGCTACTGATGCAAGTGATGCAGCCAAATCACAGCATACTTTTAACTTTAATTGTTGTATTAGCAGTACTATCCATTATACTAGGTAATATATTGGCAATACCACAGACTAATATTAAGAGAATGTTGGCCTATTCAAGTATTGCTCATGCGGGTTATATACTCATTGGGATAATTGCATATACCAAGACTAGCGTAGGGGCGATGCTGTATTATATACTACTTTATATTTTTGCTAATATGGGTGCTTTTGCATCTATTACAACCTTCTACAATCAAACCGGTAAAGAAGATATAAAGGACTTTAGTGGAATGTGGAAGCGCTCACCATTACTTACAGCGTCACTATTGATAAGTCTTCTATGTTTAGCGGGTATACCACCGGCTGCTGGATTTATAGGAAAGTTTTATTTGTTTTCAGAAGCTGTGAAGCAAGGCTATATATGGCTCGCTTTTATAGCTATGGGCATGAGTGTAGTCTCTATTTACTATTATATAGTTGTAATTAGAGTAATGCTTATGGATGGAGACTATGATAGTACACCTATAGAGGTTCCTTTTTCACTAAGAGTTGTGATGATTGTTTCAATAGTAATGATTCTACTAATGGGATTGTATCCTGGTCCAATAACAGAGTGGACTACAGTGATAGCGGGTACCTTTATTAAATAAACTTTAATAGATAATTGATTTGTTTGTTGCATTATGAAAGTTAGTATGATATAATTTGAGCAAATATGATGATTGGAGTTGAAAAGATGATTAATTTTTCTTGCTAGTTTAACAAAGCATAACAAAATTGTGAGTTCCTATAATGTCATTTTTTTGTTGTGCTTATGCAAGAAAGTTAATTGTTTTTTCACTCAGAAAATATATACTCGACCTGCCCTTAATAGAGGGTTAGATTTGATATGTTTATGAGCTGTAAGAATAATAATTTCTTGCGGCTCTTATTTTTTTACAAATCATGAGAATAAGTAGGAGGGATTATATAATGGATAATAAAGATACTTCGTTAACACATGATAATCTTCATATAGAGCCGGATACTTCGGGCGACATTTATATGGAGTAATACCAGTCGCCTATGTTCCGACTTTGTTATTTGTACTTTTAATCACAAAGGAGGATAAAAATATGTCTTTAATAAATGTAACAAACCTGACCTTCGCTTATGAAGGCAGTTATGATAATATTTTTGAAAATGTAAACTTTCAAATAGATACCGATTGGAAATTGGGTTTTACCGGAAGAAATGGACGAGGAAAAACTACCTTTCTGAATCTTTTACTCGGTAAATATGAATATGCTGGAAATATTTCAGCCAATGTAGCGTTTGAATATTTTCCTTATGAGGTTCAGGAACAAGAATATTTCACTATAGATATTATAAGAGAAATCAGTCCAAACTCAATGGACTGGGAAATAATGAAAGAATTATCGCTTTTAGATATAGACGATGATGTTTTATATAGACAGTTTTGTACGCTATCAAAAGGAGAACAGACCAAGGCATTGCTTGCTGCTATGTTTTTGAAGGAGAATTCCTTCTTACTTATTGATGAACCTACAAATCATTTGGATGCTGAAGCTAGAAAAAAGCTGAGTAATTACCTTAGAAAAAAGAAAGGATTTATTCTGATTTCACATGATAGGTATTTTTTAGATAACTGTATTGACCATGTCCTTTCAATAAATAAGACAAATATAGAAATACAAAAAGGTAACTTTTCCGGCTGGTGGGAAAATAAACAAAGGCAGGATAACTTTGAGCTTGCAGAAAACGAGAAGCTTAAAAAAGATATTAATCGCTTATCGGAGTCGGCTAAACGAACAGGTAATTGGTCCCATGAAGTAGAAAAATCCAAGAAAGGAACAACAAACTCTGGCTCTAAGCTGGATAAAGGTTATGTTGGACATAAAGCTGCTAAAATGATGAAACGTTCTAAGTCAATTGAAAGCAGACAGCAAGCTGCTATTGAAGAAAAGTCTAAGCTTCTCAAAAATATTGAAAGCTCCGACAGCTTGAAGATTTCCCAACTTGTTTATCATAAAAGCAAACTTGTGGAACTTGAGAATGTTTCGATTTTTTATGACGATACCATGGTGTGTAAAGATGTTAGCTTTAGTATTGAGCAAGGTGACCGAATTGCACTTAAAGGTAAAAATGGTTCAGGAAAGTCGAGTCTTATCAAACTTATTTGTGGCGAGGATATAAACTACACAGGTAATTTCAACAGGGGAAGTCAGCTTAAAATATCCTATGTGTCCCAGGATACATCGCATCTTCAGGGCAATCTGACTGACTATGCTTCAAATAACAATATTGATGAAAGTCTTTTTAAAGCCATTTTAAGAAAGCTTGATTTTTCCAGAGATCAATTTGAAAAAGATATGTCATCCTTCAGCGGCGGCCAAAAGAAAAAAGTGCTCATTGCAAAAAGTCTTTGTGAGAAAGCTCATTTGCATATTTGGGATGAACCTCTTAACTTTATTGATGTTATCTCACGTATGCAAATAGAAGAGTTATTGCTTGAATACTCGCCAACTTTACTGTTTGTGGAACATGACAGTGAATTTTGCAAAAATATTGCAACAAAGATTTTTGAACTTTAGCTTTATGGATCAGGGTATGTTAAAGGGGGTAGTGGAATGACTACCCTTTTTATCTGTCTAAATCGGAAGAGCAATGAAGATCGGAAGTTCTATGGAACAAAAACAAAGCTATTTTGTATCTTAATGTTTTGATTAAAGCTGATATTTCTCGCCAACGTGTTTTATTTGCATCTATAGCGTAGAGAAATTAGGAGAATATCAAATATCTTCTACCATAACTTCTATCTTTACACAGTATTGTTTTTCATCTTTAGTAGTAAGTTCATTTAGGGGATATTCCTCATAGGCATTACTACAAATACGTAGATTATTTTCTTTAATAAATGTAAATAACTTTTCATAAAGATCATCGGATTCTCCATAAGCACATCTACCATAGAACACTGCATACTTACCTTCTGGCTTATATGAATTTTGGCCATTTTTCACCTTAAAATAGTAGTGCATTAGTAATAAAGGCTCTCCAGACTCAATGCTTTCTGTATTAATAATAGCACCAAGGGGATAACCTACATCAATTCCATTTTCAGCAGCGAAATTATAAAATGAAATAGTAGAATTATCTAGAGGATCATTAGAAAGCATAGGTCCTAAAAAAATAGGCTCTTTCTTTTTATATTCAATATTTATGCTGTTTTCCTCATATCTAATAGCATCTTCTGCCATATCCACATATAATTGCATGATTTCTAGAATACGTTTAAGTTTTTTTATTTCCGTCAAAATATGTTTTTTCTGTGCGCTAAATAAAGAAAACATCTGCTCAGGACTACGTATATCTATATACTTCTTGATTTCGTCTATACTAATGCCAATCTCTCTAAGAGAAATGATTAAATATGCTGTAGTAAGCTGGCTTCGAGTATAATAGCGATAATCATTTTCGCCACGAAATTCTGGAGAGAGCAATCCAATTTGATCATAATATCTTAGGTTTTCACGCTTAATACCAGTGAGAAGGGAAAATTCTTTTATTGGCATATAAGATTTATCTTTCATAATAACCTCCAAGTTTTAAATAAACTATTGACATTAAAGTTACTTTAAGCTTTATAATACCACTGAAAATAAATTTTGCAAAATTACTTACATAACGGAGGTAAACTATGAAGTATTTAAAACTATTCCTAAAAGAAAGAAAAGGCAAAGTAGGAATAACATTAGTTATGCTTTTAGGACAAGTAGTAGGAACATTACTCATTCCATTTCTGATAGCAGGAATTGTAGACAATGGAATTTTAAAAAGTGATATGAATGAGATTCTTCGTATAGGAGTTCAAATGATATTAGTTCTTTTAATAACAACAGTGGCAGCTGTGTTAGGAAGTTACTATTCTGCAGACCTTGCTGCAGTTTTTGGATACTACATGAGAGATAAGATTTTAAGTAAGAGTCAGGAGTTATCTATTCATGAATTTGACACTATTGGGGTTTCTTCTATGATTACACGTACAACTTCAGATATTTCTAATCTGCAACAGACTTTTGGATTGGTCTTGCAGCTTATAGTTCCAGCCCCACTTTTTATTAGTACATCTATTGTTATGACAGCATACACTAGTTTTACTTTAGCCTTAATGCTTATTTTATCTGTGGTAATATTTATGGCTTTTGCTGGATTAGTACTTAAGAAATCAATATTTATTTCTAAAAGGGTTCAGACTAAATTAGATAATATTAATCAGGTAATAAGGGAATCTATTACTGGAATCCGTGTTATTCGTGCTTTCGGAAATGAAAAATACGAGGAAGGTAGAGCAGGCAAAGCTTTTAAGGGATATGCTACAGATATGATAAAGCTAAATAAGCTATTTGCTGTATTAAATCCTACAATATGGCTTATAATTGGCTTATCTATAGCTCTTATAGTTTGGATAGGTGGAGTACTTTCTATGAAGGGGACAATGGAAATTGGACAAATAACTGCTGTTATTGAATACTCTATTATTACATTGAGCTATATAATGTTGGCTACAACAACGAGTGTTACTCTTCCTAAAATGAAATCATGTCTTGACCGTATAGAGGAAGTTTTGGAAATTAATCCAGAGATTCAGGATTTAAACATAGAAAAAGAATATATAAGGGATAACCCTGCAGTCGTTGAATTTGAAAATATATCTTTCTTTTATCATGGAGCAGAGGAACCAGTTATAAGAAACTTATCATTCTCATGTAATGAAGGTCAGACAACAGCCATTATTGGAAGTACAGGTTCTGGTAAGAGCACTATTGCTAATCTTATTTTAAGATTACATGACATAGACCAAGGAGAAATTCGTATAAATGGTGTGGATATAAGATGCCTTTCACAAAAGGAATTAAGGGACACAATTGGTTACGTTCCTCAGAAAGCTTTCTTATTTAGTGGGACAATTGAAGATAACCTAAGAATGGGATATAAAGAGGCAACTAAGGAAGATATGAAGAGAGCATTAAGTATTTCTCAAGCAGATTCTTTTGTAGATAAATTACCTATGGGATTAAAATCTGAAGTTTCTCAAGGTGGATCAAATTTTTCAGGTGGACAGAAGCAACGTTTGTCTATTGCAAGGGCCCTTATAAGAAAGGTACCAATTTATATTTTCGATGATAGCTTTTCTGCTTTGGATTTAAAAACAGATTCAGCACTTCGTAAATCACTTAAAGAAAATATGACAGATGCAGCTAAGATAATAATTGCTCAGAGAGTAAGTACAATTATGGATGCAGATCAAATCCTTGTATTAGATGAAGGAAAACTAGTTGGTATTGGAAAACATATTGACCTAATGAAAAACTGTCCTGTATATCAAGCAATTGCTAAAAGTCAGATGAATATAAAGGAGGCTTGATTTTATGAAGAAGGATAAAAATAAAAATACAATGGTGTTTAGCGAGGATATTCCTCAAAATACAAAAAAGACTATTAAAAGACTAATGATAAGATTAAAAACGCAAAATAAAAAGCTGATAATTGTAGGTATATCGGCATTACTTAGCAGTGCATTTTATGCAATTATGCCACTTATGGTTGGAGCAGCTATTAATAATCTAGTAAATGCAATTCGTAGTTATGATAGATCTGTAAGTGTTTTATCAATGGTGACACAGGCACTAGCTATGCCAGTTTTGATGTTAGTACTAACATCTATTGTTAACAGTTTGCTTTCTTATATTCAGCAATATATAATATCTAGCATTGGTGAAAATTTAACCCTATCACTACGTAAAGACATTAGCGAAAAAATAAATAAGCTTCCGCTGAAATACTTTGATTCACATAAAACAGGGGATGTTATGAGTAGAGTAACAACTGACCTTGAAAAAGTATCTTTAGTAATGCAAGTCGGATTTATGCAGTTTATATCTTCTTGCTTTACAATTGTATTTACCATTATTGCGATGGTTATCTTAAATCCAAAGTTATCTTTTTTAATTTTTATATCCATTGGAATCAGTGCTATTGCAACAAATTTTGTATCAAAATTGAGTCAACGTTATTATGCAGATAATTTTGCTGCCATGGGTGATTTGAGTGGAAAAATTGAAGAAGTATATTCTGGAAATCGTATTATAAAGGTATTTAACCAACAATCTGATATGATTGAAGAGATTTCTAAGCTTAACAAAAAGCAGCTTGAAGCAAATAGAAAAGCACAATTCATTGATTTTGCTATATATCCAACTATAAGGCTATTAAATCAATTAGGTTTCGTTGTTACAGCTATTGTAGGAGGAATAATGACACTTAGTGGACAAATTTCCTTAGGTGGAATTCAGGCGTTTTTACAATATGTAAATCAAGTTTCCGAGCCTATTACTCAAGCATCTTATGTTATTATGTCTCTACAATCTGCTATTGCTGGAGCTGAGAGAGTTTTTGAACTATTAGATGAAGAGGAAGAAGCTATAGATAATACGGCTAGTACATTCCCAAAATCTAATGGTAGAGTGACTTTTAAGAATGTAAAGTTTGGTTACACACAAGATAGAACTTTAATAAAGAGTTTAAATTTGGAAGTAAAGCCTAACGAAATAGTAGCTATTGTTGGCCCAACAGGTGGAGGAAAAACTACATTAATTAACTTGATTATGCGTTTTTATGAATTGAATGGAGGATCTATATCAATTGATGGGGTTAACATTACTGAAATTTCTAGAAGCACATTGCGTAGACAAATTGGTATGGTACTTCAAGATACATGGCTGTTTAAAGGTACAATAGCTGAAAATATTGCTTATGGTAAGATGGATGCTACACGAGAAGAAATTATAGCTGCTGCAAAAGCAGCCTGCTGCGACCATTTTATTCGTACACTCCCAGAAGGATATGATACTGTAATATCTAGTGAGACATCTAATGTTTCTCAAGGACAAATGCAGCTCTTAACTATTGCTCGTGCTATGCTGACTAATCCAACAATTATGATATTAGATGAGGCTACTTCAAGTGTAGATACAAGAACAGAAATAGAAATTCAAAAAGCTTTATCAAGGCTTATGAAGGATAAAACAAGTTTTGTCATAGCTCATAGACTGTCAACTATCCAAAATGCAGACATGATTTTGGTTGTTAAAGATGGAGATATTGTAGAGAGAGGAAACCATGAGAGTCTTCTAGCGCAAAATGGTTTCTATGCTTCCCTTTATTACAGTCAGTTTGAAGTGGCCAATTAAATGATATAAAAGAAAAAAGCATTTTTGTTATAGAAATATTCTTGCTGATACGGACGTCAACCTCTTATTTACACACTTTACAAATTATTGATCGTATGATATTATACCAATAACGTTATATATTGTTATAAGCTATGATGGAGACAGTAAATAATTTTTGAAAGACAAAGCGAGTCGGGGATAGTGAAAGCCTGATACGATTAGAAAATTATCGAATATCCCTCCAGAGTTTTAGACCGAAACACTAGGAGTAGGTTCTGACGGGTTCCACCGTTATATGGAGCGCATATGTTGGTATGTCGTATCAGGTGGTATAGAAGAAGTATAGACTTTTGTCCTGTTATAGGGGCGAAGGTCTTTTTGTTTTATATCCTCTTTAACACCAAGACATTCCAATGTAATTTTGGAAGGTGGTGATTGGCATGAGTGAAGGAGACATTAGCAGCGATATTGAAGACATTAAAAAAGAAACTCATCAATTATTGTTAAATAAAGGAGGATAAAAATGAATGATTTTATAGAGCTTGAACATGAGGTAATGAACTTTTGGGAAGAAAATAAATGTTTTGAAAAGCTTAAGATAAAGAATAAGGATAAAAAACCTTTTAGATTTCTAGATGGTCCTATAACTGCTAATAATCCCATGGGGATACACCATGCTTGGGGAAGGACAACAAAGGATATTTTCTTGAGATATAAAGCTATGCAAGGTCATTCCTGCCTTTATAGAAATGGCTTCGATGCACAGGGATTATGGGTAGAGGTGGAAGTTGAGAAGGAGCTTGGTTTTAAAAATAAGAAAGATATTGAACACTTTGGAATGGACAATTTCACTGATAAATGTGTTGAAAGAGTAGAAAGATTTTCTAGAGTTATAACTGAACAGTCAAAACGTCTAGGACAGTGGATGGATTGGGAAAATTCTTATTATACAAATACCGATGAAAATATAGCTGGTATATGGAACTTTCTTAAAAAGTGTCATGAAAATAAATGGATAAAACAGACCCATCGTCCAATGCCTTGGTGCCCTAGATGCGGCACTTCTCTTTCTGAACACGAAATGACAGGATCTTATAAAGAGCTTGAGCATAATGCAGTGCTTTTTAAACTCCCTTTGAAAGAAAAGCCTTGGGATATATTAGTATGGACAACTACACCTTGGACATTATGTGCTAATGTTGCATTGGCAGTTAATCCGGAAATAGATTATTGTGTTGTTGATTATGGCGATAAAAGACCTGTACTATTAGCTAAAAGTGCTTTGAGATTTATAAAAGAAAAAAAGACTATACTGCAGGATGTAAAGGGAAGTGAACTTGAAGGTTTGGGTTACGAAACCTGTTTCCCCTTCTTGCCTGCCCAAAAGGAGCTTAGTCACAAAATAGTATCGTGGGATATGGTTTCCTCAGAGGATGGCTCCGGAGTAGTTCATATAGCTCCAGGATGTGGAGTAGAGGATTTTGAGTTAGGACAAAAGCTTGGATTACCTTCAATATGTCCAGTAGATGAATATGGAAACTTTTTAGAAGGATATTATTGGCTAATAGGGAAAAATGTATCAGAAGTTTCAGAGAGTGTGTTTTCAAAATTAGAAGAGCAGGGCAAACTATTTGTGACTCATAGCCATAAGCACAGCTATCCCATATGTTGGAGGTGTAAGTCAGAAGTTATATTTAGACTTGTACAGGAATGGTATATAGCTACGGAAGAAATCAAACCAAAACTTAAGGATGCTGCAAGTACTGTGAAATGGGAGCCTGAACATGTTGGAAAGAGAATGCAGGATTGGCTTGCAAATATGGGAGATTGGAGCATTTCAAGGAAGCGTTTTTATGGATTACCACTACCTTTTTATCCTTGTAAGAAATGTGGCAAGCTTACTGTGGTAGGGTCAAAAGAGGAACTGAGAGAACTTGGAGGAAGTAAGGTTGACAAACTACCAGAGCTTCATAGACCATGGATAGATAATATAAAAATAAAGTGTCCATATTGTGGAAGTGAAGTAACAAGGATTATTGAAGTTGGTGATGTATGGTTGGATGCTGGAATAACTCCTTTCTCGACTATGGGATACTTTGATGATAGAGACAAGTGGGAAAAAAATTTTCCGGCAGAATGGGTAACAGAGATGATAGAACAAGTAAGACTGTGGTTTTATTCTCTTCTATTTATGAGCGTTACTCTTACAGGAAAAGCACCTTATGAAAGAGTGCTTGCCTATGGCAGTGTTGTAGGAGAAGATGGTTCTAAGTTTTCAAAAACTGGCTTTATGATAAAATTTGATGAGGCTGCTGAGAATATTGGTTCAGATGCTATAAGATATCTTTTTGCCGGTACAAATGTAGCCAGTGAGGTAAGGTTTGGTTACAATTTAGGGGAGGAAGCTAGGAGAAAGCTGCTTGCTTTTTGGAATGTATATAGTTTCTTTATGACCTATGCAACTATTGAAAAACCTGAGCTTAAGAATTTTAAGGCTGATACAAAGCTTGATATAACTGATAGGTGGTTGGTTGCAAGAACTAACCGCTTTATAGAAGAGACGACAAGCGCGTTAGAAAATTATAAGACCTCAGAGGTTATAAGAGCTTTTGAAGTCTTTACTGATGATATGTCAAACTGGTATGTAAGAATAAATAGGCGCAGATTCTGGAAACAAGAACAAACTGAAAATAAGCTTGCTGCATATTGGTGCTTATATCATGCTTTAAAAGCCACTATGCAGATAATGGCGCCAATTATACCTTTTATGACTGAGCAAATGTGGCAGAATATGGTGAGATGCTTTGAAAGTTCTTCAGAGGAATCTATACACTTAAGCAATTGGCCGCAAGGGCTGCAAGTGGAAGATAGTAAGATATTGAAGGAAATGGAGATTGTAAGAAAATTAGTAGGCTTGGCTCTAAAATTACGAAATGAGAAACAACTTAAGGTTAAGCAGCCTTTGTCAGCTATGTATATAAGGACAGATTATGATAATAAAGAAATTATAAATAAAATGATGAATATAATTAGGGATGAGCTTAATATAAAAGAAATAGTTTTTCTAGAGGATTTCTGTAGCTTGAAAAAGAGATACCTTACTTTGAACTTTAAAAATGCAGGAACTGAACTTAAAGAGAATCTCAAGGAGGTAAAGAGACTCTTAGAAGAGACTACTGAGTATGAAATGTTTGAAATGGTAAATCAGTTCGACTCAGGAGCTCGGGTGAAAATACCTAAATGGGATAAACCATTGGAAAGTAAACTATTTTTAGAAAAAACCATATACAATGATGATTTTGCTGTTGGGAATGATGGAAACATAGAAATAGCACTGCTTTTAACACTCAGTGAAGACCTTATTTTAGAAGGTTTTTATCGGGAACTTTTACGTCAATGCCAACTGCTGAGAAAAGAGGCTGGACTAAGAGTGGAACAAAAAATAGTTCTTGGCATAAAGAGTAACAGCATGAGAATTGATGAGGTAATTAAAAGATACCATAGGAGTATCTGTGAAGAAACCTTGGCCTCGGATATAGTTGAATCTATAGATTTACCATTAGTTGCAAAAGAAGTGAATATAGATGAAAGCTTAACTATTTTACAAATATGTGATAATCATATATTTTAAAGGAGCATTTGTTTCCAGCTAATACGTAATGTTCTCAAATAATAAATTTGTAATAAAATATGTAAAACCCTTACCAAAGGAGATACAAGAAACTATTCAAGGTATATTGCAGCTACTAGACACCGAATATGGGACGGATAGAAATCGATGAGAAAGTACAGAGATATTTTATAAATAATAAAGAAGGGGAATCCTCAGATAATAGGATTCTTCTTTTTCATTTTTTATTATTAGGATATAGTAGGTTGAAAATATTAAACTTATAATTAATATTCATAGATATAATCTGGATTTATATGCTACAATTGTACATATTACACATTAATCTATCACATTTAGATGCTTAATTTTCAAAATTTATTTACAATGTAAGTATCATGTAATTAATATTGGGGGTGGAAAAAATGATGATGATTCGTTTGAATCTAGGTTTTTTCAGAGGTAATGTAGAATCAGGAAAAAAGCTCTATGCAGAATCAGTCTTATAGATAATGGCGATAACTGCATAGAGAATCTTTTAATCGCCTTTTCATTCTAATTTTGAAATGTCAATAAGCCTGATTTTGCATCTTTTACTTAATTATTTATGAAGTGAAGGAGCAAATTAGAATGAAATATATAAATGCGACAGAAGTATTACCTTTTGACTTACTTAGTGAAATTCAGAAATATATAGCTGGTGAGATATTATATATACCGCAACCAGAGGGGAGAAAGAATCCCTGGGGAAGTAGAAATGGTACAAGACAAGAAATTATAACTAGAAACAAACAAATTAAATTAGAAAAAGAAAATGGTAGAAGTATTGAGGAACTTATGATAAAATACAATCTTTCTTATGATACAATTAAAAAAATTGTGTATTTAAAATAGTATTAACATACAAAACCTCTGCAGGCTTAAAGCTTGCAGAGGTTTTGTGCATAAAATAACTATAGTGATTGTTTACCTTTTACTGTGAAAAAATATAATTTACAATATAGCTAAACATGATTTGGTAAGGGCTCGACTTTTATTGATTTAGCGTATCCTTTAATAACAATAATATTAATTTATAATTGCGCAAAAGTATGAACTTAAAATTATTTATATTTTCGGAGGTAAGTTATGTTCAGACAAGATAAAATAATTGATGATTGGAATAATCATTCTGATGAGTATTTTAGCAAAACCAAATTTGATGAACTATTTTTGGCTCTTGAGAAAGACCCCTACAAGGGTTTTCCTCATGCAATGGCTACAATGATAAAAGAATATTATCCCGACTTAAAAGGAAAAAATGTTTGTGTTCCGTCCTGTGGTGACAATACAGCAGTATTTAGCTTTTGTGCTTTGGGAGCAAAGGTGACAGCTACGGATATTTCTTACAAGCAAATTGAAAATGCACAGAAAATCGCAGAAAAAAGAAATTTTAACGTAAAGTATTATGTCTGTGACAGCATGAAACTGAATGAACTCGCAGACAGTACCTATGATTTAGTTTATACTTCTAATGGTGTTCATGTTTGGATTAATGATTTAAATGCGATGTATAGCAATATTTACCGCATATTAAAAAAAGGAGGTAAATATATGCTTTTTGATACACATCCCTTTGCTCGGCCTTTTGACCAAAAAGTATATAAGGGAATTTTTAAAGTTGTTAAACGCTATGAAGACGTGGGCCCGTTTGGAGAAGTTCCAACTTTCGCTTGGCGAATACAAGATTACGTCAACGCTTTAACTAAGTCAGGCTTTATTATTGAGAGGATGGAAGAATTTCATAGTGTTATTGACGATATTCCAGACTGTAATTACTTATTTGAAGAAAATGATATTAATTATGATAACTTCAACTGGCATAATAATCCATGGGCTGCTTTGCCCCAGTGTCTTGGGTTATGCAGCCAGAAAGTTTGAAAATCAGCATAATTGTATATAGGTTTCTTTTATTTTGTTATAATATCAACATTATTCTTTAACATAGTCTTAATTTTAATAAGTTGAGAAAATGGGATACCTAAAAAGAGTACAATTCTATACTTATTTCTAGTAACAACTAAAAAGTCTACGTTACAACCTTCATGGTGAATCGTACCATAAATATAAATGAGGTTTTTACTAAATTTGGATTAAATGTTTTGGGGAGAAATGTACTGTAAGTGATGCAGATTTTTTAAATAGGACTTACTATTAAAAGTAAGTCCTTCAGACTGCTGACAAACATATTTTGTCAGCAGTTTTTTCTTTGAGCAAAAAGGATTTTTAATATTCACAGCGAATTATATTTATAGTAATAAATAATAGTAGGGGTAGATACAATGATAAATGAAAGAAATAATTCGCAAGGTGAAATTGAAGTAGTTATACTAGAAAACTTAGTTCCTAAAGATCATCTTTTGAGACAAATAGATAAATATATAGACTTTTCGTTCATAAGAAATATTGCAAATAAGCTTTATTGCTTAGATAACGGAAGACCAGCAATCGATCCAGTAGTTTTATTTAAAATGCTATTCATTGGATACTTATATGGAATTCGCTCAGAGCGCCAGCTTGTAAGAGAAATAGAAGTTAATGTAGCTTATAGATGGTTCTTAGGTTATTCTTTAACTGAACCTATACCAAATGCTTCAACTATTAGTCAAAATCGTAGAAGGCGTTTTCGCGATAGCGATATAGATCAGCAAATATTTGATGAAATTGTGCGCCAAGCTATAAAATATGGATTAGTAAGTGGAAAAATACTTTATGCTGACTCTACCCATATAAAAGCTAACGCCAATAAGAACAAATTTGAATTAGTGCAAGTTACAGTAGAACCAAAAGAATACCTAGAGGAATTAGATAAAGATATAAATGAAGATAGAGAGGCTCATGGTAAAACTCCGCTAAAAAAAAGACCAAATACCAGAAAATAAATCTATAAAAGTTAGCAAAACAGATCCTGAAAGTGGGTATATGGTTAGAGACAATAAACCAAAAGGTTTTTTCTATCTTGACCATAGAACTGTTGATAGCAGAGAAAATATAATTACAGATGTACATGTAACTCCTGGAAATGTTTATAATAGACAGCCTATAATGTCTCGCGTAGATGTTCAGAAGAAAAAGTTTGGCTTTGATATAAACTTTATTGGGTTAGATGCAGGGTACTTTACCAATTTAGTTTTAAAGAAACTAATAGCTAGAAATATTAAGCCAGCAGTAGCATATAGATTAGGACCACATACAAAAGGGATATATACTAAAACCTTCTTTCGCTATGATAAAGATGAAGATATATATTATTGCCCTAACAATATGTGTTTAAAATATAAAACCACTACTCGACAGGGATACAGAGAATATATATCCAACGCTAGGAACTGTAGCTACTGTTCTTTAAGTGAAAAAAGCTTGTCTCCTAAATCTCAAATAAGAGTTATTAGAAGGCATGTTTGGGAGGAGGCTAAAGATATAACTGTTGAGTTTATGAGAACAAATCAAGGAAAACAAATTTACAAGAGAAGAAAAGAGACCATTGAGCGTAGTTTTGCGGATTCAAAAAATATCCATGGACTACGCTACGCTCGTTTTCGCGGTCTACGTAAAGTTCTAGAGCAGTGTTTATTAACAGCTGCTGTTCAGAATATGAAAAAGATAGCTAGGGCGTTAGCCCTAACTAAATTCAGTATTAGTTTCCATATGTATAACTTAATTGCTAGCTTAATATATATAATTTACGCTACAAACCCCAGCCTATTAAAAATAAGCTGGGGTTTGTAAGCAACCTGTAGGACTTACTATTAAAAGTAAGTCCTTGATTCGTCTTACTAGAAGAAGATGATTTAAACTTTTATAAGTTCTAATACTTGTTTAGGATTTTCAAGAATATAATTAGCATTAATTCCTACTGATGATTTAGCACCCCATAACGCTAGTGCGAAATCTATGTCAGCACCAAATGCACAATCCATATCATATTTAGTGTCACCGATATATATTGTCTTTGATTTATCTGCACCTGAAAGTTCAATAAATTTTAAAATTGGGTCTGGATTAGGTTTATGTTTTTCTGTATCATCTGCGCAAACTACTAACTTAAAATAATTATTCAACTCAAACGGTACAAAATCATTTAGAAATTCTTCTTTAGTTTTTGAAGTAACTATACCAGTTAAAATTCCAATTTCATTTAGCTTAATCAAAGTATCCTTAATGTCATCAAAAACTTTCACATGATGAAAATATTCTTTTAAGTATCTATTCCATTTCACATTGCAATCTAAAATATTAGTTATTCCAAGTTTACTTAATGTTACTTCTCCAGGGATACCTAAAGCAAATCTTAATTCATCAAAACTCAAATTTTTATTAAGTTCTTCAAATACTAATTTTTGAAGTGATGAAAGAACTGCGATTTCGGTGTCTAGAATCGTACCGTCAATATCAAATATAATATAGTTATACATGTTACCCTCCATTATTAAAATTTAATAAGTATATACTACAATTACGTCTAAATTGGTGCTGTTAAGTACCTATTTTTCTTCCTATTAATATATTGTTGTAATCAAAAAATTAGGTATCCTTAAAATAGCTGCTGATTCGACTAATTATAAGGATACCTAAACATATAAAATATTACGCTAGGCTTTACCCTATTACGCTAAATTATATGACAATTGGAATAATTCTAGTTAATATATATTATCATTTGTTCGTGTTTATTACTATTTTATATCATTTAGCACTATTATTCAAGTTATTTTGTAATGCCTAAGCAATTATGTTATGATAATAATCAAGAATAGTAATAAATGATAATGATTGATGAGGTGTCTAGATGTTTACTGAAGAAAGACTGGAACAAATTTTAAATATACTTAATAAAAACGGTAGAGTTAAAGTAAAAGAACTTAGTGAACTGTTTAATGTTTCAGAAAGCATGATAAGAAAGGATTTGCAAAGGTTAGAAGCTGAAGGTGCTATTCAAAGAACATATGGTGGAGCTATTTTGAATAGAAGGTTTTCCGAAAGTATCCCTATTGACACTAGGATAAAAGCTAATTTAGATACCAAGGAGTTAATTGCTGAGAAAGCTTTTGCTCTTATAATGGATGGAGATGTAGTTTTTTTAGAATCTTCAAGTATTAATTTTTTTCTAGCAAAATTAATAGCAAATAGCACTAAGCAAATAACTTTAATAACTAATATGTCCATAATACCTCCACTATTTAATAATAATGAAACTGTAAAACTACTATGTATAGGTGGCATATATGATAACAAGTCGGGTGGCGTTTTAGGCTCAGAGGTTATTAAGAGTATATCCAAATACATCTTTAATAAAGGCTTTGTGGGAAGTGCAGGTGTAAATTTAATTACAAATAGCGCACATACTGTAACGCTAGAAGATGGTAATGTTAAGGAACTAATAATTTCCAATAGCAAGGAAGTATTTTTACTTGTTGAAAAGGAAAAATTCGATGTAGATAGTACTTATAGATTTGCAGACTTAGAAGAATTTAGTGCTATAATTACTGATTCAGATATTACTAATGAAATTAGATATAAGCTAAAAAAATTATCTGTAAAGTTAATATAACCCTGATTGAACATAATGCGAAATCTTCTAGTATGCCGAATTAATTAATAGATTTTTAGGTAGTATCTGATTCTGATAAAACATTATTAGTTAGAGCTATTCGTGGTGAACTAGGAAAAGCATTGGGGAAATGGAGAGTAAAAAATATAACTTAACCTTTTGTGGATTTAGCACACCGTGCCTCGCCTCCAACATTAAAACCCTCGACGGATGTCGAGGGTTTTTGCATTATAAATCCACAGTTTCTGAACTGATAACTTCTGAATTTACAGGTTTTGGCTTTGTTTTATAAATTGAGTTAAATGCCCCAGCTGCTAGTCTAATAAAATTATTATCACTATCGGTTTCTGGGGCTAAAACAATGGACTCTCCTTGGCCTTCATTTGAATTAAAACTAATAACCATGAAGTTTCTTTTAAATTTAACCGTTTTAGTAGCAGGACGAAGTGCATCGAGAATTGCCTCTGTTTGTCTTCCGTAAATAGAGTTACCTATAAAATGCTCCGCTAATGATTCAGTATTTTCCTTTTGTATAAGTTCATCATTAGTAAACGTAGAAGCTCCTAATAATTGTTCTTTCGAAATTCTATAATTGATTGTTGGTAAAACAATAAATAAATAATCCTTATGCATTATTAATGTACATTTTGTATTCATGTGGGCATTTATACCGTACATAATCAGAAAATTATGATTGCATTTAACATCACCTTTGCTAACACCCAATACTTTATACATATTATCTTTCTTTATACGCATCTTTCTAAATTCATTTACGCCCAACAATAAGAATAAAACAATGATGACTAAAGCTATAATACCTACCATTGATTAACACACTCCTATATGATTTATATTACAGTAATTGTAATGATATGTAGATTATAACATAAATAAGTATAGGTATGTTATTAGTGCTATAATTTATTTGTACTTTAAAAATTTTTGTAGAAAGGCAAGGCGTAAAATATACTTAATAAATTTATTGAAAAATCTAATCATCTAAATCTATACAGTATTGTGGTATTGCAAAATTGAGAAAAAATTGATGAATATCATTGGGCAGAAGAAATAAGGAGAAATCAATATTCTGTTACAAAAAGCTTTACTTCTACAGCAGTGGGCATGGCAATTGACCAGGGACTTCTAACTTTGCAGGATAAAGTTATTGACTATTTTCGAAAGGATATTCCTGAAAATTTACCAAAACTTCAGTTACAACGATTGAAGAAATTAACCATAGAGGATCTTTTAACCATGAGCGCAGGCTATGGAGAAGCAAATTTAATGGATGATAGGAGAAGCTTAAAAAATAAAAATTGGATTCAAGTGGCTTTATCAACACCACTTATCTTTGAGGCAAAAAAACAATTTACATATACCAATTGTACCTCCTATTTGGCTGGTGTCATTGTGGAAAAAGTTACAGGTTGCTCATTAATTGATTATCTTATGCCAAGATTATTTGAGCCACTTGGAATACAACGTCCTGGCTATGAATTATGCCCATTAGGACATGTATTTGGAGGCAGTGACCTAATGTTAGCAGCAAATGAGCTTAGTAAATTTGGGCAATTATATTTACAAAAGGGTGAATACAACGGAAAACAATTAATTTCTAAGGAATGGGTTGAACAGGCTACAAAAAAGCAAATAGACACAGCTAATGCTTCTTTAGATAACAGTTTTGGATATGGTTATTTCTTTTGGAGAGGCAGTCATAATTCATACCGTG
The DNA here is from genome assembly GCF_001403615.1 of Desnuesiella massiliensis. Lineage (GTDB taxonomy): Bacteria > Bacillota > Clostridia > Clostridiales > Clostridiaceae > Desnuesiella > Desnuesiella massiliensis. The sequence continues at coordinate 80,433 of NZ_LN879456.1, forward strand.
CTAGTGGGATGTTGGGGCAAACATGTATTATTTTAGAAGATAAAAATGCTGTTATTGCTGTAAATTCAAATGAGAAAAATTCACAAGCCATTAAAGACTGCATATGGGAAAATATTTATCCTAATCTTTAGATGGAAAAAAAGGTAAGGCTGGAATCCTTATAAAGCAATTAGTAAAAAGTTCAAAGCTGTTTCTCACGGCTATAACAAAGGGGCACCTAATTTTAAGGTGTCCCTTTTTGAAGAGTTATATTAACTATTTCAGATCGACTGCCTATTCTTAACGGAGGTCCCCAGGTTCCGTAGCCAGAGGAAACTACTATGTTAAAGCTATTTTTTTTCATATATCCATAATGGTCTTCAAAAATGCCTTTAGTTATAAGGTTAAAGGGAAATAGCTGGCCTCTATGGGTATGACCGGATACTTGTAAATCAATATTTGCCTCTGCGCTTTCGTTTATTCTGCTAGGATTGTGATCAATTACAATTATAGGCTTGGTGCTATCTATATCCTTAGTTATATCTTTTAGCTCCTTTGTTGTAGCCTTAATTCTGCTGGCGGATACATCATCTCTACCTACTACATAGAAGCTATTATTAATGAGCTTATAATCATTTCTTAAAACCGTAATTCCCTGATTTTGAAGTAAAGAGCACAGCTCTTCCACCTTATTGTCAAAGAGGTCGTGGTTGCCTAGGGCAAAAAATGTCCCGTATTTACTTTTAATATTGCCTAATTCCAAAGCCATGTTGTTTTCAATAAAGGGCTTCATGGAACTATCTATTAAATCACCGGCAATTAATACTAGGTCGGGATTTAGCCGGTTTATTTCATTAACCATCTTTTTAAGTCTAGCATTGCCTACGATATCTCCAAGATGTATATCAGATATTAACACTATATTAAGCTTTTCTTCTTTCAGAGCTTTATCTATTTTAATATCATACTTTTTAACGTAGGAGTTATTTGCATTGAAGCTGCCCATAGCTATTAAGCCTATTATTAAAATAAAAAATATTATGGTGAAAAGCAGGCTCCTATCCTTAATATTAGGGAAAAAGTTGAACTTTTTATTTATGATTAGTAATATATCTGTAATAGCAAAAAGCATTAAAAGGTAGAGAGCTATAGCCATATAATAAATTCCTATGTACATGATTGGACTAGATAAGTATTTAGGAAAGTACTTATTTAACATGCCGTAAATTATATAAGAAAAGGCTGTAAACCAAAATAAAGCCCAAAAGACCTTGTTATTTATCTTATGTATTTCAGAAAGCCTTGAAAAAGTACGTTTTCCTACATAGTAATTTAGTACTATGAATAGGAGAAGGAAAATTATTATTAAGAATACATATTTAAGACTTTTCATAAAATCCTCCATTGTCTAACTTTAGTTATATTGAGATTATAACCTATTTTATAAATTATAAAAATACATAATGATTTTTTTGGTGATGATAGTATTAGTATTCATTTCTTGAAAGTTTATGTTAAGTTTGATTTTGCGTAGTCTCTTACTGATAATGGTAAACAATGATGGCAGCTATAAACCAAAAGAAATAAAAAGTCAATATAGTAATGCATATAAAATAAGTCAAAAAAACATATATTAGGTTAAAAAACCAATATAAAAGAATTTATTCAATCATTTACTTTAGGATAGTTAGGAAAACGTACTGGGTTTAAAGTTGTATCTCAGATTTTTAAGGCATATAATAAATGTATACCATTTAGATATACATTTAAGAAACATGTTTCAAATATATTTTATTTACAATATTTATGTAAACGTATTAATTGAAGGAGGGACAAATATGCTTTTTAACACTACCACACAACATGAAAATTTGAGGATGAAAATCAGAGAGTTTGCGGAAGAAGAGATTAAGCCTATTGCCTTTATGTTGGATCTGGAAAATAAATTCCCTTCGGAGGCGATTCATAAATTGGCTGACCTGGGAATGATGGGAATACCCTATGGGAAAGAGTACGGCGGAGCAGGGCTTGATGTAATAAGCTATGCTATAGCTGTGGAGGAATTATCAAGAGTAGATGGTGGTACAGGGGTAATTCTTTCAGCGCATACATCTTTAGGTGCATACCCCATTGCTGCCTACGGCACTGAAGAGCAGAAGCAGAAGTACTTAGTTCCACTAGCAACAGGAGAAAAGCTTGGGGCCTTTGGTCTTACTGAAGAGAATGCTGGTAGTGATGCTGGAGGTACTGAGACCACTGCTGTTTTAGATGGAGATTATTATATTTTAAATGGAGAAAAGATCTTCATAACCAATGGAGGAGAGGCTGATATTTACGTTATCTTTGCAGTTACTACACCTAACATAGGTACTCGTGGTATCAGTGCCTTTATTGTAGAGAAGGGCTGGGAAGGCTTTACCTTTGGAAAACACTATGACAAGATGGGAATTCGTTCTTCTGCCACTGCAGAGTTGATTTTCAATGATGTGAAGGTGCCTAAAGAAAATCTATTGGGTAAAGAAGGAGAGGGCTTCAAGATTGCTATGGGAACCTTAGATGGCGGTCGTATTGGTATTGCAGCTCAGGCTCTTGGTATAGCTCAAGGTGCTTATGAGAATGCTTTGGCCTATTCAAAGGAAAGAGTTCAATTTGGAAAGCCTATCTGTCAGCAACAGATTATAGCTTTTAAATTGGCTGATATGGCTACGAAGCTTAGAGCAGCTAGATTTCTTGTTTATAGTGCAGCAGAGCTTAAAGAAAATCATGAATCTTATAGTATGGAAGCAGCTATGGCTAAGCAATACGCCTCCGATATTTGCCTTGAGGTTGTCAACGATGCCCTTCAGATATTTGGAGGAAGTGGGTATTTGAAAGGAATGGAAGTAGAACGTGCTTATAGGGATGCTAAGATTTGTACTATATACGAAGGAACTAATGAAATTCAGCGTTTAGTAATATCTTCTCATATCATCGGCAAGATGCCAAAGGAGCAAACTATGGATAAAGGTTCTAAGCAAGACCCTGCTACAGGTTATCGTAAGAAAATTGTTTTTAAAAACGGAACTGCTAAGGAAAAGGTTGACGCTCTTGTGGAAGCCCTTAAGACAGAGGGTTATGATTTCACCGTGGGAATCCCTATAGATACACCTATTAGCAAGGCTGAAAGAGTGGTTAGTGTGGGACTAGGCATAGGTGAAAAAGAAAATATGAAGCTTATAGAAGACTTGGCGGTTCAAGCTGGTGCTGCTATAGGTTCTTCTCGTCCAGTAGCTGAAACTCTTAAATACTTACCATTAAATCGTTATGTTGGTATGTCTGGTCAAAAATTCAATGGAAATCTATATATTGCTTGCGGGATTTCAGGAGCAGGTCAGCATTTGAAAGGCATAAAGGATGCTACCACCATTGTAGCTATAAATATCAACCCCAATGCAAAAATCTTCAAGAATGCGGATTATGGTATAGTGGGAGATTTGATGGAAATATTGCCATTGCTTACTGAAGCCCTAGATAATGGAGAGCCAAAGAAGGAGGCACCACCAATGAAGAAGATGAAGAGAGCTGTTCCTAAGAAAGTAGTTCCCACTTGGAAACATTATGTATGCAACGGATGCGGCTATGAATATGACCCTGGCTTAGGTGATCTAGAAGGTGAAGTAGCTCCAGGCACACTATTTGAAAAGCTGCCAGAAGAGTGGACTTGCCCCGCTTGCGGTGAAGAGAAGGATATGTTCATAGAAATCTGATTTTTGTAATAACCGAACCTAATGATTTGTTTAACGTAAAGGAGGAGTGAATTTATGTATTGTGTTAGAGAAATAGCTGAGAATCTTTATTGGGTTGGCGGTAATGATCATCGCCTTGCCCTCTTTGAAAATATTCACCCTATACCACGAGGGGTTTCCTATAATTCTTATCTGCTTTTAGATGAAAAAACCGTGCTCTTTGATACGGTGGACTGGTCAATTTGTCGTCAATTTCTTGAGAATATTAAAGGGGTTTTAGGGGACAGACCTTTAGATTATATGGTGATAAACCATATGGAGCCTGACCATGCGGCTTGCATTGAGGAAATTGTTCTTCGTTATCCTAATGTAAATATTATATGTACGCCAAAAGCGTTGCTCTTTATGCAGCAATTTGGCTTTCATATAGATGGCAAGGTCATAGAGGTTAAAGAAGGAGATACTATGTCCTTTGGAAAGCATGAAGTTGTATTTGTAGAAGCTCCTATGGTGCATTGGCCAGAAGCTATGGTGACCTATGATACTACTAATGGTGTATTATTTTCCGCTGATGCCTTTGGTTCTTTTGGAGCTTTAGATGGTAAGATGTTTAATGACGAGATGAACTTTGATAGAGATTGGATTGATGATGCCAGAAGGTATTATACAAACATTGTAGGCAAGTATGGTCCTCATGTACAGTCCTTACTTAAGAAGGCTGGAGGGTTGGACATAAAGATGATCTGCCCACTGCATGGACCAGTATGGCGCAGCGATTTAGGGTACTTTATAGATAAATATGACAAGTGGAGCCGATATGAACCAGAGGAGAAGGGCGTAATGATAGTTTATGGCACCATGTATGGAAATACAGAGGCCGCTGCTAGCGATTTAGCAACCAGGTTAGTGAAAAAAGGCATGACCAATGTGGTTATGTATGATGTTTCAAAAACTCATGTGTCCTATTTGATATCTGAGACCTTCAAATATAGTCATGTGATTCTTGCTTGCGTAACTTACAACTTAAATATTTACCCACCTATGCTGGGTTATATAATGGATATGAAGGCATTAAATCTTCAAAAGCGTACCGTTGCTCTTATAGAAAATGGCTCTTGGGCTCCTCAATCAGGAAAGCTTATGCGTGAGCTTTTGGAGGATATGAAAGATATGACGATCTTAGAAAATGAAATCACATTGACCTCCAGCATGAAGGAGAATGACGAGGATTCAATGGAGGATCTTGCTGATAGCATTATAGAATCGATGAAGTAATTTTATAAAAAACATAAACCTGTAGGGAAACAACTTCAACTATTAATTTATACATGCACCATAATCACTTAAAGCTGTGATTTTGGAACATGTATAAATTAAGTTTACGTAGTGTTTCCCTATATAACACCGACTCAGGGGTAAAATTTCTGAGTTGGTGTTTTTTATATCATTATTATTAATACGAATTTCAATATCATAGTATAGTTCTATTATGGTATAATATTAATAAAATAATAGCATATAAGGATGTGATAATAATGGCTATGGAATATAGAAACGTGAAAATTTATGATGATATAATCCCAATAGTTAGTATGTTAAATGGTGGCAAAACTATTGATGAAAAGGTCAATGTTTCAATAGCTGTTGGTTTATTTGCGGGGAAAATGGTTACATTAGCACGTGCTGCTGAGCTTGCAAAGCTTTCTCTAGCTGAATTTATGGATGTTTTGAAAGATAGAGGAATTCCTTGGGGAGAATATACAGAGGATCAAGAAAGAATGGATGACATGGCTATGAAAAACTTGCTTAATAGGATGGAGAATCTAGATGATTAAAATAGTATGCAATTCTAGTCCTATAATAGGCCTGTCAGCTATAGGAAAGTTAAATTTACTGTGGGAAATATTTGATGAAGTTATAATTCCAGAAGAGGTTTATAGAGAAATTGTAGAGGCTAATTCAAAAGATAATTATGGTGCTAAAGAACTTAAAAATGCTATTGAATCAGGGAATATATCAATTTATAAGGTGAAAAATAAAGAATTAGTTAATGAGTTGTATGGAAAGCTCCACAAAGGAGAACTTGAAGTTATAGTAGCTGCTAGAGAATTAAAAATAACAGATGTTGTTATAGATGAAAGAGCAGCTAGAAGTTTTGCTGAAGCTATGCTTTTACAAACTATAGGTATTATAGGTATATTGCTAATTTCAAAGAGAAGAAAAAAGATTGAAGAGATTAAGAAGTACTTAGACCTTCTTATAGATTCCAATTATAGAATATCAAAAAAATTGTATGAAAATGCTTTAGAAAAAGCTGGCGAACTAGATCAATACAATCAAGGACATATTTAGCAACTATTTATATATTAAACTATTTTATAGCAAAAAATTATCGTTTTGATTTTAATTTTTGAAAAATGTTAGGTACTAATATTTCATGAAATAAAAAATGGTTATATTTTCTTTGTGAGTTTAATATTTTAAATAGAAAACAATTTTATTTAAGTATGATTATGAGAGGTAAAAAAATCGATGCAGGTCCAACTAGAGATTTTATTGTTAAAACAATTACAAAAGACATAAGGATTGAGGCAGCAATATTTGACTTAATAGATATTTCAATAAATGCAGCTGAAACTCTAGCAAACCCTAAAAGATTACATCAATACTATGTTTCATTAAAAATCAATAACTCAGAATTTGAAATAAGTGATAACTGTGGTGGAATTTCAAAAGACAAGGTATGGGGTGATGCTCTTAAAATAGGAAGTAGCGATGCCTATACAGGTGGACATGGAATAGGACTCAAAAGGGCTTTTTTAAAGTTTGGCAAAGATATCAAAATTCTGTCTAATAGAAATGATTATTCTTGTAGAGTAAATATTGATGTTGAGCTGTGGGGAAAAAGAAACAATTGGGATATTGACATAAATGAAGTTAAGTATAATAAAGATTTACCACAAGGACTTATCATAAATGTAAGCAATTTATATGACGACATAAAAAGAAATTTTTCAAATAATACTTTTATAAATAATTTAATAAGAGAAATCGAAGTAAGATACAGATATAAACTTCAGTCAGGATTTAATATTATAATTAATGGTCAATTTGCTAAGCTTTCATCTATAGAGGGAGACAAAGTTACTGAAACATCGTACAAAGTTATTAACAGCATGAACGTTAAAATAATCTTATATAATAATGTATTTACTAAAGCAAATGGATGGGATATTGTTATAAATGGAAGGGTAGTTATTGAGAGGGATAAATCCGAAAAAACGCTATGGAGAAAAAAACTAATAACGAGAGGTTGCAGTTATGAGAAGTTTGTAGGAGAGGTAATTATTGAAGGAGATAATATTAAAAAATTACCTGTATGGTCTACTAAGGATGGAATTGACATAAATTCAAAAGCTTATGAAAATATATTAGATTATATGTATTATATAGTTGAACAGCATAGAGCTGAGTTTAAGAAGCCGAAAGTAAATATTCAGTATTGTCGCTCTTTACATCTTGTGGAAACCCTGAAAGATTATTTTGATGTAGTGACTGCAAAAGATGTAGGAGAATGTTCTTTTGACTATACCTACAGAAATATTAATTAAGAAAAAAAGTGATTAAATTTAACACAATTTAGAGTGTTGTTATATAATAAATCTTCTTATCTTTGGATAGGAAGATTTTTATTTGTACAAAAGATATATTTTAAGATTAGATAATGTTATTAAAAAAATATGATAATAAAACAGTGGCCTCTCATATGTGGTCTGAGATAACGAGAGGAGAAATGTTTGAACTACTAAAACATAATGGCGCCAAGGGAGAAATCTGGAAAACATAAGAAAAGTTAAGAATTTAAGAGCTAAGTTAAAATAATGAGCTTATTAATGATTCTTTCACCACAAGAGATTATTGAATACTAATTAAAAAGAGCGTAATATTAGATACAAGATAAAGTGATAATAAATACTGTCTTAAAGGTTATACTGAACTCATTAATCTAAAACAATAAAAAATAAGTTTATATTAATGTGAGGGGGGAAAATTATGTGGTTAATAGCATTAATAATGGCACCATTTATAATTTGGGCAGATATAAAGCTCTTTAAATTTTTTTACAGGTGTATCTTCCGAGATGAGGAAGACTTCAATAATTCTTTAAAATATAGTATTAGGCCAGATATATTCTCATTATTTCGAGGAGAATATTTTAAAGACTATTTTGCAGAGTTAAAGCTAGGTATATTTATTATGTTGTGCATAGGAACCATAGCGTTAGAAGTAGTTATATTAAACGCCTTATTATAAAAAATTTAGGGGGATATAGTATGGAAAATATTAATTGTTTAAGATGTGGACACTCTATGAGTTATTTGAAGGAGTATAGATTCGATTCTCAAGATAATAACAGAGGATTATTTAGTGCTATGTTTGATGTGGAGGAGCATCTTATATTCGAAGTATATGTATGTCCATGTTGCAGGCATAGTGAATTTTTCTATAAAGGTGCTCTACAACGTATAGATTAATAATTTAGTGATTATCATCAGTAAGTATTCAACTATATTTAAAAAAGCGGTTCATTAGGAATCGCTTTTTTATTATGAAACTATACTATAGCTCATGTCTTTGGAGCTAAGAAGCTTATACTATGAATAGAAAAATAAGGCTATGTCATTTGATCTGTTGTTCATACTGGGTTAACCATCTGCTGAATAGATCCATACCTTTGTGAATAATACCTAAATTCACCACCATAATTATAAAGGCTAAAATAGAATACAGGATAACAGTATCTAACTGAAACAATTTCACTACATGCTTAATAATATAAATGCAGATAGGCAAACAAAGGACACTAGTAATGACAGCAGGGACATATTTTCTTACTATCAATGCTTGAAAACAATGTATTACTAAATGTAAAGTAAAGGCAATAAACAAGCCTACCCATAAGATATACCAATTCGTCACATAAGAAATAACTGTAATTATGCTAATCAAAATAAATTCTTCTGCTACACCAAGTGCGAAAGATGATGTTGTAATACTATCGAAATGAGGTAGTAACTTTTTTGATAATTTAGGAAATCTTTCACATAAATAGCCTCTATTCTTCTTTATCCATGCTTGCAAGAAAATTATTTCTTCAAAGTCGTGAAAAATAAAAAGTATAGGGAACAGCCATACCATTACTTCTATATCATTCATCGTGATACCCCCCACTAAAAGCCCATAATATAAATGATTTTCATATTTTATTACAATTATGTATTGCATATAGTTTGATTACATGCTAATTATAACATTAATTTCAATATATTGTTATAGCTAAACAAATACGTGATCTCTTCTCTTAAGAGAAATTACTGGTCCTTTGGTGGAAGAATAAAAGCTGTAGAATAAACTCCTTATTCAAAAACACACATTTCTCCAATTTATGTTATAATATAAGGATAAGCAAATTTATGAATGCCTTAAACGTAAAATACTTTTGGTTAGAGAGATGGAGAAGATATGCTAAGAGAAGATATGTTATTACAGATATTTAATGAGGGAACCAGTGGTAAGAATCATGCTAAGGGTCAAAGAGTTCTGAATAATGATCTGGTTTCCTCTGTACATATTACTAATGAAGAAGGATTTATTTGTATAGATGGCAATGTGATTTCTGAAAATCTTTTTAATGAATATAATACTAAGATTGAGATGGATGGAAAGCAGAGAAGTATTTTATCCACCTTTTGCAGCTGTGCTGATTTTGAACAGAATGAGCTTAAAAAAACAAATTACTGTTGTAAGCATTTGGTGGCTACCTTTTATAAGGCTTTAGATGAGCTGGCTAACAATCCTCTTTTTAATGAAGAAGAGGCCTTAGAGGAAGGTATATTTAAAAGTAATAGCAATTTGTTATCTATGCTCTTGATGGATGAAAGAAATAAGGATGAGCTAAAAATAGAGGTTTACATAAATAAAAATGAATGGAATCATAAGCTTACAGCGGAGTTTAAAATAGGGATTAAATCCATGAGTTCTAGCAATCTTTATATCTTAAAGGATATGAATCAGTTTCTAGCAGCTTTTTATAATGGAATTCCAATAAGCTATAGCAAAAACTTTACTTTTAATATAAAAAGTCAAAAGTTCAGCACCAAGGATAAAAGGCTTATTGATTTTATCGAGATGTTAAAGGTTATGGAAGGTAAGTATAAGTACTTGAGCAGAAGTGAAAATCTGCTGGTGGAGGGAAAATATATTACTATTCCTGAATATTTAGTGAGAGAATTTTTTGAGATTATAAAAAATCATAGGGTTTATTTAAATGAAGGATTTTTTTATAGACCTGTGGAGGTGGAATTTTTGTATGAGAATCCACCTATAGACTTTGATTTGAAAATAATAAAACAGGATTATGTTCTTAAATCCTTAGAGGGGATGCCCATGGTTTTAGGTTCTAAGAAGGATGTTTTCTTATATGGTTCAACCATATACCTTCCAGACTATGAGTTTTGTTATAAGATAGGTCCATACCTTCAAGTCTTTAATGAAGCAAGGGTGGTGAATCTGGGAAACTCCCAGGAGGAAGACATATTAAGAAGGTTAATTCCAGAGCTTAATACCTTGACGCCTAGGGTTACTTTATCTAAGACCATAAAAGAAAAAATTGTAATGGAAAATTGTGAGTTTAATTTTTATTTTCATCGAGAAGGTATGAATATTACACTGATAACAAAGGTTAAATATGGAAATTATGAGTTTAATATCTTTGAGGACTATAATGAAAAGATAATTTATAGAGATTCTAAGAAGGAAAGAGAAGTAATTTCTAGACTTAAAACCTTAGGCTTTGAGGAGATAAAAGGCAAATTTTATTTCATGCTGGAAGATGAATATGTATTCAGGTTCTTAAAGAGTGAAATAGGTCAGCTTCAGGAAATAGGAGAGGTATACTATTCTGAAAACTTCAAGGGTATAAAGTCCATTGGTACAAAAGGTATCTCTGGAGACATTAGAACAGGTAAATATAATTACTTTGACATGGATTTTAAAATAGGAGACATACCACCACAGGACACGGTGAGTATATTAAGAGCCTTTAGAGATAATCTTAAATATTATAAGCTAAAGAGCGGAGAGTATCTTGATTTAGAGGAACTAGAGCTGAAGAAGTTTTTAAAGCTATTAGATGTAGTTGCATCTAAAGATATGAAGGGCAATCACATTGAAATAGCAAAGAGCAAAGGTGCTTTTCTTCATAGTTATTTAGAGGAAAATGAAATCAGATATATAAAAGGAAAGTCAGAGTTAAAGGAAATAAGAGATAAGCTTAAGAATATTGAAAAACTAAAATTTAAAGCTCCTATGGACTTAAAGGGTAACCTAAGAGAATATCAAAAGGTAGGGTTTAACTGGTTTAAAACCTTAGACTATTTAGGCTTTGGAGGAATTTTAGGGGATGAGATGGGCCTTGGAAAAACCCTTCAAACCATCACTTTTATATTATCTAACAAAGGAAGTAAATCTTTGATTGTAGCACCTACCTCTTTAATATATAACTGGGTAAGCGAATTTGAAAAATTCGCTCCTACTGTAAGGGTGGCCCCTGTAAATGGGTCAAAGGAACAGCGGGAAGAGATATTTAAGCATATAGAAAGCTATGATGTGCTCATAACAACTTATAATCTGCTTAAGAGGGATTTGGAAAGCTATACTGCCATGGAGTTTGATTATTGTATATTGGATGAAGCCCAGGCTATAAAAAACCCAAACTCTCAAAATGCTATTTCGGCAAAGGAAATAAAAGCAAAGACAAGATTTGCTCTGTCCGGTACTCCTATAGAAAACTCCCTCATGGAGCTTTGGTCCATATTTGATTTTATAATGCCAGGGTATCTATATGATGAAAAGAGATTTAGCGTAAGATATCATAAAAAGCTTAGGGAGAGTCCAGAGGTGCTAGAAGAGCTAAATAGGCTTATAAAACCCTTTATTTTAAGAAGAAGAAAAAAGGACGTTATAAAGGAATTGCCTGACAAAATAGAAAAAACTCTAATGGTAACCTTAGAGGAGGAGCAAAAGAAAATTTATAAAATCTATGCCAATTATGCTATGGAATTGATTGAAAAGAAAGTAAAAGAGGATGAATTCCAAAACAGCAAAATAGAAATACTTTCTTACATAACAAAACTAAGACAAATATGTCTAGATCCCGCTGTGGTAATGAATGAATATGATGGAGGAAGTGGTAAGCTGGAAGCTCTAGTAGAAATCCTTCATGACACCATAGAAGAAGGACATAAAATATTGCTGTTCTCTCAGTTTACCTCTGTTTTAAAGAATATAAAGGAAAGACTTAAGGCAGAGGGAATATCCTTTAGCTACCTTGATGGCTCCATAGCTTCAGAAAAGAGAATGAGCCTGGTAAAGGACTTTAATGAGGGAGAAAACTCAGTATTTCTAATAAGCTTAAAGGCTGGAGGAACAGGGCTTAATCTAACCTCTGCAGATGTAGTAATCCATTTTGACCCTTGGTGGAACCCGGCAGTGGAGGAACAGGCCACGGACAGAGCTCACAGAATAGGTCAAGAAAACGTGGTAGAGGTTATAAAAATCATAGCTAAAGGCACCATTGAGGAGAAGATCTTGTCTTTGCAAGAGGAGAAGAAAAAGCTCATATCAGCCCTTATGGGAGATGAATTATCCAGTGGAGAAGGCTTTTCAGCTTTAAGCGAGGAAGAGATATTTGGATTATTTGAGGAATAGGTGGTAGAGGAAACGTCCCCTTACCACCGTGGCAAGGGGATGTTTCCTCTGCCACAGGCTCAAAAATTAAACTGAGAACATAGTATTGATAAATTCTTAGAGCTTTAAAGTTTAAATAAACAATAATATGGTATATAATATATTAGGAATATTTAATTAAATATAAAATTATATTTATAATGGGAAAAGGAGCAAAACATGAAAGCAGTATATAAAAATCCTAAAGAACTAGGAACTAAGATTAAGGATTTAGTTGACACATATCATGAAGGTTTAATCTCTTATGAAAAGCTTGAAGAAACCATAATTATAATGATAGAAAAGAATGAAGATAGAATTTATAAGAATGGATTCATGCCTTCAAGCTTAATCAGTATCATAGGGGAAGATAGAAAAGCAATAATCGATGAAATAGCATCTAAAATAAAGTAAAAATAAAAACTGCAGTATATCTGCAGCTTTTTTTATGATATAGGTTTAAATAATAAATCTTTCAGGTTCTTACCTTTATAAAGGCTAGAAAATATACTCTTTAAAACAAGCATCACAATTGGTCCTAATATTAACCCTGCAGCTCCAAGAAGCTTTAAGCCTACATACATGGACATAAGTGTAAAAAGTGGATGAATTCCTATGTGATGGCCAATGATTTTAGGTTCTATAATCTGCCTTACAATCAATATGACTATGTAAAGTATGAAAAGAGCTATACCCATCTTAGGATTGTTTGTTATGGTTTCATATATAGCCCAAGGAATGAGCACAGTTCCAGTACCTAGTACAGGCAGTATATCAATAATGCATACAATGGCTGCCAGGACGAGAGCATACTTTATGCCTATAAAAGAAAAACCTATAAGTAGCTCTGTGAAGGTTATGGACATTATTATGAGGTAAGCCCTTAATAGCTTAAACACAGAAGAAAACACATCTCTTTTGATGTAAACTATTCTATCAACCCAATTTTCAGGCAGCTGCGATTTAAATATATTACATAAAGTTTCACGATCACTAGATAAAAAGTAAGTTGATAATATGGTAATAAGTATAAAAACAAGTGCTGCTGGCAGCGAGAAAGCCGTATTAACAAGACCTTTACCAATGCCATTTAGAAAACCGCCCAAATAACTTAAGAGCGTAGCTAAAAGGTCGCCAAGGTGTTTAGTTAAATCTTCGGGAAGACCGATTATTAAATTACTACTGCTGCTGCTTAACTCTGCAATGTTTTTATATAAGTCATTGACAACGGAAGGCAGTATTAATAACACACCTTTTATCTCTATAATCAATCTAGATATTAATAGAGATACTACAAAGCCAAGGGCCAATAAAACCACAATAAGGCTTATGGCTGAGGCAAGTCTTCTCGGCAGGTTGAGCTTATTTATCATCAGCCTTACTGCCGGTTCCATAAGGAATGACAAAATAAGCGCTATAATAAATGGAGTCAAATAATAAAGTGACTTATATATAGCGAAAAGTATCACTGCTATACCAAGTAAACTAAAGAGAAATTTTTTGATTTTTTGTTTGTCTATAACATATTCCTTATTCATGAGACACTCCTTTAAATTTACAGATGAGAAAATATAACAAGTATAATTATATATTGACATATTTATTATTAAAACGCTAGAGTTATTACCTTAAAATATCCTTAAAAATTTATTAATATTTAAGTATAGGAAAGAGGTGACTTGAAATTAGAATTAGAATTGAAATTTAATGAGCATCCCGTAAAGATATAGATGCTCATTAAACCATTATAAAGCATTAAATTATATTTTATAATTAATGACCTTCAATCCAAAGCTTGTCTGCGACAGGAGCCCATCGCTTTGATGGCATTTCAGTTTTAGCGGTGAGTTCTTCTACAGACTCACTATCTACTTGCTGAGTAGGTAGGGCACCGGATTCTTTAACTATTCTCCTTAACATTTCAGGGTTATCAAACATAGGACAAGGTCTTAAATGATTTTTATTAAAAGGTTGATGCTTTTGATAGCTTAAGAAAATAGGCTGATTTAAACAATCTAATAATGAATTATTTATTGGAGTAATGTATAAAGGCACAAGGCTCTACGTCTCCATTAGAATTTATATGAATATAGTTCCTGCCACCAGCAATGCAACCTTGTACATATTCTCCATCATTCCAAAAGTCAAGAACAAATATAGGTTTGCTAGCTCTGGTATCTCTTATAAAGTGATACATTTTTTCCCTTTGTTCTGGGGCAGCTACTAATTCAGGAAGCGCATCCTTCCCAATAGGCATATAGGTAAAATACCATCCAAAGGTGCAACCTTTTTCTATCATTAAGTCAATATATTCATCGCTGCCAATAGCTTCTGTATTTTTACTGTGATAACAAGTGGAGAAGCCATAGATTAATTTCTCTTTCTTTAGAATGTCCATGGCCTGTATGATTTTTTTAAAAGTTCCTTGGCCTCTTCGCATATCCGTTTCTTCTTCAAAACCTTCCACACTTATAGCTAGAGCAAAGTTTCCTACTCTTTTTAATTCTTTTGCAAATTCTTCATCTACTAAGGTGGCATTTGTAAAGGCTAAGAACATACAATCACTATGTTTTTCTGCCAAATCTATAAGATCTTTTTTCCTCATTAGGGGTTCACCACCGGAATATATATACATATAAATACCGAGTTGTTTTCCTTCAGTAATTATCCTATCAAGCAATTCATTGTTCATGGAAGTAGTTTTATCATATTCAGCAGCCCAGCAACCTTTACATTTTAAGTTACAGGCTGAAGTTGGATCCATAAGGATAGCCCAAGGTATGTGCACCTTAGTCTTTTCTTCAGTGATCCTTCTTATTTGAGAAGAAATGAAGGTAGTTGATACCATGAAATTAGATAGAAATTTATTTCTTGTTTCTTTATTTATATCTGTTAAGAATCTCTCTATAATTTTATAACCATTAGATTCTTTGTCATTTATCATTTTTTCTATATTGTCAATAGCATCCTTATAATCATTGCCTATATCTAGTTTTTTACCTGTTTTAAAAGCTTTTTCTAAATTATTTATAGGATCTTTGTCCAAATAATTTAGAACCTTGTCTACTGCTATAGTGGCAATCTTACCTTTTACTGTTACTACTTTTGCTTTAATACTTTTTTCAGACATTTTACTCCCTCCTAATATTTAGACACTAATGTTTTTATAGACATATATGTCTAATTAAATATAAAAAAAATTAGTTTTTTAGACCGGTTATCATTGTCATTATAATGTTTAGGTATTCTTTTAAATCTATAGGGCTTTTCCTATCAAAATACATTAAGGCCCCTTCAATTAAGTTGAATAATATTATAGAGGTTAATTTACAGTTCACTGGTTTAATCTCTTTTTTATTAATTCCTTCTAGGAGTAGGTCTTCAAAAATATGTTTAAGGTCCTGCTCTTTTTTTTCAAATTGTGTGAATAGTTTATCTAGGCTATCTTTATTATTGTTATGTAGAAATTCTGATAGTGAAAAAATTAAATTTTTGTACTCCTTTTTTACAAGAAATATTTCTATAATATCTTTAATTCTTTCTATAGAATTAACCTGATTTTGGGCTACAATAATGTCTATGCTTGATTTTATATTTTCAGTACAATAGTCTAAGTAGAGAATAAAAATTTCATCCTTGTTCTTATAATATTTGTAAAGTGTGGTTCTGCCCATATGGCATTTATCTGCTATGTCCTTTAGAGTAGTATTGCTGTAACCTAAAGTATCAAACACTTCTATAGCATTGTCTAATATATTTTTTTTCATTTCATCTATTTCAACAATCTTAGGCATTATTTTCCTCCTAACATAAGTATTTGTTATTTATTATGGTAGTCTTTTTAGACATTGATGTCAATAAAAACTTGCGCTGCTATCAAAGAGTTTTCCAAAAGGGAACAGGAAGGGGAGAATTTTATAGGGTCTCCATACAGAAACCCTATAGATGATTCATAGATTATCCTACTTTATTTAAAAAATAGTCATGCATATTGGCTTTGAACAGGAGGAAAAAATATTATTTACCTTATCGATATATTCTTCCTTTGAAATAGTTGCTCTTCCATACTTATATAAGCTTTTAAAATTAACAGCACAGGTTATGAGGGAAGAAAAGTCTGCTATATCAAGAGCGATTTCCACATCGTAATCTGCTTCAGTGCTTATTGTAGACATACCATCTTTAAAGTCCACAGTGATGCTTCCATCATTGTCTTCAATGAAACTATCTCTTACCGTAATCTTCAACCTGCAGCTTTCATTATTAAAATTGTGATCCTTTAGTTTGTTTAAAAGAGCAGGTATGTTTATTACCCGATACATTATACCGGTGCCTTGAATGCTGCATTCATGGTATACTGGGGTAAACAGGTGGTCGGAATCATTCCTTGGATCTTCTAGTAAGAATCTAAAATCTTCATCCTGCACATTAAATACTACATATCGTATCTGATCACTTTGGCTATTTAAGAAGGTCATGATTTCTTTTAAGGCTTCTACATTTTCAAAGACTAAATCATTCACTATGATGTCATTTATCATAGTGCTCTTTTCACTGCCAGACTTGAATTCAAAGCTCATATAACCTTGAATTTGATCCTGTTTTTTAAAGGCAATAACTCTAGCCCTAGGATTTTTCAATAAAAGCATAAAATCTCTTTCATATTTTTCTATTAAGCCATTGGTTTTTTCATACATTCTTGTATAGCATTCTAAAAGCTTATTTATATCTGCTTCTTTTGCAAATATAATATTTGATTTTGAGTTTCCCTTTGGAAGGTTACAAGGCTTTACCTTATATTGATTCATACTGGTACCAAAGCCAAAGCCCATTTTTTTATAAAAATCAGGTCTAAAGGGATATAGGGCAACCATAGAGGCACCTTTATTTTTATAGTGGTTAATAAACTCAGTAACTATGGCTTTTGCTACCTTTTCTTTCTTATGCAAAATATCCACAGCTATAAGACCTACTCCACCCACTTTAATCTTAGCGGATAATAAATTCATTTTAAAATCATGAAATCTCATGCCCCCATAGAGATTTTCATTTTTAAATACCCCGTAGAATTTCACAATGGGACTTTCTGTCTGGGCTTTCATTGAGTTTTCAACAAAAGCTTTTTTTTCTTCTGAGGTTTGAATTTTAAAGCCTGGATAAGCGTTAGCTGCTATATCCGAAAAGTTTAGGAATTCTTGTCCTGATGATAGTTTTCTAATTGTATACATTTTTATAGCCCCCTCTTATATTATAAATTTGCCATGGATTTAAACTCATTAGATTTCTTTAAAGCTCTAAAAGCTTTTTCATATTCATTTTTCAAAGAATATGCCTCGCTTAAGGCTTCAAAGGCACTGCTTAATTCTTTGTAGGCATATTTTACAAAGCCTTTGTATTCCACTTCGCAGTAAGGCTCAATTTCCTTAATGGCCTCTTCTATGGACAGAATTGCTTCATCATATCGATTTAATTTATTTAAGATTAAACCTTTTAAAACCTTCCCGTTTAAAATATAAATACAGTCAATTAAGTAAACAATATTTTCTTTGTAGTCTATTTTATCTAAAGCTTCCATAGCCTCATCATATTTGCCTAATAGATACTTTGCTCTTGAAAGCTCTAAGTAATAGTAGAAGGCTCTTTCATTAGTATTGTCTTCATAAAATTTAAGATAATTTAAAGCCTCTAGAGGTTTATTTATCCTATTAGCATATATGGCATAGCTTTGATATATCCTGGCCAGAACATATTTGTTGTTAGTAAACTCAACATATTTTTTAGCTTTCTCAATATTTTCAACGAATTTATTTAAATCATCCTGAAGCAGGTAGGCTATGGCAATGTTTCTATAACATAGATCTGTTAGATAATAAATATTGTTTTCCCTTGATAGCGCAATAGCCTTCTCGCATATAGTGATGGTTTTATCAAAATCTCCTTGGGCTACAGTTATAAGAGGCTCCTTTACAAGAAGCTCTATTTCAAGAAAAACATCTTGGCTGCTTGATTTACTATACAGTTCCTTAGCTCTATCTAAAAGCTGTAATGCCTCTTTATAATTGTAACTGCTTATAGGTTTCCTAAGAAGTTTTATATAAGCTCTTGTGGCCTCTATATAAAGCATGTTTGAAATATAGATTTCACAACACTGATTAATATATCCTTCTCCTTCATCAAATTCCTTTAGTTCTATATGGCAAGCCCCTAATCTGCTTAAAATATCTGCATATACTTTGCCTTTGTCATTAAAATTATAAGAGCTTAAAAGGGTATTTAACTCTTTTTTTGCATCTTCATATTCTTTATCTTTAATTAATATATCAATTTTGTTTAATACTTTGATTATTTTATCTAAGGGTAAAATGTTTTCCACTTTGCTATTTTTATTCCCATTTTCAAATTCATCAAGAAAATAGGATAGAGGTTTGTTCAACTTTAGAGCTATATGCTGCAAATTTTTCATAGAAGGATTTGCAGTGCCATTTTCTATGTGACTAAGCATGCTTTTTGTCATTTCCGGTTCTGATAGCTCGCTTTGAGTCATCTTAAGTTCCTTCCTTAACTCCTTTATTTTTTCTCCTATGGATTTACTCATTTAACTCGCTCCTTTTTAAGGATAAATATGTTAACAATATTATAGTATAATATTATTCAACCTTCAATAACTATAAATGAAAAATATAAAAAATATTTATCAGTAAGATTCATGTTTATTGACAAAAGTTTAAAAATAATAAACTAAAGCGCATAGAAAATATTGACAAGTTTAATTATATTAAACTATAATGATATTACAATATATTTATATAGGTGGTGTAGAATTTATGAGTAATTTATTAAGAGAAAGTATAACAATCTGGGATAAGGGTTCTGAAAAATATTTTAAGGAAATGAATGACTTTTGCCAGGATTATAAAAGCTTTATCAGTGCTTCAAAAACTGAAAGAGAAGCGGTAGAAAATATAGTGGCTATAGCTGAAGCTAATGGATTTATTGATTTAGCTGAAGCCATTAAAACTAACAAGAAATTAGTTCCGGGGGATAAAATATATGCCACTCATAAGGATAAATGCGTAGTATTAATCACTCTAGGCGCAGAAGCTCTCGAACAGGGAATGAATATAATTGGATCCCACTTAGATACACCAAGAATAGATTTAAAGCAAAACCCTTTATACGAAGAAGAGGGATTTGCATATTTAGATACTCATTATTACGGTGGAATCAAAAATTATCAATGGGTGACCATACCACTAGCTATCCACGGGGTTATAGTTACTGAAGATGGAAAGAAGATTAACGTAACCATCGGGGAAGATGAACAGGACCCTGTTTTGTTTATCACGGATCTTTTACCACACCTATCAAAGGATCAATACGATAAAAAAATTAAGGAAGCCATAGAAGGAGAGAATTTAAATATCTTAGTGGGCAGCATTCCTGTAGAGGATAAGGAAGCTAAAAGTAGAATTAAATTAAACATCTTGAAGCTTTTAAATGATAAATACGGAATAACAGAGGAGGATTTTATATCCGCTGAGCTTGAAATAGTTCCTTCTGGAAAAGCAAGAGATGTAGGCTTTGATAGAAGCATGGTTGCAGCTTATGGACATGATGATAAGATATGTGCTTATACCTCTCTTCGCGCTCTAATAGAAGCGAAAGCTCCTAAGAAAACTGCTGTAGCTCTATTTGTAGATAAGGAAGAGGTTGGCAGCATAGGTTCTACTGGAATGAAGTCTAAATTTTTTATGAATACAATTTCAGAATTGATAAATTTAACTGAAGAATATTCTAGCTTAAAGGTTAACAGAGCCTTAGCCAATTCTAAAATGCTTTCAGCAGACGTAGTGGCCGCCTTCGATCCACTATACCCTGCAGTACATGAGAAGAAAAATACTTCTTATTTAGGTAAAGGTATAGTTATGGTTAAATATACTGGAAACGGCGGCAAGGGTGGTTGTAATGATGCTAACGCAGAATTTTTAGGACAGGTTCGAGAGGTATTTAATAAAAATAAAATTATTTGGCAAACCACTGAATTAGGCAAGGTGGATCAAGGCGGTGGCGGTACTATAGCCTATATACTTGCTGAGTATGGCATGGATGTGGTGGATTGCGGCATAGCACTACTAAGCATGCATGCTCCTTGGGAAATTGCCAGCAAAGCAGATATCTATGAAGGCTATAGAGCTTATAATTCGTTTTTTAGTCTGTAAAAATTTTAATAATAAAGGGCTGTCTAATTGGAATGGACAGCCCTTTGAATCTGGCAGATATTGTAGAATTCAGCATAGTAGAATCTAATAGAGTAAGTTAAGAGTAGCAAAATAAGATAAAATAAAAGGAAATCTGATACAAATGTAGAATATGTTACATTGAAAACTAATAATAGGGAGTGATTATTTTGAAGAGGTTAATTTCTTTCTTTTTATCCTTAGCTGTAGTTTTTACGAATTTTGCTTTTCTTACTAATTCTATTGAAGCTAAGGGTGAGACCGTTTTACCAAACATCAATTTAGAGGAATTTCAAGACGTTAGAGGAATGGACTTAAGTGGTGTTGACCTTAGGGATAAAGAAGAGTTGCTTTTTACTTTGACCTTCGACAATAAGACAAAATGGCCTTCCAAGGATAAACTTCCAAAGCAATTTAATCCCTACGAGTTATTAGAACAGGGAAAGGATCCCGGCTTAGGTATAAGGGAACTTCAAAAACTTGGTTATACTGGTGCTGGAGTTACTATTGCCTATGTGGATCAAAATCTTCTTTTAAAACACGATGCTTATGAAAATGTAAAGCTACATAATTATGTTGTAAAGGATTCTTCACCTACTATGCATGGGCCTGCTGTTCTTAGCCTCCTTTCAGGAAAAGATATAGGTATTGCACCTAATTCAGAGGTGTACTTTTTTGGAAATAGTGGAGGTAAAGATAATAATAAGTATGAAGCTATATCTTTTGAGAAAATAGTGGAGATCAACAAAACTCTTCCAGAAAATAAAAAAATAAGAGTTGTAGGTATGTCCCATGCAGCAGATGATTTCGTAAATAAGGAATATGCAGAACATTTAAGGAAAGCTCAAGAAGAGGCTAGAAAGTCTGGGATAATAGTAATAGATGTTACCTGCAACATGGCTACAGCTGGGGTAATGGGTTTTAAGGACAGAAATGACTACAGAAATTATGAATTAAGTAATTGGGAAAAGAAATGGAACGAGGCCCAATTAAAGGGTAGACTAATAGTACCTGCAGATTTTAGGACTACAGCTATGGGATATGATAATGATATTAGTCATTACGCATATTGGAGCGAGGGTGGTTTTAGCTGGGGAGTTCCATTTATAACTGGGGTTATAGCTATGGGGCTTCAAATAAATCCTAACCTTACAGAGAAGGAAGCTTTTGAATATCTACACAAAAGTGCCTATAATCATTTAGGTGGCGATTTTATAAATCCTAAGGGTTTCCTAGAAATGGTAAGAGCTAATTGTACTAACCCTAGAGATATTTCTAAGGATAAAGATTATAGATACTTTTTATATAATAAAGATAAAGTAAATGAGGAAGATCTTAGATATATAAAAGAATATATAGGCAATTTTAAGGATGGAGCAGACAGCATATTAAAAGATGTTTCTTCCTATAAAAATGCTACGGAAATTTATGCAATGCTAAAAGCAGAAGCTTCTGAAAGAGTAGGTAAGTTAAAAGGAGTACAGATTTTTGGTACTTCAGAGGATGTACCAGCTTTCAATGTTAAGTATAAAATAAAAATGAAAGACTCTATAGATGAAGGTGAAGATTTTAAAAGTGACTTTTTTTATTCTAATTTTCAAAGCGAAGAAAAATATTTAAATGAAAAATTTAACCTTTATGATGCATTTGAAAATAAGGAAAATGTAAATTTCATAGCTCAATGGCCTGTGGCAAGGTTACCTCTTAATAAGGGTGAATTTAAAGAGTATATGAAAAAAAAGGATAAGTATGCAAAAGAATTATCAAAAATGCCTTTTGGAAATTTTGTTAATTTTTCTAATCCTATTTTTCCCTTAAAGGAACATTCAGATGATATGGGATATTTTCTAAAGGAAAGAATAGATAAAGAATTTAATATATTAAGTTCTGAAGAATACAAATTATATGGCAATAAACAAGGACATTATCCAGTAAATACAGAGGTGCTAGGAGATTTTACTAGAGAAAACCTAATTAAGGAAAATAAAGAGGGTATAAAAGAATTTATAATAAATGCTCATGGACAGTGGGACAATATAGATCAATGCATATTCACAGATAGTCACAAGCAGTCAGAAAAAAGGATCTTCTTTTTAAATCGAAAAAATATAAATGAAACACTCTCTCATAATTATTATGACTTAGATTTATGGACTTGCCTTAATGCTTATAATTTAAGCAGTGAAAACCTTGTGAATACTGCTATGAAAGGTAAGTGTATAAGTGCCATAGCCGCATCTTCTATAATATCTAATAATGGAGTAAATAATAAAGCTTATATTGGTGATATGCAAAACAATAACTTTTATTACTTCTATTTAAATTATTTATATAATAGATCCGCAGGTAATACAAGAAGCTATAGCTTTTATAGAGCTCAAAAAGAATACGCAAAAGAAATATTAAAAAATACTGATATGCTTCAGAATGCAAACTATCAATTTAATATGCATAATGTGTTATCCTATCATTATTTAGGATTATTAGAAAACTGGGAGGTTAAAGGTAAGGAGGTTTTTTCACCAAATATTACGGAAGAGGAGCCTTTTTATGGGAATATTAAGTTAAGCGGATATTGTAATGAAGATGTAATTCAAATCAATTCTTTCAAGGCCCACAGGGAAAATGATAAAATAAAATTCACATTAAATTATACTAGCACTGAAGATATGGGGCTTAGTTTTTTCAATCCTCCAGAAGGGGATATAATAGGGAAAGTATTCAGTGATGGTATAAAAAAAGATAATAATATTCATGAGTTTTATTTAACCCTAGAGGAATTTGAAAAAATGCTTTCAGTACAATCTATATATATTAAGTTAGGTTTTGAAGCTGATTATGGATTCTTGGGCTTTAATCCAAAACAATTAACAAGTTTGTACTTAGCTCCATAAATACTATGGTAAAGTTATTGCAGGAAATTTTAGTATAATGTAGAAATAATAAAAAGAGTATTTTCAATATTCGGTAATTTAAATAAAAGGGGGGCTATAAAATGAAAAAAGCATTAAAGGAAAGAAAGGATGTGGATGTATCCTTAACCTGGGATTTGTCTGCAATATATAAGACTGAGGAGGACTACAATGCTGCTGTAAAATCAGTACAAGAGCAGGTAGAGGAAATCTATAAAATCTATAAAGGAAAATTAAACTCTCCAGATATAATCAATGAATGCTTAGACAAGTTAAAGAAAGTAATGGGCATTATGAATCTTTCAGCAACTTATGCTAACCTTTCTGTTTCAGTAGATCAGACTAATGTGGAAAATCAAGCTCGTTATATGAGGATGATGAATGTGCTATCTCAAGTAGAGAGCAAATTAAGCTTTATTAGAAGCGAAATCCTAGAATTAGAAGAAGATGTTATAGAAAAGACCATGAAAGCATCTAAGGAAAATTCTAATTACTTAAGAGAGATAAAAAGGTCTAAGAAGCATACTCTTCATCCTGAGGTAGAAAGAGTTCTTTCGGCTTTATCAGGCACATTAAATTCTTTCTATGGCATATACAATCAAGCAAAGTTAGCTGATATGGATTTTGGTAATTTTAATGTAGAAGGCAAGGAATATCCTCTTAGCTTTGTGCTTTTTGAAAACGAATGGGAATTTGAAAATGATACAGAGCTTAGAAGAGCAGCCTTTAAAGCCTTTTCATCGAAACTAAAGGAATATCAGCATACTGTAGCAGCCGCCTACCAGGCTCAAGTTCAAAAAGAAAAGACTCTATCAAAGCTAAGAGGCTTTGATTCTGTAATAGACAGCTTATTATTTCCTCAAAAGGTAGATAGAGAATTATATAATAGGCAGATAGATATAATCATGGAAAAATTAGCACCTCACATGAGAAAGTATGCAAAGCTCCTTCAGAAGATCCATAAATTAGATGAAATGACCTTTGCAGACTTAAAGCTAACGGTAGATCCAGAATATGAGCCTAGTATATCTGTAGAAGAATCAAAGAAGTATATTGAGGGAGCTCTATCGATTTTAGGTGAAGACTATTTACAAGTAGTTAAAAGAAGTTATGACGAAAGATGGATTGATTTTGTCCAAAATAAAGGTAAGTCCACAGGAGCCTTTTGTTCTAGCCCCTATGGAACCCATCCTTTCATATTAATATCTTGGACAGAAAGGATGAGAGAGGTATTTGTGTTAGCTCACGAACTGGGACATGCAGGCCATTTTTATTTAGCCCATGAAAATCAAAATATATTTGATACAAGACCATCTTTATACTTTATAGAATCACCTTCTACTATGAATGAAATGCTTATGGCTAATTATCTCATGAAAACCAATGATGATCTTAGATTCAGAAGATGGGTTTTATCTTCTATGATAAGCCGTACTTATTATCATAACTTTGTCACTCATCTATTAGAAGCAGCTTACCAGAGAGAAGTATACAGAATAATAGATGAGGGCGGAAGTGTGCAGGCTTCAAAGCTAAGCTCCATTAAAAAGGACGTGCTTCAAAAATTCTGGGGAGATACTGTGAATATAATTGATGGAGCAGAGCTCACTTGGATGAGACAGCCTCATTATTATATGGGACTTTATCCTTATACCTATAGCGCAGGACTTACTATAGCTACAGAGGTGAGCAAGAGAATATTAAAAGAAGGACAACCTGCCATAGAGGATTGGAGAGCTGTTTTAAAGGCAGGAGGAACTAAAACACCAGTGGAACTTGCTAAGATGGCGGGAGTAGACATAACTACAGAAAAGCCATTATTAGATACCATAGAGCACATAGGAAATATGATTGATGAAATAATCAAGCTTACAGAAGAGCTAGGAGAAATTTAAAGAAAGCCCTCTGCTATAAATTTATAGAGCAGAGGGTTTTGCTAGTGAAAGGACGATATGAATGAAAAATTTTATTACAATAGGCGAATTAGCGACACTAATAAATGTTAACAAAAAAGTTACAAATCAATAGGGGGAAGATGGTTGACAAATATTATAGATTTGGTAAATTTTAATTAGCACTCATTGATTGAGAGTGCTAACAATAAAATGATATTTCATTACTATTGCGAGAGGAGTATGCTTTTATGGAGAAAAAACAATTTAAAGCGGAATCAAAACGATTATTAGATTTAATGATTAATTCAATTTACACTCAAAAGGAGATTTTTTTAAGGGAGCTCATTTCAAATTCTAGTGATGCTATTGATAAAATTTATTATAAAGCCTTGACGGATGAAAACATCACTTTTAATAAAGATAATTACTATATCCAAATCACTATGGATAAAGACAATAGACTCTTAACTATATCTGATACAGGTATAGGTATGACCAAAGAAGAGTTAGAAGAAAACCTTGGAATTATAGCCAAGAGTGGTTCCTTAGCTTTTAAAAAGGAAAATGAATTAAAGGATGGCTTTGATATTATAGGTCAATTCGGAGTTGGATTTTATTCTGCCTTTATGGCGGCAGACTGCGTAACTGTTATAAGCAAGGCCTTAGGAAGTGAAGAGGGGTATAAGTGGGAGTCAGAAGGAGCAGAGGGATACACCCTAGAACCTTATAGCAAAACTACTGTAGGAACAGATATCATCCTTAAAATTAAAGAGAATACTGAGGATGAAAAATTTGATGAATTCTTAGAAGAGTATAGACTTAAGTCTATTATTAAAAAATACTCCGATTTCATCAGATACCCTATTAAAATGCTAGTTACTAAGTCAAAGGCTAAAGAAGGTTCTGAAAATGAATATGAGGAATATAAAGAATATGAAGTAGTTAATAGCATGGTTCCAATATGGAGAAAAAATAAAAATGAACTTAAGGAAGAGGACTATGAAAAATTCTATTCTGAGAAGCATTTTGGCTATAGTACTCCATTAAAATCTATACATGTTAGTGTAGATGGTGCTGTAAGATTTAACTCTATATTATACATACCATCAAAGCCAGCCTTTGATTTCTACACAAAGGAGTTTGAAAAGGGATTAGAGCTATATTCTAATGGAGTTCTTATAATGAGCAAGTGTGGTGACTTGTTGCCAGACTATTTTAGCTTTGTTCAAGGTTTAGTAGATTCTGAAGATTTATCTTTAAACATTTCAAGAGAAATGCTGCAACAAGACAAACAAGTAAAGCTTATTGCTAAAAAGATAAAAGAAAAAATAAAGAGCGAATTATTGCTATTAATTAAGAATCAAAGAGAAAAGTATGAAGAGTTTTATGAAAGCTTTGGAAGACAGCTTAAGTATGGCGTTTATAGCGATTTTGGAATGAACAAAGAAGATTTACAAGATTTATTGATGTTCTACTCTTCAAAGCAAAAGAAAATGATAACCCTAGATGAATATGTAAATGCTATGGATAAGGATCAAAAGTACATTTACTACGCATGCGGAGAGTCTAAAGAAAGAATAGATAAACTGCCACAAACAGAACTAGTAGCTGAAAAAGGCTTCGACATTTTATACTTTACTGATGATATTGATGAGTTCGCTATTCGTATACTTATGAATTATAAAGAGAAAGAATTTAAGTCTGTTTCCAGCGGAGATTTAGGTATTGAAGCTGAGGAACAAAATTCAGATTCAAAGGAAGAAAAGGAGCAGAATAAAGAACTCTTTGATTATATGAAAGAGGCTTTAGCCGGAAAGGTTAAGGATGTTAGAGCTTCAAAGAGATTAAAGAACCATCCAGTTTGCCTATCTAGTGATGGAGAGCTATCCATAGAAATGGAAAAAATATTAAAAACCATGCCAAACAATGCAGATGTTAAGGCAGATAAGGTTTTAGAGATCAATATTAACCATGAGATATTCAATACTCTAAAAGCTTCCTTTGAGCAGGATAAAGATAAGTTAAAAATGTTTGCTAACTTATTATACAATCAAGCTTTACTTATAGAAGGTTTGTCTATAGAAGATCCTGTGGACTTTACTAATAATATTTGCAAATTAATGAAATAAAAATATAAACCTTTAAAAATATAAGCCTTTTGGAGAAATCCGAGAGGCTTTTTATAGTGAGGTTAGTTAAATTGATCTTTGACACCTGTAAGTATATAATAATCCCACAAGTATATAATAATTTTAGTAATATATTTTCATAAGTAACTATTATAGAAAAGAACTGGATGAGAAAAAATGAGCTCTATAAGCATAGAGAGCTTATTTAATAGATTAGGATTGAGGAGGAAATATTATGAACAGCCAGTTTTCATATAAAGTTTCTCTTCCTTTAAACATGGAGGAAGGAAAGAGGTATCCTGTAATCTATGCTATGCATGGAATGGGAAGCAATGAGGAGAATATAATCAGTTTAATAGAAGAGCTTAAGAAGGATTTTATAATTATAGGAATAAGAGGTTCCCTTCATCAGGGAAATGGGTTTGCTTATTTTTCTATAAAAGGCTATGGAAATCCACATAGAGAGTCCTTTGATAAGGCGGTAAATAGCTTAGAGCAATTCATTAATGATGCTTCAAAGGAATATCCTATAGATGTGAATAATCAATACCTATTAGGCTTTAGCCAGGGTGCCATATTATCTATGACTTTAGCTCTTGTTATGGGAAATAAAATCAAGGGTATTGTGGCTTTAAGCGGATATATACCTAAATTTGTAAAAGAAGAATACCAGATCAAATCCGTTGAGGATATGTCAATATTTATTTCGCATGGAGAAGCAGACCTAGTTTTTCCATTGAATATCGGTAAAGAAAATCATGATTTTTTTAAGGAGCGAAGCGATAAAGTAAGTTTTGTTTCATATGCTGCTGGCCATGAAGTTTCATTAAAAAATAGAAATGACATGATTAAATGGATATATGCCAATCTATAATATATATTTAAATAAGGATACCATTGGTATCCTTAAATTATGTAAAACATAAATAAAAAAGTTATTCTTAGAGCATTAGATTTTGCCTTAAATTGGAATGGGTGGTACAATAG
The DNA here is from genome assembly GCF_001403615.1 of Desnuesiella massiliensis. Lineage (GTDB taxonomy): Bacteria > Bacillota > Clostridia > Clostridiales > Clostridiaceae > Desnuesiella > Desnuesiella massiliensis. Next base: position 109,084 of record NZ_LN879456.1, read on the forward strand.
AATAGAAGGATTTTAAATTAATCAGGAGGCGGAATTATGGGGGATGGAAGTATAAAAATATTGTTTGAACCACCTAAGAGCTCACAAAAGATATCATCGTATATTATAAAATACAAGAAGCAATTTTTTATTACAGCCCTGACGGGAATACTTTTTAATTCTGCTATGGTGCTTGGACCTATTTTTCAAGGAAAATTATTAGATGCAGCGCTTACTTCAAAGGATATAAATACTATTGTAAGAGTTGGTATAGAATTTATTTTAATAACCTTAGGATTTCAAGTTGCCAGGTTTTTTAAACGCTATTTCGTTAGGGATATGGCTAATAGGATCAGCGGGGATATGAGAGTTGGGATAATACAATCCTTATTAGGTACAGATTTAAATACAATGGAAAAGCAAAAAGTTGGAGATATGATGTCTAGAACTATTGGAGATGTAGATATTGTGGTAGAGGCAATAAGAAAAACTATAACAGAGCTATGGGATACCTGGGTACTGATGCTTGCCTATTTCATCACTTTGATGATTTATGATGTGAAGATAACTTTAATTTCCTTCATTCCAATTCCTCTGGCTATAGTTTTAGCTCAGCTTATGAAGGGTTTAGTTCAATCAACATCAAAAACTGCTAGAAAAGCTAATTCTAAGACAACCTCTCAAATTAGAAAGATGATTTTGGAGGTTAACCTTTTAAGACTATATGGAAGAGAAGAGTCAGAACTTAAACGTTTGGAAGAAAAATTAAAAGTCCAGGCTAGAGAAACAGCTAAAGCTTCTGTATTAAAGAATGGACTTGGCCCTATTTATTCTTCTGTAGCTACCATAGGTATTCTTTTAGTAGTGGCTTTAGGAAGCAATAAGGTTATTGAAGACAGTTGGACCCTAGGAACTTTCACTGCATTTATAACCATATTTTCAGCTTTGGCAACTAGAACTACTACGGCAGCTAAGGTCTTTAATATTCAACAAGGAGCTAAGGCTTCTTGGGAACGGGTTAAGTACCTAATAGGAAACTCTAAGCTGCAGAATGAAAAGGACGTAGAGGGTTTAAAACCAGAGACAATAAAAATAGAAAAGCTTTCTTTTAAATATCCTACGGGGGATAAATATGCAATTAGGGATCTCTCTTTTGATGTAGAAGAAGGTATGATAGTCGGTGTCACAGGAGCGGTGGGTTCTGGTAAAAGTGCTTTAGGGCTTGTATTAACAGGTCTGTATGATTATAACGGAAGCATTTATTGGGGTAATAAAGAATTTCGTAACATTCCATATAATAAAAAGCTGTCTACCATAAGTTACATGGGACATAATCCCCTACTTTTTTCAGAAACTTTAGAAAACAATATTACCTGGGGGGACAGAGGTAAAGAAAGTTTAGAGAAGGTATTAGATATAGCTTCTTTAAAAGAAGATATAAAAAAATTTGAATATGGGGCAAAAACTCAGGTAGGAGAAAAGGGCATGAAGGTTTCAGGAGGGCAAAAGCAAAGAATTGCTTTAGCTAGAGCTTTGTACAAGGATGCAAAGGTTATTATATTAGATGACCCCTTTTCAGCGGTGGATATAGGTACAGAAGCCCATATTATAGAAGAACTGCGTAAAAACGTAGGAAATAAAATTTTATTCATTTTTTCTCATAGACTAGAGGCTTTTAAATACACTGATAAAGTCTTAGTATTAGACAAGGGTAGCATTGTGCAGCAAGGCACTCATGAAGAACTAGCTAGATCACAAGGTATATATAGCAAGATTATTGATTCTCAAGAATTTATGAGAGGTGAAAATTATGAGCAGTAATAGATTAGTATTTCAGGCTTTTAAAGAAACTTGTAAAAATAATATTCTTATTGTGATCACCTTAATTATTTCAGCTATTACAGGTATAGCTATGCAGCTCATACCACCTCAAATTTTGAGAAATATAATAGATGGGTATATTTCAAAAGGTATTACAGAGGGCCTATGGACTTTGGCATATTTCTATTTATTATCTGTAATAGTAAGTGGAGTAGCGGATTTTATCCGTGAGCTAACCATGTCCATAGTAGGGCAGAATACTCTTGCTAATATAAGATATAACATGGCTAAAAAATTATCAAAGCTTCCTATTTCCTATTTTTCAAATAATTCTGCAGGGGCTATAATGAGTTATTTTACTTCTGATGTAGATGTGGTGGGAACTCTCTTAACTTCTGGAGTAATAGGCATAATGGCTGATGGATTAAAAATGCTAGGTATTATAGTATCCATATATATGTTGAGTCCCATCTTAGTTTTATATGTATTAATATTAGTCCCAATAATATATGTAATAACAAGAAAATTTAAAAAAGCTACCTTAAAGGCACAAATAGAAGCAAGAAAAGCTGTGGGTAAAATAAATGGATACATTCAAGAATTATTTACAGGTATAAGAACAATAAAGATATTCAATAGAGAAAAGGACTTTGTAGACAGATTTCAGGAGCCACTGAATGAAAATATAAAGGCAGTAAATAAGACTAGTATCTTTGATTCCGTATTCCCATGCGTAATGCAGGTACTTAGAGCAATAATAATAGCCTTAGTGGTTATTATTTCTGCACCTGCTGGATTAGGAGCCATGGACATAACCATTGGTTCCCTTGCGGCTTGTGTGGAGCTTGTATCTAGGATGCTAGCACCTATTGAATCCATAGCTATGGAATTTCAAACTATACAAGAGGCTATATCAGGCTTAAAGAGGATACAGGAGTTTGATAGCTTACAAGAAGAACAAAGACATATACAAGAACATATAAACTATGAAGAAAAAGATACTTTAAATATAAGGGTAGATTCTCTTTCCTTTGCTTATGAAAATGGAACAGAAGTAGTAAAGGATATATCTTTTACTATTAAACCGGGCACAAAGGTCGCCCTTATTGGAAAAACTGGGGCTGGAAAGAGCACAATACTAAATCTAGTAGCTGGTCTTTATGAACCTAGTAAAGGCACCATAAAAGTAGGAGATTTTAATCCCTTTAAAATACCTGCTAATTTACGCCGTAGAATTATGGGCATAGTTCCTCAAAACTTTAATATATACGATGGTACTATTAGAGATGCTATAACCTTATATGATAAAACTATAACTGAAGAGCAAATTATAAGAGCATCAAAGACAGTAGGATTACATGATGAAATTATGATGCTTCCTAAGGGTTATGATACTATAATAGGTGAGGGAGAAGTACAGCTCTCCCACGGTCAATATCAATTATTAGCTTTGGCTTGTGCCATAGTATGTGATCCACCTATATTATTGCTTGATGAAGTAACTTCAGGATTAGATGCTGTCACAGAGCAAAAAATCTTTAAGGTATTAAGAGAGGTATCTAAAAACAGAACCCTATTAACCATAAGTCATAGAATATCTGGGATCATAGATGCGGATGAAGTTGTAATTTTACAAAGAGGAAGAATAATTGAAACTGGAACGCCCAAAGAATTAGAGGGTAAAGAGGGATGGTATGCTAAGTATAATCAGATTGAGAAGCTAGGGTGGAAAATCAGTTAGACCATAAATTAATAAAAGGAAGATACAGAAAGAAAAAACGAAAATAGAAACTTTTAAAATAAACCTTTGTGAATAATAAAAATCCTGTTAGTTATAATCTTATGACTAACAGGATTTTTATTTATCTAAATTTCATTTAAACGGCCTTAGCCTTTTGATTTACGATATTTTCTTCTTCTGTATCTTCATCTACTTCTGTAGCACTTACATCAGGAAGTATAACATTTAAAACCATTCCTACTATAGTAGCTAGGGCTACTCCAGCAATTTCTACATCTGCACCGTTAAATTTAAATTTAACTGCAGCACCACCTATGCCTATTACTATGATTACAGAAGAAAGAATCAAGTTCTTCTTCTTGCTAAAATCAATTTTATCTTCTACGAATATTCTAAAGCCTGAAGAAGCTATTATACCAAATAGTAGTATACTAACTCCACCCATTACTGGTAGAGGCATGTGTTCAATAATTGCAGCTACTGGTCCTATGAAGGATAGTACTATCGCTATAACTCCCGCTACACCTATTACCCATACACTATAAACTCTTGTGATAGCCATAACACCTATATTTTCACCGTAGGTTGTGTTAGGAGGGCCTCCTACTAAGCCTGCGAATATAGTGGCTACTCCATCTCCTAATATAGATCTATGAAGACCTGGTTCCACTGTAAAATCTCTTCCTACTACATTGTTAGTAACATATACGTGACCTATATGCTCTGCAAGAGTTACAAAGGCTACAGGAGCCATAAGCAGCATTGCACTTAAATTGAACTCTGGCATAAGAAATGGTGGAAGTCTAAATAACTTTGCTGATAATATAGCATCTATAGCAGATTGAGGAATAACTCCTAAAGCTAAAGCTGCCACATATCCTGTTACCATGGATATAAGTATAGGTATTACTCCAAAGAATCCTTTAAAGTACATACTACCTAATATTCCTATCCCTAAAGTTAACACGGAAACTGTTATCCAAGCCCATCTTGGAACATGCTGCATGGAAGCATCTACATAAGAAGTGTTAAGTCCTGCCCAGTTTATAGCAACTCCTGCTAGGCCTAAGCCTATAACTATAACTATAGAACCTACTACTACTGGTGGTAATGCTTTGTTTAGCCACTTTATACCAAAGAATTTAATTATAATTGCTACTATAACATAAACTAAACCAGCGGCTATAATACCAGAAAGCATTGAAGCTGCACCATAGTTCTTGGATGCTACCATCATGGGGGCGATAAATGCAAAGGATGAACCTATATATGCAGGTAGCTTTGCTTTTGTACAAATGATGTATAAAAGTGTACCTACGCCGCTGCAAAATAGTGCTATAGATGGACTCATACCTGTTATTATAGGTACAAGTATTGTGGCACCTACCATGGCAAATAAATGTTGAAAACTTAATGGAATGGTTTTGAGAAGAGGAAGTCTTTCTTCTACACCTATAGATCTTTTCATTAATAATCCTCCTTTATAGTCTCTCGGGACTAATTTAAAAGTATTTTTGTTTATATTTATAAGAATATAAAAAAGTCCATACCCGTGAGAGCATGGACGTATTAACGCAATTAAAAACACACTTTATATACGCCTTGATGACCTCACTGGATCATATTTAAAGGTTCTATATGAGATATTAAGTTTTAGTGCTTTATTTATCATATAAATGATATTACATATTTTAAAATATTGCAATAGTAAAATAAAAAAAACTAAAATAAATAATAAAAAAGCAATATACCCCAACGGGGTACTTGAATATATTATATGTATACTATATAATACCTAGGGTGGGTATATTTTTTAGGAGGGATGATTTTGGATAAGAAATTTTTAAAGAAAAAAGCATCGGTATTATTAGAAGAATGTGTAGCTTGCGGCTCCTGTGTCAAGGTCTGTCCTTTAAAGGCTATAACCATTGAAAAGGGCATTTTTGCTAAGGTAGATGAAGATAGGTGCGTAGGCTGTGGAAAGTGTGAAAAAATTTGTCCAGCTTCTGTAATTTCTATTAATGCAAGAGAGGAGGACATATAAATGTCAAGTAAGAAAAAGTATTGGTATGATTATATGTGGATTTTTTCTTTAGTTTATTTATTATTAGGACTTTTCAATATATTGTTTGCATGGCTTGGCATGATTTGTTTCCTAGTCCCTTTAATCATTTCTATTACAGGAGGGGGAAAGGCTTATTGCAACAAATATTGCGGAAGAGGCCAGCTATTAGATTTATTAGGGCACAAGCTCAAATTCTCTAGAAATAAGAGTATTCCTAAATTTATAAGGAGTAAGTGGTTTAGGTATGGCTTTTTAACCTTTTTCATGACTATGTTTTCTTTAATGATATTTAATACTTATATGGTCTTATCAGGAGCCAAGGGGTTAAAAAAAGTAATCACTTTATTATGGACATGGAAGCTTCCTTGGAATTGGGTTAATACCAGCATGGTATCTCCAGCTATAGCTCAATTTGCCTTTGGATTCTTTAGTATTATGGTTACTTCTACAATTTTAGGAATAATAACAATGTTATTATATAAACCCCGCTCTTGGTGTGTTTATTGCCCTATGGGAACTATGACTCAAGGCATATGCAAGTTGAAAAATATGTCTTAGTATTTATAAGTTTACTAAAAAATAATTGGATGGTAAAATGAATTATAAGTTATCATTCAAGGAGAAGAGCAATGAATAGAATTGACAAGTTGGAACAATATAAGCCTTTAGTAGATTTTTTAGCTCAAGTACTGGGGAATAATTGCGAAGTGGTGCTGCATGACTTAATGAGTCCGGACAAGTCTATTGTGAAAATAGCCAATGGGCATATAAGCGGTAGGGAAATGAATGGTCCCTTAACAGATTTAGCCTTAAAGGTGCTTCAGGAAAAAACTTATAAGAATAAGGATTATATTTGTAATTATAAAGGAACCTCTAAAGATGATAGAGTAATGCGTTCCTCAAGTTATTTTATAAAAGATGATGATAATGAAATAATTGGCATGCTTTGCATTAATATAGACATATCGGACATGATAAGAGCAAGAGACTTTATCGATGATTTTGTGAAAATACCGCCCTGTAAAGAGGAGAAAAAGGATAGCACACCAGAAGATGCTATAGCAGTATTTGAGAGTTTTGCAGAAAATATAGAGGATTTGATAAGCTCCTTAATACAAAAGGTATTATCTGAATATCCTATATCTCCAGAAAGAATGTCTCTAGAGGAAAAGCAGGAAGTGGTAAAAAAGTTAAATGATAAAGGAGTATTTTTATTAAAGGGTGGAGTAGGGGAAGTAGCTAAGAGCTTGAAAACTTCAGAAACCACGATTTATAGATATATAAGTAAGATTAAATAGAAAAAGCGACCAAAGTCGCTTTTTTATTTGGTAAGCATCATTTGCAATATTGACTCGTCTGTTTTATTCATGCCTTCCATACCTAATTTTCCAAGGTTTTGTATAGTAATTTCAACATCTTCGTGTATTATGCCATCTGTATTTGAGGGGCGCATTCCTTTTAGTGCTAATAAAGAACATTGAATAGCAGCATTTACAGCAGTAGCTATTTTTAGAGCGCAGGTAGTTTTTGCACCATCACAAATCATACCAGATACATTAGCGATCATGTTTTTTATTGCATATTCTATGTTTTTAAGCTCTCCTCCTAAAAGATAAGTCATAGCACAGCATGAACCAGTGGAGGCTGCAATGCCGGCGCCACATAAAGGAGAAAGCCTGCCCAAATAGGATTTTAAGTGAATTGTTACTAGATTGCTTATAACAAGAGCTCTAGCTAACTCTTCCTTTGATTTTCCTAAGGATTCTGAAAGAACTACAGAAGGTAGTGTTGTGGTTATGCCTTGATTTCCGCTGCCAGCCGTAGTCATTATAGGTAGTGGGCATCCAGACATTCTAGCATCTGAGGCAGCGGCAGTAGCAGCTACAATTTCGTTAGCTAAATCGTTAGACATTAAGGCAAAGGCTCCTGATTCCTTTAACATTTTACCAACCTTTAGGCCATAATCACCTTTTAAGCCTTCTTGTGATACATTTTTATTCATTTCTGCTGATTCTAATAAGAATTCAATATCTTTAAAGTCTATGGATAGAGCGAAGTCATAAATATCTTTTATGGTGAGCGTTATTTCTTCATTACCAGAATTAATGCAACACTCAGCTTCATATAGAATGTTGTCATTTTTTTCTATGTGCACTATATTGCTATGACCGCCTCTTACTATAACCTTTGAGTATTCATTATCAGCTCTGCAAATAGCTTCTATGTATAGCTTATCCTCAATTTCTTTCAAACAGGTTTTTATATTCTTGTTATTTACCATTTCCTTAGCTAAGGTTACCTGTTCAGCAGTGGCACCTTTTAACACTTCTAAGCCTTTATTAGAATCTCCAGCTATGGCGCCAAGAGCAGCGGCGATTTCTACACCGATCATATCCGTGCCAGGGATACCTACTCCTAATGAATTCTTTATGATATTTATACTTAAATATAACTCTATGAATTCAGGTTTCTTTTCCAATACTTCACTGGCTTTGCTCACAGCATAAGCTACTGCTATAGGATCAGTACAACCTAATGCTGGTACGATCTCTCTTTTAAGCAAGCATAATATTTTTTGCTTGTCCACAAAATTCATCCCCCATCTTAGTAGTTAGTTAATTATTAATTATAGCTACTATTTCAATTTCAACTCTTGCATCTTTAGGAAGTGCTGCCACTTGGAAAGCGCTCCTAGCAGGAGGATTACTTGGGAAGTAATTCTTATATACTTCATTCATGTTATCAAAATCTTTAATATCCTTTAAGTAAACTGTAGCCTTTACAGCGTTATCTAAAGAAGAACCAGCGGCTTCAAGAATAGCCTTGCAATTTTCTAAAGCTTGCTTTGTTTGCTCCTCTATGGTTTCAGGCATTTCACCCTTTATTGGATCTATAGGAAGTTGACCAGAAGTGTAAACAAAATCTCCAACTTTAATAGCTTGAGAGTATGGTCCTATGGCACCTGGTGCATTATTTGTTGATATAACTTCTTTTTTCATTTTAAATCCCCCTCATGTAATTGTTTACGAGTTTCTTATGGTAAAATTTTATCACAAGGAAAAAAAATTATCAATATGAAAATAATTTGCCTTGGTTAATTGAAGATATAATATATAATAGAATTTGAAGTTGCAAAATCCGATAAATTTTTAAAAGATTTTTAGATTAATATTTGAAAAATATGAATATAAAGATAAAAAAAGGAATAAATAACAGGTATTTTTTCGAAAAAGTATTCAATGTGCATATATATTATGATATTATTATCTATAAGTAACAAGAAATGAAAGGTTGTGGAATGGTGTCCAAAAACAGTGTAGTTAAAGAAATAATAATTCCAATAATAATAATAGCGGTGGTGGCTATTCCTTCCGGAGCTTTTTCTTATGGATATGTGCTTTATAAACAAGATTTTAAAGAGCTATCAACTCTATATAAAGACCAGAAGTATGATGAAGCCTATACTCTTTTACAAGGAATTGAAGGTAGCTTTTATAGTAAATTAAGCTCGAAAAAGATTAATACAATGAAAAAAGATATGGAAGAATATAATAAAGCTAAAGAGGACCTGGGGAAGGCAGATGAGCTATATAAAGGACAAAAGTATTTAGAAGCCTTAGAAGCTTATAAAAATGTGTCTAAAAAGTATAGCAATCTCTATGATATAGCGCAGGAGAGGACAAGCAAGTGCAAAGAAGAATATGTAAATGCCAGTATAGAAGCATCTAAGAAAGAAGCTGCTAATGGAAAGTATGGAGAAGCTATAGCTCTATTAGCGGAAGTAGTTAAGATTGATGATAAACACACTGAAGCTATGAATTTAAAGGAGTTATATGAAAGAGAGCTTTCTATGGCCAAGGAAAAAGAAGAAGCTAAAAAGCCCTCTAGTAACGCTAGTAAATCCAATACAGGTAGTGCATCTGGAGTAGAGAAGCCAAAGGTTACTTATCCTAAGGTTGTTAATAAAGATGGCATGATACAGATAATTGAAAACGAAGCTCAAGACAAAGGTACATCAACGGTAAAGGGGTTTACAGTATCCTTTGTACCAGATTCCTTTAAGCTTTCTTCTAAACCTACTGCTTTTAATTATAGAGTAGTCACCAGTGGAGATGGTCCGAGAAATATAAGTTATTCAATCACCATAAAATACAATGGAGAGAGTAAAACTGAAAAATACACTTCGGGAGACGAAAATAGGTGGTTTCAACCAAAAGCTGCTGTTAAAAAAGGGACAAAGGGCACAGCGGAAGTGAATTTTACTTATAAGGGTAAGAACTATAAATTTACTAAAGCTTTTACATCTTAGATAAAATACATGGAGAAGGGAACCCTTCTCCATGTATTTTATTTTAAATTTTTTTTAATATATCTTTTAAGCTGAGCCTTTATAAATAAATATAGCAGAGGTAGAGCATATAATATTTCACCTGCCATAACAGAGATACCGAGATTAGGGAAGAAATACGTCAAGGCTTCCCCAAAGCATTCCGCTCCTATATAAATAAGGAATAAAGCTGATAATACAAATATTATATTTATATTTATTTTTAAAGTGGTTTTAAATATTAAAAGCATTATTATAGTGGAAGCAGCTACTCCTATAACCATGCCTGATATAGTTAAAAGTGGGCTGGTAATGATATTAGGTAAGGTGAATACCACAACTTCTAAACCTTCCCTAAAAACAGTGATTAAAGCTAATATAAATAAACTCGTAGATTTAATTGAGATATTTTCATCTACCTTAAGGAAATCGTAGTTTTTACTTAAATTTTGAAGTATGACTAGAGCATAAATTATAAGCATGGATAAAAATAGTTGTAAACCTGCCTCTACAAGGTCGATAGCCCCTCCTTCAAGAGTGCTGAAAAACATATTTAGCCCTATACCCGTTAAAACAGTTAATAGTAAACCAGTAGCTAATCCAAGATATATTCTTTTGCTTTCTTGAGGTTTGCCTATCTTATACATATACATTATTAGGGGTAATATAAAAATATAGATTTCAAGGCTCTCTCTGAAGGTAATTAATAGCGACGTTATCATAAAATCACCTCCTACAATCATTATATTTTGATTGCTATAGAAGGTGAATAAAAAAGGTCAAATTTTGGCATAGAATAATAAATTTTATTGTTTGATTATGATGATTATATGGGTTTAATATGATATTATTATTGTATATTGTTAATAATTAATATGAGGGATGCTTATGAATAATTCATTAGATACAAGAAGTAAAATATTACAGGTAGCCATAGATGCAGTGGGGCTAAGGGGCGAAATCACCGTAAGACAAATTTCAGAAAAGGCTGGAGTTAATGTGGCAGCTATAAATTATCATTTTGGCAGTAAGAATAATTTGCTTAAGGAAGTAGAAAATTATTATGCTGAAATTTTATATAATATGATGAAGGATGTATTATTAAGAGAAGGGAGTAATCCTAAGGAGAAATTAGTGCTCTGGACTAATAGTCTTATGGAATTCATGTTTAAATATCCAGCACTAATTGCATTAATAGCAAATTTAGCTACAGAAGATAGAGAATATAATCCAATATTAATTCAAAAGGTCTATTTAAATGAGGAGCTTGAGAATGTTATTACACTGCTTATCAAGGAAAGTACTGGCATAAGAGAGGAACGAATTTTGAAGTATAAATATCTTCAAATCTTTTCAGGTATATTAGGACCTATCATCGGTGAGGTAGTATCCTTAACTTATGGAAATAAAAATCATATTTTAAATATAAGTGAAAAAGGTCAAAGAGAAGAATACATAAATATGTTAATAGGGTCCATATTATAAACCAATTGCTAATTTTATCTTTGCAATTGGTTTTCTTTAGGATTTTAGGAGTGTAAGAAATGAAAATATCAAAGGCTCAGCTGTTGAGTGGCAAAAAATGCGAGAAAGCTCTTTGGTTTCAGCTACATGCTAGAGAGCAAAATAAAGAAAATAATAATCCTATAAAATTTGAAATAGAAGATTGGGTAGTAGAATGTGCTTTTAATTTATTTCCTCAAGGGAAAAGAATTTATGCCCGTGGAAAAACAAGGGATGAAGTTATTGAAGATAGTAAAAAAGCAATAGGGGAAAATAATAATGTCATATTCAATGCAGGTTTTGAAACTAAAGGCGTATTTTTTACTTGCGATATTTTAGAATTTAGTCATGAGGGTAACAAGCTTTATGCTGTTAAATCCTCTAATAGAGTAAAGATAGAGCATATTGAAGAGGCAGTCTATGAAAAATTTCTTTTAAAGCAGGTTGGAATATCCATAGAAAAGGTATTTATAATATATATCAATGCTGATTATGAAAGAACAGATGAGTTAGATTATCATGCTCTTTTTAATATTGAAGAAGTAACGGAGCATATATGTAAGTTTCAAGAAGATTATATGGATACAATGAAAAGCCTCAGGGCCTACAGCAAAGATTGTAAAGCTCCTTATAAGCCTTTAGGAGAATATTGTTTAAAGCCCTATGTTTGTGAGTTTAAAAGCATCTGCTGGCGGCATGTGCCTCAAAACTCCATATTTGATATTACCTCTTTCCCCTTAGATTTAAAGTTTAAATATTTTAATGAAGGAATTATAAGCTTTGAGCAGGCTATGGGAAAAGTAAAATTAAATGATAATCAGAAAATGCAAATTTTGTGTGAGCTTAAGGATGAAGAGGTTATTGATAGGGATAAGATTCATAATTTTTTAAATGAAATAAAGTACCCGCTTTACTTTTTAGATTTTGAAACCTTTAGCAGTCCTATTCCACAGTTTGAAAAGGTTAAACCCTATGAGCAAATTCCTTTCTTATATTCGCTGCATACTATAGATGCACCAGAAGGAGAACTTAAGCATAATTATTTTATAGCTAGTGTAGGTAAGGATCCTAGAAGGCCTTTAGCTGAAGCTTTAATAAATAATATTTCAACTAAGGGTTCTGTAATTGTTTATAATAAATCTTTAGAAAAAGCTGTGATAAAGGATTTAGCTTTACAGTTTCAGGATCTGAGCTCTAATCTTATGAAAATAAGAGAAAATATAAAAGATATGATGATAATATTTCAAAGGAGATATTATTATGTAAGAGCTATGAAGGGTAGTCATTCTATAAAGAATGTATTACCAGCTCTATTTCCTAATGATACGAAGCTAAACTATGAAGGGTTAAAAATAAAAAATGGAGAGATGGCTAATAATATATACACATTGCTATGGCTCAAGAGTAAAGAAGAACAAAATAACATAAAAAAGGAATTGGTAAAATACTGTAGTTTAGATAGCTACGCTATGGTTAAGATATTTGAAAGATTAAAAGATTTATAGATTAAAAGGGAGCTGCTCATTAGCAGTTCTTTTTTTATTTATATAAGACATCTCCAAAAAATAATTATAAGTTTAAGAAAAATGCTAATACTAAATATGAATATTATAAAAACAAAGTAAAAGGAGGAAGCTTTAAGCAAAAAAAAGAATGTTAAAAAAATAACCTATTTATGAAATTATAATGAATAGATTGTTTGGATAGCAAGTGAATATATTTTTTTATAAGTATGTCATTGTAAACGTTGCGGATTCAAGGAATTCAAAAATATTTTTACAGTTAAAAAACTAGCATTCATGCTATTGTAAACATTTAATAAAACATATATAAGCAAAAAAAGTTCAAAAAAATATAAAAAGTATGTTGAAATTTTAACAAAGTTATATTATAGTTACATTGTTAATAAATTAACTAACAAAAAATAATTTGTAAAGAGGTGCAATGTATGCCAGTAACAAATGTAGAACAATTAATGAAAAAATTATCTGAGGTCAGGGAAGCGCAGAAAAAGTTTGCTTCTTATACACAACACCAAGTAGATGAAATATTTAGGCAGGCGGCTATGGCAGCAAATAATTCTAGAATAAGACTCTCAAAGATGGCTGTTGAAGAGACTGGTATGGGAGTTGTTGAAGATAAAGTAATAAAGAATCATTTCGCATCAGAATATATATATAACAAATACAAAGATGAAAAAACTTGTGGAGTTATTGAAGAGGATAAATCCTTTGGTATTACAAAAGTAGCAGAACCTATAGGCGTGGTAGCAGCAGTAGTTCCAACCACAAATCCTACTTCCACAGCGATATTTAAAGCATTAATAGCTTTAAAAACAAGAAATGGTATTATATTTTCACCACATCCAAGAGCTAAGAAGTCTACTGTAGAGGCTGCTAGAACAGTATTGGAGGCGGCAGTTAAAGCGGGAGCGCCTGAGGGTATTATAGCATGGATCGATGAACCTTCTGTAGAGCTTTCACAAGTAGTAATGAGAGAGGCGGATATAATTTTAGCTACTGGAGGACCAGCTATGGTTAAAGCAGCATACTCTTCCGGTAAACCAGCTATAGGTGTTGGTGCAGGTAATACTCCAGCAATAATAGATGAAAGCGCTCATATTAGAATGGCAGTAAGCTCTATATTATTATCTAAAACCTTTGACAACGGAGTTATATGTGCTTCTGAGCAATCAATAATTGTTATGGATAAGATATATAAAGAGGTTAAGTCAGAATTTAAGGAAAGAGGAGCTTATTTCTTAAAAGGCGCAGAATTAGATAAAGTAAGAGATATAATTTTAATCAATGGGGCACTAAATGCAAAAATAGTTGGTCAAACAGCTTATAAAATCGCAGAGATGGCAGGGGTAAAAGTACCGGAGGAAACTAAAGTGCTCATAGGAGAAGTGGATTCTGTAGAATTAGAAGAGCCTTTCTCTCATGAAAAGCTATCTCCAATTTTAGGTATGTATAAAGCTAAAACCTTTGAAGAAGCTTTAAAAAAGGCATCTAGATTAATTGAATTAGGCGGATTTGGTCATACTTCAGTATTATACGCTGATCAAATAACTGCCAGAGACAAGATTGAAGCTTTCGGTGCAGCAATGAAAACTGCAAGAACTATAATCAATATGCCTGCTTCACAAGGAGCTATTGGCGATATCTATAACTTTAGATTAGCTCCATCACTAACTCTTGGCTGTGGTTCTTGGGGAGGAAACTCTGTTTCTGAGAACGTAGGACCTAAGCATTTATTGAATATGAAGAGTGTGGCTGAGAGGAGAGAAAATATGCTTTGGTTTAGAGTTCCAGAAAAGATTTATTTTAAATATGGCAGCCTACCAGTGGCTTTAAATGAATTAAGAGATATGAATAAGAAAAGAGCCTTTATTGTTACAGACAAGGTATTATATGATTTAGGCTTTGTAGATATGGTAACAAGAGTGTTAGAAGAAAATGATGTAGATTTTAAGATATTCTCAGATGTAGCCCCAGATCCAACCTTAGCTACAGCAAGAAAAGGTGCGGAAGAAATGCATAGCTTTAAGCCAGATACCATAATTGCCCTTGGTGGAGGATCACCTATGGATGCCGCAAAAATCATGTGGGTATTATATGAACATCCAGATGTTAAGTTTGAAGACCTAGCTATGAGATTTATGGATATAAGAAAGAGAGTTTATCCTTTCCCTAAGATGGGAGAAAAAGCTATGATGATAGCTATTCCAACCTCAGCAGGCACAGGTTCCGAGGTAACGCCTTTTGCAGTTATTACTGATGAAAAGACAGGAATAAAATATCCTTTAGCTGATTATGAATTGACACCAGATATGGCTATAGTAGATGCTGAACTTATGGTTGCTATGCCTAAGGGATTAACTGCTGCTTCAGGAGTAGATGCTTTAACTCATGCCATAGAAGCTTATGTCTCTGTTTTAGCTTCAGAATATACTAATGGTTTAGCTTTAGAAGCTATAAGACTGATATTTAAGTATTTACCACAGGCCTATAACGAAGGTACTACAAATATTAAGGCCAGAGAGAAGATGGCTCATGCTTCTACTATGGCAGGAATGGCTTTTGCTAACGCCTTCTTAGGAGTGTGTCACTCCATGGCTCACAAACTAGGTGCAATGCATCATATACCACATGGTGTAGCAAACGCTCTATTAATAAATGAAGTTATTAAATTTAATGCAGTAGGGAATCCAAGAAAACAAACTGCTTTCCCTCAATACAAATATCCAAATTCTATATTTAGATATGCAAGAATAGCAGATTATCTTAACTTAGGTGGAAATACAGAGGCTGAAAAAGTCGAGTTGTTAATGGAAGCTATAGATGAATTGAAAGCAAAGGTAAATATGCCAAAGACTATAAGTGAAGCTGGAGTTTCAAAGGAAAAGTTCTATGCAACCTTAGATGAAATGTGCGAGCAAGCTTTTGATGATCAATGTACAGGAGCTAATCCAAGATATCCTTTAATAAGCGAAATTAAGCAAATGTATATAAATACTTTTGAAGGAAATAAGGAACAATAGTATAAAAGCAAGGAGCTGATTTTATTCAGCTCCTTATATTTATGTTTACCTATACAAATATATAACAAAATTAATTAATTAATCTTAATAAGTTATCAACATAGTTAAAAGAATCAGTATATAGACTTTTAACTAAAGTTGGATCGTCAGTGATAATACCATCAATATTATAATTCATAGTATCATAGATATCCTCTTCCTCATTTAGAGTCCACACATATACTTTCTTATTTTTTAAATGAAGGTTTCTAACGATCTTATCACTTATAATTGACTGTTCTAAGCTATAAAAGTCTACATTGTCCATTGAATTTAAATCTCCAAGAGCCGCATAAACTATATAACCTACCTTTATATTGTGGTTAAGAGATTTAACCTTTTTAATAGAATCATAGTTTAAAGAGTGTATTAAACAAGAATCCTCCAAGTTATATTTTTCTATTAATTTAACCACCTTTTCTGATAGGCTGTCCCAATTGTTATCATAGGATTTAAGCTCAATCAATAGTTTAACTTTTCCTTTAGTTATATTAATAATCTCTTCTAATTTAGGAATTTTTTCTCCGGAGAAATCCTCTGAAAAACTACTGCCTATATCCTGGGTGATAAGCTCATTGTATGTCAATTCATTTATGGATTTATTAGTACCTGTCAATCTTTTGAGGCTTTTATCGTGCATTAATACAATTTCTCCATCCTTTGTTTCTTGAACATCAATTTCAACTATATCAGCTCCAGCATCTATGGCAGACTTAACAGAACTGATGGAGTTTTCAGGAGCTTTAAAGCTATAGCCTCTATGAGCTATTATTTTAACCTTTGATGGATAAAGTACCTTTTTAATATTAGAAGCAGTATAGGCGGTAGTTAGTGCTAATATAATTGTTGAAATAAGAAGAAGTATACTTTTATTTTTCTTAATAAATCTAAAAAAATTTTTTTCTAATCTATATTTGCTTATATATATCTTTTCTTGTGATAAATCGGAATATTCAATAGGGTGTAATTCAGTAAATATTTCCGTTAATAGCATTATATTTGAAGGTACATAAGCAATGGATAAAATCAGGAATAATTCATTGCCGAAGCTTATTAAAGGGACCATAATATTAATAATACTGGAAATATTGAAGTTTAATTCACTTAAAATTAAAAATATTAAACCTAATATAACTAGGGGTATTATAATCGTTATAAATAAAAGAATTAGCTTCCAGATCAAAAGTATCCAGCTTATTTTAATTACTCTTTTTCTTGTAATTTTAATACTTTCCTTTATAGCCTGAGACACCGAAAGGTTGTTGCATAGAATAAGATGAATAGAAAAAATCAATCTTATAGATAAATAATATACCCCTATGATAAAAATAAAATATAATACTGTGTACATAGGGTGGCTATATAAAGAGTCCATAATAAATTTAGGTATGGAAAGACTTTTAATCACACTTGAATTTAAACCTATGTTTATAAACGGAAGTATTATCATAATATATAAAACTAATATTAAAGCGCTAGGCTTTAATATATTTCTGAGCTTAGAACGACAGGCCTTTAAAGCTTTTAAAATGCTTATCTCATCCGTTGAATGGCTTTGAAGAGATAGACTTATAAGACCACCAAATTCTAAGAAAATAATTAAGGACGCGATAATGCCTATTATGATTACTGAAAGGAGCCCTCTTATTTTTGTGATAAATTTTAAAAAATCAGCATTTATTATGGCTTTAAGGCCTAGAACCCTTGTCAATAGTTTAAACATAAACATTGTAGAAGGTATTATAAAGATAAAGGATATAAGTTTAAAAAAGGTTTCAAAGATAAAAGATCTATAAAAACATTTTTTAAAATTAATCATAGAATTTTTCATTATTTTTGTAGTTTTAAGTTTGGTATTCATTGGTATCTCCTAAAATAAAAACTAAGTAGCGATAATTAAATAATAATTTATGTGGGTTCATTAATAAATACCTAAACCTAAAATTTAAGAAGATTTTAAGATATGACTAAATATAAAACATTATTAAAAGCCATCACCATAAATGCTTTAAACTCATTTATGGTGATGAACAAATGATTCATTAGAAGCTTTTATTCTATAACTATTTTTGTCACTAGCTCTTAATAGCTTATTTAATATTTTTATATTGTAGCCTTTTATATAGGCATAAGTAATAATAGAAGTAAATAAAGCTCCAGCAGTATCTGCTATCAAGTCTCCCATAGTATCCTGTAAGCTGCCCTTTTGAGAATTTAAGTTGAAAAGAAGATCTGTGGTAAATTCAAAGATTTCCCACAATGCTCCCATAGCTATAGCAAAACAAAGGATAAAAGTAATAATTAATAAAGAATCTTTTACTTGTAATTCATCACTTCCACGTAAGGATTTATATAAGTATAAAGCTATAATAGATAGTAATACTCCTGATAGAGTATGAAGCATTTTATCCCACCATGGAAAGATAGAATAAAAATCACATAATTTACCTAAAAACATAGATAAAAAAATAAATAGTAAAACTAATAAATATAGTTCTTCATTAATATTACAGTTGATCTTTTTTACATATATACTAAGACTAATCATTGTTGCTATAGTTAATATAGAATAAAAAGCATAAAATGAGTTTTTATTAATAATAAAAAATACTAGTGCACAACAAGATAAAAGTATAAATAAACTTTCCCATAATTGAATGTGGCTAAAAATCTTCTTTGATTCTTTCATAATAATAAATAGCTTAATATATTAAGCTATAATTCCCCCTCTCATAAATAAGATATAGTAAACTATATTAATCCAATAATAGATTTATCACTAATAATATTCTATATTAATCTAAAATAATGTCAAATTTAAAATTTAATTTTATATATAATGTAATTATAAAAGACAACGAAAATTACATTAAGAGGTGAATTATATGAATTTTTTGGAGCGAGTTAAGGTCAAGCTATTATGGGTTATTGAAGAAAGAGAAGAAGAGTTTGAGATTGTAGATGAGCAAGAAGATTTGAAGGAAGCTTATGAAAATGTATCTGATTTAGTAACTATCATTAGTAGCAATGTGATAATATAAAAATATTTAATAATAATTATTAAATAGTAAGAGAAATTATGTATTTTTTTAATTATTTATGATATATTTATATATATAGGAAGAACAAGAATATAATATTAATGAACGGATAATAATTAAGTAATTTAGAGAGGTGTGTATTATATGAAAAATGATGATTTGATGAAAAAATATATAGATAGCCTTAAAGGCGTAGGCGGTCTATTTAATGATGAATCTAGTGAAGGCTATAAATTAGAACCGAAACTTGAACCACAAGATATAAGCGATTCCTTATTTAGGTCTCTTTCACCAGAGAAACCACAATTGACTGAAGGCAAATTATATGGTGGAAGAGAAGAGTTAGCTAAGATGTTTGCACTGCTACTTTATAACTTAGGAATAGAAGAAGCAGTTAAATTTGCTCCAAAAGAATTGTGGTTAAAAGCCTTGGAAAATTATAAGGAGCAAAAATTATAATAAGTAAAAAGGAAAAGCGCTAAATTCTATTAGAATTTAACGTCAGGTTGCTTACAAGCCCCAGCTTATTTCTAATAGGCTGGGGCTTGTAGCGTAAATTATAAAGCACTGCTCTAGAACTTTACTTAGACCGCGAAAATAAGCGTAGCATAGTCCATGGATATTTTTTGAATCCGCAAAACTACGCTCAATTTGTATGTGGCCCTAGTCTATATGCTACTGCTGGCTTAATATTTCTAGCTATTAATTTCTTTAGAACTAAATTAGTAAAATACCCTGCATCTAATCCAATGAAATTTATATCAAAGCCAACCCTTTTTCTGGTGGTTGGTCTTTTTTTTAGCGGAGTTTTACCATGAGCCTCTCTATCTTCATTATATCTTTATCTAGTTCCTCTAGGTATTCTTTTGGTTCTACTGTAACTTGCACTAATTCAAAGTTACTCTTATTTCATAAAGATATTCTATTTTGAAACATCACTTCTTTGTTTCAGATAAGTTCAACTTTTGTCTTAAGCTAAAACAAAAGTTGAACTCAAATGAAATTGAAAACGATAAACTTTTCAAATAGAATAAACATTGAGGAGGGGAGGAAAA
The DNA here is from genome assembly GCF_001403615.1 of Desnuesiella massiliensis. Taxonomy (GTDB): domain Bacteria; phylum Bacillota; class Clostridia; order Clostridiales; family Clostridiaceae; genus Desnuesiella; species Desnuesiella massiliensis. The sequence goes on from NZ_LN879456.1 coordinate 129,198, forward strand.
ATAAAATCCAAGGATGAGATTATAACTAATCTTAATAGGGAAGTGGGATTATTATAAATGGATAAAGAAATTGTATCAATTCTTCAGATTTTATTAAATAGTACATTAATTACTACAAAAAGATTGCAAGAAGAAACTAATTCTTCAAAGAGACAAGTTACTTACAGGCTGAACAAAATTAATGATATGTTTAAAGTAAAAAGAGCACCACTTATATCTCTAGGAACTAATAAAGATATTATTGTTCAAAAAGAGACAAAGGATGCCATAAAAGAAATTTTAGAAAAAAACTATTCTAAAAATACTTACTACTTTAGCAAAACAGAACGACTTCTATATATGTATTTAATGCTTTTTATTAACATGGAGGATATTTCAATTAATCATTTTATATATTCTCTAAAGGTAAGTAGATCCACTGTAAATCTTGATTTTAAAGATTTGATACCGGATATTGAGAAAAAAGGTATTAAAATTAAGCACAATCGTAAAAACGGCTATTATTTAGTTGGGTCTGAAATGGAAATTAGAAGAGTACTTATTAAAAATATTATAGAGACCCTATCAAATGAAGAAGGTTCAAGAGTTTTTGACATTTTTATTGAGGAGTATAAACTAGATAGTTTTGAAAAAACTAAAAAAATTATATCAAAGCTTGTAAAAAAACATGAAATTACTTTTGTTGAAAACAGATTAGTAGAATTTATCTATATATTCATTTTTTTAAAAGCAAGAATGTTTTCAAAGAAAATGATTACTTCAGAAAATGTAGATATCCCTAATATTGCAGTTATGAACTCCATGAAGGAATATAAATTTGCTGAAGAATTATTAGAAGTATATGATAGCAAAGATAAGATAAAATCTCACGACGTAATGTATATTAGTGCTTGGATTTTGGGCATATCAGTAGGAAATGATGAAGAAGATACAAAAGACAGGACTGTAATTTCAGAAATTGTAGATAAAATGATGACAAAGTTTGAATATTTAAGTGGGGTTTATTATATAAGTCAAGAAAAAATATTTAAACAACTATACTCTCATTTTAGGCCAGCTTATTACAGACTTTTATTTAAATTACCTGTTTACAATCCACTTTGTGAAAAGGTAAAAGAAGAATACCGATTAGTATACAGAATTGTAAGTAATGCAATGAAAGAATTCTGCGGTCTATTTGGAGAGGAAATTCAAGAAGAGGAATTAGCATATTTAACAATGCATTTTGCAGCTATTTTCTCAAATAGAAAAGAATTTGATATTCTTAGAAAAAGGACAGCTCTAATAGTTTGTTCAAACGGTGTTGGTAGTTCAGCTATCTTACATGCAGAACTTACAAATTTATTTCCAGAACTACACTTTTTACCACCATTAGAATCCTCTAAACTAAAAGATTTCGTTGGACCTGTAGATATTGTGTTTACTACTAATTATAAAGCAGAGGGTTTAGAAATAGATGTACCAGTAATTAAAGTTAGTCCTGTTATGACCCAAAAGGAAAAATATAGGATTACACGTGAAGTGTACATTCAATTAGGTGATATTTTTTTAAGACAACCAAAAATAGATGAAGTTATGGATATAATAAAAAAATACGCGAAAGTAACTTCTGAAAGTACGCTTTCAAGTGAATTATTATCCTATTTTACACAAATAGAGAATTTTACGTCTAAAGGAGAGGAAGGACTTATGTTAAGTGATATTACAAATGAGACACTCATAAAACTAAAGGTGCCAGCTAAAGATTGGGAGGATGCTATTAGACAGTCAGCTTCTGTTTTAGTTGAAAATAATAAAGCAACTGAAGCATATGTAGATGCTATAGTTACTACAGCAAAAGAATCTGGCCCTTACATTGTAATTACAAAACATGTGGCACTTCCACATGCTAGACCAGAAGCAGGGGCAAAAGAAATTGCAATAGGAATTGCGACTTTAGAAAATCCTATTGAGTTTGGAAATGAAGAAAATGATCCTGTAAAGTATGTATTTTGCCTAAGTGCCATAGACAATAACAGTCATTTACGTGCTATGTCTGAGCTAGTTGAATTATTTGAAATGGATGAGTTCTTTGCAGCTTTGGATAGCGCTAAGGATCCTAAGGAAATTATTGATTTTATAAAATCACAGGAATCATAAAAGGAGGATTTAGTTATGTATAAACTTTTAATCGCATGTAGAGCAGGGGTTGGATCAAGTTTAATGTTAAAAATCAAAACCCAACAAGTTATCAAAGAAAATAATTTTCCAATTGAAGTGGAGCATGGTTCTTTAGATTCATTAAATGGATTTAATGGAGATGCAGTAGAAACATTGATCGATGTTGCAGAAGAATTAAAAAAGAAAAATTTAAAATTCGATGTAATTGGAATTCACAATATTGTTGATCGTAATGAAATTAAAACAGCATTAGAACAATTTCTTGCTTCAAAACAAAAATAAAATTTAGTAAAGTAATAAAACTCAATAGGATAAGGGGGAATATATATGAATTTTATTATAAGTTTATTAAGTACGCCTGCTGTTTTGCTTGGTGTAGTTGCATGTATAGGTCTGATTCTTCAAAAGAAATCAGCTACTGAAGTATTCACTGGTGCTTCAAAAACACTTATCGGTTTCTTAGTATTTGGTATTGGCGCTTCTGCTATGACCGGGGCATTACAAAACTTTAACAAACTATTCCAATATGGTTTTGGAATAAAAGGGGTTATAGCTTCACCTGAAGCTGCTACAGCACTTGCACAAGGTAAATACGGTTTCGCAGTTTCATGTACGTTGATTCTCGGATTCGTATTGAATTTAGTCTTTGCACGTATTACAAGATTCAAGAACATATTCTTTACAACAGGTCATAGTTTATTCTTTTCTTGTGTACTAGTATTAATTATGCAAGCACACGGATTCGGTAATATAACTACAATTTTAGTAGGTGGTACTATTTTAGGCTTTATGTCTGCGGCATTACCTCAATTCTGCCAACCATTTATGAGGGAAATGACAGGTGGAGATGAGCAAGCAATTGGTCACTTCAACATGATTGGTTATGGATTGTCAGGTTATCTAGGTCGTTTATTCTCAAAGCATAAAGAAGAAACAACAGAATCCATTAAATTCCCTAAATGGTTATCAGTTTTTAGAGATTTCTTAATGGGACTATCAATAGTTATGCTAATCTTATTCTATGTCGCTACATTAAAGGCTGGTCAAGAATTTACTCAAAAGATTGCTGGCTCACAACACTGGTTAGTTTTCCCTCTTGTGCAGGCGTTTACTTTCGTAGCTGGTATGTCAGTATTAATGACAGGTGTTCGTATGTTCTTAGCTGAAATAACTGCTGCGTTCGTTGTTATTTCAGAAAAATACATTCCTGGATCACGTCCTGCATTAGATGTTCCAACAGTATTTCCATATGCACCAAATGCAGTAATTCTTGGATTTATAACATCATATGCTGCTGGTCTATTAGCAATCGTTGTTATGGCAGCATTACCTAGTGTATTTCCTGTAGTCATTATTCCAGCTGCTCATATTTGCTTCTTCTCAGGTGGTACAGCTGCAGTATTCGGTAACTCATCAGGTGGATGGAGAGGTGCTATTTTAGGATCATTTGTTGCTGGATTATTGCTTGCATTCTTACCAACAATACTATACCCAGTTTATGGAACACTTGGTATAGAAGGTGCAACATTCCCTAATATCGACTATAACGTAGTGGGAACTATATTGCATAAGATTTTACAACTTATAAAACCTATCTAAGCTGCATTAATATTATATAAGAGCCATAGATATGGCTCTTATAACTTTAAGGAGGACAAACTATGATCGAAAAGACACTACCTGCATTTTTAGACATCCTGTCTAATGAAGTATCAACATTTATTTCTTCAATCGATGAATCTGCTATTAATCAAGCACGTGATTTAATTCTTGAATCAGAAAAGAATCATGGTCGTGTGCACATAACTGGTATTGGTAAACCAGGTCATGTATCAGGATATATTTCTTCATTGCTTTCATCAACTGGAACACCAGCATACACATTACATGGTACAGAAGCAGTGCATGGCTCAAGTGGACAAGTGGTTGCTGGCGATGTGGTTATTGCAATATCAAATAGTGGTGAAACCCAAGAGCTAAAAGCAACTATTGAAACTTTAAAAGCAAATGGAGCAAAAATCATCGGGGTGAGCGGTAATGCTGATTCTTGGTTAAAGAACGCTTCTGATACATTCTTATTTGCAGGAGTTAAACAGGAAGGCGATGACCTTAATAAGGCTCCTCGTGCCTCAATTCTTGCAGAAACTATTGCCTTACAGTCGTTAAGTGTTGCATTACAATATGCTAAAGGACTTAATGCTGAGCAGTATTTAAAGTGGCATCCAGGCGGAAGTCTTGGACAATCTATTAGAGAAGGGAAGTAATTGTATGGAATATAAAGGTATTATATGTGCAATGATTACACCACTTGATGAAAATCAGAATATCAATCCACAGGCAACACGTGAATTAATTGACTATTTGCTTGATAGAGGTGTTTATGGATTATTTATTTTAGGTACAAATGGTGAATGCCATGTACTTACAGATGATGAAAAAGTTGAATTTGCAAAAATTGTTATAGAACACACCAATAATCGTGTACCAGTTTTTGTTGGAACAGGTGGTAATTCAACACGTGAAGTTATTAATTTATCTAAAAGAATGGAAGCAATAGGTGCAAGTGCGTTATCCATTATAACCCCATACTTTGTGCCGCCAACACAACAAGAATTAATTGAACACTACAAAGCTGTTGCTGCTGAAGTTACTTTACCAATCATGATGTATAACATGCCAGGTAAAACTGGAATTAATATTGAACCTGAATCAGTACGTGAGTTGGCGAAGGTTAAGAACATTGTCGGAATTAAAGACAGCGGCGGTAAATTGGACAACATGAAAGCTTATCTTGAAGTAACTAAAGGGGAAGACTTTGGTGTATTCTCAGGCTCAGATTCACTTATTCTTGATATCCTTAAGGCTGGAGGACATGGTGCAGTTGCAGCAACAGCAAACTTCCTTGCAGAAATTGATGTTGCAATTTATGATAACTTCATTAAAGGTGATCTTGAAGCGGCTCAAAAGGCACAAAGCAGTATTGAAGAGCTTCGCAGTATCCTAAAGCTTGGAACCATACCATCAGTAATTAAACAAACCGTTGTCTTGAACGGTATTAATGTTGGCCCTGCACGTCTTCCTGTAACTCAGCCAACTGGTGAAAAACTTGAAGAAATCAAACGTGTGGTTGAAGCTTACAAAGCTACATTTGATAAAGGTTTATACTAATACAGAGGTGAATGATATGAAAAAGATGAATATAACAAATAGAATGGCAGAAATCGGAGCACTTGCAATCGTAAGAGTAGAAACACTCGATCGTGCATCTGAAATTGCTGAAGGCTGTATTAAAGGTGGAATCCCTGTTATGGAAATGAGCTATACATTGAATAATGCAGGAGAAATCATTGAAGGACTCAGCAAGAAGTATGGTAAAGAACTTTGTGTAGGAGCAGGAACAGTTTTAGATAGTGAAACAGCTCGTCATGCTATTTTACATGGAGCTCAGTTCATTATTGCACCAAACTACAATGAAGATGTAGCAAAAATCTGTAATAGATATCAGATTCCTTATGCACCAGGATGCACATCATTGACTGAAGCAGTTGATGCATTAAGCTTAGGTGCTGCTTTCATCAAAGCATTCCCAATCTCAGACTTCTATGGACCAAAACTAGTAAAAGTATTCAAGACACCAATTCCTGATATGCCGATTTTAGCAAGTGGTGGAATTACTCTTGACAACTTGCATGTGTGGCTAGAAAACGGCGTTGATGTTTGTGGCTTTGGGGGCTTATTAACCAAAGGCAGTTCTGAAGATATCGCTGAAAACGCGAGAAAGATTCGTGAAATCATAGACAACTTCAGGAATTGTACTTCTAACTAATTTGAATTTCATAAATAGAAGTAATTACTAAGGAGGGGAATAGCCATGAGCACAATTTTATGTAATGTAGAAAATGATATAAAACTTACATTAAAAAAGCTGAAAAATGGTACAGATATAAGGGGAATAGCAATAGAAACTAAAGAGTATAAAGAAACCCTAAGCCCCGAAATTGTAAAATTACTTGGAGTTGGTTTTTCAAAGTGGCTTAAGAACAGAACAAATAATAAGGAATTTTTAAAAGTAGCTCTAGGTATGGATTCAAGATTATCAGGTCCTAAATTAAAAGATTCATTAATAGAAGCTTTAACTAAAGAAGGAATAAATGTATATGATTGTGGACTTACAACTACCCCATCTATGTTTATGACCACAATTTTAGAAGATTATAAATGTGATGGTGCAATAATGATTACAGCAAGCCATCTTCCTTACTATTATAATGGACTTAAATTCTTTACATCCATTGGCGGATGTGAAAAAGAGGATATAGAAGAAATAATTAATTTAGCCCTAGAAGAGAATTTAACTTCTATAAAAAATGCAGAGGGAATAGTAAGAAAAGCTGATTTAGTAGAGGATTATTCAAAACTTTTAGTCAATAAGGTAAGAGAAGCAGTAGGTTCTGAAAAACCACTAGAAGGAACAAAGATAATAGTAGACGCAGGAAATGGCGCAGGAGGATTTTTTGCAACTAAGGTATTAAAGAGTCTTGGCGCTAACATAGAAGGAAGTCAATTTTTAGAGCCAGATGGAACCTTTCCAAATCATATACCCAATCCAGAAAATAAGGAGGCTATGGAATCTATAAAAAATGCAGTATTAAATTCTAAGGCAGACCTTGGAATAATTTTTGACACTGATGTAGATAGAGCCGCAATAGTTTCTAAAACTGGAGAAGAGATAAATAAAAATGCTCTTATAGCACTAATATCTTGTATAATTATAAAGGAGAATAAAGGAGCTACCATAGTTACTGACTCAATAACCTCCACAGGACTAACAGAATTTATAAGTAACTTAGGTGGAGTTCACTATAGATTTAAAAGAGGATATAAAAATGTTATAAATGAAGCTAAAAGATTGAATGGAGAAGACATTGTGTGTCCACTTGCTATAGAAACTTCAGGACATGCAGCTTTAAAGGAGAATTATTTTTTAGATGATGGAGCTTATCTTATAGTAAAAATCCTCATAGAGATGTCGAGACTAAAAAAAGAAGATAAGGATATAGCCTACTTAATAAAAGAGTTAAAGCATCCTTTAGAAAGCGAAGAAAAAAGAATAAAGATTAAGTGTGAAGATTTTAGAACTTACGGACAGGCTGTCATAGAAGACTTAAAAGAATATGTTTCTAAAATTGAGGGATGGAGTATAGAGCCTAAAAACTATGAAGGAATAAAGATAAACTGCAATAAAGAAAAAGGCTGGTTTTTACTTAGAGTATCTCTTCATGAACCTTTACTTGCTTTAAATATTGAAAGTGATATTGAAGATGGAGTAGAAAATATTTTTTCAAATATTGAGATTTTCATAAATAATTACAATAAGCTAATAATGTAAATTTTAAAAGGTTGGAGGCATTAAAAGTGCTTCCAACCTTTCTTATTTTAAGTATTACTTTATTAATATATTTACATATTAATGTAAATATATATAATATTGTTTGACGATTGAAATCGAATTATGGTAAAATTTTAATATACACAATTCAAAATAAGAAATGTTAAATTTATTGTTATAAAGCACAAAGAAATGAAAGATGGTGTAGAATTATGAAAAATGTTAGAATTGTTATTGTAGATGACTCTCCTTTTTCCATCGCCTTGCTAACAGATATCCTTACTGAAAAAGGTTTTGAAGTAGTGGGAAGTGCATCTAATTTAGAAGAAACCATTCAAGTAATAAAAGATAAAAAGCCGGATCTTGTCACTATGGATATGACTATGCCAGGTACAGATGGGTTAGAGTGCACAAGGGCTATTCATACCTTAAATCCTAATATAAAAGTGGTTATTGTAAGCTCTATGATGGATGATGAAATTGTGAAGAAGGCTAAGGAGAATAAAGCCTCTGCCTATGTACAAAAACCTGTAGACGCTGAAGAAATATACACCGTTATAAAGAGGTTAATGGCCTCTGATGATTTATTGGAGGAGCTACAAAATATATATTTTGATGTTTTTAAAGAAGCCCTAAGTGATAATGTAAATAGAATGATTAAGCTTCCTACAAATTTTGGTGAGGAATTAGAAGTTGATGAGGCGCATTCCTCTCAAGGTATTTCTATAGTTGTAGGTATAATTGGAAAATTTGTTGGAAGAATGATACTAGATGTATCCTATAAAACAGCAGAAACCATGACCTGCAAAATGTTAAGGAAGGATTCTGCTACTAAAGAACAGGTTTTAGCTATGTTTGGAGAGTTTGCTAATATAGTATCTGGGAATGCTTGTTCTATTTTAAATCGTCATAATAAGGCCTTTGGATTAAGAGTTGCTCCACCTACTATATTTCATGGAAGTTCCTTAAGTATATCTAAAGCTATGATGAAAACAACCTCAGTAACAGCAAGTACAGAGTTCGGTGAACTATATCTCAATGTAGGATTTAAAAGAGGTGAAGAGGAATGGACGTAAAATACATTAATCCCTTTTTAGATGCTTTTTTATCAGTAATGCCTCAACTAGGTTTTTCAGAGGTTAAAAAGCAATCTTTAGTGTTAAAAGAAAAAAACATAAGAAGCAATGGAGTAATGGTTATACTGGGCATAGTGGGAGATGTAAAAGGAAATGTAGTTTACTCTCTAGATGTAGATAGTGCTAAAAAAATAGCTTCTGTTATGATGATGGGTTTTCCGGTAAATGATTTTGACGACATGGCACAAAGCGCAGTTTCCGAGCTAACCAATATGCTCACCGCCACAGCTAGTATGAATTTTGCTAATATAGGAACAAACATAAATATTTCTACACCTACTTTAATGTTCGGTGAAGATTTTGAAATGAAAATGAATATTGATAAAATAATATCTGTTTCTCTAACAGTAAATAATATACCTATTGAAATAAATATTGGTTTAGAAAATGCGTAAGTAATATATTAAACAAAGGGTGCTTAAAAATATTTTGAGCACTCCTTAATATTTTAATGAACTTTTTTCATTGAATAACGTTTAAGCTATGTAAATATATTTAAATAGGGGTGATTAAATATGGTATCAAATTCAGCTATGATGGCAATAGCCTTTTCAGCAATTATTGGATTTCTTTTGCCTATACTATTAGGCATATTCTTAAGAAAGAGATATAGAATTTCCATTAAGCCTGTAATTATTGGAGCTGCAACTTTTATTTTCTTTTCTCAAATATTAGAAAAGATACTTCATGTATATGTTATAAGCAATAATATTTTTACAAATAACATAGCCTTTGCAGCCTATGGAGCCCTTGCTGCAGGGATTTTTGAAGAAGTGGGAAGATATATATTCTTTAATCTGTTTTTAAAGGATAAAAGGCAGTGGGAAGATGGATTAGCTTTTGGCTTAGGCCATGGTGGTATAGAAGCTATTCTTTTAGCTGGTATGGCAGGAGTACAAAAATTAGTTTATGCTTCTATGATAAATAACGGAACCTTTGAGACTTTAACACAAAAGCTCCCTAGCGAATTAGGAGAACAATTAAAGAATTCTATTATTAATACTACTTTAACTGAATCTCTACTCATAGGATTTGAAAGGGTTTTTGCTATGACTGTTCAAATTGCATTTACTCTATTGGTTTTATATGCAATAAGAAGCAGAAAGAAAATATATCTATTATTAGCGGTAATCTTACATGCTATTATGGATGTACCAGCGGCTTTATATCAATTAAAGATGGTAAATAATGTTTTTGTAGTGGAGTTTATATTTTTCTTAATGGCCATAATAGCATTCATTTATATAAGAAAGTCTAAAGAAATATTTGAAGCTAAATTATAATAATATTAATTATAAAAAGTCCTTTAACCAAGGAGAGATAGCATAAGTTATTTAATTATAACTTTATCTTCAGGTTAAGGGATCTTTTATATTTAGAGAATTATTATGAGCAAAATATGGAATAATTAATGTATATAGTAAAATATTTGACACCTATAATATAGAAAAAAATGAAGTATTGTGGTATAGTATTTTCATATGAAAATTTAGCGGCAGAAAAGGAATGGTGAACAATGGAAAATATAACGACTTCATCTAACTTTATAAAAAATATAGTAATTGAGGATCTAAAGTCTGGAAAACATCAGGAAATAGTGACTCGTTTCCCTCCAGAGCCTAATGGATATTTACATATAGGTCATGCAAAATCAATAGTTTTAAATTTTGAATTAGCAGATGAATTTAAAGGTAAAACAAACCTTAGATTTGATGATACAAATCCTATAAAAGAAGATACTGAATATGTGGAATCTATCGAAGAAGATGTAAGATGGTTAGGCTTTCAATGGGAAGGCTTATATTTTGCATCTAATTACTTTGAGGAAATGTATAATAGAGCTCTACTTCTAATAAAGAAAGGGAAAGCTTATGTATGTGATTTAAATGCAGATGAGATAAAAGAACATAGAGGAACTTTAACAGAGCCAGGTAAAGAAAGTCCTTATAGAAAGAGAACTATAGAAGAGAATTTAGAGCTTTTTGAAAGAATGAAAAAAGGTGAGTTTAAAGATGGTGAAAAGGTGTTAAGAGCTAAAATCGATATGGCATCACCAAACATTAATATGAGAGATCCTATAATATATCGTATTGCTCACGCTTCTCATCATAACACAGGAGATAAATGGTGTATTTATCCTATGTATGATTTCGCTCATCCTATTGAGGATGCTATAGAGGGAGTTACTCATTCAATTTGTACTCTAGAGTTTGAAGACCACCGCCCTTTATATGATTGGGTAATAAATGAGTGTGAAATGGAAAGCAAACCAAGACAGATTGAATTCGCAAGATTAAATATAACTAATACCGTTATGAGTAAAAGAAAGCTTAAGCTTTTAGTGGATGAAAATGTAGTAGATGGATGGGATGATCCACGTATGCCTACTATTGCTGGACTTAGAAGAAGAGGATATACTCCAGAGGCTATTAGAAATTTCTGCAGAGCCATAGGAGTAGCGAAAAGCAATAGTACTGTAGATGGTCAAATGTTAGAACATTTTATAAGGGAAGATTTAAATCTAAAAGCACCAAGAACTATGGGGGTTTTAAGACCTATAAAGATTATAATTACCAACTATCCAGAGGATAAGGTGGAAATGTTAGAGATAGAAAACAGTCCAGATGACCCATCTATGGGTAAGAGATTAGTGCCTTTTTCAAGAGAACTGTATATAGAAGAAGAAGATTTCATGGAAAACCCACCTAAAAAATATTTTAGATTATTCCCTGGAAACGAAGTGAGATTAAAGGGCGCTTATTTCGTTAAATGCGAAAATTTTATTAAGGATAAAGAGGGAAGAGTTGTAGAGGTTCATTGCACCTATGATCCAGAAACAAAGAGCGGCAGTGGCTTTACTGGAAGAAAGGTTAAAGGAACAATACACTGGGTTGATGCAAAGAGCGCTGTTCCTGCGGAGTTTAGACTATATGAACCCTTAATATTAGATGAAGAGAATGAGGAAGGTAAGACCTTCTTAAATCAAATAAATCCTAATTCCTTAGAAGTACTTCAAGGTTTTATTGAAGGTAATATAAAGGATGCAAAGATTCAAGATAAGTTCCAATTCTTTAGACATGGGTATTTTAATGTGGATAGTAAATATACTTCAGAGCAAAGACTAGTATTTAATAGAATAGTCTCATTAAAGAGTTCTTTCAAAATAGAAAAATAACAACAGGGATGAAGGCTGCTTTAGGCATCTCCAAAAAAATAACTAGTCAATCTACTCGTCTATTTTGCGTAATACTGCGTCCACTATTAATTTGCATTAAAAGAGTTACTATAAAGTTGCGCTCTTTCCGCAGGACACCTGCGTTCCGCGCAAAAGTAACTCTATAATTAATGCAAATTAATATTAGAACCCACTAATAGCCCCACTATTAATGGAACCTGTGTCCTTGTCTTACGCAAAATATACTTCGCATCTTTGACTAGCTATTTTTTTACGATGCCTTATGGCAGTCTTTATCTATAAAAATAGTGTTTTGTGAGGTATTGAGATGAATATATTTAAGGAGAAAGGTAACTTCAAGGAAGACAAAAAAAATCATAATGAAATAATGAAATATGCTATAAAGCTTTTAAAAGAGGAAAAATCTGTAGAAGAAGCAAGAGAAATTTTGTTAGGCTCACAGTTATATAAAGAGTGGAAATCCAAAAGAAAGGTTTTTGGAGATGGCTTTAAGGATAAACGGTTATATGAAGATTTAAAGTCACAAATAGATATTGAAAAATCCTGTAAAGAACTTGAGGCAATTGCCAAAGAATTTCTTTTAGCCTTAGAGAGAAAAGAAGATGTGGTGATTAATAGTGAAAAGAAGCATTTTCAAAAATATAATCTTATCACTCAGTTGGTTAGGGATTTAGACTATGACATACAAGAAGAAGAGCTAGCTTATGAACTTGCAAAGCTTTCATTTCAGCTGGAATTAGATTCAATTTTTCCAGTATTAAGTTTCATATCCTTGTTAAATGAGAACACCATATGTAATAATAATGATACTATCAATAAGAATCTAAGTTCTAAACAGGATACTCTCTTAAATTACTTAAGAGAATTTGAGCAAAAATATAAGAAGAATAAAATATTTGATCATTTATAAAGGCATTAATTGTTAAAACTAATGCCTTTATTTTTATCATTCATAAGAGAAAATTTAATATCATAGAATAAATCCCCTAAATCATTGGTACAGCCATAATCAATCAAAACTTTTTCTCCATTTAATATTCCCCAAGAACTAGTAGATATTATATCTTCATAAAGTAAAAAAAATTTTTCATAGAGTTCTGTTAGTTCCTCGAAAGCGTTTTTTTCAGTTCTTATAATTTTTAAGTCAATATCTTTATTATTAGTTAAGTCACTTAAAGGCACCGCTCTTTTCATAACTATCATTCTAGGTTTGAACCAGATTATGGGACAAAGATATTTTTTAAGGTTGTTAGAAGCGTTAGTAAATATATAGTATTCTACTTTATTTTGATATAAACCATCATGGCCCTTAGCAACTTTAATAACATAATCATCATTTATAGCATATACTTTTCTGCTGATACCTTGACCTAAGTATACAAATTTTTTTCTTATTTTCTTTTTAGTATACAAATAAATGCTGTGAAACCACTCTTCATCTGAATGCATTTCATAATCACTCCCTTTATATAGGATAGACTACATTTGATTAATGCATCTCTAAAAATATACCACTAACCTTTGGTTTATTATTTTGAGATGCCTAATATAATTTATGAAATACTTGCTCAGAGGGTTCCGGGTGAACTTATTAAGCTATGTATAAAAAGCTTAAGGAATACTGATATTTCCTTAAGCCTTAAACATATTAGTTATCTATGTGATTTTCTAAATCCTTTATCCTCACCTATGGTACGATTAATACTTTTGATTTTACCAGTAATACAGCCTCTACAATGGGCAGGGGTATCGCCAGTACAAATCTTTCCTGGGTAAAGGGCATATAATTTTCTATACTCACCTTCAGTTACATTAGGCATAACTACATTGGCTCCACTTTGCAAAGCTAATAGTCTGCCGTTTTTATTTAAGGTTTCCATAGCGGTGGTAGCTGGAATATTAGAGTCTGGAAGAAGCAGTCTAGTTAAGGCCATTACCTTTCTTGCCATATCAAAGGTACCACCAGCTTCCTTGGATAATGGAGTATCTTCATTAGGTATAAAAGGGCCAATACCTACCATATCTGCGTCTATGCTTTTAAAAAACAAAATGTCTTCAGCTAAGGAGTCAATAGTCTGATTAGGTAAGCCTACTAAGGAGCCTGTACCTACCTCATAACCTAGTTCTTTTAGATCCTTTAAGCATCTTTTTCTTTCATCATGACTCATGCCAGGGTCAAGGTCCTCATATAAATTTTTATCTGTGGTTTCAATTCTAATTAAAAATCTGTCCCCACCCGCTTCTTTAAAGGCTTTATATTCTTCATATGGTCTCTCTCCAATGCTCAAGGTTACGGCTACATCAAGCTTTTTTATCTCTTTTAAAATGTTTATAAGTCTTTCCTTTGTAAAATAATCATCTTCTCCCCCTTGGAGCACAAGGGTTTTGTAGCCATAACTAACGGCCTTACTAGCAAAATTTATAATTTCCTCTTCTGTTAATCTATATCTACTAAGGTTTTTATTGTCTCTTCTCAAGCCACAATAAAGGCAATTTCTCTTACATATATTAGTGAATTCAATGAGACCTCTAAGATGAACCTCATCACCAACATACTTTTTTCTAACCCTATCTGCAGCTTTAAAAATCTCTTCATCAAATTCATTATAGGATAATAAAGCAACTAGTTCACTTTTTTCTAAATCATGAGTATTCTCGGCTTTATTAATTATTTCTAACATAATATCCTCCTTAAATTTAGGCACCTCCAAAAAAATAACTAGTTATTTTTTACGATGCCTTAAGGCATTTTCTAGTTTATTTTATCAAAAAAAATCGAATATAGCAATTATAAGAGGAGAGAGCTTAGAGGATATATAAAACTTTTAAGGAATCATAAGGAAAATTAGGAAATTTATTTTTTCTTAGTATTTTTTCATATAAAATTGTTTATTGCTATACTATATGGTAGAATTTAATTGTGAATTTAATATATTTAATCATATTATGGTAAGGTGGGTGTATAAATGAACTATAAAAGAAGCTTAATTGCAATTACTTTAGGAGTAATATTATTTTTAAATATATTTAGTCCAAGCATAAATTTAAAAGTCAATGCCTTGACTATTCCTAAGGATACAATTTTTAAGAAGAATGAATTTAGAGGAGTTTGGATAGCTACAGTGGACAATGTGAATTGGCCGTCAAAGGCTGGATTAAGTTCAACAACACAGAAGCAAGAGCTTAGTGCCATGTATGATGAAATTAAGAACATGTCAATGAATGCTGTAATTTTTCAAGTTAGAGCTAAGGGAGATGCTTTTTATCCCTCTAATTATGCGCCTTGGTCTAAGTATTTAACTGGAACCTTGGGAAATAATCCGGGCTATGATCCTCTTAAGTTTGCTTTAGAGGAAGCACATAAAAGGAATCTAGAATTCCATGCTTGGTTTAATCCCTTTAGAATCGCCACAGAATCTAATTTTGACAAAAACCTATATTTAAGTGCATTACCTTCAGGAAGTCCTTTAAAGAACCACGGTGAATGGATTGTAAATTATGAAGGATATCATTGGATAAATCCAGGTATTCCTGAAGCTAGGCAATATGTTATAGATACCATTTTAGAGGTAGTTAATAATTATAACATAGATGCAGTGCACTTGGATGATTATTTTTATCCCTATCCTAAAAATAATGTTCAATTTCCTGATGAAAAAGAATTTAGCACTTATGGCAGTGGCTATAAAGATATAGGAGATTGGAGAAGAGATAATATAAACAACTTTTTAAAGGAACTTTCATCAAAAATAAAGCAGCAAAAATCCCAGGTGAAATTTGGAGTTAGTCCCTTTGGTATCTGGAGAAATAAAAACGCTGAGGCTCCTAATGGATCAGAGACTAATGGGCTTACCAGTTATAATGCTACCTACGCAGATTCTTTAAAATGGGTAAATGAAAATTATATAGATTACATAATACCTCAAATATATTGGAGTTTTGGCTACTCTATTGCTGATTATGAGAAACTAATAAATTGGTGGACTCAGCAATTAAAAGATAAGAAAACTCAACTTTATATTGGACATGCAGCCTATAAAATAGGGGACGGATCTTCGGGACAACCTTGGTTAAATGAGGAGGAAATTCCAAATCAAATAAGATATAACAGAACCTTCGATGTGATTAAAGGAAGCGCCTTTTTCAGTGTAAAAGATTTGACTTTAAATAAACTAGGGATTAAGGACAAATTAAAAAATGATTTGTATAAATATCCTTCCCTTGTTCCAAATGTAAGCAATATTAGCTCTCAAAAGCCAACCTCTCCTAATTTAAATGCTGTTTTAACAACAGGTAACGGTATAGAGTTAAGCTGGAAAGATGATAATGCTAATACGGATTATTATGTTATCTACAGAAGCGAAGTAGGACAGTCTTTAGATACGGAAAATCCTGCTCATATTTTAGCTCTATTAAGAAAAGATAGTTTATCTTCTTTAAAATTTTTGGATACTAAAATAGAGTCCAATAAGTTATATAATTATGCTGTTGCTGCAGTAAATAGAGCCGATGTAGAAAGTAATCCTAGCAATATTTCTTCAAATAGCAGTGTAACTATAAATTCTATAAATGCGGACAAACCGTCTCCTCAGAGAACCTATACTAATATAAATATTAATGCTAATGCTACAGGAAAAAATTTATCCTATAGATTCTCTATTTCTGATGGTAGTTCCTGGAATGTAGTTCAGCCTTATTCAACCTCTGCAAATTATAAATGGACACCTTCAAAACCAGGTAATTATACCATTAAAGTTGATGTAAAAGAAGGTGGATCTACTAAAGATTATGATGCAAGCATGATATTAAATTATTATGTTCAAGGAGATATAAAAATATTTATAGACCCTGGTCATGGAGGTAAAGATCCAGGCTCTATAGGTTTTAGCAAGACTCAGGAGAAGGATTTAAATCTATCTATAGCAAAAAAGCTATACAATACTCTTTCAGGCTATGGCTTTGAGGTTTTAATGTCTAGAAGTGATGACCTCTTCGTGGAATTAAGTGATATAGCTTCTATGGCTAACAGCAACAATGCAGATATTTTTATATCCATACATCAAAATTCCTTTTCAGATCCTAATGCTAATGGTATAGAGACTTACCATTATTCTGGTAATAATAAAGGACAGGCCTTGGCCGATAAGGTGCAAGATAATCTAATTAAAAATACTGGGGCTAGAAATAGAGGAGTAAAAACTGCTAATTTTGTAGTACTTAGAGAAACTAAAATGCCTGCTATACTTGTAGAGTGCGGTTTTATAACTAATGAGCAAGAAGAAGGAAAGATTAAGACTGATAGCTATCAGGATAAGATCGTTTCATCCATTGTTAGTGGAGTAAAAGAATACTTTAATATAGGCAGTGAGGATGTAAATAAGGATGGTAAAGTAGATATTCTAGATTTAACTGCTATAGCAGCTAATTTTAATATAAATAGCACACATCCTAATTGGAATAAAACTTTAGACTTAAATAATGATAATGCTATTGATATATTTGATTTAGTTTTAGTAGCCAAAAAGATAAGTTAAAAATTTATTGGCATTTAAAGTGTTGACAAGTATTGTATAGTATGATACGGTATATTAAAAGCTAATATATTAAAAAGCGATGATGAGAAGAGTAAAAATGTATTTTCTTTTACAGAGAGCACCCGTTAGCTGAGAGGGGCATTGAGAAACCTTTTGAATACATCTCTGAGCTGTTCACCAAACCTTCCTTAGGAAGTAGTAGGCTGATTTCGGTTGCCTTGCATCCGTTATAATGCTAGAGTATCGTGCAATAGCACTGTACTTAAAAAGGTTAGTACTGTGAAGTATTAATAAACTGAGGTGGTACCGCGAAGTTATTCTCTCGTCCTCAAACGTAAGTTTGAGGGCGGGAGTTTTTTATTTTATAACAAATAATAGGTCAGACTGCAGCTGACCTATTATAATGTTTTATATAATTTAAAAATTATAAGCATAGATAAACAATATAAATAAATCGCTATTTTTAGGAGGAATTTTAATGATTAGTATAGATGAACAAATAAAAATAATTTCAAAAGGAGCAGCGGAAATAATAGATATTCAGGATTTAAGGAAAAAATTAGAACAATCAATTAAAGAAAATAGACCCTTAACAGTAAAATTAGGATTAGATCCTACAGCCCCTGATATTCACTTAGGTCATTCCGTGGTTTTAAGAAAGATAAGACAAATGCAGGATTTAGGCCATAAGGCTATTATTATAATAGGGGATTTCACCGGAATGATAGGGGATCCCACAGGTAAATCCAAGGCTAGAAAGCAGCTAAGCAAAGAAGAAGTTTTAATAAATGCTAAGACCTACGAAGAACAGATATTTAAAATACTGCGCAAAGATAGCACAGAAGTGAGATTTAACAGCGAATGGTTATCTAAGATGAATTTTAGAGATGTCATAGATTTAGCTTCAAAGTATACTGTAGCAAGAATGCTTGAAAGAGAGGATTTTAAGAATAGATTTGACAATAATTTAAGTGTAGGCATACATGAATTTTTCTATCCCTTAATGCAAGCTTATGACTCTGTGTGTATTAAAGCTGATATTGAATTAGGAGGCACTGACCAAAGATTTAATGTTTTAATGGGAAGAACCATTCAAAAGGATTATGGAATGGAAAGCCAAGTAGCATTATTCATGCCTTTGCTTGAGGGTACCGATGGCAAAGAAAAAATGAGCAAGAGCTTAGGAAACTATATAGGAATTAATGAGGATCCTAAAGACATATACGGTAAGGCCATGTCTATTCCAGATTCTATGATAATAAAGTACTTTGAATTAACCACAGATATACATCCAGATACAATAAATGAAATAAAAAATAGGCTAGAAAATGGTAAAGCTAATCCTAGGGATATTAAAATGGAATTAGCAAAGGAAGTAGTTAAGTTGTACCATGGAGAAGAACAGGCAGAAGCAGCTGAAGAGTATTTTAAAAAGGTATTTCAATGTAAGGAGATACCTAAAGAGCTTCCAAGTATTAGTCTATCTCAAAGCAATATAGGGGATGTGAGAGATATAATAAATATCATAACCTCAACAGGGTTAACAGGAAGTAAAAGTGAGGCAAGAAGATTATTATCTCAAGGAGCAATAAAGTTAAATAATGAAAAAATCACTGAAAATATGCAAATAGAAGAAGAGTGTATTTTACAGGTAGGGAAGAAGAATTTCTTAAAAATTACTTTATAATAAATAAAAACTACTTTAATTGTGAACTGTGAATTGAAAAAAGCGACCAACGTCGCTTTTTTCTTAAATTATGTTAAGAGATAATTAGTAAATAAACTTCCTTCTAACATCATCTAAATTAACTTTATTTAAATCATCCACCACCTCTAAGATTCCAAGTAATTGACCATCCTTAATAATCCCTAAGGTGCTTGTAATATCTCTTGTGAAATTTAAATTAATTATATCTTTCTTTCCTTTAAAGGAAAGGATGTTTTTTGATGAATCAATATCAAATAAATAGTAGGTTCCTTCTACATTATCAAAGTTACGTAAGTCTATAGTCAGCTTTGTATTTAAACCTTTGTTAAGCACAGTGACTATAGGATCAAATTCATATCCTTGACCTTTTATTGAAATAGACTGTCCATCTTTATCTATCTTTGCGAGTTTAACTAGTTTTTCAGTGGGGGCCTTTGTAATATCATCTCCATAGATGCTTTTCTTATCATTTTCTGGAGCGGGAGAAAACATACTTCCTCCTGTGCTGCAGCAGCTCCCTCCCTGGGAAGGGGGTATATCTTCAGATTTAGAGGTATCAACAGTATCCAGATTATCTACTACTTTAATAACTCCTCTGATCATTCCCATCCAACAACTAAAGTTAATATCCTGATCTTTAGGAGTAAATTCTATTATATTTTCTCCGCTCTTTAACTTTTGCTGTTTATTTAAAGCAGGGACAACTATGGCATTGTTACAAGAATTAAGCTGTTTGCCGTCAATAACCCATTTTACAGGAGTATTCTTCTTTACATATATCACATTTGGAGTATAGCCTCTATTGTCTGCGGTCATATTAACTATTTGCACACCGTCTTGTAATGTAGCCTTATATCCAGAAGGAGACTTATTTGAAGAAAGAGAATTATTACTTTTTAAAGAAGCCATAGCAACCATTGGGTTTAAATTTATACCAAATAGGGCAAAACCTCTATTACTCATTATAATACCTAATATAATCACAAGAATTCCACTGAATTTCAATATTTTTTTAGTATAGCCTTTTGCTAACAATCCAGAAATAGCTCCGAAGGTTAGCATTAAAGGTACGGTACCTAAGGAGAAGAGAAACATTGAAAGAGCGCCCTTTAAGGCACTTCCAGTACCTAAAGCATATAATTGCATGGTTTGCAAGGGTCCGCAGGGCATAAGGCCATTAAGTAGACCTACTACAAAGGGAGCTTTAGAGTTTTTCTTCATAGAACAAGAGGACCAGGGAAGCTTTATGCTTATAGATTTAAAGAATTTAAAGCCATAAAGATTTAGTCCCATGATAACCATGAAAATCCCAGCGACAAGCTGAATAATACCCTTAGTAAAAATTGATAAAGAAAAAACAGAGCCTAAAGCACCTATTAATCCCCCTAAAATAGTATAAGATACAATTCTGCCTATATTGTATTGAAGGGCTGGTATCATCGCTTGAAATTTATTTTCTCCCTTATAGGATAAGCTTTGAGAAAGCATTATTCCGCCGCACATTCCTACACAGTGGATAGAGGTAAGTGCTCCTATGATAAAAAGCATTATATAACCTGCTCCACTCAGTTTTGATTCCATATCAAAGCCTTGGGTAATTCTGCTAAGCATAATGATTGCAAGGGCAATAATTAAAATTCCTAAAAACTTAAATTCTTTAGAATCATTAAGAGAATATCCAGATTTCTTAATAGAGTTCTTGATTTGATCTAAGCTGCATGAATCATCTTCATATTCTACTAGCACCTTGCTTTCTTTGTGACTGGCCATGGCGTTTATAACGCCCTTATTTTTTTTAATTTCATTTTCAACTTTTTTTTCACAGGAGTTACAAGTCATATCATATACTTTTACATTAACTTTTCTAACACTCATAAAATACCTCCAAAACTTTAATAAGTTTAATCCAATGTATAGTATATTAAGTATATGTGTAGAAACTATGAAGAAGTGCAATTAATTATTTATATATATAATAAAAAGAGACCTTTACATAAGATCTCTTTTTAAAGAATTATCTCTTTCTTAATTTTAGCTTGGAAATCATCAAATAAGACAGTACGAAGGCTAATATTATACCAAAGTTGCATATTAAAGGCTTTCTAGCTGGTATCAAAGCATAAAGAGCAAGAAAGGTTCCAGCTATGGTTATTGGTATTCCAGTAAATACTCCATCAAAGCTTGAAATATTATATCTAGCTAACCTATAAGCTCCTGCTATAGGGAATAGCAATAGAGGTAAAAATCCCATCAACCCAAAATTTCTTAAACTATAAATGTTAAAGATTAAAACTGCGGGAGCAACTCCAAAGGATACAAGATCGCTTAAAGAGTCTAATTCTTTTCCTATTTCGCTAGAAACATTGAGGGCCCTAGCTATTCTTCCATCATACCTATCAATAATACCTGCAAATATTATAAATAAGCTTGCTAAAGCATAATTACCTTCAAAAGTCATTATAAGAGATATTATTCCACAGGATAGATTGCTTAAAGTCAGCAGATTGGGTATTGAATTTTTTAAGTTTTTCATAATAACATCCCCCTGTTAATTAATATTCAAATATATATTATATAACAAAAGTTCATATAATACAAATATCTGCACAGTTAGTTAAAAAAATATCTTATTAAGGGCTCTACTTTATTATAGAATATTATTCTTAATAGTTAAAGATGATTACATTACAAAATAAGATTTTAATCTTACATTTTTGTAAGGATTGAACTAAAACATCTCTAAAACAATCAATGGATCAAAATATACTACATAGTTATCTATTTCACAATATAGACCATATTTTTCTTTATAATTTATTAGGGCATTCTCAAGAAACTCTTCTGTAACATTTAAATATTCGGCTAATTCATATCTATTTTTTGCTCCGGATTTATATCCATTTACCAAATCAATAATTCCAATCAACCTTTTATAAGCCCAATACCGAGCTCGCCTTTCTTGCTTTAGGCTAACTATATTTGCAGCATCTAAGATATTTCCACTAGAAGTATAGTGGTGTCCTAGCTCTTCTGCAAGTACGCAGCGTTTTTCATTTACTGTTTCTATATTTTTATTTAAAGCTATTGTATTATCTGCATATAACCCGCTGCTTTTACCCTTGAATTTCATTTCAACTACTTCTATGCCCTGTTTTTCAGCTTCATATAAAAGTTCGTCATATGTCATATAAACCCCTCAATTCCCTTTACTCTACTTTTTTTTCTTAGACAGTATAAACTTAATAAAGTTCTCTATATCCTCTACGTCTTCGTCTGTAAACTCTTCGCCTTTAAAATGTGCTGCTAAGGTCTGGATTTTATTTTCTGCAGCTACCTTTGATATTCTATCAATAGGCTTTTCTATAGAAGATTTTTCGTATTCCTCTTTAACTGAATAATTTCTATTACTTAAGGGATAGGCTTGATTCTCAGATTTTTCTTCTGAATTAAGTAAGTAATCAATGGATACATTAAAGTATTTAGATAATTTAAATAAGGTTTCATTACTGCCTTTATTTTTACCGCTTTCAATCATACCTATGGTAGATTGACCAACTCCTATTACATCAGCAAGCTGCTTTTGGGTTAATCTCTTGCTTTCTCTAAGCTTTTTTATTTTACCGCCCAACAAATTAATCACCTCTATCAATATTTTATCATTTTAAATGATAAAATCAATGATAATTTAAAGAATTTACAAGAAAAATTTAGCAATACTGGTTTATTTATTTTAAATGATGTATAACATGATTTTTTATGATGTGACATCAATCATTTTAAATGATAATATAATCACATAAAATGATTAATAAAAATTAATTTTGAGAAGGTACATAGGGGGTATATAAATGATAAATAAAGATTTACTTAAAAAAACTGAAGGAGTACTTTTAAATTATAAAACCATTAAAGCTGAAATTAATAATTTGTTATTAGAAATAGAAGAAGTGGAAGCTGAATATAAAGGAGTAAGTGATATTACATACGGAGAAAAAACTGGAGCTACAAATAAATTTAATTCTAGCGTAGAAAATGAGGTTTTAAATAAAATAAAAGTAGTGGAAAAGCTATCTAGAGAAATGGAAAGTAAGAAAAGACTTATATCTAAAATAGATAATGCCATGGGCACCTTAGAAGAAACAGAGAAGAGAATAATTGAATTAAGGTGCTTTGAAGGATATAACTGGAATAAGGTTGGTATGATACTTAATATGGATGGGGATTATTGCTGTAGAATTAAGAGAGCTGCTATAAATAAAATAATACCTTTGGTATGGGTCTTCAATAAATATGCAAATTAATTCCGTAAAAAATCCAGAAAGAAGTCTTAAAAATTCTATAACATTTACAGAAACCATGTGTTAGTATAGTATCATAGAAAATAAGGGTAACGGAGCTAGGGCTTCTAATCCTTATTAAATAATTCTATATTAAAGGCATCTAGTTCACTAGATGTCTTTTTACATTTCAACTATTTATTACATCTAAAGAATGGTTATTTCATTATATGAGGGAGGTGAGGGCATGCAAATAAGAGATATGGTAGGAATGGATATAAAACAAAATATTGAAAGCACTTTAGAAAAATCTAAGGTAAAGTACTACCAGCAAAAGGAGGATGAGCTAAAAGAAAGAGATATAATAGAACTTATGTCTCAGAGGTGCTATAAGCGCAGCAAGGGTGGCGCCATAAGGCAGATTAGATGATTTAATAATTGGGTCCTGTAATAAATAGTTAAATTAGAAAGATGACTGCTTTATTAGTGCAACATTAAATTGGAGGTTGTATATAGTACATGATAAGCGCAAATGATTTTAAGAAACAAATCAAGGAAGTACTAGCGATAGAGTTTCCAAATACAAGTGTATATGATGAAGGAACAGAGCAGGGATTTAATAAGCCTTGCTTTTTTGTTAAGGTATTAAACTCTAGTCAAAGTAAAGAGCTGAGCAGCAAATATACTAGGAGCTTAACTTTTGACATTAGTTATTTTAGCAATAAAGAAAGTATAAACTCAGATTTTAATGATACTGGGGACAAGCTTTATGAGGTGCTTGAGTATTTACCCATAGATAATAGTTTATATAGGACTACAGCCATGAATTATAAGGTGGTAGAGGATGTTTTACATTTTACGCTTCAATATAGTTATCATTTTATAAAGAAGGCTGAAACTTCAGAGCTTATGAATAAATTAACACAGAAAGCTGGTGTAAAAAATGGATCTTAAAATACAGGTTAATAATAGCATTGAAAATCAGGCTGCGTTTAGTAAAGAACAAATAGTATCCTCAGATAAATTTTCGCTTATTGAAAGAGATATATTAAATGCTTTATTAGAGGATAAACAATATACTTTACATGAAGTTAAGGGAATTTTAGATAATTTTAATAATAAGGAGGTAAAATAGATGGCTGGAGGCAATTGGACAAAGCAAAATAAAGTAAGACCAGGAGCATATATAAATTTTAAATCTGAAAAGAAAGGTGAAAACATTTCAGGAGAGAGAGGGATAGTTACCTTACCTTTAATTCTGCCCTTTGGTCCTGAGAAAAAGGTGCTGGAAGTCAATACAGGCACTAATATCTTTGATGTTGTAGGCATTGATATAAATGATAGTTCAGCATTATTAATCCGTGAAGCATTAAAAAGAGCTAATAAAGTATTACTGTATAGATTAAACTCAGGGGAAAGAGCCAAGGCTACTCATGAAAATTTAACTATAGAGGCTAAATATAGCGGAACTAAGGGTAATAATGTGAAGATCATAATTCAGACTAATATAGTTGATAATACAGCCTTTGATGTAATAACCATGGCAGGAAATATGCAAATTGATAAGCAAAGTGCTGTAAAAACTATAGCAGATTTGAAGGCCAATCAATTCGTTACTTTTAGTGGTACAGGAACTTTAGCAGCTACAGCAGGAATAAATCTAACAGGTGGTACCGATGGAACTATTACTAACCAAAACTATACTGAGTATTTTGAGGCTATAGAGCTATATGAATTTAATACCATGGGTATAGCTACTACAGACTCAAGTTTAAAGGCTGTAGCTGTAAATTTTGTGAAAAGGCTTAGAGAACAAGAGGGAAGAAAAATACAAGTAGTACTAGAAAAATATCCTGAAGCTGATTATGAAGGGGTAATAAGTGTAAAGAACGGGGTCATTCTAAGTGACAACACCATCATAACCTCTGATAAAGCAGTTGCCTTTGTAGCTGGAGCTACGGCAGGAGCTGATATAAATCAATCCAATACTTACGTTAGCTATGAGGGAGCTATGGATGTAGATACTAGATATACCAATGCTGAAATAGAAAGTGCCCTTAAAAATGGAGAGATAGTATTTACTATAAACAATGGTAAGGTGGTTATTGAACAGGATATTAATACTCTAAAGACTTTCACAGAAGAGAGAAATAAAGACTTTAGAAAAAACAGAGTACTTAGAGTACTTGATGGAATAAATAAAGAGATCAAATGGCTTTGGGACACAAGATATGTAGGCAAAGGTCATAATAATGAAGATGGAAGAAATCTATTTAAGAAAGATATCATTAAATTACTAGAAAGCATGCAGGCTGTTAACGCTTTGCAGAATGTGGTGGCAGAGGATGTAGGAATTTTGTCAGGTATTGATAAAGACTCTGTGTTTGTTCAGATTGCTGCTCAACCCGTAGATTCTATGGAAAAATTATATATGGAAGTGGAGGTTCGATAATATTATGGGATTTTTTAAATTTGAAGATGCTATTAGCGGTCAAGAGGCCAGAGCTTATATAACAATTGATGGAAGGAACGAAGAACTGTTCTATGCAAAGAAAATAGAAGCAAAAATAGAAAAAGAAAAAGCTGAAGGAAAAACCTTAGGAAAAAGAGGTACTCAAAGTAAGGCTAAAGGATGGAAGGGCACTGGAACTCTTACTATTTATTATGCTACTTCTTTGTTTATAGACCTTATGCTTAAATATGTAAAAACAGGGGTAGACACCTATTTCGATATAATGGTTATAAATGAGGATCCTACAAGTTCCTTAGGAAAACAAACGGTGGTATTAAAGCATTGTAATTTCAATGACGTTACTGTGGCTGCTTTTGACACAGATGCAGATTTCTTATCAGAAGATATGGCATTTACTTTCTCAGACATAGATTTACTAAATAAATTTAACAATCCAACCTTAGGATAGAAGTAGGAGGTATTAATAATGAGTAATTTTCAAGATTTTTTAATGGAAAGCTTTGATGAAGTAGAGGTAATAGAAAGAACTCTGAAAATCGGCGGAAAGGACAGGCCTATGAAATTTAAGCCTATATCTGCTGCTCGTGGCGATGAGCTAAGGAAAAAATGCAGAAAAGTCTCTGTGGTAAAAGGACAAAAGATGATAGAGACAGATCAGGATAAGTATATTGCTAATTTGATCATAGAGACAACGGTATACCCTGATTTTAAAAGTGCAGAATTACAGAAGTCCTGGGGAGTTATAGGAGCAGAAGAACTCCTAAAGGCCATGAAAATAAAGATGGTGGATGGAGAATATTCAGTGTTAACTAACCTAGTATCAGAAGTAAATGGCTATGATCTAAGCATGCAGGAGCTAATAGAAGAAGCAAAAAATTAATAAAGGAGGGCGATGGTGAGGCTAATTATGCCCACTACGCCCTCCATAGATTAAAGATAAGACCAGGGGTATTAGCTGGTAAATCCCCGCTAGAGCCAATAGATAACAGAGAAAGAGCCTTTATTTATGCTTCCATAGACTTGCATGTGGAAAAAGAAGCAAAGGCTATGAACAAAGCAAAGAGATAGATGAAAGAGAGGTGATAAATATATCTTCATTAGAAAATTCTTTAGTAATCTTTGATAATATAGGTAGCTCTATCCAACAAGTTAATAAAAGTTTAAGTTTAACTAAGAATATTACTAAAAACTTTGTTAACTATATAAACATAGATATGAGTGCTATTAATAGTAACTTCAATACCTATGTAGAATCTTTAAATATCCTATCTGGAGCTCAGGACAAGGCTGCTAAGGGGCAAAAGAATGTTAATGATTCAGTTGAAAAAAGCTCTAATCCTATTAAGAAATTGTTGGGGGAAGTTAAGGGCTTAGTAAGTGGCTTCCTAGGTTTTGATAATTTAAAATCAGGCATGAAGTTAAGCATAGAAGGGGCAGCTAAAGCTGAGCAAGATCTATTTAATATTCAAACAGCCCTGGGAAACAAAGAGGTTGGAAAAGCTTATTTTGATAATTTAAAGAAACATGCTAATAGTAGTGCCTTTGCTTTTGAAGATTTTGCCAGCAATGCTCGTAATTTTATGGAGATTACTAAGAATACAAATAGTCTAGATAAGCTTGAAAATTTATCGGAAAGGTTAACCTTATATAATCCAAATCAAGGACTTCAGGGTTCAGGAGATAGTTTAAAGGAAGCTATGTCAGGAAATTTTTCCTCTCTCAAAGAGAACTTTGGCTTTGATGAGACGGATACAGGGATACTTAAAGCCTCTAAAAGTACGGAGGATTTTATAGGGAAATTTGATATTTTGCTTAATAAAAAGGGACTTACAGAGGAAAGATTAGCGGAGTACAATAGATTGCCTATGCCTCAGCTGGATCAACTTAAGGAAAATTATAGCTCCTCTTTAGCAGAAATAGGTGAAGTTGGGTTACAAGCTTTAACGCCACTAATGATAAGGTTAAATGAAGGCTTTTCAAGCAGCAATTTCCAAAGGTTTATAAGTATAATGAGTGCTGGATTAAGTACAATAATAAATTTAGGAGTAGGTGTGGCAGATATATTTATGAAGATAGCAAGTTTAGTGGTTGATAATTTAGACATTATAGCTCCAATAATCTTAGGGATTGCAGCTGCTATGATTGTTTATAATGCCACAATGGGGATTGCTTGGTTAACAACCATGAAAGATATTGCTGTTAAAATTTGGCGTACTGTTGTGTCTTGGGCAGAAACGGCGGCTATATTTGCGCTGATAGTGGCTCAAGATGGCTTAAATGCTGCATTGGCAGCATGCCCTATAACCTGGATTATAATTGCTATAATTATACTGATTACATTATTTTATGCTGCTGTAGCAGCGGTGAATCATTTTGCTGGAACCAGTTTATCCGCAACAGGAATGATTGTCGGCGCAATTGCATTTGTAGGTGCATTTATTTGGAACACCATTATAGGTGTAATTAACGCGGTAATTCAATATCTTTGGACACGTTTTGTTGAACCATTTATTGGAATCATTGAATGGGTCTTAAATGTGGCAAATGGTGGATTTAATAGTTTTGGTGATGCTGTTGCCAACCTAATTGGTCAAATTATTTCATGGTTTTTATCACTTGGAAAAATAGTCACTAAAATTATTGATGCAATATTTGGTACAAGTTGGACATCAGCACTTTCTTCTCTGCAAGATAATGTGCTTGAATGGGGGAAAAACGATAAGGCAATAACACTTGATAGAAAAGCGCCTACAATTGACGCAAGGGTAGATTATGGTGATGCATACAATTCAGGGTATAATTTTGGTAAAAATTTAGAGGATAAATTCAGTTTTAAGATGCCTAAAATGCCTGATACATCTTCCTTAATAAAAGACCAAAGCAATTTGCTAAAGGATTGGAATACACAGCAAACAGATAATTTCAATATGGGCAACGACAAATTAGATAAAGTAAATGACAACATAGGTATTAGTAATGAAAATCTACAGTTCTTAAGGGATTTAGCAGAGCAGGAGAGCATACAAAACTTTGTAACCTTAACCCCTACCGTTCAAGTGACTACTGGAGATATAAAGGAAGAAGCTGATATAAATAAAATAATAACTAAAATTGAAAATTACATGCAAAATGAGCTTGCTATACAAGCTGAGGGGGTGTATGCTTAATGGCTGATTACAAGATGTACCTAGGAGTTAATGGTGGGGAGGAAGGTTTTATCCTCCCCGTGAATCCTGAGGAAATCAGAATGGACTCATCTAGCAACAACAAAAATTTTGAGGTGATTAATTTAGGGGAGATAACTAAATTACAGCTTCCAAAGCCTAAAGAGATATCCTTTAAGAGCTATTTTCCTTTACACACTGGTCCTTATGTCAATACAGATAAGGTATTTACTCCAGCTTTTTACATTAACTTGATAGAAAAGTGGAGAGTGGATAAAAAATATATAAGATTCATATTCATAGGCGGTCCTATAGAGATTAATGATTTATTTAGTATAGAAGATTTTAAATATGGTGAAGTTGGTGGAGCAGTAGGAGATATTGAATTTGAAATAAAGCTTAAGACCTATGTGCTCTATGCAGCCAAGAAAGTAGTATTTCAAAATAGTATATCTATAGCAGAAAATAAAGAACAAATTAAAGTAATAGCTGAAAGCACCTCTCAAAGGCCAGTTGAAAGACCAGCTCCAAAACAGCATGTGGTAAGATCAGGAGATAGCTTATGGGGTATAGCGAAAAAATATTTAGGTAACGGCAGCAGATATCCAGAAATAGCTAAGCTAAACAATATAAAAAATCCAGACTTAATTTATGTTGGACAAATAATAATATTGCCATAGAAGGTGATTAGATGATTGAGTTACTAGTAGATAATAGAGATGGTAATGTTTTCAACATTAGTGAGCTAGCAGGAGAGATAACCTGGAAGACTAAGCGTATAGGAAAACCAGCTAGCTTAGAGTTTAATTATATAAATGCTAATGAGTTTAAAGCTAATAATGGGAACCCCATAAGGTTTAGCGTAGCTGGCAATAATATATTTTACGGATATATTTTTACGGAAAGCTACTCAAAAAAAGAGGATAAAAAAAGTATAACAGCCTATGATCAAATGAGATATTTACTATCTAATGATACTTATGTATTTACCAATAAAACTGCAACACAAATTATTGAAACCATAGCAAAGAATTTTCAATTAGCTCTAGGTGATCTAGAGAATACAGGCTATGTGATTCCATCTTTGGTTGAAGATAATAAAAAGCTTTTGGATATCATTTATAGTGCACTAGATAAGACACTTATAGCTACAGGCAAGAATTATGTTTTCTATGATGATTTTGGTAGCCTAGCACTTAAAAATATAAACAATTTAAGACAAACAGTGGTAGTAGATGCAAGTAGTAATTTGAGTGACTTTGACTATAAAAAGAGCATAGATAATGATACTTATAATAAAATAAAAGTAGTTAAGGATAACAAAGAAAGTAAAAAAAGAGATATTTATGTTGTTCAGGACAGCAAAAATATTGCTAAGTGGGGACTGCTTCAATACTATCATAAGGCTGAAGAAAATATGAATTCCGCTCAAATAAAGGAAATGGCGGATCAGATCATGAAACTTAAAAATAAGGAAAGCAAGACCTTTAAGTTGGAGCTAATAGGGAATGATTTAGCTAATGATATAAAGCTCAGGGCTGGTACAGGTGTATTTGTAGATATTGATGAATTAGGATTTAAGCAAATTTTCCTCATAGAAGAGGCCTCACACGTATTTTCGCAAAACACCCACACCATGAGCTTGGATTTAAAGGTGGTGTAATTATGGGCATGATAGAGATAATGAAAAAGGCTGGCATGGAGGCCGTAGGAGCTGCCAATCCAGTAAATATACTCTTTGGTGAAATGATAAGTCTAGATCCTTTAGAAGTAAGGATAGATCAAAGATTTATACTGACCAAGGAGTTTCTTATTATACCAGAAAGTTTAACAAGATATGACGTTGATTTAACCCATGACCATAGCTGCGAACCTGGAGTAAGTGGTAAAGCTTTGTTTAAATTGGTAATCAGAGAAGGTCTTAAACAAGGGGATAAGCTATTGCTATTGAGAGTACAGGGTGGACAGCAATATGTAATTTTGGATAAGGTGGTGTAACAATGAGTATTCTGCCTAAAGGAGAATTAAATAATTCGCAGTTAATAAGACTTAAAGAACCTAGCAAAACCTATAGAGTAGATTTTAAAAATAATAAAATATCTGGCTTTGCAGAGGGGTTAGATGCAGTAAAACAAGCTGCTTATTTAATCCTAAATACAGAAAGATATGAACACCCTATATATAGCTGGAGCTACGGCAGTGAGCTTAAAACCTTAATAGGCATGGACAAAGCTATAGCAGAGAATGAGTTAAAGAGAAGGATTAAAGAAGCCTTGCTGCAGGATGATAGGATAGA
This sequence comes from Desnuesiella massiliensis, assembly GCF_001403615.1. GTDB lineage: Bacteria > Bacillota > Clostridia > Clostridiales > Clostridiaceae > Desnuesiella > Desnuesiella massiliensis. The sequence goes on from NZ_LN879456.1 coordinate 160,531, forward strand.
AGATGTGAATGATTTTATATTTGAATATTATAAAGATAGTGTTTTGATAAAATTCACTATCTTTTCTATTTACGGAGAATTTAACGAAGAAAAGGTGGTGATATAGTTGTTCCAAGAAGGCAATAAAGAGGATGAAATTTTAAGAAGAATGCTTGATAAGCTAGAAGATCAAGATAAGAGGGAAAGCAGTGTAGCATTTAATATATTGGCTCCTATAGCCTTAGAATTAGCAAGAGCCTATTCAGATTTAGACAGATACTTAGAATATGCTTTTCCTAATTTAGAGGTACCGGAAGAATATATTGAAAAGAGAGCCCTAGAAGTAGGTATAGAAAGAAAGCAAGCTACCTTTTCCTTAAGAAAAGCTATGTTTTTCGATGATAAAAATAACCTTATGGATATACCTATAGACAACAGATTTTCCATAGAAGGCTTAAACTTTAAAGCTATAGAAAAAATATCTATGGGTATCTATAAGCTACAATGCGAAGTAAAAGGAGCTATAGGTAATGAATATGAAGGCAGGTTAATTCCTATAGATTATATTGAAGGCTTAGCTGTAGCAGAGCTCGGGGAGGTTTTAGAGAGAGGAAAGGACATCGAATCGGCAGAAGATCTATTCAATAGGCTTTCTAATAAGATAAAGAACCCAACAACCTCGGGAAATTCTAATCATTATAAGCAATGGGCCTTAGAGGTGAACGGAGTGGGAAAAGCAAAAGTTTTTCCTCTTTGGAAGGGTGAAGGAACTGTAAAGATTGTTATAGTTGATTCTAATAGAACGGCTCCCAGTGATGAACTAATAAATAATGTGTTTAATCACATACAAAATCTTAAACCTATAGGTCCTAAGGTTACTGTGGCTGGAGCTATAGAAAAGCAAATTAATGTATCTTCCAAAGTAATATTAGCCAATGGATTTAATATAGCTCAGGTTCAGCAAGAATTCACTAAGTTAATTGAAGATTATCTAAAGGATATAGCCTTTGAACTTTCCTATGTAAGCATAGCCAAAGTAGGAAATATTCTTTTAAATACCCCTGGGGTTTTGGATTATCAAAATCTAAGTATAAATGGAGTAACCTCTAACGTGGGCTTAGAAGAGGATGAAATACCAGTGTTAGAAGCTTTAGCATTGGAGGCGTAAGAAATGTATCCAGAGGATTGGCATTAAGGGAGGGATGATGCTTGTATGATACAGAAAAATATTCTTCATTAGAATATGGAGATAATAGCATGAGAGATAGCCAGGAGACAAAATTATGTAGACCAAATTTATTATATTATTTACCCCAAGTTCTAAGAGAGGTAAGAGAGTTTAGAACTTTATATAGTATCGTAGAGGATGAAATTGTTCTTTTAAGATTGAATATCAAAAGCATTCTTGAGCAATGCTTCATAGATACTTCTGCATGGGGGTTAGCACTATGGGAGGATTCATATGGTGTGAAAATCGATAGTAATAAATCTTATGAAGAGAGAAGAGAGATATTAAAAGCTAAAAAGAGAGGACAAGGAACCGTAACTCCTAAAATGCTGAAGGAAACCGCAGAAGCCTTTAGTGGTGGAGAAGTAGATATTATAGAACACCCAGAAGAGTATGCTTTCACAGTAAAATTTGTAGGAGTTAAAGGTATTCCTAAAAATCTGACAGATTTTAAAGATATGATAGATACAATAAAGCCGGCTCACTTAGCTTATGATTTTAAATTCACTTACACTACTTGGAATATGCTATATCAAAATAACTTACTCTGGAATAATTCTAAAATCTGGGATGCCTTAAGAGTATTTGGATAAGGAGATGATAAGCTTGAAAACTACAGCAAATTATGGCTTAAAAAAGCCAGAGGGCACAGATGTAGTAAATATAGAAGATCTTAATTATAACGCGGATATCATAGATCAGAAGATAAAAGAAGTAGATAATAAAGCTAGTAATATTATGGTACCAGTAATCAGCGTAAACAACAAAACTGGTGCAGTAACCTTAACAGCTAGCGATTTAGGGGCTGAAACGCCTTCAGCAGCTCAAGCAAAAGCTAATACTGCTGAGAGCAGTGCAAAGGCTTATACTGATACAAAAATAGCGGGTGTTACGACGCAATTGGGAGAAAAGGCGAATACAAAAAGACTAACTGCTATTCAACTTCAAAATACTAAGCTAGAAGCAGGATTTTATACAAATAGTGGCGATGGCTTATTTCAAGTTGATGAAACACAAATATTTAAATCAGGTTGGTGGCATGTACAGATTGGAAGACATTTTGACAATAATGGTCACGGTATGCAAATAGCGACTCCGTTAAATAATGATGGAGAAAGTCGTTATTATAGAACATCCCAAAGTACAACATGGGGAAGCTGGAGAAAAATTCTTGATCAACGTGACTTTGAACAACTTTTTAATAACTCTAATGATATTAAAACAAATTCTCATTTATCAACTTTATTAAATAATAGCAATTTACCAGGAAATAAGAAATTAGATAATTTAACAGAATTTTCTCAATGTATATTTGATACCTTTTTAGCTTCTGGACAAAAGATTTTAACAGAAAAAGTTATAGATAATTTAAAGCTAGGAAATTATTGTATTATGTTTAGACTTAAGTCATCAAATAATACTGGAACTACAGATGCTATAAAATTTGACATACAAAAAAACAATAATGGAACTTACTCCAGCATAAAGTCAGGAACTTTAAAGTTAAATGACTTTTCTTCTACTTCAGATTATCAGTGCTTTTACTTAGGATTTGAATATAAAAATGGAAAAGCTACTAATAATCAATTAAAAATAGTTATTACACTTTTACAACAATCTAGCGCGTACGAAATTAATTTAGATTATATTCAGATAATACCTATGACTATAGGTTTATTTGATTTTGCTTAGGAGGTGTTTAGCATGTCTATGAAATTATCAAGTACATTTAATCCTCAAGATTTTATAAATCTTAAAAATAGAGTAAAAAATGAAATGAATAGAAGAAATGGAAATGGAAGTTTAACCCAATATGCTTCTGCGTCATATGATTTCAGTAAAAGCCCTAAGAAGGGAAATACCATAAGTATTGAGCATTACTCTAAAATACGAGATGTAATGGCTGCAATTAATCCTGCTAAGGTAGCCTTACCTTCGAAAAAGTTTTCGCAGAGCGTGCCTTATATGGTTTTACTAGAAGCTAATATGACAACTTTTGAAGCTCAGCCTAGAGGTGAAAGATCTAATAATGATTGTGCTTCAGCATGTAGTGGAATGTGCATTAATACATGTACAACGTCATGCACTGGAGGATGTAATGGATGTTCTGGATGTGGGGGTGTATGCTCAACATCTTGTACTGGAGGGTGTGATGGGTGCTCTGGATGTGGCGGCGCATGCTCTACATCTTGCACTGGTAATTGTGATGGATGTACTGGATGTAGGGATGCATGTACTGGATGCACGGGAGGATGTACTGGTACTTGCAGTGGATGCACTGGGTGCGGAGGATACTGTGCTAATAGTTGCTTAAATGGATGTTGTGGATACAATAATGCAGACTAATAAATATGGAGGTAAACAAATATGATGAATTTTTTAAAACAAGAACTAGATATTATTATTGCAGACTTTTGTTTAATAGTTTCTAAAGGAGAAGTTGCACCAAGAGAACTGCTGGAGTCTTATAAGACAAAATTTTTACAAATAGAGGAATTTAATAAATATGAGGATAACATTTGTACAAAAATACTTATGAAATTAAGGGAGGTTTGCGTAGGATTATCTAAGTTTAAATCAAGAGAAGAAGTAAAATTTATATTAGAAAAAAATTTAAATTCAATATCTAATAATATAAAACAATTAGAAGTTGATTTCTATACTAAATATTTTACGATTATAATATTTGATATAAATGATCCTTTAACTCCTATAGATGAAAAAGTTAATGCATTAGAAGATTGCTTTATAATAGATAAAATTGTGCCATACGATGTTATATATTCCACAGAGTTTTTAAATTGTTTATTAAGGTTATATTTAGATGACGTAAGTAAATCTATAGACAAAATACCCAATACCAATGAAAAATTAAAAAAGCTTTCTCCATTATATAAAGTAGTATTAGAAGGCTTAAAATTATAATAAAGGAGATACTTATATGAAAGAAGAAGTTTTAAAAGAAGTTATACTAGATGAAGAAGAATGTCTATATATAGAATTTCTATTCTTTGATTTTAAATCATATGAAAATATAATGATATCTATATTAAAAGAAAATAATAAATTTAACTATAATATAGAAACTTATAATAAATATATAGAAGATTATAGAAAAGCTAGCATGGAGTATGATTTAGCTATAAGTGCTTTATTTAATAAATACGCACCAGAGTTTATAGGTAAAAATGTGAACGTAAATATAACATTTTCTTTTAGATTAGCTAAATTTTTTAAGAAGGGTGATTGCTGTGAAGAAGGATTCAACAAAATTAATCTTTGAACCATCTCTTATAAGAGCTGAACAATACCAGGATATGATTGGACGGCTATACAAATTATTATATATTAAGAATGAAGATAAACTTGCTAAAACAATAACTTTTCAAGTTACAGATGATTGTCAGTTGAGATGTAAATACTGTTATCAACAAAATAAGGGAAAAAATAGAATGAGTTTCGAAACAGGTAAAAAGCTTATAGACTTGCTATTTGACTCGCAGTCATTAAATACTGAATATATAAATTCAGATAAAAATCCAGGTATAGTTCTAGAATTTATAGGTGGAGAGCCATTACTAGAAATAGAATTAATAGATAATCTTGTAGAATATTTTAAATTTAAAGCTATATCATTAAAACATATATGGGCTAAAACTTATATGATTTCATTAATATCTAATGGAGTTAATTATTTTCAACCTAAAGTACAAGAATTTATTAAAAAGAACTTAAATAAATTAAGTTTCTCTCTGTCTATAGATGGAAATAAACAACTCCATGACTCTTGTAGAGTATTTCCTAACGGAGAAGGTTCTTATGAAATTGTCATAAAAGCATTTCAACATTTTAAAGAGAATTATGGGAATATAGGAACAAAAATGACATTATCACCAGAGAATGTTCAACATACTTTTGACGCAGTCATAAACTTAATAAATATTGGATATAAAGACATATTTTCAAACTGTGTATTTGAAAAAGGATGGAATGTACAACACTCAAAAATATTTTATAATGAGTTAAAGAAAATATCAGATTATATAATAGAGAATGAATTATATTCAAAAATATATTTAAGTCTATTTGAAACAAATATATCTATGCCTATGAGTAATGAAGATAATGAAAATTGGTGTGGAGGCACTGGAAATATGTTAGCATGTAGCCCTAATGGTAATCTATACCCTTGTCTAAGATATATGGAGTCTTCGCTAGGGACAGGTGTTCCACCAATAGTGATAGGGGATGTTGATAATGGAATTGCGTATAATGAAACTCAAAAATGTAAGATTTGCGAGCTAAAGTGTATAACTAGGAAATCTCAATCCACAGTGGAGTGTTTTAATTGTCCGATAGCAAAAGGATGTGCCTGGTGTTCAGCTTATAACTATCAAATTTTTGGTACAGTAAGTAAAAGAGCTACTTTCATATGTATTATGCATAAAGCTAGAACGCTAGCTAATATATATCATTGGAACAGACTGTTTAGAAAGCATAATATAGATAATAGATTCGAAATGCATATTCCTAAGGAATGGGCATTAGAAATAATATCAAATGAGGAATATGAGATGCTTAAAGAATTAGCTCAATAAATATAACTAAGCTAAAAGGCGAAATATAGACCAACATCAGGTCTTTTTATTTTGCCTTTCTTTAATTTCCAGGAAGGGAGGAGCAGTAATTGGACAAAAAAGAAATATTTAGTGTAGCTATAGCAGGAGCAGCAACCTTTTTTACTTATATATTCGGATCCTGGGATATATCACTTCAAGTGCTGGTAGCCTTTATGAGTCTTGATTATGTCACTGGGGTCATAAGCGGCATAGTTCAAAAGAATTTAAGCAGTGCTATAGGTTTTAATGGATTGCTTAGAAAGTTTACCATTATAATTGTATTGATTGTTTCAGTGCTCCTTGATAGATTAATTAATCAAGGCACTTGCGTCTTTAGGACTATAGCGTGTTATTTTTATATAGCTAATGAAGGCATAAGTATATTAGAGAATGCTGGCAGGTTAGGCTTGCCACTACCTGATAAGCTAATAGAAATATTATCCCAGCTTAAAGAGGGAAATAAAAAGGATTTATATAAGAGGTAATAGATTATGAGAATAGGGATAGATATGGGACATACTCTTTCAGGAGCAGACTATGGAGCAGAAGGATTATTAAAGGAAGCTCAATGTACTAGAGACATAGGTGCCCACTTAAAGAAACTTTTATTATTTCTTGGCAATGAAGTTATAGACTGTACTATAGATTATGCTAGCAGCATAAATGAAAGTCTATCAAAAAGAGTGAACCTAGCTAATGGTCATAACTTAGACTTATTTATCTCCATCCACTTAAATTCTGGGGGAGGACATGGAGCAGAGACCTATATAGTAGCTAGGGGAGGGCAGGCAGAAAAATTCGCTGGTAAAGTACAGAGTAAGCTAGTAGAGTTAGGCTATAAAGATAGGGGAGTAAAGACTGCCAATTTTTATGTTCTTAAAAATACTTTAGCACCAGCTATATTGATAGAATGTGGCTTTGTAGATAGTGAGGAAGACAGCAATAGATATAATGCTCATAATATAGCTAAAGCCATAGCTGAAGGAATAACTGAGCAAGTTACAGTTATAAATAAAAAATATTATATAGTCACAAATTATCTAGAAAGAGATTCAAAGGGCTACATGAATATGGAGTCAATAGTAGCTTTATTTAAGGGAGTTAGATTCTATTTAAAATATAATGAGAAGGGAATTTGGATAGAGACTCAATACTTAGATTATTCTAAGTGCTTGGAGCTTAAAGATAAGTTAGGCAGGTTATTTTGGAGTATTAGTGAAGAATAATTTTTAAGGTAGTTCTTAGGGCAAAGCCTAGGAGCTACCTTTTTTTATTTTTTGGTAGTGGCATTCTTAAATAAAAGCTTAAAGTAAATAAACATCAAATTTCGTAACATGTCGGAAGTTTAAAAATAAAAAGTCCTTATTATCTATTTTATTTTGATTTTTAAAAGTTATAACGAGTAAAGCTCCTATTTTGTTAGTACAGGTATTTTTTAGTGAAATTGTGTAATGTTTAATTTTGTATAAATAGTTAGCAATAATAAAGATTTTGTAACCATTTGTTTTATTACTGAATATTTTATACTATATAGTATTAATATAAACAAAAATTAGGAGGTTAAAAGTATTATGGCAAAGAAACTTTTTTATAGCTTATATGCTACTGACGGTTTTATTGACCTCCCAACTGACCCAACGGGATGCTTAGAACGTAGAAATATATACGTTTTTGGTTTTGTAGGAGGTTTATGGAAATTTCAAGATAAATGTACAGGAAAATATACAATTTGTGATTCAGACTTAGATCCTTCAAATATAACAAAACGAGATGAGTTAAGAGGAACAGCTGTAATCCCATCCCCATTAATAAAAATGGATGTGGATGATGAACTGTTTATAACATTTACTAACTTGGGTTTGCTAAGAGCTAAAGAACCAATTTTAGATGTTCATAGTATTCATATTCATGGTGGACATGTGGCAACACAGCTTGATGGTGTACCGGAAACTTCCTTCGGAGTACCGGTAACTCCTATAGGTAAGCCTTCAATCAGTATAACTTATTACTTCAAACCAGAAACTCCTGGAAGTTATTTTTATCACTGCCATCAAGAAGCTGCAGAGCATGTTCAGATGGGAATGTATGGGGGACTAATAGTATATCCAGCTGCTGCAGATGTCCGCAAATTTATTAATTCAAAGGGTATCACCAATAGGAATTTTGCAAACTCGGAGCCTAGCAGTTTTTTCGATAAAGAATATGTAATACTCTTATCTGATATTGATTCTAGGTGGCACGATGCTGTTCAAAATCAAACTGGCTTTAACCCTGTGGAATTTAGACCTGACTGGTGGCTAGTAAATGGCCGTGCTTTTCCTGATACACTCTTACCTTCAGGAACTGCTGTAGGTGGCGGGGCTTATAAAATTCCTGCAGGATACGATTCTTATGTTCATATTAAGAATGGGCAAAAATTCCTGCTTCGCCTCATTAATATGGGGTATCAGCCAGTTCCATGGCATACTCATGGTTGGCATGGAATGATAGTTAATAAGGACGCACATCCGAATATGCATATGGAAAAGGTCTTCACTCAATTAGTTGGCTCTGGAGAAAGCTATGATCTTCTATTTATTGCTGAAGATAAACGGTTGAATTATGAAGATTATATTTTCTGCGGTAAAAGTGGATTTCCACCATTAATGACTCAAGTTGATGATGCAACTAAAGAATCTAAAGCTGAAGGTACTTTTATGCCGGGATTTGGTGATTCAGACACCCTATGGGCGAACACTCCAGAGGCAGGTGGTACTACATTATGTCCGTTCCCGGGAAACTTCAAAGTTCAGAACTACGGTACCTCAGATAGATTATTCTTTCCGCAGTTTTATATTGCTCATAACCACGATGATTACAAGGTTACCAATAATGGCGTATATCCTGGAGGACAATTAATATTCATTCAAACTGATTTGCCAAAGGAGAGACCTTATCCTCCTTGTGGACCTAAGACTAATCAGGAGGTAGATGATAAGTTTTTCAAAGTACAGACTTGTGGGGAGAACACTGATCTAAAGGCAGATGAGCAGTTTCTAAAATTACGGACTTGCTTTGAGATTTAAAAATAATTAAAAGGGATGTCTTTTGTTGGATGCAGATATTCCAATGAGGTAGGATATGATTACAATATTAGTAACTATAGGTGTGTTAATAGCCATAACTATTTCACTTATCTTTGTATATTATTATCATTTTTGGATTCCTAAGAACAGGCCCTTTGAAGTAATAGGTTGTGTTCTAACAGCTGATAATAACATTATTAACATTAGCTTTAAAATTAACAAAACTGGTATTATTACTAAAGAGATTAGCAAAATTCACATTATAGATGAGGAAACTGGAATAAAATTATCTTTACTAAGTCTCCCGAAATTTGGGAAAATGATAACTCGAAAAGACTATAAAGGCAGATATGGTTATATGATGTTTGTAAATATAGGACATGTTGTAAAACATGATTCTAAGATTAGCGTTAATATAGGTGGCTATCAAAAAAAGCATGTAGCTGTAATTTAGAAAGTCTAAAGTATCCTTATTAGAATTATATTATATTGACATTTAAATTATGAAGTGGTATTATCTCTAAATGTGAAATTTAATATGCATCCATATAGATCTGATATAGGGTCAGAAGTTTCTACAAGAGAACCGTAAATTCTCTAGCTATGGGTGAATCCAAATTCCTTAAATCAAAATTATATATTAAGGAAGCATTTAGAAGTTTAAACCATTGGATTTGCTCGTATCCAATGGTTTTTTATTATATAGGTTGCAAAAATCTAAGTACATTTCTTTAGCTTCAAAATTCCTAGGGTCTAACCTATTAAGTGGTGGAATTTTGAATCTAAGAAATGTAAGATTTTTAATGCAACATATATATGTAGTTAACTTTTAACAAGCTATTTATAGTTAGATTTGTGCTTTTACCTCAATAAAAAAATTAATGAAAAAATATATTATGCATAGATAAAGATTGCTTAAAAGGTCTTTTATCTATGCATATTTTTTCTATTCTCTCTTTCTATTGTATATCATTAAAAGCTTTTATATAATATTCATAAATAAAGCTACTAAACTTTAAAGTTTTAATATCTCTATGCATAAAGGTGATAAAATTATGAAATCTTTAATAGATATGACACCCTACGAATTAGGAGAAACGGAAGCTGCTGAAGCTATACCTTATTTAATACAATATTTAAACAAAGGTAATGGCAATGAAAAACGCTTAGCGGCTTCAGCCATAAGAAAACTTTCAGAGAAACATAAAGAGCAATGTAATGAAGCGGTGCCCTACCTTTTGAAAAATCTTCAGCATATGGGACCGCAGGTTACACAATATTCTCTGAAGGCTCTGTTAAAACTAGATATTCCAGAGCAAAGTATGAATATAATTGAGCGCATTAAGAATAATGACATAAAAGAATATAACAGAGCTATTGCCAAGGAAATATTAAGCAACTACAATAAAGAAGAAAATTGCGTAAATCAACAGGTTAATGCTGATGAAAGCCGATCAAATGAAAATATGGAGATTCTTAATACTATAAAAATAAAGGATATTTATAAAGAAAAAAGATATGCAGCTCTTCTTGAGAAATGTGATGAAATGGGAATTGCCTATATGAAAGATTTGGGGAAGGTCAATATAAATAAGATTTATAATGATTTTTCTACAAAGAAAAGCATTATGCTGAAGTATTATATGTTAGTAAATAACCTGCAATACTTAAAGTACTGCAAAGATATTGATGATAATCTATTAAATAATATATTGCAGGAAAGAAGAGAACAATTAAGTAAAAATTTTAAAAACCCCCTAGGAGATATGGATAGTGACTATGTAATGAAACTATTTAGAGGAGAAATATTAATTAGCAATAGTTTATGTAAAATCTATAAGGAATATGGAGAGAAATTTATTATACTATTAAATGAAATTGCTGAAAAAGAGGCTTTAGAAAAGCAATGGGCAGCAATGCTGAAAATGAGATATAGCATAAATGAAAAGTTCTACACCCTGGCCTTTATTAGTGGTGAGTACAATATACCTAGGGAACAAGTAGAATTATCCATAAATAAACTTCTTAGCAGAATAGGGAGGAAAATACATAGCAGCTTAAAAAGAGCTGATTATAATAATGATATACTGAATATATATTTTTATCTTTATGAAACCTTAAGTTTTTATGATAAGAAAGATTTCATTGAAAGAACAGTTTTGTTTGTGAAATATGGATTCCCAGATACACATGCTAAGCTAATAATTCATGTGATAGTTTTAATACTATACGGTAGAAACGTAGAATGGAAGGCTGAGTCCATATATGCTTCCTATAATAAGCATATTAATAGTTTACAAAGTATAGCTGAACAAAAGGAGCTTTATAATAAAATAAATAGCAGCATAGTATGGCCATTAAAGGTTAAAAACCTCCATAGTACTGATTATACTAATATAAATACCTTAAGTTTCGTTGAAGAGGCTTTGAGAAGCAAAGGATTTAGTTACTATAGTCATAAGCTTAATAAGGAAGTGTTTTATAAAGGACTTTTGCAAAAGGATTATCTTCTGCTATTAGAAAAATGTGACGAAGTTATTTTCTATGTAAATTATCCCTTTAAGGTTAAAATGAAAGAAAGCATCATGTTAGTTGATATTTTTTTTGTCCTTAACAATGGTAAGGGTGTTATTATGGTGCTGCCCCCAGATGAATTAAATATAAAAAGAAGAGATGATGAAAAGATACATGTCATTAAACAGCTCTGTAAAGAAAAAGGATTAGGGCTTTGGATAGTATAGGAGGATGTGAAAAAAGGTATTCTATGGGTTTCCCTACACCGCGCGTGGAGCCCCACGAGCGGCCCGTGAAAAAGAACACCTATGTTTTTCAAATCCTCCTATAGATAAACACTACGAAAACTTAGATTTATTAGGAACATTGTTAAAATCTTATTTATCTAAATATAGCTATTAAGGTATACATATCTATATTATTTTTATATAATTAAGTAGGATTAAAAATATAATTTGGTGTACTGTATTTTGTTGTAAGGGGGGATTTTATATGATACTAAATACACAGCAAAGAAAAATTATTAATTCAAAACCTTGTAAATATAGTTTGCTAAAGGGAAGTTTAAATACAGGAAAAACTACAACTTCTTTACATAGAGCTCTTTATTTAAAAAATAACTATTGTTTATATGAAGAGGATAGAATCCTAATCGTCACTGCTTCGGAAAATAAAACTGATGTAATAAACAAATATGATACAGTTTTAACTGAGAGTAAATCAGAATATTTGAGTTTGTTTTCTTCGGAAGATAAGGATGTACATATTTTTTCTATAGATGAACTTGTAGACTTATATTGCAAAAAATATATGTTAGCTCAGGAATTGAATTTTAAATTATTAACGCTAAAAGAAGAGAAATTAAGGCTGGTTGAAGAAGCTATAATAGAGTTAAATTCTTTATACAATGTGCCTAAATTATTAAACACTAAGTACGCAGAATTTTTCTTGGAAGAAATAAGCTGGATAAAGGCTATGAATTTAACAGAATTAGCAGAGTATCAATGTGCTGAAAGAACTGGGAGAAAGGTAAATAAAGGTCAAGGTCCACAAAGGATAGTTAAGAATTCTAATTATAGAGAGATAATATTTGAATTAATGCTTTTGTATAACATAAAACTAGGAGAAAAAGGTTTTATAGACCATGAGGATAAATGCCTTTTCGCTTTGGAACAAAGTCTTAGATTTTATGGAAAGGGATATACTCATATTGTAATTGATAGTATTCAAAAGCTTAATAAATGTCAGTTTGATTTTTTGATTTCTCTAGGTATAAAAAGGGATTATTCTACTTTTACTTTTATATATGATAATTTTACTTATAATAAAGAGTCAAATTCTTATTTTGTGAAAAACGGAAAATTAAATTTAAAAGGCTTTCCTGAAAGACCTAAAATTAATATATTAAAATATAATTTTGGAGAAGTGACACCTATGCAACAGGATTTAAAAGCGTTTTCTATGGAGAGCTATATATTCCAAGATTTAAGATTTAATAAGCGATTTAATTTTATAAGGGATAATAACAAGGCTGATGAGATTATTGTAAAAGAAGATGGAATAAATGAAGTGTATTCTCAGGATGAGTTAGACATACTGCCTATGTATACGGATATAGCTGCTGGTGAGCCCTTGCTCATTAATCCAGAGCTGCAAGATAGTTTTTATTTGCCTAAATACTGGATTAAGAATATGAGAAATTGCTTTATGCTTAAGGTAAAAGGTGACAGTATGATAGGAGCTAATATTCAAGATGGAGACTATGTAATAATAAGGAAGCAAAGTTCTGCGCAAAATAATGATATTGTAGCTGTAGACTTAGATGGAAGTGCTACCTTAAAAAGATTGTCTTTAAGAAAAGGATTGGTAAGATTAATGCCTGAAAATACCAAATATTCTCCTATAGTAATAGAAGATAATAATGCCTCTATCATAGGTATAGCTTTAGCTGTGGTAAAGCCTAGGTAGCAGAATTTTTAAATTCATACATTATTAGCTTTATTAAATTATAGGAGAGAAATTCATGAGATTAACAATAAAAAGTAAGGTTATAGCATTGGGGGTATTCTTTATAATCATTATTACATCCATGTGCATTTACTCCCAATCTATTCTTAAAAGTATAAATAGAAGTTCAGAAAATATAACAGAAAATTGGCTTAAAAAAGTTAAACTTTCACAGGCTATTAGCACTTTAGTATCGGACTATAGAATACTAGAATATGAGCATATAGTTTCAGATTCAGCAGAAATTAAGGATTGGGCAGAAAAGGATATTCAAAAATTAGATGAAGGTTTGAGGCAGCATATTTTGCTTTACGAGAACCTAATAAATGAAGCTGGAGAGAAAGAACTATATGATAGTATAGTATCAAAATGGAAGGAATATTTAGAGGTAAATAAAACAGTTATTGATATAAGCAGAAGAAACCACATTAATGAGGCTGTAGCTGTTATGAACATTGAGTCTAAGGAGAAATTTAACAAAGTTAATGATGAGATTACTAAATTGGTCCAGTACGATGAAGCTAAGGCAGAAGAGGCTATGAATAGCAGTAAGAAAGATTATAACCTTTCAAAAAATATATTATTAGGGATTAATGTGTCAGCTTTCCTCATAACTTTATTCATAATATTTTTAATATTAAAAAGCATATTAAAGCCTATAAATATATTAAAAAAAGAATTTAATTCTTTGGCACAAAGCGGAGGAGATTTAACAAAGCAAATAGTAATCAAATCAAAGGATGAATTAGGAGAGCTGGCTTCAATAGTAAATAAATTTACAGATAATTTAAGGACAATTATGGTAGAGGTTTATGGAGCCATGGCTGTTACAGTAGATAGTATAGATAAGATAACTATGAACATAGGATCCTTAGACATGAAAATTAATGATATAAATATATCTACAGAGGAATTATCCGCAGCTATGGAGGAGAATGCTGCTTCCACAGAAGAAATGAATGCTACCGCTAATGATATCTATGCCTCTCTAAATAGAATAAATGATAAAGCTGAAGAAGGAGCTAATGCATCCATAAACATAAGTAAAAGGGCGGAAGAACTCAAGGATAAAGCACAGTTTTCACAAAGAGAAGCCTCAAATATATATACAAGCTCTAAGATTAATTTAGAAAAAGCTATAGAAGAATGTAAAGTAGTAGAAAAGATAAATCTTTTCTCAGATACCATTGCTGAAATAGCAGGTCAGACCAATCTTTTAGCCCTTAATGCCTCCATTGAAGCAGCTCGAGCTGGTGAAGCAGGAAAAGGTTTTGCTGTAGTAGCTGAAGAGATTAAGAAATTAGCTGAACAGTCTAATAACGCTGTAAGTGAAATTCAAAGGCTGATTAATGGTGTAACAATTTCTGTAGATAATTTATCAAAGGAGTCTACTGAATTATTATCCTTCATTAGTGAAAAGGTAAATAAGGACTATAGGGATATGGTGGACATTGGAGTTAAATATAGTGAGGATGCCCAGTTCGTAAAGTCTATCATGGTTAATTTCAGTCATGTATCAAAGGAAGTAGCCAAATCCTTAGAAAATTTAAATAAAGCTATTGATGCTATAACTGCTAGTGCCGGAGATAGTGCTAATAATACCTCTAACATAGCGGAAAGCACATTGATTGCTAGAGAGAATTCTAATAATGCTAGCTTAGAAAGTAATAATGCTAAGAAAAGTGTGAATAGGCTTTTAGATTCTATTTCTAAATTTAAAGTATAATAAGGGGTGTTTATATGTTACATATGAATCATGTGGGAATAATTGTAAAGGATTCAATAATATCTAGAAAGTTTTATTTAGAGGTTCTTGGATTGGAATTAGAAGGAATCCATGAAGATGAGAGAGTTATTCTTACATTTCTTAAAGCAGGACAAGGGACCATTGAATTGATAGAAAAAAAGAATGTAGAAGAAGTGCTGCCTAGAGGGGTAGTTGAGCATATAGCTTTTACCGTAGAAAATATGGAGGAGAAAGTAAATAAATTAAAAGAATGCAATGTAACTCTAATTTCTGGAGAGCCTTATATTGTCGGAAAGAAGAAGATATTCTTTTTCCAGGGACCAGACGGGGAGAAGCTAGAATTTGTTGAAATATTAGCTTAATAACCTTCGAAAATATATATGATAGATAGAAAATAACCAGATTAATTTTAGTTTGGTTGTTTTTTTATTATTTTTTTTATGGCATAATATAAATGTAGTCTATATTAAGGAGATGCGAACTATGGGTTATGTCATAATTGATTTAGAATTTAATAATGCCATGGAGATAACTAAATACTTTCCAGAGTTCTATGTTGAAAATCCAAATATATTGAATAATGAATGTCCTAATGAAATAATTCAGATAGGTGCAGTTAAATTGGACAAGTACCTAAAGGAATTAGATAGAATTATGATTTATGTAAAGCCTACTATATTTAAAGTATTAAATCCAAGAATAACAGAGATAACTGGTATTGAGGAAGAGAGATTAAAAGATGGAGTATGCTTTAATGAGGCCTTAGAAGAATTGAAAAAGTTTCTAGGTGATGATGATATCCTATGCTCTTGGGCAAAGGATGATATCGCTGAAATAATTAGAAATTCAAATTATCATGATATACAAGATGTTCAATGGATCAAGCAGTACATAGATTTGCAGGAATATTGTACTAAGGTTTTAGGAGAAAGAAAAACTTTAAGCTTAAAAAATGCTTTGGAAAAATTAAAAATAAGATTAGAAGAAGAAAAACTTCACGATGCTCTAAATGATGCCCTTTATACTGCTGAAGTATTTAGAAGAATTTTTAATCACAGGATACTTAAAAACTACATCATAACAGATATATTAAATATGCCAGCTATTGCAATAAAAAATTATGAAAATTTTAAGTTGGAAGAAGATAAAATAGAGTTGATTTGCCCTAAATGCAGCAGCGAGGTTAATGTAGAGTATCCTTTAAAATTGTTTAACTGGAGATTTATATCCTTATGTTATTGTAAAAGATGCAGAAGCAGAATTATCAATGAAATAACAGTAAGGAAAACCCTAACTGGGCAAAAGGTGTATAAAGTAAGTAGAAGTATAGTAAATGAAGTGGAATACTTAGATTATGCTTATAAATATAAGGATATAGGATAGCTTATAAAGTTGTGTAAATATTTAGCACAACTTTTTTGTTATAATATAGGTTTTAGTGTATAATTATTGTATTAAATATAAAATAAGTAATTATCTTAAACAGCTTATTTGGAGGAATGAATTTTGGAAGAAAAAGATTTATTGCTATCTAGTTTATCGATTTTAAAAAACTTATATGATGTTATAAGAGTAGTGGACCCTCTTAGCAAAAAAATAATACATTATAAAGAGGAACAGATTAACATATCTAAAGAAAGCTGTTTTGGGATTTGGAGGATAGGTTCTCATTGTGAAAATTGTGTGGCTATGAGAGCTATGGTAGAAGAAGATACTTTTGTAAAGATTGAGTATGATAAAGAGAAAATATATATGGTGATGGCTACACCTATAATAATAAAGGATAAAACCTATATAATGGAAACTTTTAAGGATATAACCAATACTGGTATAATAAAGAATATAGAAACAAAGTCTATAGAAGAGATAAGCACAACAATAAGGGATATGAACAATTTAGTAGTAAAGGATGAACTTACAGGTATTTATAATAGAAGGTATATCAATGAAAAGCTTCCTGTAGATATAGTTAATAATAAAATTAATCTTAAGCCTATCTCTATAGTGCTCCTAGATATAGATCATTTTAAAAAAATTAATGATACCTATGGGCATATAGCGGGAGATTACATTCTAAAAGAATTTTCTAAAATTATCATTGAAAATGTGCCAAAGGAAACTGCGTGGGTAGCCAGATACGGAGGAGAAGAATTTGTAGTTGTGTTAAATGACACTAATGAGACAAAGGCATTCCAAATGGCTGAAAATATTAGAGCGGTAGTGGAAAATACAGCTTTTAACTATGAGGAGTTTCAATTAAAGCTAACCGCCAGCTTTGGTGTATGTGAAATTATAAGCTATAATGAAAGCTTTGATGAAATTATATCAAGAGCAGATATTAAGCTTTATAAAGCTAAACAAAAGGGTAGAAATAGAGTGGAAATTTAAATTTTATACTTGTTGAGGCATAGATAGACGTTTTAGTTACGATAGACATTTTAATTATTTATGCTTCAGCAATTTTTTTTATTATAGAAACATTATTATTGTGAAAAATGGCTATAATATATGTATATATAGGCATGAAAGGAGTATTTTTACATGAAGGTAAACCATAAGAAGTTAGCAATAGTTTTTCTATACACTTTACTATATGTACTATCTTTCATCATAACAGAGGATTATCTTAACAAATCAGATAGAACAGAAAATAATAGTGAATTAACAGATAAGCAAGTCAGTAGTATGGCAAATAAAGAAAAATTTAAGTTAGGAAATGAAGTATTGTTTGAAAAATATAGCTCTCTTATAGAAGGGAAGAAAATAGGCCTTATAACAAATCAAACAGGGGTAAATTCTAAAGGTGAAAGCATCATAGATATGCTTTATAATTATAAATCCTCTAAATTAGTAGCTCTCTATGCCCCAGAACACGGCATCGATGGAAAAGCGAAGGCCGGCTTACCAGTAAAGACCTATACTCATCCTAAGTACAATATACCAGTTTATAGCTTATATGGTGATACTAGAAGGCCAACTAAGGATATGTTAAAAAATATAGATTTATTGATTTATGATATGCAAGATATAGGAGTTAGAACTTATACCTATATATCTACGCTAAATTATTGCATGGCAGAAGCTGCGAAGTACAATATTCCTATTATGGTATTAGACAGACCTAACCCCTTAGGAGGAATGTTAGTAGAAGGTCCAGTACTAGAAGACTCCTTTAAATCCTTTGTAGGAGTAGATAACCTCCCTATGATACACGGCATGACCATTGGGGAATTAGCTAAGTTTTTTAACAGAAATTTAGGATCTAATCTCAAGGTAATTCCCATGGAGGGTTATAATCGTTCAATGATATATGAAGATACGGGGTTAAAATGGGTTCAGAGCTCTCCTAATATTCCAGACATTAAATCCGTATTCCTGTATTGCGCTACTGGCTTAGGAGAAGGTACAGGGATAACTCAAAAGGAATTTTTTAGCTTTATCGGAGGAGAAAATATAAACTCTAAGGTATTAGCTGATAAGCTCAATAGCGCTAATTTAAAAGGTGTTTACTTTGTGCCCATGAATATTAATAATACAGAAGGGGTAAGAGTGCAAATCATAAACTATGAGGAATTTAAGCCTTTTGAGGCTGGAATAAGCATACTTTATTATGCGAAAAAAATCAGTGATTTTAAAATACCTAAAAGTGGCAAGGATATTGTTATGTTTGATAAAATAATGGGTACGGATAAAATTGGAGAGTTCCTTGAAAAGGGATATGATCCTTCATACATTGAAGACTACTTTAAGGAAGGGCTAGACAACTTCAAACGTCAGAGAGAGCAATATCTTATTTATAAGTAAAATGTTTTTAATAAAAAAATGGATATATCCTGGAGATATATGTTACAATAATAATGTATTTTTGTATAGGAGTTGAACGTTATGAAGAAAAAGTCTAAAATTGCTATTACTATTGCAGCCATAGCGGCAATGGTATCCATAATCAGTAAAGATAAAAAGACTAAAGAAGTTTGCAAATGTGAAGATGAAGAAAGTAATGAAGGGGCTGTCGCATTAGCGGTTAAAAACCGCTAATGCTCAGCTCCTATTTTGTACTGTTTTATAGCAATTTTAAAGAGATTTGCAAATAAATTCATCTCTATACCTTAAAAATGGCGCACTTTAATAAGCCCTTTCGCTTAAGACTTTTTTCAGAATACTTGTTTTTTAAAAGTCTAAAATTAGGCAGTGCTTTTTAACAAAAAAAGGTGTGTTCCAGTTCTGTTTGACTGAATTTTGTTATGTAGTTTGTTTATGTTATGTGCCATAGCCAAAAGGATACTTTCGGACAAAACATTCTGCTTTCCTTTGCACAGAAATCTTCGAAATCCCATATCTTGCTTAATCTCTCCAAAAGAACCTTCAGCTTGTATGCTTCGATTCATTCTGAGTTCACAACCTTCTTTGCTTACAATTCTTTCGAGATCCTTTTTCCTCAGCATGTTAAATAACTTTGATGTTTCAAGATTTTTTAATCTTTCTTCTAATGGAGTTTTGCAGTTGTTTCCTTTTATACATCTACTTTTGTGTGAACAGTTACTGCAATCCTCGCAGATATATATGGTTTTCTCACTTTGATATCCAGTTTTACTTTTTCTTTTTATCGTTTTGCTAACTGTTAACTTTTTATTATTTTCACAAGTATAGTAATCACCAGCTTCATTGTATTCCATGTTTTCTATTCGACTGATGTCATTCTTGTATTTTCTTGTTTTAGATATTTCATAGTTTGATGGTTTGATAAATGCCAGTTGTCCATTTTCTTCAAGATACACATAATTCTCTTCGCTTTCATATCCAGCATCTGCAACCACTTTTTTATATCTAAATGTTAGGAACGCCTCCATACTTTTGAGAAATGGAATTATGGTGTTGGTATCTGTGGGCTGGTCGCCCACGGTAAGCCACACTATATATTCAGAGTCCACACCATGCTGCACATTATAGCCTGCTTTTAGTTGACCATTTCCCATAGCATCTTCCTTCATTCTCATAAAGGTTGCATCATTATCTGTTTTTGAATAGCTGTTACGATCACCACAAATATATATTTTCTGGGTGTATTCTTTTAATTTATCAAGGTATTCCTCAAGTTTTTCAATGGATCGCTGCAATGAAGTTTTTCTTTTTCCACATCCATGTACAAACTCTATCTTTTCTTTATGTTTCAGAGTATAAAGTTTTTTTCGCAGCTTTTTTACGTGTTTCATTTTTACTTTATTCTGATAAACAAGCTTGATGCCGTATAATTCCTCGCATTCAGCCACTAAATCTGCTAATTTAATTAGTAGCTTTTCTAAGTTTTTTGTAACAGCTTTTTTCCAAACAAAAGTATATTTGTTTGCACAAGCCTCAATTTTTGTGCCATCAATGAAAACAGCATCTCCAGATATCTCTCCTATGTTAAGAAGAAACTTTGTCATTTCAGCTAGAATTCTTTCAGCACAGGGTGCAAAGTGCAAGCTTCTAAATCTTGCAAAAGTTGAATGATCAGGTTTTGGTGAATTTTCAAGAAGGTACATGAAGTTAATATCACGATGACATGCTGTTTCCATGGCACGAGATGAATAACTATGATTCATGTAAGAATAGAGTACAATCTTCAGCATCTGACGTGGTGTTGCTTTATTTTCCCGAACTCGTGAATAAGTCGAATATAAATCTTCTAAATCCATCTCCTCTACAAATTGACTTAGCAAACGCACTGAATCATTTTCTGGGATCATACAATCGATATTTATTGGAAGTTTTAATTGAAAATATCTTTGATTAAGTGTATAATTTTTTTGTAAAATGTTATGTTTTAGCATACTAATATTTTACCATAAATCCCTTACTTCTCGAAGTTCGGGATTTATTTTTTTGCACAAAAAAGGAGCTACGCACTAATCACTTAGTGCGACAGCCCCATTTAAAGAACACTTTTCTTATGATTTCAACTATATCTTTTATAGTTTCTACATAATCACCTATATGCTCTTTAGTTTCTATAGCACTAGCAGTGGTTTCTGTTATGACCTCACTTACATCCTTTAGATTTTCACTTAAGGACACAATATTTTCTGAGGCTTTAGGTAATGAAGTAGCTAGTTTGTTTATATTCGATTCATTATCATCAATGATCTTATTTACCTTTGTTAGAACTTGAGATACTTTATGCAGTGTTATAATTAAGTATACCATAGCTACAGCGCCTAAAGTTCCTAATAAAAGATAGCCTAGTGTAGACACCTGTATAGTCATATTAAACCTCTCTACTTGCTTTCTTCACAAACTTTTTCTTCTTCGCAGCTATTAATTTCAGCTTCCTTCTCTTCACAAGAACCCTCACAACATTTTTTACCCTTTTTTTCATTTAAATAAGTAACTATTTTTTCTTTAGCTTCTTGGTAGTTAGTTTTAACTTCTTCAGTTTTTTCTTCTAAAGCTTTTTTTGCTTCATCAGCTTTAGTTTTAATTGAATCATTTACTTCCTTAGCTTTATTTGATATATCTTCTCTGGTCTCTTTTCCAGACTTAGGCGCAAAAAGCAAGCCACCTGCAATTCCAGCTAAAATTCCAGCTGCAGCTCCTGTAGCAACTTTTTTTGCAGTTCTAATTTTTAATTTTCTCTCTTTTTCTAATCTTCTTTGTTCTAAAATTGATTTAAGGCTCATAATTAATCCTCCTCCATAATAAATGATTTTTTAGATATAATATAATATATTATATATCATAAAAAAGGCTACTTGTATTGTAAAAAATGGACACTAATTAAAGATATTTGTAGGAACTTGTCCAACAAATTCTTTAAACTCTTTTATAAAGTGAGATTGGTCGTAGTAGCCATTGTCAATGGCTATGTCAAGCCAATCCACCATATTAGATGCATTGATTGAATATAAAGTATTTTGAAAACGAACTATTCTACAAAAGGTTTTAGGAGAAATACCAATTATTTTATTGTATTTTCTATGGAGCATTTTTAAGGATGTATCCATAGTCTCGCATATTTCATTTACAGTAATCTGACCTTTTTTTTGATATATATAATCTAAGCTTAAAGTTACAAAGGAATTTTCAAATTTACAATTCTTATCATTTACAAATTCTAAAATATGAGTATCAATTATATCTGTATAATTATTGATATTTTCAATATCTATTAAATTAAGAGGAACATACTTTGGAAAATCTTGTACATAGTTTTTTAATGGCGTAAATTTATTGATAAAGCCATCTGCAGGAAGGTTAAGCATACTATAATTTCTTCCTGGCAAAAGTCTTATTCCAAAAAGATTTATATCACTATCCACAGGCATTATAAAAGATTTATTAATTGCACCTAGAATAAAAGTGCTGTTTTCAATATTATGTTCATTTAAATCAAAAACTATATTAAAGCAGCCATCAGGAATAACACCTAATGAAAAAGGCTGATTAAGTCTTTGATTAGACCTCAAATACCAATAGCAGAATACTTGGTCATTTAGATTATCACAAGGATAAAATTCTTTATAAATTAAATTATTAAAATTATTATTAAAAAATAAAGGTATTTGCGTAGATTTAAAACTCATAGTATATACTCCATAGATTAGCTTTTTTTCATATATGTTGTAATACAATTATATCATAAATTTTGACAAAAAATTAGTATATTTTTATGAATTTTATTATTGCATAGAAACAAGTTAAACTGTGGTATTTATTATATCTTATGAATTAGATTATTCTTTTTTAAGTATTTGTGAATTTTGAAAACCATCCACTCTATTTTTAAATAAATATGATAAAATATATATGTGTAACAAATGAAAATAAAATATTATTATTTAGGTTCCGAGTACATAAAAGTTTAGTTTGGAAACCTATAGGTGGAAAGGATTAGGTATGAATATAGCGTTTTTTCTTACACCCAAGAGTGAAGTTATTTTTGAAAATTTAGAAGCTACAATGAGACAAGTATTAGAGAGGATGGAATATCACGGGTACTCTGCCATACCAATTATTGATAATAAAGGAAGATATGTGGGTACGTTGACAGAGGGAGACTTGCTTTGGAAGTTAAAAAATACACCAGAACTTAATTTTAAAAATACTGAGAAGGTTAAATTAGAAGAGATACCAAGAAAAATAAAGCATAAGGCAGTAACAATAAATTCTGATATTGAGAGCCTTATATCTTTAGCTGTAAGTCAGAACTTTGTGCCAGTAATAGATG
The DNA here is from genome assembly GCF_001403615.1 of Desnuesiella massiliensis. GTDB lineage: Bacteria > Bacillota > Clostridia > Clostridiales > Clostridiaceae > Desnuesiella > Desnuesiella massiliensis. Next base: position 183,896 of record NZ_LN879456.1, read on the forward strand.
ATAACGGTATCTTCATTGGCATAATTAAAAGAAGTGATATAATTAACTATTGCTATAATGGTATGTGTGAAGCGAAAAAATAAACAAACATTAAAAAAGCGACTTATGTCGCTTTTTTCTTGAAAGAGGTGATAATATGATATGTATAATTTCTCCATCAAAAACCATGGACTTTGACAGAAAGCTTGCAATAGGTGAATATTCTATTCCTGAGTTTCTAGAGGAAGCACATGAAATTTCATCCATATTGAAGCAATATAGTCCTGAGGATTTATGTGAGCTTATGGGTATTAGTAAAGAATTAGGAGAAAAAAATTTTTTTAGATTTCAAAATTGGAGCAAGGATATAGATCAAAGTGCTAAACAAGCTATAATAGCTTTCACCGGAGATGTTTATAGAGGGATTAATGTTCAGGATTTTGGGGAAGAGGATTATTTATTTGCTCAAGAACACTTAAGAATATTATCTGGACTATACGGTCTGCTTAAGCCTTTAGATTTAATAAAACCCTATAGGTTAGAAATGGGGATTAAGGTTAAGAATAATATGGGTGATAACCTATATAGCTTTTGGAAGCATAAACTCACATTAAATTTATTAGAACAGCTTCAAAGGCAAAGTTCTAAGGTTCTTGTAAATCTTGCATCAGAAGAGTATTCCAAGGCCATAGATTTTAAAAAGTTAACGTCAGGTATAACTACCATTGCTCCAGTATTTAAAGAATATAGGGGAGGGAAATATAAGATAATAGCTATATATGCCAAAAGAGCTAGAGGGCTTATGGCTTCTTACATAATTAAAAATAGAATAGAAAATTTAGAAGAACTTAAGAACTTTGATTTAGAGGGCTATGGATATAACGAAGTGCTATCCTCTAAAGGAGAGTTTATATTTACAAGAAATCAGACGGAATAGGTGATTGAAATGAATTATGAAGAAATACTATCAATGGATGCAAATATGGTTTTAAGTATATTGAATATGAAGCTTAGAGATGAGTTTAGCAGCTTAGATATGCTTTGTGAAGATTTTAATGTATCTAAAGAAAAAATTAAAGATAAGATGAAAGAAATTGGATATGTTTATAGTGAAGAAAAAAATCAATTTACAGTAATTTAAATTTTTAAGACAGGGATAAATAAATTCTCTGTCTTTTTATTTTCTTCATAAAAAATACATAAAAAATTGATAGTTTAATCTTAGAAACATAGGCCTTATATACAAAATTAGTGATATATATTGTTTAAGGAGGATAGGTATGAAGAAAAATAAAATCATAACATTATTAGCTGCTGTAACAATTAGCATAGTCTTGTTATCAGCTTGCAGCAAAGGAAACTCATCGGCTAATGACAATGCATATAAGTCCATTAACTCTATAATTAAGGAAAATAGAGATAAAGTAGGCTTTCATGCGGAAATGTCTCATTGGGGTTTAAGCCTGCAGGGGGAGGAAAAATTTGAATGGACTAAGGATCCTTCTTCTAATGAAGCTGACTTTGCCATGGTAATTTTAGCGGATCCTTTCATAAAAGCTGGATTAGATACAAATAAACTAGATAGTAAGGAGATTATATTTAAGAAAGCATCTAAGGAAGGTAATATGGAGAACTCCAACTTGCTCATAAGACCCTTAAATATTAGTGATAAAAGACAAAATTCTGATGGAGCAGAGGATGCTATAAGAAGGCTTTTTAAAATGGATAAAACAAATATAAAGGGAGAAGATAATTATTATAAGTTAGACTTAGGAAGCTCTTTTGAGGTTAAATGGAAATACCAAGAAGAAGACAAAAGTGCAGAAGTAATTTTTTATATAGACCCAGAGCCTCTGTTTAAGGCTGGATTAGATAGAAATAATATGGATGAAACGGGCTGGAGTATAGAAAAAAGTGCTGGTATGGAAAAGTTAAGTAAAAAATATATCATAAAAAAATAACTATTGACAATAACCCCAGGTAGGTATATTATAATACCATAATACCCCCCGGAGGGGGTGTATGGAGGTGCGAGATGAACGAAGAAAGAAAAAAGGCTTTGCAAGCTTTAAAGACTAGCAAAGGACAGATAGAAGGAATAATAAAGATGTTAGAGGAAGAAAGATATTGTGTTGACATCTCTAATCAAATAATTGCTGCTCAAGGGTTATTAAAAAAGGCCAATATGTTGATTCTCAGGCAGCATATGAATCACTGTGTAAAAGAAGCTTTTTTAAATGATACTGGTGAGGAAAAGGTTGATGAGATAATGAATGTATTTCAAAAGCTGCTGGAAAAATAAGGAGTGATGCATTTGAATAAAATTCTAAAAATAGAAGGGATGACTTGTGCAGCTTGTGTGAAGGCTGTGGAGAGAACCTGTAAAAAGGTAACTGGAGTAGAAAGTGCAGAGGTTAATTTAGCTACGGAGAAACTTAATATAACTTTTGATGAAAGTCAAGTGACTATTGAGGATATTCAAAAGGCTGTGGATAAAGCAGGATACAAGGCTCTCCTAGATACTTCTAATGTAGTGTTAAAGATAGAAGGAATGACCTGCGCAGCTTGCGTTAGGGCTGTAGAAAGAGCAGTAAAGAAATTAGATGGCATTGTAGAAGCTAATGTAAATTTAGCTACAGAAAAATTAAATGTATCCTTTGAGCCTTCAAAGGTAAATATACAAGATATAAAACAAGCAGTATTAAAGGCCGGATACAAAGCTTCAGAGGAAGAATCCATTGATAAGGATAAATTAAAAAAAGAAGCTGATATTAAAGCTTTATGGAAAAGATTTATCATATCTGCCCTATTTACAGTTCCTCTATTAGTAATATCTATGGGACATATGCTGGGATATCATTTGCCAGATATATTGGATCCCATGACAAGCCCCATGAATTTTGCTATAGTTCAATTGATATTAGTAATACCTGTAATGTATGAAGGAAAGAAGTTCTTTAAAGTTGGATTTAAGTCTTTATATATGAAGAATCCTAATATGGACTCATTAATTTCTATAGGAACCTGGGCAGCATTCTTATATGGCCTATTTGCAGTATATCAAATCATAATTGGAAATGTAGATTATGCATATAAATTATATTTTGAATCTGCTGCCACCATATTAACCTTGATAACCTTAGGAAAGTATTTAGAATCAGTTACTAAAGGTAAGACTTCAGAAGCTATTAAAAAGCTTATGGGATTAGCCCCTAAAACTGCAACTATAATAAAAGAGGGTAAAGAAGCCGTTATTCCTATAGATGACGTTATGGTAGGGGACATATTAGTAGTAAAACCAGGAGAAAAATTACCTGTAGATGGTGAGGTCATTGAAGGTATGACTTCCATTGATGAATCCATGCTAACAGGAGAAAGTATCCCTGTAGAAAAAACTCCAGGTCATAAAGTAATTGGTGCAAGTATAAACAAAACAGGTTATATAAAGTATAAGGCTACCAAGGTTGGAAAAGATACTGCTTTAGCGCAAATAATCAAACTGGTGGAGGAAGCTCAAGGATCTAAGGCGCCTATAGCAAAACTAGCAGATATCATATCTGGATATTTTGTACCAATAGTAATATCCTTAGCTATAATTTCAGCTTTAGTTTGGTTCTTTGTAGGAGAAACTCCGGTATTTGCATTAACTATTTTTATATCAGTATTAGTCATTGCTTGTCCTTGTGCCCTAGGATTAGCTACACCTACAGCCATAATGGTGGGTACAGGTAAAGGAGCAGAATATGGAGTGCTTATTAAGAGTGGAGAGGCCCTAGAAACCTCTCATAAAATAAATACTATTGTTTTTGATAAGACAGGTACTATAACTGAAGGCAAGCCAAAGGTTACAGATATTGTGACTAATTTAGGGGATGAAAATGAAATATTACAGATTGCAGCAAGTATTGAGAAGGCTTCAGAGCATCCTTTAGGAGAGGCTATTGTTAAATATGCAGAGGAAAAGCAAATCCAGTTCTTGGCTGTAGAAAGCTTTAATGCTATTGCAGGTAAAGGTATTGAAGGAATAGTGAAAAATAAGAATACTCTATTAGGAAATAGGAAATTAATGGCGGAGAGAAATATAGATATAAGCAGCCTAGAAGATAAATCCGTTACCATAGCTTTAGAAGGTAAAACCCCTATGTTTATTTCTATAGAAGGTAAGCTAGCAGGTATAATTGCTGTGGCAGATACAGTAAAAGAAAGCAGTAAAAGAGCCATTGAAAAGCTGCACTCCATGGGCATAAAGGTAGCTATGCTCACAGGAGATAATAAGAGAACTGCGGAGGCCATAGGTAAGCAAGTAGGTATTGATGTCATAATTTCAGAGGTATTACCACAGGATAAAGCTAATGAAGTAAAAAAACTTCAGGAACAAGGATACAAGGTTGCTATGGTGGGAGATGGTATTAATGACGCTCCAGCCCTAGCTATGGCAGATGTAGGTATTGCCATAGGTTCTGGTACCGACGTGGCTATGGAATCGGCAGATATAGTGTTGATGAGAAGTGATTTGATGGATGTTCCCACAGCTATACAACTTAGTAAAAACACCATAAGAAATATAAAACAGAATCTATTTTGGGCCTTTGGTTATAATACTTTAGGAATACCAGTAGCTATGGGCATATGGTATGCTTTAGGTGGACATCTATTAAATCCAATGATTGCAGCTCTTGCCATGAGTTTTAGTTCAGTATCAGTTTTATTAAATGCATTAAGATTAAAAACCTTTAAGCCATTAAACTAAGAATTTAAACAATGAAAAATTGTTTAATATAAAATCTACAAATAGAGAGGAGTAATTGTATTATGAAGAAAAAATTATTAATAGAAGGAATGAGCTGCGGACACTGCGTAAAACATGTTAAAGAGGCTCTAAGTGAATTGGAAGGCGTAAGCTCAGTGGATGTAGATCTAGCATCCAAATCAGCAATACTTGAAGGAGAAGTATCCGAAGATAAGATTAAATTTGCTGTAGAAGATGCAGGCTATGAAGTAGTTTCTATAGAAAATATATAATAAAATTCAACCTTACAGTAATCTGTAAGGTTGTTTCCCTATAAGAGGATGTAAAAAACATAGGTGTTCTTTTTCACGGGCCGCTGGTGGGGCTCCATGTACGGTATAGGGAAACCTATAGAACACCTTTTTTCACATCCTCCTATAAGCTTATTTTTTCATTTAGGAGGATAAATGGATATAAAAATATTGATTGTAGACGATGAGCTTAAAATTATTGAGGTAGTTAAGTCTTACTTAAATAAAGAAGGCTATAAAGTATATGAAGCTATGGATGGAAAAAAAGCTTTGCAGATTTTTGATGAAGTTAACCCCGCATTAGTAATTTTAGATTTAATGCTTCCAGATTTATCAGGGGAAGAGCTATGCAAAACTATTAGAAAGAAGAGCCGGGTGCCAATTATCATGCTAACTGCAAAGGTTGAAGAAGATAATGTAATTCAAGGCTTTAACCTAGGGGCAGACGATTACGTAACTAAACCCTTTAGCCCAAGACAATTGATTGCTAGAGTAAAAGCCCTATTAAGACGCAGTGAAGATGATATTATGACATTAAGTGATATAAGCAGTTATAATGATAATGAGCTTATCATAGATAATTTTAGGCACGAAGTTAGGAAAAATGATAATTTAGTCAATTTAACAAATACAGAATACAAAATATTAATTACCATGGCCAAATATCCTAAGAAGGCCTTTACTAGAGAAGAATTGGTTCTTTTGACTATGGGAGATGATTATGACGGCTTTGACAGAGTTATAGATACTCACGTAAAGAATTTAAGGCAGAAGCTTGAAGAGGATACGAAATGCCCCAAGTATATTAAAACTGTTCATGGAGTAGGATACAAATTTGGTGGTGAATAGATGAAAATAAGCTTGAGAAATTATTTAACCCTTTCCTATATATTTATAGTAACCTTAACAATATTATTAATAGGCATATTAGTAAACTTTTTTTTGGAAAAACAATTTAAAGATTATGTAATAAATAATTTGGAGAATAAAAGCAGAAGCGTTGCTACAGCCGTAGAGGAGCAGTACAATAGTGGAACCTGGAATAAGGCTATCATTGAAAGGGTAGGCATGAGTGCTTTAGAAAATGGGTTAATACTAAGGGTTCAAGATGCTCAGGGTAATAGAATATGGGATGCTAGAGAGCATAACAATGGAAAATGCGAGGCTATGATTGCCCATATGGCTGAGAATATGATGGAAAGATATCCTACTTGGAAAGGGGGATATGTAAGTAAAATATATGATTTAAAAAAAGGAAATACTGTGATAGGTTCAGCTACTATAGGTTATTATGGTCCTTATTATTATAATGATAATGATTTGCTATTTCTTAAGACCTTAAATAATATATTTATTGTGGTAGAGATAATATCACTGCTGCTAGCTATATTAGCCGGAATTGGCATGAGCAGAACTTTGAGCAAACCTATATTAACCGTGGTAGGTGCTACGGATAATATATCGAAAGGTAAGTATAAAAGTAGGGTAGATTCAGAATCTAATATAAATGAGCTTAACAGTTTGAGTAATAGTATTAACGATCTAGCTGCAACTTTAAATAGACAGGAGCTTTTAAGAAAAAGGCTAACAGAAGATATATCTCATGAATTGAGAACTCCTTTAACCACATTACAGAGCCATATGGAGGCTATGATAGATGGTGTGTGGGAGCCCACGAAAGAAAGAATAGAATGCTGCTATGAAGAAGTGGTGAGGCTAAAGGGCTTGGTAGGAAGCCTAGAAAAGTTAGCTAAGTATGAAGCAGATAATATAATACTTAACAGAAGTAATTTTAATATTAGCGAATTAATAAATAAGATAAATATTAATTTTCAGGGAATGGCCTTAACAAAAAACATAAAAATAGTGACCTCCGTTGAAGATTTTACATTATGTGCTGATAAGGATAAGATAAGCCAGGTGTTAATTAATGTGATTTCAAATGCTATAAAATATACAGAAGATAAAGGTGATATTTTAATAAAAAGCTATAGATTAAATAATGTTGGAATTATTGAAATAAAGGATAGTGGTATTGGTATTTCTAAGGAGGACTTGCCATTTATTTTTGAAAGATTTTATAGGGTTGACAAATCAAGAAATAGATTTACTGGAGGAGCAGGAATAGGCTTAGCCATTACAAAATCTATAGTGGAAGCACATAATGGAAGCATTAAGGTAGAAAGCGAAGTTGGAAAAGGAACTAAATTTACAATATTACTCCCTAATAATATAAGCTGTACCTAATAATCATAGGTACAGCTTATATTTATTTATTTATACTTTCATAAACTGAAGCTATAAAGTCAAATTCCTGTTCGTCACTAATCTCTCCAAAGTTATCTTCTGAGATTCCAGGATAGTAATATAGTATGAACTTCTCGTCTTTACTCATGAGACTTTGAATGATTATATACTTTCTGTCTAACTCACAATCTTGCAATGTAGCCAGTACCTTATACCTATCTTCAGCGCCAGTTCTATCATTAGTCAAGTTTAAAATATAGTTGTCGTGGAAGGTAGCGTTAATTTTTTCGTGGTCACAATAAACTATCTTTGAGCCAGGTCTACAGCCAAGACAACTATCAAACTTGCAGGTAGCGGTACAATTTAAGCAGGCACATTTACCACATTTTTCAAGTTGGTTAAAATTATCTAGATTATCAGCTTTATAGGATTCTAAAAGTCCAGAATATTTATCATTATTGAAAAGCTTTGAGAAAAAGCCCTCTTTTTTGCTATCCCTTTCAGCTGAATCTAGTAATTCCATATATTTTTTTAACACTGGTAACTTTGTTATATATTTTCTGTTAGATAAATCTTGCTTTTCAAGAAAGGGAGATACGTTATCTATGGCATAGTTTATATCTACAAAGAGCTTACCATAACGCTCCCTTTCTGAATTTAAAAACCCCTCCATCTTATCCATACTGTCACCTATTGTTGTTTATATTTTTCTAATTCTGCATCTAGATCTAATTCCTTAAGCTTTTCAAATTCCTTATCTAAGGAGTTATCGGTTCTTAAGTCTTCAAGACCTTCAGCCATAGCTTCTTTCTTTTGAATCTTTCTTTCTATATCGTCTATATTTATTCTGTTATTGCTAGTTTGAACATTAGCTAATATTTCATTTACTTTCTTGCTAGCTTCTGCATTGTTATATCTTGCAGCTGCTTCATCTCTATAGTTTCTTGTTTTTTCTATTTCTTCTTCTAAATCTCTAAGATTTTTCTTGATGACTTCGGCTTTCTTTGAAGCTTCCTCATAGCTAGCTTTTAAGGACTCATGTTTTTTATCTGCCTCTAATTTCTTTTCAAGGGCCTTCTTAGCTAATTCTTCATTTCCCTTGCCCATGGCAAATCTAACTTTTTCATCAAATTCTTTTGACTCCTTAATAGAAGCTTCCATCTTCTTTTCAATTTCATGCACATTACCTAAAATTTGAGCAGAAGATAATTTTGCTTTGTTTAAACTCTCTTCCATATCCCTTATTTTTTGATCTAGTAGTTCTACTGGATTCTCCATGTTGTCTAATGTGTCATTGACCTTTGCTCTAAACATATTTGATATTCTGTTGAAAATTCCCATAATACAACCTCCTAAATTTTTGTTATTTTCTTCTAAATAAATTTTTTAAAAATTTTATAATCAAAACAAGTATGATTATAAAAATTATAAATCTAATGATTGAACCGATTAAGCTAAAGCCTGAGGATACATATCCCCCAGAGCTATTATATCTGCTCCCACCCCATGGAATAGGTATAGGTATTGGAATCCATGAGGATTTAGGCTTATCATACTGGTTTCCATAATTTTTATTAGAGGAACTGCTCCCACTGTTTGAACTATTGTTTTGGCTGGAGGAGCTGCTGTTATTCTTATTTCCTGCTGGTGTATTAGAAAAGCTGCCAGATTTAAACCCTCCAGAAGAAGATTTTGAAGTACTTCCAGAAGACTTAGAGGAGCTATTATTTGACCAGCCTGATGGTTTTGAAGGGGAAGTAGTCTTAGGGGTAGAACTCTTAGGAGTGCTACTTTTAAAGGAACCCGATTTAAAACCACCAGAAGAAGCTTTTGGAGCTGCAGTTGCTACCATATAAGATTGCTCATATCCTGCAAAATTTAATAGATTATCTCCATAAAAGCTAGTTATCATAAAAGTAAAAGCTAATAGTATTGAAAATAAAAAGCGCTTTTTATTTATTTTTCTCACCCCCACATATAAATAATCATTTATGTAAATAAGAATTAACCATGAATTAATTATAAGTTATAATATACTATATTACAAACTATAAATTAACTCGTTTTAGGTAAATTCATACTATTTTATTAGTATAAATTACTAGAACTTCAAATATCTCTATGTATCTTTATATATCATCATTTTTCAAAGAGTTTAAAAGAAAAGAATATTGGATTAAGTGTTATTTTATACTGTTTAATGCTGAACTATATATTATATGGATTGTAGGATTTCTTATCATATTAAACTTATAAAAATATATGACCTACAAAGCACATTATCTTAAGCTTTCCTCCTTTCATTATCAATATTCTACCATAATAATATGACTATGTTATATTAATTTTATAATAATATTGTATTCAAAAATAAATAATATATTTAAGTTATTCAAAGCATAGTGAAACTTGCTTTACTGCTAAGGTTTATGTAAAATAAAGTTATTAGGTATGCAAGAGATGCCTTAAAGCAAATAATCTATAACTGCAAAAGGAGAGGGAATTAATGACTATAGAAAATTTTGAAGAGAAGTCAATGGAAGATTTATTTAAAGGTGCCTATGATTTTAAGAGAATACGTAGGGGAGATATTATAAAGGGTAAAATTATTAAGATTACAGATAAAGAGGCTTTTGTAAATATTAATTATATATCTGATGGAATTATTCCAAAAGAAGAACTTACCGATGACCTAGAATTGGATCCTAGAGATATTTTAAGTGAAGGACAAGAGATTGATGTTATAGTGCTAAGTACCGATGATGGAGAGGGCAATGTTCTGGTTTCAAAGAAACAAGCAGATGCTATTAAGGTCTGGGAAGAGATGGAAAGTAGTAAAGAGCTAGGTACAATTATTAAAGTTAAGGTAAAAGAAGCTGTTAAAGGGGGAGCTGTAGCCATGATAAAGGGCATAAGAGCCTTTATTCCAGCTTCACAATTAAGCTTGAATCATGTTGAAAATCTAGAGGATTTTGTAGGTAAAGAATTAGAAGTTAAGGTTATTGAAGTAAATGAAAATGATAACAAGATAATATTGTCAAGAAAGATAATTGAGAAAGAACAGGCTCAAGATGCAAAAGATAAAATATGGTCAGAATTAAGTAGGGGAGAAAAAAGGAGTGCAGTAATTACAAGGTTAGCTAAATTTGGAGCTTTTGCAGATTTAGGCGGCTTAGAAGGATTAATCCATTTAAATGATTTATCCTGGAAGAGGGTCATGGATCCAGCAGAAATAGTATCTGTAGGGGATAAAGTAGAGGTTTATGTTATAGATTTTGATAAGGAGAGAAATAGAGTATCCTTAGGCCTTAAGTCTGTAGAAGAGGATCCTTGGAATCTTGCATCTTCCACATTAAAAGTAAATGATATAGTAGAAGGTGTAGTAACAAAATTAATGAACTTTGGAGCCTTTGTTGAAGTTAGCGCTGGCTTAGAAGGATTAGTGCATTTATCAGAGCTATCTGAAGAAAGAGTAATTAAAGCTTCAGATATAGTCAATGTGGGCGATAAGGTAAAAGTAAAGATATTAGGGATAGATGTTAAAAATAAAAAGCTATCCTTAAGCATTAAGGAAGCTATAGAAAAACCTCAAATAGATTATAGCGAATATAATGACAACGATAATGGAGTAACCCTAGGAGACTTATTAAAGGACAAATTCAAAGGATTAAAATTTGAGGAATAAAATATAATATAATTAAGATGAGGATGTCTGCATAGACATCCTCACTTTAATTTAAACTCTTTAAAGGTTACCCAACGATATTTTTCCCATTTTAAAATGCTTATATTATCAAAAAGTAAGTCAAAATTACAAAGTTGTTTATTTACATCAGTATATATCTGGTCAAAAGTAGCTTCTTCAAGTTTTGATACAATAGTACAATGATATACCTTTTCCTTTTTTTCATTTGCCTTCCACTCCAAATTGGGTATTTTTAGCAACTCTTTCATGTAGGTGTCTACTATATGTTTTCCTTCATCAGACATATTAACTTTCATATATAATACATTTTTTCTAAAGTATCCAAAGCCTTTTATGCTCATAGGAGCGCTGTTTTGTTTTGAACAAAAACTTTTTGTTAAATTTATTATTTCATTAGCATCTTCAATTTTAAAAGGGGCCTTTATAGTAAAATGGGCAGGTAGCTTTTGAGGTCTTACTTGAAATTTTTCACATACTTCTTCAACTAATTTTTCATGAAACTTTAAGGCTTCCCCTCTGATTAAGCATACAATAACATATCTCATAATTTTCACCACCATTATTTTAGTCTGTATAATATTATAAAAATTATTTATATCGATTATGTAAAACCTACCTATATTAATATGATATAATTTATCTAGCAAAAATTCTAGGAGGAATAAATATGAACAAGGCAGAACCATTTTATTTGAAGAGTCCTAAGAACAACATGAGACGCGACATTGCAACAGCTTTAATTATAATATTATTATCTATAGCAAATCCTCTATTCTTAATTATATTAGTTGCATATCTCCTATATTTATTCAATAAGGTTAAATATTATAAAAGTTATGAAGGACAATGTTTGGAAAAGGCCATAAACTATTTTAAAGCTGAAGATTATATAACTTGTAAAAAACACTGCCTAGAGATTTTAGAAAAGCAAAGTAATTATAATTGTAGTATTATGTTAGCCTTATGCTATTATTATACAAAGGATTATGAATTATTTATAAAAACTATGGAAGAGTTAGAAGGACGTAAAAAAGTACAGGATATAGATGTTAAACTAAAATTAGGTAAGGCCTATGAGGAATTAGGAGAGGGCAAAAAAGCCAAAGAGCTCTATGAAGAATTATTAAAGCTTTTTCCTAAAAGCAAATTTTTACAAGATAAATTAAAAAATTAAAAATCTATGTATAAAATTAGACAAATTTTTATTTTTTTTGTCATGTAAATGTTAAATATTATGAAAAATATGATATAATAAAAAAGTTAAAGTAATTATTTTGTATATATTTGCTGTTGGGGAGGCGTTTACATGGATTTGCTTATTCCTTCTATAGCAATTGCTATGTGGGGGACAACTATTTTAATTATAATATATATATATTTATATACTCTTGAGAATAAAGATTTTATAGGTATATGGGCTTTAAGTTGGGGAGTATTTTTGATTGGATTAGTGGCAACACTTTTTATGCTTAGAAGCCCTGAAAATGAAAAGATTTTATTTTTTATACATCAGCTTTCTGTGATCATCAGCAGTATGTTAGTTATTAAAGGCGCCTATAGATTCTTAGAAAAAAAAGCTGAAAGTAGAAATATGGTTTTAGTTTTTTTTGCAATTGCTTGGTTAGTAATTGGAACTTTATTTAACCTTTCGAGCTTTATAATTGCAGTTCCTACCTTTACATTAATATCTTTAGTTTTTATATGGTTTGGTATAAAAGTTATAGATAATTGGAAAGTTAAAACCTTATCTTTCTATGGTTTTAAATTAGGTTTTATACTTTGGGGAGTGCACCTATTTAACTATCCTTGGCTTAAGAGTTTTAAAGGTTTTGCTCCTTGGGGATTTATTATTGCCACAGGTCTTGAGTTTTTAGTGGCCATAAATTTTCTATTAATGTATTTTGAGAAGTCAAAAAAGGATTTAATTATAATTCAAAATAATTTAATAGAAAATGAAAATAAATTAAGCACAATTATAAAAAATCAAAAGGATAGTATTTTTGAGATTAATAACCATTGCAGATTCATATTTATTAGTGAATCTAGCAAGGATATCTTTGGGTATAACTCCACAGAAATGTTAGATAAATTTATTTATAGGTATGTTGATATTGATATAGAGAAATACTTTTTCAATAATAGTAAGATATATGATTATGTAGAAACTACTGGAGTCACTAAAGAAGGAAATAAGATATATTTAAATATAAATTGGAAACTTAACTATAATGAGTATGGGATTTTTACAGGTGCAGTAGGATCTATAAGAGACATTACAAATAACAAGATTTTAGAAGAAGTAATGGAATATGATAAATTTAAAACTGAATTTTTTGCTAATGTATCTCATGAATTAAGGACGCCATTGAACGTTATAAGTGCTACTATACAGCTGCTAGAATCTTATAATAAAAGCTCATTTTTTAAAGAAAATCCTGAAAACCTAACCAAATATATTAAGATAATGAAGCAAAATTCTTATAGACTGATGAAACTTTTTAATAATTTAATTGATTTAACAAAAATAGAATCTGGATTTTATAGTTTACAATTAAAGAATTATAATATAGTAAGTGTAGTAGAGGATATAACCTTATCTATAAAAGAATATACGGAAAGTAAAGGCATAAGGTTAGAATTTGATACTGAGGTAGAGGAATTAATCATGGCTTGTGACAGTGACAAGATAGAAAGAATAATGCTGAACCTACTTTCTAATTCTATAAAGTTTACCCCTAGCGGAGGAAAAATTTCTGTAGGTTTGTATGAAATGGATAGGCATGTTTATATAAAGATTAGGGATACTGGCGTAGGTATACCTAAGGATAAATTAGAAGATATATTCAATAGATTTTCTCAAGTTCATAACCCCTATGTTAATAATAGCAACGGTAGTGGTATAGGACTATCAATTGTAAAATCCCTAGTAGAGCTACATGAAGGTAATATAGCAGTGAATAGCGATCTAAATAAAGGAGCTGAATTTGTCATAAAAATGCCAATTAAGACTATAAAGGGACAACAGATAGTTCTAAATGATGTCGATACCAATAGAATTGGCGAAGAAAAAGTTAATATAGAACTTTCAGATATTTAGTTTTGTATTTATAGATAAACAATACGTAAACTTAATTTATACATGTTCCAAAATGTTAATTTTCACGACATTATGGGACATGTATAAATTAATAGTTGAAGTTGTTTATCTATAAATTTAATAAAATTTTATAAAATATTAAAGAGTTTGCTATAGATGGACGAAATATATATAGCGAGTAAATTTTAATAGTAACTCCCAAATACTTAGGGTAATGTTTTGAGAGGTATAAAATATGAAAAATATTATAATATTAGATAATAAACCTTATATTAGATATAGAGTAAGAGATATTGCTACCAAAAACGATATATTAGTCCATGAAGTGTCCAACTCTTCTCAACTATACACTAAATTGAATGAGTTGAAAAATGAGGTAGATCTGCTTATCGTTGAAATAAATTTAAAAGACGAAGATGGGCTAGAGATTATGAGAAATCTTAAAAAAAAGAATTTAAATATCCCGTTTATGGTATTGACCTCTTTAAATACAAGAGATGCTTTTATCAGGGCAGTTAAAGAGGGAGCTATAGATTATTTTCTAAAACCTTTTGATGATAGGATTTTCTTAGATAGAGTAACTAGACATGCAGAGGGGGATAACTCTATTGAATCCTCAAAAGCTATACAAAAGGATATTAAAGAATTACCTTTTAATGAATACTTTGAGGAAGAGATTAACAAAGCTCGAAATGGAGCATATAAGCTTTCAGTTATAATGACAATTTTCTTTAAGTCACTAAAAGATGTAACTATAGATTTGCAGAATGATAATGATAATATGGTAGTAACAGATTATATGTACAATAAATTAAAAGGGGCAATGCCAGAAGGAGGACGTTTCTGTAAATATGGATCTAGGACCTTTTTAGGTGTATATCCCTTCTGTGACAAGGAGCAGATGGATAAATTTAATAAAGATATAATGTTAAAAATTAACCATTTGAAGGATATAGATTCAGTAGCTACTAATTATTTTTTTGATTCTGTAACTGTAACCTTCCCAGATGATGGAAATAATGCTGAAGAGATATTGGATAAGATTACCGAAAAAATGAAGGAAAATATTAAGCAGAAACAAATAAAATCTGATAACCAAGCAGAAAGTGATCAAAAGAGCAAGGCTAGACGTAGAGCATAATAAATAAAAATTGTGAACTCAAAAAGACGACGGAAGTCGTCTTTTTCTTATAAGGTTACATTGCATTTAAGAAGAGTCTTACATTTTCCTCCCACCAATACCTTATAGTTATTCCTATCACTAAGAATCTTACAAAGAATTTTTGAGGGTCTATCCATGATTTCTCCTTGAGAAAAAATATATTCCTTTCCACTATCAATAATTTTATTTTTAAGAAGATAATAGGCTAATGCTCCGGAAGAAGAACCTGTGGCGGATTCTTCATTAATGCCATAAAGTGGGGCAAAATTTCTACAGCTTGCGGTAAAATTATTATCATCTAAAGTAAAGGCATGAACTCCAACAACTTTTTTCTTTTGAGAAAAATTAGTTAATCTATTAAAGTCAGGATTTATATTATTTAGGGTTTTTTTATCTTTTACGGGAAAGATTATATCATATAACCCAGTGTAAACAATCTGAGGGCTTAAAGTATGAGTTCTATCTCCTATATCGTTTATTGAAATATTTAGACAATCACAAAGCTCTAAAATTTCTTTTTCATCATATAAAGTTTCTCTAATACTTGGAAGAGCCTGTTCCATCATAATATAATCCTTCATTCTAAAAATTGAGTATTGAGAGGCTGAGTTATTGAGAAAGTGGCAGGGTTTTTCTTCTGTTAAACCGCAATCTAGTAAGGCATGGTAGGCTGCTAAGGTAGCATGACCACAAAAATCTATTTCAGAAGTCGGAGTAAAATATCTAACATTAAAATTATTATTATAACCAAGCTTTACAAAAACTGTCTCTGAAAAATTCATTTCTCTAGCAAATTTTTGCATAGTACTTTCATCTAAATTTTCATAAATCAATACTCCAGCAGGATTTCCTTCAAATACTTCTTCTGCAAAAGCGTCAATTATGTAAAAAATCATATAATTACCTCATTCCAAAAATTTTATTTAAAATATTAATATTTATTGTACCATATTATATAAATTTTAAAAATTGTAAAATACTAAAGAGGATATGAATTAAAAAAACTGTATATATAAATGTAAAAGTAGTATGTTTTATTGAAGGATTTTTATCAATAAAAATAGAATACTTACTTGAAAAATTCAAATTAGGCGTCTTGAAGAAATAACTATTGAAAGATGCCTTAAACAGTGTTTTTGAAAGGAAGGTAAAGTATATGTCTACATCAGTTTTAAAAGATTTAAGACCTTATGAAGTATTTAAGTACTTTGAGGAAATATCTCAAATTCCTAGAGGCTCAGGAAATGAAAAGGGCATAAGTGATTATTTAGTTAGCTTTGCAAAAGAGTTAGGCTTAGAGGTAATTCAAGATTCAGCCTTAAATGTAATTATTAAGAAGCCAGCAACTTTAGGATATGAAAATGCGCCCACTGTAATTATTCAAGGTCACTTGGACATGGTTTGTGAAAAAAATATAGGTACTGATCATGATTTTGAAAAGGATCCTTTAAGTCTAAGAGTTGAGGGAGATTATGTTTATGCTACAGGTACAACTTTAGGTGCTGATAATGGAATAGCTATAGCTTATGGTATGGCATTATTAGCTTCAAAGGATATAGCTCATCCTGCTATAGAGGTGCTTTTAACCACTGATGAAGAAACTGGAATGGGTGGAGCAATGAATTTAAACCCTGAAGATATAAAGGGAAGAATGTTAATAAATATCGACTCAGAGGAAGAAGGAAAGCTTCTAGTTAGCTGCGCAGGTGGATTGAGGGATAAAATAACTTTACCTATTCAATATGAGGAGATTAGTGCTAAGGGCGATGAAGTAGTACTAAAGGTTAGAGGATTAAAAGGTGGCCATTCAGGAATGGACATTAATAAAGAAAGAGGAAACTCTAATAAAATCATGGGAAGAG
The DNA here is from genome assembly GCF_001403615.1 of Desnuesiella massiliensis. Classification (GTDB taxonomy): domain Bacteria; phylum Bacillota; class Clostridia; order Clostridiales; family Clostridiaceae; genus Desnuesiella; species Desnuesiella massiliensis. The sequence continues at coordinate 200,989 of NZ_LN879456.1, forward strand.
TATTAGTTGACTTATTAGAAGAAATAGATTATAGAGTAATTTCTCTAAATGGTGGTTCAAAGAATAATGCTATTCCAAGAGAATTTGATGCTAGACTTATGTTATTGGAAGATAAAATAGATGTACTAAAAGACAGGATTCAACATTGGAATAAAACTTTGAAAAATGAGCTTAAGGCTTCTGATCCAGAGATAAAAATAGAGTTAGAAGTTTTAGAACATAAATCACAAAAGGCATTCTCAAAGGACAGCACAGAAAAGGCTGTAAAATTGCTTTATTTAATTCCTAATGGAATTCAAACTATGAGCATAGAAATAAAGGGGTTAGTACAAAGCTCTACTAACTTAGGAGTAGTAACTACTGATGAAAATGAAGTTACTTATGATAGCGCTATAAGAAGTTCTATAGGTACTTTAAAGGAGGATATATTAGCTCAATCAAAACTTACTGCAGAGCTCATGGGAGCAAAAATTTCTACTCAATCAGCTTATCCAGAATGGCAATATGATGCTAACTCAAAGATAAGAAAGATATTCGAAAAAGTATATGAAGATTTAACAGGTGAAACTCCAGAAATAGTAGCTATTCATGCTGGGGTTGAGTGTGGATTATTTAAAGAGAAATTTGGCCAAATTGATATGATTTCTTTTGGACCAAATCTTTATGATGTTCATACTCCTGATGAGCATGTAAGCATCTCTTCCGTTGAGAGAATGTGGAACTACTTAATAGAGGTATTAAAAGCCATTAAATAAGATTTTTCTTTATCCATTGGTAAAACATTTTTTATATTTGATGTTTTACCAGTGGATATTTTAGGCATCTCCAAAAAAATAACTAGTCAGTCTACTCGTCTATTTTGTGTAATACTGCGTCCACAGAACCCACTAATAGCCCCACTATCAATGGAACCTGTGTCCTTGTCTTACGCAAAATATACTTTGCATCTTTGACTAGTTATTTTTTTTACGATGCCTTAAATGAAAAACATGTTCTTAGTATTAAATTTTATAAGAGGCTGTGAAAAAAGGTACTCTATAGGTTTCGCTACACCGCACGTGGGGTCCCACCAGCGGCCTGCGAAAAAGATCGCCTATGTTTTTCACATCCTCCTATTGATAATGGAGGTATTATATGGAAAGTAATGTTTTAAATATGACTTGGAGTCTAAAGGAACTTTATGACGGGTTTAATTGCAAGGAGTTTCAGCAAGACTTAAATACTCTAGAAGCAGTTATTAATACACTTAATGATTACAGCAAAATTAATTTTACTGACTATTCTAATAGTAACATTAAAATAGAAGAGTTTATTAATATACAAAATAATTTTTATAAGCTATATAATAAATTATGGGGATTTGCAAGTTTAACTTCCTCGGCGGATGCTGCTAACGGTGAAGCCCAGAAGGCTATGGAGATTCTTCAAAATAAACACACAAAAATAGTAAAGACCTTAGTAAGCTTTAATAAATGGCTAAGAGGTATAGATAATTTAGAGGAGATAATAAAGAGCTCTGAACCATTAAAAATGCATGAATTTTATTTAAAGGAAGTATCAAAAAATAGTAAGTATATGCTAGAGGAAGCGGAAGAGATAGTATTAACGAAGATGAAGCTAACCGGATCTAATTCTTGGGAGAAGCTACAAAAAAACTTAACTTCTAATCATTTAGTAGACATTGATATTGATGGTGTAGAGAAAAAATTACCCTTAACCGTAATAAAAAACATGTTATTCGAAGGAGAGAGGGAGCTAAGAAAAAGGGCTTATGAAGCGGAGCTTAACAGCTATAAGGCTATAGAGGAACCTATAGCAGCGGCTTTGAATGGCATAAAGGGGGAAGTTATTACTATATGTAATCTAAAAGGCTATAAATCTCCTCTTCACTATACCCTAGAGAGTTCAAGGATGAGTGAAAAGAATCTAGAAGCTATGTTAACTGTCATGAGAGAAAGTTTAGTTAATTTTAGAAAGTATTATTTAACCAAAGCAAAGGTTTTGGGTTATGATGGTCCTTTGGCCTATTATGATGTCTTTGCTCCTATAGGAAACAGCCAAAAGAAATATAGTTATGAGGAAGCTAAGGAGTTTATAGTAGAAAACTTTAACTCTTACTCAAAAAAACTAGGGGACTTTGCAAAAAACGCTTTTGAAAAAAGATGGATAGATGCAGAACCAAGAAGGGGAAAAAGAGGAGGAGCCTTTTGCAATAATCTTCATTCCATAGGAGAAAGCAGAATTTTATGTACCTTTACCGGAAGCTTTAAAAATATATCTACTTTGGCTCATGAATTAGGGCATGGATATCATGGTCATATTTTGAAGAATGAAAGTTATTTAAATAGTAAATATCCAATGCCTATTGCTGAAACTGCATCTTTATTTTGCGAAACCATAGTAAGAAATGCTGCTATAAAAAACTGTGATGAAAAAACAGCCTTCAGTATTTTAGATGGTGAGTTGACTAATTGTGGACAAGTTATAGTAGATATTTATAGTAGATTTTTATTTGAAGATGAATTATTCAGAAGAAGAGAACATAGCTCATTATCATCAAAAGAAATTAATGAATTAATGCTTTGGGCTCAAAAAGAAGCCTATGGGGATGCTATAGATTCTAGCACATTAAATCCATATGCTTGGATAAATAAGCCTCATTATTATTATGCTGAAAGAAATTATTATAATTTTCCTTATGCTTTCGGATTATTATTTGCCAAAGGATTATATAGAGAATATTGTATAAAAGAAAGCTCTTTTGTGGAACAATATGATAAATTATTATCTTTCACTGGAAAATCTTCCATTGAGGATCTAGGTAGGGTTATGAACATTGATCTAAATGACTTGGACTTTTGGAAAAGCTCCATGGAAATGGTTAATAAAGATATAGAAAAATATATTGCGCTAGCAAATAAATTAGTCTAGCAATATTTTATGTGTATTAGAAATTATTTCTATGTTATAATATAGAGATGACTATTACATTTTAAAGGGGCTGATAATTTTGAGATGGCTAGATAAATTAGAAAGAAAGCTTGGAAAGTTTGCTATAAGTAATCTGATAACTTTCATTGTAATGATGAATGCCTTTGTATATATAATTGTAGCTATGGGAGGTCAAGAGGCATATTATCATATGCTATTGCTTAAACCGGATTTAGTAATGCAAGGAGAGGTGTGGAGACTTTTTACCTTTGTGTTTATTCCACCACTAGTATCTCCCTTTTGGATAGTATTTACTTTATATTTTTACTATCTAGCAGGGAAAGGATTGGAGCAGGCTTGGGGAAGTTTTAAGTTTAATATATATTATCTTTTTGGTGTATTAGCTACTATAGCAATTTCATTTATAACTAAAGAGAGTGCTAATTCAGCCTATATTAATCTTTCCCTATTCTTAGCTTTTGCAAGGATATATCCAGATTATGAAATACTTTTGTTTTTTGTTTTACCTATTAAAGTAAAGTATATGGCCTATTTAAACTGGATTTATATAGTATACGCTGTAGTCACTGCATCTAATTGGCATATTAGACTTATAGCTTTAGCACCGGTGATTAACTTCTTAATATTCTTTGGGAAAGAATTGATACAGCAATGGTTTTTTAGATCAAAGGCCTTAAACAATAAAGCTAGATTTGTAAGCAAGACTATAACTAAAAGCAGCAGTATACATAAATGTACAGTATGCGGCATTACAGAAAAGGTTGATCCAGATATGGAATTTAGATATTGCTCTAAGTGTAATGGACATCATGAGTATTGCAGTGAGCACTTAAGGGATCACGAGCACATTACTTAAGCTTAAATGAAAAAAGCGACCACCGTCGCTTTTTTCTTATTATTCGTATCTTAAAGATTCTACAGGATCTAATTTAGAGGCCTTTGAAGCAGGGTAAAGTCCAGCTAACACAGAGATTAATATGGCGAAGCCAATGGTAATTAAAATCAACCATAGAGGTGTAGAGAAAAAGTTTGGGATATCTTTTACTCCTTTAGATTTAAGATATATGTCTAAAGCTATTTTTATGATTTTAGCGTTTACAAAGCTAAAGAATAATCCAAGGATACCGCCTAGAAAGCCAATAGCTCCAGATTCGGTTATAAATAATAATTTAATATCTTTGCTTGAAGCACCGATAGCCTTCATAATACCTATAGAGCGAGTTCTTTCATATATGGACATGGTCATGGTATTTATTACACCTATGGAAGCAACGAAAATAATTATTATACCTATTACTGATAATACTGCTTGAATAATGGAGAAAATTGATTTTATTCCTTTTATCATGGATTGAATACTGGTGACACCATAACCCATATTAGAAATGGCATCGCTAGTTGGGGCTACATCTACTATGTCCTTTACGTTAACTTCAATAGTATCAGGACCTTTAGTGGACTCATAATCTTTTTCTGCTGTAAAATAGGATTGAATTTTATAGGCTTCTTTTATTGGTATAACTATCTTATCGCCAAGATCAAATTTACTATTAATAATTCCAACAATTTTAAATTTAAAGGTCTGATTACTAGTATTCTTTACTCCCATATCCTCATTTAATGGAAGTGATATGGTTAATTCCTTATTAATTACTGAATTAAAGTCTTTTATGCCCCTCTTCTCTAAAAATTTTTCACCAACTAAAGCAGTGGCAGCATCGGATTTTTCTAGATTTCTTCCAAAGGTGATAGGGTTAAGTGAATTGTTTTTCTCTTTTAACCTTACAGTATCGATTTGTGATTTTTGAAATATAGAATAATCTAAGTCTATTCCAAGCAGAGAAGAGGTTTTCTTTATAACTCCGTCTATTTCAACATTTGCTTTAGCAAACTTACTCATAACACTTATTTCATCTACCTTAGGTAGGGCTTTTATAGCTTCGATGGTACTTTTATCTATGAACTTAAATTTAGGCTCAAAGGCTTCTAGAGACTCTTCATCATCTAAATCAGTGGAAATCTTAGCATTCTCATCTACCTTATAAGGGCTTACAGTTATAGAGGTGCCAGGAGTATTTGCTTTTAAAGCATCTATCACTATCTTTTGAACGCCTACTCCTAGGCTTACCATTAATATGATTAACATAGTACCAATAGATACTGCAAAGGCAGTTAAAAAAGTTCTGGTTTTTCTCCTTTTTAGATTTTTAAAAGCTGTATTTATATAATCCTTAAATTTCATGTTTTTATGCCTCCTCAATTAAACCATCTTTGATTTTTATTACTCTATCTGCATAACGGGCCTCGTTCATATTGTGAGTTACCATAACGATGGTATAACCTTGCTTTTTGAAGTTCTGTAATATATCCATAATATTCTTACCAGTTTTAGAATCTAGATTTCCTGTAGGTTCATCAGCAAGTATTATTTTAGGTTTATTCACTAAAGCCCTAGCTATACTTACTCTTTGCTTTTGTCCACCTGACATCTCTGTGGGCTTATGATTTGCTCTGTCAGATAAATCTACTAGCTTTAATGTTTCAAAAGCCTGAATCTTTCTTTCCTTTTGTCCAACTCCTGAAAACATCATGGGCATCATTATATTTTCTAAGGCAGTTAAAGTGGGCTCTAGGTTAAAGGATTGAAAAACAAAACCGATTTTTTCATTTCTAAACTTTGACATTTTACTATCCTTCAATTTACTTATGTCTTCACCATCAATTATTACAGAGCCTTTTGTAGGTGTATCTAAGCCGCCTATTAAATTCATCAAGGTTGACTTGCCGGAGCCAGAAGGACCTACTATGGCAACGAATTCGCCTTTTTCTATATTTACACTTACGTTATTTAGTACTGTAAGTCTTTCATTACCCATATTATAGGTTTTAAAAGCATTTACTACTTTAATCATGTTAATTCCTCCATTGTTTTATTTAAGCTTTTTACTACTATTTAAGAATAACAGCCTTTTCTTAAATGGCTCTTATGCATATCTTAAATAGAACTTAAATATATAGTTACTAAAAGTAAATAAAATTACTCATCAAAATAAAAAAGTTTTCGTTATAAAATCATAACGAAAACTCATGCTTCATTAACTTTTTAAAATAATAGTAAATTTAGAACCAAGATTTGAGGAGCTCTCTAAGCATAATTCTCCACCATGCTTATTGATGATTGATTTGCTTATAGCTAAGCCTAAGCCTGTGCCTCCGCTTTTAGAATTACGGGCACTATCCACTCTTACAAAAGGGCTGAATATTTCTTCTTTTAATTCTTCTGGGATACCTATGCCGTCATCTTCAATAATTAATTCAAAGTAGGGTTCTTTAATAATAGCTCTAATAAGTAACTTAGTACCTTGAGGATTGTATTTAATAGAATTTAATATTATATTACTTAAGGCCCTATCTAAATGTTTTTCGTCAAAGGCTATGTAAAAACTCTCTTCAGGGATATTAAAGTCATAAATAAAATTCTTTTCCTCAATTAAGGGTATATAAGAAGCAATTAATTCACGGATAAACTCGCAAATGTCACTGCTCTTTAGCTTTAACTGAAAGTCGTTACTTTGTAATTTTGAAAACTCAAATAAATCTGTAATAAGATTATTAGCCCTTACACTATTGCTATGTATAACATTTAAATACTTTAGTCTTTCTTCTATTTCTATATCAGGATTTTTAGTAAGCAAATCCGAATATCCCATAATGCTTGATAATGGATTTTTTAGATCATGAGAGATATCGAGAATTAATCTTCTTCTATTTTCTTCTGATTTCTCTTTAAGGTTTCTTTCCAATTCTATTTTTTCTGCCATGGTATTAAAGGCGTCTCTTAATTCACCGAATTCATTTTCAGATTTTAGCATTATTCTTGTACTAAAATCGCCCTCAGACAATTTTTTTGCACCCTGAGTTAATATTTTTAAAGGAACAATAAAATTCTTAGAGGATACTCTAGAGAAAATTATGAAGACTAATACTAAGATAAAAATTCCAGTAAATAGAGCTACTAAGAAAAAATGCTTAGGCTTTAATGAATGAAGTTTTATATTAGAATTTTCATAGGCAGCCTTAGGTATTGCCACCACAAGCAAGAAATCCTTGTTTTTATTGTATGCTAACCTATAAATAAAGGAAGCATCTTTTGCAGCATTATCATTTTTAGTGTAGGTTTCGGGATTTAAATCAAAATTAATTGATGGTCCTTCGTCCTTTTTAGACATCATGCTGTTAGATTCAAAAATTTTGTTGTAATCTTCTATGAGATATTTTTCTTTTTTATTAGGTATACCTCCCTTTTGATATATAACATTATGATTTTTATCTATAACCTCTATATATCCATTAAGCTTTTCTATTTCCGAGGTGTCAATAGCGGTGTAATCATCCTTCATAATATTATAAGCATTTTCTAAGGAAGCCATCTCAATGTTAAAATACAGGACTATAGATAATATAATAGTTATAGTTATACCAATTATTAATATAAGAGTTATTATGAAGTAGGACAGTATATAGTTTTTTAGCAGTACATTAGCTAAAGTTCCTCTTTTTTTTCTTTTAAATATACCTCTCATACTATACCTTTTCCAGCTTATAGCCTATACCTCTTATAGTTTTTAAATAGGTAGGGTTTCTAGGGTTATCTTCGATCTTTTCCCTTATATGGCTAATATGAACCATGATAGTATTATCATCACCATAATAGGGCTCCTGCCACACTATTTCATATAATTGCTTTTTTGTATATACTTTGCCTACATTTTCCATTAGCAGCTCTAGAATTCTATATTCCTTAGCATTAAGTTCAAGGAGAACCTCACCCTTATGTATTGTAAAGCTTTCTTTGTTTAAAGTTAAATCTCCTAGTGAAAGCAAATTATTGTTCTTGCCATTGGTGTATCTATAATATCTTCTCAATTGTGCCTGAACTCTTGCCATAAGCTCAATGGGGCTAAAAGGCTTTACCATGTAATCATCTGCACCTAAGCCCAGACCTAGTATTTTATCATTATCCTCACTTCTGGCAGTTAAGAATATTACAGGAATATCACTACTTTCTCTAATCTTTCTTACTACAGTAAATCCATCTAATTTAGGCATCATCACATCTAATATAGCTATATCTATTTTTTCTCCAGAAAGTATATTTAAAGCTTCTATTCCATCAGCTGCCTGAAAAACGTTAAAGCCTTCCTTATTTAAGTGGAGAGCCACTAAATCTCTTATATCCTGTTCATCTTCTGCAATTAAAATATTCATAAAATCACCTCTTAATTTTAGTGTAGAAATCATAATAATTTTTATTATATAGTTTTTTGTATTAAAAGGAAAGAGATAATAAACTTATTGGTACAAGGGAATTGTACACTATATAAGATTTCCGTTCGATAAATTTCATAGTAAGTATAAAATATTATAAAAATCATATTATTAGTAATAGATATTTGAGCATGGGGGCGATTATAATGAAAAATATCTTTAAGGCAAATGGGAAATATGATATTGGAGCCTTAATAATAAGCTTGTTAATTTCAGAAGGATTGGGATTTGTAGCAAGGAAGTTTACACCTAACTCTAGTGAAATTTATAAAAACTTAGCAAAACCTTTTTTTTCTCCACCTACTTTGGTTTTTGGAGTAGTGTGGCCTATATTATATGCTTTAATGGCTATTGCAGCTTACCGAATTTGGCTTAAGGGAAAGGAAGGGAAGAATGTAAGGAAAGCTTTGGTTTTATATACTATTCAATTAATATTAAATTTTTTATGCACCTTTATATTCTTTCAATATCAGCTTTTTGGGCTAGCCTTTATAGAAATTTTATTCCTTTTAATATTTATAATACTCACTACCATAGAATTTTTTAAAGTGGACAAAATATCGGGAATTTTAATGCTTCCTTATACTCTATGGGTAGCCTTTGCAGCGGTATTAAACTATTTTATTTGGGTGTTTAATGAAATGTAGAATAATGTAGTATGCATTGCAAAGTGATAATAGTATTTGCACTGATGCAGTACAGAATTAGTGCTATTGGATAAAAAAGTAAGAGGAAAACAAATGTTATAATAGAATAAATTCCTATAACAACATTTATAAAAAGGGGGAATACAAATGTTAATTAAAAATGGTAAAGTATATACCATGACAGGAAAAATATATGACAATGGTTGTATCTCTATTGAAAATGGAAGAATCAAAGCTCTAGGTGAAAACATAGAACCCTTAGAAGGAGAAGAAATAATTGATGCTAAGGGAGGATGGATTTTACCAGGAATAATAGATGCTCATAGTCATATTGGTGCTATTGAAGCTAATATGGGCTTTGAAGGCAGTGATATCAACGAAATGACAGATCCAATAACTCCTCAACTTAGAGCTCTAGATGCGGTAAATCCTATGGATGAGGCTTTTCAAAAGGCTATAAAGGGCGGTATAACTTCTGTGATGACAGGCCCAGGCAGTGCTAATGTGATGGGCGGACAATTTGTGGCCATGAAGACCTATGGTAAATGCATAGACCAAATGGTTATAAAAGCTCCTGCTGCTGTGAAAGTGGCTTTTGGAGAGAACCCTAAGAGAGTTTACAATGGAAAAGGAAAGATGCCTAGCACAAGAATGGCCACTGCAGCTTTATTGAGACAAACTCTTCTAGAAGCAAAAAATTATAAAGAGAAGAAGGAGAGAGCTTTAGAAAAAGGAGAATTTTTTGAAGCAAACTTAAAGATGGAATCCTTAATTCCTGTAATGGAAAAGCAAATTCCTTTAAAGGCTCATGCTCATAGAGCAGATGATATATTAACTGCTATAAGAATAGCTAAAGAGTTTGATTTATGGATGACATTAGATCACTGCACAGAAGGACACTTAATAGCAGAGCATATTAAAGCTTCAGGCTTCAATGCTATTGTAGGTCCCACTATGAGCTTTAATTCTAAAATTGAGTTAACTAATAAGTCCTTTACAACTCCGGCAGAGTTAATAAAGGCAGGGGTTAAGGTAGCCATTATGACAGACCACCCAGTAATTGAGCAGCAATATCTTCCTGTCTGTGCAGGACTAGCGGTAAAAGAAGGTTTAAGCTTAGAAGACGGGTTAAAGGCAATAACTATAAATGCAGCGGAGATAGCTAATATAGCAGATAGAGTTGGTAGCTTAGAAGTAGGCAAGGACGCAGATATAGCAATATTTGATGGAAATCCTATGGAGGTATTTACAAAAACTCTATATACTATAATAGATGGAAACATAGTATATGATATTACAAATCAATAGTTTTAGTAAGAATTTTAAGACTGCTTCTTTTTGAGGCAGTTTTTTTACGATGCTTTACTATAAATATTGCATTTGATAGGTTTTTAATACATAAAGTTGAAAGTTTACACCTATATGTATTAGAATAAAAGGTATAAGTACATAATTATCTATAGGAGGATGTGAAAAAAGGTATTCTATAGGTTTCTCTACACCGCGCGTGGAGCCCCACCAGCGGCCCGTGAAAAAGAATACCTATGTTTTTCACATCCTCCTATAAAACAACAACTTAAAAAGAGGTGCTCTATGACGAAACTTATAATAGCAGAAAAGCCTTCAGTAGCGAAGAATATTTCCGATGCCCTAAAAATTAATCAAAGGAAAGATGGGTATTATGAGGGAAAGGACTTTATTGTTACTTGGGCCTTTGGACATTTGCTTCAGCTATATGATGCTAAGGATTATGACAGTAAAATGGCAAAATGGCAAATGAATAACTTTCCTTTTATACCGAAGCAATTTAAATATAAGGTTAAATGCGACCCTGCTCACAAGGATAAAAATGATAAAGGAGCAGAAAAGCAGATTTCTATTATAAAGTCTTTAGTGAATAGAGAAGAGGTAGAAGGCATTATCTCTGCCTGTGACTTTGATAGGGAAGGGCAAATAATTGGAGATATACTAATTAAATATCTAGGAACAAATAAGCCTGTATATAGACTATTGCTTAATGAATGGACAGCAGAGGAAGTGCTTAAAGGGCTAAAAAGCATTAAACCCAATGAACAAATGCAATGTCTTAGAGATGCAGGTATAAGCAGACAATGGGCTGATTGGATTTTAGGTATTAATTTAACCACTGTGACCACATTAAAATTTCAAACTGGTAAAAATGGACCTTTAAACATTGGAAGAGTATTATTACCCACTTTAAAAATAATATATGATAGAGATAAAGAAATTCAAAACTTTATACCAGAAAATTACTTTAAATTATCTGCAGAGTTTAAAACTGCTGCTAATAAAGAATATGAAGGAACCTATATTGAAGATAATGTAGAAAAGTTTGAGGATAAAAGTAAACTGGACCATATTAAAAAGCTTATAGAAGGTAAAAACGGAATTATAGTTGACAAACAAGTTGAAAAGAAAAAGGAGTATCCTCCTTATTTATTCAACCTTTCTAATCTTCAGGGCTATGTCACTAGTAAGTATAAAGGGTGGACATCGGACAAGGTACTAAAAGTAGCACAATCCCTATATGAAAAAAAGTTTATAACCTACCCTAGAACAGCTAGCGTGGTATTAGAAGAGAGTTTAGCAGAAAGAGCAGAGAAGGTGCTTAATTTGCTTAAGATGGGACTACCTTATGAAAAGGAAGTAAGATTTCAAGTTACAAAGCGTATATTTGATAACTCTAAAGTTGAGAGCCATAGCGCTATAACTCCTACTTATATGATGCCAAAAGGATTGACAGCAGATGAACTCATAGTTTATACAGCCATAAAAAGTAGGTTTATAATGCAGTTTATGCCCGTGGCTGAGTTTGAGGAAACCGTTATTATTACAAAAGTTATTGAAGCAGAGATTAAAGGAGTGTTTAGTTCTAAGGGAAAAGTACAGTTAGTGGAGGGATGGAAAAAGGTTGAGAAAATAGAATCTAAAGACACCATACTTCCCTTGGTGCAAATCAATGAAAAGGTTGATTTAGTTCAAAGCAAGATATCTAAACACACTACAAAGCCACCAAAATACCATACGGAAAAAACCTTGTTAAGAGTTATGGAGACTTGCGGAAAGAGCTATAAGGATGAAGAAAATGAAGAGGTAGAAAGTGAAGATATGATGAATGCCATACTAAGCGGTTTTAGTATTGGCACACCTGCCACCAGAGCAGAAACTATTAAGAAATTAAAGGATGTAGGCTATATTTATAGCAAGGAAAAAAATCTCATGTGTACAGAATTAGGAAAAAAGCTTATTGAGATTTTTCCAGTAAAAGATCTATTAGACTTAGAATACACAGGTAGATTAGAGAAAATACTCTATGATATGGAAAAGGGTAAAGTTCAGAAGACACAATTTCTCAGTCATATTTGTAAATTTACCTATAATGCAGTGATGAATATAAAAAATGATAAGAATAAATTGATCTACGCTAATACTAGTGAGGTTAAACCTAGGGAAGCAAGCAAAGCTAAAGTGGACAAATCAACCTTAGAATCCCTAGGAAAATGCCCCTTATGTGGCAATGATATCATAGAAGGAAAGAAGGGCTTTGGCTGTAGCAACTGGAAAAGTGGATGCAAATTTGTACTATGGAAAGAAGACAAATATTTGGAGACACTAAAAAAGAAAATTACAAAAACCATGGTTAAAAAGCTGCTTAAAGATGGAAAAGTATCATCAAAAGGATTAACGGACAAAAATGGTAAGAAATTTAGTGCAGATTTAAGTTATGAAAAAAGTAAAGATAGTAATAATTTTAGTTGGAGAATTAGTAATGTTAGTTATGAATAAAAGTTGTGATGCAACTTTTATTTAAAAGTCTATTCTTTAGCCTTTTTTAATGCACAATTCACAATGAAGGAAATTTTTTTCTCCGCGTAGCGTAGAAAAAATAATAATTTATAAAGTGTGGCTAATGCTTAGCCACGACTTTTAGAGTGGATAAGCCACTAAAAATATAATTATAGATTTTTCGTAGAGAAGCGGAGAAAAATCCTCCATAATTGTGCATTGTGCATTGTGAACTGTGAATTCAAAAAAAGCGACTTCCGTCGCTTTTTTCTTATTATATATTAATAAAAAATCCCAATATCTTTATAACAATTGGCACAAGAAAAACCGTAATAAGTCCTGCCAGTCCTATGGATAAGGAACTCATGGCCCCTTCAGTTTCCCCAAGCTCCATAGCTTTTGTAGTACCTAAGGCATGAGAAGCGGTACCTATGGCAATCCCCATGGATACCTTGTCTTTAATTTTAAATACTTTACAAATAAAAGGAGCTATTATAGAACCTATGATTCCAGTAATTATAATTGATACTACAGTAATAGAAGGTATTCCATTTAACTGCTTAGTAATTTCTACACCTATAGGCACGGTAACGGATTTAGGGGCTAAGGATTTTACTATAGTCATATCTAAGCCTAGAGCATAAGATAACAATATTATGCATATAATTCCAGTGAAACTACCAGCTACTATTCCGAGAATTATAGCCAAAGCATTCCTTTTTAATAAAGCTAGCTTTTTGTAAAGAGGCACTGCTAAAATAACGGTAGCAGGTCCTAGGAAAAAGGAAATAAAATCTCCTCCCTTACTATAACTTTCGTAGCTTATGTTAAATTTTAAAAGTACAAATATTATTAATAGCTGACTTATAAGAAGGGGATTTAAAATAGCTATTTTATATTTCTTATTTAAATAACAGCCAATTTCAAAACATATTAATGAAAGTAATATGCCAAACAGAGGAGAGTCGATTATCTTTAGCATTTAAACACATCCTTATTCAGTTTTTTTAAGAGCTTGCACAACTAGGCCTGAAACTACCATAACTATTATAGTAGTTATAAAACAAACTATTAAAATTTTAATCCAGTTCCCTCTTAGTATACCTAGAGCTGTTATTAAGCCAACTCCAGCAGGTACAAAGAAAAAGGCTAGATGATCTAATAAAAAATTAGTTATATTTTCTATAGCCTCAACTTTTATTATTTTTGTGCTAAGACATAAAAGCAACAATATCATAGCTATTATGTTGCCTGGAATAGGTAGTTTAAACAAGTTATGAATAAATTCACCTATAAAGTATAAAAATAATATGATTGAAAGCTCTCTTAATATTTTCATTTTTCACCTCAAATTAAAAAAGTCTATACTTATAATGTATCATCTTTTTTTGTTAAATCTTTATTTAATTGAAAAGGTAAAATATAAAGAAAATTTAAACAATATAATAAATAGTAAATATTTAATTAACATTAGCTTTTAAAAGAGGAAAGAATAAATAATGCGTAGAATATTTAAAATATAAAATATTCAAATAATTTCAAATTTCAGAGCGTTGAAAGGAGAATTAGTTATGGTTAAATATGGATTATACAATGGGCAAGAAATTCAAGATTCTGATGTTATTTTAAGGCAGGTTTCTATAAACGGAAGTGTGTGTGGAGAGTTTGTAGAGTTTTCTATTGCACAAATGTATGAAAATAAAGGAGAAAGTCATATCGACGGAGTTTATATATTTCCAATACCTGATACGGCTGTAATTACTGGCTTTGAAGCTATGCTTGGGGGAAAAACCTTAAAAGCTTTAGTGGAGGATAGAAGAGAGACAGAAAAAATGTTTCTTGAAGGGGTGCAAAACGGTTTGAACCCTATTACTATAGAAAGTTATGAAGAAAATATATTTAAGATCTCCATTGGCAGCATAATGCCTGGAGAAACGGTGAAGATAACTGTATCTTATTTAGACCAATTATTGTTTGAAAACAATAAATTCAAATTATATCTTCCTGCTATAACTCCCCCTAAAAATATCAATGAGGAGGAAGAAACTAATATAGAAAGTAAGGATTATAAATTTAATTTTAATATGTTGATTGAATCCTTAAGCAAACTAAATATAAGTTCTCCAAGTCATATAATCAATATTCAGAGTGAGAATGATACTCTATATAGAGTTACCTTACATAAGGAAGAAAAATTAGATAAAAACTTTACTTTGATAATGGAAGAAAGTAAAAATAATGAATATAGCGGAATGCTATATAGATATGATGAGGATGATAAGGGGATTTTATATCTAAGAATAATACCTAAATTAGAAGCAGCCTCTGAGGATAGCAGTAAAAATTATATTTTTTTAATGGATTTATCAGAGTCTATGGAAGGGTACAAATTTGAAGAGGCTAAAGATGCTTTAGAATTATGTATAAAGAATTTAGATCAGGGTGATACCTTTAACTTAATTGCTTTTAGTGAAAATTTAAATATATTTTCTGAAGATGGAAATGTAGAATATAGCGAAGATAATGTATATAGGGCTACAGAATGGATTAATAACTTAATTTTAGGTAAGGAAGCCAATATATTTGAGGCTATAAAGGTAGCGCTAAAGAGCAATGAACAGGGAACCATAATATTATTTACCGATGATATGGTGGAAAATGAAAATGAAATACTAGATTTTGTTGAAGCTAATTTAGGAGAAAATCGTATTTTCCCTATAGGTATAGACACTTCTGTAAATAGTTATTTTATAAATAAGCTAGCTCATATAGGCTATGGAAAGCCAGAGTTTATATATCCTGGTGAAAGAATAGATGATATGATTTTAAGACAATTTAATAGAATAAATAACCCTCAATTAGATGTATTGTCTATAGATTGGGGAGCTCTAAAGGTGGAGCAAACCTATCCAAGAACTATTGAGTACTTATATGATAGGGAACCTTTTACCTTCTTTGCCAAAGTAAGAGGAGATATAGGCGGAAAGGTAATAATTAAAGGTAAGGTTGGAGAAAGAGATTATGAAAAGGCCATAGACCTGGATAAAATAGATTTAGAAGGAAGCATAGAATTAATAGAAAAAGCTTGGAGCCGCAAGAGAATTGAATCCATAAGAGAACATATGATGGGTGAAAAAGGTGATAAAGCGGAGGCTATGAGAAGCAAAATTATAGAGATATCTAAGGAATCCAGCATAATAAGCTCAGAAACTTCTTTTATAATGTTAGAGCAAATTGAGGAGCCTGTGCTAGGGATGAGTATAAATAATCTAATACCTGTTAATATTACGGAAGAAGCAATGCAAGATATTTCAGATGCTTACTTCTTAGATTCTCCAAGCTTTTTATATGAAGTAGACTTAAGAGAAATTATGGAGGAGGAAGGTTTAGATAAATATGTAGCAAAAGAGAAAATAAAATATGATAGGGAAAATCTATTAAGAATTATAGCCAAATATCAATCTGTAGATGGAGGATTCTATAATTTTGGAGAAAAGCAGGCATATAAAAAGTTAAACTCTAATGTATTATCCTTATTAGCATTTCTATTGGGTGATGAAGATATAAATATATACATCAATCAAATAAATAAATCCTTAAAATTCATGATAGACTATTTAGATAATGACAGAGCTATGTTTGATGAAAGGATTACAGCACTTTCTCTTATTACCCTAAAACTTGCCCTAGAGGATGATATAGTAAAGCCTAAGTATAATCAAAGTGCATTAGAAGCTGAGACTAAATTAGAGGAGCTTATAAGAGAAAAGAGATATATAGAATCAGAAAGTATATACTCTTGTAAGGACATAAAGGATATGAAAAATATTATTTCATTTGTATTAGGGTTAACAAAAGCTTATAGCAAAGATGCTTACAAAACATTGAATTTAGATGAAAAAAATAACTTAAATGAAATTGCGAAGGTAGCTATAGCTAAAACTTTATAAAATAAAAAGCAATAAAGGTGTTTCCTGTATGAAGAGGAAGCACCTTTATTGCTTTTAGCCTTATAAATTTTAATCATTTATTTCGTTAGATAGCTTATCTAACTCTTGTGATATCTTATCCTTATTTAGGTTGCTTAAAAAGCTTTCTCGGCAGCTTAAAGCCTTTTCAAACATCTCTTTAGCTTCTTCCTTACGATCTCTTTCACTTAAAATTAAGCCATAAAAATAAAAGGGTTCAGCAAAAGTGATAGGTTTTTCTACTAAGTCTTTATATATATTAAAGGCCTTATCCTTTTCACCAAGGAAATAGTAGGTTTCACCTAGATTATCTAATATTATATTATTTGAACTATCATAATCCTGAGCTTCTAAGTTAAATTTTAAAGCCTTATCATAGTCCCCAGTTAAAATTAGTAAGTATCCTAAGCTTTCATAAAGAGTAACACTTTTATATGTATTATAAATCTCTTCCAATATGTCAATAGCGCCTTGTAAATCGTTGTTTTTCCAATGAATTAAAGCTAAGGTCATTTTTGTATTAGATTTCTCCATAGGATCTAAATTCATCTTTAGAACTTTGCCTATAACTTTAGAAGCCTCTTCCACACGACCCTCTCTTAACAACAAATAGCCATAGCCACTTATAACCCTAGGTCTACAGGTTCTAACCTCTGCAGCTTTTTTAAACCATTTTAAGGCTTCCTCTGTATTTCTTTGGCTATATAGCTTGTTACCTTTAATAGAGTAAACAAAATACCTCATAGAATAAACCTTATAGGCAAAGTAGGATAATAAAAATAGATTACCCAATAAGCCTAGATTAAAGCTATAAATTAATACAGCTACTGCCAACACAAAAATGAATTCTAAAAAGGGTTTAGACATCTTAATCATTTTAGTTCCTCCGTCAATATTATTTCTTTCATAAATGCAATGTATGTACTAAGGATATTATACTATGAAAAGGAATTCTTAAACAACTTAAAATTGTTTCAATATAATTAAAATTATGTTTCCCTGCACAAAAAATTTAGAGGGATTCTGCTCCCTCTAAATAATAAGATTAATATTTTTTTCTTAGCTTATTTTCTAATAAGGATACTCCTTTGTACATAGCATAGGCTAAAATTAATAATATGATTATACTCATCATTACCATATCTAGTTGAGAAATTTGGCCGCCGTACACTATTAAGAAACCTAAACCATCCTTAGCTACGAGGAATTCTCCCATGATTACCCCTACCCAAGATAGTCCCACATTAATTTTAAGAGCGGATACTAAAGTAGGTACGGAGGAAGGAATGATTAAATATCTTAAAATTTGAAGCTTATTTGCACCAAAGGTTTGCATCAGCTTTATTTTATCTATATCTACTTCCTTGAAGCCAGAAAGCACACTTATGATGGTTACAATAATGGAAATCAAAAGAGCCATGATGATAATAGCGCTCATTCCATTGCCTACCCAAAAGATTATAATGGGACCTAAAGCTACTTTAGGAAGAGCGTTTAACACAACTAAATAGGGGTCTAATACTTTTTCGACAAAGTCCCACCACCATAGTATAATGGATATTAAAGTGCCTAATAAAGTTCCTAAAACAAAACCCAATATAGTTTCGTAGCAAGTAATTAATATATGCTTAAAAAGTGTACCTTCAGCATAGAATCTACCTATACTTTTTATAATTCTAGAAGGAGTACTGGTTAAGAAAGGATCTATCCACTTGTAATGTCCTGATATCTCCCATATTAAAATGAATAGCACTAGAATTAAAAATCTTGCTAAAGCTACTTTTATCTTATCTCTTTTTATTTTCTTTAAATAATTCTTATGTTCTAAACTATAATTATTCATTTGTATCCAACTCCTTCCATATAGTATTAAAGTATACTCTAAAGTCAGGAGCTTCTCTTCGTTTTAAAGGACTAGTAAAACCATTATCAAAGCTTATATCTAGCTCTCTTTTTAAATAAGCAGGACGTTTTGACATAACGATAATTTTTGAAGAGGTAGATATGGCTTCGGAAATATCATGAGTTACCATCAGTGCAGTTTTTCCTTCCTTCTTGATTATTTCATAAATTTCATCACTAACCTTTAAACGACTTTGATAATCAAGGGCAGAAAAGGGTTCATCTAATAACAGTACTTCAGGATTCAAGGCTAGGGTTCGTATAAGAGCTACCCTCTGCCTCATGCCACCGGATAATTCTGAGGGATGATGAAGTCTAAATTGATACAAGCCATAGGAATTTAGCAGAGCCTTGATTCTTACTTCAGATTCTTTTGTATATTGGTGCTTTATCTTTAACCCTAGGCGAATGTTATCCCAAACTGTAAGCCATTCAAAAAGATGATCCTTTTGAAACATATAACCGATTTTGGGGTTTATGCCTTTTATCTCTTCACCATCTAAGTAGATTTCTCCGCTAGAGGGCTTAATAAGACCGCAAATAATATTAAGAAGAGTAGACTTACCGCAGCCTGAAGGTCCCACTATACTTACAAAATCTCCTTCATCTACATAAAAGCATAGATTTTTAATAGCCTCCGTCTCACCTTTTAAAGAGTGATAATTCATATTGATATCCTTTATTTCTAATTTGTGCATCTTTTTCACCTACTTTTTCGGTTACTTTAAATCCTTGACAACCTTATCTGCAAATTTGTTAGTAACTATATTATTAAAAGGTGGTCTTTGAGGAATTAAATCTGCTTTATAGGATTGAATTATGTCCATCAATCTAATAAAATCTTGCTCTTTAATAGAGGGAGTAGGAGCAAAAGCGTCTATAGAGCGATAGTTTTTAGTTACATTAATTAAAATATCTTCATCGGTTCCAGGAAAGAAGCTGATGATGGCTTTAGCTACTTCTTCATCGCTAGCGCTTAGTACCCATTTTTGGCCCTTGTATATAGCTCTAGTGAATTTTTCAATTAAATCTGGATTTTTATCAATATACTCTTTTGTAGCCATAAAGCAAGTATAAGGAATAGTGCCTGCGGACTTACCTACAGATTCTACTATATAGCCAGCTTTTTCCTTAGTTAGCATACTGCCATTAGGTTCGAATAGGGCAACATAATCTCCAGTTCCCCCTTTAAAGGCTCCGGTAGTAGCTGCAAAAGCAATGTTGGTTATTACATCCACATCTTTTCCAGGCTCTAATCCTTTGCTTCTTAGCACATATTCTAAGGACATTTCAGGCATTCCACCAGGTCTTCCACCTACTAGAGTTTTGCCTTTAAGACTTTCCCATTTAAAGTTTGTTTCAGGCTGCCTACCAACTATAAAAGAACCATCCTTCTGAGTAAGCTGTGCAAATACTATAGGATAGTTTTCCCTTTGTTGATTATAGATATATATAACTTGCTCAGGGCCGCAGAAGCCTATTTCCGCACCACCACTTATAACTTGCTGTATGGTTTTATCTGCACCCTGACCTGTGGAAAGATCTATATCTAACCCCTCTTCTTTAAAAAAGCCCTTATTTATAGCTGCGTACATAGGGGCATAAAATACGGATCTAGTCACTTCGTTAAGTCTAATTTTTACAAGGTCCTTTTGTTTAGTATCTTTCTTGCAGGAAATTAGGGATAGAGGTAGAATTAACGCTAATACTAAAACAAGAATACTAATAAATTTGTTTTTCATTCAAATTCCTCCTGTAAATGTAATTTAGTTTATAATATGTGAAGAGGAGTTGAAATGTTAATATAAAAGATATGTG
Source organism: Desnuesiella massiliensis (assembly GCF_001403615.1). GTDB lineage: Bacteria > Bacillota > Clostridia > Clostridiales > Clostridiaceae > Desnuesiella > Desnuesiella massiliensis. The sequence goes on from NZ_LN879456.1 coordinate 221,411, forward strand.
TGAATAGTAAATTAAAAATAATAGTAACTATTAACTGATATTTATTGCTAAAGATATATAGTATTAGCGAATTCTAAATATCTAGAAATTTCTAAAAATTATTGACTATTGTAAAAATATATAATATTATCAATATAACGACATTAAAAAGTCGTTACAAAAAAATACTTAATATTAAAGGAGATAGGAAGAATGATTATGTTGTTTCAATACTAATAAATTAAAAGTCTAATAATAAAATCATAGTGAAAATACTTTAAGTAGAAATGTTTTTGTAAACTATCTATTTAGGTTTATTTATTATGACTTCTAGGATTTTAATTATATAGAGTATGAACAACATCAATTACAATTCTTTAATTTTCATTAATATTACAGTAAGTTATAAAAGCGATAGGTAGTGATTAGAGTGGTTATAATTAAATATATCTACTTGTATATTTAATTGCACCTTAGCTTTGTCTTGCTTAATAATAGTTTGAAAGGAAAGTTGTGTTGTTTTTGATAACACAACTTTTTATTTTAGATCAATATATGGTAGATATTTATCCATAGTAATACTATATTAGTGGCTTCTACAGGGAAATAAAGGTGAAACTTAACTTATACATGTTCCAAAATGCCAATCTTCAAGAGATTATGGACATATATAAATTAATATTTAATTAAAGAAGCAGCCCTTAGTTTTACTAAAAAAATTTGGATAAAACCATATATAACAATGGAATTTAAAAGGATGTAGATGGAAGTATGTTCATCTGCATCCTTAATTTTTTTGAAGGGGAGGAAGTTTATAAATTTTGAGGATTGAGCAGGAAAAATGAATAACATTAGTTGATAAGTATTTTAATAAGGGGGATGAATATGAATAAAAGCTGTTTTGAGGTTTTTCCGGTGATTGAAACAGAAAGGTTATTTCTTCGTGAAATCAATCCATGGGATGTGAAAAATATCTTTGAAATACTCAGTGATGCTGAGGTGGCAAAATATGATTGGTTTTATCCAATAAAATCTCAGCATGATGCAATGAAATTTATTTCTAGATATAGTGATGAATTTCAGCAGCAAGAAGAGATAACTTGGGGCATTGCATTAAAAGAAAACAATAAACTAATTGGTATTTGCTGCTTAGGTGACTTTGTGGAGGAGGCTAGGAGGTGCGAAATAGGTTATGACATAATGAGATCACAATGGAATAAAGGATATGCTGCAGAAGCCATAAAAGCAATTGTAGATTTTGCATTTAAAACTATGAATTTAAATAGGATAGAGGCATTTATAACGCCAGGAAATGATGCATCTGTGAGGGTTTTAAGAAAGGTCAATTTTACGCAGGAGGGCATTGTGAGAGAACGTGACTTAATAAAAGGTAAATTAGAAGATGGGATAATAATGGCAATTTTAAAGAAAGATTATATGCAAAATTAAAGATAAACATAAGTAAGGAGCGAAAATTATGAGGATTGAAAGAAATGAAAAAATAGATTTAATAGAATTAAATGAATTATTGAGTACCCTAGGCTGGGGAATAAAAGACGTAGATAAATTAGAGAATTCCTTAAAGCTGTCCTGGGGATGGATAACAGCACGTGATGAAAATAATAACTTAATAGGCTTCGTTCAAATACTTTCAGATGGAATTAAACATGCCTATATTTTAAGGTTGCTAGTTCATAAAGAATATCAAGGTCAAGGCATAGGAACTAAAATTATTGAGAATATGCTTCAGTGGGATTAATTAGGTGTGCTTAATAAGCTTTATTTAATAAATTAATAGATGTAAAAGGGGAGATTATATATGGAAACCAAAAATCAAATAATAGAAAATTTAGATAAAGTAATCAATGAATATATGGCAAAACAGCCTATTCCAGGCTTAGCCGTGGGTGTGGTTTATGATAATGAAGTCATTTATACAAAGGGATTTGGTGTAAAAAACATAGAAACTAAAGAGCCAGTAAATGAATACTCACTATTCCATATGGCCTCAGTATCAAAAACCTTTGTGGCTACAGGAATAATGCAATTAGTAGAGCAAGGTAAAATTAAGCTAGACTCATACCTCATAGAGTATTTACCTTATTTTGAACTTAAAGATGATAGGTATAAGAAAATCACTATTCGTCAGATGCTAAACCATATATCAGGTATGCCGGATGAAGAGGGCTATGAATGGAATAAGCCACAGTATGATGAGGAGGCACTAGAAAGATATGTTAGAAATTTAAAAGATAAAGGGTTGATGTGGGAACCAGGAGAAAAATTTGCTTACAGCAATATTGCCTTTGAAATATTAGGAGATGCTATTGCAAAGGCTTCCGGAATGTCCTTTGAAGATTATATGAAGGAGCATATTTTAAATGTTCTTCAAATGAAAGAAAGTAATTTTTTAAAGCCTTTAGTTTCAAAAGAGTTACTTACAGCTCCTCATGTTTTAGATTTTGAGAAGGGATATAGAGTAAAAGTTAGTGAAGTTTTTCCTTATAATCGTGCACATGGTCCGAGCTCTACTTTATGCTCAAACGTAGTGGAATTGTGTAATTATGCCATTGCTTATATAAATGAAGGAAGATTTCAAGAAACTAAGATATTAGAACCTCAAAGTTACTCAGAACTATGGAGAGAACAAGCAGCTACAGGCTGGGCTGGATATACATCAGAAGTTGGATTAGCCTGGTTTTTAGGAGAATATAAAGGGGTTAAAGCTAGATCTCATAGTGGTTGTGACACGGGATTTTTAAGCAATTTAGTTATTTTACCTGAAATTAAAGCAGCAGTAGCTCTAATGATGAACTGTGATTATGGTCCAATTAATTATATAGGCTCAAACATTATGGACATAGTTTTAGGCCATAAAGCTTCAGGTATAAAAGAGAATCTTGCTAATTATACTCTAGAAATAATGCTTAATAAAGATTTTGAAACTGCAATGAAGGAATGTAGTTTAATAAAAGAAGCAGCATTGGAAGCTTATTATGTTAATGCAGATAGTTTTTATTATATTGCTTATGAACTATTAGAGAGGAAGAAAATTAAAGAGGCTATTGAATTATTAAAAATATCAATTATGCTGTTCCCAGAAAAATCAGGTCTATACCATGCTTTAGGAGATATGTATCTGGAAAGTGGACATAAGGAATTAGCTTTAGATAGTTACAGGAAGTCAGTAGAATTAAATCCTGATAATATGAATGGTAAAAAGAAAGTCTGTAAGGCTTGAGTATATCTTAAGTAATTTTAATTTTTACAATGAAGTAATTCAAGTAAAAGTAAAGCTTAAGAATGGAAAAGAGGTATTATTTGAAAAAGAACTGACAGCGCCTTTGAAAGGAAGAGAGGGAAGATTTGGCGGAAAAACAGAGGAATTCTATATAGTGGCCAATGGCTTATACTCAGCAAAGCTAAACGAAGAAAATAAAATATCAATACAAGCCTTTGGGATGCATGAAAGAGGCAGCCATATATGTTATCCAATGCTGGGAAGGCCTTTTTCAGAGGAGTTTTCAAATATAAGTCCTAATAGTATAGAACATTATGAGGAAAAGGATAAAATTCTATTAAAAACAACTTTTGTCTCTGAGACCTACAAAGATATCAGGATAGAATCAATATTAAAGCTTTCTCAAAATGGCATAGCAGAGCATTATTATGAAGTCTATAATGATGGAATATACGAAACGGCTAATGAAATTTGCTTATCTCAAAATTTATTTATGAAATTGACTAGAGCTATTTTACCATTAAAGCATAAGTTTATTGAAAGTACAGATTCTAGTTCTGAATGGATAGAAGATTTCAATTTTGATGACTTAACAGAAAACTGGGTATATGTAAGAAATATAGGGGAAAGCTTAGGACTATGCTGGCATAAGGACTTACAAGTTAAATCAAATGGACGGCAGATAGTATTTGAACATGAGCTTGGGAAAATGAAGCCTAAAGAGAAAAAGATTACAAAGCCAATATTTATGGCACTGGATGCCTTTAGGCATTGGAAGGCCTTTAGAAGCTTTGCTTTAGAGAAAAGTGATGAAAATAATTTAGTATTAAGCAACTCTCTTGAAATGATCGTTAATGAAGGCAATCCTTTTGTAAAAGAAAGCTTTAGGGTTAAGGTTTCTCAGCACGAAGCTTATTATTTAGAAGGTGAGTACTCTATAAGCTCCAAGAATAAAAACTTCGAAAAAATTACTAATATTATAAGTGAAGAAAATAAAGCTTTCGAAACAGAGTTTCAACCTGCTTTAAACAAGGAAGTTGAAAGAGATATTTTAAATTTAGAAATAGACACTGACAATATTTATTCAGAAGAGAATAAGATGATATTTAAAATTGTGAACAATTCCTGTAATTCAAAAATAATTCAAGAGCAGGGGCATAAAATATACACTGTAAGTAACGGTATTATGGAAATTAAAGTCTGTGATACCTTTAGTCCTGTACTATATTCCTTAAAATATAATAATCATGAATGGCTTGAAAGTTCCTTCCCCACGCCAAAACCAAAATCCTGGTTTAATCCTTGGCTTGGGGGAATTGTAACCTTACCAGAAGAGCTAAGTTTTAGGTCAGTTTTAGAGGAAAATATACAGGCAGATTTTGTGGCCATTGAAGATAACTTCAAAAATAAATGGGAAGGTATTAAAGTAAAACTTCAAATAAAAAGCAATGAATACTTTAAGGGATTAGAGGTGAATCAATATTATTTAATGCTGCCAGGAGTTCCAGTATTATGTCATACCGCAGAAATAGTGCAAAATACGGGTAAGCTTATAAGCTTTGAGCCTTTTGAATGTTTATCCTTCTTTAATTTTGATGAAAGCCCTAAGAACAATTGGGTAAAATTAAAGAATTCAAAAGGAACCTTTGATAAATATAAAGTAGGCGGAGAGGCTATGGATATTTTGGCATCTTCATCATTATTATATGGAACTAACAACTTAAAAGATAAAATACAGCTTTATTCGAATAAGGATGAAACAATAAGCTATGGTTTTGTAAATATGTATGATACAGCGGCTATAAATCTGAGACTTATACACCTAGAACATGGCACAATAAAATTTATTTCACCAGACTTTTATATATTTACCGAGGGCTATATAGAAGATGAGCTTTTAAAAGATTTAAAAAACATTGCTTTTTCTTTTTAATATAGTAAAATATTTTTAATAAAGCATTTATGTTAACTTTTAGAGAGTAGGGATTATATGGAGAATTTAGCTAAAAGATTCAGTACATTAACCAATAGTGAACAAAAGGTATTTACCTATGTTTATTCACATCAAGAAGAAATAATAAAAATGAAGATAAGTGATTTGGCTAAAAAAACCTATACCTCTAAAACTGTGATTATTAATCTATCTCAAAAGCTGGGGTTTGAAGGTTTTTCAGATTTAAAGTATTATTTGAAGTCAAATAGTAATAAAGATAAAGATATAAAATTTGCAGAGGATCTACAATATAATATAAAGCAAAATATTGATAAAACCTTTGCTGTAATAGATATTGATAAATATAAGAAAATTTCTGAAGAGATTATTAAGGCAAATATCGTTTACGTTTTTGCTAGAGGAACAAGCAAAGCTACTGCAGATTATTTAAACCACCTGCTTTTGACAATAGGTATAAAATGTATCTTTATTAGAGACTATAATTTGATTACATTAGTGAGCAATTCACTTAGTAGTCAAGAGGCCGTTATTTTGATTTCTTTGTCTGGAAATACTGAAAAAATTTTGGAAGTAGCTAATATTGCAAAGGTAAAAGGGGCTAAGATAATATCCATAACTTCTTTTGGAGCTAATGAACTAGAGAAGCTTAGTGATTATACCCTACACTGCGTATCAGATGATACAAAAACAAAGTTTAATGATAGCTTGTCTAGAATAGGCATGTTTGTAGTAATTGAGATTTTAGTCAACTCCATTAAAGAATTTAATAAAAATAACTCACTTTTATAGGTGGGTTATTTTTTATGACCTAGTTCATTTCTTGTGACCTAGGGATATATAAAGGAAAATAGTATCATGCAGAATTATTGTAAGGCGATTTAAATATATGTAAAATAGTTTTTGTAAAGAGTGCTCTTTTATTAAACGTATTCATAAGTTAATAAATTTAAATTGATTAATGGGGGAAGTGAAATGTCAAAAGATTTTAGTCAAAAGATACAAAGATTTGGTAGAACGCTATTGCTGCCAATTGCTGTTATGGCTCCTGTGGGAATGATATTAGGTATAACAGGTGCTTTAGTTCAATCCTATATGATAGCTAGATTTCCGTTTTTAGGGAATCATGTCCTAAATACTATTTTAGTTAATTTAAGGACTATAGCTAGTGCAATTTTTGATAATATTCCATTAATGTTTGCTATGGGTGTTGCCTATGGTATGTCTAAAAAAGACAAGGGAATATCAGTATTTGCATCAGTTATCGGATATCTTATTTTAATAATATCTATGAACGTGTGGTTAGTTGTTACTGGAAAACTAGCGGATCCAGCAGTTATGAGCCAGTATGGACAAATAAAGGTTCTAGGAATACAGACAATGAATATAAACGCACTAGGCGGGATTATTACTGGTCTAGTTGCTGCTTGGGCTACAGATAAATTTTACAAGCTTGAGCTACCTATTGCTTTTGCATTCTTCTCTGGTAAGAAATCAGTACCTATAATTACAATGGGCATAATGATGGCTATAGGATTAGTAATACCATTTATATGGGAAATATTTGTGGCCTTATTAACTAAGCTATCAGTGGTAATTTTAAGCCCTGTAGGTCCTTTCTTTACGGCGGCAGGAGAGAGATTATTTATACCTTTTGGTCTTCATCATCTATGGAATGCATTGTTTAGATTTACTGAGGCTGGAGGAACTTACGTAATAGATGGACAAAATTTTGTTGGTGTAGTTCCAACATTAAATCAAGTATTATTTAAACTAGGTCCTAGTAGCGAATATTGGAGCATGATGCCTTCTTTAACAAGATTCATGGCTCAGCAGCAAATGCTTTGTACTTTATTCGCATTTCCAGCTATAGCTTTAGCGATGTATAAAACCTCTTACAAGGAAAACAAGAAATTAGTTAAATCTTTAATGGTTACATGTGTATTAACGGCATTATTAGGTAATGTTACAGAACCATTAGAATTCTCTTTTGTTTTTATTGCGCCATTATTATATGTAATTTATGCAGTAATCATAGGTTTAGGCGCTGTGGCTCTTTCCTTTGCAGGGGTAGCCATAGGATATATAAGAGGAACTATATTTGACTTTGCAATCTTTGGATTGCTATATGAAAAAACAAATTGGATAAGTTTTATAATCATTGGTTTAATTTTAGCGGTGGTAATTTACTTTGTATTCACCTGGGCAATTATAAAATTTGATTTGAAAACTCCAGGAAGGGAAGATTCTCCATCAACAGATAATGCTCTTATAAGAGAAAAGAAATATAATGAAATAGCAAAAATAGTAGTACAAGCTTTGGGTGGAAAATCAAATATAAGCAATGTTGATAACTGTATAACTCGTTTAAGAATAGATTTAGAAGATGTTAAGCTAGTTGATCGTAAGCTTTTAGAAACTTCAGGATGCACAGGAGTATTTTTCCCAGCAGCTAAGCATATTCATATAGTTTATGGACCATTGGTTGAGTTTGTTAGAAATGAAGTTGATGAAGTGCTACAAAGATCATAGAAGCTAGCAGTAAACGTATAAGGAGGAACACATGAGAAGCAGCAATATAATAACCATAACAGGAGCAGGAAGTGCTAGAACTCCAGCATTAGTGGGAAGTTTAGTTAAATTAAAGGAAAGATTTCCTTTAAAGAAGATTATTTTTTATGATATAGATATGGAAAGAACCTCAAAGATGGAGGACTATATAAGATTAGTTTTAAAGACATATTTTCCAGAAACAGAGGTTTTATTCACTACAGATCCAGATGTGGCATATAAAAATACTGACTTTGTATTCTGTCAGATGCGTGTTGGAAAAAATGAGATGAGGAGTCTAGATGAGAAGATTCCATTAAAGTATGGACTAGTAGGTCAGGAAACCTGCGGACCAGGAGGCTTCGCCTATGGCATGAGATCCTTAGGTGATATGATAGAAATGGTTAATCAGGTACGTAAACATTCAAAGGATACCTGGATATTAAATTATACGAATCCGGCGGCTATAGTAGCTTTAGGTCTAGATAAGGTGTTTCCTGATGATAAAAGAATTTTAAATCTATGCGATCAGCCATACTCCCTTATGAGATCCTTTGCAAAAATTTTAGGTGTAGAGCAAAGTATTTTAAGAGCCACCTACTTTGGACTTAATCATTTTGGATGGTTTACAGAGCTTAAAGGCACTGATGGAGTGGATTACTATGAAAGTCTAAAAACCTATTTAAGAGATTATGATTTTAAGCCTTATAATGCAGAGCAACGCTCAAAATCTTGGCTTGACACTTATTTAAGAGTAAATAAATATATGAATTTCTTTGATGAGTATATACCAACTACCTATTTACAATATTATTTCTTTTCAGAGGAAATAGTAGCAGAAAGCGATCCTAATTATACAAGGGCTGATGAAGCAAAGGACAGTAGAGAAAAAGAAGTTTGGGACATATGTTCAAAAGCTATAGGAACTGACTCTATCGAAGATATTGAAATAATAACAAACAGCGTCTTTGGAGATTTAATGGTAGAGCTAGCGGAATCTATAGCCTACGATTTACACAATGAATTTATACTTATGAGCAGAAATAACGACATTATAACAAACTTTAGTAAAGATGCTATTGTTGAGGTTGCAGGTACAGTAGGTAAAGATGGGGCTAACCCTTACAAATATGGAAACATAAAGCCTTTTTATAAGGGATTGATGGAGGCTCAGCATGCTTACGAACTCTTAACCGTTGAAGCATTTTTAGAAAAGAACTATACGAAGGCTTTACAGGCTCTAACCTTAAATAGGACAGTAGTAAACCCAGAAAAGGCTAAAGCTGTATTAGATGACTTAATGGAAGCAAATAAGGATTACTGGTATTTAAGTTAATAATTATAAACATAAAAGTTTGTATAGTAAAAATAGTAGCAGCATTTTTGTTGCTGCTATTTTTTATATTTTTATCTTCTAAGCGAAAAATAATTACTTGATAGTTAAAAGCTGAACCTTCGAAGAGATATTATCATATTATGTAATAGTATATTTAAGAGAGGTGATTTAATGAGTAATATTAAGCCTGAAATTTTTGACTTAAAATCAATAAAAGGTATTTCTAAGAGGCAGCTTGATGATCATTACAAATTGTATGTTGGATACGTAAATAAATTAAATGAAATTTGGAATACCCCATATATACCTAGTAATTATACTGATAGCAATACCACTTATTCTAAAATGCGTAGCTTAAAGCTTGGAGAAACATATGCACTAAACGGAGCAAAGCTTCATGAGCTTTATTTTCAGAATATGACTGGTGGAAATAATACTCCTCACGGTGCAGTACTTAACGCCATAGTAGAACAATTTTCTTCCTATGATAATTTTCTCAGTTACCTTACAAATGTGGGATTATCTATGAGAGGATGGGCAGTTCTTTCCATTGATTCAATTGATAACAAGTTACACATAATAGGAAGCGATTTGCATGATACCGGGGCTGTGTGGCTCTCTTATCCAATATTGGTCATGGATCTTTATGAACATGCATATTTCATGGACTTTGGAACAGACAAAGCAAAATATATTTCCACATTCATTCAAAATATAAATTGGGGAGTGCTAAATGATAGATTCAAAAAATGCATTTCTACAATACAACCTGTGAAGGTGAAAGCATATAGGAATTATCCATTTGACTTTTTTTAAAACTCTTATATAAAATAAATAATAACTGCAGAAAAACTGCAGTTATTATTTATTTTATATGGTTTAGTAGAAATCATCATAATAGTCATCGTCATAATCATCATAATCATCATAATCATCATAAAAGTCATCGTAATAAGGCCATGGACCTGGACCGAAGAAGAAGAATGGTCTAAAGAAAGGACGACGACCATGCCCTGGGAAGAATCCTCCATGTCCTGGGAAAAATCCTCCGTGGCCATGACCAAATCCTCCGTGGCCAGGTCCGAAACCACCATGACCAAAGCCTCCACCGTGTCCAAAGCCGCCGCCGAAACCTCCACCATGTCCAAAACCGCCGCCATGACCGCCAACAGGTCTATAATCGGACCTAGCCATATTTTCTTCTTCACGATTCATATAGGGATACATTCCGTAAGGTGACATCATTGGACAGTAATGCACGAAAGGATAAGAGTTAAAATCCTTATAATTATCACGGTACTTATTACGTTCCTCAGCTAGGTCATCACTATTGTTTAGACTATCGTTTTCATAATACATTTATATACCTCCGAGTAATTTAGCTACAATATTAGAATATGCGGTGCTTGTAAAAATGTGAAATAACCTTAAAGATAAGAGGAATTTATAAAAGTCACCATAAAAAATAAATTGTGATTTGAATAAAACCAAACAAATGTGCGTATAATTATATTGACACAAACATAAGTTCGTCATATTATATTATTAAATACTTGTGGAAAAGGAATGTTTATTATGAATTATAAGCATAGAAATCTAATATTTCACATTGATGCTAATTCTGCATATTTGTCATGGGAATCTACCTATAGGTTGCAGCATGGAGATAAGATTGATTTAAGAACACTGCCTTCAGTAATAGGTGGAGACCCTGTAACTAGGCATGGAATAGTCCTAGCAAAAAGTACACTAGCAAAAAAGTATAATATAAAGACTGGAGAAGCTATATATTCAGCAAAGCAAAAGTGCCCCGGATTAATAATAGTACCACCACGTTATGACTTATATATGATGTGCAGTTCTGCAATGCATGAGATATTACAGGAATACACTCCATTAATACAAAGATTTTCTATAGATGAAAGCTTTTTAGATCTTAGCAACACTAAACATTTACATTCCGGCCCTGTAGATTTGGCTCATAAAATAAAAGATAGAATAAAAAAGGAACTTGGATTTACAGTAAATATAGGAATCTCTTCAAATAAACTTTTGGCTAAAATGGCAGGAGATTTAAAGAAGCCAGATATGGTTCATACACTTTTTCCTGAAGAGATAAAAGAAAAAATGTGGACTCTATCAGTTCAGGACTTGTTCATGGTAGGAAGAGCTACTTTACCTAAGTTAAATAAGCTTAATATATACTCTATAGGTGATTTAGCAACATATGATTTAAATGTTTTAATGGTAGCATTAAAAAGCCAAGGTAAATTAATTTGGGAGTATGCCAATTTATCATGAACTGATATTATGTACCACAGAGTTAAGACCTTGATACATAAGGACTTTTTTATTTTGTAATCAATATTTAAAATGGTACAGTTTTTTGAAAAAATATTTAGATGTGATAAGACAGTGAGAACGAATGTTCTTGTATTTTTTTACCTTGAGATGTATAATATTACTATCATGATTTTAAGAGTGTGCTATTTTTCTTGGAAGGAGACTACTCTAGTGATAGTTTTAAGAGAATACAAAAGAGGTAATGAAACTTATTACAAGTTACACTTAATTGACGAAACAGGCAAGGATACAGCAATAAACGAATATTATTGTAAATCAGCTTCTAAAGAGGTTGATGGTAAGACCTATTGGATACTGTTCGATAGCAATATGAGAGTGATTGAAACTGCATTTGATTTTTTAAATTACCATCGTATAGATGAATTGAAGCCTAACACAAAGAAACAGCATATGCAGGCGTTGAAGTTACTATTCTGTTATCAGGACATGATAAAAAAGGATCTAAGAAAATTTTCTCAGGATGAATTCACAAGGTTTAAGGCATTTCTAAAAGGAATAAGTATATCTGGAGCAGTGTTCTCTTTTGAGCTAAAGACACGGAGAGGACCTGAGACAATAAACAATTATTTGTTGGCTTATAGAGATTATTTTAACTTTTTAGGTTGCACCAATCATTTTTTACATGATGTAACTACAAAGAATTTTGCCATAACCATAAATGATGTGAATGTTCATGTCACAAAAGATATACAAAAACATAATGAGAAAAAACCAAAGGAAGTTATAGAAGTACCTCGGTACATATCTGTTGATGAGATGAATAGAATCCTTACGGTGATAAGGAAAGATTACACCCGTAGAGATGAACTTATTGTACGCATAATGTATGAGTCTGGATTAAGAATTGGCGAAGTTCTAGGTTCTAAATTATATTATATTATATTAAGGCAGAAAGGTAAAGGATTTTAAAGGAATTTATTGGACAATATTGGACTCTTAATATAAATCTAGTTTATATCTAAACTCCGCTTCCAAAATTTTTTTCACATATTTTTGCCTTTACTCCTTCATTTTTTCATACCATTTTTATTTATCATTATATCGAAGAAATAGATACTTACATATGTTTAGAGTGTGGATTATGAGTAAAAAATTATAAAGAATTATTCAAGGAGGTTGAGAATGAGTTTAAAAAAGAAATTTATCTTTACGATACTATATTCCTACCTAAAGATTGGAGTGAATCTGGAGTAAAGGCATATTTTAGAAAAGACTTTGAATATTCTATAAATGAATTTAAATAGCAGGATGAGAAATATGAAAGAAGAAAGATTTAATATTTTAGATGGAGATTGTATTAATTGTATTCATATGAAACATGGTTAATGTGAATATGGTAATAATGATAGATGTGAGGATTGGGAAGAGAAAGTAAAAGATTGATAAATCTGAATTTAAATTTTATAGGGAGTGTCGCAAAACTACTTTAAAAAGTAGTTTGCTCCACTCCTTTTTTGTATTCAAATAAAAATCGATTATAAAAACAGGGCCATTACCCCAAATTTTTATGGATTCTTGATTTTTTGATGCACTTAAATAAGCCTAACACTTTTTTGAGAAATTTTGTCTTACTCTTAGGCTATTTTTACTTCATGAAGATGTTTTTTGCACCTATCATTTTGTATTTTTGAATGCAATTTATTTATATTGAAACCAAAACAAAGAAGAAGGAACTCATTCTTAACACTATTTTTGCCACGTGTTAAGAAACGATTGAATTGGTAGTCATTTTTTAGTACTCCAAAAGCTCCTTCTACTTGAATTGAACGGTTTATCCTTAACATAATACCCTCTGAGGATGTTATGTTTTCAAGGGATATCTGACGCTTTGCTACAAATGTTTTAGATACCTGCATTTTCCTATTTCCTCGTGCTTTTGTACATTTTGCTTTAAACTGGCAGTTACTGCAATCTTCACATTCATAAACAGTTGTCTCTGAACTATAGCCAGTAGCTGAAGTTCTATGGGCTATACCTATCTTTTTCAAATGCTTCCCATTATGGCAGGTATACTCATCTTTTTCTTCGTTATAGGTCATATTTTCACGCTTGCTAATATCCTTCTTAAAGCTTTTCTTCTTCCACTTTTCATAGGTCTGAGGTTTTATGTAGTATTTTTGCCCTTGATTTTCTAGGTAAATATAATTCTCTTCACTTTCATAACCAGAATCAGCAATTATATTTTTATATTTAACTCCTAAGTTTGATTTCATATCATCTAGAAATGGTATTAGTGTAGTAATATCAGCTCTATCCTGAAATATACCAACACCAGTTACATATTCACTTTCTACTCCTATTTGAACATTATAACCTGGTTTTAGCTGTGAGTTGCGCATATGATCATCTTTCATGTGCATAAAAGTTGCATCATGGTCAGTCTTCGAATAACTATTTCTTCCATTGAATATCCCATTATGCATGTTGTATTTCTCTTGACGCTCATAGTAACATTCTAGCTCCTCTTTGAATTTCTGAAGCTTTGATTTGCGCTTACCAATACCATGAACTAGCTCTATATTTTCTTCATTTATCTTTTGATTAATAAAGTCAAGTACTTTCTTAATATCCTGAGCAGTGTTATCCTTTGCGACAGCAAAGTTTGTCATAAAGCTTAAGTTAACAGCTTCAATGCAAGACTGTATCTTCTCAAACATCTTGCTTTCATTTTTATTAACAACTTTTTTCCATACAAAAGTGTAGCGATTAGCATTTGCTTCAATTTTCGTTCCATCTACAAAAAGATTCTCAAAATTGATTTCTCCTATACTATGAAGATATTGAACTAGCTGATAAAACAAGTCTTCCACTGCTTCTGATAAATATTCTTTTCTAAACCTAGCAATTGTAGCGTGATCCGGTGCTTTCGCGCCTTGAAGTAACCACATGAAGTTAATATCCCTTCTGCATGCTGTTTCAATCTTTCTACTCGAATATATGTTGTTTGAATAAGCATATGTTAATACCTTAAATAGGATTTTAGGTTCCACTGCCGGTTTTCTTCCAACGGAAGAGTACGCCTTGTATAATTTTTCGTAATTTAATCCCTCCAATATTTGGCTAAGCAGGCGGACTGAATCATCCTCAGGTATCAACATTTCAAAATCAAATGGAAGAACCAGTTGATAATATCCATTTGATGAAGTATAATTTTTATGTTGATAATTTGGTTTTTGCATACTATAATTATACAACACTTGCGGTGCCCACGGGCACCGCATTTTAATTTTTCGAACAAAAAAAGAAGCTGCTGCGCAGCTAACTATTTAGTTTAGTTAGTTGTGCAACATCCCCTATAAACGAAATAGAACTTCTTATTTTAGCTTGTATTTGTGCATTTGAATGAATAAGAATGTAGATATGATGTATGATTGTCTAAATATTATATATTAGTATTACTTAAATAATTGCTTTTTTATTTCTTCTATATCATCCTTAATAATTGGCAGAACATTAGTTAGCTCTTTTATTATTGCTTGGTAGTTAGATTCTCTTTTACTGTTTTCTTTTAATACATAAAGCAAAAGATAACAAAACAATAGAGCAAATACTCCTTGGGTAGCCATAATTTTAAACATCTCAGCCTCCATACTTTACCTCCTTTAAATAGTATCTAATCTTAATATAAATAAATTAAATTTAGATGCATTTGTAAACCTACTAAATCTATTTTAAAGAAGTAAGTTAGGGTTAAAATTGTGATGATCTTTAAGATTTGATTGTTAAATTTTTCTTGAAGATTAGTTATTTTACATATATAATATATAAAGGGATATATTGGATATGTGGCTTTAAAGCGTGTTCTATTTTATTAAAACCAAGTATTTCCTTAATAGAAGGTGACTTTCTTGATAATAAAAGGTTACCTTACATACTTAAAAAATATTAAAGGGAGGCAAATTAATGAAAAAAATAGTATCATTATTAATAGTTTTATTGTTAAGCGTATTTTATATAGGATGTGATAAAAAAAGCAATGTACTAAGTACTAATTTAAATGAAAAAGAGACTTCCGTTGTAAATAATATATATATATTAAAAGAAAATAGTTCTAAAACTAAAGCTCCTATTGATAAAGCTTTTTTAAAAAGTTATAATAAAGATGCTAAAGAAGATCTGATAGGTAAAAGTGAGGAGCAGGTAATTAATATATATAAAAAACCGTTTTATGAAATAGCTTATTTAAAAAGCCCTAAAGATATTGAACCTTCACATAAGGCTTTTATATATTTACCAGATTCTAGTGAAGCTAATGCTGATAATTCTGCTTTGACTATAATTTTTAAAGATAATTTAGTGATCAAATATAAAATTGACGACTTTAATGGTTTGCATTACTCTAGTATACCAGATATTTTTAATAATCCAGCTAAATAAAAGTCATATATACTTTGAGTAGCTTTAGGAACTTCATATAATAATTTATATACTTATTAATAACAAAAACAAAAGTTATGAATCTAAACGATTCATAACTTTTGTTTCTATTAACTTCTATTTATGACTCATATATTCCAAGTAATGCAAAAGCATCTTTGATAATTTGAGGCTTTTGAGCATATAAAGAATCACCAGGGCAGTTAGAACTTCCTACATCCCTATGACCAACAATGGTACCGCCATATTGTTGTAAAAGCCAAGCTAATAATTTTACTAGGCTGTTGTGTTGGAGACCTGATATTGGTTTACTCATATAGTTACCTAAACAACAAATTCCTATTTTGTTTTGATTATTATTTTCCACATGAGCACCTTGATAATTTATATCTCTTCCTTCAAAAATTTGTCCATCAACTGATATAAGATAATGGTATCCAATATCAGCCCAACCATTTGACGAACCTTGATGCCATTCTTGGATACTTTTTACTGATCTAGCGGCAGCATCCCCTGTTCCTTCATGTTGAACAGCTTCTGAGTGATGGATTACTAAGTTATTAACGCTATACATTCTTGTCATAGATGAAGTAGGTGCACTTGCGTTCCAACTACTTCTTGGTTTGATATAAGGTTTTGTTACTGTAGCCATATATACATCCTCCTAAAAATAATTTTATATTTTATATCTCTTTACCGGTTAAGAAATATTACAATTAATAAAAAGATTTTTATCTTAAATTTGTAAACTTAATATAAAGTGTTTTATTAATTAATCCTATTTAATTTATTAAAAGCTAATAAAACTAATAAAGTTTAATTAAGTTTTTTAAATTGATCAGTAAAATATGATTCCGAATTGCCATATAAACATACAATTTTATTAAATGCCCTAATTTTCATTCTATTTACAGCTTGTCTAGAAATCTTATATATTTTTGATATTTCTACATCACTATAACCTTTTATATACTTTAGCACTAATATTTCCTTTTCTTTTTTAGTAATGCATTTAAATAAATCATTAATGTATAATTTATCATCTAAGGAATTATTGTAAGAAAAATTATTAGCAATATCTAAATTAAGCTCTACCTCACATTTTTCTATATTCATCTTTTTCTTAGATAAATGTATGTATTTATTTTTTATAGCTTTGTTTATGTATGATACTATATATGCATCTTGAATGAAGGCCTCATTATTAATAGGAAATTTATATACAAGTTCTATGAAAAATAAAGTAAAATCGGATTTTGCATCTTCATAATTAAGTAGCCTAGAATACTTATTTAATAAAGGATTAAATTTATTAATAATTTCTAATAATATATCTTTATTACCATCTTTACACAAATGTATAGATTCGTATAAACTTTTCATATTAAACCTCCAATTTAACACCATTTTTATATTAGAAATGGAAAAAATGTAATAATGTAAACCTTAATATAAAAAATAGTGGTAATAAATATATTAATATGAAGATATATATATAAATTCCATATATGTTTCAAAATTACAATTAATTTTTCCAAAATGTATACATTTCGAAAGAGTTTATATATTCTGAAACAATGCTTTCAAAAGTATTACTTAATTAAATTAAGACATTTCAAAATTGTATATTGTACTTTTGAAAAAAGAACAGGCATAATTTACATATAGAGAGTAATTAACTAATGAGAGAATTTTTTTATGCTAGAGTAGTGGTAGAGATGAAGATACAGATAAACAAATTATTGTAGTCTAGGAGCTCAACATAAGTAAGGAATATATATTTATAGAAGTTGCAAGTGGAAGAGACTTTTTAGGACCTAGATACCAACTCATGAAACTTATGCTTAGAGATAGGAGGTTCTTTATATTAAATCATTAGATAGATTAGGAAGAAATAAACAAATAATCTTAGAAGAATGGGCTAAAATTACACAAAAAACAAGTGGATATAGTAGTATTAGGTATGCCACTACTAGATACACTAAAATATAAAATATACACGGTCTAGAGATTTTAATAAAAGATTTAGTATTGCAGCTGCTAACTTATATGGTAGAAGATAAGCGAAACAAAATAAGAGAGCTCCAATTAGAAGGTATCGAATCAGCTCGTAAAAGGGAGGTTAAATTGGGTAAAAAGAAAAAAGAACCAGAAAGGCAGTTTCCCGAAGTATATACTAGATTGAAGACCTGTCGAATAACCGCTGTAAAGGCTATGAGAATATTAAATTTAAAAACTAACACTTTTTATAGAAAGGTAAGTGAATGTGAAAATATGAATTTTATTAAGCATAATTAAAGTTAATTCAGGACTTTGAGATATAGATGATGACACAAGGAGGATATTGAAGAGTTTGTAAATGAAAATGGTACTATTAACTAGGCAACAGTGGATACAAACGTTAATTCTTATTCAAATTTTAAAAAACCAATAGTTATGGTTTCTTTTTTTTAATGGTAAGCATAGGATTCTTGTTATTGATGGAAACCATAGGCTTACATATAAGACAAAAAATAATATTAATGACATTAGAGCATTAATCATTTCAGAAAGATCGGTTACAGAACATGAGTTGCTTTCATCTGGTTTTGATAAATTTTATTATATTATGCACAATGAACTAACCCATATGGATGATGAAACACATTCTAAGATGACAAGGGCCTTTGAATTAATTCAAAAATCGTATCTTAAAGATTCATAATTTAAATTTTAATAGAAAGTTTAAGTATTTAATTTATAATTAATAAGACTATTAAAAACTACATATCTGCCTTATATTTTACTTCTTATACGGAAAAATATGTTATGATAAAAAAATAATGAATTAGGAAACTTAATGAGTTAACATTTTCCTGGATTAGTCCCACCAGTAAGCCGGAGCCAGGATGTTATGGTTATGAGTAATGCAATTATTATAATCGCCATCTTAGCAGTAGTCTCTGTGGCATCGCTAGGAATGGGAATGGTACTTTTGTATGCATCAGGTAAAGGTAAAAATAAGAATATAGCTATGGACAGAGGAGCAAAGATTGGAAAAAGCGGATTAGATGCTGAGATTAGTATAGACGTAAATAATAATAAAAATATTAAACAAAAAAGCAAAAGTCAGGAAAAATAGCTTGGCGGCATTTTCCTGACCTCAAATGATACTCATTTTAGTAACGCATGCGTGCTGTTCTCTACCATTATTATACCACGATTTTATTAAAATAAACACATTAAGTATAAAACAAATATATCATTATTTAAATAACTTAGTATTATTAGGCTGTTATTCTTATATGCTGAAGAATCTGTTAATATAAAAATATGAAAAATTTATTACTCTAAAAATCAATGAAAATATGACTGAGAAATAGAATTTTCGGCCATGTTTTTGTTTTTAATAGTTAATTAGAGACCGAGGATACGATATAATTGTAATGCATATAATATCTGAGAATACATAAGCTCTATCTTTTAATATTTTACATATTTTTAATAAGACGGTGATTGTAGTGGAAACTAATTTAATGACTATGATTAATAATTATATTACTTGACTAAAAAATGAAAGTAAAAGTGAAAATACAATAAGGATTATATAAATGTAGTTAAAAAATTAATATCCTGATTGAAGTGATAAGATATAAAAAATGGAAGCACCAACAATAAATAAAATAATAGCTGCATTAAAAAAATATTTCAAATTCGCCATGGATACTCAATTAACAATATATAATCCAATGAGCAAAGTAACCATGAAAAGGATAATGGCTCAATATACAGCTCCAAGATGGTTGTATAAGCAGGATAACACTAAATTCTTTCATGATATTGAACAAAACAAGAATGAAAAACGAAAAGCTAAGGATTGCCCTTTCCCCAATAAAATAGACACACTAAACTCGTTATATCTCATTTTCTCGTAGAATAACTAGTTATTTCATTTTTAAGCTGCAGTTACTTTTTTATTTGCTCTATTATAAAACTCATCTGGAGTTAAATAGCCATTAGAAGCATGGATTCTCTGTCTGTTATAAAATATCTGAACATATTCAAAAACAGCTGCTCTAGCTTCATCACGGGTTTTAAAGTGCTTTCCATAGAGCCATTCGCACTTAAGTTTACCCCAAAAGGACTCCATAGGAGCGTTGTCCCAGCAGTTACCTTTGCGTGACATGCTACATATAAATCCATACTTTTTTATAAGATTTTGATAGTCATAAGAACAGTACTGAGACCCTCTATCAGAGTGTAAAATGACGCCGTTAGGCTTTCCAGCGCGTTGATAAGCATCATTTAAGGCATTAATTACTAGTTCTTTAGTCATTCTTTCACTCATTGATAATCCAACAATCTTCTGTCCACATAAATCCATAACCCCAGCTATGTATAGCCAGCCCTCATCTGTCCACAGGTAGGTTATATCGCTAACCATTTTTACATTAGGTTTGTCTACAGAGAAACCGCGATTAAGGATATTTTCTGCAACTGGAAGCTTATGATTAGATTTAGTGGTTGCCCTAAATTTCTTAGAAACCCTTGATCTTATACCATTCTCACTCATTAGTCGTTCTACTCTTTTATGGTTAATAGGCTTAGGTTCTTCTTTATTTATAATTTGAGTAATCTTAATAGACCCAAAAACCTTGCCGCTTTTATTGTGGATAGTTTGGATTTTTCTTAATAGACTTCTATTTTCTATTTCTCTTTTACTTTGAGGTCTTTTATCCCATGCATAGTAACTGCTTCTAGAAACACAGAGGACTTCACACAGCTTCGCTATACGATATTTATTGCAGTTAGCTTTGATAAATTCAAACCTTTTTACTTTAGGTTCTTGGCGAAGAAAGCTGCCGCTTTTTTTAGTATCTCAATTTCCTCTTTAAGCTCTCGATTCTCTCTTTCTAGCTTTCTGAGTTTTTCATCTTCAGGACTTAAATTACCACTACCAGGGAAAGGAGCATTAGGAGATTGTTTATATTTTTTTACCCACCCTTGAAGTGTTGTAGGTTTTATCCCTAGATCTGCTGCTACCTTTGAAACGGGTTCCTTAGTTCTCTCTATTCTCTTTACTGCTTCTAATTTAAATTCTGCACTATAATGGTTATTCATTAAAATCATTCCCTTCACTTTTAGTATAACACGAGTTCCTCGTGTCTACCAAAGTGGGTAAGGGTCAGATCTTGCCATATGTAGATATTGGAGAGTGCTTGATTAAGATTACAAGAAGCTTCAGACTTGAATATATATGATATATGTCTAAAAAAACAAAGAGAAGATGTAATAGTTCGGAATGGTAAAGGTAATAAATTTCGAATTGTTCCTTTTAATAATGATGTTAAAGAAAGTTTATAAAATTGGCTTAAATTTAGGAGAGAAATAAATAAAGAAGATCCTTTATTTATTAGTGAAAAAAATACTAGGTTAACATCTCGTTCCACTTATCGTATAGTAGTTAAATATACAAAAATGGCACGATTGGAAGATGTATCTCCTTATGCTCTTAGACATAGATTTTGTAAGAATCTAGTTGATAAAGGAGTAAGGTTAGAACGTATCGCATATTTAGCTGAACATGAAAATCTAGAAATGACAAGACGCTATAGCTAATCAAGCAGCAATGATCTTAGAAATGCTGTACAAACTATATCTGAAAAAACTAGGTAATTTATATGAATTTAAAAGTTAGATAATTATTAAGGCTAGAGCAAAGGAAAGAATTTACTCAAATATCACAGGATGTAGCCGAAATGCTGATGATAGCTCTATACAATGTTAGTAGATATCATTAAACAATGAATAGCGACTAGCTATTGTGAACTAGCAAATGTTCAAGAAAGAATACAGAACTATTAAAAATGATTTAAGAAGATGAAGTTATATAATAAAACTAATTCGATTTCATGAGAGACTTTTTAATGAAATTTTATTGAGTTAGAAATACCATAAAACATCTTAAGATTGAGTTCATTGGAATACATGACTATTGTCTAATACTTAATTAAAATACAAATTTTATTTATAGATATGGCTGATGATTCATAAATAAAAATCGTAAGGATAAGGGAGGTGCTCACATATTTTTTCAAATATGTGAGGTGATTATATAACCTAAAAGTTATTAAAGTTATTG
Source organism: Desnuesiella massiliensis (assembly GCF_001403615.1). Classification (GTDB taxonomy): domain Bacteria; phylum Bacillota; class Clostridia; order Clostridiales; family Clostridiaceae; genus Desnuesiella; species Desnuesiella massiliensis. The sequence continues at coordinate 243,330 of NZ_LN879456.1, forward strand.
AAAATAGTTGATTCATTAAGGTGCTAAATGAGGTTTTAAGTAGGAAACAAGAATTTATATATATAATTTTAACCACCATGTTACTATGGGAGTGTATACTTGAAAATATTAATAATAAAATATTTATATATAAACTTGTATTTATAAGTATGAAGAAGGAAAATTTTCCTATATAATTATTAATATACAATATTTAGAAAAGGAGAGAGTTAGGTGAAAAAAATTATTAGCTTAATTATATTATCTATATTTTTAGTAGGCTGTGGTGGAAAGACAATAGAAAATAATATAAGTATAACTACCGTTAGTCAATCGCAACTTGTTAGTGAGGAAGCTTTAGGAGCTTTAAAAGGTGAAATAGTTACATTTGAAGACGAAAATTTAACAGAAGACATAAGAAAAATAATCAAAAAGCCTAAAGGAAATATTTTAAAAAGTGATGTTGCAAAAATAACTGAATATACTTATGGAGGTTCAGGAAGAATAGAAAATCTTAAGGGTATTGAGAATTTAATCAATTTAGAAAAGCTAACAATGGGTAATTGTAGGATAAATGATTTAATACCATTAGAAAACTTAACAAAGCTAACTTATTTAGATTTAAGCAATGGAACCATAGAAGATATAACACCATTAAAAAATTTGACCAATATAACTTATTTAAATTTGTTTGGTAATTATAATATATCTGATATTACATCACTAAGTAAGCTGATTTCCTTGAAGGATTTAAATTTAGGAAGAAATAATATAAGTAATTTAGAAGCATTAAGTGATTTGGCTAATTTAGAATATTTAAACCTTTGTGCAAATAAAATAAGCGACCTATCGCCTTTATATAAACTCACTGAACTAAAAACATTAGATTTAGCAAATAATGTGGAAATACGCTCTGTTAAATCCATATATAATTTAGTAAATTTAAAAGAATTAAATTTGTATGATAATAAAATAAGTGATATAACGCATTTAAAACAATTGGTTAATTTAGAAAAATTAATTATAGGAAAAAATAATATTAGAAATTTAGAGCCTATAAAAAACATGAAAACGTTAAATCATTTAGACATAGCCTACGGTAAATTAAATAATTTAAAGGGATTAGAGGAATTAACTAATTTAAAACATTTAAATTTATATTATAATCAAATAGAGAATATAGAAATATTGGGAAATTTAAAAGCCTTGACAGTATTAGTTTTAACTTCGAATAAAATAAAAAACATTGATGCTTTATTAAATTTGGTTTCTATGGAAGAATTATGGATTGATTATAATAACATATCTAATATACAAGCTTTAAAAAATCTTATAAATCTTAAAAAATTGAAACTTAAAGGAAATCCAATAGAAGATTATAGTTATGTAGAATCGTATTATAAAAATTTGGAAGAAAAAGATTTTTAGATCAATATTGCAATTACTTTATAAATTGAGCTTTTAAGATGATATAGTTAACATTATTATAATCAAAAGTTAACTTAATATTTAAGAATATTTAAAGCAAAAGTGGCTGTTGTTAAAAGTGATTTTTAGAATATTATTTTAACAACAGCCATTTTACTTAGTTTATACAAAAATATTTATTGGATTGGTGGCATATTATCTCTAGTGTTAAGAAAGTTTTGAGTTTCTATTATTGCATTTGTTATTAATTCACTAGGAGTTGGTACATTGTTATAAACATTATATCCATATCTTTTACCTGAACCAGGAAACATAATTGTAATAAATCTTTTCTCATTGTACCCATAAAAAGTTCCATTGGCATTTCTATAGCCTAGACCTAGCTTGTTAAAAACAGCAACTGACATTTCACCTATTCTACCACTTGGACCGTTTTCAGCGTATATTACATATACTGATCTATCTGTTACAGTGTCTATGACAACTCCTAAATCTCCAATCTTAATGTTGCTATTATGGTTCATGGGTAACACTATATAAGGGTGTATATCTGCATTTATTTTGTTGCCCATTGTTGTAGTGGATTGATGCGTTGGACTTTGTGTAGATCCACATCCATCAGTGCATACTTGAGCACATGTTTGCCACATAGTAGCACCAGCGTAATGACTCATAAGTTGAACATATTCTCCTGACCCATTATTAGCATAATACCTTTCACCAGGATATGTTATTCCTTCTGATAATATTTGTTTTGCAGTTGATGCGTACATTTTAATAAAATCCTCCTTAAATTATATTTTTATAAGAAATTTTCTTGTGCACTTGAAAGATCTTACATTAATTAAAGAGTATAATAATGAAAAAGTGTAAACATGATATTAAAAAATATTTTTATGGTCTTTTAAGAGAAGATATCTTTTACTAATTTAAATGGAAAATATATTCTAGGACAATTAGTAATGAACTATATTGGAATTATAGAAAAAATAAAAGATGAAATAACTAAAATCTGTAAAGATGGAACGTGGTATAATGTAGAGATCTATGAATGCTTTACATGCGAAGATTTAAAATTCTTAGTTCAGTGGATTATCCTAAGGAGTACATTTGGCAATGTACTAAGTGCCAAGTTATTGTTCACAGAACGCTATATATTATGTACTAGATTTAGATAGACAGTTTATTAGCGTAGAATAGTATTAAATTACTCCAAAAATGAAAAAAATAAAGGAGGAAACTTAAATGAAGTGGGAATATAAAGTTATACAAATTGAAAAATATGAGGGTTTAAAAGATTCTGTAGAGCTGCCAAAAGAACTTAATGATTATGGAACTGAAGGGTGGAAGGTTGTAGGTGTTTTACAGCCACAACACAATGAAAAGGTAGGGATTTCTAATTCATATACGAATGCAGTAACCTTCAAAAGAAGGATAGAAGATTAATGAAAGCTATTTAAATTCTGATAAATTATAATATAAACAGCTGATATAGTATTTAGTTAAACAACTACAATATCAGTTTTATAAAGGAGTTTTACTGCTTATTAGCAATAAAATCATATAGTTTATCGAGAGTGTTAGCTATACGTTCTAAATTATTACTAATTTTTAGTAATGTATCCTCATTACTTTCATCAAGAGATATATCTCTAAGTATTGATTTTATGGGAATAGATAATATCTCGCAAATTTTTTGGATTTTGTTTAATGGGATAGGTTTTTCACCCTTTTCATAGTAGGAATATGCGGGTTGAGTAATATCTAATAATTTATACATTTCTTCTTGTGTCATTCCTGCTTTCTTTCTTGCATATGAAATATTTTCTTTTATTTGCTCAAGCGATAATGATAACATAATAATAATCCCCTTTAATATAAGCGTTTATAAATAAATATAACTAATAATTATATTATATAAAATAAAAACATAACTGCCAATTATATATACTAATAAAAAGTTATATTATTTTCTATCTTGATAAAATAGAAAATCTAGAGTAGCAGATAATAGATGTTGCCATAAAAACTATTTTAGATATGCTTTACATAATGAAATAGTTATATTACTACAAGCGTAATTAAAAATTTTAAAAAATTAAATATATTACAAAGATAGGATTTACCATTACACTAATTTTAGCTAATGCAACAACATTCTTAGTATTAAGAATTAATTTTATCAATGATTAGATTGCTTTAGTCACTAAAATTATTTAAGATTCTTAGATAAAGGCTGATTTAAATGAAATTACTGTATGTTATGTAGTTATTCATTTACTAAGATTATTTTGGGAAAAAATAAAAAAAGAGCAAAAGATATTATTAAAGATGTTAAGGAAAGAAGAGCAAATATTGAAGGTAGACAAGAAGAAAGGTATAGAAATCAGACTTTATTTTTCTATACATTACTTACAGTGATAGTTATTTAAACTATGGTAAGAATATGTTAAACACAAATCGAAATTTATAAAAGGATAGGTGTACTAACTATCCTTTATATTTTTATAATATTGTTCTATTATCTAATCAAAAAGATCGTTTATATCAACTCCAAGAGCTTGAGCTATTGCTTTAATTTCGTAATCTAGAAGAACTCTTGTTTGATTTTCAATTTTAGAGATAGTTGTTTGATCAAAGTCTATACCAAGGAGATTTAGACGAGCAGCTAATTGAAGTTGAGTCACCTTCTTATATCGTCTAAGTTTTTTGATTCTCTTTCCAGTAATATTTTTTACTAACATAACTATCATCCTTAAAACTAAAAATGTTATGTAATGATTTTAATAGAAAAAACCTATAAAAATATGCTAGATTAGCATATTTTTAAATTTTGTGCAAATATTATTATTATGGAAGGTAGGTGAACATCTTGGAAAAGTTTAGGCCTCAAGTAAAAGACATTTCAATGTTTAGAGAAATAGCTCAGAATATGGTTAACCCGATGGAACTTCTCAGAGAAGCTATTAGTAATTGTCATGATGCAGAAGCTAAAGCAATTTCAATAATTGTTTATAGAAATAACATAGGCAAATTTATTATTGAAATTTATGACGATGGCAAGGGATTAAGTAAAAGTGATGTTCATAGATTTTTTAACTTAGGAGATTCTAATAAGGGTAAATTAGGCATTGGGGAAAAAGGATTAGGAACGAAAATATATTTTAAGAGTGATAAAATAATACTTCAAACACAAACACGAAGTGGCGAGGCGTATAAAGTAACAATGGAACACCCATGGGAGCTCTTGTGTAATAATACATTACCAGAATATGAGGTTGAAACAATCTTACCCAAAACTGGTAGGGCAGGGACTTGTGTAGTGATTGAAGGGTATAGGATTAATAACCCAGAGAAATACTTTAATTTTGAAACAATTAAGGATTATGTATTGTGGTTTACTGCAGCAGGAAGCTTTAAAACATACTTTGCAAATTGCACAGAACTACATAAGTATATACATAATATGCAGATAGCACCTCGAATTTTTATTGAAGACAAAATTAATAATATAAAAGAAGAAATTGCAGGTACACATCAATTTCATCCGCCACAAGAAAAACCTAGAATTGACCCATGTGAGCTTATTTACAAAAGATCTGTAAATTACTGTAGGCACTTCGGTCCTTATCATAGAGCAACAAATATTAATGGAGAATATGTTTCGTTTCAAATGTATGGTACAGTTTCTGGAACAAATTGTAGAAGGAAAGTTGTGAAATTAAAGCAAGGTGAAAGTCTAAGGTCTAGATTTGGTGTCTATTTATCAAAAGATTTCATTCCCTTTACTAAAAAGGTAAATTTAATGCCAGATTTAAACTTTAACCACTATCACTTATTAATAAACTCTCAAGCTTTTGAATTAACTGCTGATAGAAACGATTTATCAAATCAGAGTGACCAAAAGGTTAAATGGGTCTTTGATGAGGCAAGAAAAATAATTATTGAAGATATCATTCCTTTGGCTGACGAGGGATATTTTAGTTTAAGAAAATCTGAGGAAATTGAATATATGGTAAGAGAAAAGCAGAAACAATTAGAAAACAGACTTGATAGTTTTGATAAAATAGAAGACCTATTGTTGGATGAGATTCCAATATCAAAACGTCCAGATAATGAATCGCAAGTTGCACTGCTATTATGTCAAACCCAGGAACAAAAAAATATATAGAACATATTGAAAAAATCGGTCATTATTCACATAACTCAACAACTGATATGATTTGCTTTGGTGATAGCGGAAAGAAAGTTTTGGTTGAAATAGAATATAAATTAAGCAATATATTTAAACATGAGCATCCTTATGAGACTTTTGATTATATTGTATGCTGGTTAGTTGATCTTGATATAAATGAGAAAAAAACACTGAAGGATGGAACAATATTGAGCTTAATCAAAGAAGATAATAATTGGGTACTTAAGCATGGAGCGCAGAAGATTATACCTATTATAGAACTAAAACACTTAACTAATACGTTGGAAAAAAGGCAAATTGGGAGAGTAACTTGCTAATAAAAAGCTTAATTGTTATCAATAAAAAATTGAACACATTATATAATAACGTTGTTTTTATTTTTTAGTAATTACTAATTAGATATTAGTGGGGTAACGAACTTCATTGATACATAATATGCATTATATATTAATTGAATATAAAAATCTTATATATTATGAATAAATTATAATAACAGATTATTAGTTAGTGTTTTAGTAAAGCATAGTCTGTAGTGTGTGCAACCAACATATGCATGTAGGTTGCATTCACTATAAAGTCATACTGTTATAGCCTGATAGCTTTTCATTTATTATATAAAAGTTATTTTATTTTACCAATTAATCAAGGATTTTACTAAGTTATATTGTTTGTTTGAGTCTATATTACTATAATATATAGTATATAAAATATATCTAGGAGGAGTGTTTATGGATATACCTCAAGATAAGATGCCGTCTTTGCTTGATAGAGAAATTTCTAACTCAAAAGAAGACGCTTTTGGTCATAGGCATATTGCGAAGGCATTAACCAATTTAATAGAAGGACATGATCCGCCATATTCTATAGGACTTTTAGGTTCTTGGGGAGTTGGAAAAAGTTCTATTAAGCAAATGTATTTGGAGGAATTAAAAGATTCTACATTCAATGATAATAGGAAAAATAGAAAGAAAAAAATACATACAGTAACTTTTAATGCATGGAGATATGGTGGTCTTGATATAAAAAGAGTGCTTTTGAGACATGTATACATTTCATTGGGGGGAAAAGAAGACGATTTAACAGGAAAACTATATAATCAAACTACTGAAAATCTCAATAAAAAAAGAACATGGAGAGAAATAGGAAAAGATTTTTTTCAAGCTTTTGTTTGGTATCCAGCACAGCTTTTATTAATACTTCTGGTATTTATAATATGCTTTGTTATTTTAATGTGGTTTATTAAAGATTTAAAGTGGGCGAGCGCAATAACAGGAGGTTTTGTTTTAGCAACAACTTTAATTTGGAAGCAAATTTCTTCTTACAAGCCTCCTTTAGTGCCTTTATATTCAACTGTTACAAAAGTATATCCTCCTAGCACAAATGCTGAACAGTACATAGATTATTTGATAGCACAATTGAGAGAATTTAAGCAAGAAAATCATGGCTGCGAACGTATTGTAATATTTATTGATGACTTAGATAGACTAACATCAGAAGAAATGGTTTCAGCATTGGATGCGGTTAGAGTTTTTATGGACATACCTAAGGAATACATTCCTCAAGGGATAGGTGTTGTATTTGTTATATCTTGCGATGAAGATAAGGTGGCTAATGCTTTAGCAAATAAAAAGAATGGTAAAGAAATTGATCCACAGGAAGCTAGAAGATATTTAGATAGGATATTTCAATTCCGGTTAGAAGTTCCACCAATGCCTAAAAGAGATATGCGTAATTATGCAAGCAAAAAAATACTAGAAGTAATGCCTGGGTTTGAAAAAGAATTGGAGGAATGTAATTGTAAGTTATCTGATTTAATAGACCGATTAATTCATATAAAGGTTCAAAATCCGAGAAACGCAGTGCAACTAATAAATGCTTATGCGCAATCGTGGTGGATAGCTAAACATAGGGAGTGGGAAGGTTCTGGGTCAAATCGTCCAGGAGGTTTGTTACAAGGCACAATAACTAATTATCCGATAATTCTGGCAGTTATTACCGTATTAAAAATTGATTATCATTTTTTTTATAATGACTTGATAGAAGAACCAAATATTTTAAATGATTTTAAGAAGGTATTTATACAGAATAACAATAACGATTTATCTTCTTCAAAGTCAAGCATTTTGTTAGAAAAATACGGAAGCTTGGAAAAATGTCAGCTAAAAGATAATTATAAAGATTTAAGACAATATCTTGCAAGTATTCAGGGAATTAAGATGCCAAAGACATTGCAACCGTTTATATTATTATCTCAGGATTCTGTATCTAGAAAAGTTGGCGATAATACTCGTGTATATGATGCACTAGTTTCGGGCGATGTTAATGGATTCTTAGATGAAATACATGTGCACTCAATCCAAAATGTGTTTAGTTATGAACATGTTCATATGATAAAAGATATTATTGAGGAGATTGGGGGGGATACTACAAGCAGAGTAGAAAATGCTGCATATGTGTTAGGTAAACTTAATAATATGTTTGAAGAAGGTACTGAAAGTATAATTAGTTTTATCGTATCAAAGTTAGTAGAGTCTAACATATTAAGATGGAGAATGTCTATAGATACGATATTTGAAATAATGAAGTTGTGTTCAAAAGAAGAAAAGAAAGATCTTGTAGCTGCATTAATTAATGAATTTATTATATCTAATGGCAAAATAGATTTTAAAACTCCTGAGGGGGAAACCTACTCATATGATGATATAGAAGACATAATTGAGAGAGTAATTCCCGTAGTATTAAAAGTTTACTTCGAAGAAGGATTAACTGAGGTGCACGAAAATAAATTAATTAATTGGTTAAAAGAACGTAGAGTTAATAATGGCATTGATGAAGATTATATTGACTTTTCGAAATTATATGAATGGTATGGAGAGTTTAAGGAGGTATTGTTTAAGCCAATTGGAATTACATATGCTATTGAAGGACTAAAGTATATGAAGGCCCACGAAGATGTTAAACTAGATGATTTTCATGATAATTATAAAGATATTATTGAGTATACCTGGTCAAGGGGAGAAGAAAGTAGAAGTATAGTTTGCGATATGCTAGATGAATCTTTTGCCGTAAAATGTGAAGACATAATAGATTTATCTACAGATTATTTGATTGAAAAGATATCTTACTTTGACAGTGTTCAAGTAAATAAACTTATTAGGGCATTCTCAAGTAGAATAGAAAAAGGATTAATAGAGGATTCATGGCGGCTTGAAAAGTGTAAGGATTTATCTTATAAACTCATTTATGTGTTAAGCAAAGCCAATAGTATAGATGAAAATTCAATTGACTCAATAAAAAAATTGGCTATAATATGGGCTGAGCAACAAAATTATGGAGAACTAGCTTGTAAGGCAATAGATATAGTTTGGAATAATGACACGAATAAGGCTTCTCAAGTGTTGGATATTTGGATAGAAGGTATTTTTGAAAAATTAGAAAAAGAATGTATCTTGTGGATTTGCAAAAATATCAGTATATTACCGGCCAATATACATACTAAAATATTTACAAAACTAAATATTTTTCATAATTATTATGTCGAGTATTCTGAAAGAGAACTTAGTATATTTGATACAATTATAAATAATATTAAAGATGATGATTATAAAATATCTGCAGTGAATTCTTATTTAGCGCGAGTAATAAATGTTATGTATAACAATTATTCTAACGTAAGGTATATCTCTAGTTTAATGCTAATAGTAGCATCAAAGTTAAGATTTGTCTCTCAAAGTGAAGTTAATGTACTTTTAAATTACTTATTCACACATGGGGAGTATACTAGCAATCCAAAGAACTTCGAACTAATTTCAAGAGCATTGCTTGGTAGGTGGGATACTGTCAGCATTGATGATAGTGAGGCAAATAATATATATAACAGTTTTGTAAATCATCTTAATTCCTATTATTCGTCTGAGTATTCAGCAAAAATATTTGAATCATTTATTACCCTAGTATCTAATAAAGCATCAGATGCAAATAAGCAAGAGGTTATAAAAAACCTTGCATTAAAAATATGGAGTTATCATAGTATCGAAGTTGGAGAGTTAATAAGAAAATATAGTATTAAATTAAATCCAGCTCAAATTGCTGAATTATATAAAGTTACATCTATAGATGAACAAAATAGTAAAGAAGCTTTACTTTTCACATGGAGATACTTATCTCAAGATATGGATATAGAAGAATGTAATGAAGTTATTAGGTGTTTATTATCGTATCCTAAAAATGATGCGAATGATTTTGGGTTAAATAACTGGATAAAGATAAATAAATCTACAATATCAAACTTAATAAGTTTGGTTTTTTCAGGTAAATCTAACAATGAACAGGTAGGACGAATAGCTTATCAGATAGTAACTTTTATTGACGATATATTATTTGAAGATATACTAGAGTTTATATATAAAAGCATAGTGAATAATATTGAAGGTGCGGTAAATGTAATACTAGAGAATAAGGAAGCAGTAGCCAATTCCATAGCTCAAGAAAATAAGCAAAAATTTAATGATAATTTATTATTAGTTGCAATAGCTGCTAACAGGATAGCATATAAAAGAGATATAATGAAATGGTTGATAGAACAAAAAGATTCAGGATTACTAAGAAGGAATAAAAAGACGTTAGGGGAGCAGCTAGACGATGAGACTAAGGATATTTTCCTAGAGTATTATCCGAATTCTAAGATATTATCAAAATTATAAACTAAAGTTTTGATGAGCATTCAGTGGCTTAATTATTATAGATCTCTGAATGCCAATACTCTATAATAACACTTTGTTTGTTATTAATATTCACAGTTGCATTTGTGGGCTGTAAAAACAAAACAAGTACAGGTGTGTATCCAAGTGTAGTAGAATGGGATAATTTACGGAATATCAGGCACAGAAGTTTCTAAAGATACTCTTGGGAAAGAATTAGGAGAAGTAAAACGAAAAGTAGCAATGCCTTTAGCAAATGGAGATTTTAATTCCCTTTCAGTTGAAAGTAAATTTTTGGAGTTGAAGGCGTTGCTATAAAAGAATTTGTAGTGCTTAAAAAAATGGTAAGCTTTGTAATGTTATTAAGCATGGTTTTTCAAAATAAATGCTATATAAAGTAATGACGATTTATAAGAAAAGTGCGTATTATTCTGTTAAATAATTTATTGACTTGCATTTACTTATTCCCAAACGAATAGCATAACTTTGATTTAACCCATTGGTTACATTACCTCCATATATGTTAATCTATAAAGTTATATTCTGGTACACTAGGAGTTTTCATGATAATCCAATGGAATAGATAGTTCTGAGGTACGTAAAAGCAATCATATAGAAATGAAAGGTATGGGCAATTCAACCACTATTAGATTTGATGTAGAGGACAGAGATACAGCTCATAAAGTTATTTTATCTCTTACAGAGATGGTAGGAATGAGGCTAAGGCATAGCCAAAATTGTTGTAAGTTGATATCTATTAACATTAGGAGCAATGAATTTATAAACTATTCTCACCAAAGAAAAATATATAACCCAACAGATAATACTAGGAAAATTGCGAAGGTAGCCTGTGACCTTTTTGATGAGGTGTGGAAAGGAGAACCTGTAAGGCATTTAGGTGTTAGAGTTAGCGAGCTTTGTACCAATGAATATTGTCAGAGTAGCATCTTTGATGAGAAGAATAGTGAAAAAGATAGGGCCATTGATAGAGCAATAGATGAGCTAAGACAAAAGTTTGGATCAAAAACCATAATAAGAGCTGCTTTTATAAACTCTGGGATTAAGGGACTTAGTGGTGGTGTAGGAGAAGAGGAATATCCAGTAATGACAAGTATTTTATAATTGGGGTGGTGCAAGATGAAAATAGTGGCAAGACCGATACAAATGGTTGCATGGTTTAAGGAAGATGGGACTCCTAATCCAGTGAGATTTAAAATTGTTAATAGCGATGAAACTTATAATGTAATAATTATAAATAAAATAATAGCATGTCAAAAAGAGAAGCTTGCAGGTAATAATATGCTTGTTTTCAGATGTCAAAGTGTGATTAATAGAATAGAAAAAACTTTTGAAATTAAATATGAATTATCAACCTGCAAATGGGTTTTGTGGAAGATTTAGATGTATAAGTTAATAGTCGAAGTTGTTTCCCTATATTAATAAGTGCAATATAGCAAGTCACATTGCAATAACTGTAAAAATGAATTTATAAAATATTAAGAAAGATAAAGGACCGTAACAGGTCTTTTCATTTTGCTTTATTTTTTATTTTTTAAGGAATTTTAAAAAAATTATTGAATATAAAATAAGTATATAATTGGCAAAAGTATAGATATCTTGCAAATGCTAAGTGCTATGGCAGACTATATCAAAGGAGGTAACAATGAATAGTGATAGTATTTCAATGAATAATTCCATAGTTGAGCCTTCTGGAGAGAATCCTATCAATGAGTCCTCAAATATTAATTTACAAAGCAAGCATTTAGATGATAAGGCAGAAAGTAAAGATGCAAAAGCAAGCAATCAAAGTATTTGTAATATAATTTCGGATATAGAGAATTCTAAAAAAATAAATGATATATTAATAAAAGGCAAAGCAGATGATGAAAACTGCCCTCAGGTCTCTATAAACGATACTATCAATCAAACAGCAGATACATTAAAAAATATAAATTCCATAAAAGATGAGCTATGTAAATTACCTTTAAACCCCTGTGAACTTGAATATATTAATAATAGCGTTTTTCCATTGGTAAATACATTATATTTGGTTTCTACAGCTTCTCTTAATTTATCAACTTCAGTTAACTATTTAACTCTTTCTTCTATAGTACATCCCAAAAGATCAGAGCTTAAAGATACAATTAGTTTGATATATGATATTAATGAAGAGTGTGAAGAATTATTTAGGGTGATTAAAAAAAGATTAAGTATAGTGCTAAAAGATTGATTTATGGAAATAAATAAAGAATTCACCTATTTATTTTAGGATGCATAACATGTTAATGAATACAATTTTATTAATGGAGGAATGTAATTGGGATACTATGTTAGAGTAGAACCTGACGTAAAAATATATGTAGAAGATGTTAATCCTGAATGCAGTAAGACGATATTGTTTATACACGGCTGGCCAGCAAATCACAAATTGTTTGAATATCAATTTGATCAGTTACCTAAAATGGGTTATAGATGTATTGGCATTGACATAAGAGGCTTCGGTAATTCAGATAAGCCTTGGAGAGGATATTCTTACGATAGATTAGCAGACGATGTTCGAAAGGTAGTTGAAACACTCAAATTGCAAAACTTCACCCTTGGAGGGCACTCGGTAGGAGGAGCCATTTCAATTAGATACATGGCTCGCCACAACGGATATGGCGTATCTAAACTTGCGCTTTTTGCTGCTGCGGCACCTAGCTTTACCAAACGTCCAGACTTTCCTTATGGGTTAACTAAAGAAGATGTAAGTAAAATCATTGAAGAGACCTATAATGATCGTCCAAAAATGTTACAGGGATTTGGAGATATGTTCTTCTTCCAACATATAACTGGCGCTTTCTCAGATTGGTTCTTTCAACTTGGATTGCAGGCAGCAGGTTACTCCACTGGAAAGCTTGCAGAGGCCCTTAGAGACGAAAGCTTATTTTCTGATCTTGGAAAAATATGCGTTCCCACTTTAATTCTTCATGGAGTTCATGATAAAGTTTGCCCATTCCAACTTGCTATAGCGCAAAAGGAGGGAATTAAAAACTCTAAACTTGTTCCCTTTGAAAACAGCGGTCATGGATTATTCTGGGAAGAACGTGATAAATTCAATATGGAACTGACAAAATTTATTGGATGATAGCTTAGAAGAAGTTAATGGAAGCTTATTTCATTGTTAGAATTAGAAACATTGAAGTATAAATGGAAAAGCCATAGATTAGTTTTGTTCTAATCTATGGCTTTTTATATATCCCATATTGCTAATATAGGAGTGGCGTTTAGGCGGGCTTTAGCCCTAATACTATTATATGTAATTAAAAGAAAATTGTTACTTTAAAATTTAAACCTTTGTTAAAAGGAGGTTAAGTAATTATCTCATAGGTTGACAAGTAGGTATAATTTGATATTATTATGTAATACAAAGAAATGCGTTATATTATGGGAGTGAGAGTTTTGAATGGCGCAAGGAAAATATGTTATAAATTTTTAACATTAAATGATTATTTCAAAAGTCAGAATTATTCTAATCATCCTAAGGTTATAAGAATTCTGCTAGAACATTTGATTAAAAAGATTAAAATGAGAGAAATTATTGATTGTATGATTCAAGAAAGAGGGGACAAGTCAATAACTTTCGTACCATCATCGTTAATAGAAGACGGTAGGGCTGAAAGGGGTATGAGGAATAAAAATATAATTATTGTGAGTTACCGTATTGATTGTATTGAAATTGAATTTGATTGTAGGAATAAGAAAAAATATTACCTAAAAGAAGATATTAATGATGAATTAATTGAAAAGATTATTATGAGGTATCAAAACATAAGGTAAAAAGAGCTCTTGTTAAAGCTCTTTTTTTGAAGGAATTCTAGAATAGGAAATATGGAGAACATATCCATGTTCATAGTCATGAAGAAATAGTTCATAGGCGCAAGTATATACCAGATATACATCATACTCATGAACATTAATAATTTTAAAGGCATGTTTGGAAAAAGAACCAATCATGCCTTTTTGCTTTAGGTTGTATGTAATTTTTTAGGAAAAATAGTTCTTAAATTTTATATTTTTAATAAATTATAGAATTAGAGGGATTATTTATGCGTTGAAAAATAGAGTAATCAAATATATACTAATGCAAAGTTACTTTTTATCTAAGAGGAAGTCTTTATGAAAAATGTAAATCCACTTTTCGGTATATTACCTTCAGCACTTTCAGTCTTAAAAAGAAGGGTATATTGTAAATTTGAAAGGAGAAATTTGATGAAATTTTTTATAACCTCTAAGGATATAGGAATAGATTTAGGCACATCGAACACTTTATTATATGTTAAAGGAAAAGGTATTTCGCTAATGGAACCTTCGGTTGTAGCTATAAAAGTTAGCGATAGAAAAGTTTTAGCCGTTGGATCAGAAGCAAAGAAAATGATAGGAAGAACGCCAGAAGACATTATAACTATTAGGCCTATAAAGGATGGTGTAATTGCTAATTTTGATATGACCCAACAAATGCTTAAAAAATTTATTGAAAGGGTTACAGGAAAAGCTTCTTTTGCAAGTTCTAGAGTTGTAATTTGCCATCCTTCAGGAATTACGGAGGTAGAAAAGAGAGCAATTCATGAAGCAATCAGAGAAACTGGAGTACGCAAAATTATGCTGATTGAAGAGCCTGTGGCTGCTGCTATAGGAGCAGGTCTTCCTGTAAACGAACCTATTGGTAGTATGATTATTGATATTGGCGGTGGTACCACAGAGATAGCCGTTATTTCTCTTGGAGGAGTTGTTACAAGTAAAACCTTAAGAGTTGCAGGAGATGAGCTAGACGAGGCAATTATTAACTATATAAAAAAAGAATTTAACCTAATGATAGGGGAAAGAACAGCTGAAAATATTAAAATTGAAATAGGATCTGCATATAAGGATGAAGATTATGAAGAAAATTCTATAGAGATAAAGGGACGAGATTTAATGACTGGTCTTCCGAGGGTTATTACCATTACGGACAGTGAGATAAGGGATGCTTTAAAAGAATCAGTAGCTTTAGTAATTGAAGCCATTAGAACTACACTAGAAAAAACGGATCCAGAACTTGCAGCAGATATAATGGACAAAGGGATAACGCTTTCAGGTGGTGGAGCTCTTTTAAAGGGTTTAGATAAGCTTATATTTAGTGAAATGCATATACCCGTATATATTGCAGAATCACCTCTTGAATGTGTGGCTCTTGGCGCAGGAAAGTGTTTAGATATGATAGATAAGCTTGAAGATATAAAAGCTTAGAATATTGAGCTTAGAAATATGAAATATTTTGAAAATCATGTATAATAGTATAGTATTAAGGTTGTTGACTTTACAAATTAAAAGATATATGTTGGAGGATATTATGGAAACACTTAATATTTTAGGCACAGGCTGTGCTATGGTTACAAAATGCTATAATACATGCTTTACTATTTCGGATGGACATGAACATTTTTTGGTAGATACAGGTGGAGGTAATACTGTTCTCTCAAATCTTGAAAAATTGAATATAGATATTAACAAAATTCACCATGTTTTTGTATCTCATAGACATAATGACCATATTATGGGTGTTATATGGATTATACGGGCAGTAGCTCAGCAAATTATAAATAATAAATATGAAGGAAGCTTAATAATATACTGTCATAAGGATAATATTGAGGCTATAAAGACTATAGCAAGCCTTCTCTTAGAAAAGAAATTTACAAAGTGCTTTGGGGAGAGAATAATATTTAATGAAATTTATGATAGGTGTAAAACTACAATATTAAAGTGGGATATAGAATTTTTTGATATTAGAAGTACAAAACAGCTTCAATTTGGGTTTACTACTATGCTTGCAAATGGTAAGAAAATAACCTTTCTAGGAGATGAGCCCTATAGAGAGGAGCTGTTTGAATATGCTAATAATGCTGATTACCTTCTTCATGAGGCGTTTTGTTTATATTCGCAAAAGGATATTTTTAAGCCTTATGAAAAACATCATGTTACCGTTAAGGATGCCTGTGAAAATGCAACTAGATTAAATGCAAAAACTATAATTATGTATCATACTGAGGACAAAAATATAGAAAATAGAAAAAAACTATACACAGAGGAAGGGATGGAATTTTTTGAGGGAAATATTCTAGTTCCTGATGATCTGGATATTATAAATTTATAAATAAATCTATTAATATTAAACCTTATGAAAAAACATGGATTAGTGTTGTGCTAACCCATGATTTTTTTGTTTCTGAGTATACAAGATTCGAATCTTATCCTGTGGATTTTAGGGGTTGCTCCTAAATAAGATTACTCTTAATTTATATATATGAAAATTTAATATTGTCTGTGACAAAATAAGTATAACGAATTATGAAAAAATAAAATATTATAAATAAATTAATTCTTTAGAAGTATATATATTTAATAAAATATATAGTTTTGGAGGTAAAGGTTTATGAAGATAGGTGTAGATATGGGGCATACGGTTTCAGGACCTGATTACGGTTCAGTGGGAATATTAAAAGAGTCAGAATGTACTAGAGAAATAGGAAAGCACCTAAAGAATTTTTTATCATCTCTTGGACATGAAGTCATTGATTGTACTGTAGATACTGCCAATAGCGTGGCTGAAAGTTTAGCAAAACGTGTTGATATAGCTAATGCCAATAATCTAGATTTGTATATATCAATACACTTAAATTCTGGCGGAGGACAGGGTGTAGAAACTTATATAGTATCCTATGGAGGAAAGGCAGCGGAGTTTGCTGATAAGGTTCAAAACAAATTGGCTGGATTAGGTTATGTAAATAGAGGTATAAAAGTAGCCAATCTTTATGTGCTTAAATACACCACAGCACCTGCTATATTAGCAGAATGTGGCTTTGTAGATAGCAAAGAAGATAGTCACAGATATAATGCTTATAATATAGCTAAAGCTATAGCTGAAGGAGTAACTGGCCAGCAAGTAGTTGATGAAAAAAAGTACTATGTAGTCACAAATTATCTTTCAGCAGCTTGGGAGGGATATGCTGGAATAGATATAAATAGTATATTAAATACTAATTTTATTGGAACAAAGGTTTATTTGAGAAATGATGCTAAAGGTATTTGGATTGAGACGGAGTACATGGATTACAATAAAGCTGTAGAGCTTAAAGAAAAACTTGGAACTTTATTTTTTAGCATTAAAGAGGATTAGTTTTATAATTAGCTTAAAGAGAGATCTTTAAGCTATCTTTAAATTTTTTATAAAAATTTTTTTAAAATTCTTTGAATTATTAAACAATATTTGTATTTGGGTTTACATAAAGTTAAATAGTAGGCTATAATGAACGTGCAGTTATGGTTTATATTGTAACTCTAATCTAATACAGAAAGGAAGCTGATACTATTTGAATGTACTTTTTAACAAATTTAAAGAAGTTATATTAGCTGTACTTCCAATTACACTTATAGTATTAATACTTAACTTCACTGTGGCTCCTATAGAAACAGATCTGGTGTGGAGATTTATTGTGGGAGCAGTGCTCATAATAATTGGATTAGCTATATTTTTATTTGGAGCTGATATAGGAATACAGCCTATAGGTTCTCTCATGGGATCCTCGCTTACGAAAAAAAAGAAAATGTGGATAATGATAGTTTTTGGATTTGTTCTTGGATTCCTCATAACTATTGCAGAACCAGATTTACAAGTGCTAGCAGGGCAGGTAAGTGGGGTAACCTCAGGAGCCATATCAAAATTTAGCCTATTACTAGTGGTTTCAATGGGAGTAGGGGTATTACTTGTAGTAGGATTAATGCGAATAGTATTCAACAAATCTTTATCTAAACTTTTAACTATAGTATATGGAGGAATATTTTTATTATCCATATTTACTTCATCAGGCTTTCTAGCCATATCTTTTGATGCAGCGGGAGCTACCACAGGTTCAATGACTGTTCCCTTTATATTAGCTCTAGGTTTAGGGGTATCCTCAGTTAAAGGGGGGAAAGAGTCAGAAGAAGATAGCTTTGGGTTGGTTGCAATAGCCTCAACAGGGCCGATCATATCAGTACTCATAATGAGTATATTGTCTAAAGTAGAAGTATTAACGGGAAATCTAGCCTATGATTCTACAACTACAAAAGGTATAATACATCCATTCATAGAAGAAATACCTAAAATGTTGTTCGAAGTAACAATAGCTTTACTTCCTTTATTAATAATGTTCTGTATATTTCAAATATTCTTTTTTAAATTATCAAAAAAGAAATTTACTAAGATACTAAAAGGTTTAGGTTATACATTTATAGGGTTAGTTTTATTCTTAACAGGAGTTAATGCAGGTTTTATGGAAGCGGGAAGTGCTACAGGATATGCAGTTGCAGTTCTTGAGCATAATTGGATCCTTGTACCCATAGGTTTTATTCTTGGTTTCACAGTGATATTTGCAGAACCAGCAGTATATGTTTTAAATGAGCAAGTTGAAACCGTTACAAGCGGACACATAAAAAAGAAGGTTATATTATATACCCTTTCCCTTGGAGTTGCCTTTGCAGTAGCTCTTTCTATGATAAGGATAATGGTACCTTGGATTAAATTGTGGCATTATCTTTTGCCAGGGTATATACTATCAATTCTTATGTCATATTTTGTGCCTAAAATATTTGTTGGCATAGCCTTTGACTCAGGAGGAGTTGCTTCAGGGCCTATGACTGCAACTTTTATTTTAGCTTTTGCACAAGGGGCCGCAGAGGCCATTGATGGTGCTAATGTTTTAATAGATGCCTTTGGAATAATTGCTATGGTAGCGCTGATACCTTTAATTGCCATACAGGTTTTAGGATTAATATATAAGCGTAAAGCTATAAAACAAGGAGTTGAGGTAAGTGGAGTTAGGGGGAATTAGAAAAGAATATACTATATTTTTTGTTGTTGTGAATTTTGGTACAGGAAGTAAAGTTTTAAAAGAAGCAAAGAATATAGGAGTATCCGGAGGAACAATTTTTTTAGGAAAAGGGGCAGCTAAAAATCACGTTTTAGAAGTGCTAGGTCTTGATGAAATAAAAAAAGAAATAGTATTAATGATTTCAGAAAGTAAGCTTGAAGATCAAATTCATGAAAAGCTAACCGAAAAATTTTATCTTAATAAACCTAATCATGGCATAGCCTTTTCTTTACCTGTCAACAAGATTTTAGGAGCAAGAAAATGTGGTACAGGTAGTAGTGAAGTAAAAACAGGAGGTAGGGATCAAATGGGATATGAAGTAGTTTTTACTATAGTAGATAGGGGGCTTGCAGAAGAAGTAGTAGATGCAGCTGTTTCAGCTGGAGCAGAGGGTGGAACTATAATTAATGCAAGAGGAGCAGGGATACATGAGAACAGTATGTTTTTTTCAATGCCTATTGAACCAGAAAAAGAAATAGTTATGATACTAATAGAGAAAGAAAAGGCGGATTTAGTAATTGAGTCTATAAATAAAACTATACACATTAGTGAGCCTGGTAAGGGGATAATGTTTTCTATGGAGGTTAATAAGACTTCAGGATTATTTAGAAGTAATGTATAGGGAATAAAATCAAAAAAACTTACTGCCGTTAATCGGGTAGTAAGTTTTTTGATTATTCTGCTTAAATACGATACAAAACAGTCAAATGATTTACATAGCATTTTCTTTTATGCCGTTACTGAATTGTATATTAAACAACTTATTATAGATCCCTTTTAATTCTAAGAGTTCTTTATGCTTTCCTTGTTCCTTTACTTTTCCATCCTCAATAACATAGATGATATCTGCATTTTCTATGGTAGACAGTCGATGAGCCACTACCATAACGGTTCGTCCTTTCATAAGTACCTTTAAGGCATCTTGTACAAGTTGTTCGCTTTCGGAGTCTAGAGAAGAGGTAGCTTCATCTAAAAGAAGAATGGGTGCATCCTTCAAAAGTGCTCTAGCTATGGCTATTCTTTGTCTTTGACCGCCAGATAATTTGTTTCCTCTTTCCCCAACTTCAGTGTCATATCCCTTAGGCATTTCTAAAATAAAATCATGAGCATTAGCCATTTTTGCAGCATTTATAATTTCCTCTTTTGAAGCAGAGGGCTTTCCATATAATAGGTTTTCTTTGATGGTGCCATGAAATAAATAGGATTCCTGAGGTACGTAGGCTATCAGTTTCCTTATGCCTTCTAAATCATATTCTCTCATAGCTTTTCCATTAAGGGATATTTCACCGGCTTCTGCCTTATAGAAGCCTAGAAGTAGTTTGAGAACAGTACTTTTGCCTCCTCCGCTGGCGCCGACCAGTGCTGCTACTTGACCTTTTGGAACAGAGATATTTATATGATCTAAGGCTAGATTATCAGAATTATATTTAAAGCATATATCCCTTATCTGAATCATATTTTCTATATTAGCTTCTCCACATAAGGTATATCTTTTTAATTCTAAGGGGGCATCTAATATTTCAAATACTCTAGCTGCTCCTGCTAAGGAGTTCTGTAGTTGAACTACAAAGTTTCCGATCTGGGTAAATAGATTAGTTACAGCTCTTTGAACAGATATTATAGCAACTACGCTACCTAAATCTGCCATTCCTTTAGTAACTAGAAAGGAGCCTAGAGCTATAAGACCAGCATAGCTTAAGGTACCTATGGTATAATTTAATCCATTCATTTCAGCATTTTTAGATGCTCTATCTAAAGTGTACTGAGCTATAGCTTGATTTTCATCCATATACTTTTTAAGTACATAGTCCTTCATGGAGAACATTTTTATTACTCTAAATCCGGCTACCATGTCAGAAAACCTTTGACCAGATAAGGATATATGTTTTTGTATGGCATCGCTAATTTTTCTTACAGGTTTTGTGTATAGAGTATTTAAAATGGTAATAGAAATACCTAGTATAATGGTAAAGGTAGCTAGGTAAAGATTTAAAATCATCATGGTTATAAGGGCTGCTATCCCTCCAATAAGCCTCATGATTATGAGAACTATATTACGGCCAATGGCCTGCTCCATAGCATTTATATCGCTGGTAAGCCTAGAGATAATATCAGCGCTGTGATTTTTGTCATAATAATCTATAGGCAATTTTTCTACCTGAGAAAATACTGCTAATCTTATATCGCTCATAGTAAGGCATATGCACTTTGAAAGAAAATAATCGAAGGCAGGCTCGATTATACAGGAAGCTCCTACTGCGATTACCATTAAAATGGTTGCTCTATATAAAAGATTTCTTTGCATATTAATGGCACCATTTATCATATCCTTATCTACTAAAGCATAGGCAATTTCAAAAGCTGCTATGGTTAAGCAGAGCCCTAATAAACAGAATATATACATCCATTTTCTTCTTTTCATTAGTGAAAGCATACGAAAGAATTCTTTAAATCCTAACTTTTTAAACATAGTTAACCCTCCTCTTCCTTTGAATCATCTTCTGAATTTAATGCAAATTGCTTTAGATAAAGCTGTTTATATAAGCTGCCATTTTCCATGAGATAGCTATGACTACCTCTTTCCACTATGCTTCCATTATCTAAAACCAGTACTTCATCTGCCTCTTTAATAGTAGATAGACGGTGTGCTATAACTAGCACGGTTTTATCTCTACCTAGATTGTTTAAGGCTTGCTGTACTAAAGCTTCAGATTGTGTATCTAAGGCAGAGGTGGGTTCATCCAAGAGAAGAATAGGAGCATTTTTAAGTATAGCCCTAGCTATTGCAATTCTCTGCTTTTGTCCTCCAGATAGCTTCATTCCTCTTTCTCCAACTAAAGTATCATAGCCTTCAGGTAATTCTAAAATAAAATCATGAGCGTTAGCAGCTTTAGCCGCAGCTATGATCTCCTCTTTTGTAGCCTCTAAGGCACCTAATCTGATATTCTCTTCTACAGATACAGGGAATAAGTAGCTATCTTGAGATACTAGAGAAAATTCATTGCGTATAGTTTTAAGATCATACTCATAAAGGTTTTTTCCATAAACAGATATATGTCCACCTTTTATATCATAAAAATTACAGAGCAGATTTAATATAGTACTTTTTCCTGAACCGCTAGAGCCTACTAAAGCTACAGTATGTCCTTTATTAACATTAAAGCTCACATTCTCCAAGACCTTCTTATCTTTATCATAAAAAAATTCTACATTTTTAAACTCTATTACTGAATCTTTCAGCTTATCAAAGGAACACACTGTACCAATAGGTTCTGTGGGATAATCTAATATTTCAAAGAGCCTAATGGCTATGCCCTCTATGGCCTTTAGAGCACCTATCTTTTGAGGAAAGCTTAAGGTGGTAGCAACTACATAGCCTAACAATCTAAGAAAGGCTACTAGTTCACCTGGTTTAATAACACCGTTAATGGCTAAGTATCCACCATAGAATATACATATAATACTGGGAAGCCTGTACATTAAAATCCCAAAGGGATGAACTAAGGATGCATACCTTTGAACCTTTAAGGTGTTTTTAATAAGTTCTTGCTGTGAATTTTTATATTTATCATATAGAATTCCTTCTAGATTAAAGGCTTTTAATATGTTTATGCCGCTTACAGCATCCTGCACTATAATATTGGATTTTCCTAAGCTTTCATGTATTTCTTTATGTCCTTCCTTTAGAGGTCTATAGAGCTTACTCATTCCAGCGGCGGCGAAGGGAGTTATTATAAAGCTAGCCAAGAGCAGCCTCCAATTTATAAAAAGCATAGAAATAAATGAAAAAAGGAAGAGAAGAGGTATGTAGATAAACATCCAAAAGTCTCCTGTCATAAAGCCTTCTAAAGAATTTACGTCGCTAGTCATCCTTGACATCAAGTCTGCAGAGTGAGTTTTTTCTAAATAGGATACCTTTGTGTTTAGTATGTGCTTAGATAAGCATTCACGCATATCCTTTATGCCAAAACTGCCAAACTTTGAAGAGGAATAGGTTATAGCATACTGTGAAATCATACCCACTACAATAAGCAATACTATCAGCAAAGCAAAGACTAGGATAGATTGGGTTTCCCCCTTTAAAGCACCATCGATCATCCCCTGGATTAGATAGGCTTGAAATACATTGCATAAGGCATTAAGAGCAGCTGCAACAATAGTGATAATAAAGCAAAGCCTATAATTTTTGATAAAAGACCATAGAAATTTCAGTGTTTTTGAACTGGAACCTCCAACGTATTTTTTCATAAATACATCCCCCAATAGTTATATATAATTTATATTTTAGGTAAAAATTTACCAAAGTAATTATCCCATAGACTTAAACCAATTACTTTGCAAATAGTACAAATATTTATAACTTTATATTGATAAATCTTTTAACGGAGGTAAGTTAATTGATTTTATGGATTTTTATACTAGGGCAATTTGTTTTTAAAAGATTATATGGTAAAATTTTATTTATGCCTATTTGAAATCTGGAGGTGAACAAAAATGATTGAAATGAAGAACATCTGTAAATCCTTTAAAGTCTCTAAACGAAATGCAGGGTTAGGAAGGGCCTTTAAGTCGCTATTTAAGCGAGAGTACGAAGTTATAAAAGCTCTTGAAGATGTTTCTTTTACCATTGATGAAGGAGAAATGGTTGGATATATAGGTCCTAATGGAGCAGGGAAAAGTACCACCATAAAAATCATGAGTGGTATTTTGAATCCAGACCGTGGGGAATGTATTATCAATGGCAAGGTACCATGGAGGAACAGGATAAATCATGTGAAGGACATCGGAGTAGTTTTTGGACAACGATCGCAGCTTTGGTGGGATGTGCCTGTGGCAGATTCCTTTGAGCTTATAAAGGAAATTTATAAAATATCAGATAGGGATTTCAAAAGTAATATGAGAATGCTTACGGATTTGCTTAATATTGAAGATATTATAAAGGTTCCAGCAAGGCAGCTTAGTCTTGGACAAAGAATGAGATGCGAAATAGCAGCTTCGCTATTACATAATCCTAAGATATTATTTTTGGATGAACCCACCATAGGCCTTGATGCAGTATCAAAAATTGCTGTTAGGGATTTTATAAAAAATATAAATAAGGAAAATAAAACTACAGTTATACTTACAACTCATGATACACAAGACATAGAAGCGCTTACAAAACGCATTATCCTCATTGGAAAGGGAAGAGTCCTACTAGACGGAAACTTAGAAGACTTAAAACAAAAGTTTAATAAGATCAGAACTATAACTATAGATTATTCAGGTAACATAACAGAGTTATGCCCTGGATTAACCTTTGCTGAAAAGTACTCTAGCCGTGCAGTGATTTCTGTGGATACGGAGATAGTGTCAATTTCGAAAGCTATAGCTTATTTAGCTGAAAGGGTTGAAATTAATGATTTTACCGTAGATTCTGTAACGGTAGATGACGTAGTAGTGGGACTTTATAAGGAGTATAGAATATGAAGGCTTATTTGAGTTTTTTTAAAATCAGATTTATAAATGGACTTCAATATAGGGCTGCAGCCTATGCTGGTATTGCCACTCAATTTGCTTGGGGCTTCATGTATATAATGCTGTACCACACCTTTTATAATAGCAATATTACTATGGCGCCCATGGAATTTTCTCAGCTTTCAAGCTATATATGGCTTCAACAAGCATTTTTAGCACTTTTTATGACTTGGTTTTTAGATAACGATATTTTTGCATTGATAAGCAGTGGAAATGTGGCTTATGAGCTTTGTAGACCTCTTGATGTATATAATATATGGTTTGCTAAAAACTGTGCTATTAGACTTTCAAAAGCAATCTTAAGATGCTTTCCTATACTCCTTATAGCCTTTCTTCTACCGGAGCCTTATAAGTTTAATTTACCTAGCTCATTTATAACTTTTATTTTGTTTATTATCACAATGCTGCTAGCATTTATAGTAGTGGTTTCCTACTGTATGTTAGTATATATATTTACCTTTTATACTATATCATCCATGGGAGTGCGTATGGCACTGGTGATGACCGCAGACTTTCTTTCTGGAGCTCTTGTGCCGCTGCCTTTTCTACCGCATTGGCTTACTAAATATATCTATCTTTCACCCTTTGGGGCTATGCAGAACATTCCTTTTAGAATATATAGCGGGAATATTCCTATGGAGCAGGCAATTAAGGCTATATTTTTACAAATTGCTTGGAGCATAATACTAGTTTTCTTGGGTAAGTACTTAATGGGCAAGGCTCTGAAACGTGTAATAGTACAAGGGGGTTAGGACAATGAGATTATATTTTAAATATTTTTCCATGCATTTACGTTCCGCTATGGAATATAAAACCTCATTTTTCATTACGGCCTTAGGCCAGGGCTTCACTACTTTTTTTGCATTTTTAAGTATGTATTTTTTATTCCATAGATTTGGAAGTGTTAAAGGCTATAGTTTTAATGAGGTATTGCTATGCTTTAGTACCATATTTATGTCTTTTGCTTTAGCAGAGTGCTTTGGAAGAGGCTTTGATGCCTTTTCCGGAATTATATCTAATGGGGAATTTGATAGAATTATGGTAAGGCCACAAAGTGAAGTATTACAGGTTATAGGATCGCGACTTGAGCTTTCAAGGATGGGAAGACTTGTTCAGGCCCTTATGGTATTTATATACGCTATTATAACCTGCGGTATCCAATGGAGCTTTGATAAGATAATAACTCTTACGTTAATGATTTTAGGTGGCATTTGCCTGTTTTTCGCATTATTTATGATATATGCAGCTATATGCTTCTTTACCTTGGAGGGGCTAGAATTTATGAATATTTTTACAGATGGTGGCAGAGAGTTAGCTCAATATCCCTTAGATATATATAAGGATTGGGTAGTGAAATTTTTTACTTTTGTGGTACCCCTAGCCTTTATAAATTATTACCCATTTTTATATATTATAGGTAAAAATAAAGGGTATGACATTTTTTATATGTTGTCCCCAATAATCTCAATTTTATTTCTATTTCCAAGCTATGTTTTATGGCGCTTTGGTGTTAGACATTATAAATCCACTGGTTCATAATATTCCATAAGTATAGTTTTTTAAAAGTATTGCTTTATTTCTAAGAAAATGATATTAATAATTATAAGATTATGGAAAGCGGGGAACTAATATGGATAGTATTAAAATACAGAGGCAATGGTTAAAATCTAATTTTGACATAGTAGATTCTGAGGACACAGATCAGGGTAAAAAATTGCCTCAACCACCAATACAAAAATCCTATGAAGAACATGAAGAAATTATTGACCTTCCAGAGGTGAATAAAAACGTAATAAAGAAAAATGATGTCTTTGACTGCTTCATGGATAGGAAAAGCAATAGAGTTTACAAAGAAGAGGATATTTCTTTAGAAGAGCTTTCTTTTTTATTATGGGCTACTCAAGGGGTTAAAAAGGTAGTTGGTAAAACTAATTTTGCCACCTTTAGAACTGTACCCTCTGGTGGAGCGAGACATCCTTTTGAAACTTATTTGGTAATAAATAGAGTAGAGGGACTTAAAAAAGGAGTATATAGATATCTAGCTTTAGAACATAAGCTTGTTTATCTATTTAATGAAGAGGCTATGGATGAAAAGGTAACAGAGGCCAGTGAAGGACAAAAATTTGTGGCTTCTGCACCAGTAACATTTATATGGAGCTGTATTCCTTATAGAACAGAGTGGAGATATAGTGTAGCAGCACATAAAACCATTCTTCAGGACTCCGGACATCTATGTCAAAATCTATACTTAGCTTGCGAAGCTATAGGCTGTGGTACCGTAGCTATAGGTGCTTATAATCAAAAGGCTATGGATAATTTTTTAAAGCTTGATGGGGAAAATGAGTTTGTAATTTATGTAGCACCTGTAGGAAAAATTGAAGCTAAATAATATGTAATATGGATCAATATATATAAATAATAAATGTTTACAGGGTAACGGAGGCTTAAGTAGAATATAGCCCTTAGTTACCCATTTTTTATTTTAATAGGGGTCATAAGATATTTATAATAATAAGTAATAAAGAAAGGCAGGTTATAATGCTATGAGTACTTCTAAAGAACAGGAAATGATAATGATTATTTATGTGGAGAATCAAGAAAAATCTAAAGTGTTTTATGAAGAGCTATTAGGAATAGAACCCATATTACATGTTCCAGGTATGACTGAATTTCAGTTGTCTTCTAGCACTAAACTAGGTATCATGCCAGAGGAAGGAATTATGAGAGTTCTTGAAAGTAAAATACCTAATCCTAATAAAGCTAGTGGTATTCCAAGATGTGAAATTTATATATTTGTAGATGATCCAGATGAATATTATAGAAGATTAATAAATGCAGGAGGGAACGGAATAAGTAAAGGAGAGTCTAGAAATTGGGGGGACTATGTTTCTTATGGCTTAGACTTAGATGGACATGTACTAGCCTTTGCCCAAAAAATATAACGCACCAGAACAAATGTTTGCATATCCTTAAGAGTAGTAGTATAATTATCTTGTAAGCTCTATTAGAAAGAGGGAATTAGAATGTTTGATTACGAACTAAAAACGTCTTTGAGTGAGCATAAGATAATTAATATTATGTACCTAAAAGGAGAAGAAATTACTTTACGTAAGATAAGAGTTTTAAAAATAAATAATAGTGATATTAAAGCTTATTGCTATTTAAGACATGGCATAAGACATTTTAGAAAAGATAATATTCTGGCGGCAGTATACACTAATTAATTTAGAAAATAAAGAAATAACTAGACAACATAATAGCTAGATATTTCTTTATTTTAATGCAATAAAAGTTCATTAATATTAAATTTGTGCAATTAATAAGGCCTTTGAATCTGTATAAAAAGTTTTAATCCTTTATTGAATCTCATAATTACTTAAATATATAGGTAACCGCTTACAGTAATGGAATATAGGAAAAATATTTGCAATATATATTTACATTAACCAATATTTATAATATAATTTAATTCCAGCCTTTTAAACGTTTTCAAAAATTCTAGTTATGGTAAAGTACTGTATAAAATTAGTTTTTACGGAATGTGTCCGCATAATTTCTAAATTTCAAGAAAAATCTATGTAAAGTTTATAAAAATCGGTTTAAATATTATTATAAGAAAATTAAAAATGTTCACTCTATATTTACAAACTAGGAAAAAAGGCATATAATAACTCTACAGGCTTTTTAATGTAATTATAGCAATTAGATTTATGTAAGCGTTTTTATGTTAAAAAGCATTAACCAATAATTTATAAAAGGAGGAGAAATGCTTGATTAAAAAATTAAAATCAAGAAGAAATTGGACATCTTTGTTTTTAACATTTATGATGTTTTTTTCAATCATCACGCCTTTTGATATCGCAAAGGCGGCAGAAGAATCTGTAGAAGTACAGATATTAGCTACCTCTGACCTTCACGGCAGATTTTATCCTTATGATTACGCAACTGATTCAGCTTACACTAAGGGAAGTTTAGCTCATGTTGCTACAAAGGTTAAGGAGTTAAAAGCTGCTAATCCTAATACTATAGTGGTGGACAACGGAGATACAATACAGGGTAATTCTAATGCTGTGTTCTCTAATGAAGAGATACAACCTATGGTATTAGCAATGAATAAAATAGGATATGACACTTGGACATTTGGAAATCATGAATTTAACTGGGGTGTGCCAAAGATTCAACAAATAGCATCAAAGTTTAATGGCACAGTGCTTTGTGGTAATGTATTTGATAAAACTACAGGTAAAACATTAGGACAACCTTATAAGATTGTTGAGTTAAAACAAAAGGATGGTTCTGTAGTTAAAGTTGGTATTATAGGTATGGTATCACCTCATATAACAAAATGGGATGGTCCAAATCTTGTAAATTATGACGTAAAAAATCCTGTAGAAGAAACTAGAAAAGTTGCAGATCAAATAAAAGACAAAGTTGATGTAATGATTGCAGTAGTTCATATGGGAGAGTATGAGGAATATGGTAACGGAGATAGCGCAAGAGAAATTGCGAAGGCTGTTCCAGAACTTGCTGCTATAGTGGCAGGTCACAAGCATGATGAGTTTGCTAATCATAAAGAAGGAACAACTAATATAATAGAGCCTAAAAATGGTGGAGATACTTTATCAAAAATAAATATTAAGTTGACTAAGAAAGATGGAAAATTTGTAATAGCTAATAACGATACAGATGTTATTTCTTCAAATATAGCACTTAAAGATACACAACCTGATCAGGAATTATTAAATGATCTTAAGCCGTATCATGAAAAAGCAGTAGTAGATTCAAGAATAGTGATTGGTAAGCTTATTGAAGGAGATTTAACTCCAGTTAGTGAAATTAATGGAATACCAGAAGCACAAGTAAAGGATACTGCTCTAGTAGATTTAATAAATAAAGTACAACTTAAGTATGGAAAAGTAGATGGAGCAAAACATCATGTAGCCGCAGCTGCTATATTTAATGCAAAAGCTAACATTAAAGTTGGAGATATAACAAAGGCAGGAACTTCAAATATATATCAATATGATAATACTTTAATGACTTTAAAGGTAAATGGAAAGCAATTAAAGAAATACATGGAATGGTCAGCAAGCTATTATAATACTTTTAAGCCAGGAGATTTGACTATTTCCTTTAATGAAAATGTAAGAATGTATAACTACGATATGTTCTCAGGAGTTAAATATGAAGTAAATATATCAAAAGATCCTGGATCAAGAATAGAAAATCTGACTTATATGGACGGTACAGCAGTTAAAGAAGATGATGAGATTTATTTAACTGTAAACAACTATAGAGGGAATACAACTCTATTAAATAAAGATTCTGGTTTGTTTAAAGATGACTTAGCAAAGGTTGAAGTGGTTTATGACTCTACAAATGAACCTCTTGCTCAAGTAAGAGATATGATTAAAGTATATATAGAAGAACAAAAAATTATTAAACCTGAGCTAGATAATAACTGGAAGCTTATTGGTTATAATTGGGATCAAACTAAGAGAGATACTGTAGTAAAACTTGTTAATGAAGGAAAGTTAGCTTTACCTACATCACAAGATGGAAGAACTCCTAATGTTAGATCCATAACATGGGATGATGTTCAAAAAGCATCAGCTAAATCTATAGATATTTTGTCCTTCAACGATTTCCATGGTCAATTAAAGGAAGATGGAAAAAATATTGGTGTTTCTAAATTAGCTGCTGAAATAAATAGGTTAAAAGGATTAAATCCTAATACTGTAGTGGTTTCAGCAGGAGATATTTATCAAGGAAGCGCTATGTCAAATCTTACTTATGGAGAGCCAGTATCAAAATTCTTAGCTTCCATAGGAATCACTGCTTCAGCTATAGGAAACCATGAATTCGACTGGGGTTCAGATAAAATAGCTAAATGGGCTAAGGATGGAAATTTTGATTTCTTAGCATCAAATATTTATGACAAAACTACAGGAAAACCTGTAGCTTGGGCTAAACCATATAAAGTTGTTGAAGTTGGTGGAAAGAAAATAGGATTTATCGGAATAGCTACACCAGAAACAGCTTTCAAAACTAAACCTGATTTAGTTAAGAATTTTGATTTTAAAGATCCTGTAGAAGCAGGTTCATATTGGACAAATTATTTAAAGAATCAAGAGAAAGTTGATTTTGTAATAGCTTTAACTCACCTAGGAACCTTCCAGGATACAAAAACCAAGGAGATAACTGGAGAAGGTGCCGACTTCGCAAAGGCTGTTAAAGGGATAGATGCTGTTATAACAGCACATACTCACCAATTAATAAGTGGAACCGTTAATGGCATACCTGTTGTTCAAGGCATGTACAATGGAAGAGCCTTAGCAAAATTATCTATTAACTTTAATCTAGAAGGGAAGTTATTGGGAATAACACCTTCAGTAGATGAATTATATAAAAGAGTAGACAAATTATCTCAGGACCCAGCTGTAAAGACTATATTTGATGAGTATAATAATAAATTAAAACCAATACTTGATGAGGTTATAGCAACTACAGAAGTTGACTTAACTCATGATAGATTTGAAGGGCTTTCAGTAATGGGACAATGGTCCACTATGTTAATGGCAAAAGTTACTGGAACTCAAATTGGTATTACTAATGGCGGAGGTTTAAGAAGACCAATAGCTAAAGGTGATATCACTGTAGGTACAATGTATGAATTAATGCCTTTTGACAATACTCTAGTAACCATGGAACTAAAAGGTTCAGATCTTAAGAGAGTATTAGAAAATGGTATCATGAACCAAAGTATTGGATGGGTTCAATTCTATGGATTAAAGGTATACTATGACAAAGATGCACAGGCAGGTAATAGAATCACTTCCATGAGACTTTTAGATGGAACTAAGGTTGAAATGGATAAGTATTATACAGTAGTTACTAATGACTTTATGTATGCTAAGGGTGATAACTATGACTTTACCGGTGCTAGAAAGGTTGTAGATACTGGAGAGCCAATTAGAGATGCTATAATTAAAGAATTAAGAAACACTAAGAAAGTTTCTTTCACTTTTGAACCATCTCTAATTGCTGGAAAAGACACAACTAAAAATCCAGGTGATTTACCGAAGACTGGTTCAATGGTTAACACAACTACCATGGTTAGCTTTGGTTCGTTAGTAGCTATAGTTGGTGCTGCGTTATTCTTAAATGATAAGAAGAGAAAACAAAACGAAGCTGCTTAATAACACTATTAAATAAAATGTAAGCTCTGATGTTTGTAAGCATTAGAGCTTACATTTTTTTATTTTCTAATGGTTAAAATAAGACAAATAATATTTTAGGAGATGATATTCATGAGAAAGTCAACCTTTAAAAATTTGTTGTATTTATTAGCCATATACTTTATATTAATAAATCTATTAATATCCAGTGATTACACCTATGCAAAGGGGGAGTCTAAGCAAGGGGTCATTGCCATAGTGATAGATGATTTTGGAAATCACAGCGAAGGAACAGAGGCAATGCTTGCTTTGGATATACCTATAACTGCTGCTATAATGCCTTTTATGCCTACCTCCAAAGAGGATATGGAAAAAACTATAAAAAGTAAAAAAGAAGCAATAATACATTTGCCTATGGAGCCAGAAGTAGGTAAGGCTAGTTGGCTTGGACCTCGAGGTATTGTTACGACCCTAAGTGATGAAGAGATAAAAAATAGAGTAAAAGATGCGGTAAAGGAGCTAGATAAGGCTAAGGGAATAAATAATCATATGGGATCAAAAGCAATTCAAGATAGGCGAGTAATGGATAGTATAATTGAGATTGCAGCTAGTAATAATCTATTTTTTTTAGATAGTAAGACTACGGCTAAAACTATTGCAGGAGAAAGTTGTAAGAGCAAAGGAGTAAAATATTATAGTAGAGACATTTTTTTAGATAATGTAAAAGATGTAAAGTCTATTGAAAAACAATTAGATAAAGCAGGCAAGGTTGCCTTGGAAAAAGGCTATGCTATTGCCATAGGTCATGTAGGTGTAGAAGGAGGCAGTATAACAGTACAGGCGATTAAGAATAAGTATAAAGAGCTTGAGAACAAAGGGATTAAATTTGTGTTTTTATCAGATATTGAAAAACATAGATAATTGTTTTATATCTCTAAGAAAAAGGAGGGTTACTGGATAATATAACACGTTTCTGTTATAATCAAATAAATAAGCTATAGAAGAAAGGAATTAGCAGATGATTAAAGCAATTTTATTTGATTTAGATGGAACCCTTATAAATACAAATGACCTTATAATAAAGTCATATCAATATACATTGAAAAAACATTTAAACATGGAAATAACACCATCAGATGTGGCAAAATATTTTGGAGAACCTTTAATAAAAACTTTATCTAGATATGATGAAAATAATGTTTCTGAAATGATAGTTACATATAAGGCCTTTAACGAAGAAAATCATGATACTTTATGCAAAGGCTTTGAAGGTATAGAAGAAGCATTAATAGCCATTAAGGAAAAAGGATTAAAAATAGCTGTGGTTACTTCTAAAAGAGAGAACATGGCTCAAAGGGGTCTTAAATTTTTAGGTATTGACGTATATATAGATGTAATGGTAACCCCAGAAAATACTGAAAAGCATAAACCAGATGGAGAACCTGCCTTGAAAGCCTGCGAGATGCTAGGTATAAACCCTGTGGAGGCTATAATGGTAGGAGACAGTCATTATGATATTTTATGCGGAAAAAGTGCAGGTTGCTTTACATGTGCAGTAAATTACAGCGAACTTCCTTTGGAGCTATTAAAAAGCCATAATCCAGATTATTTTGTCCATAATATTATGGAGCTAGTTAAGATAGTAAGTGATTTTAATGAAAAGGAAGAAGCGGTGTAAGCTACTAAATTTTACAATGAAGGAGTGTAGGTTATGCCATACGTTAAATCCGTAATAACTATAGAACTAGATAAGCCCATGGAACAAAGGCTTAAAATATTTATTGGAGATTTAATAAATGAATTACCTGGAAAAGATGAAAGTTATTTAATGGTAAGTTTTCATGATAATCAAACCTTATATTTTAGAGGAGTTGAGCAGGAGGCTGCGGCGGTCATAGAAGTTAAGATTTTAGGAAGCCTAGATATAAGATGTAAGGATAAATTCACCAGTAAGATTTCTGAAATCTTTGAGCAAGAGCTGTATATTCCAAAGGAGAATATTTATGTTATATTTGAGGAAATACCAGATGGGAGCTGGGGTTGGAACGGGGAGCTTTTTTAATCCACAGTGAACAATTGCAATTGATAAAAAATTATAATTTGCAAAGTAAAGTCGTGGCTAGATGCTAGCCACGACTTTTTTATGCAATAAATAATATGGAACTATGTACACCGCTCTTAAAGAGGTTGTTCTTCCTTATTGTAGTGTTGATTTTGACTTGCTTCTCTTTTTAACTGAATATCCAAAGGACCCAAGTGGTTTTGAATTTAAACCATAATATTCGCCATGGTTATAGCATATAAGCTTCGCCTTATTGAAGCATATTTTATTATTTGAATCTAATAAACTTTCATCTACTTTAACATTCAAAACTTCCAGCAGAAAAAGGTCGTGTGTTCCAAGTGGCGTAATTGACTTTACTTTACATTCTAGGGCTATTGGAGAGCTTTGTAATGAGGGAGTTGAAACAGACACCCCTTCGCTAAGTTGTAAATTGAAATGTTTAATTTTATCTACTTTTTTACCTGAAACAACTCCACAGTAATCAACAACTTTAACCATATTTACAGTGGGCAGGTTTATGACACATTCACCACTTTCCTTAATATATTCATAGGAAAGTCTTTCAGGTCTAACACCCATGGCTATAATAGGTTCCTTAGTGCAGACAGTGCTCACCCATCCTACTGTAAAAACATTAGTTTTACCTTCTTTGCTAATTGAAGTAACAAGTACTACTGGAGTAGGATTCAACATAACACTGCCTTTAAAATTTAATTTATTCATAGCTAATCTCCTGTTTACTATTATACTGTATTTCTATTTGAGTTCACCTTTTCTATTTTAATTTAAATAGTCTCTTAGTAGATTTATTGCATGATGAATATGGTTCTCTTTAATCCAATAATTTGTTACAAAACGCATATCACCATTTTCCGGTGGATTTATTTTAACACCATTTTTATGGAAATAATTTACTAAGTGTTCAGAGTCTATATCTTTTAAGATCTTAAAGAAAACCATATTAATTTGAACATCTTCCTTATTTACTTCAACACTTGTAAGCTTGCTTAATTCTTCTGCTAGAATCTTAGCATTAGTATGATCCTCTTGCAGTCTTGTAGTCATATGCTTTAGCGCAATAATACCAGCAGCAGCTATAAAGCCAGCTTGCCTCAAGCCACCACCCATAAGCTTTCTGTTCTTTCTAGCTTTCTCAATAAAGGCTTTATTACCTACTAGCATTGAACCTATAGGAGCACAAAGTCCCTTTGATAAACAAAACATTATGGAATCACAATACTTAGCTATTTCTTTTACATCTACATTTAAAGCAGTAGCTGCATTAAATAATCTAGCACCATCCAAATGAATAGGAATATTATGTTTATTTGCAACTGTACGGATTTCTGACATTTTTTCAATGGGTATAACCCTTCCACTAGAGTGAGCATTTTCAAGACAAATAAGGGAAGTAGCTGGATAATGTATATCTTCACCTATTCTAATTCTTTTTTCTATGTCAGAAGCGCTTAATAATCCTTTTTGACTAGCTAGGGTTCTAAGCTGTACTCCAGCAATTACTGAAGCGGCACCAACCTCGTGGACTACTATGTGGCAATCATCTCCTAATATAACCTCACTTCCTCTTGGACAATGAGTGAATAATGCTAATTGATTACCAAAGGTACCACTGGGAACCAGTAAAGCAGCTTCCTTACCACAAATTTCAGCGGCTAAAGCTTCAAGCTCTAAAACTGTGGGATCATCACCATAAACATCGTCACCTACTACAGCTTTAAACATAGCCTCTCTCATTTCAGCAGTAGGATGGGTTACCGTATCACTTCTTAAATCAATATAATCCATATTATCCTTCTCCCCTTATAAATTATTATTAGCAATGATAATTTGACCTAGAGCTATTCCACCATCATTGGTAGGAACTTTCTTATGGAATAATACTTTAAAGCCTTCATTATTAAGAATTTCAATTGTCTTATTCAAAAGATAATTGTTTTGGAAAACACCGCCGCTTAGAGCCACAGTATTTATATTTTTTATATCTCTAATCTTTATACAAATATCATACACTATTTTTACTATAGTATTATGAAATTTTCTAGATATAAGAGCTTTATCTGTATTGTTTTGAATATCTTTAAGTATATCAAAGATGATACCTTGAGGTTTTACTATAAAAGTTTCATCATTTTTTATTATTTTAAAATTATAGTAAGAAGAACAAGGATCAGAATGATAAAGTAAATTTTCTAATTCTATGGCAGCTTGGCCTTCGTAGGTAATATTATGGTTAAAACCCAAAATAGCAGAAACTGCATCAAAAAGTCTACCTACGCTGGAATTTTCAATGGTGTTTATATTCTTTCTGATTATAGGTAATAAGCTTAAAGCTTTGTCTCCAATGATTTTTAATAGTATTTTTTCGATAACTTCTTCTTTAAAAACTAATTCCTTTGCAGTGGCATACAGATAAGATACTGCTAGACGCCAAGGTTCCACTATGGCCTTATCACCACCTACCATAGTAATATAATCGAAATGAGCAATTCTGTTAAAGCTTTTTTCATCGCAAATTAAGAATTCTCCTCCCCATATTCTACCATCAGTACCATAGCCAGTACCATCAAAGGCTACTCCTATTACGGGCTCCTTGTAATCATTATCTACCATACAGCTTACAATGTGTGCATGATGATGCTGAACTTCTACTATAGGTAGGTTTAAAGATTTAGCATATCTGGTGGAGCCATAGTGAGGATGGAGGTCACAAGCTATAAATTTTGGCTCAAATTCAAATATAGTTTGAAAATGTTTTATATTTCTTTCATAATGCTCTATGGTTTCTAAATTTTCTAAATCTCCATTATGAGAACTTATGAATACAAACTCTTCCTTGGCAATGGCAAAGGTATTTTTCATATTAGCTCCGCAGGCTAGTATGGGTTTAATATCCTTTATTTTTAAAGGTTCTGGAGCATAGCCTCTAGCTCTTCTTATAATAGCCTCTTCTCCCTGAAGCACTCTTGCTACTGAATCATCCACTGGAATATGAATATCTCTATTATGCATTAAATAGTAATCAATCAAATCATTAAGATTATTTAAGGCGGAATTATTATCATGCTCTAAAGGTAAGCCGCTAATATTTGCGCTGGTCATAATTAAAACTTCTAGATTGCCTTGAAAAAGAAGTTTATGTAATGGAGTATAGGGAAGCATAACACCCAAGGTATTCTGGGTAGGGGCTATAGTCTCGGGAAGTAAATTATTTTTCTTACTAAGTAGTACTATAGGTTTTCTCATACCTGTAAGCACTTCTTCTTCCTTGTTATCTACATAACAATATCGATTTATAACATTAATATCCTTCATCATTAGCGCAAAGGGTTTAGCCGGTCTTCTTTTTCTCTCTCTAAGCAAGGTCACTGCATTTTCATTTTTACCATCACAAACTAAATGAAAACCTGTAAGTCCTTTAATAGCGAAAATACTGCCTTCTTCTAATTTCTTTTCAACCCAGTTAATTAAGGCTTGATTATATTCACTACTGTTTACTATATGATCCGATGCCATTTTTAATTTCTCACCATTTTTATCTGTTACATATATATTAGGTCCACAACTACCACAAGCATTGGGTTGAGCATGAAATCTTCTATTTAAAGGATTCTCATATTCCATTCTACAGTCACTACACATTTTAAAGCTTTCCATGGTGGTTTTATCCCTATCATAGGGAATGGATTTAATAATAGAAAACCTAGGACCGCAGTTAGTGCAGTTAGTAAAAGGATAGGAGTATCTTTTGTTTTTGGGATTTAAAATATCCTCTTCACAATCCTTGCAAAGAGCAATATCAGGGGAAATTAATGTGATTTTACCTGAATTTTTTTCACTTTCTTTTATAGAGAATTCCTTAAAATGAATAATTTGTCTTTCTTCAATTTCAAGGCTCTCTATTTTTGATAAAGGGGGAGGGGTATGTTTAAGGTTAAAAATAAAATTATTTATATCTTCATCTCTTCCTTCAATATCTATATAAACGCCTTCGGAATTATTGTTTACCCAGCCTTTTAAATTATTGTTTAAAGCTAAATTGTAAACAAAGGGTCTAAAACCTACTCCTTGAACTATGCCTTTTACAGTTATAAAAACTCTTTTAAGCTCCATAATATATTCTTTACCACCAATCTCTGACTAGATATTTGATTTTTAGCATATATAAATTATAAAGCTTATGGTATAAAATATAAATACTTTTATGTTTTAAAGTGGAATTATGATATAACAAAAAAGCATTGCGAATTAAAATTTTTCGCAATGCTTTGTTATCTTTATTTTAATTTTGAAAGTTCTAGAGCTAAATCAGCACCTAGGCTAGCATTATTGTAAACCAATTGAATGTTTGCTTCTAAGCTTGCACCACCAGTTATTTCTTTTACCTTTGCTAGTAGGAAAGGCGTACTTTCTTTTCCTTTTATGCCTTTTTCGTCAGCTTCTTTTACTGCATCTTCAATAGCCTTATTTATAGTATCATAATCCATTTGATATTGCTCAGGAATTGGATTAGTTACTAATAAACCACCTTTAAGTCCAAGATCCCATTTAGCTTTTATTGCAGCTGCTATTTCCTCAGCAGAATCTACCTTGTAATCTACTTTAAAACCGCTTTTTCTTGTATAGAAGGCTGGTAATTCTTCAGTTTTAAAGCCTACTACTGGAACACCCTGAGTTTCTAGATATTCTAAAGTAAGACCTATATCTAATATAGACTTAGCTCCTGCACATACTACAGCTACATTGGTTTGAGCTAATTCTTGTAAATCCGCGGAGATATCAAAGGTTTCTGCAGCACCTCTATGAACCCCTCCTATACCTCCAGTAGCAAAGACTTTTATACCGGCTAGGGCAGCTATTATCATGGTTGAAGCCACTGTAGTAGCACCATCTAACTTATTTGCTGCAATAAAGGGTATATCTCTTCTGCTGGTTTTAATAATATTTTTAGTTTTTCCTAGATATTCTATTTCCTCTGCTGTAAGACCTACTTTTAAAACTCCATTTAAAATTGCAATGGTAGCAGGCACTGCTCCTTTGCTTCTAATAATATTTTCAACATTTCTTGCCATTTCCACATTTTTAGGATAAGGCATTCCATGAGATATTATGGTAGATTCTAAAGCTACTACCGCCTTTCCAGATTCTAAAGCTTCCTTAACTTCTGGGTTAATATCTAAGTATTTTTCTAACATAATCCTAATTCCTCCATTTTATTATTAATATTATTAACTGACATATTTGGATTTATGGTATTTTCATGGGATAGAGCTAAAATAGCTGCGGTCATTGCTGTCTTTGCAGTGGTTTCTATATCAAATTCGTTGTAATAACTGTAAGCAAGACCAGCCACAAAAGCATCTCCTGCTCCCGTAGCATTTACTACTTTCACAGAGGGGTTATTTATAAAACTTGAGATATCTTCATTAGCATAAAACAATCCTTTTTCTCCTAGGCTAATGAATACTTGTTTCACACCCTTATTTATAAAGAATTCCGCTGCTTTTTTAAAATCTTTTTCAGAATTTATTTCTATGCCTGACAGCATTTCGGCCTCATACTTGTTTGGTTTAATAGTATGGAAGTAATGAACTAAATCCTTTATTTTTTTTGCTTTTGTGGTAGATACAGTATCTAGAAAAAAAACGGTATCTTTGTGATTGTTTACTGTATATTCTATTACTTCTTTTGGTATATTGGTGTCTAATATACATAGCTTGGAGTTATCAATGACATGCTTTTTAGATTTTATAAAATCCACAGTTAGTTTATCATAAATATCCATATGCGATATGGCTACCTGCATATCACCTTTGTCATCTAGTATAGAAAGGTAGGTAGAGGTTGGATAACCCTGAAGTATTAAGCTATGCTCCATATTCATACCTAATTTTCTACTCTC
This sequence comes from Desnuesiella massiliensis, assembly GCF_001403615.1. Taxonomy (GTDB): domain Bacteria; phylum Bacillota; class Clostridia; order Clostridiales; family Clostridiaceae; genus Desnuesiella; species Desnuesiella massiliensis. Next base: position 283,242 of record NZ_LN879456.1, read on the forward strand.
TTCTAGTATTTTGTTGCCATATACATCATCACCTATAACCGTAATTAAATTTGTATTTATCCCAAGTTTAGTAAGGTTTTCGCCTATATTTCGCCCTACACCTCCTAAAGAGACTTTAACTTCTCCAGGATTGGAATCCTTTAAAATTAGATTTGATTTTGGAAATCCTTGAATATCCATGTTTGTTCCACCTAAGATGCAAACATAAGATTCTTCTTTCACAATATATCCTTTGCCTAGGATGTAGCCTTTTTTTAATAGGTTTGTAATATGAACTGCTACAGAGGAGCGGGTTATTCCAAGGCTATCAGCTAATTCATTTTGTGAAATCATGGGATTTGATTTTATAATCTCTAATATTTCTTTTTCTCTGCTTGTCATAATATACTCCTTAATATTTGCTTATTAAATAAACATTAGCTTACTAAAATGTTATCATAGTTATAAGAAATTTTCAATAGTATTTTTTAGGATTTTAAATTAAATTTACAGGCTATTTTTCCGTGGTACCTTGGCTGGTTATTTTTCTCAGGATACCTTATAATATATAAGTAGTATTTGGGGAGGGGAATTATGAAAAAGTATTATCTGTTGTCATTATTATTCCCTAAATATATAAAAGTACTAGACAATATGAGGTAATGTAGGAGGAGAAGATGAAAAATAAAAGAACAGCGCATTTACTAGCGATTTTGCTTATGTTTATATGGGGAGTATCTTATTTAAGTATAAAAGTGGTAGTTGAAGAGGTAGAGCCAACCTTAACCGCATTTTACAGATTCTTTATAGCCTCTATAGTTTTATTCTTTTTAATGAAAACTAAATATCCCCAAGAGAAGGTGCTTAAGGAAGATAAATTAAGAATGGCTTTAGGAGGGTTTTTTGGAGTAGCCTTATATTTCTTTTTTGAGAATTATTCAGTAGCCTTTACTTCAGCTTCTAATGTATCAATACTAATATCTTCTATACCAGTATTTACATTGATCTCTCAAAGGATTGTATTTAAAGAAAAGTTTACTCTATTTAAAACTCTTGGAGCTCTGCTTAGCTTTACTGGAATTATAATAGTTGTACTTTCCAAAGATAGAATAAGTCTGTTTTCTTCAGGGACTATAGGAGATCTAATGGCATTAGGAGCAGCTTTAAGCTGGGTAATTTACAATATTATCACAAGTAAGTTTAAAGGAGAATATAAAAGTATAACCATAACGGCTTATCAAGCTATGTGGGGAACTTTATTTTTAAGTCCTTCTATTTTCTTCAGTAAACTTAAAGTCCCATCTTTGCCAGCGGCCTTAAATATACTATACCTTTCTTTACTCTGTTCTTTTATTGCTTATATCTTATATATTTATTGTTTAAAGAATCTAGGGGCTACGGTGATTACTACTTATATTAATTTACAGCCTATTATAAGCCTTACTGCAGCAGCATTAATTTTAAAAGAAAATGTAACTCTTTGGCAGGTTATTGGCAGCTTAGTAATAATAGCTGGTGTATTTCTTGTAAATATGGATGGAAAGTTTAATAAAGAAGTTTTTCAAGAAAAAATTTAATATTTTATAGTAAGTATTAAAAAGATTTCTTATGTTATTGTATAGTTGTTTGAAAATTGATAAAATTAAGAAGATTAAATAGGAAGGTGGGAGAAAATATGGCAGACCAAAGACTAAATAAACTTGCGAAGCTGTTGGTTAATTATTCAACAGAAGTAAAGCCAGGAGATTTTGTGTTTGTAATGGGAGATGAAGTAACAACTCCTTGGGCTATTGAGGTAGTAAAAGAAGCCATAAAAGCAGGAGGGCACGTAGAAACATTACTAAACTCTAGTGAAATTAATGAAATTAAGCTTAAGTATAGTTCTCCAGAACAATTACAGGAGGAAAATTTTATTTTAAAAACCACCCTTGAAAAGTCAGATGTTTGGATAACTGCTTGGGGAAACAGGAACACAAAAGTAAATTCTAATATACCAGTAGAAAAATTACAGTATTCTGCTAAAGGAGCAGCTAGCTGGAGAAAAATATACTCAGAAAAGATGGGTAATGGTACTCTTAGATGGTGCGGCACTCAATTTCCAACTTATGCAGATGCTCAAGAAGCTTCCATGAGTTTATCTGACTATGAAGAATTTGTATATGAGGCAGGGCTTTTAGACAAGGAAGATCCAGTATCTGAATGGAAAAAGATAAGTAAAGAGCAAGAGAGATGGGTAAAATATTTAGATACCAAAAAAGAGCTTCATATAATATCTGAAGGTACAGATATTAAAGTTAATATAGAAAAAAGAAAGTGGATTAATTGTGACGGTAAGGAAAACTTTCCAGACGGAGAGATATTTACATCCCCTGTAGAAGATGGAGTAAATGGATATATTACCTTTAGTTTTCCGGGAATATATATGGGTAAAGAAATAGAGGGAATAAGATTAGAAATAGAAAATGGAAAGGTAATCAGAAGTGAAGCTAAAAAAGGGGAAGAACTTTTAAAAGCGATATTGAATACTGATGAAGGAGCCTCAACCTTTGGAGAAGTAGCTATAGGTACAAATTATGGAATCAAAAAATTTACGAAGAATATGCTATTCGATGAAAAGATAGGAGGCACCATCCATATGGCCATAGGAGATTCTATGCCAGAAGCAGGTGGAAAAAATAGGTCCTCAATCCACTGGGATATGCTTTGCGATATGAGAAATGGTGGTAAAATCTATGCTGATGGTGAATTATTCTATGAGAATGGTAATTTTATAAATGAAATTTTAGAAAAGTATAATTTATAAATTATATAAAATCCCCTTAGTCATAGGAAGTTTAATGACTGAAGGGGATTTTTTAACATGACTAATATCTTCTACGTCTTCTTCTTCTACTCATTGTGCTTATCTTTGCTATTAATAAAGCTAAAACTATTAAAACTATAATTGCACCTAAAGAGGAAACAATATATACAAGTCTATTAGCTTTAATAATTTCCTTAGAGGAGATCTCAGAGTAAAGGTCAGCTTTTTTTGTAGTATTTCTCTCTGAAACTACAAGGGTAGCAGCTTTTGCATCCTTAGTTAATTTCCATGGGTTGAGATTATTTAATTGTACATCCTTAGTAGTTTCTTTTTTATTTATTTCGTTGTCATAATATACCATATCTTCTTTAAGCACTAAAGGAACTTCAATAGTTTTAGTAGGCCCAAAGAATCTGAATAATTTATATTCTAGAGGAACAGTTTTTATAGCAGTATCTTTTTTAAATAGAGTAGTTGGTTTAGCTTCAAAACTCCAGTTAACAAGCTTTTCCATATCATTAAATACAAAGGTGTCATCCTTGTCATAAACTGATTTTAGCACAACACCTATAATAGTTCTTCCATCTCTTTCATAAACTGATGTCAGGCACTTTCCTGCGGGGGTTGTAGAACCTGTTTTTCCGCCTATATTACCATCCTTACCTAAAAGCTTATTTCTATTTTCAACGATAATCACAGTACCGGCAGAGGTTCTTATGGAATCTTTTTTTATTCCAATAGTTTCTTTAACCCAAGGATTTTCATAAGCAGCCTTTTGTATAAGAGCTAAATCGTAGGCTGTGGTATAATGATTATCATCATGAAGACCATTAGGGGTTACGAAATTTGTACCTTTTAAATTTAAAGCTTTTGCTTTTTCATTCATTAATTTTATAAATTCTGCAGAGTTATTTGCTACACTATCTGCTATCATATATGCAGAGTCATTAGCAGAAAAAAGCATTAATGCTTTCATTACATCTTGAGCACTCATGGTTTCGCCTATGGCTATAGGTTTAAAATTGGTATTAAGAGAATACTGGGGCTGCTTTTTTGCACTTTCTGTGTAGGGTATTACGTCCTCTTTTTTCTTATTTTCAGCAAAGAGTAGTGCAGTCATGAGTTTGGTGGTGCTAGCAGGATACATTTTTTGATCTATATTTTGAGCATATATTATTTCTCCGGTTTGTCCATCTATAGAAATAGCTGCCTTTCCACTAAGAGTTGGCGGTGCAGCCTCTGCTTTAGCATCTAGAGTTAACAGTGGATTTATAAAAGATAAGGTTAAGGTTAAAACTAAAGTTGATATAATTTTTCTCTTCAAAGTGCATCTCTCCATTTAATAAAATATTATTGAATGTTATACTTTAATAGAATTACAATGTATAGTATAACATTAATAAAGAGCTAGAACAACCTTTGTTATTATTTTTTAGTTATATTTAATTTTGAGGTGATGGAATTGGATTTAAATAACATAAAGAGAGTATTTTTAGGAAGAACTCCTGGTATAATAGGCAAATTTAGAAAAAGTGCTGTAATGATTTTATTAGAGAAGTGCCAGGAGGAAATTTATATTATTTTCGAGGTGAGAGCTAAAACTTTAAGGCATCAGCCAGGAGATATTTGCTTACCTGGGGGCAAAATGGAAGAAAATGAAACCTCAGAGGAAACTGCCGTTAGAGAAACCTTAGAGGAATTAAATCTAGTGAGAGAAGATATGGAATACATTGGTCCTATGGATTACTTTATAAGTCCTTATGGCTCTATAATGTATCCGCATATAGCCTTACTAAAGAAGAAAGATATAAAGCCTAATCCTTCAGAGGTAGACCATATATTTAAAGTGCCATTGACCTATTTTATGGAAGTAGAACCTAAATGTTATCCTATGAATATAGGTCCAAGATTTATGGAGGATTTTCCTTTTCATCTAATAAAGAAAGGGAAGGATTATAATTTTTCTAACGGAACTTTGAATCAATTTTTTTATGAGTATAACCAATACGTTATATGGGGATTTACGGCCTTGATAATAAAGTCCTTTATGGATATATTAAAAAATAAGGAGGTTGATATATAAATACCATATTGAAATCTTGGTAGCTATATGTTAAGTTTTACTATATTACTTAAAATTAATAATTTGAAAGGAGAAAAATATGAATAATTTCACTTATTATAATCCCACTAAGATGATTTTTGGTAAGGACACCATATCTCAAATTGGAAAACAGATAAAAGAGCAAGGTATTAATAAGGTGTTGTTATTGTATGGTAAGGGATCTGTTATTAAAAATGGAGTTTATGATAAAGTGGTGGAATCCTTAAAAAGCAGTGGAGTTCAGCATGTAGATTTTTCGGGAGTTAAACCTAATCCAGTTCTCTCAACGGTTAAAGAAGCCATAAAGGCTATGAAGGATAATTCTGTGGAAGCTATCTTAGCACTAGGTGGTGGAAGTGTTATTGATTCTGCTAAAGCTGCAGCAGCAGGATTTTACTATGAGGGTGATGTATGGGACCTATTTGAGAGAAAAGCTATGGTAAATAAGGCGCTACCTATATTCACTGTACTAACTATTTCTGCTACAGGATCAGAAATGAATTCTGGAGGAGTAATCACAAATGAAGCAGAAAATAAAAAATGGTCTTTCGGATCTCCTTTATTATATCCTAAGGTATCAATAATTGACCCTACTATACAATTTACATTACCTGAAAATCAAACTGTTAATGGTGCAGTAGATACTTTAAGCCATGTATTTGAACTATATTTTGATGGAACAAGAAATACGGATATGATGGATGAATTGTCAGAAGGCATAATTAGAACTATGATGAAGCATGTAAAGATTCTTTTAAAGGACAAAGAAAATTACGAATCTAGATGTGAGTTTACATGGAGCTCAACTTTAGCTTTAAATGGCATGAATGGTACAGGAAGAGTAGGAGATTGGTCAAGTCACCAGATAGAACATTCTTTAAGTGCTTTTTATGATATTTCTCATGGGGCAGGATTAGCCATAGTATTCCCAGCTTGGATGAAATATGTTCAGCATTGTCATGTGGAGAAGTTTGAAAGATTTGCAGAAAGAATTTTTGATATTAAAGAAGGAAGTCCAGAAGAAAAAGGTATTAAGGCTATTGAAAAGCTAAAAGAGTTTTATAAGGAGATTGGAGCGCCTATATCTTTAAAAGAAGTTGAAATTCCAAGAGAAGATTTAAATAAGCTAGCAGAAAATGCAGCACTATTATCTCCCATAGGAAGCATGAAAAAATTATATAAAGAAGATATTCTAAAAATATTAGAATTGTGTTATGAATAATAAAAACTTCTTAAGGAGCTTTTAGGTAATGAAAAAATAACTAGCCAGGTTACTCGTATTTCTGACTAGTTATTTTTCTTAAGATGCTTTATGTTTTTTCGAACTAAAAATAAATGAGGAGATTATTATTGCAGCCAAGTAGATAAAAGGAATAAATATAGATATCAAGGTGGCGCTTATAAAAAATTTTAAATAAATAAAAGCGCCAATGGATACTATTGCCCAAAATAAAGAAACATAGGACATTTTATTGTTGGAATTTCTCCAACTATCTGGATCTTTCATATTTCCAACAATTTTACTTCTATTATCACTATGAGAAGAAGTTTTTATAACTATAAATTTGAAATAAATAAAAAATATTAAAGAAAGAACTCCCACAACTAAAAAGAAATAGGACATGGATATACTTGTTATTTGCATAATATCACCACCAATAAAAAGATTTTATGGTTATTAGTATATCCACATTGAAATATTATATAACTTGATATAAATAAAAATACTAGTTAAAATTATATTATAATGCATATAATACATTGATTGGATGGAGGAGATAAAATGGATGTTAATACTCTTCATAATGAACTAATAGCACAAAGAACTGTGGAAACCTTAAAGAGAAATGGATTTGAAGCACTATATTTTAATAGCAAGGAAGAAGCCAGTGATTATATACTTAATTTTGTAAAAGCTGGTGATAAAGTTGGTTTCGGCGGATCTATGACCATAAAGGCTATGGATATGCAGAATAAGGTTAAGGAAAAAGGTGCTGTAGTTTTAGATCATGGAGATGCAAATTTAAATGCTGATGAAAAGCTAGAGGTGATGAGAGCACAATTAACTAGTGATTTATTTTTATGCAGCACTAATGCAGTAACTATAGATGAAGGGTCATTGATAAATATAGATGGATCAGGAAATAGAGTAGCTGCTATGACCTTTGGTCCTAAGAGGGTTATAGTGGTAGTGGGCATAAATAAACTTTGCAAGAATGAAGACCAAGCCTTTGAAAGATTGAAGCAAATTGCCTGTCCTAAAAATAACATAAGATTAAACATGCCAAATCCTTGTACTAAAACAGGAATATGCATGGACTGCAAAGGTGAATCTAGGATTTGCAGGATATATTCTGTTTTCAAGAGAAGACCTATGAAAAATGATATGACAGTTTTAATTGTAGGAGAAACTTTAGGGTATTAGGTGTTATTTGGAATATAGTTTGATAAAACTTTAAGTTGAAAATAGTGATAAAAAGTGTTAACCTAAATCTAGAGAATTAAATAAATGAATTTTTATGAGGGAATGCGGTTCAAGGCCGCAGCAGCCCCCGCTACTGTAAGAGCTGACGAAGGATGCTTATAACCACTCAAATCTTTGGGGAAGGTTATCTAGAGGACGAAGCTCAAGCCAGGATATCTTATGAGAATTCTTATTTATGAAACTGCCTTCGGAGGGAAGGTAAAGGTTTAATGCAGAAAACTGCTTTTTAAAGAAAAATCTTTGCCAGACTTCGGTCTGGCTTTTGTTATTCTATAGAAAAGTTTTTTATAAGAAAGGTATTTTTATGAGAAATAGTTTTGAAGGGCTCCATATAGTACCAGCAATCTTTTTTATTATAAGTTTAGTAATAATGATATTATCTATAAATAATCTGGCAGTATTACTAGCTATATTTGTAGGGCTTGTTGAAATTTTCATATTGTGCAATAGCGTTAAAAATTTAAAAAATAGTATTAAGTTTTTTATTCCTTTAGCTATTATTACCACTATTATCAATATGATATTCTCTCAAATGGGAAGTACTATATTGTTTTTTATTGGAAGTAAAGCCTTTACTTTAGAGACACTAATTTATGCTCTTTTAATGAGTTTTAAGATTTTATTAATATTACTTTCTTTTCAAGTTTTTGATTTCATAATAGATTCGGATCAGGCGGTTTCTTTTTTTTCAAAAATAATGCCTAAAGCTACCTTGACCATATTAATTGCACTTAAACTCCTTCCAAACATGAAGAATAGAATAAAGGAATTGAAAGATGTTTATAGGGTGAGAGGGGTAAACTATGACGCTAAGGGAATTAAAGAGAATATAATAAATTCTGTGCCATTACTATCAATATTACTGGAAGATTCTTTAGAGGGTTCTTTTGACATAGCAGAGTCTGCTTATGTAAGAGGCTTTTTAAGTAATAAAAGAAGTATCTATGAAAAAACTACTTTTAAGTTAATAGATACATTTTTTATTATAAATATAATTACGGGATTAACATACTTTTTTATGAGCTATAATTCTATAACTACGGATAGTATAGCCTTAAATTATAAATTGGAAAGCTTAATGAATTTAAAAACTTTAATTTTCCTTATGCTGTTGGCTATAGAATTTATAATAATTTTTATGATATTAAGATGTAAAAGCAAAAGAGTATAAATAGGAAGGATTTTATCTATGGCATATATAAGTATTGAAGATTTGGATTATTACTATGCAAATAGCAATAAAAAATCCTTAGATAGTATTAATCTAAAGATAGAAAAAGGAGAACTTATATTTATATTAGGAAAGTCTGGTTCAGGGAAGTCTACCCTAGCTAGAGCACTAACAGGAGCTGTCCCTAATTTCTATGGTGGTAAAATCAAGGGAGATATAAAGATTAATAATAGAAGCCTTAAGGATCTAACTCATTACGAAAGAGCAAAGGAAACAACTATGGTGTTTCAAGATCCGGAAAAACAGCTTTTTATGAATAAAGTACATAGAGAGATAGCCTTTGGATTAGAAAACATTGGAATAGACTCAGAACATATAAAGAGAAGAGTATGGGAATCAATGCAGTTTTGTAATATATTAGATATTTGGTATAGAGATATAAATACCTTATCTGGCGGACAAAAGCAAAAGGTTGCTATTGCCTCGGCTTTAGCAGTACTCACTAATTGTATTGTATTAGATGAACCTCTTTCTCAGCTAGATCCTATTGTAGCAGAAGAAATTATTTCACTTATAAAAAAAGTAAACGAGGAGCTGGGGATTACTATAATTATTATTGAACAAAGGATAGATAAGTGGTTTGACTTTGCAGATAGAATAGTGATTATGGAAGAGGGAAGATTAGGTTTTGTAGGAACTCAAAAAGAACTTTTTGAAAAAAATCATGTTAGTTATTTTCCAAATTATTTAAAGGCCTATAAGGCCTTAGGCTGTGAAGTCTTTCCAGAGAACTTTAAAAAATGCAGAGGTATAATTTCAAGCTTAAATATTAAATCTAAAGCTTTTGAAGATAATGTCATAAAAAAAGAGAGCAATTTTTTTCATAGGTTAACTATGAAGGAAAGAAATAATGCTAAAAGCTTGCTTCAAATAGAGAAACTTAAGGTGAACTATGGTGATATTAAAGCTGTTGATCAATTGAGCTTTGTATTAGAAAAGAATGATTTTTGTTTCATACTAGGGGCCAATGGATCGGGAAAAAGCTCCTTATTTAAAGCTATAATGAACTTGGTACCTTTTGAAGGAACTATAAAATCTCCTTTAGGAAATCACAATGATTTAGCTACTTACGAAATTTCAAGGCATATTGGCTATGTATCACAAAATCCTAATGATTATATATCTAAGGATACAGTATATGATGAGCTTGTGTTTACTTTAAATAATCATGGTATGGAAGTGGAAGAGAATAGGGTTAACGCTATATTAAAAGAGCTAGGTATTGAACACTTAGCAAAGATGAATCCTAGAGATTTGAGTGGAGGAGAAAGACAAAGAGTTGCTATTGCCTCTATTTTAGTACTTAAGCCTGAGGTAATTCTACTAGATGAACCTACCAGAGGGTTAGATTGGCAAGCTAAAGTAAATTTAGGAAATATATTAAGAGAATTAAAACAAAGGGGAAAAACAATTCTAGTAATCACTCATGATGTGGATTTTGCTTCAGAGTATGGAAATAAAATAGTAATTATGATTAACGGTAGAATTGTATCAGAAGGGAGTCCTAGAGAGATTTTTTTAAACGGAATATATTATAAGTCCTCTGTAAGCAAGCTATTTTGGAACAAAGCCCCGTTTATTTCTCTTGAGGATTTAAAAAATATTGTTAATTAGGGAGAACATCCTATGAAAAAAATAATAGCTTTTATTTTAGTGTTCATGATGATTCTATTGATTTATATTAACTATTCATTAAAGGACTATGACAGGTTATCTTTGGTGATTACCTTATGCCTTCTATTTATGCTGTTTTTAAGTTATTTCTATTTTGAAAAAGGAGAAATGGGAACTAAGGAAATAGCTCTCATAGCTACCTTAAGTGCTTTTGCTGCAGCAGCTAGGGTGCCTTTTGCTGCTATACCAAATGTGCAGCCTACTACTTTTGTAGTAGCTTTAGCAGGTTATGTTTTTGGATGTTATGAGGGTTTTTTAGTAGGTGCTACCACCGCCTTCATATCTAATATATTCCTAGGCCAAGGACCTTGGACTCCATGGCAAATGCTAGGGTGGGGAGTAGTTGGCATTATATCTGGAGCTTTAAGAATAAGAAAAAAATTTCTTAAAGCTGAAACTTTTGCTTTAATATGCTTTGCTTACGGTTTTTTATTTGATTGGATAATGAACCTATGGCATATTATAGGCTTTGTAAGACCTATAAATTTAAAAACTATTGGAGCAGCTTATTTAACAGGTATAACCTTTGATATTCTTCATGCTACAGGTAATTTTATATTTGCTATGATATTTTATGAAAAATTTTTAAAGATATTTTTAAGATTTAAAAATAGGCTCAGTGTGACCTATTTAAAATAAGGGGGATTTATAATGAAAAATTTAAAAAAATTATGCTATAGTTTAATTCTAATATTTACATTTAATATTTTATTTTTATCACTATCTAATAAAATTGTACATGCTGACAATTTAAAAGAGGTATACATTAGGGTAGAAGGGTTAGATAAAACTCTAGTAGAGGGTAATGAAAAGGCTAATACAGCTTATGAAGCTTTAGAAAATATTTTAAAGAAAAATAGTATAAAATATAACTTTAAAGATAGCCAGTATGGTAAGTATATGGAAAGTATTGGTGGAATTAAAGGAGGAACCTTTGGAGGCTGGGATGGATGGCTATATTATATAAAGAATGCTGGTAATGTAGAAGCAGCTGCTACTTCCATTGACAACTATGTGTTAAAGCCAGGAGATAATATAATAGTTTACTATGGAAATTTTGATACTCCTTATGTAAATGATATAACCTTCGAGCCTAACATTGTAAAAGAAAATCAAAGTTTTAAGATGAAATTTAGCTTTAAAAGCTTTGATTTTACAGCAAATAAAGAAGTAATCTCTCCAATTAAAAATGCTATAGTAAATATAGATGAGAAGTCATATACCACTGATGATAAAGGTTACATTACTGTAGAAGCTCTAGGAAAAGGTGAACATACTTATAAGATCAGCGGTTATGAAAAAAGTAAAATTTCTAAGGTCATAATGGATAAAGGAACTTTTATCATAGATAACGAAAAGGCCCCAAGTATTTACTATAACGATAAGAAATATAATGAAAATAATAATTTAAATATAGTAAAGAACATTGGAAAAGAATTAGAGTCTACCTCTGCCTATGTGAAAAACAATATATCAGACCCTTGGGCTCAAGTATCTTTAAGTAAATTGGGGATTAAGGGTAAGGATGATTTTTTAGCAAAATGGATTACTGAACTAGATAATAAGTCAATGAAAGATCTATATGCCAGCGAATTAGTTACTAAGATTATGGGTTTAGTATCCTCAGGTTACTCCCCTTATAATTTTAAAGGAAATAATTTTGTAGAAGAATTGTTAAATAGGAATGTAGAAGATTTTTATTACAATGAGATCGTATTTACCTTATTTGTGTATAACTATGCTAATATACAAGGAGACTATAAGATAAGTGAGGCTAAGCTGGTAAACGAACTTTTGAAAAACAAGTTAAGCTATGAAGTAGAAGGAAAAAAGGTAGAAGGTTGGACTTGGTTTGGTGATAAGATAGACCCAGATATGACCGCAGCAGCTATCAATGCATTATCTCCTTATTATAATGGCAAAAAAGTTCAAGGCATAGATAACTCCAAAGTAAAAGAAGCTGTGGATTCTGCTGTAAAAACCTTATCCTTTATGCAAAGCGAAAATGGAGATATTCTAGGTCAATATGGACCTGCTAGTGAAACAGATGCTTTTGTAATTGTAGGATTAGTTTCTGTAGGTGTTGATCCGCAGGGAGATTTATTTACAAAAGCTAAAGGAGATTTGGTTTCTGCACTGTTATCTTATAAAGGAAACAGTGGAATGTTCAACCATGATAAAACCATATTAAATAATCCTATAGCTACAGAACAAGCTTTAAGAGCTTTAGTGTCATTAAAAGAATTTAAGAATACTGGAGCTTATAACTATTATGCTAGTAACATCGATGCTAAAGCCTTGCCAAATTATATTGTTGAAAATAAGGATAATAAAGAAGATAAAACTGAGCCTACTAAGATTCTGCCTGAAACAGGTTCAAATATAAATATGAATTCTTTAACAGGTGTAGCTATAATTTCTATAGTATTAGGTGCAGTTCTTTTACTTAAAAGAAATAAGTAGAACAGAGGTATTAAAGTATGAAAAAGAAAATTATATTAATAGCCTTTGTGCTATTAATATCTATGAGCTCTATTTTTATATTTAACAAAATTCAGCAAAAGAAGCTTTATGCTTCCAGTGGAGAAAGCATTTCTCAAGGTAATGAGGAAGATAAGAGCAAAAATAAAGAAGAAATGAAAGAAGAAAAATCTGGTGGTGAAACCTCGAAGGTAGAAGAGGTTAAAAAGGAGCCTGAGAAAGCAAAAGCTGATGATAACAAAGATAAAATTCAAAAGGAGACTTCTAAAGTAGAAAACAAAACTAGTACACCGCCCGAAAAAACTTCTAAGGATGAAAAAAAAGATAATGTTACCCCAGAAAAGAAAGAGGAGCCTAATATAATAGTAGTCAACCAAATAACAGGAGAGGTTTTAGCTTCTGGTTTTGTGAATATAGAGGGAATTACAGCAGAACAGGCTACCTTGCAGTTACTTCAATCTAAAAAAATATCTTATATGGCTAACTCAGGATATTTCTCTAGTATAGCTGGATTAAAGGAGAGGAGTGCTGGAAAGGCTAGTGGATGGTGTTATTATGTAAATGATAATAAACCAGGAGTAGGTGCGGCTAGCTATGTGCTAAAAAAGGGTGATAAATTAGCTTGGAAGTTTTTAAAGGATGGGGTAAATAATTAAATAATCTGTATTGCAACAAAGAGAAATCCATTGAACTTACTATATGATAATATATAATTAAGGTATAGCTTCAAAATTTTGTTTTGAAGCTATACTTTTATCATTTAAGGGGGTATTTATATGAAATTCAGTGAATTTAAATACGAGAGGCCTTGTATGGATCAATTAGAAAAGAAGTTTGATTTTTTATTTAATTCCTTTAATGAAGCAAATTCTTTTGAAGAACAAGATAAAATAATGAGAGAAATAAATAATTTGAGAAGAGAATTTGAAAGCATGGCAAATATTGTGTTCATAAGGCATACTATTGATACCAAAGATGAATTTTATGAAAAGGAACAGAATTATTTTAATGAAGCTATTGCATTATATCAAGGTCAGGTGTCTAGATACTATGAGATCCTCGCAAAATCAAAATTTAGAACGGAATTAGAAGCTAAATGGGGTCAGCAATTTTTTAATATAGCAGAACTAACGGTTAAAACTTTTTCAACAGAAATAGTAGAAGATCTTCAATTAGAAAATAAATTATCAAGTGAGTATACAAAGATCATTGCTTCGGCTAAGATCATGTTTGAAGGTGAAGAGAGAAATCTATCAGAATTAGCACCTTTCCAGTTATCTAAGGATAGAGAAATGAGAAAAAAAGCTCATGAAGCTAGATATAACTTCTTTAAAGATAAGGAAGGAGAATTTGATAAAATTTATGATGAGCTAGTAAAAGTGAGAACTAAAATTGCTAAAAAGTTAGGATTTAATAACTTTGTTAAACTAGGTTATGCCAGAATGTTAAGAACAGATTTTAATGCTGCTATGGTAACGAATTTTAGAAAGGCAGTATTAGACTATATAGTTCCTTTAGCCTCAAAGCTATATGAAGGTCAAAGGGAAAGACTTGAATTAAAGGAGCTTAAGTTCTACGATGAGAAATTGACTTTCTTAAGCGGAAATGCATCTCCAAAAGGTGATGTGCAGTGGATAATTGAAAATGGAAAGATAATGTATTCTGAGTTGTCAGAAGATACAAAAGAGTTCTTCAATTTTATGTTAGACAGTGAGCTCATGGATTTGGTTAGTAAGAAGGGGAAGGAAGATGGGGGATATTGTACCTATATAAGCAAGTATAAGGCACCTTTTATATTTTCTAATTTTAATGGAACTTCAGAAGATATAGATGTGTTAACGCATGAGGCAGGACATGCTTTTCAGGTTTATAGCAGTAGAGAATTTGAAATACCAGAATATAATTTTCCTACCTTCGAGTCTTCTGAAATACATTCTATGGCCATGGAGTTTTTTACTTGGCCATGGATGAATTTGTTTTTTAAAGAGGATACAAATAAATATAAGTTTGCCCACTTAACAGAGAATTTGCTTCTTATACCTTATCAAGTATTGGTGGATGAATTTCAGCACTTTGTATATGAAAATCCAGAGGCTACCTCAGAAGAAAGAAAGAGTAGATGGCGGGATTTGGAGAAGAAATATTTGCCTCATAGAGATTATGATGGCAATGATTATTTAGAAAGAGGCGGATATTGGCATCAACAGTCCCATATATTCTATACACCCTTTTATTATATTGACTACGCCTTAGCTCAGATATGTGCCTTTCAATTTTGGAAAAAGTCTATAGATAATAGAGAGGAGTCATGGAAAGATTATGTTAATCTATGCAAAGAAGGAGGGAGTAAATCCTTTCTAAAACTAATAGAAGTAGCAAACTTAGATTCTCCTTTCCAAGAAGAGAGCATAAAAACTATGATAAAATCCATAGAAAGCTGGCTCAATTATATGAAGGATAAGAATTTAAAATAATCTGTATTGTAACAATATAAAAGCCATTGAAGTTAAATTTTAAAGACTTATAATAAATTTATAGAAGGCTTCAGTGGGGAAGTTTGAAGCAATAATTTAAAAAAGGGGGCTACTAAATGAAATTTAACGAATTTAAATATGAAAGACCAGACATGGAAGCATTAGAAAAGAGTCTTAAGGGTTTAATTAAATCCTTTAACGAAGCAATATCTTTTGAAGAACAAGATAGGCTGATGAAAGAGATAAATACTTTAAGAAGCGACTTTGAAAGTATGGATAACATAGTTTCTATAAGACACACAGTTAATACTAGAGATGAATTTTATGAAAAAGAGCAAAATTACTTTGATGAAGTGACTCCACTATATCAAGGGATGCTGTCTGAATATTATGAATCTCTAGCAAAATCCAAATTCAGAAAAGAATTAGAGGTAAAATGGGGTAAGCAGCTTTTTGATATTGCTGAATTAACAGTTAAAACTTTTTCACCAGAAATAGTGGAGGATCTCCAATTAGAAAATAAATTATCCAGCGAATATAGAAAATTAATTGCTTCTGCAAAGATTATGTTTGAAGGAGAGGAAAGAAATCTATCAGGATTGGTACCTTTCCAATTGTCTAAAGATAGAGAAATGAGAAAGAAAGCTCATGAAGCTAGATATAATTTCTTTACAGAGAACGAAAAGGAATTTGACAGGATTTATGATGAGCTAGTAAAGGTAAGAACTAAAATTGCTAAAAAACTAGGATTTAATAACTTTGTTGAATTAGGATATGCTAGAATGTTAAGAACGGACTATAATGCCGTCATGGTAGCGAATTTTAGGAAGGCAGTATTATCCTATATTGTTCCTCTGTCTTCTAAATTATATGAGCGTCAAAGGGAAAGACTAGGATTAAATAGACTTAAATTCTATGATGAAAAACTAACTTTTTTAAATGGTAATGCTGTACCAAAGGGAAATCCGGAATGGATAGTAGAAAATGGACTAACTATGTACTCAGAGCTTTCTGAGGAAACAAAAGAATTCTTTAATTTCATGGTAGATAATGAATTAATGGACTTAGTTACTAAAAAAGGCAAGGCTGGAGGAGGCTACTGCACTTATATAAGCAAATATAGGTCGCCTTTTATATTCTCCAATTTTAATGGAACTTCTGGTGATATTGATGTATTGACTCATGAAGCGGGACACGCATTTCAGGTTTATAGCAGCAGAGGATATGAGGTGCCGGAGTATGAGTTCCCAACCTATGAAGCTTGTGAAATACATTCAATGAGTATGGAGTTTTTTACTTGGCCCTGGATGAACTTGTTTTTTAAAGAAGATACGAATAAGTATAAGTTTACTCATTTAACAGAGAGTCTAACTTTTATTCCTTATGGAGTGCTAGTAGATGAATTCCAGCATTTTGTATATGAAAATCCAGAGGCTACTCCAGATGAGAGAAAAAGTCAATGGAGAGAAATAGAAAAGAAATACTTGCCTCAGAGAGACTATGATGGGAATGATTATTTAGAAAGAGGAGGGTATTGGTATCAGCAGTCACATATATTCTCAACTCCTTTCTATTATATTGACTATACTTTAGCTCAGATATGTGCCTTCCAATTCTGGAAAAAATCTTTAGAAAACAGGGAGGATGCGTGGAAGGATTATGTAGCGTTATGTAAGGAAGGAGGAAGTAAATCCTTCCTAAAGTTAGTGAAGGTAGCCAATTTAGCCTCTCCTTTTGAGGAAGAAAGTATTAAATCTGTGATATCAGTAATAGAAAACTGGGTAAATAATATAAAGGATAAAGAGCTATAATTTAAATTAGTTATTTTAATTAATATAAATTTATTTAGCAGAATATTTATTAGCTTAAAGTTTTTTAAGATAAAAATAGAAGTAAGGGCGTAGGCTCTTACTTCTATTTTTATAAATTTATTTTTTAGGAGTAAAGCTTATACATCTCTCACTAGTGGATCTATAAACTATGGCAGATGGAAACTCAGCGCATTTAAAACCATAAGCCTTACAACCTTTAGGGAATTTACTATCCCAGGTTATGTAATAATGTTTACATTTAATACAATTAATATTTTCTCCGACCTTCATTAATGCGATACTCCTTTTCCAGAATCAGAGATATCCATTAATTCCTCAGGATAAGGCTCCAAAAAGCTTTGAGAAAGCAAGTAGTTTTCTTTAAATCTTATAGCTTGAGCTTTGATGACATTGGTTGGAACGCTTAAGGGAACTTTTCCTATCCTGTATTTTTCAATAAGTTCTAAGATAAAAGCCTTTTCTTCTTTTGATAACCCTTTGCTTAAATATCCAAAGGCATGCATGAGCATATTAATATTTGAAGTGTATCTTGGAGTTTTCGATAATACCTTTAGCAATTGCATTTCATAATCCTTTAACAATTCATTGATTTCCTTTTTGTCATGATTGGCTACTATATTGCCTAGCTTCTTAAGTTCTTTTTGGTTGTATGCCATAAAAAGAAGCTTATTATTACTGTGGAACCGGATTAAGTAGGTTATATTCCTAAGTGATTTTACATATCTAAAATGAGATAAGGTGAAAATTCTATTAAAAAAGTGTTCTCTGATATTAAAATTTTTTAACCGTCCTTCATCTTCAATAGGTATCCCATTATATAGCTTAATCACTTCGGAAGCAAATAGGCCATTACCTTTTGTGCTGATAGAGCCTTTTTTAATGGAAGTATATACTCTAACCTCTTTTAATCCGCAAGAAGGAGACTTACCTTTTAACAAAAAGCCATCAACTTCCCCCAAATTGCACAAATAATCCTTTGAAAAATTACTCATAGACTCAGTTAAATCTTCATCATTATTAGATTTTAGTAGCCTAATACCTTCTTCTATTTTAACTAAACGAAGGGTTTCCCTAGGGGTAGGAAGCCCTATAGCTTGTTCAGGACATGTTTCTACAATTTCTATATATGGTTCTAATTTATCGATTATCTTGTCTGGGGCCCCTATACCATTATATCTGCAGGGTATATTTAATAAGCATCTACTTATAAATAGTTTAGGCTTATGCCAGTCTTTCATAGGCTTTCTCTCCTCGTCTTAAAGCTAATATTTATTATGTTTCTTCCTTAGAGCATTTTTTATTCTTAATTTTATTGTAATTATGCTGAGAAAAATAATCAATCTATATATAAATTACCATACTTAAAAACTTTACAAATGGATATGCTAATATTAAATATAAGATAGAAGGTGATAAGTTTGAAGCATTTTTCCAAGATATGTATTGGTATAATTTTTTTTATTATTTCTGTTAATAAAATAGCTTTTTGCTGGGATATGTCTTATCACCCCAAACAAAAGGAATTGATAAGAGGAGGAGAAGTTTTAGATATTGCATCTAATAATTCTGCTCCAAGCCCCAAGGTGGTATTTTTAACCTTTGATGATGGACCCTCCTATAATAATACTCCTAAGGTGTTAAATATTTTAAATTCAAATAATGTGAAGGCTACCTTCTTTGTGATAGGGAGAAAAGCGGAGGTTAATAAGAAGCTTATAAATCAAATGGAGAATAGCGGTATGTGCATATTACCTCATACCTACAGTCACGATTATAAAAGAATATATAAAAGTGAAGAGGAATATTTTAAGGATTTAAATCAATGCATTTCTGTTATAAAGGATAATACCTCTATGAAAGCAATGAACTTCATAAGACTTCCGGGAGGGGCCGATAATGAGATGGGTAGTGCAAGTGTTTTAAATTCTATTAAGCAAAAGCTCCAATTGCAAGGAATACAGTATTTAGATTGGAATGTAAGCTCTATGGATGCCGGTAATTACCATATAAACGCTAAAGACATAAAAAAAACAGTAATAAATCAATGTAAATACTGGGATATACCTGTAATACTTATGCATGACTCAGAAACAAAAGGAAGTACAGTAGAAGCGCTGCAGGATATAATAACATACCTAAAAAATGAAGGGTATACCTTTAAAACCTTATCTGATATTTCAGAAGAAGAGTTATGCAGGTTAAAGAAATATAAAATACTTAATAAATAAAAATTGCGTGAATCGAAAAAAGCGACCTCCGTCTTCTACTGTTGCATTAAAGAAATAATTTTATATTGACACATTTTAATTGGTAGAAATTTAATAATGAAAGAGAAAACCTCCTTGTGGTTAAATGGAAGTGACAAGCAACCATTCACAAGGAGGTTTATTTATGTTATCTAATAAAAATAATAAACTAGTTTTTCATAAATTAATAGCGGAAATCGGTGGAAGTTTTGTTAAGCATACTATAAAAAAATACAATGGTGATTATAGAAGCCAGCATTTTGATACACGCTCTCATATAAACTCAATGATTTATTTAAATATACGTGGTTGCAAAAGTCTTAGAGAAGCTGAAAGTGAGATTTCTTCAAATAAAAAGCTTAAAAATCTTATTAATGTACCAAGTGTCTCCCAGTTTTCCAGGAAAAATTCTGCGAGAGATTATAGAATTTTTGAAGATATATTTTATCATTTGGTAGATAAGGCTAAAAGAAGACGCGGAGCCGTTAGGCTTATGAAGGACATTCCTCCTATCAAAATTATTGATTCATCAGTAATCTTAGTTGCTCTAAAGCTTGCTCCACATTTCCAAATGGACAATAGTAGAGCGGGTATAAAGATAAGCACTTTATTCAATGGTGAATTTCCAGAGAAAATTAACATAGTTAAAGGTAAGGTAAATGATAGAAAATGTATTGATGGCCTCTTTGAGCATAACAGCTGCATCTATGTTTTTGATAGAGGTTATTACGACTATAAATGGTACGATGAGCTTAGTAAGAAAGAAATAAAATTTGTTACAAGAGCTACTAAGCATTCCATAGTCATGGAGGAACGAATGATATCATCAGATCTTTCTAAAGATATATATGATACTGAAGTTATTATGGGTACAAGCTATTCTAAGAATCTTACTACTAAAAGTTATAGAGAAATCATGACTTTTAATGAAGAAGGAGAGGCAGTGACCTTTATAACTAATATTTTTGATTTACCAGCTTCAGACATAATAAAGATCTATAAGCATAGATGGGAAATAGAATTATTCTTCAAATGGATTAAGCAAAACCTTAAAATAAAAAAACTCATTGGCTACAATGAAAATGCTATAAAAATACAAGTATTTTCAGCACTCATTTCTTATATGCTTATATACTTATGCTGTGATACTACTGTTCTTAAGTACTCGATGCTTACCTTAACGCGTATTATAAGATCAAACTTACTCGAAGATTTTGATGAATATACAGTAGTATATTTCCGTACAGGTTAACGCTTAAAAAAATTCTTCTTTGGGGAGGGGGAATCTATATGCGTATATCTTGGTTGATTTTTCAATATAAACCACATATCATAATTAAAAAACAAAGGATGGAAAAATAACTTTCCATCCTTTGCTAATAAGCTGCTATCATGTTTTCAAAAATTGTCTTAATGCAACATTTAAAACCTCCGTCGCTTTTTTCTTATAAGGTTATTTTTCTTTCAACCTATTAACAATTACTTCCTTAGCTTTTTTTTCTAAAGTATCATCTAAAGAAGGTAATTTTATTTCAGAATATTTCAGTGTTAAAGCTTGAGATATAAGTCTGTCTGCTAATTCAGGATTTTTTGACAGTAAAGAACCGTGGAAATAGCTGCAATAAGTATTCTTATATATACAACCTTCGTAGCCATCTTCTCCATTATTTCCGTAACCATGAATGCATTTTCCAAGGGGCTTTAAGGTTCCTATATAAGTTCTGCCAGAGTGGTTTTCAAAGCCTACATAAGTTTCGTTGAACTCTTCATTATATATAACTGTATTTCCTATAAATCGAGTATCTCCACCCTCAGAATATATATCCAGGATATTTAGACCTTCTAACTTTTCCCCTGCAGGAGTGGTATAGTATTTTCCTAAAAGCTGATATCCACCACAAATTGCTAAAAATACTTTGTCAGACTCAATATATTTTTTTATGGACTCTCTTTTATACTGTGCCAAATCAGCAGAAACAATAGATTGTTCGTAGTCTTGTCCTCCGCCGAAAAATACTATATCATACAGAGTTTCATCAAAATACTCTCCAAGAGAAAGGTTATGAATGTTTACTTTTATGTCTCTTTTTTCACATCTATGCTTTAATACTAATATATTTCCTAGATCTCCATATACATTTAACAGATCAGGATATAAGTGACAAATATTTATTTCCATTAAAACAACTCCTTTAATTACCACAATTTTTGTATATATCCCTTTGAATATAATGATTTTCTAAAATTAATCATTGCAGTATAAGTTGCAAGTATATATATAGTTTGGTTAGAAGAACTTTTTATAGAGTCTAAAAGGTCATCAAAATCTTCTTTGATTATAAATTTGCTTTCTTCAAGACCAGCTATTTTAAGTCTTACAGCCATATCATAAGTCCTTAATCCAGATATGAATATTTGGTCTATATTTAAATTTTTGATCTTTTCAAAGTTAACATCCCAAATCCAAGAAACATCCCTGCCATCTGCATAATTATCATTTAACATAAAAGCAGCTCCTATTTTTTTATCATTTAGGCATAGAGTATCGATGGCTTGGTTATAACCGGCAGGATTTTTTACAAGAACGATTTTTACTTCCTTACCATCTATATGTATAGTTTCTTGCCTTCCAAAGCTGGATTTTTGGTTTTCTAAAGCAGAATAGATAATTTTATCATCTATATTATATATCTTTGCAATAGAATAAGCGCATAAGGCGTTATATATGTTATAAACTCCAGGCTGGTTTATTAAAAATTCTCTGTGATTTATTTTTACCTCAGAAAATTCAGCATTAATATCCTTTATAGAGTTTACTGAAAAATTCAGTAAAGGTCTCTTATATCCGCAATTGGAGCAGTAAAAGTTTCCTAGATGATTATAAGTAACAAACTCGTAATCATAAGGAGCTTTGCAGCATTTGCAAAATTTCGCATCAGCGTTTATCTCTACTTCCTTAGAATCATTTATAGGTGTTTCGAATCCATAATAAAAGCTTTGATTTTTGAGCTCTAAATTGCCTAATAAGGACTCATCGCCATTAAGTACTAATTTGGAGCTTGGTGATTTATTAATACCCTCCAATATTTTATTTAGAGTAGTGTATACTTCTCCATACCTATCTAGCTGATCTCTAAATAGATTAGTGATGGTTATTACTTCAGGATACAAATACTCTGTAATAAACTTAACATTAGCCTCATCTACCTCTATTACTGCATACTTTATTTCTTTTTTATTGAAGCTATAATTTTCTATAAAACAACTAACAATGCCTGGCAGCATATTTGCTCCAGTGCTATTGGTAATAGTGTTAAATCCATTTTCTTTAAAAATATTATATATCATACTGGTAGTAGTGGTTTTACCATTAGTGCCGGTTATAAGTATAACTTTATACTTTTTACTTATATCTTTTAGTATGCTAGGTGACAATTTTAATGCAACCCTTCCTGGAAAATTGCTTCCACCTTTTAAAAATTTTTGAGAAATCCTTAACACCGTTTTTGAAACTATTATGCTAAATATCGTTCTAATATTTATTTTAGACACCACCTTAGAGAATTTACTTTGGCATCTCCCCAAAAATAGCTAGTCAGTTTACTCGTCTATTTTGCGTAATACTGCGTCCACTATTAATTTGCATTAAAAGAGTTACTATAAAGTTGCGCTCTTTCCGCAGGACACCTGCGTTCCGCGCAAAAGTAACTCTATATTAATGCAAATTAATATTAGAACCCACTAATAGCTCCACTATTAATGGAACCTGTGTCCTTGTCTTACGCAAAATATCTTCGCATCTTTGACTAGTTATTTTTTTTACGATGCCTTAATTGAATAAAATTAAATTTATCACTTACTTTAAAATTGTCTGTGCTTAGTTTGTCCAGAGCTTTTTTCATTTCATCCCCTAATAGTAGAGAAGGATAAAATACTCCTTTGTTTTCATTAAGCCTATAAGGGTAAGCTTTTATTCCAATAGAAACTAAGTTTTTACCAGAAAACACAAAGCTTAATTGATATAAGTAATTTTCATTAATATTCATATAAGAATTTTTTATATTACTAAAAATTGTATTGTTAGATTTAATTATAAACCTATTTTTATATTTTTCGATAGAGTTGTTTTTATAATTATTTAATATAACTACATCGCTGCCGATGTCAATAGAATACTTTAAGATTTTTTCAATATCAGCATCCTCTGAAAAATTTTTAGCATTAAAAATAACTATAATAGCATCGTTATTTTTTTTGGATTCGTTTATATCCTTAGACAATTTATCAATAAATTCATAAGTATAATTTAAAAAGTCAAAAGTAATAAATTTTAATTTGCTGCCATTACTTTGGATTCCCCAATTATAATTACTGAGTAAATAGTTAGTACCATTGCTTTCTAAAGTCTCTTTTATGTTAATAAACTCTTTGTTATCTGTATTTAAAAAGTTTAAAAGGTCAATAGATTGATCCTTTAAATATTTAAATAATACAGAGGTGTTTTGATACTTATTATCCTCGCCATAAAAAATCATAGAGGACAAGGAAATGGTATCATTTGATAAAATTTGAGATATTTCGTTAAGTCCATTTATACCATATAAGAAACCTTCATCCAAGGGTGATTTAGAATTATAATTGATATTACCACCTAGAGTTATGAATATTTCAGATAAGGGAGATGTACTTTTTTCTTTAGTGTTTGAGAATTTGTTAGAAAGCTCATAGGAATACTTTTTAAAAAATATACTTAGATTTTCTAGCAGATATTTACCCTTAAAATCCTTTTTTGCACTATAAAATCCAAGAGAAAAAAACAGAATTAAAGCTAGAATAAAAAGGAGAATTAAGGTTTTCCTTTTCTTCACTTAAGTACCCTCCTGCATTCCTTATTGGCACGCAACAATTATCAATTGTCGCGCTTCCAGTATTCTTATTGTGCATCCTCATATTATTTACATAGAGAATCATTTAATAAGTATACCACAAACTAATGCACAATGCATAATGGATCCTATGGGAAAATTTAATACTATATGTAGAAAAAATTCGCTTTCTAAGAAATTTATACTATAGCATTTAAGAGGATTATTTGATAAAATGGTCATATATATTTTTATGACTATTTTAAATTATTGACAATTTTATATTTATTTATATTAGGTTGTTTTACATATTTAATGAGGTGTAATATGATTAAAAAATATTTTAATGATATAAAGCATAGAGGATTGTTTAAATCAAAGATTTTATTCCCATTAGCAGGAATAGTACTAGCCTGTACTGTGAGTTTACCAACTATTTACATGAGCAGTAATAGGGTTAGAGAAGAGAAGATTACTATTGCTGATAATGTAGCAGAGCAATATTTTTATGAAGTAAATTATACCAAAGCTATAGAGGAGTATGAAAAGCTTTTAGAAATTGATGATTCTCCAATATGGTTAGTAAAAATATCTGAAATATATTCTGTACAAGCATCCTTAGAAGACTCTAGAAATTTTATTTCTAGAGCTAAAGAATTAAGAAATAATCAGATAAAAGATGGTATTGTAACTAAGAAAGAAGATTTCAAAGAAAAGGATTCTGATTTATTAAATTATATTATTTTTACTGAATTTATGAATAAGGATTATGAAGCTTCATTAAAGGATGGTGAGGAAGCCTTAAATCTTTATCCAACAAATAAGAATATAATCAAGACTATGTTTACTGTATATATGGCTAATAAGCAAATAGATAAAGCTAAGGCTTTAATTTCATCTTATCCTTTGGATAAAGAATCAGCCTATGACATGGCAGAATACGCTAGAATGCTTACTATAGTTGATAAATGGAATGAAGCTTTTGATTATTTGAAAGAGGCTTGGAACAAAGATAAGGATGAATATAAGGTTTTTGATTTTATTGCTCAAATTGCTGCTTACAATAAGGATTCTTTGATTGAGAAAATAACAACCTTAATTAATAAAAATCCTTCTGAGACCTCCTATAAAATGTGGTTAGCTAAGATTTATTCAATGAAAAGCGAAACCTCAGAAGAGGCTACTAAGATATTGGAAGAGGTAAAAGATAGGGATATAGGGAAGATAGAACCTAGTCTTATTAGAGCTTCAATACTTCAAAACACAAAGGAACCTGAAGCGGCAGATGAAATGATAGATAGGATTATTTCTGATAATAATTCAGATTACAGAGTCCTTCATACTGCAGCCTGGTATTATTTTAATAAAAAAAATTACACGGTGGCCTTAAATTATTGTAAACAATCTATATTAAAAAATAAGAACTATCCAGACAATTATGGTTTTTTAATGCCAGAGATCATGAAGGCTATGAATAAAAGTCATGAAGGAGAGCCTTATTTTAGGACAGCCATGAGAAAAGAACCCTATAATTACAATATTATGGTTAACATAGCAAATTATTATTGGCACACTACTCAAGATAGTGACAAAGCTCTAGAGTATTTTAAATTTGCAGAAATGATAAAGCCTAACGATGGTGAAGTAAAATATAATATGGCAATGATTCATATCAATAATAAAAGAGAAGATGATGCTATTAGCTTGTTAAAAGAGTGTATAAAGATAGATGAGTCTGTACCAAAATATCATAGGACCTTAGGTACATTATATATGATTAAAGGCAATATGAATGAGGGAATTAAAGAGACCAGAGCTGCTTATCAAGCAGATAAGAATGACATATTAAATTTAAATAATGCAGGTATATATTATATTACTGTTGAAGAAAACTTAGATAGAGGTTTCTATAATATAAAAAGAGCTTATGAAAGCATAGTGGAAGAAACAGATAAATATACTAAGGATGTAATAACTGAAAATTATAATAAAGCTAAGACTTTAGTTGATTCCTTTAATAACAGCAGTGGAAATGAAAATTTAAAGGTACCTGATTTTACTTTGTTCTATTGATGTTTATTGGTTATGGCTGAAAGAATATGATTATAATATAAAATTTAGAGATTATAAATCCCTTGCAGCTTTAGTGAGGGATTTTAAATTTGAACCATTAGGCTTTTTAAAATATACCATAAAAAGTCATATAGTTGATAATATATAAGTTACACTAATTATAGGAGAGTGATATTAATGTATCCTTTAAAATTTAATAATATTTATTTTGATAAAATTTGGGGAGGTAGAGATTTAGAAATATTTAGAGATAATCTGCCTGAAGGTAACATAGGAGAAAGCTGGGATATTGCTTGCCATCCTCATGGTACAGGCATAGTTTCAAATGGGGATTATAAAGGTAAATCTTTAAAAGAATTAATTGAAAAAGAGAAGGAAAAAGTTGTAGGTACTGAAATATCTTTAGATAGATTTCCGCTTTTAGTAAAATTGATTAATGCAAAGGATAAGCTTTCTGTTCAAGTGCATCCTGATGATGAGTATGGCTATAGGGTAGAGGGAGAACCTGGGAAAACAGAAGTGTGGTATGTGTTAGAAGCCTTTGAAGGAGCTAACTTGGTTGTGGGAACAAAGGATTGTACTAAAGAACAGTTTGTAGAAGCTATTAAAAAAGGCTCCTTTGACCAATATATGAATAGAATAGAGGTTAAGAAAGGAGAGGTTTTTTTTGTTAAAAGTGGGTTAGTACATGCTATCGGTGAAGGAGTAATAATTGCTGAAATACAGCAAAATAGTGATACAACCTATAGGGTATATGACTATAATAGAGGGAGAGAATTACATATAGATAAGGCATTAGAAACCATAGATTTCTCATTAAAGGGAGGAAAGAGCAAAGGTATTAAAGTAGAATATCCTGGGTACACTAAAACTTATTTTTGTCTCTGTGAACATTTTGCACTAGAAAAATTTGATATAACTAATAATTTAAAAGATATAAGTGATAAAGAACGTTTTTATATACTTACTTGTACTGAAGGACATGGAAAAATAGTATATGATGAAGGTGAACTCAACATAGTAAAGGGAGAGAGTGTGTTAATACCTGCAACTCTTGGTCAGTATAGTATAAAAGGAAATTTATCAGTTTTAAAGAGTTATGTGCCTAATATTGAAAAAGTAGAAAAAGAAATTTTAGAGTCATGTACCACCAGCTGAGCTGGTGGCTTGATTAAGCCCTATAAGGGCATGGTACTGGCGGCGCTACTCGCGCTCTAAAAAAACCGCCAATCGCAAAACTTTTACAGCGGCCACCCTCGTTGGGTGGCTTTTTTATTTGCTACCTTTTGCTGGCTCGCCCGTGAACGGGTCAATATATTCTTTCATACTTATCTGTTCTGCTATTTGATCTTCTTGAAGTTGATTTTGTATATATTTTGCAACTGCAGTTTTATTTCTTCCAACTGTATCTACATAATATCCTCTGCACCAAAAATGTCTGTTACCATATTTATATTTTAAATTTGCAAATCTATCAAAAATCATCAAGCTACTTTTCCCTTTTAATATTCCCATGAATTTTGATACACTCATTTTTGGTGGAATACTTACCAGCATATGTACATGATCTGGACATGCATTTGCTTCTATTATCTCTACTCCATTTCTTATACATATCTCTCGTAGTATCTTGCCGATTTCTCCTTTATATTTCCCATATATTATCTGTCTTCTATACTTTGGTGCAAATACTATATGATATTGACACCTCCATTTTGTATGTGTTAAGCTTTCTATGTCGTTACCCATACGACACACCTCCTATGATATTTTGTTTTGCGATTGTCAGTCGCTTTCATTTTATCATAGGAGTTTTTTTGTTCAGAGCTAAAGCCATTTTATCCACTGGCATAGCCAGTGGTTATCAAAGCAAAATATAAGAGCATAATGCTTCAAAGAGCATTATGCTCTTTTGAATTTCATAATTGTGGGAAATGCAAATTATATAACTTTTAATATAAATAATATACTCTATATACATTTAAAGTGTATACTTATGAAAGAAAGCATTCTAAAATGACTCAAAACTACGGAAGTATAAAATATTTCTTGCAATTTTCTGCATAATATGGCATAATGAAATAAGAGCACTGAGTAAAGGATTTCATGAGAAAATGAAGGAATTTATTCAGATAATATATTTTGGGGGGAAAATCATGGGGGATAATTTGAATATTAAAGCGAAAGAAATCTATACGAATTTAACAGTATCAGAATTAGTAGAACATGCGCTACAAAGAGGAGAAGGAATTCTAAGCGATAATGGAGCTTTAGTAATTCATACAGGAAAATATACTGGAAGGTCACCTAAGGATAGATTTATAGTTAAACAAAGCAGTATTGAAGAAAATATCAACTGGGGTGATGTTAATATCGCAATATCCGAAGAAGTTTTTGACAACTTGTATGGTAAAGTAACAAAATACTTACAAGATAAAGAACTTTTTGTATTTCAAGGATATGTAGGAGCAGAAGAAAAATATAGATTGCCTATTAAGGTTGTTTGTGAATATGCCTCTCAAGCATTGTTTTCAAATCAAATGTTTATAAGAAAAGATAAGAATGAAAAACATGTTGCAGAGTTTACAGTTATATCTGCTCCAGGATTTAAAGCTGAAGGAAAAGCAGATGGAATTAATTCAGAAGCTTTTATTATAATAAATTTTGATAAGAAAATTGTTTTAATAGGTGGAACTCAATATTCAGGAGAAATTAAAAAGTCTATGTTCTCAATTATGAACTTTCTATTACCTTTAAAAGGTGTATTTCCAATGCATTGTTCGGCTAACATAGGAAAAGAAAATGATGTAGCAGTTTTCTTTGGACTATCTGGAACAGGCAAAACCACCTTATCAGCAGACCCTCAAAGGAGATTAATCGGGGATGACGAACATGGTTGGCATGAAGATGGAGTGTTTAATTTTGAAGGTGGATGTTATGCAAAAGCTATTAATTTAGATCCTGAGAAAGAAAAAGATATTTATAATGCAATAAAGTTTGGAACAGTTCTAGAAAATGTGGTTCTTGATGAAAATAGATGTCCAGATTATGAGGATGGTACTTTAACAGAAAATACAAGAGCAGCGTATCCTATAAATCATATAACTAATATAGAGATAAGTGGTAAGGGTGGAGTACCAAATATCATAATATTTTTAACTGCAGATGCCTTTGGGGTATTGCCTCCTATATCAAAATTAGATAAAAACTCTGCAATGTATCATTTTATGTCAGGGTATACTAGCAAAGTAGCAGGAACAGAAAGAGGAATAAAGGAGCCTCAAGCAACTTTCTCAGCTTGTTTTGGAGAACCTTTTATGTTAATGAATCCTTCTGTGTACGCTAAGCTATTAGGAGAGAAAATTGAAAAACACAATACTCAAGTATACTTAATAAATACAGGATGGATTGGTGGTCCTTATGGAATTGGAAAGAGAATAAATATACCTTATACAAGAGCCATGGTAACTGCTGCTATTGAAGGAAAGCTTGAAAATGTTCAGTGGACTGAGCATCCAATATTTAAGGTTTTAATGCCTGAAGAATGTGAAGGAGTTCCATCGGAACTGCTAAATCCAGTTAACCTTTGGGAAAATAAAGAAAATTATAATAGCAAGGCCTTAGAATTAGCAAATAAATTTAATGAAAACTTTAAAAAATTTAAGGCTGTTACAGAGGATATAAGAAATGCTGGTCCAGAAGCAAATAAAGATTTATTAGAATACGCTATGGTATAAGAGCTTGCAGATTGATATGCTCCCCTTGTAGTAGACAGTTTAAGTAATAAAAACTGTTTACCACAGAGGGGAGCGTATTTTTTATGGGAAGAAAAGATAAAATATCACCTGAATTAAAAATACAGGCAGTAATAGAGTATATGAATGGCGATGGCTCGTTTCAGTCAATTGCTCGTAAATATGGTGTAAGTCGTACACCTTTTCGTAAATGGGTTGCTAAATATAAGGCTCAAGGTGAAACGGCATTTATTAACAATGAGAGAAATAACTCATATTCTTCTGCGTTTAAAGAAATGGTTGTTCAATCCTACTTAAGTGGAGAAGGTTCACTCCAAGATATTGCCGTAAAATACAAAATTCCAGGTCAAGATACTGTCAGGCAATGGGTTATGAAGTATAATGGTCATGAGGAGTTAAAGGCTTCTGGAACAGGAGGAACTATCATGACCAAAGGACGCAAAACAACTTACAATGAAAGAATTGAAATAGTTAAATACTGTATTGAGAACAATAGCAATTACGCAGAGACAGCGCAGAAATATAAGGTATCATATCAGCAAGTTTATGCATGGACAACAAAATATGAGAAAGATGGCATAGAAGCGCTTCTGGACAGAAGGGGTAAAAGAAAGCCTGAGGGTGAAATGTCTGAACTTGAGAAGTTAAGAGCGCAGAACAAGCTTCTTGAAGCTGAGAATAAAAGGCAACAGATGGAGATAGATTTCTTAAAAAAACTCAAGGAAATAGAAAGGGGGCGGTTCTGAGCCTGGTTAAACAGGAGACAGTATACATGGCTATTAAGATGCTTTCAAAACAAAGCCACTATCCTGTTTCGGTTTTGTGTGAGATTGCTAAAATCAACAGATCAGCTTACTATAAATGGCTTCATAGGAAGAAAAGCCAGAATGAACTTCAAAACGAAAATCTCCTTATTCTTATTAAGGAAGCTTATGAGGAGAAAGACGGTATACTTGGTTACAGGCAGATAACTATAAAACTTCGTCGTGAACATAACCTTAAGGTAAACTATAAACGCATATATCGTCTTATGAAAATAGTTGGGCTGAAATCAGTATGTAGGAAAAAGAAATATAACTACCTAAAATCAACTCCTGAAGTTACAGCTGAAAATGTACTAAACCGAGATTTTAAGGCAGAAAATATCTTTGAGAAATGGCTCACGGATATAACAGAATTCAAGTATGGTGATGGAAAAAAAGCATACTTAAGTGCAATCCTTGACCTTGGGGATAGAAGCATAGTATCTTATGTCATTGGTCATTCAAACAATAATGCTCTTGTGTTTGAAACCTTTGACTTAGCAGTTGCAGCCTATCCTAATGTAAAACCCATCTTTCATAGCGATCGTGGATTCCAATATACCAGCAAAATATTTAAGTCAAAGCTAGATAAGGCTGGAATGATACAAAGTATGTCAAGGGTATCTCGCTGCATAGATAATGGCCCTATGGAGGGATTCTGGGGAATTTTAAAATCTGAGATGTACTACTTGCATAAGTTTAATGACTATGAGAGTTTGAAGAAAGCTATTGAAGCATACATAGACTACTATAATAATAAGCGTTACCAGAAGCGCTTAAACTGTATGACACCGCTGGAATACCGTAGGTATCTTCTTGGTATCTCATCATAAAAAAGTACCAACCTTCTTGGTTGGCACTTTACTAATTTTTTTATTTTTTTCACTGTCTACTTGACAGGGAGCAGTTCAGATTGCAGGCTCTTTTTCTATAGGATTAATGACTTTGCTTCTATTATAGTGTATAATTAAATATAGTTAGAATTTTTTAAGAAAAGAGGTCGTATCATGGCTAAAGCAGGGCTTAGAAAATTTATATTTATAATTTTTATCATGATTTTTGCTATAACAATGGTTAGCTGCAAAAATGGCATAAGTAAAGATAAAGGTATGTTTGTTACACAATGGAATAACATCTATGAAGGAAAGAATATAAGATTTTATTATGAAGATTCAAAAAGTACATATATGCAAAATTTAAATACAAAATATGATCTGGATAATAAAGTTAAAGACAGTAAGGATGACCTTGAAAAAGCACTAAAGATTAAGGAATGGGTTCATACATTACTTCAATATAACAAGGGGACTTTTATAGGGAAAGAAGATGCTATTTCTATATTAGAAGCTACTAAGGACTCAAAAAAAGCCTCTGATAGGGATTTTGCTATAGTATATTCTGAGACTTTAAGTTCCATAGGAGTTTATAGTAGAATAGGAGAGTTTAGAGCTAAGGATAGTCAATTTCAAAAGGAAGGATCTTTGTACATATGTGAAGTATGGAACGAGGCTCAGAAAAAATGGATGGCCATAGATATAGCAAACAATTGCTATTATGAAGGCAAGGATGGCTTTTTAAGTGCAGCGGAGGTAATGGACAAAGGTCTAGGAGGAGCTAAGCTTATAGGAGTTAAAGATGCTAAGAAATATATATCTAAAAATAATAAATTTTTCTATTCCTATACTATTTCTATAGATAATACTAAAGCTATAAATAAAAAAAGCAACTCCTTTATTACCTATATTCCATCTAATACATTACCTGAAATAAAAATACTCAATAAGTATGTAGAGCCTACCATATTTGTTAATAAGCTTGATATATTTAAAGGTTCTCCTAAAATAGAGTATAAAGATGATAAAAGCGATACTTTAGCTACTTTAATTCTAATGAAGAAGGATCCTAAGGAAGATAAGGATGGCAATTTGAATTTTGTTTTAGGAGCGTTTAAAGATAGTGCTATGATAAAGGAGTATTATGTAAGTATTAATGGCTCAGAAATGTCCAAGGTAAATAAGTATATTGATGTAGCTATTAAAGAGGGTAAAAATATCATAGTCTTATCGGAAGACGGGAAAACTATAGTAAGACAAATTATAATAGAATATAAAAAATAATATTTAATATAATATATATACCCTAGAGTGATTTAATTATCACTCTAGGGTATATTTTATGGATCAGTTTAATTTCGTCTTTTACGTATCTAGCAAAATCTAAGGTGGATAAAACTACTGCAGCAGCATCATTTGAAATAAGAGAACAATCTGAAAGCGTTAAAGGGTCTACTATTAAAGGGTTTTTATCGGATACTATATTAATATATTGGTAATAATTAAAAAAATATATTAATTAATATTGATTATTAATATCAATTGTGATAGTATATAGATAAGAAATAATTGTCAAAGAAAAATACTAATAAAAGATGACATGTAAGAACTACATATTAAATAAGTGATTAAATTTGGAGGTAATAATAATGAAACACGAACTACCAAAACTAAAATATGAATATAATGCTTTAGAACCACATATAGATGAGATGACAATGAATATACATCATAGCAAGCATCATGCAGCCTATGTAAACAACTTAAACTCAGCGTTGGAGAAATATCCTGAGTTACAAGAGAAATCCATAGAAGAATTATTAACATCCTTAGAACTGATACCAGAGGAAATAAGAACTATAGTTAGAAATAATGGAGGAGGACATTTTAACCATAGCTTATTCTGGAATATACTTGGTCCAAACAAAGGAGAGGAACCAAAGGGTATACTACTAGATAAAATTAATAAGGCCTTTGGAAGTTTTGAAAACTTCAAGAATGAATTTAATAAAGCAGCAGCTACTAGGTTTGGAAGTGGTTGGGCTTGGCTGGTAGTAGATAAAGAAGGTGAGTTAAAGGTTCTTTCTACTGCAAATCAAGATACTCCTCTTTCAGAAGGATTCAAGCCTATTCTAGGATTAGATGTTTGGGAGCATGCTTATTATTTAAAATATCAAAATAGAAGACCAGATTATATATCCGCATGGTGGAATGTGATTGATTGGGATATAGTTTCACAAAATTTATAAAATGAATAATTTTTAATCCTGCATAGAAATTCTTTGCAGGATTTTTTGTATATTTATGAGGAAACAGATTTTGAAGACATATGCTTTTTTGCTTCTAAGGTCACTACAGAGACTACTAAAGGAATTAAAATAAATGATATTAATACCAGGGCATTGGATATATTAAAACAAGCTATTAGTGGAAAGCTATAAGCATTAAAAACATAAAAGGGAATCCAATTGATATTTAGGCTTATATCATATAATCCTTTTGAAAAAAACATTAAAGTAGCAAGCCATATAATGATGTTTACGGAGAACACAGAAATTTGCTTTTGAAGGTTTTTATAGATGCTTGCTTCTGGAGAAGTAAATTTATATATCAAGGAGCAATATAAAATTAAGGAAGCTAGAAAAAATATGCTTCCATAAACTTTGCTTTCAAAGTTACCAAAAAGTATACCGAGAAAAAGAAAAGAGTAAAAAGTGATAAACCCAACGGAAAGATGTATAATAAATGAGATTAAATTATTTTTTAACATGTATACCACCTATTAAAGTATTTGTTATTAATATATATGTTGATATAAAATAGATATGATTGGTATACAGAGATTTTTTAATAAAATTATTTTAAAAATATTAATGGACTTATAGACCTATACATTTAACAACAAAGAAAGGAAGGTATCTATATGGATATTAACTTTATTGATAATGAAATTAAAACTAATAGAATAGTGGTACTATATTTTTCTTCAAAAAACTGCGGAGTTTGTAAAGTGATAAGACCTAAGCTAGTGGAGGTTTTAAAGAAATATCCTAACCTAAAATACATAAATATTGAAGAACATAATGAAAATATATCAATATTAGCTAACTACTCAGTTTTTACTTTTCCAGCTTTATTAGTTTTTACAGAAGGTAGTGAGGGATTAAGACAAGCCAGATTCATAGATCTATTTGAGTTTGAGGAATATATAAGTAGACTTTACAATATATTATATAAGGAAAAATAACCTTCATTACCAGTGCAATTCTTAAAGATTTCATAAATTTTATTTAGAAGCATAGACATTAGACTAGGAGACTTTTATAATGGATAGGTAGTACTAAGTGGAAAACAGAAAGTGAGTGAATAAGAATGTTATTATTACATGCCATAATTATAGCAATAGTAGAAGGAATTACTGAGTTTTTGCCAGTTTCTTCAACAGGACATATGATTATTGTTGGGGATATTATTAATTATAAAGCTACAGCAGGGGAAGCCTTTGTTGAAATGTTTGACGTGGTAATTCAATTGGGAGCCATTTTAGCCATTGTGGTGCTTTATTGGAAAAAGATCATGGATTCTTTGAAACATTTTAGCGAATACGGCTTTAAGCTTTGGACATCGATAATAGTAGCCTTTATACCATCGGCAGTTATAGGACTTTTACTTCATAGTACCATAAAGGCTAAGTTGTTTAACTCTTTGACTGTAGCTCTAGCTCTTGTTTTTGGAGGATTTATGATGATTTATTTTGAAAAGACCTACAGAAAAAGAGCTGTCACTAAAAAAATTGAGGATGTTAATGTGAAACAAGCGATAAAAATTGGATTATTCCAATGCTTGGCTTTATGGCCAGGTATGTCAAGATCAGCTTCTACAATAATGGGAGCCTGGATAAGTGGATTATCTAATGCAGCAGCAGCAGAGTTTTCGTTTTTTTTAGCTCTTCCAACTATGGTAGCTGCTTCAGGGTTAGAGTTAATAAAAACAGATTTCTCAGGTTTTAATAGTTCGCATTATATAGCACTGGCAGTAGGTTTTGTGGTAGCTTTTTTAGTAGCTTTAATAGTAGTAGACAAGTTTATCGCCTTCCTAAAAAGAAAGCCTATGAGGATTTTTGCTATATATAGAATTTTTATAGGAATTATCTTGATTATTTTAATATCTACAAAAGTAATTTCTTATGTACAATAATTTATTTTCTAAAACTCTTTAGATTGGTAAATCTAAAGAGTTTTTGCTTATACTTATATATAATTCTAAAATATTTTTAAATAAATTTATAAATGTTGAAGAAACTATTATTGAAAAATACTTTTGGATAACAATATATATGCTACACTAAAGGAGGAGATAAGACTAAAAAATATATCATATTTTTAAAAAAATAGTCATATTTAGAAGAATAACAAATTTTCACAGACCTTGTTCAATATAGTGAATTTTGAGTGTATAATTAAATAAAATAGAGCTTGGAGGGATTTGGATATGGCAGAAAAGATAAAAAAAATAGCACTATTGACCGGTGGCGGAGATTGCCCAGGTTTAAACGCAGTTATAAGAGCGGTAACAAGAACAGCGATTTTGCAGTATGGATATGAGGTTGTAGGATATAAATTTGGTTATAGAGGACTTTATAATAATGAGCTAATTCCATTAACTTTGGATACAGTTTCAGGTATACTTCATAGAGGCGGAACAATACTCTATAGCTCTAATAAAGATAATCTATTTGATTATACTGTAGAAGAAAACGGTGTTTCTGTAAAGAAAGACGTTTCAGACGTGGCGGTAGAGAATTTGAAGAAAGAAGGAATAGATGCTCTAGTAGTTATTGGAGGGGATGGAACCCTTACTAGTGCGAGAGATTTTGGCAGAAAAGGTGTAAATGTTGTCGGTGTTCCTAAAACTATAGATAATGATTTGGCAGCTACTGATGTAACTTTCGGCTTTAATACAGCTATAGATGTTGCTACAGAAGCTTTAGATAGATTGCATACTACAGCAGAGTCCCATCATAGAATAATGATATGTGAAGTTATGGGAAGAAATGCTGGATGGATAGCTTTAGAAGCTGGTATTGCGGGTTCAGCTGACGTAATCTTACTTCCTGAAATACCTTATGACATAAATAAAATAGTGGCAAAAATAAAAGAGAGACAAAAACAAGGTAAGGTATTTAGTATTATAGTAGTAGCAGAAGGAGCTAAATCTCTAGATGGTGAAGTGGTTGTAAATAAAGTGGTGGCCGATAGTCCAGATCCTATAAGATTAGGTGGTATTGCAAATAAATTAGCTTATGATTTAGAACAATTGATAAAAGATAATGAAATAAGAAGCACTATTTTAGGTCATATTCAAAGAGGTGGAAATACTTCAACTTATGATAGAATATTATCTACCAGATATGGAGTAGCCGCTGTTGAGTTAATAAATGAAGGTAAATTTGGAAATATGGTATGCTTAAAAGGAAATTCCATATCCTATGAAAGCTTAGAGAATGTTATTGGACATACAAAAAATGTAGATCCAAATGGTGAAATAGTAACTGTGGCTAGAAAAATTGGAATATCTTTCGGGGATTAATATTTAGGCACTAATTCTTATAGAATTAGTGCCTTTAATTAGGAAATGTTCTGCAAGAAAATATTCATAGTTTTTGAATATTTTTGAAAGCAATGTTTAACAATTGCATATTTTGTGATATTATTATCTTAGTAATATAAAAGAGAAAGCTGGAGGTAAAAATGAAGGAAATTAAGAGATACTTGGAATCCAGAATAGGACAATATAGTTTTTACTTTGAAGATTTAGATGGTGGATATATTTATGGTTTTAATGAAAACGTTAAAATGACTTCTGCAGGTTGTATGAAGCTCCCAGTAGCCATGGCGTTATTTAAAGAGATAGAAAATAATAAAATAAGTTTAGATACAAAGCTAAGTATTTGCGGAGATGATAAGGTATTTGGAACAGGAATAATTCATGAGTTTTGTGAGAGAGATTATACAGTTTTAGAGCTAGTAATAGCTATGCTAATTCAGAGTGATAATACAGCTGCAAATAAGATCATTGACGTGCTTGGCATTGAGAGAATTAATGAGATAATTAAAGACATGGGATTAAGTAATACTGAGTTAAACAGAAAAACAATGGACGAAAAGAATGTAAGAGATGTAGTAGAAAATTTAACTAGTAGCTTTGATTTATGTAAATGCTGGAAACACTTATATAAACATACATATTTAAGTGAAGAGCATAGCAATAAATTAATAGATATATTAAGAAGACAACAACTAAAAAATAAAGTAGCTTTCTATATACCTGAGAATTTTAAGCAAACTATAGCTAGTAAATCAGGAGATTTAGAAGGGATAGAAAATGATACTTCTATAATTCAAATCCCTAAGGGGAATTTTGCTTTTACAGTAATGTCAAAAGGTGTTCCTAATAATGTTTACGGAAATGTTACTGTGGCCAAGTGCGGTAAAATGGTTTGGGATATAATAAATAATGATTGGAAATAAAAAATATTGACAGCTATTATATTAAATGCTATGCTATATAGCAAGAAAGCCTTTAATTTGATCCTGAGAGGTCAATAAGGAATGTATAATGATGCTAGATTGTTATTTCATGTTGGTACAATTATGCCTTCCTTAAATAAGGAAGGCATTTTTTATATGCCCTTTAAATTTAACACTGTGATGTTAAAAAGGAGTGATTTTATGTTAAAAGGTAGACATTTATTAGATCCTATGGATTTTTCAATCCAAGAGACTTATGAAGTTCTTAAATTAGGAAAAGAAATTTCAAACAATCCTGAAAAATTTACTCATCTCTGTGATGGCAAAATTTTAGCCACACTCTTCTATGAACCAAGCACTCGTACCAGATTTAGTTTCGAGGCAGCAATGCTTAGACTAGGCGGTAGTGTCATAGGCTTTTCTGAGCCGAGCTCTAGCTCTGTAGCCAAAGGTGAAAGCATTGCTGATACCATTAGAACTGTTGCGTGCTATGCAGATATTGTGGCTATGAGACATCCTAAAGAAGGCTCTGCAAGAGTAGCCTCTCTATATTCAGAAGTTCCAGTAATTAATGCAGGGGATGGAGGACACCAACATCCTACTCAAACCTTAACGGATTTATTGACTATAAATTGCGTAAAAGGAGATTTATCTAATAAAGTAATTGGTGTGTGTGGAGATTTAAAGTTTGGTAGAACAGTTCATTCATTAATAAAAGCAATGTCAAGGTATGAAAATAATAAATTTATCCTCATCTCGCCTAAAGAATTGAGCGTTCCAGATTATATAACAAAAGAAATATTAACAAAGAATAACATAGAGTTTTTAGAAGTTGAAAAGATTGATGATGTTATAGGACAACTGGATATTTTATATATGACAAGAGTTCAAAGGGAAAGATTTTTTAATGAAGAAGAATATTTAAGGCTTAAGGACAGCTATATATTAGATGCCGCAAAAATGAAGAATGCAAAAGAGGATATGATGATATTACACCCCCTACCTAGGGTTAATGAAATAGCATACGAAGTAGATGTAGATCCTAGAGCTTGCTATTTTAAACAAGCTAAATATGGAATGTATGTTAGAATGGCTTTGATACTAAAACTCTTGGGGGTGAAATAATATGGTTACCATTAATAGCATAAAAAAGGGTATAGTCATAGATCATATTCAAGCGGGATTAGGAATTAAGATCTTTAATTATCTCAAATTGGATAAGGCTAATTATACTGTGGCTCTGATAATGAATGCACCTAGTTCAAAGCTAGGTAAAAAAGACATAATAAAAATAGAGAATGAACTAGATATAGATTATACGGTACTAGGATTATTAGATCCTTCTATAACTATAAATATTATAGACAGGGAAAATATAGTTGAAAAGCTAAAGTTAGAGCTGCCTAGTAAGGTAGAAAATATAATAAAATGCAAGAACCCAAGATGTGTAACAACTATAGAATCTAATATTTCACAGGAATTTTATTTAGCAGATAGAGAGAAAGTTGAATATAGATGCTGCTACTGTGATGAAGTCGCAATGATATCAGAAATATAAAAAGTAAAATAAGCAGTTTGGAGGTAGCACTATGGAACTTTTGATAAAAGATGTACAGGTTATTGACCATGCACAGGATTTTATAGGGGATGTTTATATAAAATTTGGTAAAATAATGGAAATGGGTAGAGAACTAAATAAAAATTGTGAAGTCATAGAAGGAAGGGGATTAAAGCTTCTTCCAGCTTTTGTGGATCTTCACAGCCACTTTAGAGAACCTGGGTATACCTATAAAGAGGATATATACACTGGGAGCCTAGCAGCTTTAAAAGGAGGTTTTACAGCAGTTAACTTAATGGCTAACACTAATCCTATATGCAGTAATAACGAAGTTTTAAAACTTGTAATGGATAAAAGTAAAGAATATGATCTTGTGGATATACATCAATGTGTTTCTATAACAGAGAACTTGCAGGGAAGTGAAATATCACATTTAGATAAAATTTCAAAGGATTTTCATGTGAAATTTATATCCGATGATGGTAAAGGTGTTGCAGATACTAAAGTAATGATAGATGCTATGAATAAAGCTAAGGAAAAAAATATAACAATTATTTCTCATGCTGAAAGTCCAGAGCTTTCAGAGATAGATATGAGATTAGCTGAAAACACTATGACTTGGAGAGATATAATGCTTTCAAAGTTTACTGGAGCTAAATTACATCTGGCTCATGTAAGTACCAAAGAAGCTATGAAATATATTATAGATGCAAAGGATGAAGGGACGAATATAACCTGTGAAGTTACTCCTCATCATATAGCATTTACTGAAGACTATAGTTATAGGGTAAATCCTCCCTTAAGAAAGGAAGAGGACAGGGATTTCTTAATAAAGGCTATTAAGCTAGGATATGTAGATGCTATAGCTACGGATCATGCACCACATAGCGAAGAAGATAAAGCCAAGGGTGCCCCAGGAATGATTGGATTAGAAAGTGCCTTTATGGTATGCTACACTGAATTAGTGAAAAAAGGACATATAGATATCAAAGCTTTATCTAAAATTATGTCCTATAACCCCAGCAGAATAATGGGATTAAACAAAGGACAAATAAGTATAGGCTATGCTGGAGACTTTGTTTTAGTAGATACAGAAAATAAGTATAAGTTTGATATTGATAATATTAGATCTAAAAGCCACAATAGTCCATTTATAGGATATGAAGGTTATGGAAAGATTATGGCCACCATAAAAGCAGGTAGAATACTTTACAGAGGAGATGGAGTTTAATGCATGTAATGGATAGATTATATGAAAGCGTATCAAGGAAAGGAATAGTATGCCTAGGGTTAGATACTAGTTTGGATTATATACCACAAGAGTTAAAAAATAGTTTTCATAATATAGAAGATTTATTATTTGAATTTAATAAAAAAATAATAGATGCTACAGAGGATAAGGTAGCTTGCTTTAAGGTGCAAATAGCATACTACGAAGCTTTAGGGCTAAGTGGATTAAAAGCCTACTCAAGGACTCTTAAGTATTTAAAGGAAATAGGGTCAATAACCATAGCGGATATCAAAAGAGGAGATATTGCGGATACTGCAAGAATGTACGCGAGAGCTCATTTCCAAGGGGATTTCGAAGCGGATATTATAACTTTAAGTCCTTATATGGGGTTAGATAGTATAGAGCCCTATGTAGATTATTTAAAGAATAAGGAAAAGGGCGTGTTTGTTCTAGTAAGAACCTCAAACAAGGGTGCCGAGGATATACAGTATATTGAACATGCGCAGGGTGAAAAAATATATAATACTGTAGGTAAAAAGATTCAAAAGTTAGGTGAAGGTTTGATAGGCGAAAAAGGCTATAGCTCTATAGGAGCAGTAATAGGATGTACGCATGTAGAAGAAGCAAAACAAATTAGAGAAGAACTCAATAGCACATTTTTTCTAATACCTGGTTATGGAGCTCAAGGTGGTAAAGCAGAGGATGTAGCTTTATATCTAAAGGCAGGTAATGGCGGAGTAGTAAATTCATCAAGAAAAATTCTTTTAGCTTATAAAGAGCGTAACAGTAGGGATTTTGCCCTCTGTGCCAGAGAAGAAGCTATAAGAATGAATGATGAAATAATGAGCAAGATAACTACTTAATATACAGATGGAGGCATAAGATGAAACCTGATTACAAAAAGTTAAGAATATATGAAAATATAGAATTATGCAGCGGAATTTATAAGATGGTATTAGAGAGAGAAGAGGCTATGGATATTAATCCAGGACAGTTTTATATGTTGAAAGCAGAGGTTATGGAACCTCTACTAGGAAGACCTATCAGCTTATGCAGCTATGACAAAGACAGATTGGAATTTATATATCAGGTATATGGAAAAGGTACTGAAATATTTAGTAAATTAAAATCTGGAGATTATATCAATGTACTTGGACCTTTAGGCAACGGCTTTGACCTTCGAGAGGCAGTAGGAAACATTGCAATAGTGTCAGGGGGGATTGGCATAGCCCCTATGAAGGAACTAGCAAAATCCATAAATAAAGCAGGGCTTCACAGTAATGTAGATTTATATTCAGGATTTAGAGATGAGATTTATCTTATTGATGACATAAAACCCTATGTAAATAAGGTTTCTATATCTACAGACACTGGAAGCAGAGGACATAAGGGTTTTGTTACAGATATATTTGATCCTAGTAAGTATGATGTAGTATTTTGCTGTGGACCAGAATTAATGATGAAAAATGTAGTAGAAACGTGTAAAAGTAAAGCTGTAAAAGTATATGTATCTACAGAAAAGCATATGGCTTGCGGAGTTGGTGCGTGCTTAGTTTGCACCTGCAAGACCAAATTTGGTAATAAAAGAAGCTGTAAGGACGGTCCTGTGTTCTTAGGAGAACACATTGTATTTTAATTAATTTCTTCATAGGAGGAACATATGAAAATTGATATAAATGGAATAGAATTTAAAAATCCTATAATAGCAGCCTCTGGTACCTTTGGTTTTGGACAAGAATATAATGATTTTTACTCGGTTAGTAAGCTTGGGGGAATCTGTACAAAAGGTCTTACTTTAAATCCTAGAGACGGAAATGCAGGATTAAGAGTATTTGAAACTCCTTCAGGCATGTTAAATAGTGTAGGGCTCCAAAACCCAGGAGTAGAAGATTTTATAAAAATAGAGCTTCCAAAAATGCAAGAGCTAAACACAAATATTATAGCTAATGTAGGGGGAGCTACTATAGAGGAATATGAAGAGGCTATTGAAAAATTAAACTCTACAGATATACAAATGGTGGAACTTAATATATCTTGCCCTAATGTTAAATGTGGAGGTATGGCTTTTGGTATTAAATCAGAGGTGGCCTATGAGGTAGTATCTAAGGTAAGAAAAGTAAGTAAAAAACCTCTTATGGTTAAACTATCTCCTAATGCAGAAAATATATTAGAAATGGCTTATAAATGTTGTGAAGCTGGGGCTGATAGCCTTTCATTAATAAACACAGTAAAAGGTATGGCCATAGACATAAAAGCTAAAAAGCCTGTTTTTAATAATATCTTTGCAGGCTTATCTGGACCGGCTATAAAGCCTATAGCTCTTAGAATGGTTTATGAAGTTTATAATATAGTAAAGGTACCCATCATAGGGCTCGGAGGCATAATGAATTGGCAGGATGCTATTGAATTTATTATGGCTGGAGCAACAGCAGTGCAAATTGGTACAGTGAATTTTATAAATCCTATAGCAGGTAAGGAAATGATAGAAGGTATAGAAGAATTTATGAAGAACCAAGGTGTAAAAGATATGAAAGAGCTAATAGGAATAGCTCATAATGATTAAAATTAAATAAATAGTATGAGGTGAATATATTATGCTAATAGATATACTTAAACAATGTGAAGCGCTATTGGAAGGACATTTTTTATTATCCTCAGGAAAACACAGTAATAAATACTGTCAATGTGCTAAGTTATTACAATATCCTGATAAAGCGGAAAAAGTTTTAAAGGTAGTAGCGGAAGAATTAAAAGCTTTAGATTTTGATTTAGTAGTAGGTCCTGCCATGGGGGGGATAATAGTAGCCTATGAATTAGGAAGACAATTAGGTAAGCCTGCCATATTTACTGAAAGAGAAAATGGTGAAATGTGTTTAAGAAGGGGCTTTGAAATAAAGAAGGGTCAAAAGGTAATAATCACTGAAGACGTAGTAACTACAGGAAAA
Organism: Desnuesiella massiliensis; assembly: GCF_001403615.1. GTDB lineage: Bacteria > Bacillota > Clostridia > Clostridiales > Clostridiaceae > Desnuesiella > Desnuesiella massiliensis. The sequence continues at coordinate 327,144 of NZ_LN879456.1, forward strand.
TCCTTTAAAGAAGCAGCTGAGGTAATAAAAGCTCATGGAGGAGAAGTGGTGGCAGTAGCTTGTGTAGTAGATAGAAGTAATGGAGCAGTAGTAGATTATCCTTTATATAGTGCTGTTAAATTAAATATAGATAGCTTTGAAAAAGAGAATTGTCCGCTATGTAAGGAAGGAATTCCTTATGTAAAGCCAGGAAGTAGAGCTATAAAATAATCGATGGATAAATTGACATAAAGGCAGAGCGCATTCTATAAGATAGAAAAATCTACAATATATAATATTTAAACATAAAATTAAAGCTTACATCTAAATATTTTTAGTGTAAGCTTTAGTTTTTTTATTTATACAGCTTTATTTGTTTTATTTGTATTATTTGAACTATTGTGTGTACTATGAGAATCGAATTTATGAGAATATTTAAAAGCCGCCCAGAAAGCTATTCCTACAAATAAGGAGCCACCTATTATATTGCCTAATGTAACGGGTACTAGGTTAGAAACAATATGATTTAAGTCTATATAATGTAATTTTTCAGCAGGCAATTTTATAGCTTCTGCAAAAGCTGGATTGCCCTTTGCAAACATTGCTATAGAGAAATAGTACATATTAGCTACGCTATGCTCAAAGCCTGCAACCACAAAGGCCATTATAGGGAACCAGATTGCTAAAATCTTACCTGCCACATCTTTTGCTGCAAAGGATATCCATACTGCTAGGCAAACTATCATATTACATAAAATACCACTGCTTAAGGCTTTCATAAAAGGAAGAGAGCCTTTGGTGGCTGCTACCTTTAAGGCATATCCGCCTAATTTAAATGAATTAGTTTCTAAAAGACCGCTATTATATATAAGGAAGGAAATAAAAATTGCACCTAATAAATTTGAAAAATAAATTATAATCCAGTTTTTTATAACTTGCTTAATAGTTATTTTGCCATCTACTAAAGGCACCGAAAGTAAGATATTACCCGTAAATAAGTCTGTTCCGCATAGTATTACTAGTATTAATCCTGTAGGAAATATGACGCCAGCAATAAATTTGCTTAATCCTACATTGTCGATGCTGTGGGAAGCTAAAGAAGAAGCGTAGCCGCCTAGAGCTATAAAAGCACCGGATAAAAATCCTAAAATAATTGACTTTATAACAGGATATTCTGCCTTTTTCGTATAAGCTTCAATAATTTCATCACAAATTTCCATAGGTTTTAACATTCTTTTCTCCATAATGCATACTCCTTTTAATAATATTGTTAAAAAAATAACGAATTATACCCTCCACAGAAGGTCGAATATAGAAGAATTTAGGACATATAATGAAAAAAATAGAAATTTCATTTCATTGTTTTAATGTAAAAAAATTAGTGAGGATTAGTAGTTTTTTAACAAACAATATTTATGCTTGTTATAAACAGATATAAAAAATAGCTTATAAAAATATAATAACTGTATTATTTTTGTGACGAAACTGTTATACAGCCTAATATAGGTTATCACATAGAAGATAGGGTGTCAACAAGTATTTATAATAACGACAAAATTCAGAATATTTAAACTTTGCGTTAAAGTATTAACAAATATGAAATGTTATTGTATAATAAAAACATAGAAAACTTAATCAATATACATATAATGATAAATACTTAAAAATTCAAAAATAAATGTGCTGATGATTAGCATAAATAATCAGAGGCTAAAGGAGGAAAAATTATGTTTAAACAATGGGAAGGTTTTAAAGGCGGTTCTTGGCAAGAAGCTATAGATGTAAGAACCTTTATACAAAAGAACTATACATTATACGAAGGTGATAAGAGTTTCTTAGCTGAGACTACAGAAAGAACAAAGAAGGTTTGGGAAAAATCAAGCGCTCTTATAATAGAAGAAATTAAAAAAGGTGTAATGGATGTAGCTACGGATAGAATATCTGGAATTGACAGCTATGAGGCAGGATATATAGATGAAGCAAATGAAGTAATAGTTGGTTTACAAACAGATGCTCCATTAAAAAGAATAGTTAACCCATTTGGTGGATGGAGAATGGTTGAGCAATCTCTAGAAGCTTATGGATATACTTTAGATAAAGATATAGCAGAATATTTCCCTAAATACAGAAAAACTCATAATGAAGGAGTTTTCGATGCATACACTGATGAAATAAAAGCTGCTAGATCTGCAGGATTAATCACAGGTCTTCCAGATGCTTACGGTAGAGGAAGAATCATAGGCGACTACAGAAGAATAGCTCTATATGGAGTTGACTATTTAATAGAGCAAAAGAAAAAAGATTTAAAAGAATTAAAAGGCGATATGCTTGATGATTTAATAAGGAGAAGAGAAGAGTTAAATGAGCAGATTAGGGCATTAGCTGCTATGAAATCTATGGCTGCTAAATATGGAGTAGATATATCAGTTCCTGCTGCAAATGCAAGAGAAGCTGTTCAATTCTTATATTTTGGATATCTTGCTGCTGTTAAAGAAAATAATGGTGCAGCTATGTCCTTAGGAAGAACAAGTACTTTCTTAGATATATACATTGAAAGAGATCTTCAAAGCGGAGCTATAACAGAAGCAGAAGCACAAGAAATCATTGATCAATTTGTAATAAAACTAAGATTAGTAAGACACTTAAGAACTCCTGAATACAATGAACTATTTGCTGGAGACCCAACTTGGGTTACAGAATCTTTAGCTGGAGTTAGTGTAAATGGTAAGGCACTTGTAACAAAGAACTCCTTTAGATTCTTACACACATTAGTTAACTTAGGACCAGCTCCAGAACCAAATATGACAGTGTTATGGTCAGAAAAATTACCAGAAAACTTCAAGAAGTTCTGCGCTGAAATGTCTATATTAACAGACTCAATTCAATATGAAAATGATGATGTTATGAGACCAATATACGGAGATGACTATGCAATTGCTTGCTGCGTATCTGCAATGGAAGTTGGAAAGCAAATGCAATTCTTTGGAGCTAGATGTAATTTAGGTAAAACTCTTCTATATGCAATAAATGGAGGAGTGGACGAAAAGAAAGGCAAGTTAGTTGTTCCAGGATTAGCTAAAATAGAAGATGAAGTTCTTGACTTTGAAACTGTAAAAGCTAGCTTATTTAAAGCTATGGAATATGTAGCGGGACTATATGTAAATACAATGAATGTAATTCATTATATGCACGATAAGTATGCTTATGAAGCAGGACAAATGGCTTTACATGATACTGAAGTAGGCAGATTAATGGCTTTCGGTATCGCTGGATTATCCGTTGTTTCTGACTCTTTAAGTGCTATAAAATATGCAAAAGTAAAACCAATAAGAGAAAATGGGATAGCAGTAGACTTTGAAGTCGAAGGAGAATTCCCTAAGTATGGTAATGACGATGATAGAGTTGACGATATAGCTATCGAATTAGTTAAAAAGTTCTCTAGTGAGTTAAAGAAACATCCAACTTACAGAAATGCTAAACATACTCTATCAGTATTAACAATAACTTCAAATGTAGTATATGGTAAAAAGACTGGAGCTACACCAGATGGAAGAGATGCTGGAGTGCCATTTGCCCCAGGAGCAAACCCAATGCACGGAAGAGATTTAGAAGGAGCACTTGCTTCATTGAACTCAGTAGCTAAGGTACCATATTCACCATGTTGTGAAGACGGAGTTTCAAATACCTTCTCTATAGTTCCAGAAGCTTTAGGAAAAGACGGGGAAACTCAAATAAATAACTTAGTTTCTGTATTAGATGGATACTTTGGTCAAGGAGCACATCACTTAAATGTTAACGTGCTTCAAAGAGCTACACTAATGGATGCTATGGAACATCCTGAAAAATACCCAACATTAACAATAAGAGTTTCTGGATATGCTGTTAACTTCAACAGATTATCAAGAGAACAACAATTAGAAGTAATAAGCAGAACTTTCCATGATAAAATGTAATATTTATTAATTAAATAGGGGAAGCTCTCTTTGAATAAGATGGGCTTCCTTTACACCTTATAGATTAAGATAGATGAGAGGAGTTAATGTTTATATGAAAGGAAGAATTCACTCTATAGAAAGTATGGGACTTGTTGATGGTCCAGGTATAAGAGTAGTGGTATTTTTCCAAGGTTGTGCATTAAGATGCGCCTATTGTCACAATCCAGATACTTGGAGTTTTAGTGGAGGGGAAGAATATACCCCTGAAGATTTATTAAAAAAGATTTTAAAATATAGGCCATATTTTCAAAAATCCGGTGGAGGAGTGACCTTTTCTGGAGGAGATCCTTTAATGCAGCCTGAATTTTTAATAGAAATACTTAAATTATGTAAAGACAATGGCATTCATACTACTTTAGATACATCAGGATATGGAAAAGGACATTATGAGGAAATTTTAAAATATACGGATTTGATTCTTTTTGATATAAAACATATAACAAAAGAAGGTTATAAATCCCTAACTGGGCAAGATGGAAGTGAGTCCTGGAGATTTCTTGAGGCCGCCCAAAAGCAAGGAACTAAGCTTTGGATAAGACATGTGGTTGTTCCAGGAATAACTAGTGAACAAGACCATATTGAAAAATTAGCTGACATAATAAAGAAAATAAAAAACGTTGAAAAGATAGAACTCCTGCCTTATCATACTTTAGGTGTAAATAAATATGATACTATGAGTATACCCTATAGGTTAAAAGATTTAGAACCTATGGATAGAGAAGAATGTAAAAGGTTAGAAACTATTCTTAAGAATAAAATAATTGAATAACATGGATGATAACGAGGTTTATTTTAAATAATTATTATTTAAGATAAACCTCGTTACATTTTTTTTGATTTTGGAATATATATATATATTAAAATAATTATTTAGGGGTTGAGTTTATGGATTTTAAAAAAATGATTTTGGAAGATAGAGAAAAAGAGCGCAGCAACAAATTTGAGGGAACCCTTTTGGACTATTTGGAAATAATTAAAGAGGATAAGGAAGCTTCTAAATTATCTCATAAAAGAATTTATGATTTAATAATGGAAAAAGACTTAGAAATATTAAGGCCAGAAGAAAATGTTAGAGTGAGAAAGCTTTTTGGCAACGAGATAATTAAAAAATATAATTTTTTTAAAGAAGATTTTTTTGGAATAGAAAAGGTGCTAATGAAAATTATGAACTACTTCTATTCCGCTGCTATGAAGGGGGAAGAGGCAAGGCAGGTTTTATATTTGGTTGGTCCTGTAGGTGCAGGAAAATCTTCTCTAGTAGAAGCTTTAAAAAAATTATTGGAGCAATGTCCTCCGATATATGTGATAAAAGATTGCCCAATGAGAGAAGAGCCACTTCATCTTATACCTAAGCATCTTAGAGCAGATTTTGAAGATTTACTAGGAATTCAAATAGAAGGGGATCTTTGCCCAGTATGTAAATATAGATTACAGCACGAATTTAACGGCGAATATGAAAAATTTCCTGTAATAAGGCAAGGTTTTTCTATAAGATCAAGAAAGGGAATAGGAGTAGTGCCTCCTGTGGACCCGAATAATCAAGATACATCCATATTAACTGGATCCATAGATATTTCAAAAATGGATTTATACTCCGAAGATGATCCAAGAATTTTTTCCTTAAATGGAGCTTTTAATGTAGGGAATAGGGGAATTGTTGAATTTATAGAAGTATTCAAAAATGATGTAGAATATCTTCATACTATAATCACTGCTACACAAGAAAAGTCCATACCTTCACCAGGAAAAGGTGCCATGATTTATTTTGACGGCGTAATTATAGCTCACTCTAATGAAGCGGAGTGGAGCAAATTTAAATCTGACCATACTAATGAAGCCATATTAGATAGAATTGTAAAAGTAGAGGTACCTTATTGCCTAGAGCTTAATGAAGAAATAAAAATCTATAAAAAGATATTAAATAAAAGTAATTTTAAAGCTCATATTGCACCCCATACTATTGAAGCAGCGGCGATGTTCGCTATCTTAACCAGGCTGAGCCCTTCTAGTAAAGTGGATTCTATCACTAAGCTTAAAATATATAATGGTGAAGAGATAGTAGAAAAGGGTACTACTAAAAGGATAGATATCACTGAGCTTAGAGAAGAAGCAGGACTTAGAGAAGGTATGAATGGCATATCTACAAGGTTTATTATTAAAGCTATAGATACTGCATTATCTAGTTCTGAGCAACATTGTATAAATCCATTAAGCATAATGGAAAGCATTATAAAAGCAGTGAAGGAATTAGATATTGCAGAAGAAGAAAAGAAAAGATATTTAAATTTTGTTCAAGATAATGTTAGAAAGGAATACAATAAGATTCTAGAAAAAGAAATAACAAAAGCCTTTATTCATAGTTTCAGAGAGCAGGCAGAATCTTTATTTAATAATTATATTGATAATGCAGAAGCCTATGTAAATAAAACTAAACTAAAGGATAGATCCACTGGAGAAGAGCTCTATCCGGATGAAAGATTTATGAAATCTATTGAAGAACAAATAGGAGTATTTGAAAGTTCAGCTAAAGGCTTTAGAACGGATGTGACCTCTTATATGTTCTACCTAGTTAGAAATGGCGGCAAATTAAACTATGAGTCATATGAACCCTTAAAAGAAGCTATAGAAAAGAAATTAATGGCTTCTGTGAAAGAGATTTCAAGGATTATTACAAAATCAAAGGTTAGAGATAAGGAGCAAGATAAAAAATATAATGCTATGGTAGAAGAAATGAAATCCAAGGGGTATTGTGATTATTGCTGTGATGTAATACTAAAATATGCAGCCAATAACTTATGGAGGGATTAACTAATGGCTATTTTTAAGGATTTTAATCCTGTGGATCACGATAGGGCCATTGAAGATAGAAGACGTCATAAAGAATTAGTGGAAAAATCTATAAAAGAAAATTTAGGAGATATATTGTCTGAAGAGAGTATTATAGGAGAAGGAAAGGACAGGAAATTTAAAATTCCTATAAGAGGACTAAAGGAGTATCAATTCATATATGGTAAAAATAATAACGGAACTACTACAGGTGAAGGTGATGAGAAAAGAGGGCAAAAGATAGGTAGTGATAAAGAAAGTGGTACAGGAAAAGGCAGCATGGCTGGTAGCGAAGAAGGTGAAGATATTTACGAAACTGAGGTCACTATTGATGATATTATGAATTACTTAATTGAGGATTTAGAACTTCCCAATTTAGATAAAAAACGATATTCTGAAATATTGACACAAAGCTCCAAGCGAAAAAGAGGATATCAAAAGTATGGCATAAGACCTAGACTTTCTAAAAAGAGAACAGTAATGGAGAAAATCAAAAGAAAACAAGCTTATAAAAGAGTTAGCCTTATTAGGTTAACTTTAGGGGATAATAAAAGATTTCCATTTAAACAAGAAGATTTGAGATACTCTAGAGTTAAAAAAACTCTGAAAAGAGAGTCCAATGCAGTTATAATATGTATCATGGACACCTCAGGTTCTATGGATACTACGAAAAAATATTTAGCTAGATCTTTTTTCTTCGTGTTATCAAAGTTTATAAGAAGAAAATATTCTAATGTAAAGGTTGAATTTATTGCTCACACTACTACAGCTAAAGTAGTTAGTCAGGAAGAGTTTTTTCACAAAGGTGAATCAGGAGGGACTTATATATCTAGTGGCTATAATAAGGCTATAGAACTGATAAATGAAAAATATAATCCTTCCTTATGGAATGTGTACTCTTTCTATGTCAGTGATGGTGATAATTGGTCTGAAGATAATGAAAAGGCTATAAGTAAGGGAAAGGAATTGTGCAAATTGTGTAATATGTTAGGCTATGCAGAACTGATGCCAGCTTATTATTCTAATACCATAAAGGAAAGATTTTTAACTGAAATAAATCTTCCAAACTTTACTGCAGTGACTGTTAAGAAAAAAAGTGAGCTATGGCCCGCATTAAAAGCCATGCTAAAAAAAGATATAAAGGAGGTGTAATATGGAATACACCATAGGAGAACTAGAAGCTTGGTGCTCTAATATAGAGGAGTTAGTAAGTAAATTTGGATTAGATTGCTATGAACAAGAATTTGAGATTATTAATTATAAGGATATGTTATCTTATGAAGCCTATTTAGGGATGCCCTCTAGATATCCTCATTGGAGCTTTGGCAAGGCTTATGAAAAAAATAAAACTCTTTATAGATATAATTTGACAGGATTGCCTTATGAGATGGTTATAAACTCCAGTCCTTGCTTAGCTTATTTGATGAAAGAAAATACAAAATTAGTTCAGATTCTTACTATAGCTCATGTATTTGGACATAATGATTTTTTTAAAAACAATAGATTATTTAAGAATGGACTAGAAGCTAAGTATGTATTATCTATGTTCAAAAGTCATGGAGACACTATAAGAGAGTATGTAAGGGATCCAAGTATTGGATATAGCAGCGTGGAAAAAATATTAGATGCAGCTCATGCAATAAAGCTGCAGACTTCAAGGGTAATAGGAGAAAAAAGAATTCCTTATGAGAAGCAAAAAAACAATATAATTGAGGATTATAAAAAGGCTGCAGAAAAAATACAATGGTATGAAGATAAAGAGAATATTGTAATGCCGGATATAAGTAAAATTCCTTTGGAGGATGAAGAAGATTTACTATATTTTATTTTGGAATACGGAGAACTTCAAGAGTGGGAAAAAAATATTATAGAAATAGTAAAAGAAGAGACAAATTATTTTATGCCTCAAATAGAAACAAAAATCATGAATGAAGGTTGGGCCAGTTTTTGGCATTATAGAATATTAAACAATTTAGAGCTGGATCAAGGATCACATCTAGAGTTTATAAAGGTCCATAACTCAGTAATAGCGCCTATGAAAGGAATGCTTAATCCATATTTTTTAGGATTTAAGATTTTTGAAGATATAGAAAAAAGATTTGGCACGGAGAAGATATTTGAAGTAAGGGCACTGGAACGGGATGAATCTTTTATTAGAAGATATTTGACGAAAGAGCTATGTAATGAATTAAACTTATTTAGTTATGAAAAAATCGGCAGTGATTATTTGGTAAAAGATGTAGCAGATGAAGAGGGATGGAAGGATATAAGAGATCTTATATGTAAGAATTGTGGCTTGAATTTAGTTCCTCATATCAAAATAATTGAAATGGATAAAAAAGATAGAAGTTTACACTTAGAGCAGGTATTTGACGGCAGGGAGTTAAACATAGATTATGCTAAGGCTACCTTAAAATATATTTATAGACTCTGGGGAAACAAAATTATATTAAATACAAATCTATCTGGCAAAAATATCAGTATTATCTGCGAAGCTGAAGATAATATTTATCTATCATAGAATATATATAGATTCTTGCAACCTATATATTAAAAAATGCAGTATTGAGATACTGCATTTTTATATTATTCAGTTGGTTCAAATTGATCTTTACCTACTCCGCATAGTGGGCATAACCAATCTTCAGGTATATTTTCAAAAGCTGTTCCTGGAGCTACTCCGTTATCTTCATCACCTATTTCTGGATCATATACATATCCACATACTACACAAATGTACTTTTGCATTTTAATTCCTCCTTATAACACATGAATAATATTTATTTAATAATAATACATATTTATTAACATTTATTATGTACTATTATTATACATAAAAATAAATATCTTTACAAGTATTTTATAGCATAAAATTTAATTGGTTACTATAAAATTAATTTTATTGTTTAAATACCAAATTTTATAGTAAGTTTAGTTATACTTTATATAGAACGCATATATACTAAGTTTACGTAATGTTTATCCATAATATACGCAGAATCATTAATAAGCTTATAAATAACGGAGGTTTGCCATACAAGACAAACCTCTATTTAACTAAGATTGAATATCTATTTTATCTTTAGATATATTCTTTATTATTTCATTTCTGATTTTTTCTACCTCTGGAGAAAGTTCCTTTACTTCATGAAGATTAAAATTCAATTTTTCACTTAATAGTAGCATAATTAAACTTTCAAAGGCATTAGGGATATTTCCACTGTCTTCTTTGTTGCCAGCAGTGATTACAGTTTTTGGAACAATATCCACCTTGGAGGTTTTAATAGCTTCTGCAAAGTTGTTCATTACATCTTGTATTATCTTATATTGAGAACCACCATAGGCATTTACTTGTTCTTTGGCAGCAATGGCCTTTGATATACCTATTCTAGCTTCCTTATCTGCATCAGCTTCACCTATATTCTTAATTTTAATAGCTTCAGCTTCACCAGTCTGTCTAAGCTTATAAGCCTCAGCTTCAGCTTGTTGTTTAGTTTGGAAAGCTAGAGCTTCAGCTGACATCCTGGTCCTATAAGCCTCAGCTTCTGATTGTTGTTTAATTTTGTAGGCATCTGCTTCAGATAACCTTTGGATTTTTTCAGCATCCTGTTTAGATTTCATAAGCTCAGCTTTACCTTGATTTTCCTGGATTTTAATATTTATATCTGATTCTGTAAGTTTTGTTTGTTGTTTTGCTACTGCTTCAGCTTCCCTTAATTCCTTTTCTTTTTCAGCAGCAGTCTGTTGGGTAGCATAGGTTTCAAGCTGTTCTCTTGCTAATTGCCTTGATCTTAATTGGGTCAATATCTGCTCAATATTTGTATCTGCTTTTGAACTGGCAGGAGTACCGATTAAAACTTCCTCCAACTCTAAATTATAATGATTAAACTTTGATTTCATTTCATTAGAGGATAGTATTTGAATTTCATTTCTTTGTTGAATTAATTCAATTAAGGTTTTAGTTTGACCAATATTTTTAAAGTAAGCAGAGACCATAGGATCTAGAGTTTGATCAACTAACATCTTAATATCACCAAATCTTTGAATAACCATAGGCGCCTTTTTGTAATCTATATGAAATACCACTGATAGAGGAAGTGAAGGTTCAAAAGCATCTTTTGTAATTAAACTTACTTCCTTAAGATTTTCATCGTACTTATGATTTCCAGTCTGATTACTGATCCATTTTAATATAACATTAGTAGTAGGCACTTGAATTATATTACCTGCATAGGTGTTAAAAGCATACTTTCCAGGCATTAAGGATTCACTCCATACTCCTCTAAAACCAGGCTTTACTAATTCGCCGTGCTTATAATCTTCTCCAGAAGAATCTTCACCTTTAGAGCCTGTATAAGAAACTACTACTCCAACAAAACCCACAGGTATAACTATTTTCTTGATGAATTCTACTGTAGCAAATAACCTGTTTATAAAGTAGGTTCCATCTGCAAGCACCTGATATTGTCTACCTCTATACCCACCAGCTAATAAAAATCTTTCGGGATCTTGGAAGTTATTATGATAATTATCAGAAGCAGGATCATCTCCTACCGTAGGACAAATAATATTGTCCTTACCTAAAGAAGGTCCATCATGGACAGTTACTATGCCTACTAAATCGCTAACACCTTCTATAATAACAGGCTCAAAACCTTTTCTTTCGGTGATAATTCTAGACATCTCAAGAATAGAATCCTGCTCAGATTTATTTCCCATAGGAAGATAATAGGTTTTGTTTTCAGTAATGATAACAAATTGAGCTAAGTTGAAGGCGTAGGTACCTTCACGTACAATACCTCTTTGTGGTCCCTTTTGCCCACCATTTGATAAAAAGGCTCTTACATTTTGGAAGTTATTACATTCATAAATGATTGTACCTAGAGTTTGAGTAGGCTCAAGAGGCATACCATCTCTAGCAAAAACATAGGCTATTTTACCTTGAGGGATGGTTACAAGAGGTACTATATGCACTTTGTATAGTAAAGGAGTTAGAAAGTGTAATCCACCTCTAAGAACCTCAGGTTGATATCCTGCTTCCCCATTTAGAGCTATGATTTGTTCTTTTAAGGAGCCTTTACTGGACCACCATTTTTCAACTATGGCTACTTTGTCATTGGGAATTATTCTTATGCCTATAACCCAAAGAAGTAACACAAGAGCTATTAGAGTAACAACTACCCCAATAATGATTTGAACTGAAATTGTCATGATTTAAAACCCCCTTCATATATTATGAATTAAATTATATTATGTGGTATTGTATAACGCAAATTCGGTTAAGAATAATTACATTTCAAATATTGTAATTTTATACTAGTATTGATATATTTTCATTAGAAAGCTATTATTATCTTGTCGTAGCTATATATATTAAAGACTTTAAAAATATATTAACGTATTATAAATATAAATAATTATTTTAATCATTTCATTAATAAAAGGTATAATTAAGCTGTACATTTTTATTAATTTTACTATTTAAAATATAATATTTTACAGTGCTGGAGGTGAAAAGCATGAATAGAAGAAAAAAAATAATTTTTTCTTTGTTACTAATTTTTTTATTCTCAATATCTTTTTTAGTATTTTATAAAATATTTATTAGGAAAGATAAGATAACTATGGTCACAAAAACAGAAAACAAAGAAGAGGATACTCTTGAAAGTATAGATAAGAAGGAACCCTTTACAGTAACAGACCAGATCACAGCCCCTGAAAAAAAGGAAGAGGAAAAAAAAGAAGAGGAAAAAAAGCAGAGTGAGGAACCTAAAAAAGAAGAAAAATCGGAGTTAAATAATACAGATATTAAAGCTATGGATACAAGAGAAAAGGATTGGTACTTTAAATTTAAGGGAGAAGGAAATTTGCCAGAGCCGCCAAAAGAAGCAAAATCTTATATATCAAACGGATTAGCTTACTTTACTGGGGGAGGGAATGAAAAAGTATTATATCTAACTTTTGATGAAGGCTACGAAAATGGATACACTTCTAAGATATTAGAAGTATTAAAACGAATGAATGTGAAAGCTACTTTTTTTGTTACAAAGCCTTATATAAGTAGCAACAAGACCTTAGTACAAAATATAGTAAAAGAAGGACATCTGGTAGCAAATCATTCTGACACTCATCCCTCCATGGCATCGGTGGCCTTAACTGGTTATGAGAAGTTCTCTTTAGAATTAATTAATGTAGAAAAAGAGTTTAAAAATGTAACTGGTAAGGAAATAGCTAAATTTTTTAGACCACCTATGGGTAAGTACAGTGAATTATCTTTGTATTATGCAAAAAAGCTAGGTTATAAAAATATTTTTTGGAGCTTTGCTTATGGTGATTATGATGTAAATAAACAACCAGAAAAAGTCTATGCAAAAAATCATATTTTAAAAAATACTCATAATGGTGCCATATTATTATTACATGCTATTTCTAAAACCAATACAGAGATATTGGAAGAACTAATTACAGAATGGAGAAAAAGAGGATATGAATTTAAAACTTTAGACTATATTAAAGACTAAGAAGTATGGTATAATCTTTCCTAGCGGTTTTAAATTTTAGTTTGCTATGATAAATTATAATTAAAAACTAAATATTTATGTAGGAGGGAGACAACTTTGGGGTAGGAGCAAAGGATCGTAATTTTTATAAAACTTTAATTCATTTAGCTATTCCTATAGCATTTCAAAATTTAGTATCTTCATCTTTAAATATGGTAGATACTGTTATGATAGGGGCTCTAGGGGAAAGAGATATTGCTGCTTCAGGATTAGCTAATCAACTGTTTTTTTTATTTGTGCTTATTCTCTTTGGAATTAATAGTGGTTCTGGAATTTTTATTGCACAATATTTTGGGAAAAAGGATATAAAAAACATTCATAGAGTTCAGGGAATTGGTCTCATAACAAGTTGTAGCATCGCTTTGATATTTACTTTAGGAGCAGTACTATTTCCGAAATCTATATTGTCAGCATTCTCTAAGGATAGTATGGTGGTAATTCAAGGAAGCAAATATTTAAGGATTGTGGGATTAAGTTATGTTATTAATGCTATATCTTTAAGCTATGCTTTCGCCTTGAGAAGTACAAGACAAGCTAAGATTCCAATGTTTATTAGTATAATTGCATTATTGACTAACACAATTTTAAATTATCTTCTTATTTTCGGTAAGTTTGGATTTCCTTTTTTAGGCATAGAAGGGGCGGCTATTGCAACCCTTATTGCTAGAATTGTTGAATTTTTATGTATATTAGGTTATGTATATTCAACTAAGAACATCTTAGCAGCTCCCCTTAAGCAATTATTTGATTTATCAAAAGAATTTATTGCAAATTTCTTTAAAATAACTATACCTGTTATCCTAAATGAAGGATTTTGGGCTTTAGGCATGACCATGTACTCTATGGCTTATGCTAGGATAAGTACAGAAGCTATTGCTACAGTTCAAATTTCTAATACGGTTCAGAACATTTTTATGGTAATGAATATGGGAATATCTAATGCTTGTGCAGTAATGATAGGAAATAAAATTGGAGAGGGCAAACAGCACAGAGCTATAGAGTATTCTAAAAAGTTTTCATATATAGTACCAATATTGGGGGCAGTTATGGGATTACTTTTAATAATTGCTTCTCCTTTAATACTGAAAGCCTTTAGTGTCAGAGCGGAAACCTATAGTGACGCTATTAAAGTATTAAGAATTATAGGAATAATCATGCCTATCAAAGCCTTTAATGCATTATTAGTAGTTGGAATATTAAGATCTGGGGGAGATACTAAATTCTCACTATTTTTAGAAACGGGTACAGTATGGCTTGTAGGGGTTCCTTTGGCTTTTCTAGGGGCTTTATTGTTAAAGTGGCCTGTTTATATGGTGGTATCCTTGGTAATGCTAGAGGAAGTAGTAAAAGTTTTTATAGGAATATGGAGAGTAAAATCAAAAAAGTGGATTAGAAGTGTAGTGCAATAAAAATGTACTTCGGCTTAAGAAGTTTTTCTTTGAAAAAAGAGTTTCTTCTTAAGCTAAAGTACATCTTTTACTTTTTGGAAATCATATTACTAAAGTACTGCTTTGGGATGTATCCTTTTTTTATTCCTTCTGTAACAATTAAATAAGTAGCTGTGGTGTCAAATCTAGCATCATGGTAATCTCCACTGCCGCTAAAAAATTTCTTGCTGGCAGCATCAATAACATTTTTATCAATAGCTAAAAATTTTATAACCTCTTCCAATCTAGGATTTTTATATTCTCCGCGACCATTTAAAAACTTACAAATATTTTTATAATAGCTCATAGTACAAAATTGATTCTTAGGGATAAATTCTTCCCCAATTCCTTCTAACTCATGCTTTAGGAATTTAATATCAAAGCTTACATTATGACCTATAACAACATCTGCGGTAAAGAAATCTTCTAGAAATTCCTCAACCTGATCTTCAAAATACAATCCATTACTGATTTCATATAGTTTTTCTAAAGAAAATCCATGAACTTCTTCAGCACTAGGCTCCATTTCATCTACTGTAAAGAAAAAATTTTTTCCCATGGTGCTATTAGGTTTCACGCTTGTATCCACTATTATATAGCTTAGTTGACAAATACTACCTGGTTTTATGCCCGTAGTTTCGGTATCAAAAAAAACAAGTTTCATCTATTTTCCTCCTATGATTAGTACATACTAATATAATAATATAAATGCATAAAGAAATTCAAATAAATTTTTTGAAGATGACTAAAGTGCCCTACGGGCATATAGGCGCAATAATAATGCTTATACCTAAATGACTGTAGAGCACTTTGTTACTTAAGGTTACTAAAAATTAAATTTAATAAATCTAAAGCAATTTCTAATGTCTTATTATTTTTATCAATTAAGGGGTTAAATTCCACAAAATCCATAGATCTTATAAGTCCGGAATTTAACAATATTTCTAATATAGCCTTTACTTCATCCAAATCCATACCTTCCTGCACAGGAGTTCCAGTACCAGGCACTAGATTTGCATCTAAAGAATCTATATCGAAGCTTAAATGAACATTTTTTATGCCATCCATATTTAATTTATGCAATACTTTGTTTAATATAGAATGAACACCTTGATTTTTTACATCTTCAGTTGTCCATACGTTTAAATGAAACTCTCTAATAATATCTTGTTCTCCTTCATCAAGGTCTCTAGCTCCTATTATATATACATTTTCAGGATTTATCTTCCTACCTTGATAATAAAGATCTGTAAGAACTTCATGACCCAATCCCATAGCAGCAGCTAAAGGCATACCATGAACATTTCCAGTAGGAGAGGTTTCATGGGTATTTATATCGCCGTGAGCATCAATCCATATAACGGCTAGATTGTCTAAAAATTTACTAGCTCCAGAAATGCTTCCTAAACCTAATGAGTGATCACCACCAATTACGAAGGGGAAATTTCCACATTCTAGAGAACTATAAACCTGATGAGCTAAATTTTTGTTTACTTCTACAATAGGTGATAAATATTTCATCTTTTCATGGGAAGAATATTTATCTTTAGTTTCAGTTTTAGGCACATATAAGTTACCTAAATCAAAAGCTCTGTGATTATACTTTTGTACTAAACTTATTAAATTGTTTTCTCTTAGGGTATTTGGACCGAATTGAACACCTTCTTTATCACAACCAAAGAAAAGTGGAACGCCAATTAGATTTATATTCATGGGAAGCACCTCCAATACTAAAGATTACAATTCTATAGCTACTATTTAAAAAGCTTATTCATAGAAATTGATATCTATTTTTTATTTTGCACAATAAATAATTATATATTAATTATAAAAAAATATAAGAGGTTTATGAAAATATGTATAATTAAAAATATTCTGAAAATACTCTATATAATATTATGTTGTATCTATTTAAGAATTTTATTTATAAAAATGATAAAAATATATGAATAATAAATTAATATAATAATAAATAATAAAAAATATTATGATTTTACAAATTGAAATAATTACAATAAATTTATTGATAATTATTATCAAATGAAATAAAATATTATTATAATGATGCAAAATTTAATGCTTGGAGGTTAACATAATGGATAAAAGAACTAAAATTTCTATAATAGGGGCAGGATTCGTAGGCTCTACTACTGCTTATGCCTTAATGCTAGAGGGATTGGCTTCTGAAATAGTTATAGTAGATATTAATAAAGATAAAGCAATGGCAGAAGCTATGGACCTTTCTCATGGAGCTGCCTTTGTAAAACCTGTAAATATTATATCTGGCGAATATGAAGATACAAAAGATTCAGATATAGTTATTATCACTGCAGGTATTGGACCAAAACCAGGAGAAACAAGGCTTGATATTATAAACAAAAATATTAGTATTTTTAAAACCATGATTCCACAGATAGTTAAATATAACCCTAATGCCATTCTTTTAGTAGTATCAAATCCAGTAGACGTATTAACCTATATAACTTATAAGCTGTCAGGCTTTCCAAGTTCAAGGGTTATAGGTTCAGGAACTGTACTAGATACTTCTAGATTTAGATATATGCTAAGCGAACATTTTAACATAGATGCTAGGAATATTCATACTTATATAATAGGAGAACATGGAGATTCTGAGATTGCTGCTTGGAGTTTAACTAATATTGCTGGCATGTCTGCGGATGAATATTGTTTAAAGATGTGTGCAAATTGTGATAGTAGTTTTAAAAATTCTATCCCAGAAGCAGTAAAAAATGCAGCTTATGAAATATTAAATAGAAAAGGATATACTAATTATGCTGTAGCCTTAGCAGTAAGAAGAATTGTGGAGGCTATTTTGAGAGATGAAAATGCTATTTTAACCATATCTAGTCTTTTTACAGGCCAATATGGTATAGACGATGTATATTTGGGAATTCCAACAGTAGTAGGAAAAGCAGGAGCTAAAAATATATTAGAAGTTAGTTTAAATGAGGAAGAATCAAGTAAATTGCATGAGTCTGCTGGTATACTTAAAGAATATATTTTAAAATCTGATATTTAGTATTGACAGTTATCATAAGCTGATATATAATCATAAAAAACAATAAGTTACAAACAGTGATAGGAAGAGTACTTATATGAAGTAGTTTCAGCGAGTAGGTGAGGGTGAAAGGCCTATACGAAGCTTATAAGGAAGAACAGCCTGGAGTTTCCAAACGAACTCATTATTGATAGTAGTCTTGGACGGAGCCTTACCGTTAAAACTAGGACAGTATATAGTGTTTTTTCTGTACTGATTTAAGAGAACTTATTTTTAAGTTAATTTAGGTGGCACCGCGGAAGTATAGCCTTTCGTCCTATTCATAGGATGAAGGGCTTTTTTTATTTTTAAAATTTATTAAAAAAATGACTATGGTTTGGCCAAATTGATAGTCCATTTATGCAGAAAAAGGAGAGATATAAAATGCAAAAATTGGACTTAATAATACCACAAGATTACAAAACTATATTAGATCTTAAGGAAACAGAGATTGCAATCAAGAAAGTAAAAGATTTTTTCGAAAAAGCATTAGCTAAGTCTCTAAGCTTGACAAGAGTGTCAGCACCTTTATTTGTAAAAGGTGAAACAGGATTAAACGATAACCTAAATGGTGTTGAAAGGCCAGTAGATTTTAGTATTAAAGCCTTAGAGGAAGAAAAGGCAGAGATAGTACATTCTTTAGCTAAGTGGAAGAGAATGGCTCTTCATAGATATGCCTTCATACCAGGAGAAGGACTATATACTGATATGAATGCTATAAGAAGAGATGAAGATTTGGATAATATTCATTCTATTTATGTAGATCAATGGGATTGGGAAAAAGTGATCATAAAAGAACAAAGGAATATTGAGTTCCTAAAGGAGATTGTCACTGAAATATTTAAGGTGTTTAAATCTACGGAAGACTATATTTCTAAGGAATATTCTTTAATAGATAAAATTCTTCCAGAAGAGATATTTTTTATAACCTCGCAAGAATTAGAGGATTTATATCCATCACTGTGCCCAAAAGAAAGAGAAGATGCTATTTGCAAAGAAAAAGGAGCTGTTTTTCTAATGCAAATAGGAGGAGAACTAAGATCTGGAGAGAAGCATGATGGGCGTTCTCCTGACTATGATGATTGGACATTAAATGGGGACTTATTGCTTTGGTATCCTGTATTAGATAGAGCTCTTGAACTATCCTCCATGGGAATTAGGGTAGATAAGAAGGCTTTAGAAAAACAATTAGCTGTAAGTGAGTGCATTGAAAGGAAAGAATTGCCCTTTCATAAAATGCTTTTAAGTGAAGAACTGCCTTTTACCATCGGAGGTGGTATAGGACAATCAAGAATTTGTATGTACTTTTTAAGGAAAGCGCATATTGGAGAGGTTCAAGCTTCCATATGGCCTGAAAAAATGATAGATATTTGTGAGAACAATGGAATAGCCTTATTATAGGAAGTATCATATTATGAGGGGGAAAAATCATGGTTGATGAAGTAAGAGAGTATTATGACAGTATGGCTGAGGTGGAGTGGGATAGATTAAATAATCCTTATTCTACAATAGAGTTTAGAAGTACTTTGTATTTAATGGATAAATATTTTCCTAAGGAGGGTTCTATTCTTGACATTGGCTCAGGTCCAGGAAGATATTCTTTAGAATTAATAAAAAGAGGTTTTGACACACACCTATTAGATATTTCTATTAAGGAGCTTGAAATAGCAAAGACAAAAATAGAGGAAGCAGGGTTAAAGGCTGGGAACTATTATTGTAGAAGTGCCTTAGAATTAGAGATTTTTGAAGACGAAACTTATGATGGAATTTTAATAATGGGACCTTTATACCATTTGCACCATAGAGAAGATAGGCTGAGGGTTATAAAAGATGTTTATAGAATACTAAAAAAAGGTGGAATTGCTTTGTTCTCATATATTAACACTTGGGGATGCTTAAGAGCAGGAGTTAGTGAGTTTCCAGAGGTCTTTGAAGATTTAGAGCATTTTGAAAGATATATAAAAGGTGATTTAAAGTTTTCACCAGAAGAAAGCTTCACAGCTACTTACTTTACCACTCCAAAGTTAGCTATGAATGAGATAGAGGATGGCGGATTCAATATTATATCTTATGCAGGAGCAGAGGGTTTTTTAAGCGGTATGGGTAAACAATTATCAGATTTATCTATCTCCCTGCCAGGGATTTATGATAATTTTGTTCAAAAGGCTGTGGAATATTGCGAACTTCCTCAGTATAGAGATGCTACGGAGCATGTTCACTTTATAGTTAAAAAATAAAAAGCGACTTCTGTCGCTTTTTTCTTATATGTATCCATAAAGTCCTCGCATAGAAACCTCTCCAGATATTATGGGAAGTATAGTTCCATCCTCTTTCTCGATTATAAGTTCTCCCTGGTCATCAATATCTATTACCTTTGCAATTATAACTTCATTTTTATTTATGAGTTTAACCTCTTTTCCTATAAATATAGAATTAGCCCTACATATCTCTATAGTAGAATTTATATTGCTGTAATTAATCATTTCGTTGTATAGAGGCTCAAATTCATTCATTATCTTAGCTATTAAATTTTTTCTTATTATAGATTCACCTTTTTCTAGTTTAATAGAAGTCGCAATATCCCTAATTTCTTCTGGAAAATCCTCTAGATTTAAATTTGCATTTATTCCTATACCCATGATAATATAATTTATTTTAGTTAATTCACCACTCATTTCAGTAAGTATACCGCAAACCTTTTTGTTATTTATAATTATGTCATTAGGCCATTTTATTCCACAATTGATATTACAATATTCTTTTATGGCTTTATGTACTGCTGCAGCAGCAATTAAGGTTATTTTAGAGGCATAGGAGGGCTCTACATCAGGCCTTAGAATTAAAGACATCCAAATTCCCTTATCTTTTGGAGAGGTCCATGCTCTGCCCAATCTTCCCTTACCAGAGCTTTGACTTTCACTAATTATTAAGGTTCCTTCTTTTTCGCCTTGTCTAGCTAGTTCTTTAGCTTTAGCATTAGTGGAATCTATACTTTGAAAATAGTAAATATTTCTTCCTATAATATTTGTTTTTAAATGAGGGCTTATTTCTTCATAGGTTAACAGGTCAGGACTGCTAATAAGCTTATAGCCTTTATTTGATACAGAGCTTATTTCATAACCTTCTTCTTTAAGGGCTTTAATATATTTCCATATAGCAGCTCTAGTTACCCCTAAACTTTTACTTAGTTCTTCACCAGATATGTGACTATCTGAACTTTTTTTTAATAGATCAAGTATTATGCTTTTCATAGCTATCATCCTTTATGATTTTAATTCATATAATTATAACATTAACTATAAAAATTTTCTATCTGTAACCAATGTTACCGATATTGAAAGTTATTTTTAGTACAATAAGCTTGTAAGTTCGAAAAAATAAAAATTAATTAATAAATATGACTTTAAGGAGGAGTAAATAAATGATAACTGCTAAAACTCTTATAGGAGAAGCTTTAAAATTAAACCCAAAAGCAGCAGAAATTTTGATGTCAAAAGGGTTAGGATGCATTGGATGTCCATCTTCACAAATGGAGTCTCTAGAAGAAGCAGCTCAAATCCATGGTATAGATGTAAATGAATTATTAAAGGATTTAAATAAGGATATTCAAACAGGTTCTAACTATGAAATGTTCTGCTATCAATGTGAACAAACTGCTGGCGGTAAAGGCTGTGTAAAGGTAGGGGTATGTGGTAAGGATTCAAGGGTTGCTGCATTACAAGACTTATTAGTACATCAATTAAAGGGCATTGGATTCTATGGTAATATTGCTATAGAAAATGGTTTAACCATTAGTGATAAAATAAATAGCTTTGTTATGGATGGATTATTCACTACCTTAACTAATGTAAGCTTTGATGCTGAAAAGATTGCAGCTATAGTATTAGAGGGAAATAAAGTAAAAGCAGAGCTTAAGAATATGGTAGGTGCAGTAGAAAATGTGTTTGAAGGTGCTGACTACGTGGCTCCAGAAAACATAGACGCTATGATGGAAGATGCAAAGGCCTTTAATATTATGTCAGATGCTTCCCTTAATGAAGATATAAGATCCCTAAAGGAATTAGCTATCTATGGATTAAAAGGTATGGCAGCTTATGGTCATCATGCTTATGTTTTAGGATACCAAAATTCAGAAGTTAATAACTTCTTCTTTAAAGCTTTAAGCAAAACTTTAGACCAAAGTGTAACCCTAGAGCAGTGGGTTGGATTAAATATGGAATTAGGTTCCGTTAACTTTAAAGTTATGGAATTGTTGGACAAGGCTAATACTGATACTTATGGACATCCAGAACCAACACCAGTTGCCATTACAAAGAAAAAAGGACCTTTCATAGTGGTTTCAGGTCATGATCTTAAAGATTTAAAACAATTACTTGAACAAACAGAAGGAAAAGGAATAAATATTTATACTCATGGTGAAATGCTACCAGCTCATGCTTATCCAGAACTTAAAAAATATAGTCATTTAGCTGGAAACTATGGCGGAGCATGGCAAGATCAACAAAAGGAATTTGATAACTTACCAGGAGCAGTTTTAATGACTACAAACTGCATACAAAAACCAAGAGATAACTATAAAGATAGAATCTTCACTTCAGGTGTAGTGGCTTGGCCAGATGTAGTTCATATTGATGATGTAAATGGAGTTAAGGATTTTACAGCTGTAGTTGAAAAAGCTCTTGAACTAGGCGGATGGTCAGAAACTGAGGAAGAAAAGACTATACTAGTTGGCTTTGGAAGAAATGCAACTTTAAGCCATGCTGGCGAGATTATAGAAGCAGTTAAAGCTGGTGCTATAAAACATTTCTTCTTAATAGGTGGTTGTGATGGAGCTAAATCAGGAAGAAATTATTATACAGAGTTAGCTACTAGCTTGCCACAAGATACAGTAATACTGACATTGGCTTGCGGTAAATATAGATTCAACAAGCTTGATTTTGGAACTGTTGCTGGATTGCCAAGGTTATTAGATGTGGGACAATGTAATGATGCTTATTCAGCAATTAAGATAGCATTAGCTTTAGCAGAAGCCTTTAATTGCGGAGTAAATGATCTTCCACTTTCAATGATATTGTCATGGTATGAACAAAAAGCTGTATGTATACTACTAACATTATTGTCCTTAAATATTAAGAATATAAAATTAGGACCATCATTACCAGCTTTTATATCTCCAAATGTTTTACAAGTATTAGTAGACAATTTTGGAATTGCGCCAATAACTAATGCTGAAAATGACATAAAAGAAATATTAGGATAATCCTTTGAGAACCAGTTTTTTAAGAACTGGTTCTTTTACTTATAGTTAATAAAATATAAAAAGCTTCTTCTCATGGAATAAAAAACATAATATAAAAGCTTAAAAAGTGAACATAATAAGATTATAGTTTTTATTTTACGGAAGAAGGCATAATTATGAAGAAATTATCAATTTTCAAGAAGATTATTATTCTTTTTCTAATTCTCTTTATAGGTATTTTTAGTTATTTTTATAGTTTATATAGCAATATTCGTAATAATATATATGAGGCTACACCTAAAGAAAATGAAATTGAAGTAAAAATTAAAGGAAATATGGAACAAAAGACAGAGCATGCAGAAGAAGAGGAGAGTAACTTTCAATATCAAAAGGGAATTACCAATATACTTTTCATAGGCCTAGATGCTAGAGAAGTAAATGAAAATAGCAGATCCGATTCCATGATTATAGCTACTATTGATGAAAATAACAAGAAGTTAAAATTTACATCTATAATGCGAGACACTTATGTAAATATACCAGGCCATGGACAGCAGAAAATAAATACAGCTTTTGCATTAGGAGGGGCTCAATTATTGTTAAAGACCTTAGAAAGTAATCTTAATATAAAAATTGAAAAATATATGGTGGTAAACTTTTGGGGATTCCAAGATATAGTAGATAGTTTGGGAGGTCTTGATATTAGTATAAAGGATTATGAGGTTGATGAGATAAATAAGTATATAGGCGAGGTCAATGAAAAAAAATCACCTAGGATTATAAAGAGTGGTTTGCAGCATTTAGATGGTCAGCAAGTACTAGCTTATACTAGAATAAGAAAAGTTGGGGATGGATCCTTTGAAAGAAATAGGAGACAGAGAGAAGTGATGATGCTTTTAAGTGAAAGAATATTAGCAATGAATTTTTGGAATTATCCTTCTATGGTGAGTAAAATTTCTAATTATATAAAAACTAATATAGAACCTATGACTATTATTAATTATGGATATACCGTTTCTAAAATAAAACCTATGACCATTGAACAATTGCAAATACCAGTAAGCGAGTTATGTGAAGGTGGCAATTATAAAGGTAGCTGGGTTATAATAATGGATAAAAAGCAGAATAGCAATATATTAAATAATTTTATATATAATGATAAAATAATAGATAAAAAAGACTATGATTATAATGCATTTAAAAACATTATAAGTCAATATAAAAATTATGATAAAAAAGCATCTAATAAAAGTGCCAAGAAGATTATTAAAAGAGAAGATAATATGAATAAAGCTCCTCAGAGAAATAATGATAAATTGCAGCATAATGACGAAGAACATGACGACTATGATTTATCTGAGGAATAGAATAAGATACCTTAAATAGCTAGTCCGTAATTAGTATAGTGACTAGTTATTTTTTATATATAAAGTATAAAATTAAAAAAATCTCTTTAAATAAGTGCATATATATAATATCATTATATTTACATCGTAGTTAAGAAATTTATAGGAGGAATTTATATGAGTATACATATTGGAGCAAAAGATAATGCTATTGCAAAAACAGTGTTGCTTCCTGGGGATCCATTAAGGGCTAAATTCATAGCGGACACCTTCCTTGATAATGTAGTTTGTTATAATGAAGTAAGAGGAATGTACGGTTTTACAGGAAATTATAAAGGTAAGGCAGTTTCTGTTCAAGGTACTGGTATGGGCGTACCCTCTATATCTATTTATGCTAATGAGCTTATTCAAAGCTATGGAGCAAAAAATCTTATAAGAGTAGGAACTTGTGGTTCAATACAAGAAGATATTAAGGTAAGAGATGTAATCTTGGCTATGAGTGCGTGTACTGATTCTAGCATCAATAAATTAAGATTTAATGGTATGGATTTTGCACCTACTGCTAATTTTGAGTTGTTAAAAAAAGCTTATGATTATGGTATGGAGAAATACTTAAATATGAAGGCGGGCAGTGTTTTGACCTCGGATACTTTCTATCAAGACGAACAAGATGCTTGGAAAAGATGGGCTAGATTTGGAGTGCTAGCTATTGAGATGGAAACAGCTGCTCTATATACTTTAGCAGCTAAGTTTGGTGTAAATGCTTTATCTATTTTAACTGTCAGTGATAGCATTGTTACTGGTGAGGAAACTAGTGCTAAGGAAAGACAAGAAACCTTTACTAAAATGATTGAGGTAGCTTTGGAATTGGCATAAATTAAATAAAAATAACCTATAATTTTAGATTTTATAAATCTTAAGTTATAGGTTATTTTTATTTTTAAAAGCATATGAAATCATTAGAAGGAATAAATATAAATAACTATATTCTATATAATTAACAATTTTTATATGAAGACATATTATATAAGCAAAGGGAAGGAGGTTTTTGGCATTGAAGAGGACTTATGTACTGGATACTAATGTTATTCTTTATTCCCCGGCAGCGTTGATGTCCTTTGGAGATAATGATGTAGTAATACCAGAGGTGGTTTTAGAAGAATTAGATTCATTCAAAAAAGATAAAACTGATTTAGGTGCTAATGCTAGATATGCAGCAAGACTAATTGATAGATTGAGGAAATTAGGAAATTTAAATACAGGGGTTGATTTGCCAGGTGGAGGAAAACTCAGGGTAGAAATGAACCACTATGATACAGAACTTCCAATAACCTGGGACAAAAAAAAGGCTGATAATAGAATAATACAAGTTTGTAAGGGCCTAAAGGAAAAAGGAGAAGATGTATATTTAATAACTAAGGACACCTTTGAACGAATAAAAGCTGATATAGTAAATATTAAAGTAGAAGATTTTTATGAGAAAGTAGTGCCAGAGTATGATAATCAATATACTGGAAGAATTGAGGTATATCTATCTTCGGAAAGCTTGGAAAAATTTTTTCACGAAAAAAAAATATCTTTAGAGAAGCTTTTATTTTATTCAGAGGAAGATCAAAAGTATTCAGTACCAACGCTAGAGGTTAATCAATTTGTCATTTTGCATAATATGGATAATCCAAAGCAAACGGCTTTAGGCAGATTTGACGGTAAGGATATAGTACCTCTAATATTTAAGGATATGAATCTTATGGGAATAAACCCTAGAAATGTAGGACAAAGATTCATGCTTGAATGCTTGTGCAGTAATGCAGAAAAGGCACCCTTAGTGATAATAAAAGGACCAGCAGGTACAGCTAAAACCTTATTTTCCTTGGCTGCGGGATTGCATAAAATAATAGAAGAAGAAAGCGGAGAATATAGAAAGATACTAATCTGTAGACCTAATGTAACTATGGATGAGGAGATAGGGTTTTTACCCGGTACGGAACAAGAAAAGATTGCACCCTTTATGAGACCAGTATATGATAATCTACAGATATTAGTTGACTCTGATGAAAAAGAGAGATATAAAAATGAAAAGGAATTAGATGATAAGGTAAATGAACTTTTTCAGAGAAGGATTATTACTACAGAAGCGGTGGCCTATCTTAGAGGAAGATCTATAGTGAAAAATTGGGTGATTATAGATGAAGCACAAAATTTAACTCCTAAGCAGGTTAAGTCTATTATTACCAGAGTAGGGGAAGGAAGCAAGCTTATTCTCATTGGAGATCCAGATCAAATAGACCAACCTTTTCTAGATTCTAGATCCAATGGATTATGTTACGCATCTGAAAAAATGAAAGGCAGTCCTTTATGCTATCAAGTTACTTTAAAATTCGACGAATGTGAAAGATCTGTTCTTGCCTACGAAGCTGCTAAGAGACTTTAGCATCATAAATATATGATTTACAATTTAGGTATAAGATTATATAATTAAGCAGATAAGGTGACTTATCTGCTTTTTATGAATAAATTTATAAAAATTTAATAACTTAAATCTATTTAAAAACGTACTTAATTATTGTAAAATATACAGTGGGTTCAAATTGATATAATGTGAAAATAGAAAGGATCGATATAGGAATGAATTCAACTCCTAATATAGAAACGAAGAAGAAGCCAAGGAAGAAAAAGCTTTCTTGGAAGATGTTAATATGTTTTTTGGTATTTGAAATTATGTTTACAGGAATTACAGCTCCACTTTTAGTTTTTTATGGACCTTTTGAAAATGTAAAAACTACCATAGTAGGAGCAGCCATGACCACATTAAGTCATCAGTATATTGCTAAGATTTTTCTTTCTGAAGAGAAAATTAATGCAATATTAAACAAAGATAGTGTAGAATCGGTTGAGCAAGTAAAGCAAGATGATATAAAGCTACCTAAAAAGCATGACAGCAGTATTGAGAGATATGATATAAGTGGTAAAAAGTTTAAAGGACATATACTGGTTATAAATGATCCTACTAGAGTTAAGGTAGGATACACTAAAAAGATGAAAAGGGAAGGACAATTAACAAGCCAAATTGCCAAAGATAATGATGCTATTGCGGCAGTAAATGGCGGTGGCTTTACAGATATTTCTTCTGATGGTAAATGGACTGGCACTGGGGGCACTCCTACAGGTCTAATAATGTCTCAAGGGGAATTAGTTTTTAGTGATTTAGCTAATAATAATGAGAAGCGAGAAATGATGGCTCTAACTAAAGAAGGAAGATTACTGGTAGGGAAATATAGTGTAAATGAATTAATGGAGTTAAAAACCATGGAAGCTATATCCTTTGGCCCTCCTTTAGTAATAAATGGACAACCAACTATTAAGAATGGAGATGGAGGATGGGGTATTGCACCTAGAACTGCTATTGGACAAAGAAAAGATGGTGCTATGCTGCTACTTGTAATAGATGGCAGACAACCTTTGTATAGTGTAGGGGCTTCATTAAAGGAAGTACAGGATGTGTTAATACAATATGGGGCCTATAACGCTACTAACCTAGATGGAGGTTCTTCAACTACAATGTACTATGACGGAGAGATTGTAAATAGACCTTCCGATAGTTTGGGAGAAAGAAGCGTGGCATCTGTAGTCTATGTAAAGTAACAAAGGAGAGAATTAAATGAAGCATTTAAAAAGAATATTAATATGGATTTTAGTTTCCCTATCTCTTCAGCTATTAGGTCTGTTTTATATAAACAATTATTATTTGTCTAATAATGTTTCTGACATTAAGGCTAAAAAGGTAGAAAATAAAAAGCCTGAGCCAAAAAAAACCATAGATATTTCCGTACCACAAAATGCTAAACATGTTAATTTATCTTATGATGGTAAGTATTTATCTTATTATGATGGAGATATTCTAGATGTGGTAAACACAGATAACGGAGAAATACAAAAGGTTAATTTTGAAGATGGAGTAAAGATATCTTTTTACAGATGGTTGAATGACAGAAATAGAATGCTCATAGCTGAAAAGGCTCCAACTAAAAATAATGGAATTACATTAAAGCTTTCTTATTATGATGTAGATAGAAAAGAAAAGGTGGAAATAAAAGATTTAGCATCCATAGACCAAAAGTCTGAAGTGGTAGATATTAAAGCCTCAACTTTAACTAATGTAAAATATATAAAAGTAGCTCATTCAGGAAATAGAAGCAGTATATATTGGCTTAATATAATGGAAGATATGAGAAAGATAGAAACAAAATCTTATTTAATTGGCAATATAGAAGTGATACCTCATGAGGATAAATTAGTTTATGAGGATTTAACTTATAATAAAATACACGTTACCAATGTAAAAAATCCTATAACTATAACTGGTGCAAATAAATTGTCTTTGGTATCCGTAGATTCTGAGGACGTTATTTATCTAGCTCAAATGGATGGTGATAAGGTGAAGAAAATCCACTATGGCACCTTAAAGGATAGCACTGAAAAATGGTCAGTAAGCGAGATAAATTCTGAAACTGTTACCTTAAGTGATGTGTATGTATCCTTAGATGGGAAAATATTTATTAATGACAATTTAAAAGGTATAGTTAAGGAGCTAAGTTCTGGCAAAGAGGTTTCTTATGAAGGCAAATTCTTGCATATGTATAATGGCGGAATTGCTAGCATAAATGGAGGAAAACTTATAAAAACTAAATTCTAAGGGGCAGCTTTTAGTTTGCTCCTTTTAAATTATATTATTTTAATGATATAATATTTCTAAATACTTTGCTTCAAGGAGGAAAAAACGTGAGAAATTTACTTTCAATGGATATACAGGGTATAGTGTTAAAAATACCAGCAATTTTGATTGCTTTTACCTTTCATGAATATGCTCATGCCTACATGGCGGATAAACTTGGAGATAAAACTCCAAGATTTCAGGGA
The DNA here is from genome assembly GCF_001403615.1 of Desnuesiella massiliensis. Taxonomy (GTDB): domain Bacteria; phylum Bacillota; class Clostridia; order Clostridiales; family Clostridiaceae; genus Desnuesiella; species Desnuesiella massiliensis. Next base: position 356,491 of record NZ_LN879456.1, read on the forward strand.
AGGCTAACCTTTAATCCTATAGCACACATCGACCCTATAGGTTTTTTACTGATATTAGTTGCAGGCTTTGGTTGGGCGAAACCAGTACAGACTAATCCTAGTGCATACAAGCGTTATTATAAGGATGATTTAAAGGTTTCCTTTGCAGGACCTTTAGCTAATTTAATTGTAGCTCTAGTATTCTCTATTATATTTGGCATATATTTAAAATTTGGTAACTATATACCTAATGCTTCCCTTGCCTCAATATTGTGGAAAATAATTTTTAATGTGATTTATATAAATATAATATTATTCTTTTTTAATTTGATACCACTTCCAGGTCTAGATGGATTTCATATTTTAAGAGATTTATTTCCTAAAGTATTTTATCAATTCGGTGATTTTATTTATAGATATCAAATGGTTATACTAATAATATTTATAATGACACCTATATCAAATGTACTTATTGGTTATCCAACGGAATTTGTTCTAGAAAAATTGCTAAAAATAACTTCTTTAATTGCTAAAATTTAATTTAACAACCTAGGAGGAGACTCTATGAGATTAAGAAAGAAATGGTGGGCTAGACCGGAGATGGAAGCTAGTTCTATAGTAATAACAAGACCTTTTGATAAGAAAGGTTTATGGAAAGAGGAATTTGGTAATAGTAATCCTATCCACTTAGAGTTAGGCTGCGGGAGAGGAAAGTTTATCTGCGAAAAGGCTAAGGAAAATCCTAATATCAACTATATTGCAATAGATTTAAAGGATGAGGTTTTGGTGTACGGAGTTAGAAAGGTACAAGAAGCCGAATTAAGTAATGTAAGATTTATACCTATGAACATAGGTTTCATAGCAGATGTGTTTGATAAGGATGAAATAAGCAAAATATATATAAATTTCTGCAATCCTTGGCCTAAGAAAAGCCATAACAAGAGAAGGCTAACTCATACTAAGCTTTTGACAGAGTATAAAAAGTTTATAAAACCAGAAACAGAGATTTGGTTTAAAACCGATGATGTAGATTTGTTTGAAGCTTCTTTAGACTACTTTAAAGACAATAGCTTTAGCTTAGAATTTGTTACCTATGACTTACATCAATCTGGATTTGATAAAAATATAATGACAGAATACGAAGAAAAGTTTACTAGCCTTGGAATGAAGACCATGTTTCTTATAGGAAAGCTAAATACTACAAACTAATAAAAAGCGACTTTCGTCGCTTTTTTACTAATTTACATATAAATATTCAGTTCTTTATTGTAAATCTCTTTAAACTTCCCAGCAGATTTTGCAGCGTCGTTTAATTCTAAAGCCATCTCCTTATCAGCTATAATTTTAATATCCACAGTTTCTTCATTAATATTGCACTGGAAGTCTTTTACGGAGCCTGTCATACTCCTATCAAGACTCTCTGCTATCTTTAAAAGCACACCTATCTTTTTAATATTTATCAAGTCTAGCTTATTGATGATTCCACTGAATTGACATAGGTTAACATCAAAGTCATTGTTTCTATGAAAAGCCGCAATATAAGCACTCATTACCAATTCCTTATGAGTAAGCCCATTTATCTCTGAATTTAAAATAATGTAGAAAGAGTGTTTATGATGATCGTAGTATCTAATACTGATACCGGCATCATGTAAGTAAGCAGCGGTTTTAATGATATTTATAAAAGAATCATCTAATTCATGAAGATCTTTTAAATAGCTAAAAAGCTTTAAAGATATATTATATACGTTTTCTGCATGACTTTCATTAATATTATGACTTTTAAGAATGCCTTTAATAGAAAAATCAAGGATATCTTCCTCAGAGTTTGGCTTTTGATACATGTATTCGTAAATCAAACCTTCTCTTAAGCCCTTGCCACTTACTTTTATTTCTTTTATTTTAAGCATGTCTGTTAAAGTGTATAATACAGTAGCTGAAGCTACAAATATATCAGCTCTATCCTTAGATAGCCCTTCGATTTTTTTCCTTTGCTTTAAGTTTTTGCTTTTAACCATATGATATATATCTTGTAGATCATAGTCATTTAAAATATAGTTATGCGATATATCTAAAGGATATCGTTTTACTTTTCTATCAATTTTACCTATGTTTCTAGCAGAACCTCCAACAATTATCATATTATCGAAATTAGCTTTAAATAGCCAAGGTACTTTCTTAAAAGAATTTATAAGAAAACTCTTCAAACTTTCTTCATTATCAGTGGTAATAATATCTCCTAAATTATATCTCTTTGTCAAATTTACTGAACCGAAAGGTAAGCTTATAAATTCCATAATCTTATTATTATAAACCCATACTAGCTCAGTGCTGGCTCCACCAATATCCACAATTATAGAGTTAGAAGTATACATGCTATGCATTACTGCAGAAGCGTCGTATCTAGCTTCCTCTTCTCCAGATAAAACTCTAATAGATATTCCAGTATAATCTTTAATTTTCTCTATAAAGCTTAAGCTATTTTCTGCTTTTCTTAAGGCTTCTGTAGCTACAGCTAAAATATCATCCACCTTTAAAGTATCACAAAGAACTTTAAAGGTTTTTAGAGTACTTAAGGTGTTATGGATTTTCTCTTCTCCTATAACACCTAAATCCTCAACATCCTCTCCAAGCCTCAAGGATTCTTTTAAATCATCTATTATTTTAAAAGTACCTGCCTCCGTAATTTCACATATAACTAGTCTTACAGAATTAGACCCAATGTCTATTACCCCTAATCTTTTCATTTCTAAAAACTCCTTTTATTTTGGTTAAGGCATGTATATATTTTAAAAAGTCAAATATATAAATACCTAACATAAGTATAATTTAATCATATTTAAATTATACATTTTAATCAAGCTTTAATTAACACCTGTTTTACAAGAATATAATAAAAAAACTATGTACTTCCGCTAATAATGTTAAGAATTTAAAGGTTTATAAATAAATAATGTTAAAATGTCAGAGAATATTTATTGATTAAGAAATGTTAAATAATATAATAGGAATAATTATTTTATATTAAATATGATATAATTCATTTAAATAATACATATCGCTTTGTAAAGGGGAGTATTTATGGGTCCTACAAACATGGAAACTATGGCGGCTATAGACTTAGGTTCTAATGCTATCAGACTTATAATTGCACAGATAATGCCTAATGGTGAATACTTTATATTGGAGGAATTAGAGAAACCTACAGATGTGGGGAAAGATACCTTTACTTTAGGAAAAATAAGAGTTGAAACCATACAAAACACTTGTGAAACACTAAAAGGTTTTTCAAAGTTGATGAAAGAATATCGAGTAAAGAATTACAGAGCTGTTTCTACTAGTGGTATAAGAGAGGCGGAAAATAAGCACTACATTTTAGACCAAGTGAGATTAAAAACTGGCATAGAAGTTAAAGATATAAATAATGCAGAAGAGAGATTTTACATTCACAAGGCTTTGGATGAGCACTTAACAAATGGAAGAGAAATTATATTTAATAAGAGTGCTATGATTATCAATGTAGGTTCTGGAGGGGTTGAAGCTTCAGTTTATAGCGAAGGTAATTTGAAATTTACACGTTATGTAAAGGTTGGTGCCTTGAGGCTTTATGAGTTTCTATCTCAGATGAAGCCAAAAACTTTGGATTTTCCTGATATTATTAGCGAATACGTAGATAGCAAAATATATGTATTAAAAGATAATATAGAGAAGCTGAATATTAAAAATTATATCGGTTTAGGAGGAGACCTCTCTATTATTTCCTCCATGTGCATAAAGAACAAATATAACAAAAATCCTAATTTTATACCTAAGGACGCTCTTTTAAAGCTATATGATAAGATTAAAAACATGAACGTTGAAATATTATCGTTAGAATATAGCATACCCTTAGTTAAAGCAGAACTGATATTACCTTCTTTGATAATTTTTATAAAATTTTTAAATATGACAAAGGCAGAGGGCATATTTGCTCCTAGAGCATCTTTAAAACATGGGGTATTAGTGGATATGATCGATGAAAAGCTTAATACTCCTAGAAAAAAAGAGTTTTTAAATGACATATTAAGTTCTGTAAGATACATAGCTAGCAAATATGGGGTAGATGAAAATCATGCTAAAGTTGTAGAGAATTTAGCTATAACTTTATTTGATAGCACAGTTCCTATACATAAGCTTGGAGAAAGAGAAAAACTATACCTTCAGATATCTGCCATTTTGCATGATGTAGGTAAGTATATTAATTTAAATAATCATGAAGATTATTGTTTTAATATTATTAAATCTGAAGATATCATGGGGCTTTCTGATAGAGAATTATTAGTAGTAGCAAATATAGCAAAATATTATGGAAATAGAATTCCTAGCAGCAATGATAAAAAGTATAATGCCTTAAACTCTAATGAGAGAATTATAGTTTCAAAACTTGCAGCTATTTTAAAATTATCAGAGGCCTTAGATGTGTCAAGACGGAACAAAATTAGCAAAATAATCATTAGCATGGAAGAACATAGAAGCATTTTCATAAATGTATATGTAAAGAATGATATTTTACTAGAGGAATGGTCTTTCTCCTCAAAGAGTGAATTTTTTGAGGAGGTAATGGGCTGCAAAGCAATTTTAAAAATACATAGAGACTTTTAAAAAAGGTGAGGACTATTATGAAGAATAAAAAGAATAATCATAATTATTTAAACCGTGAGCTAAGCTGGTTAGAGTTTAACCAAAGAGTATTAGACGAAGCTAAGGATGAAAGTAATCCCCTTCTAGAAAGATTGAAGTTTTTAGCCATAACTGCTTCAAATTTAGATGAGTTTTTTATGGTAAGGGTAGGTTCAATTTGGGATCAAGTTCAGGCAAATTTTAAGGAAAAGGATCCTTCCGGGCTAACTCCCATAGAGCAATTAGAAAGCATAGGGCATAGAGCTCATAAGATGAGTGTTGAGCAGCAGGAGTGCTATAACAATACCCTATTACCTTGTTTAAGGAAGGAACATATTTACATATTGAGTTTGAATGAACTTAGCCAAGAAGATAAATTATATATAGAAAAATACTATAATAGCTATGTATTTCCTGTGTTGACTCCCATGGTGGTAGATAAAAGCAGACCTTTTCCATTAATTTTAAATAAAAGCTTAAATATAGCTCTACTCTTAGAGTATAGTGAGAACAAGGAAGAGACTATATTTGCTACGGTGCAGGTCCCCTCTGTTTTAAAAAGATTAGTAGAAATACCTGCAGAAGATAATTCTAAGAAGTTTGTGCTATTAGAAGATATAATTAAGTTAAATATAAATTCTCTTTTTGTTGGTTATAAGGTTATGGCTATGGGTGCCTATAGATTAACAAGAAATGCGGATTTAAGCATTGATGAAGAAGGAGCAGAAGATTTATTAGAAACCATAGAGCAAAGCATAAGATTAAGACGTTGGGGAGCTACCATAAAGCTTGAATATGAAAAAGAACTAGATGATAGAATTTTAGCTATTATTAAAGAAGAGGAGGAGATAGAAGATAAAAGTTTATATGAAATAAAGGGACCCTTGGATTTAACTTTTCTATTTAAGATATATTCGATTGAAGGTTATGCTCAATTAAAGTTTGATGATATAAAACCTGTAATATCAAGTGAGCTGTTGCAAAGTGATGATATATTTCAGGTGATTTCTAATAAAGATATTGTTTTGCATCATCCCTATGAAAGTTTTGATTCTGTTGTGGAACTAATAAAAGCTGCCGCCAAAGATCCTAAGGTTTTAGCTATTAAGCAAACCTTGTATAGGGTTAGTGGGAAATCTCCTATTGTAGAGGCTTTAGCAGAGGCAGCGGATAATGGTAAGCAAGTTACAGCACTTTTAGAGCTAAAGGCTAGATTTGATGAAGAAAATAATATCAATTGGGCTAAAAGGCTAGAGCAAGCTGGCTGCCATGTTATTTATGGTCTAGTAGGTTTAAAGACTCATGGAAAGATACTTTTAATTGTAAGGCGAGAAGAGGATGGCATTAAAAGATATGTACATATGAGCACTGGAAATTACAATGATGTTACAGCTAATATATATACTGATATTGGATTTATAACTTCCAATCCCTATTTTGGAGCAGATGCATCTACATTGTTTAATATGCTTTCAGGATATTCTCAAATTAGGGATTTAAATAAAATAAATATTGCACCAACAAATTTAAGGAAGAAATTTTTATATTTAATCAATAGAGAGGCAGAGAACTCTCGTAATGGGAAAAAAGCAAAGATAATTGCAAAGATGAATTCACTGGTGGATGTTGAAATAATTGATGCTCTATATAAGGCCTCTAACGCAGGAGTAACCGTTGAGCTTATAGTTAGAGGAATATGTTGTTTGAAACCAGGTGTGCCTGGGCTAAGTGAAAATATTGTGGTTAGGAGCATAGTTGGGAGATTTTTAGAACATAGCAGAATATATTATTTTTATAATAATGGTGATGACGTAATTTACTTAAGCAGTGCAGATTGGATGAGCAGGAATTTAGACAGAAGGGTAGAAATATTATTTCCTATAGAGGATAAAAAGAATGCTAAAGTATTAAAAGAAATATTGAGTGTTTATCTAAAAGATAATGTTAAGGCTCGTGTATTAAACAAGGATGGTAAATATATAAAACCTGAAGTTAAAGATGAAGATTATATAAATAGCCAAGAGTATTTTTATAGCAAGATCATAGAAGATATTAAAAGCTTAAAAAAGCTTAAAAGCAATATGGAGGAGTTTAGACCTATTACTTTGATCAATTGATTCATGAAGAGGAGGAAAGGGTTTTGGAAAAGGATCATATTTTAATTGTTGATGATGATAAGGATATTGTAAATCTATTAAAGGATATATTAGAAGACGAAGGGTATAAAACAGATCATTGCTACAATGGAAAAGATGCTTTGTATAAGATTAACAATAACAAGTATGATCTTATAATTTTGGATGTTATGTTGCCAGATATAGATGGATTTGAGCTTTGTAGAAAGGTGAGAGATAAAGTAACTATACCTATTATATTTTTAACAGCAAAAAGTAAGAATTTAGATAAGGTTATAGGGTTAGAGATCGGTGGAGATGACTATATAACGAAACCCTTTGATGATAGCGAAATTGTGGCAAGGGTTAAAGCACATTTAAGAAGAGAAAAACGCAATAAAATATCAGTAGAAATTCAAAATAATAATGTAATAGAATATGGAGATTTAGTTTTAAATAAAAACTCTTATGAGGTTTCTTTAGGTGAAACCAAAATAGAGCTCTCCACTAGAGAGTTTCAGATACTGCTTTTTTTAGCTGAAAACTCAAATAGGGTGTTATCTAGAGAACAGATATATAACGGTGTTTGGGGTCATGAGGACTATGGTGACATAAACACCGTAACCGTTCATATAAAAAAGCTAAGGGAAAAATTAGATAAAGAAGATAAATATATAAAAACTGTGTGGGGAGTAGGCTATAAGTTTATAGGTGAGAGAAAAAATGAATAGCATTTATAAAAAGATTTCTTTAGTTTTAATAGCATCTTTTGTTGTTGAGATTTTCATTGTAGGACTATTCTATAGACAAGTAGTGGTGAGTAAGGTTTTAGTAGAAATCAATAAAGAGGGCGACAAGAGACAATATCTGCTAAAAGAAATCAGTAATAAAATGCAAAAAACAAAAAATGATATAGTTGGAATGGAAAAAATAATAAAGGTGTATAGTACAAGGTATGATATTGATTTTATTATAAAAAAAATAGATGGAGAAGTAATATACAGTACAAAGGATTATAGTAGCATTGAAAGAAATAAAGTGCAGGAGCAGGTATATATAAAAGGCAACGGAAAAAATCCTCATATCATGTATGCTTATTTTCCTACAAAATTAGAGGAAATAGATAATATGATAAATAGCAGAAAGAGAATTATTGCTATTTTAATATTTTTGCTTGTGTCTTCTATAGTATTTTTTATAATTTATAGAATATTAACGGATCCATTAAAGAAATTGAGTAGAGCGGTGAAAAATATTAACTACGGAAATACTGAAGTCAGCATCCCTTATTACGGAGATGATGAATTTGGTATGCTATGCAGAAATTTCGAGGAAATGGGGAGGCGCCTAAAAATATCAGAAGAGAATCAAAAAGAGCTTATACAAGCAATTTCGCATGATATTAAAACTCCTCTAACCTCAATACTTGGTTATTCGAAAAGACTTACTGAGAGAAAGGTAAAGTCAGAAAGAATAGAGGAATACCATAGTATTATATTAAAAAAGTCCTTGGATCTAGAGTCTTTAATACTTGAACTGGAGGATTATGTAGATATTAACTCAAATACCTTGTTAAATATTAAGAGTATTAATGTAAAGGACTTTCTTAAAAAGCTGCATGAAGATTTTAAGCGGGAACTACAAGAGTATGGAATAGATATAACTTTATATCATAATATTGAAGAAGATTTTAAATTGCCTATGGATGATAAAAAAATTAAAAGAGTTTTTCAGAACATAATAAGTAATAGTATAAAATATGCAGGGGAGAATATTCATATAGAAATGAATTGTTTTAAAAGCAATAATAAAGTATGCTTTGAAATAAAAGATAATGGCATAGGAGTGTCAGAATCATATATTGATAAAATTTTTGATAGATTCTATAGAGTAGATGGATCTAGATCGAGAGAAAAAGGAGGAACAGGCCTAGGGTTATCTATATGCAAAACCATAATAAATCTTCATGGTGGCGACATTGGTGCTAAAAGTAAGGTTGGAGAAGGATTATTGATTTGGTTTACATTACCCTGTAAATAGTTTTTATTTAATATTGACATTTTAAACATATTTTATATATAATAAAATGTAACAACTTAATAGTGAAATTCAAAGAAGAGAAGAGTACTGTATAGATTTCTTTAAGCGAGTAGGGATAGAGTGAAAGCCCTATAAGAATATATATAAGGAAGAGAGTCTCAGAGAAGCCTTCTGAAATATAATAAAGTAAGGAGTGCCGCTAGAAAGCGTTATATTGAAAAGGGGATTTATTTATATACTTTAAATAAATCAATTGGAGTGGTACCGCGGAATATATCCGTCTCTTTTGCTAAGAGACGGATTTTTTATATTGCTTTGATAACCACTGGCTATGCCAGTGGATAAAATGGCTTTAGCTCTGAACAAAAAAACTCCTATGATAAAATGAAAGCGACTGACAATCGCAAAACAAAATATCATAGGAGGTGTGTCGTATGGGTAACGACATAGAAAGCTTAACACATACAAAATGGAGGTGTCAATATCATATAGTATTTGCGCCAAAGTATAGAAGACAGATAATATATGGGAAATATAAAGCAGAAATCGGCAAGATACTACGAGAGATATGTATAAGAAATGGAGTAGAGATAATAGAAGCAAATGCATGTCCAGATCATGTACATATGCTGGTAAGTATTCCACCAAAAATGAGTGTATCAAAATTCATGGGAATATTAAAAGGGAAAAGTAGCTTGATGATTTTTGATAGATTTGCAAATTTAAAATATAAATATGGTAACAGACATTTTTGGTGCAGAGGATATTATGTAGATACAGTTGGAAGAAATAAAACTGCAGTTGCAAAATATATACAAAATCAACTTCAAGAAGATCAAACAGCAGAACAGATAAGTATGAAAGAATATATTGACCCGTTCACGGGCGAGCCAGCAAAAGGTAGCAAATAAAAAAGCCACCCAACGAGGGTGGCCGCTGTAAAAGTTTTGCGATTGGCGGTTTTTTCAGAGCGCGAGTAGCGCCGCCAGTACCATGCCCTTATAGGGCTTAATCAAGCCACCAGCTCAGCTGGTGGTACATGACTCTTTAAGAAATCATAATAACTTTATTTAAAAGCTAGAGTAAATTTAGTGAGAGGAGATTTAATATGAATTATAAAAAGATAATTGCAGAAAGAATAAAATGCCATGTGGAATTAGATTTAGACACCATTGAAAAACTTATTGAGATTCCTCCTAAACCTGAAATGGGGGATTATGCCTTCCCTTGTTTCCAGCTATCCAAAGCTTTAAGAAAGGCTCCTGTTATGATAGCTACAGAGCTAAAGGCAAAAATAGATGTTACTGGTTTTGAAACTATTGAGAACTTAGGACCTTATTTAAACTTTTTTGTAGATAAATCTATGTTTGTAAAAAGTACATTAGAGAAAATATTAACAGAAAAAGAGGCTTATGGATCCTCGGATTTAGGTAATGGAAAAAATGTTATAGTGGAGTATTCTTCTCCTAATATAGCAAAGCCTTTTCATATAGGACACTTATTTAGTACATCTATAGGAAACTCTTTATATAAGATTCTCTCCTTTGAGGGCTATAATTGTATTGGAATTAATCATTTAGGTGATTGGGGTACTCAATTTGGAAAGTTAATATCAGCTTATAAGAGATGGATTAATGAAGAAGCTTTAGAAAAGGATCCTATAGCAGAATTGCTAAGAATATATGTAATGTTCCATGATGAAGCGGAAAAAGATCCTTCCTTGGAAGACGAAGCTAGAATGCACTTTAAACGTCTGGAAGATGGATGCGAAGAAGAAACTAAGCTATGGAAGAGGTTTAAAGATCTAAGCTTAAAGGAATTTGAAAAAGTATATGATAAGCTTAATGTTAAATTTGACTCCTATGCTGGTGAAAGCTTCTATGGTGATAAGATGGATTCCGTAGTAGAGGACCTTGAAAGTAAGGGGCTTTTAGTAGAGAGTAATGGAGCAAAGGTAGTTATGTTAGAAGAATATAACATGCCACCATGCATCATTAAAAAGGCAGATGGAGCTACTATATATGCTACAAGAGATTTAGCAGCAGCTATATATAGAAAGAAAACCTATGACTTTTATCAAAATATATATGTAGTAGGAACACCGCAAGCTCTTCATTTTAAACAGGTATTTACCACTCTTAAGCTGATGGGAAATCAGTGGGCTGATGACTGCAAACATGTAGGTTTTGGATTGGTTACTTTTGGAGATAAAAAGCTATCTACTAGAAAAGGTGATGTAGTCTTACTAGAGGATTTATTAAGAGAAGCGGTAGCAAAGACTTTAGAGATAATTAATGAAAAGAATCCAACATTAGAAAATAAAGAGGAAGTGGCTAATAAGGTTGGTATAGGAGCAGTTATATTTGCTTACTTAAAAAATAGCAGAGAAAGAGATATTGTTTTTGATTGGAATGATATGCTAAGCTTTGAGGGAGAAACTGGACCTTATGTTCAATATACCTATGCAAGAGGTAAGAGTGTATTAAGAAAAGCTGGGGATATTAGTAAAGAAGTAGACTTTTCATTATTAAATTCAAAGGAAGAGTTTGAGCTTGTAAAAGAATTAGAAAGCTTTAATAAAGCTGTTTTGGCTGCTATAGAAAAGCTAGAACCTTCAGTGATAACTAGATATATTATCAATGTAGCTAAGGCCTTTAATAAATTTTATAATTCCCATTCCGTATTAAATGTAGAGGATTTAGCATTAAAAGCTACAAGAATTAAGCTGGTAGAAGCTACTTGCCAAGTAATTAAAAATGGTCTTGCTTTATTGGGAATAGAAACTGTAGAAAGAATGTAGGCAAATTATATACACAAAAATAAAGATTACTAAAATAAAGATATCAGGGTGTGTACCTTGATATCTTTATTTTATAATATAAGAAAGAAAAATAGTGAAAGCTATTACAATAAACGAAGTTTGAATATTTTGAAAAAATTCTTCTGAAAGGTTTACTAAGGATTTTAATTTGTATATAATTAAATTAAATAAAAGCTTAAAATATTTAGGAGGTGTAGTCATGGAGGTAGTAAATATTATGAGTAGTAATGTTATAAATATAAACTATATGGATACTATAAAAACTGCCTTGAGTATAATGACAAGTAATAAGATTAATGGTGCACCTGTGGTGGATGAACATAATAAGCTATTAGGCATAATAGTAAAAGCTGATATATATAGATTTTTAAGAGATGAAGGTCATTACGATACTTATCCGGTAGAGAATATGATGAATAGGAAAGTCGTTACCTGCAGTGAAAATGATGATGTACTGGAGGTAGCTAAAAAAATTAGAAGAAATGATGTTATTGCATTACCTGTAATTGATGATAATCTCAAAGTAAAAGGTATTGTAAGTATTGAAGATTTATTAGATTATTTTATAAAAATTAGAGAATAAATTTTCTTTAAGAAAATAATTAAGAATACTGAGCAGTTTTTTTATGATATTTAAAATAAAAGCTATAAATTAGCCTAAGGCTAATTTATAGCTTTTATTACTTTTTATTTATAGAAATTAAATTGCTTGAGCATCCACTGCAATTGGTTGAAGATGAGCAACCATCACAACCGCAACTACCTGACTTAGATTTCTTAAAATTTTTATATAACATAAATCCAGCGAAAGCAAATATAGAAGCAGTAATTAATATTTCTATTATCATAAAAACACCTTCTTTATATATTTAAATTATATTATCATAGCACTTATATTGTACACTAGGAATGAAACTATCCACGCTAGTACTAACTGATATCCAACTGAAAACCAAGCCATTTTACTTCCATATTCCTTCTTTATAGTTGCAACTGTGGCCATGCAAGGCGTATATAGTAAAGTAAATACTAGGAAAGATAAAGCTGCTACAGTAGTAAAATGAGAGGTCAATATAGTTTCTAGTTCACTGCCGAATATTACTCCCATAGTAGATACTACAGATTCCTTAGCTACAAAACCAGTAATCAATGAAACTGAGGCTTCCCAACCGCCAAAGCCTAGAGGTTTAAATAAAGGAGCTAAAATAGAACCAATAGAAGCTAATAAGCTTTCGGATATTTCTTCTGTATAGCCTGCAAAATTAAATTTAGATAATAGCCATATTATTATAGCCATAGCAAAAATTATGGTTCCAGCTTTTTTAAGGAAGCCTTTACCCTTATCCCAAGTATGTCTAACCACATTTTTTAATTCAGGCACTTTATATTCAGGTAATTCTATAATGAAAGGTTCTTCATCCTTCTTAAATAATGTGTTTTTAAATAATAATCCCATTAAAAATGCAATAAATATACCAAGGAAGTATAAAGCAAATACAATTAGGTCAGCATTCTTTGGGAAAAATGCTGCAGTGAATACGGCATATATGGGTAGTCTTGCGTTACAAGACATTAAGGGAACTAATAAAGCAGTTAATTTTCTATCCTTCTCGCTTTCTAAGGTTCTAGCAGACATTATGGCTGGAACAGAACAACCGAAGCCTACCACAAATGGTATAAATGCCTTTCCTGAAAGACCTATTTTTCTCATGAGCTTATCCATTATTAAGGCTACTCTAGACATGTATCCGCTATCTTCTAAAATAGATATGAAAAGAAATAAAGTCATGATTATAGGTGCGAAAACAATAACGCTACCTACACCACCAATAATTCCTTCAACTATTAAGGAATTAAACCAAGGACTTGAATTCTCAAGCAATCCAGCTACAAAAGGAGAAAGCTTTTCTGCTATGAAACCGTCAAGTAAATCTGAAAGAGGTTGTCCGACCCAATTAAAGGTTATTTTAAACATCAAAAACATGATGGCAATAAATAAAATATAAGATAAAATAGGATTTAAAACAATTTTATCAATCTTCTCAGTGGAAGATTCTATTTTTTTAGTGTTATTATCTAGTTTTACGCAAGTACTTAAAATACTATCTATGTAATCATAAGTTGCCTTTTCGTTAGGAAAATGATAATCATTATCATCAATTACTCCTAAAAAATCCTTGTTTTCTATATTTTTTACAAGGTCATTTACTCCTTTAGATTTGCTTGCCACTATAGGAATAATAGTCACTTTAAGCTTCTCAGCAAGCGCATTAAAGTCTATATTAATTTTTTTTGCTTCAGCTACATCCAGCATATTTAAAACTAATATCATAGGTTTATGAAATTGCTTTAATTGAGTAGTTAGATATAGATTTCTATTTAGATTAGACGCATCTACTATATTGATGATAACATCTACATTTCCGTGTTCTAAGAATTCTTTAGAAATTTTCTCCTCATTAGAGAAGGTATCCATGGCATATATACCAGGTAAGTCTACTACCTTTATAGATTTGTTAGCAAAACCTTCTTTCTTTTCAACAGTAACACCAGGCCAATTACCTACATACTGATTAGATCCAGTTAAGGCGTTAAATAGCGTAGTTTTACCTACATTAGGATTACCAAGTAAAGCAGCAGTAATCATTTTCGTCCCCCTTACAAATAAATTGTTTAATAGCTACAATATTATACTGCAGCTCTTATTATTATATTTTTTGCATCATTTTTTCTGATAGCCATGTCAAAGCCTCTAAAATTTACTACTATAGGATCTCCTAGAGGAGCAGCTCTTTTTATTAAGATTTCAGTTCCTTCAATACAACCTAAGGCTAAAAGTCTTTTAGCTAATTTTTCATTACCTTGTACATTCATAACAAGACCTTTTTGACCAATTTTTAAATCGCAAATGCACATAATTAACACCTCGCATTGAAAATCATTTTCAATTATATATTACCACCTCGTTATATATAAGTCAATAGTTTTTTATACATGTTAATAAAATAACATAGTATAGAATTTAGTTACTTTTTGGTATATAATCATTGGGGAGGGGATTTATGAATATGATTGATGTGGGGTGTTTTTTAAATAAAAGATTTAAAGAAAGAAAAGATTTTAGCTTGGATATATACTATCCTTGCGTAAATAATGAGAGTGTTTATACTAAATATAATAATTTAGAACCTTTATTAAAGGCAATAAATATTTCTGAAACTGGTATTTGTTTTGTAAGTAGAATTTCCCTTAAAGAAGGAGACTTTATTTCTTTTTTAAATAAAATAGGAAATAATCCTTCATTCTGGTGTCTAAGCCAAGTAAGATGGATAAGAGATTTTGAAAAGCTGCAAATAGTAGGTTGTGAATTTTTCTTATTAAATCAAAATCAAGTTGAAAAAATAAGAAGCTTTATCGATGCGCAAATGTACCTCTAAATTTTAGGGGTATTTTATTTTTTTTATTTTTTATTTATAATGGAATAATATAAAAATAAAGCATATTTTATATTAATAATATTTATATAGGAGGAAGATATGAAAAATATAGGAGCTTTTTTTGATATAGATGGAACCTTGTATAGAGAAGGATTGATTGCAGAGATTTTTAAAAAATTAGTTAAATATGAAATTATAGAGCCTGAAAAGTGGTATAATGATGTTAGACCTGAATATCAAAAATGGGATAAAAGACAGGGAAATTATGATAATTATCTTTTAAAAATGGCGGGGATTTATATCGAGGCCGTAAAAGGTCTTCATAAATCACAGGTGGAGTTTATAGCTAAAAGGGTTGTAAATCAAAAGGGCGATAGAGTATATACTTTTACTAGGGATAGAATAAAATGGCATAAGGAACAAGGACATAAAATCATTATAATATCAGGCAGTCCTCAGGAACTAGTAAAGGAGATGGCCGAAAAATATGGATTTGATGATTTTATGGGAGCAGTGTATACAATAAACGAAGACGATATATATACTGGAGAAGTCATAGCAATGTGGGATAGCATAAGTAAAGAAAAAGCAGTAAATGATTTTCAAAAGCTTTATGATATAGATTTAAACTCTAGTTACGCCTATGGAGATACAGCAGGAGATTTTACTATGTTGGGGTTAGTTGGAAATCCTATTTGTGTAAATCCTACAAGAGAGCTTATCAATAAGGTCCTGGACAACGAAATTGTAAGTGAAAAGGTCCAAATAGTAGTAGAAAGAAAAGATGTTATATATAGCATCAACCCCAAAAATCTGCAGATTTTATAGGAAAGAGTGGTAATGTGATTATTAGAGAAAACACCATAGAAGTATTAGATGTACCATTAGATAATTCTCTGGAAGTATCAGGAGAAAGGGATAGGTTTAAAGAAGCAATTTTTTTTGATTTAGAGCATTATGTTTATAAAAAGCCCATTTGCGTAGGCGTATTTGGATGCGGTTATTTTGATGAGGCTACCTCTTCTATTAATGTAAGGCAGTATATGATCGAAAATAGGAAGGAATCTGTGGATATTTTAATTATGGCAGCACAGTACTTTAATGATATGCTTGTAAATAAAAATAAGAAGTATATTGTTACCTTTTCCGGAAACAATGATTTTACAGTAATAAACTATCTTTTTAATAAATATGGGATAAAAATAAATTTAAAAGAGCAATTTCAAGAAGTGGATCTGCAAAAGGAATATGAAAAATCTACGAAAGAAAATATAGGATTAAAATCCTTAGAAAAAAAGATTGGTATCATTAGGGAAGGTGAATTGGTAAGTGGCTCAAATCTAGCTAAAACTTTTAGCAAGGTCATGAAGGATAATGATTATATAAAAAGGATGCCTGAGGAGAAGATAGAAAGAATCCTTCTTTATAATGAACAGGATGTGGTGAATTTATTTCATATTTTTATTAATTGGGATAAAATAAAAGATTAAAAAGCGCATAAACCAAAGGGGTTGCGCTTTTGATTTTATTAAGGAGGAAAAATGAAAAAGAAAAACATAGTTTATTTAATAGTCTTTATAATATTATTTTTGAGCTCCTTTTTAATATTAAATAATTTAAATAACAAAAGGGGTAATTCTAATGCAGCCTTAGAACAAGAAAAAAAAGAAGTTAAAGATAAGGAAAAGGTAGAAAGTAACAAAGATAATTTAGAGGAAAATAAGTCACAAGAAATCCAATCTAAAAAAGATACTAGCTTTGTAGAAGGAACTAATGAAAAGAGTGATAAAACTTATGTTGAAGAAATTATAAATAATTTTAACTTTATTTATAGTCAGTTAGTAAAGGATAAAGAAGTTCCTTTATCCTACTTAAATTCTGTAGTGATTAAAGACAGTGAGTTTTATAAATACATAACTGAGGATATTAAAAGATTAAGAGAAAAAAATGCTTCTATAAATCTTGAGCTGTTAGAAATAAAAAGTATTACGGATTTAGAAAACCATAATGAGGTAAAGGTAGTGGCAAAGGAGAAATACAAGCTTAATGAAGAAAAGGAAGAATTAAAAGAATATACAAGCACCTATTATATAAGATTAAAGTCTGATAGCATGGGGATTTATAAAAAGGACATGAAATAGGGATAAGGTATGTATTGGTTGGATATATAAGAAAAAAGCTGTGGCTAAGCATTAGCCACGCCTTATAAATTCTCAATTTGTTTGCAGCATCAGCTGAGAAAAAATTTCCTTCACTGTAAATTGTGCACTGTGCGTTGTGAATTTAATAAAAGTTGCGTGGCAACTTTTATCTATTATTCTTAAACTCAATATTTTTTCCATCGCTATAAAGAACAATAGTACCATTAGTATCTGTTCTAAAATATTTAATATTTCTATTTTTTAATTCATTAATAGTTTCTTTATGGGGGTGCCCGTAATCGTTATTTTTACCACAGCTTATTATGGCGTACTTAGGGTCTACTTTATCTAAAAATTCTTTTGAAGAAGAGGTACTGCTTCCATGATGTCCAAGTTTTATAACCTGTGCCTTTACGTTGGAACCCTTCTGCAATATTTCTTTTTCAGATAGCCTTTCAGCATCTCCCATAAAAATAAAGCTGTTATCCTCATAAGTTAATTTTGTAACTGCTGAATAGTCATTTATCTCTTCATAATCAGAACTATTTGGAGCTAGGAATTCAAGTTTTGAATTGCTATTTAATGAAATTTCATTACCTGCCTTGGCAACCTGAATTTTTAACTTCTTATTTTGAAGCTCCTTTATCATATTTTCAAAGGTTTTTGTGGTAGCTGTTTTCTTAGGAGCATAAAACTCTCCAATTTTGAAGGTTTTTATTATGGATACCATACCACCAATATGATCTTCGTGAGGATGGGTAGCAATTACGTAATCTAGTTTTTGTATATTTATATCTTTTAAATACTTAACTAAATCCTCTGCACTGCTTCTTGGACCTGCATCTATTAATATATTTTTATCTCTTACTTGAATTAGGGTAGAATCCCCTTGGCCTACGTCAATATAATGTATTTTAACATTCTTATTTTCATTAGAGTTAGGGCTATTCACAGTTGAAGAGTCACAGGCGGTAAGCGTCAGCATTAGAAAAACTGTGATTATAACTGCATAGAATGATTTAATTTTGTTTAGTTTCATTGGAGCTCTCCTTCCTAAAAATATAAATTTATGCATAATTATAAGCTTGAACTATGTTAGTGGTTTTTAGTATAATGAATATGCTTATAATATTATTAAGGTGGTATACTTATGAGAACATTTTTTTTAGCAGCCTATTTTATATTATACATGATAGGTCTAGGAATTAAAGGGATAAAATTAAAATATTTGTTTAAATATAAAGGAGAGGCTGAAGCCAATAAATATATTGAAAAAATAGTAATGAACTGGTCAAAGTTCACAATAAAAACTATGGGGTTAGATGTAGAAGTTAGGGGTAAAGAAAATATTAAAGATGAAACCTATCTATTTGTAGCCAATCATCAAAGTTATTTTGATATACCAGTTTTATTGCATATAGTTGGAAAACCTGTAGGGTTTATAGCTAAAAAAGAACTAGAGAAGGTACCAGTGCTAAGATGGTGGATGAAAAAATTCCATTGCATTCTAATGGATAGAGAAAATCCTAGGGAAGCTATAAAGTCGATCAATGAAGGCATAGATAATTTAAATAAGGGATATTCTATGGCCATTTTCCCAGAGGGAACAAGAAGTAAAAGCCATGAGGTTATGGATTTTAAAAAAGGAAGTTTAAAATTAGCTACAAAATCAGGAACTAAGGTTATACCTGTATCTATAGATGGAACCTTTAAAGCTCTTGAAGAGACAGGAACTTTAAAAAGAACTAAAGTTAAAGTTACTATAGGTGAGCCTATAGACCCAAAGGACTTCTCTAGGGAAGATCAGAATAACCTATCCGAAATTATAAGAGAAATTATAAAAAATAATATGGAAGAGTAGACATAAAACCACTTGAATTTTAAGTGGTTTTTTACTATGCATAAATATAATCTTTGAGTTTGTTTCTTTATATTGTTGGAGTGTTTGAAAAAAAATTTCAGATAATATTGATAAGTATGAAATTAAATGCTATACTTAGACATATGATAAAAAGTCGTATAAAACGCAAATTAATTAGGAGGATTGTCATGGAGATTAAAAAATTAGAAAATCTAGTAACAGAAGGCAGAAATGAAAATACTTTAGATATTGATAGATTATCAACTTTAGAAATTATAGAAAAAATAAATAATGAAGATAAAAAGGTGGCTTATGCAGTAGAGGAAGCTAAGGAATCCATAGTAAAGGCTGTAGATGTAATCACTGAAAGGATAAAAAGAGGGGGAAGGTTATTATATATGGGAGCAGGCACTAGTGGCAGACTTGGTATACTAGATGCTTCAGAATGTCCTCCAACTTATGGTGTTAGCTTTGAACTAGTTCAAGGTCTAATGGCAGGAGGAAATACAGCAATTTTTAAAGCCGCAGAAGGTGCTGAGGATAATGCAGAGCTTGGAAAACAGGATTTAATAGATAAGAATTTAACTGCTAATGATGTGGTTTGCGGAATAGCAGCTTCAGGAAGAACGCCATATGCAATAGGCGGAATGAAATATGCTAAGAGCGTAGGAGCTGCGGTTTTATGTGTTACAATGAATCCTCAAAGTGATATGGCTGCCATAGCAGATGTTCCGATTTCTGTAGTAGTAGGACCTGAAGTAATTATGGGCTCTACTAGAATGAAGGCAGGAACAGCTCAAAAGTTAGTATTAAATATGCTAACTACAGCTACTATGATTAAACTTGGAAAAGTGTATAGTAATTTAATGGTGGATGTTAAAGCTTCTAATGAAAAGCTTGTTACTAGAGCTAAGAGAATTGTAATGTTAGCTACAGAAGTGAGTGAAGAGGAAGCTACAAAGGTTTTAGAAGAGACAAATTTCAATGTAAAGCTAAGTATTTTAATGATAGTTTCAGGCTTAAATAAAGAAAAAGCTGAACAATTACTAAAAGATAGTGATGGATATATAGCAAAAGCTATAGAGTTAAGTAAATAGATAAGAAGTAGAGAGATAAAAAGGTCTCTCTACTTATTTTTTGTCATATATAATCCTAGTTACCACTAAATAAATTATTAATGAAAAGGGAACATGTATTATGCCAAATAGTCCCCATAACCAGTAATGTTTTTCTCCTCTTTTTTTTGCATCTATGAAAATCCAGGTACCCTGAATTATCAAAATAGGAATTACTGCTATTAAAGCTATAATTAACTTTTTCTCCATCATTTAGTTTAATTCCTCCTTTTTTTTATTAAAATAAGCAAAAGGAATCAAAGAAAAAGAAAGCAGCATAGAGAGAACTACTTGAAGATATAAGAACATTGAGGGATTGCTTTTTAATATAAGAAATACTATACTTGTTATCAGTATTGAAGATATTGACACAAAGCCGAAGACTTCAATAAAATTTCTTTTTCTGTTTTTATGTTCAGCTTTCTCTATTATACTTGATAAATCAACATCCAAGCTTATTTTTTGAAGTTCATCATCTAAGGCATTCATTTTTGAAGATAAAGCTTCTAAATTATCTAAAAATATTTTATCTTCGTATTTTAGTTCAATTTTTTTCTTTTCGTTATAGTAATAATCAACTAAATCCTTTTCTCTTTTTTCTTCTATCATAATAACCTCCTTTTTTCTAATTCAGAAAGCATATGCTTAATAGAATAATGAAGCCTTGAACGCACTGTACCTATAGGACAATTTACTATAGCAGCAATTTCTTCGTAGCTATACCCATAATAATGCTTAAGAATAAAAACAAGTCTTTTTTCTTCATTTAAGGATTGTAATACTTCCAAAACCTGTTTATATTCAAGTCTACATATTACTGTATCCTCTAAACTTATGGCTTCAGAGGCTTCCGGTAATTCTTCTACAGAAACATATTTTTTATTTTTTCTTAAGTAATCAAAATATTGATTAGTAGCTATCTTAATTAGCCAAGTTGAAAATTTTGCTTTAGGAGTAAATTTATTAATACTTACTATGGCTTTTAGCATAGTGTCTTGAATAATATCGCTAGCTAAATGGATATCACCTGTTAGTTTTAAAGTAAAACCTTTAAGTATATCTAAATTATTAGTTAATAAATTATTTAGCGCAGCCTTATCTCCACGCTGTGCTGCAAGAATTAGCTCCAAGTCTTCCAACCTATCACCTCTTTCTATTATATTAAACTACTATAAAGATAAAAAAGTTCATATTAAAATGGATTAATTATTATATTATCATATTTTTAAAATATAACTTAAGTAGTATTATTCTATAAATATTATGTAAACGTTATAATAAAGTAAAAATTTAAAAATTTTTAAATTCATAACAAATTGCAATAAATTAAAATGAAAAATTTCAAATTTTATGATACAATGTATTTATTGTTTATGTACATAATATAAAATGAAACAAATAAACTTTAATTACTGCAGATGGAGGAAGCTAAATGAAAAAAGAATTTTCTTTAAGTAATGAAAAAGCAATGATGAATTTTACCGCGAAATATTGTGATACCTTTGAGGACTTACTTGAAAGTGAAGGTTTCAAAAGGATATTAGAAGCATACTTAAATAAGGTGCAAAATCGTAACTCTAATATTTTTAAATTTTTATATAATAGCATAGAAAATGAAAAGGAATTATCTAATACTATAACTAGCTTATTTGAGTTATTGACCATATTTAATAGTAATGAAATAATTAAATTAAACTCAAAATATGAAAAGTTATTAAAGGATAAAGATAAATTTATTGATTTCATTGAAGATTTATACTCTTATTGGAGGAAATTGGAAAGGTATACCATAGTACAGAGAACTAGAGTTAATAAAGGCCTTGCTTATGTAAGTTTCACAGAAGCAAATAGTAGATTTACTAAATTAATTTTAAGCCTATACAGAAAGATAGAGGAAAGTGTACTAGGCTATGAACCAAAAGTGTACAGACAACTTCCAGCTGGAGGAAATGCAGGTATTATTCTAAATAATACTATTTGGCCTTACCCAATAGAATATGAAATTCTAAAGGATATACCTTTTATTGATACTATTGCCTTAGAGACTCCTTTTATCACTTACCCTAAAAAGAATACAAGAGATGGGATGTTTAAAGAGAGTCATAATAATCCGCTAAAAAACTGTGCTATTAATAAGGACCATTGGTTTTGCTATCCAGCTAAGGTTGGTGAACTTCTAGCTTATATATTCTTCCATAGGGATTTTATGGCTCATGGAATAAGTTTATGTAATCTGTTTGAAATGGCCAGAGAGGAAGAATATAAAGGTAAGAAACCAGACTTAGTTTATGTATTTGGAGCGAAAGATGAAAGCGGAGAGGTTAGAACTGTATTTTATGATGATGTTAAAAATAATATAATGTTAGGTTATGTAAGTTATGGAGAGGCTATTGATTATTTTGGATACATGAAGAAAATGACCTTAACTTTGCATAATCTAGTTATGATTAAGCGTGGATATCTACCAATCCATGGTGCAATGGTAAATATTGTGATGAAGAATGGAAAATCTGCTAATGTAGTAATAGTAGGGGATAGTGGTGCTGGTAAATCAGAAAGCTTAGAAGCTTTTAGAGGATTAAGTGAAAATTATATAAGTGATATGACCATTGTTTTCGATGATATGGGAGTATTAAAATGTAAGGATTCTGGTGAGATATTAGGTTATGGAACTGAAATTGGTGCCTTTGTAAGATTGGATGATTTAGATCAAGGCTATGCTTTTAAAGAGATTGATAGAAGTATTTTTATGAATCCTGACAAAACTAATGCTAGATTAGTAATGCCTGTAGCCACCTATAAAGAGATAGTTAAAGGCTATAAGGTTGACTTGTTCTTATATGCAAATAACTATGAAGAAGTAGAGGCAGGCATGAAAGCTGTAGAGTATTTTAATAACTCTGAAGAAGCTATTAAAGTATTTAAGTCTGGAGCTAGAATGGCTAAAGGAACTACTAGTGAAAAAGGCTTAGTTACCTCTTACTTTGCAAACCCTTTTGGACCAGCACAAAAGCAAAGAGAAACTGATGTGTTATTAGAAACTTACTTTAATAATTTATTTAAGCACGAAGTAAAAGTAGGTCAAATAAGAACATGCTTAGGGATTTCTGGATTAGAAAAGGAAGGACCTAGGAATGCGGCTATTGAACTTTTCGAAATAATAAGAAACCTAAAAAAATAACTGCCTTAAGGCAGTTATTTTTTTATCTTTATTTTATTTTGAATTTCTTTTAAAATAGTATCAAATTTTTTAGAAGTCATGGTAGGGAAAGCCTTTATAATTCTAACGTGATTTAGATTAATATTCTCCAACAAATGCTCATATCTTTGTCTTAATTCCTTAATACTTATTTCAAGATCTTCAGCTTTTTCTAAAGCTACACCTTTAATGTCTTCAGCCTTTTCTAAAGCAGCATCTTTAATATCTTCGGCTCTTTCTATGGCTAAGCCCTTAATATAAGAGTACTTTGTTTTAATTTCCTTTGAAATTTCATTTAATTGATGCATTAAATTATTAAGCTTCATGATTGAATTTAAAGTAATTATGAAATCTAGAGAAAAATATAAAATTATCACATATGTTAAAACTAATGCGTAAATGCCAGTGATGTTAGACACTATATTTTCAACAGTTGGATGAACAAATTTAACCACAATTAAAGAAGCAGCACCCCATAATATAGAAAAGCTTAAGCAAATTCTTCCTTTGATATTAAAAGCATTGTCACTATAATCCCACCATTTAGCATTGAAAGCTTTTTCTAATATAAAACCAGTGATATATTCTAAAAGAGAGGTAAGTAAAACTGATAAAATAAATAGTAAAAATAAATTATTCCTATAACTATATAGAACCACTACTAAAATAAGACATCCAAAACCGTAAATAGGGCAAAAGGGACCATTTAAAAACCCACGGTTAACAAAAACACCTTTCCTATAATAAGCATATAAAACTTCTGCACACCAACCTAAAAATGCGTATATGACAAAATAAAATAATAATTTATACAATATATCCATAGAACTCCTTAAGCTTAATCGCTATTTTGCTTTCCTATGGGAGCAAGATAGATTGTAAATTCCTCTTCACCATCAACTCCTAAAAGTTCGTCCATCAATTCCTGATCATAGGCCGCTATTGCACAGGTGCCACAATCAATGGACTCGGCAGCAAGATATAGATTTTCACAAAGATGTCCAGCATCTAGGGCGATACATTTATGTGCAGCAGTATCATATCTCCATTCGCTTCTATAAGGTATAGCTGTAAAAACAAATGTAGCAGCTCCTCTAGAAACAAAATTTTGATCAAAGGTGGCTTTGTTTAGTTTGTATTCAAGATTATCTATGCTTTTTTCAAAAACCATTTTATGCTCTAAGGGCAAATATCGATATAATCCCTTTTCTAACTCAAGGACATTAAATACAATTATATAGGTTTCAAAAGGATGACGGGCTCCAGCAGAAGGAGTTGTTCTTAAAGTGGCGTAGCCATTCTTTACTATTTTCTTTACTCCTTGGGCACTCCAAAGTAAATAGGATAGCTCTTCTAGAGTAAGTGCCTCCTTAGAAAATACTCTTCTGCTTTTACGTTTTTTCAGTATAGTTAATAAATCCATAGTTCCACATTGAAAATCTTGTGGGGTAATTAGCTCTATAAGCTTTTTATCATTACAGCTTTTTTGTAAAGGTGGTTCAGGGATCTTTTTCCCTTGATCTGTTTCTATTTCCTCTAAGTCAGTGAAAGTAAAGCTTTTAAGGAAATATCTTTCTTTACTATAATCTTTCATGATAACACTTCCTTTCAAGTATGATTATATCATATGGAAATTATAAATAATAATTCTATATAACGTAAAAAGGGGCTGTCGCACTAAGTGATTAGTGCGTAGCTCCTTTTTTGTGCAAAAAAATAAATCCCGAACTTCGAGAAGTAAGGGATTTATGGTAAAATATTAGTATGCTAAAACATAACATTTTACAAAAAAATTATACACTTAATCAAAGATATTTTCAATTAAAACTTCCAATAAATATCGATTGTATGATCCCAGAAAATGATTCAGTGCGTTTGCTAAGTCAATTTGTAGAGGAGATGGATTTAGAAGATTTATATTCGACTTATTCCCGAGTTAGGGAAGATCAAGCAACACCACGTCAGATGCTGAAGATTGTACTCTATTCTTACATGAATCATAGTTATTCATCTCGTGCCATGGAAACAGCATGTCATCGTGATATTAACTTCATGTACCTTCTTGAAAATTCACCAAAACCTGATCATTCAACTTTTGCAAGATTTAGAAGCTTGCACTTTGCACCCTGTGCTGAAAGAATTCTAGCTGAAATGACAAAGTTTCTTCTTAACATAGGAGAGATATCTGGAGATGCTGTTTTCATTGATGGCACAAAAATTGAGGCTTGTGCAAACAAATATACTTTTGTTTGGAAAAAAGCTGTTACAAAAAACTTAGAAAAGCTACTAATTAAATTAGCAGATTTAGTGGCTGAATGCGAGGAATTAT
The DNA here is from genome assembly GCF_001403615.1 of Desnuesiella massiliensis. Lineage (GTDB taxonomy): Bacteria > Bacillota > Clostridia > Clostridiales > Clostridiaceae > Desnuesiella > Desnuesiella massiliensis. The sequence continues at coordinate 382,186 of NZ_LN879456.1, forward strand.
ACGGCATCAAGCTTGTTTATCAGAATAAAGTAAAAATGAAACACGTAAAAAAGCTGCGAAAAAAACTTTATACTCTGAAACATAAAGAAAAGATAGAGTTTGTACATGGATGTGGAAAAAGAAAAACTTCATTGCAGCGATCCATTGAAAAACTTGAGGAATACCTTGATAAATTAAAAGAATACACCCAGAAAATATATATTTGTGGTGATCGTAACAGCTATTCAAAAACAGATAATGATGCAACCTTTATGAGAATGAAGGAAGATGCTATGGGAAATGGTCAACTAAAAGCAGGCTATAATGTGCAGCATGGTGTGGACTCTGAATATATAGTGTGGCTTACCGTGGGCGACCAGCCCACAGATACCAACACCATAATTCCATTTCTCAAAAGTATGGAGGCGTTCCTAACATTTAGATATAAAAAAGTGGTTGCAGATGCTGGATATGAAAGCGAAGAGAATTATGTGTATCTTGAAGAAAATGGACAACTGGCATTTATCAAACCATCAAACTATGAAATATCTAAAACAAGAAAATACAAGAATGACATCAGTCGAATAGAAAACATGGAATACAATGAAGCTGGTGATTACTATACTTGTGAAAATAATAAAAAGTTAACAGTTAGCAAAACGATAAAAAGAAAAAGTAAAACTGGATATCAAAGTGAGAAAACCATATATATCTGCGAGGATTGCAGTAACTGTTCACACAAAAGTAGATGTATAAAAGGAAACAACTGCAAAACTCCATTAGAAGAAAGATTAAAAAATCTTGAAACATCAAAGTTATTTAACATGCTGAGGAAAAAGGATCTCGAAAGAATTGTAAGCAAAGAAGGTTGTGAACTCAGAATGAATCGAAGCATACAAGCTGAAGGTTCTTTTGGAGAGATTAAGCAAGATATGGGATTTCGAAGATTTCTGTGCAAAGGAAAGCAGAATGTTTTGTCCGAAAGTATCCTTTTGGCTATGGCACATAACATAAACAAACTACATAACAAAATTCAGTCAAACAGAACTGGAACACACCTTTTTTTGTTAAAAAGCACTGCCTAATTTTAGACTTTTAAAAAACAAGTATTCTGAAAAAAGTCTTAAGCGAAAGGGCTTATTAAAGTGCGCCATTTTTAAGGTATAGAGATGAATTTATTTGCAAATCTCTTTAAAATTGCTATAAAACAGTACAAAATAGGAGCTGAGCATTAGCGGTTTTTAACCGCTAATGCGACAGCCCCCTTAATTATGTTACTTAGATATTATTCTACATCTCTATATCTATCCTTAGCGAAGAAAGATATAGCATAAAGACCGGCGATTCCAACTAGGGAAAAGATTATTCTGGTTAATGCAGACATTTCACCAAATAAAGCTGATACTAAATCAAATTGGAAAAATCCAATTAAACCCCAGTTTATTGCACCGATTACAACTAATAAAAGCGCAATAACGTCTAGTGCTCTCATTTAAACACCATCTCCTTTAATTTGACTTTACAAATTTATTATTTGCAAAATTAATTATTTTATAAGTATTTTTTTGTTTGCTTTTATATTTAAAAATTTATCTATAGGGTTTCTAACTCAACTATTAACTTATACATGCCCTAAAAAGGCTTAATGCTGCCTATTTTATGACATATATAAGTTAAGTTTCGTAACAGAAACCTATGGTTAAGTGTTTAAAGGAAGATTTTTTATGAGATAATAAAATACAGCCTATAGTATAAACTATAAGCTGTATAAAGCTAAAATTACAATTGAATGTTTCTATCTATAGGCTGTGATAAAGATATAAAAGTATCTGTTCTTTGAATTCCTGTAATGGTATTGATGCTATTCATCAATAAATCTTGGAGATCAGAAATACTCTTACAAATCACTTTGGCAAAGATAGAATAATCACCAGTAGTATAATGTAGTTCCACAACCTCTTTTATCTTTGTCATTTCTTCACTAACGTAAGCAAAAGAAGAGGATTTATCTACATATATTCCCACAAAGCAGCATACATCATAACCAAGCTTGGGCATATCTAGCAAGATTTTAGTACCTTTGATAATACCCATGTCTTCCATTTTCTTCATTCTAACATGAATGGTTCCTCCGCTTACATGACAAATCCTAGCAATTTCTAAGTAGGGAGTTCTAGAATCTTTAATAAGAATATCTAGAATCTGTAGATCTAATTCGTCTAATTGGGAATTTAATACTAGAGACACAAAATCACCCCATGCATATGTAATTTTTATGAAAATAAAATTGCATAATTCGTTTACAATACCATTTACACAGAACTTCATAACAGTAAGAACTATTATGAGAAACTATGCCTTATATTTTATTAAATATAGCTGGCATTTTCTATTGATTTATATGTTGAATGCATAAAGTATTATTAAATTATGCAAAAAATTTTTTCTGATATTATTATATCAGAAAATCATAATAAATTATTAAAAATTAATCAATTTTTTTTAAAAAAAATATTTTTTTAAAAAAAATGTGGTTTTATATTGAGGTATTAATAAAAAATAAATATTTTTATTAATTATATTGCATTTTTTGGATTAAAGTAATATTATATTATTAATAGCATATCAAAGTTTAATTCTATTGTATATTGCTGTCAAATTGGTACCCCACCAACTTGTGATAAAACTCTTAATCTTAGGATTAGGAGTTTTATTATTTTTGAAAATATGTTTAAAAAATCAGGGCATAATCAAAATATCCTTGAAATATATATTAATATAGAATAATATAGTATTTGTAATGTAATTTTAAAAGGGGTGACAGACATATGACATTAGCTAAAGAGATACTGTACATAGTGGCCTTTGCCTTAATAGCCATGATGGTTTATAACCTATTAAAAATATTTGTACTGCCTAAAATTAAAATAAATAAATGGATAGTACTCACTATTGCAGTATTAGTTTTTTTTGTACCTGCTTTACCAATTTTTAATTTTAATCCGACTATTATGATTCCAATTCAATCCCTAATATTTGTTATATTATTTTTATGGTTCTTTGATATGTTTACAGAGGATAGAAAAAATAAAACAAAGAAGATAAAAATTAAACCAAAAGCTAAACCGAATAGAGCTAAAAGCAATGAAAATAAAAAATAATTCCCCATATATAGGGAATTATTTTTTTGACCTTTACCTGGTCTCTATTCTAAAAAAATAGGGGAGGAGTATGCGTATTTTTTGTTTAACATGGTTATTTTAACCAAATACCATCTTTCCTTATTGCATGCTTTTATATTGAAATAATAGCGAACCTTCTCCTGTTTAGGAAAGCTCATATCTTTTACTACTTTGCCTTCAGAGGTTATGATTTCAATTTTTTCTATAGGATTTTTTTCGTCTTTTGCATTGATGTTAAAACTTAAGTTACTTTTATTTTCTGCCTTAAGAATTCCACCCATTATGGTATTATTTATAGCAAAAGAAAGCTGAAGAGTCTTTGAATCAGAAGAATAAATTCTCCTATTTCTTAAGGCTTCTACTAAAGAATTTCTATCTAGTTTATCACTTAAACTTAATATAATAGTTACATTTTCACTATCTCCAAAATTCATTTTATGGTTGTCCTGGCCGTTTATAGCACCTAATCTCCAACCACCATCTAAAAGCTTATAAAATAACTTTTCATATCTATTATACTTATGATCAAAAGAACCATTAGCTATTTCTGCTAGACATATATTATCATTTATAATAGGGGTATGCTTTAATTTTAAAATATTTGATTGAGGATGATTTATACATATAATAGAAGAATTACTTATGGACCAGAGTATAAGTTTATCTATATCTTTTACCGTTCCTTTAAAAAAATTGCTGCTGTTTATAACATTCATATGCCCCCAGGTAGTATCAGCTTCAAAGCCTACTAAAGCTAAGAAATTTTCGTTTTTTTTATTAAAATATTCAGCGTGCTTCAATGAGGATTCCCATTTAATAATATTTTTGCTTTTATATTTAGTATTTTGATCTAGATAACTACTGTGATCCGTAAGTATAATAAAATCTAAGCCTTTAGATTTGGCATATTTAAAAACATCACTAGGATTTCCTTCACCAGTGGAATACATACTGTGGCAATGAGGAATGCCACAATAATATCTATATTTTTTTATCTCATTTTCATTTTTGCTTTTATGTTTACTATGTTTACCCATAAGTTTTCAATCCTTTAAAAATAATTAATTTCTCTTATAATACATAATATTTGTTATCCTGAAATTAGCAACAAAAGATTTATATTTATTTAAAAAATAAAACCCTCTAGAACTGCCTCTAGAGGGTTAAATGTAAATATAAATTTATTTTGTTATAGAACTTTAAGTAGTATATTAGCTGCAACCAGTGGTAGAACCGCAATCTAGGCAAACCATGCAAGTGCCATTCTTAACCATCCTAGTGCTAGAGCAAGTAGGGCAAGTGCTGCCATAGATTCTTTCTCCACCATGTATATGAGGTGAGGCATCAACGGCGTTGGAGGAAGATAAGCTGGTTAGAGCAATATCTTTAGCGGGAGATACACTTTGATATATATCGGGCTTAACCTGACATCTTGAATAGTCTCCCATTTCTATATCTATAACCTTGCTGATTAAGTCTGAAATAGATGATACGTATTTTATATATGGATGTTTTTGTACAAAACCATAAGGTTCATATTTTTGCCCTCTAAGCATCCTAGCAATATCCTGAGCAGGAACATGATATTGCAGCATAACAGAGATGGATTTTGATAAGGAATTTAGTAAACCAGTTATTATAGTTCCTTCTCTGTCCGTAGTAATATATATCTCACATATATCGCCATCAACATTTCTGTTTACTGTAGTATATATTTTTACATCATCGATCTGTGCAGGATGAGTAGTGCCATATCGTATTCCTTGAGGTTTATCTCTCCTAGAGACGTTGACTAGGGATTGAAGTTCTTTTGCTTTTTCTAATAATTGTTGATAATTCATATTTTCTAAATTCACGGAAGAGTCACCATCTAAATTAGTATTTAGCGGCTGACTAGCTTTAGAAGAGTCTCTATAAAGAGCAATACCTTTAACTCCTAATTTCCATGATAGTAAAGCTATATTCTTAAAATCTCCTACAGTAGCATTTTTGGGCAGATTTACAGTTTTTGAAATTGCTCCTGATATTAGAGGAGTAATAGCCGCTACCATCTTTACATGACCCTCAGGGGAGATAAATCTCTTGCCACTGCCACAAATATTAGCAGTGTCGAATATAGCTAGATGCTCTTCCTTTAAATGAGGAACTCCCTCTATTTTTCCATCAACAATTTTTTCGTATTCAAATTCTCCAGTAGATACTTTTTCTTTTCTAGTGATATACTCAATAATATCCTTAATTTCTATATCAGTATAACCTAAATTTCTTAGTGAGCTTTCTATAACGGGGTTACCTAGAGTCATATAGCCGCCGCCAGATAGCTTTTTATAAACTATGTGACTAAAGAATGGTTCTATAGAGGTAGCACCGCAATCCATAGCAAAGGAAATAGTACCTGTTGGAGCTATTACAGAAACTTGGGCATTTCTATATCCATATTTTTCACCAAACTCTAGAACCTTTTGCCATTCTTTTTTCAAACTATCGCTTAGAAATTTTAATTTATTATCTATTAATAGATTGTGATCTACTTCCATAGGAGTATATTCTAAACCTTCATAAGAGGACTTTAAAGCTCCTGATACCCTAGCATGGTTCCTCATAACTTTTAACATGAATTTCTTATTAATATCATATTTAGCAAAGGGTCCTATTTCCTTTGACATTAAAGAGGAGATCACATAGGATCTAGCTGTTAGAATACCAGTTAGAGAAGAGGCAAGATTCCTAGCTTCTTCTGAATCATAGGGATAGCCCATTATCATAAATAGGGAAGCTATATTAGCGATGCCCAGACCAGTAGTTCTAAACAAATAGGTTCTTCTTGCAATATCTTCAGTTGGATATTGTCCCCAGTGTATTGAAGCTTCTAATAATAGCTGATTAAAGCTTATCATATGTAAAAAACCGTCTAAATCAAAGAATTTTCTATCTTCATCGTAAAATTTAAAAATATTTATAGAAGAAAGATTACAAGAGGTATTATCTAAAAAGGCATATTCTCCGCAAGGATTTGTAGAGTTAAGTCTGTTATAAGGGGCATTTACATTGCCGTCTTCTCCAGCAGGGCATGTATGCCAAGCATTAAAGGTATCAGAAAATTGTGGTGCAGGGTCTGCGCATTTCCACGCCGATTCATTAAATAATTCCCAAAGATCCTTAACTTTTATTTTTTTGTTTACTCTTGAGTCAATTCTTCCCTTAAGTTCAATAGTTTCCTCAGGATGCTTATCTAGTTCACAAACCTTTTTCATGAACTCATCTGTGATTCTTAAGGAATTATTGCTGTTTTGTCCTGAAACCGTAGCATAGGCCTCACCTTCGAAATCTGCATCATATCCCATTTTAGCTAGGGCTCTAACCTTATCTTCCTCTTTAGCCTTCCAAGATATGAATTCTTCAATTTCAGGATGATCTATATCTAAGCATACCATCTTAGCAGCTCTTCTAGTAGTTCCACCAGATTTTATGGCTCCGGCATTTCTATCAAAGCCTTTTAAAAAGCTCATTAATCCTGAAGAATAGCCTCCACCAGAAAGCTTTTCTCCTTCCGCTCTAAGGGTGGAGAAATTAGTTCCTGTACCAGAACCAAATTTAAATAATTTGGTTTCTGTTATATATTGTTCTGAAATAGAGTGATCTCCTAGTAATTTATCTTCTATAGAAACTATGAAGCATGCAGAAGCTTGGGTTCTAGTATATGCATCTGAGGATTCTACTACCCTTTCTTTTGACTCATCATAGTAGTAGTTTCCTTGAGGAGAACCCTTTATGTCATAACTTAAGGCTAACCCTGTATTAAACCATTGTGGAGAATTTGGAGCATACATTTGGTTTAAAAGGCCAAATACCATTTCGTCATAGAAGATTTGAGCATCTTCAGCACTCTTTATTATACCCTCATCTTTTAGGGCTTCAGTCCAAAAATTAACCATTCTATGAGCTACCATTTTCATACTAGTTTCTGAGCCGCTAGGAGTAGGTACTCCAGCTTTTCTAAAATACTTTGAGGCTATAATGTCGCAAGCATTTTGAGAATAATGAGAAGGGAACTCTAAGTCTTTCATATCTACAAGAGTTTTCCCGGATTTATGGTCTTTTAGAATTACGTCAACTTTTTTCCAGGAAAAAAGATCATAAACAGATTTAGATTTATCTTTTTCTAGTTCTTTTGTATAATAACGTTTAAAAATTTCTTTTAATGAATTCATTAAGAAACCCCCTATTCAATATGTAAGATACTATACAATAATTACAGTACCTAAATTTGCAAAATATTATAAATTTATTACTTGTTATGAGTGTGATGATTTGTACCACATATAGTATCGTGCATAGGAAAAATATACTATATATAGTGATGTTGTTATTATATAAGAAATTATTATAATAATCAATAAAACTTATCCATCAATATTTAATTTTATCTATGGTGAAGTTCTTCAAACTTTATTTTATTAACTCAATCTATAGTATTTAAATTATTTTTAGTATTTTTGGAGACTATAAAATTACCAAAACTATTTTAAATTTTTTAAATTATGATACAATATACCGTAGGATTAGTAAAAGGAGGATAACTAATGATTTATAAATTTGAAGATAAATATCCTAAAATACATGATAATACTTTCGTAGCTCAAAGTGCTGATATAATAGGAGATGTAACCCTAGAAGAAGATGTGAATATTTGGTTCGGTGCTGTATTAAGAAGTGATGGTGAACCAATAATAGTAAAGAAAGGTACAAATATTCAAGATAATTCTGTAGTACATATAACAGATAAAGCCTATCCAACAATTATAGGAGAAAATGTAACCATAGGTCATGGTGCCATAGTTCATGCCTGCACTGTAGGTAATAATTGCTTAATTGGCATGGGATCCATAATTTTAGATGGAGCAGAAATAGGAGAGAACACCATTATAGCTGCAGGCAGTGTAGTTTCTCCAGGAAAGAAGATACCCTCAGGAGTACTTTGTATGGGATCACCAGCTAAGGTGGTAAGAGAACTTTCCGAAGCAGATAAAGCAGAGTTATTAGAGTCTGCAAGACGCTATATAGAGCTTTCAAGAAAATATAAGTAATAAAAAAACTGGTAGAATTTGCATATAAAATTCTATCAGTTTTTTATTTTTATGCCTATTTTAAATTTAATAGTAAATACTAGATATATATTTTAAAGAAGGTGAAGCTATGAAAATTAAAAAGTTATTTGTTATTACCTTTATTTTTAGCTTAATGTTTTTGCTTTCCATAAGCTCTAATGTTTTAGCTAGAGATGCACAGAGCACTGAAGTACATATTTTAGATACTGGTCAAAGTGATTGTATATTGATTAAGGGAAGAGAAAACATATTGATTGATACAGGAGCTATAGGATTGGGAAATTATATCATGAATTATTTAAAGCAGAATAATGTGGAAGACATAGACTATATTATCATTACCCATTATCATGATGATCATTATGGAAGTCTTATAGATATTTGTGATAGGATGGAGGTTAAAAATGTATTGCTACCTATGCACAAAAATAAAAATAGAGATATTCTTTATAAAGAGCTTTTTAATAAAAATATCAAAGTGAAATTTATTTATAATAATTGGGAACTTAATAATGAAGAGATAAAGTTAAAAGCAATACTTCCTATAAAAGTAGATGAAAAAATAGAAAACAATAATTCTATAGTGCTGCAGGGAACCATAGAAGGAATTAATTATATGTTTATGGGAGATGCAGAGAAGGAAGAAGAGAGAACTCTTAAAGAAGTAGAAATTAAGCCTTGTGATATATTAAAAATAGGGCACCATGGACTCGATACTAGTACTTCTAGATATCTACTAAAGCTATTAAAGCCTAAAATAGCTTTAATAACCTGCGATGGAAAAGAAAGTCCCGATAGCAGAGTAATTAAAAACTTAGAGAGATTGAATTGCAAGGTATATAGAACCGATAAGCAGGGCGCAATTATAATAAGGGGAAGGGATTATAAGAATATTGAAATAAAAGCAGAAAACATGCTAGAATAAACTAAGCAGTAAAGATACACTAGGGGGGAGAAAATGATAAAAGTAGATGTTATGAAAAAAATGAGTGAAGAAGAAAAATATAAATATATGTTAATTTTAACAGAAGGCCAGTTAAGCTCAGAAAAGGATTTTATAGCTAATCTATCTAATATATCCGCTATAATTAATGCAGCTATAGATAGATGTAATTGGGTAGGCTTCTATTTATATAAAGAGGGAGAATTGGTATTAGGACCTTTTCAAGGACTTCCAGCTTGTAATAGAATTGCTATAGGAAAGGGCGTTTGCGGTACTGCCATAGAAGAAAATAAGGTATTAAGAGTGGGAGATGTGGAGAAATTTCCAGGTCATATAGCCTGCGATTCAGCCTCAAGATCGGAAATAGTGGTTCCTATAGTAAAAAATCATAGTATTATTGGGGTATTAGACATAGACAGTCCAGAGCTAAATAGGTTCACAGAATTAGAAGAAGCTTACCTGATTAAAGTTGTTGAAAAAATTAAAAAATATATATAGAATAAAGTTTAAAGGACCGCTTCATGGCGGTCCTTATTTTATAAATTCTTATTTATTTTTTCTTGCTCTAATAAATACTTTAGCTATTTCATTAAGTACTAATGGCATTATAGATAAAGCTCCTACGAATAGCCAATCATTAAAGGTTAGAGGATAAACCTTAAATACTGAAGCTAAGGCAGGTACAGTAATAACAATATTTTGTAAGAATATACCTGCTATAATTGATAGAATCAAGTACTTATTTGAGAATAGGCCTAATTGGAATATAGATTTTTCAGGGTGTCTCATATTTAATGAGTGGAACAATTGAGATACGCTTAAAACTACGAAAGCCATAGTTTGAGCATGATTAGTTCCTACACCATAAGTATATTCGCCTATTTTAAAGGCAATTAAAGTTAGAACTCCAATTAAAATACCGTTTAAAACTAAGCTTACTCCTGCGCCCTTTCCAAACAAGCTTTCTTTAGGATCTCTCGGTTCATTGTCCATTACATTCTTATCTCCAGGATCAACTCCTAATGACAGAGCGGGCAGGGTATCTGTGATTAAATTTACCCACAAAATATGAATAGGTCTAAGAGGTGTAGTCCAGCTTAATAAAATTGCAAAGAACAATGCTATAATCTCACCTAGATTACAGGATAAGAGGAACATTATAGATTTTTTAATATTGTTATAAATGTTTCTACCTTCCTCAATTGCAGAAACTATAGTTGAAAAATTATCATCAGTTAAAATCATATCTGAAGCACCCTTAGCAACGTCAGTACCAGTTATCCCCATAGCAACTCCTATATCCGCGATCTTTAGGGAAGGAGCGTCGTTAACACCATCACCAGTCATAGAAACTATATTTCCTTTTGATTTAAAGGCTTTAACGATTTTAACCTTATGTTCAGGGGAAACTCTAGCAAAAACTCTGAAGTTACTTATTTGGCCATTTAGCTCTTCTTGAGTAAATTTATCCAGCTCAGCACCAGAAATTGCTTGTTCATTGCTCTCTGCAATGCCTAATTCCTTAGCTATAGCAAAGGCTGTGTTTTTATGGTCTCCAGTGATCATAATAGTTTTAATACCGGATTTTTTACAAGTAGCTATAGAATCCTTAACCTCTAGCCTTGGAGGGTCAATCATTCCTACTAGACCAATGAAGATCAGGTCGTTTTCAAGACTATCTATTTCAACATGAGGAGAAGCTATAGTTTTATAAGCTGCGCCTAAAACCCTAAGAGCATCATCAGACATGCTGTTGGAAGCTTTCATAATATTATCTTTAACTTCATCATCTAAAGTTAAGATTTCTCCATTTATAAAAGCCTTACTACATATTTTTAATAAGTTATCAATGGCTCCTTTTGTAAATACATAATATTCTTCATTGTATTTATTAACAGTAGTCATTAATTTTCTATCGGAATCAAAAGGCACTTCATTGACTCTAGCATGTTCATTTTGAAGAGCATCTTTAAATAAATTAATTTTAAAACCAGCTTCTAACAATGCAATCTCTGTAGGATCGCCAGTTTTTGAAGCTTCAGAATAAGTGGCATCATTACATAAAATAAGATTTTCTATTAATAATTGATGGGTTTTATCCTTTATATCTAGCTTATCAATAGTATTTAAAGAATTATTTGCATAAAGCTTAGTAACAGTCATTTTATTTTGAGTTAAGGTTCCTGTTTTGTCTGAACAGATTATATTTACAGAACCTAAGGTTTCTACCGCGGGTAGCTTCCTAACAATAGCATTTTCCTTTATCATCCTTTGAACACCCATAGCAAGTACTATGGCCACAATAGCAGGAAGTCCTTCAGGAATAGCGGCTACAGCTAAGCTTATAGAAGTAAGGAACATTTCAAAAAGATCTCTTCCTTGGAATAATGAAACCACAAACATAAGAGCACAAATGATTAAAGCACCAAAACCTAGTACCTTCCCAAGCTCTGCTAATCTCTTTTGAAGAGGTGTAAGTTCGGTTTCAGATTCATCAAGCATTTTTGCTATTTTACCTATTTCTGTGTTCATTCCTGTGCCTACAGCTATACCCACACCTCTACCGTAAGTAGCTAAGGTGGACATAAACGCCATATTCTTTTGATCACCTAATGGAGTGTCGGAGCTTTCTAAAGTAATATTTGACTCCTTATCAGAAGGCACAGATTCTCCCGTTAAGGCAGATTCTTCAATCTTTAAATTTGCACTTTCTATGAGCCTTAAATCTGCTGGAATATATCTTCCAGCATCGATTATTACAATATCTCCAGGCACTACCTCCTCAGAAGCAATTTCTTTTAACTCCCCATCTCTTTTAACAATAGCTCTAGGAGTAGAAAGCTTTTTTAAAGCCTCTAAAGCTTTTTCAGCCTTGGATTCTTGCACAACACCTACTACGGCATTAATTAAAATAACTAATAAGATAATTATTGAATCGCTGATTTCTCCAGCTAATCCAGAAATAATTGCAGCCCCAATTAAAATAAATATCATTGCATCGTTTAATTGAGATAAAAAGATCTGAAGTATGGTTTTCTTTTTCTTAGTCGCTAATTTGTTATAGCCATACTTTTCAATACGCCTTCCTACTTCTTCTGTAGAAAGTCCATTTAGGGCATCTACTTGAAGCTCAGAAACAACTTCTTCGGGGTTTTTATTAAACCACATTATAAAATCTCCTTTCATTTATGTAATAAAATTATATATTTTAAATAAACAACAAAGTTATTTATTCTTAAATATTCTTAAATATATTATTATGTTTTTTAACATTCCTTAATCATATATATTAAAAAAGACTTATGTATAACGGTTTATCGTTATACATAAGTCTTACTATTTAATACAAAGCCAGATGAATATGCATCGGTTGTTGACTTTGCAACAGGAACAGTCCTGCAAGCTACTCCCTTATGCTTAAACTTTATTCAGTTAATAACACTATTATAGAAGCCTTACTATAAGATGTCAACAAAAAAAGATAAATTAACATTTTTTACAGAATTATTCCATAGTAAACAAATAATAATTTAGACTATGATTTAGTTTATATAAAATTAAAATATATGATATAATAAAGTATATTTTACAATGTTTATTTTTATTATTGAGGTGAGCGTATTGAAAATTGTTATAACTGGTGGACAAGGTTTTTTTGCCACAAGATTTTATGAGCAATATAAGGATAAATATAATATAACTTTATTAGGAAGAAAAGAACTAGATATTACTAATAGAGAAGAGGTTTTGAAAAAGATAGATAATATAAGGCCAGATATAGTGATACATACTGCTGCTATAGCAGATACGGGGTTATGCGAAGATAATCCAGAAGAATCTTATAGAGTAAATGTCACAGGAACAGTAAATGTAGCAGAGGCTTGCAAGGAAAGCTTATGTAAAATGGTTTTTCTAAGTACAGAGCAAATATTTAATGGAAATGAGGAAAGTGGTCCTTATACAGAGGAGACTATACCTAACCCTAATACTGTTTACGGAAAACATAAACTTCAGGCTGAAAAAGAAATTTCAAAGATAATTGATAGGCTATGGATAATTAGATTAACTTGGCTTTTTGGTTTTCCAGAATATAAGAAAAAAGTTAATGCTAATATAGTATGGAATGTAACGAGCGTTCTCTTAAAGAATGAAAAAAGATATTTTCCAACTAATGAATATAGAGGCATGACTTATGTTTACGAATTATTAGATAATTTCCCCAGAATTTTAGAATTGCCTTATGGAATATATCATACTGGCAGTGAAAATAATTTAAGCACTTATGATATTGCCTTGGAAGTATGTAGAAATATGAAGTTAGAAGAAGTGGCTAAGCAGTATATTTTAAAGGATGAAGAAAAGTATAAGCATAAGGCTAGGGATATAAGAATTAGCAATGGTAAGCTAAGCAAACAGGGTATTATTTTTAGTGATACTCTGCAGTCCATTAAAAAATCTATTGAAGACTTTAATTATAACTTTAAATTATAGGAAGGTGTTTAGATGGAAATATCAAGAGTTAGGAAAAGCACCACAGTGACCTCAGATAGAAAGAAGGTTGAGTCTAGAAAAGATTTTTCTCAAAATTTTAATTTTGCTAGAGATAGAAAAAATGAAGAGCAACTTAAGGAACTCTTTGAAGATATAAAGAAAAAAGGGAATAGGTTAGTCATTACTAAGTGTTATGCTGACGTAAGGGCTTATAAGAGGCTCATAAAAGAATATTTAGAATCTGTATTAAATTATATGTATAGTGTTAGAAAGGATATTAGTTTTTGGCAGACTCAGTATTTTATCACTGTGGATACTGTAGATGCAAAGCTTGAAGAGCTAACACAGCTGCTGCTAGGTGAAGAAAAAGAAAATTTAAATATTGCAGCTACTATTGATGAAATACAAGGACTTATTGTGGACATATATAAGTAAAAAGCGACGTTGGTCGCTTTTTATTTATTTAACCCACAAATTATAGCTTGCATCAGATGGCATTCTCCAATCACCTCTAGGGGATAAACTTATGGTTCCTACCTTAGGGCCATCTGGAAGTGCTGAACGTTTAAATTGCTGAGTGAAAAATCTCTTAACAAATTTATCTAGCCATTTATCTATGGTAGCGTCATCATATTCATTTTTAAAGGCTACTTTTGCGAGAAAGGCTATTTTTTCTAGTGTAGCACCTTGCCTAATAAAATAATACAAGAAGAAATCATGAAGCTCATAAGGACCCACAATATCTTCGGTTTTTTGAACAATGTCTCCATTTTTATCCTTGGGCAAAAGTTCAGGACTTACGGGAGTATCAAGAATGTCCAATAGTATATCTGAGGCTTCCTTCTCCATTTCATGCTCTGCTACATAATTTACTAAATATCTAACTAAGGTTTTTGGTATGGAACAATTAACGGAATACATAGACATATGATCTCCATTATAAGTACACCAGCCCAAGGCTAGTTCTGACAAGTCCCCTGTGCCTATAAGAAGTCCACCCTCTTTATTTGCAATATCCATTAAAATTTGAGTTCTTTCTCTTGCTTGAACATTTTCATAGGTTATATCATGGTTTTCTATAGGATGATTTATGTCCTTAAAGTGCTGCAAGCAGGCATCAACAATATTTATTTCCTTAAAGGTGGTATCTAAGGCTTTGCATAGGGAAACTGCGTTATTATAAGTTCTATCCGTAGTGCCAAAACCAGGCATAGTAATGGTTAATATATTTTTCCTTGGTATTTTAAGCATGTCAAAGGTTTTAATGATAACTAATAGGGCTAATGTGGAATCAAGACCTCCTGAAATTCCTATAACAGCTTTATTTAAACCAGTATGACTGATTCTCTTAGCTAAGGCAGCGCTTTGTATATTAAATATCTCTTTGCATCTTTCTTCACGCTGCTTTTCTCCTGAAGGCACAAAGGGATGCTTATCCACATATCTATCAAATTCACCATAATTGAGGTCATCAAAACTAAATTTTATTTCCCTTACATTATAATTGTAGATTTTAGTGCTATCTCTAAAGCTTACATTTTTCAATCGTTCACTGTTTAGCTTATCAATATCAATAATTGAACATATCACTTCATTTTCTCTTTGGAATCTATGATTTTCTTTTAGCATAGATCCATTTTCACTAATCATTAAATGACCGCTGAAAACTAAATCCGTAGTAGACTCAAAAACTCCAGAAGAAGAATAAATGTAGGCCGCCATGCATCTAGCACTTTGAGAGGCTACTAGGTTTCGTCTATACTCATATTTGCTAACTAATTCGTTAGAGGCAGAGAGATTACAAATGATATTTGCGCCACCTAGAGATAAGAAAGAACTAGGGGGGATTGTAACCCAAAGATCCTCACAGATTTCAAAAGCGATTTTATTGATACCATCACTAAAAATCAAATTACTTCCAAAGGGTATTTCCTTTTGGAAATATAAGTCTATAGATTCTTCTGACAGGGCATTGCCTTCTGTAAACCATCTTTTTTCGTAGAACTCAGTATAATTAGGAATAAAATTTTTAGGTAAAATACCTAAAACTCTTCCTTTATGTAGGATATATGCACAGTTATAAAGAGAATACTTATGTACTAAAGGAGCACCTAGGGCAATTAATATGTCCTTATCTTTAGAAAATTGTGCTAGTTCTTCTATAGCTTTAATAGATTGTTCTATTAAATGATTTTGAGTAAATAAGTCTCCGCAGGTATAGGAAGTAATAGAAAGTTCAGGGAAAACAACAATTTTGCAATGCTTTGCCAAAGATTCTTCAATACATTTTTTTATATTTTCAATATTATAGTGTATATCTGCCACTTTTGTTACAGGACAAGCGGCTCCAACTCTGATGAAATTCATAGTTTCACTTCCTTAATTATATAGTTATAATTTATTTTGCTCATTTTCTAATTAAATAATAAAATGAAATGAATAGAAAATCAATGAAATATATAGTAATAGAGTATTAAAAGAGAAAATACGGTATAAAATAACCTATTATAGGTATAAAATAAACTTTATTAATTTTTACATATACCATATAATGAGGATATAAGATTCCTTAAATAAACCAAAATTAATTAATTTTAGAATGCATTAAATTATGGGTAAATTTGATGTATAATATAAGTGTAGAGAAAGGAGGGGGCTATGTGAATTATTTTATTATGTGGATAATTATTGGAGTAATAACTCTAGTGCTTGATATAGCTACCAGTACATTATTATTTGTTTGGTTTACCTTAGGAAGCTTAGGAGCAATTACAGCTTTAATGCTAGAGGCTAGTTTTGTTGTTCAGGTTTTAGTATTTTTGGTAGTCAGTGCTATAGGATTTGCAGCAGGCTATCCACTGGCAAAGAAGATTATCAAAAGAGATGTAAAAAAGCTTTCAACTGTGGAAGAGGGGTATTTGGGTAGAGAATTAATTGTAGACGAAGAGATTATAGAAAAGTCTATGATAAAAATTGATGGTATTTATTGGACTATAAAAAATGAGGGTGAAATGATAAAAAAGGGAGATAAGGTAATTGTAACAGGAATCTCAGGAAACAAAATTATTATAAGAAAATCTTATTTATAATATATATTTATTAGGAGGGAATTATTATGGATATTGGTCAAATATTATTTGTAATATTTTTATTGGTGGTGATAATAGCTATATTATCTTCAATAAAAATTGTTAATACAGGATATGTATATATTCTAGAAAGATTCGGACAGTTTTATAAGGTGCTAGAACCAGGTTGGCATTTTACAATACCTTTTGCTGACTTTATAAGAAAAAAAGTATCAACAAAGCAACAAATACTAGACATTGAACCTCAAAATGTTATCACTAAAGATAATGTTAAAATATCTATTGATAATGTTATATTTTACAGAGTACTTAATGCAAAAGATGCAGTTTATAACATAGAGAATTATAAATCTGGTATAGTTTATTCTACAATTACTAATATGAGAAACATTGTAGGTAATATGACCTTAGATGAAGTACTTTCTGGAAGAGATAAAATAAATTCAGAATTGCTAATGGTAGTGGATGAAATCACCGATGCTTATGGAATTAAAATTCTATCTGTAGAAATAAAGAATATTATACCACCAGCAGAAATTCAACAGGCAATGGAAAAGCAAATGAAGGCTGAAAGAGATAAGAGAGCTATAATATTACAGGCAGAAGGTCAAAAGCAAAGTGAGATAGCAAGAGCAGAAGGAGAAAAGCAGGCTAAAATCCTTCAAGCAGAAGCTGAGAAAGAAGCTAATATAAGAAGAGCTGAAGGTTTAAAAGAATCTCAACTCTTAGAGGCAGAAGGTAAAGCTAGAGCTATAGAGGCCATAGCACAGGCGGAAGCAGAAGCTATTTCAAAGGTTAATAAATCTATCATAGCCTCAGGCACCAATGAAGTGGTTATAGCCTTAAAACAAGTAGAAGCCTTAAAAGAAATGGCTAAAGGACCAGCTAATAAGCTAATATTACCTAGTGAAGCTGTTTCTTCTTTAGGAAGTATAGCTGCCTTAGCAGATATATTAAAGGAAAAAGAAAAGTAACTGACAGTGTATCAAAAACAGTGTATCATTTATCAAGTAAATGATACACTGTTTTTTTATCTGCGCTATTTAAAGCTTTTTAAGAGTTGGCATGATACTTGCTATATAAAAGTGTAGTTGATAAAACAAATACAAATAGATAGGAGGAATAAATATGAAGGTATTAATGGTATGCTCAGGTGGGATGTCTAGTGCTATAGTTGTTAAAGCTATAAAGCAAGAAGCTGATAAGCAAGGTTTTCCACTTGAAATCAAAGCAGTAGGAACTACTGAATTTGAAGATGAATTAAAAGAAGGTTCCTATGATTTAGCTATAGTTGCACCTCAAGTAAAACACAGAATGAAAGTGTTTGAAGAGCAAGCAGCAGCAGCTAATGTGCCAATAGAATTAATAGTGCCTATGGGATACACTCCAATAGGAGCACCTAAGGTATTGGAGCAAATTAAAAAACATGCAAAATAATTAATAGGCAATCATTTTATTAATATTAAAATAAGGGGGAAAATTTAATATGGAAAGATTTTTAAAATGGCTTGAAGAAAAGTTCATGCCTCCAATGGCTAAGCTGGCGGAGCAAAGACATTTAAGAGCTATAAGAGATGGTATTATTTCTACATTACCATTAATTATCGTAGGTAGTTTCTTCTTAATTATCGCTATGCCACCAGTAGATGCATGGAAAAATGCTTTAGCTGCATCAGGAGCTCAGGCTAAGATATTAATTCCTTACAGAATTACTTTCGGTTTGATGTCAGTGTATG
Source organism: Desnuesiella massiliensis (assembly GCF_001403615.1). Lineage (GTDB taxonomy): Bacteria > Bacillota > Clostridia > Clostridiales > Clostridiaceae > Desnuesiella > Desnuesiella massiliensis. Next base: position 400,714 of record NZ_LN879456.1, read on the forward strand.
CGGTGTATGGTATGGGTTACTCACTAGCTAAGTCCTATAAGCTAGATGGAGTAAGTGGTGGAGTGCTTTCTTTATCAGCATTCTTATTAACTACTATACCACTAAATATTGATGGTGTTTTGGCAGCAGCTACTAAAGCCGGTGTTAAAGGCGCTGCAGGTATGGGATGGGTTCTTCCAATGGGTAACCTTGGTGGAGCAGGAATGTTCGTTGCAATACTTTGTATGATATTATCCGTTGAAATCTTAAGGTTATTAAAGAAATACAAGATAACATTAAAAATGCCAGAACAAGTGCCAGAATCTGTGGCTAGATCTTTCGAAGCTTTAATACCAGCAGCAGTTATAATAACTCTTGTTTGGTTTGTAAGGGTATGGTTAAACATAGACGTACATGCTGTAATTATGAACTTCTTTAAACCATTATTAAAGGGTACTGATTCTTTAGGTGGAGTTGTAGTTCCAGTTCTATTAATAACTCTATTATGGGCGGCGGGTATCCATGGTGTATCTGTTGTAGGTTCAATACTTAGACCATTCTGGTTAGTATTATTAGATGCTAACGCAGCAGCAGTTGCGGCAGGACAGCCATTACCACATGTTGCTCCAGAGCAATTCTTCCAATGGTTAATCTGGATTGGTGGATCCGGTGCTACTTTATCATTATGTATACTAATGTGCTTCTCAAAATCAGAATACTTAAAGAAGGTTGGAAGATTCTCTATAGTACCAGGAATATTCAATATAAACGAGCCAATGATATTTGGTGTTCCATTAGTAATGAACCCAATATTAGCAATACCATTTATAGTTGGACCAACAATAACTGCTGTAATTTCATACATTGCTGTATCTGCAGGATGGGTTGGAAGATTCTCAGTTAATGCACCTTGGACATTACCAGCACCAGTAGGAGCTTATGTAGCTACTAATGGTGATATAAGAGTAGTATTCTTAGTATTATTCAACATCGCATTAACTGGCTTGATTTACTATCCTTTCTTCAAGATGTATGAAAGAAAGATGATTCAAGAAGAAAAATTAAATGCTGATGCTTAAAACGGAGTTTAAGCTTAATTAAAAAAAGAGTGGCACTATGGTGCCACTCCTAATAAATTAAGGCCCTTTTAACTATAGGTTAAGATTTGAGAGGTGATAATATGAAGAAATTAAAAATAGCAATAATAGGTGGGGGAAGTAGTTATACACCAGAAATAATAGAAGGCTTTATAAAAAGAAAAGATGAGTTACCCCTTGGAGAGATATATTTGGTAGATATCGAAGCAGGAGAAGAAAAACTAAACATAGTGGGAAGCCTAGCAAAAAGAATGGTTAAAAAAGCAGGCCTTGATATAGATGTAGTGCTTACTTTAGACAGAAGAGAAGCTATAAAAGGTGCAGACTTTGTAGTTACTCAATTTAGGGTAGGAGGTCTGGAAGCTAGAGCTAGGGATGAGAGGTTTCCACTAAAGTATGATGTTTTAGGACAAGAAACCACGGGACCAGGAGGTTTTGCAAAGGCCTTAAGAACCATACCTGTAATGATGAATATATGCAAGGATATTAAGGAATTAAGTCCGGAAGCTTGGCTAATAAACTTTACGAATCCATCAGGACTAGTAACTGAAGCCATAAACAAGTATACTGATATAAAGTGTATAGGATTATGCAATGTGCCAATACACATGAAGATGGATATTGCTGCCATGTTAGATGTAGACAGCAAGGATGTATATGTAGATTTTATAGGATTGAACCATCTAGTCTGGGGCAGAAAAGCCTATGTTAAAGAGAAAGATGTAACAAAATTAGTTATAGAAAAGCTTCAAGATGGAGCTAGCTTGAGTATGAAAAATATTTCAGACTTAAAATGGGATGGAGATTTTTTAAATGCTCTTGGTATGATACCATGTCCATATCACAGATATTTTTATATGACAGATAGATTATTAAAGGAAGAAAAAGAAGCAGCTAAGCAAGGTGCTGGCGGAACAAGAGCGGAAATAGTAAAAAAAGTAGAAGAAAGATTATTTGAATTATATAAAGATGAAAATTTACAAGAAAAGCCTAAAGAACTAGAAAAAAGAGGAGGGGCATATTATTCTGATGCTGCGGTATCTTTAATAAGTGCTATATACAATGATAAGAAAGAGATCCATACAGTAAATACGCTAAATAAAGGCACTGTTAAGGAACTTCCTTATGATTCAGTAATTGAGACAAATTGTTTAATAGACAGAAGAGGAGCCACTCCTTTAAATATAAAAGAAGAAGTACCAGCAGAAATTCTAGGACTTATGCAGGCTGTAAAGTCCTATGAGGTTTTAGCTGCAGAAGCAGCGGTAAAAGGTGATAAGCAAAAGGCGCTCCTAGCCCTATCAGTGCATCCTTTAGTGCCTTCTGTAAGTGTGGCAAAAGATTTATTAAGAGATCTATTAGAGATAAACAAGGAATATTTAACACAATTTAAATAAAGCAATTGGAGGAATAAAAAATGGAAAATGAAATTTTTGAAATAATATCTCATGGTGGAGATGCAAGAGGGTTTGCTTACGAGGCATTAAAGGCTGCCAAAGAAGGAGATTTTGAAAAAGCAAAGGAATTACTAGATAAAAGTGAAGAGGAAATGACCTTAGCCCATAATACTCAGACAAAATTAATACAAGCAGAAATAAATGGACAAGATTTAAAGATGAGTTTACTTATGGTACATGCACAAGATCAATTGATGACAGCCATAGCTGAAAAAAACTTGATAGAACAAATGGTGGAAATGTATAAAGAGATTAAAAAGAATAAATAAACTATAAAGTGAGGAGTAGTTATTATGATTAGGCTGCTTTATATAGTATTTGTTGTGTTAATGGTAATAGGCTCCATAGCCTTTACTAGGTTTCTATTAAAGAAGGTAAAATTAAATAGATGGATTGTTGCTTTTACAGCATTTCTTATATTAATAGTACCAGCAATAGCTTTTCCTAATATGAGCAGTATAATTTGGAATGCTTTAATTCTTATATTCTGTGTATTATGCATCATGTTTTTTGAAATAACAAAGAATATGTTTGAAAACAATCAAATCAAAGGAATTGTTAGGTTTGATAAACCCAAAAAATAGTATAATATATATAAATACTATTATATAAAACAAAGGGGGACTACCTTTTGAAACAAGATGAAGTATATGAAATTTTAAAGCATCAATGTATAGAGCAGCAAAAAGCGAAGGGCCAGGTTATAGGTATTTCCGCAGAAGAGGTTGCCGAAGCTTTAAATATGAAAAGACCCAATGTCTTAAGAGAGTTTAAAAAACTTGTAGAATTGGGACTTGTAGACAAAAAAGAGGGTAGACCTGTATTATATTTTATTAATCCTGAAAAACTTAATGTGGAAAGGTCTATGGAAGGCCCCTTATCAGTTTTTGATAAGATCATAGGTAAAGATACAAGTTTAAAGCATCCTATTTCCTTAGCTAAGGCTGCTATTGTATATCCTCCTAGGGGGCTCCATACCCTAATAGTGGGAGAGACAGGAGTAGGTAAATCATTTTTTGCAAAATGTATGTTTAAATATGCTATTGAGATAAACAGAATAAAGGATATCAACGGATTTGCAGTTTTTAACTGCGCTGATTATGCTAATAATCCACATCTGCTCATATCTCATCTATTTGGAGTTAAAAAAGGCGCTTATACCGGTGCTGTAGAGGATAGAGAGGGAATAATAGAAAAGGCAAGAGACGGAGTATTATTTTTAGATGAAGTTCACAGACTTCCTCCGGAAGGTCAGGAGATGCTGTTTACCTTAATAGATGAAGGAAAATATACTCCTTTAGGCAGTACAAAGGATATTCCTATAAGCATAATGATAGTATGTGCTACTACAGAGGATATCAATTCAACTCTTTTAAAAACTTTTACAAGAAGAATTCCAGTAACCATCTCTCTTCCCGCTCTCAGAGAAAGAACTGTAGAAGAAAGAATGTGTTTAATTGAGAGCTTCTTTGAAGAAGAATCAAAAAGAGTAATGAAGAGAATAGATATAAGTGAGGATTCCATTACTGCACTTTTAAACTATGAATGCCTAAATAATATAGGTCAATTGAAAAGCGATATACAAATAGCTTGCGCAAAAGCCTATTTAAGAAGCATGTTTGAAAAGAATTTAGTAAAAGTAGAATTAGGAGACTTTCCTGATGAAGTGAAAAGTGGATTGCTAATAGCCAAGAAGGTTAAGCCTGTTTACTTAAACTTAGAAATCAATAATGATATATTCAACGAGGATGAAGAAGAGTTTGAGGATAAGTATAGCTTAACTAATAATATCTATGACTTCATTGAAAAGAGGAAAGAGTACCTTAAAGGCAGAGGCTTAGAAGAAAAACAAATACAAAATAAATTGTCCGATGAAGTTGAAAGCTATATAAATAATTATTTAACTCATATAAAAAGCAGCAACAAAGAAGACGAAATTAAGAGAATCGTAAACAATGAACTTTACGATTTTTTAAGTAGTTTTATATATTTCGCAGAATATAAATTAGGAAGAAAAATATCTAAAAATACCTTTTTAGGCTTACTTATTCACATAGATACGTTTTTGGGAAGAATTGGTGATAATAAGATAATTGAAAATCCTAAAATAGATGAAATAAGAAAAAAATATCCTAAGGAATTTAAATTAGCCATAGTGCTATCAGATAAGCTAGAACAAAAATATGATATAGATGTACCTATAGATGAAATTGGCTTTATTACAATGTTTTTTGCAGCAGAGGAAGAAGAGGAAAAAGGCAGAGTAGCTGTATTAGTAGCTATGCATGGAAAATCTACAGCTAGTTCTATGGCAGAAGTCACAAATACATTATTAAATACCACTCATGCCATAGGCTTTGATATGCCACTATCTATGAAGCCAGAAGAAGCACTTTATAAGATACAGCATATCATTAAAGAGAAGAATGAAGGCATGGGAGCTATATTGCTGGTAGATATGGGTTCCTTAAAGTTCTTTGATAAAATGATAACTGAAAACACTGGTATTAAAGTTAAAGCCATAGACATGGTAACTACTGCTACTGTCATTGAAGCTACGAGGAAGGCCATAATGTTCCAAAGCCTTGAAGAGATTGTAAAATCCGTAGATTTAGAGAGCAAATATCTAGGAAATTTTTTAAGTGATAACATAAAGCATAAGAAAGATGTTATAATAACTGCCTGCACCACAGGAGAAGGTACCGCTCAAAAGATTAAAGAGATGATATTTAAAAAATATAGTGAAGAGAAATATGATGTGATTAACCTAAGCATGAAGGATAAAAATGAATTTATAAGGGCGGTAGAAAACATAAGAAAAGATTGCAATGTGGTTTCAATCATAAGTGCTTTTGATCTAAAAATAGAGGGAATTAATTACATCTCCATGGAAAAATTCTTTAAAGACTTTTTGGGAGAAGACTTTGAAGAAAGTGAAAACAATGCAGTTATATTAAAAAATATAAAGACTGTTTATAAAGATTATTTAGATCTGCCTCATGGAGATTTTGTGGCAGAGGAGTTTATGCAAGCCATAAGTACCATGAAGTATATATACGGAATACACTTAGATGGAGAAAAGCTAAATGGACTTTTAATGCATTTTGGTTGTCTAGTTCAAAAGTTAGTGAATAGAGAGGAAAGACCAAAATGTAGGAATATAAATACTATACTTTCTAGACATTATGATTTATATGCTTATTTAGAAGGAAGTCTTAGAGGCGTAAAGGAGAAGCTCGATATAAACTTCTCTCAAGATGACATTGGTAATATATTAGAAATATTAATAAACATGTAGGGATATGAGGTGATATCTTTGGATTATGTTATTGGAATAGATGGAGGAGGAACCAAAACTGAAGGAGTGGCTTATGATTTTCAAGGCAATGTATTAGCTCAGTGTACCACTGGTTTTGGTAACTTAGTAGTGAATAAGGATGAAGCTTTAGGGAACATAGGACTATGTATAAAAAGTCTTTTAGAGGAATTAAAGTCTCAAGAGTGTAAGACTATATATTTAGGTTTAGCTGGAGCGGACTCAGGTAATAACAAAGAACTGATAAGAGAATATGTGGAAGCCTTCTTTAAAGGTGAAGTTAAGGTTATGAATGATGCAGATATTGCACTATCTGCACTTTTAAAAGGTGAAGAAGGAATCCTAACCATTGCGGGAACAGGATCAATTTGCTTTGGAAGATATAATAATAAAAAAGCTAGAGCAGGAGGTTGGGGACATCTTTTGGGTGATGAAGGCAGCGGGTATTATGTAGCAATAGAGGCATTTAAAAACATGACTAAGGAACAAGATCTAGATTTACCTTGGAGCACCCTAACGAAAGAGATGTTAAAAGCATTGAATTTTAAAGAGATAGATCAGATTAAAGGATTTATATATTCTAAGAGCAAAGCAGAAGTAGCATCTCTAGCGCCCGTAGTGGTTAATGCTGCTAAAGCTGGGGATGAAATAGCTACAAACATCCTAAAAACTGCAGGAACAGAATTAGCTAGAATAACAGAAATGGTATATAAGAAATTAGATATTAAGGGTGTTACTCATATAGGCCTAAAGGGAAGCATCATCACAAAAATCGATTTAGTAAAGGAAAGCTTTAAGGAGTACTTAAGCAAAGCCATAAAGAACCTTCAAATCCATGATGAAGATGTTTCAGCGGCTAAGGGTGCCTATTATTTCGCCTTAAAGGAGAGGAATTAATATGAGTATTTATTATAAGGATAAAGAAGAAAAATATGTAGTAGGACTTATGTCCGGCACCTCTCTAGATGGAGTAGATGCAGCCCTAGTTAAAATAAAGGGGTACGGAGAAAACATAAAGGCTCATCTGGTAGAATTCTTAAATATGCAAATACCAGAGGATATAAAAAATGAAATAAGAGATAGCTTTAGCATAGAAAGATCTAATGTGGAGCTTATTTGCAGCCTTAATTTTAAACTAGGTTATTTGTTTGCAGAGGCTGCAAAAGCGGTTTGTGAAAAAGCAAAATTTGATATAAAGAACTTAGATTTCATAGGATCACACGGACAAACTTCCTTCCATATACCTGTACCTTATAAAAACTTTGCAAAATCTACTTTACAAATAGGAGAGCCAGCGGTAATTGCTTATGAAACCAATACTTTAGTAGTATCAAATTTTAGAACTATGGATATGGCGGCATTAGGAGAGGGTGCTCCCCTAGTGCCATATACAGAATATCTTCTTTATAAAGGCGATAAGAATAGAGCTCTTCAAAATATAGGAGGCATAGGCAATGTAACGGTTATCCCAGCTCATTGCAGTTTAGATGATATGAGCGCCTTTGATACAGGCCCAGGAAATATGATAATAGACGAGGTTACAAAGAGGCTTAAAGGAGTATCCTATGATAAGGGTGGGGCCTTCGCAGCTCAGGGAACCATCATAGAGGAAATGCTTAAGGAGCTTATGGCTGAAGAATACATGGATAGAGTGCCGCCAAAGACTACAGGCAGAGAGCTTTTTGGAAGTCAATTTGTAGATAAACTTATAGAAAAGTATGGAAATCTAAAGGCAGAGGATATCATAGCTACAGTGACAATGTTTACCGCTAAGTCCATTGAGCATAATTACAGAAAATTTATTTTTCCTAAAACAAAAATTGAAGAGATAATTCTTGGAGGAGGAGGAAGCTATAATAATACCTTAGTTTCCATGATAAAAGAGCTGCTTCCAGAATGTAAGGTTATGATTCAAGAAGATTTAGGATACTCTTCCGATGCTAAGGAGGCTATAGCCTTTGCGGTTTTAGCTAATGAAACCTTAAATGGAAATTCGGGCAATGTATTAAATGCCACAGGAGCAAAAGAAAGAGTAATTTTAGGTAATATAACACCGGTTCCAAGAGGAAAATAGTGATTATACCAAAATAATAATTATACGGAGGCTAAATTATGAGAAAACTAGGAATATCAGTTTATCCAATGCACACATCTGTAGAAGAAAATAAAGCATATATAGAGTTAGCGGCAAAGTATGGCTATAAAAGATTATTTACTTGCCTTCTATCTGTAGATGGAGATAAGGAAAAAGTAGTTAGCGAATTTAAAGATATAATAGGTCATGCTAATAAGTTTGGCATGGAAGTAATATTAGATGTTAGTCCAAGAGTTTTCAATGAATTGGGAATAAAATATAATGACCTATCCTTTTTCCATGAAATCGGAGCCTATGGCTTAAGACTAGACATGGGCTTTACAGGTAGTGAAGAGTCTATAATGACCTTTAATCCTTATGGATTAAAAATTGAATTTAACATGGGCTCTGGAACAAAATATATAGATAATGTGATTAGCTACAAACCTAATATGAATAACATATTGGCTAGCCAAAACTTCTACCCTCATAGATATGCTGGACTTAGTTATGAACATTTTATAAAAACCAGCAAACAATTTAAAGATTTAGGAATTACTACTGCGGCCTTTGTTTCTTCATCTGCTGCAAAATTCGGTCCATGGCCTGTAAGTGAAGGGTTATGCTCTCTAGAAATGCATAGAGAACTACCTATAACTGTACAAGCTAAACATCTTTTTGCTACAGGATTAATAGATGATGTAATAATCGCAAATGCTTTTGCTTCAGAAGAGGAGCTTAAAGCCCTAAGTGAAATAGATCCAGAAATTTTAACCTTAGAAGTAGAATTACATCCAGATACACCAGCATTGGAAAGAAAGATAGTATTAGAAGAGTTCCACTTCAACAGAGGAGACGTTTCAGATTATTTAATAAGATCCACTCAAAGCAGGGTAAAATATAAAGGACATCAATTTGATCCCTTTAATACTCCAGACATGAAAAAAGGAGATGTATTGGTAGAAACTTCTCTTTATGCCTTATATGCAGGAGAAATGCAGTTGGCTAGAAAAGAAATGAAAAACTCAGGAAAAACCAATGTAGTAGGAAAGATTATAGATGAAGAGATCTTCTTATTAGACTATATAGAGCCATGGCAAAAATTTAAATTAGTAGAAAAGAAATAGCTTACTTTGATTAGAATTTGTCACGTACTTGTTACGTGACAAATTTTTTTCTAAAAAATTTATACTGTATAAAGAGCAATTACGTATAACCTAATTAAAGGATACAATATTTTCTAAAGTTATAAATATTAACTGTAGATAATAAACATATAGAAAGTATTTTTAAGGGGGATATACATGAATTTATTAGTACTAAATCTTATTATTATTTTTCAAGCAGGTATATTTTTAATAACAGCTATTGCTCAGTGGAAGGATTACAGAAATAAGGGACTTGGTTTTGGAAAAATCCCTAGAATCCTATTAAGCTTATCCATGGTCATTACGGCGGGAATATTGTTTTTAAATCAAACAAGCTTTCAAAGATCCAATATAATGATTTTTATAGGAATGTTATTTTCTTTTTTTGGAGATCTAGTAATGGCGGCTATAATCAAAACAAAAAATAGATTAGCTTATGGTATGTTTTTGTTCAGTTTTACTCATATTAGTTATACTATAGCCTATTTAGCTGTCATATGGAATAACACAAATAGCAGCTACTTAATAGGATTTTATATAGCAATATTAGTTTTGATTTTGCTAATATGTAGAATGATTTATAGCTCTTTGCAGAAACAAAATGAACAGGAAAATAGTAAAGAGCTTAAAAACAAAAAATATTCTATTATTTATGGCGGAATTATTTTTAATATGTTCTTGTCTTCGTTTTTATTATATATAACCTTGGGAGGACGCTGGTGGATGACCACTTTATCTGCTATAATATTTATGATTTCAGATGGCATAATTGCCCTAAAAGATATTGCACATAAAAATATTAAACATTCAGAGTTTTTAATATGGCTAACTTATGTAATAGCGCAGATGGGCATAATTTGCAGCATACTTATTTAAATTTAAAGGTGGGATAAAATATGACTAGCTATGAAGAACAAATAATCAAAGATACAGCTGATTACATTAAAGATAAATTAGAAGGGGAAGGCTCTGGCCATGATTGGTGGCATATATACAGGGTATGGCAGCTAGCAAAGCATATATCAATGAAGGAAGGTGCTGATACTTTTAAAGTAGAGCTAGGAGCCTTATTACACGATATAGCAGATTGGAAATTTAATGAGGGTGATGAGAAGGCAGGAGGCAGAGAGGCTAAAAAGTGGCTTCAAAGTATAGGAGTAACTGAGACGATATATGATGAGGTAGCCTTCATAGTAGATAATGTATCCTTTAAAGGAGCTAAGGTAGAAAACACTATGAAGGGCTTAGAGGGAATGATTGTACAAGATGCAGATAGATTAGATGCCATCGGAGCTATAGGAATAGCTAGAACTTTTGCATATGGTGGATTTAAGCAAAGGGAGATGTATAACCCAGATATAAAACCTGAGATTCATGAAAGCTTTGAAGCATATAAGAATAGCAATTCCAATACAATAAATCATTTTTATGAGAAGCTTTTATTTTTAAAGGATATGATGAATACTAAAACCGCTAAAGCCATGGCAGAAGAAAGGCATAAGTACATGGAAGGCTTCTTAAAAGAATTTTTTGAAGAATGGGAAGGAAATAAATAAGGCGTCTCCAAAAAAAATAGCATATTTTTTATTATTTAAGGTAATAATTAAAATATCCGGAATAGAGATATTTGATTTTTATACGTAGGGATTTTTATTTTTTAGCTATTGGAATTTTCCGATGGCTATTTTTTTGATATAATTTATATAGTATTTAAAAAATACTATATGCACAATTTAAGATGAGTAACATATGGAGGAAATTATGAAAAAGTTTTGGTGTGAAATTAGTCTAGAAAAATTACAAAATAATTTAGATATAATCAGAAAAAACACTGAAGGAAAAGTCATGGCAGTAGTAAAAGGAAATGCCTACGGTTTAGGTATAGAGGGAATTACTGAATTTTTAAAGGACAAGGTAGACTACTTTGCAGTATCAGACTTGTCTGAGGTGGAAAGAGTGCAGGGGGATAAAGAGATATTGCTGTTAAGCCCTTTAGTAGATAAAGAGGATTTTAAAGATCCTAGGGAAAATCTTATCTATACTATAGATAATGAAGATGTACTAGAGTATATAGATAAGGATTTAAACTATAAGGTGCATCTATATATAGATACAGGTATGAATCGTATGGGTATTAAGACTGAAGAATTGGACAAGATTTTTAAAAGAATTAAAGAAGAGTTCCATAATATAACTGTAGATGGGGTATATACTCATCTTCATAATACTAAAAATAGAAAAGCTACCTTAAAACAAATAAAAATATTCAAAGAAGCTGTGTCTAAGTACATAGGGATAATTCCTCATATTCATTGTTTAAACTCCAGTGGCTTTTTAAATGAAGAGTATAGAAAGTGCTGTGATTTTACCAACATAACTAGGGTAGGTAACATATTATATGGATATGATGGACAGATTATGGGACTAAAAAAAATATTTTGTTATAAGGCTCATATCATAAATACTTATAAAGTAAAAAAGGGCCAACGTATTGGTTATGGTAGTACATATAAAGCTAAAAAAGACATAACCCTAGGTATACTAGGATTTGGAAATATTGAGCATTTTGGCTTTAATAAGGATGTAAAGCATAATATATTTTATGACTTATTAAAGGTGGTTTATAATCATTTAGTTAAGAGACCTGTTATATTCAGTGAAGGAAAGGGAGTTGAAATAATAGGTAAACCTAATATGAATATAACCATTATCAATGCTGAAGGTATTGATAAGAATAAAGAATTAAAGATAGATATAACCCCTATATTAGCAGATAGCTCTATACAAAAAAAATACATATAATTATAGATATTATAAGGTGAAGAGGCAGAAAATCTGCCTCTTTTCTAATATAGAAATATAAAATAAAGAAACAGATGTAGTAATTATAGTAGTTTTTAAATTTTCATAATTCCTACACATTCTAAAGGTAATATAGGCATAGAAGCAAATTAAATAAAAAAGAGGAGAGATTTTAATGAATAAAAAAATATTAGCAATAATAACAACTACCGTATTAACTATAGGAGCAGTGACTGTAGTATATGCTAAGGAAAATAATAATTCAAATAAGGTTGCCTTAGACAAGTATACGATGTACCAGGATAATGTAAATAAAAATAATAGTGAAATGTATAGTCCCATAGTAGGCGTAATGAGAAATAATAATCTTGCGGCTGCGTCTAAAGCTATGGAAAATAGAAATTTTGATGAAATGGATAACTTTATGAGAAATATTACAGAGGAGCAATATAATCAAATGACAGATATAATGAAAAACAATGGCTATGAAGGTATGGCTAAAATGATGGAATCTATAAGCCGACAAGATATGGTGAATATGCACAACTCCATGATGAGAAGATAAGTTGTTTTAGATTCATTATTCTTGGATATTAACTCATAGAGTTATAATTATAATCTTATTATATAAATATTATGCACTTCAGTTAAATATAAAGGCTTTCTAAATAAAAGAAAGGTTGTTGGAGGGATAAGTATATGAATTGTCATGAAAATAACAAAGGAAATAAAGGTAATCATAAACACAGCCCATTAAAACATATGCTGCACATGATTCTCTGTTGTGGATTGCCTATAGTCATTATAGGAAGTTTGCCTTTAATAACAAGATTTAGTCCCAATGCTGTTAAGGTGTTAGGATTAATAGCTCCATTTTTATGTCCAATAATGATGATTTCAATGATACCAATGATGTTTAACCATAATAAAAAGTCAAGCTGTTGTGACCAATCAGGTAATGATAGTAATAAGTCATTGAAATTAAATGAGCCCATAGAATAGTATGAAGAACTACAAGTATCTACCTACTTATAGAAGAATTTCAATTCTATGCTCCTTATGATATGAAAACCTTTGTAAGATCAAAGCTTTTTAAAGGTCAATGGCCAGCAAATTGGCAGGATGCTGATAATCAGAAGGAAGTAAATATAGATGGTCTCCGCGTAAAGAGGGAGGATGGTATAAATTATTTTAACTTTGAAGACCTTAAAAAATTGAATATTGTTCCTAAACCAAAAAAATCCTTTGTGATTTACTTAAATATAGCTGATTTACAAAAGATTGGATTAATAAACTAGTGTATTTTATTAGAGATTATGGTTTAGCTGATTAAAATGGAAGCGTTCATAGATTTGTTAAAATCAATTCTATGAATGCTTCTATATTTTTTTGTAAAACTATGTATAGTATAAATATAAAAGGGAAAAGTTTGAATAATCACGAATTTGAGGCTAAAAATTATCTTGTATTATTCGGATTATAACGAATGATGGAATAAAATATAAAAATATTGTTGACTATATATATTTTCAATGTTAATCTATAAGTAGATTAATTGAATAAATTTTATCCATATAATCCTGGTAATAGGGTCCGGGAGTTTCTACGAGGAGGCCTCAAACCTTCTGTCTATGGGTAAATCTTTAGCATATATAGTCTTTAAAAGCATTAAAGATTTGTTTGCCATACTATAGAGAAGCATGTATAAGCTTGAGCTGAAGTTGTTTCTCTATAAAATACCGCTATAAGATTTGCCTATAATCTTTTAGTGGTATTTTATTTTTTATAAAGGAGAGATTTTGCAATGAATAATAATATCAGAGTTGTTTATGTAGAAAAGGAAGAAAACTTTGATGTAGAAGCTAAAGAATTATTAAAAGATTTTAAAGAAAACCTATTGATAAAGGAATTAGAGGAAGTAAGAGTTGTAAATAGATACATTGTTAAAGGCATCAGTGAAGAGGTATATGAAAAAGCGTTATTTACTGTTTTTTCTGAGAAAACTCAGGATGTGGTTTATGAAAAGTTAGAGTTAGATTCAAATTACATAGCCTTTGGGGTGGAGTATCTGCCAGGTCAATACGACCAGAGAGCAGATGCTGCAGAGGAATGTATAGAGATATTAACCCAAGGAGAAAAAGCGGAAGTTAAGTGCTCTAAGATAATTGCTCTAAAAGGAAATTTAAATGATAATCAGGTAGATAAAATTAAGAATTACTATATAAACCCTGTAGATTCAAGAGAAGCATCTCTAAATAACCTATCCATAGAAAATGTTTTTGAGGCTCCAAGATCCATAGAAAAAGTATCTGGCTTTATAACTATGGAAGAGGGAGAACTTATTAAACTTCATAATAAGCTAGGATTAGCTATGACTTTAGAGGACTTAAAGCTTTGCCAAAGCTACTTTAAAGAGGAGAAAAGAAACCCTAGCTACACAGAAATAGCTGTGATTGATACTTATTGGTCCGATCATTGCAGACACACCACCTTCCTAACAACTATTAAAAACATAAATATTGAAGAAGATTTATACTCAAGGCCTATAAAAAAAGCCTATGACAAATATATAAGTTTGAGATCCTTAGTTTATAAGGAACCTAGAGATATAACTCTCATGGATATAGCTACTATAGCTATGAAGGAAATGAGAAAAAGAGGATTACTAGAAGACTTAGATTTATCCGATGAAATAAATGCTTGCACGATAAAGGCGGATATAGAAACCACAGAGGGAATTAAGGAGTATCTAATATTATTTAAAAATGAAACACATAACCACCCTACAGAAATAGAACCTTTTGGTGGAGCAGCTACCTGTCTTGGAGGAGCTATAAGAGATCCTCTTTCAGGAAGAGCTTATGTGTATCAAGCTATGAGAGTAACAGGAAGTGGAGATCCGAGGGAGGATGTAGAATCCACTCTAAAAGGAAAGTTGCCTCAGAGAAAAATCACCTTAGGGGCGGCAAAGGGTTATAGCTCTTATGGGAACCAAATAGGCCTAGCTACAGGACAAGTTGCAGAAATTTATGATGAGGGTTTTAAAGCTAAGAGGATGGAGATAGGAGCAGTAATTGGAGCTGTACCAAAGGAAAATGTAGTTAGGGAAAAACCATCCTTAGGAGATGTGGTTATACTTCTTGGAGGCAGAACAGGTAGAGATGGCTGCGGTGGTGCCACTGGTTCTTCCAAAGAACACACTGAGGAATCCATAAATCTATGCGGTGCCGAGGTGCAAAAGGGAAATGCCCCAACGGAAAGAAAAATACAAAGATTTTTTAGAAATCCAGAGGTGAGCAGATTAATTAAAAAATGTAACGATTTTGGAGCAGGGGGAGTGGCAGTAGCTGTAGGAGAGCTTTGTGATGGTTTGGATATAAATCTTGACTTAGTACCTAAGAAATACGAGGGACTTGATGGCACGGAGCTAGCCATATCAGAGTCTCAAGAGAGAATGGCTGTGGTTATAAAAAATAGCGAAGCTGAAAAGTTTATAAACTTAGCCTTAGAAGAAAATTTAGAGGCTACTATAATAGCTCAGGTTACTGATAATAATAGGTTAAGAATGTTATGGAGAGAAGAAGCTATTGTAGATATAAATAGAGACTTCTTAAACACCAATGGAGCCAAAAGCTACGCAGAGGCTTTTATTAAAGCACCCTCTAAGGAAAATAACTACTTCTTAAAAGCCAAGGCTAAGTATAGTGAGGATTTAAAAGATAATGTAAAGCTAATGTTATCTGATTTAAATATAAGCAGTCAGAAGGGATTGGTAGAAAGATTTGACAGCACCATAGGAAGCGGAACTGTGCTTATGCCATTTGGAGGTAAGTATCAGCTTACGCCGGCAGAAGGTATGGCAGCTAAAATTCCTGTGCTTCAAGGTGAAACGGATCATTGTTCCTTAATGAGCTATGGTTATAACGCTGATATAGCTAAGTGGAGTCCCTTCCATGGAGCCCTATATGCTGTGATAGAATCTGTTTGTAAAATTGTAGCTATGGGTGGAGATTATACTAACATAAGATTAACCTTCCAAGAATACTTTGAAAAGCTAGGAAAACATAAAGAAAAATGGGGAAAACCCTTTGCAGCTTTACTAGGTGCTCTATGTGCTCAGGAAGAATTAAACATAGCAGCCATTGGAGGAAAGGACAGCATGTCTGGTACTTTTGAGGAAATAACAGTACCACCAACTTTAGTTTCCTTTGCTCTAGCCTTAGATAAATCAAAGAATGTAGTTTCACCAGAATTTAAGGACTTAGGAAGTAAAATAGTTTTAATAAAAACAGAAATACTTGAAGATCTTACACCAAATTTTGAAGTTTTAAGAAATAATTTAAATTCTATTAAGAGACTTATAGATCAAAAGAGGATTATATCAGCCTTTAGCTTGAGGGAAGGCGGCGTAGCTGAAGCACTATGCAAGATGAGCTTTGGTAACAAAATAGGAGCTAATATTACTTGGAAGAAAGCTTATAGAGAGCTGTTTAAACCAAGTTATGGTTCCTTTATAGTGGAGATACCTTCAAACTTATCCTTAGATTTTATGGAAGCTATAGATTATGAAATCTTAGGCTGTACCCAAGAGGATGAAACAATAATCATAAATGAAAACAGATTAGATATAGAGGAGCTTATAAAGCTTTGGGAGGCGCCATTAGAAGGAGTTTTTCCTTCAAAGAGTGAGCTAGAAAAAACAAATAGTCTCGAAGCTAAATTATTTAGTGGAAAAAGCTATAGCATATTTAACAAAAAGGCTGAGCCTAGAGTATTCATTCCTGTATTCCCAGGTACTAATTGCGAATATGACTCTATAAAAGCCTTTGAAAAAGAAGGTAGCAAGGTAAGCAGCTTAGTGTTTAGGAATCTAACTAAGGAAACACTAAAGGAATCCCTTGAATTGATGAAAAAAGAAATAAATCAGTGTCAGATCATGATGCTGCCAGGGGGCTTTAGTGCTGGGGACGAACCAGAAGGCTCAGGAAAGTTTATAGCTACGGTGTTTAGAAATCCACAGCTAAAGGAAGCTGTGATGGAGCTATTAAAGGTGAGAGATGGCTTGGTTTTAGGGATATGCAACGGCTTTCAAGCACTGATAAAGCTAGGATTGGTGCCCTACGGAGAGATCCTTGATATAGAAGAGCCTATGGCTACCCTAACCTATAATAGTATAGGACGGCATGTGTCTTCTATAGTAAAAACTAAGGTATCCTCTAAGCTTTCACCTTGGCTAATGGAAGCAGAATTAGGTGGGGTTTACGACATACCAGTATCCCATGGAGAGGGTAGGATTATAGCCTCAGAGGATTTAATTAAAAAGCTAGTGGATAATGGACAAATAGCCACTCAATATGTGGATTTAGAAGGAAGAGTAACCTTAAATATGCCTTATAATCCTAATGGATCAGCCTACGGCATAGAAGGCATAACTAGTCCCGATGGAAGAGTTTTTGGTAAGATGGGACATAGTGAAAGGATTGGTAATAATTTATATAAAAATATAACAGGAAACTTTGATCAAGGTTTGTTTAGATCAGGGGTAAAATATTTCAAATAAATGAATTGTGTAGGAGGATGAATATATGAAAGTAGCTATAATTTTTGGAAGTAAGTCTGATAAAGATGTGATGAAGGGCGCTGCAGAGGCTCTTAAGGAGTTTAATGTAGAATATAAAGCATTTATACTGTCTGCTCATAGAGTGCCAGAAAAGCTTATGGAGGTTTTACATTCCTTAGAAGAAGAGGGCTATGAGTGCATAATAGCTGGTGCTGGTTTAGCGGCTCATTTGCCAGGAGTTATTGCCTCACACACAACATTACCAGTGATAGGAGTACCAGTAAAGGCAGAACTGAACGGGTTAGATGCCCTTTACTCCATAGTACAAATGCCGAAATCCATACCTGTAGCCACTGTGGGAATCAACAATAGCTTTAATGCAGGTATGCTAGCGGTGCAAATCCTTTCTACAAAGTATGAGAGCTTAAAAGAAGCTTTAAAGCAATATAGAAAAAACATGAAAGAAAAATTTATAAAAGAAAATAGTGAAGGAGTGGAATTGTAATGGAAAAAAGAGAAATGTTATATGAAGGAAAAGCTAAGAAGATATTTGAAACAGATAATGATAAGGAAGTAATTGTTTATTATAAAGATGATGCCACAGCTTTTAACGGAGAAAAGAAAGGTCAAATAGAGAGCAAGGGTATGCTTAACAATAGCATAACTTCAAAATTATTTGAGCTTTTAGAAAGCAAAGGAATCAAAACTCATTTTATAAAAAAATTAAATGAGAGAGAACAATTATGTAAGAGAGTGGAAATAGTTCCTGTGGAAGTAATAGTAAGAAATTTAGCAGCAGGAAGCATGGCCAAAAGATTAGGACTAGAAGAAGGCTATGAATTAAAAACCACAGTATTTGAGATATGCTACAAGAATGATGATTTAGGAGATCCGCTTATAAATGATCATCATGCTGTGGCTATAGGATTAACTACCTTTGAAGAGCTAGAAAAGATTTATGAGGTTACAGCTAAGGTTAATGAAGTATTAAAAGAGTTCTTTTTAAAGCAAGGCATAAAGCTTATAGATTTCAAATTAGAGTTTGGAAGAGCAGAGGGAGAAATATTATTAGCAGATGAAATATCACCAGATACCTGCAGATTTTGGGATTCAAAAACCAATGAAAAATTGGACAAGGATAGATTCAGAAGAGACATGGGCGATGTTAAAGAAGCCTATGTAGAAATTTTAAACAGAATAGAAGCCTAATTAATTAATAAGTGAGGATTAAATAGATGAAAAATCCAATTATTGATAAGTTCAAAGAAGAATGCGGAGTATTTGGTATATATTCTCCCGAGGGCTTAGATGTATCAACTCTTACCTATTATGGACTTTATGCCCTTCAGCATAGAGGGCAAGAAAGTGCTGGTATTGCAGTATCCAATGGAGAAGAAGTGACTTGCCATAAAGCTATGGGTTTGGTAACGGAAGCTTTTAATGAAGGAATATTAAATAGTCTAAAGGGGATTTCAGCCATAGGTCATGTAAGATATTCCACCACGGGTTCCAGCAATGTAGTGAATGCTCAGCCTTTATTAACTAAGTACAAGCTAGGTTCCATGGCCATAGCTCACAATGGGAATTTAGTAAATGCTGATGTGATAAGAGAGCTTTTAGAGGATGGAGGCTGCATTTTTCAAACCTCTATAGACTCTGAAGTGGTGCTAAGTCTTATAGCAAGAAATGCAAAAAAAGGCATTGAGACAGCAGTATTTGATGCTATACAAGCCATAAAAGGATCCTATGCCATAGTTATATTAACAGAAGATAAACTGATAGGAGTAAGAGACCATAATGGTATTAGACCTTTATGCATTGGAAGGATTAATGAAAGTTATATATTATGCTCAGAAAGCTGTGCCTTAGATGCAGTAGGAGCAGAGTTTGTAAGAGATGTAAACCCAGGAGAGATAGTAGTTATAGATAAGGATGGGCTAAGAAGCTTAAATAGGGCAGAGAAAACCCAATGTGAAACCTGCGCCTTTGAGTATATATATTTTGCAAGACCAGATAGCACTATAGATGGCATTAATGTTTATGAATCTAGAGTAAGAATGGGAGAAGAGCTTTATAAGGAATGCCCAGCAGAAGCAGATATAGTTGTAGGAGTACCGGATTCAGGTATATCTGCTGCGGTTGGTTATGCTAAGGCTTCTAATATACCCTATGGTATAGGATTTGTAAAAAACAGATATGTGGGCAGAACCTTCATCACTCCTAATCAAGAAATGAGGGAAAGAGCTGTATCAGTAAAGTTAAATCCTCTCAAAAGCAACATTGAAGGCAAGAGAGTGGTTTTAATAGATGATTCTATCGTAAGAGGAACCACCAGCAGAAGACTAGTGGAACAACTTCGAAAAGTAGGAGCTAAGGAAGTACATTTTAGAGTATCCTCTCCAGTAGTAAAGTATCCTTGCTATTTTGGAATAGATACACCTTATAGAAAAGATTTAATTGGAGCGAATATGACCTTAGAAGAGATAAGGGAAGAGATAGGTGCAGACAGCCTTGGGTATATAAGCATGGAAGGATTATTAAAGTCCTTTGGCGGAGAAAAAAGATTTTGCTTAGGTTGCTTTAAGGGCGTTTATCCTGTGGCAACTCCTATGGAAACATCAAAAGATCATTTAGAAAGGTAGTGTTTTTATGATAACTTACAAGGATGCTGGAGTGAATATAGAAGAGGGATATAAATCCGTAAAGCTCATTAAAGAATATGCCATGAAAACTATGAGTTCCTTAGTAATAAATGATATTGGAAGCTTTGGAGCTATGATGGAACTGCCAGAGGGCTATAAGAAACCAGTACTTGTGTCTGGCACTGATGGAGTAGGTACCAAGCTTGAAATTGCCTTCAGAACTAAAAAGTATGATACTGTGGGCATAGACTGCGTGGCCATGTGTGTTAATGATATTCTATGCCACGGAGCGAAGCCACTATTCTTTCTAGACTATATAGCTTGCGGCAGACTAGAAGCAGAGGTGGCCTCTGACCTAGTAAAGGGAGTTTCAGAAGGGTGCATTCAGTCCTATGCATCCTTAATAGGTGGGGAAACTGCGGAGATGCCTGGCTTTTATAAAGAAGGAGAATATGATATTGCAGGTTTTGCTGTAGGCATTGTAGATAAGGAAAACATAATTGATGGTAAGAGCATTAAAGAGGGAGATGTTTTAATAGGACTAGCTTCCTCAGGCTTTCACAGCAATGGCTACTCTCTTTTAAGAAAGGCAATGCCAGATTTAAACTTAGAATTTCAAGGAAAAACCTTAGGCGAAATTTTATTGACTCCTACAAAAATCTATGTAAAACCTATACTAGAGCTTATGAAGAGCTTTGAAATAAAGGGTATGGCTCATATAACTGGGGGAGGTTTCATAGAAAATATACCTAGAATGCTTCCTAAAGGATTAACCTCAGTGATTAATAAGCACAGCTATGAAATACCAGCCATATATGATTATTTAAATAGTCTAGGAGTAGATTATGATCATATGTACAACACCTTTAATATGGGAATAGGTTTTGTATTATGCGTAGAGCCTTCAATTAAAGAAAAAGTTATGGAAGCTTTAAACTCTCTAGGAGAAAAGGCTTATGAAATAGGCTATATAACCTCTGGAGGTGAAGGCATTTGTTTAAAATAGCGGTGCTGGTTTCTGGAGGAGGTAGTAATCTGCAGGCCATAATAGATAGCATAGAAAAAGGACACTTAAATTGTTCTATTGAAGCAGTAATAAGTGATAATGAAAAAGCACAGGCTGTAGAAAGGGCTAGTAAAAAAGGAATTCCTACTTATGTGTTAGATAAAAACAGCTATAGTGAGAATTTTGGAGACAAGGTACTGGAGATAATAGATGGACGTGTGGATTTAATTGTGCTAGCAGGGTTTTTCTCTATTTTAAAAGGAAAAATATTAAGCAAGTTCAATAATAAAATAATTAATATACATCCTTCTCTAATTCCAAGCTTTTGTGGCAAAGGCATGTATGGCATAAAGGTTCATGAAGCTGTAATAAAAGCAGGGGTTAAGATAACGGGCTGTTCAGTACATTTTGTCAATGAGGAAATAGATGGAGGAGCCATAATCCTTCAGAGGCCAGTGGAAGTAAAGTTTAAAGACACTCCAGAGGAACTTCAAAAAAGAGTGCTTAAGGAAGAACATAATTTACTGCCGGAGGCTATAAAACTAATAAGTCAGGGCAGGGCTAATATAATAAATGGCAGGACGGAAATCATCTAAAAAATATATATACCCTTATTTTCTGTATATCTCTTAAGAGAGGAAAGGGAGGAAAAAATGAAAAGAGCTTTAATCAGCGTTTTTAATAAACAGGGAGTTTTAGAATTTGCAAGATTTTTAGAGGAAAGAGGAGTGGAGATACTATCCACTGGAGGTACCTATAAATATTTAAAGGAAAATGGAGTTAAAGTTATAGAGGTAAGCTCCGCAACTAATTTTCCAGAGATGCTAGAAGGCAGAGTAAAAACTCTACATCCTAATATACATGGGGGCATACTAGCTATTAGAGATAGCAAAGAACATATGGAAACCTTAGAAAAAATGAATATTACTCCTATAGATATAGTAGTGGTAAATTTATATCCTTTCTTTGAAAAGTATAAGGAAGATTTAAGCTTTGAGGAAAAGGTAGAGTTTATAGATATCGGTGGGCCAACCATGCTTAGGTCCTCAGCTAAAAACTTCAAGGATGTTTTAGTGATTACAAAACCTGAAGATTACGAGCCTGTTATGGAAGAACTAAGAGAAAGTAATAAAGTAAGCTATGAAAAAAGAAAAATATTAGCAGCTAAGGTTTTTAATTTAATGAGCGCCTATGATGGAGCCATTGCTAACTTCTTATTAGAGCAGGAAGAAAACTATTATCCAGATTACCTAAGCTTAAGCTACAAAAAATCCCAAGATTTAAGATATGGAGAAAATCCGCACCAAAGCGCTGCTTATTATGTGTCTACCACAGAAGAAGGAGCTATGAATAACTTAGAAGTATTAAATGGAAAAGAGCTTTCCTACAATAATATAAAGGATTTAGACATAGCTTGGAAGGTAGCATGTGAGTTTGAGGAAATAGCTTGTTGTGCTGTAAAGCATAATACACCTTGTGGTGTGGCTATTGGAAGCACTATACTAGAAAGCTATTCAAAGGCCTATGAATGTGATGAAATATCTATTTATGGCGGCATAGTAGCCGTAAACAGAAAAATAGATAAGGCTACTGCTGAAGAGATGAATAAAATATTTTTAGAAATAGTAGCAGCTCCAGACTTCGATGAAGAGGCCTTAGAGATTTTAAAGAAGAAGAAAAATTTAAGGGTAATAAAGTGTCTTAAGAAGCCATTAAATAATAAAGCCTTAGTATCCGTAGATGGTGGTATATTAGTTCAAGATGAAGATAGAGAATTAATAAAAGAATTAAAGGTAGTAACAGAAAAGGCACCCACACAAGAAGAAATGTCAGATCTTATTTTTGCTATGAAAGTAGTTAAATATGTAAAATCCAATGCCATAGTAGTAGCTAAGGATAAAAAAGCTCTGGGTATTGGAGGGGGTCAAGTAAACAGAATATGGGCTGCAAAAGAAGCCTTAGAAAGAGGAGAAGGAGCACTAGTTTTAGCTTCAGATGCCTTCTTTCCCTTTGAAGATGTAGTACAAGAAGCTTCAGCTCATGATATAAAGGCTATAATTCAACCAGGTGGCTCCGTAAGAGATGAAGAATCCATAAGAGCTTGCAACGAGCTTGGCATAAGCATGATTTTTACAGGTATAAGACACTTTAAACATTAAAAAGAGGAGGATATCCTATGAAAATTTTGATTATAGGCTCCGGTGGAAGAGAGCATGCCCTAGCGTGGAAGATATCACAAAATCCTTCTGTAAAAAAGATTTACTGTGCTCCAGGCAATGGAGGTAGCGCCTTAGAAGATAAATGTGAAAATATAAATATTTTGGATATAGACGAATTACTGGCTTTCTCAAAGAAAAATCAAATAGATTTAACCGTAGTAGGACCTGAAGAGCCCTTAACCAAGGGTATTGTAGATAAATTTAAAAGTCAGGGTTTAAACATATTTGGACCAGCACTATCAGGAGCTAAGCTTGAAGGCAGTAAGGTATATGCTAAGGACTTTATGAAAAAATATGGAGTGAAGACAGCAGCATATGAAAGCTTCAAAGAAGCTAGTTCAGCACTTCAGTATATAAAAAATTGTGAATATCCCATAGTGATAAAAGCAGATGGATTAGCAGCTGGGAAGGGAGTAGTAATTTGTGATAACCAAGCTATGGCTGAAGAAACCATAAATGCCTTTATGCTAGAGGATATATTTAAAGGCTCTGGAAAAGATATTGTAATTGAAGAGTTCCTTCAAGGAGTAGAAGCCTCCATACTCTCAATTACAGATGGAGAAACCATACTACCTTTTATCTCTGCTAAGGATCACAAGCAAATTTTAGATGGAGACAAAGGACCAAACACAGGAGGAATGGGAGTTATTGCCCCTAATCCTTATGTAAATGAAGAAGTTATGAAAGATTTTAATATAAATGTAGTGGAACCTACTCTAAGAGGCTTGAAAGCAGAAAATATGGATTTTAAAGGCATCATTTTCTTTGGAATTATGATAACTTCAAAGGGAACCTACTTGCTTGAATATAATGTGAGATTAGGAGACCCTGAAACCCAAGCAATTTTAAGCCTTATGAAAAATGACCTGCTAGAGCTTATAGAAACCTGCCTAGAAGGAAATTTAAGCAGTTACAAGCTTCAGTGGAAGTCAAAAAGTGCTTGCTGTGTGGTAGCAGCTTCCTCGGGCTATCCAGGGATTTATGAGAAAGGTTTTCCTATAAATATAGAAAAAAGCCTAAAGGGTAAAGTATTTATAGCAGGGGCAGAGCTTAAGAATAATGTTCTAAAAACCACTGGAGGAAGAGTACTATCCTTAGTAAGTCTTGGAGATAACTTAGAAGAAGCTAAAAGTAATGCCTATAAAGAATTAAAAGAGGTTAATTTCGAGAATATGTATTATAGAAGCGATATTGGGGTAATGCACAGTTAAGAATTTGCAACAGACAACGAAGGAAAATTGAATATAAGTAGATATAAAAAATGGTTTATCATCATTGATAAGCCATTTTTTATTTGTAGATTTTAATATATATTAGTAGCTCACATATTATTGGAAGTAAGTGTTATAATTGGTATAGGAACTTTGAAAGGGGATATTTATGGAGATTATAACACTGTTAGAGAATAGAACTATATCTAAAGAGTATAAGCATAAGCATGGATTATCATTATATATAGAAACAGACAATCATAAGATATTATTTGATACAGGAACAGATGAATCCTTTGCCCATAATGCTTCTAAATTGGGTATTAAATTAGAAGATATAGACATAGCAGTAGTGTCTCATGGTCATTATGATCATGGTGGTGGGCTGGAAGAATTTTTAAGAATCAATAATAAAGCAAAGATTTATATTGGAAAAGGAGCTTTTGGCAATCATCTAATAAGATTATTAGGTTTCATTAAGTATGATATAGGATTGAGAAAAGAACTACTGAATAGTAATAGATTTGTATTTGTAGAGGAAATAGAAAAAATAGATGATGAGTTAATTTTATTTGGAAATGTTAAAGGTGAGGAATTTATACCTAAAGGTAATGAAAAATTACTAAAAAAATATAATGATGGCTCAGTTAAGAAAGATGATTTTGAACATGAAATAAATTTACTAATTAATGAAAGTAACAACTATAGTTTATTTTGCGGATGTGCCCATAAGGGTATCATTAATATAATTGATAGAGCTAAGAATATTACAAATAGCAATTTGAGGGCAGTAATCGGTGGATTTCATTTGATGGGAATAAAGGTTAAAAATTCAGATGATAAGGATTTTTTGGATAAACTTTCGAATATTCTAAATAGCAGCAATGTGAGTAAGTATTATACCTGTCATTGTACTGGTGAAGAAGTTTATAATTACTTAAGAGAAAGTATAAACAATTTAGATGAGTTAAAAACAGGGATGACCATTCATATCTAATAAAGTCTATAGTTGAATAGGCTATCTGGGTAGAAAAGATGCAAATTATTTTATAAAAATGTAACGTAATTCTAAAAGCAGCATATGATGTAATTGTAAAAGTAATTTTTAAAGGAGCTAAGATGAAATCAAAAGTGACTTTTAATAGGAGCGGTAGTGGCTCTGTAAGTGGAAAAGTAGTAATTCCTGCTGCTTTTCTGGAGATCCTTAAAATAACAAAGGATGAAAGAGACATTGAGATAACCTTAGAAGGCAATAAAATCATAATAGAGAAAGGAGTTACTAATATTAAAAAAGAATTAGAAGTTAATTTGACTGAAATGGGCTATGCTGTAGGAGAAAGAATAAGGAATGAGAAAGACTGGTTTATTGAAGAGTTCACTAAACTTACTAATGGAGTTAAAGATGCGCAAAAGGCAAAGGAATTAGCTGTTAAAGTAGCTACTATTGCTATGGAACCAGTTCCTAGATTGTTTATAAAGGATACTTCGGTGATTTATGAAAATTGGGATTTAGTTTTATCTTATTTTGGAGGAGTTTATATCGCTATAGTAAAATAAAAAAGTGAAAAAGAGAGATTTGGATAAAAACCTAGCATATTCATGGTTTGAGTATTAAGCCATGATAACTTCTTCATAGGGGCTTAAGCATAAATTATTTAAGTCATTCTAACAGAGTAGAAACTGGGGTGAGAACTTTCTATTCAATATTATATGAGGGAAGGGTTTTATATGAGAGAGAGAAATTATTCTTTTGACTTTTTGAAAGGATTGGGCTGTATAGGTATAATATGTATTCATTCGGCTGTGTTCATTGGAGTGAGCAAAGACATAAATTTTATAATTAATACCTTGGCAAGATTTGCGGTGCCTATATTTTTTACGGTATCTGGTTATTTCTTTTTTAAAAATATTAAAAAAGAAGGCTATTTTAAGAAATATATAGTGAAACTAATAAAGATATATATATTTTCTCTAATTGCTTACTTAGGTATAGACTTAATATTTAGGGGGGCTGCACCCGGAATGCCAATATTTTTATCAGAAATCAATTCGGGGAGGATAAATATACTAGAGATAATATTCATTGCTTTCTTCATAGGAGGATTATCTTTTTCTTCCTATGCCATGTGGTATATACTATCTTTTATATATGGGATAATCATAATATATTTTATATGCAGAAAAGATGTTTCAAGAATAAAGTGGGTGCTTTTAATATCTTTTACGCTAAATATACTAGGCTTGTTTGGAACAGGTCAATCTTATAATGTGCTTTTAAAATATCCATCATTAACGACCAGGGAAACATTACATTTTGCTTTATTTTATCTATCCTTAGGTTCATATATTGCCACACAAAAAGAAGAAAATCCACAGAAAAACTATTCAATAAAGTATTTAGGCTTTTCTATATTATTTTCTATATTGATGCTTTTAGAAAGATGGATTTTAGTATATAAATTTAATGCTACTTGGGGAGATTATTATATATTTACTATACCAATGATATACTATCTCTTTAAGTTTGCTTTAAATTATAGAGGCTTTAAGAAGAACAATATATTTGTTAAAATGGGGGGAAAATCTTTAAGCATCTATTTAATTCATACTATTGCCATATCTTTTGTTCAAATGCTTTCAATTAAAATATCACCTAGCGCTATGAATAGTATTTTATATAATGTAATACTGGTTCCATTAGTAGGATTTATAAGCTATAAATTGGCTAGTATAAGTAGTAGAATTAATAAAAATAAGATAACGAGTGAATAATTCATAGTGATTTCATGGAAATAGAGGAGTTTATATGATGAGTAGAATTTATATACAAAAATTCCCATTAAAGGAAGATTTTAAAGATTGTTTTAATTTAGTTAATAATGAAAAAGTAATGGCTATGGTTACAGAAAGAGCAATTCCATTATCCGAAGTAAGAGGATATTGAGGTCATGTCCAACTGTGTATTCGTGGAGAGATTCCAAAAGATTAAACGAAGAAAAGAACTTTAAACAGTAAAATTCCTTAAGGCGAAAGTGAGCCTTAGGGAATTTTTTTACTGTATCGGTATGTTAAAGCTTAATAGTGATGATTACAATTTGCTATTTTATAATGGTATTTTTTATAAACATAAGCATTATTGAATTGTAAAAACTATTAAAATATAATTAATTTAAGAATTGAATTATAATTTAGTTTTATTTAAAGGAATTATATTGAATTATAGGAGGAAGAAAAATGAACAATAAGAAATCAATTAGAGGTAAACTTCAAACTTTTTCTGGAGCTATGATGGTTCCTGTTATTCTCCTTGTAATAGTAGGTTTTTATGTAGGTGTTGGTAGTGCATTTACAAATTATATCCTTCCAAAAGGAAACATTCTCTATGCTATTTTTGATATCATAACTGGAATCGGTTTCATGATCATGCGTTATCTACCTTTATGGTTTGCAGTAGGTATAGCCTTTACCCTTTCTAAAAAAGAAAAGGGATGGGGTGCTTTAGCAGGACTTTTCTTATTCTTTGCATATATAACAGCCATCTCCAAATTTGCAGGATACATGGGATGGACTGAAAGTTCAGTAACTGTAGATAATCTTATAAAAGCTGGCTACACTCAAGAAAAAGCTATGAACTTTAATTCGCTTTGGACAAACTTTGCGGGAATATTCACTTTTGATATGGGAATATTCAGCGGTATTATTTGCGGTCTTGTGGCAGCATGGGCCAATAATAGATGGTGTGAAAAAGAATTGCCAATGCTTTTCTCTTTCTTTTCGGGAGCTAAATATGTAATTATCATGGTTTCTCTTTTGGCTGTACCTCTTTCTATTATCACTTATTATGTATGGCCTATAATTGCAAGCTTATTACAATACCTTACTAATTTTATAACATCCACAGGTCTTTTTGGAACATTTGTATTCGGAACTTTGGATAAAATGCTACTTCCATTTGGTATACATCATCTTATAGCATTCCCTATTGAGTATACACGTGTTGGTGGTACTATGATGATAGATGGAACTTTATTTGAAGGTGTTAGAAATATAATTAATGGACAGGCTGGCTCCGCTGGTGCAACAGGTTATATAACAAGAAACTTTACAACTGGTCGTATTTTATTCCAACTTGCTGGTATTCCTGGTGTTGGAGCGGCTATGTACTTTACGGCAAAAAAAGAAAACAGGAAAAAAGTTCTTTCAATAGTATTACCAGCTGTTCTTACACTTATGTTGGTTGGTATTTCAGAACCAATAGAGTATACGTTCCTGTTCATTGCTCCAGCACTTTACTTCGCAGTATATGCTCCCCTTTGTGGTTTGTGCTATGTAATTGCAGAGTTGGCAAATGTATCTATTAATGGAAATGCACTCTTTTTTATGATACCTAACCTTTTACAACCACAAAAGGTTCATGCAATGGCACTGATTTACCTTTTACCATTGACTTTTGCAGTTTATTTCTTCGTTTTTAAATTCCTTATAGAGAAATTTAATCTTAAAACTCCTGGACGTCAAAGCGATGAAGAGGGAGATATTAAATTTATGAGTAAAAAAGAATATAATGAAATAAAAAAAGGTGAAAAGTCTAAGGCAGATAATAAAAATAAATTACCAGAAGCTATTGTAGAAGCTTTTGGGGGTGCTTCTAATATTGAAGAAGTAACATGCTGTGCCACTCGTCTTCGTGTAACAGTTAAGGATGTAGCTCTAGTTGCGGATGAAAAAGTATGGAAAAATGATTTAGAGGCATTAGGAGTTGTGCGAAATAATAAATATTTTCAAATAATTTATGGTACTCGTGTCACTACGTTGACTACAAAGGTCAAAGATGTATTAGAAAATATTTAATAAATTTAAGTTATTTGAATTGAGTGATAGTAATAATCTATCACTCAATTTTTTACCAAAGAAATTTACTAATTATTTGGGAGGAACCGATAATGCCTCATGATGAAAATAGAGAAGTGATAAAAAAGTACTTTTTAGAGAGGTTAGATTTTTACAAAGAATGTATAATCAGAGATATTGGAAGGCTTGTAGCTATGCCATCTGTGAGAGATGAAAACACTATTAAGAAAAATATGCCCTTTGGAGAGGAGATAAGCAGAGCCTTTGATCTAATCAAAGAAATTGCTGATGAATTCTCATTAAAGTGCGAGATTTTTGATGGCTATGCTCTTCATATAGAGTATGGTGAGTCAACAAAGGTGGTAGGCATTCTTACCCACACAGATATTGTACCTTGTGGAGAAATCTCAAAGTGGGAATCAGACCCCTATGTGCTTGATTTAAGAGATGGATTTATGTATGGAAGAGGGGTTAATGATGATAAGGCTTCAATAATAGGTTTAATGTATATCATGAGAATTTTAAAGGAGGCAGGATATAAACCCCAAAAGAAAATAAGGCTTATAGTGGGTGGTGCAGAAGAAACCACTTGGGAGTGCATGAAATATTATTTAAGTAAAAATTCTCCCCCAGATATAGCTTTTTCTCCAGATTGTGATTTTCCAGTAGTAAATTGTGAGAAAGGAATATTACGTGGGGAATTACGAAAAAACATAAAGATTTCGAAAGCTTCAACTCATAAGCTAGTAGGTATTCAATGCTATAAGAGTCATGACTTTGCTTTAAATCATATTGTTGTAGAGATAGAAACAAAGGACTACGCAGCTATTGAAATATGTGCAAAAGGAGCCTCAAGAGTATGTCTTGATGGAGATATCGCTACAGTTGAATATATTTCTAATAAAAATCTTTCGAGGAACCCTCAAAGGTCTCCTCATGCTGCGTGTGATTTTTTTGAAGATTTTTCTCATCTTTCAAATATAGATGAAGCTTTGAAAAATATACTTTATATTATAGGCAAATGGTTTCCACAAAAGCCTTTTGGTGAATCTATAGGAATATCCTATACTCACCAAGAAACTGGATATCTTACAATGGCCCTTTGTTACCTTTCTTATAGCTTAGGAGAGCTCGCTATGGGCTTTGATATTAGATATCCTGCGGGCATTGAAGAAGATTATATTCTAAAAAAACTTTCTTTACAGGCTGAGGAGGACAAACTTTCAGTACAGGTTATTCAAAGAAGAGAACGCTTATATATACCTTCAGACAGTTATCTTGTAAAAACTCTTCTTGACTCATATGAGACCGTCATGGGTGAGCATCCTGCTCCAGTAACAAAAGGAGGCGCTAGCTATTCAAGGGCAATTCCTAATTGTGTAGGATTTGGGCCAACTTTTGCAGGGGAAACTCCAAATTCTCATAAAGAAAATGAGTGTATGAGTGTTGAGAGCTTCTTTAAGGCTTTAGAGATATATCTTGAGGCAATATTACGTCTATAAATCTTATAGATAAGTAATAATAGGCAGTATTATTTATAATTTACCACATTGTAAAGGTAGATTTTATGAGGGCTGAATCCATTGACTGCAAGTATTAGTGAAGATAATATAAAAAAGAGTTTAGGAATAAGGCATCGTAAAAAAATAACTAGTCAAATATACGAGTAGACTGACTAGTTATCTTTTTGGAGATGCCTAAACCTAAAAGCTAAAAACTAAATACGAGGAGTGACAAAATGAAAAATAGGGAATTGGTAAAGGATTATCTTTTAATAACACTATCAAGTTTATTGATGGCTGTTGCAGTAAACTTCTTTTTTAAAGAACATACATTAGCACCGGGTGGTATAACAGGAATGTCCATAGTTGTAAATGCTATTACAGGACTACCTTTGGAGTATGTATCCTTTGGTATATCAGGGCCATTATTAATAATGGGAATAATATTCTTAGGAAAAAGCTTCGGTATTAAAACTTTATATATAACATTAACTACTCCAATATTTTTAAAGTTAATTCCACAAGTTCATATAACGAATAACCTTTTAATAGCTGGAATTTTCGGGGGATTACTTGTAGGAACTGCTATCGGCATAGCTTTAACAAGAGAATGTGCTACAGGAGGAACTGATTTACTTGCAATGTTAATAAATAAAGTGATCAAATTTTTAAAACTGCCTGTAATATTATTTTTATTAGATGGAACTGTGGTAGTTGCCTCAGGATTTATTAGTAAAAATTATATGGTATCAATTTACTCTTTGCTTTCTTTATTAGTAATAGTGAAGAGTGTAAGCTTTATTACCACTAAATTTAAACTTAATTTTAATTAGTTAGAAGTTTTTAGCAGCTTACTTGATAAAAGTAAGCTGCTAAATTTAATAATATAAATTATTTATTTATAGATAAAGTATTTTTTATAGTATATATATTTTTAACAATGGAACGCAATCTTACGATGTCTTGTTTATTTAGTACTGGTGAGATATTTATTATATCTACCTCTATGTTTAACTTTAGGGGGACAGTACTTATAATTATATCAATATCTTCTAAGTCGCTTATCTTTATAAAGGAGGAGGATTTGGTAATCACTATATCTAATTCACCAATCTCATGACGGAGCTTGTTTCTTAAAAACATAGTTTCACCTGTGCCACCATGGCAAACCAACAGGGTTTTAAGGGGTTTCTTCGCTCTATCGATTGCCGAAGCTAGGTGAAGCGTTATATATCCGATTTCATCGTCATTAATCTTAACATCTAAAAATGCTTCAAGGATATATATAGAATCCTTTACAACCTTAAAGGTGTTTGGATAGTATTTAAAAATCTCATCTAAAATTGGATTAGAGGTGAATATTCCATACTTAATGCCATTGATAACTGGTTTTAAATGAGTCACCAAAGATGCCAAAAGCTCACTATCTTGACTTAGTGGAACCCTAATTGTGTTTTCCCAGTGAAGAATCAAAGCCTTAGCAATGGCTATAACCTCTGTAGCTTCATTATTATCTGCATTATCCATATTAAGCATACTATTAATAAAATTATTTGTTTTAGAACATAGAAGGTGCAGCACTAAATTATATATCTCATCTTCTGGAAAATTTATGTTAAAGGCTGCTTCTAAATTTCTAAATAATTCTGTTGCGATATTAAACTCTGAAGTTCCCTTTAATTTTTCTTTATATTCTTCAGAAATATTAATATATTTATTTGATGATACCCTGATAAAGATTATAATTACACTGACTAAAAGAGCTAATAGGGACTCGTCTGATAGATTGTAATTTACAATACTTTCTGTAGAAAGCACAGCATCTTTTAATTTAATAAAATCGATATCAATAAAATCTTTGAAAATTTTTAAAGGGGTATAGGATATACCGGTTTCTTTCCCTCCATTGTTTAAAACATCTAAAAGTTCTAGATAGCTTTTATTTGAACAAATAAGATAGAACATGGCTTCTCTTAGGTTTTCTTCATTTGCATCTATTTCTGTACCATAATTAGTTTTTCTAACTAACCTAATATTGTATTTCTTTAGCCATTTTTCTACAGCAAGTAAATCTTTGTGTATGGTAGCACGACTGACATAAAGACTACTGGATAGATCCCTTATTCTAAGTTTTGAATTACTTACAAAGAGTTTTGCAAGAATGTAGTTTATTCTATCCTCTGGAGAATATTCTTCTATAAAGTTTGACTTTATAGCAAGGCTATTTAAAACTTTAAGTTTAACGCTTTCATCTCCGCGAATGGCAATTCCTACACCTATCTTTTTATCTAAAGTCAAATTAAATTCTTTAAGCCATTCTTCAAGAATCAATAAATCATTCCTAATTGTTTTATTACTGCAGTTCAATGCGGTTGCAATAGTATTTACTGTCATATAAGCATTTTTACTGAGCAAAAGTTCAGCTTCCGATATTATTCTTTTGTTCATATTCAACCTCCTTGAAAGTGCTAGGTTTATGAAGATTAAAGTATCTTTAGGACTATTATACACAAAATACATTTATTTTACGAAGGTCATTAAATGTTTAATTTACCACAATAAGGTGGAAAGAACTACTGAAGGGTATCCTTACAAATCAAGATGACAAGAATAATTTAATCAATATTGTCTATAAATTGCCACATCTTTTAGTTAAGTTTTGTTGCTGTCAACTATGTTGAATGCTATATATGAGCTAATTATAATTAAGTTATAATGTTAAATCAATCAAAATAATATTAAGGGAGGAAAATGATGTTTAACTATTTTCAACCATCAAAAATTCATTTTGGACAAGGTATGCTAGAAAAACTAGCAAAAATATCTTCAAAGTATGGGGACAGATGTATGTTGGTTACAACTCCAAATGTGGAACCATTAGATAAACTTTTTGGAAGAGTGAAGAATCTATTATCTTCAGAGGGTATTGAAGTAATTCATTTTGATAAGGTATTACCTAATCCAACTGTAGAGATTGTTAACGAAGGATTTAAGTTAGCAGCAGAACATAAGGTGGATTTTATTTTAGCAGTAGGGGGCGGCTCCAGTATAGATACAGCTAAGATAATAGCCTTAACTAATGGCTTAGAATCCATAGATTGGGATAATTTATTTTCAAATTATACAAATCCCTTTGAAAATTATTCGCCATTAAGTGAATATAAACTACCTTTAATTGTAGTACCCACTACATCAGGAACTGGAAGTCAGGTTACTCAAGCGGCAGTGATTACTAAAGGTTTGGAAAAAAATACAATATTTCATCCGAATAACTTCTCAAATGAATGTATAATAGATCCAGAGCTGATGAAGACACTTCCGCTAAAGATAACTGCTTCTACTGGATTTGATGCATTCACCCATGCTTTTGAAAGCTATATAAATAAAAGAGCATCTGTATTTACAGATATTCAAGGAATTAAGGCCATGAAACTGGTAATAGAAAACCTACCAAAAGCTGTTATGGACGGGCAAAACTTAGAATATAGAGAAAACCTTGCAATAGCAGATAGTTTAGCAGGATGCAGCTTAGCCAATTCAGGTGCATCAACTCCGCATCCTTTAAGTGAAATTATAGGAGGCATAACCAACATATCACATGGAGAAAGTTTAGCAGTAGTTTTCCCAGCCTTTGTTAAGTGGTCATGGAACAATAATATAACTAAGTTTGCTAAGGTTGCCAGACAATTTAATAAGGAACTATATAAGGCAGAGGATAGAGAGGCAGCGGAAGCTTTATATGATGAATTAGTTAAGTTCTTAAAGATTATTGGTTTATACAAAACTTTAAAGGATTTTGGTGTAACAGAGAAACAATTAGAAGAGATTTTGCAGTGTCCAATTTTGGGATTCTTACCTTTTGGAAGTAAGGAAGAGTTACAAGATATTATCAGAAGCTCATATTAAATCAGGAGGAGACCTTAATGTATAAATTAGTTTGTATAGATATGGATGGCACTCTTTTAGACAGTAACTTTACTATTCCAGCGGAAAACATAAGAGTTTTACGAGAAGCTATAAAAAAAGGAACAGAGATAGCATTAGTTTCTGGTAGGCCATATAATATTGGAAAATACTTTGCAAATATTATAGCTCCCCAAGTTCATGTTATAGGAACTAATGGAACATATTTTAGGTATAAGAATGTATCCTATGAAAAGAATTTAAATAGGGAGCAAATAAAGAAGATTTACGAGGTCATATCTAAATATGATTTAACAGTTCACTTCAAAGGATACAATAAGCTTATTAGTAATGTGCCTGTAGAAATAGATCATCCTTATAAGAGAGTAAATCCTATGCTTAAAGAAGAAGATAGAATTCAATTTGTTGAAAATGCATCAATAGATAATCTATTGGATGCAGATAATGGAGATATATTTAAGGCTATATCCTTTAATAGAAATAGGGATTTTATAGGTATGGTTAAAAATGCTAAGGAAGAGCTAAAACAATATAGTGATTTAGAAGTAGTAAGCTCTAACGAACTTAATTTTGAAGTGATGAATGCTGGTACATCTAAGGCGGAAGCCATAAAAATACTGAGCAGCTATCTTAAAATTGATAAAAGTGAAATTATGTGCATAGGTGATAATGAAAATGATATATCGATGATAGATTATGCCGCATTAGGAGTGGCTATGGGCAATGGCAGCGATGAAATAAAGGCAGTGGCTGATTATATCACTGATACTAACGATAATGCTGGGGTGGCAAAGGCTATTTTAAAGTTCATAATCAATGAAGATTCATAGTATTATTTATAATTTGCCACAATGTAAAGGTAGATTTTGTAGGTGGTAAATCCATTGACTACAGGCTTTGACGGAGGTAACATAAAGATGAGTTTAGATTCAAAACTCATTATAATTCAATTCTTATAATTAACAATAAAACAATAATTAAATAAAAAGTCTAGGAGGGTCATATATGAAACATATTAAGATAGCAGCAGGATTAGCACATGTTAACTATGGAAATATAGCAGCAGTGGTTAAGGAAGCAATGGATGCCGGAGCAGATTATGTTCATTCAGATGCAGCTGATATGTACAATTTAAAGAATATGCAGTTAATGGGAGGCCATCAAATAATAGAAGGCATAAGACCAGTAACTGATAAGATGATTGAATGTCATATATATACAACTGAATGTGATAGATTATTTATAGAAAAATTAGCTAAAGTAGGATGTAACATGTTAATAATTCCAGCAGAGCAATTTTTAGGGGCGCCTTTAGCTTATATAATTAATTACTGCAGAGAATTTGGAATGAAAGTAGGATTAACAGTAGGTTGCTATACACCATTATGCTTTGTAGATGAGGCTATATATGATATAGATAGATTACACATAGTTACTCATGGAGTTGACGAAACAGATGGTCAAGAGAACTGGGGCTGGAGAAGAAGTGTAATCGATATGGTTAAAAGAGCAAGAAAAATGATCGATGAAAAAAACCCTAAATGTGAATTAGCCATAGATGGAGGGCTACGTTCAGATAATCTAGAACCATTAATAGAATGCAATCCAGATGTAATAGTACTTTCATCAGCTATATTCAGAGAAAAAGATGGAATTACAGCTGGTGTTCAAAAATGCAGAAAAGCAATTGATGAATCAGTTGCTAAATTGGGATTATAGTACTTCATAAATTATTTTACTCATTGCTCATATAGAAAAGGAGAATTCCAATGAGATATATTATTGATACTGCAAATGAAGAACAAATACAAGCTGCATTAAGCATGGGTGTTTGCGGAGTAACGGCTAATCCATCTATGTATTTAAAAAACAACGTGGATTTTTACGGATTTCTAAAAAGGTATTCTTCACTAGAACTAGAATTTTTAAGTGGTGAAGTAATGGGAGACACCTTTGAAGAAATGAAAGAAGAGGTTAATAAAATCTTATGTATTAATAAGAACATTGTAATAAAAGTAAATTTCTCTACCGAGGGATTAAAACTCTGTAAATATTTAAAAAATCTTGGGATTAAGGTAGCAATTACATTGATATTTGATATAAGACAAGCTATTGCAGCCATTAATGCAGGAGCTGATTATATTTTCCCTTTTGTTGGGAGAAATGAAGAAATCGGTAATGATGGACTACAAATAATTCATGAAATACAACAAATTATAAAAGATCAGAATTATAAAACAAAGGTGGTAGCAGCTTCAATAAAAAATCTTTATCAATTAGAGCAATTAGCCATGTACCATATTGATTACGCTGCTATCCCATATGACCTGCTCATTAAATCTCTAAATCATCCCTTAACTACTAGTGGATTAAAGACTTTCAAAGAAGACTGGGAAAAGGTAGAAAAGTAAAGAGAGGCGTTTATATGTTTAATTTTTTAAAAAAGAAAAATAGTGTTGATTTACTTGCACCAGTGAGTGGTACTGTAATTGCAATAGAAGAGGTAAAGGATTCCGTATTTTCAGAGAAAATGATGGGGGATGGTTTTGCCATTGATACCACAGGATCTACCTTTGTAGCTTGTGATAGTGGAGTAATCACTATGATTTTTGAGACAAAGCATGCATATGGAATGACGCTAAGTAATGGAGTAGAAATATTAGTGCATATAGGATTGGATACTGTAAAGGAAAAAGGAACTGGGTTTAAAGCATTAGTGTCTGAGGGAGAACAGGTGGAAGCAGGTACACCTATAATTGAGATCGACCGTGAATACCTATTAGATAAGGGTTATGATTTAACTACACCAGTTATTTTTACCAATCAATCAACTTATAAATCAATAGAAGCAAACCTTGGAAAGAAAGTAATAGCTGGGAAGGATATTGCTGCAACCTATATCAAAAAGGATTAAGAATAAAATTTTAGAAACAAGCTATAAATTTATTTAAAATTGTAAAAGCCAACTTTTAAAATGTTGGCTTTTGAGCTATATAAAGGGAGGTATTAAAGTGAAGGATATTAAAGGGAACTGCTTAGTGGCCCAATCAGGAGGACCCAGCAGTGTAATAAATTCTTCAGCTTATGGTGTAATAAAGGAGTTTTTATCGTTAGATAGTCCTTTTAAAGCTTTCGTAGGGTTATACGGCATAAAAGGTATTCTAGATAGAAAGATAGTTAACATTGAGGAGTTTTCTAAAGATTCAATAGAAGCTTTAAGGTATATGCCTTCCTCAGCCTTAGGTTCTTGTAGATACAAACTTGCTAATTATGAGGATAATGATGAAGATTATATAAGACTTATAGAAATTTTTAAAGAGTTAGATATAAGATATTTCTTTTATATTGGTGGAAATGATTCTATGGACGCAGCCTACAAAATAAGCAAGTATGCAGAGATTTTAGGATATGATATAAAGGTAATAGGAGTTCCTAAAACCATAGATAACGATCTTGTAGAAACGGATCATTGTCCAGGTTTCGGAAGTGCGGCTAAATATGTGTCTAATGTTGGTCTAGAAATGTGGTTTGATATAAATACATACGAAAAAGATTCCATTATGATAATGGAAGTTATGGGAAGAGACGCAGGATGGATAGCTGCATCCACCGGCATATTGCAAAAATTAGTACCAAACATGAATCAGCTTATATACTTACCTGAAGTCATCTTTGATAGAAATAAATTTTTAGAAGATGTACACAAAAGTCTTAGAAATAACAATAAACTTTTAATAGTAACCTCGGAAGGTCTTAAAGGAAAAAATGGACAATATATAAATATAGATGATAACTGTTATGAAACTGATGCTTTTGGACATAAACAGCTTGGAGGTATAGGAAAATATCTTCAGCAAATAGTAAAAAATAATATTACCAGCAGTGTAAAGTTATCAGAAATTGGTGTAATACAAAGATGTGCAATGCACTGTATATCTAAAACTGATTTAAGTGAGGCTGAAATGGTTGGAAGAGCTTCAGTAAACTATGCACTAGAAGGATATACCGGATATATGGCTGCACTACAGAGAGAAAATCATGAAGAATATAATTGTATTACAAAGCTTTCTAAGCTTGAAGATGTTTGTAATAAGGTAAAATGTGTACCTGCACATTGGATAAATGAGTATAAAAATGGGGTTACAGAAGATATGATAAATTACATAAAGCCCCTTATCACAGGCGAGGTTAATACCTTAGGAGAAGATGGATTATTGAGATATAAAGATGTGGGATTATTTAGATAGCACTATGAGAGTGTAATGAATTAAGGAATAGTAGTGTGATTTTCACTAATATATAAAATTCTATTGATTTATTTTTATAGATAAATAAAAGTATATGCGAAAGAACAGATTGATGTCTGTTCTTTTATTTTTTTTACTTAACATAATTTCTTCCCGCTTAGTAATTTTATGAAGTTTATAAAGTTCACTATGGGGTATTTTTGCAAAAATAAATTTAGATATGGTAATATTAGTATAGAACGAGAAAGTCTCGGTTATCAATATAATGCGAAAATATTTTATAATAGGATAGGGAGTGTAATTATGATAGATGTAGTAGCTGCTATAATTGAAAATGGAAGTGGAGAGATACTCATAGCAAGAAGAAAACAGGAGAAACAATTAGGCGGTTTCTGGGAGTTTCCAGGAGGAAAAGTAGATAAGGGAGAAAAACCTGAGGAAAGCTTAGTAAGAGAACTAAAAGAAGAAATGGATGTTTTGATAGAAGTTAAAGAATTTTTTGGAGAAAACATACATCAATATGATAGAGGAATTATTAAACTTATAGCCTTCAAATGCAAAATAATGTCAGGGACTATAAAGCTGGTGGATCATGATAACTGTGTTTGGGTAAGAAGAGAGCAGCTAGATAGTTACAACTTTGCCCCAGCAGATGTTCCTTTTGTAGAGAGGCTAAAAGAAAAGTTTCTCTAGTTTTTTATATGTAGTAAGTCATAAAAGCTAGGGGAAGTTTATTGGAATTAGGAGGAAAAATGAGTAAGCTATGCATAATTGAAGATGATTTTAAACTATGTGAATTAATTAAAGGTTATTTAGAAGAGAGTGGATATGATGTACATATAGTAGAGGATTTTATCAATATCGCAGAAGAAATAAATAGAGAAAAGCCAGATTTAATATTGTTAGATATAAATCTACCTTATTTTGATGGTTATTATGTCTGCCGGGATATTAGAAGTAAGTCTAATATTCCCATAATAATAATCTCTGCTAGAAGCGGGGAACGGGATCAGGTTTTAGCTATTGATTTAGGTGCTGACGATTTTGTGACTAAGCCTTTTAAGTTAGAAATACTACATTCAAAAATTAAGGCTGTTTTAAGGAGAACCTATGGAGAATACGCATATACCTCAAAGGAGACAAAAGAAAAGGTATTGTATTTAGAGGAAAAAGATTTTACTGTTCATTTTAAAGATAAAGCTATAGAGCTTACTAAAAATGAATTTAAGCTCATTAATAAGTTTCTATTAAACCCAGGAAAGGTAATTAAAAGAGGAGAGCTTTTTCAGGAGCTTTGGGATGAAGAGTGTTTTATTGATGAAAATACACTTACGGTGAATATAACCAGAGCTAAGAACATATTTAAAGAGCTAGGAATTTATAATATTATAAAAACTAAAAGAGGAGTAGGATATATTTTTGACCATAATGTAATAAAGGGGTTAGAGAATAATGAGGAACAGAATTAAAAGCTTTTTAATAGATAGACTTGTATACATAATATTTATGGTTGTAAATTCTTTATTACTGACAGCCTTCTATAGCTTTACCATAGGCCAGAAGGTGGAAATTATATATCCTTTTATAATAACCTTATTTCTTATGACCTCTTTGTTAATTATTGATTGGTTTAGGTATAGTGGCTTTTATAAAGATATACAAGCAATACAACTGGATAGACATCATAGGCTAAGAGCATGGACAAGAGAGCAGAAGGAGATGGCAAAAGCTATCAAATATATTACTTTAAAACATGAAGAAAAGGAGCAGGAGCTTTTAGCTGAATATAAAAATAAAATATATTTTTTAAGTGGCGCCATACATAAATTTAAAAATTATATTTCTGTAATTGGACTTATTATAGAAAAAAACAAGAGTAAGAACGAAGAATTGCAATTAGTTTTAAAGGATATAGCCTATGAAAATGATAATTTATATGATTCTTTAGAGCAAGTTTTAAATTATATAAGACTTGATAGCTTTAGTAATGATTTTGACCTTGCTAGAATTAATCTATATGATGAGATAAAAAGCATAATAAATACCAATAGAAATGCTTTTATAAATAATAATGTGTTTCCAGTGTTAGAGTGTGAAGATAGAAGCACCATAATATTGACTGATAAAAAGTGGAACAGAGTAGTAATAGAGCAAATCATAACAAATGCAATTAAATACAGTTCACTAAAGAAGGGTAATAAAAGCATATATTTTAATATTAAAAAGCAAGGGAATAATACATTCTTAACTAT
Organism: Desnuesiella massiliensis; assembly: GCF_001403615.1. Classification (GTDB taxonomy): domain Bacteria; phylum Bacillota; class Clostridia; order Clostridiales; family Clostridiaceae; genus Desnuesiella; species Desnuesiella massiliensis. Next base: position 442,001 of record NZ_LN879456.1, read on the forward strand.
AAAAGATGAAGGGGTTGGAATATCCGACTATGATTTGAAAAAGGTATTTGAGCCTTTTTTTACAGGAGAAAATGGAAGAAAATTAAGAAATTCTACAGGGATAGGATTGTATATAGCTAGAGAAGTAGCCTGGAAGCTTAACCATGAAATATCTGCTGAGTCAAAAGTTAACATAGGCACAGAGGTAACTCTTAAATACCTTTCAAAAATGTAAGGTTATTTTCACTTAAATGAATTTTTATATGGAATAAATAATCTTAATATTATACTTGAAAGGAGATGACTTTTATGGAGATTTTAGAGGCAAAGAATTTAACGAAGATATATGGCAGTGAAAATGGTGAGGAATCTACAAGAGCATTAAATGGAATATCCTTTGCAGTAAGACAAGGTGAATTTGTAGGGATCATGGGGCCTTCAGGCAGTGGAAAAACAACCTTGCTCAATATATTAAGCGGCATTGACAGAGGAACCTCAGGAAAAGTAGAGATAAATAATAAGGATATATATAAAATGAGCAAAAAAGAGCTAGCTTTATTTAGAAGAAGGGAAATAGGCTATATATTTCAAGACTTTAATCTTTTAGATAGCTTAACCTTACAAGAAAATATAATGCTGCCAATGATTTTAGATGAAAAGTCACCAGAGGATATGGAGAAAAAGGCTAAGGAGCTTATGAAGCTTTTTGAGATATATGATATAAGTAATAAATATCCTTATAATATATCCGGAGGACAACAACAGAGAACCGCTGTGTGCAGGGCCCTTATGAACAGTCCTTCCATAATCTTTGGAGACGAGCCTACAGGGAACCTAGATTCAAAGTCTTCAAAAGGCATTATGGAATGCTTTGAAAAGATGAATAAAGAGCTTGAAGCCACTATTTTAATAGTAACTCATGATGTCTTTGCAGCCAGCTTTTGCAATAGGGTTATATTTATTAAGGACGGGGAGATTCATTCGGAAATAATTAAAAAAGGTACAAGAAAAGAATTCTTAGACAGCATTTTTAACTCCTTAGCTTTGCTTGGAGGTGAGGGCTATGAGGTTTAAGGATATTGCCATTAAAAATTTTAAGGGAAATATTAAAAAATATTTAGTTTATTATTTATGCAATAGCTTCATAGTAGCAACCTTTTTTATGTACTCAGTATTAATTTTTAATGAAAACCTATGGACAAGTTCTCAAGTAGAAAAGGGAGTTTTGCAGGTGCTAGTTATACCTAATGTGGCTTTAGCTCTATTTTCTTTGTTTTTTATAAGCTATGCTCATTCCTCCTTTATAAGGTGGAGAAAAAAAGAGTTTGGCGTGTATATGACCCTAGGTATGACAGTGGGAGACGTAAGAAAAATAATCATCTATGAAAATATAATAGTAGCTATAGGTTCAATATTGCTAGGGTGCATAACTGGCCTTGTTTTTTCAAGATTATTTTTCATAATTATAACATCCTTATTAGGAGTAAAGAGTATTAGTTATATCATAAGCTTTAAGAATTTTGCATTTTCAATAGGTATATTTAGCGCTATTTACTTAGCAAATTTAATAACTACCATAATATCTACCTATAAATTTGAAGTAATTAATCTTTTAAAAGCTGAAAGAAAGATTCAAAAAAATAGATTTAATAGTGTTATTTTATCAATAATGTCACTAGTTGTAATTATAGGTTCATTTATTTTTTTATATAGAAAATTTAATGAGGGAAATGGAGATATATTATTATTGATAACCATCATAATATCAATAGCTTTATACATCTTCATATCGCAACTAGGAGGTTTTTTAATAGATTATTTTAAAAGAAGAAAAGGTATATATTATAAAGAACTTTTATTTATAACTAGCTTAAATAGTAAGTTTAGACAGATCAAAAAAATAGTATTCATGCTTTCTCTTTTAGTTGCTGTAGTAATATTTTATACAGGAACTATGCTAAGCTTTTATGTAACCTCTGAAAAGGCTGCGGTGGATGAAAATATTTATCACTTATCTTATGCTGAAATTAGAGATAAAAATATAATAGTTCCAGATAGGTTAAAGACTATAGCTGAAAAAAATGATGAGAAAATAATAAATCACGAAGCCTTAGAATTCTTATATTACTATGGAACTATTGAAAGACCAAATGATGAAATTATAATGACGGATAAAGAAATAAATAAATTAGGAAAAACTAATCTTAATGTTACTAAAGGTAAATATATATTTTTAAATCAGTTTGAAAAAATGAATGAAAGTGAAAAGAAAAATTTTAAAAACTTTAATCTTAGACTTTCGTTTTATAATGAAATATATGAGTTATATAATCAGGAGAATGTTTTTAAGGCCGTATTCAATAGCAATAATTATAGTTATAATCATATTATGGTTTTAAATGAGGAGGATTATAATATTATTAAGGCACAAAAGCAATGCTATGAGATTGGAAGATTTCAATTATATAATTTTAATAACTGGAAGGATACTAAAGCTATAGTTGATGAACTAACAGAAGAGTTGTCTATAGCAAATAAAAATACAAAACCTTTTAATGCCAAGTATTTAAATGAAAGCGAGGATAGACTGTTAAAGGTTGCATCAAGAATAGAACATTATACTTATAATAAACAAGGAAGTATATTACTATTAGTTACTTGCTCATATTTAGGAATATTCTTTTTCCTGGCCATAGCTATAGTGCTATTTTTAAAATTACTAGCAGACGTAGACATTGATAAAAGAAAATTTAAGAGTCTATATAGAATAGGAATTACGGAGGAAGAAATAAGAAGGCTCATAGGCAGTGAGCTTAAACCCTTGCTTTTCATAGGAACAATTCTTGGAATAGTATTAGCTTTTGCTTATACTACAGTATTTAACAAAGATGCTTCTGTCGATTTAAAAAAGTATTTTATATACTCTAATATAATAGTTTCAGCTACATTTTTACTTATACAATTTTGTTATTACTTTTTATGTAAAAAGATTTATTGCGATGAGATATTAGAAGGATTAGAAAAGTATTTTTAATTTAAGTAGAAATCTCCTAATGCATAGAATGCCTTTAGGGGATTTTTGAATTGAAGTAAAAGTTTCTTAAGAACCTTTAACCAATTATTACACTTGATGACAAATAATAAACATTATGTTAAAATAATAACAATAATAAACAAGAGAGGATGCGTGAACAGATTGTCTACAGCAATGATAACTTCAAAATTATCGCATGAATTTACAATTAATATGTATACTAAGAAACCAAAGATCAATGAAGATGGTGATATGGTTTTCGAAAAAACTCGACTGCTTTTATTTTCAGGAATATTTCTTGTTTTAATATTTTCTCTGTGTGCCATTTTTATGGATTATTATGTTACTGAAATTATTGAAGAAAATGGAATTAATAGTAATATGACAGATATCTTATATATTTGTGGATATTCATTAACAGTACTGTTTGTATTGATAGGTATCAAACTAATCATAATGTTTTTTAAGTATAAAATAATACTTTCTAAGGATAAGATAACTTCAAAAAAGATGTTTTCTACAAGAACTATAAAGTTGTCTGACATAGAAACAATCATATTTTCTAATTTTAAAGGACTTGTTTTTAAAGGGGATAATTCTAAAATAGCATTTGGAAACTTCACAGCAGGATTAGTTGAAATTTTAAAATTTATAGATAAAAATATACCAAAACATAAATCCGAAACAGCACTAGTTAAGGGTAAAAAGATGTTGAAGAATAACGGGATTATAGTAATATTTGAATAAAAAATTTAAGGTAAAAGGCGTTATTTTGGTCCTTTATATTCCTTAATAGAATTCTTATCTAATTTATTTAGCAGATTTACAATAAAGGTTACTTCTTCATGGTCTAATATCCTGTTTATCTGTTTGCCAGGAGAAGTGACCACTGCCTCCTCAATTTTATCTGTAGTCAAATCTAAAAATATTTTCCCTTTATCTTTATTACCATACCAAACAAGAATAGCTAGCATAAGAATAACAAGTGTAATTAGTACTTTTCTCATGAAATCCCCCTCCATAGTACTAGTTATATTTTTAATATGAATTACATATGGAAAAGTTTGCGAATAAGGTTGTTGCAGCTTAAATTTAAAGACTACAAATAAATGCAATAGTCTTTTCATTTTCAAAATAGAAAATTCTTAATCTATTATCTTATTAATGCATGGGACAAATGATAGAATAATAGGACTAATGAAATTATACAATTATACTAGAAAGGTATAATAAACTAGCACAAGTAGATAATAAAAGAGAAACCTTATTTTAATATATAAATAAGATGACTAAAATTATCATGGAATATCTATGATTTTGGTTTTATGTAAAAAAGTTAGGGATAAAAATATAGAAGAAGAAAGGAAATAACATGGTAGAAAGAAAAGGAATAATAGAAACAGGATGGAACTTAGACAACAGTTACGCTCGTCTACCTAAATTATTTTTTACCAACTTGAGCCCAACCCCTGTGCCTTCACCGAGGTTGATCATTCTCAATGATGCTTTAGCAACATCCTTAGGGTTAAACGTCCAGTCTTTGCAAAGCAACGATGGAGTTGCTGTGTTTGCTGGCAATGACATTCCTGAAGCTGCGTTACCCCTGGCACAAGCTTATGCTGGCCATCAATTTGGGTATTTTACAATGTTAGGGGATGGCAGGGCTTTGCTCCTTGGAGAACAGATTACTCCCCAAGGTCAGCGATTTGATATTCAGCTTAAAGGCCCAGGCAAAACCCCCTATTCTCGAGGAGGGGATGGAAGAGCAGCCCTTGGACCTATGCTGCGTGAATATATCATCAGCGAAGCAATGCATGGGCTCGGTATTCCTACCACTCGCAGCCTAGCTGTGGTAACAACTGGTGAGTCAGTAATCCGTGAAACTGAGCAAACTGGTGCAATTCTTACCCGAGTGGCTGCTAGCCATATTAGAGTGGGAACTTTTCAATATGCTTCAAAATGGGGTACTGTCCAGGAACTTCAGGCTCTGGCTGATTACACATTACAAAGACATTTTCCAGAGGCTGCGGCAGGTGATAATCCATATCTTCTCTTGCTTAAGGAAGTGATTAAGGGTCAGGCCTTGCTCATTGCAAAATGGCAGTTGGTGGGCTTTATCCATGGAGTTATGAATACGGATAACATGACTATTAGTGGAGAAACCATTGATTATGGTCCTTGTGCCTTTATGGATACCTATGACCCAGCCACAGTGTTCAGTTCCATTGATGCTCATGGTCGTTATGCCTATGGCAATCAGCCCCATATTGCAGCATGGAATTTGGCAAGATTTGCTGAAGCTCTATTACCACTGCTTCATCACGATGAATCACAGGCTGTGAAAATTGCTGAGGATGCCATTTCAGATTTTGATGAACTATATCACAGCAATTGGTTAGAAGGTATGAGGGCAAAACTAGGAATGTTTAACCAAGAGCAACAGGATGAAAGCCTTATTGAAGACCTTTTAGGCATGATGAAGAAGTATGGTGCGGACTATACTAATACCTTCCGCGCATTAACTTTTGACAAGTTGGAAGATACGGCTCTATTTGGGACTAAGGAGTTTGCTCAGTGGTACGAGATATGGCAGGATAGAATAAGTAGACAGAAGGAATCAAAAGAGCGCTCCTATGAGCTTATGAAAAGTAGCAATCCTGCTGTAATCCCTCGCAACCACCGGGTAGAAGAGGCATTAGAAGCCGCAGTGAAATATGGAGACTACAGTGTAATGGAAAGGCTTCTTGCTGTTCTCGCATGCCCCTATGCATATTCCTCTGAACAGATAGAGTATTCTACACTACCTGCGAAATCGGATCGTCCTTATCGAACCTTTTGCGGTACCTAATACGAAAAATAATGAGAAATAAAAAAAACTCTTATATGAAAAAGGGCTTAATTAATAGCCCTTTTTTATTCTTCAGTATCTACTTATATGGAACATTGAAATGTCTCATAAGGATGTTTTTGAAGATGCCTTATATTTAAACGAAATTATATATGGTAATATATTATTAAGGAGCATATACGATTGTAGAGAAATAGTTTATCGTAACAGAAGCTTACATACCAGAAATGTTTTAGATAATATAATATTTAAGGGGGATACCAGTATGAAATTTATTGATTTGCATTGTGATACTATAAGCATATTACTAAACCAAGAGGAGCAGGAGCTTTATAGCAATTCTTTATCGGTGGATATAGAAAAACTAATAAAGGGAGAGGCCATGGCTCAGTTTTTTGCTTTGTTTTTTCCATTAAAAGAAGTTTCAAGTGCTTATGAAACAACCATGAAGCTTTATAAAAAATTCAAAGAACAGATAGATAAAAATACTGAATATATAGAACATGTAAGAAACTATAATGAACTTATGGCCACTGGAAAGTCAGGAAAGATAGGAGCTTTTCTTACCATAGAAGAAGGGGGAGCTATAGAAGGTAGTTTAGATAAGTTAAAGGAATTTTATGATATAGGAGTAAGACTCATAACTTTAACTTGGAATTATGAAAATGAAATTGGATTTCCACATAAAATTGCTGAGCCTGCTACAAGAGGATTAAAGGATTTTGGCATAGAGGTAGTAAGGGAAATGAACAGACTAGGTATGGTAATAGATGTATCTCATTTAAATGACAATGGATTCTATGATGTCATAAAGCACTCTTCAAAGCCCTTTATTGCATCACACTCAAATTCAAGAGAAGTCTGGGGTGCTTCTAGGAATCTCACTGATGACATGATAAAAAAGCTTAGTGAAGCTGGAGGAGTGGCTGGACTTAACTTTTGCTTAAGTTTTATGGGACAAGGTGATATTACCACTCTTGATCATATGGTAAAGCATATAGAACGTATGGTGAAGGTTGGAGGCATAGATGTAATCTCCTTAGGTAGCGATTTTGATGGAATTGGTAATAAAGTAGAAATTAATGATGCTTCTGAAATGGGAAAATTAGCATGGGCTCTTCATAAAAAAGATTTTAGTGATGATGATATAGAAAAAATATTCAATAAAAATGCTTTGAGGGTAATAAGGGATGTAATGAAGTAATAGGTTATAGTCAGATGTGGAAATAACTCATGCAGTTATTAAAAAGGATAAAAGGGTACATTCAATAAATAAAGGAACATTCATAGATTTATTTACGTAAATTTAAGGATGTTCCTTTATTAACGTTATAGTAAAGACTTTTTTGTATTGAAAAAATATTCTTTGCAATTACTATTTATTGACAAACTAACGTTGTTAGTTTATTATAAAGGTATGCTAACATTGTTAGTTAGGAGGGTGGAACTTGAAGAGAGTTTTTGATGAAAATTTAAAACAGGCTAATACAAAGGAGAAAATAATAACTGTATCTATACAGGAGTTTGCAACTAAAGGTTATGATAATGCATCAATACGAAAAATAGCTGAGATTGTAGGTATTAAAGGGAGCTCCATATATAATCATTTCAATAGCAAAGAAGAGATTCTTGAGGAGATATTTAAATATTATAGAAAAAATTTTTATCAAGGTGAAAGGGTATTTGATATAAATAAAGGTCATATTAAAGAAAATTCAATCCCCGCTATGCTAAAACAAGGGCTATATAGTGTTGTAGCTACTCTTAAAAAGCCAGAAATCACTAATATTTTAAATATTATCATCAAGGAACAATTTAAAAATCAAAAGATTAGAGAGTTTTTTTGGGAAGAATTTATTCAAAAGCCAAGAAGCTTTATGGAAAATTTTCTTGTGGAGCTTATGGAAAAAGGCCTTATTAAAAAAGGAGATCCCCATTTACTTTCGCAGGAATTTCATGCTTTTTCAATTTATAAAATGTATGAAGAATTTATGCTAAAGAATATGAATAATATTGATATGGATGGACTTCAAAAGCAGATAAGCGAGCATATAGACTTTTTCTGGGATAGCATTACTAATAAATAGTTTTGGAGGAATGAGAATGGAGAGGGTAAATTATTCTGAAATATCAAATAGCACCTTAACAAAAATGTTAAACAAGTCAATAGCCCTTCTTATTGAAGACTTTATAAAAATAGCTCTTAAAGATTTTTCTTCAGCTAAAAGTATCATCACTATAGCGCTAAAACAAAAAAATACAGAGCGCATAAGAAATGAATTTGAAGAAAATGGACTGCATGTGCCGCCTTTTATGATAGCATCTATTACAAGTACCTGCAATCTAAAATGTAAGGGATGTTATGATAGAATCAAAGATCATCCTTGTTCTTCAGAACTCAATGAAGAGCAGTGGAGAGATATTTTTCTCCAGGCAAGGGAGTTAGGAATAGCTTTTATACTGTTAGCAGGTGGAGAGCCACTTATGAAAAGTAACATCATCAAAGAGTGCATAAAGTTTCCTGAAATCATCTTTCCCATGTTTACAAATGGACTTTTAATCAATAAAGAGTGGGTTGATTTTTTTGCTTCCTGTAGAAATTTAATACCTGTAATAAGCATAGAAGGAGATAGAAATCAAACCAATAACCGAAGAGGCGAAAAGGTTTTTGAAAAAATTTCTCAAAGTTTTGATTTGCTTAAAGAGAGAAGTATATTCTATGGAATATCAATAACTCTTACCTCAGAAAATATAGAAAGTGTTATGGAGGAAGGGTTTATAAAAAATCATATAAATAAGGGTTGTAGGGTATTCTTCTTTATCGAATATATTCCTTTTGATTCTAGTACAGAAAATCTAGTGTTATCTGAAGCTCAAAGGATATTCCTTGATGGTAAACTCAGAGAATTAAGAGAAAAATATAAGGGCATATTTATAGCTTTTCCAGGAGATGAGAAGGAATTTGGTGGATGCTTAGCTGCTGGCAGAGGGTTTATTCATATTAATTCAATAGGAGCAGTGGAACCATGCCCCTTTGCCCCTTATTCAGATGTTAATTTAAAAAGCTTAACTCTTAAAGAGGCATTAAAATCGCCACTATTAAATGAAATAAAAAGTATGCATGGACTGCTAAAGGAGCATAAAGGAGGATGTGCACTCTTTGAAAATAAAGCACTTGTAGAGGAGATTACCAAAAACTACGAATCTTATAAATAAGCACGTTATATTACTGAAATGAAAACCCACATACAAAATTCAAAAGGAGTATTCAATAAACCTAAAGTTGAATACTTCTTTTTCTATGTATACATAAGTATTTTAAATCAATAGAATATTATGTATAATTAATGTAAATATACAACTAGAAAACCGATATATTTACAAAGCTTTATATAGGGGGAAGAAAAATGGTCAGTAATAGTGAAATGTTTATACAAGCTTTAGAAAGCAGAGGACATTATGAATAGCGGAATACTTTATCTTTGAAGTCTATTGATACAAGAAGAAGTCCAGCTTAGGAAAATCTTAATAATTTATCAAGAATAAAATAATATTCTCTATGAGATTTAGTGGTAAAATAATATATTGCAGATAAGAGAGGTGAATACTGTGAACGGAAGAGTACTTGTGGTAGATGATGAACAGGAAATTGCAGATTTGGTAGAGTTATATTTAAAAAATGAAAATTATATTGTTTATAAATTTTATTCTGCGAAAGACGCTTTAGATTGTATTTCAAAGAATAAAATCGACCTTGCTATTTTAGATGTTATGCTTCCTGAAATAAGCGGTTTTACAATTTGCCAAAAGATCAGAGAAAAATATACTTATCCAGTGATTATGCTTACGGCAAAGGAAGAAGAAATTGACAAAATTACTGGATTGACACTGGGTGCAGATGACTATATTACAAAGCCTTTTCGTCCATTAGAATTAGTGGCAAGAGTTAAGGCGCAGTTACGCAGATATTTGAAATATAATATAGCTCCAGAACAAGATGAAAATATCATTATTCACTCTGGATTAGTCCTCAATATAGATACACATCAGTGTCTGTTGAATGAAAAACCATTAACACTTACCCCTACTGAATTTTCTATATTGAGGATACTGTGTCAGCGAAAAGGTAATGCTGTCAGCGCAGAAGAATTATTCCATGAAATCTGGGGCGATGAGTATTTTAGCAAAAGCAATAATACTATCACCGTCCATATCAGGCATTTAAGAGAAAAAATGAATGATTCCGTGGAAAATCCAAAATACATTAAAACCATATGGGGAGTAGGATATAAAATTGAAAAATAAAAGAAAAAGACCTGATTATTTAAAATTAAAACGTAAAATATTTTTTCAGATGCTATTCATCATATTAGCTTCGGTTTTTGCTGTTTTGCTTTTACGTTCTTTATGGAGAGGGAATATTGGAGAGTGGATTGTTCGATTTTTAGAAAAGACTTTTTTACTAGATTATGAGGATGCATTTAAAATTTATCACTACACTTTCCGTAATAATTTAAATATTTTTATATTTATAACAATTATCATATTTTTTCTCATATTCTTTCGTTTGTCTCTTTCCTGGTTTACAAAATATTTCGATGAAATGAATGATAGTATTGACGCTTTAATAAGAGGGGAAAACAAAGACATTGAGATGTCACCAGAGATGGGTTTTATGGAAAACAAGTTAAATGCCTTAAAACAAACCTTGGAAATAAGGGAACATAATGCACAGCAAGCGGAACAGAGAAAAAATGATTTGGTAATGTATTTAGCTCACGATATAAAGACACCCTTAACTTCTGTCATTGGGTATTTGAGTTTGCTTGATGAGGCCCCGGATATGCCCATTGAACAAAAGGCAAAATATATAGGAATTACCTTAGAAAAAGCATATGGTTTAGAAAAACTGATCAACGAGTTTTTTGAAATTACACGATACAATTTTCAAACAATTACTTTAGAAAAAGAAACCATTGACCTGTACTATATGCTGGTTCAAATGACAGATGAATTCTATCCCTTGCTTGAACCACACGGAAAGAAAGCTGTAATCCATGCTGATGAAAATATAACCATATATGGAGATCCAATTAAATTAGCAAGAGTATTTAATAATATTTTAAAAAACGCCGTGGCTTATAGTGACGATAACAGTACTATTGACATTTCGGCGGAAGTTCAAAAGCATAATATTGTAATATCTTTTAAAAATACAGGAAAAACAATTCCTAAAGAAAAGCTTACCTACATATTTGAAAAATTTTTTAGGTTGGATGAAGCCCGAACAACAAATACTGGTGGCTCTGGCTTAGGATTGGCCATAGCAAAAGAAATTATCACATTACATGGTGGAACAATTTCTGCGGAAAGCAGTAATGGGGTCACTGTTTTTAACGTTGCTTTACCCATTAAGCAGCATGAGCCAGAAAAAGCATAAATATATAAAGTTATTAGTCTTAATAGAATATCAATTTTATCTTTATCTTTTCTTAATAATTAAACAATTTCATATTAAAGTTTAGCCTGTTCATTTTCGGTAGAATGATTTTATCGATATGAACAGGCTTTTCTTTATTAAGCTGCACTTCGACCTGTTTGAAACAAGCTGTTATTATAGTCATTAAATTGAAAGCCGACTCCACTAAAAAGTATTAGTTTAGAAGAAAGGAATTTAATATGTTAAGAAAAATAAAGAAAAAAAGTAGTTATTTAAAAGTCAGTCTATTTATTTTTATGTTCGCTTGTATAGCAATTTTATTACTTCAATGGAAGACAGTGCTGTTTAACAAAACATATTTACCTAGAGAAGTAGATACGGCTAAAAAAGAGTATGATGATAAAATACTAGAAAAAAATCAAGATCCTAAAAAAAATCAGAAGCAAGAAGCCATTGATATTAAGACAAATAAACTGTATAGTCCAAATGCCATTTTGTCAGATTTAAAGGGTAATCAAGTGCTAATGGAAAAGAACTCTAATGGAAAAATATATCCAGCCTCATTAACCAAAATAATGACTGCCATTCTTGTAATTGATACTGTATCAGATGTTAATCAGACCATAAAACTTTCATCTGATATTTTCCCAGGATTATATGCTTCAGATGCTTCAATGGCTGGATTTTTGCCTAATGAGAAAGTGAAAGTTATTGATTTACTGTATGGAGTATTGCTGCCCTCTGGTGCAGAGGCCTGTCTTGGATTAGCTAACGAAATTGCGGGTTCAGAAGAAAACTTCGTGAAGATGATGAACGAAAAAGCAGTTAAATTAGGGATGAAAGGTACACATTTTCGTAACTCAACAGGATTACAGGATAGTCAGCATTATACCACCGTAAAGGATATGGCTATTTTACTACAGTATGCACTTCAAAACAATGTGTTCCGTAAGATCTATACCAGTAATAGGTATAGCACCAAACCAACAAACCTGAATCCCCATGGAATAACTTTTTACAATACCATGTTTAAATATATGGATCGTACAGATGTAACTGGAGGAAAAATATTGGGAGGAAAAACAGGGTATACAGAAGAAGCAGGGTTGTGTCTTGCCAGCTTAGCAGTTGTGAATGGAAAGGAATACATCATGGTAACTGCCGGTGCAAATGGAAATCACAAGACAAAGCAATTCCATATTCTAGATGCGTTTAATATCTATAACCAAATAGGACAAGTGAGTCATTAGATATTAAAGGTTCCATAAAAAATATAAGAAAAAACAGAATGCAATATGTAGTTGTATCGCATAATCACATGATATGAAGCAATAAGGAGGAAAAGGTAATGAATAAATCAAAAGAGTTTGAGATGATATTCGAGAGTACTTTTAAAGGCATTACAAATGAGGTTTCGGTATGGCCTGATTTCAGTTACAGGAAAGAGAATAGAATTAAAGGTAGCCTGCACAGGAAAAAGAAAGTTGCAGTTTTATTTGGAGGCTGTTCTACTGAATATGAAATTTCACTTCAATCTGCTCATGCCATAATTACTCATATGGACAAAAATTTATATGATCCTGTCTTAATCGGTATTACTAAAAACGGCGAATGGTATCTTTATAAGGGAAAAGTTGATAATATACCTAATGATACATGGTTTTCGGTAGAAACTTGTATCCCGGCGGTCTTCTCTCCTAGTAAACACTTGCATGGCATTGTGACTTTTGGAAAAGAGGAAGTTAATATCATCCAATTAGATGCTGCTTTTCCGGTATTACATGGGAAAAATGGAGAGGATGGTACAGTACAGGGAATATTGCAATTGGCCAGTATTCCTATTGTTGGCTGTGATAGTCTTTGTTCAGCTCTTTGCATGGATAAAGATATGGCACATAGAGTTGTGCATGCTGCAGGTATAAAAACACCTCGTTCCTATGTTCTGCAAAATAAAATGGATATAGGTATAGCATTGGCAGAAGCAGAAGACCTTGGTTATCCACTTTTTGTCAAGCCTGTAAAGGCTGGATCGTCCTTTGGTATAACGAAAGTTAGCAGTAAGAATACACTTCCTCAGGCAATCAAAATAGCATTTGAATATGATAATCGGGTAATTATTGAAGAAAGTATTAATGGTTTCGAGGTTGGGTGCGCTGTTTTGGGTACGGATGAACTTATCATCGGAAATGTTGATGAAATAGAGTTATCACAAGGCTTTTTCGATTACACAGAAAAATATACCATGAAGACCTCTCATATTCATGTTCCAGCGAGAATTTCCTATGAAAAAGCAGAGGAAATTAAAAAGACCGCTACTGCAATCTACAAAGTCTTAGGATGCAGTGGATTTGCAAGAGTAGATATGTTTTTAACATTGGATGGAGATATTGTCTTTAATGAGGTAAATACAATCCCTGGTTTTACCTCTCATAGTCGCTATCCAAATATGTTGAAAAGCATTGGATTTTCTTTTGAGGAAATCATTAGGAAACTTATTGAATTGGCGGTGAGAAAATGAAAATTTTATTATTGGGGCATATGGCTATAGGGCAACAGCATAGAGGGGCTCATTGCTACAATATGGAGGCATAAACATGAGATTATTTTCAATGAAGACTGCTCTTATGAGTATCCTAAGAAAGAAATATAACTTTTGTAAAGGTAGAGCGTGGATGGAGATTGATTTGAACAGTTTACGTCATAATATTCAGGTTTTACAGAACTTATTGCCGGCGACCTGCGAACTTATGCCAGCGGTTAAAGGTGATGCCTACGGGCATGGGGCTGTTAGAATATCAAAGGAACTGAATGCGCTGGGAATAAGAGCCTTTTGTGTGGCTTCTATAATAGAAGGTGTAAACTTGCGTAAAGGCGGTGTTAAAGGGGAAATTTTGATTTTAGGCTATACACATCCATCGCAATTTTTCTTACTGAAACAGTTTCGACTTATGCAGACAGTGGTTGATTATGAATACGCTCAAATGCTCAATAGATATGGAAAGAAAGTGAAAGTACATATTAAAATTGATACCGGTATGCATCGTTTAGGAGAGCGTGCTGAAAATATTACTTATGTTGCAAAGATGTTCCAATGCCATAACTTAATCATTGATGGAATTTTTACTTATTTATGTGTGGCCGATAGCCTTATTAAATCGGATGAGGATTTTACACATTTACAAATTGATAGATTTTATAGAATGATAGAAGAATTAGAAAAAATTGGATTCAAGTGTTCTAAAAAGCATATTCAAAGCAGTTATGGCGTATTGAATTATCCTGAATTAGAATGCAATTATGCAAGAATTGGAATAGCCATGTACGGGGTATTAAGCAGTTCAAGGGATAAAACAAAATATGCTGTGGATTTAAAACCTATCTTGTCAATTAAGGCGAGGGTTGCGGCCATTAAAGAACTGTTACAAGGGGAAACTGTTGGATATGGACTACAATTCACAGCCTTTAAAAACATGACAATTGCAATTATATCCATAGGCTACGCAGACGGTATTCCACGCAGTCTATCCTGTGGGGTTGGTAATGTACTTATCAATGGAGAAAAGGCACCTATTATTGGACGTATTTGTATGGATCAAATGATTATTGATGTTTCCAGTATATGCAATGTAAAACAAAATGATATAGCTACTATTCTTGGAAAATCTGGAGACTTAGAAATAACAGCGGGAGAAATTGCGGAACAAGCTCATACTATTACAAATGAGATATTAAGCAGGCTAGGAGGGCGGTTTGATAAGATTTACTGCTATAAATAACAAAGAATAGTTCTGATTTTTCTAGACAAAATATTATAATATAAACTTTAAAATAAATCAGTGATTGGAAGGATATATATGAAAGACGAACTATTAAGATTTTGTAATTCTATAAAAATAGAATATGTGGGAATAGCGCCTTCAGAACCATACTATGATTTTGAAAAAGTCTGGAGAAGGCAGATTGAAAAAGGATATATATCGGGGTTCGAGGAAAAGCATGTTGAAAAAAGGATTCATCCCAGCTTAACCTTAGAAGATGTAAAATCAGTGATAGTTTGCCTATTTCCTTATTATATAGGGAATGTAGAGGAAGCTACTATATCTAAATATGCTTATAGCATAGATTATCATATAATAATAAGGAGTAAGCTTGAAGATATAGGGAAATTTTTATGTGAGAAAATAGAAGGTTTTAATTATAGAGCTTTTGTAGATACAGGACCTTTAAGCGATAGATACTTAGCATATAAAGCGGGACTCGGTTTTTGGGGAATTAATAACCATATAATAACAGATAAATATGGCTCTTATGTGTTCATAGGCTATATTTTAAACAATTATCCTTTTGAGCATGATAAGCCACAGGAACGAACCTGTTATCAGTGCTTTAACTGTGTAAGAAAGTGCCCTGGTCAGTGTATATTAGGGGACTTTACTATAAACCCTTTAAAATGTAGGTCCTATATAACCCAAAAAAAGCGGGAACTTTCTACTGTGGACATAGAAATATTAAAAAAGAATAATTTAGTATGGGGTTGCGATATTTGCCAAGAAGTATGCCCCCATAATCTAAAGATAGAAAAAACCTTATTAGAAGAGTTCAAGGAAAATTTAATGTACAGTATGGATTATGAGGAGTTAGATCAAATATCTAATAAGGAATTCATAAGAAGATATAGAAATAGAGCTTTTAGTTGGAGAGGAAGAGGAGTTTTGATGAGAAACTATGAACTGTTACATAAGTAGCTAACATAAGATATACACAGATTTAATTTACCCAAATTTACGTTTAGTCTTTAAAAAGATGTAGTAAATTAACAAAGATAACCTTACTGCATCTTTTCTTTTTTTAACAAAGTATTACCTTCACTTAGTTTCCCCACAAACAAAAACATCAATGAAATAAAATTGCTTAACAATTATGGATATTTATGGTAAAATAATAATGAAGGAACTAACGTTTGTGTAATGCTGAAAGGGGAATAAAAATGGGTGAAAGTAATAATGTGTTAAAGAAGAATCAAGGTATATTTATTTATGAATATAGTTATTTGATTAAAGATATAACAGCCTGCTTTTATATAAAAGGCTTTACCCATGAAGAACTTACAGATATGGCCTATGAATATCTTCAGGGAATATTGGCCTATAAAGGTTTTATTTCGGAACAAAACATTGCTAAATTTATTGATGAAGAATTAAGAAGCTATTTTAAAGCTATCATAGACAAAGCTACCAGAAGTTATTTTAAAAGAAGATGGAGAAAAGAGATTTAGTAACAAATTTCAATATATAAGCATATTCTGCTAGTAGAAAACAGTTTAGCAGGAGAAGTTTAATGGAACATTCTAGAATAAAAAGGCTATCAGTAAATTTAGATGAAGATATTATTAAAATTGCAGAGGAAAAAGCAAAGATTTTGTTTAAAGGGAATATGGACAATTATATTAATTGGCTAATATGCAGTAATAATAAAAACAATGTAAAAAATCTTTTATGGAAAAAAGAAAGGGAAATAGAGAAGACTAAGCCTATGATCATTGAAGGCACTGAAAAGACAGCAATGTATAATAATATCTGTGATTTTTGTAAAAAGGGAATATACCAAGGAGATGAAATATGTAAGGCCGAAGGCTACCAAAACTATCTCCATAAAAAATGTTGTAAAAAATGAAATAGCCAAAGTAACAAGGAATCTAGCCAAATAATTTAGTTAGATTCCTTTCTTTATATTTTTATAACGCATTTCTTTAAGCGGTGTTACTTTTTTCAAGCATCAAATCCATAAAGGAAAGCATTTTAATAATATTCAAAGCAGCTTTATCATCGACATAAGTCCAGGTAAAGCTGTATCCTGGAAAAAGCTGACACAGATTATATTCACCATTATAGATAACAGTAAGAAATTGTGGCTTTCTTGTGCCTGTTTTATCTGTTTGTGTGCAATATCCGCAACTGTTACATTTTTTTGTATTTAAAATCACAAAATCCTTTAATTCACTATCCATTTCATTAAAGTGAAGCAGTAGGTCTTTAAACCTTGGAATTCTTAATCCAAATACAATTTGATTTTTCTTTTTATAATCATAATAAATTGAAATACCACCATATGTCTTTTCTAAGCAAGAGGCTTTGAGGGGTTCATCCTTTTTGCCATAATTCTTCACCCAATCTAGTGAAATTTCATTGCCCCTGATATCCACGCGCTCATAGCCATTTTGCTCAAAGAAATCCTCCAGAACTTGAAATGCAGATTTATTTTCTAATAGGTTCTTAAAGATATCACTAGTATAAGAATATGTACTATCAAACATACAGCGTGAAAACAGAAGTAGTGAATCTTTATTACTTTTCAAAGAGGTACCTACAAGCAACTTCCAAGCATAAATCATATCCGGATATTCATCACTCCAAAAGACAAATTCATCTTTACGATTTTCACTTTTTAATCCCAGGTTATCAAGTTTTGAAAGTGTTTTACTTATAACCTTCATATGAATTTTGCTAACATATAGCTTATTATTTTTTGCTACTCCATGCTCCCCAATCTTGAATAGTAGTATATAAAAATCATCAATTTTTTTCTTATATTTTCTCATGGTTTCAATTAATTCAGGTTTTCGATTTTGAAACTCCCAATCCTCATAATAGTCATCTGGTACCATAGAAATATCCAGCAGCTCAGGATTATTATAAAGCTTTAATAAAATGTTCTTCATAAAGCTATAAAATTGATACTGCGAATGCTCTGTAGCTGCCTCAGATTTAACTGGTATAAATTTTGGAAATGTTCCAACGTAACTATATATTATACGTTGGGAAAGATTATCGAAATTTTTACCAATTTTATTTTCCATTTATATCACCTCATAAAAAATATTACCTCTTTACACCTTAATTGAATTTATTCAACATTTATAATAGAAATCCTTTAAAGCAAGATACTATAATTATATATAATAGATATTAATTAAAATATTTTAAGCCCTAGTATTATATAATACTAAGGCTTAAAATGTTTGAGCCATTTTGTAGGGTTGAGAAAAATGTTGTTGCTTATATTAGGTTAGGGAAAACCTAATAGTATCATATGTGAACTTAATATTAATGGTTACAAGATTTTAGCGAGTGCTGAGTAGATTTTTATGAAAGAGCCAAATGCTAAATAATATATGTTTTAAAATAATATAAATAAAAGTGTTGCCTTATTAAAAAAAAGGTGTTATAATGACCTCAATGTATGCAATGATATTTATAATTCACATTTTACTAGGAATTATATTTTGTAACATATAATTCATAATAAAATGTGAATTTTTTATTTTAAAATATTAATTGACATATTAAATGATATTTTTAGGAGGTATTTTTATATGAATAAAGGTACAGTAAAATGGTTTAACTCAGAAAAAGGATTTGGCTTTATAGAAGCTGATAATGGAAAGGATGTATTCGTACATTTCTCAGCTATTGCAGGTGATGGATATAAATCTCTTCAAGAAGGTCAAAAAGTAAGCTTTGATATAACTCAAGGTCCTCGTGGAGATCAAGCTGCAAACGTAGTTGTACTATAATTTAGAAAAAGTATATTTTTGAACTTTAACATAATGGTTGAAGTGATTCTAAAAAGATTTAATCTTATTTCTTAATTAAGAAGAACCGTAGATTATTTGCATAAATGCAAATTAGTCTACGGTCTTTTATATATCCTGCAAAAGTTCTGTCATATTTTGCAACTATGAATATCTTAAAGTCCGCCAATTAATCAGGAATTTCTATAGAAATAGAATATAAAAAAATTAAAAATTACTAAAGGGGTTATTTCTCATAGTAATTTCCAAGTTACTTTGGTCATATATATTAGTGTTTTTAATTAAAACAGGCATTTAATAAGTCATCTGCTTGTTCTTCCGTAAATCCTTTTATTAAAATCATCTCACTAATTAAAAATCTTTTTGCATTCATCAACATCTGTTTTTCACTTGAATTTAAAGTTTTTATACTATTCATTCTTGTTAAATCACGAATTACTTCAGCACCTTGCTTTAAGGAACCAGATTTGATTTTATCCATATTTATTTGATATCTTTGTTTAGCAGGTATTATTTCTTGCGAGTCTGTGGCTTCATTACTAAAGAACTGCAATGTACTTTCTAAAGTAGCTTCATCATTAATAGGACGCAAATTCGAGCTTTGTATTCTATTAAATGGTATCATTATTTCCATTTTACTAATTAAAATCTTAATTATGTAATATTGCTGTTTTTCCCCTAACATTTCTTTTTCTTGTATAGATTCAATAATTCCAGCGCCTTGCATTGGGTAAACAACCTTATCTCCAATATTAAACAACCTTATCAACCTCCATGTTTAAATTTATCTATTTAAGTATAACATATACTAAGAACTTTAGCAAAAATTTTATTTTATCATGAATTTGATAATTATGTCAATAGTTTTTATATGTTGCATGGGGACGTTTCGCTTGGCACATAAAGAAAATTTAAACTGTTGATTATAATGGGGTACCTATAATGTCAGTAGCAAGATATCTAAAGTATATAGATAATAGTGAAAAGAGTTTTAATACTCAAAAGACTTACTGTTACTCTTTAAAACTATATTTTGAATATCTCAAAGAAATAGATGTTGATTATAGAAATGTTAATATAAATATACTATCAGATTTTGTAGGATGGCTTAGAAATCCTTATGAGAGTAATAAGGTAGTTAATATAAAACTAACTAAAGCAAAGAGAACTGAAAAGACAGTTAACTTAACTATAATCAAAAGTACCTACTCCAGCACAAGTTAAAAGAGAAATGAATGATAATAATAAAGATGCTATTATAGCCAGTTTAAAAAGAAAAATCAAAAGACTTGAAGAAGAAAATAAAGAACTTAAAGAACAACTCAAAGTTAATTATGCTGAGATATATAAACAATTATAAATCATTGAAAATTATGGTACAATTAAATATATAAATTAAGTTACAATTTCACTAAATTGTGCTTCATAAATTAGAATTTGGAGGTTAATCATGAAAAAATGGTATGATGAGGAGTATGAATTTGAAATTGAGGTAACTGGGTTTCTTCGCAGTGACCATACAGAGCGGTACTGCCGAAACGGCGAGGAAGTCGGGGATAAGTATACCTGCACCTATGGCTGTCCCATAAATGCGGATGGACAGGGTATCTGTTCCAAGGTCATGATGATTATGTTCCCAATCATGGAGTCGGTCAGAAGTGGCGGAGATTTAGAGAACATTGGCGGCAATGGCAAATATAGCAAGGACATTGTATGCCCAGATGGCTGCGTCATGTTCAGGCTGACGGCAAAGAAACTTGACAATGAGAATTTTTATAAGGGGAAGTTTTTTGATTAGTTTTGATTTTTATTGTGCTCAGTTTGAAGATAAGCCGAAATATATAAATTTCAGTTTGTAGTTGAGTTTATAGTCGCTATTAAAAGAATAATTTTTACATATTATAAATTTAGGGAGTAGATTTAATATATTACGAATCAAAGTCCAACAAAATTATTGATGGACTTTGTTAATATCACATACTACACATATATAGTATGTAAAGATTAAGTTTTTTAAAGTTTTTTCAAAATTTACTCTTGATAAGACCTTAATATGTTCTATGTTAATTCAAGAGCTATCATATAAAGAAAGCGTAATGGAGAAAGGGAAATAATAATTCAAACAAGAAATAAACCTAATGAACCTCAGTGTATCGAACTTCCAGGTGGGAGAATTGAAGAGTTTGAATCCCTTCTAGATGCTTTAAAACGTGAAGTAAAGGAAGAGACCGGACTAGATATCGTTTAAATTAATGGAGAGGAAATAGCAGTTAATACTAAAAATATAAATCTAGATTTTCAAGTTGAATGTATCCAACCCTTTGCTATATATCAGACTGTTAAGGGACCAGTAGATTCAATAGGAGTATATTTTAGATGTGAAGCAGAGGGGAAGTTAGTAGATTTAGGCGATGATACAAAAGATATTAGATGGGTTAATATTGAACGACTGAATTCAATGATGGAGCTTAATCCACTACAATTTTCAAACATTGATAGAGCGGGTATACTTTTTTATTTAAAAAGCATAGAATAAGGATATAACTAAAGTAGTTGTAAATGAAGAATCAGGAGTAGGAATATGATAGAAGAAATTAGCCATATAACTTTTATTGTGAAGGATTTAGAAAGGTCAACGAAATTTTTAAAATATATTTTTGATGCAGAGGAGGTATATTCAAGTGAAAATAAAACCTTTTCTTTGTCACGTGAAAAATTTTTTATAATTGGAGAGCATTGGATTGCCATAATGGAAGGTAAAGAACTAAATGAACGTACATATAATCATGTAGCTTTTAAAATAAGAGAGGAGGATTTCGAAAAGTACCTAAAGAGAATAGAAGAGTTAGGCCTGGATTTTAAGCCTCCTCGCCATAGAGTAGAAGGAGAAGGGCGCTCATTATACTTTTATGATTTCGATAATCATTTATTTGAGTTACATACTGGAACCCTTGAGGAAAGGTTACTAAGATATTCTATGGGTGAGAGGGTAGAGAAGTAGTATTGAATTCATAAATTTACAAAAAAGTAGATTATAATCAGAAGGTCAGTAATTTACTGCTTAGGCTTGATAAAAATAATGTTATAATATGGGATGAGGGGAATAGTAATGAAGGTAGTATATCGTTTATTATTTATTTTACATGTATTTGTAGGAATAGGCGCTATGGCTGGCGGGTTGGCTGCTATTAGTAATCCTTATAAGCCGCTTGGAATGCCGGTGGAGCCTTTAAAAAACTCGCCTTTTAGCAATTATCTTATACCTGGCATTATCTTATTTGTTATTATTGGTCTCGGAAATGTTTTTAGTGCTTTAATGCTTCATTTTAAGTTAAGATTTCAAGGCTATATAAGCAGCATTTTTAGTTGGGCTTTAGTCATTTGGATTGTGGTACAATGCATAATACTTAATGGTGTTGTATTTCTGCATGTTTTGTTTTTTTGTATAGGATTAATTGAGGCAGTTTTATCAGCCATTATTCTATTTGAGCAGCGTCTGTTTCCAACAAATATTATTATAAGTTTCTATAAAGGAATAAGAAAAAGTAATGTAATAAAATAAATATAGAATTTTAGAAGTAAATGAATATGATTGTATAAGAGAAATATACCAAGGACTTAAATTAATAAAAGGGGCTGTTGCACAACTAACTAAATAGTTAGCTGTGTAGCAGCCCTGTTTTATTTCAGATATAGAAAATGCGGGGCTCGAAAGCCCCGCAAATGTTGTATAATTATAGTATGCAAAAACCAAATTATCAACATAAAAATTATACTTCATCAAATGGATATTATCAACTGGTTCTTCCATTTGATTTTGAAATGTTGATACCTGAGGATGATTCAGTCCGCCTGCTTAGCCAAATATTGGAGGGATTAAATTACGAAAAATTATACAAGGCGTACTCTTCCGTTGGAAGAAAACCGGCAGTGGAACCTAAAATCCTATTTAAGGTATTAACATATGCTTATTCAAACAACATATATTCGAGTAGAAAGATTGAAACAGCATGCAGAAGGGATATTAACTTCATGTGGTTACTTCAAGGCGCGAAAGCACCGGATCACGCTACAATTGCTAGGTTTAGAAAAGAATATTTATCAGAAGCAGTGGAAGACTTGTTTTATCAGCTAGTTCAATATCTTCATAGTATAGGAGAAATCAATTTTGAGAATCTTTTTGTAGATGGAACGAAAATTGAAGCAAATGCTAATCGCTACACTTTTGTATGGAAAAAAGTTGTTAATAAAAATGAAAGCAAGATGTTTGAGAAGATACAGTCTTGCATTGAAGCTGTTAACTTAAGCTTTATGACAAACTTTGCTGTCGCAAAGGATAACACTGCTCAGGATATTAAGAAAGTACTTGACTTTATTAATCAAAAGATAAATGAAGAAAATATAGAGCTAGTTCATGGTATTGGTAAGCGCAAATCAAAGCTTCAGAAATTCAAAGAGGAGCTAGAATGTTACTATGAGCGTCAAGAGAAATACAACATGCATAATGGGATATTCAATGGAAGAAATAGTTATTCGAAGACTGACCATGATGCAACTTTTATGCACATGAAAGATGATCATATGCGCAACTCACAGCTAAAACCAGGTTACAATGTTCAAATAGGAGTAGAAAGTGAATATGTAACTGGTGTTGGTATATTTCAGGATAGAGCTGATATTACTACACTAATACCATTTCTAGATGATATGAAATCAAACTTAGGAGTTAAATATAAAAATATAATTGCTGATTCTGGTTATGAAAGTGAAGAGAATTATATTTACCTAGAAAATCAAGGGCAAAAATACTACATAAAACCTCAGACCTATGAAAAGTGGAAGAAGAAAAGCTTTAAGAAGGATATTAGCAAGCGTGAAAATATGACCTATAACGAAGAAAAAGATGAGTATACCTGCCATAATGGGAAGCATTTGAAAAAGATAGGTATAGCCCATAGAACTTCAGCTACTGGCTATAGTTCAGAGACAACTGTTTATGAATGTGAAGATTGCAGTAACTGCCAGTTTAAAGCAAAATGTACAAAAGCACGAGGAAATAGGAAAATGCAGGTATCTAAAACATTTGTAGCAAAGCGTCAGATATCCCTTGAAAACATAACATCCTCAGAGGGTATTATGTTAAGGATAAACCGTTCAATTCAAGTAGAAGGAGCTTTTGGAGTACTAAAAAATGACTACCAATTCAATCGTTTCTTAACACGTGGCAAAAATAGTGTTAAGAATGAGTTCCTTCTTCTTTGTTTTGGTTTCAATATAAATAAATTGCATTCAAAAATACAAAATGATAGGTGCAAAAAACATCTTCATGAAGCAAAAATAGCCTAAGAGTAAGACAAAATTTCTCAAAAAAGTGTTAGGCTTATTTAAGTGCGTCAAAAAATCAAGAATTCATGAAAACTTGGAGTAATGGCCCTGTTTTTATAATCGATTTTTATCTGAATACAAAAAAGGAGTGGAGCAAACTACTTTTTAAAGTAGTTTTGCGACACTCCCAACAAGATTAGTGAATATATGGAGACTTTAAAATTATTTTCGGTATAATCCTAAATCACAATTGTTAAAATCTTTGTCCATGGCTTATCACCTCTCTATGATTATAGTATGTGCAAGTTTAAAGCTAATATACTGGAAAATAGAGGAGATTAATAATTTTCTTTAAACCAATCAATTAATTTAGTGGATATACTTATACTTCTTCTTGTCAAAGGTAGAGCATTTGATAAATACCAGTCAGCATGTCCAATTTCTTTTCCGTCCACCTGTATTTCTCCTTCTGCATACTCAGCTGTAAAGCCTATCATCATTGAATTAGGAAAAGGCCAAGGTTGACTTCCAAAGTATCTTATATTTTTGACCTTGATTCCTGTTTCTTCAAATACTTCTCTAACAACACATTCCTCAAAGGTCTCTCCAGGCTCAACAAATCCTGCAAGTACGCTATACATTCCCTCAGGCGCTTGATTGTTATGAGCAAGCAGCAATTTATCCTCCTTTACAACAGCTACAATTATTGCTGGAGAAATCCTAGGATAATTTATAAAACCGCATTTTGGACATTTTTTAGCTCTTTCGTCTTCTAGATTTTCCGTTAAAGTACCACATCTGCCGCAATATTTATGATCTTTGTTCCAATTTACAATTTGAATAGCTCTTCCTACGAGCCAAAACATATCCTCTTCTATTAAGCTCATTAAAGGTCTAAGTTTAATAAGACGCATATTTTTAGGTAATATTTCATCTTTATATAATTCGCCGCAGAAACAGTTTTGACCGTTTAAAAGACCAAGATATTGAAGATTATATAAATTCATCCCCTCTAAATCTTTTTTCTTAGGTATTATAGCCTTTTCTTGCTGTAATATTATTAATAGCTCGTCGTTACAAAATAAAAAGTATAGGTCTTGCTCCGTTTTAGGCAAAATCTCTTCTACTGCGGATATAAAATCTACATAATTTTCATGATTACTCATTTGAATCTATCTCCTTCTAAAGACGTTTTATAATTAATAGTTAGTATTAAAAAATATATTATTTAAAATTTAGTTTTTTGACAGTGAACATTATGTATATTCGACAAGAATTTTTATTATCCTCTTACAGATTTTCATATGGTATTATAGAAAAATATGGATTACAATGTAATCATAGTTATTAATATTGTTGCTGATACAGATAAATTTATTTAATAGTCTAGGAATTAGTGTGAGGTGATTTATAATGATATCAATAGAACTTTTGCTTGAAAATAGGGAAGATATAGAAGTATTAGCTAATCTAATTACAGAAGACGATGTTGGGTTACTCTTAGAATGGCTAAACAGTAAAAATGATGATATACGCTATACTACTTTTTTACTTTTGAAAGAGGTGTCAAAGAAAAACGAATATATTTATCCTTATTGGAATGTACTTGTTGAAAAGTTAGCAAGTGATAATTCTTACCAAAGAAGTATAGGAACTATGATATTGGCAGAAAATTCAAAATGGGATGAAGATAATCTATGGCTAAGTACTATAGACCAATATCTCTCCTGTTGCGATGACGAAAAGTTTATTACCGCACGGCAAGCCATACAGGGGCTAAAAAACCTAGTAATTTTTAAATCAGAATTGCATATTAAAATAGCAAACTTTTTAATGAATATAGATGTATTAAAAAGAAAGGATAGTCAAAGAAAGCTTTTGCTAATGGATATTCTGTATATATTAATAGAAATTAATAAGATTAACCCCAATGATAACATAGTAGATTATATATATAAGGCTAATACAGGTGCAATACTTGATAAAAAGTCTATAAAAGCAATTGACGAAGCGATGAAAGCTTAGATAGTATACTGCTATTTAAATCCTATATTTATCGAATTGGTGATCTTTTTATTTAAGCATAAAAATGTAAAGGGAGGAATCTATATGAAGAATGAAATTTTATTTACTAGAGTAGGTTATTCATACCTGCCGACTACAAAGATAGATGAGTCTATTAATTGGTACATAAAAAATCTAGGATTAAAACTAGTTGATAAGTTTGAAGATAGAGGATCATTTATAGGAGTTTTACACTATCCTCATAAAAACGCTATTGCAGTAGTATTAATTGAAACAAAGGATTATAAGCCTCTTGAAATAATTAGGAATGGACAAAAGTTTCCGGTAATGGCTATGAACTGTCCTGATATCGAATATACTCATGAAAAATTGAAAGAAAAAGGAGTAGAAGTTGAAGATATCAATATTTTAGGTGAGGGTAAAGCAAAATATTTTTATTTTAAAGACAATGAAGGCAATCTATTGGAAGCAGCGTGGTCTACATGGGATCCAGTGGATGAATTTAAATTAAATTTTTAAAGCTTAAAGTTAAGAATATTTACTGGAAATACATAAGAATGGAGAGTAGTTATAAGAATGATTTACAGAGTTAATATAGTATTATTTGATAAATTTGAGACATTAGATGTTTTTGGACCTGTAGAAGTATTCGGTTGTCTACCAGATTTTTTTAACTTAAATTTTATATCTCTAGAGGGTGGAATCATATCAAGTACTCAAAATGTAAGAGTAGAGTCTAATACTTACACTAATGATAATGAGGTAGAAAATATTTTATTCGTACCAGGTGGACTAGGCACAAGAGAAAAAGTAAAGGATAAAAATTTAGTCGATCTAATAAAAAGTATGGCAAAGGAATCTAAATATATTATGAGTGTTTGCACAGGTGCAGCTTTATTAGCTAAAACAGAAATATTAAATGGAAAAAAGGCTACTACAAATAAAAAAGCATTTAAATGGGTTATGGAGCAAGGAAAAAATGTATTGTGGGTAAAAGAGTCAAGATGGGTAGTAGATGGAAATATTTTCACATCCTCGGGAGTTTCGGCAGGAATAGATATGACATTAGGTTTTATTGAACATTTGATTGGAAAAGAAAAAGCTGTAAAAATAAGCAATAATATTGAGTATTGTTGGAATGATGATAGTAAATTTGATCCCTTCGCTAAATTAAATGGATTAATATAGATCATCTGAATTATAACAAGAATTTAGTTTAAAGATTATGGGTATTAGAATATACAAGTAAGCATAACTTCCACCTATTATAAAGTAAGTGAAAGTTATAGCAATAGTATAAAGAACCATATTTTAAAGAGACTATTCAAAACCCAATCTATTATATAACCAGTTCTCAATCTTACTTTTGTAACGGAACATCAAAAATAATAATATTGCAGATAGAACACCTATTATTATCCAGGTTATAAGAGAAAAAGAAATCATGCCTGATCCAATTAAAGAAGCAAATACTATGTTTGGTAATCTTCCAAAGATAGTTAGAATTAAAAACAATCTAAAATTTATATTTGACAACCCAGCTAAGAAACATAATGCATCATCAGGAAAGAAGGGTAAAAGAAATAGAATAAATAAGCTTAAGCAAGATTTTCCAGAAAATACTTTGCTATATTTATTAAAAATCGACTGCCCTACAAATTTTACTGCTAAAGGTTTACCAAAGGTCCTTGCTAGATAAAATGCTATCAATGACCCAAGTATTATCCCTGAGCTGCTTAATAATGAAGCTGATATTCCCCCAAATAGTGCACCGCCTGCTAGAGCAGTGAGGTTTCCAGGTATAGGAGATATAATCACTTGACCTATTTGAATTAAGAAAAATACTATAGGAGCTAGAGCTCCTTGTCTTATAACGAAACCCTTAAAGTTCTCAGGTGAAGAAAAGATCTCTTTTATATGCTCATATAAATTAAACTTGTTAAAACAATAAAATATTGTACCTAAGATAATAAAAAATATAATTGATTTAATTATGATTTTGCTTTTCAAAATAGTGCCCTCCCTTATACTTTTGTACTCTGATTAATTATAAGGGTAAGAGCTTAGGATTAAGTTAATTAAATCTTATATTTTACTTAAGAAGCTATTATATATTTCTTAAATCTGAAAAATTATCCTAGTGAGGTCATTTTATGAAAACTATAAATTATAATGAAATAAGTAAAATATATGGCAAGGTCAGGGGAGAGCAATTTTTAGAATTAGTTTTTACTTTTTAGAATTAAGTAGGTTGCATAAAGATGTAGTTTACTATTTTACTTTGATTAAGTAAAATAGTAAACTACTTATAGGTTGAATGATATTTTATTATAGAAAGGTTAGATGAAATCTGTAGAAGAAAATAATTCATAGATATAGAAATTTTTAAAACATAGGAGGAATTTGTTATGACAGTACAAAAAGTTATATTTCATATAGATGAAATTAGTAAATGGAAGCTATTATTAAAAAACGTAGCTAATTTATTGCAAGCTATAGATATTGAAAAATATAATATAGAAGTTTTAGCTAATTCAGAAGCAGTAAAGCTTTATAGTGTCAATGAAGAGTTAGATGAAAATATTGATTCTATGAAAAAGTTAAATAACAAGGGAGTTAGTTTTGTTGCCTGTAACAATGCATTAATGGCTTACCATATAAAAAAAGATGATTTGTTTGATTTCATAAATATAGTGCCAGTTGGAGTTTTAGAGCTTATAAATAAACAAAGTGAAGGATATGCCTATATAAAACCTTAGCTGGAAGAGTGTATTGAGGTATCATATTAATGGAACTGATGGAATTAGGGGGAGGCTTTCAATGAAACACCAATTGCTGAAGGGCTATAATTTGATGTTCACAGACAAATAGAGATATTAGAAAAAATTATTATGTTAAGCGAAACTCTAAGTGAAGCCATAGAAAGAGCAAAAACATTAGATTTGGACAATTATTATATAGGTGCCGGCTGTATTACACAAACAGTTTGGAATTATCTGTCTAATAATCCATTAGACTATGGAATAAAGGATATTGATTTTGTATATTTTGATGATAATAATCTAGATTTAGAAGCTGAGAATGAGGTTATTTTAAAAATAAATAATCTTTATTCAGATTTAAAAATTCATATTGATATAAAGAATCAAGCTAGAGTTCATCTATGGTATAAATCACATTTTGGTTATGAAATAAAACCCTATAGCTCATTAGAAGATGCCATAAACACATGGCCCACAACGGCTACTGCCATTGGAGTAAGAAAAGAAAAAAACAATGAATTTAAAGTGTATGCTCCCTTTGGGTTAAATGATTTATTCGGGAAGATTGTAAGAGCAAACAAGGCACAGATAACAGAGGAAATTTATAAAAGCAAAGTAGCAAGTTGGACTAGTAAATGGGAGGGCTTAACAGTTATTCCTTGGCATCAATAAAAGAATAAAGTATATTTCATCACAGAAGATATTAGAGCAGATGGATTGGAAAGTAAAGAGGTTAGATTTTTTGATATAAAAATTTTACTGATAGCATTCATATGCCTGATAGACCTGTTATAAGAGAGTTTATTAAAAATAATCAATATAAATTGAACAAGTAAATGCAGCTTAACCGGGGGTGACTATAATTAAAATTGACAGATTGATTGGAATTTTAACCATATTATTGCAGAATGAAAAAGTAACCGCCCCTTATCTTGCAGAAAGGTTTGAGGTTTCAAGGAGGACAATCAATAGGGACATTGAAGATATTTGCAAAGCAGGCATTCCCATTGTCACATTGCAGGGAGCTAAGGGCGGTATAACAGTTGCGGAAGGGTATAAAATAGACAAAACTATTTTTACCGATGAGGAGATTCAAGCCATATTTACAGGTCTTAAGAGCCTTGATAGTATTTCAGAGACATCAAAGTATAGACAGCTCATTGATAAGTTTTCCTCTGATAAAAAAAGTATTTATTCCACTGAAAGCAATATTTTAATAGATCTTTCCTCACACTATAAAAGTACACTATCGGTAAAAATTGAAGAAATAAGAAAGGCCATATTAGAAAGACGCCTGATTTCCTTTGATTATTATTACAGCAAAGGAGAATCCCGAAAGCTAATTGAACCATATCTTATAGTATTCAAATGGTCCTCATGGTATGTGTTTGGGTATTGCTGCGAGAAAAATGATTTCCGCATGTTTAAGCTAAATCGTCTTTGGAATCTCTCTGTCACAGGAGAGCATTTTAAATTGCGGGATATTCCGCAGGAACAAAGGGAATTTGATAATTATTTTAAAGACGAGATTATGCTAATTGCCATCTTTGACAAGAGCGTTAAGTATAGACTAATCGAGGAATATGGAATAGAATGTTTTTCTTATACAGAGGAGGATAAACTTCTTTTTAAGTTTGGCTTTACTAATAAAGGAACTTTGCTTAGTTGGATTTTAAGTTTCGGAGATAAGGCAGAGATCATTGAACCTGCGGAGCTACGATCAGAGGTAAAAATACAAGCAAAAAACCTCATGAAAAAATATTTATAATCATGACATAATGATGTCCTGTTTCATTTGATATAATCAATCAAAAACAATATGGAGGTATATCAAATGGTAGAATCAAGATGTGGAATTTTATGCAGTGAGTGTGAGTATAAGGAGAAAATGAATTGTAAGGGTTGTGTTAACATAGACAAGCCTTTCTGGGGAGATAGCTGCAGGGTGAAAGTCTGCTGTGAGAGCAAAAATAAGGAACACTGTGGATTGTGTAATGACTTCCCCTGTACTTTACTGAAGGAGTTTGCCTATGATGAAAATCAGGGCGACAATGGAAAAAGGATTGAACAATGTAAAAAATGGTGCACGTTAT
The DNA here is from genome assembly GCF_001403615.1 of Desnuesiella massiliensis. Taxonomy (GTDB): domain Bacteria; phylum Bacillota; class Clostridia; order Clostridiales; family Clostridiaceae; genus Desnuesiella; species Desnuesiella massiliensis. Next base: position 473,098 of record NZ_LN879456.1, read on the forward strand.
AAGGAGGATATAAATATGAAATTTTCTTGCCCAGTTATAATAGTTGAAAGTATTGAAAAATCAAGAAAGTTTTATGAAGAGGTGCTTGGTCAAAAAGTAATATTAGATTTTGGAGAGAATATAACTTTTGAAGGAGACTTTGCGCTGCAAAGTAAATCATCTTGGCAAGGCTTTATTGATAAAAAAGCAGAGGAGATAATACAAAAACCCAATAGCTTTGAACTTTACTTTGAAGAAGAAAATTTTGATATTTTCATGGAGTGTCTAAAAGCGATACCAGATATTGAATATGTTCATCCTGTAAAAGAATACTCTTGGGGGCAGCAGGTTATCCGCTTTTATGACCTAGATGGACATATCATTGAAGTGGGAGAAAGTATGAGATCTGTTGTAAAACGTTTTTTGGCAAGTGGAATGACCATAGAGGAAACTTCTAAGCGTTCTCAATATCCAATTGAATTTGTTAAATCCTGCTTAGAATAAAGAGTGTAGCTATTTTATCTATATATACTTTTAAATAATACAGACAGGGGGACTAGCTTACTTAGTACCCCTAAGGTTTTTGCATTTAATTATTTAAGATTTGTAGTAAAGTGTAAAAATATAACTTATAATGATATTTATAGAATAAATTTTTTGGAGGAAATATAGATGGAGCTTATTTTTAAAGATGTGAATAAAGATAATTGGGAGCAATGCGTGAACTTAAAGGTCTCCGAGAAACAACAGAACTATGTTGCTTCAAATTGGTACTCAATATTGCAGGCAAAATTTGAAGAAGAACTTTATCCATTATGTATTTATCATGGAGAAGTAATGGTTGGTTTCTTAATGTATGGTCTAGATCCAGATACGAACAGAATGGAAATGTGCAGATTAATGATTAGTGAGAATTCTCAAGGGAAAGGCTATGGAAAAAGTGCAGTATTAAAATTGTTCGATGTAATTAGAGAAAAATATGGCAATATTAAGTTTTATACCAGTATTGAGCCTGAAAATATAGTTGCAGAAAAATTATATGAAAGTGTAGGATTTAAGAAAACGGGCGAAATAATGTGGGATGAAGAAGTAATGGTAGTTCAATTGTAAACAGTATTTTAAATTTTCATCATAGACAGTATAGAAATAAAAGTAAGAAAGTTTATTATAGAGATAAACGAGTGAAAGAAATTGGAGGTTGATTTAAATGATAAGAAGAATTGTTATTCCACCCTATGATAAATATGAGTTGTCTACTTTTGTAATAAATGATAATACCGTTTATATAGGTCATTTTGGTGGTAACGGAGCTACAGTAGAAGAACAGTTGGAAAATACTTTGAAAAATCTTCAAAAGTCACTAGAAGAAATAAGTTTAGGCCTTGAAAATGTAGTTAAGCTCACAATAATACTTAAAGATATAAAAGATTTTCACAAAATACATAGTATTTGGACAAAATATTTTACCATAGATAACTATCCTGTAAGAACTACAATTACATCAGGCTTTATTGATGATTCTTGTTTGGTACAAATTGAAGGTATTGCTTGTTATAGCTAACCTCTGTATTAGGAGATGGTGAAAATTAAGGAGTTGCTTGACTATTATAATAATTACGATGAAGATATAAGATTACAAAAGAGTAAGCTACATAACATTGAGTATTTGACAACAATTAGTTATATAGAAAAGATTATATCACCAAGTTCTGAGATATTAGATGTTAGTGCAGGAACAGGAATATATTCATTTTACTTAGCAAACAAAGGTCATGATGTAACCGCTGGTGATGTAGTTCCAAGGTTTGTTGATATTATGACGGAAAAAAAGAAAAAAACAAGTGCAAAAGTTAATATATACTTAGGTGATGTAAGAGATTTATCTATGTTTAGTAAAAATAGCTTTGATGTGGTGCTATGTATGGGACCAATTTATCATTTAAAGGAAGATGTTGAACGAAGAAGAGCTATAGATCAATGCACAAAAGTATTAAAGAAAAATGGAATACTAGCTGTAGCATATATCAATAAATATGCCTCTTATGTATCCAACTTTAGAAGGACTAAAGATATAAAGGACATTTATAATATAGAAGCTATAATGGATAAAGGTTATTATACTGAAGGTAAAGAAGGCTGTTTTTACTTCTCATCTCCAGAAGAAATTGAGAATTTAATGAAAGATTATAATGTAAATAAAATATATAACTTAGGAACAGATGGTATTGGGTATTTAATTGGAGAAAGAATATTAAATCTAAATGAAGAAGAGTACAAGCATTGGTTAGAATATCATCTTAGGACTTGTGAAAATGAATCATTACTGGGATATAGTCTTCATGGTTTGTTTATAGGTGAAAAGTTAGATTAACTGAGGTAGAGAGGATATAAAGCAATGAAAATAAAAATTATACATGATGCTAGCATAGTCTATGAGTTTTTAAAAAGCAAAAGCAGATATAATTATATATATCAATTTAGTAATTTATCTCCGAGATACTGGGAAAATGTAGTGTGCTATGGATTGTTTGATAATAATGAAATAAAAGAGATAGCTATGTTAAATATTAATTATGATATTCCGGTTTTGCTTGCAGCTAGCTTTGATCACACAGAGTATAGCATAGAATTGATAAAGAGAATAAAGAAATTACTTCCGGCCACCTTCTATAGCCATATTAATAGAGAAACATTAGAAGAAGTTTTTACACAAAGTAGTATTTCAGAGCTAGAGGAATATATGAACATGGGATTGTGTGATTATTCATTGATAAATAAAAAGTATGATGATCATATTGAAAGACTTAGCTTTAAGAATATTAAAGCTATTAAAGAACTTATTTCAATAAGTTATCCAGAAGCCTGGTTAGATGATGAGTTAGTGAAACTCAATGAAAATTTTGGAATATATGTTGACGAAAAGTTAGTAAGCTTTGCAGGTATACATGCTTACTCTGAAGATTATGGAGTTGCTGCTATAGCTCATGTAACAACTCATCCCAATTATAGAAGAAGTGGACATGCCGAAAAAGTTATAGCAGCATTAGCAAATAGCCTTAAAGAAAAGGTTGATTTTATAGGACTAAATGTAAAGGTTGATAATTTACAAGCTATTAATTGTTATAAGAAATTAGGCTTTAGTGAATTTGGAAAGTTTGTGGCCTGTGTAATAGAAAATAGGGGGTAATATATATAATAAAAAAATACTGTTCTTTGAAAAGAAAATAACAGGGTATAAGAAACGGAAAATGCTCACTATGTTATATAAAAATAGCAATGCTACAGATTGAAATGTAAGCCATAATTATCAGATAAAATAGATTTATTTTAAAGGAGAGTAGCATTTTTGTGAAAAGGGAAATAGAAAATAATTACTATCAGATAGGGGAAGTCTCCAAAATATGCAATATAGCTATAAGGACACTGCATTATTATGATGAAATTGATTTAATTAAGCCCAGTGTAGTTGATAGTCAAAGTAATTACAGATATTATTCACCAGAGCAAATACCAGTAATTTTAGTAGTTAAGAATTATAAAACTGCTGGATTTACTCTAAAACAGATAAAAAAATTAATATCAAGAGAGAGTATAGAATGTATTCAATTATTGGCTAAAGCTCAGTGTGATGTTATTGATCGAAAAATATTAGAACTTACTTTAGCGAAAGAAAGATTACAATTGTATACACTTCAAAATGAAGAGAGAATATCAGGTGATGACAATATTCAGTTAAAAGAATTTCCTCATACATATGTGGCGTACATAAGATATAAATCTCCTTGTACAAAAGAAAACTTCTATCTTAGATATGCAGAGTTATGTAAAATAATAGAAGCAAATCAATTGCATATGGTAGGAACTATGATGGCAGTATATTATGAAGCATATGAAAATCCAAACTATGAAAACATGGATTTTGAAGTATGCGTAAGGGTAGCAGAACAAGAAGAAAGAAAAGGTATTGTAAAAAAATTCGGTGGTTTTTTGGCTTTGACTGCAATACATTATGGAAGTTATGAAAGAATTCCAAATACTTGTTTAAAAATGTTTGATTGGATGAATGAAAATAATTATTTACCATATGGACCTTATGTTGAAAATTATATTGTTGATATATCAAGCACTTTAAGTGAAGAAAATTATATTACTGAACTAATTAGACCAGTAAAAAAAAGCACTTGACTCTACAGTTACTGTAGGATGTATTATTAAAATAATAAATTTGTTAGAGGAGGAGTATAATGGAACACTTAGTGTATTGCGATGCAAAGGCAAAGGTTTTAAATAAAATTTTAAATGGAACAAAAACAATGATTATTAGAGGAGCAGCTGGAAGAAAATTACCTCATGGTAGAGTATTTGAAGGTGAAAGTCTTTATTTTATCGAAAATAATGGTGATGGATTAATTAAAGCAAAGGCTGTAGTTAAAAGTGTATTTAATTCTGAAAAAATGACAGAGGACGAATCAAAAGAGGTTGTTGCTAAAAATCAAGATAAATTAAACTTAACAGAAGCTCAAATAAAACGTTGGGCTGGCAAGAAAGTTCTTTGCTTAATAGAAATAAAAGATGCTGAAGCAATTGAGCCTCTAAAATTCTCTCGTCAAAATAATATGGATGATTGGATTACAGTAGAGAGTATATCCACTGTTCTAGAGGGGTCAAGCGAAGAATATCATAGTATTAGAGCGAAAAAGTAAACAATTTATATACCTATACCGTATTATTCAGAAATGAATTCTGCGGTATTTTTATGCTGTCATGTATAGGGAAACAAAGGTGAAACTTAACTTATACATGTTCCAAAATGGCATCTTTAAGCCATTATGGGGCATGTATAAGTTAATAGTTGAACTTGTTTCCCTATAAGAAGGTTATTCTAACTTTAATGCTTAGAAAGTAAATTATTATTTTATAGGAGAATAGATCATGAGAAACTTCTTTTTAAAAACAAAAAGATTAGGCTTTTCAATATGGAGTGAAAAAGACTTATTGGACGCTTCAGAGCTTTGGGGTAATGCGGAAGTAACAAAGTTTATTGTATCATCTGGCAAAATGTCAGAAGATGAGATACACCAAAGACTAAAAAAGGAAATGGAGACTTATAATAAGGCTAAGGTTCAGTATTGGCCAATTTTTTTAATAGAAACCAATGAAAATATAGGATGCTGTGGTTTGAGGCCTTATGATCCTGAAAAAAATATTTTTGAATTAGGAATACATTTGAAGGATAAGCATTGGGGAAAAGGTTTTGCACAAGAGGCCTGTCTGGCAGTTATAGAATATGCTTTTAACAATCTTGGGGCAAATGCACTTTTTGCTGGACACAATCCTAAAAATGTAAGCTCTGCTCAATTGCTTAAAAAGCTTGGATTTACCTATACTCATGATGAGTTTTATCCGCCCACAGGTTTATATCATCCTTCATACTTGATGACAAAGCAAGAATATAAGAATAAGTAAAAAAGCATATATAAATTATTTATGGTGTATTTTAAAGTGGAACAATTCATATAGAGGGAGAGGATTTTTATATGGTAGAGATAACATTAATCATATTAGGAATAGGGTATTTAATTTATAGAGTTGCCTTTGAAATACCAAAAGACATTAAGAGAACAGAAGGCAAAATTGATATGTTAAGTTTGCAGCTTAAAGAAATCAATCTTAAATTAAATGAGCTTGATAAAAAATTAGAACAGAAGCAATAGGAAATATTTATACTGTTATTTGGAAAAATGTATATTTGGCGGAAGGAGAAAAACAATGGAGTGTAAGGTAAAAAATATATCTATAAATTATGAAATAATAGGCGATGGAAAGCCTATTATTATGTTACATGGTTATTCTGTAGACCACAGATTAATGCTGGGATGCATGGAGCCTCTTTTTAGTGAAAAAGATAATTATAAAAGAATATATATTGACTTACCAGGCATGGGCAAATCTGAGAGTGCTGAATGGATTAATAATGCTGAAACTATGCTTGATATCATAATTGACTTTATTGGTAAAATCATACCAAAGGAAAACTTTCTAATTGTAGGGGAGTCCTATGGAGGTTATTTATCAAGGGGGGTAATATACAAAATGACACATAGGGTAGATGGTATTGCATTAATCTGCCCAGTCACAATTGCAGATAATAAAAAACGAAATGTTCCTCAGCATATTGTTTTATCAAAAGATAATAAGTTATTTTCTAAACTGACGTCGGAGGAAGCAGAAGATTTCAATTCTATGGCAGTGGTTCAAAGTGAAGCAATTTATGAAAGATATAAAAATGAAATAATGTCTGGGGTTAAAATAGCAGATAATAGATTTCTAGAAGGCTTTAAAGAAACTGGTTATGGCTTCTCCTTTGATGTAGATAAGTTAAACGAAAAATTTGACAAACCTGCTCTTATGTTATTAGGAAGACAAGACTCTTGTGTTGGATATAAGGATGCATGGAGTATTCTAGAAAACTTTTCAAGAGCAACCTTTGCTGTATTGGATAGAGCAGGACATAATTTACAGATAGAGCAAGAGGTCTTATTTAACTCTCTCATGAATGAATGGCTTGAACGAGTTAATGAAACTAACAGGTAATTAAGCTAAAAGATCTTAAGCAACAAAATGTGAGAGGAAAGTATTATGAAAAAAGGTATTAATTCTTATTTTGAAATATGTACTGTAGTATCAATAATAAAGAATTGGAGTAAGCTTTCAAAGATAGGCAGTAAAGAATTAATAGTAGATTATATTAAATTTATCAAGAAAGATTTTTAATCATGTAAGAAACGAATTTATAGAGAAAGGTTTAAAGGTGAGATATACATGTTTCTTTTACAAATGTCTGGAGCGCAAGGTTCAGGGAAATCAACTCTTGCTAAGGAGATATCAAGGCATATAAATTCTATTATTCTAGATCATGATGTTATAAAGTCATCCTTCAGCAAGTTATACGAGAAAAGTTATTGACTATATGGAAAATGAATTTATTCCTTAGTATGGTTCAAAATGCTTTTTTTAAAAGAACAGCTGAGGGGGCTCCTATTTGGAAGGATTCTTATCACTATGCAATGCTTTCTAGTGAATGGAAGGACTAAAACACTGATATAAGAAAAATTGAGGTGAACACTGATGGAATTTAATAAAAAAGAAATTCTTAATGATTTGCCCAGTGAATTAAGGGCAATTATTAATGAAGGAATATGGGAAAAGGATACTATGGGGATGTCCGATTCTAAAGTATATAGAATTAGAAATACTAGTTTAGGCGGAAATGGTTATTTGAAAATTATGCATCATAATAGTAGTGAAAGTCTTAGCTATGAAAGAGATATTTATAATTGGCTAGAAAATAGACTTCCAGTGCCTAAAGTCCTTTATTATTCAAAAGATGATACAAAAGAAATTTTATTTATCTCTGAGATAGGTGGGAGGAACGGAGCTGATGAAGAACTTGGGTTACCACCAGAATACATTGCTAAACTTACGGCTCAAGGGCTTAAGACCGTTCATTCTTTAGATATAAAAGATTGTCCTTATATTAGTACCTTAGATAATAAATTAGCAATAGCCCATGAAAGGATAGTAAATGGAGAGGTAGATGAAGAGGATTTTGAAGAGAGCTATAGAGGAAAAAAGGTCGAAGAGCTATATGATATTTTAATTAAAACTAAACCCAAAGATGAGGATCTAGTTTTTACTCACGGAGATTATTGTTTGCCTAATATCATGATTTTTAATAAAGAAATAAGTGGATTTATAGATATGGGTAGAGCTGGAGTAGCAGACAGATATCAAGATATTGCATTGGCTTTGAGAACCCTTAAGCATAATTTCAATGATGAAAAACTAGAAGAAATATTTTTATCAACCTATGGTATAGAGGAAGTAAATCTTGAAAAAGTAAGATACTATATATTATTAGATGAATTATTTTAAAATAAATCTTTAATAATTCATACTTTTTTGTCTTTTGCTTTACAAAAGGCAATTTTTATATAGCTATGTGTAAAAATATAACTTATAATCAAAATATAGGAGAGAGGATTGCAATATAAAAGGGAGAAAAAGAAAAATGAATGTAGGGGAACATAGATTTAAAAATGTAAAGTATAGAGATATTAATAAGCTTTTTTTAGAAAATAAACTTTATGTTTCAGCAGTATATGTATTAGAAACTAAATACATGCTAGAGGTTTTAGTACCAAGAGATTTTGCTAGAAGCTTTGGAGAACATTATAAAGGGTCAATAGGAGAAAGATGGGAAAGAGATATAAGAGGAAACTCAAATGCAAAAGATCCTTTACAAAATGCTAAGTATCATATTGAAATTAACGGGTTAAAAGTACATTCCTGTGGTACTTCCTTTAGATATGAACCTGAAAACTTTGAGGAAGAGGTAAGAAGTAAAATTATCTTAGAAGATATGGATGAGAAAGTTGTAGATAAAGACATTCCTATTAATGAGTTGCTAGAAGGTATTCAAGAGCACATGTGGGAAATCCAACCATCATTAGGAAAAGAAATAAATAATCTTTTTAAAAATGAAGAGCTGAAAAATGCATTAGCATCATCATTAGCCACCTTAAAATCTTTAGAATTAGCTGATGCCAACGATTCTGAGAAATCTCGGGAAAAATATGAACTCGAAAAGGAGAGGCGAGAAAAAGCTTTTTTTCATAAATTCAGAGAAAGTGTAATTCTCCCAGAACATTTAAAGAATCAGCCCGTGATCATTATGAATCTAATATTCCCACCTAGGGCTAAGTATAATTCAATATTAAATAGAGAAATAGAGAGTCTAAAATTTGTATATAAGGATTATACAAAATATTTTTTACCTCGAATAAATCTTCAACTGCCTTTTGGAAGATTCAACGAAGTTGTTAAGAGTGATTCTGAAATTTGGGGAGAATTTACAGAAAAAATATTCATAGAGGATATTATTGAATGTAAGAAAGAACATGAACCCATTATGGACTCCGTAAAAGAAGGAATGCCTCAGGGTAAAAAAGCAGTTTATATAACCTATGAAACCTTAGATAATGCATTAGTAATTCCTCTTTTCTATACTAAAGAATTATTAAATTCTCATGATTTTTCTCAAGTGGTATTCACTACCCCATTACTATTAAAAGACAAGAGTACAAAAGGGTTTAATAAGTATATTGATTTTGTTGGATATATAGATGAAAACAAGGATTTAGTGGATTTTGAGCTATTTCAGTTAATAGTTACTTTTGTTTGCAATGAGGAGATCTCGTTGATATAAAAATTACTTAAATATAAGGAGGCGCCAATGATTAAATATGTTAATTCTTTAGATAATATAAATGAAGAAAATTTGCAAGGATTTTTCGTGGGATGGCCAAACCCTCCCAGTACGAAAAAGCATATGGATTTGTTAAGAAATAGTGATTATCTTTGGCTGGCTATAGAAGATTCTACTGGTGAAGTAATAGGCTTTATAACTGCTATATCTGATAATGTTTTAAGTGCATATATTCCTTTTTTAGAGGTGCTGCCTAATTGTCAGCACAGAGGTATTGGCTCTCGATTAGTCAAGCTAATGCTAAATACCTTAAAGGATTTATACATGATTGATTTGCTTTGTGATGAGGAACTAATGCCTTTTTATAAGTTATTAGGCATGTTTAAGAGTGAAGGTATGATGATTCGCAATTTTCATAAACAAAGTGGCAAATAAAAAGACCTATAAATTATATTTTTAATTTAATAATATTTCAATTATCTGCAAGTCAATCTTAAATTTTACTTTTTCATATATTAAAATAGTATATTTTATGCTTGTAAGAAAAGAAAAAGGTAGAGCCTAGGGTTATCCTAAGAGCTACCTTTTTAATTACTCTTTAAACTCTGTAACTACATTAGAGTTTATTTCCGTTGGAGCCTTTGGCCTTATTTTACTTATGGCAAAGTCATAACCACCGGTGGAGGTAAAGGTTACAAGCATAGCATTAATAAACATTAGATATACACCTGTTATAGTAAAACTATTGGTTAGTAAGCTGCATATTAAAATATTAAAAAAAGCTACTATAAAAGTAAAATATTTGGTGGGAATCTTTTTTATCCATGGAAGCTCTTTGAAAAATTGAACCATCAACATGGTAACAACTACGGTTCCCATAAAGGTCTTTAGGTAGTCTACTGAAATAAAATTATTAAAATCCATTTCTAACCTCCTTTCTTTAATATTACTGGATTATATTTAACGACGCTAATATGAGAATTTATGTGTAAGATAATAGTGCTATCATACTATTTATTATATTCACTCCTTAACTAACTGGCTCCTTGCTAATTTCCTCTATTTTTGATCTTAATCTATTTTCATATACTACTTATTACTTATACTAACTTATAGTCAATTGTAGCAGGATATGGTATAATATTCCTTAATTAATAATGATAGTATGTTATAAAATATAATGATTTAATTATAAGTTATTAAAAGGAGAAATAATTACATGGAAATTTCAGTTTCAACAGGACTATATTACACCAAAGACTATAGGGAGATTTTAGACATTATCGCAAGTACATCCTGTAATAACATTGAGTTATTTCTTAATCAGAAATTCATTGACGTTAACACTTCTGAACTTGAAAAAGAAATTATAAAAAGAGATCTTAATATATTAAGTATACATACCCCATTAGAGTTTATTGCTTTTCCAAGAAAAGAGAGTGAAGTTTATTGGATTGATAAAAGCATTGAACTTTCTAAAATCTTTGATTCAAAAGTGATAGTTTCCCACATGGTTAATGGAGAATATTTTGATGATAGAATTAAGACATTGGATGAACTTCATAAGCAGAATATGATTGATTACTGCGAAACTAAAGATATTCGTGTAACAACAGAAAATTTACCTTATAGTGATCAGGGAAGTTTTTTGAGAAGATTCGATGAATTATTTAAGTTTATAAGCAATAACAATATAGGCTTAACCTTTGATACAACCCATTGTGCTTTTGGCGGTTTTCCTATCATTGAGACATTTAATACGTTTAAAGATTTTATCAAAAATATTCATTTAAGTGATTTTGATAAGGGTATTGAACATAAAATTTTAGGTGAAGGAACTTTACCTTTAAAAGACTTTATTGTTCAATTAAAGAAAGATAATTATGAGGGGATACTGACAATAGAGCTAGATTTTGATAATAAGAAAAGAAATAACATATTAAACAATGAACAAGCTATATCATCAATACAAAAAAGTATAGATTTTATAAAAAACAACATTAAATAACTGATTGTATTATGATGGGGTGAGAGAATGATAATACGAGAATTGACACAGGAAGCTTTGCTTTAAATAAATAATTACCGGAAGGTGTCAGCATGACCACCACTCATACTGAAGAAGATACAAATGCAGTTTACAAAGGGCTTTTTCAGCATAATGTTAGAAAAACATATGGCTTGCTTAGAAAGCCCAATATTGATATAAATATATATTTAAAAGAAAATAATATACCTATTGGAGCCATATTATGTGATACATTTAATTTTTGTATGTATATTGATGTAATGTGGATAGAGGAGTCATATAGAGGAAAAGGGCTAGGGAAGGCACTTATAAATCAAGCAGAGAAAATAGCAAAAGATAATGGTTGTGTATTCTCTCATACTTGTACCTTTAGCTATCAGTCTCCAGAGTTTTATAAAGCATGCGGCTATACAGTTTTCGTAGAACTAGATAATTATCCAAATGGAATAGTGCAATATTTTTTAAAGAAAATGCTCTAAAGTATTCATCCGTAAAATAAATATAATTTTTAGTTATATTATTAAATGACTTTAATAAGTAGAGGCTTAGGAGCTACTACAGCATTTATGGAGTGGAGAACAATGAATTATGGAATTTATTTTAGTACAGGATTAATTGCAAGTATTGATTATTGGAGACCATTGATAACGGAATATATAGGAGAAGCAGATGGCATAAGAATTGATTGCTGGAATGGTGAAGAGCAGATAATATCTACTTTGAAAAAACTTTGCTATGATTTAGATTTAGAAAGTAATTGCGATATGCATATATTTAAATTTAATATAACTGAAGAAGTTATTAACGATGGAACTATGGTTGAAATGATATTTAATGAACAGGGTGATTTTTTAAAGTTTGGTGATGATGTTTCCGAGAAAGATGCTGAAAAAGCTAAGAAAGAAATAAATTTTTATATGAAAAATAACTATGAGAATAGTCGCAATCAAAAATAAATATGGAACAATATATAGTTTTAGAACACAAGGGAAAGAGTGGGAGCATGTAGGGGTTGTATTTACGTTGGGGTATATGCCTAATCCGGCTTCCTTGGAAGCCGGATGTGATGATATGACGGTCATGCTTACTTTATTCAAGCGAATAGTCATAGCGAATGAAACCTTTGTGATGTGCAATCTTGTCATAGAGAACACGAGCGTTGGTATTGTCTTGGTGAGTTTGCCAATAGAGTTTAGAAGCATTATGCTCGCGTGCAGCTTGAGCTACTTGCTCAATGAGTGCGCGAGCTACCCCACGCCCACGGGCAACTTCATCGACAAAGAGGTCTTGTATGTAACAGACTTTTTCCATCCAGATAGTGCGATGGAACAGGTAGTGAGTGATACCAATCAAGTTTCCTTGAAGATATGCACCAAAACCGAAGATTTCATCGGAGTTCAGCAAGTGGTTCCAAACTTCATCGTATTCGGAGTCGGAGAGCTCAGTATTGTAAAAGGTTTTGTAACTTCGAGCCAAAATGTTCCAACGGTTACGGTCCGCTGCTCTTAGCGGCTCTATGTCAATTATAATTTGTTGATTCGATATTTCCGTCATCTAATAATCATCCTCCCAATTATAGTAATTGCATTTAACTAGTTAATTGTAGCGTTCAATATACGATTTTCACGGCTCCAGAGATATTTGAATTAAACATCACGCATGTTTAATTTTACCATATATTTGACACAAATAATAGAATTGAATTTTTCACTAAAAACTATTAGACACATTTCAAATATTAGGGGTAACAAGGGGTAAGAAAGAATGGCGAAAAGTGTTCTTTGGAAGTATGATAAAGAATTTGGGATTGCATACTTTTGTTCAAGTTGCAAAATGTTTCTTTGTGACGTGGGAAATTGCAGGAAATGCAGTCAAAAGTTAGATTGGGATAATAAAGATGAGTATAAAGGAAAAGTTAAGTGAAGTTAATTTACATTATGAAGAAAATGCGACATAACATTTGAGATTGAAAATGCGAATAATGTTCTTTGAAAACTGAATAATACGGTATTTATAAAATAAATTAAGGTATAAGTCTATGTATGATTATAATGAGATTATATGTAATATGTGCTATAATTATCCTTAAGCTATATCGGAATTGTAAAATAAGTCAAACTGCAGATTATTTATATAATGGAGGGGGCAAATTAAAGTGGCAAGAGTTTATGGAATTAAAAAGCGATTAGAGCAAAATAATATTGACAAAAAACTTATAAAGAAAATTATTGGAAACGAAGATTTAGTAGAAGTCATTACACGGATGGAAACTTTACTTGATGCTGATATGATGTATGAAAGTTTGGATTCTTGTGCCTGTTTGGGCGGCAAAGAATATCTAAAAAAATGTGAAAAAATCGGTAAAGAATTGACTGGCAAATCTTTAAACGAAAAAATACTCCATCTCAATAGTAAGATTTTTGCTTCCGAAAGTATCGCCTTAAATAATGACGGTACTTTGAATGCGGTAATGGTTTACAAAAACAATGATAAGTATTCGTGCGTTTGTTCAGCCACCGTTTGTAAAGATGTGAAAGTTTCAGACCTTGCTCTATCAAAAAGCAATTCTGATGACCGTGACATGCCTTTATCATACTGTTTATGTTGTGCTGGGTCATTTCGCCGCCATTTACAATTAATGTTAGATGTTAAATTGAAAACAAAGAAAATTATTTCGTCTCCGATTAACAGTCGAGGTGAAAAACCATGTGAATTTGTTTTTGAGTTTAATTGATACAGTTTCCACTAATAAGCATAATTAGAAGTTATTTTACTTCGCAATGTTCAAAATAGACGAATCAGCAATAAAAACCGAATATTTTATTAAAATACCGTATTATTCAGAAAAGGATTTTACGGTATTTTTACGTCGTAATTCAAATCTATTATCAGTGAGAAATTTTACCATAAATGAGGTGATTGTATGAACCAGCAAACAAGTATGTTTAATAAAATAGTTGTAGATAACTTTGCTGGCGGGGATGGTGCTAGTACAGGAATAGAAATGGCTATTGGCAGGAGTGTAGATATAGCAATTAATCATGATATAGAAGCTATTAGGATGCATAAAACTAATCATCCAACAATTAAGCACTATTGTGAATCTGTGTGGGAAATAGATATTAGACAGGCTATACAAGGGCATTCAGTAGGATTAGTTTGGTTTTCTCCAGATTGCAAACATCACAGCAAAGCTAAAGGCGGTAAACCTGTTGAAAAGAAGGTAAGAGGGCTTGCATGGATAGTTAATAAATGTGGAGGTCAAGTTTCTCCAAGAGTAATGATGCTGGAAAATGTAGAAGAGTTCCAAGAATGGTGTCCACTAATAGCTAAAAGAGATAAAAAAACTAGAAGAGTACTTAAGAAAGATGGAACTATAGCAGCTAAAGGTGAGCATTTTCCTATAAAAGAACAACAACTTGTTCCAGATCCTAAAAGAAAAGGTAGATACTTTAGAAGGTTTATACGCAGGCTAAATGAACTTGGATATGTAGTTAAATATAAGGAATTATCAGCTTGTGACTATGGAGCACCTACTACACGTAGAAGATTAGTAATGATAATGAGGAATGATGGTAAAGTAATTAAATGGCCAGAATCTACTCATGGAGAAGGGAAGCTGCCATATGCGCCAGCTAGTAGCATAATTGATTGGAGCATACCAATACCTAGTATTTTTAATAGGAAAAAGCCATTAGCAGATAATAGCCTTGTTAGAATAGCAAGAGGTATCCAGAAGTATGTCATTGAAGATGAACCTTATATAGTTAATGATACAGCGTACTTCTTAAGTCACTACTACACACACCAGGGAAAAGAAACTAGATGCAGTAGTTTAAGAGAACCAATAGCAACAATACCTACACAAAATAGATTTGGGGTAGTTGCAGTTAAGTTGCAGGACATACAGTTACCCATGAAAGATAACGTATTTGCCTTTTTAACTAAATACTATGGTTGCGATACCGGACAGAGCTTAAATGGTCCTATCCATACAATTACCACTAAAGATAGATTTGGATTAGTAGTAGTTAGAGGAAAAGATTATAAGATAGCAGATATAGGATTAAGAATGCTTACAGCTAGAGAATTATTCAATGGGATGGGTTTTCCTAAGAGTTACATTATAAATCTTGATTACACTGGGAAGACATACCCAACAACACAGCAAAAAGCAAGGTGTGGGAATGCAGTAGTGCCTATACTGTCAAAGGTTCTAGTAGAAGCTAACCTACCAGAGCTATGCAAAGAAAGTATGAAAGAAGTAATCTAAATATTTATTTATCTATATATACAGATAATACGCTAATTATGGGATGCAAATATATTGTTTAATAATTATAATATCAAAAGAATAGATATTAATACGAGAGCGCCATATGAAGTTTTAGTTTTTTGAACCTATGGTAAGAATCTAGTGTTCCAATGGTGATGTTTATTGCCTAAAATGTGACACCAATAAAGCAGCACTTTGGTGGCTTAATCAAATATTTATCAGCTAATCTTTATAATAAAAATGAAAGGAACTGCTTATTATGAAAAAAATAAAAGTTGCTATCATCTTTATAATACTAATCATCCTTTTGTTCATTGTATGCACCTCAGGAAAATCACCTAAAGAACCACCTAAAATAACAATAACTATTGGAGATAGAGAAATGAAATACATTGTTGCAAAAAACCAATGGGATGGTGCTATATATGACAGAGAAGACACTTTTAAAGCCATCTTGAAAAAAGATTCTGACGCTGATATTCCACATATTGAGATTGGAAAAAATGCTATGATCAGTTTTAATAATCACCCTCCAACGAAACTCGCAGTGTTAGATATTTTAATTGATAAAAATGGGAATCGGATGTATTCTAACATGGGGATAGCAAATATTCCGGTTGAGCTAAAGAAAGGTAAATACTCTTTTGAAATTAAGAAGCATCCAGCGTCTTTTTTGAGTTCAAAGCATGAGGAAAATAAAATTGATATTAGAGGTTTTAGGATTATTGCTTCTTGGGGAGAAAATGAGTGCGAATACGCATTTATTATCAGAACGGACGGAGCATAAGTTATATACGAAATGAGTATAATCTCAATTTAAGCTAATTTATATTTTTTGGAGAAAGTCTTAGAAGGATTTAGAATTTAAAAACAGATATTGGGTATTTTGATGAGGTTGATAAAAAGATGTTAGGACTTTGCTTTTTATAAGATTTGCATAGTTATAAAGGAAAAGAGTTAAGGGGTATTTTATGTTAAAAACTAGTAGGTGTAAAATAAGTGATATAAAAAAAGAGGATTATGAAGATATAAAAAAACTATATTTTAATAAAGATGTAAGAGAATTTCTTGGTGGAGTTGTAGATAAGAAAGCTTATGATCACATTTTTTCTCAAATCATAACATATGATAAGAATTCGTTTTATTGGGTGGTACGATACCATGTAAATGATGAGTTCATAGGTTTAGTTTCTCTTGATAGACACCATGACGGCATAAATACAGAAGTATCTTATCAATTTATGCCAAAATGGTGGGGGGATGGTTATGGGGAAGAAATCATTAAAAGAATTATAAATTATGCTTTTGAAGAATTAAAGTTAACAAGAATAGTAGCTGAAACACAATCTGCAAATAAAGCATCTTGTAAGCTATTAAAAAAGATTGGTATGAAATTAGAACAGTCAGTTGAGAGATTTGGTGCTGAACAATATATATTTAGCATATCGAATTAAATAAGATATAATATTTTTGAACTGTAGTATTTATTTTAGAAAGTGTGAGATGTCAAAATGGATAATATGTTACGCAATAAAATATATATCATAGGGTCCGTGGCGAGTGGAAAGACCACAATGGCAAGGAAACTATCAAAACAATTAAATATTCCGTGGTATGAATTAGATAATGTAGTTCATTTGAGATTACCCAGTGGTGACGTAAAAAGAGATGCCAAAGAAAGAGATTTTGAATTTAACAAAATTACATGCTCTGATAAATGGATTATTGAAGGTGTTTATCGTCAATGCTTTAACAATGGATTTGAAAAAGCAGATACAATTATTTTATTGGATACACCACCATTTAAAAGAAAATATCGTATTGCAAAGCGTTGGATTTGTCAGAACTTAAAGATGGAAAAATCTAATTATGTACCAACTTTAAAAATGCTTTTTCTTATGTATAAATGGAGCAATGGCTTTGAAAAATCAAAGAAGGATATTTTTGAAACGCTTGTTCCTTATAATGATAAGGTAATTGTATTGAAAGATAATACCTGCCTTGCTTTGGAATAGACTTAATTGTGAAGTAAAAGATGTTTGGCTCACTGCGGACAAAATAAATGGTGAACCCTTTTGGTTTTCTATAGGATTTAAGGATACCGGAGAGGTAGAAAATGGACTAAAGGTATTAGAAATTTCAATTTAATAAAAAGAGGATTTATATAATGAATAAGAAATATAATAAGTTTAAGATAGCATGTATTGGATTAATTGGTATTATACTATTGTGGGCCATTCATCCTACTTGGACTCCTAAAATAAATGGATTAAATAGTATATCAGAATATAAAACTATTAAAATAAATGGCTCTAAGCAACAGATTTTGATTCGTGGCAAGGATAGAAAGAACCCAGTGATTATATTTATACATGGAGGTCCAGGTTGCCCAGAGACACCCTATGCTAGAAAGTATCAAAGCTTACTTGAGGAGAATTTTACTGTAATAAACTATGATCAAAGGGGTATGGGGAAGTCCTTTAGCTTTTTTCAGAGTTATCCAGAGCTTTCCATAGACACCCTCGTAACTGATTTAATTGAAATAACAGATTATGTTCCTAATGAGCTCAAAGTTGAAAAGGTTATACTGGCGGGACATTCTTTTGGTACTATAATAGGGGTAAAGGCGGCTGCTCTGGCTCCAGAGAGATATTATGCGTATATAGGTATTGGACAAGTAGGTGATTTCTGGAAAGGAGAGCTTGAAGCTTTGGAATATTGCCTTTCACAGGCTAAGTTAAAAGGCAATGATAAAGACATAAACAAGATAGAAGATTATAGGAGTATAGTTGAAAGCAAAGAGGAGTCTTTTCCAAGGGAGTATGTAAGAAAATATGGTGGAGCTGCTAGGCTTATTAATGAAGGTATGGATATGTTAAAGGGAGTGCTGTTTAATGCAGAGTATAATTTTCTAGATGGCATTAAATATATTAAAGGATTATCTATGGCGGATAAGAAGCTTTGGAATGAAGTTAAAAATACTCAGTTGACAAAAGAAGTTAAAACTCTAGACATACCCTGCTACTTTATTTCTGGTAGATATGACTACCTCACATCAATTGGTACTGCTAAAAGCTATCTAGAATCTATAGCTGCACCAGTGAAAGATTTTATAGTATTTGAAAAGTCAGCGCATTTTCCGCAGTATGAAGAAAAAGAAGAATTTTCAAGCTGGTTAAAGGAAATTTGTTCTAAGCTAGAAATTAAATAATTTTATAAGCTTTCATTAATTATATAACAGTTAAAATAGGAGTAGGGTTATGCTAAATTATAGCGAAAAAGAACTGAATATTATTTTGAATAAAGTTTTAAATAAAAGAATTATTAAGATAACTCCAGTGGGGAATCATCATTTAAAGAGGCACTTGGTTTATAAGGTGGATATTCTTAATGAGCAATCTTTAATATTCAAACTCTATTATAAAAAGAATAAGAGAGATAGAGAACTGAATAGCTTAAAGCTATTAGAGAATAGTACAGTTAAGCTTCCTAGGGTTGTTAGTTATGGTACCTTAGAAAATGAGGATGAATGGATAATTTGTGAGTTTATTGAAGGAGAAGTATTTGACCGCATTAAAGATAAAATACCCTATGATCAGCAGTTAAAGCTGTTTTATCAAATGGGTACAGAATTAGGAAAAATACATTCCTATAAAACTTTCGATTTTTTTGGAGATTGGAATAGTCCAAATAAGAATTTAAAGGATTATTCTAAGTATTTAGTTGAAAATATGGAACAATGCTTTGAGGAGATATTGAAACAAAAATTACCAGATGAAAATTTATTGCTACAGGCTATACAGCTAATAAGACATAGTTATAATGATTTAGACAAGCATATCCTTCCTACATTGATACATAATGATTTTGATGGGAGAAATATTTTAGTAAAACAGGTGAATGGACAATATGACATTAGTGCTATAATCGATTTTGAGATGAGCATGCCTGGAAATATTAAAAATGACCTTGTAGCTCTATATTATAGATATTTTTTAGATAACAAGGATTTTGAGAGGAATTTTATTAAAGCCTATTCAAGTTATTTACCCATAGAAGAAGCTTTTTATAAGGAATTAAATATAGAACTATTAAAATTCTTGGTAGGGAATTGTAGCTGGGCTTATTGGCAGGCACCAGATTACTATAAAGATAATATTGAGTTTTTAAGAAGGCTTTTAAATAAGAGGTTTTAATATTTTACATTATGATGGTAACATGGGGTGATTTAATGAGAGGTAAAAAAATAGCTGTGATTTCGGATATTCATGCTAATATCCATGCTTTAAAGAGCTTTATTGGATACCTAGATCAAGAAGGGATTGAAATGGTATTGAATCTAGGAGATTTTGCTATGAGAGGACCAAACCCCTGTGAAGTTTTTGATCTTATCATGGAAGATAGAAGATTTATAAACATTATAGGTGATGATGAAAATAGTTTACTAAATGAAGAAAGATCCTTTGATGAATTAGATAGTGATGGAAGATCCATATATAATTGGGCTAAGGAAATCTTAGGAGAAATAAGGCTAGAAAAATTAAAGGAATTACCTAAATTAAAGGAACTTAATATTCAAGGTAAAAAAATACTGATGATACATGATGATAATGGCTATGGTGGAGGGGGAGTTAACGAAGAAAGTGCGTTAATAAGACTTTTTATAAGACATAAGAGCATTGAAAAAGTGGATTTTAATTATATCTCTAAGTTTCATTATATTTTTTATAGAGGCTCCCATCTTCAGGAATTACAATTTTGCAGAGAAGTTTATCCTTTAACCATAGTTGATCCAGGTAGTCTTTGTTGTTATAAAGATAATCTATCAAGTTTTGCAGTAATAAACCTTGAAGATAATGAAATATGTTTTAAGACCATTGAATTTGATAGAAATAAATTAATAGAAGACCTTTATAGGCTTAATATACCAGCTAAAGATACTATCTTATGTAATCAATATAATATTAGAAATATTGAGCAGATTCTTGAAAGTGATGATAATCTAAAGCAGTATGCAACCCAGCAAGGTCATGTGCGTATATTTTTTGATAAGCTAGATTCTCATGGAAATAATATTGTAAATAAAGAAGTTTATAAGGCTTTAATAGAAAGAAGCTTAAAGAGAAGCAAATATGTAGTTTTTGGATGCTGGAAATATGAACAGGCTATTATTGAAGAAATACTGAATAATATGAAATGTATTGAAGTGGAGAATAGTGATAATGGTCAACAATGGTACAAGGGTGAACTGACAGAAAAAGTTATAACACTTGTTAAGGAAGATTATCTGAATAAATCTGGAAGATTTAAATGGTTTGAATTAAGTGTTATAGAGTCGCTAAAAAGTGAAAGATCTAGTTTTGGCATAAGGGATTATGGCTCAGATTGTTGCTTCCACAATGCCAATAAAGAGGATTTAAAAGCTATTAAGAAGGTCCTTAATGATAATGATATTTTCTATAGACTTTCTACTATAGACTTAAATCCATAAAATTTTAAAAGATATAGCAGTTTGCGGAGAGGAATAGATATGAGTAGACAAGCTATTTTCATAGATTTACAGGGAACCTTAGGCGGAGAACCCTTAGGAGATATTCTTAACTTCTCTTTTTATGATTTTTCCATTAAGGCTATTAAGTTGCTAAATAAGAATAGCTTACTGGTATTCATAATTACTAATCAAAGTCATATAGCTAAAGGATACTTAACCATGGAGCAATACGAAAACTGTGTCAAAGAGTTAATTCATGAATTAGAGCTTAGGGGAGCAAAAGTTGATGGAATTTACTGCTGCCCTCATGGAAGAGGTGATGGATGTGACTGTAAAAAGCCCTTACCAGGCCTTGTGAAACAAGCTCAAAAGGATTATGATATAGATTTATCTAAGAGCTATGTTGTTGGAGATATGGGGTGTACAGACATGATTTTAGCTAAGAATATAGGAGCTAAAGGGATATTAGTGCGAACAGGAGTAGGAGAAGGCAGTCTTAATGAATATAGACATACTTGGCAAGATGTTACAGCTAACTATGTAGCAAATAACATTTTAGATGCTGTTAACTGGATATTATCTAAGAAATTTTAAAAATAGAATTTGCAATTATTATATAATAACATCTATTATATTTATATACAAAAAAATTAGCAAGGGTGATAAAAATGATTATTATAGTTAGTATTATATTAGCTTTTCTATGCGGATCAGTCCCAACGGGATACTTAATTACTAAAAAGCTATATGGTATAGATATAAGAACTAAGGGCAGTGGCAATATAGGATCCACTAATGTAAAAAGAATAGCTGGAACTAAAGCATCTATACTTACACAAATAGGAGATATTTTAAAAGGTATTATACCAATAATTTTAGGTATAGTTATATTTAGAAACATAACATTGCTAATTTCTAAAGATATCTATCTTTCTTTGCTTGCATTAGCTGTAATATTAGGACATAACTATACTCCTTTTCTTGGATTTAGAGGAGGTAAGGGGGTAAATACAACTCTTGGTGCTTTCATATTATTAATACCTGTTCCAACTTTAACGGGAGTAGCAGTGTATTTTCTTTTAAAACTATTTACATCTATTGTTTCTATTAGATCTATGGTGCTGGGTATAACTATATTTATAGCAAGCATTATTATGAAAAGCCCTTTACCTATAGTAGTTTCCACTGCGATGGCTGCTATATTAATTATCTTTAGACATAAAGATAATATAAAAAGAATTATAAATAAAGAAGAAAAATAGTTTTATACAGAAGTTAGATTTTATCTTGAAGAAGATATTAAACAAAAATAAAGAAAATTATAACAAGTTTATAGAGGTCATAAATGAAAAAGGATATATTGCGAACAATATAATCCTAAAAGAAAGCATAGAGTAAGACCCAAAAATTTAAAAAGGTCATGAGGTGAGGCAATGAAAAAAAGAAAAATTATAATTAGCAGCTTCATAATATTTTTAACTATTCTTTCTATAGTAGTAATAGTATTTTATAAAAATAGTTTGGATAAAAAAAGAAGGGAAGAGGAAGTATGCAATAAGGTAATTCTATATCTCACGAAGGAGGGTCCATATAGTGATAAAATAGTTGAAGAAGTTCATGTATCCTATGATAAAAAGTATAGGCTTTATACAGCGATTATTAAGTTTGAGAATAGTGATAAGAAATCAACGCTTATATTGTCTGAGGATGATATAAAATAAATATATATAAGATATTTGTACAAAAGAGAGGTAATGAAAAATGCAGCCCTTTACTGAAAGAGTAGTTAAAATCATAGGAAACATACCAAAGGGGAAGGTTATGACTTATGGACAAATAGCCTTTTTATGCGGAAGTCCAAGAGCTGCCAGGCAGGTGGTTAGAATATTGCATAGCTTAAGTCATAAGTATAACCTTCCTTGGCATAGAGTCATAAACTCCCAAGGGAAAGTAGCCATAAAAGATAGCTCTGCTAACATGCTTCAAAAGGATCTTTTAATAGAGGAGAATATTAGTTTTATTGATGATTCTACTGTAGATTTAGATGAGTATCAATACCATCCTTCTACGGACGAGTTTTTGTAACATGGTCTCCTTTTAAATATTGAGTTTAATCTTAATTAGGAGTGAAAGAATGAATAAAAAATATATAATTATAACTTCTCTAATAGCTTGTGTTTTATTATATTTTGTTGAACAAATATTAATGGTAAATTATATTATTAAGACCGCGGTTAAGATATTACTATTTATTTTAATACCTTGTATATATTTTACCCTCATTAAAAAAACAAAAATCAAAAGAGCTATGAACCTAAAAAAGGTAGATATAAAGCAGGTTAGGCTAGGGATATTATTTGGAATAATATCATTTTTGGTGATTATAATTACTTATTGGATTATTGGAGGCTATATTGATTTACAAGGTATTGCACAGGAATTACAGAGTAAGTCAAAAATAACCACAACAAACTTTATTTTTGTGGCACTATACATAACCTTAGGTAATTCTTTTTTAGAAGAATTCTTCTTTAGGGGATATATATTTTTAAACTTGTATAATTTAGGCTTTAAGCGCATGGCTTATTTTTATTCCTCTTTACTTTTCGGAATATATCATATTGCCATATTTAAAACTTGGTTTAATTCTTGGCAAGTATCCTTAGCGCTTTTAGGGCTTATTTCAATTGGTTTTGTGTTTAACTGGTTAGATCTAAAATCGAAGAATTTTATAAATTCCTGGATAGTACATATATTTGCTGATATTGCCATAGTAGTAATTGGATTGAAAATGTTTATGATAATATAGTTTAAATAGTTTTAGGAGGAAATATGGGTAATCAAATAACATTAAGAACCATTGAAGAAAGAGATTTTGATGTTATATCAGAAGCTTTTAAAAGGCAAGGCTGGAATAAGCCTTCAGAACAATATAAAGAGTATTTTTTAGAGATGAAGGAAGGAAAAAGAGAGGTTATACTAGCTGAATACAATGGAGAGTTTTCAGGCTATGTTACCATTCAATGGAGCTCAAACTATGATTTTTTTAATAAAAATCGTATTCCAGAGATTAAAGATTTAAATGTCTTGATAGCCTTTAGAAGAAAGGGCATTGCTTCAGCACTTATGGATGAAGCAGAAAGAAGAATTGGAGAGAAATCAAATTACGCCGGACTAGGAGTAGGATTGTATGAAGGATATGGATTTGCTCATAATTTATATATAAAAAGAGATTATTTACCAGACGGTAAGGGCCTATGTTATCAGGATAAAACCATGAGCTATGGTGAGAAATCCATATTAGATGATGATTTATGTTTGATGTTTACTAAAAAATTATATTAGGGTAGAAATAGGGAAGCAATGTTTTTTACAGATCTATGAATTGTAATTAAAATTGCTTCCCTATAATGTATTTAAGTAGCTTATTTTGACTTATTTAACTTTTTTGTTTTTCAAATCTTAAATGCATAATTAATGCTACTATTGTAAAGAAAATAGGTCCTGCTATCATCCATATTGTAGAGTATATATCCCCACTGGTAGCTGGTTCAATTATGGTAAAGAAATTTGCAAAACCAACAGTTAAGGTTACAATTATGGTAGCAGCTAATGAACTCTTATAGCTTTTAAAGATTTGGAAAGGCTTTTTAATGTCTGTTTTCTTTTTAAAGGATGCAAAAGCTCCGGAAATAAACATATAAGGCAATGTCATAGCTACATTGGTCATTAGGACTAGCTTAGAGAAGAATTGAGATGCACCTTCTCCTCCAAAGGTTACTAATAATACAAATACAATTACCACTATACATTGAATCCACATGGCGTTCAGTGGCATACCATTTTTAATTACAGACATTTTTCCAGGCCACAATTTTGAAGGAGTACCCTCTATCAACTGTTTTAAAGGGGCATAGGATAAGGTAAAGAATGCTCCAGTAAGAGCTAAGAACATAGATAATCCTACAAATCTGGCTACCCAAGCACCCATGGATAAAGATATGGTTTCACTTAATCCTAATCCGTGACCTAATTGATAGCCCAAGTTATTCATTACTACATAGGCCACGTTTCCCATATGAACTCCGCTACCAGATAATACCGTTTTCCAATTAGTGAAAATTCCACAAAGGAATATACCTAAGGAGTAACCTATAGCTATTATAATGGCTGCTATGGTAAGACCTTTAGGAAAATTCTTTTCAGGATTTTCTGTTTGGTCAACTAATCCACCTACTACCTCTATACCACCATAAGCAAAGATTGCGAATACCAAAAAGGATAAAATAGCAAGAGGACTTCCATATTTAGGATTTGGAGATTGAGTAAAGGCCGATGATATAATTGGCTGAGCTACTTGTCCTTTATTAAGGGCTAAAACTATCACAGCGCCAATTAATAAAACTATATTTAATAGGGCCACAGCGGTTCCCCCTATAGAGGTTACCTTCGCTATTTTTTCTAAACCCTTTGAAGCAGTAAAAGTAACCAAAAGAATCCAACAAACACCTAAAATCCCTAAACTTTGAGTGGAGTTAAGTCCAAATAATGTCCAAGTAGCCGTGGTATCTTTACCGAAAAATGCATTGGAAAAAGGTATCCATATTGCATTACATATATTAACCATCCAAATTACATAGGAGGCATACCACATGAAGGTTCCTATAAAAGCATATTTGGGTCCAATGGACTTTTCCATCCAAGAATAAATACCGCCTTTTTCATTTTTAAATGCTGAACCGAATTCCGCCATCATAAAAGCGAAGGGTATAAAAAATGTTACTCCTGAAAGGATGTACCAAGGTATTGCAGCATACCCCATAAGATAAAAGGATCTAGGCATATTGGCAAAACCAAATACTGAAGTAAAAATCATTAGAATTAATGATATTAATGATAACTTTTTGGTAACGTTTTCTTTTGTGTTCATGATTATCCTCCTCACTTTTAATGAGCATTGCTAAATTTATAACACAATATAATTATACGATATTCGACAAAAAATTAATAATACGACAATGGAGTATTGTTAGCATAAAATAGTAATTTAGCCAACCTAGGAAGTTTTAAGGTAAATTTTTTAGCAAGTAAAAATTGTACATATAGTAAAGTTATGATAATATTTTAATGGTGAACTTTTTAAATAATTAGCGTTTTTATGCTAAAAGCTAAATTTAAGAAACCTATTGTTTTTATGATACCCAAATTAGTTTAAAAATATAGTTAGTTTTAAATTAAATATCATTAAAATTTCGCCTTTTACACATAATATAAAAAAGGAGGAATGATTATGAGTTCAAAAAGTCATGTAGACTTAGATAAAATAAATAAAATACCTAGTGGTAAGCCTTTTGAGTATAAGGATGTAGTAAAAGAGGATTTTTCTAAAGAAGATCATACAGAGGATGGTAAAAGATTTAAAGCTGAAGTTGAAACAGAGGTTTATGATAATATAAAACTTGAAAAAGATACTGGCAGCCATTTGTTATACAGAAAACTAAAGGATTAATGTAAATAAGTAGGTTTTCTAACCTACTTATTTATTATAAAGGAGAGTTATATAGATACAATGAGTAAAAGAAATTACGTTCTAATTACTGGAGCTTCCAGCGGCATTGGAAAAGAAATAGCTATGCTATTTGGTAAAAATGATTATAACCTAGTTTTAACAGCTAGAAGAAATGAGGCTTTACTCCAAATAAAAAAGGAGCTTAGTTCCTATGGTATTGATGTGAAGATTTTCTCTGGAGATTTAAGCGACATAAAAATCATTGAAGAACTTAAGGAAAAAATAGAAGCATGGGATATGAAAATTGACATTTTAATTAATAATGCTGGCATAGGTAAAACGGATTACTTTTTAGATTATGATTTTAGTAAAGATTTAGAAATGATAAATCTCAATATTATGGCTCTTACCTATATGACCAAGATTTTTGCTAAGTATATGATAAATAACGGAGGTGGAAAAATCATTAATGTAGCTTCCACAGGTGCTTACCAGCCTGGTCCATTGATATCGGTATACTATGCAACTAAAGCTTATGTTTTATCTTTTTCTGAAGCCTTGGCGTTTGAATTTAAGGACAAGGGTGTGGATATAAAGATATTATGTCCTGGAGCTACTAAAACAGAGTTTTCTAATAGAGCGGGAAAAGTGGATATAAAAAACGCTATGGAAGCAAAAGAGGTAGCTGTATTTTTATATAAATCCTTGAATAGTAAAAGTACAGTATTGATTCCTGGAGTTTTTAATAAGATTAGCATATATAGCTCTAAATTATTGCCCAGGAAATTTTTGTCAAAAACAGTGTTTAAGATTCAAAAGAATGTAAAAGAAAAGTTTGATTATTTGGAAAGGAGATAGACAATGACAGAATTAATTAGTACAAAACTTAATAACTTTACCATAAGATTTGCGGAGGAAAAAGATGCAGCATTAATTTTGGAATTTATAAAGAGACTAGCAAAGTACGAAAAATTAGAAGATGAAGTGGTAGCCACAAAAGATATTTTAATAAAAAATTTATTTCAACATAAATATGCAGAAGTAATAATAGGCGAATATGATGAAAGCCCTGTAGCTTTCGCTTTGTTTTTTCATAATTTTTCAACTTTTTTAGGACAACCAGGATTGTACTTAGAGGATCTTTTTGTAAAGCCAGAAATAAGGGGCAAGGGTATAGGTAAACTAATGCTTGCTTTTCTAGCAAAACTAGCTTTAGAAAGGAATTGCGGTAGACTTGAGTGGTGGTGCTTGGATTGGAATGAGCCTTCCATAGAATTTTATAAAAGTATGGGGGCAATACCCATGGATGAATGGACCACATTTAGAGTTGATGGACAATCACTTAAAAGCTTAAGTGAGAAGTTTTAAAAATGAAATTATATTAAAATATTATTTCATAAATATTTTTTGTAAAATAAATTTTAAAAAATTGTTAAAAAATATATTGCTTTTTTTTAGAGGTGAGATATAATAATTACTATACCATTAATAAAATACGAATTATTTTTAAAATAAGTATAAAAATGTTCGCTCGTATATGCTTGATGATAAGGTTCAAGCGTTTCTACCAGGATGCCGTAAACTGCCTGACTACGAGTATACGATTCTTTATGTTTTTTTGGCATTGTACTTGCCATTAGCATGAATTGTATATTCCTAGGTGTTTACGCCTAGGAATTTTTTGTATTGTAGATTATTTTAAGGAGATGTAGTTAATGGAGTTGCTAAAACAAAAGATATTAGAATGTGGACAAGTTATAGGTAATGATATTTTAAAAGTAGACAGCTTTTTGAACCATCAAATGGATGTAAGACTTTTTAATGAAATGGGAAAAGAGTTTAAAAAAAGATTTGAAAATGAGGAAGTTACTAAGATATTAACCATTGAAGCTTCTGGCATTGGTATTGCCTGTATAGCAGCACAATATTTTAATAATGTTCCTGTGGTATTTGCTAAAAAAGCATTGGGAAGCAATATGGATATAGATAATTATGAAGCAGAGGTACACTCTTTTACAAAGCAAAGAACCTATAATATTAAGGTTAACAAAAATTATATAGATGAAAAGGACAAGGTATTAATAATAGATGATTTTCTTGCTAACGGCAGAGCAGCCTTAGGCCTCATAGATATAGTTAAACAGGCCTTAGCTAATGTGGTGGGAGTAGGCATTGTAATAGAAAAGGGCTTTCAATGTGGAAGAGAGGTAATAGAGAAGCAAGGAGTAAGGATAGAATCTTTAGCTATTGTAAAAGAGATGAAGGATAACCAGGTTATATTTTTATAATTCAAGATTTAACAATAAATTTATTATATTTTACTAAATGTTAGGAGGATTATTATGAACAAAGTTATTAAAGCTTTAATTTCTACAGTTTTAACTTCAGCCTTAATATTAACAGGCTGTACTAGTGCATCTACAGCATCAAAGAACAATGAGAAAAAAGATAGTAAAACTAAGGTAGGATTTATTTATGTAGGACCAGTAGGTGATGGTGGATTTACATATTCTCATGACCAAGGAAGGCAGTACCTAGAAAAAGAATTAAAAGTAGAGACTATGTTCAAAGAATCCGTAAAAGAGGATAAAGCGGAAGTACAAAAGGTTGTACAACAAATGATAGATCAAGGGGCTAATGTGATTGTTGGAACGAGCTTTGGTTTTCAGGAAGGAATGTTAGCAGAAGCAAAAAAACATCCTGAGGTTAAATTTTTACACTGTTCTGGCTATGAATTAGCACCAAATATGGGACAATACTTCGGAAGAATGTATCAAATGAGATACTTATCCGGTATAGTAGCTGGCTTAAAAACTAAAAGCAATGTAATAGGATTCGTTGGGGCATTCCCTATTCCAGAAGTAATAAGAGCAGCTAATGCCTTTACTCTTGGGGTAAGATCAGTAAATCCGCAAGCTAAAGTGAAAGTAAACTGGACAAACACTTGGTATGATCCTGCCAAAGAAAAAGATGCGGCGTTAGCTCTAATAGATAGCGGCGCGGATGTAATTGCACAACATCAAGATACTGCAGGACCACAACAAGCAGCTGAATCAAGAGGAGTTTTTTCTATAGGATATAACACAGATATGAGTAAAACAGCTCCAAAAGCGAACATGACTTCAGCAGTTTGGAACTGGGGACCTTACTATGTAAGCCAAGTTAAAGCAATTATGGATGGAACGTGGAAATCAGAAAAATATTGGGGTGGAATGGATGCAAATATTGTAGACCTTGCTCCATTAACAGCAGTAGCTCCTTCAGAAGCTAAGGATGCTATAGAAAAAGCTAAAGAAGAGATTAAAAGTGGAAAAAGCAAAATATTCCAAGGTCCGCTTAAGGATCAAAAGGGCAATATAAAAGTTGAAGCTGGTAAGGTAATGACTGATGATGAAATGTGGAATATGAATTGGTTCGTTGAAGGTGTTGAAGGAACAATTCCAGAAAAGTAAACTTGTACTTTAAACAATATATAATAATTTTATTTCAGCTGACTTAAGGGAACTGAAGAGCATATCTTCAGTTCTATTTTCTAATATTTTATAAAAATTTTTCTAGGGTTGGAGGAGCATATGAATAGTAAAAGTCCTTATATATCACTAAAATCAATAAGCAAAAAGTTTGGTAAGGTATTAGCTAGTAATAATGTAAATTTAGATATTTATTCTGGAGAGGTCCATGCACTTTTAGGGGAGAATGGAGCAGGCAAAAGCACTTTAATAAACATATTATCAGGTATATATGTTCCAGATAGTGGTGATATATCAATAGAGGAAAAAGAAGTTAAATTTACCTCTCCTAAAGATGCAGTAAAAAGAGGAATAGGCACTATATATCAACACTTTAAATTAATTGAAGCAATGACTGCTCGTGAAAATATATTGGTGGGTTATGCAAAGTCTACGCTTAAGAGAAAAAAGGATTTAGATAAATCTATTATAGAGATTTGCGAAAAATATGGTTTGGATATAGAGTTAGATAAATATGTTTCAGATATGTCTGTAGGAGAAAAGCAAAACTTAGAAATACTAAAGGTACTTTTTAGAGGGGCTAAGGTATTGATATTGGATGAGCCTACAGCGGTGTTTACTCCACAAGAAACTAAAAAATTATTTAAAATCATAAGGAAAATGAAGGAACAAGGTGCTGCGGTAATATTTATCTCTCATAAAATGGATGAGGTTATGGAAATAAGTGATAGAATAACTGTGCTTAGAAAGGGAGAGACTATTACTACTTTGCTTAAAGATGATACAAGCCCTCAAGAGTTAACGGAGCTTATGGTAGGTCATTCTGTGGATTTGCATATAAAAAGGATAATTAGCACTAAGAATAATAAGATATTAGAAGTTAATAATTTAACTGTGCTTAACGAGGGAAAAGCTGAAGCAATAAAAGATATATCCTTTGATATAAAAGAAGGAGAAGTATTAGGTATTGCTGGTATTGCAGGCTGTGGACAAAAGGAGTTATGTGAAGCTATAGCTGGTATTGCAAAAATAAAGAAGGGTGAAATTATTTTTAATGGAGAGCATTTAGAAGGAAAAAATCCAAGAGAATTTATAAAAAGAGGTATAAGTATGAGCTTTATACCTGAAGATAGGTTGGGCATGGGATTAGTGGCTTCTATGGATATGGTAGATAATTTGCTGCTTAAAAAATATAATGACCAAAAGGGGATTTTTATTAGTAGAAAACCAGTAGTTAATGAAGCTAAGGAACTTATAAAGAAGCTTAGCATAAAAACCCCAGGAGTAAATTATCCCATACGTTATTTATCTGGGGGGAACATTCAAAAGATACTTTTAGGAAGAGAATTAAATTCAAAGCCTAAGCTCTTGGTTATGGCTTATCCGGTAAGAGGACTAGATATAAATACCTGTTATACCATTTATGATTTGATAAATGAGGAAAAGAAAAAGGGTACAGCAATACTTTTTGTAGGTGAAGATCTAGATGTATTAATGGAATTATGTGATAGGATAATGGTACTCTGTTCTGGGGAAGTTAGCGGAATGCTAAATGTGAATGAAGCTAGTAGGGACAAAATAGGTCTTATGATGACTGGGGCTAATAAAATTGAAGCGATGGAGGCGATAAAAGTTGGTTAAGCTAATAAAAAGATCAGAAATAGGCAAAAGAGAAAATATAACCATTAGAATCCTCTCTATTTTAATAGCTTTAGTGGCCTCAGGCATATTTTTAGGTGCTATGGGTTACAACCCCCTTGAAGTAATTTTTTCCTTAGGAAAAGGAGCCTTTGGTTCTCCATATAGAATTAGAGAGACTATTGTAAAGTCAATACCTTTAGCTATTACTGCAGCGGGCATAGCTGTAGCTTTTAAAATGCAGTTTTGGAATATAGGAGCAGAAGGACAAATTTTCATGGGAGCTTTTGGAGCAGCTTTAATAGCTTTAAAATTTTCAAATACACCTAAGCCTATTTTATTGCTTATGATGCTACTAGCTGCTGTTGCTTTTGCAGGGCTTTGGGCATTGATATCAGCCATACTAAAGCTTACGTTTAATACTAATGAAACCATAATAACTTTAATGCTTAATTATATAGCCCTAAAATTTATTACTTATCTTCAGTATGGCCCTTGGAGAGATAAAAAAGCTATGAATTTTCCCAAGATACCCAACTTTTCTGACAATGCAATATTACCTGAAGTTTTTAAAATTCACATAGGATGGATTTTGGCTTTAATAGTAATAGTTTTATTATATATTTTTATGAATCATACTAAATTAGGCTATGAAATAAGCGTTATCGGTGAAAGCGAAAATACTGCAAGATACGCAGGAATTAATATAAGAAAAGTTTCACTTCTTGCTATATTCATAAGTGGAGCTTTGTGTGGATTAACAGGATTTATTCAAGCTTCCGCCGTAAGTCAGACTCTTTCTGTAGAGGTTACAGGAGGCATTGGATATACAGCAATTATAGTAGCTTGGCTTGCTAATCTAAGTGCTCCTGTAATATTGGTAGTTTCTATTTTATTTGCAGCCTTATTAGAAGGCGGTAATTTTATTCAGACTGCTTTTGGAATACCTAATTCTGCTGCCCTTGTGATACAAGCTTTAATTTTATTTTCTGTGCTAGGCAGCGAATTATTTTTAAAGTATAAATTAATATTTTCAAAAAAACTTGAGGAAGAGGTGGCGTAATGGATATAGTAGCATTTTTATCTGCAACAGTAGTAGCTGGTACTCCTTTACTGTTAGCTACATTAGGGGAAATAGTTACTGAGAAGGCGGGAAATCTAAATTTAGGAGTTGAGGGTATGATGCTCCTCGGAGCCGTTACTGGATTTATAGCGGCCTATAATACTTCTAATCCATTAGTAGCTTTACTTGCTGCTATGATAGCCGGTGCTTTTGGAGCTCTCATATATGCTTTTTTAACTGTGACACTTAAGGCTAATCAAGTAGTAACAGGACTTACCTTAACTATTTTTGGAGGCGGAGTATCAAGCCTTATGGGGCAAAAGGTAGTGGGACAAATTGTTCCTGAGAGTATTAAAACCTTCTTCTCTCCAGTTAAAATACCTTTGCTTGGAGATATCCCATTCTTGGGAAGAATATTATTTCAGCATGACTTATTTATATACTTTTCCTATATATTAGCTATACTTTTAGGAGTATATATTTTTAATACAAACAAAGGCTTAAATCTAAGAGCTGTAGGGGAAAATCCTGCCTCAGCAGATGCCAGCAGCATAAATGTTACCTTATATAAATATGTGCATATATTATTAGGAGGAGCTTTATGTGGATTAGGAGGAGCTTATTTATCCATCGTTTATGTACCAGCTTGGCAAGAAAATATTACGGCAGGTAAGGGATGGATTGCCGTGGCTCTAGTGATATTTGCAGCATGGAATCCATATAAGGCTATAGTGGGGGCTTATCTTTTTGGAGGATTAGATATATTAGGCTTTAGAATACAGAATCCTTTTATTTCAAAATATTTCTTGGATATGCTTCCATATTTAGTTACCATAATTGTATTAGTGGTAACTTCTATTAGGAAGTCTAAAAAGAACGCAGCACCAAAAGCTTTAGGCTTAGCCTATTTTAGAGAAGAGCGATAATTTTATAATGTATTAGAAATAACTATTCAGAAACTAATATACCTGAGTAGTTATTTTTTATGATTAATCTTGAATAATTTCTAAAATTTTAATATTATAAAGATAATCATTGAAGTTTTTGGAAATATAGTATTGAAAAAGGATGGGTAACTATGGATATAATTGATTTAACACATTTAATTGATGAAAATGTATCTGTATATGATAAGATAGAAATTCCCTATATAAGTGAGCTTACCAATGTGGAAAAGGAAGGTTTTAAAGTTAGCAGCATCCATATGGTGTCTCATACTGCTACCCATGTAGATGCTCCTTCTCATATGATTAAGGATGCATTAAGTTTAGAAAATTTTAACCTGGAGTATTTTTTAGGCAAGGCTACTATTTTAAATGTAAGTAGTGAAGTTATTGATATTGAGCATTTAAAAACTATAGAAGTCTATTTAAATGAAGTAAATTTTTTATTAATAAATACTGGATGGAGTAAGTTTTGGGGTACTCCTAAGTATCTTATGAATTATCCTGCTTTAACTAAGGATGCCGCTAAATATTTAAGTAATTTTAAGTTAAGAGCGGTGGGGATGGATACAATATCTGTGGATAGATATGATTCTAAAGACTTTAACATCCATAAAATTCTATTTAATCAAAATATGCTTCCTATAGAGAACTTAGCTAATCTGAATAGAATTAATAAGAACATTTTTGATTTTATATGCTTGCCTTTAAAATATAAAAATTCTGATGGCGCTCCAGTGAGAGCCATTGCACAGCTATAATAAGATAGAAAAATGGATAATAAAAAGACCTTCACGGTTCTACTGTTGCATTAAAGAAATAATTTTATATTGACACATTTTAATTGGTAGAAATTTAATAATGAAAGAGAAAACCTCCTTGTGGTTAAATGGAAGTGACAAGCAACCATTCACAAGGAGGTTTATTATGTTATCTAATAAAAATAATAAACTAGTTTTTCATAAATTAATAGCGGAAATCGGTGGAAGTTTTGTTAAGCATACTATAAAAAAATACAATGGTGATTATAGAAGCCAGCATTTTGATACACGCTCTCATATAAACTCAATGATTTATTTAAATATACGTGGTTGCAAAAGTCTTAGAGAAGCTGAAAGTGAGATTTCTTCAAATAAAAAGCTTAAAAATCTTATTAATGTACCAAGTGTCTCCCAGTTTTCCAGGAAAAATTCTGCGAGAGATTATAGAATTTTTGAAGATATATTTTATCATTTGGTAGATAAGGCTAAAAGAAGACGCGGAGCCGTTAGGCTTATGAAGGACATTCCTCCTATCAAAATTATTGATTCATCAGTAATCTTAGTTGCTCTAAAGCTTGCTCCACATTTCCAAATGGACAATAGTAGAGCGGGTATAAAGATAAGCACTTTATTCAATGGTGAATTTCCAGAGAAAATTAACATAGTTAAAGGTAAGGTAAATGATAGAAAATGTATTGATGGCCTCTTTGAGCATAACAGCTGCATCTATGTTTTTGATAGAGGTTATTACGACTATAAATGGTACGATGAGCTTAGTAAGAAAGAAATAAAATTTGTTACAAGAGCTACTAAGCATTCCATAGTCATGGAGGAACGAATGATATCATCAGATCTTTCTAAAGATATATATGATACTGAAGTTATTATGGGTACAAGCTATTCTAAGAATCTTACTACTAAAAGTTATAGAGAAATCATGACTTTTAATGAAGAAGGAGAGGCAGTGACCTTTATAACTAATATTTTTGATTTACCAGCTTCAGACATAATAAAGATCTATAAGCATAGATGGGAAATAGAATTATTCTTCAAATGGATTAAGCAAAACCTTAAAATAAAAAAACTCATTGGCTACAATGAAAATGCTATAAAAATACAAGTATTTTCAGCACTCATTTCTTATATGCTTATATATTTATGCTGTGATACTATTGCTCTTAAGTACTCGATGCTTACCTTAACGCGTATTATAAGATCAAACTTACTCGAAGATTTTGATGAATATACAGTAGGATATTTCCGTACAGGTTAACGCTTAAAAAAATTCTTCTTTGGGGAGGGGGAATCTATATGCGTATATCTTGGTTGATTTTTCAATATAAACCACATATCATAACTAAAAAACAAAGGATGGAAAAATAACTTTCCATCCTTTGCTAATAAGCTGCTATCATGTTTTCAAAAATTGTCTTAATGCAACATTTAAACCTTCACGGTCTTTTTATTATGTACCTTATTTACTTGCTTCTTTTAAAAGGTCTCTGATTTCAGTAAGCAATAATTCTTCTTTTGAAGGTGCAGCTTCTTTCTTTTCCTCTATTACTTCTTGTTTTCTTTTAAATTTATTTAAGAGCTTTACCACCATAAAAATTGAAAAAGAGATTATTAAAAAGTCAATGATATTTTGAATAAATTGCCCACAGTTTAATATTACGGCTTTTTTATCACCCTCAGCGGCTTTTAGAGTAAAAGATAAATAAGTAAAATTAATGCCGCCAATAACAAGGCCTAATAGGGGCATGATAACGTCATTAACCAAAGAGGTTACTATTTTTCCAAAAGCACCTCCAATTATAACACCAATGGCTAGGTCAAGAACATTTCCTTTCATAGCAAATTCTTTAAATTCTTTAAGCATTTCATCACCTCTTAATTATGATTTTAAATTTTTGCAAAGCATATCAATAATATTATCATAAAGACAATTTATGATTTTGCAAATTATCTCTTACAAAGGGAGCCTGAACTAAATATACCTATATGATTCGTCACATTGAATTAGCATGTTTAATAATTTTATCTTGCATAAATATAGCGAATTACTTATTAAACATATATAATATTAATGGAATAATGTATAGACTTACTATATCAATATAAATATGGTATGGATAATAAATATTTAATAGCTTTCATTATTGATTATAGCATAGAATGTATATTTGTAAATTAATTAATTCAGGTAATAACACTAATTTTATAATAGAAAGGATGTAGGGTAGTGGATAATAAGTCAAAGGGGATTATGTTTATACTTATTTCTTCTTTAAGCTTTGCCGTAATGGGAGCTTTTGTAAAGCTGTCAGGAAATATACCTTCTATAGAGAAGAGTTTCTTTAGAAATTTAGTAAGTTGCATAGTTGCATTCTTTATGATAATTTATCATAAAAACAGTTTTTTTGGTAAGAGAGAAAATCAAAAGTATCTATTTTGGAGAGCTTTTTTAGGCACTTTGGGAGTTATATGTTATTTTTATGCTATAGATCATATGGTTTTATCGGATTCAGCCATGCTAAATAAATTAAGTCCTTTTTTCGTAACCATATTTGCTGTAATATTTCTTAAGGAAAAAATTAGATCAGTTCAAATAGTTGGTCTGTTTACAGCCTTTATAGGTGGCTTACTTATAATAAAACCTAGTTTTAGTATTTCTGTACTGCCAGCGTTAATAGGCTTAGCTTCAGCTATTTTTGCAGGCGGGGCGTACACAATAGTAAGATTTCTTGGGAGTAGAGAAAAATATTACACTATAGTATTTTACTTTTCCTTCTTTTCTATAGTGAGTACTCTTCCATTTATGCTAATGGTATATAAGCCCTTAACCTTAAAACAGATAATGATACTTGTAGCAGCAGGGATTTTTGCTTCTATTGGTCAATTTGCCTTGACTATTGGATATAAATATGCACCTGCTAGTGAGATAGCTATATACGACTATGTAAATATCATTTTTTCTGCAATTATAGGTCAATTGATATGGAGTGAAATACCTGATATATTAAGTATTGTAGGATATGTAATGATTATAGGGTCGAGTATTATAGCTTATATATATAATAAAAGAAGCGTGTTTAGAAGGGAGAAGAACAATTGAATTTAAAGGGAAAAGTTGCTATTGTTACAGGAGCTTCAAGAGGAATTGGTAGGAGTATAGTTATAGAGTTAGCTAAAGCTGGGGCAAATGTGGTTATTAATTTTAACAATAATGAAAGTGCTGCAAAGGAGACTTTAGAAGATGTAAAAGCTCTTGGCGGATATGGAATTATAGTAAAAGGTGATATGTCAAAATATAAGGATGCTAAAGAATTAATACTTAAATCTATTACTACCTTTGGTAAAATTGACATATTAGTAAATAATGCTGGGGTTTCTCATGTAGGATTGTTTATGGATATGAATGAAGATGAAATAGATACTTTGATAGATGTTAATTTAAAAGGATATGTTAATACAACTCATGCAGTAGTACCTTATTTTATTAATCAAAAATCGGGGTCTATAATTAATATATCCTCTGTTTGGGGAGAAGAAGGTGCCTCTTGCGAAGTTATTTACTCTGCTACTAAGGGAGCTATTGATGCTTTTACAAAGGCTTTAGCTAAGGAGCTAGGACCATCTAATATCAGGGTTAATGGGGTAGCACCAGGTATTATTAATACTGAAATGAATAAATGGATTTCAGATATAGAAAAAGAGACAATAAAAGAGGAAATTCCATTAAATAGAGTGGGGGAAGCAGAAGAAGTAGGGAATTTAGTTGCCTTCTTATGCAGTGATTGCTCAAACTATATTACAGGACAGATAATTAAAGTTGACGGAGGTTGGACCTAATTAGCTTTGAAAGAGTTCTAATTACTTAAGAATATTTAATTTTTTAAGGAGGAAAATATGTATACTTTAATAGATATTATAGAGGGATTCATGGACATAGAAGCTATGGCAAGGGATTTTTATAAGAGAATTGCTGAATGTGAAGCAGGAACTTTATCAAGCTTTAAAATATTAGCAAAGGCATTAAGTAAGGAGGAAAATAAACATTTTGAATATTATAATAAGCTTAAAGAAGAATACTTAAAAAAGGAGAATATAGAAATTAGAATAGATTCTTATGACAAAATATCTAAAATGATAATAGCCTTTAAGAATACTCCAAGAGAGATAAGCGATAATAATATCCATGAAATTTTAGATTTTGCTTTGAATTTTGAAAAAGATAGTTTAGCACTTTTATTAAGTATTCAGGGGAATCTTGTAAAAGAAGAGAAGGATTCTTTAAGTAATGCTTATTTAGGATTAAATTATATAATCAAAGAAGAAGAAAAGCATGTAAGGGATATAGAAAAAATTATAGCATATAAAAAATAAAGCTTTTGATAAACAAAAGCTTTATTTTTTATTTTATTATTTAAAATATCTATCTAATAATCCTTTGAAAGCAGCTCCGTGTCTTGCTTCATCCTTACACATTTCATGAACAGTGTCATGTATAGCGTCAAGATTTAATTTTTTAGCTAAAGTAGCTAAATCTTTCTTACCTTGGCAAGCACCGTGTTCAGCTTCAACTCTCATTTTAAGATTTGTTTTAGTATCAGCAGCTACTACTTCACCTAAAAGCTCTGCAAACTTAGCAGCGTGTTCTGCTTCTTCAAAAGCTATTCTCTTATATGCTTCAGCAACTTCTGGGAATCCTTCTCTATCAGCTTGTCTGCTCATAGCTAAATACATTCCAACTTCAGTACATTCTCCCATAAAATTAGCTTTTAAGCCTTCTATAACTTCTGGATCAACATCTTTAGCAACTCCGATTCTATGTTCATCTGCCCAAGCCATTTCACCTTCAACTTTTTCTATGAATTTCTCAGCAGGAGCATTACATTGAGGGCATTTTGCTGGTGCAGCCTCTCCTTCGTATACATATCCACAAATTGTACAGACAAATTTTTTCATAATTAAATCCTCCTCTATTAAATTAAATTATTTTTCCATAATTACCATGGATCATTTGACAATTATTATTATATAATAGTTATTTTAAAAATTCAAGTACTTTTTTACATAAATATAAACAAATTAATATTTAAGAATTATACACACTTTTTTTTATAATATCTTTGTAGTATAATCTAAAAATATAATTTAAAGTAATATATGAGAAAGGAGGTTATAATATGCTAAGGAATATAGGCTTAAGTAATGATATAGATAAAGAAATTTATAAGGAACATATGGGATTATATAGTAAGAAGTTAGTCAGTTTACAGAGAGAACTTATTAAGTTAAATATACCAGTTATTATTGTATTTGAGGGGTGGGGAGCTTCGGGAAAAGGAACCTTTATTAATGAGTTAATATTACCTTTGGATCCTAGAGGCTTTAATGTTTATACTACTAATAGGCTCACGGAAGAGGAATTGTTCAGACCTTTTTTATGGAGGTTTTGGAGCAGAACTCCTGAAAAAGGTAGAATATCTATCTTCGATAAAAGCTGGTATAAAAAAGTTATGGTAGATAGAGTTGATGAAAATATAGAGGGAGCCGTTCTGAAAAACTATTTTGAAGACATAAATAATTTCGAGAAGGTATTAAGTGATGATGGGAATATAATAATTAAATTCTTTTTACATATTAGTAAAAAGGAACAAAGGAAAAGATTTAAAGAATTAGAGAATAATCCATCAACGGCTTGGAGGGTTACTGAAGCAGATTGGAAACACAATCTTCAATATGAAAAATATGTAGAAGCTGTAGAAGATATGATAAAACATACGGATAAAAGTTATGCTCCTTGGCATATTATACCCTCAGAACATAAAAAATGTGCACTATGTAATATATTCAGCAAACTAATTCAAGCTTTAGAAGCTGAGATAAATAGAGTTAAATCTAATGGCGTTAATAAAAAAGTATTACCTAAGGATGAAAATTCAAAAGATGCTGATGACTATGATAAAGTTCTGAAAAATATTGATTTAAATAAAGCCCTATCTAAAGAGGAATATAAGGGAAAACTTAAAGGATTACAAGGGCGAATGAGGGACATTGAGCATGAAATATATAGAAGGCGTATTCCGGTAGTTATTGTATATGAAGGCTGGGATGCAGCCGGAAAAGGTGGTAATATAAAACGCATTGTGAGACTTATGGATCCTAGGGGATATGAAGTAATACCTATTAGCGCTCCAAGTAATGAAGAAAAGGATCATCACTACCTTTGGCGTTTTTGGAAAAGAATGCCTAAAGCAGGGCATGTAGCCATCTTTGATAGGAGCTGGTATGGAAGAGTATTAGTAGAGAGAATTGAAGGTTTCTGTACAGAAGATGAATGGAAAAGAGCTTATGAAGAAATAAATTCTATGGAAAAGCAATTATCCAACTTTGGGGTGGTTATAATAAAATTCTGGATCCATATAGATAAAGAAACTCAACTAGAAAGATTTATAGAAAGACAAAATACTGAGGAAAAACAGTGGAAAATAACTGAAGAGGATTGGAGAAATAGAGAAAAATGGGATCAGTATGAAAGAGCCTTAAGCGAGATGTTTTATAAGACCAACACAGAGTATGCCCCTTGGACTATAGTAGAATCTAAGAATAAGTATTATGCTAGAATAAAGACCTTGGAAACTGTTATTTGCAATATTGAAAAAGCTTTAAAAGTGTTCAGTGGCTTACACCTCTGAACACTTTTTTAAGCTAAAATAAAATTCTACTCCATCTTCTACATTTCTTACACCAAAATCACTATTATGCAAAGTTAATATATTTTTTACTATGGCTAGACCTAGTCCTGTACCGCCCATATCCCTGTTTCTAGACTTGTCGATTTTATAAAATTTATCCCATATATTATTTAAATCCTTCTCAGGAATAAAACTACCAGAATTTTGGAAGTAAATATAAATATTATCATTTTTTACTATTGAGTAAATTTTAATAAATCCTTTTTGAGGAGTGTATCTTATGGCGTTGGTTAAATAATTTGTTATAACCTGCTCTAATCTTAATTTATCACCAACCACCAGAAATTTTTCTTGCAAAGCGATGTGAATATCTATTTCTTTATCTTTTACGAAATTTATATGTTTTTTTACTATTAATTTAATTAGTTCCATAATGTCTAAAACTTCTTTGTTTAGCTTGTAATTTCCTGATTCCATTTGAGATAAATCTAGCATATCATAAACCAGAGAGGTCATTTTTTTAGTTTCATCAATAATAACATCTATATAAAAGTCTTTAGCTTCTCCCTCTACAATATTATCTTTAAGTCCTTCTGCATAACCTTCAATGATGCTTATAGGAGTTTTCAATTCATGCGATACTCCAGCAATAAACTCTTTTCTCATCTTTTCAAGCTTTCTTTCTTTTTCAATATCATCTTTTAGTTTTTCATTAGATATCTTTAATTCTGTTAAGGCGGAATGAAGATTGTCTGAAAGAAAGTTTAAGGTTTGAGCTAAATTTCCTATTTCATCTTCGCTGGTTACACTGCATTTTTCAGAGAAATCCATGTTAGACATTTTTTTTGCGGTGGTATTTAACTTTATTAAAGGTTTTGATAGCATATTAGAGTAAATAAAGGATAATATAAAAATTATAAAGAAAGCTGCAATGAATATGTATACATAGAATTCTCTTATAACTGATGAAGCCTCTTCTATGGTTTGAAAAGGGGATATAGCAATTATTAAATTATCATATTTTGAATTTATGGAAATAGGAGCTACACATACTATATTTTTTGTTGTAAACTCTTTATCATTTATCACTGTAGTTAGAATTTCATTGGACTTAAAAATATTTTCAGCATAATTTGAATCCTGCATGATTTGTAAATAAATAGAATTTAAAGTTTTTAAAATCTTAGGATCTATTTGTTTATCAGGATTGGCTAGAAACTTAACTTCTCCCTTATCGGAATAAATAGCTATTTTAGCGTTATTTTTTTGTTCAAATAACTGCATACTGTTAAAAAGGGCATAGTTGTTAGATATATCAAAGGAATAAGCTAGTCTAAAGGATACTACATCCTTCTCTAAATTTTTCATTTTTCTATTTAAATAAAAATTTTGAAAGAATAGAGACTGAAATAACATAGTTCCTACAATTAAAGATAATAAAAATATTGATGTAATTATAAATAATTTTTTTACTATAGTTTTTTTCATTATTTCACCTCAAATCTATAGCCAATTCCCCTTACTGTTGCGATGAGTTCAGATTTATCTTTTAGTTTTTCTCTAAGTCTTTTTACATTAGTATCTACGGCCCTTAAGTCTCCGTCAAAATCATATCCCCAAACAGTATCTAATATTTTTTCCCGGTTTAAAACTATTCCTTTATTTTCAATTAAATATAATAGTAATTCATATTCCTTAGGGGATAAATATATCATGTCATTATTAACTTTAACCTCGTGAGATAATCTGTTAATGTACAGTCCATCAATATCAATAATATGTTCAGAGCTATATTTAGAGCCTTCAGTTCTCTTTAATAATGCCTTTACTTTAGCAACTAAAACTTTTGGACTAAAAGGTTTTGTAATATAATCATCTGCTCCCAGCTCGTAGCCTAAAAGTTTATCTTCCTCCTCGGATTTTGCAGTAAGAAGCACTATAGGCAGTGAAGATAGCTCTCTTATTTTTCTACACAGGGAAAATCCATCCATGCGAGGAAGCATTATATCTAGTATGAGGATATCTAAGGCGGTTTCTTCAAAAATTCTAAGACCTTCTTCTCCATCAGAAGCCTCATAAATAATAAAGCCTTCTTTAATAAAATAGTCCCTTATAAGAATTCTCATTCTAATTTCATCTTCAACAATTAATATCTTTTTATTCAAGGTATAACCTCCTCAAGCAGATGTTATTTTTTTATTATAACATAATTAGGATTATGAATAAAAATAATAAAAGATTGGAACACCAATCTTTTATATTTCTAGTATAGTATTTTTAAGAGGATATTGATTTTTAAGCATTTTCTGAATCTCATTGATTAGAATATTAGATCCTTTTAATATTTTTTCTTCGTTAACTTTAGTAATGCTTAATCTAATACAAGGGCACTTGCTTATGCTATCTATATAGAAGAACATGCCATTCCTTACTTGGACTTCCTTAGAATTTAAAGAATTAATTAAAACATCTATTTTCATATTATTATTAAATTTTATGAATCCAAATAATCCATTGGACGGAAAGGTATACTGTATATCATATTCTTTTAAGATTTCTAATTGAGAATTTAACACTGACATTCTCTTTTTATAGTACTTTTTTATTCTATTTAAATAATTGCTATAGCTATTATTTAATATAAAATCGTTAAGAGCTCCTTGCGTTGGTAAAACAGGCATTAATTCATGATATACTTTATATTTATCATAACTAGAGACTATTTCACTAGGTAATACCATTGCAGCAATTCTTATTCCAGGCATTAATATTTTTGAAAAGCTTTTTATATAAATAACCTTATTACTTATGTCATAATTAAATAAAGGCTTTATATGATCCTCGTTCAAATCGCTTAAATAGTCATCTTCAATGATATATACATTATATTTATCTGCTAGTTTAGCAATTTGGGACTTTTGCTCTTCAGAATAATTAAGCCCTAATGGATTCTGCAACCTAGGCATAGTATAAAAGAATTTAATATCTTCATTCTTAAATAAATTTTCTAGCTCGTCTAA
Organism: Desnuesiella massiliensis; assembly: GCF_001403615.1. Lineage (GTDB taxonomy): Bacteria > Bacillota > Clostridia > Clostridiales > Clostridiaceae > Desnuesiella > Desnuesiella massiliensis. The sequence goes on from NZ_LN879456.1 coordinate 517,247, forward strand.
ATCAATACCATTGATACCTCTTTCTATACCTATAACATCGTAATTTCTAATTTTTATCCAACCTAGAAATATGTTATAGGAAGGTTGCTCCACTAAAATTTTATTTTTGTTATTTGGAAAGGGCATCATTGAAAGCAAAGTAATGGCTTGTTGAGCTCCAGATGAAATATATATATTTTCTAAAGGGAGGTTCTTTTGGAAATTGTTTTTAAATTTGTCCTTCAAGGTCTCTCTTAAGGGTAAGAAGCCAGCAGGAGAGCTATAGGAAAATAAACTTTGTTTATACCTGTCAATGGAACATTGCATACTTTTTGAAAACTCTTCATAAGGTAAAAGTCTTTCTTCTGGTTCACCAGAGGAAAAGTTTATTAAGGTACTATCACTAATCCAAAAATCTGATAAGGGTTTATCAACTACAAAATATCCACTTTTAGGTAAAGCATAAATTAAATTTTCTTTCTCTAATTCTGAATAAGCTCGTATAACAGTAGAATTACTACAATTAAATTTTATAGATAGCGCTCTTATGGATGGCAGTTTAGCTTTAAAATTGCCATTCTCTATTTCACCGCGAATATAATTAATTATAATTTCATATTTTGTATTCATATAGTCCCCCTCTATTGTATAAATACAGAATCGTATAATATTAATACTAATAGTATTATACTATAATTTTGATTCAAAACACATTAAAGCATTTAATAAACTGTACGGTAACAGATGGGGAGTAAATCTCTTTTTTTTCTTAACTAATTTTGATATAATTTAGTATTAAGAACATTGCAAAAAGATTATAATATAAAGTTATAATATTTATTTTTAAGGAGAATGTTAATGAAAAAATGGTATTTTGACTCGATGGATACAACTTTGGATAATGGCCTTAGGGTACTTACTATAAAGCGAGATACACAAATTGCTTCATTACAAATTGGCATTAAGGCAGGTCCATTATATGAAGATATAGAAGAGAAGGGTATATCTCATTTTATTGAGCATATGCTTTTTAAAGGTACCTTATCTAGAAATAATGAAGAATTAAATAATGAGCTAGAGTGCCTTGGAGGGGAATATAACGCTTATACAGATTATAGCTGTACAGTCTACAGCATAACTGCTTTGGAAGAGGAGATGGAAAAATCCGTAGACATCTTAAGTGATATGCTTATAAATTCTACCTTGCCTAAGGAAGAATTAGAAAAAGAAAGAGGGGTTATTTTAGCTGAAATCAGAACCAGTAAAGATGATTTAGAAGATTTTAGTTTCAAAAGACTTAATGAAGTTGCTTTTCATAAGAGCCCTCTTAGGTATGATATTATTGGTAATGAAGAGAATGTAAAAAAATTTTCAAGAAAAATCTTAATAGATTATTATAAAAAAAATTATGTTCCTAATAATGCGGTGATTGTATTAGTATCATCTTATGATCATGAAGAAGCATTAGATTTAATTAAAACCTACTTTAATAATTGGCAATACTGTGAAGTTAAAATAAAAGATATAATAAAAGAAAATAACAAATCCACAAAAGCAATATCCTATAAAAAAGATATTGAGCAAAGCACCATAACATATTTATATACCTTTCATGATTTAGACAAAAATAAAGAGTTGCCTTTAAAAATATTAAATCATAAGTTGGGGGAAAGTGCCAATTCTGTACTGTTTAGAGAGGTAAGGGAAAATAGGGGATTAGCTTATGATATATATACACATATGGATATGACAAATAATATTAAAACTCTCACTATATACACTGCCGTAGCAGAAGAAACTATAGAGGAAGCTATAGAGGCCATTGAAGAGTGCATAGTGAATATCAAAAATAAAACCATAGTTTTTAATAAGGAAACTGTGGAACTTATGAAAAAAGTTCATAAGACTGCAGTGGTTTCTACCTTGGAAGATTCAACAGACTTATGTAATTATGTTTTACATCAATGTATGGAAAATGAAGATATTTATGAATTTATTAATGATATGAAAGAACTTCAAGGTATTGATAGTGAAGATATTTATGAAGTAGCTAACAGGGTTTTAAACAATCCAACTATTCACATACTTAAATCAGAAAATTAATGAAAGAAGGATAATATGGACTTTAAAATTACCAAAATTGAAATTCAGAAAAAAAATTTAGATAGAGTAAATATATATATAAATGAAGAATATTATTTTTCTTGCCATAAAGAGTTAGTTTTTAAGCTAAATTTAAAGGTTGGATCTAATGTTGATTTAAACATAGTAAATAAGGCAATAATAGAAGATGACTTCATAAAGTGTAAAAACTATGCTCTTAAAATTATAGATAAAACCAGTAAGACCACAAAGCAAATTAAATTAAAACTAATTCAAAAGGGCTTTAGTGAAGAGTCTATTCTTAAAGCAATAAATTTTTTATGTGAATATAAATTTATTGATGATGAAAAGTACACAGAACTCTATATTAATCAAAATATAAAAAGGTGGGGAAAAAATAAGATAAAATACTCTTTGATAACTAAAGGCATAGATGAAGAAATTATAAATGAGTACTTAAGAAAATTAGATAAAGAAGATGAAATTGAAATAGGTAAAAACTTAGCATTAAAAAAATATATTAGTATTGTGAAAACAGAAAAGGACAGAAATAAGATTAATAGAAAACTATATAGTTATTTAATTTCTAAAGGATATAGCTTTGAATATGCTAAGAGCATTATAGATGAAATAATGAGTTCAAAAGTCTATGATGACATTGATGAGTAGGTGAAAAAAATGAGGTTTAATCCTATATCTTTTCTTTTTATTTTAGTTCTTATTATTCCTTTAGTGCGAGGGTTTATGTCAAAATTTAATTCTGACACTTTAAAAAATGATCTTAGAGATATAGAAAAAAGTATTTCTTTTGTAGCTTCTATGTTTTTAGCTATATATATAAATAAGAATATTTTTATTGAACATAACTGGGATATATCCTTTGTTTTACCCAAAGCACTACTAGAATATTTGGATAAGCATGTTGCAATTATATATATTTTAATTTTACCATTAATTATGTATATACTATACATAATAATTCTATTTGTAATAGAGTTGTTGAATAAAATAACATTTTATCCTATATTTGATAATGTGGAAAGACATTTCAGAAATAAAAATAATTTTAGTAAAAGAATGTTAGGTTTTATTTTTGAGATACCAAGAGCCTTTTGCTATGTTTTAATCTTAGCCTTTGCTTTTAATTTTATGTCCATAATCAATTTAAATTCAATATTAAATGGCTATCTTGAACAATCCAAGCTTTATAGTTATGTTTGTAAGCAAATTGTAATTCCATTAACTAATTCTCCTTTGGCAAGGCAGTTACCCTATATAATTAATAATTCTTTTAAAATTGAAGTTAAACAAAATGCCTTAGAAAATAATTTAGATTACAAGAATAGCAAAATAAGACAGGTAATCTATTATAATGGAATTACACTAGAGGAAGGTATAAAGTCCAATACGACTATAGATAATTTTGCAAAGGATATAGTTCTTAATTATAAAAATGATAAGTCTAAAGCCAGAGCTTTATATAATTGGATTGGTTCTAATATTGACTATGATTATAATAAGGCAAACTTGGTTTTAAACAATAATTTTAGTGTTCCTTCTGGGGCTATTCCTACTTTTGACACGAAAAAAGGCATATGCTTTGATTATGCCTGCCTTTATGTAGCCATGGCTAGAGCAACAGGATTAAAGGTTAGAATGGTTACAGGAGAAGGATTTAATGGAGTAAGCTGGGTGAGCCATGCTTGGAATCAGGTTTATATTTCTGAAGAAGATAAGTGGATTAATGTGGATGCAACTTTTTATAAGGGGGGGAACTATTTTAATAGTAGAAGATTCGATTTAGACCATAAAGGTGATAAGATCATCGGGGAATGGTAAAAACACCCTTAATTTAGGGTGTTTTCTTGATATTCTTTATGATTAAATTAATGGCTTTCTCACAGTCGTTATCATTGTGATTTAATGCCCAAGCTGTATTAAAATAAATAAGAGCTTTCTTATTATCACCTAACATGGAATAGCAATAAGCTAAATTAAAAAAATATTTGCTGTCTTGTTTTAACAGTATAGCAGACTTTAGTAAATCTAAAGCCTTTGAAAATTCTTTAAGCTTTATGCAACATACTGCAGAATTATAATAAGAGCAAGCCTCATTTTCTTTATTTTCAATAGCCTTTTGGTATAGAGAAATAGCTTTTTTATAATCTTGAAGATTATAGTGTTCGTTAGCTTTTTGAAAGTAACTCATTTTTACCTCCTAGAGAATGTAAAATATTTTCTATATTATTTAGATTTTTAGCCAATAATAAGAAAAATATTCATAATATATAAAAGTTAAAGTAATTCTGCTTTATTGCTATAAAAATACGTATTATTTCATAGAAATGAAGTAAGTTAACCTAAAAGCCATCATTGTGAAAGTTGAATTATTGAGATTAAAAAATATAGAATTAATTAGATTATATTAAAGAATATACCATTGACGTTTGAAATAAGTGATGCTAAAATTTGTTAATAACCCTTTTATTTGCACCATACACATATATTGCTTATGACTTTAAGATGTGATTTTTAACACTCATTTTACATTAATTATTTTTATATTAATATGAGTGTTATATTATTTTTATATATAGTATTATTTGTAAAGAAAGAGATGATATTTAATGAGAGAAGTAATTCACGTTGGATTAGATGTAGGTTCTACTACAGTTAAAATAGTACTTATGGATAAAAACGATAGATTAATTTATGGTAAATATGAGAGGCACTTTTCCGATATAAAAAAAGCTATAGTGAAATTGCTACAAGAAGCCTATGAGGAGTATAAGAATAATGATATAACAATAAATGTGACTGGATCAGGGGGAATGGCTATTTCAAAATGGCTTAGTATTCCATTTGTTCAGGAGGTAATTGCTTCTACAAATACTGTTGAGAGATTTATACCTGAAACAGATGTAGCCATTGAACTTGGCGGCGAAGATGCAAAGATAACTTATTTTTCAAAAGGTATAGAGCAGAGAATGAATGGTACTTGTGCAGGTGGAACTGGTGCTTTTATAGATCAAATGGCCTCACTACTCCAGACAGATGCTTTAGGACTCAATGAATTAGCTAAAAACTATAAAACTATTTATCCTATAGCTGCTAGGTGCGGAGTTTTTGCTAAAACCGATGTTCAGCCTTTATTAAATGAAGGGGCAAGTAAAGAAGATATTGCAGTATCTATTTTACAAGCAGTAGTTACTCAAACAGTAAGTGGACTTGCTTGCGGAAAACCAATTAGAGGAAATATCGCCTTTTTAGGCGGTCCCTTATATTTTTTATCTGAATTAAGAAATAGATTTAAAGAAACTTTGAATTTAAGAGAAGAACAGGTAATATTTCCGAAAAATTCACAGCTATTTGTAGCTATGGGGGCAGCTTTAGCTTCAAAAAAGAGCTATAGCATGTATTTTGAGAGTTTAATTAATAAGCTAAATAATATTAAAGACATAGAAGATAAAGAAATAGAAAGATTACGTCCTTTGTTTGTAGATAAAGAGGAGCTTAAGGATTTTAAAAATAGGCATTATAATAATAAATTGGTAAAACAAGATCTAGGACATTACAGCGGTAAGTGTTACTTAGGTATAGATGCAGGCTCTACTACAACGAAGATAGTGCTAATAGGTGAAAAAGAAGAGCTATTATATACTTACTATGGAGGCAATCAAGGCAATCCGCTAAATTTGATAGTAAATGTACTGAAAGATTTGTACAGTAAGTTGCCTTCTAAGGCCGTCATAGTAAATTCAACGGTAACAGGTTATGGCGAGGCTTTGATTAAAGCAGCTTTATCTGTAGATGTAGGAGAAATAGAAACCATAGCTCACTACAAAGCTGCAGAGTATTTTTTGCCTGGGGTTGACTTTATATTAGATATTGGCGGACAAGATATGAAATGCCTCAGAATAAAAAATGGTGTCATTGATAGTATTTTATTAAATGAAGCTTGCTCCTCAGGCTGTGGTTCATTTATTGAGACCTTTGCAAAATCATTAAATTTAAGCGTACAACAATTTGCTGAAGAGGCACTTTTAGCTCATAATCCTGTAGATTTAGGATCAAGGTGTACTGTTTTCATGAACTCCAGAGTTAAACAAGCTCAAAAGGAGGGTGCTACTGTAGGGGATATTTCAGCGGGGCTATCTTATTCTGTAATAAAAAATGCATTATTTAAGGTAATAAAAATTCGCGATCCTAAAGAAATGGGAAGGAAAATAATAGTTCAAGGTGGTACTTTTTATAATGACGCAGTATTAAGAAGCTTCGAGTTAGTTTCTGGTAGAGAGGCTGTTAGACCTGAGATAGCTGGTCTAATGGGAGCTTTTGGAGCAGCTTTAATAGCCAAAGAAAGATTTGATGGACAATATAAATCCACATTGGTCAATTATGATGAATTAGATAATTTTACTGTAGATACTTCTATGAAAAGGTGTGGGCTTTGCGGAAATAATTGTTTGCTTACTATAAATAAGTTCTCTGATGGAAATAGCTTCATTTCTGGTAACAGATGTGAAAGAGGAGCTGGAAAGGAAATCTCTAACTCTGATATTCCCAATCTCTACGATTATAAATACAAAAGGACATTTGATTATAAACCTTTAAGTGCTGAAGAGGCTAAAAGAGGCAGAGTAGGTATACCAAGAGTATTAAATTTATATGAAAACTTTCCTTTTTGGGTAACGTTTTTTAGAGAATTAGGATTTAGAGTGGAATTGTCACCTAGATCTAATAAAAAGATATATGAATTGGGTATGGAAACAATACCCTCTGAATCTGCTTGTTATCCAGCTAAAATTGTTCATGGTCATATTATGAGCTTAGTTAATAAAAATGTAGATCTTATATTCTATCCGTGCATTCCTTACGAAAATAAAGAGTTTGAAGATGCTGATAACCATTATAATTGTCCTATTGTAACTTCTTACCCGGAGGTTATAAAAAATAATATGGATGTTTTAAAAGAAAAGAATATAAAGTTTATGAATCCTTTTATTTCATTAAATAATAAAAGCAAGTTAACAAAACGCTTGTTTGATGAATTTAAACAATTCAATGTTTCTTATAAAGAAATAGTAAAAGCAGTGGACAATGCCTTTGAAGAAAGAGAATTATTTAAAAAGGATATAGAAATAAAAGGACAGGAAGTACTAGATTATCTAATAAGAACCGGGAATAAAGGAATTGTTTTAAGTGGTAGACCCTACCATATAGATCCAGAGATCAATCATGGAATTCCTAATGTGATTACTAGCTTTGGTATGGCAGTGCTAACAGAGGATAGTATAGCTCATTTAGCTAAAATAGATAGACCTCTAAGGGTGGTTGACCAGTGGATGTATCACAGCAGGCTGTATGCGGCTGCAAACTTTGTAGCTACTCAAAATAATCTGGAGTTGATACAGCTAAATTCCTTTGGTTGTGGTTTGGATGCAGTTACCACGGATCAAGTGCAAGAGATACTATCCAATTCAGGAAAAATATATACAGTATTAAAAATTGATGAAGGAAATAACTTGGGCGCAGTAAAGATAAGAATAAGATCCCTAAAGGCGGCCCTTGAAGAAAGAGATAGAAATAATTATATTTCTAAGCCAGAAGTTTTAGATTATCCTAGAATAGAATTTACTAAAGAAATGAGAGAAACACATACAATTTTAGCACCAGAAATGTCCCCTATTCATTTTCAATTTGTTCAAGAGGCTTTTAAAGCTTCAGGATATAATTTAGTGGTACTTCCATCCATAGATAAAAAGGCAGTGGAGGAAGGGTTAAGATATGTTAATAATGATGCCTGCTATCCTTCTATTATTGTAGTAGGACAGATAATAGAAGCATTAAAGTCAGGGAATTATGATGCAAACAATATCTCCGTTATAATTTCTCAAACCGGAGGAGGCTGTAGAGCTACTAATTATATAGGCTTTTTAAGGAAAGCTCTCAAAGATGCAGGCTATGGAAATATTCCCGTTATATCTTTAAATGCAGGAGGTCTTGAGCAAAACTCAGGCTTTAAGATAACAGCCTCTTTAATAAATAAAGGGTTAATGGGTCTTGTCTATGGAGATATACTAATGAGAGTGCTATATAAGGTCAGACCCTACGAAAAAATAAAAGGATCTGCCAATAAATTGTACGAGCATTGGGTTAGAAAGGCAAAGTCTAATGTTATTAATGGAAGTCTAAAGGAATTTAAAACTAACATAAAAGAATTAGTAAAAGATTTTGATACTTTAGAAATTAACCAAGTTAAAAAGCCTAAAGTGGGACTTGTAGGGGAAATATTAGTAAAATTCCATCCTACTGCAAACAATAATGTGGTAGATATAATAGAAGATGAAGGTGCAGAGGCAGTGATGCCTGATTTAATTGATTTCTTCTTATATTCAGCTTATGACTCAGATTTTAAATACAAATATTTATCTGGGAGTAAGAAGGGACAAATTGGGGGATTATTAGCTATTAAAGGTATAGAGTTTTATAGAAAAACTATGAAAGAAGCTTTAGAAAAGAGCAAAAGATTTGAAGCACCAAAAACTATACAAGAACTAGCAAAAAAAGCTTCAGAAATTGTATCTCTGGGTAATCAAACTGGAGAGGGTTGGTTCTTAACTGCGGAGATGATTGAGCTGATAGAAAGTGGCGTAAATAATATTATCTGTATGCAGCCTTTTGCTTGTTTGCCAAATCATGTTACAGGTAAAGGAATGATAAAAGCTCTAAAAGAAAAATATCCTGAATCTAATATTACTGCAGTAGATTATGATCCAGGAGCCAGTGAGGTTAATCAGCTAAACAGAATAAAGCTTATGATGGCTGTAGCCTTTAAGAATTTAGAGAAAGAAAATATACTTCCTAAGGACATCGAAGAAGATATTGCCTTAGAAGCCTTAGATAATAAAGCATGATACATTTCAATTTACACTTGACAGTGACATAAATAATATTATAATTATCTTATAAATAAATATATAAGCTGTGACAAAGAGGAGTAAAGATTAAAAGTGTTTTACAGAGAAAAAACCCATAGGCTGAAAGGTTTTTATTCAACTAAGTCTTGAAGGTAGCTTTTGAGCTTCTTTGCTGAAATTATAGTAGGTAAAGACGGTGTTCTAGCCGTTAATGAATAAGAGCCCATGCTTAGTGGGAAAAAAGGTGGTACCGCGAATAGGTCTTCGTCCTTTTATTAGGACGAAGGCTTTTTTTAATTTATCAGATGCTAACACCGTGATAAATTATTTCAAAACTATTTATGTTAAAGTAAATAAACAATTTTGTATAAAAGTAGGAGGAAAACATTATGGAAGAAAACAAAAATATTTCTACAACCTATAGTCCGAAAGAGTTTGAAGGTAGGATTTATAAATCTTGGGAAGAGAAAAAATATTTTACACCAAAAGTTGATAAAAGTAAAAAGCCTTACACAATTATAATGCCGCCACCAAATATAACCGGAAAATTACATTTAGGTCATGCCTTAGACAATACTTTGCAGGATATTCTAATTAGGGTAAAAAGGATGCAAGGCTTTTCTACCCTTTGGTTGCCTGGAGAAGATCATGCTAGTATTGCTACAGAAGTAAAAGTAGAAAATGAACTTTTAAAGCAAGGACTTAAAAAGAAAGAAATGGGAAGAGAAGCTTTTTTAGAAAAGGTTTGGGAATGGACCGATGAATATAGAGAGAGAATAAGAGAACAATTAAAGAAGATGGGATGTTCTGCAGACTTTACTCGTGAAAGTTTTACTATGGACGAAAAACTAAGTAAGGCGGTAAGACATGTTTTTGTAAAGTTATATAATGAAGGTCTCATTTATCAAGGAGATAGAATTACCAATTGGTGTCCAAAATGTATGACGGCTCTTTCCGATGCAGAGATTGAATACAAAGAACAACAGGGTAATTTCTGGCATGTTAAATATCCTGTAAAAGGTACTGAGGAATATTTAGAAATTGCTACTACTAGACCTGAGACAATGCTAGGAGATACTGCAGTAGCTGTAAACCCAAAGGATGAGAGATTTGCTCATCTAGTAGGAAAGACTTTATTACTACCATTGGTAAATAGAGAGATTCCCATTATCGCTGATGAATATGTTGATATGGAGTTTGGAACTGGTGCAGTAAAAATAACTCCTGCTCATGATCCCAATGACTATCTTGTAGGAAAAAGACATAACTTGCCGGAAATTAAGATCATGGATGATAAAGGCTCCATAAATGAAGCTGGTGGAAAATATGCGGGCATGGATAGATATGAAGCAAGAAAAGCCATAGTTAAGGATTTAGAGGAACAAGGTTATTTAGTTAACATTAAGCCTCACCTTCATAATGTAAGTTGCCATGATAGATGTGGAACCACCATAGAACCTTTAATATCAAAACAATGGTATGTGAAAATGGAATCCCTAGCTAAACCTGCTGTAGAAGTAGTGAAAGAGAAGAAGACTAAATTTGTTCCTGAAAGATTTGAAAAAGTTTATTATAATTGGATGGAAAATATCCAAGACTGGTGTATATCTAGACAATTATGGTGGGGACATAGGATTCCAGTTTGGTACTGTAAGGATTGCGGAGAAATAATTGTTACTATGGAAGACCCAACTGCTTGCACAAAATGTGGAAGCAGCAAAATAGAACAGGATAATGATGTGCTAGATACTTGGTTCAGCTCAGCTCTATGGCCTTTTTCTACCTTGGGATGGCCAGAGAACTCAGAGGATTTAAAATACTTCTATCCAACAAGCACCTTGGTTACTGGTTATGATATTATATTTTTCTGGGTAGCTAGGATGATATTCTCTGGAATACACAATATGGGAGAAACTCCTTTTGATACTGTATTTATACATGGTATTATAAGAGACTCTGAAGGAAGAAAGATGTCTAAGTCTTTAGGCAACGGAGTAGATCCATTAGAAGTTATAGATACTTATGGTGCAGATGCTTTAAGATTTATGTTAGTAACTGGAAATGCGCCAGGTAATGATATAAGATTCTATCCTGAAAGAGTAGAGGCTGCTAGAAACTTTGCAAATAAAATATGGAATGCTTCAAGATTTGTGCTTATGAATTTAGATAGTACCTTAATGGAAAAATATAAAAATGAAAAAGACTATACCTTAGCTGATAGATGGATATTATCTAGAATGAATACCTTAGTAAAGGAAGTTACGGAAAATATTGACAAATATGAACTAGGAATTGCTTTGCAGAAGATTTATGATTTTATGTGGACGGAGTTCTGTGATTGGTATATAGAATTAAGCAAGCCAGTATTATATGGAGAAGATGAAAAACAAAAGGGGATCACCTTTAATGTGCTATATAAGGTTTTAGTAACTGGATTACAACTATTACACCCAGTTATGCCTTTTATAACAGAGGAGATTTACACTCACTTAGATGCTGAATATGAATCTATCACTATTTCTAACTGGCCAAATTATGAAGAAGGCCTAAAGGATTTAGAGGCAGAAAAAGAGATGGATTTAATCATTGAAGCAATTAAAGCTTTAAGAAATGTAAGAGCTGAAATGAATGTTCCGCCTTCAAGAAAAGCTAAAGTAATGGCTTATGCGGCAGAGGAAGCTATAAGTGCATTTAAAAATGGAGTAACTTATTTTGAAAAGTTAGCTTCTGCTTCTGAAGTTGAGTTTATAAAGGATAAAGATTCAGTGCCTGAAAATTCAGTATCCGTAGTTATAAGAGGGGGAGAGCTATTTATGCCTCTATTGGATTTAGTAGATAGAGAGAAGGAATTAGAGAGATTAAATAAAGAAAAAGATAAATTGCAAGGTGAAATAGATAGAGTAGAAAAGAAATTAAATAATCAAAGCTTTGTAAGTAAAGCACCAGAAACGGTAGTAGCTGAAGAAAAGGCTAAGGGAGAGAAATACAGAGTCATGTTAGAGGCTGTTTTAACAAGAATTGAAAGTTTAAAATAGGTGTAAATATGAACTATATAGAAGCGATGAATTATATTACTCAAACTTCGAAATTTGGAAGTAATTTAGGTTTAACAAGAACCCTAAAGATATTAGAGTTTTTAGGTAATCCTCAACAGGGGATTAAATGCATCCATATAGGTGGGACTAACGGGAAAGGTTCGACTACAGCTATGATTAATGCCATTTTAGTGGAAGCTGGATTTAAGGTTGGAATGTATACTTCCCCTTATCTGGAAGAATTCGAAGAGAGGATTCAGATTAACAACCTTAATATTTCCAAAGATGACTTAGCTTTTGTGGTTACTGAGGTAGCTAAAGCAGTAGATATGGTTATAGCCTTTGGCTATGACCATCCTACAGAATTTGAAATAATAACTTGTGCAATGTTTTTATATTTTTATAATAACAAGGTGGACTATGCAGTAATTGAGGTGGGATTAGGTGGAAGACTAGATTCTACCAATGTAATAAATCCATTATTATCTATCATTACTTCTATAAGCTATGATCATATGAATATTTTAGGAGATACCTTAGGTAAAATAGCCAATGAAAAAGCAGGCATAATAAAGTATAACACTCCTGTTATTGTATATCCGCAAGAAAGAGAGGCTATAGAAGTAATTAATGAGGTATCAACTAAAAATCATTCAAGGGTTCTTTACATAAATAAAGGGGATGTGAAATATTTAGGAGTGACTTCTTCCAGCTATGGTTTAAGCCAAAATATAGAAGTTATTACCCAGAAAAAAAGGTATAACCTAGAATTGGCTTTACTGGGTCAGCATCAACTTCTTAATTGTGCTTTGGCTGTAAATGCTATAGAGCAGCTTTCAGTGATAGAAGATATAATTATTAAAGAAGAAACTATTCTAAATGCTCTTAGGAAAGTAAAATGGCCAGGCCGCTTAGAGCTGTTAAGCACAAATCCCTTAGTAGTTATAGACGGAGCTCACAATATAGATGGAATCATAAACTTAAAAGATAATGTTCAGAAATATTTTCAGTACGATAATTTAATAATAATAATCGGCATTTTAGCTGATAAACAGGTAGATGAAATGCTAGATGCAATAATACCTCTAGGGAATAGAATCATAGCTGTTACTCCTCATAGTGATAGAGCTAGTTCTGCGGAAGAGTTAAGGCTTAAAATTTTAAGGCTCAATGAAAATTGTGAAAGTATGGTGGAGTACTCAGCGGCTTATAGAAAAGCATTAAGCTATTGTGGTGAAAAAGATATGATTTTAATTTGTGGTTCTTTGTATATGATAGGAGATATGAGAAAGATTATAAGGAATAAAGGATAGGATACTTATAAAAAAGCGACGAAAGTCGCTTTTTTCAATCATTGTGAATTGTGCATTTTAAAAGGCTAGGGAGTAGCCTTTTAATAAAAATTGCTCTCGTGATTTTTATTTAGTAGAAAGGTAGCTTTCTAAAGCTTTTGCAAGTTGGTCAGGGCAAGAAGTGGGTTTATTTCCGCAATTTATCCCTTTAAGCCTATGGATAGCCTCATGTATTTCCATACCCTCCACAAGCTTTGATACGCCTAATAAATTTCCAGGACAGCCTCCTATAAAATTAACTTTTACTATTTTATTATCTTCAATCTCAAAAGTTATTTTTTTTGCACAGACCCCTGTAGTCTCAAAAGTATACATATAAATCCTCTCGCTTTCTTACAATTTGTCCACTAATATTATATGACATACAGTGAAGTAACTTCAACATTAATTTTACCAAAATGAATTTTTAAAAATCTATAACCTGTTTTATAACACTTACATATATTATTAGGAGAAAGGAGGTGAAAACTGCTTCTGCTAATTGTGGGGTAGTTATATATGGATTATTTATATGTATGCAATACTTCCTCTGATTTTGTATCTCAAATTTCCTTAGGAGATTATAGTCATAAAAAGATATGTCTGAATAGCAAGGAAGGCCGGGTAGGACCTCATGGTATATGTAGCTGGAAGAGCGAAATCATTGTGGCTAATAGCTATAATAATAGCATTTCAAAAATAGATATTGTAGATTGCGTAGAAAAAGAAAATTATTATATTGGCATTCATTGTAATGATGTAGATGTGTTTAACAATCATGCATATATAGTATGTGGAGAATCTAATAGCATTATTGTATTTGATCTAGTTACTAATGTAATAATACAGGAAATACCTTGTGGAAATATGCCTCATAACATAGACATAAGTAGAAAAAGCGAACTAGGCGTTATAGCTAATATGCAGAGTGATTGTGTTAGTATATTAGATTGTGCAAAGAATGATATCTTAGCCTCTATAAAAGTAGGAGCTTACCCCACTAAGGCTATAATTACTTCCGATAATAAATATATAATAGTATGTGAAAGTAATCTAGGATTAGATAAAGTTGGTAGTATTACTCTATTTGATTTAGTAAAATTCAAAAAAATAATCACCATAAAGGTGGGTAAAGCTCCTGTAGATGTCTATTATGATTATGTAGAAAAGATGTGCTTTGTGTCTAATTTCTTAGAGGGTACAATTAGTATTGTTGATATAAGTGAGGGAAAGGAAGTTAGAAAAATAAAAGTTGGAGGTATGCCTAGAGGGATTATTAAAAAAGGAAGATATTTATATATCGGAAATAACTATGGAAATTCATTAATAATATACGACATTTATAAAATGAACATTAAGACCATACCAATAGGTAAGGAACCTAATGGTATGACCCTAGTGTAATATTTTTTTAACTAGTTATTAATAACTGCATTATTTTATTGTAGATTTCTGAAGAATTACTTTTCCACTTATTACACAAGTGAATAGCTTGTTTATTAGAGGCTACATTTAATTTCAAGTCTATTAGCAATGAATCATTTTCTATAGCTCTTAAATTTACTATAAAATTGTTATTCTCATCTACAGTGTAAGTAGCTGTTAAAGTTAGTTCCTTTTTTATATTTTCAATTTGATCCTTGATATAATTATCGATTATATCAGTTTTAGAAGTAGCTAACCTATCCTTAAACAGAGAGAGTACCTTTTCACCTTTATCTGTTATCAATAATAGTTTTTTGTCATTTCTGTCCGAATATTGGATAAACTTAGAGGAAGCCAATTCTGAAATATATTGCTGTAAGGTAAAATAATTTATAAATCCATTCTGCAAAATTATTTCAGTAATCTGCTTATTTGATATTGGTATTTTAATGCTTTTTATTACGTATAACACCAATAATTTATTTTCTGCTAGTTCAACAGTGCTTTCATACATTCATACCCCACCCTTCCAAGTGAAATGAAAGAATATCTAATATATTATAACATAAAAAGCATCCAAAGGAATGGGTGCTTTATTTTTTTTAATAACATATTTGTTTTAATGCTGAATATAAATTATTAGAATGATGTTGAAGGAGGATAGTAGATTTGATTATTAGAGTAAGATCCTTTATTTTTAAAAAAGGATATATAGGATTTTTATTATTCTTACTGGCTGTGGCAGCCACCTTAGTATTTCAAAGTAAAGTTAAGGCAGTGTTTAATATAACAAGGAAATTGCCTATATATTCTGTAGATACAAAAGAGAAAAAAATATCTTTAACTTTTGATTTAAGCTGGGGAGAAGACAATACTATGAAAATTTTAGATGTTTTAGATCAGTACAAGGTTAAAGCTACATTTTTTGTAGTAGGTGGATGGATTGACTATACTCCTAAAAATGAATTGCTAATTAAAGAAATTGACAAAAGAGGTCATGAGATAGGTAATCATAGTAATATGCATCCAGATATGACTAAGATATCTAGAGAACGAATTATTAAAGAGATAGAAGTAGCTGATACAAAAATAATGAATTTAACAGGTAAAAACAGTAAGCTATTCAGATGCCCAAGTGGAGCATATAATGATTTGGTTATATCCACTGTTGAAAGCATGAAAAGATTTTGTATACAGTGGGATGTAGATAGTATAGATTGGAAATCCCAAGGAGCAGAAATTGAATATAACAGAGTTATTACTAAAACCAAGCCAGGTTCTATTTTGCTATTTCATAATGATGCTAAGTACACTCCTCAAAATTTACCTAGGATAATAGAAAAATTAAAAAAGGATGGATATGAGTTCGTTATGGTTTCAAACTTGATATATAAGGAAAATTATTATATAAATTCCGAAGGAAAACAAATATTAAAGTAAAATATTGAAATAGGACGTATAAATGTATTATAATGGAAGAGTATATTTAATTTGTCTTAAAATAAAAAATCTTAGTAATATTTAATTATTACCTAGAATAATATATTGATGTAAGACAAATTAAAAACCAAGGGAGAGAGGGGTTAAGATGGACAATTTAATGTTAAATAACAAGATTTATCTAGAGGGGAAAATTGCTTCTAAACTAGAGTTTAGTCATGAAATGTATGGAGAGGGGTTCTATACATTTGAACTAGAAGTGATGAGATTAAGTGATTCAAAGGATTTATTAAATGTAACCGTATCAGAAAGGATAACATCTGGTATAGATTTTAATATTGGATCAGACATAATAGTTGATGGCCAATTAAGATCTTATAATAAAGTAGTAGATGGGATTAACAAACTTATATTAACAGTTTTTGCTAGAAATATTGAACCCTGCACTGAAAGAAGCAAAAATCCAAATGAAATATATCTAGATGGATATATCTGTAAAGAACCAGTGTATAGAACTACCCCGTTTGGAAGAGAAATTGCAGATATATTATTAGCTGTTAATAGAGCCTATAATAAATCTGACTACATACCAACTATAGCTTGGGGTAGAAATTCAAGATTTTGTCAGACTCTTAGTGTAGGCGATAACATAAGAATTTGGGGAAGACTTCAAAGCAGAGAATATCAGAAAAAAATATCTGATACTGAGGTCATTAAAAAAGTAGCTTATGAAGTATCTATTTCTAAAATGGAGAAGGTAAATAAGGAAGATTCTATAGATGAAGAAGAAAATAAAGAAGAAGTTGTTGTTGTATAAGCAGTAGAAAGATGAAAAAGTAGGTGTACACCTACTTTTTATTTTCTTAAGTCATCTAATATTTGAGTTTTGTTCTTAGTTTTATCATCTACATGCTTTATTACTTTGGCAGGGGTACCAGCTACTACTACTCCTTCAGGAACATCCTCTACTACAACTGAGCCAGCAGCTACAACTGAACCCTTACCTATTTTAACTCCTTCAAGTATAACAGCGTTTGCTCCTATTAAAACATCATCACCAATTTCGCAAGGAGTTTTACTTGGAGGTTCTAAAACTCCTGCTACTACGGCACCAGCACCTAAGTGAACTCTTTTTCCTAATTTACCTCTAGCACCTACTACAGCATTCATGTCTACCATAGTACCCTCGCCGATCTCAGCGCCTATATTTATAACAGCACCCATCATAATAACAGCATTTTTATCAATTTTAACCTTATCTCTTATTATAGCACCGGGTTCTATTCTAGCGTCTATATTTAAAAGATCTATTAAAGGTATAGCTGAATTTCTTCTGTCATTTTCAATCCTGAAATTTTTAATTTTATCTTTATTATCAAGTAAGAAAGTAGATATTTCATCACTTTCACCAAATAATATAAAGAAAGTACCACTGCCATACCATTCTATATTTCCCATAGGGCAATTTTCTAAGGCTCCATTAACATAGGCTTTTACTGGAGTAGACTTTTTGGACTCTTTTATGTATCTTGCAATTTCATAGGGGTCTGTTAAATTATAATTCATTGTATCATCCTTTCGCCAAAATAATTAACTATAATACATTATTATAATAAAATAAACAATTTATTGAAAGGGGTATAAACATAAAAGGTTTCTATTTAATCAAAAAAGTAATATAATAATTTAGTAAAGACCATTTATAAGTAATTTTAAATTAAAGGGGTGCCGATTTTGATGGGAAAGCTAAAAAAAGGTTATGTACAAATATATACAGGCAATGGAAAAGGTAAAACTACAGCAGCGGTAGGATTAGCTGTAAGAGCTGCTGGAGACGGATATAAAGTTTATATGTTACAATTTCTGAAGGGTGGAAACACTGGTGAATTAGAAATTGGAAAATTATTAAGTCCTAATTTTCAAATATTTAGATTTGAAAAGCCTAGGGGATTTGTATGGACATTAAATGAAGAAGAAAAAAAGGAATTAAAAAAGGAAATACAGGAAGCCTATAACTTTGCCCTAAAAGTAATTAAAAATAGAGAATGTGATATATTAATAATGGATGAAGTTATGGCTACTCTCTATAATAATTTTTTAACAGAAAAAGATGTAATTAAATTAATAGAAGAAAAAGCTGAGGATATGGAGCTTATTCTTACGGGAAGAAACGCTTCTGAGTCTCTTATAGAGAGAGCAGATTTAGTAACGGAGATGAAGGATATAAAACACTACTTTAATCAAGGTGTAATGGCAAGAGAGGGGATAGAATATTGATGGTAAATAAGAGGGTGCAGAATATTGAAATATCAGGTATTAGAAAGTTTTTTAATAAGGTATCAGATTATCCAGATGCTATTTCTTTAACCCTAGGTCAACCGGACTTTCCTGTGCCCATAAGTATAAAAAGTGCCATGATTAGAGCCATAGAAAATAATAAGACAGAGTATACTGCAAATGCTGGAATATATGAACTAAGAAAGGAAATTTCAAATTATTTGTATAGATCCTTTGATATCCATTATAGTCCAGATGAAATATGTATTACTACAGGAGGCAGTGAAGGGTTATTTTCAGTTTTTAATGCTCTAATTAATGAGGGTGATGAGGTTTTAATTCCTAATCCTGCCTATCCTGCCTATGAAAGTATCCTGAAAATAATGGGAGCAAAAATCTCTTATTACGATATGAATGATGATTTCTCTATAAATGTACTAAGGCTTAAAGATGTATTAGCTTCTAATGACAATATTAAGGCTATTATATTGTCTTATCCTAGCAACCCCACAGGAGCCATACTATCTAATGAAAATAAAAAAGAGCTATATGAAATTTTAAAGGCAAAAAATATTTTGATAATAACTGATGAAATTTATAGCTCCTTGTGCTATGAAGAGTATAATTCAATCTCACAATTTCAAGATTTAAAAGATAGGGTAGTATTAATAAGTGGTTTTTCTAAAATGTTTTCAATGACAGGCTTAAGAATAGGCTATGTATGTTCAAATGTTACCTTAATGAAGGAAATTCTTAAAATTCACCAATATAATGTCTCTTGTGCTACCTCTATTTCGCAATGGGGAGTTCTAGAAGGACTTAAAAGTGCTTTAAGTGATGTTGATATGATGAAAGAGAATTTTGTAAAAAGAAGAGACTATGTGTACAGTAGATTGATAGCTTTAGGATTAGAGGTAGTTATTCCTAAGGGAGCTTTTTATATTTTTCCATCCATAAAAAAAATTAACCGCAATAGTGAGGAATTTTGTCTAGAATTATTACATAAAAATAGAGTAGCTTGCGTACCAGGTTCTGCTTTTGGAAGTAAAGGAGAAGGATTTATGAGAATATCTTACTCTTATAGTATTGAAAATTTAGAAGCTGGACTTAATAGGATAGAAAATTTTTTAAATAATAAGATATAGCAATAAAAGCCAAGTACTTACGTATTTGGCTTTTATTGTTATGTATGTCTCTATTAAATTAAATATTTATATATAAATATTTAATTTAATAGTCTTGATTTGAAAATAAAGATACAATACAAATCTTATATCTGAAAATTGAAAATATTGAATGAATGTGCTCAAATAAAAAAGTAGGCATATTTTTTCATTGAATATACAGAAAAAACGACTTAAACCCCTTTAAAAAGCGGTATTTATATATGAGAACAATTTGTTAATGAACTGTTAAATAAATTTGACACCAAAAAGTCATTGTGGTAATATTATAAAAAATGAAGCGTAATGCGTTTTAAATTTCATAAAACTCTTTGAATAAGAATAGTTTTTAGAACATATAAATACTATATCTTTATTTATATAATCCTTACTTCAAATATATTACATATTTTAAAAAAATAGGATGAATACTGTGTTTTTATT
Organism: Desnuesiella massiliensis; assembly: GCF_001403615.1. Taxonomy (GTDB): domain Bacteria; phylum Bacillota; class Clostridia; order Clostridiales; family Clostridiaceae; genus Desnuesiella; species Desnuesiella massiliensis. The sequence continues at coordinate 537,364 of NZ_LN879456.1, forward strand.
ATAATAAACACATAAAAAAGGGGGGAATTATCTATTTTACTATTTAAAAAAATAAGGGGGAAGCTTAATGGTAAAGTATATAATTAAAAGATTATTAGCTAGTATAGTAACTGTTTGGGTAGTTGTAACTTTAACTTTTTTTCTAATGAGATTTATGCCTGGAGGACCTTTTGATGGTGAGAAAAAGCTACCACCACAGATAAAAGCAAACCTAGAAGCGAAATTTGGACTAAACAAGCCTTTATTAACGCAATATACCCTATATCTTTCAAATTTGATAAAAGGCGACTTGGGTCCGGCTATGAAGTACGAAGGAAGAACAGTTAACTGGGTTATTGGATATTCATTTCCAACTTCCGCTAAGTTAGGAGTTGTTGCAATATTAGTATCATTGATTATAGGTGTATACATGGGTATTATATCGGCACTAAATCATGGAAAGTGGCCTGATTCTTTATGTATGGTTTTAGCTACCTTGGGAGTGACCATACCAAGCTTTGTTATGGCTACCTTACTTATTATCTTATTTTCAGTAAAATTACAATGGCTGCCAGTAATTGGCTTTGACGAACCTAAGAACTATATTATGCCTGTAATTGCACTAGGTGGTTATTCTATGGCTTTTATAGCGAGGTTAACTAGGTCAAGGTTGTTAGAAGTTATTAGACAAGACTATATAAGAACTGCAAAAGCAAAAGGATTAAGCAGAAATGCTGTTATTTACAAACATGCTTTAAGAAACTCCTTAATTCCTATTGTAACATACCTTGGTCCTTTAGTTGCTGCAATATTAACTGGTAGTTTTGTTGTTGAGAGAATATTTGGCATACCAGGGTTAGGTGGGGAATTTGTTAATTCAATAAACAACAGAGACTATACCACTCTATTAGGTGTTACTGTTTTTTATAGTACATTCTTGATAATATGTAACTTTGTCGTGGATATACTTTATGTAATCATTGATCCAAGAATTAAATTAGATAGTATCGAAGCGTAAAGGAAAATAGGGGGGGAATAGTAATGGAATTAAATAAGGAACTTTTTGATTTGGCCTCAAATGAAGAAAAGAAGGTAGATGATATAGTTAGGCCAAGCATAACTTATTGGCAAGATGCTTGGAGAAGACTTAAAAGCAATAAGTTAGCTTTAATAGGACTGATTTTTATTATTGTAATTACTCTAATGGCTATATTTGTGCCTATGTTTTCTAAATATGATTATTTTACCAATGATTTTAAAGTAGCTAATCAAAAGCCAAGTGCTGCTCATTGGTTTGGCACTGATCAATTTGGTAGAGACTTATTCGTCAGGGTAATGTATGGAGCTAGATATTCATTATTAATTGGTTATGTAGCGTCATTTTTAAATTTAATCATAGGAGTTATCTACGGAGGAATTTCAGGTTATCTCGGAGGTAATGTTGATAACATAATGATGAGAGTAGTGGATGTAATTTATTCGATTCCTATGATGATATATGTAATACTTTTAATGGTAGTTATGGGAGCGGGCTTAAAAAGTATAATTATTGCTTTGGCTATTTCTTATTGGCTGTCTATGGCTAGAATTGTAAGAGGTGAAATTCTTCAATTAAAGCAACAAGAATTTGTTTTAGCAGCTAGAGTTTTGGGGGCTTCTGGTAAAAGAATTTTATTTAGGCACTTAATTCCTAACAGCATGGGACCAATTATAGTTACTCTAACATTATTGATTCCATCTGCAATCTTTACTGAGGCATTTTTAAGCTTTGTAGGATTGGGAATACCAGCACCTAAGGCTTCTTGGGGAACTTTAACCTCAGAGGCATTACAAGGTTATACCTCTTATCCTTATCAACTTTTATTTCCTGCTTTGGCAATTTGTTTGACCATGCTAGCCTTTAACTTGTTTGGTGATGGATTAAGAGATTCCTTAGATCCTAAGTTAAGAAAGTAGTGGAAGGGAGAGATTAACATGGATGCATTACTTGATATAAGGAACTTAAAAACTTCATTTTTTACCCATGTTGGAGAAGTAAAGGCTGTGGGAGGAATAAGCTTTTCTCTTAGAAAGGGAGAAGCACTTGGTATAGTTGGTGAGTCAGGCAGCGGTAAAAGTGTTACTATGATGTCCTTAATGAGGCTTCTGGCAGATAGCGGCAAGGTAGTAGATGGAGAAATATTATTTGAAGGAGCAGATTTAATAAAGCTTACTGAGAGAGAAATGGAGAGAATTAGAGGTAATGACATAGGTATGATATTTCAAGACCCTATGACGTCTTTAAATCCAGTGTATACTATTGGAAAACAATTAATGGAACCTTTAATAAAGCACAAGAATATGAATAAGAGTGACGCTTATAAAACTGCCGTTCACATGTTATCCATTGTAGGTATACCTAGTCCGGATAAAAGAATGAAACAATATCCTCATGAATTTTCTGGTGGTATGAGACAAAGAGTTATGATAGCTATGGCTATAGCTTGTAGTCCAAAGCTTCTTATTGCTGATGAGCCGACTACAGCTCTGGATGTAACAATTCAGGCTCAAATATTGGAATTGATGAAAGATTTAAAAGATAAAATCAACACTTCAATAATACTCATAACTCATGATTTAGGAGTAGTTGCTGATGTATGCAGCAGGATAAATGTGATGTATGGAGGACTAATAGTCGAAAGTGGAAGTACGAGAGATATATTCTACCGTTCTAGGCATCCATATACCTGGGGACTATTAAAAAGTGTCCCTAATCCCAAAACATTAATTAAAGAGAGATTAAAGCCAATTGAAGGACAACCACCAGACTTGTTAAAGCCGCCTGTAGGATGCCCTTTTGCCGCTAGGTGTGAATATGCTATGAGGGTATGCATTAATGAAAGACCTCCTTTATTTGAAATAGGAACAGATCATGTAGCTGCTTGCTGGCTTAATCATTATCAAGCGCCAAAAGTACAATCCCCTGTAGTGAAGGAGGCATAATCATGAGTGATAAAAAAGTATTGTTAGAGATAAAGGATTTGACAAAATACTTTCCTGTAAAAAATAGTTTATTATTCAAGGGTAATAGTTATGTAAAGGCGGTGGATAGAGTATCCTTTACTATAAATAGAGGGGAGACTTTAGGGCTAGTTGGAGAATCAGGCTGCGGCAAGACTACCACGGGAAGAACTATTATAAAACTATATGAACCTACTGCCGGCGATATAATCTATGATGGAGTAGATATATCTAAATATTCACAAAAGCAGATGCTGGATTATAGAAGAAAAATGCAGATGATATTTCAAGATCCCTATGCTTCATTGAATTCAAGAATGACTGTAGGAGACATTATTGGGGAAGCTATTGATATACACGGTCTAGCCAAGGGGAAAGAGCGCATGAATTTGGTTCAGGATCTATTAAAGAAGGTTGGACTAAATAGAGATCATATAAATAGATATCCTCATGAGTTTTCAGGAGGACAAAGACAGAGGATAGGTATAGCAAGGTCTTTAGCTGTACAACCTGAATTCATAATATGCGATGAGCCTATTTCTGCATTAGACGTATCTATACAAGCTCAGGTTGTAAATATGTTAGAAGATTTACAGAATGATTTAGGTTTGACCTATTTATTTATAGCCCATGATCTTTCTATGGTTAAACATATATCAGATAGAATCGGGGTTATGTATTTGGGAAGGTTAGTTGAGATAGCGGAAAGTAATGAATTGTATAGCCATCCGCTTCATCCTTATACTCAAGCTCTGTTATCAGCTATACCAATTCCTGATCCGGATGAATCTGCTGCAAAAAGAAGAATTGTATTAGAAGGAGAAATTCCTTCACCTATTGACCCACCTCCAGGTTGTAGGTTTAAGGGAAGATGTAAATATGCTAAACCTATTTGTAATGAGCAAGATCCTGAATTGAAGCAAATGGGAAAAGATCATTTCGTAGCATGTCATTTGTATTGATATAACATTACTTTTTATAAGGAGGTGATTTAACAAAATAATTAAATTACTTTTATAAATAATATATAAAGGGGGAAATGAAATGATTAAACGCAAACTATCAAAACTAAGTTCTTTATTTCTTGCATTTACACTTTTGGCCACAACTCTAGTAGGATGCACTAAAAAAGATCCGGCATCTGAAACAAAAACAAATGTACCTCAAGTTATTAAATATAATTTAGGGGTAGATCCAAAGACCTTGGATCCTGCTTTAAATGCCGCTGTAGATGGGGCTACAGTTTTATCAAATGCCTTTGAAGGATTAATGAAATTTGATGATAAGGATCAACCTATCTATGGAGTGGCAGAAAAATATGAAATATCAAAGGACAACTTAAGCTATACTTTCTATTTGCGTAAAGATGCTAAGTGGTCAGATGGCCAGCCTGTTAAGGCTCAAGACTTTGAGTATGCATGGAAGAGAGCTTTAAATCCTGATGTAGCAGCAGAATATGCATACCAATTATATTATTTAAAAAATGGTGAAGCCTATAATACTAAAAAAGCTAAGGCTGAAGATGTAGGTGTTAAAGCTGAAAGTGATACAGTTTTAAAAGTTAATTTAGAGTATCCTACAGCATATTTCTTATCGCTAATGGCCTTCCCAACTTATTTCCCAGTTAGGAAGGATATAGTTGAGAAAGACCCAGAAGCTTGGGCTACAAAGGTTGAATCTTATGTTTCTAATGGAGCATTTAAAATGACTGAATGGAAACCAAAAGATGTTATAGTGTTCTCAAAGAATGAAAATTATTGGAATAGTAAAGAAGTTAAACTAGATAAAATAGAGTATAAGATGATAGAGGATTCTACAAGCTATCTATCAGCATTTAAGGTTGGTCAATTAGATTTAATTGAAACTCCGCCTGCTCAAGAGGTAGCACAATTATTAAAGGATGGAATAGCCAAGATTTCTCCTTTCCTAGGAACTTATTTCTATTGCATAAATTTATCTGAAAATGCTGAAAAAGTTGACCCAGCAGCAGCTAAGGCTTTAAAAGATCCAAGAGTTAGAAAAGCTCTAACTTATGCTATTGATAGAAAACTTATAGTAGAAAATGTTACAAAGAGTGGTCAAGTACCAGCTGTTAGCTTTGTTTCTAAAGGTATACCTGAAAGTCCATCTAAGGACTTCCAATCAAAAGAATACTTTAAACCAGAAGGAGACATTGCCAAGGCTAAACAATTATTAGCTGAAGCTGGGTATCCAGATGGAAAGGGCTTCCCTAAAATTGCTTTCTTATATAATGATAAGGGAGACAACAAAAATATAGCTCAAGCTATTCAAGATATGTGGAAGAAGAACTTAAATATAGATATGGAATTGAAGGTTGAAGAGTGGAAAGTTTTCCAACAATCTAGAAATGATAAGAACTATAGTATAGCAAGACATGGGTGGCTAGCTGACTATGTAGATCCAATGACATACTTGGATATGTGGACTTCAAATTCTGGTAATAATGATGCTGCTTATAAAAATCCTGAATATGATAGGTTAATAAATGAAGCTAAAAAAGAAGTAGATCAAGCTAAGAGGATGAAATTATTGCATGATGCTGAAGATATATTGATGAATGATATGCCTATAATTCCAATATATTATTATTCAAATGTAGTTTGCAGTAAAGACTATGTAAAAGGTGTTAGAAAATCACCATTAGGATTTATGTTCTTTGATAAAGCTTATGTAGAAAAGAAATAAGTAGTAAAAAAAGATTGGGAATTTTAGACTCCCAATCTTTTTTACTATTTTAAATTTAAAACATCATTCATAGAATAAAGACCGGCAGGTTTATTAGCCATAAATTCACAAGCCTTAAGAGCGCCTAGGGCAAATACCTCTCTAGATATGGCCTTATGAGTGATTTCAATAACTTCTCCAGCTCCAGCGAATATAACCTCATGATCGCCTACGATATTTCCGCCTCTAACAGCATGAATGCCTATGTCTTTATGCTCTCTTTTGGCATTTCCTTCTCTGCCGTAAACAAATTCAGTTTCTTCTTTAATAGAAGATTTTATTGCGTTAGCTAATAGCAAAGCAGTACCGCTAGGAGAGTCTACCTTTTGATTGTGATGCTTTTCTATGATTTCAATATCATAATTTTCAAATAAAACTGGCGTAATGGACTTTAATATAGAGCTAATTAAATTAATACCAATACTCATATTAGCAGATCTGAAAAGAGGAAGTTTTTTGCTGCATTCACTTATATATTGTAATTGGTTTTCGTTATATCCGGTAGTACATAAAACTACTGCTTTGTTGTGTTTTAACGCATACTCCATTAATCCATCTAAGGCTTCAGACCTAGAAAAATCTAAAATCACATCTGCATCTAAAGAACACTCCTTTATGCTATTAAATATAGGAAAGGTAGATGAGGTTTCATAGTTTTTATCAATGCCTGCTACTATTTTTAGTTTTTCACCATTTTTAGCGCATTGTTGTACTACTCTTCCCATTTTTCCGTTGCAACCATTTAAAATGACTTTTACCATAAATACCTCCTAAAGTTAATTATATAAGACCGGATTTAGATAGCTCTTCCTTTAATACATTTAAATTATTTTCACTCATAGAACATAGGGGCAATCTCAGTTCACCTACGTTTAGTGCCATTAAATTCATGGCAGTTTTCACCGGAATTGGATTAGTCTCAATAAATAAAGCGTTAGTCAAAGATAAAGTTTTTAATTGTATGTCAAGAGCTTCTTTAGCATTGCCATCTAGATATAATTTACACATTTCATGAACTTCTTTTGGGATAATATTAGCTACAACAGAAATTACACCTATACCACCAAGAGATAAAATCGGGATAATTTGGTCATCGTTGCCAGAGTAAATATCTATTTTATCCCCGCATAAAGCTTTGTATTCTGCCACTTGACTTATATTTCCACTGGCTTCCTTTATAGCTACTATATTCTTAAACTTTGATATTTCCAATAAAGCTTTTGGAGAGATATTCATACCTGTCCTACCAGGTACATTATAAACTATAATTGGTATATTTACTGAGTCGTTTATAGCCTTAAAGTGTTCAACTAAACCTTTTTGAGTAGTCTTATTATAGTAAGGTGTAATTATTAATAATCCATCTACTCCAATGCTTTCAGCCCATTTGCTCATAGATATGGAAGCTGCGGTGTTGTTGGTTCCAGTGCCAGCGATTACTGGAATCCTTTTATTAACTATATCTACAGTAAATTTTATGGTTTCTTTTCTTTCATTCTCTGACATGGTAGAGGCTTCGCCGGTAGTTCCGCATACTATGATTGCGTCTGTACCAGATTTAATATGCCACTCCAATAACTCTTCAAGTTTTTTAAAATTAACTCCATTTTCATCGAAAGGAGTAACAATTGCTACGCCTGAGCCTTTAAATAAAGACATATTTCATCCAACCTTTCTATTTATTATTAATTATATATTCGGCAATTTGAATGGCGTTCAGAGCTGCGCCTTTTCTGATATTATCGGCTACAACCCAAAGATTTAATCCGTTATCAATGCTAAAGTCTCGTCTGATTCTACCTACAAAAACCTCGTCTTTCCCAGCAGCTTCAATAGGCATTGGGTACACTAAATTCGCTAAATCATCTTTTAAAACAATTCCTGCGCACTCCTCGTAGAGTTCAAAAATATCCTCTAGTTCATAAGCATTATTTAATTCTACATTTATACTTTCACTATGACCGTAAGCTACAGGAACTCTAACAGTAGTAGCGGTTATTTTTAAAGAATCATCATGAAGTATTTTTTTTGTCTCATTAATCATCTTTAGTTCTTCTTTTGTATATCCATTCTCAGTAAAAACATCAATATGAGGAAGAAGATTTCCTGCTATAGGGTGAGAGAATTTCCTTGGAGGCTGACCATTATAACCTTCAAGCAAATCATTAAGACCATTCATACCAGCACCAGATACTGCTTGATAAGTAGAATAAATTATTCTTTTAATGCCATATTTATGGTGAAGAGGCTTTAAAGCTACTACTGCTTGTATTGTAGAGCAATTTGGGTTTGCAATAATTCCTTTATGCTTTTTTATATCCTCTGGATTAACTTCCGGAACCACTAAAGGGACTTCATGGTGCATTCTCCAAGCGCTGCTATTGTCTATTACTATAGAGCCATAATTAGTAAATATAGGTGCGAATTCTAAGCTAGTATCTCCACCAGCTGAAAAAAGTGCAAAATCAATTTTTTTGTTTTTAATATTTTCTTCTTTTAATTCTTCTACTAATATTTCTGTATTTTTAAATTGTATTTTTGTACCTGCAGAACGACTTGAGGCATAAAAATAAATATTGTTTACTGGAAAGTTTCTTTGTTCTAAAATTTCGATGAATTTTCTTCCAACCATTCCTGTGGCTCCAACTACTGCTACATTATAATTCATGGATAGTATCCCTCCTAAAAATTTCTTTACTATATTATATAACTATATAGGTGAAAAATATATACTTTGCTAAAAGCATTTATTAAAAAATTTAATATGTTAGTGAATAAAGCTGCTTTAGTTAGTGAAAAATATAAATTAAAACAGGACATAAATAATTATTAATATGAAATATTACCGAAAAGAAGCAGGGGGTAGAACTTATGGGAAAAACACCGCTGAAAAAAATAATAAAGGCCAAGATTAAGGCTAATAAAGAATTAAGTGAAGTAGAAAAGCTTAGAGAAAAAATTAAATATGAAATAGCTGAAGAGTTAGGGTTAAAAGAAAAAGTGGACGAATTTGGATGGGGAGGATTAACAGCAGAGGAAAGTGGAAGAATTGGCGGAATAATGACAAAGCGTAAAAAGTCTATGAATATGCCTAAGAATTATGAAATTATTAATGATATTAAAGGGGGTATCCATTGACTAATTAAGGTTTTATATATAATATTATTAAGGTGATATTATAAGAGTATGAATTTAATTTTAAGGTGAATTGTGGTGGTTAAGATGGGGAGTTACAATAAATTTGCAGAAATATATGATAGATTGATATATGAAGATATAAACTATGAAAAATATGAAAAGAAAATATTAGATATTTGTAAAAAATATAATGTGGAAATGCAAAATTATCTGGACTTAGCTTGTGGTACAGGTAATATGTCAATAAGAATAGCTCCATATTTTAAAAATATATGGATTGTAGATAATTCTGAAGACATGTTAATGCAAGCAGATAATAAATTTAGAAAGAGTAAATTAAAATGTAAGCTAGTACATCAGGATATGGCTTCTCTAAATCTAAATCAGAAATTTAATTTGATTACTTGTATTTTGGATTCTACTAATTATATTGTAGATATTGAAGCCTTAAAAGAGTACTTTTTAAACGTAAAAAAACATTTAAGCGATGATGGAATTTTTATTTTTGATATAAATTCTTATTATAAGTTAAGTGAGGTCATGTCTAATAATACCTATACTTATGACGATAGTGAGGTTTTTTATTGCTGGGAAAACTTTTTTGAAGATGATATTTTAGAAATGAGCTTAACGTTTTTTGTTAAAAACGATGATTTATATGAAAGATTTGATGAGCAGCACATAGAGAGAGCCTACACTGAAGAATTTATAGATAGTATACTATCTGAATGTGGGCTTACTATTGTTGAAAAATTTGATGATTATAATAGCAATATAATAGAAGAAACTACAGAGAGATTAGTTTATGTTTTAAAGTAGATTATGGAGGGATAAACATGAAGGATATATTAGTAAAAGCTACTGCAAAAAATGGAATGATTAGAATAGTTGCTGCAATAACTACTGATTTAGTTAGTGAGGCAACAGAAATACATAATTGTACTCCCACAGCAGCCGCTGCTTTAGGAAGAATGTTGACAGGTGGTTCCTTAATGGGTTCTATGCTTAAAAGCGAAAAAGATGTAGTAACGCTTCAAATATCAGGAGGCGGAGAGGCTGGGAGTATAGTAGTAACTTCCTATAGTGATGCAGGGGTAAAAGGCTATATAAGTAATCCAAAGGTAGATCTACCATTAAATGAAAAAGGAAAATTAGATGTGGGCGGAGCTATCGGTAGAAAAGGTAATTTATTAGTTATAAGAGATTTGGGATTGAAAGAACCCTATGTAGGACAAGTACCTATATATTCTGGTGAAGTTGCTGAGGACTTTGCTTATTATTTCACAGTTTCAGAGCAAACCCCTTCAGCAGTTTCTTTAGGAGTTTTAGTAGATAGAGATATGAGCATCAGAGCTTCTGGTGGCTTTATTATTCAAATGATGCCTGATGCAGAGGAATTGCTGGCTGATTTAATTACGTACAGATTACAGGAAACACCTCCAATAACTGAAATGATATCAAAAGGTATGAATATTACAGAGATATTGGAATTTATCTTTGATGGAATGGACCTAAATATAATGGAGTCAATAGTTCCTCAATATAAATGTGATTGTTCAAGAGAAAAGGTGGAAAAGGCCCTTATTAGCATAGGAGAAAAAGATTTAAATGAAATTTACAATGAAGGAAAAAGTGAAGAACTAAAATGTCATTTTTGTAATAAAAACTATGTTTTCACTAATGAAGAAATAGGGGAATTGATAAAAAAATTGAAGTAGAGAATTAGTATGCTTTATTTGTGCCATTAAAAATCTTAGTTTTTAATGGCACTTTTTCAAATTATTAATTAAAAGTTTTTTAAACATATATTGACTTTTTAAAGAGCAGGTTATATAATAATAGATGTGTCGCAGTTACACAAGGGCGCATAGCTCAGCCGGGAGAGCATCTGCCTTACAAGCAGAGGGTCACAGGTTCGATCCCTGTTGTGCCCACCATTAATGGCCCAGTGGCTCAGTTGGTTAGAGTGCCGGCCTGTCACGCCGGAGGTCGAGGGTTCGAGTCCCTTCTGGGTCGCCATATTTTCCAGGCTAGATAGCTCAGTCGGTAGAGCAGAGGACTGAAAATCCTCGTGTCCCTGGTTCGATTCCTGGTCTAGCCACCAGCTAGCGGAAGTGACTCAATGGTAGAGTGTCACCTTGCCAAGGTGAAAGTTGCGGGTTCGAATCCCGTCTTCCGCTCCATTATGGCGCCATAGCCAAGTGGTAAGGCAGAGGTCTGCAAAACCTTTATCCCCAGTTCAAATCTGGGTGGCGCCTCCAATCATAAAACCTTTGGAAATGTTAATTTCCAAAGGTTTTAATTTTTAGCATTAGGATTGATTAAATAAAAGCGCTGAATTAAAACTCAGTGCTTTTGCTGTTATGCATATAAGTTCCTAGATTATAAAAAGACTTCCTCTGTCTATCAATTTGCCTTTTCTTAGGAATAAGGGAGCTATTTTATGCTTTTTTAGAAATTGAGCCACTTCTTTTTTATAGGCATAACAATCTAAGTCTCCAAAAAAAGCCATATGATGTTTGTCAATAAGTCCGCAGCAACCTCCAATAAATCCATAGTTTAGTCCTGGTAGCTCTATATCACCTGGTGGAAGCAATAGCACATCAATGTGATAGTTAACTAATTTTTTCGCAATTGAAACATCACTAGTCATAATAGCCTTTTCTGATAATATCGCTGTAGAACATTTTGTGTATCCTTGTTTTACATCTATTAGAATCGAATCCTTTCTATTGGTATAAAGATTTTCGTCCGTATGTTTTAAATTATGTATAAAGTAATTATTTAAGCTTACAGCGTTTAATATAACATTATCAGGGTAACTTCTTTTTAACTCTCTATTAGAAAAGATAATAGAAATATTTAATTTTATAAGTTCTTCTATTAAATTTTTATCCATGGTTTTGTGAACTAAAACTTTTGTTTTGTCTAATACATGGATCTGCATATCAGGATGACCACAGACTGCATCATATAATTTTTCACATTTAGGGCACTTAATTATATTTAAATTTAAATTTTTTAAATTATTTATCTCTTCTTCTGAAACTCTAAAGTCTACTATAGCACTTTTCATTTTTTTTATTCACCTCTAAATTTTTACCTATGTTTTATAGAAAAACACTTTCAATATATTAAACTTATATTCAATTATACTATATATACTGCGAAAGATCTAAAATCTTATCTGTCGAGAATTGTTATTATTTTTTTGTATATACCTCATCTTTAAACACATACTATGTGTAAGAAGGGAGTGAGAAAAGATGCTTTTACTAAAAGTAGCTTATGAAAATAATGAAGATATAATAGACGAAATACAAGGATTAAGAAACCATTTAAAATCAAAAAATATAGTATTAGGGATCTGCGAAAGCATAGAAAGAAATACTCACTTCATAAAAATATTATGCGATGAAAGTGACTATAGCGAGAAGTTGAGGGATATGGTAAACTTATATATGAGTAATGTAATATATAAGATTGTTATAGATATCTTTAAGAAAAAAGAGATGTATGAATTTATTAATGACACTTATTTTTTTCTAAAACATGAAGAAATTTGTGATATTCAAGAAAAAATAACTGATTTATTAGTGGATTTTACTATTAGTGATGAAAATGATGTGTACTGTATGAATAGAAAGAATAGTATTGTAGAGAGAATAAAAGATTGTATAGAAGAAAATCAAGAAATAAATATCGATGGGTTTATTACTTTTAGAATGAAAGAGTTAATTGATGATATAGAGAGCATTGTAGATAAGATTGTTGAAAAGTATATGGTGGAAAAAGAATACAACGAGTTTATAAAGCTTTTAAAATATTTTGTTGATATTCAAGATAGTAAATTAGAAGAAGTTAATATAGTGATAGTAAAAGGTGGAAGTTATGAAATAAAAGATAATTTTGGCAAGGATATATTTCAAGAATTTTTAAATGAACTTTTGGATTCTAGATTTGTAAATGGCGGTATAAATATAGAAGATATAATAATCAGCGGGCTTATTACAAACTCACCAAAAAGAATAATAATTCATGGGATACAAAATTGTACCAATAAAGAGATAATTCAAACTATAAATAATGTGTTTGGGGATAGAGTGCATATCTGTAACCAATGCAAAATTTGTAGTAAAGATGAAATAAAAGTTTGAAAAGGTGTTGACAAGAATTTTAGATGCTGATATAATCAACATTGTGTTAAGAAGAAACAGCCGTTTCTCACCTTACAGCAAGGCTAGTAAGGTTAAGGATGTTATTATTATTCTGATTTTAATAATAGAGAACGGCTTATGCCGTTCTTTTTTATTTATTCTATAGCCTTAATCCATAGTGGAGGTGAAAAAATATTAGTAAAGAATTTCTTATTAATGAAGAAATAAGAGAAAAAGAAATAAGGGTTATTGCAGATGATGGTGGTCAATTAGGTATAATTCCTTCAAGAGAAGCTTTGAAGATTGCTGAAGAAAAAGAATTAGATTTAGTAATGATATCACCTAATGCCAACCCACCTGTATGCAGAATAATGGATTTTGGGAAATTCATATATGAGCAATCTAAAAAAGAAAAAGAAGCTAAAAAGAAGCAAAAAATTGTAAACATTAAAGAAATAAGGTTTAGCCCTACTATTGAAGAACATGATATAGGGATAAAGGCTAACAATGCTAGAAAATTTTTAGTTGATGGAGACAAAGTAAAAGTAACCGTTAGATTTAGAGGGAGAGAAGCAGACTATTCTCATATAGGGGCTAAAATACTTGAAAAGTTTTTAGCTAAAGTAGAAGATGTTTGTATTGTTGAAAAACCAGCTAAACTAGAGGGTAGAAACATGACCATGGTTTTGGCTCCAAAAAAAGCATAATACTTGAGAGGAGGATTTTATCATGCCAAAAATGAAAACTCATAAAGGAGCAGCTAAAAGATTTAAATTAACAGGAAGTGGAAGGTTAAAGAGAGCTAAGGCTTTCAAAAGCCATATATTAACTAAGAAATCTTCTAAGAGAAAGAGAAATCTTAGAAAGACTGCTTATGTTTCAACTGCACAAGAAAAAGTAATGAAGAAATTATTACCATATCTATAATAGATATTACTGATAGGAGGTTTACAAAATGGCAAGAGTTAAAAGAGCTGTGCATGCTCGTAAGAATCATAAAAAAGTGTTAAAGCTTGCAAAAGGCTATTATGGTGGAAAAAGCAAGTTGTTTAGAACAGCAAACGAAACAGTTATAAGAGCATTAAGAAATGCTTATGTAGGAAGAAGATTAAAGAAGAGAGATTACAGAAAGCTATGGATCGCAAGAATAAATGCTGGTGCAAGAATGAATGGTCTTTCTTATTCAAGATTCATGAATGGAATAAAGCTAGCAGGCTTAGATATAAATAGAAAAATGCTATCTGAAATAGCTATAAATGATCCAAAAGCTTTCTCAGAATTAGTAGAAATTGCAAAAAAGCATATAAATGCATAAAATAAAGGAATGCGGCGTAAAGTCGCATTTTATTTTATCTTATTAAGCTATAGGATATTTTGTAAAATACATATATTAGTATAAAATAATATTTAAAGTCAAAATAACAATGCTTTGAGGTGAAGCATAATGAAAATTACTATAACTAAAAATATAAAATTAAATCCTGTACAAATATTGGCTTTAGGTTTTGCTTTAGTAATATTTACAGGTGCAATACTCTTAACCTTACCTATCTCCTCTTCCAATGGTACTAGCACTAATTTTATTGACAGTTTATTTACATCCACTTCAGCGGTTTGTGTTACTGGGCTAGTTACAGTGGATACTGGAACACACTGGAGTTATTTCGGTAAAACTGTGATAATGTTTTTAATAGAGATTGGTGGATTAGGCTTTATGTCCTTTGCTACTTTATTTGCATTATTACTAGGCAAAAAAATTACTTTAAAAGAAAGACTTGTATTACAAGAGGCAATGAATACCTTTAATATTCAGGGACTTGTGAAGATGGCAAAATATGTTCTTGTATTTACTTTTTCTGTGCAAATTATAGGTGCGTTATTGCTATCTACTCAATTTATTCCGGATTACGGTTTGGGAAAAGGTATATATTTTAGTATCTTCCATGCTGTTTCGGGTTTTTGTAATGCCGGTTTTGACTTAATAGGTAATTTTTCAAGCTTGACTTCCTATGCTGAAAACCCTGTAATCATTTTAACTATTGCATCTTTAATTGCTATAGGTGGATTGGGATTTTCTGTATGGTTAGAGATCTATAATTATAGAGGATTAAAAAAATTATCTCTACATGCAAGAGTAGCAATACTCATGACTATTTCTTTAATAGTTGGGGGGGCTATTCTAATGTTCTTATTTGAATTTAATAATCCAGGAACCATGAAAAATATGAGCTTCAAAGGTAAAATACTATCTTCTATTTTTGCCTCTGTCACTCCTAGAACTGCAGGGTTCAATTCAATTTCTACAGCGGATATGTCTATGGCTGGTAGATTTCTTACTATAATCTTAATGTTTATAGGAGGTTCGCCAGGATCTACAGCTGGTGGAATAAAAACTACAACAGCAGCCATATTATTAATGACTATTGTATCTATTATAAAGGGTAGGGAAGATACGGAGATATCTAAAAAGAAGATCCCTAAGGATTTGGTATACAAGGCTTTTGCCCTTTCTACATTAGCTCTAACTTTGGTTATTGGAGTAACAATGATACTGTCAATTACTGAGGTAGGGGCTAGCTTTGAATATATTTTGTATGAAGTTACATCAGCCTTCGGTACTGTAGGAATAACTTTAGGATTGACTACAAAGTTAAGTTTTATAGGAAAGATTTTAATAATTCTTACTATGTATTGCGGAAGAGTAGGTCCTATGACTGTTATACTAGCTTTAGCAAATAAAAAGAGTAATTCTTCAATTAAATATCCTGAAGATAAAATATTAGTTGGATAAGGGGTGCTTATTATGTCAAGCAAACAATATGTGGTTATTGGTTTAGGTAGATTTGGAACTTCTGTAGCAAAAACGCTATATGCATTAGGTCACGATGTATTAGCTATTGACCAAGATGAGAATTTGGTTCAGGAAATATCCGATAGTGTTACTCATGCTGTGCAAATGGATGCTATGGATGAAAATGCTTTAAGAACTTTAGGCGTTAGAAATTTTGATGTGGCTGTAATCACTATAGGTGGAAATATGCAGGCTAGTGTAATGGTTACGTTGATTGTAAAAGAGTTAGGAGTTAAGTATATTATATGCAAAGGCCAAAGTGAGTTACATGCTAAGGTTTTATATAAAATAGGGGCTGATAGGGTTATACTTCCAGAAAAGGATATGGGTGTAAGAGTTGCACATAATTTAGTATCTTCAAATATCCTTGATTATATAGAACTTTCACCAGATTATAGTATTATTGAAATTGAAGCTCCAAAGGATTGGTATAATAGAAGCTTAAGGGAGTTAAATGTAAGAGCCAATCATGGAATAAATGTTATGGCTATTAAAAGAAATGACGAGATAAATGTATCACCCAATGCAGATGATATGATAGAAACTGGGGATATCGTTGTAGCTATAGGTTCTACGGAAGATTTAACAAAATTAGAAAATATAATATCTAGATAAAATTTTCATATAATTGAGGTGAAAATTTGAATACTATAACTAGTAAGGATAACACGTTATATAAGGAAGTAAGAAAACTTAAAGAAAAAAAGCATAGAAGAGAAAAAAAGCAGTTTTTTATTGAGGGATTAAGATTTTTTGAGGAAGCAATAAAATCAAATTACTCCGTAGATAATGTGTTTATTAAAGAATCTAGTAAAGAAAAATTTATAAATAGCGTTGAAGAATATGATTTTCCACAAAGTAGAGTAAGCATTCTTAAAGATTCTTTATTTGATAGTTTATGCAGTACTGAAAATCCTCAAGGTGTAGCTGCTGTAATAAACATTAAACCACATGAAGTTGACTTTCAGGAAGGTTTTTATGTACTAGTAGATAAGGTTCAAGATCCCGGCAATTTAGGCACTATAATAAGATCAGCTCATGCTAGCGGTGCTTTAGGCGTTATTTTAACAAAAGGTACTGTAGATGTATTTAATGAAAAAACTTTACGTTCTACTATGGGATCAATTTTTTATGTTCCAATAATAGAGGATGAGGACATGGAGTTTATCTTTAAGCTTAAAGAGCAGGGATTTAAATTCATAGTGAGCAGCCTGCAAACTAATAAAAACTATTTTGATGAAAAACTAAAAGGAAAGCTAGTTATTTGTGTTGGAAATGAAGGTAATGGTGTAAGTGAAGTTATTTATAATTTGGCTGATATAAAGCTTAAAATACCAATGCCAGGAGAAGCAGAATCCTTAAATGTAGCAGTAGCTTCTTCTATAATGATGTTTGAAATAGTTAGGCAAAATATTAAATAGTACTTGAAAAAAAACTTTACAATAGGTATAATGACAAGTATTAAAATATAATAGATACCGACTGTGAAAGAGAGAGTAAATGTAATGTCTTTTTCAGGGAGAAAAAGCCATAGACTGTAAGCTTTTTTATTAGACATCATATTGAAGTTCACTCTGGAGTCCTAATAGTGAAATAAAATAGTAGCTATTAGCGCTATAAGCGTTAAATTAAAGAGTGAGTGATTTTTTAATTACTAACTAGGGTGGTACCGCGGATGAATCCGTCCCTTTCGGGATGGGTTTTATTTTTTTGTAAAAAATTTAGAAAGGAGAATATTGATGAAAGAAAAATTAGAATTAATTAAGGAAGCAGCTGTAAGTGAAATCAGCAAAATTTCATCTAGCAATGAAATTGAAAATATAAGAGTAAAATATCTAGGTAAAAAAGGAGAACTTACCTCTATACTTAGAGGAATGGGAGCTTTAACTCAAGAAGAGAGACCTGTTATAGGAAAGGTTGCTAACGAGGTAAGAGAAATCATTGAAGGAAAAATAGAGGAAGCTCTTACTCATATTAAAAATCAGGAAAAACAAGCTAAGTTAGAAAAGGAAGTAATAGACATATCTTTACCAGGAAATAAAAGATTTTTAGGTAAGAGAAATCCTATAGATTTAACCTTAGAGCATATGAAGGAAATATTCATATCTATGGGATTTTCCATAGAAGAAGGACCAGAGGTAGAGTTAGATTATTATAATTTTGAAGCTTTAAATATACCTAAAAATCATCCTGCAAGGAGTGAACAAGACACATTTTATATTAATGACAATATAGTATTAAGAACTCAAACTTCTCCTGTTCAAGTAAGGGTTATGGAGAATGAGAAGCCTCCTATCAAGATGATTTCTCCAGGTAGAGTTTATAGATCAGATGCAGCGGATGCAACTCATTCACCTATTTTTTATCAAATGGAAGGCTTAGTAGTGGATAAAGGCATAACCTTTGCAGACCTAAAGGGAACTTTAGAGATGTTTGCAAAAAAAATGTTTGGTGATAAGGTTAAAACAAAATTTAGGCCACATCATTTCCCTTTTACAGAGCCTTCAGCAGAAATGGACGCTACTTGCTTTGTATGCCAAGGTGAAGGATGTAGGGTGTGTAAAGGTAGCGGTTGGATTGAACTATTGGGCTGCGGGATGGTACACCCTGAAGTGCTAAGAAACTGTGGTATAGATCCTGAGATATATAGCGGTTTTGCCTTCGGATTTGGAGTTGACAGAATGGTAATGACTAAATATGGATTAGATGATATAAGATTATTATATGAAAGCGATATGAGATTTTTAAATCAGTTCTAAGGAGGCGGCAGGAATGAAAGTACCTTATAAATGGCTAAAGGATTATGTTGAAATAAATATAAGTGCTAAAGAGCTTGGAGACAAATTAACTTTGTCAGGTTCTAAAGTTGAAGAGGTTATTACAAAAGGTGATGATATAATCAATGTAGTAACAGGAAAAATAGAAAAGATAGAGCCTCATCCAGATGCGGATAAATTAGTTGTTTGTCAATTAAATGTAGGAGAAGAGGAGCTAGTACAAATAGTTACTGGAGCTAACAATATGAAAGAGGGAGATATTGTCCCTGTAGCTTTACATGGAGCTAGTTTACCTAATGGAATGAAAATTAAAAAAGGTAAGCTAAGAGGAATAGTATCTAATGGTATGATGTGTTCAGAGGAAGAGTTAGGTATTGCTGAAAATATTGAAGTGCATGGGCTAATGATTCTGCCTAAAGAAACTCCTTTAGGCAAAGATATTAAGATGGTTTTAGGATTAGATAATGCTATTATAGACTTTGAGATTACATCAAATAGGCCAGATTGCTTAAGTGTTGTTGGTATGGCTAGAGAAACTGCGGCTACTTTAGGTACAGTGTATAATATGCCAAGTACTAGTTTTGAAGTTAAAAGTAGCGAGAGTATAAATAATATATTAAAAGTAGATGTTAGAGATAATCTCTGTAAAAGATATATGGCTAGAGGGCTGAAAAATGTAAAGATTGAGCCTTCTCCAAGTTGGATGCAAGAAAGATTAATGGATGCAGGTGTTAGACCTATAAATAATATTGTTGATATAACCAATTTTGTAATGTTAGAGTTAGGCCAGCCAATGCATGCTTTTGATAAGAGAGAGATCAAAACTGGCTCTATTGTAGTAGAAAGAGCGAAAAATGATGAAAAGTTTACTACTTTAGATGAGGTTGAAAGAAATTTAGATAATGAAATACTATGTATAAAAGATGGTGAAGAAATTATCGCCTTGGCAGGAATTATGGGAGGGCTAGACTCTGAAATAAAGGAAGATACCAAAGAAGTGATTTTTGAGTGTGCAAATTTTGAAGGCACTAATATAAGAATTAATTCTAAGAAGCTAGCATTAAGAACTGAGTCTTCCTCTAGATTTGAAAAAGATATTGATCCTAATTTGGTTCAAATGGCTATGGACAGAGCTTGTAATTTAGCAGTAGAGTTAGGCGCTGGAGAAGTAATGCAAGATACTATTGACATTTGCTTGGAAAAAAGAGAAGAAAAAAAATTACAGGTTAACTCTAAGTGGATCAATGAATTCTTAGGAACAGAAATAGAAAAAGAAGCTATGAAGCAATATTTAGATAGCTTAGATTTAACCACAGAAATTGAGGGAGAGGATTTGATTGTAACTTCTCTAACCTTTAGAAATGATATAGAAATTAGAGAAGATGTTGCTGAAGAAGTAGCTAGAATATATGGTTATGACAATATACCTACTACTATAATAAAAACCAATAGTTTAAAAGGTGGTAAAAATATTAAACAACAAATGGATGACATGATAATAAACACATTATTATCTTCAGGCTTAAATCAAGCTATTAGCTATTCTTTTGTCAGTCCAAGAACCTTTGATAATATAAATCTACCACAGGAAAGTGAACTAAGAACTTGTTTAAAGATAAGAAATCCTTTAGGTGAGGATTTTAGTGTTATGAGAACAACAACCATTGCTTCAATGATGGAAGCATTAGGAAGAAATTACTCAAGAAGCAATGAAGAAGCAAGATTATTTGAACTTGGAAAAGTATATATCCCTAATACAGATCCAAATAAATTACCTAAGGAAGTTAATATGGTTACACTGGGGATTTATGGTGGAGTAGATTATCTTGATTTAAAGGGTGTTGTAGAAAATATAATAGATGTATTAGGTATAAAATCCGTAAGCTTTAAAAGACAGTCAGAAAATGCTACTTTCCATCCAGGAAAAACTGCAGACCTTTATATTGGTAAAGAATATATAGGGATATTAGGAGAAATTCATCCAGATGTCTGCGATAATTACGGTGTAGACACATCCTGCTTTATGGCAGAACTTAACTTGGATAAATTATATGCGCTATCTAATCTAGAAAAAAATTATAGGCCGTTACCTAAATTTCCATCAGTGACCAGAGACATTGCTATACTTATAGATGATAGTATACTTGTTCAAGATATTGAAGAGGTTATCGTAAGGCAAGGTGGTAGTATATTAGAGTCCGTAAAATTATTTGATATATACAAGGGAAAGCAAATTCCTGAAGGTAAGAAGAGTGTAGCTTATGCTATAGTTTATAGAGATAATAATAAGACCTTGACAGATAATGAGGTAAATAAAGTGCATGAAA
Organism: Desnuesiella massiliensis; assembly: GCF_001403615.1. Classification (GTDB taxonomy): domain Bacteria; phylum Bacillota; class Clostridia; order Clostridiales; family Clostridiaceae; genus Desnuesiella; species Desnuesiella massiliensis. Next base: position 558,338 of record NZ_LN879456.1, read on the forward strand.
AAATATTACGTTCATTAGAATATAAATTAGGAGCACAATTAAGATAAGGCATATTTTAGAATAACTAGTCAATTTACTGATATATTTGGCTAGTTATTTTATTTAAGATGCTTAATTTCATGTTTTATATGGGTAGAATTTATGATAGAATATAAATATGTATTTTATGAATTTATCTAAGAGGGTGTTTAGATGAACGTTATAACAGTAAGAATAAATGGCATAGAATATAATTTAAAGGGCCATGAGAGTGAAGAATATTTAAACAAGGTAGCTAACTATGTAGATAAAAAAATGAAAAACATATTAGATAATAACGCCAAGTTGAGTTCTTCTTCCGCTGCAGTACTATCTGCAGTAAATGCAGTAGATGATCTTTTTAAGTTAAAAGAGGATTATAATGAGTTATTATATAGAGTAAAGCATTTTGAAGAGATAGAAACAAAGCTTAGAGATGAACTTGAATCTCTAAAGCATCAAACAAAAGAAATTCAAAGTACTAATGAAGATTTAAGAAATAAAATGCTCACTCTTGAAGATCCTAATATTGTAAAAAAACAACAAGAAGAAATAAGCAATTTACAGGTTCAATTAGATGCTATGCAGGAGTCTGCTCAAGAGTGTATAGTTCAAAATAAGGAGCTGCTTGCACAGAATAAGGAGATAAAATTTCAACTGCAAACTTATAAGTATAAATTAATTGATTTGCAGAATAAGTTTTTAGATAATCAAATTGACTTAGTAAAAATCAAAAAACAAAAAAATCCTTTATTAAAAGATAATGTGGAATAAGAAGTCTTTAAAGACTTCTTATTTTTATAGCTAAAAGGAAATATAAAAAATAAATCGGAATATATTTATAATATAATTTTATGAATAAAGGTGATATTATGATATATTTTGATAATGCGGCTACAACCTTTCCAAAGCCAGAAAAGGTCTATGAAAAAATTTTATATACTATGAAAAATATTGGAGCTAATCCAGGGCGTGGTTCGCATAAAATGGCTATAAATCTAGCAGAAGAAATACTAAGCACGAGAATAAAAATAGCTAAAATGATAAATTGTGATGATGAAATGAATATTGTATTTACCAGTGGAGCTACGGAAAGCTTAAATTTAGCTCTTAAAGGTTTGCTTAATGAAGGGGATCATGTAATTACTACAGCATCAGAACATAATTCTGTACTTAGGCCTTTAAAAGCATTAAATTTAAAGGGAGTTAGCATAACTGTAGTACCTATAGATTTAAAAGGCAGGGTATCCTTAGTAGATATTGAGAAAGAAATAAAACGCAATACAAAGCTTGTGGTTATTAATCATGTTTCAAACGTTCTAGGAACTATACAAGATATTAATAGCATAGGTGAGTTATGTAGGCGAAAGGAAATTATATTTTTGGTAGATGTCTGTCAAAGTTTAGGACTGCTACCCATAGATATTAAAAAGGACAATATTGATCTTTTGGCATTCTCCGGACATAAGCTTTTATATGGTCCTCAAGGCATAGGAGGAATATACATTAATCCTAATATATGTTTAAAACCTTTAAAAGAAGGGGGGACAGGGAGCTATTCAAATTCTATGGTTCAGCCGGAAGTTATTCCAGATAAATTTGAGAGTGGAACTTTGAATTGCCCCGGTATCCTTGGATTAGGGGCTGGTATTGATTTTATAAATGAAATTGGAATTAATGTTATAAGAGAGAAGGAATTGAACCTTTGTAAATTGCTTTTAAAGGAGCTTAAAAAATTACCTTTTATAATTTTATATGGTATAGATAATAATCTTTACAGAACAGGGGTGGTATCATTTAATATAGAAGGTATGGATAGCTCATTAACAGGCAATCTCTTAGATAATGAAAATATTGCAGTTAGAACAGGATACCATTGTGCTCCTCTTATTCATTCTTTTATAGGAACCATAAATAAAGGAACTGTTAGAGTCAGCTTAGGTTATTTTAATGAAGAAGAACATATTGAAGTATTTATTAAAGCATTAAAAAAAATTTACAAAAATATATAAGGTACCAAAAGATTTTTTTATTTTGATTATTATTTAAAATAAGTTATAATAATGTAGGGAAACAATTTCAATTGTTAGTTTGTATCTTGCCATAATATGGTGAATATTAAGATTATGGTAAGATACAAGCTAAGGGTATGCATTGTTTCCCTACAATTGTTTTAATCCTTTAATCTTATAGGAGAGATGAATAATATGAAAAAAGTAGAATTACTAGCTCCAGCGGGAAGTTTAGAAAGCTTATATGCAGCAATAAATGCTGGAGCAGATGCAGTATACATGGGCGGAAGTAAATTTTCTGCTAGAGCCTATGCATCAAACTTTAATAATGATGAGCTTGAAAAGGTAGTAGACTATTGCCATATCTATGGTGTTAAAGTATACATTACTTTAAATACATTAATAAAGGAAAAAGAAATTAAAGAGGCTTTAGAATATGCAAATTTCTTATATAGTATAGGTGTAGATGCATTGATAGTTCAAGATGCTGGACTTTCTTACTTAATAAAAAAGTACTTACCAAACTTAGAAATACATGCGTCCACTCAAATGACTGTTCATAATGGTGAAGCATGTTTATTTCTAAAGGATAAAGGCTTTGAAAGAATAGTTTTATCTAGGGAATTATCCTTACAGGATATAAAATATATATCTAAAGACTTAAATATTGAAACAGAGATATTTGTTCATGGAGCTTTATGTATTTGTTATTCTGGGCAATGTCTCATGAGTAGTATAATAGGAGGAAGAAGCGGAAATAGAGGAAGATGCGCTCAGCCCTGTAGGCTTCCCTATACTATCACAAATATAAAAGGTGACGTTAGTAGAAGTGCTTATCTATTAAGTCCAAAAGACATCTGCACTATAGATAACGTAGAGGATTTAGTTAATACAGGTACTTCTTCTTTTAAAATAGAAGGTAGAATGAAGCGTCCTGAATATGTAGCTGGTGTTGTAGAAAGCTATAAAAGAGCTATAGATAGCCACTACAATAAAGCTTTAGTTAATCTAGAAAGTGAAAATAGAAAATTGTTACAATTGTTCAATAGAGAAGGTTTCTCAAAGGCCTATCTATACAAGAATCAAGGAAAAGATATGATGGCAGCATCCTATCCTAAAAACACAGGAATATTCTTAGGAAAGATATTAAAGGATAATAGTATAGTACTAACCTGCGAAATTTCTCTTGGTGATGGTATAAGAAATGGAGATTCAGGCTTCACAGTATCCAAAATTATTAAGGACAATAAAGAGGTTTCTTCAGCCAAGAAAGGGGATAAGGTAAAATTATTTCCTTCAGCCTACAAAAAGGGGGATGAATTATATAAAACCCTAGATAATAATTTAATGAAAAGCTATGAAGAGCTATATAAAAATCCTTATTATAAAAAAATATATATTAAAGCTAATGTAGAATTTTTAATTAATAAGCCAATAAAAATTATAGCTTATTACAATAATAGAATATATGAAATTGAAGGAGATATAGTTCAAAAGGCTTTGAATAAACCTCTAGATAAGGACAAAATTGAGGAAAATATAAAAAAATTCTCAGATAGCCCCTTTAAAATAAATGAAATATCTTTTAACTCTTATGAACAGGGATTTTTACCAATATCTTCTGTTAATTCTTTGAGAAGAAAGATTATAGAAACTATTGAGAATGATGTAAAAATAATGTATAAAAGAAATAAGGGACAAATAATTCTAAAGGAAAAATCTTTAATAAGCAATAATTCCTTAAACTATATGATATCAGTATGCAGTAAGGAACAATTAAAAGCCCTTACAGATATGGAAGTTGAAAATATAATAGTTAATCCTTTTTTTAGATTTAAAGGAGCTATTAAGGAAGAGGATTTAGGTCATATTTCACAAGGGTATTTCTTAAAGGTACCTAATATATTAAAGGAAAGAGAACTAAAATATGTATGTAAAGTTATTGATAATAATAAATCTCTTATAAAAGGACTTGTTACTGCAAATTTAGGAATTATAAATATCTATAAAAATCAATTTAAAATAATTGGTGATTATAAGTTAAATATTTATAATAACCATAACCTAAATTTTTATAATGATTTACATTTAGCTTGTTTAAGCATAGAATTAAACAGCAAAGAAATAAAAGATTTTGCAGCAGTAAATAATAAAGCTCAAATGCTTATTTATGGTAGACCGGAGTTAATGATAAGCGAATATTGTCCTATTGGAAGTTTCATTGGAGAAAAATGCTCAGATAATAATTGTAAATTAGAATGTGAGAAGGATTTTTATCTTTTAAGAGATAGAAAAGGTGAAAACTTTATATTAAGAACAGATAAATTTTGTAGAAGTTATATATATAACCCTAGTGCTTTAAATTTATTGGGAGAAAAAAATGAGTTAATGAAAATGGGTATTAATTCTTTTAGGATAGACTTTATAGACGAAAACTATGAAGAAACTATTACTGTTCTTAAAAGTCTGCTCCTTAGTTCTGTAAACTTAAAACTAAATGCTTATACTAAGGGACATTATAAAAGAGGAGTAGAATAGACTAAAAATGAAGGGATAGAATTTTATGAATGAGAAGGCATTAAAGGTACTAGAATACAGCAAAATAAAAGATGAAATCAAGAAGTATGTAAATACTCAAGCTGCTAAAGAAGTTATAGACTCTCTAAAGCCCTATGATAATATTTATGAGGTGAGAGAGCATTTAAAAGAAACCCAAGAGGCATTAATGCTTTTAATGAAAAAGGGGAATCCGCCTTTTGAGGGGTTATATGATGTGCGAGAGCCTATAGGAAGAATTGAAAAAGGAGCTAGTGTACTTACAGGACAAATTTTAAAGATAGCTCAAATGTTAAGATGCGCTCGTAAATTTAAGGATTATATAAAGAGAAAAGAAGATGAAGAAGCTTTTCCTGTATTAGAGGATTTATGTGAAGGTATAGTGCCTTTAAAGAGATTGGAAGATGATATATTTAATATTATAATCAGCGAGGATGAGATTTCTGACAGAGCTAGTGAGAAATTATATAACATAAGAAGAAGCTTAAAGGAAAAAAATAGTTCTGTAAAGGATAAAGTGAATTCTATTATTAGATCAAATTCTAAATATTTACAGGATAATTTATATACCATGAGAGGAGATCGTTATGTAATTCCTGTAAAGGCAGAGCATAAAGGCTCTGTACCAGGGCTTGTACATGATCAAAGTTCCTCAGGAGCTACTTTATTCATTGAACCTATGAGTTTAGTTAATTTAAATAATGAGATAAAAGAGCTAATGCTAAAAGAAAAGGCAGAGATCGAGAGAATATTATCTGAACTATGCTTAAAGCTTTATAATAATATAGATATTGTAAAGAATGATTCTAGTATAGTTTGGGAATTAGATTTTATTTTTGCTAAGGCTAAGTATGCAAGCAGTATCAATGGAACAATTCCAATTATAAGCGATAATGGAATTATAGATATCATAGAGGGAAGGCATCCTTTAATAGAGCCTAAAAAGGTAGTATCTTCGGATATTTATCTTGGAAGAGAATTTACCTCCTTGGTTATTACTGGACCTAATACAGGGGGAAAAACTGTTACTCTTAAAACTGTGGGACTTTTACATTTAATGGGTATGAGTGGTATGCTTATACCTGCTAGAGAAAAATCTTGCATAGCATTTTTTAAAGAGGTTTTTGCAGATATAGGAGACGAGCAAAGCATTGAACAAAGCTTATCTACTTTTTCTTCACATATGACTAATATAGTAGACATAATGGATAAGGCTGATCACAATTCTTTAGTATTATTTGATGAATTGGGGGCTGGAACAGATCCTACAGAAGGGGCTGCTTTAGCAGTTTCTATATTAGAGACTTTAAGAAAAAGGAATTGCAAAATAGTAGCTACTACACACTATAGTGAGTTGAAAGCCTATGCTTTAAAGACCTCAGGGGTTGAAAATGCTTCTGTAGAGTTTGATGTTGAGACCTTAAGACCTACCTATAGATTATTGATAGGTATTCCTGGAAAGTCCAATGCTTTTGAGATCTCTAGAAGACTAGGATTGTCTGATGAAGTAATAGAAAATTCAAAGTCCTTGATTTCAAGTGATACTCTTAAGTTTGAGGATCTAATACAGAGCTTACAAGATAAAAGTATTAAGGCAGAAAAGGATGCTAGGGCTGCAGAAGTACTAAAGCTAGAAATGGAAAATTTAAAAGAAAAATATGAAGAAAAATTATACAATTTAAATAAAGCTAGAGAAAATACATTATATGAAGCTAGAAGAGAAGCTAAAAGCATAATAAAAGATGCTAAAGAAGAAGCGGATGATATATTAAAGAATATGAGAGAATTAGAGAAGCTAGGTTATTCTAGTGAGGCAAGACAACAGCTAGAAGAGCACAGAAAGACATTAAAAGAGAAGTTAGATAAAAGTAGTGAAGGCCAAACTTTTGTAAAACAAAATAAAAGCGATGAGATTAAAACTGTTAAATTAGGCATGGAACTATTTTTACCCTCATTGAACCAAAAGGTTATCGTACTTACTTTACCAGATAACAAAGGAGAACTACAGGTTCAGGCGGGAATCATGAAAATAAATGTTAAGCTAAAGGATTTAGCTAATACTTCCGAATCCACAAAGGAAAGCCGTAAGGCTTCTAAAAGAGAGGTTAAACTAAATTTAAGATCAGTAGCTACCTCTATAGATTTAAGGGGAATGGATTCAGAGGAAGCCTGGTATAATGTAGATAAATACCTTGATGAAGCTTATCTTGGAGGATTAAAAGAAGTTTCAATTATTCATGGAAAGGGTACTGGAGTTTTAAGGAAGTCAATTGCAGATATGCTTAAATCTCATCCTCATGTAAAGACTTTTAGGCTAGGAGCCTATGGTGAGGGTGGTAATGGAGTTACTGTGGTAGAATTAAGGTAAGGAGAGCTAATAATGATTTTAGTCAGCGCTTGTTTATGTGGAATTAATTGTAAATATAACGCCCGAAATAATTATAATGAAAATATATATAATTTGTTGGAAAAGGGAGAAGCAATACCTGTATGCCCGGAACAATTAGGAGGCTTAACAACTCCTAGAGCCTGTGCAGAAATTGTAGGCGGAGAAGGCAAGGATGTTTTACTGAATAAAGCTAAGGTGATGAATAAAGATTGCTTGGACCTTACAGGAAACTTTATAAAGGGGGCTATGGAAACTCTAAAAATAGCTAAGGCTTTAAAGGTTGAAAAGGCTATTTTAAAGTCTAATAGCCCTTCCTGTGGTAGGGGTATTATATATGATGGAAGTTTTTCAAATAAGAAAATTAAAGGTAATGGTGTCACTGCTGAACTTCTATTGCAAGAGGGCATAGAGGTTATAACAGAAGAAGATTTATAAAAAAGGGGGATTCTTATGAATTACAAAGATGTACTTAAAAATGCTAGAGAAAATTTGAATGGAAGCTGTAAGGTGTGCAAAGTATGTAATGGTATTGCCTGTGCAGGGGAGGTTCCAGGCATGGGTGGAAAAGGTACTGGAGAAGCCTTTTCTATAAATGTAGATGCTCTTGCTAGTTATAAATTAAATATGAGAGTTATGCATAATGCTAAAGACCCAGATACCTCGATTAATTTATTTGGAAAAGATATGAGATTACCTGTATTTGCTGCACCAGTTTCTGGTACTACATTAAATATGGGAGGAAAATTTACAGAAGAAGAGTATATTGATTGGGTAATATCAGGCTGTTTAGAAGGTGGAATCTTCCCTATGGTAGGAGATACTGCTGTAGATTCATTTCTTATAACAAATTTAAGTAAGCTTAGGGAACATGATGGAAAGGGTATTGCTATAATAAAGCCATGGAAAAATGACAGTGTTATAGAAAAAATTAAGCTTGCAGAAGAAGCAGGTGCTTTTGCGGTAGGTATGGATATAGACGCTGCAGGACTCATAACTCTTGCAATGCATGGAAAACCAGTAGGGCCAAAGACCGTAGAGGAAATTAAAGAGATTGTAAACAGTACAAAACTACCCTTTATATTAAAAGGTATAATGACTGTTGATGAAGCTTTATTAGCTGTGGAAGCAGGGGTAGATGCCATAGTAGTATCAAATCACGGAGGCAGAGTTTTAGATCAAACTCCTGGAGTGGCAGAGGTCCTTCCTAACATTGCTAGTAAAGTAAAAGGAAAGGTTAAGATTTTGGCTGATGGTGGAGTAAGAAGTGGAGTAGATGTACTGAAGATGTTAGCCTTAGGAGCAGATGCAGTTCTCATAGGAAGACCTTTTGTCACTGCATCCTTTGGAGGAGAAAAAGAAGGTGTTAAATTATATATAGATAATTTATACAATGACTTGAAGTCAGCTATGGTTTTAACTGGGTGTAATAACATAAAAGATATAGATTCTAGGATTATATATGATAATTTGTAATAAAATGTATTAAAAATGACTAGTTAGTGGAGTTGATGTATTTTTCACCCCTGGCTAGTTATTTTTTATTTAGAATAATGAAATATTGCATTCACTTTAGCAGAATAAATTGACAATGATATTTCATGTATTATACTAAAATTAGGACAATTTATAAAAAATTAAAAATATTCTATAATAGGGGGGACAAATGTGTTTAAAGAATTTAAAGAATTAGTGGAATTTGTAAAAAAAGAAAATGTAAAAATTATTGACTTTAAGGTAATTACCTTACCTGGAAGATGGAATCATTTATCTATTCCCGTAGAAAGATTAAGTGAAAGTCTTTTTGCAGATGGCATAGGTTTTGACGGATCTAGCTACGGATATTCCTCTATAGAAAACTCAGATATGTGTTTTATTCCTGATATGAGTACAGCCTTTATAGATCCTTATTGCAAAGTTAAGACTTTAAGTATGGTAGCTGATATACATACTATTGGAGATAGGTCAGGAAGATTTAGTGGTGACCCAAGATTTGTTTCAGAAAAAGCTGAAGATTATATGAGAAAGCTAGGTATAGCAGATGAATTCATTATAGGACCAGAATTTGAGTTTTATATTTTTGATAATATAAGTTTTGAAACAAAAAACAATCATCAAGAAGTAACCATTAATTCCAAGCAAGCTCCTTGGAGCAGAAATGATAAAGAGGAAAACTACGGATATAAAGTTCCTTTCCAGAAAGGCTATCACATAGGTCTCCCATATGATGTAAATAATGATTTAAGAAGTGAAATGAGCATTAAGCTTCAAGAGATGGGCATACCAGTAAAATATCATCACCATGAAGTAGGTGCTGCCGGACAGCTTGAAATAGAGGTGGAATTAGGCGAGATGAAAAAAATGGCCGACGCTACAATGATGGCTAAATATGTTATAAAAAATGAAGCTATTGCTAATGGTAAGACAGCTACTTTCATGCCAAAGCCTCTATTTGGAGAAGCAGGCAGCGGAATGCATGTTCATATGTTATTAAGAAAAAATGGACAAAATCTATTTTATGATAAGAATGGATATTCTCAATTAAGTAAAGATGCCATGTACTTTATTGGAGGAATACTAAAGCATGCTAAAGCATTGCTTGCATTTACTAATCCTTCAACAAATTCTTATAAAAGATTAGTACCAGGCTTTGAAGCTCCTGTATCTATATGCTTTGCTACAGGAAATAGAAGCTCAGTAATCAGGGTTCCTGGTTATGTAAAAGATCCTCAAAAGAGAAGATTTGAATTTAGATCCTCAGATGCTACAGCTAATCCTTATTTAGCTTATTCAGCACTATTAATGGCTGGTTTAGATGGAATAGTTAATAAAATCGATCCAGTGGATGCAGGATATGGCCCTATGGATATAAACGTTTTCAAATTATCTGAAGAAGAAAGAAATAAAATAGAAGCGCTACCTACATCATTAGATGAAGCTTTAAATGAACTAAAAAAAGATTATGAATTTTTAACCAGAGATGGTGTGTTTGATGAACACTTTATTAATAATTGGATCAAATACAAGTATGAAAAGGAACTTCTTAAAGTTTTCCCAGTACCATCGCCTGTGGAATACGAAATGTACTATGATCTATAAAACTAAGTTCGGGGGGGTATCATGATAAAAAATTTAGAACAATTATTAGAAAAAGTAAAGGTAAAAGAAAAAAGAACTCTTTCTGTGGCTGTGGCACAAGATAAAGAGGTTTTAAAAGCAGTAAGTGACGCCTGTAGTTTAGGTATTGTTGACGCTATTTTAGTAGGTGATGAAGCTAAAATAAAGTCAATTATTCATGACGAAAATCTAAACTTTGAAAATGTTAAAATCATTGATGAAAAAAATATTAATAAGGCTGCTGCAAAGGCAGTAGAGTTAGTAAGTTCAGGTAAGGCTCATTTTATAATGAAAGGATTATTAAATACAGCAGATTTACTTAAAGCTGTATTAAATAAAGAATATGGACTAAGAGGTAATAGTTTATTGTCTCATGTGATGCTATATAGTGTAAATAGCTATCATAAAGTTCTATTTCTAACTGATGGTGGAATGGTTCCATATCCAAATATAAGTGAAAAGGTTGAAATAATAAACAATGCTGTACTAGTAGCTAATAAACTAGGTATAGAAAAGCCCAAAGTAGCTCCTTTATGTGCTGTAGAAACTGTAAATCCTTCTATGCAAGCTACTATTGATGCCTCTATGCTTTCTCAAATGAATAAGAGAGGCCAGATAAAAAATTGTGTCATAGATGGACCATTAGCTTTAGACAATGCTGTTTCAAAGGAAGCTGCAGATCATAAGGGGATTATTAGTGATGTGGCTGGAGATAGTGATATTTTACTTGTACCTAATATAGAAGCAGGTAATTTATTAGGAAAGTCACTAACCTATTTCGCTATGGCAGAAAGCGCTGGAATAGTAGTAGGTGCAAAATGCCCTATTATATTAGTGTCTAGAGCAGATACTGCTAAGTCAAAACTATATTCTATAGCCTTAGGGGCACTAGTTATCTAGTAAACAAAGATAGGAGGAATTGTATTATGAAAGTTATAATGTCTGGAAATGAAGCCATTGCAAGAGGAGCCTATGAGGCAGGATGTAAAATAGCTGCTGCTTACCCAGGGACTCCAAGTACAGAAATACTAGAAAATTTCGCAACTTATGAAGGGGTATATGCTGAATGGGCTCCCAACGAAAAGGTTGGTTTTGAAGTTGCATCAGGAGCCTCTATCGGAGGAGCACGTAGTTTAACAACCATGAAGCATGTTGGGTTAAATGTGGCAGCAGATCCTCTATTTACCATGGCTTATGAAGGGGTAAATGGCGGCTTTGTTGTGGTTACTGCTGATGATCCAGGTATGCATTCTTCACAAAATGAGCAAGACAATAGGCTTTTTGCTCCCCATGCCAAAGTAGCATTAATTGAGCCTTCGGATTCTCAGGAATGTAAGGATTTTATGGCTGAAGCCTTTGATATAAGTGAGAGATTTGACACTGTAGTTTTATTTAGGACTACCACTAGAGTTTCTCATTCTAAGAGTGTAGTGGAATTAGGAGAAAAGAAAGAAAGTACTATTAAAGACTATTCAAAAAATATTGAGAAATACATTATGATACCAGCTCATGCGAGAAAAAAACATTATGAGGTAGAGGAAAGATTAAATAGATTAAAGGATTATTCAAATAGTTCACCTTTAAACAAAATGGAAATATTAGATGATTCCGTAGGAATAATAACTAGCGGCATAAGCTATAATTACGCAAAAGAAGTTTTTGGAGATAAAGTTTCTTATCTAAAGTTAGGTATGACTTATCCATTACCAGATAAGTTAATTAAAGAATTTGCTTCTAAGGTTAAAAAGTTATATATTATAGAAGAAAATGAACCTTATATAGAAAATGCTGTTAAGGTTATGGGAATTCCATGTGTGGGTAAAGAAATAATTCCTGTATGCGGAGAATTAAATCCTGAAATAATCAGAAAAGCAATCTTAAATCAGGAAGTTGATGCTAGCTACAGTGTCGACATAAAGGCTCCTTCTAGACCTCCTGTACTATGCCCAGGATGTCCTCACAGAGGAATATTCTATGCGGTTTCAAAATATAAGGATATTATATCTACTGGAGATATTGGTTGCTATACCCTTGGAATGATGGCGCCCCTTAATGTGACAGATACAGTTATTTGTATGGGTGCTTCAGTTTCAGCAGGACTTGGTATGCAAAAGGCTAGAAACATGGCTGGAGCAAATAATAAAGTATTTGCATTTATAGGAGACTCCACCTTCTTCCATTCAGGGATAACAGGATTGATTGATTCAGTTTATAATAATATTCCTATTGTAACTTGTATACTAGATAATAGGACTACAGGGATGACAGGACATCAGGAAAATCCAGGTACTGGAAAAACATTACAGGGAGAAGTTGCTCCTATGATAGATATTGAGCAATTAGTAATTTCTGTTGGAATTAAGAAAGAAAATCTTAGAGTAGTGGATCCTTATAACTTAAAAGAAACTGAAGAGGCAGTAAAAGCTGCACATAATAGCACTGAACCTTTTGTTATAATAACAAAACAGCCTTGTGCTCTAAAGAAAGAAGTTATTAAATATAGAGCAAATATGAAGTGTAGAATATTACCTGAAAAATGTAAGAAGTGTAAGGCTTGTTTAAGAACTGGATGTCCTGCTTTAAATTATAGGAATGGTGTAGTAAGCATTGATAAGAATATGTGTAATGGCTGTGAAATGTGTAAACAGGTTTGTAAATTTGGAGCAATAGAAAAGGTGGGTGAATAAAATGGGTAATACTAGAAGCATTTTATTTGTTGGTGTTGGTGGTCAAGGTACTATCTTAGCATCCAAAATATTAACAGAGGGATTATTAGAAGCTGGATTTGATGTAAAAATGTCTGAAGTACATGGTATGGCACAAAGAGGCGGCAGTGTAACCACTCAAGTTAGATTCGGAGAAAAAGTACATTCACCACTAATTGAGAAAGGTACAGCTGATGTTATAGTAGCCTTTGAAAAAAGCGAAGCTGCAAGATGGGTACCCTTCTTAAAAAAAGATGGAGCATTAGTAGTTAATGACTATGAAATTCATCCTGTAACGGTTTTAATTGGGCAAGAAAAATATCCTGAAAATATAAATGAGAACTTAGCCTCAGTAATAGAAAACATCAAAATAATTAACGCTGCTCATTTAGCCGAGGAACTAGGAAATATAAAAGCTCAAAATGTTATTTTATTAGGTGCTCTTATTAAGGCTTTGAAGTTAGAAAATATTAATTGGGATCAAATTATAGAGAAAAGTGTGCCAAGTAAAATTGTAGATTTGAATAAGCTAGCCTTGAGAAAAGGTATAGAGGCATAATAAAAAGTAGAGGATTTTTCCTCTACTTTTTTCTATTCGATGCTAATACGAACCGCATCTTCTTTTTTAACTACTTTTATATTATCAACCTTAGGATCCTCAGTTCCTTGTACATATAATCCTGCAGCTTTTAACTCCTGAACATAGTTTATTATATCCTGTGTTATTATTTCTCCTGGACATAATACAGGTATACCGGGAGGGTATGCTAATAAAAATTCTCCACTTATCATACCTACACTATCTTTTAATGGGATGGAAGTCTTATGGCTATTGAAAGCTTCTCTAGGAATAAGAACTTGCTGTGGAATAGGAGGTATATCTATAAAATCGGGCTTTTTGCTATTCTTTAAAGAATACTCTTCGCTAATTTCATTTAAGGCCTCTAACAATTTATCTATGCTTTCCTTTGTATCCCCAAAAGAACCAACAGCTAAAACATTGTATAAGTCTGAAAGCTCCATTTGTATGTGGTACTTATTAGATAATATCATATCTAAATCATAACCAGTAAGTCCTAGCTCTCTACTAGTAATTGTTATCTTAGTAGGATCAAAAGCATAAGCACCAGGCTTTCCAAGTATTTCTTCACCAAAACAAGAAAAACCAGGAATTTTATTTATTTCAGTTCTAGCATAATTTGCTAGAGCTATAGTTCTATCTAAAAGCTCTTTACCATGAAGGGCTATTTGGCGTCTAGCACAATCTAAAGATGCCATCAAAATGTATGATGGGGAAGTAGTTTGAAGTAAATTTAAAATTTGTTGTACTCTATGAGTGTCTATGTATTTAGACTTAACTTGCAATAAGGAACATTGAGTTAAAGCTCCTATGATTTTATGAGTACTTTGTGCACAAATATCAGCCCCTGCTTCCATAGCTGACATCGGCAAATTTTCATTAAACGCAAGGTGCGGACCATGAGCCTCATCTACGATTAATGGAATATTATAGCTATGAACTATATCAGCAATTCTTTTAATATCCGTAGCAACACCATAGTAAGTCGGATTAATTATTAGTACTGCCTTAGCATCAGGGTTTTCTCTTAATGTTTTTTCAACAGTTTCAGGGGTTACCCCGTGAGCAATTCCTACTTTTTTATCTAATTCAGGCTGCATATAAACTGGAACAGCACCACTTAAAATTATTCCTGCAGTTATAGATTTATGAACATTTCTAGGAATGATTATAGTATCCCCGGCATTTACTACAGACATAATCATAGCTTGTATAGCGCCAGATGTTCCATGAATAGAAAAAAAAGCAGCGTCTGATTTATAGGCATCAGCAGCTAATTCTTGAGCCTTTTTTATAGGACCTGTTGGATGATGTAAACTATCTACTAATTTAAAAACCGTAACGTCGATTTTAAAGGGATTCTCACCAATAAAATTTTTAAATTCTTCATCCATGCCTACACCTTTTTTATGTCCAGGTACATGAAATGGGATGGTTTCCCTGTTAACATATTCCATCAATGCGTCAAATAGAGGAGTCTCATTTTGATCATATTTATACACCTTGATATAGCACCTTCCTTCTTTAAAATTATATATTTAAACCGTTGATTTTCAGCGATTTTGAAGAGCTTTCTAAAAAACAATATAATTATAAGTTAAATAAATTTCAAATGCAATACCATATAAACAAATTATAATATTTATTTTTCATCAATAAAATACCCTGTTATATTTGCTAATTGAAATTCTTATATGAATAATATTCCCTCATTTAGACAATAATATTTTAACAGGAGGGATAAAAATGGAATTTTTAAAAGCTAATACAAGATTAAATAGCAGTAGACACTTTTCTAGAAGATTAAGACGCGAAGGAAAAATACCAGGGATTCTTTATGGTAAGGGTATGAATAATATAATGTTTGAAGTTGGTGAGTTAGATCTTAATAAGGAAGTACAGTGGAATGGTGAATACGGAAAGTTAAATATTAATTTAAATGGTGGAGATATAACAACTTTAATAAAAGAAGTTCAAAGAGATCCTGCTACAAATCAAATAATACATATTGATTTAGAAAAAATTCAAGAAGACGATTTAGTAGAGGCTGAAGTACCTATTGTTTTCGGTAATGAAAATAACATTGTTAAAAGTGGCGGAATAGTGCAAAAAGAAAAAGATAGTGTAAGAATTAAATGTAAAGCTAGTAATTTACCTAAATACCTAAATGCTTCCTTAACTAGAGGTAAAATAGGTACAGTAATTAGAGTTGAAGATTTGGAAGTAAGTGAGGAGATTTCTTTTGTAGATGATATTAAAGCCGTATTAGCATCTATAAGCTATGTAAGCATTAAAGACAAAGACGAAGGTGTAGAATAAGATATTTTTCACATTTTAAAAAAGCACTTTTGTGCTTTTTTTTATATATTTTTTGTAATAAAATACAAAAAGAGTGATGGAAATATTTGTAGGCTATAAAATATAAGTATTTTTTCCAGGATTTTTATAGTATAATATTTTTATTAGAACTTTACTAGGAGGAATGAACTATGACTTATAGCGAAAAATTGAGACATTGGTTAGAAGCAGAATTAATTGATGAACAAACAAAACAAGAGCTTAGAAGTTTAAAAGATGAAAAAGATATAGAAGATAGATTTTATAGAGACTTAGAATTCGGTACTGGTGGCTTAAGAGGTATAATTGGGGCTGGAAGTAATAGAATGAACATTTATACCGTAGGTAAAGTTACTCAGGGATTTGCTGACTTTTTAAATAAAAATTTTACTTCACCTTCCATTGCTATAGCTTATGATTCAAGAAATATGTCAGAAGAATTTGCTAAAGCTGCAGCTTTAAATCTCTGTGCAAACAACATTAAAGTTTATTTATTTGAAAGCTTAAGACCCACTCCAATGCTATCCTTTGCTGTAAGGCACTTAAAATGTAGTGCAGGAATAGTTATTACTGCATCTCATAATCCAAAACAGTATAATGGATATAAAGTATATGGAGAAGATGGTGGACAAGTAACTGATAATAAAGCAAAAGAAATTTTGAGCAATATAAATGAAATTCAAGATTTTTCTGATATAAAAAATATCACTGAGGAAGAAGCAATAAATAGAAAGCTACTATGCTATATAGGGGAAGATGTTGATAAAGAATATATTAATAGAGTAAAAGATTTATCTATAAGAAAAGATTTAATTAATGAAAAGGCAGAAGAACTAAACATTATTTATACACCAATTCATGGCTCTGGAAACATTCCTGTTAGAAGAGTTTTAAAGGAACAAGGTTATAAAAATGTTTTTGTAATTAAAGAACAAGAAATGCCAGATGGTAACTTTCCTACAGCTCCTTATCCAAACCCAGAAGAGCCAGAAGTATTTAAAATTGCATTAAAAGAAGCAGAAAAAATTAAAGCAGATATAATATTTGGTACAGATCCTGACTGTGATAGGATTGGTGTGGTAGTTAAGGATTCAAAAGGAGAATATAAGGTTTTAACTGGCAACCAAACTGGTATGCTGCTTACTCATTATATTTTGAGTTCACTAGAAGAGATGAATAAGATGCCCCAAAATGGAACGATAATAAAAACCATCGTTACTACGGATTCAGTTAGAAATATTGCAAAAGATTTTAATATAGAAGTATTAGATGTATTAACTGGCTTTAAATATATTGGAGAAAAAATAAAAGAATTCGAGGAAACTAAGGAAAAGTCCTATATTTTTGGTTTTGAAGAAAGCTTTGGATACCTTGCAGGAACCTTTGTAAGAGATAAAGATGCTGTAATTGCAGCTAGCCTGATATGTGAGATGACACTATATTATAAGTCTTTAGGTAAATCTCTAAATGAAGCTTTGGTAGATATTTATGAAAGATATGGATATTTTAAAGAAGAGCTGCTTTCCTTTGAACTAAAAGGTAAAGAAGGCCAAGAAAAAATATCAAAGTGTATTGAGTATTTGAGACATTCTATGAAACCTTCTATAAATGGAGTAAATATAATTAAAAAACTAGATTATAAAACAAGTATAGAGAAAGATCTAATAAATATTGAAGAAAAGATTATAGAATTGCCAAAATCTAATGTGTTAAAATTTGTGCTAGAGGATAATTCATGGTTTGTAGTAAGACCTTCTGGTACTGAGCCTAAAATGAAGATATACCTTGCGGTAAGGGGAATTAGTTTAAAGGATTCAGAAAATAAGATAAGTATGTTTAAAAATAGCGTAATGGAATTAATAGAGGAAGCATTTAATTATTAATATTATTTTAGTGCTTATTTGCAAAAACTTAGATTTCATTGTAATATAATATTGGAATCTATCCACCTATTTAGCAGTGGATAGATTTTCTCTGAACGGGCAAAAGAAAATCAATGATAGAGGTGTGTTAATGAGCGTTAAAATAGACTTAAGTGAAAAATTAAAGAACATTATTTTTATTGAAATTAAAGATATAAGTATTTTAACTTCAGTATTAAAACCTGATTCAAGTTTTATAAAACATTTAAATGATAATAAACAGGAATTGTTTTTGCCTATTGATACAAAATTTATAACAAATAAAATTAGTAAAACTAAGGATTTTAATAATATACCTTTTAGTGAGATATTTTATGCTATGTTCTACTGTATTAGTTTAAATGAGGAATTTAAATATAATAATTTATATAAAAAGTTACTTGAAGAAAGCAAAAATGGTATTGTATTTTTGAAAAGTAAAATAGCAGAAAATATAAAGAATAATAATTTAGAGGAAGCCTATATATTAATGAAGGTTTTAGTGCAGATACAAGGAGACGAAGAAGCGTTAGAAAAAATAGTTTGCATATGTGATTCCTTGAGAAAAAAGAATAGATTCTATGAAGAAGAAGAGTTAGATTATATTCAAAAATTAATTCAAATGAGAAATTATGCTCTACCTTATTTGTATCTATCTTCTATATATTTTGATAACAATGAATTTGAATTATCTTTAATAAATTTAAACTTATATTTTGAAAAAGGCGGCAAAGAGGATAAACTTATATTAGAGCTTAAAAATAAGTTATTATTTAAGGTAGATTATAATAAAGCAAAAGAAATATTATATGATAAACCTATAGAAGCCTTAAAATTATTTCTAAAATTACTAGAAGAAGAGGAAGAAGATCCTCTTTTGTATTATTATATTGCTATAGCATATAGAATAATAGGAAATCATGAAAAAGCCATTTATTATTTAAATGAATCCTTGTCTATAGAAAGTAATTACGTAGAAGTATTTAATGAGTTAGGTTTAAACCATGCTTGTATTAGAGATTTTAATAGGGCTCTAAACTACTTTAAAAAAGCTTTTGAGGCTATAAAAACTGTTGAAATATGCACAAATATAATCATGTGCCATCTAGAGTTAAATCATAGAGAGGAAGCTATGTCTTATCTAAAAATAGCTAAAAGCATTGATGCAGAGGATGAGATAGTTTTACAGTTAGAAAAAATATTAAAAGAATAATAGATATTTTTATTATAAATGAATAAAAATATAAATAGATTTTATAAATCTAGAAAAAATAGTGCACTTAAAGGAGGATAATAAAATGAAGGTTAAAAAGGCTATAATTCCTGCAGCAGGCCTAGGAACTAGATTTCTGCCTGCTACTAAAGCACAGCCCAAGGAGATGCTGCCTATAGTAGATAAACCTACAATTCAATATATAATAGAGGAAGCTGTTGCTTCGGGAATAGAGGAAATTTTAATAATAACCGGAAGAAATAAAAGAGCTATTGAAGATCACTTTGATAAATCTGTTGAACTGGAACAGGAATTGGAAAATACAGGTAAGGATGAGCTTTTACAACTAGTAAAGGACATCTCTAATATGGCGAACATACACTACATTAGGCAAAAGGAACCAAGAGGATTAGGGCATGCTATTGCCTGTGCAAGAACTTTTGTTGGTAATGAACCTTTTGCCGTAATGCTTGGGGATGATGTAGTCGATAGCAAGGTTCCTTGTTTAAAACAGTTAATAGAGTGTTTTAATGAATTTAAAACCACTATTTTAGGTGTCCAAGAGGTGCCATTAAAGGATGTTTCAAAATATGGCATTGTTAAGGGTATACATATTGAAGATAGAATATATAAGGTAAAGGATTTAGTCGAAAAGCCAAAAGTTGAAGAAGCACCATCAAATGTAGCAATATTGGGAAGATACATTATTACTCCACAGATTTTTGATATTCTTGATAATACTAAACCAGGAAAAGGTGGAGAAATACAGCTTACAGATGCTTTAAAACAATTAATAACCAATGAGGCCATGTATGCATACAATTTTGAGGGACGAAGATATGATGTAGGTGATAAACAAGGATTCTTAGAAGCAAGTATTGAGTTTGCTCTTAAAAGAGAAGACTTAAAAGAAAGCTTTATTAAATACTTACTTACCATAAAATATAAAGATGAGTTTAGAGAATTATATGAATTAGTATCATCGCAAAATAAAAATTCTATAGAATAGAATTTATCTATATACTGAATATAGAATTGGGTGAGTTATCCAGTGTTATGAAAATAACAAATGTTAACTTTACAGAAACGCACTGATTTTAAGCTATCAGTGCGCTTTATTTTTATCGCCATATACAAGGAATAAAGGAATAAATAAATTGACTTAGAAAAATTTAGAGTGTACAATAATCTAAGGAAAACTAGAACTTAATAGAGGTGCTAATATGAAAAACAAATCCTTTGTTACGGAAATATTTAAAATTGGAACATATTTTATTGATGTTATAATAATATTGTTATCTGTTTATCTATCTTTTATGTTAAAATTTGATTTTCAACCTCCAGCGTTTAATTTGGAACCATTTTTTGATGTGATTCCTTTTATAGCTATTGCCTATTTAATTTTTATGTACGTATATGGATTGAATGATATTTTAAAAAAAGGTCTAGGAGAAATTATTTATTCTATTACCCTCACAATTCTTTCTCTATTTGTTACTACGGCCTTTATAACCTTTTTTGCCAGAGGTTTTGCTTATCCAAGAAGTGTACTGATAATTAGCTCCTTTGTACAATTTTTATTTCTATGTTTATGGAGAATTATAGTCTGGAAAGTGAAGAGAAGAGCTCATGGTATTAAAGATGCCTTAATTGTAGGAGAAAAGTCTTTAGAGGATTTAACCAAGAAGATATTAATAAAGCAAAAGGATCTGTATAATATTAGGTATATATGCAATGGTAAAGCTAATGATTTAAATAGATATTTAGACAATGTAGAAGTGGTTTTTATATGCAGCGATGTAGAGCATAATATAAAATCTGAAATAGTAGATAGATGTTTAAGTGATAGGAAGAGTATTTATATAATTCCAGATATCTATGAGATTGCTATCTTAAATTCAAAATTAAATAGAGCAGATGATATACCTATGTTTAAAGTTCAAAAGTTGGGCCTTACCTTTGAACAGAGATTTTTCAAAAGAATTATCGATATTGTGATCTCATTAATAGGAATTATTTTGACTAGTCCTATTATGATATTTTGTGCTTTAGCAATAAAAATAAAAGATGGCGGAACCATTTTTTACAAACAAGAGAGAGTTACAGAGGAGGAAAGAACCTTTAATGTTCTTAAATTTAGAACTATGGTAATGAATGCTGAGAAGCTAACAGGACCTGTTCTGGCAGGAGAAGATGACCCTAGAATAACTAAGCTGGGGAAAATAATGCGTGCTACTAGAATGGATGAGTTACCTCAATTCTTCAATATACTCAGTGGAGATATGAGTGTTGTTGGACCTAGGCCTGAACGTCCATTTTTCGTAGAAAAATTTAAGCAAGAAATACCTGATTATAAATATAGAACTATAGTTAAGGCAGGTCTTACAGGGTTGGCGCAGGTTTTAGGTAAGTATAGTACAACTCCTGAAGACAAGGTTAGATATGATATAATTTATATAAAAAATTATTCTATATTAATGGATTTAAAGCTCATTCTTCAGACTATTAAAATTATGTTTATGAAAGAAAGCTCTGCTGGCTTAAAGGATGAACAAAATCTAAATGAACTAATTGAAAAAGAGAATGCTGAAATTGTAATAGATAAGGATTAGATAAGATATTAAGCTAGCTTAATATCTTGTTTTATTACTAAGTTTAGAAGGAGGTAAAGAAGATGAAGAGACTTGCTTATGTAATAACCCAGTCAGAAATGGGAGGTGCTCAAAAGAGTATTCTTCTTTTATGTGAGTATTTAAAAAACCAGTATGAAATTACTGTATATTCTGCACCAGGTGGGGCTTTTATAGATGAGCTTAAAAATCTAGGAATAAAGCATATAAGTGTAGAGTCTATGGTTAGAGAAATTAATCCTAAAGAGGATTTAAGGGCATATAAGTTTTTGTTTAAAGAATTTAAGAATAATAATTATGATATAGTACATTGTCATAGCTCTAAAGCGGGAATATTAGCTAGGGAAGCAGCTCACAAAGCTAAAATTAAGAATATTATATATACCGCTCATGGCTTTGTATTTAATGAACCTATGAGTACGCTAAAAAAAAGTATATATAAGTTTTTAGAGAAATATGAGGCTAAAAAAACAAATCACTTAATATGTGTAGATTCTAATGACGTAACCATAGCTAAAAATATGGGTATGAGGCCTAAGGATGATTTAGTATATATACCTAATGGCATAGATTTTAATGGTAGTGACTCTAATAAAATTAAGAATGATATTTTTACTTTTGGTCTTGTGGCAAACTTCTATGAAACAAAGGGTCATAGATATCTTATCGAAGCCTTTAATGAATTTATCCAAGAAGGCTATAATGGGAGATTATTGCTTATAGGTGATGGAATCTTAAGGGCTGATATGGAAGAACTATCAAAAGATAATAATAATATAAAATTTATGGGATATCGAAGCAATGGTATGGAACTTATGAAAGGCTTTGATTGTTTTATATTATCTTCGATAAAGGAAGGCTTTCCTTTTGTAATATTAGAAGCCATAAAAAATAAAGTGCCTATAATAGCTACTAAGGTAGGGGCAGTTCCTAATATTTTAGAAAATGGTAAATTGGGAATACTCATAGATAAAGGAGATGTAAAGGCTTTAAAAAAGGCAATGATAACTGCAGTAAAAG
This sequence comes from Desnuesiella massiliensis, assembly GCF_001403615.1. GTDB lineage: Bacteria > Bacillota > Clostridia > Clostridiales > Clostridiaceae > Desnuesiella > Desnuesiella massiliensis. Next base: position 580,813 of record NZ_LN879456.1, read on the forward strand.
ATGTTGAAGCCTTAAACCATAAGGCTGAGTTAGCATATATAAGTTGCAAGGAAAAGTATTCAATTGATACTATGATAAAAGAAACAAAGAACTTATATAGTTAGGAGCATGTTTATGAGCATAAGTATATTAGATTTTAATATTTTTTCAGATACAAAGGGTTTACTTATAAATGAGATATTTAGAAGGAGTGGAAAAACTCATATAATATCAGGAAATCCTGAAGTGCTTTTTAATGGATATTACAATGAAGATCTTAATGCTGACTTTAAAGCAGAAGAATCTATTATAATTCCAGATGGGGTTGGAGTAATATTGGTATCCAAGCTCCTAAGGACACCGGTTAAAGAAAAAATAGCTGGTATAGAGGTGATGCAGGAAATAATCAAAACCTGCAGTGAAGAAGGAAAGAGCATTTTTCTTTTAGGAGCAAAGAAAAACATAGTAGAAAAATGTATTGAAAATTTGGAAGAACATTATCCTACCCTATCTATTGCAGGTTTTAATGATGGATATTTTGATATAAATAATTGCGATGAATTAATTGAAAAAATTAATAGTTCAGAAGCACAGGTTTTATTCGTGGCCATGGGATGTCCCAGACAAGAAAAATTTATAATTAACTATATGGATAGATTGAAATGTAAAGTATTTATGGGGGTAGGAGGAAGCTTTGATGTCATAGCCGGCAGCGTTAATCGTGCACCAAAATGGATGATTACTCTAGGATTAGAATGGCTATATAGGGTTTCTAAGGAACCCTGGAGAATTAAAAGGTTAAATGTTATTCCTAAATTTATATTATTAGCTCTAAAGCATAATAAAAGGCAAAGATAATGGAGGAAAAATGAGTCAAAAGAAGATTGTAAAATCAATTTCTATATTGATGGTAATTTCGCTTTTTAGCAGAGTATTAGGTTTTTTGAGAGATATCTTAGTAGCTTCGGCTTTTGGTGCTAATTATCAAACAGACGCTTATAATGTGGCTGTAGCATTACCTGAAATTGTTTTTGGTATAATAGGATTAGCCATATCTACTACATTTATTCCAATTTTAAGTGAGATTTATACTAAAGAAGGCAAGAAGGAGATGTTCTTATTTTCCAATAATATAAATAATATTCTCTCCATTATCTCCTTGTTTGTTTTTATTATTGGAATGGTGTTTACATCAAGTTTGATAAAGATTATAGCTCCTAATTTTAATAAGGAAACTCTGGAGTTAACAGTGCTGCTTACAAGAATTAGTCTAATTAATATTTTATTCATGACCTTAAACGCTTGTTATACAGCATTTCTTCAAGTCATGGATGATTTTATAGTTCCTTCACTGCTCGGAATTTTTTTCAATCTTCCTATAATTGCCTATATTTTTATTTTTAAGAACTATGATATTATTGGGTTAACTATAGCAACTACCATAGGAAATTTATTAAGGGTGCTAGTTCAGATTCCCTCATTATTAAAGCATAATTATAAATTTCATCCCTTCTATTTCAGAATTAAGGATAGAAGAATTATTAAGATACTATATTTAATAATTCCTGTAGTTATAGGAGCTGGTGTAAATCAAATTAACCTAATTATAGACAAGGCTATAGCTTCTGGCTTTGAGCAAGGAAGCATATCGGCTTTAAACTATTCATCAAGAATAATACTTTTCTTAAACTCAGCTATATCAACTTCCATAGTAACGGTGATGTACCCATTTTTATCTAAGAAATATAGTGAAAAGGACTTTACCACCTTTAATACCTATTTAATTAAGTCTATAATATATTTAATAATGTTAATGGCTCCTTTTACAATTTTATTAATGGTTTTCAGCAAACCTATAACAATAATTTTGTTTAAAAGAGGAGAATTTAACGATATAGCAGTTATGATGACTGCTTCAACCATGTTATTTTATTCAATAGCATTGCCTTTTTATGCAGTTAGAGATCTTTTAAATGCAGCACTTTTCTCTATTCAAAAGACTAAAACCACTACTATTAATGGGATTATAGGTGTTATTATAAATGTGTTTTTAAGTATATTACTATCAAAAGTTATGGGATTATCAGGAGTAGCCCTCGCTACCTCTATAGCATCAATTTTTATATGCATAGGATTGACTTATAGCATTTATATAAGCATATATAAAATTAACCTCCATCGTATGATTAATTGTTTAAAGCATGTTTTTATAGCCATAGTTTTTATGACTGCATTTTTGCTTTTAATCAATAATATATTTGTAAATTATACTAATAATTTTATTTATCTTTCTTTAGTTAGTATGTTTTCAGTTATGGTGTATTTATTGGTTTTTTATATAACTAAACTAGAAGAGTTTAATGAACTGATACTAATGATTAAGAAAAAAATAAAAAAGTAGATTCAAGGAGAAAAATAAAAAATGAAGATACTGTTTGTAGCCTGCTATTCACCACTAATAAATAACTCTGCTGCTATCGAAACTCTTTGGTATTTAAATAAGCTTTCAGACATTGAGGATAATGAAGTACATGTTATAACTGTAGATTTTCCAAAGAGCTCTATTTATTATGATGAAGATGTTATTAAATTGCTAAGTTCTAAGGTTAAACTTCATATAGTGGATGGGGGATGGATATTTAATTTGGTTATGCCAAAGAAAAAAAGCTCTGAACATAAGGTTTCTAAAAGCAGCAAAGGTAGGATGATGAAATTTTTAAAGAAAATTAAGAATATAGTAGCCATTCCCGACGCCTATGTTTTCTGGATTTTTAAAAGTTATAAGTATGTAAAAAGCACTTTTAAACAAGATGACTTTGATGTAGTCTTTTCAATGCATGAACCTCCCTCTAGCCATTTAGCCGCTTACAAATTTAAAAATTACTTTAAGGGTGCCAAATGGATAACTTATTGGAGTGACCCTTGGATAGAGGATGCCAGCAGAAAAAATTATAGTCTTTTAAGAAGGAATTTCGAAAATTCTTTAGAAAAGTCCATTGTAGATAACTGTGATAGCTTTGTATTTGTAACAGAAGCAAATAGAAATGATTATATACATAAATATAATATACCTAGAGAAAAAACTTTTTTAATTAATAGGGGTTACGATAAAAAATTATACTCAAAATTAAAAAATGAAACCTTGCCCAGTTTAATTAATAAAGAAAAAATAAATATAGTTTATGCTGGAGAAATTTTCTCAAGATTAAGAAATATAGTACCTTTTATTGAAACTTTAGATATTATCAAAGAAAAAAATAAAGAACTTTATCTTAATCTCAATATATTATTTTTTGGCAATATAGATGACCTAGAAGCTTTAGAAAGATTAAAAAATCATGATTGCGTTCGAGTGTCAGGAAGGATACCTTATGAAGAAGCCTTAAAATATGTGTTGAATTCAGAACTCTTAATCTTATTAGGAAATAAAAATTCTAATCAAATTCCAGCAAAAATATATGATTATTTTGGTTCAGAAGCCTATATTTTCGCTATTTTAGGGGACGAAAAAGATCCTATATTAAATTTGGTTAATAATAACTCTAAATGTATTGTGACTAACAATAATAAAATTGACATATATAATAATTTGGAGTATGCTATTAAAAAATTAGAAGATAAGGATAGTTGCAAGGCCATTGAAGATTACGAGTGGTCAAATATTGCAGTGAAACTAAATAATATCCTTAAAGGCTAGGAGGAATAAATATGCATATATTAGTAATCCCCTCTTGGTATTCTAATCCAAGAAATCCTGTGCTAGGAAGTTTTTTTAAAGAACAAGCCTTAGCCTTACAAAAATTTGGACATAAAATAACCATAGCCTATAACGAAATCTGGCCTTTAACATTAATAGGGAAGATACATGAAAAAAAAGGTATAAGCTTTAATATTGAAGAAGGTCTTAATACCTATAGATATAAAAATTATAATTACCTACCCAAGAATCCATTAATGTTTAGGATTTTTAATAGACGAATGGAGAAACTTTTAAAACATATTATAAATAAGGAAGGTAAACCTGATCTAATTCACGCTCATTCAGCCTTTTGGGGAGGAATTAGTGCCGCATATATTAGTGAAAAATATAATATTCCTTTGGTGCTAACAGAACATAGTTCCTTGAAGCATAGCAGGTATATGAAGTATAGTTATGTTCCTCATATTTCTTATGCTTATAATAAGGCAGATTGTATAATTGCAGTGGGAAATTCTCTTAAGGAAGAATTAAAGAATTATACTAGTAATAATCGTATAAAAGTAATACCCAATATGGTTAATTTGGATAAATTTTTAGATGCCAATTCTAGTACTAACTCTTCTTCTGAATTTGTTTTCTTTTCTCTTGCTTTTTTAGAGCCAGGTAAGGGTATGGATACTTTAATAAAAGCTTTTGGGAAGGCGCTAAATAAAGAGCAAAATATGAAATTATTCATAGGAGGTACTGGAAGTGAGATAGAATATCTAAGAAATCTAATAATTAGCTTAGATTTGCAAGATAAAATTGAACTTTTAGGGGCTTTGTCTAGAGAAAAGGTTGCAGAATATATGAATAAGTGTGATTGCTTTGTACTTGCTTCTGAAAGCGAAACCTTCGGAGTTGTTTATATAGAAGCTTTAGCTGCAGGAAAGCCAATTGTTGGTACAAAAAATGGCGGAGCTGAGGATATTATTAAACCTTTTAATGGACTCTTAACGGAAATAGGTAATATTCATCATTTAAGTGATGCCATGATATATATTAAAGAAAATTACCATAAATATGACAAAAAACATATTAGAGAACAATGCCTAAAAGAGTATTCGCCTAGAAATATAGTAGATAAAATAAATAATGTATATGAGGAGATATTATGAGAAAAGTATTAAATTTTATAAATAACAGATTTTTATATAAAGTCATATATATATTAGTAAGCATCTCCTTTGTCACCATACTAGGAGAAGTGAAATTAATTAATTCTATTACCAGTAAAATTATGATATTATGGTCAATTTATATCATTTTGAGGGATATAATTCTTTATAAATTTAAAAACTATACAAGATACCATATGTTTTTAATTCTATTTCTAATAGTATTTTTGCTTTCTATAGTATTTAATACTGGCAAAGTAGAAAATATAAAAATATTTTTAGTAGCTATTATAGAGTTTTTTGCTTTATTTAGTTTAGAAGAAAGGGCATCAATTAAGGAAAGTATAAATAATATTATTAATCTAAGTAAGATCATGGTGTTTCTATCTTTTATAGGGGGAATCATCAGCGTAATGATGCTATTTTTTAATACAAAAATTACTATAGGATCTAATTCCTACGGCATATCTGGCAAACTATTTTCAGGAATATATAATAATGAAAATACCCTAGGTATTATGGCTTTTATTTCAATAATACTATCTATAGTGGTTCTAGCTAATGGATTTAACCGTGATAAATATATATATTTTTTAAATATTTGTTTGCAAATATTTATACTATATAAGGCAAGAGCTAATAGTGCCGTATTAGCAATGCTCATATTTATTGTAGTTCTTATCATATTAAATATTAAAAATAGTTTTATTAAGGCCACAGCCATATTAATGCTATTTACATCCTCTGTATTTACTTGGTATAAGCTATATAATACAGGTAAATTATCACTATACCTTAATGGACGTTATGCCATATGGAAAACAGCTATTAAAGTAATTAAGGAAAATATGTATTTTGGAGTAGGTAATGCAAATGTGGCAGATAGTGTTATAAAAGCCTCTAAAGCACCACTTATGGGGGTAGAAGGTGGAGGTATGCATAATATATTTATACAGATATCTGTAGCTAATGGATTGATAAGCAGTATAATTTTTATCTTATTTTTATTATTTATAATCTTGTTTATTCATAAATATATCATGAATAATTATGGTAGCTCCAATATTAATGTCATTATATTAAGCTTTTCGCTTTTAATATCTTTAATAGCTATAAACATGTTTGAAGCAAATTTAATTTATATAGTAAGCTTTATATCTTTTACATTTTGGTCTATGCTATCCTTTATTCTTCAAATTACTGAATCACCCTATAGACATATTTAATTAGAGAATTATATATCTTAGAGAGTAGATTGAAACATTAACTAAAGAAAAAATAAGGCGTAGAGATTGTAACTCTATGCTTTATTTTTTATAATTAATTTGTATGTAAATGTTTAGGAGGGAATTAATTGAAAAATTTAAAAGGTATATTGTATATATTACTTTCTACCATTTGTTTTGGGGTTATGCCTCTTTTAGCAAAGGTATCCTATAGAAATGGGCTTAATTCCTATAATTTGCTTTTCCTAAGATTTTTATTTGCTGCAATATTCTTGACATATTATATTTGGAATAAAAAAATTAAGGTGAAATTAAAATTAAAAGAAATTATATATATTTTTATAATTGGACTATTAGGATATACTTCTACAGCTATTACTCTTTTCAGTTCATATAACTATATCCCAATAGGACTATCAGGAATGATATTGCATTTATATCCTGTTATAGTAACTTTATTATCTTTAATAATATATAAAGAAAAAATAAATATTAATATAATTCTTTCATTGATATTATCTATAATGGGCATTTATCTTTTAGTGGGTGAGAAATATTACAGTATAAGTATTAAAGGTATGCAATTAGCTTTTGCAGCAGCAGTGTTTTACTCTTTATATGTAATAGGTGCCTCAAATAAAATATTAAAAAACATAAATAGCTATGTGTTAACCTTTTATATTTCTATAATAGCTGCTATTTCAATGTTCACTATATGTATATATAAAAATCAATTAAGCTTTAGTTTAAACTTTAATAGCCTTGTATCTGTATTATTATTATCATTTATATCAACTATAATAGCATTGACGGCTTTTATGGAAGGGGTTAAGATAATAGGGCCTACTCAGTCAGCAATACTAGGGAATCTTGAGCCTATAGTAGGAATGATTTTAGGTATAGTAATGCTAGGAGAGTCCTTTAATTTTTATATTATTATAGGATCTTTGTTTATAGTATTATCGGCTATAGTTATATGTCTAAGGAAATAATATAGCGTTACTACGGTAAAATGTTAAATAATAAAATAAATTCAGAAAATTCAATACTGCATAAATAGAAGGAATTTATAGATTTTAAAAGAATATTATCTGTATGAGGCAGTTTCAAAATATATAGTAGAGATGCCTAATAATTATTAGGGGGCGTAAGAATGAAGATTTTGTTAAATGGAGATAATTTGTCTTTAGAGGATTTGGTGAAAATATGCAGAGAAAATTATGAAGTAGATATTACAGAGGATGCTAGGGAAAGAATAAATAAATCTAGAAGCATAATAGAGAAAATAGTAAAGGATAATAAAGTGGTATATGGTGTTACCACTGGATTCGGAAAGTTTTCTGATGTATCTATATCAAATAATGATTGTAAAGTACTTCAAAAAAACCTTATAATATCTCATGCTTGTGGCTTTGGAGATCTGTTGCCAAGGGATGTAGTAAGAGCAATAATGGTTTTAAGAGTAAATGCTTTATGTAAGGGATTTTCAGGCATAAGTGAAAATACTCTTAATACTCTTATTGCTATGATTAATAAAGGGGTACATCCTTCTATACCTGAAAAGGGATCTTTAGGTGCCTCAGGAGATTTAGCTCCTCTTTCTCATATGGTTTTACCTATGCTTGGTGAGGGAGAGGCTGAATATAATGGAGTGCTTATGAGTGGAAAAGAGGCCATGGATAAGGCTGGAATTAAAATTGTAGAGCTTACTTACAAAGAAGGTTTAGCTCTAATAAATGGTACTCAAGTAATGACAGCTGTTGGTGCCTTAAATCTTTATGATGCAATTAATATACTGAAAATTAGTGATATAGCAGCGGCATTAACCCTTGAGGCGTTAAGAGGAATAAAGGATGCTTACGACTTAAGGATACATAAAATAAGACCTCATTTAGGACAAATCAACACTGCTGAAAATATATTGAACCTAATAGATAAAAGCACTTTTATAACTAGACAAGGTGAATTGAGAGTTCAAGATGCCTATACTTTGAGATGCGTTCCTCAAGTTCATGGTGCAAGTAAGGATGCTATAAATTACATATTGAGCAAAGTAAATATTGAGATGAATTCTGTAACTGATAATCCTATTGTTACAGAAGAAGGGGACGTAATTTCAGGAGGTAATTTCCATGGTCAACCTATGGCTTTAAGCTTCGATTTCCTATCTATAGCGTTATCCGAAATTGGAAATATATCTGAAAGAAGATTAGAAAGATTAATAAATTATCAATTAAATGATTTACCAGCTTTTTTGGTTAAAAATGGAGGATTGAACTCAGGATTTATGATTACGCAATATGCAGCAGCAGCTTTGGTTTCTGAGAACAAAGTGCTATCTCATCCAGCTTCTGTGGATTCTATTCCTTCTTCAGCTAATCAAGAGGACCATGTAAGCATGGGAACTATTGCTGCAAGAAAAAGTGCTAGCATACTAAAAAATGTAAGGAGAGTCCTAGCCACTGAAATACTAGCTGCTTGCCAAGCTATAGACTTTAGAGAAGGATTTAAATTAGGTATTGGAACACAGGAAGCTTATAAATGTGTAAGAGATCATATCAATTTCATTAACGAAGATGTTATAATGTATAAGGAATTAGATAAATGTGAAGAGTTACTTCTGAATGGGAAATTAGTAGAGATGGTTGAAAATAAGATTAAAATAACAATATAGAAAATTTAGGGAGGAAATACTATGTTAAATGAATTGACCATAAAAGAGTTTATAAATGAGCTATCTTCAAATTCACCTGCACCAGGTGGCGGAAGCGTTGCCGCCTTATCTGCTGCCTTATCAGCAGCACTAAACAGTATGGTTTTTAATCTTACTGTAGGAAAGAAAGTATATAATGAATATAGTGATGGAGAAAAAGAAATTATTAATTCAAGCTTAGAGAAAAGCAATGGTTTAAAGGATGTGTTTTTAGACTACATTGAAAAAGATACTGAAGCTTTTATGGAAGTTATGGCTGCCTATAAGCTTCCTAAGGATACAGAAGAAGAAAAGAACTATAGAAAAAATAAAATTGAAGAATCTTATAAACTGGCTTTAGAAGTTCCAAGAAGTTTATATTTAAAATCTATTGAATTATATGATCATATTGAGCATGCTGTAAAGCTAGGAAATGTCAATGCGGTGTCTGATGCAGGAGTTGCAGCATTGTTATTGCAAACGGCTATAGAAAGTGCAGTCTTGAATGTAAAAATTAACTTAACTAGCTTAAAAGATGATAATTTCAGAAGCTTACTTACAAAAGAATGTGAAGAAGTGATTAAGAGTGGGCTAAATAGAAGAAACAGAATATTAGATAGTGTTGAAAAGAAAATTCAGGGATAATACTGTAATTATAATAATAAAAGTAGCTTTATAGCTACTTTTATTATTATACTACCTTATAAATCACTTAAAGGCCTAATTTCATATCCGTTACTCACCCAACTCTTAATCAAATCTTCTAAGATTTCTGCATTGGTTTTTGAAACTGCATGAAGCAAAACTATTGCACCATTATGAGTTCTATTTAATATAATCTTTTTTGCTTTTTCTAACTCTGGTTGTTTAGTGACTTCCCAATCCTTATAAGCAAAACTCCAGAATATAGTTTTATAGTTTAATTCTTTTGTATAGTTTAAAGAAAGTTCACTGTATTTTCCCATAGGTGGACGAAAATATTTAGGCATTTCTGAACCAGTAATTTTTTTATATTCTTCTTCAACCTCTGTTAACTCCGTTTTGAATTTACTAAAATCCTTAATAGATGCCATAGAAGGATGATTAGCACTATGATTACAAACTAAATGACCTTCAGTATGCATTCGCTTAATAATTTCCGGATTTGCTTTTATATAAGGTTTTACTACAAAAAAGGCTGCCTTAATATTGTATTTTTTTAAGGTATCAAGTATTTTATTAGTATAACCATTTTCATATCCCTCATCAAAGGTTAAATAAAGAATTTTTTTTGAGGTATCACCTAAATAATAAGAATCAAACTTTTGTAATAAATGTATTCCATCTTTAGCACCTTCAGGAGGTAATCCATCATTTCTAGGATTAAAGTACCAGTTTAATTCCTTGGAAGAATAGTTTGAATTTAAATCTATTTTGCTTAAAGATGCCACATTAAAGCTTATTAGAGCAGCACATAGTACTGAAATAAATTTGTTCATAAAATCACCTCTTAACATTAATGAAATGGAGAAATGCAATGAATAGGGACTTTAATTTTGTAATTCAGGATTTATATAATTTAATACATTGCTCTAATGATATTATTCACATATTATCTAAAATAAATGAATATAAAAAAGAGCTAAACATTGATGGAAAAGGTTCTTTTGGAGATTATTACTATAGATCTTTAAAAAATAAAAAAGAAAAGGGAGTTGTCTATACTCCGCTAAGTTTAGCTAATTTGATAATTAAAGAATCCATAACTCAAGAAGATGTGATACAAAATCCTTTTATGAAAATTTTAGATCCATCTTGTGGCTGTGGAAATATATTAATTCCCTGCTATAAACATTTAAAAACCATATATATAAATAATTTAGATATTATTAACGAAAATCATAATTTGAGCTTAGATATTTCAAATATAGGCTGCCACATACTTCAAAATAATATATATGGTTTTGATATAGATGAATTTGCCTTGAAAATTCTAAATATAGATATGTTTATAGAGGAGCCTTTAAATCTAAAATTAAATTTAGAGTTTAAGGATTTCTTAGCAGATTTTATAAATGCTGATTTTGATATTATTATTGGAAATCCTCCTTATGTCGGACATAAAATGGTTAATAAAGAATACGTATATTTATTAAAACAAAATTTTGATGAAGTTTATAATAATAAAGGCGATATATATTATTGTTTTTTTAAAAGAGCTTATGAGATTGGTAAAAAGAATTGTAAGGTTTCTTTTATAACGAGCAGATACTTCATAGAGGCACAAAGCGCTATGAATCTTAGAAATTATATAAATTCTAAGTTTAATATTATGATGCTTATTGACTTTTATGGTATAAGACCTTTTAAAAATATCGGAGTAGACCCTTGCATTATATTTCTTCAGAAAAGGGTGGAGGATATAAAAGAAAATTTTATTAAAGTATGTAGATTTAAAAATGTTGAAGAAGCAAATGATTTAATAATTAGGGAGAAATGTAGCTATTATTATATAAATCAGAAAGAGTTAAAGGATAGCATATGGATTTTAGCTCATGAAAAAGAGAAGGCTATTATAGAAAAGATTGAAAGAAAGTGTTCTAATAAGTTAATAGATATTTCCTATAGCTGTCAAGGTATAATAACCGGCTGTGATAAGGCATTCATATTGGATAAGAGTAATATACATAATATTTTAATAGAAAAAGATTTACTGAAGCCTTGGATAAAAAGTACTGATATAGAAAAGGGAAGAGTTAAGGGAAATACTAAGTTATTAATATATAGTGATGATATTATAAATTTAGAAGAATACCCAGTTTTTTTAACACATGTTATAGCCTTTAAGGAAAAATTAGAAAATAGAAGGGAATGTAAGAAGGGCATTAGGCCATGGTACAGATTGCAGTGGGGAAGAAAAAGTGAAATATTTAATAGGGAAAAAATAATCTTTCCTTATAAGTCTAAACATAATAGATTTGCTATAGATAAAGGGAATTATTTTAGTGCAGACGTATATGCAATAATATTAAAGAATGAACATTACGATTATGAAAAACTAGTAAGGTTGCTTAATTGTGATATTTACGAGTTTTACCTAAAGTGTATTCTAAAAAAACTAGGTGAGGATATATATGAATACTATCCAAATAAAATAATGGAAGCAAGTATACCTGAATTTAATGTTATAAATTCCTTTAACTCAGAAGAAATTATTTACCAATATTTTGATTTTACTGAGGAAGAATTGAATATTATTAGTAGTAAAATAAAGTAGCCTCGCAAAACGCGAGGCTTACACTACTTTAATAAATCTTCAACAAACTTAGGTAAAACGAAGCTTGCCTTATGTAATTTTTTTGTATAGTATTTAGTGTTCAGTTCTAGACTGTTTTCTAGGTTTGCATTTTCAGGATCGTGTTTTTTTGAACCTATGGTAAAACTCCAATATCCGCTTGGATAAGTAGGAATTGCAGCCATAAATAATTTTGTAACGGGGAAAACAGCGTTGGCATCGTCAAATACCTTTTTAACTACTTCTGGCAGATAGAAAGGTGTTTCAGTTTGCGCAACAAAAATTCCATCCTCTGTTAAGCATTCTGATATTTCTTTATAAAAGCTTCCACCAAATAATCCTTCAGCTGCTCCAAAAGGGTCCGTGGAGTCTACAATTATTATATCAAATTCGTTTTTATGCTCATGAACATATTTTATTCCGTCACCTATGAATATTTCACATCTTGGATCCTCTAAAGCACAACTTATTTGAGGAAGAAACTTTTTACATTCCTCTATAACAGCTCCATCAATTTCGCAAAGCACAGCTTTTTCTACTGATGGGTGCTTTAATATTTCTCTTATGGCTCCTCCGTCACCACCACCTACAACTAAAACTTTCTTAGGATTTGGGTGAGTGTTTAAAGCTATATGAGTTATCATTTCATGATAAACATATTCGTCCTTTTCAGTAGTTTGAACGATTCCGTCTAATAAAAGCATTCTGCCCAAAGCATAGGTGTCTACAATTGCTAGATCCTGATATTCAGTTTTTCTTCTAACTAAAGTTTCTTTTACCATATAAGTCATGGCAGCATCATTAATTTGGGATTCCTTAATCCACATTTCCATAATACATACCTCCTCTATGTTATTTTATATACTAAATAAGCTAAAAAATATACAAATATCATTATAACAATGAATTCCAGTTAGGGCAATAGGATTATAAAATTATAGTATTGTGCTTAAATTCTTGAAATTAACTAGTTCCTAGAGTATAATTTAGAAGATGTAAAAACTAAAGTTAGAAAGGAATGTACTTAAATGAAATTAGGAATAGTTGGATTGCCTAATGTGGGTAAGAGCACATTATTTAATGCTATAACAAAAGCTGGTGCAGAATCAGCTAATTATCCCTTTTGTACTATAGAACCAAATGTAGGGGTGGTTAGCGTTCCAGATAAAAGATTAGATGTATTAGAGAAAATATATAATTCAAGAAAAAAAGTTTATACTGCTATTGAATTTTATGATATAGCAGGTTTAGTAAAAGGCGCTAGTAAAGGTGAAGGCCTTGGAAACAAGTTTTTATCCCATATAAGGGAAGTGGCAGCTATAGTGCACGTAGTTAGATGTTTTGAAGATGGAAATGTAGTTCACGTAGAAGGTTCTGTAGATCCAATAAGAGATATAGAAACTATAAATCTTGAGCTGATTTTTTCAGATTTAGAAGTATTAGAAAGAAGAATGGAAAAGGCATTAAAGCTTGTAAGATCTGGAGACAAGAAAGCTAAAGAAGAGTATGCGCTTATGGAAAGAATTAAAGCTCATTTAGAAGCTGGAAATCCAGTAAGAACTCTAGAGGTTACCGAGGAAGAAAATGAAATTATAAAAGGGTTCTTTTTAATAACTTCTAAATCTGTACTTTATGCAGCAAATATTTCAGAACAAGAGCTTATGGAAGGTAATCTAGAAAATCAATATGTTAAAAAGGTAAAAGAGTATGCTGCTAAGGAAGATTCAGAGGTTATAGTTATCTGTGCTAAGCTTGAAGAAGAATTATCTACCTTAGAAGATGAAGAAAAGAAAGAAATGTTAGCAGAGTATGGTCTGCAAGAAACTGGCTTAGATAAATTAGTAACCTCTAGCTATAAGCTGCTAGGCCTTATGAGTTTCTTAACAGCTGGAGAGCAAGAAGTAAGAGCTTGGACCATAGTAAGAGGAACAAAGGCCCCTCAAGCTGCTGGGAAAATACATACAGACATAGAAAGAGGCTTTATACGTGCGGAAATAATATCCTATGACAAGTTAGTAGAATGCGGCTCTGAGTCTGTTGCAAAAGAAAAAGGTTATTACAGGTTAGAAGGAAAAGAATATGAAATGAAAGACGGAGACGTAGTTAACTTTAGATTTAATGTGTAGTCAATATAATTGTTAAAAACATATTGCTTAAAAAGCTTTAAGAAGGCAATTTGCCTTCTTAAAGCTTTTTTATGTTCTTAGCTTAAAAGTCTTCTCCATCTTCTAAGTTTTCTTCATCATAGGAATTAGCCTTTTGAGCCTCAGACTTTTTTAGCGACTCAAGTTCATTATTGTATTCATCTTTAATAGTATTATTTAGTACATCAGAATTAACTTTAGCATTATTAAGGTTGTTTAACATATTATTTTTTTGTTTATTCATATTTATCTCTCCTTATCATAGCACTAATTATTCATTGTTTGCTTTTATAGTATTTGCAATATAAAAAAATAAATTCTGATGTAGAAAATAAAAAATGCTTTGAGGGTTATATATGATATAACGACTCAAAGCATTGATTTCACTATAATTGGCGGGAGTATGTGGGAATCGAACCCACCCGTCGTGGTCTTAGCACGGCAACACAGTTTTGAAGTTCGTGTAAAAATTTATACCCTTCTAAGCCATTGATATAACTGGATTTTATATTATTTTTAACATTCTATATGCACCTGTAATACCTTATGGAAAAGAAATAGAATATCAAGTTGTATTACCACAGAAAACATTGACTTATAAGATTATAGATGCACCTTTGTCTTATGATGAAAGACTTAATTTATTAAAAAAGGAAAATGAAGATTTGTTAAAAACACAAAAGCTTATGCAAGGTGTAATTGATGAATTACTAATGCGAGGTATGTAAATATGGCAGAATACTTAGCACAAAGAATAATTGATGGCAGATTTACGTATGAGGAGGTAATGGCTAAACGACCAACCTTAAAAGATGGCGTAGATGCTTATTTAAGTGAACAAGGAAGAATGGATTTAATTACAGCTTAGAAAAATTAGATGAAATGTTGGCTAATAATCAAATAACTCAGGAAGAGTATGATTATATCGTGAGTTAGTATGGACTTGATTTAAAGTATAAAGGAAACCAAACTTACTAAACAATAACAGTATAGTTTAAATATTGAAGGATTTTTCGAACTATTATGGAATATAGTTACAAGGGTGTAATTGTCAAAATTTGCTGCGGAAAAGTGGGGGATTTTAGTGAAAAAGGAATCAGGAAGCCAGATAAATTAAGGCTTAGAGATTCCGAGAAAATATAACGCTACAGGGATGTAAAAATGCAAGTAGGAGATAAAATAGTATTTGACAGATACGAATGGTGCATACTTGACATACAAAACAACACGGCTTTGATTATAACCGAAGATATAGTGGAGCAACGCGCCTACCATAATATTTATAAAGACACAACATGGGCAGACTGTGAGTTGAGAAAATATCTTAACGGTGAATTTTATGGTAAATTCACCGCAACTGACAAATCAAGAATAATTCCGGCAACAATATCTTCAGATGTAACATCAGCCTTTTTCACCCTTCAGGCGACAATAAAGGCGGTGTTCGTCCTGCTTTGTGGCTGAAACTATAATTTGAATTATGGCTAATAAGTTAGACTTGTGTTGGAGAAGACGTAAGGTTGTTATTAAGTGACGTAATGTAAAAAGTTTCGTCGCTTTTGAAAGAAAATACTCAATAAGATTTAATTAATAATTAAGAATATTTAAGAATTTATATTCTTAAAATTAATAAATTAAAATGTTATTCTATTAAAGAAAGGGGAGATGTATTTGAGAGTTATAATTATATATTCAATATTTTATCTTATTGGTATATTTTTTATTGTTTACGGAATAACGATCAATGAAAAAAAATACTTTACCTCAAAAAGAGCGATACTTAAAGGCTTCGAAGTCATTAATAAAAAATCTTACTTAATAGCAAGTAAAATCGAATATATTGTAACTGGTCTATGTTCCGTTGGAATTGCTTATTTGCTTCAAAAACAATTTATGTCTATTCATCAATTATATAAAAGCTTGCTAGGTATATTGTTATTTTTAATAGTTATACAATTGTTTGCAAAATATAAGTATTGTAAAAAAATAACTTGATACTACTTATAATTAAATGAGGGTAATTTATATCGCCTTTATTTTTTTCTTATTGTCGTTTTTAAATAGCTTGAGACTAAGCACCAAATTCTCAAAAAGATTGAGATTCTGTTTTAAGCTCGTTATAGATTTGTGTTACATCATATATGAAACATATTCTTCAATATATTTAACATAAAACTCTTTATTTTATATTAGTGTAGTGTTTGGTATAATATTCCTTAAGGAAGTTAATACGTTTATGTAGGAAATGTGGTATAAGTAAAGAGGAATTTGTGAAGGAGTGTGAAATGGTGAAATCTATTTCTGCAAAAATTCTATTTGGTATTAGTGCTGTATTATTGATATGTTTTTTTGGAGGTCTAGTGTATTTACATTATGATTATTATACTAATATAAGTCCTTACGCTTCTACGCCGTTATATGTTTACAATCTGATTCATGGAGTAATATTTTTAATACCAAGCATTATATTCTTTATAATTGCACTGATATTACGTTCAAAGTCAAAAAATAAGTCTTAGTTGTGAACCTTTTTCATGTTAAGCGGCGTAAGTTCAATCTCACGCCGCTTTTAAACCTAATGCGACATAAACAAAAATAGAATTAAAGGCAAAATAGAGGGCTGTAAAAGGCTTTTTTATTTTGCCTAGAATTAACAAAGTTAAGAAAGTAGGTGACATATGGAAAATATATTTTTAGAATTAATAAAAATTAGTCCAGTATTAGGGCTATTAGCGTGGTTTTATTATAAGCAAGGCATTGACTATAAAGCGCTTGTAAGCAGGATTCAGGATGAGAGTATGGTTAGGGAAACAAGGCTAAGTACAACTATAGATAAAAACCAAGAAATTATAAAAGAGTTATCTCAAAAGTTTAATATCGTGGAAGATGTAAAAAAGGATGTTGAAGATATTAAAAATCAATTATTTAAATAAGAAGGTGATTTTATGAAAAATGAAGATAGATTTAAAGAGTTGAAATCTTTACTATAGGTTAAAAAATTAATAGCTTTATTGCTTACTTTAGTATTTTGTGTGTTAGCTTTTAGAAATGAGGTTAACACTTATTTTATGTCCATTTATACGATGATTGTAGGTTTTTATTTTGGACAATCTACAACTAGACAAGCAGTGAAAGAAAATAAGTATAGGTGATATTGATGAAGATAACTATTGATGCTGGTCATAACTGTTATCCTGATGGGGGAGCAGTTGGTCTACTAGATGAAAATATTTGTACTAAAGAGACAGTTCAATATTTGATAAAGTATTTAAATGCTTTAGGACATGAGGCTTATGATATAACACCTTATGATATGAAATTTAACTCTGTAAATGAGAGTTTATCCTATAGGGTAAAAAAAGCAAATGAAATTAATTCAGACTTACATTTATGTATTCACTATAATAAGTATAATACTCAAGTTTATGGAACTGAGTGTTGGATTAGTGGTACTGGAGGGAAGTCAGAACAATTTGCTATTAATATATGCAGAGAAGTTTCAAATTCTTTAGGTACTTATAATAGAGGTATTAAGGGGGGTAATTTATATATACCTAAATATACAAATATGCCTTGCGTGCTTGTAGAAGGAGTATTTATAGATAATGTTAATGATGTTAGCAAATATGATGCTAATAAAATAGCAAAAGCTATAATTAAGGCTGCAACAGGTCAAGAAATAATTGAGAATTTTAATAAAAGATATTACATAGTTACCAACTATCTTAAAGGAGATTCTAACGGATATATTAATATGGAACAAATAGTATCTATATTTCAAGGTGTGAGATTTTATATGAAGAACAATGATAAGGGCATCTGAATAGAAACACAGTACTTGCCGCATGAAAAGTGCATAGAATTGAAACAAGCTTTAGGAAACTTATTTTGGAGTATAAAAGAAATTTATGAAAGGCAGCCCATAGGTTTTACCCTAAGAGCTGCCTTTCTTATTTGCTTAAAGTTAAGTATAAAATATAGGTTTAAAGTTTATTTAAAATTCTTCTTTGAAAAATCACGGAGGCGTTCAATTGCTTTTGAAACTAAAAAGCATGGTAGTATTAAAAAAGGCACTAAAAATACCAATACAGGCCTAAGTATAATTCTGTTATATACATATGCGTATAGTGTAATAACTAAAGAAAGACTTAACCAAGCAAAAAACCAATAATACTTTTCCATTAATCCATCTCCTAACTACTTTAAAAACTATTTACTTTAATGGATATATGTGTTATTATATCAAATTTATAAGAAGTAATACAATTATAATTATTTTTAAGAGGATTTTTACTACGAGTGTTGAATAGATTTTATAGAAACAATAGTTAGAAAAGGCGAACCAACTAAAATAGAAATGTTATAGAGCAAAAAACTAAAAGGTGGGGTAAAATGAATGCGTTTTTGATAGTAATACCACTAATACTTATTAGATATGGGATTTTAAGTATAATAGACAAAAAATCACTTAAACGTGCGGGTTTCTTTGCTCCATTAATCGGAAGAGAAAAAGTAGCATTCTGGGTTTATCAAATTACAACCGTCCTTATTTTACTATACCTATTATTACTCAAAATCAAAACTGACTCTGATTGGTTTTACATAGGTTTAGGAATATATAGTTTAGGAATTATTTTATACGCTGTATCTGTAGTAAATTATGCTAAGCCTAAAATGAATGGAATAAATTTAAACGGATTATACCGAGTATCCCGCAATCCTATGTACATTGCATATTTTATTTATTTTTTAGGGTGTGTATTGCTAACACAATCCTTGATATTACTTGCGTTATTAATCGGTTTTCAAGTATCCGCACACTGGATTATTCTTTCAGAAGAAAGATGGTGTATTAAGAAATTCGGAGAAGAATATATAAAATATATGAATAAAGTGAGACGTTATATTTAGACAGGTATGCTATAACTCTATTATTCAAGTTATGGTTTGTGTTCTTCTTAAAAGGTAGCTTAGGGATAAATCCTTAGGATACCTTCTTTTTTATTTTTTGGAAGGATTTTTATTATATATGTTGAATAATTTATAGAAATATTTACTTGATAGTGTGAGGAGTATTTTAATCTCGAGGTGAAAGTATATGAGTAAGTTGCAAGTAAAAATAATTGAAAAAACAGAAGGAATATCAGTATTTGGATTATGGCTCAATTCCAATGATAAATCTGTATCAAAAGACATTATAACTTTATCTAAAAAATATTATGAAATAGCAGATAAAAGAGATGGTAAAGTTTTACCGTTTTATGTTTTAAGCAAGGATTATAATGAACAAACAAAAAGCTTTAAACTTTTTATTGGCGGATTTTTAGAAAATAGTAACCTTGAAAAAGTAGAACTACCAAAAGGATATTATGGAATAGTTACTATTAAGCCTAAGTTAGGTTTTTTATGGGGATTATCAATAGGGGAAGCAAAAAGATATTTCTATGCACAATGGTTACCAAATTCGGGCTATAAAGCCTTAAATATGGAGTATGAATATCATACTGAAAAAAGTGTATCAAAAAAACCTGAAATTGAAATATACTTTGCAATAGACAAGAAAGGTCAATAAACAATATCAGAAGCAAGCTAAAGTCAAATTCTTGTTATAAATCCTATGATTTACTTTTAAACAGCTAAATAAAAATAAATGCATTTAGATCCTAGGTTTAGTAACTCTAAGGCCTAAATGCATAAGGGTTTGGGTTGAGAAAACGCTTTTGGTATATAGGTTAAGCAGTAACCTAGTATTATTATATTTATCAATAATAAAAGTGTTACATAATATTATATTTGCTAAAAGCGCTATTCTAGTAAGTTGACTTGATATTGCCCTTAGTGGGCTATTTTCATTTATTGGAGGATTTATATAATAAGAGTTGAATTATAATAAATATGAGATTTTATAAATGTAAAACAGATTTAGAGGAAGGGAATGAATTTAAGGGGGCATTATATTTTTATGGTTCAATAATTGCAGGAATAGTATTATATGTTAATACAGTTTCTATACTAAAAAAAGTAAAAAAAGAAGAAAGTACTTTCTATAATACTATAGTAGGTTGTATTTGTACAATAGTAATTTTAACATCTATTTTCGTTATTTGAAGTTAGATAAATAAATTTAGTATTGCTAAAAAGTCCATAAGGATTAAGGAGGAGATGAAATGTCTACCCCTTGATTTAAATTTGATATATTAATGTAGGAATTTTAATAAGGTGGAGAAATACTCCACCTTATTGTTTTATGAAAAACATCTGCTATGGAAGTGGATTCCTATTTTAAATAAATACTCTACATATTTGCTTTTTTATGATGCTCTATTAAATCTTCTTGCTGTAGTTGAATATACTTTCTCTTAGACCTTCCAATGATTTATCAGCCATAAACTTATCATGTGTTTCAAAAAAATTTTTAACTGTTATACTGTGGAATAATTTCCGCTCACGTAGCTCTGGTAGTCTTGGACTTATGTTGCTGGTTAATTTCATTTTCTTTGAACCCATTGAAAACACCCGCTTTCTATATTTATTAGAAATTGAGTAATACTATGAAGTGCATATGAGTCTTTAAGTTTTCTGAAAATAAAAAATGCTTTGAGGGTTATATATGATATAACGACTCAAAGCATTGATTTCACTATAATTGGCGGGAGTATGTGGGAATCGAACCCACCCGTCGTGGTCTTAGCACGGCAACACAGTTTTGAAGACTGGCGAGCACACCAGCACTCATCTACCCCCATAAAGTACAAACTTACTATGTTATTCTACAATATGTAATTTATTTTGTCAACGTATACTTAAAAGTAAATAATTGTAGCATTTTTGTGATAAAATAGACACATGACAACTGAATTCTGAAATCATATATTTAATATATATAATATTAATAAAAATTGATTTATAATATCTTAAGGAGTAAAGGAGAGATTTTATATGGATAATATAACTTTTTTAGAAACTAGTAAATTTAAGACTAATGCCATTAGTTTAATTATTCCTCTAGAATTAAACGAATACACCACAGACTACAATTTACTAACTGGTGTTTTAAAGAGAGGTTGTAATAAATTTAAATCTACAAAAGAGATATGGACTTATTTACAAGAAATGTATGGAGGAGCTTTTGATATATTTATATCTAAAAAAGGTGAGAGGCTAATGATGAATTTTTACTTTTCTTTTTTAGATAAGCAGTATACCATGAATAATGAAGATCTTTGGAAGAAAGCCATTGATTTTTTATATGAAATAATTGATGAAACCTTATCTCAAAATAATAAATTTAATGATGAATATTTTGAACAAGAAAAAGAAAACTTAAGGATTTTAATAAACTCAAGAATAGATGATAAGGATAATTATGCCATAGAAAGAGCAGAAGAACTTTGCACAGAGGGTGAACCTTATTCCATATATAAATATGGCAATTTGGAAAGACTTAATATAATAAAAAATGATTTATTATTTAAGCTTTGGGAAGACATAAAGAAAAATACATATATGTATGCCTTTATTCAAGGAAATTTTGACAAAGCGCAGATCATTGATGAATTAAGTAAATTTCCTATGCTAAGCAATTTAAAAGTAACTAACAATAATAATAGTGGTTACGGCTTAAAAGAATTAAAGGTAGTACAGGATAGTATGAAGGTAAATCAAGGAAAATTAGCATTATGTTATAGAACTAATGCCACACTAATGAATGGGGACTATTTTGCCTTAGCGGTTATGAATTCGGTTTTAGGTGGAGGAACTCATTCAAAATTATTTAATGAGGTAAGAGAAAAACATAGTCTTGCCTACTACAGTTATTCTTTTATTGATAAATTTAAGGGATTATTAACTATAACCAGTGGTGTGGACACGAAAAACTTCGAGAAAGCTAAAGAAATTATTTTTCAGCAGGTAGAATCAATTAAAAAGGGTTTGTTTTCTGAACAAGAAGTTACCAGTGCAAAAAGAAAGTTAAGTAATGATTTGAAAAATCTTCAGGATAGTCAGTACAGTATTATGGACTATCTATCTGCTCTGAAAATTTATAATGTTACTTATTCTATAGCAGATATTATAGATAATATTGAAAAGGTTAATATTGAAAGAATAAAGAAAGCCGCTGAAATTTTACAGCTAGGGTCTATATATACAATAGGTCAATAAAGAAAGGATGATAGTTATGGATGTGAGAAAACTTGATTATATAAATGAAGACTTATATTATGATAATATAAATGGTTTAAAGACTTATATTTTACCTAAAAAAGAATATAATAAGTATTTTGCCATGATAACTGTAGATTATGGTTCCAAAGATATCAAATTTTCAAAATCAAAGGAAGAGCCTTTAAAGGAATATCCTTTAGGGATAGCTCATTTTTTAGAACATAAGCTTTTTGAAGAAAAAGAGGGAAATATTTTTAATCAATTTTCTGCTATGGGAGCTTCTCCCAACGCTTACACTAACTTTGAAAATACTTCTTACTACTTCTCCTGTACTTCAAACTTTGAAAAATGCTTAGAGCTATTGATAAGATTTGTATTTAATCCTTATTTCACTAATGAAAATGTAGAGAAAGAAAAGGGAATAATTGAACAAGAGATAAAAATGTATGAGGATAATCCAGGATTTAAGGTGTATTTTAATCTGCTTCAAAACATGTATAAGTCTCATCCTATTAAATATGATATTGCAGGTACTGTAGAGTCCATATACAAGATAACCCCGGAAATGTTATATCACTGCTACAATACCTTTTATAATCCTCAAAATATGGCACTAGTAATAGTTGGGGATGTGGATGTAAATAAGATTAAAGAAAATCTTTATGAGTTTATACCGCAAAAGGAGTTGTTTACTCCAGTATTAGGACAGTATGATTCTAAAGATAACATTGTAACACACTTGGTTGAAAATTCTATGGGATTAAGTGTACCGAATTTTATCCAAGGTTTTAAAGATAATTTTACTTTTATTAGTAAGCAAGAATTACTTAGAAGAAAGCTTATAATAAATATATTAAGTAGGCTATATTTAGGTAGAACTTCTGATTTTTTTGAAACTGTATATAATAAAGGCTTAATAAATGATAGCTTTTCTTATGAGTATGCTATTGAAGAGGAATATGCCTATCTTTTAATGGGAGGAGAAAGTAAAAATCCTAAAGAATTTAATAAGTATTTATTAGATCATTTTTCTTTAAATAGAGAGGAGAATATAAAAACTTCTGATGTGGATAGAGTAAAAAAGGCCTTGTTAGGCTCGTATGCTTATAGGTTTAACAGTATAGACGGTATTGGAAACTTTATTAGTAAATATTTAATTAGGGATATAGATATATTTGAATATAAGAGTTTATTAGAGTCTATTGACATAAGCTTAATTAAAGAATATAAGAATGAGTTGTTTAAAATTAATAATAGCGTTTTGTCAATAATAGAATAAAGTAAAATATAATTAAATTTTTTATAAAAACCCTTAAAATTAAGAAGGGTTTTTTATTTTTTTATAGAATTAAATTATAAAGTGGTTTAAAGTGGATTAAAGTGGAGGGAAATGCACAAGATATGTTTATAGGTGAATATAATCATGCTCTTGATAGTAAAAATAGAATAATAGTTCCCTCTAAATTTAGAGAAGAATTAGGAGCAAAGTTTGTTCTGACAAAAGGGTTGGACGGTTGTTTATATGCTTATACCATAGAGGAGTGGAAGGAACTTGAGAAAAAATTAAGAGCGCTGCCTTTAACAAGCAAAGATGCTAGAGCTTTTACTAGATTTTTCTTTTCTGGTGCCAATGAAATTGAAATTGATAAACAAGGAAGGGCATTAATTCCACAAAATCTATTAGAATATGCTAAAATAGAAAAGGATATTGTAAGCATAGGAGTATTAACAAGAATAGAAATATGGAGTAAAAATCATTGGGAAGATTATAATAGCTCTAATATAGATTTCGATGAAATAGCAGAAAAAATGAGTGAATTAGGCATTTAGAAGGAGATATAATTTATGGAATTTAAACATATTTCAGTGCTATTAAATGAATGCATAGAAGCACTTAATATAAAAGAGGATGGAATATATATAGACTGCACCCTAGGTGGGGCAGGCCATTCTAGTGAAATATTAAAAAGACTTTCCAATAAAGGCATTCTTATAGGAATTGATCAGGATAGTGATGCCCTTGCTGCGGCTAAAGAAAAATTAAAGGACTATAAAAATGTGATTTATGTACACGATAATTTTTATAATATAGAAAAAATATTAAAAGATTTAAAAATAGAAAAGGTTGATGGAATACTTATGGATTTAGGGGTATCATCTTATCAGTTAGATAATGCTGAAAGAGGCTTTAGCTATATGAATGATGCTGCCTTAGATATGAGGATGGATAGGGATAAGACCTTTACAGCATACAATATTATAAATGAGTATAGCGAGGAAGATTTGTTTAGAATTATAAAAGAATATGGAGAAGAAAAGTTTGCAAGGAGAATAGCTAATTTCATTGTTGAAAGCAGAAAAATCAAACCTATTGAAACTACATTTCAATTAGTAGATATAATAAAAAGAGCTATACCTGCAAAAGCAAGGAGAGAAGGGCCTCATCCAGCAAAAAGAACTTTTCAAGCTATAAGGATTGAGGTGAATAATGAACTAAATATTATAGAAAACACCATAGAGAAAGGTATAGAAAATCTTAATCCAGAAGGTAGAATTGCAGTTATAACCTTTCACTCCTTAGAAGATAGAATAGTAAAAAATGTATTTAAAAGAATAGAAAATCCATGTACGTGCCCAAGAGAGTTTCCTATATGTGTGTGTGGAAAGAAACCTCTTATCAAAGTTATTAGTAGAAAACCTATTGAAGCTAGTGAAGAAGAATTAAACTATAATCCTAGAAGTAGAAGTGCAAAATTAAGAGTTGCGGAAAAATTAGTTCTAATTTAAATCAGAGGTGAATAAGAATGGTATTAAGAGATGAAAAAAAATATATTATTGGAAGTAATGTTTTATCTCCTAATAGGGATTCTAGTGCATTAGAAAGAGAAAGATATAAAGAGTTAGAAAGGGCTAAACAGGAGAGAAATAGAAGGATTAAACAAAAGCAAAGAAAGAGAAAGTTATCTGTAATACAGGTAGTTGCCTTAGTTTTTATATCAGGTATTACATTAGTATGGAGAGATGCTAAGATATACAATATGCAAAAGAATCTAGCTACTACAAAAAGAGAGATTGAAACAACAAGATTAAAAAATGAAGCTTTAAAAGTTGACTTGCTTAAGGTAAGTAGCATAGAATATGTAAAAACACAAGCAGAAAAAAATTTAAATATGGTAGAACCTCAAAAGAATAGTGCTATGGCCATAGATTTATCAAAAGATAATTTTGACCTTCCTAAGGAGAATACTGCTGAAAAAAACCTAATAAATAACTTTATTGATAATTTAAAAAGGTTTTTATTTTAATTAGCAATTTAATATGGAGGTAAAATGTTAGGCCAAAGATTTAGAGATAAAGTAATAATTAAAAAGCGTATGATAATCGCTTTTGGGTTTTTTTGCTTTATCTTTTTCATGCTTTTTTTTAGATTAACATATATAATGATTTTAAAATCAAAAGATTATTATGCTTTGGCTGAAGAACAATGGACAAGTACTGTTAAAATAGATGCTAGAAGAGGAAAGATATTAGATAGAAATGGTAAGGAACTTGCTATTAGTGCTAATGTTTATAGGGTAGATTTCGATCTTAACACCATAAAACAATACTTAGTAAAAAATAATTTAAATAACGATGATATAGCGCCGAAAATTGCACAAGCTATGAATATGGACGTATCTAAGGTGTTAAAAGCATTGAATACAAGGCTGCCCAGTGGAGCACCAGCGGGTTCCGCCAATTTAGCTAGAAGAATAGAAAAACAAGAAGCGGATAAGGTAAGAGGACTTTTTATTTCAGGAGTTTTGGTATCACCAGACACTAAAAGATATTATCCTAATAATAATTTTTTAGCTCATGTTTTAGGTAATACAAATGTAGATGGTAAGGGGTTAACAGGCATTGAACTTCAATATGATAGAGAACTTACAGGTATGCCGGGAGTAAGAATTGCTGAAATTGATAGAAGAAGCAATGAATTACCTTATACCATTTCTGAATATACTGAACCAATAGATGGGAAAGATATTTATTTAACTATAGATGAAAAGATACAATATTTCTGTGAGAAGGCTGCTGATCAGGCATTAATAGATAATAAAGCTAAAGCTGTGTCTATAATGGCTATGGATACTAAAACTGGTGAAATACTGGCTATGGTAAATAAGCCAGATTTTAATCCTAATAATTCAAGAGAGCAAACAAGTAGTTATGAAGAATTGCAGAAACTTTGGAGAAACAGAGCCGTTAATGATACCTATGAACCTGGATCAATTTTCAAAGTTATTACAGCTATTGCTGCCATGGAAGAAGGGCTAGTACATGAGAATGATAAATTTGTATGTGGCGGAAGCATTAAGGTAGCAAATAGGACAATCCATTGTTGGAAAAGAACAGGTCATGGTACAGAAAACTTTGTAGATATATTAAAAAATTCTTGTAATGTAGGTTTTATCAATATAGGTCAAAGATTAGGTAAAGAGAAGTTAAATAAATATATTAGTTTATTTGGTCTTGGACAGAAGACAGGTATTGACTTGCCTGGTGAAGCAAAGGGCATAGTAAAAAAAACTAGTAGCATTAATGATGTGGATCTTGCTACTATATCCTTTGGTCAAACTAATACAGTAAATCCGGTTCAATTCTTAGCAGCTTTCAATGCTGTTGCTAACAATGGAGTTTGGGTAAAACCCCATTTGATGAAAGAGATTTCTTATACTGACAACAATAATAATAAAGTTTTATATAAAACCTTTGATGATTTTGTGAATAAAAGGATTGCTAGTGAGGAGAACACAAAGCTTCTTAGAAGCTACCTGGAAAAAGTAATATCTGAAGGAAGTAGTAAAAGGGCCTTTATTGAGGGATACCATATTGGAGGAAAAACAGGTACCGCTCAAAAGGTAAATTCCCAAAATGGTACTTACGAAAGAGGAAAATATGTTTCTTCTTTTGTAGGTATGGCTCCAGCATCAAATCCTAGAATAAGCATTTTTATATCCATTGATGAGCCCTCTGCTGGAGAATATTATGCTGGTGTAATTGCTACTCCTGTAGCAAAACAAGTCTTTAATGATATCTTCAACTACTTAGCCATAGAAGCAGATGCCGATGACGCTAGTGTAGCAAGAAGCCTTTTGAAGGATGTAATAATTCCAGAAGTAAGAGGATTGAAGAAGGAAGAGGCCATTAAAATATTAAAGGCAAATAACTTAAATTTTGAATTAGACAAAAACAACAGTATAATTACAGATATTAGCCCCAAACCGGGAATAACAGTTAAAGAAGGCACCAAAATAATTCTTTACACATCTCAGGAGGCAAACTATAATAAAGAGGTAGTAGTGCCAGACTTAAAAGGATATAGCAAGGAAAAAGCTATGGAAATCCTTAAGAGTATTGGATTAAAAGCAAAGTTCACAGGTGAAGGTGTAGTTATGGAACAAAGTGTAGAACCTGAGCAAAAGGTTTCAAAGGATACAGTTTTAGATATAATACTAGACCTAACTGGTGGAGATTGATAATAATTTTTGGCATGTAGCTTTTTACTTAATAGTAATTCTACATGCCACTATTATGTTTTAAATTTTATTTATTAGGAGATGATTTGGGTGCATTTATGCGAATTATTAAAGGGAGTGGATTATGAGGTCGCCTTTGGAGAAGAAAATATCCATATTAATAATATTCATTATAATTCTAAAGAGATATCTAGAGGTGATGTGTTTTTCTGCATAAAAGGCTTGAAGGCTGATGGACATAAATATGCTAAAGCAGCTTTTGAAAAAGGTGCAGTGGCAATTATTGTAGAAGATGATATAGAGGAATTGTTAAACTGCACTATTATAAAAGTAAAAGACAGTAGAAAAGCTTTATCATTAGCTTCTGCTAACTATTATGGTAATCCTTCTGAAAAGTTAAAAATAATTGGCGTAACTGGTACCAATGGTAAAACCACTTCCACCTATATTTTAAAGTCTATCCTTGAAGAAGCTGGTTATAAAGTTGGGCTTATTGGAACTATTGCAAATTATATAGGTAAAGATAGATATGAATCTGAAAGGACCACTCCTGAATCTTTAGAACTTCAAAAATTATTTAATGAAATGGTAGAGAAAAAAGTAGATTATTGTGTAATGGAGGTTTCTTCTCATTCTTTAAGTCTAGATAGAGTTTACGGAATAGAGTTTAATTACGGAATTTTTACTAACTTAACTCAAGACCATTTAGATTTTCACAAGACCTTTGAAAATTATTTTAATGCAAAATTGAAATTATTTGAAAATAGTAGAAATATAATAATTAATATAGATGATATCTATGGCAAAAAAATTGAAGCTTATATAAATAGCAATGTTAGCCATAAGAAAATATTTAAATTTTCTATTGAAGAAGCCTCAGATTTTATGGCAAAAGGAATTTCTATTAGCGAAAAAGGGATCAAATTTAGTATAATATACAATGAAGAAAAGCTAAGCTTTAGCATGCCTGTTCCAGGAAAATATAATGTTTATAACGCCCTAGGTTGCATTAGAATAGCTCTAAATGAAGGTGTAAAGGAAGAAGTTATACAAGCTGCCATAAATAAGATAGTAGTGCCAGGGAGATGTGAGATAATAGGTAATGATAAATTTAGCGTAATTATAGATTATGCTCATACTCCAGATGGGTTAAGTAATATACTAGGTACTGTAAAAGAATTTACAAAAGGGAGATTGATCTGTGTATTTGGATGCGGAGGAGACAGAGACGCTACTAAAAGACCAATAATGGGAAAAATAGCAACTGAAATAAGTGATTTATGCATAATCACCTCGGATAATCCAAGAACAGAGGAACCAATGAATATTATAAAGGATATTGTAAATGGGCTTTCTAAGAAAAATTATATTATCATTGAAAATAGAAGAGAAGCTATAGAAAAGGCTATAGCCATGGCACAGCAAAATGATATTATAGTAGTTGCTGGAAAAGGTCATGAAACTTATCAGATACTAAAGGATAAGACTATAGAGTTTGATGAAAAGAAAATTGTTCAAGAGATCTTAAGAACAAATTAGAAAGTGGTGTTGCTATGATAAAATTAACTTTAGATGAAATAATTAAAGCTGTTGAGGGTGTATGTATAAATATAGGTAATACTTGCGAATATACCAGTCTTTCAACTGATAGCAGAAACATTAATGATAAAAGTATATTTATAGCATTAAAAGGCGATAATTTTAATGGCAATGAGTTCGTATTAGATGCAGTTAATAAAGGTGCTTTACTATGTATAGTAGATGAAGTGTTATTTGATGCAGATAAAGCAAAAACATGTACTGTAATTAAGGTTAGAGATACAAGGGAAGCTTTAAAGAAGCTAGCAAAATATTATAGAGAAAAGCTAAATATAAAAGTAGTTGGAATCACAGGTTCGACGGGTAAGACCACTACAAAGGATCTTCTTGCAGCATTTTTAGGTTACAAATATAAAGTGTTTAAGACTAAGGGGAACTTTAACAATGAAATCGGATTGCCACTGATGATATTTCAATTAGATGAGAGTTATGATATTGCAGTGCTAGAGATGGGGATGAGCAATTTAAATGAAATCCATAATTTGGCTGATATAGCTAGACCAGATATTGCCTTAATCACTAATATTGGAATATCTCATATAGAAACCCTTAAAACTCGAGAGAACATATTAAGAGCTAAAATGGAGATTACAGACTTTTTTACTGCTAAAAGCACTTTGATAATTAATTGTGAGAGTGATCTGTTAAAAAGTATTAATACGGAAAAATATATTTTAGTTAAAGCTGGTATGGAAGAAAATCACTATGACTATTTTGCAAGAAACATATCACTAGAGGAAGATAGCAGTAAATTTCAGATATATAATAATAATACCTTAGAAGGAGTATTATCATTACCTATTCCCGGCAGACATAACATAGAAAATGCATTAATAGCCTTTGCCTGCGCTAGGCTGTTAGGAGTAAGCTTTAATGAAATTCAGCTAGGCATAAAAAGCTTAACCTATACATCCATGCGTCTGGAAATAAATAAAGGAAGCAAATTTACAGTTATAAATGATGCATACAACGCAAGTCCAGATTCTATGCGTGCAGCATTAGATGTGCAGTGTAATATAAATGGCAAAAGAAAAGTGGCTATATTAGGAACTATGAAAGAGCTAGGGGAAGCCTCCTACTGCGCTCATAAATCCGTTGGACAGTATGCTAAAGAAAAGGGAATAGATATTCTAATAGCTGTTGGTGAATATAATGAAGCTTTTTTACATGGATTTAAAGATGAAAGTAAGTGTATTCTAGTAGAAACCACAGAGAAAGTAGCAGGTATCATAGAAGAACTTATTCAAGATGAGGACATAATACTAGTAAAAGCTTCAAGGTCAATGAAGTTTGAAAGCATAATAACTAAATTACAGAACTTAAACAGCTAAGAATAGAAAGGAGGAAACTGCTTATAGTTTAAGCAGGATTTCATATGATATTTAACGACATGAAAAACATTATAAATGCATATACTATATTACCTATTGCCTTAGGATTTTTAATTTCATCATTGATAGCACCCTTAGTAATTCCAATCCTTCATAAATTGAAGTTTGGTCAAAACATTAGAAAAGATGGTCCTAAAAGCCATCAAAAAAAAGCAGGTACCCCAACTATGGGCGGTATAATTTTTATTTTTTCTGCTTTAATATCCATGATTATATTGGTGGGTAAACCCAGTGATGAGGCTATGGTTGCTTTATATGCCTTTATGGCCTATGGCTTTGTAGGATTTTTAGATGATATCTTAAAAATCATACATAAAGACAATTTAGGGTTAAGAGCATGGCAAAAGATGGTTTTATTATTAATAGTATCAGGAGCTCTTTCTACTTATGCGTATTTAAAAGTAGGAACTAACCTTTACATTCCTTTTTTAAATAGAGAACTGAATATGACGTTTTTCTATATACCTTTTATGCTCTTTTACTTTGCTGGAGTTACTAATGCAGTAAATTTAACGGATGGGCTAGATGGACTTGCAACTTCAGTAACAATTTTAGTAATAGTTTTCTTTGCTATTATCAGCTATGGAATGGGACATAATACCTTAGCAATCTTTTGTTTAATTTTATCTGGAGCGTTATTAGGATTCTTAAGATATAATGCTTTTCCTGCAAGAGTGTTTATGGGAGATACTGGATCCTTAGCTTTAGGGGGAGCGGTGGCTACGGTAGCAATGCTTCTAAAATTTCAATTACTCCTTGTAATTGTGGGTGGAATATACGTAATAGAAACTTTATCTGTTATTATACAGGTTACTTCATTTAAATTAACCGGAAAGAGGGTTTTTAGGATGTCACCTATACATCATCATTTTGAGCAGTTAGGGTGGGCAGAAACAAAAATCGTTTCAGTATTTTCTATAGTTACTTTATTGCTTTGCTTAGTTGCATTTT
Source organism: Desnuesiella massiliensis (assembly GCF_001403615.1). GTDB lineage: Bacteria > Bacillota > Clostridia > Clostridiales > Clostridiaceae > Desnuesiella > Desnuesiella massiliensis. The sequence goes on from NZ_LN879456.1 coordinate 612,611, forward strand.
TATCCTTTTAAAAAATAGGAGGATACTTATTTATGAAAAAAAAGAACCCTGTTAAGGGGCAAGTGGATTTTGTTTTATTTTCTGTAATCTTATTATTACTTGCCATAGGAGTAATAATGGTTTATAGCGCCAGCTCTTATATATCTATATATAAAGAAAAAGACAGCATGTTCTATCTTAAAAGACAATTATTATGGGCAGCTTTGGGGATTACTGCCATGTTTGTGGGCATGAGTTTTGACTATCGTAAATTAAAAAAGTTTACAGTGCCTTTGCTTATAGTATGTATTCCATTGTTAATAGCAGTTTTCTTTTTTCCAGATACAAATGGTGCTTATCGATGGATAAGAATAGGAGGGGCCTCTTTACAACCTTCAGAGATAGTAAAATATGCTGTAGTGTTTTATTTAGCTAAAAGCCTTGATTTTAAAGGTGAAAAAGTTAAAGATTTCTTTTATGGGGTATTTCCTTATCTCCTAGTGTCAGGATTTTATGCGGGAATGATTCTTCTAGAAAAAAATATGAGTATTGCTTCTGTAATAATGATAGTTACTTTGATTGTTCTTTTTGTGGCAGGCGCAAGGGCTTTCCACCTTTTTGGAATAGTTACTCCAGCTCTTACTGCATTGGCACTTTTCTTTATATATTCTTCTGATTATAGAAGAGCAAGAATGCTTAATTTTTTAAATCCATGGCAGGATCCGGCTGGTAATGGCTATCAGCTTATCCAATCTCTATTGGCTCTAGGCTCTGGAAAAATATTAGGATTAGGATTAGGACAGTCAAGACAAAAGGCCTATTACATGCCAGAACCACATAATGATTTTATTTTTTCTATTATTGGGGAAGAGCTTGGATTAGTTGGTTGTATTTTTATAATAACTTTATTCCTCGTTTTTATTTGGAGAGGAATTAAGGTAGCTCTTGAAGCAAAAGATACCTATGGAACTTTATTAGCTACGGGAATAACCTCTATAATAGCAGTTCAGGCTATGGTAAATATAGCTGTTGTAACTGGTTCTATGCCCGTTACTGGAGTACCCTTACCTTTTATAAGCTATGGAGGATCTTCTTTGCTTTTTAATATGATAGCCATGGGTGTATTATTGAACATATCTAGACAAAAGGCAAATATTTAGCAGTGGCATGCATTATTGCATGCCACTATTTATGAGCGTAAAAGCATGAAAATGTATTATTTGTACATGAAAATTTAATTTTAAGTAAAAAATTTAATGAAATTAATCTTATACAATGTTATTATATATGTATGAATATTTTTTATAGAGGTATTTTATGGGGGAAATAGTAAGAGTAAGAGAAAAAAATGAGTTAATAAAAAGACGAAAACATAAAAGAAGATTGAAGAAAGCTATAATTTTTATTATATTTTTAATATCTCTGTTTTTTACCTTGTTATTTAAGGCTCCATATTTTAACATAACTAATATTGAGGTTGTAAATAATAAAATAATGTCGAAAGAAGAAATCGTAAAAAATAGCGGTATTGAATTAGGTAAAAATATTTTTTATATAAATAAAGAAATCTACATAAATAATATTAAAACTAATCCATATGCACTAAATGTAGAGATAAAAAGAAAATTACCCTCTACATTGCTTATAAAAATGCAGGAAAGAGTTCCTAGATACTATATTCAAGTAGGTGACAGCTTCTACTTATTGGATGATGAGTCAAGATTATTAGAAATAAAGAAGGACTTAGTTAATAATGAATTGATTAAGTTAGATGGCTTAGAGTTATCTAATACTAACCTGGGCGATAACTTATTGCCCATTAATGACAGAAGATTACAGTGGCTAGAAGAATATGCTAAATTAATGAAGTATAATACCAGTGATATAGAATTTACTTCCATAGATTTGAATGATACATTAAATATAAAACTCTATTATCATAATATGAAAGTAATAATTGGAACTCTAGATGATTTAAAAACTAAATTAAATAAAGCTATAAATATATTATCTTATGAAAATATAAAAGATTCAAAAGGATACATTGATATAAGCTTTAACGGCAATCCTGTAGTATATATAGAAAAATAGGAGGATAGCTTATGAAAAAATATATTTCACAGATTTTGGTTGCTTGTGTGTGTGCTTTATTAGGTTTTCTCTTAGCTTATCAGTTTAAACTTTTAAGTGATAAAGAAAAAGCTATAACCCCTAATAATTACAACCAAGTAGATATAACTGCAGAAATAGAGCAGTTAAAGAAGGAAAAATCAGAAGTTGAGAAAAAAAACAATGAGTTATTAAATCAATTAAAAAAATATGAAGATGCGGCTGCAGATAATAATGATTTAACAAAGGAGTTAAAAAAGCAACTTGATGATACTAGGTTGATAATGGGTAATGTTGATGTAGAGGGACCAGGAATAATTATTTATCTTAATCCTAAAAACTCAGTATTTTCTAGTAATGCATCTAACCAATATATAACCGATAACGAATTGGTGTATATTATTAACGAACTTAATTTTTCTGGAGCTGAAGCTATTTCAATTAATGATAAAAGAGTATCTATTCAAACAGGTATAAAAAGCTCTTCAAATAATAATTTTATTGAGATAAATGGTGAAAAAGTATCTCCAAGAGAAAGGATAGTAATAAAGGCTATAGGAAACAAAGGTGACTTATATGGTATGATGAATTTCCCAGGAGCACTAGATTTTCAAGCCTTACCTTACTATGATAAAAAATTCGAGCAATCTGATTCGATTAAAATTCCTAAGTTCAATAGAACTTATAAATACGATTATTTAAAACCAGTGAAATAGGAGGTATTATAGTATGATTGCCTTTGTAGGTTTATTAATTGGAATAATTATAGGCATAGTCTGGAAAGTTAATATACCGGATAAGTTTTCTCCATATATGTCCGTTGCCATATTAGCTTGTTTAGATTCTGTGTTTGGAGCTATAAGAGCTTCCTTATCAAAAAACTTTCAACCGGATATATTTATCTCTGGATTCTTTGGAAATGCAGCTTTGGCAGCTGGGTTAGCTTATTTAGGAGACAGACTTGGTATTCCAATTTACATTGCTGCTGTTATTGTATTTGGTGGAAGAATTTTTGATAACTTTGCTATAGTTAGGAGACTGCTAATAGAAAAAGCAAAATCACATTGATGAGGTGATTTTAATGAAGAATAATGAAGCTAATGTATTTGTATTTATAGCAGCAATTATTATTGGTATTCTAATTGCCTTAAATATTAACCTTAATAATACAGAAGAAAGAATAGTTTTGAATGCAAAGCAATATCAAGAAGCATATAATTCAAGAAATAAACTTGTAAAAGATATATATGCATTAAAAGATGAATATTCTAAAAACTTATCTAAGCTTTCAAATTATAAACAAGGAGAAGCTTCGGAGTCAAAAATAATTGAGGATATTTCTAGTGAGCTTGAACTTAATAAAATGATATTAGGGTATAAAGATGTAAAAGGTGAAGGATTAGCAATTACCATAAAAGACGGTAGCGGAGAATTCAGCAATAGTGTTGATGATCCTATATTAAGATATACTAGAACTGTCCATAATACTGATATGATTCAGGTTATTAATGAATTAAGAAATTCAGGGGCAGAGGCTATTTCTATAAATGGCCAAAGAATTATGCCAAATTCTGAGATATATTGTAGTTGGGCTTTTTTAAGAATTAATGGGGTCAAATTGCCTGCTCCCTTTTACATAAATGTTATAGGCAATAAAGAAGTTATAAAAAAATATATATTAAGTAATGATAGCTATGTTAGAACTCTTATAAATAGAGGAATTGAAGTCAGCATATATGAGGAGAAAGAAGTAGTTATCCCCTCTATTACAAGTGATGTGAAAAATAAATATTTATCACCTTCTAAGTAATATTTTTGAAGGATTTTTAAGATTTATGAAGAATAGTAGATATAACAAATATAATGTTATAAAGGGGTAGATATAGTTGGACTTATCAGAAAGAATCAAAATAATAACTGGATCTATACCTGCAGATGTTAATTTAGTTGCTGTAAGCAAAACCAGGAGTATAGAAGAGATATTGAAAGTTTATGAAGCAGATATTAGAGACTTTGGTGAGAATAAGGTTCAAGAACTAATTGAAAAGCACGATAATTTAATGGATAAGAATATAAGATGGCATCTTATTGGCCACTTACAAAGAAACAAAGTTAAATATATCGTGGATAAGGTGCATTTAATCCACTCTTTAGATAGTGTAAGATTGCTAGAAGAAATAGAAAAGCAATTTAGTCTAAAAAACAAGATAGCAAAAGTCTTAATTCAAATTAATATTGGCAGAGAAGAAAGCAAAAGTGGTATTTTGGAAGAAGATTTAATTAATTTAATCAATGAAGTTGAAAAATGCAGCTATGTAAAAGTTAAAGGCTTAATGACTATAATACCTAAGGGTGATGAAGAAAGCTCTAGAATTTACTTTAAAAAGATGAAATCAATCTATGAAGATTTAAAAACCAAATCTTATAATAATGTAAAAATGACATATCTTTCAATGGGTATGACAAATGATTATAAGGTGGCTATAGAAGAGGGCGCCAATATAATAAGAGTTGGAGAAGGTATATTCGGAAAAAGAATTTACGATATTTAAAAATAAAAGTAGGAGGTAATAAAAATGGCAGCAAAGGTATTAAATAAAGTATGGGGATTTTTAGGACTTGAGGATGAATACGATGAAGAGTTGGATGACATGGAGATGGAGAGAGAAGATAACGACGAAGAGTATGAACCAATAATACCTAGCAGTAATTCTAAAAAACAAAGTAAAGTTGTAAACATTCATACTGCAGTATCAGCAAAGGTCACTATAACTAAGCCCTCAGCTTATGAAGAGGCAACAGATATTTGTGATGATTTAAAAAATAGAAAAATAGTGGTTGTGAATACAACTAGCTTAGACCCTAAAGTTGCACAACGTCTTCTTGATTTTATGGGAGGAGCAAGCTACGCTTTAGGTGGAGAATTACAAGAAATAGAAAAGGGAGTATATATATTGTCTCCTTCTAATGTTGAAGTATCCAACGAGTTGAAAAGTGAACTTTCTTCAAAAGGTTTATTTAACTGGTCTAAATAAACATGTATAATATATTTTTACAAAGGATAATTTTTATTATATTTTAGGATGAAAATTATGAATAAGAATGAGTTTATTAATTATTTTAATGAATATGATGACAAAAATTCCATTTCATTGTTATATGATAAATTTTTATTAGCTAATAAAACTAATAAAGAATTATTTACCAATGAATTTTACCCACCTTATATTTGGAGTAAGGTAAGTAGACTGGCTAATAATCATTCAATAGCACTAAAAACTGAAGGAATTTTTGAATTATCTGAAAGAAGACTTATTGGATTTAATGTAGACCAATATAGTCTCTTTCCTATGAAAGTATTAAAAATTGAAAATAAATCAAAGTTTTCAATTTTAAGTCATAAGGATTATCTTGGGGCAATAATGGCTTTAGGAATAAAGCGTAATAAATTTGGGGATTTTATAGTTAATGAAAATTGCTGCTATACAGTGGTTCATGAGGATATTTATGAATATGTTTTAACTAATCTAAATAAGATTGGTAATTCATCCTGTAAAGTTAGCTTAATAGAAAACTTAGAATTATTACCTCAGGTATCTTTTAATAGACAGATTATTTTAGTTTCTTCAGATAGAATTGACTGCGTTATTAGTTCTATATGCAATATTTCAAGGTCAAAAGCCCAGGACCTAGTCGCTTCAAGTAAGGTGATGATTAATTACATAGAAATCAATGAAAAAGATGTGTTAATTAAAGAAAAAGATATTATAACAGTTAGAGGCTATGGTAAATTTAGAATCGGCGAAAATATCGGAACTAGTCTTAAAGGTAAATTAAGAAAAGAAATACTAAAATATGTATAAAATGAGGTGAGCTTCATGAAATTAACTCCTATGGATATTAATAATAAAGAGTTTAAAAAGGTATTAAGAGGGTATGATTCAGAAGAAGTAGATGAGTTTTTGGATAAGATTGTTGAGGATTACGAGGAATTATTTAAAGAGAATTCTGTTTTAAAAGAAAAAATTACAGCGATGAATGAGAAGATAGAGCATTATTCAAAGATAGAAAGCACTATTCAAAATACATTATTATTAGCACAAAATGCAGCAGAGCAAGCTAAATTTTCAGCTCAAAAGGAATCAGAGATCATTATTAAGAGTGCTAATGACAATGCTCAAAGGATTTTAGATAAAGCCCATAATGATGTTATGGGTGTAAATGAAGAATATGATAAAATAAAACAAGAATTCATAAAGTTTAGAGCTAAGTTTAGAAATTTTATGAATGTTCAACTACAGACTTTCGATGATTTAGAAAAAGATTTCGTTAAGAACTATAGTATAGGAACTCCTCTTGAGGAAGATATAAGAGAAAAAGCTATTGAGCCTGTAGAAAATCTAGATTTAAAAAATTTAGATGAAGATGATTATAAGACTGAAGACTTAGATGCTATTAAAAGCTTCTTTGCACGAAATAGTTAAAATCTCACTCACTTTGAGTGAGTTTTTTTATGAATTTTATTTTTAGCTTGGAGTGATTAGTGTGAAAAAAAATATATGGATTTTTGAAAGCAGTATTGATTTTATTAGAGAGTTTTATAGTATAATTCAAAGAAATCAAAAGTGTTTTTATATCATAGATACAGAAGTGTATAATCTACATTTAGAGACAATTAAAAAATTATTAAATTATGAGCTAAGTCATAAGTTGATTATTCGGTTAAATGAGGAAAGTAAAAATTTTCACTCAGTAAATAGAATATATGACTTTTTACTCAATAATAAGGCTAACAGAGAAGACCTATTAGTAGTAATTGGAGGCGGTATCCTAGGAGATATAGGTGGATTTGTTGCATCTTCATATATGAGAGGAATTAAATATATAAATATACCTACTACATTAATTTCCCAGACGGATAGTAGCATTGGAGGTAAAGTAGGTTACAATTATAGTAATGTTAAAAATGCTATAGGAAGTTTCTATGACCCTGAAGCAATACTAATTTACACTGATTTTCTAAGTACATTACCTAAAAAGGAATTGATAAACGGTTTTGGGGAAATAATTAAGTATGCTTTAATAGATAGTGAGGATCTGTTAGTTTATGTTGAACAGCACATTGATGATTTAACTAGTTTACAGCCTAGGGTTATTAGTTATATAATTAATAAATGTGTAGAAATAAAGGAAAATATAGTAGAAAAAGATTTCAAGGATATGGGTTTAAGAAATACTTTAAATTTTGGTCATACTGTTGGCCATGCCATTGAAATTGACTCCCAATATGAATTGTCTCATGGTGAAGCAGTAGCTCTAGGTATTTTAGTAGCTCTTAAGCTTTCAGAAAAAAAGCTTGGCTTAGACGAAAGAGTGTTTTTAAGAATAAAGAATCTATATAGAAAGCTTGATTTAAAGCTTAATTATTGTATAAAAGATTATAGAAAATTCTTAAAGACAATAAAAAGCGATAAAAAAAATGATGATAATATGAGGTTCGTATTATTAGGCGCCTTTGGTGATATGACCATAAAAGTTGTTGTAGCAGAGGACGAATTGCTTTGGGCTATAAAAGAAAGTATAGAAGGTGATAATTAGATGGATAGACTCTTGGTAGATAAATTATCTGGAGACCCTATAAAAATAAAACTAAAAGAAAGCCAGACAATTGGTTTAAAAAATAAAATAGTTATCTCTGGGCCTTGCGCTATAGAAAATTATGATACTATGAGGGCTATAGCAAAAGAACTAAAAAATATTGGCATAAATATATTAAGAGGAGGCGCTTTTAAGCCTAGAACCTCTCCTTATGATTTCCAGGGGTTGGAAAACGAGGGGTTAAGCATATTAAAGTCAATAAAAGATGAATTTGATATGATAGTTTCAACAGAGATTATGGATACAAGAGATGTTGAACATGCGCTAGATTATATTGATATTATACAAATTGGCTCTAGAAACATGTATAATTATAGCTTATTAAAAGAAGTTGGTAAAACTAAGGCTCCTGTAATACTAAAAAGAGGAATTAGTGCAACCATAAAAGAATGGTTATATGCTGCTGAATATATTATGGTAAATGGAAATGAGAACATAATATTATGTGAGAGGGGCATAAGAACCTTTGAAACCTCTACAAGGAATACACTAGACTTAAATGCCGTGGCTTATATTAAAAATAAGTATAGATTGCCAATAATTGTTGATCCAAGTCATGGTACTGGATTAAGAGAATTAGTAGCTCCAATGTCCTTGGCTGCTATAGCGGCGGGAGCTGATGGTTTAATAATTGAATCGCATATAAAACCTGACATATCAATTTCAGATTCAGCACAAACCATTGATATATTAACTTTGAAAGATATTATTGATAAAATAAATATTATAGGTGAAGCTTATGGATTTAGTAATTAAAGGACATAAAAGTTTTGTTCAGGGTGAAATATCACTTCCAGGAGATAAATCAATATCTCATAGGGCACTTTTAATTGGAGCCCTGCCTAAAGGGAAATATAGAATAACAAACTTTCCCTTTAGTGAGGATTGTATTTCTACTTTGAATGCTATGAAAGCTTTAGGAGTAAAAATATATGAAAATCATGAAAATATTGAATTAGTTACTCCAGGATACAGAGGATTTAATTCTTATGTGGATTCTATTGATTGCGGTAATTCTGGTACCACAGCTAGGCTTATAACAGGGTTATTGTGTGGAGCTAATATTCAGACTAAGCTTCTTGGAGATACTTCTCTTTCAAAAAGACCTATGGATAGGGTAATAGGTCCTTTAAAAGATATGGGGGGGAATATAGGAAGTATAGAGGGAAAACTTCCTTTATCAATAAATAAGTCTATACATGGAGCTTTGAAGGGAATTGACTATAATATGTTAGTAGATTCAGCTCAAGTTAAGTCTAGTATACTTATTGCAGGATATATGGCTGAAGGAATAACGAAGGTTACCGAAAGGAATTACAGCCGTAATCATACAGAATTGCTTTTTAAATTTCTTGGAGCAGGCCTATTAGTTCAGGATAAAGTTATAAATATAAAAAATTCTGAAATGCACTGTAGAGATCTTAATATACCTGGAGATATATCTTCAGCAGCCTTTATAATAGCTCTCACCATATTAATACCTAAAAGCTCTATTACAATAAATAATCTATTGCTAAATAAAAGAAGAAAGAGATATATTGAGATACTGAAGCTTATGGGAGCTGATATTGAATACCAGGTTACTGGAGAGGAATGTGGTGAAGCAATAGGGAGTTTACAAGTGAAATCCAGTGAGCTAAAGCCAATAATTATTGAAGAAGAGGATATTCCTAATATTATTGATGAAATACCTGTTTTTTCAATATTAGCCTCTTTCTGCAGTGGAGTATCTATTATAAAAGGTGTTAATGAATTAAAGTATAAAGAAAGTAATAGGATAAGCTGCATTTTGAGTAATTTATCCACCTGCGATATAAATTGCAGTTACACTGATAATAATCTATATATTGAAGGAAAGGAAGATTTCATAAATAAGGATATTACTATAGAGACCTTTGGTGATCATAGAATAGCTATGGCTTTTGCAGTGCTAGCCTCAAGGAATAAAGGTGAAACAAAAATTTTAGATTGGGATTGTACTAAAATATCCTTTCCAAATTCAGAAAAATATTTTAGAATGTTTTTAAATTTCTAGTAATATTTTTCTAAAACTATGTAATAAAAATCCTTGCTTTTGAAAGAATAACTAATGATAACAAATAAAAAGGAGCAAGGATAGTATGAATAATGAGTTAAAACAATATTTTAAAAGAAAATTATTAAATGAAAGAAAGAGTGTACTAGGAACTATAGAAAAGATGAAAAAATATGATACTTTAAATTCTCTATCAGAAATATCTTCTGAGCTTTCTTTTTATGATAATCATACGGGCGATATAGCAGGTGCAATGTATGATTTAGAAAGAGGGGCTGCCTTAAAAGAGAATGAAATATCTTTAATAAAAAAGATTGATGAAGCATTACTTGATATTGAACATGATACTTATGGAACTTGTAAAAAATGTGGTAAAGAAATTATAAAAGAGCGTTTAGAGGTAGTGCCTTATGCTCAGTATTGTGTTAGCTGTCAAGAGAAAATAAGCACTATAGAGAATGCTAGTTATTCAAAAAGACCTTTAGAAGAAAAAGTAATAGGAAATCCTTTTACTTATGGTTATAATGATATTAGTGAATACGATGAAGTAGGTTTTGATGCAGAAGATAGTTATCAAGGAGTGCAACAGTTCGAAAAGCTACAAAATGTAGAAGATTTTTATGATGAAGATGAGGAGTATGTAGAACCTATTGAAAAAATCAGTAATGAGCAGTATAGAAATCAACTGCCAGATTAATATTAAGGGGGATGGGAATGACATATTTAATACTTTTTCTAGGGATTTTATTAGATAGAATAACAAAAGTTTGGGCCATCAATACATTAAAAGGTGGCAATGATATTGTTGTAATTAAAAATATATTTGCCTTTTCATATTTAGAAAATAAAGGAGCTGCTTTTGGTATTTTACAGAATAAAACTATCTTTTTAGCACTAACCACTTTAATTGTGGTAAGTGGTATGATATTTTATCTATTTAAATTTAAACCTCAATCAAAGATTTTAAAACTAAGCATTTCTTTTATAATTGCTGGGGCCGTAGGAAATTTAGTTGATAGATTTTATTATACTTATGTGGTAGATTTTATACAGCTGCATTATAAGGATGTTTACTATTTTCCAACCTTTAATATAGCAGATATGTTAGTGGTTTTTGGAACCATAATATTAGGTTTATGCATAGTAAAGGATGTTAAATAATGAATGATTTTAATTTTATTGTAACAAAAGAAAATGTAGGAACTCGGCTAGATAAATTTCTAGCCTTAGTTCTTCAAGATGTATCAAGATCCAGTATTCAAAACATAATTGATGAAGGCAAAGTTTTAGTAAATAACAAAGAAAAGAAGAGCAATTACAAATTAAAAGAGATGGATTTTGTTTTAGTAAATATTCCAGAACCAAAGGAATTAAATGTAGAACCAGAAAACATACCTATTGAAATTATGTACGAGGATAGTGATATAATTGTGGTTAACAAACCGCAGGGTATGGTAGTACATCCTGCTCCTGGAGTTTATAATGGTACACTGGTTAATGCATTACTATATCATTGTAAAGATTTATCTGGCATTAATGGAGTTTTAAGACCAGGAATAGTTCATAGAATTGATAAGGATACTTCAGGCATTCTTGTGGTTGCTAAAAATGATTATTCACATAATAAACTGGCAGAACAATTAAAAGAGCATTCTATGAAAAGAGAATACTATGCAGTAGTAGAAGGTTTATTAAGACAAGACGAGGGCACCATAAATGAGCCTTTAGGCAGGCATCCTGTAGAAAGAATTAAAATTGCAGTTATAAAAGATGGAAGAGAAGCCATAACTCATTATAAGGTTATTGAAAGATACAAAAATAATACTTTAGTTAGGTGTATATTAGAAACGGGAAGAACTCATCAAATTAGAGTACATATGAGTCACATAGGACATCCTTTACTAGGAGATCCAGTATATGGATTCAAAAAACAAAGATTCAATCTTCAAGGTCAATTACTGCACGCCAAGATTCTTGGATTTATTCATCCTACAAAAAATACGTATATGCAGTTTGAAAGTGAACTACCAGATTATTATGTAAATGTTCTAAATATTTTAAGTAAAGAGTTGAAATAATAGATTGTCTATAGTATTATTTTCTTGAAAGAAAGAGTTTTGTAAAGCGCTTATCTTTAATGTTTGATAGGGCGCTTTTAATTTTAAATTTTGGAGGGAGAGTATTTATGAATTACAAGTCAACTCTACTTGATGAAGATGCCATAAGAAGAAGCTTAATAAGAATTTCTCATGAGATTATAGAAAAAAATAAAGGCATAGAAGATATAGTTTTAATTGGAATAAAAAGAAGAGGATATCCCTTAGCAAATAGATTAGCAGAAAATATTAAAAAATTTGAAGGAATTGATTTGTCTGTAGGAAGTGTTGATATTACATTGTATAGAGATGATTTAACTTACGCTTCTGATACTCCAAGGCTAAACGATAAAAATTTAGGGGTAGATGTAAGAAATAAAAAGGTTATATTGGTAGATGATGTACTTTATACTGGCAGAACCGTAAGGGCTGCTATAGAGGCTATTATCAATGTAGGTAGACCAAAATGCATACAATTAGCGGTGCTAATTGATAGAGGCCATCGAGAATTACCTATTAGAGCAGATTATGTAGGCAAGAACATACCAACATCAAAAGAAGAGATAATTGCAGTTCAAATTGTTGAGTATGATGAAGAAGATTCAGTAAAAATATATGAGACCTAAATCAATACTTTGGGGTGAAGAATATGAAAATAATATCATGGAATGTAAATGGAATTAGAGCAATAATGAAAAAAGGCTTTATAGATTGGGTAACTTCTGAAAATCCAGACATTCTCTGCTTACAGGAAACTAAGCTTCAAGAAAATCAACTAACAGAAGAGATAATTAATATTGCTGGCTATAAATCTTATTTTAGCTTTGCCGAGAAAAAAGGCTATAGTGGAGTGGCGATTTATACCAAGCATGAGCCAGAAGCAATATATAAAGGCTTTGGCTTAGAATCCTTTGATACTGAAGGAAGAATACTTAGAGCAGATTATAAGGATTTTACCTTAATTAATATATATTTTCCTAATGGACAAATGAATGAAGATAGATTAAAATTTAAGCTTGATTTTTATGATGCAACCTTAGATTATTGTAATAATCTTGTAAGCCAAGGAAAAAAGCTTGTAATATGTGGGGATTATAATACAGCGCATAAGGAAATTGATATAAAGAATGCTAAGGCTAATGAAAAGACCTCTGGATTTTTGCCTATAGAAAGAGAGTGGTTAACTAAACTTATTGGCAATGGATACACGGATACTTTTAGGCATATAAATCCTGATATCATTAAATATAGTTGGTGGAGTTATATGTTTAAAGCAAGAGAGAGAAATACAGGGTGGAGAATAGATTATCATTTTGTTTCTAATAATTTATTACCATTCGTAGGAAAGGCCGACATCTTAACGGAAGTTATGGGGTCAGATCACTGCCCAATACTTATTGAACTAAATTTTTAAGGAGAAAAAACATGTTCACATTAATCGCAACAACAACTTTTGGTATAGAAGCAATAACAGCAAAGGAACTAAAAAAACTAGGTTATGATGATTTGAAGATTGACAATGGGAAAGTAACCTTTGAAGGCGATGAATTAGATATTGCTATATGCAATACTTGGCTTAGAACTGCAGATAGAATTCTAATCAGTCTAGGTGAGTTTAAAGCAGAGACTTTTGAAGATTTATTTCAAGGAACAAAGGCTATTAACTGGGCTAATATAATACCTTCTAATGGTAAAATCCATGTAGTTGGTAAGTCAATTAAGTCTAAATTATATAGTGTGCCTGACTGTCAATCTATAGTGAAAAAAGCTATTGTAGAAAGTATGAAAAGCAGCTATAAGGTTGAATGGTTTCCGGAAGATGGACCAACCTACAAAGTAGAAATTGGTTTACTAAAAGATATAGCTACTCTAACATTAGATACTACAGGACCAGGTTTACATAAAAGGGGATATAGAGAGTTTGCAGGTGCTGCACCTCTTAAGGAAACTCTGGCGGCAGCCCTTGTTCTAGTGAGCGATTGGAGCGCTGAAAACACCTTAGTTGATCCTTTTTGTGGTTCAGGAACTATATTAATAGAAGCTTGTCTAATAGCTCAAAATATAGCACCTGGATTAAATAGAAGATTCGTATGTGAAGATTGGCCTATTATGGATCCAGACAATTTTGAACAAGTTAGAAGCAGTGCGAGAAATAGCATAAAAACATCTCCGTTAAAGTTTTTAGGATATGACGTTGATGATAAGGTATTAAGAGTAGCTAGGCAAAATGCCGAAAAGGCAGGTATATCTAAGTATATAGAATTTCATAGAATGGATTTCAATAATTTTAGTTCTAAAAAGCCTTACTGTTATGTGATTACTAATCCGCCCTATGGAGAGAGAATAGGGGATGAGGAATCTGTAATAAATCTTTACAAAAAGCTTGGAGAGTTAAAGCAACATATGCCAAGTTGGAAGCTTTACATATTAACTTCCTATAATAACTTTGAAAAGGTATTTGGAAAAAAAGCGGATAAGAATAGAAAGCTTTATAACGGAAAAATTCAATGTTATTATTATCAATATCTGTAATAGTTACATAATAAGAGAGCATGAAGGAACATTATCAATTCCTTTATGCTCTCTTGAATATATAGCTTATAATCACCTTTGTTTAATCATATCTATTCAACTTTTTTAAGCTTTAAGTCATAGGGAGTCACTAAAATAGTTCTATTAGTATAATAAATTACCATACCGGGCTTAGCACCAGAGGGTTTTTTTACATTTTTTATTTCTGTGTAGTCTACTGGAACTTTAGAAGAGTTTTGAGCTTTACTATAGTATGCTGCTAATATAGCAGCTTCCTCTAAGGTTCTTTCAGTGTAATTTTTTGCTTTAATTATAACATGAGATCCAGGAATATTTTTAGTATGTAGCCAAATATCGTTCTTCTCACCAAACTTTAAGGTTAAAAAATCATTTTGCATATTATTTTTTCCTACATATATATCTGCTCCTTCTGAAGAAAGAAAATGAAGTGGCTTAGAGGATTTATTATTAGATTTCTCTTTTTTTCTATGTTTAATATATCCACTTTCAATAAGCTCAGATCTAATCTCTTGGATTTCCTCATATTTATCTATATTATTTATACTAGTTAAAACGGATTGAAGATAGTGAAGCTCCTCACGGGCGTTTTCTAATTGTTCAAAAGCTACTTCTTCAGCCTTCTTGAATTTAGTATATTTTTTATAGTAATATTGAATATTTGCAGAAGGAGTTAAGTTTTCGTCTAGTTCAATATTAACCCACTGTTCCTTTTCGCTATAATAATCCTGTACTTCAATACTTTTCATACCTTTTTTTACATTATAAATATTAGCAGTTAATAATTCTCCCTTTATTCTATAGGATTCCTTTTCTTTACATTCCTCTAAAGAATTTTCTAAAATTGAAATCTTTTTTAAACACCTATCAATGTTATTTTGTAATATTTTATGGATATCAGCAGTTCTTCCATAAATCCTATCTTGCTTATCCTTTTTATAATAAAATTCATCTAATAATGAAGAAGCATCTTTAAATATTGATTTTTCAAATTCTTCAAAAGCTTTTAACTCAATGCAATAAAACTCTTTAATTTCATCTTTATGATAGTAACAAAGAAAAGTTTTTTCTTCTGATAATTTTAAAAAGAAGTTATTAGTAAAATTAAAGATTTCTTCATAGGTTATATCTCCAATATTAAATTCATCGGATAATCTAATGAACATATCTTTAGATAGCAGACTACTAACTCCTGTATAGGTATTTGAAAAAATGAATTTATCTACTTTAATATCTTTTTCTCTTACTAATGTTAGCAGATCATTAAAGTTATTGTTAAAAGGGTTAAGTTTAGAGGATTTTGGTGGATAGATATATTTTACTCCAGGAAGTAGTAGTCTATAGCTATTCATATCTGCACTGACATGTTTAATACTATCCATAATTATATGATCTCTATCCCTAACCAAAGAGATATTGCTGTGTCTTCCCATAATTTCAATAATTAAATTGTAAATACTATTAAAACCTAACTCATCTTGAACCTCAAAGGATATCTTTATTATTCTGTCATTATCTATCTGCTCTATATCCTTAACCTTTGAACCTATTAAATATTTTCTAAGCAGCATGCAAAACATAGGCGGTTGAAGGGGATTGGTTTTATTATGATTAGTAATATGTATTCTTGGGTAGTTAGCACTGGCACTTATTAATAATTTCTTATTTTCATTAAAACTTCTAAAGGTTATAATAATTTCGTCCTTTTCAGGTTGATTTACCTTATCTATTCTACTATTTATAAAACAAGCTTTAAGCTCTTTTACTATCTTACTTAAAAATACTCCATCTAAAGCCATAAAAACGTCATCCTTTCTAGATTTTTCTTATTAATTTTAACATAGAATAAAATATATATATATATTATACCAATAATTAATATAAAATTTAAAAATCTATTTATTATTTTTTCGCGTATTATATAATATAGTTAACAGAACTTTTTATAAGAATAATAAATATTTAAATATAATATATTAAATAACTTAAAAGGAAGTGTTTGACATGAGGTTTAGCAAAATGCATGGTAATGGTAATGATTTTATTATGATTGAAGACTTTCATGGTTTATTAGCTAGTGAACAAGAAGATTTAGCTAAAAAATTATGTAATAGAAATTTTGGAATTGGTGCTGATGGAATTATTTTAGTAAGAAAAACTGAGAAAGCAGACGCGGAGATGGTGATAATTAATTCAGATGGCTCCTATGCCTCTATGTGTGGAAATGGATTAAGATGCTTTGTAAAGTATGTTTTTGAAAGAGGTATCTCTGTAAAAAATCCACTTAAAATTCTTACTGGAGACGGTATAAAAGAAGTAGCTATATCTATAAAAGATGAAGAAGTAGACAGTATTGTAGTTGACATGGGAATTCCCTCCTTTGATCCTAATTCCATACCAGCATTACTGAATAAACCTATTATTAATGAAGTCATTACAGCAAATAGCAAGGAATATACAATCACATCTTTGCATTTAGGTGTACCTCATACAGTAGTTTTTGGTAAACTTCATGATTTTCAAATAGAAGAAGGCCGTTATTTAGAAAAGCATGAGCTTTTTCCAAAAGGTACTAATGTGGACTTTTGTGAGGTTATTGATAAAAACAATATCAAAGTAATGACTTGGGAGAGAGGGGCCGGACCAACTTTAGCTTGTGGTACTGGAAACTGTGCTTCCGCTTTTGCAGCCTATAGATTGGGATTAATAGAGAATGAAATTAATGTATATATTAAGGGAGGTCATCTTAAAGTAAAGATAGTAGGAGATGAAGTGTTTATGATTGGAAATGCTACTTTTGTATTTGACGGTATTTTAAAATAAATAGTGCAGAGGAAGTTAATTATGTTCATAAAGAAGAAATTATTACTATGTTTCATGATGAGTTTAATTTTATTTATGACTACTTCCTGTACAAAAAAAGAAATAGAGACAAATAAAGAATTAGAAGTAAATAATACAAAATCCTATTCTAAAGTTACATTGATGAAAAATAGTTCTTCAAAGTTAATAGAGGAATTTAAGTTGATAAATGGGAAAAAGGATTATATTGATTCTCTTAAGCCCATAGCTAACTTTAAATATAGTATTAAAGATAATGTTTATTTGTACCAATTTATAAAAAGTACAGGACAAAGTTTAAGCAATAGTTATATAAGCATTACCACAAACAATAAATCTATTGAATTAGATGATTTTTACTCAGCTTCGGATATTACTATGAGTCCAAAAGGAACAGCTGTAGCTTTTAGAGCTTATGCTAAGGACGATTATTTAAGTTTTGAAGATAAACCTAGGATATTTGATATAGATAAAAATAAATATAAAGAAATACCTATTGATACTTTGATTTCAGGAAATTTATTCAAATGGCACGGTGAAAATACTTTGATTTATTATGGAGTAAAGACTGAAAACAATTTAAAAAAAGCTGCATTATATAAATTTGATTTTGAAAAGAATGAAGAATATGAAGAAAAAAGCTTTAAAGGTAATATTACTTTTATGGACTTTGTAAATAGTGATGAGTTAATTATTCTTCTACGAGTAAACGAGAAAAAGAGCCAATTAATAAAATATAATTTAGCTTCAAAGGAATATACCATTCTAAATGATTCTATTGATACCATATATGATATGACATTTTTTAAAGATGATATTTTCATTTTAGCTAAGGATGTAAATAATGTAATATCAATTTTTAATATTAATTCTTTAGGAAAAATTAAAAGATTGATTTATGATTTTCCTAAAAAAGTCCATGAAAAAGGCGGTCTCACTACAGATGAAAAAGGAAATTTATATTTTTTAGACATAGATGCTGATTTTAACTCAAATGTATACATGATTAATCGAGAAAATAACTCCATAAATCTTATTATTGATGATTTAAGTTACTACCACCTTTATAAAGCAATAAATTAAGCTTAATCCATGAGAGTGCGGAAAATAAAACACTATGAAATTCATGTAAACTTAACGAATTTCATAGTGTTTTATTATATTTAATCACATTAAAAATCTTATATTTGTTACTGCTTTTAGCATAATACATTGATTATTATTTGGAAAAAAAGTCAAAAATTATAACAATATTATTATACGAGGTGATTACATTTGGAGAATTTAAATTTATTGCAGAAGGAGATAATAAGTAAATTTAAGTTATTTCCTTTCAAGAAGGATAATAATAACATTTATGTAGCTATGACTGAAAAGCATTCAAAATTAGATATTGAAAAATTAAGAATGATTTACAATTCCAATATAATTCCTATGATAGTTTCTGAGGATAAGTTATCTAGGCTCATTAGTGAACATAGTGGTAAAGACACCTCGTTATCAGAAGATATACACTTTGCATTAAATAGCTATGATCTTCTAATTAAAAATGCAGTAAATCTTAAGGCTACAGATATTCACATTGAGCCTTTTAATGATAGCGCTCTTATTAGATTGAGAATAGATGGAGATTTATCTGATTATAAAAACCTTGAGCTTAATGAATATACTAATTTATGTTCCAAAATTAAGTATATGGCAGGTATGGATATAACAGAAAAAAGATTGCCTCAAGATGGTCAAATAATTTATAGCTTAGATAATAAAAAATATGATTTAAGAATATCTTCTATACCTACTATTAATGGGGAAAAACTAGCACTTAGAATACTATACAAAGACTATAAGATAAATAATATGATAGAGTTAGGTTTTAGTACGAATCAGGTTGAATTATTGAAAAATATTTTAAATAGTAGCAACGGATTGATTATAATAGCAGGGCCTACAGGCAGCGGAAAAACCACTACAATGTATTCATTAATTAATGAACTAGATATATCAAAGCTTAACATAAGTACTATTGAGGACCCAGTAGAATACAAAATTAATGGTATAAATCAAATAAATATAAATATGAAAGCTGGTTTGACCTTCTCAGCTGGGCTAAGAAGTGTGCTTAGACAAGATCCTGATGTAGTTATCATAGGAGAGATAAGAGATAGAGATACAGCTGAAATAGCAATCAGAGCATCGGTAACAGGGCATAAAATACTGTCTACTATCCATACTAACGACGCTATGGGAGTAATATTAAGACTTATGGATCTAGGTATTGATAGGCATTTGATAGTAGAGGCCTTGACTGGGATTGTATGTCAAAGACTAGTTAAAAAGCTATGCAATAATTGTAAAGTAACATACAATGCTAACAAGGAAGAAAAGCAACTTCTTTATCTCCCTGAAGCGCAGAATTTAGTTTTATATAAACCTAAGGGGTGCATTTATTGCAACGGCAGTGGCTACAGTGGAAGAACAAGTATTAACGAAGTTATTCATTTTAATAGTAAGATTAAAGAAATATTAATTGAAGGAGAAGGCATTTATAAAATTAGAGAACAGTTAAAGGTTTTTTTAGATAATTCTATCGTAAGCTGTTGTAAAAAGTTAGTTGTTAGTGGAACTACTTCCTTAGAAGAGTATATAAAATATAAAAATCAAATATATGGAGAGATTTAATAAAATGAAGTATATATTTTTTGTTTTTATAGATGGTGAGGGTAAAAAGCGAAGAGCATTTTATAAAGGTGATTTAGCTGAGCTTTTAAATGAATTAGAAGAGAAAAACCTAAAGATTGTAAGATATATAAGTATATCCGGAAATATATTCTTAAAAACTTTATATAAGGTTGGTATAAAGGATTTAATGCTATTTTGTAAAGATTTTGCTACTCTATATAAAGTAGGCGTACCTATTAAGGAATGTATTAATATTATTTATGACCAATGTGATAGTTTAAAACTAAAAAAATCTTTAAAAGCTGTCAATGATAATTTAAGAAAGGGATATTCCTTAAGTGAGGCCTTTTTAAAAAATAATTATGAGTATTCAAGTTTCTTTATTACTTCTATAAAGTTAGGAGAAGAAAGTGGCAATATAGATTCTGTACTATATAACCTTGGTAAGTATTATGAGAGGAAAATAGATTTTCAAAGTAAAATCAAGCAAAGCCTAACATATCCTATATTGGTTATAATTGTTACATTTTTTGTAGCTACTTATATTATATTAAATGTAATTCCTCAATTTATATCTTTGTTCGAAGGGCTAAATGCAGAAATTCCTTGGTATACTTTGAAACTGATAAGCCTTTCTACTTTTTTAAGTAATAACTTTTTAATTATTTTGCCTAGTATTTTGACTTTATTTTTGTTATTTACAATTTTAGTAGCAAGGGCACATAAGCGATGGAATATATTCTATAAGATGCCTATAATGAAAAAATATTTTTTTGAATTATTTCAAATTAATTTTATTGAGTCTTTTAGTATTTTATTAAATAGCGGAATTAATATATCCAAAGCCTTAACTTTAATTGAAGATAGCAATAAAAATAAGTTTTATAAACAGAATATTAGTCTGCTAATTGAATTGATAAATAATGGCATTAGCTTATCTGAAGCTCTTTTGATATTAGGAGGTTTTAATAAAATGGTAGTTTCCATGGTAACCATAGGGGAGAAAAGCGGAAAATTAGATCATATGATGATAAGTTTAAAGGATATATTGCAAAAAAAGTATTATAAAAAGCTAAAAACCATATCTGAATTAGTACATCCCTTTATAATGATTTTATTAGGTATTTTTGTGCTTAGTATTTTTTTAGTAATCCTTTCACCCGTTTTTGATTCTTTGTCTTCTTTTAATTATTAAGAAAAGGAGTTTAAGCTTTGAAAAATAAAAAAGGTTTTTCGTTGATAGAGGTATTGATATGTTTATCCTTAATCTCAGTAATCTCGGCAATTTTCTATATACCAATTAAAACCTTTATTAAGTTAAAGAACAATTGTAGTATAGAAGTTAATAACTTATCTATTCATAATTTTATTAATAACTCAAGACTTTATTGTGTCACTAATGAAAACATTGGTTACATAGCTTTTAATTTTTCAGAAAACTATATGTATTTCGTGGCTAATAATAAAACTCAGGAAAAATTATATTTGACTAATGGAAATAAGCTAGATTACGTAAATAAAAATTTTATTTATTTTGACAAAAAGGGTTTTACTAATGATGCTTGTACTATACAATATAAGGATTTAGAAGGTAAGCTACACAAAATAACTATTGCCGTAGGGAGTGCTAATGTTGAAATCAAACCTTAAGTACAAAAATAAAAAAGGCTTTTCTTTAATAGAAATAATAATTTCCTTATCTATTATATCAATACTCCTTTGTACCATATTATTTTTAAAGCAATATAATTCAATTCAAAGTAATACTAATGATAAATATATAGAAGCATTAAATAAATTTAGTATGATAATAAATTACTTGGATAATAATTGTAACTATGAGGCCTTTAATAAGCTTAACAGGGGAGAAAATTATTATTTAGATATAAATTTAATTAATATAGATGGTATTAAATCTAATACCATATTAAATTTTTTTAACAAAGAAATTTCTGATGTAAATAAAGATTCAATTCAAATAGTGATAGAAGAAGCAGAGATATTGACAGTGAATTTAACTCTCAAGCTACCAAAGCTTAAGGGAGGGAGCGAACTAAATAAAAAAATTTTTATAGGCAAGTATAAATAGTAATTTTAAAAAAGGAGTTTTATCTTTGAAGAAAAAAGGCTTTACCTTAATTGAGGTAATAATTTATATATCCTTATTAATTGTAGTTTTAGATTGCGCCTTTAGTATTTTTATTTATTTTTATAAAGACTATAAAAATAATATAAAATTAAATTCTCATAGAGCTCATATCGATGAAATATGGATTTTTCTAGAAGGCAAAATTAAAGAAGCTAATACATACGCTGAGGTTTATAATGATTCAATGCGATTAAAGAAATATGATAAGAATTTAAGTTTAACTAATTCTAGTTATGAGGTTATTAGATTAAATGGGGATAAATTGATAATTGAATATTATAGAGGAAACACTTTTCAGGCTTCCAACCTTATAGCTAATAATATTGAAAAATTTCAAGTATATAGAAAAGATAATTTGATTCTTATAGCACTTACTTCGAAAAAAGGAGTTATAATTAGTAAATGTATAGAAAACTTAAATTTAATAAGCGTAAGGGAAACATAAGCTTAATATCTTTAGTTATAATGCTTATAGTTATTGATATACTAGTTTTTGAAGTATCTTTGATTAATATGACATTAAAACAATCTAGATTGTTAAAGTATGGTATAATAAAAGAAAATAGTTATAAAAAAGATGTAGTAATAATACTAACCTCTTTTTATGATACTTTAACTTCTATGGATATTAAAGAGAGAGATCATCTTCTTCAAAATGATAAGGTTAGTATGCAAAGAGATAAAGTGACCTTAATTTATGATTCTAGTGTTAAATATATTAGAGTAAAATATCCTCATGATAGAGATTATGTAGAGGAGCTTTATTTGATAAAAAGCTCTAATGATGAGCTAAGATTTATTAAATTTTTTATTGAATATTCTTGATATTTACGGGTGGTTTTATGAAAGAAAATATAATATTAATTGGAATGCCTGGTTCAGGTAAAAGTACTATTGGCAAATTGCTTAGTGAGAAAATAGAGTATGATTTTATAGATATGGATAACTACATTGAGGAAAAAGAAGGCATAAAAATTCCTGATATTTTTCGCCTTCGTGGGGAAGCCTATTTTAGAAAAAAAGAAACAGAATTATTGAATTTCTATAAAAGCTTAAAAGGATATGTTATTTCCACTGGCGGAGGCACACCAATTTATAATAATAATTTACACTGTTTACGTCAAATGGGCACTGTTATATTTTTAGATTTAGATATTGGTAATATTGTTCAGAGAGTAAAAAAGCAAGATTTAATAAGACCTCTTTTAAAGGACGGGGTAGAGGCTAAGCTTATAAAATTGTATGAAGACAGAATAGATATATATAGAAAAGCTCATATTATTATAAATTGTAATAATTTGGTATGTAGTCAAATTGTAGAAACTATAATTAAGGTGATTTCATAAAATGAAAGAAAAATATATAAACTAATTGCAAATATTTAATACTTTTGATAAAATATCATTGTTAAATTGTTAAGGAAATAATTATTAAATAGGATGTTATTAAAATGAAGATACTTGTAATTAATGGACCTAATTTAGATAGGCTAGGTATGAGAGAAAAAAATATTTATGGAAGTTTAAAATTGAATGAAATAAATGAAATAATTCAAAATTATTTTAAGAATAAAAATACTTTTATAGATTTCATACAAAGCAATGATGAGGGTAAGATTATTTCTGAAATTGGAAATTCTGAAGAAAAATATAATGGTATAGTAATAAATCCTGGAGCCTATTCCCATTATAGTATTGGCATTTTAGATGCCATTAGAGGCATTAATATACCTGTAGTGGAAGTGCACCTATCTAATATTCATAGTAGAGAGGAATATAGGAAAAAAACTATCACTGGTGAAGGTTGCCTAGGTGTAATTAGCGGATTTGGACATTATTCTTATATAATGGCTATAAATGCCTTAATAGATTTTTACTCAAAGAGCTAATGGTATTAATTTACCTGAAAGGGTTATAATATAAATGAATTAATTTATTTTGGAGGGATACTTAATGATATCAGCAGGAGATTTAAGAAAAGGCACTACTTTTGAATTAGATGGACAAGTGTTTACTGTAATAGATTTTTTACATGTAAAACCAGGAAAGGGAGCGGCTTTCGTAAGAACAAAATTAAGAAACGTTATATCTGGAGGAGTTACAGATAGAACTTTCAACCCACCAGAAAAACTTCAAGAAGCTGTAATAGAGAGAAAAGAAATGCAATACCTATATTCTGATGGAGAATTATATTATTTCATGGATCAAGAAACTTTCGAACAAATACCTTTAAACCATGAAAAGGTTGAAGAGGCGATAAAATTCTTAAAAGAAAACATGTTTGCAATAATAAAATTCTATAAAGGAGAGGCTTTCTCTGTTGAAGCTCCAAACTTTGTTGAATTATTGATTACACAAACAGACCCAGGATTTAAAGGAAATACTGCAACAAATACTTTAAAACCAGCTACTGTTGAAACTGGTGCTGTTGTAAACGTACCTTTATTCGTAAATGAAGGAGACATTATTAGGATTGATACAAGAACTGGAGAATACATGGAAAGAGTATAAGTATGTTTAAAAAGGTAAGCTTAGCTTACCTTTTTGATTTATAAAATATTTTTAAACACATCTTTAAAAAACAGATGTGTTTTTTTTATTTATAGTAATAATTTATGAACTTTTAAAATAAAAATTATATAAGAGAAAAGGAGGTGAAACATCTCTGAATTATTTTCAGGGAGATATAAAAATGAAGAACACTAAAGATTTATTAACCATTTTACCACAGAACATTAGAAGTTTATTAGAAAAACAATCTAAACTAGAAGAGCTTCAAGAAATAAGAATAAAAGTAGACAAGCCTCTAATATTTCAAGTAGGTAGTAAAGAAATAGTGGAGGCTCACATTGCAACTAGGGAAGATCTAAAACACATAATGCAAAGAATAAGCAACTATTCAATTTATGCCTTTGAAGAAGAGATAAAACAAGGATATCTAACCTTTCGTGGAGGGCATAGAATTGGAATTTCAGGAGATTGTGTTTTTCAAGGAGAAAATATTAAGACTATTAAACATATATCTTCCCTTAATATTAGGATAAGTAGAGAATTTATAGGTTGTTCTAATAAGATAATCAATTATATTGTAAATAGCGAAAAAATCAACAATGCAATCATAATTTCCCCTCCCAAGTGTGGCAAGACAACTATAATAAGAGATTTATCTAGAAATATATCTAATGGAATCAATAATAGTGTCAAAGGTAGGAAGGTTTGCGTAATTGATGAAAGAAGTGAAATAGCTGCATGTTATGAAGGGGTTCCACAGCTAGATGTGGGTATTAGAACGGATGTTTATGATAATTGTAAGAAAAGTAATGGGATTATAATGGCAATAAGATCTATGTCTCCTGAAGTTATAATATGTGATGAGATTGGAACAGAGGAAGATATGAAGAGCATATTACACGCAATTAATTCAGGAGTAAATATTATTGCTACCATACATGGATTTGGAATAGATGACCTTAAAAATAAAGTTATATATAAGAATATGATAGACTTTGAACTCTTTGATTTAGCTTTAGTGTTAAGCAATAGAAGGGGAACAGGCACCTTGGAAGGTGTCTATGAATTTAAGTCTGAAAAATATTTATGGAGGCTTTAAATGTTAAGATTATTTGGTCTGTTATTAATATTTATAGCATGTACTCTAACAGGATTCTTTTATGCTGAATCTTTAAGGAAAAGAAGTTTAGAATTAAAGGAATTAGAAAGAACTCTAGTCCAATTAAAAAATGAAATAATGTTTCTACATTCTCCTTTGCCAGAGGCTTTAAAAAAAATAGGGGAAAGAAGCAAAGAACCTTTTAGTCTATTATACATTAGAATTTCATCCTATTTAGAAGAAGGTACCTGTAATAGTGTGTTTGAAGCCACTGTTAAATCTTTAGAGGACTATAAAGATATCCTTTATTTAATTAAAGAAGATATAGAGATAATTAAAGATTTTTCAAAGAATCTTGGAGATTTAGATAGAAATTTTCAAATTAATATTTTTGAGATGACATTAGAAAGAGTTGCAATGCAAATAAAGGATTCAGAAATCACAGCTCAAAATAATATTAAGCTATACAGATACTTAGGTCTTTGTATAGGAGCTCTGGTTGTAATATTTCTTATATAGAAAGGATGGTTATTATGCTTGATATTTCCTTGTTGTTTAAGATAGGCGGAGCAGGTATACTACTTGTGATTTTAGATAAAGTTTTAAAAAGTAGTGGTAAAGATGATATAGCTGCTATCACTAATATAGCAGGAGTAGTGATAATCTTACTGATGGTAATTACTTTAATAAGCAAGCTTTTTGATTCGGTAAAGACTATGTTTCAATTATAGGAGGCATTATGGAGATATTTAAAATTGTATCCTTTGCCTTTATTTCTCTATTTTTAATACTATTTTTTAAGAATAACAGAGAAGATATAGTGGTAAATATTAGTATTATAGCAGGAGTGCTAATTTTCTTATTTATGTTGAATAAGATAAATGCAATATTTGTATTCTTGCAAACCATGGCAGTAAAAGCTAATATAGATACTATTTATTTAAATACAGTTATTAAGATAATAGGCATAGCGTACATTGCCTCCTTCTGTAGTGAAATATGCAAGGATGCTGGAGCTAATAGTATTGCCTCAAAGGTTGAGTTTTCTGGAAAGATACTCATACTATTTTTAGCAATACCTATCTTAATGGCCGTATTAGAAGCTATTTTAAAGATAATGTAGGTGTAAAGCTATGAAAAAATTTATTATTATTCTCCTTTTAATAATAAGTCTGCTGCCAGGTAAATTTGCTATGGCAGAGGAAGTTATAGAAACTAAGGATATTGATGATGGAAAAATTGAGACATTATATAATTACATAACAAATATGAAAGGTGAATTTGAACTATTAAATAATATGAATCCTAAAGATTATGTACAGTATTTCATAAAAAATGGACAAGGTGAATTAAATAAAAGTCAGTTTTATAAAAATATTTTAAATATAGTATTTAAAGAGCTTCTCATATCTTTGAAAATGATGGGAATAGTAGTGGTTATAGCAGTGATATGTGCACTTATGAAAAATTTACAAAGTGCCTTTAATAATGAAAGTTTATCCAATATAGCGTATTTCGCTTGTTATGCTTTACTGATAATTATATTATCCAAAAGTTTTATGATAGGGGTAGATTTAGTAAAATCTACAATAATAGATCTAACAAATTTTATGGCAGCTTTATTGCCAGTATTAATGATGCTTCTAGTTACAGTAGGCGGATTAGCTCAAGCTGCTACTATGGATCCTATAATACTAGCTGCAGTAAATCTAAGTCCCAGAATTTATGTGGACTTAATTATACCACTGATTCTTATGGGATTTATGCTTCAGTTCGCAAGTAATATATCTGAAGACTATAAAATATCAAAATTAACTAAATTAGTTAATCAAATAGTTTTATGGATTCAGGGAATATTAGTTACAGTTTTTATAGGAATTCTTACTATAAGAGGCATGACTACCAATACCCTAGACGCAGTGACAGCTAAAACAGCTAAATTTGCTATAGACAATTTTATTCCTATCGTGGGTAAGGCTCTATCTGATGCGGTGGCTACTGTAGCTGGATATTCTCTTCTCTTAAAAAACGCATTAAGCTCCTTAGGGCTATTTATAATAATTATAATTGTGATAATACCTATTATTAAGGTGTTTATTATGTCCTTGCTGTATAAATTTACAGCAGCTCTACTTGAACCTATTTGTGATGGAAGGATTGTAAATTGTATATCTTCTGTGGGGGAATCTTTAGTTCTAATAATGTCTTGTCTTATAAGTGTGTCTGTGATGTTTTTTATTATGATTTCAATAATGGCTACAGCAGGTAAATTTATTATTGGAGCTTAAAGGGGGACGTGTATTTAATGGTTATGTTAAGACAGTGGGTTATTAATGTATGTATATCAGCATTTTTTATCACCGCTATAGAAATAATTCTTCCAGACAATACATTGAAAAAGTACTCAAAGTTTGTATTAGGTTTAATTTTGATAGTGGTTATATCTAATCCATTATTAAGCCTTTTTTCTAAGGATACTTCAAGTATAAAAGAGGCTATTATAAATAATGCTAATTCTTTAAATAACCTAACGGAAAGTAAAAAATCCGATGAGTATAAGAAAAAGAACATTGAATTGACCTTAAAGAATTTTGAAACAAATATACAAAGTAACTGCTTAGTTATACTAAAATCTAAATTTCCTGAACATGATTTCATTGTACAAGCTAAAGCTTCATATGAGAGCAATAAATACAGTATAAAAAATCTAGATATAGGTGTTAAGGATAAGAGAGTAGAGACTGTAAAAAAAGTGGAGATAAAAACTAATTCAAACAACGAGGATAATAGGACATATGATAAAAGCTATTCTGAAATAGCTCAGTTTTTAAGCAAAGAATTAAATATAAACAAAGAAACCATAACTTTATATAAAATAAATAATAAATAAATTAGGGGGGACTAAAATGAATTTTAAAAAGATTTTTGATCTTTTTAAAAACTCTAAGAATAGTATGTACAATTTAGTAATAATTTTATTACTAGGAGTATTTATAGTAATTGTAACTAGCTTTTTTAATAATGGTACAAAAGCTAGCATCAGTAATGAAAATCATCAAGAAAAGGGGGAGACGCTTAATGATATGAGTAGCTATGAACAAAAGATGAAAAACGAGTTAAAATATGCACTTAGTAAGATAAGGGGTGTAGGTAGTGTAGAGGTAGTTATATATTTTGAAAGTGGAGAAGAACAAGTTCCAGCTGTAGATGTAAATAGGACCTATAGTACTACACAGGAAAAAGATAATTCTGGAGGCAATAGGGTGAATAATCAAACTTCAGATGGAAGTAAGGTGGTAATTACCAATAAGTCTAATGGGAGTGAGCCTTTGATTTTAAAAACATATAAACCTAAAATTACGGGAGTACTAATTGTAGCCCAAGGAGCTGAAGATAAGAAGATTCAATATGAAATAACAAAAGTGGTATCTACTCTTTATAATATACCTCAAAATAAAGTTAATGTATGTTCTATGGAAAGTTAGCATATAATTTATTAGATAATAGATGGGAGGAATTAATATGAACAAAAAACAAGCAGGTATTATTTTAGCATTGCTAGCATTAATAGTGTGTGCTGGTATATTGGCAGCGAAGGTAAATGGCTCTGTGGGAGATGTAGCAGGGGATTTTAACATAGGAAAAAATACCTTTAATAATGGAGATAAGAATACATCAAACAAAACTTCAGATTTTTTTTATGAAGCTAAAAGTATCAGAGAAAAGCAAAGTGCAGATGCTATACAAACATTAAATGATTTAAAAGAAAATAAAAACATATCTCAAACTCAAAGAGATGAAATTGCTAGGCAAGTTGCTACTTTAGCTATGACTGGTGAAAATGAAAGAAAAATAGAGACAGCATTAAAGGGCAAGGGATTCGAAGAGGCTGTATGCTCCATAGAAAGTGGGGAAAAGGCAAGAGTTTTTGTAAAAACTAAGGAAGAGCTAACTGCTAATCAAAGAAAGCAAATCCAAGAAGTGGTTATGAGTGTTGCAAAAATAAAGAATGTAGAGATTGAAAGGAAACAATAGTAATTGTAAATAACAATTTTATTTGTTATAATGTACGTAAGATTAACAAGTTTTGCTATGCAAAAGTAGGAGGTTTTTCTAATGGAAGAAAACAGAAAAGACGAAGTTAATATTGGTATAGTTAAGATATCCGATGAAGTTGTAAGTGTAATTGCAGGAATAGCTGCTGGTGAAATAAAAGGAATCGTAGGCATGAATGCTGGGGTAACTGGCGGTATAACTCAGATATTTACAGGTAAGAAGAGTACTTCAAAGGGTGTAAAGGTCAATGTAGAGGAAGAAAGTGCTTCTATTGATATAATTGTTGCGGTAGAATATGGAGTTAAGATTCCAGAAGTTATTTCTCAAGTTCAAGAGAATGTAAAAAGAGCTGTAGAAAGTATGACTGGATTGAAAGTTTCTGCAATAAATGTTTTTGTTCAAAACATTATAGTTCAAAAGCCTAATTTAAAAAATGAGGAAAAAGAAGCCTAATAAACACCCTCTGATGTCAGAGGGTGTTTATATGTGTATTCCAAAGTTATGAATAAAAGGTATATTTTTTTTATTAAAAAGTTGATAATATATATAATATAGTATAATTTATACTTAAAGATTTTAGGAGGAATATATGAATAGAAAAAAATCGAGAGAAGTGGCCATGGAAATATTATTTCAAAGGTCCATAAATAAAGAAAATGTTGAAGAGACCATTAGAGAGTTTAGAGAGAACACAGAACATGACCTAAAGGACTTAGATTTTAATTATATAAGCAGAATTATTACTGGTGTAGAAGAGAATTTAGAAACCATTGACAATACTATAGAGAAATTTTTACTTAATTGGAAAATGTCAAGGCTATCTAAAGTAGATTTATCTATTCTTAGATTAGCAACCTATGAAATTATTTTTGAAGAGGATATCCCTGAAAAAGTATCTATTAATGAAGCCTTAGAGCTTACAAAGAAATACTCTGAGGAAGGTTCAGTATCTTTTATAAATGGAGTTTTAGATAGAATTTTAAAGAATAGATAGAGGAGGGTTTTTTATGGGAGAAATTATAGCTGGTAAGAGGATTGCAATGAACTTAAGAGAAGAAATAAAAAGATTTACGGAGAATAGAAAAAGTAAGGGATTAAGTGTGCCTTGTCTAGCAACAATTATTGTTGGAGAGGATCCTGGATCTTTATATTATGTGAATAATCAGAGCAAATTATGCCAAGAATTAGGAATAGAGACAAAAGTAATAAAACTGCCTCAGGATATTTCTGAAAAGCTATTAATTAATCAAATTGAAGATTTAAATGAAAATAATGATATTCATGGCATAATGATACAGCTACCACTTCCAAAGCACCTTAATGAAATTAATATAACCTCTAGAGTAAATTATAAAAAAGATGTTGACGGATTAACTGATATTAATAATGGTAAATTCTATAAAGGTGAGAAATGCTTTATACCCTGTACTCCCAATAGTGTAGTGCATCTTATAAGAAATACAGGTGCATCTATTGAAGGAAAAAATGTAGTGGTCTTAGGAAGAAGCAATATTGTAGGTAAACCTGCTGCACAATTGCTATTAAATGAGAATGCCACAGTAACAATTTGTCATTCTAAAACTCAAAATTTAAAATCTGTTTGTAAAAATGCGGATATATTAGTTGTAGCTATAGGTAAACCTAAATTTGTAACTAAGGATTATGTTAAAGAAGGTGCTATAGTCATTGATGTTGGAACATCCTCCTTAGATGGGAAAATATGTGGAGACGTATGTTTTGATGAAGTCATTGATGTAGCATCCCATGTAACACCTGTACCTGGAGGAGTAGGTGCAATGACTACTACCTTATTATTAAAAAATGTATGTGAGGCTTTAGTAAATAATGAATATTAAAAGTTTTACAGTTTCATCTTTAAATAATTATATAAAAAGAAGTTTTGACAATGATTTTATATTAAGCAATGTGTACGTAAAAGGAGAATTATCTAACTTTAAAAAACATAGCAGTGGTCATGCCTATTTTTCCTTAAAAGATGAGTTTTCTAAAATTAATTGTGTGATGTTTAGTGAAGAGGTTAAAAGACTTAAATTTCATCCTAAGGATGGGGATGGTGTTGAAATCAAAGGGAGAATAAGCCTGTACCTAAAAGAAGGAAGCTATCAGCTTTATTGCAATGAAATGAATTTGCAAGGGCTAGGAGAAGTATATTTGTCTTTTTTGAAACTAAAAGATAAATTAGAAAAATTAGGATTATTCAATGAAATCAATAAGAAGCCTTTACCTAAATATCCTAAAAAGGTAGGAATAATTACTTCGCCTACTGGAGCTGCCCTTAGGGATATTCTTAATGTAACTAGAAGAAGAAATAAGTTGACAAATATACTAATTTGCCCTGCTTTAGTTCAAGGACAAGAAGCAGCTAAAAGTATGGTTAAAGGTATAAGGAAGCTAAATGCAATAAAAGATGTAGAGGCTATAATACTAGCAAGGGGCGGTGGCTCTTTTGAGGAATTAAACGTATTTAATGATGAAGAACTAGCCTATGCTATTTTTGAATCTAAAATTCCAATAATATCAGGTATTGGGCATGAAACTGATTTCACTATAGCTGATTTTGTTAGTGATTTTAGAGCACCTACGCCTTCTGCTGCAGCAGAAATTCTTATTCCAAAGTTAGAAGATATATTGCTTTATGTAGAAAGCTATAAAAGTAAGTTAGATAATAGCTTGAAATTTCAGTTATATTCTAGCAAAACAAAAGTTGAAGCCTTAAGAAAAACATTAGAGTATTATAACCCTAAAGAGTATATTAGCAATCAGTATAATCATATAAATATGCTAATTAATAGATGTTCTAACATTACTGAAGGGAAAATAAAAAAGGAAATGGATAGGATATCCTCTCTTAACCAAATATTAAATTCTTTCAATCCTTTAAACATTTTAAATAAAGGTTATTCTATGATAACTGATAGCGATGATTTCATTATAGATTCTGTTGAAACTTTAAAAAATTGTAAGGATATAAAGATCACAATGAAAGATGGTACTGTAGATGCTAAATTAATAGTTAAATAGGAGTGACAATATGCCTAAAAAAAGCGAAAGCTATGAAGAAGTTTTATCTAAATTAGAAAGTATAGTCCATACCATGGAGAACACACCAATGGCTTTACAGGATTCATTAAAAGCTTATGAAGATGGAGTAAAACTATGCAATAAGCTTTATACTATTTTAAATGAAGCAGAAAGTAAAGTTAAAATTTTAAATGAAAATATAGAAGAAGATTTTAAGGAGTAATTTTATGAAGCTTATGGAATTGAAAAGTGAAATTGACTTGTGGTTAAATAATTATTTCGAAGCTAAGAATGGCTACCATAAAATTATATATGAAGCAATGAATTATAGCTTAAGCATTGGTGGAAAGAGAA
Source organism: Desnuesiella massiliensis (assembly GCF_001403615.1). Taxonomy (GTDB): domain Bacteria; phylum Bacillota; class Clostridia; order Clostridiales; family Clostridiaceae; genus Desnuesiella; species Desnuesiella massiliensis. Next base: position 645,768 of record NZ_LN879456.1, read on the forward strand.
TTCGACCTATACTAGCTTTACTCTGTTATAGTCTGTATAAACCTGATTATGAAAAAATTATGCCCATTGCTGGAGCCGTAGAAATGATACATACCTATTCTCTAATTCATGATGATTTGCCCTCCATGGATAATGATGATTTAAGAAGGGGGAAGCCCACAAATCATAGAGTCTATGGAGAAGCTTTAGCAATTCTAGCAGGAGACGGACTTCTAAACGAAGCTATGAATGTTTTATTTAATTTTTGTACAGAACATCATCATGCTATAAGTGCCTGTAAACTAATAAGTAATAGTGCAGGAGCTGAAGGTATGATAGCTGGTCAAGTAGTTGATATAATTAATGAAGGTAAGTTAATATCAGAAGAAGAACTTAGCTATATGCACAGAAATAAAACTGGCGCTTTGATAAAAGCTTCCATTCTTTCTGGGGCTATTTTGGGCGAAGCCTCGGAAAAACATATAGAAATATTAGGCTCTTTTGGCGATAAATTAGGGCTTGCTTTTCAAGTAAAAGATGATTTGTTAGATGTACTAGGGGACTCCGCTTTATTAGGAAAGACAATAAAAAAAGATATGAATCATAATAAAACCACTTATGTAAGCTTATATGGATTAGAGAAATGTGAAGATATATGCAAAGCACTTACAGAACAGTGCCTATTAGAGTTAAAAAAATTAGATAAAGATACTGAGCTCCTTGAAAATTTGACATTAAATCTCCTAGAAAGAAATAATTAGATAAAAGGGGATAGGTAGTAATGTATAAACTTTTAGATAAATATAGTAATCCTAAAGATATTAAAAAAATGAGTTTTGATGAATTGGACGAGTTGAGTAAAGAAATAAGAGATTTTTTGATTGAAAATGTATCAAGAACTGGAGGTCATTTGGCTTCTAACTTAGGTGTAGTAGAACTAACCTTAAGCTTATATAAAGTTTTTGATTTAGACATAGATAAACTTGTTTGGGATGTTGGTCATCAAGCCTATATACATAAAATACTTACTGGAAGAAAAGATAAGTTTAATAGCTTAAGACAGTATAACGGACTTAGCGGATTTCCTAAAAGATGTGAGAGCAAGTATGATACTTTTGAAACCGGTCATAGTAGCACTTCTATTTCTGCTGCATTAGGAATAGCAAGAGCTAGAGATATAAAAAAGGAACAATTTAATGTAATACCTATAATAGGGGATGGAGCCTTAACAGGAGGCATGGCTTTTGAAGCATTAAATGATGTGGGATTTAGAAAAACTAAAATGATAATTATTCTAAACGATAATCAAATGTCCATAGCAAATAATGTAGGAGGCTTATCTACATATTTAAGCAAATTAAGATTAGATCCTAGCTATAATAAATTAAAAAATGATTTTAATTCTACTATGACTAAGACAGCATTAGGTAAGGGGCTTGTAAACTCTATAAATAAACTTAAGGATAGTATCAAACAATTTATAGTACCAGGAATGCTCTTTGAGGAAATGGGAATAAAATATTTAGGTCCAATAGATGGCCATGATATTAGAGAACTAAGCAAGGTATTATCTATGGCTAAAAATATAGATGGTCCTGTGCTTATTCATGCTATGACTCAAAAAGGAAGAGGGTATAATTTTGCTGAAAAAAATCCAAATAAGTTCCATGGGATAGGCCCTTTCAATTGCGATAATGGTGAGATATGCATAACCTCGGAGGAAACTTATTCTAAAGCTTTTGGAGAAGAACTCATAAAAATAGCTGAAAAAAATGAAAAAGTAGTGGCTGTTACTGCCGCCATGCCTGATGGAACAGGATTAAGAAAGTTTTCTCAGGTTTATCCAGAGAGATTTTTCGATGTGGGTATAGCGGAACAGCATGCAGTTACTTTTTCAGCGGGGCTAGCTAATGAAGGTCTGAACCCCGTATTTGCGGTGTACTCTACTTTCTTGCAAAGAGCCTACGATCAAGTACTTCACGATGTGTGCATTCAAAACCTTCCCGTTATTTTTGCTATAGATAGAGCTGGTATTGTAGGAGAAGATGGAGAAACCCATCAAGGAGTTTTTGATCTATCTTATTTGAATCATATACCCAATATTACCGTAATTGCACCTAAATGTATAGATGAATTAAGGATCATGTTAAATTGGGCTGTAGATCAAAAATTTCCTATAGCTATTAGATATCCTAGAGGTGGTGACTATAAAAGCATTAATATTAAAGCTTTGTCTAAAATAGATTATGGCAAATGGGAGATAATGGATGAAGGCGGAAAAATAGCAGTAATTGCTACAGGCAAGATGGTTCAGCATGCGTTAATAGCTAAGGAGCAGTTGAAAGTCTTAGGATTAGATATAACTGTTGTTAATGCTTGCTTTATAAAGCCTCTAGATTATGAAGCTTTAGATTATTTGGCTAAAAACAAATATGATATAATAACCTTAGAAGATAATGTAGTAACTGGAGGATTGGGTTCTGCTGTTAATAATTACTTTAGTAATAAAAATATTGATGTAAGAATAAATATATTAGGCTTTAAGGATGAATTTATTACTCATGGTGATTTAGGAACCTTATATAAATTATATAAATTAGATGCTGATAGCATAGTTGAATTTATTAAGACTATGTATTAAATTGAATGTCTGAGGAGAGTTAAATGAAGGAAGCTAAAGAGAGATTAGATATATTACTGACCAATAAAGGATTTTTTGAATCAAGAGAAAAAGCTAAGGCTAACATTATGTCAGGTAATGTTTTTGTAGATGGTTTTAGAATTGATAAATGTGGAGAACAAGTTAAAGTAGATGCTTTAATTGAAATAAAAGGAGAGACTATGCCTTACGTAAGCAGAGGCGGTCTCAAGCTAGAAAAAGCTATAAGGGAATTTAAAATTAATTTAAATGAAAAAAAATGTTTTGATATAGGTGCCTCTACTGGAGGATTTACAGATTGTATGTTACAAAATGGAGCTGAAAAGGTGGTCGCAATAGATGTCGGATATGGCCAATTTGCTTGGAAATTAAGAACTGATCCTAGAGTAATCTGCTTAGAGAGGACCAATGTAAGATATGTAAAAAAAGAGGATTTCGATTTCCAAGGAGACTTTGCTAGTATTGATGTATCCTTTATATCTTTAGAAAAGGTTATTCCACCTGTATTAAATTTACTTAATGAAAATGGCGAAGTAATAGCACTCATAAAGCCTCAATTTGAAGCCGGTAAAGAGAAAGTTGGAAAAAAGGGAGTTGTGAGGGATAAGAAAGTGCATTATGAGGTAATAAGCAATGTGGTTAATCTCCTTAGAACCTTAAATGTTAAAATAAAAGACCTTAATTATTCTCCAATTAAAGGTCCTGAGGGTAATATTGAATTTCTAATTTATTTTACTAAAAATGAAAATGCAGTAGAAAATTTGGAAGAAAATAAAATTTGTGATATAGTGGAGTTAGCGCATAACAGTTTATAAATTTTTTCAAAGGAGCTGTAAAATTTTTTATTATGAAAAATATAGGCTTAAATATAAATTCATCTAAGGATCCAAATAATAATGTATTAAATAAAATTACAGAAACCTTAAATCATTGTATAAAGGATGGAAACATTCATATATTTAAGGATTCCATAGGCTTAAGCGATGAAAAGGTAAAAAATTTAGACTTAATAATATCATTAGGTGGCGATGGTACTATTTTAAGTACTGCTAGATCAGTTTCAAGATACAAAGTACCTATTTTAGGAGTAAACATAGGAAATCTTGGATTTCTAACCAGTGTGGAAATCTCAGAATTTAAAGCAGCTATAAATTCAATTTTACAAGGGGATTTTTTTATTGAAGAAAGAATCATGCTGGAATGTACTATGGGCTTAAACGATTCTGATAAATTAATTTGCCTTAATGATATTGTTATAGCTAAGGATACCTTATCAAGAATTGTAAGATATGATGTAACAGTAGATGGAAATTTTTGCACATCATTTACAGGAGACGGTATAATAATATCAACACCTACAGGTTCCACTGCTTATTCCTTGTCTGCTGGAGGGCCTATTATTTATCCTAATTTAAGCTTAATATCTATAACACCAATTTGTCCACATACTCAAGGAATTAGAACTATGATTTTAAATTCATCAAGTAAAATTGGAATAACAGTAAAAAATTTAAAAGAAAATGTTTATCTTACAGCTGATGGTCAAGAGTCAGTGCCAATTAATAAGGATAATAATGAAGTTCAAATTTATTGTTCTCAAAATTCATGCAGAATAGTTAAACTTAATAACTATGATTATTTCGATATTTTAAGAAAGAAAATTATGTGGAGAACTAGAGAATGTGTAGGTGATTTAGAATGAAATCAAAACGTCATAATAAAATTTTGGAAATAATTTCTACAAAAGATATTGAAACTCAAGAAGAGCTTGCGGATGAGTTAAAATTAAGTGGTTTTGACGTAACACAAGCTACTGTATCAAGAGATATAAAGATATTAAAGCTCATAAAGGTATTATCCTCTAGCGGTAAATATAAATATGTAGCTATTAATGCTCAGCAAAATGAAATAGCTGATAAATTGGTTAACATATTTTCAAATACTGTAATTCATGTAGAAAATGTAGATAAATTTGTAATACTTAAAACTATTACTGGTTCAGCCTCGGCGGCGGCTGAAGCTTTGGACTCATTAAATTTAATGGAAGTAGCTGGAACTATCGCTGGAGACAATACAATATTTATAGTAGTTAGATCTACTGAGAAAGCGGAAGAATTAGTAGACAAAATTAAAAGAATGATTAATAAACATTAATTTATTAGTAAGGTGGTAGAGTAATGCTTCTACAAATAAATATAAATAATTTTGCATTAATTGAGAAATTATCCATAGACTTTACTAAAGGATTTAACGTTTTATCCGGAGAAACCGGAGCTGGTAAATCTATTTTAATTGATGCAATTAATTTTGTTTTAGGAGAAAAATTCAATAAAGATTTTATTAGAACAGGAGAGGAAAAAACTTCCGTAGAAGCTATTTTTTTTATTGAGAATAGTAAAACTAAAATACTATTAGAAGAATTAGATATTGAATTTGAAGATATACTAATAATAACTAGAGAGACTTTTTATAATGGTAAAAGTATAGTTAAAGTTAATGGAAAATCTATTTTGATTTCAACCTTAAAGCAAATATCAAAAACATTAATAGATATTCATGGTCAACATGAAAATCAAAATCTACTAGATAGCAGTAATCATATTTTTTATCTAGATAGTTTTGGAGAAAATAATATAAGAAATGTAAAGCTAGAGTATATTGAATTATACAAAAAATACAATGAAATAATTGCGAAGATCGATAAGCTTAAGGGAAATAAAGATATCGATAAAGTAGCAGATTATTTAGTATTTCAAATTAAGGATATAGATTCAGCAAAGCTAAAAATTGGAGAAGACTTAGAATTAGAAAAAAGTTATAGTATATTGTCTAATGCTGAAAAAATAAGTAATAGTTTAAATAATTCTTTTAATTATTTATATTCTACAGGAGATACTTCCAATGCTTTTGATATGATAGGCAACGCAGTTAAAGAATTAAGGATAGCTGAAAAACATATAGATAAGATAAAAACACTATCTTCATCTTTAGAGGAAATGTATTTTTCTCTTGAAGAAATAATTCGCGAATTAAGGGATCTTAAAGAAACTGTAGTATATAATGAAGTTGAACTAGAGAAAGTAAATAATAGAATTTATGAAATAAGCCAGTATAAGAAAAAATATGGAAAGACTATCGAAGATATTTTAGGATATAAAGCTTCTTTAGAAAATAAATATGAAGAACTTGTAAATTCAGAAAAAATTATTAATGATTTAAATAATGAAAAGAAAGAAACTGAATTACAGCTTAATACTAAAGCTGAAGAATTACACAAGATAAGAAAAGAAATTTCAGAGGTGCTTATCAACGCTATAGAGTCTGAATTAAAATATGTAGGGCTTGAAAAGAGCAGATTTCATATTGAGTTAGGCAAGGAAGAAAGTTTTAATATAAATGGTAAGGATAAAGTTCAATTTTTAATTTCAACTAATCCTGGTGAACCTTTAAAACCGCTAGAAAAGGTTGTATCTGGTGGGGAACTTTCTAGAATAATGCTCTCTTTAAAGACCGTTTTTATAGATAAGGATGAAATTCCTATTGTAATATTCGATGAAATCGATACAGGTATAAGTGGAAGAATAGCTCAGTGCGTTGCAGAAAAAATGTTTTTAATATCCACTAAACATCAAGTTTTTTGCGTAACTCATTTGCCGCAGATAGCATCCATGTCAGATACTCATTATCTAGTGTACAAACAAATTATAGATGATAAAACCTATACGAATTTATGTAGACTATCTATTGAAGAAAAGGTTAAAGAGATTGCTAAAATGATTGCTAGCTCTGATGTAACTAATGTAACTATTGAAAATGCCAAAGAGCTAATAGAAATAGCTCAAAGTAAAAAAAATAATTTAATTAATACATAATTTTTACCAATATAGAGAAAATAAAACCATAAGTTTTGATACTTATGGTTTTTTTGTGCTTATATTTATTTTTTATCTTTATCATCTTTAAAATTTAATATCTTTAAAATTATCATAATTTAACAATTAAAATAATCTATTAACTACAATAACAGCTTTACTATAGCATAAATAAAATTGAAAGAGGGAAATTTAAAGATAAAGAATTAAAAAGGAGGAGTAAACATGCAAAAGAAGAAGCTATTTAGACTAGGTTGTATTTTAACTCCTATTTTAATAATATTCCTTAATTTTTATATAAATTTTAATAAAATACCTAGTATTATATTTGTAAAAGAGAATGCTTTATATAACACAGATAAAATAATAAAAGTTGGGAACCTGTATACTTCTTCCATAAACAGAAATAATAACTCTAATAGAATTGATCTTAAGTTTCTTGGTTTATTTCCTGTTAAATCTGTTTCTGTAAGAGCTGTACCTGATATGGAAGTATACCCAGGTGGTACTAGTATTGGAGTAAAATTATCAACAAAAGGTGTATTAGTAGTAGCCTTTTCAGATGTGGAAGCAAGAGATGGCAAATTACCTAGTCCAGCAGCGCAAAGCGGCGTAAATATTGGAGACTCTATATTAAAAGTAAATAATGTAAGTATTGAAAGTGCAGAGCAGTTAGTTAAGTTAATTAATGAAAGTGAAGGAAAAGAAATAGAGCTAGTTATTAGTAGAAAAGGTCAGATAATAAATAAAAAGATTACTCCCGTGAAGCATTCTAATGAGAGTAAATATAAGATTGGATTATGGGTAAGAGATTCAACAGCTGGAGTTGGAACTTTAACTTTCTATGATGCTAAAAGTAAAATTTTTGGAGCTTTAGGCCATCCTATAACGGATGTAGATACAGGTACATTACTAAGTGTCAGTAAAGGAAATATTGTAAAGTCATCTATAGTAAATATACGAAAAGGCGAAAAAGGTAATCCTGGAGAGCTTAAAGGTATCTTTATAGAAGAGAATAGAAATATTGGAAGTATATCAAATAATACTGAATGCGGTATTTTTGGAGAATCAAAAGAAAACTTAGCAAATAGTATTTACTCTAAACCTATTAAGATTGCATTAAGAAATGAAATAAAAGAAGGACCAGCAAAAATAATTACAACCATAGATGAAGATGGTCCTAAATTATATAATATAGAAATACAGAAACTGTTACAGCAAGAATCTCCTGGACCTAAAAGCATGCTAATAAAAATAACTGATCCTGTTCTTTTAGATAAAACCGGTGGAATAGTTCAGGGCATGAGTGGTAGCCCAATAATACAAAATGGAAAATTGGTAGGTGCAGTTACTCATGTACTAATAAATAAGCCTGATACAGGATATGGAATATATATTGAATGGATGATAAAAGATTCCAATATACTTTCAAAATAAAAAAATTAATGGTATAGATAGTAATTTGGTAATATTTTACTACCTATATCATTATTTACATAAAAAAAATAATAAGAAAAATTTAAAAGTAGAAGGAATTATTATAGTTTTGTCGAATTACTTAGTTGTTAAGAAATGGAATATAATATTAAAGGGGAGAATATATATGGAAGATTCTAAAATAACGGTTCTAATTGCTGATGATAACAAAGAATTTTGTAACATACTAAACGATTATCTACTAAATCAAAGGGATATTGTTGTAACAGGTATAGCAAAAGATGGAGTAGAAGCTCTAAAATTAATAGAAGAGAGAAAGCCTGATTTAGTTGTATTAGATATAATAATGCCTCATTTAGACGGGCTAGGAGTTTTAGAAAGACTAAATACTATGAATTTAAATCCTATGCCAAGAATAATTGTATTATCTGCAGTTGGACAAGACAAGATAACTCAAAGAGCTATCACTTTAGGTGCTGATTATTATGTAGTAAAACCTTTTGATATGGATGTATTCACTAAGAGAATCAGACAAATGTTCAATAATACTATTTCTAGCGATGATACAAGAAAAACTATTTCTTTAATAGATACTACTGAAATTAAAATCAACAAAAAAGAACCTTTAGATTTGGAGGCAGAAATTACTAATATAATTCATGAAATAGGAGTTCCAGCTCATATAAAAGGATATATGTATTTAAGAGAAGCAATTACTATGGTAGTTAATGATATGGAGCTGTTGTCTGCTGTTACAAAGGAATTATATCCATCAATAGCTAAAAAATATAATACTACTGCTAGCAGAGTAGAAAGAGCTATTAGACATGCTATTGAAGTAGCTTGGGGTAGAGGTCAAGTAGAAGCTATAAACAAATTATTTGGCTATACTATTCATAATGATAAGGGCAAGCCAACAAATAGTGAATTCATAGCAATGGTAGCTGATAAGTTAAGACTTAAAAATAAGGTAAGTTAAGCTAGATATATCAACGGGTTAAGATGTGTATATACACCTAACCTATATCCAACTGATAACTTTTCAAACCAACTTATATGTTAAAATTAAAAAACACTTTCTGTATCAGAATTTACTAATTTTGGTACGGAGGTGTTTTTATTTTGCCTAGAATTAAAAAAAATCTTATGACATTAAAGGATGCTTTAGGAGCGTTTATGATTAACTGTACTAATAAAGATTTAACTAAAAAAACATTAAATAGCTATGAGAGTACATTAAAATTATTTTTTAAGTATTTAGAAGAAGAATTTAACATTAAAGAAATTGAAATGGTAGAGGAAAAACATATAAAAGGGTATTTAGACTTTACCAAGGAAAGAGGAAAATATTCTTTTATAGCAAGTGCAGAAAGCATTGATATAAATAAACCTAATAATCGTTTAGACTTTGGAAAAGAAGTTAGCATTGCAACTATAAATAATTATTTAAGGAATATAAAAGTATTTTTTAATTTTGCTCTTGAAGATAAATACATTAAGGCTAATCCAGCAATGCGTATAAAACAATTTAAGGCTACCCGTAGACCAAAAGAGAATATAACAGATGAAGACTTTAAAAAGCTTATTAAAGTTATAGATACTACTGTTTTTTTCGGACATAGAGATTATGTGATTATTCATTTACTAATGGACACTGGTATGAGAATTGGTGAAACATTGGCATTAAAAGAGAAGGATGTAATATTAGATAAAAGAGCTATATTTATAAGTGCAGATATATATAAGGGACGAAAAGATAGGTATGTTTTTTATTTTGTTACAATGCAAAAGATTTTACAGAGGTGATGGATTATAAAGAAAGATATTTAAGTACAGATTTACTATTTCCATCCACAAAAGGAAATAAATTAGAAGTAACCAATATAGAAAAGAATTTAAAAAAATATGTATTAAGAGCAAGATTAAATCCTAATATTTCTTGTCACCATTTCAGGAATAATTCTGGAAAGAGATTTTTAATGGCTGGAGGTAGTATATACTCTATCTCAGGTTTTAGGTCATAGTAGTGTAGAAGTTACTGAAAAAGCATATGCGGATTCACAAGCTTTTTTAAGGACTTTTAGAGAAGTAAATAGTGAAATCTTTATTGATACAATGAATTTTATTCAAGAAAATATGATATAAAAGAGTAGATGACTATGTTAAATAAAATAAAGAATATAAAAAATAAGAGTTTAGATTTAGTTTATTGCATTTCTATAGCCGCTAGTTTTACTGCTTTAACTATAAATGCATATAAAGCAGATGTAAGTGGAGCTTTAGAGAACTTATTTGCTCTTATGGCTATGTTAGTAATATTTAGCTATACAAAAATAGTTAAGCAGCTAGAAGACCAATTAGAATATAAAGATAAAGAAATTGAAGCATTAGAGAGAATACTAGAATTGAATGAAAAAATATTTGGAATTTTTAAAAAGTTTTCTTGAAAAGATAAAAAACGAATAGTTGTTTTGGGTAATTAATGTTTTGATAGGTTTAGTGTTTTGAATTTTTATGATTTGAAAGTTTTAGTGGTGAAAGCTCTCTTTTTAGGGAGTCTTTTATAAATTTATGATTGGGTTTTATTTATGGATGATATATTTGGTTTTTGTAAGTGACTATAGGAATACTATAGTAAAACTATAGAGATATTATAAAATACTTGATAAATATGACTTATAATAATATCATAGAAAAATATTTAACGACTGCCATCATAGCGGGGATTACATACTGCGATGGCAAGCAGTTCCCATCCTAGAACGCACTTGGTTAGTACCAGGTGCTTTTTATATAAGAGTAAGATAACAGTAAAGAGCAGATTATCTCTGCTCTTTGTTTTATATTATCTCCACCATGGTCTATGCATCCACCAAGGAAAGAAAACAGGATGGAAGAAATGGCGACGTCTACGTCTGCGTCTACGTCTGCGAGGAGGACGCCTGTAATCATCAAAATAATCGTCGTAGTCATCAAAATAATCATCAAAATCGTCATAGTCATCGTCGTCAAAATCTTCGAAATAAGGGTAACGCATGAAAGGACTAAAACCAAAATCATGATGATAGTGATCATCATGGTGGTGGTGTTTGTTACGATCATCAATAACATCGTCGTTAATATCTAGCTTGTCGTTTCTATAATACATTACATACCTCCGGGCAATTTATCTACAATATTAAAATATGCAGTAACTTAAAGAAAGGTGAAAGTATCTTTAAAAGTATTTAATTTATAAAAGGCGGTGAGAATATGCTAAGTATTTATAGCTCTTATATATGCTGCTCTTGTACAAAAGAATTTGTTGCGTTAACAGAAGATATACAATCTATGGATAGAAATAGATATTTAGTATGTCCTTACTGTAGTAGTCAAAAGATTAGAAAGCAACATATGGCAGATAACTTAAAGGAATGTATGCAGGAGAGAAGCTATAGGAGAGTAAATGGCGCCTTACGTCAAAAGTAGTTATCCACAAAACTATGTAAATGTAATTCTATATTATAATTAATTTATATTTATATAGTGAGGTGGTTATATGCGTAAAAAACATTCAAAATACTATGATGGAATAAAAGATAATTTAAGAGAACTGTTCAAGGAGCTTTATTTACTTTTTTAGGTTTCTTTATTGGAGCTTTTGCTGAAGAATTTTTAGATACTAAAGCATTTCGTGAATTTATCATGTTAATTTCATTTTCTGCACTACTATTAATTGCTACTATTTATTTCATTTATATTAGTTCTAAACATGAGATAGGAAAGAATATTGACCGAGGTTTTTATGAAATGTGTCTTAATTTATTAATAGCAGTTGAATCAGGAGATTTATAAAGTCTTAAGGGTCTTTAATAAGGCTCTTTTTTATTTTTTTATGAAGGTCAGAGAAAGGCAAAGTAGATGTAAAGCTGTAATGAAAGGAAGTGAGACAAATGGCTTTAAATGATAGGCAAATGAAGGTTATAGAATTATATGCTCAAGGGACTCCAATCACGGGCTTTGCTAAGATTTGCGGAGTTAGTAGGCAAACTATATATACGGATTTAGATAATAAGGATGTTAAGACTGGCGTGGACAAATGCTTAACTGAAATGAAAAATCAAGCTGAAAAGAAGTTAACTCAATCAGTTGACGTTTTGATTGATGAAATAAAAAAACTAGCTCTTACAAGTAAATCGGAGAAGATAAGAAGTGAGAATCTGCAATATTTATTGAATAGAATATACGGTACTCCAACTAGTAAAATAAAAGATGTCACTGAAGATCAACGAGAAGAAGATAAATTTGATTTAGATGAGAGTGTTCTAGGATTTGATAATATAATTAAACTGGATAAAAAAGCACAATAAGTGTATAAAATTTTGATTTTATAATTCATTTAGGGTATACTCCTAAAGGTGTATGGGTGGAAAGTCAGTATTTGGGAAAAGGAAAATGTGAAGGGCTTAGAGGAAGGTTAGGGGATTTGTTTTGGAGTATTAAGGAAGAATAAATTTTGGTTTCTTCAAAGTGAGGAAGGCATATATTTTATTTAAATCGCATTCAGTGATTGAGTTTACATTTGTTTATAATTTATTCATATGAAGGAGGGTCGAAAATGACCTTCCTTTTTGGTTGCGTATAGTGCACAACTTTAAATGTTCAATATGGACAATTTAAAAATAGGTGGCGATATTGTATGCTTTTAATCAGTATTATTATTTTTAAGAGGATTTTTACTATAAGTGTTGAATAGATTTTATAGAAGTAATAGTTAGATAAAATGAAGTTAACAATATTCATGAATTGGGGAGGACTTTTCTCATGCGAGGATTAATTTTGTATGGTGCAAACTGCACTCTTGATGTCTGGGATACACTGAAATGTGAATTAACAGTACATAATGTTACATTTGTAGAATATCCACATAATATTACAGAGAAAGCAAACAATGTTTCAGATATTACTAATTGGATATATGCAACTTATGGAAATGAGAAGTTCGATTTTATTCTCGGACATAGTATGGGAGGAATTATTGGATTAGAATTGGTTGCAGGTTTCAAGTTAAGATGTGACAAAATAATTCTTATCGAGTCCAATTTGAAACCTGCAAATAACTTTTACCGAAACTTGATGCTTCCTTCAAATATGGAACAGTATGGTGGAAAAATCATTTCTATGATAAAGGGAGAGGCAAGACACTATAATGATAGTTTAAAAAAGGCATTGCAAGAGGAGTTTGATTATACAGATTATATTAGGAAAATAAACTCTAAAGTTTATGGGATATATGGAGATAGAGGGCAAAAATGCTATGCCAATAGAATTAGTGATTTGTGTCTTGATGATGATATTGTTGCAAAAATAGACTTTAGATTCGTTGAAAATTCCTGCCATATGCCAATGGTTGAAAATCATGAAGCATTAGCAGGTATCATAGAGAGTATTTTAGCCGAATGATAAATATTGTTAATATTATCTTTATTAATTTAAGTCAAATTATTATTAAAAGGTAGCTTAGGGAGAAATACTTTAGGGATCTACTTTCTTTTTTTATTCTTCTAAAAATCTTTTGTTCAACTTAATAATTTTCATCCCTAGGAATGCAATTAATGAAGTATAAATTATTGAGCTGTTTACAATAGCTACACAAAGTAATTTTATAATTTCCATTAACTTGGTTTCCAATGCAATCACCTCGTTAATATTTTTGACATATTAATGCAAATTATACTTAATTTTTCCTGGATTGTATGATATTATATTAATGTATTACATACTTTAGGAGGGATTATATGAAAAAAAGATTTTTCAAATTACTTACTTCATTACTATTAGTATTTTCTATGTTATTACCAACAGTAGCAAAGGCCGATATAACAGATGCTAAGAATTATATAGCTCAAGCTACCCATCAGAAGTCTTTTTATTATTACAATAAAGCTTATGAGGAGATTATGAAACTACAGGATGGTAATGAAAAGAATATTCTTTTAGGACAACTAGCAGCTATAACAAATGATATATGGACGGAAGATATTAAAAGTATTAACGCAGAAATGGAGCTACTTGCTAAAACAGGAAGTGGGAAAATTTATGACCAAATACAGGTTCAAATTAATAATGCTAAAATTAATGAAATAGATAAGTCTTATTTTTTAGGTGAAGTGACTTCATGGGGAAGGAACCTTGTGTTTACAGAAGATTATAATGGAGCTGTAGGTGATATAATTTACTTATATGTATATCTTGATACAGCAGAATCAGTAGATGAAAATCTGAAAGAAGCAATTAAATTTGCAGAAGGGTCTATTACTAAAATAAAAAATGATTACAGTAGAGTATATTTACACGATGAATTAAACAAATTTAAAAAGCATATCGGTATGCCTATCTCTGATAAGATGCCTGAATATGCAGGAGATGAAGAAAAGATCGTTACGATAGATAATCCGTTACCTAAGCAAAATTCTACTATAAATATAACAGTAAAAGGCAAGGCTGGATCTACTGTAAATTTATTGTTTCATTATAAACCAACCTCTACACATTATACTGGAACAATTGATAACACCGGCAAAGTTACTATTCCAGTAGATATAGTAAGAGCGACAATAGGGTATATAGTAAAGGTTGATGTAACTATATCATATAATGGTACAACAACAAGCGAAGAAACATCTTTTATACCAGTAGAATAAAAATAACCTCGGATTACTCGAGGTCACTGAAAAATAACTTCTTTTTTCAGTCAATCTTGAAATTCAACCAGAAAAAAGCATGAAATATCCCAATTATTGAATATTTCATGCTTTATCTTTTTATATCAAAGTATAAGAAGCCTTATTTCATGTTTTTAACTTAATGATTCTCTTTAGATTGACTATAAAGATTGATAATGCACCTTGCATTTGCATACCAATTAAGCCTGACGATGTAGCTACATCATAGCCATGCTGATATTTAAGTTCGCTATTTTTAGCTTCGATCATATAACGCTCTTTAGCACGTTTTTTAAAATATTCACTTTTTTCAAATTCTATATGCTCCTTGTGAATATCTGATTTAATGCTTATAGAATAAGTTTTTGTTTTAGAACCTTCTTTATAACAGCCATTCCTTTTATCGCAGTTTTTGCATTTCTCTACATCAAAATAGTAAGTTATCACTTGATTTTGACCAAGATTTTTCTTTCCTTGCTTTGCTTTTCTTAAAGCCATGTGTCCTGATGGACATACAAATAAACCTGCATCTTTATTAAACTCAAACTCATCTTCTTTTTTTCTATTTCCTTGTGAAATCACAGGGTTAAGTTTTGAAATTAATGCAATTTCATTTTTTTTAGCATATTCTAAATTCTTCTTCTCTGAATAAGCTGTGTCTCCAATAACTTCTTTAACATCTATACCTGCTTCTTGACTTTTTTCTATTAAGGTTATCAATTCTTTTCCATCACTCTTTTCGCCAGTAGTAATTACAGCGGCAGTGATTAAACGCTCTTCAGTCATTGCAATGTGTGATTTGTAACCAAAGAAAGAGCTATCTTCAGTTTTATGGCCTATTTTTGCATCCTTATCTTTTGATAATTTTAAATTTTCCAAATCGTCATTAACAGCTTCAGTTAGATAATTTAATTTAGTTTTTACAGTTGGATTTGCTGCAAGTTCCGGCTTAGCATTTATGCTGTCTACCAATAATCTGCAGTACTCTAAAATGTCTTCTATTATTCCTGTTGTTACTTTTGTTGGCAATTCTTCTTTAATCTCTGGTTTTACACAATACAATGTTTTACGTAAGTTTTTTGCACGTTCTAATAATTCTTCTTGTGCTGACTTTTGGTTATAGCGTGATTTTGTATGCGTAGCATCAACTATTATTGCTTTACTTTTTAAAATACCCTCTTTTATAGCTATTTCTACTGTTTTATTGATTAAAATATCTAATAAATTCATATCTTTAAGACGAAGTTTTCTAAATTTTGTCAATGTGCTTGGGTCAATTAAATTAGTTTCCTCAGGAGCTAAATTTAGAAAATATTTAAAAGACATATCATAAAGTGTTCTTTCAACAACATCTTCATCTGATAATTCATAAATAACTTTTAAAAGCAAATATTTAAATAGCATGATTGGATCAATAGCGCCTCTGCCCATTGATAGACTATAGTTCATCATTAACTCATCATAAACAAATGTAAAATCAACGAGATCATTGATTTGCCTTAAAATATTATCTTTAGGTATTATTAATGAATATAAATTATGGCATTTGTTAACTTCTATTTCTAACTGTCCTTTTAGCATAATAGTTTCGCTCCTTATATTTTTATCCTATTATACCTATTCGACGTAACTTTCTAAAATCCTTTTTGTCTTTATAATTAAGCCGAAAAAAATCGTCATCTTTATTCTGATGACGACTTTTCATAGAGTTTTTCAGTGGCCTCGATTACTCCGGGGTTTTATTATATTCATGTAGGAATCTATATTTGATATATAATCTGACTATGCTATTAAGATGATAAATAATAGTGAAAAGTCCATAGTGATTAAGGGGATGATGAACTGGCTGCACCTTAATTCAAATTTGCTATATTTTCTTGAATACAAGATTTGTAGGA
The DNA here is from genome assembly GCF_001403615.1 of Desnuesiella massiliensis. Taxonomy (GTDB): domain Bacteria; phylum Bacillota; class Clostridia; order Clostridiales; family Clostridiaceae; genus Desnuesiella; species Desnuesiella massiliensis. The sequence goes on from NZ_LN879456.1 coordinate 662,317, forward strand.
ATTGAAAAAGCAATAAACTATATAAAAAGCGTCAGAAAATGTGGTCAATTGCAAAGCAATAATATATTAACTTATAAAAAATAACCAATAGACTTTCTTCATTTATAGAAAATGGAGAGAGTCTACTTATTTATGAAAAAATTAGATTTTATGATTGATGAATTTATAGTTTATTATGAATCAAAAAAATTTATTTAAAAAACTACGATGAGTTATGAGCAAACTTTAAGATTTTTTTCATAATATTTACTTGAAGAAAAAACGTTATAGACATTACAAAATCACTGAAAAAGATATTAGATATTTATTAGGACGAGGATATATATAAAAAGATATTGTTAAAAACATTAAACAATTTAAAAACGATAGAAAACTAAAAGAATTTATCACAGTTAATCAATTTGCAGAATTATTAAGACATATAGATACAACAAAATTCCATGAGTATCGTGATTATGTAGCTATTCAATTTATTCCGTACTCATAGAATATTTGGTATAATATTCCTTGAGATGAGTTAATACAAACCTGTAAAATATTATAAATTAGTTAGAAGAGAGGGAAATCATGAAAAAGAAAATTATTTTACTATTAATCCTTATATTATGCATGGCAGCAGTCTGGAGATATAACAGTAATGATAAATTAAAACTTGGTAGATATAAAACATCTAATGGAAATTCATGGGTTGATCTAAAGGAAAATAACAAATTTAGTTTTAATAGACATATTGCAGCTAGTCACTTACCAGAGGGAACTTTTGATATCAAAGATAAGGAATTGATACTTGTTGTTTCAGATAAAGAGAAATATGTCTTTACTATCAAAGATAAAGGTTTAGTGTTTAAAGAAGCAAAAGATTTTGGAGGGATTGTAAAACCCGGCACTGTATTTGAATTTAGCCACGATTAAAAAATATTATTCAATATATTTAGTGTCAAGCATCTTATTCCATATTAGTGTAAAGTTTAGTATAATATTCCTTAAAGAAACTAATGCAGATATTTTAGAGGGTATTTACCCCAATATGGAGGCGGTTATTATGGCACCGGCCAAAAGGGTAAGCTATACGAATAATTATGTTGAGGTATTTGTATTTAAAAAGCATAATCCTAAAAATTAATGAGGAGGTAGAGTGAAATGATAAATATTTTTTTTAATTCTGCTCTTGAAGCTATTTTAAGTGAAGAGAATGAACTAAATGAGCTTTTTAAATTAAACGCAAGCTACTATAAAAAGAGTCATCATGGCGTATGTAATCTTTATGAAACTACTTTTGTTTATTTGATTTTTAAGGAGCTTTTAAGAATAGAGTATCCATTTACTATTTATTGGGAGTACCCGTATCCTAGTAATTCAAAAAATCATTGTGATCTTGCCCTGTTAAAAGAAGATGGAACTTTGGATTCACTAATTGAATTTAAAATCTGGATAAAAGATGACGATAACGATATTAAAAGTGATGTTTTAAAACTTCAAAAGGAACAAGGATGTAAAAAATATATATTTATAATAGGTTATGGTGGAGATATATATGAAAATCATAGGTATTTAATCCGAAATAACGCTCCTTTAAAGTTGGTAAATAAAAGAAGTATTAAAACTAAGTTTTTTAGAACAGCTTTAAATACTGTGGTAGATAATGAATTGAATTTATTTATGTATGAAGTGATTTAGTTATTGGTTTTAACAATATTCTATAACTGTGTCATATAAGTAGAACATTCTTCAATATATTTAACATCAAACTCTGTATTCCATATTTATGTAATATTCCTTAAAGAAGTTAATACAACTATGTAATATATTGTAAAGTAGTATGAGGGGGGATAAGAATGAAAAAAAGAGAAATCTTTATGTTATCATCAACAGTATTTTCCTTGGGGATTGTTTTAGGTTTTTTGCTTTCTCCTATAAAGAAAGGTATCAATATTTATGGTGGTGATAGTATAAGTAATAATTATGCTAAAGAGCATTCAACAAATGATGACGATAATAATATACACAAGTAATTTTTAAAGTAGGAGTGATGATGCATAAATTTCTTATATAGCTAGGTGATGATAGTTTGAAAAATGAAGATAGATTTAAAGAGTTGAAATCTTTAATGCTTACTTTAGTATTTTGTGTTAGCTTTTAAGAATGAGGTTAACACTTATTTTATGTCCATTTATGCAATGATTATAGGCTTTTATCTTGGACAATCAACAACAAGGCAAGAGTTAGAGAAGATAGGGGTAAATAATTATGGTTATAGGCTTGGATTTTGGACATGCGCTTCCTATGATGGTGGAGTTGTAAGAGTTATAAAAGAAGAAGATGTTATTAATGCAGTAGGTAATGAGCTGAAACAAATGCGCCATCAGAAAAGTTTAGCAAAAAAATAATACATCCTGTGCTATGAAATTTTAAAAAAATATATCTTGGGAAGACAAAAATACATCTCAATCAAAAGATGCTGTTCAATTGAGAGGACTATTTAAAAAGATTCAAGAAATAATAGAGAGCAAGGAAGAGTTAAAGAAATTACCTGAAGCAAAGGGAGGATATGATTAATGAACAATATGAAAAATCACGAAGTAAATTATTATAAATGAAAACACAACAATATTCTTTGAAATAGGTTAATTGATATGAATGAACCTTTGTCATCAGAAGAGCAAGTAAATTTGTCTCCAAGAATTCGTTGGTTATCAAAAATTTCAATGAAGTAACTGATAAATTTTTAGGAAAAATATTTTTTGAGTTAAAATTTTGTTTAGTAATCGAAGCATTACAGATATCTTAAAAACCCCAGATTAATTTTAACCTAGGGTTTTTCTGCTTTATAAGAGGTGAATCTTATTCTAAGCAAAATTGTAAGGGGATAAAGATTATTGGGTTCAATATTATTATATTTATCAATAATCAAAGTGCCACATAATATTATATTTAGCTAGAAATATTATTTTAGTAAGTTGACTTGATTCTGTCCTTAGTGGACCATTTTTCTATTAAAAGAAAAATCCATGATAATTAAGGACGAAATAGGATATGCATACCTTATAATAGTGTATTAACTTATAAAAAATAATCAATAGACTTTCTTCATTCTTAGTTGAATAGAGGGGGTCTATTTATTTATGAAAAATGATTTTCAAGTACCTATGACAGAAGCTATAATTGACTTAACAATATAAATAGAAGAATTAAAATAAGAAGTAAATTTATTGAAGGGAGATAATGTGCAATAAGAGGTTATTCAATATACTTAAGGACTAACTCTTTATTCCATATTAGCATAAAATTTAGTATAATATTCCTTAAGGAAGTTAAGACAGTTATGTTTTAAGATATGAAGTAAGCATTATTTATTTGGCATAAATGTGGGGGTATGATGAAAGAAATAGATTATAAATTAAAGCAAAATACTTTTTTTACGCAGTCAGCAAAAAGTAAATTCAAATTTAATATTTTTATGATTGTTATTGTTTATTTCCTTTTGTGGCTAGCAGGATTTTTTATAGGGCGTTTAACTGCAAATTTAGTCTTAACCACTTTAACAACTACTCTAACCCTTAACAATAGCTTAATCTTTGCACTTGAAAAATTTATAATATGTGGAATACAAATATTAATTTTTTTCATATGGGTACGCAATGTTGAGAAACGTCCAATAAAAACCATGGGGTTTCAAACCTTTAATCCATTAAAATCCTATTTATTAGGCTTTTTGCTCGGCTTTATCGTCATTTCAACAATTACTGTTATTTTAACTTTTTTAGGTAAGGTAGAAATTGAGAGTTACAATGCTAATTTTGCCCCTTTACTCTTGGGAGAAATAGCTTTGGGATGGATAATTCAAAGTGCGTCAGAAGAAATAGCAATTAGAGGTTGGCTAATTCCTATGCTGGGTAACCGAAGTACCCCTGTTACTGCAGTTGTGATGACAGCAATTATATTTGGTATACTTCATCTCTTTAGTTCAGGTGTAACAGTGTTATCTTTCACAAATTTAGTTTTGTCAGGTATTTTTTTTGCTCAATATGCAATTTATTCGAATAATATTTGGGGAGTTTGCGGCTTACATTTTTCATGGAATTTAGTACTGGGAAATATTTATGGACTTCCTGTGAGTGGATTTTCTAGGCTTGGAGAAACTGTTTTTACACTGAAACAAGTGGGCTCCATATTTTTCACAGGCGGGGACTTTGGACCTGAAGGTAGTTTTATCACAACAGTTATATTGTTAATAGGGATTGGTATATTAACATTGATGCTATTGAAAAAATATAGTTCAAAATAGGTTTATTTAGTTTTTAGTTACTAACATATAATATTTCTAAGCAAAGTAAACTCAATTCTAAGTTGCTTATGAAATTAATACGAAGTGTATATGAAACGGAGGATAATTTATGAAAGATCTATCTTTAGTTGAGCCTAATAAAATATATCAAAAGAGTTTTGAAAATTATGCTCTAACATACAGAAAAATAAATGATGAACATTATTTTAATAAATATAAAAAGGCATTAGAAAATTTCCAAGATTATTTAAAGGATTTGAACAATTATTCCAAGGGAAACGATTTACCTCAAGGAGAGGTTATAACTTCAACATTCTGGTTAATTGATAAAAAAGAAGTTGTAGGAGTAGTGAGGATTAGACACCAAGAGGTAGAATGCGCTGGTCATATAGGCTATGATATATTACCAGATTGTAGAAATAGAGGTTATGGTTTTCAGATTTTAAAACTGGCATTGGAAAAGGCTATAAAAATAGGAATAGAGAAAGTAATTTTAACTTGTAATATAAACAATACGGCCTCAAAGAAAATTATAGAAAAGAACAACGGTAAATTATTAGGAACTATTTTTGATGAAGAGGAAAAGGAATACCTGTATAAATATAGTATTACATTAGCGACCAGATAACTTTCTTTCACTTTATTCCTATTAAGCGATATAAACTCAGTTTTACGTGGTGTTTTAAAATTTTATGAACTAATTAAATAGACTTTAAAGGAAAAGTAGAGACTAGAAATAGTCTTTTTTATTGCATTGAATTAAGAAAAGATGTGAGGGTATATTTTTCAAAATAAATACATTTAAGCCTTAGGTTAGTAACTCTAAGGCTTAAATGCATAGCTATGAAAATAAATCATTGAAGTTGAGAATATAAAATGCTTTTGGGATATAGGTTAAGCAGTAACCTAATATCATTATATTAAAAAATAGTCATAGTGTTACATAATATTATATACACCTAGAAATACTATCGTACTAAGTTCACTGATTTTGCCCTTAGTGGATTCCTTTTTATTTTGAAAAGAGCAATATTTATATTAGATGAGTCATATATAATAGTCAAAGTTCTTATATCTATTTTGCTCTACTATTCATAGTGATAATGGAAAGCCAACAAATAGCAAATTCATAGCTATGGTAGCTGATAAGTTGAGATTTAAAAATAAGGTAAGTTAAAAAACTTAAAGATAAATCTCTTTATAATAATTACGGACTTATCTTTAAGTTTTAAGAATATGCACCCCCCTGAACACATAAATATTATATATAACATAATCATTAAGGGGGATGAAAAAATGAGTAAACTAAATTTACATAATAATTTATTTAAAAAATTTGAAGAAGGATATTTTCTTGTATTTCTAATAAATACGATTTTTATTTGTACCGGAATTGTTCTTGGAATTTATACTATAAAATATATGAATAGTATAAATAAAGAGGATATGTATAGTTATTTTTCAAGTTTTGTGAATTTAAGCCAGAATCAAGGTATAGATAAAATGTCTATATTGCTTCAAAGTCTTAAAAATAATTTTATAATTAATATATTAGTATTGCTATGTGGACTGACAGTTATAGGTACTCCCTTTATAGTTATTTTAGTGCTTATCAAAGGCTTTACCTTAGGGTTTAGCATTTCTTTTATTATTACTGCTTTAGGAACAAAAGGAATATGGATGACTTTAGCCTGCATTTTACCACAAAACCTATTTTTTATTCCTACTATTTTAATTACATCATCCATATCCTTTCAGCTATGTATTAATAAAATTAAGGGAAAATTTAATAAATATAGTTATAATAATTTTAAGATCTCTTCTAATAACTATGTTTTTTATTTAGTAATATGTTGTATACTTATTATTGTAGGAGCTATAGTTGAATCACAGATATCTCCTATAATAATAAAGAATTTTGTATAAAGAAAATATATCTTTAGGAGAATAAGTATGGAACAATGTTTAAAGGATTATTTAAACTATATAAAATCTGAAAAAAAACTCAGTGATAACACAATAGCTGCTTATAGAAGGGATATTATTAAATTTTCTAATTTTATAATTTCTAAAGAGGAAATTTATAATTCCATAAATGAATTTACTATAATGTCTTATGTTCAGCATTTAACAAATGAAAGTATGTCGGGAACTTCAATTAATAGAAACTTAGTTACTATTAGAAACTTTTATAAATATTTAGTGAAATCAGGTATAATTAAAGAGTCTCCTATAATAAATTATGAACTGCCTAAAATTAAAAGAAGTACTCCAGATATATTGAACATAGAAGAAATAGAACAATTACTATCTATGCCTAAGCTTAATACTAATAAAGGGTTGAGAGATAAAGCTATGTTAGAAATAATGTATGCTACAGGAATAAAGGTAACCGAATTGATTAATCTAAAAATTACGGATGTAAACATTAATATGGCTTATATAATATGCAAAGGCAGCAAAAATAAAGAAAGGATTATACCTTTAGGAAATAAAGCAAAAGAAAGTTTAATGGACTATTTAAACATAAGAAAAGATTTATGTGATACTGAGAATAAATTACTGTTTTTTAATTCTAGAGGATCACAAATGACTAGACAAGGTTTTTGGAAAATATTAAAGGAATATGCAAGGTTAGCTAATATCAGCAAAGAAATAAATTTATATACTCTTAGACATTCCTTTGCAGTACATATGATAGAAAATGGCGCAGATATTAGAGCTGTTCAAGAATTATTAGGTCATGTAGATTTAAACACTACTCAAATATACTATTCTTTAACAAAGAAAAAAAAGCTTTTAGATATATACAAAAAATCTCATCCAAGAGCATAAAATAAACTCAAACTTTATAAAAATAAACGGAGGGTTAAAATGGATTTATTAAAAAGAATTGAAGAATCGAAGAATTTTATTGTATCAAAATATAATTGTAAAATTGATGTAGCATTAGTTCTAGGATCTGGTTTAGGAAGCATTGTAAATGATATAGAAAATAAAATTATAATACCTTATAAAGATATACCCCATTTTCCTGAGTCTACCGTAAAAGGTCATGCTGGTGAGATGATTATCGGTGATTTAGCGAACAAAAAGGTCATTGCTATGAATGGAAGGTTTCACTACTATGAAGGTTATTCTATGGAATTAGTTACCTTTCCAATAAGAGTATTTAAGGCATTAGGAATAAACAATTTAATTGTAACTAATGCAGCAGGAGGAATGAATCCAAATTTTGAGCCTGGTGATTTGATGATTATTAATGATCATATAAATATGATGGGAGACAATCCACTAAGGGGAAATAATTTTCAAGAATTAGGACCAAGATTTCCTGATATGTCTTCTGCTTACAATAAAGAGTTAATCAAAATAGCCAATACCTGCGCAAAGAATTTAAATATTAACATACAAAATGGAGTTTACATACCTGTGTCTGGCCCAAATTATGAAACGCCAGCGGAATTGAGAATGTTAAGAATTATTGGAGGAGATGCTGTAGGAATGTCTACAGTACCAGAAGTCATTGTAGCAAATCATATGTCCATGAAGGTTTTAGGAATTTCATGTATTACTGATATGGCCCTAGCTGATAATCTTGAACCTTTAGACCACTTAAAAGTAGTAGAAACAGCTAATAAAGCTATGAAGAAATTTGTGACCCTAGTAAAAGAAATTATTAAAGAAATTTAAGCAAAGAGCTTTAGGAATATCCTAAAGCTTTTTAAAATTTATGTGATAATAATAATTTTTTTGGAAAAGATAAATTTGAAAGGAGGATGTAAAATGAAAAATATAACATCAAAGCTATTAATTTTATTTTTAATTTTAAGCTTTATACCTTTTTCAAATATGATACCTGTAAAAGCTGAAAATGAAGGTATAACTGTGGAGGCTAAATCTGCTATACTGCTTGAAGCTAATAGTGGAAAGGTTATCTACGAAAAAAACTCTCATGAAAAGTTCGCTCCAGCTTCTGTAACTAAGATAATGACGATGTTACTTACTATGGAAGCTATTGATAGTGGTAAGATTAAATTAAACGATAAAGTAACTGTCAGCGAAAATGCTAAAAAAATGGGTGGAAGCACTATGCTGCTTGATACTGGTGAAATACGAACTGTAGAAGAACTTTTAAAAGGGATTGCTATTGCATCAGGTAATGATGCTGCTGTTGCTATGGGTGAATATTTAGCTGGTACAGAAGAATCTTTCGTTAATTTAATGAATGAGCGAGCTAAAGCCTTAGGAATGAATGACTCTAGCTTTAAAAATTGTACTGGATTATCTGCATCTGGACATTTAACTAGCGCCTACGATATTTCAATCATGTCCAGAGAATTATTAAAACATCCTACTATATTAAAATATAGCGGAACATATATGGAGACTATATCAGAAGGCAGAAAAACTCCTATAGGTTTAGTAAATCACAATAAGCTAGTTAGATTTTTTAAAGGTTGTGACGGATTAAAAACTGGCTTTACTGAGGAAGCAAAATATTGTATTTCAGCAACAGCCACTAGAGATGGAGTTAGAATGTTATCAGTTATTATGGGAGCGCCTACTTATAAAATCAGAAACAGGGATGCTAGCATGCTTTTAAATCACGGATTTTCTAAATTTGAAAGCAAAAAATTACTTGTTAAGGATAGTGAAGTAGAAAAAGTTCCTATGAATAAGCAAGGAGATAAGTTCTTTATAGCAAAGGCGAAGGATGACCTAAATATTACTATTGAAAAAGGTACTGATAAATCCATAACAAAGAAGTATGAAATAAATAAAACTAAGTCCCAATATAAAAAGGGGGAAGTAGTTGGATATTGTGAATTCTATTTTAACAACGAATTAATTGGTAAAGTAGAATTATATAGTGATAGAGACATAAAGAAATCTGGTTTAATGGATAACATAAAGTATAATATAAAAAATCTATTTAAAGGGGCTGTATAAAAGAGAACGAAAGTTCTCTTTTTTAAGTTGCTCATAAAGTTGATTAATGCTTTATTAACTGATATTATATTTGTATTACGTGTTATTTAGGGAGAGAATCAAATTATGTCTGTACTTAATATTAAAATAGAGAACTTTGAAGGACCCTTTGATTTGCTATTACATTTAATTAAAAAGAATGAAATGGATATTTATAATATTAAAATATATGAAATAACCAACCATTATATTGAATATTTAAATTCTATGAAGGAATTAGATTTAGAAATTACCTCTGAATTCATTGTAATGGCAGCCACTTTATTAGAGATAAAATCTAAAATGCTATTACCTAAAGATAAAAAGCAAAATAGTGAAGAAATTTCAGAAGAAGATCCTAGAGAAATATTAGCCCAAAAGCTTATTGAGTATAATAAATTTAAAAAAGCAGCAGAATTCTTAGCATTGAAAAAAGGGCAATACGGAGTAGTATTTTCTAAAAAACCAGAAATTATAGAAGACGTAGGATCTAATATTAATAATGAAGAATTGTTAAAAAATATCACTATGCTTGATCTTTATAATTTGTATAATGATTTAATTAATAAATATAATAACAAGATAAATAGAGAAAATACAATACAGAAGGAAATTCCTATTGATAAGTATAAAATAGAAGATAAAATGAATTACTTGAAAGAAATTCTTTATACCAATAAAGAGATTAAATTTAATGAAATTGTTCTTGCATGCAGCTCCAAGATAGAAGTAATTGTTACATTTTTAGCTCTGCTAGAGCTTATTAAAGAAAGACATGCAAAAGTAGTACAAGAAAATAATTTTAGTAAAATCTATATCGAAAGGGCAATGGAAAATGAATAATATAAATCAATTTGAGTTTGAGCAAATATCAAAAAAAAGTTTATACTTCTCTGCTATAGAATCCCTTCTATTTGTGTGTGGAGAGCCAATAAAATTAAAGGACATAGCAAATATTCTAGAGTGTAGCTCTAAATATACCAAACAATTAATAGATGAAATGAGTGAAATGTATTTAAAGGATGATAAAAGAGGTATTAAAATTGTATGTATAAATGAAGCATATCAGCTGGTGACAAAACCTGAAAATAGTGAATTTGTACAAAAGATATTAAAGACTAATTCTAGGCAATCTCTCTCTCAAGCCTCTTTAGAGACATTAGCAATAGTGGCCTATAAGCAGCCCATTACTCGTGTAGACATTGATGAAATTAGAGGTGTAAAAAGCGATAGCGCTATTCAAAAGTTATTAGAAAGAAACTTAATAAGAGAAAGTGGAAGATTGGAGGTCCCTGGTAGACCTATTCTTTATAGTACTACAGAAGAATTCCTAAAACAGTTTGATTTAAAGAATGTTAGAGAATTGCCTTCATTGGAGGATATTATAAATGATAAATCAGAAGAATTTAATTTAATAGCTTTAGAAGAAGTGGCAGCAGATAATAATAAAGACCTAATATAATAGGTCTTTATTATTAATCATTATATTTATCTTGGTCGCAGCACTCATCACCATTAAACATGTTTTTAATGGAATCTAAAACTTGAGGAATACTATCAATAATCTTATCATAGGTATTACTATGATCTACTTGTAATAAGCGTATAGTGTTTTCTTTTAACACTAAAAAAGCTACTGGCTTAATGCTTACACCAGCTCCTGAACCACCGCCAAAGGGATATTTACTATCGGTTTCTCTATTACATTCTGAATCAAATTCACTTCCTCCAGAAGCAAATCCGAAAGAAACCCTTGAAATAGGAATAATAATACTTCCTTCCTTTGTCTCTACAGCTTCACCTACGATAGTATTAACATCTATCATATCTCGGATGCTTTCCATGGTACTCTTCATTAAATTCTCAATAGGATGGTTTTCCATAATATAACTCAGATATTATAATCTGAGTATTTCACCTCACTTTATATTAAATTTTAATTTTTATCAATACATATATAATTTGAGCTAAACTTAGCTGAATTATACTAGATACCCTTAATTTAAGTAAATTTTGGTTATAATGCTGTATTATATTATATTTATAAGTTCTTATAGTAAATATATCCTTGGCTAATCTATACACATTGCTACCTAAAGTTTGTAATAGGCCATAGCATATAGCATTTAAAGCGGCATCCTCAATACCATAGTTTAAATCTAGATGTAATTTTAATGTAGGTTTATGCTTATTATTTTTAAGCATATGGATAACTAATTTCAGAGTTCTTAAATTTTTTCTTGATTTTCTTTTTTTTGATATTTCTTCACCTTTTCTATTCTTTTTATTTAAATTTATATTAAAAACATAAATAGATAGAATATATTTATAATTTTCTAGTTGAAATAAAACCTTTACAGGAAAGGGTATAAATAAAATCGAAATAAATAATAAGACAATGATAATTATGGATTTTATCATTTATAAGCCTCCATATTGTTAATATTACATATTATAACCATTTTTTGATAATTTATAATCTATTGTTGAATTTTAATAGTATTAATTCATCATAAAAATGTAACACTAAATAATGATATATTTTACGGGGTGATATTATGAAGATTTTTACAGTAGTTATTAGTGTTATATTAAGCATGAATTTATTTTTTTATCAAAAGCCATTAAGCCTAGAATTAAAGGATAAAGATGCTAAATTAAATGTCTCTGCCAGATGCGCCATCGCTATAGACTCTAAGACCAAAAGGGTTCTTTTTGAAAAAAATGCTTATACTATCGTACCTATGGCGAGTACTACAAAAATAGTAACTGCTTTAGTAGCATTAAAGTATGGTGACTTAGAAAAAAAGGTAGTTATCAGCGATAAGGCCGCTAATATTCATGGATCTACTGTGGGTTACAGAAAGGGTGAAATGATAAGTATTAAAGAGCTATTATATGGGCTTATGTTTAAGTCGGGTAATGATGCAGCCATAGCTTTAGCAGAAGGTATAGGTGGTTCTATAGAAGGTTTTTGTAAGCTTATGAATGAATACGGAAAGCAAATAGGACTATTGGACAGCAGTTTTGAATCTCCACACGGGCTAGATAGCTTAAACCATTATTCAACAGCTTATGATTTAGCCATTGTTACGGCAAAAGCTAAGGAAGAAAATTTATTTAATGAAATTGTAGGGTGTAAGGACTTTAACGGTAAGGATGTAGGTTTTACAAGGGATTATCATAATATTAATAAAATTCTTTGGCAAGTACCTAGTGCTACAGGAGTAAAGACTGGGTACACTGGAGGCGCTGGAAAATGCTTAGTTTCTTCCTTCAAAATTAAAGATAGCGAGATAATTATAGTAGTTTTAAACTGCCCAAACCGTTGGGAAGAAAGCAGAAAAATTAATGATTATATATCTAAACAGTTTGATTTTAAAACTATAGTAAAAGAAAAAGAGAAGCTATGTGATGTAAAAATAAAAAATAACAATAAGGAAATAGAAGTTTTTAACCCTAAAGATATTGTAGTACCTATAAAGAGCAATGCTGATTATAAATATACAGTAAGCATTTATAAAAAATTGAACAAAATTACTAATAAAACTCCTATAGGGGTTTTAAAGGTCTATGAGAATGAAGAGGAGATTTATAAGGAAATAATTTATGCACCAGAATCTTTAACACCAAAAGCCCCATCCTGGTTCGATAGGCTTTTTAAGCGAGATGCTAATAATTAATAGCATCTCCTTTTATTTGTAACAAAATAGAAATATTTAAATATTTTATTATTATAGAGTTAAAAGCTCTATCTATAAATAACGAAAGGATGGAGAAAATGAAATATGAAATAATTGATTGTATAGATGCAGGCACTGAATATTGTCCTTGCCATCTTGCAGAATCTGGTGAATGCATTTTGTGCTCCCAGCTATGTGGAAAAAACTTTTGTGATTGCATCAACTGGAAAGGAGTATGTATATATCAGGAATATAATTTTAATGGAAACAAAAACAAATCTCAAAGAAAAAACTATTTGTGTAAGGTAATGAAAAAAGAAATCATAGAGGATAACTTAGTAATCTTTTCACTGCTAGTACCACATAAGATAGCCCAAGACTTACTTCATCCAGGAAGTTATATATTTATGAGAAATCCTCAAACTACTCAATTCTATGATACTCCAATATCTATTTTAGACGTAAATTTAGAAGAAAATATAATCAAAGTAGCTGTGGAAATCCAAGGGATTAAAACAAAGAATATAAATAAGATCAACGAGGATGAAAAAATGTTAATAAGAGCACCCTTTTGGAACGGAGTCTTTGGGCTTAATAATATTGTAACTTCTAGAGAAGGACACAGCGTAATTATAGCTAGAGGTATCGGTATGGCGCCTATGATTCCTATATTAAAGAAGCTCTATGCCAATGGAAATAAAATTACCGTAATTTTAGATAAGGCAGAATATAAAACCATTTTCGTTGAAAAATATTTAGAGGAATACGAAGCAGAGGTAATTAATTGTGAAACCTTAAAAAATGGCGATTTATCAGAGGATTTAAAGAAACTATTAAGTGAAATAGTGGAAACCAAAAACATAAATTTATTTCACTGTGCTGGAGCAGATATATTAATATACAATGTATTAAATTTTATAGATCCATCCTATAAAATATCCTGTTGCAATAATATCAAGATGTGCTGTGGTGAGGGAGTATGCGGTAGTTGTAGTACAAGATATAGGGGGCATATAGTTAAACGATTATGCAAGGTTCAAACAGATCCTAGAAATATTTTTGAAGGGAGAAGATTACTATGAAGGTTATAATTATTGGTGCTGGATGGTCAGGCTGTGCTGCAGCTATTACAGCTAAGAAGGCTGGTGCAGAAGTAGTACTCTTTGAAAAAACAGACATGATCTTAGGCTTAGGTAATGTAGGGGGGATAATGAGAAATAATGGCAGATTTACAGCTGCAGAAGAGTTAATCGCTATGGGAGCGGGAGACTTAATAAATATTACAGATGAAAATTCAAGACATAGTAATATAGAATTCCCTGGACATAAGCATGCCTGGTTATATGATGTTAATAAAATCGAGCCTGTAGTAAAAAAATATCTAGAAAAAATTGGTATAGAGTTAAGATTAACTGAAAGGGTTTCAGACATCGAAAAGGACGGAAGCAAAATACTAGGGATTTATTTAAGTGATGGAACCTTAATAAAGGGAGATGTATTTGTAGAAACTACAGGCTCTACAGGTCCTATGGGTAATTGTCTACGATATGGTAACGGCTGTTCTATGTGTATATTAAGATGTCCCGCCTTCGGGCCTAGAGTTAGCTTAAGTGCTAGGGCTGGAGTAGAGGACCTACAAGGAGAAAGGGAAGATGATGTATACGGAGCTTTTAGTGGTTCCTGTAAATTAGCAAAAGAGAGTCTTTCTGATGAGCTAGTAAAGGAATTAAATGAAAATGGAGTTGCAATTTTAAAAGTTCCACCTGAGGATATAAATATTGATAAATTAAAATCGAAGGTCTGCCAACAATATGCCCTAAAAGAATTTGCGGAGAACGTAATATTATTGGATACAGGCAATGCCAAGCTGATGACTACCTATTATCCTCTTGAAAAGCTTAGAAAAATCCATGGTCTAGAAAATGCAAGATATGTGGATCCCTATGCAGGAGGCAAAGGAAACTCTATAAGGTATCTTTCTGTTTCTCCTAGAACAGATGATATGAAGGTAAAAGGTATTGATAACTTGTTTGTAGGAGGAGAAAAGTCTGGACTTTTTGTAGGTCATACAGAAGCTATCTGTACAGGATCCTTAGCAGGATATAATGCAGTTAGATATGCCTTAGGAATGCCAATGTTAATTTTGCCTAGAAGCACTGCTATTGGTGATATTATATCCTATGCTAATTATAAATTGACTACTAAGGAGGGAAGAAGAAATAGATATACCTTTGCTGGAGCAGAATATTTTAAGAGAATGATAGATTCAGGTCTATATACTATTGATAAGGAAGAAATAAAATTAAGAATTAGTAAATTAAATTTAAATAATATAATGAATGAAGCCTTGATATAAGAACTAAGAGCTCTAAAAAGGGCTCTTTTTACATGTAAAATAACATAACTTTACTTAGAATGGCTATCCAATGAGATAAAAAATTCTAATTTAGGAAAAGTAGATAGCTGCCATTTAATATGGCAGCTATATGAAAGTTTAAGCACTTTATTAAATTAATCAATACTTGTATAACCACTTATATAGTGAATATGACCATTTGCAAGTTTTACTTTAGTTTCAAAATAATGATAATGACACCCACAAGGTAGATTGATTGCTGGACCTGTTTTGGTAGAATAATTATGCTCATGATTGATATTAAAAGTTGTAATACCTTCCATTTGATGATTATGAGGTACTCCACTTACAGCTTTATTAGTGACTCCCCCATAATGATGAATATGACCTTGATTGTATGTTGTCATACCTGAGTAACTGTGAGAATGTTGTGCCATTGAAATTCCTCCCAATTTATCTATACGCAAGTATTATATGTTTATCTTAATCATAATGTTACTATTGTAAAACTAGTTTTGTTATAAGTTTCCAGAGGTTAGTATTATATAGTAAAACTTGTTCTAAGATGAATATGATTTATAATAACATCATAGAAAATATTTAATGGAATAAGAGTGACCACAACGTGATTATATATTATGGTGTTAATCAGTTCAATAAAATGAGCACTCACTTAATTGTGGGTGCCCATTACATTTAAAGGATTAATGTGGAATTGTCCAATCATACCACCATCCGCAGTTATTACAATGGTATCGTATTATATAAGTACCTATCTTCCAAGATTCTATCTGTGGATCACTACATCCGCACATAGGAGCAGCGTGAGCAGTAACAGCATGCCTAGTGGTCAAACCTATACCACATAGCATAGCAACTGCTAAAATAAAAATAGATGCTCTTTTAAAAAAAGATTTTTTCATAAAAATGTCTCCTTTCACTTTGATAATATAGAATATGATTTCAATATTTTAAATATGATAATTTTTAAGTATAAAATTTACAGAGTAATATTAAAAGTTTCGAAAGTGCTACAGTTTGGTTAACTCTAGGTACTTTTTGTATATAGCTAGATAAGAGTAAAAGAGCAGAGTTAATCTGCCCTTTTCTTCATTATAAATACAATGCTATAGATATTATTATCTTTACATCCACCAGTGTCCAAACCTGGGATGGAAGAAATGATGATGGAAGAAATGACGACGCCTAAATCTACGTCTACGCCTATGAGGTGAACGACTTAAATCTTCATTAAGATCATCATCAAAATCATCATCATCATCAAAATCATCATCAAAGTCTCTCAAGTAAGGCATATGCATCATTTGAGTACCATACATTCCTTGAGGGATATTCATCATATGAGGCTTATGCATCATTGGAGAATATTGATGCATTGGACAATGAGGCATCATTGGGTAATACATAAAAGGAATAAAGTTAAAGTCATGATGGTGGTGCTCGTGATCATGATGGTGGTGTTTGTTGCGCTCATCAATAGCGTCGTCATTACTGTCTAGATTATCATTTCTATAATACATTACATACCTCCGAGTAATTTAGCTACAATATTAAAATATGCTTGAATTGAAACAAAGGTGACTTTAATTTGAAAACATTTATATAGAAAGGCTATTTAATAATGGCTTAAACCCTTTATTAAACTTTATTTAAAAATGCAGAAAGATCAAAGCAAAAAAAATAGGATGGTTGCTGGATTATGATTAAATCTTATATTATAATTTTATGCATAAATGCATTTAAGCCTTAGATTATTAACTCTAAGGCTTAAATGCGTAGCAAGAAAATAAATCATTGGAGTTTATAAAATGCTTTTTGGATATAGGTTAAGCAGTAACCTAATATTATTATATTAAGAAATAGCCCAATTGTTACAAAAGTTAAAATCTATTAAAAAGAGAAGTTATTTATACTTATCTCTGAATATTAAAAAATCATTTATACTAAAGGGCTGATAACCAGTGTAGTAAAAATTATATGAAGAAAATGATGAAAAAGTTCTACAATTTTACGAAGAAAAATATTATATAAGAAATTATAGTAAAAGGCAATTTAAAGATTTTGTAACAAAATGGTGAGTATTGTCATAATATATAATATATAACTAGAGCATGCATGATTTAGTTATATTGAATCCACTTTTCTTCTTCTCAGTATATTTTTTAGGGGCAGCGAAAGTTGCCCTTTTTTTATATTTTAGTAATTATACAATTTTGATATACATTGCAAAAGTTCTATATATTATCATCAAGACATGATGGAAGAATTTTAATGCAAGTATGTATTATAAGTCATGTACCACCAGCTGAGCTGGTGGCTTGATTAAGCCCTATAAGGGCATGGTACTGGCGGCGCTACTCGCGCTCTGAAAAAACCGCCAATCGCAAAACTTTTACAGCGGCCACCCTCGTTGGGTGGCTTTTTTATTTGCTACCTTTTGCTGGCTCGCCCGTGAACGGGTCAATATATTCTTTCATACTTATCTGTTCTGCTATTTGATCTTCTTGAAGTTGATTTTGTATATATTTTGCAACTGCAGTTTTATTTCTTCCAACTGTATCTACATAATATCCTCTGCACCAAAAATGTCTGTTACCATATTTATATTTTAAATTTGCAAATCTATCAAAAATCATCAAGCTACTTTTCCCTTTTAATATTCCCATGAATTTTGATACACTCATTTTTGGTGGAATACTTACCAGCATATGTACATGATCTGGACATGCATTTGCTTCTATTATCTCTACTCCATTTCTTATACATATCTCTCGTAGTATCTTGCCGATTTCTGCTTTATATTTCCCATATATTATCTGTCTTCTATACTTTGGCGCAAATACTATATGATATTGACACCTCCATTTTGTATGTGTTAAGCTTTCTATGTCGTTACCCATACGACACACCTCCTATGATATTTTGTTTTGCGATTGTCAGTCGCTTTCATTTTATCATAGGAGTTTTTTTGTTCAGAGCTAAAGCCATTTTATCCACTGGCATAGCCAGTGGTTATCAAAGCAAAAGAAAAGAGCTTTCCAGAGGCTAACATTAGCCTCTGGAAAGCTCTTTTTAAAGGTATTAACGAACTCTAACTTGTTGTTTTTGAAGAACTTTAACTGTTAGGAATACTACTAATTTTTCAACTAATTTTTCAAAAACTTTTGTTCCATCCTTGAATTCAGGCTCTCTATTAATATCTGCTTCAATAAATCTTGCTGAAACTAATTCACAGAATGGTTTTTCGTCAAAGAAAACTGTTTCTTCTCTATCGGTTTCACAAAAATCTCTTCCTATTTCTTCATCTTTACAATGTTTACAGTCCTGCTCTCTTTCACAGAAAAAGTTAGTCTCTACAGAATTAATTCTACGGGTAACTTGTGGTTGAGTAACAAAGAATACCTCTGTAACGCAGCGGAATGGTATTCTAGCTGTAGTATGCTTAATATCTCCGCTTACCACATGATCACGTGAACAATCAGCTGTGGCGAATTCTATATTCTTTAGAACAAAGCCTTCTATGAATAATTTTCCAGATATTAATCTTCCAGTAACAGGATCTCTACGACCAGCTGTTGGAAGCAATTTGCATTGAGTTAAGAATATATCTTTTTTAATTCTCTTAATTTCAAAGAATTTTTCTTTTAACTCTATAGAAGCTTCTATATCTATTTGAATATCTTTTTCAGCTAAAACCACAGGAATTTTAGATACAAGAGGTCCTTCTACTCCTACAGGGTTTAAATTTTCACCTTCGCACATAGAAAGTGTTTCAGCGTGTACTTTACCACAAAATTTTAATCTATCTTCAAACATTTTAATTCCTCCTTTGATTTAAGGTGTTTATTCTTTAGTCTAATACATATTATTCGAGAAATAGATAATTTGCTACAAATTAAAACTTTTTTATACAATTTATATAGAAATTTGACGAATAGAGGAATTTGAAATGAACATAGTGTTAAAGCAACATTTTTTACTATTTGCTCTTGATTTTCTTACCGGATATTATAAGCAAAACTGAAGCAAAAAACATTACAAATCCTAAAGCTATAGAAAAGTATTTTATTGATGGAATAAAATCAAAAATAAAAAGGCCAAAGGTCAAAAATACAATTCCGACTATTGCGTATATTATAGAAATTCTATAATATGAAGCAGCATTTTTATTTAGTAGCGTTTTGTTTCTTTGTATCATTTCATTTAGAAGCTTCACTTCTTCTTCGCACTTTCCTCTGCAAGCTACTCCATTTTCAACTTCTGTGGCGCATTGAAAGCATAGACCTTTATTACAACTTTTACATATTGCCACTGCATCTTCAGAATGGTGATTAAAACATTTCATTTAAAATTGCCTCCTCATAAATTATGTGCTTTATTTACATATTATGGATCAATTATATAATAAAAACAATTTTAAAACAAAGACTGTTTCTGATAAGTTGTTATAAAATTTTTTACTTATTTATACTTTGATGCACGAAAGTAGCTTAAATATCTAACTTCAATGTTGTTAATATATAAATGATGATTATTCTATTATGAAATATATATTCCAAAATATAGAATTGAGTGATAATATTGTATAATAAGGCTAATTTATAGTTGTAATTATATACAAATTTATAAATTCACAGCTAGAGTAATATTTCACGACATAAACATCGAAATACAGCAATTAGTTAATGAATATGGTTACTACTATAATTAACAGCATATAATTACTTTGATACACAAGGTCTAAGAAAATAAATAGTTATTAAAAGGAGAACTTTTATGGGAGTAAACTTTATCAAATTAGAGGAGCTATTAAACAAATGGCAAGATATTTTAAGATTAAGGGATTGGGACATAAAACTTAAAATTGTAGATAAAGAATGGAGAAAATCAGGGGATATAAAAATTGATATGGATGACAAAAAAGCAGTTATGCTAATTAATAATAATCCCAAATCTACAAATCTGGAAGAGTTAGTAGTACATGAATTATTACATTTAAAATTGTGGGGGATGGATCAAATGCTTGAAGGATTTATAAATCAAGTATTTGGAACAAATGAAGATGATATGAAGAAAGAATTTGCAATGAACCAGCTTTTTATAATGCTTGAATCAACAGTTGAGGATCTAACAAAAGGCTTTTTAAAAGCCAATGGTTGTGAAGAAGAGTTAAGCTTTGGAAGATTACAGAAATTGATAGATAATGAAATAGGTTGTTAGTACGAGTTAAATTCTAAGGTGGAACATTGATCTTTGATTAAGAAACAGTATTATATATGATCCCTATTTGAATATTTTTTATTTGATTTCTTTGAAAAGCTAAGGACCATGCGGCTTTAGAAGTAGAAAGATAAATGGTAAATTATTGTGTGACAACATCGATTTAAAAAATGGAGAATAGAGTCATGAGGAATAAAAGAATAATAATCGTTATGAGTCTTATATTATTAATTTTATTAGTACGAAATTGTATTGATAATGGAGATACAGACGTGTTAGTAGGAAACAAGCGTGTAAATTATCTTAAAGTAATTGATAAGGTCTTGAAGTATGACTTTAGTGGTATGGCTCTAGTTATATATAAAGTGCCGGATTTATATGAAAGAGATATAGAAAATTATTATGCTTCTGCTGGTAATAAGGAGGATAACTTTTCCGAAAATACTCCTGATGGAAACAGACTCAGGTCTGCAAAAGAACTATTCTTAAATCTTAAAAACTTAAAAGTTATCAAGGAGAGAATAACTGATATTTCTGATTCTGCAGATAAGAAGTATTATTTAATACAAATAAATTTGGACTATGCTGATAGAGGAAGAACTGATGTATATTATCTTAATTTATTTATAAATGTTGAAGATTATCATGCTTATATAGCAAAAGATTATTATGAACCTAACAAATTGCTTAATAATTCTATTATTTTTGTAGAATATGAACCTGACCAAAAGACTAAAGATTTAATACACAAAATCATAAATTTATAATTAAAGCTGACATATAGTTGTCAAGTATAGTATGTTATAGTATTTTTATTGAAAATACTATAATGTAAGGAGAAATGATTATGAGTGAAAAGATTTGCCAAAGCTGTGGAATGTCAATGAATGAGGAAAAATATTTCGGGAAAAACTCAGATGGAACTTCATGCCAAGAATATTGTTGCTATTGTTATCCAAATGGTGAATTTTCAAGAGATGAAACTATGGAGGAAATGATAGAGAGTTGTATTCCATTTCTCATTAAAGATGGTGAATGTAAGGACAAAGAGGAAGCTAGGGTTAAATTGATGGAGGTAATACCAAATTTGAAACGTTGGGTAAGATAAGCTGAATATGATAGGCAGAAAATTTAAAATTATAAATAGTACTGAGATATAAGTTTGAGAGGTGAAATAATATAGTAAATAAATTTCAAACAGTGATGTATAATATTAAAGAAAAGTATGGTGCTGATAAATGTACATTTGAAATTAGTTCAAAAGAATTTTAAGTGAAAATCGAAGTATATTATACGTATAAGATAAGGAAGTTCTAAGTGCTGAAGCATTTAGAGCTTTTTTAATGTTACTTTAAGCTGATGCTCGAGGGATTTTTATTTATGGTAGTAATCAAATATGTAGAATTAAATATATTTACAAGCATATTGTAAACTAAAACTTAATTATTAGTTGACAATAAGAAATCTATTTATTATTATTGATATGAAAATAAATATTGTAAGAGGAGTATATTTTATGACAAACACAAGAAATTTAATTTTAGTGTCTATGTTTGCAGCTTTAACGGCAGTTGGAGCATTTATTAAGGTACCTATACCCTATGTACCTTTTACCCTTCAGTATCTATTTTGTGCCTTAGCTGGCGTAATTTTAGGTTCAAAACTAGGGGCTTTATCACAGATAGTTTATGTGGCTATTGGACTTTTAGGGGTACCTGTCTTTACTGAGGGCGGTGGTTTCAATTACATATTTAAACCTACCTTTGGGTATCTTATAGGATTTATCATAGCAGCTTATGTTATAGGGAAAATAAGAGAGAATGTTAAGCAATTAACCTTTACTAAAGCCATACTTATGATGCTTTCAGGTCTGTTTTTTATCTACTTATTTGGAGTGGTACACTTATATATTAGCTTTAATTTCTACCTAGGAAAAAGTGTTTCTTTTTACTTTGCATTTTTTTATGGCTTTGTGGTCTGTATAGCTGGAGACTTAGTGCTAACAGTATTTACAGCTTATATTTCGGTAAAAATATTGCCTATATTAGGGGAAAAATCGGTATATTGTTTGAGAAATCAGAAGGAGGAGTAGCATAACATGAAAGAATTTATTAGAGACATAGAGAAAAGGATTTTAGCAAAAGAATGTATTACTTTTGAAGAGACTATGAAATTATCAACCATTGAAGCAAAAGAAGATGTAGATCAATTATGCAAAAGTGCTACTAACATACGAGAATTTTTTTGTGGCAGAGAAATAGACCTTTGCACCATTATGAATGCAAAGTCAGGGCGTTGCTCTGAAGACTGCAAGTTTTGTGCACAATCTGCACAGTATAAAACTAATGTAGAAGTATATGGATTGGTTTCAAAGGAAGCAGCTTTAAAGCTAGCAAAGGAAAATGAAAGTGAGGGAGTGAATAGATTTTCTTTAGTAACAAGCGGTAGAGGTATTACTGGAAGCGATTTTGAGAAGGTTTTAGTTATATATGAGGAGTTAAATAAGGAAGTAAAAATGGATTTATGCGCCTCATTGGGAATATTAGGATATGAGGAATTCCTTAAGCTGAGAGAGAAGGGTATAACTATGTACCACCATAACCTGGAAACTAGTAGAGAGTACTATGAAAAGATATGCACAACTCACAGCTATGATGAAAGGATAAATACTATAAATTCAGCTAAGAAGGCTGGAATGGTTATTTGTTCAGGGGGAATTATAGGTCTTGGTGAGAGCTTAGAGGATAGAGTTAAACTAGCTTTCCAGCTAAAGGACTTAGGGGTTAAATCTATTCCCATAAATGTACTGAACCCAGTTAAGGGTACACCTTTAGAAAACGCAAAGAGTCTCAGTCAAGAGGAGATACTAAAAACCATTGCAATTTTCAGATTGGTAAATCCTGAAGCACTTATAAGGCTTGCTGGAGGAAGAAATCTCATTGATGAGTTTGGTAAAAATTGCTTTAACGCAGGAGCCAATGCTACCATCACAGGCAACTATCTGACCACATCAGGCAATAAAATATGTGATGATAAGAAAATGGTAAGAGAGTTAAAGCTAGAGGTCAGAAAAAATGACTAAGGGAATATTTATAGTTGGAACAGACACCGACGTGGGAAAAACTATCGTAGCTGCTGGGCTTATGCATGTTTTGAGAAGTAATAACTATAATGCCGCCTATTTTAAAGCAGCATTAAGCGGTGCTTTAAAGATAGGCAATAAGCTTATCACAGGTGATGCCAAGCTTGTAAGTGAAGTTAGTAATTTAGAAGAAGTTTATAAAAACATCACGCCCTATATTTATAAGGCGCCAGTATCTCCTCATCTTGCTGCAAAACTGGAAAATAACCCTATGGATTTAAATATTGTAAGAGAAAAATATGATGCTCTAAAAGAAAAGTATGATTTTATAATTGCTGAAGGCAGTGGCGGAATAGTATGTCCATTGATAGATGATGAAAGAGGAGTATACACCCTTGAAAATCTTATTAAGGAGTTAAATATGAGCGTTATCATTGTTGCAAGAGCTGGGCTTGGAACAATAAATCATACAGCGCTTACAGTAAGATATATAGAAAACTTAGGAATTAAAATCAAGGGCATTATAATAAACAACTATAAAGAAGATTTTCTTTGCGATGATAACATCAAGATCATAGAAAAGCTCACTAAAGTACCCATTATAGGAAAATTTAAAAACATTGAAAGCTTAGAGGATAATATGATAAAAGC
The DNA here is from genome assembly GCF_001403615.1 of Desnuesiella massiliensis. Taxonomy (GTDB): domain Bacteria; phylum Bacillota; class Clostridia; order Clostridiales; family Clostridiaceae; genus Desnuesiella; species Desnuesiella massiliensis. The sequence goes on from NZ_LN879456.1 coordinate 686,586, forward strand.
CATAAGAACAAAGGCTGAAGAAGCCTTTAAAATTGAGAAGATAATAGAAGTAATGGAAGAGCTTAAATAAAGGATAAGGTGAAAAAATGAATGATTATGTAAAAAAAGATTTGAAATACATATGGCACCCTTGTGGACAAATGAAGGACTATGAGGAGCTTAATCCAATAGTTATAGAAAAAGGAGAAGGAGCTTGGCTTTACGATATTGATGGAAATAAATATTTAGACTGCATATCATCCTGGTGGGCAAATACCTTGGGACATAGCAATAAGAGAATTAATGAAGCGATAAAAAGACAGATTGATAATATTGAGCATGTTATATTTGCAAACTTTTCAAACAAGCCTGCTATAGAGTTATCAGAAAAGCTGATAGATATAACACCAGAGAACCTTACAAAAGTTTTTTTCTCTGACAATGGATCTTCAGCAGTAGAAATAGCCTTAAAGATGAGTTTTCATTATAACATGCAAAAGGGGAAAACTAAAAAGAGAAGATTTTTAGCACTAAGCGATGCATACCATGGAGAGACCTTAGGTGCCTTGTCTGTTTGTGATATTGATGAGTTTAATATGATATACAAGCCTTTGCTTTTAGATACCATAAGAGTAGAGGGCCCGGATTGCTATAGGTGTAAATATGGTTGTAATAGAGAAAACTGTAATGCAGAGTGCTTTGAGTCTATGGAAAAGTCTTTAGTGGAAAATCATCACGTGATAAGTGCTATAATAGTTGAACCTATGGTTCAAGGGGCGGCAGGTATGAAGATTTATTCACAAATTTATTTAAAGAAGCTGAGGGAGTTTTGTGATAAATATGAGATACACCTTATTGTAGATGAGATAGCAATGGGCTTTGGAAGAACCGGCAAGATGTTTGCCTGTAATCATGCTGAAATAAGTCCTGATCTTATGTGCCTTTCAAAAGGAATTTCTGCTGGGTATATGCCTATGTCCGTAGTTATGACAACAGATGAAATATATGATTGTTTTTATGGTGATTATAATGAGCGTAAGTCATTTATTCATAGTCATACCTATTCAGGTAATGCTTTAGGTTGCGCTATTGCATTAGAAAGTTTAAAAATATTTGAAGAAGATAATATTATAGAAAGCAATAAGGGAAAAGGCGAGCTGATAAGAAAACTTACTAATGAAAAGGCACAAGCTTTAAAATACATAGGTGAAGTAAGAAGTATAGGTATGATAACAGCTATTGAGATAGTAAAAAATAGGAAGAGGAAAGAACCTTTTCCTTGGCACATGAGAGTAGGTTATGAGATTTATAAGATTGCTCTTACCAAAGGATTATTGTTAAGACCTATTGGGAATGTACTCTATTTTATTCCTCCATACATTATTAATGAAGAGGAAATAAAATTTATGGTAAATACCTGCTTCCAGAGTATAGAAGAATATTTTATGAAAATAAGTCATAACACTTGGAGTGTATACTAAACATAGAGAATAAATTATAATGAATGTGCTTTAATATAAAAACTATGAACTCTAAATGGAGCTCTTCTTATATATGGAATGTACAAAGGCATCCGGCCGAGGTATTTACTACCTTGGCTCATTTAATTATTATTTTAAAGAGTGGGAAGGATAAAGAGAGTAACAAAAACAAAAAGCTAATAAAAGATAATGATTATCTGAAAATAAAAAATATTGACTCAATATATCCATTATAGTATATTAAAATTATACAATTCAATTTATAATCCATAGATAAAGGTTTTAACTATAGATAAGTAATTAAGAGTATTGCTTAAAAGAAAATCAGGTCAAAAGAAGGAATTGCTGAGTTTTATATCTAGCTCAAGTTTTAAAAATATTGAAGTTATAGGAGGAAAAATGTCTAGTAAATCTAAATACATTGATGTGAATGATTTTATGAAAAATCTAGAACATCCTTTAAAGGAGCTAATAGAAGAAATAAGAGAAATTATTTTAAGTACCAATAAAGAAATTACTGAACATATAAAATGGAATGCTCCGAGCTTTTGCTATAGAAATGATGATAGAATGACTTTCAAACTAAATAAAAATGATCGTGTGCAGCTTGTTTTTCATACTGGAGCCAAAGGTAAAGATACTAAGGATAAAGGCCACGTAATTGATGATCAAACTGGTTTATTAGAATGGGTTGCAGACAAAAGAGCTCTACTAACTTTTTACAGTATAGATGAAATAAAAATAAAAAGAGCTTCAATGATAAAAATAATAAATCAATGGTTAGAAGCAACTTTGAGTTAATTTAGTGCTAGCTAGAAAGCAAAGCAATATGAATCCTGAACTAACAGCTATTAAAATTAATTCTATTTAGGAAAATTAATACTTTTGAAAAAAGTTATGAGAGGAATGAATAAAGTGGAAACAGGTAATAATTTAAAAATAGAGATAAGAACAACAGTCAGTGCGCCAATAGAAAAAGTATGGAGATATTGGACGGAGCCAGAACATATAACAAAATGGATGAATGCTTCAGATGACTGGCACACTCCAGTTTCTGAAAATGATTTAAGGGTTGGTGGGAGATTTCTTTCAAGAATGGAAGCCAAGGATGGAAGTTTTGGATTTGATTTTAGCGGCGTTTATGATGAAGTGAAATTAAATGAAGTTATTTCTTACACTATAGGTGATGGAAGAAAAGTTAAGATTACTTTTATAGATGAAGAAAACAAAACAGAGATAATTGAAACCTTTGATGCGGAAAGCACCTATCCAACTGAGCAGCAACAGCAGGGATGGCAAGCGATTCTAGATAATTTCAAAAAGTATACCGAAGGAAGAACAATAGAAAATATATAAGAAGGATTATTTAAAATATAAAATTAAGGAGTGATTATAATGGCTGTACAAACATATATAAATTTTAATGGAAATTGTCGTGAAGCTGTGGAATTTTATGCTGAGGTTTTTAATACAGAGAAGCCTAGAATTATGCTATTTGGAGATGTGCCATCAAAGGAAGGGTTTCCACTTGCTGAAGAAACAAAGAATTTGGTAATGCATTCTGAGCTTAAAATAAAAGAAAGCGCAGTAATGTTTTCAGATGTTCCTCCAGATATGCCTTTAGTGGTTGGAAATAATATTAGCCTGGTAATTGGCAGTAGGGATATGGATGAAATTAAATTATTATTCAACAAACTTAAAGTTGATGGTACTGTAGTTATGGATCTTCAAGAAACTTTTTGGAGCAAATGCTACGGATTTTTAATAGATAAATTTGGAATAGGATGGCAACTTAGCTACGAAAGTGAGCAGACTGAAATGAGTAAATAAAGTTATAGTGCATCCTCTCCTCAGAAAAATATAGGTAGGAGTATAAAAAATAAATAATTGTAAGGAGAAATCTATATGCAAAAAATAGTACCTCACTTGTGGTTTGATAATCAGGCAGAGGAAGCAGTAAATTTATATACCTCTGTTTTTAAAAGCTCAAAGATACTACATAAGAGTCTGTATGAAGAAGCGGGAGCAAAAATCTCAGGAAAATTAAAAGGAGATGTGATGACAGTAGAGTTTGAGCTTGAAGGACAAAAATTTATAGCCTTAAATGGTGGACCCTATTTCACTTTCACTCCTGCTATATCATTTTTCGTTAATTGCGATACCATAGAAGATGTAAACAAACTTTGGAAGAAGCTCTCTGAGGACGGATTAGTTCTTATGGAATTAGATAAGTATCCTTTCAGTGAAAGATTCGGATGGGTTCAAGATAAGTATGGTGTTTCATGGCAGTTGAATCTTGCAAAGGGTAAACAAAAGATTACACCTTTTTTAATGTTTGTAGGGAGGCAGCATGGAAAAGCTGAGGAGGCAATAAATTTTTACGTTTCTCTCTTCAAAAATTCTGTTATTGCTGAGATAAATTACTATGGAGAAGATGAAAATAGCATCAAAGGAACAGTTAAACACTCTACTTTTTCACTCCATGGACAGGAGTTTATGGCTATTGACAGCGGTTTGGAACATTCTTTCACCTTCTCTGAAGCAATATCTTTCTTTGTTAACTGTGACACACAGGAGGAGGTAGATGAGTTATGGTATAAACTTTCTGAGGGCGGAGAAGAGGGGCAATGTGGCTGGCTTAAAGATAAGTATGGTGTGTCGTGGCAAATCGTTCCTACTGCTTTAAGTAAGATGTTGAGTGATCCTAACCCTGTAAAGTCCCAAAGAGTTATGAAGGAAATGCTTCAAATGAAAAAGATAGATATTTTAAAATTACAGCAAGCTTATGAGGAAAAACAAAACTATAAATAAAAACTTTTAAGAAGATTATTGCTGGACAATAAACTTGAAAAGCTAAAGGATTATTAAAACATAAGTAAGAGCAATTGTTTCAATATTTATCACAGGCTAAATCAAAGTAAAAAGAAAGCATTAGTTAATGATATATTTGCCTTAGGGAGTTACACCCTAAGGCATTTTCAATTATTTTATGTTAAGGTCTCTCGTTTACATAATTGTATGGTGGCATTAAAATAAATAAATTATCACAATTGACCTTTATCTGTTCTTATAATAGAATATAGCAAGTTGTGTTCTGTCTCTGAGGTTCAACTTTTCCAAAATGTTGGTTATACTGTTTCTAACAGTACCTTCGCTTAAATATAGCCTGCTGGCTATTTCTTTATTGTTCAAGCCTTCGGCTACAGTGGTGATAATTTCTAGTTCCTTTCCTGTAATGCCGTAGTTAGAAAAATCAGTTTTATTGTTTTTATTAATTAAAGATGGAATTTTTGAAACAATATCATCACCAAAGACACTTTGTCCCGCATATACAGCCTTTAATGAGGGTACAATACATTCAAAATTCTGTTTTATAATATATCCTTTAGCCCCTATCTTCAAGGCTTTTACTATATATTCATCGTCAGAAAAAGTAGTCAGAAATAGTATTTTTGCATTTTTATCTGTTTTTAAAATGGCTTCTCCCGCCTCTAGCCCTGTCAGGATTTCCATTCTTATATCAATTAATAGAATATCAGGCTTCAAATTGTGATAAAGTTCAATAGCTTCCTTTCCATTGTGACCAATAGTCAACACTGAGATATCTTTTTCTGCTTCTAATATAGTTTTAAGGGCTTCGCATACTAATTTATCATCATCTACTACTACTATTCTCATATTTTTTATCTGGTCCTTTCAAAATAATTATCCTTTGGAATTGAAATGAAAATTCTAAACCCTTGGTGGGTGCTAATATTAAGATTACCGCCTAAGGCAGCAATTCTATCTGTAATGTTTTTTATTCCGATGCCGTTTTCACTGCTGTAGCTGCAGGAGGAACCATTGTCTTCTATGACCAATTGATAGAGTGCTGGGTGCTCACGAATAATCACTAAAGCTTCGGTAGCATTAGAATGCTTTATGATATTTGACAAGGCCTCCTTTGTTACTGTAATAAAGCAATATTTCATATTTTTTTCTAAGTTTGTTTCCACATCGTAATGAAATTTTATAGAGCAAAATCTAAAGCCATCAATTAATTTTTGTATTTCAGTTCGCAAATCAATGGATTCTTCATGTAAATTATGTACGCTGGTACGTATGCTATCCATGGCCTCAGAGAGGGTACCCTTTATAAGCTTTAGGTTTTTTTTAGTTTCTTCATCTTTATTTATAGCAAGGAGTGCTCCTATTTGCAATATGGATCTTGAAAGCAAGTGCCCTACATTATCATGGATATCCCTTGCTATTCTATTTCGTTCTGTTACAGTTGCGAGATTTATTTCATAATCCTGTTTGTCCAAAAGTTCCTTATTTTGTTTTTCAAGCTGCATCGATATTTCCTTAGTATTATCACGAAGCTTATGATAGTCTTTTTCAAGCTTCTCATAAGAAACTGTGCGATGTTTTAAAATATATGCAGTAATAATAATAGCTGCAATTAACCAGTTTGATATAAAGGGTGTTTTAATAAAATTAAATATTAAAGGAAGAAATGAAAATATCCATATACCTTTTATTTTAAGCAATACTGCATCATAGCATATAAGAGGAATAAAGAATAGGTAATCCAGCTTAAAAAAGCAAACAGCTAGGTAAATAGTAAATACTGCTATGGTAATAGATTCATTTTCCAAATAACTTAGTATTGCACTTAAAATTATGGAAATTAAAATAGGTATAACCATATATATGTTATTTTCATTAGTTATATATAAAGCCAAAGAAATAATAAAAATAGCTAGTTTATCAATTAATCTCTTCATCTTATCTACCAAATCCTTACTTTGTAAGAATAGTCATCACATATAAATTCTAGCACGTCATCTTACAGTCCTCAAGCTTATTCTTACATTTGTCATGGGAAGCTTGGAGTATGCTCACTAACAAATTACAAATAAATATATTAAGATTAATGTATAGATAGGACATGGATATATTTTATTAAATAGTTCTGCCGAGAAAATTTGCTAAATCAATAATGGGGGGATCCTTATGGTAATAAAGGTTAAAAATCTAGTAAAAAGATATGGTGATTTAATTGCTTTAGATCATTTAAATATGGAAGTAAATCAGGGAGAAGTTTTTGGTCTTTTAGGTCCTAATGGTTCTGGAAAAACCACAGCAATTAACTGCATTTTATCTCTATTGAAATATGACAAAGGCAGCATAGAGATCTATGGAAAACCTATGTCACCGGATGCTTATGATATTAAGCAGGATATTGGCATAATCATGCAAAATGTTGCGGTGTTTGATGAATTGACGGCTCTTGAAAATATTGATTATTTTTGTGGAATGTACATTTTTGACAAAAGAAAGCGTCGTCAACTGGTAGAGGAAGCTATAGACTTTGTAGGTCTTAATGATTTTAGAAAGTTTTATCCAAAGAAGTTAAGCGGCGGGTTGCTTAGAAGATTAAATATTGCCTGCGGTGTTGCTCATAAGCCAAAGCTAATCATCTTAGATGAACCCACTGTTGCAGTTGATCCTCAGAGTCGAAACAATATTTTAGAAGGGATACAAAGGCTTAATAAAGAGGGAGCTACCATTGTATATACTTCTCATTATATGGAAGAGGTTGAGGAAATCTGCACAAGAATAGCCATTATGGACAAAGGAAAAATAATAGCAGCAGGTACTAATGAAGAGCTAAAGGGAATGATAAATTCTGGTGAAAAGCTCACTGTCGAGATATTTAAAATGGATGACAGTCTTTTAGAGGATATTAAAAATCTTCCTCATATAGTTTCTGCAGAATATAAGGAAAATTTATTAATTGCTAAGTCAAGCAGAGGTAAAAATAATCTAATTGCTTTGATGGATTATTTAAAGTCAAAGAATGTCAGCGTGGGAAAGATTTATTCTGAGCCACCTACTTTGAATGATGTATTCTTAGAAATAACAGGTAAAGAGCTTAGGGATTAAAGGAGGGATACTATGTTTTTCCATAACTATCTGTATAGGCTTAAATGTATTGTAAGAGACAAGCAAACTATGTTTTGGACATTTTTATTTCCAATACTTTTAGCCACATTATTTTATATGGCTTTTTCAAATCTTTCAAGTTCAGAAAATTTTTCTGAAATTAAAATTGGAATAGTTAATAATGATGAATATAAAAAGAATATAGATTTTATTAAGGCTATTGAGCAGGTTTCAAGCTCTAATAGTTCAAGAGAAAGCAATCTGTTTGATATAACCTTTATATCAGAGGAAGAAGGGGATAAGCTTCTTGAAGACGGCAAAATAGAAGGTTATATTTATTTCGATAATGGAATAAAGCTTGTCGTGAAGAAATCCGGTATAAATCAAAGCATTATAAAAGGTTTCTTAGATGATTTTAAGCAAACTTCCTCTACAGTGGTAACAATTGTGAGTAATAATCCTGCTGCAATTCAAAATGGACTTTTAAATAATATATCAAGCAGGACTGATTATCTTAAAGAAGTTGCTCCAAGCAAAGCAGCTCCTAATACCGTTGTAAACTATTTTTATTCCTTGATTGCAATGGCTTGCCTATACGGAAGCTTCTGTGGACTTAAAGAAGTAAATGCCATACAAGCTAATCTATCTCCACAGGGATCAAGAGTTAACGTGGCTCCTACACATAAGTTAAAGATATTCATGGCTTCTATGTTTGCTGCAACTACAGTTCAGTTAGTTGAAATATTTGCTTTGCTTGGGTATTTGACTTTGATACTAAAAGTAAACTTTGGTAGTCAATTAGGTTATATAGCATTGACTTGTGTAATAGGCACAATTACAGGAGTTACCTTTGGAACTTGTATTGCCTCAATAGTCAAAAAAGGTGAGGGGATTAAAATTGGAATCCTCATTGGACTTTCTATGATAATGTCATTTTTATCAGGTATGATGAACCATGACATGAAATATATTGTTAATAAAAATGTTCCTATCTTAGGGTATCTCAATCCAGCAAATTTAATAGCAGACTGCTTTTATTCACTATATTATTATAATACCCACGCTCAATTTTTTAAGGATATAGCCATGCTTTCCGTTTTTGCTGCAGTTTTCAGCATAATCACTTACTTGGTATTAAGGAGGCAAAAGTATGCAAGTTTATAAAGCTTTTTTTAAAATAATTTATAAAAACTTATCTCAAATAATAATTTATATTGTGGTATTTATATCCCTTGCAGTAGCTCTTGCAAATACTAGTACTAAGGCTGTAAATACGAATTTTTCTGAAACCAAAGTTAATATAGTCTTCATAAATCATGATAATAATTCAAGATTAGTAGAAGGCCTAAAGAACTATTTAAGCAAAAATGCTAATATTGTAAATATCCCGGATGATACTAAAAAGTTGCAAGATGCATTGTTTTTTAGGGAGGTAGAATATATAGTAAAAGTTCCCAAAGGTTTCGCCAATGGGCTGCTAAGCGGAGAAATATTACAGCTGGAAAAGACCACAGTGCCAGGTTCAACCAGTGAAATATACCTTGATAATATCATAAATAAATATTTAAATACTGTAAAAGTATATACCAGTGCTATGGAGAATTTATCTGAGGAACAGCTTTTAAGCTATGTAGATAATGATTTAGCGCAGAAAACTGAAGTTAAGCTATCAAGCACCCTAGGTGAAGTTTCTAAAAATGAAAAGATTACATTCTATTTTAACTATTTAGCATATTCATTGTTTTCAATATTAATTTTAGGAGTTTGCTCTGTTATGATTGTGTTTAATAATACAGATTTGAAAAAGCGCAATTTCTGCTCACCGATAAAACTTAGAAATATGAATTTTCAGATGATATTAGGGAATTTTAGCTATGCAGTACTGGCCTGGTTTGCAATGATTTTTACAAGCTTTATCATGTATGGCAGTTATATGTTTACTGCCAAGGGTATGTTGTTTCTATTAAACTCCTTTATATTTACCTTAGTAGCTCTGAGTATAAGCTTTTTAATCGGCAATATTATAAAGAGCAAGGGTGCAATGTCTGCAGCAGCAAATGTGGTTTCATTAGGAACTTGCTTCATCAGCGGAGTGTTTGTGCCCCAGGCCTTGCTTGGCAAAACAGTATTAACCATTGCAAGCTTTACACCAAACTATTGGTATGTAAGATCCAATAATATCATAGTTAATTTAGTTAACTTTAGTATGGAGAATCTTACCCCTATATTTTTAAATATGCTCATAATGCTTGGTTTTGCTACAGCAGTGCTTTCTGTGGCTCTTGTAGTTATAAAACAAAAGCGAATGAGTAACTAGAAATTTAGTTGGTTTGCATCAGCAATTTTTAATTCCTGAGAATGTAGAAAAGTGCGTAAGTTAATACAAAAATACTTACGCACTTGTTTTCTTATAATTATAAAAAGACAATGCTTTAGAAATGATATTTATAATACTGCAATAAAACGTAGAAGGTTAACAATTTTTAAGCTAGTGGCTCAGGTGGCATTTTCTATTTAGTATATTTTAAAGTCCACAGACAGAAGGAGTTTCCTATCATCCTATCCTTTATACACAATGCGTTATTATCTGCTACAACGTTAAAGTTCTCTGTTGTTTGCAAGGAGTGAGAGGTAGGATCAGTTAAACAATTATTAATATGGTTGTTTACCAAATATTTATCAATGTCATAGTTTCTATTTTCTAAATTGTTCAATACTATTTCTATATCCTCTTCATTTTGTCCTGGGTTTGAGATTAAAACACATATTCTTTCATCATCTATTGTTGCGACAGCTTTATTTTCCACATATTCTTTAATCATTAGCTCATGAGTACCTAACATTTTAAACATTGTCATTACATGACCACTTGGGGTAGGGATATAATTATTATCTTCGTTGAGTATGAACATAGTTCTGCCTAACTGCTGATTTGGATTATGAAAAGTGCACCATGGAAACATTTTTAGCTTTGGGTAGTGTGAGCCTAATATCATTCCCGGGATTTCACCAGCTGCGTTTTGAATATTTGTAGGACGGCCTGCATCTCCAATTCCAACCCTGAGTCCATACTCAGTCATAAGTAAAGGAAGCTCAGGGAGATTAAGCTCATTGATTATTTCCTGGTGACGCATGCAAAACTCCATGATACGCTGTGGATTTGTATGATATTCATGCATGGAATAGAAATCAATGATTCTATGTTCATCTCTACTTAATAACTCTAAGAATTCTTGCCAAAAATGCCAATGAGTAATGCCATGAGATAATCCAAAACCTCCTATCTTAAGGGGCATCTGGTAATTATGCTTTTGATTTAATCTTTGGATTGCCCTATAAGCACACTGGTATAGTTTGTAATATTCCTTCATACTTAAATTTCCAAATTGAACAAGTTCAACTTCATTACAGCATTCAATATAGGTTATATTAGGACAGAGATTCTTATAAAACTCAACCACCTTTTCAAAAACTTCTTCATATTTTTGGTATGTGATAACACCATCTGTTGCTTCTCTTTCATATCTGCGTAAATTTAACAGTACTTCATCAGCACACTCCGCATGTGAGATTAGATATTCTTGAATATGAGCGTTGACAGGAGAAGGCACCGTTAAGGGCCAGTCATAGTCATAATGATTCTTATCTCCTTCATATCGATTAACTCCAATGGGATAGTCCCAATAATACCTATCTGTTCGATAATCCCAAACTTCATCCAAGGTTATAAATAATCGGATGATGGAAGGACGTCCAATAACTTTTTCCATTACCTTAGGGAAGGAAGGAGAAGGAGTATACCGTAATGTGGTATTCTGAAACCTTTCAACATGTGGCCATTTTCGATATAAATTTTTTGTATCAACAGTGATTTTCATATTTTACCTCCTTTACCGGATAAATTAATAAAAGTATATTAACATTAAACTAATAATAACATATATTAAAAACAAATGAAATATAATAACATAAAAATAAAAAAATAAAAAAATTATTGAAATTTAATCACAAAAGGTTTATATTTAACTTAGGGGAATACAAACCTCAATAATTTATAAAGGAGAGTATTTTATGAGTTTTATGTTTAAACCTTTAGCATATGATGATTTGACCGCAATCAACCGTCCTGTATTAACTTCTTCTATTATAGAATCAATGGTAGTAGGTAATGAGGAGGTGGCTTCCTCAATCATAAAGAGCCTAGGTCAACGTCAAAAGGCTGTTATCCTTGTAGATGGATATGTGGGAAGTAATTTTATAAGCTTTGTAAATGAGCTACAAAAGCAGATATATAATAAAAGCAGTAAAGCCTTTGACATGAAGGACGTATACTTAAGTGAAGAGAAAATTAATGAAATGACAAAGTCAAACTTACCCCTGAACTATGAGGATGATCCGGTATTATTATTCGGAAATTTATTTGAAGGAAGAATTGAGGATTTCATCGATTATGAAAAATTGAAAAACAGGATTAGTGAAATACTTAATTTTGATGGGATAAGCATAGTTTATGGACATGGATGTACAGTGAAGCCATTATTAGAAATCGCTTCTAAAGTGATCTACATTGATATTTCTCCCAAAAACACTGCTGTTCGTGCACGCGAAGGCAAGTTCATGAATATTGGCGATAGTGAGGTAAGACCCTTCAATGCTCTCATGCGTCGCAATTATTTCGTAGATTTTGAAATTGTTGTGCATCAAAGAAAAAAGCTTATGAATGAGAATTTAATAGACTTTTATATTGATGGAAATAAGGATGATGAATATAAGCTGCTGCCCTTTGAAGCCTTTAAGGAGCTTTTGGACACGCTGGTAAAGTATCCTTTCAGGTGCAAGCCGGTGTACTTGGAAGGCATTTGGGGTGGTGAATACATCAGAAAAATAAGGAATATTCCTATGGACATTTCAAAAAACATAGCTTGGATTTTTGAATTCATTCCTATGGAAGTCAGCATTGTTGTGGATATAAATTCCTGTAATTTTGAATTGCCCTTTGCAACATTTATGAGCCTTCAAGGAAGATCAATAATAGGAGAAAAAGCCTATGAAAAATTTGATGGTTATTTTCCTATTCGTTTCAATTACGATGATACTTACCACAGTGATGGTAATATGTCTATTCAGGTTCATCCTCAAGGTGAATTTACACGAAAGCATTATAATGAAAAAGGCTCTCAGGATGAAGCCTATTATGTTGTAGCTACAGGGCATAACGCCAAGACCTATGTAGGCTTTAAGAATGGTGCAGATGTGGAGGAATTCCTTGATTTAGCAGAAAAATCTCAGCAGGATGGCTCTGAGGTTGATTATAAAAAATATATAAACGGGGAAGATTCAATACCGGGTAAACAGTTTATGTTACCAGCAGGTACCATCCATGCTTCAGGGCAAAATCAACTGATTTTAGAATTAGGAAGCTTAACTATAGGTTCCTATACTTATAAGATTTACGATTACAATCGTAAGGATAAGGATGGAAAAACTCGTCCAATTCATATAAAAAACGCAAGAAAGGTTCTAGAGCATAGCAGAAATACAGATTGGGTAAGAAAGAACATAGCAAAAGAACCTGTGCTAATAAAAAAAGATGATGACTTTGAAGAATTTATCGTAGGTGATACAGATTTAATGTATTATCAAACTAGCAGAGTGGAACTTAAGACAAAGGGATGCTACAAATCAAATAATAATGATCAATTTACAGTAATAACCCTTGTAGACGGTGAAGAAATAGAAGTTCACTCAGAATCTAATCCGGAGTTTAGCTTCACTCAAAAGTACCTAGAAATTGTAGTTATTCCTTCAGATATAACCGACTACGTAATAGTCAATAAAGGCTATCAACCAGCAGTTATTCATAAAACATATTTAAAGCCGAATTTTGAGAAATATATTTTATAATATGGAGGTAAAAATATGGATTTTATTAAAGAACCAAAAGGGATTCAAAAGTTCTGGGATGATTTTGAATTAAGTGGACAAAATGTGCAGTGGCGTCAAAAGATGATAAGAGAATGTGTTAATGTTTATAAGAATAATGATGCCATAAATGATTTTGGCGATGAACTTGCATATAAGGTAGCCAATCAGAACTTTAATCGTGAAAGCTTTGTTAAAGGAAATTTACAGTGGGGTATCACATATATAAATCCGTTTACGGTAGATGGGGAATGTGCCATGACTTCAGGTCACTATCATGATGATTATGATTGCGATGAGTATTATTACGGTTTAGAGGGTACAGGCTTTCTATTATTCTGGGATGGCAAGGATGATTTTTATGCAGAAAAAATATTCAAAGGCTCTCTTCACTACATCAATGGACATTATGCCCATAGAATTATAAATACTGGAGATACAATTCTAGCTGTAGCAGCATGCAGCCTTCCAGCTAGCAAGCAAAACCATAAAAAAATTGAAGAAAAACCATTTCCCTATCGCTGTTATAAGGAAAATGGAGAAATTATTTGGAAGGAACAGATATGATGAAACCAATTCGTCTTAAGCCCGTTAATGTAAAAGCACTATGGGCAGGAGACAAACTCTCCAAATTAAGAAACCTGGAGGAAGGCACAGGTATTGTCCGCGAGGTATGCGCATATAAGAACAGCGAAAATCTAATATTAAATGATGAATATAAGGATATGAGATTAGATAATTTAATAAAACTTCATTTCAAAGAACTGATGGGAAAGGATACTACCTATCAGATGATTAGAGCAGCTTACATTGATGCCAAGGAGGATTTGTCCATACAAGTGCATCCTGATGATGAGTACGCTAAGAAAATAGAGAATGATTTTGGAAAATCAGAGTCATGGTATGTACTAGAATGTGATAAAAACGCTTCTGTAATTGCAGGCTGCAATATAGATGATCCTGAATTACTGAAGGAAGCTGCAATAAATGGTAGCATAGAGGAATATCTCATTCGTATACCTGTGAAACCGGGGGATTTTGTCTACATTCCAGCGGGTCTAATACATGCTTGCGGAAAAGGAACCCTTGTAATGGAAATTGGAAGTTTCGGTGGCATTACTTACCGAATGTATGATTACGGCAGAGGAAGAGAATTGCACCTGAATAAAGGTTTTGAAGTACTTGACATATCCCTTAGGGCATGTAAAAAAGAGTTCTCCTTAGATTCAAGAAATAAAAACAAAATAGAAAATGCTATTGAGTCAAAGGAATTTAAAGTGGATGTTATTGATACTATTGGGTCACAGAGGGTATGCAAAGAGGATAAATATCATATACTTACTTGCGTTCTTAATGATTGTAATATTATAATAGATGGAGAAAAATATGGTCTGCATTATACTGAAACCCTAGTTATACCAGCATCCATAAATGAATATGAAATACAAGGAGACTGTAGAGTTTTGTGTAGTTACAGACCGTAATAAGGAGATTTTCTTATGGATATGATTTATACGATAAGAAGTATTTATAACACATTGCCACAATCGGAAAAAAAAGTAGCTGATTTTATAATGAAAAATCCAAAGCAGGTTTTAACTCTCAGTGTCTTTGAGCTAGCTGAATTATGCAATGTATCTGCACCATCTGTATCTAGATTTGTAAAAAGAGCTTTTGACTTGACCTATCAGGAAACCAAGGTGGAATTAGCCAAGAGTTTGTCTAAAATAGAGAAAAACAATATAACTGAGCTTTTAAGCTGGGCAGACGATCTAAGCGATATGCCTTCAAAAATAATCAATGAGATTTCATTGACCTGCAACGATGTTATAGCAGCTAATACAGTTGACACATTTAAGGATGTTATTGATTTAATTAAAAATGCCGACACAGTTTACTTTTTTGCAGTAGGGTCATCTGCCATTGTAGCAATGGACTTTCAGAACAAGCTGTTGAAGATTGGTATTAAGTCTGTGTTTATAAATGATGGAAATTCAAATATTCTGAATTCCAATGTTTGTACTTCTAAGGATGTGGTTATAGCTATCAGCTTTAGCGGCCGTTCAAAGGAAGTTAATATAGCAGTAAAAAATGCAAAAAAAAGCAATACGCCAATTATAGCCATTACTCAAAATATGTCCAGCATCCTAGGTCAAATAGCTGATTATGTGCTTTTAACCCCAAGCTATGAAATAAATGAAAACCGCTTGGGAGCAATTTTCTCAAGGTATGGACAATTATTTATTATTGACTATTTATATATGGGGCTTACAAAACAGATAGTTAAGAACACAGAACAATTCTCCGACAACTATCACAAATTCTTTGAAGTCCTAAAGGAAGATAAATGATAGCTAGAGTTTAATAAGACGGGGCCAGTTAACAACCTTTTGAGCTAATCAAAGGTTGTTGACTGGTCCTAATTTATATAATAATCAAAATCACTCTCTTACGGATTTAAATGACAGTCAATTGAAAAAATTATATAATTTTTGTATAAAATTAGAATTTATAATTGACTTTGACGCGGTGTCGTACTTTATGATGATAATAGAAAGGAGGATATTATGGAGCTACAGACCATAAGTACAGTATCAAAGAATTTCAATATCTCCACAAGAACACTTAGATATTACGAGCAAATTGGACTAATTCAAAGCATTAAGAAGGAAGGATATGCCTATCGCACCTATGATGAGAAATCAATAATTAAATTAGAACAGATTATTATTTTGAGGAAGCTGCGAATACAGTTAAAAGAAATACAGTTAATCCTTCAAAATGAGGAAGCTTCTATTGCTATAGGAGTTTTTCAAAAAAAGATCAATGAGTTCTCAAATGAAATTACAGCGTTATCTACTATAAAATCAATTTTAGAAGAGTTCATTACTCGACTCAAAGAAAATTTTGAAGTTAAGATTAGCTCAGGATTATTAGCGGATGAGTCGATGCTAAAAATTATTGACTCGCTAACGGTAACAAAAATAAATTTCAAGGAGGAAAAATCAATGAGTGATTTAAATCGTGCCAATGAAACTTTATCAAAGCTAACTGATGTAAGAATAGTGTATTTACCCCCAGCCACTGTTGCATCTATCAGACATATAGGTGGGCTACCTGAGCTAACAACAGCAAGTGAACTGAATAATTTTATAATGAATAATCAACTTGCTAAAATTAAACCAGATTTTCGACATTATGGATTTAATCATCCTAATGGTGAGATGGCAGATGGTAGTGATCATGGATATGAACGATGGGTTACAATTCCTAGTGATATGGAAGTTATAAAACCCTTTGAAAAGAAAGAATTTTCAGGTGGACTTTATGCCGCCCATGCAATATCAATGGGAAATTTTGAGGAATGGAACTGGCTATGTGATTGGGCAAAAAATAACCCTGAATATGAGCCAAACTGGGGAAATCCTGAATGCATGTATGGACTTATGGAGGAGCACTTGAATTATATTAATCTTTATACTTTAAATGTTGAAGAAAACCACAAGTGGCAGCTGGATTTGCTAATTCCAATTAGACCAAAAGTAAAATAAGTACAGAAGAAAGTATTATGAGATTAGAAATTATAATATTCCCCCTCAGACTAGTGCTCTGAGGGAATTTTTTGTTAATGGAGTTGTAGTTTTTACGTAGAAATAGATAAATATATGAAAGGAAAAATTGCCTGCCCGAATTGCATAAAAGTAATAGCAATACATCCTGTGGATTTAGCAATATAATTGATATATCTTTGAATACTTGTCATTCTAATAGTAACTGATATAATTATAACTAATCTGACTGATAATCAAACACGTTTTTCAATTCATTTATTTTGAAAGGAAATAAATTCTAAAGGGGGATGAGAGATGTCATATACCATGAAGGTTATTAGAAAAGAAGAGCTATTTACTGGAAAATGGTCAGGGGGCACCACTACAGAGCTTTTAATTTATCCTGAAGATGCCAAATATAGCCATAGAAATTTTAAGTGGAGAATAAGCTCAGCAAAGGTAGAGATTGAGGAATCTATATTTACTCACTTGCCTGGAATAGAAAGAGTGATTATGGTTTTAGAAGGTGAATTAGAGCTACACCATGAAGGTCATCATAGTATCAAAATAAAGGAATTTCAGAAAGATAGGTTTAGCGGTGATTGGATAACTAAAAGCTATGGCATGGTCACTGATTTTAATCTGATGATGTCTTCGGGCTGCAGAGGAGAACTACATAGTATTTCCTTACCAGCTGGACAAGTTAAGGAAATACATACTAGTAATTTTAATGAAAAGGATTTCTCTAATATAACAGAAGTATTTTATTGTGTAGGTGGCGTGGTAGATATCTTTGTAAAAGATAATGCAAATATATATTTGAATAAAGGGGATTTGCTACAAATAACAAGAGAAAGCGCCTCCACAAGCACTACACTAGCCTTTTCTAACAATAACCAAGAAGAGGTTAAATTAATTAAAACCGTAGTGTATTACTCCTAAAAAACTGATTTAAAGTTAAAAATTTCTATAGATTATATATTTAAGCTTCAAAAATCCTATATTATTAAGTAAAAAATCCTATTTAGTTATTAATTTTGAATAACTAAATGGGATTTATTTTTTGAGATGACTTAAGTCAACAATTTTAATTATCAAAATGATAAATTATATGTGGTATGTAAAATGCAACAAGAATAGTTATATGGAAGCAATGAGTAAGATTAATTTATACATGTTCTAAAATCCAATCTTCTAGAGGTTTTAGTATATACAAAAATAAATAGTTTAGACCGCCTTTTAACATTATTATCAAAATGATAATAATGTTATCATTTTGATAATATTAGATAAAACGTTTGAGTAAAACCCGTTATACAGCTAAGCTCAGCAGTAGTAACTATTAGATTTTTCAAGGATTTACTTAATTTCTAAGGTCTATTTATCTATTAAATTATGGCATAAAAATTGCGTGAAATATTTTCAAATATAAGTAGGATTGAGTTGATATTAATAATGAAGCTTAATAAGCTATTAGATTTAAATATTGGAGACATAATTTCCATAGTAGGTGCAGGAGGAAAGACTTCCTTAATGTTTGCTTTAGCGGAAGAGCTTAAGAATTATAAGGTTTTAGTCACCACATCAACAAAAATATTTGTACCTGAAAGTAATAAATACGATTTTCTTTGCATTGATCCAGAGGGTAAGGGTACTTTTGATTATAGCAAAAACTCAGGAATTTATATACTTGGAGCAGGGGTTAACAAAGAGAACAAGATATTAGGAATTAATAGAGAGATTTTAGAAAAACAATATAAGTATTTTGATTATGTTTTAATTGAGGCTGACGGCTCTAAGATGAAAGCGATTAAAGGATGGAATCAGGAGGAACCTGTAGTTTTGACAAGAACAAATAAAACCTTGGGAGTTCTTAGCATTAAGGTTATAGGAGCTAGGGTAAATCAGGATAATGTTCATAGAATTAAAGAGTTTATGGATCTAACAGGTGCTAATATTAATGAAAAAATAACTATAGAGCATATGGCAAAATTAGTACTCCATAAGCAAGGGTTGTTTAAAAACTCAAAGGGTGAAAAAACACTTTTAATAAATCAAGTAGAAGAAGAATTACATAAACTTCAAGTAGAAATACTGATATCTTATATAAGAAAAAATAATCCTAACTTTATTAATAAAACTATCTCTGGAAGTATAAAAAATAAAATTTATAGCATTCATTAAGCTATGGAGGCGATTATGGTAAGTGCAATTATTATGGCTTCAGGTTTTGGAAGTCGTATGGGTAGAAATAAGCTGCTTCTGCCTTACAAGGGTAAAGCAATGATTGAATACGTTATAGATGCTGTATTAAATTCTGATTTAAAGGAAAAAGTCTTTATTGGAAGAGAAGAAGAGGTATTAAAAATTGCTGGGGAAAGAGGCATTAAAACTGTTGTAAATCCTAATGCTTACAGAGGTCAAAGTGAAGCTATAAAGCTTGGAATCAAAAATCTTAATAATGGTAATGGATATATGTTTTTAACTGGTGACCAGCCATTCATTAATAGTGAGGTGATTAATACCCTCATAAGGGAGTTTGAAAAATATAACAATATCATTATTGTACCCTTATGCAATGATAAACCAAGCAGTCCAGTTATTTTTCCAGAGGACTTAAAGGGAGAACTTTTAGCGTTACAGGGAGATACTGGAGGAAGAGAAGTTATAAAAACTAATTTACATAGAGTTAAATATGTACCTATAAATGATCCCTGCTGCTTAATGGATGTTGATACCTATGAGGAGTATAAAAACTTAATAGAAAAAATTATATAAATGAGGAGTATATCAATGGAAAATAACATAGTAATAGTAAGAGGGGGAGGAGACATAGCCTCAGGAGTAATTCAAAAGCTTCATAGAAGTGGCTTCAAGGTTTTAGTATTAGAAATTGAAAATCCCACCTTTATAAGAAGAAATGTATGCCTAGGAGAGGCTATTTATAGTGACAGGTATGTAGTAGAAGATATGGAATCCCTAAGAGCAGATAATATTACTCAAATAAATGAAGCCTGGGATAATGGCCTTATACCAGTTGCAGTAGATCCAAATGGATACCTCATAAATAAATTGAAGCCAGATATAGTAGTAGATGCTATATTAGCAAAGAAAAATATTGGAACCACCAGAGCTATGGCTAAGATAACAGTAGCCCTGGGACCTGGCTTTGAAGCTGGGAAAGATGTTGATGTGGTTATAGAGACAAATAGAGGTCACAATCTAGGAAAGCTTATATTTAATGGCTGTGCTTCAGAAAATACAGGTACTCCAGGAGATATAATGGGTTTTTCTAAGGAAAGGGTTATTTATAGCCCCTGTGACGGTGTTATGGAGAATTGTAAAGATATTGGAGATATTGTTAGAAGAAACGATACTATCGCAAAAATAGGGCATAGTGAAATAAAAGCGACTATAGATGGAATATTAAGAGGGCTTTTAAGAGATGGAGCTTCTGCACATAAAGGTTTAAAGATAGCAGATATAGACCCAAGACTTAAGGAAAAAAATAATTGCAGCACTATTTCTGATAAGGCTAGAAACATAGGTGGAGGCGTACTTGAAGCAATCTTCTATCTAAAAGATAAATAAAGTTTTTGAAAGGATGATTTTATGGAACAGGATATTTTGAAAAAAATCTATGAAGCTTTAAAAAATGGAGAAAAGGTAGCTTTGGCCACCATTACAGAAAATATAGGCTCTACGCCAAGAAAGCTAGGTTCAATTATGGCTGTTTTTAAGGACGGAACTATTTTAGGCTCTGTAGGTGGGGGAGCCTTTGAGGGAGAAGTGATAAAAAAATCCTTAGATTGTATTGTAAAAGGCGAGGATTCAGACTTTGATCATAATCTGGGTGGAAAAGGAAACTTAGGAATGCAATGTGGTGGCGGAGCAAAAGGATACATAAAGGTTTTTAAGCCTAACCCAAGGCTTATTATTGCAGGTGCAGGCCATATAGGTGAAGCTCTGAATAAACTGGCTAAGTTTGTAGGTTTTGAAACGGTGATAATTGATGACAGGGTAGAATACGCTAATAAGCATCGTTACCCAGATGCAGATGAAATCATTGTAGGAGATGTAGGAGAGAAGCTTTCAGGGTATAAATTAAATGAAGACAGCTATGTGGTAATAGTAACAAAGGGGCATATCCCAGATAGAGCAGCTTTAGAAGCTGTAGTAGGAAAAAATGTGGCATATATAGGAATGATAGGCAGTAAAAAAAAGGTGCTTTATGTTATTGAAAAAATCCTAGAAAATGGAGTTTCTAAAAAAGATTTAGATAAGGTTTATACACCTATAGGTCTTGATATAGCCTCTGAGCTTCCCACTGAAATAGCTGTTAGCATTATGGCTGAGATACTTGCAATAAAAAATAAAGGAACTTTAAATCATAAAAAATTTTTAAGGAAGGAAGCTTTCTAACATGTTTACTGTAGGAATTATTACCGCTAGCGACAAGGGCTTTAAAGGAGAACGAGAGGATAAAAGCGGACAGGTTATAAAAGACATGGTTATAAAAGCAGGTTATACATTAAAAAAGTATATTCTGCTTCCAGATGAAAAAGATCTTATAGAAAAAGAGTTAATTTATATGTGTGATGATTTAAAGGTTAATCTTGTACTAACCACTGGAGGGACAGGCTTTAGTCAAAGAGATATAACTCCAGAGGCAACAAAAGCTATTATAGAAAGAGAAGCAAATGGTATTTCAGAAGCCATAAGATATTACAGCCTTCAGATTACCCCAAGAGCTATGCTTTCTAGAGGAGTATCGGGGATTAGAAAAAATACACTTATAATTAATCTGCCAGGCAGTGAAAAGGCGGTTAGGGAATCCTTAGAATTCATAATGCCCTCCATTAAACATGGCATTGAAATATTAACAGGAGAAGCCACAGAATGCGGCAGATAGAAATTAAAGGGGGAGAATTTAATGAAAAAATATTTTTACTTATTATTAATTGTAATTTTTACTTCCATGATATTTATAGGATGCAGTCAAAAGCAAGGAAAAGCTCAGGAGAAAAGTTCTGTAAAAAAAGAAATTACAATCAGCGCTGCTGCCAGCTTACAGGAGCCTATAAAAGAGATTGCAAAAAAATTTGAAGATAAAAAAAATGTAAAGATAAATTTTAATTTCGGAGCCTCAGGGACTCTTCAAAAACAAATTGAACAAGGAGCCTCCGTAGATATTTTTATATCTGCTGGAAAAAGTCAAATGGATGCTTTGGAGGGTAATAACTTAATAGATAAAGCTTCAAGAAAAGATATTGTTAAAAATTCATTAGTGTTAATAGTTTCAAATTCCTTTGATAAAAATATCAGCTCTACTGAACAATTAAAGGATAAAAATATTAAGTTGGTTTTAGGAGAAATTAAAACTGTTCCAGCAGGTCAATATGCGGAGCAATATCTCAAAGCGGTAAAGCTTTTAGATGAGTTTAATAGTAAAATAACCTATGCTAAGGATGTAAAAAGTGTATTAACTTACGTAGAAAATGGTGAAGCACAAGCAGGCTTTGTATATTATAGTGATGCTGTAAACTTAAAAAGCTCCTATGTTGCGTATAAGGTGCCAGAAGATACTCATTCACCAATTGACTATCCAGGAGCCATAATATCAAGCAGTAAAGAGAATGCACTAAGCAAAGAATTCATGGAATTTATAGGAAATAACGATTCAAAAGAGATTTTTGCCAAATATAATTTTCAGGTGAAGTAATATGGTTCTTGAAGCATTAGCTATTTCATTAAAGGTCACAGTGCTAGCCACTGTGGCAACTTTTGCAGTAGGCATAGCGGCAGCAAGAGTATTAACTAAAAATAATTTTAAATTCAAGGGAATAATAGAAGCCTTTATTATAATTCCGATGTTTCTTCCGCCTTCAGTGGTAGGGTATTTGCTTTTATTGCTTATTGGGAAGAATGGGTTCATAGGGAAGATTATATATAAGTACTTTCAACAAGGACTTATATTCACTTGGCAGGCAGCGGTTTTAGCAGCCTTTGTTGTATCTCTTCCTCTCATGTATCAAAGCACAAAGGCAGCTTTTTTAAGCATAGACCCTATATACGAGGAAGCTGCAAAGGTTATGGGAGCTAGCAACTTTCAAATATTTTGGAAGATAATTATTCCTTTAAGCATTAAAGGAATAATTAGTGGAATAATTTTGGCCTTTGGAAGAGCCTTTGGAGAGTTTGGAGCCACACTCATGGTAGCAGGAAATATACAAGGTAAAACTCAAACCATAACTACTGCTATTTATTATGCTGTTGAAAGTGGAGATAAGGTCTCAGCCAATATACTTTTATTATTGGTTTTAGCTATAAGCTTTACAATGATTTTTATATTTAATCATATATTAAAATCAACAACTACATATTAAGAAAAGAATTTTATATCAATTTTTATAGAGGTGGAATTATGAAAATTATAAAAGTAGAGGATGCAGTTAACTCAATATTATGTCATGACATAACACAAATAATTCCGGGAAAGGTGAAAGGTAGAGCCTTTAAAAAAGGTCATATAATAAAACCAGAGGATATTCCCGTGCTTTTATCCTTAGGAAAGGATCACATCTATGTATGGGAGGCTAAAGAAGGAATGCTTCACGAAAATGATGCAGCTATAAGATTAAAAGAATTAACTGCAGGGAAAGGTTTAACCTTTAGTGAAATAAAAGAAGGAAAAATAGATTTTATTGCAAAAGAAGAGGGCCTATTAAAAGTAGATAAGGAGGGAGTTTTTAAACTTAATTCCCTTGGAGAAATATGTTTTGCCACTCTTCATAATAATATGACAGTTAAAGCAGGACAAAAGGTAGCTGGAACTAGAGTAATTCCTTTAGTTATAGAGGAAGAAATAATAAAAAAAGCAGAAGAAATAATTAAAGAAAAACTAGTTAGAGTTTTACCTATTAAAAGTAAAAAAATAGGTATAGTTACTACTGGTAATGAGGTGTATCACGGCAGGATAAAGGATGCTTTTGGACCAGCTATTATAAGAAAAGTACAGGAGTTTGGCTGTGAAGTTTTGGGCCAAATAATTCTTCCTGATGATGCTCAAAAAATAACTGATGCTATTGATGAATGGAAAACTAAAGGAGCAGAGATGATAATATGTACAGGGGGAATGTCTGTAGATCCTGATGATGTTACTCCCTCTGCAATCAAAAATACAGGAGGAGAAATAGTAACCTATGGATCGCCGGTGCTTCCAGGAGCCATGTTCTTACTTGCATATCTAGATAATATACCTGTGCTTGGATTGCCAGGCTGTGTTATGTATTCCAAAAGGACAATTTTTGATCTCGTCCTACCTAGACTACTAGCAGGGGAAAAGCTTACAAAGGAAGATATAATGAACTATGGCCATGGCGGACTTTGCATGGATTGCGATGTATGTAGATTTCCAAATTGCAACTTTGGAAAAGGTGAATAAAAGGAGAGAGAAGAATGGGTGATACTTTAACACACTTTGATGAACATGGACGAGCTAGGATGATAGATGTAAGTCCCAAGGAAGATACTCAAAGAGAGGCTATAGCCAGAGGACAAATAAAAATGAAGAGTTCAACCCTTGAGGTTATTAAAGAAGGAAGAGTCGAAAAAGGAGATGTTTTAGGAGTAGCTAGAGTAGCCGCTATAATGGCATCTAAAAAAACTTGGGATATCATACCCATGTGCCATCCTCTATTTATTACAGGCTGTGAAATCGACTTTATTATAGAAAATGACCACACTATAATAATTGAGGCAAAGGTGAAGACCGGTGGAAAGACTGGCGTTGAAATGGAAGCCTTAACGGCGGTATCTGCTGCAGCTTTAACTATATATGATATGTGTAAAGCTATAGATAAGGGAATGATAATAGAGGATATACACCTTGCTCACAAAAGCGGTGGAAAGAGCGGAATTTGGAATTGTGAAAGATGATTGAATTAACCATGAAAGGATATTTGCTATGATTGATAGATGGGGCAGAAACATTGATTATTTGAGGGTTTCCGTGACTGATAGGTGTAATTTAAGATGCAAATATTGCATACCCGAGCAAGGAATTAAATATTCGTCAAAAGATGAATTAATGACCTTAGAGGAAATATATAAAGCGGTAAAGCTCTTTTCTGAACTTGGAATATCAAAAGTGAGAGTAACAGGAGGGGAACCATTAGTTAGGGAAGGTATAACCACTCTTATAAAAGACATAAATAAACTTCCTAAAATAAAGGAAGTTTATATGACCACTAATGGTACCCTTCTTTCTGAAAATATAGAGAATTTAGTTGATGCAGGAATTAAAGGATTAAATATAAGTTTAGATTCCTTAAAAAAACATAAGTATGATTATATCACTCGAGGTAATGATTTTGATAAAGTGATGGATTCTATTACTAAGTCCATTGAATCCGGCATAAAGGTAAAGATAAATACGGTAATAATGAAGGGCTTCAATGAAGATGAGATTTTAGATTTTGCATCTTTTTCAGAAAAATATCCTGTAGATGTTAGATTTATTGAACTCATGCCTATTGGAGAAAGTAGAGATTTTCAAGCGGTTTCCTCTGACTCAATAAAAAATACCATTTTGGAAAGTAAAGAATTATTTCAGTGTAAAAATAAAAACAATGGAGAAGGGCCAGCTGAATATTTCAGTGTAGAGAATGGTATAGGTAGAATAGGTTTTATAAGTGCTATGAGCCATAGCTTTTGTAGTAGTTGTAATAGGGTTAGGCTTACCTCTCAAGGCTTTGTAAAGCAGTGTCTTCATTGGAAGCATGGCATAAGTTTGAGAGATCTAATAAGGTCAGAAAATGATGATGAGTCTATTAAGGAAGCTCTAAGAAATTGTATTTATAGCAAGCCCTTAGAACATAATTTTAATAAAATAAGCGAAGATGGGGATAAGAGATATATGTCCCAAATAGGAGGTTAACATGGCTGAGGTTTTAGCTATTTGCATCAGTGAAAAAAAAGGAACCTGTAAAACCGAAATTAAAGAAGCAAAGTTTATAGAGGAACATGGTATTTTTCAAGACGCTCACGCAGGAAAATGGCATAGACAGGTAAGTCTTCTATCCTATGAGAAAATAGAGGACTTTAGAAAAAAAGGTATAAATGTTGCTTTTGGGGCCTTTGGAGAGAATTTAGTCATTCAAGGAATAGACCTTGCAAAATTACCTGTAGGAACTAAATTATTGTGTGGTGAGGTACTTTTAGAGGTTACTCAGATTGGAAAACAGTGCCATGATAGATGTCAGATATATTATACCGTTGGAGATTGTATAATGCCTAAGGAAGGAATATTTGCAAGGGTGCTAAATGGAGGTATAATAAAAGTAGGTGATATTATTTCTATATTGCAATAATTATAAAGGCTCTTTTATCCAATTAATCACATAGAAGATAAAGGAGCCTTTTTATATAAAATATCTATAATTCAAATTTACACTAAGGAGATAATTTTTATGGAAACATCTTTATTAAAAGAAATTCAAGACATAGTTATAAAGTATGCCAATGTAATTTCTAGCGTTATAAATGTAGATGTAGAGATTGTAGATGAAAACCTTTTGAGAGTTGCTGGCACAGGAATTTATAAAGATAAACTGAATGAGAGCATAGCTAAAAAGGACTCAGTATACAGCTATGTTTTATCCTGTGGAGAAAGTCAAATCATTGAGAACCCCAGAAGTCATTCTTTATGTTTTAACTGTTCCTGTAAGGAAAAATGTGAAGAGAAAATGGAGATATGCACACCAATAAAGCTTGATAATAAGAATATAGGGGTTATAGGCCTTATATGTTCTAGTGAAGAACAAAAAATCTATTTGAAGGAGAAGCTTAACTCTTATATGGATTTTTTAATACAAATTGCTGAATTTATAAGTATAAAGAGTAATGAACACTTAGAAAGCAAAAAAAATAAAGGAAATATTGACGTATTCAAACAAGTTATTGATAGCATAGGCAGAGGTGTTGTTGTGGTAAACAGAAGCAATAGGGTGGTTCATATAAACAAAATTGCTGAACGGTACCTTAAGGTATCAAGGCTAGAAATAACTTATCCACTAGATATAATATTATTAGGTGATTGTGGGGATGGGGAAGAGATATATAATTTAAAATTGCAAAATAAGAAAGTAAAAGTTAAGGGTAAGCAAATACCAGTTTTTCCACACATAGCAGATTATGATAAAATCATAGTTTTTGATGAGTATAATGATCCAAAAAACCAATGTCCTTTAAAGGTGGATTGGAAAGCTGTAAGGCTTGAAAATGTAATTGGTAAATCCTCACCAATGATTTTATTAAAGGAAAAAATCAAAAAAATATCTACATCAAAATCAACCATTTTAATTACTGGAGAAAGTGGTACTGGAAAAGAGTTAATGGCAAGAGCAATACATTCTGAGAGTAATAGATGGAATAGACCTTTTATTGCAATAAATTGCGGAGCGATTCCAGATGCCCTTTTAGAAAGTGAGCTCTTTGGATATGTAAGAGGTGCTTTTAGCGGCGCTGATCCTAATGGTAGAGTAGGTAAATTTGAACTAGCCAATGGGGGTACTATATTTTTAGATGAAATAGGAGATATGCCTCTTAATTTACAAGTAAAGCTTTTAAGAGTGCTTCAGGAAAGAAAATTTGCAAGAATAGGCTCAAATCAATTAATGGATATTGATATAAAAGTTATCGCAGCTACAAATAAGGATTTAAAAAAGCTTATTGAGGAAAATAAATTTAGAGAAGACCTTTACTACAGATTAAACGTAATTCCGCTGGAAGTACCTTCTCTAAGAGAGAGAAAGGAAGATATCGAAGAAATAGCTTTGAGCATGATTGAAAAATATAATGATATTTTTGGAAAAACTATTTTAGTTATTGAAGAGGAATGTAAAAATATACTCATAAACTATCCTTGGCCAGGAAATGTTAGGGAGCTTGAAAATACACTAGAATTTATGATAAATATGTCCGAAGATAGCTTTGTGCTCACGAAAGAAATGCTACCTAATGCGATTAAAAATTATGAAGATAGTAAAAAAATCTCATCTGATCTTAATTATATAATAAAACCCTTAAAGGAAATAGAAGAGGATTATATAAGAAAAGCTTTAGATATGTATGGAAGAGATACTAAAGGCAAACAAATGGCTGCAAAAAAATTAGGTATAGGGATAGCTACTCTATATAGAAAACTTGAACATATAAATTAATTATCAATATGATAAGAAATTAAAGAAAAGCATTGCAAAAAGTGGCAATCCTGCATAATTATCATAATAATAATTATTATACAAATGATAATTAAGTAGCCTGCTTATGTAATTCAAATAAAAAAAGTGCGTGAAATGTTATGATTTCAAGCACTTTTTTAGTATAAAAATTAAAAAGAGTCTTCTTATTCTAGATTTTAAGGCAAGTACTTAGACTTATTTTGGCACACAAATTGCGTTATATATTTATGAAAAAATAATTAAGGGAGGAACTATAGTGATTAAAGATATCAAATGGCAAGAAAATATTGTAAAAGTCGATAAAAATGCAGATCTAAATTTCTTAAATTCAGAGGAAATAAATAAAGCAAGAAAATTTCATGAAAGTTTTCCTCAATATACTAAAACACCATTAGTTAGCCTTGAAAATCTATCTACAGAGCTTGGCTTAGGTGGAATTTATATTAAGGATGAATCCTATAGATTTGGGTTAAATGCCTTTAAGGTTCTTGGTGGTTCCTATGCTATGGCTAAATATCTTGCGAGCAAACTAAATAAGGATATTTCAGAACTTAGCTATGAAAAGCTTACTTCTGATGAAATTAGAAAGGAGCTTGGAGAAATTACCTTTGTAACAGCTACAGATGGCAACCATGGTAGAGGCGTTGCTTGGACAGCAAATCAATTAAAACAAAAGGCAGTAGTTTATATGCCAAAGGGATCCTCATTAACTCGTCTTGAGAATATAAGAAAAGAAGGAGCTATGGCTTCCATTGAAGACATGAATTACGATGAAGCTGTTCGTTTGGCCGCTAAGTATGCAGAGGAGCATAATGGAGTAGTAGTTCAAGATACGGCTTGGGGAGGTTATGAGGAAATTCCCACTTGGATAATGCAAGGTTATGGCACCATGGCAGTAGAGGCATTAGAGCAGTTAAATGAGTATGGTGTTGAAAGGCCAACTCATATATTCGTACAAGCGGGAGTAGGCTCTCTAGCAGGAGCTGTTCAAGGTTACTTTGCCTCAGTATTTAAGGATAATTGTCCAATAACTTCTATTGTTGAAGCTGAAGAGGCTGAATGCTTATACAGGTCAGCAGTAGCAGGAGACGGTAAACCAAGAATAGTTACAGGAGATATGCCAACTATTATGGCTGGCTTAGCTTGTGGAGAACCAAATACTATAAGCTGGGAAGTGTTGAAATCTAATAGCAGTATGTTCATATCCTGTCCTGACTGGGTAGCTGCAAAAGGCATGAGAATCCTTGGAAATCCTATTAAGGGAGATACTACTGTGATTTCAGGAGAATCTGGAGCCGTTGGAGCTGGACTTATTGCAAGCATTATGAAAGATGATAAATACAAGGAACTAAGAGAAGATTTAAACCTAAATAAAGACTCAAGGGTACTTTTATTTAGTACGGAAGGTGACACAGATCCTGATAAATATAGAGACATTGTTTGGAATGGAGCTTATGCAAGCTGTAAATAAACTTATAATGGAGGTTTTAATATGTTAAGTAATGAAAGAAAAGAAAAGTTGACTAAAACTTGTCAGGAACTTCTTAGAAACCAAAGCTATTCTGGCGAAGAAGCAAAGGTAGTTGAAGCTATTAAAAAGGCTTTTGAAGCTTTTGGATATGATGATGTTATTATAGATGCTTATGGTAATGTAATAGGGCATATAAAAGGGAATAAACCAGGAAAAGCAATTCTATTTGATGGGCATATAGATACAGTACCTGTCCCAGATGATTCAAAATGGGTACATGCTCCCTTTGGAGGAGAAATTGCAGATGGGAAAATATATGGCCGAGGAGCATCAGACATGAAAGGTGCTGTAAGCTCAATGATTGCAGCAGTTGCATATTTTGCTGAAGATACCAAAAGAGATTTCGCTGGAAACTTATATGTAGCAGGAGTAGTACATGAAGAAATTTTCGAAGGAGTAGCTGCTAGAAAAATCAGTGAAAGAATTAATCCTGATTATGTAGTTATAGGAGAAGCTTCTGAATTAAACCTTAAGAGAGGTCAAAGAGGCCGTGCTGAAATAGTTGTTGAAACTTATGGAAAGCCTGCTCATTCAGCTAACCCAGAAAAAGGTATAAATGCTGTATATAAAATGTCAAAGCTTATTGAAAAGATTCAAAACATCGAAGTTACAGAACAACCTGTTCTTGGTAAAGGTATACTTGTACTTACAGATATTAAGTCCTCTCCCTATCCTGGTGCTTCAGTAGTTCCAGATTACTGCAGAGCAACCTTCGACAGAAGATTATTAGTGGGAGAAACTAAAGAATCTGTTTTAGAGCCAGTACTTAAATTAATCGAAGAAATTAAAAAAGAAGACCCAGAATTTGATGCAAAGGCTTCTTATGCTATAGGAACAGAAAGATGCTACACAGGAGAAATAATCGAAGGAGAAAGATTCTTCCCAGGTTGGTTATATGATGAAGAGGACGAATTTGTTCAAGCAGCCTATAAGGGATTAAAGGAAGCTGGAATAACTCCACAGATAACTCAATACTCTTTCTGTACAAACGGAAGCCACTATGCAGGAGAAAAAGGCATTAAGACTATAGGTTTTGGACCTTCAAAAGAAAACTTAGCTCATACTATAGATGAGTATATTGAAGTAGAGCAACTTCATAAAGGGGCAGAAGGATATTACGGAATACTTAAGGCAGTATATTGCAAGTAATGAAGGTGATATAAATGAAAGTTTTATTAAAAAATGGAACCATAATAGATGGAACTGGAGAAAAGCCTTTTAAGGCTGATCTCCTCATTGAAGATGATATAATCCTTAAAATTCAAGAGAATATTGAATTAATGGATGCAGAAACCATAGACGTAGAGGGCAAAATTGTTTGTCCAGGATTTATTGATACTCATAGTCACTCTGATCTTATGATATTGGTAAATCCTTATAACGAAACAAAAATAAGGCAAGGAATTACAACAGAAGTTTTAGGTCAAGACGGCATATCTATGGCTCCACTTCCAAAGGAATATATAAGTCCTTGGAGAAAAAACCTTGCAGGACTTGATGGAGATACTGATGAAATCGATTGGACCTATGAAACTACAGACAATTATTTGAAAATGATGGAACATAAGGGTATAGGCTTAAACCAAAGCTATCTTGTGCCTCATGGAAATGTGCGTATGGAAGCAATGGGTCTTGAAGGAAGAGAAGCTACGGATGAAGAAATTCAAAAAATGTGTGAAATCACAAGAAGAGAAATGGAAGCAGGAGCCTATGGTCTTTCCACAGGATTGATCTATATTCCTTGTGCTTACTCTGAAACTAAGGAATTAATAGAAATGTGTAAGGTTGTAGCCGAATTTGATGGACTTTTTGTAGTCCACCAAAGGAGCGAAGCAGATACAATTCTTCAATCCATGGAAGAAGTTATTCAAATCGGAAAGCTATCAGGAGTAAGAATACACTTTTCACATTTTAAAGTATGTGGAAAGAAGAGTTGGAAATATATAGATGATGTTATAAAACTACTTGAAAAGGCACAAGCTGAAGGAGTAAAAATTTCCTTTGATCAATATCCTTATGTAGCAGGAAGTACTATGCTTGGAGTAGTTCTTCCGCCTTGGGCGCATGCAGGTGGAACAGACAAATTACTTGAGAGACTTAGTGATAATGAAATGAGAGCAAGAATGGTTAAGGATATACAAGAAGGAATTCCAGGATGGGATAACTTTATAGATTTTGCTGGGTTTGATCAAATATTTGTAACAAGCGTAAAAACAGAAAAAAATGAAAAGTTCATAGGAAAAAGTCTTGAGGAAATAGGAAAATTTCAAGGAAAAAATCCTTATGATGCCACCTTTAATCTTCTTTTAGAAGAAGAAAATGCTGTGGGAATGGTAGATTTCTATGGTCTTGAAGAGCATGTTATAACTTTCTTAAAGAGACCTGAACAAAATGTATGTACTGATGGACTTTTAGGAGGAAAACCTCACCCAAGAGCATACGGCGCTTTCCCAAGAGTACTTGGAAAATACGTTAGAGAAGAAAAGGCTCTTTCTCTTGAAGAAGCTATATTCAAAATGACTAAAAAACCTGCTGAACTACTAGGATTAAAGAAAAGAGGAACTTTAAAGGCAGGCAACTTTGCAGATATAGTAGTATTTAATCCTGACACTATTATAGATAAGGGAACTTTTATTGATCCAGTTCAGTATCCAGAAGGTATTGACTATGTAATTATTAATGGAAACTTAGTTATAGATAACGGAGAATATAAGAAAATATTAGCTGGAGAGGTTTTAAGAAAATAATCTCTCCAATCCTAAGAAGGGGTGTGACAATTAGTGCTTTTAGTAGGGAATGGAAAAGTTGTTACTCAAAATCCTAATAATCCTTTAATAGAAAATGGATGTGTTGCTATTGATGGAAATATAATCTTAGAAGTTGGAAGCAGTAAAGAACTTCAAGAAAAATATAAAGCTGCAGAGTTTATAGATGCAGAGGGCAAAATTATAATGCCTGGACTTATAAATACTCATCATCATATATACAGTAGTTTTGCTAGAGGAATGGCTCTTGATGGTGAACCAGGCGCAAACTTTATGGGAATCCTTGAAAAGCTTTGGTGGAGAATAGATAAAAAACTATCCTTAGAAGATACAAGGTATAGTGCATATTCTACATTTATAGATTGCATAAAGAATGGTGTTACTACAGTGTTCGATCACCATGCAAGCCCTTTTTCAGCTAAAGATAGTTTATTTACCATAGGCGAAGTAAGCAAGGAATTGGGACTTAGAAGCTGCCTTTGCTACGAAGTTTCTGATAGAGATGGAGAAGAAATTCTAAAAGAAGGAATTGAAGAAAATATTAACTTTATAAAATATGCCAATACTAGTGAGCAAGATATGCTTAAAGGAATGTTTGGACTTCATGCCTCTTTTACATTGTCAAATGCATCTCTTGAAAAGTGTAGAGAAGCAATGGAAGGAGTTAATGCAGGTTATCATGTGCATACCGCAGAAGGTATTGATGATTTGTATGATTCCCTAAATAAATACGGAAAAAGAGTAGCACAAAGACTTTATGATTTTGATATTTTAGGCGAAAAATCCTTAGCAGTTCACTGTATTCATACTAATGGATTAGAGATGGACATATTAAAGGACACAAAAACTAATGTAGCCCATAATCCAGAATCTAATATGGGAAATGCTGTTGGCTGTTCACCAGTAATTGAAATGATGAAAAGAGGAATTAGAGTAGGATTAGGTACTGATGGCTATACCAGTGATATGTTTGAGTCCATGAAAGTAGCTAATATAATCCACAAACACCATTTATGCGACCCAAGAGTTGCCTGGGGTGAAGTACCCAAAATGTTATTTGAAAATAATAGAGACATTGCCAGTGTCTACTTTAGCAAACCTCTTGGAATTTTAGAATCAGGTGCTTATGCAGACTTAATTGTAGTAGATTATAATCCTCATACACCAATGACAGCTAGCAATATAAATAGTCACATATTATTTGGTATGACAGGAAGAAGTGTAGATACTACCATAGTAAATGGTAAGGTACTAATGAAGGATAGACAGCTTGTAGCTCTAGATGAAGAAAGCATATTAGCAAAATCAAGATCTTTAAGTGAAAAACTCTGGGCAAGAATTTAATTATAGGGGATGTTTGATATGTTACAACAAAGAGTTCAAAACACTATAGCGCCTGTAGATGAGAAGTTACCTTTTTCTAAGGT
Organism: Desnuesiella massiliensis; assembly: GCF_001403615.1. GTDB lineage: Bacteria > Bacillota > Clostridia > Clostridiales > Clostridiaceae > Desnuesiella > Desnuesiella massiliensis. The sequence continues at coordinate 720,413 of NZ_LN879456.1, forward strand.
ATGGATATTTTCCATTCAGCATGTATTTGCTATGTGCGCTGGCGCTGTAGCAGTACCTATAGTTGTTGGAGGAGCAACAGGCTTATCTCCAGCAGAAGTAGTATTTCTTATAAATGCAGGTTTATTTATGGCAGGTATAGCAACTTTAATTCAAAGCTTTGGAGTAGGCAATATACTGGGTGCAAAAATACCTGTTATTGAAGGTACAAGCTTTGCGGCAGTGGCAGCTATGACTGCTATTGCTGGTACTTATAAAGGTAATTCCAATATGGCTATGACTACAGTATTTGGTGCGGTAATAGCAGCCGGTTTATTCTGTGTTGTGATAGCTCCCTTATTTGGAAAGCTCATAAGATTTTTTCCTAAGGTAGTTACCGGTACTGTGGTTATGATTATAGGTATATCGCTGTTGCCAACAGGAGTTAAATGGATAACAAACAGCAAGGTAGAAGCTGCAAATCCTAATCAGTTTTATCTAGCTTTAGCGGTACTAGCTATAACTCTATTGCTATTTAAATATTTAAAGGGCATTTGGAACAGTGCAGCTATACTATTTGCTCTAATAATAGGTACCATATTAGCAGGTATATTAGGCTTGGCAGATTTCAGCGGAGTTGCAAAGGCCTCTTGGTTTACTGTAAACTTACCCTTCCATTTTGGTACTCCTAGGTTTGATTTTTCAGCCATAATATCACTTTGCTTAGTTACTCTAGTATTAATGACTGAATCTACAGGTAATATGATGGCAATTCATGAAATGGTAGAGAAACCTGTAGAGGGGAGAAACATAACAAAGGGCCTAATGGCAGATGGAGTTTCTACACTGCTTGCAGGAGTTTTTAATACTTTTCCACAAACACCCTTTGCTCAGAATGTAGGCTTAGTTGGACTTACCGGCATAAAATCAAGATTTGTAGCTGTATATGCGGGGATTATCCTACTAGTACTAGGATTTATACCTAAATTCGGAGCATTAATGGCATCGATACCAAAACCAGTTTTAGGGGGAGTTGGTTTTGCAATGTTTGGAATGGTATTAGTAGGAGGTATAAGAACCTTAAGCAAGGTTGAATTCAATGGCACAAAAAATGGTGTAATTGTTGCGGTAAGTATTGGACTCGCTATGATTCCTATAGCAAATCCTGATTTCTATCACAACTTTCCAAATTGGGTACAGACCATTTTTCATAGCGGTATAACCACTGGAAGTTTATCCGCGGTGCTGTTAAATATATTCTTTAATGAACTAGGAAAAAAATAATAAAATTAAGAACATATGACGATTAGTTAATTTATAGCTATCTATTTGTAAAGAATTTTAAATTAGATAAAACCCAATGATAAAGGAGAGATTTTATAATGGCAAATATAAATGTAAATATATTAGGAATGAAATTTAATAACCCTATTTTCACAGCTGCTGGTCCAGGAGCTAAGGATGGAGAAATGTGTATAGCTGCTGTAAACGGTGGAGCAGGTGGACTTGTTACAAAAACCATATCAGTAGAGGCCGCAGACGTTCCACGTCCTTGTATGGCAAATACTAATAGTGGATTCTTAAATACAGAATTATGGTCAGAGCTTACAAAAGAGCAATGGATAGAAAAAGAATATAAAAAAGCAAAAGAAGCAGGAGTTCCAATGATTGTTAGCATGGGATATACTTCAGAGCAAATAAGCCAAGTTGCTCCACTGGTGAAACCTTATGCAGATGCAGTTGAACTTTCGACTCATTATGTTGGTACAGATGTAACTCCAATGATAAATGCATTAAAGGCTGCTAAGGACGCTTTAGATTGTCCAGTGTTCTTAAAAATGAGCCCACATACAGATATTCAAAAAATAGCTAAGGCTGCAGAAGATGCAGGCGCAGACGGACTTGTTATGATTAACTCCTTTGGACCATGTATGGCTATTGATATTGAAACTGGTCTTCCAATAATGGGAAGTAAAACTGGTTATGGATGGCTTTCAGGTGCTCCAATAAGGCCACTTGCAATCAGAAATATATTCGATGCTTCACAGGTTGTTAATATTCCAATCATTGGAGTAGGTGGAGTAACTAACGGAAGAGATGCAGCAGAAATGTTAATGGCTGGGGCTTCAGCAGTACAAGTGTGTACAGAAGCAATATTAAAAGGGCCAAAGGTTTATGGAAAAATAGCTAAGGAGTTAAATGATTTCTTAGATAAGAACGGATATAAAGATGTATCAGAAATCGTAGGTCTTGCTCATAAAAAAATAAAAGAAAGAAACTTTAGAACTACTTCAATGCCAGCAGTAGTAAATAATGATGTCTGTATAAAATGTGGAGTTTGTAGAACAAGCTGTGTATACGATGCTATTACTATAGATGAAAAACTTGTTATAGATAGTGAAAAGTGTTTTGGATGCGGACTTTGTGTTACTAGATGTCCAAAGAAAGCTTTAAGTATTTCTTACCGTTAATAATTCGTGCAACGAGGAGGCGTTTAAATGGCTATAGTACTTAAGGGTGGAAAAATTATCACTGCTGAAAAAAGCTATGATAGTGACATCCGTATAGAAGGAGAAAAAATTGCCTCAATAGGAAAAAACTTAACTCAGGTAGGAGATAAGGTAGTAGATGTTACAGGCTGCTACCTCTTACCTGGAGGTATTGATCCTCATACTCATTTAGAGTTAGATACTGGATCCACCATTACAGCAGACGACTTTAAAAGCGGCACGAAGGCTGCAGTTATGGGTGGTACCACAACTATAATCGATTTTGCAACTCAAAATAAAGGAGAAAGCTTAAAGGAAGCCTTAAAGAATTGGCATAGAAAAGCTGATAATAAGTGCTATTGCGATTATGGTTTTCATATGGCTATAACTGAATGGAACAAAGGCATATCAGATGAGATGAAGGACATGGTAGATAACGGTGTATCATCTTTTAAAATGTATATGGCATACAAGAATACTTTACAGGTAGATGATGGAGCTATATATGAGGCATTAAAGAGAAGCAATGAAATTAATGGATTGCCTGGCTTTCATTGTGAAAATGGTGATGTTATAGATATCTTGATTAAAGAAAATAAAGGAAAAGGAAATACATCTCCTAAATATCATGCATTGTCAAGACCAGTAGAGATTGAAAGAGAAGCTATAAATAGAGTGGTAGCTCTTGCAGAAATTGCAAAGGCTCCTGTTTATGTAGTTCATTTAAGCTCAAAGGTAGGCTTAGAATGTGCTTTAGAAGGTAGAAAAAGAGGAGTAGAAGTGTATTTAGAAACCTGCCCTCAATATCTATTATTAAATGACTCTTCCTATGGAGAAGACGGAGATTTTAATGGTGCTAAGTATGTTATGTCACCGCCTCTAAGAAAAATAGAAGATGAAGAAGCAATGTGGAATGGCCTTAAGAATGGAGAAATAGATACCATAGCTACAGATCACTGCTCTTTTAATTTTAAAGGACAAAAAGAATTAGGCATAGAGGATTTTAGTAAAATTCCAAATGGAGCTCCAGGGATTGAGCATAGAGTTTCACTGCTTTATACCTATGGAGTTTGTGAAAATAAAATAAGCTTAAATCAGTGGGTAGAACTAACCTCAACTAATGCTGCAAAACTTTTTGGAATGTATCCAAGAAAGGGTACCATTGAAATTGGAAGTGATGCAGATATAGTTATTTTTGATCCTAATTATACAGGGGTAATTAAGGCAGAAGAGCAAATACAAAATGTAGATTATACTCCATATGAAGGTTTTAATCAAAAAGGTAGAATTAAACATGTATATTTAAGAGGAACATCAGTGATAGAAGATTCAAAATTGGTTTCTTTAGAGCCAAAGGGAGATTATATTCATAGAAAACCATTTTATAAAAAGGGGAGTGAAGCATGTATACATTTAACTTAAATGGAAAAGTAGTGAATGTAGAAGAAGATAAAAAGCTTTTAGAATACTTAAGAGAAGATGCAAGATTGACTTCTGTAAAAGATGGATGTAGTGAAGGTGCTTGTGGAACTTGTACTATTCTTGTAGATGGTAAAGCCATGAGAGCTTGTATATTTACTATATCAAAGGTTCAAGGAAAAAGTATAATAACCAGCGAAGGACTTACAGAGAGAGAAAAAGAAGTCTACACTTGGGCTTTTGCAGAGGCGGGAGCAGTGCAATGCGGCTTCTGTATACCAGGTATGGTTATTAGCGCAAAGGCTCTTTTAGATAATAATTTAAACCCTACTCGTGCAGATGTTAAAAATGCAATAAGAGGGAATATCTGCAGATGTACAGGATATGTAAAAATAGAGGATGCTATTCTAAAGGCTGCAGCGGTTTTTAGAGGAGAACTAGAACCTAAAAAGGTTGAATTTAAGGGTCTTGTAGGAGAAAACGTTCATAGAGTAGATGCTGAAGCTAAAACTTTAGGAACTGGAAAATATGTTGATGATATGCAAGTTCCAGGCATGATTTATGGTTCAGCTTTAAGAACTAAATATCCAAGAGCCTTAGTTAAAAACATTGATATCGCTGAAGCAGAAAAAATTCCAGGAGTAGTAGCAGTTTTAACTGCAAAGGATATACCTGGAAACAGATATATTGGTCATATTGTAAAGGACTGGCCAGCTTTAATAGCTGTTGGTGAGGAAACAAGATATGTGGGAGATTCTGTGGCTTTAGTAGCTGCCGAAACTAAAGAGGCATTAAAAAGAGCATTAGAAGCCATCGCAGTTGATTATGAAGAAAGAGAACCATTATCTACTCCAGAAATGGCCTTAGCAGAAGGAGCACCAAAGATACACGAAAAAGGAAATCTACTTTTTGAGCAAGTATTAAAAAGAGGAAATGCAGATGAAGCTATAAAAAATTCAAAGTATGTAGTTTCACATAAGTACTCTGTTCCTTTTACTGAACATGCCTTCATGGAACCAGAAACTTGCATTGGTATGCCTGATGGTAACGGAGTTATATTATATACTGCAGGACAAAATGTATTTGACGAACAGCATGAAGTTATGGAGCTTTTAGGTCTGACCGCAGATAAGGTGAGAGTTATAAGCAAATATGTAGGTGGTGGCTTTGGTGGAAAGGAAGATATGTCTGTTCAACACCATGCAGCACTAATTGCATATGTAACAAAAAGACCTGTAAAAGTATCTTTAAGCAGAAAAGAGAGTATAATGATACACCCAAAAAGACATGCTATGGAAATGGAATTCACCACAGCCTGCGATGAAAACGGAATACTTACTGCAATGAAGGCTGTTTTGATTTCAGATACTGGAGCCTATGCATCCCTTGGAGGCCCAGTACTTCAAAGAGCATGCACTCATGCAGCTGGACCATACAACTACCATAACATTGATATATTAGGAAGAGCAGTTTATACTAACAATCCTCCTGGAGGAGCTTTCAGAGGATTTGGAGTAACACAATCTGCCTTTGCTATTGAATGTAATATAAATGAATTAGCGAAACTAGTAGGAATATCTCAGTGGGAAATTAGATATAGAAATGCTGTAGAACCAGGTCAAGTGCTTCCTAATGGCCAGATTGCAGATGCTGGAACAGCTCTTAAAGAAACTTTAGAAGCTGTAAAAAAAGATTTTGAAAGTAGTCCCTATGCAGGAATTGCCTGTGCTATGAAGAACGCAGGAATTGGTGTAGGTCTCCCAGATATAGGTAGAAGTAGACTTACTATTATCAATAGAAAGGTTCATGTAAGATGTGGAGCAGCTTGTATTGGTCAAGGAATGGGGACAATAAATGCTCAAATGGTTTGTGAAACTACAGGAATATCTTATGATAAAATAGTAGTTGAGGCACCAGATACAGCAATTACTCCAAACTCAGGTACAACTACTGCATCAAGACAAACAGTTTTCTCAGGAGAGGCTACAAAGCAAGCAGCTCTTAAACTTAAAGAGGCTCTAAAAAATAGCACTTTAGAAGAATTAGAAGGGCAAGATTTCTATGGAGAATATTCAGGAATAACAGATCCTATGGGTTCTGACAAACCAAATCCAGTGAGCCACGTAGCTTATGGATATGCTACTCAAGTGGTTATATTGGATGAAAAGGGAGTGCTTCAAAAGGTAGTAGCTGCTCATGATGTGGGTAAAGCAATAAATCCTATAAATGTTGAAGGACAAATTGAAGGCGGAGTTGTTATGGGGCTTGGATACGGCCTTACAGAAGATTATCCACTTATAAATTCTGTACCAACTGCAAAATTAGGAACCCTAGGATTATTTAGAGCAAATCAAGTTCCTGAAATTAAACCAATTATAATAGAAAAAAATACCGAAGCTTTAGCTTATGGAGCTAAGGGTGTAGGGGAAATAACTTGTATACCAACTGCACCAGCAATTCAAGGAGCTTATTATAGGTTAGATGGCAATTTTAGAACTAAGCTTCCTCTTGAAGATACATTCTATAAAAAGAAAAAATAAATTATGAAGAAAAAATAAGTAGATAAAAGCTAGGCTTATGCTCTTTTAGCCTAAATATATTAAAGGATAAAAGAGCTGAGTCTAAATGCATATAAATTAGGAGGAATAATCATGGCAAAAACAGTAATAAGTACACAAGGTGCACCAGGTGCTATAGGACCTTACTCACAAGCAATAAAGGTTGGTAACCTTGTATTTACATCAGGACAACTTCCAATCAATGCTTCCACTGGAGTTTTAGTAGAGGATATAAAGGAAGCAACTAAAACATCTTTAGAAAATGTTAAGGCAATATTAGAAGAAGCAGGAACATCTTTAGATAAAGTAGTAAAAACTCTTGTGTTTTTAAAGGATATGAATGATTTTGCAGCTGTAAATGAGGTATATGCCTCATACTTTACAGAAAATCCACCAGCAAGATCATGTGTTGAGGTGGCAAGATTACCTAAAGATGCTAAAGTCGAAATAGAAGTTATAGCTTTAGTTGACTAGTTACTAAAACTAGAAGGTTAAAATTAAAAAATAGCTGTGTCAGAATAGAACTTAATTTCTATTCTAACTAGCTATTTTTTATTTGCATTAATTATAGCCAGCAGTATCTTTAAAGATTTTATTTTCAAATAAAAAAGAGGTTGCCTTAAATGATTTTTTCATTATATTTAAGGTAACCTCTTAACTAATTATTTTAAAGAGTTCTTATTTGCTCTAGATTGAGCATTTAATCTCTTAACTTCTGCTACATCTGTAGCGGCAGAATTCATAGTATTATTATTTGTAGAAGAGGTAGTCGCTCCTGCATTTTGAGCAGATTGAGCATTTAATCTCTTAACTTCTGCTACATCTGTAGCGGCAGAATTCATAGTATTATTATTTGTAGAAGAGGTAGTCGCTCCTGCATTTTGAGCAGATTGAGCATTTAATCTCTTAACTTCTGCTACATCTGTAGCAGCAGAATTCATAGTATTATTATTTGTAGAAGAGGTAGTCGCTCCTGCATTTTGAGCAGATTGAGCATTTAATCTCTTAACTTCTGCTACATCTGTAGCAGCAGAATTCATAGTATTATTATTTGTAGAAGAAGTAGTCGCTCCTGCATTTTGAGCAGATTGAGCATTTAATCTCTTAACTTCTGCTATATCTGTAGCAGCAAAATTCATAGTACTATTATTTGTAGAAGAAGTAGCCATTCCTGCATTTTGTCTAGATTGAGCATTTAATCTTTTAGTTTCTTCCAAATTATTTGTCATAATTAATACTCCTTTCAAAAGCTCTCTTAATAAATTTATTTGATTCAATTATAGTTTAACCGCCTTTACATAAAATATTAAATTAGTTTCTGGATTTATTAGAAGTATTATCTATACTTAAAACAAATGTGCAATAGAAAAAATCGCTTTTAATTATCAGCTAAAAGCGATTTTTTTACCTTTAATAAGGTTTTATAAACATTTGTGTCCAATAGCAGGTTCCTGCCTTATCCTTTGCTAACCCTACCCCTATAACAGTGTAAGTTGGGTTTAAAATATTACTTCTATGACCGGGAGAATTCATCCATCCATTCATTACTTCACTAGGAGTTCTTTGGCCTTTTGCTATATTCTCTCCTGCTGCAGAAAATTTTATGCCGAAGTTTTCTATCATATTAAAAGGTGATCCATAAGTAGGCGATTGATGAGAGAAATAATTTTTATTTATCATATCCTGAGACTTATATCTCGCTACCCTTGATAACTGCCAATTAGTTTTTAATGGTGGTAATCCTGACTTACTTCTTTGCACATTTACTAAACGTATAACTTCATTTTCAAAGGTTTTAATATCATTTATATTTGGAACCTTTACTATTTGCCCAGGATATATATTAGAAGGATTTTTTATTTGAGGGTTAGCCGAAATTATTTCGCTAATTCCTATCTCATATTTAACAGCGATTTTCCACATACTATCTCCTGGTTTTACTGTATAAGTAATTTCTTGAGCTTTAGCTTCATAATAAGGTAACAGCAGTAATAATGCAGAAAATATTACAATTTTCATTTTTTTCATAATAAAACCTCCAATTTAATATATACTTATAAACTATAGATGAAATAATTAATTTTTCTACTGTTTATATTTTGTTCAATAACGATATTATTATGTCAATTTAATTTTAACAATGTTTGAAATTACATTTTAATATCACATTTATTACCTTATTTTAATATAATAATATATATTCAATTTTTTATGTTTCTTGTATTTTTGTATAGCTATTGCTTTAATATTAGGGAAATCCGTAAGAGTCATATTGAAATTGAATATATAAATTCACATAGGATGAGTACAAAAGGGAGGTATAGTTATGAGCCATAAACATCGTAGATGTTGTTGTGTAGAAAAATGCTGTTGTAATAATAGATTTAATAGCTGCGGTTTTAATAGTGGTTGTGGTTTTAATAACGGTTGTGATGGCAGCTTGCTTCTAATTCTTCTATTATTAAGATGTTTTTAATAACAAAAGAAACCCATGAAAATTGGGTTTCTTTTAACGATATTATAAACTTTCATAACAGTTCTTTAGTAAAAGGGCATCTTTTTCCAAAATTGGACTTTCACAAATAACACACCCTTTAACATTAAAATCAATGAAAGCTTTTAAACAAGCTTTATAATTAAAATCACTTTCTAAAAAGGGAAGGTGATTTTTTTCACCTTTCTCTCCATAATGTATTCCAGAAAGATGAATATGTAAGTCTTCTAAGGCCTCTTTACCTAAATTTTCTCCAACCTTATATAATATAGCAGCAAAATCTTCATAATTTTTTAAGATTCCATTATACCTTGCATGTATATGAGAAAAATCAATACATAGCTTACAACTAGGAATATTCTTGCAAATTCTTATTAATTCATCTATAGAACCAAACTGAGTAGGCTTGCCTGTTGTTTCAAGTCTATAATTAAACTCATATTTCTCTGGCAGCCTTTTTAAGCTTTCTTCAATCTTTATAAAGGTCTCTTCAGGGGTATTTTTTAGATAATAACCTGAATGAAAAACAATATTATTTCCTCCAACAGAATATAGTGCCTCAGCTCCTCCAATAATTCTTTCAATAGATTTATCAATCTTTTCTTGCTCCTCTGCATTAAGATTAATAAAATAAGAACCATGAGCCGTTAAATGAAATTTATATTTTTCTTTCATATTAATAATAGCATCTTTGTTCTTAGCGGTTACATTAATAGATCTAACAAAGGGGAGTTCCTTTGCATTAAGTCCTATGCTATGCAGATACTCTATACCAGTGCTGTAATTAAATTTATCTCCTCCTTCTCCAAGAGGTAATCCTGAAATACCAAATAAAAGTCTATCCATTGTATTCTCCTTTTCTGAAAATATTATTATATAAAATATCATGTTATAATAACTTATAATTATTATTATATAATATCAAGTTACTTAAAAGAATTCAACTGAATACTAATATAATAATAATTAACTATATTAATTTTGATTTTTATTTTTTTTATATATAATATTATTATATGATTTATTGCAAAAGCTATAGTAACTTTTATGGAAGCGAGTTGAAGAATGTGGAAGAAAGATTACAGAAATATATGTCTAGATGCGGAATTGCCTCAAGAAGGAAGAGTGAAGAACTTATTTTAGAAGGTAGAGTAAAGGTTAATAATGTTGTCATTAATGAATTAGGTTTTAAAGTAGATAGCGAGCGAGATAGAGTATCTGTAGATAATACTTTAATAAAGCCTGTTGAACAAAAAATATATATAATGCTAAATAAGCCTGAAGGAGTTATTTCTAGTGTTAAGGATGAAAGAAATAGAAAAACTGTTATAGATGTAATTGGCATTAAAGAAAAAATTTTCCCTATAGGAAGGCTTGATTACGATACATCAGGATTATTACTATTAACTAATGATGGGGAGATATATAACAAAATAATTCATCCAAGAAAAGAAGTAAACAAAGTGTACATTGCAAAGGTAAGGGGAATTTTTTCTGAAGAAGAAATGAAAGGCTTTGAAAACGGAGTTGATATAGGAGATTATATTACAGCTAGATGTAAAATTCTAATATTAAAAAAACATATTGATAGCTGTGAAGTTAAAATTACTATACACGAGGGTAAAAATCGACAGGTAAGAAGGATGTGTAGTGCCTTTAATCATGAAGTTATCTCACTAAAAAGAATTTCTATTGGTGAAATTACTTTAAAGGATCTAGAAATGGGTAAGTGGAGAAATCTTTCCCAAAAGGAAATAGAGTACTTAAAAAAATTATAATATAAATATGAAAGGAAATTATTTTATGTTTTTATATACCAAAAATATAAGCGAATTAGCTCACAACATAATAAGAAGCCATTGTCCAAATACTAATTTAGCTATAGATGCCACCTTAGGCAATGGATATGATACTGACTTTTTAAGCAGAATATTTAGAAAAGTATATGCATTCGACATACAGCCAAGCGTAATTGATCAAAATAAAGCTAAGGGATTAAAAAATGTAGAATATATATTAGACTCCCATGAAAATTTTCTCAAGTATATTGCTAATACTGATTGTATAATGTACAATTTAGGCTTTCTTCCTGGCGGAGATAAGAATTTAACCACATTAGCACCTAGTACAATTGATAGTCTGCAAATTGCTACAAATATTTTAAATAGTAATGGAATAATAAGCATAGCTATTTATGAGGGTCACCAAGAGGGGCTTAAGGAGAAAGAGGCAATAATGGACTTTGCTTCAACCTTGCCTAAAAATAAATTTGGTGTTATGAGCCATTCCGTAGTAAATAGAGAAAACGCTCCGTCTTTAATAATTATTGAAAAAAATTAGCGAAAAAATGAAATGCGGCTTGAATAAATTTTCAATAGATGGTAAAATGAAATAAATATTTCATTTTTCATTCTAATTTGAAGAAAGGAAAGTAATTATTCTATGGATAATAGTAAACAGGATTTAATGAGAACCATTCAAGTGAAGTTTCCACGATTAAGCAAAGGTCAAAAATTAATAGCCGAATATATATTAAAGCATTATGATAAGGCTGCTTTTATGACAGCTGCTAAATTAGGTACAAGTGTAGGGGTAAGTGAATCTACTGTAGTTAGATTCGCTAATGAATTGGGCTTTAGCGGTTATCCTAAGTTACAAAAAGCTCTTCAGGAATTAATTAAAAACAAATTAACTACGGTACAAAGAATTGAGCTTGCAAATGATTTCATCAGCGAAGAAAATGCTTTAAAAGGCGTATTAAAAGCAGATATGGAGAATATAAGAGCTACTTTAGAAAAAATCAATCACAAGACCTTCGAAGATGTAGTAAAAAATATTTTTAGTGCGAAGAAAATATACATTATAGGCCTTAGAAGTTCTACTGCTCTGGCAGAGTTTCTTGGTTTTTATCTAAATGTCATTCTTGACAACGTTAAGGTGGTTGGCTATGGCATAAGCGATATATTTGAGCAAATGATTAATGTAGGAGAAGGAGATTTAGTTATAGGTATTGGATTTCCTAGATATGCTACAAGAACTATAGAAGCTCTTTCTTTTGCACAAAGTAGAAATGCAAAGGTAGTCGCAATAACTGATAGTTTACTATCACCTTTAGCTTCTAAAGCTGATTATTCATTAATAGCTCAAAGTAATATGGCATCCTTTGTTGACTCTTTAGTGGCTCCATTAAGCGTAATCAATGCTTTGATAATAGCTGTTGGACTAAGAGAAAAAGAAAAAATTTCAAGTACTTATAATACCTTAGAAAATATTTGGCAGGAATACGAGGTATATTCTTATAAGAATTTAGAAGATAAATAAAAAAATCTTATATAAATTATCAAATAACATGTTAATTGATGTTTATTTTGAAAAATAAATTTTTTTCAAAATAAAGAAGGAATATCGTATTTATTATCGAATATATATACTTGTAAAGAAGCTTGATATGCAATAATAAAAAAAAATGAAAGTATAAATTCATTTTAGGGGGTATTTAAAATGACAAAAGAAACTTTAAATCCATCTGTGTACATTGAACAAGTAATTGAAAACGTTAAGAAAAGAAATGCTAATGAGCCAGAATTTATTCAAGCAGTTGAAGAAGTTCTTCATTCATTAGGTCCAGTTCTTGAAAAGCATCCTGACTATATCGATGCTAATTTACTGGAAAGATTCTGTGAACCAGAAAGACAAATAATGTTTAAGGTGTCATGGACAGACGATAATGGTAAGGTTCATGTAAATCGTGGTTTTAGAGTACAATTTAATGGAGCTATAGGACCTTATAAGGGAGGATTAAGATTCCATCCATCTGTTTACTTAGGAATTATTAAATTCTTAGGATTTGAGCAAATACTTAAAAACTCTTTAACTGGACTACCTATCGGTGGCGGTAAAGGTGGTTCTGATTTTGACCCAAGAGGAAAATCAGATGGAGAAATAATGAGATTTTGTCAAAGCTATATGACTGAATTATACAGACATATAGGTCCAGATGTAGACGTTCCAGCAGGAGACATCGGTGTTGGAGCTAGAGAAATCGGTTACTTATATGGACATTACAGAAGAATCAGAGGAGCCTTTGAAAATGGAGTATTAACTGGAAAAGGCATATCCTATGGTGGTAGCTTAATAAGACCAGAAGCAACTGGATTTGGAGTTACTTACTTCTGTGAAGAAATGTTAAAGCATGAGGGAACTGATTTTAAAGGAAAAACTGTTGCAGTATCTGGTTTCGGTAATGTGGCTTGGGGCGCATGTATGAAGGTAAGTCAATTAGGTGGAAAAGTAGTAACTTTATCCGGTCCTGATGGATATATATATGATCCAGATGGAGTTGTTGGTGAAAAGGTGGACTACTTAGTTGAAATGAGAAACTCTGGAAGAGATAAGGTAAAAGATTATGCTGACAAATATGGTGTAGAGTTCTTCCCAGGACAAAAGCCATGGGGTGTTAAGGTTGATATAATCATGCCATGTGCTACTCAAAATGATATTCATTTAGAGCATGCAAAACAAATAGTAGCAAATGGTATTAAGTTTGTATGTGAAGCAGCTAATATGCCATGTACTAATGAAGCAGTTCAATATTTCTTAGATAATGGTCTTATAGTAGGACCTGCTAAGGCAGCAAATGCTGGTGGAGTTGCAGTATCAGCTCTTGAAATGTCACAAAATAGCATGAGATTATCTTGGACTACTGAAGAAGTAGACGCAAAACTACATCAAATTATGAAGAACATCCATAACAGTGCTATGAAAGTAGCTGAGGATTATGGATTTGGATATAACCTTGTTGCTGGAGCAAATATCGCTGGATTTTTAAAAGTTGCTCAAGCAATGCAAGCACAAGGAAATTACTAAAATTAAAAAAGGGAATCCTTAAGTGGATTCCTTTTTTAATTTAATTGACAACGCTTAAATCAAGTTATATTATATACTTGATTTAAGTAAATTAAGGAGCTGAAGAGATGAGTAAAATTATTGTTATAGGTGCCGGACCGGCTGGTATGATGGCTGCCATAAAGGCTTCTGAAAAGCATGAAGTAATTTTAATAGAAGGTAATGAAAAAATAGGCAAAAAATTATATATTACTGGAAAAGGTCGCTGCAATGTAACAAATGCTAAAGATATAGGTGATTTTTTTGATTTTATTCCAGGTAATCCTGAGTTTTTATATAGTGCTTTGTATACATTTACTAATCAGGACGCTGTTAGCTTTTTTGAATCCTTAGGTGTAAAGCTAAAGGTTGAAAGAGGCGATAGAGTCTTTCCTGAATCTGATAAGTCTTCAGATATTATTAATGCCTTTAATAAAGCTCTTTATAAAAACAATGTAAAAATTCTCCTAAATAAAAAGGTTACTAATATAATTCTAAGTAATGCTTCTATTAATTGCGTAGAAGTAAACCATGGCGAAGAAATCTATGGAGACTATTTTATATTTTGCACAGGAGGCTTTTCTTATCCTCAAACAGGATCAAATGGTGAATGCCATGAATTATTAAAAAAAATCGGACATCATATCACTCCTATAAGCCCTAGCTTAGTACCGGTGCAAATAAAAGAGGAATGGATAAAAGAGTTACAAGGACTATCACTAAAGAATGTAACTTTAAAAATTCTAAGAGGAACCAAAGTTGTATATGAGGAGTTTGGTGAAATGCTATTTACGCACTTTGGTATTTCAGGACCTATCGTTCTTAGTGCTAGTAGATATTTGGATGATATTAATGAGATAGAAGACTATAAAGCTGTAATAGATCTCAAGCCTGCTTTAAACTCAAAAGAATTAGATGAACGTTTGCAAAAGGATTTTGCTAAGTATATAAATAAACAATTTAAAAATGCCTTAGATGATTTATTGCCACAAAAGCTAATTAGTGTAATAATTAATCTAAGCAATATTGATGAAAATAAGAAGGTAAATGTAATAACAAGAGATGAGCGAAAATGTCTTGTAAACTTATTAAAAAATTTAACTTTATCAATTAAAAGTTTAAGACCTATTGCAGAAGCTATAGTAACTTCTGGAGGTATTGATGTAAAGGAAATTGATCCTTCAACTATGTCATCTAAGATAGTGAACAATTTATATTTTGCAGGTGAGTTAATGGATGTAGATGCTTTTACTGGAGGATACAATGTGCAAATTGCTATGTCTACTGGTTATTTAGCTGGTTTAAAGGTTGGTGAAAAATAGGATGATTGCAATCAGGGGTGCTACTACAATATTATCAAATACTAAAGAAGATATAAAAAAAGAATCTATAAGATTAATAAAACAAATTATAAGAGATAATAATCTAAATCAAGAAAAAATAATTTCTATATTCTTTTCCTGTACTAAGGATATTAATAAAGCCTATCCTGGAAAATATGTAAGAGAGGACTTAAATTTATCTAATGTTGCTATAATGCATTTTAATGAAATGGATTTGGATATCCCAACATTAGACCTCTGCATCAGAGTCACATTATTTTATAATGGTTATGTTGATAACCTTAGATTTGTATATTTAAATAAGGCTGTAAACTTAAGAAAAGATTTAATGAAAAAAATATAAGAGGATTTTCTTCTAATATTATAGAATATAACTATTGTTACTTTTTATTAGAAAGGCGGAGTAGAATTGAAACTAACTATTGCAATAGATGGACCAGCAGGTGCCGGAAAAAGTACCATAGCAAAAATTTTAGCAAAGAACTTCAATATAATGTATATAAACACTGGTTCAATGTATAGGGCTATTACATTAAAAGCTTTAGAACAGAATATACCTTCAGGTGAAATAGAAGAACTTTGTAGGCTTACAGATTCACTAGACATGTATTTTCAAAATGATAGACTGATTTTAAATGGGGAAGATATAAACGATAAATTATCCTTACCTGAGATTAGTTCTAAGGTATCACATTATGCTTCTATTCCAGAGATTAGAGTTAGATTAGTTAAGCTTCAAAGGGAAATGGCTAGCAAATTTGATGTGGTTATGGATGGGAGAGATATTGGAACAGTGGTATTAAAAGACGCTGCCTTTAAATTCTTTTTAACTGCTTCTCCCGAAGAAAGAGCTCAAAGAAGATTTGATGAATTGAAACGTAAGGGGCTTGATGTTAATTACGAGGAGATTTTAAAAGAAATAATAAGAAGAGATTTTTTAGACTCAAATAGAGAGGTTGATCCTTTAAGAAAAGCTGAAGATGCTATAGAGATAGATACTACTGGTTTAAACATCAATGAAGTAGTAAATAAAATGTCAAGCTATATTAATAAGACTCTTGAAAATATATTTATGGGTGATATAAATGAATAAAGTTATTTTAGCTGATAACTCTGGCTTTTGTTTTGGCGTGAAAAGAGCTGTAGAAGAAGCTTTAAAGGTTAGAGATAGTAAAGAAAAAAACATATATACTTTGGGCCCAATTATACATAATAATGATGTAGTGAATATGCTAAAATCTAAAGGAGTATATCCTATAGATGAATCTGAAATAATGAATTTACAAGAAAGAGATGTAATTATTATAAGATCTCACGGCATACCAAAATACTTGTATGACATATTAAACGAAAAAAACTTAGAAATTATAGATACTACTTGTCCTTATGTTAAAAACATACAAAAAAAAGTAGAAAAATATTATTCTGAAGGATATAAAATTCTTATTATAGGTGATCCTCAGCATCCGGAAATCATTGGTATAAATGGCTGGTGTAATAATACTGCAATAATCTTTAAAAATGGAGAAGTTAATGAAAAGCTTCCAAATAAAGTTTGTATAGTATCTCAAACCACTGAAAAAATGGAGAATTGGAATAGAATTCTTCGATATGTGGTTGAAAATTGTAAAGAGTTTTTGGCCTTTAATACAATCTGCTCTGCCACAGAATTAAGGCAGAAAAATGCTTTTGAGCTATCTGAAACAGTAGATGCTATGCTTGTTATAGGAGGCAAAGAAAGTTCAAATAGCAAAAAACTGTATGAAATATGCAAAAGTCAGTGTGAAAACACTATTTTTGTTGAAAGAGCTGAAGAAATTTCAGAAAAATTTATGCTAGATCATGAAAATAAAATAATCGGTATAACTGCTGGTGCTTCGACACCAGATTGGATAATAAAGGAGGCTATATTAAAAATGGAACAAAATAAAAACTTAGAATTTAATGAACAGCTAGCTTATATGGAAGCTAATGATAAGCAAATCTTCGTGGGTGAAAAAATAAAAGGAAAAGTTATTTCTGTAACAGAAAAAGAAATATATGTAGATATAAACTATAAGTCTGACGCAGTAATACCTTCTGAAGAATTCATTGAAGAAGAAAGAGAACAATTGCCAAAGCTTTATAATGCAGGTGATGAGATAGAAGCCAAAGTTATTAGTAGGATGAATGATGACGGATATGTGGTATTATCAAGAACTGAAATATTTAGAGAAGAAGCCCTACTTAAATTAGAGAAAGCTTTTAATGAAGGTGAAAAAATAAATGTGCTGATAAAAGCTTCAGTAAATGGCGGTTTAGTGGCTTTATTTAAAGGAGTAAAAGTATTTATTCCAGCTTCTCATTTAGATTTAGTTCATGTAGAAGATTTAAATTCTTATTTAGGAAAAAATCTAGAAGTTAAAATTATTGAATTTAAAATCGAAAGAGATAGAACTAAAATAGTAGCTTCAAAAAGAGTAATTCTAGAAGCTGAAAAGAAAATTAGAGAGGAAGAAGCTTGGAATAACTTAACCGTTGATGAAATCCTAGAAGGCGAAGTGAAAAGATTAACTGACTTTGGTGCCTTCATTGATGTTAAAGGTATAGATGGATTACTTCACATATCTGAACTGTCTTGGGGTAGAGTTAAGAAAGTTTCTGATGTGTTAAAGATTGGAGAAAAGGTTAAGGTAAAAATTATTGATTTAGATAAGGAAAAAAATAAAATATCTCTAAGCATTAAAGCATTAATTAATGACCCATGGTTAGATGTAGATCAAAAATACCCTGTAGGAAACATAGTACTAGGAAAAGTGGTTAGGTTCACTGATTTTGGAGCATTTATAGAGTTAGAGCCCGGTATTGATGGTTTAGTTCATATATCTCAAATTACTCATAGAAAATTAAATAAACCAGAAGAATTCTTGAAAATTGGTGAGAATATTAAGGCTAAAATATTAGAGGTTAATGCAGAGAATAAGAGAATATCCCTAAGTATAAAGGCTATAGATTAATATATATTTTAGAAGAGTAAAGTTTTTAACTTTACTCTTTTTTTTGTAATAAAAAATATTTTACAAAATATATATATATTGATATTAATGAGCAGGGGATTTTTAAATTTATGGAACAAAACAGATCTATGGAATTGATGGATGTTTCTGATAGAGAACTTAAAATGCTTTCTCAAGTATTAAATAAATATAATATACTTAACTTTAAAGCCCAAAGGGCTAGAAGTGCTTATAAGATAATTACAGATAAAGATATATATTGCTTAAAAAGGATGAAGCATGGCGGAAGAAAACCAAGGAATGGTTATGCATTAGTAACAGAATTAAAAAAGAAAGATTTTAAAAATATAGCTTCTTATATTAAGACTAAAGACAACAACTACTATGTTAAAGAAAATGGATTTATATTTTATCTTACTGAGTGGATTAATGGGGAAGAGTGTAGTCTAGATAGCATTTCTGAAACAGTAAATTGTGTAAAACTATTAGCTAAATTCCATATTGCTTCAAGTAGTATAGATATGAGCAATATAATAGTAGAAAATAATCTAAAAAATTGGCCAAAAATTTTTATTTCAAATTTACATGGGTTAGAAAATTTTAAAAAAGCAGTAAATCGTAAAAAATTAGTCACTGAATTTGACTCTATATATATGGAGTATATTGATAATCTATATCACAGAGGTATGGTAGCAATTAATATATTAAATAAATCTAATTATTATAAACTCTCAAAAAAAGCAGCCACAGAAAAAACAATTTGTCATGATAGCTTTTACTATCAAAATATAATAAAAAAAGATAACGACTATTATCTAATTGATTTAGATAGCATAATTATAGATCTTCAAATAAACGACCTAGGTAAGTTTATAAGACGATTAATGTATAAAAAGAGCTATAAGTGGGACTTTGATAAAGCCAAGTATATAATTGAGGCATATAATGATATAAAGCCTCTAACTAAGGATGAGCTTGAAGTAATGTTAGCTTTAATAGTGTTTCCTCATAAGTTTTGGAAATTAGGTAAAAAAAGATATATTAAGCATAAGCATTGGCCTGAAAGCAAATATATGAGCAAATTAAGTAAAATAATAAAATATAATGACTTACAAGACTTATTTGTTGATAAATATATTGATTATTTAAATTCTATAACTGAGGAATGATATTTACTAATAGTTATATATTAGTATATAATTTAAATATATTTTAATACTTAAGAGGCAATTATGTATAAATGTGAGAAGTTAAGCAAAAAAAATTTTAATTCTTTTTTAGAACTTAATAATAAAGCAAAAGATTTTAACGAATTGAATTTAGATTATAATCATATATATGAAAGTTTATCTTTTAAAGATTTATTAATGCTAAAAAATAATATTAAATTATTAAAAGTTAATGAAGAATACCATGGCTTTGTGTGGTACAATACAGATGATTCTAGAAGAAACATAATTATCATTGACTCTTTATACCTTAAACCTACAGATATTAACGTAGATTTATTTAACTGTTTTATAAATAAGTTAAATAAAAACATAATATTGGAATACGAAACCTTAACTACTGAAAGAAACAGTAAGGAGCTACGGGCTTTTGGATTTAAAGAATATAAAGGAAATATTGAGATGGAATTATGTTTAAAAGATTTTAATAAATATAATTATCTTCTCAATAAAAATATTAACTTCCAAACCTTTATTCAAGGAAAACATGAGTTAATAAGATGTGAGATTCAAAATCAGGTGTTTAAAAATAAAGATAGAATTCCCTTAACTGTAGACGATATATATTTTGACGAAACTCAAGAGTATTATTTAGAGGATTGTTCTATTTTTCTAAAATGTAATGAAGAATATATAGGTTATGGTCAAATAATATTGGATAACAAGCCTATAATAGTTAATTTAGGTATATTAGAAAACTATCGTGGCCTTGGATTGGGCAAAGTTTTATTATTAAAATTAATTGAGATGGCTAAGAAAAGGGGATTTGACTATATATCTATTAAAGTGCTTAATTCAAATATCGTAGCTAAGAATTTATATAAAGGTCTAGGATTTAAAGAACAAAGGGAATTTACAATATGGCAGTTAAGTGTAAAAAAGAAGAGATAAAAATCTCTTCTTTTTATATTTAGAATAATTCTTTATATTTTTCTAATCCTTTTGATAATATATCCATAGCCTCTTCTAAGTCCTTACTATTTAAGCAATAGGATATTCTAATCTCATTCTTTCCTAGTTCAGGATTGGAGTAGAAGCCTCCAGCAGGAGCTACCATTACAGTGGCATTATTATAGTGGAAATCAGTCAATAACCACTGTGAAAAATGCTCTGCGTCATTAATAGGAAGTTTAACTACTATATAAAATGCACCTGTTGGCTTCTCACATACAATGCCTGGTATATTAACTAAGCTACTGTATAAAATATTCCTTCTATTTTCATATTCAGCTTTAACCTTAGTAAAATACTCCTTTGGAGTATTAATTAAATTAGCAGCGGCTACTTGCTCTATAGTAGGTACGCATAATCTTGATTGACATAATTTTAAAATTTGCTTTATAAGTTCTTTATTCTTAGATGCCACTAGGCCTATTCTTGCACCACAAGCGCTGTATCGTTTAGATATACTATCTATTAGTATCACTCTATCTAATATATCCGTCATATATAATGCAGAAGTATATTTTAAATTATCATATACAAATTCTCTGTAAACTTCATCTGCAATGATATAAAGATTATATTCCTTTGCAATATCTGCTAACATTCTTACTTCTTCATAGGTATAAACAACACCAGTAGGATTTCCAGGATTAGAGATCAGTATAGCCTTTGTTTTATCAGTTATTTTACTTGTTATTTCTTCTTTACAAGGCAAATGGAATCCATTTTCTGCTTTAGTGATAAAGGATACTACATTTACACCTGCAGCTTCACTAAATCCATTATAGTTTGTATAGAATGGTTCTGGAATTATTATTTCATCTCCAAAATCGCATATTGCCATAATTGCAAATAGTATTGCTTCACTTCCACCATTGGTTATCATTATTTCATTTCTTTCAAAGTCAATATCCCATTGTTTATAGTATTCAATAAAACTATCTATTAGAGGATCTATTCCTTGAGAATTTGTATATTTAAGGACATTTTCTTTGAAGTTATTGATGGCTTCAAAAAAGGTTTCAGGAGTTTCAATATCAGGTTGCCCTATATTTAAATGAAACACTTTTTTACCCTGTTTCTTTGCCTCATCAGCAAAAGGTGTTAATTTTCTAATAGGTGAAAATTGCATACTTTGAATTCTTTTTGAAAACTGCATAGTGATTTATCCCCCTTAATAATAAAATATTTTAAAATAATGTTTCTCTTGGAATATAAGAAGTTTTAGTATTGGTAATTACAGGATTAATATGATTTTCGAAATATCCTCTATCACTTATTATATTATAATTTTGACCATTTTTATATTCTTTATTATCATTTTGTTGTTTTGCATCATACATTATTTATCACTCCCTATAATTATAGTTTTCCCAAGGGAGTGAATTTTATTAATAATATTTGCTTAAAACCTTACCTAATCTCTTTATTCCCTCTACTATTTTTTCTTCAGACATATTTGAATAGTTGAGTCTAAAATAGTTTTCATTTCCACCATTAGGAAAGAAAGAGCCTCCAGGAACAAAAGCAACCTTTTCCTCTAGAGCTTCCTCTAGTATTTTTTTTGTATTTAATTCTTTTTTTAATTCTACCCAGGTAAATAATCCACCTTTAGATAGAGTGTATTTCACTTCAGAAGGGAAGAATTTTTGCATTGATTCTATCATAATATTTCTGCGGTTTCTATATACTTCGATTATCTTACTTATATGTTCATCTAAATTGTACTCTTTCATAAACTGAGCCGTAATTCTTTGATCTATAGTACTGCACTGAAGATCCGCACCTTGCTTTATCAGAACATATTTTTGTAGTATATCCTTATGTGCACAGACCCATCCAATTCTTAATCCAGGGCAAAAAGTCTTTGAGTAAGTTCCTAAATGAATCACATATCCTGAGTTATCAAAGCTTTTTATAGTTGGATATCTATTCCCTTCAAAAATTAGTTCCGCATAAGGGCTATCTTCAACAACAGGAATTTCATATTGTCCAGCAATGTCAGCTAAACGTTTACGTCTTTCAACAGATAAAGTTTTCCCTGTAGGGTTTTGGAAATCTGGTATGGTATATATAAACTTTGCGTTAGGATACTCCCTTAATTTTTTTTCTAGCTCTTCTATTATCATACCATCATCATCCATGGGAACCTCAACAAATTTTGGTTGATAGGCTTTAAAGGCGTTTATGGCTCCTAGATAGCTTGGACTTTCACATATTATAACATCGTCCTTATCTATGAAAAGCTTTGCAGTGAACTCTAAAGCTTGCTGTGAGCCACTAGTGATTAATATATTATCTACAGTAACATTAATTCCTGCTGGCTTTAATCTTTGATCAACTATAGTTTGTCTAAGTGGAGTATATCCTTCAGTAGTACTATATTGTAATGCTTCTTTACCTTGCTCCTCTACAACCTTATAAGCAATTTTTTTCATATTATCTACTGGAAATAGTTCTGGAGCTGGCAATCCACCTGCAAAAGAGATTAACTCTGGCCTTTCTGTAAGTTTTAGTAATTCTCTTATCTCTGAAGCTTTTATTTCATTAGCCCTTTCAGAGAATTTTAAATTCATAAAAGCACCCCCAACTTATTCTTACAAGTTTTATATTTTACCATAATCACTATTTATATCTTTTATTATATATCTATGAATTATTCATTTCAAGCTTGCATAAATTGCGATATAAATAAATCAATTAATTAAAAATTAATTATTTTACAAATAAACAATTAATAATATTGAAAAATAAATAACTATCAAAAATCCCTTTAAAAATATTCTTAAATTATATATAATAAGTAAGGTATATATTTATTTTAGAAGGAGTAGAAGTGATGATTAATGAAAATCAATTAAAATATTATATAGAGACTTGGGGCTGTCAAATGAATGAAGAGGACTCAGAGAAGCTATCAGGAATGCTCAAAAGGCTTGGATATGTAAAAACAGAGGAAAGGGGCGAAGCCTCTATAATAATATTTAATACCTGCTGTGTAAGAGAAAATGCAGAACTAAAGGTGTATGGTAATTTAGGAGCCTTAAAAAAACAAAAGGAAAAAAATCCTGACCTTATAATAGCTGTTTGCGGTTGTATGATGCAACAAAAAGGAATGGCAGAGGCTATTATAAAGAAATATCCTTTTGTTGATATAATATTTGGAACACATAACTCATATAAGTTTCCTGAATATTTAAATAGGGTAAAGCAAGAGGGAACTTCCGTTATTGAAATACCAGATAAGGAAACTGAAATAATAGAAGGTATCCCCGTAGATAGAGAAAGTGACATAAAAGCCTTCGTTACAATTATGTATGGCTGTAATAACTTTTGTACATATTGTATAGTTCCTTATGTAAGAGGAAGAGAAAGAAGCAGAAAACCTGAAGATATTGAAGCTGAAATCAAAGACCTAGTAGCAAAAGGATATAAAGAAATAACTTTGCTAGGACAAAATGTAAACTCTTATGGCAAAGGATTAGATCCAGAGATTAATTTCGCAGATTTGCTTATTAGATTAAATGAGATAGAAGGATTAGAAAGAATAAGATTTATGACTTCTCATCCAAAGGATTTATCTGATGAAGTAATTGCAGCCATTAGAGATTGTGATAAACTATGTGAGCAAATACATTTGCCTGTTCAAAGCGGTTCTTCAAGAATACTAAAAAAAATGAATAGGCACTATGATAGAGAGTATTACTTAGAACTAGTAAATAAAATAAAGAAAGAAATACCTGGAGTCGCTTTAACTACAGACATAATTGTAGGGTTTCCTGGCGAGACAGAGGAAGATTTTGAGGAGACTCTTTCTTTAGTTAAAGAAGTAGAATATGACTCTGCATTTACATTTATATACTCAAGAAGAAAGTATACTCCAGCAGACATGCTTTTAGATCAAGTTCCTGATGAAGTAAAGCATAATAGATTTAATAGATTAGTTGATACAGTTAATGAAATTTGTGCAAAAAAGAATAAGGAATATGAAGGTAGAGCTGTAGAAGTTTTAGTAGAAGGTACAAGCAAAAATGATGAAAATCGCTTATCTGGAAGAACTAGAACTGGTAAATTAGTAAATTTACAAGGGAATAAGGATAGTATCGGTAAATTAATAAATGTAAAGATAGTAAAAGCATTGTCCTTTTCATTAAATGGAGAGGAGATATTATAAAAAAGCTCTTATATAAGAGCTTTTTTATAACTATAAATTAAGAGGTGATTGACCATGGCTATAACGCCTATGATGCAACAATATCTTCAGATCAAAGAAGATTACAAAGATTGCATAGTATTCTTTAGACTAGGGGACTTTTATGAAATGTTTTTTGAAGATGCGGAGGTAGCATCTAAAGAGTTAGAGCTAGTATTAACCGGGAGAGATTGTGGCTTAGAGGATAGAGCTCCTATGTGTGGTATACCATATCATGCATCTAATTCATATGTAGGTAAACTTATATCCAGAGGGTATAAAGTAGCAATTTGTGAGCAAGTTGAAGATCCAGCCTTAGCAAAAGGTATAGTAAAAAGAGATGTTATTAAAGTAATTACTCCAGGTACCTTTAATGACAGTAATTTTATTGACGAGAGCAAAAATAACTATATCATGAGCATTTTCGTAGAAGATATTAATGAAAGAATTACTATTAGTTTTGCAGATATTGCAACAGGCGAATTCTATTCTACAAAAGTAAGCCGCTTTGACTATGTTATAGATGAAATTTCCAAGTTCTATCCAAAAGAGATATTAATACAACAAAGCTTTTCTGAAGCGGTTAAAAACAGAATAATTAACTCTATTTCGTCATCTATAACTATTAAGAATGACAATTATTTTAAGGATGAATATATTCATAATATTGAAGCTCAATTTAAAAATTTTGAAACCAGTAATTATGATAATGATATTTTATTTTCTATTAATGCTCTGTTAAAATACATAATTGAAACACAAAAACTTTCATTATCTAATATTGAGCATGTAGAAGTATACAATATAAGCGAAACTATGTCTATTGATATAAATACTAGAAGAAATCTAGAGTTAACTGAAACCTTGAGAGACAAGTCTAAAAAGGGGTCGTTGTTATGGGTACTGGATAAAACAAACACTTCCATGGGCAGCAGATTACTTAGAAAGTGGGTAGAGCAGCCCTTGCTGGTTAAAGAGCGTATTGAAGAAAGACTCTCTGCTGTAGAAGAGTTAACTAACAACTTACCTTTAAAAGAAAACTTAGTTGAATGTCTGAAATCTATTTATGATATAGAAAGAATAACCGGTAAAATTTCTGCTAAGAGTGTAAATGCCAAGGAGCTTATATCTTTAAAAAATTCCATAGGCAAGATACCTAATGTTAAACAAATTCTAAAAGAGGCAGAGTCAAGTTATTTAAGAAAAATACATAGCAATTTAGACGAATTAAAAGACATTTTCTCGCTGCTAGAAAGCTCTATTTTAGATAATCCTTCGTTAGGGTTAAAAGAAGGAAATATAATAAAAGATGGCTATAATGAAGAAATTGATGAATTAAAAAGGGCTAAGACTAATGGAAAACAGTGGATAGCTAATTTAGAAAGCCGTGAAAGAGAAGTTACCGGAATTAAATCTTTAAAGGTAGGTTACAATAAAGTATTTGGATATTACATAGAAATAAGCAGAGCAAATTATGATTTAATTCCTGAGGGAAGATACATAAGAAAACAAACCTTAGCAAATGCTGAAAGGTTTATAACTGAGGAATTAAAGAATATGGAGGATAAAATATTAGGTGCAGAAGATAAGCTCATAAATCTAGAGTATAATCTATTTGTGTATATTAGAGATTTAATTGAAAAGCAAGTTTCTAGAATGAAACTTTCTGCAAAGCTTTTATCAGAAGTTGATTGTGTTGTATCCTTAGCTTCAGTTGCCCTGGATAACAATTACGTAAGACCTTTAATCAATGAAAAAAATTACATTTCTATAACCGAAGGAAGGCATCCAGTAGTTGAAAAGGTAATACCAACAGGCTCCTTTATCAGTAATGATACTTTTATAAATAATTCTAAAGATCAAATGTTAATAATAACTGGCCCAAATATGGCAGGTAAATCTACATACATGCGTCAAGTAGCGTTAATAACACTTATGGGGCAAATAGGAAGTTTTGTCCCTGCAGCTAAAGCAGATTTATGTGTGTTAGATAAAATCTTTACCAGAATAGGCGCTTCTGATGATCTAAGTGCAGGTAAAAGTACCTTTATGGTTGAAATGTGTGAAGTAGCAAATATTCTAAAGAACGCCACTCAAAAGAGTTTGGTACTATTGGATGAAGTGGGAAGAGGTACTAGTACCTATGATGGATTAAGTATTGCATGGGCTGTTATTGAGCATATATGCAATAACAAAGCTCTTAAATGTAAGACTTTATTTGCTACTCATTATCATGAATTAACTGATTTAGAAAGTAAAATAGAAGGTATCAAAAACTATTCTGTAGCTGTGAAGGAAGTAAATAATAGTATAGTTTTCCTTAGAAAAATAATACCTGGAGGAGCTGATCAATCTTATGGTATTGAGGTGGCTAAGCTTGCAGGCTTACCTGAAAATTTAATTAAAAGGGCTAAGGAAATACTAGAAACTCTAGAAATGCAAAATGCTCTAACGATAAACACTAAAACAGAAAAAGACAGTAAAGATACAAAGCAAAAACAAAGCTCTCATATTCAGATGGGCTTTGAGGATTTTGCATTTAATTCTTTTGTTAAAGAGGTATCCGAAATAGATATTTTAAATATTAATCCCATTCAAGCTTTAAATAAACTTTACGAGGTCATAAATAAGGCTAAAGGATTGTTATAAAGGTGATGCTAAATGAAAAGAATAAATTTATTGGATATTGAAACTACAAACAAAATTGCTGCTGGAGAGGTAGTAGAAAGACCTTCTTCTGTAGCTAAAGAATTAATAGAAAACAGCATTGATGCAGAAGCTAAAAATATTATTGTAGAAATACAGGATGGAGGAGAATCTCTCATTAAGGTTATAGATGATGGTAACGGAATTCATCCTGAGGATGTTGAAAAAGCATTTTATCCTCATGCCACTAGTAAAATAAGTACTATCGAAGACATATATAAAATATCTACCTTGGGTTTTAGGGGAGAGGCCTTAGCGAGCATAGCGTCAGTATCTAAAGTAACTTTGAAAAGCAAAGTAGAAGATAATTATGATGGAAGAGAGATATACATAGAGGGTGGGGAAATTAAACACCTAATATCCGTTGGATTAAATAAAGGTACTCAGATAGAAGTTAGAGACTTATTCTATAATGTGCCTGCTAGAAAGAAGTTTATGAAATCCCCTATGAGAGAAGCTGGCGCCATAAGTGATATCGTAAGTAGAATAGCTCTATCTAATCCAGATTTGAGTTTTAAGCTCTATAATAATGGAAAAAATATAATACATACCTATGGTAATGGAAAGGTTTCGGATGTAATAAGAAGCATATATGGTAAGCAGGTTTCCGAAAATTTAATATATTTTGAGAAGCATTATGATATTGTATCAGTGCATGGTTATATTGGTAATGCAGAGATAAGTAGAGGAAGTAGAAATAATCAAACTATATTTGTTAATAATAGATATATAAAAAATAAATTAATATCTGTGGCTATAGAAAATGCATTTAAATCTTTTATTACTATAAATAAGTATCCTTTTTTTGTTATTAATATTGATATTTTTCCGGAATTTGTAGATGTTAATATACATCCAACTAAATCTGAGATAAAGTTTAACGACGAAAAAATAATATATAAGATTGTATTTGAAGGGGTACATGAAGCTTTACGAGAGTATCTTAAAGATAGTTTTACCATACCGGAGTCTGATTCTTCTTATGTACCGCAGGATAATTTTGAGATATTAAATTTTGATACCTTAAAGTCAAATAAGCAAGAACCTATTAACCCTATGTTTAACTATGAGAAAGCTTTATATGAAAAAACTTTAAATGAAGGCGTAGATAAAGAGGATACAAACGTCGTTAAAGAAAACTTCTATAAAGTGAATGAATCTGTAATAAAAGAAGCTTATGCTGACAAATCAGATACAATATCTTGTTCAAGTAGACATGAAACCTTATCAATACCTGAAGAGGTTAAAATAGCTAAAATACCTGAATTAAATGTAATAGGCCAATATAATAAGACTTATATACTATGCGAGAAAGAAGGAGACTTATATATTATTGACCAACATGCTGCCCACGAAAAAATATTATTTGAAAAATACAGAAATCAAATAATAAAGAGCAGTGTTGTTATTCAACCTTTATTAGTGCCTTCTGTAGTAGAATTATCTCTAGAAGATTATTTCTATTACAGCGAGAATATAACAATTTTTGACAAAATTGGATTCCAAATTGAGGACTTTGGCAATAATACCATATGTATAAAAGAAGCTCCTTATATCCTTGGTAAGCTAGACTTTAATAATTTTTTTATTAGCATTTTAGACAATTTAAAGAATATGGGCAGCGGTAAAACTGAGGATGTAAAATATGCTGCAATAGCTAAGCTTGCTTGTAAAGCTGCTATTAAAGCCCAAGATTCACTAGATGTTGCTGAAATGAGACATTTACTAAATGAGTTAAGGTATATTGATGATCCTTTTAATTGTCCTCACGGTAGACCAGTAATAATTAAAATCACATCCTATGAGATGGATAAAAAATTCAAGAGAATACAATAATACATAATAAATATTATGTAAACTAAATTGGGTTAGGTGTAAATAATGAATAATAATATATTGGTAATAACAGGACCTACAGGGGTAGGAAAAACTGAATTATCTATAAAATTGGCAAAATCCTTAAATGGAGAAATAATATCAGCAGATTCTATGCAAATATACAAGCTAATGGATATAGGCTCAGCTAAAATTAGCAAAGATGAGATGCAAGGAATCCCACATCATATGATAGATATTATTTCTCCCGAGGAGCCTTTCACTGTTTCTGACTATAAGCAAAAGGCCACAGAAATTATAAGTGAAGTCTTATCAAGAAATAAGTATCCTATACTAGTAGGTGGAACTGGCTTATATATAGACTCAATCATATGTAATTTAAATTTCACAGAAGGAGATAAGGATCCTGAATATAGAACCTATTTAGAAAATTTAGCACAGGAAAATGGGAATTTATTTCTTCATAATATGTTAAGGGAAATTGACCTAGAAAGCTATGAAAGAATACACCCTAATAATGTTAAAAGGGTTATAAGGGCTCTGGAGGTACATAAACTCACTGGAAAAACGTTCAGCTCCTTTGAAGATAAATCTAACTATTATAATATACCCTATAATATAAATTACTACGTACTCACTATGAATAGAGCTAGGCTCTATGACAGAATAAATAAGCGAGTAGATATAATGCTTGAAAAGGGGTTAATTCAAGAAGTTATAAATTTAAAACAGTTAGGATTTACTAGTGAAATGCAGTCCATGCAAGGCATAGGATATAAAGAAATTCTATATTATTTAGAAAATAAGATGGCTTTAGAAGATGCCATTGATATAATTAAGCAGGGCAGTAGAAACTATGCTAAACGTCAATTAACATGGTTCAGAAAAGATCCTAGGGTTAAATTTATAGATAAGGACACTTTTGAATCAGAGGATGACATAGTACAGCACATTATTGATGACATAAATAATTTATAATAGTATAATATAATTTATATCAAAAGGATTTTAGAGCTTTTTATAGAATTAATTTAATATAAATATTTGGAGGGTGAAGAAATGAATAAGTCAACTAATAATTTGCAAGATATCTTTTTAAACAGTGCACGAAAGAATAAAGTTCCTGTTACTATATATCTTACAAATGGATTTCAATTAAAAGGAATGGTTAAGGGTTTTGATAGTTTTACAGTAGTTCTTGATTGTGATGGGAAACAAATGTTAATTTATAAGCATGCTATAAGTACAATTACCCCATTAAAACCTATATTATTCAACACAGCTAATGATGATAATGCTTAAATATTATAAGGAGGAATAGGTGATCATAAACCTATTCCTTATTATATGATGACACAAACAGGAGGCTTTTTAAATGTTAGATATAACTAAAGAATTATTAATAAAGAATTATAAGATTAGTGAAAATGTAATTGACCTATATGAGAAGGCAATAGAGGATGTGAAGAATGAATTTAAATTCTATGATGAAATCAGAGAATTCAATCAATTAAAAGTATTGCATGCCTTTCAATCTGAAAATATAAGTGATAGCCACTTTACTAATTCTTCCGGCTATGGTTATGGAGATATGGGTAGGGATGCACTAGATAGAGTTTATGCAAAAATATTTAATACAGAAGCTGCCATTGTGAGACCTCACTTTGTAAATGGTACTCACGCTATAGGTGCTGCTCTTTTTGGAAACCTGCGTCCCGGAGACACTATGCTATCTATATGCGGAACCCCCTATGATACTTTACATAATATAATAGGAATAAGTGGACAAGATTCCATAGGATCCCTTAGGGAATACAATATAAACTACAAGCAAATCGAGCTAACAACAGAAGGGAATATCGACATAGATCTTGTAAAGTCAACAATAAATCAGGATAAGAGTATAAAAATAATTCATATTCAGCGTTCCACGGGATATGGATGGAGAAAATCTCTTTTAATTGAAGATATAAAGAAATCTATAGATGTTATTAAGAATATCAATGAGGATTTGATTATTTTTGTAGATAACTGCTATGGTGAATTCTTAGATATCTATGAGCCTACAGATGTAGGTGCCGATTTGGTAGCTGGTTCTTTAATTAAAAACATAGGAGGGGGAATAGCACCCACCGGTGGCTATATAGCTGGAAAAAAAGAGTATGTAGAGCAAGCCGCCTATAGATTAACTATACCAGGTATAGGCGGGGAATGCGGTTCTACTTTTGGAGTAATGCGATTATTATTTCAAGGTCTCTTTTTAGCTCCTCACATTACTATGGAAGCTGTAAAATCCGCAATATTTTGCTCTAGAATAATGGAACTAGCAGGTTTTGAGGTGCTACCGAAGTTTACAGACAAAAGAAGCGATATTATACAAGCTATAAAATTTAATGATAAAGAAAAGTTAATTAAATTCTGCAAGGGTATTCAGAAAGGATCTCCTATTGACTCTTTTGTAGAATGCGAACCTTGGGATATGCCAGGATATAAAGATCAAGTTATTATGGCTGCTGGAGCCTTTATTCAGGGGTCTTCTATAGAATTATCTGCAGATGCTCCTATAAGAGAGCCTTATATTGCTTATTTGCAAGGTGGACTGACTTTTGATCATGCTAAAATAGGAGTGCTTATAGCATTATCTAAAGTTTTAAATTAAATAAACTTTTAAATTAAAAAGGAGTAGTCTCTACTCCTTTAATATCTTCTATATATCCCCACTAGCTTACCTAAGATAGTGCAATCTGAAACAATAATAGGATTCATTGTTTTGTTTTCAGGTTGCAATCTTATATGATCTTCACTTCTAAAGAATCTTTTTATTGTAGCCTCATTTTCAATCAAAGCCACCACAATATCTCCGTTAATAGCTGTGTTATTCTTTTCGATTATAGCAAAGTCTCCGTGATGAATACCGGCTTCTATCATGCTTTCCCCGCTAACCTTTAATATAAATAGCTCTTTATCGTGTTTTACATAATTAATAGGTAAAGAAAAAAATTCTTCAATATTTTCTAAGGCAAGAATAGGTTCCCCTGCAGTAACCTTACCTACAACAGGTATATCAATTAATTCCTTTTTACTATTAAATAGCTCTGAAATTTCTAAAGCTCTTGGTTTCGTTGGATCTCTTTTAATTAAACCTTTCTTTTCCAATCTCTTTAAATGGCCATGTACAGTAGAAGTGGATCTTAAAGATACCGCCTCACATATTTCTCTTACTGAAGGTGGATATCCTTTTTCTTCTGTATAATTTTTTAGAAATTCATATATCTCTTTTTGCTTATCAACTTTTACTTCTGACATATAGCTCACCTCTCAATCTATAAAAATTATATCACAATATTCTTATAATATCAAACTTATGTTCTATTATTTTGTTTGATAATGAGATTAAGGTTTGCTATAATATACAAGTATATTTATTAAGAAAAGAGGGATTAAATGATAAATGAAATATGTGTTTTTAATACATCAAAAGTATGTGATAATTGCGGAGATTGTGACATATGCGAATTAAATACCTCAAAGCTTTGTGATAACTGCGGAAAGTGCCTTAATTTATCTGATTCAGAAATGCGCTCAATCAACATTAATACATTATTAAATACCAAAGCTGAAAAGGAGGAGGGGATAGAAGCCAATCTAGAAGAAACTGTTGACTATTCAATTGAAAACTTAGAGGATGATTATAATGATAGCTATAGCAATGAAGAAGAAGGAGAGGGGGATTACGAAAATTTAGAAGAGTGGATTTTAATTGATGACCTTGAGGAAGTAGGAGAATATGAAGATAGTTCTTTAGAGGCATATCCTGGACTAATTAGAATAGACACAAGAAAAAAATAATTTCTTGTGTCTATTCTTCATTTAGGGGATTTGAACTTACTGCTTCTCTTAATCTTTCGTCATCCACATGTGTATATATTTGAGTAGTAGATATATTTTCGTGACCTAAAATCTTTTGTAAACTTCTTATATCAACATTACCATGCTTATACATTAAAGTAGCTGCGGTGTGACGCAGTTTGTGAGGGGTATATTTAGATTTATCTAATCCTGCCATTTCTATATATTTTTTTACAAGTATCTCTACAGTCCGCTTATTTATTCTTGATTTCCTTTCGCTTATAAACAGAGCGTCCTTGTGTTCGACAGGTATATCTATCAAGCTTCTTTCTTCCATATATTCAAAAATAACCTTTAAGCAAGCTTTGTTTAAATAAACTGTGCGCTCTTTATTACCCTTACCAACTATAGTTAATGTATCACCTTTAATTCTAGAAATATTTATGCTGCATAATTCAGAAAGTCTAAGGCCACAATTTAAAAATAGAGTTATAATGCACACGTTTCTTTTATAATGCTTGTGATTTTCATCCATAGACCTTAGTAATCCCTTGCTTTCCTCTAAAGTGAGATAAACCGGATTTCTTTTATTTATCTTTGGAGTTTCTAGATCTGAAGCTGGATTTTCGTCCAAAATCCTTGTCTTTGTATTAAGATATTTAAAAAAGGACTTTATGGACGCAACTTTTCGCGCCCTAGCATAGGCACTATTATTCCTTTGCTTTTCGAGAAAGGATAAAAACGCATACAAATCCGACAACTTTATGCTTCTTATAAAATTATCATCAATTTCATTTATGGAAATATCCTCAAATTCAATGTTTCTAGGACATAACCCCTTATATAATTTTAAAAATCTAAAAAGCATCGTTAAATCTATTCTATACCCATCAACAGTATTATTAGACTTACCCCTAATGATACTTAAATAATTTAAGAATTCAGCTAATCTTTCAGGTATAATTGTATAATTATCGGAGATCGCAATATCATAACGCATGTAACTTTTCCTTTCTAGTTCTAAAAAATATACTTACAGGTTATATTATACCTTAAATATTAATTTTAGTACATATGATTTCGCTAAATATACATTTAGCGAAATGGTATATGGGTTTTTTGTACCGATTTAGGTGCAAAATTAAGCATGTTTACCATTTTTTACATCGAAATAGCCGTTTAAAGCTATATTATAATTAAAATACTTATATCAACTGATTCAAAGTTTATAGCTAGAACCACAAAATCTCATTAAGATTTTAACTGAAAATAATTTATAAAAGAACCCCTAAGGAATTATTTTACAGCATGTCCATTATAATAAAAATTTCATTTTAACTTTTCTTATGTACTTGGTTTTACACTTTACTTTTTTAATTCTTAATGTTTTTTATATAGAAGTATATGGTATAAGATAAAATAAAATTAGCATCAAAAATTTTAAGAACGTTCAAAACTTTTGATGCTAATAAAAGTAAAATATTTACATTTCCATACTAAACATTTATTTCAGATTTTTGACCTAAGAGATCTTTATTTTCTTCTAGTATAGGATTAACATAATTACTTATAAAGTAATCCACCTGACCTGGTGCTCTACCTATAAAATTAGCCGGATCTATAACATTTAATATCTCTTCCTTAGATAAGCCAAAAGAATCATCTGCTATTATTCTATGTATTAGATCATTTTCTTCTCCAAATTCTTTAACTTTTCTAGCCGCCTCCATAGAATGCACTCTTATTCTCTCATGTAGCTCTTGTCTATCCCCGCCTTTTTTAACAGCTTCCATTAGTATATTTTCTGTTGCCATAAAAGGTAATTCCCTATCTACATGAGATGATATCACCTTATCATAAACCACTAGATTTTCAGCCACATTTAAATATAAATTCAAAACTCCATCTAGCGCTAAAAAAGCTTCTGATATGGCTATTCGTTTATTAGCTGAATCATCTAACGTCCTTTCAAACCATTGAGTTGAAGCGGTTATTGCAGGATTCAAGGAGTCTACAATAACAAATCTAGCTAGCGCCCCTATCCTCTCCGATCTCATCGGATTTCTTTTATAAGCCATAGCAGAAGATCCTATTTGATTTTTTTCAAAAGGTTCTTCGACTTCCTTCATGCTTTGTAGTAACCTTAAATCATTGCTAAACTTATAGGCGCTTTGAGCTATTTCAGATAAAGTATTTAAAATAATAGAATCTAACTTTCTTGTATAAGTTTGACCTGTTACAGGAAAACTTTCTACAAAGCCAAACTTTTCAGCTACCATTTTATCTAGCTTTATCACTTTTTCCTCATCATTATTAAATAGAGTCATGAAACTCGCCTGAGTTCCTGTGGTTCCTTTCACTCCTCTAAATCTCATTTTATTTATTACAAAATCAAGATTTTCTAAATCTAGCAACAGTTCTTGAATCCAAAGAGTAGCTCTTTTACCAACAGTGGTTAGCTGTGCAGGTTGAAGATGAGTAAACCCTAAAGTAGGTAAAGACTTATACTCTAATGCGAATCTACTTAAAGCATTAATAACATTTATTACTTTCTTCTTCACAAGTATCATTGCTTCTCTCATAATAATTAAATCTGTATTATCTCCGACATAACAGCTAGTAGCTCCTAAATGTATAATCCCCTTGGCCTTAGGACATTGCAGACCATAAGCATATACATGGCTCATAACATCATGCCTAATTTCTTTTTCTTTTAATTCAGCATCTTCATAATTAACATTATATATATTTTCCTTCAATTCTTTAACTTGTTCTTCTGTGATGTTTAACCCTAATTCCTTTTCACTTTCAGCTAAGGCTACCCACAATTTTCTCCAGGTAACAAACTTCATTTCATCAGAAAATAAGTAGCTCATTTCCTTAGATGCATATCTCGAGTTTAAAGGGGTGTTATAAAGTGTTCTCATTTTTACCTCCTAGAAATTTACGAATAAAATTTATACTTTACTTGCTATAATTCGTATTATACCACAAATTATTAATAAAAATCAGTTCTAATTCAAATATTTTATAATATAATTTACTATGAATTTATATAAGGAGATGGAATCGTATGTATAAATTAAATTTAATCGATAAAATATCCTTTTTACTAGTGATAATCGGCGCAATCAATTGGGGTCTTATTGGTGTTTCAAACTTTGACTTAGTTGCAGCTTTATTCGGCAGTATATCTCAAATACTTCAAAGAATAATTTATATAGCAGTAGGAATTGCAGCTATAGATTTATTAGTATTATTATTTAAAAGCAAAATCTTCACATTTAAAAGATAAAAAAAGAAACCCTTGAGGGCTTCTTTTTTAGTCTTCTAAAGAAGATATTAATTTTACTATTTCTTCAACAGCTAAAGTTTCATCGTCACCAGAAGCAATAACAGTGATTTTAGAATCCTTTGTTACTCCTAAGGATAAAACTCCTATTAAGCTTTTAACATTAGCTTTCTTTCCGTTAAATTCAATACTTACATCGGATTTAAATGATGAAGCCTTCTTTACTAATAAAGTTGCAGGTCTAGCATGTAAACCTGTTCCATTTTTTACCACAACTTCTTTAGATACCATTACATTCACCTCTTACATGAAATTTTATTAACAACTAAATACTATATTATAACATTTTCGCATATTGTGCAATAATTTTTCATTAAATTATTTATTTTAATTTTATACTTCCTTGTTTTTTACATTTATAAAATTTAATTCATGCTATTAACGAAGCTTTCTAATCTGTTCAAACCTTCTTCTATGTTATCCATAGAAGTTGCATAAGAAAGTCTTATATAATTATCTATTCCAAAAGCAATACCAGGAATTACAGCTACCTTAGAATGTCCTAATAGTAAGTCTGAGAATTCCATAGATCCTTTTATCTCAACATTACTATAATTCTTACCAATATAGTTTGATATATCTATCATAACATAGAATGCACCTTCTGGTTTTATACAGTCTAACCCCTTTATTTTGGATATTCTTTCTACCATATAATCTTTTCTTTTGCTAAATTCTTTAACCATGTTAGCTACAGTGTTTTGTTCTCCATTTAATGCCTCCAATGAAGCATATTGAGCTATAGAAGTTGGATTAGAAGTAGTATGGCTTTGTATATTAGTCATAAGCTTTATTAGCTTTTCATCGCCAGCAGCGTATCCAATTCTCCAACCAGTCATAGCATAAGCTTTTGATACTCCATTTATAACTATAGTTCTTTTATAAGCGTCCTCTGAAATGGATGCTATGCTAATATGTTCATTATGTCCGTAAATTAGTTTTTCGTATATCTCATCAGAAATTATTAGGATATTATGTTCTTTTGCAAATTCTGCAATACTAGTTAATTCTTCTTTATTGTATATAACTCCAGTAGGATTATTAGGGCTATTAATTAAAATTGCTTTTGTTTTATCAGTGAGAGCCTTTTTTAAAGCCTCCAAGTTGTATTTAAAATTATCTTCTTTTTTGCACTCCACAAATACAGGAACCCCATAATACAATTTTATTAATTCAGGATAACTTACCCAATAAGGTGTTGGTACTAGTATTTCATCCCCAGGATTTAATATAGCCTGGAATACGTTTGATAGGCATTGCTTTGCGCCTGTAGATATAATTATCTGATTCTCAGCATAATCTAACCCATTATCATCTTTAAACTTTTTAACTATTGCCTTCTTTAATTCAGGTATTCCGGAAGAAGGAGTATACCTTGTTAAACCTTTTCTCATGGCATCAATAGCTGCATCTTGAATATTTAATGGAGTATTGAAATCTGGTTCACCTGCTCCAAATCCTATTACATCAATACCTTCTGCTTTCATTTTCTTTGCTTTAGCTGTAATTGCTAAAGTCAAAGATGGTAACATTTGTTCAACTTTTTCTGAAAATATCATTTTATCTCCCCCAGTTTATTATATTTGATAAATTTATTTAGTAAATCTTGGTTAAGACCACAGGATCCAATATTTATATTGTTATTGGAATTAAGACAGTGAAAATCACTACCTCCTGTTATTGCAAGATTATATTTTTTAGCTAAATTATAGAATTGACTTACTTGATTAATATTATGCGAAGGATGAAACACTTCTATTCCCATTAAACCATATACTTTTAAATCTTTAATTAATTTGTCTATAAAAATACTCTTATAGGTTTTTCCAGGATGGGCTAATACTGATATCCCACCACAATCTTTTATAATTTTAAGGACATCTTTATAGGATACCTTGAATCTATCAACATAAGCAGACTTATCCTTTGCTAAATAATTATGAAAAGCACCCTTGAAACTTGAAGCATATCCTTTATCTACAAGAATTTTTGCTATATGTGCCCTTCCAATAGACTGAAAATTATTATTCATTTCCAAATCATTTACGTTAATATCTACACCCATTTTTTGTAATTTTGATAAAATTTCAAAAGTTCTATTCATTCTTACTTCTTTTATATGGTCTAACAATCTATTTAAAGGAAGATTGTTAATATCAATAAAGTAACCCAATATATGCACTTCATAGTCTTCATACTCGGTGCTAAGTTCTACCCCCGATATGACTTCTATGTCAGAGCTATTACAGCTGCTTTGCAAAATTTTTTGAGCACTTATATTATCATGATCAGTAATTGAAATACATTTAACATTATTATTTTTTGCTATTTCCAAGATACCTTCAGGAGAAACGTTTCCATCTGAGTAACAAGAATGAATATGTAAATCCGCATATTGCATTTACAACACCTATTTTCTAAAAAATGAAAGAAAATATTCACATATTTAAAATATATCACTATATTAAATAATTGTAAATACCTAATAAAAAGTGATTTTTATGTAAAAAAGACTTGCAAATGCAAGTCCTCCTATCTAGGTTGTACTATTAATTTTATAGCAGTTCTTTCTTCTCCATCTATTTCAATATCTGTAAAAGCCGGAACACAAACTATATCTTTTCCACTTGGAGCAACAAATCCTCTTGCTATGGCTACAGCTTTAACTGCTTGGTTAATGGCTCCTGCACCTATTGCTTGAATTTCTACTATATTTTTTTCTTTTAGAATAGCAGCTAGAGCACCTGCTACAGAATTTGGATTGGATTTTGTTGAAACTTTTAATACTTCCATGGATTTAACCCCCCAATATTATAATTTTTGCTTTGTATAATTTTATATATAATATAAATTAACTCCAATATTATATATTCGACGGAATTCAAAAAAAACCTTCTGTAAATGTATACAAAAACAAAAAATAAAATACATTCTGCATACACAAAATGTATTTTATCTGAATTACTTAGCGTAATCAACTGCACGGGTCTCTCTTATAACATTAATTTTAATTTGTCCAGGATATTCTAATTCATTTTCAATCCTTTTAACTATATTTCTTGCCATTTCAATAGCCCCTGCATCATCAACATGATCTGGTTTAACCATAATTCTAATTTCTCTTCCAGCTTGAATGGCATATGACTTTTCTACGCCTTCATACGAATTTGCAATTTCTTCAAGTTTCTCTAGTCTCTT
Organism: Desnuesiella massiliensis; assembly: GCF_001403615.1. Taxonomy (GTDB): domain Bacteria; phylum Bacillota; class Clostridia; order Clostridiales; family Clostridiaceae; genus Desnuesiella; species Desnuesiella massiliensis. The sequence continues at coordinate 759,880 of NZ_LN879456.1, forward strand.
TATGTAAGCTTCTAACGTTTCTCTTCTAGCACCAGGTCTAGCAGCTGAAATAGCGTCGGCAGCTTGCACAAGCACAGCTTCTAATGATAGCATTTCCACATCGCCGTGATGAGCACCTATAGCATTAACTACAATTTGAGTTTCATGATACCTTTTAGCAATCTCTGCACCTATAAGTGCATGAGGGCCCTCTACCTCGTGGTCTAAAGCCTTTCCTATATCATGCAATAAACCTGCTCTTTTAGCAATAGTAGGATCTAATCCTAATTCAGATGCCATTAACCCTGCCAAATATGCTACTTCCATAGAATGCTTTAATACATTTTGACCATAACTTGTTCTATACTTTAATCTTCCTAATAGCTTAATTAATTCTATATGAAGACCATGAACACCAGTTTCAAAGGTAGCTTGTTCTCCCTCTTCTTTAATTTCGTTTTCTACATCTTTTTTAGCTCTTTCTACCATCTCTTCAATTCTCGCAGGATGGATTCTACCATCTATTATTAGTTTTTCAAGAGCAATCCTAGCTACTTCTCTTCTGATTGGATCAAAACTTGAAAGAATAACAGCCTCAGGAGTATCGTCTATAATTAAATCAACTCCTGTTAAAGTTTCTAGAGTTCTGATATTTCTTCCCTCTCTACCAATTATTCTTCCTTTCATTTCATCATTAGGTAAAGCTACAACATGAACTGTAGATTCTGAAACATGATCTGCTGCACATCTTTGAATTGCGCAAGTTATTATTTCTCTTGCTCTTTTGTCAGCTTCCTCTTTTGCTTTTGTTTCAACTTCTTTTATCATCATAGCAGCTTCATGCTTTACTTCTCGATTAATCTCATCTAACAAAATTTGTTTTGCTTCCTCTGATGTTAATCCAGATATTCTTTCAAGCTCATTTCTCTGCTTTGAATATAGTTCTTGTATGTTGCCTTCTAACTCTTCAATTTCTTGCAACTTTTTATTAATACTTTCTTCTCTTTTCTCTAGAGAATCGCTCTTTTTATCAAGAGACTCTTCTCTTTGGATAATTCTTCTTTCTAATCTTTGAACTTCATTTCTTCTTTCACGAGATTCTTTTTCAAAATCAGTCCTTAGTTTATGAACCTCTTCCTTAGCCTCTAGCAACGCTTCCTTTTTGGACGCTTCTGCTTCTTTTTTGGCTTCTTCCATTAATGATTTACTTTCTTGTTCTGCTTTTAATACTTCACTTTTAGATATACGTATCTTTTTAACCAACTGAATGTATACAACAATAGCAACTACAATTAATACTATTAAAGAAATTGCTATTCCGATTTCAATTGTTGTTCCCATATTAACACCTCCTTCGCTTTTTTGTGATCTATACCTTAAGTTAACATGAAAGCTTAGAAAAGGTGTCATATTATTCTCACTGTAATATCTTGAATATGATAAACCAGTATTTGTATTAATTTTATCTTAGTTTATTATATCTGTCAAGATTATATAATGAAATAAAAAAGCTAACTCAAATGAGTTAACTTTTATTTTTCTGTTAATTGCTTCTCTTTAGAATTTTTGGTCTTATCTTCTTCTATGTTTTTAGTTATAGGAAGATTATACTTTTCTCTAATCATATTATCTATTTCTAACATTGTTTCAGGATTCTCTTTTAAATATTGCTTAGCATTTTCTCTTCCCTGTCCTAATCTAGTATCCTTATATGAGAACCAAGCACCGCTCTTTTGTACTATTTCTTCCTTTACTCCTACATCTAAAACATTTCCCTCTTTTGAAATACCACAATTGTACATTATATCGAATTCTGCTTGCCTAAAAGGAGGAGCAACTTTATTCTTTATAACCTTAACTCTTGTTCTATTACCTATTACATCTTCACCTTGCTTAATGGAGTCTATTCTTCTAACATCCATTCTTACTGAAGCATAGAATTTTAAAGCTCTACCACCTGGGGTAGTTTCAGGATTCCCAAACATAACCCCTACTTTTTCTCTAAGCTGATTTATAAATATAGCCACACATTTTGATTTGCTTATGCTTCCAGCTAGTTTTCTTAACGCCTGTGACATTAACCTTGCCTGTAAACCTACATGAGCATCTCCCATTTCACCTTCTATTTCAGCACGAGGTACAAGAGCTGCAACAGAGTCTACTACTATTATATCAATAGCACCCGATCTAACTAGGGCTTCAGCTATCTCTAAAGCTTGTTCTCCAGTATCTGGTTGAGATACAATTAAATTTTCAATATCAACACCTAAATTTCTTGCATAGCTAGGATCTAAGGCATGCTCAGCATCTATAAAAGCTGCTGCTCCACCTTTTTTTTGAGCTTCTGCTATTATATGCAATGCTACGGTGGTCTTACCTGAGGATTCAGGTCCATATATTTCGATTATTCTTCCTCTAGGCACTCCACCTATACCTAAAGCAATGTCTAAATCTAAGCATCCTGTAGAAACAGAATCTAAATTTAATACACTATTTTCTCCAAGTTTCATTATTGAACCTTTTCCAAACTGCTTTTCAATTTGTCCTATAGCAGCCTCAATAGCCTTTATCTTTTCCATGTCTATATTACCCATATGGGTCACCATCCTCTCACGAACATTAGTTCTTATATATAAATTATAAGTTAACTTTGCTTATAAGTCAACATTAAATATAAAAGTTCCTAAAACTTAGGAACTTTTATATTTAAATTATTACCCTTCAACTAAATAAATAATCATTATTTATCAATTTTAATAGCATTTCTATTTTTTATAAAATAATCTATACCAGAGATTATAGTAATTATAACCGCAAGATATAAAAATAGTTCAGGAAGAAAATTAAATAAATTATTAAGTAAAGTAGTATTTGATATTATATTAGTAAGTTCATTCTGAGATTGTATATTGAACTTTAATAGTAATAAAATAATTGCTATTATTTGAATTACTGTTTTTAATTTTCCCCACCAGCTAGCTGCTATAACCACCCCATCAGAAGCTGCCACAGTTCTAAGGCCAGTCACTGCAAATTCCCTTGCAATGATAATTATTGCGGCCCAACTTGGTATTATGTGAAATTCTACTAAAGATACTAGTGCAGCAGTAACTAACAATTTGTCCGCTAAAGGATCCATGAATTTTCCAAAGTTGGTTATTTGATTTCTGCTTCTAGCTATGTATCCATCTAACTTATCTGTCAAAGCCGCTATAACAAACACTAAAGTAGCTAATGTTGTTCCATAAGGTATATCCTTTACCGCGATAAAGATTAAGAAAATGGGTACTAAAAAAATTCTAATTATGGTTAATTTATTCGCAAGATTCATTATAAACAACTCCCAATAAATCGTATTCCAAGGACTCACTTATCCTTACCTTAATAAAATCACCTATTTTGATATTTGAATTATTCTCTACTAAAATGTATCCATCTATTTCTGGCGCCATTTCTTGTGACCTACATATAAAATGCTCATTATTAAATCCTTCTACTAATACATCGTATATCTTACCTATCTTCTTCTTATTTATTTCAGCAGATATATTTTGTTGAAGTAACATTAATTCTTTCTCTCTAAATAGCTTAATATCTTCTTGGATTTGATCTTCCATTGTAGCTGCTGGTGTATCTTCTTCTTGTGAGTAAGTAAATACCCCTACTTTATCCAATTTATGTTCTGTTAAAAATCTTTTTAGCTCATTAAAGTCATCTTCAGTCTCACCAGGAAAACCGACTATTATAGAGGTCCTAATAACTATATCTTCCACTTCATTTCGTAGCTTCTTTAATAGTTCTTCTATTGAAGCTTTATTCGTTCTTCTCCCCATTCTTTTAAGGATAGAATCACTTACATGCTGAATTGGAATATCAATATATTTACATATCTTATCATTATTCTTAAATTCTAAAATCATATCATCCGTTAACTCTTCTGGGTATGCATAGAGAACCCTTATCCACTTTAGTTTTTCAATTTTGCCTAGTTCCTGTAGAAGTTCTACGAGCATTTTCTTTCCATAAACATCTTCTCCATATCTAGTAGTATCTTGTGCTATTAGTATTATTTCACTAACGCCACCTTTAACTAAAGCAATAGATTCATTAATTATTGACTCTATAGTACGACTTCTATATTTACCTCTTATCTTAGGAATTATGCAATAGGTACAATGATTATTACATCCCTCTGCTATTCTTATATAGGCTACTTGTTTATCTGTAGTGATTATTCTTTCTCCATCATTAATATTATCATTACTGTAATTGCACTGTATTATTTTTTCTTTATTAGATATAAATTCTTCTATATAATCATTAATTTTCTTATAATCATTTACACCGAGTAAAACATCTATTTCTGGCATTAACTCTATTAAATCCTTACCATATCTTTGAGTTAAGCATCCAGTAGCTATTAACAGTTTGCAATTATAATTCTTCTTATATGCAGCCATTTCAAGAATGGTATCTATAGATTCTTGTTTAGATTTTTCTATGAAGCCACAAGTATTCACTATTATAATATCTGCTTCTTTAGGATTATTAGTTATCTCGTAATTTCTCTTAATGTTTCCCAGCATTATTTCTGAATCCACTCTATTTTTGTCACAACCTAAACTTATTATCCCTACTTTGTATCTAGTCAATTTATTTCCTCCCAAATTTAAAATATACAAATTAATTTTAAATCTCTTTCATCAATTAAACAAGTATTTTTTAATAAATATTAGTATACTATATTTCTTCTTTAGATACTAGTATTTGCCTTGGCTTACTACCATCTTTAGGAGATATTATTCTCCTTTCTTCTAATTGCTCCATAATCCTTGCAGCTCTATTATAACCTATCCTTAATCTCCTTTGAATTAGAGAAGTAGAAGCTTGCCCACATTCAACTACAATCTTTATTGCTTCTTCTAATAATTCATCCTCTTCATCAGTATCAGTACTATCACTAGCTTCGTTATTAATGTGTTCTATTATTTGAGATTCATAATTTATTTCTCCCTTTTGATTTTTAATGAAAGAAACTACACGTTCCACTTCTTCTTCCGAAATAAAGGCTCCTTGAACTCTTAAAGGTTTCGATTCTCCTACTGGGTAAAAAAGCATATCTCCTTTACCTAGGAGCTTCTCTGCCCCAGATGAATCTAGTATAGTTCTTGAATCCACTTGACTTGATACTGCAAAAGAAATTCTTGAAGGAATGTTAGCTTTAATAACTCCTGTAATTACATCTACAGAAGGTCTTTGAGTTGCTATTACTAAATGCATACCAGCAGCTCTAGCCATCTGTGCTAATCTTCCTATATAGTCTTCTACATCGTGGGGGCAAACCATCATTAAGTCTGCTAATTCATCAACTATTATAACGATCCAAGGCAATTTTTCTTGTATTTTTCCTTTATTAAATAACTCATTAAAGCCTTCTATATTTCTAACTCCATTGTCTGCAAAAAGCTTATATCTTCTTGTCATTTCATTTACAGCCCAGTTTAAAGCTGCTGCTGCTTTCTTTGGATCAGTTACTACAGGTATTAATAAATGAGGTATCCCATTATATACATTTAACTCTACTACCTTAGGATCTATCATAAGCAACTTAACATTATCCGGTGAATATTTAAATAACAAGCTTATTATTAAAGTATTTATACATACACTTTTACCTGAACCTGTAGCCCCCGCTATAAGTAGATGAGGCATTTTAGTTAAATCCGAAACCACACAATTTCCTGAAATATCTTTACCTAATGAAAAAGCTAAATTCTTGTTACTGTTTTTAAATTCTTCTGAGTCCAGTACTTCTCTTAAAAATACAGGCATTAAATCCCTATTAGGAACCTCTATGCCCACTGCAGACTTTCCAGGAATAGGAGCTTCTATCCTAACACCATTAGAAGCCAAGCTTAGTGCTATGTCATCAGATAAATTTACTATTTTGCTAACCTTTACCCCAGCATTAGGCTGAAGTTCAAATCTGGTAACAGAAGGCCCCTTAGTAACTTGAATTACTTTAGCTTCCACCCCAAAGCTACTTAAAGTTTCTTCTAATTTATTAGCATTATTAAGTAAATCCTTTTTATCCTCTTTATTCATTTTTAAAGCCATATTAGGATTTAAAAGTTCCGTTGAGGGGAATATATATTCACAATCATTATACGAATTTTTCTCTTCAATTTTCTGAGACAGCTCTTTATTAATCATTTCTTTTACTTCATTATCTAAAGAGGTATTTTTTTTGTTATTAGATTCAACTATAGTATCCTTATTATCTGCATTAGTATCTTGTTCTAAGGCACTCTCTCTCATGAAATCTAAAATTTTTATCTTACTGTTTAGTCCTTTTATAAAATTATCTTTGTCTTTAGCAGCGGAGCTTTCTTCAACTAAGGAAAACTCTTGAGGAACATTTGCCAATTGCGGTTTTTCTTCTACAATCTTTTTTCGCTTTGGTATATCAGTAGTAATTAAACTTTTTATTGCTAACCCAAAATCGTATAAAGAAAATTTAAATATCATCATAAGAGCTATTATTAATAATGAAATAAATACTATAATAGATCCTGCTGCACCAAGTAGCTTGTATAGAGGAATATCTATTAATAAAAATAGAATTCCACCATGCATTACTTCATTGCTATTAACAATATTTTTTAAAGCATCAAGTAATATTCCATTATAAAAATCTTCAATAGTTATAATCTGAATAAATAAAACACTGATTACAGCTAATAGAACTAGTCCATAAAATCTTGTATTTAATTTGCTGAGTTTTTTATTTGCTATATAAAGCGTACCAAGAAATATTATTATAAAAGGAACAAAAAAGGCCCCTACTCCAACCAAGGAAATTATAATCCTGCGTAAAAAAGAAAATAAAATTGCGTTTGACTTGCTATATACGCTAATACCTATTAAAATGCCAAAGGTTATAAGAATTACCCCTATAATTTCATTATTATAGGATAAATTATTTTTAGTTTTTTTACTTCTACCCATTATTTTTCACCTCGCTTTAAGATTATTTCTACACAACCTGCTATATTTCCTTTTATTTAAGTATGTAAAATAAAATAACTAATTAATACATTAGATGAGATAAATGGTATATCTACTACTATAAATAAACCATAGGAAAAACCTATGGTTTATTATCTATTAAAGAATTTAATTTTCCAATAGCTTCTTTGACTCCTCCCACTTCATCAATGAGTCCATATTTTACTGCTTGTTCTCCAATTAAAATAGTTCCCATATCATTTAGCAATTCATCTGTCTGAAGCATTAATTTTTGAAGTGTAGCTTTTTCAATTTTAGATGTTCTAATGATAAATTCATTTATTCTTTCTTGCATTTTGTTAAAATATTCGAAGGTCTGAGGTACTCCTATAACTAACCCATTCATTCTTATTGGATGTATTATCATGGTAGCTGAAGGAGAAATAAAAGAATAGTCAGCAGAAGTAGCTAAAGGAACTCCAATGGAATGACCGCCTCCAATTACTAAAGAAACTGTTGGTTTGCTAAGGCTTCTAATCATTTCAGATATAGCTAATCCCGCCTCCACATCTCCACCCATAGTATTTAAAATAATAAAAATACCTTTTACCTTATCATTTTGTTCCATAGATATTAATTGAGGTATTATGTGTTCATATTTTGTTGTTTTTGTTTGTGGTGACAAGACTCCATGGCCCTCAATCTGACCTATTATTGGCACTACTTGTATTCTTTGATTATTATCTTCATTTTGTACTGCTTGAATCCCTAACTCTTTAATAGACTCTATAGATTCATTTTTTTTATTATCTTTTTCTTCGTTGAACATATTTCTCTCCTCCTATGAACTTATTTTGTTCATTAAGAAGATTTAATATTCATTAATTATCCTAGCTTAAAAGCGCGATGCAGTGCATTAATTGCTTGCCCTGTAGATTTTCCTTCCACAAGACACCAAATAGTGGTATGAGAATCTGCAGTTTGCAATACTTTTATATTTTCATTTCTAAGCACCTTTAGTATCTTAGCCATTACGCCAGGTATACCTCTTATCCGTGAACCTATGATTGCAATTTTGCTACAATCTTCTATAGATTCATACTTAATTTGTAAGTCTTTAAGAACTGTTTCTATTTTAAATTTATCCTTCGAATCTACTGTAAAAGTCTTTTTATCAGGAAATATATTTATTAAGTCAATACTTATACAATGATCCGCTAAAATATCCAATATACTATCATAGTTTTCATTATGCTTATTATTTTCAAATTCAATATTTACTTGAAGCCTATTACTCATATGAGTGATTCCTGTTATCAAACTATCGTTAGTAAACTCACCATAGTTATCTATAATAGTTCCTTCACATTCACTCATAGTATTTTTAATAGTTAAAGGAATATTGCCTCTCATCGCAATTTCTACAGCTCTTGGATGTATTACTTTAGCTCCTTGGTCTGCAAATTGAAATACTTCATTATAGCTTATTTTATTTATTAGACATGCATCTTTTACAATGCGAGGATCTGCAGTCATTATTCCATCTACATCAGTATATATTTGAATTTCTTCAGCCTTTAATGCAACACCCAGCAAAGCTGCTGTAACATCACTGCCACCTCTACCTAGAGTGGTTATATATCCCTCTCTACTTACTCCTTGGAATCCTGATACTATAGGTACAATACCTTCTTCTAATAAACATACTAACTTTTTATTATCTACCTCTAGCACTTTTGCATCACTATAATTATCATCAGTTATTATTCCTGCTTGACCACCAGTAATAGGTAAGCACTTTATGCCTTTTTCCCATAAATGATTGCATAGAACTACAGTACTTATAATTTCTCCACAACTCATTAATAAATCTGCAGATTGAGCGTTACTGCTTTTAAATCTATTTGATACTAAGGATAATAAAGTATCTGTGGCATAGGGCTCGCCTTTTCTCCCCATAGCAGAAACAACCACTACAGGACTATAGCCATCTTGCTTTGATTGTAAAATTTTATTTACCACTGAATTTCTTCTTTCATTACTAGAAACAGAAGTACCGCCAAATTTTTGTACTAATATCTTCATAAACCGTCCCCCTCTTATGGAGATTTTTTAATTATGTTTATTAAAGCTTGCTCCTTTTGATTAAGCTATCCTCTATGTCTACAATTATGGTTTTAGCACCAATTTTTTTTACATATTCCCAAGGTATCTCTAAGAATTCATTATTACTAAAAAAATTGAATTTACTTTGATTATTATTCACTATTAGTAATTTAAAATTTCCTTCATTATCTATAACTATATCATTATTACCTAAAAAATTATACTTCTCTCCATCATTAACGTTGATGATTTCATATCTTTCCATTTCGCTATATAGCTTTACGCTTTCATTCATCACAAATTTCCCTCCTTAATAATATCCTTTTATAATTCTATGTACTTAGTAGAGGGCATATTACATAATTATGCTTAAATGAAATTTTTGTTAAAGCAATTTAGGAGCTATTTCTCTATTGGCAAAAGTATTTTTACTTAAATAATTCTCAAATTTAAGAAAATCTACATTACTTCCTACAAAAGCTGAGTTTAATATTCCAGGCTTAAAACATTTTTCGAGGATTTTATTTACTGAATCACTATCTATATTATCAATTTTCTTCATTACTTCTTCTGGAGTGTTGATCTTATTTAAAAATAGCATTGCTTTTCCATTGCTAAACATTCTGCTGCTTGTGCTCTCTAGACCTAAAATATAACTACCTTTTATTTGTTCTTTTGCAATCTTTAACTTCTCTCGTGATATTCCCTGCTTATAATAATTATAAATTTCTTCATTTATATAATTTACAGCATCATAGGCGCAACTTGGGTTAAGGCTAGTATATATGTTTAAGCTTCCTGTATTATTATAAGAGGATGCATAGGAGTAAATTGTATAACACAATCCCCTTTCTTCTCTTATATTTTGAAATAAAATTGAAGACACACCGCCGCCAAAAATGTTATTTAATAACAATAAAGTATATACATCATCATTTCCTAAAGGTATTCCTTGAAGTCCTAAGCAAATGTGAAGCTGCTCTATGGCTTTCTGTTTATATAGATGATTAGTAAGAATTGCAGGGGTAGAATAATTAGTAATTCTTTTCTTATTACTGCTCCATTGTCCAAAATACTCTTCTACTATTTTATTTATATTATTAACATCAAATTTTCCACAAATAGAAATCACTGAATTCTCAGGAATATAATACTCTTCTATATATTCTAATAGATCATTTCTGGAAAAGCTTTTAACATTTTTAGCAGTACCTAATATGGGCAATGAGATAGGATCTTCTCCCCAAACAGACTTACAGTGTAAATCAGCTAAAACATCTTCAGGAGAGTCTTCATTCATACTAATTTCTTCAATTACTACTCCCTTTTCCTTATCAATGTCTTCGCTCTCAAACTTACTATTAAACAACATATCAGAAAGTATATCAAGACTTAAATCTAAGTGGCTGCTCAAGGTTTTTATATAGAAACAAGTAGCTTCTTTCCCAGTGAAGGCATTTATTTGCCCACCAACATTCTCAATACTTTCAGCTATATCCTTGGCAGATCTTTTACGAGTACCTTTAAAAAACATATGTTCTATAAAGTGTGAAATACCATTATTTAATGGAGCTTCATTTCTTGATCCGTTTTCTACCCATAGTCCAACACTAACAGAATTTACATAATCTATATACTCTGTTATCACTCTTAAGCCGTTATTTAGTCTATATACCTTATACATAAGTAACCTCCAGTAAAAAATAAAAAGGCATTGATGCCCTTCTATTTTTAAATACTATTTTTCTTCTTCTTCCTGCTCATTTTCCTTTATAGCATCTTTTCTTGAAAGATTAATCCTTCCCTGATTATCTATCTCAGTTACCTTAACTAAAATTTCATCTCCTACAGATACTACATCTTCTACCTTATTAACTCTATTCACATCAAGCTTTGAAATATGGACTAATCCTTCTTTTTTAGGCAGAATTTCAACAAAGGCTCCGAAAGCAGCAATCTTTGTAACTTTACCAAGATATATTTCCCCTGCTTTTACTTCTCTTGTTAAATCTTCTATCATCTTTATAGCAAGTTTACCACCAACTGGATCACTGCAGGATACAAATATCTTTCCATCTTCTTTAATATCTATTTTAGCACCGGTTTCAGCAATTATATTATTTATTACTTTTCCACCTGGTCCTATTACATCTCTAATCTTTTCAGTATCAATAGTTGTGGTATAAGTTTTAGGTGCATATACAGAAACATCAGATCTATGAGTTGGTATACATCCATTTATTTTTTCAAGAATATGTAGTCTTGCTTTTCTAGCCTCTTCCATACTCTTTTTTATACATTCATTAGAAAGACCTTTTATTTTGGTATCTACTTGAATAGCCGTAATTCCTTTTTCAGTTCCAGCTACTTTAAAGTCCATATCTCCAAAGAAATCTTCGATACCTTGAATATCTGTTAATATTTCTTCTTCTGTTAAATCTTCACTGGTCACTAATCCCATAGCTATACCTGCTGCTGGTCTCTTAATTGGAACCCCTGCGTCAAGTAATGCTAAAGTACTTCCACATACACTAGCCTGAGAAGTAGATCCATTGGAGCTCAACACTTCTGATACTAATCTTATGGTATATGGGAATTCTTCCTCTGATGGAATTAATGGCTCAAGAGCTTTTTCAGCAAGAGCACCATGCCCTATTTCTCTTCTTCCAGGACCTCTTAAAGGTTTAACTTCACCTACACTGTAAGAAGGGAAATTGTAGTGATGCATATATCTTTTAAACTCTTCTTCCCCTATACCATCTAAAATCTGAACATCTCCTAAAGCTCCAAGAGTTGCTACAGTTAAAACTTGAGTTAGTCCCCTTGTAAATAAACCTGTACCATGTGTTCTTGGCAGTAAAGATACCTCACAGTTAATAGGTCTTATGTCATTAAAACCTCTTCCATCAGGTCTTCTCTTTTCATTAAGTATCATATTTCTTACGATATCTTTTTGTACTCTATAAACTATATCGGATATATCTGCTTTGTTATCTGGATACTTTTCGCCAAATTCCTCAGATATTTTTTCTTTTGCTTTGTCCATAGCTTCATTTCTTAAATCTTTATCTGTTATATACATGGCTTCCTTTATTATATCAAAGCAGAATTCTCTTACTTCATTTTCTAAGGCTTCCTCTACCTTATATAATACTGGTATGGCTTTCTCTTTACCAAATTGCTTCATAGCATCCTCTTGGAATGCAACAATTTGCTTACATGCGTCAAATCCAAACATAATAGCATCATACATAACCTCTTCTGGTATCTCTTGACCACCAGCCTCAATCATGGTTACTCTTTCCTTTGTAGCACAAACCGTAAGTGCCATAGAGCTTTGTTCTCTTTCCTTTGAAGTTGGATTTAATACAAAATTTCCATCAATTATACCCACGGAAACTGCTGCCACTGGGGCTGCAAATGGAATACTTGAAATACATAGTGCAGCGGAAGCAGCATTAATTGCTAATATCTCTGGCAAATTATCATTTTCTACAGATACAACTGTACAAACTACTTGAACGTCATTTCTATAGCCCTTAGGAAATAAAGGCCTTAAAGGTCTGTCTATAGCTCTTCCGCTCAATATAGCTTTTTCAGAAGGTTTACCTTCTCTTTTAATAAAACCTCCTGGAATTTTTCCTACTGCATATAATCTTTCCTCATATTCAACACTTAGTGGAAAAAAATCTATTCCTTCTCTTGGAGAAGCTGAAGCATTAACATTAGTTAAAACCACAGTATCACCATAACTCATTAATATAGCTGCATTAGATAACATTCCAATTTTGCCATATTCTAATTTAAGTTTTCTTCCTGCTACAATGGTTTCTATAGTATGTTGCATAATTTATACCCTCCTTCCAAATCTATTAGTAGTATTAACATAATTTTTCAAATTATAAGTTTTTTAAAATAATAGAGCGGTAAAACCCGCTCTAACTTATCTTCTTAATCCTAGTTTTTCAACTATTGAACGATATCTTGTGATATCTTGAGCCATAAGATAATTTAAAAGACCTCTTCTTTGTCCAACCATCATTAAAAGACCTCTTCTTGAATGGTGATCTTTCTTATGAGCTTTTAAATGATCTGTTAATGAATTGATTCTTTCTGTTAATAAAGCTATTTGCACCTCTGGTGATCCTGTATCACCTTCATGCCTTGCATGCTTTACTATTATTTCTTGTTTTTTTGCCTTATCCATTAGTAAACACCTCCATGTAATTATCCCCTAAATCCAAGAAAAAAGTTGGCAATCTTTTATCTTAGAATCAGGTTCTCAACGGTAATTATAGCAAATTTATTCCTTGTTGTAAATTATTTTTTTAAATATTTATACTTATTTCTTTGGTTAAAGCTTCTTCTTTATCTATTTTTAACTGCTCTATCAAAGCATCTAAAGAAGAAAACTTAATTTCCTCCCTAGTTTTTTCAATAAAGTACAACTCAATTTCTTTACCATAAATATCTTCATTAAAATCTAAAATATAGGTTTCTACAGTAAGGTCAGTTCCTTGAACTGTAGGATTATATCCTACACTAGTAATACCCCTATAAGTTTTAAAATTGTATAATACATTTGTATAATACACACCTATTCCAGGAATAACGAAGTTTTTATTTATTTCCAAATTGGCTGTAGGAAATCCTATTTTCTTTCCTAACCCTTTTCCTACAATCACTTTGCCACTTAACATATAGGGTTCTATAAGCATTTCATTAGCCTCTTTTACCTCACCATTACTTATAAGGTTTCTTATCTTAGTACTGCTTACAACTTCATTTTCATAACTAAGAGCCTCCATTATAATAAGCTCAAAATTATATTTAACACTTAATTCTTTTAATAAGTTTATGTCCCCTGAATTCTTATAACCAAATCTATAATTAAATCCTACTACTATACCTTTAACATTATATGTGGTACATAGTTTCATTATAAAATCCTCAGGCAATATTTTCATAAAGTCTTCATTGAATTCTACCATACAAGTAACATCAACATGGCTTTTTTCTAGCAGTTTTATTTTAGCATTATTGTCTAATAATAATTTAGGAGCTAAAGCTTTATTAACCACTGTTAAAGGGTGATTTTTAAAAGTATAAACCATACTTTTGGCATTATTTAGTTTTGCTTTTTCTATAGCTTTATTAATTAAGCTCATATGACCTATATGTAATCCATCAAAGCTTCCAAGGGCAACATAAGTATTAAAATCAAAGGCTTTTTCAAACTTAGAATCTAACATAATCATATCAATAATCTACCTCTATATTAGCAGCTTTAATAATTTAAAGCCCTTTATATTTTTTTGACCCAATCCAATTAACTCATCTTCCTTAGAAAATACCCTATAAATATTATCATCTATAACCTTGTTTAATAATTGTGGATCTGCAATGCATACTCCGTTTATTAAAAGATTGCAAAACTTATCTTCAATAATGAATTTTTTATATGAACCTAATGCCCGCTCCATAGGAATAATAAAGTTTGAAATATTATCATTGTTTAATTCATCAATATTAATAGAATCTTCTATAGAAAAGCTTCCATTATTTTTTCTAGTTAGTTCAGTCATAGTTGCTCCACAATTAAGCCTATTTCCAATGTCATAACAAAGACTTCTTATATAGGTTCCCTTAGAGCACTTAACATCAAAACTTATGCTAGGCTTATTTATTAAAATATTGTCTATAGAATATATTGTTATTTCTCTTGCTTCTCTTTCTATAGTTATTCCCTTTCTAGCCAGCTCATATAGTTTTTTACCATTCACTTTTATAGCAGAATACATTGGAGGAATCTGTTTTTGTATTCCTACAAAGCTATTGATAGTATCTAGTATTAGGTTATCGCTTATGCTTAAGCATTCTTTTTCCTCTATTATTTTACCTTCAAGATCGTAGGTATCAGTGACCATGCCTAACTTTAAAGATACTCCATAAGTTTTTTCATTATGCATAATATAATCAATAATCTTTGTAGCTTTTCCAACACAAACTGGCAGTACTCCTGTGGCCATAGGATCTAAAGTTCCAGCATGACCTACCTTTCCTGTATTAAGCAACTTTTTAATCTTATATACTACATCAAAGGAAGTAATTCCTTTAGGTTTACATATATTTATTACTCCATCCATCATATCAACTCTTTTTCAATCTGAATTAGCAAATCCTGCTTAATCTCCTCTAAACTCTTGCCCTGAACTGTAAAACCTGCGGCTTTAGTATGTCCTCCGCCTCCATAGAATTCTGCTATTTTTCTAACATCAAAATAGTTTTTACCTCTTAAACTAATTTTATATCCAGAGTCCGTTTCTTTAATTAAAACTGCTACCTCTACTTCTTTAATGTTAACGCCATAAGAAATTATGTCAGAGGTATCTCCTGGCTCTATATTACACTTTGCTAACATATCCTTAGTTAAATACATAAAACATACCTTGGAGCCATGTCTTAAATCAATACTATCAAATACTCTAGAATATAGCCTTAGACGCTCTAAACTCGTTTCCTCAAATATAACTCTATGTACCTCAGAAAAATTAAAGCCAGTCTTTGTTAAAGCACCTGCTATTTCATGAGTTCTTTCTGTGGTATTTGAATGTTTGAAGCCACCTGTATCAGTTAATAAAGAAGTATATAGGCATATAGCAATATCCTTATCTATAGATACATTTAATAAATTAATTATATTAAAAACTATTTCTGCTGTTGCTGCTGCTTTTGTGTCAATAAAATTATAATGGCCATACTTATCATTGCTTAAATGATGGTCTATGTTAATTAGAGTGATTTCTTTATTGCTTACATCTCCAGATATCCTTTCGTAATTACCACAATCTAAAGCTATTATACAAGTTATCCCTTGATGTTTTTCTCTAGCTTCATCCTCTATTTTGGAAGCATAGGGAAGAAAAGTATAGGTAGAAGGAATAGCATCCTTTGATAGTATATAGCATTTTTTACCTATACTTTTTAAACATTGCATTAGAGCTAAAGCACTCCCTAATGAATCTCCATCTGGTGATTGATGAAAGGTTATTCCAATCTCTTCATGGGAGTTAATAATTTCAACAATTTCTTTCAAATCATTCATTTGATGATTCATTCTCCTTTATTTTCTCTATTAATGAGTCTATATACATTCCTCTTTCAATAGAACTATCTAATTCAATAAGTATCTCAGGAGTATGCCTTAATTTAACCCTACTTCCAATCTCTTTTCTTAAAAACCCACTAGAGCTTTTTAAAGCTTCCATAGTATTGGCTTTAGCCTCTTCACTACCGAAAATGCTCACATAAACTTTTGCATATTTTAAATCCTTTGTTACATTTACATCAGTAACGCTTATCATAGCAGTTATTCTTGGATCCTTCAAATTATTTCGAATAATGCTGCTAACTTCTCTCTTAATTTCTTCATTTATTCTGCCACTTCTGTAATTAGCCAATGCAATCTCTCCTTTTATAGTTCTTTTCTCTTAACTTCCTGCATTGTATAGGATTCTATAATATCGCCTTCTTTTATATCATTAAATTTCTCAATGCTTAAACCACATTCATAGCCAGTATTTACCTCTTTTGCATCATCCTTGAACCTCTTTAAGGATGCTAGCTTTGATTCTAATATAACTATTCCGTTTCTTATTAGTCTAATATCGCTATTACGTACTATTTTACCATCTAAAACATAACAACCAGCTATAGTACCTATGCTAGATATTTTATATATTTGTCTTGCTTCTGCTCTTCCAAGCACTACTTCCTTGAAATCGGGCTCAAGCATACCTATCATGGCTGATTTTATATCTTCTATAGCATCATATATGATTCTATATGTTTTTATATCTACTTTCTCTTTTTCGCTTAAGGTTATAGCATTATTATCAGGTCTAACATTAAATCCTATAATTATAGCGTTTGACGCTGTGGCCAAGGTTACATCAGTTTCAGTAATAGCACCTACGCCATCATGTATAACACGAACTTTAACCAAATCTGTAGATAGTTTCTCTAAAGATTGTTTTAAAGCTTCAACAGATCCTTGCACGTCAGCTTTAACTATTAATGCTAATTCTTTTACCTTTCCTTCTTGAATTTGATTATACAAATCTTCTAAGGAAACTCTATTAGATTGTAAATATTGATCCTTAAATTTATCTTTTCTTGAATTAGCCATTTCTCTTGCAGTTTTTTCATCTTTTACTACATTAAACTTATCTCCCGCGGAAGGCACTTCAGATAATCCTAATATTTCAACTGGAATAGAAGGGCCTGCTGCTTTAATATTTTTACCTTTATCATCAAACATAGCTCTTATTCTTCCATAAGTAGTACCAACTAATATAGAATCTCCTACATGCAAAGTACCATTTTGCACTAATAAAGTAGCTACAGGACCTCTTCCTTTATCTAATTTAGCCTCTACTACGGTACCTTTAGCTTTTCTAGAAGAATTTGCTTTTAACTCTTGCATTTCCGCAGTTAAAAGTACCATCTCTAGTAAGCTGTCTAAACCTTCTTTTGATTTTGCTGAAACTGGAACACAAATAGTATCTCCGCCCCAATCTTCAGCTAACAAACCAAACTCAGTTAATTCTTGCTTAACCTTATCGATATTAGCTGCTGGCCTATCTATTTTGTTTATGGCCACTATCATCGGAACATCCGCTGCTTTACAGTGATTTATAGCTTCCTCTGTTTGAGGCATAATTCCATCGTCTGCAGCAACTACAAGAATTACTATATCAGTAATTTGTGCTCCTCTTGCTCTCATGGAAGTAAAGGCTTCATGACCAGGCGTATCTAAAAATGTTATCTTTTCTCCGTTTAAATTTACAGTATACGCACCAATATGTTGTGTAATACCACCGGCTTCTTTTTCAGTTACTTTTGATTTCCTAATAGCATCAAGCAAAGAAGTTTTACCATGGTCAACGTGTCCCATAACTGTAACTATAGGTGGTCTCTTTTCTACAAAAGAATCCTCTTCCCCTTCTTCGATTTCCTCTACTTCTTCCACACTTTCCTCTTTCAGTGATAGCATAACCTCAAATTTTTCTGCTACCTTTTCAGCAGTTTTAAAATCAATCTCTTGATTTAGCGCAGCCATAACTCCACTAAATATTAATGCCTTTATTACTTCTGAGCTTGGTTTTTTTAATTTTTCTGATAATTCTTTAACTGTTATAGTGTTACCTATTTCTATACTATCTATATCGTCACCCTCTTGTTCTTCATCTCCAGTATACTCTTTACCTTGAGCGAATCTTTTATTTTTATTCTTGTTTTTCTTACCATTGCGATTTACTTCTTCCGCAACCATATCTTCATATTCTTCTACTAGCCCTTTTTTCTCTTCCGCATCCCCTGCTTGTTGTTTGGCTTTATCTAACATTAATTCCTTAATTAAATCTGCATCTTCATTTTCTATAACACTCATGTGGTTTTTTACTTCTATTCCAAATTCGTCCATCAACAAGTTGATTAGCTCTTTGCTTGAAATATCTAACTCTTTTGCTAATTCATAAACTCTTATTTTTGACAAATTCTTCACCCCCGATTAATTTATACTATTTTGGTCATTTATGAGCTTATAAAGATTTTCAGCCATAGATTTATTGGTAACTCCTATAATACTTACAAAATCTTTACTTACAATCTCTCCCAAATCGTACTTAGAGAACCTATTAATATATTGGACTTCATATCTATTGCAGTAGTTTATAAATTTTCTTTTAGTATTTTCAGAAACATCCTCAGAAATTATAATCAATTGTGTTTTATTATTTTTTAATGCCTCTTCGCATCTATTATATCCTTCTAATAGATTACCAGACTTTTTAATTAGCCTTATGAATTGGATAACTTTATTATCAATCATTAATTATCTCTTCTCTCAATTGAATATAAATCTCTTCATTAATGTTCGTTTCTAAATTCTTATTTAGTCTTTTACTTTTATAAGCCTTTTCTAAGCATTCTTTATTTTTACAAATATAAGCGCCTCTTCCTGGCTTCTTTCCTACTAAATCTACTGATACTATGCCCTCAGGACTCTTTACTATTCTAATAAGTTCTTTTTTGGGTTTCATCTCCATGCAGCCATTGCACATTCTCATTGGAATCTTTTTTACCTTCATAAATATCACCTCTCTTTAGAGCACTTACCCTATTTGAGATTTGCTTTTTATATCGATTTTCCATCCTGTTAATTTAGCAGCTAATCTAACATTTTGACCTTCTTTACCTATTGCTAGAGATAACTGATTATCATCTACTACTACTCTTGCAGATTTATTTTCTTCATCCATAGTCACATCTAAAACTTTCGCTGGACTTAATGAATTAGCTATATATTCTTCAGGTAGCTTACTCCATTTTATGATGTCAATTTTCTCATTCTTTAATTCATTAACAATGTTTTGAACTCTTACTCCTTTGGGACCTACACAGGCACCCATAGCGTCTACATTTTCATCGTTAGAATGTACAGCTATTTTAGTTCTCGAACCAGCTTCTCTAGCAATGCTTTTAATTTCAACTATGCCATCATATATTTCAGGCACTTCTAATTCAAAAAGCCTTTTTACCAACCCTGGATGAGTCCTTGACACTACAACCTGTGCCCCTTTGGTGGTATTCTTTACTTCCACGATGTATAGCTTTAATCGTTCATTAAAAATATATTCCTCACCAGGCATTTGTTCATTGGGTCCAAGCACAGCTTCAATTCTGCCTAAATTTACAAAAACATTTCCTTTATCTTTTCTTAAAACTGTCCCTGTTAATATGTCAAATTCTTTTTCTACAAATTCATTATAGATAATGTTTCTTTCAGCCTCTTTTATTCTTTGAACTACTACTTGTTTAGCTAGTTGCGCTGCTACCCTTCCAAAAGTTCTTGGAGTTACTTCTATCTCAGCAATGTCATCCACAGCGTACCTTGGGCTTATCTTTCTAGCTTCTTCTAGGTCAATTTGAATAATAGAATCTACTACATCTTCTACCACAGTTTTTTGTGCATATACGTGAATTTCTCCTGTTTCTCTATTCATGCTGACCCTAACGTTTTGAGCTGAATTTCCTACATTAGCATAATTCTTTTTATAAGCAGCAACTAATGCATCTTCTATAGTGGTAAAGAGTAAATCTTCACTTATACCTTTTTCCTTTACTATTTCTTTCAAAGCTATTATAAATTCTTCATTCATGTCATAACCTCCTTATATCTCCCCTTCTAAATTACTTCTAAATTAATAGACTTTATTTTTTCCCTATCAATAGTAATATTTTCATTTCCCTCTTTTATTACTACTTCACTTTCATTAAAATCTATTAATTGTCCTTTAATAGCTTTTTTACCGTTTACAGCTTTAACTAATTTTAAAAGAACTAATTGTCCTATACTCCTTTGAAAATGCTTATCTGTATATAAAAATCTATTAATGCCAGGAGAAGAAACTTCTAAATAATAAGGGTCTGTAATGGGATCTTCTTCGTCTAAAAGATCACTGATTCTTCTACTTACCTTTTCACAATCTTCAAGGGATATCCCATTTTCGTTATCTATATATATTCTTAAGTAGTTTTCTCCATTTTCTTTTACATATTCTAAATGATAGAACTCATAATTCAGAGACTCAACAACGGGAGATATGATCCTTGATAATTTATCAATTAAAACATTATTATTCATTTAATCGCCTCCTTCTTAGTATTATATTTTGTATTTTAGCTTAATATATTACAGATTTAATTAAAAACGCAACATTTATGTTGCGTTTACAAAGAGAAAGAGCGGGTTATAAGCCCACTCTCATATAAGCTAGAAATTTTGAAAATTATCCTTATAAACATCTTAGCATATTAAGTAATTAATTACAAGTATATATTAAAATTAGTATTTATTATTTAAAATAAGCTTAACTGATTTGTTTCTGGTAAATCTCTTAACCATCCATGCTTATCTAAAGTCTCTATAACAGTTTTACTTACCTTAGTTCTAAGTCTTAAATCCTCTTTGGAAATGAACTCTCCATCTTTTCTGCTTTCAGCAATACTTTTTGCAGCATTCTCTCCTGCACCTTGAAGCGCCTTAATTGGAGGCCTGATTCCCTCTTCTTCTATAATAATAAAAATATGTAGGCTCGACCTACATATTTTCAATTTCCTTTAATAATTCTTCCACTAATTTATCTTCACTAACTTTTTTTATTATTTGACCCTTTTTAAAAATTAAGCCTTCATTTTTGCCACCAGCTATTCCTATATCAGCTTCACGAGCTTCACCAGGGCCATTAACTACACAGCCCATAACTGCAACCTTAATCTTTTTATGGCAGTTTTTTAATTTTTCTTCAACTTCATTTGCAATTTTTATCAAATTAATTTGGGTTCTGCCACAGGTAGGGCAAGAGATAAATTTTATCCCTTCCTCTATATATCCAATGGATTTCAAAATTTCTTTCCCTACTCTTACTTCTTCTATAGGATCACCGGTTAAGGATACTCTTATAGTATCTCCTATACCTTCACATAATAAGGTACCAACGCCTATACTAGACTTTATAGTACCGCTCCATAAGGTTCCCGCTTCTGTTACCCCTAAGTGCAATGGATAGTCTACTATTTTTGAAATCTTTCTATAGCTTTCTATCATAGTTATCACTTCAGAGGATTTTATAGAAATTACAATATCTTCAAAATTAAATTTATTTAATATGTCTACATGCCTTAAGGCACTTTCTACCAAAGCCTCTGCTGTTACTTTCTTGTACTTTTCAAGCAAGTCCTTTTCTAAAGAGCCTCCATTTACACCTATTCTGATAGGAATATTTTTTTCTTCAGCACTCTCTGCTACTAATCTTACTCTTTCTGAATCTCCAATATTTCCAGGATTTATTCTTAGGGCAGAAACTCCGTTTTTTATAGATGCAAGAGCTAACCTATAATCAAAATGTATATCCGCTACTAGAGGAATATTTATTCGTTTTATTATGGAACCTAAAGCTTCTGCAGCTTCCATATCTAATACAGCACACCTTACTATATCACAACCTTCTTTTTCTAAGGCTAATATTTGATTCACTGTTGCTTCAATATTTCTAGTGTCTGTATTGGTCATGGATTGAACAGTTATCCTAGAATCTCCACCAACAAAAATATCTCCAACTTTTATTTTTCTGGTATTTACTCTATTCATTAGTTTCACTCCTAAAATTTAATGGGAAATAAAATATCTTTTATAGTAACAATGACCATTAATCCAATAAGCAATGAAAAGCCTATATAATTTAAAGTAGATACCACTTTGTCACTAATCTTTCTTCTTGATATAAACTCTATGAAAAGTAGTAATATCCATCCTCCATCTAAAGCAGGGAAAGGCAGTAGATTAAACACAGCTAATTGTACACTTAAATAAGCAGAGAACCACATCAAACTGTCGATTCCAGCCTTTGCAGCTGTTCCTGTAGCCTTAATAATAGTTACTGGACCTCCTACATCATTTATGGAAGCCTTTCCTGAAAATAACGTTTTTAAAGCTACAAAGGTTTGTTTAATTAAGGATATAGACTCATTAAATCCATATTTTATACTTTCACCTATGCTTGGACTTTCAACCTTAGAAGGTCTTATACCTATAATATATCGATTATCCTCAGCACTCTTTTCTGGAGTTATAGATATGGTTTGTTTTTTTCCTTCTCTGTTTATTTCTAAAGATAAACTATTACCATTAGCAGTGTAAATCTCAGTTGTGAAATCCTCCCAAGTGGTTATCTTTTTATTATTAACCTTGGTTATTTCATCCCCAGCTTTTAATCCAACTTTTTGAGCAGGAGAATTATCTATTATTTCGGATATTTTATTTACTACAAAACCATTATTAAATGAAATAATAGCAAATAAAATAATTGCTAATATAAAATTCATAATTGGGCCAGCAGCTATAACACTAATCCTTCTTAAAGGGGATTTATTAGAGAAGGCTCTATGATCAGAAGTAGATTCTTCTTCTCCTAACATCTTAACATACCCACCTATAGGCAAGGCTTTAATTAGATATTCTGTTTCTTTACCCTTAATACCTATTATTTTAGGTCCCATACCTAGTGAAAACTCTTCAACCTTAACTCCATTTATTTTTGCTAAGGTAAAATGCCCTAATTCATGACCAACAATCAAAATACTAAATGCTAGTATCGCTAAAATAATATACACTTTATTTCCTCCTTATTTATAAGCACTTATTTATTATAAATTGCCTAGTTTCCTTATCCTTTATAAAAATATTCTCTAAGGTTATTTCTTCATTATAGCTTAATTCATCCATGGATTCTTCAATAATATTGGATATATCTAGAAATTTTATTCTACCTCTTAAAAATAAATCTACACAAACTTCATTAGCTGCATTCATTATTGTTGGCATTAATCCGCCAGCCTTACCAGCTTCATAAGCTAACTTTAAGCATTTGAAGGTTTCCAAATCAGGCTTTTCAAAAGTTAAGCTGCTGATTTTTGAAAAATCTAATTTTTCCACTATGGCTTTTTTTCTAAAAGGATAGTTCAATGCATATTGAATAGGCAATCTCATATCCGCAGAACCTAATTCGGCTATTATACTTCCATCCTTATATTGAACCATAGAATGTATTACACTTTGTGGATGAACTACTACTTCAATATTTTCATAATCTGTATCAAAAAGCCACTTAGCTTCTATAACTTCTAATCCTTTGTTCATTAGAGTTGCTGAATCTATAGTTATCTTTTTGCCCATACTCCAATTAGGATGCTTTAAAGCCTCCTCTACTTTTACATCTTGAAGCTCTAATAACTTCCTCCCTCTAAAGGGTCCCCCTGAAGCTGTCAATATTATTTTATCCAAATCCTCTCTTTTATTTCCTTGCAAGCACTGAAAAATTGCATTATGCTCTGAATCTACGGGCAAAATATGCACACCATTTTTCTGTGCCTCTTTCATCACCAATTCTCCTGCAACAACCAAGGTTTCCTTATTAGCCAAGGCTATATCTTTTTTTGCCTTAATAGCCTTTAATGTTGGTTCTAATCCAATCATTCCTACTACAGAGGTTAAAACCATATCTACTTCATTTAAAGAAGCTATGGTGTTTAATCCATCCATTCCATACAGCAATTCGGTTTTTATATTGTTTTTATTGCAATATTCCTTTAATGGTTCATAGGCATTAATATCAGTTACTGTAACGTATTTAGGACTAAATTCATTAATAATCTCTATGGCCTTTTTATAATTAGAATGTACTGAAAAAGCCATCAATATAAAGCTATCCTTTTCCTGTCTTATTATATCTAGAGCTTGCGTTCCAATAGAGCCAGTGGCTCCTATTATTGAAATGTTTTTCATTATAAATCCTCCTAAGTATTATGTAGATTAGTAAAAAATTTATGCCTATATATAAATATTTATAACCAGGTTTATATTATACCAAAACTTTTACCATAAGCAAAAAAATTTATAAATTTAATATATCATATTTACTACTTAATATAAAGTAATGATTAACCAACATTTGTTAATGCTAAAGAAATATCTTTAGCTTACTCACCAATGAAGCCTTATATACTATTTATCCTAGGTTATTTCTGCATAAAAAAATCATAACAATAAATATAAAGAGTTTTACTCTATCTTTACATTTATTGTTATGATTAAAAGCTACCTAATATTTTTAAATGCCTAATATAAAAGTTACATAATAGTAAGTCACCATAGAAGCAAATAAAATACTGTCAAATCTATCCAATATACCTCCATGACCAGGTATTAAATTACTATAATCCTTTACCCCTACAAATCTTTTTACAGAAGATGCAAATAAATCACCAAATTGACAAAACACTCCACAGATTGCACCTATAATAAAATAATGATAGATTGCTATATTAGGAATATATCTTGTTAGAAAAATTCCATATAACCCACAGGCAATAGCACTGCCTAGTAATCCACCTATAGAGCCTTCAATAGTTTTTTTAGGACTAACTTTAGGACATAATTTTCTTTTTCCAAAGAATCTTCCAGTATAATATGCAGTGGTATCACAGAGCCAAGAAGATATAAATATTATCCAAATTAATAAACTTCCGTAGTCCTTTGTATATAATTGAGGAATAAAACTAAATAATACACCTACATATAATAATCCTAAAAAAGTAACAGCAATATCAATAAAGTTATATTTAGTATCAATTACAGGTATACATAGCAAAATAAACAAGAGTAACATGAGTATATAGAACAGGTTGCCCAAAGATAAATTAAAAACATAATAAATAATACAGGTGGCAAAAGCAAAATATTTTAATGGATTTATGTTTTTATTTTTCATTATATTAAAGAATTCATTCATACCAATTAAGGACATGATTAATACTAAAGCCTTTAAATAGACTCCACCTAAAAATAAAAATATTATTAGAGGAGAAATTATAATGGCTCCTAAGTATCTACTATTTTGTTTCATAATTATCCCCCCTCTTATTTAATGCCGCCAAATCTTCTATCTCTATTTTGATAGTCATAAATTGCCCTATGTAAATGCTCTGGCTTGAAGTCAGGCCAATTTATATTTGAATACCAAAACTCTGAATAAGCGCATTGCCATAATAAAAAGTTACTTATTCTTTGCTCCCCACTTGGTCTTATAATTAAATCTGGATCAGGCATATTGGCTGTAAATAAATACTTGCTAATTATTTGTTCATCGATGTCCTTTGAGGTTATCTTACCATTTTTTGAATCATCAACAATATTTTTTATAGCAGTTATTATTTCTGCTCTACCTCCATAATTTAATGCCAAATTCATGACAACACCTGTATTATTTTTAGTTCGTTCATAGGCACTTATTAATTCATCTTCACACGTTTTAGGAAGCTTACTTATATCCCCTATATGATTTATAACTACATTATTAGAGTTTAGTTCTTCAAATTCGTTGCGTAAATATTCTACCAATAGACGCATAAGAGAATTAACCTCTTCTGATGGTCGTTTCCAATTTTCTGTAGAAAAAGCATATAAGGTCAAGTATTTAATCCCCAATCTATTACATTCCTTAACTACTTCTCTTATAGTCTCTACACCAGCTTTATGTCCCATTGCTCTAGGCAGATTTCTTTCCTTGGCCCATCTACCATTACCGTCCATAATAATAGCTACATGTTGAGGCACTCTACTTCTATCTATATTAATTTTCTGTTCTTTTTCAATCTTTTTCTTCTTATTAAAAAATATCAATTGTAATCTAACCTCCATTTTATTTTATTAAATAAAACCTGCTAATGCAGGTTTTATAATAATCTAAGGAATTAAATTGACATTATTTCTTTTTCTTTTGCTTCAACCATAGCATCAACTTCTTTTATAAAGTTGTCTGTTTTCTTTTGAATATCCTCTTCGCCTTTTTTAATTTGATCTTCAGAAACTTCATTTTCTTTTTTTAAGGTTTTTATTTTATCATTGGCTTCTCTTCTAATGGATCTTATAGCTACTTTTGCGTCCTCACCAGTCTTCTTAATGTTTTTAACTAAATTTTTTCTTGTTTCCTCCGTCAATTCCGGAACTACTAGTCTGATAACAGAGCCATCATTAGAAGGATTTATTCCTAAATCTGATTTTAATATAGCTTTTTCTATAGTCTTTAGTGAACTTTTCTCCCAAGGTTGTATTAATAAAATTCTAGGTTCAGGAGCGGATACATTAGCTACTTGACTAATTGGAACCATGCTTCCATAATATTCAACCTCTATCCTATCTAACATAGTAGGATTGGCTCTTCCTGCTTTCATGGTAGCTAAATCACTCTTTAATACTGCTATAGTCTTCTTCATTTTTTCCTCTGCTTTTAAAATTATGTCCTTAATCATAAAAAAACCTCCTTAAAAATTATTTTGATACCAAAGTTCCTATTTCGCTTCCCATAATAGCTTTTCTTATATTTCCTGGTTCATCAAGTCCAAAAACTAATATAGGAATATTATTATCCATGCATAAAGAAGTGGCAGTAGAATCCATAACTTGTAATCCTTGCTCTAACACCTCTATGTATGATAGTTTATCATACTTTTTAGCATCCGTAAATTTATGAGGATCTTTATCATAAACTCCATCAACTTTTTTAGCTAATAATATGACATCTGCTTCGATTTCCGCTGCTCTTAGAGCTGCTGTTGTATCTGTAGAGAAGTATGGATTACCTGTACCTGCTGCAAAAATTACAACACGACCTTTTTCTAAATGTCTCATAGCCCTTCTTCTTATGAAAGGTTCTGCGATTTCTCTCATTTCTATAGCTGTTTGCACTCTAGTATTTACCCCAACACTCTCAAGTGAATCTTGAAGAGCTAAAGCATTAATACATGTAGCTAACATGCCCATGTAATCAGCAGTGGTCCTATCCATGCCTTCACCACTTCTGCCTCTCCAAATATTGCCTCCACCAACTACTGCTCCTATTTCAATGCCCATATCTACCAATTCTTTTATCTCTATTGCAATTCTCTTAGCAACATTAAAGTCTATACCAAATCCATTTTCTCCGCATAGAGCCTCACCTGATAGTTTAAGGATAATTCTCTTATATTTGCAAACTTCCATATAAAAACCTCCAAAATTTAATTTTATTTAAATTATTCCTTTAAAAAAAGAGAACACGCAGTGTTCTCTTTTTCTATTTTCCCTGCTGCATTTGTTTTTGTACTTCTTCAGCAAAGTTCTCTTCTTTCTTTTCTATTCCTTCTCCTCTTTCAAATCTAGCAAACTTAGTTATAGTTATTGGAGCTCCAACTTCTTTTGATTTTTCTTGTAGATATTTAGTAATAGTATAGTCTGGATTTCTAACCCATACTTGTTCAACTAAGCATACTTCTTTATAGTACTTTTGAACTCTACCCTCTACCATTTTATCAACTATTTTTTCTGGTTTGCCTTCATTTAAAGCTTGAACTCTGTATATTTCTTTTTCTTTTTCAACAGCTTCATTATCAACACTTTCTTTGTTTAAGAATAGTGGATTTGCAGCTGCTACGTGCATAGCTACATCTTTAGCTACTTCTGCTACTACAGAATTCTCAGTACTACATTCTAATTGTGCAAGAACACCGATTCTTCCGCCTCCATGAATATAACTTGCAATTACACCATTTTCAACTGCAAATTTTTCAAATCTTCTAAAGTTCATGTTCTCGCCTAGTTTAGCAATTAAAGCAGTTACAGCTTCTTTAACTGTTAATGCTTCATCATCTATGTATTTTTCTTCTAAGAAAGCTTCAACACTATCAACAGTTGTAGTTGAAGCCATTTTTGCTAGGTTTTTAGCTAACGCTACGAAATCTTCATTAGCGGCAACGAAATCTGTTTCACAGTTTAACTCGATTATACCTGCTGATTTCTTGTCTTCAGAAACATAAGTTTCAATTATTCCTTCTGCTGCTACTCTTCCAGCTTTCTTAGCTGCTGCTGCTAATCCTTTTTCTCTTAATAATTCAATAGCTTTTTCCATATCGCCATTAGTTTCATTTAAAGCTTTTTTGCAGTCCATCATGCCTGCTCCAGTTCTTTCTCTTAGCTCTTTAACTGATTGTGCAGTTATCATCGATTATTCCTCCTTAAGATAGTTAATTTAAAAGGTAAATGAAGAAGTTCTTCACCTACCCTTTTATAGCAAACTTATTCAGCTAATTGTTCGCCTTGTCTTGCTTCGATAATAGCATCAGAAATTTTAGCAGTTATTAATTTTACTGCTCTGATTGCATCATCGTTTCCTGGGATTACATAGTCTACTTCATCTGGGTCGCAATTTGTATCAACTATAGCTACTACTGGAATACCCAATATTTTAGCTTCTGACACTGCATTCTTTTCTTTTCTTGGGTCTACTACAAATAAAGCTCCTATGTTTGTAGCATCCATCTCTCTAATTCCACCTAGGTTGTTATGAAGTTTTTCTCTTTCATTTCTTAACTTAATTACTTCTTTCTTAGGTAAAACATCAAAAGTTCCGTCTTGCTCCATTTGATCTAGCTCTTCTAATCTTCTGATTCTTGCTTTTATTGTTTTGAAGTTAGTTAGCATTCCACCTAACCATCTATTGTTTACAAAATGCATTCCTGCTCTTACTGATTCTTCTTCAATAGCTTCTTGAGCTTGCTTTTTAGTTCCTACGAATAATATATCTTTTCCTTCAGCTGCAACACTCTTTACAAAGTCATAAGCTTCCTCAACTTTTTTAACGGTCTTTTGAAGATCTATTATATAGATCCCGTTTCTTTCTGTGAATATGTATGGAGCCATTTTAGGATTCCATCTTCTTGTTTGATGTCCAAAGTGAACACCTGCTTCTAATAATTGTTTCATTGATATAACTGACATTTAATATACCTCCTTGGTTTTTCCTCCACAATCTTCATATTTATAAAACTCCCAATTTGGGCACCTTTCTATAAATTAGATTGTGTGCGTATTTTCTCCTTATGTAGTATAACACAAGGAGAAATATGTATCAATATTTATTTTCATATTTTATCATATTTTTTATACATATTTTTCTACATAAAAAGTAAAAAGGATGAAACCATCCTTTTTACTTTATCTTCTTAAGTTCATCCAATAATTTCTCATTCAGAATTCTAATATGAGTTCCTTTCATTCCTAAAGATCTGGATTCAATAACACCAGCACTTTCGAATTTTCTTAAAGCATTAACAATAACTGATCTTGTTATGCCGACTTTATCAGCAATCTTAGAAGCAACTAATAATCCTTCATTACCATCTAGTTCATTAAATATATGTTCAACAGCCTCTAGTTCTGAATAAGATAGGGTACCTATAGCTAATTGTACCACTGCTTTCTTTCTAGCTTCTTCTTCTATTTCATCTTGCTTAGCTCTTAGCATTTCCATTCCTACTATAGTAGCACTATATTCCACTAGTACTAAATCCTCATCTTCAAAAGGTTCTCCAAATCTAGCTAATAGCAAGGTTCCTAACCTTTCCCTATTTCCAACTATAGGCACAATAGTTGATAATTTTCCAGGCATGTCACAACTACACTCTTCTTCAAAGACACATAGTCCTTTATTAGGCATATTAGCTAATGTATCATGGATATTTAATAATCTAGTATTATAGTCATCTGGGAATCTCTTATCGGTTAATATTTTATTTTTTACAGTATCACATTCAAAGCCGCTAGAAAAGTTAAAACCTAGTATCTTACCTTTTCTGCTTACAATATATACATTACACATAAGAACATCGCTTAACAATTTACATATATCATCAAATACTACTGGCTCCGCACCAGATTTTTGTAATATTTTATTAAGCATTCTTGTTTTGTTTAATAACGTGGACATTTAATTTCCTCCTTAAATAATTGTACTTTTAAATTATAAACTCAGCTTTAGCATAGTCATTTAATTAAATAATTCAAAATTTTTTAAACAATATAAATATTTAGAATTGTTTCTTCTCACTTTACTATAATAACATAACATACTGGTTATTTCAACTATATTTTCATCAATTTCGACATATTGTTCTATTATTTAAATAAAATTAACAATTGTCTATATTTTCAAATATTTGCTTTGTCTTATTTTTGGGAAGACACTATATTCTTACATTCATTGTTAGAACATTGTAAGTATTCGCCTTTAGATTTACTGTATTTTTTTACCATAAAAGCTCCACACTTATCACATTTTTCTTTAGAAGGCTCAAACCAGCTAACAAAGTTGCACTGAGGATAGTTAGAGCATCCGTAGAATTTTCTTCCTTTTTTACTTCTTTTAACAACCACATTCCCACCACAGTTTGGGCAAGGTACATCTATCTGTTCTACCAAAGGCTTTGTATTTTTACAATCTGGATATCCAGGGCAAGCTAGAAAATCTCCGAACCTTCCGTGTTTAATCACCATAAGTCTTCCACACTTGTCACAAGGAACATCACTAACTTTGTCCTCTATAGTTATTTTAGAAATTTCTTTTTCTGCAATTTCTAGAGCACTTTTAAGAGGTTTAAAAAACTCATCCACAACTTTGCTCCAGTTTTCCTCTCCACCTTCTATATTGTCTAGCTTTAATTCCATATCTGCGGTGAAATCTACATCCACAATTTGATTAAAGTACTTTTCCATGATGTCATTAACAATTTTACCTAGCTCCGTAGGTATTAAAGTCTTTTTTTCACGTTCTATATATTTTCTATCTAGTAAAGTGCTTATGGTAGGAACATAAGTACTTGGTCTTCCTATACCATTTTCCTCCATAATTTTAACAAAACTAGCTTCTGAAAATCTTGCAGGTGGTTGTGTAAAATGCTGCTTTCCATCAACTTTAGAAGCTTTAAGTGTTTCTTCTTTGCTAAGCTCTGGTATTTTAATAGAATCTTCTTCTTCCTCTGTGGTATAATCATATACTTTCATGAACCCATCAAACTTTATACTTGAGCCGCTAGCTCTTAACATATATTTACCATTTTTTATTTCAATAGTGTTTGTATTTAACACACAAGAAGTCATTTGACTGGCAATAAATCTGTTCCATATCAATTCATACAACTTATATTGTTCATCTTTCAAACTTGCTTTCACTATTTCAGGCGTTAATTCTACATAGGTAGGCCTTATAGCTTCATGAGCATCTTGTATATTTTTTTTACTTTTATACACTCTAGGGCTTTCAGGCACATATTCCTTCCCCATGGAGGAGATCAAAAACTCTTTTGCAGCATTTTGAGCCTCATCAGATATTCTAACTGAATCCGTTCTCATATAGGTAATTAAACCCACTGTACCATGTCCTTTAATATCTACTCCTTCATAGAGCTGTTGTGCTATTGACATAGTCCTTTTAGTTTGAAAATTTAATTTTTTGTAAGCATCCTGTTGAAGAGTACTTGTTGTAAAAGGTGGAAGAGGATTTTTATTCTTTGTAGACTTTTTAATATTGTTTACTATAAAATCTCCATTCTTTAATTCCTCAACTATTTCATTGCTTTGCTCCTCAGTACTAACTTCTATCTTCTTACCATCCACGCTGTACAATTTAACAAGAAATTTAGACTTATTTTTTTCTAATATACATTCAATAGTCCAATATTCCTTTGGTTTAAAGGTTTCAATCTCTTGCTCCCTATCACAGATTATTTTTAAGGCCGCAGATTGAACCCTTCCAGCACTTAAGCCCCACTTTACATTCTTCCATAATATAGGACTTATTTCATAACCTACCAGTCTATCGAGGATTCTTCTAGCTTGTTGGGCATCTACTAAACAATTATTTATCTTCCTTGCATTCTTTATAGAATTTTTAACTGCATTTTTTGTAATTTCATTAAATTCAATTCTACAATTTTCATCTTCACCTATATTCAATACATTTGCCAAATGCCAAGATATAGCTTCGCCCTCTCTATCAGGGTCTGTTGCTAAAAATACTTTATCGCTCTTTTTAGCTAGCTTTTTTAATTTATCAAGAAGATCTCCTTTTCCCCTTATAGTTATATATTTAGGTTTATAATCATCTTCTATATTTACTCCTAGTTGGCTTTTAGGTAGATCTCTTACATGTCCCATAGATGCTTCTACTACATAATTTTTGCCTAGATACTTTCCTATGGTTTTAGCTTTGGCTGGTGACTCAACAATTACTAAGTTTTGACCCATATATTACTCCGAATAAAAATATACCGGAGAATTCACCCCCTTAAATATATAAATAATTAGCACACTTTAACATAAAAATTACCTGGAAGACAAATTATTTCATCTTCCAGTTGCATTTCAAATAATAACTCATATAATGCCCTTATGTCAATATTAGTATGTTTTATAATATCATCTATATGCATTGGTGTATCACTAATTCTATTTAAAATATTATTTTTTATCTCATTTGTATGAACTTTAATGCTGTTTGACCAGTTTAGCTTTAACAGCTCATATATATCCCCCATATCTGTGATAGGAGTTGCTCCATCCTTTATGAGCTTGTTACATCCCTTACTTTGTTTCCATAGCATAGCTCCTGGAACTACTGCCACATCTTTTCCTTGATTTAAAGCACAGTTTGCAGTAATTAAACTTCCACTCTTTTCACCAGCCTCAATAACTATTACTAAATCACTTAAGGCACTAATTATTCTATTTCTTCTAGGGAAATTATAGCTATTAGGAGGCGTTCCAGGCAAAAATTCAGACATTAAACACCCTTTATTACTAATTAAATTGAATAAATTATAATTTTCTCTTGGATATACTATATCAATGCCATTTCCTAGAACTGAAACGGTTTTTCCATCATTGTTTAAGGCTTCCTTATGAGCCACAGTATCTATACCTCTAGCCCCTCCACTTATTATGCCTATGCCTTTTTTGCATAGATCTTTAACTATTAATTTTGTCATTTCTACTCCATAAGGTGTACAATTCCTTGATCCTACTATAGCTACAATATTATTCTTGCTAATCCACTCCAGATCACCCTTATAGAATAAATTGAAGGGAGGCTCATCTATGTCTAATAGAGCCTTTGGATAATCTTTATCTCCATATCTACATAAGTTTATTTTATTTTTTACCATAAAGTTATTAAATTTTTCTATGTTACCTTCACTCCAACAGCACTTTAGTTTATTACTATATTCTGGCTTTACTTCTAATAGTTTATCATTTTTTATGCAGTGTTCCCATATATTATGTTCAGTTTCATATAAATTTAATAATTCTATTTTTAATTTATTGGGTATATTACTCAGTATAAACCAAAGTTCATAGTTATTCATAAAACTCTCCTTATATTTATATTTTAAATATTATTTAAAAATTATATCCACTAAATACTATGACTATACTAAAAAAGAGAAAAGAATAAATATTCTTTTCTCTAAAAATTATATAATTTCTTTATCCATAAATTTTCTATAGTTTATAGCTTCGATTAAATGCTGCTCATATATATAATCACTATTGTTTAAGTCTGCAATAGTTCTAGCTAACTTAAGTATTTTATCATAAACTCTAGGGCTTATTTCAAATTTATTATATATCCTCTCCATTAAATTATTACAGCTTTGATTTAAATTGCAATATTTCTTTAGCATGGTTTTTGTCATTTGACTATTACAGTAGATACCTTCTTTCTTATAGCGATATCTTTGTATAGTTCTTGCTTGTTCTACTCTATTTCGTACTTCTTTTGAAGATTCTTTAACTTTAGTATCATTAAAATCATTGTAAGTCATAGAGGGGACATAAGAAAATAAATCAATTCTATCTAATAAAGGTCCTGATAATTTACTCAAGTACTTTCTCCTATCATATTCTGAACAAATACAATTTCTAATATTAGAATTGTTCATAAAGTTTCCGCAGGGACAGGGATTAAGGGCTCCAACTAGCATAAAATTAGCAGGATAAACTACACTTCCTGTAGCCCTACTTATCTTAATTTTTTTATCCTCTAAAGGTTGTCTTAAAACCTCTAACACCGGCTTTTTAAACTCTAGTATTTCATCTAAGAACAATACTCCGTTATGTGCTAAGGTTATCTCTCCGGCTCTTAACTCATTTCCTCCTCCAATTAATGCTGTCTTTGAACTTGTATGATGAGGATTTCTAAAAGGTCTCTGATTAAAAAGCTCGCTGCCGTCTAAATATCCAGAAGCACTATATATCTTGGTTACTTCAATAGCTTCTTCATAGGTAAGAGAAGGTAATATAGTAGCTAACCTATTAGCTAGCATGGTCTTTCCTGAGCCTGGCGGTCCGTAGAGTATTATATTATGTCCCCCAGCAGCGGCTACTTCTAAGGCTCTCTTAGAGCTTTGTTGACCATTCACCTCTGAAAAATCAATCTTATACTGGAGTTTACAATTATCCTTAAAGTATCTTTTGCTATGAGGTAAAACGTCTTTATATAATATAAATGAAACTACTTCTTTTAAGTCAGCAAAAGGATATAAATAGCAATTTTTAACCAAAGAAGCTTCCTTAATGTTTTCTAATGGAAATACCAAGTTTTTAATTTTTTCATTGGCTGCTTCAATTAGTACTGGAAGAATACCCTTTATTGGCTTTATTTCTCCATTTAAGGATAGTTCTCCTATAAATAAGAAACTGTCTAATTCATCTATTTGTATTTGATTTGAGGCCATTAATATACCTATAGCTATTGGTAAATCTAAGAGAGCCCCTTCTTTTCTAATATCTGCTGGGGCTAAATTCACTGTTATTCTTCCCAGAGGAAATTCATAACCAGAATTAATAATAGCAGATCTTACTCTCTCTTTTGACTCTTTAACAGAGGCATTAGGAAGTCCAACTATACTAAAGCTAGGTAGTCCTCTAGATATATGTACTTCAACATTTATAATAAATCCATTTATACCAGTAAAGGTAGCACTTTTTATTTTTATTGTCATATTATCACCTCATTAAAGATTATTGACAATAAAAATATATAATATAATTAAAGCTTTCTTTTCTTAGAAAAATAAGTCTGAACCAAAATTATATTTATTACCAAAAACAAAGCTAACATCCCACTATAGATAAAACCTTTTGCTGCTCCGAAGCTTTCTGCAATAAAGCCAGTAAAAAGACTACCAAAAGGAGTTACCCCTGCAAAAAGTAAAGTGTACACACTCATTACCCTGCCTCTAAACTCATCTTTTGCATTAAGTTGAATGGTAGAGTTTGCTGTAGTAGAAAAAATAACGTTAAAGGCTCCTATTATAGCCAAAAAAATAGCTGTAGTATAATAAACTTTAGTTAAACCTATAACCATAAGTAATATGCACACCATAAAGGAGCTTATGTACAATATTAATTTTTTAGGACCATTTTTACTTTTAGTAGCCATGGAAAGTGCTCCAATTAAAGAACCAATACCTAAACTAGACATTAAAAGCCCATATTCTTTGCTAGATAGTCCTAAAACATTAACTGAAAAAACTGGTATTAATATGTTATAGTTAAAAGCAAATATACCAAGAACGGTTATTAGGGTAAGAGTACTGATCAAAGTAAAACTCTTAGATATATAAGTTAATCCCTCTTTTATCTCAAAAAATACATTTTTCTTTTGTAAAATCGTATTTTTATTCTCTATTTTAATCTTAGTAATGCCATAAATTACAGGAATAAAACTTATAGCATTTACAAAGAAACAAAATTCCATTCCAAAATATGCTATTACCACCCCAGCTATTGATGGCCCCAACACTCTAGCTGCATTAAAGATTGAGGAATTTAAAGCAATAGCATTCATTAAATCTTTTTTTCCTACCATCTCAATTACGAAAGACTGCCTGGTAGGAAGATCTATAGTGTTTATTATACCAATACATAAGGATAAAATAATTAGGTGCCAATATTTAATGGAATTTGTCCATACCAAAAGGCTCTGAATGATAGCTATGATCATAAGTGAGGTTTGAGTAAATAACAGTATCTTTTTTTTAGGGAGTTTATCTATAATAACTCCAGCAAAAAGAGAAAAAATCATGATGGGAGTAAATTGTACTGCGTTTACTAGCCCTAGTAGAAAGGATGAATTTTCTTGTGTAATTTTTAATACAAGCCACCCTTGAGTTGTATTCTGCATCCAGCTTCCAATTAAAGAAATACATTGTCCCGTCCAAAAATACCTAAAATTACTATGTGTTAAAGCTGGAAACGCATCGTTCATTTTGTATTTTACACTTTTCAAGTTCAAAATAATTCCCCCTATTATTTAACACATTTTTAATAATCTCTTTATAATATATCATATTTAATTTACATAAACTTAACTTTTTAAATAAAAGTGATTTATTATGCCTTAAAATCTGTATCATATTTTATCCTTAAGTCAAGAATATTATTATACAGGAGGGTTTTATGAAAAAATATAATAGAGATTTGGGCACATACGGGGAGAGTTTGGCTATAGAACATATATTACATAAAGGATATGAGGTACTAGATAAAAATTATAAATGCGCAGTAGGAGAAATTGATATTATTGCAAAGCAAGGAGAAGTTTTAGCATTCATTGAAGTTAAAAGTAGATTAAGCTCTTATTTTGGCAAACCTTTAGAATCTATTAATTATATTAAAAAGAATAGAATTATTAAAGCCTCAAAACTTTATTTACAAAAAAATAGATTATTTAACTTTTTCATAAGATATGATGTTATTGAAATAACCTTCTTAAAAGATATTCATAATTATAAAATAAACTTACTTCAAGATGCTTTTAGACTTTAGACATCATAAATAAAATAATTAACTTTTATTAAATAAAATAGCCTAGGGATATAGATAAAATACACTATATCCTTAGGCTAATGAAAACTCTATTAAATACTACTCTAAAATGCTTTTTAAAAAGCTTTTTCTATGTATCTTGGTTATTCCATAAGTTTTTATAGCTTCTACATGTTTTTGTGTGCCATATCCCACATTATTTTCAAAATCATATTGAGGAAATTCATCGCCAAAAACTTTCATTAAGTTATCTCTATAAACCTTAGCAATTATAGAGGCACATGCTATACTAGCACTCTTAGAATCTCCTTTAATTACAAATTCGTTATGTATATTTGATCCTCTAATAGCATAACCGTCTGATAAAATAATGCTAGGTTTAACTTTTAAGTTTTCACTAGCTTCTTTTAAAACTTGATTATTGCAATAAGAAATTCCCTTTTTATCTATGTCATCATTACTATATATAGAAATATTTATGCTTAATGCCTTTTTTTCTATAATTTTTGCTAGTTCTTCTCTTTTTTCATGGCTAAGAGCTTTTGAATCATTTATCTCCCAGATAATATCTTCTTTATCCTCTAAGCTTAAAATCACTGCAGCACCTACAATAGGGCCTGCTAAAGGACCTCTTCCCACCTCGTCAACTCCTGCCAAAAACCCCTGGGTTAAATAGCTTCTATCAAAGGAGTACATATTTCTTACTCTATGTTTTTCCATTTGAATTTTTTCATATCTTTTTTTAATTCTATCTCCTAAACTATTTACATTCTTTCTTGCATCCCTATTTAGGGTATCTAAAGCTACCATTAGTTCTTCTTCATTAATATTAAACAAATCTAAGCCTGCAAAAATAGTTTTAATATCATTAAAACTATTATCTTTAGTAACTAAATTCTTTAATTTTATCACTGAATCAGTCAAGATCTTCCTCCTAATAACTTAAGGCTTTTCTAAAGAAATTTTTCCTAATTTTCCGCCTCTAAACTCATCTAATAGCATGATAGATACTCTATTATAGTCAATACTGCCTCCTGAAGCTATAGCACCTCTTTTTTTAGCAATTAAGTCCAAATTATTTATTGGTTCTTCATCTAAGTCGTCTATTTTATATCTTTCTTTTATCCTGTCGCCATAATCCTTTTGAAGTCTCTCCACTAACTTCAAAGCAAGATCCTCAGTATTCATTATTTCATCTTTAATAGCTCCAGTAAAAGCTAAATTTAAAGCAACCTCTTCATCTTCAAATTTTGGCCATAAAATTCCTGGTGTATCTAATAATTCTATACCTAGTTTTGTCTTTATCCATTGTTTACTCTTAGTAACCCCAGGCCTATCTCCAGTTTTAGCAATATTATTTTTAGCCATCTTATTTATAAAAGAAGATTTTCCTACATTAGGGATACCTACTACCATCCCTCTTATCACAAAGTTTTTCAGTCCTTTTGCTTTCCATCTATCTATCTTTTCTCTAAGCAAATCTTCAATCATTGGTTTAATATCTTTTAAACCCTCTCCATTTAGGCTATTTATCTGAAGCACCCTTATGTTTTCATTAGTTAAATTATTTATCCATGCTTTCGTAATACTTTGCTCACTTAAATCACTTTTATTTAGTAAGATTATCCTTGGCTTATCCTTACAGATAGATTCAATTTCTGGATTAGCACTAGACTTTACTATTCTAGCATCTCTAATTTCAATAACTAGATCAACTAATTTTAAGCTTTCTTTTATTTCCCTTCTCGTTTTAGTCATATGACCTGGAAACCAATTTATACTCAAGGCTATCACCTCTTCTTAATAATTTCCTATATAATAAAAAATGGGACTTAGAAAGTCCCCGTTTTCATCCACATAAATGGATTTAAATTCAATTCTATGTAAGGTTATATTAGATTAATTCCTTAACCTTAGCAGCCTTACCTACTCTATCTCTTAAGTAGAATAATTTAGCTCTTCTTACCTTACCTCTTCTTGTTACTTCAATTTTTTCAATGATTGGCGCGTTTACTGGGAAAGTTCTTTCAACTCCAACATTGTAAGCTATTCTTCTTACTGTGAAAGTTTCTCTTAATCCACCGTTTTGTCTTTTAATAACAGTACCTTCAAAAACTTGAATTCTTTCTCTGTTACCTTCTTTAACTTTAACGTGTACTTTTACAGTATCTCCAACATTAAATTGAGGTAAATCATTTCTGATTTGTTCAGCTTCTATAGCTCTTAATAATTCGTTCATGTGCATTCCCTCCTCGATTAAATTGACGTTCTTACCAAAAGTATGATAGAGGAACGCCCGTACTAGCACAAATGATATTTTATCATATTTATTATACTAATTCAATAAAAAATTTATTATTTACTTATTTTTTAGCAATTTTTTGTCTTCTTCTGTTAAGGTATATTTTGAAAACAAATCCAATCTTCTTTCTTTAGTAATCTTTAAAGACTGTTGCTTTCTCCATTTTCTCACGTTTTCGTGATGACCAGAAAGTAAGACCTCAGGTACTCTTCTATTCTCAAAAACCTCAGGCCTTGTGTATTGAGGGTACTCTAATAATCCACTATAAAAAGATTCTTCTGTAAAACTCTCTTCACTGGAAAGCACTCCAGGAATAAGCCTACAAATACTATCTACCATAGGTATACAAGCCATTTCTCCCCCTGTTAAAACAAAATCACCTAAAGACAGCTCCAAATCTATATAATCATAAATTCTTTCATCTATGCCCTCATAATGACCACATAGAAATATGATCTCTTTATGTTTACTTAATTCTTTAGCTCTTTGTTGATTAAAGGTTTCTCCTCTTGGTCCTAAGAAAACCACCAAGCCCTCATTATTTGTTTTTATACTTTTTATAGCATCCACTATGGGCTGAGGGCAAAGCACCATACCAGCTCCTCCTCCATAGGGATAATCATCTACTTTCTTATGTTTGTTCAATGAGTAGTCTCTTATATT
The DNA here is from genome assembly GCF_001403615.1 of Desnuesiella massiliensis. GTDB lineage: Bacteria > Bacillota > Clostridia > Clostridiales > Clostridiaceae > Desnuesiella > Desnuesiella massiliensis. The sequence continues at coordinate 800,259 of NZ_LN879456.1, forward strand.
ATGAAGAGATATTTGAACTAAATTATTTTTCTGGGCTTTTCCGATAATGCTATAATTAAAAACATCAAACATTTCAGGAAATAATGTCAAAATATCAATCTTCATCTTGCCATTCTCCCACAGGTTTGATAACTATACTTTGACTCTCCACATCAACACTTAAAACTATATCCTTTAATGCTGGGATAAGAAGTTCCTTAGGACTTTTTATCCAATATACATCATTACTTCCTGTTTTTATTACATCAAACACCTTACCAAGATCTTTTCCATTAGAATCTACTACAGTACATCCTATTAGGTCAGTTATAAAATAGGAATCCTTAGGCAATTTTACTGCGTCTTCTCTATTTATTCTTATGTACTTGTTTTTATATTTTTCAGCATCTTCTACAGTATCTATACCCTCAATCTTTAATATAACCCTATCTGCTTGAAGCTTACACCAAGTAATATTTTTTTCGACATCATCAATATAAACCTTCTTTAGCTTTCTAAATCTCTTTACGTCATCAGTTAGTGGATATACTTTAACTTCACCTTTAACTCCATGAGTCTTTACTATTTGGCCAACAGTCAAAAACTCTTTCATAATGTCACCACCATTATATTATTTTAATTAAAAAGAGCTAGGAAGTTTCCTAACTCTATGTACTAAAGTATTTCAACAACAACTCTTTTATTTTCTTTAATTGCTGCCGCTTTTACTACAGTTCTTATGGCTTTAGCAATTCTACCTTGCTTACCAATTACCTTGCCCATATCTTCTGGAGCAACTTTTAGCTCAAGTATTATGGACTGCTCTCCAGCAATTTCATTTACTTGAACTAAATCTGGATTATCTACTAATGACTTAGCTATTATTTCTACTAATTCCTTCATAATCCTTCTGCTTAAGGACTAAAACATATTAGCCTTCCAGCAGACTCACCTCCCAATATTACTTTGAAAGTTTTTCAGATACTCCAGCTTTAACGAAAAGCTTTTTAACTATATCTGATGGTTGGGCTCCATTCTGCATCCATTTAGCTGCTTTTTCTTCATCTATTTTTATAACAGCTGGCTCAGCTACTGGATTGTAGTATCCTATTTCTTCTATGAATCTTCCGTCTCTTGGACTTCTTGAATCAGCTACAACAACTCTGTAGAAAGGAGCTTTCTTAGCACCCATTCTTCTTAGTCTTATTCTTACTGCCATTTATTTCACCTCCTTTAAAAAATTATTATTACATAAATGGAAATTTTCCAAATAAACCTTTTTTGTTATTCTTTTGAAGACCCTTCATCTGTTTCATCATTTTTTTCATGCCTTCAAAACTCTTCATTAACTTATTAATATCTTGTATACTACAGCCTGAACCTAAAGCAATTCTACGTTTTCTTGAAGGAGATCCGCTTATAAGAGCAGGATTTCTTCTTTCCTTTAAGGTCATAGAATTTATTATTGCTTCAGTCTTGGATAGTTCTTTTTCTCCTTGACTTAGATCTAAACCCTGTAGCTCCTTGGAATTCCCTCCTGGAAACATTTCTAACAGCTTATTAAGAGGTCCTAGTTTTTTCATTTGGCTCATAGCCGCTAAAAAATCTTCAAAATTAAACTCTTGGTTAAGCATTCTGCTTCCTAGCTCTTTTGCTTCTTTTTCATCTATAGCTTGCTGAGCTTTCTCAATAAGAGACAATATATCCCCCATACCAAGAATTCTAGAAGCCATTCTCTCTGGGTGGAATACTTCTAAATCGCTCATTTTCTCGCCTAGTCCTACAAACTTTATAGGCTTTTTTGTGATTTCTCTTATAGACAAAGCGGCTCCGCCTCTTGTGTCACCATCTAATTTTGTTAAAATAACCCCTGTTACATCTAAAGCATTATTAAAGGTTTCTGCTACATTTACGGCATCTTGACCGGTCATGGAATCAACCACCAGCAAAATTTCCTCAGGGTTTACGGAACTTTTTATGTTCCTCAATTCCTCCATAAGCTCTTCGTCAATGTGTAAACGTCCTGCGGTGTCGATTATAACTACATTGCATCCTACATTTTTTGCATGCTCAATGGATGCCTTAGCTATATCTACAGGGCTCACCTTATCTCCCATTGAAAAAACAGGTACATCAATTTGTTTCCCTACCACTTGTAATTGCTTTATAGCCGCTGGCCTATATATATCTGCTGCTACTAATAGCGGCTTTTTATTTTTCTTTCTTAACTGCAGCGCTAATTTACCTCCCATAGTGGTTTTTCCAGCTCCCTGCAATCCTGTAAGCATAATAACTGTTAGACCACTATCTGAAAAGTTTAGTTTGCTTTCTGACACTCCCATAAGGGAAGTTAGCTCATCATTTACAATTTTTATGACTTGTTGACCAGGGGTCAAACTCTCAAGCACTTCTTTTCCCACACATTTTTCGCTTACATTATTGATAAAGCCTTTTACAACCTTATAATTAACGTCTGCTTCTAGAAGCGCTAACTTTACTTCTCTCATGGCTTCTTTTATATCTTTTTCTGAAAGCTTTCCCTTGCCTTTTAACTTTTTTAAGGTTTCCTGAAGTTTGGATGCTAATCCCTCGAAAGCCATGCTAACCCTCCTAAATGATTAAATATCTTTATTTAATATACTTTCTATGTCATTTATTATATCTCTGTTCTTACTATCTAAACTTGATCTATCTATCTTAGTTAATCGTTCTAATAGACTATGCCTCATTAAATTAAACTCACAATCTTTTTTATATAAATTTAATTTTGACTCATAGGAAGCAAGTGTTTTACCACATCGCTTAATAGTATCATGTATAGCCTGCCTACTAGTATTATTTATTTCAGCAATTTCAGCAAGAGATAGATCTTCATTATAATACATATTCATTATTTCTATTTGTTTATCAGTAAGTAATTCTCCATAATAATCAAGGAGAATAGAAATTTCAATTCTTTCTTCCATAATCATCACCTGACTTACAAAAATTATAATACCAAATAAAATTTAGCCTGTCAAGTAATTTTACTTAACACTTTTAAAAAAGTGCTTCAACAAATTCTTCTGCATTAAACTCCTGTAAATCTTCAATAGCTTCTCCCACTCCAATATACTTTACAGGAATTTTAAGCTCTTTGTTAATAGATATAACCACTCCACCTTTTGCTGTGCCATCTAATTTAGTTAAAATTATACCATCTACAGGACATACCTCCATAAATTGCTTTGCTTGAATCACTGCATTTTGACCTGTAGTTGCGTCTAAGACTAAAAGAGTCTCCTTTTTAACCTCATTATATTCTTTGTCAATTATTCTATTAATCTTACCTAGCTCATCCATAAGATTTTTTTTGTTATGAAGTCTTCCAGCAGTATCGCAGATTAGTACATCTATCTTTCTAGCCTTTGAAGCTTGAATAGCATCAAAAACCACCGCAGCAGGGTCTGAACCCTCTTGATGTCTAACTATATCTACGCTAGCTCTATTACTCCATACCTCTAACTGATCTATGGCTGCCGCTCTAAAGGTATCTGCTGCGGCTAATAGAACCTTATGGCCCTCCTGCTTGTATTTTGAAGCCATCTTACCTATAGATGTGGTCTTCCCCACACCATTCACTCCAATAATTAGCATAACCTTAGGAAAGGTTACTTCTCTCTCATTAATTTTTTCATTTTCCTTCATCATTTCAGTAATTACACTTTTTAATACAGGCTTGATTTTAGATGGATCATTAATCTTTTCTTCTCTTATTTTCTTTCTCAATCCTTCAATGATTTCCATGGAGGTCTCTACTCCAATATCTGAGGTTATCAGCATTTCCTCTAACTCCTCATAGAGGTCTTCATCAATGGTAACTGCTAAATTTAAAATTTCATTTACCTTATCAGTTAAATTATCTCTAGTTTTTGCTAATCCACTTTTTAATTTTTCAAATAATCCTCCAAACATTTTTTACCTCCCTTTATGTTAAGCGCTAAGATCTACAGAGACTATTTTAGAAACACCTTTTTCTTCCATGGTGACTCCATATAACACATCACTAGCTTCCATAGTACCTTTTCTATGAGTGATTATAATAAATTGAATATTAGAAGAAAATTTCTTTAAAAATTCTGCATATCTAAATACATTAGCATCATCTAGTGCTGCCTCAATCTCATCCAGTATGCAAAAGGGCGTTGGCTTCATCTTTAATATAGCAAATAACAACGCTATAGCTGATAGAACTTTTTCTCCACCAGACATCAAATTTATATTTTGAAGCTTTTTACCAGGGGGCTGCACATTTATTTCAATATTGGCAGTTAACTCATCTCCCTGAGAAAGAATTAAATCAGCACTTCCTCCTTTAAATAATTCTTTAAAAGTATCATTGAAGTACTCTCTAAGTATCTTGAAGTTTTCATTAAATACTCTTTTCATCTTATCGGTCATTTCCTCAATAACACCTAGTAACTCTTCCTTAGCCTTTTCAAGATCTTCCTTTTGTGCAGACATAAAATAATATTTTTCCTTAACCTCTTTATATTCCTCTATAGCTCCTAGATTTACAGTGCCTAGTGCACTTATCTGTGATTTTAGTAAAGAAATATACTGCCTAAGCTTATCTGGATTATCTACAGGCTTAGCGAGCTCTAATGCCTCTGCAAAGGTTAATCCAATCTCTTCATTTAGCTTAACATAGTTATTTTCCTTCTCCAGTTCATATCTTGTATTTAAAATATTGAGTTTATGCAGCTCCTCATCCTTCTTCTGGGAAGTCAAGCTCAAGTTTTCAATTTCATTATCTAAGCTCTTTACGCTTTCTTTCAAAGCTATCCTTATAACCTCATTTTTTTCAAAACTAATTTTTATGTCTTCAATAAATTTTTCAATGTTTTTCATTTCTTCTTCATTGGATTTTATTTTAATAGTATATTCTTCTATCATAGACATGTCAGCATTATTTTTTTCTTCTGTAGTTGAAATTGAGGTAAAAATCTCTTCTAGCTCATTAGATATCCTTTCTAAATCCCGTATTCTATTTGATACAGTTTCATCTACTTGAGCTTTCTTAATTTTTAACTGCAGTAAGTTTTCCTTTTCAAACTTTATAGCTTCTTGAATATTTTTTAACTCTACTTCTATTTCCCTACTGCGATTTTTATTTTCACTTTCTTCTCCTATTAAACCTTCAATCTCCTCTACTTTGACCCTTATAATATTTAAATTATTACTAATTTTAATATTAATAGCTTCAATTTCATTTTCAGAAGTTTCAAGATTTTTATTAAGTTTATTATTTTCAATTTCTATAGAGGATATTTTGCTTTGAAGTTTTGTTATCTCTATATTATTAAAATGAACTTGATCTCTTAAATTTAAACATTCCTCATCAAGCTTTTTGTAAGTATCCTTGCAATTAGATAAATCTAAATTTAATGAGCCTATTTTATCTTTTAATGAAATAATATTTTTACCAGTTTCCTCTATCTCTCTTTTTCTTCCTATTATGCTTATATTTTTGGTATAACTGCTTCCTCCCGTTAAAGCTCCTCCAGGATTTACAATCTGTCCATCTAAAGTAACTATTCTATAGGAATAATCTATCTTCTTTGCCACAGTTAGTGCATTATTCATATTGTCACAAATTAATGTTCTTCCTAATACATAGTCTATAGCTGACGTAAATTTTTTATCAAAGCTTACTAACTCACTGGCAATGCCAACAAAACCATTTAAATTCTTAATGCTATTGGATACTTCTATTTTTTTTGCTTTTATAATATTTAAAGGTAAGAAAGTGGCCCTTCCCATATTATTTTTCTTTAAATATTCTATGCATTCTTTTGCTACTGTTTCATTTACAGTAATTATATCAGAAATAGCATTGCCTAAAGCCACCTCAATAGCTATCTCTAGCTTTTCCTTAACCGTTACTATTTCTCCTAGAACAAAACAATCCTCTTTGCCTAATTTTAAATATCCTTTTTCCATATGTTGCATTAGACTTTTTACTGAACGGTTATAGCCTTCATATTGCTTTTCTAAATTACTTAGCATATTATGATTAGCTTCTAATTTATTTAAATTATAGGTTTCATTTTTTAAGTTTTTCTCTTTACTATTTATATCCTCTTGTAAAGCAGCCATATTTTTTTTATTACTTTTGATATTGTCATTAAAGGATTCTATTTCTTCTGAAAGTTTATTTATTTCTACATTTAACATTTTAACGGTAGCTTCATTAATTTTTAATGAGTTTTTATAATTCTCACAAGAAGAACTTAGTTGATTAACTTTGGACTTTAGTGACTCTATGTCATTCTCTATAATGGATTTGTTATTTTTTATTTCAGAAATACTTCTCAGTATTTCAATTTCATTATCTCGCCTTTTAGAAACTTCATTCTCTAAATCTACAACTCTATCATTCTGAAATTTAATTTTATGCTCTATTTCATGTATATCCTTATTAATACACCCTTGTTCCTGCTGATATGATTTTGTCTCAACCTCATTAGTATTTTTTAATTCTTGCAGTTTTTTAAGCTTATCATTATAATTTTTTAAGATTTCTGTGGAATCTTTAATATTTTGTTTCAAGTTATTAATTCTATCCGATAATATTTGGACCTCAGACATTAAATTTTGAATTTTCTCTTTGCTTTCATAATAAATGCTTTTATTTTTATTATCTTGTTGTTCTTGGAATTCTAGCTGATTCTTTAAGTCTTCCATAGATTGCTTTTTTGTAGAAATCTCCAAAAATAAATCTTCCGTTTCTTTTTTTAGATGCTCCAATTGATTCTTATTATTTAACAAACTGTTATCTAAATTCTTTATAGAATTAATTATTAATGATACTTCCGTACCTTTTAACTCATTAGAAAGTTCAATAAATTTTTCTGCCTTCTCATTTTCTAATCTTAAAGGTTCTATTCTCTCTTCGTAGGTAGCTAGAATATCCGTTATTCTTATTAGATTCTGTTCAGAAGCATCTAATTTTTTTTCAGCCTCTTCCTTCCTAGTTTTAAATTTTACAATGCCGGCAGCTTCTTCTAGTAAAGCTCTTCTTTCTTCAGGTTTACCACTTAGTATGGCATCTATTTTACCCTGTCCTATAATAGAATAACCTTCTTTCCCTATACCAGTATCCATAAAAAGCTCATGAATATCTCTTAATCTACAAGGCGTATTATTTATATAATATTCACTTTCCCCTGATCTGTATAATCTTCTACTAATTGTTACATCACTATAATCAATAGGAAGCTCCTTAGAGGCATTATCTAGAGTAAGTGAAACCTGAGCTAAACCTACGGGCTTTCTAAACTGAGTACCAGCGAAGATTACATCTTCCATCTTACCGCCTCTTAAAGACTTTACGCTTTGCTCTCCTAATACCCATCTTATAGCATCAGAAATATTGCTTTTACCGCTTCCATTGGGACCAACAACAGCTGTAACACCTTTTTTAAATGTAAGTTCAGTTTTATCTGCAAAAGATTTAAACCCTCTAATCTCTATTGATTTTAAAAACATAAAGACTTCTTCTCCTTATACTCTAAATACTGTAGGTAATAAGCTTAGTACGAAGGCAACTATTAACAGATATACTAATATTTTGCTTATTTTTTTTCTTGTGCTTATTTTCATATAAAAACACCCCTTCTTTTACTTATATTAGTTTATAGTAAAATTTTAAAAATATCAACCTGCAGATTTATCAGTTAATATTTAAATTTTAACGTAAAAAGACCTTTAATACCATAAGGTACTAAGGTCTATAGTTAATAAACTTAATAAAACAACTGAACTTCTTTATATCCTAATTATAAAGCTGCTTACTTATGTTAAATATCCATTATCTTGGCTCAACTATAAACTTAATAGCGGTTCTCTCTTCTCCTTCAATAGTAATTTCTGAAAAGGCTGGCACTACTACCAAATCTATTCCATTAGGTGCCACAAAGCCTCTTGTAATAGCAATAGCTTTAACAGCTTGGTTTACTGCTCCAGCACCTACTGCTTGAACCTCTGCAGCTGAATTTTCTCTTAATACTGCTGCTAATGCGCCTGCAACTGATTTTGGCTGAGATTGAGCTGATACTTTTAATACTTCCATAAATAAATTCCTCCCTACAAAGTTTGAAATAACATATTGGTAAAATCAAGATAATTTTGGGTATTTTCACTATAACTAATATTCTATGGAAGTTAAAAATATCCTTCTTAATAATTTTTCTTTAAATATTCATTTATCGACACCTGGCAACATTTATCACCTTGAACAATTTGAATAATATCTATTGATGCATAATCAGATACGGTTATTTTAACACTTTGTGCATTTATTTGTTTAACCATGTCGTAAAAATATTTCTTTCTATTTGAATAAAGTTTAGAAAGATTTTTAGGGTTAATTATTATTTCTACCTTATCAGAATCTTTTTCTACGTTTTTCACTATTATCTCGTTATATAGTATACTCTCCATTAATTCTCTAAATGCGGGATGAAAGGGTCCTGCAATTATGTCTTTTCCCTCGTTTATATTATCTGTGGTTTGAAGTCCCACTCTGATTACTTTAATATCCCTAGAAATCAGCATCCCATATATAATTTTACAGATATAAAGAGCCTGATCTAAATCATAGGGCTTATAGTCTCCTTTTTTATACATTATTTCCATGGGTGTATCCTTAATAACTAATGCAGGATAGATTCTACATATATCTGGCTTCATAGATATAACTTTCTTAGTAGTTTCAATATCCTTTTCATAACTATCCCCAGGTAGCCCTACCATAATTTGATGTCCTAACACAAAATTATATTGTTTTATTAACTGTGAGGCTCCATATACCTGTTCTTCACTATGTCCTCTTCCAGATTTATTTAATACCTCTGAATCCATAGATTGAATACCAAGTTCTATTATATCTACAGAATGTTTTTTTAGATTTGAAAGAATGAAATCATCAATATAATCAGGCCTAGTAGAAAGTCTAATATAATCTATGAGTCCTCTTTGTTTATAGGACTGTGCAATACTCAATAATTCATTTTGCTTATCTATATTAATAGCAGTAAAGGTACCTCCAAAAAAAGAAATCTCTATAGTAGAATTTTGCCTATCCATAGTACTTAGATATTCTTCAATAGTATTTATAACCTGATCCTTTGTCACTCTTTCTTCTTCTCCCGATATCCTATTTTGGTTACAAAAGACGCAATTGTGAGGACAACCCTCATGAGGTACAAAAATCGGTATTATATAATGTCTTTTACTCATCTTCATCCTCCAATTTAGAAATAGCTTCTTTAGCACAGTTTTGTTCTGATTCTTTCTTGCTGTACCCTTCTCCTTCACCCATAACCTTGTTATCGATTAAAACTTTAGTAAAGAATTTTCTTCTATGGGGGGGACCTTCATACTTCACTAGCTCATAAGCTATATCTATCTCTCCATTCTTTTGGAGTATCTCTTGAAGCTTTGTTTTATAATCTAAAACAATCTCATCTTTCATAGCTTTATCTATGATATCTTTAAAATTATTTATAATAAAGTCTTTCACACAATTTATATCTTTATCTAGGTATATGGCTGCTAATATAGCCTCCACACAATCTGCTTGTATAGATACCCTATGCCTGCCTCCTGTTAATTCTTCACCTTTGCTCATTTTTATATAATTTCCTAAGTTCAATTTCTTAGCTATCTCATATAAGGAGTTCTCACATACGATTAGAGCTCTTTTTTTGGTTAATTCTCCTTCTGTTTTTTCTTTATAGTTATTAAACAAGTATTCCGTAATACAAAGCTGTAATACAGAATCTCCTAAAAATTCAAGTCTCTCATTAAATTCTACATTCTTATATTGATTAGCAAAAGAACTATGAGTTAGAGCTGCCTCTAATAATTTTTTATTCTTAAAGGTTATCTTCAATGTCTTTTCTAGCTCATCAATATAAAACTTTTCTTTACTCATTCCTCCAACTCCCTAGAAGTTTATTCTTCAATTTGCTAAAGCTTAGGTAAAAATATTTTAAAGGATTTTAAACTACAATAAATTAAACAAATTCAAGAATAAACTTTATTTTATAAAACGTAAAAGAGCAAATTTAAAGCCCCGGCTTTACGGGACTTTAAATTAATCTTCACTATGTTCTCTTATATATTCTACAACATCTGCCACTGTAGTAATATTTTCTGCTTCCTCATCAGGAATTTCTAATTCAAATTCATCTTCCAAAGCCATTATTAATTCAACTATATCAAGTGAATCAGCACCTAAATCTTCAATAAAGGATGATTCCATTGTAATTTCATCTTCCTCAATACTTAATTTATCAGCAATTATAGCCTTTACTTTTTCAAAAATCATGATTTCACCTCCTCCAGTAATTCTATAATTAGATAATATTATATATATTATATTGCGTCAATATTAGTTTTAAACATTACTTATCCAAAGATTCTTCAATTTTATTTTTAATTTTACCTATTATATCATTATCATAAAATAATTTAGCTTGCCTTATGGCATTCTTAATAGCTCTTCCATCTGAGCTTCCATGAGCTTTAATGCATATTCCATCTACACCTAAAAAGGCAGCGCCACCGTATTCCTTATAATCAAATTTTGTCTTAAAATTTTTAAATACGGATTTAAGTAACAAACCACCAATTTTAGTTTTAAGGGAAGACATTATCTCTTGCTTTAGGAGAGAAAAGATATTTGAGGCCACCCCTTCGTACATCTTTAGTATAGTATTTCCTACAAAGCCATCGCATACTAATACTTGTATATCTCCTGTTGGAATATCTCTCGGTTCAATATTTCCAGCAAAATTAACTGGGGCTTCTTTTAGTAATTTGTATGCTGCTTTAGTTAACTCATTTCCCTTTTCTTCTTCAGCACCAATATTCACCAATCCTACTAAAGGATTAGCTATTTTTAAAACATGCTCAAAATAAATAGATCCCATAGTTGCAAATTGTACTAAATTTATAGGCTTACATTCTGCGTTAGCACCACAGTCAATAACCATAAAAGATCCATTTCTTCCTGGCATCACTGGCGCTAAGGCCGGTCTATCAATACCCTTTATTCTCCCTACTATAAATAAGGAACCTGCCATAAAAGCGCCAGTGCTTCCAGCAGATATAACTGCATCAGCTTTTTTATTTTTGACTTCTTCAAGAGCTTTATTCAAGCTAGAATCTTTTTTTCGTCTTATGGCCATAACAGGGTGCTCGTTAGGATCGATAATCTCATTACAATCTATTATCTCTATTTTGCTTTTATCATATTGATACTTGCTGAGTTCTTTTTCAATTAAGTCTTTCTTACCTGTTATAACAATATGGATATCCATTTCCTTTAATGCTAAAACGCATCCCTCTACAACAGAACTAGGAGACAAATCTCCTCCCATACCATCTACTGCTATTCTCATAATAAACGCCCCTCATTTTTAAATATAAAGAAAAGAAAGTCAAATGACTTTCTTTATTTTTCTTCGGATGCAACAACTTCTTTACCCTTGTAAAAACCACAATTTTTGCATACTCTATGAGCTAGCTTCATTTCGTGGCATTGTGGACATTCAACTATGCCTGGTAAGCTTAGTTTAAAAGTTTGTGCTCTTCTTGAATCTCTTCTAGCTTTCGAAAATCTTCTCGCAGGATTTCCCATTATAACACCTCCTTAATCAGTGGAAAACAAATCTTTTAATTTTGCCAACCTTGGGTCTATATTATTATTTCCGCAATTGCAAGAATTTAAATTAAGATTCGTCCCACATTGTTGGCAGAGCCCTTTGCAATTTTCATTGCAGAGCTTTTTAATAGGTAAGGACATTATAATACCATTCTCAACGGCTTCAGTAATATCTATTTCATCACCGTCGATGGTTATTATATCCTCATGTTCATTTTCTTGGTTATTAGAAAATTTTTCATTTATCTCTATGTGAACAGGATAAACAAACTTTTCTAAACACCTTGAGCAGCTTAATTTTAACTCTGTAGAAACCTTAGCTTCAAAATTCACAATATCTCCTATAGAGCTAACAAAGCCAGCTACATTAATAGGTTTAGTGAATATAATTTCTTCATTGTTAAAAACTAACTTATCCTTTTTAAAAGAAAAGTTAATATCTTTCTTGAAAGACTTCTTTTTAGCTAAATCTGAAATTACTATTACCATATTAAGAGGCTTTTTTATTAGTAAAACTAATAAGTTAGCCTCATCTTCACTCCCTTAAAATTTAGTATTCAATGGGCAACCACAATTTATTATATAAACTACCAAATTAAAAGTCAAGTTATTTTGTAGCAATTATTTCTTTATTAAAGCAACAGTGTCTCTTGCTATCATTAATTCTTCATTAGTTGGAATTACAAATACTTTTACTTTTGAACCTTCCTTACTAACTTCTGTAGCTTTTCCTCTTACCTTATTCTTTTCAACATCTAATTCCACACCAAGATATCCTAATCCCTTACATACTTCTTCTCTCATTTCTGGTGAGTTTTCTCCAAGTCCTGCTGTGAATACAATACAATCTACTCCGTCCATAACCGCAGTGTAAGAGCCTATAAACTTTTTAACTTTGTAATAAAATACATCTAAAGCTAATTGAGATCTTTCATCTCCCTTAGCAGCGGCATCTTCAACATCTCTAAAGTCACTGCTAACGCCAGAAATTCCAAGAACTCCTGATTTTTTATTTAACACATCGTTAACTTCATCTGCAGATAAATGTAATTCATTCATTAAATATGTAGTTATAGCTGGGTCAATGCTTCCACTTCTTGTTCCCATAGCGATTCCTTCAAGTGGAGTGAATCCCATACTTGTTTCTATAGACTTTCCGCCTTCTACGGCTGCTATACTTGCTCCATTACCAAGATGGCAAGTAACTATTTTTAATTCTTCAATGTTCTTTCCCATCATTTCGGCAGCTACCTGAGAAACGTATTTATGTGATGTACCATGGAATCCATATTTTCTTACACTATGTTTTTCATATAACTCATATGGAAGAGGATATAAATATGCTTTTTTAGGCATTGTTTGGTGGAAAGCTGTATCAAATACTGCTACCATTGGAGTATTTGGCATAAGAGCTTTACATGCATTAATACCTATGATATTTGGAGGATTATGTAATGGTGCTAATTTTACACAGTCTTCTAGAGCAACCATAACTTCATCATTTATCACTACAGATTCAGAATACTTTTCGCCAGCGTGAACCACTCTATGGCCTACAGCTGAAATCTCATCCATACTGTTTATAACTCCATTTTCTTTATCCACTAAAGCATCTAAAACTAATTTAATTGCATCTTTATGGTCTTTCATAGTTTGTTGAATTACATATTTATCTCTTCCTTCAACCTTTTGAGTAAGTATAGAACCTTCTATCCCAATTCTCTCTACTAACCCCTTTGCTAACGCGCACTCATTTTCCATGTTGATTAATTGATACTTTAATGATGAACTTCCACAGTTAATTACTAGAATATTCATTTTTATACCCCTTTCAAATTTTCTATTTATTTATTATTTTGAGCTTGAACTGCTGTAAGTGCTACAACATTTACTATATCTTCTGAGCTACATCCTCTAGATAAGTCATTAATTGGCTTAGCAAAACCTTGACATACTGGTCCAATAGCTTCAGCTTTAGCAAATCTTTGAACTAGTTTATATCCAATATTTCCTGCTTGAAGGTCTGGGAAAATAAGTACATTTGCATTACCAGCCACAGGACTATTTGGAGCCTTTTGAGAAGCAACCTTTTTAACAATAGCAGCATCTAATTGCATCTCTCCATCTATTTTTAAATCTGGTCTTAGTTCTTTTGCTATCTCAGTAGCTTTTCTAACCTTCTCAACAAGTTCATGGTCTGCACTTCCCATAGTAGAGAAAGATAGCATAGCCACCTTTGGATCTATCTTGCATAAAGCTTTTGCTGTATCTGCAGTAGCTATAGCAATTGAAGCCAATTGCTCTGCATTAGGATTTGGATTTACAGCGCAGTCGGAAAATACCAACATGCCTTCCTCGCCATATTCGCAATCAGGAACCATCATTATAAAGAAACTTGATACCACGGATACTCCTGGAGCGGTTTTTATTATTTGTAATCCTGGTCTTAATAAATCCCCAGTAGTATGCACTGCTCCAGATACCATACCATGAGCGTCTCCAACTTTAACCATCATAGTTCCAAAATATAGAGGATCTCTTACTATTTTATCTGCTTTTTCTAAGGTCATACCTTTACTTTTTCTTATTTCGTAGAATTCATTTACATAATGTTTTGTTTTTTCAGAGGTTTCTGGATTTATAATTTCTATTCCCTCTAAGTTAACTCCTAATTTAGCTGCTTTTTCCCTTATCTTTTCAGAATCTCCAACTAAAATCACCTCTGCTAACCCTTCTTTATGTATCTTTTCAGAGGCCACAAGAGTTCTCTCCTCATCACCTTCGGGAAGCACAATTCTCTTTTTATCTTTTTGCGCCATTTCCCATATTTTTTTCATAAGCTCCATGTTCATTTCTCCTTTCTTTTTCTATAAGGTTTCTTTTTTTAAGGCTGTCTACTAATAATATACTCCTATCTTTGTATTATTTTCAACATAAAATGAGAAAATCCTTTCACTATATTATTGTTTTTATATTAAAAAAATTCTGACTAATATATCCAGCAGCGCTAAGATATATTTATTTAATTTTATTTTTCCTACAAATAGTATATAATATGATTAAAATTTTATAATCTTAAGGAGTATTTCTTTATGAATTTATGCGCAATTATTTGTGAATATAATCCTTTTCATAAGGGACATGAATATCATATACAAAAGGCTAAAGAAATAACCAATAGCGATGGTATTATAGGTGTAATGAGCGGTAACTTTGCTCAAAGGGGTATCCCTACCATAATAGATAAATGGGAAAGAACCAAAATGGCTCTAAGCTCAGGTGTTGATTTAGTTATTGAACTTCCGGCCATCTTTAGTGTATCTTCAGCAGAATTTTTTTCTAATGGAGCTGTTAAATTATTAGATGATTTAAAAGTAATAGATTATTTATGCTTCGGAAGTGAATATGGCAATATTGATTTATTAAAGGAAATAGCCTACGCCCTTATAGATGAACAGCAAAACTTTAAATTTTTTTTAAAGAGCTACCTAAAGGATGGTTATCCCTTTACTACAGCAAGAAGCTTGGCTCTACAAAAATATTTAGTTCATATAAATCCTAATATAAACGCTAAAGAGCTATCAGAGATATTAGCAAGTTCAAATAATATTTTAGGCATTGAGTATTGCAAGAGCTTATTAAATTGCAAAAGCAAAATTAAGCCAATAACTATCAAAAGACTGGGCTCCGCCTATAATGAAAATGATTTGAACAGTATATTTTCTAGTGCCACCTCTATTAGAAAATTCATAAAGGATAACAATGCTATAGATGAGCTAGAAGCTCACTTGCCTATTAATGTATTTAAAATAATGAAGGATTTATTCCATAATAACTATAACTTTATTAATGAAGAGTCTCTATTTCCATATATTAAATACAAATTAGCCACCGAAGGGGAAAGTTTAAGAGCTATCCCCGAAGCTTCTGAGGGTTTAGATAATAAAATATTAAAAGAGTTTTATTCCTGTAATAGTTTCAACGAGCTAGTGTCTAGAGTTAAGAGCAAGCGATATACTTATACTCGAATTAGTAGAATACTATGTCAATATTTTATAGGCTTTGAAAAATACCCCATAGAAATCTTGAGAAAAGAATCTCCAGCCTATATTAGAGTATTAGGGCTAAATAAAAAAGGAGCAGATATTATAAAATCAATTAAGAAAAACTCTCCTTTAGAAATAATAACCAAACTTCCAAAAGAATATAATTCTATGTTAAAACTAGATATTCAAGCCACAAAGGCTTATAGTATTATAAATCAAAGTATTCATTATAAAGAAGATTTTTTAAGAAGTCCTATTATTATAAAATAAAAGCGCTGAAAGTGCTTTTATTTTATTTTTTTATTATAATTTAGAGCTTTGCTAAATATATTTTTATTACAGATTAAATAAGAGGTGAAACCTTTGAAAATATTATTACTCATTTTAATAATTTGCATATTAGTTTTAATATTCTATCTTGTGAAAAATTCAAAATTCAATTTATTAATTTCAATACTGCTATCTCTTTTAGTAATATATTTTATATTATATCCAAAAGTATGTATTGAATCCTCTTTAAAAGGAGCTAGGTTATTTTTTAACTCTGTTTTCCCCACTCTATTTCCTTTTTTAATTATTACTAGTCTTCTGATGGAGTATGATGGCATAAACATTTATTCTAACACTATTGGTAAATTTATCTGCACTCCTTTGGGATTATCAAAAAATAGCAGCTTTGCATTAATAATTAGTGCACTATGCGGCTACCCCTTAGGCGGAAAATATAGCTGTGAACTTTATGAGAAAAAATTAATAGATTCTTACGAATTTAAAAAATTAATAAACGTAGCTTCAAATACTAGCCCGCTATTTCTAATAGGTGCAGTGGCTACCACAATGCTAAACAATTCCAATAGCGGATATATATTGCTAATATCAAATTATTTATCTTGCATTATTATGGCTTTTATACTTCCTCGTATAAACACTAAGGACTATTATATCAGTAACTCTAAAAATCATATACCTAACCTAGGTGTAGCTCTAAAAAACTCTGTTGATACTTCCTTAAAAACCTGCTTTAATGTGGGAAGCTTTATAATTATTTTTTCAGTAGTTCTTGCTATAATAAAAAACAATGTTATTTACAACATTGTTTTAAGTAAAATATCAAATACATTTTATATTGAAAAAGATTTATTATCTGGCGTAATATTAGGTTTAGTCGAAATAACCAACGGATGTTACTACTTATCAATGTCAAATTTAGATTTTAAAATAAAACTATCATTAGTAAGTTTTTTATGTAGTTTTAGTGGATTATGCATAATTGCACAGGTTCATTCCTTTGCATATAAATTTAAGGAATTCTCTCTATATACTTATATATTTCGTAAATTCATTCAAGGAATTATAAGTTTTACCATTACATTTATTATCTGCAGTAAATTTGAAAGCATCTACACAAGCTATTCAAATATTACTGTACCTTATTTTCCTTATATAATCATATTATTAGTTTTACCTTTAATGCTATTCTCTCTAAAAAGACTATTTGACATTTCTTAGTTCTTTAATATTCTCTCTTATAGTAGCAGTAGTATTAGTAAAATCTTCAGATATAGATGCCATCATTTCTTCGGCATCTTTTTTTATATTGGAAATCATTATTTTTCCCTTTTCCTCAAGTTCCTTGTCTAGTTGGCAGAGTATTTCATCTGCATAGTCTCTAGCTCCAAGCCTCATTGACTTTGCATCCCTTTGAGCTGCTGCTATGATCTCTTGTGCTCTAATTTTGGCTTCCTTAGTTATATCATGGTTTTCTACCTGTTTTTTTAACATTTCCATAGTTTCTTTTTTAACTACTTCATATTCTTTTCTAGCTTCAGATAAAATCCTCTCTTTTTCAGTTAGAACCCACTGAGCTTTTTTAAACTCATCAGGAAGATAATTTACAATTTGGTCTATGACCTCTAATATTTCTTTTTTATCTAATACAATTTTGCCTGTTATAGGAACCTTAGATGCAGTTTCAACTATTTCTTGCAAATATTCTAACAATTGCATAACATCCATGAAAATACCCCCTATTCACCTATTTTAATCATTATATCTGGAATAATCTCATCAGGCACTAACTCTTTTATACATCCACCAAACTTAGCTACTTGTTTTACAGCTGAAGAACTTAAATAAGAATATTGAGCATTAGTCATCATAAATACAGTTTCAATGGTAGAATCAAGCTTATTATTCATTAAAGCCATCTGAAACTCATACTCAAAATCAGATACTGCTCTCAATCCTTTAATTATAACCTTAGCTTCCTCTTGCTTCATTAAATTTATCAATAAACCATCATAACTTCTTACTTTAACATTGCTTAAAGATTTCGTTACCCTTTCAAT
This sequence comes from Desnuesiella massiliensis, assembly GCF_001403615.1. Classification (GTDB taxonomy): domain Bacteria; phylum Bacillota; class Clostridia; order Clostridiales; family Clostridiaceae; genus Desnuesiella; species Desnuesiella massiliensis. The sequence goes on from NZ_LN879456.1 coordinate 818,345, forward strand.
AAGCTTAACTCTCTCATCTATGTCAAATAATCCTTTTTTTTCTACATTAACTAATACTCCTACTATAACCTCATCAAAAACTTTTGCAGCTCTTTTAATAATATCTAAATGACCATTAGTTATGGGGTCAAAGCTTCCAGGGTATACAGCTCTTTTCATTTTAGTCCTCCTCATACCTATAAAAACATACTGTTGTGTTTCCATATTTTCTATGATCAAATAACTTTATACTTTCTCCACCTTCATAGATTTCCTCTTTTGTGTCTATTTTTGTAACAATTAACCCTTGCTTTTTAAGCAAATTTTTGTCTTCTATCATTTTTATAGCCTTAGGAATCATGTCCTTCATATAAGGAGGGTCTATAAAGATAATATCAAAAATAATATTCTTTGAATAAAAATAGTCTAAAGAATCATAGGCATCCATATTATAACTTTTACAGCAATCTTCAAATTTAAAATTCTCTATATTTTTTTTCAGCAATGGATAGGCTATGGAGCTTTTTTCTATTAGATGACTTTCTTTAGCTCCTCTGCTAGCGGCTTCTAGTCCTAAACTTCCTGTACCTGAAAACATATCCAAGGTTATAGCCTCTGGTACTTTAGTTTGAATTATATTAAATATAGACTCTTTAATCCTATCTAAAGTAGGCCTAGTATCCATGTTTTCTGGAGATAATAACTTTCTACCTTTAGCTTTTCCTGCAATTACTCTCATTTTTATCCTCCTTAATTGTCCGTCGTTAACATTTTATCATATCATAATACTCTATACAAACTTTTTTCATTTTTTTACAAAAAATCAAACCTAATTCTACATTTTATACTTTAATTAAAGCATATGTATTTTGAGCTCTTTTCAAGACCCTTCATTACTTCTTCACAAAACTTCATATTAATCTCATCTTCACTATAAACAATACCTTTAGCTTCAGCATTAGCAACCTTTAAAAGATTAATATCTTCCATAATATCTGATAATATTAGCCCAGTATCTCCATGTTGTCTTGTACCAAATAGCTCACCACTGCCTCTTAGTTTTAAATCTTGTTCCGCAATATAAAATCCATCATTACTTTCAGTCATAGTCATCATTCTTTTCTTAGTAATATTACTTTTAGCATTAGCTATTAGAATACAATAAGACTTATACTGACCTCTTCCAACCCTGCCTCGTAATTGATGTAGTTGCGAAAGTCCAAATCTTTCTGCATTTTCAATTATCATAACGCTAGCATTAGGTACATTTACTCCTACTTCTATTACGGTGGTAGAAATCAAAACTTTAGTATTATTCTCTTTAAATCTACTCATAATCTCTTCTTTTGTTTTACTATTCATCTTTCCATGAAGAATCTCTATAGGGATTTCTTTAAAAAACTCAGACTTTAAGCTATCATATAGCTTTTCTACTGAATTCAATTTTAAATCTTCATTTTCCTCTATAAGAGGACATACAATATATACCTGTCGACCTAGTTTTATTTGCTCCAAGGCTAAATTATAGGCTAACTTTCTATGTCTTTCTTCATAAAAAACTGTATCAATCTTTTGCCTACCAGGTGGTAACTCATCTATTATAGATACATCTAAATCACTATATAAATATAGTGAAAGAGTTCTTGGTATGGGTGTAGCAGTCATAACCAATACATCTGCCTGATTATTTTTATTAATTAACTTGCTTCTTTGATTAACCCCAAATCTATGTTGCTCATCGGTAACAATTATGCCCAATTTATTTAACTCTACATCTTCTTCGATAAGAGCATGAGTGCCTATTAAAACTAAAGGAGTTCCTTCTTTAATCTTTTCTTTTATTCTTGTTTTTTCAGAGCTTGAGGTGCTTCCAGTCAATATCTCAACGTCAACATGAAAATTCATTAAAAGCTTCCTTATCTCTTTATAATGCTGATTAGCTAAAATCTCTGTAGGTGCCATCAGCACTGCTTGGTAACCATTTTTAACCACATTAAACATTGCGATAACAGCTACAATAGTTTTCCCGCTGCCTACATCCCCTTGAACCAATCTATTCATGGCTAAGGGCTTTTTTTCATCAATTAATATTTCTCTTATAACTCTACTCTGGGCATTAGTGAGAGAAAAAGGCAATTGCTCCTTTAATCTTATCATTTCATCGCATATATTAAAGGCTATACCTCTTTTATTGCTTTTAAACAGTTTTTTTACCATCAATATTTTAATAGAATAGGTTAATAGCTCTTGAAACTTTAATCTTCTTACCGCTTCTTCTAATTCACCTTTTGTAACAGGAAAGTGAATGCTTCTAATAGCTTTATCCAAAGATATAAAATTATATTTACTTACTATATTCCTAGGCAGATTCTCAGATATTCTAACCTCTTCTAAAGCCTGATTTACTAATTTTAAAAGTAATTTATTTGTTAAAGCACTGTTAAGAGAGTATTTTGCTATAATCCCACTTTTATTTATGGCATCATTTATTATAACTGGATTTACAGTTTCTAAATATGTATTGCATTTTTTAAACTTTCCATACAAATTATATTTTCCGCCTATTACGAAGGTCTTCTTTATGTAAGGCTGATTAAACCATTTTGCTTTTATAATAAGCTCACCATATTTAAAAATCAATGTAGTTAAAGTTTTTCCTGTTTTTGTTCTTATATCCCTTTCATATTGAATATACTCACACTCTAACACTCTTTTTTCTTCCTCATCAATGTCATCCATATCAACATTCACTGATGTAAACTCATAATCCCTTGGAAAGTATAATAATAAATCTAATATATTATTAATTCCACATCTTCCTAAAGCTTCTTGTATCTTAGGGCCTACACCTTTTAAAGCACTAATATCATTATAAATATTCATAATTAAAAACACCTCATAGCAAAAAAAGCCCAAAGGCTTTTTTATAGTTACTATTCAACTGAGATAATGAAATAATATAAAGGTTGTTCTCCTTTATAATATTGAATATCTACGTCAGGATACTTTTCCTCTAGCTTTTTAGCAAAATCACCAACTTCTTCTTCCTTGGCATCTTTACCATAAAAAATAGTAATGAGCTCACTATCTTCATTCACTAGACTCTCAATTAAATTCTCTGACACAGCGTAAAGTTCATTGCCTACTTCTTTTATTTTACCTTCAGCAAGACCTAATATATTTCCTTCTTTTATTATAACTCCATCCATTTCTGTATCTCTAACCGCATAGGTTACAGATCCACTTTTAACATTTTTAATAGTTTCTTTCATTGCTTCTACGTTGTTATCAACTTCATCTTCAATATTAAAAACTGTAATACAAGTTATTCCCTGTGGAATTGTTGTAGTAGGAATTACAACCACATTCTTGTCCGATAGCTCACTGGCTTGATTTGCAGACATAATAATATTTTTATTATTAGGAAGAATAAAAATATTCTCCGCATTGATTTTGTTAACAGCTTCAACTATATCTTGAGTGCTTGGATTCATAGTTTGGCCGCCTTCAATGACATAATCCACTCCAAGATCCTTAAAAATATTCTTGATACCTTCTCCCATGGCTACAGCGATAAAAGCATACTTTTTGTTTTCTACACTAGTAGCTTCTTCTTTAGCATACTCTTTTTCCTCAACCATTAGGCTTCTATGCTCTTCTCTCATATTATCAATTTTAATTTTAGACAGCTCTCCAAGAGCTACAGCTTTTGATAAAACAGCACCTGGGTCATTAGTATGTATGTGAACCTTTATAACATCCTCATATCCTACAACTATCATAGAGTCTCCTAAAGCTTCAATATCCTTTTTAAATGCTTCAGTTCTGCTTACATCTCCCAATACGATAAATTCAGTGCAATAACCAAATTTAATATCATGATCTACTAGATTATTGGCAGCAGACTTATTTACAGCCTCATTACCAAACTGAATAACCTTAGCTTCTATACCATCCTTTAAGGCTTCATACATACCATTTAATATAATTAATAGTCCCATACCGCCAGAGTCAACTACCTTAGCACTCTTAAGCACAGGTAGCATTTCTGGAGTTTTATTTAAAGCATCTTTACTATGCAAGCATACTTCTTCCATAAGCTTGTTGATATCACTTTGATTGCTTTTTACAGCACTTTCTCCAGCTGTTCTAATAATAGTTAAAATTGTTCCTTCTATAGGTCTCATAACAGCTTTATAAGCCGCCTTACTTCCCTCTAATAGAGCTTCAGCAAATTCTGAGGCATCTACTTCTTCTTTATTTTCGAGACCTTTAGAAATACCTCTTAAGATCTGTGAAAGAATAACCCCCGAATTTCCCCTAGCGCCCATCAATGCACCTTTTGCTAACTTCTTAGCTACATCACCAATAGATTGACTCTTAAAATTTTCAATTTCAGAAACCGCAGCTTTAAAAGTTGCAGACATATTAGTCCCAGTATCTCCATCTGGCACAGGAAAAACATTTAGTGAATTGACAAATTCCTTTTGCTCCTCTAATTTGTTGCTGGCATTTACCACCATATTATAAAAATGCTCACCATTTATTTTTACATATTTCATTGCAAGTAACCTCCTAGACTCTAACACCTTGAACATTCACTGTAATACAGGACACCTTTAACCCCGTATAATTTTCTACATTATATCTAATCTTTTGTATTATATTATTTGCTATCACTGAAATTTTAGTTCCATATTCAACAACAACAAAAAGCTCTATGGTCAACTCATCATTTTTACAATGAATTTTTACTCCTTTGCTTAAATTTTCACCTTTAATAAGCTCCCAAAATCCATCAGTAGCATTTTTAGAGGCCATTCCTACAACTCCATAGCACTCCATGGTAGAAAGACCAACTATATTAGCAATTACTTCTTCGGAATAACCTATATATCCATTTTCATTTGAAAATCCTATCATAAAAAAATTCCTCCTCGAAAAATTCCATATAGTATATTCTATATTAAATAGTTCATTTATTCAAGGAATTTAACTTATTTAATTTCCTTTCACTATTATATTTATATTATACTTGCATAAATTATACATTATATGATAAAATAATGTTTGTGCTAATAGAGGACAATATAATTGCAGTTTAAAGGAGGTGTTTTTAATGTCAAGAAAATGTGACTACTGTAATAAAGGTGTTATATCTGGAGTACAATATAGCCACTCACATCGTCAAACTAAGAGAAAGTGGGCTCCAAACCTAAGAAAGGTTAAAGCTATAGTTGATGGAACTCCTAGAACTGTTCATGTATGTACAAGATGCTTACGTTCCGGTAAGGTTCAACGTGCTATATAAAGAATAAAAAAATGCAGTTGGTTTAACAATTGCATTTTTTATTTTATGAACTATTTTCTTTTAAAAAATTTAATTATGTTTGATAAAAATTTAGGTAATTTAATTGCTATAATCTTCATATAATACCTCCCAATTAATATTCTATTCTGTTGTCATTTATTCTCCATTAGATACCAACCTAAATATATTAAGGCAGCACCGCCAGCAAGAATCCATCCCCAAAAGGGTAATAAAACCGCGATAACTAAGCCTAGTCCAATGGATCCTATAATCAATCCTAACTTGTTTTTACAACGCTTAGACAAAAAAATCACCAAAAAGAAATTATTTCAATTATATAATATGAAATAAACTCTATTTGGTGATACTTATATAAATAATTTTTTAGTTTATTTAATCCTTTGCATAAATAACCAATACATATCCCTTTTCAAACTCTATGCTCATAGGACCTTCTATAAATTCGTTAGATACCGTTAAAGAATCTCCAATTTTTAAATTATAATTATTTAATGGATACCTAGCATTTTTTATAGTAAAATTAGGAATTTCATCTCCAAAGGCCTGAAAAGATATTATCTGCTTTGGTCTGCCTTGTAGCGTTAGCGGCCTATCTGTTACGAATATACTATTGTTATCATCCTTTATGGTAGCTTTAACCTTACGCAATAGACACTTTTTTAATAAACCTAAGTTACCAAGAAAGTGATCCATTCTAGATCCGGTACACCCTAAAAGAACTATTTCATCATAGTTTCTTTCAATTAATAGATTTATGGCTATTTCGCTATCTGTAAGATCCTTTTCAGGAGGATACTTAACAATATCAGCATCTTTAGCTTTAAAATATTCCAGCACTTCTTTATCTATAGAGTCAAAATCTCCAAGAATTAAATCTGGAGCTATGCCTAGGTTGTATAAAGCATTAGCGCCGCTATCCACTGCTATGAGTAAAGATGAATCTTTTAGTTCTTCATATATTAACTCTTGAGATGGAGACTTCCCTCCGGAGATAACTAATGCTTTCATTTTACATAGCCTCATTTAATGTTTTTATATTTTCTTCTATGGCATCATTATTAAATACAGCAGATCCTGCTACTAGTATATCTGCTCCACACTCTATGGCAGAAGCAATATTAGTTTTATCTATGCCTCCATCTACCTCTATTAAAATGTTTTTATTTGTTCTATTTATCATTTCCTTTAGATCTTTTATTTTATTTGAGCAATAGGGAATATATTTCTGACCTCCGAAGCCTGGATTAACAGTCATTAATAAAACCATATCTAAATCTTCTAAAATATATTCCAAACTGCTGATAGGTGTAGCAGGATTTAGAGCTATACAAGCCTTAACCCCCAAGCTTTTTATAAGCTTTACTGCTCTATCTATATGCCTTTCTGCTTCAAAGTGTATAGTTATAATATCTGCTCCAGCTTTTACAAACTCTTCAATATATTTTGAAGGCTCTTCAATCATAAGGTGAACATCAAAAATTTGTTTTGTTAAAGGCCTTATAGACTTTATGATGGGCATACCAAAGGATATATTAGGAACAAATCTACCATCCATAACATCTATGTGTAGTATCTCAATGCCCTTATCCCCTAGCCTCTTTACCTGTTCTCCTAATCTTGAAAAATCTGCTGATAAAATAGATGGTGCTATTTTTGCCATTTTTTATTCCTCCCCTGGCTTATTTCTTCTAAAGTTTTTATATAGAATTCATATCTATAAGGATTTATTTTTTTATCATTTAAAGCTTCTTTTACTGCACAATGAGGTTCTTTATTATGTAAACAGCTTGAAAATCTGCAATTATTTAAATAGGGTTTAAATTCAGGAAAGCAAAATTGAAGCTGCTCTTTCTCAATAAAGCTTAAATCCACCGTGGAAAAACCTGGAGTATCCACCATAAGTCCTTGCTCTACCTCTATTAGTTCGCTATGTCTTGTAGTGTGCTTTCCTCTGCCAATTTTTAAGCTTACCTCTCCTGTCTCCATATAGCTTTTCCCTATTAATGAATTTAAAAGCGTGGACTTCCCAACTCCAGAAGGCCCACAGAGCACTGTGATATTATCCTTTAGCTTAGCTTTTAATTTATCAATACCATAACCCTCTTTTGCTCTTATATGCAAAACTTCATAGCCTAAGTTCTCCATAATTTTTTCTATATTCATGTATTCTTCTTCGCTACATAAATCTGTTTTGTTTAAACATAATATTGATTTTACATTGTTATAATCGCATAAAACTAGAAATTTATTTAGTAGTTCTAAATTTAAATCTGGATTTTTTACTGCAAAAACTACGAAAGCTTGATTTACATTGGCCACTAAGGGTCGAATCAACTTAGATTTTCTCTCATGTATCTTATCAATTACCCCCTTACCATTTTGCACCTCAATATCAACCCTATCTCCAACTATAGGGGTAAGTTCATCAAATCTGAACTTACCCCTAGCTTTACACTCAAATATATTTCCATCCTCAGTTTTTACATAGTAAAATCCACCAATGCCTTTAATAATTATTCCTTGCATAACATTCCTCCCTTTAAGGATTAAGGCTTAGGATTGGCTGCCTTTACTTTTATTACTGTAATAGTAGAATTTTCCTCTGCGTTAGTATTAGGTGCAGGACTTATAGCTTCTATGATATCGTCATCCTTAAAAGTACCTGCATTTAAATTGAATTTATTGGCAGCAGCAATTTGTTTTGCATCTTTAATGGACCTATTTATTAAATCTGGTACTGGTCTTAATACCTTTGCAGGCTCTTCATAAACATAGTAATTTACACCCACAGTAGTGCCTTCTTTAACTTCCGTACCAGCTGGTATAGTTTGGCTTTCAACCTTATTATTTAAATCCTTATCTTGAGTTTTTATAATTGTTTTCTTTATAGATAACTTATAAGTTTTAGTTATCAATTCTTCAGCCTTAGCAATATCTAAGCCCTTAACCTCAGGTACCTTAGTTAATTTGATTTCTGGTCCCTTGCTAAGTATAACATTTACTTTTCCGCCTTTTTTAGCTTCTGTATCTTGTGCAGGGTCTTGACTTATAACAGCGTCCTTTGGAACAGTATCATTAAACTCATAACCCTTCACTACTAGCTCTAATTCATAGGCTTTTAACATATCCGCCGCAGCCTGCTTATCTACACCCTTTAGATCTGGCACTTTTTCACTAGAAACTCCACCACTTATAATAACTCTTACCTCAGTACCGGTTTTAACATTCTTGCCTTCTTCAGGATAACACTCTAAAACAGTGTTCTCTGGTTTATCACTCTTTCTTGAACCAGCTTCCACGAGCTTTAAATTCTTAGCCTCTAAAGCCTTTTTAGCCTCTTCAAGAGATAGTCCCTTTATTGATGGAACAGCTACTTCATCTTTATTAGAACTAGGTTTGTCACTAGGATTATTAATTTTAGAAAGTATAGCTGCACTTAACACCCCAAGGCATATGACTAATACTCCTATAAGAGAAAAAATAATATACTTTTTCTTCTTACTGCTTAATTTATTCTTTCTATCATTATTATCATCGTCACCATCTTCTTCGCCTACATTTACAGGCTGCATTACTCTTGTAAAATCATTATCCAAACTATTTGATACTATCTCATAATTAGAATCCTTTTGAATCTTTATTAAATCATTTAAAAGATCTTTTATAGATTGATACCTTCTTATAGGCTCTTTTTCTATACACTTTAAAATCAATCTGTTTAAGCTTTCAGGAATCCTTTCATTTATCTGTTTTGGTGGTACCACAGGCTCTTGTATATGTTTTAGAGCTACAGACACAGGGCTTTCTGCATCAAAGGGTACCCTTCCAGTAACCATTTCATATAGGACAATACCAAGGGAATAAATATCCGTTCTGCCATCTACATAGGTTCCTTTTGCTTGCTCCGGTGAAAAGTAATGGGCAGAACCCAGTATTTTACCTGAATTAGTAATAGTAGCAGAATCAGGAGATTTGGCAATACCAAAATCCGTAACCTTAACTAAGCCTTCTTCTGTTACTAGAATATTTTGTGGTTTTATATCCCTATGTATTATATTATTTCTATGAGCACAATCCAAAGCCTTAGCTATTTGAGTAGCAATATCCATTGCCATTTCATGATTTAACTTACCATTCTCTCTTATAATCTGTTTTAGTGTCTTACCTTTTACGTACTCCATTACAATATAATTAATATCATCTTGAGTTCCTACATCAAATATATTCACTATATTGTTATCAGACAGATTTGCAATAGCTGTAGCTTCTCTCTTAAATTTCTCTACTAAATCTACATCTTTTACATATTCTTTTTTTAGAATTTTAATGGCATCAAATCTATTTAATTTATGGCATTTTGCCTTATAGACTTCTGCCATACCTCCCTCTCCGATTTTCTCCATTATCTCATATCTATTACTAAGCATTGTTCCAATCATGGGCATCTCCTCCAAAAACCAAAACAGAAATATTATCTCTTCCGCCTCTTACTTTAGCTAAATCCACTAACCTTCTACAAATAATATTAAAGTCTTCATTATCATTATTAGTAATAATATCATAAATTTCTTCTTTTGTAACCTCATTAGTTAATCCGTCTGTGCACAATATTATTATATCAGATTTGTTTAATTTCACTTCATAAATATCTGCTTCTATATTCTTTCCAGTGCCAACAGCTCTTGTTATTATATTTTTGTTTGGATGATGAAGGGCTTGATTTTCAGTAATGCTGCCTTCATCAATGAGTTGTTGAACCAAAGAGTGATCCTTTGTAATTTTCGTAATGCCCTCATTATTAACTAAATAACAAGTACTATCCCCCACGTGAGCCACAATAGCAGTATTATTAGCTATTAAACAAGCTGTAATAGTTGTCCCCATGCCATTTAAACAATCTTGTTTTTTTGAAAGATTATAAATTTCATTATTAGAATAACCTACAGCTTCTTGCATTAGCTGTTTAAAATCCTCTTCTTTATAAATATTGTTTTTTATATATTCTAAGGTTTTTTCCACTGCTAACCTGCTAGCAATTTCTCCAGCATTATGCCCCCCCATTCCATCGGCCATAATGTAAATACTATAGTCTTCCTTCTCGCAATATCCGCAGTAATCTTCATTGAGTTTTCTTACATTTCCTACGTCAGTAACCATTCCCACCATTTTCAGCACCCCTTTTTTCAATTTTGGGTTTTTATATAGCTTCTTCGAAGTTGACCACAAGCGGCATTAATATCTGACCCCATTTCTCTCCTTACAGTAACTTCAATTCCACTTTTCTTTATTATATTCATAAATTTTGAAATTCTTTCCTCAGGGGACTTTTTAAAATCATTTTCTTTTATTTCATTAACAGGTATTAAATTAATATGACATAACATTCCTCTCAATAATTTTGCAAGAGCAACAGCATCCTCTTCCGAATCATTGACGCCATTAACAAGAGCATATTCAAAAGTTATCCTTCTTCCAGTAACACTTACATAATACTTACATGCCTCTAGCAGCTCATTGATTGAATATTTATTTGCTACAGGCATTATAGCTTTACGCTTTTCATCATTATAGGCATGTAAAGAAATGGCTAGTGTCAGTTGAAGCTTTCTGTTTGCCAAGTCTAATATCTTTGGTACTATACCACATGTAGATAGAGTTATATGCCTATGACTTATATTTAAACCATACTCTGCATTAACAAGCTCAAGAAACTTTAGAACATGATCATAATTATCCAAAGGTTCTCCGCTGCCCATAAGCACTACATTAGATATTCTATTTTGAATAAGCTTTTGCGCTACTAATATCTGCGATAAGATTTCGCCAGCGGTTAAATTCCTCACTATACCCTCTAAAGTAGAAGCACAGAATTTACATCCCATTCTACAACCAACTTGTGTAGAAACACAAATAGAGTATCCATGCTTATACTTCATTATTACGCTTTCAATTATGTTTCCGTCACCAAATTGCAATAAAATTTTTATAGTACCATCTTTAGATTGATATTCATGTATCAGCGACGGAACTCCTATATAAAAATTGCTTTTTAAAGTTTCTCGTGTTTTTATAGGTATATTGTTCATATTACTAAAGTCAAATACGCCCTTATATACCCAATCTAAAATTTGCTTTGCCCTAAAGGAGCTCTCCCCTAAGTCTACTAGCTTTGCTTTTAATTCATCTAAAGTTAAATCTAAAATATTTTGCATAATGTTATACACCTACTAAAGTTTTTTAAATTTTGCTATAAAGAATCCATCCATATGCATATTAGGCAAAATTGTTACAGAACCATTCTCATTATATATTATGTTTTCTACATTACCAAAATATATTTTATCTAATGAAAACTCTTTATTATTATTTAAAAACCATTTAACATTTTCTTCATTTTCCTCTTTATTTAAAGTACAGGTAGAGTAGACCATAATTCCTCCTGACTTCAAATATCTAGCCCCATTTTTCATTATCTTTCTTTGTATTTCAATAATAGCTTTTAATTCTTCTTTTGTCTTAAACCACTTTATTTCAGGCTTTTTCCTTATAATTCCTAGCCCGGAGCAAGGTACATCCATTAAAACTCTATCCGCTTTATTTACTAAATCTTCATTAAAGGCTGTAGCATCTAATTTAGCTACCTCTATATTTTTTATCTTTAATCTTTTAGCATTTTCTTTTATTAACTCCAGCTTTTGTTCATGGATATCAAAAGCATAGACTTTAGCTTTGTCTTCACTTAGCTCTGACAAATGAGTAGCCTTGCCACCTGGGGCACTGCATAAGTCAAAGACTACACAATCCTTGTTTACATCTACTACCCCTCCAACTAGCATAGCACTTTCGTCCTGTACTGTAATATATCCTTTATTAAAAAGTTCATTGCTTTCTATAGCTCTTCCTCTGTTTATAACAATCGCCTCAGGACATACTGAACCCTCATAGACATCATAATTTGCCTCTTGAAGCTGATTATATACCTCATCATAATCTCCTAGTAAGCTATTAACTCTTACGGTAGTTTTGGGTACAGTATTTAGCCCTTTCAAAATATACTCAGTAGCCTCTTTACCATAATCCTTTAAAAATAAACTAACCATCCATTTTTCAAAGGAATATTTTAAACTAAGCTCATCGACGATGCTTTTACCCTTAAAGTTTTCCTTCTTATCGGATCTTAGGTAGCTTCTTAAAATTCCGTTAACAAATTTTGATGAAGAAATCGACTTGGACTTTGCTAAATTAACTGCTTCATTAACAACTGCATAGTCGGGAACTTTATCTAAATACTTCATTTGATATATAGCTATTCTTAATACATTTAAAATATAATCATCTATAGTAGACAATCTATTTCTACTTAAATCATTTATAATATAGTCTATAGTAAGCTTATATTTTATAGTTCCATAAACTATTTCTGTCAATAAGCCTATATCCTTGCTATTTATATCCTGCTTTTTTATCTCATTATTCAATAATATATTTGAATAGGCTTTATTTTTAAAAACATTATTTACAATATTTACTGCCAAGGCTCTAACGCTCATACTTTTTACCTCAAATTAAAATTTAATCATCTCTTCTATTGCTTATAGCTATTAATCTAATTAACTGTGATATAGCCATTAATGTGGCCGCCACATAAGTCATGGCAGCAGCATTTAAAACCTTTTTAGCTCCCATAACTTCGTCTCTATACAGAATAGATCTCTCCTCTAAAATTTTTAGTGCTCTAGAGGATGCGTCAAACTCTACTGGTAGCGTAATCAATTGAAAAATTACCACTCCAGAAAATAAGAGTATTCCAATAGTGACTAAAGGCTGCTGATTCATAATTATGCCTAAGAAAAAGAGAATCCATGAGAAATTCGATCCTATATTTACCACTGGAACTATAGAATTTCTTATTATAAGTGGAGAATAGGAGGTCTTGTGCTGTATAGCATGACCTACCTCATGAGCAGCAACCCCAATAGAAGCCACAGAGGTTCCATGGAATACCTGCTGAGATAATCTTAATACCCTATTTCTTGGATCATAATGGTCGGACAGGTTACCACCGACCATTTCAATAGGTACATCATAAAGACCACTATTATCTAAAAGCATTCTTGCTACCTGTGCTCCACTATATCCATTTTGACTGTTAACCTTGGAGTACTTATTGAAAGTAGAGGATATTTTAGTCTGAGCCCATAATGATATTATAAGGGCTGGTATTAGTATTATCATGGTGCTATCATAATAAAAAGGCATCATAATCGCACACCTCCAAATCTATTGATTTCCTAATTTTACAGCTATGTCTATACTGTTTCCATTGATATAGTCACATACCTTAAGGGGCTTTCCATTAGGGAATTGTACTTCTTCTATTAATAAAGCTCCATCTCCTGTAGAAACCTCAATTCCTTCCTTGCTTATCCCTAAGATAATTCCTGACTCACTATTTTTCTTGCTGTTTAATACCTTGCTTTTAAATATTTTCATCATGCTGCCCTTATAATAAGTGTAGGCAATGGGCCATGGATTTAACCCTCTTATAAGGTTATGAATATCTTTTGAATTATTATCCCAATTTATACATGCCATTTCTTTATTGAGCATGGATGCATAGCATGTCTCTAACTCTTCTTGCTTTTTAGGAATAATTTTATTATCTACTAATCCATTAATAGTATCTAATAATAATTTAGCTCCTCTTTCTTTCAAAATATCGTGAAGTTCGCCAGCTGTCATTTGATCCTCTATCTTCACTTCATCCTTTAGCAGCATATCTCCAGTATCTAATCCTATGTCCATTAACATAGTTGTATTGCCTGATATCGCTTCTCCATCTATGATGCTCCAATTAATAGGAGCTGCTCCTCTATACTTAGGTAATAAAGAAGCATGTAAGTTTATACAACCATATTTGGGCATTTCTAAAATTTCCTTAGGTAATATCTGTCCATAAGCTACCACTATTATGAAATCAGGTTCTATTTCTCTAAGGCTTGAAATTAATTCTAAATTGTTTTTTACCTTTAAGGGTTGAAATACAGGTATGTTATGCTCTAGCGCTACTTCCTTTACTGGAGACATAGACATCTTTTTCCCTCTTCCCTTAGGTTTATCTGGTTGAGTTAATACAGCCTTAACTCCAAATTCATTTATTAGTGCCTTTAAACTTGGTACTGCAAATTCTGGAGTACCCATAAATATGATATTCATATTAATTCTCCTCTTTTTCTAATATCTTATCTATAAAAAGTACACCATTTAAATGATCTAATTCGTGACAAATAGCTCTAGCAAATAATTCTTCAGCCTCAACTATATTTTCCTTTCCGTTTTCATCTAGATATTTTGCAACCACCTTTTGTGGACGTTCAACCTCTCCTTGTTCACCAGGCACACTTAAGCATCCTTCAACATCTACATAGGTTCCTTCTGTTTTAATAATCTCCGGATTTATCATAGCTATAGGACCATCTCCTACATCTATTACCACTATTCTCTTCAATATTCCAACCTGTGGAGCTGCTAGACCAACCCCATCTGCTTCATACATTGTTTCTATCATATCTTTGATAAGAGTTTTAATTCTATCATTTATTACATCAACAGTTTTACTTTTCTTTCTTAATATTTCATCTCCGTTAGTTCTTATAGTTCTTATTGCCATTAAAAATACTCCTTTCAATATTTAAATCTAAACTAGATTGTTTGGATTTATATCTATGTTTATTCTTATATCATTATAAACCTCTTTTAAGGTTTCATAAACCATTTCTTTTACGTTTTTGTTGAAACTTTGGGTTAATTGTCCCTTTATAATGATTTGCCATCTAAAAAATTCATTTATTTTTGATATAATACAAGGGGTTGGGCCTAATATCTCTATTTTATCATCTATTAATAATAAACTTCTTAAATTTATGGCAAGATTTTGTATATTTTTTATTAATAAATCCTCATTTTTACTGCTTAAAGTAATAGATAGAATCTTAGAAAAAGGAGGATAATTCATATCCTTTCTAATTTTAATTTCTTCTCTATAAAATCCATCATAATCATATTTCTGAGCTAATTTTATACTATAATTATCTGGTAAATAGGTTTGCACTATAACTCTCCCTTTTTTTCTCCCTCTTCCAGCTCTTCCTGCCACCTGAGTAATCAATTGGAAGGTTTTTTCATTTGATCTATAGTCAGGCAAATTTAAAGATAAATCTGCCGCCAGTACTCCTACTAAAGTAACATTATGAAAATCTAATCCTTTTGCTACCATCTGAGTTCCTACTAATATATCAGCTTCCTGGTTTTTAAAACTATTATATATATCTTCATAGGAATTCTTTTTCCTGGTGGTATCTAAATCCATTCTTATTACTCTTGCTTCTGGAAAAGTTCTTTTAATAGCAGCTTCTACCTTTTCAGTACCAATTCCAAAATGCTTAACATAGTTACTTTTGCAACTTGGGCAGGTATTAGTAGCTTTCATAGTTTTTCCACAATAGTGGCAGGATAAATAATTTCCTGACCAATGATAGGTTAAGGAAATATCGCAATTATCACATTTAAAAACATAACCGCATTTTCTGCAGGATACAAAAGTTGAAAAGCCTCTCCTATTTAAAAATAAAATTATCTGCTCCTTCTTATCTAAACTTTCCTTCATAGCCTCATATAATTCAGCACTAAAAATAGACTTATTATTATTTTTTAGTTCATCTCTCATATCGATGATTGTTAGCTTTGGCAGTTCTGCACTATCTACCCTATTATTTAACCTTAACAGCTCTATTTCACTTTTTTCTGACCTATAAAAGGTGTCTATACTAGGAGTAGCAGAGCCTAAAATCACCTTGCAATTATAAAGAACACTCTTATACTCAGCAATTTCTTTTGCATTATATTTAGGGTTGCTATCAGACTTATAGCTGCTTTCATGCTCCTCATCGATTATTATAAAACCTAAATCGGTAAAAGGCAAAAATATAGCAGAACGAGCTCCAATAGCTAATTTAACCTTATTATTTTTTACCCTATGCCACTCATCATGCCTTTCTCCATCAGATAACTTACTATGAAATACCGCTACATCTTTACCAAATCTCCCCTTAAATCTTTCTATCATTTGAGGAGTTAAAGCTATCTCAGGCACTAATATTATTGTACTTTTATCCATATTCATGGCATGCTCTGCCAAATTCATATATACTTCAGTTTTTCCACTGCCTGTTATTCCTTTAATTAAAAACAAGGATTTATTTGAATTTATTATATGACTAATAACTTTCTCTTGATCCTCAGTTAAACTCTTCTTGTGGTAGGAGGTATATTGTTTTACGTTATACCTTTGAACCACAGAATCTTGTTTTATTATGTATCCATGCTTTATTAAAGTATTAATAGAACTAAGTGAAATATGATATAGATTTACTAAATCACTTCTTGTAAAGGAGCCATTATTGTCTTCTATTATCTTATAGATGTTTATATATGGCTCTTTATATAGCTTTCCTTGAAAAACAACTTCGGTATTAATGTATAATTTTTCTAAAGTCTTATGTTTTTTTCCTTCTAATATTCCTGGTGCTATAACCAGCTTTATGGCATCAATATAGCTACAAAGATATTTATCCTTCATAAAATTAATAAGTTCTAAATCCTTTTGAGAAATCATAGGCTTTTCATCTATAACCTTTGAGATTTCCTTAAGTTTATGATGTTCTAAAATATCCTCGTATAATTCCATTACAAATCCGTCTATAATTTTATTTCCTTTACCAAAGGGTACTTTTACTCTATGCCCTATATGTAATTTACCTATATACTCTGAAGGTATAACATAAGTAAAAATTTTATCCAATTGTATAGACTCACTATTAATTACAACACCTGCATATTTAAACATGAAATCACCCTTTTATAAAATAAAAAAGCGCAGCTAGCGCCTTTTATTAATTAAATCAAATAGATGTTTTGCTACAGCTCTTTTGCTCATGGTGTCAAGATATAATTCCTCACCTTTATTATCTAAAATAATGACTTTATTATTATCTGAGGCAAAACCAGTATCCTTGGAAGATATATCGTTAGCAACAATATAATCTAAATTCTTTCTTTTAAGCTTATCCTTAGCATTATTTAATACATTGGAGCTCTCTGCTGCAAATCCTACTAAAATTTGATTTCTTTTTTCTTTTCCTAATAGGTTTAGAATATCGTTATCTCTTTCAAATTCAAGCAGCAAGTTTTCTTCTTTCTTTTTAATCTTTTCTTCGCTATAGTTTTTAGGCTTATAATCCGCAACTGCTGCAGACTTTATCACTATATGACTAGTTTCATATTTATCTAATATGACTCTTAGCATTTCCTCATTAGTATTTACTTTAACTACATCTACGCCAAAAGGAGTTTCTAGGCTTGTAGGTCCTGTAATTAAAGTTACTTGAGCTCCTCTGTCCCTTGCCTCTTCTGCAATGGCATAGCCCATTTTTCCCGTAGATCTATTAGTTATAAATCTAACTGGATCAATAGGTGCTATGGTAGGTCCTGCGGTAACTAATACTTTCTTACCCTCTAGGTCCTTTGTATCATAAATCATTGAAGCTACTATATCAGAAATAAGCTTAGTATCCTCAAGCTTACCCCTTCCTGTATCCCCACAGGCTAATCTGCCGCTTGCAGGTTCAATAAAGGCATATCCAAATTCCTTTAATTTATCTATGTTCTTTTGAACTATAGGATTATCGTACATATTAGTATTCATAGCTGGTGCAAAAACCACTGGAGCCTTTGTGGCCATTATAGTGGTTGATAGCATATCGTCTGCTATACCATTAGCTACCTTACCTATAATATTAGCCGTAGCTGGTACAATTAGCATTAAATCTGCCTTTTTAGCTAAAGAAATATGTTGAATTTCCCAAGCTCTAGGCTCTGCAAACATATCTGTTACAACAAGATTCTGACTCAAAGATTGAAAGCTTAAAGGCGTTACAAATTTAGTAGCAGAATCCGTCATAATAACATGTGTATCTATGTTCTTCTTTCTTAAAGTGCTTATAACATCTAAAGCTTTATATGCAGCTATTCCTCCGGTGACCCCTATAACTACACATTTATTACTCATTACTACTTTAACCCTTCCTTTAAGGTTTCATATTCTATAAAACCAGCGTTAACTTCATTTATTGCAACAGTTAATGGCTTATTTGAATCTGTATAGATCATAGCATCTGATCCCTCTATTAGCTGTCTAGCTCTTTTAGACGTTACAATTACTAAAGAGTATCTATTGTCAACCTTTTCTAATAAATCAGTTATTGATGGATTAATCATAGAGTTGTTCATGGATTAGACCCTCCTTTGAGTTTAATATTTTTTCTTTAATTCTATCTACTCTACATCTCTCTGCAACTAAAATGCTCTCTATTTTTTTTACTGCATCATTTACTTTGTCATTAACCACAGCATAATTATATTTAGAAATATAGTTTATTTCTTGATAAGCAGATTTAAACCTAGTCATAAGTGATTCTTGCGTTTCGCTTCCCCTATTAATTATCCTCTGCCTAAGCTCTTCCATAGAAGGAGGAAGAATAAATATAAATACTCCTTCGGATACCTTTTCCTTAACTCGTAAGGCTCCTTGAATATCTATTTCTAATATGACATCTATACCCTTATCTAGCATCTCTTCAACCTTTGACTTAGGAGTTCCGTAAAAGTTACCATAAACTTCTGCATACTCTAGAAAATCTTCTAATTCAATTTTTTTTTGAAACTCTTCTCTATCAACAAAATAATAGTTAATACCTTCAATTTCTCCCTGTCTAGGTTTTCTAGTGGTAGCTGATACAGATATCCAATAATCATTTCTTTCTAGCAAGGCCTTGCATATAGTTCCCTTTCCTGCTCCAGAAGGCCCGGAAATTACTATTAACAGTCCCCTAGTCATTATTCATCTACCTCTTCTATGTTATCATCTTCTTTTGAGGATAATCTATGCGCAACTGTTTCAGGTTGTACCGCAGAAAGAATTACATGGTCGCTATCTGTAATAATTACAGCTCTTGTTCTTCTGCCATAGGTAGCATCAATTAGCATCCCTCTGTCTCTAGCCTCTTGGATTATTCTTTTTATCGGTGCTGATTCTGGACTAACTATAGCTACAAGCCTATTAGCTGAAACTATATTTCCAAAGCCGATATTAATTAGTTTAATACTCATAATCTTCCTCCTAAATTCATCATTCTATATTCTGTACTTGCTCTCTAATTTTCTCTATTTCATTTTTAATATTTAAAACTAGATTAGTAATTTCTAAATCTTGAGATTTTGAAGCTATGGTATTAGCTTCTCTATTCATTTCCTGAACTATAAAGTCCAACTTCCTTCCTATAGGCTCCTCTAATTCTAAAGTGGCTTTAGTTTGTTCTATATGGCTGTTTAACCTTGTTATTTCTTCATCAATACAGCATTTATCAGCAAAGACAGCCACTTCCATACTTAATCTATTCTCATCTAAGCTAGCAACTTCAACAAGCTCTTGTATTCTCTCTTCTAATTTCTTCTTATAATCTATTACCACCTTAGGAGACTTCTCTTCAATTTTCATCATATTTGACTTAATTATATCACATTTATTTAATATATCTATTTTTAGCTTTTCTCCCTCTACAACTCTCATGGCAGAAAGCTTATCTAGGGAATTTTCCATTAAAAAAGAGAGTTCTTTCCACATTAACTCTAAATCATCTTCTTTTTCTTCTTGATAGATAACATCTGGAAAACGTGCAATCAAGGATAAGGTTATGTCATTTTTAACCTCAAATCTTCCTTGAAGCTCTGCTAAACATTTGTAATAGCTATCTGCTAAATCAGAATTTAATTTAGCCATACTATCTCTTTTACCATAGTCTTTATAATTAATGAATACGTCAACTTTCCCTCTATTTAACTTTTCACTAACAACTCTTCTTATTCTCTCTTCAAGAGAAATCATCCCTCTTGGCATTCGCACATTTAAATCTAAGTATCTGTGATTTACACTTTTTATTTCAACTAAAAAGCAATGGTCACTACCTTCATCACTACTAGCTCTTCCAAAGCCTGTCATACTCCTAACCATTTAAATCCTCCTTTGATTGTTTCCAATTCATATTCCTTATTATACATAAAGTACAAATGAAATTTCAAGCATTATTTAAAAATAAAGACCTAAAGTGAGATAATTAATAATAAATATCTATTTTGGAGAAAGCTCGCTCTATAGTATCTTCATTTTGAGTTAAGGATATTCTAAAATGGTTATATCCTATTTTTCCAAAAACATAGCCGGGTGTTACCACAATACTACTCTTATATAATAATTCTTCACAAAATTCATCAGTGGTATACTTTTGAGGGACATTGCACCAGCAATAAAAAGTGCCTTTACCTTTAAAGAAAGATATGTTTTTTTCCATTAAAATATTCTCTAAAACTATTCTTCTTTGGTTGTAGATTTTCTTTATTTTTTCCAAATAATCTTCTCCTAAGCTTAATGCTGCTATAGCGCTATATTGAATAGGCATAAATTGTCCAGAATCTGTATTAGATTTTATTTTTAATAAAGCTTCAATTATACTTTTATCACCAACAGCATATCCTATTCTAAATCCAGTCATATTAAAGCTTTTAGAAAAGGTTCCGAATTCTATGCAATTATTCTTACCACCCATCAAAATAGATAAGGGTTCTATCTCTGGATTTAAAATTTCATTGTAAGCATTATCATTGCATAAAACAATATTGTATTTCTCACTAAAAGCTTTTACCTTAC
This sequence comes from Desnuesiella massiliensis, assembly GCF_001403615.1. GTDB lineage: Bacteria > Bacillota > Clostridia > Clostridiales > Clostridiaceae > Desnuesiella > Desnuesiella massiliensis. The sequence goes on from NZ_LN879456.1 coordinate 839,476, forward strand.
TTAAAAAGTCGCTATTAAGCACAGCTCCTGTTGGGTTATTAGGGTAGTTTATTATCATTAATTTAGCTATCTTTGAAATACTCTCTGGGATTATATCTAATCTTGGGTAATATCCCTGACTTTCTATCAATGGCATTTTATAAGGTATTACCCCCCAAAGTTTACTACAGGTTTCATAAACGGGATAGCCTGGTTGAGGTATTATAGCATAATCGTTTATATCACATACTGCTGGAAAAATATTGCTTATACCTTCTTTAGACCCAATTAATATTATGATTTCATTTGTATCTAAGTCAACATTATAAACTTTTTTATAATATTTTATTATTTTCTCTTTTAATGGTAATATACCCTCATAAGGCGGATATTTATTGATATGCTTATAACTTAATGACTCTACTAATGCATTTTTTATAGATGGATGCAGTTCTAGATCAGGATCTCCTATTCCAAAATCAAATATCTCTTTACCTTCACTTAGAAGTCTGTTTTTTATATTATCCATTCTTTTAAAGTGATACTGCTCTATCATAGCTATCCTATTATTTATTTTCAATTTTATACACTCCTACAAAATTCTTTGTATCATAATATTCAAAAGCAATATATTATGATACAAACAAAGGATATCGAATGCTTCGATATCCTTAAAATAATTACATATTGTTAGTGTATAAATCTCTTTCAAATATTTCCCTTACCTTTTCAATATCTTCTGTAAAGCTTAAGGCCACCATTAACTTTATTCTAGCCTTTTGACCTGGTAGATTGTCTCCAAAAATAACTCCTAGGTTTCTTAGTTCCTTGCCTCCTCCATGATATCCATAAGAATCAAAAACTCTTCCCTCAAAGCATCTGGAAACTATTACTACAGCTACATTTTTAGCTATTGCATTTTCAATTCCTTCTACCATATGTGGAGGTATGTTTCCTCTACCCATAGCTTCTACCACAATACCTTTGTCCCCTTGATCTACACAAAAATTAATTAAACGTGAATCCATCCCTGCAGCGCATTTTATTAAAGCCACCCCAGCTGAGATATTTCTAATTGGAATACTTTGTTTATTTAGACTGTTCCTATAAAAAATCACTTTATTATTATCAACGATTCCGATAGGCCCAAAATTTGGAGTTTTAAAAGCATTTAAGCTCATAGAATTTGCTTTTGTAACTTCTGAAGCACAATTCAATTCACCATTTAAGCATACCAGTACCCCTCTGTTCCTTGCCTCCTCAGAAATAGCAGTGCAAATGGCTGCTGCCAAATTAGAAGGTCCATCATATCCAAGCTCTGAACCACTCCTCATAGAACCCGTAAAAACCACAGGTTTTTCAGTACTTATAGTTAAATCTAGCAAATATGCTGTTTCCTCTAGTGAATCTGTACCATGAGTTACTACCACCCCACATATATCTTCTCTATTTAAAAGCTCTTGAACATATTGGGATAATTCTAACATCATATCTGGGGACATATGCGGACCTGGCAAGCTAGAAAATGTATAGGACTCTACTTGAGCATATCTTTCTATGCCAGTAACCATGGACATTATTTCCTCTCCTGTTAAACTAGGAACGGCTGCCTTTATTCTTGGATCCACTTTCATTGAAATGGTACCACCATTAAAAACTACTGCAACTTTTTTCATTATATACCCCTCCAACATAAAATATGTACTTTACAAATATATTTTATATTATTTTTCTTAGTAAAGCATTACAAATATTAAATAAATAAATAAATAAAAAAGCTGTTAGCAAAATCTAACAGCTTATTTCCTTTTCATATTGTTATGAAGTTTGTTTATTCTTTCTTCACTTAACCCGGTCATATTAATTATTTCAGTTATACCTACACCTTTATCTAATAATTCTTTTGCTCTTTCTGCTGCCTCTTCATACTCACCATGCCTAAATTTTTTCATAAAATCAACTCCTTATACAATTATTCTATAGCTCCCTTAGATCTATGCTTTTTCATTTCCTCTTCATAAATTGTATCCGGCTTTGATTTCTTATTACTTACCTTTTTCTTAGCTTTCTTATCCTCTGTATGTGTCATATTGCGCCGTTGAGTAAAACCTGCTAAAATCTAATAGGTTTATTCCTTATTCATTGCAACCTGTTTTATCATAAGACTACTCCAGTTGGTATGTTGCTCCAAAGGCTTAAATTCCGATACAAGGCACCGTACTTACTTATAATTGCTTAATAATGCTAAATTATAAGCTCTCAACGTTCTCCTTTCTATATATATTTACCATATTATAAGAAAAAGCTTTATGATTGCTTTCTCACTTTTTCTTTTAATTAATATATATAGTTTAAACAGTTATACTTTATTTATTCCGACAAACTTAAAAATAGTTACATACAGGAGGATGTTAAAAACATAGGTGCTCTTTTTCGCGGGCCGCTCGTGGGGCTCCACGCGCGGTGTAGCGAAACCTATAGAGTACCTTTTTTCACAGCCTCCTACAGATATAATAAAATATTTTGAAAATATTTCCTTGGTAATATTTTCAAAATATTCTCAATAAGCTAAATATACTCCATATTTATTAAACTATTTATTCCTTCTATTCTATCCTGTAGCTGTATTATTTCTATATAAATCTGCTGAAGAGTACTTACATTCTCTGCAGAAGTGTCCTTTAAAAGCTCGTCTCTTGCACTTACCAATCCTTTTAAGGCTATTTTTTTCCTATTAATATAGTTTGTATATTCTTCTATTTCTTTATTTCTAGCTTCAATATCGGATTCTATATCCTGCATTATGCTAAGCTGACTCTCTACTTTAATTATGTTTATATAGGTTAAAGCTATGTCCTCAAATAATTTAGTTGCTTCGTTCCACTTTTTGAAGTTGATTTCTGTGAGAAATTTAATCTTTTCCTGATCTAATTTTTTTAAATTTTCTTCTATAGATTTTATTTCCATATTAAAATTTAAAATGTCCATGGCTACCTCCATTTACAAAAATTTCCCTGGAAATATATTCAAATTACATATCCAGAATTTTTGTATTTTTATTCTATATTAACATATAAAATAGATTATTTTCTATTTAAAATTGCTCAAATATAAAAATACTGTGTCTGATATGTCTAATCTTAAAAATAAACATACTGCTAGAGGTTTCATAAATTGTTTTTGTATTATACAATTAACTTAGTAACTGAATACTCTTGGCTTTATGAATTTTTTAGCAATAAAAAATTAACTTTGACTTTTAAGAAGGTGAATTACATGAAAAAATTAAATGGTGTTTTATATGCATTATCGTCCTCAGCAGCTTTTGGACTAATGCCTATATTAGCTAAGTTCTCTTATACCCAAGGTGCTACAGCTATTACTGTAGTTTTTTTTAGATTTTTATTTTCATGGATATTAATATTTCCTATGCTATTAATTAAAAAAAGAGCTATTAAAATAACCAAGAGAGAATTAGTTTGGGTAGTGCTCATTGGAATATTAGGTTATGCATCTACTACACTTACCTTATTCCTATCCTACAACTATATATCCGTTGGATTAGCAACCACTATACACTTTGTTTATCCTGTTATTGTAACGCTGATAACTACATTTTTCTTTAAGGAGAGGTTAAACAAGGTTAAATTATTTAGTTTAATCCTTTCAACCATAGGAATATATTTTTTAGTATTTAATGGTCATATACAGCTAAGTTTTATAGGAGTATTTTATGCTATATTCTCAGGTGTACTATATTCTTTATATATTGTTAGCATTAGCTATAGTCCTCTTAAAAATATGGATAACCTATTAGTTACCTTTTATCTTTCTATGGCTTCCTCCTCAGCAATATTTATTTTTGGTACAGCCACTAAATCTATAAAATTTAATTTGCCCACTATCGCCTATGTATATATTCTAGGAATATCTATTATTTCCACTGTAATCGCTATTACAGCTTTTCAAAAAGGAATAAAAATAATAGGACCCTCTAATGCCGCTATATTAAGTACCTTTGAACCTATAGTAAGCATGATTTTAGGAATTATTATTTTACAAGAAGCTTTTTCTGAAAAGATTCTGTTTGGATGCTTATTAATAATACTATCCGTAATAACTCTGACTCTTGCAAGCAAAAAATAGAGCTTACTTTAATATAAGCTCTATTTCTATTAGCTATTTGATGTAATTAGTAAATCTTTTTCTAATATATGATTGTCTATCCAATCTACTAAAAAATTTAATATATCCATAATATGCTTGTCTTGCTCTTGGTCAACTAACTTTAAATCAATATTATTAATTTTTTCAATCAAGTCATCGTGCTCTATTTTGTGAGATAAGAATTTTTTATAGCTTACACTTAACATGTATTCTTCTTCTGATTTAAAGTGGAATATAGTATAATTCTTTAGCTCTTCTAATATTTCTACAATTCTATCATACTTATCTATATAAAAATTGTTCTTTAAAAGCTCATAGGCCGAATTTGTTAATTCAAATAACCTTCTATGCTGTTCATCAATTATTGTAACACCTGTTTCATATTGTTCCTTCCACTTGATCACTTAAAATCACTCTCCATATTTTTACTTTTTAAACCCATAAATAAGTATAACATCCTTCTTTATACAGTTCAATAAGCTATATTATATAAAATAGCATTAAACAAAAAAATAATAAGATCTACATTTTTATAGAACTTGTTATCTTTTTATTTGGTGACCTCTAGTGGAGTTGAACCCCTGATTCGTTTTTATATTAACTATATTTTTCTACAAATCTCTATAAACGTTGAGCTTGCCGCGTTTAATAATTATATTAACCCAATACAAACTATACCTATCTAAAACTTATGTGGGAAGAGTGTGGGAAGTTTATTATTTTAAAATCCCTATATATTTATGTGGGGTCTTTAATTTGAAAATGGCTTAACTCTGTTAGTTGATGAAATATAAAAATAATTTTGAAGAATTTGCCTCAAGTGTATACTAATTAAAAACCCCTGAAAAAGTAGTGTAACAGTCGCTTTCAACTCTGCTTTTTCAGGGGAATTTTTTCACTTATTTTTATGATTTATGCCAATCTGATAATCTTGGGTTAGTGTATAGCTATTGTATACAAACTCCAAAATTCTCAGCTAATTCTTCATCGTTTACCACACATGGATTTGGATCGTTCTTAATAAACCTTACTGCATTCAAGCCGGTCATCTGTACAGGCATGGTATTGTTTCCATCGTGTAAAACAGGGAATACTGAAAGATCAGCAACTTTAAGATTTTTTGTGCCAAAGACATTCAGGAATCCATCAACAACTCCATCCTGAATACTCTGTCCCATCCTACACTGTCCGCCAAAGTGAGCTGTATTACCATAAGAGGCCCTTACATATTTAGCAAGCTCACTTCGTTTTTCTGCCTCATCAGCCTTTTGGAATATATCTCCAGAAGGGTATACAACATTATATTTGCCAGCTGGATCAAGTTCAGCAGCTCTTTTCATAATATTGTATACGTCAATATATCTATCTACCATAAAATTCAAGTCATTAAGATCAGCCAAAGGGTTAAGATCAAGAGACGGATAAGCTTCAGGGTCACTGTGTGCTATCAAAATGGTACCTCTGCTTCTAGGGACAAGGTCAAAAATACTAATACCCATGATATTGCTCTCTTTTTTGGGGTCATAAGCCCAGTTGTTCTGAACTACTACTGCAGCAGGTACACTGCTTGGTCCTACTGAACTATATATTTGGAGCCGTCGGCCTCCAGTTGTTCCATCGGCTTTAAAAGCACCTAATGGAAATGGAAGATTTGGGTCTGCATCAATTAAAGCCTGGAGTCTTGATGTTTCTACTTCTACTCCCATTCCAGCAATAAAATGTGTTACAAAATTGTGCCCAACATTAGGGCTCTCTACTAATGTTGAAATGCCTGCTTTAGCCAAATCAGTAGAACTTCCTATTCCCGAACGCTGCAGAATGACAGAAGAAAAATTACCTGCTGATAAAATTACTCCCTTTCTTGCATAAGCCTTATAGGACACTCCGTCATGTACAAATCTAACTCCTACTGCAATATTCTGACCTTTTTTTCGGTGAAATATAATATTATCTACAGTGGTTTTTGCCAGGATTACCAGCTCCCTGCCGTTAACCCCATACTCGTCAGGATAAAATTCGTTACCCTGTGTAACAACATCTTCATTTAAATATCCGGTTGCTGTAGATGAACGAACAAACTTGCCATTTACTTCTTTATTGAGAATTTGTGATTTATAAAAAGTGCAATCTCTTACACCTGTATTATAGTCTTCAACTCTTCTAATTTTCAAAACATCTGCTGTTGCATTAGCTAAAGTAACTGTAAGACTTTTCTCTGGAATTATTTGCTGTCTGACAAAAACCGGGCCATTCGTCCCACGTTCACCCTGAAAATCTCGATCTGTATTTCCTGTATAGGTTTCATTTTTTATAAATAGTTCTCTAACACTTCTATAGCTCCATTGTGGTCCAAATTGCCTTGCCAAATCATCATAATACTCTTTGCTGCCACGAACTGCATACATTGCATTATGCTCAGAGCTTCCTCCTATTGTTCTTCCACTTGATATTCTAAGCTGACGATTGCCTATAGTTTGCTCAAGTTTCGTAAGCATATTAAATGAAAGTTTATTATCAGCATTTAAGACACCAGATCCGGGGCTACTACCGCTACTTTGCTCCTGCATCATATTCGTTCCTGCTTCAAGGACGAGTACACTAGTGCGCTTGTCATCTGTTAATTCTTTTGCAATTATTCCTCCGGCAGTTCCTGCACCAATAACAATATAATCATAAATTTGTTTGTTCATTACTTTACATCCCCTTTGTTTTTTTATGATTAATGTCTACAATACATAATATGATTAAATTTGTAATATAGTGCCATAATTTGATGTAATTTATTGAAATCATCCAGTTAGTGTCTCATGACATGTTGTTACCATATAGAAACTAACTGTATATTTTATATTCAAATACAATTTCTCTGAAATTAAAAGATAACTCAAAGCAATTAGATTTTTGTGATTGATTTATTTATTAGATGTCACCAATTTCAACAAAGCTACCATTTGAGCATGAAAAATAGAGACTTCTTTAAGTCTCTATTACGTCGAAACATACAAAATCTATGACATCACCTATTTGGTTATGGTAGACAATTTCCTACCGATGCATCCAATTTGAAAGTTGCGAACTTGTTATTTGCTCTCCGTAGAAGCAAAATAGGTTCCAATTATCATGATTAACAATGCAATAATAAATGTTATTGTAGGTATCTGAAGAAAAATAATAAATGAAAGAGCTACACCAATAAACGGAGCGATAGCATAATATGCACTTGTTTTAGCAGCTCCAAGCTCCCTTTGTGCATACACATAAAAATATATACTTAACCCATAAGCAACGAATCCAAGCAAAAGCGTAGCAATTATATAAGCTACATTCATGGAACTTTCTTTAATAATAAATGAGATTAGCAAAGAACCTAGACCTGAACCAAATCCTTTAATAATTACAACTTGTAACGGATCCTTTACTGACAGCATCCTGGTACAGTTATTTTCAAGTCCCCAGCAAATAGATGCAAGTAAAACAAAAATAGAACCAAAAGAAAAAGATAAGCTACTAATATTCTCAAACGAAAGAATAATACTTGAAATTGTAATCAAGCCAATAGCAAACCATAATCTTTTACTAATAGCTTCCTTGAAAATAAAAAGTGCAATTAATGAAGTTGCTACAATTTCAAAATTATTAAGAAGTGATACATTCTCAGGCGTAGTCATAGTTAACCCTATCATAAGAAAAATAGGAGCTAATATGTCTAAAACAACCATACCAACCGTAAAAGGTAGTTCCTTCTTTGTTAATTTCATTTCCTTTTTTAAAGTTCCTGTTTTGTACCGAAATAAAGCTATTACAGACATCCCAATACCTGCACCAAGATATAAAAGACCTGCCATCGTAGTTGGTGGTACTTTATTCAAAAGTATTTTGGAAACTGGAGAACTAATAGCATATAAAGCCGCAGCTAAAATCGCCCAAAGTATTGCACTACTATGTTTTGATTTCAAAATGACATACCTCCCACCTATTTCATAAATTTTTCAACTGCAAGAGATAAATCATCCAAAACCTTATTATCACCAGTTGCTGCTGCATCCGCCACACAATGCTTAATATGGTCCTGTAAAATTATTTTTCCTATGTTATTAACTGCTGATTTTACCGCAGCTATTTGAATTAGAATTTCACTACAATCTCTTCCATTCTGAACCATCTTTTTAACAGATTCTAAATGACCAATAGCTCTTGAAAGACGATTAATAACTGCTTGTGTGTTTTCATGTTTATGCTGCTTACCCATAATTATCACTCCTTCAACATCCCCTACGGGGGGATATTAAAAGTATAACACATTATGATTTGTCTTACAATTAGGTAGAGATAAAATCTAAAATTTGATTCGTAATAAGTTTACTGATACGACTTAGATGAAGGTTTTCTATTAAACACAAATAACTGTAGTTCGTTGCGGGAACATTAATAACGAGGCGGTTAATATGTTTAAAAAATTATTAGTCATCCTGATTGCTTATAAAAGCACATTCTACTAAAATCGCAGGAGCATCTGCATACTTAAGTACTGCTAAGTTATACCCTAGATATTCTTTCGCCACCTGTACTCCCCTATCAGCAAATTATTAGTCTAATTGCAAATTAGAATAACTATGCCTTTGTCTATTATGAATTAAAATATATATAATTATATTTTTATTTTTTCATGATACAATTGACATAATTAACAAATCCAGCTATGATTTTTTATATATTTACTATAGAAGCAATGGTTATGAATATTACTTTTGTAAAAAGGGGGAGGAAATTATAAGAAATTATAAAGATTTTTTTAAAAAACTTACTTTAAAAAGGTCAAACATATATATCCTAATAGCTCTATTGATAGTATCTACCATAAGCATAGCGCTTGTTAAATTGAAAACCATTACTATAATTATCGATGGATATGAAGATAAAGTGTTTACCTATAAAAATACCGTTGAAGAAGTTTTAAAAAGTAAAAAAATCCCATTAGGAGTTAAGGATAAAATATATCCTGACTTAAGCTCTAATATACCTAAAAACGCTTCTATAACTATAAAAAGAGCAGTAAATATCAACCTTATTATAGCTGAGAAAGAGCAAACTATAGAGTCTTCTGAAGAAACTGTGGATTTAATGCTGAAGGCTGAAAATATTGCCTTAAATACTGAAGATAAGATTAAGCCTGATAAAGATACAAAAATATATAAAGATATGAAGATTGAAGTAATTCGTGTAGAAACAAAATCTTTTACTGATATATTACCTATTGATTTCAAGACCTCTGTTAAAACTAACAGTTCTTTACCGAATACTCAAAAAAATATCCTTCAAGAAGGAAAAACTGGTGAAAAGAAAATCATAACTAATGTTACTTATGAGAATGGTAAAGAAGTTGCTAGAAGCATCATAAATGAAGTTGTTGTTAAAGAACCAAGGGACAAGGTTATTGTGCAGGGAACTTATCCTGTGATGCCTATATCTAGAGGAGGTGATCCTGTCCCTTATAGTAAGGTTTTTAAAGCAAAAGCTACTGCTTATTACGCAGTAAGAGGAGTAGGAAAAACCTATACAGCTTCAGGCAGAAAAGCAGTGAGGGATATTAATGGATATAGTACCATAGCAGTGGACCCTAATGTAATACCCTATGGTTCAAGGCTTTTTGTAGAAGGCTATGGCTTTGCAGTAGCTGCTGATACTGGCACAGGAATAGTAGGAAATACCATTGATGTTTTCTTTGATACCTATAAGGAAGCTTGCGATTGGGCCGTAAAGTATGTAAATGTATATATTCTAAAGTAAATTTGAAAAGAGGCGGAATTTCCGCCTCTTTTAGTTAATGCTAATAGAAGAACTTTATATATCTAAAAATCTTTTAAATCTTTCTTCTACCATATCTTTATCCATAATCTGCATTATTGTATAAAGATCTGGAGTATTGCTTCTATGTGTCAATGCACTTCTAACAGCACCTGCTACATCTGAAACCATTCCTTTATAGTTTTCAGGATTTTTCTTAAAGGTCTTTTTATCAGCAGCATAACCAAGTTCTAGAGCCATAGCTTTTAAATTTTCAAACCAAGTATCCTTATCGTTGCTAATATCAAAGATTTTTGCATAGGCTCCAGCAATACGCTTAGCTTCTTCTAAATCCATATTGCTAGGCAGTTCAATATTTTCTTTAACCTCATTGTAGAATAATTCATCAAAGAAATAAAATACTTTTTCTTTAACATCACTCCACTTAGCATAGTCCTTTCTTGGCTTTGGACCTTCTTTATCTATGTTAAATAAAGCTTTACCTCTCTCTTCATACTTAACCATAAAATCATACATTTCCTTGTCATAGTCCTTAGCCCAAGCAATGTATAACTCATATACCTTATCTGCCTTCATTCTGCATATAACATTCTTACTTACATCATTAAGCTTTATTATGTCAAATAAGGCTCCGCTCTTGCTCATTTTTTCTAAAGCTACTGGAAATTCTGTATAATCAGCAGTGGGATTTTCTTCTCTCCATTGTTCAAAATTTGAATTTATTATATTTAAAAGGTATTCTATAACAGACTGAACTGGATATCCTTGTTCTTTATAATAGCTTACAGCACTTTCGGGGTCTTTTCTCTTACTAAGCTTTCTCTTAGTTTCCCCATCTAGCTTCATAACTCCAGGAATATGGCCATATTGCGGTTTTTCAAAACCTAATACTTCAAATAATTGAACATGTATAGGTAAAGATGGTAACCACTCTTCCCCTCTTGTAACATGAGTTGTTCCCATTAAAGCATCATCTATTCCATGAGCAAAGTGATAAGTTGGAAGTCCATCTGACTTGATTATAACTATATCCTGATTGCTCTCTGGGAAAGATATATCTCCCTTTACAAGATCATGGAAATCCACCCTATTTTCTATGTTCCCTGGTGATTTTAGTCTTATAACAAATTTATCTCCCTTTTCTATCCTAGCTATTGCTTCCTTTGAAGTTAAGTCTCTGCACTTAGCCCATTTACCGTAATATCCTGGTGTCTCCTTCATAGCTGTCTGTTCTTCTCTAATAGCATTCATTTCCTCTTCACTGCAAAAGCAAGGATAAGCTAAGCCTCTTCCTATTAAGTCCTTAGCAAAAGTCTTATAAATCTCCCCTCTTTCGCTTTGTTTATATGGACCATACTCTCCTTTTGAAGTGTCTTCTCCTGTCATTCCCTCATCAAAGTCTATGTTAAAGTTATGCATGGTAGCTATAGTATCAGCTATAGCTCCCTCAACCTCTCTCTTTTGATCTGTATCTTCAATTCTTAGATAAAACACTCCTTCGCTTTGCTTTGCTATTCTTTCTGCAGCTAGAGCAGCAAAAACCCCTCCTATGTGCTGAAAGCCTGTTGGTGAAGGTGCATATCTTGTAACCTTAGCCTCACCTTTAAGATTTCTTTTTTTATACTTATCTAAATAGTATTCTGGTGTATGCTTTATTTCTGGTAGCATAACTTCTGCAAGTCTTTTGTTATCCATAATCATCTTCCTTTCTTAACTTTATACTTCTTTATAAAACAAAAAAGCTCTCATCCATAAAATTAGGACGAAAGACTATATTCCGCGGTACCACCTAAATTAGTTATAACAACCCACTTGATATCCTCTATAAGGGAAGGAACCCCATAGACTTACTCCAAAACTTTCAGCCCATAGCTCCAGAGCTTCTTTCCAAGACTAATTTATCGAATTTACACCCTCATCGACTCTCTAAAAATTAGCTTCCTTGTACTCTTCTCCATCTTAGCTTAATATTTACTTCTATAATATTATAACCATATGCATAGGAATTGTAAATATTTATTAAGTATTTTAATGTTCAAAGTTTATAAATGAACTATTCTGTACTACTAAACTTCTAAATTCTGTTATCTACTATATGGAAATACTATAAATAGGTGGTATATAATACTTATATAAACCAATTGCTAGGAGGTAGTATTATGGATTTAACATGGAGTTTAAAGGAGCTTTATCCTTCCTTTGACAGTAATGAATTTAAAGATGATTTAAACGCATTAAAGAATTTAATATCTAGGATCAATAGTGAAGTTAATCAAAATATTCAGGGCAATGACACTAAACTTTCCCTAGAGAAATATATTAAAGACAGTATAAAGCTTACAGAGCAAGCTACAAAACTGTATTCCTTCTGTAGCTTAACCATTTCTGTAGATACTAATAACACTGAAGCCTTAAAATATGATGAAATAATCCAAAAGTTACTAGCAGACCTTGCTGAGAGTGATGCAAAGTATAAGAAATTCATAGGTGCTATAGATAACCTTGAAGAAATTATAGAAGCTAGCCCCCTACTTAAAGAACATGAATTCATGCTAAAAGAAATAAAAGAAAAAAGTAAATATATCCTAAGTGATAAAGAAGAAGCTATTATTGCAAAAATGCAGACTACTGGCTCCTCTGCTTGGTCTACCCTAAAGGAATCCCTAGTTTCAAAGCTCATGGTAGATATAGAGCTCAATGGAGAAAAGAAGTCTTTGCCGCTTACAGAGATTAGAAATCTAGCTTATAATAAAGATGCTAAGATTAGAAAAACAGCTTATTATGCAGAACTAGAGAGCTATAAAAAAATAGAAGAATCCGTAGCTGCTGCTCTAAATGGTATAAAAGGCGAGGTAGTAACCACATCAACTTTAAGAGGCTATGAATCTCCACTGCATGAATCCTTATCTATATCAAGAATGGATATGGAAGCCTTAGATGCTATGTTAAATGCTATGAGAGAATATCTTCCTCACTTTAGAGCCTACTTAAAAAAGAAAGCTGAAATGCTTGGCTATAAAAACGGTCTACCTTTTTATGAATTGTTTGCGCCTATAGGTGAAGTTAATATGACTTATAGCTATGATGAAGCAAAGGATTTTGTTGAAGAAAACTTCAGAAGCTTTAGCCATAAGCTTGCGGACTTTGCAAGGAGAGCTTTTGATGGTAATTGGATTGATGTACTTCCTCGAGAAGGAAAAGTAGCAGGCGCTTTCTGTGCTGGTCTTCACACTTTAGGTCAAAGCAGAATAATGCTTAACTTTGGCGGAAGCCTTAGTGACGTTATAACCTTAGCTCACGAACTTGGTCACGGATACCACGGAGATTGCTTATTAGGAGAATCTATACTAAACTCTGATTATCCAATGCCCATTGCAGAAACCGCTTCTACCTTCTGTGAAACTATTGTAAAGAAGGCTGCTCTAAAGAAAGCTTCAAAGGAAGAGGCTATTACTATATTAGAAGGAGAACTTCAAGATTCTACTCAAGTTATAGTAGATATCTACAGCAGATTCCTCTTTGAAAAAGAGCTTTTTAGTAGAAGAAAGGAAGCCGCTATAACCCCAGAGGAGCTCAAAAACATAATGCTTTCAGCTCAAAAGGAAGCTTATGGTGAAGGTCTTGATGAAAGCTTACTACATCCTTATATGTGGATATGTAAACCTCATTATTATTCTGCAGGATATAATTTCTACAACTTCCCTTATGCCTTTGGCTTACTTTTTGCAAAAGGACTTTATGCAGAATACCTAAAGAAAGGCGAAGTCTTTGTAGAAGAATATGATAAACTTTTAGCCTTAACAGGAAAGAAAAATGCAGCTGAAGTTACTAAAGTAATGAATATAGATATTCACGACATAAATTTCTGGAGAGGATCCTTAGAAATTATTAAAGGTGACATTGAGGACTTCATAAAACTAAGCAGTAATTAATATATCAAATAGAGCTACTGAACAAAAGGTATCTGCCCATAAGCAGATACCTTTTAAAAATAATATTATTCTTCTTTTAAATAATGATTAAACCAATTTGTTATTTCTTCAAGCCTTCTTATTCTGTGTTTTGGTTTTCCACTTCTGCTTAATTCATGATTTTCTCCTCTGAACATACATAGCTTTGAATCTATGCCATGGTATTTAAGCGCAGTAAACATTTGAAAAGCTTCAGCAATCCAGCATCTATAGTCTTCGTCAGAGTGAAGAAATAAAGTTGGTGTTTTAACCTTATCTGCATATCTTAGTGGAGAGTGCCACCATAATTTATCCGGGTCACCCCATGGTGTAGCGGCTTGTTGATCCTCTACAAAGTAATAGCCTATATCTGTAGTTCCAAATTTGGAAATCCAATTAGATATACTCCTTTGTGAAGCAGCAGCCTTAAATCTGTCTGTATGCCCTATTATCCAATTAGTCATAAAACCGCCATAAGAACCGCCAGTTACCCCTACTCTATTTGCATCTATATTGGTATATTTATTTAACACTTCATCGGTAAACTTCATTATATCATCATAATCTATGGTACCATATTTTCCTCGTATATCTGCAAACTCATTACCTTTGCCATCACTTCCTCTTGGATTACAGAAGAATACAAAGTAACCTTCATTTGCCCAATACTGCATCTCATGATAGAATACCTCTCCATAAACAGTCTTAGGTCCTCCATGTATATCAAGTATTGCTGGGTATTTTTTATTTTCATCAAAGTTTATAGGTTTTAAAATCCACCCATCTATAACTATTCCTAGTGCAGTTTCCACTGCTAATTTTTCAAAAGAAGATAGGTTTCTTTCTTTAATAACCCATTCATTAAAATTAGTTAATTGGCATTCCTTTTTATTATCTAATGCATATAATTCTTGAAGCTTTAATCCTCTTAATGCCACAAATAAAACTTTACCATCCTTCACAGTATAGCTATCCACGGAACCTTTAGTATCTATTATCTTTTCAATATTCCCATCAATGTCTATTCTGTTTAAATAAGAACTGTCTTCTTCCGTGGTTATAAAGTATATATATTCTTCGTCCTTCTTTACAGATGATGAGCCTCCATATCTACAGTCTGACCCCACTGAATTCCATGTGCTCTTTTCAAAGTCCGGGGTTATACAAATCATTTCTTTTGTTTTTATATTAATCTTATAAAATTTACTATTTTCATTATTGCCATATCTTTGCATATAACTTCCTAGGCAAATAATAGTATCCTCATTTATAAAGTCTGCGTAAACACAGGAAAATTCATTTTCATTAATTAGTGTATTTAATTGCCTATTGTTTAAATCATAAACAAAAATATTGTTTGTTATGGGAAGTTTGTCCTTAAAGGTATCAGCAATAAATACAACTTTGGATTTATCTGAGCTCACATTAAAGGATCCTACACTCATTAATTCTTCAGTTATAGCCTCATACTTATTAGTATCTATATCATATAAGTATAGCCTATTTCTTTTTTTATTGGTAAAACCTCCTCCATTGCTCCAAAATGGAATCTCATCTATTATTTCATAATCCTTCTCTTCTTTCCTTCTCTTTAATTCCTTAGATTTATCTTCATCTTTTAGACCCTCCAAGGTCTTTTCGGCTGGATTAAAAATAGATGAAAAAATAAACTTATTTTTGTTTATTTCCTTTATTTCCCCTACGGACATTGGCACCCTGAAAAATTTTTCGGCTTCTCCCCCATGGATGTTTATCTTATAAAACTGAGTAAATTTCTCTCCACTTTCCAGTTTCTCTTTATCTTTTTCATCCCTTACACTTTGAAATACTATATGTTCACTATCTCCTAACCATATGAAGTTAGATTCCTTATTAAAAGAAGTTAATTTATAGTGCTTATTCTCTTCTACATTATGAATCCATAGGTTTGAAGCATATTTATTTTCCTCAACTAACGGCTCATGTAATACAAAGCAAGCATAATTCCCCTCAGAGCATAGATTAACTCCTGACAAAAATTTATACCTTGTAAAGTCATCCAATTTTAAGTTCTCCATGTTTAGCCCCCCATTATAAATAATATTTTTTATTTTACTATTATTATACTATAATATAAGATATGTTTTTATGGTTATATCTAAGCTTTGCTTGAAATCTTATTTAAATAATTCAAAAACTGTACTTATCAATATAATATCTTCTCACAAAATATCAAGATCAAAGACCTAGTGTTGAAATTTTCACCTTTGCATCCTTACTATGAATATAGTCATGACCACCCGTAAAACGGGTGGCATGCTCTAGCCCTATAAGGGCATGATACTGGCCGTGTCTCAAGACACGCTGAATAGTCCGCCAACCGCATATTTTCTCAGGCTGCCCCTAAAGGGGCTGTTTATTTTTTGCCTTTATCTTCTGACTCACCCGTAAACGGGTCAATAAATTCCTTTAAACTTATTTGGTCAGCTGCTATATCTTCTTGTAGTTGGTTTTTTATATACTCTTGTATTGCCTTTTTATTTCTTTCTACTGTATCTACATATTACCCACGGCACCAAAACTGCCTGTTTCCGTACTTATATTTCAGATTTGCATGTCTATCAAATATCATAAGTGAACTTTTACCTTTCAAATATCCCATAAACTGCGACACACTTAACTTAGGTGGTATACTAACTAACATATGAATGTGATCTACACATGCATTTGCTTCTATTATCTCCACACCTTTATGTTCACACAATTTCCTTAATATATGTCCTATATCCTTCTTTACCTTTCCATATATAACTTGCCTTCTATACTTTGGAGCAAATACTATATGATATTTGCAATTCCACTTACTATGTGATAAACTTTCTGTATCCATTTGGATAACCTCCTTTGTTCTTTGTTTGGTTGGCGAACCTAACTTTAGATTATCAAAGGAGGTTTATTTTTTCTACTCATAGCTATAAGCATTTTAGAACCACCGGTATAACCGGTGGTATTCGTAAAACAAATAAAAAACAGCAGAAATACTTCTGCTCAGACTGTTGATAAACATTTTATGGGAATACCCGCTGTGGCGGGTATTTTTTCTTTGCAAAAAGGATTTTTAACTTCGGTGTAGAATATTATACTGATAGGATAGTATGAGGTGATAAAGCATGATTAAAGAAAATAATTCTGCACAGCAGAAACTAGAATTAGTATATATTGAAAACTTGGTTCCACAAAATCATTTGTTACGAAAGATTGATAAATGCATTGATTTCTCGTTTATTAGAGAATTAACAAAGGAGTACTACTGTCTTGATAATGGCAGACCAGCTATTGACCCGATAGTTCTTTTTAAGATGCTACTGATAGGTTACATATTTGGAATAAGATCAGAAAGAAGACTTGTAGAAGAAATTGAAGTTAATATAGCGTATAGATGGTTTTTGGGTTTCTCGTTATCAGAAAAGATTCCAGATCATTCAACCATTAGCAAAAATAGAACTAAGCGCTTTAGCGAATCAGATGTATACCAGAAGATATTTGATAAAATAGTGGACATTGCTATTGAGAAAAAACTGGTAAGTGGCAAGATACTTTATACAGATTCTACACATATAAAGGCAAATGCCAATAAGAATAAATTCACCAATGAAGAAATAACTGCATCAACCAAAGATTATCTAAATGATCTTGATGATGCAGTAAATAAGTCAAGAGAAGACCATGGTCAGACACCTCTAAAAAAAAAGCTTCCAGATAAAATAGAGAAGAATAGAAAAGTAAGTACAACTGATCCAGATAGCGGATTTATGACAAGAGATGGAAAGCCAAAAGGGTTCTTTTACCTTGAGCATAGAACTGTTGATGGTAGGTATAACATTATCCTTGATAGCTACGTAACCCCTGGAAATATCAATGATGACGAACCTTATGTGGATAGAGTTGACACAATAATAGACAAATTTAAGTTTGATACTAAGTATGCAGTAGCTGATGCAGGATATTCAACAGCTCCAACTATAAAGAAACTCTCAGAAAAAAGTTATCAGGCAGTGTTAGGTTTTAGAATGGGACCACATGTAAAAGGCAAATTTACTAAACTAAGATTTCAGTATGTACCTGAACATGATCTATATGTTTGTCCAGGTGCAGCACCATTGCGTTATAAGACAACAACAAGACAAGGATATAAAGAATATGTAAGTGATAAGTTCTACTGTGATAATTGTTCGTTACGAGAAAAGTGCTTGACATCAGATAAAGCTGATGTCAGGACAATTAGACGGCATGTATGGGAGGAGTTAAAGGAAAAGGTTTTTGACTTTCTTAGATCTGATAAAGGTAACGGTATCTATAAACGTAGAAAGGAAACTATAGAGCGCAGCTTCGCAGATTCAAAAGAACGGCATGGGCTTCGCTACGCTCGCTTCCGCGGATTACCCAAAGTTAGTGAACAGTGCCTACTAACATCAGTAGCACAGAATATAAAGAAGATTGCATTGGTGTTATCACGCCAATGCTCGTACTCTTAGGAGAGAAAATACCAATTTTTACGTGAGTTTTTCACCTACCCACGCCCACAGTATGGATTTTTTTGCTGTTAAAAAACCTCATCAGGATTTTCATAAAATCCGATGGGGTTTTTCAACATCCTGAGCAGAAATACTTCTGCTGCTTATTTAAAATATGGTATACGTATATTTCTTATCATCTAAACTAAAATTTAAACTTTTCAATAAAGAATCAACATCACCTTTAAAAGTAAAACAGACTAATTTATTGTCATTTTCAAAAACCATTAAGAATGGATTATCATTAGTGGGTAGCATTATAATAACTCTATCTACAAAACAGTTTATCCATTTACTCTGTACTTTTAAAGATGGGTTTAAAGTAAGCTTAATAGCATAACCTTCCTTAGGGACAGGATCAAATTTACTATAAACCCCATCGATAGCATTAAGATAGTTATAAACCAAGCTTTCAATCTCTGAATTTGACTGAATTAATTTTACAACCTTACCTTCATCTATACTAAAGATTTCTATATACCTAAACTCTTCTGCTTTTGCATTTATAGGTATTAAGAAAACAACAATAATAAATAAAATCAGCTTCTTAATCATTTAGCATCACCTCATTATTATTGTTTCCTAAACCTTAGCCTATCATCCAACTTATTATCTTTCTAGGGCTCCTCTATATCCGCTGGTTCCACCAGAAACATTGATTACATTAAAGCCTTTAGATTTTAAATAGTTGCAGGTCCTTGAACTTCTTGCTCCAGATTGGCATATCAAATAATATTCTTTGGACTTATCTAGGTACTTATCACATTCCGGAATTATTTTATCCATAGGAATATTTTTTGCTGTTGGTACATGGCCGCTTCTGTATTCATAAATTTCTCTAATATCTATTAGATTTATCTTACCAAATAATTTGTCTAATTCATTTACATTTACTGATTTTACACTATTTCTATTAAAAAATGAAAACATATATACTCCTCCTAAATATTTTTAATTACAATAATTTGCTTTTAGTGCTTCGATTAACTTTGCAATCCTATTATCTTGTATGGAATAGGTTATTGTGAGACCATTTCTATTAGAGGCTAATATCTTATGTGCCTTTAATATAGACAAATGCTGAGATAGCGCGGATTGAGTTAAATTATCTAATTTTTCGTGAAGCTCACTTACCGTCATTGGATCATCTATTAAATAACATACTATCATCAATCTATTTTCATTAGATAATACCTTTAACAAATCAGATATTTCTTTTGCCTTTTCTAACATTTATACACCTTCTTAGTCTTAAAATTTACAGAATACTATATAAGTATATTAGTAATTTCTAATATACTTATATAGTATTCTGTAATTTAAAATTTGTCAATAATAATTATTATTAATACTTTTAATAATTCTATTCAAAAAATAACCCTTGAATTTTAGGCACTTTTTCAGTGCCAAAACTTCAAGGGTTATTTTTTAATATTTTTTCAATATAAGGTATCCATGAAAACACTCTATTTTGTTTCTTGCACTCTCCAATCAAAAGCCTAAAATAATCTCTATCTATATCATTAAAAAATTCTTTATCTTCTAAACTTATCCACAAAAGCTGTTGTAATCCTTTTTCTTCATCAGGTACATCTACATCTTCCGGATCATAGCCTAAAACACATTTTTGATTTCCAATGTCTACAAGAAATGTAGAGTGATGTTCTTTTAGCTCCTTAGAAAATTTTAAAATTATACTTCCTGTAACTCCAGCTTCTTCTTTAAGCTCTCTAAAAAGAGCTTCTTCACTAGTCTCATCATCTTCAATGCCACCACCAACAAAAAAATGCCTAAGTTCTCCACTTTTTCTTGCATAGCCGTAGGCAAAAAGTATACAGTTATCTCTAATTATAATAGCTTGAGCCCTTCTTCTTTTATTTCGTGCCATAATATTCACCCTAACTGATATTTTATTATAAATAGTATATCATAGAAATAAAGTTATATTAATTAATTTGATTTTGCTCCTGAAGCCCCATTACTTTTCATTATTTTTTTTATTCCAGCTGTTGCTTCCACCTTACCATCTGGCAAAACCCATATAGCCTCCACCCCTTCAATACTCTCTACGAGTGTACGACTTTGCTCAAAAGGCATTAAATATGTAGTAGTTGACAAAAAATCTGCTACTCCTGAGTCTTCAGTTACTATAGTCACTGCCCTATAATAATCTCCTGGCATAAGAGTTTGAGGATCTATAAGATGATGCATTAATTTACCATCTACAATATAATACCTTTGATAATCTCCACTGCTAACAACAGAAGCATTGTTTAGAAAAATTGTATCAAGTATATTATCTTCATCGGATACTATTGACTTTTCAGGGTCTTGTATTCCAATACCCCAGCGCTGGCGAACGCCATCAAGGGGCTTTCCCAGCACTCTTATATTACCTCCAGAGCTTATGATTCCAGATATAAGTCCTGCCTCCATAATTTCTTTTGCCACAATTTCAGTGGCATATCCTTTGGCTACTGCCCCTAGATCGAGGCTCATTCTTTTATCCTCTAGATATACTGTACTATTTTCACTATCAACTATTACTTTGTTTATATCCGTATATTTAGCAGCTTCTTTAAGTTCCTTCATATCAGGTATTTTTGCATTTTCAGGATCGTTTTTTCCCTGCTCACGATATTCGTGCCATATCCTAAGCACTGATCCCATAGCAATATTAGTTCGCCCCCCAGTACGGTTATACCAGTCTTTTGAAAAAAGAATAAGGTCTATTATCTCCTTTTCCACTTTTACTGGTTTTATTCCAGCGTTATCATTTATTGTTTTTAAATTATTTATTCCTTCATAATCATTATATATGTCATATAATTTATGTAATTTTTGAAATCTAGTATGGATCTTTTCCATATAAGAGTTAAACTCCTGCTCACTCTTAGTGTAAGCTACCACCATGGTCATGGTATTGAAGGTATCAAAAAAACTTTCACTATATTTACTATACTCATTTTTTTGCTTGCTTTGGCAGCCAGTAAAAGTAAGTGTCAGTAAAAGTACTGCTATTAAGCCAGAGGTTATCTTTCGCATTGGCACTCCTCCCTTATTTATTGCTAGAAGCTTCAATTTTAAACAAAGCTCCCCCACTTGCGGTGAGGGAGCTTATAATCACTAAATTCATTCCATCCTATTTTGCATTAGCATATGCTTCTGCAACTCCAGCAATATAATCTTGAACTGTTACAGTAACAAGAGAAGTAAGTTCAGCTACATCTGGTACTGATGGATGATTATCATCCTTCTTCTTAACCTTCATAGCCTTAATCTGATCAACAGTCTTGCCATTCATCCATTTTTGAAGTTCAGCTATCTGTTGATACCATTCCTTTTTAATTTGTGAGCCCTTTACCATTCCATAGGCATCACCAAGTTCAACCTTAGTCTTTTGAGGAGCTTTTTTATCTGAAGTTACTTTACCGTCTTTACCATATTGAACCTTAGTTTGTGCATTGTCTATTATAACTCCTACAACCTTACCATCCTTATCAAAGGCTGATGCAACCATAACTGTATCAACTTGACCTGCTGGAAGAACCTCTTTTCCATCTTTGTCCACTCCAAGTGCCTTTGAATTAGCAATTGAAACATCATGACCAAGACCAACCTTTACAGCAGCACCTTTAATCTCCACAGCAGTTTTATATGCTTCCTCTAAAGCAGCAATATAATCTTGAACTGTTATGGTAACAAGAGAGGTAAGCTCAGCTACATCTGGCACTGATGGATGATCATTATCCTTCTTCTTAACCTTCATATTTTTAATCTCATCAACAGTCTTACCCTTCATCCATTTTTCAAGCTCAGCTATCTGTTGATACCATTCCTTCTTAATTTGAGAACCTTTTACCATGCCATAAGCATCCCCAAGCTCAACCTTGGTTTTTAATTTGTCCTTAATATTAGATTTAAGTTTAAGATCTTTTTCAAAATCTACCTTGCTCTGAGCATTATCAATAGTTACCTTAACAACTTTTCCATCCTTATCGAAGGCAGCAGCAACCATTACTGTGTCAACTTGAGCAGTTGGAAGGACCTCCTTACCATCTTTGTCCACTCCAAGATCCTTAGAACTATTAATTGAAGTGACATGACCAAGACCTATTTTTGCTATGGTAGAATCATTAGACGGTGTGTTAGGTGATTGATTATTTGTAGTAGGTTTTGTTGATGCACACCCTGTTAACATAGCAATTGTAAAAACAGGCACTAAAAAAATTGAAAGTGCTTTTTTCATATTTTTCCCTCCACATTTCCAATTAAACATATTTTGCTAATTTTACTTTCATCTAAATTTTACCACATTGTTAACAGATAGACAATATTTTTTTACAAAACGTTTACTATTTATTTTATCTTAGCTTTATAGCTAGTATAATAAGACTATATAAAGATTTAATCTCCAGGTGAAAATTCTCTCATTATGCATTCTGCTACTTTAACACCATCTATAGCTGAGGATATAATTCCACCTGCATATCCTGATCCCTCTCCTACTGGATATAATCCCTTTAAAGAAATACTTTCTAAGAATTCATTTCTAATTATCTTCACGGGTGCAGAAGTTCTAGTTTCTATACCAGTTAGCACACTATCTGAAGCTCCATATCCTTTAATTTTACTATCAAAATTATTTATTCCTATCTTTAATGCATCGATAATATATGGTGGAAGACATTTACTTAATTCTCTGAATTCATATCCTGGTCTATAGCTAGGCATTACTCTGCCAAGTTTTGTACTCCTTCTGTCTTTTAAAAAATCTCCTACTAATTGAACAGGAGCTATGTAGTCTCCAACTAAATTATAAGCAAGTTCTTCATAATATCTTTGGAACTCCATACCCTTTAAAGGAGAGCTTCCTTGGAAATCTTCTGGATTAACGGTAACCACCAAGGCAGAGTTTGCATTTTCTTTATTCCTTTTGTAGTAACTCATACCATTAGTAACTAGCCTTTTTTCCTCAGAGGCAGCTGCTACAACCTCTCCACCGGGACACATACAAAAACTATAAACGGATCTATTAAACCTTTTTATATTATGAACAAGTCTATAATCTGCCGCCTTTAATCTAGGATGTCCAGCAAATCTTCCATATTGGTTTTCATTAATAAAATCCTGTAAGTGCTCAATTCTAACACCTAAGGTAAAGGCTTTTGGCTCCATAGCAATACCAATATTATTTAGCATTTCATAAGTATCCCTTGAACTATGTCCAGTTGCTAAAATTAATACTTCACAAGGAATTTCATTATCATTAACTATAATAGATTTGACCCTTCCATCATTATAATTAATATGCTGAAGTTTACTATTAAAATGTATTTCTCCACCTAAAGATATTATTTCTTCTCTAATATTTTTGACTACGTCCTTTAAAATATCTGTACCTATATGAGGCTTACCCCTATAAATAATTTCTTCCTTTGCCCCAGCTTTTATAAACTCTTCTAATATAAAATCACATCTTCTATCCTTTATCTTAGTAGTAAGCTTTCCATCAGAAAAAGTACCAGCGCCACCTTCACCAAATTGTACATTCGATTCTATGTTTAACTTACCTGCCTTCCAAAATTTTTCCACAGAGATAGTTCTGCATTCTACATTTTCCCCTCTTTCTATGATTAAGGGTTTATAGCCCTTTCTTGCAAGAAGTAATGAAGCAAATATACCTGCTGGGCCAAAACCTATGATTACAGGTCTTTCAGTAAGTTTTCTCTCCCCTATAATAATCTCTTCTAATACAATGGGCTTTTCCAGCCTAATATCGTTATCAGTTATACTCTTAATCACCTTCTCTTCATCATCACACTCTATATCTAAACAATAATTGAATTTAATATTATTTCTTTTTCTGGCATCTATGGATTCTTTCACTATCTTTAATTTTTTTATATGATTTTCTTTTATATTTAATTTTATAGCCGCCCTTTTGTATAATAACTCCGTTTCTTCCTCTATATCCAGAATTAAATTGTTTATTCTTATACTCATAAATTTCCTCCTAAGTATTAAAATTTAAAGAATGGCTAAAGATTAAGTAAAAAAGAATCAATAATGAAAATCTGTCCATTATTGATCCTTTTATTATTACTTGAAGAATGTCTTATCCAAATAAGCAGTCAATGCACTACGCAATTCCTTTAGCTCTTTTTCATAGCTTTCTGATGTATTCTTAGGAGTTCTGTCATTTACGAATCTCCCTTTATTTTCCACCCCCCAGAAACCTGCTGTATCATCATCTAATACTTTAAATGCTTTCATATATTGATCCCAAGCCGCATTATTGATGCCTACTCCATCACCAATAAATCCACGGCCTCCGCCTAAAAATC
This sequence comes from Desnuesiella massiliensis, assembly GCF_001403615.1. Classification (GTDB taxonomy): domain Bacteria; phylum Bacillota; class Clostridia; order Clostridiales; family Clostridiaceae; genus Desnuesiella; species Desnuesiella massiliensis. The sequence continues at coordinate 864,277 of NZ_LN879456.1, forward strand.
CACATTGCTGAATAGTAAATATGGACTTTCCTTTAAGTAGTCCTTCTAAACCTTTTTCACCGTCTTTGTAGGCCCACTTTTTAGCAAATACTCTTTCCATATATCCTTTAACTATAGCATTTGGTGTATCATGCCAATTAGGATAACTAAATATTATATAATCCGCTTTGTTTATAAGCTCTTGTTCTGCTTTTACATCCTTAGGTGCTTCACCCTTACCATCCTTTGCGTAATAGAATTCTTCAGGTTGTACTACTGGATTAAATTTCAAATCGTAAAGGTCTCTTAATTCAACTTCTACACCTTTTTCTTCAAAATGCTTCATTGCAGTATTTACCATATCATAATGAACGCTGTCTTTCCTCGGATCTCCAACTATAAATATAGCCTTCTTCTTTGAATCACTAGTAAAGCCCTTCGGCTTATAAGCTTGTATAAGTTCTTTTTTCACAATAGAAGCTGAAGTTGTAGCATCTGCTGAAGCAGCTGTAGTACTGTCTGTCTTTTCTTTATTATTAGCTTCTACCTTATTTTGCTCCTTCGGAGCTTCCTTCTTAGTTTCTTTTCCACAAGCTACAGCAGTAATCATTGTAGCCATAGTTAATACTGCAATTAAAGTTTTTTTCATTTTTCTACTCCTCCATTTTTGGCCTTTGTTATGTAATTTGACGATTAATCAATGAAAAGCAATTATAGGTTATTACATACTATAACGCAATCCAAAATTCCTTTGGAGGCATTCTCTTCATCTATTTAATATCAGTATTTATGGGGTGTCTTACACCCAAATTATATAACCTACTGCCTTGCGACTATTAATAGGTTAAAGTTATTAAATTTTAACAGTTGGGTCGACACCTTACATAAACTGACCTCATTTTCTAATTTAAATATAATTTAAGTAATGTTCTTCATGACTATTAATATTTTATTATACGCTTTGTTCATATAATAATTATTTTTCTTTCTCACCTCCTAGATAGGTTTTAACAATATTACAATTTATTAATAGTCGCCCTAGGTATATTAACATAAATTTAACAAAATTTCAACGATTTATTGAAAGCTAGTATTACTTTTATAGCTTTCTCTTGATGTATACGAAATAGAAATTATGTATTATAACTAAGATTTAAGAATATTTCAATATAAATTGATCTAGAACAATAATCTTAAAGTTTCAACACATACATTGTTCATATTTTAACTATATATGCTAAATATAAAAGGAGAGCTTACCTTTTGCAAACTCTCCTTTTATATATTTAAAGATTGAAATTACATACTATATTTTTTATCTCCGCCGCTCCTTTAACATTTTCATCAGACATAATCTTAACACCTTCTATACGCTTAGAAACCTCTTCTGCTTTACTTGCTATTATCTCTGATCCTTTAGCTCCTTCAGTTATAGTGGTAGCTACCTCTGCTATAGAATCTTTGATTTCTTCAGCAGAATATCTTAGATTTTCAACTATATTTTTAAAATCTTCCATTATATTTCTTATGTCTTGTGCATCATTATTATAGCTTTCCCCTATGATGATTATACTTTCATAATCCTTAGACACATCATTATCTACAAATTCTAATATTTCATTGCTGCTTTTAGCTAAATTTACAACGGCATCATTAACCCTTTTTACTATGTCCTGAATCTTATTTACTGTACTTGAAGATTCATCTGCTAGTTTTCTTATTTCCTCTGCTACCACAGCAAAGCCTCTGCCTGCTTCTCCCGCTCTGGCGGCTTCTATCGCTGCATTTAAAGCTAAAAGATTTGTTTGCTCTGTTACTCTTAATATAGCCTGAGCTAACTCATTTATTTCATAAACAGCATTGGAATCTTCTATGGCACTTTCCATATTAGCTCTAACACCGCTATAAACCTTGTCCGCATTTTTCTTAGACTTTAAACCGTTTTCTTTTATCTGCTCAGCCCTTTGTTTTATTCCCTCAGAATAGTTAAATCCCTCTTCAGCCTTGCTTTTTACTTCATCAATGTTTTCTAAAATTCTTATAGTGGAATTGGATACCCCTTCTGCTATAGCAGAGGTTTGCTCTGTACCAGCCAAAAGCTCTTCTGTGGTAGCCACAGTTTCATTATTCCCACTAGCAATTTCCTGTAACATCTCTTTTATTTTTTGTGCATTAGTTTCAGTATTTTTTGAAACCTCTGATAACACAGTGATTATATTTCTCATAGCCTTTCTTAAAGCATAGGTGGAATTAGCTATATCTCCTATCTCATCTTTCCTTTTCATGTGATCCTTTATACTGGCATCCTTTTCTAAATCTAGCTTTGAAGTTTTGTTTAAAAGTTTTATTATACTATGTAATGGTTTTGTTATAAATCTGCTAACCAAAGCATAACCCAACAAAGATGCTACAAAACAAGCAATTATAGCCATAATCAGTATACCTTTAGTCATTCTACCTATAACATCTAGGGGTATATCACTTCTATAGCTATAAACAAAAGCTAAGATAGAGACGGTTAATATGATTATAATACCAGTAAATATAGTGGTTATTTTTTTATTCATAGACATATTTTCAGCTCCATTTCTCCAGGCACTTAAGTAGATGCCTTAATACAAATAACATACCTTCTCTATTTAAAAGTACCATGTTTCCATAAAAATTACAAGTATAGTATAAATGCTAAGTATCACATGCCTCTTACTTTATATGGATAAATTAAATTAAGATAAAATATTAAAAAGTTTAATTCATAGTCTGGAAGATATACGTAAAAGCATAGAAGTTCTTTTACCCCTCTATGCTTTTCACCATAAGCTTTATCTTCTATTTCAATTAAAATCGTTTCTAATCTACTTTTTCTAAATAATAGTACGGCTCTATATGCATTATAACTTGAGTATTTTCACAGATTTCTTTTCTCATTTCATTCTCAATATTATGCATAAGGCTGTGTGATTCTTCAATAGTGTTATTTGGCTCAACCATAATGTGAAGATCTATATATACTTCATCCATTCTACCCCTGCTTCTAATTTCATGTATATCCTTCACCTGAGGAAACCTAAGGACAATTTCTCTGATTCTTTCAGCATCCACCACTGCTTTATCAAGCAAAACCTCACTATTTTCTTTAAAAATTTCAAAAGCAGCATTAAATATAAATAACGCTACCACTATAGAAGCTATAGGATCTATAATAGATGGTAGCCCAAAGTGTATAGATAAGAGTGTTATTAAAACGCCCAAAGACACATATATATCGGATCTTGTATGAAGGGAGTCCGATACTAGTATTGTACTGTTAAGTCTTTTACCCTCCTTAAATTCAAAGATACTTACGAATATATTAACTCCTAAAGTTACTATTAAAGCAAGAATACTCTCCAAAGTAATAGCCAGAATCTTTGGATCAAAGAACCTTTGAAAGGCCCCAATCAAAACATTTATCCCTACAAAAGTTAACATGGCTCCAATAAAAATGCCTGCCAAGGTCTCAAATTTCCTATGGCCATAGGGGTGATCCTCATCAACAGGCCTTGCTGCATACCATATACCAATAAGACCTACCACATTAGAGGAACCATCGGAAAGAGAGTGAAAGCCATCTGCTGAAAGACTGGCACTTTTTATAAGACTTCCAATAAATATCTTTAGTACTGCCACAAAAACATTAGCTACAAGAATAATAAGTAATACATTCCTCACTCTTTTTAAATTTGTATATTCCACAATTTATACCTCTCATTTTTTATTTAAAATAGCACCTTTTTCATGTAATATATTATATGCTACATTTTAGAAAATGTTCTCAATTGGTATAATATAATTAGAAATATACACCATATGCTCTTGTGCTGTCAGCACACATTCTCCAATATCTATTATCAATTGATACTGAATTATTATATGAACTAACAGTCATTTCCATAGGTTAATATTAATAAAAGATGAACAGTATTCTATGTTTAGAAATGAAGCTATGCAAGTTACTGATTTGATTATTGAACTAATGAATAATAAAAGAAGTGAAAAACGCCCAATTCTAAAAATATTAAGAATTAGGCTTATTATTGTTATCATTATGCCAATATGGTTAGATTACTTTGATTATTCTCATAATTTACATCTAATTTTTATTCATAAGTTCAACAGCTTGTTTTTCCAAATCGCAAATTTGAAGTAATACATCACAATATGGCTTTAAATTTTCTTTATCATTAAACAGGTCAGAAGCTGAAAAGTCCTGTGGAATTTGCTGCGCTAAGCGATTAGAAAGAGCAGCAATTTTCTCATAATATTGTGCTAGGTCTTCTCTTCCATTATCGTTAAAAAATTTTATTGCATATTGTCTATCAAGGTATTGCTTGTAATTACACATAACATTGAGATATGGTTCGAAATTATCCTCCCATGTATATGTTAATAATGCATTAGCAAAAGCTTTATGCGCTGCAAGTCCATTATATTGACCAGGAGCTATATTCTCGTCTGTAATTAAATGCTTAATCAGATTTAAGGTTTCTGTAAAAGCTTTTTCTTTTGATGGCTTTTTACACTTGCCCTCAATAATAAGTATCCTTCCTTTGCTACCTTCCTCAAAGAAACCGTTGTGCCAGTTTGATTTTCTGAAATATCCAGTATCATCATTAGCTTCATCATGATCTTCACTAACGTACATAAAAGGGTTATATCCTAAAAGCACATCGCCATCATTATCATAGCCCGAAACAACACAAGCATCTGAACAATTGATAATCCCTTCAAGTGTAATAACTGGAACACCTTTATCTATACTATCCATAATTAATCTTTTGTCAATTTCATAGTCACTTCGGATATGATGAGAAACTTTATATCCAAGCATCTTAAAAGTGTGTTCTATAATGATCGGAGCATGTATCACATGATAATTTCCATGATTCCATTTACTGATTGAAGGCATTGAAAAGGAAGTACGAAAGGCACTTCCTGATAGCGCACAAACATAATCATAATCTACTTTTTCACCAAGTGCATTAAGTGCAGAAACAACGCTGTTTACAAATTCATTTTGTCTCTGAGTATCAGACCAATCAACTTTTAATAAATTTGGAATATAATTTTTTGCCATGCTAAACCCTCCCCTTAATACAAAATTAATTACAATTGGATTGAATTTTAGATAATCTGTATTGTCTTTTTTAAAATTTGATGGAGAGCAATTATATAGTCGCTTAAATGCTCTTGAAAATGATTCAATGTTTTCATATCTATACTTAAATGCTATGTCAGTTATAGATAAATTGCCCTCCGAAAGATCATCAGTGGCGCAAGCTAGACGGCGAAATCTAATATATTCACCTATAGAGTATCCTGTAATAGCACTGAACAAATTTTGAAAAGATGATGGTGCGTAATTTATTGCTTTTCCAACTGATTCAATGGTAATTTCATTAAGAAGATTTACTTCTATGTATTCAATGGCTTCTTGGACTTTATCTACCCAAGTCATTTTATCCCTCCCTCTTGATATCATTATGTCATACTAAAAAGATTTTTGCTTGACATTTCCTATGATAAATTGTCCATGCTAACTGCAAGTACCTCTTCTCTTGTTATATGTGACTTACCTCCAGTATGATATACTTTATCTAAATGCATAACTGGATAACGAAAAAATAGCTGTTCAGTATGCTGAAGAGCTATTTCTTAAGTTATATCTATGACGCAGAGTTCTTATTTCTATATAAGCTTATTCTACGTAAATATCTAGAATGTTTTCAGTATTGTAATGTCCATAATAGAAGTCATCCTTACGTAAATTTATCTCATCTACCATTAACTTCTCTGTATCTCCTTGAAGCTTCCATAGGGATGCCTTGTCTTTTGCAGTCTTTCTAAGGAAAACTAAATCTCCACTATCCGATATATAGGAAGGTGCAAAATCAAAAGTGTTATTTTTAGTCAACTTTTCTACTTTTTTCGTATTAGGATTTACTCTATATATATTATGAGGCTCCTTATTCCATTGCTCTACATTCTCTGTGGCCTCAGCTCCTGAAAATACCACCATTTTTCCGTCTAGGGAGAAAGAAGGTGTCATAGTTGACATTCCGCTAGCTGCAGGTTCATAAGGTCCCTCTGTAGCTATCATATCCTTTGGCAATATATTAGTAAATTCACAGCTTGCCACATCAACTTTTCCTAAGGTCTTATTTATATTCATATCTCTTATTCCGCCATTATTTATAACTGGTGACTTTCCATCTAAGGGATTTATAGCTAAATTATCCTTATAAGCCAAGGCAAATACATTCTCATCCTTGCAAGGTATGAACTCTCCGCTTTTTACTTCATAAGTGCCAAAAGGAACTCCATCTGAATTTAGTGAACCTGCTGAAGTTTTACGCCATATATAAAGATATTCTCCATCTTTAGATATGCCAGCAATTTTAGGCTTCAAGCCCATTTCTGTACCTTCTTCATTCATAGGAACTGAAGATATTATCATTTTATCTTTTAATGTTTTAGTATTTAAATTTAAAATCCCTTTATTTTCTATATATTGACCGCCATCTTTGGTATAGTACCTATATACTTCAGCATACAAATTTTCCTTGTGATCACTTGTAATATTTTCATACTTATATTCACTTTTAATGTATGAAGAATATTTTTTATTGTTTAAATTATAACTATTAAGACCACCTTCTTGAGCAGAATAAGCTATCTCTTCGCTATCTTTCCATCCGTAGCTTACCACATCTTTAGCACATTCTATCACTTTATCCGCTAAATCTGAGGAAGTATTTCCTATATAAAGAACTCCCTCCTTGGTATAGGCCACATGTTTTCCATCTGGCGAAATAACTGGCCTATTTAATGCGTTTCCTCTATCTATTATAGCTTTACTTCCATTTTCTAAATCCAAACTTAATAGTTGGTTTTCCTTAATCATAACTGCAATGCTTTTATTTGCCTTAATCATAGCTGCTATGCTCTTATTTCCTTTAATATTTTTGCCAAATGCATTAGCCATAGATACGGAGGTTAAAGTTACTACCATTGCTGTTATTATAGATAGTATCGTTATTAACTTTCTAGGTTTTTTTCTCACTTTTATCATAGTTAGTCTCCTCTTCAATTCATTCTTACTGCTGTCAGCCATAGCAGTTGATAATACCCCTTTATTGTCCAATGAATGATTAATTGTATCTAAAATAGCAAGCCCATAACAATTCTTTTCCTGCCTATTCATATCTTTAATAACCTTCCAATCACAATTCAATTCACAGGCCTTATTTAACTCCTTGTTTACCAGATATATAATAGGGTTAAACCAATGAATACTCCTTATGATGAAGGAGGCAATTTTAATCCATAAATCTCTATGCTTATAGTGCATTAATTCATGGTTAAATACCATTTCTAGAAAATCTAAATTCATATCTTCTCTAGGAAGGATTATCTCGGGCTTAATTATGCCTGTGACCATAGGAGTTCCCACCTTATCACAGAGCTTTATACCAATTTTCTTTTTAATTTTTAGCTCCTGGCAGCATTTATAGAAAACTTCTTTTATATCTTCTACTTCAATATCACTACTTGCACTTTTTAACTTCCTATTAAATTTAAAGATTCTTATGAATCCATTAATAAGAAATCCTATGCTACCTAAAAGCCACACAGCTCCTAATACTTCTCTTATACTTAGTATTCCAATATGATTATTATCGTTCATTATTTCTTTAGTTAAGTTTTCTACGATTTTAAAATCTTGAGTTTTTTCCTTAGGTTTGGCTTTATAATCCCTTTCCTCATTACTCTCTACCGCATTTTTATTCTCTACCTCCTGGACTTTTAACTCTTTAGCATCCATAGATTTAACTATATTAGTTAAGGGATTTTGAAGATTTGGCATTATTAATCCATAGGGAATAATAAAAGTTACTAGAGTTAAAATTAAAAGATAGTATCTCCAAGTTGGTGAAAAAAATCTATCCGTCATAGGTCTAAGCAGAGTTATAATAAAGAAGATTATAGTTCCTGATAAAGACAACATAAAAATTTTATAAAACAGTTCCTGTAGCATTTTTTAAATCTCCTCTAAAAACCATTCCTTTAGTTCTTTAAGCTCCTTTTTACTAATTTCTTTTCCATTATACATAGTAGCTATAAAATTTTTTATAGAACCACTATGCATTTCTTCTAAAAATGCCTTGGAGTGAACCTGCTTATACTCCTCCTCTGACATAGCCGGAGTATAATAATTAGTCTTTCCCCTCTTATCAGCTTTCAGCACTCCCTTATCCATTAATCTGCTGGCAAGGGTTAATACTGTAGTCAATTTCCATGAATTATCTGCTGGTAAAAGCTTTAGTATGTCGCTAGTGGTAATCTCTCCCTCAGCACTCCATACTATCTTCATGATCTCCATTTCAGCATCTGAAATTTTTCCTTCTTTAATTCCCATGTTATCACCTCCCTCTACAAGCTGTAGTATAATTATATGCTACAGCTTGTAGAATAAAAAATCAATATATAATTTGAATTATTTTCTAAATATTAGGCCTTGTCCTTTTGAAAAAATAAAAACCTCAGAGCAACCCCTAACGGGTTTACTTTAGAGGTGCAAATGCAAAAAGTACAGAGATTTTTTCAATAGTTTTTACACAAAAAAAGTATGCTAATTTGATGATTTTAGCATACTTTTTTACATTTAATATTTAGTTATAAGTATTATAAAATATAAGAAGGTTGTAATTTACCTACACGATATTTTCTCCAAGTAAAATTTTAGGCATGGTGGTTAAACAACGGTTAAACCTCTTGTAATATTTTTCAAGTCCTGCTTTTGTGAGTTCTCCATGTATTATTTCATTCTCCAATACCCATACAAGCATATAAATAACCTTCCCTTGAAATCTTGTTAATCTAATAGGTGGTTCTCCATTTTTTGCAGAATTAAAATCTGATTGTCTATGTGTACGTTTAATATAGTTTACATTAATCACACCAGTATGTGATTTGTAAAATTCAGCAACTTCTTTAATAAGTTCTTCAAATTCTTCTTGTTTATCAATTTTGACTTCATATATACATATTTCATTAAACATTAACTTAATCTCACCTCCAATTCATTTACAATTTTATGGTTGTAATATGTGTTATTCTCCATAAATAAATAAACACCTCTTTAAACTAAAATTTCCTTACGAAAAATATATTATGTCATTATAATTAAACTGTTTTTTAGTAATACCTATTCTTTGAGCAGGAGTTAATATATCTTCACCTTTAGTTTTGAAAGTCCAACAGAAGTTATAAAATGTCCTCAAAATAGTTATAGCGTATTGGGCATACTTTGGGTTATAGTTAGAGTATATATAACTCTTTCCTTCACCTCTTGCTGTAACAAGTGGTCTTTCAAGTATAGATATGCTCCTTCTTATCTGATTGAAGAAAGCATTAATTGAATGGCTGTTTACCCTTACTAAATAATCGGCAATTTCATTTGGAGATTTATCTGATAAATCCGTTATACAGTCTACATATCGAACACCTTCATCAATAGATGGTACAGGGTGTTCAATAGGGTTTTTGCCCCATTTAGGATAACCCTTTCCATCTTTAACTATATAGTCATAAAGACTATGATATGACAGTTTTTCTGCTATCATCTGCTTTTGTATTTCAAAAGAGGAAAGTCCGTTCTTGCCATTATCCTTAATCCATCTTTTAAATTCTCTCATAGCCTCCGTAAATAGATTATAAGCCTCTTTCTTACTTAAATTACGGTCTAATTTACATAGAAAGTAGTGAGATTGCTTATCACTTATAGGTTGTGTAAAAACCCTCATAACTGCGTCTATAATGGCACTATCTTCATCAGATATGAAGTTCCACTTGTTGCAGTTTACCATATCATTAATAAGCCAATAATGTGCTATAGAAGTATATTTTGAGTTTGTGTGCATACCTTCTATATAGTCTTTTCTTCTATTAAACTCGGAGAGTTTCAGTTCATATTGTGCTTTAGTTTCATCATCATTAGGGGTAGGAGGCTGTGGAGCATAAGGAAATCTTAATATCTCATTTTTCCTTGCAAAACTGTATATGTGGTCATCATGATATTTAATTGTATCAGCCTCTATCTGTTCCTGTGTGATTGTATAATCATAGGCAATATCTGCTCTAAATACATACCTTGAATATAATTCACTACTGGCTACAAGGAATGTTTGGAATTTTGTGTCCTCAATATCGTAATGTAGTCCTCCTTTACCTTTTCTCCTAACATTATTAAGGTAATAAATCATTTTATCCGTATTTAGCCATATCTTATCAAATTCTATGGATTTAAAGGTTTTGGTTTCGTACCTATCAAGAAATTCAAGACACTTCCTATAGAGCCACTCTAACTTATGATAGTAGGTCTTGGGGCTTATGTTAAGTATTTCACATGTACGCTTAACTGGTGTTCTGCTTACAAGTAATTCCGTAAATAGAGGAAGTATATCATTCTTATTTTGATTATAACTAAAGTTTTCTCTCACAGTAGGTAAAACATTAGTTATCTTCTTGCAGGTCTTACATTGATATTTTTGAGAGTTGCCTGTACTTTTACCACGACTATAAAAGGCTTCTCTATTTTCAAAAGGGTTTTTGTCAATATCTAAACAGCCATCTTTATGAAAAGTGTACGTTACTTCCTTATCAACTACGGTATTAATACTAATAAGTCTTTTAATTTCTTCTGCAATAGACCAATTTGATACAGTTTCAGCAGTGCAATTCATACTTATTCCTGCTGTATCCTTAATAACATCATCATTGCAAGTAATTCTTTTTCTTTCCTCACCACCACCAACTAATTTATAACGTGATGGTTTACTTTTAACATTTTCAAATTTCTGCTGTGGTAGTCCAAACCACTTACAAAAGGGATTGTTGCAATGGTTCATTTGAACAGAGGAAATCTTTGATTGCTCTTTTAGATATGAGGGTTCAAAAACTAAATACCTGTATTTCTTACCGAAACTTGTAGCAGATAGAGCCTTGTAATCCTTATCCATCTGCTTTAAATCTTTATCTGCATATGGACATACTGTACTTACATCTAATGAGGTTTCCTTTGCTAATTCCTTTAGTTTAGACATTTAAAAATCCTCCTCAACTTCAATACTTTCAGTTGTGGCTACTTCTTTATTATCTTTGCTGAATATAATTTCATCTATCTTTTTCTTACTTCTACGAGTGCCAAGCCATTCAACAAAATCTTTGTCTTTTAAAATGTTCTGTAGAAACATATCTACGACTTCATCTTCCTCATATTCAGTATATTTAGCATAGTATTCAACTATTAATTTGGTTCTACGTGAAATCTTCCAAGAAATATTTTCTTTATTAGTGTTTTTAGGTTTTATAAAATCCATAACACACCTCTTTTTAGAACATATATTCATATTTGTATTATTAACTATTTTAAGATTAATAAACAGTTTTACATAACTTTCTGCATATATTTTTACAAGCATTTTTGCAGGTGTAATGAATTTATTACATTTGCTTTTTCTTCTGTAAAAAGCAGTGTAAAAGTCAATGTAATTTATTATATAAATACCTTTAGACCATTGATTTAAGCCAAAATAAAAGAGTGCAAAAATCAATGTAATTTTGCACTCAAATATTATTGTATTTTTTGATTTTGCACCCTTTAAGTAAACCCGTTAGAGCAACCCGAGGTTATTTTTATTTATAATACCTTTTTTAAACCATTTGTAAATATTTATGCACTGTAGCAGTAGATTTAACTTTTATAATTTTCTTGCTTTTATAGATGCAGACATAATATATTCTCCAACCTTTAAATTATGTGCCCATTTTTCAGCATATTCTTCTGAAACTTCTTGGATTTCAATGCTAATATCGCTAAACCCGGCCTTTTCTAAATATAATCTTAATTCTTCAACTGAAGATGCTCCAGTAACTCATCCACAATAAAGCTTCTCATCTTGCTTCATTTCATTGGTTAATTCTTTAATAAGAACTATATCAGAAATAGCAATCCTACCTCCTTTTTTTAATACACGATAGGCCTCGTTATATACCCTTTGTTTATTTGGAGATAAATTTATAACGCAATTTGAAATAATTGCATCTGCAGTATTATCTGCCACTGGAAGATTTTCAATTTCACCTAACCTAAAATCTACATTTCTATACCCATGTTTCTTAGACATAACTCTTGATTTAGTAATCATCTCTGGAGTCATATCAACTCCAATAATATATCCCTTAAGACCCACCTTCTTTGAAGCTAAAAAACAGTCAAATCCTCCTCCACTTCCAAGGTCTATAACAGTTTCACCTTCTTTAAGATTAGCTATTAATTGGGGATTTCCACAACCTAACCCCATATTAGCCCCTTCTGGAACAGTTGATATTTCTTCATCAGAATATCCAATTTTACGTGATATCTCTATTGGAGATTTTTTAAGATCAATACTCCCACCACAGCAGCTATCTCCTTTTGGGTTTCCAATAGCTATCTTCCTATAACTATTACGGACAGCATTTCTAATATCTACCTTTTTAAAATCACTCATCTTTTTCACTCCTACTTAAATTTTCTAGTAGTAAATTAAAAAATTTTTAAAGTAAAATTACTATTATATTTAATAATAAAATCACTACAATTATATAATAATCTCCTTTCATAAAATACTACAATTATATATTTATTATACTATTCAATGTTTATCATAAAAATCCTTTTAAAAATAGAAGGCCTATAGGTCCTAGTGATAAATCAAACTTAAGGCCTATAGGCCCTAGCAGCGAACAAAAACTATGGCCTGGGGAAGAAGAAGAAAAAGAAAAAGAAGAAATAGAAGAAGAATAATAAATAGAAGAATGCATGGAGGCTACCCAGGATGATTTAAAAGCAAAAGAGAAGCTCAGTGAGGTTGTTGAGGTTGTTAATGATTTTAAATGAGATGGTGCAGTACTAAGAAATTAGTTCTGTAGCTCTTTTTTATCCTGCAGCATTTTAAAAAATAAAAATTATTTTATGGCAACCTGTAATTTCTCCTGCATTTGCATATTTAATAGTTGTAACAAAGATTATGGAAATGGAGGAATATATATGGCAAAGTATAGACAAATTCAAACCTGTTTTTGGAGGGACAGCTTTGTTACAGAGCTTACACCAGAGGAGAAGTTTTTCTATATGTATATCATGACTAATTCAAGTACTACTCAATGCGGTATATATACTTTCATTATTAAATTTGCTGAAGTTGAGACAGGCTATAATAGTAATACTATTGAAAAGCTGCTTAAGAAATTTGTGGAGTATGGAAAGATACGTTACTGTAAAGAAACTAAGGAGCTTATGGTTTTAAATTGGGTAAAATACAACTTTGTAAATAATAGGCCTGTGATAAGCTGTATGAATAAAGAGCTTCAACAGATAAAGCATAAACCTTTTGTAAAAGCTCTATATGATATATGCTTAAACAATGCTTTGCCGATGGAGCAGATTTTCAAAGGCATAGCTGTAGATGAGTTAGAAGATGCAGGCTTTAGTTCTAAAGAAAGTTTAGAGTCTATAATCTCTATTGATAAATCAAACTTAAGGACTATAGACCCGATCAGCGAACAAAAACTATGCCTTAGGAAAAAAGAAGAAATAGAAGAATGTATGGAGGTTGCCCAAGATGATTTAAAAACAGAGGGTAATTTCAGAGAGGTTGTCAATTCTTGGAGGCAGTTCTTTTTCATATTTATACTTTGCTGTGGACTTAGCTTAATCCTGAGCTTTTTGAATAGCTCTGCATATTTCTTAGGAGGCTGGATAAATACAATATCTAGTTTTTCTTTGCTGCACATTTTAAGAATTTTTCTAAGCATAGCTGAACCAATGCCTTTATTTAGGAGCTTCCTTGGTATTCCAAGAAAATGTAGTCCAAATGCACGATTGTTAAGCTTTTGAAAAGCTTCCTGTCCATTTATACTAAATCTTTCAGCAAATTCATTTATACAAGCAACCATATATCTAATTATATTTAAATCTTGTTCTTTTAACATAATTTTTTCACCACCATATGTTTCTATATTATTATATCCAAAATCTTTATTTATTGAAATACTGTCCTTATTCAACCGCTTATATATTTTCAATAAGAAATTAAAAAATTAATTCTGATCATAGAGTTATTTGTCCAAAATTCACAGTTAAAAATGCATATATTTTTTGCCTCCATTTTGCTCCTACGAGACAACCATATACTTTTATAAAAAAATAAAAGCCTTGAGAAATCAAGACTTTCATCATTTTGCTTTGATAACCACTGGCTATGCCAGTGGATAAAATGGCTTTAGCTCTGAACAAAAAAACTCCTATGATAAAATGAAAGCGACTGAAAATCGCAAAACAAAATATCATAGGAGGTGTGTCGTATGGGTAACGACATAGAAAGCTTAACACATACAAAATGGAGGTGTCAATATCATATAGTATTTGCACCAAAGTATAGAAGACAGATAATATATGGGAAATATAAAGCAGAAATCGGCAAGATACTACGAGAGATATGTATAAGAAATGGAGTAGAGATAATAGAAGCAAATGCATGTCCAGATCATGTACATATGCTGGTAAGTATTCCACCAAAAATGAGTGTATCAAAATTCATGGGAATATTAAAAGGGAAAAGTAGCTTGATGATTTTTGATAGATTTGCAAATTTAAAATATAAATATGGTAATAGACATTTTTGGTGCAGAGGATATTATGTAGATACAGTTGGAAGAAATAAAACTGCAGTTGCAAAATATATACAAAATCAACTTCAAGAAGATCAAATAGCAGAACAGATAAGTATGAAAGAATATATTGACCCGTTCACGGGCGAGCCAGCAAAAGGTAGCAAATAAAAAAGCCACCCAACGAGGGTGGCCGCTGTAAAAGTTTTGCGATTGGCGGTTTTTTCAGAGCGCGAGTAGCGCCGCCAGTACCATGCCCTTATAGGGCTTAATCAAGCCACCAGCTCAGCTGGTGGTACATGACTTGGTCTGGGTAACAGGATTTGAACCTGCGACCTCTAGAACCCCATTCATGAGAAGCACTTTTTGGTATTTATTAACACTGGAATCCTACACCTTCTAGCCTCTTAGATTCAATGATTCTATAGTTTTTTCAAATTTTTCCATCCAGAGGATAGTAGTTTCTTATTTTAAATTATGTTAGCAAAATGTTAGCAAATTTATATACTCTCATGCATTGATATTGGTGCATTCCATTTAAAATCACATTATAGTATATAACTTGAATTATTTAAATTACTAACTCAATATCGCTCTTTCTAACGATTGTATTCAACTAAAATTATATACGTTTTATCCTAATCATGAACTTGATTTATGTTGCTTATTTCAATAAAATATAACTAAATTCTAATACTAGCATGTATCTCTAGGAGGTAATTTTTATAATGGACTTATTAATAAAAATTCTTGCATATATTTTTATTGCTTACAGTACTTTATCTATATCCTTATATTTAAAAGAAAAACTTGTAAAAATTTTTGTGGCTAATACAAAAAAGTATAAATTAAATACTAAGAAAAAATCAATTCATATTAATAATATATCAATAGAATCTATTAAAAATCTATTAAAAATAACCTCTAAGACAAAATTAGAATATATTATCTATTTTTTTGCTATTTCTGTTTTAAGAGTACTTCCTGATAAATATAATTCTATTTTCTGTCTAAGAATAATAGCATTGTTCTTCCTTATTTTATTTTTTATAGGAGTCGGAAGATTCATTAGTTTTCGTGATAAAAAGTTATCGTTATCATCCAAGCTAATACTATACTTAGGAAAACTTTCAATTTTCTTTCTTTATTCAACCGTTTTTCTTCAAGCTTTTCTTCAAAAATTAGATAATAATTTTTTATTTATGCTTTCAATATTAATATCGATTGTATATTCTGTTTGCTTCTTAAAATATATCATTGATGAATTCAATAATTTTATTTTCTTAATGTTTAACCTATTTTTTGTCTATATATTTAATCTAATAATTACTGGTTTTACATTTGGAATATTCTACGCTATGAACGAAAGTAGTTACCATCTATTTGAAAATATAGTCATTAACGATTTTAATCTACGTAATTTTATACTAATAGTAAATAAAGGCTTGAAATATTTTTATACATATTCTGACATCTTAAACTTAGATAGTCTATTTAAATCCTGTGTACCATTTATAGAATACATTTTTGGTACATCCTATACTCTAACAATTTTAGGTTTTTTTATTTCTTACACAGTATCAAAAGTTTTTTCTAACAGTATAGATACAAACTCAAATATTATTGAGCAATTGCGCGGAAAAGAATTAAAAATAACCTTAAAAAAGGATTTGTAAAAATATAAAAATACCCCTATCATCTAAAATTTGGTTCTGCAATAAACTTAATTATATATTATAGTTATGAGCTTATAATATCATTATAACCAACTATATTTTATAATATAGATTTTTGTAGTAACTTTAAATCCAATTTTAACTTAGCTACCAAAGGTACTTAGTCATTTAAAGATTAAGTACCTTTCATTTTAATAAAAAACAGGAGGTACTATTATGTATAAAAATGATTATTTCACTGAAAAAGTTAAAGAAAATCAATTGACTATGGGAAACTTAATCAATAATAACACTAATACTAAAAAAGCATCCCATTATAAAAGGGTTGATATTGTATCTATAAAAATGGTTCGTGAATCCAGTATATTATATAAAAATAGAAAAGTTAGTAGCCCTTCTGATGCCTATGAGCTTATTAAAGATTTTATCGAAAATTCTGATAGAGAACTACTTATAGCTTGCTGCTTAGATACAAAAAATCAACCGACTAGCATTAATGTAGTTAGTGTCGGTACTTTAAATAGCTCTTTAGTTCATCCTAGAGAGCTTTTTAAACCCGCAATTCTAAGCAATTCAGCTTCATTAATTGTCGCACACAATCATCCTTCTGGATATCTAGAACCTTCAAATGAAGATATCAATATTACTAATAGAATTAAAGAATGTGGTAAACTGCTTGGTATAGATATTATAGACCACATAATTATAGGAGATGAAAATTTTATAAGCTTAAAAGAAAAAGGATTTTTATAGAATAACTCATAAATCAATTTGAAAGGAGTTACTTATGTTTAATGGAAAAAAGTATATTACAAAACGAATTTCCGAAACAATACCTGAATTTCTACAAAATATTTTATGGTATTCTATAGAAGTGATGAACGTAACACAAAAAGATTATCTTCAAATATTCGAGCTTACTGAGACAATCCAAAATGGAAATAGAAAACAAAAAATAATACACTCTCAAGAAAATCCAGCATTTAAAGAAGAACTAATTGTAACTACAAATAAAATTATTATAGCTAAAATATATGTAATATGTAGCAAAAACGATTCTACAATGCTACTTTCCAATGACTATTAACAATACAATTTCTTACTTTTTATCCTTGAATTCCAATATTTGCTTTACAAAATTATATACTGCTTGTTGTTCTTCATGTGACCTTCCATTTAGTTCAAAAGCTATTTTATCAATTATTCCCGTATCTTTATAGGTTGGTATATTTTTATCAAAATTAAAAATATCTTCAAAAGATATGTCCAAAGCTATTACTATTTTTTCAATAGTATCTATAGTTGGCTTCTTTATGCCCCTTTCAACCTGTCCTAAAAATGTCGTATTTAAATTAGCTCTTAAAGCAAGCTGTTCTTGACTTAATCCTCTACTTTGCCTAAAAGTTCTAATTTGCTCTCCAATTAATTTTGATATCTGACTCATAAACTCACCTCTATAATTAAAATAGAGTTTTTATTACACAGCTTCAATATACTATAGACACTTATATTTTTAGTGTCTATAGTATTGAACTTTTTTGTAATATTATGTATAATCAAATTAGGCTAAATAATAGTCGTTATGACATTTTATATCATAATTGGTGCTAAATAATTTTAGCGTAAGAAATCAATTATATCAGTTTCAAAAATATTTAGGAGGAAGAGGTATCATCATGAGTAAAATGAAATTATGTAAAGTCTGTCAAAAAGAAGTGGCTAAGTCAGCAAAAACATGTCCAAACTGTGGAGCTCGACTAAAGATGGGAGTATTTAAGAAGCTTGGAATAGTAGTTGGAATTATAATTGCTATATGTATAGTTGCAGCAGTTGGTAACTCCAACGATTCAAGTACTCGACAAACTGATAAAAACAATGTAGGCCAAAGTAACCTATCTACTAATAGTACCAATACTAAACCAACTAAAGATGAAGTACAAAAACCAACTTGGAATACAACCGAAACTGATATAGAAAAAAATGGGAACATAAGTATTGCAGTAGACATAATAAAGTCGAATGCAGATTTAAAGTCAATTGCAACTATACCAGAACCAACTGCAGTTGCAAAAGCGCCTTGGAATTACTATGGAAAGGTAGTAAAAATATCTGGAAAGATAACTGACATCCAAGAGTATCCTGCAGGAAGCGATTGGTCTAAACTTCTAGGTGGCAAAGAAGCTGGTCAAATTGTAATTATAAGTGATGATGGAACAATAACTGATATGTTTGTAATGGGAAGTACTGGAAATCTAAAAAATGGTGATAGAGTAAGTTTATATGGGTATCCTATTGGCTTAAGTGATGTTGAAAATAGGCTTGGTGGTAAAAATACTCAATTATTCATCGTTGGAAATTCTTTTGACAATCAATAGTATAAGAAATTCTAGGTAACTGCTTCTGGAGAAAATAGTACATTTGTCTCAATAAGCTAGAACTAATAAAAAATATAGAGGGGATAGAAATTTATGTTAATAAAATGGTTTAAAATAGGTGCAATAGTAGGATTGATATTTTGCGTTATAGGAATGATTACTGAGAAAACCTTTGACTGGACTTATCTTATTGGTTTTCCTATTATAGGTGGATTTGTTTTCGTTGCAATAAGAAAATGGTTTTTCAGAACTTTCTGGAGCTAAGCTACAGCTTATTTCTATAATAAAGCATTAAAGCTAATTACCCAAAAAATATTTTAGAGTATGATTGTCTCATGCTCTTTTTATTTAAAATTGTATTTCATTATAAAATAATATAGTTGCTATTTATTATGAAGATATTATTACATCTATAATCTTAAATATCTTCTAATAGTTTATTCTTTTATCAGAGGTGATGACAGATACATGAGTGATAATATAAAAAAACATTAAAATGTCCCATATGTCAAAGAAACTTTCCATATAAAAACTTGAACTAATTGAAATAGTTTAAAGGCAGCAATGCCTTTTTTCTTTTATAATAATTTTTAAAGGAGTGAGTTTATGGAAATACTAAAATTGATTTTAAAGGTAGTCAATGTTATCCAAAGAGGATTTGACTTATTTGAATCAGCTCTTAAAATGTCAAATGAAAAAAATAAAGAAAATTAATCTGAGAAATCTAAAAAATAAATTACTTATAAAAACAATATTATTTTCCCAATATATAATGTATTGGATTTTTTAAATCTTCAAATTTTGATTCTCTTGGTACAGTAACTAAATTTAAACCAATAGAATCAAAACTTTTTATAACTTTTTCTATTTCATTAATTTTATAGCCTAAGCCTTTTATTTCATCAATAGCTTTATTTATATTTCTTTTTATACTAACTATCTTTAAAAATTTAAGCATTAGTACTTTACTATTTTCTTTAATCTTCTTACTAGAACAAATTATTTTTTTAGCATCATTATACTTATAAAAATCACCTTTACCAAATATCTTTTTAAAATAGAATTGAAAAATATAGCAATAAATATCTTCTCGAAAAAAGTTACTCGGTCTCATATTTTTGATACTAAAAGTTTTTTTTAAACTGTACAACTTACTTTGTTTACACTGAATTTCAAACCGAATAATTCCTTTTGCCTTATTAATATCTCTATTTTTAATATTTTTTTTAGTCATTTCATTATATTTAAGATATACATTAATTCTTACTGATTTATTCCACAAGTAAATTGAATCTTTAGGCGATACTAATTTCTTTTGAGTTTTATCATAACTTTTATACTCTTCTAATTTATTTATTTGCGCAGCACGCTTAAATATTCTCATTACATTTTTAGCATATTCCTGATTATAAAAGTTGTAATTAAAACTATAATCAACTCTTGAAAGCGAAAATTCTTCAAATGTAGGAAAATAATCACTAATACTAAATAATTTTTTATTAAATTTTAATTCAAACTGCTTCATATCACTCTTACTTGTTAATTCAATATAATTGTCTTTATCTATTAATTTTTGAGGATTCAGTATAAGATGTAATCCATAATATATAGTCTTATTTTTATTGTAATTTACAAACAAAATTGTTATACCAATATCACTAAAAGCTTCACAAACAAAACATTTATAATTACAGCTAAAAGTTGCAAATTCTACTTCCTTTAGTATTTTATTATTTCTCCTATTATCTTTTAAATTATAAAAGCTTTTTCCATGACTTCGACAATATTCCAAAGATGCATTAAATATATTAGTATACATCTCAAAATCAGTACGATATGTTAATTCTAATGTATGTATATACATAATAGACCTCCTTAATTATAAAAATAATTACGCATTTTCTGTAATAAAATATAAATTAAAATCAGACAAATAGAATAGGAAATACCTGCTATTTACAAAAACTTTAAATAGTTTATATAAATATAATTAAATGATATTTATATAAATGTATGGAGCGCTGTATTTTTTTACACACAAAAAAATACAAGATTAATAAAATAATCTTGTACTCATTTATATTATATTAAATTCAAGTCACTATTTATATTTTGAACAAAACTCATGTATGGCCATAGAAATTAATTCATCTCGGTTAAGTATTACATACTTACTATTTAATTCTTTTATCTCTTTAATTGCGCTTTCTCGTATTTTTAATATATCAGTATCAATAATAGTATTTTTAAATTCTAAAAAATTATCCTCTTTAAAATCCTTAATTTTATTATAATATTCTTTTGAAGCTTGAAAAATATCTTCTAATTTTTCAATATTTTTGTCCTCTTTTATAGAACCACTTTTTCGCCCCCTATTACTTTTAGGTTTTGTCTCTTCACAATATATGTCATTTTTTTATTCTCATCTTTATCCATAATTCTATCCCCTTTGATTTCAAAATAATACCTTTTCCATATGGAAATATACTTTTCCACAAATATTCTTACTGGAATCCCCTACAAATGTTGAAAACTCAAGATTCCTATAGAATTTTTCCATAAAAATTAGATTTCCACATGTTCTTTTAAGAACTTTTCTATCTTACTTATACGCAATACTAATACATCTACATTATTTTTCTTAGTATGTAAAGTGACTCTCGGAGTTTTGCGGTTTTTTTCTGTTCTTCTCATTATTGCAATATGATTTTCTATTAAATAATCTGCAATATCATCGAATTTAATATCGCTATCTTTTACAAAGTCAATTTTATTTATAAAATTTTTTTCTAAGAATATTAGTCTATCAGTAGTATTATTATTAATATTATCATCAATTGCATAATTAACTATTTTAAATTCATCATCATAGAATCCAATATAATTTTCATCTGGTGGCTCAAGCATTCTCTCTATAAGCAATGACTTACCTTCATTATAATCTTTTATAATAAAATTTAAAATATCTCTAACCATACTCTCTATAAAATCTGGTTTATTAATACCATTCAGATTTATGGTGTCATTATAATTACAAAGCAACCACTTCTGAAATAACGCTAATTTCTCTTTTTTACTCTCTCTCTCAATTGCTTTAATATATTCTCCAAACTCTAAATATATATCAAAACCTAACATAAGTATAGAAACTTTACTAATTGCATCTAAAGAAACTTTCTCTTTTTCCTCTTTATTATCAATTGTCTTTCTATATGAAATAAATCTATCATATAATGACCTTTTTATAGAAAGAGATTCTTCACTTAAATATTCAGCTATTATTAATAGTAAATTTATGTAGTCTATTTTATTTACATATTTTTCAGAGCTAATTTCACTTTCGTTAAGACTAATACTAAAATAAATTGGATTATTTATTTTAGCACTTGAAAATACTGCAATATTTGATTTAATATCAAAAGAATTTTTTTTATTATATTTATTTCTATCTACATATTTGCTAAATAAATCTTTTTGTATAATTTCTATTTTCTCAGCTTTATTTTCATCAAATAAATCTAAAACTAATACGTTGCTATTAAATTTATTTGTATCAAAATTAATTACCTCTTTATCTATTTCTTTTATTATTATATTCGTCTCATATATATTATCAAAATCAAATTCAGCATTATTAAATGGATTGCCTAGAAAATATTTTATTAAATTAATTCCATCAGCGTACTTATTTCCTTGCATTAATAAAATAAAATGAGATTCTATTTTAAGCTCAGTCAAAATATTATTTAAAAATGATACCATTAAAAATGAAATCAGACATGCATTTTGATTAATATTAATATCTATTTTATTATATATCTCTCTAAGATATTCTTTATTAATCCTTTTCTGTTTAATCCAGTTTCCAGGTATAGATACTTTTTCTTTTTTATAATTCTGAAATTTTTTAGAAGTAACTATTTTAAATATATCATTATACATTCCTATATTCTCATTTATTTCATTTTTAATATAATCTTGTACTGCTGACATTAACAATTTATATTCTTTTTCAACTACTAATTTATGAACTCTTAGATAATTATCAATCCATACTTTATTTTTTGTTTTTTCTTTTTCTATAAGTACATCAATTATTTTATTTGATTCTATAATATAAAATCTAATGATATATAAATGTCTTTGTTCTTTACTATTCTCTTTTTCAATTACGATTTCATCTATAGGCAACACTATATATTTTAATTTATCTTCTTTAGTATCTTTTTTGGAAATAATCATTTCTAATCCATACTTTACTAAATAATTGTTCATTTTAGTAATTTTTTTCTCTATTTTTTCTAGCTTCTTTTTCATTTCACTATTCTTATAAGAATTAACCTTTATAGGCAACTCACTATTATCACTTAATTCTAAAAAAATATCATATATATTTTTTTTAACTTTACTTTTTATAATAAATTTATCGTTATCAGATAGTTCTTCACACAGAAAATCGTTTCTCTCCATTTTTGTTTGTACATTGGTAATTTACAAGTACAAATTTCACCTCTTTTCTAAATTTCAACAAAAGTTACCTTAAATAGGTAATTAATTATATTATGCACTCGCCTACTATATTTTTCAACAGATTTTAAAAATTTAGTTTCACTGTAACAAAAAAGTAATAGAAAATTATTATAAATTATTCTTATAATTCATCGATAAAAAATGAATTTATATGATTTATAAATATATATTATAGTCATGTAATTAATTTGAACAAAGGATTAATTGTAAATATGCACCTCAATTTGAATATAGCTTAAACTTCAAAATTATTACTTTTAAAGCAGGAAAACTCCTGCTTTTTTATTTTACAATCTAATAAATTTTAGGAGGAATTATTATGCAAGGAACACTTAGAAAAAGAGGTCAAAAATGGTATGTAATAGTTGATTTAAAAGGTTCAGACGGTAAACGTAAGCAAAAATGGATTAATACTAAATGTGAGAAAAAGACTGATGCCGAAAAAGCTCTAAGGGCTATATTGACCGAAATTGATAAAAATACATTCATTGATACAAAAAAGATTTATTTTATTGATTTTATAAAAGATTGGCTAGATAATGTAATAATAAATAAAGTAGAAAGAACTACTTGGGATAGCTATGAAATAAATATAAATAGACACATTATCCCATTTTTCAAAGCAAATTACAAAGACCTGTTGCTAAAAGATGTACAACCTATTCATTTGCAAAAATATTATAACTCAAAATATAAAGGTAATAATTTTAAAAAAGACGGTTTGTCCGCAAATTCACTAACTAAGCATCATGCAAATATAAAGAGTGCTTTTGATTATGCTTTAAGAAACAATCTAATTTCTTATAACCCTGCTGATAGAGTAGAGCTACCTAAAAAAGAAAAATTTAGTACAACCTATTATACAGTAGAACAAATTGAAAAATTGCTTGAAGCATGTAAAGGCACAGATATTGAAGCAGCTGTATTTATTACTGCTCGATATGGTTTAAGGAGAGGTGAAATATGTGGCCTAAAGTGGGCTGCTATTAACTTTGATGAAGGCACTCTCACAATTCAAGAAACAAGGGTACGTATAGGAAAAGAGACCATCGTTAAAAAACCAAAAAGTGAAAGTAGCTTAAGAACATTGCCACTAATCCCTGAGGTAGAAGATTATCTTAAAAAACTTCAAGAGGAACAAGAAAAGAACAAGAAAGCCTTAGGAGATAACTATAATGATTTAGGATATGTTTGTTGTTGGGATGACGGAACACCTCTTAGAACTGATTTTCTAAATCATAAATTCAGTAAAATTCTTAAAAATAACAACTTTCCACATATTAGATTTCATGACCTTCGCCACAGCACAGCTTCATATCTTATTAAAAATGGAGTAGATTTAAAAAATATACAATCATGGCTTGGTCATGCTGACTTTAGCACAACAGCTGATATTTATTCTCATATTGATATGGATATGAAGCAAAAAACCGCTAAGAAAATAAATGACATATTCTCTAAAAATAGCTAAAATAAATCTCTAAGTAAATTTACGGTAAATTCCAATTAGTTCTATGATTTATCCATTTTGAAAATTATTTATTTTGCTTTCTTAATCAATGTTAGCAAAATGTTAGCAAAATGAGATTTATGAAAATTTACAAAAAATAATTAAAGCCTGTAAACACTGATGTTTACAGGCTTTTTATGGTCTGGGTAACAGGATTTGAACCTGCGACCTCTAGAACCCCATTCTAGCGCGCTACCATCTGCGCCATACCCGGATAATTTTCAAGGTGACCACTAGAGTTTTTGCAATAAAAACCACTAGAATCATGCCTGATAAAGGCAATTATAACACAGAATAAGCGCTAGTTAAACTGATATTTTAAAAGAAATTTGATTTTACAATTGCTTTAGCTGTAATATATAAATATAGGATATAAATTCTTTAAATTTAGTATCTAGACATATATTTATTAAGAAACATGGTAATACTAGGAAAGGAAGAGTGAGATATGAAAAAGGGTAATGGGGTTACTCGTAAGTATGCTGAAAAGGTATTGCTGGAAATACCTAAGATAGCCGATAGTATTAACAAAGATGCCAAACATTTTCAACTTATAACTAAAATTGCTGTATACGGTAGTTATATTTCTACTAATAAAGAAATTTTGGGTGACTTGGATTTAGCAGTAGAGGTTAAAAACAAGTATGAAGAGAATGAACATTCATCGAAGTTGTTTCAATTGATTAACTCTTTTAATTCAGGTTCATATATAGAGCGTTTGTTCAAGGCTAATGACTATGTATATAAGTGCCTAGTAAATGGAAAGAAATGTTTACATATAAACCCCTATAATGTTTTAGAAATATCAGGTCTTTCAGAGGACATAGACTATAAAATTATTTACGATTTTGATAATTAAAGAAGTAATCTAAAATTTCTACATTAATATATATCAAATTTAAATCAAGGGGTAGCCATTCCATCGCCCCTTAATCGCATCATGGATTTTTTCTTTAAATAAAAAAATAGCCCACTAAGGGCAAAATCAGTCAACTTACTTCCATAGTATTTCTAGGTGCATATAATATTATGTAGCACTTTTATTATTGATAAATATAATAATATTAGGTTTCTGTATAACCTATCCCAAAATCACTTTATATTCTATTAGCGCTTATAATTAAACCCTAGGGTAGTATCTAGGGTTTAATTGCATTTATTTTTGTTTATGTAGCACTTTAAAGCAAATAAAAAAGAAGGTAGCCTAAGGATTTATCTAAGCTACCTTTTAAAAAGAATGTGCAGTAGTTTGGTACTGAAAATGCTTATTCTGTAAAACTTGGTAATCTACTTACGACAAAATTAGCAGCATCATCTATAAATTTCATAGTGCTCTCGACTGTTACAATTTTGTTTGAAGATACATCTGGACGTTTCTTACCTTTATACCAATGATTTAGAATATTATCTTTATGTTTTCTTACTTCTTCAGCAAAAATAATATTATCTAGGCTTACTTCTTCAGCTTTTTTAAGGTACTTCCAAAAATCCTTTTTATTCTCAAATGTCAGCGCCAATTCTATTTCTACTTTTTCGCTTTCCTGATGATATAGTCCGCCATACCCTTTTGAAATTTCGTCTTGGTACTTTTGTTTAAAGGGTAACCATACAGTTATGTTATTGTAAATATCAGATAAAATATGGGTACAATAGCCAAGTACAAAATCATAGTTTTCAGAGTTTTTATTTTTACGGATAAAATTTGATACATTTTCAACCCATTCATCATTATTGGTGATTGCTCCCCAACTTTCTTCTCCCACGCATAAATGCGATGCTTTTTTATAATTTGATATGTAATTTGATCTATTATGTACAGCATCCGGAGCTACCACACCTAAATAAAATTGCGATAAGTCCTTAATTTTTACAGGGGCAATTTGATGTATTTTCTCTGCTATACATAAATGTGTCATCTGAAATGGCATATTACCTCACCCTTCCTATTATCCATAATATAAATTATCAGTACTTCGTCATATGTTACTTATTATTTCTATAAAATCTATTCAACACTTTCAGTAAAAATCCTCTTAAAAAATAGTAATGCTGATTAAAAGCATGCAATATTGCCTATAATTATAGTTACATTATCTCTCAAGAACATTCTACAAATCGAGTAGGAGGTAGATAATTATTTTATCTACCGACCTCTCACACCACCGTACGTACCGTTCGGTATACGGCGGTTCAACAAGAATTAATGTACTTGCTTATACCTTTTATGAATGCTTGTATATCCTATTTTCTCAAAATAAGAATTTGTCAGTGTTGTAGCAAGTATGGGACTGTTGGCTATTCGCCAATAGCTTTTTCTTGTGTTAACAAATTCCCACGCTTTGTTTTCTTTAATTCCAAGCTTCTTTAGATTATCGTGCTTGGTTTTAATCTTCTTCCACTGTTTCCAAAAGCACATTCTAAGTCTTCGTCTAGTCCATTCATCTAACTCTTTTGTTAGCTTTGCTATATCAGCTATTCTGAAATAGTTGAGCCATCCTATTACGCACTGGCGAAGTTTTAGCATCCTATAATCCATATCCCAAGCATTACTTCTTAACGTTATATTTCTAATTTTAGCTTTGAACTTGTTTATAGATTTTTCATGTACTCTTATTCCTATCTTGCCATACCATTGATAGAAGCTAAACCCTAGAAATTTTCTTTTCCAAGGTCTATCTACTGCACTTTTATCTTTGTTAACTTTAAGCTTAAGTTTATTTTCAATGAATTCTGTTATGCTTCGCATAACTCTTTCGCCTGCTTTCTTGCTTTTAACATAAATATTGTTATCATCAGCATAACGGCAGAATTTATGTCCTCTTCTCTCAAGCTCTCTATCGAGTTCAGTGAGCATGATATTACTAAGTAGCGGACTTAAAGGTCCTCCTTGTGGACAACCTTCTTCTGTTTCTATTACTACCCCGTTTATCATTACGCCACTTTGTAGAAACAGCCTTATAAGCTTTAATACCCTTTTATCTTTGATTTCTCTAGCAACAAGCGCCATAAGTTTATCGTGATTTACAGTATCAAAATACTTAGCAAGGTCTATATCTACTACCCATTTGTAGCCCTCTTCCATATATTCTTTAGCCTTGAATATCGCTTGCTTAGCATCCCTATCGGGTCTAAAACCATAGCTATTTTCAGAAAAGGTCTCTTCGAATATTGGCGTTAGCACTTGGGCTACTGCTTGTTGTACCATTCTATCAACTACAGTGGGTATTCCAAGTAATCTTATACCACCATCAGGTTTTGGTATTTCTACTCTCCTTACAGGCTGGGGACGATAAGTCCCTTCTAATATACTTTTCTTGAGTGAGGTTACATTTTGTTTCAAGTATTGTGGAAGTTCATCCACTTTCATTCCATCCACTCCATGACTTCCCTTATTGGATTTTACTCTTCTAAAAGCTAATCTTAGATTTTCACTTTCCAATATTTTCTCAAGTAAGTTATTGGTATGTAGCTTTCCACCGTCTCCTCCATTCTTAAATGCCGTAGAAACACTATGCACTCCCATGGTTTCTTGAAGTTCCACTTCTACCTGCCATGTCCAGTCTTCTTTATATGAAGTTTTCTGCAATTCTCGTATTCCTTTCGAATTTTTCAAATTTCCAAGACCTCCTATTGTTTCATCCTTCCCAGTTAATTCATGACTTAACTGGTACTATGAATCCTGCTGACTTCTCATGATAAATCTTGTTTCAACCGTAGAATTAAAATTTATTGTCCTACGTCCATGAGACCTCCCCAGGTAAGAGCGACCGCTTTCACTCCATCTATCTGCCACATTTACTCCTTAAATCTCGGATAGCATAGGGCTTTGTTTTGTCTTGCAAACTCACCCGATTTAAGTAAGCCTTATATGTGATTTCTGTCCGTCAAACCAGAGCTTTGCCGCAGGCTTCCTTCAGATTCCACCTCACGGTGGACACCCTTGCCGTAAGCTAATGGTTGGTGCTATCAACCCCCATAGTGGACTTTCACCACCAAGCTGTCGCCCATGCTGGGCGCACAAGAAAAAAGGCAGCCCCTAGGTTTACCCTAAGAGTTGCCTTGTTAATAATAAAATGTTCTTCTTTAATTTTAATACTATTATGTTTATTTCATTTTCTTGTCTAAAAAATAATTAATCAAAACATAAATTACAGCAAATAAGCTTCCAGAAGTAAATATCAAGGGTATTTTTCTTCTTAGTTCAAATACTTTCCGTCCCATAACTTCTATATTATCTAAGCTATAATTTAAATCATTTACTAAATTTATTGAATATGCATTTATAAACTTTATAAATCCATAAAGCAACACGAAATTTACTATTGTCAATATAACTCTCTTCTTTGTCAAGACAATCCACCCCATCTCTTAAGAAGTACTATGTTATATTCTATATTAATATATAGTAAATAATATATCAACTATTTACATATTAGAAATATTATTGTAAAATTAGTGCTACAATTTTGAAGTCCTCCTTCATATTAATATATCTGTTAGAATCTTCTTTAAGATAGTTGGTAACTATGTAATATCTTTTATTAAAATTCTCAATTATTTCTTGACCTGTAATAGCCTTAATTATAGCCTTTGCTATATTATTAGCGTCATACTTTTTTACATCATTAACATTATCTATAAATAATCCTTCTACAAGCACGCAAGGCATATTAGTATATTTAGGTATATATAAATTACCTACCTTAATCCCTCTATTATAAGTACCTAAAGAACTTGAAACTTCTCTGCATATATTAATAGCAAATTGTTCTGACTTCCCTCCAGTACCACCACCAATCCAACACTCAGTTCCATAAGCTTGATTATTACACTTATTATAGTGAATACATAAATGTAAGTCTGAGTTAATTTCATTTACTTTTTTTACTCTGTAAGCTAAACTCTCATTTACAGAGTTAAACTTCATACCATAAGGTGTTATATCATAAGCCTCATGACCTAAAGATTTTAAATGCTTTATCAAATATTGAACTGTCTCCTTTGTGCAAATATTTTCATCTAGTAGCCCAACAGCACCGCTATCAGGATAGCAGTTATGACCAGCATCAATAGTTATTTTCACAATATCACTTCCTTATTTATTTTCTTTTACTACTTGCCTTGTTGTAGATTGTCCAAAATAAAAAGCTACCACCATTCCAAATATAGTCATAAATTCACTTGACTATATTTTTCCAGTAGTAGCTAACACACAAAACACTAAAGTAAGCAATAAAGCTATTAACTTTTTAACTTGTAGTAAAGATTTTAACTCTTTAAATCTATCTTTATTTTTCAAAAGTATCATCTCCTATTTACTAAATATGTGATTTTTAATTTCCTTAACATCCTGCTGTAAATCTGAGGTTAAATTTTTAATAGTGTTCTGATAATTCTCTTCTCTCTTAGCATTTTCTGATTGTATTTGAGTAACAAATTCTTTATAATCCTTTCTTTGATAAAACCAAAATAGTAACATTAAACCTAGTATTGGACTTGATTTTACTATTTCAGAAAACAATCCTTCCATATAATCCTCACATCCTTTCTTAATTTTAGACAAAATAAAAAAGACTATCGCTAGTTCTACTGTTGCATTAAGACAATTTTTGAAAACATGATAGCAGCTTATTAGCAAAGGATGGGAAGTTATTTTTCCATCCTTTGTTTTTTAGTTATGATATGTGGTTTATATTGAAAAATCAACCAAGATATACGCATATAGATTCCCCCTCCCCAAAGAAGAATTTTTTTAAGCGTTAACCTGTACGGAAATATCTTACTGTATATTCATCAAAATCTTCGAGTAAGTTTGATCTTATAATACGCGTTAAGGTAAGCATCGAGTACTTAAGAACAGTAGTATCACAGCATAAGTATATAAGCATATAAGAAATGAGTGCTGAAAATACTTGTATTTTTATAGCATTTTCATTGTAGCCAATGAGTTTTTTTATTTTAAGGTTTTGCTTAATCCATTTGAAGAATAATTCTATTTCCCATCTATGCTTATAGATCTTTATTATGTCTGAAGCTGGTAAATCAAAAATATTAGTTATAAAGGTCACTGCCTCTCCTTCTTCATTAAAAGTCATGATTTCTCTATAACTTTTAGTAGTAAGATTCTTAGAATAGCTTGTACCCATAATAACTTCAGTATCATATATATCTTTAGAAAGATCTGATGATATCATTCGTTCCTCCATGACTATGGAATGCTTAGTAGCTCTTGTAACAAATTTTATTTCTTTCTTACTAAGCTCATCGTACCATTTATAGTCGTAATAACCTCTATCAAAAACATAGATGCAGCTGTTATGCTCAAAGAGGCCATCAATACATTTTCTATCATTTACCTTACCTTTAACTATGTTAATTTTCTCTGGAAATTCACCATTGAATAAAGTGCTTATCTTTATACCCGCTCTACTATTGTCCATTTGGAAATGTGGAGCAAGCTTTAGAGCAACTAAGATTACTGATGAATCAATAATTTTGATAGGAGGAATGTCCTTCATAAGCCTAACGGCTCCGCGTCTTCTTTTAGCCTTATCTACCAAATGATAAAATATATCTTCAAAAATTCTATAATCTCTCGCAGAATTTTTCCTGGAAAACTGGGAGACACTTGGTACATTAATAAGATTTTTAAGCTTTTTATTTGAAGAAATCTCACTTTCAGCTTCTCTAAGACTTTTGCAACCACGGATATTTAAATAAATCATTGAGTTTATATGAGAGCGTGTATCAAAATGCTGGCTTCTATAATCACCATTGTATTTTTTTATAGTATGCTTAACAAAACTTCCACCGATTTCCGCTATTAATTTATGAAAAACTAGTTTATTATTTTTATTAGATAACATAAATAAACCTCCTTGTGAATGGTTGCTTGTCACTTCCATTTAACCACAAGGAGGTTTTCTCTTTCATTATTAAATTTCTACCAATTAAAATGTGTCAATATAAAATTATTTCTTTAATGCAACAGTAGAATATCGCTAGCCTTTTTTGCTTTTTATTTTCTCTTCCTCTATAAATCTTTCATCGTAGAACTATTTATATAGGGATTTTAATCCCTTTTTCTATTAATCTGATATGCTATTAACAAATTTATTATATAGCTCTTCAGATTCAAAAAGTGTATTAGGTATTGCTACAAAATAGAAGGTTGGAAGCTTCATTTTTCTTGAGGAAATAATTATAAAAGTATAATGCTCTAACTTGCTTATATCAATAATTGGATTGGCGGAATTACGTGTTAACTCAAACCTTTTATTTTTAGATATATAGTAAAATTTTCTGTTTGCTTCTTCGATTATATGCATTTTCTTAACTTTTAAATTTATCTTAATAAGCATTTTATATAAATAGGGATATAAAAAATATAAGATACTATAAATTATAAATAGAAGAAGTATAGCAGGTGAAAGATATAGGGTTTTCTTTGTCATATAGCTAAACTTAATAATAATAGATAAAATTATGGTATATATTATAACAGATATAATTCTAGTACTATTTAGTCTTTTTTGTATAGCTGAATTGCTATTTATAAAATTACCGATTTCAGAAGAGATTTTCAAATTATCCATATTATATTTATATATTATAATAAATCACCCCTCATCCATATAATGTTAATATAATTATATTATGAAAATACAAATAATTTCAATAATATGTCTATAACTTCGCATTACTTTTCAAAAACGGCATAAGATTGAGCTTACGCCGCTTAATAAGAAGGATGCATTATGATTTTATAATTATTTTTCTTAATTACTATTATAAAATACTATGGATTATGATTAATCTGCTTTATATTAGTGTTTTTACTATTAATCAAATTTAATTCTTTCCAAATTAAATATCCCCAAAATGTTACAATGCCACTTAGATAAATTAGTAAAGTTTTAATAGCATCTAACCTCATCATTGAATGAGTTTCATACATGTCACGATAAGTATAGTTCAAAAACAATTTTGATATTATTAATCCTATAATAATTACACATAATGAAATAACTACCGCTCGTACAAAACCACTTCCTATTATTTTCTTATTCATTCATATCCCACCCCTTACTTCACATTAAAATACCATTACGACTTAAAATGATGTTTTTATTCCATTACCCTAAAATATTTTGTAGGTACATAATCTATCAACCATACTTTATTTTCTGACAAATAAAATTTATATCCATCTTTATGCATCTGCTGACTATCTATTACAAATATAACTGGCTCCCCATGTCTTTTACCTACTTTTAAAGCAGTGTCTATATCAGCAGATAAATGAACATATTGTCTACTTTGTTTTATGATTCCATGCTTGTATATACTGTCGCTAAATCTAGTTGAAGTTCCATGATATAATTCATTTGGTGGTTTTACTGCCTCCAATTTAAGATTCACTTCAACTGAATGCCCTTGATTAGCTTTTATTTTTGTTTCATCTGTATTAAATGAATATCTTTGTTTATCGTCTTCTATCACGATTCTTTGAATATCGGCAATAGTAACTTTATATCCTTTTTCATTCATACCGTTAATAAGATCAGATGTGCAGATATATCCATATTTATCAAACTTCAGGCCTATTTCCTCTGGTTTATGTCTTAACACCAAGCTCATAAACTTACTAATTCTCAGGTCTTCTTTACTTATCATCTTTTCACTTCCTCTTGTAATTTAAACTTCTTATACTATTATTTAAATCTATAAATCATCACATCGTAATCCTCAAATATATCTTCTATCATTTTGGATACTATTCCCCAATCTCCTCCGGCTAAACCACAACCTAAATTATAAGGAAGTGCAACAGATAAATTACTTTCCTTACAAACAGTTTTTAATGAACTCATTGCGGATTTTAAAGCAGCGTAATCCGTTTGAATCTTATTAGTCCCATAATTATATTGTCCAAATAAGTTAGAAACATATTTATCCTTTCCTACTTCAACAATTTGACACATTCCTAAAGATTGTAATTTCCCATTATCAAGTACAAATTTATGATACTGCTCAAAAACATTTGGATACTTAGCTCTTATTTGCTTTGCTAACCCACTCCCCATAACACCCATGCAGTTCACTTGATGACATATCACATTTTCAGTAGCATCTAATATGTTTCCTTCTATAGTTTTAATCATACTTTTACCCCCCATATCTTAAAGCACTACTTTTACATTGTCTATTATATTAATTTATTGGTTCATTAATCTAGCTTACACCCAGTATCTTCCTAAACTCCTGCTCAAGGACTTCTTTTAATCTCGGTATCTCAACATGAACTAATTTAGTTAAGATATTCCTTTCAACCTCTTCAAGATATACTTTATTACTCTTAATAACCTTTTCCTTTATTCTGTCTGTATCAACTTTTACTACAATTATTTCCTCAACTTGCTTTATTGTTGAGACTAATCTTGTATCAAAGAATATCCTATTATTGTTAGCATAATTTAAAAAGTCGCCTGCCTCTTCATTTAAAGATTTATGTATATCCATAAATTTATCTAAATTGGTTGTGTTTTTACTTAATTCACTAATGTAAATTATTAGATAATCATGAACACGTTGGAGCTTCTTATAAAGTTCTTTTATAATTTCTGCCCTCTCACTATGTAATTTTGAAAATCTTATCTTACTCTCTTCTGCGATTTTTTCTTTTTCAAGCTTGTACTCTTCAAGTCTTAACTTAAGTTCATAATCATATTTGGCAACTCTAGTTTCAAGCCATTTATCAAAAACCCTTTTTGAAATTGCCACTAATACAGCTGAAACTGAAATTGTTCCTACTGTAAATGTTGCAATGTTTTGAACTATAGAATTAAGATCCATAAACCTATCCCCCATATTGTATTTAAATTATAAAATAACTTTAATCTATATGGAAATTGTATCACAATTCACCATATGGCTACAATCATTCCATATTGATACAATATACTTATAACTTCAATCTTTTAATCTTCTTAACAATTTCCTTAGCTTAAAATACTTATTTGATATTGGGTAATTTTTTTGAAATGCGACACAAAAATACCGTAAAATTCATTCAAATAATACGGTATTTAGAAAAGTTATTTAATTTTAAAGTTTAGTCATTAAATTAAGAAGAAAATGAAGTAAAATAACTTCTAATTTTACTTATAATCTTCCTTTCGCTTCCTTCCAATCAACCAAGAGGTTATAGCGTTCTGTTTTGAAGCGCAATACACAATAGTTGGGGTCCTGTGGGCCACTAAAATGATTAATGAGACCACCATACCACATTTCTTTTTTTACATCCGGGTCAGTAATTATATCAATTGTTCCTACAAGCGTTATATTGTACTTATTGGAATTGAAGCAAACGCTTGCGTTATTGCACTTTGTGATTCGATCAGTTTTATCACTGCCAAGTCCAGTACAAAAAGTCAACCAATTTATACCGTCAGCTTTGGAAGCTGTGATGGTTGAAACCGTCGGATAACCATCTGAATCAATAAGCGCTAATGCACAATAAGTCTCCTCACCAGTATTCTGTGCAACAATTTCTCCCGCTCTGGAGATGATTTTATCATTCATTTTAACTCCTCCTATTTATAATTATGTGTTTACACAAAAAGACACCACCAGACACCATATTTATCGATCATCTCTACACCGCAGGGGCTGAAAAGTAATTCACCAAAGGGTGTAATGATTTCGCTGCCTTCAAGAAGGGTTTCATAGGCTTTTCTCACCCTATCCTCCTGCCCCTCCCCAAACTGAATACAGAACTGCATGGTATTGCCAGTAGTTCTTCTAGTTCCACCCGCACGGGTGGTATCACGAGCCTCCCCAATTGCAATAGCCTGTCCACAAATGTCAAGTTCCCTATGAATAACTGTGCCATTTTCGTCTGTATCTTGAAAACCAATCTTTGCATCAAAAGCCTTTTTATAAAACTCAAATGCATCATCGCTTCCCTTGACATAAATTTGAAGTATTGATCTGAACATATAAAATCCTCCCTTGTGTATTAACACTATTTATTAAGTGCTATATTACTGTATTTTAAATAATCTCTAGTTAGCACTTTCTTACCATTGTGCCTTAACTACTTGTAATTATATCATCTTAAACCAATTAGTTCCACATAATCTATAGATGAATGAGGGTTTTATACCATTTTTTCACTGAATTATTGAATTTTAAAAGATCATCCCTTTTTATTGTACTTACTGACACACAATTTTGTTCTGCAATTTTTTTAGCTGTATTGTTTAATGTTTTTGAAATAATAGGTTCAAAATGAACCAATTGTTTTTTAGCTGTATTTTTATTCCCTTCCAAGACTCCAACTTTCTTTTCCTCTTAAATAACTCTTCTGAAGCTCTGTCAAATTTCTTCTACCTAAACTTAGTCAATCATAACCACCCCTAAAAGAGGTGGTTATGATTATAAAAATGAAGTGAGAAGTACGAAAGTATATTAGAGAAGTTATGAAAGTAGAAGATATAAAAGAAATTCTAGAGGAGCTTTAGAGCAAATTTAGAAGGAAAATAAAACCTCTTGTTGAATAATCAAAACTCAAAATATAAGCTGCTAGACCATCAGGAGCTTAACTAATATCTAAAGATGTATTTGGATAACAGTTGAATTTGAAATAGATATATAATAATGTTAAACTAAATCTAGATAATTTGTGATTAAGGTACATTTTATGAAATTCTAATCATTATTGCGATTAAAAGGAGAATAAATAAATGAAAAAAATAACAAAGATGATATTAATTTTTTTTATTATTCTAATTACGTTGATGCTTGGTTTTTGTGCAATGTGGATAGAAAGAGATAAAACTACTAACATACGAAATTATAATAAATATTTCGGAGATAATGGTAAGTATAGACAAAAATACGATAAATACTTTGGAGATAATGGTAGGAATAACAATGATATATTCCCCAAAAGTATTTCTGATTCAGCAAAAGTTGAAAATTTTTATTATTATTATTATAATCCATTTGATCCAAACTTTGTATCATACCTTGTATATACTTGCAGTGATGAAGCTTTTATTGAAGAGACAGAGAGATTATCAAAGTTAAATTCCTCTAAAGATTATCTTATATATGGTGCAACTGAATTTAATTATCCAGTAAGTGCAGTTTATGCAAACGAGAGTGGTTATATTTATGCTTTGGCTGACAAAGAAAATAACAGATTAATTTATGTGGAAATTAATTTTTGTGATTATTTTACTGATATAAACTATGAAAAGATAATTGATGAAAAATATCTTCCAATTAACTTTGATGCAAAAAAAGGAAATTCAACTCAAAAGAAAAGACATGAAGAATCTATGAAAAAACAAGATAAAGAGAATGATACTTAATAATTTTTTGATTAATAAAAGTAATCTAACATGGCTAAAAAGTTAAACCTTGTCACCTTTTTAAAGTAGTACGTATATCTTATTAAAAAAAGTTTATTTCTATAAATAGCACATATTTTAGGAAATATTAAGTATAATTTATATATTATTATCTATAATTTAAGCTGAGGTGATTATATGTATAAAAAGAAGAGTTACATTAGAATGGATACTTGTATTTGCATAGGTGTAATATTGTTGGATTAATAGTTTTCTTTAAACAAAAAAGCCCTGGATTAATAACGTCCGAGGCTTTTAATAGGAAAAATTTTTTATTAAACCAAAAACTAATAATATAACCATAAATATTGAAACAAGTCTATTTAGTCATGCTTTGAAACTATCTTCTTCTATTTCTTCCAATTCTTCTAACCAAAACATTGTCCTTATAGTATTGGCTACGGCGGTAGGTATTTTAGCTGGAGACTTAATTATCATAATGAAATATGCAAAAAATTGTAAAGAGGGTTAATATGAACAATAAAAAAGTTTTTAAAATTTTTTTTGTAATTTTTTTTATATTAGTATTTATTATTCCTTATAAAATTGGTAATTATAGCTTACTAAAATGTGTACTTTATATAAGATACCCAGACTATTTCTTATATAAGCAAAATCATTCACTTAGTGATGTATACAATAATTATGGAAAATTATTACCTGATGAAAAAGTAGCATTAAATATGATAGATGATATTCCCCATAAAGTTATCATTAAAGATAGTTATGATGAATATGCAGATCAATACTTCAAACTAACTAATAATGAATATGATGCCAAATTTGTTGATGATATTTCTTATAAAACTGGATATTATATAAAACACTACCAATACTACCTTTTTTTACTTGAATTTATTATATGTTGTATTTTTATAATCCTGATGGAATTAATTTGGAAAACAGGTGTTTACTTAATAAAAACATTTAAGGACAAAATAGATGTTTAATTAATAAAAGATTTAAGCATAAAATGAATATTAATTTAAGGGCTGATAAAAATCAGTCCTTTTGTATTGGCATAACATCTGTATCAAATTGCTCGTTGGTATTCTTTATTAAAAAGAATAAAAAGGCTAATAATTCTTCATTTAATTCAAAAGCAATATAAGATTAAATTTACACCGCTTAATAAGCAAAGTATGTACTAAATAACATTCAATAGCAGCAAGTTATTCATCTATTTTTTCGGACTTGTTTAATATGTTCCTGCCTGTTTTACATATAGACTTTTTGTTATAGCATAAAGATTGCTATCCTGAAATCCTGAATTACAATAATAATAATCTTTGGCATTGCCCTCTAATACCATACCCGCCTTTTCTAAAACTCTGCCTGAAGCTCCATTTTCTACAGAATGCGTAGCCTCTATTCTATTTAATCCTATATCAAATAGCATATAATTTATTACGGCTTTAACAGCTTCTGTCATATATCCATTCGACCAATATTCTTTTGCAAGGCAATACCCTATAACGGCCTTTTGATCATAATCATTCACATCAACGATACTTACAGAACCAATAAGCTTATCATTAAGTTGTACACCCCACTGGTATGTAGTATTAGATTTATATCCATTAAATACTTCAATGATATATCCCCGGGTAAAATCCACACTACTGTGCGGTTCCCAACGTTCATATTTGCATACTTCTGGATCGCTCATCCACTTAAATACCATCTCTGCATCTTCAGGAAGTATCTTCCGCAATAATAAACGTTCGGTAATTATTGTTTGTGTACCTTTGTGTGCTATCATAAATAATCTCTCCTTCAATCACCGTATGAAAAAAGTAAATAACCTTCAAATTCTCTATTTCGCACAGTTCTAGCTTGATAAAAGTTTTATATTTCTTACTCATTGTTTCTTCTCAATATCATAGTAACTAAATTATACTGTTCAAAATGCAATAAATACAATGGAAAAAATAATTATAAATATTCTCTTCTTAATCTCTCATCCATTTTGCTCATTATAAATTACTTTTAAAAACATATTCAACATTTATAGTAAAAATATTCTAAAAATCACAACTACTCCTAAAAGAGGTGGTTATGATTTTGCGTTTATAAGCGTTTAGGACAATTAACTACTAATTTGTTAACTTGCTTAAAATGACATAATTGTACTTGTAACCTTAATGCACTTCCACCTGCGACAATGTAATCTTTAGCATAGGTTCTCCTCCATATACGCACTCCTGTTTTTGTTACACCTCTTAACTTATAATAATTATTTAAAATATTATTTAACCTATCTGTAGATAATTTTCCACCGTAGCTATGAACAAAAACATAATCTATACCATATCTCCTCTATTTATTAAAAACTCTTGTAATTTAATAACAAAATCATCTATTGTATTTTTTGTTATCTTAGATATCGGAGTTTTGTAATAAACGTGTCTCATAAAAATATTACTGATATCCTGATAATATCTAATTGTCTTCTCTGTAAGTCCACGTCTCTTACAATGTAAAATCCATCTTTCTATACCTTCTTCCAAAGTAGTTGTTGGCTGTTGTAATTCAATTTTTCTTCTCATTTTATATCACCTTTCCTGCTAATTACAGGCATAAAAACAACCACTAGAACCATGATTTTTACATCAAAATTCTAGTGGCTTATTTTAAATGTCATTTACTTACAAAAGCCTTGGAAGCCTTGAAAATACAGGATTGGTCTGGGTAACAGGATTTGAACCTGCGACCTCTAGAACCCCATTCTAGCGCGCTACCATCTGCGCCATACCCAGATAACGATTTATATTATATCATATATTGAAATAAAATCAATAACATTTTTTACCATATATATAAACAGACTTATTCAATACAAGCCTTGAAGCAGCTTATACTTTTTCAAAGATAAGCTGCTAGGCCCTATTTCCATTATAATATAATACAAATTAAACCACCATTGCCTTCATTTATTATCTTTTGTAGTGTTTTTTGAATCTTGCATTGAACATCCTCTGGCATTTTATAGAGCTTATTTTGTAGTCCTTCCTTTACAAGCATTTCTAAGGATTTGCCAAACATATTGCTTTGCCACATCCTTGATGGATCGCTTTCAAACTGTTCTAATAAGGATTTTACTAGCTCTTCGCTTTCTTTTTCTGTTCCCATTATAGGAGATATCTCAGTCTGAATATCTGCCTTTATAAAGTGCAGAGATGGTGCGCTAGCTTTTAGTTTAACTCCGTACCTATTGCCCTGTTTTACTATTTCAGGCTCTTCAAACTTCATTTCTGCTAATTGAGGAGCTACAAGGCCGTAGCCAGTTTCTTTTACATCCTTTAGAGCGGCTTCTATTTTTTCAAATTCTGTCTTAGCTCTATTAAGATTTTTTATAATTGACAATAAGTCATTTTCTCCTCTTATATTGCAGTCACAGGCTTCACTTAATATTTGATAGAATATACCTGGCTTAGGAGCCATTTCTACTCTTGCGGTGCCCTCTCCCATATTCATTTCATTAATTGATGTATTTCCTAAGAAGTCCTCCTCTCTATAATTATCTAGAGATTTTTTTATGTCTCTTACTTTAAATATGTTTTTGCACATGTCCTTAACTACATTTAAGAAATTAACCTTTAACCAATGAGTAGGTTCTAGCTTTTCAATCCATTCTGGCATATCTATGTTTATTTCTTTTACAGGGAATTCTTTTAATACTCTTTGGAATAGACCTACTATGTCTTCTTCCTTCATGTTCAGTACATCCATTACCTGTACTGGCACATCATATTTTTCTTCAAGCTCTTTTTTTAGTGCCATGGTTTCTGTGGAATACATGCGGGAGGAGTTTAGAACCATTATAAAAGGTTTATTTATAGATTTTAATTCTTGAACTACCCTTTCCTCAGCTTCTACGTATTCACTTCTGCTGATGTCAGTGATGGAACCATCGGTGGTGATAAGAAGTCCTATGGTAGAGTGTTCATTGATAACCTTCTTCGTACCTATTTCTGCTGCTTCTTCAAAGGGTATTTCATAGTCGTACCAAGGAGTGGTTACCATTTTAGCCTGTTCACCCTCCATGTAGCCTAAAGCACCCTTTACGATATAACCAACACAGTCTACCATTCTTACCTTGAACTTTATTCCATCTTCTAAGGTGATTTCGATAGCTTCATTAGGAACAAATTTAGGCTCAGTGGTATGAATACTTTTTCCCGATCCGCTTTGAGGAAGCTCATCCTTTGCTCTTTGTTTTTTATAAGTATTGTCTATCTTTGGTATTACCATCATATCCATGAATCTTTTTATGAAGGTGGATTTTCCTGTTCTAACTGGACCTACAACTCCTACATAAATATCCCCTTGAGTTCTTTCGGCAATATCCTTGTATATATTAAAGTTATCCAAGTTATACCCTCCTAATATACATATTAACAATATATATATATTTATTAAAAATACTTTTTATTACTAAAAATAAAACCTATAAAACAAAATTTTTCATTTGTTTCATAGGTTTTATATAAAATATATATTATATTTTTGTTTAAATTATTCCTCTAATAAGTTTCACTTTTCTTATCTCTTAGCATAAGATCAGCTACCCCATTTATAGGGTTCATATTATTGAATAACACATTATATAATACATCAGTTATGGGCATAGAAACCTCTTCTCTCTCTTTAAGCTGGTAAAAAGCTTTGCAAGCTTTTATGCCTTCTACTACCATGCCGATCTCTTCCACTGCTTCCTCCATGGTTTTACCTTTACCTATTAATATGCCTGCTCTTCTGTTTCTGCTGTGCATACTAGTGCAGGTAACTATTAGGTCTCCCATACCTGTGAGCCCTGAGAAAGTTTCATGATTTCCGCCCATCTTTATGCCTATTCTGATTATTTCACTCATACCTCTAGTCATTAAGGCAGCCTTCGTATTATCTCCATAACCTAGCCCATCAGATACCCCTGCTGCTAGGGCTATAATATTCTTAACTGCCCCACCGATTTCTACCCCTATTAGGTCTTCATTGGTATAAACTCTAAAGTTAGGAGTCATAAACAGATCTTGAGCTATTTCTGCGTATTTCATATCCCTTGAAGAAACCACTACAGTGGTGGGGATTTCAATAGCCACCTCTTCTGCATGGCTAGGACCCGAAAGTATTACCACTGGGTTCCCTAATTCTTCTTCTATTATCTCAGAAATTCTTTTTAATGAGCCTTCCTCTATACCTTTAGCTATACTTATTATTATAGCCTTTTTAGGTATAAATGCCTTTGCTTTCTCGCATAGGCTTCTTACCACATGGGAAGGAACTGATACTATAACATAATCTGCTTCTACTAAAGCCTCTTCCATGCTTAAATGAGCAGTTATGTTCTCTGGTATTACTAACTCCTTCATATATCTAGAATTCTTTCTATTTTCATTTATGTCCTTTACCACTGAAGCATCTCTATCCCAAATAGAAATCCTATTGCCCTTTTTAGCTAATAAAGTAGCTAAAGCCGTACCAAAGCTTCCTCCACCTAGAAAAGTAATCTTACTCATTTTACTCTTTCCTTTCTCTAAACTCCAATTTTATACCTGTTCCCTTAAAGTCAAAGCTATCTCTCAATTGGTTTTCTAAATATCTTTCATAAGAGAAATGCAATGCTTGGGAATCATTTACGAAGAATATAAAAGTAGGTGGTTTAGTTCCCACTTGAGTAACATAGAATATCTTTAATCTTTTTAATCCCACTGTAGGAGGTTCCTTCATAAGAACTGCTTTATTTATTACATCATTTAAAACTCCTGTAGATATTCTCTTATTATAGTTATCAAAGCATTCCTTAGCAACTTCTAATACTTTATGAGCTCTTTGACCTGTTTTTGCAGAGATAAATAAATATGGAGCATAGGTTATAAAGGAGAGCTTCATGGATATTTCCTTTTTAAACTTATCCATGGTCTTATCATCTTTTTCAATTAAATCCCATTTATTCACTATAACCATTATAGCCTTATTTAATTCATGAGCATAACCTATAATCTTTTCTTCCTGTTCTGTAACTCCTTCTTCTGCATCTAGCATAAGTATGCATACGTCTGCTCTTTCAATGGCAGCAAGAGTTCTGATAACACTGTATCTTTCAATCTCTTCTTTAACTCTGCTTTTTCTTCTTAATCCTGCAGTATCTATTAATATGAATTTCCCAAGTTCATTTTCTATGTAGCTATCAATAGCGTCTCTAGTAGTTCCTGGAATATCACTAACAATAACTCTTTCCTCTCCCAATAATCTATTGATCAAAGAGGACTTACCTACATTAGGCTTTCCTACCATAGCTATTTTAATATATTCATCCTCTTCATCACCATTATCAGAGTCTTTAAAATGCTCAACTATCCTGTCTAGCATATCCCCTAAGCCTAAACCTTGTGTTGCAGATATAGTTATAGGGTCTCCTATACCTAAATTATAGAATTCATAAGCATTTTGTTCATCCTTTAAGGAGTCTATCTTGTTAACTACTAAAACTACTGGTTTTTTGCTCTTTCTTAACATTTGAGCTACTTCTCCATCAGCTCCTGTTA
This sequence comes from Desnuesiella massiliensis, assembly GCF_001403615.1. GTDB lineage: Bacteria > Bacillota > Clostridia > Clostridiales > Clostridiaceae > Desnuesiella > Desnuesiella massiliensis. The sequence continues at coordinate 908,068 of NZ_LN879456.1, forward strand.
ATCCTTCTTTACCATCTACTATAAATACTATTACATCCGCAGTTTCTATGGCTATCTGTGCTTGCCTTCTCATTTGAGCTACTATTATATCACTGCTTTCAGGCTCTATACCACCGGTATCAATAATAGTAAAGGTATGCCTAAGCCATTCAGCCTCCGCATAAATTCTATCCCTTGTTACTCCTGGAGTATCTTGCACTATAGAAATTCTTTTTCCAGCTAGTTTATTAAATAAAGTGGATTTACCTACATTAGGTCTTCCAACTACAGCTACTATTGGTTTTCCCATTTATATTCCTCCTAACAGTTCTCGTTAATTATTTGAATTAGATTTTCACCAGTATAATCACATACCAGTATTTTTTTATTTAACCTGTGACTTAAATCCTTTAATGTAATATCATCTAAGAAAATATCCTCTCCACTTCTTAACATGTTTTTAGGTATAATTATGCTTTCATATTCCTTGTGTTTATCTATTTGATTTATTATATCTGTGGCAGTAATCAATCCTGCTACAGTTATATTTTCTCCAAAGAAATCATTAATTATCTTATTTACATGTACTTTAATATTATTATTTTCTGCTTCAATTAGCTCTGCTGCTTTTATTATATCATTAAAAGCAGAAACTCCGGTAACAATAGCAAAACTTCCTTTTTTATTTTTATCTAAATCCTTTAGATTATTTTTTATATTCTCTCTGAAAAGTCTTATCATCCCTATGCCATCTTCCAGTTGTTCATAGTCACAATAAAAATCTTCTTCAGGTATTTCCTCTTCCGCCACCACATAAAATTCATCAGATAGTCTTGCAAAAGGATGCCCTATCTCTTCTATATATTTTCCTTGTAAGACTCTTATATTCTCAATTTCTTTTTTTGCACTATCTTTATCATACAACTTTAAAGGGAAAAGTCCCTCTCTAAACTTAGTAAGACCTACAGGAACAATAGCCACATTCTGCACTGCAGGATAGAGAGCATATAAATCCTCTATAGTTTTTTTAAGCTCTTCTCCATCATTAATGCTAGGGCAGCATACAATTTGACAATTCATAGTAATATCAGCTTCAGCCAGTTTTTTAAGTCTCTCATAAATGTTCCCTGCAAATCTATTGTTAAGCATTTTTGCTCTTAGTTCTGGATTTGTAGTATGTACTGACACATTAATGGGGCTTATTCTATATCTTATTATTCTGTCAATATCGCTATCCTTCATATTAGTTAAGGTAACAAAATTACCTTGTAAAAAGGATAGTCTAGAATCATCGTCCTTAAAATAAAGAGTATTTCTTAATCCCTTTGGAAGTTGGTCTACAAAGCAAAACACACATTTATTACAGCAGCTTTTTGCTTCGTCCATTATAGAATTTTCAAATTCTACACCTAAATCCTCTTCATAATCCTTTTCAATTTCAAAAGTCCATATTTCTCCGTCTTGTTTTTCAACATCTACTTCAATATACTCTTCTGCTAATAAAAATTTGTAATCTATTATATCATTAATATCATTACCATTTATTGATAAAACCCTATCCCCAACCTCAATACCTACTTCTTCCGCAATGCTATTTTCTAGCACCTTTGAAATTAATGTATTCATGATTTCACTCCCATAAATTTATTTATCAATTAGTTAGTTTACCTTAATTAAACTATATAGTCAATAAAATTAAAATACCTCCTTATCATAGGAGGTACTTTTTTAATCATTTAAATCTATAAATTCACCCTTAACAAGGTATATAGTCCATTCGCAGATATTAGTTGTATGGTCTGCAACTCTTTCAAGGAACTTACATACAAATAAAAATTGAGTAGCTTGGGCTATATTAGATTTATCCTTGGTCATATATACTAGCAGTTCACTAAAAACTTGTCTGTATATTGCGTCAATTTCATCGTCCATCTTACAGGTTTCATAAGCTTTATCCACATCCCCTGTTATATAGGCATCTATGGATTTCTTAATCATATCTTGTACTATGTCAGACATTTTAGGTATATCTACTAATTCTTTAAGATATTTTTCACCTTTTAATCTCTTTACTATTTTTGCTATATCTACTGCATGGTCTGCCATTCTTTCTAGGTCCGTAACTATCTTTGTAGTGGTAAATATATTTCTTAAGTCCTTAGCTAATGGCTGTTGCATAGCTATTAGCTTAATGCATTTATCTTCAATTTCCTTTTGTAAATTATCTGCTAAATCATCGTTTTTAATAACTAAATCAGCTTTCTCCTCATCTTGATTTACTAGAGCTTCTATGGATAAATGTATTTGCTTTTCAACGATGCTTCCCATCCTTAATACATCGTTATGGAGATTTTGTAATCCTAAATCAAAAGAGCCCCTTGTCATATTGTCTCCTCCTATACTATATCAATTGATTCTTTTCAATTTTCACAATTTTATAAATACATTATACTATATAATATGATAACAGGATAGATTTTATCCAAATCTTCCTGTTATATAATCTTCAGTTCTTTTATCCATTGGTCTATAGAATATATCTTCAGTTTTTCCATTTTCCACTATTTCTCCACTTAAAAAGAATACTGTGTTATCTGAAATTCTCCCTGCTTGCTGCATATTATGAGTTACTATAACTACAGTATACTCTTTTTTAAGGCTATCCATCAATTCCTCAACCTTTAATGTAGAAATTGGGTCTAGAGCTGAAGTAGGTTCATCCATTAAAAGTATTTCTGGTGCTACAGCTAAGGTTCTTGATATGCAAAGTCTTTGTTGCTGACCACCTGAAAGACCATAGGCACTTTCTTTTAACCTGTCCTTTATCTCATCCCAAAGGGCAGCCTCTTTTAGGCTTTTTTCAACTATACCGTCTAATACAGATTTATTTCTTATTCCATGAATTCTAGGTCCATAAGCTATATTATCATAAATGGACATTGGAAAGGGATTAGGCTTTTGAAATACCATACCTATCTTCTTTCTCAATTCCATAATATCATAGTCTTTATATATATTCTTACCTTCGTATATGACCTCTCCGGTAATTTTTACATTCTCAATTAAATCATTCATTCTATCTAAGGTTCTTAAGAAAGTGGATTTACCGCAGCCGGAAGGTCCTATAAGAGCTGTTACTGCATTTTTCTCAATGTCTAAATTTATATTTTTTAGGGCCTGCATGCTGCCATAATATAAATTTAAATCCTTAACCTTTATAGTAGTTGCCATATTTAATCCTCCAATAATTTAAAAATTCTTTAACCGAATCTACCTGAAATATAATCCTCAGTACGTTTATCCTTTGGATTGTAAAAAATATTTTCAGTTAAATCTGCCTCTATAATTCTTCCATTTAAGAAAAACACAGTACGATCAGATATTCTGCCTGCCTGTTGCATATTATGAGTAACTATGACCACCGTATAGTTCTTTTTTAACTCTTGTATTAGCTCTTCTATTTTCATGGTGGATATAGGGTCTAAGGCAGAGGTTGGTTCGTCCATTAATATTATTTCTGGCTTCACTGCTAGCACCCTTGCAATGCATAATCTTTGCTGTTGTCCTCCTGAAAGCTCGTAAGCGGACTTATGAAGTTTATCCTTTGCCTCTTCCCATAAGGCAGCCCCTTTTAAGCTTTTTTCTACTATTTCATCTAATTCAGCCTTATTCTTTATGCCATGTCTCTTAGGTCCATATATTACATTTTCATAGATGCTTTTTGGAAAGGGATTAGGTTTTTGAAATACCATACCTATCTTCTTTCTTAGGTCTACTACATCCACATCTTTATCTAAAATATCTTTATCTTCTAAATAAATTTGCCCTTCAACCTTTGTTCCATCAATTAAATCATTCATTCTATTTAGATTTCTTAAAAATGTGGATTTACCACAGCCTGAAGGGCCTATTAATGCCGTTACCTGATTTGCTGGAATATCAAGATTTATATTTTCTAAAGCCTTTGATTTGCCATAATAAAAATCTAAATTTGTTACTTTCATGCCTAAAGCCATATTATCAATCACCTCTTAATCTTAGTCAAATCTCTTTTGATATTTATTTCTTACTACTACAGCTATAGCATTAAAGGTTAATAGCACCGCCATTAAAACTATAATTCCTGCAGCAGCGATTTCTTGGAACTCTGCTTGTGGTCTTGAAGTCCAGTTGTATATTTGAATAGGTAATGCAGTAAAAGAGTCTAATAGTCCTTTAGGTAAGAAAGCTATGTAACCCACAGCTCCTACCATGATAAGAGGTGCAGCTTCTCCTAGAGCCCTAGATATAGCTAAAATACAACCTGTTAATATTCCTGGCAAAGAATAAGGTAATACTACCCCAGTTATGGTTTGCCATTTTGTTACTCCGAGAGCTAGGGAACCTTGCCTTAATGTATCTGGTACACTTTTTATGGCCTCCTGAGAGGATATTATTATTACAGGCAATATTAGCAATGTTAGGGTTAAAGAACCTGATAAGATACTTGTTCCAAATCTTAACCCTTTTACGAATACGCTTAAACCTAACATTCCGTATACTATGGATGGTATTCCAGCTAAATTTGATATATTTATTTGAAGTAATTTATTAAACCAATTCTTCTTTGCATATTCTTCTAAATAAATAGCGGTACCTACCCCTAATGGAAAGGAGAATAAACCTGTTAATAGTATAACCCATAGGCTTCCGACAAGGGCAGATTTAATTCCTGCTTTTGACGCTGTTCTTGAAGGAAAACTGGTTAAAAATTTTAAATCTAAATGCTTTAATCCCGTTTCAAGTATTTGCTTTAATAACACTATCAAAACTACTATTCCAAATAGAGTACATATTAAAAATAAATATTTTACTATAGAGTTTTTAATCTTTCTTCTTTTAATATTTCTTAATGTGCTTTGATCCATTACGCTACCTCCACATTTTTCTTTATGAAAGCTTTGGCTATTAAATTTAACACAAAGGTCATTACAAACAATGCTGTTCCTACGGCAAAAATAGTCTTATATTCAACAGTTCCATGAGTTACATCTCCCATACTAACATTGACCATATAGCCAGTCATGGTTTGTATACTCTTTAATGGGTTTAGAGTCATTTGTGGATTTGCCCCTGCGGCAATAGTTACTATCATAGTCTCCCCAATAGCTCTGGATACTGCTAGAACAAAAGAAGAGATTATTCCTGATTTAGCCCCTGGTAGTACTATTTTAGTAGCTACTTCAAGCTTAGTAGATCCTAGGGCATAAGCACCATTTCTTATGGAATTAGGAACGGAGTTCATAGCATCTTCACTTAGGGAGGACACCATTGGAATTGTCATAATTCCTACTGCTATAGCTGCACTTGCTGCATTAAACACTTCTGTTTGAGGAAAAATTCCTTTTAGTAGTGGAGTTATAAAATTTAGTGCAAAGAATCCATAAACTATAGAGGGAATGCCAGCTAACACCTCTAAAATTGGCTTTATAACCTTTCTAACCTTTTTAGGTGCATATTCACTTAAATATATAGCAGTTCCTAGTCCAATGGGTATAGATACTATACTTGCACCTAAGGCTATGATCATAGTTCCAGTGAATAAAGGTATTATTCCAAAATTTCTAGGTTCCATTAGTGGTGTCCACTTTTTAGAGGTGAAAAATTCAATTATTGAAACTTCTTTAAAAAAATTTATACTCTCTCCAAATAAACTAACTATAATAGCAATAGTGGTTAATATTGATATCACAGCAAATAGCTGAAGTATCCTTTCAATTATCAATTCTTTAATTGTTAAACTCTTTTTATTTTTCTTTAACTTATGCATTGTTACCCTCCTAATCATTAACTTAACATAAAGTTAATATTATTATGGTATTGTTAAGCAATAAAAATACCATAATATTGTTTCTTCTGTTATAAATTCTATACTAAAACCTCTATGCTATGGAGATGAATAAGTTAAGATTAAGTTAAAAAAATTTAACATAGCAACGCAAAAAATTTAAAAAACGCTGCTAAAATTTAGAGCGTTTCTTAATTTTTTGTTATATTATTTTAATTTATCTAATTGACTTGTGTATTCTGCTTCTGCAAATGGTACATATTTTGCTTCAGGAACTATTTTTGTTGCTTGTTTTAAGTAGAAAGTAGCAAATTCTTTTACTTCTGGTCTGCTTAAAGCTTCTTTATTTATATAAATATATAATGGTCTTGAAAGAGGTTTATATGTTGCATTTTTGATTGTATCTAAACTTGGGTCTACACCGTCAATTTTAACTGCATGGATCTTTGATTTGTTTGCTTCATAATATGAATATCCAAAGTAAGCCATAGCATATTTATCTCCAGCTACACCTTGTACTAATACATTATCATCTTCACTTGGAGTAGCATCTTGCCTTTGAGATTTAGCCTTTTTATTTATTGCTTCTGTAAAATATTCAAAGGTTCCAGAGGCTGTTCCTGGAGAATATAATTTTATTGGTTGATCTGGCCATGCTGGATTAACATCTTTCCAAGTCTTTACCGTGCTTCCTTCCTTCCAAATCTTGTTTAGGTCCTCAGCTTTCATTTCTTTAGCCCAGTCATTGTCCTTATTTACTACTACAGTAATTCCATCATAGGCAACCTTTAACTCAACATATTCTACGCCATTTTTCTTAGCAGCTTCTTTTTCTTCATCCTTTATTGGTCTTGATGCATCTGCTATGTCAATTTCTTTATTAGTGAATTTTTTCATTCCTCCGCCAGTTCCAGATTCTCCTACAGTTATTTTTACGTCTGGATAGCTTTGATTAAATTCTTCTGCCATAGCTTCAGATATTGGGAATACCGTTGAAGAACCATCAATCTTTATTGTTCCACTTAATTTTTTTGTTTCACCTTTATTATTTGATCCAGTATTATCACCTGATTTTGATCCGCATCCTGCAAATATTGTAGCGCTTACAGTTAAAGCAGCTAATATACTTAGTAGTTTCTTTTTAGATAATATCATCTTGTCTCTCTCCTCCTAATTTTTATATTGTTTTGCCTTACATCCTAATATTAACATAAATATTTTTATGTTTTGTTTAGGACATGTTTAGTTTATGTTTAGTTTATGTTAAGTATTATGTCTAAATTTGAAACTTATTATTTGCACGGAACAAAAAAGAGGCTGATTTAGCCTCTATACAGTGGGATTCTTACAATAAATTCACTACCTTTTCCTAATTCACTTTTAACTTCTATGGTACCTTTAAAGCTTAATATTATATGCTTTACAATGGCCAGACCTAAGCCAGTACCTCCATTAGCTCTTGATCTAGCCTTATCTACTCTATAGAATCTTTCAAAAAGCCTTGAAACATGTTCCCTTGGAATACCTACTCCAGTATCCTTAACTGTTATAACACATTTATCTTTTAGTTTACTACAAATTATAGAAACTTCATCTTCTCTTTCTGAATACTTAATAGCATTGTCTACTAAGTTTATTATCATTTGTTTAAATCTATCCTCATTACCACATATATTGCATTGATCTTTTACCATAAGCTCCAATTTGATATTTTTCTTATCCGCTGTATTTTTCATTAAGTAATATATATTTTTTAAGGATGCGGTCACATCAATTTCTTCCATTCTGTCATCCCTATGCTGCTCAATATCAGATAATATTAAAATATCGTTTATTAATCTAGTCAATCGTTCAGCTTCATCATTTATAATATTTAAGAACTTTTCTTTATTGGCCGAATCTTCCACATATCTTAAAGTCTCCGCAAACCCCTTTATAGAAGTTAATGGGGTTTTGAGTTCATGTGATACATTCGCTACAAACTGAGACCTCATATTCTCAAGTCTTTTAATATCCGTTATATCTTGAACCACCGCCACAGTACCTATATGCTGATTCTGATTTATTATATCTGCAGTTTTAATTCTAAGTTCTCTCTCACTAGGCCATAAAATTTTAATTTCTGTATATTCATCTTTATTGTTTTTAAACACATTTTCAAATTCAAAATCCCTTATATTGTCCATAAGATTTTGACCAATTATATCCTCATCTACTCCAAAGATTTTTTTTGCATAGGGATTTATCATTATTACTTTATAATTCTTATCTACAGCTATAACTCCACTATCCATACTCTTTAATATAGCCTCTAATCTATTTTGCTTATCAATTACATCGCTTAAGGTTAATTGAAGCCTATCAGCCATATTATTAAAGGTTCTTCCTAATTCCCCTATCTCATCCTTAGATTTAATATTTACTCTTCTGTCATATTCGCCCTTTGCAATTCTCGAGGTTATAAACTGTAAATCTTTAATGGGCTCTACTATAACGTGGGTAAGCTTTGAAGATAGTATTACCGCCATTATAATAACCATAATCAGTATTGCAAAATAATACTTTAAATAATAATTCTGCAGCATCTTTATATTTTCTAGAGCCATAGCAGTTCTTATTATGCTTCCATCTTGAAGCTTAGTAGCATAATAAATCATGTTTTTTCCTGTGGTGTCACTATATCTAATACTACTTCCTTCTCCCTTTTCTCTAGCCTCAATTATTTCTTTTCTCAGATTATGATTCTCCATTCCTCTATAATCTTTTAAAGAATCATACTTTACATTGCCCTCTTTATCTATAAGGGTAATTCGTATTTCTGATTGATTCCTGCCATTTTCAAAAAATTGTTCCTGGGATTTTAAAGCATCCTCATTTATTAGCTTATAGAGCATTTCATTATTTAATTTTAAATTATTTTTCATATTTTCTACATATTGATAATTTGAAATTACTATAAATAAAGAGGTGATAACTATAAGACTAAATAGAATGGTGCTTAGTACGGAAATCATTATTTTATTCTTCATAGCTATTCTCCATGATTAAATCTATATCCAATTCCTCTAATGGTTTCAATGTATTTAGGGTTCTTATCATCATCCTCTATCTTTTGTCTTAAATGCCTTATATGAACATCTACAGTTCTAGTCTCTCCAATATATTCATAGCCCCATATCTTATCTAAAAGAAAATCTCTAGTCATAACTCTTCCCTTATTTTTAATCAATATCTCTAAAAGCTCAAATTCCTTTAAAGTTAAATCTATTTTAGAGGAATTCTTAGTAACTTCATGCTTTTGAAAATCTATAGTTATATTACCAAATTTAAAAGACTTATCAATATATTGATTATTTGTTCTTCTTAAAACCGCCTTCACCCTGGCTAAAAGCTCCCTTATAGAGAAAGGTTTTGTTATATAATCATCTGCGCCTAATTCCAATCCTAATATTTTATCTAGTTCTTCACCCTTTGCCGTTATCATTATTATTGGAATATGTGATATGGAACTATCTTTTCTTATCTCTTTACATACATCATATCCATCCATACCAGGCAGCATAAGGTCTAAAAGAATCAATTTAGGTATCTCAGCTTTTGCAAGCTTTATAGCATCTAAGCCATTAGTAGCTGCATAAATTTTGTACCCAGAATTTTCTAAATTAAACTTTAACAATTCTATAATATGTTCCTCATCATCAACTACTAATATTTTTTCATCAGCCATTGTAAAACCTCCAATTCTAACTCATGTAAATAAAAGAAAACATTCTTCCAGCGTTCTCTTTATTTTTCCTATAAGAATGCAAAGGTAGTTCCTTATTACAATAGGTACATACCTCATTAAATATAATATTCTCTAATTCTATATTTTCACTTAGCAACTGTATCTTAATACATTCTTGAAGATTAAGATTCTCTTTATTCATTATAGCTTCATGTTGAAATAATGGAAGACTTAAAAACTTTTCTTTTAGATCTTCTCCTATGGTATAGCAACACTGCATATTATGGGGCCCAATAATAGCTTTTATATTTTTAGCCTTACATCCATACTCAAACTTCATTTTATTTAAGACTTTTGAAATTATATTTAAATAAGTTCCCTTCCATCCGCTATGCACCGCAGCTATTACTTCTTTCTCACTATCAAATAGCATAATAGGTACACAATCTGCAGTAAATACGCCTATAGCTACTCCCTTTTTTTCTGTAATCAATGCATCTCCTTGGTGCTTGTCACCATCAAAATTATAAACTAAATCGCTATGAACTTGATTTAAGTATCCAATTTCCTTGACATTAAACCATTTTTTAATATTTTCTAGATTCTCTTTTCCTTCTTCAGAGCTTAAGTTAAAATTAAGACCATTATAAGCTGTCGAGAAATGAATTTTAACCTTATTAAAACTATGCGTAATAAACTTATAATCCTCATCTACAGTGGTTAATTCCATGAATGCACCCCCTATTTTATTTTAACATCTTTTTAAATTGTATTTATTATTATTTATATTAATTAACTATTATTAACTTTATCTTAACATATTTTTATTATGAATTTCTATATAATAAAAAAATAGCCATATTTCTTGGCTATTCTTTATTAGACATAAGATTTTTAATCTCTTCCATGAAAGTATTAATATCTTTAAACTGTCTATATACAGAAGCAAATCTTACATAAGAAACCTCATCCAAATTCTTTAATCTTTCCATTATGAGCTCTCCTATGTAATCAGATTTTACCTCAGTAAGCATTTGATTGCTTAAGGTTTTTTCAATGTCTGTTGCAACTCCTTCAATTTCTTTTCTAGATACAGGTCTCTTCTGACAGGCTTTCATAACACCATTTATAATTTTACTTTTATCAAAGTATTCTCTGGTTAAATCTTTTTTCACCACTAATATGGGTATGTCTTCAATCTTTTCATAGGTGGTATATCTCTTACCACAATTAAGACATTCTCTTCTCCTTCTAATGGCCATATCATCCTCTGTAGACCTAGAATCTACAACCTTACTTTCCTCATATGCACAATATGGACACTTCAATATTTTTCACGCCCTTCTACTAGATTATGATCATATCTCCTTTTAGATATTTTCGATATAAGGTTATTATACACATATTATAGCATAATTTCTACATATTATCTGAAAAGCTACTGTCACTGTCTACTAAAATCACATCTACCCCTATTTTAACAACCTTATCCCATGGAATTTCAAGCATGTCCAGTTTGCTAAACCAGGAATTTTTTTGTACAGGAATAAGTATTGACAAAATTTTATAGTTATCACAGTCAATTTTTATATCTTTAATGAATCCAAGCTTGGCCCCCATATTTACATCAATAACTTCCATCATTTTTATATTATTTACAGAGTGTAGTGATTCCATACTTATCTCCTCCCCCTATTTAGGCATCTACAAAAAATAACTAGTCAGTCTACTCGTCTATTTTGTGTAATACTGCGTCCACTATTAATGGAACCTTTGTCCTTGTCTTACGCAAAATATACCACTCATCTTTGACTATTTATTTTTTTACGATGCCTTAAATGTTTTTCTTTCTTCACATTTATATGAGTAGTTTATTTATATTAGAATATATAAAAGTAAAAAACCTACTTAAAATCTATAAATCTTTGGCTTTAAGCAGGTTTTTATTTAAACATCTTGAAAACATACTTGATAAGTTATTTTACCAGATGCATTAAAATACTATATGTATTTTCTCATATGTTTTAATGCAGTTTTTTCAAGCCTTGAAACCTGAGCTTGAGAAATACCTATTTCTTCAGCCACCTCCATTTGTGTCCTGCCATCGAAAAACCTTAGATTTAAAATAAGTTTTTCTCTAGCATTCAGCTTTTTCATAGCTTCTTTTATAGATATATTTTCTAACCAACTCTCATCTATATTCTTTGTATCGCTAATTTGATCCATAACATATATAGCATCTCCACCATCATGATATATAGGTTCAAATAAGGATACAGGATCTTGAATTGCATCTAAAGCAAATACCACCTCTTCTCTAGGCACATTTAGTTCCTTAGCTATTTGAGATATGGTGGGTTCTTTATTGTTTTCATTTACTAATTTATCCCTGACTAATAGTGCTCTATAGGCTATGTCTCTTAAAGATCTACTTACTCTTATGGAGTTATTATCTCTTAAATATCTTCTTATCTCACCAATTATCATTGGTACTGCATAAGTAGAGAACTTTACGTTTTGACTCAGATCAAAATTGTCTATAGCTTTCATTAAACCTATACATCCCACTTGAAATAAATCGTCTACATTTTCTCCCCTATTATTAAATCTTTGTATCACACTTAGAACTAACCTTAAATTTCCTTTAATAAAGGTCTCCCTAGCAGTATCGTCACCCTTTCTCATTTTGAGCAGGAGCTCCTTCATTTCTTTTTCCTTTAAAACCGGCAATTTAGATGTATTTACTCCACAAATTTCTACTTTGCTAATCATCATTTTGTATCAGCCCTTTCAGAGTAATTGCATTAAAATTATCCCCTGATAGGTTGAATTTTATACAAAAGACAAACTCTATACCATTTTATTTATTTCTTTTTTTAATCTTTTTATTATTCTTTTTTCTAATCTAGAAATATAGGATTGAGAAATTCCTAGCATATCCGCTACCTCTTTTTGAGTTTTCTCCTTTATGCCACACAATCCAAATCTAAGCTTTACTATCTCTTTTTCTCTCTCATTTAATTTCTTCATTGCTAGAAATAACAAATTCTTATCCACTTCATCTTCTATAAAATTATAAACCATATCATTATCTGTACCTAGGATATCTGACAATAATAACTCATTACCATCCCAATCTATGTTTAAAGGTTCATAGAAGGAAATTTCTGCTTTTACCTTGCTATTTCTTCTTAGATACATCAATATCTCATTCTCTATACATCTAGAAGCATAGGTAGCTAGCTTTATTTTTTTATCAGGATTAAAAGTGTTTACCGCCTTTATTAAACCTATGGTTCCCACAGAAATTAAATCTTCCACACCTACTCCAGTATTTTCAAATTTTCTTGCTATATATACCACTAGCCTTAAATTTCTTTCAATTAAAGTACTCCTTACATTCTCAGCACCAGATAGAAGTTGCGATACAAGATCATCCTCTTCGTCCTTAGATAAAGGTGGAGGGAGAGCATCATTGCCACCAATGTAATAAATCCTCTTAAAGAATATGCTTATCTTAGATAAAAGTCTGTTTAATAAAATTTTTATTTTTAACATCTTATCCCACCTTTACATTATTCCTCTTGATAATAACGCTTCATACTCATTTGTAGAGCTTAATTTTTCCTCACAACTGCATATTATCGCATCTTTAAATTTTATATTGTTGGAATCATAATATATTTTTACTCCAGTAGGCTTAAATCCCACTAGTTTACCTTTTTCACCATTTACAACCTTATACGGAATATAGAATAGTTCGTCATTTTTAAAAGCTATATCTTTAATATACTGTTTTTCAACTATAATAACAGGTAAGTTAGTTGCAGGTTCTCTTAATTCATTTCCTGTATCAAGAAAAGCCTTTACTCTAGTAGCTTTATTACCATTAACTATTTCTATATAATAAATAAAACTATTCATAATATTTCTATCTTTTATAAAATCTATGAGTCTAGTTAAAATCACATATACTATCATCATAGCCAAAAGTAAATACTTATAATTGAAATTTCCTATATCTAAAGCACCGTCCATATGGAATCCTCTGATTCCTAAAAAGTAACATATACCACTTAAAATCATAGAGAAAAGAATATATATAAAACTGCACTTAAAAAGTAAAGAAATATTCTTCTTACCTAAGGGTAAAAACATAAAAAGCAAAACAATGGATAATTTAAAAGGCAAAGATATAAAAATAGCACTGTTCGGTAAAAATGGCGTTAAAGCATACATAGCCCCTATTATGGATGGAAGAATTATTTTTCTTAATTTAACCTTTATTTTTACTGCTTGAAAAGTTATATACATTAAAAAAAAATCTACTATAAAATTTTCTAAAATAAATACATCTATGTTTATTACCATGGCCACCCCTCCATAAAACTATTATATATCTAACCATTTCAAAATTTTGTCATTTTCTTATTCAATATATACTTTTTTATTTTATGTTTTATTACATTTTATTCCAAATCATAGTAAAAAAAGACCATCTCCTTAAAAGGAAATGGTCTTAAATTCTTATCTTCTCTGCTTTCTCAAAAAGGCAGGGATTTCTAAATCTCCATCATTATATTCCTTCGCTGATGCTACCTCTTCTAATGGAGCCTTATTTTGAGAAATGTTTATTGTTTCCATATTCAAATTTTGCTTTTCTTTTTGCTTTCTATCACTTTCAAAACCAGTAGCTATTACAGTGATTCTAATTTCGTCTTTCAAGCTTTCATCTATAACAGCACCAAAAATTATATTAGCGTCTGGATCTGCTGCTTGTTGAACAATCTCAGCAGCTTCATTAATTTCTAATAAGCCTAGGTCTGCTCCTCCAGTAACATTAAGTAATACTCCAGTTGCTCCTACTATGGAAGTCTCTAAAAGCGGACTTGATATAGCCTGTTTCGCTGCTTCTTGAGCTCTATTATCTCCAGTGCCTTTACCTACACCCATATGAGCTAAACCTTTATCTAACATTACTGTTCTTACGTCAGCAAAGTCTAGATTAACCAATCCTGGTATAGTAATCAAATCAGATATACCTTGTACACCTTGTCTCAATATATCATCAGCCTTTTTAAAAGAATCAAGCAATGTAGTCTTTTTATCTACCATGGACAACAATCTTTCATTTGGAATAGTAACAAGAGTGTCCACTCTCTGCTTTAGATTATTTATACCCATTTCAGCATGAAGCATTCTTTTTCTACCTTCAAAAGGGAAGGGCTTTGTAACTACTCCAACAGTTAATATTCCCATGGATTTAGCTATTTCAGCTACTACTGGTGCAGCTCCTGTACCAGTTCCTCCTCCCATGCCTGCAGTTATAAATACCATATCAGCGCCCTTTATTGCCTCAGCTATTTCATCTTTGCTTTCCTCTGCAGCTTTTTGTCCAATTTCAGGATTAGCTCCAGCACCTAAGCCTTTTGTTAATTTATCTCCGATTTGTATCTTTTGCGTTGCATGGGATAGCATTAAAGCTTGCTTGTCCGTATTAATAGCAATAAATTCAACATTTTTTAAACCTTCTATTATCATTCTATTAACAGCGTTATTTCCTCCACCGCCGCAACCAACTACTTTTATTTGCGCAAATTGCTGAACATCAACATCAAAATCTAACAAAATAATTCCTCCTCTTTAGAAAAATTCACCTATAATTCTCTTAACTTTGCTAAAAAAGTTATTTTTTGTATCTACATCTTCCTCATTCTCATAACTATTTGTTTTTTCAAATCTGTTACTCAATGTTTCATATTCTAATTTTACCTCATTAAATACACTTTTAACAATACCTAAAGAGGTAAATGTGTGATGATTTTCAGAATTAATTGAAATTAAAACTGGTTTTTCTAATACTTCTTCACTTAATTCTTTTATTCCATCGAATAAAGCTATACCACCACCATATACATATATATTTTTAATATCGTTATAGTAACCAGTTTTATTTAATTCTTTTAATATAAATTTTAAAATTTCTTCTACTCTAGCCTCAATAATATCCTCTAAGGTATATCTTTGTATTTGAGCTCCATTGGAAGCTTTTAATATTACATCTTCATAATTTTTGTTTAGAGCCCCGTATTTAATTTTAACTTCTTCCGCCTCTTCTAAAGGCATACCGGAACAAATAGCTATATCACTAGTAATATTGCTTCCACCCAGAGGTAGTATTGAAGTATATGTTAAAACACCCTTTTTAAAAAATGAGATATTTGTAACATCCGCTCCTACATCTACTAAAGCAATATCAGATTTATCTGCATTTTCTGTGATATGAGAATAATCAGCTAAAGCCTGAATTATGGTTCCAGCAACCTGTAAATCAATGCTATCTATACTTTTATTTAAGTTATTTAAGAATAACGACTTACAAGTTATTATTTTTGCATCAACTTCTAATCTGCTACCTTTCATTCCTACAGGATCATCAATATTAGTATAATCATCCACTATGTATTGCTCTGAAAGCGAGTCCACTATTTCTTCATCTTTTGAAATTTGTACAATCTTAGCTACTTCCATTACCCTCTTTATATCCTCTTTTTTTATCTCCTGTTTATCATCAGAAATAGCTATAACACCCTTGCTAGAGATAATTCTGCACATACCGCTTGGTATAGATAAATATACCTTATTAATGGGAACATCGATCATCTTCTGTAAATTATCTAAGCAGGCTTTAGCAACTTCCGCTACACTATCTATATTAATTATTATACCCTTTTTTACCCCAGTACACTTTTCAAAACAACTACCTAATATCTTTAGGCCTCCAAATTTATCTAATTTCCCAATAGTTGCAGAAACTTTTGAAGATCCTACTTCAACACCTACTATATATTCGTTGATCATACTTTTCAGCCTAACCTCCTTCCGTAGTCTCCCTTTAACTGTTATATATATTCCACGTTGATTTTAAATTTCCTCTTAATTTATACAATTTAATTAAAAATTTATTTAAAATTATATTTTTTATGTTTAAATTTATATTAAAAAGGATGAGAATTACATCTCATCCTTTCAATTAGCTTTTTCCAATTCTTTAATATTTACACTTCTTGTATGAAGAGTGTGAGACCACTCTTTTTTATCTTTATCGATAATACCTTGTATTGAAATAGGTAACCAAGTTATGGCATATATAGGGTATAATATATAATATATAAATATTTTAAAATTTAACTTTTTTTCTAGTACTAATATAAAAGGAGTATATATAAATTGCATAATTATTATTAAGGCACCACTTAGCATAACTAAAAAGGAGCTTGTTGAATGCAGAGCATTAACAACATTTGAAATAATTTGTGGAGCTTTTTCTATATAATTTACTGCATTTAAAATTGCTGCTATACCTACTAATATTATAACAATAGGTTGTATACTATATAAAGCACAATCTAAAGCAACAAAATTTAATTCTTTTATAGATTTCTTTAGTAACTTGAAAAAATATCTGCTTGAAACATCAGCAAAACCTTGCATCCACCTTTTCCTTTGGGACCAAGATTGCACTAGTGTTAAAGGCTTTTCATCATATATTACTGCATCATGAGCCCAACCTACCTTATGCCCATTTAAAACTAGTTTACAAGTAAACTCTAAATCCTCTGTAAGACAAGTAGCTCCCCATCCTAATTCTTTTAGAGTTTCCGTATCAATGCAGAACCCTGTTCCACCTAACTGATTAGATAATCCTAAATTACTTCTTGATAATTGAAACATTCTGTTTGAGGTCCAGAAAGCAATTGAATAACTACCTGTAATCCATGTATCTTTCGGATTCTTACTATCTAAGTATCCCTGGACAACTTTATACCCCTTGCAAAGCATTCTATTCATTTCATTTAAGAAATCCTTTGAAACAAGGTTATCTGCATCAAAAACCACTACAGAATCATATTTTTTTTCCATTTTAAAAATTTTATCAAACATCCATTCAAGGGCATATCCCTTACCTCTTTGTTCTTTGTTGAATCTTTCACAAACTATAGCCCCTGCTTGCCTAGCTTTTAAAGCGGTTTTATCATTACAATTATCTGCTATAACAAATATATCATATAATTCCTTTGGATAATCTACGATATTTAAACTATTTACTATATCTTGAATAACCATTTCTTCGTTATGAGCAGCTACAATTAGTGCAAAGCTGTTTTTTGGTTCTACTTTTGTTTTTGGTCTAAATCTTATTATCCCAAAGAAAGATAGAAACAAATAATACATGGAAATTATAAATACTACATTGGTAAATACAGCAATTATTGACTGAACTACCGATTTAAAAATATCCATCTAAAAATCCCCCCTAGTTCAAAGTTATTTTAGCACAAATATCTATTAAATACTATATGTATTTGTACAAATTAAGATTTTTTTTAGATTTAGGAGGAAAAGGGATTAAACACTATAAAGTCCATAGATTAATAGACTTTATACAGATTAATAGTGGGTAACACTATTATAAGGTTTATTATGCCTCTAAGCTATTATTCCCCACTGTTGAGCTAAACTATACTTAATGGTATAATATTTACATAAAATTGAAATGCATAAATAATATATTAAGGAGGTTTCCTTATGAAGTGAAAAGAAGCTGTACTTATTTTTAAGGAGGCTATATTTCATAGAAAAGACGAGTCCTTCGGATAAAGTATCTCTATTTTAAAAAACAAAATTTAGGAGGTTGTTTTATGAATAGAGATAAAATCGAAAACATTATTAAAACTATAAATAATAATACTAGTAATGATGATAATAGTGTTTGTATTAAAATGTTAGATTATTTGGCTTTTTAGTATAATTAATCTGATAAAATATAAAAGCAGTTTCTTTATGAAACTGCTTTTTCTTTTTACAGTAGCATCATTCTGCTTATCATCTCTCTATCTACGCAATAAGTTAAAGCTACTTCGCTAGATATTAGCCCTTTCTTATAAAGCTCTACTAAAGCCATATCCATAGTTTTCATTCCATATTTACTTCCAGTCTGAACTGAGGATTCTATTTGATGAGTTTTACCTTCTCTAACAAGATTTTGAATAGCTGGAGTAGTGACCATTATCTCTAGTGCAGCTATTCTTCCTGTGCCATCGTTTTTAGGCACTAATTGCTGAGAAACAATTCCCTGTAATACTGCAGCTAATTGTATTTTTATTTGCTGTTGTTGATAAGGAGGAAAAACATCTACTATTCTATCAATGGTTTTTGCAGCTCCTATGGTATGTAAGGTAGATAAAACTAAATGTCCTGTTTCTGCAGCTGTTATGGCAATAGCTATAGTTTCTAAATCTCTCATCTCTCCTACTAATATCACATCAGGATCTTCTCTTAAAATAGCCTTTAATGCACTTTGATAACTTTTGCTATCCTTTCCTATCTCTCTTTGATTAATAATTGATTTATTATGTCTATGTAAATATTCTATAGGGTCCTCTAAAGTAATTATATGGGCTTCTCGAGTATTGTTTATCTCGTTAATCATCGCTGCTAAAGTAGTACTCTTTCCACTACCTGTAGGACCAGTAACCAACACTAATCCTCTTTGCTTATTAACTAGATCCTTTATAATAGCTGGATGATTTAAGTCATTTAAAGTAGGTACCTTAAGAGAAATCACTCTAATAGCAATGGCATCACTATCCCTTTGTTTGAAAACATTTACTCTAAATCTACCTAACCCTGGAGTTGAATAGCTTGTGTCTATTTCTCCCTTTGATATATATTCTGAATAAAGGTCTCCTAAAATCTCTTTAGTGTATTTCTCAGTATCGCTTGGAGTTAATTTATTTTCTTGAATACTGGTTAACTTTCCGTTTACTCTAATAATTGGAGATATACCTACTGTTAAATGTAAATCTGAAGCATTTTCCCTAGTGGTAATCTCTAGTAATTCATTTAATGATATCAATCTTTGTTCCTCCTATTCTTTCACCTTAGATTTCCATATATCTATGGAATGAATCGCCTGCGCTATTAACATAGCTTCCCCATTAACTACTTTTAATCCTTTACTTTCCCCTAGACAAAGCAATTTTGATTTTGGAGGGCTATAATTAAGGTCATAAATCACTAAGTCTTCTTTGTAATTTTCTAGTTCCATTGGTAATATATTATTATTTGTATTTCCAAGTGGTGTACAATTAATAAGCATATCATATTGATGTAGATCTATTTTACTTTTTATATTTAATATATTTTTAGCATATAAAAAGTCCTGCTCAATATTTTTTAAATTTCTACCTGCCACATCTATGTATTTTACTCCAAGATCAATTAGCGCTGTGTATACAGCTTTTGCTGATCCTCCATTTCCAAGAATTAAAATATGTTTTTTATCTATATTTTGAATTTGGTGTTCTTTTAAACTGTCTATAAATCCGTAATAATCTGTATTATACCCTATAAATTTTTTATCATCAACCAGTATCGTGTTTACTGCTCCAATAATACTAGCAGGATAAATTATCTCATCTAAATATTGTAATATCTTTTCCTTGTAAGGTATCGTTACATTAAAGCCTATAATATTATTATTCTTAACATTTTGCATAAAATATTCCAGCTCTTTTTCATTATCAATATTAAATATCTTATAATTAAATTGGATATCATTATCTTTGTAATATTTATTATGTATTTCAGGAGATCTGGAATAGCGTATATTTCTACCTATTAACCCGCAATTTTTCATTAAACTCAACTCCCATATTACTATTCTACAAAAATATGCTAAATTCCTCTTATAATTATAAATTATAAAAGAAATTTAGCACCTTTTTTAAAATCTATTTTTCCCATTTAACTCCTTAAATAACTTTTTTAGTGCTCTTTTTTCAATCCTAGATACGTAGGAACGTGAAATTCCTAATAGCTTTGCTATTTCTCTTTGCGTTTTTGCTTTTCCATCAATTAGCCCATAACGCATCTCAATTATTAAACGTTCTCTTTCATGTAGGCTGCTGTTAATCTTATTATATAATTTTTTTATTTGTATTTTACTTTCCACAATTTCTAATATAGAATCTTCTTCACTACTCAAAACATCCAAAAGAGAAATTTCATTTCCTTCTTTATCAATTCCTATAGGATCTTGAAGATAAACTTCCCCTTTTGACTTTTTATTGTTTCTGATTAGCATTAATATCTCATTTTCAATGCATCTTGCTGCATAGGTTGCTAATCTTGTACCTTTGGTATAATCAAAGGAATCTATAGCTTTTATTAATCCCACAGTACCTATAGATATAAGATCATCTATATCTTTTCCAGGATAGGAATATTTCTTTACTATATGTGCAACTAATCTCAAGTTTCTTTCTACCAATATGTTTTTTGCATTTAAATCCCCATTTTTTAATTTAATAAGATAACACTCTTCTTCTTTTTCATCTAAAGGCTGAGGGAAAGAATTATTTCCGGTTATATATCCTGCCAATAATGTTATAGAACCAATCACATCAAAAATATGATTAAAAATAAACACAAGATGTTCCTCCTAATAGTGCTTATTAATATAATATGATTGGCTATAAAAAAATTGCATGTACACATAAATTTTTTTTGATTATATATTATTATTTTTTTAGGAGTATTGTAACTATGTCTTTAAAAATTGGTGCTGCCGTATTTCCTCCATACATTCCTTGGGCATCGATATCTTTTACAAAGATAACCATGGAATAATACTTATCTTTTATCTTAAAAAATCCTATAAACCATCCATCAGAATGCTTTTCTCTCTTTTCTTTACCATCTTTATCTTTTATATAATCTATCCTCTCAGTAGTTCCAGTCTTCCCGCCTATTTCTACACCAGGGATGGAGGCATTTTTTCCAGTACCCTCATTTACAACCTTTATCATTTGATCTTTCATAGTACTAGCGGTAGTTTTTTTCATAATCTGTTTTTTTTCTGTATTAAATACTTTTATTTCTTTATTATTTATATCTACTAAGGCATCAGTAATATAAGGCTTTACATAGGTACCGCCATTTACTATTGTATTTACAATATTTATGGCCTGTAGAGGCGATATAAGCATATTTTGTCCCATGGATAAGAACCTAGGGCCATCCTCATAGATAGCTGGCTCCCTATACTCTCCTTTTACCTCCTTATCTCCTTTAAAATTAAGAACCTTATCAAATAATCCCTCTGCCTTTGCATAACTTAGTATATTGTCCCACCCAACTTTTTTACCCACTTGTGCAAAGACATTATTGCAGGAAACCTTTAATGCTTCCTCTATAGTAATGTTACCGTGAGGCTCCTTGCATAAAGAGTCCTTATGGACTTCGCAAAGAAACTTTTCATTTAAAGAAACTTTTTTTGTATCCAAGGCTGCTGTCTCAACTAACAATTTAAAAATTGAACCAGGAACATAACCATTAGCCGTACCAGACCCTAAAATTATATTTGGATTTTTATGGTCTCTTTGAGTTAAAACTTTTATTTTTCCTGTATCAGATTCTAATATAACTACTCCAATTTCACTTAATAATTTATATTTTTCTTCATTTAATATATTGTTTACTTTTTCCTGTAAATCTTGATCTAAAGTCAATCTTAAGTTCACATTCTTTTCAGGTATGGCATAGTTTTTATTCTTAATATTTCCATCCTCATCCCTTTCAAAGACTATGTTTGTGGGTTTATTCTTCTTTAAGGTCTCTAAAATCAAATTTGCAGAAGTGTTTGTGGAGTCTAAATTATCTAAGTTTGATATGATATTTTGTATTTTCCAGGCTTCGCTTTTATTAGTTTCTGAATAGATATATAGATATATACCATTCACATTTTTTATTTCCATCAGCTTATTAAAAGTTTCTTCATCTACATTCCATTTTATTTTTTCACTGACTGTGCTACTAATCACATTAGTTATATCATAGTCTCTGCTATAGTTTCTTAGTATATAGGTCAGTGCAAATATTTTATCTAATGGAGTATTAGAATTGTATCGTTTAAAAATATAAGGATCTATTTCAACAATAAACCTATTTTTGTATTTCATTAAGTCTTTTCCCGTTGAATCTAAAATTAAATAGTTTAATTCACTTATATTTCTTTCAATTCTGTATTGAGAATTAGCTATGGACGTTAATTTTTCTGAATTTACATACTGGATTGTTACAATTCTATATATCAGTAACAAAAATATACAAATATAAAAGATGAAAACTATATGATTTCTCTTCTTTAATGAACACATAATAAAACACCCCTTCTGCTAAATTCTAGCCTTTTATAGGCTGTTTTATTCTGTGCCTAAAAGTTTTATACATAAGAAACCTATTTGTAACACCTTAGTGAGAGTTTATTGTAAAATAAAAAACACCAAGGTAAAACTTTTTCCTTGATGTTTAAAATCCATATTATTTTTGCAATATTTGTTTTATCTTCGCTACTATTATGTCAATAGCTACTTTATTGTGCCCACCTTCTGGAATAATTATATCTGCATATCTCTTTGTTGGCTCAATAAATTGCATATGCATAGGTCTAACTACATTTAAATATTGATTTATAACTGAATCAACAGTTCTTCCTCTTTCATTTATATCTCTTACAAGTCTCCTGATTATTCTAACGTCAGCATCCGTATCCACATAAATCTTTATATCTAAAAGCTCTCTAATTCCTGGATCTTCTAAAATTAATATTCCTTCAACAATAATAATGTCTTTTGCTTCTACAGCTATGCTCTCTTTTTTTCTATTATGTATTTCAAAATCATATACAGGTTTTTCTATGCTTTCCCTCTGCATAAGTGACTTTAGATGGCTTATTAATAATTCAGTATCAAAGGCCTTTGGATGGTCATAATTTATCTTGGTTCTTTCTTCATATGGAATATTACTTTGATCCTTATAATAAGAATCTTGCTCTATCATAGCTATGCAATTTTCTTGAAACTTACTATATATTTCTTTGGCTATAGTGCTCTTACCAGAGCCTGTTCCCCCCGCAATGCCTATTAATATCGGTCTACTCATTAATTTTCCCCCTTACTTTTTATAAGCATATCTTTAGGTTGTAGTTCTGTTTCAACATAAACTCTAAAAATCATCTGAGCATTTGGAGCAGAATCTATTTTTTCCCCTTTTCCGTTCTTCATGTCCCTTAGCTCTACTTCAAAGCTTTCTCCTACAGGTCTTAAAACTTCAACCATATCCCCTTCAAACACTTTATTTCTCTGCTCTATAGTAGCAATTTTATTTTCTTTATCATAATCTTTAACTACTCCTACTATATCATAGTCTCTAACATAGGCTGAAGTATCATAGATCTGCTTATTTGTTTCTCCAAAATAAAATCCTGTATGATATTGTCTATGGCTTACTTTCATTAAGTCTTCTAGCCATTGCCTTTTAAACTCGTATTTATCAGGATTCTCATAATATGCATCCAATGCCTGCCTATATACTTTTACTATAGCCGCAACATAATAAGGACTTTTCATCCTTCCCTCAATTTTAAGGGAAACTATTCCACTTTGGCACAATTCAGGTATATGCTCTATCATGCATAAATCCTTTGAATTCATTATGTATGTACCTTTTTCATCCTCGTAAACGGGGAAATATTCTCCTGGTCTCTTTTCTTCCATTAAATAATACTTATACCTGCAAGGTTGAGCACAAGCTCCTCTGTTTGCATCTCTTCCAGTCATATAGTTTGACATTAAACATCTTCCGGAATAAGACATGCACATTGAACCATGAACAAAAGCCTCCAGCTCGCATTCTTCTGGTAAATTTTTTCTTACTTCTTTAATTTCATTCAAGCTTAATTCTCTAGCAAGTACTATTCTTTTAACCCCTTGTTTATACCAAAACATTGCAGACTTCCAATTTACGTTGTTTGCCTGAGTGCTTAGGTGCAATTCTAAATTAGGCACTACTTCTTTAGCTGTCATTATTATTCCAGGATCAGATACTAGGATAGCATCTACCTTTAGATTGTATAAATCTTTTAAATATTCTTCTAATCCTTGTAAATCAGCATTGTGTGGAAAAACATTTAATGTTACATATACTTTTTTCCCTCTAGAATGAGCATATTCTACTCCTTCTTTTATTTCCTCTGTGGTAAAATTATCAGCAAAAGCTCTTAGATTTAGCTTGCTACCGCCTAAATAAACCGCATCAGCTCCAAAATCTATGGCAGTTTTAAGTTTCTCTAAGCTACCTGCTGGAGCTAAAATTTCTGGTTTTTTCATCTACTCATTCCTCCTCTTTGTTAATGCAATACCATCTCCCATAGGTAAAACTGAAGTTATCAATGTTTCATCCTTGGAAACTAGCTCTAAATAACTTCTCATTCTTTTAACAATAGTTATCTTTCTTCTTTTAACTAGATCCTTAGAAGCTACCATTCCTCTAAACAGCACATTATCAGCTATAATAATTCCATCTGCTTTTAGTAATCTTAAGCAATGTGGTAAGAAATGATTATAATGTCCCTTTCCTGCATCCATAAATATAATATCATACTGGCCCTGAAGCTTTTCTAAAACTTCAAGACAATCACCTTCTATTATATTTATATTTTTATCATAATCATGTTTTTTCACATTCTCCCTAGCCATTAAAATCATATTTGGATCTCTTTCTACAGTATCAATAATAGCTTTTCTATTTGAAGCCTCAGCCATTAAAATAGCTGAATATCCAATAGCTGTTCCAAGTTCTAATACTCTTTCAGGTTTCTTTAAACTCATAAAGAATTCCAATAAGTTTGCAGTTTCCTTTTGCACAATAGGCACCGAGTTACTTTCCGCAAAATCTTTCAGTCCTTTTAGTACACCTTGTTTTTCAGGTATTAAATCCCTTATATAGGATTCCATATAATCATAAGTTATACCACTCATTATATCCTCCTAATTTACTTCTTGCCGTCTCTTATTGCTTTTTTCTTCTCAAATTCCTTATAATCCTTAGTAAAGAAATGAGTTCCATCATCATTCAATATGAAATACAGATAATCAGTTTTTGGAGGGTTTAAGGCCGCTTCAATAGATGCTCTACTTGGAGAACATATTGGACCTACAGGCAAGGCGGTTACTTTATAGGTATTAAAAGGAGAATTTACTTTTAAGTCATTTAAAGAAAGTTCTTCTTTATGATATCCTAAAGAGTATAATACTGTTGCACAGGATTCTAATTTCATATTGATATTCAATCTATTATAAAATACAGAAGCCGCCTTTCCTCTCTCCTCATTTTTTTCTACTTCTCTTTCCACTATAGACGCCATTGTTATCAAATCATCTAATTTTTTTTCTTCAATGGTTTTACCAGTGCCTTTTTCAATATCTCTGATTACAAATTCAAATCTTTCTAACATTTCATCGATAACTTCTTTAGCAGTTATGTCTTTTCTAAAATTATAAGTGTCAGGAAATAAAAATCCTTCTAAAGCATATTTTCTTCCTGAGTTCTTCTTAATATAGGATGGTAAAATATATTCCTGTAAAGCTTTTAAGAAATCTTCCTTCTTCACAATTTGTTTTTCTTCTAATCTTCCAGCAATTTGCTCAATATTAAAGCCTTCTGGAATAGTTACCTTTATAGAATTCTCATCAAGGACACCATTATTCAAATTATGAAGAAATTTTTCTAATGTCATGTCTTTATTAATCACATATAATCCTGGTTTTATGGTTACATCAATATTATTGCTCTTCATATAATACTTTATTAAATAGGAGCTTCTTATTAAATTCTGTTGCTTTAGTTTAGATAATATATTATTTAGGTTATCTCCATTAGCTACTTTTAAATTTATGGTTTCTGCATTAAATTTGAAAGGGCTTTGTACAACTTTGCCATAACTAGATTTAATAAACAAAAAAGTCGAAGTCAATAGTATTATTAAAATTAACATCCCCACAATTAATTTTTTCTTCATAATTTCCCCCCATATAAAAGTAAATAGCCAAAATATTTAAGGCTATTCACTTAATTATTACTTATTTCTATTTGCAGCTCTTTTTCTTTCGTTGCTATCTAATAATTTTTTTCTCATTCTAATATTTTTTGGAGTAACCTCTACTAATTCATCAGCTCTTATAAATTCTAAACTCTGCTCAAGAGTCATAGGTTTTATTGGGATTAACTTTAGAGCATCATCAGAACCTGAGGATCTTGTATTAGATAAATGTTTCTTTTTACATACATTTACCTCTATATCCTCAGCACGAGAGCACTCTCCAGCTATCATACCGCTATATACTTCAGTTCCTGGTGAAATAAATAAACTTCCTCTTTCTTGAGCGTTATATAGTCCATAGGTAATCGCTTCTCCAGTTTCGAAAACTACTAAGGAACCTCTGCTTCTTTCAGGGATATCTCCTTTATAATCATCATAGCCTTCAAAAATATGATTCATAATTCCGTTACCTTTAGTGTCTGTCATAAAGTCATTTCTAAATCCTATTAGTCCTCTTGCTGGAATTAAAAACTCTAATCTTACATATCCGTTTACTGCAGAAGTCATATTTACCATTTCAGCTTTTCTAGGTCCTAATTTTTCCATTACAGCTCCCATGAATTCCTCTGGTACATCTATAGTTAAATATTCTATAGGCTCCTGCATCTTACCATTCTTTTCCTTAAATATTACGGAAGGCTTAGATACTTGGAACTCATACCCTTCACGTCTCATGGTTTCTATTAATATAGACAGATGAAGTTCACCTCTACCACTTACCTTAAAGCAATCTGGTGATAACTCTTCTAATTTTAAGCTCACATTAGTCTCTAGCTCTTTTAGAAGTCTATCTCTTAAATGTCTTGATGTTACATATTCCCCTTCTCTTCCTGCAAAAGGTGAATCATTTACCATGAAATTCATACTTATGGTAGGCTCGTCTATTTGAACAAAGGGTAAAGCTTCCGGGCAGCTTACATCTGCTATAGTATCTCCAATATTAGTATTCAAAATACCGCTGATGGCCACTATGTCCCCTATCTTTGCTTCTTCAGTTTCTTCTCTCTTTAACCCATTATAAACATATAAAGTTGATATTTTTGCGTTTACAACGGATTGGTCCTTTGAAGAAATTAGAACTACAGATTGATTTCTTCGAATGATTCCTCTCTCTATTTTACCAATAGCTATTCTCCCTACATACTCATTAGAATCTATGGTAGTTACTAACATTTGAAGAGGTTCATCTAAATATCCTTCTGGAGCTTTTACATTTTTAATTATTGCATCAAATAGTGGCTCCATATTGTCATTTTTCTCTTGTGGATCTAACACGGCATATCCTTCTCTTGCAGAGCAATATACTATTGGGAAATCAAGTTGTTCATCATTGGCTCCTAATTCAACAAATAGATCAAAAACTTCATCTATTACTTCAGTTGGTCTAGCATCCGCTCTATCAATCTTATTTATAACTACTATAGGATTTAATTTAAGCTCTAGAGCTTTTTTAAGAACAAACTTTGTTTGGGGCATTGCTCCTTCATAAGAGTCTACTACTAATAAAACGCTGTCTACCATCTTAAGTACTCTTTCTACTTCTCCACCAAAGTCAGCATGTCCTGGAGTGTCTACTATATTTATCTTTATGCCGTTATAATTAACAGCAGTATTTTTAGATAAAATAGTAATTCCTCTTTCTTTTTCTAGATCATTAGAATCCATTATTCTCTCTTGAACTTTCTCATTGGTTCTAAAAACATTACTCTGTCTTAATAAGGCATCTACCAAAGTAGTTTTACCATGGTCTACGTGGGCAATTATTGCTATATTTCTAATATCATTTCTTGTAAATAAATTCATTAAATTTTTCCTCCAAAGTTTTAAGATTAGCTTTTGTATATAGAAAACTATGATTTACAATTGCTTTTTATAAAAAAATTGGATACTGTAGTATCCAATTTTATTTTTTAACCATATTAATTCTAATATTATGTTTTATAAAAGTCAACGTTAGATAAAGAATATTTTAAAATATATAAGCGTAATTTGTTGAAAAAAATTTAGATTTCCATTATTATAGGAAGAATCATAGGTTTTCTCTTTGTTTTTTCATATAAGAAAATTCTCAAAGCATCTTTAATGGAAGATTTCATTGTGGCCCAATCAGTTATATGTTTTTCTTCGCAATCTTTCAAGGCATTTTTCACCATTTCTCTTGCCTCTTCCATTAGATCTTCTGACTCCCTGACATATACAAATCCTCTTGAAATTATATCTGGTCCTGCAATTACTGTTCCAGATTCTTTTTCAATAGTTACCACTACGGTAAGTATTCCATCTTGAGATAAATGTTTTCTATCTCTTAACACAATATTACCTACATCTCCAACCCCAAGACCATCTACAAAAACTTGTCCTGAGGTAACACTACCATTCTTTCTAATCATGTCTCTACCTATTTCAACTACGTCTCCATTATCCGCTATGACTATATGATTTGGAGCCATACCTAGCTTAATAGCTAACTCCGCATGTTGCTTTAAATGTCTAAACTCACCATGTACTGGAATAAAAAATCTAGGCTTTACAAGAGCATGCATCAATTTCAATTCTTCTTGGCAAGCGTGACCAGATACGTGCACATCAGCTAAAGCCTCATAGATAACATCAGCACCCTTTTTGAATAATTGATTTATTACTTTGGAAACAAGCTTTTCATTTCCTGGAATAGGAGTAGCTGATATTATTACCATATCTCCCTCTGATATATTTACCTTTTTATGTTCTGAAGATGCCATCCTCGCTAGAGCAGACATAGGCTCTCCTTGGCTACCAGTAGTTATGATAACAATCTTGTCGGAAGTGTACTTATTTATAGCATCTATATTTATTAGAATATCTTTCTCTACATTGAGATATCCAAGTTCCATTGCCACTCCTACGATATTTTCCATACTCCTTCCAGAAACCGCTACTTTCCTTTCAAATTTACTAGCAGCAGTTAATACCTGCTGTATTCTATGGATATTTGAAGCAAAAGTAGCAACTATTATCCTACCCTTTGCGTTTGCAAAAATATTCTCAAAGGTTTCTCCCACAGTGCTTTCTGACATAGTGTATCCCGGTCTTTCTACATTGGTACTATCTGCCATCATCGCCAAAACACCTTTGCGACCAAGTTCTGCAAATCTTCCTAAATCCGCTATATCTCCATCAATAGGCGTATAGTCAATTTTAAAATCTCCTGTATGCAATACTGCACCTAAGGGAGTATGAATAGCTATAGCCACAGAATCCGCTATGCTATGATTAGTTTTTATAAATTCTACAGAAATACTTTGAAGCTTAATTATGTCCTTTGGATTCACTCTAATTAGCTCCGTAACACTTAACAATCCGTGCTCTTTCAATTTTGTTTCCACAATTCCTAAAGTTAATTTTGTTCCATAAACAGGTATGTTTATTTGCTTTAAAATGTAGGGAAGAGCTCCTATATGATCTTCATGACCATGAGTTAAAAATATTCCTTTCACTCTCTCCCTATTTTTTAATAAATAAGTAACATCAGGTATTACTATATCTATTCCGAACATATCCTCATCTGGAAACTTTAAACCGCAATCTATAACGATTATATCGTCTTTATATTCTATAACCGTTAGATTTTTACCGATCTCATTTACACCACCTAAGGGTATAATTTTGACCTTTTCCTTTTCTTTTTTCATTAACTGCCCTCCTTTTGTTATTTAAAAGATATCTTATGTTGAGCATTCATCGCATAAACCAAAAAACTTAACGCTATGATCCTCAATTTTAAAACTATATTTTTTCTCTATTTCGTCCTCTAAGGTTTCAAGAAGGTCTCCTTCCACCTCTATAACCTTGCCACACTTAGTGCATATTAAATGATGATGTCTATGAGTTTCATCTTCATGAACTAGCTCATAGCGACTGCATCCATCGTTTAAATCAAGTTTATATACTATTCCCATTTCTTCCAATAAAAGGATTGTTCTGTAAACTGTAGCAAGACCGATCTCCGGACAATCCTTTTTAACCTGATCATATATCTCCTCTACGGTCAAGTGGGACCCCTCATTGCATATAATAGTATCTACAATGGATCTTCTTTGAGGAGTTAATTTATAACCCTTTTCTTTTAGGGTTTCTTTCAATTTACTTACTTCTTCCGCAGATAATCTCGGCATGCATAAAACCTCATTTCATTTTTTAATTTAACGGCTCATCGGAAAATATAGTATTATATGCTTCTGATACCATTTCAAACTCTTCTTCATCCTCTACCGTAACCAAAACATCATTTCCATCTTCATCTTGAAGGATTTTAAGAGCAATAGCTTCTTCCTCATCTTCATCCATAGAAGCTACAATTAAATATTCATTATCCTCTATGTCGAGCTTAGTTATTACTTCAAACTCTACCTCTTCACCATCTTCGTCTTTTAATACAATTGTTTTTACATCATTATCCATTCATTAATACACTCCTTTTTTTATTGTAATTTTAAAATTTGTTATTTCCTTTGTCAATGATTACTTGGAAATTCTATCTAAATACCCTTGAAGGATATATGTAGCCGCTATTTTATCAACTATTTTTTTTCTTTTTGCTCTAGATAAATCCGCCTCTAGCATAGCCTTATGAGCTGCTACCGTAGTAAGCCTCTCATCCCACATTTCTACTTTTATATTTATAAACTCTTCAATTTTCTTGGAAAATTCTATAGCCTTCTCTCCTTGTGGCCCCAAAGTTCCATTCATATTTTTAGGTAATCCTACTAATATAGTATCTACACCATATTGTTCACATATTTTTTTAAGTTCTGACAAATCTATTTCTTCATTTTTTCTCTTTATAGTTGTAACTCCTTGAGCTGTAAATCCTAATGGATCACTAATAGCAACTCCTATGGTTCTGTCTCCTACATCTAAACCAAGTATTCTCATCTATCTTCTCCTAATATTAATTTTTGAAGATGTCTTAAATAAAAAGTGCCCCTTAGGGCACTTTTTATTTTATACCTAAATAAGATTTTAAAACTTCTTCAAGTATTTCATCTCTTTCAAGTTTTCTTACTAAAGCCCTTGCGCCATTATAGTTTGTAATATACGTAGGGTCACCTGAAATAAGATAGCCAACTAATTGATTAACAGGATTATAACCCTTTTCCTGAAGTGAGTCATAAACTTCTGTTAATATGGCTTTAGTTAGATCTTTTTTATCCCTACTAAAATCAAATTGCATAGTATTTTCATTATTAATACCCATGTTATGCTGCCTAAGCTTTTAAAGCTAAGCAGCTTCACCCCCTTACACAGTATCCTATATATTATTGTGAGTAATAGTCATATATTTGTATTATACACTAATATAAGAAGAGTTATGCAAATAAAATATTATATGTCTCTTTAATTATAAATCATATTCATAAAAAAGTACACTATTTAACTAAGTTTTCCACCACAACATATACGGCCTTTAAAGAATCCTGTACTTTTTCTGGCAATTTTCCTCCAGCTTGAGCCATATCTGGTCTTCCACCGCCGCCGCCGCCAGCAATAGATGCAGCTTCTTTAATAATCTTTCCGCAGTGTACCCCTTTTTCTACAGCATCTTTTGTAGCCATAGCCACAAAATTAACCTTCTCATTAGAAGTACTTGATAAAACTACTACTCCTTCTGTCATTTTGTCTCTAATCTTATCAGCTAAATCCCTTAAAGCATTTGCATCTAGCTCTTTTACATTAAAAGTAATAACCTTAACTCCTTTTATTTCTTTTACACTATTTAATATTTCTTCTTCAATGCCTTGAACTAATTTTGACTTTAACTCTGATATTTCCTTATCTTTTTCTTTTAATTCTAACATATTGCTTTGAATTTTGTTTAACAACTCTTTTTCATTACATTTTAATAAAGCTGCGCTATCTTTTATAACCTTGTTTTTGTTTTCAAAATATTTAATAGCATTAAAACCTGTAACAGCTTCAATTCTTCTTATACCAGCAGCCACACCTGATTCAGAAACTATTTTAAAGAGTCCAATCTGTCCTGAGCTCTTAACATGAGTTCCTCCACATAGTTCCTTGCTGAATTCTCCAACTGAAACCACTCTTACTTCATCCTTATATTTATCATCAAATAAGGCTATAGCACCACTGTTTTTAGCTTCCTCAATACTCATAACCTCTGTATGAACTTCATATACTTCCATAACTTTTTCATTTACAAGCTTTTCAATGTTCTCTAATTCCTCCTGGGTTAAAGCAGCGAAATGAGTAAAGTCAAATCTTAATCTTTCGCTATCCACATAAGAACCAGATTGATTTACGTGATCTCCTAATATATCTTTCAAAGCTTCATGAAGCATATGAGTAGCCGTATGATTTTTGGCTATGTTGCTTCTTCTTTCTTTATCTACCTTTAATGTTACCTTTTGATCTATTAAAACCTTGCCTTTTAAAACCTTAACGAAGTGTATTATTTTTCCATTTATGTTCTTTTTACAATCCATTACCTGAGCTTCAAAGCTTTCTCCTAGAATTGCTCCAGTATCTCCTACTTGACCTCCCATTTCTGCATAGAAAGGAGTTATATCGGTAACTATAATACCTTCTTCTCCCTCTCCTAATACAGAAACAAAATCTTCCTCTTTCGTTAATGCTTTAACGATTCCTTCACACTCTAGTTTATTGTATCCAATAAATTCAGTGCCTATATCTTTAGAGATTTTGTTGAGGATGCTGTCATCGCTGCCCATGTAGTTACTTTCTCCTCTTGCTTCTCTTGCTCTTTTTCTTTGCTTTTCCATTTCCTCCTTAAAGCTTTCAATATGAATTTTTAACCCTTTTTCCTCTAATATCTCTTCAGTTAATTCTAAAGGGAATCCATAAGTATCATATAGCTTAAAGGCTTTTTCACCGGATAATACTTTTTCGCCTTTTTCTTCCACTTCCTCAATAAATTGCTTTAATATTTCTATACCTGAATCTATAGTTTCATTAAATCTCTCTTCTTCTAAAGCTACAACTTTTTTGATATAATCTATTCTTTCTTTTAGCTCTGTATAGGCTTCACCATAGTTTTTTACTACCACGTCTACAATTTTACTTAGGAAGATTTCCTTAATACCTAATAATCTCCCGTGCCTAGCAGCTCTTCTTAATAGTCTTCTTAACACATATCCTCTTCCTTCATTAGAAGGTAATACACCATCACATATTAAAAAGGTAACACTCTTAACATGATCTGCTATAATTCTTAGAGATACATCTGTTTTATTGTCTTCACCATACTTTATATTAGCTAATACTGCTACACTATCTAATATGCTTTTTATGGTATCTATTTCAAATATATTTTTTGTTCCTTGCATTATTGTAGATATTCTCTCAAGTCCCATACCTGTATCTATATTAGGAAACTGAAGCCTGTTATAATTTCCATTCTCATCCTTATCAAACTGAGTAAAAACTAAGTTCCAAAATTCTACTACTCTATCTTCTTCTGAAGCTTTAACAAACTCTTCTGAAGAAGTTATTTTACCTTCTCCCCTGTCAAAATGTATTTCTGAACATGGTCCGCAAGGTCCTTGACCTATTTCCCAGAAATTATCATCCTTACCTAGTCTAAATATTCTGCTTGAGTCTATATCTGTAGTTTTAACCCAGATATCATAAGCCTCATCATCTTCTAGATAAATAGTAACATATAGTTTATCCTTTGATATTTTTAAAACCTCTGTTACAAACTCCCATGCCCAAGGAATAATTTCATTTTTAAAATAGTCTCCGAAAGAAAAGTTTCCTAGCATTTCGAAAAAAGTTGCATGCCTTGAGGTTTTACCTACATTCTCAATATCTCCTGTTCTTATACATTTTTGACAAGTAGTAATCCTTTTACTAGGCGGCGTCTTTAATCCTGTAAAGTAAGGCTTTAAAGGTGCCATTCCAGCATTTATTAGTAATAAGCTTTTATCATCCTTAGGTACTAAAGGAAAGCTCTCTAATCTCAAATGTGCTTTTGATTCAAAAAATTTCAAATAAGCTTCTCTTATTTCATTTAATCCCATATGATTCATAAATCTATTCCTCCTCAATATAATTATCTGAAAAATAAAAAGCCCTCATCCCTAAAAGGGACGAAAGCAAACTTCCGCGGTACCACCCTAGTTATGTATAAATATACACCACTCTCGTAATATAGCTCCAAGACAGCTTCAGAATATCTGCCAAGAAGTTTTCACCTTCCACTTCCTCTCTTTATGGCCTAATAAACCTACTCCTTCTTATCATTGCTTTCATATTAATATATATAGGAAATTATATGTTATTATTATTTTCATGTCAATATATAAATTAGAATAGATAGTAGTTAATATCCTCATAAATAACTTTTATAACTACCCCCACAGGTACTGCTAATACCATCCCTATAAATCCCCCTATTTTTCCTCCTAGTATTAAAAGTAAAATTATTATAAGAGGATGCATGGATATGCTATCGCCAATGATTTTAGGGGATATAATATCTCCTTCTATCTGCTGAATTAAATATAAAAATAGAGTAACCCATATAGCTTTTTCATAGGATTGGGTCAAAGCAAGAAAAATTGAAGGTATTGCTCCAAACAAAGGTCCGAAATAAGGTATAATATTAAATACTGCATTTACTAAGGATAATAAAAATGGAAAATTAACCTTAAATATTGATAATATAACAAATGTAAGTACTCCTATAAGCAGACATAATATAAATTGACTTAATATATATCTACCCAGTATTTTATCTATGTTTTTTCCTACTTTTTTTATTATTTTTCGCTTTTCAACAGGAAGAAATAGTAGCAACTTATTACTGATGAGACTCCCTTCACTAAGAAAATAATAAGTTATTACTGGAATCACTGCCAAAGACATAATATTTTCTCCTAAGCTTATTATATTGTCAAAAAAGTTTGTAGAGATATCCATGACAAGTCTATTTAGCTTTTCATTTATTGATTCATAAATAAATATATATATCTTGTTATTAGATACATTAACTTTTTCATATATATTGTTTATTATATTTTCTATATCTTCAAAGGCTTTGCTTATATTCATACTTTCTCTAACCAAAGTGGGAATCAATACAGAAAAACATAAAAGAAATATACCAATAGTACCTAAGATCAAAATTAATGACACCATTTTAATATTATATCCTTTATTTACAACTAAACGAACTAAAGGTTTAAGAGCATAGGAAAGTATAAAAGATATTATAATTAAATAAATTACCTCTCTTAAAAATTCAAATTTTAAAAAAGCTATAAAGGCGATTGCAATAGTTATTATAAATATTATTTTAATCTTTATATTCTTCATGTTTATCAACACCTATCAACTTTCGAGGAATGGTTCTAAAGTTTAAAACCTTGTTATCTTCACAGAATAAAATATCCTTTTCTCCTAAAATACAGTTCTTGATAAGAATAACTTCTTTTCCCCTTAATAATTTGCTTATTACTCCCGGACAAATTATTAGACCCTTAATAGAAAAATCCTTTATATCTATTATGAGGTCTTCTAACACTCCTATCATATCTCCTTTTTTATTAACTATATCCATGTGCTTTATACTACTAAATTTCACATAAGAACATTGTTTTTCTAGTTTTTTAACTAATATATTATCATTAAGTACTAATATATCTTCAATAAGTATTATTAAGTTTTTAGAAAACATATTATAGGAGGAAATAGAAAAGCCTTTTACATATCCTTCAGAAAAATCTAATAATATATCCTTTATAAAGCCTAGCTTTCTTCCTTTTTGATTTAACACATCTACAAAAATGAAATCCTTAGTTCTATTCATAAAATCACCAATAAAAATATTTTTATTTTTATTATCTACATAAACAAAAAAATAATACCTAAAATAAAATTTTAGGTATTATTACTAATTTAAAACTATGTCTTTATTCCCCATGTACCTGATCATGAATATCATCATGTTCTTTGTAGTCCCAAGGTTCTAACCCTATAGATTCTCTATAGTTATTAATAGCTTTATGAATAGCTTCTTCCGCCAAAACTGAACAGTGCATTTTTACTGGTGGAAGGCCATCTAAAGCCTCAGCTACAGCTTTATTTGTTAAGGACCAAGCTTCATCTAAAGTTCTTCCTTTTATAAGTTCAGTAGCCATGCTTGAAGATGCTATAGCAGAACCACAACCAAAGGTTTTAAATTTAACGTCTTTTATAACATTATCTTCAACCTTTAAATATATCTTCATTATATCTCCACATTTAGCGTTTCCAACTTCGCCAACTCCATTTGCATCGGAAATTTCCCCTACATTCCTTGGGTTTCTAAAATGCTCCATTACCTTATCGCTATACATTATTAATTTTCCCCTTTCTTAACGAAATCATCCCATAAAGGTGACATACTTCTCAATCTTTCAATTATTCCTGGTAATACTTCTAATACATAATTAACATCCTCTTCAGTAGTTCCATCTCCTATGGATAACCTTAAGGAGCCATGAGCTATTTCGTGGGTAAGGCCGATAGCTAATAATACATGTGAAGGGTCAAGTGCTCCTGATGTACAGGCACTTCCACTGGATGCGCAAATTCCTAAGTCATCAAGAGATAAAAGTATTCCTTCTCCCTCAATAAACCTAAAACATACATTTATGTTTCCAGAAAGCCTCTTTTCTCCCTTAGGGCCATTTAACCTGGTATAAGGTATTTTCATTAAACCCTCTATTAGCTTTTCTCTAAAACTTACTAATCTGTTATTATGATCTTCCATATTCGTAAGAGCTAATTCTACAGCTTTTCCTAAACCCACTATACCTGCTACATTTTCAGTACCTGCTCTTTTTGCTCTCTCTTGAGCTCCGCCATGTACTAGATTATCTATTTTTACCCCTCTTCTTATGTAAAGAGCTCCCACGCCTTTTGGTCCATATATCTTATGTGCTGCCAAGGATAACAAATCTATATTCATATCCTTCACGTCTATACAAACGTTTCCAAGAGCTTGAACTGCGTCAGTATGGAAAAGTACTCCTCTTTCCTTGCATATAGCCCCAATTTCTTTTATGGGTTGTATAGTTCCAATTTCATTGTTAGCAAACATTATGGAAACTAATATAGTTTTATCTGTAATAGCGCTTCTTAAGTCTTCTAAGTTTATAAATCCTTCCTCATTTACAGGTAAATATGTAACTTCAAAACCGTGCTTTTCTAAATACTCACAGGCATGTAATACAGCGTGATGTTCGATTTTAGTAGTTATAATATGATTTCCCTTACTTATATGTGAGAAAGCAATACCTTTAATTGCCCAGTTATCTGCTTCGGAGCCTCCCCCCGTAAAGAACACCTCACTTCTGTCACAGTTAAGAGCTTTAGCTACTCTATCTCTGCTGATATCAATAGCTTTTCTCGTTTCTCTTGATAAAGAATATATTGAAGAGGGGTTTCCAAAATGCTCAGTGAAATAAGGAAGCATCTCTTCTAACACCTCAGGCTTTGTATAGGTAGTTGCTGCATAATCCATATATACTCTTTTTTCCATGTTATCACTCCTTATCTATACCTTTAATGATTTTTGATGATAAATTTATTCTATTATAGTCATCTAGCATATCTTGGAGCGTTACAGACTCCATGACACTGTCAATGCTATTTTTTATTTTTGCCCATAGTAATCTAGTAGCACAACAATCCATGTTATTACAAGGTGTGCCTTCAACACATTCAGAGATTTCTATAGGTCCTTCTAAAACTTCCATAATATCTTTTACGGTAATTTCTTTTGGTGACCTGTTTAAAACATATCCTCCCTGAGCACCACGAACACTCTTAATTAAATTTGCCTTCCTTAAAGGGGCAAATAATTGCTCTAAATAATATTCAGATATAATCTGCCTTTCTGATATGCTTTTTATAGATACTGGTGTACCTCCATAATTAATAGCTAAGTCCAGCATAGCCTTCACACCGTATCTTCCTTTTGTTGATAATTTCATTTTCTTTCACTCCTATATAATGTTGAGTGTTTTACTATGTTTTCATGCTAATTGTATCAAACCCGACTATAATTGTCAACAATTAGACAAAGCTATAATAAAACACTATTGTTTTATTTTATTCCAATATTCAAAACTAGCTTGCTCTAACTTATTTTCACCAAATTCATAGTATTTTGAGCTCTTTATATTATCTGGAAGATACTGTTGTTTGATAAAATTATTTTTATAGTTATGAGGATATTTATACTCTATCCCTCTTCCTAGATTCTTTGCACCGGAGTAATGAGCATCTTTTAAATGAAGTGGTATATCCCCAACGTCCTTAGTATCTATCTCAATTAAGGCCTTATCAATAGCTTTAATTACAGAGTTAGATTTTGGAGAAGTAGCTAGTAAAATAGTTGCCTCCGCTAAAGGAATTCTCCCCTCAGGCAGTCCTAATTGCATAGCCGCATCTACACAACTTTTTACAATACTTATGGCATTAGGATAAGCAAGTCCTATGTCCTCTGCAGCTATGACCAAAAGTCTTCTGCAAATAGAAATTAAATCTCCTGCCTTAATAAGTCTTGCTAAATAATGTATAGAGGCATCAGCATCACTTCCTCTTATAGACTTTTGAAAAGCGCTTAATATGTCATAATGACTATCTCCACTGATGTCATAATTCAATATTTTTGATTGTGAAGAGTCTTTAGCTACCTCTAGATCTATTACTATTTTATTTTCTTTATTTGGCATAGTAGAATAATAAGCTATTTCTAAGGTATTTAAAGCCTTTCTTAAATCTCCGTTTGCCACTTCACAAATATAACCTAAAGCCTCTTCCTGCATTATTATTTCTGTCTCATTATTATCCTTTTTAAGTATGTCTAAGGCTCTATTTATGCCATCTTTTATGTTATCCTTTGCAAGAAGTTTAAATTCAAATATAGTAGATCTGCTTAATATAGCCTTGAATATGTAGTGATAAGGATTTTCTGTAGTACTAGAGATGAGAATTATCCTGCCATCCTCAATAAATTCTAATAGAGATTGCTGCTGCTTTTTATTAAAATTCTGAATCTCGTCTAAATATAGTACTACACCATTTATCCCTTCAAAGGTGTTAAGATTATCTATTATATCCTGAATATCCTTAATACTGCAATTGGTAGCATTAAGCTTATAAAATTTTTTATTTGACTCCTTAGCAATTATATTAGCTACAGTGGTTTTACCAACTCCTGGCGGACCATAAAAAATCATGTTGCTTAGACTTCCACTTTTTATAATTCTATTTAAAATTTTATTACTTCCTAAAATATGTTCTTGTCCTATAACCTCATCAATGGCTGTAGGCCTAATCCTATCTGCTAAAGGTTTTCTCATATAAACACCTCCTTGTAATACTTAAGAGTCTTAACCTATTTTACCAAAAAATAAGTTACCTTTATAGATAAAGATAACTTATTTTTTATATTATATGCAAATTTTAAATATAGCTTACTCTATTAGAGTTCCATTTTCCCCTTTTAAAGCTTCTTTAGCTTTTTCTAAGGAGGTAATTATAGTTTTTCTCCCCTGCTTTGATTGAACAAATTTAATGGCAGCTTTAACCTTAGGAAGCATAGAGCCTGGCGCAAAGTGTCCTTCTTCTATATATTTTATTGCTTCCTGAATAGTTAGCTTATCTAAATCCTTTTGATCTTCTTTACCATAATTTATAGATACCTTGTCTACGGCAGTTAATATTATTAACCTATCTGCATCCAAGATTTCAGCAATTTTTTCAGAAGCAAAATCTTTATCAATAACAGCAGCCACACCTTGAAGCTTGCCTTGGCCTTTATCTATGACAGGTATACCGCCGCCACCTACAGTTATAACTATATGTCCTGCTTCAACTAAGGTTTTAATAATATTCTCTTCTACTACCGCTATGGGCATTGGGGAAGCTATCACTCTTCTCCAACCCCTATTTGAATCTTCCTTCATTGAATAACCCTTTTCTTTCATTAATACCTTTGCTTGTTCCTCTGTATAAAAAGAACCCACAGGTTTTGTAGGATTTTTAAAACCTATATCCTCTTTATCTACTACTACTTGGGTTATAATTGTGGCTACATCCTTTTCTAATGCTCTCTTTTTCAGTTCCTCTCTTATTACCTGCTGAAGATGGTATCCTATATATCCTTGGCTCATAGCTCCACATTCTGGAAAGGGCATAATGAAATTACTATTGTTAATTGAAGCTGCCCCTTCATAAGTAGCTACAATTTGTCCCACCTGAGGACCATTGCCATGAGCCACTATAACCTCATGACCTTCTTCGATTAAATCTACTATGGCCTTAGAAGTATTATGGGCAGTTAATAACTGTGCTTCTGAAGATATATCTTTTGGATTAGCTTGAAGTGCATTTCCCCCTAAAGCGATGACGATTCTAGACATACTTGTTTCCTCCTAATAATTAAAGTGTAGCTATCATTACTGCTTTTATGGTGTGCATCCTATTTTCGGCTTCATCAAAAACTACAGAATGCCTACTTCTAAAAACCTCATCAGTAACCTCTCTAATATCTAAATTCAAATTATTTTTAGCCTCTCTGGCATTAGAGGTTTCAAAATCGTGGAAGGAAGGCAAACAATGCATGAATATAACATCTTTATTTTCTGTCCTTTCCATCATATCCATGTTTACCCTATATGGGTTCAATAACTTAACTCTTTCTGGTAATTTATCTTCTTCTCCCATGGAAGCCCAGATATCTGTATAAATAACATCTGCTCCTTTAACATGTTCTATATTGTCTGTAACTTCTATAATTGCTCCAGTTTTCTCTGCAATTTTATTAGTTTTTTCAATTACTGTTTCCTGTGGCCATAATTCCTTTGGAGCTAAAGCCATAAAGCTCATGCCCATCTTAGCACAGCCATACATAAGGGCGTATCCCATATTATTTCTAGCATCTCCTACAAAAACTAGCTTTATTTTATTTAAAGGTTTTTTTACATGTTCCTCTATAGTCATTAAATCTGCTAATACTTGAGTAGGATGGTCTACATCTGTCAGTCCATTCCATACAGGAACTCCTGAATATTTTGATAATTGGTCTACAGTTTCTTGCTCATAGCCTCTAAATTCTATTCCATCATAATATCTTCCTAAAACTTTAGCAGTATCTTCTAAAGATTCCTTTTTTCCCATCTGTGAATTACTTAAATAGGTAACATGAGCACCTTCATCAAAAGCAGCCACCTCAAAGGCACATCTAGTCCTAGTAGAAGTTTTTTCAAATAAAAGCACAATATTTTTTCCCTCTAATGCTTTTTCTTTAATACCTAGTCTTTTTTTAGCTTTCAAATTATGAGATAAATCTAATAAATACCTAATTTCTTCTGGAGTAAAATCCAACAATGTTAAAAAACTTCTTCCTTTTAAATTAACAGACATAAATACTCCCCCTTTATATATCTTTTCTATATAGCGGCATACTCATACATCTTGGTCCACCCCTACCTCTAGATAGTTCTGAGCTAGGAATAGCTAAGACTTTTATCCCATGCTTTGATAATATCTCATTAGTTACATAATTTCTGTTGTAGGTTACCACTACTCCAGGTGCTATAGCTAAAGTATTTGAGCCATCATTCCATTGCTCTCTTCCAGCAGTTATAGCATCTCCCCCGCCACATCTTATTAGCTCTACGTAATCCAAATTTAATGCATTCTTTAGTATATTGTGCAATGTTTCTGTATGACTTTTAAAGATTAATTTTTCTCTAGCCCCTCGAGCAATTTCATACACATTAAGAGGTCCCTCAATTCCTGGATGTATTGTGAACTTATCATAGTCTACCATAGTAAATACAGTGTCTAAGTGCATAAAGGCTCTACAAGAAGGTATAGCAAATACCAACACTCTGTTAAAATTTTCATTATATTTAAATAGCTTTTGAGTCATAATTTCTATAGCCTCTGCGGAGGTTCTTTCGCTACATCCTATAGCCACCACATCATTTGATAAAACTAATTGATCCCCACCTTCTACACTATAGGGTATGTCTCTTCTGTACCATAGAGGTATTTCTTCACTACTAAACAGATCATGATTATTGTATATACACTCTATAAAAAGGGTCTCTCTTTTTCTTGCAGTTCTATGCATAGAATTAATGCTTAATCCATTACCTATAGCCGCCGCAGGATCTCTTGTAAAATATAGATTTGGCATAGGATCAAGGTAAAAAGGATACTTATTATCCAATATGTCTATGAGAGAGGAAGGCTCTTTAACATGAATTTCATCTCTCCTAACTCCTGCCATAAGCTGCTCTATCATGGCTTGGACATCCATACTCAAAAGGTAATCCATTAAGGAATAGGTTAGGGATTTTGATGTAATATGGCTCTCTCTAATAAACTTTTCTAAAAACCCTTCTGTTATATTCTTATGACTTAAAGATTGAACTAATAAATCTTGTAGGTAAAGAACCTCAACGCCATTTTCCTTTAAAATATTGGCAAACCCATCATGCTCTATCCTAGCCGCTTCAAGATAAGGGATATCGTCAAA
Organism: Desnuesiella massiliensis; assembly: GCF_001403615.1. Taxonomy (GTDB): domain Bacteria; phylum Bacillota; class Clostridia; order Clostridiales; family Clostridiaceae; genus Desnuesiella; species Desnuesiella massiliensis. The sequence goes on from NZ_LN879456.1 coordinate 951,167, forward strand.
TAATAGTCTTCCCAGGTATTCTGGAATTAAATTTTCTATTTCTTTTCCTGGTCTATGCAAGAGAACTTTTTTAAGCACTCCTATTTCAGAAGTAATATTAATCATAGAGCACAATTATCTCACCCCCTTATATTTTATAACCCCATTATACCTTTATATGTAAATATTGCTAAAATTTAATATTTGCTTGAATTGATCTAATTTTCAGTAAATTTTGAACTTTGCTCTTTTATACTTTCAATGCTTCTAGTATACTCTAGTATGCTTAGTATTTTGCTTTCAATACAGTTAAAAAATGTATATTGTTAAATATTAATGCATAATATCACTAGAACTTGCTAGGCTTATAAATAAAAATACTATATATTGAATATATATAGTATTTTTATTTACTTTGAATACTTATTCATTAGGCTCAAATGAGCAATTGTATAATATTTAGTAAATAGTTTATAAAAAAGTTATATTTTCTAGAAATTGCTTAAATACCAACCGCGAAAGGTTAAAATAAAAAGAAAACAAATTTATATTTATGTAAGTTAAAAAAACACCAATACTTTTTATACATATTTTTTTATACTTTATTCTTTTTGTTACATTTAATTAACAGAAAGTTATTATTATGTTAAAAATTAAGAGCAAAGCTTTCTATGCAGCTTTGCTCTTAAATATAAAATCCATATTATAAATTATATGCATTTATGGTCACTTTAGTTTTACAGGAGTAATGGGTTCCCTTCCATTGAGCACTGCTTCAATATTCATAGCAGCCATCATGGCCATTCTCTCTCTTGTTTCTACAGTAGCACTTCCAATATGAGGTGCTAAAACTACGTTATCTAATTCTTTAAGCCCTGGGTAAATTTCTGGCTCTTTTTCGTAAACATCCAATCCAGCTCCCCATATTTTTTTATTCTTTAACGCTTCATATAAAGCTTTTTCCTCTATGACTGGTCCTCTTGCCGTATTTATTATTATAGTGGTTTCTTTCATAATATCTAATTCTTTTTTGGTAATTAAATATCTTGTCTCTTCGGTCAATGGTACGTGAATTGATATTATATCACTATCTTTGCATAGAGTTTCTTTATCCACCCAATGAGCCTTAAATTCCTCTTCAAAAGCTAAGTCTCGTTTTCTATTATGGTAAATTATTTTCATATCATAGCCTCGACTTCTTTTGGCAAAGGCTTTTCCTATACTTCCAGCTCCAATTATACCTAAGGTTTTACCCGTTATATCCTGACCTAGATATAAATTTGGCTTCCATTCTGTAAATTTGCCTTCCCTTACATACTTATCTGATTCCACAACTCTTCTAGCAACACTTAATAGTAATGCCCAAGCTAACTCTGCAGTAGTATCTGTTAAAACTCCAGGGGTGTTAGTTACAATTATCCCCTTTTCCTTTGCATATTTAACATCTATATTGTTATAGCCTACAGCATAGTTAGCAAAGATTTTTGCCTTGTTTGCATTATCTATTATCTCCTCATCAATAATATCCTGTAATAAGCATAATACAGCATCCATATCTTTAATATTTTCTATTAATTCTTCTCTTAATAAAACTCTATCTTCTGCATTAACTTTTACATCAAAATGTTTGCTTAAAAAGTTTATAGCATCTCCTGGAATTTCTCTGGTTACAAATATCTTTTTTCTCAAAGTAATCGCCCCCTATTTTTATTATAGCATAAAAAAGAATCCTTTAATTAAAAGGATTCTCATTGTTATATCTCTAAATATCTACCAATTTTTCTAAACCTATTATATCTATGTTCTATTAATGCTTCATCCTTAAAAGAATTATATTTTTGAATAAATTCTTTAATTTTATACTTTAATTCCTTAGTTACCCTATCTGGTGACTTCTGAGCCCCACCTTCAGGTTCATTGATTATTTCATCTATAATTTTAAACTCTTTTAAATCAAGAGCTGTTATTTTCATAACTTCAGAAGCTTCTTTAGCTTTTGTTGCATCCTTCCATAATATACTTGCAAAACCCTCTGGAGATAAAATAGAGTAAATTGCATTCTCCAGCATCCAAACTTCATTAGCTACAGCTAAAGCCAAGGCTCCACCACTTCCGCCCTCACTTATAACTATAGATAGCACTGGCACCCTTAAAGTCATCATCTCATAAAGATTTTTGGCAATAGCTTCCCCTTGACCTCGTTCTTCTGCAGCCTTACCACAAAAGGCCCCTTGAGTATCCACGAAACATATCACTGGTCTTTTAAACTTTTCAGCCTGCTTCATAAGCCTTAAGGCTTTTCTATAGCCCTCAGGATGAGGCATACCAAAGTTTCTCCTTATATTCTCTTTTGTATTTTCTCCCTTAGCCTGAGCTATTACGGTGACAGGTCTTCCGTCAAAAAGTGCTATTCCTCCTATTATAGAAGGATCGTCACCATATAGTCTATCTCCATGCAATTCTATAAAATCTTCAAAAATATCTTTTATATATCTTTGTGCATTAGGTCTATCGCTTGCTCTGGCCAAATTCACTCTATCCCATGCAGATAAATTACTACTATTATTGCTCATAATTAAATCTCCTTATGAAGTAAAATTATCTTACTTAAGGTATTTTTTAATTCTTTTCTATGGACAATTTTATCTATAAATCCTTTTTGAAGTAAGAATTCTGCCTTTTGAAAATCTTCTGGTAGCGCCTCTCCGATGGTCTTTTCGATAACTCTTCTTCCTGCAAAACCCACTAAAGCTCCAGGCTCACTAAGTATTATATCTCCTAACATTGCAAAGCTTGCAGTAACACCACCAGTGGTGGGGTCTGTGAGTACTGTAATATATAACTGACCAGCTTCTGACAATTTAGTCAAAGCTCCACTAACCTTAGCCATTTGCATTAAAGATAAAATTCCCTCTTGCATTCTCGCTCCACCAGAAGTAGTAAATATGATTATAGGTAACTTTTTTTCTATAGCTCTCTCAATAGCTCTAGTTATTTTTTCACCCACTACACTTCCCATACTTCCCATCATAAAATAACTATCCATAACACATACTATGGCTTTTTCTCCATAAATCTTGCCTTCAACCGTAATTACAGCCTCATTAATACCCATTTTCTCCATACTGCTATATACTTTCTCTTCGTAACCATCAAAGTGAAGAGGATTCACACTCTTCATATTTGCATTAAATTCCTTAAAGGTACCTTCATCTAATATCATATTAATTCTTTCTTTAGAAGATAGTCTAAAATGATGATGGCAATAGGTACATACCTTTAAATTGCTTTCAATATCTTCATTATAAAGTATCCTTCCACATCCATCGCATTTTTTCCAAAGATTATCAGGGATAAAGGGCTTATCACCTTCCTCATCTTTATTTTGCAGGTTTGTGGTGCTAACTGTAATGTACTTATTTTTCTTAAAAAAATCTTTTAACATTTATCCTTCACCAACTTATCTTTTAAGAATCCAGTGTCATAAATACCTTTCTCAAAATTCTCATTACATATTATGTTAAACTGAAAATCGATATTATTATCTATACCTTCAATTATAAATTCCCCTAGAGCTCTCCTCATTTTCATTATAGCCTCTTCTCTAGTCTTCCCATGAACAATCAATTTAGCTATCATGGAATCATAATAAGGGGGAATAGTATATCCTTGATAAACAGCACTGTCTAGCCTTACCCCTGGCCCTCCTGGGATATTAAGCTGCTCAATTTTTCCTGGACAAGGCTTAAAGTTTAAATCAGGATTTTCAGCATTTATTCTGCATTCTATAGCATGCCCACTAATTTTAATATCCTGCTGTTTATACTTTAAAGGGATTCCTGAAGCTACATATATCTGTTCTTTTATAAGATCAATACCAGTTATCATTTCAGTAATAGGATGCTCCACTTGAATTCTAGTGTTCATTTCCATAAAATAATAATTACCCTTGCTATCAACTAAAAATTCTATGGTTCCAGCATTTTTATAATTTACTGCCTTTGCAGCTCTTACAGCCACTTCTCCCATTTCTTGTCTTAAGCTTTTACTTAAAAGAACAGAAGGTGCCTCTTCTAATACCTTTTGATTTTTCCTCTGAATGGAACAATCTCTTTCACCTAAATGTATCACATTGCCAAACTCATCGGCTAATATCTGAAACTCAATATGATGAGGATTCTCAATAAACTTTTCAATATATAAAGTATCATCATTAAAGCAAGCTTTTGCCTCCGCCTTGGCAGTATTATAAGCTGAAATAAATTCCTCATCCTTAGTGACAATTCTAATACCTCTTCCACCGCCACCTGCAGCAGCCTTGATCATGATCGGATAACCAATTTCCTTAGCGATGATTAAGGCTTCCTGCTCATCCTTTATAATGCCTTCATAGCCCGGCACTACAGGTACTCCTGCAGCCTTCATCACTTCTCTTGCTTTGGCTTTGTTCCCCATCATATCTATACTTTCGCTATCTGGACCTATAAATTTTACATTGCATTCTTTGCATATCTTCGCAAATTTGCTATTCTCAGATAGGAATCCAAATCCAGGATGTATTGCTTCTGCTCCGGTTAATATGGTAGCACTTAATATATTCTGCATATTTAAGTAAGAATCTTTCCCTAAAGCAGGCCCTATGCACACTGCTTCATCCGCCAATTGAGTGTGAAGGGCTTCCTTATCGGCTTCTGAGTATACAGCTACTGTAGCAATGCCCATCTCTCTGCAAGCTCTGATTATTCTTACTGCAATTTCACCTCTATTAGCAATTAAGATTTTTCTAAGCATATTATTCTCCCCTAACTACCAATGGCAAATATTATTTCTGCTTCACAAGCTTTGACTCCTTCTACAGTTGCCACAGCTTTACCTATACCAATTTTTCCTTTTGTCTTTATTATTTCCACCTCTAATTTTAAAACATCCCCTGGCACTACTTTTCTTTTAATTCTAACCTTATCCATACCAGCTAAATAGCCTATTTTACCTTTATTCTCTTCTAGACAAAGCATAGCTACAGCGCCAACCTGAGCTAGAGCTTCTATGATTAAAACTCCAGGCATCACTGGCTCTTCGGGAAAGTGACCTTGAAAGAAGGGTTCATTGATCGTAACATTTTTATAACCTACTGCTCTCTTCCCTGGCTCCATCTCTTCTATTTTATCCACTAAAAGAAATGGGTATCTGTGAGGTATAATACTTTGAATTTCTTTTATATCCATATATATAACCTACTTTCTTATTTTAAATAGAGGCTCACCATACTCTACCATATTGCCGTTTTGCACAAGTATTTCTATAATTTCACCATCAACTTCGCTCTCTATTTCATTCATCAATTTCATAGCTTCTATTATGCATATAACCTTACCTTTTTTTACTTTATCACCAATACTAACAAAAGGTTCCTTATCTGGACCTGGCGTGATATAGAAGGTTCCAACCATTGGAGACACTATGCATTCAAAGTTTCCTTGCTCTGAATCAGAAGCCTTTTGATTAAGATCCAAAGCTTCCTCTAGCTTAACATCACAAGGCTTTGAATTGTTTTCTGTAACATAAGCCTTATGCTCCTTCTCAACCCTTTCAACATTTTCTCGATGGTAGGATTTATCCATCTTAACATAAAAATCCTTATCTTTTAATTCAAAATAAGCTAACTGTGAGCTATCAATAAGCTTAATAAGCTCATAAATTTCTTTACAGTCCATAATCTACTCCTTCTCCTTATTCATTCCACTTTTTAATTATTAAAGTAGCATTGTGTCCACCAAAGCCTAGGGAATTAGTTAGTGCATACTTCATTGAAATTTCTCTACCCACATTAGGTACATAATCTAAATCGCACTCTTCATCCTTAACCTCGTATCCAATAGTTGGAGGTACAAAGTTTTCTTGCAAAGCCTTTACACATATAATGGCTTCTATAGCTCCTGCAGCACCTAATAAATGCCCTGTCATAGATTTTGTGGAGCTTACTGGTATATTATAAGCATCTTTTCCAAATACATTTTTTATTGCAATAGTCTCAAACTTATCATTGTAAGGGGTTGATGTACCATGAGCATTTATATAACTCATCTCATTAGCTTCAATGCCAGCTTCCTTTATAGCCATAGTCATAGCTTTGCTTGCTCCTAAGCCTTCAGGGTCTGGTGAAGTCATATGATAAGCATCACAGGTAGCACCATATCCTACTATTTCAGCATAAATTTTTGCCCCTCTTTTTAAAGCGTGTTCTAAACTTTCTAGAATTAGTATCCCTGCTCCCTCTCCCATAACAAAACCATCTCTTTCCTTGTCAAAAGGAATAGAAGCTCTTTTTATATTTTCACTGGTACTTAGAGCTGTTAATGAGGCAAAGCCTGCTAAGCTTAAAGGTGTTATAGACGCTTCTGTACCTCCAGCAATAATCACATCTAGTTCACCATTTTTAATAAGCTTAAAGGCATCTCCTATAGCATTAGTCCCTGTAGCACAAGCTGTTACCACAGAAGTGCACATACCCTTGGCTCCATATTTTATAGCTATGTTTCCTGAAGCCATATTTCCTATTATCATTGGTATTAATAAGGGTGAAACTCTACTAGGACCTTTTTCAAGGAGTTTTTGGTGCTCTTTTTCGATAGTACTAAAGCCACCTATACCTGAACCTACTAATACCCCAAATCTATCTTCCTCTAAAGAGTTTACATCTATGGCTGAATCTTCCATAGCTTGATGGCATGCAGCCATTGCAAATTGACAAAATCTATCCATTCTTCTTGCGTCTCTTTTGTCAATATAGTTTTCTGGAACAAAATCTTTTACTTCTGCTGCTATTTTAACTTTATAATCATCAGTATTAAAAGCTTTTATAAAGTCTATACCGCATTTTCCTTGTTTGGAGTTGTTCCAAAAACTATTTACATCATTTCCTATAGGAGTTATAGCTCCCATACCTGTTATTACTACTCTATTTTTCATAGAATTTACCACCTTATCATTTTTTATATTTACATTACCATACCGCCATCTACATTTATAACCTGCCCTGTTATATAGCTAGCCTCATCACTGGATAGAAATGCTACTAACTTAGCTACATCCTCAGGAGTTCCTAATCTTTTTAGCGGAATTGATCCTTTTAATTCTTCTTTAACTTTATCTGATAATACCTCTGTCATATCCGTTTGGATAAAGCCAGGGGCTACTGCATTTACATTTATGCCTCTTGAACCTAACTCCTTAGCCAGAGATTTAGTGATACCTATAATCCCAGCTTTAGAAGCTGCATAATTCAATTGGCCAGCATTACCTACCAAGCCAATAACAGAAGATATATTTATTATTTTTCCACATTTTTGTTTTAACATAACAGGTGTAACATGTTTTATGCAATTAAAAGTGCCTTTTAAATTTATTTCTATTACCTTATCAAAATCTTCTTCCTTCATTCTTAATAAAAGAGTATCCCTAGTAACTCCTGCATTATTTACAAGTATATCAATGGAAGCGTATTTATTAACAGTTGCTTCCATAAGTCTCTGAGCTTCATCAAATTTACTTACATCTGCTTTAAATAGCATATGATCTCCACCAAAGGCGTTTAACTCTTCCAAAGTCTTTAAAGCTTCTTCTTCATTGCTTCTATAATTTAATACTATATTTGCACCAAGACTTGCCAGTTTTAAAGCAATGGCTTTACCAATGCCTTTAGCACTTCCAGTGACAATAGCACATTTATTTTTTAACATGAAATACCTCCTTAATTTTACGATATAATCTCTAAGGTCTTTTCTAAGCTTTTCATATCTTCTACATTATAAGTTTTTGCTTTTCTATCAATCTTTTTAACGAAAGTGCTTAAAGTCTTTCCAGGACCTATTTCAATAAAGGTATCAACGCCTTTATTGAGCATATTTATTATGGTTTTCTCCCATTGAACAGAAGACATTACTTGAAGTTTCATTAAATCCTTTAAATTTTCCTCTTCTATATACTCTGCAGTTACATTAGAAATAACAGGTATACTGATTTTATTAAAGGTTATTTTCTTTAATTGTTCTGCTAAATTTAAAGCTGCAGGTTTTAACATAGAGCTATGGAAAGGAGCGCTCACTGATAATTTTATAGTTTTTAAAGCTCCCATGTCCTTAGCTATTTCCATAGCAAAGTCTAATGCAGAGGTGTCGCCAGCTATTACTATTTGACCTGGGCAATTATAATTTGCTACTTCTAATATTCCTTTTTTAGCGGAAGCTTCACATAACTCCCTCACTTTATCTTCTTTAAGACCTAGTACAGCCACCATACCTCCAATACCTTGTGGTACAGCCTCTTGCATAAATCTGCCTCTCTTTTTCACCAACTTCACAGCCTCTTTAAAGCTTATGGCACCGCTGCATACTAAAGCGCCATATTCACCTAAACTTAGACCAGCTACTACTTCTGGTTTTATATTATATTTATCTAATGCCTTTAAAGCTGCTATACTAGTAGTTAATATGGCGGGCTGAGTATTCTCAGTCTTATCTAAATCCTCTTTTAATCCTTCAAAGCACAAAGTTGAAAGGCTAAATCCTAAAGCCTCATTGGCCTCTTCAAATACTGACTTAGCTTCCTCTAAATTATTGTATAAGTCTAATCCCATACCCACATATTGCGATCCTTGACCCGGGAATATAAAAGCTATTTTACTCATTTATTCCTCCATTAAATCCTGTTTTGGAAATTCTTTATGATTGCTTGAGCTTCTGTAAACATTTCTTCTATTATATCTTTACAGCTTTGTTCTTTATTTATTAAACCCGCTATTTGCCCAGCCATCACAGAGCCATATTCTACATCTCCATTTACCACTGCCTTAGGTAAAGCACCTTTTCCTAATTCTTCGTATTTTTCTGCTGGTGCATTTTCTTTTTCTAAAAGTTGAAATTGTCTTGCTAATTTGTTCCTAATGACTCTTACAGGATGGCCTGTGGCTCTACCTGTAACTACTGAATCTATATCCTTAGATTTTATTACCTTATCCTTATAATTTTGGTGAACAGTACATTCTTTTGCCACCAAAAATCTTGTACCTACTTGAATTCCTTCTGCTCCAAGCATAAGGGCCGCAGCCACTCCTCTTCCATCTCCTATACCTCCTGCAGCAATAACAGGTATATTCACCGCATCCACTACCTGAGGTACTAAAGCCATGGTGGTTAACTCCCCTATATGTCCTCCAGCTTCACAGCCCTCCACTACTACAGCGTCTGCACCGCATCTCTCCATTCTAATAGCTAGAGCTACAGAAGGTACTACTGGTATGACTTTAATACCATGGGATTTCCACATATCAATATACTTACCAGGATTTCCAGCCCCTGTAGTAACTACTTTAACTCCCTCTTCACAGACTAATTTAGCTAGCTCATCGGCATTGCTGCTTAAAAGCATTATATTCACTCCAAAAGGCTTGTCTGTAAGTTCCTTTGTTTTCCTTATTTGTTCTCTTACCCATTCCACTGGCGCATTAGCACCTGCAATAAGTCCTAAGCCTCCTGCATTACTAACTGCTGCAGCTAATGAACTATCAGCTATCCAAGCCATGCCACCTTGAATTATAGGATACTCTATATTAAGCATACTTGATAATTTACAATCAAACATATTAATCCTCCTATTTAATAGGTCAGATATATACATATCTGACCTATAATAAATTTATTATGCTGTCTTTTGTTCAATATACTTTACTGCATCTTCAACAGTTTTTATGCTTTCTGCATCTTCTATTTGGATATTAAAAGCTTCTTCTAATTCAATTATTATTTGGAATAAATCTAAAGAATCCACTCCTAAATCTTGAAAAGATGTTTCTAATTTTACTTCTTCTTCTTCTACACCTAATTGATTAACTATAATTTCCTTAATTTTTTCAAATATCATGATTTAAACCTCCAAATTTATATATTATATTTTAATTGTTGCCAAGTTATATGAAGTTTATATATTATATTCTAATTATTACCATTCAATAAGAGCAGCACCATAGGTTAGGCCTCCGCCAAAACCTACTATTATAACCTTATCTCCCTTTTGAAGCATTGCATTATTGTTCATTTCATGTAAGGCTATAGGAATACTAGCTGCTGAAGTATTTCCATATTTATCTACATTGATGTAAAACTTATTTAGGGGTATATTTAATTTTCTGCTTGCAAAATCTATTATTCTATAATTAGCCTGATGAGGTATTATGTATTTCACCTCTTCTAAGCTACAATTGCCATCACTTATGACTTTCTCTATAGCTTCTATAATAGCGCTGGTTGCAAACTTAAATACTTCTCTCCCATCCATTATCACATGATTATCTTTTGATTGTATTTCTTCTTTCTTAGCAAAGGGATTTCTAAGGGAAAGAGCTCCACATTCTAAGCTATCTCCTTTTTCACCCACTGACTTTGTATATAGAGATATTATTCCCTTTTCTTCCGAGGCAGATAACAGGGCTGCTCCAGCTCCATCTCCGAACAAGACGCAGGTGTTTCTATCCTCCCAATTTACAATCTTAGATAAAACCTCCGCTCCAATAACCAATGCGTTCTTCGCTTGTTTTATACTGATTAAGCTATGAGCTATGGTTAATCCATAAATAAATCCTGAACAAGCTGCATTAATATCAAAAGCGGTAGCATTAATAGCGCCTATATTCTTTTGAACAATACACGCCATAGAAGGAGTAAGCATTTCTCCCGTAATTGAAGCAAAAATTATTAAATCTATATCCTCAGCTTCTAACCCGGAGCTTTTTAATGCCTCAAGAGCTGCTTTTGTTCCTATGTCTGAAGTGTCCTCATCTGTAGCTATCCTTCTCTCTTTAATACCAGTTCTAGAAACTATCCATTCATCATTTGTGTCCACAAATTTTGATATATCTTCATTGGTCAATATAAAGGAAGGCGTGTAATTGCCTGTGGCAATTATTTTAGAGTTAATCATTTTTATTCTCCTTTATGCTTCAAGTTATATTTATCTTTAAAGAAGATATTTAGTTTTTCTAAAGAATTAGTAAGCACTTCTTCCTCTTCTTTAGATAATCCTCCAATAGTTGCTTTTATCATATCAGAGTGAAACTTTTCATGTATTCTATAAGCTAACTTACCTCTCTTAGTCAATTGGATGAGAACAACTCTTCTATCCTCTTCGATTCTTTTTCTCTCCACATAACCTTTTTTGATAAGCTTATTTATAGCTGTGGTTAAGGTTCCTACTGTTATTCCTAAATCTCCAGCTACCTCTGACATGCTTCTTGGTTCATACATACCAATAGCTTCAATAGTGTGGATTTCCGTAACTGAAAGATCTTTAAAGTCTCCGCTCTGTAAAGCATTTTGTTCAATCTGAAGAATATCATTAAATAAATTAACTAAAAGCTCATTTAATACATTAACTGCTTTACTCATGAAATTTATACACCTCTTAATATATTTATAAGGTTTATTTTTGACTGTCAAATATTTTGATAGTCAAAGTATATTATAATTAAAAAGAACTGTCAACAGTCTAAAATAAATCTAAAATCCGTTATATTATCGTTTTATGCAAAATTACACTAAAATATTTAAAAAATTCTTAGTGTACCTTTATATAGATACTTAATTCACAACTTGAATTTTTTTAAAAAACTTCCTGTACTATAGTTATTTATAAGTTACTCATATATTAAGGTGTAAATAAAACTCATTATAACATAGAATTTTACCTACACCTTTAAATTAATTGATTCCTATAAAAAAGTTAATATGTAAATTAATATATCTACTATTTTTCTTCCATATAGCAATCTACTATTTCTCCATAATAAACTGTATGGTAATCTCCTTCAATATAAGTAGATTTTTTTATATCTTCATTAAGCATATCTGTAGTTAAATCATGCTTATATATAATTTTGCATTCATAAAATATTTGACAACCATCTATCACAGGAGTTTCAATAGAATTACTTTTCTTTGTTTCTATACCTGCTAACTTAAATTTATCTAAATCTCGTCCAGATTTTGAGCCGCATATACCTAGAGCCTTTTTCATTCTTGGGTCTAAAGGTATGCTTATGGTAAATTCGTTACTATTTCTTAATATTTCGTGAGTATATCTTGACTTTCTCACAAATATAGTAAAAGTAGGTCTTCCCCATTCAAATCCCATATTTCCCCAACTGATGGTCATAGTATTAACTCTTTCTCCATCCTTTGTAGTAAGAAAAGCCCCTTGCTTGTGTAGATATTTCATAGTTTTATCTAAATATTTAATGTATTCAGCACCCATATAAAATCCTCCATGTTCGCTATTTTTATTCTATTATATCATATGTAAATATTAGAATTCTAATCATAACTCATAAAATGATGAATCCAATATCTTTATTATTTTTGAGAAAGCAAATTATCGTAGTATTTTACTAATTCAATATATTCTCCTAAAATTTTTCTTCCCTCATCACTTAAATCATAAACTCCTCTACTCACTTTATTAAACCATCCATAGTAATTATCAGAAAGTATAGATAAGGTTTTCTTTTCATCAGTTCCATAGGCCCTTAGGTTTTTAGGTGACATAGCCCCATATTTATTTAAACAGCAAGCTATAAAAATTGCACTTTCTCTATAGGAGGTAACTAATTTTTTCCCTGTACTTCCTCCTACATTTAAATCATATTGTCTACTATTTACTTCTTTTATCAAATTTGCCCGTTTCTTTTTATTCATGGCTTTACTCTTTGATATGTCAAACTCCTTTGGATGAATAGGTATTTCAATAAAACTTTTCTCTCCTTTAAAGGATACCAATATTAACCCTAGTTCTAATCGTCTTATTAGGTAACAAATATCCTTCCATTTTGAAGTAAAAGTCAATTTTTTAGGTTTAGGAATGGCTATATATACAGAATCTGCTAGTTTCTGACGTTTTACTCCCTGCAGCAATAAGTCTACACTAAGATTTTTCTTAAGTTCTACAATAACTAACTCATCCTCTTTTATTGCTGATATATCGCAATAATTAACTTCACTACGAACCTTATAACCTTCATTAATTAAATAATCATTTACTGGTTTCCATAGATCTACTTCTTTAATATTTTTCTCAATTTTCTTCATCCTTAAGCCCCCTTAAAATAATCTAAATAACTTGGGCTATAAAAGCTATTATATTAGAAGCAGGTACTAGTATAAATTGAGCTAGGATACTTCCTAAAATTAAACTAGCCACTATAAAAGTTATGCATTTATTGAAATATACTATGTCACACTCTCCATTTAATACATCATCTGTTAACATGGATATAAATGGATCTATAAAAACAAACATAAGTATGGTAGCTAATCCATTAATTACCGAGGATAAGCTGTTACAAGTGGATCTTAGTTCTGGCATTAAACAACCTGCATAAATTGATGAAAGTATTCCTACAGTACTTATTGAAAAAGCCACTGTATTTAATAATAATATTTTTTTAGGCAACTTTTTAAAATTCTTTAAATAAGACAGATTCTCCTTATTGGGTTTAGTAACACTACTTTTAAACTGCTTAATTCCGGCCTTGGAGAATCCGTGCATTAATAATCTAGGTATGGATCTATGAACGCTAAAAGACTCTACTGCCTTACTAAATAGCTTAATAAAGGTGGGCATTAATAGTGCTCCCACAATACTAGCCAAAGTAACAGAAAATAGAATCCATCTAAATACATAAATTAATTCCTTAGAGGTTCCATCATTAATTGCTAATTCTACAGTTTTACTTAAGAAAGGAGCTTGTATAGAATTAGCAGTTCTAGATATTAAAACAAATACATTAAAAACTGCGAAAGAAACTGCTATTCTTCCTGTCTTAACTCCTACAACTCTTACAGAATAAGCCAAAGTACCTATTACATAAATTATAAAAGTCAGGAAAAGCACTAGTAACACTTCATTTGTCATCCTTATTCCCCCATCTACAAATTCTATTACATTATAATTTATTATAAACAATAAGTGAGCACAAGAAAAGACTTGATGTTTTATGGTGAAAATTCTATTATTTTCATCTAATATTTGAATATATTAATTGGTAGACTAATATTGAAAGATTGTGCTTAATATTTTAGAAAGTGGAGATGCATTAATATGATTCTATCAATTATTTTTATATTTTTATTAGCACTGGTTATAGCCCTATATATTGTTCCTATAAAAGCTGCTATAAACTACAATACTGACAACATAGAGAGTTTTCATGTAATTATTACTTGGCTGAGCTCTATAGTTAAAATAGATGCAATAAAAACAGAAAGAAATGTAACTCTTAAAACATATCTATTTGACAAAAAGATTTTTTCAAGAGAGCTCGCTATTAAATCAGATAAGATTAACAATCTCAGTAATATAAAAAAGCTAAAGCCCTATAATATAAAGCTGAATACTTCATATGGATTTCAAGATCCATCTGTTACAGGAGTTTTTTGCGGGGCTTTAAATCTATTAACTGAGTATTTTCAGGTAGAACAGCTTTATAACAATGCAAATTTCTCTTCAGATTATGACTATATCCATATTAATGCACTGGCTGATTTTAATGCACTATCTTCACTTATAAATTTATTAAAGTAAAAAACACATTTTATTTCCTATTTAGATTCAAGAAATAGAGGAGGATTTAATCATGAACGAAAATACAAATTTTACACAAAACATGGATACATTGTTTTCAGATCTTCAAAATTTTGTAAAAACTGATAGTGTTATTGGTTCCCCTGTAACTGTTGGTGATAAAACCCTAGTTCCTGTTATGTCCGTTACCTTAGGTTATGGAAGCACAGGAATGGCTAAAAAACAACAAAGTGATAATACTAATGCCTCAAATGGTGTTGGACTAGGAGCTAAAATCTCTACAAGTGCAGTAGTAGTAATAGATAAAGACTCCGTATCTATGCTTCCAGTTAACGGAAAAAATAATATGGGTCAATTAATGGATAAACTTCCTCAAGCCTTGACTAGCTTAGGTCAAAATATGATGTCTCAAGGCGCCAATCAAGGACAACAACAGAATCAAATGCAAAACCAACAAAACGCGCAGCAAGGAGCTAGTAATAATCAGCCCCAGACTCCAAATCAACAACCTAAAAAATAATTCAAAAAGCTGGTTATTGATAAACCAGCTTTTCTTTTATACATTCTTAATATGGGATATTTAACTTTTCTAATTGCTCTATAAACTCTTTAAAACTTAATATTCTAGAGGATTCAATAACTATCCTTGCACTTTGCAATAGGAATTTATCTTCTGTTACTAATAAATATTTGTCATTGCTTTTGCAGAAACAAATAAGGTTATAATCATTTGCTGAAATCTTATTCTCATTTATATAATATAAGTTTTTAATAGAGTCGTATTTGATAGAAGAATTATTGGTTTTTTCTTCTAAGTTAATCTCTATATCATCAACTATATGTTCTAATAGTTTTAAAAATCTATTTGATAATACAGGAACGCCATTATAATCTTTAAATTCTTTCTTAGAGACTTCTATGGCTATATTTCGAGTAATTTTAAAATCAACTTCTTTAGTTTTTTCCATAGAGTCAAATAATTTAGGATAAGTATCCCATATTCTAATAACTATATTTGCATCAAGTAAATATTCTTTAATAAGCATAAGTTTTCTCCCTTTATATTATACTTAAAGTTTATGCTTATATTTTTCCTTATTAATAGGGATATCTATTCCTCTATATTGACTTTTTTTCAATTTGTGTATATCTAAAACAATCCATTATATGATCATTAATGAGTCCTGTAGCTTGCAGATGTGAATAAATTATTACAGGACCTAAGAATTTAAACCCTCTCTTTTTTAAATCCTTGCTTATCCTTTCTGATAGCTCACTTTTAGCTGGTGCTTCTGCTTCACTGTTCCATTTATTCACTACTGGTTCAAAGTTTACAAAGCTCCAAATATATTTAGTAAAACTTCCAAATTCCTTTTGAACCTCAATAAATCTTTTAGCATTATTTATAGAAGCTCTAATCTTTTTCTCATTTTTAATAATACCGTCAAAACTCATCAACTCTTTTACTTTTTCTTCATCAAATTCAGCCACTAAATTAACGTCAAAGTTTTCATAGGCTTTTCTATAACCTTCTCTCTTTCTCAAAATAGTTATCCAGCTTAGTCCTGCCTGAGCAGATTCTAAAACCATGAACTCAAAATGCTTTTTATCATCAAAAACCGGCACTCCCCACTCTTCATCATGGTATTTTACATATAGTTCATCTTTTCCACACCAACTACATCTTATCAACTATTATTCCTCCTTAACCCTTTTAATGTTTAAGTATCTCTATCACTTATGCAAAGCTCTTTAAAACCTGTTTCATCACTGTATACTCTAGTAAAAGCTAAACTGCAGACTTCACCTATAACTACCTCTGCGGTGGTATAAATATAGCTTTCTTCTTGCAAGTGTCCACCCACCACCCTACCTTCGGAATCAGCTATGGATATATGCAAATGGCACCCTTCTTGCGATAAGGTTCCTACTAAAGATACAATTTCAAATTTTCCCTTCAGCCTTTTTGTAATGCTTTCCTCTGCTAACCTTATATTAGCGCATTTTAAGCTTCCTACACATGTAATAATAACTCCAGCCTTAATATCATTTTTTAATGTAAAGTCCATTTTTTCTTTTTTCAAATCCCGTCCTGGCTTAAGTCTAAAAGCGTAGTACTTCATATTAACTAGTCCTTTTCTAATAAAAATATTTTTAAGTTATAATTACCTATCTCTAAGCATTATACAATATATTTTCATACTTTTGTAATAATATTGCTATAAAAATTCTTTATCCTTTTTAACCTGGCACATATGTAAGTTATAACATTTTAAGGTATATCATGAGAAATAACTAGTCAGTTTATCAAAAAAACTAACTAGTTATTTCTTGAGCATATCTTATACTAATCTACATAATATTTTTTCACATAAGGCGAAGTCATAGACATCAATAGACAGCCATAATCCATATTGAAATCAATGATATCTCCCACTTCGTACTTATTTTTGCATTGTGTAATATCTAATATTAAATGATCACTGCTTCCCCCAAGTATACTGATGCACTTATCTACAGGCTGCAATCCACTTATACTCACGTCCTGTTTCCCCATAGCTACTATAGCTCTTTTTATGATTCCTCTATCTTGAAAAATAGGTTTCTGACCAAAAGCATCCATACCTATATTTCCTGTGGGGATAGATGGTTTTGATTTTATTTCTATTATTTCTCCTTTTAATATGAAACAGTCCTTATGACAATTAGGAATTGGATTCCCATAGGCAGTTTCTCTTCCTAGTACTATAGCCTCCCCTATCCTTAATTCATTAATACCCTTAGGTATAATATGGTCAAGGATTAAATGAATACTGCTGGAATTTCCTCCTGAAATTATAGGAAGTTCTAAGCCTATAAGCTCTTTTATAGTATCCCTTAACATTATAAGCTTGCCTAAATTATTCTCATCTGGAATAACTCCGCCATAACAAGTAAGGTTAGTACCTAGTCCTTCTAGCCTAATATTATTTAATTTTATTATCTCTTTTACAGTCTCTATTACATCCTTCTCTAAGACGCCTTCTCTTAGATCCCCTACATCTACCATAAGAATTATGCTATGAACTTTTCTTAATCTTCTTGCAGCTAATGAAAGCCGTTTAATGGTTTCAAGCTCAGAATTTAAGCTGATGTCAGAGTATTTAACCACATCTTTAGCATGGCTGCCCATAGGAATTCTTAAAAGCATTTTTTTACAATTTATGTCCTCTAATCTTTTTAAATTTTCTAACCTAGAATCCCCGATCATAGCTACTCCACCTTCTAGCATAACTCTTACTATGGGTTTCTTAGCACAGAAAACCTTTGATACTCCCACCACATGAATTCCTTTTTCATTACAAAGCTTAACTATTTCTTCTGTATTATGTTTAATTTTACCTAAGTTTATTTCTATACAAGGATAATCTCTTTTCATTTCAATTCCCCTTTATAGCATCTAATATTTTAGGCATCTTTGGGCTAATTATCTTTCCCTAGATTCCTAAACTCTTCTTTAATAAAGAAATAGCTGCTTCTTTATTTTCTCGGCTTAGCACTCCAGCACAAGCCATTATATACATACCATCTAAAAGTACTTTAGCTCCTTTTGGGGGAAGCATAGAAATATCTTCTTTCATATACCTGATACCCTTTAGAATCTCTTCCCCAGAACCTAGTCTGGTTAATGCTCCTCCAGTTCCTATGATATATTTAACCTTTGAAAGATCCTTTCCATAGGCAATGAACTTATTTGTACCTCCATAAATTCTTTTTATATAGCCTATATGTCTGTTTATAGCTAGGTTTACTGCTTTTTCTGTAAGTATATTGCTGCACTTAAACTCCTTTTCGCTTAAAGGTATGGCCTTTATATTGTCTTTTATTTCATCCTTAGTTATTTCTTTAAGCTCCCAGTCTGGTATTATTTTAAGAATATTCTCATAGTTTATATATACCCCTAAATCACCTTCTACTGTACGTTTTGCCTTAGGCTCAGGGCTTACTAGTATGTCCAAGATTTCACTATTGCCTTCTGTGACAGAATGTACATCTGTAGTGGCCCCACCTACATCCAAGGTCACTACATCTCCTAGGATTTCATAAATAAGCTTTGTAGCCTCCATTACAGCTCCTGGTGTAGTCATTATAGCCCCTTTTACTAAGCTTTTTATTTTTGACATTCCAGGAGCTTTCACAATGTTTACCTCAAAAGCTTCTTGAATGACCTTTCTAGCTGGCTCCACATTTAGTTCATCTACTCTTGGATATACATTATCAATAATATATAGTTGTTCTTCTTTTAGTATTTCTCTTATTTCTTCTACATTAGCAATATTACCGCAGTAAACAAAGGGCTTTTTAAGCTTTTCATCTCTTAAAAGCTTAGCATTAAATAAAGCTGTATCTCTTTCGCCGTAGTCTGTACCTCCAGATATCATTATGAGGTTTGGATCTATTTCCTTTATTTTTTTAACATCACTTTCCCTTAGTCGTCCTGCTGTCACCATCTTAATTATTCCACCTGCTCCTAGAGCAGCTTCCTTGGCAGCCTTAACTGTCATGGACTCCACTAATCCATGTACAGTAATTCTAAGTCCTCCTGCGGCACTACTGGTGGCAAGCATTTTATCCCAGGTTATGCTTTCCCCTAAATTATTTTCTATTTCGTCTATAGCTCCTTTAAGTCCTATATTTACATCTCCCTCTGATACAGTAGTGCAATGTTTCCCTTGCGCCACAATGGATGGGTTTTCATCTATATTAAAGGCTGTGACTACTGTAGTAGTACTGCCAATTTCAGCAATTAAGTAATCTACTTTCATCATAATCACCTATTATATATTCATTCTTTTTTCAAGTTCTTCCACTATAAAGGTAGCTACATGATGTCCTTTAGAACCTCTACCAAAACCTGCATCCATACCATTTGCTTTAGCTATTTCATCAGTAACCTGCGTTCCCCCGCTTATGAGTATTAATTTATCCCTTACACCCTTTTCAATACACAATTCGCTCAACTTTTTCATATTTTTGATATGAATATCATTATGAGTTATTATAGTACTTGCTAATATAGCCTGAGCTTTAGTTTCAATAGCAGCGTCTATTAATTTTTCTACAGGACAAGAGGTTCCTAAATAAATACACTCTATACCATACTTTTCTATACCTCCGTGCTTTATATCTATAGTTTCTCTTAAGCCTACTGAATGCTCATCTTCTCCTACAGTGGCTGCTACCACTTTTACAGGATTATTATTTATAAACTCTTTAATGACCTCATCTTTAATCACCTTTTTAGGCTCTGGAATTTTTAAGGAGGTTTTATCTACAGGAAAATCTATTCTTCCTTTTATTTCTATTAAAGTGCCCTCGCTTTCCTGCATAACTTGCTTATGGATTACTTCCACATCCTTCAAGTTCATGTTTTTGCCTATTTCTAGGGCCGCTGCCTCGCTTATATATTGATTTTCAGGTATGAACAAAGTAACAGAAACAAAGCCATCCTTCTTCCACTGTACTTCTGGTAATATAGCATCTTCTTCCTTTACTTTCTCCATTCTTACATTTACATTATCTTCTTCATCAAGTTCATTAATATATTTTACCTTTTCATGATGACACAAGGTACATCCGTTTATAGCATCACAGGCTTTTTCAACTCCTTTTGGAAGATTATTATATCCAAAATGAGCACATACTGGAGCAAAATAATCTTCTTCTCTCTCAAATATTGAATCTGAAGCAATTCCTCCATTTATCTTCCTTGCAATTCCATCTCCATTTCTTTCAGGATATTCCCCAGAGTCCACAAAAAATCCAGACTCCACTGCTTTAAAATACCCTCCAGCCTCTAATATTTCCTCTAAAAACAAAACTGCCCTTTCTTTTAACTCTCTAACTTTATCCCTTAAATATCCTTCTTCCTTTAACTCTATCATGTCCATTAATCCATCCATGCCTATTAACGCTTGCTTAGCTGTGTTTATAGCATGAATGTTGTTATAATGCCAAGGTACATTTCTCCCCTCGTCTGGTGTTATAGTACTTTGAATATCTGCAGAGGTCAATTTTGATATTAGTAGATTCAAGGTATGTCCTACTGTTGCCTCTCTTGTACAAGATTCAATATACTTTGTATTCATCTGAGCTCTCATTTTATAATCTTTAAAAAGCTCTCTTAAGGCCACTGCATAAGGTAAATCTATTTTTAGGCACGGTGCTGGTGAAGAGGTTGGTGGCACAGTAGATAAAGCTATATTTTCCTTTCTCATTCCTACCTTCTCTGAGAATTTAGAGTTTATAGCATGTTGTACCATAAGTTCTGGCATTACTTTATAGCCTTTCATAGCAGTGGCATTGGCATTATGAGCTCCATCTATTTGTAGCATATCCGCTGAAGCCATTATTTTTTTTGCAACAGCGGCATCCACAAAGGATCTTATCATATTTATATTTCTATAAAGCACATTATATTGGGGGTCTTGATGTGCACCATTAACTCCTTCTTCTGCAAACATAACAGCTATATCAGGACCTGCTACCCCAGACACATAGGAATGAAAATTTATAGGCCTTCCTACTTCCTCTTCAATTAAGTCTAAGGCTTTTCTTGAGGCTCTAACTTGCTTTCTTGTAATAGGAACCCCTCCTACTCCCTCTGGGGTGCCTTCAATAAGTCCATCGAAATGACTCTGCCCTGCAGTTCTTATGACCATTATATGGTCTGCACCATGCCAGGCAGCCATTCTCATTCTTCTTATATCATCTTCAAACCTTCCTGAGGCTATCTCTGTGGTTATCACCGGAACAGGTTGAGGATCTATTTTATTAAAGCTACGAGCTGCTGGCAGTGATTCACTTTTTAATAATGGTGCGGATAATTCACTATATTGAAATTCCCCTAATTCACCACTATAAGGCTCTCTCCAATGCCATCCTCTTCTTTTTGGTGAATATTTATCTAAATCCTTTAGTATTTCTCTTATATCAAGTTTTTTGTTTTGCTCTAGCATCATATTTCACCTCTCATCTTCCCCTTTACTTTTCCCCAACCATCACCATTAGCCAAAGCCTCACCAGCTTTTAAATAATGTAAATTTTCCATGTTAGCATAGGTAATCACTACATTGCCCATGCCTTTACCCATCAGCCCCCATTTAATCCCTTCTTTAACTATACTTTCGGCTTCCATACTAGAGAACCCCATTCTTAATAACACAGATCGCTCAATAGAAGGAGAAGTATGAGTTTCTGCTAGTTCTACTAAAGGTTTTACTATTTCTTCTGTAAGACTCCAAAACTCATTAAATAATTCTTCATCACTTAAATTAGCTAAGTGTTCTCTTCTTTTTTCAAAATCATCAATTCTTTTCATATTATACCCCTACTCTACTAATATTTTTAATTCTGATAATATAGCCAGAATCTTCTGTTTATCTAATTTAGTTTCTTCACATAAAAAATCCACATCCTTATGCTCTATAATACTTGTTTTCAATGATTTTAATGCATTTACTATATAGGATTTTCTGTAATGATCTAAATCCATTTCTTTCACAAAGAGTTTTGAAGGATGTGAAGGCAATATTATATTTTTACCTGGCACTTCCTCCCTAGGATCTCCTATCTTTATTTCTATATTATTCTTCCTAGCAAAACTAAGCTGAGGAAGCACATGTTTTCCTGCACCAGTATATTCTGTTTCCTGAACCACTATAATATCCTCATCCTCTAGCTGCTGTGCTAAAACAAAAGCTGCCGCTAAGGAAGTATTTCCTGCTGGTCCTCTTTCTAAGCCTTCTATTTGAGCTAATAGTTCCGTCATATAAAATACCTCACCTTGACTTACTGTAACATATCTGTCCAAATACCTTAAAGGTCTAGCAGCGCTTCTTGGAACATCAGACCGGTCTGGCATTGTCATAAATGGAATGCCGAAACCTGTATGTCCAGTAGTAAAGGATTTTCTATTAAAATCAATATCTGAGGCCATATGAAGCCCTGTTAAATCTACTGAAGCAGCTATTATCTGGGTATCCTTAGCTCCAGCCTTCCTTAGTCCTCTTGCAGTCCCTGTAGTATTACCTCCTCCAGCATGGGTACTGATTACAGCTGCAGGATCTTTTCCAAAAATCTCTCTACATTGTTCAGCAATCTCATAACCCAAAGTTTCTACTCCAGCTATACCATATATTGAATATAATGAAGCATTATAATATCCTGTGTCTTCTAATATTTTTAAGAAAGCATAAAACAACTCTGGTCCCAAGGTTAATCTTAAAACTTCTGCTCCTAAATTCTCACACTTTCTATTTTTTTCTAGTATCTCCGGTTGGCCAATCTTCTTAGAATCATAACATTCCTGAACTATGATGCAATCTAATCCTCTAATAGCCGCTTGAGAAGCTACCGCAGCACCATAATTTCCTGAGGTAGCAGAGGCTACTCCCTTAAATCCACTCTCTTTTGCATGAAATAAAGATACAGAGGCTCTTCTATCTTTAAAACTTCCTGATGGATTGCAGCTCTCATCCTTAACTATTATCCTAGCAGCCTTACCAGTATTAGATAGCTTTCTAGCTAAATTAGTCAAATTTTTTAGTTCAAGTAAAGGTGTATTTCCTACCCCAACCTCCCTTTGTATCTCTCTTACGTCATTTAAGCTATATCCTGTATCTCTCATCATCTGTTCATAATCAAAGGATAATTTTCCTCTTTCATATTTATCATAATCAATGCCTACAGATTTTAAGATTATCTCTCTTTTTCTATCCATTAGCTCTTCATATTTATTCATACTATCCCCCTAGTCCACTCTTCTGAGAATTTCCTTAGCCTGTTTACCTATATACAAAAGCTCTGGAATGAAATCTCCAAAGTCATGAGAGTATTTAGGATTTAGTTCTGTAACAACTCCAATGATTTTTCTTCCTACTATGGTTTCTATTTCTATTTCATCTCCAACATCGCAACCCTTCAAAGCAAAGCCTTTCGCCCACATCTTAAGAGGAGTTTTTTTTGTTTCTTCAGGAATATTAACTGCTCTATCTTCTGCCTCAAGCACAGTGGTAACAATTTCAACCCAACTACCTTTAGTAATCAATTAAATCATCTCCTATTTTAATAAGTTCTTATAATATTCAACCTGCTCCTGGAAACTATTTTCTATAGCATGAGGAAGTGGTAAATCTACCATAGTCTTTAATCCTGGACTACTAGCAATAACCTGAGGTATCATATTTACAGCTAAAGCCATGGTGCCTATACCTCCTGGAGTTTCAGGCTTAATGCATAGACTCAAATTTGGTTCTCCTTCAATCTCTATATAATCACCAGTGTTTACACTTTCTAGCTGAGGATGGATTTGTTGAGGATGTTCCATGGTTATTACTGCTTTTCCATCCTTCATTCCATAACCTATATGCTTACAACCAGCTACCATACCTGGTTCTACTATTACACAAGAAGTCTCTCTATGAGTTTTTGAAATAATAGGTTCTCGTGTTTCTACCACTTCATCTATTTCAATACCTAAAGCTTTAGCTACCATAGGAATAGATTGTTGGAATCCCACATGCCCTACAATAGTTCCTTCTTCTAATCCTCTATTAAATTCCTCTACAGTAGTTCCTACCCCCTGAGTTCTCATAACGGTAGCTCCAAAAGGTGACAAATCATTTATTCTTGTAGCTTTAATGCTTTTAATCCTCCTACAAGCCGCTGACAAGACCACCACTAAAGTATCTAATACAAAGCCTGGATTTACCCCTGTGCCTAAAATTGTTACTTCATTTTCCTTTGCTATTTTTTCCATTTCTTCAGATAACTCTTTTTCTATAATATATGGATAAGCCATCTCCTCGGCTATAGTAATACAATTTTTACCACTCTCTACTATAGTTTTAATGTAAGGGTAAACATTTCTCACAAAGGAATCTATAGCTAGGAGTACTATATCGGCTTCTTTTTCTTTTATTGTATTCTTAAAATCTGATGTTACTATAATTCCAGTGCCTTCATTAAAACTGATAACCTCCCCTAAATCCTTACCTACTTTTTCATTATTACTGTCAATAGCGGCTACAATTTCTACTCCCTTTTTTTCTAGTAGCATCCTAGCCATACCGCTTCCCATAGCTCCTAATCCACATAAAATAACCTTAATATTTTTCATAAATATCCCCCTTTTATATAAATCATAGATGAAATTATTTACATTTTCTTGAAAATATATATAGCAACTACCATGCCAAAGAGAACATTTATTATTATGCAGAATAGTTGAGTATTACTTATATCTATACAAATATTTTCATACAAAAAAAGTAAAAAAGCTTACTGCAAATTTTTTTGCGGTAAGCTTTAACTAAAATTCTTCTTATTATCTATTTTAGAATATTCTTAATATTGCATCTATATTTTATGTGCAAATTTTTTTGCATCTACAGCCTAATTTATAGCAGTTTGTATTTTTTAATTTTATACTGAAGATTTTGTCTTGATATTTTTAATATTTCAGAAGCTTTAGTTATATTTCCCTTTGTGTTCTTCAGTACTTCTTTAATTATTTTGTATTCTACATTTTCTAAATAATCCTGCAAAGCTAGCCTGCTTTCTAGAAACCCCCTGTCTTGCACATATAATTTTTCTTCTTTTTTTAGTATATGAATTTCAAAATGTTCTTTCTTTAACATGGGTATATTATCATCCACCATGTTTATGGCTGACTCTATCATATTTTTAAGCTCCCTTACATTTCCAGGCCAATTATAATCTATAAATTGCTTTAAAACCCCTTCATCAATATTAAGAATATTTTTTCCTAATATTCTATTATAATAGTCAATAAAATGACTTATAAGCACTGATATATCATCTTTTCTATCTCTTAAAGGAGGAATATTTATTTTTACTACGCTAAGTCTATAATAAAAATCTTTTCTTAAATTTCCTTCTTTTATAAGCTTATCTGGCCTTTCATTTAAGGTAGCTATTACTCTTACATCTATTTCTATATCCTTATTACTTCCTAAGGGTCTTATATACCCTTCCTGTAAAACTCTTAAAAGTTTTGATTGCAGAGAGGGGTTCATAGAATTTATTTCATCTAACAATATAGTGCCTCTATGAGCCTCTTCAAATAGTCCTTTTCTATTTTCTGCTCCAGTAAAACTCCCCTTTACAGTTCCAAAAAGTATACCTTCTAGCAGCTCACTGGGTATTGCGGCGCAATTAATAGCTATAAAAGGCCCTTTGCTTCTTGTACCATTGTAATGCATACTTTGTGCAAAAAGCTCCTTGCCACAGCCTGTTTCTCCATAAATCAACACAGAGGAATTAGTTAATGCTGCTTTCATAGCTTTATTTATTTCTTTTTTCATACTGTCATTTTCAGTTATTATATCCTTAAATCTATAATGCTCTTTTTTAGTTTTATTTAAATTTTCTAATTTACATATTTTCTCACTAAGTTCTTTTAATTGAGTCATATCCTTGGAAATCTCAATGGCGGCCACAATGCTATCCCTAACCATTACTGGTACTGTGGTATTTATGGTGATGATGTCTTTCCTAATTTCACCTTTATATTTTTGAATAACATCCTCATAACTTTTTTTATTTTTTAAGGCATTCATCAAAGTAGAATTATTTTCATCTAGCCCTTTCACCACATCAACTACCTTTTTCCCCAGTACTTTTTCAGGTTTTAATCCCTCAATACGTCCCATAGCCTCATTATAATATATGGTTTTTCCATCCTTGTCTACTACATGAATACCCACTTCTAAATGATTGATTAGTTGCTTTAAAATCTCCTCTTCTCCGCTCATAAACTTACCCCCTATAAGAAAAAAGCGACTTCCGTCGCTTTTTTTGAATTCACAGTTCACAATGCACAATGCACAATTGAGGAGGATTTTTCTACCTTACTCTACGAAAAATCTAAATTTATAATTTTAATGGCTTTAACCATAAAAAAGTCGTGGCTAAGCATTTAGCCACGCTTTATAAATTCCTAATTTTTTCATAGCGCCAGCTGAGAAAAAATTTCCTTCATTGTGAATTATGCTATGTGCATTGTTCATTTAAAAAGTCTACAGAATGCCTATAGCCTTTTAATAAAAATTATCTTCGTAATTTTTATTTATTATACAAAGGATACTTCTTACATATTTCTATTACCTTAGCTCTTACTGAGGATAAATCACTTTCTCTATTCTCAATAACATAATTAATTAAAGAAGCAACTTCCTTCATGTCCTCTTCATTAAAGCCCCTGGTAGTAACAGCTGGTGTTCCTATTCTTATTCCACTGGTTACAAAAGGACTTAATTTTTCGAAAGGAACTGTATTTTTATTAACAGTAATTCCTACACTATCAAGTAATTTTTCAGCATCCTTTCCAGTTATATTTTTATTTGATAAATCAACTAATATTAAGTGATTATCAGTACCGCCAGAAACTAATTTAAATCCATACTTTTGTAATTCCTCACCTAATACTCTTGCATTGTTTACCACTGCATGCATGTATTCTTTGTAGTTTTCTTGAAGTGCTTCTTCAAAACATACTGCCTTAGCCGCAATAACATGCATTAAAGGTCCTCCTTGCATTCCAGGGAATATTGTCTTATCAATATCCTTTGCATATTTTTCTTTGCATAATATTGCCCCGCCTCTTGGCCCTCTTAGGGTTTTATGAGTAGTTGTAGTTACAAAATCAGCATAAGGTACTGGAGATGGATGAACTCCTGCAGCTACTAATCCAGCAATGTGAGCCATGTCTACCATGAAATAAGCTCCTACCTCTTCTGCTATATCCTTAAACTTTTTAAAGTCTATTACTCTTGAATAAGCACTAGCACCAGCTACAATCATTCTTGGCTTATGTTCTAAAGCTAATCTTCTAACTTCTTCATAATCAATAGTCTCAGTGCTTTCATCTACTCCATAAGATACAAAGTTGAATAATTTTCCTGAGAAGTTTACTGGACTTCCATGAGTCAAATGTCCTCCATGACTCAAATTCATTCCTAACACAGTATCCCCTGGATTAAGCACTGCAAAGTAAACTCCCATATTAGCTTGTGAACCAGAGTGAGGTTGTACATTAGCATGCTCTGCATTAAATAGTTTTTTTAGTCTTTCTCTAGCTAAATCCTCAACTTTATCTACTACCTCACAACCGCCATAATATCTCTTATGAGGGTATCCTTCAGCATATTTATTTGTTAGTGGTGAACCCATAGCCTCCATTACAGCTATACTGGTAAAGTTTTCTGAAGCGATTAACTCTATATTATACTCTTGCCTATTAATCTCTTCATTAATTATATCTAATACCTGATGATCAACCTTTTTAATATGATCAAAATTCATAAAATACCCCTCCTAAATTAAAATTAATCCTATGTTGTTATAATATAAATTATAACATACACTATAAATTATAAATACCTTATAATTTATAATCAACAAAATTAGATAAAAAATCAAAATTATTTTAATTTTCAGAATGGATATTTGAGAATAAAATATATGATATAATACCCTATGAAATACAAAATACTAAAACTTTCATATAAAATCCATAGTGTTTAAATTTACTATGGTTATATATTAATTTTTTTATAAAATATAGTGAGGTTAAAAATGGATATTAATAAGGTTCTTCATATGGCCACAGAGGCAGGTAAAATTATACTGGAAAATGGCGGAGAAACTTATAGGGTTGAGGAAACTATTTTAAGAATTTGCTCCGCTTACAATATTAAGGCTGCTGAAAGTTATGTAACTACCACAGGAATTATGGTTTCTGTATCAGATGTTTACGGTAACACTATTTCTTTAGTTAAAAGGGTGAGAAAAAGAACCGTAGACTTAGAAAAAATATCTAAAGTAAATGATTTATCAAGAAGCATAAAAACAAAAGGATTAACTACTGATGAAGTTATTGAAGAGTTAAGAGTTATTAGTAGTGCTGAAAGATATGATATTAAGACTACACTTTTCTTTGCATCTATAGTAGCCTCCTTTTTTACTGTTTTATTTGGTGGTTCTTGGCCAGATTTTATTTCTTCCTTTTTTATAGGCGGTATAATAAAACTCATGACTATTTATGCATCCAAATTTGATATTAACGACTTTTTTGTAAATATACTAGGCGGAATAATTGCAGCTTCCCTTGCTATATTATCTGTTAGATTAGGTTTATCTCATAGCATTGACAAGATAATTATAGGCTCTATAATGCTACTAGTTCCTGGTATTGCTATAACTAATGCTATAAGAGATACAATCTCTGGAGACTTAGTAGCAGGTTTAGCTAGAACCCTTGAGGCTTTTTTAATCGCTAGTGGCATTGCAATTGGTACAGGTATTATATTAAGGTTATGGATAAGCTACTCTGGAGGTATGTAAAATGATACTTAATTCTCTTTATGCCTTTTTTGCTACTTTAGGATTTGGAATTTTGTTTAATATAAAAGGTCGAAATTTAATTTTTGCATCTATTGGAGGATCTATTGGTTGGTTTTTCTATGCCTTATTTCTAAAGTTAAATTGCTCTGAAGTTACTGCATTATTTCTTTCCTCCGTAGCCTTTAGCAGTTACTCTGAAATAATGGCTAGAGTGTTAAAGACTCCTGTGACTACTTTTGTTATTTGTGCCTTAATACCCTTAGTGCCAGGAGGTGGAATGTACTATACTATGCTAGAAATCATTCAAGGAAATCCTGCTAAAGCTATGGATACAGGCTTAAATACTTTAAGCAGTGCTGGTTCCTTAGCTGTGGGAATCATCTTTGTTTCTTCTATTTCAAGACTGATAAGCGTAGCTAAGAATTACAAATTTAGAGAAAATAAAAACACATTATAATTCTATAATGTGTTTTTATGCTTTTATATATAGTCCCATGCCTTATTCCTCTTAACTATTTTAGAAACATAAGCAAAGTATCTACAAGCTGTTCAATTTTTTTATTATTTTCATCCGTATCCTCAATGCCCATGCAATTTCTGGCATAGTTCTCTAGCATTAGTCCTCCTACTTTATTTATTGCTGCTCTCACTGCAGCAATCTGGACTAGCATATCCTTACAGCACACTTCTTTATCAACCATATTTTGAATGCCTTTTACTTGTCCTTCTATCCTTCTTAGCCTAACTAACATATCCTTTTTTAAGGCTTCACTTTTTTCATCCATGAATTTCACTCCTTATACCTATACCCCGTATGTATTATACCCATTATAACATCTTTCTATGCGTATTTCAACAAATAATACAGGGAAATAAGTTCAATGGTTAACTCATACATGCACCATAATGGCTTAAAGATACCATTTAGGAACATGCACTAAGTTAAGCCTTACCCTTATTTCCCTTTAGATAATGCATTTTCTACTACCTGCTAAATACTTAGATAACGGAAGATGCATTGCTATATTTTTTTATATTAATTTTCCTTTTGTTCCTTAGGCTCAAGTATTCCTATGCCTAGCTCAGTTAACTGAGCTTCATCTACAGTATTTGGTGCTTCTGTCATTGGACAGAAAGCATTTTGATTTTTAGGGAATGCAATTACATCCTTTATATTATCTGTACCAGAAAGGAACATTACCATTCTATCAAATCCAAAGGCTAATCCTCCATGTGGTGGTGGTCCATATTTAAAGGCTTCTAGCAAGAATCCGAACCTTTCCCAAGCTTTTTCCTTAGTGAACCCTAGCACATTAAACATCTTTTCTTGAAGGCTAGAATCATGTATTCTTATACTTCCTCCTCCAAGTTCTTCTCCATTCAGCACCATATCATAGGCTTTAGCTCTAACTCTTCCTGGATCTGTTTCTAAATACTGAATATCTTCATCCATTGGACTTGTAAATGGATGGTGAGCTGCTTGGTACCTATTTTCCTCTTCATTAAACTCTACTAGTGGGAATTCTGTAACCCATAAGAATTTAAATTTTTTATTGTCCTTTAAAAGCTCTAGTTTCTTTGCTAATTCAAGTCTTAACGCTCCTAAGGATTGAAAAACTACACTATTTTTATCAGCTACTATTAGTATTAAGTCTCCGACACTAGCATCACATTTATTTAAAATCTCTTTAAGTTCATGCTCTTTTAAGAATTTAGAAATTGGAGATTTAACTTCATCCTCTTTATAAGCAATCCATGCAAGACCCTTAGCCTTATAGGTTTTAACAAATTCGCCTAAGCGGTCAATATCTTTTCTTCCCATAGAAGCTCCGTTTTTTACACAGATAGCTCTAACAGAACCTCCTATATTTAGGGCATCTGCAAAAACTTTAAAATCTACATTTTTAACACTTTCAGTTAAATCGATTATTTCCATACCAAATCTTATGTCTGGTTTATCGCTACCATACTTCTCCATAGCTTCTTTATAGGGCATTCTTCTAAAAGGTATTTCCACATCTACATCTAAAACTTGTTTAAAAACATAGGATATTAATCTTTCATTTAAACTTATTACATCATCAGCTTCTACGAAAGACATTTCTAAATCCACTTGAGTAAATTCTGGCTGTCTATTTGCTCTTAAATCTTCATCTCTAAAGCACTTTACAATTTGGAAGTACCTATCAAATCCAGACACCATCAATAATTGCTTAAATAATTGTGGAGATTGTGGCAAGGCGTAGAACATTCCTGGATAATTTCTACTAGGAACTAAATAATCCCTTGCTCCCTCTGGAGTACTTTTTGTAAGCATGGGTGTTTCAACCTCTAGGAAACTTTCCTTATCCAAAAAGTCTCTTAGTGCCTTTGCAGCCTTGTGCCTTATTTTAAATATATTCTGCATATCAGGTCTTCTTAAATCCAAATATCTATATTTTAATCTGATGGCTTCTGCAGCATCTAAATTTTCCTTTATGTATATAGGTGGAGTCTCTGATTCTGAAAGTATTTTTATACTGATTCCTTTTAGCTCTACCATACCTGTTGGCATATTAGGATTTACTGCTTCTCTTTTTACTAATTCCCCTGTTACTGCAATACAATACTCTGATCTAACACCATCTGCCTTTTCAAAGGCTTCTTTATTAATTTCTTCTCCAAAAACTACCTGTAAAATTCCGTTTAAGTCTCTTAAATCCACAAAAATCAATCCACCTAGATTTCTCTTTCTTTGAACCCAACCCATAACGGTAAATTGCATTCCAATGTGTTCTTCACGCAAATCGCCACATTTTATTGTTCTTTTTAAACCACTTAGTGATTCACCCATTAATCTTTCCTCCTGATCATAATAATTTCAAGGAATATCTATGGTGTCATTAATAAATAAGATATCCCTATTTTATAAATATAAAATACTAATATAAAGTATTTAACAGCTGAATTTTTTTATAAATCATTTCATCAATTCTATTAATATACTCTCTTACATCCTTAACATTAGCATATCTTTCAATCCTATTCTCTTCTAAGAAAACCACCTTCGATATAGCATCAGCACCTAAAGCTACTATAGTTTGTTTCTCCTCTATTATTTGTATATTATAGATACATTCCTTACCTACTTTAGCATATCCTACATTCTCCATATTACCTACCATATTTTTTTGTCTATACATATAATATGGTACCATATCTAATTCCTTAGCTAATTCCTTAGTTTTTTCATACATTGAATTTAAAACTATCTGATTAGGCATAGAATATTTTTTTTCTAAGCATATATCTTCATAAAGCCTAGAGGCTCTTTTTATGGAAAGCCCATGTACAGTAAGGCTGTCTGGCTTTAAAGCTGAAATCTCATTACAGGTATTTTCTAAATAACTTGTATTTTCTCCTGGTAGTCCCACAATTATATCCATATTAATATTATCAAAACCTAAGGATCTTGCCAAATTAAATTTTTCTACTACCTCTTGCACCTTGTGCATTCTTCCTATAGATAAAAGCGTATCCTCATTCATAGTTTGTGGATTTATACTTATTCTAGTAACACCAGCTTCCTTCATGGCAAGTAATTTACCTTCTGTAATGCTATCTGGCCTTCCGCATTCTACCGTAAATTCTTTAAAATTGCTACGCTTTACAAAGTTATCATTTATAACTTCCATCAAAGCTTTAAAGTCTTCATCCTCAATAGCTGTAGGTGTTCCACCGCCAAAATATATATTTTCAACATTAATATCTTTTCCCTTTATATATTTTGAAAGTTCCT
This sequence comes from Desnuesiella massiliensis, assembly GCF_001403615.1. GTDB lineage: Bacteria > Bacillota > Clostridia > Clostridiales > Clostridiaceae > Desnuesiella > Desnuesiella massiliensis. The sequence goes on from NZ_LN879456.1 coordinate 983,958, forward strand.
CTATTTCCTTCTTTAAAGCATTCAAATAAGGCTCTACTAGCTTTTTATTGGCTTTAATAGGATTTGACGCAAAAGAACAATACAAGCATCTAGTTGGGCAAAAAGGCATACCTATGTATAAGCTTATATTATGTTTTTCGTTATTAACAAAAGCCTTCTCATATCTTGCTACGTCAATACAAAGCTTTGCCTTTTCACTGCTGGTAAGAAAATGAGTTTTAAAGTAATCAGTTATATATTCCTCTGTAAATCCCTTTTCAATAAGATTTAATGCTATTTTACTTGGTCTTATACCTAGAAGAGTTCCCCAAGGATGAATAGTACTAGTAGTTTCAGACAAGTATAAATAAAAATATTTTTTTATCTGTTCTTTTATAGAAATCTCATCCTCTATACAAAATTCTTTTAAATTTTTATTATTTGAAGAACATATTACAATAGCATAATTTTTTACGTCTATCTTAAAATCATACTCTTCTTCTATAAATTTAATATCTTTAAATGAAAAAAATAGATTTGCAATTTGAAAAATTTCATATCTATATTTCATGTCATTTAACTTAATCTTTATTTCCATGATTACTCCTAATTTATAAGAATGGATTACTTTGTTTTTCTCTGCCAATGGTGCTACTTGGTCCATGTCCTGGGTATACCACTACACCACTGTCTAATACCATAAGCTTTTCTTTTATACTCCTTATAATGGTTTCAAAATCTCCTCCGGTTAAATCTGTTCTTCCTATGGAACCACTAAACAGAGTATCACCAGTGAATAGATTATTCTCCACTAAAAAGCATACCCCTCCTGGAGTATGCCCCGGAGTTTCAATGCATTTCACTTCCATGTTTCCTAAGGTTAAAATATCTCCATCCTTTAAATTGCCGTCAGCACCTTTAGAGCTATCTAGTACACCAAACATAAAGGTTCTTTTTAATATAAGCTCTTCATCTTTAGCATGAATGTACACAGGTACATTATATCTCTTTTTTAGAGTTATTACCGCTCCAGTATGATCTATATGACCATGAGTCAAAACAATATATTTTACTCTTGCCCCTAAATTATCAGCAGCCTCTATAATATCCTCTTCGTCTCCACCTGGATCCATAATAAGAGCTTCCTTTGTTTCTTCATCCATAACTATATAACAGTTAGCAGCATATACTCCTGCAGGAATCCTTTTTAGTTCCATACAATTACCTCCTTTAAAATATCTTTTTACTGTCTAGCATCAGTGTTACAGGCCCATCATTTTCAATATTTACTTTCATATTAGCTCCAAAGACTCCAGTTTCTACTTTTATTCCTTCTTCTTTGCACATATCTACAAAAGTTTCATATAATTCTTTTGCCTGTTCTCCAGAGAGTGCATCCATAAAATTAGGTCTTCTACCCTTTCTACAATCTCCATACAAAGTAAATTGGGAAACTATGAGAAGTTCCCCCTTTACATCCAATAAAGAATGGTTCATTTTTTCTTCTTCGTCCTCAAATATTCTAAGGTTTAAAATCTTATCCTTTAAGTATTTTAAATCCTCCATAGTATCATCTTTGGATATACCCAATAAAACATTTAACCCTTTATTAATGCTTCCAACTATCTTATCCTCTACTATAACAGAGGATGCATTTACTCTTTGTACTACAGCTCTCATTTTGTTACCTCTCTAATATTTCATTCTAAATACTTCCATGACACCCTTTAGCTTCTTAATCTTCTTCATCAATTCTTTTAATTCTTCAATATCATTGATTCTTATTTTTATATTAATGGTAGCAGTATTGCCTTTAGCCGTCTTAGCATTTAAGGCATGCAGATTTATCTTCAATTCTGTTATAACTATCATTATTTCAGATAATAATCCGCTCCTATCCTCAGCTTTAACTTGAATCTCAGTAACGTAGCCAGAGCCTTTAGCATTTCCCCAATCTACTTCTACAAACTTGTTGTCCTCATCGACTCTTATACTATGAATATTACTGCAATCTTTTCTATGAATGGAAATCCCTCTACCCTTAGTAATAAATCCTATTATATCATCTCCTGGCACAGGATTACAACATTTGGCAAACCTAACTAAGACGTTATTTAGCCCCTTTACTGATATTCCAAAACTTCCGTCCCTCTTATTTATCTTAGAATTTTTATTCATCTGCTCTTCTAGAGAATTCCTTACACTTTCTTCATTAGCCTTATCTAATCCATGAGCTTCTCTTAACTTACTTACTACAATTGAAGCCATTGGCATTCCCATTCCCACAGAGGAATATAAATCATCAATAGTATTCATATTATATTTCTTTAATAATTTTTCTATGGGCTCACCTTTAGCAATCTCTCCAAAGTTTCCACCTTGTCTCTTAGCTTCCTTTTCTAAAAGTTCTTTACCTTTTGATATATTTTCATCTCTTTTAACCTTTTTAAACCATGCCCTGATTTTGCTCTTAGCTTGATTGCTCTTTGCAATATTAAGCCAATCTATACTTGGTCCTTTAGGTGTAGAAGAGGTTAATATTTCCACTATTTCTCCGGTCTTTAGATGATAATCTAAGGTTACCATCTTTCCATTCACTTTTGCACCAATACATCTATTTCCTACATCTGTGTGTATTCTATAGGCAAAGTCGATAGGTGTAGCATCATGAGGCAAATTTATTACAACTCCCTTTGGTGTAAAAACAAAAACTTCATCAGAGAATAAGTCTATTTTGAAAGCCTCCATGAATTCCTCTGCATCAGAGGTTTCCCTTTGCCACTCAAGCATATCTCTTAACCAAGATAGCTTTGCATCAAAATCATTTCCCCCGCCTTCACCTTCCTTATATTTCCAGTGAGCAGCGATACCATACTCAGCGGTTTTATGCATTTCGAAGGTTCTTATCTGTATTTCAAAGGTCTTTCCTTGAGGTCCAATAACAGTGGTGTGAAGAGATTGATACATATTAGGCTTAGGCATAGCTATATAATCTTTAAATCTGCCTGGGATAGGTTTATAAACTGTATGCACTATGCCTAAAGCTGCATAGCAATCCTTTATGGTATTAACTAAAATTCTTATAGCAGTTAGATCAAAAATTTGATCAATACTTTTACTTTTATTTAACATTTTTCTATATATGCTATAAAAGTGCTTTGGCCTTCCCTCTATATCAGAATCTATAGTAGAATTTAATAACCTTCTATGCAAATCTGTTATTATTTCAGATATATAAACCTCTCTCTCTGCTCTTTTTTCTGCAATCTTTTGTACCAAATCATAGTATTCATTGGGATTCATATATCTAAAAGCTAGATCTTCTAATTCCCATTTTATCTTTGACATTCCTAAACGGTGTGCTAAAGGAGCATAAATATCAAAGGTTTCTTTAGCTTTTTCCTTCTGCTTCTCTACAGGCATATATTTTAACGTTCTCATGTTATGTAGTCTATCTGCAAGCTTAATAAGAATTACTCTTATATCTTTGGTCATAGCTAATAGCATTTTTCTTACATTATCTGCTTGCTGTTCTTCCTTTGTTTTATATTGAATTTTTCCTAACTTAGTTACACCCTCTACTAAATTAGCCACTTCTTCATTGAACTCTCTTTTAATATCTTCGTAATTATAATCCGTATCTTCTATAACATCATGGAGTAATCCCGCAATAATAGTGTTTGTATCCATTCCCATTTCTGCTAAAATACAAGCAACCTCAATGGGATGAATAATATAAGGCTCACCAGACTCTCTCCTTTGTTGCTTATGAGCTTGGTCAGCTAAATTATATGCTTTTTGTATCAACTCTTTATTAAAATTAGAACAGTTATTTTCTATTTTCTCTATAAGTTTCTGAAGCATGTGGAATTACTCTCCTTAATTAAATTACTTTTTTAAAGTCAAAGGCTGGTTATTCAACCAGCCATCTTTTTTTTAATTATATATTATTTTGTAGAATTTTGCAATTGCAAATTCATGTTTTATCTATATAAAAAATACGTAAATTGTTATGAAAACTATATATCATATTGAACTAAAGAGAGAATTTCATATCCTTGAAGCTTATCTCTTCCATTTAATTCAGTTAGCTCAATTACAAAATCCATAGCAGATACATTTCCACCTACTGTCTCAACTAATTTAGCTACAGATGCAATAGTCCCACCGGTGGCTAATAAATCATCTATTATGGCAACTCTCTGCCCTGGTTTTATTGCATCCTTATGAATTTCTAAAATATCGCTACCATATTCTAAATCATATTCTACTGCAATGGTATCATAAGGTAACTTTCCCTTTTTTCTAACAGGTACGAATCCTACCCCTAAAGCGTAAGCTACTGGTACTCCAAATATAAAACCTCTAGCTTCCGGCCCTACTATAACATCAATATTTTTATCTTTTAAATGCTGCACTATTTTATCTACTGCTATTTTCAAGCCCTCTCCATCTTGAACTAAAGTTGTAACATCCTTAAAGCTTATTCCGTCTTTTGGAAAGTTTTCAATTATCCTTATTTTATCCTTTAAATCCATTTTAATTCCTCCATCGAAAATTTATTTTATAACTTTTAAAGCATGCTGTTTTTTACTTCTTTATCTAAGTATTTCGCAATCTGCTCTGCCCTATATTCATTGGTAGTGGTTAATAACTCTACAGCGATCCTAGCATTATCCATTCTTCCTATAGCATTAATGGTAGGTGTTATAGTCAACACTATATTTTTAATATCCATTTCAGTTATCTCTAAAGCATTAATATGACGCATTAATGCTCTTAATCCATAATTATTAGTGCAAGGTAAAAATCTCATGCCTTCCTTAAAGATAACTTCATTTTCCCCCTCCACAGGTAGCTCTGAAGCAAAGGTTCCTAGCATAACCAAATCTATATATTTATTTATGCTCTTCATGTTATAATATGTAGCTATAGCTTGGGTCAGTTTAAAGACCACTCCCGTATAAGAAAGGTATTTATCATTGTAATCATCCTTTTTATTCCTAGGACTTATAGCAATGGAACCATAACTTAATATATGCTCTTTGTTATGAGTAATAAGTACATCTATACCTAAATCAGCACATAAATTTTTCTGCTCCAAAGACTCAAATTCACAGCCTACAGTTATTATTAAATTTGCGCCAAGAAATTTAATATGATTTCTAATGGCTTCTGTATTTAATTTATCTCCATCATTTATATTATCAGAAATATAATATTCCACATCAGCATTTAAATATTTAAGAACAAGCAAAAGCAATGAAATGCCGCAAATTCCATCCACATTGCAGCATCCATATACCACTATTTTTTCTCTTTCATTTATGGCCTTTACCATTCTATCTAGAGCATTTTCCATGTTCTTTAACAAAAAGGGATTATATTCTGTTAAACCTTTAGGGCGATATATATTCTCCCAAAACTTATGCATAATTAACTCCTCCAACTTTATAGAAAACAACTATATTATAATTGAAAATCCCTAATTTGACAAATATTTTTCAATAAAAATAACATAAATCTTCATATTTTTGTAGTAGATATACTAATCATCGTAAAATCCGCTTATTTTCTGAAGATTTATGTTACTAAAATTATTTAAATTTTAAGCTCTAGACTTACTTGTTCTATTCTTAAATATTACCCATAATGGGCTCGCTATGAATATGGAGGAATAAGCTCCTGATAATATACCAATTATCAATGGAAAGGCAAATTCTCTAACTGTAGGAACAAAAACATAAACCGCAGTTATAGTGATAAGTGTAGTAAGTACAGTATTTATAGATCTTGACATAGTCTGTGTTATACTGATGTTAGCTAATTCAGTAACATTAACCCTTCTCATAGTCTTTCCATTTTCTCTTATTCTATCAAAAATAACTATGGTATCATTAATAGAATATCCTACTATAGTTAATATAGCTGCTATAAAAGGAGAGTTAACTGGTACATTAAATATAGCATAAATACTAATAGTTATTAATATGTCATGGACTAATGCCAAAATTGCAGCTAATCCAAATTTAAATTCAAATCTTATGGCTACATATATAAGCATTGCCACATTAGCAACTAATAGAGCTATAATAGCTTTATTAGTGAGATCTCTTCCAACAGATTGCCCAATTTCATCTTGAGAAACTAAAGCCTTATCTTCCAGATTATATTTTTCTTTTATCTCTTTAAACATTGAACTTATTTTTTCACTATCAAGATTATTGCTTTTTATCTCTAACTGAGTATTTTCAACTTTATTAGTAACAGCATCATTAGCATATTTAGTAACAATGCTATCTATTTCTGCTTTTTCAAAGTCTTTGCCCATATCTATAACTAATTGGGTACCGCCTCTAAAATCTATTCCAAAATTAAGTCCCTTAGTTACCAGAAATCCTAATCCTATCACAATGATTAATAAGGAGATTCCAAACCATAATTTTGTTTTTTCAATTATCTTTAGCATATTATTCCCCCCTCTTGACCCCAAAAAGTGATGGTTTACTTAGTATTCCCATGTTAATACCTAACTTAACTAAAAGTCTAGTTACAGTAATAGCAGTAAACATACTTACGATGATACCGATCATCAAAGTCATAGCAAAGCCTTTTACTGCCCCAGAACCTAAGAAATATAGCACTATAGCTGCTATTATAGTAGTTATATTAGAATCAAGTATGGAGGAAAGAGCTCTATGGAATCCAGAATCTACAGCTGACTTAACAGATTTTCCTGTCTTTAACTCTTCTTTTATTCTTTCAAAGATCAATACGTTAGCGTCTACGGCCATACCTATAGTTAATAAGAATCCGGCTATACCTGGTAAAGTTAATACCACATTAACAGAGGTAAAAGTTAATAGCACAAGTATTATATATAACACTAAAGCTATATCAGCTAATATACCAGGTACTCTATAGTATATAATCATAAATAAGAATATTAATAAAATTCCTACTTTAGCCGCTTTTAAGCTGTTTGGTATAGCATCAGCTCCTAATGTTGGACCAACTGTTTTTACAGAAACAGTTTTTATAGTAACAGGTAGGGCTCCAGATTGAATTATACCTGCTTGTCTTTTTGCTTCTTCTAAACTTTTGCTTCCCTCTATAGTAGCCTTTCCATCTGTAATCACAGATCTCACTACTGGGTTTGTAAGCATTTCATCATCCATATAGATAGCAATGCTTTGATTCAGAAACTTACTTGTAGCCTCCGAAAACTTTTTAGCGCCTTCATCGTTCAATTCTAAACCAATAATAGGTTGAGCTTTTTCATTTAAATAAGCTGTAGCGTTTTTTACATCCTTACCAGTTAAAATAGTTTGATTATCTGGACCTACGAACTTTAACTCCCCTGTTTTTCCAAGAGTATCGATTATAGATTTAGAATCAAACTTTCCTGGAATATCTACTCTTATTCTCCTATCACCTTCAGTGGTTACCACAGTTTCGCTTACCCCAATTTTATTAACCCTTAATGAAAGCAATTCTTTAGTTTTTACTAAATCCTCATTCTTTACTTTTCCTTCAGATACAATCTCTTGAAGCACAGATACTCCACCTTGAAGATCTAGACCTTTACTTATAACTCTATCAAAAGACTTTATTTCATATCCACCTATCCTTAATCCATAGGCACCGGCATAAGCTATAAATATAATAGCTGATAATAATAGCACAAATATTAATGTGCTTTTACCTTTTGTTTTCATCTTTATCCCCCTCTGCAACATACTGATAGGTTTTATTATATTACTTTAAATATTAATAGTCAATAATAGGTAAATTTATCTACTTTTCCATGATTTTAGACTTTAGGGCAATAGCACATTCAATTCTCTTTTTCTGCATCTTACATCCTATTTCATAAGGTATATGAATATCTCCATTAAAGTTAAAATTGTTTGCTTGGCAGCCACCACTGCAGTAGAATCTCGCCCAGCATTCTTTACAAAGAGGTTTATTATAGATATGAGCGCTTCTAAATTCCTTAGATAGCTTTTCATCTACAGTTTCGTCATAAATATTTCCTAAAAGAAAATCTTTATTTCCAACAAATTGATGACAAGGATATATTTCGCCATCTGGAGTTATAGCTACATATTCATGACCTGCACCACAACCGCTTATTCTCTTATAAACACAAGGTCCACCTTGTAAATCAATATTAAAATGATAGAATTTGAATTCTTCTCCTTCTTTATGCCTCTTCAACATTTCACTGTATAACTTATCATATTGAAGAAAAATAGTAGGTAAATCCTCTTCTCTTAAACTGAGCTCATGATCCTCTGGTAATACTACAGGTTCTACTGATATTTCATCAAAATTTTCATTGGCTAGAGCCATAACGTCTTCAAAAAAATCCATGTTATTTCTAGTGAAGGTTCCTCTTACATAGTATTGTTTTGACTTATCTCTCTTATCTACCATTTTTTTGATTTTAGGCATTATTGAGTCATAGGTTCCGCTGCCATCATATCTTATTCTAACGCTGTCATTTACATCCTTTCTACCATCAATAGACAACACTATATTACCCATATTTTTATCAATATATTCCATAATTTCATCATTTAATAAAGTGGCATTGGTAGTCATGGTAAATCTGATATTTTTATTAAATAGCTTTTCTTGCTCTCTAGCGTAGTCAACTATTTCCTTTATATTTTCGAAGGCCATAATTGGCTCTCCTCCAAATAAATCCACCTCAATATTTCTTCTTGGTCCAGATTTCTTTATAACAAAATCTATGGCTTTCTTACCAACCTCCACAGACATCATTTTTCTCTTTCCTTTATATTCCCCTTCTTCTGCAAAACAGTACTTACACTTTAAATTGCAGTCATGAATTATGTTCAAACATAGTGCCTTAATATATGAAGGAGAATTATCATTCATAGCAATACTTTCATATAAATCTAAGGAATATAGCATACCTTCAGAAATAAGTTCTTTTACGTCTTGAAGAGCCTCTTTTATTTCTTCTTCTTTATATTTACCTTTAAAAACTTCTATTAACTCTTGTTCTTCTCTTAATTTATTTTCATCTAAAAGATCATAGACTAGCTCGTCTACCATGTGGACACTTCCACTATTTACATCTATAACATAATATTCATTATCTTGTATAAATTTATGAATTAATGACATTTTTTATTTTCCTCCCAACTAAATACAAGGCAGTAACTATAAAGTTACTGCCAAATAGTTAAAACTAGTTTTCACAAGCTAAGTTAGCTACTGTACATGAAGTCTTACATGCTGATTGACAGGAGTTAGCACACTCTTTGCATCCTGGCTTGCTTAGGCTATTCTTTATATTTGTTTTGTTTATTGTTCTGATATGTTTCATTGCTACATTCCTCCATTCATATTTTTCCTACTAAATTATAACATATAATTTTATGCAAATAAAGAGTTTCTATATATTAATTCCAAGCATTCCAGATAAAGCACCTATGGCCATTGCTATCATAAATTTGTATAGTGTAACCATGTTGAGTATTGAATTGCTACCATTTCCAATTAAAAATATGAGAGTAACTATGATCATATAAATAAAGGCCACAATAATCCCTACTATATAGCCTCGCTTGCCTATGGATTTAGAAGCAAACATGGCGCCATATACGATACTTAAACAACTTATCACTAGATATACTACAGAATTTGTTTTCTCACTAGTATCTACAAAACTCATAAAGATTGCATAGATCACTAACATTATTATAGTTAATATTACTGCTCTAAGAATCCCCTTGCTTATTTTAGTAATATTTTCAATATTGTTCATAAAAACACCCCCTATGTTTAATTATTTATGTAGCTAGGGAGTGTTTTATTACTTTATTCAGATAATATTTCTATTTCCAATGTTATAAATTTATATTGCTTACTTTGACTCAGTATCAGTACTTTGAGCCATAACATTTGATATTCCTTGTTTAGATAGCTTTACTCTAGCCCTATCTGGACCAGATTCTAGGATTACATAATCATCTTTAATAGTTATGACCTTCCCGATTATGCCTCCCCTAGTTAGAATTTCATCATTTACCTTTAAATCTTCAAGCATCTGATTATACTTCTTTCTTCTCTTGCTTTCTGGTATAAAAATAATAGCATAGAAAAGTCCAAGCATTAATATTATTGGTAGAATATTAACTAGTATATTTTGCATATTTATCCTCCTTCCTATAATTTAAGCTCTTCCATTCCATTGGGAAAGCTTTTCATTCTTAAAATCTTCGAAATAATCGCCATCTATAGCGCTTCTTATTTCTTCCATTAGTTTATTATAAAAATATAAATTGTGCAATACACAAAGTCTCATAGCAAGCATTTCTTTTGCTTTAAAAAGATGTCTTATATAAGCTCTTGTATAGTGCTTACAGGCAGGGCATTCACAGCCTTCATCAATAGGGCTTCCATCAAGCTCGTACTTAGCATTCATTAAATTTATCTTTCCTTCTTTAGTAAACACATGACCATGTCTTCCATTTCTCGCAGGCAGAACACAATCAAAAAAGTCTACTCCTCTTGAAACTGCTTCAAGTATATTACTTGGAAGTCCTACTCCCATCAAATATATAGGCTTATCTTGAGGAAGAAATGGTACCACCGCATCAATTATTCTATACATCTCCTCATGGGTTTCACCTACTGCTAATCCTCCTATGGCATAGCCCTCTAAATCCATTTTAGAGATAGTCTTAGCATGCTCTATTCTTATATCTTCATAAACCCCACCCTGATTTATACCAAAAAGCATCTGCTTCTTATTAACAGTGTCATCTAGGGAATTAAGCCTATCCATCTCAATTTTACATCTTTCTAACCATCTTGTAGTTCTTGCTACTGACTTTTCTACATAATCCCTAGAAGAAGGGTTTGGTATACATTCATCGAAAGCCATGGCTATAGTAGACCCTAAATTACTTTGAATTTGCATGCTTTCCTCAGGTCCCATAAATATTCTTTTACCATCAATATGAGAGTTAAAGTAGACTCCCTCTTCTTGAATCTTTCTCATGGCAGAAAGAGAAAAAACCTGGAACCCACCTGAATCTGTTAATATGGGTCTATCCCAGTTCATAAACTTATGTAATCCCCCCATTTGCTTTACTACTTTATCCCCTGGTCTCAAATGCAAATGATAGGTATTAGATAGCTCTACTTGACATCCAATATCCTTAAGATCCATAGAGGAAACAGCTCCTTTAATAGCAGCCAAAGTCCCCACATTCATAAAAACAGGAGTTTGTATTACTCCATGAGGAGTATGAAATTCTCCTCTTCTTACTTTACCTGTTTTTTTCAATAATTTATACATATATTCACTTCCTTTAATTCTTAACTCATTCCCTAGTTTATAAACATAGCATCCCCAAAACTAAAGAATCTATATTTCTCTTTTACAGCCATATTATAAGCTTTCATTATATTTTCTTGTCCCGCTAAGGCACTAACAAGCATTATCAGCGTGGATTCAGGCAAATGAAAATTTGTAATAAGAGCATCAACAATCTTAAATTTATATCCAGGATATATGAAAATATCCGTCCATCCACTTTGTGCTTTTACTTCTCCTTCATTATTACCTATGGTCTCTAAAGTTCTACAGGAGGTTGTTCCTACAGCAATAATCCTTCCTCCTTTTTTCTTTGTTTCATTAATTATTCTTGCGCTTTCCTCACTTAATTCATAGTGCTCAGCATGCATATTATGCTGCTCTATATTTTCTACCTTTACTGGTCTAAAAGTACCTAGTCCTACATGAAGAGTTAAATACACTATATTTACACCTTTATCCTCTATTTCTTTTAATAACTCTTTAGTAAAATGTAGTCCTGCTGTGGGAGCTGCCGCAGACCCGCTTTCTTTCGAATACACCGTTTGATATCTCTCCTTGTCCTCTAAGGCAGCTTTTATGTAAGGAGGTAAAGGCATTTGTCCAAGCTCTCCTAGAACCTGTTCAAAAATCCCATCATAATAAAACTTAATTATTCTGTTTCCATCTTCCTTTACTTCTAGTATCTCTGCAGTGAGTTTTCCGTGACCAAAAGAAAATCGCTTTCCAGGTATGGCCTTTTTACCTGGCTTAGCTAGAGTCTCCCAAATATCCCCCTCTATTCTTTTCAATAGCAAAAACTCTATTTTTCCACCACTGCCTTCTTTTTCTCCAATCAACCTTGCAGGTAGCACTCTAGTATCATTCAATACCATGGTATCTCCTGATTCTAAATATTTAACTATGTGTTTAAATACACCGTGATCTATTTCTCCAGTATCTTTATTTAATCTTAACAGCCTAGAATTAGATCTATCCTCAAGAGGATATTGCGCTATAAGCTCTTCTGGTAGATCAAAATAAAAATCATGAACCTTCAAAAATAACACCTTCTTCGTCTATAATCCTTTATCAAATATTGAATATTGTTTTAAATCCTTATTATCTTCCTGTACATTTATTATTTTTCTATTTAAATGCTTATATGCTTTTTCTGTAGCTACTCTTCCTCTTGGAGTTCTTATTATAAAGCCTTTTTGTAAAAGATAAGGTTCGTATACATCTTCTATGGTGTCTAATTCTTCTCCTATAAAATAGGATAGGGTTTCTATACCTACAGGTCCACCATTAAAGTTATCAATAATGGCTTCTAAAATTTTATTATCTATTCTATCAAAGCCCTCATTATCCACTTCTAACAATTCTAAGGCAAATCTAGCTATATCATAATCAATAATATTGTTTCCTTTTACCTGAGAATAATCTCTTACCCTCTTTAAAAGCCTGTTAGCAATTCTAGGGGTTCCCCTAGATCTTCTTGCTATTTCTAAGGCACCCTGTTCATTGATACCACAATTTAGTATATCTGAAGAACGTACTATAATCTCTTTAAGTTGCTCTTCTGTATAAAACTCCATAGAACAAAGCACTCCAAATCTATCTCTTAAGGGAGAAGTAAGAAGTCCAATTCTGGTAGTTGCACCTATTAAAGTGAATTGGCATAAATCCAATCTTATGGATTTTGCCGAAGCTCCTTTTCCAATTATTATATCTAGAGCATAGTCTTCCATAGCAGGATATAGTATCTCTTCTACACTTCTATTTAATCTATGTATTTCATCAATAAATAAAACATCATTATCCTGTAGATTTGTAAGTATGGCTGCTAAATCCCCAGCTCTTTCTATAGCAGGTCCAGAAGTGATTTTTAAATTTCCCTTCATTTCCTTTGCAATTATATTAGCTAAAGTAGTTTTGCCTAGCCCCGGAGGACCATAAAGTAAAACATGATCTAAAGCTTCTCTTCTACTTTGAGCGGCTTGGATAAATATATTAAGCCTTTCCTTAACCTTATCTTGGCCGATATATTCCCCAAGCTTTTGTGGTCTTAAACTATATTCGCTATTTACATCTTCCTCTACAGCATTAGCTGTTATGATTCTATTATCCATCTTAAATCCCCTCTTAAAATATGCAGATAAAATTTTTAAATTTAGCCCATTAAATATTTTAGAGATTCTTTAATTATATCTTCTAAAGATTCTTCTTTACTACAACGACTTATGGCCTTTTCAGCCTCTTTAGGAGAATAGCCTAAGGCTATTAAAGCTTCCAAAGCCTCATTTAAATTTATAATACTTCTATTATTTAATGGATTTTCATCCTCATTTGCAAAGTTAATCAATTCTTCTGGTTTAATCTTGTCTTTAAGTTCTAAAATTATTCTCTGAGCAGTTTTTTTACCCACTCCGGGAGCTTTAGTTAAAATATTCTCCTCTCCTTGAAGTATAGCATACTTAAGGTTATTTGCTGTAGCTATAGATAGCAATGAAAGGGCCGCCTTTGCACCTATTCCATTGATAGTGAGAAGGAGTTTGAACATATTAAGTTCGTCCTTAGTTAAAAATCCATATAATCCTATAAAATCTTCTCTTACTATTTGTTCTAAATACAAAATTACACCATCGTTAATCTTTGGCATTTCGGACATAGTACTTCCAGAAGTATATACCCTATAACCTATTCCACCGCACTCCACTATGACATAATCTTTATTTATACCAACGTAAGTGCCTTTAATATATTCATACATTTTAGTTCACCCCCAGCACATCTATATTAAAAGTCTATATAATACTTTATCATTTAAAAGAAAATAATTCAAGAACATTAGTTTTGTGTATACTATACTAGAGCAAAAAACCCTTCAAGCCTTAGCTCAAAGGGTTTTTTTATGATTGAAACTCTGTTAATTGTTCTTCCGCTTCTTCTTTGGTATTAAATTTTAACTCATAGTTTCTTAAAATTCTTCTATCTCCCTCAGGTAAGCTTTCAATAGATTTTTTAGTTACGTCGTTAACTCTATCTTCAATAATCAACTTACCATCATTATCGCTCTTAAAAATTGCTATAAATCCATTTTCTACACCTAAGTAATATTTATTTGCCTCAAAATTACCAGATGATTCTTTAATAAATATTATTTCATTTTTGTCAAAGGAATAAAGCTTATACCCTTCCTTTGCATAAAAATCCTCTAAGGTAGACTTTTGAATTTTGTTACCTAACTTTTCCTTCAACTCAAAAACAGTAAGCTTCCCTACTTCCTCAACTTTACCATTAGTAGAATTCTTTGTTCTTAAGACTATCTTTGCATTATCATTTATCATATCAGCACTAGAAAGCTGATTATAGGTGTTCTTCTCTTCATCTTTACTCTGAGAATTATTTAAATAATTAGCACTAATATTATAGCTAATAAAAAAAGTACTGAAAACTAATAATAAACCACAAATAAATATAAAAATATTTTTTTTACGTAACATAATATCACTCCTCATTGGATATTATGTCCATTTAAACTTACTGTTATACCTATTATAGGTAATTATTAATAAGAGTTATTCATCTCATCCTTCAGAGAATTCAGCATTATGGTATACCTCATGGTGGACGTAGAGCCCAAGATTTTCAATATCATGATGTAAAAATCCACTAGTATTTTCAACACTTTTCTAAATGTATATATCATTATTGATTATTATATTTCAATACATTTAGAATAACTTCAAAAAATTCAACTTCCTCAAATTTGAGGTAATTCAAACTTAAAAAATTTCTACATTAATATATATTAATCGTTGCTTTCATTAATACTTAAATTTCTATAAATCAAGTCATCTCTTTCCTGAAATCTAAGTGACTGCCAAAATTTGTTTCCTAAGTCATTCGAACTAAATACAACAAGTGCAACTTTATTTATTTCTTCTTCCTTTAAAGCCTTTAAAGCTGCATTTACTAGATTTTGGCCAACCCCATTTCTACGATAATCGGGATTAACTGCTGTATGATAAATATATCCTCTTCTTCCGTCATGACCACATAATATTACTCCCACTATCTTATTTCTAACTTGAGCAACGAAATTTGTAGTAGGATTTCTTCTCAAAAATTTTTCTATTCCCTCATAGGAGTCGTCTAAACTACGCATGCCCATCCCTTTTGTGTTTGTCCATAATTGATACACTTCATCATAATCTTCAATTGATAGCAATCTTACTTGCATATTAACTTACCTCCAAAATCAACTTGTTATTTATTTTTATATTTTATAATTATTCCCACAAAATTATTCAACACCTATTGTGAAAATCCTCTTAAAAATAAAAAAATCATCCCCTAGGTTTTAACCCAAGAGCTGCCTTATAATGATAAAAATATCCTTTCTTACTTATGATAGAATTATATTTATTTTCTAAGAATATTATGTAACACTTTAAAGTTAATTAAACCTTAACTGCAGCATATAATATAATAAATAATTTATGATGGTAGGTAGGTAGATATTATGGCAATGCTAGTTCTGTTTATAATAGGGATTATGAGCATAATAGAATGTATCCCAAAGACAAATAAGAAAAGAAGGTAGCCCCTAAGCTGCCTTCACTACTCTTCCTTAATACTCCAAGATAAGCTGCCTAACTTATTCTTTAATTCTAAACACTTATCATAATCTAAATACTGTGTTTCTATCCATATGCCTTTATTGTCATTTCTTAGATAGACTTTTACTGCTACAAAATAAGGATAATACAGAACTAATTTTTATTAATTCTAAAAACATATTTTCACTGTATCACATACTTTCTTTATTCTAGGCAAAATAAAAAAGCCTTATCCTTCCTCTATTTCGCCTTTAGAACTTATTTAGCTAAGTCGTAAAAATTATCAAAAGCGACGTAAAATTGAACTTACGGCACTTAATATGAATAATGCATTACTCAATATAAGTAGTTCACTTGCCACATTTATTACACCAGTATATAGCGAAATCCAATATTTCATCAGCTGCATCCAAGTGGAAAGCGAAAATGTTTTCATCTTCGATGAATCCTATATCCCTACGCCAGACACTAAATCCTTCCGCATCACATTCCGGACACTCAGAATCACATTTTCCTACATACTCAAAATCATCAATAGTTATTCCGTTATCCTTTAAAAACATTAATTTTTCAAATGATATTATTAGAAAATTATCTTCTTCTGCTATAACAAAATCAATATCTTGACCCGATTCTCTTATTTGATAGTATTCCATATACTAATTTTATAGAATTACTCTATCCTTTATGTCCTGTTTTAATAAAGTACAAGTTTCATTGTTTCAAGCAAAATAGCTCCATAAAATAAAAACACCTCTAAATGTATTTTTACATACATTTAGAAGTGTTATATATTGTAATGGAATGGTCAAAAAACGAATGTCGTCATAAATTTCTAAACCATAAACTCTTAAACCGTTGCTACGCCTTACTCATCCCAACCTTCTGGGAATTCAGCATTATGGTATACCTCTTGCACATCGTCATCATCTTCTAAGGCATCTAGCATCTTTTGGAACTTAGTAGCTGTTTCTTCATCTATTGCAGTATATGTATCAGGTATCCTCTTTAATTCTGCTTCAAGAAATTCCAATCCATTAGACTCTAAAGCTTCTCTTACAGTACCAAAATCTTCAGGTAAAGTAGTTATAACATAAACTTCATCTTCTGAGAAAAAATCCTCTGCTCCAGACTCAAGGGCCATCATCATCAATTCATCTTCATCTATGTTATCATTTTTTTCTACTACTAATTGTCCTTTCCCTTGGAACATAAAAGAAACGCAACCTGTAGAACCCATGTTTCCACCATGTTTCGTAAACGCATGTCTAACATTACCTGCGCTTCTGTTCTTGTTATCTGTAAGCACCTCAACTATCACTGCAATTCCTGCTGGACCATATCCTTCATAAACTATTTCTTCATAGTTTACTCCGTCCATTTCTCCAGCACCCTTCTTAATAGCTCTCGTAATAGTATCTTGAGGCATATTATTAGCCTTAGCTTTCGCTATTACATCTCTTAATTTTGAATTAGTTTCTGGATTAGATCCTCCATTTTTTGCTGATACAGCTAATTCCTTTCCTATTTTAGTAAATATCTTTCCTCTTTTAGCATCTACCTTGCTTTTTTTAGCTTGTATATTATGCCACTTTGAGTGTCCTGACATAAAATTTCCTCCTAACTTTCGATTAAAGTTTACTTTACAAAAAGTTCTAAAATATTATAACATACAAATTTAAATATATTCAATATAGTTATATCTCTTCAAAAAGCTCATAGCCTTGTTTAAAGTAAATACCTTCTTTTTCTACGAAATATTCCACTTTACCGTTAGTACTTTCTATAATCTCTGCAATGACTTCCTGTGATATAGAAATTTCACTGATAATACATAATGTAACTTTATCAGTATATTCCATATCTGTAACGAACCAATTATTTTGTCCACACAAATACTGAACCTTACCTAATAAGTCATAGTCAAGGGTTATTTTCAGCTTAACTCCCTTTACCTTTTCTACTATACCTGCATCTTTTATGGCTAAGCTAGCTCCTTTAGAATAGGCCCTAGTTAAGCCACCTGTACCTAAAAGTATGCCTCCAAAATATCTCGTTACCACTACCACACAATCTGTAATGCCATTTTTTTTAATTACCTCTAATACTGGAATTCCGCCAGTTCCTTGAGGTTCCCCATCATCACTATATCTTTGAATTCCTAAATTTTCTCCTATTACGTAAGCATATACATTATGCCTAGCTTCTTTATGCATGGATTTAACTTCATTTATAAAATTTCTTGCCTCCTCCTCTGTGGAGACTCTTTTACAATTACCTATGAATAAGGATCTTTTTTCTTCAAATTCTCCTCTTCCTTCTTTTTTAATAGTTATGTAACTCATAGTTCTTCCTTTCTAAAACTTACGAATTTTAAAGATGCATAAATATGGATTCTAATATTTTGATTCCCTTTTCAATATAGATTTCATTAGTTTGAGAAAAGCCTATTCTAAAATATTTATCTCCCTCCAAAGGGTTCTTGAAAAAAATTGTTCCTGGGGTTATAAGCAAGTTTTTATCTTTAGCCTTTAAAAAAAGTTCTCTACAGTTTAAATTTTCCTTATCATTAATCTTTAGAAAAAAATTAAGTCCCCCTCCCGGGCTTTTAAAACTTGTAAAATAGTTTAATTTGTTTTTTAATAACCTCTCCATAATAAAGTATCTGTGCTTATATTCCTCATTAAGTAGAGCTATATGCTTATCCCAATAGCCTTTTCTAATATAAAGATCTAAAGCTCTTTGCATCAAGCTAGAGGTAGAGATATCAGTATTTACTTTAGAACTTTGGATAGATTCCTTAAATTTTTCAGGGTAAATCATATATCCTATTCTTATGCCTGGTAAAAATATTTTAGAGAAGCTTTTAATGTAGATTACCCTATTATTTTGATCTAAACTTCTAAAACTGCTATATTTTATATTTTCATCAAAAATCAATTCCGATAAATAATCATCTTCTATGATAAAAAAATTATACTTATTAGCTAGTTCTAATAATTTTATTTTTTTTTCTAAACTGTAACTGAGTCCTGTAGGGTTTTGAAAGTAACTCATAGTGTAAAAACACTTAATTTTATTTTTTTTAAGTATTTTTTCAAATTTTTCTAAATCCACCCCATCTTCTAACATCTCTACTTCAAAAATATTTGCTCTTCTCCAATTGAATACAGTTAAAGCTCCGCTATAAGTTGGTTTTTCTATTATTACGTTATCATTTACATTTATCAAAGCCTTTGAAACTATATCAATACCTTGTTGTGCCCCAGAAACTATTAATATATCTTCATCATTTAAGGTATCGCTCCAAAATACACTATTTATTGATTGTCTTAGCCCTGAATAACCTAGAATATCTTGATATACTAATGCTTCTGCTCCATCTCTGTCCAAGACTTCATTTAACACAGCCTTAAATTGTTCTACAGGGAAATAAACACTGCTAGCACTTTCTCCGCTAAAATCAATTATGTCTTTTAAACTCCCTGCAGAAGCTTTTTTAAAAGTATCTGCATATTCTCTTTTAAACTTTCTTATTGGCTCCTTTCTCTTTGCATAGGTACCGCTGCCCATTTTTAAATAAGCATATCCTTCCTGCTGAAGCTTCTTGTATGCATTAACAATAGTAACATTATTAACTTCTATAAATGAAGCTAATTCCCTGATAGAAGGTAATTTTTCACCATCCTTAATCACATCTTCATCAATAAGATTTTTTATATGTCTTTCTAGCTGAATATATTTAGGAATTTCTTCTTTAAAACTTATACTATATTTTTTCATAGCATACTACCCCTTAAAAAACAAAATACCCTAAATAGGGTATCTTATTTATATAAAATAAACATTTTCTTTTATTATGCTCTTTCCTTCTTCTATTCTATATTCCCTGCTCTCTTTTTTTATTATATTCCTTTTCCAAAGCTCATTCAATATATCTTCAATTTCTATATCAAAATTTTCAAATAATCTATCGCTTTTTATATCTTCTGCGCTTAGAAATTTATCCTTATCCTTCATAAATTCAATTAGCACGTTAGTTGAAAGCTTAATAAGTTTCTCAACGCCCTTTTGTAAAAATTCTATAGTAGCCTCAATAGTTTCCTTTATATTAGCTTTTTCAAAAAATAGGTTATCTACTACATCTTTAAAGGAATCATTTAAGTTCATAGCCATAGGCACCGCATCCTTACTTATCATATAACCAGAGCAATTAACATAAAGTCTTGCATAGTCTTCTAGTGCTTTAATAACCATAGTATATGCAGTGTATATACCGTCGTTAGATAGATATTTTTTGCATATGCCTATACTTTTTATAACGCTTCCAAGATAAACCATATTCCATCTTTCTTTATCAATATCTGGATAATATCTTCCATTATTATACCTATTGGTCACTTCCATATCTTTTGAAAAAACTAATCTCGAAGAAGCAAAAATCCTATGTATAAATCCGCCCCTTAAATCGCTTTCGTGCAGTTGAAGAAATTTCTCCTTATTCATAAGTTTTATATGAACAGGTACATCCTTTTCTTCTGTGAATATGTTTCTTATTTTATTAGATTTGCTATTTACTATTACAAATAGGTCTATATCCGACTCATCCCAGAGATCTCCTGTTACCATACTTCCAAAAACCATCACAGCTAAAACGGAATCATTAGATTTTAAGTTGTCAATCATAGTATTAAAAGCCTTTTGATATTGAGCAATTGTTCTTTCCATTCTACCCCCCACCTTCTAAAGTAATAATTTATTTATAAGCCTTATACAAATCTTAAAATATATTATATAATAATATATTCATTTAGTACAACATATTATTATTAATTTATTCATAAATCAATAATATTTTTGACTAATTAAAAATATTATACAGGAAACCTTTACAAATTACATATTAACCTCTTTAAAATTTACTTTTTTTGTAAAATCGCAATTCCTACATTTATATAAATGACAACAATACCCATTTCTATTTTCTATGGGCATATCTGCACTATAAGGATCTAAGTATTGCTCAATTCTTCCGAAATCCTCCATGTGCCTATGACATTTTTCACAAATAAATTCCTTATTAATTATTTCATTGCATAAGGGACATACTTTATCCATAGCTTTTTACCACCTTTCAAAAATATTTATTCTGTGCTAGTAGATCTTCTTCTTATTATTTCTATATATTTATCTTATAATTCTTATTGAAAACTAAAAAGCCTTAAATAACTTATCCAGGTATATAAAAAATGCTTAATAATTTATATTAAGCATTTTTTAAGTTATATCTTTAAAATTTATTGACACCTTTTAAATAAATACTAGGCCTCTTAGAATATATAATTTTCAATTTTATTATATACCTCATCATCTACTTCTGTTTTTAAGAAAGTTCCCATATCTCTATATTCCTCTTCTAGAACATTACTATTCCTATGGAGGAAAGCTACTAGTTGTTGTTCATTATAAGGTATTAATACCTCAATAATTCTTACCTTATTAGGCAGTGCTTTTGATATGGTCATAAGCAATTCGTCTAGATTTTCTCCCAATTTAGCAGAAATATTAACAATATTGCTTGATTCATAAATTGCATTTAGTCTCTTTAAGGTTTCCTCATCTATTTTGTCTATTTTATTAAATACCAATAATGTATACTTATCTTTAGCTCCAAGTTCAGATAAAACTTCCTCTACCGCTTGAATTTGTTCGTGAACATTTGGTGAAGATGAATCTACTACATGAACAAGTATATCAGAATATATAACCTCTTCTAAAGTAGACTTGAAGGCTTCTACTAATTCATGAGGGAGCTTCCTAACAAACCCTACAGTATCTGTAAGTGTAATATTTCTATTATCCGGTAACGTTACTGCTCTTGTGGTAGTATCTAAGGTGGCAAATAGCATATCTGCCTCAAAAACCTTATCCTTTTGCATTAAATCCCTAGATACTGCTACCTCACATACCTTGTTACGTAAGGTTGATTTGCCCGCATTTGTATATCCTACTAAAGATACTTGAGGTATGTTTTGTTTAGTTCTTCTCTCTCTTTGAGTTTCTCTGGTTCTTTTAATCTTATCTAACTCACTTGACAAATCATATATTCTTTCCTTAATATGCCTTCTGTCTGTTTCTAATTTCTTTTCTCCTGGCCCTCTCGTTCCGATACCTCCTCCAGTTCTTGAAAGTACGGCTCCAAGGCCTGAAAGCCTGTTAAGCCTATATTTTAGTTGAGCTAACTCTACTTGAATCCTAGCTTCTCTAGTTTTAGCTCTCCTAGAGAATATTTCAAGTATCAATGTGGTCCTATCTATAACCTTTACTCCTGTAGCTTCCTCTAAATTTCTTACCTGAGAACCAGATAATTCATCATCAAAGATTATTATGTCTGCTCTATAGGCTTGACATAAAGAAGCAATTTCTTCAACTTTCCCACTACCAATAAAATAGGCGGCATCGATTTTGTTTCTATTTTGGAAAACCTTAAACAATACGGGAATATCACAGGCTTTGGTAAGCTCTTCTAGCTCATCTAAACTCTCTTCCGTATCTGCTCCAACTAAAATAGCCTTTTCTCCCTGTTCTTCTTCAATAAAGTTCTGGCTTATTATCTGTTCTATATGATGAACCTTATCTAAAAAATTAAGGCTCATCATCTCTTCTATATTCATAGGCTTTGTGTTCTCATAGGTTAAGTTATTATCATAAATATCACAAAAACCCATGCTTACATCGATAATATTTCCTTCCATCACCCCTATAGCTACTACACAATCAAGCTTTAATTTAATTAAAGCTGAATTATCTAAAGCTGAAAGCTTTGAATTTCCATTGGGATGAGTATGAATAATTCTTACGCCCGATAGTTTCTTTTCTTTAATATCAACCATTGGCATCTCTACTGATGTACTATCCCCTATGGCTACACTTATTATATTTCCTTTTCTATCTATAGCTACACTTACTTCTCTTTCCAATGAATTGCTTATATTTACTATAGTATCTAGAATTTTTTCATCTAAAATCAAATACTTAGGTAGTTTTATTTCATACAATTCTTCTAATTGCTTTAAAAAGTTCTTTTTAACACCTTCGATATTACCATATATCAAATCTATACACCCCTTACAAGATCAAAGTATATTTAATTATTATTCTAAACTCCCTATCTATATATACTTGACAACTTTCATATAATTTTATACTATAAAACCAATATTGTAAATAAGGTTGGAGGCGTACAATGGAGGATAAAAAGCGTAATATACTAATAAGTGAAGAACAAATCGTTCAGAGAATAATTAAAGTAGGTGCTGAGATTTCTAAGGACTATGAAGGCAAAAATCTATATGTGCTATCTCTTTTAAGAGGAAGCTTTATTTTTGCAGCAGACTTAGTTAGAAAAATAGATGCCCCTGTAAAAATTGGTTTTATGACAACTTCAAGTTATGGTCATGGAGAAGAGACTTCTGGAATAGTTAAAGTAATTAATGATATTCCAGACCATATAAAAGGATATGATGTTTTAATAGTTGATGATATTGTAGATTCCGGAATAACAATGCAATTTGTAATAAATCATGTGAAAAAACTAGGAGCAAATTCAGTAAAATCCTGCGTATTATTAGATAAACCTGAAAGAAGAAAAGTAGATTTAAAACCTGATTATTGTTGTTTTGAAATTGAAGATGTATTTGTAGTAGGATATGGATTGAATTACGGAGATTATTACAGAAATATACCTTATGTATTTAATTGGGAAAGTTAATAGTATTTATACTTGAAGGAAGGTGCTAGCAAGCACCTTTTTTGATTTTTCACTATTTTTAATTAGGTATTATATTTTTGATTTTATCAAAGTTAAAATCTGCTAGAGTATTAGGAACCTTGCCCATTATTATAGTCTCGCATACTGGAATTTCATTTTTAACCTCAATATCATGACTATCCAAGGGTATAGTCACCCTGATTTTAGTCTTTACCATAATGTATATTTTATGTCTGATCTGGTTTATGCCTGCACTTTCAAAGTCTGATGAATACATAGTTTCAATATGTCCAATTGGTTGCATTTTAATTTTTACCCTAGGGCCTATATCTGCTAATATATTATTCTTAAACATATGGCCTAAGGGAACTTCTATACCTATGGTACCCAGATTTTTTAAATCTTGTTGAGATTTTAATGCTACCTTTGCTGCAATAAGGTTTAATTTTATAGTATCAGCCTTAAGCAAAGTTATATTTCCTTCTTCATCCTTCTCAAGCTTTATAAAGTCTTCATAATTAAATTCTTTTGAATATATTTCCATTATATTTTGGTTAATTATTTCTATAGCCTTCGATCTCATCTCCGCATCAGAAACCACTATAACTGTAGGCATAATTATTTTATCAAAAGCATATATAAATATATTTAATAGAATCATGATCAATACCAGAATTATTAAAAATCTTTTTTTATAGTTCTTTTTTCTCAAAATCTTCCTCACCCCATTAAATACATATTTATAGTGCAATCATTTAATAATATGCTATAATATGATATAATATTTTTTAAATTACTTTTGAAATAAAAGTTTGTTTATTATATTTATTTTTCTTACAGGAGGAATCTATGGTTCAACATAATAAAAAGAGTAAAAAGAAGAAGAAAACTAAGGTTTTTAAAACCATACTCATTGTTTTGTTATTTTTATTTTTGATATCAGGGATTACATTAGCTGGGATTACACTAGCTATAATAAAGACTGCCCCAGATTTAGATGTAAACTCTATACTTTCCCTTAATCAGCAATCTGCAATTTACAGTGACAGCAAGGAATTTATAGACGATGTAATAACTCGAGAAAAAAGATATATTGTTTCAATTAAAAATGGTGATATACCAAAGGATTTACAAAATGCTTTCGTAAGCATAGAGGATGAAAGATTCCCTACCCATAATGGTATAGACTTTAAAAGAATACTAGGAGCAGTATATATAGATGTTAAGAATGTAATAACCAAGAAAAATGGACTCCATGGAGCGTCAACTATAACTCAGCAATTATTAAAAAATACACTGCTTACTCCGGAAGTTTCTATTAAGAGAAAAGTTCAAGAGATGTACTTAGCTATGCAATTAGAAAAGAAATTAAATAAGGATCAAATACTTGAGGCTTATATGAATACAATTTTCCTAGGTGGTAATTCCTACGGTGTAGAAGCTGCTTCCTATCAGTACTTTGGAGTGTCAGCAAAGCAGTTAAGCTTAATTCAATGTGCTTTCTTGGCTGGTGCACCACAAAGTCCATCTAGTTATTATCAGTATTCTGTAATTTCAAAAAAGAATCCTTCCATTTACCTTAATAGAACGAAAACTGTTCTATCAAAAATGCTAGAGAATGGCTATATCGATCAGGCCAGATATGATAAGGCTATTGAGGATGTAGATAAAGGTGAACTGAAATTTACACCTCAGAAGACAAACAATAAATATAATTATGAGTGGTTTTCTAGACTAGTGGTAGATAAGGTTATGGAGGATTTAAAAAAGCAATATAAATATTCAGACAGTGAAGTATCCAGATTAGTAATGAATGGTGGATTAAAAATATATACCACCATGGATAAAAGTGTGCAAGATAATGCTCAAGAGGTTTTAAATAATGCCTCAAAATATATAAACATTAAAGAATATGTAGATAAAGATGGAGTAATCCAGCCTCAGATGTCTGCAGTGGTTATGGATTATCATACAGGACAAGTTAAAGCTATCATAGGAGGTAGAGGTAATCAAAAGCCCTATTCTTATAATAGAGCTGCCTCAAACAATTTTTTAAGATCTACAGGTTCTGCTATAAAGCCTCTTACGGTTTACGGACCTGCTATAGACTTAAAATTAGCTACTGCTGGAACAGTGGTAGAAGATTCACCGCTACCAGAGGGTATTTCTAAAAAGTATGCTGGTTATAATCCTAAAAATGAGACTAATGATTTTAAAGGATATGTAACTTTAAGAGAAGCATTAATGAAGTCTATAAACCTTGTATCCGTAAAGCTTGAAGATCAGATTGGAATAAAAAACGGCATAGCTTACGGAGAGAAATTTGGTTTAAAGTTTAATAAAAATTCCAAAACTAGTATCGCTACCTTAGCCCTAGGCCAATTCAATAATGATCCAAAGGATTTAGATGGTTCAAATCCTTTATATATGGCAGCAGCCTATGGAACCTTTGGAAATAATGGTATGTATACCGATCCTATACTATATACCAAGGTAGTTGATAGAACTGGTAAAGTTATTCTTGAAAATAAAGTAACTCAGAAAAAGATATTATCTCCTCAAAGCGCTTATATAATGTATGACCTTTTAAAGGGACCTGTAATTGGGTATAGCTCAGCCCCAGCTAAATTTGGTGATATGCCTGTGGCAGGTAAAACTGGAACTACTAATGATAATCAGGATTTTTGGTTTTCTGGTTTAACTCCTTATTTATCCTGTGCTATTTGGGTAGGAAATGACTTACCTTCCGAAGTAAAAGGACGAAATGGCGAAAGACTTGGTAGTGGTATGACTGTTACCCCACTATGGTCTAAAATTATGGCAAAGGCCCATGAAGGATTAGCTGTAAAAGATATTCCTATGCCTCAAGGCATACAAAAGGTCGCTATATGCATAGATTCTGGTAAAATAGCTACGGAATTATGTGCTAAGGATCCAAGAGGAAGCAGAGTAAGAGAAGAAATGTTTATTGATGGCACTGCTCCTACAGCGCTTTGTGATACTCATGTGGAAGTAAAAATAAATAAATCAAATGGTAAAATAGCTACACAAAATACTCCTCCAGAGCTTATTGAAACAAGAGTTTTCATTAAAAGGGATTATGTTCCTGGCGTAAATTTAGCTGATCAAAAATATGTAGCACCTAAGGATTTAGATGATACAGTGCCAGTTAAGAAGCCAGACATCAAACCACCTGGAGACGATAAAAATCCTGGAGGAAATAAAGATCCTGAAGACGATAAAGACTTAGAAAATCCCGGTAATGATACTACTGGAAGAAGATAATAAAGAGATGTCTCGTTTATGAGACATCTCTTTATTATTTAAAATCTTTAAACAACAGACTAGGTTGAATGTCATTATTGTTTTGATATTTTCCGCTAGAATACTTCTCATACTGTCCTTCTATGCTATGATAATATACTTGGCATATTTCAACTTCTGCATAAATTCTTATAGGCTGAATACAAAATATCTCTAGAGTCCAATAGCCTGAAAAACCTACATCTCCAAAGCCTGCAGTAACATGTATAAAAAGCCCTAATCTCCCTACCGAAGATCGTCCTTCTAACATAGGCACTAAGTTCTCAGTCTTAGTATATTCCATGGTTCTGCCTAAGTACAGTTTATTAGGCTCTAACACTATTCCTTCAGGAGGTATAATAATCTTTCTTGCCTTGTTTTCTTTCTTCATGTCTAGCTCAGTATTTTCGTAAACTAGCAGTTCATTGTGTAACCTTAAATTATAACTATTAGGGTTTAGCTGAGATTTATTGTAAGGTTCAATGAATATATCCTTCCCTAACCTATTTTCTATTTCTAAACCTGATAATATCATAACTACTCCTCCTTATAATGATTTCTATATGAATTATAATATCACTACTATTAATAATAAACTATAACTAAATTTTAAAAATAATGTGGCAAGCGAAACGTCCCTTTGCCACAATTCTTTAAATAAAAAACACCCACTAAAAGTGAGTGCTTAATTCTATGGTACGAGCAAGTCTGTAAGCCGAGTTCTGTATTTGACAATCATCTATCTAGGCCTATTGTTACCAATAGACTCCAGCGACACACCCGAAGACGGAGCGGGCAGCTCCATTTGTCTTCCTATTCGGTCTTGCTCCAGGTGGGGTTTACATAGCCGCAAAGTCGCCAATGCGCTGGTGAGCTCTTACCTCCCCTTTCCATCCTTACCAGATAGTTAAACTATACTCAGCTTCCTGAGAAGCTTCTGGCGGTATATCTCTGTTGCACTTTCCTTAGAGTCACCTCCACTGGGGGTTACCCAGCACCCTGCCCTATGGAGCTCGGACTTTCCTCTCCTGAAATAAATTCAGCAGCGATTGTCTGGCTTACTCGCAAAATATATATTATCACATAAATATATTAAATGCAAATAAAACTTAAGGAATAAACTCCAATTTTTACTTTATCTCATAAGGATCCTCACATTTTAAAGAATACTCTAGCTTTATTAAAGATTTTTTTTGTTCTAAGTACTTTTCTAAATTTCTAGCTAAAAGTTTAAATACTGGCCATTCTGAATTAAAATGCCCTATATCAATAATAGTCATTCCCATTTCTCTATAGTCGCTGACATAATGATAAGTGGTATCTCCTGTAATAACACATTCTACTCCTTGTTTTTTACACATTTCAAAATAATCTTGTCCACTACCATTAATTATAGCAATACTTTTAAAAGATTCTTTAGAGCCTTTAGATATTCTTAAAAACTTAAGATTTAACTTCTCCTTAATCCTTTGGCATAATTCTTCGAGTTTTATCTCATAATCCAATTCTATTATTCTTCCTATACCTGAATTTTCCTTAAAGGCAGGTAATTTGCTTTTCTCTAGTATCTTAAAGCTATCAAAGCCCAATAGTTTTAATATAGTATCATTCATCCCTCCCCCTACAGAATCTAAATTAGTATGGCTACTATATAAATTAATATTATTTTTTATTAATTCTATTATTTTTTTACCTTGCAAATTCTCTGTAGTTACTACTGAAGGTTTCTTAAATAACAGAGGATGGTGAGTTAAAATTAAATTTAATCCCTTATCTTTAGCTTCCTCTATGACTTCTAAAGTACAATCCAAAGCTACAAGAATTCCTTTAATTTCATCCTCGGGGTTACCTACCATAAGTCCCACATTATCATAGGATTCCTTTAACTCTAAAGGAGCTAATTGTTCCATAAAATTAGCTATATCTCTTACTGTTAAAGACATTTTAATCTCTCCTTTAACTGAGTTATTTTATTTTCTATCTCACTCTTTCTCATACTTGCATTCTCACTAGGTTCCTTTATATAGGACAGTATATCCATGTATTTATTAATTTTATATTCAATAAAATTTCTAATAAGAGGATGTTTTTTTCTGCAAAGCAGTGGACTTATTTCATAATCCATTTCCTTATCTATTTCCTTTAAATCCTCACGCTTCAAATTGCCATGTCTAACTTTAATTATTTCATAATATTTATCCTCTTCATAACATAACTCTTCATCTATAATAGCATAACCTTGCTCATATAAAAATTTTCTAAGCACTTCTGGATTTTGCACTGGCTGCAGTATAGAGTATTCTAATTTATCAAATATTTCTTTGTCATCAAGGATTATATCCCTAATTAAATTCCCTCCCATACCAGCTATAATAGCACAATTAACTTCATTAGACTTTACTACAGATAATCCTGATCCTTTTCTACACTCTATCCTGTCCTTAAAACCTTCATAAAGTATATTTTGTTTAGCTTTATCTAAAGGGCCTTTATTGATGTCAGAGGCTATTACAAAGCTACATAAATTATTTTTAATTAAATATATAGGAATATACCCATGATCTGTTCCTACATCTATGGCTTTATCGCATTTGTCAAATAGTTCTGCAATTTTACTTAATCTTATACTTAATTCCATAATATCTCCTATGTAAATTGAATTAATATGTTAAATTGAATTAGTAAAAAAACAAAAGAAATTAGTAATGAAATGTAAATATACTTGTACGCAGATCGCTTATCATATTTAGCATGAAAATAAGAAGTATAATACATGCAAAATAAAATTACCATATTTAATACACCATAAACCATCTGTCTAAAGGCAAATTGTCTTCCTGTACCATATTCAACAGGATAAAATTGTTGATTAAAGCTTAAAGGCATCTTGCTAGGTAACTTTTGGGTTAAATATAGAGCAAAAGGATTTATAGTGATAAACAAAATTATTAAAGTCACTATAATAAAAGGAATAAAAAACCTTTTATCTTTATGCAGCTCTATATCTTTATTGATTTTGAAATCAAAGTCTCCTAAAGATATATTTTTTTGTTTTAGTAAATTTTCTACGGCATCAAAATCCTCAGGGGATATGCCATAGCTAATTTCCTCTGTTTTTATATATAATGTCCTAGAAGAATTGGTTACAAACATACTGGTTAGCCCTATCTTATCAACTATAGTTTTCCCAAAGGCAAACTTGTTATTTCCTATACCTGAAAGCTTTACACCTTTGATTATGCCTTGTTTTACTGAATAAGCCTTTATATCTTTAAAATTAATAGTTGTATTTCTTAATTTTAAAGCACATTTGATTTTAATTTGCTCTTCTGTTATATAGTAATTTGTTGTTAGAGCCAAAATTAAATAGTATACGCAATATATGGTATAGCAAATCATAAATACTCTTAATAAATTTACTATAATGTAGGAACTAGTAAAGGGTGCAATAATCGCAGCAGTTAAATTTCCTATTAGCAATACTCCTAAAATGTAGTAACAGGCATAACTCTGCTTTGGCTTATAGACCTCCATAAAATCACCTCTTGCCTGTAATTATAGCATATCCATTTAAATTTTTAAATATTGGAAATGCTAAAAATAAAAGCACCGATTAGGTGCTAATCTAAATAATCCTTTAACTTTTTACTTCTGCTTGGATGTCTTAGCTTTCTTAAGGCTTTAGCCTCAATTTGTCTTATTCTTTCTCTAGTTACATTAAATTCCTTGCCTACTTCTTCAAGGGTTCTTGCTCTTCCATCATCCAATCCAAATCTTAACCTTAATACCTTCTCCTCTCTAGGAGTTAATGTATCAAGTACATTTATTAATTGCTCTTTTAACATAGTAAAAGCTGCTGCCTCCGCTGGAGCGGGAGCTTCATCATCAGGAATAAAATCTCCAAGATGGCTATCTTCCTCTTCTCCTATAGGAGTCTCTAAAGATACAGGTTCTTGAGCTATTTTCATAATCTCTCTTACCTTATCCTCTGGCATATCCATTATCTTTGCAATTTCTTCTGGTAATGGCTCTCTACCAAGTTCTTGAAGTAACTGCCTTGATACCCTTATTAGTTTATTAATGGTTTCTACCATATGTACAGGTATTCTTATGGTTCTTGCTTGGTCTGCAATAGCTCTTGTAATTGCCTGCCTAATCCACCAAGTTGCATAGGTACTAAACTTATATCCCTTCCTGTAGTCAAATTTTTCTACAGCTTTAATAAGTCCAAGATTACCTTCTTGAATAAGATCTAAGAATAGCATTCCTCTTCCCACGTATCTTTTGGCTATGCTCACCACTAGTCTTAAATTGGCTTCTGCTAATTTCTTTTTAGCTGCTTGATCTCCATCTTCTATCTTCTGAGCAAGCTGTATTTCTTCATCTGAAGAAAGTAGAGGAACTTTTCCTATTTCCTTTAAATACATTCTAACAGGATCATCTATAGCAATTCCTTCAGGTATGGATAAATCTAAATCTTCGCCTACATCAGTCATTTCATCTTGTATATCACCAATTACATCAATGCCCATAGTTTCTAATACTTCATAAATTTTTTCTATCTGCTCTGGACTCAAATCTATTTCATCTAATTCATCCATTATCTCTTTATAGGTCAATGTGCCACTTTTTTTGCCTTTTTCTATAAGTCTTTTCACTAAGGCCATCTTAGTTCCCTTATCTTTCATGTTCTTTCCTCCTTCTGTCATACCCCTTAACACCTCCCTATTTCTTTTTGAAGTTCAATTAGTCTTTGAGCCCATTTTACTGATTCTTCAATCATACCTTTAGTTTCATATTCCTTAATTTTCTGCATAATTTCTTTTTTCGACTCCTCTAACCTATATTTTTTTATGTTATTCAAATAATCCTTTATAAGCTTTTGTTTATCAACTTCTTCATCTAATAGTTCTAATTCAATTATACTAATCCATTCCTTTGAGCTTTCTACATCATCACATCTTGCTTCTATATATTTATATATATCTTCACTGACCTTATCTCTATATTCTATAATTAAATCATATATTTTCTTATGAGAATCTAATATAAAATCATCTTTATTAACATTTTTACTTACCAGATTAGAATCCTCTTTACTCAGCATTAATTTTAATATGCTTCTTTCTGATTTCAAATATGCTGGTTCCACATATAATTTCACATTATAACTCTCTTCATTTTTTATCATTCCATTATTAACTGAAATTTTATTAATTTCATTATTTAGCAAATCATAGAGAGCTTGTTCTTTTACCCCTGTATCTTCAGATATCTTTTTTATATAAACATCCTTTTCTACTGAATCCAAACTTTTCAGTATTTCTGTTACTTCTTTTGTATATTTTATTAACATCTCTCCATTATTAAAGTCTATTCCTTGCTTTGCTCTGGTTAATCTATAATCAATCAATGGTAATGCTTTATCTATTAAATTGATAAAAGCTTCTTTTCCATTGCTTCTTATGTATTCATCTGGATCCTTTCCTTGAGGCACTGTTAAAACTCTCACATCAAAACCTGTGTTTTTAAGTATTTCTAATCCTCTTATAGTGGCCATTTGTCCAGCTAGATCAGCATCATAAGAAATAATGACCTTATCTGCATATCGCTTTAAAAGCTTTGCTTGGTTTACAGTAAGTGCTGTGCCTAGTGAGGCTACAACATTAGTAATACCATATTGATGAAGAGATATGCAATCCATATAACCTTCTACTATGATAAAAGTTCTAGTATTTGAGTTTTTAATTGCAAAATTTAATCCATATAAATTAGTTCCTTTTGAAAAAATCAATGTCTCAGGAGAATTTAAATACTTAGGTTTTGAATCATCCAGTACTCTTCCACCGAAACCTATTACCTTGCCTTTATAATCAAACACAGGAAAAATAATTCTATTTCTAAACCTATCATAGAATCCACCTTTTTCTTTTTTAATTATAAGTCCTGCATCAAATATATCTTGCTCTTTATACCCTCTAATTCTCAGAAATTTTAATAAGCTATCCCAACTATTTAAAGAAAATCCTAACCCAAACTTTCTAATAGTAGTTTCTGATATGCCTCTTCTAACAACATATTCCTTAGCATATTTTTGCTTCTGCAAATTATTAAAGAAATATCGAGCACTCTCTATACTGACTTCATATAGACGACTCTTTCTATCTTTTCGTGGATCTTTATTTTCTAAATCAACATTTATATTAATTCTTTCTCCTAGATACTTAATACTTTCAATGTAGGATAAGTTTCTATACTTCATGATGAAAGTTACTACATTTCCCGTTTCTCCACATCCAAAGCATTTATATATCTGTTTATCGCTTGATACACTAAAGGAAGGTGACTTTTCATTGTGAAAAGGACAAAGCCCTAAATAATTTCTCCCAGAACGTTTTAACTTAATGTTTTCTGATATAACATCAACTATATCATTTTCATCTTTAATTTTTTCTATTAGTTCTTCTGGTATTCTCAATGAGCTTTCCCACCCATCTATTAAATAAATAAATCCAAATTTGGTTTAAAATCGAAATTTACTTACTTATAGTTATTTTTTCAACAAGAAATAATATATTCGACACAAATCATTATTTTCCTTCTTTATTTTAAAATTTTTTAACAAATAAATCTATAATTCTATTCAAAACTATATATTCTTTATAAATTGAAAAATTCCTTCATAAAATATATTTTTATTAATTTTTTATTTAGCCTCTCAAGTATTAGTTTATCCCTAATACCCTTAGTTTTATTCC
The DNA here is from genome assembly GCF_001403615.1 of Desnuesiella massiliensis. Taxonomy (GTDB): domain Bacteria; phylum Bacillota; class Clostridia; order Clostridiales; family Clostridiaceae; genus Desnuesiella; species Desnuesiella massiliensis. Next base: position 1,017,732 of record NZ_LN879456.1, read on the forward strand.
TTTTATCTTAATATATTACAAACTTTGGCACGTATATTTTATTAAATAAAACAAGACAATAATCATCACTCATTCCTGCAATATAATCCGTTACCCCTCTATGAATACCTTCTTGTTCTACTATTTTCTTATATATATCTGGCATTTCTTCATAATGCTTTAAAAAGTATTCATATACTTGAGAAAGCACAAATTTAGCCTTGTCTCTTTCTACTCTTAGTATAGGCCCTAAATAAATTTTTTTAAACATAAAACTTCTTAAATCGCCAATAGCTTCCCCAATATGCTTACTCAAAGCTACTTCAAAAACTCCTTTTTCCAAATTAGCTAAGGTTGTATATATACAATCTTTAACTAAGGTATCAATTCTTTCACCATGAGTTTTACCTAAAGAATATAATAGCTCCATAGGAATATCTTCTTCCCTAAGTAATCCTGCCCTTATAGAATCATCAATATCATGATTTACATAAGCAATTTTATCGCTATATCTAACCACTTGACCTTCTAAGGTCATAGCTTTATGATTATTGTTAGAAAAACCACTATGATGCAGTATTCCATCCAACACCTCTTTTGTTAAATTAAGCCCATCTCCATTTCTTTCTATATATTTTAATACTCTCACACTATGTTCATTATGCTTAAAGCCACCAGGTAGGAGTTCATTCAAAACCTCTTCTCCATTATGAGCAAAGGCCACATGGCCTATATCATGACCTAGCGCTATAGCTTCTAATAGATCCTCATTGAGTCCTATGCCTTTCCCAATGGTTTTAGCCACTTGAGCTACCTCTAAGGTATGAGTCAATCTTGTTCTATAATGATCTCCAGAAGTCTTTATATATACTTGAGTTTTATGCTTTAATCTTCTAAAAGCTTTACTATGAATTATTCTATCTCTGTCAATCATATAACATGTCCTGACTTCATCTAATAATTCTTCTTTATCTCTTCCCTTAGTATTTTTTGATAATGCAGCCCCACTTATTAGAATTTTACCTTCATTGTTTTCAATCTTCTCTCTTATATTCATGGAACTCACCTCTCTGCTATATAAATTCTATATTAATAATAAAAAATCCTCTATGAGCAATAATAACATCATTTTATTTTTAAATTATTTGCAATAAATATGTATATTAATCTAAGATTTTTAATATTCTATAATAAAGTCTTTAATAAGGAGTGTTATTATGCCTTCCGTGGCTCAAAAATATGATAATTATGATTTATTTTTAGAAGATAATATAAAAAAATTAATATTACCCTATTACAATTTGCAAAACTCTAGTGTTACACAAATAAAATTTAAAGATACAGAAAAGCAAAGAGCTGTTTATAAGATTGAATCTTCTAAAGGAACATTTTGTTTAAAGAAAGTATATTTTAATGCTAAAGAGTTGCTCTTTGTATATTCTGCCATAGAATGGTTATACAGAAATAATATTAATGTACCAAGATTGCTACCCACAGTCAGCGGCAGCAGGTTTGTGGAGATAAATAATATGCTATTTATTCTCACTCCTTGGATTGATGGAGAAAAATGTAATTATGATAATATTAATAATATTATAGATTCTGCTACTAACTTAGCCCATATGCATATTTCCACTAAAAGATTTATTCCTATTGAAGGTAGCTCCAAAAGATATGGTTTAGAAAATATTCATACATCAACGCAAAAGCATTTTGAGCAATTGCTTACCTCTTCAAATATGGCCTTCATATACAAAGATAAATTTTCTAAAACCTTTCTACAAAATTTTGATACTAATATATACTTAGCAAAACTATCTCTCCAAGTTTCTTCTAGCATAAATATGAATAATTTAAAAGTGTCGCTTTGCCACGGAGATTATGTAAATAAAAATATTATATTTGAAAAAGATAATAAACTATGGGTTATTGACTTTGATAAATGCAAAATGGATTACTGCGTTCATGATATTTCTTATTTTTTAAGAAGATTGTTAAAGAGAGATAATACAAAATGGGATTTAGAAATCGCTATAAATTCCCTAAATTCATATCATAGTATACATCCACTTTCTTTAGATGAATACAAATATATATTAGTTTATTTAGCTTTTCCTCAAAAATATTGGAAGCTTTCAAGAGACTATTATAACAACATAAAGAAATGCAATAAGAATTCCTTTTGCAAACTTTTGGATAAAGCGGTTTCAAAAAATGACTATCAGAAAGAATTTATTAATGCATTTAAAGACTATATTCAAAATAAGTTTAAGGCTCAGTTATAAGTTAATATGTCACTTGCTTAACCAGGTAGCATATTTAAAATAAAAGTCACCATAAAGGTGACTTTCATTTTATTTAGCGCTATTATCTTTTATTATTTACTTGAGCTTGAGCAGCTGCAAGTCTTGCTACAGGTACTCTAAATGGTGAGCAAGATACATAGTTTAATCCTACATTATGGCAGAACTCAACTGAGGATGGATCTCCACCATGCTCTCCACATATACCTAATTTAATATTTGGTCTAGTTACTTTACCCTTTTCAGCAGCCATTTTTACTAATTGTCCAACGCCTGTTTGGTCTAGTTTAGCAAATGGATCAAATTCATAAATCTTCTTCTCATAGTAGTCAGCTAAGAACTTAGCAGCATCGTCTCTTGAGAATCCAAAAGTCATTTGTGTTAAGTCGTTAGTTCCAAAGGAGAAGAATTCAGCTTCTTTAGCTATTTCATCAGCAGTTAAAGCTGCTCTTGGAATTTCTATCATTGTTCCAACTTGATATTGTAATTCTACACCTTTTTCAGCCATTACTTCTTTTGCAGTTTTTACAACTACATCTTTAACAAATTTTAACTCTTTTATTTCTCCAACAAGTGGAATCATTATTTCTGGAACTATATCTAAGCCTTTATTTTGCTTAACTTCTATAGCAGCTTCGATAACAGCTCTTGTTTGCATTTCTGCTATTTCTGGGTAAGAAACTGCAAGACGGCATCCTCTATGACCCATCATTGGGTTAAACTCGTGTAGAGATTCAACAGTAGTTTTTATTTCTTCAAAAGTTAATCCCATTTCTTTAGCTAATGCTTCCATATCTTCAACTTCTGTTGGTAAGAACTCATGTAGTGGTGGATCCAAGAATCTTATAGTAACTGGTCTACCTTCCATAGCCTCGTAAATACCAGCAAAGTCTTCTCTTTGCATTGGTAATAATTTATCTAATGCTTTTCTTCTTTGCTCTTCATTTTTAGCAAGAATCATTTCTCTTACTGCAGCAATTCTGTCTTCAGCAAAGAACATATGCTCAGTTCTGCATAATCCAATACCTTCAGCACCAAATTTAACTGCTTGAGCAGCATCTCTTGGTGTGTCAGCATTTGTTCTTACTTTTAATACTCTTATTTCATCGGCCCAAGCCATAAATGTTCCGAAATATCCAGTAATCTCTGGTTCTACTGTACCTATAGCTTCTCCGTATATGTTACCAGTAGTTCCATCGATAGAAATGTAGTCTTCAGAACCATAAACTTTTCCGCCTACTTCCATTGTCTTCTTTTCTTCATTTACTTTTAATTCTCCACAACCAGCTACGCAGCAAGTTCCCATTCCTCTAGCAACAACCGCAGCATGAGATGTCATTCCGCCTCTAACTGTTAATATTCCTTCAGCAGCTATCATACCTTCTATATCTTCTGGAGATGTTTCTAATCTTACAAGAACAACTTTTTCTCCCTTTTCATGTCTTTCTTTAGCTTCTTCAGCAGTAAAGCAGATTTTTCCGCATGCGGCTCCTGGAGATGCTGGAAGACCTTTTGCTATTGGAGTAGCACTTTTTAATTTAGCTGAATCAAAAGCTGGGTGTAATAAAGAATCTAATTGCTTTGGATCAACTTTTAAAATTGCTTCTTCTTTTGAAAGCATTTCTTCTTCTACAAGGTTAACAGCTATTTTTAATGCAGCTTGAGCTGTTCTCTTACCATTTCTTGTTTGTAAGAAATATAACTTTCCTTCTTCAATAGTAAATTCCATGTCTTGCATGTCTCTATAATGATTTTCTAATGTGTTTACTATATTAACAAATTGATTGTATATTTCCGGCATATCTTGCTCTAGTTTTTCTATTGGTTCTGGAGTTCTTATTCCAGCAACAACGTCCTCTCCTTGAGCGTTCATTAGATATTCAGCAAATATTTTCTTTTCTCCAGTAGAAGGATTTCTTGAGAAAGCAACTCCTGTTCCTGAAGTTTCTCCTTTATTTCCAAATACCATTTCTTGAACATTTACAGCTGTACCCCAGCTACTTGGTATATCATTTAATCTTCTGTAAACTATAGCTCTTGGATTATCCCAAGATCTAAATACAGCTGTTACTGATTCGATTAATTGCATCTTTGGATCTGATGGGAATTCTTCTCCCTTTTCCTTTTTATAGTGCTCTTTAAATAAAGCAACTAATTTTTTTAGATCATCAGCATCTAAGTCTGTATCCAACTTAACGCCTTTTTCTTCTTTCATCTTATCCATAATCTCTTCAAAAGTTCTCTTTTCAACGTCCATTACAACGTCAGCAAACATTTGAATAAATCTTCTATAAGAATCATAAGCAAATCTTGGATTTCCAGTTAACTTAGCCATAGCTTCTACTGTTTCATCATTTAAACCAAGGTTTAATATAGTATCCATCATTCCAGGCATAGAAGCTCTAGCACCTGATCTTACTGATACTAATAATGGACTTTCAGTGCTTCCAAATTTTTTGCCTGAAATAGTTTCTAATTCAGCCATTTTTCCATATATTTGGTCAATAACTTCTTGAGCTATAACCTTTCCATCATCATAATACTTGTTGCAAGCTTCTGTTGTTACAGTAAAACCTTGTGGTACTGGAATACCTAAACTTGTCATTTCAGCAAGGTTAGCGCCTTTTCCACCAAGAAGGTTTTTCATTGATGCATCGCCTTCGCTAAAAAGGTATACATATTTATTCTTCTCCATGTTAACACTCCTCCGATTGTATTTTGTGTATATGCTAACGGGACAAATTAAGTCCCGGTTAGAGCGACTTTGTCCTATTTGTTTTCTCCTAGATCAACAAATAGTTTAGTTATGTTTGTCTTAGATACTTTCCCTATAATTTTCAATATTTCTTTGTTGTCTTCAAAACTTCTTTCAACTACAGGTAAACTATCTACTTCATGGTCTATTATTCTTTGAGCTACTAAATAGGCGCTATCGTCCTTTTCAACAAAAACAATGTTAGGCATTCTAGTCATTATTATGCCCACCGGCACTTTATGAATATCAGTGCCTCCTATTGCAATCTTAAGAAAATCTTTTCTTGAAACTGCCCCAGTTAATACTGACTTGTTTTCTACAAAAAGAGTTCCTACATCGTTCAAAAAAAGATGCACAATAGCATCATATACAGTAGTCTCTTCACTTACTACTACGGGCTTTGACATAATGTCCTTTACTTTAATGTCTATAATGTAATCATATACTATACTGTGAGAGGGTTTTTTTGAATATATGTATCCAACCTTTGGTCTAGCTTCTAAAATTCCTGTCATAGTCAAAATGGCTAAATCTGGTCTTAAGGCTGCCCTAGTCACTCCAAGCTTAGATGCCAATGCTTCACTAGTAATCGGCTGACCTTCTTTAACCAAGCGTATGATTTCTTCTTGCCTTGGTGATAGTTTTATCGTGCTCACCCTCTTTCATAATATATGCATAAATGTACAAGGAATACTTTACATTCCAAATACTAAATATATTATACACGAATTTTTAAAATTAGTACACTATATTTATTCAAAATTAGCTTGTTTTTATAAAATATTCCTTGTTATTATTACAGCTTTCCTTAAGATTCCTTATTTTCTTCTGAAGCATCGTCTATATTGTCAAATTTTACAGTATATTTATAAACAGGTTCATCACTATTTATAATCTCATTTTGTTTTATTTTACTTTTAACATCCGAGGTCACATCATTTATCTTCTCTTTCATCTCACTAGTGATATCAACAAATTTGTCTTTTGCAACCTCTACTGAATTCTTAATAATTTTGTTTACCACTTCCACAGTACCGTCATTCTTAGTTATTTCTATAGTTAATCTTGTCACTACTGCAGTTAATATTCCTAAAGCTATTAATGGTGGCCAAACTATAGCAACCACTCCAGCAGCAATACCTGCATTAACTGGAATATCTACTATTACTCTCTCATCTTTCTTTATTCTTATTCTTGTTACATTGCCCTTTTTAACTACTTCTTTTAGCCAACCCATTAAATCCTCTGCAGTAGTATAAATTCCTTTTTTGCTGCATTCACAGGTCTGCTCAATGTAGATCAAAGCATCTACTACATCTCCTCCGCAGGCCTCTAAAGCTTCTTTAGCCTTAGCGTAAGATACACCGGTTCTTTCTTTTATGATATCTACCTTTTCTAGAGTAATATCAATCATCTTTTTTTCCTCCTTTAAATATTTCAAGCATTTCCAAACTTTTAGGTTTTCTTGAGTAATTAGAAGCTATTATAAATGAATTAATTTTATTCATTTCACTTTTTACACTATGGTTAAGATTTAGCCTATAGACTTTTTCTATAGGTAATGAATTTAAAAACTTCAAGGCGTTATAAGTACCTTTATCTATATAAATGCCCCTATTTTTTTCACATTCATCGCAAATACCACCATAATAATTAAAACTTATAAAGTTAGAGGTATTTATTCTTTTTTTACATATAGAGCAGCTATCTAGATCTAAACCGTAACCAGTAGCTCTTAATACTTTTAATTCAAAGGCTCTTACAAGAAGTTCATAATCTACTGCATCTGTATTCATTAAGTATAAACAAGAAACAAAATCCTTAAAAAGCTCTCTATTACTTTCTTCTTCTTGTATGCATATATCTATTAATTCACAAAGATAAGTAGAATAAGTCAGTTTCTCTAAATCATTTAACAATCCTTGAAGAGAATTTATTATCTTTCCTTCACTTAAAGTAAATAAGTTTCTTCCTTTGAAAACTATATATTCTCCAAAGCATAAAGGAAGAGTTATAGAAAGATACTTACTCTTACTTTTCTTAGCACCTTTAGCAATAGTAGTTATTTTTCCTAGTTTTTCAGTATATAGCCAAACTAGTTTATCATTTTCTTTAAAATCTTGAGTTTTTAATACTACAGCATTAGTTTTGAAAGTTGACAGAAGACCATCCCCTAAATATTATTCCTCTAATAAACTTTTACTTTTTTATTTTATATCCTAATTCTTTTAAAAATAATGGATTATCTCTCCATTCTTTCCTAACCTTTACCCATATTTTTAAATTGACTTTGGATTGAAGGAATTTTTCTATGTCAGCTTTAGCATAATCATTTATCCTCTTTAAAGTTTTTCCTTCTTTGCCGATAATTATGCCTTTATGTGAATCTTTTTCACATAGCATATCTACTTCTATATTATAAACGCCGTTATCATTTTTTTTCATCAATATTATATCTACAGCTATTCCATGAGGAACTTCTTCACTTAGAGTCCTTAAAGCCTTCTCACGAATTATTTCAGAAACTATAAACTTCTCTTGAACATCTGTAATCATATCCTCTGGATAATATTTAGGCCCTTCTGGCATGTGATTTATCATAAGATCAATAAGTCTTTCAGTATTTTTTCCCTTCAAAGCTGATATGGGAATTATCTCCTTAAAATTAAAGTGTTTTGAATAATTTATAAGAGTATTAGCTATTCTCTCTTCTGTTACTTCATCGATTTTATTTAACACCAAGAACACTGGAACATCATACTCTCTAAGTTGCTCTAAAATAAAGGCATCTCCTTTTCCTACCTCTCCCTCTGGAGTAGTAAGGAATAATATCAAGTCTACATCTCTTATAGAATCCTTAGCTACCTTTACCATATATTCTCCCAGCTTATGCCTTGGTTTATGCATACCTGGAGTATCCACGAAAACTATCTGATAGTCTTCTCCATTTAAAATTGTTTGTATATTATTTCTTGTAGTCTGTGGCTTATTAGATACTATAGAAAGCTTTTCTCCCATAATATGATTAGTAAGCGTAGATTTTCCTACATTAGGTCTGCCTATAATTGTAACAAATCCTGATTTATGCATGAATCCTCCTTATTTCCCCAAATCTCTTTTCGTGAAAGAGCCAGGTAAAATATCATGTAATTTCTTAACTATATAATCTTCTTTGTTTTTAATTAAGATTATATCAATATTCTCATCTTCTGCAAATTCTACAATAACTTGCCTGCAAATACCGCAAGGATAAGTATGTGTACTCGGATCACCTATCACTGCTACAGCAGTAATAGTATTATGCCCTTCTGACACGGCTTTAAATATAGCAGTTCTTTCTGCACAATTTGTTGCTCCAAAAGATGCATTTTCAATATTGCATCCTGAAAAAATCTTTCCTTCTTTAGTTAAAACAGCAGCACCTACTTTAAAATTAGAATAGGGAACGTAAGCTTTTTCTCTGGCAGTAATAGCACATTCTATTAATTTATCATAACTCATAGGAATATACCTCCAAAGTCTAAAAATTCCAAGCATAGGTTCTCTAAAATAACTTGAAGACACCTAAATCTTGTATAACAATTATAGCACTATTTATAAGCATTTCAATACTTATTCAAATCAGCTAAATATTTTAAATATAAAAATAGTTAAAAGGGTACCAAATATTCCTCCAAAGATCACCTCTAAAATTGAATGAACTTCAGAATCAACCCTGCTTTGTGCCACTATAAAGGCAAGTAAATAGCTTAATACCATGGAAATAGGTTCTTCTGTTATTAACGCAATAGTAGTAGCTATGGAAAAAGCTATAGCACTATGACCACTAGGCATTCCTCCTTTTAAAGGAGTTCCTTCTCCATATATAGCTTTTACAATTATAGTAGCAATTATAACCATAATAAGTACTATAAATATCATATAAGGATCCGATTTTTTAATTTTTGATATAGTGGAAAAGGTGGCAGAGGTTAGCTTATCCCAAAAGATGATATAGGCTACTATTAAAGCATTTATAGCAGTGACAAGTACAGCTCCTGCAGCAGTATTTTTAGCTATTTTAGCTAAAGGATGATAATAATTTGTAGTAGCGTCAATAGCACTTTCTATAGCTGTATTTATAAGCTCTGCTACTATAACCATGGTGATAGTAATAGTTATTATAAGCAATTCAATTTTACTTAAATCATAGAAAAAGCAAGCTGCTAGCACTATTAAAGTTGCAATCATATGTATCTTCATATTTCTTTGGGTTCTTACAGAATATATTATTCCCTCTATGGCATAATTAAAACTATCGATTAGTTTCCTCATCTTCATAGAAGCACCTCCTTAAGTTATTAGTTTTCTATTTAAAAAAATAATCAGTATACAAAAGACTTATTTTCACAAACTTTTGTATGCTGATAATTAATATATTTTAAGACGTCTTAGGAAAATAAGCTAATATACTGACTAGTTATTTTTTGAAGATGCCTAAACTGAATTATCTTATAATATTTAATTTTTCCAATATCTGTTCTTCCCTAAGCCTCATTAGAGTCTTCTCCTCCTCAGTCATATGGTCGTAACCTAGAAGATGTAACACAGAATGAATTATAAGATAGAAGACTTCTCTAAAGAAAGAATGCCCATATTCCTCACTTTGCTCTCTGGCTTTTTCCATGGATAAAACTATATCCCCTAAAACTAAATTCTCCCCATCTAAAAAGGTTTTGCCAAAGCTAAAGTCCTTGTAAACTTCTCTAAAAACATTCCTCTTTGGATAATCTAGCATGGGAAAAGAAAGTACATCCGTCTCTTTATCAATATTTCTATGCTCTTTATTTATTCTTTTTATTTCTTCATTATCCACTAACAATACACTTATCTCATAGCTTTGATTAACCTCTTCCTCTTTTAATGCAAAATCTATTACAGCCTCTATTTGCTTTTTTAGTTCCTCTGGGGCCTCAACTTTGCTCTGCATATTTTCTATATAAATCAAACCTACCACCCTTACCTTTTGTTATTTTCTGCTGGATATTCAATTCTTTGATGATATATTCCGCTTAAAGATTTTAAAAAGGATTTTCTAATGGTGTCTATATCTTTTAAAGTTAAATCGCAATGATCTAATTGCCCATCATTCAACTTATCTTTAATTATATTGTTTACCATCTCTTCAATTTTTCCTTTTGTAGGATCACTTATAGACCTTACTGAAGCTTCTACGCTGTCTGCTAGCATTATTATACCTGCTTCTTTAGATTCCGGTATAGGACCAGGATATCTAAAGTCCTCTTCTTTCACCGCCTCAGGGTTATCACTATTATTTTTCATAGTATAATAAAAATATTTTACTAAGGTATTACCATGATGTTGTTCAATAACATCTTGAATTACCTTTGGAATATTATGTTCCCTAGCTAGTTCTAGTCCATCTTTAACATGAGAAGTTATAATTAATGTACTTAAATTAGGCGTAATTTTATCATGAGGGTTTTCTTTTCCTATTTGATTCTCCTTGAAAAAATAAGGTCTCTTGATTTTTCCTATATCATGATAATAGGCCGCAATCCTTGCCAGTACTGGGTTTCCCCCAACCTGTTCTGCTGCCACTTCTGCTAAGTTTGCTACTAAAACACTGTGATGGTAAGTACCTGGAGCCTCTATTAATAATCTCTTTAGTAGCGGATTATTTGGATTAGAAAGCTCTAGAAGCTTCACTGTAGTAACTATATCAAAAGTGCTTTCAAATAGTGGAAGAAAGCCAATGGTTAACACCGCAGAAATAAGTGTTGCTATACCCGTGAACCCTGTTCTCTTTAAAATATCTATTATGTTGTTACTTAATAAAACTCCTACACAGAAGGTCAATACCATATTTATCACTGACATATATAGTGAAGAATATAATATATCATTTCTTTGCTGCATCTTTCTAAGCAGCGTAGCTCCTAACACAGAATTCACTACTGCCAGCAGAGTTACTTCAATATTAAAGCCTACTATACTGCTAATTAAAAGACAATTAATAATACTCATGGTTACAGATATCTTATAACTTATTAATAATGTTAAAAGCATTGGTGCAAAAGCTAAAGGAATTAAAAACGGTGATATTATAGTTAAGGTTCTAGCAAGCAAAAGTGATATCACATTAATTATGCTTATTAATAATAACTTACTGCTATCATTAAATACACCCTTATAGAACTTATATAAATATATCCACTGTAAAAAAAGAATCAATGCAACCAAAATGCCTATAGTTAAGTATATATACCAATCAAAACCAGTATTATTTAAAAGCCCTAAATCTTTTAATATCTCAAGTTGATTTTCTGTAACAGGCTCCCCTTCTTTAACCACAATTTGATTTTTCTTTATTACTACAGGCGCTACATTTTTTACAGCCTGCTTCTTTAATTCTTCTGTCTTCTCCTTATCATAAAAGAAATTTGGCTTTATTTGAGAATTAGTTATAGAAATACCTATATCTCTTATAGCTTTAGAAAACTTAGCAGAATTAAATTTAGTTCCCGCTGTCTCTTGTGCTTTTTTTATATCCTCTGGCTTATCCTCTTCAATTATACCTTCATATATTTGCCCCAGCAAATCTGTAGTAAAATTATTTAGGTTTTTTAACTCTTCTTTTGTAAGCTTTAATAAAAATAAAAATTCTTCATCGCTTAGAGCAATAGGAGAGTCATTCTTTAAGTTTTGTAATTTATCCTTCTCTTCTTCTGTAGCATCCTTAAGGGTTACAATCTTTGAAAATAAACCTTTCACATTATCTGATGCTTGTTTTTTAACCTCTGGTTTTTGATTATATTGAATAGGTACTTCTTCAGAAACCTGCTTAGTCCTTGCTTGAGTAGCTACATTATCTATAACTTCTTTATTTGCCTTTATATTTACCCTAGCTATCTCCCCTACTGATAAATTATACTTCTTAGTAATCAATGAAGTAATTAGAATAGAATAGATTAATATAAATGTAATTAATAATATAAAAAATTTTTTATAATTATATATTCTAATTCCGTAGGCTTTTGTAGATCTCAAATCTCTTCACCTCTTGTTTTTATTCTACTTTCTGCTTTAATGCTATATTTTGAGTTACTATAAATACTACCTTTAATTTTATGTTATCTCCAGAATACTCTTTATTAACTACTTTATCCATAATGGTGGCCTTCTTCTCTAAATCTTGCTCCATCTTTTGAATTAAGGAGTTTAAGGTAGTGTTTATTAGTACTTCTTCATTTTCCTGAAATTTTTCTTCTTTTATTTCATAGTATATAACTTTTTTTATTATATTTCCACTCTCTTCTATTTTATCATATTTAGAAAAATTAACATTAGGTTTTTTTAGATAAATTTTTGCTCCTAGTATTTCAATATATAAAGCTTCTGCACTTTTACCAGTTCTAACCTTTTTAACCCCTCTTAGAGGCATCTCTTCAATAAATTCATAAAAGGTTTTGGCTATTACATCCCCCTCTGAGTGAACTTTATAAGTGTTACCTTCTTTTCCCTGCTCACCTTTAATCAAGGTTTGTCCCTTTTTAACCACATCTCCAGCCTTTACTACTGGCGTACCTGATATAGTATATACCCTCACTATTTGACCATCCATTTTAGCTACCATATCACAAATACTATCATCCGTTACTAAGTTTGGGGGGATTACTCTCTCTGCAATACTAACTTTAAGCTTAGATCCCTCAATTCTAGCTCTCACCCACATTACATTGTCATTGCTTTTAATTATTTTTTCCTCTAAGGCATAAACATTTAATTTACTTTTATTTATACCTGGGCTTATACCTAAAAGGCTTAATTGAGCTCTAATTTCATAGGGTGATAAATGTCTATCAGCTTTTATTTCAATTCTCCAAATAAAAGTTGATAAATAATATATAACACATGCAAAAATAATGATTCCACCTATCAAGGTTATTTTTTTACGAAATCTAATCAGAAGAAAAGATAATCCTCTCCTCTGTAAAATTTTAATTTTTGAATCTGTGATCTTTGCAACTTCTTCAACAGTTTTAAAATCTGATAAATTTATCTCTAAGTTTACTGTGGTAATATCTATTCTATATATGTTTTGAACATATACCCCTCTGTTCCATAGCAAATTAATAAACCTTTCGGGCATTAGGGACTGTATTTGTAATTTTATAATTGCTTTTTTATACTTACTAAATTTATTATTCATTTCCTTCATAAATCACCGATTTAAAAACCCCACTAATTGTTAATGTACTTCCACCTATAAAAAGTATTTCAAAACCCTTGCCCAATATAGAGATAGAACCTATCTTAGAGTTTATCTTTACTAGATTATCTTCAAACAAAATAATTCCTTTATGGTTTTCGATGTTAATTTCATTATTACCAGTAATAACTATCTTGGGAATATCTAATAGAATATCTCTAGGCAGGTCTAATCTATCAGCTATGACCTCTTTAGTGTTATATATTTTATTATTCATTAAACCACCTCTTAATATATTTTCATAGTAAATATATAATACTTTATGAAAAAAAATATGGGTTAATGACAAAAAATAAAAAGAACTCACCTAAGCGAGTTCTTTATTTATGATTATTTACTTAAGAAATCTTTAACTAACGAACTTACAAGTTTGCCATCTGCTCTACCTAAGGTCCTAGGTCTAACTAATGCCATTATTTTTCCCATTTCCTTTATGTTGCTTGCTCCCACTTCTAATGCTGCTTCTTTAATAATTTGTAAAATTTCTTCTTCACTTAACTGCTGAGGAAGGTAACCTAACAAAATCTCAATTTCAGCATTGGTCTTATCTATAAGATCTTGTCTGTTTCCTCTTTCAAATTCAAGCAAAGCTTCTCTTCTTTGCTTTACTTCTCTTGCTAACACTTCTATTATCTGTTCATCCTCAAGCTTAACACCATCAGTTTTTTCAACTAAAAGTATTGCAGACTTGGCCATGCTTATAGTCTCAGCCTTTAATTTTTCTTTGGCTTTCAAAGCTTGCTTCCAGTCCTCTTGAAGTCTTTCTTTAATTGGCATTACTGTACCTTCTTTCAAAAGAAATATTATTTAAATTTTCTCTTTCTAGCAGCTTCTGACTTTTTCTTTCTTTTTACACTTGGCTTTTCATAGTGTTCTCTTTTTCTAACTTCTGAAAGAACACCAGCTCTAGCGCATTTTCTCTTGAATCTTCTTAATGCACTCTCAAGTGTTTCATTTTCTCCAACTCTAATTTCTGACATCTAATATCCCTCCCTCCGCTAGCACAATGTAAATTTAAGAATAAATGCAGCTTGTGGGTTAAACAACACACGGATTATTATACAATATAACTTTCTCAAATGTCAAGAATTTCATTTGAGATAAAATTTAATTCCCAAACAAACTTGCATGTAAACTTCAAGGCTTTTAACCTGGAGGCCATTTCAGGTTTCTACCTCCAAGCAAATGGAAATGAATATGTTTTACAGTTTGACCACCCTGTTCTCCGCAATTGTTTACTATTCTATAACCTGACTCTGCCACTCCTAACTGTGTAGCTATATTTTTAGCAGCTAAAAATATATGCGCTAGAATTTCACTGTTTTCTTCATCAATATAATTAGCACTATCTATATGAGCTTTGGGAATTATTAGCACGTGTACCGGTGCCTCAGGATTAATATCATTAAAAGCTAGTATTCTCTCGTCCTCATATACTTTACTGCAAGGTATTTCTCCTCTTATAATTTTACAAAATATACAATCTCCCATAAATTTCACCTCCTATCCAGCAAACGCTCCTATGAGCTGATCTTTATCAATACAAATAATTTTTGTGTCTAAGATCTCTCCTATAATATTGTTATCATTCCCCTTTGTAACCACTCTTAAATAATTTTCTGTATAACCCTCATATTCGCCACTATTCACAAAGGTTTCTTTTTCATATAGTACCCTAAGGTTTTTTCCTAAAAATCTATCCATGAACTCTTTTTCAAGAGCATTGTTGAGTTCTATTATTTTATTGCTTCTTTCTTCTTTTATCTTTCCATCTACTTGATTTTCCATAGTAGCAGCTTTGGTACCTTTTCTTGGACTAAATTTAAATATATGCATTTTAGATAATTTTATACTCTTTAAAAACTCATAGGTAGTATTAAATTCTTCCTCTGTTTCTCCTGGAAATCCTACTATGATATCTGTAGTTATAGATACATCTTTAAAATTGTTCCTTAATAAATTTACTATATTTTCATAATCCTTAGTAGTATACCTTCTATTCATCCTCTTTAGAGTTTCATCGCATCCACTTTGCAGAGATAAATGGAAATGTGCACAAAGCTTATTCAAATTAATAATTCTTTTTACCACATCTTCAGTGAAGAAGGTTGGGTCTATAGATCCAATTCTAACTCTTTCTATTCCCTTAACCTTCTCTATTTCCTCTAATAGATCTACTAATGTGACTTTATCTTTTAAATCTAGTCCATAAGAAGCAGTATGTATACCAGATAGTATGATTTCTTTAAACCCATGATTAGCTAATTTTTTAACTTCATCAAGGACTTTACCTGGTTCCTTGCTGCAAACTGCTCCTCTTGCATAGGGTATCAAGCAATAAGAACAAAATCTATTGCAACCATCTTGAATCTTTAAAAAGGCTCTAGTTTTATCTTGATATTCTTCTATATTTAAGTCCTCAAACAAATTATTTTTTAATACTTCATTTACATTAACAAACTGAGTTCTTTCTTCTCTAGCTCTATTTACCCAATATACTATATCACCTTTGTTTCTTGTTCCCAAGACCACATCCACACCTTCAATATTAGAAACTTCATTAGGTGCAATTTGAGAATAGCAACCTACCACTGCTATTACTGCCTCTGGATTTAATCTTCTAGCTCTGCCTATAATTTGTCTAGATTTCTTGTCCCCCATATTTGTTACTGTACAAGTATTTATTACATAAACCTCTGCCACCTCTGTATATTCAACAACTTCATATCCTTCTCTAATAAACTTTTCAGCCATAGCTTCAGACTCGTATTGATTAACTCTACAGCCTAAAGTAGCAAATGCAACCTTCATTAAATTATTCCTCCTAAATCTCCTAGTTCATATTGTAACAAGGTGGTGCACACAAAACCTGCGGTCTCAGTTCTAAATATTCTTGGTCCCAAAGTAACTATATGAGCATTATTCTCTTTTAACTTACTTATTTCCTGTTCCTCAAAACCGCCTTCGGGCCCAATTATAATAGCAATGTCTAAAATTCCTTGTGCTGATATATTCTCCATAACATTCTTTATACCATAACCTGACGCATTTTCATAAGGCACAATAACCAAATCCATGGTATTTAAATGCTTAATCATTGCTTCAAACTCCATAGGTTCTTTTATTGCAGGGATAAAAGTTCTTTTGCATTGCTTACATGCTTCCAAAGCGATCCTCTGCCATCTGTCTAATTTTTTAAATTCACCCATTTCATTTTTCACAATCACTCTTTCTGTTATTATGGGCACTATTTCTTTTACCCCAAGCTCTGTAGCCTTTTGAACGATCAAGTCCATTTTAGAAGCTTTAGGTAAACCTTGAAAAAGATATAGATTTACATTACTTTCATTGTTACTATTAAGCTCCTTTTGGATACTTAATAGTACTTCCTTTTTATTTATATCTTTTATCTTAGCTACAAATTCTTTGCCCAAACAGTTATTTATTATTACTTCGTCTTCTACCTCTAGTCTCAAAACCTTGTAGATATGTTTAACATCCTCACCCTGTATCCTAACTTTATTTTCATAAATACAATTTTCATCAACAAAAAACTTATGCATTTTACTCTCACCTCACCTTAAATAGAAGCAATTATGCATAACCATTCCCCATCTTCATTAACTTCTACTATATTAAAGCCACATTCCTTCAATTTAGACTCTACCATTTCTCTTCTTTCTCTTATAATACCTGAAGTGATAAAATATCCTCCGGGTAGTATAAATTCTCTAACACCCTGAGCTAAAACAGCTATAATTTCCGCTATTATGTTAGCTACTACTATATTGGCCTTACCTTGCACTACATCCATTAAGTTACCATGTAATATTTCTATATTATTTAAGTTATTATAGGTTAAATTTTCTTTAGCAGAATCTACAGCTACTGGATCTAAATCCACACCTATAACCTTTGAAGCACCTAATTTAGCAGCAGTTATAGCTAAAATTCCCGATCCAGTTCCGATATCAAACACTATACTATCCTTATCTACATACTTTTCCAAAGCTTGAACACACATTCTTGTAGTTTCATGAGTGCCTGTTCCAAAAGCCATACCAGGATCTAGTTCAACAATAATTTCCTCTTCATTACCTTTGTATTCTTCCCAAATAGGTTTTATTACAATATTTTCTCCAATTTTTGTAGGCTTATAATACTTTTTCCAATTATTGGCCCAGTCCTGCTCATTAACTGCTTTTGATAATACCTTTGCTTCTCCAATATCTATACCAAATTCTTTTAATTCCTTAAGCCTTTCATTTACATATCCAACAATGCTTTCAACATCTTCTTCCTTATTAAAATATCCAGTTACCGTAGCAGCTTCTGCTCCATGTTCTAAAATATTTATATCAGCAAAATCCCAAGTTAATGGACCTTGCTCTCTATTTAAAATATCATTAGGATCTTCTATAGCAACACCTTTAACATCTAATCCATAAAATATACCAGAAATAGGCTCAATGGCCTCACTTTTTGTTATTATCTTTATCTCTATCCAAGTACCTTGCATAAAATCAATCCTTCCATAAATCTATCGTACTTTTATATATTTTACACTTTACATTAAAATCTGTCTATTACAAAATATATCTCCCTTATTTTTCAATAAAAAGGTTCCAATCTTAATAACTATTATTAAAAATTGGAACCTACCTAAAATAACTTATTTCTTTTTAAACATGTCAAAAATAGAGCTCTTTTTATCGTCACCTTTTTCGCCGCTAGCTTCTGCAAACATTCTTAAGGCTTCCTTTTGCTTTTCGTTTAAATTCTTAGGTATGTCTACTATTACATTAACATACTGATCTCCTCTACCATGACTATTAACTCTAGGCACACCTTTTCCTTTAAGCCTAAACATAGTTCCTGATTGAGTGCCTTCTGGTATTGTATACTTAACCTCTCCATCTACCGTAGGTACCTTCATTTCTATACCTAAAGCAGCTTCCACAATGCTTATATGTGTATCTATATATATATCGAAGGCTTTTCTTTTAAATATTTTATGAGGCGATACCTTTATATTAATATATAAATCCCCTGGAGGACCTCCTTTAGTACCATGTTCTCCTTGTCCTCTAAGAGGCATTACATTGCCTGTATCTACTCCTGCAGGTATATCAATTTTTATCTTTCTTTGTTTTCTTTGTTTTCCAGATCCACGACAATCTGGACATGGATCTGTAATTACCTTTCCCTTTCCAGAGCATTTGTCACAAGTAGACATAGTAACGAAGCTACCTAACGGAGTATTTTTTTGAACTCTAATCTGTCCTGAACCGCCACATTTATCACAGGTTTTCGCAGAAGTTCCATGCTTAGTTCCCTCTCCCCTACAAGTTTCACAGTTTTCACTTCTAGAAATATTTATTTCTTTTTCTACTCCAAAGACTGCTTCTTCAAAGGTTAAAGTTATATTATATTCCATATCCGCGCCCTTTTCAGGACCATTTCTTCTTCTTCCGCTTCCGCCGAAGCCTCCCCCTCCAAAAAAGCTTTCAAAAATGTCTCCAAATCCTCCCATACCTGAAAAATCAAAGCCTCCATCAAAGCCTCCAGCTCCACCATTAAAATCCGTAGTTCCGAATTGGTCATATTGAGCCTTCTTTTCAGGATCACTTAGTACTTGATAAGCTTCATTTATTTCTTTAAATTTTTCTTCAGCCTCTTTATTCCCAGCATTTTTATCTGGGTGATATTTTATGGCCTGCTTTCTAAAGGCTTTCTTTATATCATCATCGCTGGCCCCTTTTTCTAGTCCCAAAATCTCATAGTAGTCTTTTTTAGCCATGCTGTTTTTTCACCACCTAAAAAATATTTTAACCTACAATAGGGGAAGACCTAGGATTGCCTTCCCCTTAAAATCCAACTAACTATTTATCATCTTCTACTTTAAAATCAGCATCTACTACATTATCATCCTTTTGATTTGAAGAAGCATTATTTTCTGCTCCCATATTGTTTGGATCAAAGCCAGCGTTTTGGCCATTTGCACCGTATATCTTTGAAGAAACGGCATAAAATTCTTGTGTTAACTCTTCTGTAGCCTTTTTAATTGCCTCCAAGTCTTCTCCATCTTTAACAGCCTTTAATGCTTCAGCTTTAGCTTCAATCTTAGATTTATCTTCAGCAGAAACTTTATCTCCTAACTCTTTAAGAGTCTTTTCAGTTTGATATACTATTTGATCTGCATTGTTTTTAACTTCTATAGATTCTTTTCTCTTTCTATCTTCTTCAGCATACTTCTCTGCTTCTTTAACAGCTTTATCTATTTCATCATCATTTAAATTAGTTGAAGCTGTTATAGTTATATTTGCTTCCTTGCCAGTTCCCTTATCTACTGCTGAAACTTTAACAATACCATTAGCATCAATATCAAAAGTAACTTCAATTTGTGGAATTCCTCTTGGAGCTGGTGCTATACCAGATAAAGTAAACCTTCCAAGAGTTTTATTGTCTGCAGCCATTTGTCTTTCACCTTGAACTACATGTATTTCTACAGAAGTCTGACCATCTGCTGCCGTAGAGAATATTTGACTCTTTCTAGTAGGTATTGTAGTATTTCTTTGTATTAAAGAGGTTGCTATTCCTCCAAGAGTCTCTATACCTAAAGTTAGAGGAGTAACATCTAGTAATAGTACGTCCTTAACGTCCCCTGTTAATACACCTGCTTGTATTGCAGCACCTACTGCTACGCATTCATCAGGATTTACTCCCTTTGAAGGCTCTTTTCCTGTAAAGTTCTTCACTGCTTCTTGTACTGCTGGTATTCTTGTAGAACCTCCTACAAGCACTATCTTATCTATATCATTCATAGTTAAGCCTGCATCTTGAAGTGCTTTTCTCATTGGCTCTATGGTTCTTTGAACTAAATCATGAGTTAATTCATTAAACTTAGCTCTAGTAAGATTCATATCTATATGTTTTGGACCACTAGCATCTGCAGTAATAAATGGTAAATTTATACTTGTTTGCATTGAAGAAGAAAGTTCGATTTTTGCTTTTTCTGCTGCTTCTTTTAGTCTTTGAAGTGCCATCTTGTCATTTCTTAAATCTATACCATTTTCTGACTTAAAAGTATCTGCTATATAATCCATAACCTTTTGGTCAAAATCATCTCCACCTAAGCGAGTATCTCCATTAGTAGCTTTAACCTCAAACACTCCGTCCCCTAGCTCAAGAATGGATACGTCAAAGGTACCACCACCTAAGTCATAAACAAATATCTTATGGCTGTTTTCAATTTTATCTATACCATAAGCCAAAGAAGCTGCTGTTGGCTCATTTATTATTCTTAATACTTCTAATCCCGCAATTTTACCTGCATCTTTAGTGGCCTGCCTTTGGCTATCATTAAAATATGCTGGTACAGTTATTACTGCTTGAGTTACTGTTTCTCCTAAATATGCTTCCGCATCAGCCTTAATTTTTTGTAATACCATAGCAGAAATCTCTTGAGGAGTATACTGTTTTCCATCAATATTAACAGTATGATTAGTTCCCATATGTCTTTTGATTGAAATTATAGTTTTATCTGGATTGGTGATTGCTTGTCTTTTTGCAACCTGTCCCACTAATCTTTCTCCATTAGCTTGGAAAGATACTACTGAAGGAGTAGTTCTTGCACCTTCTGCATTTGTAATAACTACTGGCTCTCCACCTTCCATAACTGCTACACAAGAGTTTGTTGTTCCTAAGTCAATTCCTATTACTTTACCCATTTTCTTATACCTCCCTATGATCTATCTAATGAAAATTTAATTTGCAACTTTAACCATGCTATATCTTATAACTTTATTTTCACGTTTATAGCCTTTTTGGAAAACTTCTACAATTTCATTCTTACCATAATTTTCGTCTACCATGTGCATAACTGCATTATGATAATTAGGATCAAAGCCTTCCTCCGTAGAAATTTCTTCTACATTTAATTTTTTTAAGGAGTCTTTAAACTGCCTTAAGGTCATGTCTATTCCTTTTTTTAGGTCATCTAAATTTCCCTCTACAGAAACAGCTCTTTCAAGATTATCTAGAACAGGCAGCATATTTTTTAGAACATCTGTGCAAGCATCAGAATATATGCCTTCTTTTTCCTTAGCAGTTCTTTTTCTAAAGTTGTCATATTCAGCACTTATTCTTAGAAGCCTATCTTTTAAAACTTCTACCTCATTATACAACTTAGCATTTTCCTCTTGGACTTTTGATACTTGTTCTTCATTCACTGTTTCAAATTCTTCGTCTTCAAGTTTTTCGGCTTCTTGCCAATTTTCTTCAATAGTTTGTTCTTTAATATTTCCTTTTTCTACCTGTTCATTTTTCAGTTCAGCCTCTAAATTATCTTTATTATCCATTTCTTTCATGACTGAAAATTCCACCTCATCTCTAAATATTATTCATCATTATATTGTCTTAAGCTATTATTTAGGTGTTTCATCACCATAGCCATTACACTGATTACTTTAGAATAGGGTATTCTAGTTGGTCCTATTATACCTATAGTGCCTAAAGGTCTATCCCCTAGATTATAAGAAGCTGAAATTACACTACATTCCTTAGCTCCAGGCACATAGTTTTCTTCCCCAATTCTCACTGATAATCCCTCTTCAGCATCTATTAGAGTTTTAACATAGTCCTTATTATTAAGTAAAGATAAAAACTCCCTAGCTCTATCTATATCATTGTACTCAGGATAGTTAAATATGTTTGTAGCACCTTCTAAATAAACTTCTGAGGATTCTACTGCATTTAAAGTATCATAAAGAGCAGGAATAATAGCATTAAATATGTCTTCATAACCTATTAAGTCATTCTTCAAATTATTAATAACCTCTAGGTTTATTTGCTCTATTGTTAAGTTTTTTAATCTTGCATTTAAAATTAAGGTTAGCTTGCTAAGTATTTCATTGCTTATTATTTTACTTACTTTTATGATATTATTTTTAATTATTCCAGCATCAGTTATTATAACAGATAGAATATCAACATTATCAATCTTTATCAGCTGTATAGATTTAATATAGCTTTTTTTTACGGAGGGTGACCTTAAAACACAAGTCAATTTTGTTAGCTCCGATAAAAGTGATGTAGCCTGCTTTAATATCCTATCAACCTCATATAATGCTACATTTAAGAGATAGCCTTTTATCAATAGCTCCTCCTCCTGAGGAATCCTTTCAATCTGCATCAATTTATCTACATATAATCTATATCCTTTATCAGAGGGTTTTCTCCCAGAAGATGTATGCAACTGCTCTAAATATCCCATCTCTTCTAAATCAGACATTTCGTTTCTTATAGTAGCAGAGCTAATACCTAAATCGTATTTCTTTGCAATAGTTCTAGATCCTACAGGTTCTGCTGTATTAATATAATCATTAATAATGGCTTGAAGAATCTTAATTTTTCTTTCATCCATCTCCATGGTATCACCTCATTTATTAGCACTCTATCAAGGTGAGTGCTAATGACTACGATTTTAAAATAACACTTCAAAATTTTTTTGTCAATACCGCCTAATACAGCTTATTTTTCCATATAATTTTAATAATCTGCTTTATTAAAATTTTACTCCTAATTTCTCATTTTTACTTTCATTTTCTTAAAAATCATAGAAACTTATTATAAATGCTTTATTTAACTTTATTATTTTCTCCTAGGCATTGTATCTTTACATATTTACATATTTACATATTTAAATCTTTACAATATAAAGTCACTCATAACATAGTTGGACAATTCTATGCCTCTTTCTGTTAAAAATATACTGTTATTCTCTCGCTTTAAAAGACCATTAGCCCTATGCTTTTCTATAACTTCCTTATAAAAAAAATCTATATCCTTCTTAAATCTATTCTTAAACACAGACTCTTTAATGCCCTCTATCTTCCTCAGCCCCATAAACATAAATTCTTCAATAGTATCTTCTAAGGTATTTTCTTTTATTTCAGCATAACTATTATTTTTGCTATTCATGCCCATAATATATTCTTCTATTTTTTCCTCATTTCTATACCTTAGGTTATTCATAAAGGAATGAGCTCCAGAGCCACATCCAATATAATCTTCCAAATTCCAATAAACTAAATTATGCCTACATTCTTTATGTGCTTTAGAGTAATTAGATATCTCATACTGATTATATCCAAATCCCTTTAATAATTTTAGAGTTTCCAAATACATAGATCTTTCTATATTTTCCTGTGGTAAATTTAGTTTATTCTCCTTATAGAGGTTGTAGAAAGGAGTGTCCTCTTCAATAATCAGACTATAACTCGAAATATGTTCAGGAGAAAGCTCACATACCTTATTAATGGTTTCCCTCCACTGCTCTATGCTTTGGTTAGGTAGTCCAAACATTATATCCACATTTATATTATTAAAGCCTATTTTTCTAGCTAATTTATAATTATCTATGAAATCATTCATATCATGTATCCTGCCAATGGATTTTAATAATTCATTCTGAACAGCTTGCAATCCTATACTAAGTCTGTTCACCCCCATAGATTTTAATAGTTTTAAAATATCTTCATTGAGAGTTCCTGGATTACATTCCACGGTAAATTCACAATCCATAGTTTTGTTAACCTTTAACATAGCTTCTTTTAAATAATTTAAACACTCTAAAGACAAATAGGTGGGAGTTCCCCCACCTATAAATATTGTCTTCATAATATAGTTTTCAGTTCTTAAGGCTATTTCTTTTGTTAAAGTTTTAACATAATCTACCATTAAATAATCTTTACCGCAAAACGAAGGAAAATCACAATACCAGCATTTCTTTTTACAAAATGGTATATGTATATATAATGAAATTTCTTTCATATTTTAACCTCCATCTCACTTACATGATTTATTCTACTTTTAACACGGACATAAAGGCTTCTTGAGGTACTTCAACGGAACCTACTTGCCTCATTCTCTTCTTTCCTTCTTTTTGTTTTTCTAATAATTTTTTCTTTCTCGATATATCTCCACCATAACATTTTGCTAACACATCTTTACGCATAGCTTTTACCGTTTCACGAGCGATGATCTTCGCTCCTACAGCTGCTTGTATAGGTATCTCAAATAACTGTCTTGGAATTATATCCTTCAGCTTTTCAGCAATGTTTCTGCCTTTAGTGTAAGCTCTTTCTTCCGGAACTATCATTGATAGAGCATCCACAATATCTCCATTTAATAAAATATCAAGCTTTACAAGTTTAGTTCTTGTATATCCTTTTAGTTCATAATCTAAAGATGCATATCCCCTAGTTCTAGATTTTAGTGCATCAAAGAAATCATATATTATCTCATTTAAAGGAATATCATAGTTTAGCACAGCTCTTGTGGTCTCGATATATTCCATATTAAGATAAGTTCCTCTTCTAGATTGACACAAGTCCATTACAGCTCCCACATATTCCGTAGGAGTAATTATAGAAGCCTTTACCACCGGTTCTTCCATATATTCAATCTCTGTAGGACTTGGCATGTTAGTTGGATTTGTAATCTCTAGCAAAGTTCCATCAGTTTTTATAACTTTATATATAACAGATGGCGCAGTTGTTATAATATCTAAATTGAATTCTCTCTCTATTCGCTCTTGAATTATTTCCATGTGAAGCAATCCTAAAAAGCCGCATCTAAAACCAAAGCCTAAAGCTATAGAAGTTTCTGGCTCAAAGGATAGCGCAGCATCATTTAATTGAAGCTTTTCCAAGGCATCCTTTAATTCTTCATAATCTGCTCCATCTACTGGATAGATACCGCTAAATACCATGGATACTGCTGGTCTATAACCTTCCAAAGCTTCACCAGCTGGTCTATCTGACTCTGTAATAGTGTCTCCAACTCTTGCATCTCTAACGTTTTTTATAGATGCAGTTAAATAACCCACATCACCAGCTTTTAGCTCACCAATAGGAAGAAAATTAGGAGAAAATACTCCTACCTCAGTAACTTCATAATCCTTATTGCTTGCCATTAGTTTTATTTTAGTTCCAGCTTTTACAGTTCCTTCTATAACTCTTATATAAGATATAACACCCTTATAGCTGTCGTAGTAGGAATCAAAAATAAGAGCCTTTAAAGGTGCATCTTCATCACCTTCTGGTGCAGGAATTTTCTCTACCACGGCCTCTAGTACTTGTTCAATATTAAGTCCAGACTTTGCAGAAACTTTAGGAGCATCATGAGCCTCTATGCCTATAACATCCTCTATCTCCTCCACAATCTCCTCTGGTCTAGCACTAGCTAAATCTATTTTGTTTATTACAGGTACAATCTCTAAGTTATGATCCAAAGCTAAATAGCAGTTTGCTAAGGTTTGTGCTTGTATTCCTTGAGTAGCATCTACTACTAAAATAGCTCCTTCACAGGCATTAAGGCTTCTGGAAACTTCGTAGTTAAAGTCTACATGTCCAGGTGTATCAATAAGATTAAGTATATATTCCTTACCATCCTTTTCTCTTCTATATACCAATCTAGCGGCTTGAGCCTTTATAGTTATTCCTCTTTCTCTTTCAAGCTCCATTTTATCTAAAACTTGCTCATCCATCTCTCTTTGAGTCAAAGTACCTGTGGTTTCTAATAATCTATCCGCAAGTGTAGATTTACCATGATCTATGTGAGCTACTATACAAAAATTTCTTATGTACTTTTGTCTTTCTGATTGCATAATCTTAACCCGCCCCTTTAAAGCTGTTTATATATTAAAATCACAATTTTAACAGCAAATATTCATGCCTGTTCAGCAATGTACTAATAATTGCGCAAATTGTCCTATTTAAATCACATTAAATTATAACATAATAACCTCAGAATTTGTCAATAATTATAGCTGTTGTATAGACTATTTTTTTTAAGATACTTTATTAAAGAATCCTTTTATAAAGTGATATGTGTTATCTAAAAAGTTAACTATATTGTTTTTCAGATTAGTGAACAAGTCTTTCTTAAATTTTATTTCATAGCTTTTTAAATTTATACTAATACTATTAGACTCCTTATTTAAAAGTATTTTTATCGGAGCCTCATCTCTTAACTCTCTAAGTACTTTATAATATCCTTCATCCTTTTGTATATCTGCATTACCACTTTGCCATTCACTGCCAGCAAGAGCATAATTACTTTTACTGCACTCTATGTTTACTTTGGTTAAACCAGCTACCATGGTTAAAATTAATATTATAAAAAGCAATATATACTTTATTCTATTCAAAAAAGCATCCCCTTTTATCAAATTGATATCTATAAGGATGCTCTTTTTAAAAAGTTTTTATTCAGCTTCATCTTTTACCATTTAAATATTCTGCTAATATTCTTGCTATATACTTAGCTGATCCTTTAGCTTCGTTAGTAGTGTTTAACTCTGAACCTACCTCAATTAGTATAGCATTATTGCTTTTATCTTGGTTATAATATTTTATTCCATTGTTATAATAAAGAATACCTCTACTCAGTCCTGGAAAGAGTTTATCGCTAGCATTTGTCATTTGAGTAGCTATAGCATTGTTTTTGTTAAAGTGAGGATTGTTTTTTGTCATAACAAACATTATCTTTGCAACTTCCTCGTTATTAAGCTTCGTGGTTACTGCTTTCTTACTAATACCAGAATCCCTATGAAGGTCTATTATAAGCTTAAAATCTCCATATTTTTTTAAGTACTTATCTAAGGTTTCTCTAGATCTTGTATAACTTTGATTATAGGTAGTACTATGAATGGTTTTATCGTGCACTACTGAAATTCCATAATTATTTTCCAGTTCCTTTACAAGCTCGTTTCCTACAGCACAAATATTTTTTGTTTCATCATAGCTATCCACCTCTCCTGGCTTATAGCTTTCCGAGGTATGAGTATGATAAATAAGAACCTCTGGTTTAGAATTATTTAAAGGCTTTTTAAGCTTAGGATCATAAACATTTGCCACTGTATTAATTAAAGTACTGGTATCTTCACCTTTATTTTCTTGAGAACTACCCTTTTCTTCGTTTTTAAAGATACTATTATCTTGAAGCTTAAAAGGATTAAAGCTTACATCTGAAATATAATCACTGCTATTATTTTTGCTATTAGGTAAGGATAAAAAGGCTATTTCTTTGCTAATTATCTTTATTGGATTATATATATTTATACCTAGTCCTTCTAATATAAAGTCCTTAAAACTATATTTAGCTTCAAGTAAATGCTCATTATTATCAGTAGAAGCGTTGACTATAGGCATGCCATAATTTAAAAGCTCTATGTATAAAATGCTAGATTTATTATTATTATTTGAGAAAGTGCTATTTATCAATTTCATAGTTGCAACAATACAAATTATTATTATTATAAAGAACATACTATATCTTGCAGTTAGGTTTTTATAATTTTTTATATTGTAATTCAATTTAATACCCCCCTCGTATAAAAATATTATATGAAGGGGGTCTGATTTTTATTACTCTAATAAAAATTGGAAAATGTTAACTTAAAAAGTTATTAATTTCTTCCAAATTTAATGCTGGTTGTAAAGCCATATTGATTCCTGTAGAAATAATTCTTGAGACAGAATCTATTACAGTGTCTACTTCCTTAGGGGTAACTACCAAATCTCCTACATAAGGATTTAAAAGCTCCTGTATCATCTTTGTTTTTTCATTTTTATCTATAGATTTCAAAAGATTGTAAAACTCCCCTCCCTTAGTAGCTTGATTTATCATTTCATCTAGCACTAGATCTATACTATCATTAGCTATGGTTGCAGCATCAACTACTGTAGGTACTCCTATGGCGATGACAGGTACTCCTAAAGTTTTTTCGCTGATAACCATACGTTTATTTCCAACCCCAGAGCCAGGAGATATTCCGCTATCACCTATTTGAATAGTTCTATTAACCCTATCTAGCTTTCTAGAGGCTAAAGCGTCGATACATATTATTAGATTGGGCTTAAGCTTACTTACCACAGCTTTTATTATTTCTCCTGTCTCAATTCCTGTGAGACCTAAAACTCCTGGAGACAGAGCACAAACAGGCCTAATCTCTTCATCGATACTATCCGGTATCAACTGCTTAAGGTGTCTTGTAACCATTATCTTAGAAACCACCTTTGGGCCTAAGGCATCGGGTGTAACATTCCAATTACCCAATCCTACAACTAATGCAGTCATACTTTTATCTAACTTTATCATAGAAGATAGATTGTTAGCTAGAACTTCACTTACCTCATTCATAGTTTCACCATCGTAGTGAGTAAATTCTGGCATATCTATAGTTATATAGGTCCCCATAGGCTTTCCCATATTTCTCTCACCAATATCGTTTAAAATTTTAACCTGAGTTATGTTTATCTCTCCCTGCTTCTCTTCTTTAAATTCAACACCTTCTGAATCTTCATTATTATGTTGCTGAGCATAAATCTCTCTAGCTTCTACAGCCAAATCAGTTCTAATATTATACATAATATCACTCCCTAATAAGTTATATAAATATTTTTAGTAATTTTCTTTAAAATTATTTATGAAACTAGATTTTAAAATCTCTAAAGTTAAAATAAGGTATTGAAGTATTAGAAGAATAATGCTATAATATCCTTTGTTAAATAGTAGACTCGTACGCAGATTCCCCAAACTGCAGAGACCCTATTAAAATAAAGGGGGTGAAACACAATGGCAAATATAAAATCAGCTAAAAAGAGAATAAAAGTGACTGAAGCTAAAACATTAAAAAATAAGATGATAAAGTCAGCTTTAAAAACTGTAATAAAGAAGTTTGAAACTGCATTAACATCAAATAATGTTGAAGAAGCTAAAGCTTCTTTCAAAAGTGCAGCAAAGGCTTTAGATATGGCTGCTTCAAAGGGAGTATTACATAAAAATAAAGCTGCTAGAAAAAAATCAAGATTAGCTGCAAAGTTAAATGCTTTATCAGCATAATAAATAAACCGGTATTTTTTACCGGTTATTTATTATGCCTTTTTTTACATTCTAACAGTATTAATTATTAGAAGTTCCATTTCTGTTTTTTTATCATTGCCAGAAGTTTTTAATATTCTTTCAGTATTTAAGCATAATTCAAGACAAGTTTTTAATTGCTTTAATGTGAATTTTTTGCTTTGAAACATAAGCTTTTCTGCAATAAAAGGAAGTAGTCTTAATTCCTTTGCAATAATATCTTTATTTTTTCCTTCATTTACAGAAAACTTTATACTTAGCAATAGCTTAAATTGCCTTTCTATCATAGAAAGAATTCCTAGAATGTTTTCTCCTCTGAATACCAATTCATTTAATATATCTAGAGCTTTTTCTGGCTTTTTTTGAGATAAAAAGTCCACTAAATCAAAAATATCATTATCACTTTTTTGAGGTGATAGTTTTGATATATCCTCTTTTGTTATGCTTCTACCTTCTGTATAATAAATTAATTTTTCTACTTCGTTTTCAATGATATCCATATTATTATCAATATTATCACAAAAGAACTTTAATTCTATCTTTCCTATTTCTCTATTTTTTTCTGAAAATAAATTATTTACTTTTTTATATAGTCTTTCTCCTTTTAACTTATCACTCTTCACTAAGCAACATTTTTTTTCTAATTTTTTTACTCTATTGCTTGGTTTCTCTCTTTCTTCTTCAAATAAATAATATAATATAAGAATGCAGTGCTTAGGTACATTATCCACATACTTTTGAAGCTCTTCAAATTTTTTAGTACCTTCTTTATCACCCTTATCCTTTAAAAATTCTGCTCTATATACTAGAACTACCTTTTTGTCACTCATAAAAGGCAATGTTTCACAAGCATTTAAAATTTCATCAAAGGTCACATTACTACCCGAGAACTTAATTAGATTTAAATCTAGAAATCCATCATCTATAACAGAATTAATTATATTATTTACACTTTCCTTTATAAGCTTTTCATCTATACCACAAAAAATATAGCAATTTTCAATAATATTCTTTTTTATATTATTCTCTAAAGTTTCAATATCTATCATGCGATCCAGCCTCTCAAATAGATTTAGGCATCTAAATAAAAATAGCTAGTCAAATATGATTAAACTGATTAATTATTTTTAAGATACCTTAATTATGGAAAATTATCTATTACATAAACACTATCATTGAATATGTATATGGTTTTTAAATTTTCTACATTAAAACTGTATTCCTCAGTATTTGCATCAACTCTAATTATATCAGATTCTTTATAAGTTATTAAGGGTAAATCCTTATTTTTATCTTTAGATACTATTATGTTTTTCTTCTTTTTAGTATTTATATGAACATTAAAAGATTCTATATCCTTTTGAAGGGTTATAAATGTCTTATTCTTTAATATTAAATTTATATCTTCTTCTCCTAAAACTAACTTTTTCTGAACTTTCAATGTGTTTAATATTTCTTCTCTTTTTATAGGATTATTAGCTATTAATACATTGCTATTCTTATATTTAAATAAAGCAAATACATCCTTTCCATATTTAAAATATTCAATAGTAGGTATAAAACAATAGTATTGAATTATTGCTAACAATAATAGCGTTAAGGGGAAAAGCTTAATTCTTTCATATCCTTTTTTATATAATCCATAGGAAATATACAAAGCTAAGATTATTATGCCATCTAGATAACTTAAATAACTTGTGGAAAATCCAATATTATTAAAAAGAATATATCCTCCCTCCAAGGCTGAAAAGCATAGTTTTAAGAGAAAAATAATCATACTATTTATTACAGCAATATTGCCAAGTATAAAATACAAATTACCTAATATTAATATTGCTGTGTAAAATGGAATAAGTATAAGATTGCTTAAAATAAAATTTAAATTTATGCTTTTAAAGGCGAACACTGAGTAGGGTAAAGAGAATACTTGAGCGCTTAAAGTAATTGCTAGAGGATCTTTTATAAAACTTGGTAACTTATATAAAGTTCTTTTTATTTTCTTGTAGAATAAAAGTATACCTAAAGTAGCAAGATAAGATAGATGAAATCCCATGTCAAAAGATAAATATGGCTTTATGACAAGTAAAATTATAGCTGAAAAAGCTAAGGAAGACATATTATCATATTTTTTATATATCTTACTTGAGCATTTTAGTAATATTATCATAAATAAAGCCCTTAATGTAGGAGCCTTTGCACCTGTTAATATGGAATATAAAACTGTTATTATAATAGAGACCTTATAGCTAAAGAGTTTTTCTATTATCTTATATATCATAGCTATATGAAGACCTGAAACGCTTATTATATGTGATATTCCTAAATCTCTAAACAAATTCTTCTGTTCTTTTTTTATATTGCTTGCCTCTCCAAAGCATATACCACTAGTAAGCGCAGCATTTTCCTCACCTATAGAACTTACAAGACTATTATAAACCTGCTCTTTTAATAAATTTATTTTATAAATATAGTCTTTTTTAAAGCTATGATTTTCAGCCACATATAACTTTCCTATTATTCCAAACTCATATTTAGGACTTTTTTCTATATATCCGCTTACATTAATCAATCCATTTTTGTAGCTTTCGAAATCAATGTTATCTATTATAACTTTTTTACCTTTATAAACACCTAAAGTATCTAATCCAAGCTTTCCTTCTACTCTTATATTTTCTTTGAATAAATAAGCGTTAAACTTGTTAAAATATATATAGGTATTTACCATTGAAAATATAGCAAATAATATTATTATAAAGGCTTCTTTGAAGGTAAGATGCATAAATAAAATAAGAAAAAGTGCAGCTAGCACTGCACCTAAAATAAAAAATTTATTCATAAAGCATACTGATATAACGGAACCTAAAAACACAGCTACAGAATAATATATTAAAGGTCTAGTCATAAAATATACCCATACTATTAAAATCTGGTATTTCATAGGATTTATTGCTTAAGCTTTTGTTATAATCTACGGTTAAAAATATCTTTACCATATTGGTATTCTCATCGTAGCTTACATCATGAACTGTAGGTATTCCATCCCTACTTTTAACTGTAAAATAATTATTTACCAAATCCTTTGCACTTTCTTTAGTTAAACTATCATAGCTAAAAAGATAATCCTCTGATGGCACATTCAAGCATATAGTCTTCATATCAGAAAAAGTCGTTTCAAAAATATTATTAAACATAAAAAGCACCTCCCATTTATATTTTAACCACTAAGAAGATTATTTAATCTTATATATGTATGCCTTAAAATATAAAAAACTCTTGCTATAGTTTCAACAAACCATAGCAAGAGTTTTTAGGATGCCTTATATAAATTTTTTATAAATACCTTGTTTAATAATACAAAGAAAACTATTATTACTAAATCAAAAGCAAACATATGTAGATTTAGTTTAATATGGAAAAATTTACTCAGTATTAGTATTCCTAGTAAAATAATGAATGATAAACTCAACGTTAAATAATAAATAATATTTTTATTTAGGCTACATAAAGAAAAAGTAATTATTGCATAGATAAAACTAATTATTATAAAAGTATTTAATACAGCTGCATCGTTATTACTACTTGTAGTAACTACATAATAATAGGCTAATATGATAATAGGCAATACTATTAAAGGAATAAGGATATTGTTCATACCTTTTTTTCTTATAAATA
Organism: Desnuesiella massiliensis; assembly: GCF_001403615.1. Lineage (GTDB taxonomy): Bacteria > Bacillota > Clostridia > Clostridiales > Clostridiaceae > Desnuesiella > Desnuesiella massiliensis. The sequence goes on from NZ_LN879456.1 coordinate 1,050,640, forward strand.
ACCTTTCGTTTATGGTTGATTCTTTCTCTTTTAATGCCTTTACATTCTCATTGCTTAAAATTACAAAAGAGCATAGAGGCACTATAACACTATTTAGATACAATATCATATATGGATTTAAAGCATCTACATTAAATAGGGTAGTTATAGATAAAACTAAAAATATATTTAATAAAAATGTGATGCAGATAAAATTTATGCAATCATTAATATTACTAATAAAACTTTCACTATATTTTATTAGCTTAACAAAGTTTCTAAAATAATTATCTTTGATATGAATATGACTCAGCTTCTTTACTAAGGTGCTGCATTCCTCTCCTACAGCTAAGCTTATATGAGAGGTATTCATAGAAGGTAACTCGGTGAAATTAGTTCCAGCTGTAGCGATTTTATATCCTTTATCTTTTAATAACTTTACAACCTTAAGTTTATGATTGCTATTTATTCTTGAGAAAATTTTTATTTTATCTGCTACGGTGCTAAAATCCTTTTCTGGAATAAAATCCATTTCTATACCAGATAATACACTAGTTAAAGAATTTATATATTGTATTTCTTTACCCATGGCATAAGAAGAAAGCTTATTATCTTCTGTAGAAAATGCTACTTTAATATTTTTAGCTTCACAATATTTAATATCCTCCATAATCTCTTCATTAATTGGATTATGAAAGCCTATTATTCCTACAAACACTAAATTACTTTCTATATTTTCATCAGGACTAGGTTCATAATTAAAATTTCTATAGGCAAAACCCATAGTAATTAATCCCTCTTCCGATAATTTTATGTCTATTTCTCTTATAGCATCTATTTCCTCTATACTTAATTCTTTTTCAACGCCGCTTCTCATAATGTGAGTACATCTATCTAATATTACATCTAAAGCACCCTTTATATTAGCTCTATAATTTTCATCAAATTTGTTTACTGTGGTCATAATTCTCTTATCACTATCGTAGGATAGTTCAAATATTCTTTTTTGATTGCTTTCTAAATCATATTTATACATTTCATTTTCAGAACCTAGTTTAAGCAGAGCTATTTCTATTATACTCCCTTTAGAAGTTCCTTGTTCAAAGTTAAATTTAGCATCATTACAAAGTAATCCTATATTTAAAATTCTCTCCAGATTTATATCCTTTTTTAATTTTGTCTTTTGAATATCATATAGATTATCATCAGTATATATTTTTTTAATATTTACATCGCTTTTAGTTAATGCGCCAATCTTATTCATAAATATATAATTTATTTGGGGAAGAAGGGTTAATACTGATATATCTTTAATTTCAATATCTTTATATTGAAGATCCTTCTCTGTTTTCATTATAAAAAACCCAAAAACTAATATTATACATGAGGAAATTCCTGCTAAAAATATATTTTCTACATTTACTAATATATAACTAAGAGTATTATGGCTATAATAGTTCATTATAATGGCATAAATACAAGATATCGCTATGGTTATAATGGATATCTTATTTACTATTTTATTAAAAGAGGAATTTATATCAAATTTATCTGATTCAGGCTTAGTAAGCATACTTACTATTCTACCAATTTGGGTATTCATTCCTACAGCAATTACAATGCCTAATCCAGAGCCTTCCATCACTGTACTTCCTTTAAAGGCTATGTTTTTCATTTCAGAAAGATTTATATCTCGCTCTTCAATTTTTGCTTCATATTTCTCTGATATATAATTTTCTCCAGTAACAGCAGTTTCTTTTATTTTTAGCTCTTTGCTTTCAATAATTCTTAAATCCGCAGGTATAATATAATTTTTTTCTAGTAAAACTATATCCCCTATTACCAGTTCTTCACAACCTAAGGTTAAAACCCGTCCATCCCTTATTACATTAGCATTAGTCTTATTTAAGTTTTCTAAGTCCTTTAATCTCTTTTCATTTTCATATTTTTTCTTTATAACTTGAAATAAAGAAGAAGCAAGTAATAAAATTATTAAAACACTTATTATATAATGGTTATTATAGAGGCTTAATCCAATATTAATTAAAAAAGCAACTACCCATAAACTACAGATATCTTTTAAAACTAATGAAAATAAACTATTAGTTTTTATTATATTAATAATATTCTTTCCTAACAGTTTCTGTCTTTCTTCTATTTCTATATTCTTCAAGCCTATATATATATCACTTTTTAGTTTTTTTACTATAAAATTCCAAGAATTGTTATACCATTCAGTCATATTTAACACCCTTTATAATTGTAGTACTTCTTTTTTATTCGGATGAAAATCATAGTACTTTAGGCATATCAAGAAATAAAGATGGAAGGTTCTGCTGCTGCAAAACCTTCCATCTTTAATCCTTAGTTTTTGGATTAAATATTAAGGCCATTATGTATCCAAACACAATAGCAGCAGTGATGCCTCCTGCTGTACCTTTTATTCCTCCAGTAAAAGCTCCTAGTAGTCCTACTCTATCTACCTCTTTTATAGCAGCCTTTGCTAAGGAATATCCAAATCCAGGTAATGGAACACTAGCTCCTGCTTTTCCAAATTTAATAAGAACATCATATATATTTAAAGCTCCTAATAAAGTTCCCAAAGTCACAAAGCTCACTAGTATTCTAGCCGGGGTTAATTTTGTCTTATCCATTAGTATTTGAGCTACTACGCAAATAAAACCACCTACTATAAATGCTCTAATATAACTTAACATTTAATGTACCTCCATATTATAAAACAATATTTAATTTAAAACTCTATGGCTACTCCATGAGCTATGCCAGGTATTGACTCTCCTTGTAGAGAAGAAGTAGTGCTCATCAAAGCCCCTGTTGAAACCAAAAACACCCTTTTAAATTTCCCCTTTAACATGTTTTTATAAATATACCCGCAGCTTACTACCGCAGAGCAACCACAACCGCTACCTCCTGAACAGGTGTTTTGTTCCTCGTTATTAAATATTCTTTCACCACAATCTATATAGACTTTACTTATATCATAACCATATTCTAACAAGAGCTTTTGTGTTAATTCTCTTCCAACCTTACCTAAATCTCCAGTGGCAATAATATCATAATAGTCTGGATCCCTGCCAGTATCCTTAAAGTGTTTATATAGAGTATCCACTGCAGCTGGAGCCATAGCTGCTCCCATATTATTCGCATCCTTAATACCATAATCTCTTACCATACCAGTAGTAACATAAGTTACTCTAGGGAAATTTCCTTCTTTACCTAAAAGCATTGCTCCAGCACCGGTTACTGTCCATTGAGAGGTTAAGGATCTTTGACTGCCGAATTCTAAAGGAAATCTAAATTGACGCTCCGCAGAACTAAAATGAGAGGAGGTAGATGCTATAACATAGTCTGCGAAACCTCCATCCATTATTAAAGAGGCTATACTTAAAGACTCTGCCATAGTGGAACAAGCTCCATAGAGTCCTACGAAAGGTATATTTATTTCCCTAGCCGCAAAGCTAGATGAAGAAAGTTGATTTAGTAAATCCCCTGCAAATAAATAATTTATTTCATCCTCTTTTAAATTTGCCTTTTGTATAGTTTGAATAATGGCATCATACATTATGCTGCTTTCTGCTTTTTCATAGCTATCTTTTCCATTAGTATCATCCTGAAGGATTACATCAAAATAATCCTTTAAAGGACCTTGACCTTCCTTAGGACCTACTATACTAGTAGTTGCTATAATCCTTGGCTCATGCATTAACATTACAGTCTGCTCTCCTACCCTTTTGTTTATGTGCATTTCTTTCAACTATGCCACATCCCTTCCTTTTAATCATCCCAAAAATTTTATAAAATAATATATCAGTCCAACTAATACAGAAGAGCTTATGCCATAAACTAACACAGGACCAGCTATTGTAAACATCTTAGCGCCTACTCCAAATACAAAGCCCTCTTTTTTAAATTCTATAGCTGGAGATACTATAGAGTTTGCAAAACCAGTTATAGGCACAACGGTACCAGCTCCCGCAATATTGGCTATCTTATCGTAAATACCTATCCCTGTTAACAATGCTCCTATAAATACCATAATAATTGATACCCAGGTGCTTACCTCTTCTGCTGACATTCCCATATTGGTAAATACATTAAAGAAAAATTGGCCCACGTCGCAAATGAGTCCTCCAATTATAAAAGCATAAATACAGTGCTTTATAAGCTTTGGTTTTGGCTCTACACTCTTTGATAGCTTTTGAAATCGAGTTTTTATTTTTTGTTCCTTATTATTCATAAAAAATCTCCTTTAGATTCATTTTCATTAGTTCTATATTTTCAATTATTATTTGCGTTTTTTAAATTTTTAAACATAATGAATCTTCCAAAAAAAAGAATAAGGTCATACACCTTATTCTTTTAATATCTCTTTCATTTTTTTTAATACCTTTTTTTCAATCCTAGATACCTGAACCTGACTTATTCCAAGCATCTTAGCCACTTGTACCTGAGTTTTATCTTTAAAATATCTAAGCATTATTATTTGCCTAGCTTTTATATCTAAATCTCGTAGTGCCTCCTTTAGTGCTATTCTATCTATCATATTATTGTCTTCTTCTACGTTTTCACTTAGCTTATCAATTAGGAGCACTGGAGCACCATCATCTTGATGTATGGTATCATATAGATATTGAAGGCTATTGGCTGATTCAATAGCAAATATTATCTCTTCTTTGTCAATGCCTGAAAACACAGCTAATTCTTCAATAGTTGGTTCTCTATCTAACTTCTTAGTAAGCTCCTCCTTGTCATAGTGAAGCTTTTTCGCAGTATTTTTTACATTTCTGCTTACCTTTATAATACCATCATCTCTTAAAAATCTTTTAATTTCACCTATTATCATAGGCACAGCATAGGTTGAGAATTTAACATTGTAATTAGTATCAAAATTATTAACGGCTTTAATGAGACCCATAGAACCTATTTGAAATATATCTTCATACTCATAGCCCCTATTTAAAAACTTTCTGCTAATGGAAGAAACCAGAGGGAGGTTAATCTCTATGATCTTATTCAAAGCTTCTTTATTTCCGGACTTAGCTAGTTGAATAAGATTAATATTATCATCATAGTCATAAACTTGCTTTTTTAAAATTTCTTCATCCATAAGCGCCACCTAATTTAAAGATTTAAAGATTTTTTTCATTATAATAGTTGTACCCTTTCCTCTTTCACTTTTAACCTCTAAGCTATCCATAAAAGTTTCCATAACAGTAAAACCCATACCTGATCTTTCTAAATCTGGTCTTGAGGTGTATAAAGGCTCCATAGCTTTTGTTATATCTTCAATGCCCTTACCTTCATCTGCAATGATTATCGTTACTTCATTACCTTGAATTTCTGTTTGAATCCTTACTAGCCCTGCTTCTCCTTCATAGCCATGAATTATAGCATTAGTTACAGCCTCCGATACAGCTGTTTTAACATCAGTTAGTTCTTCAATAGTAGGGTCTAGTTGAGATACAAAAGCTGCTACAGCTACTCTTGCAAAGCTTTCATTTTGCGATTTACTAATAAACTCAATTTTCATCATATTATCCCTCATAGTTATTCCTCCTTATATGTGGTTCACCGCATCTTCTACGTTATCAAAAGCTTTTATAATTTTAAACATGCCAGAAAGTTCAAATACTTTTTTAACACTGCCATTGACCTCAGCCACACAGACTCTACCATTTTTAGTTGATAATTTTTTATATCTTCCTATAACCACTCCTATACCTGAGCTGTCCATGAAAGATACTCCAGAAAAGTTTAAAACTAATTTATTTATTTTATCTCTGTCTAATCTATCATCTATTTTATTTCTTACCTCTTCTGAGCTATGGTGATCTAATTCTCCCATTAAAGTAACAATCAATTTATCTTCATTCTTATCAAACTTTAAATACATATGCTACACTCCTAAAATAAATTTAAGAGCAATTCACCTCCTATAATTCTGTATGATTATATATTCTATGCTTATCATTATTTTCCTTCTTTTCCATAAAAATTCCATAAAAAATAATAAAAAGTGGAGGATTTACCCTTTTTCGAGTAAATCGCCCACTTTTTTATAGGCCTCTCTATTTTTTAGTATTAAATTTTTTGATTTCCAAATCTATTATATTGAGTATATCCTCACAGCTATATTTTTCATTAGCCATCATTACTTCTACTGCATCCTCTACACTCTCCATAGTATATATTTTAAAATCTCCTCTTAGTATAGATTCTTCTACCTCTTCATTCAGTACTAGGTCCTGAATATTTGAATGGGGTATGAGCACTGCTTTGCCCTTTACTTCATGAAGCTCTCTGCAAATATTAAAGAACCCCTCTATCTTTTCATTAATGCCGCCTATAGGCTGTACTTCTCCAAATTGATTTATAGATCCTGTTACTGCAACACTCTGCCTTATAGGAATCTTTGTTAAAGCAGATATTATACATACTATTTCTGCAATAGAAGCACTATCTCCATCAATTTTGCCGTAAGTCTGTTCAAAGCTAAGATAAAAATCTACGGGAAGCTTGCTATAGGGATCTATGAAATTATTTAAATAGGCCTTTAGTATATTTATAGCCTTATGATGTATATTTCCACTTAAATTACTTTCTTTCTGTATATCTATGATGTTTCCTTCACCTTTATGGCATACGCAGGTTATTCTCACAGGTTTACCAAATCTATAATATCCCATGTCTATAACAGATAATCCATTTATTGATCCAATTATTTCTTTATCTACATTAACAAGAATTTTCTTGTCCTTATACATTCTAGAGATCTCTTCTTCTATAAATTCTTTATTAATATATACCTTTAAAATATCTGCTGAGCTTATGGTTTTTCTTTTTTCGCTCTTAACTATATTATTAGCTAATATCATTATTCTGTTTATTTCATAGTGGTCAAAATATAATTTATTTTTATCTTCAGCCCTTCTTGAAAGGTACTTTGCTATTTCTTTTAACGCCTTAGGCTCTATATTAAACAATCCATTTTTGTTTATTATATGGTTTATACTTGCAATTAAAGCTTTCTTATTTTCATCGTTTATATCTAACAAAGGATTATATTCTGCCTTTATCTTAAATATCTTCTTAAAATCCTCATCGTAGGAATAAAGCAAATCATAAATCTCATAGTCTCCAATAAGAATGATTTTAACATCCACTTTTATTGGTTCTGGCTTTAATCCACTTAAGGATAATAATTCCAAATATCCTCTATTATAATCTAAATCTACCTTCTCCGTTATCAAGGTTTTCTTTAGGTAATAATAAGCGCTAGCATTGTTCATTAGATCTGTTAAACGCAATATAAGACACCCTTCATTAGCCCTTAATAAAGCTCCGCCTTTTATCAAGGATACATCTGTGACATAAGTTCCATTATGATTTTCATATTCCATAGTACCTATTAGATTATTAACACTAGGATCCCCTTCAAATATTACCGGCGGATAGGAATTAATACTATTATCTACTATAACATTAACTACATGACCATATATTATCTCGTTTATTTTTTCTTCATCTTCCTCAAAACTTGTAGAAAAATTTTCCATCAATTGCTTTTCTATAGATTTGCAGAAAAAATCTAGATATTCTATAGCATTGCTATCTCCTACAAACTCCTCTTTATACTTCTCCTTTACTTTTCCTAAATTACTTTGAAAAAAAGTTTTAAGTATTATTCTTAATTGCTCTAGGGATTCATTTTCTAAATCCTTTAGTTGCTCTAATACCTCTTCAGCATTTACCTTAAGTTTACCTACTTTATCTAATATTTCTTCCTTATATAAGCTTTCTAATCCGTCATAATCTTTTTCTGACATGTTTTCCCCTTCTTTTAAGGGAATAAAGGCAAAACCATTAGTAGTTGGTTTTACATCAAAGCCTTCATTTTTAGCCATATCCATGAGACTACCAATATATTCATTTCTTTTTTTATGAATGCTATCCATTACAGACTCTTTTTCTTTACTAAAAGAGCTATTATAAAATTTAAACACATACTCATAATAGGTATTTTGAAGCTCTTCTATCTTCTCCTTAAAAATAATCCCTTTTCCATTATTTAAGTATATAGCTTTAGGTGTTTTTTCCTCTTCATAGATCACATAGCAAATATCCTTGGGCTTTTCTCTTTTTGAATAGAGCTCTTTTATATATTCCATAAGTGTTTCTAATTTATCCTTTGAAAAATCATCTATAAGATATACATTAAATCCTTCCTTATCTATTTCTAAAGCAGTTTTTATCTTCTTATAAACCTCATTATATTCAGGAATATGATTTTCATCATGATTAAGACTCTCTTCCTCTATGGTTACATCATATATTATTTCCTTTGGAGTTAACTCTCTTTTCATAGCTCCTCACTAACTTATAAAATTGAGTCAAGCATCAAGATGCCTAAATCAACTTTTATGAAGCAGTGTCCCCCTTTCACATTACTAATATAATAATATTCCCAAATACTCAAATTAGTAACAAAAAGTAAAAAAAATGCAAAGCATTTTTTCAATTCTCAATGCACAATGTACAGTTCATAATTATGGTTAACTTTTCTTCGTTGCTCCACGAAAAATCTATGATTAACTTTATGTAACTTAAAAATAAAGCTTACACTAAGTAATTAGCATAAGCTTTATTTTCACATATAAAATTATAAGTTTTTCGTAACGTAGTGGAGAAAAAATTTCTTTAATTGTGAATTGTGAATTTTTAAAAAGCTATTTGCTTTCTAAAGGCTTTTCCACAGCAGCTGCTGCTTCTGCTACAGGCTTAGGAGCTGGTTTAGGCGGTAATTTTTTACAAAAGCTTCCTTCTATGATTAATGTATCTTTATCTGTTACCACCATAGAATACTCTTTACTAAACTCTATAGCCTTTTTACCGCAAAAATCTGCGCACATTCCACAGAAGGTACAAGATCCCATGTCAAACTTCATGGTGATCCTTTGACCATCCTCTACATTTTCTACTGCTTTAGTTATGGAAGCAGGCGAACATACTCTTATGCACATACCGCAGCCTACACATTGGTCTGCTTTAAAAACTATTTTACCTCTATAATTTTCAGGCGCTTCAACAGTTACATAGGGATATTTATTGGTAATTGCAGGCTTAAATAAGCTCTTAAAAGCTTCTTTTATATAGGGCACCTTTCCCATTATTTTATCCCCCTTTTTTCCTTTAATATCTCTACAGCCTTTAATATTCCATCTATCATAGCTTCTGGTTTAGGAGCACAGCCGCCTACGGAGACATCTACATGTACCCATTTATCTAAAGGACCATCTACAGAGTAGCTCCCTTTAAATACATTACAGGACATGGGGCATGATCCTAAAGAAATTACTACCTTAGGTTCTGGAACTTGAGATAGAACTCTAAGCATTCTATCTCTAGACTGAGTAGTAACTGGTCCAGTTACTATAACAATATCTGCATGTCTTGGAGTACCAGTTAATTTTACTCCAAATCTCTCTACATCATATTTAGGTCCTAGTAACGCAATTAACTCTATATCACAGCCATTACAAGAACCTGTGTTTAGATGATATATCCAAGGAGATTTTGATCTGCTTTTCTCTATAAATTTATCTAGCAAGGTGACTCACCATCCTTATATCATTAAAATCCTAAATAAGCAAGTAATAAACTTAATAATGCTAATCCAGTAGGTATTGTCCAGAAAAATTTTAAGGTCTGTTCAACTTTTATTCTTGCTATAACTCCTTTTATAAAGGATATGGATATAGCTACTACTGCAATACATAATATGATAAGTAATATAATATTCAACAATAAATTAACTACATTATTTCCAGTGATTGTACCAAAACCTTTTCCCCCTAGGAATAAAGCTATAAAGAGGCTTGCCATAATAAACATCTTTACTGATTGAGTTAATTTATACATTCCCAAATAAAAGCCGCTATATTCTACTAAAGGACCTTCACAAATCTCTGTCTCTGCTTCTGCCACATCAAAAGGCACGCTTCCTACCTCTGCAGGGATTACTAGTAAAAAAGCAATAGCTGCAGGTATAAGAGACCACTGAAACAGCATTATTCCATTAGAGGCTTGATATTCTTGAATTTTTGCTAAAGAAAAGGTAACGTTGCCATTTAAAGCAAGCCCTGCTTTGGCCCCTACTGCCAATAGTACTATTACTAAAGGCAACTCATAAGATAACATAGTAACCATTTCTCTTGATATTCCTACTCCTGCATAAGGAGATCCTGAAGAAGACCCTCCCATTATTAAAGAAACTGCTGGTATAGTTAATAAGTATATTATAACAATAACGTCTGCAGTATCAGGCTTAAAGTTATAACCAAATATAGGTATAAACAAGGATATGGTTATAACACTTACAATTCCTAAAATAGGTGCTAATATAAATGCTTTTCTTGAAGCTCCTCTTGGAATTATATGATCTTTTCCTACAAGCTTAAAAAAATCATAGAGAGGCTGAGCTAAAGGCGGTCCTACTCTTCTTTGCATCTTTGCTACTATCTTTCTGTCTATACCTGCTAATAAAAGGCCCATAAAGCAACTAAACAGTAGACCTGGAAAAATTAATACGTATATTAAAGTGGTTATTACTGAACTCATATCTCTTCTCCTCCTCCTAAAGCAGTGCAAAACAGTAAATAATAACTACTGCTAAACAAGCCACCACCCATAATACATAGTCATTTACAACTCCACTATGTGCTTCATGAATAGTATTAAAATATCCTTTCAATTGATGTTTCAGACCCCAGAATAAATCATGACCACCTACATGGGAGTATTCTTCCTTCTCCCCTCCTGTAAAGCTTTCATATTTTGTATCTAGTTCATCTATTACTTCTAAATTGTTTTTGCTTCTAGATTTTAAATTCATAGTAGTTATTAATATAAAAGCAATTAATAAAACAAAGAAAAGAAGTAACCAAGATTCCGGTTTCCAATATCCAGCTAAAACATAATTCATATCTGGTATTTCTATTTTTTCCTTAAACATCTTTGCTGCAAAACCCTTACTAAACATTACATCTATATAATTACCTATGTTATACATGGCAAAGGCTGCGGGCTTTATAAGATATCTATTGATTAAATCTGGTGCCACACCACCGATTATGCATACTAAAGCTAACATCATCATTGGGATTCTCATAAGCCAAGGTATTTCTTTTACCTTCTTGTTCTCTTCGCTTATTTGACCAAAGAACACTGATTGAGCTACTTTTACGAAGGATGCTAAGGTCATTACTGATACTAAAAGTGCAATTATAGTTACTACGGCATATCCTGATTCATAGGTAGCTTGATATATGAGCCATTTTGACACAAAGCCATTAAAAGGAGGTATTCCACTGATAGATGCCGCTCCAATTAGGAATAAAACTGTAGTATAAGGCATTCTCTTGGATAATCCACCTAATTTATTTAAATCAGTAGTACCTGTAGCATATAAAACTGCTCCAGCACTTAAGAAAAGTAAGCATTTAAACATAGCATGATTTAGCATATGATAAAGTCCTCCCATAGTCCCTACCACAGCTACAGTTCTGCTAGATGCTAAACCTACCCCTAAGGCCACCACTATGTATCCTATTTGTGACACAGAGTGAAAAGCCAATAACCTCTTAAAGTCTGTTTGTATAAGAGCCATAGTAACCCCAACGAACATGGTTACAGTACCCCAGAATATTATTAAAAACTCAAGACTTTTATTTCCTGAAGCTTGATATAACATATATAGTATTCTGATAATAGCGTAAACTCCTGTTTTACTCATAACCCCAGATAATAACATAGATATGGATGATGGGGCTGACATATGAGCATCTGGCGGCCAGGTATGGCAAGGAACCAAAAAGGCCTTTACAGCATATCCAGTTAACATCAGAGCTAAAGCTAATATAGTAACTGGTGTAAATTTATCGCTATGTAGAATAGCTGCAATCTGGGCCAAGTTCAATGTATGTACCTGTGCATATAACAAACAAGTACCTAAAAGTATTAAAGAAGATCCTAGAGAACCTATTACTATATATTTAAACCCTGCCTCTATGGATTTATATAACTGATTTCTAAAGGCAGTTAACCCTATAGCAGCGAAGGTCATGATCTCTAACATTACATACATATTAAATAAGTCTCCAGTAAATACAAATCCCATCATACTGGCAGTTAAAAGTAAGAATAATGTATAATATTTCTCTAATCCATTATCTTTTTCCATATAATGAATGGAATACACTGCAGATATCAAACAAGTTAGAGCTATTATGAGACCTACAAATAGTCCAAGAGCATCCACTTCTAATCCTATTCCTATAGCCCACTGCTTTTCTGGCACCCAATTTCCCATCCAATAGGTAGCAACATTTCCTTCTATCATTATAGGTTTTATTAATAGAATCACTGATATAAGGGAAATTAATGTAGCCAAAAATGCAGCAGCACGCTTAACATTCATATACTTATCTTTAAAAAGACCAATAATGAAAGCTAATGTAAAAGGAGTAATTATAGCTATTATTGGCAAGTTACTAACAAATGAAGTCATCCATTTAACCTCCTTACCTTATCAGCGTCTATAGTACCATAATGCTGCTTAACCTTAATAACTAGGGATAAAGCAAGGGCTGTAACACAGGCACCTATAACTATAGATGTTAAGGTCAAAGCTTGAGGTACTGGATCTACGAAAAATGCTCCTTCTTTTAAATCACTGATAAAAATAGGAGCTGTTCCACCTGCTCTAAATCCAATGGATATTAAAAGCAAATTTATACCACTATCAAATAAAGTCATTCCTATTACTATTTTCATTAAATTCTTCTTAAATATCATTATATAAAGACCAAATATCATAAGAAGAAAAGCTGTTATATAATTAAGTAGCATACTTTCACCCCTTATTCTTCCTTATCGCTATTTAAAGTACTAACCATAACAATTATAAGGAAACCGATACCAGCAAGTACTTTATAACCTACAGCAAAGTTCATCCAAAAAATTGTTCCGGAACTATATAGTTTTCCTATGGTTCCTCTATTGACTACGTTTCCAAAAAAGCTTCCCCCATATATTAAGCCTAAAGAAGCTAAAAATACAAAACCTAAAGCCCCTAAATCCTCATATATTTTCAATCTTTTACCATTAAAGGTATCCACAATTTTATTAGGACCATAAGCTACATATAAAATAGCTACAGCTCCAGCAATTAAAACTCCGCCTTGGAAGCCTCCACCTGGGCTTAGATGTCCGTGTAATATTACATAAGCTCCCAGAACTAATGCTATAGGTAAAACTACGTTTGCACAGGAAGTAACTATTACTTCTTTTCTTTTTATATTTTTATTTTTCATCAGTTACCCTCCTTTGCTTTTGATTTTTTCCTTAAGATAACAGCAGCTCCGCTTACTGCAGTAAATAGCACAAAGGATTCTCCTAGTGTATCGTATCCCCTAAAGTCGAACACAATGGCAGTAACCGCATTGATGGCCCCTGTCTTTTCCATAGTGTCATTTACCATATAATTTGCAATACCTTCATAAGTTGAAGGTAACGCGGCCATTTTAAAGCTAGCATATATAGTAAATATAGTAATTACTGTTATAGAAAACCAAGCAACAGCTTTTTTCATATCACTTACCTCCCTCATCATTGTCTGGCTGCACCTTGTCCTTGATTTTTTGCAGCGCAATTATAAATATAACAGGAGTAAGTATAGCTCCAACGGCTCCTTCAGCTATAGCCACGTCTGGAGCTCTTAATAGTAAAAATTCAATGGCAATAAAAGTCCCCACTACGGAAGTAGCAATAATACATGGAAGAATTTCATCTATTACCACTGCTAATATTCCAGATATTATGATTCCAATTAAAATTAGAGTATTTAATATGGATATGCTACTCATCTATCTTATCCCTCCCATACTCATCACAGACACTTTTCTCATCCATTTTTGCTCCACTTCTATAGGCAGCTCTTGTCATAGCATGAGAGGCTGCTGGATTAGTCAAAATTATAAACACTCCTATAATTATAGACTTTATACCCATAGAGCTATTTCCTATGGAAAAACCATATATAGCGCAGCCTATTAGTATAGGAAGTCCTCCCATAGTAACAATATTAGTGGAGGATTGTAGTCTACAAAAGGTATCTGGCATTCTTATCATACCAATAACTCCAGCAATTATAAAAAATATTCCTAGAGCAAAAAATAAATCAATAATGATTCTAACTACCATTATAATCTCCCCTCCAAGTATTTTGAAATTAATATAGTGCCCACAAAGCCAAGTAAAGCAACTATTAAACCTAAATCTATATATAGGGCTCTTCCCTCATAACAACCGAAGATAACCATCACTAATCCAATGATTACATCTATGGAGTCAGCAGCAACCACTCTATCTATGGCATGAGGTCCTTTTAAAACTCTATAAATTAAACTTATAGCTAATATAGTAAGCACTATTGCTACTACCATAAAATCCATAGTCATATCTGCCATCATTTAAAAATCCTCCTTACCCAAGGTTCAAAAGCTCCTTTAATGGTATTTGAAGCCTCTTTAATGTTTTGGCTTTGTACATCTATCCAATGTATATACATATAACATTTTCCTTTTTCCTCCACCACGTCCATAACTATGGTTCCTGGGGTCAGTGTAATACAATTTGCTAGCATGGCTAGCCCATAGTCTGATTTTACCTCTGTTTCAATCTTTACAATTCCAGGTTTAATATTTAATTTAGGAGATAAGGCTCTTTTAGCTACATCCCAATTAGCTTTAAATAACTCTATAGCATATATAGGAATAAAAGCTATTAAAGCACCTAATCTCTTGGGGTTAAGTAGCCAAAAAGCATCCTCTTTAATTAGAAATCTACTACTGAATAAAGCTACTATCAGTGAAACTATAATTCCTCCTATAAGCTCTTGACTATCTATCTTTGCTATATTTACATCTTGCAAAACATAGAATATCCAAAATAATAAACATAATAAAAATGTTGAAATTATTGGAGCTATTTTTTTCATACTTGTCCTCCTTTCTAATTGCTCTTAATTATGAACCCTTTAATCCAGCATATAAAATCTTTTAGTCCATCTCCTTTTAAGGAATTGACTTTAAATATTTCAGCCTCCCTGTTCATAGCTTTACAATTTTTTATTACTCTTTCTTCGTCAAAACCAAAATAATCCTTCATATCATATTTAGTAAGCACTAAAGCATTAGATCTAGTAAACATTAATGGATATTTTTCTACCTTGTCGTCTCCCTCAGGAATGCTTAAAAGTGCCACTTTTAAATGCTCTCCTATATCAAACTCTGCAGGACAAACTAGATTTCCTATATTCTCCACAATGAGTATATCTAAATCATCTAAATCAAATTCAGGTACTATATTTTTTATAGATTGAGCTTCAATATGACAAGCTCCATCCGTATTTAGTTGCACCACAGGTATTCCTTTTTCCGCCATTTTTTCAGCATCAATCTTTCCTGCTATATCGCCTTCAATAACTCCTACCCTAAGATTTTCACTCTTTAGCTCTTCTATTAACTTTAATATGAATGTAGTCTTTCCAGCTCCTGGGGAGCCCATAATGTTTATCATTAATATTTTCTTGTCATTAAAATGCTGTTGTAACTCTTCATGGCAATTTTCATTCCACTCCATGATCTGCCTAACAACCTTTATATCCAACTTAGTCAACCTCCAAACTATCGATTAAAAACTCATTGCCTCTAATTATCTTTACATTATAACTTTCACAAACAGGGCAATTGTATGATTTTTCCTTAATATTTCCTTCATAATTGCAATTACTACAGCTTATAGCAATAGGTATTTTTTCAATATTTAATAAGGCTCCCTCTACAGGAGTTCCTTGGCTAGCTATATCAAAATAATATTGAATGCAGCTAGGTATAAGTCCTGAAAGCTCTCCTACTTTAATTCTGATTTCTTTTACTTTAGAGGCATTATGTTTTAATGCCTCTTCACTAGATATTTTTATAATATTTTGCGTTACCGAAAGTTCATGCATTTTATTATCTATCTAGACAGGAGAAACAAGGGTCGATACTTGCCACAATCAAACCTGCATCTGCGATGGAATTATTCTTAAGCATTACAGGCACTGTAGCTGCATTTTTAAAAGTAGGAACATGTATATTTACTCTCCAATTGTTTTGTCCACCGTCTGTAACTACATAATAGGTTACCTCTCCTCTTGGTGCTTCTATTCTGCTAACATACTCTCCGGCTGGTATTTTAGGCAACTTAATGCCTAGGTTAATCGGCGTATCAGGCATATTTTTAGAAGCTTGAGTTATAATTTTTAAACTTTCCTCTATTTCTAGAAGTCTCACTACTGCTCTAGAGAACACATCTCCAGCCTCTTGAATAGCTACATTGAACTCAAAATCCTCGTAGCAGCAGTAAGGATCTACCTTTCTAACATCGTCAGTCATACCTGAAGCTCTTCCATGAGGTCCGCATGCACCATAAATCCAAGCATCCTCTAAGGTTAATATACCTACACCCTTAGTTCTTAAAACTATGGTTTTATCTGTTCCAAATATATTTAATATTCTATTGAAAGGCTCTTTTAACTCCTCCACCATTCTCACTAGATCTTGTAGCTGTTCTTTACTTAAATCCCTTCTTGACCCACCTACTATATTCATAGCATAGTTAACTCTATTTCCTGTCAGCATCTCTAACATTTCCATTACTTTCTCTCTAGCTGCAAAGGTATACATAAAGGCGCTATCAAAACCAATTATATGAGAAGCTAAACCTAACCACAAAAAGTGAGAATGAAGTCTCTCCAGCTCTCCTATTATAACTCTTATGTAAGATCCTCTTTTTGGCACTTCCATGTCTGCAATACTCTCTAAAGCCAAGCAGTAAGCTAAGGTATGTGAATGAGAGCAAATCCCACAAACTCTTTCAACCAATGTAATAGTTTGAATAAAGTTTCTTTCTGTGGCTAATTTTTCAATACCTCTATGATTATAGCCTATAAATACATCTGAATTTTGAATAATCTCTCCATCAGTATAAAGCTTAACATGTACTGGCTCTTCTAATGATGGATGGTATGGTCCAATTGGAATAGTATAACTCATATGTTAGCCCTCCTTATTGCATTTTTTGCAGTTTTCATTTCCACAGTCACATTTTTTAAGTTCTGATAGAGGCATAACCAAAATTTGACCGCTGCCATCAAAATCATCAGGTAAAAATAATCTTCCGGATTTATTTAAACCTTCAAAATTAATAGGCATCATTTCGCAAATTTCTTCCTCACACCATTGGGCGGAGCCTCCATAAATAGGTGTAATTGAGGGTAGAACATCATATCCTTTACATAAATAAGTCTTAACATCGCCGCTTATATCAAAATTATAAGCTACCACGTTATTCCCCTCTTTATCCACATATCCATTCATAATGAGCAATCGTCTTTTTTCACTAAGCATTTTTTTTGCTAAAGGTACCAGTTCCTCTTTCGTAATATAAGTTCCATCAAACTTATGCATAATTTGCCTCCTCATATTTTGTGAATATTTTAACTAAAAATATAAAAAGTTAATATTATTATAAATAAAAATATTTAGACAATTCTATCTAAAAATTTTTAGCATATCCTAGGTAGTAAATCATAGCTTAGTTTGTCCAAAATCCTTTTTCCTCCAAGAGGATTTTGTAAGATTACCTTGGACTTTGTATAGTCCACCACTTGTCCTATAATACTTGCATCTTTAAAGCTGTGAATCTCCCTTAAATCCTTTAGAAAAGCCTCTGCTTTCTCTTCTGATACCACAATTAAAGCTTTTCCCTCATTAGCACTGTACAATGGATCTAAACCTAAAAGGTCGCAGGCATTTTTTACATTATCATCTATGGGAATAAGTTCTTCTTGTAGCTCTATAGAGTATTCTATGTTTTCCACAAATTCATTTAATGTAGTAGCAATACCTCCTCTAGTAGGATCTCTCATAATTTTTACAGACTCACCATATTTTTGGACTACATTTAATATATCGATTAAAGGCATGCAGTCTGAAGTAATATTGCTTTCTAAAAGTTCTTCTCTCGCGCAAAGTATAGCTATACCATGATTCCCGCAAGCACCAGTTAGAATAACCTTATCTCCTTTTGCAATTCTTTTTTCACTTAAATTTAATGAGGGAATTTTTTCTCCAATACCCGAAGTGTTAATATAAATCCCATGTCCATGACCTCTATCCACTACTTTAGTATCTCCTGTCACCACTAATACTCCTAATTTATTTACAGTGTCAGCGATGGATTTTATTACTAATTCTAGATGAGAAAGAAGAAATCCTTCTTCCAATATAAAAGAAAGACTTAAAAATTTCGGAATACTACCACACATGACCAGATCATTGATGGTACCACACACGCTAAGCTTTCCTATATCTCCACCTGGAAATATATAAGGATCTATAACAAAACTATCTGTAGAAAAGCAAATGTCAGAACTATTCATCCTGAGTGAAGCACCATCTCCTAAAGAATTTAAAATATCATTGCCAATATTAGGTATCAATAGTTCATTTATTAATTTGTATGTTTTTTTACCACCATTTCCATAGGATAATGAAATTATTTCTTCCATATCGTCACAACCTCCATCATAAGTTTAGAAGAATAAAAACTAGCCATATCTATAATAAGCTGCACAACTTCCTTCACTAGAAACCATACAAGGTCCTATAGGATTATCAGGATTACACACCTTATGAAATAATTTACATTCACAGGGTTTAATACTCCCCTTTAAGACCTCTCCACATTGGCAAGGTGTAGTAACACTAATATCTGATTTCATAGGATAAAGAGCTTCGATGTCAAATTCACTAAACCTCTCTCTAATCTTTAAGGAACTGTCCCTAATGGTTCCCAGGCCTCTCCATTCATCATCCTTTATACAGAAAACCTCTTCTATAATAAATTTGGCTTGTTTGTTGCCTTCAGGTTTTACTAATCTATTATAGCTGTTTTTTAAGGTAAAATCTTTATTTTTTATACATTTAATTATGTCTACTAATCCACTCAAAATGTCCTCTAAGTCAAAGCCTGTTATGGCACTAGCACAATTATACTTATCAATAAATTTAAAGCCTTGTTCTCCTATTACTACAGCCACATGGCCTGGACATAAAAATCCCTGAATATCTAAGGTATTATCCTCTAAAAGTAAGCTCATCACTGGCTCTATGATTTTATGCATAGAAAGAACATGGAAATTATCTATATTGTTATTATAGGCCTCCTTTATAGCTATAGCTGTAGCAGGAGCGGTAGTTTCAAAGCCAATTCCTAAAAAAACCACCTTTTTATCTCTATGTTTTTCTGCCAGCTTTAATGCATCTAGACTTGAATAAACTAATTTTACATTTGCACCTTGAGCTTTGGCCTTTTCTAGACTTATATATGGTGTAGAGCCAGGCACCCTTATCATATCTCCATAAGTGGCTACAATTATCTCTTTTTCTAAGGAAAGTTCATAAATATAATCAATATATTTATTAGGGGTCACGCATACAGGACATCCTGGTCCCGATATTAAATTTATGTTGTCATTAATTATTTGTCTTATACCGTATTTTCCAATAGCCATGGTATGAGTACCACAGACTTCCATTATATTTATAGACTCCTTGTAGGAATTAATAAAATCTATTTTTTTCATTATATTCTCATTCATATATCTAAACTAACCTCTCTTAAGGGCTTCAGCCACTTCATTTAAGGCCTCTATATTCTCATTGGCCGTAGCTTCATCTATTATATCCAAAGCAAAGCCTGCATGAACCATAACAAAATCACCTAACTTAATGCTAGGCACTAAATCCAATCTTATATTTTTTTTGATACCGTTTACTTCGCCAATCCCTATATTTCCATCTATTTCAACAATTTTCAAAGCTATTCCAAGACACATACTATCACCTTATTCTATAAAATTATCCATTATCATTTTAATAATATCATATTTTATAAAAATATGTAAGTTTCATAGTTTATTTTATAATATTTTCTACTGTTATATTTTATAAAAATGTTTATAATATTACTAAAGGCTATTTCATAAAAAAATATACTATGTTATAATACTTTCTAGCAATAAAATAATATGTTTATATCGCAATTATGCTTATTATAAAAATTAATTTGAAAAGGAGTTATTATTATGGGTTTTAAAGAAAAACTAGCAAAACATTACACTGAATCTTATTTAAAAAAGTATGGAGACAGACTTGCTCAAGTCCAAGGAAATGTGGTTTCTGTAAAAGTTGAAGAAAAAACAATTTTATGGATTTTTCATAAAATATCAGCGGTACTTATAGTAAGACCTGAAAGAAGTAAAAGTGTTATAAAATGCACCTACAAGAAGAACAAATGGTTTAAGAAGCCTGAATTTATTACTATAAATCAAGGAAATTTGGTTATTGTTCAAGGGTTGAAGGGTAAAAAGGGTAAGGAAAATAGAGAAGTAATTGAGATTATGAATGTTAGGAACCTTACTACTAAAAAAGACTTAGTACCTGTAGAAGGGGCTCAAGTTAAAAGAGTGCAGAAAGTTCAGAGAATGAAATAGAGTTTTTCAATTCACAGTTCACAATGAAGGAAATTCTTTCTCCATTAGCATTACGAAAAAATTGTGAATTTATAAAAAAAGCAAAGCGTGGCTAATTCTTAGCCACAGACTTTGCCTTTTTATTTTTAAAATATAAATTAAAGATTTTTCGTAGAGTAGCGTAGAAAAATCTACCGCAATTGTGCACTGTGAATTGTGCATTAACCTTTACCTTTTTATATAAAGATACATACTATTTATAAAGGCTATTATTCCAGAAAAGAAAACTACTATAGCCCATTGTCCAATATTTAATGCATAGGTATGAAAAATGCCTTGGAACACTGGAATATAAATTATGCTAAGTAACATAATTGTAGACACTAGCACCGCTCCTACCAAATATATATTAGTAAATAATTTTATTTCAAATATGGAATGATGTTCAGACCTACATTCGAACACATGTATAAGCTGAGATAAAACTAGTGTGCTTAATGCCATAGTTCTACAAGCTGCCAAAGGCATGTTATAGTATTTTCCCATGAGGAAAGATATAAGAGTGCATACACCTATTAAACTTCCTCTAATTATAATCTTTTCTGTAAGCCCTCTTGCAAATATGCTTTCATCCTTTCTTCTAGGTTTTTGGCTCATTATATCTCTATCTGGAGGATCCACTCCCAAAGCAATGGCTGGTAACCCATCTGTAGCTAAGTTTACAAATAGTATTTGAATTGGACTTAATGGGTTCTCTATATAAAATAAAGCTGCTAAAAACATGGTGAGAACTTCTCCTAAGTTACAGGACAATAAGTACCTTATAAACTTTCTTATATTATCATAAATTATTCTGCCTTCCTCCACAGCAGCTACTATAGTAGTAAAGTTATCGTCCATAAGTATCATAGATGAGGCTTCTTTCGTTACATCCGTACCAGATATGCCCATGGAGATTCCTATGTCTGCCTCTTTTATAGCTGGGGCATCATTTACTCCATCACCGGTCATAGCTACTATATTTTTTTTCTTTTTAAAGGCCCTTACTATTCTCAACTTGTGATTAGGACTTACTCTTGCAAAAATTTTTATGGTATTTATCTTACTCTCTAAGTCTTTATCACTTAAAGTCTCGATTTCATCCCCTGTTATGACCTCTTCTATGTTCTTGCATATGTCTAATTCCCTACCTATAGCATAAGCAGTATTTTTGTGATCTCCTGTGATCATTATAGGCTTTATGCCTGCCATTTTGCACTTTAATACTGCATCCTTTACTTCTGGTCTAGGAGGATCTATTATGCCCGCTATGCCAACAAATATTAGATTTCTTTCCAGACTAAAGCTCTTTACTATATCCTTATCCTTATAAGCTCCAGCTATACATCTTAAGGCTTTATTAGACATCTCCTCCACCATCTTTACTACCTTGGTCTTTTTCATAGAGGTAAAGGGTTGAACAACACCATTTTCTAATATATAGTCACATTTGTTTATTAACCTTTCTGGTGCTCCTTTTACATAACAGCACTCTTTATTATCTTCTTTAATCACCACAGACATCATCTTTCTGTTAGAATCAAAGGGTATGTCATAGGTTCTCTTCCCTTTCATAAGGTAATTTTTTAAAGCTTCTACCTCCTTAAAATACACCTTAATCAAAGCGGTTTCCGTAGGATCACCCATAAGAGCTTTTACTATATTTTTCTCCTCATAATTACAACTACAATCATTACAATATACAAAAATTTTCTTTAAAATATTATTTTGTGCCAAGGAAACCTTGTCCATTTCGTATAAATGTTCATCAAAATATAGAGCTTTAACACTCATTCTATTTTCAGTCAAAGTTCCGGTTTTATCGCTGCATATTACAGATGTACAACCTAATGTTTCTACTGCTGGCAGCTTTCTAACAAGGGCTTTTCTTTTTAACATCCTAGATACCCCGAGAGCTAGGGATACTGTTACTATAGCAGCTAGTCCTTCTGGTATGGCTGCCACAGCTAAGCTAACACCTAGTAAGAACATCTCAGTTATTTTTTGCCCTCTGCTTATACCTACTAATGTTACCACCGCGCAAATGGCTACACATATAACTACTAATATACGTCCTAAGGATTCTAGCTTTTCTTTTAAAGGTGACTTTTCAGCTTCTATGCTTTGAAGCATATCTGCAATTTTACCCATTTCTGTTTTCATACCTGTATGAATTATCTTAGCTACCCCTCTACCCTTAAGCACAATAGTCCCCATGAAAACTCCATTTTCTTTTGCACTTGAGCTTTTATTAACTCCTACAGATTCCCCTGTAAGCAGAGATTCATCTACTACCATGCCACTGCATTCCATCAGCATACCATCTGCGGGTACCTTATCTCCAGCTTCTAGCACAACTAAATCCCCAATGGTGATTAATTCTGCATTAATTACCTGTATATGGCCATTTCTAATTACTTTAGTTGTAGGTGCAGCTAGACTTTTTAAAGCCTCCAGTGACTTTTCAGTTTTATACTCCTGAATAAATCCCAAGATAGCATTAATTATAACTATTATTAATATGGTAATGGCATCTGCCATATCTCCCATGGCCCCGGATATTACAGTGGCAGCTATGAGAACCCATACAATAAAATCGTTAAATTGAGCAAAGAAGATAAGAAATGGTGAGATTTTCTTTTTATTCTCAATTACATTATACCCATACTCTTTTAGTCTTCTTTCAGCTTCTTGTGAAGTGAGTCCTCTGAGTATTTCCTTTTCTTCAACCAAAGTGTAACCCCCCTTTTAAGGCATCTCCAAAAAAATAACTAGCCAGTCTACTCGTCTATTTTGCGTAATACTGCGTCCACAGAACCCACTAATAGCCCCACTATTAATGGAACCTGTGTCCTTGTCTTACGCAAAATATACTTCGCATCTTTGACTAGTTATTTTTTTTACGATGCCTAATATAATGTAGACTTTCATATCTATATAGTAATATATGAACATAGAGGGTATAGTTATGAAAGTTTTTTGTTATGTTATCATAATGAATACTTTACAACTAAAAGTTTTATCTATAAAATATATCCATATAATCATTAATGTATCTTCGGAAATAACTAATCAGCTCTTTATGCTATTTGACTGGTCATTTTCTTAGATGCACAAAGGAGGAAGAATTTTAGTGAAAGATGTTATTTACATAACAGGGCACAAAAATCCAGATACGGATTCTATTTGTGCTGCCCTAGCTTATTCAGAATTTAAAAACAAAACTGGCACTGCCACAGCAATCCCTGTTAGACTTGGAGAAATAAACAGGGAAACAAAATTTATTTTAGAACACTTTGGTGTGGAACCTCCTCAATTAATAGAAACTGTAAAACTTCAGGTTGCCGATTTAAATATAGACAATATAGCACCTATAGCACCTGATATTTCGTTAAAAATGGCTTGGAATTTGATGAAAAGAAATAATGTGAAGACTCTGCCTGTAACAGATGAAAGCGGCGTGCTCATAGGAGTGGTATCTGTATCAAGCCTTACCTCTAGTTACATGGATGTGTGGGATAATTGCATACTATCTAAAAGTGGAACTAAGCTTGAAAATATTTTAGACACCTTGTCTGCTAAGCCTATATATGTCCACGGAGAAAATCCTAACTTTTTAGGAAAAATCATTGTTACAGCCATGGGACCAAATAGTGTAAAAGGTCTAATTGAAGAAGGAGATATAGCTATTTGTGGAGATAGAGAAGATACCCAGGAAATCATAGTGGCCTCCAAAGCTTCACTTATGATAGTTACAGGGAATCATGACATAAAGGAGTCCTTAATTGAAAATGCTAAAAAACTAGGCTGCTCCATTATAACTACTCCCTATGATACTTTTACAGCTGCAAGGCTCATTACTCAAAGCATACCTGTAGAATATGTCATGGCAAAAGATAATCTTATAAGCTTTTCTACAGAGGATTTTGTGGAAGATATTAAAGATGTTATGTTAGAAACAAGATATAGGAGCTACCCTGTGGTAAATACAGAAAATATGGTGGTGGGTAGCATATCTAGATATCATTTAATATCTAAAAATAAGAAAAAAGTAATACTGCTAGATCATAACGAATTAGGCCAATCCGTCCATGGTATAGAGGATGCCGAGATATTAGAGATAATAGACCATCACAGAATAGCTGATGTTCAAACTGGAAATCCTATTTATTTTAGAAATGAGCCTGTTGGAAGCACTTCTACTATAGTAGGCTCCATATTCTTTGAAAATGGCATCAGACCCTCTAAAAAAGCAGCAGGCGTTCTATGCGCTGCAATTATCTCAGATACTTTGTTATTTAAATCTCCCACCTCTACTCTAGTAGATAAATTAGTATTAAAAAGATTAGCTGGAATAGCTGATATAGATGTAGAAAAATTCGCTAAGGAAATGTTTAAGGCTGGTACCTCTTTAAAGGATAGAACCGCTGAAGATGTATTCCATCAAGACTTTAAAATATTTAATTTGAGTGATATGAAAATTGGAGTATCTCAAATAAACACTATGGATATGGAGAGCTTCCTTCCCATAAAGGATGAAATGACAAGCTTAATGAAATCAAAGGTGGAAAGAGAAAACTTCAATATTTTAATATTTGTACTTACAGATATTTTTAATGAAGGTTCAGAAATCATGGTAGAAGGCCCTAATAAGGAGATTGTTGAAAAGACCTTTGACATAAAACTTGGAAAGGATTCTGTTTACTTACCTGGAGTACTATCTAGGAAGAAGCAAATAATTCCTCCCCTTACTACTACTATTGCAAACCATAAATCAAGTTAAAACATTATAAAAAGGTGACCTTTCTCGGTCACCTTTTATTTTATAAAGAAATTTATTAGTATAAAAATCATAAAATATATAAATGCCGTAGCATAATTTATGCTTAAATAATCTTTTAGGCATACCTCATCAATTTTATTATTATATTTTCCATAGCTTTTAATAAAACTTAGTTCCTTTGAATTAAAATGATAATAGAAATTTACTGATTCTATATAAGCTGCCATTATCTCAATATTAAGCAAAGGTCTTGTTAGTGTATTTAAAATATAGTCCCCCTTAAAGTCTATAGAGAAGCTTTTATTTCTAATAACATAAACTACATAAAATAGCCCTTGTATTATTAATGAAGGAACTATATTTAATGCATTAAGTACGAAATCTATTATATTATACCTTCTAGTTTCGCTGATATTGTATAGAATTATATAGATAATTCCTATAAGATTTGAAGAAAATATCAAAATATAAAATAAGGGTGCAACAAAGCCACATAATAGACTCTTACTGGCCAAAGTTATAGATTCATAAAATTTAATCTTATCTTTAAGCTCTAGGTTTTTCTTCTCACTATTACTTATATCTATAACTAAGAAGGCTGTTATGAAGTTAAGTAACTCTTTTTCAGTTATAAAACTTAACATGTAAATAAGTAATATAGTTAATACGGTATATAAAAATAAAACTATCCCTTTAATTTTTATTCTCCTAAATAAAAACCCATCTACTACTCTAACTATCCTTTGTCTATCTATTCTCCAAAACAATAAACTTAATAAACATCCTAATATATACCCTACCCCAATTTTCCATCCTCCATAAAATAGCTTATGGTAAAGTATATTACTAATTACCTATATTAATTCACAATTCACAATGCACAATGCATAATTAAGGAAGACTTTTTTCGTCAGCGAAAAAAGTCAAAAAATTATATGCTTCTCAGTATAACTGAGAAGCATATAATACATTGTGAATTAAGAAACTATCTTCCTCTTAAATTATTAACCATGCCCCACATTTCATCTGCAGTTTTTATTCCTCTTGAGCCTAATTCAAAGGCTCTTTGAGTCAATATCATATCCGTAAATTCTTGAGCCATATCTACATTAGATCCTTCAATAAAACCTTGTCTTATGTCTGCGTCCTGCACTGTATACATTTGAGCAGCTTCATTAGGCACATATAAGCTTTCACCTATGGATCTTAAGGCATTATTACCTACTGCAGAATAAAGTTGAATTCTACCTACATTAGTAGTATTTCCATTATTCTCATATAAGATGCTGCCATCCTTATCCACACTAAAATTATCCTTATTAAATTTTATTTCTTGTGGATTAATACCTTCATTGAATTTTATCTCCAATAAATTTCCTAAGCTATCTACAAGCTTACCATCTGCATCTATATTAAAGGTACCTGCTCTAGTATAAGCCTCATTACCTTGCGGAGTTATAACCTTAAAATACCCTTCACCATCAATAGCTAGATTTGTAGGTATGTCGCTTTGTATTAATATTCCTTGACCATTATCTCTTATCCAACCAGTGGTTCTAACTCCTCCACCAGTTAATGGCTCTACTTGTCTATTATTATTCTCAGATAAAGGATATCCCTGTCTATCAAGAGTCTCATAAACTAAATCCTTAAAAGATACACCTACTCTTTTATAGCCCTCTGTACCTGCGTTAGCTAGATTGTTCGATATGGCATCTAATTTTTCTTGATTTGCATTCATAGCACTTCTGCTATTCCAAAGTACTCTTAACATAATAATACCGCCTTTCTAAGCTCTACCTCACTGTTCCTACTTCATTAGCAGCTTTCCCTAGGGTTTCATCAATTGACTGTACAATTTTCTGGCTAGTTTCGAAGCTTCTCATTGTAGTCATCATATTAACCATTTCGTTAATTATATTTACATTAGATCTCTCAAGAGACTTTTGCTTTGTAACACCAGTACCTTGGACTGGATTTTCGCCTTGATATAAATTATCTCCTACTTTTCTTAGTGCTTTATAGTCATTGAAATCTGATATATTAAATCTATAGGCAACCTTTTCATCTATTAGTAAATTATTATTTGGATCTGAAGATATTTTACCATTGCCAACAAATATTGGTTCTAAGGCGCCAGTGTTAGAATTGACCCCTAATACTCTATCACCACTATCATTTACTAAGTATCCTTGCATGCTTACTCTAAAATGGCCATCTCTGGTATAAAAAACCTGATTATTGCCTCCAGTGCTTCTTTGTACTGCAAAAAAGCCTGGACCATCAATAGCAAAGTCTGTATCCTTATCAGTGCTTTGAATGCTTCCTTGAGTAAAATCTGTTAGAGTTTCATCAATTTTACTCCCCATAGATAAGGATCCTATGAGATTTCTTACATTTTTTCCACCTGATATTTTATCGTAATTTTCTATTAAAACATCATCAAATTTTTTCATAACTAAGTTGTCTGATTTAAAGCCTACAGTATTGGCATTAGCTAAATTATTAGTTACCACATCCTGCTTTGCTTCCATAGTTATTAACCCTGAAACTGCAGTATAAAGACTTCTTATCATTTACCCACATCCTTCTTATTTATTACTTTAAATTCTTCAGGATAATCCATTCCATAAGACTTAGCTTTTCTTTCTATGGCTTCCTTGCTCAAAGATACTTCCATTTTATATCCAAACATAGCTATAGTTCCTATTATTATACCTATACCTATACCTATGAGCAATTTCCTATCACTTAGAAAATTTATAATCTCTTTTATTTTTTGTATAATTCTTTTATTAATAATACTTCCCCCTTACCAATACCAAGCTTCTCACAGATTTCTTCTATGGATAAGCCTTGTGATAATAATTGAGAAACATTTTTTACCTTATCCTCACTATTTCCTATAATCTCTTCTTTTTCATCCATATCATTATTACTTTTTGCTTCTAAGAGATCCATGGTTTCTAATTTAGAAGAACTAACTTCTTTAATACTATGTACATCTTCCTTAATGGCATATTTACTCTCTTTTAGTTCTAGAATATCCTGCTGCAATTCTATAATTGTTTCAGAAAACTCCCTTCTTAACTCCCCTACCAATATCTCTACCTCAGTAATATCTATCTCTTCTTTGTTTAAGGTGTTTTGAAAGGATTTTTTTTCTTTAGTTACTGCTCTAATATTTAAAAGTATAAGTACTATTCCAATAATAATTAAAAATAAAGGCATATTATACACTCCAAATTTTATACATACTTTAACTTTTTCATGGCACTTCTAAGATGGATTATTGCCCTACTATGAAGCTGACATACTCTAGACTCAGATACCTCAAGAACCTTTCCAATCTCTTTTAAGGTTAGTCCTTCATAGTAGTATAAAGATAGTACTAATTTATCTTTTTCATTCAAGATTTCAATAGATTTAGCTAAGTACTCTAACTCTTCTTTTTCTTCAAGAGTCTTTTCAGGACTAGGGCTCTTTTCATCCTCGATAGTCCCCATCAAAGGCATATCGTCATCTTCTGAAAAAATTATATCTTCTAAAGATATAATAGATATGTAATTAATATAATTTTCTACTTCTCCAACATCCTCTAAGGACATGTTCAGCGCCTTAGCTATTTCGTTATTAGTAGGTTCCCGCATAAGCCTTTTTTGGAGGTCTTCTATAGCTTCATTATATCTATTTAATTTATCCATAGCCCCTTTTGATATAGGGCTAGTTTTTCTTATCTCATCTATCATGGAACCCTTTATTCTTATAGAGGCATAGGTAGAAAATTTCATCCCCTTGCTCTCATCGAACTTATTTAGCGCATCCATAAGGCCTATCATTCCATAGCTAACTAAATCCTCATATTCTATATACTTACTTTTTCCAATAATTACTCTAGAAGCAATATACTTAACTAAAGGAATATATTTTTTTACGATTTCTTCTTTCACATTTGAGGTATTAGCTATTGCCATTACCTACCCCTCCTTTAACGCCGCATTCCTTTGTTTCCTCATTATGTCGAACACATATCTAATTATTCTCTCCCTGGTTTTACTATTTAACTCTATAAAACTTATACCACAAAGATTTCTATTATCATCGTCCTTAATCACCCTGACAATTCTTCCTTTTAGCTTAAGGATTCCCTCGTTAGTAGGTAATTGTATAAGCAAAATATCATTGGCTTTTACTCTTTCCTTTATCTTTAATTTTATGCCACCTCCGCTTACATCTAGCAGTATGGCTTTAAATATGTTTTTATCATCTTCATAATATATATCATCTATTTTTTTGTCATCAATAAATTGACAATAATTAATATATTCAATCAAGTCTACTCTAACATAATTCCTTCTTTGTATTCTTTGAACCTTGTCAGGAAATTGTAAAATAAGCTGAGGAACATTATTATCAATTTTTCTACTAATAACTACTCCAATAAATTTGTATAATACCAAATTATCATAATATATAATTTCAACCTTTTCACCTCTCGCAAGAGGTAAATATTCCCCTTCGAACATCGGAATGCTCATGGCAAAATAATCATCGCTAACATCTTGAACAGTACTCTTATAAATAGCATCCTCCCAATAAATATCTAATCTTCCGTTAATATTTAGTTCAAAGCCTTTCAATTCATCCACAACTCCCTATGAAAAAATACTGAATATCTTTTTAAATAAGCCTTTTGCACCAGTTCCTTTAATTATTTCTTCATTACCTAAAATCTTATTGGCAATATTTATTATATCCTTTGAAGCATCACAGTTTGGAAAGCTTATAACAAAGGGAGTCTGAGTTCTAACCGCTTGAGTCAATTTTCTATCCTCTAAAACAGTCCCTAGAAAGTCTAATTTCATCTTCAAAAAATTAGTAACTGCATTATCAAACTTTCCAAAGGTAATATCTCCCTCTTTATAATCTATGGCTTTATTTACTATAACCTTAGCTTTATTTTTAATTTTAAAATGGTTAACTGCTTTTAATAAGCTATAAGCATCCGTTAGTGATGTAGGTTCCGGAGTAGTTACTACAATAAGTTCATCGGCACAAGCTATAAAAGCTAAGACACTCCTGTTAATACCTGCTCCTGTGTCCATTATAATATAATCTAAATCCTCAATAGACTCTAATTTATTTAAAAATTTATCTCTTTGTCTATCATCTAAATCCTCTATTTTATTAAGTCCAGAACCACCTGGCAATAATTTTACTCCAAAGGGACCAGTGATTATTACATCCTTAATTTCTTTGTTACTAAATATTATATCAAAAACATTAAATTTTGGCAAAAAACCCATTAATACATCATCATTACCCATACCGATATCTGCATCAAAAATCATAACTTTTTTCCCCATTTGCTGAAGAGCTATGGATAAATTTACAACAATATTGCTCTTTCCTACTCCACCTTTTCCAGAGGTTATTGTGATTATTTTAGGTTTGGAAGGAGTACTATTGGTACTATTCATCATTTGTCTAAGTCTTTCAGCTTGATCTAGCATATACCGTCCTCCCCTAGCACAAGACTTACTATGTCTGATGGACTTAATTGTTTTATGTCATCCGGTACATTTTGACCAGTAGTTACAAAACTTAGCGGTTTCTTAGCAGAATCAAGAATATTTAAAATAGAACCATAGGTATTTGTTTCATCTAATTTAGTAATAATAACATTGCTATAATTTAAAACCTTGTATCCTTCTATAATAGATTCAATATCCTTATTCTTAGTGGTACAGCTTAAAACTAAATGGATATTCTCAGTATTAACTTTATCTACAAAAGCTCTTAATTCGGAAATCTGCATTACATTTTTACTGCTTCTTCCTGTGGTATCTATTAGTATAACATCGCAGTTATTCATAGACTCTATGGCTGCTTCCATCTCCTTTGTAGTAATAACTACTTTAAAAGGTATACTCATTATCTCAGCATAGGTTCTTAGTTGTTCTACTGCTCCAATTCTATAAGTATCCACAGTAATCAAACCTACCTTTTTCTTTTCAACTAGAGCTAATCTACCTGCTAACTTAGCTATAGTAGTAGTTTTTCCAACTCCTGTAGGACCAACTAATATCATGACTCCATCCGTTTTACTTTTACCTACACTTATAATATTTTCAATAGCATTCTTTACTTTTAATTCTTCATTTAATTCCTCAGACTCTTCTTTATAGCTTTGTATTACTTTTTCAATGACCTTTTCATTAGCATCATTTTCTTCTAATATAGCTTGTACCCTGCTTTTCTCTTCTACTGGCTTATTAGAAGTATTAAAGATGCTATTAATCATACCCTTCATCTCTCTCATCTCTTTTAAAAGCTCATTATCGTCTTGCTTGGTAAGGTTATTCATAGATGTTTCTTTTCTTGTAGGCTCTAGTACAGTTGGAGTTTTTTCCTTTTCAGCTGCTATAATTTTTCTTAATGCAACTAAGCTATCCTGTACATTTTCCTCCTCACTTTTACTATATCCATCTATTTTTTTATTATTTTCTAACTTTTTATCATTTTCTCTTTTATCATTTTCTATAGCAGCAGTTACTTCAATCATTTTTTTAGAAAAAAAGCCTTTAAAACCAGGCTTTTTTACCTTTCTTTGGCTTATTATAACTGCATCCTTACCAAGCTCATATCTAATTCTAGTCATGGCCTCATTCATGTTATTTACTAGATATCTCTTTATTATCATCTATATGGTCACTACTCCTTCGGTTCTTATTTCAACATCATTTGGAATTTCATTTAATGAAACTACCGCTATATTAGGATAGACCATTTCTATAAGTCTTCTAAAAGCTGGTCTAATCTTTGGAGAAACAAGAATAACTGGCTGATTCTCATGGAAGTACACCGTATCTAGTACATATCTTATAGAGTTTAATATTTGCCCAGTAGTATCAGGATCTACCGCAGGGAAGGTTCCTTGAATAGACTTTTGAAGATTATTGCCGATTATATCTTCAACCCTAGGATCCAAAGTGGCTACAGTTATACTCCTATTTTCATCAACAAATTGATTACATATACTTCTTCCTAAAGCAAATCTAACGTATTCTGTTAATACTTCTATATCTTTTGTATTTCTAGCGTTATCTGCTAATGACTCCAATATAGTAACCATATCTTTAATTGATATCTTTTCCCTTAATAAATTTTGAAGTACCTTTTGAAGCTCACCTATGGTCATAAGATCTGGAATCAACTCCTCAACTACAGCGCTATATCTCTCCTTTACAGAGTCGATAATTAGTTTGACTTCCTGTCTTCCTAGTAATTCATAAGAATGTGCTTTTATGGTTTCAGTTAAGTGAGTAACCATTACTGTAGTAGGATCTACCACAGTTAGCCCTTTTATCTCTGCTTCTTCTCTTTGATCCTTATTTATCCATACCGCAGGTAAACCAAAAGTTGGTTCTACAGTTTTTATACCTGGCATATCTAAGTTCTCATTAGTAGGATCCATGCATAGTAACATATTAGGCATTAGCTCTGAATAAGCTATGATTGTTCCTCTTATTTTAACCACATATTCATTAGTTTTTAACTGGAGATTATCTCTTATTCTAATAGGTTGAACTACTATGCCCATCTCTATGGCGCATTGCCTTCTAACAGAAGCAATTCTCTGTAACAGATCTCCACCTGAAGCTTCATCTGCTAAAGGTATTAATCCATAACCAATCTCTACCTCCATAGGTTCTACAGATATTAGATTCATTACATTTTCTGGTTCTTTTTTTTCCGTTTCAATTATTTCGGCCTGTTCTGTTTCAATCTGCTGTATAACTTTTTCCTTTTCATCTTTATATAAAAAGTAAGCTCCTACCCCTGCTCCTATAGATAATGTTAAAAAAGGAACAGTAGGCAGTCCTGGTATTATAGCTAAAAAGAACAATACTGCTGAAGCAAGAGCCATTACTACAGGAAATCCTGTAAGCTGCCTAGTAAGAGCACTACCTAAATTCTCATCCGTTCCTGAACGAGTTACCAATATACCAGAAGCAGTAGATATCAAAAGAGCAGGTATTTGACCAACTAGTCCATCCCCTACAGTCAATCTGATATAGGTAGTAGCTGCTTTGCTTATATCCATATTAAGCATTACCACACCTATGATAATACCGCCTAATATGTTTATTACAGTAATTATTATACCTGCTATGGCGTCTCCCTTAACAAATTTAGAGGCTCCATCCATAGCTCCATAAAAGTCCGCTTCCATTTGCAGTTTTCTTCTTCTATCTCTAGCGTCACTTTCATCAATTAATCCAGCATTTAAATCCGCATCTATACTCATCTGCTTACCTGGCATGGCATCTAAGGTAAATCTTGCTGACACTTCAGAAACTCTGCCTGCACCATTAGTAATAACTACAAACTGTATAATTATGATTATTAAAAATATTATAATACCAACTACATAGTTTCCACCTATAACGAAGCTACCAAAAGCTTCAATAATTTGCCCGGCATAAGCTTCCGATAGTATTAACCTAGTAGAAGATATGTTAAGTGCTAGTCTAAATAAAGTGGTTATCAATAGTAATGTTGGAAATACTGAGAATTGTAAAACTTCAGTGGTAAACATTGTTAATAGCATTATCATAACTGACACTGTTATGTTAATCGCTAATAAAATATCCAAAATAAACGGAGGCAATGGAATAATTATCATAAGAACTATACCAATTAATCCAAAGGCCACTATAGTGTCAAAT
This sequence comes from Desnuesiella massiliensis, assembly GCF_001403615.1. GTDB lineage: Bacteria > Bacillota > Clostridia > Clostridiales > Clostridiaceae > Desnuesiella > Desnuesiella massiliensis. The sequence continues at coordinate 1,084,832 of NZ_LN879456.1, forward strand.
CTATCTTTTATATTAAATTTAGATAAGCTATTTCCTGCCAAGCCATCTCACCCTTTGCTACTTATATGTTTTTTTCTTTTTTAATTTTAAAACTAATGCTAGTATCTCAGCTACAGCTTGATACATATTAACTGGAATTTCAGAATCTATATCAACCTCTGAATAAAGTAATCTTGCTAGAGGTTTATTTTCAATGACGGGTACCTCATTTTTCTTAGCTATTTCTTTTATCTTTAACGCTACATAATCGCTTCCCTTAGCTACAACTATAGGAGCTTCACTTCTGCCTTCCTCATATTTTAATGCTACGGCTAAATGGGTAGGGTTTGTAACTACCACGGTAGCATCTGGCACGGACTGCATCATTCTTCTAGTTGCAAACTCCCTTTGTTTCTGCTTTATTTTAGACTTAATTTGAGGGTCTCCTTCATCCTGCTTGAATTCTTCTTTCACCTCTTGCTTCGTCATTTTTAAATCTTTATTATACATATATCTTTGGTATATGTAGTCAGCCAAAGCTAGAATAATCATAATTATAGTTATTTTAGTAAATATGCTTATAACTAAGTCCCCCATGACAGAACCTAGAGAATTTATACTTAGATTGCCTACATTTAATATTTTAATGTAATTGTCTTTCACAAAATTATAGGCTACATATCCTACTATACTTACTATACCAATGTCCTTCAATAATTCAACTGCAGTTCTACTGGAAAATATCCTTTTAAATCCATTAATCGGATTAAGCTTTGATAGTTTAGGTTTTAATGGTTCTGAAGTAAGTAAAAAACCCGTTTGTATATAATTCGCAAAAACACCCACTGCTGTTAGTGGTAGAACTATAGGTAAAAAAGTCAAAAGAAATTTCAAAACTAAATTTATACTATTTGAATTAAGGTTCAGCAAATTTACATCTTGAGTTATGCCATCCTTAAGATAATGTATCATTAAAGATTTCAAGTTATTGCCAACATAAGCTCCTAATATTGAAATTACTAAAGTTGACGTCAGCAATGTTAATGCCAAAGGCACATCCTTACTTTTAGCCACCTGCCCTTTCTTTCTAGCATCTCTCTTTTTTCTAGGGGTTGCCTCCTCTGTTTTATCTTCTGAGGCAAATACAAAGACTAAAGGAACATATTTATAAAGTTCTCTAAATATATTGGGCAACTCATCTATAGCTAACACTATAGCTTTTACTATTAAAGGTAGAGCTAGAGAAAAAGTAGCTAAGCCTACTAAAATTTTCATAGGCATTCCTAATATCATAACATTTAGCTGCGGCACAGGCCTAGACACCAAGCCTAAAGATAAGTCTACTATTATCATTATAAAAATTATTGGAATGGCTATTTTAAAGCCTATAATAAAATATTTAGAAAAAATCTCAAAAATATAAGTTATGGATCCATCAGTAACCAAAGAATTTCCTAAATTAACTATATTAAAACTGTCAATCATTAAATTTATAAGCATATGATGGCCATCTATAATAAAAAATATCATGAGACTTAACCAATATATAAGTCTTTCAAATAAGGTGGAATTACTTTTAGTATTAGGATCAAACATAGATAGCATGGCAAATCCTAATTGCATATCCATATAGCTTCCTGCCATTCTTATAACATTAAAGCATAAGTTAGTTATAAATCCTAGCACCAATCCTGTTACTACTTCATTTAAGCAGTACATAAATAGGGTCCAATTAGAGTTTATATTGGATAAATAGCCATATTTGATTCCCGGTACCAATATAAAAGAAAACATGAGTCCTAAGAACACTTTCATTATACTAGGAGTACCATTAGGGAAAAAAGTGGGTACTGTAATAAGAAAAGTACCTATTCGTAAAAAAATTAAAATTACTGCTGTAAAGTATAAGACATCAATCAAAGTATTTCCCCCTATTGAACTATATTGGCAATAACATCGAAAATCCTCTCTGTAAATCTAATTATAGTATTAAGCATCCAGCTGCCAGCTATTAATCCTACAACAGCGATAGCAATAAGTTTAGGAACGAAAGTAAGAGTCTGCTCTTGTATCTGTGTAGTAGCTTGAAAAATACTTATCAGTAAGCCTACTATTATAGATACAAGAAGTATAGGTGCAGCCACTAGCATGGCTGTTGATAGAGCATCTTTAATAATGCCCATTATCATGGTTTCACTCATAATATTTTTTCACCTCACGAAAAGCTCATAATTAAGGACTTAACCAGTAGATACCATCCATCCACCATTACGAATAATAATAATTTAAAAGGCATGGATATCATCACTGGAGGAAGCATGAACATCCCCATAGACATAAGAACACTAGCTACCACTAAGTCTATAATTAAGAAAGGAATGTATAGTAAAAAGCCTATCTGAAAGGCTGTTTTTAACTCACTTATAGCAAAAGCTGGTATAACCACATAAAGAGGTACATTTTCTTTAGTAACATCTTCCCCTAGCTTGGCTACTTCCATAAAGAGTTTTAGATCCTTTTGGCGAGTTTGCTTAAGCATAAACTCCCTTATAGGCTTGGCACCTTCCTCTATAGCTTGCTCTTGATTAATTTTATTTTCTAAGAAAGGTTTAAAAGCTTTTTCATTCATATTATTATAAACCGGAGCCATTATAAAAATCGTCAAAAATAAAGCTAAGCCTATTAATATCTGATTTGGTATAGACTGCTGCGCGCCTAAAGCTCCTTTTAAAAAGGAAAAGGTTACAATTATTCTTGTAAAGCTAGTCATCATTATCACAAAGGACGGTAATAATGTTAATAGAGTTAAAAAAATCAATATTTTAATATTATCTACATAATCCTTAGGAGTACTTGCCCCATCTACAGAAAAATTAATCTTAGGAACAGGTACATTTTCAGGTGCCGCATTTGCTTTTATGGCAATAAAGCATAATGTTATTACCGCAAAAAGCAATATAAGGCCATATCTTTTTTTATTTTTCATCATCATATCTTCCTTTAACCTTAAGTTTGTTATAAAAATCTTTAAGATTACTATATTGAGGAATTGCTTTATAAGCTTCAACCTTTTTTATTTCTTCCTCTGGTAACTCCATAAGTATTTCTACTCCTTTATTACCAGAGGAAATTACATATGCCTTTTCTCCTATTTTAACAATTAATATAGAATTATCCTTTGAAAGAGATAGTCTTTCCATAACTTTTAAATATTTAGTGTTTTGAATCTGTTGAAGCTTTCCTCCTCCATACTTAATAGATATAAAAAACAAAAATAGTATAAAAGGTAGGAAAATAGCAATTTTAAAAAGTAACACCCAAAATTCCATAATCATCGTCCCTATTGAACTAAAATATCATCAAAATATATACTAGTTATTCTACCATCTTTAAACAGTGGATTAATCTTATCTAATAGTTCCTTTTTCAAATCCTCTTTACCTTTTTGAGTCATATCCGTAGCTTTTTTAGATGTCAATACAGTAATTACAGAGTCCCTCAAAATAATTTTTTTAGGCTCCATTTCTTTTGCTAAATTTTTATTCTTTTTATCATATCCAATGGATATTTTAGCCTTTAAATATCTTTTTCCACCCTCGTCAGACAGATTTACTGTAAATTCTCCCAAATCAAAAATATTTTCATCAATTAGTAATACTGTTGGTATATTATTAGAGTTTACAACATTAGGAGTTACTGCTTGAGTGTTATTATTATCTTTAAAAAATATAAAAAATCCTGCAAAAGCTGCTCCACCTAATAAAATTAATGTTAATAGAATAATAATAATAATTTTTAATCCACTACCACTACTCTTTTCTTTTTCTTTTTCTTTTTTATTAGCATTCACTTTCTTCTCAGCCATTATTTTTTCTTCTCCTTTTCTGTAGCTACTATTAATATGTTTACCCTTCTATTCATAGCCTTATTATCTGCAGTGTCATTTGGTGCCACGGGCTTAAATTCACCATAGCCTGCTGCTGAAAACCTTACAGGATTATGACCTCTCTGTTCCACAAAATATCTTACTACATTTACTGCTCTAGCAGTAGATAACTCCCAGTTACTTTCAAACTTAAAGGTATTAATGGGTAAATTATCAGTATGCCCTTCCACTATTATATTGTTAGGAAAGGTGGAAATCAAACTGTTTATCTTATCTAAAATACTCTTACTATTATCCTTTAAATCAGCTTTTCCAGACTCAAATAGTATATTATCCCTAAGCTGGATTATTACACCTCTCTCATCTTCTTTAATTTGTACTGAAGACTGCATATTATTCTTCTCAATAAACTCTTTCACTGTTGAATACATATCAGTAGCTTGTCCAACATTTTGTGCAGCATCTGTATTCATATCTTCTCCAACTAAAGGAGCATTCCCAGTATTTATATTATATTCTAATATTGAAGTTCCTCCTTGACCTGAAAGAACTGTTTGCATTGCAGCAGATAGATTTTTTAGCTTTTGAGCATCTACTGTTGAGAAAGAATACAGCAATATAAAGAAGGTTAATAATAAAGTTACAGTATCAGAGTAGGTAGCTAACCATTCTTGTCCAGAAGGGCCACCATTTGATTCCGTTTTCTTTCTTGCCATTATTATGCAACTCCTTCTTGCAATTTTGTAACTTCACCATATTTTTTTCTTTCTTCAGGAGATAAATAACATATTAATTTCTCTTCCACTATTCTTGGATTTACACCAGATTGTATAGCCAAAATTCCTTCTAGAAGCATTTCATTAAGTCCAGATTCCTTTTCACTTCTTAAAGCTAATTTTGCGGCCATAGGTGTGAAGATTAAATTCGCCATAACAGCACCATAAAAGGTTGTTATTAAAGCAACAGCCATACCAGAAGCAATCTTGCTTGAGTCATCTAATCCATCAAGCATTTGGATAAGTCCTATTAAAGTACCTATCATACCAAAAGCTGGAGCATAGGCCGCCCACGATTTTAGCATGTCTATACCTATTTTGTGTCTCTTCTCCATTTCTCCTATTTCAAGTTCCATTATTTCCCTAATAGTTTCTGGCTCAATTCCGTCTATAACCATCTGTAAGCCTTTTTTTAGATAATCATCCTCTATATTTGAAACTTCATCCTCTAAAGATAACAAGCCTTCTCTTCTCGCCTTTTTTGAAAGGCTTGAGAATCGTTCAATCATATCTATTTTAGATGATTTAAGTTCTTTAAAGGATTCTATTATAATTGAACCTAGTTTGCTTACTTCTCTAAAAGGATAATTAATTAAAAGAGAACAGAAGGAACCAAACCCTGTAATTATAATGGATGGAAAATCATAGAATATCTTTAATTTAGATCCTCCCAAACTCATTCCCCATAGCAATAATATAATACCTGCTACGACACCTAGTAAGGTCATTAAGTCTTGCTTTTTCATGTCTAAATGCCTCCTAAATACTTAAAGTAAAAATCCTATTTTTATATTTTATAACTCTATTAACTACTTCTTCTGTGGTTTCTAACACTATGTACTTTTTTCCATTGACTAAAGTAATTAATGTTTCAGGTACTTCTTCTATTTTTTCTATATGTTCTGCATTTAAAATAAACTCTTTATGGTTAAGACCGGTAACATTTATCATATAAACCTCCTTCATAAATTCACAATGCACAGTTCACAATTCACAATTAAGGACATTTTTCTGAGCAAAGCTTAGAAAAATTATAAATATAAAATTATCTGATTTTTTTCGACTAGCGAAAAAAATCTTCCTTAATTGTGCATTGTGCATTGTGAATTGTGCATTAAAATAAGTTATTCATTAAAAAACTATCTCTTTAGATTTATGATATCCTGAAGAATCTCATCCCCAGTGCTTATCATCTTACCGCTAGCCTGGAAGGCTCTGCTTGCCACTATCATATCTGTAAATTGCTCCGCTAGATCTACATTGGACATCTCCAGCATACCTTGAAGCATATCTCCATAGCCCTTGCTATTATCTTTTGTTGGGTCAGTTCCTATTCCACTCCTTACCACAGCATTTCCTGAGTTTGCAGAGTTTAAATAAAGATTTCCTCCTAGTTTCTCTAATCCAGCTGGGTTTTTAAAAGAAGCCATGGCTATTTGACCCAATACAGCTACTTGTCCACCTTCTACTACTCCTTTAATTAAACCATCTTTTTCAATGGAGAAAGAAATTATTCTCTTTTGAATAGCACCAGAACCAGTACCTGAACCAACAAAAATCTTTTCAGGTATTCTAAGTGTCTTTAATCCATCATTTGCCTTTAGATTTGATGCTGTTCCTGATACTGAATCTGCATCAACAAAAATGATGTTACCGCTAGCATCTATACTGCTTGATACAGCTGATGCTGCTCCTGCTCCTGATCCTGTTGGTTTCATACCGTTACCACTAACAGAATATCCCAACACTCTATATCCATCTGAAGTTAAAAGATTTCCTTCTGTATCTAATATAAAGGATCCATCTCTAGTATACATAATACTTAAGTTGCTACTACCGCTCAACTCATGATTTGCGTCTACAACTAAAGAAGTATTATCAAAGGTCCTTGGACCTTTAGCTACCATAAAATAACCTTCTCCATCTACAGCTACATCTAGGTTTCTTGAAGTAGGCTGCATCATACCTTGATACACTACAGTGTCTATCCCTGCAAGCTTTACTCCTAATCCTACTTGCTTAGGGTTAACCCCTCCTGTGTTTAAAGCTGGCCCTGAAGCTTTACCTGCACTTTGGCTAAGCATATCCTGAAATCTAACTCTAGAAACCTTAAAAGAAGTTGTTCCAACGTTAGCAATATTATTACCTATAACATCTAGCTTTGTTTGATTTACCTTCATTCCACTGATACCGGAATACATGGATCTTAACATATATATGACCTCCTATTATAAATTGCAAATTAATTTTCCCTTGCTTCCATCCTTCCGCAAGGTTAGAGCCTCCTTTTAAGGTCCAGCCCTATAGAATCACTACACTATCTATGTTAGTGAATATATTTTCTTTAGTTCTTTCCTTTTGCACTGCAGTTATTATAGTTCTGTTTTCAATACTAGCCACCAAAGCTATATCTTTGTATAGCAGCACTGAGTTTTTACTTCCTTTTTCCTCTGCTAAATTTATTCCCTCATTAATTTTCTTCATATCACCATCATCTAGTTCGATATCTTTAATTCTTTCTGCAGCATGATTTGATATTTTAAAACTATCCTTTGATTGAATCTCCTTCTCCAGTATAGCTTTAAAGCTTTCCTTAGTATTGTTAGAAATTCTTTCTTTGTTTACATTATTATACTGAGGGAAATTTCCTACTTCATAAAGCTTACCATTAATTACTCTAAAGCCCATTCTTTATTCACTCCTAGGGAACATCAACTTTTATTACATTATCAAGAGGTATGGTCTTAATTTCATCCTTCCCTTCCACTTGAACCTTTAACTTCACAATACCGTTTTCTCTTACTACTCCCTTAACTATTCCAACAATGTTTTTCTCCTCTGGCTTTTCTCCTTCTGAAGTACCGCCTTCACTACCAGTTCCTTGAGAATCTTTAACATTAAATTCTACTTTCTTCCCAATCATTGAAGCTCCTGCAAGTAGTGATGTATTTCCATTTAAGAAATCTAATCTATAATCTGGTACATCTAAGACACTATCAATTTCTGATGAATCAAATTCATATACATCTACTTTGCCATCTTTGTTAAGTTCTACACCTATTTTAAATTTATCTCCAATCTTTGTCACAGTTCTTACTATGCCTGCTACCTGCTTACCTGCCCCATCTACTAATTTTAAAGTAATTCCCTTCCCTACTAAATTATTAGCAGCATAGGAAGACATGGTGTTGTTTAAATTATACATCTGTTCCATGGAAGCAAATTGAGCCATCTGTGCAATGAATTGAGTGGAATCTTTGGAGTTCATAGGATCCTGATTAGAAAGCTCTGCAGACAGTATTTTTAAAAAGGCATTCTTATCCATAGCACCATTAGACTTAACTATCCTAGTACCTCTTTTTGTTTTGCCAGCTTCTTCATTTCCTATAGCAGTCTTAGGCCTTTGGAAATCAGAAGGTGCCTTGGTATTAGTTTTTACATTAACATCACTCATTACAATACCTCCTTTAAGCTAATATACTTACATTGCTATTCAAAAGCTTGTCCTTTTGTTCTGAGCTAACATTTAATTGTTCTAGTGTTAACGTTTCTTCTTCTCTTATAACGGAATTTTTACCGCTTCCGTTTTCGCTTTGATTTTGTCTGTTTTGATTATCTGAAAAACCTTGTTGCTTAAAGAAAGTAGTATCTTCGTTATAAATATTAATAGTAACTTCATTTACCTTAAACTGAGAATTGTTTAAGTTTTCGTTTAATTCTTTTATGTTAGCATGAAGAAGATTATAAGTATCCTTGTTATTAGTAGCTAGATTAGCCTTCATAATTCCAGCTTCCATAGTTAATTTGATAGTTATCTGTCCAAGTTCCTTTGGATATAATTTTACCGTCAGCTCTTTAAGGTTATTTACATCCATGTATTTTACAGCTTTAATTATATCTGCATTAAAAGTACTTTTATTTACCACCATATTTTCAGCAGAAGGTATTTTCTCTACATCTCCATTAAACTTAGTAAGGTTTTGCATAAACATATTTATCTTATTGCTCTTACCTTCATCACTGCTTCTAACTAAGGAGTTTAGTAGTTTTTCTTCCTTATTAGCTGCATGAGCATTAGTATCTGATGCTCCTTGTTCTTCTGTGCCACTTTCTGTAAGAATCTTGCTAATACTTTCTTCTTTAATGATTGGCTCTAAGTCCGTTACATTCTCTGGAGTACTGGTAGCTACTTTATTTTCTGTATTTTCTTCTTTTAAAATCTTGTTTATTAAGCCTTTAATTTGTGTCAAATTATCGCTATTAGCATCTACAGCATTTTCATTAGAATTTGGTATAAACTCCCATAAGCTTTCAAGATCTAATGACTCCTCAGAAGTTAAGGGCACTGATTCTAAATTATTTACTAGCTCCTTTAATGAATTTAGCAGACTATTGTTTTCCTTAAGCATATTAGCTAAAGCTACTATTTGTTGCTGAGGAGCATTTATGTTTTCTGCAGCGCTAATTAATTCTTTTATGCTGTTAACCAAGGCTTTATCCTCTGGCTTCATTTCGGAATTAGCATCTTTAGCTATAGATTGTAGCAGCTGCATAATAAGCGTGGCTATATCTTTAGTTATTTCTTTTTCAGGAGCTTTTTCAGCTAGGACATCTTCAGAATCATTATCTTTAACCTTTTCTAGCTCTTGTTCTCCAGTATTTACATTTTTTTCTGATTTATTTAGATTTTCGGCACTATCTTTTAATGACTTGTTTTCTGATAATGATTTATTTTCTGAAGTCTTTTCACTCTTAGAGCCTTGAGCATTATTGAGTAATAAGTTCTTAAACATATCTTCCTTATTTCCCACCGCATTTTTGTCTTTAACTTTAGCATTGTTTATATTTTCAACGCTTTTTACTAATGGCTTTATTTGCATTTTCTCACCTCCTTTCAGTCTTTCTTATATAGGAGTAAAGAGCAAATTCATCATTATTTATCTGCTCGATCCTATTCTGTTCTTTCACAAAGCTATCTAATTTTTTTTCCTTTAATATCTCTACTGTCTTTCTATCAATTTGCTTTCTCTTCAAATCTTCCCTTTTTTGTTCTAAGACAAATACCTTCTTCTCTAATTCTTTAGAAGTTTCATTTATACTGGTATTAATAACATTTAAATAATTCTTTTTTATTTTTTGCTGAATTAGAGTTTCATTTTTATTTATAACATTATATTTATTATAGTTTTCTTTAAGATTATTTAATTTTTCTTCTGTTTTAAGTTTTTGTTGCTGCGCTTCCTTAAATACTCTCTTACTTTCATCTTCCTTGGATATTCTAATATCTAATAGCTTTTGAAGTTTAAAATTAAAGCCCATCATAATTTCTATATCCTCTCTTAATTGTATTTCTCTTCTAAAATTACACTTATGTATATGAAGATCAGCTAAACATATTTTTTAATCTTTCAATACTTTCTGAAAAATCTGAATGGTCTTTAATACCTTGTCTCAAATAATTTATAATATTATCATAATAATTAATAGCTAAATCCACTTTTTTATTACTGCCTTTTACATAGGCTCCTATATTAATCAAATCCTCCGAGTCTTTATAGGTAGCCAATAAATCTCTGGCAAAGGAAGCTGTCTGCTTATGTTTATCCTCTGCAATTTCTGGCATAAGCCTGCTGACACTGTTTAAAATATCTATAGCAGGATAGTGATTCTTATGGGCTAGAGATCTAGATAATACTATATGTCCATCTAAAATACCTCTTACGGCATCGGCTATTGGCTCATTAAAATCATCACCATCCACTAACACCGTATAAAAAGCCGTAATAGACCCTTTATCAGACATTCCTGATCTTTCCATAAGTCTCGGAAGCATTGCAAATACAGAAGGTGTATATCCTTTTGTAGCCGGAGGTTCTCCTATGGCTAATCCCACTTCTCTTTGAGCCATAGCAAAACGAGTTACAGAATCCATCATCAAAATAACCTTTTTGCCTTGATCTCTAAAGTACTCAGCTATGGCAGTAGCCGTAAAGGCTCCCTTTAACCTTATTAAAGCGGGTTTGTCCGAGGTGGCGCAAACTATTATAGATTTTTTTAGTCCCTGCTCTCCTAGATCCTTTTCAATAAAATCTAAGACCTCTCTTCCCCTCTCTCCTATAAGAGCAATAACATTCACGTCTGCCTGTGCTTCTCTAGCGATCATGCCTAAGGTAGTACTTTTTCCTACTCCACTACCAGCAAATATACCTATTCTTTGTCCCTCTCCACAGGTTAAGAAACCATCAATGGCTCTTACTCCTGTAGGTAAAATATTTTTAATTCTTCTTCTTTTAAGAGGGTCAGGAGGCTCTCGGTCTAAGGCATAATAATCTCCACTAGTTATTTCTTCATCCTTTAGAGGGTTACCTAATCCATCTAATACTTTTCCAAATAGGTTATCACTGCACTTTACACTAAGGGGCCTACCTTGAGGTACTACCTTACACCCTGGTGCTATACCTATCAATTCTCCTAGGGGCATCAGTATTACATTATCATCCTTGAAACCCACTACCTCACAATATATAGGGTGATTTTTTTCATTATACACAATGCATAATTCACCTACGAAGGATTTTATCCCCTCTACCTCTACAGTTAATCCAATTACTTTTTTTACCTGACCTTCATAATGAATAGTATCACATTCAATAATCTTATTAATTAGGTAATCAAAGTTTATATCAATCATCAGCTAAGCCTCCCAAAATTCAACTACCCTAATATTTCTTTTCTTATCTTATCTAAACTATCATCTATATCTACCACTACACTACCATTATTTTTCTCAATAACCACATTACCATCTTCTAGTATATTGTCTTCTACAACAAATACTTCAGCCTTCATAGCTAATCGCTCTTTCCAGGCTTCTAGCTGAGATTTTAAATGAGACACATACTTACCTTTACATCTTATAACGCAAGAACTAGCACTTCTCGATTCGCCTAAAGCTTCAAAAATTATGTTATCTAGAGAAGAGTCTTTCTCTAACTCCCTTTTTAATATATGACCTGCTATAGTTAAAGACAATTGAATCAATTCTTCTTTCTTTTCTTCAAAGTATTTAACATACTGATCTTGAGCGCTTAAAAGTATAGATTTTGCATTATTCACAATATCTTCCGCTTCTTTTAGAGCTTTTTCAATATTAGCATCATAAGCCTCTTTATAGCCTTGATCATGCCCTTGGCTATACCCTGAAGTCACACCTTCTGAATATCCTTTTTCGTAAGCCTCTTTTTCTAATCTATGAGCGTCTTCTATGGCTTTAGAGGATATTTCATCGCTCTGTTTCCTAGCGTTTTCCAATATGGATTTTGCAAGATTTTCATAGTTTTCTATCATCTTCTCAGAAACTTCTTCATTTATATCTTCTAACTGAACTTCAGATAGCTTATTTGTAAAGTAAGAAGTGTCTACTAGCTTTTTACCTTGAGTTTCCACTCTGCTATTTTTTATGACACTATAAAATGATTGCATCTTCTCCACCTCTTGAAAGGACTATTTCTCCAGCTTCATCTAGCCTTCTAATAACTCCAACTATCTTTTGTTGTGCCTTTTCTACATCCATAAGTCTTACAGGTCCTAAGAATTCCATATCTTCTTTTAGAGAAGCAGCAGCTCTCTTAGATTGATTTCTAAATATAGCATTAGCCACTTCATCAGAACAACCCTTAAGCGCAAGAGCCAAATCCTTCACTTCTATCTCTCTTAAAATTCTCTGAATAGAAACATCGTCCAAGGTAATGATGTCTTCGAATACAAACATAGATTCCTTTACCTTTTCTGCTAATTCTGGATCTTCTCTTTCCAATACTTCAGTGATATTCTTTTCTGTAGTTCTATCCACTTGGTTTAATATATCTACTAAGGTATCTACGCCACCAATAACAGCTACATCAGACCTAACCACTGAAGAAAGCTTACTATCTAGAACTTTTTCAATCTCCTTTACTACCATAGGAGAAGTATTGCTCATAGTTGCAATTCTATAAGCTACTTCACTTTGAACCTCTTCTGATAGAGATGAAAGGAGCTGTCCGGATTTATCTGGCTGCAAATAGCATAGAATAAGAGCTATAGTTTGAGGATGCTCATTAGCTATAACATTCATTAGCTGATGAGCATCAGCTTTTCTTGCAATAGCAAAAGGTCTATATTGTTGAGTAGCCTCTGTTACTTTTTCCAATATCTCTTTGGCTCTTTGAGGTCCTAATGCTTTACCTAATAAAGTTCGTGCATAATCTAATCCGCCTTCTAAAATAAAATCCTTTGCTTGATTCATCACTACGAATTCATTCAGTATCTCTTGCCTCTGCTCTTGAGAAACAGAGGTTATATTTGCAATTTCATATGTAATCTTTTGAATTTCTGACTCAGGCAATCTCTTTATTATTCCTGCTGAAGCTTCTGGCCCAAGGGTAATAAACAGTATGGCAGCCTTTTGTATACCTGTCAACTTATTCTCTTTCGCCATATATTATCACCTCTCATCCTCAATTAACCATGATTTAATGATTTCTGCTACTTGTTCAGGCTTATCCGTAGCATATTTTTTAATTTCTTTTTCTATATGACTCTTCTCATCATTGACCTCAAAATTTATAGGTGCATACTGAATCTCTTCTTTAGGTGCAATTTCATCACCAATAACAACATCTAAACCTACTGCCTCTTCTAATGGCTGTTCTTTTGGTTTATTTTTCTTTCTTAAAGCAATAATAGTTATAATAATTGCTAGCAATGCTATTCCAGCTATAGCTATAGTTCTATACAATTTCATTCTTCTTTCTGCTTCAGCCTGTTTTTGCATCTCTTGCATTTCTTTTGTAGCTGCGTTCTTTAATTCCGGATCAAAAGGAAGACTTTCTACACTTATTTCATCTCCTCTGTCCTGTTTATAACCAATAGCTCCTGCTACAATATTTTTTATCTTTTGAGTAGAGGCTGCATCAAGATTTCCATCTACTATAACAGAAGCTGTTATTCTTTTAACCTCTCCTGGAGCACTTATAGTTTTACTTTCAGTTTTTCCTACTTCATAATTAGTTTGAGTCTCTTCCTTAGAGCTAGTAGAGTTGTTATTAGCATTACCTACAGCTCCATTATTCATATTATTGTCAACAGGACTTTGAGTTAGCCTGTCTCCATTATTGGTATTGTTTTCTTTCAATATTTTTTCACTTACTGGCACCTTATTAGGATCAATTATTACTACACTCTTTTGCTTAGAATCAAAATCTAGATCAGAATTAACTTTAACCTTAACTTTTCCATTTCCAATACTAGGTTCTAATAAGTCCATCAGTGCTAATTCTAATTTTCTTTCAAAAGCTGCTTCTATATCCTGCTGCTTTTCTACGGAACTGGAACTTACTAATTGCTCATTTTCATCCTTAAATATATCTCTGCTTAAAAGGTTCATCTTATCGTCAACAACTTCTACACTTTCCTTAGGTATTCCTTGTGAAGCTCCTGATACTAAAGCTACAATGGATCTTACCTGTTCTAAACTCAGCTTGTTTGATGGTTTTAACTGGATATATACTGCTGCCTTTCCTGGCTTAGCATCTCTTACAAAGGCGGACTCCTGAGCCGGAGTTATATGTACTCTAGCATTTTGTATCTGAGGAAAACTTTTAATAGTTTTTTCTATTTCCCCTTGAAGCATTCTTTGTTTTTTAAGCTTAAACTCTTCATCGGTCATTCCAAAGGAATTTCCACTATCCATAAGTTCAAAGCCTTTACTTCCATTAGTTATCTCTGGTGATAATTCTAGTCTTAATTGTTCTACTTGTCCTTTAGGTACATAGATATTATTTCCTTTTACCTTAGTATCTACTTTCATTTCTTTTAATTTGTCATTAACTATTTTTGCGTCATTTTTATCCATATTACCAAATAATAAGTCATATTTATTTGAACTAGTATAAAATCCTAAAAATACAGCGGCTAATATGATGGCTGCAATAGACGCCCCTAAGGCTATCTTCATACCCTTTCTCATATCTTTTAACCGCTGCAATACCCCCCTAATGGTTTCTGACAGCTTTCCCATTCCTTGCACTCCTTACCTACTATAACTGCATTCTATTTAACTCCTGATAGGCTTCTACTAATTTATTTCGTATTTGCACTGCCATTTGCAAAGAAATTCTAGCTTCTTCACTGGCAATCATCACTTCATGTATATCTACATCTTCTCCCCTTAAAAACTTTTGAGATAATTCTTCAGAAGATAGTTGTTTTTCATTAACCTTATCCAGATTGTTTTTTAGCATATCAGCAAAATTTTCAGATTCACTACCAATGTTATTTTTCTTTGTATCCACACTCATACTATCAAAAATTTTACCACTTGGCACAAATTCATTTATCTTCATATATTTTTCCCCTATCTACCAATTTCTAAAGCTTTAGAAAACATTTGTTTATTAGCATTTAAAGTATCCACATTAGCCTCATAGGCTCTAGTTGCAGCTATCATGTCTGCCATTTCATTTAGTATATTTACATTCGGCATAGTAACATAGCCTTCAGCATCGGAATCTGGATGAGTAGGATCATATACTCTCCTTAAGGGTGATTTATCTTCTTCAATGCCTACTGCTTTAACACCTAATAAAGTGTTTCCATTTTCTTTGCCTTTTGACATTGCATCGTCTAGATTAGTCTGAAATACTGCTACTTTTCTTACATAGGGTTTACCATCGTCTCCTCTGGTGGTGGTAGCGTTGACCATATTTGAAGTTATAGTATCCATTCTCAATCTTTCCGCAGCTAGTCCACTAGCACTGATTCTCAAAGATCTAAAAGCGTTCATCATCTAACTATCTCCCCCCGTTTATAACATACTTAGTATTGGATAATCTTCCATTTATCTGAGTAATTAAGGCATTATACATCAATGTGTTAGCAGCTTGATTAGCTTTTTCATTGTCTAAATCTACGTTATTTCCATCTTCTCTCATACTATGAGATTCATCTTGTTCCACCTTAATTTCCCCAAAATCATTACCATTCTTAAAATGTTTTTCATTAGTAGTTTTCATTTCTAACTCATCAGAAGCATTTTTTAGACTTTCCTCGAAGGATACATTAAATCTCTTATATCCTTTTGTGTTTATATTAGCTAGATTATTTGCTATAGCTTTTCCTCTGATGGTAGAGGCATCTAAACTTTTCTTTATTAGCTCATAGGTCATATTATCTTTTGATAATCCATTAAGATTCATAATTTCACCTCCACATTTATACTATAATTTAAGTAGAATTATATATCATATTATAAAGAAATGATTATTTTATTTTTTCTTTATATAATAGTACTTTTTATTATGATTTATATAATTTTACTTTATATTAAATAATAAAATTTGTCTACTAAATTCATAAGAATTAAGGTGGTTTTTGTAAAAGTAGATGTTGAAATAAATAGAAAATTTCTGTAATATGTTTTTATATGATAAAAAATGTTTAATTACCTAAAAAGTAAAAATTTTCTTTCACCATCTTTTCTTATTATATTATATTTTTTTATTTTTTTCTAGCTTTTTTTAATTAAAATTTATTTTAAATTTAATTAATGTATTTAGGGTAAGTTTTAGTACCTTCGAACCTTTATTTTTAGAATATTCTGAATATTTTCCGCTTTATACTTTGCTCTTCTTTTTCCAAAAATGTAAGCTTAATAATAATCTTCATTAAATAAATAAAAAAATAACTACAAAGCTATGTAGCAATGTAGTTATTTTTTTATTTTTATTTATTTATAATCCTTTTATTTAAAGAAATTGTTTAATTAAGTGCTATAATTATTTAAGCAACTAGTTATCTATCTTCCTCTAACATTTTCTAACACTCTTAATATATCCTGAGGGAATCTATTAGTTTGAGCCATCATGGCATTTCCAGCTTCTATGAGTATATTATTTCTTGAAAAATACATCATTTCTTCTGCTACATCCAAATCTCTAACTCCACTTTCAGCTTTTTCTGAAACCAATTGATTTTCGCTAGATATCTCATAGGTCGATTCAAGCCTATTCTGTATAGCACCATATTCACTTCTAATTGATACTACCTCTGAAATAGCAGCATCAATAATTCCTAAAGAATTCTTAACTCCATCAGGCACGACAGTAACATCAATAGAATTTACACCCAATGCAGCTGGTGTTAAATTCTTAGCAGGTATGGTTATTTTTTCTCCCGTAAGAGAACCACATGCCAATTCTTTACCGCCAGTGATAGAACCATTAACAAGATTCACTTCGTTAAAGTCACTTCCAGCTACTATAGTATTTAAGCCTTTTACCATTTCCTCCATTTCATTTTGTATGGTCTGCTTATCTTCTAAAGTTCCCGTTCCCCCTGCCTGTATAGTAAGCTCTCTTAATCTATTCAAAATGGAACTTACTTTGTCTAAGCTTCCTTCTACAGATTGAAGCATGCTTATACCATCTTGGACATTTCTTTGAGCCATCTGCATGCCTCTAATTTGCATCCTCATGGTCTCACTTTTAGCTAATGCATTTGGATCGTCTCCTGCACCATTGATTTTATATCCAGTAGAAATCTTTTCAACAGTTTTACTTTGCTTTATTAGATTTTGAGAATAGTTTCTATATACATTTAAAGACATAGTATTGTGATATAATCTCATATAACCAACTCCATAAATTTTTATTCTATATTTTTATCGTGTAAATATATGATTTCTTTAATGGTATTTCCAATAAAATCATAGTTAAATCCAATAAGTTATTTTATTATATAATTCCAACCATAATAATCTTCTGAAATTAAATTTGAACCTATTAGGTTGCCATTTTCATAATAGTCCATGGTTACCCTCACCACATACCCATCATAGAGCTTTTTAAGCTTAAAAGCATTGCTTTCATCTATATTAATCCTCTGTAAGCTTCCTTGTATACTTCCGTATAAACTTCTATTTATACCATAGCTTCTATACAATAACGAGCCATTAGAATATATATTAACTTTAAGCTCATTATTCTCTATATAAGCTTCTATATACATTGGATACTGTAATGTATTTCTAAACTTAAAATCAATTTGTCCCCAAACCACCGTAGCATCAAGTCCAAAGGGTACATAATTTACGGGAATGCTATGCTTAACCCTTTCCACAGGTTTTATTCCAGCCTTTAGCAATGCGTTATATAATGTAGAAGAAACTTGACAAATGCCTCCGCCAAGCCCATTGTCTACTGTGTTGCCTACTATTATAGGCGCCTCCTCAAACCCTCTGGCTTTAGTTCTCTCTCCTACAGTTTCATTAAAGCTAAAAACCTCATCGGGCATAAGCAGCTTACCATTAACAAATGAAGTGGCAACTTCAACATTCTTAAGTCTTTCTATAGAAGACGCAACTAAACTTGTACTAAAAGATGATATTTTTGTGTTTATAGAATTAATCTCCTCTAAAGTAATGCTAGAAACCTCTTCTTGAACTGGTGCTTCTATGTATTTGTTCCCATTGTATACAGCTTCCTTAATATATTTCTCAAGCTTCTCACTTTGTAATTTTACACCATTTTCATCCTTCCATACCTTATCCCATTGTCCTTTTTCCTTTATGATTGCTGCACCTACTGGTGATTTATCTATTTCCTTCTCTAAATTAACTAAGAAGTTTTTTATATACTCTTCATTTAAAATAAAATTAACATTATATTTTTTACTAACACCTTGCTTTATAAGTTTATGTTTTTTGTAAAAGTCCATATCTTTACCATAATCAAAGGCATTATTTACAGAAGTATTCAAATCATACTCCTTTATAATTCTACCTTTATTTATAGTATATTTATTATCATTAGCTTTAATTTCGATTTCTTCATTCACCAATACATCTATGTAATGTGATTTTATTAACTTTATAGCCTCTTCCTTTGTTTTTCCACCTACATCTAATTCTGCTATTTTAGCTCCAGGATATATTAAATTATCCCATTTATTATTTTCATTATATATCTCTAAGGCATATCCACAAAAAGTACCAAAAATACAAATTGAAATTTTTGTAATTAATATTTTTAATTTTCTCGTTAACCTGTAACTTCTATTTTTCATACTACCTCACTTAAAGCAAAATGGAGGTGCCAGTAAAATATATGTAAGCTATTTTATCTCAAATATCTATTTATTTATGACCTTCAAAGAAATTAATGATATTACAAATCTTTTGAAGCTCATAATCTACTTTATATCCCTGTTCTTCTAGCATTCTTTCCTTAATTTTTATCTGCTGCTCATAAGAGGAGATAGTTTCTTTTAATCTTTTTATCTCTTCTTTATATTGATTTATAGAGTCCAGTGTGGTTCTGTTATAACTCTCATAAAACTCATTCAATACCTTTACTCTATGATTGCCATTTTCAATAAGATTATATAATTCAAGCTTAGATGCACTTAATATATTTAAAACAGAATTTCTTTTCACATCATTAGGTAGATTCTGAGGAAGAGCATTTATAAAGTTCTCTAGCATGAAAATAGAGTTCATACTATTATTATCTATATTGTATTTTTCATATATCTCGTCTACTTCTAAATTTGAATTATAATCAAAACTAATCTCTGCCGGCTTCTCTTTATATGGTTTCAGTTCTACATTTTCTTCGATAGCTACTTCCTTAATCTCTTCAATGTTCACATCATTTTGAATCATAGCCTCATCATTCTTAATCTCATTCTTAATCTCATTAGTATTAACTTTTTCAATCACATTTAATTTCTCTAAAAAAGACATAATCTTTGCCATAATGCTTCCCCTCTATATTAAATTATTAATTCATACTTGTTTATTACTAAAATAGAACATAAAAAACTTTTTTCCCTATGACAAAAGCCATTATAAATATAACCAAATAATTAAAAATGCAATAAAATCTTGATGTGATCCTATATTTAGTTTTTTCTAGACTTTTTACTAATAAAGCATTTATTACTTTTACAAAAAATAATATAATAACCAATGTTAGTAACTGAGCCAAAAACAGTTTCACTATAATACGCACCACCTAACTTTAATTTAATATTACAGTCTTAGATTAT
Source organism: Desnuesiella massiliensis (assembly GCF_001403615.1). GTDB lineage: Bacteria > Bacillota > Clostridia > Clostridiales > Clostridiaceae > Desnuesiella > Desnuesiella massiliensis. The sequence continues at coordinate 1,104,560 of NZ_LN879456.1, forward strand.
TTTAGTATTATTATTACTTTAATTTAATAATATAATTTTTTTAATTTTTATTCCTTTAGTTTTCTCTTCTTTATCGTACAACCTAAATAATTCTTTATACTCGTCTAAAATTAAGTAATAAAAAAACAGAGATAATTTCTCTGTTTTTAACTTAAAATTTTTTTATTAATCTCTAATGTATATTTCATAGGCTTTTAAAGCTTCTTCTTCAGTAATTTGATTATCCGCTAGCTTTCTATAAAGCATATAGAATTTAAAATGTACTTCTGGATTAGAATGCTTTGTTTCATTCATTTTTTCTTTTATGTTTTCCTGTAATGAATTAGCTTTAGTTTTTATTTCACCTTCTAATAAATCGATGATTTCCTGTAAATCCTTTATTAAGGTTTTATCTTGAAGCTGTAACTTTAATCCTCTGAGCTTTAGCTCTATTTTGTCCATAGTTTCCTTGTCCACCACTATATTCTCATTACCCATAACAAAATCCACACCTTCATATTAATAACCACACACTTTTATTCCTTTATAAGCTCTTCTCCACTAAAAGCTTTGTCCATTATATAACACTTATCCAAAATGTACAAGTATTTGTTTAATATGTTTCCTATATATTCCTTAGGAAGCAAATACTCAATAAAATACAAAAGATCTTTTAACACTTCATTGTATAGTGGAATAGTGCTTAAAATCTCTTCCTTTTCCTTTATAATACTTATTAAATCTTTATCCTTTTGTTCTATAACCTTTACTATTTCTTCGCAGCTATGTATTACCTTCTGATTTTCTTCATATATTTGTTTTTTTATAAGTTCTACTTTTTCATTGTTTTCCTTAAAGGACTCTGGCAGATCTATATCTTCATTTAAAGAAAGCTTTTCTTCATAATATTGGTTAAAGTCTATGTTTTCTGCTCCTTCAATTTTAAGTCCTTGGTTTGCACCATTTAAATAAGTAGTACCTGTATGAGCTCTAATTATATCCTCTGTAGCATATTTGAAGGATAATAATCCGCCTGTGGTGTATACCTGTTCCCCTCTATTATTTAAAGTTTTTATGTAATTAGGGTTATTTTCCAGGTCCTCTTCTTTAAACTCTCCAAAGTAGGTAGCTCCTTTGGCATAGGACTTATTTTTACTATAACACATATCTTGCCCTAGAATTATAATAGGATTGCAGCCTAACTGTGAAAGATTGTAAGTAATAACATTAGAGATAGAGGGTGCAGAGTATTTATTAAAATATTTCCACCCTAGCTGTTTATGTAAATATCTATCCATGGCAGTTTGATTCATTAAAAATTTCCTTCCACTTACATGACTCGGGACTTTATAATATCCCTGGATGGAATAAAGGAGCATAGAATCTTTATTATATTTTAGATCCATAAAAATCTTTTCTTGAAGTTTACTTCCGTCCATGGAACCTAGTATATGAGCCTTTATACCATGGCTTTCAAGGATACTTACACCACTACCTACTCCTACAACTAAGGCTTTATCTCCTACTTTTTTTAATGTTTCTAAATTTTCTTCTAAGGAAGGGCCTGCAGCCACTACTATAGCTGGTCTATCTTTAAAATAAGGTCTTAAGCTTTCTAACGGACGCATGTTATCCATATACTTCAAATTCATTACATAATTTCTAACCCACTCCTTATGATGAGAATTACTAGTGTTAATAGCCACATAGTATTCATTTAATATCTTTTTCAAACCTTCAAGAACTTTCTCCCAAAGCTCTTTATACATTATCTCATAGGCAGGCAGCACTGCTAACTTAACTTTTATAGACTTATGAGTATTTATTATATAATTTAATGCTTCTATAATCTGCTTTTCATTATTTCCTACGAATAAATTAACTTCTTCCATAATAGGCCTGATATCATTAGCCATTAAACTGCAGTTAAATACCTCTAAATCAGGCTCTACCACAAAATAGACCTTTCTTGGGTCTTTCTTTTGCAGTTCTCTAAGTTCATAACCTAATCCAAGTCCGAATAAAAGCACTATATGAGAATCCTCCTTAAAAACCTCTTCGCAAAAAGCTTTAGCCTCTTCCTTTGGATCCTTAGTACTATGGATGAAGATTTCTCCTCCTCTTCCAACAGATATAGTTCGCTTTCCACCTTCTCCTCGTACTAATTTTGCTGAACTATTTTTTATTGTTAATAATCTATTCCTTAAGGATGGATTAACCTGAGCTAGATAATTTATATTCTTTTCATAAATGCCATTTATCAATTAAGGTTCTCTCCTTTATAATTAAGTTTACTAAATTTCTGAAGCGTTATTTTATTATACTTTCAATAATATTTTCTTAGTACTTTACACTTTTTAATTATATATTATCATAGATGTTCTTATTTAAACATATAAAAAGCATCAATAGATATCTCTATAACTACTAATGCTTGCTTTATATCCTTACATAGTTTCTATTATTTTATCTAGCTTCATTTCCTTAGTTCCTTTTATTCTAGCACCACTACTGCAATTAATAAACTTTACTTGAGGATTATGTTCTATTTCTAATTCTAAGTAGTACTTAAAATTAAGATACTCTGATTTAGTATACAAAATTTCACCGGTTACACCTTCAACTTTTTTAAATAAAGAAACTTCTCCTTTTACTTCATTGGTCAAATTTATGTCTTTATAACTTTCATTAAAAGAATCAGTATGAGTTTTATTATTTACGAAGGCTAAGTCCTGTCCTACTAAAATAATCTCCTTTGCTCCACCTTTAACAGCTATATCTATGGTAGGAATAGCGACGGTTTTGCCTGTATTAATTATTACATCATTACTATGATTTTCTTCATTATAAAACATGTGCTTAGATTCATTATAATTAGCCATCGCCCATCTAGAAGCAGTGCTTAAAAAGCATAAGGGTATATCTAGGTTTTCGAAGCCTTTTATTTGATTATATACAATTTCTGAGTAATCTTTATACATATCATATAAGGTTTTATTCAATTATTCATTAAGGTCTTAAGAGCACTTCCCACACAAAATATTTTAATCTTATCTTGCAACATCTTTAAAGAGCTAATATTTTCATCTAAGGATGGACCTGCAGCAGCCATTATGATATTTTTTTATCATTAAAAGTATAGGTATTAAAAAACTCCTTATTTGTACCATAAGATTCTTTTAAATTAGACTTGTAATTTTCCTCTATAATATGTTTGAACTTATTAATTCCATCTCTAGCCATCTTAAAATTAATAAATACGTACTTAATATTAGAGTATTGGTTTGGTAACACTTTAATTGAAGGTGTATATATAATAATATCTTCAATTTGCTTAAGAACTGCATTTAAATTGTTGAAAAAATCATTAGAAACTCCAATATGCAACTTAACTCTAGAACCCTTTAAAATATTATCATAACAATTATATCTTTTTCCTATTTCATATATTTCTTTACCTGCACTAAAAATATAAATTTTACCTATTTAGTCTACTTTTAAAATACTTATATAATCATATACTCTTTTATATATTAAAATATACCTTTAAATAACTATTACATAAATCTGTATACTCTTCTTTGTGTCCTCTAAAATATCTAGGTAGTTTAGCATCTCTACTATTATCAACCTCTATGCTCACACCTTTTAATAATATATTAAATAAATCTAATCCCTCTATTAATTCATTACAATTGCTTCTTTTAATATTATTTCCCATAAACATAAAAGGAACTTTAGCGCTGTGATGAGATAAAAATCTTTTCTTTCTAAAATTAAAAAGCCTTGTCCATAATCTGATATTAAACTTACAGATACTTTTTCATCTTCAAAGTTTTTCTAAGTAATTAAATAAAAGTCCCAAGTAAATGTTTAATCTCTTTATATGAAAACTCAAAGATACTTCTTTGAGTTTTATAGTACTAAGTACTTTATTTTATCCAATTAATTTGTCATTAGTAAAAGTATCTATACTTTTCATAATAGAATCAGTTAGCTCTTCATTACCACTTAAATATTAATTTGTATAATAATAAATTAAAGATTTTTCATAGTCGCCTTTGGAAAAACAAATAAGAGCTAAATTATAATATAAATCAAAATTAGATTGAAATTTATTTATTACTTTTTCTAGTTTACTTACCCTCTCACAAAAACATATATTATACTCCTTGTTAGGATTAAATTCATAGCTAACAATGAAATTTTTAACTGATATCTTATTTTATAGAATCATTAATTATTTTTTGTATATTATCTAAAATAGGTATTAATTCATATTGAAATAAATCACCTATTAATATAGTATCTCCATTTTCCATAGCTTCAACTATTTCACTTAACTTTTCATTTAATTCGTTTAAATTAACCTCTTCCTTTTGGTAATCTTTAGTGCTTTCTATTGACTCGAACAACAAACTTAAATTATTTGCTACATCCCCTATTAATGAAAGTCCTTTTGCTTCCTTATCACTTTGTAAATATTCTATAATTTGTTCTATAGAATGTTTTACACTTAATATATATTCACTAGTAATTTTTAATAATTCTATTTTATTATCCATAGCCTATCTCCATTCTAAATTATTGAATAAAATATATTTTATTTTAATAATTACTTATTATGCTACAAATACTTTCAATATCTTGTTTTTTCAATTCTACAGAACTTGGAAGATTTATACCTTTAACAGCTAATTCATTAGTAATCTTCATATCACCACATTTACACTGCTTATAAGACGGCATTTCATGTATAGGCATAAAAAATGGTCTAGATTCTATTCCATTTTCTTTTAATTTAGCTATAAGTTCATCTCTAGTTAAAGGATAATCCTCCTCTACTAAAATAGAATATAGCCAATAAACATTTCTTACTTCTTCTTTTTCTACAGGTAGTGTTACGCCTTTTACATTCTTTAAAAGTTCATTATAAACTTTTGCATTCTCTCTTTTAATTTTTATATACTCGTCTATATTCTCTAGTTGTGCACAACCCATAGCTGCAAGTAAATTAGGCATTCTAAAATTATAACCTATCTCTTCGTGATAAAAAGCACCATTATCTAAAATTGTTTTGGTTTGAGTGGATAAATATTTTGCTCTTTCTCCTAGCTTTTTATCATTAGTTACAAGCATTCCACCTGCTCCAGTGGTTATAAGCTTGTTACCATTAAAAGAAAAACATCCTATGTGTCCTATAGTGCCTACAGCCTTTTCATTATATAAAGATCCCAAACTTTCAGTAGCATCCTCTATAACATAAAGGTTGTACTTTTTTGCTATTTCCATAATTTTATTCATCTCTGCTGGGTGACCATAAATATGCACAGGTAAAATAACTTTTGTTCTTGGAGTTATCATCTCTTCTATTTTTTCTACGTCTATAACCCAAGTATCTCTACACACATCAACAAATACTGGCTCTGCTCCTACATACTTTATAGTATTTATGGGGGATATAAAAGTTAAAGAAGGTACTATAACTTCATCTCCAACTCCTATGCCTAGAGTTCTAAGTGCAAGCTCTAAAGCAGCAGTACCATTCATAGTTACCACGGCACTGGTACACTGTGTAAAATTAGCAAAATCCTCTTCAAATTTATTTACATAAGATCCTGCTGAGGATACCCAATTAGTATCAAGACAATGTTTTATATATTTCCATTCATTCCCTTTCATTTTAGGTATGCATAAAGGTATCATGTGCTCAACTCCAATTCCTTCATATTTACTTAAATTATCTAAACATTGTAAATATCAGCTTTGAAATAATTCATATTATTTCTTATCCACTGAATAGTTTCTTTTAATCCATCCTCTAAACTATATTGAGGTTTCCATTCCGTTAATTCTTTAATCTTAGTATTGTCTGCCCACAATCTATTTACCTCACTATTTTCTGGCCTGATTCGTTCATCATCAGTAACTATCCTTACATCTTTGCCTATAATATCTATAATCTTTTTAACTGTATTACCTATTGAAACTTCATAATTAGATCCAGCATTTATAACTTCTCCAATGGTCTTATCACTTTCGGCAATTTTTATAAAGGCTTCTACAGTATCTTTTACGTAGTTAAAATCTCTTGTGGGAACTAAACTTCCAAGCTTAATTTCAGTTTTACCTGACAAAATTTGTGATATTATAGTCGGTATAACTGCTCTTGCTGACTGCCTTGGACCATAGGTATTAAATGGTCTTATAGTAGCTACTGGAAGGTTAAAACTTTTATAAAAGCTTTCAGCTATCTTATCTGCACCTATTTTTGATGCTGAGTAAGGAGACTGTCCCTGCATAGGATGCTTTTCATCTATAGGGACATATAGTGCTGTACCATAGGTTTCTGAAGTTGATGTATGTATAACCTTTTGCACCTCATATTCTCTACAAGCCTCTAAAACATTTGTCGTACCTTCCACATTAGTTCTTACATATGCCATAGGTGATAAATATGAATAAGGAATAGCTATAAGAGCTGCTAAATGGAAAACTACATCTTGTTCTTTTATAATTCTTTTCATTCCATCATATTCTCTAATATCACCAGTTACTACTTTAATGCTATCTTTTGTATTTTTATCAAAAATATCTATCCATCCCCAATTATTAAAGGAATTATATTGAACCAGTGCTGTTACCTCTGCTCCAATTTCTATAAGTCTTTCTGTTAAATGACTTCCTATAAAACCTTCTGAACCAGTAACAAGTACTTTCTTACCTTTTAAATTCATCATTCCACTTCCTTATCCGCACTTTAATTTAAATTACTTAAATTTTATAGGTTTAGCTGGCACTCCTACTGCAGTACAATTATCTTCTAAATTATTGATAACTACAGCTCCAACACCTATAGTAACGTCATTGCCTATACTTATACCTTGAATTATATTAGCCCCAATTCCTATATGAGAATTATATCCTATTTTAACACCTCCACCTAGACATACCTTAGGTGATATATGAGTGTTATTTTGTATTTTACAATCATGTTCAATTACACTGCCAGTATTTATTATACAATTCTCACCAATATAAGCTCCTGAATTTACTATGGCACCAGGCATTATGCATGTACCCTCACCAATAGAAACATTTTGTGAAATTATAGCATTTTTATGAATTAGTACAGGTATCTTAAACCCTATATTTTTTAACATTTTATAAAGATTATTCCTCAGAGACAAATTATCTATTGCTCCTAAACATATAAATGCATATTCAATTCCATTTTTGTATAAATTTTCAAGTATGTTATCGTCACCTAGTATAGGTATATCAAGTGTACTCCTTCTAACATTTTTATCTGTTATTCCTATTATTTCATATTGACTTGTACTTTTTATAATATCTATAATAACCTTACAATGTCCTCCAGCACCTAAAAGAACTATCTTTTTACTCATAAAAAGTATCTCCTTTTAAAATCTTTCCCTTAAAAGCATAAAAGCTTCCGCATAATCAACACCACACGATGAACCTCTATATCTTGCTAAAGCTCTTATATTATCTAAACTTCTGGGTAACGGTGGTTCCTGGACTTCTGACTCATACATCTTCATTATCTCCATTTTTTTATCAATGAACTCTGTTATATCTGAATATACATTAGGTATAAACAAATTCTCAGGTAAGGCCGGGGCTATTTCTGTTTCTGAAATGCACTCATACATCAAAATTTTCTTAATAAAAGGATATCTAAAACTTTTAGTACAACTCATTATAGCTTTTGCTGCAACTTGATGATCTGTATGAATATCTGACCTATTATTCATATAAATTATTTCTGGTTTTACTTCATTTATTACCTTTGAAATAGCTTGTATTAAGTCACTAAAGTCTATAGTATGTAATTTTGTAGTTAACAAAGATAATTCGTGCATCTTTTTAAACCCATATCTTTTACAAACTTTTTTAATTTGCTCTCTACGTTTCAATAAAAATTCATCAGAAAACCCTAAAGATGCATCTGCTTTAGTTATAATTAACCAATACAATTCATCTCCTAATTCGTTATGTTTTAAAATTGTTCCACCGCATCCCAAAGTTTCATCATCTGGATGAACTGAAATTACTAATACTTTCATTACATTTAGCTCCTTTTATGTTAATAGATTATTTGCTTATTAATTAACTCATTGTTTATTTCAGTTTCAGCAATGATTCTTGCAATTCTTTCTCCACTATATCCATCACCATATGGATTAATACAATTTTTGCATAATTCAATAAAATCTTTATCAAAAATAGCCTTCTCTATAGATTCTTTTATTTTTTCTTTTTCATGAGGTACAAATATAATGTTTTCTGCATGTTGCCTTTGTTTTTGCCTATTTCCGACATTAACAACTGGCAACTTTAGAAATGGTGCTTCTAGTATTCCCGAACTAGAATTACCTAATAATAAAGCAGCCTTTCTTTGTAAATTCACAAATATATCCCTAGGCAAAGTTTCAAAGGCTTTTATAAAACTGTATTTTCTTTCAAACTCCTTTATAACTCTTATCATGTCATACCCACCTGCATCAGAGTTAGGATATGTTATTATTGTACTATACCCTAATTCAGATACTGCTTCTAATGTTACCCTCATTTGATTTTCAGCTTCTTCTATTTCAGAGCTTAATGGATGTTTTATTAATAATATAAACGGTTTTTCTTCTTTTAAATTCGTTCCCAACCTGTTATTTATATAATCATATGATAAGTTTTCTTGTTTTCTAATTGAATCTAATGCTGGATTCCCAACCACATTAACTCTCCAAGGTTCTTCGCCCATTTTTAAGATTCTATCTCCATTTTCTCTTGTAGTGGGAAAATGTAAATGTGCTAATTTAGTTACTGCATGTCTAACAGAATCATCAATATTTCCTACTACCCGATCCCCTCCACAAATGTGCGCAACAGGTATGTTCATATAAGTTCCAACAGTAGCAGTAGTTATGCTTTCTTCCCTGTCGCCTAAAACCATTAGCCAATCAGGCTTTTCCCTAAGAACAATATCTGTAAGTCCCATAAGTTGAATTCCTACTGATTTACATCTTCCAGATAATAAATCAGAAGATAACAGCGTCTCCAGTTTTATTAAGTTGTATCCATCATTTTCTATTAGTTTGTATGTATTACCGTGTAATGGTGAAAGATGTGTTCCAGTAACTACAACTTTCAGTCTAATATCATTTCTTTTAGTTAATTCTTCAAAAATAGGTTGCAATATAAAGTACTCAGACCGTATACCAGTTACTGCTAATATCTTTTTCATTATTGTTCACTCCAAAATACTAAATTTCTCTCATTTACAATAACATCTTGATAATATCTAAACATATAGTTATTATAAATAGCTTTTTTAGGAACATATTCTTTGCCCTGATAAAAGGCTCTAATAGCGTTAAACCAATTATCCGAAGAAGCAAAAGATAATGAGCTTCCCCCAGCAATTCGAGGATTTATTTCTATAAAATAAATATTTTTTTCATTCTTAAAACATTGAATATTTATAATACCTACTGGTTTCAAGATTTTAACTATTTTTTTTACATAACCCACCATTTGTTCATCGAATACTGTCATTCCCATCACAGAAACTCCTGATTCAACCCCAATTCTTTTTCTCGGAATTATATAAATTGGCTTTGAATTTAAATCACATAAAACATCAATAGTATATTCCTGACCATTAACTATTTCTTGTGATATATATCCATCCATATCAAAGCTTTTCTCAACATTATTCCTAAAATATATTCCAGAACTCCCTCTACCAACTCTAGGCTTTAATAATTCATAATCCATACCAAGTGATGTCTTAGGCGTTGGAATTTTATTATCACTAAAAAATTTATATGTGTTCCACTTATCTGTGCAAATCTTTATTACTTCTTCATCAGATATAACAACATTAGTGTTATATTTTTCCTTAAAATATGTTTTTCTTTTGCTCCACTCGAGTAAGCCTTCATTAATAGTTGGAAATACTAGCTGTATTTCTTCACTTCTAATTATATTTTCAATAATATTAAAACAATCTTTATCTAAATATTTAGGTACAATATATGGTTTTAATTCTTTATATAATCCAAAAGATTTATTTGTGATATCTATTCCAACTAAGTTCCAATCCATTTCACTATAGTATTTTAATTGAGTTCCAAAAACCATACTTCCTATGCCTTCTACTAGTACCTTCATCTATATCCGCCCTCTTTATTTTATAATTGAATGTAAGCTATATTAGGATCAAATTCAAACTTCTTTATCTGTAAATCATTTATTTTGGTAAATTTATCTAGCAACACCATTGTTTCTCCTGTCCAGTATTGATTATTTATTTCATCAAAAGCTATTATTCCACCTTTGGGTGTTTTTGGTAAAAGTGTGTCTAAAGCTACTTTAGTTGGTCATATAAATCAAAATCTAAAAATAATAAAGCTACTACTAAATGTTTATTAAATCTTAAGTATTCAGGTATTGTTTTTGTAGCATCGCCTTTTATCAATTCTATTTTATTAAATTGATTTAAGGACCTATTATTATCATATTCTTGTATAACATCTATAAGTTCATTATGCACATTATATTCAGTGGCAAATCCTGCTTCCTTTAAATTTTCATTTTTATACTTACTGCCATCATTCTCTGATATGCTTGGAAACCCTTCAAATGTATCAAACCCAATTACTTTTCTATGCATTGCATATGGCTCCAAATTAAAAGATAACTTAGCCCAGTCCATTAGGCCTCCTCCATGGTACACACCACACTCTATAATTGAGCCCTTTACGTTTTTTATAAGCTTAAAATTTTCATATCTTCCTATAAATCTTGCTAAATCTTGCTAAATCTTGTCTTATCATATACTTTTCAAAATTATTCAATTTTATATTTACATCATAATCGTACTTAAGAAATGCTTCGCTCATAATAAACAGCTCCTTCTTGTTTATAATCTTTTGTACATTAAATACAATATCAACTAATATACTATCTAAAATTCTATGGAATCTTACAAAACTAAAATAATTATTTTCAAAAGTTATCCTTATTCATCTAAGAATTATTCTATTTATTCATCTATTTCTAAAATTATTTTCACAGCTTGTACCAAGGTTTCTGCATTATAATCTGAGCAAACATCGTATTTTTTATCACTTCCAGCTAATCCTGTTTTAAGCAGTACAGTTTTCATTCCACAATTTTTTCCTGTTTGAATATCTATAGTTGTATCCCCTATTATATAAGATTTTGATAAATCTAAGTTATATTTTTGTGCTGCTTTTTCTATCATACCTATATCTGGTTTTCTACAATTGCATTTAATCTTATATTGTTTATTTTCACCTAAATATCCCGAATCTGGGTGATGCGGACATATAAATACATCATCTAAATATGCCCCTTCACCAGCTAATAACTCTTTCATATTATCATTTATTTTCCAAACATCTTCTAGAGAACATAAATTTCTAGCAACAACAGGTTGATTAGATACAACTATACACATAAAATCACTTTTATTAATTAATCTTATTGCTTCTGATACTCTAGGTAATAGCTCAAAATCTTCTGATTCATGAAGTAGGCATTTATAGACATTTATCGTCCCATCTCTGTCTAAAAAAATACACTTATTTTTTTTCATTGTAATCACCTAACATTAAAGAAATTTATTATTTCATCTTTACAAATCTCTGTAATAGCTACCTTATTTAAAATTTCATCTAAATATATAGGCGATAGCCCATTCTCCGGTCTTTTAAAGTCTAACATTTCCTCTGTAATAATCTCCCCAGATTTTATAAATCTTTTAGCTACAATACTTTTTCTTGATACAAACTTACTTTTTTCTTCACTTTTATTACATTTTTTAATTCCATCCCCAAAGGCTTTTTCAATATTCCTTATGCTTAACACCATTCTTCCTAGCTCTTCTGGATTTAAAGATGCTTTATGATCAGGACCACCCATTTCTTTATCCAAAGTAAAATGTTTTTCTATAATCTTTGCACCCATAGCTACTGCTGCAATAGGTACCTCTATTCCTATGGTATGGTCAGAATATCCTACTGGTAATTTAAAAGCATTTTTTAGCGTAGTCATAGCATTTAAATTTACCTCCTCATATTCTGTGGGATAATTAGATGTGCAATGCAATAAACTAATTTTATCATTTCCTTCTTTTTTTGTCACTTCCACCGCATCTTCTATTTCCACTAAGTTAGCCATGCCTGTTGATATAATCATAGGCCTCTTTAATTTTGCTATGTATTTTAAAAGAGGAATATTTGTCAAATCTCCAGAGCTTATTTTATAAAGAGGAACATTTAGTTTCTCCAATAAATCTACACTTTCAAAATCAAAAGGAGTTGAAATAAATAATATTCCCTTTTCTTCACAATAACTTTTCAATACTATATGATCTTCATATGATAACTCCAAGCTTTTAAGCATTTCGTATTGATTCCCATTACCTGTAGTTTCCTTTTGATAATCAGCTTTTGGTGCCTTATTAGTTACTAAATTTTCAGCTTTAAAGCTTTGAAATTTTACCGCATCTACACCAGCTTCAAAAGCAGCATCTACAAGTTTTTTTGCTATATTTATATCACCATTATGATTCACACCTGCTTCTGCTATTATAAAACACGGCTTTCCATCACCAAATGTCATATTTTTAGTCATGTTCATCCTCCTTCATAAGAAACTCTGAAAAGTTAAAATCAATCATTTCATCTATATCAATTGATGATTTTTTATCCATAATATATGCTAAAGTATTTTTCGTATACCAATTCTTATTTTTTAATAAAACTTCCCTTTTAGCAATGTATATTGCTCCATTGAGCCTATAAGTTGTAGGAATCTCCTGTCTTCTTGAATAAAATGGAATATCATCTAAAAAGTCCTCCATTATACCATTTTTTATTTTTTTCATCCAGTAAGGACTTACTTCACTTTCACATACACTTACAATAGAATCTGCATCTTCATTTATTAATTTTTTTAAAGCATCATCAATGTGCTCAGTCTTTCTAAAGGGAGAAGTGCATTGAAGGCACATTATATAATCAAAATCATCTCCACTCTCCTGAAGCCTCTTTATTGTATATATTATAGGTTCTATTCCTGGAGTATCATCCTCCGATAATTCCTTAGGTCGTAAAAAAGGCACTTCTGCATTATATTTTTTACTTACTTTTGCTATTTCCTCATCTTCCGTTGAAACTACTATACTATCAATATATCTACTTTTCTTAGCTTCTTCTATGGTATACGCAATAAGTGGCTTACCATTTAAATCCTTTATATTTTTTCTTGGTATACCTTTTGAACCTCCTCTAGCTGGTATTATAGCCAAAATCCTTTTACTATTTATCATCTTCATCACCTAATTTCTCACAAGCTATTAATTCATACATATCCTCATTCACTTTATAGTAATCTTCTATCTTCCCTATATCCATCCAATAATCTTTTATCTCATAACTACCAACATTTTTCCCTTCTTTTATGCATTTATTTATTAAATCAGTTATTTCATAATATTCATCATCTGGGATATATTCAATAATTTCCGGATTGATACAATAAATTCCTCCATTGATTAAATACTCTATAGTAGGTTTTTCTTCTACACTTCTAATGTTATTTTCTTCTGAGCTTATAACTCCATAAGGAATTTGAAAGGAATGTCTTCTAACCCCTACAGTTATATCAAATTTATTTTCTATATGAAAATTCATCATATCTTCTACATTAAGGCTAGTAAATATATCTCCATTGGTAACAAAGAATGGAGCTTCTATATAGTTTTTCGCTAATTTTATTCCTCCACCAGTTCCTAGTCTCTTTTTTTCTCTTACATACTCAATTTTAACTCCATATGCATAGCCATCTTGAAAATAATTTTCTATTATATCAGCTTTATAATTGACGGATAAAACCATTTTGTTATAGCCATACTGCTTAAAGTTATTTATTATATGATGAAGAATAGGGTCTTTTCCTATCTTTAACATAGGTTTAGGGATTTCCTTAGTAAGTTCTTTTAACCTAGTACCCAGACCACCTGCCATTATAATTACTAGGTTATCTTTCCCCTCTGGCAACAAAATATCATTTATACTTATTAAGTCTATAACTTTATTGTTAGCATCTACTATAGGAATATGCCTAACTGCTTTTTTAATGAAAATATCTTTTATTTCTTCTTTAGTCATGTTTTGCTTCACAATTATAGGATTATAATGAACTACATTTTCTATAGAATCATCTAATGGTACTCCTTTTAATATAGCTCTCCTTATATCACCATCCGTAATGGTTCCTAATAATAAGCCATCTTGATTTACTAATAAAGCAATTCCCTTTGCCCCTAAATCAATTGACTGAATTACTTGCCTTATAGTATGGCTTTTATAAACAAACAATCTATTTATGTTATTTTTCATAATCTTATCACCTTTAAAATCATCGATTTATACCTTATAATAATTATTGTGCCTCTATACAATCTTCTATTTTAACTTTTACATCTTCAATGCATTTTATAAAATCACCATATAATCTATAAAAACCTTCTAATATATTTTTTACATTCTCTATTTCTACTTCTGACTCTTCGTATCTAAAATATACTGGAGATTTACTTATAACCGGTAAAGTTAAAAAGTTTAAAAACTTCATATAACTATCATTATCTATTTTTCTATTAACATCTGCTATTAATTTTTGAGTTTTTCTAATCTTTTTTATACTATCACTATCTAAAGAGTCTTTAATAGCTTTTCTAAGCTTTTCTAGGTTTTTTTTCATATCAACAATAGAATCATAATTATGTATTAAATTTTTCTTTATTATATTTTTGTTTTCATTTATAGTATTTTTATATTGAAATATTTCACTTATAATTTTATCTATTCCAGATTTTACAGCATATTTATTTATAGACTCCTCCAAAGTTAGAATTTCTGTGCCTTCTATATGCGCCCCACCTTCTGTAGCATTAATAAACTTAATTTGCTTTTCTTGTTCTATATAATCTTCAAAGTTTTTTCTAAATCCATCCAGAACCCTAGTGGTATAGACTGTATCTCCCTCTAAGCTTTTAACTTTAATAAGATCTACATTATAATTAAGTTCCTTATCCCCATTTGTCCCTGCAATATTTGCATGATGTTTATTTTCAGTATAAGCCAAATCTTGCCCTACAAATATTATACTAATACACCCTAAGTATTTTGCAAAATCCACGCAAGAATGAGCTACAGAACCTCCTGAATATAGGCTATCTATACTTTTACCAAAAATATTTCCTATGTTAGTGTCTACCACCCCGTACTTAAAAAACACTTTTGGTCCCTCTTGTGCCTCTACTAACTTTGAGTTTGTTGTTTCTGTAAAAACTAAAGGTACTCTTTTATACAAATAATCACTAGTCATCTCATATAAAAGATCACTGCAATCTACGGCACACATGAAATGTGGAGTTATACCCTTTTCCATCAATGGCTTTAACGTTCTATTACCGCATATAATTATAGCATTATCCTTTACCTGCTTCAGTTTATGTATATTTTTTTCTAAAGAAGGGCCTGCAGACACAATTATAGCGGTAAAGCCTTTAAACTTATCTTTAACATGGTTTATGGTATAGCTATTTGAAATATGTTTAATATTATTTAAATAGGATTCCATAAATTTTTTACCAAGTACTATTTCTGTAGCTACATTAGTTTCTATAGCCCTTAATGTATCTTTTAATATTCTCAAAAAACTAGTATATTCTGATAAATATAACTTATCATAATTACTATAAAAACAAACTTTGATATTATTGTAATTACTTTCATGCCAAATAAAACCTGCTATGTAATCTTGTAGATTTTTTTCTTCAAATCCTATTATACTTATACGCTCATCTTCTAATATAGCTTTTGATTTTTCCAGAGTTAAAAAAGATTTTAATACCCTTTTATCAGGTTCTATTACTAGTACCCTATTAAACTTCTTGATTATTTTTTGAATTTTATTTATATGTTCTCCTGTAGATAGACCAAAAATAATTATAATTGTATCAATATTAATGTCTTTAAAATCCTCACAAAAATTATCTATATCCTGCTGCACGTTATATTTACTTCCAATATACCTAATTTTATTATTATGTTTTACCTTAAAAATATCTTTATTATCTTTACTTTTTTCTAAAATAACTCCATTAGTATTAATATTCTTATCTTCTGCAATCCCTTTTAAATATTCTGTTAATACTTTCACTTTTTAATCACCTACAATTTAAATAGTATGTCCTTTTACTATTTATCGACAATAATCTATAAAACTTTACGCAAAAAAGGCTCTTAAGAAAAAATCTTAAGAGCCTTTTTAAATTATATATTATCTTAATAATTGTAGAACTCCTTGTGGAGCTTGGTTAGCTTGTGCAAGCATAGCTTGTGCAGCTTGTTGTAAAATGTTGTTCTTGCTAAAGTTCATCATTTCTTTAGCCATATCTACGTCTCTTACTCTTGATTCTGCTGCTTGTAAGTTCTCTGATGCATTATCAAGGTTAGCTATAGTATGTTCTAATCTATTTTGGTATGCTCCAAGTTGTGATCTTTGTGTAGAAACTTTCTTTATAGCTGAATTTACAAGAGATATAGCACTAGTAGCTTTAGCGTTTGTTGATACAGCTATACCATTTACACCTAATGCAGATACTCCCATGCTACCTACTTTTATTTCTAAAGTTAAAGCTGAATCAGCATTAGCACCTATTTGAAGTTTTGCACCAGTAGCTTTTAATGATCCATTTAATAGGTTTTTCTCATTGAACTGAGTTGTTTTTGCTATTCTATCGATTTCAGAGTTTAATGATTTAATTTCTTCTGCTATAGCCTCTCTATCCACTTTTACGTTAGTGTCATTAGCAGCTTGTACAGATAATTCTCTCATTCTTTGAAGTATGTTTTGAGTTTCGTTTAAAGCACCTTCTGCAGTTTGAATTAAAGATATACCGTCTTGAGCATTTCTTGAAGCTTGGTTAAGACCTCTGATTTGAGCTCTCATTTTTTCAGAAATTGATAGTCCTGCTGCGTCATCTCCAGCTCTGTTTATTCTTAAACCTGAGCTTAATTTTTCCATAGCCTTTGCAGAGTTTCCGATGTTTACTCCCATATTTCTATGAGCGTTCATAGCATTAAGATTGTGATTGATTATCATTTTATATTCCTCCTTGATTTTTGAAATTTTGGACATCCTTGTCCTAATTATAATGAAGTCTAATTAGACTTATTACCATTTGCTGATCAGCTATATTTTTTATATCGTATATTAAATCATATACTTTATATAAAAAATAAATATTTTTTAAATTATTTATTCTTTATATATTCATATAATCGAAATGAATCAATTATACTTTATACCTTATATTAAAAGTTTTATATCTTTTTATTAAAATACACCGAATCCACAGCAAATTTAGAATTATAGCTCTTATTTGCAGTTTTTATTTCTGACAATTTATCCATTTCACTTCTTAGCTCTACTTTTTTAGAATTCATTAAGTCCAATACTTTCTTCTGTAGAGTTAGTAAGTCTATGGAGCTAGCTATATGTTTAAATTCTTCTTCTGCGTAATTAGCCTTTTCTAATATGTTTATTATAGCCTGACGTTTTTCTATAAGTGATTCAAGTTTATCAAAATCATCGTATTCTAAGGCATTTATTAAATCTAAAGTTATACTTTTAAATTCTATTAAAGATTCTTCTAATAGCTTATCCATGCTTTTCTCCATATTTTTATATTATTTGCCACCTCCACCTAATTGCTGTGCAAGCCAATTGGATTGAGCATTCATCTGTTGCATAGCTTTTTCCAATCTAGCAAATTGTAGATAATATTTGTTTTCTCTGTCAAAAAGCTTCTCTTCCATTTCCTTTATTTTTTTATCTCTATTTTTCAAATCCTCTGAAATAGTGTTATTACTATCAGTAAAATCACCCTTTATGCCTGCCTTATTTAGTAATATACCTTTTCCACTAGTGGTTCTAGTGTAGTCTTCTAGAACATCACTGATTCTTTGGAAGATACCTTCTTCTTTATAACGGGTATCCCTAGCAGAAGATGGCATATTAGGGTCATATCTTGAGAAAGATGATGATTTTTTAGTCAATAACTCTGTAACTTTATCTCCATTATTTTTTAAGGCTTCTCTTAGTTTGGTTTCATCTATTACAATTTTACCATTTTCACTGTAGTCACTAGATGTATCTAATCCTATATCCTTAAGAGATAATCCTACATCCTTAACACTATCATAGAATGCTCTTCTTAAGCTTCCTAGCATATTACTTAAATCTGAATCATTTCTTACTAAACCCTGTCTAGCTTTCTCATCCCAAAGCTTTATATCATTTTCTTTCATGTCTTTTTTCTGTTCATCAGTTAATGGAAGATATTTATATTGTTTCTTTTCAATTATTTTAGAATTTATATCTCCTATAAGTTTATTATAATCATCTATGAAGGCTTTTATTTTATTAAAGGCCTCATCAACGTTTTGAGTTAGAGAAAATTTTACTGTGCCTGTTGGCATGGAATTTAAATTATAAGACACTCCATCTATCTCAAAAGCATTTTGTGGTTTTGAATAGGTACTTGTACCATTAGGACCTTTAATAGTTACTTGAGCATCTTCTCCAGTCTTATTAGTTGAATTAGTTCCAAAAATAGTATTTAAAAATCCGCCTGACTTATCAGTAAAAGTTAAGGAAGAACTTGCACCTGTTCCATTAGATGCTATGGTAAATTTCTTGCTAGCAGTACTATAGCTTATATTTACCTCTGCTTTGGAATTTATTTCTCCTATAATCTGATCTAGAGTTTTATTCTTAGCTCCTATCATATCACCAGATGTAACATCGGTGCTAAAATCATATTTAAACTCCTTATCATTTATAATGAAATTAACTTGCTTTCCGCTAAACTGAGACAGTTCTGACAGTCTTGTATTGCCTCCCATATTTATCTCAAAATTATCAAAAGCTCCGAATACAGAAGAAGCATTTCCAAAAAAGCTTAGTTGATTTCCTGATTTAGAGTTAAATACTAATTTTCCCTCCGCATTAATATCTACAGACAACTCATCAGTCGTAACCCCTGCAGCAGTTAATGCAGCATTAATACTATTTTTTAAATCATTATCACTATTTATGATCTGTTCAGTTAATTTTATGTTTTTTATTGTTGTACCTATTCTTAAGGTTAAAGTATCATTAAAGCCTGCTATTATTTCATTTTTATACTGAAGTGATATTCCATCCACAATTACTGCATCTGTATTTACCCCTGGAGCAGAATTATTGGAATTAACGGATTTCGCTGCTGGATTTAAAACTACACTCTTTCCATCCTTAATTGACACAGCCGCTCCATCTATTTGAAAATTAGTTCCACTGGCATTAGTAGTGGCAGTTATTTTTTTATCCTTAGGAAATGTGGTAGTTCCATCTGTAGATTTTAAACCTGCTAACTTTGAGTTAATTGCTGCTGTTAATTCATCTGCTGTGTATTTTCCAGCTGCTAAAGTAACTTGGTAATCCTTACCGCCATAATTAAGAGTTATTTTGTTATTACTGTTTGCTGGAGTAGCTTTATCCTCTACTAAATTAACTACCTCCATAAACTGTATAGAATCATTTTTAACTACGGCCTTTACTGTATCACTTAATTTTTGTCCTCCACCTAAGTCTGTAGCTGCCATTTTGCTGTTCATTGCGGCAGCTAATTCGGATAAACTTGAATACTTATTATATCCCTTTACAGAATCTACATCCAAAGAAAATTGTGTACCATCTACTGTAAAGGTGTTATTATTACTATCTATTTTTATACCATAGTTTGCTTTTCCAGCTATTACAGTATTTATTATAGAACTTCCCTCCAGCTCTGCAGCCTTTGCTAATTGATCTATAGTAACCTCATAGTTCCCAGCCTTTGCTCCAGCTCCCGCTTTTACCTTTAGTGAATTATCTGTTAATCCATCAACACTAAAAGTAGATACTGCATTTCCAGAAAGCATATATTTATCTGATTTTAAAACATCAAAGTAATTTCTTTTAAACCCGCCAACATTGCCTATCGTTTCTCTTAAAAGATCTTGTTTCCATTGAACTATTTGTCTATCTTGTTTTAGTTTATCCATCCTCATTAAATAGGGTTTCATCATCTGCTTTACCATGTTGTCTGTATCCATTCCAGTGGCAAGACCTGTTATTCTATTTGGGCTAATCATCATATCCCATTACCTCCTTATACTTCTCTCTTAGATAATTTATATGCTTCATGCCAAGTATCTCTAACCTCTTCTATAACAGGAATTAATTCATCTAATTTTTTAATATCTTTTTTCAAGTTAACTTGAACTAAATTGTAATTTATAAATTCATAAACGGACATTAGTTGTTTCCCCCAAGGGCCTGCTTGATTTATATCTAGGGTAGCCATAAGCTCTATAAAAATATCTTGAGTTTTCACGATGTTTTCATGAGCTTTTTTAACATCCTTTTCTAGAATAGCTTGTCTTCCTATTTTAGAAAACTTTACTGCACCATCTACTAGCATCAATAGTAATTGCTCTTTAGATGCATAATTTACACTATTATTTTTATAAGCATTGTAAGCATTTGAAGCATACATACTATATTCCTCCTATTTTACCGCATCAATAAATACACCTTTGTACAAATTTTGCACTTTCTCTTCATCTTGTTTCTCTACTTTTATAGATATTTCTGAAGTTTTTATTGCATTTATGGTTATCTTTTTACCTTCTTTGACGTATTTTGATAGATTAAACTTTTCTTTTGGTTTTTGCTGTTCTTTATTTCTTCTTTGTCTTTCTTCACTTTTATCTTTATTTATAGCAATACCCTTTTTAGAATGAACTTTACCTTCCTTGGTTTCCTCATTTATTTTTTGTCTTAGGTCTGGTTCTATTTTATTAAGCCTAAATTCCATAGAATCAACCCCCTTTTTTTAATTCACAATTCACAGTGCACAATGCACAATTAAGGATAATTTTTCTCAGATAGCTGAGAAAATTTAAAATATATAACTTTTTTGCTTTGCAAAAAAGTTTTCCTAAATTATGAATTGTGAATTGTGCATTAATTAAGCCTTCTTGTCCACTAAAATCCCCACCATCTCACACATTTTAGCTACCATGTCTAATATTTTTTTAGGTGGTATTTCTAGAATTACCTCTTTTGTTTCATTATTTACTATTTTTATCATCACATCGTTTAGCTTCTCATGTATTTCATAGACTGCATGTACCTGTTCACCTTCTAGAAACTTATTTAGTTTATCTACTGCATTCTTTACGTCTTCTTTTCCTACTTCCTTTTTACCTGTATCCTTGCTATTTGAAACAGCATCTTTCGTAACAATTTTGTCTACATTTGTGTTTCCGGCAATTTCACCAGCATTGCCTTGTAAATTATTTTGTCCTCCCTGACTAACCCTGTTAATCTCCATATTAACACCTCTTAAAATCACCATATTATTTTTTTATTTGTTTTAAAATACTTAAATCCCCTTTAAGGGCATTTTTATTTTCATCTTTTACTTGGTTATATAATTCTTTTCTAAGTACTCTAACTTCTTTAGGAGCTTCAATAGCTAATTTTACAGTACCATCCTCTGCTTTTACTATGGTTACTTCAATATTATCTCCTATTAAAATAGATTCTCCTTTTTTTCTTGTAATAACTAGCAAATTCTATCACCCCTTAATTAGAGGATATTTTATCAGGTATTCCTCATTATCTACTATTATTTGTTCCCCTAATTTTTGTTTTATATTTATTACTATAGGCGCTCTTAAATTTACTGTTATATTTTCAACTTTTGTATTTAATGTCACTGTATTTAATAGAATTACATCTTTTTCTTCCGTTATATTTAACTGTTGTATAATATTATCTGAAAGCTTTACCTCATAGTTTTCCATAACTTCAAAGGGCGATATGACTAAAAAGCCAATATCCTTATCATCTAAGGAATGTAGTATGGTAAACATAGGATTTTCCTCAGCAGAAAACATTATAAACTTATTTAAATTTTCAAAGCCTAACATTCCATTTGGGAAAGTTATAATTTCCTCTTCTTCATAGTTTAAAACACCATGGTACTTCGTTTCTAGTTTCATAGTTTTTTCCTCCTAGACTAAAGCTCTGCGAACTGTCTCTACTATCTTAAATAATCCATTAAGGAAGGTTGTATTATCTTTGCACTGGTTTGAAGTGAAGCTACATATACAGTCTGCATAGTGGCAAATTCCATGGTCTTTTCTGTTATGTCAATATCCTCAGTGTTTGCTAATATATCCGTCATATTAAAGTTTTCTTCAACGTTTCTATCCTTAGCAGCCTCCATTCTGTTTTCCTTGGCTCCTGCCACTGCACGAAGTTTTAATAAGTTTTTCAAACAGTCGGAGATATTATCTAAATCAGTTCCTGTTAACTGACTATTATCATCTGGATCTGCACTGTCTAAATGCTTTACTATATCCTCAAATATAGCTCTTATATCTTTAGAAACGCCTTTTTCATTGGTAAACTCTAATACTTCATTAGCTGTTGTGTTATATTCCATAAACACACCTTGGGATACTTCTACTTGCATTTTAGTTAAAATTTGATCATATTCAACTCCGTTTACAAGTTCTCCACCATCTTTTTTCCTATACATTAATCTAGCATTTTCTGTAGCAGTGCTGTCATAAGTTGATGTTTGAGCATTCATAATATCATTATTACTTGGAGCTTTTCCCATGCTTATCATATATAAAGTGCTTGGGTTGGACTCGTTAGTATTAACAAACATTAATTTTGAATCTGAAAAATTCGGTACTACTCTCAAATTATTTTCAAGAGATGGACTGTAACCCATTGCTTTATTTATCACATTTGATAAATCATTTAAGTCTTTAATAGGAGCAAATTTTTCTCCTGCTGCAAGATTTACCCCTGTAGCACTTTCTTTAACTTCCATAGTAGAATCTTTTTTTAAGATTATAGAAATCGATCCAATAGATATATTTATATCGTTCTTTAATCCACTAGGTGTAGTATTATCCAAAAGATCACTCATTGTTATAGCATCTGTGCTGGCTGCTTTATCAAATTTTGTTCCACCTACTACATCCACAGGTTTTGACGTAGCTCTAGTTCCTCCAAAGATATACTTACCGTCAAAATTTGTATTTAATATCTGAGAAAACTCTCCAATTTTTTGATTTATTTCATCCTTTATAGCTTTTCTTTCCGAGGTACCATAACCTGCGTTTCCAGAAGCTAATAGAAGTTCTCTGACTCTTTGAATTACATTTCCAGCTTGTCCTAAAGCTGTATCTGTTGTATCTAGCCAATTTATAGTGTCTTTAATATTTTCATTATACTGTTTATTAGCTCCTATATCAGTATGAAGCTGCATAGCCCTAGATACCTTAAAAGGGTTATCTGAAGGTCTTCTTATTTCCTTACCAGAAGTAAGCTGCTGCTGCAAAGTCTTCATATTGCCTAAATTATTTCTCATATCCTTTAAAAAATTATAAGAAAGCATCTTATTTGTAACTCTCACTTTACCACCTCTTTTTTTAATTCTCAGTAAGCTTATAAACTACTTTTTAAGCCCGTTAACCACCACATCTAAAAGTTGATCCACTGTAGCTATGATCTTAGCATTAGCTTGGTAAGCATGCATGAATTGAACCATATTTGCCATTTCTTCATCTAGAGAAACACCAGATACGCTCATTCTGCTTTCGGTAAAAGTATCTAATAGATCTTGCTTATTTTTTACTCCTTTTTTAGCTTCTTGTGCTTGTACTCCTAAGGTATTTACGGTGTTTTTAAAATAAGTATCCATCTTCATTCCATTAGTATTGTTTTTTATCATTAAAGTAGATGAATCTATTCCATTAGCACTAATAAAACTTGCTCTATCATTTATGGTAATACCTATGTCCTGTATCATCATCATCACATCTTTTAAGGTAGAAATAGATAAAGCCCTTAAATTATCGGATTCACCCGCATTGGCGTCTTTCTTTGCATTTATTTTCATAACATTCTTCATTATTTCTTCATTAACACTTATATTTCCTGCGTTAATACCATTTTCATCTAATGGGTCTTCCTTATTAACAAAGAATAACCTGTCACCATCTGCTCCAGTCAATCCGCTAGTATGTATCTCATTTACTGACCAAGCTAAAGCTTTTGCCAATTTATTGATCTCATTGATGTATTTATTTACATCTTCTTGTATTGTCATAAGTCCATTAAGCTCTCCCGTACTAGGGCTAAATAAAGAACTCATAAAGCTTGCTGTAGTTGCCCCTGTAACAGTACCTCCACTAAGACTTCCCACTGGGTCTACTGTTGATCCGTTTTTATACACAGGTCCTCCTCTTTTAGGATCTGTCCATATAACTCTACATTCCTCCAGTTGCTTTTTCTGATCATCAGTAAGGCTTAGTTTTTCTATTACCACCCTATTAGCTGAACTCTGCTTATCACCATTTTTATAGTACGTTATGTTATAGGTTCCATCAGCATTTTTTTCTATATTATCTACATAAGATAACCTATAAATATCCTTTGTATTCTCCACAGCTCTTACCATTGTCAATGGATTGTTTCCACTTTCCGGTATCAAGTCTATGCCTTCATGTTTTTTCTTATCTATTTTTATGTTAAATTTACTACTTAACTGATCTAACAGTAGATCTCTTTTATCCATAAGGTCATTTGGCATATTTCCAGCTATTTTTACTGCCATGATCTCTTGATTTAGTCCATCGATTTGATTTAGTATGTTATTTATTTCAAAAACATTATCTTTTATAAGCTGCTGAGCATTGTCCTTTAATTTATTTAATTGAGTATAGGTGTGGTTTAAGGCATTGGTAAGAGATTGTGATTTTTCCGCTACTACAGTTCTAGCACTAGAACTTTCTGTTTTCTTAGAAAGTTCACTCCAAGATTTGTAGAATTCTGTCATAAGATTAGAAATACCCGTATCCGTAGGTTCATTTATTATGCCCTCTACCTCATTTAAAAAATTATATCTGCTGCCAAATTTAGAAAAATTACTTATCTCACTGCGCACCTGATAATCTAAAAAAGCATCCCTTATTCTCTCTATAGCTGCTATCTGTGCTCCTGTTCCTAACTGCCCTGGTTCAGCCACGCTATTTATAGAAGGCATACCGAAAGGTCTTGTGGTTTCGATCTTTGCTCTCTGCCTTGAATAACCCTCTGTATTAGCATTGGCTATATTATGGGACGTAACATCTAAGGACTTTTGTTGTACATACATCCCCCTTTTCGCCACATTAAAAGTTCCAAATAATCCTGACATTGAAACACCTCATCACTAAAATTATTTTTTGAATTTACCATAGGAGTTATAAGTTTTAGCCTCCCTATGTGGATTTATTACATTTAATATCTTTGATGTAAAAGTTAAGTTCTGCTTTAAAAGCATTTCATTAGTATCCTTCTGAAGCTGAAGCTCCTTTAACATGTTTTTTACTGAATTATAATTGTTTTCAGTTTCTTCATCGGCTAAATCTGCTATGATTTTGCTCATAGCCTCTCCTTTGGTTAAGGCTCTTCTTTCCATTTCTATTTCAGCTATGGTTTTATTAGCCTTTTGTATATCTTCCACTATAGCTTCTAATCCAAACAAATCATTGTTTAATATGAGTTTATGCTGGGTATCTAACAAAACTAGAAGAACCCTTAAAGCATCTAATTCTCCAAGCATTATGGAATTTAATGTACTCTTCATGGCTAAAATTCTCTCCCTTTTATCATATCAACCATTTTCTTAGCTACTAATTGAGCATTAGGCTTATAAGTTCCATTAGAAACTTGTTCCCTTATTCTTTGAAGTTTTTCAGCATTATTTACGTTAGGTGTATCAAAATTATATCCGCTCAAACTTTTGCCTAGGGCAGATATTTCTATAGAATCCTTACTTTCTTTAACTGCTTTTACTTCTGTATTTTTTACTTTTTTATCGGAATAAACCTTTAAAACATTGCTGGCATTTACCCCTTTAATATTCATAGTACAACCTCCAAGATACTTAATTAATTCCTTTGATTCATGTGGAGGTTAAATATTTTCTTTATCCCCTCTTCAAATCAATCAAAGAAACTTCTTATTTCATTATCGAAATTTTTTTATCAAAGTTTATAGTTATAAATCATATTGGAAAATAAAAAGAAATAAAGTTCTTACTTTATTTCTTCCTACACAATAAAATTCACTTTTGTTATTGCCCTAAACTTTTAACTCTTTCTGCATTACTCACAATACTTGTTATTCTAACTCCAAAATTCTCATCTACCACTACCACTTCACCATAAGCTACCCTTTTACCATTTACTAATATCTCTACAGGTTCTTCTGCTAATTTATCTAATTCTACTAAAGAACCAGTGCCCAAATTTAAGATATCTTTTATATTTTTCTTAGTTCTTCCAAGCACCACCGAAATCTCTAAAGGTACATCTAAAATTAAGTCTATGTTTTTAGGTGCTCCAGCGTAAGTTTTTTCATTTAAAGGCTGGAAGCTGGCTTGATGAACTTCAACCTTAGGCTGCGGCCTTTCTATGGGTTTTTCATATACAGGCTCATAATAAGTTGGTTCTGCATTTGTGGTGCTAGCATATTGTGGTGCGGGTTGTACTGGTTGAGTATTTTGAGTTTGAGAACTTGGCTTGCTTTTTTCTGTATTAACCATAGGTTCCTCCTCACCCATCATTATAGATACTATTTTCTTACCTGTGTTTATTGGTAACAACTGCATTATAGTACTATCAACTAAACTTCCTATAGTCATGCTAAAGGAAACTTTAATTATCTCTTCGTCATCATCCATATCATCTAAAAGAGGCTCTGTAGTGTCTTCCCATATTTTAGATGTAGGTGGAGATATATTTACTTCTCTTGAAAACATAGTAGCCATGGATGTAGCTGCAGAACCTATCATTTGGTTCATTGCTTCTGATACAGCACTCATCTCCAGTTCTGATAATGCCGGAGATACATTTGTACCATCCCCACCCATCATAAGATTTGCTATAACCGCTGAGTCTGTGGTTTTCATCACTAATAGATTTTTACCTAAAATACCGCTGGTAAACTCTACCTCAAGGGCTATATTAGGTATTTCAAAGCTATTTTTAAGCTCTCTTAAAGTAGTAACGGTTACCACAGGTGTGGTTATATTCACAGGCTGATTGATCACCTGGGAAAGAGCCGTTGAAGCAGATCCCATGGATATATTTCCTATTTCCCCTAGCAAATCTTTATCTATTTCTGAAATTGATTGTTCATTTGGTTCTTCCTTTTGAACACTAGATTCACTAGGACCACCATTTAATAATGAATCAATTTCTTCTTGAGAAAGAAATCCGTTACTCATAATTTTCCACATCCTTATCTATAATATCTAGTACTTCTACCCCCATGTTTTTTCCTAGTATACCTGGTTTAGCGTAGAAGTATTCTTCATCTTCTATGACTAATTTAATAGGTGCATTAAACCTACTATTTAAGGTTAATACATCTCCTGCATTTAGCTTAAGGAAATCATCCACTATTATATTGGTCTTTCCTAATACAGCAGTGACAGAAACATCTACAATATTTAACCTGTTTTTAAGTTTTTCTCTTGATTCTCTTAACACCTGTTCATCATTTTGTTGGAACCAGTATTGAACCACTAGTTTATCTAAAACTTTTTCTATACTTAAGTAAGGTATACATATATTTATAAAAGTATTGCTTTTTCCCATTTCTACTGAAAAGGTTATTAATGCTACAGGTTCATTAGGCGCCAAGGTCTGATTTAAGGCTGGATTGGTTTCAAGTCCTTCAATTTCAGGTTGAACCTCTAGCACATCCTCCCAGGCCAATCGCAAATTTGAGATCAATCCTTTGTTTACCTGTCTTATTATGTTTTTATCAATATCAGTAAACTCTCTCATCTTATACTTTCTATCACCATTACCACCAAGTAGTATGTCTAATACCTGAAACACAAATTGTGGGTTGGTTTCAAATAATATAGACCCACTTAAAGGTGACATTTTAAATATAGTAAGTATGGTCGGATTAGGTATTGAATGTATAAACTCTTCATAAGTTATTTGTTCTACAGATTCTATTTTTACTTTTACATTAGTCCTAACCTGAGCAGTTAGATAATTTGCTATTATTCTTGCATAATTGTCATGAATAAGTTCTAGAGTCCTTATATGATCCTTTGAGAATTTTTGAGGACTTCTAAAATCATAGGGTTTAACCTTTTGCTTATCTTCTTCCTTTGGAAGCTCATCCGGCACCAATTCGCCGGATGACAAGGCAGATAACAAGGCATCTATTTCACTTTGCGATAATACTTCTGCCATATTATTCCCTCATTTCTCAAATTAATTTAATAGTTTGTCTATATCTATAAGTGTAACTATTCTATCTTTGAAATTAATGACTCCTTTAATATACCCTTTTCTTCTTTCATCATCAATTCTCTCTATTAAGTTCTCTTCTATTTCAAGCACTTCATCTACTTGATCTACCGTGATACCTACTTGTTCCTCATTCATATTAAGGATGATTATATTAGTTTGGTTTATGTCTTTTGGAAGATCTAAAAGCAAATTAATATCTAGTAAGGATATTATGCTTCCTCTTAAATTAATCAATCCTTTAATGTGACTGGGTGCCTTCGGAACCTTGGTGATTTCCATCATATCGTTTATTCCTTGAACCTTTGCAGTTTCTACTGCAAATTGTTCATCATTTAATTTAAAAATCACTATTTGCATTTATAAAGCCCCCTTTAGCCTAAAGCTTTTTTTATGGCTTCTAACACTCTATCAGCCTGGAAAGGCTTAACTATAAAGTCTCTTGCTCCTGCTCTTATAGCATCCATAACCATGGTTTGTTGTCCCATAGCACTACACATTATCACCTTTGCAGCTGGATCAAAAGCTTTTATCTGTTTTACAGCCTCTATTCCATCCATATCAGGCATAGTTATATCCATAGTTACTATATCTGGTTTATCCTTTTTATACATTTCCACTGCTTTAATTCCATTGCTGGCTTCACCCACTACCTCGAAACCATTTTTCTCTAAAATATCCTTAATCATCATTCTCATAAAAGCAGCATCATCAACAATTAACACTCTAGCCATCTTTCATACCTCCAACTTTAAATTACTCCTAGTGTATTAAGTATTTTTTCTAAAGATCCAGGCATTGGCACATAGTAAAAGTGCCCTCCTATTTTCTTATTTTCATCGTCATTAATAAACATTGTTTCTATATCAAGGACAGAATCATCGAACTGCCCTGATTCAATAAAGGTTGTGGATAATATGGCTCCTAGCATATCATAAGCCATAGCGGGAACTGAAGGCATTATAACTAAGTTAGTAAATTTAGCTATAGCATTCATATAAGATCCTGAAATGATATTTCCTATTTCACACAATACTGAGCTTCCTAGCTCTCCAAATTCTTCATCTCGCATTCCCGTCAAAGATTCTATTATATTTAAGGCCACCTCTTTTTCAAAAACAAATAATATATTTCCTGGAGTGTCCCCTAGTACCCTAACTATTACTCCTATAGCAATATCTTCTGCACCTATGCGAGAAAAAACATCACTAAAGGGAACTATATTTACTGCTGGTACTGTCATGTCTACCTTTCTATTCAGTAATTGAGATAGAGCCGTAGCCGCATTCCCCGCTCCAATATTACCTACTTCCCTTAATGCATCTAACTGCAATGCATTAAACTCTTGATAACTCATCTTCATCCTCCTTACACTATATTAAGGCTGCCACATCAAGTATAAGTGTAACCAATCCATCTCCTAGGATAGTAGCTCCTATATATTCTTTTAACCCTTGTAGTGTCTTTCCTAGAGGCTTAATTACTATCTCTTGCTGTCCTAGTAAAGTATCTACTAATAGACCTACAGTTTTTTCTCCTACCTTTACTATCACTATAAAGTTTTTGTCTTGAGATGATTTTTCTATTCCTATTTTTTCATTGACTCTAACTAATGGAATCACATTTCCTCTATAGATAATAACTTCTTTATTATTAGTTTTCTTTATTAAATCTTCCTTATAATCTATTACTCTATCAATATATCCTAAAGATATAGCCATGGTCTCTGTTCCTACTTTAACTAGTAAAGCTTGAATTATTTGAAGTGTTAAAGGCAATTTAATTATAAAGGTAGAGCCTTTACCTATTTCGCTTATTACATCTACGGTACCGCCAAGAGCAGAGATCTTTGTCTTAACTACATCCATGCCCACTCCTCTACCTGATATATCTGTAACTTGCTCATTAGTACTAAAGCCTTGTCCAAAAATTAAGTTCTTTATATCATTTTCGCTCATGCCTTCAGTATTAATTCCAATTTTTTCAGCTTTAGCCCTTACTTTATCAACATCAATGCCTTTACCGTCATCTTCTACTTTAATTACAGCTTTCGTACCTTCTTGGTAAGCGATAAGTTTAATTTTCCCCACTGGAGATTTACCATTTGCTATTCTGTCTTCTCGTGATTCTATACCATGGTCTGCCGCATTTCTTATAAGATGAATAAGTGGCTCTCCTATTTCGTCAATAACAGTTCTATCTAATTCAGTGTCTTGACCTTGAATGATAAACTCCATCTCTTTATCTAATTCTACAGATAAATCCCTTATCATTCTTGGGAATCTATTAAATACTACGTCTAAAGGAAGCATTCTTATTTTCATAACCAAATCTTGAAGATCAGAAGTAGTTCTCGCTACCTGCTCTAAGGTTTCATTTAAATCATTAAGCTTATGGTTACCACTTATTTGCTCTAATCTAGTTCTATGAATAACCAGCTCTGAAACCATGTTCATAAATTTATCCAATCTTTCTAAATCTACTCTTACAGACTGATGAGATTTTTTATGAGTAGTAGAAGCCTCTTTTTCCTTATTAGCGCTTACTTTTTCTCTTTTACTTTCATTAACTTTATTTTCTTCTTTAGTAAAGTTTTCAATAGTTTTTTCCTTTATCTCTTCTTTTATTACTTTTACATTGTTATCTTCAATGCTCTTTAATTTTTCATTGGTTAACTCGATTTTAGATATATATACCTTATCTACCTCTGAAATATTAATTATTAAATCCTTAGTATATTCTTGTGACTTTGTAGTTAAATAAACTAGAGAAATTTCTAAATCAAAATTTTCATTCTCTAACTCTTCAGCCCCAGGTAAGGATTTTATAATCTCTCCATTTTCTTCGAGGCTCTTAAATATCAAAAATGCTCTGGCAGATTTTAATAATGTATTTTCGCTTAATGTAATTTTTATCTCATAGGAGTCAAAGCCTCTATCTTTAGCTTGCTTTATAATATTTATATCATATTCATTTAATTGCATTCTATCTTTTAGTGCTTCAGCATCTCCATCGGATTCTTCCTTTTCTTCATGAACTTGTTCTTCTTCATCTTGAACCTTTGCTATAGACTCTAATTGCTCAATTATACTTTCAATAGACACAACTTCTTCTGTTCCTTCTGATATGATATTAACCATTTGCTCTAAAGTATCTAGGCATTCAAATAATACAGTTACCACCCTTTGAGTAACCTTTAATTCGCCCTCTCTAAATTTTGATAATACATCCTCCATCTTATGAGTTAACTCAGCCATATGTGTAAATCCCATAGTTGCAGCCATACCTTTAATAGTATGAGCAACTCTAAAAATTTCATTTAACTTATCTATATCATCTGGCTGTTGTTCAAGTTGGAGTAAGGATTCATTTAATGTTTGCAAATTATCCATAGATTCCTCTAAAAACATGGATAAATACTGTAGTGTATCCATAAATATACCTCCTTATAGCTTCTTATAAATAAAAGTTGAAGCTTTTTCAAATCCAAAGTCTCTATAGTTATAAATGCTTTCTGTGGCACCTACAAATAGTAAGCCGCCTTTTTTTAAAGAAGAACTGAACTTTTTATATATTTCGTTTTTTACATCCTGATTAAAATATATTACTACATTTCTACATACAATTAAATCAAAATTATTTTCATACTTTTCTAAGATCAAATCATGTTTTTTGAAAGTAACCATATTTTTTATTTTACTGTCAATTATGTATTTATCCCCTATAATTTTAAAATATTTATCCATGTATTCCTTTTTAGCATTTTTCACCTCTGAATAAACATATTCACCCTTCTTAGCCTTTTCTAATATAGTACTATCTATATCCGTGGCTAGAATTGTGTGTCTTGACATTGGTGATATACTGTCTAGTATCATGGCTATGGAATAGGGTTCTGCTCCTATGGAGCAAGCAGCACTCCAAATCTTTAAGTTTTTGTTATAAGGTAATAACTCTGATTGAAGCTTGCCTTTTAAATCATCAAAAATTTCAGGATTTCTAAAAAACTCAGTTACATTTATAGTTATAAAATCTAAAAACTTCTGTCTTTGATTAGGATCCTTTTTTAAAAGAGCAATATATTCATCTACAGTATTTACTCCTACTCTAGACATCAAACTTAAAATCCTTCTATGAAGTTGATTAGATTTATATGCGGATAAATTTATACCAAATTCTTTTAAAACCCACTGTTCAAATTGAATTAAGTCCATATTTACCTCCTACTTCCCACTAACGTCTTCACAATTTCGATAGGAATCTGATCTATGGGAAGTACAGTATCTACCATCCCAGTTTCAAAAGTAGCTTTTGGCATTCCATATATGGTACAGGTGGATTGGTCCTCAGATAGGGTATATCCCCCAGCCTTCTTAACCTCTACAGTACCATTAGCCCCATCTCTTCCCATACCTGTTAATACAACACTCATTAAATTAGCACCATAAACTTTTACTGCGGAGGAGAATAACTTATCTACTGCTGGTCTTACCCCCCAAAGGGTTGGCTCGGTATTTAAGTGTATTTTTTTATCCATACCTATCTCCATATGGTATCCACCAGGAGCTATATAAACTACATCATTTTGTATCATATCTCCTTCTTTCGCTTCTACTACTTTAATATCACTATTATTATTTAATCTATCTGCAAAGGCTTTTGTAAAACCTGCAGGCATATGCTGAACAATAAAAATAGGTACTCCTAAATTAGCAGGTAAAGCCGTTATTACTGTGTATAGCGCCTTAGGCCCCCCTGTAGAAGCTCCTATAACCACAGCTTCTATCTTTGAAGCATGAGTACTCCTAACTGCTTTAGGTGTTTCTCTACTAGTTATGGACACTTCTTTTCTTGCTTTTATATTACTATTATCCTTACTTCTATTTCTTGCAGAAGCTAATCTTATTTTTTGAACTAGATCATCTTTTACTTTATTAATGTCTAATGATATAGTTCCTGAAGGTTTTGGTATAAAATCAAAAGCTCCAGCTTCTAAGCATTCCATAGTCAGCTCGGTTCCTTTTGTAGAAATGCTGCTAAGCATTATTACTGGTATATCTATGTTTCGCTTTTTCAGCTCTTTTAATGCTGATATACCATCCATTTTTGGCATCTCAACATCTAAGGTTATAGCATCCGGTGACATTTTTTCTAATTTAGAGAATAGGTCCTCTCCATTTCTGGCCGTGTCCAATACCTCCATATCCTCTTCTTCATTTATCATATCTGATACGACTTTTCGCATCAAAGCTGAATCATCTACTACTATAACTTTAATTTTTTTCAAGTTATCAACTCCATCATATTTCTTTAACGCCTAATCCTACAGTCTTTATTTGAACTACTCCATTTGATGTATCAAAAATCATGGTTCTACCCTTATTTCCCCCTATATCTTCACTTAATATAGGTATAGATAACTTATCCAACGCTTGTTTCACAGCTATACCATTTCTATTTCCTATGTCCATAATCATATTCTTATCTGAAAAGTTAAACATAGAAGCTCCTCCAGCAATTTTTGCCTTTATATTTCTTCTATGGCATCCCTGCTTTTCCATTTTTTCCAACAGAACAGGAAGTGCTAAATCCGCAAATTTAAAAGGATTTGTGACATTTGAAAACTGAGTACTATCAGGAAGCATTATATGGGCTAGTCCTCCAAAACCATATACTTTATCATAAAAAGCTATACCTATACAAGAGCCTAACCCTACAGTAATTAATTTTCCCGGAGAACTCACTATATTTAAATCTGCAATACCTACTCTTACCTCTTTTATCTCCATAAGCAGCACCTATTAACTTATCATTTCTTTTTCTTCGTCTGTTAATATGCTTCCTAGATTTAAGAATATGATTATTTTTTTATCTATTTTTATAAGCCCTTTAATATATCTTCTTGATATAGGGGCCGCAATTTCTGGTGGATTTTCAATATTGCTTAATTTTACATCTCTAACCTCTGATACCACATCAACGATCATTCCTATTTTAGTTTTTCCTTGCTTTACAACTATTACTTTAGAATCTTGTTTTTCAGGCGAAGGAAGATTAAATCTCTTAGATAAACTAATTATGGGCAAAATATTTCCTTCATAGTTTATTACCCCTTCTACAAAATCTGGAGAATCGGGTAATACTGTAGTTTGCTCATAGCCAAGTATTCTTTCTACCTCCATAATGTCTGTAGCATAAAACTCTCCATTTAAGTTAAATACCAATACTTTTATTTCTTTGTCATTCATAGTATACTCCTCCTACAATAATAGTTTGTCAACCATTAGATCGCCAGATTCATGAATATATACATGTATATTCTTACTAGGGTTTTCCAGCAAGTATTCTCTTCCTCCTACTGCAAATATAGTGTTTTGAAAAGCCACATCTGCCCAGATATGACCTTTAGCTCCTACCATAAGTTTAGTAGTAACTCCTCCAGAACTTCCAACAGTTTTACATCTTATTTCACTATTTGCCTTTATAGTTCCACCTCTTGCTATGGTCTTATCGCTATTAAAATAAACACTCTTGTTTGCTATTATATTAGATACATACATACCCTTTCCAGTAAATATAATATCTCCAGAACTCTGTATAGTGGAATCCTGACAATAAGATATATTTACAGTTACCGGTATACTTAAAGCATTTCTCATATTTTCACTTTTCATGCTTAGTAAGGATATGATATCATCTATCTCTCCAAAATGCTTTATTTTTAAAGGAGCTAACCCTACAAGCTTATCTTTTATAGCTATTACCACTTCATTGTCTTCACTACTATCCAATAAATTATCCCTTATAATATTAATACATAATTTAGAAATTACTTTAAATTTATTTTCTATAAGAGCTTTTACTATCTCTCCATCAGAAGCATTCTTACCTAAAAGGTTAAATCTTTTTATTTCTACAACAGTATCCATCAAAAGCTTTAGCTGCTTCTTAAGTTCTTCTAAATTATTCAAGTGTTGAAGCTTAAAAACATCCTCTCCTCCACCAAAAATCTTAGATAAAATAACATTACCCTTAATGGTTATATCTCCCTTACCCATAACTTCTGAGGATTCTACATTTTTATCAATAACAATGGCATTTCCAGCTTCAATCTTCATGCCTTGTTTTACATCTCCATGAATCAATACATCTCCTAAGAATTTCACATTACCACTTTTCATATCTACATCTGCATTGATTTCATGCACTGGATTTACTATAAAAACCCCGTTTTTCACTGAAGGTTTACCCTCAATGGTTGCATATACCTTATTGTCTTCTCTTATTTCTGTTCCATTGCCAGCTTTTAATGTAATTTTCTTAGAAAGCTTATGTTTTTGGATTTCCCCTCTTATATTTATGCCATCATTACCTGGTTTACCATCAATCTTAACAGCTAGTAAGTCTCCTGGTCTTACAGTTTCTATAGCGCTTAGATTTCTATAATCGATTTTCCCTTTTTTATCTTCCTTTAATTGCATCATTCCAGAGGCATTAAATTTAATATCTAAGATCTCAGGTTCCTCATCAATAGCTTGTACACCTTCCGCTATGATCATCTCATTGATATCTCTTTCTATAGTGCATTTTATAAGATTAGTCTCTACAATACCATAGGTAATACCCACCTTAGACAATTCATTTCTTATATCTGATAGCGTATATAGTGGAGGATACTCCTCCTCCACTATTTCAAGGCTTAAAGATGCATGATTAGACTCTTTTAAATCTTTTAGCTTATATTTACACTTAGCAATATATTCTATATTAATAACTGCCTTCATTCTATCTGGAGTAATATTAATATTTAAAATTCGCTTTGCTTCTTCTTCTTTAAATCTTACTTCAATTTGGCTTTCTTCAAATACTGATGTTTTGTTTTCAATAGCTTTTTCATTTACAATTATATAAATATTATTAGAAGGTGTAATAGTAGCAGGACTCCCCCCGTCCTTTGGATTTTTCACAACTAATTTCCCTTCTACTACAGCTATAGTTCCATGCTGGCTCTGTACTTCTTGCACAGCCGCCTCCTTAGGTTCATCCTTTATGTAAACTTCAATACTGGCAGATTTTTTAAATAAACCCTTCTTTTCCTCTATAACCTTATATTCTAATAGATTCATAGGAACATTAAGTTCTTGTGATGCCATTTCTAAACATTTTTCTACAGTACTAGAATTATAGATTTTACCCTCCATACCTTTTACTCTCCCTAAATTTAATAAAATTCATTTATACTAATTAAGGTTTATATTACTATTCAACCCATACTATTCAATTAAAGTATATCATAAATTCTGATTTTTTTTAATTATTTTTGTTTTTTTACTCCTAATTTATCGTAAATTTTTGCTAATACTTTATAAAATATTATATAATACTATTTAATATTTTATTTAATTACGGATTAATATTGACATTTTTAATTTATATTAAACATTTTATGCTATTTATAGCTTTTAATATAATTATATATAAAGTCATCGTATTTTTTCATAATTAATGATATTATATCATTTTTTGGTGAATTATAAATATAATTATTAACTTTACATATAGGAAGCACCTTAGGTGAAGTACCGGAGATGAATAATCCATCTAATTGTGCTATTTCATCATCCTTTACTCTTCTTTCTATAACTTCCACTCCATTTTCCACACATAATTTTATTATAACTTCTCTGGTTATACCTGGAAGGACTTTTTCTACAGGGGATGTGATTAATGCATTACCTTTCACCATAAAAATATTGGACCTGCTTCCTTCAGTTACATATCCTTCCCTATCCACTAATATAGCCTCATAGGCCTTATTTTCTTTTATAACCTTATTTACTTCTTCTCTAAAATTATTATTTATGATTTTAGCATTAGGATTTTCTCTTTCACCATAATATAAAACCGTGGAAACTCCATCTTCATATTCTTCTTTTGAGGGGTAGGAATGACTAATATAATAATAAGTATCTATAATTTTTTCATTATCTACATTAAATATAATTTTAATATTGCCTTCTTTATTATTATTTAGCTTAATTAACTTATTTATATTATTTTTCACCTCTTCAAAACTTACTGCATTTTCTCTATTTAAAAGCTTTAATGAATTGTTTAATCGCTTAATATGAGCCTCAAAGAACAATGGTACATTTTCTATAATTCTTATGACCTCATATATATTAGTACTGCCAAATACCTTATGCTGTTCAAAGTCTGAAATCTCATAAGAAATGCCTTCCTGTATAAAAAAATTATTTATGCATTCCAAAACACTCACTTCCTTTTATCTCCATTTTAATATTTCAATATTAGGGTGCTTCTTTTTGTAATTTATTAAATAGGGCTTACCTACTAGGTCAAATAAGGGTTTGTCAGATAAAGAGTCAGAAAACATATAGGAGTTTTTAAAATCCACTTCTATATTTTCTTTTTTTAGCACCTCTTTTAATCTTAGAACCTTTTCTTCTCCTTTACAGTTTTCCCCTTCCATTCTTCTCGTATGAATACCTTTACTGCAAAGGAACCTAGTGCCTATTACCCTATCTACTTCTTTAATAT
Source organism: Desnuesiella massiliensis (assembly GCF_001403615.1). Classification (GTDB taxonomy): domain Bacteria; phylum Bacillota; class Clostridia; order Clostridiales; family Clostridiaceae; genus Desnuesiella; species Desnuesiella massiliensis. The sequence goes on from NZ_LN879456.1 coordinate 1,142,659, forward strand.
TGTACAGCTCTTTTAAATAAAATTCTGGTGAAGCAGATATCAGATATATTTTAAAGCCTTCAGCTTTTAATTTTTTAATCATATCCATGGCATCTTTATAAATGATATTACTCAGTCTTTTTGAGTAAAATTCTTTTACTATGTTGCCCATATCTTCTTCCTTTAGGCCCTCTATAAACTTTAAAAAGGTTTCTTTTGTTTTCTTCTCATCAAAAGCACCTATTAGAAACATAGTTCCAGAAAATATGGCTCTAGGCAAGAATCTTATATATCTTAAATCCTTACTTATCATAAATTTATATAGTTCCATAAGGGTTTCTTTTTTAGTTAAGGTATAATCTACATCAAAAATAGCAAGTTTTTCTATTTTAAACACCAACCTTTTTTCAATGCACAATTCACAGTTCACAATGCGCAATTAATGAGTATTTTTTCTTAAGAAAAAATATATGTTTTTATGGTTTTTGCTAAAGAGATTTGGTATTAAAAAATTAGTATTGTGAATTAAAACAAAAGCTACCGCAATGTGCAGCAGCTTTATGCTTTATATTATTATTCTTCTTCCTCTTCTTCCTCTAAAAGGCTTTCATAGTAAGCAGAAACTTCTTCAAACTCTTCATCATCTGGGATTACTAGCTCTCCATCTTCTCCTTCTGCTTTAAAAAGATACATTGATCCATCGTTAGGATTTTGAACTAAAATATAGTTAGTATCTTTATATTCAAATCCATCTATAACATCACATGGTATAATGTTTCCATTCTCATCTTCTAAATCTACAACGAAAGATTCATGTTCATGATCGTGATCTTCGCATCCGCAGCCACAACCGCAAGCTTCATCATTTTCACCGCATCCGCAGGAAGTATTCTCCTCTTCGCAGCCACAACCACATTTGTTTAATTCTTCTTTATTCATGTATTCTCTGTCCTCTATAACTGAAATATCAATTCAGAAGTACAGATTTTCACCTCCTTATATGTTATGGTTTAATTTTAACCTTAATTATGAAATATTAAAAGAGTTTTTTTTACTTTTTATATAAATATTTAAAAATAATTATTGTTTTTAATATATTTAATATGAATAATAAGGGAGACTACAGAAGTCTCCCTCACTTATATTATTGTTGATTTGCTAATTTTTTATACCCATCTAATCTTTCCTTAGCATCTTTTTCAGTCTTAGCAAATAATTCTTCTGCTACGTCTGGATAAGCTTTAGCTAAAGAAGAATATCTAACTTCACCCATTAAGAACTCTCTGAAGTTTGCAGTTGGTTCTTTTGAGTCTAAGCTAAATGGATTCTTTCCTTGATCTTTTAATAATGGGTTGTATCTATAAAGTGCCCAATATCCAGATTCTACAGCCTTCTTAGTTTCTAATTGGCTGTTACCCATTCCAGCTCTTAATCCATGATTTATACATGGAGCATAAGCTATTATTAAGGATGGTCCTTCATAAGCTTCTGCTTCTGTAATAGCCTTAATAGCTTGGTTCTTATCAGCACCCATACCTATTTGAGCTACATATACATATCCATAGCTCATAGCCATCATTCCTAAGTCTTTCTTCTTAGTTCTCTTACCTGAAGCAGCAAATTTAGCTATAGCTGAAGTTGGTGTAGATTTTGAAGATTGTCCTCCAGTATTTGAGTAAACTTCAGTATCCATTACTAATACATTTATATCTTCTCCTGAAGCTAGTACATGGTCTAATCCACCGAAGCCTATATCATAAGCCCAACCGTCTCCACCGAAGATCCATTGAGATTTCTTTATTAAGAATTCTCTATTCTTGTAAATATCAGCTACTAGGTTATTTCCTTTTTCAGCTTCTAATAATGGTAGTAAAGCTAAAGCTGCTTTCTTTGATGCTTTTCCATTATTTCTTACATCGTACCAAGCTTTTAATGCTTCTTTTAATTCTTGGCTTACATTAGCTTCCATAGCTCCAAGTACCATAGCTGCTAATTTTTCTCTTAATTGCTTAACTCCTAAGTACATTCCTAAACCATACTCAGCATTATCTTCAAATAGAGAGTTAGCCCAAGCTGGTCCATGACCATCTTTATTAGTGCAATATGGAGTTGAAGGAGCACTTCCTCCCCAAATTGATGAACAACCTGTAGCATTAGCTACCATCATTCTATCTCCATATAATTGAGTTATAAGCTTAGCATATGGAGTTTCTCCACAACCTGCGCAAGCTCCACTGAACTCTAATAATGGTTGCTCAAATTGGCTACCCTTTACAGTTTCATTGTTCATTGGGTTTTCTTTATGTGATAATGTCAATGCATAATCCCAGTTCTTAGTTTGCTCTAATTGAGATTCTATTGGCTTCATGATTAAAGCTTTTTCTGGAGCTGGACATACTTGAGCACAGTTTCCACAGCCTGTACAATCTAATGGACTTATTTTGATTGTAAAGTTTAATCCTTCAAAGCTCTTTCCACCAACAGCCTTCTTGCTTTCAAAGCCTTCTGGTGCATTCTTAACTTCTTCTTCATTTAATAAGAACGGTCTTATTACAGCATGTGGACATACATATGAACATTGGTTACATTGTATACACTTGTCCATTTGCCATTCTGGAACATTTATAGCTATTCCTCTCTTTTCATAGGCAGCAGTTCCTTGTGGGAATGTACCGTCTTCCATACCTATAAAAGCACTTACTGGAAGATGATCTCCTTCTTGTCTATTCATTGGCTCTAATATGTTCTTAATGAATTCTGGTCTGTTATCTTCAGCTTTTTCTGCATCCTTTGCATCTATCCAATGCGCTGGTACCTCTACTTTAACTACAGAAGATATTCCCTTATCTATAGCTTCGTTGTTCATATTAACAACTTTTTCGCCCTTCATACCATAAGAAGATACTACTGCAGCTTTTAAATATTTAACAGCATCTTCTACTGGAATTATGTTAGCTAATTTGAAGAAGGCTGATTGCATCACCATGTTTATTCTTCCGCCAAGACCTATTTCTTGAGCTATCTTTACAGCATTTAGAGTGTAGAAGTTTATATTGTTTTCTGCAATAAATCTCTTCATTTTTGCTGGTAGGTGAGCTTCTAACTCATCTTTATCCCAGATGCAGTTTAATAAGAAAGTTCCATTTTTCTTTAATCCCACTAAAACATCATATTTATTTACATAAGATTGGTTATGACAAGCTATGAAATCAGCTCTATTTATTAAATATGGAGATTTTATTAGCTTCTTACCAAATCTTAAGTGAGAAATTGTTATACCACCAGATTTCTTAGAGTCATAAGCAAAATATGCTTGAGCATACATGTCTGTATGGTCTCCTATAATCTTGATAGCACTCTTATTTGCTCCAACAGTACCGTCAGAACCAAGTCCCCAGAATTTACATGCTTTAGTTCCTTCTGGTGTAGTATCTATTTCATTCTTTACTGGTAATGATGTGAAAGTTACGTCATCTTCTATACCTACAGTAAATCTATTCTTTGGACTTTCAGCCTTTAAGTTGTCATATACAGCTAATATTTGAGCTGGTGTAACATCTTTTGAGCCTAATCCATATCTTCCACCTACTATAACTGGTCTTACTGCTTCATCATAGTAAGCATTTCTTACGTCTTGATATAATGGTTCTCCAGCAGATCCTGGTTCCTTAGTTCTATCAAGCACTGCTATCTTCTTAACGCTCTTTGGCATTTGAGCAAAGAAGTGCTTTAAGGAGAATGGTCTGAATAAGTGTATCTTGATTAAACCTACTTTTTCCCCTCTTGCATTTAAGTAATCTATAGTTTCTTCTATAACATCACATACAGATCCCATAGCTACTATAACTCTCTCAGCATCTGGTGCTCCATAGTAATTAAATAGATGATAATCTCTTCCTGTTAATTTGTTAATTTCGTTCATGTAGCTTTCAACTAACTCAGGTACTGATTCATAGTATTTGTTAGAAGCTTCTCTTCCTTGGAAGTATATATCTGGATTTTGAGCTGTTCCTCTAGTAACTGGATGCTCTGGATTTAAAGCTCTCTTTCTGAAAGCTTCAACAGCTTCCATATCTACTAGGTTCTTTAATTCATCATATTCTAATACTTCTATCTTCTGAACTTCATGAGATGTTCTGAAACCATCAAAGAAATTTAAGAAAGGAACTCTTCCTTTAATAGCAGTTAAGTGAGCTACTGGTGATAAATCCATAACCTCTTGGACATTACTTGACGCTAATAAAGCAAAACCAGTTTGTCTTGCAGCCATAACGTCTTGATGATCACCAAATATTGATAAAGCGTGAGCTGCTATCGCTCTGGCACTTACATGGAAAACTCCTGGTAGTAATTCTCCAGCAATCTTGTACATATTTGGAAGCATTAATAATAAACCTTGAGAAGCTGTGAAAGTAGTAGTTAATGCACCAGCTTGTAATGAACCGTGAACTGCTCCTGCAGCTCCAGCCTCTGATTGCATTTCCATAACTTTAACAACTTGGCCGAATATGTTTTTTTGTCCTTTAGACGCCCACTCATCTACATGCTCAGCCATTGGTGATGATGGTGTTATTGGGTAAATAGCCGCTACATCTGTAAAAGCATAGGAAATATATCCAGCAGCGGTATTCCCATCCATAGTTTTCATCTTTCTCATTACTACTGACCTCTCTTTCGATTTTTCTTATATTAAATATGTTTATAAATAAACAACCCATAAAAAATTAAAGCTGTTTACTAATAGCTTAAATATAAATTGTAATGAATACCTATAAATTATTTTGCTAATAATCTTCCTAGTTCATAAGCTCTATTCAATTCTTCAGCACTAGGAGCTTCTTTCACTGTTAAATCTCCTATAACATTAAAGTTATAGTCCTTCATTCTTTCTTTCCAGCCTTCCATAAACTTACCTTCATCCCAGCCATAAGAACCAAATAAAACTAGGCTTTTTTGATTATTAGGAAGTAGCTTAAACTGATTTATGAATGGTTCCATCTCTTGTTGTTCTATTCTATTATTATCCATAGATGGACTTCCAAAAGCAATAGCATCAGAAGATACTACATCTTCAACCTTAGCTTCAGAAACTGTTTTAATGATTACCTCAGCACCTGCATCTTTTGCTCCTTGTGAAATTTTATCTGCAAGTACCTCCACATTTCCTCCACTACTCCAATAAACTATCGATACCTTCTTCATAAACTCACCCCTGTTCTTAATATCATTTTGATAATAAAAAATACTAATTTATAGTAGTTATTCACACACTTATTATATAATAATGTGGATTTTTTGCAAGTTTCATAATTTGTCATATGACATCAAAATATGCACTTTTATGCATATTTACCTTCATTTTTTTGATATAAGGCTTTTTATTACCTCAATTATTTCTTCTGGATTCATATTTTCTATATCTGCGATAGAATTAATATATTTAATTATCTCTGCCTTAACATTCATAGTATTTTCAATTTTCTCATTTATATAGTAAATATCTCCTAAATTCATTCTTCTCACTTTAAAACCTTTATCTGTTAGCAGATTTTTAAAGCTATTTTGCGCTTCTTTATCACCATGAACTAATAAAACCTCTTTAGGTTTTTTCTTAAAACTACTAATCCAATTTAACAAACCAAGCTGATCAGCATGACCTGATAATCCAGGCAAATTATAAATCTTAGCGTTTACTGCTATATCTTCTCCAAAGATCTTAACCTTTTTCTCTCCTTCTAATATAGCTCTTCCTAAAGTACCTTCTGCTTGATAACCTACAAAAACTATGGAACTTTCTTTTCTCCAAAGGTTGTGCTTCAAGTGATGCTTTATTCTGCCTGCTTCACACATACCAGAGGCAGCAATAATTATTGCTCCCTTTTGAACTTTATTTATTTGTGCGGATTCTTCAGCGCTTTGAGTAAATACCAGCCCCTCAAAATCTAAAGGATGATCTCCATTGTTAATAATCTTAAGAGCCTCTTCATCATATAACTCAATATGCTTATTAAATATTCTTGTGGCCTCTCTAGCAAGAGGACTATCTACATATACTTTTACTCCTTGTAATTCATCATTTTCTATAAAATTATTTAGCACATATATTATCTCTTGAGTTCTTCCTACTGCAAAAGAAGGGATTACAACATTTCCACCTCTTCTAAAAGTATCTTTTATTATTTTTACTAATTCGCTAAATTCCTTATCTCCTTTTTCATGTAATCTGTTTCCGTAAGTAGTTTCCATTATTACATAATCTGCATTATCTATGGTGGTAGGATCTTTAATAATAGGAATATTTATATTGCCTAAATCACCACTATAAACTATTTTAACTTCATCTTTGTTTTCCTCTTTAATAAAAAGCTCAATAATAGAAGACCCTAAAAGATGTCCTGCATCCTTAAAGCATATTTTAAAGCCTTGAAAAAGTTCTATAACTTCATTATACTTAATTCCCCTAAATAGATAGCTGCTGAGTTCTGCCATCTTTACTGTATATAAGGGATCTACTTTTTCAAGTCCTTGTCTTGCTCTTTTCCTATTTTTCCACTCAGCTTCCATTTCATGAATGTGACCGCTATCAATGAGCATAACCCTGCTGAGTTCCATAGTAGCTTCTGTACAAATCACCTCACCTTTAAAGCCTTTTTTGTACAGTAATGGGATTCTTCCACTATGATCTATATGAGCATGGGATAGTAAAACATAATCTATATCTTTGGGGTTAAAGGGAAATATATCATTACCTCTTTCTTTTTCGTCTCGTCCTTGAAATAATCCGCAATCCAGTAATATATTTTTGTCATTTACCCTTAGTATATGACAAGAACCTGTAACAGAACCTGCTGCTCCAAAAAACTCTAACTTCATATTCCTTCACCTCCAAAATAATACCTTTATATGGTTATTATATCACACTTTATCTAAATATTATAAATTTTCTAAAATAATTAAGAAAAAAATCGAAAAAACAAGTGGGGTTTATTAACTTCCCCACTTTATTATCTACTTTTTAGAAAAATTTATTATTATATCGATAATTTTGTCTACTCCGTTTTTTACGGTACTTTCTTCCATAGCCTTGATGTAAGTATTTCTATTTTTATATAATTCATCAATTTTTTCTTCTAAGTTTTTTGAATTTATATCCTCTTCTTGAACCACCATACTATAACCGCTATTTTCAAAAGATGCAGCGTTTAAAATTTGATCACCCCTGCTGGACTTTTTAGAAAGGGGGATTAACAAATTAGGCTTTCTTAAAGCTAAAAATTCATATATGGCATTGGCTCCAGCTCTTGATACAACCATATCAGCAGCTTTCATAATGTGGGGAAGTTCTTCAGTTATATATTCAAATTGCTTATACCCTTGAAGTTTAGCCAGATTTTCGTCAAAATTCCCCTTGCCACAGATATGAATCACATTATATTTTTTTAATAATTCCATAAGAGAATTTCTTACTAAATCATTTATATATTTTGAGCCTAGGCTTCCCCCAATGATCAATAATACTGGCCTATTTTGAGTAAATCCACAGAAACTAAGACCTTTTTCTCTACTTCCAAGAAGCAACTCTTCTCTTATAGGTGTTCCTGTCAAAACTCCTTTATCCTCTTTAATATGTTTTATAGATTCTGGAAATGTTACACATAGCTTTGTGCAATAAGGTGCTGAAAGTTTATTTGCTAATCCTGGAGTAAGATCTGATTCGTGAGCAATTACAGGGATCTTATTTAAATAGGCACTAATTACCACGGGCACAGCTACAAACCCACCTTTAGAAAATACTACATCTGGTTTTTCCTTTTTAAGAATTTTGTTAGCGTCGAAAATTCCTTTTATAACCTTAAAAGGATCAGAAAAATTTTTTATATCAAAATATCTTCTTAACTTTCCACAGGATATTTCAAAATAAGGTATATTAGCTTTTTTAATTATTTCTTTTTCTATACCATCTTTACTACCTATATAAAGTACTTCATAGTCCTTATTCTTTAATTTAGGTAGAAGAGCTAAATTTGGAGTTACATGACCTGCTGAACCTCCGCCAGTCATAATAATCTTATAGGAACTCAAAAAATCATCTCCTCAACTATTATAAAATTTTCATCTTTGTGTAAAATATATATCTAATCCCTACAATAATATAATAATATACTTTTTTAAAAAGGTTAATATAAAATATTATAAAGAAAAAAAATAGGGTTTTTTCAATGCACAATTCACAATGCACAGTGCACAATTAAGGAAGATTTTTTCCTATAGGAAAAAATCAAAATATTATCCTTAATTGTGAATTGTGAATTGTGCATTATGAATTGGCTTACCCTATATCTGAAAATTCAATATTAATTTTATCATTCATATTTTCATCAATCATAGCATAACTTTTGCTTTCTTTGGTCAAATCCGTAGCTCTCTTAAATTTAATAATAAACTCTGATCCTTTTTCTATCTTGCTTCTTACCATTATCTCTCCATCCATAAGTTCAATTAACTTTTTTACCAGAGAAAGTCCTAGTCCTGTACCTTCTGCTCTCCTAGATAAAGAGCTATTGACCTGAGCAAACCTGTCAAAAATATAGGTGATTTTCTCTTCAGGTATACCTATGCCTTCATCTCTGACTATCAATGAAATATTAGCTTTATCAATGAGTAATTGAACTAAAATTTGCTTTCCTTCTGGAGTAAACTTTATAGCATTAGAAAGTAGATTTAATAGTATTTTTTCATATTTATCCTTATCAAGAAGTACCTCTGCTTCCTCCTCATTAGTATCGAAAATTAAATCTATACCTTTGCTCTTTGCATAGGAGTTTACAGAAGTTACTATAAGCTCTGTTGTGATAACAATATCAAAATTTACTGAATTAATATTTAAAAAACCCGCTTCTGCTTTTGAAATATCTAATATATTATTAATTAACTTTAATAATCTACTGCAGTTTTGATTTATTCTAAATAAGGTCTTATGAATATTAGGTGTTATTTCTTTTCCATATATGTTGTAAGCTAATTGTAGTGAAGAATAAATTATAGTTAAAGGAGTTCTCAGCTCATGGGAAATCACTGTAAAGAATTCATCCTTGAGTTTAGTTATCTTTTCTAGCTCCATGCTATGATTTATCTCCTCCGTTATATCAGAAGCATGAATGTGAATTCTATCCACCTCACCATTTCTATTTTTAAAGGGCTTAAATTTTATTTTATAAAATCTACTATTACCAGAATTATCCTTAACATGATAAGGGGAACAGGTATATTCTCTTCCTACCCTTCCACAAAACTCAATAGCGTCATATAGTCCTTCATTGCCATATTGGGTTAATGCATCTACTAAGCTTCTATCATCGAGAACTTCGTTGTTATCTAACATATATCTGATTAGATATTCAAACTTCTTATTAGCTAGCTTAGTTTTAAAAGAAGGGTATTCTAATACAGCAATAGGTATATCCATATTATTTACCACATCTCTTACAAAACGCGCCTGATCCTCAGCAAAAATTTCATGCTCTTTAATTTCTGTTATATCCTTTAAGGTTATTATAGTATAAAGCAGCTGTTTCTTGTTATTTGATATAGGATTTGCATTAAACTCTATATACTTAGTGTTATTACTCTCTCTATCTATAAACTTTAAAACTAAATCTCTAATGGGAAGATTATTCTTAAATGCATCATTATATATGTTAAATAAGTGTTCACCTTCTCCGCTAACATGCTGAATAATATATTTCTTCTCTATGTTTGGCAGATATAAAAGCTCTGCTGGCGTGATATCTATAATAGAATTTAGAGATTTATTTGAAAAGCTGAATTTGCCTTTAGAATCAAGAACTAATAATCCCTCAGAGATATTATTCATCACATCTTTCAAATGCATTAGATGCTCTTTTTCTCTATTTCTTAATATTTCTATGATATCACACTTTGTTTTTAGCTCCGTAGATATACTTATAAATTGCTCTCGTTCTTTTTTTATTCTTAAATTTTTCAAATATTCATCAGTGACATCAGAAATACTGATTACTGCCCCCTGAACCCGTTCATTTTCTATAAAAGGAGAGCAATTTAATAGCAAGTATATATCTTTAACCTCATTACTTTTCTTTAAAATAAGATCTTTATACTTTATACCCTCATTAATTGTTTTAAAAACTGGATTATTACTTTTATCTAATTTTTGACCATTTTCAAGGATAAATTCATAGTTATCAAATATATCATACATACACATATCAGTCAAAATATTGCTGCTTATATCAAAAAGCTCTTTAGCCTCATCATTAAAGTATATAATCCTACCCTCAGTATCCGTTACAAATAGATAATAAGGTAATGCATCGATTATAGATTGTACTAATTTACGGCTTTCAATATGCATATAATTACTCCTTTAATAAAGATAAATAATCGTTAAAAATGCTTAATAATCATTCACCTATTAATGCCTTTAAATTACTTATATTCTATAAAAACCTTATATTTCCTTCTAATATTTTACATAATTTTATAAAGAATAGAAATATGCATCGTGGCCATTTTTCACAATCTATAATTAGTAACAATCAGCTGAATACTCCTATTTCCCAGGTATTCATTTATTCCTATATTAAAAACTAGATCTAATAATACAGGATTATTGTCACCATTATAGATCCTTTCTAATATATCTCTGCCATATTTTTCAACAATTAAATCATTAAACTTCTCTATATCTCCAAAATAAACAGCTTCCATAAATTTATTGCTTTTTCTTGAATAAAGCTTTAGCTTTAACACATTTTTATTTTTGCCTAAAACCGTTGCCCTTTGAACACTGATTGACTTTTCTGCAAAATTAGGTTTACTATTAGCTTTCCCATAAGGTTCTAAGTATGAGATTTCTTCTGCTAGTTCTAAGGTTATATCCTTAAAATTCATCTGCATATCTATATTTACTTCTGGCATTATATCCTCTTCAGTCAATGTACAGTTTTTATTTAGCTCTTCCCTAAGCCTATCTATGTTGCTTTCTTCTAAGGATAATCCTGCTGCCATAGGATGTCCTCCAAATTTTGCTAGAAGATGCTTACACTTTAAAAGCTCTTCAAACATATTATATCCTTCAATAGATCTTCCTGAGCCCTTTACCCCTTCCTGCGCCTTAGTTAAAACAATAGAAGGTAAATTATATTTTTCTCTTATTCTTCCTGCAATTATGCCTGCTACACTTTCATGAACCTCAGGAATATAAACCACTAGAACATTATCTCTTATCAGCGAAGAGCTCTCAATAATATCTATGGCCTTCTCTAATCCTTCGCTAGTGATATTTTGTCTTTCTATATTTAAATTATGTAACCGCTCTGCTAGTTCTCTAGCACTTTGCTCCTCCTTAGCTAATAATAGCTTTAAAGCAATTATGGCACTTTCTAGTCGTCCCGTAGCATTAATACTTGGTCCAATGATAAATCCAAGATGATAGGCACCAATTTCCTTTTCTTCTAATCCCACTTCTTGAATTAAAGCTTTTAGGCCTATATTCTTTGTGCTATTTATCATGGCTAACCCATTTCTAACTATGATTCTATTTTCATCAACGAGATCAACCACATCGCAAACTGTAGCTATAGCCGCAAACTCTAAGTATTTAAAAGCCTCTTTTTCTTCTTTTCCTCTTTTAATGTATAATGCTTGTATTAACTTAAAGGCTATACCAGCTCCGCATAGCTTTTTAAAACTGTAATTGCAATCACTTCTTTTAGGATTTATTACTGCATCAGCTAAGGGTAAAACGTAATCCCTGTGTCCACTTTCATTTTCTATAAAGGATATATCATGGTGATCTGTTACTATAACCTTTAATCCCAATTCCTTAGCAAGCTTTATTTGATCTAAAGCCGCTATGCCGTTATCACAGGTTACAATCAAATCTACGTTCATCTCTTTTGCTTTTCTTATTATAGATTCATTTATACCATAACCTTCATTTATACGATCAGGAATATGATAATCTACATTGGCTTCAAAGTCACTTAGCCCCGAAAATAGTATATATGTACTGATAACACCATCTACATCGTAATCCCCTACAATCAAGATTTTTTTATTTTCATCAATATGTTCCTTTATGAGGTTTATGGCTTTATCCATGTCCTTTAAGTCCAATGGACTATTTAATACCTCTAAGGATGGATTTAAAAATTTTTCAGCATCCTTAAGATTATATATATCTCTATTGATTAAAAGCTTTCCTAAAATGGGACTTACATTAAGAGCCGAAGCAAACCCATTAAAATCTGCTTTAATATTCTTCATCATCCACTTTTCCATTCAAACACTCCTTTTCCAATGCACAATTCGTAGTTCACAATTAAGGCTAATTTTCTCAGCTCCGCTGAGAAAACTTAAGAATATAAAATTATTTTGATTTATTTCGCTAAAGAAAAAAATCTTCCTCAATTGTGCATTGTGAATTGTGCATTAAATAACCACTTGTATAGATTTATTGCTCCAAATTTTATCAATAACGGTTGTCAGTATTTCCCAAGAAATAATTGAATCTATATTCATCTCTTCATAAACTTTTTCTGCTGTTCCATACATTATTTCATAAGTAGTAAGTTTTTTAGCTAATTCTATGGACTTTTCAATCTCTAAAAATTTCTTTAGCTTTAATCTCTTTAAGTAGTTCATATAACTTTCTTCATAAAGCTTTTTATAGCGCTCTAAGTTATTAAAAATTTCATCTATTATTTGTATTACAGCTTTATAATTGCTCTTACCAGTGCTAACTTTTATTTGAAACAACTTAATTCCTTCCTCTTCTCTTATTATAGTAGAGAGATCATAGGCTAGTCCTCGCTTAGTTCTTATTTCATCGAACAATATTCCACTCAATCCTTGTCCAAGCATCATATTAAAAATATTCAACGCTTTCATTTCCATTGAATTCAAATGATGGATATCCAAGCAATATTCTATTTTAGCACCTTCTAATCCATAAACTTCATTAATAAATATGCCACTTTTGTTAATCTCATAGTCATAGGCTTTTATAGACAAAGGCTTTTCCTTCCACTGTCCACAAAGCTTTACCACCTGTTCATAAACTTCTTCATAATCTAAGGAGGTAACTATGGATATTACACAATTATTGGGCACATAGTATTCATTATAATATTGTTTTAAGGCTTCTAAGTTTATTTTTTTTATACTCTTTTCATTGCCTATAATTATATCCTTTATTCTTCTGCTGCTAAAGGCATTACCATACAATAAATCCTCACAATGCTGGTCAAAATCTTCTCTCCATTCTTTGCACTCTTGCAAAATCACATCCATTTCTTCATTAAAGCCATAATGGCTTAGAGTTGGGTTTAATAAAATGTCCATATATAAAGAGAAGGCCTCTTTAAAATTTTCATTTATAGCGGTGCCATAATAGATAACATAAGGAAAGTTTGTCATAGCATTATTAAAGCCAAATAAATTATCAAATTCCCTATTTATTTCATATTCACTTCTATTTTTACTCCCCTTAAATATCATATGCTCCAAAGCATGGGCCGCCCCAAAGAAATCCTTCTCTTTCCCTGCCCCTGCATCAAAACCAATACAAAAGGAAGTTATAATACCTTCTTTTTTTTCATGAATTAATGTTAATCCATTTTGTAAAACTACTTTATTCATTGAATACCACCCTTTTTTTCAATGCAAAATGCACAGTCACAATTCACAATTAAAAGAAGCTTTTTTCCGCTTATCGGAAAAAAGCAAAATAATTTTATTTATTAATTTTTCTCAGCTTCACTGAGAAAAATTCTCCTTAATTGTGCATTGTGAATTGTGAATTAATAAAGCATTGCTTTTTCTAATTCTGAAGCTTTTTCTTCTTCTCCTAATTTTCTTAAAATCTCGTAGGCAAAATTTAAAGCTGTAGCTGGTCCTCTGCTAGTTAATAAGTTCATGTCTGCTACCACTTTATCTTCTTTGTATATACAGTTACCTAAAGCATCTTTAAAAGCTGGATAGGAGGTAACTGCCTTTCCTTCTAATATTCCTGCTTCCTTTAATACTATAGGAGCTGCACAAATAGCTGCTACTAATCGTCCGTAGGAGTAAAAATCCTTTACTGCTTCTAAAACCCTTAAATTATTCTTTAAATTATTGGCTCCTGGCATGCCTCCTGGCAGCACAATAGCATCATAATCGTGAATATCTATATTTGAAATACAAACATCAGCCTTAACATTTATATCATGAGCTCCTAAAACATACTCTCCTTCCAAACTGCACATATGGCATTTTACTTCGGCTCTTCTAAGTACATCCACCACTGTTAAAGCCTCTATCTCCTCAAAACCCTCAGCAAGAAAAACTAAAACTTTTTTTGTTTTATTCATTTTACCTCAAACCCCTTCTTACTTTTTATTTTTTACCTTGGTTATAAAAATCCCCATAATAACCAGCATTAAATTGGTTCCTCTTCCGGCTCTGTTTTGTAAGCGAATTTCATCCACGTTAAAGGTTTTTTCTTGTTTATTTGAAGCCACTAAGGTTATTTCCTCGCTATTTTCTTTATCTAAAGCTACTTCATCCTTGACCTTCTTTAATAATGTATTGTAGGAATCTGTCACCTTCGCAAAAATAACCTCGTCCTCATCTTTTAAACTTATTCCCGTAACCCCGGAGGCTATTCTTCCCATAACGCTTATATCTGACACGGAAAATTTAATAGCCATAGCTTTTTTAGTAACTAATAGAGCCTTAGAATCCTCATTATCAGAAAACTCAATAGCTATAAGCTTATCCTTCAGCTGTTTATACTTGTAGCTTTGAATTTCTAAATATTCACCTGCAAATTCCTTTAAAAGGCTCCTTTTTACCATCCCACTATTAGTAAAGAAGTATATATATAGTTCCTCCTCAAAGGAATCTATGGAAAGCATATTTAATACTCTGTGTTCCTCTTCAAAACCTTCAACTAAATTCCTTAAATCAAACTCTTCATCCTTTAAATTTTGGAATAAGCAAGCAGATAGTAAATAAGCCTTTGCATTATCTGCAAATATCAATATTTTTTCTTTACTATTAGTCCTTACTTTTCTATAGCTATCTTCCTTTACCTTGTCATAAACTTTGATTTTGCCATATTTGTTTATGCCAAGGGTAAATTCTGCATACTCATATTCCTCTACATATTCCACAGAAACTATTTCATCCTTTATAGGCATTAAAATCATTTGAGTACCTAACACTGCCCTTTCTAAAGGTTCTAGTTTAGGCTCTTCCAAGCTAAAGCTTAGTCCATTCTTTGTAAGTACTCTTATAAATTTTTCTTCTCTTTCTGCTTCTACTAATTCTACCTTTACAAGGACTTCTCCTTCTCTTAATTTTAAAGCTTGTAGCTTAGAATAACTTGTTTCAAATTTAATTAAGGAAGTCTTTTTTATAGCCCCTCTGCTAGTGAAGAACAATAATTCTTTACTAGGGCTAAAGCTATCTATAGAAAAAGCACTCAATATATTTTCTTCATTTAGACTAAGCCCCTTAATAAGCTCATCTAGTCTTTCACCTTTTTCTTTCCACTTGCATTCAGGTATATTATTGCACTTTATTTGATACATATTGCCTTTATCAGTGAAAATAGTTAAGGACTCCTTAGTATTGGACTGGAATAAAAATCTAGCATAATCCCCTTCTCTATATTCTATATCCTCTAAATTACTGTTTAATCTATTATAGGACTTCAAAGGTACTCTCTTAATAAATCCCTCTTTAGATAAGGTCACCATTACATCTTCTACCACCACAAGTTCATCTAAATCTATCTTAGCTTCACTATCATCCTGGACAATTTCTGTTCTTCTCGCACTGCCGTGTTTTTCTGAAATCTGTAATATTTCTTCTTTTATTACCTTTAAAAGCTCTTTTTCATTTTCCAAAATCTTATTTAACCTTTTTATTACTTTTTCTAGTTCTTTATATTCTTTTTCAAAAGTCTTTATTTCTAATCCTGTAAGCCTATAAAGCATAAGCTCCAATATAGCCTGAGCTTGCTCTTCTGAAAAATCAAATTTATTTATTAAATTCTCACTGGCATCTTTTTTTGATTTGGAAGCTCTAATAGTGGCAATTATCTCATCCATAATGCTAATGGCTTTAATAAAGCCTTCAACTATGTGGAATCTTTTTTCCGCTAGGGCTAATTCCCTTCTTGTTCTTCTGGTAATTATGTCCTTTTGATGCAATACATAATGTTTTATTATAGCTTTAAGCCCAAGAGTTTCAGGTTTGCCATCAGCCAGGGCTACCATATTAAAGTTTACATTGCATTGAAGATCTGTTTTCTTATAAAGATATTTTAGTATTTTGTTTGCCATATCTTCATCTGCTGCTTTTTTTAATTCAATAACTGCCCTAATACCTGTTCTGTCTGATTCATCCCTGATATCAGTAATAGCCTCTAGGGCTTTCATATGTTTCTTGTCTGCAGTCATTTCTGAAATAGTCTGAAGAAGCTTAGCCTTATTCCTTCTATAAGGGAATTCCGTTATAACTATGCCCCATCTCCCATTTTCTAACTTTTCAATAGAGGTTTTCGCTCTTAGGGTTACCTTACCCTCACCAGTTTCATAGGCTGCTAGAAGGGAGTCCTTACCTATTAATATGCCGCCTGTAGGCAAGTCTGGACCTTTAATGTAATTCATAAGTCCTTTAGTGGTGATTTCTTCATCGTCAATATAAGCCACAGTGGCATCTATAACCTCTTTTAAATTATGAGGAGGAATATTAGTAGCTAAACCTACTGCTATTCCAAAGGTTCCATTTACTAATAAATTAGGATATCTACCAGGTAAAACCTTTGGCTCCATTTCTGTATCAGAATAGTTTGGAACCATATCCACTATTTCTTTATCGATATCTCTAATCATCTCTAGGGCAATGGGAGTAAGCTTAGCTTCCGTATAACGCATAGCTGCTGCATTGTCCCCATCAATACTTCCCCAGTTCCCATGACCATCTATTAAAGGCTCTCTTGTAGAGAAATTCTGTGCCAATATTACCATGGCATCATAAACTGAAGCATCTCCATGAGGGTGGTATTTACCTAATATATCTCCCACTATTCTAGCAGATTTAAAATAAGGCTTATCTGGGAAAGCCTTTAACATATAAGCTCCATATATAATTCTCCTATGAACAGGCTTCAAGCCATCCCTTACATCTGGAAGTGCTCTATCCTTAGCTACCTCTACAGCATAAGGCAAATAGTTTTCTGGCATTGCCTCTTCTAATGGAATATCTATAATATTATTATCTTTTGGTATATCAAGTTTTTTTGCCATATATTTTCTACCTTTCTAAAAGCTCTTTTAGAATTCAGCGTATTTATACATATAATTTTTTCTAGGCTCCACTATATCTCCCATAAGCAAAGAAACCATCTTTTCTGCCTTTGAAGCATCTTCAATAGTTACTCTATGAAGAGTCCTTGTTTCAGGATTTAAAGTAGTATCCCAAAGCTGGTCAGCGTTCATTTCTCCTAATCCTTTATATCTTTGAATCAGAGCTCCCTTTCCTATTTCTTTTTTAACTTTACCTAGTTCTTCATCACTATAGGCATATTTATGAACTTCTCCATTTTTGCTTTGTTTATAAACTTTGTATAGAGGCGGTTGAGCAATATAAAGATGTCCATTGGCAATCAAGGCTCTCATATATCTATATATATAGGTCATCCATAGAGTTCTTATATGATAACCATCCACATCCGCATCACTAAGTATTATTATTTTATCATACTTTAAATCTTCTTCATTATAATTATCTAAGGTTCCTGTACCGATAGCAGTGTTAAAAATCTTTAGTTCTTCACTGGCCAATACATTTTCTAGCTTCTGCTTTTCAGTGTTCATTATCTTTCCTTTAGAGGGCATTATAGTCTGAAATCTCCTATCTCTAGCCTGCTTTGCACTTCCTCCTGCGGAATCTCCTTCCACCACGATAAATTCATTTACACCTTTATCTCTTAGAGTACATACGGCAATCTTACCTGCCAAAGGAGCAGTTCCCTTACCAATTTTTTTCTTTTCTGCTTCGTTGATCTTTTTAATTTTCTCTCTTCTTGCTGCTGCTTCCAAGGCATTATTTATTATATTAGTAGCTATTTCCTTGTTATCCTCAATCCATTCGCTTAATTTGGTATAAGCTAAATCATTCATCATAGTATAGGCTTCATTATTACCTAACTTTGTCTTTGTTTGCCCTTCAAAAATTGGATTAGTTATTTTTATTCTTATGATGGCTGTCATACCTTCTCTTAAGTCATCGCCTTCAAAATCTTTATCCTTTTCCTTTATCAAATTTAACTTTTTAGCCCCATCCTTAAAGGCCCTGGTCATGCCTGTCTTAAATCCTGTTTCATGAGTGCCTGCCTCTGTGGTGGGAATATTATTTACGTAACTCGCAATATATTCTGCGGTGGAGTCCGTAAATTGTATACAAACTTCCCCGTACATATCTATTCCCTCTACTTGCCTATCCCCTTCGAATAAAATAGGATTATCATGAAGAGAGGTTTTACTTTCATTTAAGTAATCTATAAAATCTAATAGACCTCTCTCTGAAAAATACTCTTTTATAATAGGCTCTTCTCTTCTTTCATCTATGAGCTTAAGCCTAATACCCTTATTTTGGAAGGCTAACTCCTGAAGCCTTTCATCTATCATTTCAAATTTAAAATCTATTGTAGTGAAAATCTGTTTATCAGGCATAAAAGTTACTCTTGTTCCGCTATCCTTAGTCTCTCCTACTATAGCTAAGGACGTTACCGGAGTTCCTGGCATATTTCTTTTTAATTGCTTATCATAGGAATACTGAAATCTTTGCCTGTAAATATTTCCGTTTTGGTGTACTTCTACTACAAGCCACTCAGATAGTGCATTTACTACAGCAGCTCCAACTCCATGGAGACCTCCAGAGGTCTTATAGTTTTTATTGTTAAATTTCCCACCAGTATGAAGTTCTGTATAAACCATCTCCACTCCAGACTTTTTCTTCACAGGATGGATTCCAGTAGGAATACCTCTTCCATTATCTATTACGGTAACGCTTTTATCCTTATTTAATATTACAGTAGCTTCATTACCGAAGCCATTAGTGATTTCATCTATAGCATTGTCTAATATCTCCCATATGCAATGATGGAGTCCTTTGCTTCCTGTGGATCCAATATACATACCTGGCCTTACTCTTACAGGTTCTAATTTTTCTAGAGATGTTAAATCCGTAACATCATAAGACTGAACATTGCTTATCTCTTCCATGTTAATCCTCCAAATTACCTTTGCAATCTTTTAAAGATGCTTTATAATCTTCAAACCATTGTTCTATAAAAAAGCATCCTTCCTTTATATCGTGTATATTAAAACTTTTTTCATATTTATATTTCTTCATTGAATTTTGATACATAGGATCATAATACTTTACCATGAGTTCTTTGCAAACTTCTTTAAAAGCTTCCTCTTCTACAAGGTTTTTATATCTTTTTATATTTTCGTCACTAATGTGTCTTTTCATTAGCTCTAAGCAATCTAATATCTGCTCTTTAGCATTATCATTAGCGGTATATTCCTCTATAAGTAACCTGGCTCTAAAATCTATATCTGCATCTAAGTATAGATGTATCCCTTCTCTCATTTTATTAAACATGAAATTTGGAATTATTATATTTCCTATTCTTTGACTTTCTCCTTCTATAAATACATAATTGCTCTTTCTATGACTAAGCTCCTCATGTATCAAGGACTCAAATAGCTTTTGACTTCTTTGCTTACCAAGACCCACACTTCCTAGTAATGACCCTCTGTGGTTAGCCGCACATTCTAAATCAATAACATCATAGCCAGAGTTCTTTAGACCCTTTAGTATTTGAGTTTTTCCTACACCAGTTTTACCGTGAATAACAATATAGGTTACATGCTCTTGTAGCTTTGGTAAACTTTCATTTATATAATCCCTGTAGGCTTTATAACCGCCTCTTATTTTATAAGAGTTAATTCCTAGAGAATTTAAAAGAGAACTAATGCTAGAACTCCTCATGCCACCTCTGGCACAAAAGAAAACCAATTTTCCTCTTTTTTTATAATTCTTTAATACCTCATCATAAATAAAAGGAAGTCGAGCTGAAACTGCCTCAATGCCCATTCTCTTAGCCTTCTCTATACTTTCGTTTACGTAAACATACCCAATTTTTTCCCTATCTTCATCGGTAAAAAGCGGTATATTAACAGCTCCAGGTATGGTAGCTTCTTCGTACTCTTTTGAGGTTCTAACATCGATTAATATATGGTCTTTATTTTCACTTAATAATTCACTATATTCTACGGTTTTCAGCATAAATCCTCCTTAAAAAAATTCCTTATCAAAATTATTTCCATTATAAGGATAATCCTTCATCCTAACTCAGAGAAATAACACAGGAATTTAACCTTTATAGTATAAGCTCTAATGTAAATTATGTCAAACTTATGTTCTTATATCATATTAGACTGTTACAATGTATACATTATAAAAAAATATATGATTTTTAACAACAGCTTTTTAGGCATTAAAAAATAACTAGTGCTGGACTAGTTATTTTTTAAGGAGGTGCTATACGTCATATATCCCTATTTGTCTTACATGTTTAGTATGGCTCCACTCCTTATTATTTTTATTTAAAATTCCTTGAATAGTAATAGGTATCCAAGTTAAAGTATAAACTCCATATAAAAGATACCAAATAAACATCTTACATGATTGCTTACCTAAGAACATATATGTCATCAGTAATACTACCAATAGATATGCTAAGTGGTATAAAATTATGGTTATAAGCCCTGCATCGCTTTTTAGGAAATAACTAAATATAAATATATTTAGAGAGTATAATCCCATGAAGGCAAAAAGCTTCTTTGATAGCTTTTTCTCTAACAGCATTACAAAAGGAGTTAATAAAAACTGTAATACGCTGAAGATCTTCCAAGTGCTATCGGAGAATAAATTACTTGTAGCAAATATATATAACCCGCCACTATTGCTTTGAACAAAGTTTAGTATTAAAGAAGCTCCAAGCAAAAGTACTACGAAGGGTTGAATAACATATAAAGCACAGTCAAAAGCCACAAAATCTCTATCTTTTACAGCTTTTTTAATAAGCTTTGTGAAAAATCTACTTGCTACATCTGCAAAGCCCTGCATCCATCTTTTTCTTTGATTCCAAGATTGTTTTAAGGTCAGAGGTTTTTCATCATATACTACGGCTTCATGAGCCCAACCTACCTTATAACCGTTTAATATAAGCTTACAGGTAAACTCTAAATCCTCTGTTAGGCAGGTAGCTCCCCAACCTAATTTTCTTAACACTTCAGTATCAACTACAAAACCTGTACCTCCAATTTGGTTTGATAGACCTAAATTAGTTCTAGCCAATTGAAACAGCCTGCTAGCAGACCAAAAGGAGATGGAGTAAGACTCTGTAATCCACGAATCATGCGGATTTTTACTATCAATATATCCTTGAACTACTTTATAACCCTCACACATGCGTGAGTTCATTTCCTTTAAAAAGTTCGCAGACACTAAGTTGTCAGCATCAAACACTGCTATAGCATCATACTTTTTATTCATCTTGAATAATTTATCAAACATCCATTCAAGAGCGTAACCCTTACCTCTTTTTTCTTTATTAGCTCTTTCAAAAACCTTTGCACCAGCTTCTCTAGCAATAGCTGCAGTGCTATCAGTACAATTATCGGCTATAACAAAAATATCATAAAGCTCTTTAGGATAATCTAGCTTAAGCAAGCTTTCAACAATCTTACCTATAACTATTTCTTCATTATGAGCAGCTACTACTAAGGCAAAGGCTTTTTTAGGATCATAGCTCGCTTTTGTTCTACGCTTATACAACCCAAAAATAGACAGTATTAAATAGTACGATGCTAATATAAACACTGAAATTTGAAAAACCGCGGTAATATTAAGTATGTAATTTCCCATGTTATCCTCCTCTTTTATATATAGAATCCAATTTATATTAATCTTCTATTCCTGCATACAAAATTCTTCAATAATTAAACTCCATTCACGCCATGTTGGTAAATATCGGAAATCTATATATCCTTAAACTCCTTTAACAGTATATCACATGATTTCATCAATATAGGCTTTTAATGAATTTTCATTATTTTGAGTCAATTGAATATAATACGTTTTTCAAATTTATTATGCCCGCAAAAATTATAAATTAACAAAAAATTTAAATATTTTTCAAATAATAATGTTATATTAAAATATTTTCTTAAAAATTAAGAATGATCTTTGAATATATCACCTAGTTATTTTTCAAAAGATATTTTATAATTAATAAGTATTAATTTTTGGAAGGGGGTCCAAATAATGAATAAATTGAAAGCATTATTTAAATATGCATTAAAATATAAAAGACAGTACTTAATCGGTATTTTAGTGCTTATCATAATAGATGCGCTCCATCTTGTTCCGCCAAAAATATTAGGAAGAATTACAGATAGCTTTTCAACAGGACAAGCGGAAAAAAGCTTTATTTTAAAGAATATTGCTCTATTCATTATAGTTGCAATTTTAACTGCTGTAGGTAGATTCGTATGGAGGATTTTAATAGTAGGCACGTCTAAACATATTGAATATGATTTAAGAAATAGTTTTTTTGGTCACTTACAAAAACTTTCAGTTAATTTTTATAATAAAAATAAAACCGGAGACCTAATGGCTTTAGCTACTAACGATTTAAATGCAGTGATTATGGCATTAGGCTTTGGTGTGGTTATGATAATAGATTCCCTTTTCTTATCTGCTATTACCATAATTACTATGCTGACCATAAATGTCAAACTAGCTCTAATTTCATTAATCCCTCTACCATTTATCTCCCTTACCGCTTCGAAATTTGGAAAAAGAATACATAAAAGATTTTTAAAGGTGCAAAAATCCTTTTCAGAGCTTACAGATGTGGTTCAAGAAAATCTTTCTGGTATAAGGATAATAAAGTCTTTTGTGCAGGAAGAAGAAGAATTTAAAAAATTTACTAAGCAAAATCAAAATAACTTTAATACCAATATGAAATTTTCTAAGCTTTGGGGGCTTATGAATCCTTTAGTTGAATTTATATCTTCTCTAGGTTTTGTAATATTTATTGCCTTAGGAGGCTTTTATGTAATATATGGAGAGATCACTCTCGGTGACTTCGTAGCTTTTAATATGTACTTAGGTCAGCTAATTTGGCCTATGATGGCTATAGGTTGGGTTATCAATGTGATTCAAAGGGGATTTGCTTCCTTGGAAAGATTAGAAGCAGTATTGCAGGAAAAACCTGAGATATATGATAATGCTACTCACAATATCCCCTCTATAAATGGGGTTGTAGAAATAAGAGATTTAACCTTCACTTATCCTGGCACTGAGATAGCCGCCCTAAACCATATAAATATCAGAGTAGAAAAAGGACATACCTTAGGCATTGTAGGAAGAACTGGCAGTGGTAAAACTACACTTATAAATTTATTGGTGAAATTATTTGCTGTGGAAGAAGGAAAAATAATCATAAACGGTATAGACATTAACAAAATCCCTCTAAAAACTCTTAGAGAAAACATTGGTTTAGTGTCAGATCCCTTCCTATTTTCCTCTACTATAGCGGAAAACATAAATTTAGCTAAGGACTCACTTAATATGGATGAAGTTCATAAAGCTGCTATAAACTCTGATATATATGATAATATAATAGATTTTCCAAAGAAATTTGAAACCTTGGTTGGTGAACGAGGCGTAACGCTATCTGGTGGACAGAAACAGAGAGTATCCATAGCTAGAGCACTAATTAAAGATCCTGAAATATTGATTCTAGACGATTGCTTATCTGCAGTAGATGCTAAAACAGAGGTGAGAATTTTAGACAACTTAAAATCCATCATGAAGGACAAGACCTCTATAATAATATCTCATAGGATATCAGCAGTCAAAGACAGTGATAATATAATAGTCTTAGATGAAGGAAAAATTATTGAAGAAGGAACTCATGAGGAACTTTTATATAACAAAGGTCTTTATTTTAGCATTTATGAAAAGCAATTGATTGAACAAAAAATACAGGAAGAAGGTGAAGTTTAGCTATGGATAATTTTGAACAAGAAGAGATTCTTTCTAAACAATATGACTCAAAATTGATGAAACGCCTTTTAAAATTTGCTAAACCTTATAGACCTTACTTTTTTGTAGTAATAATCTTAATGGTCCTATCCACTGTTATAGGCTTGGTAAGGCCCGCTTTAATAAAAAATGTTATTGATGAAGATTTAAATGGCTTTAGAAAAAACTATGTAGCAAGTAACTTAAAAATAGAACACTCTGTAAAAATAGGAGAACTGTACTTTATTGGTAAGGATGATGCAACTAAAGATAATTCAAATACCTATTCTTTAGTATACTATGAAAAAAAAGTTTATTTAGTAGAAGGCGAAGTAAATCATAATGCTACTTTTAAAATTAAAGAAGATAATAAAGTATATCAAGGAAGCTATAGCTATAATATATACAAACAACTTGCTAAGGAAGAAATTAAGGCTTTACGCTCAAAAGACCTTAATGGCTTAACAAAGATTGTAATTGTCATTCTTATTAGCTATATACTAGCATTTATTATAAATTATATTCAAATTTATATGCTGCAATTTACTGGACAAAAGATTATTTTTAATATTAGAGAACAACTATTTAAACATATAGAGTCTTTAAATCTCTCCTTTTTTGATAAGACTCCTGTGGGAAAATTGGTTACAAGACTCACCAACGATGTACAAACCTTAAATGAAATGTATACTGGAGTATTGATATATCTAATAAAAGACATATTCATGTTATCAGGTATATTAATAGCCATGCTTTTATTAAATGTTAAACTAGCTCTTATATCCCTAATAACTATGCCCATAATTTTTGTAACTGCAATATTATTTAAAAAATATGATAGAGCAGCCTATAGAAAAGTAAGAGAGCGATTATCTAAAATCAATGCCTTTTTATCTGAGAATATATCCGGTATGAAGGTAGTGCAAATCTATAGCAAAGAAGAAAAGAAATTTAAGGAATTTGATAAGATAAATAATGATTATAAAAAAGCAAATTTAGAACAGCTTACAGTTTTTGCAATATTTAGGCCTACTATTGAGCTTTTATCCTCTTTAACCATGGCCCTGTTAATCTGGTTTGGCGGAATTAAAGTTATAAGTAACGAACTAGAATTTGGCGTGGTCTTTGCATTTGTAAATTATATTACCATGTTTTTTCAGCCCATATTTGATTTAACTGAAAAATATGATATCCTTCAGTCAGCCATGGCCTCCTCTGAAAGGATTTTTGACTTAATGGATAACGACAGCATTATTAAAAATCCCGAAAATCCTGTACTTCTAGAAAGACTTCAAGGAGACATAGAGTTTAAAAATGTTTGGTTTGCTTATAATGATGAAGACTGGGTCTTAAGAGATGTAAGCTTCAAAATCAAAAAAGGAGAAAAAGTAGCTTTTGTAGGGGCCACAGGAGCAGGTAAGACCTCAATTATAAGCTTAATTACAAGGCTTTATGATATTCAAAAGGGAGAGATTTTAATAGACGGTATAGACATAAGAAGCATGAAAAAAGAGCTATTAAGAAAGAATATCGCCACAGTACTTCAAGATGTGTTTCTTTTCACTGGTGATATAAAAAGTAATGTAAGATTAAATGATAATACTATATCTGAAGAATCTGTTATGGATGCCTGTAAATATGTTAATGCAGATAGATTTATCGAAAAGCTTCCCGAAAAATATAATTCTCCTGTAAACGAAAGGGGTACAACCTTCTCCCAAGGTCAAAGACAGCTTATCGCTTTTGCTAGAGCTATTGCCTTTAATCCTCCAATTCTTGTGCTAGATGAGGCTACCTCTAATATAGATACAGAGACAGAAGTTCTTATACAAGATGCCTTAGAAAAAATAACTAAGGATAGAACTACAATTATAGTAGCTCACAGACTTTCTACTATAAAAAATTGTAATAAAATCATAGTTCTTCATAAAGGGAAAATAAGAGAGGAAGGCAGTCATGAAGCTTTAATGAAAAAAGAAGGCTTGTACTATAATCTGTATAAGCTTCAATATAAAGAAGGTTAAGAGCTGTTTAATCAGCTCTTTCTCCTGTTATTCTAAAATTAATTTTAATATTATCTCCATCAATTCTTGTAATAACTAGACTATATTGATATTGTAAAATTACATCTTCAATGACCTGGTTATATCGGCTATTTATAATATAAACCTCATCCTCACTTTTGGTAATTAAGTAATAAGTACTATTTTTTTTATTGAAAAATAAATTCTCCCATTCTTGTAGTTTCAAATTTCTATTTCTTATATTAAAATTTACCCCCTGCTTATGGAGTAATGATGTTAAAGTCTCATATTGTAGTTTTAAAGATTTATTTTCCTGCAGTAGAATATTTAAGCTATCTCTATTCTCCTTTAAGGATTTTTTATCTTTTATTAACCTTTCGTTTAGGTCTTTATTCTTTTCTATTAAATTCAAAAATTCTTTTTCTTTTATTCTAGTATAAAAGTGTTGGAATTTATTATTAAAATTTTTATTAATAACACTTCCTCCCTTCAATGTTCCCTATAGGAGGATGTGAAAAACATAGGTGCTCTTTTTCGCGGACCGCTGGTGGGACTCCACGCGCGGTGTAGCGAAACCTATAGAGTACCTTTTTTCACAGTCTCCTATAAGTAACAAAAATCTCTTTACTGTTTAATATCTTTTGTATTATTATTGAACATATAATCCTTATTATTTATTAGGGGGGTTTTGAATGGAAATCATAAATAAAATCCTTGAAGCAATAACTGAATTTATTTTACATACAGCTAAAGTTATAAAGCAATATACAATGAAAATACTTAAGAATTTAGATTTAATATTTAAATCTAAAAAAACTATAGACAGTTCCTATGATAACAAAATAAAAGAGCTTATAGAGCAAAATAACCTGTTAGAAACAGAACTAAAAAAAATATCAAAAGAAAACTTAGAGTGTGAGCATGAAAAAAATGCAGTATTAAAGGAGAATTTAGCCTTAGAGCATAATATAAATTTGCTACAAGAATTAATATTAGAATCAAAGAATCAATAAACTCTCTATTTCCTCCTTTAAGCTTTTAAAATCCTGACTATTTTCTATGGAATTTTCTAATTTAGTAGTATTTATAATCTCTTTTTTTATTTTAGTAGGCTTATTGCTAAGTATAAATATCCTATCTCCTAAGATACAGGCTTCTTCCACATCATGAGTTACTAATATTACGGTTTTAGGATACAATTTTTGAAGTTTTAAAAAATCCTTTATTATAATATTTTTCGAATTTAAATCTAAGGACTTAAAGGGTTCGTCCATTATTAATAATTCTGAATTATAAGCAAAGGCTCTGCCTATGCTTACCTTTTGCCTCATTCCACCACTTAATTTACTAGGATAAAAGTGGCTATATTCCTTCATATCTAAATTTTCTAAGTAGGTATTTATTATTATTTTCCTTTCACTGCTCTTCAGCTTATTCTTTAGCACAAAGTCAATATTATCATAGACAGTTTTCCAAGGAATAAGATTATCTTCTTGAAAAATATAGCTTATCTCACCTTTTATTTTTTCTATACAGCCTTCATCGGGTTCTAAAATTCCAGAAATAAGCTTTAGCAAAGTGGTTTTTCCACAGCCTGAGGGTCCTAAAATGCAGTTTATTTTCAACCTTTCTACATTAAGATTTATGCCATCTAATACTTTTAGATCTTCATAGTTTTTTGTAATATTATGCAAATAAAAACTCAATAAAATCACTTCCATTTTACAGTATGAGAAATAATGCTGTTTAAAACTAAATCAATTAAAAAATTCAGTAATACCACAATAATCATCCAAGCAAATACCCCAGAGGTATTTAAATATACTTTTTCTAACTGAATATATCCGCCTATAGAGTTCTTCGCCTGCCCCACCACTTCTCCTGCTATAACTACTTTTATGGTAAGGCCTAGCACTGTAGCGAAGGTATCTGCTACATAATAATATATATGAGGAATATAAACCTCCTTAACTATTGCAGCCTTACTTACTTTATAAACCTTACACATATTGATAAGATTAGTATCCATGTTTTTTATACTGGTAACTATGCTTCCATACAATATAGGAAAAGTAATTATAAATCCTATGAATATTGGCGCTTTGTCCGTATCTAGCCATATTAATGCTAAAATTATAATTCCCATGGTAGGAAGAGATTTAAATACAGATAAAAGGGGCAATAACATATAATGAAACTTTTCAAAAAGTCCACCCAGAACTCCTAGCATAACTGCAAAAAAAAGAGAAATTAAGAAGCTTAAAAAGCTTCTTAATAAAGTGGAGCTAATTACTAAAATTATATCTCCTTTATTTACTATTTCTCCTAGACTTAATAAAGTGGTTTCTATCTTAGGCACAATGATTTCATTATTAATTACTATAGCGCCCACCTGCCATATTACAAGTATCATCACTATAGATATTAGGGAATACTTCTTATTTGTACAAAAATAATCCTTCATCAGGAACTTTTCCTCCTATGGATTTAGGCTCAAAGCTTTGCAATACATTATAATATTTTTCATAATCTTCTCTAGAGTCCTTTGAGCTCACAAATTTTAGATTAGCCCTATCTAGAGCCTTTTCTGCTACGGATTTGTTTATATTTAATTTGAGCTCTTCTATGTAACTTCCAAGTTTATCCCTGTTATTATTAGCCCAGTTAATACTTTCATCATAAGTTTTTATAAACTCATCTACAAAAGCCTTGTTTTTTTCTACAAGCTCCTTTTTTATTATAAGAGTGGATTGAGGATATCCAAGTTTACTTCCCGTTAGATTAATCCATTCCTTATTTAAGTCGAATAATATTTTTGTATCAGTCTTTTTCATCATTACTGTAGTCAGCATAGGCTCTGGAATTACACATAGAGTACTTTTGCCTGAAATAAATGCAGGAGCCAGCTCTGTAGCCGCATTTAAATAGGTTATTTTTAAGTCCTTATCTGGATCTATTTTATTACTGTTTAATATATATCTAAACATAATGTCTGGAGTTAGTCCTTTGCCTATGGAATAAATTTCTTTGCCTTTTAATTCCGACCAAGATTTTACATTTTCATTGGAAATCAAATATAAGGATCCCCATCCACCAGTTCCTGCTACCACATATTTCAATCCTTTATTATAGGCTTGTGCAGCTAAATTTGAAGGGACTACTGCTATATCCGCTTCACTATTTAAAACCTTTGTCACTAAATTATCCGAGGTACTCTGAACCTCATAAATTATATTTACATCTTTTATTTTTGTAGAATCCTTCATCATTTTTGTCATAGTTAGTGCTGGTAATCCTTCAGGCATAAACACCTTAACATCTTTTATTGGCTCCACCTTAGATTCCTTCACCTTATTAGAACTACATCCTCCAAAAATAAACATAAATACTATTATAAATACTAAACTTTTGTATTTCTTCATACGCTCGTCTCCTTTTGACTAAAAAAATATCATATTTATAAATTGATAAATAATAGGAATGAATACTGCTGGTAATAAATTTGCTACTTTTATATTTCCTATTTTTAACATATTAATGCTTAATCCAATAATAAGCAAGCTTCCTATAGAGGTTATATCATTTATCACATTTGGAGTTAATAAAAGAGTCAAAAATGATGCTCCTAAGGTTATAGCTCCTTGATAAACCAAGACACTAAAGGCGGAAAATATAACTCCTATACCAAGAGATGATGCAAAAATAATAGAAGAAACTCCATCTAAAATAGATTTAGCAAATAAGGTTTTATGCTCACCACTTAATCCGCTTTCTAAGGAACCAACAATAGCCATAGCTCCAACACAGAATAATAAGCTGGCAGTTACAAAGCCTTCTGAAATTTTTCCTTTTTTGCCTTTAAACTTATTTTCTATTACTTCTCCTAAGCTCCTTAATTTCTCTTCAATATCAATAGCTTCTCCCACAAGAGAGCCTAACACCACGGATATTATTATGAGCATTACATTTTGTCCCTTTAAAGCTCCTGATATTCCAATGTATAATACACAAAGGGCTAAGCCTTGCATAACCGTTGCGCTTATCTTCTCTGGTATACCTTTTTTTAAAGATATACCTATAAATCCACCTATAAGTATGGCTAAAGAATTAACTATAGTTGCTATCATCCTGAACCTCCTGTATATAATTTATATATTGGTGAGAATCTATAGGAGGACTAAAATAATATCCTTGAATCTCATCACAATTAGCAGCTTTCATAAAAGCTAGTTGTTCTTCTGTTTCTACTCCCTCTGCAATAACCTTTAAACCCAAACTATGAGAAAGATCAATAATTATCTTTGCTATAGCGCCATCGTCTTTTATAGGATAATCCTTAATAAACTGCCTGTCTATTTTTAACTTGTCAAAGGGTAAGTCCCTTAAATAACCTAAAGAGGAATAGCCTGTACCAAAATCATCTATAGCTATACGCACACCCATAGCTTTTAGTTTACTCAGCGTCTCTTTTATATCACTTATATTCTCTAACACTATGCCTTCAGTAATTTCAATCTCCAAATTTTTTGCTTGGAAGTTTTCTCTGCTCAATATTTTTCCGATAGTTTTAACAATATCTGATTTTTTAAATTGAATAGGAGATATATTTACAGAAACCACCATATCTTCAAAGCCTACAGCTATCCATTGCTTGGCTTCTTTTATGGCTTCTCTTATTACCCACTCTCCTATAGGGATGATAAGCTCTGTTTTTTCTGCAATACTTATAAATTTATCTGGTGGAATTCTTCCTAACTCCTTACTATTCCATCTTATAAGTGCTTCGGCCCCTTCTACTTTTCCAGTGATAATATTTATTTGAGGCTGATATTGAAGAATAAATTCTTCTTTCTCTAAGGCCGTTCTCAATAAAGATTCTAATTTTATGTAATATAAGTAATTTTCTTTTAAGCCTTGGCTATAAAATTTGTAACTATTTAAGTTCTCCTCTTGAACATAATTTCGTGCTATATTAGCTAACTCTACTAATTCCTCACCACTGTTAGAATTTTCAGGACTTAAGGAAATACCTATGGAAGCCTCGCAAAATACTGCTACACCATCAAGAGTCAAGGGCTTCTTTATAGATTTAAGTATCTTAGAACATATGCTAGCGATTTCATCCTCATTTGAGACACTGTTTATTAAGACCATAAATTCATCCTTTGCTACTCTTGATACTATTCCTTTTCCAGCAGTTTCCAAGCTAATCCTATTTACTATTTCAACTATAAATTCCTTAGAATATTTAACTCCAAGGATGTCATTTATGCTATTAAAATTGCTTATTATAATAGAAATAATAGCTTTTCTCTTATTACTCTCTTTATTTAAAGTTCTATTCAATAATTTCATAAAAAACTGCTGATTAGGTAATCCTGTAGTGGCATCATAATTTCTTAATTTATTTATGTGATTTTCATCCTTTTTCATTTTGGTCATATCCTGAAATACGCCTATGTATTGAAGCTTATCGCCAATTTTTAAAGTATTTATAGTTAAAAACTTAGGATATATCTCTCCATTCTTCTTTCTGTCCCATATTTCTCCCTGCCATCTTCCAAATCTACTTATTGAATTCCACATATCCTCATAAAACTTTCGGTCATGCCTACCTGACTTAAAAGAAGAGGTTTTATTACCTAACACTTCTCCCTTTGTAAAGCCAGTAATCCTAGTAAAAGACTTATTAACATATATAATCTTTGTTTGCTCATCTGTAACTAAGATAGCTTCATTGGCATTCTCAAATACCGTAAAAGCTAGCTCAACTTTTTCTGAAGCTTCATCCTTATAATAATTTATTATGGCTGCAATAAAAACTACTATAATAACTAAAAGAAAGGTTATAGAGCTTAAAACAATTATAGTATTGAGCTCTGAATTAACGGAAGGAAGTAAATTGCTTAAAGGATAGTCAATAACTAAATTCCAACTGCTATCAGCATTAAAAAGTTTTATAATATTATTTGCATCAAATTTAACAGGACTTATGTTGCAAAAATAATATAGGTTTTTATTATCTTTATAATGGCCCTGACTATTATTTTTTACCTTTTCCCACAAATCAGGTATTTCATTGCTTAGTGAAATCTGACTTTTATTGTTCATAAAGCTCCAATCCTTGCTCTCAAGGCCGCTTTTTATGTATCCGCCAGTATTATTTACTAATATGAATCTAAATTCTTTATTATTATCTTCGAATTTTTTTATTTGGTCTAATATTTTTTGTCCAAAATAGCTTAAAACAATGTATCCTTTTTTTTCATGATTTAAGTATACAGGCATTCCAAATCTTATGATAGGTTTTTTAGGCTCTCCTATGTTACCATTCTCCAAATTTAAATCAAAGGGAGATATATATATTTCATTTTCAGCGCATTTTTCTATTTCTTTAAAATAGTAGCTCTCTCTTTTATTTTGAAGGTTTTCATCTAAAATAATAGAGGCTTTTTCATTGTTTAAGTCAGTTCTACTTATCTCCTTACCCTTTAAATCTAAAAATCTCACTTGGTTATATATTTTTTTATTAACAGCAAATCTGTAGAACATATTATCCATACTTAACTTACTGTTCAAAGTCTGATTTTCTAAATAATCAGTAATATCATTAGATTGCCTTATTATTTCCATATCAGAAATAACACTGCTTAACATATTCTGAACATTATACTTTAATATTTCCCCTTGTTCACTTTGTTTTATTTTAACTTTTTCTATACTATTATGGTTTTGCCAATTATAGATTAAAATAAAAACACATATAAATATTATAATTACTGGAATAAAAAATATAAAAAAGCTTTTCAAAACCTTTTTATAGTTCAGTTTACTTTCTAATAATCTCCCCATGCCATTCCCCTCTTCACGAATATCGATGTATTTAAATAGTTAAACCATAGTGATATTTCCATTATAGAACAATTAATTTATAGTGTCTAATATTTGTTAGTGAGTACGGAGAAACAAGTGCTAATATGATTATAAAGTTAAAGGTCTTAAAATTCCTTAAATCTAGAAATTTTAAGACCTTTAAATACAATATATATTCAATAAACCTTAGTCTTTGCATAACGCAAGCTCACCTAAATTATAATTCATTATTCTTTTTTCGTTACATATACTGTCATATAGCTTATTATACTTGTTAAGAAGCTTGTCCATTTCCATGCTAACTCTTAGTTTTTGATCGAAGTCCACATTTTCATTAATATAAGTTTCATTTAAAGTATTTCTCAGTAATTCAATTTTTGCACTTAAATTTTTAAGCTTAATATTAATGTCTGGGTATTTTTTCATAAATCTACACCTCCCAGAATTTTGTGAATTTATAAATATAATTATACATAGTTTTTTCAAAAAATAAATATGGCATTTATTAATTTTTTGAAAATTTTAAAAATTATAAATAATATCCACAAATAATAATTACAAACAATATGGAAAGTTTTTTAAAACTCTTTCTTGCCCATCCAAAATATAAGTGCAAATCCAATAGCTAGAGATAATATGGACCAAATTGCTTGAAATCCATTTGGCATTCCAGGATATATGGGCAGCACCGATCCTAGTACAAAACCTAATATTAACATATAGGTTTTACCTGGATATTTTTTCAAAAGTGTTTCTATAGTCTTAGTTGTGGCTATAGTTCCAATAATAACTCCAATACCTAAGGGTATTAAAAATGGTACATTAAATGTATTAATAGCATTTAATGTCACATCATAGAGTCCTAAAATAAGTAGCATGAAAGAACCACTAATTCCAGGAAGTATCAATGCAACAGCAATTATAATGCCTGCAATGATTAAAAATATAAATCCCTTACTTCCTCCAGCTGTAGCCATGGCACTTGTAGCTTCTGGTTCAAGAGACATAAGCAGCGCTATTATAAGTCCTATAATGAGAAATAAGAAATCACTTTTTTTCTTTTCGCCAGAAGTGGCTCTCTTGTAAAGTACTGGCACTCCTCCAGCTACTACTCCAATAAAGAAAAATCCCATCTGTATAGGATAGGTATTAAGAGCTTTCTCTACAATTCGACTAAATAATAGAAGTCCTACAAGTCCCCCTAATCCTATCTCTATGAGTAAAATACTATGTTTTTTCCAATTTTCAAAAAACGAACCTATGGCATGTATTAAATTATCATATACTCCTAAAATTATTGCCATGGTTCCTCCACTCACTCCTGGAACTAATGTGGACACGCTAATTGCAATTCCTTTTAAAAAATTTATAAAACTTTTCATGAGTTTCCTCCTTATTCTGCCTTTCATTAAAGCATTACTTAAGTTATCTGATTTACATAAACCTTCCTTAAGACTATTATATTATAACATATAATAAAATAAAAAAGGCTAGGCAAAAGTTTATTATCTTAGCCTAACCTTTTATTTATAAAAATACAGCCTGTTTTTATATCTGATCTATTATACTTTTAAATTTCTTAGGATTAATCTCATGAGTAATAAACTTTCCTTTATAGAAAAGAGAGTAATTAGTATAAGCACAGGGATTATGTCTAGCATCTTCTCTATTAACTAACTTAATAGCCTCATATGTGCAATTATTATCCTTTGCTATGTCCTTTTGAAGAACATTCACATAGTAATCAGTAAAAGGGCAGGCATCGGAATAATAAATTTTAAACCCTCCATTATCATCACAAATCCCCTCTCTCACAGAAGGTAAAAATTTTGGATCATCAGCCTCCTCCTTAAGCTTTAGATATAGCAATTCAAAATAAGGCTTAGCTTTATCTATCACTGAAAATCCATATTTAATAAAAAATTTTTTATCGCTGATATAAGGTCTTTTCTTATCACTACATAAAGTAACTATACCATCCTTGCCATCTTTTATAGAAGCATTTATACATTGATCTAATAATTGCTTTCCATAGCCTTTTCCTGAATATTTGCCAGATACCCAAAAGCAGTTTACTACCATATAATTAGGTGCATCTATGGGAAGATAGGCTATTTCTGAAGGACAATACTCTATGAACACCTTAGCCCTCTCGTCTAATTTTGTAAACACATACCCTTTTTCTATTTGTTCCTTAAGCCATAGTTTTTTATTCTCATAGCCCTGTTTGCACTTTTTATCTGAAATAGCACAGCATATATGTTCATCCTTTATATTTTCTTTATTCAAAGTAATAAAATTCATGTTAACATCCCTTTCAACTCTAAAAATATATTAATAATCACTTATATCTTCTCAATAGGCTGACGGATTATTGTTTTCATTTTTTCTGGAGCACATTTTCTTGGGTCATTTAAATATATCTCATGGTGCAGACCTTTAAGCTTATATCCCTTTCCATCAATAAAACTGTGAAGTCTCTCTATAGTAGGTGCTTCATCAGCATAGGGACCAATATGCATAATTTGAGCAACAATACCTTCCTCATGTTCCTTGTACTCTATCTTAGAAAGTGAATTTAATTGTTTCTTTTTAGCTATCTCATCTAATGCTTTACTTACATAATTTTCTGTAACCACATCTGGCTGCATTATCATGGCACACCACTTCCATATATCTTTATTATATATAGAAAAATCCTTCATATCTTCGGTCCACCATAAGCCCTCTAAAGGCATTACTCCATAATTAATTTTTAACTCACTTTTTTTAATCATAAATTTAATGCCATAAGAAACACTGAACAATGCTTGTACAGCGTCTTCGTATTCCTTTGAGGTATTTGGATTGCCATTACCCTTTATCATAAGGTAGTTAAATCTTGGTACCTCCAATATAGATATCTCCTTTTCAGACTGGCTATATAGTTCTTTGAATATCTTTTTATAATCCCTCTTATCTTCCATAAATTTTCCTCCTAGCTCATCCTCATTTAGTTTAAAACTATACTATAATTATAATTAAGCTAATATGACAATAGTTTGTCATATTAAAATTTACTTATGATAAATATTTATTGCTTCTTTCATTCTATTTACGATATTTTCCTTTATATGAGCTGGTTCTAACACTTCAACATATGCTCCAAAAGAAAGTATATATCCATATACCCACTCATCCTCTGGAAAACTAACTTCTACATCGTAGGTATTATCTTCATTCTTAACTATTAGTTTATTATCAAAATCATCAAACGCCCTATATAGAGCTTTAGCCTTAAACCTAAGCCTTAAAGTAACCATGTTTTTAGGTAGTTCATTATACTCTAAGATATGCGTAGTTTGGGTCTCTCTTCTCTCATAGGATTCACCTGTAAAAGTAAGCTTTTTAATTCTTGAAATTCTAAAAACTCGAAAATCCTTTTTTCCTCTGCAATAACCATATAGATACCATGCCTGTGCCTTATACATAAGCTTCATGGGTTCAATACTCCTATTGCTCGTATCACCAAGGCTATTTATATAATCAAAATTAATAACTAATCTTTTAAGTATAGCCTCCCTTATATTTATAAACTTATCATTGTCGTTTGGATTGCTGCCCCATTGTGAAAAGTCTACTTGCACCCAATCTTCTATTTTGTCATCATTAAAGATGCTGCTAAATCTTTCAATAGCTGACTTAATTTTAGGATATCTTGTTGCCTCTAAAGTCTTTAGGGCCAAAATTAAACTTTCCTTATCTTCCTTAGATAAAATAGCACTACTTACAGAGTAATTCTCAAGAAGAGATATGCCTCCCCCATTTCCTTTACTCATATAAACCGGAACTCCAGCTGCGGATAATTCTTCAATGTCTCTATAAATAGTCCTTGTGGAAACTCCAAATCTTTCAGCCAGTTCTTTTGAAGTTATAATTTTTCTGTTAAGAAGTAATACCGTTATCTCAATGAGCCTATTTATTTTCATATTCATCACCTTAGAATAATTATAGCACTTATATATGACATAAGTTTGTCATATATAAGTGCTACTAAAAATTATTTTATAGTACAAATCTTTCTTGATAGTAAAATTATATCACACCTGATTCTATAATACTAAAGCTCTGTGTTGAACAATTAATTTCCGCCATAGCTCCATAGGGTAATACATTCATAGGCGCAGTGTGACCAAAATTCATATTATACAAAATGGGCAAATCATAGAGTTTTAATTCTTCTCTTATAACCTTTATGATTACTTTTTTATATTCTTCATAATAAAGATTATCATAAGGTTTACCAAAAATTATACCCTTAGCCTTCTGCAAAATTTCCATAGAACCATAACTACGTAACCAATACTCAACGTAGGTTGGACTAGGTTTATCTTCCGAGGTTTCAAAGAATAATATGCTGTTTTCCCAAGTTTTTAGCTCAGGCCACACCTCAGTTCCTTTTAACATTTCTAGTACTTCCATGCAGCCTCCAATTAAATGTCCTTGTACCTTACCTTTGCCTTGTAATAATTCATATCCTGCATTTTTATGTGTTTCTCTCTGTATAAATTTATTCTTTTCTTCCCAAGGTAAATACTCACTTGTCCATATAGGAGAGGATTCTATGCCACCTATAGCAGTATTATCAAAGAGACTCTTTTCTATCCAGTGCTTAGTATAATCAAACATTTTAACATTCTCTGCAAATTCAGATAAAATAGCTGGTCCATAAAAACTTGATAGTCCCGCTTTAAGGCAAATAAAATGTGTAACTGTAGTATCAGAATATCCTATAAAAATCTTTGGATTATTTCTTATCACATTATAGTCAATATAAGGCAGC
The DNA here is from genome assembly GCF_001403615.1 of Desnuesiella massiliensis. Classification (GTDB taxonomy): domain Bacteria; phylum Bacillota; class Clostridia; order Clostridiales; family Clostridiaceae; genus Desnuesiella; species Desnuesiella massiliensis. The sequence continues at coordinate 1,180,561 of NZ_LN879456.1, forward strand.
ATCCTCACGCTTTCATAACCACCAATGCAAGAAAAAATAGCTTTAATTGTAGGATCCGAAAATGCTGCCATGAGATCTTCTGCTCTTTTTTCAGGATTATTATATAAATAATCTGAACCTTTAAGTGTATTAGGCATCTCTACTACATTTAGTCCAAACTCTTCTTCTAGCCTTTTCTTTCCAACCACATATCTCCATAATACATCAGCATCACCTGCACCTCCCCAAGATAAACTGATGGCAGCTACTTTATCTCCTGGTTTTAATGCTGTAGGCTTAGTTAAAAACATATACTCCACCTTCCTTTAACAGTTCTCTTTATTTAACCTCATACCATGTTATTGACTCATTATAACTTATAAGCATAGACTAACGCAAAATAGTTTATATGCTATAAATTTTTTAATGCTCTTAAAATTTTTATAATCTATCAATAAATATTATAATTTAGGCATCACAAAAAAATAAAAAAGCAGCTGGAAAGGGGGACTAACCAGCTGCTTTGTAAAGGGGGTTACTTGTTTATTAACTATGGTTTTATTATATACATTATTTATGACATTTGTATGTCAATATTAAATATTATTTGTTAATAAAAATTTCCTCAATATCCATGGCTAATATTCAACAATATACCACGGACTTTTATTATTCTAATTACTTTATTAATCCTAATAATAATGATATATTTAAAATAAAGGGCAATGCAAAAGGAGGCTATATATGAAAAAATTTATATTTATTCTGATTTTAATCCTTGTTATTTTTTCATTACTAACCTTATTGCTTAATCATTATTTCAAGAAAAGAAAATTTATTAAATATATACCTTCTATAATAATGTTTCTACTTGCTGTATATACCTTCTATGTTGCAAAAACCTCTACAGAAGGATTTTTAGACATAGCTTATATTTTATTAACCATCATGAGTATAGTAGGACTTGCATCCTCACTAGTTACAGCTTTTGTACTAGATTTTATACAAAGAAGAAAGCATTAACGCAAAAGGGTGTCCCTTTATTTTAAGGAACACCCCTTTTGCATTTATTCTAAGTCTTCTCCATTTGAAGCTATTACTTTCTTATACCAATAGAATGAATCTTTCCTTATTCTGTTTAATGTTCCATTCCCATGGTCATCTTGATCCACATATATGAATCCATACCTTTTAGACATTTCCGATGTACCGCAGCTAATGAGATCAATGCATCCCCAAGTGGTATATCCTATTAGGTCAACACCATCGGTAATGGCTTCTTTCATCTGCTCTATGTGCTCACGTAAATAGTCAATGCGATAAGGATCATGTACCGAGCCGTCTTCCTCCACTTTATCAATGGCTCCAAGACCATTTTCAACTACAAATAGAGGTACTCTAAATCTATCATATAATCTATTCAGTGTAATTCTCAAACCTATGGCATCAATAGGCCAATCCCATTCTGTCATCTTAAGATGAGGATTCTTTTGAGTTCCTACAAGATTTCCTGAAGCCAATTCCCCGTCTCCGCCTTCTGAGGCTATATAGGTCATATAATAACTTATAGCTACAAAATCTGCAGTATTTTCTTTTAGAATTTTTTCATCTTCTGGCTCCATTTTTATGCTTACACCATTTTCTTCAAAGTATCTATACATATACTTTGGATATTCTCCCCTTACTAGCACTTCAGGGTAGAATACATTGAGCTGATCATCATGCAGAGCCTGCAATTGATCTTCTGGCTTTGAAGTAGCGGCATAGGTTTCTAACCTTGCAATCATGCAACCAATTTTTGCATCCGGTATTATTTTTCTGCAAAGCTTGGTAGCTAAAGCACTGGCTAAGAGCTGATGATGGCTAGCTTGATACTTTATTTGCATAGGATTTTTCTCTAGAGATCTATCTGAGATTACTCCTGCGCAAGTGAATGGGCTAACAAGCATCATATTTAGCTCGTTAAAAGGTACCCAATATTTCACTCTACCCTTATATCTTTCAAGTATTACCTCTGCAAACCTTAGATAGTCATCAATAGCCTTTCTGCTTTCAAAACCATTATATTTTTGAACTAAATTTATAGGCATTTCGTAATGAGTTATTGTTACCAGAGGTTCAATGCCATATTTCTCTAATTCATCAAATATCTTATCATAAAACATTAAGCCAGCTTCATTTGGACTTTCATCATCCCCATTTGGAAATATACGCGGCCAAGCAATAGAAAGCCTGTACACTTTAAAGCCCATTTCTGCAAATAATGCGATATCCTCTTTATATCTATGATAAAAGTCAACTCCACTTCTCTTTGGAAAGTATTCAGTAGAATCATCTTTAAGATATTCCTCTAGCTGCTTTGATGTAACTTCAATCTTCATGTTATCATTGCTATGGGTTCTAGATTTAAGTGGTACCATATCAGATGTAGATAAACCTTTTCCATCCACATTATATGCACCTTCTACCTGACTAGCAGCAGTGGCACCTCCCCATAAAAAGTCCTTGGGAAAATTTTTTCTTACTTTTGTCATGAGAAAACCTCCTAATAATCTATGTTATATTTCTTTTTTAGCTATATCTATATCTTCAAATCCAAGTACTAAAGTTAGTATAAAGGATACTATGAAACTTAGTATTATACCCAATAGGGCCAGTAAAAAATTCTTAAGAGCACCATCCGGTGATATATAAGTTGGAAGAGCTATAAGACCAGGTATAACAAATCCAAAGGTCTTTAACCCAAAGGCTATTACTATGGAAGCAGAAATTCCTCCAGCAATCATAGCCGCATAAAAAGGTTTCTTTAGCTTTAAATTAACACCAAACATCGCCGGCTCCGTGGTTCCTAACAGTGCAGATATACCACTTGATACAGCCACAGATTTTAAAGTTTTATTCTTAGTTCTAAGTGCAACGGCGAAAACTGAACCAGCCTGAGCTAGATTTGTAACCAAGTTCACTGGTAAATAACCAGCATCAAAACCAAAGGTTCCAAGGTTTTGAATCATTATAGGGAACATTCCATAGTGCATTCCAGTCATTACAATAATAGGATTAAAAAAGCCTATTAATAGCCCAGCAAGGAATCCTGCGTTTTCAAAGAGCCAATTCATCCCTATTGCTAAGTAATTTCCTAAGTAATTACCAAGAGGCGCTATAAGGATTAAAACTATGGGCACAGTTATAAGCAGCGTTATTGTTGGTGTAAGTACTAATTTCAAGGATTTTGGAATAAATCTATCTATGGCTTTATATATATAGCTCATTAATATAATACTGAGTATAATTGGAAAAACAGTAGAGCTATAGTTTACTATTGGTACCGGAATAGATAAAAATTTAATAGGATCTAATTGCCCTGCCTTTGCTGCGTCTATTATAGTTGGATACATCAATGAACCTGCCACCACAATACCTAGAAATTCGTTTACATTAAACTTTCTAGACACGGATACAGCCAATAAGAATGGTAAAAAGTAAAAGGCAGAATCTGCTATAATGCTTAATATCTTATAAGTGCCGCTGGTATCAGCTACCCATCCAGCTACTACAAACAAAGCTAATATACCTTTCATCATACCTGCACCTATTATGGCGGGTAGGATTGGCTGGAAGGAACTTGATATAGTATCTAAAATAAGACCTCCTATATTCTTTATACCTTTTTCTTTTTTAGCTTCTTTGAATCCACTAGACTTTTCATTATCCTTAATTTCAATGCCATTAGGTTCTAAGTTTAAAATTTTTTCTACTTCTGAAAATACATTATTTACGTTATTTCCAATAATTATTTGAAATTGGCCACTTTTAAAGGTAGTTCCTATAACGCCTTCTAAATTCTCAATAGCTTTACTATTGGCCTTACTATCATCCTTTAAATTAAAACGTATACGGGTTATACAGTGAATTGCTTTAACAATATTCTCTTCTCCACCAGATAATTCAATTATACTTTTTGCTAAATCATTATTATTCATATTCATCTACCTTTCTTAATAATAAAATAATACTCCCTAGGCGCCTTAAAGTATTCTTTGAAAGCATATATTTACAAATTGATTTAAATATAAGTTATAATACTGAATATAAAATGATTTATAAATTCTTCTTTAACTATAATTATAAATATTAAAAGAAATCAAACAATTACATATAAACATAGATTTACTTACAAAATTACAGATTACATGGAGGTAAAAATGAACTATCAAGAGTTAGATGTTTATTTAAGAAGATTGACCAACAGTGAAAAATGGCACCTAGGGAACCCAGATAAAATAAGCGAATTTTATAAAAAAGTAGATAAAGTTAAGGTAAACAATTCTCAAGTATACTTATTTGACTTTGGAATTAGACTAAAAAAAGAAAATATAACAGTAAATAAAGATACTAGATTCACCTATATTCCAGAACACATCAATGCAGATATTATGATGAGTTACATATACTCAGGTAGCTGCAGTTATAAAATTGATAAAAAAACTATAGTACTAAACGAAGGGGATTTTTGCCTGTTCGATACAAATGTGATTCACAGCACCTTACCTATAGGCGAGAACGATATAGTTATAAGTATTGCAATGACCAAAGCCTTTTTTAATACCAGCTTTCTCAGCAGGCTTTCTAATGAAGGAATCATAACTAGTTTTTTAATAAACTCCATATTAGAGGATCAAAATCATAATAAGTATATAGTATTTAATTCAAATAAAGATTCTAAAATAAACTACTTAATGAAAAATTTACTCTGTGAGTACCTTGATAGGGATATTTGCTACAATGAAGTTATAGACTCCTATATAATAATTATATTTTCAGAGCTTGTTAGAATATTTAATATAAATAATACAAACGAAAAGTACTTAGACTTAAAAAAATCTGCAACCATAATTGATATGCTGCAGTACATAGAAAATAATTATATAGATTGTACATTAAGTTCCATGGCCGCTCACTTTGGGTATAATTCCAATTATCTGAGTAATTTATTAAAAAATAAAACCGGAAAAACCTTTGGCGAGTTGAAGTTAGAGCACCAGATGAAGGAAGCAAGTATGCTCATAACTAATTCTGAAAAGCCTATATACGAAATAGCTTTAGACGTGGGATTTTCTAATCTAGGATTTTTTTATAAGAGATTTAGAAAAATGTTTAATGAGAGCCCTCAAGAACATAGAGATAATTATTTTATGAAAAATAAATATTAAATTTCAGTGTGTAAGCAATCAGTTAGCTGTAGGGAAAGAAAAAAAGCTTAACACAGTAATTTTTACATAATCTTTGTTTACATACCATTATTTTACTTGTATAATGGTTATTGGACAAAATTTGAGGGGGAAATATAATATGAAAAAGTTATTTAAAAAATTATTAGCTTTATCTTTACTTTCAATGGTAATCTTATCCTTTACAGGTTGTGGAGCAAAACCTGATGCAGCTGTTAAAGGCTTTCTTGACACAGTAAAAAAACAAGATTTTAGTGCTGCGGCTAAATATATGAGCAACGAAAATGATAAAAGTGAGTTTGAATATGATAGTAAGGAACAAGAGCAGATGATTAAAGCTGTATTCTCTAAGCTCGATTATGAGATTATATCAACAAGCAAAAATGGTAATACAGCTACTGTTAAGGCTAAAATAACTTCCTGTGACTTACCAAAAATATCTGCAAAAACCATAGCTGACTTGCTTCCAACTATGTTAGCTTCTGCATTCGATGAAAAGAAGGATGAAAAGAAACAAGAAGAGATGATTCTACAGTCTTTTCTAAATTCTATTAATGCTCCAGATGCTCCAAAAACAGTTACAGAAGTTGATATTAAACTGGTTAAAGATAAAAATAGTTGGTTAATTGAGGGTAATGATGACTTATTAAATGCTATGACTGGCAACTTTGCTAAAATAACTGATACTTTAAATAAATAACAAAAGGATTATTATTTTTAAAAATTAGCTTCTCTTTAGAGATAATATAGTTAAACCCTTGAAAATTCAAGGGTTTAACTTATTTCTATGATCTCTTCCTTTTAAGTATGAGTACAAAGCATGCAAGTATTGCTAAGATTCCTAACTTTATCAAATTGTAATATGACCGTTAATTCTTGTATAAGCATCCCAAGGGCTAATATCATGTGTGCATACGCCATATATATGGACAGCAAAACACCGCTAATACCCATACCTTAGGTATTAGCGGTGTTTCTCACTAAATCTTAAATTTTCTAGATGCATAGGAAGTAATTTAATTATATTTAGAAAATTATTAATAACAAGCATCAAATTTATTCCTCTCACGATATTTTTAACATAGAGCCGCATTTTTTCATAACATCCTTCGGTAATTCATCCTTTAACATCCGTTGTAGTACCTCAGGATAAATAACACCAATATTCTCAAAAAAGTTTTCAATAAGTTTTGCTCTACTTTCGCCCTGTGGCATCATAGAATAAAGAATATACCACTCTTCTAGTGTGGTAAGGGGAATATTTTCTCCACATATACGCGTGTAATGAGGAATAGACTTTTCATCAAAGGAGTAACGATAAACCTTCCCGTGACTATATATTATAGGGCCACTGATTACATCAATGATAATTCCTTCAGTCTGATACTGCTGAAAAAATGCTGAATCATAAAAGCAGATTTTTTCTTTCTGTGTTCTGATACCCAAATCTGAAAGAAGCATATTCACTTTTCTAATGTCTTTTTCTGCAATGATGATGCTTATTTTATTATACTCCTCTACTAATTCATAACACCATAGCAGCATAGAATCACCCACACCCCATAAAATGTTCTCCTGATTTAATAGTTTTGCTATCTTTAATAATACAGTCTCTAAATTTGTTTTCATCTTCATCACCCTCTTTCTAACTTCCATTTTATCACTGTGATTCTGGAGTAAATATGACATATGTCATAATAAGGAAAAGAAGTTAATAGGAGCACAGCTTCTAAACATATTGCATATGATAATGTTGTAAACCTGTGAAAGGAATGAAAAATATGTATAAAAAATATCCATGCCCTTATTGCTTTAACACACCAATGCATACTATGAGAAATATGTACAATACTTGCGAAATGTATCCATGTCCCTATTGTTTTAATCCTCCTATGTACAACTTAGACTTTTCTGAGCAATTTACTAATCGGTATATTCCTTTTACTGATGAAATGAATCATTATTTAAATTTTAATTTTTCGCAATCAATAAAGAATGATGATTTAAATAGATTAAAGGATTATGGTCCAGAACCTTTTGTTATAAATATTGAAGAAGCAACTAAGCAAAATAATACTTATCGAACCGCATTATGGACCGGAGAGAATTTGCAAGTTACCTTGATGAGCATCAATGTTGGAGAAGATATAGGTTTAGAAATTCACCCAGATGTGGATCAATTTATACGTATTGAGGAAGGTGAAGGGATTGTTAAAATGGGCGATAGGAAGAATATGCTAGATTATCAGAAGAATATCTATGATAATTTTGCTATTATGATACCTGCTGGCAAATGGCATAATATAATCAATACAGGTAATACCCCGCTCAAATTATACTCCATTTATGCACCACCCCATCACCCACATGGTACAGTTCATAAAACTAAAGCAATGGCGCAAGCTGCTGAAGAGAGCTCTTCCCAATAATATAAAAAGTAATTTTGAAAAAATTCTATAAAAACAGCTTTCTAGGATAGAATTAGATTCTCCTAGAAAGCTGTTTAAGGTGGTCTGCTGTACTATTTACTATTGGCAAAATAGACTTATGATTTATCAAATTTCTAGACAATTACGCCCTTTCCCTTTAGCCATATAAAGTTTTTCATCTGCAACTTTTATTATTTCTTCTGGACTATTAAAGGTATTATTATATTCTGTAATTCCTGCAAAATATTCTCTCTTCATCCTTGTAGCACCTTGGTTGTCAATAAAATAATAGGACCAAAATTCATCTTCTGTTACTTTTATATCAGAATTATAAAGCTTCATAAATTCCTTTTCAAAAATCTTCAAATTATCTTCAGCTAGTTTAAAAATCTCACTATCGATTCTGACTCTTTCCGAAACGTAAGCACGTAATTCTTCTAACTGTTTATTCTTCTCGCTTTCATAAACACTTATATAAGAAATAAACGCTATAATAGATACTATACTTATAGATATGTAAAAAATTTTCAAAAGTATCTCATTTATTAAAGAGAGGTTCCTATTTTTTAAATTTATCTTCACTGCTTTCACACTATCACCCTCATAATTTTCAGCATTTATACCGTTTGTAAAAAAAATATAATTATTATGTTTTTTAGGTAATACACAAGTTTATAAATGTAAATAGATTTTATAAACTACATTATAGCATTTATTAGAATAACTATAAATGAATCTACTCTTTTAAAAACAAAGCTCTCTGTAAAATGTAAAAAACATTTCCCTGTAAATATCTATAACTCATTTGTTTCATATTTTCATGTTAAGAAATATCACCATAACAATAAAACACCGCCAATCCACATATGTTTGGTATTAGCGGTGTTTCTAATAAATCTTAAATAGCCTATATGCATGGGCAATGATTTAATTTTATCACTGTAATGCTGGGATAAATATGACATATGTCTTAATAAGGAAAAGAAGAAGATAGTGAAAATCTCACATTTAATCTTTTATTTTGCAGAAATAAAGTTAATAACTTCCTTCCAGTAAAGCTGTAATTTTGCCGGAATAGTATATGCATAAAATATGAAGCGCTCTGGTACAAGCGGTATAAAGCAGCAACCGTTCCTCCTCACAGCAGTACTTTTCATTTCCTGCATTATATATAATTACTACGTCAAATTCTAATCCTTTAGCAAGATAAGCTGGGATTACTAAGGTATCACTTACATATTCATCATCATCCTTCATTATAGCTTTAACATGAACCTTGTCTTTTAAATAATTGTATACCTCACCTGCTTCCTTTACAGTCCTTGTTATGATTCCAATGGATTTGTATCCTTTCTCTTTATACATTTTTATATCCTCAATAAGTCTTTCCTTTATAACTCCTTCGTTTGGAAATCCCACGAGTAAAGGCTCATCTCCACTTCTTTCTACACATTCATCCATAGTCTCCCTATTAAGCAGTCTCCTTGAAAACATGGTAATTTCCATTGTAGATCTATAGCTTTTGGTTAAATTTATTATGCAGGTATTATCTCCTTGGAATATATGGGAAATATTATTATAATCTCTAAGGCTCATGAATGGATTGATGGATTGATTGAGATCACCTAACATAGTTATATTCGCATGATTGAAAAGCTGATAAAAGATTTCATACTGCAGCGGTGTATAGTCCTGAGCCTCATCAACAATCACATATTTTATTTCTGAAGTTTTTGGAATATCTCCAAATGTACTTTTTAGATATAAAAGAGGAGGCTGATCCTCATAATTTAGCTTTTTAGCCTTGAGGTTTTCTAAAGTATAGTTTTTGATTTCATCAATTTCCTTCTCACAGTATTCAGTATTTAGACTTTTAGAAAAAAGCTCTAGATTCTCAAAAAGCTTTTTATAAATATCCAACAAATCAAATCCTGTCACTCTATCAATTTCATAATATATGTCCTTCATTTCATCCTTTACAATAGCTATGCTGTGCTCCATAATTTCTACTTTATCTATATAAGAGCCTGAATCTCTAAGTTCACTTGCTACTTCTTCTACTCGACGCTTTTCATAAGGTTCTATAAGAAACAAAACTCTTTCTCTTATCTTTTGAAGTCTTCTTTTCAGAGGAAGTTGTATATAATCTTTAAAAAACAATTCTTGTAGATCGTTGCAGGAAACTATTAGCCTGTCTCTGAAAATAATATCTTTAAAGTTTCTGTCCATTTTTTCTACATAGGTTACATATTGTTTTAACATATCTATAAATTCCATAGAAGACTTAAATTTTATATTGTTAATTCTCTTTTTATAGGTTGCTTCCTTCTTTGAGCCCAGAATATATTCCATCATTTCACAGTAGTCTTCCTTAATAAATCCACTGCCTAAGGCCTTATGCATATATTCCTTAAATGTTGTCTGGCACATATTATCTTCTCCAAGTTCCGGTAATACATTTGAAATATAATCGTTAAAAATTTCATTAGGGGAGAATATTACTATATTTTGGGGTGTTATTTTATCTCTATGCTTATATAAGAGATAAGCAATTCTATGAAGAGCAACGGAGGTTTTCCCGCTTCCAGCAGGGCCCTGAACTATCAAATTTTTGTACTCCTCATTACGAATTACTTTATTCTGCTCTCTTTGAATGGTTGTCACTATAGCCTTCATTTTGCTATCAGTACTTTTACTTAGGATATCCTGAAGCATTTCGTCGTCTATCTTAAGATTGCTGTCAAACATATACGCAATTTCACCATTATTAATTTTGTACTGTCTTTTTAGCATAAGTTTTCCATCAATAATTCCTTCAGGGCATTCATAGCTGGCTTTTCCAATTTCGTAATCATAGAACATGCTGGAAATCGGTGCTCTCCAATCATATATGAGGAAATCATAATTATCATTAATGAGATTTGAAACTCCGATATAGCACTTCTCTACTTTGTCCTCTCCCTTTTCAAGAAAATCGATTCTTCCGAAATAAGGTGATAAAAGCATCTTCTCATATTTCTCTTGAAGTTTTCTAGTTAACTCATGGTTTCTCTTTTGCATTTTCATGCTATTGATAAATCCCAGAAAATCTACAATCTGCTCAAGCCCATTGGTTATTGAGACCGATCCTATGTCCTGCCATAGCTCCCTTTGGGTCTCAAGAGCATTATTTTTAAATTTTTCCTTAAAATCACGTTTTTCATTTAACTGTTTCTGCGCCTCTTTAAGCGCAGCTTGCAGCCATTCATTTTCAAGTTTCCATTCAAAATCATTCTTGTTCACAATATCCCCTCCTACTAATAAATAATTCGATAGGATTTTTCCAAAAACCTATTGACATTGCTTTTCAAAAGTTGTATAATATAATTGAGATAATATAGTATATTATATTTAAGGAAGGCAATGTATTATTATACTATCATTTTTATTCTATTGTGTCAATAATAAAAGACATTTGTTGTTATGCAAATGTCTTTTTATAATATATTTCATTGTGATAGATATATTGCTTACATCCCTTAGGAAATTACTATTAACTACTCCTATTCCTCAATTCTTCTATTATTTTCAATAGTATTTCTTGATTTCTCTTATTCTCTTCGCATTGTTCCATTAATATATCAATTTTATGGTGCAAATCTTCTATTATAATTTCAGACTTTAGGTTAATAAGGTAGTCATTTGCAGCAGTTAATCTATCTTTTTCGGTTTGACGGTTTTGTGACATCATTATAATTGGAGCTTGAATGGCAGCAAGGCATGACAACACCAGATTCAAAAGTATAAATGGATAGGGATCAAATGCTTTAGTCTTTAATATCACAGCATTCAAAATAATCCAACTTGCTAAGGTCAAGGAAAAAGTGATTATAAAAGGCCAACTTCCACCAAATGCTGCTATTTTATCAGCAGCCCTTTGACCTAATGTTAAATTCTCATCATGTGTACTATTTATATTCTCAGAAACCTTACCACTAATAAGTTCATGAAGTAACTCTTCATCAATATTACTGCCTTTTAAATCCTTATCTTTTTCTAATATTTCTCGAACTAATTCTTCTTTGCTGGGGGTTGAGCCTATTAAATCCTTGCTCTCCATTAATAATCACTCCTCTTTTTTGCTATAATTAAATTTAAATAACAACATGAAAATTATAGCAAATAACTATAAAAAATTGTACACCCTTTAATATTTTTTGTTTTTTAAAATGTTGCATGATAAAAGGAGCCGCTTCACTAATTTCTTAGCACAACAGCCCTTCCCTTCATAATCTTCGATTTTATTTTATATGTTTGAATTGAGGCAGGTAGTCTTTATTTGCTTCGAACATTTCATCAACCATCTGTTTTATTTCTGATAAGGAAAGCACAGCAGATGTTAATGGATCAAAGCAAACGGCATGGAAAACCTTTCTTGGATCTCCTGTAATAGCTCCCTCAACTGCGAGTTCTTCACACCTTGCGCTGGTATTAACCAATATGGCCAATTGTTCCGGTAGTGAGCCTACATGCATAGGGTCAAGCCCTCTCTTTGACGCCAGAACAGGTACTTCAACACAACAGCCTAAAGGAAGATTGTCTATAAGTCCAAAATTGCGTACATTTCCATTGAATTCATATAGTGAACCGTCGCCTATAGTTGCGTTAAAGATATATGCTGCGTATTCATGGCCCCTGGTTAGATCAATATCATCCTTCTGTAGCCATTCATTAATTTCATCCTTCCAGCTATCTTCTCTTCTTAAATATTCATCAAGTATATATCCATACTTTCCGGGATTCCAGCCAGTACCGTTAATACAGTATTTTTCTATCAAATCAGTCCTTTTTCTAAACCATGCGTTATATTCGGAATTATGCCCGCTGGATTCAGTGACATAATAATCTAGGTTTAAGAACATTTCATTACGAACAATTTCTTCATTATATATTTCAGTTTTTTTCATTGCTTCCCTTATTAATGGATAGGCATCCTGTCCATTCCACTTATAGTCTAAATAGAAGGCTTGATGATTAATGCCGGCGCATAGATATGTGATTTCACTCACAGGAGCTCCGATCCATCTTGCAAGCATTTCTGCAGTGCCTTGAACACTATGACATAATCCGGTAACTTTAATTTTCTCAAATTGTCCCTGCATTGCTCTGCATAACATTGCCATGGGATTTGTATAATTTAAAAATACTGCATCTGGGCAATACTTTTCAATATCCTTGCATATTTCCAGCATAACTGGAATAGTTCTTAAAGCTCTAAAAATACCTGATGGTCCTCTGGTATCACCAACATTAATATCCACACCATATTTTTTAGGAATTTCAATGTCATGCCTCCAAACATTGACTCCCCCAGCAAGTATTGTGCAAACAACTCCATCTGCCCCCTCTAAAGCTTCTGCACGGTTTGTTGTCGAGATAACCTTCGCCTGGTATTTTCCCTTTTCAATAATTTTTGTTACTGCTTTTGTAATTGCTGATAATCTTTCCTCATCAATATCCATTAAAGCTATTGTGCAATCAGAAAGAGCAGGAAAAGTAAGAATATCCTTAACTAATGTTCTTGTGAAACCAAAGCTTCCAGCGCCTATGAAAGTAATTTTTTTCATACCATCACCCCTGTTAATATGTCCCATTGTAAATCTCCCATATAAAGGTTGATTTAATTTACATCTTTAATTTTATAGCTTTTTATATCTGTGGTAAATGGACTATAGTCGTTATCTTATGTTATAATGTCGTTAATCTAAATTGATAATAAGGGGAACTATCATGATTGATAAAATATTAATACCGTTTGTAACAAAATCAGGCTTTAATAATGAATTAGTACCCTACTATTGTGGTATACAGCATTGCACCGCTGGCCATAGCTGGGGTCCTGGCATCAGAGACCATTTTTTGATACACTATATTATAGATGGTTTTGGTACATTTAAAATAAATAATAAGGAATACCACCTTGAAAAGGATCAATTATTTCTTACTTGTCCTAATGTAATAAATTCCTACCAGGCTGATGAATCAAATCCTTGGTCTTACCTATGGATAGGCTTTTACGGACTTAAGGCAGAATATTTTTTAAGGCGCTCCGGCCTCTCCCTGGAAAATCCCGTTATCAGCTATAACAAGGATAATTTACTTTTTAATTGCATTTCTGAAATGCTTACCTGTAAAGAAAATAAGAGATCAGGAGATTTAAAATTCACAGGACTCCTTTACGACTTTCTAGCCCTGCTGATAGAAAGCAATAATGATCAAAGAGGAGTAGAAGATACTAAGAGTAGAAAAGAACAGCACTTTCAAAAAGCTCTTGAATTTATATGTATGAACTATTCCCGCAAAATAAGTATATCAGGTATTGCTAAATATGTTGGCATTGACAGAAAGTATCTTCATTACATATTTAAAACTCACTCCGGTATGTCACCTCAAGAGTATCTGATAAACTATAGAATACAAAGAGCCTGCAATCTATTGGACGATAAGTCACTGACCATAGGCCAGGTATCTCATTCCTGCGGATATCCAGACCCTCTTCTTTTCTCCAAGATATTTAAAAAAATTAAGGGTGTATCGCCGACTGAATATAAGAAAAATATTTAATTTCCATGGAACTCTAATGTCATTTGCTGATTTTATTGAAACATCCCTCTCCTGCCTTCGCTCTATATCATCTGCAACAGATTTTCTTCAAACTTTACAAGTATAATCTTGTTCCTCTCTTTCTTCCCCATGCCATAGTTTTTGTTTACTGATAGAACCTATAGGTCTTAAGTTTGATTTATCACTAGGGCCTACAGGCGCTAAATTTTCTTTAAAACTAAAGCCTGCAGATCCTAATTTATTATGCCAATAATTTTCCTTCTAAATAAGAATAATTTAAATATTCTGGAGTACTATAGTATACTGATGAAATTATCTGCATAAGACCTATACTTATTTTTCATATACAAACTTATGCTAATTACAACAGTTTTTTATTTACTGTGTAAACAGCGCATCTCTTTATGACAATAGCACATAATTGCTTCATAAAGGAAATTACTCAAATCCTTATCACTGAATTGATTTAAGTACTTTTTAAATCTGCTATCAGATTTATATGTATTTGCAATACATTCTAGTATATCTGTATCACAAGCCATATATTTTTCTAAGAGACTTTTCCATTCCGCAATTAATTTTTGAACCTCATTAGATGAAGGAGATTCATTAATATGTTTTGCTAAACTATTAAATATTTTTTCCATGTTTTTTCCAAACTCATAATATAAGTCTGCTTTTTCATTGTCAGATAATTTTTCTAGTTTTCTCTCATATTCTTTGTATTTCTCTGTTTCACCATACAATATTTTGGCTTCACGGTCATACTGTTCCTGTAATGGTGGAACTGTTGAATTTTTAAATATATTCAAATTAAATAACTCTTTACCCGAAAGGTAATCTTCTAATGCATTAATAATTGTTCCTAATCGCCGTTGCTTTAAAATTAAAGTTTGGTAATGTGTTTCTAATTTTTTATGTTGTTCTTGTTTTGAAAGTTGCATAATATCCGATATTTCTTTTAAAGTTAAATCCATCTCCCTAAAAAACAAAATCATTTGAAGGTTTTCTAAATCATTTCTATCATAACCTCTATAACCATTTTCCGACTTATGACTTGGCTTTAATAGATTTATTTTATCATAGTAATGTAATGTTCTTGGAGTTATTCCTGTTATCTGAACAATGTCTTTAACGGTAAAAAATAGTTTCTTCATTCCACAATCCTTATCTCCTGTCTATAATTCGAATCCAATTGTCTCAAGCCATTTTCTAACCTCTTCAGGCACAACAGTACCATTTACAGCAATACCAGGTAGAATGATGGATTTTGAGCACTCTTTGGTTATATCATTTTCAATTTGGCAAAATCCACCGCCTCCATGAGTACAGAAGGGAATTATCGTTTTACCTGTAAAATCATGTTGCTTAATAAAGCTCATAACTGGTGGGGCTAATGTTTTAAACCAGTTAGGTGTACCTATAAATATTGTTTGATAATCATCTATGGACTCACTTCCAGATATTAAGTTAGGGCAAAATCCTCGCGCAATTTGATTCCTTACTTCTTTAGCGGCAGTATTATAATTAAAGGAATAATTCTTATCAGGAATTAATTCTCTTATAGTGCCACCAGTGTGTTTTGCTATTTCTAATGCTAAATTCTTTGTGTTTTGGAAAAGTGAATAATAAACAATTAGTGTTTTGTTCATATGTGTTATTTCCTTTCGTAATATCCCGACTTATCGAGTCATTTATAAATGATTCATGCCATATTTAAATATGCGGGATATAATTTAATCTACTATGAATACTAAATTATTAGCTCCACTATATTAACTTTTTATTATAAATATATGATACGCTATGACCTTGCGTCATAGTCAAGTATAAATTTCAGCAAAATATTTTCTTTGCTTTTTCGCTAAGTAAAAGCCCACAGCATAGCCTGTGAGCTGTAAAATCAAATCTTTTTCTATTTGAATCAATTTAATAAGAATAGGTTTATTGTTTAGTTACATTTATCTAACAAGCTTAACTACCATCTCTGTATGCCTTGAGGAGATAAATAAGATGTCGCTTGAACCTAGTGAGCCTTGGAGGCAGGCCATTTTTTCTTAAATCAATACATGAATAGTCCTTCAAATTGTCTCTATTATAACTTGCCTCTTTCAATTAATCTCAAGATTCTTAAATCCAGTGACGGAAGTAACTACTTCAAACTCTATTTCTGAGAATCAAGAATAAACAATGATGCATCATGCCCCATGAATATTTTTCTTCCAGTATAAAAAGTTTTAGACTGAATATTCCTGCATCCTATTTTAGTCATAATATCAGTTAACGCCATTTGATCAAATCCGTTATGAACCATATCTGAAACTATATTTTCATTTTTATCAAAATCTACAATTAGTAAATGTCCGCTTTCATTTAGAACCTCATATAATCTTGATAAAACTAATTCAACATCATTAATATGGAGTAAAACCTGAGCCATAATAATATAGTCTGCATGTAAATCCAAAAGACTTTCTTTTTCAAAGTCAAAGCACAATGTAGCTGCATTCTGTATATTAGAACCAGAAATTTTTTGATTTATCTGATTAATCATGTTTTGCGATATATCCAGAAAAAGCATAGAGTAAAAATCGTTTACCAAGTTCATTCCAACAAGACCAGTTCCACACCCAAAATCAATAGCATTCTTACTTTTAGTATCAGCTAAATATTCACAAATGGCATTTGATGAAACCTTTGCGATTTGGATTCTTTCAGAAGTGTCATATATGTCAGCTATCATTTCAAATTTATCCGTATTCCCCATTACTACCTCCCCAATCTATCTTAATGAAAACTCTAATATCATCTGTTTTTTCCACATGTAATAAAATCCTTTCTAAATAAGTTTCCTGTAAATAAAAGCTTTAGAAATCTACTTTATCCGGATGAAGCCCTGAACTTCCACAATCGGTTAGTCTGTCAATCTTCTCAACATCTTGTGCACTGATTTCAAAGTCAAATACCTCAAGATTATTTTTAATTCTCTCTGGTGTAACGGACTTCGGTAGTGGAACAATACCCTTTTGAATAATCCAGCGCAGACTAAGCTGAGCTACGGATTTTTTGTATTGATCCGCAATTTCCATTAATACCGGATGCTTTAAAATCTGGCCGTTTGAAAATGGGGCCCATGCCTCCACTAAAATATTACGCTCTTTACAAAATGCCACTGTTTCCTCCTGCAACATGCCAGGATGGAATTCAATTTGATTCACCATCGGTTGAATCTTAGCCGTTGTGAGCAATGGCTCTAAATGATGCGGAAGAAAATTACTAACTCCGATTGCTTTGATTTTACCCTGTTTATAAAGTTCCTCGAATGCTCTCCAGCTCTCGCTGTTTGCTTCCTGCCAGTTATTCTTGGATGCTTTTGCAATAGGCCAGTGGATAAGGTATAAATCCAGATAATCAAGCTGTAAATCCTCTAAGGTTCGATTAAAAGCTGCTAACGTCTTTTCATATCCTTTGTCATCATTCCACAATTTACTTGTTACAAATAATTCTTCACGTGCCACACCGGATTTACGTATGGCTTCACCAACACTTTTTTCATTTCCATAAGCGGCAGCGCAGTCAATATGTCGATATCCTGCCTTGATTGCATTTAATACAGATTGCTCTGTTTCATCTCCACTAGGCGTACGGAATGTACCGAATCCTATATTCGGAATCTTATAGTTGTTGCTTAATGTGTAAAAATTTTCTTTCATACTTATTTTCCTTTCTGAATTTATTATCGTATAAAATTTGTCATAACATGGTCTTCTTCTACAGGAACAGGTATTTTTTCTTTTCCAGCGTCAATTGTCTTAAGGAGCCAGGCCATTGATCTGGCATTTTTACGAAGGGTCTGAATACCTTCTTCGTCCTGATGAACTTCTCCTTTTTCCAAACCATATGCTACTGTCCAGTATTGAGACGGCGGCATGACTGTCTGGGCTAAGTTAAGATAGTTATTGAGCTGGTGTACTACGTCTACACCACCGGCACGTCTTACAACTGAAATGGAAGTTGCAACTTTATATTTGAAATAATCTGAACTTGTGTAGAATACTCTGTCTAGAAAAGACTTCATTGTTCCTGCTATTCCTGCATAATAGGTAGGAGATGCAAGAATAAAGCCATCTGCTTCACGCATTTTTTTTGCAACCTCATTGACAATGTCATCTTTAAAAACACAATGATTTTCCTCGGAAGTAAAGCAGTATTCACAGCCAATGCACCCATGAATATTTAGCTGACCAATTTGAATGATTTCAATTTCTATACCCTGCTGCTCCAGCTCATCTGTCATAACCTTGAGTGCCTGACTTGTATTACCGTTTTTACGGGGACTACCATTAATAGCTATCACTTTCATAAATTCACACTCCTTTCTTTTTCTACTATGCGGTTAGTATACCCCTTACACTTAACTGTAAGTCAATAGTATTTGTAAAAGAAATTTTCATAAACACCCTTGACTTAGAGTTAAGTGTAAGCTATATAATATGTACAAAACTATATGAGGTGATGAAAGTGAACTATACCATAACACAAGCGGCTAAAAAAATGAACTTAACAGCATATACATTAAGATACTATGACCGTGAGGGACTGCTCTCTAATGTTAAAAGGGATAAGTCAGGCAATCGTATCTTTGCAAAAGATGATATGGAAATGCTCTCCCTTATCTGTTGTCTTAAGAATACCGGAATGCCCATTAAGGAAATAAAACAATTTACGGACTGGCAAAATGAAGGGAATCATACACTCCACGCACGTAACGATATGTTAGTCAACCACAAAGAAGATGTCTTAAAGCAAATCGAAGATTTAAAAAAATATCTTCGTTTGATTGATCGAAAGCTCGATTATTACCATGATGCTTGTCAGGCCTATGATACTGGCTCACCAATCCCAACCTGTTGTGAATATACAGACAATGAGTTGGAATTTTAGATCTAATTTTAACAACTATTTTTATTTATATAATTTTGATATACAATGTTTGATCCCATAAGGACGCGGCAGGATAATCGGAAGAAAATCCTGCCGCGTAGTTTCTAAGATCAAATGAAACGATCTGCTTGACCTTCATTGACATCCGCCTAAGACAAACAGGGCCGCCTGACCCTCGGCATACCACAAAAAGCCCGACATAAGAGAAGCCGGTAATAACCCGTCCTAATGCGCTGCCTTTCAAATGTGGTGGGGCGTAGCCTGCACACAACGTATATTTACGCCAGGTTTTATTCGACAGCTTTCCAATAAGATACGATAACAGCGACGCAATGAGATTATATATAATATACAAAAGAATAGCCTCGCATTAAGAAAATCCGGCGTTATATGCTCTAAGCAATTGGAAACTTTAGGACATCATCACTAATCAGCAGTTCATTATGTCTTCCGAAATTTCACTATTTAATTTTCATTATGGTAATGCACTGAACCATGCGGATTGTAGCAATGCAATGCCTTTTCGTATCTGTTGTTCACCCAGTAAGCTGTATCCTACAAATATAAGGTTTCGGGGACAAGCGTTCCTCTCATTCCAGAATGGAATCATGGGATATACTTTGACGCCGACTTTTTCTGCCTGTTTAATAAGCCAATCCTGTTCTTCGCCACCTGGAAACTCCATAATGAAATGCAACCCTGCTCCACGACCATATAGGATTGCTTTGCTGCCAAACATTTTCGTTGCTTCCTGTACTAACACATCATGACGCCTTTTGTAGGTGATGCACATTTTTCGAGCATGGCGCTCATAGTTTCCATCCCTCATATATTCCGCTAAAACACGTTGCGTCAACCATGATACAGGAGAATTGTAAGAACGGAATACACTATAATACCTCTTGAGTAACCTTACTGGTAGCACCATATAGTTAACACGCAGGGAAGGAGAAAGGGACTTTGAAAAAGTTCCGATATAGATAGTACGGTCGTCGGTGTCTAGGGAATGAAGCGCTGGCACTGGATCCGCATCATATCTGAGTTCACTGTCATAATCATCCTCAATGATATATGCATCGTTGGCAATTGCCCAATTAAGCAGTTCCTTACGCTGAGATATTGGCATCACAGTTCCATAAGGAAATTGATGTGAAGGTGTTACATAAGCAGCACATGCACCAGAACTATGAATTGACGAGAGGATAAGTCCATCTTTACTAGCTGGGATTGGATACAAATTATAATTGTTGTTGATAAATACATCCCTTGCTCCGTTATAACCAGGTTCTTCCATGGCAATGGTATTGTTTTCTTTACACAAAATCTTGCACAAAATATCTAACGAATAGTGTAGCCCAGAGCCGATGATAATCTGCTCCTCACAACAAACCATCCCTCTTAACCTGTGCAGGTATTTTTTAATCTCTTGTCTTAACAACAGATCACCCTGCTTATCCGGATATTGATTAACTACATCTTTTTGTGGCGATAAGAGAATTTGAGAGGTATATTTCCGCCATAACTTGAAAGGAAATTGCTCATAAGGAAGCCCGCCGTACTGAAAATCATATAGACTTACAGGTTGCTTCGGTTTTGATCTTTCAACAGATAAAGCCTTTGTATCCTGTGGCACATAATTCCTCTCCATAACTTTATTTGAGGTATCTAGAACGAAAAATCCTGAACCATGACTTGCTTGAGCATATCCCTCCACAGCCAGCTGGGCATAAGCCCGACTGACAGTATTACGCCCAATACCCAATGTTTGGGCTAGTGTACGAATACCTGGAAGCCGTTCTCCATGTACAATATTACCTTGTTCAATATCTTCTTTGATCTGATGGTAGATCTGAAGATACATTGGATCATTTGAATTTTCTTGAATATAAATCATAGAATTATAACCATCCTTATGCCAAAGTGTACCCTATATTATATCACATAAGTGTATCTTTTTACAGGTACACTTATGTGATATAATGTGTTTGATTGTATATCAAGTACATATATATATTGAATAAAAGTCAAATTTACATAATTAGGAGGAGGATGAAATTATGCAATACAGAATGAAGAAGTTTCAATTAACATTGGAGCAGATTGACGAGTTACTTCATCGTGCAAATACTGGACGATTCGCTACTATCAATGAGAACGGTTATCCATATGTCATTGCCATGCATTTTGTTTTCTACAATAACAAAATTTATATGCATGGTCTTCCAAAGGGACAAAAGATCGATAATATAAATCGAAATTCTAAAGCATGCTTTGAGGTTGATGAATTGTTTGGTCTCTTGACTGACAACATAGAGAATGCCTGTGACACTGAGGCAGAGTACAATAGTGTTGTGATTATTGGAAACGCTTCGCTGCTTGAGGACTTGGATTATAAACGTGAAGTGTTGAATAAGCTGGTTGAGAAGTACACGCCACAATTTGCTGGGAAAGAGCTTCCTGATAACATGATTAAGGGTACTGCTGTGATTGAGATTGATATCATAGAGTGTACAGGAAAATATCATAAATAGGGCAGAAGGTAGACATTCATATCTAACAGAAGATTATGAATGTCTACCTTCTAAACATAGTCCCCTAAACTGGATTTTTCATAGACATCTGAATCTAAAAGACATTAAGTATATTTCTTTTATAATGATTTTACGTAAAAATTCATAGGTTTAACCATATACTGATTATCTTGCATATTATTTGTAGTTACATAACCAGGACGAGCATCAATCAACTGAGGTATGCGTCCTATTAATGTTGCGCAAGTAAGCTCCACTGTAGCTGGATTATTAACAGTAACTGTAGTATCAGGTTCACCTTTCAAAGTCCAAACATTTGAATCGAATTCTCCTGGAGCATATACTTTTCCAATACATGCTGTTTCAATAGTTATGCCTTCTTCTGTTTCAGTAGTAACCACAGCACGCATTCCAGTGGCATCACCAGCCTTAATAGTCATACCTAATGTATTTGAATGTAAATCTTCTTTACAAGTACAAGGAATGCATTTTTGTGTTTGGGAAACAATTGTCAATCCTAATTTTTCACATAACCAGCCGTTTTGGTTCCACATGAAGGAAGGAAGATATTCCCCACTTTCAACTAATTTTTTAATTTCATCAGAAGACAAGCTGTTATAGTTGCCTATTTCCTTTCCAAATTTTTCAATACCGTATCCTGCACCATGAGCAATTGCTAGAGCAATGCCATAGTCCTCAACATTATAACTAGAAGCACCTTCAATTTTTGTGATTTTAGCTGAAGATCCAGCTAAATTTGTAACAAGGGTACCCCAAAACAAGTCAGGATAGCCGCTGCCACATAATGTGCAGTTATTAGCCTTTGCAAGCTCATCTAGTCTTTTAGTGATATCTGGAGATGAATTCCAAGGAAACAGAGCTTCTTCACAGGTAGAAATTGCATTAACACCATTTTGTGCACATACTGTAAAAGCTGGTTCCAGTTCTTTCATCGTAGAGCGAGTTGCAATAATACAAACATCTGGCTTAGTGTTTTTAAGAACAGCATCAGCATCTTTGATATTAGAAATAGTAACACCTATAGGATTGCCTCCAATAATTTCGGAAATATCCTTTCCTATTATTGCAGGATTTACGTCAAAGGCAGCAACAATTTCCCCACCCTTTTCCATAGCATAACGCATAAGCCATGCACTCATCTTTCCACAGCCGTACTGTGCGATTTTTACTTTACGTTCCATAATAAACCTCCTAGTATGATAAAGTATAGTATAAACAAAAAATATTCTTTCTATAGTTTTAATCATAAAGGTTATTATAACAATAAGGTCAAGCAAAATATTATAACAGAAAATAAATATGTTATACTTGAGAAAATCTGATAGGAATCTGAAGTCTGAGATGCATTCCACGTTCATTAGTACTTATTGCAGGAATATCTGCTATACTTTCACAAAGATAATCCCCACATATCTCATAACCTTTCTGTTTTATTTCATCCATTAATCTACAGACATATTCTTTTTCCTTATAAAAATCATTGCAGAAAATACTCAAATAGTAGTTACCCGGAATGGTTATACTGTGCTTTTCAAGCATATACTCCTCATCAATAAAGACAAAAGCTTCAGTAGAATAAAATTTACCTTCTAACAGATCCTTTTTACGCAAAATCATTCCAGCATTGCAGAAATAAATTTGTGGAAGTTCATCAGCCATAAGGCTATAACGTAAGTCACGTAATATTTTCTCATAGGTCTCTATATCATAATCATAGATATTTATCCCAGAATCCACATAGTACATTTGTCGTTTTTCAATATATTCCAATATGATAATTCCAACTGGCGGCGAGGTACGATACCGTTTCAGACTTTCAACTGTACGTTCAATACCCCTCATCTGGGATTTTAGGGTTTGAATTTCATCCTGTATCTGACTATGCCTTTGACATAGGAAATTTTCAATAATATCAATATTCTTGTTATCCAGTTGATATTTAATTTCTTTAAGCTGCATACCCAAGGATTTCATATACTGAATAATATCAAGTATTGCACATTGTTTTATATCATAATATCTATATTTGTTATTACCATCACGATAGCAAGGTGAGAGCAAGTCCATCTTATCATAAAGCCTGAGAGTTTGTTCTGTAACGCAGTTGAGTTTTGCCATTTCCCCTACAGTAAAATATTCCATAAAAACCTCCATTTAAAATAAAAAGTTACTTATAACATTATAGTATGTATAATGTTAGTAAACTAAATATAGTATAACTCATATACATATTATTACAATGCAAATTTATTCAATATATTCCAACAACATACCATCTTTACAAGCAGAATCTTGTTCATACCTTTCTTCCCCCATTTCCATAGTTTCTGTTATGATCAGTAAATATGCAAATGGAGGAGAAATTTATATGTTCTTATAAAATAATTTTTATTTTTTAAAATACTGCATAAAAAAGAGGTCTCTGCACTAATCTCTTAGTACAACAGTCCTCCTTCTATAATCTTTACTTTTAAATTATCTTGGGCAGCATCTATATATTCTTCTACTTCTTTTTATTCTTCTTTTTCTTCTTCTTCTTTTTCTTCTTCCCCAGGCCATAGTTTTTGTTCACTACTAGGGCCTAT
Source organism: Desnuesiella massiliensis (assembly GCF_001403615.1). GTDB lineage: Bacteria > Bacillota > Clostridia > Clostridiales > Clostridiaceae > Desnuesiella > Desnuesiella massiliensis. Next base: position 1,204,881 of record NZ_LN879456.1, read on the forward strand.
GGGCCTTAAAGTTGACTTATCACTAGGGCCTATAGGCCCTAAACTTTTTTTAGCACTAAAGCCTGCAGCCCCTAATTCATTCCTTCTTTCCAAGTATTTTTACAATAGTTGATCTTCTATTTTTCGACTTTCTTCCTATAAATTCTATGAGTGAAGAAACATAAAATAAATTATTTTTTTCAGTATCATTCATTTATGAATATAAAATACGCTATGACCTTACATCATAGTCAAGTATAAAAAATTTCAGTGAAATCTAACCTTAGCTTAAAACTCCTCTTCATGCCTTTTAAAAAACTCATAATAAGTACGCACATTTTCTAATTCTGTCCATCTTTTCACATCAACTGGATCTTCATCAAGATCATATATTTTTGCTCCATTCATCGCAAGGAGAAATGGTGAATGTGTTGATATAATAAATTGGCAGCCTAAATACCGTGCTGACTCCTCAATAAACTTCACTAATTCCATCTGACGTTTTGGTGAAAGACTGTTCTCAGGCTCATCTAACATATACAGTCCATTTTCACCAATTTTTTCAATAAAATATTTGAATGCGCTTTCTCCATTTGAATACTCCCTCACATTAGCCATCAACTCACTTCTCACAAACCGGGACTGTGTTTTGCTTCTAGCAGCATTTACTTTTTTTAACTGCTCATAATCTGCTATAGACTTCATTCGGAAATGAGAATATTTAGCATCTAAATATTCCTCAAAAAGTTCTTCCCGCTTTTGGTCAATTCCTTCGTTGAGATTACGGATATTCAACATATAATCAAATACATCATCACTGGTTATAATTCTGCTATTTTTAGGGATATCAACTTCAAGCTCCAGCTCACACATATTCACATAGGCAGAATAGAAATTAGATTTATTGTAGATAGAATCTCTATGGATTCCTATTTTTTCTGCCATCACATTTAATGCTGTTGATTTTCCTGAACCATTTCCACCATATAGAATCGTAATTGGTTTAAAATCAATTCTTTCAAAACCATGTCTTGATAATATCTTAAAAGGATAAAAGGAGTCATAGCACATTCTTTTTTCCTCTAGCAAAAAGTCAAATTCCATGTCATCATTTGGAAACTTAAAAACATTTAAATAAACCATTATCATCTTCCTTATATTTTATCATTATCCATATCTAATTTGTACTTAACTTCGCAATGATTTTTTATAAGCATTTCTTCTCTTATCTTATTCCCTGTATTTTTATCTAAAACAGTTCTCCAAATTTCATTTTCCCTATAGTATTTACCATCACCTTCTATAAATCTATGATTTCTCTCAAACACATGATAAGATTCTTCAAGTTCTTTGTCTGCCCTTATTTCTCCTTTTATATACTTATTATCAAAGCTTATATTTATTTGAAAAGTATAAGGGGTACTATTTATAAATTTTAAGTCTACATAATTATAAAATACTGTAGCCCCACTTGCAAAGGGTAAAACCCTTCCATTATCAGGGAACGGGTCGAAACTATGCCTATATCTTTCTGTAACCGTAAGAGGACTGTGAAGTACCATCCAATATATTAAGTTAGATAATTGACAAAGGCCTCCCCCTACGCCTGTCTTTACTTCTCCCATGGACAGGCACATTCCTTCCTTGTAACCCTTCTTTTTTGAAGTTTTCCCCACTAGTCTCCAAAAGGAAAAGGTTTCTCCCGGTGTTATAATTACTCCATTGATTTTCTCAGCAGCTAATTTTAAATTAACCACCTTATTATATTGAAGCTCTATATTTGAATTGCCAAGTTTTCTTATTAGTACAGATTGATGTTTCTTTACTCTTACAGGCAATTGGTTTTCTAACTTAGTTGTAGCATATTTATTTCCATCAAAAGCTGTGGTTATCTTTTTAAAGGCTCTTTTCTGTTCTACCCTAAATATATAAACCATTTTAGATCTTTCACTTAATAGCATATTTAACCCTCCCTACTCCCTTTACATATAATAATACGCAATAATATTATGTACAGCCACTATGATATTCCTTTATATGCTATTGTTTTTAAAAATATAGCTACCGTATTTTCCTATAAGTAAAGCCTTTGAGCATACCTAACATCTCAAAGGCTTTAAATCATTTATATTATTAACTTAACTTCTTTAATTTAAGAATTTAAGTTATTCACTCTATTTTATTTGTTCTTCTTCACTTCAACTGCCATTCTTTACGTAAAAAGAATTATAAAGGAAAAGTAAAATCACAAGACTCTCTAAAAAATTAGTTCTCCTGGTTTATAGCCGTAAGGCAGTTCTTCTTCACTTAAAAATTTGAAATTGTCGTCACGTAGTATTGGTAAAAATACTTCGTATGGAACCTTTAAAAACTCACAGGCATAATTACTGGCTCCGAACCACTTACCCTCTTTGCTACTCAAATTCAAATCTCTAGCAAATTTTGTATGATTTGAGCAATCGTGAACTGCTAAATCCCAGTTTTCTTCATCGGCTATTTTCATGAATTTCAGAGTTAATTCCCTGCTCCAAATTGGAGAAATATAGCCATGTCTAGAAATATACATGTTTTCTCCAAAATAATTGTATATGTTATTCTCATTTAAATGTAGTTCTGCACAATTTATAAAATCGAGTTTTGTCTCTAAGATTGCTTGCTTTTTCTTAAAAAATGCTTCGAAAAACTCAGGAGTCATTGGAGTTTCAATACCTACATTTTTAATATATTTTTTCGCTATTCTAATATTTTCAATAACTTTGTCCGAACAATTAGAGGCACCCAGGTTGAAGCGTATCTCGTCAAGACCAGCTTCAGCTAATGCTTTCAATGCCTCTTCCGTAGCTAAAGTGCCATTTGTATATAGATGTTGATAAATCTGGGCATCACTAAATTTCTTTATAATCGAATAGTATTTTTCAATTTCTATAAATGGCTCTAAATAAACGTATGAAATGCCCGTAGGTTTCTGGTGGATGGAAAGAAGTAAATCAATATCCTTGTCATAAAATTTTGTACCTCCGATTTCCCACATACCTTCACCAACGGGTGGAATATCATCTAGCTCTCCATAATTATAACAGAATTTACACTCTAAGTTACATTTATTGGTTTTTCTAATTGCACTCAACCCAGTTCCCATGAGACAAGACCTACATCCTTTAGAAAATTTCTCTTCATTTCCCACAAAAAAAGTTCTATTACTCAAAGTTTTAAAGTTTTTAATTTCTGACATTAACTTATCATTTCTATGATCGATTGCCGCCTCAATTTGCGCAAAGGTAGCGTAAATGATTTCTTGTTGTTTTGTCATAACTTCCTCATCTTCTGGCAATATTGAAAAAAATTCAAACCACATTAACGCATCCTTCTTTAAAATTTTCATAATGTATCCTCCTCTAATTAAATATGTTCCCGCAAACGAAAACCCTCGAATGTGTGTATGTGCACCCAAGGGCTTCAAATCATTGATATTACTAACTTTTAGCTATATGTGTTTTGTTCAATTAAAAAAATCTCTTGCTTTTTTCAAGCTATTTTTTCAAGATTTTCTTCTATATCTCTTCTCTTTTTTCTTTCGGTTTCCGCCTATTTTTCTCCCTCTGACTATTTGATAATACATGATTTCAACCATTGTTTCAAGCTTTTTCTCCTTCATTTCTAAGCATTTATCTCTTGCATTTTGGGTATGAAAAAAGCCCACTGGCATATCCTGTGAGCTCTTAAATCAATTCTTTTTTATAAAAAGCAGAGGTTTATTGTTTTGTTACAGTTTACTTTTAAGGCTTACTAATGTCTACACATACCTTGAGAGTACAATAATGATGTCATTAAGATCTCGTTATCCCTTGGCTGAAATATACTTTATCATGGAATCTTATTTTTAATAAAGAAATCTAAACAATACCTAATTAAAATTTATAACCTAGCTCTAAAAAATAATGCTATCTCTTCAAAATCTTGCTTATCGCGCAATAAACTAATAATTTTATCCTTATAACAATTTATATCGTCTATTACCTCGGCTAAGATACTATGCTTTCTCATAAGCCCCTAAATTGATTTGGGCAATTGCCTATACATTTATTATAATGTAGAAAGTGATTGGAGGTAAGCTATGAAGGGAAGAAGTTATACAAAAGAATTGAAGGAAGAAATATTAAGAGAAGTTAAAGAAGTGGGAAATGTATAGCTAGTCTCAAGAAGACATGGAATATCAAAGTCAACCATATTTACGTGGATTAAAAACTCCGTAAATAAGGAAGAGATTAAAGTTAAGCCAGGAAGAAAAGCTTTAGTTAAGGGAGATAGAGAACTTAAAGATGAATTGACAGAAGTAACTAATGAGAATGATCAGTTAAAGAAACTTCTAGGAGAGAAAGACTTAGAGATAGCAATACTTAGAGACCTAATAAAAAAATCAAACCCTCAATTAAAGGTAAAGTAGAGATAGCTAAAAAATAAATAGATCAAGGATATAACGCAGTTTTTGTACTAAAGACGGTGAAACTTGGAAGGTCAACATATTACTATAACATGAGTGTAGCAGGAAAAGAAAAGACAAAGCCTCGTGGATACCGCCTAAACAAAGAAAATAAGGTATGTGATGAGCAGGTTAAAGAGTTTATTATGAAGTTAATTGATGGAGATGCCAGTGATTATGGATATAGAAAAATAACATACCATCTAAGGAAGCAATATAGCCTCATAATCAACCATAAGAAGGTTTATAGACTGTGTAAAGTGCTTGGCATACTTAAAAGGCCAAAGAGTTATTAAGCCTAAGGTAAAGAAGACTATCGCAGTAAACAGGACTATAACGGGCTCTAATCAGCTTTGGGAAATGGATATAAAATATGGTTATGTTCATGGTGAGGATAAATTTTTCTATCTGCTAAATCTAGTTGATATTTTTGATAGAAGTATCATTGATTATCACATGGGTTTACACTGCGAAGCTAAGGATGCGGCAGCATTACTGAGAAAATGCTTAATTCGTAGAAACTTATTTGCAGAAGGAGCCAAAAAGCCTGTGATAAGAACGGATAATGGACCGCAATTTGTAAGCCATAAATTCAGCCAGTGCTGCGAAGAAATAGGAATAGAACATGAAAAAATACCTGTTAGAACATCAAACAAAAATGCACATATAGAGTCATTTCATAGAATACTTGAGGATGACTGCTTGAAAAAGTATGAGTTTCAGAGCTATGCAGAAGCATATGAAACAGTAAACGAATTCATGGAGTTTTATAACAATAGGAGGATTCATTCAAGTCTAAGGTTTATGTCACCGAATGAATTTTACAACCTTTATTTTGGAGAAGATCTAACAAATATTAAAATAATGGTCTAACTCTAAGAAAATAAAAGAATTTATTAGGTTTTGTCCAAAACGAAGGGGTTAATCCGCAGTATGGATGTGCCCTTAGATGTAATCTGTGAACAGATGGGAAGAACTCCTCCGTGGATGAAAGGTCTGCAGTTAAGAACCGATGGCTATGAGACAATGTTTTATAAAAAAGATTGATGTAAAACAGCAGTGTCGTATCTGATTGATTGACACTGCTGTTTCGCTGAAAGGCAGTAAAGTAGTTATTCCATATAGTCGAGTGTTTGCCCGTTCAATGTCATCTTGATCTCTCTCCACATAGGCATAAACTTATCCATTAGCGATACAAAACGCTCATTGTGGTTCTTTTCTATAAGATGAGCAAGTTCATGAATAATAACGTATTCTAGGCATTCAGGCGTCTTCTTTGCAAGCTGTAAATTAAGCCATATTTTGCCTGATTGCGTGTTGCAGGTCCCCCAACGGGATGTCATATACTTTGTTTGCCAGCTTGTTGCTTTTAAGCCGGTAATCTTTTCGCATTTGGGTAATAGCACGTTAATCTCAGCTTTCAACAAATCTCTGTACCATTCACGGATGAATTTTTCACGCTGAAGCGCAGTGCTTTCTTTACGAACTGTTAAAATCGCTTTATCACCGGATAATACAAGAGAGTTTCTATTACCGTATTCGGTTCTCAAATAGTATTGTTTGCCCCAAACATATAGCGTTTCACCGGAAATATATTCACGCTGGGATTGGCGTGGTTGATTATCAAATTTTTCAACCTGTCGCTTAATCCAACTTACTTTCGTACGCACAAAACGCTCTATTGCTTCATCGCTCATTGAAAGAGGGGCGGACACCATTACATTCCCGTTTGGCGGCTTAACATAAAGGTGCATATTTTTTATATTCTTTTTACACACCTCAATTGGTATGCCTGAAATGTTTAGCGTCATTTAATATTCTCCTTGCTCAACAACAATATTGTAAATTCTCTCAACCTCATCTTTATCATTAAGAATCTTGTATAATGCTTTTTTAATTCTTCGCTCTTTAAATTCGTTATGACGGAAGTCTTCCTCCTTGCTTTCAAGAACGGCTTTATCAAGAGCGATTGCCAGTGCTTCATCTTCACCACAATTATCATAAAATGCCCTCATAGCGCAACTGTGACGAACACTTTCAGGATAATGAGTATTGTTTTCTGGTTCTTCTGATTTTTTTACCAACTCAACATATTGCTCAAGCATCTTTTCGTAAGCGATAACACCTTCACGTCTTGCCCTAATTAACTCATCGAGAATGGCAGACATCTTTTCATAATACTTTGGATTGATGAGGATTTTCTCAACTATCTTTTTACGGATATTGTTTTCAATTGCTTCAGCAGCGGATTCTTTCCCTTTACCACCAAGTTTTTCACCCTGCGCTACAACAAAGTCGAGTAAAGTAAAGTCATCAAATTCGCCTATTTTACGGCTTTCTTCTGCTCTTATATATGTGTCTATTAAACGTCGCATATCAGCTTCATAAGATTTAAGGTCAATAAAGTCACCGCTGACATTACATATTGTTTCCTTGATTGCAGCATAAAATACTACTTTCTTATCAAGATCTATTTGCTGAGCAGAAGTATAACCGATTTTACCTAAATCTCCCTTGACCTCGGCATAAGCTCGGACAACGCGGTTAACAAGCTTATACAGTTTTTCACGGCTACGAGAGCAAGATTCATCATCAATACCACCCACTCCAGTTTCACCGCAGAAATAGTGGATATAATCTATTTCTTCACGAGGTGCAGGAACGCCACCACACAGGTCATCAAGTTCTTCAAGTGTTTCTTCAAGATATTTCTTCGCCTCACCAAGACGGTCTTTTAATAAGCCTTCAATATCCTCAGTAGCATAACCTTCAAATGCACCAGCTGTATATTTTCCAAGTGCTGATGCCAAATCACCAAAAAGCTGCTTGTAGTCAACAATATAACCGAAATCCTTGGCTTCACCGTCAAGTCTGTTGACACGACATATAGCTTGGAAAAGCCCATGGTCATGCATTGATTTGTCGATGTAAAGATAAGTACACGGTGGAGCATCAAATCCCGTTAGTAATTTATCTACGACAATTAGCAGTTTCATTTGAGCAGGTTCTTCAATAAACTTTCGTTTCACCTCAACTTCAAAGTCCTCTGCCTTTTTGCCATCAAGCATCTTCATATAGATTTCATATTGCTCAAACTCTTTTGAACCTTCCGCTTCGGTACGCAGATTGCTTTCAAGTGGCACAAAAGATGTTACAATAGCACACTGCTTAAAACCACGAGACTGAAAAATCTCGTAATATTTACAGGCTGAATATATTGAATCGGCCACCAGCATGGCATTTCCGTTGCCATCTACAAGTCGATTTTTAAAATCAAAATCACTGATAATATCTTGTGCAATAATCTCAAGGCGTTTACGAGAACTGCACACCTTTTGCATGTTGCCCCACTTGGACTTAAGCTTTGCTTTTGCGGCATCATTAAGCCCTCGTGTTTTGGCTTCAAAATATTCGTCTATTTTTTCTTGTGCAGTAATTATCTGTTCAATATCACGGGCCTCATATCTTAGATCAAGCACAACACCATCTGCCACGGCTTCATCATATTTATAGGAATGTATGTACCCAGGCGAGAACACCTCAATACTTGTTTTCTTGTCTTCTACAAGAAGCGGTGTACCTGTAAAACCAATAAATATTGCACTAGGCAAAATTTCTTTCATTGCTTCGTGCAACAATCCGCTCTGAGTTCTGTGACATTCATCTACGAATACTACAAAATCGCCCTTTGCCTTAAAATTACTTGGCAGAGATCCTTTTAAGTCCTTAATGAATTTTTCAACAGATTTCTTCGCTTGTGCATCAGTTATTTCGGCATTTCTACGCACCCCAAACTTTTGAATAAGTGTACAAATTAAACGCTTGTCCGTTTTATCAAGTCTTTCAATAAGATCAGCACATGAACTTGTGCGGTAAACCTGTTCATCTACACCTTTATAGACTTTTTCCATCTGTTCATCTAATTCGTCGCGGTCAGTAACTATTAAAACCCTTGCATTGGAGTTATTTGCAAGTATCCACTTGGAGAGCCATACCATCGTCAGCGTTTTACCGCTACCTTGGGTATGCCAAATAATACCGCCTTGTCTTCTATCAAGTTTAATTTGAGCCTTTTTTATACCAAAATACTGGTTGTGGCGGCAAATCTTTTTTATGCCCTTATCATAAATTATAAAGTTATGAATTAAATCCAATAGCCTACGCTTTTGAAACATACTGAAAAGCTGTGCGTCCAGTCTATCTGCCAGCTTTTCACATTTTTCTAAAATATCGAGAGACAAATCATCAAGGGGTTGTGCAACAGTATTTACCGTGTCGTTTTTCCATTCAAGATAATACTTTTCCTTTGTTTCAATAGTGCCATAACGTAAGCCTTCTCCGCTATTTCCGGCCATTGCAAATTGAATTGTAGTAAAAAATGGTTTGTTAAAATGCTCGCTTTGGTTAGAAAGGTTTTGGCGAATACCGGCAGACACAGACACAGAGGACCTTTTAAGTTCAACCACAGCAATAGCAATGCCGTTAATATAAACAACAAGGTCAGGGCGGCGTTCACTTTTATCCTTTATGGTCACTTCTTCAGCAATAGCAAATTCATTGTTGTAAGAATGTTCCCAGTCAATGAAATATACTGTCTTTTCCGGTTCGCCAGGGTTTTCTTTCACCTTTGCACCATATTTGAGCAGTGAATAAACGTCTTGATTGGCTTTGTATAAGCCTTGTTGCAAGTTCCCTGCAGCACGAACAAGGATATCCACGGCTTTTTTAGACAGACTTTCGCTATATCCTCGGCTTAAAAGGAAAGCCATCAGCTTGTCCGTTAGAACGTTTGTGGTAATTTGTCTGTGCAAATTACCATAAAATTTGTAGTCCAGAAGCGCCTTATTACGGAATAAAGCAATAACACGCTCTTGAGTAATACGTTCGGCTTCGTTAACTTTTGCCACTTGGTGTGTCCCCCTTTAATCTTATTCTGCCTGTTAAAAGTTCGCTCATCATGCCTTGCTTGATGTATTTCAGTTTGCTTAGTTTGGCGGTTAGGGTGTCAATCTCTGCATCCATATCGGAGAGAATTTGGGCTATTGCAGTTTGTTCTTCAATAGTTTGGGGTAATAGTATTGTTAATTCGTTAATATTCTCTAATGACAGATTCGCTTGTGCTCCTTGAACATTAATTTCAGCTATGTTTCTTATAATCTTCTCACTTTGTAAAAATCTAAAAACATAATCAACGCAAACATTTTGTTTATCTAAACGAATTATTGCAAGAGCTTGATTTGTATTTGCCGGTAAAATATTTTTTTCTACTTTTGCACATCTTCCTAATGCACCTGCAATAGAAAATAATATGTCGTTTTCTATCAATATCGAACGTGATAGAGCATTGTTTGTTTCTTCGCTTATAAATGTACAATATTTATTAACCACTTTACTATTTTCGATGCTTTCTATTTTTACAAAAGCAACACCTGAATTGGTAAAGCCATATCCGAGTGATGTAGGAGTTGTACCTTTAGTAACTAATACTGCTAAGTCTCGTATTTGTTTTTCAACCCACTCACCGCTAAACCCCGCTAACCTCCGCTTGCCTGTGAGCAGTTCCTGCATTGTACCTTGCTTTATGGCGCGCTTTTTTGCTATTAGCTTTTCAAGGGAAACAATGTAGCTATCCATGTCCGATAAGGCTTCGGCTATACGGCGTTGCTCTGTTGTTTCAATAGGTATAAAAAATGTTGTTTTTTTAAATTTTTCCATACCAACAAGATTTTTCATCGCACCACCTTGAGTATCATCAGTAATAGACTTTTGAATAGGTTCTGAACGAAAATATTGTTGAAACAACTCTGCATCAATTTTCTCTTCATCAACAGTAATTTTTAATAACGCTTGGTTAATAACACCTTTTGGAGCGTTGGGAGGTATTCTATAAATGCACCCTATGGTTCCAGAACAACTTACTACGAAATCTCCTTCCGAAATTGAAAAACGTTGGAGTTCTTTGTATTTTTCATTGGATATATAATAATTGCCTATCTCTGTAGTTTCGTATATCGCATTTCTTTGTTCGTAAACTTTATATCCGCTATCTGTAAATATTTCTTTTTTTAAAGCACCACCAAACGGCCCTCTGACTAAACCATTATTAGCACAGAGTTCTTCCAATGAAAATTCTTTCCACTCTACCATTTAAACCCCATCCTTCCCAGATGAGCTTTTACCTTCACCTCATAATCTTCCACCTGTTCTTCAAGCTGAGGCAGGGTGTCCTCGTAACGCTCTACCAGTTCAGTAATACGTTCGGTTATGCGGTGACATACCGCTGTATAAAGTGCAAAAATGCCCTTAACTAATGAACAATACCATTTGCGTTCAAGTAGTAATTCCATACACTTATCATCTGTCAGTTTTGGGTACTGCTCACGAGTCTTTTTATCAAGTGCAGCCTTTAACTCCTTGAGCAGTTTATTTTTTTCATCAATAAGTGCAACTTTTTCGGAAATATCCAAAAGTATTGCTGTATCATCGTCATCTATGCCTTTTCGTGCTTTGAGTTCCTTTTTCAGTTTATCCTTTGACAAAGCACCTTTATCGGAGAATATCTCGTTAATAACTGAATCATCCTCTGCATTTTCTATCATTTCATCGAGCTCTGCCTGTGCGGCAGAAATAACCGTTTCGGTGCCATTTATTATCTTTTGTTCAGTGGAAAAGAACATTTCTATGATAAGGCTTTTAGGCACAAGCTTACCTTCCCAGCCTGTTTCAGTTGTTTTGGTTTCCTCCGTGCCATCCTTTTTCTTTTTGGTTGTTGTTTTGGTAAACACTTCGATGTCACGAATGGTTTTATAACCATCCTCTACAATCATATAAACATCATCGGACATAACATCATTCCAATAGGACAAAAGGACTTCATAGGAATCATATTTATCAATAAGTGTAACAGGCTCAAATTCGCTAAGTATTAGCTGTGCTATTTCAGCAATCATAAGTTTGGGTTTTACTCTGCAATCAATATTGCGAAGTTTACCATCAACACCATTTTTCCAGTTTTCAAAGGCTGTTTCAACTTTATCGGCGTATGCTGAAAAGTCGGCATCGGAATACACAGTGTCACGGACTGTATCTTTCTCTACAGCAAGGGAATAAAAGCCATCCCGAAGTGGAGTAAATAAAGCACTTTTCAACTTAGGGAAGGTCTGCCAGTAAGTCGAAAGGCTTTCAATATCAACACTCGGTATGCCGCCTTTTAAGTGACCGTCAATATTTTGCAAATCCTCAGCAGTTCTACCATCTATGTAGCGTGGAATGTTGAGGTTATAAGCATTTTTGACTTTGATTTCCTCATTAGGTACAAAACGAGCATATTTGGGGTCGCTTGTGATACCCTCATTGAAGGTAGTGACAATCTTATAAATGTCACGCTCACGCAGACGGTTTTTGTTGCCATCTTTAATAAAATCACGGCTGGCATCTATCATAAAAATACCGTCCCGCTCATCTGCGTTTTCTTTGTCGATTATGATAATACAAGCCGGAATGCCTGTTCCATAAAATAAGTTAGCAGGTAAGCCAATAATGCCTTTAATGAATCCCTTATCAATTAACGTTGTACGAATTGTAGCCTCTGCATTACCGCGGAACAACACACCGTGTGGCAAAATTACAGCTGCTTTACCGTTTCGCTTGAGTGATTTAATAATGTGCATAAGCCATGCAAAGTCACCATTCTTTTGTGGTGGACGGTCACCATAACCATCAAATCGTCCGTACTCTTTAAGCCCATGTGTCCAGTTTTTATCGGAAAACGGAGGATTGACAACGGCAAAATCAAATTGACGCAAAACGCTCTCATCTTTTGGGTTTTTATATTGAGGATCGGAAAAGGTACTATATCCGCCTTTGATTTCTGCGGTTGCATGATTGTGCAAAACAAGATTCATTCGAGCAAGACCGGCAGTTGTTACATCCTTTTCCTGTCCCCATATAGCGACATTAACATGAGCAGCCTCTGCAGCACGAATCAGGAGGGAACCGGAGCCGCAAGCCGGGTCATATAATGTAACGCTATCAGTTGCTTGCTCAATCCCCACGACTTTTGCAAGTATGCGTGAAACCTCGGCAGGAGTATAAAATTGACCTTTGCTTTTACCGCTTTCTGTGGCAAAATTTCGCATGAGGTATTCATACGCATCGCCGATTATATCATCACCATCTGCACGGTTTTTACTGAAGTCCGGCATTTGGTCACGAAAAATACCGAGCAGTTCACTCAGCTTATCAACCATTTCTTTGCCCTTGCCAAGTTTATCTTCATCATTAAAATGTGCATTATCAATAACACCACGAAGATTGTTTGCCTCTGCAAGTTTGGCAATAATTTTATCCATATCCTCGCCAATGTTTTTTGTTCCAATAAGCGCAAGCATATCGTCAAAACTACCGCCTTCCGGCACATCGATATCACCATATGCAACACCTTTAAACTTGTCAGAAACATACTTCACGAACAAGAGTGTTAATATATAATCCTTATACTGGGAGCTGTCCATACCTCCACGAAGGCTGTCGCAACTTGCCCAAAGGCTACTGTATAATTCGCTTTTTTTAACTGCCATAATGTTTTCTCCTTAGATCTTCAATTTGTTTATCCCCTAATCTTGCCTTTTCTGACCCATTCATCAACCTCAGAGATTTTGAACTTATATCTCTTGCCCGCACGGTAAAACGGTAGCTTACCCTCTTTGACCCATGCCCGAACGGTATCTTCGCTCAGACTGAGGTGTACGGCAATATCTTCAAGGTTTACCCACTTTTCAGGGATAGTATTATTATCATCATTCTGTACATTTTGCATTATTGATCCCTCCGCTTGATTTTGTTGTCAATACAATCATATTCTATTGATTTTTGAGATTACTTTCACATTCTGTTATCTTTGCGCGTAGAATTTCTGCATTTTGTGATATACCACATTTAACTGCTAGTTTATATGCTTCTTTTGCTTGTTCAAAAAACTTGAATTCACCCCAAATATCACCGTAGTTAATGAATGCTTGTTCCACCATTCCAGGATTTATGTCTATTGAGTTAACAAGAACATTTTTTACTTCTTTATATAATTTCATTGCTGTTTCATAACGTTCTAGAATCAAGTTGACTCTTAATCTCCTGTGTTTTTCTTGAATTAATGTGAAGCTTCCTGCACTGGAAACTGTGTCATTTTCTCCACCGCCGTATAAATGCAATGCCAAGTCGCAAGCCTTGAAGTAACATTCATCTGCTTCCTCGTACTTTTTATCAAGCGTTAAAAATTGTGCAAAAAAACTATAAAATTGAAATTGAAGAATTACAAAGTCTATAGTTATTCTATTATGTTTTTCTTTGTATTGATTTTTTTCTAGTTCATCTTTGTATTGTAATAAGGTATAGATGTTTAGCAGTATCGGTCTAGCCTGGGGTAATGATAAGGCAATTCTATAATCGTCATACACTAAATCAGTCATGTTGCACCGAGCTTGCAGAACTTCAAACACACATAACAAATAGGTGTGTTCGGTGATCCCGTTCCTTATTACTTCTTGTAAGAGGCTGTGCATGTTGAGCGTTTTATCCATTCTTTCGGAAATGAGAGAGAATTTCTTTAATTCCATAACAGCCTTATTGAGTGCGATTTCATTTGTTAGAATCCCAATCAAATCTGTAGGAAACTTGCTCTTTTCAATATACTTCCTGAAAATTTCGCTTATGTTAACCTCAACACCTGTGACTTTTCCATCCTTTCCTATTTGTTCGATAAATTCATCTGGTTTCTCTATTTCACTTTTTAACTTGTTAGCGTGCTCTACCAACCAGCTAAGTTCTATACTATCTGCAGACATATATGCGAAACAATGTAATGATTGCTTTGCTTGATTGCTTAAATTTTCTAAAGTTATATTCCAAACAGTTTTTACATTCCAATTATAATTATCTACATTATCATCGTTCTCGAAAACCTCAAGATTATATTTGTCAATTAAATTAAAGTAGTATTTAAAATCAACGTCTAAAGCACAAATATATGCTGCGGCCTGTTCTAAAGCTAACGGAAAACAAAATAAGCGCTTAGCGACTCTCTTTGCGTTCTCTCTATCATTAATACCTGTACGTTTAATAAGAAACTCTGTTGCGTCTTCTTCATTTAAATTTTTAAGTTCAAATGCTAAGTTGTATGTATTATTCCTTTTAGTTAAGCGAGTAGTCATAATTATATGTCCTTCACCAATTTTTGGTATTATCTGTTCAATAGGAAATGCTTCGCTAACATCATCTAAAATCAAAAGCCAATTTTTATTAGACTGAAACCATTGGGTAAACTGAGAAGTAGGAAAACCGTTATCTGTATTTCCTACACCTGCTAAAAAAATTTCACAAGACCGTGTTGCCGCACCTATATTGGTGCAGGAAACCCAGCAAACGGTGTCGTATTCATTTAAATTTCCATAAGCATATTTTAATGCGAGCTGCGTTTTACCGATTCCGCCTAAGCCAAAAATGTTTATTATTGACCTTTTATTCCGGTTGTTAATAAACACTCTTCGTATAGATTCTATATATTTAAGCTGACCCACAAAATTTTCGTTTTCAAGGAATGGCAAACATACATTTTTAATTAGTGATTTTCTTACTTGAGTATTATTGTTGCCGTACTGGTTAAAAACGGTAAGGTGGTTGTCGACCTGTCCCTTCGATTTTGAGGAATTATCCTCGGTAGATTGTTCTATATACGGTTTGCCACATTCAGCGAACGACTGGTGTCCAACTGCAATTTCTTGTTCCGTATCATCTGTTCTTGTTTCAAGTATTGTTATTTTGATGGGTTGTGTATTGTTTTCACCAATGCGACTGATAAAACGCCACTGTTGACCTTTTGTATCCGGTTTTTCATGCCACTGCTCAAATGTATTCCTACCAACAGTGTTATCAGTTCTATTCATCACAATAAAATGCCATACACCTAATAGAAATGATTGTAAGGAAATATCAGTCAAGCTGCATATAACGGCTTTTTTTATAGGCTGTCCATCGCCACTGTAGAAGAATACATACTTATCTGTAATGCTTTCATCTGTTTTAATTAGTTCGAGTAGAGCCTTAACAAGTCGCTCACACTTCATCTCATTTCCGGTATCTATGAATCTTATCACAAACTCCCTCATAGCAGCCAGAGCCTCTGGATATTTGGTTTTAATCCTCACATCAAATGCCGATTTGAAACTTGTTTCATTAAACGGCAAATAGGTGCTATTGGAAATATTACACGATTTATATGTCGAAGTGTTCTGCGCAAATGTAGATGCTGCCGGTTCCATGAACTGCGGTTGTGCCACACGTATAAGCCCTAATAGCACATCACCGTCCGATAGTCCGTCACTTCCCCCGCTACATCGGTCACGAGCCTTTAGACGTTGCTTTTTCGCTTGCAGCATCAGTGTGTAAAAAGTGCCGCCACAGAGACGTGGATAATTGCAATTTCCCACTGCTTTTCCTCCTTAGACTAACTTTATAAAAAAATAACCTTACAAACCCAATAAACGTTTTACTACAAACCCAACAAACTACAAGATAACCTTAGAGATCAATCTGTGAAGGTTTTTTTAATGTCACAAATAACGACATTTCATATCAATTCATACTAATTCATTTTAACACAGGCTCAAAAATAGTCAATCTGTAGGGGTAGTCAATATGATAATATCTCGAAATTGATCGTCAGAAAACCTATGTTACAAGGGAAGTCTAGCTTTCCTATAAATGTCCAGCCTGGGCAGAGTACATAGACAAAGAACGGGAAAAGCGTTATGTCATCAGCAACACTAAATGGTCCGGAATGACCTTAAACTAACAAAAATATATCAAGCCTGAAGGTGCGCAGTTAGGCAGGATACATCATATTGCTTTCAATCTGCTGTCCAAGCGACAGTAGTCTGAAAGCAGTCTGAAGTACCCTTTCCTTCCTGCGCCCTTTATAGGTGCATGGTCTGGGGCTACTTCTCTCAAAAGGCTATCCTGCCGCACTGCCTCACTTCGGGAGAAAGAGGCAAACTATGAAAAAAGATGTAAACCAGCAGTCAATCACTGCAAACCAGAGCACCGATAACCAAAACACAGAAAAATTAATCTCCATGGAAACCACCGATGAAGCGGTTCGTGATTTAGGTATTGACCGCAAAAAGATCATCCACAAAAGACGTGGAAATGAAATAGTCACTCTTGCTATGATGCCTGTGGACAACCTAGAGCAATACAGCGAATATATGCGTCCAATCTGGGCAGAGGAAAAACGCAAAGAACGTAACAGCCGTTGTCTTATCAGCGACGGTAAAGGTAAGGTTATCCGTTGCACAAATGATTGTTCTCAGTGTGAACACTACCTTAATTTTGGTAAACGCAACGGCTCAGTAGTATCACTCGACCGCTTATATGAAGAAGCCAATGTAGAACCTGAGAATCCATCTTCTATGGATGAAACTGCAATTTACACTGTAATTCTTGAAGAGCTTCTTAAGATGCTCGGAGAAATCAAACCCAAATACTCTAGCATCTTTGAACTCCTTTACCAAGGATACAACAGCCGTGAAATTGCCGAAACTTTGGACATACCTAATTCAACTGTTAAAGATGACATCAGGAGGTTACGTAAAATTGTTCAAGAATGTGACCTCATCAAAGGAATTTTCTAAAATCCACTTCTCTCTATAAAACAAGCCAGGCTCATTTGCCTGGCTTGTTTTATAGAAGACATATATTCAAAGTTAATTGAAAATGCTTGAAATCAAGTTTTCAGGCAAAATGAGTGGGCTCCATCTCTGATAGCTATTGTATCAAAGTTGGAGTCCTTATTTGATGTAGAAGGAGATGTTAATCCTATTTTATCCATCCCACCTACTCACTCTCTCACATCTATCCTGTCTACACAACCTACTAATATCTATCTCAACTACTCAACCTCACAAATATTCTTCAAATCGGTAAGTTGCCAATAAATACAAAAATAAAGATTCCCGAAACTAGAAAGCTTTGTTAAAAAATCATCAGCACTACTTCCAATCTCAGAAACCCTTTATTTATCAGTGTTTCACACACTATTATTTCTATTTTCTCTATTTTTTGATACTAGATATGTCAACGTTTCTAACTGTGTTTCCTTTGCAGCCTTACCACCGTCTCCACATGTGGCGTGTTCTGTATAGGAACACACTTTTCCCTCTTTTGAATCACCATTAAATTTTACCACATCTTTACCTTTTAATGAATGGCTCATGCCAGAATTAAATATGAATGTTAGCATATATGGATCTTTATTTCCTTCTTCATCCGTTCCACCTAATATTATTTTATTAACTGCACTTTCAAAAACTACTCTATCAAATTCTTTTATAGGCTTATTGCTATCAAAAACTTTTCTAAAACTTTCAATTCTTTTCTTTACATCAATATTATCTTCATTAACCAGTTCTGCTTCATCTCTTTGTGTTTTAAGTTTTTCTAATTCTGTTGATAGTTCTGTGTATTTAAGTTCATAAGTATCTTTGTCTATCATTTCATCTATTCTCATATCAACTAATTTTCTAATCTTATTTTCTATAGCTGAAACTTCTCTTTGAAGCTTTTTTAATTCTTTTATAGAATTAGTAGCATTGATTGTATTTTCTACTGTTTCCATAAATTCTTCTACTATTTCTTTATTTTGAAGACAAAACATATTAAATGCTTCCAAAAATGCATTTTCTATTATCTTTTCGTCTATCCCTTTACTATCTGGGCAGTATTTCTTACCTTTTTTAGTTGATACAACACAATGCCAAATGGTCTTTTCATGAGAAGTATTACTATGCCATCTTCTTCTCGTAGCCGTTCCTCCACAAAAACCACATTCAATTTTACTGCTAAATGCAAACTGCCTGCTATATTTTTCTTTTCTTCCCATATTGTTGCTTCCTGAATTTCTCTTATTTAATATCTTCTGAGCTTCATTAAACATTTCTTCTGAAATGATTGGTTCGTGATGTGAGTTAATATAATATTTTTCTTCTTCTCCCATATTATCAAGTCTTCTATGGGATATTGGATCAACTGTAAAAGTCTTACCTAGCAGTAAATCTCCTTTGTATTTTTCGTTTTTAATTATACCTCTTACAGAACCATCATTCCAATTTGTATTTCCCTTCTTTGTTTTATACTTTAATTTGGTAAGCTCTTTTGCTATAACAAAACAGCCTGCACCTTCTACATATCTTTGAAAAATGTATCTAACTGTCTTAGCTTCTTCTTCATTTATTGTAATTACTTTATTTATTGGATCATAATCATACCCTAAACATCCATTGAACCCAACCATTTCTCCTCTTTTCATTTTCATCTTTAATCCCATTTTTACATTAGCTGAAATAGATTCGCTTTCTTGTTGAGCTAAAGAACTTAAAATGACAAGTAGCATTTCACCATTCATTGTTAGGGTATTGATATTTTCCTTTTCAAATAAGATTGCAACATTATGTTCTTTAAGAAGTCTTACATATTTTAATGTATCTAAAGTGTTTCTTGCAAATCTGGATATTGATTTAGTTATTATTAAATCAATCTTCCCATCTACCGCATCATTTATCATTCTTTGGAAATCTAATCTTTTATCTGTCTGAGTCCCACTAATCGCTTCATCTGCATATATATCAACAAGTGCCCAATCCGGCTTATTTTCTACCATATTTCTATAATGTTCTACTTGGGAATTATAACTACTTAATTGTTCTTCTGAATCCGTACTTACTCTGCAATAAGCAGCTACTCTTAATCTTTCTATAACCTTTGCATTTTTTCTATTAACTCTGCTTGTACTAGCTTTTATCACCTGAACATCTGCCATATGAATCGCTCCTTCAAAACATGTATTCCTATAACTTATTAGTTACTATTATATGACTCCTATCATGTTTTTTCAAGCGCTGATCATACTAATCTTATATTTTTTCATTAATTCATTTTTTATTGCTACAAATTCTTTGTTTGATATCAAATTTAATTTTAATAGTTGACTTAACATTGCAAGCTGAACACTATATTTCATGTTATTATCCATATAATAATATCCCCCTTACTTTTTCTAATCAAAATAACAGGCAAAGAATTAAAAAGTCATTAATTCTTTGCCTGTTACTTATAAATACAATTTGTGTTTGTTAATTTTTAATATAGGAAAAGCAGCTAATCCTGTAATTGCTTTATATTGTTATAAAAAATATTCTTCTTTTTTAACTTTCCTAAAAAATCTTCTCACATCATAAAGAGAATCTGTTACCCTATAATCTTTAAGAGCTTGAAGAACTCTTTTTCTGTACTTTCCTTTTAAGCTTACTCTATAATCAAGTATTGAAATAACACCTGTATCCGTTTCACATCTTATAAGCCTTCCCATACCTTGCTTTAGCTTTATTAGCATTTCAGGGAACACAATGTACTCTATAAATTCCTTTAGCTCCTCATACTGCATTTTTTTATGCTCATAAATAGGTGTAGGTGTTGGGAAAGGCAAATTTACAATTATAAGTGATGATAAAATATCTCCAGGACAGTCAACGCCTTCCCAAAAGGAACCAGTTGCAAATAAAACACCGTTTTTACTCCTTTTATAAGCATCAACGATGTTCTTCTCACTTTTATCCATCTTAAATAATGGATATTCTATTTTAGTTTTTGTTAATTCATAAACCTTTGATAACAGTGAATAGGCTGTAAATAGAACTACTGCATGTCCAAAAGATGCATCTATAAGCCTTAAAATTTCATCTGCTATGGCTGAAATATATTCCTCACTTTGCTTATCTGGATAAGGTATGTTTTCATTAATATATAGTAAGGTATTATTCTTATAGTCATAGGGTGATGAATAACTAACTTCACTTAGCTTATTACTGTAGCTCATATCTATTCCTGAAGTGCTTTTAAAATAATTAAAGCCTCTATCATCTGAAAGTGTACCTGATGTTAGTATCTTAGGCACTCCACTTTTCCATAGAACCTTATAAAGCTGTTTTTCCATATCCGTTGGAATAGAGCAAATAGAAATTAATCTTTCACTTTGTGGATTTTCAAGCCAATAAATTATATTAACCGACCCATGAAATATTTCTATAACTTCTCTTAAACTTTCAATCATTAACTCAAGCTGTCTATTTTTTTCAATATCAGCTTTACAATATAGGCTTATCTTATCAAGTTTTAAAATGATATTTCCAAGTATTTTTCTTTCATATGCTCCAAGTTTAACTCTAATCTGAGAACTCTCTTCCCCAAGCTCAATGTTTTTTAACTGATTTAAAAGACTTTGATAGAACTTTTTAGCCTCCAGAGATAAATCATCTAAATAGCCTTTTGCCACTGTCAAATATGCTTTATTTCCCTTTATTTTACTTTTTAAGCTATTAACAATAATAAGTACGTCTTCATAAGAAAATCTTTTTTCAAAAATTTGAATGGCAGCATCCATTAATTTATGTGCTTCGTCAATTATTGCTACCGAATGCTCTGGCATAAGACTTGTCTTTCCTTTAGATCTTTTAATTGCATCGGCTATATAGTAGTTATGATTACAAACTTGAAAATCATGGGTTGATGATTTTACATATTTCATGAGTTCTATATAACTACAATTTTCATAAAAAGGACAACTATAATTACAGCCTTTAGGTACATTTATCTTTTGTACTATATGATTTTTAAGTCCCTTATACTCATCTAAATCTATTGAAATTTCTCCTATTCTTAAACCTATTAATTTATTAAGCAGTTCCTTATCAATATCCTTATCACTGCTTTTCAAATAGTTCATTATTCTACTAAATCTTAAGATACAAAAATAATGTTCTTTACCTTTTCTTAAAACTGCACTTAATGGCTTATCTATAATCTTATTATCAACTAAAATTTTTGATAAAACTGGTACATAGTTCTTAATTATGGCATTCTGTAACTCAATACTTGATGTTGATATTATTGAAACTGATTTGTTCTTACCTGTTTTATAAAGGGAATATACTATAGAGGCTACTAAATATGCATAAGTCTTACCAGTACCTACCCCTGCTTCACAGATTGAAATATTATTATTTTTTATACCATTAAATATTTTTTTAGATAGTTCAATTTGATTATCTCTTACTATAAATCCATTTCCATACATGAGCCTTTTGAAAATAAATTCAATCATTTCTTGTGGCTCCAATAGGAAATTTTCTCTTTCCTTTTTCATTTTCTTCTCCTCACATCTCCTTGACAGCACAAGGATACGGTGGAATTTACTCCACCGCATAGTTTCTGCTGTCAAGCAGTTTATTTATAAAAATAATTTTTTCTAAATTAATATGCATCATATTTGTTCTCAACACCCCTGACACCTTCGGGCATATATCAAGTTGCTTTTGGAGAAGCATCATATAAGCTGCCATGGCTATAAGTTCTCAAACCAAAGGAGCGTTATCCCATCATTCTTTGTGGGCTGCCCAATGCCGATAAGCGTTCAAGGCAGAAGTATCATTATTTATCCCTTTGCCTGTCATCGCAATTAGTCTTTCCACAGACTATTTAAAGCTAGAGTTAATCGCTCACATATTTAATGGTCCTGGCGCTCTGCTTAAGTTGCTTGCCGTGTCCCAGCAGCAAAGGTAGTTTTCTTGATATATGGAGTATTAAATTCTCAAAGAACTATAAAAGCACTTATAAAAAATGCCTTCACTATATAGCCTTGAGAAAATACATTAGGGGACAAAAGTTGAAAACTTTATTTATTTTTTTCTAAGATTACTTTTAATTTTTTTATTGCTCTTTGATGTTTCTTTTTTGCAGTTTCATCCTTTACTTGCAGTTTTAATGCTATTTCATTTATAGAAAGCCCAAATCTATACCTAAGCTCAATTACTTTAAGATCATCTTCTTTTAAACTTTTCAGTGCTTTTATAAGCCGTGGGTTTGAAATTAAATCAATGAATTTCATAAGCTTGTCTACCTCTTTTTCAACCTGAGAATCTTTTTCTGTTTCTGCAAATTCCACTGGCACCTCACAACTTTGTAAATATTCCAGAGAAATGTTATGCCTATAATACTTCCGTTCATTGTTCTTTTCTTTTTTGTTTTCTTCCTCAATAACAACTTTGAATTCTTCATTAAATTTTTGTTTTTCTTCCTTTGACATTTTTAATAACTCCTTTCAGAACGCAAAAAGGAGCCGCACAAAATGTGCGACTCCTTCCTGAGTTTTTATATTAATTTTTAATTTTGGGTATAAAAAAAGCCCTGAGGCGTATATAAACGCTTCAAGGCTAAAAAACAGCTAATATTATTTCCATTGTATATATCATAGCAGTATCAAAGTATGGTGTCAGTACCAGTTATGTATCTTTTTAGTATCAATCTTGTATCAATTTTATGCTTTTAATTTCTTTCATAAAATTAGGAAATAAAAATCCCCATAGTATTGTTCCAAGTAAATTAATTGCATTTTTCTTCTCTCTATAATAGGTAGCTCTTGAACAACATAAGTAATCAATTATTTCACTTTCACTATAAGGGTAGGCAGAAATATATATCTTATAAATTATTGAATAATACCTCTCTCCATTTTCAGGATAGGACTTTAACATAAGTAAAGCTTTTTCAATTAAATTTATAATACTTTTACTATCTTCTATAGATTGCAGCCTACTTTCAAGTCTTGCTTCTGTTATGAATTCTTCTGTATCAGTAAGACTATGTAATAGTTCATCCAGTCTCTTTCCAGAGAAAGAAATACAATCTTCCTCTATCTCATCAAAGGAATTATTTATTCTCCATAAAACTTTATTGTATAGTTTTAAAAGCAGCTTAGTATTATGATAAATATTAGGACTTACTTTCTTATTATCTTTTATGTTACCAATTCCAGCATTAATATTATTACTTTGAATTTCTTCAAAAATAGCCATTTAACACATCCCCCTTACACTTTACCCATTGACAGAAATATTGTTCTAAATTAGAATAATATTATGAACTTTCGTTCTAATTATAAGTATATATTGGCAAATTTATCTTGTCAATAATTTCAAGAACAAATGTTCTGTTTTTTAAATTTATATATTTGGAGGTCACGGAAATGAATTTTGGTGATAAAATAAAATTACTCCGTAGAGAAGCTGGACTTTCTCAGGAAGACTTAGCCAAAAAGTTAGGTATTACTCAAAAATCTATCTGTAATTACGAAAATAATACTAGATTCCCTAAAGGGCAAAAAATTATTACTGGACTTGCTGAAATATTCAATGTTTCAGTAGATTACTTAATTTCAGATAATGAAAATATTTCAAGAAATGAGAATTTTATATCTTCTGCTAAAGCTGAGTTTGGTTATAAAGGTAAAAAAGAAGCAGAGATGATTTTAAAGAGAACTTCTGCAGTACTTGCAGGCGGGGAATTGTCCGATGAAGATAAGGATGCTTTTTTTAAGTCAATTACGGAAATATATTTTGATGCAAAACAAAAGGCAAGAAAAAAATATGGTAATAAATCAGCATCTATAGGCAATGACGATAATAAAACTCCTTAAGAGAGGTAATTGCTTATGACTAATTTTATTTCTAAAGAAGTGGATAAGCTTATTAAAAAATATAAGACAAGAGATCCTTTTGAAATGGCTAAAGATATGAAAATTAATATATGCTATCATGATTTAGGCAACTTAAAAGGATATTATTTTTACCAGTCTAAATTTAGATACATTGTAATAAACAAGAACATTCAAGAAGAACTTTTACCAGTAATATGTGCTCATGAGCTTGGACACGATAGATTTCATCAAAATTATGCCAAAAATGATGCCATAAGAGAATTCTCTTTGTTTGACATGACTTCAAAGTCCGAAAGAGAAGCTAATCTTTTCGCATCAGAACTATTAATTCCAGACTCTACTATGATGGAATTATTTAATGAAGACTGTACCTTTTCATCAGTAGCTGCTGAACTAAACGTGCCTATTGAGTTAGTTGATTTTAAAAGTCAAATATTAAAAGCTAAAGGGTATAATATAAGTCCACTATGCATTTCTAAAGGAAACTTTTTAAAGAAGTAAAAAGCATTGAACTTTTTTGATTTGAGTCAATGCTTTTTATATTTTACAGTTTAAATTTAGTATTTAATTGAATCATTGACTTTAGTATCTCTCTATAAAAAACTTCACATAAATAAGAATAATCATTATTTAGATCTGCTTCTTTTAAAGCTTCATAGTAATAATCTTTATTTTCATATTTTAAGTAGACAGGAGGTAGCCCTTTAATCTTAAATAGCCAATTTAACATAACCCTAGAACACCTGCCGTTTCCGTCAATAAATGGATGAATTACAGTTATTCTATGATGGATTTTTACAGCTTCTTCAACATATTCTGCGGTAGACATGTTATTCATTTTATTTATTAATTCCTTTAACTTTTCTTCTAGTTTTAACAGCTCATTAATTATATTATTATAGTCAACTGTTTCAAACTTTGCTTCTGTAACAAAATTATTCGAGTTTCTTATTTTCCCTGCGGCTTCTGGGAATGGTGCAAATTGAAAAAGCATAGTATGTAGCTTTAAAAGTTTAAAAATACTAATTGATTCTTCAGTTTCTAGTAAAAAATCATAGATAGATGCATGTCCAACAACTTCAATTATATCTTTGTATTCAGATTTACAATATTCACTGTTTTGCTTATAAATTCTAATATCTGTTAGAATTTCAGCAACATCCTCTCTATCAATATTTACCCCTTCAAGTCTATTTTCATTATAAATAAAGTCATTTTTGAATTTATACCAAACAGCCTTGCTTTCATTGTTATAAAAATAATCATAGGAATTTATTATATTTCTTAATAATGATGAATCATATTTCTTAAGCCCTAGCTCAATTCGCTTTTTATCAGGTTTAAATTTATTTATTCGCTTTTTTAGCTTTGAGGGTTCTATGTCTCCCTCAACTTTATTAAGTTTATAAGCTATATTAAACACACATGCTTCAAAACTTACGCCAAAATAATCAGCAATGTAAATAATATTTTCAAAACTTACATAGCCATTATTTTCAAACTTCTCTACCTGTTTTTTTAATTCTTCTGTTGGCATTAATAATTCACTAGCAAATTTATCAGCATACTTTTCAATAGGATTTTTTTCTCTTCCATCAATTGGACATATGGAACTTTCATTTTTATCTTTTATATGATGGCATAGTTCATGTGCGGCTGTAAATCTTTGTCTTGTTATTGGTCTATTGTTATTTATACCTACAATAGCTATATCATCCTCATCTTCAGGAACAATATAAATACCTTCTAAATCCTTAAAATCCCTGAATTGATAAACTACATTCATCTGCTTTAAAATATCAAAAGGATCTATTGGATAAGAAGGTATTCTTTGAAAAAAATATATTTCTAAAACTTTCTTTGCAAGAATTTCTGGCTTATAGAAATAATCTGATAAATCTATACTACTAAACATTTGCTACAAGTCTCTCTTTTATTTTTTTCTTGAATTCAATTAAATTCATTATTTCTTCTTTATCTATATCTGAAAGACTAGAAAATGCTCTTGCAAACATTTTAGTTTCTTTGGTATTGTCCTGATCATAAACTAACTCATCTAAGGTTACTCCATATAATTCAGCAAATTGCTTTAATTCATCTGCTGTTACTTTTCTACTTCCCGTTTCGATAGCAGTTATTGTTGTTCTATGAACCTTCATTACATCGGCAACATATTCTTGTGAAAGTCCTAAGTTTTTTCTAGCTTGTTTAAGCCTTTCATTTAACTTATTTGACATACCTCTCACTTCCTTTCACTATTATTATATGCAATTTAGATTGTTTTGGCAACAAAAAATGTTAGATATTCTAACATTTTTATTGTTACCATCTCATTTTAAATTTATACAATGTTCCTATAATTCTATATAATGCACTTTTTACAAGTTCTTATTTCTCTATCCTTAAGTGTATTTGCAAATTTTTCTGCTTCAACAAAACTTGAAAATTCCCCATGCCATTTTCCATTCCTATTTCCATGAATATTCTTATTATTACCTTTTCCATGGTTACAAAATACACAGCTATCTTTGTGAATTACTGCTTTCTTTTCTGCTACCCAATTTTCATAAACCCAATATTTATTAGTAACACTTGTTATATCTTTGCTATTTTCTACTTCAACAATAAGAATTTTAAATTTACCCCATTTTTCATCACTAATACTACTATAATCCTGCCAGTTTAATTTATAGTTTCCCTGCAGCAATAAAGATTCTTCTCTGCCCTTTTTAGTCCCTATTCCTGCTGCTTCTCCCCATTTAAGTTCACCTGATTTTATTTCATCTTGATTTATTCTAAAATTCCTATCACAGGTTTCCTTAGCAGAGGACTTTGTCCAATAACTACAGTCATTAGTTAGAAAAATAGCATACCCCTTCTTATATTCATTATGGTTATAAATGAGTTTTTCAATTCTCATAATATCCTTTAAGAAGTCATATCTTCTTATATCTTGTGCTCCATGATTTTTTAATAAATATCTCTCTCCATCTACAATAGTATCACAAGCAGCAGTTACATATTTTAACTCTATAGGATAAAACTCATCCTCTTCTTTAAGAAGAATATCAATACGCATAGATGGATCAATATGTGCCGGAGAGTATTCTAATCTAACATCACTTTTGGGCATATGCCTTTGCAGCTCCCAAGAAAGAGCAAACTGAAAGTCTGCTTCGGAAAAAAATATTTTTCTTTTATTGCTCAAGGAATTTATTGTGTTAATTATATTTTGTTTTGAAATCATTTATAATACCTCTCTTAAATTTTATCAGCATAAACCATTTGCATAAACAGTCCTCTGCTATCCTTCATTGGATTTTGGGGTATAGTTTTAAATCCATTTTTATATCCAAGCATTCCAGTAATAGCAAGACATAATGCATCTATGATATCATCCTTAATCCCTTTCAACTTTTCATCAGAATATAGTACTTCTCTAATTTCATAAGTTTTCTCATAATAGCGGCTCAATACCTCTAATCTTCTTTCCATTCCTTCTTCTGTTTTCTTATTTTCAAAAATAGGCATTGCCATTGTTCCATCAAAATTAAGCATTGCAAAACAAATTTCTGGATGGCTTTCTAAAAACCTATTTTTATACTCTGGTGCATTATTTAAAAATTCATCTATCTCTTTTATTTTGCTGGAAATAGAAAAAGATTGTTTGCTTAAACCTTTTCCTAATACATCTCTATTTATTTCATTAGCCCTATAATAATCATCTTCATACACAGTTTGTCTACATGGCACTGTAAATATACATGATGATCTTGAAGATAATATTTTTCTTCCTTCTGTTTCTGGTCTTATATCACATGTATTTTCAGGAAGTCCGATAGGCATATCTATTAAAATAGTATTACTATCATTATATTTTTCACATATTTCTTCTATATTTTTAAAAACATTAATTTCAAAACTATTTTCTGTTATATTTACTGCTACATAACCATATTTACAGCCATCAACACCGACATAACTATTCTTAATATCAGATTTGTTTATGTTTTCAAAGGCATATATAAATTCGCTTTCAACATTTTTAAAATCTCTTTGTGAAAAGTTATGCTTCATAGCTATAAAAGGCTTTTCATCAAATATTTTTTCATCCATAAGCTCTATAAATTCATAATAAAGCATTGCATCATCAATTTTTCTTATTTTATCTATTTCATCTTCTGTTAAATTAATAAGTCCAAATTTTTCATATATTACCTCTTGAAGCTTTTCTTCTATAACAAAATACTCTGATAAATTCTTTTTAACAGGTCTTGTTAAATCTGAAATATAGCTTTCACTGGCATCGTGTAAAAGACAGCCCAGCTGAACTCGCTTTGAATATCCTCTAATTTTTGCTTCCTTATAACAATTAACGCAGTGCTCCGCTACAGAATAAAAGTGTTTAAAATGCCCGTTTGCTCTTGTCATCAAAGAAAGAGCATGGGCTATATCTTCAATTTTTATATCTTCCATTAATGGTTCTAAAGGATAAAATTTAGTTTTTGTAGGTTAAGATGTAGTCGGACATAGTTTGTTCTCTCCTCTTTATATCTTTTCAAACACCTTCTGACTCTTAAGCTCTTTTAACATCCCCTCAACTAATTCTGCTTTTTTAAAAGACTCTATAACTGTACCCATTTCAATATTTCCTTCAATTCCATGATAAGATAGATTTGAAGAAGAAATAAAAGTTTTATAGGAATCTATAACTATTACTTTGGCATGAAGAGCTGCCATCTTGTCTTTTGTGTTTTTGTTATAATCATAAATATTTAAATACCTACTCTTATACAATAAAAGCTTATCTAAATGTTCTTTTTTATTCTCAAAATCATTAAGATAGAAATTTACATATATACCTTGTCTACTTTTATTAACTATCTCATCAAATAGTTCTATAGCATAGTCGGATATTGAGTAACCTGTTAAAGTTATACTCTTCTCCGCACTAAATATTAATTCTTTTATGATTGCACTGGTCTTTCTGGCATTTAATTTGAAACTATTTGGTGCTGTTATTACAATCTCAACCTTTTCAGTATTTTTATAATTATATAAACCAATTGCAACTTGAAGTAATCTATTTGCTTCTTCAACAGATAGATTTGGGAATCTCTTATTAATTTCTATAAGAGATTCCTTAAAATTCAAGTTAAAATCCAAAGTATCATTAATTTTTTCAATATCTGATACAATGGTTTCTATAAGAAGTGCTTCACTTATACTTCCATTCCACATAGTTCTTTCACCAAATCTTTAAAATAACTACAATCTCCATCTATAGCTAAAGGTACAACAAGTTTTCTATCTAATAATCTGTTTCCATTTTCACAGGCTGTTTCTGAAATCATTGCACAAGAATGACAAGCAGCACCATTTAATCTTTCATCAGAAGGCTCATTTGCCATACATTCTGGATCTGTTGTACAGGTCAGTGCATTTTCCAATGCCTGCTTTAATAGTTTATTAAAACTCCTTATTTCACCCATTTCAACTAATCCACCTAAAGATCCTTCTTTATCAGCACTTCCAGTATAAAGTAATATGCCACACATGTTTTCACTACTGTATATTCTCTCTTTAATCGCAGAGGATGAATAACCGCAAAGCATAGCCATTTCCTTAATCATTAAATGAGCAAAAGTATGTAAGAGAACGTATTCCGCATTTCTTTCCTTAAATTTTGTCCATCCCCTCGATTGACAAAATTCGCTATAATAACTCTTATATTTTTCTGATAATTTTTGAGTTTTTAGATTTTGCTTCCATTCTTTAACTGTTTCTTTGTTAAATTCTATAAAAATCCCTTCACCATTAATTTCAACTGCTGGCAGCCAAGGTTCTACTTTACTTTTTGTTAGCGGCACTATATTTTTAGGATCATCTACTTCTGGTTCAGGTGCTTCCATTCTCATAAAACCTAGTAATACCATTACTTCTCTTAATCTATGAACTTTAATAATCCTAGAAAAATATTTTGATAGATAATTAGGAACGGCTTCTTCCTCTGCTTTAAAGTATTTTACATTTGTTTGGTATATCATATCATCATGATGAGTAATCGCTGCATATTCCATTTCTTTAATCTCAGTAAACTCTTTTATTTTTTCATCTCTTTTTTTAACTGCAGCATTAAATTCTTCTCTTGAGCATCTTTCTTTAAAATACTTCTCATAAACTTTTGTTACTCCCATTTCACCAAAATCATCCCTATAATTGATAATGTCCCTGTAGTGTTCATCAACTAATGAATATAATGGATTTATCCAAGGTGGAATTGATATTGCACTTCTTATTACAGAAAAATAAACGTTAGAAGCTCCACGCTGTGATGGAATAACTTGTTTTTTGCAAGTAGAATATACTCCTTTTGAATTTTTAATTATTCTTGGGTTATGGGGATGTCTACCACTACATTTTAATTCTCTAAAATTATCTGGACTTGTTGCGCCACTCATATTTCTTGAAGCCCCACAATCACACTGAACTATTAACTCTGCTAATGATGATGTATTTCCAGTAGAAATTAATTTCATACTTTTTTTACAAGTAGTTTCTCCTTTATGAACCCACCATCTCCAAGGAAAATCATCAAGATGTCCGTCAGTACATGCCGTAATAAATCTGGCAGGATATGCTTTAAAACCACATAAAGGACACACTGGACCGTTTTGAATATATTTATCTAAGTTAAAATTTTCTGTAATGTCAAATAAGTTATTGCACCTACTATTAGAACAAACATGATAGCTTGGAAATGATACTACTGGAATATCCCCAATAAAAGAAGCTTTAGGTGTTTTAAAAAAATCCACTCCTAAGTAAGAAGCTAATCTTGAATCATATATTGTTTTTCCATAAGATGTCCAATAATTAATATCTAAGACTGTTACCGAATCATTAAGAGCATCTAATATGGAGCCTGGACCAAAAGTTGTTATTAATTGGTTAGGTCTTAATTCACCCAGTTTATTTATTTTCATTCTTATTAGCCTCCTCTGTAAAATAATAAAGTGCCGATGAACTTTCAACTTCTCTCATTGAATTAAGTGTAGGTTTTTCTTTAGCAGTACAATATTCGTTGTAATAATTTAACAATCTATTATACTTTTCAGTATTTTTAATATAATAATATAACTCTTTTTCTTCTTTTGATAAACATTTCCAATCTTCAATAAATTGATTGATTTCAAAAGATGTATCTTCTTTTGCCTTAGCTGATACTACCTTAAGCCTTTCTATTATTACTTTCTTTGTTTCTTCTATTATTTCATTTTCAATATCACAAATACTATTTGCTCCTTTGTTAGCAGCCATAACTTCATTTTTTAATCTTAATAAAGCTACAACTATTGCATGAAGAACTCTATCTCTTGCACGAGCAGAAAATGGTGTTGCAGTAGTTCCTTCTACATATCTATACATATGTGAGTGGAACCCTTTAAAGTTTTCATAGTGAGATAAATCCCTCGGTCTATATGGATTATAAATGGTAACTACAAGCCCAGGAAACCTTCTTCCTATACGGCTTGTGGCTTGAATATATTCAGAATTCTGCTTAGGTTGTCCCATTACAGTCATTAACCCAAGTCTATCAACATCCATACCAACTGCAATCATATTTGTAGCTATTGCAACATCTAAACATTCTTCATTGTCATGGGATAGAGTTAATTGTTCTAATAGTTCTGCAATCTTATAAGAAGATATACGTGAGGTAATTTCTTTTGTTCTCTTTAAGAATCTTTCCTGATTATATCTATATCTTTTCTTTATTCTTTTTATTCTCTTAGGAATGTCATCCTGTAATAACCTTACAGTACCACCTAATTCTCTTATACTATTAAAATAACCAATTAAAGTATAATAAGGATCTATAAATTCTTTATACTCTTCATCATTTAATAACTCCTTAACTGTTTGAAGCAGCACTGCATATATTCTAAGTACAGTAGTTTTCATTGATTGCCCACTGGCACAAACTGAACAATATTTTCTAAAGGGCTTATCAGCTAAACTAATTTCTTTAATAAAATAACTATCTCCAATATCAAAACCACTTGGTGGAAATTGAGAGAAACTATTCCTTCCATATAAACATCTTATTTGTTCATCTGCGTTTTTTATAGTTGCTGTGGAAACTATGTATTTAGGTAATATTTTCTTTCCATTCCTTGTAAATGAACACATTTCTTCTATTACAGTTTCATAACCTCCATAAATTGTTCCGAGAGGACCTGTTATAAGATGCAATTCATCTTGAACTATAAGTTCTGGTGGATAGAATTGTCTTGTTTCAACAACTTTAGCTGCACTTAAATTTTCTTTTTTATTATGGCGATTTGGATGGTCTTCTCCACAAGCTATATATCCATGCCTTTCACAAACTCTATCTGTTCTACCGAAGATTAATCCAGTTTTTTCATCCCAAGGAAGCCTTGCAAACTTATCTACTGTTGAAATAATTACCGTTGGGCATTTTCTATAAATTTCTTCATCTACAATATAAACTGGTATTGGCTTTTCTTTATATTTATAAAAATAGCAATTAGCATCGTGACAATAAATATTTACTTCTCCTTTTTCAATATCAATTTCATAATCCTCTCTATATATTTCACTCCCACAGAAAGGACAAGTAATAATTTGCTTAGTAAGTTTATTTACGGCTTTATCACTAGCTGTTGGATCTTCTTTATTAAACTTAAATTCATTAAAACTATTTGGAGTTACTCCACCTCCAACCCAAAATCCTATTGAAATTGGTGATTTACCATAATCATTTTCATTTTTACTTCTAATCATCTCTGCTGCACATATCATTTTGGTTAATCTATCACGTTGTTGAGTGGTTAAAAGTCTTAATGTATATCTTAAAATAACTGTTACTCCACCATCTTTTTCAAATTCTTTTTCATTACTTGCAGTTAATCTTCTATGTCCAATTACAAATGCAATCAATCCTAAATAAGCCTCAGTTTTTCCTCCTCCAGTTGGGAAGTAAAGCAAGTCAACATTTTTTCGTTCATTATCTATAGGATTTATACATCCAGAAATATTTAAAAGTATAAATGCTATTTGGAATGGTCTCCATTTGCTATGATCTTTTTTGCAAAATTCTTCATCTCTAAAACTACACTTTATACCGCTACCATATTTTTTTGAGAATTCACTCATTCCTCTTTGCAAATACATACATTGGTTCATAAAGCAAAAGGCTTTAAAAGCATAATCATTGCTTTCTATTTGCTCTATACCTTTAGAAATTCTATTATAAGCTTCTAGGCATGAATTTATAATCTTATCTCCTCTGTCTCTAAACCCCTCTTCTTGCATTTTGAAATTACTTTTTAAAGCATTAATCCATTTAAAATAATCACTATTTAAAGCTTTTAATCTGCTAATTGTTTCAGCTTTATTTGAAGGCTTAGCCATAAACTTCATAGAAAAATAATCTTCTGAAAATCCTTCAAGATTTGGACTAACAGAAGCAATTTCATGTTCAGGTATAAAAACAGTTTTAACCTCTATAGCCTTGTCTCCTTCTGATTTAGTCCAATCTGCAGCACACCCATTGCCACGAGCATAAATTGGTCTTTTTTCATAATAAAACTCATCTTCTATTTCAATGTCTCTGCAAAGATGTTCCGGTTCAAAAACTGGTTGATTGTCTATTCCTGAAACTATGAGTTCTGCTTGAAACATCACATTTTCAAAATCTCTTTCATCACAGGTTTCTTTCCCATTAACCAAATACACTGCAACTAATTTTGCACCACTCTTAAGCCTTATTTGTGATGATTTAATTTTAATAGATGGATCATCTTTTAGTGCCATTTCTATATTCTTATTCTTATTTTTATCTCCTATATCAAGAATAAGTTCTTCTTCCTTTGGAACACGTACAAAAACAGTCCTACCAGTTTTCTTTTTATTTTCTTCATCACTATCTTTATCTGGTTTTATCTTATCTTTATAATATTGTCCCCATTTTACTTTAACTTTTAATTTTTCTATGTCACTATTAACATAAAATCTTATTCCCATAGAAGATTGAAGCTTGAACTTAGCTCCAACCATCTCTTCTATTTCGTCTTCTTCATCATCTATATATTCTTCATCCATTGCTGACATAAAATCATTATTCTCATATTCCACATCAGGAGATACAGAAATTTTCCTAGGATATAGCAGTCCTGTTATATAACTGCTTAGTGGTGATTCATCTAACTTCTCTTCTTCTTCCAAAGGCCCCATTAAGTCAATTCTTAAAGCGTCAAGTAGCTTGTCCCTAACTTTACTATAAGATTTATCATTCATTCTCAATTCCCCCCAAATTTTCACTTAAACCAACTGTGTACATGAAAGAATTACCTATAATAACTTTATCCCCTGCAATAAGTCTATAATTCCATTGTTTTTTATCAGCATCCACTTCTGTTGCACACTTAGACCACTTTATTGCTGCTTTAGCCTTTTCAAGAACATCCTTATCTTCTGTTTCATTTTTAGCTTTAATTTCAATTAAATATTTTGAATCTGTAGTTTCCACAATAAAATCAGGATTATATTGTTTTCCTGCCTTATAGAATAATCCCATTTGATTTAGTGGTGGCTTAATCCATCTTAACACCTTTTTATCTTCCTCTAATATAACTGAGAATCTTCTTTCATCATCACTGTCAAAACCATATTCAGGATAGTAAGATTTTTTGTATCCTGTAAACAAATATTGTCTAATGTTCTTTTTATCTTTTATATCCTTGTAAAAATCAACACTTCCACCTGGTTTTATATTTTTTATAAAAGGTTTGAAAATAATCAGGTCTTTTTCTATTCTATATATAAATTCTGTATGCTCTTCTTTTGCTGCATAAATTTGCTTTTTTATCTCATTTACTATTAAAGTAGCATATCTTCTTACTACTTTTTTCTTATCCTCATATGAACCTTCAATAAGCTTAAGATATTGTTCTACCACATTTAATATATAGTCAGCATCTTCCGAACTAAACTCTGGTACACTTTCAAGAAGCATACATGCAAGTTCATTTACTGGATCATCAATTTCTAATGCTACTGCTTCAAGTGTTTCAAGTAATTTATTATTTATAACATCATATCTTTCAATGTATGATTGCTCCAGCTCAAAGTTAACAATGCCTTTCTTAACCATAATTGGTTTGAATTTTATTGTAGAACTGTATCCTATACTTATTTTAGGTGCAGAAATAGCGAATTTCTTTAACTTATTTATTTTTTCAATAAATTCATCTTTTTTCAGTATTGGAGTTTTAGTAATTTTTGCTTTATCTTTAGTCTTTGAGAGTTCTTCAAAGGCTTCTTTTGAATTTTCATCTATCTTCTCTTCAACAGTCTTTTCTAGTTCAAATAATGTCATCTGCTGTATATCGGAGTTATCCTTTGCTTTTACTTCTTTTGCATATGTTTTTAAGTATCCTTTATACAGGTCTTCCTGTATTCTAAGATCACTTATATCCTGAAAGGATTTCATATCAGTATAACTTATTGCTTTTTCAAATAATTCTAACTGCATATTATTAAGCTCTGGTTCTATTTCCACTGTTTCTGTTTGCTCTATGTCTTCTTCATCTAGGTTACGATTCTTATATACTGGATTTGATTTTACTTCATCAATTAATTCTCTATAATGCTCATGTGCTACTATATCCAATGTATCCAATTCTTCTTGTCCAGTTATTTTCCCAAAAGGTAAACGTAATCCCCTTCCTATCGTCTGCAATGTCAATATTTCACTTTTTGCAGCATTTAAAGGAATAATCGTAAATAAGTTATTAACATCCCAACCTTCCTTAAGCTTGTATACATGTAAAACTATTTCAATAGGATTGGTATTCTCTTCTATAGTTAATAGCTTTTTTATATTATCTTCAGTTTCTACACTACCTGTTTTAGAATGTATTTCTATAACTTTACCCTTATACTTTCCATCAAAAAAGGAATCAGAATCTATTAACTGTCTTATTTCCATAGCATGGTTTGTATCTTTACATGATATCAAAACTATAGGTTTTACTTGAGGTAATCCATTTTCACTACAGTATTTATAAACTGTGGCTTTTCTATGCTCATGCAGCTTAATACCATCCTTTATTTTCATTTCTTCAATATCTTTTTCAGTAAAACCTGCTGTATTTGTTCTTCCCATAACTACAGGTATTTTAAGAAATTTTCCTGCTCCCTCTGCTAATCCATAGCTGTAAATAATATTTTTATTTGTTGATTTCGGTGTAGCTGTAAACTCCAATCCTAATATTGGTTTCAAATAATCTATAGCTTTCATAGATGCAGGAGCATAATACCTATGTGCCTCATCCATACAAATTACTAAATCGTCAAAACTAGCAAGTACTTCCGCAAAGGACTTTCCTAATGCTTCTTGGAACTCGTGGAACTTAAATTGTACATCTCCTCTATTAAATATTTTTCCAATGTTAAAAATAAATATTTGAATCTCTGAAGAATTATCAATTTCTATCTCGCCTTGAACATATTTCACTGGATAGGATAAATAATTCTCACCATCATATACCTTAGGTCTTCCCATTTCTGCTTCTAATCCCTTAAACATATATTTAGGATGGTGCGGCATTACTTCCTTACGCAGTTTATCATATATTGTATTCCCTGGAGCCAATATAAAAAAGTGCTTGTAGCCTTTAGTTTTATATAAATAATATATAGAAGCCCCCATTAATCTTGTCTTACCAATACCAGTTGTCATTTCAAAACAGAAAGAAGGGAAGCTAAGCGTATCATCTATATTTATTTTAGATCCCATTTGACAATTTTCAGTAGCAATTTCTTCCGCCTGTTCTTTAGAATAGGTTTTATAATCAATTTTAGAACATATATTATCTAAAATTTTAAGAGCTTCAAATTGAGGTTCTCTAAGGCTCATTGCCCAATTTAATTTATCAACAATACTCATTTTACATTCCCTCGCTTTCAAAGGAACACTTATTTAAAAGGTCTTTTGGTATTTTCTTTATCTCAACGTTATCTGGCAGATTAATATCTGATTGCATTTTAGTACAATATATTAACAAAGATTGTCTTTCTTCCAACTCATTAACAAGAGAGAATACATATTTACTATTAACAAATTCATTAGTTACATGAATAAATCTATTTTCAGAAGATTTCCCATGAAAATTTCCAATTGGTTTATATTTAAATCCTTCTATTTTGCATATTGCCTCAGCCATCATGTCAAAAGTATAAGATGGATTTATACTATAAATTGGCAACTTAGAGTTTTTAATAAGTAATGGTTCTGCAAGTTCATAAAATTTAAAACCTCCTCCACCTTGCCAATTTACTGCTTTGGATATGCCTCCTTGTTCACCGTCAATAACTGCTTTAAGTCTTGGGATACAACACGAATAACAATGTTCTCCCAATTCAACTCCTATCCATTTTCTTCTCATTTTATGAGCTACTGCCGCTGTAGTCCCTGAACCTAAAAATGAATCTAAAACATAATCATCAGGTTTAGTTGAAATTTCTAGTATTTTTTTTATCAATCTCTCTGGCTTAGGTGTTGAAAATAACTCTGCTGTTGGTGTATCTGGGAAAATCTTTTTCAGTTCATATTTTGCTTGTCTATTATGACCAGTCTCCTCTAAATCAACCCATAAGGTTGATGGTGGTAATCCTTTTTGTTCATACAAATAAGTTCTTCTTTTTATATTTGTATAATCACTATTAAATCTAATTTCCCCAGTTTTCATTTTTTCTTCAAGTGTTTCCTTTGACCATCTCCACCCATTAGATGGTGGTGATATAACATTCCCATTAGGTGCTATAATATCATATTTCAAGTTAGGTCTTGGCTTAGGTGACGAAATAGGATTTCCATCAAACCATGGACCTCTTGGATCATTATCCGGATTTGAATAATGCCCCATCTGTGATTCACTTCTATCAATTTTATTTGAAACCCACTCTTCTGATTTTGAATATACCAAAATATAGTTATGATCTAGAGAAAACTTCTTAGCATCGTTGTTACTATTATCGGATGAACGCCAAATTATTGTGGAAACAAATCTTTCCCTACCAAAAATTTCATCACACAAAACTTTTAAATAATGAACTTCATTATCATCCACACATATAAAAATGCTACCATCTTCATGCAGCAGCTCATAAAACAATTCTATTCTATTTTTCATTAAATTTAGCCAAATAGAGTGTTCTATACCATCATCATAATCATGAAATGCTTGCTTTGTATTATATGGTGGATCTATAAAAATACATTTTATCTTTCCTGCATAATCCTGTTCTAAAGCCTTTAAAGCTATAAGGTTATCTCCATGTATTAGCATATTTTCAGTATTAGGATCACCATAGGATTTTGACTTATCTTCTATTAATATTCTTGGTTCTATCTTTTTCTCTTCATATTTTCCTACCCAAGTTAACTCAAGTTTACCTTGTTTTAGCATTATTGTTCCTCCGTTCAAAACTTTAGTATTAATCTAACTATCAAATAAGGATTTATATCAAACTGTTTCTTAAAATCTTCTTTAAGCTTACTTGCTTCATCCTCTATTTCCTGAATAGCTTCATGATATTTTATAATAATATTGTTACGTTCTTTTTCTCTTTCTTCTGCTTTCTTTTTATAATCTATTTTTTCTTTAAAAACTTTAGTTGCAGCACACTGCTCCATAATTTCTTGTATTTCAGATGTTATAGCTTCTATTTCTAAATTAAACTGCTCTTTTCTAATTTCTGCCCAGTTATTTATTTTAACATTATTATACTGAATTAACTTTTGGTATTGAGCATAATAATTTAGA
This sequence comes from Desnuesiella massiliensis, assembly GCF_001403615.1. Taxonomy (GTDB): domain Bacteria; phylum Bacillota; class Clostridia; order Clostridiales; family Clostridiaceae; genus Desnuesiella; species Desnuesiella massiliensis. Next base: position 1,243,795 of record NZ_LN879456.1, read on the forward strand.
GTTAATTCTTTATACATGCTATTACCGCACTTATCTACTTCTTTCTCTTTTATATTTATCTTTTCTGCTGTATTTTCATAAATGTTTTGAATTATATCAATTATACTCTTTTCATCTAAATTAATCTTATTATTATTTTCATCAAAAACACTTAATACTGGATATATAAGTTTTTCATTATTATAAAAACCACCTATGAAAATATATCCATGACTTAAATTATATTTATTTAAAATGTCACTTTTTACTTTGAAAGCAGCTGGCAAACCTATTTTACTGTTTGGCTTCTGTACATTTTCCCAAGCTACATTTTCATCCAAATAGTTAAATATTTCTGATAAAAATCTTTTATAATAGCCACTTTTATTATTTTCTTTTTCCTCAACAAGTAATGTTTTTAATTCTTTGAACCTAGTATTTCTTTTCCTATCAAAGTCCTTTTCAAGAGCTTTAAATTCTTTATTAAATTCACCTATACTATCACAGCTTTGATATATCTGTAATATCCTTTTTTCAAAATTCATACCTGATTCTAATAATCCAAGTGCTTGATCAGATGCACCAAACACTCCTTCAAACAACATAAACTTTTGCGATAAAATTTCATAAACTCTTCTATCTGCTAAATTTTCTGTATTTAATAAATTAATTACTATTGTATCGTTTTTTTGACCATATCTATGACATCTACCTATCCGCTGTTCTATTTTTTGTGGGTTCCAAGGCAAGTCATAATTTATAACAGTATTACAAAATTGTAGATTTAAACCTTCTGAACCTGCATCAGTAAGCAAAAGAATTTTACAATTGCTTTTAAAATAATCAACTATAGCATGTTTTACTTCTACGTTTCTACTACCAAATACCTTTCCAAAATTTTTCGCCTTCCATGCTCTGTAAATATCTCCAGTATGTTTATCCGATGTAGTTCCATTAAAAACCAAAACTTCATTCTCATATCCATTTTTAATAAGTTCATTAAAAAGATACTCTTGGGTTCTAACAGATTCTGTGAACACAACCACTTTCTCATCTATTTTTAGCTCATTTTGCCTTTTAAATGCAATAGATAATGCTTTAAACAATGCAGTTGCCTTTGCATTTTTATCTATATCTCTAGCTAATTTTACAATGTTATCAACTATATCTATTTCATGCTGAATAAATTCATTTACTTTTTCCTTATCATATAACTCAGCAATTTTATTTTCTTCCTCATCTTCATTATCATCATCCAAATAAGAGAAAAAATAATCAAGTCCTTTATCTACGCTTTCAATTCTTGTGCTTTCTTTTAATAATTTAAGTCTTTCCTTTAATACTTCAAAAGTTTCTGCAACTGCATGACTTGATGAGGCTAATAATTTTCTTACAACCACTGTAATTAAAGTTCTATTTGAAGACGGAATTGAGTACAAGATTTCCCTCTTCAAATAATCATTAACCATCTTATATAATATAGCTTCTGAAGGTGATAATTTAAAATCAACGGTTACACAAATTCTTTCTTTAAAAGATAAATAATCTGCTACATCTTTTCTTAAAGTTCTATGTATAACTTGGTTTATTTGTTTCTTTAATTCTTCATAGTTTTTATCCTTCAAATATCTTTTTCCATATATCTGTTTATCAAAAAATATTTTCTCATCTATAAAATAAACTAATCCATATAAGTCTAATAAGTTATTTTGAATAGGGGTTGCAGTAAGGAGAATTTTAGGAATTCCTTTTGTTAATTGATATAAATTTTTTGATGTCTTTGTCCCTGATTTATGAACATTTCTTAATTTATGTGCTTCATCAAATACAATAAAATCCCATGCTGTCTTACTGAATATATCATTCCTTTTAGAAGCATAATTATAAGAACATATTATTACTGCAACATTTTCATTCTCCGAATCGACCTTTTCATAATATTCATCCATATTATAGCTATCAACAATTGTGGAATATATATTAAATTTTTCTTCAAGTTCTATTTGCCATTGTTTTCTAAGATTTGATGGCATAATCAATAACACTCTTTTACCACCATTTTGAATAACATATTTTAATACAAGACCTGCTTCTATAGTCTTACCTAGCCCAACTTCATCCGCAAGTATAATACCTCCAGTTTTTAAAGAAGATACTGCTGAGCAAAAAGCTTCTACTTGATGTGGATTAACATCAATATTAGAACCTATTAAACAACTATATGGATTGTTTTTCAAAAACTCCTTTTTTATACTTGCATAATGTTGTATAAAAATATTATCTCCCATAATTCTAATTCCCCCAAAATAACGTTACTCTAACATTTCCCTAATCTTTTCTGCAATACCTTTTGCCATTAATGGTGGAACTGCATTGCCTATCTGAACAAATTTTGCAGTTCTAGGGCCTTCAAAATAATAATTGTCAGGAAAAGATTGTACTCTAGCTGCTTCTCTGACTGATAAAGAACGACATTGATTAGCATCTGGATGAATGAAATAATGTCCATCCTTTGAAATATGTGCCATCATTGTTTGTGCACTTTCTATATCTCCTGCTACTACTTTGAATCTATCTAAAAATGCTTCTTTATTCTTATGAGTACATAGCTCTTCTGGCAAATCTGTATATTTTAATCTTCTATGTCCATCATTCCAAGCATTAATAGCCAATCTATATATTTTTCTATCTCTTTCATTATGGTTTCTGCACATATGATGAGTTAAAATATCATTTTTCTTTCTTATACCACTCCATCTTAAATATTTATTTATAGGCTCTACGTATTCATTAATCTCTTCCCCTGGATTTAATGGACTTAAATCGCTTAGAATATCATTTACTATTGCATTAATTTTAATAGGCTGAAAATCTGGATATCTTAATCCGCTTCCTTTTCTCCAACCAATAATAATGATTCTTCTTCTATTTTGTAACACCCCAAAATCACTAGCATTTAATGGTCTTGCTTCTACTTCATATCCAACCCTTTTCATAAAAGCGATAATGTTTTTAAAGGTTTTTCCACCTTTGGCTGTAAGTATTCCTGGTACATTTTCAAACACGAACATATCTGGTTGATATTTATTTAAAAATTTCACGTATTGTTTATACAAATAATTTCTAGGATCATCTTCCATGTTATTTTCGTCTCTCGACCTACCTACAAGGGAATATGCTTGACATGGTGGGCCACCAATAATAACATCAATTTTATTAATTTGTTTTTCACGAATTATGTTGTCAATATTGTTAAATATATTCTCAATGGATTTATCTGATATTTCTTCATTCATAACTGTTGATAGTAGCTCATTTGGTACTGAACTATATAATTCCTCTTGAGAAATCTCCCCTCTGAGATATCTATAATACATGTTTATCCTTCTATGTTCTTTTAAATAATAATAGCATGTTCTTGTTTTCAATGTTAATGATGCATATTCATTCATCTCTATATGTGCAATAGGGTTAAAGCCTGCTGAGACAAATCCATCTGAAAGTCCTCCTGCTCCTGCGAATAAGTCAATAAAATTCATATATTAATTTCATCCTGCTTTCTAAATATTTATTCTTTTTTATATTTCCCTGATATAATACGTGCATCAGATGGCTTTTCAGCATTTTCTGGAATTGCCCATACAGATGCGTGTTTTGTAGCTCCTTTGATTCTTCCCTCTGCACATAATGCTTGTACTCTTCTTATAGTAATATTCCATTTTTTAGCTGCATCCTGAACTGTAATGTATCCCTTCATATTGCACCTCGTTAATTTGAAAATTATATAATATCCCACTTTTTATTTTATTCGCTTTAACGTAGAATTACAATAAATTTAGATGCATTATTTTATATTTCACCATATATTTACATGATATCTTATATATTTATTTTACTAATTGACAAGTTATACTTATCTTTCAATATCCCTATAAACCTTATATTGTATAGTTCATGGAGGGTACAAATTGTCGCTCTCCCCATGACATAGTGAACTTAATGCTGACATGATTGTAATCGGCTTTCTTTTTTTACCTATTTCATAGAAAATACTAGGGTGACAATTATATTTATTTACAAGATTTGCTTTATTCGAAGGAACGCCCATTGAAACATCTACTATATACGTTTTTTCTTTCTTTGTTTCATTTTCTATAACATCTTTTTCTTCTTCATAATCCTCAAAATTAACTACTTCAATATTCTCTATATTGCTTATTTCTTCTTTCACTTCAATATCTTTTAGCTTTTCTTCATCTAACTTATTTTCATTAGCATTAGGTTTAATATTATTATTTTCAGGCTTTATTTGAAGTCTATATAGATTAGAACTTTGTCCCCCATTATCCCTATATCTTTCTTCTTTAATAATGAATCCTTCTTCTACAAGAATATTCATGTTTCTTTGTATAGTTCTTTCTGATACTCCGCAGTCACTGGCTATAGTTTTTACAGAAGGAAAGCAGGTTCCTTCTGCATTAGCTCTATTTATAAAATAAAACATTATTTGCTTTGCTCTGCTTGGTAGATTTGATTTATATACTTTATCAAGCATTTCTCCTTTTTTCACAATAGCTCCTCCTCTCTTCAAGTTTAGGTAATAAAGTCATTAATTATTTCTTTGTATATATCTTCATTAATCTTTTCATCAAATAGACTTGGTGAATATTTAAGAAAATGTATATTATCCTTTCTGTTTACAAAGCTTTTTCTTATTTTAAAATTCTCTTCATTAGATACTGAAGTAAACAAAATATTATAATTAAAATCTTTTACAGAATTAGTTGTTTCATATGTTTCTATAAGCTCATAAGGCTTGCTTCCACTGCATAAAATTTTAATATTACAGCTTTTAAATATTGCTATATTTCCTTTGTTTAAGCTTCCTAAATCAAAGATTTGATAGTTTACATCATTAGGAAATTGCTTATTAGGATAGTATTCAACTCCTTTGTATCTATAATAATTTTCTACCTTTAAAAATTCATAATAAGCAGCTATTTCTTTTAAATGCCCACTGTCATTAGCTTCTGTATAACTTACCTTAGCTCCAATATTAAATAAAAATCTTGCCATATTAAAAGCAGTTGTAGTTGTACCAACTCTTGATGATACTCCCGCAACTGCTATTTTTATATTTTTATAATTAAATGTATACTGATTTCCATGAATTTCTTTTATATTCCAATCTTCCTCTGTCTTTCCTATATTGCTTAAACATTTTAATATTTCATCTTTAATCTCTTGTATTTCTTTAGAAATTATAACGTTGTAGATTTTTTCTTCTATAAGGTTTGATATTATTTTGTCTTCTCTTTTTAATCCTTCAGCAAAGATTATTATTCTTGAATCATACATGGCTTTAAAGGCTGTTATTGCTTCAATTATTTCATTTTCGGTATCTTTAAGAGCTTTTAAATCTATAGCAAAATAAGAGTAGTGACTTAAATTTCTCATATCATGAATTACAAATTTTTTTAAATAAAATTCTCCTGAAAGCTTTTTAATTACCATACCTTTTTCCTTAGATAAAAAATCAAATAATCCTATATTTTCATTGCTTGATAGATACAAAAGCACTGCTCTCACCCCTTGCCACTTTATAGTCTGCTGGTACGTCTATAGGTTTGTGATTAGGTTTATAAGTAAATAGTAAAATAAACCCTATAACCACAATTACAATATATATAAATAGCTCTATTAATAACTTCTTTTTCAAAGTACTCTACCCCTTTCTATTTATTGTTTACTGATTATCCAAAATGGACCTCCTGCATCTGCTCCTTTATTTGCTTCATTTAATACTATTGATAAATCCCACTTTTCTTCACTTCTTGTCCTACTTACTGGATCAGCAACTAAAATCTTTTTATCTTCTGTTACTCCCCTAAGCACAATAAAATGACCATTCCTTGTAAAATGTCCTTCTGCCATAATAGCAATTATAAGTTTACCCGCTACAAGAGCATCTACTATTTTTTGTGGCTCACTTGAAGCACAACCTTCTACTTTAAGTCCAAAGTGTTTTGCTCCATCAGGTATTAAAGTATGATAAGAACCCACCCCTTCGCAGTAATAACCATTTTCATAAGCCCATGTGCTCATTTGAACTGGATCAATTTTTTTATCTGTAAGGCTTGACACAACTATAGCAAGAGAAGTCGGACCACAACCACTCCTTCCTATAGTACCTGTTTTCCCATAAGGCTTGTCCTTCCACCTTTCATCAGCTTGATTATAATAAACCACTTCTGTTACTCCATCTTTAAAAGATACTCCTGAAAAGTCTAATCCACTACTTTCTAAATAGCTATTGTCATTAGGATTTATCAACTGTTCATATCCATACTGGCTTCTTATATTTTTAATCTGTGTTAACTCATTTCCAAAGAAAATGCTACTTAGCATTTCAAGTGGATTTGTAAGAATATATACAATAAAAGCCAAAATTAAAAGCACCGAAATAATCGGTGCCAGTGATATAAAAATTATTTTGTTTCTGGTTTCATCATCTTTTGCAGCTTGAATTACTATTTTAGCAATTGTAGCTGCTGATTTCGGATCTAATAGCATAGAACCCGCCTCCATTATTATTTTTAAACTAAAAAAGAAGGATTGAATTATTACATATCCTTCTCTAAACTAATATACAAATTGTTACTAGACTATAGATTTATTAAGATTTTATGCCGTTATACCTGTTTCAAAATCTTCAATAATAATATGATCATTATTATTCTGTTTTGCTTTTGTTGATGCTAAACTTGCTACATTTACTAAATTTCTTATTGTTTCTATCCTATCGTCAATTATTCTGTCACTGAAATTACAACATGCTATGCCAACAGATGCTGAAACTGGAATATTATAAGGATAATTATAATCTTTTATTGCCGTTACTATTTTTTTAGAAAGAATTTTACATTTATTCGCATTATATGTAGTCAAAATTGCAAATTCATCCCCTGCATATCTACATAAAAAATTATCTGGTTGTATATTTTTTTTAAGTAAATCTGCCACAATTTTCAAAACTTTATCTCCATTTATGTGTCCAAACTTCTTATCAATATATCCAAAATTATTTAAATCTATAAATATTAATGAAACTTCTTTTCTTTGCTCTATTAAACTATATATATTATAAAATAAATAATCGCTTTTATATAAACCCGTTAGTAAATCAATATGTCTTCCCAATTCTATCTTTAATTGACTTTTCGTAATAACCCCTACAACTTTACTATTATCTTCTACAAATATTACATCTATGTTCTGATTAAAATCAAATAAATTTTTAATTTCCCATGTAGAGGTTTCTGAGCCTACGCAAATATATCTATTAGTCATAACATCCGCAACTATTCTGTTAGGATTTGCAATTCCTAATTCTCTTAAAGTTAAGACTCCCACTAACTTTTTCTTATCATAAACGGCAGAACACTCTATGTTATTTTGATAAAAAATCTCCTGAACTTTTTTTACTCCATCTAATACGTCTACTTTATAAAAATTTTTATCTATTATATCTAAAACCCTTTGTATCATAAATCTATAGATTTGCTAACATTGATAGTTATATTAACTTGCGCCTTTATAATCATATCTTCATTAGCAATCCTTTCAACCTCCTCCATTATTATTGGAATAAGTTTATCTTGCGGAAGCATATTTAAGATAGTCCTTCTAACAACTATTGCTTCCACGCACTGATGTTCTATTTTAACTATTTCATATTGATCAGGAGATAATATATCTACCATTCTTCTAGCAGCCTCTGGACCTATTGGCGCTTTCTTACCAACAATTAATATGTCTTGCATAGGAGGCATTTCAAACTCTGAAAATCTCATACTTATTTCAGCTTTTTTAGTTCCTTCTGATTTATATCCCATAAATATGTCACCTTCCTTAATTTCATAAACTATATTATCATAAATTGTCTAATTATTCTATTATTTTACTTAAATTTTATTGTCGATAAGTTTTATACTTTAATAATATTACTATTTATCTTCCCCCAGCTTTCCCAATATACTCAAATTTATATTCAGGTATCTCAAACACCACATGAAGTCTCTTAGACCCTATAATAAGTAGTGCATTTCCTCTTTTCTTACTAGCAAGCAGCTCCTCCTCTGCATCTGTTAAATTGTAAAGGTCTTTTGTTTCTTGTAGATTTCTGCCATCTGTACCCAGGCTTAATTGTTTTAAAGCAACTTTTTATTTTTGTTCTAAATTGCCTATAAATTTATAATAAATAGTGATGTCTTGATGCTTTTCTCTTTTACCTGTTGCTTCAGATTTTTCATAATAGCCTTGTCCAATCTCAATCCTATCAATGAGTTCGTGCATTATAACAGGGTTAAGTTCCGTTATATTTGAATATTTCTTTATAAGTTCTATAAATCGTTCATTATTTTTACTTGTATCTTTAAAATTTACTATATCAAACTTTAAGTTAGTTATTCTCTCTTTAACTTCCTTTTGCTCATTTTCATAATTAACTGATAGTTTAGTAAATCTTTCATCCGTTATTTTCCCTCTTACATTATCTTCATACAGGTGCTGTATTAAATCATCTATTTCTCTATACCTTTTCTCAGCCTTTGTTAATTCTTCTTCTAAGGCTATCTTTCCTATTTTATCCGTATCCTTTGTTTTATCTTTAAGTTTTTTTAATATAGCTTCTTCATCTTCTATAGCAAGCTGTGCATATTTTCTTATTTCCTCTATAACAATTTCACATAATAGGTCATAGTTTATCATGTGGTTTGTACAGCCTTCTTTCCCACGCCTTCTGTAATTACTGCAAAATAAAGATGCTAAACCTTTTTTATGTCTTGGACTATAAGTCATGGCATAACCACAATCAGCACATTTAGTAATACCTGCAAATAGGTTTATTCCTATTCTTTTTTCCCTATATTTTGATTTAAGCCTATACTGAACCTCATCAAATAGTTCTTTATCTATAATTGCTTCATGAGTATTATAGACTATAATCCAATCTTCCTTAGGCTGCATTTCTAATTTTTTAACTTTAAAAGAAGTTTTTTTGCTCTTTCCTTGAACCATATGCCCTAAATATGCCATGTTATGGAGCATATCATTTACAGCTTGGTCTGACCATCTTGAGGTTTTTGTAAATTTCTCTACTGGAGTATGAGTTAAGTGCAAACATCTATATACAGCAGGTGGTAATATACCTTCTTCATTAAAGGTTTTAGCAATTTTTCTTGAACCATATCCTATAGTTGCAAGATAAAACATTCTTTTTACTATTTCTGCCGCAGGTTCATCAATAATAAACCTGTTCTTGTTTTCAGGATCTTTCTTGTAGCCATAGGGTGCATAAGAGCCAATATATTCTCCTTTTTTCATTTTAGCTTGGAATACTGATTTTACCTTCTTTGAAGTATCTTTTGCTACCATTTCATTGATTATATTTTTAAAAGGAGCTATGTCATTATCACTATTGTTTGAATCAAAACCATCATTTATGGCAATATATCTTACTCCTTTTGATGGAAAATATATTTCTGTATATTGCCCTGTTAGAATATAGTTCCTTCCTAATCTGCTTAAATCCTTTGTAATAACCACATTTACAGTACCATTTTCAATATCCTTAATCATTCTTTTAAAGGCTGGTCTATCAAAGTTAGTTCCACTATACCCATCATCTACATAATAATCCACTATATTGAATTTATTTTCCTTAGCAAAATCACTGAGTATTTGCTTTTGATTTAAAATACTTTCGCTTTCACTTGAATTTTCATCATCTCTGCTTAATCTGCAATATAAAGCTGCATTGTATAAATTCTTTTGTTTCTTCAATATTCTTGCCCTCCTTTTTTGAAGAAACAACATAAAAAGCACGTACCTTGATTTCCGTTGAATCTATTATATACAGAATCAAGAATTATTTCCATACATGCTTTTTATGTATTTCATTTTTTTAACCGCTATCCTTCTTTTTATTTTTATTAAGATTTTCTTCAATATCCTTAGAGATAGCTGTAATCAATATTTCCTTAGCTGATTTAGTGCCATTAAAAATACTTTTAATGCAAAATACTGTATTACCTTTTCTTATAGTTTCTTCTCTCCTAATTTCCATAAATTCCTCCACCTTTCTTCTTCACACCTTCCGATACAATTCCTATGCTCCTATAAGCACGTCTTCAAGCCTCACTATGTGACCTTTAATTTGCAGGTACGCTCCCTAAAATAGTTCATGGCATACTTTCAGCAAAACTTAATATAAATCTTGGTATGTGTTATTTAATTTTCAATGAACTAAAAAAAGTCCTCACTATATAGCCTTAGAAAAGGTTATAAGGGGACACTTTCAAAAGTATTTTTATATTCTATTTAGGATATTGATAAATAAAAAAAGAACCGCTTACTTAAAAACGATTCTCTTAAATCTATTGTTATATATAGCTCTATACACTTAATATATTATAATCCTTCTTTCAATATCCTATATATTTATATTGTATATTATTGGGGTCACAAAATGACGGGGGGCAGGTGACACTATGACACCCGCCTTGAAATATTTCTATTCTTCACTTATAATAAGTTTGTCCTTTTCTAATATATGTTTCACTAACCAATCAACTATAAAGTTAACAATTTCCAATAAATATTTATCTTGATTGTAATCCATTTTATTTAAATCAACATTCTTTATCTTTTGAATAAATTCTTCATGCTCAATTTTATGAGAGAAGAATTTTTTATATCCTACTTGCTGCATATAATCTTCTTCATCATTAAAATGAAACACTGTATAATCTTCAAGTTCTTTTAAAATTTCTACTATTTTGTCATATTTATCAGTATAGAAATCATTATTTAAAACTTCGTAAGCCTTATTTGCTATTTTTACTAATTGCTTATGTTCATCATCAATTCTATCAACACCAATTGAATATTCATCTTTCCATTTAATCATTATATCCCTCCACCTTACTTAATACCTTTATTTTAAATTTTAAACTTAGAAATTTCAAATTTTAATTTTTCTGCACTTTCTTTTGTCTTTATAACTTCTTCTAAAACTTCATTGGATTTATTATTTACCTCAGATATTTTGTTTGCTATATCCGTAGTACCGCCTGCACCTTCACTGGCTGCTTGTGCTACTCCATCTATAGTTTTTAATACATCACTAATGGAAGCTAAAAGTTCCTCGGAAGTTGAGCTAAAGTCCATAACAAGACTATCTACAAATTTAGCATCTTGACTATATTTATTAGCTACTTCAAGCATAGTTTTGTAATCCTTATCCACATCAGTTGACACAAAGCTTAAAAGATTGTTAGAGTTTTCTGTAAGGTTTTTAACTGCATTTGTTACTTTACTTGTTATGTTTTGTATTTCATTCACAGTATCCTTTGATTGTTCTGCAAGTTTTCTTACTTCCTCAGCTACTACTGAAAATCCTCTTCCTGCTTCTCCAGCCCTTGCAGCTTCTATTGCCGCATTTAATGCTAAAAGATTTGTTTGTTCTGTTATTTGCATAATAGCATTTGAAAGCACATTAATCTGCTCGACTACTTTTGATTCTTCTATAGCCTTTTCAAGTCCTGCTTTGGTGTTAATAAATATTTCATTAGCTTTCTTTTGAGCATTTTCCACATTTTCTTTTGTTTTATAGGCTCTTTTATTTATCTCTCCTGCCTGCACAGCGCCTTCCTGCGATTTTTCTGCTATGGAATGCACTGCTCTTTCTATTTCCTGTGATGTAGCTGTCATTTCTTCAGCAGAGGCTGCTGTTTCTTCCATACTTGCAGACAGTTCCTCTGTGGTTGCCGATACTTCTTCTATGTTTTCATTTAAATTAGTTACATTTGAATTTACACTTTCTAAAACATTTTCTATTTCATTGTATTCATTTATGACATTACTTACTAAAGTTTTTAAAGAGTCCTGCATTTTAGCAACATTATTATACAATACACCTATTTCATCATTACTTTTCAATTCACATTTATAAGTTAAATCTCCATTATTTATAAAATTAAAGCAAACATTCAATTTATTTATAGCATTAATTAAAGTAATTTTCCCTATTAAAAAAGAAGTAAATCCAACAATTATACCTGCTACTATACATATCAAAGTAAAATACATCGAATATGAAGACTTCTTATAATAAGTAAAAAAACTCCCCAAAATAGGAAAAATAATTCCCATCAAAATACCTACAAATAGTGATAAGTACAAATATCTTCGAATAACACTTTTGCTAGAAATCACAATATTTACCCCTTTCTTTTATTTATGTTCTTATATAAATTTCATGAATTTATCATATATTCCGCAACTCTATACTATTATTTTACAAAAAAAAAGAAAAATAGCAATAAATTTGTGGAATTATATTTAATTTTGAAGTTATAAATCCAATTACTTTATTGCTATTTTTTATGTGATTTTTATTGCTTAGTAATATCTTTCATTTTTTCTTCAATCCATTTTATTGCAGTTAGTTCACCTTCTTCTATAGCCATTTCTACTGCTTGCTTGGCAATGTTTAAAAGCTTTTCTGAGTTTTGTTTTAAAATATTAGTTTCTAAAATTAATTCTTTTATATTATTTTGAATTTCTCCATCAATAATTGGTAATTCTATGTTTAAGAAATCTATTTTATTTAATGAAGTCAAAATAGTCCCTGAACAATTTTGTTTTAAAATAAGTTGAACAGGTTCACTCTTAAAAAGCAATAATAAAGTTTCAGAATTAATTAATTTTGATGAAAGAACATAAAATCCTGTAGAACATATTGCATTATTGTAATTTTCATTAATTATAGCACAACTTTTCAATGAACCTTCTATCGAAGAAACAATAATATTACCACTTTTTACTTGCCGTCTTGCCCTTGATGGCAAATTTTCTCCAAAGTCAATTGTTGAATCTATAATGTTTCCTAAAGTTCCGATATTAGATAATTCAATATATTTATATTCTTTACCACTTAATGGTAGGTAGTTACTGTCTTTTAATTCACATAACTCTGCAATCTTTTTACTACCATTTTTATAATTTTTAATTTTTTCTATTATTTCATCATACTTTGGCTGATAATATTCAGCATCTAACCTTCCAGTAGCATTAAAAGAACTGCTTAAAGTTTTAACGGAAATATTTTTATTATTTAATTCATTTTCTTTAAATCCTATTTCAGATAAAAGCATTTCTTCTGCTTGTTTGTATAACTTGGTGGATTGAGCCAGTAGCTCATGTGCATGAATTACTGTCTTTTCAACAATCTCTTGAAATTTATTTCCCGCATTAGGTATTTTAATATTTTTTATTTTATATATAAATAAATTAAGCTGTACATTTCCAGTTGAATGCCTTATAGACTGATATACTCCGTATTTAGTAAGCATAAATGTTGATAGGTAATATGGACTATAGGTCTTATTTACTCTAATTATACCTACATGTCTATCACAATTAGCAGGTAATATAGTTTTATTTACTACGGCACAATTTCCTATAGTTCCAACCGTTGATATTATTACATCTTTATATTTTAATGCCGTTCTTGGATTTTTTTCATGCTGTCTATTAGAAATATAACCATTACCTGATAAATCAAAGACATTTTGTTTAGGGGATTTAGCTGAAATCAAATTGATATTTGAATTTTCATCAAAATCTATTGATTCATGAATTCCATCCGTTACAGTAGCAAAATCATTTATATAATGATATCCTAATTTATTAATCATATTATCATATTCTAAGTATTCTTTTTTAAAAAATTCGCTATCTATTCTAAACTCTAAATTTTCCTTTAGAACTTCACTAAGCTTTATCTCCACTGCTTCAAGCCCGTCCATAAGCTTTTTATATTTGCCTTCATCAAATTCTGCTAAAGACGGGCTGTTTAGAAAAAACTTAGTTTCTCCTTATTTGCAAATTCTATAAAGGCTTCTGCTATTCCATCTTCTGTTAAGCCGTCATGATTAAATAAATCGTGGTCTACTATTAAATGTCCATGACTATCAAGTAAATACCCATTTTCTATATTGTTTTCTTCATTGCTTTCATAAACATCTTTGTTTTCAGCTACATTTTCATAGTTTCCTAAAGTTTCTTCTGCTGTTAATATGTTTTTCGCTCCTGCTTTAGCTTTTACAAATATTTTTTCACCTGAATTGTCTTTGCCTGATTTTTGCATTGTGGCAAAGAATATATTATAGTCATCTACCTTTTTACATAAAGCTCCTTTTGAAGGGTCATCATTCCATTTTTGAACAAACAATACTGATGTTTTTGTTCCTGTATGAGGTTTAAAAGTATTTGGGTGAAGTCCTACTACTGCAAGTATTCTGCAATGCTCACATATATAATCTCTTATTCTTTTATCTGAGGAATTATTAAATCTTCCTTGTGGAAGTACAATCGCCATTCTTCCACCTGGTTTTAGAAAATCAATGTTTCTTTCTATAAAAAGAATATCTCTTCCTACTTTTGTCTGCCACTTGCCCTTATCATTCTTAGCCAGTTCATACTTAGCAAGTATTCTGCTTTCTTTTATATCTCCTGCAAAAGGAGGGTTTGCAAGAAGTACATCAAAGTTAAATTGTTTGTAGCTTGATTTTTCTTTTCCTAATTTTTTCAATTTTTTAAAACCTTCATTATAAGTATCATTCCAAGCTTCTTCTTTTGTAACTTCATTCCATCTTTCATAATCTAAAGTGTTTAAATGAAGTACATTAGTCTGTCCGTCTCCTGCAATAAGATTAAGAGTTCTTGCTACTCTTACAGATTTTTCATCAAAATCAATGCCAAAAACTTTGTCTTTAACGTATTCTTCACATCTATAAGGTTTTTTCTCTATGGTAAAAAGGTTGCTTATATTCAAACCTTCTTCTTTAATTATCTGTTTCCAAACATGAAATATGCTGTGTACGGTAAATCCTGCTGAACCACAGGCGGTATCTATAAGATATTCTGATTCCTTTGGATTTAACATTTTAACGCACATATCTATAACATATCTTGGAGTAAAATATTGTCCTTTTTCGCCTTTACTGCTTTTATTTATAAGATATTCAAAGGCTTCATCTACTACATCAAGGTTTGAATTAAATAATTTAACATTTTGAAGTGAAGATACACATATAGCAAGGTGAGATGGAGTAAGCATTATTTTTGAATCTTCACTGAATACACCTTCCCATTTCCCTTTTGCCTTATCAAAAAGACTTTGTATCTTATCTTTTAGTTCTGTATCGGTCTGCCCTGAATTTCTAAATTCAAGTATCCTTTCCCTATCTTTACCTGAAAGCCATTCATCATATAATTTACAAAAAATAAGCTTGAATATTTCTTCAAACACGTCTACCCCTGCATTAGCAAGAACTTCATCTTCCATTTCGAGGATTAAGTCCTTTAGGGACTTTCTTTCATTAACAAGCTTGTCTTTTTTTATCAAATCATCAAGAGTAAACTTTTCATTTAAAACATCAGAAAGTCTTTGATTGTTGTTTGGAATTACAGTTATATCTTCAAAATAATTAGGGTCTTTCCTATGATAGTAGGATATAGATTCTCCATTAGTCCATACTCCTATAGGTGAACCTGTAGCGTTGCAATAGGATTTTAGCTGCTCTTTACCATCTTTTAATTTAGGCTTTTTAAGTTCTACTATGATATAGGGTACATTGTGCTCTTTTTCGTAAACTACAATATCTGCTCTCTTTTTTTCTCTTCCAAAAGAAACTGGAAACTCCACTTCTATCCTTGAAGCAGGATACTCATACCTATCAATAAGCACCATTAAAAATAATTGTCTTACTACTTCTTCTGGTGTAAGCTTTATTTCCTTTTTTCTAATTAAACAAGTAATGTATGGCACTTGAGCTTGTTTAACTTGTTTTAAAAATATGTTTTTTTCTAAAGCTTTAATTTCTTTTTCTGTAAATTGATTTAATTTATAATTTGTATCTTTAAGTATTTCCGATATTAACATCTTTTCTTCCTCTTTCTTCATTAAAGTAACATAAAACTACACTATTATATTACCTGAATTCTTATCCTTGAAGGTGTTTACATAGTTTCTAGGCAAATAAAAATAATTATAGCCTGCAAAAATAGTAATGAATATAATAATAACTGCCGTCATAAATTTTTTCATATAAACACCTCCCAAATTTAATATTATTATCTCAAATATTGAAAAACTTTTCAAAGATAATATGTATTATTAAAAAAATCCTCATATTTAATAAAAAATACAGAATATATACTGTATTATATATTCTGCATTATTAATTATTATTGATTACTAACTTATTCTTACCTGCTGCTTTGGCCTTATATAAATTTTTATCTGCTAAATCTATAAGATCATTTGTGGTAAGCTCTTCTTTAAAGGCCGTATAAATACCAAAAGAAGCTGTGATATTAATTTTTATATCTTTTATATCTAAAGTTGAAGTTTCAATAGTCTTTCTAAGTTCCTCTGCAAAGTCATAAGCTTCTTCTTTATTGGTATCATTTAAAACTATAATAAACTCGTCCCCTCCATACCTAGCAGCCCAAGATTTTTTATACACTATATACTTTTCTAATATTCTACCTAATAATTTTATAACTTCATCCCCCACTGGGTGTCCATATTCGTCATTTATAGCTTTAAACCCATCAATATCAAATATGATAATGGATAAAGGCTTTTCATGTAAGACACTTTTTATTATATCCACCGGAAGTCTTTCATTTATGTACCTTTTATTATACAAATTGGTTATGGTATCTTTTACCACCAAAGCATTGAGATTATTAATAACCTTTTTAAGCTCTTCAATATCCGTATAGCTGTCATCCTGCATTAGCATGGACTTAGTAACATCATTTAACAATTCTAAAACCACACTGCGTTTGTCAGTTTCTATAGGAATAGCAGTGACCATATACACCTTATTAGAAGTATGCTCCAGTTTCATCAAGGTATCCTTTTGAAGGAAGGCTCTTACAGAGATACAATTGTCGCAAATCTTATCATCTTCCCAGCAGGAGTGACATACATCCCCTGTTTCTTCCATACCATTATTATCATATTTTATTACTCTTTTCATTAATGGATCTACTATCCTAACTATTTCATACATAGATTTTAAAAAATCTATACTTTCTTCTAATTTATCATAAGAAACAACTTTTCTTTCCACTTCACTTCTCCTTTCAAAAAGATATGATCCTAAAAATAATATTTCTCTTCCTTTAGTAATCTTTCAAAATCTTCAGCGGGTATGGCTTTACTAAATAAAAATCCTTGGCCAAAGTCACAGCCAGTTTCCCTAAGAAAATTAAGCTGCTCCTTTGTTTCGATACCTTCTGCCACAACTTTTAAATTAAGTTCGTGATTTAAATTTATAATAGTATTTACAATCTTTTCATCCACCTTTTCATTTAATGCATTACTGATAAACTCCTTATCTATTTTTACTATATCTATGGGTAGCTTTTTCAAATAGGTAAGGGAAGAATAGCCTGTTCCAAAATCGTCTAAAGCTATGTTAATACCCTAAATTCCACGTGTGTTTTTTATTAGCTTCAAAAATCACTATTTCACGAAGAATTTAGACTGCTTCTCACACATTGTAACATTATTTACAACCACCTTTCAATCATTTTTGATAAATCATTGATTTCATCTTTGCTGCAATGATACTTAATAAACTCTGCAAGTTATCCACAGAGCAACACTCAATTTTATTGATGATATTCTTATTATACCAGACATTTTTCATACACTCCCTTGTACGAATAGTTTTCCGACAACTTCATGATTACATATCTTGCGGTTTTGATTATTTTTGCTGCAAGAAATACATACTTCAAACGAAAGGTCTTTATTTGCTGTCTGTATTCTGAAGAGTCCAAGGAATCAAACTTGAACAACAAAAATAGGTTATATGAAAGCATCATCATTTGAAACACGGCTTCATTCGCCCAAAATGACTTTAGCAAGAGATGACCCACCGCCATGTCGTATTTGGCTTCTTTGATATAGTTTTCAGCATTACCACGCTTTTCATAGTATATAACTACTTTTTCAGAAAGCAAGGTAGTATTTGTTACAAAGAAAAAGTAGTCGTATTCGGAACCTTCTAAAAGTGATAATTGTGCTCTTTCTTTTTCTGGTTTCAGTACGCGAGATACGACAAATCTTCTGTCTTTTTCCCATTTAACTAATTTTGTATACAGTTCTGTAGTTTCTCTACCTTCTTCTCCTTTAACGAATACAATTGATGAATTCGTTGCTTGTGAGGTGAGTGTAGAATAACTTTTGGCTTTAATTAAATATTTGCATCCAAGAGATTCTATCGTTTCGATAATTTTTTCATCAAAGTAGCCACTATCCATTCGAAATAAAATTTCTAAATCGTCTGATTTGATGTTAGCAACAATTTCTTTGATCATTTCCGCAGCACCGTTTGCAGTGTAAGTATTGCCACTTCTTACAAATCCGGTAACATATGCTTTTAATTCGTCGCAAAATGCAAATTGGATATTGTAGCATCGGTTTCCCAGTTTCTTAGGATTATATCCTTTTGACGCACCTTCTTGATGACCTTCTACGTTAATTACACTACTATCAATATCAATCGTAATGGATGTCAATTTACTTTTAGTGAGCAGTTTTTTAAAGACTTTAAAATTAATGTCTCTAAACATTTGGGTTGTCTTGAAGTTGAAGTTTCCTAGAAACCGTGACACTGTTTCAGGTTCTTTTACGGAAATATCAAACTCGTTGACGAGGGGATCATTTTGAAGTAGCTTTAGACGTTCTAACTTATCAATGCCAATGAAGTGACCGCAGAGCATGGTCTTTATATGATTCATCTTGATTTTATTTGTTGAGTCATTATCAAATACGAGGTCATTTTCAATAAAATCAAAAATCCCATTGCTTTTTGCATTCTCAAGGAGCAGAAAAAGACCTGCATTTGATGTTAGATTCTTAGCTTTGAAATCAATTTTATTAATCATAATTAGAACCCCTTTTTACTACTTTTCTTACTATTATTTTACCATATATCGAGTCATAAAAGCTGATAATTTAACATATTTTTGAGCACTTTTCTTTCACCCAATGGGTGAAAGCTGAATTTCGAAGGAACGCATATTTATCAAGGCTTTGATTATGCTTTTTGAAGTACTGACGTAGAATCTAGGTATTACTATTAATGAAGGACTAATTCAATAAATATGAATATCTTTTCCCTTGATGTATTCAGCTATAAGTATATCAAGCTCTTCACTTAAAGATATTACTTTATTACTTAAAGGTACTTCTGATTTTTCTATATTAGCTATAATATTAATATTTAATTCTTCTCTTAACTTTTCTATTTTATTTTCAAGTTCTATTTGTTTTTCGTTTTTCTTCAAGTTTCCCCCTCCCATAATCTGTTGATATATGTAATATAATGTATGTTCATCTTTAGCACCATTATATCAGTATAAAAATGTAAAATCAACATAAAAGTTAATCTTTAGCACATAGGTGGTGTAGCACTTGAAAATATATTGGTATGAAGGAAGTAAAAATATAATTGGAAATAGAGTTAGAGAAGCTCGAATAAAACACACTCCCCCATTAACTCAGGAAAATTTATCTGCAAAGCTGGAACTTATGAATATTAAACTGGATAGAATATCTATATCAAGAATTGAATCAGGAGATAGGTTTGTATCTGATTATGAAGTTGTTGCTATATCAAAAGCTCTAAATGTAACATTAGATTGGCTTTTACTTGGAAGATAAACTATCATAGGTGAGATTAATGGCAAAAAACTATTTTTTTAAATCTCCCATTGCCCTTCCTTTGTATTCCAATCTAATCCTTTTCCCTTGCTTTCTTCAATGATTTTTTCCTTTAAAGCTTGTCCTTCAAGAGTCATTAATGGATATTGTTTAGAATGATTGTCTGGCTCTTTACAAATGGAATTTATGGCTTCTATTAAAAAATACATAGCATTTTCAAGTTCTCTTTTATTTGCAAATTGCTTATTTAGGCTTAGTCTTTTTTCTATCATTTCCTTGGTGAAATTCTCAGGAGGATATAGTTTTTTATTCCTGCACTTTTTACCTGAAGGAGTTGTAAAGGTTATATATTTTCTGTTTTCCTGCCAATCTACTTTGTATTTTAATTTCTCCATATTTTTTATAAATTCATCTTTGCTTGTAGAAGTTTTTATGCAATTAGTTACTGCAAGATACAGCTCGTATTTCCAGCTTGCTTCTTTTGAAATACTTCTATATTCACCATTTTTTATATAGTTTCCTATATTAACTTTTGGTATTATAATTAACCCGTATTTTCTGCATATTTTATCTGAATAATCTTTTACTTCTTGGAGTTCTTTAGGATTTTGTCTCCACTTATAACCTGTTTCAAAATTTACTGAATTTATGACAAAGTGATTATGAATATGATTTCTGTCTATATGCGTAGCCATCACCACTTGATAGTCCTTAAACCTTTCGCATAACTCTTTACCTATTTCATAGGCTATTTTAGGAGTTATTCTATCATAAGGAGCAAAAGATTGAACAAAATGCACATACTGCCTTCCTGTTTCTTTACCATAGCTTTTCTTAATAGCCATCATTTCAATAAAAGCATTATCTCCATTGCAGTCTTTGCCCCATATAAGCTGTTCTTTGGTCTTTTTAGGATTAAGAATATATTCTATAACTTTCTTTAAACTCTTGGGGGATTTATTGGGTCTGTTAATGAATTCAATAACTGCCATATTTCATGAATCTCCTTTCTGCACTGTGATAAATCTAAGCAGGATATTTTACCTTCATGACATAAAACTACTAATTGATTTAGATTTGTACCAATTTTAATAAGCTGCTTTGCTACATCTTTCATGCCATCAATTACTATAATGTTTTTATCTAAAGCTGAAAATGCTACATACTTACTTAAAGTTACTTTAGATTTTTTTGCTTTTTCTTTGATTTTTATATATTCCTCTTCCGTTACCCTAAGGGTTATAAATTTATTCTTATTCACTTTTTAAAGCTCCTTTCCATGTTTTTAATCATAGTAATTTTTTAGAGGGTTTGGGAGGCTTCTCCCATCATTCAAGCACTTTTGTAACACAAAAGGTAAGCTTGCCATCTCCTAAGAGATGTAAACTTACCTTCGCTGTTTTATCTAATTTTATGAATAAAAAATAACCATCTTACTATTTGCAAAATGGTTATTTTATGCATAGATTTTATTTAATTATACTGGTCTACGTTTTAATATATTAATATCTACTTCATGTCTTCCTGTCATATCTTTTAATACTTCTATACTTTCTTTTATTTCCTTCACATCTTTCGAGACGCTTTTCACTGATATTTCCATCAAACTTGCTTTTTCTTCTATCACTGAATCTGTATTTTTAAATGATTTTTCATTTTGCTCTTTATGTGAAGTTTGTACTTCTGTAATTATATCTATCTTTTTTTCTATGGCTTCAAGTTTAATTGAATTCTTTTTTATATCGTTTTTAACTCCATTTATTTCAGTTTCAAGCCTTGTTTGACCTTCTAATAACTTAATGAGCATATCTTTAATTTCATTATCCAAAATATCACCTCTAAATTGCTTTTTAGCTTAAATAGTTATATTTTATATGCACTCATTCAATAATCTAAGTTTATTATAATATTTATAGTATTAACATACAAGCTTTAATAATATTCATATTTTTGCATTTATCTCATTAACTTAACTGCTCATATAATCTAATTATATATAAGCTCTTTTAAAACTATTTCTTCTGCATAATCTTTTGCCTGTTGCCTTATTGTATAAGCCTTCATAAAATCTCCGTTCTTAGGCAAGGAATGTATTTGAAAATATTCCTCTTGAATTCGCTCTAAAAGCTTGTAGGATTGATTTTCTACATTGAACAAGTATTTCATCAACTCACCCTTAAAAAGCAGTTCTGTGAAAAAATCTGGCTTATTATACTTTAAATAATTCAGCTTCATCATTCCATATTTACCTAACTGAATATTTTCTTCCTTTAGCTTTAAATCTATTTTATTCAATTTACAACATCCTTCCTTTTATTAATTAACGAAAATCAAGGAATTATGCTGTTTTGCTGTTTCATTTATTCCATACTTTAAGTAAATTAAGCCCATTATGATTTTAAAGCATGGTATATCAAGAAGTGCCTGTCCATACATTTTTATTTGTGGATCAAGAAAATCTACAACTGAATGGCTTATTATAGCAACTCCTGCTTCATATTTTCTTGCCCTTTTTTCAACATTTCTTAAAAATACTAGGCTTTGAGGTACATTGGTATCAATCATAAGATAAGCTTCATCACAGATTAACAACACTCTTTCATTTCTATCTTTGCTCATTTCCTGCCAGCACCAAGTAAGAATATTAAAATATTGAGTTCTTTTAATATTGTCATTAGTATTTTGCAAATCATGAGTATCAAGGCAAATGCATCTTGTATTAGTTTTGATAGAGCTATATCCATTCCAAAGAAAAGAATCACTTCCCATAGCTATATCTTTTAAAAGCAGTGCAAGGTCATCATAAATATTAGCTTCGCTTTCTTTTCTTGTTTTTTCTTTTTCCTTTGCTTTTTTATCTATCAAATTATAAAGGTCTAAAAATATAGGAAAATCTTCATTACTAAGTTTGGTTATATCTGTATCCCAAGTTATGCCAAAGTTATTATATAGCTCAATTAAGCAATCTTTAAGAATAGCTCTTTCTCTATCTGTTAAGGATGGAATGTATAGACTAAAAAATATTTCTAAATTCTTAATGTAAAGAGCCATATCACCCATTCCCTGACCTTCATCTTTATAAACTTCATCATTATCATCTACTGGTGTTGGTCTTATTTGGAGTGGATTTATTCTTCCATTGCTGCCTCCACCTGCATTAATCCAATCTCCATTTAAAGCTTCGCATAGCTCTTTGTATTCTCTTTCTGGATCTACAAATATAATTTTAGTGTCTTTCATATATTCAGATAAGGCTATATGCTTAACTGCTGTAGACTTTCCAACACCAGCTACTCCCATTATAACCATGTTAGTGTTGGTTCTATCATTTCCTCTCTTCCAAGTATCCAGTATAATTAATCCACCACTGGAATCTCTTCCGAAATAATAACCTGTTCCATCATTATAACCACTTGATGAAAAAGGAAATCCACCTACAAAGGTGGATAAAGGAACTATTCTGCTTACTATCTGCTCTATATTTTCATCTGAAGTATAAAAGGGTGAACAATTTTTAAATGCCTGCTCTTGCAAGTTTGACAGGTTTCTTGGTTTACATTTACTCATTGCACAGGTACTTTCAGTTTTTCTGCAAACCTTATTGAAACTTTCATCTTCTCTTGATATTGGCATAATAGTAATTCCCATAAGTCCAACAGTTTCACCATTTTGGTCTATTTGCACCATTATCTTTTCTCCATCTAATGCTGAACGTTCTGCCCTTTTCTGAGCTAGTGGATCTTTAGCACTTTCTGCTGCTCCACGACTTTGAATTACGTTTCTTGAAAGACTTTCAATAAAAGAACTGTTATCAATAGGCTTAAAAGATATACTGACAATAGTACTTGGTATATTTGTAATTTTAGAAAGCCATCCATAATCAACTTTTTGAGGATATTTAACTATTCCATATACTTTTCCCGTATTTTCACCTATAACCAAGCTGTTTCTTTTTATTTCAAGTCCCATTGGAGTTATTATATTTAGCAAGGATTTGTTTAATAATATTTCTTGATTTAAGGTATTTTTATTTTTTATCATTTTCACATCTCCCTTTTCTATTAAAAAATAGGGATAGTGGCTTCAAACTCACTATCCTCTATATTTGTATAAGCTGGATTATTTACAAGATTACATAACCTTACTATATCCTGCTGCTTTAATATTTCACATTGTATGTTTCCACTTTCAAGCTTTGACTTAAATTCATAGCATCTTTTAGATATTTCTCTTTCTATATCTTCTTCATACCTTTCCCAAAGCATTATATAAAACTGCCTTTCAACAACTTCTCCAGATAAGGCATAATTACTCATTACAAGCATTTCATTTCTTAACAAATCCTTTTGCTTTTGATCTGAGCTATTTGAAATAATACCAGTATACTCATTTATAAGTGGTGAAATATCTACTGGTCTTGATACTGCTAAAAACTTATAAGGCTTTTGCTCACTTGAAAGTTCTGCTGTGAGAGTCTTACATAAAAGCTTTTTTTCTCTTTCTGATAGCAAATCAATGCTTATAGGATTAATTTTTATATACATGATAATGTAGCCATCTCGTGTATATAAATAGCGTTCTTTAACATCTTTTACATTTACAAACTCATTAGCAGTTTTCTGCTCTTTATTTTCTGTAACCTTTGTTCTTTTACTATTCTTCTTTAAAAATAACAGTGTTAAACCTCCACAAATTAAACAAAGCAATAACATAACAATTGGTATAATAGGTTTCATGGTGCACCTCCTATATCTCTAATCCTTCTTTAATTCTTTCATGTTTTAATATTAATATCTTTTTTTCATAATCCTCATTTTTGCTATTCTTTAAGCAGTGCATATTATCTAAAATTCTAGTCACTCTACTCTTAATCTTGTGCCAATTTCATATACTATTGAAACGGTAACTGAATTACCAGCTTGCTTATATAACTGGCTATCTGAATTGACTGATTGTGCTTTATAATAAAATTCATCAGGAAATCCTTGCAATCTAAAACATTCAAGGGGCGTAAGTTTTCTTATCGCCCCACCCAATAATATTCCATGTCTATCTTGTGCTGTTAAAGTAAACATTGGTTCATTTTCATTTTTAAATCTACGCCCATTTTGACGTTTTTTTAATCTTTCTGGGGTAAGAACAGCTCTTGGAATAACTAAAACTCCACTATTATCTGCAGCTCTATTTGTAATTCCAGAATTATATCTTGCTTTTATACATCTTGCATTTTCAGTTACTTGAGGTTTTAAATTTAAGTCAACAAAATATAATCCTGTTTTTGCTCCTTGACCGCCTCCATGAGAAGTTAATGTTGTACTTAAACCATCTATACTATATACCCTTTGTCCTTGTTTACCTCCTATAAGCTGCTTAAGAGTTTTTGGGTTGCAACTGATGATAGGAAATATTTTTGTGAAACTTCTTCCTCTAATATGTGCAATAATGAACACTCTTTCACGGTTTTGTGGCACTCCGAAATCTTTGCTGTTAAGCAATTGCCATTCAGCATCATACCCCAATTCATAAAGTGTACTGAGGATGGTTTTAAAAGTCCTGCCTTGGTCATGCGATAGCAGTCCTTTGACATTTTCAAGAAGAAGAAGTGGAGGTTTTCTTTCATTAACCAATCTGGCAATTTCAAAGAACATAGTTCCTCTAATATCTTCAAATCCTCTCCTTTTTCCTGCAATTGAGAAACTTTGACAAGGAAATCCTGCACAGAGCAATTCAAATTCGGGCATTTCTTTTGGATTGATTTTTCTGACATCATTAATAAACCACTCTCCTTCACAACTGTACATAGCTCTATAACTTCTATCTGCAAATTTATCTACTTCGCAATGACCTACGCATTCATGTCCAGCCAATTCAAGTCCTAATCTAAATCCGCCTATACCACTAAACAAATCAATAAACTTCAAGTATTCTCCCTCCTATAGCTCCATATCATCTTCATAATCTGGTACATAAACATCCATAAAAGCTGAGTCTTCTACTTCTTCCTGAGAATAATACTCTGGTTCTCTAAACCTTTCATAGTATTTTGAAATCTGCTCATCTGTTAGTGAAATAGATGCTCCATCTTCATTAAAGCCGCAAAGAAAAAACGTACCAGCAATTATGTCTCTGCCGATACGTCTGTTTCCTTCAAGACCTCTTATTTTACCTTCTTCATTACAAACAAGGCTTGTATTATCATCTAAGTCTACCATTTCAATTGAGCCTCCAACTATCTCCTGCATAGGTTTTAAACCTTCTTCTATTTCTGCAACATAAGGCCTTATTTGAGGTTGAACTATTAATACTCTCATAAGTTTTTACATCTCCTTTACTTTTTTAATACTTTCTCTAATATCTAAGCCATCAATTTCATTACCAAGACAAACCCATCCTTCATGAGTTTCTCGTGCAAAGAGTTCAACTCTGGGTAAATCTCCGCAAAGCTCAATTATTCTTTTCCTTACTTCCTCAGGTTTTTTACTATGCTTTTCAATAGGTAAATCTATAACTGAATGAACTGCTTTTGATATTCTTTTAGGGTGACCTTTAGTTCCAATTAGGCATATTTCCGGATTAGCTCTTGTCCAAAATCCCAGTCCCCAAAACCAATTTGGACTTTTCTTATTTCTCTTTACCCAGCAAAACCCTAAGGTTTTATAAGTAAATCCCCATCTTTTCATAGTTTCAAGCCCTACAAGTAAGTTAGGAAAAGTAACCCATAAAAATAAAATACAATCTTCCATAGCTAAACTTGCTACGTCAAGATTGTATATATCTTCATGACTCATAGTATTATAATGATTTTCAGCAGATCTTCCTCTACCTTTTTTAGAATACACTTTATAGCTCCAAGGTGGATCAGCATAAATTATATTAAACCTCATAGGTTTCACCCTAAAACTGTGGGCCTATATGCCAATCGTCATACAAGCTGCCTTTTATGTTTACATAATCATTTAAATTAACAGAAAGCATACCCTCTGGTGTCCATACATCTATTACTTCTGCATATACAGAATAGGTTCCATCTGGATACCATATTGGAGTAAAATGTACTCTTTGATTATAGGTAGAATATTTATTTTTTTTAAGCTGAAAACTTGAGGAATAACCTGCTGTTATCATTTCTAATACTCTATTATAAGTTTTATAATTAAATTCAGGATAATAAGAAATAACATTTTGAGCACCTGTTATGGATGAGCTTGGAGCATTAGAACTAAGATTAGAATTTACATTTAAGTTTATTCCATATCCTGATTTCATAGTTTTTGAATAGGCTGTAGGGACTTTAGCATCTGGCTGAAGGTTCATATTGGCTGAAAGATAAGCATAGTAACTTATCCATTTATATTTCCAATCTCCTCTATCAACCCAATGACCATTATCAACCCAGTATCCTGTGTTTTTACCTGTACTAACCCAGCTCCAGTTTGCCTGCCATTCCCATTTAGGTTCCCAATAGCAATCCCATTTTCCCCATGTAGCAGAAGTTTTTGGAGCTTTACTTGGAATACTAGAAGCTTTAAAACTTGGATTTTTATCATTAGCAGTAGGATTTGGTGGAGTGTTTTCTTTAAGGTCTACTATTTTGGCTGTAATATTTGCTTTATTTGCAAATGCTCCACTTATACTTACATCTATATTTAATGTTTGTGGTGTTTTGGGAGTGTGCCATTTAAACCAAACCTTTTGAGATTCTCCTTCTGGAATATAAATATTACTTACAGTGTAGTTTTGTCCATTTACTCTAAAGCTTACAGATACAGGATTGTCAGGTGTTCTTCTTCTATCTGTATTTACAGTTATTGAAGTAATAACATCTGTGTCACATCTATATTCATAGGAATTACTATCAATATCTACTCCCTTATCCGCCTCACTAAACCTTATGACACCAAGTCCTAAATAGGCTTTTATTTGAGTATTTGATACCTTTTGATTACTCGATCCTGACCAAGCAGCAAAACCTAAATCAGAAGTTTGTAAAAACAAAGCAAGGGGCAAATTCTTATGAGATAAACTTACCATCTTTGCTCTTAAACCTCCTCCAAGTTTTTCATCATATAATGCTGCTTCATGTGCAGTCATTGCCATATACACTCCTTGAAAAGTCATGTAAGCTATAGGTTCAATAAGTATTTTATAATCTCCGCTTATAAGATTTTCATAATTCATACCAGTAAGGCTTGCAATTAATTTTAGAGCATATTCAGAACAAAAGTATTTTTTAGTAGCTTCAATATTTATAGTATAGCTACTTGAACCTATAATTCTTGGCATAGGTTGAGATGGAATATAATAGTTATACACACTTGTGTATGCTTGCAAGGAACTTCCGTTTCTATATTGAATTTTTGATTTCTTTCCAAAATGTATTTTTATATTATTTTGATTTTTATTTGAGAAATCAATAGGTGTAGTTACTGGCATTTGATCTCTACACCTGATAACAGTAATCCTTACCCCATCATTCCCTGGATTCCAAAAGTTTTGAGATGATCCATTTCCCATTCCACCTCCTCCGCCGTCAAAGTTTCCATCTCCTTCAGCAAATACACTTATAGGTACAGAAAAAATTATTAACATTAAACAAAGTAAAAATGCTGTTACTCTTTTCATAAGCTTACACCTCCAAAAAAATAGAGAGTACAGATTTTAACCATACTCTCTAAAAATACTTTTTTATTAAACTAATCCATTGTACCCACTTGCTTATTAATATCACCATCAGATGTTACATTTGTTCCTTGACCACCACCACCTTCATCGTTAACCCAACCAAACCCTGGAACATATACTTGTCCTTTGTTATTTTTTTCTCCTCCCTTAGGACTTGATTCTTTCTGTGGTTTTACTGCTTTTTCAGGATAAGTAGGTACTTTATTTTTATTTGTTATATCATCTGTAGTCTTAGGTTTTTCCTTTGGTGGTTCTGGTTTTTTAGGTGCTGTTTCAGTATTACTACTTACAACATTATTTTGAGAGGATTTTTCTGTACTATCAGCAGCATTAATAACTGGTACTTTAGCTTTTTCTTCATTTTCTGTTTTTATTTCGTCTACCTTAACTTCATCTACCTTATTAATATCTGATAAGACTTTATCCTCTTTATTTTTAGGTGTTTTATTTACATAACTTATTAAGCCTGCTCCAAGAGCTATAGCTAAAACAACAAGAAGTGTTACAGTTAAATTTTTCTTTACATTAAAATTAAGTTTTTTCATCCACATTCACTCCCTTAATTTTTTTTCAACATAACGGGTTTTTTTGCCCTTGTTAAAAAATAAACATACTTTTTGTATTTTGTCCAGATGTTTTTTTAATTTTTTATTTTCACTTATTCACACGTTGTCCACACGCTCTCCTGTGTATATGTGATTAACTTTAGAACTTAGAAGTATAACCTGCATTGACCTTTAAGTTTATTTGTAGTGGTGGCAGCTTATCCCATCCAAAAGATAAAGGTACTTCAATATGGATAGTAGCTTGAGCTTGAAATTTATTTGAAGTATTAGGGTTTAACGGTGCTAATGATGTATTTATAATATTTATTTTAAGATCTGAAAGCTTATATTCTGTCTCTTTTCCCGTAAATTTAATGTGATATACACCATTTTTCTCTAAACCTAAAAGATTATCAAGATAAGTAAATATATCTCCTGTATCTACTTTACTCTCCCATAAATTAGCTTGGTTTAGATTATAGCCTCCACTATATCCTTCACGTAGCCCATTATATACATCATCATAATTTTGAGCCGCCACAGCTATTACAGAAGTTTGAAGTGCATCCCTTACTCCCTTTGCTATAATTTGAAGCCTCATGTATTCTGATACTGCACTAAATATTATTATCAGTGATAAAACTATTGCGCAAGCAAGAGGAAGAGCATTTCCTTTTTTCTCCTTCAATATCCTTCTTATGTTTTTTACTTCCAATACACTTCACTCCTCCCCGTAGCTTTAGATTTAAGTTCAATAGGAAAAGAGCCAAAACTAAAGAAACCTATATCCACCATTTTAGTAACTGTTACAGTAATTTCATCATTTAGCTGTACTTTATTTGTTCCACTAATGTAATTTGCCTGCCATGATATAGCAGGACTTATTCCTGTTTGATCTTTTAAACTTTCTACCTTCGCACTTACTTCCGTACCTACTCTTCCTGAAATTTCTGCGGTTCTCATAATTTCATTGGCATAAGTATTTAATTGATTTTTTGCCACAAATACAGGAAATATTTTTACTGCAAAAGCAATAACCATCATAGCTGCAATTATAATAACTACAGTATCAATATATCCTTCGCCTTTCTTTTCTTTTAAAAGTTTAATCACTGTACCACCTCCTAAAACAATTGCCCCATGGTTTTCATTATTTGAATCCCCATTACAACAAGATACATTAGTACAAAGCACATAAGCATTGCAAAGGAATATTTTCTTATTTTTGATGGCTGTTTTGCTGCTAGTGTTTTAAGTCTTTGAAGTTCTAATTGCTTTAAATCATGGGATAACATCTGAAAATATACCACTCCATCATCACCACGAAGTACGCTTATAAGCCCTCTTACGACCTCTGAAAGTGTTGAACTTCCAAGTCTTGTTTCAAACCTTGTAAGTGCTCCCTCAAAGCTTCCTGATTTCATATCTGCAACAGTTATTTCAAGTTCTCTTTTCATGGCTTTTCCTGCATTTTGCTTATAAGTTTCAAGAATAGACAGTATATCTCTGCTTGCTTTAAGCTCTTGAGTTAGAGTAGCAGTAAATCTTGGAAGTTCATATTCTATTTCCTCTCTTTGATTTTTAACCTTATCCTCAGCCACCTTAATTTCTTTAAAATATATTGCTATAGCTAAAAATAAGATTACTGGAGTTATTATTGGTAAAATAAATAAAGCAGGAATAATACTAAATAGTACTAAACCTGCTTTAACATAAGCTTTTGCAATATAGGTTTCTGGAGTTAAATTTATTTCTGCGGATTTTAAAATTGCTGTAAGTTTTCTTTTTTTATACTCATTAAGCTTTATAATTTTTGAAAGCTTAGTTGATAGCTGTAATATATATATTTCCACATTGTGTGTCTTTTTCTTTTCTCTCCTGCTTATGCTTATTACTGCCTTTGAAGCTTTTAAACTAGGCAGCTTTAACAAATCTGCCATCAGCATGTATACTCCAAAGGAAAATAGACAGGAAAATATAAATAGTATTGTTAACATATATTAATTTCACCTCACACAAAAACACGCAAAGCTTTTGCCTTGCGTGTTCCAATTATTTTACATTACCTTAATTCAATATGAATTTCTTTTCCTAATCCTTTTGCAAGCTTGCTAAGAAAGTCTAAAGAGGGATTATAATTTCCACTTTCAAGCCTGCTAATATTTGATTTTTGAGTTCCTATACGGTAAGCTAATTCTTCTTGAGTTAAATTTAGTTCTCTTCTTGCTTTTATTACTTCTGAAATAAGCTCATAGCGTGGTTTTAGTTTTTCATACTCATCTTTGAACTCATTATCCTTCATAAGTTCTTTTTTAATTACTGAAAAATCAACACTTGCTTTACTCATCTTCACACCTCTTTTCAAAATCTTCTTTATATCTTTTTGCTTTTTCAAGCTCTAGCTTTGGCGTTTTATCTGTTTTTTTAAGAAATCCATTTAACAATACAAAAGTGTCTCTTTGATAAGTGAAATAAAATATTCTTGATGCATCTGATCCTAATTTTATTCTTAACTCATATATTCCTTTATATTGTTCCCCTTTAATGGGTTTTACATAAGGTTCTTTTAAATAAATGCCATGCTCCTTTAAAAGTTCTATTTCACTATATGCTTTTGCTCTCATTTTAGGTGAGAGTGATGATAAAAATTCCATTACAGGGATGTTACCATTTTCTCTTTGGTAGAATTCAACCTTCCAATCCACGTTTATATCTCCCTCTTTATAATATATGCATTTATTAATTATATGTTATCATATACGATAACTTTAGTCAATGTCTTATCTCTTATATTCCACTGGTTTAGTTAATTTTATTACTGCTGCCAATGATACAAATATGACAGTTATGCAAACTGCAAGTATTGCCTTTCCAAAACTTGTGAACATCAAAGTTTCATACCATTCCTTATTTAGAAAATACATAAGTGGTATATTTCCTATTAAAAGTATGGTCATAGTTATAAACTCTTTCATAGGTTCATAAAGGAGATAATCCAGCTCTGCTCCTACTATTCTCATATCTGAAAGCTTTGATACTATTGGCGTTGATGTGGTTTTTAAGTTTTTATCCTCTTGGCAAGCTATTACTGCATCCACCCATTCTCTGAATACATCATTATCTATTTTGCTTCTAAGGTTTTCTAATGCTATTTTCATATTAGAATTTATAAGCTTTGTTTGAGTTAAAAAGCCTTTAAAAACATCTGATACTGGTGGATTTAGATAGGTTATATTTTCATCTACTGCGGTTATTATACTTTCACTTCGCATATAGGATGTGGTAATTACTGAAAGAGCTGTTTCAAGTTCAGCATTTAACTGTTTTTTAAAAAAGTTTGCTGTGAATTTTATATACCAAAAGGGTACAAGCGAAAAGCCTATAGAGAGCACTGGAACTAAAAAGAAGTTATTCATAGATACAGCTACAATAACTCCCATTAAAAATAAGAAAAATGAAGCTACACATAGAGTATAAAACTTTTCTGTTTTTCCTGTAATCTTTAGTATTTCTTTAGTTTCTTCAAGAAGAAGCTTTATTCCTCTTGGCTTTTTCTTATTTGTGGCTTCTTTAACCTTTGTTTTAATAGTTTTTTTCTTTCCTTTAAATTTATTTGCTATAGCTTCAAAGAATTCAAAAGGTGACAAGGAAAGTAATATAAAACTCCCTGAAATTATTCCTAAGAAAGCTATTAATTTTAATAAGGTCATTTTTCTTCACCTTCTTCTACTACATTTTTAGAAAGCAAGCTTTCTAGTACACTTAATGGCATTCCATTTTCAAGAAGCCTTTTTTGAAGATTCTTTGATATATCCTTTACTTTTTCATAGTTACCTATTATTTTAACTTTTCCATTTTTTACTGTATTCTCTTTAATATGATAACGAAAAAGAGTGTGAATTTGCCTTTTACCATTAGGCAGTATTTCACACTCTGTAATTTCCATTACTTTTCTTGAATTATCTTCAAGCTTTTTAGTAAACAAAACTATTGGAAAAGCTTCTGTAACTAAAGAATATAAGGTGTCATCATTTATATCATATTTCATTTTACAAAGGGTCATCATACGAAAATAGGTAGCTTCACAGGAATTTGCATGGGTTGTAGTTATTACTGCATGTCCTGTTCTTGCTGCCTCCTGAGCTGCAAAGGATTCTTCTCCCTTCATTTCAGCTACACATATATAATCAGGGTTAAAAGTTAAAGCACTTTCAAGGAGCTTTTCTTGATCTATATTCTGCTTTTTATCTTCACTATACCTTGTAACTGTATGGACTATATTGTTTATTACCTTTCCTTCTTCATCTGTTTTCACAAGGTCAAACTCTCTTGTTCCATTTTCTATGGTAAATATTCTTTTATCATCTGGAATTGTAGATAAAAGCCAGCTCATTAAGGTAGTTTTACCTGAAGACGTTGCTCCTGTTACACACATACTTATGCCATATCTTAAGCATATACTTAAAAAATCCAACATTTCTTCTGTAGCTGTGCCATTTTTAATAAAGTTCTCTTTAGCTAATTTTTGAGGATTTACAATACGGATAGAAGCTGAAATTCCTTTATCATCATCTATAACACCAGTACCAAATACAGTTATTCTTATTTTATTTGATAAATGTCCTCTTACTATGGGCTGAGAGTTATCTAAAATCATTCCCGACTTATGAAGCAGTCTTCTTATTACATCTATAGCATGTTCAGGTGAATTGAATTTCTCTTTTGTAGGCAGAATTTCTCCGTTAGTATAAGTTATTTTAATATCTCTCCACTGATTTATATTGATTTCTTCTACATCTTTTCTAAATAAATACCTTGTTAAGAATGAAAACTCTGCCATTTCTGAATAAAGTTTTTCTACAAGTTCATCAAAACTTAATCCCTCTACCCCTAAGGAATAGTCCATAATATATTTTGAAATATAGGATTTTATTTGCTCCTTCTGCTCATTTGGGTTATCTGAAATAAGATTTGAATATTTATTTGAAATATGTTCCTGTACATCCTGTAGTATGTCTGGGAATTCTTTTAAATTTTTCCCTGTATTGAAAAACAAAGCTGCATTATTCATGAATTAGTTCCTCCCTTCCCAAAAGCTTTTTTAAATAAAGAAATCTCTTTTATTTTTGATTTAGTTTCTACAGTATACTCTTTTTCATCTATAAGATAATTACTTAAAGCTCTTATAGTATTTTCATATTCTAAGCTATTCTTATCCTTTAGCTGGTTAAAAAGAGATGCTGATAAAAATTGATTTTCTATTTCTTCTGTATAGGTCAGCTCATATCTTACTCCTCTATACATTTCTATTATCTGATCCTTTGGTTCCTTCTCCTTTACCTTTGATAAAACCTTAATATGCTTATCTACATTAAATCTTCTATCTGCAAGCAGTGGCAAATAAGAAGCGAAGTAGGATATTGCCTTTAAATTACTGCTGCAAAGCCTTACTACATTATCTGCCATTTCAAGTGCTACTGCTGATAAGGTATCATAGGCAAAAACACTTGAACAATCTATAATAACATAATCTGCAAGATGCCTTAGAAGTATTAAAAAATCTACTGCTCTTTCCTTTGAATAAGAAGCATAAGTAAATATATTTTCTCCTTGAGAATATCCCAAGAGACTTATATAAGGATTTTTTTCTAAGGTAATGCATTTTGATAAAATATCTTCCTGAGTTATTTCTGGAGCTGATAATATGCTACCTAAAGATTTATTTTCTTCTTTTGCATAGGGTAATATTGTCATAATGCTTGGTGAAAGCACATCACAAAGCACAACTATAACATTTTTCTTTTTTGTAGAAAGTTCTTTAGCAAGTTTAATGCTTACAGTAGTTTTTCCTGCATCAGGATTTCCCCAAAGAGCAATTATTTTATTATTGTTCATTTCTACTTGCCCCCTGACTTACTGAGTTATCTGTATTACTCATATTTCCTGTACTACTATCTTTATTATCATTTATAAGCTTCTTTTGCTCATCTAAGAATTTTTGAGAGTTTTCCTCTGAACCTCTATATATTAAGGACACATGGATTTTACTTTTTTGCTCAAGATCTGCAAGCAACTTTGCTTGAGTTCTATTTACTAAAAGAGTTATAGTAGATGGCAATTCCTGTTCCTTATCTTTTTCATTTGTTTGCTTTTGATTATAAACCCTATCTGCTCCTTCGCTAGTAGTTACTGCAAGGACTCTTACATATTGAAGCTCTTTCGGTATAACAGTTTCTCTAAGCTCACCATAATCTGATGCAATTATAGAAATAATATCTCCTGTTTGAAGTTTTCCTGAAAGCCCTGCAGCAAAGCTTTTTATGCTTATTGATATCGCCTGATTATTACCATCAAGACTATATAGATATTTATTTTCTGCTAAAGGACTATTTGAAATCTTGCTACTTAAAATATAATCTCCTTTACTTAAATCTGCTGTAGCATATTTACCTACAACACTATCTTTATCTATTAATACATTCTTTGGCAGATTATATCCACCTATTTCAACGGTTTCAATCTTATCAGAGCTTATAATTTCTCCCTTAGGAATATCTTTACTTATCCTCACTATTTTGACCTTTGACTGTAATGCATTATTGTATAATGGTGTTATACCAAAGCATATAATAAGAGATAAAACTATAGCTGAAAGTCCTATTACCGTTCTGTTTTTTAATAAATTTTTCATTGAAAAATTCCTCCTCAAAATAATAAATATGTTAAAAAGCACCCTACCGAAAGATAAGGTGCTAATGGAAAGGATATGTTAATATCCTTATTTCTAATTTTGTAATAAATTTTATTTACTGTTATAGCAATGATAAGCCCTAAAAAGCTTCCAACAAGCCCTCCCTTCAATCCAAGAAAAAATCCATTAGCTCCCATAAACTTAACATCACCACCACCTATACCTCCATTTTTTATTAGAGCTGTAGTAAAAAATGGAATAGGTACAAGTAATAGTCCTATTATTGAATTTAAACTGTTTAAATTGATTAATGCTACAATAATTATTACGATATGAACCTTATCTGGAATAGTTTTAGTCTTTATATCACAAAAACTTGCATAGGCTAAAATTAAGACATACAAGATACCCTTAAGAACAAATATATCCATCCCTAACTTTTCACCTTTCTTTCAGTCAAAATTAAAACACCCTTCATTCAATTAAGTAAATGTTAGGTGCTTATATTCCATTCATCTAAATATTTGTATCTATAAACCTTTTGAGATTTATGAAATCTAACCATGAATTTTATCTGATCCACTACTGAAACATTAGTTTTATCCTTTGTAAGCATCATAACTGAACCTGCAATTGAAGATAAAATAAACACCACACAAAATGCGGTGTTCCTTGTGATTAAATACACTACTATATCAATCAATGCTGCAACAAAGGTTGCTCCCATGGATTTTAAAAGCTCTTCTTTCCCAAAACCTTCAAAAATTTCTGTTCTTGTTTTAAGTCCCAGTGGTATATATAAAGTTTCTTTTTCAAGTTGCTCCATTGTAATCCTCCATTTTTATTTCATTTTTACCATTTACCTTATTTGCTTCTATATAATCAATTATAAGTTTGTCCATTTGTCTGCTTAAATCTAATATTTCTTCTGTAAGACTTTCATCATCTATAGATACACATATTTCATTTAAAACAATTCTTAAATTTTCTATTTCATTATTTATATATTCTACACTATTTTTCATACCCTTCACCCCATATTTTCCATAATAATATCATATTGAGATATTATACCATATATTTTATCATTTGTAGACTATAGTCCGTGGACTTCTTGTCGCTTTTTTTTGACAATTATATAGAAAGGGATGATTGTAATGTTTTTAGAAGAAGCTTTAGCTATTGTTTTAAAGGAATATAGAACTGAAAAAAATCTTTCTCAAGAAGAATTAGCAGATAAATGTGATTTAGACAGAACCTATATTAGTCTTTTAGAAAGAGGAAAAAGAAAGCCTACTCTTAGTGTTGTTTTTAATATTTGTGATAGTTTAGAAGTTAATCCTAGTGCATTTATTTCTAAAATAGAAATACTCCTTAAAGATAAAATCTAGTTATAATAGTTCACTATTAATTCTTTAATTTGCCATATACACTCAGCTATTATATAAAAAATCGCTGTGTTTTTTGCTCTTTTCTTATACATAGAGCTTTCTTCCTCAGATGCTCCCATACGAATAAGACAGTAAATTACTCTAAGTACTGCCCCTGCTCTTATTAATACCATAAAAGCATCTGCCATTTCTTTTACTAAATCCATTACTTAAAAGCTCCTTTCGCTATCTGTACAAGTCTTACAGATTGATATATATTCCCCATTAATCCAGAGCCTTGACCACCAGATACGATAATAAATTCTTGAAGGAATCTTGGTGTTTTTATGGCAAGCATTAGGGCTGCTATTCCCCAAAACACATGAGTATTAAGCATTAATGCTACTCCTACCTTTGCAAGCACTATCTGAACCATCACAGCTAAAGTTGATTGAAAAAACTTTTGTATATAGGTTCTAAATACTCCTTTATCTGCATCTAAAATACCTACACAGGCTAAGGGAAGTCCTATCCTTAGTATTAATATTTCCATACCTCTCATTAAAAACTGTAAGTATAAAAGAAAGAAACATATGAAAAATATCAGTGATATTATAGCTGTAAATAGTCCTGCACTTGATATTCCTGTTATTACTGCTGAAAAATCTGTTGTCATTCCCTTACTTATTAAATTTATTACCTTATCTGTTAAATCTTCAACTATTGTTGCAAGCCAAAGATATAGTGTAGGAAAACTTACTGCTATTGCCAACGCTTTAAAAAATCCAGTAAGAAATACTAAGGGATCTGTATCTGCATCACCTTCAGTCCAAAGCACATACTGCTCAAAGCCTTTCTTTAGAAATTTAAGCACTATAAGGGATATACCAAAAGCCAAAAATATATTAAACACTTCTGTAAATCCATTTGTACCAATTAGAGTATCCATATATTTTTCTGCATGAAGAGCTATAGGGACAAGATCATTTAAAAGAGAATTTACATATGCAAGGCAGCCACTTAATATCCCTGCAATTAGAATTACAAGTAATGCCTCCAACATCATCACCTCCAAGTTTAAAGGGCTTAAAGTTCAACTTGCAAGCCCTTTAAACGGTTTTATTAGCCTTTAAAATTAAACATATCTTTTATTCTTTGAGTTAATGTTGGTAAAACTGTGTCCTTAAATAATAGGTATAATCCACCAAGTACAAGTGCTCCTATTACTACTGACATTAGAATCTTTACTGCGGTATCAACAAAACCCTCACCACTTTTGCTCTTTAAGGCTTCCTTTACTGAATTCACCTTATTCATTGCTTTTAATTGCATCATTAATACTAAATTTCTCATTAATAAATACCTCCACTTTTTTTAAAATTATTTGTAATATCCAATTATTAAATTTAATGTAGCTGAAGCTATAACTGCACCTATGCAAGAAACTATAGCAACTACAATTCTGTTGTTCCACTTCTTCTGATCCATATCATCGGCAGCGCTACGTCTTATAAAGAAGTATATTATAAGCACTCCTGCTACTACTGGAGCAAATATCATAAGCCAAGTTGTTATGTCATTTATAAGTTTTTCTGTACCTTTTACAAGTTTGCTATTTTGTACATTATCATCGGCATAGACTGTATAGCTACTCATAAATAAGGCGTATAAAGTTAAAATTACTGCCCAAGCCTTTTCTTTTACTTCCTTTAATAAATTCTTAATCTTCATCGCTGTATAGTTCTCCTTTCTTTTCGCTTTCTTCATAAAAATATCCTGATTGGATTTTAGAAGCCTTTATACCCATATTTCTCACTGATTGCTTTATTAAACCTACTTCCTCCTTTGCCGCATAGTAAAGCCATATTCCCCATAAGTCCATATCAACCATGTTTATGTTTCTTGATTTTCTTCTGTTTTGCCTTAGCTCCCTTACTTTTCTGTTATGTTCTTTATCTCCAAGTCCAAACATTTTATTAAACTCCCAAGCTGACAAATCTGGTGAATACATAATTGCAGGGTTATTTCTTGAAGTAATTAAGCTGTAAGGTCTTGATATTAGCCTTATTTCATCTGCTGCAAGTAGTGCTCTATGGGTTAAATTAATACTTTGAGAGCTAGATGGAGTAGAAAATTTTGCCTGGGATGCACTTAAAGAATAAGTAGATACTGTGTAGTTCCCAAGCTTTTTTGATATTTCCTCAAGAGTTTCAATATCGTCTGCCTGAAGATAAATCCAGTTTTCACAATTGCCTTTTATGGTCTTCGCCACCTCCTTTCCATACTTATCATCAAGCTGTGCAAAACTCTGTAGAAATAAATTAAACCTGATTCCCCTGCCACCACCAACGGTTAGCTTATTAGAGAAATCAGGTATTGTAGCAAAATTACCAAATTCATCAAGTAAGAAATTTACTCTGTTTTTTAGTCTTCCACCTCTCTCATCTGCACTTTTTACAAGTTCAATATAATGCTGTGATACAAATAGACTTGCCAAGGTATAGTAAGTTGTTTTCTCATCTGGAAGTATTATAAATATAGCCCTCCTTTTACTTCCTGTTTCCTTAGGATTATAGTCACTTACATTAGTCATGGAATTGATTAAAGGATTAGTAAATAATCTTAGAGTTGTAAGAGCTGCAGTATAAAAACTTCCTCTAGTTTTGCTTGGTGCTACTTCTGAAATAGCAAGTAAAGCTTTAGCAGGATGGGAAGGATTTAGCTTTTTAACATATTCTATTATTGGCATAGTGTTACCAGTAGCCTTGCACATCTCACTAATAAAGTAGTAAACATTAGTCATATTCTGATATTTTCTGTTATTGCCATCTTTGTTGTCATAAACCACACTCATAATAGCACTTGCAATTATAGAAGCTTCACCATCTGTCCATATTCTCTCACCCTTTGGTTCTCCTACAAGCTGTGAGGTTAAATCCCAGGTTGCATCAATAGCTTTAGCAACATCATTATTATCTACTGCATCAATTATAGGCTGCAAGAAATTATACCTACTGCTCTTTTCAGGATT
The DNA here is from genome assembly GCF_001403615.1 of Desnuesiella massiliensis. Lineage (GTDB taxonomy): Bacteria > Bacillota > Clostridia > Clostridiales > Clostridiaceae > Desnuesiella > Desnuesiella massiliensis. The sequence continues at coordinate 1,283,906 of NZ_LN879456.1, forward strand.
TTTGAAATCTATGGCTATAACTTCATAACCTAACCTTTCTAAAAAAGGATAGGTATAAGCATACAATTCTCCCTTAGGATCACTTAATATCATACTTTCCCCTGCAAGTGCTATTGTACCTATACTTTCAAGTACTACAGTTCTTGTTTTACCTGAACGAGTAGCTCCAATACAAAGGCTATGAACATCTTCTCCTATAAAATAAACCTTTTCACTTCCCTTATGTTTTTTACAACCTAAAACTATCCCACCCTGCGATAAAAGAGTTTTGGTAAATTCACCTGAACATTTTGAGGTTTCATCTTTGGATTTTCCTTGAATATTTCCTTTTTCTCCTTCCATGGTAAACTGTTCTTTCCTCTCTGAGCATTTTTCTTGCTTCTTTTCCCCTTCATCTTCTCTTTCATTTCTTTCATTCCATCCTTTCTTCATTTCTTTTAAATCATCATATCCTTGTTCTATTAATACCTTTATCCCGTTGTCATTTGTATTTAGAATAAAGCTATTAAAAGCTGAATCCTTCTCTTTTTCTGTAAGCCACTCAGCAGAACCAAACTGCTTTTGCCCTGCTGGTACTGGTGTTGAAATTTTAGGTGTTATTACCCTTAAATCACTCTGATAAGGCTTATTGTTTGCTAGATAGTAGAATACCGAAAATAAAGCTATAAACCCATCAAGACATAAAAAAAGCAGTAAGTGTTTTTTACTTACCGCCATGCTATGGATACATATTATTAAGTTTGGGATTTTTAGTATTGTCATTTGCTTTGAAAGCAGCTGATGAATAATGCTAGAAAAATAAAGGTTAAATAAAATGCCACTCACTAATATGAGTAGGCTTATTAGTAGCTTTTTCTTTTTGGATTTCATATAGTAGTGCTCCTTTCTGAATTTATTTTTGAGGATAAAAATAAGACCTACCAAATGGTAAGTCTTTAAAAAAATGAGTGTGTATGATAGTCTGTGTAAACCTCAAGATGGATATACTAACAAATAGTAATCCAGAGGAGGTACACAGACAATTATGCTTAAGAAAGAATTACTTAGAGAGTTTATAAGAGAGAATAACCTAACAAATGCACAAGAACTACAACAAGCGTTAAAAGATCTATTTGCAAGTACACTACAGGAAATGCTTGAGGCTGAACTTGATGACCACTTAGGATATTCAAAGTATGACTACAAAAATAAAACGACAAAGAATAGCCGAAATGGGTCTACATCAAAGAGAGTCCTATCGGACTTCGGTGAAGTTGATATTGCAGTACCTAGAGACCGCGAGGGCGACTTTGAGCCGAAGGCGATTAAGAAGTATCAAAATGACATATCCGGAATAGAAGATAAGGTATTAGGAATGTATGCTAAGGGAATGAGCACACGAGATATAGCATCACACCTAGAGGAGCTTTATGGTATGGAGGCATCCCCTACACTAATATCAAAGATAACTGAGAAGATAATGCCTATAGCTCAGGAATGGCAGAATAGGCCATTAGACCCCATATATCCTATAATTTTTTTAGACGCTATACACTATAAAGTTAGAAGTGACGGAAAAGTAGTAAACAAAGCAGCTTACATAATTATTGGTGTTAACATTGATGGAATAAAGGATGTGCTTGGAATTTGGGTAGGTGAAAATGAGAGTGCTAAGTATTGGCTTAGTGTCCTAACGGACTTAAAAAACAGAGGTGTAAAAGATATCTTCATAGCTGCCATTGATGGTCTAACTGGATTCAGAGAGGCTATAAGAGCTATTTATCCCAATACTGAAATTCAGCGATGCATAATCCACCAGATAAGAAACTCAACAAAATACATACCGTATAAACACAGGAAAGAGTTCTGTAAGGACTTAAAACAGGTATATACTTCAGCAACAGAAGACATGGCTCTTATGGAGTTAGAAAATCTTAAAACAAAATGGGGACATCTATATTCAATTGCCATAAGCAGTTGGGAGAACAATTGGGAAGATCTATCTACCTACTTTAAGTATCCTGAGGAGATCCGAAGGATAATATACACTACTAACTCAATGGAAAGCTATAATAGACAACTAAGGAAGGTCACTAAAGCTAAGAGTATCTTCCCATCAGATGAGTCACTTCTAAAGATGCTGTATCTAGCAACTCAGGATATAACAAAGAAATGGACTCAAAACATAAGAAACTGGGCACTTGTTCTAGCGCAGCTATCTATACATTTTGAAGATAGGCTTGATAAGAGCATAGTTTAGTACTTGTCCATCAATTCATACTCTATGGCGACATAACTTTTTTTCTAAATGGATGCATAAAAATAGCATTAAAGTAAAAGATAGGAATACAGCACATCCTGTTGCATTCCTATCAACTAAATTTTCATATATCCATCTTTAGGATTTTTAGGGTTTACACAAATTAATTTACAGACTCAAAAAAATCCGTTTATTGTTTCTTTAATAAAATCTCTCTATTATAAATCTCAATCAGGGGCTTCAACAGTGAGCAAATATTACTAATCTGATTCTCTGAAAGTGAACACTCAAAATCTCTTAAAGTTACGACTATACACCTTAATGTAGTATCAATTGTAAAACTACCAACTATACTATCTTGAATTTTACTTGTATAGTTTTGTATATCTTGAATTAATGTTTTATAATCATTTGTTTTTGTAAACCCTAAATTTCCTGTTACATATCCTATATCGAATTTTTTAGAGCTTCTCAATACTTCAATTAGAGCTAAATATATATTATCAATATTTTCTTTTTTCATAAAAGTAGACTCATAAACTGAGAAAAAGCTTTGTAAACAATTCATAGCCTCTAGTAGATTTAATTTACTTTTAATTTTATCAATTTCAATTATTTGAATACAATCAGTACTTATGTATGAATATACATTAAAAGTCTCCAAAAAATCACGGTAAGCAATTTTAGGTTTTCCAAATATATTGTTAGATATTGTATTTTCATATATAACCTTTGGTATTAGTTCTTCTATTAACCATTTAAATGTCATTATGGCATTCCAATTACTTTTTTCATCTATATTCTGAAGATCCTTAAGACTATGTACTGTAAAATGAGGTTTCCACACCAGCCATATGTCATTATTGGGAATACTATATTGGTCAAAAATATCATCATAGTCTCTTTCTAAATTTATTATTGCATGATATCCATTCTGGTATCTTTTATGATTTTGACTATATACTTTTATCATATATTCATTAGGATCAAAGATACTCCATTCCCCACTAGTATTATATGCATCATTTTTGCTCATAAATCTTACTATCATTTTCCACAATTCTGTATTAATTTTAATTAATTTATAAGCGCCTTTTCTACTTCTCTTAAAGCTTATTGTACCTAATTTTTCTTCAACTTCCATTAGTGATTCCATATATTCAGACGTAAAATCATCTACTATAGTACATAACTCATATGTTTCTTCTTTATTTAAAATAAATCTGTTATTACCTAATTGAATACAATAATCATCTTCTTTTGTGTGATATGAAATAAATCCTCTTAAATCATATTTAGGATCGGTTTTTATTCCTTTAAATAATTGATTTATTATTTGCTTATTATTTAATGTCATCATACATCCCCTAATTGAAAGCGTCCTAAATAAAAACATACAACTAGCTTCGCTTTCTCTAAAGGATGGTAAAAATCCATCTAAATCAATTCTTCTTATACTTCTTTGATAAGGTCTAAATATATCTTCTTTATTAATATATTTTCTATCTTCAAATTGGTCTTTATCGGATTAACCCCTTTGTTTTGGACAAGGACTAATAAATTCTCTACTTTTCTTAGATTTACGCCCTTATCTCAATATTGGTTAGGCTTTCTCCAAAATAAAGGTTGTAAAACTCATTTGGTGACATAAACTTTAAGCTTGAATGCATTCGCCTATCGTTATAAAAGTCCATGAATTCGTTTACTATCTCATATGCTTCCGCATAATTTTGAAACTCATTAATTTTTAAACATTCATCCTCAAGTATTCTATGAAATGATTCTACATGAGCGTTTTTATTTGGTGTCTTTACTGGTATTCTTTCATGTTCTATTTTAATTTCTGTGCAGCATTTGCTGAATTTATGGCTTACAAACTGTGGACCATTATCTGTTCTTATTACGGGCTTTTTAGCTCCTTCCTCAAATAGATTTCTTCTTATTAGGCACTTTCTAAGTAATGCGGTAGCATCTTTAGCTTCACAGTGTAATCCCATATGGTAATCGATAATACTTCTATCAAAGACGTCAATCAAGTTTAACAGGTAAAAGAATTTATCCTCACCTTGGATGTAGCCATATTTTATATCCATTTCCCATAGTTGATTTGAGCCTGTTATAGTTCTGTTAGCTGCAATAATTCTCTTTATTTTAGGTTTAATAACTCTTTGATCTTTGAGCACACAGAGTTCTTTACATAGTCTATAAACCTTCTTATGATTAATCACAAGATTATAATACTTTCTTAAGTGGTGGGCTATTTTTCTATATCCATAGTTAATAGCATCACCATCGATTGACTCCATAATAAATTCTTTAATTTGCTCATCGCATATCTTTTTATTCTCTTTGTTTAAGCTATATCCTCTAGGCTTTCCGCCTTTAGGTTTTGCTTTTTCTTTGCCTTCCACATTTAAGTTATAGTAATATGTTGATCTCCCAAGCTTAACTACTTTCAGTACAAAAACTGCGTTATATCCTTGATCTATATACTTTTTAGCTATGTCTACTTTATCTTTAATTGAGGGTTTGCTTTTTTTATTAAGTCTTTAAGAATTGCTATTTCTAAGTCTTTTTCTCCTAATAACTTTTTTAACTGATCATTTTCTTTTGTTACTTCTGTAAGCTCGCTTTCAAGCTCCTTTTCTCCCCCAATTAAAGTCTTTCTTCCTGGCTTAACTTTAATTTCATCCTTAGCTTTTGAATTTTTTATCCAAGTAAATATGGTTGACTTTGACACTCCGTGTCTTCTTGCAACTAGTGAAACATTTCCTACTTCCTGTACTTCTCTTAATATTTCATCTTTTAGCTCTTTTGTATAACTTTTACCTTTCATAACTTACCTCCAATCACTTTCTACATTATAATAAATGTATAGGCAATTGTCCAAGTCAATCTAGGGGCTTAAGAGTTATCATCTGTTATCATGTCATAAACATATTCTATTTCCTTTTCGCTCTTAATGTTTGTTTTTAAATTTGTAATTATTTCATTTACTTCTATATCTTTGTCAAACAATTCAATGTATTTGATTACTTTTTTAGCTACTCTTTTAGCTCTATTTAAAGCAAGCGCTGCTATTGCTGGTGGTAAAAGACCATTACTTTTTCTATTATTTATAAATCTATTTGTAGGAACATAATTCAAGATACTGTTGACTTCAAAATCATCATCTAAGTTCATTAATTTCAAATATTCTTTAAACTTTTCAGTATTTTTACATAAAGATTCCGGAATTATATGATCTACTTCTAAATTAACAAACTCTAATTCATTACCTGAATAATAATCTCTAAATTCATGCACTTTCCATAACGCATATCTTAATCTAGGATCTCTCTTATTAATTTTATAATTACTGTCCATAGTTAACCTCCCAAAACTTATAATTTATTACAATTTTATTTTCGAAAAATATACTAGTTTGTTAAGAGATTATTTCTCATTTTCCCAATTCAATCCTCTGCCCTTAGTTTCTTCAATAGCCCTTTCCTTCTTCGCTTGTCCTTCCAGAGCAGTCAAGGATAACCGAGAATTATACTTATTACTATTATCCTTAGAAATCATTCCAATTGCTGTCAATAATAATTCCATGCTTGCTTCAAGTTGCTTTTTATCAGCCTTCTGTTTATTTAATTCAAAAGCTTTAAAAAGTGCTTCTTTTGTAAATTGTTCTGGGGGATATAGTTTTCTATTCCTGTACTTCTTGCCATCAAAAGTTGTAAAAGTTATATATTTTCTTTCATCTGTCCAATCAACTTTATAACCAAGCTTATTCATATTTTTTATGAACTCATTCTTGCTTCTGCTACACCATTTACAATGCTTTACTGCGAGATACAGCTCGTATTTCCAACTTTGCTTTTTATCCGTTGCTCTATATTCTCCTCTGTTTTTATGCTTTCCTTTTTCTCCATCAACAACAATAAGACCATATTCTTTGCATAACTCATCTGAATATTCCTTCACACTTTCTAATTGTTCCTTCGATAGCTGCCACTTATATCCTTTAGTAAACCTAACTGAATTTATAATAAAATGAGTATGAAGATGTTCTTTATCTGTATGAGTTGCATATAGTACCTGAAAATCCTTAAAAACTTCATGCTCTAAGAGCCTTTTACCTATCTCATTTATAACTTCTGGTGTTACTTTATCATTAGGGGAAAATGACTGAATAAAATGTATAAACTGCCTTCCCTTTTCTTTATTGAAGTTCTGCTTAGTCATGATAAATTCTTCATAAGCTGTATCTGGCGAACAATCTTTTCCTCCAGTTAAATATTCTGCTGTTTTTAAAGGATTCTTTATATAATTTATAGCTCTTTTCATACCTTTATAAGTATTATTGGATGCATTTATAAACTCTATTACCGCCATGAATTCACCACACTTTTTCACTTAATTACGGTAAAAATAGAAAACACTTGCTATTTTAAAACAACAAGTGTTCTTATAATTTTAATATCCTTATAAAATGCGCAATTTAATTTCGATAAATTGGAATTTTGTATGTTTATTTTAAATCTACTAAAAGCACAGAATGATCAGACAATCTTTTTTCAAAGAATTCTTGAAAATTCTCCATATAATTCACATACTCTAATGTTTTTTGTGACATTATTGCATAATCAATCCTTGTTTTACCTGTAAATGTAAAATCCTCTAGTTTATTATTAGTATGTCCTGTTTCTATCCAACCATCCTTTGCACCACAATTCAGCAAATCATTCAGCATACTTTTTCCATAGCTGTCATCTTTAAAAACATTCATATCTCCGATATATAGTACCTTCTCATTTTTATGCTTTTGATAATGATTAGATAAGTCAGTCCAATACTTAACGGCTCTATCATATTCATTTTTACTATCTGGTATATGAACACCAACAATTCTGTAATCACCATACAGTATTTCATTCCATTTTAACTCTATGCCTAAACTCGATGTCGAATGAATTTTTCTTTTCGCAAATGTCAAAACTATCGATGTATACATTTTACTTATGTATGTGTAATTATTAGGATACATACAATAATATCCTTTACCTTCGAGATATTCTATTACATATCTACCCGCAAGTGAATTTACATCAAATTCTGAAAATATCATTATCTCTGGTTCTGCTTTTTCTAATATTTTTTCTAGTATTGTTTTTGCTATACTTATATTTTTCATTTCTTTGCTTCTTTTACCTTCACTACCAGAAAATCCATTTGTATTAAGATATAGTACCTGCATAGAATCTTTTTCTCCTCTAAACAAACTCTAATTTGTACATTTCATTGTCGATTGTTATAGATCTTCTACATAATTTATAAACAAACTCAATAAAATTTCTATTGTTCTTTCAAATATATTGATTCATTATATAAAATTATCTCTTAAGCCCCTAGATTGACTTGGACAATTGCCTATACATTTATTATAATGTAGAAAGTGATTGGAGGTAAGTTATGAAAGGTAAAAGTTATACAAAAGAGCTAAAAGATGAAATATTAAGAGAAGTACAGGAAGTAGGAAATGTTTCACTAGTTGCAAGAAGACACGGAGTGTCAAAGTCAACCATATTTACTTGGATAAAAAATTCAAAAGCTAAGGATGAAATTAAAGTTAAGCCAGGAAGAAAGACTTTAATTGGGGGAGAAAAGGAGCTTGAAAGCGAGCTTACAGAAGTAACAAAAGAAAATGATCAGTTAAAAAAGTTATTAGGAGAAAAAGACTTAGAAATAGCAATTCTTAAAGACTTAATAAAAAAAGCAAACCCTCAATTAAAGATAAAGTAGACATAGCTAAAAAGTATATAGATCAAGGATATAACGCAGTTTTTGTACTGAAAGTAGTTAAGCTTGGGAGATCAACATATTACTATAACTTAAATGTGGAAGGCAAAGAAAAAGCAAAACCTAAAGGCGGAAAGCCTAGAGGATATAGCTTAAACAAAGAGAATAAAAAGATATGCGATGAGCAAATTAAAGAATTTATTATGGAGTCAATCGATGGTGATGCTATTAACTATGGATATAGAAAAATAGCCCACCACTTAAGAAAGTATTATAATCTTGTGATTAATCATAAGAAGGTTTATAGACTATGTAAAGAACTCTGTGTGCTCAAAGATCAAAGAGTTATTAAACCTAAAATAAAGAGAATTATTGCAGCTAACAGAACTATAACAGGCTCAAATCAACTATGGGAAATGGATATAAAATATGGCTACATCCAAGGTGAGGATAAATTCTTTTACCTGTTAAACTTGATTGACGTCTTTGATAGAAGTATTATCGATTACCATATGGGATTACACTGTGAAGCTAAAGATGCTACCGCATTACTTAGAAAGTGCCTAATAAGAAGAAATCTATTTGAGGAAGGAGCTAAAAAGCCCGTAATAAGAACAGATAATGGTCCACAGTTTGTAAGCCATAAATTCAGCAAATGCTGCACAGAAATTAAAATAGAACATGAAAGAATACCAGTAAAGACACCAAATAAAAACGCTCATGTAGAATCATTTCATAGAATACTTGAGGATGAATGTTTAAAAATCAATGAGTTTCAAAATTATGCGGAAGCATATGAGATAGTAAACGAATTCATGGACTTTTATAACGATAGGCGAATGCATTCAAGCTTAAAGTTTATGTCACCAAATGAGTTTTACAACCTTTATTTTGGAGAAAGCCTAACCAATATTGAGATAAGGGCGTAAATCTAAGAAAAGTAGAGAATTTATTAGTCCTTGTCCAAAACAAAGGGGTTAATCCGAAATCACGAAGCGTTTCGCCAAGTGTTTTACGTACAAAAGCTTACACTTACTTTAAATGGTGGTCTCTTTGGGTTTAAAATGTTTTATATAATCACATTCTACTTCAATGATATCGCTGTAAGGAGGCTCTAATCTTAGAAGTCTTTTTATAAATAATTTTTGATTGTAATTAATACTTATTTCTTCATACCATGGGCGTTTTTTGCTTTTCTTAGGCTTTTCAAAGGTAGAATATAAAAGATATAACAGCAAATCACCCAAATAAGAAAAGTCGGTATCACATTTATATTGCTTGCCATCAATCCATCTGGCTAATCCAAAATCCACAAGCGAAATATTATTACCGTCATACAAAACATTGGCACACCTAATATCTCTGTGAACCACACCGTTATAATGCAAGTACTTAATAACCTCAATTAATTGAAGTCCTATATTATATATCTCTGAAGCGTTGAAAACATAATTTTGTTTGAAAAGCATTTCTTCTATCGTCTTGCCCGGCTTAAATTCCAAAACAAAGGCATAAAACCCTTTATTATTTATTACACCTAACAATTCTGGAATTTTTTCGTGTTTGAGCTGTGAAAGGATGACTGCTTCGTGTACATTTTTTTCTTTATTCTTCTTAAGCATTTTGGATTTAAAACGCTTAATTATAACAGGTGACCCTGATGGAGAAGATGCAAAATAGCACTTTCCATATCGACCTTCCCCTACAGAGTGAACGACTGTATAACCACCAATCTCCTTTTCCATGCATGTTTTTGAGTAAAATGGAAGTATCATAGTACTATATTTTTGCTCCTTTATGATATCCTTTTTCCAAACTAATTAATTTAATATCCTTAACTAAATGACAGAAGTAAATCTACAAGCCATAACAGTACAGCTGATAGGCAAATAATTAAGCATATAAATAACGTATATTTCGTATTGCAAGAACAACTTGGTTTTCGGAGAAAAGATTTTCTTATGTTAATACAATTTTTACTTTTCATAATGAAGACCTCCTTGCTATTTTGGTGCAAATATCATTCTCACATTACATAGTGAGATATGTTTCCAACTGGCAATATAGGGTTTTTTGACATTCATTACGCAATTAATTTTATATAGACTCATATGGTTCAACATGAATAATCGTTGAAGTCTGGCTACCAAATTTTGATTTAAGCACGTTTTCAATTTTATGTTGCAAAGCATGTGCCTCAGAAACTTTCATATCTGGAATAACCAATACATGTAGATCGAAAACTGTCAAGAATATTACACAAATAAAACAGTTAATTTTTAAGAACATTTTTCTTTCCAAAATTGATTTGGTGTTTTATAATCAAGCGATGAGTGCATTCTATCACTATTGTAGTACAACTCAATATATTTGATAATTGCACGCTTCGCTTCCTTGAACTTTAATTTTGAAATGTCCTCAATTTCTTGCTTAAGGGTTTTCCAAAATGTTTCTATAGGTTGATTGTCACTTGGATTTCCAGGTCTAGACATGCTTGAACGCATTTTGTAACCTATAAGAATATCCTTTGTAGCGTTTGAGGTATACTGACAACCACGATCTGAATGAAATATAACACCCTCTGTAGGCTTAAATCTATGATACGCCATGTTTATAGCTTCATGTACTATTTCTTGTCTCATGTGAGTGTTTATATTCCAACCTACTATTCTACGCGAAGCTACATCAATTATTGCACTTAGATAAAGCTTAGATTTATAGATTTTTATTTCAGTAATATCAGCACACCAAAGAGCATTTGGATTAGTGATAGAAAATTTATCTACAACCAAATTCTCACTAAGATATTCTGCAGATGTCTTTTTAGCGTAGCTTTTACGTTTTTTACCACATTTAGGTTGTAGTCCATTATGCTTTAATATTGAAGTAATTTTGGGTTCCGAGACATGGATATCCCTATTTAAAAGTTCTTTTCTAATACGAATTCTACCATAGTTTCCATGATGTCTTTTAAAACAATTAATTACTTCCTGCTCAACCTCTATTTCTTTAACTGTCTTACATTTGAATTTGTGTTTATACAAGCCACTTCTTGACACTTTTAAGATACGGCATACTAAGCTTGTGTCATATTGATTGAGTTCTTTTTTGGCAAACTCTAATCGTGCTTTTGTTGTTTCGCAAAGTATGCCGCTGCTTTTTTTAGTATTTCAACCTCTTGCCTGAGAATTTCATTTTCCTTCTCAAGTTTCTTTAATTTAGCGTCCTCTGGACGAAGCTTTCCACTACCTACAAAAGCTTGATGTCCGTAAGTTTTAAACTCATCAATCCATCTATATAGCATTATATGGCTAATGCCAAATTTTTCAGCGACAACCTTCGGTTTTAAACCTTCGTTTACCACTAATTCGCATGCTTGAATTTTAAAATCACTTGTATATTTTCTTGCCATAAGTACACAACCTCCATTTGTTAAAATTATACTATATTTTTAACTGTTTTAGGTGTGTACTTTTACTATACAACTTTCATCTATAAACACTTCATCTTTTCTTCCTCTGCTTCTTATCTTATGACACTCTTTTACTTCTTCACACGACATTGTTGCTTCATATATTTCTTCACTGTTCAGAACTGCTGAGTCCGTTAATGTTTTGGTTGCTTCCATAAAAATTTCAAAACTTGCCTTAAATATAAACAATGAAATTAGTAATGATACGCATCCATCTATTATTGGAGGAACACCCATTCGCAATAAGATCATTGTAACAATAACCCCACACGTAATAAGTACATCGCTTTTTGTATGTTCCGAATCCGATATCAAAACATCACTTGATAGTTTTATCCCCTGTGAACGTTCATATATAACAACAAAAATATTTACAATCAATGTACAAATCATTACAACAAAGCTAATCGTAGATATCTCAGGTGTTTTGGGATGTATTATATTTATTATAGAATTATATGCAACTTTACTTCCTACAACAAATAATAACATTCCAATAATCATGCTTGAAATAGTCTCAAATTTCTTGTGCCCATATGGATGATTTTTGTCTATCGGACGTCCGGCAATGGATAAACCAACAATACCTACAATATTGCCGCTTCCATCACTTAAAGAGTGATAACCATCTGCGATTATACTTCCACTATTTGCGATTGTTCCTATGACAATTTTAAATATGGCAACTCCAAAGTTCAATCCCATGATAATCCATAACACCCATATTGCTTGTTTTGTATTTCCTGATTCTTTATTCATTGGTTCTCCTTTTTCTATATCTTTGATCCGCAATTCATGCAGAATTTTGCGTTTGGTAAAAGCTTTTCCTTACAATTAGGGCATGTCAATTCTACGTTTACCCTTTCACCACATTCCAAGCAGAATTTTGAACCCGCAGGGATTTTAGAATTGCATTTACTGCAAATCAAATTATTATGCTGACCTATGGTCTGATTTTGTAAAGGCTGATTCGCTTGTATTGGTTGATTTGGATACATTGGCTGATTAGGGTTGGGTTGGTTCGTATACGGTTGCTGATTTGGATACGGCTGCTGATTTGGATAAGGCTGTTGATTTGGATGAGGCTGGTAGTAGGGATCATAATGATCCTTTGAATGGCTTCCCGAAAAAATAGTATTAAAAAGATTACCCAAAACTCCATTTTGTCTGTAATGATTGTATCCATTATTACCGTTTTTATAGTGATGACCTTTTGATGATTTTGAAAAGAAACTCATTTTAATCACTCCTTTATTTTTTTAATGATGGGATTTCACTTATATTTTTTAAGAACAATATAGTAATATCCATACGATAGTTCAATGTTGGTAGTTTATTTAGCATTTTCTAAAACGTATTTTAAACTTGAATATCCTGCACTCTGTACTAAAGCATTATAGCGAATTGTATTTTCTGCCAATGCTGCTGATTCAGTATCTATATCCACATTATTACCATCCAGTCTATAACTTAGATTACTGTTTTCTTGTATAACTTCTATATCAACATTTTCTACATCGCTATTTTTAAAATCACTTTTACTAATTTCTTGAAGTAGTTGTTCTTCAAAGGTTACCGTTTTTCTTTTATAATTTGGTGTATCAACATTTGCAATATTCTGAGCTATTACTTGATTGCGCATCCAACTTGCATCTAAAGCCTTGTGAACGATATTTTTACTCTCAAATATTTTATCGGATTAACCCCTTTGTTTTGGACAAGGACTAATAAATTCTCTACTTTTCTTAGATTTACGCCCTTATCTCAATATTGGTTAGGCTTTCTCCAAAATAAAGGTTGTAAAACTCATTTGGTGACATAAACTTTAAGCTTGAATGCATTCGCCTATCGTTATAAAAGTCCATGAATTCGTTTACTATCTCATATGCTTCCGCATAATTTTGAAACTCATTGATTTTTAAACATTCATCCTCAAGTATTCTATGAAATGATTCTACATGAGCGTTTTTATTTGGTGTCTTTACTGGTATTCTTTCATGTTCTATTTTAATTTCTGTGCAGCATTTGCTGAATTTATGGCTTACAAACTGTGGACCATTATCTGTTCTTATTACGGGCTTTTTAGCTCCTTCCTCAAATAGATTTCTTCTTATTAGGCACTTTCTAAGTAATGCGGTAGCATCTTTAGCTTCACAGTGTAATCCCATATGGTAATCGATAATACTTCTATCAAAGACGTCAATCAAGTTTAACAGGTAAAAGAATTTATCCTCACCTTGGATGTAGCCATATTTTATATCCATTTCCCATAGTTGATTTGAGCCTGTTATAGTTCTGTTAGCTGCAATAATTCTCTTTATTTTAGGTTTAATAACTCTTTGATCTTTGAGCACACAGAGTTCTTTACATAGTCTATAAACCTTCTTATGATTAATCACAAGATTATAATACTTTCTTAAGTGGTGGGCTATTTTTCTATATCCATAGTTAATAGCATCACCATCGATTGACTCCATAATAAATTCTTTAATTTGCTCATCGCATATCTTTTTATTCTCTTTGTTTAAGCTATATCCTCTAGGCTTTCCGCCTTTAGGTTTTGCTTTTTCTTTGCCTTCCACATTTAAGTTATAGTAATATGTTGATCTCCCAAGCTTAACTACTTTCAGTACAAAAACTGCGTTATATCCTTGATCTATATACTTTTTAGCTATGTCTACTTTATCTTTAATTGAGGGTTTGCTTTTTTTATTAAGTCTTTAAGAATTGCTATTTCTAAGTCTTTTTCTCCTAATAACTTTTTTAACTGATCATTTTCTTTTGTTACTTCTGTAAGCTCGCTTTCAAGCTCCTTTTCTCCCCCAATTAAAGTCTTTCTTCCTGGCTTAACTTTAATTTCATCCTTAGCTTTTGAATTTTTTATCCAAGTAAATATGGTTGACTTTGACACTCCGTGTCTTCTTGCAACTAGTGAAACATTTCCTACTTCCTGTACTTCTCTTAATATTTCATCTTTTAGCTCTTTTGTATAACTTTTACCTTTCATAACTTACCTCCAATCACTTTCTACATTATAATAAATGTATAGGCAATTGTCCAAGTCAATCTAGGGGCTTAAGAGTTATCAAGCATAATAGTATCTCCTCTCACTGTGAATGGTTATCGCGGTTAGTAAATTTGTACATTGTTTAAATAACATAGCTCTTAATCTAGTAGTAATACTTCATCGATATCTGATGAAACTTTAAGTCATAATTCCATCAGATATCAGTTAAGTCATTTTATGAAATAACTAAGCATTTATCATTTGATAATTTTCTTAACAAGTTTCACAATTTCATACCACAATACAGCTGCAGCTGCTATTCCTACTGCTCCAAAAAACTGACTGGCCGATAGTGGCTCAAATTTTAAGAAATGGTTAATTGGTGTATACAGGATAATGAGCAACCCAAGGACTGTGAAAATATTAACTGCCCACATAACCTTATCCTTTGCAAGACGAACAATTGATTGAAATGCAAAATCGTGATCCGAGCTATTAACCTGAACTAAAAACAGATTTGATAACATAATAATTGCAAGCCCCATTGCACGAGCTAATGGTGCATTGTCGGGATTGCCTCCAAGAATGGTAAAGTAAGTACCAAAGGAAGCTGCAAAAATTACGAGTCCCTGAATAATACTTTTAATAAAGATTCTTGCGTTTAATAATTTCTCTTTCGGATTGCGCGGTTTCCTATCCATAATGTCTGATTCAGCAGGCTGACGCTCTAAAACGATGGAACAGGTTGGATCTATAATCAACTCCAGTAAAACAACATGAAGAGGCAGAAGAAGTATTGCTGCTGGTGTTATACCCAACATTGGAGCTAAAAGTGAGGCAAATGCTATCGGAATATGAATTGTGAAAACATATCCTACTGCCTTACGAATATTATCGTAGATTCTTCTACCATCTTTCACTGTTTCAACGATGGTTGTAAAGTTATCATCCATTAGAATTAAATCAGCAGCTTCTCTTGATACCTCGCTACCACGCTTGCCCATTGCTATACCGATATCCGCATATTTAAGTGCCGGTGCGTCATTTACACCATCACCTGTCATTGCAACGATTTCTCCATTCTCTTTAAATGCTTTAACAATACGCATTTTATGTTCAGGAACAACACGGGAGAAGATACTTACGTCCTTGACTTTTTCACGAAGCTCCTCGTCACTCATTTCATTTAACATATCTCCAGTTATAATATGGTCACTGTTTGGCATACCAATTTTTTTTGCTATGGATGAAGCGGTAATACCATTGTCACCTGTAATCATTACTACGCGAATACCAGCTTTGTTACAGACAGCAATATCATTTTTTACGCTCTCTCTCGGAGGATCGGCAAGACCAATTAATCCAAGAAGTGTCAGCGAACAATCTGTGATTTTTTCTGGAATGTCACTTTCGGTTTGTGGCTTCATGTTAGCTACGGCGATAACACGTAGTCCTTCTTTAGACATTTCAGTAATTTTCTGTTCAGTAAGCTCTCTATCCTTATTTGACATATTGCAAACAGTCAAAATTCGCTCTGGCGATCCCTTAGCAGCAATGATGATTTCACCATTTCTGCGCCATACATGCCCCATCATTTTCAGTTCATTTGTAAAGGCATACTCTGTGATAAGTTCTCCGCCAAACAAATGCTCCTTCGAAATTCCATGACTATCACAATAACTTAACATTGCTTTTTCCATGGGATCATAAGCATCTGTCTCACAACCAAGTCCCATAGTTTCAATGAGAGAATGTGTATCATCGTTCAGTGCCCAGGTATTCTGCACAGTCATCTGGTTCATGGTTATTGTTCCCGTCTTATCAACGCATAGTACAGATACTGCACCTAAAGTCTCAACAGATGGTAATTTACGCACAAGGGATTGTTTTTTTGCCAAGCGCCAAGCTCCCATAGATAAGAATACGGTTAGAATTACAGGAAATTCTTCAGGTATCATCGCCATTGCAAGAGTTATACCTGAAAGAATACTTTCAATAATTCTATCCCCAAAAACATGATCAGGAAGATTAAAATAGGTAACCACTCCGACAAGTGCAAACAGTACAGCTGCAATTCCTGCACAAATTTTCACTAGATTACCTGTTTGTTTCTGGAGAGGGGTATCTTCATTTGGTGCTGAGGCTACATTAGCACCGATTTTACCATATTCAGTCGTTGCACCGATTTTATCAACCAATACAGTTGCTGTTCCTTGAGTTACCAATGTTCCCGCATAGCAATAATCTTTACGCCAATAATCTTTCGTAGGCTCTGCGTTTTCTGTGTTTATCTTCCAGACTCCCTCTGCCTCACCGGTAAGGGAAGACTCATCGACACAAAGGTCATTGCATTTTACTACAATACCATCAGCCGGGATTTTCACACCCTCATAAATCATCATCAAGTCGCCAGGTACAAGGTCTGAACTTGCGATAACAGTTTCTTTTCTATCACGGATTACTGTGACATGAGGAGCCGATAAATCTTTAAGTGCATTTAAAGTTTTATCTGTTTTCCATTCTTGAATAACATCAATACTGATAATACCTATAACAAAAATCAGCATGATTGCACCATCCCTTGGTTCCCCAAGGATAAAATAAATAACTGCAGCAACAATTAACAGTAAAAACATCGGCTCACAAATGATGTGAAAGACCTTCTTAATGAAGCTATCTTTCTTTTGTGGAGTCAATTCGTTTTTACCATATTTGTCCTGCAGTTTCTTCGCTTCGACGGAGCTTAGTCCCGCCATGCTTTGTTTGTAGTCTGTCATAAAAGTTACCTCCGTTTAGCCTATTTGGCATTCGATTGATAGCTCTATGGCACTCCATTCAAGTTCACTTTGTTCCTTTAGGTATAAAAAAAACACACCTATGGAACATACTACTGTCCCACAGATGTGTATAATATCACAATCTGCTGCCACACTTTGGTGGCCCAGCCCCACGACCTTAATGAATAAGGTTCATCGCCTGCTCAGTTTGTACTGTTGATCTCGCATTTCAAGTAGAAATGTAATGCAGCGCAAAGAGATATTATTATCATATCGAAATATTATTTAATTGTCAAGACAATTGGATGGATTTGTTAAAGTTTTTTTGTTTTAGTGTATACATCAATTAACTGTTCTTCCTATTATTTTATTATTTCTCCGATAATGATAAATTATTACAAATTATTAATATCCACTACTCCTAGTTCTGCTTATTCTTTAACTTTTTTCATAAATAAATACGCCACAACTACAAAAACTACACCTGAAACAATCACTGTTATCTTTGTATACACATCAGTGCCTGCTACATCTTAGTTGCTGTCATTTGCATATCTTATACAATTGAACTATTTCTAGCAAAGCCTGATTGGGGATTGGCAGGCTTACATGTACTTTTACCATCATTACCAAATGGAGAAGCCGTGCTTATTGCTGTTGGAATGTTAGGTGCTACAGTAACACCGCATGTAATTTACCTTCATTGTCAAAATTGTACGATGCAGAAATAAGGATTTATCAGTAGAAGATAAAAAGAAACATTTAAAAATGGAGAGATTGGACATTACCATCGCTATGAATATCGCCTTCATAGTTAATGCAGCAATGGTAATTGTATCAGCTTCTGTATTTTATAGAAATGGTATGGTTGTTGAATCCATTGAACAAACACATAAATCGTTATCCCCCTTGCTGGGTGCCGCATCAAGTGGCTCTTTCGGTTTGGCACTTATAGCATCTGCTCTTTCTTCTACCGTTGGTACTATGGCAAGGCAGACAATAATGCAGGGATTCATAGTCCTTAATATCAATGATAATGTAACGAGGCTCGTAACAATGTTTCCAAGTATGCTCATAATAGTTTTAGACCTTAATCCGATGAATGCTCTTGTTTTAGTCAGGTCACATTAAGTTTTATACTTCCAGTTGCTATCATTCCGATGTTATTAATTACAAAAAGGAAAGATTTAATGGGTTCCTTAGTAAATAAACCTATTACGAATATAATGGGATGGATTATATCAAGTGGGATAATAGCTGCAAACGCAGTTCTTTTATTTTTGATATTTACCGGAAATGTATAAAAAAACATAAATTTAAATTGTTACCCATGCTTACTTTAATACTACTAGAACCAATTCTCAGTTTTTGCTGACACCATAGTACTTCAAAATGGTGATAAGGATAAAAAGCTCTTTGTCAGTATTGAGGTAGGAAGAAATGCCTTTATTTAAATTATAAACAGTACAAAAAATATGTTAAAGACTCTACAACAATCTATGCATAAGATCAGTTGCTGATTCAGATACTTCGATTACGCATGCCAATACAGTATTTGCCTTAACTCGCAAGGCAAAAAGCAGTTCTCTAGTCTCAACGTGGCTCGAGTGCTTATTATTGATGTCTGCGTTCTTGGGAACATATCACCATGGAATTTTTATGAAGTGTAGATTATATTTCACTTCGTATTGAGCACCAAAAGCTTATGGATCAAGAAAAGTAGTAACGGTCAAGGCACCCCCAACTCAAAAAAACTTCCCTCGATATATTCCCATTAACACACGCTCTAAACCTTTTGATATACCAGAACATAATGTCCCAGTTGGAAGTAGGTTAAACAAGAAGAAGCCCATCCAAATCCAATATTTCAATTTTCTTGTGTATCTTCTGTTTAATAAGTCCTGCGTCCTCAAGCTCACTTAGCTTTCTACTTATGGTTTCCGGAGTTGTACCTAAATAGGATGCTAAATCTTTTTTACTCATTGGTAATACAATTTTCCCTGATTGTTTCTCATCACCCATGCACTCAACTAAGAAAAGCGCAATCCGGGTTTCCACTTTTAAAGTAGCAAGTCGAGAAGTTTGTTTTTCTGAATGTTCTAATCTATTTGAAAATTCAGCTAATATTTTCAACGAAATGGAGGGATATTTCATAAGAAATTCTTGTAAATCAGTACGTTTTATTGTACAAACCTGGGTTGCTTCCATTGCTTCTGCATATGATTCATGAATCGATTCGTTAAACAACGCCAATTCTCCAGTGAAGTCTCCTATACGTAAAATACGTACCAGCTGTTCTTTTCCAGATTCAGATAACCTGTATATTTTAATTTTTCCTTCGCTTACTATATATAGTGATTCCGAAAAGTCACCTGCTTTATAAATTATCTCTCCCTTTTTAAATGAAACAGTTCTGGTTACTTCCATAATTTCAGCCATTTGTTCATCTTCCAAATGGTTAAATATTGGAACTATAGAAATACACGCGTTGTGTTGCCTCTTAAGCCCCTAGATTGACTTGGACAATTGCCTATACATTTATTATAATGTAGAAAGTGATTGGAGGTAAGTTATGAAAGGTAAAAGTTATACAAAAGAGCTAAAAGATGAAATATTAAGAGAAGTACAGGAAGTAGGAAATGTTTCACTAGTTGCAAGAAGACACGGAGTGTCAAAGTCAACCATATTTACTTGGATAAAAAATTCAAAAGCTAAGGATGAAATTAAAGTTAAGCCAGGAAGAAAGACTTTAATTGGGGGAGAAAAGGAGCTTGAAAGCGAGCTTACAGAAGTAACAAAAGAAAATGATCAGTTAAAAAAGTTATTAGGAGAAAAAGACTTAGAAATAGCAATTCTTAAAGACTTAATAAAAAAAGCAAACCCTCAATTAAAGATAAAGTAGACATAGCTAAAAAGTATATAGATCAAGGATATAACGCAGTTTTTGTACTGAAAGTAGTTAAGCTTGGGAGATCAACATATTACTATAACTTAAATGTGGAAGGCAAAGAAAAAGCAAAACCTAAAGGCGGAAAGCCTAGAGGATATAGCTTAAACAAAGAGAATAAAAAGATATGCGATGAGCAAATTAAAGAATTTATTATGGAGTCAATCGATGGTGATGCTATTAACTATGGATATAGAAAAATAGCCCACCACTTAAGAAAGTATTATAATCTTGTGATTAATCATAAGAAGGTTTATAGACTATGTAAAGAACTCTGTGTGCTCAAAGATCAAAGAGTTATTAAACCTAAAATAAAGAGAATTATTGCAGCTAACAGAACTATAACAGGCTCAAATCAACTATGGGAAATGGATATAAAATATGGCTACATCCAAGGTGAGGATAAATTCTTTTACCTGTTAAACTTGATTGACGTCTTTGATAGAAGTATTATCGATTACCATATGGGATTACACTGTGAAGCTAAAGATGCTACCGCATTACTTAGAAAGTGCCTAATAAGAAGAAATCTATTTGAGGAAGGAGCTAAAAAGCCCGTAATAAGAACAGATAATGGTCCACAGTTTGTAAGCCATAAATTCAGCAAATGCTGCACAGAAATTAAAATAGAACATGAAAGAATACCAGTAAAGACACCAAATAAAAACGCTCATGTAGAATCATTTCATAGAATACTTGAGGATGAATGTTTAAAAATCAATGAGTTTCAAAATTATGCGGAAGCATATGAGATAGTAAACGAATTCATGGACTTTTATAACGATAGGCGAATGCATTCAAGCTTAAAGTTTATGTCACCAAATGAGTTTTACAACCTTTATTTTGGAGAAAGCCTAACCAATATTGAGATAAGGGCGTAAATCTAAGAAAAGTAGAGAATTTATTAGTCCTTGTCCAAAACAAAGGGGTTAATCCGATTATATAAAATTATATTCCTTTCCCGTTTAATTCTCAACAATTCCAAAATTTTTATCCTATTTCCTAATACGCATAAGTTTCTCCCATATCTCTTTCAACATCTTATTTACAGAATTTATATCAGGACAGCTTATCTTTCCTTGGTGGCAAAGCATAGTTAACTGATTAAGGTTTGTACCTACTTTAGAAAGCTGATGAGTAAAGTCTTTTATTCCATCAATAACCACAATTTCTTTATTAAGTGCAGAAGATATAACATAATTGCTAAAGGTCATATTAGCTTTCTTTGCTCTCTTTTTTATTTGCTCTACTTCTTCTTCTGTCATTCTTATATTAGTTTGAACATTTCTTTTTCTCATTCCTTCACTTCTTTCTTGAAAGAATCATTTTTAAAAAGGGTTTTGGGGATTTCCCAACTTTATACAAGCTATTGGCTATACCAATAGGAAGCTTGCCTTCACCTCAAGCCCATGGCTTTCGCTCAGTCCTCTTGGATATTGAAAAAAGAACTAAACTTCGAATTCCTCATCATTTTCCTGTTCCATTTCACAAATTCTTTCACTTTCAACCTCCCTTCCAAACCTTATATCTATTGAATTCATTGCCAGATTATAATTTTTATCATCTAAACTATAAAAAATATCAATAGGTGTCGTATATTTATCTTCATAGTTGTTGAACAAATTAAAAGCTAATCTTACAAGAGCTTTTGCACTGCTAGAAAGATCAACAGTACCATCATCAAGACAGTTAGCTTTAATACCATTACTTTCAAAGTCATATAGAAAGCTTCTCTTTCTATATAAATCCTCATTACCTGCAATAATATAAAATAAAGAGTACCTTTCAGTATCTCTAGGATGTGTATTGTCCTTCTGTATTAGTTCATTAAAATTGACTGCATGTTCCTTATTTAAAAATTGCATTTCAAATCATCCTTTGCCTTTCTAAATACTCATATCATCAAACTCATTTAAGTAATTATTACTTCCATACATAGATTCATTTTCACTTATTTTTGTTACTTTTGACTCCTCATCTAAAGCTATTAAATCTTCATTAAAATCTTTTCCTTTAGGTTTATGCCTTACAATTTCATATCTATCTTTATATTTATTAAAAATTTGATTACATGCAAAATGCCCTGCCTCATCATTATCAAGACAGAGCATTATTTTATTTATATTAGGATTTTCTTTTAAGTAGTATTCAAGAGCTTTATCCGCAACTCCTCCAAGAGAAATACAGTGATTATCAAAGCCTCGTATATTGTGTTTTTTTATCAATGTAAGATAGCTCATTAAATCTATAGGGGCTTCAAATATACATACTGTATTATTCTTTCCTTCCTTACAAAATGGATAGGTTTTATCTGAGTTTTTTACATCACATCTAAAAGAATTCCCTGTAGTATTAGTACTTCTTATACTTGCATATTTGGGATTATTTTCCTTATCAAAGCCTACAAATACGCAGCTACCATGTGTATTTTCATATAGCTTATGTTCTTTAACAAAATCTCTTACAATTTCACTATCAATGCCCCTTGAATTAATAAGATAGGCAAAGATATGTTTAAAGGTAGTATTTTTTTCTGGAAGAATAAATTCTCCTTTTGTTTCTTCTTCAATAACTTCTGGAGGTTTATATCGTACAATTTCATCTGTTTTTCCTATTAGAGTTTTTACTGCATCTACCCAGGACTTATTCTCCATTTCCATTACAAACTGAATAGCTCCACCACCTTTATTCTGAGAAAACCAATTCCATTTATGGCCATCACTATGAATATATAAACCTCCATAGCCATCTATTTTAAAGGAACGAGAAGTAACTTGCTTTACTGGATATCCTGCACTTAAGGCATAGCTTATTATATTTACACTATCAGCTTTAGATATTTCTTCATCAGTAAATCTTAGTTTTTCCATTGCCATGGACTATTCCCTCCTATAAATAAAGTTAAAGCTCCAATTCCTCGTCTAACTGAGAATTGAAGCTTTGATTTTCTTCTAATATATTTTTATTTTCTATTTTTATTGGTTCATAGCTAGCTAGTTCATTTATAGCTTGTGGCATATAACCTTTTTCAGCCATAGAACAAAAATTCACTCCTGCAACTATTATATGATCATGTATTTTTATATCTAATGGATGAAATATATTTACAAGCTTTTGTGTTAATGCTTTATCCTCATTGGATGGGGAATTAGAACCTCCTGGATGATTATGTGCTAATATCATTGCTTTGCAGTCACAAGCTAGAGCTTCTTTTAAAATGTCTCTTGGATAAATTACTGCTTGAGCTATATTACCTTCTGACATTATTTTTGTCTGAATTATGTTGTTTCCATTATCTAAAAATGCCACCATAAATTTTTCTTTATCCTTTATACCACTTAATAATGGAATAAAGTAATCAGCTGCTTCTTTGGGAGATGAAAACTTAATTTTATTTTCACTTTCATGTACTTTAAGTAGGTTGTAAGAAGCTATAAATTCATTAAGCAGTCCTATTTTTTGAAGTTGCTTTTCATTTGGTTCTATAACTTTTGGATGCTCTAATATATTAAAAGGATTATTTTCTTTTGCATATTCTTGAATTTTCTTTATAGGAATA
Source organism: Desnuesiella massiliensis (assembly GCF_001403615.1). Taxonomy (GTDB): domain Bacteria; phylum Bacillota; class Clostridia; order Clostridiales; family Clostridiaceae; genus Desnuesiella; species Desnuesiella massiliensis. The sequence continues at coordinate 1,307,691 of NZ_LN879456.1, forward strand.
CCTGTCAAACTGGTTAAGCCTTTTAAAAAGTTATTAGTATAGGGCATGTTCTTATCCATTTACACCGCACCTCCCATATTTTCTATAATCATCCCTAAGCTTTCTAATTTTTCATAAGTATCATAGGGAAGTTCCATTTTGTCATAGTCTTTTATAAAATTATCTACTCCATAGTTTTCAATATAACCTGTTATTTTTTCTTCGGTGTCTATATCAAGTTCTAAAAGCTGTGCTATTAAAGAACTTATATATTTATAGTTATCTCTATTTATTCCTTTATTTTTATTCACTTACCTCACCCCATCTTTTTCAAAATCTTTTTTACATTGCCATTTCATCATATTCCTGTTCTTTTAACCCTTCATTTTCCTCACATTCCTTACTTAATGCATCTTCATCTACTATAACTTCATTGTCTTTTTTATTAAGATCCAGTAATGAGTTTAGCTCAAATTGTCTTGATAGCTTTTCTTTTAATGCTTCTTCATAAGGAAATGGTTTTTCATATTCTATCTTTGACTGTTCTAAGTTTCTTTTATATTCCTCAATCTTTGTTTCTATATTCTCCATTTTGCTTTCAAGATTATTTAGTACATTTTCAATTCTAAGCATATTTCCATGAGCACTATCTCCAAGGTCTACGGTGTATTTTAAATTACCATGAATTAAGAGTTCATGCTTTTCATAGAAGAGATTTTTTCTAAGTTTTAACTCAAAACCTTTATAACTTCCTACATGAAGTTCCTCACCTTTAGGTATCTTCTCATAAAGACTCTGAAGCATTGTTCCTGCTTTTTCTCTTTCATCAAATAATTTACCATTTATAATTATTGAAAACTCCGTACCATCCTCCATATTTCTTTTATCAATATCCTTAATAACACATTCAAGTTGGCTGTTAGCTTCACTAATGAGTTTTGGATATTTGAAAGTGAAATTATCTTGAAGGGTATATTTTTGACTATCATAAGCAGCTTTTAAAACTCTTAGTCTTGCTACTTCATTATCAACATCCATCTTTTCTTTTATTAATGGATTTCCTGTAGCTAAAGCTTTAACTTCTGCATAGGACAGTACTGTTTCATCTACATCTTCACAGTTTCTTGCAACAGATTTGGAAGTCATTATCTGCGATATGAACTTTTGTTTTTGCTCTACAATCTGCCAAAGGTATGAATCAAAAGTATCTTTGGTAACATATCTATAAATATTTACCTCTGGGTTCATATTCCCTTGCCTTAAAATTCTTCCTTCACGCTGCTCTATATCACTTGGTCTATAAGGGCAATCTAAATGATGAAGTGCAGTTAGTCTGTCTTGAATATTAGTTCCTGTTCCTATCTTAGGAGTACTTCCTATAATTATTCTTTTATTTCCGGACCTCATATCAGAAAATATTTCTTCACGTTGTATTTCATTTTTAGCATCGTGAATAAAGCATATTTCATTTTCAGGAATTCCTTTATTTATTAGTTCTGCTTTAATTGAATCATAAACAGAAAAACGCCCATCTGAGTTAGGGGTTCCCACATCACAAAATACTATTTGAGTTCCTTTTATACTTTCTGATTTTTTATATTCTTCATAAATATTTTCAATACACTTATTAACCTTTGAATCGGGCTCATTTATTGCTTCCTTATTTATAAGCCGTGGATCAGTTCCTAAAAGCCTTGCTTCATTGGTTATCTTAAGCATATTATCTACAGAAGGATCAACCATGCCATTTCTAATTCTTTCTGCTCTTTCAACATAGTTTTCCATTTCATGTTTTATAAACTCACTTGGCTCAGAAGATACTAAAATATATTTATCATCTTTAAGTTTTGGCACTGGAAGCTTTAACATATCTGAAGTTTGAACATCTGCTATATTTTTAAATAAGGTCATTAGTTCTGGAAGGTTTTTAAACTTTGAAAACCTGCTTCTAAACCTATAGCCTGTACCTTCTGGAGCAAGTTCTAATGAAGAAACCACTTCACCAAAGCTAGCTGCCCAAGCATCAAAATGCTGAATACCTCTCCTTTCAAGTTCATGGTTTTGAAGATACCTTTGCATTACATACATTTCTGTCATAGAATTTGAAATAGGAGTTCCTGTAGCAAATATTACTCCCCTGCCTTCATTTATTTCATGGATATATTGGCATTTCATAAGCATGTCACTGGCTTTTTTAGCTCTGGTATTGGATATTCCAGCCACATTTCTCATTTTAGAAAATACTGCACAATTTTTATAATAATGTGCTTCATCTACAAACATAGTGTCAATACCAAGCTCTTCAAAGTTTATAATATCATCCTTTCTTGATTCATCAAGAAGTCTTTTAAGTTCACTCTCTAAACTCTTTTTAAATTTCTCCATCTGCTTTATAGACCAGTTTTCTCCTCGCTCTCTTTTAGTAGCTTCTATGGCATATGTCATTTGATCTATCTGGTAATTTAACATTCTTTCTTGTCTTTCCTTTGAAATTGGTATTTTCTCAAATTGCGTATGACCTATAATTATTGCATCATAAACTCCTGTAGCAATTCTGCTTACAAATCTTCTTCTGTTTTGCTTTTCAAAGTCTTTTTTAGTTGTAACTAAAATATTCGCTGAAGGATATAATCTTAAAAACTCTGCTCCCATCTGCTCTGTTAAATGATTAGGCACTACAAATATGCTTTTCTTTGAAAGACCTAATCTTTTAAGTTCCATAGCACTTGCTATCATTTCAAAGCTCTTTCCTGCACCAACACAATGAGCAAGAAGTGTACTACCACCATATAAAATTCTAGCTATAGCATTTACTTGATGCTGTCTAAGCTTAATATCTGGATTCATTCCAGGGAAGGTTAAATGGCTCCCATCATATTCTCTAAGCCTTATGTTATTAAAGTTTTCATTATAGAATTCAACATACTTCTTTCTTCTGTCAGGATCTCTAAATATCCAGTTCTTAAATTCTTCCTTAATCTGATTCTGCTTTTCTCTTGCCAGCATGGTTTCCTTTTGATTAAGTACATATCTTACAGTATCTCCATCTTCTATTCTGTCTTTTACAGTAACAGTTCTAAGGTTTAAGGCTTCTTCAATAATGTAGTAAGCATTAAGCCTTTTAGTTCCAAAGGTTTCTGTTGCTGCAACGGAATAACCATCTATACCTTTGTTTTCTATAACCCAAGATGAATTGAAATTATTATAATGAACCTTTATTTCATTGCTGCTATAACGAGAACCTGAGTTTTGAGCATACTTTGGAGTTCCTAAGGTTTCATAAATAAATTTTTCTATATCTCCTTCTTCAATCCATGTTGTTCCAAGCCTTATATCAATTTCACTAGCCTCTAAATTTACTGGCTGCACTTTTTCTAAAGCTTCTACATTTTGTGTAAAAAGCTCTGGATTAGTTTCAGCATAAAGCTTTGCTAATTTTAATTTCTGCCTTACATTTCCACTTAAATATTCATCTTGAGTTTCCCATCCTTGAAGTAAATCATCTTTGTTATATTTTTCAGGATTTAAGAATATTAAACCCTTAAGTTCATTTATAATGTTCTCTCTTGTGCTATCATAAATTTCTAACATTAGAGATAAATCTACTGTTCCTTTTTCATTTAGACTTACAGTAAGAGCTTCAATGGCTGTATCAACTTCTGTTATCTTTATCTGAGGCCTTATAGTTTGTTTAGTGAACATATCAGCTTTAGTAACATTTTTGTTTTCATGTACTACTTCAAGAGAACATAAGAGAGGATAATCATTGTCATCTCTAAAAGCTGTATTATTAGTTCTTGCTGTTATATATCCATAACTTTTAACAAAAGCATCATATCTTTTATTTAAAATTTCCTGCTTTTCTTTTAACTCTTCATGGGTACAACCATTAGTTTGAATATCTATTATTTCTCTAGTGATTTCCCTTATAGCATGAAGTCCCTTTATTCTCTCTAAAATCTTTCCTGAAGCTTCAATCTTTCTCATTACAGCATTTTCTCTATAATAAAGCTGGTTATCTATAAAGGTATAGGTATAATTTCTAACATTAGGATCAGCAGGAATAAAATCTTTCGCAGTATCTTCTTCTCTTTCAAAACTTACTATATTAGCATTTAGATTTTGAACTGCTTTAGCTAAAGCTTCACTTAAATCAAAATTTTCATCATCATTAACTAATGCTGTGTATTTACTGCCTTCACCAAACATTCTCTGGTCAAAAACCATCTTTCCAAGAAGCATTTCTGGATTATCAAGAAAATATTCATTTATAGGCACTCCATCTTCTGTTTTTGCAACATGAAGCCAATTTTCTTCTACAACCTGTAGCCTTTCTCTCTTTTGAAGAAATATAATATCCGCTGTAACATCTGTATTGGCATTTGATTTAAAGGCAGTATTAGGAAGTCTTATAGCTCCAATTAGTTCTGCTCTTTCTGCAATATACTTTCTTACACTATTGTTTTCTTTATCCATAGTACCTTTAGAAGTTATAAAAGCTATAATTCCACCTGGTCTTACTTTATCTAAAGCCTTAGCAAAAAAGTAATCGTGTATTAAAAAATTATATTTATCATATTTAGGATCATGAAGCTTATAATCTCCAAAGGGAACATTGCCTATAGCAACATCAAAGAAATTATCTGGATAGTTATTTTCTTCAAAGCCTTGTATTTTAATATCCGCCTTTTGATAAAGCTGCTTTGCTATTCTTCCTGAAATATCATCAAGTTCTACTCCATATAACTTAGAATCTTTCATGCTGTCTGGAAGCATAGAAAAGAAATTTCCAATTCCCATGGAAGGTTCTAATATATTACCTGTTTTAAATCCAAAGCTTTCAAGTGCTTTATATATTCCTTCTATTACTGTAGATGAAGTATAATGAGCATTAGGTGTAGATGCTCTTGCAGATACATATTCTTCAGGAGTAAGTAGTGCTTTTAGCTCTGTATATTCGCTATTCCATCCTGTGCTATTAATATCAAAGGCTTGAGCCATCCCTCCCCAGCCTACATATTTAGCAAGTATTTTCTGTTCCTCTGGTGTTGCTAATCTATTTTCTTCTTCAATAGCCTTTAAAGTTTTAATAGCTTCTATATTGTTTCTAAATTTAGTTTTAAGTCCTCCAACTCCAATTTCATCATCTGGACTATAGTTGTAGTTTATTTTCTCATCTTTTTCTTTTGCATTTGTTTTTCCTTTAGTTTCAGGTTTTCTATTAACTCCATTGTTATTTAGCCACCCTAAAATATTAGTTTCATAATTTTCTATGGCTTTATTTTTATAATCTTCCCAAGTTGAATTTTTACCTGTAGTTATATATTCTGTATTTACTACAGTTGATGCTTCTGTATTAATTAAAGAGTTTATTTTATTTACAGCAACATTTATCTCCAAATCATTAAAAGTAATTTCTTTTACTATTTTATCAATTACATTTTGAATTTTTTCTAACTTGCTTTCTATATTTGCTTCTTCTAATGCTAATTTACTTGTAATTAAGTTTGATATATTTTGTAAAGTCTTTGAGTAAAGGTTCTTTTCTAATGGTTCTTCAAACTCTACACTTTTATAATAATCAGCATTTAGTGCTTTTAGCTTATAAATAACCTGCTCATAGATTTTATCTTGAATATCGCCTTTATTACTAATATCTTCATTTTTAGTATCTTCTATATTTTTAGCTTCCTTATGCTTATTTTCAGGAATAAAAAAAGAGCCACTTTGTTGTGACTCAAAAATATCTATTTGCTTTATCTCATTTTGTATACTATTTCGTGAAGAACTATCTCCTCTGCTGTTTCCTTTATTCTCTTCCTGTGCTTGAAGCTCTCTATTGTATTCTCTGGATTCATTATTGGATCTGTTTTCAGCATTTGCTCCATTAATACTTCCAACCTCTGATATGCTTCCTCGTTCACCTGATGCATTTTCTCCATCAGCTCCCCTTGTGCTAAAAGTAAGCTGTATCTGCTCTGATGATTGTTCTTTAGATAATTTAATGCCATCTTCCCGTACTTCCCTAAAGGCTTCTGATCTACTTCCTTGTTCCTGGATATTTGTATCTCTGGATAAAATATTCCGTCTATATCCTTGTAACTTAAATTTAAGTTCTCTTTCATAATTTTTTTCGCTCCTTTGCTTTTTTATTATTTTTACTATTTCACTTTCAAATTCTCTAAGAATTTGCTGTGATATATTACACACAGAATTTCCAAGTCTAAAAGTTAATGGCAGCGTATTAAAATGATTTATTACTCTAAAGCTATTTTCGCTGTCAAAGTTTGAAGCTTCTATTCCACATCTTTTTGCCACCATATAATTTATACTTTCAAGAACAGTTTGAGTAAAACAACTTATAAAACCTTCTTCTGGTAAACCTTCAAGCCACGTTTCTTTAATATCCTGTTCATAGCCTTCTAAAATATTATCAAAGCTTTCATTAACCTTGATATCTGTAAGCTGTAATATCAATTCTTCAATAGAACTACAATTTAACTCATATTTTTCATTTATATTTTCTAAAAGTTTTTCACTAATAGCATCACTTAACTTCCATAACTTAGGAATGGTATGAGGTTCTCCATTAGTGTCTTTAATATCAAATAAATATGTTAATCTAAGAGTTGGCATTGAAGTATCAAAAACTGCTATGCTTCTTGTTCCTCTGTTTACATATCTTCCTATTTTTTTATTCCAAATTTCCATGGTAGCAACCATGGTAGCATCAGGTCTTTGAGCATAAATTAAAACTGCATTATCAAAGTTATACTTATAAATTCTTGCTGCAAAATCTAAGAACTCTTTCCATTCCTTTTTATTGCTTGTAACTATTCCTGTTACTTTTTCGTAGATTTCTCTTACCTCTGTTAATCTACTCATCAAGTACCTCCTTCCCCTGTGTTTCAAAATATAGTTTTAAAGCCTTATCAATAATATCTTCAATCTCTGGCTGTTTAACTTCTGGTGCAAAATATTTACTTATTAGTTTTGGCTTCAATTTTATAGATGCAGGTTTATTTGATTTTGTTTTTTTATTTAGTTCTCCTGAAAGAATTGAATAAGCTGTTTCTTCATTTAATTTACCTTTCTCTGAGTAATCCCTAAGTACTTCGGCTTTTTTCATGTCTATTTTATAATTATTTTCTGTTGTAATTTCTACAATCATATTTTGATGTTCTTCTGATAAATATGATAAATCTACACCTGCTCTTATAGATATTTCCTCTTTATCTATAAATTCTTTTATTTCATCTATTAACTTGAAGATTCTTAAATATCTTGCTATAGAATTTTTAGAAAGTTTATAAGTTTCACCTATTTCTTCGTGGGTTCTTAACTTTTTCCCCAATGGGGAAAAGGTTGCATCTTCCTTGATTTCATTGGATTTAGAAAGTCTTTCTATCTCATTTAATAAGTCATTTCTAATTCCTTGATTAGCCATAGCTTTGTGCCTTGTAAAAATGACAGCAGCTCTTTCTGAATGAAGTAAATCTGAAAATGATCTTTGCATTGTATTTGTTTCAGTAACAATTAAAGTAGCTTCATCTTCAGTAAGTCCTTCCTTAATAACTGCTGGTACTTTAAGTATTCCTGCAAGTTTTGCAGCATTTACTCTATTGTGACCAGATAGGATCTGATAGCTTGTACCTATAGGTCTTATAACTATAGGTACTATAACTCCAAACTCCTTAATACTTTCTACCATATCATTTAATCTTTCACCTTCATAAAGCTTAAAAGGGTGATTACAAAAAGGCACAAGTTTTTCTATTTCAATCTCTGCTATTCCTGAATTAGTTTCTTTTTCAGATGAGATATCTCCAAACATATCATCTAAACTCATTAATTTTTTCTCACTCATATTGCCGCCACCTCCTTAGCAAATTCTCTATATGCGATGGATACTTTATTTTTAGAATCATATTCTATGGTACTCTTACTTTTCATATTAGCCTCGCCAACTTTAACTGAAGTTGGTATCTTATTCTCAAAAATATTTATTCTACTTCCATAAGCATCTTGAATTATTGATAACACTTCTTTTGAAAGCTTCATTCTTTCTGAATACATTGTTAAAAGTATTCCATCAACCTCAATCTTAGGATTTATTCTCTTTTTAACTCTTATAATATTTCTAAGAAGTAACTCCAAGCCTTTAGCTGAAAGATATTGAGGAGTAACAGGGATAATCACACTATCACAAGCCGCAAGTGCATTTATAGTAAGCATCCCTAGTGATGGAGAACAATCAATAATTACATAGTCATAATCATCTTTTATTTCATCAACAATAGATTTTAAAACAAGTTCTCTGCTCATAACATTAACAAGTGCTATTTCAATTGCTGATAGCTCTAAGTTGCATGGAATAATATCAATATTTCCTGATGTAATAATATACTCTTCCTTCTTAGGTAAGCTTTTTTCCTCAATAGCCTGCGACATCAAATTATATATTGTTGTTTTTATACTGTCTGTATTGTCATATCCAAAGCATACTGTTAAACTGCTCTGCGGGTCGAAGTCTATAAGCAATACCTTCTTTCCCATTTCTGCTAATGCATATCCTAAGTTTAAAGTTGTTACGGTTTTAGCAACGCCCCCTTTTTGATTCACAATTGAAATCACTTTACTTTTACACATTTTTACCCTCCACCTTTATAAATTCATTTTTCCTGCTTTTCTTATTCACACTATTTAATTTAATATTACACTTATAAATGTAATTATTCAAGAAGAATCTTTTGTTTTTATCAATTATTTTTATTATTATTGAAAATTCACATTAAAAAGTGTATATTTAAATTTAAGGATGGTGAATCACATGCAATTAACTATGGGTGAAAAAATTCGTATTTTAATAAAAAGAAAAAATATTACTATATCGGAGCTTGCAAAATTAATTGGAACAACTAACCAAAATTTATCCAATAAACTCTCACGTGATAATTTCTCAGAAAAAGAGCTCCAGCAAATCGCTGAAGCTCTTGGGTGTAAATTTGAAGGATTTTTTGTTTTTGAAGATGGGAATAAAATATAAAAATTAAACAACGCTAGTGAATACTTAAATTTGACTTTTCACCAGTGTTGTTTAACATATTATTTTATCTCAGCAATATTCGGTGGTATTAAAGCATTTTTTATTCCATCAAATTCTTCCACTAGATGAACATAATTACAATCTTCCCATGCATCTGTTGAAACATGTTCTAAAACTATAAGCTGCATTTCTTTATCATTTTCAACAACATTTTTTATGAATTCATCTAGTAATAAAAAAATTCTTCTTACTTTTGTCCAATCATCTTTATCCTTAGTATTACTTTTGCTTTCCTGATAATTAAGTTTCTTTGAACTATTAAAGTATGGTCTAGTTGGTTGATCAAGAATTAAAAATGGTGCAACATATGCAATATCTTTATTCATTATCATTTCATGCAATCCCAAAAATAGACAAATATGCCTAAATAAATCTACTGAACTACTTGTGTGTCCAGCACATTCTGATGATTTGCTTTTTCTTAAATTTAATTTTTTATCTTTATAATCAAATGATGCCTTATAATCACTATAGGTTCCAAATACATCTTTTGCTGATTGAATATATGTATTTATATACTCATTCAAAGCTTCAATAGTATTCGCTCTACTTTCTTCCAATGGAATGAATGATTTCTTAGCACGTTCTAGTTCTTTAGTTTTTTCTTTTATTTTTTCTCTAGTTCCAGAAGAAATTAATGTCCCTTCTGAAAATTTGTTGATCTCTGCTTTAATCTCTCCAAATGCTATATATCTTTCTTTTTCACTTATAGGTTTAAAATCTATTTTAGGATACTTATTAATCTCCTCTTCTTTATTCTTCAATTGTTCTTCTAAATTATTTAATTTATTCTCAATATCTATTTCAAATGGCATCTTAGTCTTAATCGTTTCTTTTATCTGATAGTAATCATTTTCCAGTATGTTTAAAAATTTCTTATATTCACTATTTTCAATATTATCTATATATTTTTTTAAGTATTCTATTGGTTTTAAACTTTCCGCATCCTTTGAAAGTTTATTTTTATATTTCCGATATCGGCCTGAAAAACTTTTAAGTTTTCTGATCTTTAAAATTATTTCCTGTCGTTCTTTTAGCAATTCCTCCAGTAAATCATTCTCTGGAAATTCGACCAAATCAAGTTTATTATTTTTTACAATTAATGAAAGGTTTGCAACATCTTCATTGAAGCTATTTGTTTGAATTGGAATTAATTTAAATTCCTTTGCTTTTTTTATAAGTTCATATAATTTATCATCTTTCTTTTCCTCTTCAGCCAATTCCTCTTTTTCTTTTTTTTCAAGCTTTACAATTTCTTTTTCTAATCGCATTATCTTTTCTGCTAAAGATAAATTTTCAATTGTAGTAATACCAGTAGCTAAATCGAAAATTCTTGGTAATGCCTCTCTATACCTTTCTTTATGTTGTTTGTCAAAATAAGTTTGACTATGAGTTATAACATCTCCTGACTGTGTATTAAACATCCAAAAATAGCGAAAAGATATCTTTGTATTTTGTTTGATTATTTTCCCGTTATAAGGAAATACAACTTTGTCATTTATTCCAAACTCTCTTTCTATAGTTTCTTTAAGTTCATCCTCACCTATACTTTCGTTGGGTAAATCAGGTATAACTCCAACACCAGAAAAATAATAAGAATTCGAATAACGAGTGCCTTTTTTCTTACCTCTAGCAATTGTGTAACATTTTTCATTCATTGATAAATTTAAACCATACCAATCAACATTTTCCCCAATATGTTCATCAGGAATTCCACTTTCACTTCCAAAAAAACAATAGTCAATTATCTCCAATATAGTTGACTTGCCTGTATCGCTATTACCAGTAATAACATTAACTTTATTCTTTTGAAATAAAAGTTCTCTTTTTTCTCCATTTTTTAACCAAAGAATAATCTTATTTATACAAAACTTCATAGTTCTACTCGCAAGCTTAAATATAAATTACTTGCCTCCTCCTTATCAAGAACATTTATTAGGTTATAACTTGCATCTATAATATCTAAAGCTCTTTTGCCTAAAACTTTATTCTTAAAATCAAAACCAGCCTCTATGTATATCAATTCATTATTTATAATATCTAACATTCCCAATTCTTTAAATAGAAAAATTGCATTTATACTTAATTCCAGATCTTCTAAATATCTTTTATTAAAATTAGCAAAAGCCATATTCTTCTTAATAATTAATTCTTCTACACTCCTGATTTTTGTTCGTTTATCTTTTAAAAATTCCACTATTCCTTTATAGCTTAATATAGGATGAATTAGCAAAACTTTGCTTATTTCTACTTTTCCTTTTTGTTTAAGTGCTGCTAAAATAGCAATACCAGTAAGTAACTCATTATTATAAAATGTATCTATCTGTTTCATCTTTTATACCTTTCCTCCCAATGTTTTAACCATCCTATTTTTCTATTATTTGAAAGGTGATAAAATTCTCCATTGCTTAATTGTATATTAAAATCAATTTTATCAAATTTTAATTCTTTATCTCTTATTTCATTTATACACTGAATAGCATGATCTATATCATTTGAAGAAATAGTTTTACGATGCCACTTTTTGTGACTATTTTTCCAATATGTTGTTGCTATTTCATGGAATTTTTCTTTTTGTTGTAAAGTAATTTCTCCATTATCATACCATTCCTTAAAATTCATTTCTACTTCAAGCATAAAACCTGTGTATTCAGCCATTTCCTCAATATTTTCTTCATCAATATCCCCAATTTCAATTAACTCCTGTATAAATGGCTGCTCTTGTAATTTACTTGGTAAAGGCTTTTGGAACTCCCTTATAGGTAAATTTGTTGTTTGGTATTTTTCAAAAATAGCAATTGCTTTAGGTTGCCACTCCTCATAAGTTACAATAAATTTTTGTCCACTATTTACCTTATCAAAAAAACTTACTTTTAACTCAAAAAAAATATCACTAAAAACATCATTTATTTTCTCATCACGAATATACTTATTTGAAATACTTTCTCTAATATCATTAACAATAGTATCTGCTTGTACCTCTATTTTTATCGATGAAATAAATTCTTTTAATAAAACTCTATTCATTGATAATATATTGCTAATACATTCTTTAGAACTTTCTCCTTTGCAATTTTTAAGTAAATTCTCTAAATATACAATAAATTCTTTAAAATTTCTATTATTACCATTTGCTTTTTTCATGCTAATAATAAAAGGGTTTTTATCAATTAATTTATTGGTCGCTAGTACAAATGTTGTGTTTTTTACATAATTTTTTTGAGAATCATAACTTTTCCTTCCGTCATTTTCATCACAAATTGCAAGTATCCAATTGTTTATTGTATGTAAAAGATCATCATCAAGTTCCGTCAAGTTAATTGTTTCTCCATTTGCCTGTTTCTGTGTTGTATGTTTAAGTTGTATAAGTGTAGTTTTTCCACATGACAAATCAATATGAACATCATCTTTCACTTCATATCCTAATTGCTGGCCTTTTTTTAATTTTAATAACTCATTTATAAAATAGAAAAATTGATAGTCAGTTCCTATTATTTTTGTGTCCGCTGAAGTTAAATCATATCTTTTTCTCTCTGTATTCATGAAATCATCACTCACTCTTTATTGATAAACTCTAATCATTGCTAATTTGGATATATTTACAATAATTATAACATTAATAGTCATAATATAACAATAATTACGGTAAAATACTTATATGATTTACAAACAGACTTTCCAATACATTTATAAAAATATTTATAAAGAAAAAACTATGAAGTTATAATTAAAAATATTTCTACTTCATAGTTTTCTTATCACATACTTACTTTTTATAATTACATATCTACTTTCACCATATCAAATCCCCACTCTTACTCTAACACCCTGAATAACTTCTTTATTTCTAAAATCATCACCATTTGTGTTAAAGTTATAAAAGCTTGCAAAGTGAGTAAATTCAATGATTATAAGGAATCCTTGCGACGTATTCCTACTACGCACTCCACATGCGGCGTATTCGGGAACATATCCATCAACACCGTCTTTTCAATGTCATATCCATGATATGTTAGATATTTCAAATCATTCACCAAGGTCTTTGGATTGCAGGATACGTAGATTATATCCTTGGCATCAAATTTAACCACATATTCTAATGCCTTAGGATGCACTCCTGTTCTTGGTGGGTCTAGTATTATTATATCTGGCTTTTGTTTCACTTCTTGAATCACCTTAGCTACATCTCCAGCTATGAAGCTGCAGTTATTTAGACCGTTTAACTTAGCGTTTTCGTTAGCTGCTGCTACAGCTTCTTCTATTAGTTCAACACCTATAACTTCTTTAGCTTTAGAGGCTGCAATTTGACCTATGGTTCCTGTGCCACAGTATAGGTCAAAAACTGTTTTATTATCAGCATCACCCATGAAGTTTCTTACCAAGCTATAAAGCTTTTCCGCTCCCCTTGAGTTGGTTTGAAAAAAGGAGAAAGGAGAAATCTTGAATTTCAATCCTAATAGCTCTTCTGTTATATAATCCTGTCCGTAAAGCACTTCTACCTTTTCAGGTACTACTGCATCGGATAGAGAATCATTAAAGGTATGTATGATGGATTTTAGCTTACCTTTATATTCTATTCCTTTTATAAGCTCGCAAAACTCTTCTAGATTAAAATCTATTTGAGAGGTGGTTACTAAGTTCACCATTATCTCAGCGATATTTTTAGTCTTTCTTATTACAAGATGTCTTAAATAGCCTTGGTGGCTCATAATTCTATAGTAAGGTAACTTTTTATCATTAAAATATTCTATAACCTCTTTTAATATTTTTCTATAATCTTCATCTATTAACATGCAGTTATCTACGGTTATTATTCCGAAAGGACTTCCTTTTAGGTGCATTCCTAGGGTTAGATCCCCACCCTTTTCTAAATCCCCAAAGGTAAACTCCATTTTATTTCTATATTCATACCGCTCTTCGCTATGCTCAATACCTAAAAAATCTCCTGTAGGTAGCTCTGCTTCTTCAAAAAGCTTTAATACCTGTTCCTTCTTTAGCTCTAGCTGCTTTTCATAAGGTAAATTTTGACTTTGACATCCGCCGCAATATTTAAAATGAACACAGGGAGCCTCTATTTCATAAGGAGCTTTTTCTAAAACTTCTGTTATTTTAGCTTCTGCATATTCTTTTCTTTTTTTAGATATTCTCCCTAAAACCTTTTGTCCTGGAAAAGCAGCTTTTACATATACCTTTAAGCCATCTGCTTCCGCTATACCATAACCACCGAATTCAGTGCTTATAATATCTAATTCACATAATTGTCCTTTTTTCATCAGTGTTCTCCTTTATCTAAAGGCTTTCTGCCTGAAAACTTAATTTATCCATCCATAATCACAGCTTTAAGTGATTATGGATGGATAAGTTAATAGTTCAGCTGAAACCCTATAATATGAAAAATAATATTATTTCATTCTTACAGTAATAATATCTGAGGCTTTCTTTCCAATAGTATTGCCAAATTTTGTGCTTTCTATTATTGGAGGATATATAATTGAAAGTAAAACATAAGCTACTAAATACATTCCTAATTTGTCACTAACACGGAATCCTAAAAGTCCTATTATGCCATCAAATATGTATAATAAAATAAGAGATAACGCTCCTACAAAGATTTGATCAATTAAAGTGGATTGGAATCTTTGAAGGAATGAAGGCTTTTCTCCTTTTCTGCTTTCACTTGCTTCTTCCGTAGCTAGATTTTCTTGTGAAGCTAAATCTTCTTCTACTGAATCTACTGCTTCTTCCAAAACTTCTTCTTGTGCACCCTTATCTAAATTATTTTTTTCTTCCATACTTATGCCTCCTAAAAAATTAATATACGACTTTAAATATACTACATATGGGTTACATTGTAAACTTAATTAAGGAGGTGAAAATGTAAAGTATTTATTAAAATTGACACAGATATTTATTAAAACCTATTTAAAGTTTCTTTAGTTATTATATAATTAAACAGGGATGTATAAAACGTTAAGATAAATCTTATTAGGGATGGTGTTATAATTGTTAAACTATGCTAATTTATTTTTTCTTTGCATTGCTGGATTTTTAGCTGCCTTTGTAGATTCTATTGCAGGTGGTGGTGGATTAATAAGTGTCCCTGCTTTTCTTATTGCAGGGTTTAATCCTCATTATGCTTTAGGCACTAATAAATTTGCCGCTACTACCGCCTCTTTTACAAGTTCTTTAAAATTTGCTAAGTCGGGAAAAGTAAACTTCAAAGTTTTAAAGTTTATAATCCCCTTTACTTTAGTTGGGGCTGCCTTAGGTGTAAAAACTGTGCTGCTCATAGATCAACAATTCTTGTATCCTTTGGTAATGGTAATGGTTCTTTTTGTTGGCATATATAGCCTATTCTCTAAAACTATTGGGCTAGATAATAAATTTGAAAAAATAACCCCTACTAACATAACTTTAGGTATTTTACTGGGCTTTTCCATTGGCTTTTACGATGGTTTTTTTGGTCCAGGCACTGGTTCCTTTTTAATTTTTGGACTTATTCATATATTTAAGTTTGATTTTACTAATGCCAGCGGCAATGCTAAGTTCTTAAATTTCATAAGCAATATTACCTCTTTAGTGATGTTTGCTATTGAAGGTAAGATTCAATACTTATATGGCATTCCCATTGCCTTATTTATGATTGTAGGTGCACAGCTTGGGACTAAAGCAGCCTTAGCAAAGGGATCAAAGCTCATTAAGCCTATCTTTGTTACCATGTCCTTAGGCGTTGCCATAAAGATGCTTATAAACATGCTATAGAAAATAAAAGCTCAAATAAAAGATAGTTCTCAAAAGTTAACCTTTGAGAACTATCTTTATTTGTTATTTAAACTTTGTTCTTCTCTCTTTTAATGTATAAGTTTATATTATTTTCTTCAATTGATTAGCTTCATATTCCTTTATAAGTCTTTCCTTATTTTCATTTACAAGCAGAACCCTCACCACATTATTGTCCATTTTTAAAATTCTACCTTTTAATTTAGTTCCTAATATATTTACAGGAGAATTCTTTACTAATTCTTTTATGTCCTTTCCTTCACAGTATATACAGCTTGCTCCTCCTTCAAAAACTCTTCTACAGCTTGCACAATAAAATAGTTTGCTCATAAAAATACTCCCCCTCTAGTTTAGGCATCTCCAAAAAAATATCTAGTCAGTCTATTCGTCTATTTTGCGTAATACCGCGTCCACAGAACCCACTAATAGCCCCGCTATTAATGGAACCCGTGTCTTTGTCTTACGCAAAATGTACTTCGCATCTTTGACTAGCTATTTTTTTACGATGCCTTAATCTTAAATTCTCAATTATATATATTCTATATATTTACATTAAATCCTTTAAATTTTTATATTATTTTGTATTTTCTGATAATATATATTTTAGGCTATGTAAAAGAATAGTGTTGATATTATAACAAAATTAAAAGAAGCCCATATACAATTAAATATGTATGACTTCTTTAGTTCGTAATAAAAGAAAGTTGCGAATTAACTTAACGATAAATTACTATTTATCAGGCTGCTACATCTTTCATTAGACTGCCCATAATTAGCGCAATAAATATATCTACAACATGGTCAATTATATGGATAATGGGTAGTTAATAACCTTAGATTTTATCAACATCGCCAATGAGAATTCAGTTACAAATTTTAAAAATTTGTATTAAAATATCCGCTCTAAAAATAACATATTATGCTAATAACTACTCTCTTCAGTTAAAATATATATAATATGCATAAACAGAATAGTGCATATTATATTCGTTACTCTCAGTAAAATCTCATATTACGCTTTATTTTATTGCTAATTTTCTATTTAATCGTCATACCTCTAATTTTGTTGAATACTTAATAATTTTTCTTTATCAAAAAAACATTAACCAAATAATGTTTTCAAGAGCTTTATCCAAATGAAGACAGTTGTTTCCCCATTATTTAATTCATTATCTAAAGTAATTTCGACTTCTTTATTTAATTTTTCTATATTTGATATTATATCTTTAATCTTATAACTATTTAATATTGGCAATGATTTGAATCCTAATATCAATGATGGCCTGTTTTCCTCCATAGTTGTTTCATGTTTATTTACTTCTTGTTTGTTTTCCTTTTTTTCTGAAGAATTTTTCCAATATACTCATTCTCTTTACCTCATTTCTTTTATTAACGATCATGTCTGCCCATAACGTTCTCGCATTAAAGACGTCCTTGAACCTTAGCCAGACTTGGCTTGATGAAAGGATGTGCTTTGGCGCTCTTTTCAAGCCAAAGTGAACTTTAATGTTGTGTTAGACGAAGGTTATTACGATAATCTAGTAAAACGTAATTAACCTAAGTGTTTTTGACTCACTAATATATTCAAATGAACATAACGCTTTGTTTTTTTTGTAATCCTTATTGATGATTTCAATTGAAATATTAAATTTTGTAGTATTATGTTCTTCATCATATGCTAAATTATAAAAATAATTTGACATAATTTTTTGCTTAATTAATTTCTGAAAATCACTTTTACTTATCTCAAGCAAATCTAATTTTTTTAATACTCCAGTCTTATTCTCTTTTAAATATTTGAGTTTAGGCTCTTCAATCAAAATATCAAACAACTCAATATTTTCAAAATCATATTTTATTGCATTAATTGAAAAATTAATATCCTCAATATCTGCACCGATATATGATCTTTCTATCTTGTAACTTAAAAACATATTATAATATAATTCAGGTATACTTCTTTCAATGTATCCATGTTTACCAAAAGGATATCCTCGTAAATTGCAATTATCATATGGATCCCTATCGTCCTCATGTTTCAATATAATATAGTTATTGAATTTAATGCATGTCGTTCCAATTATGAAGGATAAATAATCTTTAAATACAGACGAATATGTCATGTCTGCAGCTGTAACATATTCATCCATTTCACTTAAATTTTCTTTTAGCGTATTATATTGATTTTTAGATAAATTATTAAAATAAGCCAAGTACATATATTCGGGATAATACGGAAAAGAGTCATCTTCGATACTTGATTCAATCAATTCTACTAATTTATAGCTAGGAATACCAATATTAATTAAATCTCCTGATAAGATACTACAATTTAATTCAACGTTTAACCGTGGAATAATTCTATCAAATAGATAATAACCATAGTCTGCTCTTTCTATATGTTGTGTGTTAAAAAGTACTAGCATCTCCAATCTGTCATTCCTTGGAATTAAAGTATTTTTCAAGTCATCATAGCTGATATTCTTATTGGCTAAAATAATCTTCATTTCTTCAAGTGAATACTTTATTGTGTCATATATTTCTTTATTTGATTTTGATATACTAGCTATTAATTTTAATATTATATTATCTCTTGCGTCTAATGTATAAATCATGTTGTCCTCCTAAAACATAGTAATAAATTTTGTCTAACGTTTCTAATTCCCGACGTCGAGACACTTAGCCAGACTTGGCTTAGTGTCGCAGGTGTGTCTTGTCCATCTTTTCAGGACAAGACGAACGGAAATTTTTTGTTAGGTGAAGTGAAATATTAAATATCTTCTTTTTTGAAAATGAACTCAAATAAATCATCTAGAGAATTATCATAACTTTTTTCATCAAATGCTTCTTCTAGGGCTTCATCATCACATCCATAATATACATATAAGGCATTTAATCTTCGCTGAAGCGGTTCCGTTTTATTTTCAGCTACTCTATATAACATAGGTAAAGCAGTATCTACGCAACAACTTACTACATCAAGATAACGTTCTCCTAGTGCCATGGGCCCATGAAAACCTTCATCGTCTATAATACATAATAATTTATATAATTCATCTTGATTTAAACTTGAACAAATCTCACAGGCATAGTCAATAATATCTCTTTCATTACTATTATTAGGATTCCATGACCATCTACTTCTTCCGGCCCCATACCCCAATAACCATAAAACCTCCTTTAATAATTTTTCGCTATTATGACGTACTAAATGCCTAGCAATAAATAGAGTCACTTTATTATCTCGCGAGTATGGGTGATTAGATAAAATTAAAAAGTTATCTAATATGTCTTTTTCATCTCCATCTAGGCACTTATCTAACCATGTTAGTGAAAATTTATAATCAAAATTCATTTTAGTATACTCTCTCACGTCAGGAAAATTGTTACAATTCAACTCTCGTTTAACTGAAACCTTAATTTTCGTTATAGGTACTCTACCGTGGTATTCTTCATGTTCAATAAATTCTTTAATAGGTATCCATGCCCCCAGCTTTATGCTTGGTAAATAAAAGAAGATAATTACAGGCAACATATAGTTTTTCCAATAGTTAAGTTTGTCTTCATCAATATCTAGTTCAAATTCATCTGTTGTCTTATTAAAGTAAGATTGGCCTGTCTTAACTTGAACTGCAACTATTTGGCCAGTAACATTTTCAGAGTCAACAAATTCTATAAAACCATCTATACCTGTATCTGTTTCTCCTGGAACGTCTCTATAAATACAATTATTTTCATTTACTATTTCTTTTAGCTTAATAATCCCCTTATTCTCGGTTTGCTTGCTTGTTTTCCACTTAGGCATTTTATACATCCTTCCTATTATGTTATTTTCTTTTGAATTGTCAGTTACCTTCTCATTTCACCTAACGTTTCTAATTCTCGACACCGAGAAGCATAGAAAGCTCTTTTCTTAGCTTCGCAGGTGCAGCTTGGCTGTCTTTTCAAGCCAAGCTGCACGGGAATTTTTTGTTATGAGATGTTTAAGGATTGCACTTTCTTTCAATAGTGTAATTTCCTCTTATCTTGTCTTTTCAGAACTTAGTTCAAGAAAAAAGGGGGATTCGGCAGTCCAACAAATCTAAAATTATATTACATCAACTCTACAAATTACTATTTGTCTATTTATCAGTTTTAACTCTTACTAGGTCGTCCCAATTTACAATTCTGAATTAACCTTACTATATAATAGTATCACTTAGTTCCATACTTTGGAATAAGATTTTTCAAGTGAAAGCTTTTCGTTGTTGATATATAACCAACGTTAAAGTTAGCCATCTAACTTATATCTATACATCGAAGTATAGATAACAAAGATATTGTGTATTAAGTTTTCCTTAAATTATGCTTATTTTCTTCACTTTAGGATCGCATTAACATAATAAAATTTTTCTCTTCGATGGTTATCCGGGTTGAAGTCACTGTAGAAATACTCTGTATGCTTTATGAGCTCTATCTTAAAATTTGCTAAGAGTTCTTTGATATCATTTAAGTCGGCGTAGAAATGAGGTATACCTTTTTCAAATCCATCTCGGCTTATAATGGCATTTTTGTCTAATTTGTTACATCTATTCTCAATAAATTCTGTACTTTCTTTTGAGCAAAATGACAAATATACCTCACCATTTGGTTTGAGCACCCTTTCAATTTCTGCAATTGTTTTTTTCATGCCAATTGAATCGGTATGAGAAATAACATGGTAAGCAAAGATACAGTCAAAGGATTGATTGGAGTAATTGAGGGATAGCATATCACCAACCTCTGCATTTATAAGCTGATTTTCTTTTGCAGCCCATGTTTTTAAGTATTGAACAGCATAATCAGAAATATCCATTGCTGTTACATTGAAACCTTGTTTTGAAAAATAAATGGCATGGCGACCAAGTCCTGTTCCTAAATCTAAAAGATCAACATAACCTGATTCCCTCCATTTATTTGCTAAGTAAATGCAATTATCTACAGGCTTAAGATGTGGTGATGGGTCAATATTCATCCAATTATGTCCTTTAAGGTTGACAATTTGCTCACTGTTGTTATCCATTTTGTAATCTATTTCAATATCTCCTTTTACTGTTAGTAGAAAAGTGATACGTGGAAATAGATTAAGCTGGACACCTTTCTTACGTGCTGCTGATGGTGATATCCCGTGAATCTCTTTGAAAGCGCACGTAAATGACTCTGGAGATTCATAACCATATTTCAAGGCTACATCGATGACCTTTATAGAATTTGTTTGCAGTTCAATAGCAGCCAATGTCATACGTCTTCTGCGAATATAATCATATATTGATATATTCATAAACACTGAAAATGTACGCTGAAAACTAACTGTAGATTGACACATTATTTTTGCAACTTTATCTAAATCAATGTTGCTGTCTAAGTGATCTTCAATATAATCAAATGCTTCGTTGATTCGTTCATACCAGTTCAAACGTATCCCTCCTCTCTAAAAACAGTATAGTAGATGAATAAATAAAATTCCTTGCACTTTTGGTTTCACTCCTGCAAGGTTATTGCAATAACATTATATACATGTATAGTATGTTATATTAAAAAGTCCAGCAAATAAACTTGCTGGACTTTAGTACGTAATAAAATAAGAAAGCGAATCAACTTAACTGTATATTACAGTAAGCCGGATGCTTTTGAAAATCACTTCGGAAAAACCCGTAACTGTACAGATACCCCGTTTGGGTCATAAACATAGAAATAGCGAGTTTCATCGCCAGGGTTCTGGATGGCAGAAGGGTTAAGACCTCTGTCCTGTGCAAGCTTATGCATTTCATCCAGTTTATCCGTCTCAAAGCAGATGAACATACCTTTGCCTTCAAACTTCTGACCTTGTGGCATGCAGACAAGTTCAATCTCAGTTTCTCCGTTGCCATTTGTCAGAAATGCAAGTTCTCCAGGTCCTGCTTTAAAGCGGCGGGAAATAGTTAGTTCTGTAATCGTCTCATAAAATTCAATAGATTCTTCCAAGTTGTTGACCATTATGGTCACATGCTTAATATGCATAGTATAACCTCCTTTTCTTTATGCAATCTTAAATAATTATCACACAATAAAATATATAACTCAAGAAGTGTTTTCTTCAACATAAATATATCAAAAATCCCTAGCGTCTAACTTATTAAGTTGGCTGAATTTTGCATCTAAGAAATATAATATTTTTATTGCAACATCTATAATTCAATGGTATATTATTATTATAATGATATAAAAAGAAAAGTGTATATTTCATAAAAACTATGAAATATATTATTTTTACCTTTTTGTGCAACCGATTGCATTGTTTGAGTAATTATAACTACTTTTTAGAAGAGGTGTGTATATATGAAAAATTATGTTAACATTGACGAATGGAAAATCATAGAGGAAGGTTTTCATGCCGAAGAAAATGAAGTCTATGAAAGCTTTATGAGCCTTGGTAATGGCAACATGGGCATGAGAGGAAACTTCGAAGAGGATTTTAGCGGAAATACACTAAAAGGAACTTACATTGCTGGGGTTTACTATCCAGATAAAACTCGCGTAGGCTGGTGGAAAAACGGCTATCCGGAGTATTTTGCAAAGGTTTTAAATGCGGTAAACTTTATTGGAATAAGAGTAAGTATTAACGGAGAAAATCTTGACTTAGCTAAAGTTAAAATAAATCAGTTCTCAAGAATTCTAAACATGAGAGATGGCTATCTTTTGAGAACCTTTACTATAGAGGACGGTGAAGGAAGAGAAACAAAAGTAGAAGCAAAAAGATTTCTAAGTATAGCAAATAAGGAGATTGGTGCTATATCTTATAGTGTAACTCCTCAAAATTACCACGGCGTAATAGAATTATCTCCTTATTTAGATGGCGATATTAAAAATAAGGATTCTAACTATGATGAAAAATTCTGGGATGAAATAAGCAAAAATGTTTCTGCCTATGCTGGAGACCTAACTATGAAGACAAAAAAACTAGATTTCTATGTAACCTCAGCTATGAAATATGAAATTCTAGTGGATGGAAATAAGGTAGATCTTACCCCAGAGCTTACTGAAAAAGAAAAATTCGTAGGAAATAAAGTAGTTCTAGAAGCCTCAAAGGGACATACCGTAACTTTAAATAAGTATATATCAATAACTAGCAATAGATATTATAACAATGAGGAATTAGTTTCTAAAGCCTATGAAGCTGTAAATGCTGCTTATGAAGCTGGTTTTGAAGCTCTATTAAAGGCTCATGCTGAAAAATGGCATCATCATTGGAATGAGAGTGACATAGTTATAGAAGGTGATGTTAAAGCTCAGCAATCCATAAGATTTAATATCTTCCAATTAAATCAGACCTATACTGGAGAAGACGAAAGACTTAATATTGGACCAAAGGGCTTTACTGGCGAAAAATACGGTGGAAGCACTTATTGGGATACAGAAGCTTATTGTATACCTTTTTATTTGAGCACTGCCGAGGAAGTTATATCAAAAAATCTTTTGATATATAGACATAAACAATTAGATAAAGCTATAGAAAATGCTGAGAAACTTGGCTTTACTAATGGAGCAGCTTTATACCCAATGGTTACTATGAATGGTGAAGAGTGCCATAATGAATGGGAAATCACCTTTGAGGAAATTCACAGAAACGGTGCCATAGCTCATGCAATATATAATTATGTAAACTATACTGGAGATATAGCGCATTTAGGACAATATGGCTTTGAGGTTCTAGTAGGTATTTCTAGATTCTGGGCCCAAAGAGTAAACTTCTCAGAAGCAAAAGGTAAATATGTAATGCTAGGTGTCACTGGTCCTAATGAATATGACAACAATGTAAATAATAACTGGTATACAAATACCATAGCTTGCTGGACTATGGAATATACCTTAGAGGTTATGGACTACTTGAAGAACAATGAGCCTAAGAGATATGAAGAGCTAGTTAAAATATTAAACTTTAATGAAGAAGAAACCGTTAAATGGAAGGATATAATAGAAAACATGTACTTCCCTGTGGAAGAAAAATTAGGCATATTCCTTCAACAAGATGGCTATATGGATAAAGAGCAAATCCTGGTTAAGGACTTAGATTCAAAACATTTACCTTTAAATCAAAAATGGTCTTGGGATAGAATTCTCCGTTCCTGCTTTATAAAGCAAGCAGATGTACTTCAAGGTATTTATTTCTTTGAAGATAGATATGACTTTGATACTATAAAGAGAAACTTTGACTTCTATGAACCTAGAACTGTTCATGAGTCTTCCCTTTCCCCTTGCGTTCACTCCATATTAGCTGCAAAAATAGGTATGCAGGAAAAAGCTTACGAGATGTACCTAAGAACAGCAAGGTTAGATTTGGATAACTATAATAATGACACAGAGGACGGACTTCATATTACAAGCATGGCTGGAACATGGATGTCCATAGTTCATGGCTTTGGCGGCATGAGAGTAAGACAAGGAGTTCTATGCTTCAATCCATTTATTCCTGATGCTTGGAGCAAATTCTCCTTTAAGATTATGTTTAGAAAGAATTTATTAAAGGTTACAGTGGATAAATCTAATGTGGTCATAGAACTTGAAAATGGTTCTGAACTTGCATTAAAGATACACGAAAAAGAATATACTGTTAAACCAGGCTCTACTATAGTAGTAGAAACAATGTAAAATATAATAAGTGAGGTATTGATATGTTAAATAATAATAATTTACCTAAAGTAGCTTATTTTTGTATGGAGTACGGTTTAGACACCAGCATGAGAACTTATGCTGGTGGTTTAGGAATACTAGCTGGAGACTATTTAAAAGGTGCTAAGGATTACAATGTGCCCTTGGTTGGCCTAGGTCTAAAGTGGAAGCAAGGCTATACCGATCAGAAAATTGGAAAGGATGGCCGTCCTTATGATAGCTATCATAACTATGACTATGACTTTTTAAAAGATACTGGTATTAAGGTAACTGTGAAAATTCGTCAAAGAGATGTAGTGTGTAAGGTATGGGAATTAGATAAATTCGGTAATGCTCCTATTTATTTATTAGACACAGATATTCCTGAAAATGAAGATGCATGGATTACTGGTCAATTATATGGCTGGTTTGGCGAAGAAAGAATTGCACAGGAAATGGTACTTGGTATTGGCGGAGTTAGAGCCTTAAGAGCTCTTGGTTATGAAGCTGAGGTATATCATTTTAATGAAGGTCATGCAGTCTTTGCTGGCTTAGAGTTAATGAGAGAAAAGCTAGAAAAAGGTTTTACTTTTAAAGAAGCATGGGAAGCTTCTAGAGACGAGATAGTGTTCACCACGCATACCCCTATAGTTCAAGGAAATGAATCTCACACCCTTGATAGATTGATGTACATGGGGGCAAATAATGGATTAACTATTGAGCAAATGATTGAATTAGGTGGAGCTCCTTTTAATATGACTGTAGCAGCCTTAAGATTATCAAGAATATCTAACGGTGTAGCCCAGCTCCATAAGGAAACCTCAAATAAAATGTGGGAACACATTGAAGATAAATCAGATATTATAGGCATCACTAACGCTATTCATTTACCTACTTGGGTGGATGATAATATGATAAAGTCCGCTGAAAGTAATGAAGGTCTTTGGGAAAACCATATAAAAAATAAAGAGGCACTTATAGATTTTGTTTATGAAAGAAATGGTGTGAAGCTAGCTGCTGATAAATTGTTGATTGGTTTTTCTAGGCGTGCGGCACCTTATAAAAGAAGCAATTTAATTTTCACAGATAAGGCAATAATTGAACCTCTACTAAGAGAAGGAAAGATACAGATAGTATTCTCCGGTAAAGCTCATCCTTTAGATGATACAGGAAAGAAAATAGTTGAAAACATAGTAGCTATGTCTAAAGAGTATCCAAATTCCGTGGTTTTCTTAGAAAATTATGATATGACCATTGGAAGAATGCTAACTAGAGGCTCTGATGTATGGCTAAATAATCCTAGAAGACCTTTAGAAGCTAGTGGCACCTCTGGAATGAAGGCAGCCATGAATGGTGTTCTAAACTGCTCCATATTAGATGGCTGGTGGCCTGAAGCTTACAATCATGGTGTAAATGGATGGCAATTTGGAGATGGTAAATCAGTAGATGATTTTAGCACCTTAGAAGAATTAGATGAGTATGATCTAAGAGCTTTATACAAGGTTTTATTAGAAGAAGTTCTTCCAACCTACTATGGAAACAGAGAAAAATGGGTAGAAATGATGAAGAACAGCATATTAAGCACTAAAGAATATTTCTCAGTAAAAAGAATGTTAGAAGAATATTATAGTAAAATGTATATAAAATAGCAAAGGGAGTTCGTCTCCCTTTACTATTTATCTTAATAAAAAAAACTAGTCAGTTGTAATCATACATTTGACTAGTTTTTCTTAATAATACATCTATATTATTGAATCTCTTTCTATTAGGTTTGTTTCGATGATATAATGATTATCCGTAATAGAAGAATCCTTTAATTTATCAATCAATAGCTTTGCAGCATAATATCCTAGCTTATTTGCATTAATGTCTACGGAAGAAAGTGAAGGTGTTTGATAGGCTGCTAAAGGAGTATTATTAAAGCCCACCAAGGATATGTCTTTAATCTTTTTTTCCTCTAGTACGGCATTTGCTCCAAAAGCTAATAAATCATCGGTAGTTACTACTGCAGAAGGCATAGTAAAATCTAAAATCTTTCTCATGCCCTCCATTCCACACTCTTCTGTAAAATCATTTTCCTGTGCTATTAAATTGTCATTAAAGTTTATACCATGAACCTGAAAGGCTCTCTTATAACCATCTAATCTATCCTTTGACATGTTCCAATCCTTAGGGCCACCGATAAAGGCTATACTTCTATGTCCCTTCATTATCAAAGTATTTACCACTTTATACATGGCTTGAAAGTTGTCATTGTCTACCCATAAGGTATTTTCCGTGTTTTCTGGTCGTCCTACTACCACAAAGGGATAGCTTATTTTATTTAAAAACTTTATACATTTATCATTAGCTCTGGAAGTCAATAATATAATTCCATCCACTAATCTGCTATTAGTATAATTTTTAATAAAGTTTACCTCTTCATTTTCATTCTTGCTGAAGGCATACATTATATAATAACCTTTCTTTTGAGCGTACACACTTATACCTGTCATAACTTGTATGAAAAATGGATTTTTAAACAAATCATCCCCTTCGCTTGGGAGAATTAATCCCAAGGTGTGAGTCTGACTATTAGCTAAACTTCTAGCTATAGCATTGGGATGATAATTCAGCTTTTTTATGGTTTCTAAAACTCTCTCTTTTGTTTCGTCACTTATTCTAGGATTTCCTGCTAAGACCCTTGAAACTGTTGATGGGGAAACATTGGCTTCCCTTGCTACATCTTTTATTGTGGTATTCATTGTAAATTTCACTCCCATATCTATTAAACAATTTTGGCTTACCAGGATTTTTATAGGGAAACAACTCAAACTTAAAACTTATCTTTTGTACCGAAATCTCCTAAAGCTCGAAATTTTGGAACCTGCTTAAGTTAAGTTAATCAGTTGCTTCCCTGCAGGAGGATGTGAAAAAAGGTGTTCTATAGGTTTCCCTACACCGCACGTGGATCCCCACGAGCGACCCGTGAAAAAGAACACCTATGTTTTTCACATCCTCCTATACATCCTCTAGTCAAATAACCTATTTTAAGTGTAAATGCTTTTCATTATTTTATCAATAGAAATATTACTTAATACTTCCAGCCGCAATAGACTTGATAATATGCTTTTGAGCACTAAAATAGAATATTATTACCGGAATTATAGTTAAAACTAGCCCCGCTAAGGCTAAATGCCATTGCTTAGTATATTGTCCAAAGAAGAAAAAGGTTTTTAAAGGAATAGTCTGTGTTGATGGCTTATTAATTACTAAAGATGGCAATAAGAAGTCATTCCAAATCCATACTGTATTTAATATAGCCACAGTAATAGTTATGGGCTTTAATAGTGGAAATATAATATGCCAAAAGGTTTGGAATTTAGTACATCCATCTATCATAGCCGCTTCATCTAATTCCTTAGGTATACCTTTAACAAATCCATGATACAAGAATATGGACATAGCTGCTCCAAAGCCAAGATACATGAAGATGATACCGCCCATATTCAATAATCTTAGTTTACCCATTAATCTTACTAAAGGAAGCATTACAGATTGAAAAGGTACTAACATAGATGATACGAATAAGTAAAATATAAAGGTACTTGTTTTAGTTTTTGTTCTCTCAAGCATCCAAGCTGCCATGGAGGAGAAAACAATTATCACTATTATACTTGTTACTGTAATAAACAACGAATTTCCTAGTGCCCTAAAAAAGTCTAATTGCTTAAAAGCTTCTTTATAATTTGCAAAACTCCATACCTTTGGGAAGGATAATGTATCTTCGAAAAGCTCCTTTTTAGTTTTAAAAGAATTTATAAGAATCACATAAAAAGGTGATAAAAACAATAACCCTAAAATCACTCCGACTATCCCATTGGCTATGTTTGAGCTCTTAAAACCCTTTGATGTTGTTTTTTCCATTATGCTTCCACCTCACCCTTCTTAGATACATAAACTTGAGTTATAGTTATAACCCCTACAATTAAGAATAAAATAAAAGCTTTTGCTTGAGCTACACCCATTTCATTAAATTTAAATGCAGTATTATAAATGTTCATAGCCATCATTTGAGTAGAGTTACCTGGTCCTCCTGCGGTTAAAGATAAGTTTTGATCATATAATTTAAAGGAGTTTGACAATGTCAAAAATAAACTTACAGTAAATGCTGGTCTAACCAAAGGGAAGATTATATTTTTTAATCTCTGCCAAGTATTAGCCCCATCTATCATAGAAGCTTCTACAAGCTCTTGCGGAATATTTTGAATAGCCGCTATATATATAACCATTAGGTATCCTGCCATTTGCCAAGACATGAGTATTATCAATCCATAAAATCCTGTCTTTCCATCTGACAGCCAACCTAATAACCATTGTTGTCCAGTTAAATTTCCTAAAGTGGCAAATATCTCTTTAAATATAAACTGCCATATAAATCCTAATATGAGTCCACCTATAAGGTTTGGCATAAAAAATAATGTTCTTAATAAATTATTTATCTTTAATTTTCTTGTAACTAATAATGCTAATCCAAATCCTAATATATTTAATACTATTACAGATACAACAGTAAACTTGAAAGTAAATATGAATGAATCTAAAAATCCTTGATCTTTAAAAGCAGCCACATAGTTTTTGAGTCCAATCCAAGAAACATCTGATTTAATACCGTTCCAATCTGTGAAAGAATAATATATTCCGAATAGCAAAGGTAGTAATACAACTAATAGGAAGGCGACTAGTACTGGCCCTACAAACAGCCAAAATGAAATATTATTCTTTTTCAATGCTATCTCCCCTTTTGCTTTATTAATCCACTATATTTAAATTCCTGGAAGAGTGTTCACTCCTCCAGGAATATTTACTTTTAATTCCTATAAAAATTATTTTGCTCTAGCTTCTGACCAAGTCTTTTTAGCGTTTTCAACTAGCTTATCCCAAGTGATTTCACCTGCAGTATATTTTTGAATATCTGCACCTAGCTTATCCATTCCCCAACCTGTTGGATATCCCATGAATACCCATGGCATTGTTTTTCCTTCATTTGAGTATTTTAAAACATCTTTAGCTAGTGGATCTGATGGTTGTAAAGCTTCACTTTCATATCCTTTTAATGCTGGTATGAATTTAAAGTCTTTTATAATCATTTCTTTACCCTTATCAGAAGTATATAACCAGTTTAAGAACTCTTTAGCTGCTTTCTTTGTATCTGCATCCTTCTTAGAGTTTATTGACCAGTACATTGGCACTCCAACTGGAATAGCACCTTCTTTGACTCCATCTAAAGGCATTGGTAATATTCCTATATTTTTTGCTAAGTCAGCATCTACGCCACTTACAGAACCGAAAGCCCAGTTACCTTGTTGAATCATAGCAGCTTTTCCTAGAGAGAATTTCTTTTCTACTTGAGTTGCATAGTCAACACTGTTTATAGACTTATTTGTGTTGTCTGGTTTAAAAGCATATTTTATTTGAAGATCTATTAATTTCTTTAATTGATCATTGTACTTGAATTCTATTTGTTTAGCATTAAAGGAATCTTTTGCACTCTTAAATTCATTAGAGAAAGCCACGTTTGATAAATGTAATCCTGTTACCCAAGTTTCTTTTCCTGGTAGGGCAAATACTGAATCAATTTTTAGATCTGCTTTCTTTGAATCAAGGGTTGCAGCAGCCTTTTCTAAATCTGCAAAAGTCTTTATAGAAGCTGGATCTATACCTGCTTTACTAAATATGTCCTTGTTGTAGATAAAACCGTATCCTTCTTGGTTGAATGGCATACCATATAATTTCCCATCTAATGTAACTGACTCTAAAGTTCCTTGGAATGCTTTTGACACCCATGGTTGGTCACTCAAGTCTTCTAACTTCTCTTTCCAATCAAGCGCGTCTTGAGTTCCTCCTATATTGTATATTACTGGCTCCTGACCTGATGCAAACTTTGATTTTAAAGCAGCACCATAATCTTCTCCTCCACCTACTGTTTGTAAATTAAATTTAACATTTGGGTTTAAAGCTGTGTATTCGTTAGTAGCTTTTTCAAGAGCATCCTTAGCCTCAACCTTGAACTGGAAAATATCGATAGTTACATTCTTCTTAGAATCATTTCCAGTGCTACCTTTATCATCGCCTTTACTTGAGCATCCTGCAAATATGCCTGCTGTTAAAACTACTGAGCAAGCTAGTGCTACAAGCTTTTTAACATTTTTCATAAATAACCCCTCCGTTTTATAACGTTTTCTTTTATGCATTATTCAATGCAACCGTTTGCATGTTTTAATTATAATACATAGATTTTTAATAGTCAATACGCTTTTGTAGAAAATACTAAATATTTTCTTTTGGTCCACATATCTATGCATATTTACTTTAAAAATTCTAATTCTTAATTTACATCCATGCTTCTCTTTTGTGTATTCCTACAATGTAATTGTTTACAGTTTGTATGCTTTCTATTCTACATATTTCTTTAACTTTTTCTTATGGTGCTATAAAATTTACCATATTAATTAAAATTAGGATCCATTTCACGCAAACGATTGCATATTTTTCATCTATTCCTGTTGCATTTTTTGTTTTATTAATGTAGAATTTTTCCTAAGCATATTATTTTTACGACAGGAGGAATTTATATGAATATAAAGGCTTGTTTATTTGATTTAGATGGAGTTATTGTTGATACTGCTAAATATCACTATCTTGCATGGAAAAGACTAGCTAGTGAATTAGGCTTTGATTTTACAGAAAAAGATAATGAGAGATTAAAGGGAGTTAGCAGAATGGCTTCCTTAGAAATATTATTGTCCATAGGCAACATGGAAATGGAAGAAAAATCAAAACTTGAGTTGGCAGAGAAAAAGAACCAGTGGTATGTAGAATATATCTCTAAAGTAGACAAAAGCGAATTGCTTCCAGGTGTGGAGGATTTTTTTAAGCTGCTAAAAGAAAATGAAATAAAAATAGCCTTAGGTTCTGCTAGTAAGAACTCTATGACAATTCTAAAAAATACAGGCATTGTAGGATATTTTGATGCCATAATAGATGGGAACAAGGTTTCAAAGGCTAAACCTGATCCAGAAGTATTTGTACTAGGCGCTAAGGAATTAGGAGTTTCCTCTGAGGAATGTGTGGTTTTTGAAGATGCCGAGGCTGGCATTGAAGCTGCTAAAAGTGCCAATATGAAAGCTATTGGCGTAGGTTCACCTGAAATCTTAAATAAAGCAGATAAAATTATCTCTGGATTTTCAGGAATTAGTTTAGATATACTAAACTTCTAATTTACCAATACAAAATTTACAATTGAATACTTTTAACTTGTGATATGCAATAGTTTAAAAACTTTATATAGAGCGCAATAAAAAAGTAACTAGTCACTATTACTTATGTATTTGACTAGCTACCTTTTATTGCATCTAAATCTGAAATTTTCCCTATGGAAAAATTTCCTCCCTTATTGTGAATTGTGCATTGTGAATTAACTAAGCCGCTACAACCCTAGATACAATTATAGCTATACCTATTAATAATCCTGCCACTACAACGGCTACAGCCATATTCTTATTTTCTAGCTCTTTATTAAAGTCTACAGGTATCATCCAATCGAAAAATTTATAGCCTATAGCCATAATAAAAATTCCTAGTAGTCCAAAAACTAAACTTAATCCTAAATTTCTCAATATTTCCATGACATCCATAAGTAGAGCCTCCCCTCATATTATTAATCTTTGATGCTATAAATTTACATTAATTATAGCACAAAACGGCTAATATAACACTCTTTTATCTTCTTGTCTTTTAGTTAATTTTATTGAGTCAAAGTGCTCTAATATTGCTACAGCATACTTTCTGCTGGTATTTAGAATATCTCTAGCCTCTCCTGCTGTTATAAAGCCTTGAACTTTTATCTTTTCTAAAATATGTTCTTTTGCTTTATCATAATGTTCTTTTAAAAATATAGCCTCTTCTGAGGTTTTTACTAAAGCTTCATTATCTATTAAGGAGTCAAACACCATCTTAAAACCTTTTTTATCTTTTTCCTTATTTAAGATTTCTTCATACTTAGGAGGAGAATAAGGATTCTCATTAAATGCCCTTAAAATGTTTTCTTTTATAGCTTCCTGCTCTTTGGTGTATTTAATCTCAAAATCATTTAAAGACAGATAACTATTAGTTATTTTTATTATATTTAAATTTTGAAGCTTATCTAATATCTCGTCATAATTCTTTTGTTTTATTGCCTTCCCATAAACCTTTACCTTTAATTCCTCTTTAGAAATACCTGCTTTAAGCGGATTTTCCTTATGGTAAGCTTGTAATAATTTTTGCATTATTTCTATAGACTTATTAAAGAAATTCTTATGTATATATACTTTTTTATCTCCCCAGGTGAGTTCTATAATTTTTCCTTCACTTAATAATCCTTGCAGTTTTTCTTCAATATTTTCTTCATTTTTTCCTAGAGCTTTTAGAATATCAGAAACAGTGGGATAAGTACTGCTTAGCTTCTCTATAGTCTTTTCTAATATTCCCCCTAATTCTCCACTCTCTTTGATTTTCAACTCCTCAATGTAATTACTATCAAAGCGCTTAGCTTTATGAGCTACGGGCTGAATAACTGTTCCACCAGCTACAGTTATCATAGGAGAATAGGTTCTTAATACATACCTATCATTTCTTTGAGTTGTAATAGGTTTTTCAAGTCTAAATTGAACATAAGCTTCTTCACCTGGCTTTATCTCTTCCTTATCTAAAATTATAACTCTACATAGGACTTCTGAAGTTCCATGATATAGCCTCATCCTTTGCCTATTTTCTATAGGCTTTTCTGCACTTTTTAAATGATATAGCTTTCCATCCACTATTAAAGAGGATTCCATCAGCTTTTCCTTTGATATTACGTCTCCTCTTTCTATATCCTCAACCTTTACATTAGCTATATTTAAAGCGCATCTCTGTCCTGCCTCTGCTACTTCCACATTGGTTTCATGCACTTGTATATTTCTTATCTTGCCTAAAACCATAGAAGGATAAACTTGTATGGTCTCTCCTTCTTTTATTTTTCCGCTGATTACAGTGCCTGTCACTACAGTACCAAAGCCACTAACTGAAAATACCCTATCCACCGGAAGTCTAAAATGTCCTTCTGTATCTTTAGCCGCTACCTCCTCTGTGGCCTTTTCAATTTCTTTTATGAGAGATTCTAGTCCCTGTCCAGTTTTTGATGAAACGGGAATTATTGGTGCACTTTCTAAAAAAGTATTTTTAAATTTTTCTTTAACCTCTCCTACCACCATTTCTTTCCACTCATCATCCACTAAATCACTTTTAGTTAAAACTACTATTCCCTTTTTTATATTTAATAGCTGAAGTATTTCAAAATGCTCTTCTGTCTGTGGCATTATACCTTCATCTGCTGCTATAACTAGCAATACTACATCTACACTGCTAACTCCAGCCAACATGTTTTTTATAAACTTCTCATGGCCTGGTACGTCAATTATTCCTGCTTGTTTTCCAGAAGGTAAATCAAAAAAAGTAAATCCTAGGTTTATAGAGATTCCTCTAGCCTTTTCTTCCTTAGTAGTGTCTGTTTCTCTTCCTGTCAGTGCCTTTATAAGAGTAGTTTTTCCATGATCTATATGCCCTGCAGTGCCTATAATAACATGCTTCATATCACATTCTCTCCTATTACCTTAAATGCTTCTGCAATAATGTCCATATCTTCTTCTAATATAGTTCTAACATCTAGTATTACTTCTCCGTTATAAACTCTTGCCACTATAGGCACATTATTTTTTCTTAGCATCTCTTCAATTTGCTTTTCTGATAATTTATCACTTTTAACTTTAATAACATAAGTAGGCATCTTTTCTGTAGGCATGGATCCTCCTCCTACCATGGAGTAATCCTCTGCCATATTGAATAGAAGATTCTCCGTAGCACTCCTAAGCTTTTTTCTTAGCTTAAAAGCTTTTTTCTTTAAATCTTCTTTACTCATAAGCATCATATTTAAGGTAGGTATATTCTTTATAGCATATTCTTCATCCACATAGTATTTTAAGGTACCTTCTAAGGCTGCCAAAGTCATTTTATCAATTCTTAGGGCTCTGGTTAATTGATTCTTTTTAATTTTATCTATGTACTCTTTCTTACCTACGATTATACCGGCTTGAGGACCACCTAGCATCTTATCTCCACTAAAGGTTACCACATCAGCACCTTTTCTAAGGCTTTCTTGAACAGTAGGTTCATATATAAAACCATATTTAGAAAGATCAATTAATACTCCGCTGCCTATATCCTCTACCACAGGAATACTATATTTCTTTCCTAAAACAGCTAATTCTTCTAAAGACACTTCTTCTGTAAAACCCATAATTTTAAAATTAGAAGTATGGACCTTTAAAAGCACTCCTGTATTTTCCTTTATATTATTTTCATAATCATATACATGGGTTCTATTAGTAGTGCCTACCTCTACCAAAGTAGCTCTGCTAAATTTCATAACCTCTGGTACTCTAAAGGAGCCTCCTATTTCAACCAATTGCCCTCTTGATACTATAGCCTCTTTATTTTCACATAAAGTATTAAGTACAAGCATCACCGCTGCTGCATTATTATTTACTACCAAAGCAGCCTCAGCCCCTGTTATTTCTTTTATAAGTTCTTCTATATGGCTGTATCTAGAACCTCTTTGCCCTTTTTCTAAGTCATACTCTAGATTATTATAATTGGCGGCCACCTCAATTACGTTTTTCATAGCCTTCTCACTAAGTATAGACCTGCCTAGATTAGTATGTATTACTATGCCTGCTGCGTTTATAACCCTATTAAGCTTTGATTTATTATGTAACTCTATTATATTCTCAAATTTATTTGCTATATCTTCATTATTAAAATCTTCAATGGCACCTTCTAAAATAGACTTTCTAAAATAGTCTAAGGTCTCCCTCAAGCTTTCTAGTACCATTTTTCTTGGAGAATCTTTTAAATACTTTTTTACGCTGTCCATATCTAAAAGCTCATCCATCTTAGGCAACCTTCTTAAAAGCTCCTTATTCATCCTTAAATCTCCTTTTATCCTTCAACTAAAATATAATATTCTCCTTTAGGCAATACCTCTCCTACAACTGCGGAAGGCATGGATAACGCACTTAATTCTTTCATTAAAGCCTCTGAATCCTTCTTAGGAATGGATATAAATAATCCTCCTGAGGTTTGAGGATCAAACAAAATATCTTCCATCCAGTCTTTTACATTGATAAGCTTATATTTTCCTTCTAAATAATTTCTGTTGCTATAACTTCCTTCAGGTACCAATCCCATTTCAGCATACTCTTTTGCATAGCTTATAAAAGGTACAGCTTTTGCATCTATCTTTAGTGTAACTTCTGATCCTGCTGCCATTTCATAACCATGTCCCATAAGTCCAAAGCCCGTAATATCTGTACAAGCATTTATATTATGATTTACTATTATTTCTCCTGAATACTTGTTTAAGGTACTCATAACCTTAACAGCCTCATCATAAGCTTCCTTTGAGGCTATTTCCCCTTTGATAGCGGTATTTATTATACCAGTTCCTAAAGGTTTAGTTAAAACCAACACATCTCCTTCCCTGCAGCCATAGTTTTTTAAAACCTTCTGAGGATGAACTATGCCTGTAACGGAAAGTCCATATTTAGGCTCATCATCCTGTACTGAATGGCCTCCTACTATCACTGCTCCAGCTTCTAAAACCTTATCTGCTCCTCCTCTTAAGATATCACCTAATATTTCAATAGGTAAGCAATTAGGAAATCCCACTATGTTTAAAGCCACTACAGGTTTTCCTCCCATAGCATATACATCACTTAGGGAATTTGCTGCAGCTATCTGTCCAAAAGTATATGGATCATCTACAATAGGAGTAAAAAAATCTAAGGTCTGAATAGTAGCCATTTCCTCATTTAATTTATATACTGCTGCATCATCGCTAGTTTCTATACCAACAATTAAATTGTCACTATGCATTTTAGGAAGTTTATCTAATATTTTTGAAAGGGTCTCCGGCCCTATTTTAGCCGCTCAGCCAGAGGTTTTAGCATATTGAGTTAGTTTAACGTCCATAAAATCACCCACCTTTTTTCAATTCTCAATGCACAGAGCACAATGCACAATTAATAATTTTTTTTGCTGAGCAAAAAAATTATCATTCAAGATTTATCAGCTAAGCTGATAAATCCATCCTTAATTGTGCATTGTGAATTGTGCATTAAGCATTATCTCTATTTAATTATACAGTATATCATCGTAAGTTTAAAGAATTGACATTTATCTCACTTCCAGCTTTTCTTTAAATTTTTCCAGGGTTTTATCTCCTATCCTACCTACTTTTTTCAAGTCCTCTAGGCTTTTGAAATTCCCATTCTTTTCTCTAAACTCAATAATTTTAGCAGCAGTGACCTCTCCAATTCCCGGAACCTTCATTAACTCATCTTTTGTGGCAGTATTTACGTTGATCATACCATCATTAGATGCACTTTGAGAACCATTTGAAAAGGTGGATAGTGATGAATCATCCTTAGAATAAATACTAATACAGTCTCCGTCCTTAAGCTTACGAGCCTGATTTATCTTAGATAGGTCTGCTTTCTCAGTAATGCCTCCTGCCTCAGTGATTAAATCCTTTATTATACTTCCCTCTGTAATGATATATACATCAGGTTTCTTTACTTCTCCTTTAATTTCTACAGTTAATCTGCCTTTCTTTTTTTCCTCATATTTATTTGTATCTTTAACCTCTTGCTTTTCAATAAAAATATCTTCTTCCTTATATCTCTGAGGTCTATTTGAAAAAAAATTTATAGCTATAAAAATTATAAGAATCATTAATATAGCTATAGAACCTATTATTTTTTCTTTTTTTCCCATGTATTTCACCTCGCAACAAAAAAAATACTATAATTATTACAGATTATTGACATTTTTTATATAAAAATATCGCATTTAAACTTTTTTTTTGATATACTTTTAAAAGATACATTTTTTTTGAATATTTATAATTTAGTTATCCATAAGCGGAGGAAAATATGAAAAAAATATTTTTTGCATTATTCATAGTTTTTTTAATTCTACCTGCAAATAAGGCTAAGGCTGCTACACATCCACCTTCAATTTCTAGTGAAAGTGCTGTATTAATAGACGCCACCACTGGAAAGGTTCTCTATGATAAAAATATGAAGGAACCTTTAGCTCCAGCCTCCACCACTAAGATAATGACTGCATTATTAACTATAGAAAAGTGCAAATTGGACGAACAGGTAACTGTAGGAAAGAATCCTCCTAATGCAGAAGGGACTGCTATAGGCTTAAAAGAAGGAGAGATAATTTCTGTAAAGGATTTATTATATGGATTGCTTCTCGAATCTGCTAATGATTGTGCAGAAGCTTTAGCTGAGCATATATCAGGTTCTATTGATGGCTTTGCTAAACTCATGAATGAAAGAGCCAAGCAACTAGGTTGTGAGAATACTAACTTTGTAAATCCTAGCGGGCTATATGAAAAGGATCACTTAACTACTGCCTACGATTTGTCCTTAATCCTTAGAGAGGTATCAAAGCTTAGTGATTATATAAAGATATCTCAAGAGCCTTTTTATAAAATACAGCCTACTAATAAATCCAATGAAATAAGATGGGTAAATAATAAAAATAATCTAATTTTAAAAAATAATCGTTACTTTGATAAAGACTGCGTAGCTGGAAAAACAGGATTTACTACTCCTTCTAAGCATACTTTCACTGCTACAGCAGAAAGAAACGGTCAAAGACTGATTGTTACCATACTAAAATCTGATGATAAATCAGTATATTTTCCTGAAGCAAAGGCGTTATTTGAGTATGGCTTTACAAAATACGAACTTGTAAAGCTATACTCAAGAGGGGATGAAGTATCTACCTATAAAATTAATGATAGCCTCTCAATACCTTTATTAGCTTATGACGATTTCTATTTTATTAAGGATAAAGATGATGCCAGTTTAAAGGATCTTTCTCCTGTATGCTCTGTGGTTCCTCAAAATCTTGAAAAGACTTCTTTTAATAGAGGAGATAAAATTCTTGATTCAAATATATCTTTAAATAATGACATTATAGGCAAACTTCCTTTAGCTAGTGGTGTTAGTAGAGAAATAACTCCTTTAGTCTCTGCAAAGGAAACTATAAAAAAGAATTCTATAAGTATCTTTATTATAACGCCCATAGTTCTTATCTTAGCCCTCATATCCGTTAGAATCATTAATTTAAGGATGAGAAGAGCAAGAAGAATGAAAAAATTTAGCGCCTTAAAGAAAAGTTCTACGCCTTAGTTAAAAAGGTTCTATAGGTAGCTTAGAGAAACAAGTTCAACTATCAACTTATACATGCATCAAAATAGTTTAAAGATACTATTTTGGAACATGTATAAGTTAAGTTTCACTTTGTTTCCCTATACCTATAGAACCTTTACTTTATCAATTCAATTAGTTTTTTCATATCTTCTGGCAGCTCGGACTTTATAACTATGGTTTTCTTAGTCTTAGGATGTATAAATTCTACCCCATATGCATGTAAAGCCTGTCTTTTAATGAATTCTTCATCACTAAATTCTTCGCCATACAATTCATCCCCGTAAATAGGATGTCCTAGATGGCTTAAATGTACTCTTATCTGATGGGTTCTGCCTGTCTCTAATAATAATTCTACTAACTCTCCCTTAGCATAGCTTTCTAAAACCTTATAATGGGTTATACTATTCTGTCCATTTTCATGTACTATCCTCTTAATAACATCCTCACTAGGTCTATAAATTGGCAAATCTATAGTACCTTCCTTTTCTTTTAAATTTCCGTGGATAATTGAAAGATAGTACTTTTTAAAGGTGTCCCCTTGCATAGCCTTTGATAAAGCCATATGACAAAACTGATTTTTAGCTATTATTATCAGACCTGAAGTGTTCATATCTAATCGGCTTACTAATCTAACTATGCAATTTTCTCCTTTCTCTTTAAAATAATATAACACTCCATTAGATAAGGTCCCAGAAGGATGCCCTTTGGTTGGATGTACTACCATATATGGAGATTTATTTACTATTAATAAGTCTTCATCTTCATAAACTATGTCTATAGGAATATTTTGTGGCTCTATGTTTTGAGTTTCTTCTTTTGAAACTTGAATATTAATCATATCCCCTTCTTTTAGTACATAATTTAGCTTAACATCTTTTTTATTAACCTTAAGCCTTTTATCAAGAGCTGCTCCTCTTATAAGCCTGGTAGAAAGCTCTATATTATTTTTTAAAAACTCTCTTATTTTCATTCCTTCATATTCTTTTGTTATTTTGTACTCCAAGAAACTCATTCTTTCCTCCTAATTAATTACTCTTAAAATCCTCACCTATATAAACTATGGCATCAAAATCTTCATTATTTTCTTTAAGAGTTTCTATGTTATGAATATTAAAATCTCTTTCTAATTGTGCTTTCATCTCATCGCTGTAGGATTTAACAAGTATTCTGCTTTTTTCAACCTTATCCGTATTACCAATACTTATATTCTTATAGCCCAAAGCTTCAGCTTTTTTAGAAATATTACTGGCTAATCCATTGGTTTTTGTACCATTTAAGATCTTTATCTTTAAGCTCCCCTTAGATATATTTTTAAAGGTTTGGCTAGTATGTTGTATACTAGCTAAAAGCTCTCTATTATTCTTTTCATTATATATTAAATAGGATATTCCATTAATGTATTTAGCATCGCCTTTTATGGTATGCATAGCTATATTAGCCTTATCTATTTTTATAAAACTTAACCCATATTTAAGTATGTCTTCTCCCAGCATATTGGTAGAAACATACTCTGGTATAATATTTAAAATATTATTGATCTTAGGTATTATAGTAACACTTTTAAACTTCTCTATTACCTTACTTATAAGCTTATGCTGGTTTTCTATTCTACCTAAATCTCCATCTGCTAAACCAGTGCCATCATTGTTTTTTCTCCATCTAAAAAATTCCTCAGCCTTTTTACCATCTAAATGAACTACTTCACCCTTTTTAAATCGTATATGAAGATTCTGAGCATCGTCATCATAATTCATATTCTGAGTTATTTCCATATCCACTCCACCTATGGCATCTATAACTCTTCTAAAACCTTCATAATCTAATTTGGCATAATAGTTAATATCTATCCCTAATATGCCCTCTACGGAGGCAACAGTATATTTTATGCCACCTAAAGCATAAGCTGCATTTATCTTATTATTCTTTCCATTTACTTGAATCAGTGTATCTCTTGGAATAGATATTAATTTGAGCTCTGGAATACTAGGATTATAATTTGCTACCATTATACTATCTGTTCTTTTTATATTGTCATTATCTTTACTATTAACGTCTCCAATATCTACGCCCAGAATCAGTATATTTATCGGTGAATTCTTATCAGTAACTTTTGCTAAAGGAACATTTTCCTTTGAATTTTTACTAAATTTTCCAAGGTAATCATAAAAAAAAGATAAGGTACTGACTCCTGCACAAAGTAATAAAATTAAAATCAATAATAGACTAATAGCTAATCTGTTCTTTTTTAACCCTTTTATACTCATTAAAATCACCCTTAACCCATTTGTAGTTTACCATCAATGATTCATTATTTACTACGAGAGGCTTTATCTTGCATCTCTTTAAGCAGGTAGTCTCTTGCTTCAATAGTTCTTTTATGCAATACCCCACCTTTTTCTACCACATATTTGATGGTATTGTTAAAAGCTTTCAACAATCCTTCATCTAGATTATTAAAAGTAATTTCTCTTAAATCTTCTACTCCAGGAAAGTCCCTGTTAGGCTCTATATAATCTGCTATATATATAATTTTTTCTAGCAAAGTCATGTTCTTCCTTCCTGTAGTATGGTATATGGAAGAATTTAAAACATCTTCATCCTCTATACCCATAAGCTCTTTCGCAATGATAGCACCAGCTAAGCCATGCAATAGTTCTGGCATCTTATATTCATCATCCTCTACTGTATAAGGACTATTCTCTACTATTTTAATTATCTCTTCATTGCTTTTATTTTTAGCGCAATCATGGATCAGTGCTCCCAAAATTGCTTTATTCCTATCCTCATTATGAATAATAGCTAATTTATAAGCTGTGTCTCTTACTCCCATAACATGCCTATATCTCTTAGGTTTTAGATTAGTTTTTAAGTATTCTTTTATCTTCTCTTCATCCCACATAAGCCATACTCCTTTCTATAGAGAAATAAGTTCAACTATTAACTTATACATGCACCATAATAGCTTAAGTACGCCATTTGGAAACATGTATAAGTTAAATTTTACCTTTAATTTCCCTTATTCCTTGTATAAGTCTAAGGCTTCAATGGTATTATATACCCCTGATGGAAGAAAATAATCTACTCTTAAATTTTCTTTTATAGAATTTCTAATATAACTTGAAGATATCTCTAAGTTTAGTAATTCTATAAAGATTATTTCTTTATTAAATCTTTCTTCAATAATGGATTTTTGCTTAAGTATATCTTCTTTTGAATATCCAGGTCTATTAAAGACCACAAAGGTACAAGCATTTAAAATTCTATCAATAGCTTTCCATGTATGAAGATCTATAAGACAATCCGCCCCAGTTATAAAATAAAGTGTTGAATTTTCATATAGTTTATTTAGATATTCTAAGGTTTCAAA
The DNA here is from genome assembly GCF_001403615.1 of Desnuesiella massiliensis. Classification (GTDB taxonomy): domain Bacteria; phylum Bacillota; class Clostridia; order Clostridiales; family Clostridiaceae; genus Desnuesiella; species Desnuesiella massiliensis. The sequence continues at coordinate 1,349,920 of NZ_LN879456.1, forward strand.
AGTAAAGCTCAAACCTTGCTTTCTTATTTCATAATCACTTACTCCAAATAGTTTATAATCTCTGACGGCCATATTCACCATTTCATATCTTATATTACCATCAGTAATAACCTTTTTTATTTTATGAGGTGGATTACCGCTAGGCATAAATATTACTTGGTCTAGATTTAGTTTTTTAAGAGCCTCATTGGCAATATATAAATGACCATTATGTATGGGATCGAAGGTCCCCCCAAAAACACCTATTTTCATAAATTCCTCACCATATGCTAAATTCTATAATTCTATTTTTGGCTTCTTTGTTGACTTTCTATATAGTACTATCTTATTTCCTATAGCCTGAATACCTTCACAATTTAATTCTTTACAAATTATATCTGAAGCCTCTCTAGTTTCATATCCGCTATTATTTAATACATTTAACTTTATAAGCTCCCTAGCCTCTAAAGCATCGTCTATTTGCTTTAAAAAGCTCTCTTCAATACCGTTCTTTCCTAATTGAAAAATAGGCTGCATATCATTAGCTAAGGAACGTAAATAAGCTCTTTGCTTAGTCGTTATCACTAAAATCACCTCTATTATAATAAAAATTCAAATTCAAAATCATTCAATCTTACTAGATCCCCATCCTGTATACCCATTTCCATAAGCTCATCTAAAATACCCTTGTTTCTTAAAACCTTATGGAAATATTTTAGTGAATCTGGCTCATTGACATTAACAGCTGATAAAAGTCTATCCACAAAAGTTCCTTCTACTACAAAAATACCCTCTTCTTCTTGTCTTATAGTATAAGTAAATCTCTTTTCCTCTGGTATATACATATCTTCTTCAGAAATTTCAAGGTCTACCAATGGAATTGTACTTAGCACTCTTGCCGCCTCTTTCATAAGCTCTTCTACACCTTCATTTATAGCCGCTGATATCTTAAATATGCTCTTGTATCCCATTTCATTTAATTTTTGTTTGAACTCTTCAAACTTTTCTTCATCATAGAGCATATCACTTTTATTTGCAGCTATAATCTGTGGCCTATCCCATAATTTCACGCTATACTTCTTTAGCTCTTCATTTATCTTTATAAAGTCTTCTATAGGATCTCTACCTTCCACTCCTGAAATATCTACCACATGAATCAATACTCTCGTTCTTTCAATATGCCTTAAAAAGTCAAGGCCTAATCCTACTCCTTCAGCGGCTCCTTCAATAATACCTGGTATATCTGCAATAACAAAACCAGGTAATCCTGATATACTCGCTACACCTAAATTAGGCTTAAGAGTAGTAAAGTGATAATTTGCTATTTTAGGTCTAGCCTTTGACACCATAGATAAAAGAGTTGATTTTCCAACATTAGGGAATCCTATCAGCCCTACATCTGCTAACAACTTTAACTCTAGAGTAATCCATCTTTCTTCTCCAGGCATTCCAGGTTCTGCAAAGTTTGGTGCTTGCCTTGTAGGAGTACAGAATTTAGTATTTCCTTTTCCTCCTTTTCCCCCTTTTGCTACAACATAGCTTTCCCCAGCATGAGAAAGGTCAGCCATAATTTTATTAGTTTCTACATCTCTTACTATAGTTCCTGTAGGAACCTTAAGGTATAATGTGTCTCCATCCTTACCATAGCATTTTGAACCAGATCCATCTACACCTTTTTCTGCCACATATTTTCTTTTATAAGCAAAATCTAAAAGAGTGGTCATGTTATTATCTGCTACTAATACTACATCGGCCCCTCTTCCACCGTCACCTCCATCAGGTCCTCCTAATGGAACATACTTTTCTCTTCTAAAGGAAACACTGCCGTTTCCTCCGTCTCCAGATTTAACATATATCTTGGCGGTATCTATAAACATACTTTTATCACCCTATCTTGTAATTAATAAATTTAATGGTTCTATAGAGAAACAACTTCAACTATTAACTTATACATGCCCAATAATCGCTTAAAGATGCGATTTTCGAACATGTATAAGTTAAGTTTTCGTAATGTTTCCCTATATATACGGCATCTCCAAAAATAATTGGTCAGTCTACTCGTATCTTTAACTATTTATTTTTTTACGATGCCTTAACAAATTATAACATAATAATATTATTTACAGTTATATTATTTTTATAAATAATATGATTTTAAAAAAGCACCCATTAAGGGTGCTTATAAATCAATAATTATTCTGCTATTGCATTTTCTACTTCTACTGGATAAACGCTTGCTTTCTTCTTGTCTCTGCCTAATCTCTCGTATTTTACTACGCCATCGATTTTAGCAAAAAGAGTGTCATCCTTACCAATACCAACATTGTTTCCTGGATGAATCTTTGTTCCTCTTTGTCTTACTAATATGTTTCCAGCAAGTACGAATTGTCCATCAGAACTTTTAACACCAAGTCTTTTAGATTCACTATCTCTACCGTTTTTGGAGCTTCCTACCCCTTTTTTGTGAGCGAATAACTGAAGGTTCATTATTAACATAGAGCTACACCTCCTCTGTTTCAAGCTTTATATATTTTCCGTAAGCAACTTTTATGCTTTCTAAACTCTTCTCCATGGTTTTTAATAAAACCTGACACTTTTCAATGTCTTCCTTATTATTCTTGCTTAAATCCAAGTTTAAAAATCCATCTTGGATTTTATAGTCTGCCTTTATGTTAAGAACTTCTTCTATTCCTATTAAAATACTTTGAGATAATACTGAAATAGCTGAGCATACTATGTCTTCACCACTTTCAGCAAACCCTGCATGATCTTTAATAGCAAAAGCAACTATGTTAGAATCCTTTTTTTTTAGAATTATCTTAGTCATAATTAAGCTTCTATTTTCTCAATAACTAATTTTGTAAAAGGTTGTCTATGTCCTTGCTTTCTTCTGTAGTCTTTCTTTGGTTTGTACTTGAAAACAACTACTTTTTTAGCTTTTCCTTGAGATAAAACCTTAGCAACAACTTTAGCACCTTCAACTACTGGCTTTCCTACAACTAAATCTCCGTTTTCTTTTGAAACAACAAGTACAGATGTCAATTCAACAACTGAGTCAACTTCAGCGTTTAACTTTTCAACGCTTATAACGTCTCCCTCTTGAACTCTGTATTGTTTTCCTCCTGTAGTTAATACTGCGTACATTAAATACACCTCCTCTATCCAGTCTCGCCATCTCAGGTACACTAAAAGTGTTTTAAAACCTTATGTGTGCGGTCTACAAAAGCCATTTTAACATATGTGGCACCTTTTGTAAAGAAACTTTTATCAATATTTTTTTATATGCTATCTTTACTCCATACTTTATAACCCTTTAAGTTTTCGATTTGGCTATGAAATATTAAAGGTTCTACCTTAAAATATTCAGTATTACTTAAATAGCTAATATATACATTTTTGTCTAAAGCCCCAATAGAGGATAAAAACTCTAATAGATTTCCTTCAATAAATTCCTTATACATTGGATTGATTTCTATGTAAATATCCTTTATTGTATCACCTGAGTTCACTTTTAATATCTCATTTCTAATTAGTAAAGAAATATAAGAAAGTTTTAATCTTTTACCTATTCCTCTGCATTCCATGCAGGGTTCCTCAATATAGTCATATATAGTTTTTCCTCGCCTTCTTCTAGCGATTTGTACTAAGTTTAACTGAGTAAAAGGATATATAACAGTTTTATTTTTATCTTCTGCAAAACCTTCTTTTAATATCTCCATTATCTTATTTTTATCCTCATCAATATTTAAGTCAATAAAGTCTATTACTATAATGCCACTTAAATTTCTGAGCCTAATTTGACGGCTTATTTCCGCTGCCGCTTCTGCATTAGTTATAAAAGCTGTTTTTTCCATAGATTTAGAACTAGTATTCTTTCCCGAGTTCACATCCACCACATGCATAGCCTCAGTCTTATCTATAGTTATGTATCCACCGCAATTTAAGCTTATCTTATGACTCCTTAGAGAAAGAATTTCTTTCTCTATTCCATAATAATCAAATAAGTTTCTATGGCCTTCATACAACTCCACATGTACTTCTGCATTTAGCTTATGGTCTATAAAATCCTTTACTATATTGTAATCCTCTAGGCTATCTACTAATATTTTTTTTGTTTCTGTAGTTACACTGTCTCTAAGTATTTTATATATTATACTCCCTTCTCCATATAGCTTTTTGGGTTTTAAACTATATTTCCATTTATCATATATATCCTTGTATACCTCATATAGCTCTTCGATCTCTTTATTTATAGTCTCTAGCTCTGCCTCCATGGCATTAGTTCTTAAAAGTATCCCTATATTCTCAGGCTTTTTAATATTTGATTCTATATACCCTTTAAATGCATCATCTTCAATTTTTTTTGAAAAGGATATATTAGTATTCTCATTAGTTAAAACCACAAACCTACCAGGCAGAGTTATAAAATTATTTACCTTGGCTCCTTTATTACCCAACTCCTCCTTAACTACCTCTACTAATACCTCTTCCCCTTTTTTCAGCTTCACATTATTGTATTTCTTGTCTATATACATATAAGCATTTTTTTCATGACCGATGTCTACAAAGGCACATTTAATAGCCGGAACTATATTTTTTACAACCCCTTTATATATCTCCCCTGGAAAAGGTTCGTTACTGTCCTCTTCTATATAGCATTCCACAAGCTTTTCTTTTTCCTTAATAGCTATCCTTAAAAGCTTATTGCCTCTTTCTATAAATATTTCTCTCATAATAATCCCTTCCTTGTTTAAGGCATCGCAAGAAAATAAGTAGTCAAAGATGGGTCGTATATTTTGCGTAAGGCAAGGACACAGGTTCCATTAATAGTGGGGCTATTAGTGGGTTCTGTAGACGCAGTATTACGCAAAATAGACGAGTAGACTGACTAGTTATTTTTTGGAGATGCCTAATGCACTGTTCACAATTTAGAATAAAATTAAGCGTGGCTACTGCTAGCCACGACTTTTTAATTAAACGTATTTATATATAGGAACTAGCTTATCATGCTTATAAGCATACATCTCTTCTCTTTTGATGTCAATAAAGCTATTTTCCTTAAATCCCTTAGTACTCTCTTTTATATATTGTGATAATAAGTCTGGAGATAAGTTTTCTCTACTTCCACAGCTTATTAAAACGTTAAATACGATAAAATCTTCTTTTGTCCAATATTTAATAGTCTTTACCATAGGTTTAATATCTACCATCTTTTCTCCACTTTTGCTCTTCTTTAAAATAGTCCATTGTTCTCTCTCTAATAGAGAGGTTATTTGTGCCTCTAAATCTTCTATACCCTCATACCTCATTTTTATAGTATAGCTGGCTGCATCGATTAAAGCCATGGCTTGGGGAGTCTTTTTAACATTTTCTAAGGACTTAACCTTTTTAGCCTCCAGTATTTTTATACCACTAGGGCAATTTGCATTTAATCTTTCTTTAACCTCTTCCTCTGAAAGTTCTTCTTTAAGAACTATATCCATATACTCACCTTCTGAGTGGGCTCCCACTGATAGTGGCTGCGCAATGGATAAACTCATATGAGGATTAAACCCTTGAGAATATTCAATAGGTAGATCTCCTCTTTTAATTATTCTCTGAATAGTTCTCATTAAGTCTAAATGAGATATGAACTTTATATGACTATCTTTAGTAAACTTTATTAGGTAACGCACCTTCAAAACACTTCCCTTCTTTAAAATTAACATTAACACCACATCCGGTGCAACCTAATCTGCAATTTTGAGTAAGTTCTGCATTTTTAGCTTTTTCATTTTCTTTTACTAAATACTCTTTATTCACTCCTATGTCAACAAAGTCCCAAGGTAGAACTTCATCATAGCTTCTTTCTCTATAAGCATAGAAATCACCATTAACGGCGCATTCTTCTAATGCCTCTTTCCAATAATCAAAATTAAAGTATTCTGACCATCCATCAAATTTTGCACCCTTTTCAAAAGCTTTTATTATTACATCACAAAGCTTTCTATCTCCTCTAGCAAACATAGCCTCCATATAAGAAACTATGGACTCGTGATAGTTATAAACTACAGCCTTACTTTTTATTGAAGACTTAACTAGTTTTATCTTTTCCTTAACCTCTTCCATGGTGCTTTGAGGTGCCCATTGGAATGGAGTAAAAGGTTTTGGCACAAAGATAGATGTGCTGGCTGTTACCCTTAACCCCTTATTTCTTACATCTTTAGGTACCATAAAATATTGAGATACTATCTTTTCTGAAAGTTCCCCTATGCCTTTTACATCCTCTTCATTTTCATAAGGCAACCCTATCATAAAATATAATTTTATAGTAGACCAACCTGATTCGAAGGCATTTTTAGCAGCCTCTAATACCTTTTCTTCCGTTACTCCCTTGTTGATAATATCTCTCATTCTTTGGGAGCCTGCTTCTGGTGCAAAAGTTAAACCTGTCTTTCTTACCTTTTGAATCTCTTTTATAAGATCTACAGAAAAGGCATCTATTCTTATAGATGGCAGAGAAACACTCACATTGCTTTCTTTATGCTTTTCTATAAGAGTAAACACTAAATTTTGAATATCAGAGTAGTCACAGATGCTTAAAGAACTTAGAGATATTTCACTGTAACCTGTGCTCTTCAATAGCTTATCTGCTAATTCAATTAAGGTTTTAGTATTTTTTTCTCTAACCGGTCTATATATCATTCCTGCTTGACAGAATCTACATCCATTGGTGCAACCTCTAAAGGTTTCCAAAATTATTCTATCATGAACTATTTCTGTATAAGGCACTATCATATTTTCAGGGTAGGTTACATCATTGAAGTTAGTAATAAACCTTTTTCTCACCTTTTTAGGCACATCTTCATATTTTGGTTGGAATTCTTTAATAGTATCATCCTCATTATAGGTAACCTCATAAAGAGAAGGTACATATACACCCTCTATTTTAGATATCTCTCTTAAAAAATCTTTTTTCTTACCTTTACCTTTATATTTCTTATAAACGTCAAGTACATCATTCATTACCTCTTCGCCTTCTCCAAACTCAAAGAAGTCTACAATATCATGTAGGGGTTCTGGATTATAAGCACAGGGACCTCCAGCCATAATAATGGGTTCTTCTTCTCCTCTCTTAGAAGCTCTTATAGTAATACCACTCATATCTAACATATTTAAAATATTTGTATAGCTCATCTCATATTGAAGGGTAAAGCCTAAAAAATCGAAATCAGCTAAAGAATCTTTACTCTCTAAAGCATAAAGGGCTATATCATTCTCTCTCATAAGCTTCTCCATGTCTGGCCAAGGAGCATAAGCCCTTTCACAATAGGTATCTTCTCTTTCATTTAAGGAATGGTATAAAATCCTGCTTCCAAGGTGCGACATACCCACTTCATAAACATCTGGAAAGCAGAAGGCAAACCTTATATCTACCTTAGAGGTATCCTTGATGCAGGAATTTAATTCTCCACCAATATATCTTGCTGGTTTCTCAACCCTGAACAATATATCATCTGTAATTTTATTCATTAAATTTCCTCCTAGTGCTTCAAAAATAAAGAAGTATAATTAATTATTATACTCCCATTAATATTCTATCTAAATATTTTATCATTAAAGATGTAGTACTTCAATTATAAAATCTATTTTTCGTCAGAGCTCTTAATAAATTCTTCCAAGCTCCTATTCCCTCTTATTCTAAGTTCTTCAATAATGTCACTTTCATATATTACAGCCAGTACCTTCATATCATCATCTAATACGGTAAATATATTAAATTTATTTTTATCTAATATGCTTAGGGCGCTTATAAGATCCTTCTTATAATGAATAGAAATACTTTTATTTTCAATATACTTATATTTTATAAATCTTGTTCTTTTCTTAACAATATCTGCCATAATAATATATACTATCCTTTCTTTTTCTTTATATGTATTCAACAGAATAAGAAGGGAGGCAAAAAGAAGAGTTATATTAACTTTTCTTAAAAAAAGCAAAAAAATAAAACAACCGCATAATATAAAACCAATAACAAAACTGCATTTTACGGTTATTTTATTAGCTCTTTTGTATATAATTCTCGTACCCAATATATCTCTCAGAAGTCTTGCCCCATCTAAAGGGAAAGCTGGCATTATATTAAATATAAAAAGTACAATATTAATCATAATAGATTTTTGAAGTAAATAGCTTGAATAATAATTATTAATAATAAAAAGTATTATACCAAATAATAAATTGAGCATTGGTCCAGCCATAGATATTATTATATCCTGTTTTAAAGTAATATTATCTAATTCCTCCATGTACAAGGAAGTGCCTAATGGCATTACAGTGATTTTCATATCTTTAATACCCATACACTTCGCAGAAAAGTAATGAGCAAGCTCATGTAACATAATCCAAAGGAAGGATAAAACAAAATCAAATTTTAAACCTACCACAAGCATTAGTATTAATATGTATGAAATATACTTGTTTACTTTCATCACGTTAATTTTGATCATGGAAAACTCCTGTAATAATTGCTAATTAAAGTTTAAATACTCCAACGGATTTTTATTTTGTCCCATATATATAAATTCAAAATGTAAATGTGGAGCTGTGGATCTTCCTGTATTGCCACTCTTACCTATAACTTGAGCTTTCTCAACCTCTTCATCCTTTTTAACTGATATCTCATTTAAATGTGCGTACTTTGTTTCAATTCCATCTCCATGGCTTATTAAAATAAATTTACCAAAGATATTATCATCCCCAACCTCTCTCACTTTACCTTTATAGGGAGTTTTAATCTCTGTATTCTCCTTAGCATCTATATCAACACCTTCATGCATACTCATTTGCTTTGTAAAAGGATCCTCTCTCTTACCAAAGCCAGAGGTTATGCTGCCTTTTAAAGGAACCAAGTAATCTTCTTTTATTTTATCTTTAAAAGCTTTATCTCCTGTTATCTTAACTTTAATTCCATCAATCCAATCCTCTATTTTATCCTTTATGTCCTCTAGGTTAATATTTACTATTTTAGAGTATATAATCTTATAGTCTATATTATATGAAACTATTTCTTTTGAATATCTATAAACTGATAGGGTCTGCGGGGTAGTTATAAGCTTACAACTTATTACCATAAATAAGAGGCATAATACTCCAATAAAATCTCTAATCAATCTTTTGTATAGATAATTTATATCAAGTTTAGGAATAATAGGATTACTTTCCTTATTACTAGAGCTATAAGATGAATAAGGTCCAGCATTTCTTTTTTGTAATATCTTTGCGTAATAACTTTCATATTGAGAATTATAGCTTCCCACAACCTTCCTCCTCACACATATTATTATATATACAATCTATATATATTTTATTTACTGAAATTTATTACTTAAAAATAAAAAAACTAGGTATTACTACCTAGTTTTTAAAACCTTTAAAAACACTTCTGCAGATCCTAAATTTGTAGCCACAGGTATGCAGTGTACATCACATAATCTTAATAAAGCTGAAACATCTGGTTCATGCGGCTGAGCGGTTAAAGGATCTCTTAAAAATATTACTAAATCAATTTTTCCTTCACAGATTTTTGCCCCTATTTGTTGATCTCCACCTAGAGGCCCGGATAAAAATCGTTGTACCTCTAATCCTATTATTTCATTAATCAATCTTCCTGTAGTACCTGTAGCATATAGCTCATGATCTTTAAATACGTCCTTATACCTTCTAACCAAATCAATAATATCGTCTTTTTTCTTGTCATGTGCAATAAGTGCTATTTTCATTAAATATGTCCCCCATCTTTGTTAGTTACTTTTTCCCTTGCTCAAATTAAAAATTAATCTTTTTTCTTCTCATTCCTACATTTAATACTAAAGCTATAGCTAAAAAATTAGTTAAAGCTGAGCTTCCACCATAACTCATCAAAGGTAAAGTAATACCTGTGATAGGCATTAGTCCAATAGTCATGCCTATATTCTGAAATATGGAAAATAAAAATGTGGATACCACACCTATACATATAATACTACCAAATATATCTTTAGAACTCTTTGCAATCTTTATAGTTCTATAGATAAATATTCCATATAAGGTCAACAAGAAAATTGCACCTATATATCCCCATTGCTCTGCGGATACTGCAAATATAAAATCGTTATGGGCCTCTGGCACGAATTCAGCCACGTAGCTCCTTTTTGCACCTGGCAAAAAGCTTGGTCCTGTTCCAAATAATCCACCAGAACCTATACCTATCTTAGACTGAGAAAGCTGAAGATTCATTCCTAGCTCATCTGCCTGAGGATTAATAAAGGAGGTTAATCTTCTTTTCCAATATTCTTGCATGAGGCCAGAATTCCACAGTAGAGCAATAACTGTCAGAACTCCCATAAAGCCGCCTGCTATTACTTTTCCATTTAGTCCCGCTGCAAAAAATATACCTAGCACAATAAAGAAACAAACCATAGTCATTCCCATATCCGGTTGAATTACTATCAAGGCCATAGGAACAGCAGCATAAAATAATAATTCGAAAAAGTTTTTCACATTATTTATGTTCCCTTCCATTTCCTCCAGCTTCTTAGCCAGCATTATTATCATAGCTAGCTTAGCTAGCTCCGCAGGTTGAAATCCAAAACCGCCGATTCTTATCCAACCCCTAGCTCCATTTACAGTTTTGCCCATACCCGAATATTTAGTAATCACAAGAAGCCCTATAGTCAGCCAGTATATAATATTAGCATAATTTTGTAGTATGGTATAATCCACCAATAGCACTACATAAGTTAATATTAAGCATAATACTAACCAGATAGCCTGTTGTTTCAAATAATAAATTCCATATTTTGCTTTAGTGGCACTATATATATTAATGGTTCCATAAAGCATAATGATTATTGATACTATAAGTACCCCGAAATCTAACTCTTTTAGAACCTTAGTGTCAATTTTTAGTTTACTAAACACATTATCCCCTCCCAAAAGTAAGTCAAGAAATAGTATAACATAAATTACGTAACTAATTATAGATACGAAAAAAATTTTACAATGTATTTAAAATTACTCCGAAGGGGTTATAGAAAATTAACAATTTCCTATCTTGCTCTCATATTCTTAATAGGTATATTAGCTACTAAAGCTGGTGAATTACCTTCTGTGGAATCTGTCCTAGTTAAGGCTATTTCCACATCTGAACTATCTATCTCTACGTATTTGGAAATAACTCCCAGTATTTCACTCTTAATCATTTCCAATAGTTGTGGAGACAAGTCACCTCTATCATGAATCAAAATAAGCTTTAATCTATCCTTTGCTACTTCTTTGGAGGATGACCTATTTGAAAATATTTTGAACAAATCCATTACTATCCCCCCTATTTCCTCTTAAATAATTTTTTTAGTGCATTAATAAATCCAGTTTCCTCTATATCTAAATTCATTAAAGGAACCTCTTCACCCATTATTCTTCTAGCAATATTTTTAAACGCTTGTCCAGAAAAAGCTTTTTCATCTAAAACTATAGGCTCCCCTTTATTAGTGGATATAGTTATATTCTTATCATCAGGTACTACTCCTATAAGCTTTACTGATAAAGTCTCAATAATATCATTTATATCAAGCATATCCCCATTTTTAGTCATTTCATAATTTAATCTATTTATAATAAGCTCATGTCTATCTAATCCCTTTGCATCAAGCTTCCCGATTACTCTGTCTGCATCTCTTACTGAGGTTATTTCAGGATTTACTACTACTATAGCCCTATCTGCTCCCACTATAGCATTTTCAAAGCCTTGCTCAATTCCCGCTGGGCAATCTAATAGCACATAATCAAATTCATTTTTTAGTTCCTCAACTAAGGCTAGCATTTGATTGGTACTTATATCATTTTTATCCCTAGTTTGTGCTGTAGGCAATAAAAATAAATTTGGAAACCTCTTGTCCTTTATAAGAGCTTGCTTAAGTCTGCATCTCTCTTCTAATACATCAAGTAAAGTATATACGATTCTATTTTCTAAACCCATTAAAACATCAAGATTTCTTAAACCTGTATCTCCATCAATTACAACAACTTTTTTTCCCATAGAAGCTAAGGCTGTTCCTAAGTTTGCTGTGGTTGTTGTCTTACCTACTCCGCCTTTTCCTGAAGTTATAACTATAGATTCTCCCATGTTCACTACCTCCGCTAAAACTTTTTTAATATATGTACTTATTTGGTAAATATGGCTCAACAATAATAGCGCCATCTTTTATCTTGGCAACCTCAGGGTAATGAGGTCTTTCTATGTCTTCTGGTGATCTGGTAATAATATCTGCTATCTGCAAAATCTCCGGTTGTAAGCTAAAAGCTGCAATGATTGCTTTATCATTACCATTTATACCTGCATGAACCTGACCTTTTAAAGATCCTAGAACGATAACATTTCCAGCTGCATATATTTCTGCTCCATGATTTACATCTCCGATAATCACTATATTTCCAGGATAATTTATACTTTGTCCACCTCTTACGGTCTTTCTTATAAATTTAGTTCTACCTTCGTAAATTCCTGAAAAGACTTTATTAGTTTTCTCCTCTTTATCCTCAAAAATGCAATCTTTTATAAGAATTTCTTCAAAAAGAATATCCTTTAGCCTCTTAGCCTCTTTATCGTTAATGTACTTTAAACTTGTTGTGATTTTTAAAGTAGCCCCTTTATAGAATCTTTTACCCTTTGATAGCTTATCCAATAATGCCTCAAGCATATCTTCGAAGTCATTGAATTTATCCATATTTATTATGGCATTAATTCCTTCCCTATTTCCTTTTATAATTATTCTGTCTTCGTTCATAAAAAACCTCCATTATGCAGGCAACATATTTTATTATATTTCAACAATGGTAAAAGAAAATCCTTCTTTAAAAAGTTAAATTTCATAAAAATTTTTATTATAATAGCGGGTCCTAAAACCCGCTATTGACATTTATTTTATAGTTTTATAAGCATAGTCATACATTGGTACATAATTTGGGAACTCCTTTTGAAGTCTATCCTTGAAATAGGCCTCATATATCGCTCTAGTTACTGGAGCCCCTAAATAACCGTGGCCGCCATCGTATATAACCACGCATACAGCTATTTCTGGTTTATCCACTGGAGCAAAGCTTACATATACACCAAAGGCAGCTCTACCAAGAGACTCTTGTACCCCATTCTCCTTGTAAGTTGCTGTACCAGTTTTACCAGCTGTAGGTATTGGGAAAGGATTATTAGCTGCAAATACACTGGAAGCCGAACCACTAGGATAGATTGCATTAACCCTTCTCATACCTTCTTTAATAGCAGCAAGATTTTCAGGCTTTAAATCAATCTTATCCATCACCTCAGGTTTAACTTCTTCTACTAGATTTCCATTAGCGTCAAAGATTTTATCAACTAAGTGAGTTTTGTACCTTGTGCCTCCATTGGCAAGGGTAGCAATATAGTTTACTAGCTGAAGTGGAGTAATTTCATTGGTTCCTTGCCCTATAGAAGCATTGAATACATTAGCAGGGGTATTTATTTGTGTCAATCTATCGAAGATTACATAATCCGCTACAGCATAGGCCATGGAATTAACATCAGATTTACTATAAATTTTCTTCTGATCCTCAGGTAAGGAATTTATATAAGCCTGAATTTTCTTCTTTAGATCTTCAGACAAATTTTTATATTCTTGTGCCTTTTGATTCTCTTTTATGTCTTCTTTTAGCTTGTCTCTTACAGCGTTTTTTATATCATCCTTCAGCTTTTTAACTTCTTCCTTATCACTATTATTAGCAGAAATGTCTAAGGGCTTAAATCTATAATTACCGTAATAACCCTTATCTAATAACTCTACTAAACCAAAAACAGCATAGTAAGCTACATCATTTCTTTGTTTTTCCACATTAAATACCTGAGCATAAGGATTTTCAGCTATTTCTATACCTGTAGAGGATTTGCTATTACTTCCAGGCTTTACCCCTAACCCAAATCTCCATGCATATTCTGCTAATGCATTAAGTCCTAACTTCTTATATAATCTATATCCTGTCTCATAAACAAAGTAGTTATTGGATACTTCTAGAGCTTTTCTAACATCTACAGTTCCATCATTTCTCAATCCATCATTAGATCCTTTATAATCCGTTTCTCCATGAGAATCAAAGGTTACCTTATCTTGTATCTGAGTGCCAGGATTTATAACACCCTCTTCTAAGCCTGCTATCAAGGTCAAAGGCTTAAAGGTGGATCCTGGAGGTATTGTTCCCATAGTAGCATAATTGAAGAATGGTTTAGGATATAAATCATACTGATCTTTTCTTAAGCCATCTTCCTTTTGTCCTGATTCTAGAGGGAATAGTTTATCTATTAATTTATTCATGTTACTATCTTTATTCAGAGGATTTTGAAGCAGATTCATCTTGTTTATATGCTGTTGAGCAAAAGCTTTTAAATCCGGTGCGAAATACTCTTTTCTAAGTTCAGGAGTAAGCCTTCCTGGTACTGCAAATATATTTGGATCAAAACCTGGATTACTTACTAAAGCTAGTATTTTACCTGTGTTAACCTCAGTAGCTATTACAGCTGCCCTTGTAGCATTTCCAGTATCTAGCTTTCCTTGATCTTGCATTCTATTTTTCTGCAAATACTGTAAAGTATTATCCATAGCTTGTTGTGCTACGCTTTGTATATTGGCATCAATAGTCAATTGAATATTTTGACCAGGATAAGGTTCTAACTTAAATAGTTCCTCAGTTTTTCTTCCTTGCTTATTAACCTTAACAGTAGTTCCGCCTTTAGATCCCTTTAACCTATCTTCAAAAGCAGACTCTATACCAGACTTACCTATTAAATCCGTAGAAACATCATAGCCTCTTTCTTCGTATTTGTTCTTTTGACCACTGTCTATAGCCCCGATATATCCTATTACAGAGGAGGCTAGCTCATTATAAGGATAATATCTTATAGGCTGCAATCTTACATCTACACCTGGTAAGTTGTTTAATTGTTGCAAAAATATAAAGGCAGCGTCCTCTCTTTTAATGTTACTAGCTATAGTAACAGGCTTAAATCCAGAGAAACTTTGCATTTTTAAGGAATCCTTAACTAGCATATATTTTCTTAGCTCTTCTAGAGAATACTTTTCCAGCAATAATTTTGTAATCTCTTCTCCAGAAGAATTTTTCTTTAGAGCTTTTTCTTCCTCTTCAGTCAATCCTAGCAATTTATACAACTCATAATCTTTAACCAGGGTATAAAACGCATTTTCAGGACTTATTTTCAAAAGCTCTTCATCTATTTTAGCCTTTTGATCATCTGTTAAATCCCCTTTTTGATTTGGATATAGTTCCCTTGTTACATAAAAATCAAATCCTCTATCCTTTTTAAAACGCAACTCCATGCTCTTTTGAACCTCTGGATCTGAAGTATTAAATTCTAATCTAAAAGGATTTACCTTAAGCTTAAAATCATCCTGCAGCTTTTCTCCAGTAGAATCTAATAGCTTAAAAACTTTATCCATGGTTGGAAAAAAGTATTTTTTACTTTCATCAGTTTCCATGAATTCTAAATTATAACTTTGAACGTTTGTGGCTAAAACTATTCCATTTTTATCTTTAATTTCTCCACGAGGAGCTGCCTCTGGTAATTGTCTAACGGAATTGTTATTTGCTAAATCTTTATTATCTTCGTATTTAATTATCTGAAGATAAAATAATCTGCACAATATTGCTGCAAAAGCTAACAGCATCACTATATTCAAAGCAGTATATCTACTTAAACTCTCTTTCTTTTTCACTTAATCACCTGCTTATTAAAAATTCCAATCCTTTTTCATAAATCTTTTATAAGAAAGTTTATAAATTTTCTTATACATAATGATGGTTACTATCAGGTTGTATATACTAACATAAATAATTTTTATTGCTTCAAATTTAACGCCGCTTACATAAAGTATAACATATAGTAATAGCCCTTTTAACAAAGATAGCAGGAAAGCAGCGAAAACTGGTACCAGTTTTTTTTCTTTAAATATATTTTCTCCGATTTTTGCTGCTATAACACATACTAACATGTTACATAACGCATTTACTCCGAAGCCTCTAAATAGATATAAATCCTGCAGCACTCCTGCGAAAATACCTAGAGTTAACCCCTCCCAGGGTCCATTAATTATAGAGTAGCAGATTATAAAGGCAAAAAGTAAACTAGGAAAAATACCATGAACAGCAAAAAAAGGCATTAATGTATTATCTAATATTAGTAACATTATGGTTATTAAAAATAAAACTAATTTCTTCATACTTTCACCTTTTTGCTAATACTTTATATTCTTTTTATCTTTAGGTACTACCACAAGTAGCTCTTCTAATTTATTGAAGTCTACGTAGGGCTCTATTATAGCATTTTTCATAATTTTACCTTTATCCTCTTCCACGGAGAGTACTTGTCCAATCTTTATTTCCTTTGGATAAATCCCTCCTTGATTCGAAGTTAAAATTACATCTCCTTCCTTTATCTGAGAATCTATAGGAAGATAATATACCTTTGCTAATAATCTATTATTACTATCCTTATAGCCTTTTACTATCCCTGTGGTCTCCCTTGTACTTTCCACCAAGACACTAACAGCGATGTTTTCATTAAGAAGAGTTTGCACTATAGCATAATTAGAATCTACGGAGGTAACTTGACCTACTAATCCTTTAGCGCCCACAACCACCATTCCAACTTCTAAACCATCTTTCTTACCTCTATCTATGGTATATCCTTCTAAGAGACTTCCTCCGCTCTTTCCGATTATATTGCAGGAAATATAGTCGTAGTCTGATCTTTGATTTTTAAAATCAAGCATTTCTCTTAATCTATCATTCTCGTTCTTTAAATTGTCATACTCTACAGCTTTTGTTTCAAGGTCATTATTTCTCTCCGTCAATCTTTTGTTTTCTTCTTTAACCTCCCTAAAGTTAAAGGCAAAGTCAAGAAAATTCTTTACGGAATTATTTACGGAATATAAGACCTTCTGTACAGGATTTAATACGCTTCCTGCTCCGCTCTCGATTATTGATTTATTATCCCTCTTGACACTATAAAATATTATACCTAAAAAGGTAACTGACAGAACTATTATAGTTACTGCCAGTTTATTTCTAAAGAATTTCATAGAATTATCCTCTTCTGCTTCTAGCTATGCTATCAAAATTATCTAAAGCCTTACCTGTTCCAAGTGCTACACAGTCAAGAGGGGATTCTGCAATATGCACTGGCATATGAGTTTCGTTATTAATTAATGCGTCAAGCCCTCTTAGAAGCGCTCCACCTCCAGCTAACATAATGCCCTTATCCATAATGTCTGCTGCTAATTCTGGTGGAGTTTTTTCTAAAGTAGTCTTAATAGAATCAATAATGGAAGCTACAGGATCTTTTAGAGCTTCTCTTATTTGAACCTCAGAAACCACTATTATTTTTGGTAGTCCTGATATCAAATCTCTACCTTTTATCTCCATAGTTCTTTCTTCCTCATCCACCTTGAAAGCAGAACCTAGCTCCATTTTTACTGTTTCAGCGGTTCTCTCACCAATCATTAAATTATATTCTCTTTTTATATAGCTTATAATTGCGTGATCAAGCTCATCTCCTGCTACCCTTAAGGACTTGCTTGTAACAATACCTCCAAGAGATATAATTGCTACCTCAGTGGTTCCTCCTCCAATATCAACAATCATGCTTCCGGTAGGTTCATCTACAGGTAAGCCTGCACCTATAGCAGCTGCCATAGGTTCTTCCATAAGAACTACATCTCTAGCTCCAGCTTGCTTTGTTGCCTCTTCAATAGCTCGTTTTTCAACCTCTGTAACTCCAGATGGAAAACATACAATTATTCTAGGACTCGCAAAAGAGCTTCTTGCTGTTATTTTTTCTATAAACTTTTTTAACATGGTTTGAGTAACGTCAAAGTCTGCAATTACTCCATCCTTTAATGGCCTAATGGCAACTATATTTCCAGGAGTTCTTCCTATCATTTGCTTCGCATCAGTTCCAACAGCTAAAGGCTTTTTAGTCATATTATTTATAGCTACTACTGAGGGTTCTCTTAGTACTATTCCCTTTCCCTTTACAAATACTAAAGTATTAGCTGTCCCTAAATCTATACCCATATCCTTATTAATTCCAAACAATCCCATTATGTATTCTCCTTTCAAACTATAAGATACTTTTTTCTTTTAAACTTACATAAATCCCATTCCCTATTATTACATGGTCTAGCAATTCTATCCCCAATAACTTACCGCATTCTTTTAATCTCATTGTAATATTTATGTCTTCATTACTTGGAGTTGGATCTCCTGAAGGATGATTGTGACAAACTATTATGGATGCACTACTATTTTTTATGGCTTCCAAAAACACTTCTCTTGGATGGACTATGGAAGAATTTAAACTTCCAAGAGAAACATCTCTAATTCCTATCACCATATTTTTAGTATTTAGAAGTATTATTTTCAAAACTTCCTTTTTTAACTCCTTCATGTCTTCCATCACTAATAAAGCTGCATCTTTAGGATTAGAAATTTTGTATTCATCACCAGACTTAAAAGCTTTAAACCTTTTATATAGTTCACATATAGCCATCAATTGACTAGCCTTACAGCTCTTAACTCCTTGGATGTTCATAAGCTCTTCAGCACTAGAATTTAAAAGGCCATTCAATCCTTTAGCCTGAGCCATAATCCTATTGCATAAAGATATTACATTCTCTTTCCTAGTGCCACTTCTTAATATGATTGCTAACAGCTCTGAGTTTGATAGGCTGTCTGCACCATATCTTAAGAGTTTCTCTCGAGGTCTTTCATTTTCGGGTAAATCCATTATCTTAATATTGTTACTCATTAAAATATTAGTCTCCTTAATTATATAAATTTACCCTCTCTCCATTTTTATTTATTTAAGCTTTTTAACATTTTGTTTAATTTATTAATAGGTAGCCCTACAACATTATAATAGCATCCTTTAATTTCTTCAACAAAAATTCCTCCAAAACCTTGGATTCCATATGCCCCTGCCTTATCCATAGGTTCTCCCGTACGGATATAGCCCCATATTTCATCATCACTTAATTCGGAGAACCTAACCTCTGTATAAATAGCTTCTGATATAATAATACTCTTTTTAGGATTAATCAAGGTTATTCCTGAGTAGACTCCATGAGTATTTCCGCTTAAGTCTTTAAGCATTTGGAAGGCCTGCTCTTTGTCCTTAGGCTTTCCTAAAACTCTTCCATCAAAGGCTACTATGGTATCACAGCCAATTATTAAGACATCTTCATCCATATATTGTCTACCTACCTCTAGTGCCTTGCCTTTAGATAAATCTATTACATATTTCGAGAAGTCTCCTAAAAATTTTACAGAATCCTCATCAAAATTGCTAACTTTAATTTCAAAATCTTCTACTACCTTTTTAAGCAGCTCATGCCTTCTCTCAGAGGCAGATGCTAGAATAACTCTCATATAAACCACTTCCTAATATCTTCTATATAATATTATTGCCAAAATAATGCCAATTATAGACATAATATTCAAACTAAAATTAATACCAAATGAAATACTGAAAAATTTTAGATTGATTGTTAGGGGAACTGTAGTACCAATATTATATACGATCTTTAAAAAATAAAGTGACTGAATATTACTTCCAAGAAATTCTCCTATTATACTTCCAAAAACTCCACCTAGTATAATAATAAAAAACAAAAAAGCTACGCTTTTACTGGAATTCTTCACAGCTTTCCCCCCTTTTATACATACTATATAGTTTAGCATTTAATATATTACTTAACAAGTATATAGAATTTATTTAAAAAAATTTTAAGATTTTAGACATGACAAAAAAATTATGCAACACCATCGGTTTGCATAATTTTAACCCTTTTTTAATATTCTATAATCCATAGCATTAATTGCTTTTCTAATTTTTAAGCTTATATAATATGTCGTATAAATAAATATATATGCCCTCTACTTTGTCCTTAGTTAATTCATTAGGAAGTTCATTTATATACTTTTTCAATGCATCTAATAAAGAATAATTTTTGGAATTTTTATCTACATCTTTTAATGACAAAGTCCATTTTTTAAGATCCTCAATCTTTATAGATTTGACATCTTTTTCTTTTAGTTTAGTTAATACCTCTATTTTAGCATTAATTATTTCTATAATTTCACTATTACATCCATCGCTTTTAGCGATTTCAAAAACCATTTTAGCGCTATCAATATTATTATCCTTTAAAGTTTTAATAACGTTAGCAGCTTCCTTTTCATCATATATACCTGCCATAATTCTTATTTTATTATTATCAACTATAGAAAATGGCATTACTAGACTCTTAATTTTATTCTTTAATTCTTCCGCATTTTCCTTTTGTTCAAAATATCCACATTGTAGTGCTACAAATTTTGTTGAAGTTACCTCGACATTTTTATTAGCTTCCACCCCAGGACTTATAGTGTTATTTTTTATGGTTTTAGAGTCTTTTATAAACATGTTAGATAATAAAGTTCCTAATAAAACCGATGTTACCACTATAAATAACAGAGTCCCAAACAATATGAACATATCATTTTTTTTATTTTTGTAATTATATCTTGTGTATTTCATCTTACCATCCCTCCAAACATAAAAATATCCAACAACAAATTTAATTGTTATATTAAATTAATATTCTTATACTTGGACTTTTATAATAAAAAAAACCCGACAAAGTTTGCCGGGTTTTATCTAAATATTCTTCTTGCACCTGCATATCGTTTTGCATAATAGCTTTCACTTAAATCACTAACTGTAACATTCTTGCTTCCAGATGCTGCATGGATAAATTCTCCTCCACCTATATATATACCTACATGTGATATAGGACCATAGGTATTAAAGAAAACTAAATCCCCTGGTATTAAATTGGATTTTGAAACCGCCTGTCCCATTTGGAACTGCGAACCAGTATAATGTGGTAAGGTAACGCCATAAGCTCCATACACATAAGCTGTATATCCGGAACAATCAAAGGCCTTAGGACCAGAAGCTCCAAATACATAGGGTCTTCCTATGAACTTAAATGCATAAGAAATTAAATTTGCAGTGGCTTCATTTCCACCTCTGGAATAAGAAATGTTAGATGATGCTTTTGCAGTTGAGGATTGACTTGCTTTTATCTCTTGCTCTTTCTTTGGTACTTTAATGGTCTTGTTACTAACTAAATTAGTGGACCTAAGTACTACCCCCTGTTGTGAACTACTTATAGTATCAGCTTTAGATGCAAAAGCATTAATAGCTACTACAGATAAAGCTAATACGATTACTTTCATCCCCTGTTTAATAGTTCTCGTTTTCATAGATTTTACCTCCTTATTGCTTCCGGAGTTAGCTGTCGGGTTCGGGTGAAGGTTATTACCCTACTAGATTAAATACAAACCTTTTCATATTCCCCCAAATTTAAAAGGTGCTTGTACAAAAACCAGATTAACCCCTCTAGTACAAAATTGGTTCCTCCGTACCATTTCGGATTCAGCACAATAAATATTATATAAAATTTTTATTTAAAAGTCAATAAAGCTAATTTATCCAACTTTAATTATGATAATAAATTATATGCTTATTTTAACAAATTATGCCTTACTTGTCCTTTTTAGAACAAACATATCCTTCATTTCATGATCCTTTTCAAAAAAATCTTTTGCTACTCTTAGCAAATAAAAGTGATTTTTGTTCCAAAATCTTAAGCCTTGCTTATTGTCTTCATTTACTATTGCAAAAAAATCTTTAATATTAAATTCTTTAATAAAGTAGTTCTGGATACTATTGAGTATTAAAGATCCAAGTCCTTTACCCCTATACTTATCATCTATAATATAATACCATATTAAAAACTCATTGTTATTTTTAAACTCTATCCTACCTTTTAATAGTCCTAATATCTTATTTTCACGCTCTATTTTTAGAAAAACTTCATTTTCACTCATATAATATTCAACGAATCTTTCAAAAAAATCTTTAAAATTCACTTCTACATCTCTTTGAGAGTTCATCCAATGTTGAATTTTTAATATATCTGATTTATCAATTCCCGAAACAGTAATACCATCAAATATAATATCTACATCAAACATAAAATCACCTCTTCCCGATTTATATAATTCTACATATGTGTATAAAATCCTTTAGTGCTCTGAAATAAAATAATTGTAAAATTATTCCTGTATAAATTATATATTTTTATCTAATATACCCCTTCATATGAAAACAGTGATCTCTAACCCAATAGGTTAAAAATCACTGTTTTAAAGAAGTTTAAGTTAGTTTTTTCGTTTTACTAAATACAAATCCTGATGTAGCTGTGGCAATTATTATTATTGCTAGAGGAATTATGAACTTTAATGAAAAAGGATTAAGTATATTTTCTCCCATGAAAGAATAACATAAGGTTTCTGGGATTACTCCCAAAAGCGAGGCAGCAATAAAGTCTAAGTATTTTATTTTAGTAAGCCCACAGGTATAGCTTAATGGATCATAAGGAAGAACTGGCGGAAGCCTTAATAAGAACAGCACTCTAAAACCATTTTTCTCTAAATTATTGTTTAAGTCTATAATCTTACCTTTTAATATTCTATCTACAAAGCTTTTTCCAAGAATCCTGGATATAAAAAAGGCTAAGGTTCCAGAGATAAAAAATCCTATCATGTTAAGCAAAAAACCTGCAATTGGTCCAAATATAACCCCTCCGCTGATAGAAAGCATAGCTGAAGGTATTATTAACAAAATAGGTTTTAGTGAAAAAATTAAAATAAAACATACACCTGCATACTTTCCATGTTCCTTAATAAATTCCAACAAAGAATGTAGATCTTTCAAATTGCTTATTTTATCTCTATTTAGATAAATAAAAAACAAAGCAACTCCTATCAAAAATAACAATAAAATTTTTAAATATCTTTGTTTAAACATATATTTACTGTCCCTTCTTTGCGTAAATAACTCTTTATATAATCTCTTTCTTTTCTAGATTGCTTATTATTATAAAACAATCCATAATTTTAGATAGATTATAATTAAATAATATATTCTCTTTACTGTAAATATTACTATTACATTTTTCTAACAGACTAATTTCCTCTATATCCATAAATTGCTGTAGTCTTAATAGATTTGTTTCATCAACAACGCATTCTAAATTTATAAAAGATATCATCTCTAAATATACATATATTTTTTCAAAATTACTATACATAATTTTTAAAGTATATAAATCATAATGATGTTTTTTTATAATTTCAAACTCTTCCTCATATAATTGTATATACTTGTTAAATCCATCGAGTCCTTCTTTAATTTTATTTAGGTCTATTTTTCCATGGATTTTTACCGTATTTATAAATTCATTTATGCATATGTCTTTTAATATTTTATATCTTTCATTTATGTTTTCATGAACCTTAGGAGGAAAAATAGAAAAATTGACAATAACTGCTATACCAATACCTAACAAGGTATCTAAGGTCCTGTATGCACTATACATCAAAGGATTTCTCCCTTGAAGATTTGTCATTATAATACAAAAAACAGTGGACGCAATAACTATGGATTTCTTCCATTTAAATAAATTACATAAGGTAATGACAATTACAATACCTATGCCGGATAAAATCACATCTCCAGGTCTTATATAGGAAAATATCATACCTATAAATGCACCTAGTACTGTACCTAATATTCTATTTACTCCAGCTCTATAAGAATATACTACTGTACTCTCCATGGATATAATGGCTCCTATGCAGGCATAGAATGCAGTAGTCACGTTAAATAGCCTTGATATAAACACACATATAGAAACAGCTAAGGCCGTTTTTATAGTTCTCATTCCTATTTTCAAAAAATCACCACCATTGATAATCAGTTATTTATTAATGAATTATTTAATATTATACTTGCTAGCTGTGTTTTTTTCAAATGCATAAACTTTTACATAAAAAAGCTTACATACACCATAGGGAAACAACCTGAGCTTTTAACGTTGTTTCTCTATATTTGCATGTAAGCTTAACTCATTGACTATGTAATTCTTATTGGTTTACAGAATAAAAACATCTTTTAGGTGAAGTTATTTTTTCCTCTTTCTTTAATTCCTTTATAGCCTTATCTACCTCAGCTTTATCTATCCCTGCTAACTCAGCGATATCTCCAGCTTTTAAAGGCTCCTTAGAATTTTTTAGAACTTCTAAAACTTTTTCTAAAGTACTCATTTTATAACCTCCTACAATCTATTTTCAGAAAATTATACCATTTATTATGACAAAAATCTATAAATATTGCAAAAACGCATATTATTCTTGTACTATTTCATTTTCTTCGTAGCTAATCCAGTCACTCCAACTTCCAGCATAAAGCTTAGAATCAATTCCTAACTCCTCTAATATTAAAACATTCACTGCTCCAGTAATTCCAGAACCACAATGTACAATTACCTCTTTATAGTTCTTTAAATCCTCAAACCTCTCTTCTAAAGCCTCTTTGCTCTTTAAATTAATGCCATCAAGATTATCCTTCCAAAAGTAGTTTAAAGCACTAGGTATATGCCCTGCTTTAGTATCTACAGGCTCTATTTTACCTAAATATCTATCTTTTTCTCTAGAATCAATGATTACCACATGATCTTTGTTAATGTTTTCTTTAACATATTCCATTTCACAATGCATATTAGCATTTAGTTTAACATCTAAAGGAGCTCCGCAACTTTTACCTAGATTTGCATCCTGAGACATAGGCATACTATGTTTTATCCATGCTGCAATACCTCCTTCTAATACAAATACCTCTTTCTTTCCTATGTATTTTAACATCCACCATAGTCTTGACGCTCCTGATAAATCTCCATCATCATAAATCAAAACTCTAGTTTCATTGCAAACACCAAGGCTATTCATCCTCTTTGCAAACATTTTCATATCAGGTAATGGATGTCTGCCTCCGTGTTTTGATTTTTCTCCTGTTAAATCCTTTTCTAAGTTTATAAGTATGGCATTAGGTATATGAGCTTGAGAATAAGCCTTTTCTCCATATTCAGCATCCTTTAAATCAAATCTACAATCAAATATAATTAAGTTTTCATCATTTAAATGCTTCTTTAACCAATCTAAAGTAACAATATTTTTCATAATATCCTCCTAAAATACTTTAAAGCTAATTTTATATCTATATAATACCATGGTTAATTCTCAATGCACAATTCAGAGAGCACAATTTCGGATAATTTTTTTCCTTCTCTACAAAAAAATATGTAATTTATATGTTCTTAATTAAAAAGCAAGGCCTAGCACTATATATTTAGCCTTAAGCCTTGCTCTTTAACTCTATAATTTTAAAATTTTTCTTTCATCATGCACCGTAAATTGTACATACTATAAAAGTATCTAAGAGCTTTTATAGATTAGAGTCTCCTTCTTCCCAGTCAACTGCGCATAATCCTCCAGTTTGAAGAGCCTTTAATACTCTTAAAGCTTCATCTACGCTTCTACCTACGTTTAAATCATGAACTACTGAATATCTAACCGCACCTTCAGGATCAATTATAAATAATCCCCTTAGTGCAATACCTTCTTCTTCAATAAGTATTCCATAATTTTTAGCCACTTCTTTAGTCATATCAGAGGCTATTGGGAAATTGATCTTTCCTAGTCCTCCTTCTTCCTTGCTTTGTTTAATCCAAGCTTGATGTGAATATTCGCTATCGCAGCTAACAGCTAAAAGTTCTGTACCTACGGCCTTAAAATCTTCATATCTATCGCTGAATCCAGTTATTTCTGTTGGGCATACAAAAGTAAAATCTAGAGGATAGAAAAACATCACTAACCATTTACCTTTATAATCCTCTGATTTAACTGTTAAGAAGTCACTTCCATCTCCCTTAACAGCATTCATTCTAAATTCTGGTGCTAATTTACCTACTAATCTTTCCATAATAGACCTCCTATATGTAAAATATTTTTTAATTTATTTATTAATTTCTGCTAAAGCAGAATCTATAGCAAACTTATTAAAACCTAATATAATCTTTCCATCGATATTAACCACAGGAACAGATTGCTGACCTGAAAGCTTTATCATTTCTTCCCTTTCCTCTTTGTTCTGAACCACATTTATATCATCATAGATAATATTATTCATATCCAAGTAAGTCTTTACTTTCCTGCAGTAAGGACAATTTGGAGCTGTATAAATCTTCACCATTTATTTATTCCTCCTCTTTTCGACAATATACCTTTCTGCCATAAGAGCTGCCACAGTTCCATCAGCGGTAGCAGTAGTAAGCTGCCTTATAATTTTGCTTCTCACATCTCCTGCAACAAAAACTCCCTTTACATTAGTTTCTGTGGTTTCTCCAGCTTCGATGTAACCCCAAACATTCAGCTTTACATACTCCTTGAATAATTCTGTTTTAGGAATCATGCCTATATAAGCAAATACTCCATCAGCTTTAATATTTGTTACTTCTTTAGTTTTTATATTTTCTATTTGGAGACTTTCTAGTCTGCTCTCTCCTAAGGCGTGTCTTACCTCGCTGTCCCATATAATTTTTATCTTTTTATTCCTAAACAACTCTTCTTGCAGTCTTTTTTCTGCCTGTAAAGTATCAAATTGATGAACTATAGTTACTGTCTTACCATATTTTGATAAGAACATAGCTCCCTCTACAGCGGAGTTACCCCCTCCAACCACTACAATATCTTTTCCATCGTACATCTCTCCATCACATAATTCACAGTGATGTATCCCATTACCATGATATGTAGATTCTTCTGGAATTGGAAGACTCCTATATTTAGATCCTGTTGCGATTATTACCGCTTCTGGTTTATATATGTAATTTTCTGTTTCAACTACCTTTTCTTCCTCTGTTAATCTTACAGAAATTATAGGATCAAATTCATCAATATTAGCTCCAGCTTTTATTGCTTGCTCATACATTTTATCTACTAATTCTTGACCACCTATGCTCAGAAAACCTGGATAATTTTCAACTACATAAGTAGAACGAATTTGTCCACCTATTAAATCATCCTCTAAAACTATAAAATCTAATCTAGATCTAGCCGCATAAATAGCTGCAGTAAGACCTGAAGGGCCTGAACCTATTATAACTAAATCAAGTCTCTTTTCTTCTTTCATAACTCAACACCACACTTTAATAATTTATATTAATTAATAATTATTCTCCGTAAATATATAATAATCTATATACCCTCTTTTGTCAATAAAAAAAAAGCGACCTATGCCGCTTTTCCTACTTTCTACCCTTTCCAGTTATATGATTAACTGTTATTCCATATACTTTTGTAGCCTTTTCCCCTCTCTCTATATACTTTCTTCCTTCTTCTATATATTGCGGAGAAAATTTTTCTATTAAAGCCATAAGTGCCATTATTTTTTCTTCTCCAAATACCTCTTCTGCTTCACCGAAAGCCATTACACTCCTAAAGTCCGTACTAAATTTATCCGCAAGTATGTCATGCTTTGTTACTGCTGTAAAAGAAACTTTATTGTTTTTACTTATCCTATCTAATTTATAACCTTCCCTTGCACAGTGAAAATATATTTTATCATTTAAATACACATGATTAACAGGCACCCCATAGCCATATTCCTCTCCATTAATAGCAATAAAGCCATAGTCTGCAGAATTTAATATTTCAATAGTCTCTTCATGAGATAACTGTCTTTGTATTTTTCTCATTTCTTTAAACATCTTCATTCCTCCTAATATTGTATTTTATCAAAATGCCTTACAAAAACTCTTAAAATATATATTCTATATTTTTTTATAAACACCTTCATTTTCCTATGATTATATTGTTATGAATATTTAAAAACTTCATATAAAAAATCACCCTCTATTCATAATATAGGGGTGATTTACTCTTTACTTAAAGAAATTTAAATACTCTTCAAATCCTTCTTCTTTTAATTTATCTACAGGAATAAACCTAAGTGCAGCACTATTTATACAATACCTAAGCCCCCCTTTATCTCTTGGCCCATCTGTAAAAACATGACCTAAATGAGAATCTCCTTCCTTACTTCTAACTTCAATCCTATGCATATTGTAGCTAAAATCCGCTTTTTCTTTAATGTTTTCTCTATCTATAGGCTTAGTAAAACTAGGCCATCCACATCCAGAATCGAATTTATCTAAAGAACTAAACAGAGGTTCACCTGAAACAATATCCACATAAATCCCTTGTTCCTTATGATTCCAGAATTCGTTATCAAAAGGTCTTTCTGTAGCATTTTCTTGAGTGACACTGAATTGTAGAGGTGTAAGCACCTTCTTCAATTCTTCCTTATCAGATTTATCAATGTTACTTTTTTTCATACTTTCAACTCCTATTTCCATATGATATCTAGTTTAACTCTATGGCTTTAGAATATCTCTCTACATTCTTATCTATGCTAGTTTTAGATAAATTTAATAATAATATTTTATAGATTCATCAAATATAAGATTATTATATATTTTTTATGTGGCTTTTTCTATGGCATTATGATAATTTTTATTAACAAATATTTTTTATTATACTTTTAAATATTTTGATATATAATAATATTAAAGAGAAAATAAATAAATTGGAGGAATTAACTATGAGTACTAATATAAAAGTATTTTCAGATTTTGTTTGACCCTTCTGCTATCTTGCCAAAGGTATTGTGCAAAAATTAAAAGATGAAATGGATATAGAAGTAGAATGGATTCCCTTTGAATTACACTCAGAAACACCTATAGAGGGAGAATTGTTAAAAAACAAGTTTGGCAGCAATATTGACAATATGCTAAAAATGTTGAGTTTAAAAGGTAAAGAATTCAATATAAACTTTGAAAATCTCACTATACTGTCAAACTCTAACAGAGCTTTAAAAGCTGCTGAATATTCAAAACTTAAAGGTAAATATGAAGACTTTTCTTTAAAACTATTTAAATACTATTTCGAAGAAAATAAGAATATTGGTGACGCTGAAATAATCAATGAAATAGGAAAGAATGCTGGTTTAGACATAAAGGAAATGAATAGCATGATTGATATGGGTGACTTTGATGAAAATCTAAAAAAAGCAAAGTTCTTAGCTAAACAATATAACATCACTAGCGTCCCAACTTTTATAATTAATGATAAATACAAAATAGTTGGAGCTCAACCCTATGAAGATATAAAAAACTTTCTTTTAACTCTAAAAAAATAATATAGGAAGGGGTGACTCCTTCCTATGTAATAAATCTAAAACATAAAAAATTATCACACATTTACTGCCTGTTCTAGACACTAAGTGTGTGATAGTTTTTTTAACATAATCGTATTTAAAAGACACTCTTAGATCAGTGTCTCTATTTACAAAATATAATCCAAAATACCGTCGCCCTAATTTTGACACCTATCTCTCGATAGGTGGGTGTTCTCACAGATGTTTCTATCGCCTTCTATGCCGTCTAAGGGTCTCATAAGAAAGTACATATCCACTTCTAGGTATTGAACTCCCGATGTTGTGATGTAGGTTCAAAATATAGAGCCTCTCGAATATTCTAGACCATTGGTGCGAAAGATGGGACTTGAACCCACACGGTCTCCCACACGCCCCTCAAACGTGCGCGTCTGCCATTCCGCCACTCTCGCATATGAAATCTGTTAAGATCACTTTGTGCCCTTAACGTATTCATATTATATCAACCTAAAAATAAAGAGTCAAGTTTTTTATACTCTGATTTAAATGGATAAAGAAGAATTTTCATCAATAAATGAAAGTAATTCTCCTATTATTGGATAATTTAACTGACTAACATTAATTTAGAATTATTCTATCACTCAATCCTTCATCTTGGCTTATATTGTTAAAGTACCCGATAATTTTTTCTGGCGTTAGAGCTTGCTTTTCCTCCCCTTGAGCATCCATTATAATCCTACCTTTATGCATCATTATGATTCTATTTCCGTATTTTATTGCATGGTTTATATTGTGGGTTACCATTAAAGTAGTTATATTTTTTTCTTTTACAATGGAATCTGTTAGCCCAATTATATTTTCAGAAGTTTTTGGGTCTAAAGCTGCAGTGTGCTCATCTAGCAATAATAATTTAGGTGTTACCATGGTAGCCATAAGTAAAGCCAAAGCTTGTCTTTGTCCTCCAGATAATAGACTTACTTTATCATTTAACTTATTTTCTAATCCTAAATTTAATGTGGCTAATCTCTCTTTAAAGTGATTTAAATTCTTCTTATTCACTCCGTAGCCTAATCCAAAACTTTTGCCTTTATTATAAGCTAAGGATAGATTCTCAAGTATAGTCATAGAAGGAGAAGTTCCTTTCGAAGGATCTTGATATACCCTACCCATATATTTCGACCTTTCATGTTCTAGGACCCTAGTGATTTCTTCATTTTCTAGACTTATGGTACCCTCATCTAAGCTTAAGGTGCCCGTAATAATATTTAATAGTGTAGATTTACCTGCACCATTACTTCCTATGACT
Source organism: Desnuesiella massiliensis (assembly GCF_001403615.1). GTDB lineage: Bacteria > Bacillota > Clostridia > Clostridiales > Clostridiaceae > Desnuesiella > Desnuesiella massiliensis. Next base: position 1,380,450 of record NZ_LN879456.1, read on the forward strand.
GTTATAAAATCCTTCTTGTTCACATGAAGGTCTAAATTATTAAATAAAGTTTTTTCTTCTGAGTTTCCTTTGTTAAATACTTTAACCAATTCCTTTATATGAAGCACGGCGTTCCCCTCCTTTTGCAGCAAATTTCTTGAAGCTAATAGAAAACTTTTTACTATTTAGCATTATGGTTAAAACCACTATAGCCGCTGTAACTAGCTTTAAATCCGTAGGTGGAAGTCCTAATTTTAAAGCTAGAGCAATACTTAGCTTATAAAGTATTGAACCTATAGTTACAATAGTTGTAGCTTTTATTAATTTGCTATTTCTTATAATAGATTGTCCTAGTATAATTGAGGCTAAAGCTATGATTATAGTTCCATTTCCCATAGAGATATCTGCAAATCTCTGGTATTGTACCATTATAGCTCCTGAAAGAGCTACTAAACCATTTGATATCATTAAACCTAGTATTTTTATCTTCCCAGTATCTAATCCCAAGGAGGTTACTACCGTGGCATTATCCCCTGTAGCTTTTAAAATATACCCTAGCTTTGTCTTAAAAAATAAATCCATGATTATTTTTACTATTATAAGCAGTGCTATCAATACATAAATAGGTTCAATAGAATTACTAAAGATAACTCTTTCTTTAAATAAAGGCACATTAGACTTTCCCATAATCCTTAAATTAATAGAATACAATGCAAACATGACTAATATTCCAGATAGTAAATTGGTTATCTTTAACTTAACATGTAAAAGTCCAGTAAAGAAACCTGCTAGGGCTCCCGCCATTAATGCTACAACTATTGAAACCCATGGATTATATCCTTTTACAATCAATGCTGCTGAAACCGCTGCTCCTAATGGAAAACTACCATCCACTGAAAGATCTGGAAAATCTAAAATACTATAGGTAATATATACACCTAAGGCGGCAATGGCAAATATAATTCCTTGTTCAAATATTCCTAATAAGAAGGTATTCATTAATTTCCCTCCTTAACAGCTTCTGCTTTTTTCACTATGGTGTCTGGAATGTCTATACCTAGCTTTTTAGCAGTATTTAAATTTATCACTATTTTTGTTTCTTTCAAAGTTTCTATAGGCATGCTCTTTACTTCTTTTCCCTGAATAATTTCATAAGCCATTTGACCAGTTTGGAAACCTAGCTTGAAATAATCTATACCATCTGTAACTAAGGCTCCAGCTTTAACATGAGCCTCCTCTGAACCAATTACAGGGACTTTCTTTTCTATGGACTTCGAAGCTATTAAAGGCATAGAAGAAGCAGCTAAATTATCTGTTAACACATAAAGCATATCTATTTTACCTAGGATTGAATCTAGAGCCTGAGCTACATCATTTACATTGTTAACTCCAACAGATAAAACCTCAAGGTCAAATTTTGAGGATAGTTCTTTAAGCTTTGAAAGCTGAATTTCAGAATTTATCTCTCCGGTGTTATAGAGCACTCCTACTTTCTTTACCTTGGGGAGTATTTCTTTAGCCAAGGCTAGTTGCTTATCCATCGGTATAGCATCACTAGTACCTGTCACATTGGTTTCAGATTTGTCCATGGATTTTACAATACCTGCTTTTACTGGGTCCGTTACTGCAGTAATCAATATAGGTATATCTTTTGTAGCGTTATAAGCTGCTTGTGCTGCTGGTGTTGCAATAGCAAAAATCATATCTTTCTTCTGAGATACAAAATTATTAGCTATAAGCTGTGCGTTTGCAATATCCCCTTGAGCGTTTTGAACTTCTATTTCAAAGTTTTCTCCTTCTTTTAATCCTTTTGATTTTAAACCTTCAATAAATCCTTTTTGAGATAAATCTAGAGCAGGATGCTCTGCAATTTGAGAGATTCCTATCTTCACTTTTTTAGAGGAAGTTTGTCCACTATTTACTCCTTTTGAACACCCTCCAAATAAAGATAGAATTAAAATTAATGAAATGATAATTGATGATTTGTTTTTTCCTACCATACTACTGTCCTCCTAAAAATATAATTTTTTTATAAAAATAAAAAGTCCCTCCATGGAGAGACTTCTATTCACATATATAATAAAATAAAATTTATTATTCTAGTTATAAAAATTAGTCTTTCTCCTACCATACTACTATACTACAATTCTACTAAACTACTATTCTACATTTTAAACTATATTACTAATGAAATATTTATCATTATATAAACTATTTTAAAATATGTCAATAGCTAACTTATGTTATATCTGGAATAGATCTATGACCTAGTCCTATTACTACCTCATTTAGATGAAGTAATCCTATACTAAGAAAAATGCATACACTTAGATGCTCTCCGCTTCTTGCAATACCTATTTTCCCTCCTACATTCATTCCGGTAGCTTTTGAAGACACCTGAATTATAGCCTCTCTAGTAGCGCCGGCTACGGCTCCATCATGAACGTGACAATCCTTTATTATGCCAGTGCGCTTTGAAGCGACTAAAGCTCTCTCGATTATTTTAGGTATGGAGGAAATAAGATTTCCCCCTATGTCCACTGCTACTGCTGAAATATTTTGATCTTTAAAATCCTTAATAAGCTTCTCTTCTTCTACTCTAGAAGATATGGCCATTTTCACTGAAGCCTTTGCCACATCTGTACTATTTAAATCGTTCATAGTACCCTCCGTAAATTAATTATATAATAATTTATAAACACTGTAATTCACTTTTATTTTTTTTATATATTTATCTGTTTCTTTAAAAGGGATATAAAAAAGAGTTTTTCCGTCTTTAGAATGTTTTTCGCTCTTTAACCATTTTTGTACATTTCCTCTTCCACCATTATAAGCAGCTAGTACTAAGTTCATATCCCCATTAAATTCTTTCTTTAAATTATCTAAATACCAACATCCCATTCTTATATTGAATTCTGGTTCTTTAAGCATATCCTTGTTAAAGTTTTTAATGCCCATCTCTTGAGCCGCCCATTTTCCTGTATCTTCAGTTATTTGCATTAATCCTATAGCATTTTTATTAGAGCATGCCTTAGGATCAAAATTACTTTCTGCTCTTATAAGTGATGCCACTAGATAATGATCTAAATTATATTGAGCTGAGTATTTTTTTATATATTCCCTATAATCATACGGAAATGCCTTTTTTGCCAAAAATATTCCTGCTAAAACTAATAAAAATATGCTTAAAACAATAAAGGTTATATTATTTTTTCTAAGCTTCATTTTATACCTCGAATCTATTATTTATACATATTAAGAATATTTACTATGTCCTTAACCTGTTCCTTTGTACTATTTAAGTCCTTGCTATTATCTATTATGAAGTTTACAAATTCTTTTTTTAAGTCTAAATCCATTTGTGATTTTATTCTATTTAATGCTTCATTATTAGTTATGACATCTCTTTTTGTAAGTCTAGAGAGCTGAACCTCCCTGCTTACCCAAACTAAAATATTATAGTCCATACTATCCTGCAGATTATTTTCTATGAGGGTAGGAGCATCTAGTATTACTACCCTCTCTCCTTTTTTATTATATTCCTCGAATTTATTAAAAATTTCTTTTTTAATAAAGGGCATTATTATTTCTTCATATTTAATTCTCTCTCTAGGATATTTGAAAATATAGTTTCCAAATTCCTTTCTGAGAAAGGTACCTCTATAATCAAAAAATCCCTCTCCAAAGTGTTTTCTTACGCTTTCTAATATTTCTGGATATACTTCTAATACTTCTCTAGCTATGATATCTGCATCAATAATGGTAAAACCCTGTTCTTTTAAAAGGTTTGAAACTGTACTTTTACCTGAGGCAATACCTCCTGTAAGACCAATCTTTAACACTTTACCACTCCCTTATTTAGCCTCATACCAGTTATCTCCGATGTTAATATCTGCTTCTAAAGGTACAGATAAGGTCATAACTTCTTCCATTTCAGTTTTTACAATATTTTTTACCTCTTCTAGTTCATCTTTGTATACATTTAGTATTAATTCATCATGTACCTGAAGAATCAATGTGGATTTTAGCTCCTCTTTATCAAGCCTATCTTGAACATGAACCATGGCTAGCTTTATTATATCTGCCGCACTGCCTTGTATAGGTGTATTCATGGCTAATCTATCACCTAAGGATTTTACTATTTTATTGCTAGAATTAATCTCAGGTATGTATCTTCTTCTCTTTACTATGGTCTCAACATAACCCTTCTCTCTTCCGAAGCCAATAGTATCTTCCATATATTTTTTTACCTTAGGATACCTTTCAAAATAAGTATCCATATACTCTTTTGCCTCTTTTTTAGATATTTTTAAATCCTTTGCTAAGCTAAAATCACTTATACCATATACTATACCAAAATTTACCGCCTTAGCTCTGCTTCTCATAAGTGTAGTCACTTCTTCTAAAGGCACCTTAAAAACTTCTGAGGCAGTCTTTGTATGTATATCACTATGATGCTTAAAGGCGTCTATTAAATTTTCATCCTCTGCAATATGAGCTAGCACTCTTAGCTCTATTTGAGAATAGTCCGCAGATAATATAACAGATTCTTCATCTTCTGCTACAAAGACCTTTCTTATTTCTCTTCCCATTTCATATTTTATTGGTATATTCTGCAGATTGGGTTCTGTACTAGATAATCTACCTGTGGTAGTAACGGTCTGATTAAAGTTAGAGTGTATCTTACCATCTTCATCTATTACAGCCTTTAATCCTTCTATATAAGTGGAATAAAGCTTTGTGAGCTGCCTATAATATACTATCTTTTCTATTATAGGATGTTTATCAGCTAACTCCTCCAGCACCTCTGCATTAGTGGAATAGCCAGTTTTTGTTTTTTTAATCACTGGCAAGTCAAGCTTTTCAAAAAGAATCTTCCCTAGTTGCTTAGGAGAATTTATATTAAACTCTTCCTCTGCTAAAGCATAGATTTCCTCTTGCATATTACTAATTTCCTTAGTAAATTTTTTGCCTAGCGCCTCTAGTATATCCTTATTTACCTTAAAGCCTTTCTGCTCCATAGAAGCTAATACTTTAGTTAAAGGCAGTTCGATTTCATATAATAATTGATCCATTTCATTATTTGAAATTCTATCCTTTAATAACTCATAAAGCTCCTTCAAATAACTATTTTGTTTAACAAATAATTCTATGCCCTCACCTTTAGGATCCTTGCTTAAGTATTCATTAATCAAAGTTAAAAGTTCATATTCTCCCTTAGAGGAATCTATTAAATATGCTGCAATCTTAATATCAAATTCCACATTCCTTAGATTAATACCAAGCTTATATAAAGCTGTATAGGCATTTTTTATATCATAGCATACCTTAGATAGGTCATAAACCTCAAATATTTCTTTTAAGTCTTTTATAGTGTTTTCTCTTTGAAGCTGTAGTAGGGCTTCTAAATCTATTACATAATTATTCTCTTCATAGCTAAGAAAAATCTTATCTATGCTTACTTTTGAAAACATCATAGGATTATTTATGTTAAAATTTAAATATAATCTATTCTTGTAGTTTTTTAGTTTCTCTCTCAAATCTATAAGAGCTTCAGTGTGGTTAATAAGCTTAAATTTTGTTTCGGTTTCCTCTTTTATTTCCTTTTCTTCTTGTGGCAATTTATCTAATAAGGATTTAAATTGAAGTCTAAAAAACAACTTTTTTAGTCCCTCAACATCAAATTTTTCTTTAGATTTTATGGAATCTAAATCAATTTCTATAGGCACTTCCGTTACTATAGTAGCTAACTTTTTGCTAAAAATAGCTTGATCACTATATTGAGCTAAATTTTCTTTTACCTTTTTACCACTGATGTCCTCTATATTTTGAAGTACATTTTCTATGCTTCCATAGGTCTGAATCAATTTAAAGGCTGTTTTTTCACCTATTCCAGGCACTCCTGGTATATTATCTGAAGTATCGCCCATTAGGCCCTTAACATCTATAAACTGCTTTGGAGTAACTCCCATTTCCTCTATCATTCTATTTTTATCATATATCTCTTTTTCTGTAATACCCTTTTTAGTTATTATTACCTTTATATTATCTGTTGCTAATTGGAGCGCATCCCTATCTCCTGTAACTATATATACTTCGATACCCTTATCCTCTGCAAAGTTAGATAGGGTTCCTATTAAATCATCTGCTTCAAAGCCATCTATCTCAAATATATTTATATCAAGTAAATCTAGCATTTCTTTTACTATTGGGAATTGCTCAGCAAGCTCAGGAGGCATCTTTTTTCTACCAGCCTTATAGTCCAAATACTCCTTATGCCTAAAGGTAGGAGCCTTTCTATCAAAGGTAGCAACTATATAATCAGGATTTATCTCCTCTTTCATTTTAAATAGCATATTAGTAAACCCAAATATAGCGTTGGTATGTATTCCTTCACTATTTGTTAAAGGAGGTAGTGCGTAAAAGGCTCTGTTCAAAAGGCTATTGCTGTCAAGTATCAGTAATTTTTCCATCATTAATCCTCCATTTACATTAGTCATCTCCTAAAAAATAACTACTCAGTCTACTCGTATATTTGACTAGTTATTTTTTTACGATGCCTAAACTTATTTATTATTTTCTCCTTGTAAACAGTATATTATTACATAACAATACAAAGTTTACATCTTTTTTAAATATGCTTTGTAATCATAAAAATTCCGTTTTAGCTCATTGTATTCATCACTAGGAAATTTATTAAGAATTTCAGATAGGATATGAAAAGCACAAACATTTTCTATGACCACTGCCGCTGGAATTACCGCACACACATCGGACCTTTCATATCTGCTTATAACATTTTCTTTACTAGCTAAATTAATGGAGGCAATACCTTTTTTCACTGAGGGAATAGGCTTAATAAATGCTGTAATATCTATGTTCTCACCGTTGGAAACTCCAGCCTCTATACCACCAGCATGATTTGTTCCTCTTATTATCTCATTATTTTTAAAATAAGCTTCATCATTAAATTCGGAACCTTGTATATTACTATTAAATCCCTCTCCAAAAGCTATGGCCTTTACTGCTTGCACTGACATTATGCCCATAGATATTATGGCATCTAACTTTCTATCCCATTGGGTATAGCTGCCAATGCCTAGGGGTACTCCTTTAATAGATATAAAAACACTTCCACCTATAGTATCCCCTTCTAATTTACATTTGTCTATAGCAGCTTTAATCTTTTCCTCTATAGGCTTATTATAACACCTTATGTCACTATTTTGTATAATAGTATATATATCCTCATTAAAAAGATTCACTTTATTTTCATATACTGCTCCCACACTCTTAGTCATACTTCTTATATCAATGTCTAAGCTTTTAAGCAATTGTTTGCATAAAGCTCCTATAGCAGTTCTTATAGCAGTGTTTCTTGCAGAGGTTCTTTCTATAGCATCTCTTATATCACCCGTCTTATATTTATAAAAACCAACCAGATCTCCGTGACCTGGTCTAATAATTTTAATTTTTTCTTCTTCCTTTGCCTCTCTATTAAAAAAATCTTTCCAGTTTTCATAATCTTTATTTTTAATAATCATAGTTATAGGTGCCCCGGTAGTCTTATCTCCTCTAAGCCCAGACCAAATTTCTACCTGGTCTTTTTCAATGCTCATTCTTTTTCCCCTACCATAGCCTTGCTGCCTACGCTGCAGCTCTTTATTAATCTCCTCTACATCTATATGAAAGTTAGAAGGAAAACCTTCTAATATGGCTACTAGAGCCTTACCATGCGATTCTCCTCCATCCAAAAATCTTAACATAAAATCACCTCTCTACAAAGTTAGACAACCATTAAGTTTTAGGATTCTTATAATATTTTGAAAAAATAACTAGTCATTATTCTGACTAGTTATTTTCCTATGCCACTTAAAATATGCTTAAATCCAATTCTTTAGATAATTCTTGTAATACTTGTATACCTGCTATAGTATTACCCTTAGCATCTAAGGCAGGCCCAAACACACCTATGCCCATTCTTCTAGGCACTGCGGCCAGTATGCCTCCACCTACACCACTTTTAGCAGGAATACCTATATGTACAGCAAATTCTCCTGAAGCGTCATACATGCCACAGGTGACCATTATGGTTTTCACGATTCTACTGACTTCTCTAGAAATTACCCTTTCTCCACTCCAAGGTAATATACCATCATTAGCTAACATGGCAGCTATTCTAGCTATATCTCTGCAAGTTCCCTCTATGGCGCACTGTCTAAAATATAAATCTAAAATTTCCTCTACATCGCCCTCAATGAGCTTATTGCTTTTCATGAAGTAGGCAAGAGCCCTATTTCTATCCCCTGTAACCCTTTCAGAAAGGTAAACCTCTTCATTGATGTTAATCTCATCATTTCCGGTGATCTTTCTGGTGAAATTAATGATTTTCTCAAACTTTTCCTCTAAGCTATCTCCTGAAATTAAAGCAGTGGTAGCTATAGCTCCAGCGTTGATCATAGGATTAAAAGGCTTTTGAGGATTTTTCACTTCTAAGCTCATTATAGAATTAAAGCTATCCCCTGTAGGCTCCATTCCTACCTTAGAAAAAACGTTTTTAGTACCATTATCTAATATGGCTACCATTAAACTTATAACTTTTGATATGCTTTGAATAGTAAACTTAACATCACAATCTCCAGCACTGAACTCTTTGCCATCTAAAGTAGCCACGCAAATACCTAAATGCTCAGCATTGGCCTTTGCAAGACTAGGTATATAAGAGGCTACCTTCCCCTCTAAAGCATATCTTCTATTGTTTTCAATAATAGATTTTAAAAGCTGATTCATATTCTTACCTCATTAAATTTTGAATTTTAATTTCCCCATATCTATTATAAGAGAATCTAAACTTTAAATCTAGATACCTTTTTATAAAGCTCAGAAATCATAGAAAATAAATCTGCAATAGATGCTGAAATCTCTTCCGTGGATGCCGATTGTTCTTCTACAGCAGCTGCTACACTTTGTAGGCTTTGAGAATTATTGCTTGTAATAGACATTATCCTATTTGAAGCTTCCTTGGTATCATTAAACTTATAATTTAATGCGTTAATTATTTCTCTTACACTATCTATACCAATAACAGTGTCATTACTCTTAACTAGTATGTTATGTAAAACTTCAATTGATTCATTAAGTACATTAAATTCCTTATTAAGCTCATCATTTACTTTATTCATTTCTCTCTTTATATAATATATATTGCTTTGAACTTGCTCAATAAAGGGTACGATTTGCTTAGTGGCTCCCTCAGTTTCTTCTGCCAATTTTCTTACCTCTTCGGCTACTACAGAGAACCCCCTTCCATGCTCTCCAGCCCTAGCCGCTTCGATAGAAGCATTTAAAGCCAATAAATTTGTTTGCTCTGCTATACTAGTAATAAATTCTATTACTTTACCTATTTCTTTAGAATTATCATCTAGCTTTATCATTTTATTTTCAATATCTTTTATGGTAACAGTCAATTCCTCTAACTGATTTTTTGTTTCCTCTATCTTTACGTTTCCCTTCTGAGCCTCATCTTTAGAACCTTCAGAATTATTTACTACCTCATTAACAATTGAGTTTATTTTATTGATATTATCGCTTATACTATGGATATCTTCAGATAAATCATTCATCCCTTGTTTCTGAATGTCACTGCCTTCTGAAACCTGCTGGGCTGATTCAGCTATGGTTTCAATAGCTTGTCCGTTTTGAAAGGCAATTTGAGATATCTGTTCTGAAGTATCTTTAACACTTTTTGAAGTTTCTATTACTGACAATACTATATTATGAATATTCTCCATGAAGCTATTAAACCAATGTGCTAATTCCCCAATTTCATCCTTCTTTTTAATATGGATCCTACTAGTTAAATCTCCTTCACCTTCAGCTATATCTCTCATTCTTATTTTTAAAACCTCAATGGGCTTTATAATACTAATCTTAACTAACATATAAGATAAGATTATAATTATTATAGATAGAGTAAAGAATGAAATACTCACTTTTTTTGAAAGCTCTATTTTGTCCGTTGACATGTTGTCCAAAAGATATACTAGTTCATTTATATCTTTTACTAGAGCATCCACATTACTATTAATGTAGTTTATGCTTTCCTTCTGATTTGAGGAGTTATTTATTATATCTAAGTACTTGCTTTTCATAGTGTTCCATTTATTATCTATGGTTTCTAAGGCCTTTAATACCTCTTTATCACTATTGGGTGATAGTTTCAGCTCCTTATCACCTTTTGATATACCTACTAATATCTTGTCAAAGCTTTGAATTTCCTTTTGTATAGCATCTTTTATTTGAGCTCTTTTGCTGTCATCTTTTTCATCTAAATATAAATTCCCCATATAAGATAACTTATAGCTTCTCATTCTTTCACTACCAGAAAGATTTATAGCTGGGGCATCTCCATTAAGTCTATTAAAGGTATAAAAATTGTTTACTATTATAAACAATAAGAACAGTGCTAAAAACATCAATATGAGTTTTATTTTAGTACTGATTCTTAAATCTCCTTTTTCGTTAGAATTAAATTTTGTTTTCATATATTCCTCCTTGTATGTAGAAAATAATTAACTTGTGAAATTTATTAGGAATTACTTTATATTGATAACAATTATCTAGTAACACAATTTTACGATATAGAACATTTATTGTCAATTTATTCTATTTTTCTTTTTTGTAATTTTAAAGTTTCATTGTTAATCTACATATATTTTTTGTTAAGTATAAGTTAAGTTCAAAATAAAAACTTCTGCTATATAGTGAAACAGAAGTTTTATAAAACTTAATATATGTATTATAATATTTTTTTAATAGTAAGTTCTTTTCTTAGCTCATTAGGATTTTTAAACCAAACTCCCTTTATCCCTATTTCTTTAGCAGCCTCTATATTTGTTAAAGTATCATCTATAAATAAACATTCTTCTGCCTTTAAGGAATACTTATTTATAAGTTCCTCATAAATCTCTTTTTCAGGCTTAAGCAATTTAATCTCAGAGGATACCACTTTACCATCTATAAGGCTAAAAAATTCATTGTTTTCATTGATGTATTTAAAGGATTTTTCATGATAATTAGATAAAATGTATATTTTGTATTCTCTTCTTTTTAACTCCTTGAGTATACTTATAGACTCTTCTATAGGGGTTAACATAGACATCCAATTTGCCATGATAGCTTTTATAGCTTCAGAATGTTCTTCGCTAGACAAGCAGAACATTTGCACAGCCTCGTCTTCTGTAAGAGTTCCTCTATCTAGTTCTATCCATTCCTTACTTTTAAATATAGCTTCCATAATATGATCTTTTACATCTTTATCTAGTTTGAAGCTCTCTAAATATTGAAGGGGATTAAAACTTACCAATACATTACCTACATCAAAAACAATATTCTTTATCATTTTTTCCTCCCATATTTTAAACAATACTAATCATGGAAATTATATCATCTTTTGAGCTTTTAAGCCATCTATGAAATGTAAATGATTAGTTACTATCCTCAAATAAAACTTTAATCTTGCTCATATATCTATTTGGTATCTTTAATTGGTTATATTTTAATGGCTCTACCATAGCTAAAAATAAATCTACATCCTTTTGAAGTACTCTTGCAAAAAAAGAACCCTCATTGACTTCATCCTCTACTATAATGGGTTCTATATAGCTTTTCTTTATTTTGGATTTTAGTATAGATAAAGCCCTCATGCTTCCTCCACTAAAATATGCATAATTTACGTGGTAATGATTATTGTCATTAGGAAACAATATGTCATATAATTTTCTTTCCTCATCGCTCATAATAACTAAATACCTCCCCTTAGTTTATCAACATATTAAATATATAAAAATGAACTGGTATTACATAGCTTTGCTTTGTAAAAACAGTTCATTTATAATTAAGTATATTTCCTTCCAGTTGTAAACTCTTATTATATTTTCATTTAAAGGCTTTCTATTATAATTAGTATCGAGGAGCAACACCTTAAAACCTTCATTTGATAATTGAAGCGCATTATTATAATTATCTTCAATAAAAATGCTGCAGTTTAGCTCTTTTGCTTTATCAACTTTATAATGGCTACCTAAGAGAAATAATTCATCATAGTTAATTTTGTTATTTTTTAAATATAAATGTGTTACCATTGAAAGGCTTGTATCTCTCGCTGTAACGAAATAAATATTATGAATTAAATTTAGCCTTTTTATAACACTCTCTACATCCTCCCTAAGCTTTTGCTCGGAGTGAATCTTAAACTTATATTTTTCGTAGAATTCTAAAAATACCTTTTCCTCTACACCAATAACTTCATGTATATCATATTCTGTTACCTGCTCCTCTGTTAAGCTCATATTAAAATATTTATTTGTAAATTCAAGCCAAAAATATGGTTCTGTTATAGTTCCATCAATATCAATGCAAATATTTAAGTTTTTCATTATTTCTTCACCTCACTTATAGCATAAGTATAATTCATAAAGGTTAAGAAATTATTATGAGTATGTTATAACTTGGTAAAAAGTTTATTAAAATAAGTTTATCTGTTCATTATAACTATTCAGGGATTTTATAGACTTCATTTCTCTAGTTGCTATTTTTTCGTCTCCCTTTAAACAATCTACTAATATAGGTGCTTTAGAATTATGTTTTAAACAATTATCTTCAACTGTTTTATAGTTAAAATTTGCATAACAATATAAACAATGATGTTTACAGGTATTATACTGACCTATATCTACGCTCTTGACACATCCACAAACTTCCCTTTGCGTATCATCTTTTTTTACTTCTATAGGCAAATTAAGTATTCTAGAAATTATTTTATCATCAATGCACTTGCCTTTTTTCATCCCATATTTAGATAAATCTATGCCTTCAGAACAAGTTTCAATATCTATTTTATATTTTGCTGCTATGGTAGCTAAGTTTCTTGCTAAATCCGTCATATCATTTTCACTGATTGAATTTATATTTAACTCTTTTGTATTTCTTTTCGTTTTTTTATACAAATCTAAGAAACTTATTATGCACTTTTCTGTATGTCCACTTAACTGCATACAAAATTTTTCAAACCATTGATAATGATACTCTTTAGTATAAAAATCATTTAGTAGTATAGGATCATATCTCCATATAACTTTTTCTTTTCCAATCTTATCAGAAAGTCTCCTAAAAGTATCTACAATATCTTTTTTCATTCTAGCTCCAGGCTCCACGTCACCTCTATAGGAGGTTATGGTAAATTGAAAATAATATTTAAAATCTTCTATTTCATCCAACCTATTTAACATAGGTTCTGCATCTTTAGTCCAAAATACAAAGCAATCTACTGTTTTAGGTGTAAGTTCTATTTTGCTTACTTGCTTTGGATTAAAGGGGTTTACTACATATACAAAACCCTCTTTTATTCTATTAAAAAACCACTCACTATAGAAGGCTGGTATATCCGTTCTTCTGCTTACACTTACTATCATTTTTACCTCCACATAGAAATATATTTCTACCTAAGTACGGTTTCTTATATCATAATAATAAGATTTAATCCATGAATAAGTTTTCTTATTATTTTCACACCATTCAATAAATGTAATCTCTACATTTTCATTTTTATACTTAAACCAATTTTAATAGCATCAACAATTATAGGTAATATTATCTTCTCTACTATCGGCTGCTGAAAATCCTTAATATTTCCTTTTTCAAATCTTTCATTACAAAATTTATCTCTCCCAAGTTAACTTCAATTTTTACTAGGATTTCTAAAATGCCTGTTAGTACTTTAACTATTTTTAACTATTATTAATAATGTAATAGATTTCGTTATCTGTCCAAATATTATCCTCCAATATAAATTGTTTTCTTATACATTCAAACTCAAATCCTGCTGATAACACAATCTGTTTTGAAATATCATTGTCAAGGTTGATATGTGCTTCCAACCTATGAAAGTTCAAGTCATTAAATCCAATGTCAACTAGAGCCTTTATGGCTTCCTTAGCATATCCTTGTCTCCAAAACTGATTATGTATAGTGTAACCAACTCTTGCATACTGAAAATCTTCTCGCATGTGTGTTGTGATGTCACAATATCCAACTGATGCTTCATCCTTAATACGTAAAATATTTAACATATAGCTATAATCTTTATTTGCCAACGCTTCACGTTCCTTTAATTTGTTTCTGTACCATTCTTCTGTCATAAAATCTGTTTTGAACCATCCCTCATCATATTGAGATTGAGATTCCTTTTGCTCTTGGAATCCTCTCAACCACGCCGAGTAATCCGTTAACTTTAAGGGTCTAATTTCAATGTTTTGTATTTTTTTACAAATATCACTATATCTAATCAATATATATTCTCCTTTTCTAAAATAGTTACAGGTATAGCTTGGCTATCCTCAAAAGCCAAACTGATGGGGAATTTTTGTTATGTGGTGTTTTAATCCATTTCCTTTTTTCTACTGTAAATATTTTTATAATGCCTATTCTCTCTTTATTCCATGAATGAAATAGTGCCAACTGCTTGTGTCATTAAATATATCTTCTATATGTCTAATCTTGATTAATTCAAAATCTTTAAATAAATTCCTAACACCATCTAAGTCCGTATAAAAATGTGGAACATTTAATTCTGGTTCTTCGGTTCTAAGAATAGTGTTTTCATCAATCCTTGGATAAGGCTTGTTAGTGAATGCTGAGCCATGTTTTGAACATAATGTGGCAAAAAATTCTCCATTAGTTTTTAATACTCTATTAATCTCGCTTATAATTATTTTAATTCCTCTAGTATCTGTATGAGATATTGTATGATAAGCCAATAAACAATCAAACATATTTGCATCAAAAGGCAGATTGTGAATATCTCCTACTGTTGTTTTTATATCTAATCCTAGTTCACTAGCCTTGTTATCTAGTACTTCTATTCCGTATTGTGATAAGTCAATGCTATATGTATCAAATCCATTTTCAGCAAATAAAATTGAATGCCTCCCAAGTCCACATCCTAAATCTAGAAAACTGTTTAAATTCTTCTTTTTCCACCTGTTCACATAATAATAAACATCCCCACTGGGCTCATTCCAAGAGCTATCTGTTACTACTGACCAATTCCATTCTTTTGATTTAACCATTATCATCCACCTCAATAAATATATATATTTTTTAAATATAAAATAACCAATATCCAAAGATTGTCCCCTAAGGAATATTATATTAAATATTACATGAATACGGAACAAAAAGTTTGATGCTAAAGGAATTGAAGAATATTAATAATTCTCTTTAAATAAAAAAGAGCCCACTAGGGGCAAGATCAAGTCAACTTACTAGAATAGTATTTCTAGATGAGTATAATATTATGTAACACTCCGATTATTGATAAATATAATAATATTGAACCCAATAATCCTTATTCCCTTACAATTTTGCTTATCATGAGATTCACCTCTTATAAAGCGGAAAACCCTAGGTTAGTATTAAGTTAACCTAGGGTTTAATTGCATTCATTTTTTATTTATCTGTTTAAAAGCAATCATACGGTTTGGTTTAGAAGAACATTGCGGCTCAACTTCAAATGTGCATTTCAGATAATTTGGTAAAGTATAATTCAGGTATCTGTTCAAGTGTTGCCTTGGCATATTCCAGTTCACCTTTTGTGTAATATGCATAAGATAAAAATCTTAAAGCATTGTATTTGATTGTATCATCTGTTGTTTCAGCAACAAGTTTTCCTGCAATAGCTATAACTTCTTCAGGGTTTTCCTTATAGTTGATTGTATACAGATAATTATTAAGTAACATCTCGTTGTTAGGATAGTCCTTCAAACCCTCTAATAATATTTCTTTTTCTTTCCTAAAATCATCATTCCATCTACATTCGTATGTTTCATTACAAATTGATTTTATTTTTTCATTTATTTCTTTTAAATCATAGTCAAAAAGTTCATCAATGGAGATGCCCAAAATTGTCGCTATTTTTGGTACTAATGTTATATCTGGCAAGGCTATGTTATTCTCCCATTTACTTATAGATTGAAATGAAATACCAAGATGCTCGCCCAACTGTTCTTGGGTCAAATTGCGTTTTTTGCGAAGCGACTTTATTTTATTCCCAATAGCTAACTTCATATATATTCTCCTCTTATATCAATTAAACAGCGCTGTTTCTATTATTATACCGATAATATCATTTAAAAACTATAACCGCTCATGATAAGGATATTCAACCATAAGTTGAATATCCATTAAAATACTAGATTATTCAGTAATTTTGGCAAGTAATTTCCCACAATTAGGATTAGTTTCTCTTTAACATCTTCCCATCTAGATTTTGCCATAGGCTCACCTCCTTAATTTTATGTATTAAAAAAGAGCCCTGTTATGATATGCTCCCCTTGTAGTAGACAGTTTAAGTAATAAAAACTGTTTACCACAGAGGGGAGCGTATTTTTTATGGGAAGAAAAGATAAAATATCACCTGAATTAAAAATACAGGCAGTAATAGAGTATATGAATGGCGATGGCTCGTTTCAGTCAATTGCTCGTAAATATGGTGTAAGTCGTACACCTTTTCGTAAATGGGTTGCTAAATATAAGGCTCAAGGTGAAACGGCATTTATTAACAATGAGAGAAATAACTCATATTCTTCTGCGTTTAAAGAAATGGTTGTTCAATCCTACTTAAGTGGAGAAGGTTCACTCCAAGATATTGCCGTAAAATACAAAATTCCAGGTCAAGATACTGTCAGGCAATGGGTTATGAAGTATAATGGTCATGAGGAGTTAAAGGCTTCTGGAACAGGAGGAACTATCATGACCAAAGGACGCAAAACAACTTACAATGAAAGAATTGAAATAGTTAAATACTGTATTGAGAACAATAGCAATTACGCAGAGACAGCGCAGAAATATAAGGTATCATATCAGCAAGTTTATGCATGGACAACAAAATATGAGAAAGATGGCATAGAAGCGCTTCTGGACAGAAGGGGTAAAAGAAAGCCTGAGGGTGAAATGTCTGAACTTGAGAAGTTAAGAGCGCAGAACAAGCTTCTTGAAGCTGAGAATAAAAGGCAACAGATGGAGATAGATTTCTTAAAAAAACTCAAGGAAATAGAAAGGGGGCGGTTCTGAGCCTGGTTAAACAGGAGACAGTATACATGGCTATTAAGATGCTTTCAAAACAAAGCCACTATCCTGTTTCGGTTTTGTGTGAGATTGCTAAAATCAACAGATCAGCTTACTATAAATGGCTTCATAGGAAGAAAAGCCAGAATGAACTTCAAAACGAAAATCTCCTTATTCTTATTAAGGAAGCTTATGAGGAGAAAGACGGTATACTTGGTTACAGGCAGATAACTATAAAACTTCGTCGTGAACATAACCTTAAGGTAAACTATAAACGCATATATCGTCTTATGAAAATAGTTGGGCTGAAATCAGTATGTAGGAAAAAGAAATATAACTACCTAAAATCAACTCCTGAAGTTACAGCTGAAAATGTACTAAACCGAGATTTTAAGGCAGAAAATATCTTTGAGAAATGGCTCACGGATATAACAGAATTCAAGTATGGTGATGGAAAAAAAGCATACTTAAGTGCAATCCTTGACCTTGGGGATAGAAGCATAGTATCTTATGTCATTGGTCATTCAAACAATAATGCTCTTGTGTTTGAAACCTTTGACTTAGCAGTTGCAGCCTATCCTAATGTAAAACCCATCTTTCATAGCGATCGTGGATTCCAATATACCAGCAAAATATTTAAGTCAAAGCTAGATAAGGCTGGAATGATACAAAGTATGTCAAGGGTATCTCGCTGCATAGATAATGGCCCTATGGAGGGATTCTGGGGAATTTTAAAATCTGAGATGTACTACTTGCATAAGTTTAATGACTATGAGAGTTTGAAGAAAGCTATTGAAGCATACATAGACTACTATAATAATAAGCGTTACCAGAAGCGCTTAAACTGTATGACACCGCTGGAATACCGTAGGTATCTTCTTGGTATCTCATCATAAAAAAGTACCAACCTTCTTGGTTGGCACTTTACTATTTTTTCTTTTTTTCACTGTCTACTTGACAGGGAGCAGTTCA
>NZ_LN879457.1:0-1462469 GCF_001403615.1 Desnuesiella massiliensis
ATGAGATTTCCCATAGCGTTAAGCTAGTAAGATCCCTTGAAGAACACAAGGTTGATAGGTCAGGGGTGTAAGCATGGTAACATGTTCAGCTGACTGATACTAATAGATCGAGGGCTTGATCAATATATATGAATCCAATTCTATGTACAATTTTGAAAGAACATGTTTCTTTCAAAAACTAAATAACATCTGGTGATTATGGCATAGAGGTAACACTCGTTCCCATACCGAACACGCAAGTTAAGCTCTATAGCGCCGATGGTACTGCAAGGGAGACCTTGTGGAAGAGTAGGTCGTCGCCAGGTCAATGTGGCTGGATAGCTCAGTCGGTAGAGCAGAGGACTGAAAATCCTCGTGTCCCTGGTTCGATTCCTGGTCCAGCCACCAGTTTTTTGGCGCCATAGCCAAGTGGTAAGGCAGAGGTCTGCAAAACCTTTATCCCCAGTTCAAATCTGGGTGGCGCCTCCAAAGAAACCTAGTAATAATACTAGGTTTCTTTATTTTACTACCGCATCAAGAATTTTAATTTTGTTATTTAAAGTATCTAACGCAATCTTTGCACCTATGGGCAATGTTAGCTTAGGAGTATCATGACCAGCCATAAAGTTCATTAAGGTTGGTTTATTATGACACAATATTTTCTCTTTAAAAATATTGTCTAGGGTTAAGCTATTTTCAATATCTTTAGAAATACAACCCTTAAACTGGCCAAGAATAAATCCTTTACACTGATTTAGTTTATTACTTAAAGCTAACTGGGTAAGCATTCTGTCTATAGCATAAGGGGCTTCATCCACATCCTCAATAAATAAGATTTTATCTTTAAAATCTATTTCGTAGGGGGTACCCAAAGTGGAACATATTAAGGATAAATTACCACCTACTAATACTCCCTCACAATATGCTGAAAAATTGCTATAGCAAGCTATGTCATCAGGATTTGAAATGTCATAGCAGCCGTCTCCAAACATTAGATTTTGAAGAAGACTATTAAGTGTATATTCTTCTATTAAGTCGGAATTTACCATAGGCCCGTGAAAGGTAATTATACCTAAATGCTTATATATATAATTAAGTAATACTGTAATATCGCTAAATCCTAAAAAAATCTTTGGATTTTCTTTAATCAAGTTCCAATCTATATAAGGAAGAATGCGCATAGAACCATAACCACCTCTAAAGCAAAAAATGGCATCAACATCTTTGTCTAGGAACATATCCATTAAATCTTTCGCTCTTTGCCAATCCTCTCCAGCTAAATAACCATATCTATGGTATAGATGTTTACCTTCTTTTATTCTAAAACCAAAACTCTCTAGTATATTTATTTTTTGCCTTATTACAGCTTCCTCCTTGCCACTAGCAGGGGATATGATTCCAATAGTATCTCCGAACTTTAATTTTTTTGGTAGCATGAAAAACCTCCTAAATAGAATACTAACCTTCATTTTATTAATATGGTCAAATGAAGGTTAGTATTCAATAAAATATATAAATTACAATAATAATTAAATCTAGAACATATCCTTTTTATTTAATATAAAGGTTACAACTATACACAAAGTTATTACAATACCTACTACAAACATGAAGCCATTAGGATTCTCAGAAAAAGGCACTCCAGATACATTCATCCCAAATAGTCCAGATACCATATTAGGTATAGCCATAACTATGGTAACAGATGCTAAAAGCTTCATAACTATGTTTAGATTATTAGATATAACAGAGGCAAAGGCATCCATAGTACCACTTAAAATATTACTATAAATATTAGCCATTTCTATAGCTTGCTTGTTTTCTATAATTACATCCTCTAGAACATCCTTGTCTTCTATGTATTTCTGCATTATATCCAGTTTTAGCATTTTTTCTAAAGTTATTTCATTTGATTTTAAAGATGTAGAAAAATATACCAATGATTTTTCTAGAGATAATAGCTGAATTAGCTCTTTATTTTTCATAGATTTATGAAGGCGTTTCTCTATCATAAGGCTCTTTTTATCTATCTGTCTTAAATATAGTAGATAGTAAGTAGCTATTCTGCTTAGGATTTGCAGTATAAACCTTGATCTTTTAAAAGTAAAGAAGGATTTAATTTTGCCTTCAGTAAAATCGGTTAAAATTTTGCTATTTTTTAGACATACGGTTATAATCTCTTTTTCAGTATGAATAATACCTAAAGGGTAGGTATCATAAGTAAGGGAATTATCCTCCATCTCGGTAAATGGTATATCCACAATGACTAATATATTATTTCCTTCTATATCTATACGAGAAGTTTCTTCATCGTCTAGAGGCGCTCTTAAGAAATCTAAAGGAACCCCCGTTCTCTTTGAAATAAGAAGTAATTCTTGATCACTAGGGGCAACTATATTAATCCAGCTACCGGCCTCTATATTTTCTAAGGGTTGTAATGAACTATCAGATTCACTTATGCTTTTATAAATTGCTATCATAATTATAATTACCTCCAATAAAATTTCATATATATTATACTCTAATTTTAATATATTTGCTAATATATATAGATAAAATTAGTATAAAAATGTACAATAGAAGATTTAAAAACATCATCGGCATAAATTCATGAAGTTGTTAGTTTCAAAATTAAGAACTACTGCAGTAAATTGAAGATTAACTGAGATAAAGCAAACACCATAGGAACAGTATTGATTAATCAGGAAGCTTGGCATAAATTAATCTATAGAAGCTTTAATTAGGGACTAGCTATGCTAGCTTTAATGTAAAAACACTAGTATAATCTCTTTGTTAAGTATATTTTAATAATGTTAATCGGGGGATAGTTTATATGGGTACCATGTACAAAGAAATAGTTGTAAGAAGAAGGACTCCAGTAGTTGTAGGATTATTGTTACTATTAGTGATTATGATAGCCGTGTCCAACCTAGTAGAGCATATACAAGTTTTCAACTATAAGATAGGATTTATAACCAATCCTATAATATCTATAATTACTTCAATGCTAATATTATTTGAGATTATGAAGTGTAAGGTAAGTTATAGATATTCTATAATAGCTGATCAACTAATCATTCATAGATTAAAACAAAAGGAACAAAATGTGGTAGAAAATATTAAGCTTAGGGATATAGTTTATATGGGCAAAGAAAAAGATTATAAAGAGCATTATGATATAGCTAATTCTAAGAGATATGTATGTGCTCTTAAGCTTAATAATTATTGTTGTATATATAAAGATGGAGATAGATATAGAAAGTTCTTTTTTCAACCAAGCTCAAATCTAGTTCAAAAAATTAATACTATAATTATAAAATAACCCTACTAGGGTTATTTTTTTATAATCTTCTATTATGCTGAATTTGTACAAAATAAAAAGAAACAAAGACCTATATATATTGTATTAATGTTATTACATTATGGTTTTACAATATATACTAAGAACCCAGAGGTCTTTAGAGGTCTTTATTTCTTTATGTGCAGTATTTAAAATCTTCTATGATAATAATTCCATAGCTAAATCAAGCCTTAAAAAGCTCAGCTTTCACTTCTTTTAATAAGGAATCCTTTTGTAAAATAAGATCTATAGCAGTAAAGGCTAAGGCTTGAGAAGCTTTAAAGGCTATTTCCTGTGCAAAATCGCTTAAGGTTGCTTTTGAAAAAGCTTTTGTACCATAGCAGGAAGCGTCATTCTCTATTATAGATATATAAGGATGTATAACAGGAACTTTTTTGCTTACGGCTCCTATACTAAGGCCAGCGTTAATATTTCTTGGTGGAGAAATATTTATTATTCCACATTCTTTTAGGTTATGACAAAATAATCTAGACAAGGTAGAGTTGGTTTTTAATTCCTCATAGGGAAGTTCATAAAGGCATGTTTCGTAGTCCAGATTCATTAAATTAGATACATAATTAGCACATAATTTTAATTTTTCTCCTGCTTGGTTTGCTTCTTCAATGTTATTAGCTCTAATATAGAACTTCGATTCAGAATAGTTGGGCGTCAATAAGGGAGTAAAGCCACCCTCTGATAATATCCCATTTATATAAACATTCTCAGAAAAACCTTTTAAAAGTGAATTTACTATATTAAAGTTTAATAAAGCAGCGTCTAGAGAATTAAACTTGTGTTCCTTCATATAACTGAAACCTTTTGTGCTATTATATTTTATACTTAAGGGTAATATGGCTGAGGAAGTGCCACTTTCACTAGTCACCACATCAGGGTGAGCCATAAGTACTGCATCTATATCCTTAAATACATCTTGCTTATACATAGTGATTTTAGCACCACCAAGATATTCACCAGGACAGCCTAATACTATAATAGTTCCACCCACTTTATCTATTACTGATTTTAAAGATATTGCTGCTCCGAGAGAAATTTCACTTATTAAATTATGACCTGTTATATGCCCTTCCCCCTCAATAGCATCATACTCACATATAAAACATATTTTAGGATAACCATTTCCATAGGATGCAAAAAAAGCAGTATGGATATTTAGATAATTATCTTTTACCTCAAAGGAATTTTGTTTTAAATAATTTATTATGTAGTTAGCAGACTTATATTCATGATAGCTCTTCTCAGGATTTTCATATAAATATTTACAAACGCTGAATAGACTATCTTTATTCAAGGATAAGTTTGAGATTACCTCTTGTTTCATTATATTTAAACCTCCTAATTAAACTGTTTATAAGTAATTTAATAAAAGTTATATAAATATATTTTATCCTACAGAAAAAAATATATTAATTATTTGTGAGTATAGGGATCAGTTTAAAAATTTTTTAAAATAAAAAAAGTGGACAACATAAGATTTGCCTACTTGGTGAATAAACTATAGTATACGAGGCAATAATCAAAGTAATATTTAAAAATATTAAGGAGGTGTAAATCATTCTAAAATTTTTAGGATGATGAATTTATGGCAAATCAAAACTGTATAATATGTAGAAAACCCTTCACAGATGGTATAATAGTAAACGGTAGACTTATTTGCAGAGGTTGCGAACACAAATTAGTAAACGCAGAAGTAAATACGGATTTTTATGAATACTATAAGGAATGTATAAAAAGAAGTATTAAAGATTACACACTTAGAAAAACAGTGATAGGCTATGAGGAATATAGATAGACCAATATTATAGATAAAACACATCTTTAATAAAAAGAGAGGGATGACTTTTGATTAATTTGCCAATAAAGAATGCTTTAGAAAATTATATACATGAAAATAATATACCTTTTTCAATGCCTGGACATAAGCAGGGAAGAGGTTTTTGTATTGAAGAACAAAAGATAAATTTAAAAGATTTATTTTTAAAAGCTGATTTAACAGAAGTAGATGGATTAGATAATTTGCATAAGCCTGAAGAGGCTATTAAAGAAGCAGAAGAACTTCTATCAAATCTATATAAAAGCAAAAAGTCTTATTTCCTTGTGAATGGTAGTACTAGCGGTAATTTAGCAATGATTTTTTCTTGCTTTAATGAAGGGGACAAGGTTTTAGTAGAGAGAAATTGCCATAGGTCTATTTTTAATGGCATTATATTAAGAAAGTTAACTCCTATATATGTAAAGAATCTAATAGATGAAGAGTTAAATGCCCCAATATCTTTAGATAAAGAAGATTTTTATAAGCTTTTAAAGGAGCACTCTGATATAAAAGGAGTTATATTAACCTATCCTAATTATTATGGAGTAGCAGTAGATTTGAAAGGAATTATACAGGAGTGTAAAAAGAGAGATATTAAGGTATTGGTGGATGCTGCTCATGGAGCCCATTTCGGAAGACATGAGCAGCTTCCAGAAAATCCAGTAGAGCTAGGGGCTCATATTACAGTAATGAGTGCTCATAAGACATTGCCAAGCCTTACTCAAACAGCCTTTTTACATGTAAACGAAGGCATTGATGTGGCAAGGGTAGATTTTTATGTGTCCGCATTTTTAAGTACAAGCCCTTCTTATATGTTCTTATTGAGTATGGATTATGCTAGAGCATATTTGCAGTATAGAGGTAAAGAGGACTATGATAAACTTATAAAATTATGCAGCTATTTTAGGGAGGAGGTATCTTCCTTAGATTTATTTAGAATATGGGATAAAGAACAGATTAGTAAAAGACATAAGGATCTGGTAATAGATCCTACTAGAATTGTTATAAACTTAAAGTATGGACTAAGTGGAAATAAACTATTACAATATTTAAGAGAAAGTAAAATTCAGGCTGAAATGAGCGATGAAAGTAATGTAGTATTAATACCTTCCATCTTTAATGAAAAAAATGACTTTGATAAATTAGCATACGCGTTAAAACAATGCAAGGAAGAGTATTTAAGACAAAATTCAAGGAAGATTTCTATTTATCATATACCAGAACAAAAATTAAGGCCTTTTGAGGTTATGCCATTAAATAAAAAAATGGTAGGCTTAGAGGAAGCATTAGGAAAAGTAAGTGGGGATAATATTATCCCTTACCCACCAGGTATCCCTTTAGTGATGATGGGAGAGGTTATAGATTATGAATCTTTAGAGCTCATAAAGAGTTTTATAAATTCAGAAACTACAGTATTAGGTATAAAAAATAATGAATTGCTTGTGATAGACATCTAGCACCAAGCTGAATGGAGGTTTAATATGATAACAAAAGGTAAGCTTATAACTATAGAGGGCTCTGATGCCAGTGGAAAGGCAACCCAGTCCCAAAAGCTTTTTGAACGATTAGTCAATGAAAAATATAATGTTATAAAGTTAACTTTCCCAAATTATGAAAGTGATTCTTCGGCATTAGTTAAAATGTATCTAAATGGTGATTTCGGAAGTGATCCTAATGATGTAAGTCCCTATATTACATCAACCTTTTATGCTGTAGATAGATATGCTTCCTATAAAACACAATGGGAGAAGTTTTATTTAAATGGAGGTATAATAATATCTGATAGATACACTACCTCTAATATGGTTCATCAAGCTTCAAAGATAAAAGATTTAGAGGAAAAAGAAAAGTTTTTAGATTGGCTTTGGAATTTGGAATTTAAATTGTATGGTCTTCCAATTCCAGATTCAGTATTATTTTTAGATATGCCTCCGGAATATAGTCAAAAATTAATGGAGAAGAGAGAAAATAAATTTACAGGAGAAAAAGAAAAAGATATACATGAAAGAAATTTTCAATATCTTTATGATTCCTATGATAATGCTAATTATTTAGTAAATAAATATAAGTGGAAAAAGATTTCTTGCATTGAAAATGGTAGAATTAAAACCATTGAAGATATACATAATGATATTTATACTGCATTAAAACTTATAATAAAAAAATAATATTAAATCAATTTTATTTTTATAGTTCAGAAATATTTAAATTATGATAAAATATATTAATAAGGAATGAAGGCATTTAGAATTACGATATAAGATCAGACCTTATAGTATATTTTAAATGGGTTTGAGAGAAAAAAATATGGAGGTGTTAATATGAAACTTATAATAGCTATAGTTCAGGACGACGACGCTGGAGATTTAATAGATGTTATAACTGATGGTGGATTTAGAGTAACTAAGCTAGCAACTACAGGGGGATTCTTAAAGTCTGGTAATACTACATTAATGATAGGCGTGGAGAAGGAAAAAGTGGATGAGGTTTTGGACATAATAGAGGAGACCTGCAGAACAAGGCAGCAAGTAGTTACATCTCCCTCACCAGTAGCAGGCTCTACAGGAGTTTATGTACCTTATCCTGTGGAAGTAGAGGTAGGAGGGGCAACTATATTCGTAGTGGATGTAGATAAATTTATAAAGATTTAAAGGAGTGAAAGTGGGCATGAAGGATTTTATAGGACATGAAAATATAATAAGAAGCTTTGATATGGCTATAGCTTCAGAAAAACTATCCCATGCCCACCTTATTGTTGGAGAAGACGGCTTAGGTAAAAGCGTTGTAGCAAAAGACTTTGCGTTAAAAATTCTAGGTAAGAAAGATAATAAGCAATATGCAGATATACTAGAATTTCGAAATTCGAAAAAGAGTATAGGAGTAGATGAGATAAGAAAAATAATAGATGAAACCAATAAAAAGCCTTATGAAGGCGATAAAAAGGTGGTTATCATATATGATGGGGATAAACTTACTACTCAAGCTCAGAATGCTTTTTTGAAAACCATTGAAGAGCCACCTAAAGGGGTATATATTATAATTTTAAGCGAAAATATTGAAGCTATATTAAATACTATAAGATCTAGATGTCAGATACATAAATTAAAAAGATTAAGTGTTGATGAAATTAGAGAATTTATATCAAAAAAATATGGTGATTTAGATAGTAAATATATAGATATTATTAATACCTTTAGTGACGGTATACCCGGACGAGCAGAAAAATTTATTGAAGACAATGTTTTTAATGAACTAAGAGCTTTAATTTTAGACATAATAAAAAAGATAAGCGAGAAGAATATTAATAATATTATTAAGTATGAAGAAAACTTAATTAAATATAAGGATTTTTATGAAGAGATTTTAAATATATTTTTATTATATATAAGAGATATAATTATGTATAAAGAATTAGGAAATGATAATTATATATTAAATAGAGATAAAATACATGAAATTAAAGAGCTATCCAATATGCTCTCCTTTAAGACACTAGATTTAATGATTAATGTAATAAATGAAACAAGATATACTTTAGATAGCAATGTTAGCGCATCAATGACTTTTGATGTTATGCTACTTAATATGTTGGAGGTTTAATATGATAAAAGTAGTAGGAGTACGCTTTAAAAAGGCAGGCAAGATATATTATTTTGATCCCGTTGATTTTGAAATCAAAAAGGGTGATAGCTTAATAGTAGAAACTGCAAGAGGCATAGAGTTTGGAGAATGTGTAATACACCCTAAAGAAGTAAGCGAAAATGAAATAGTAGCTCCCTTAAAAAGCGTGCTAAGAATAGCTACAGAGGAAGATATTCAAAGACATAACGAAAATAAGACAAAAGAAAAAGAGGCTTTTAATATATGTTTAGAAAAGATTGAGCTCCATGGGTTAGTGATGAAGTTGATAGATGTAGAGTATACCTTTGATAATAACAAAGTTATATTTTATTTTACTGCCGATGGTAGGGTAGACTTTAGGGAATTAGTTAAAGATTTAGCTACTATATTTAAAACAAGAATTGAACTTAGACAAATAGGAGTAAGAGATGAAGCTAAAATGATAGGTGGATTAGGACCTTGCGGAAGACCTTTGTGCTGCTCTAGCTTCTTAGGAGATTTTACTTCAGTTTCAATAAAGATGGCTAAGGAACAAAATTTATCTTTAAATCCTACAAAAATATCCGGTATCTGTGGAAGGTTAATGTGCTGCTTAAACTATGAGCAAGAAACTTATGAAGATATAAGAAAGAAAATGCCAAGGGTAGGATCTATAATAAGGACAGAAAGAGGGCAAGGTGAGGTTATCTCCAATAATACCATAAAAGAAACCGTAAAGGCAAAAATAAAGATTCACGATGAGGAAGTCATTGAAGAATTTAATATAAGGGATATAACTCTTATTTCTGGCTCTTATGAAGGAACTATAGAGGACACAGAAATTAAAATTGAGGTTGAAGATAAAGAAGATGCAAGTTTAATTCAAGATTTGTTTAAAGGTAATTAAGGGGGATATTATATGAAATCTTTGCTAAGGGTATGTAATATGAATACTATAGAGGATGTAAATAGTATTCGTAGGGCCATAGCTGGTAATGAGGGAGTATTAGCTTGCGAAATAAGCAAGGAAAAGGGAGAAATTCAAATAATATATGATACTTACTTTGTAGAGATAGAGAGCATAATCGAATCTATAGAGGATTTAGGCTATACTGTTTTAGAGTAATCTAACAAGATTGGTGATAAGTAAGAAAATAGAATAAAATAAAAACCCTTTAGATTAAAACTCTTTGGGGTTTTTTTATGTAAAATGTATGTAGTTATTTTTCTTCATAGGACTAAAATATCTTTAAAATTTAGAAAAAGCATGATAAAATATTAATGGACAGATACTTGTCCAATTAACTTAGGAGGTGTTTTTAATGGCATACAAAATTATTGACGCTTGTGTAAGCTGTGGAGCATGTGCTTCAGAATGTCCTGTTAACGCTATAAGTCAAGGAGACACTCAATTCGTTATAGATGCTGATTCTTGCATCGATTGCGGAAACTGTGCAAATGTTTGCCCAGTAGGAGCTCCAGTTCAAGAATAATTTGAACCTAAGAAGACCGTCTTTTTATGAGGACGGTCCTTTTTATTTTTATTATGCCTATTACGTAACAGAAATTTATCTTTGCAAATTGAGTTTTCTTTTAATTTAGTGTAAAATCAAACTATAAATTCCATTAAAAGATAATACTTGGATAATTAAGGGGGGGCTTATATGATTAATTCTTTAAGGAAGAAAATAACTTTGGGGTTTGTTTTAATAACAGTTATTTCTTCAATTCTGTTTTTCGGTTTGTCATATATGGAATTGAAAAAATCCATAGAAACCCAAACTGAAAATAGTGCTAATATTATAGCTGAGCAAATTAGGAATAGTATAAGCGGCTATAGTACAGAAGAGGTTAGTATCATTCAAGGAATAATTAGTAAGTATAGAAGTGATTCTATCGAGCATGTGTCAGTAATAAATAAAATTAAAAGAGTTGTAGCTCATACAGACAATGGAAAGGTTGGTTCTACAAGCAAAGAAGGTCGGATAGAGCAGGTTTTAAATACTTCTGAATCTGTTTCTTATGAGAGCATTAACGAAAAAGGTGAACCTGTACATAATTCTATAATGCCTCTTATAAAAGACTCTCAATTGGTTGGAGTTATATCTATAGGCATTCCTCTAACGGACATGAAAAAAATAATTGATCAAGCTGCATTAAAAATAGTAATCCTTTCTGCAATAATATTAATTATATCTTCAGTATTGGGATTTTTCATTTCTAAAAGCTTAGTGAAGCCTTTGACAGTACTAATGAAGGCTTTAGAGAAGGTGTCGGAAGGAAACTTTACAGTAGATTTAAAGGTTGAAACTAAAGATGAAATAGGAAAGCTATCTGGTATAATGGAAAGCACCTTAAAAGTTTTAAGAGGCATGATTAAAGATATCAAAGAAACCACTAATACCTTAGGAAATTTAGCAGAAACTCTTGCGAGCTCTAGCCAGGAGTTAGCAGCCTCCAGTGAAGAGGTGGCAACCTCTGTTCAAGGCACTTCTCAAGGGGCCAATAAGCAAGCTTTTGAGCTTTCAGAAACCCTGATGTTACTTCAGAGCTTTGAATCTACATTAAGTGACATGGAATTAAAGCTTAAAGACGTATCCTTAGGAAGTGGAAGAATAAAAGAAAGTGCAGATCTAGGAACTAGCAAAATAGATGAGTTATCTGTTTCCATTAAGGATGTGACAGTGACTTTCAAAAAGGTCGAAGAGAAGCTTAATGGATTAAATTTAAGTGTAGGAAAGATTACCTCTATAACAGATGTAATAAATAATGTGGCAGAACAAACAAATTTATTGGCATTAAACGCAGCTATTGAGGCAGCAAGAGCAGGAGAAGTAGGTAGGGGGTTCGCGGTGGTCTCGGATGAGATAAGAAAATTAGCAGAACAAGTACTGCAATCCTCTAAAGATATAGCTAATATTGTAAAAGAAATAACACTAGAAACTAAAGAGGTTTACCATAGTGCACAGTCTGTATCAAGTAAAATTGATAGGCAAATGATGAGCCTAGAAGATACAGTAACCTCTTTTCAAGGAATTATTTCTGAGGTTGAGAAAATAGACCCTAAAATTAAGGAGAGCTATACTGCCTTAGAAAATACTATAGACTCTAAAGATACTATAATAAGAAAAATTGATGAGGTCTCTAAGGTATCACAGGATGTATCCACTTCCTCTGAGGAAATTGCGGCTACAGTCCAGGAGCAAACTGCTACTACTCAGGAATTTACATCTACTGCTTTAGAGCTAGATAATATTGCAAAAGCTTTATCGGATAATGTATCAAAGTTTAGAATATAAGCATATGTAAAAACCTTTAAAATGTAAGTTAAAGAAAAATAAACCTTGCATTTTAAAGGTTTATTTTTTTATATATAGAGAAAACTAAATAAATATATTAAGTAATTACTAAACTGATACGTTAATGAATCCTTGGAAGTATGGTGATGAGTTATGAAACTTAATTTAATTAGGGGCTATGATGGATTAAACATTAATGAGATAAAAAAGCTATTTAAAATTGAAGTAGAAACTGAAGATATAAGAGAGGTATATTTTTATCTAAAAAGATATTTCTATATAAATTATAAAATAGGAACTAAAGAAAAAATAATCAATATAACCTATAGTTCTGGAAAAGCAGAAATATGGGTTACATATACATACTTTAAAATATCAAAGTATATATTGGAATCTTTTGAGGTACATGAAGTTATAGACAACATTATAGCTAATTCTAAGAATATTTTGGAGAATTGCTGGCAATCAAGAGTAATAATCGAGACAGAGAGAAAACACATACCTTTTATAATAATTGATGAGGATATCTTGCAATTAGGTTATGGAAAAAACTCCATAAGAGTTAGGGAAGATAATTATGCTTCTATTAACATGGAGAAGGCAGCAAACATACCTATAATTTCAATAACAGGTACTAATGGAAAGACAACCACTGCAAGAATAATTTATCACATACTTAATAAATTGGGATATATCACAGGCTTAGCTTCCACAGGAGGAATATTTATAAATAATGAAAATATTAAGCAAGGTGATACTACAGGTTATATAAGTGCAAGAGAGATATTAAAGAGTGAAGAAGTAGAAATAGCAGTTTTAGAAACTGCCAGAGGAGGAATTATAAAAAGAGGTCTAGGCTATGATGAGGCCAAGGTTGCCATTATTACATCTCTATCCGAGGACCATATTGGCATGGGTGGGATCAATGATTTAGATGAATTAGCAAGGGTGAAGGCTTTAACTACTAAAGTCTTAGGCCATGATGGTGTTATAATTATGAAAGGAGAAGAAAGGCTTTTAAAATATATAGATAAAAGTAAAGAACTGTATTTATTTGATATCGAAAAAAGCCATGTTTTAACTCAACATTTTTCTAAAAAAGGAAAAGGTTTTTATCTTGAAGAGGAGCATATAAGATATTTTAATGGCTATTATGAGCAGGATTTAATCAATATTAGAAATATAAGCTTTACTCATGGTGGCATTTCTTATAGCAATATAAAGAATTTAATGGCGGCTCTTGGGGCCACCATGCAGATACATAAAAATGTTGAGGATATAATAAATGCTGTAAAGGAATTAAAATGCGATTTAGCTACTAATCCTGGACGGCAAAATATATTAGATATAAAGGATTTTAAAGTAATCTTAGACTATGGTCATAATAGTGAGGCTTTTTATGAGGTCTTTGAAATAGCAAAAAAACTAGAACCTTCAAGAATAACCGCCATTATATCTGCTGCTGGAGATAGAAAGGATTTATATATTAAAGAACTAGGAGAAATATCTGCTAAATATAGTGACTACGTAATAATCAGGGAGCATGAAGATTTAAGAGGAAGAGTACCTGGAGAAGCAGCCTCAATTATAAGAAAGGGCGTTGAAGAAGGTAGATATGACATGGAAAGATGCATCACTATTTATAAAGAGCAGGATGCATTGAGATATGCCATGAAGAAGGCTATAAAAGATGAGGTCATTGTTTTGTTTACTCAATGCTTAAATGTGGTAATACCTGTGATAAATGAATATTTAAAATCCATAGGTGAGCGGACTTTTAGGCATCCTTACTAAATTATTAAGGATGCCTAAATTCAAAATAGGGATGAGTAAGTAGTAATACCTTACTTTCATTGCTGATGACATCTTGTAATAGAAAAGAAGAGGATTTTATTTCTTTAACATTATCCATATGTATTAAAAATTCTTCTACTCCTTTTATATTAAAATTTATATCTGGAGTTTTATAATGCATAGGTATCGTAATTTTGCTGTTTAAGAATTTTGATACTTTAGAGGCTTCTTTACCATTTAGTGTATAATTGCCTCCTACAGGAATAAATAAAACATCTAAAAGGCCTATCCTTCCTAAATAATCTTGAGTTAAAAAGTGTCCTAAATCCCCTAAATGACAGATCCTAATTCCCTCTACTTCAATTAAATATATTATATTTTTACCACGTTTATTGCCATTTACATTATCATGATAAGAAGGGATGCCAGTTATTATTATATCCTCATATGAAAATGTGCCATAGTCATTAAATATTTTAGTGTCTTCTTTAAAAGCATCAGTGTAATTGTGATCAAAATGATTATGACTTATAGTTACCACGCTTATTTGGCTCTCAAAAACATCTCCTTTTAATAGATAAGGATCTGTTATAATTTTTTTTCCTAGGGAAGTTTTTATTAAAAAACAGGAGTGACCAAGCCAACTTATTTCCATAAAAGATACCTCCTTAATGCAGAATATAATTTATAGTATATCCATAATATAAAGTAGATATAATAGTAATATTGAGATAAATAAAAGTATACTAAGGTAGACAGATATAAACCGGATATTTTACCGAATTTTAATAAATACTAGTATTGAATTTACTAAAGCGCAATAATAATATTAAATTAAGGTCAAAGAAAGACAAAGTCAGAATGGAGTGATTTGATGGCCAGACTTTCTGATATAATCGAAGAATTTATAAAGTCAATGATGGAAGAAGGGCAGGGGACTGAAATACAAATTCAAAGGAATGAGCTTGCCAATTATTTTAGTTGTGCACCTTCTCAAATTAATTATGTATTAACTACAAGGTTTACTACGGATAAAGGATATATCATAGAAAGTAGAAGAGGTGGCGGAGGATATATTGTTATAAGGCAAGTGAGATATAATAATCATAAGAATTTGGCAGAGATAATAAATGAAAAAATAGGTGATAGTTTAACCTATGATAACTCAGTTGCATTGATAGAAGGACTTGGACAAATGGAGATAATAACAGAGAGGGAAGCAAACATAATGAAAGCAGCCCTAAATGATAGAAGTCTTAATTTTAGCCCTAACAAAAATAAGTTAAGAGCTGATTTGTTAAAATCCATGATAATGGTGGTATTAAATTAATTTTTAGGAATGGAGTGATTTTATGATTTGTGAAAAATGTAATAAGAATCAGGCTACAGTGCATATAGTTAAGGTCATTAATGGAATTAAACAAGAGACGAATATTTGTGAGAAATGTGCAAAAGATTATGAAGGCTTTAATTTAGGCTCTAGTATTAATTTGGATTCTCCATTCTCTTTTCAGAATTTATTAGGAGGATTAGTAGAGTATATCACTGAAAACTCTGAAAACAATAAATCTTTAGAACAAAGTTGCAATAATTGCGGTATGACCTATGGAGAGTTTAAAAAAAAGGGATTATTAGGATGTAGTGAGTGTTATAAAACCTTCAGTAAAATGGTTATGCCTGTGGTAAAAAGGGTTCAAGGAGATATTGAGCATATTGGTAAGGTACCGGAAAAGTCAGGTAAAGAAATAGTTGAAAAACAGCGCTTGTTAAAATTAAAGGAAGAGCTTCAAAAAGCTATTTTGTCAGAGGAATATGAAAAAGCAGCTATGCTTAGAGACGAAATAAAAGCTCTTCAAAAATCTGAGTAGGAGGTGCCTTATGAAAAATTGGATTGATAATGTAGATGAAAATAATGAATTAATATTAAGCAGCAGAATAAGGTTAGCGAGAAACTTAAATTTAAAACCTTTTCCACATAAATTATCTGAGGAGCAAGCAGAAGAAGTAATAAAGGAAGTAGAAAATGCCTTTTATGCCTCTTCTCATACGAAGGATCAATTTAAAAGTATATATTTAAATAATATAGGCAATAATCAGGCTAGGGGATATTTTGAGAAGCACTTAATAAGTCCTCAGTTAATAAATACAAAGGATAAATCAGCCTTTATAGTAAATAAAGACGAGACTATAAGCTTAATGATTAATGAAGAGGACCATATCAGATTGCAATGTATTACCTCTGGTTTTAATGTAAAAGAAGCCTACGATGTAGCAAATAAGATTGATGATATGATGGAAGAAAATTTAACTTACGCTTTCGATGAAAAACTTGGTTATAAAACAGCTTGTCCTACAAACTTAGGTACGGGGCTAAGAGTATCCGCTATGTTACATTTACCAGCCCTTACCATGAATGATGAGATAAATGGAATATTTAAGGCACTTACTCAGGTAGGGATGACCATTAGAGGCTTATATGGAGAGGGATCAAAGGTAGAAGGTAATATATATCAAGTTTCTAATCAAATTACGCTAGGAGTAAATGAGGGAGACATTATAAATAATATTGAGGCTGTAGTGGCACAGCTTACAAGTCAAGAATATAGGGCTAGAGAGCAATTTATAAACAAATACAAATACGAATTAGAAGATAAGATTTATAGGTCATTAGGAATACTTAAGACCGCTGTGATATTATCCTCAAAAGAATGTCTTGATCTTCTATCCAATGTAAGAATGGGCATAGAAATGGGATTGATTAAAGATATGGATAGAGGGTTCTTTAATAAGCTATTAATAGATACTCAACCTTATTCCCTACAACTAAATATAGGTAGAGAATTAGATGCCAAGGAAAGAGACATTGAGAGAGCTACTTTAGTTAGAAATTATATAAACAAATAATTAGTTTTATAGGAGGTGTAACCTATGATGTTTGAAAAATTTACAGAGAGAGCTCAAAAGGTTATAATGTACGCTCAGCAGGAAGCTTTAGAGTTTAAACACGGTTATATAGGTACAGAGCATATTTTACTAGGAATATTAAGAGAAGAAGGCATAAGCAACAATATATTAAATTCTATAGGTGTATCCATAGATATAGTAAAGAAGCTTATTTATGATTATGAGGGTAAAGGAGACATTAACCCTGTAAAGAATGAAATACCTTTAACCCCAAGAACCAAGAGACTATTGGATTTAAGTTTAATGGAGGCAAGAAACCTTGGGCATAATTATATAAGTCCTGAGCATATATTGCTAGCTTTAATAAGAGAGCCAGAAGGTGTTGCCTACACCATATTAAACAACCTTAATGTTAATTTTGAAAAGTTAAGAGGAGATTTAATTAATAGCCTTTCTGGTAAGGGGGCAAATGGATCCCTGGATAAACAACAAGAAAAGAATGTAGCTACTCCAAATCTAGACCAATTTGGAAGAGACCTTACTGAAATGGCCAAGGAAGGTAAGCTAGATCCCGTAATTGGAAGAGATAATGAGACTCAAAGGGTACTTGAAATATTATGCAGAAGAATAAAAAATAATCCTTGTTTTATAGGAGATCCGGGAGTAGGTAAAACAGCTATAGCGGAAGGATTAGCACAAAAAATAGTTGAGGGTAGTATCCCAGAGATATTAAAAAATAAGAGAGTGGTTACCTTAGATATATCTGCTATGGTAGCAGGATCAAAGTATAGAGGGGAATTCGAAGAAAGACTTAAAAAGGTAATGGAGGAAATAAGAAAAGCAGGAAATGTAATTTTGTTTATAGATGAAATTCATACTATAGTAGGAGCTGGAGGGGCTGAGGGAGCTATAGATGCCTCTAATATATTAAAGCCTGCTCTTGCAAGGGGAGAAATTCAATGTATAGGAGCCACTACCATAGATGAATATAGAAAGTATATTGAAAAGGATGCAGCTCTTGAAAGAAGATTCCAACCAGTAATGGTAGGAGAGCCTACCAAAGAAGAAGCTTTGCAAATTCTAAAAGGTGTAAGAGATAAATATGAGGCTCATCATAGGGTAAAGATTACAGATGAAGCTTTAGAGGCAGCAGTAAATTTATCCGATAGATATATAACCGATAGATTTTTGCCAGATAAGGCTATAGACTTAATTGACGAAGCCGGGGCAAAGGTTAGAATTCAAAATCTAACTGCACCTCCAGACTTAAAGCAAATAGAAGAAGAAATTATAAAAGTTGAAAAAGAAAAGGAAGATGCCATAAGACTACAGGATTTTGAAAAGGCAGCTGGTTTAAGAGATAAAGAAAAGGAGTTAAAACAAAAGCTAGAGACCTTGAAAAAGGATTGGCATACACAAAATAACGTTCAAACTCAAGTAGTTTCAGAAGCGCAAGTAGCAGCGGTGGTTTCAAGATGGACTAATGTGCCAGTAGAAAAGCTAACTGAGAAAGAGTCAGAGAAATTATTAAAACTAGAAGAAATATTACACAATAGAGTTATTGGTCAAGAAGAGGCAGTTAAATCCGTAGCTAGAGCAGTAAGAAGAGCTAGGGTGGGATTAAAAGATCCTAATAGACCCATCGGGTCCTTTATATTCTTAGGACCTACAGGAGTTGGTAAGACTGAGCTATCCAAGGCATTGGCAGAAGCCATGTTTGGAGATGAAAATAATATGATAAGAGTAGATATGTCTGAGTATATGGAAAAACATACTGTTTCAAGGCTTATAGGGTCACCTCCAGGATATGTAGGCTATGATGAAGGTGGTCAATTAACAGAAAAGGTAAGAAGAAATCCTTATTCAGTAGTGCTATTTGATGAAATTGAGAAAGCTCATCCAGACGTGTTTAATGTACTTCTACAGATATTAGAGGATGGAAGGCTTACCGACGGAAAAGGAAAGACTGTAAATTTTAAGAATACTATCGTTATTATGACCTCAAATGCAGGTGCTTCTACCATAAGAAAGCAAAAATCACTAGGTTTTGTTGTAGGTAAAGATTCTTTAAGCGAATATGAAAAAATGAAGGATAATATAATGGAAGAGCTTAAAAGAACCTTTAGACCTGAATTTTTAAATAGAATTGATGACATAATAGTTTTCCATAGCCTAGAAGAGAAAGATTTGATTAAAATAGTAAGGCTTATGCTTGAAGCTGTGGCTAATAGATTAAAAGAGCAAAATATAAATCTAGACTTTGACGAGGAAAGTGAAAAGCTCTTAGCGAAAGAAGGGGTAGATACCACTTACGGAGCAAGACCTTTAAGAAGGGCAATAACTAAGACCGTTGAAGATAGATTAAGTGAAGAGATACTAAAAGGTAATGTAAAAAGAGGGGATAATGTATTAGTTACTGTAGAAGAGGAAGAGTTAGTTTTTAAGGTTAAATAAAACATCTTTAAAAATAAATAGTTAGTTTTTTACAAATCCTCTAAATAAAAATTGCTTAATATATAATATAACCATATAATTACAGGAAGATTAAAGAAGATATAAAAGATAATTATCTTTTGTTCGCTTTCACTTCCTGTAATTTTTTATAGTAAACATTTAACTGGTCTAGACATCTATAAGTATATAGATTATAATATAATCAGGAGGAGTTAATATGATTGATAAAAGTAGTCCTATACCAGTTTATTATCAGTTAAAAGAAGCTATAAAATTAAAAATCGCTGAGGGAGTTTGGAAGGTAGGTCAATGTATAGATAGCGAAAGAGAATTATCTGAAACCTATGGAGTAAGCAGAATGACCATACGTCAAGCTTTAGGTGAATTAGTTCAAGAAGGAATATTAGTAAGAGAAAAAGGTAAAGGCACCTTTGTTTGTGAACCTAAGGTTAAGCAAAAGGATATGATGAGCTTTTCCGAGATAATACAAAGGACTGGTATGAAACTTAATACAGAGGTTTTAGAATTTGAAACCATAGATACTCCAGAGGAAATGCAAGATATTTTTCTCTTTGAGCATTTATATAAAATAAATAGGATGAGAATTGTTGAAGGGGAAAGAGTAGCTAATGAAATAGTATATATACCTTGCGACTATTGTGGATATATAGACAAGGAATTATTAAAGGGATCCCTTTACAAATTACTTGAGGACTTTGGATATACTATTAGTCATTCAGAATCCTCAATACAAGCACTGATCATGGATGAGTATTATAAAAATCTATTTTCAGTTAGAGAGAATGTACCACTTATTAAGACTTATAGTAAGAATATGAATACAGATAATAAGGTTATCTTTATAGAGGAAGCTGTATATAGATCAGATAAATATATACTAGAAGTAAATATATTAAGAAGAGAGGGAAAAATAAAATGAGAATAATAGTTGAAAAAAATTATGAAGCAATGAGTAAAAGAGCGGCGGAAGAAATTGCAAAGGTAGTGAATAATAAGCCAAATTGTGTTCTAGGGCTTGCCACAGGAAGTACTCCAGAAGGATTATACAAAGAATTGATTTCTTTAAATAAAGAAGAAAAAGTAGATTTTTCTAAGGTTACTTCTGTAAACTTAGATGAATATGTGGGTCTGTCAGGAGAACATCCTCAAAGCTATAGATATTTTATGAATACAAACTTATTTAACCATATAAACATAGATAAAAGCAGAACTTTTGTGCCTAATGGTTTAGTAAAGGATATAGAAGAGGAATGTAAAAGGTATGATGAAAGAATAAATGAGCTTGGTGGAATAGATATTCAATTGCTTGGTATAGGAAATAACGGTCACATAGGCTTTAATGAACCTTCTGAATTTTTATATATGGGAACTCATTTAACAGGCTTAGCAGAAAGCACTATTGAAGCTAATTCAAGGTTTTTCGATAGCATGGATGAAGTTCCTAAGAAAGCTATAACTATGGGCTTAGGCGGAATAATGAAAGCTAAGAAGATATTGCTTATAGCTAATGGAGAAAAAAAGGCTGAAATAATAGCAAAGCTAGTAGAAGGAAAAATAAGTACACAAATACCAGCTTCCATATTACAGGTTCATCATGATGTTACAATTATAGTAGATGAAGCAGCAGCTTCATTAATAAAAAAATAGATTTAATTACAATCCTTATATTTTTGAGTCTGCAGATATAATAATTTATATTTTGCAGACTCTTTTATTATATATCTAAAATGATTAAGGCTAAGTTTTTTATTTTAGAAATATATATACTCAATGATTAAGGTTGACAAAATCCGTTAAAAATATTGTATAATAGTATTCTGATATAAATTTTGGAGTTGATTTGAAATGTCGAAGATTAAAAGTGTTTTCATATGTCAACAATGCGGGTATGAATCTCTGAAATGGATGGGGAAGTGCCCAGGATGTAATGCTTGGAACACTATGAGCGAGGAAGTAAAAGAAAACAAACCCAGTGTTAATATATTAAATAAGTCATCCTCTATGCCTAAAAGTATAAAGGAAATAAAGTCAGGAGAGCAAGAAAGATATGATACAGGAATCTCTGAGTTAAACAGAGTCCTTGGTGGAGGACTAGTAAAAGGATCCTTGACTTTGATATCTGGAGATCCTGGTATAGGAAAGTCTACATTATTGCTACAGACTGCCAACAATATGGCTAATAAATATGGAAAAGTGCTTTATGTATCAGGAGAGGAATCTGAAGAGCAAATAAAAATGCGAGGAGATAGATTAGGGGCTATTTCGCACAATTTATTTGTAATATCTGAAACTAACTTAGAAATAATAGAAAGTCATATACACGATATGAAGCCTGTCTTTGTAATTATAGATTCTATTCAAACCGTTTATAAATCAAATATAACCTCTGCACCAGGAAGTGTCTCTCAAGTAAGGGAATGTTCCAACGATATTATGCGTATAGGGAAAAATAATAATATTTCATTTTTTATAGTGGCTCATGTAACAAAACAAGGTGAATTGGCTGGTCCAAGAGTACTGGAGCATATGGTAGATTCTGTGCTTACCTTTGAAGGTGAGAGAACAGAAGAATTTAGAATCTTAAGAACTATGAAAAACAGATTTGGAACCACCAGTGAAATAGGGGTTTTTGAAATGAAACAAGAAGGTTTGGTTCAGGTGTATGATCCTTCAAAAATGTTTTTAGAAGAGACCTCTTATAATCAAGAAGGTTCTATAGTCATCGGGATAATGGAAGGGAGCAGGCCCATATTAGTGGAACTTCAAGCGTTGGTAAGTGAAACTAATGCTTATATGCCAAGAAGAACCTCTGTAGGCATAGATACTGCTAGACTAAATTTGATCATGGCTGTTTTAGAAAAAAAGTTAAAAATTCCCTTTTATAAAAGTGATGTATATGTTAATGTAGTAGGTGGATTGAGCATTCAAGGAACCTTAGCAGATCTAGGTTTAGCCTTAGCTTTAATATCCAGCGCTAAAAGCAAAGAATTGCAGTTAGAGAAGCTACTTTGTATGGGTGAAGTAGGACTTACAGGTGAAATCCGACCTGTGGCTTCTTGTGAAAAGTTAGTAAATGAAGCACAAAAAATGGGATTCAAAAATATATTATTACCTAGCAGAAATGTAGAAAAGCTAAAATTTCCGGGAATAAATTTAATTGGTGTTAGCTCACTGAAAGAGGCTATTAATAAAATTTTTTAAATAGGGCATTTTTAAAATAACTACTCAGTGACTCCTATAGTTGACTAGTTGTTTTTCTAAGGTGCCTAATATAAGGTGATGTTGTATGAGAATAGAAAAAGATAAGGAACTAAAAAATATTCTAAAAATAATGGGACCAGGAACTCAACTAAGAGAAGGACTTGAAAATATTTTAAGGGCAAAAACTGGAGGATTATTGGTATTAGGGGATAGTGAAGAAATATTAAAAATAGTAGATGGCGGTTTTGAAATTAATTCAGATTATACCCCAGCCTATGTATACGAATTAGCAAAGATGGATGGAGCTATTATTATTAGCTCTGATCTAAAGAGAATAGTTTGTGCTAATGCTCAGCTTGTACCTGATTCTACTATTCCTACTTACGAAACAGGAACAAGGCATAGAACTGCTAATAGGGTAGCTAGACATACAGGAGCTATAGTTGTTGCAATTTCTCAAAGGAGAAATATCATAACTGTATATAAAGGAGAAATAAAGTATGTATTAAGGGATAGCAGCATTATATTAGGAAGAGCCAACCAAGCTATTCAAACCTTAGAAAAGTATGTGTCAGTTTTAGATAGGGTTATCAGTAATCTAAATTTGCTTGAGTTTCAAGATTTAGTTACATTGTTTGATGTTATGACTGCGGTGCAGAGAACAGAAATGGTTATGAGAATTGTTTCAGAAATAGAAAGATATATATGTGAGCTTGGAAATGAAGGAAGACTTATATCCATGCAATTAAATGAGTTAGTAAGATCTATAGAGCAAGATGGAATATTACTTATAAGAGATTATTGTAAAGCTAACTTAGAATATAATGATATTTATAAAGCTATGCAAGTGATGACTTCAGAAGAGCTGTTAGATTTAGACATGATTTCTAGGAATATGGGGTATATTGGCGTGCCTTTAGTGGATACTTTAATATCACCTAGAGGATATAGAATATTAAGCAAAGTTCCAAGAATACCTTCAAGTATTATTGAAAATTTAGTAAAGCATTTTAGAGAGCTTAAAGCAGTCCTTGAAGCAAGTTATGAACAATTAGATAAAGTTGAAGGCATAGGAGAAGCAAGATCTAAGGCTATAAAGAATGGGCTTAGGCGCATAAAAGAACAGGTGGCATTAGATAAACAGCTTTAGTAAGCTTAAAATAAAGTGGTGGCTATATGAGTATTAGCCACCCTTTTATAATTTTTTACTAACGCAATGTATACTTTCCTAAAGTATTCATTTTATCGTATTCCTTAATAAGAATATCATATAAGTTCAAATCAAGGGCACTGCATAAAGCAGTTAAATAAAATATGTTATTACCGATTTCTCGTTCTATAACATCTCTGCAGCTTTCGCATACTTCTCCAGATAGATGGGACTTAAGACAGTCTTTTAAGTTTTCAATGGCATCGTCATCACTGGGGAGACATTGCTTTTCAGCAGTTATCTTAGTACAACCACAACTTGTAGCAGCTTTAACAACAGCTCTATTGACTCTCGCATTAGATTCTTGAAGTTTTGTTATTATATCTAAAATGCTTTTATGTCTAATAAGAGATTCATCAACACAATTTTGAAAATTATCAAAAATTACATCCTTCATCAGTCTCACTCCTTATAACTATTTTTGTAAGTGACTGTCAATTTAATTATAGTTTTTTTCAGATAATTTTGTCAATAACAGCTTATAAGCTATGTTTATATAATAAAATAAATATAAATTTTTTAATAGGGGGTTATTTTAAATAAACTATTTACGTATAGTATATGTTTAATGTTATAATGTAGTTAAATTAATAATTTAATATAGTTAATAATTTATTAATTAGGAATGGGTTATATTGAAATAAAAAATATCTTAATATATATTTAATATTAAGGATTTAAATTTATACAATAGGTCAATAATTATAAGGGAGGTGAATGGCTTGTTAAATAAAATACTTAGAGTCATTTTTTCTGTAACGGGATTAATAATAGGTTTTTTTGTGGGCACTTCAATTTTAGGAACAGATTATTTTAAATCTTTGGGATATTTTAATGGTAATTTATTTAATACGGTATTATTTTTGATTTTTTCTACTCTAATATTTGGATTCATTTTATTTTTACTTTCTCCATGGATTAATAAGCTTATAATGAAAGCCATTGATTACATTGAAAAGAGTATGCAAAAGTTAACGGCTATGGAAATTATTTTTGGAGCAGTAGGTGCTATTGTAGCCTTAATAATCTCTTCATTGTTAGGAAGTTTCTTTAACAAGATTCCAAATATTATAGGTACTATCATATATGCTATAGTAAATATTTTAATGGCAGTTATTGGTGCTGATATAGGTGTAAAGAAGAAAGATGAAATAATGAGCTTGTTTTCAAACCTTAGAAAGGTAGGCTCTTCTAAGGAGAAAAAATCCAAAGGCTATCCTAAGGGAGATCCTAAGGTTTTAGATACTTCTGTTATTATAGATGGAAGAATATTTGATATATGCCAGACGGGCTTTGTGGAAGGGACTCTTATAATACCTACTTTTGTATTAGAAGAGTTAAGACATATAGCTGATTCCTCAGATGCATTAAAAAGAAATAGAGGAAGAAGAGGATTAGATATATTAAATAGAATTCAAAAGGAATTAAATATTGAAGTGCAGATATATGAAAAAGATTTTCCTGAAATTGCTGAGGTAGACAGTAAATTACTTAAGCTAGCTCAGGTATTAGGAGGAAAGGTTATAACTAATGATTATAACCTAAATAAGGTGGCAGAGTTTCAGGGCGTTCCTGTACTAAATATAAATGAGTTAGCTAATGCTATAAAACCTGTGGTATTACCAGGAGAAGAGATGACAATTCAAGTAATAAAGGATGGAAAAGAGTCTGGACAGGGGATAGCTTATTTAGATGATGGAACAATGATAGTAGTAGAAGGTGGCAGAAAGTATATAGGTGAGGTTATAGATGTAATTGTAACTTCAGTATTACAAACTGCTGCTGGTAGAATGATATTTGCTAAACAAAAAGATTTGTTTGAAAAAGCAAATTAGACTTTAATTAGGAATCTTAAAAGAATGACTAGTCAAATATACAAGTGGATTAGCTAGTTATTTTTTCGAAGATGCCTTAATGAAATATAAGAATATAAACAGAAAAGCACTATTATATAGGGTTTTTCTGTTTATTATATATACTTATTTTGGGGGATTAATTATGAAAGATAATGTTGCTCTTATAGTGGCTGGTGGTAAAGGTAAGAGAATGGGAGCAAAAGTTAGTAAGCAGTTTATTGAAATTCAAGAGAAAC
Organism: Desnuesiella massiliensis; assembly: GCF_001403615.1. GTDB lineage: Bacteria > Bacillota > Clostridia > Clostridiales > Clostridiaceae > Desnuesiella > Desnuesiella massiliensis. The sequence goes on from NZ_LN879457.1 coordinate 25,726, forward strand.
CCGTACTATACTACACATTATTAAGGTTTGAAAAGTGTAAAAACATAAATTCTATAGTGCTAGTTTTGCCTAAAGAGGAGATAGAGTTTTCCAGGAAAAATATTATTGAAAAATATGATTTTAAGAAGGTAAAACGGATTGTTTCTGGTGGAAAAGAAAGACAAGATTCGGTATATAATGGGTTGATAGCTATAGAACACTGTAATGTGGTGCTCATACATGATGGTGCAAGGCCTTTTGTTGAGGATAGAATTATAGAGGAAGGTATTGAGTGGGCTGAAAAATATGACGCGGCAGCTTGTGGTGTTAGGCCAAAGGATACCATAAAGGTTATAGACTCCTGTGGTTTTTCAAGTAATACTTTAAATAGAGAAGAGTTGTTTTGTGTTCAAACTCCCCAATGCTTTAAGTATGAAACTATACTAAAGGCTCATGAGTACATTAAAGATAACTGCCTTAACGTAACTGACGATACTAGAGCTGTAGAGCTTATAGGTTATAAGGTGTTTTTATATGAAGGAAGCTATAAAAATATTAAAATAACAACTCCAGAAGATCTTGTTTTTGCAAAGAATATAATGACTGGGATTTAAAATATATTTTGAGGCAAATCTATTATTTCACCTTCTTAAAATCCGGGGAAGATTTGTATTTTGAGAATTTAAAATTAATGATTTATCAATTCAAAATATATAGTTGACAGAGTGAGTTATAAGCTTTATAATTAGAATCGCTAATTTATAAGTAAATATTAAGCTAAGAAGAAGAATAGTAAAAGCCAAATACAGAGAGAGATCTCCTGGCTGAAAGGATCTCAATGGTTTTGAACCCGCTTTGGAGTTGTAGGTAAAACCTACCGGTTAAATACCGATATAATTTTAGAGTACAAATTTAGGTGGTACCGCGATAATACTCGCCCTAAAATAGGGTGGGTTTTTTTGTTTTATTTAAAGACATTAATCAACTTAAGAAAAATAAAAATATAAAATTTAAACATATAGGGTAAGGAGGAATTTTTATGGCAAAGAATAAAAAATTAGTAGAAGCTATAACAAGCATGAATGAGGATTTTCCACAATGGTATACTGACATAGTAAAAAAGGCAGAGTTGATAGATTACTCTAGTGTAAAGGGCTGCATGATAATTAGACCTTATGGTTATGCCATATGGGAAAATATACAGAAGGATCTTGATGCTAGATTTAAGGCTAGTGGACATGAAAATGTCTATATGCCAATGTTTATTCCAGAATCTCTTTTGCAAAAGGAGAAGGAACATGTAGAGGGGTTTGCTCCTGAAGTTGCTTGGGTAACTCATTTTGGAGAGGAGAAATTAACAGAAAAATTATGTGTTAGACCTACTTCTGAGACTTTGTTCTGCGAGCATTATGCAAAAATAATTCAATCCTATAATGATTTACCAAAGCTCTATAATCAATGGTGTTCTGTAGTAAGATGTGAAAAAACTACAAGACCTTTTTTGAGAACTACAGAATTTTTGTGGCAGGAAGGTCATACAGTGCATGCTACAGCAGAAGAGGCTCAAGAAGAAACCTTAAGAATGCTGAACATTTATGCTAGTCATTGTGAAGAAATACTAGCTATACCAGTAATAAAAGGACAAAAAACTGAAAAAGAAAAATTTGCTGGAGCAAGGGCTACTTACACTATCGAAAGCTTAATGCATGATGGAAAGGCTCTTCAAAGTGGTACTTCACATAACTTTGGAGATAATTTTGCAAAAGCCTTTAAGATACAATACACCGATAAGACGGGAAAACTTCAATATGTGCATGAAACCTCCTGGGGAATGACTACAAGGCTAATAGGTGCCGTTATAATGGTTCATGGAGACGATAACGGACTAGTATTACCACCTAAAATAGCTCCTATTCAAGTGGTAATTATACCTATTGCACAGCATAAGGAAGGCGTAATTGAAAAGGCAGAGCAAATTAAAGATAGATTGAGTTCTTTAACAAGAGTGAAATTGGATTCCAGCGATAAAATGCCAGGTTGGAAATTTGCTGAGTACGAAATGAAGGGTGTGCCAATACGTTTAGAAATCGGACCTAAGGATATTGAGAATAATCAATGTGTTTTAGTTAGAAGAGATACTATGGAAAAGATAACTATATCCTTAGATAATGTAGAGAAAGAAATAGTTGAACTTCTAGCTAGGATCCAAGAAGATATGCTAAAAAGAGCAAGAAATAGTAGGGATATCAAAACCTATGAAGCTAAAACAATGGAAGAGTTTGTTAATATAGTTGAAAATAAGCCAGGATTTATAAAAGCTATGTGGTGCGGAGAAAGAGAATGTGAAGACAAATTAAAGGATTTAACTTCTGCTACATCAAGATGTATTCCCTTTGAGCAGGAACAAATAAGTGATACTTGCGTTTGTTGCGGCAAAGAAGCTAAACACATGGTTTACTGGGGAAAAGCTTATTAATAAACCTTAGGAAGGATAGATTCATATGAGAATGTCAAAAATGCTTATATGCACATTAAGAGAAGTTCCTGCGGAAGCGGAAATAGCTAGCCATCAGCTTATGCTGAGAGCTGGTATGATGAGAAAAATGGCTTCTGGTATATATAATTTCATGCCTTTTGGATTAAGAGCTTTAAAGAAAATAGAGGATATAGTTAGGGAAGAAATGAATAAAGCTGGATCACAAGAATTTTTAGCTTCAGCCTTATTACCAGCTGAGCTATGGCAAGAATCTGGAAGATGGGAAGTTTTTGGGCCTGAGATGTTTAAATTAAAAGATAGGAATTCAAGAGAGTTTTGTTTAGGACCAACTCATGAAGAGGTATTCACTGATATAGCTAGAAACGAGATTAAATCCTATAGACAATTACCTTTAAATCTCTATCAAATTCAAACAAAATATAGGGATGAGAGAAGACCGAGATTTGGTGTAATGAGATCTAGAGAATTTATCATGAAGGATGCTTACAGCTTTGATAAGGATAAGGAAGGCTTAGATCTTTCATATAATAAGATGTATGAAGCTTATAAGAATATATTTGTAAGATGTGGCTTGGATACAAAATGTGTAGAGGCTGATTCAGGAGCTATGGGTGGTTCAGGTTCCGCAGAATTTATGGTTCAGTCAGAGGTGGGAGAAGATGACGTAGTATTTTGCACTTCCTGTGATTATGCAGCCAATATGGAAAAGGCTCCTTCAACCCCAGAAATTCCTTTAAATGAAGAACTAAAGAATCTTGAAAAAATTGAAACTCCTAATGTAAGAACTATTGGAGAGCTAGTGACCTTTTTTAATACTGACGCTAAGAAGTTTGCTAAAACTCTAATATATAGAGCAGATGATAAGATTGTAGCTGTTATGGTTAGAGGGGATAGAGAAGTAAATGAAACTAAGGTTATTAATGCTTTAGGTGGAGCTGTCGAGTTTGAGATGGCAGATGCAGAGACTGTATTTAAGGCTACTAACGCTCAAGTAGGTTTTGCAGGGCCCATAGGATTAAAAGCAGATATTCTGTTAGTAGATGATGAAGTTGCTAATATGTTTAACTTTATAGTAGGAGCTAATGATACTGGATACCATATTAATAATGTAAATTATGGAAGAGAATTTAAAGGAAAAGTGGGAGACTTTAGAAATGTAGTAAAGGGTGATAAGTGCCCTTGCTGTGGAGAAGAGTTAACTATAGCAAGGGGCATAGAGGTAGGTCACATATTTAAGTTAGGAACAAAATATTCTACATCTATGGGAGCTAGTTTTATAGATGAGAATGGAGAGTCAAAACCTTTAATAATGGGATGCTATGGTATAGGTATTAATAGAACTATGGCGGCGATTATTGAGCAAAATCATGATGACAATGGTATTATATGGCCTTTATCCGTAGCTCCATATCATGTAATCATAGTTCCAGTGATGATAAAAAATGAAGAGCAAATGAAAGTGGCAGAAGGCTTATATAATAAATTAACTTCTTTAGGAATAGAGGTTATAATAGATGATAGGGATGAAAGGGCTGGGGTAAAATTTAAGGATGCAGACCTAATGGGAATACCAATGAGAATAACTGTAGGTAAAAAAATATCAGAATCCCAAGTAGAATTTAAATTAAGAGCTTCAAAAGAAGTAGAGGTTATAAGCATAGATGAAATTGTTCATAGAGTACAGCAAGAGTTTAATAAATAAGATATTTTTATAAAATTATCTTTAGAAACCTCCATGAAGTTTGAGTTTTATGCTATAATTAAAAAAACTCGGTTATGGGGGTTTTAGGCATCGTAAAAAAATAACTAGTCAAAGATGGGTCGTATATTTTGCGTAAGACAAGGACACAGGTTCCATTAATAGTGGGGCTATTAGTGGGTTCTGTGGACGCAGTATTACGCAAAATAGACGAGTGGACTGACTAGTTATTTTTGGGAGATGCCTTACATAAATATTTATAAAGAATGTAGAATGGAGGGCCTTAATGAGAATATATAACTCTTTAACAAAGTCAAAAGAAGAATTTATACCTCTTGTAGAAGGTGAGGTTAAAATGTATGTGTGCGGTCCTACGGTTTATAATTTTTTTCATATAGGAAACGGTAGAACCTTTATTGTATTTGATACTATTAGAAAGTATTTTGAATATAGAGGATACAATGTCAAATTCATTCAAAACTTTACTGATATAGACGATAAAATGATAAGTAAGTCTAATGAAGAGAATACTTCTGTAAAAGAACTAGGAGATAGATATATTAATGAATACTATAAAGATGCAGATGCTCTTAATATAAAAAGAGCTACTGTAAATCCTAGAGCCACAGAGTATATCCAAGATATAGTAGATTTCGTTAAGGAATTAATAGAGAAAGGATATGCCTATGAAGTAGAAGGAGATGTATATTTTTCTACTAAAAAGTTTCATGAGTATGGTAAGCTTTCTGGACAAAATTTAGAGGACTTACAATGCGGAGCCAGAATCAATGTGGATGAAAGAAAAAAAGATCCAATGGATTTTGCAGTATGGAAAAAGCAAAAGCCTGGCGAACCAGCTTGGGAGAGCCCTTGGGGTATGGGGAGACCAGGATGGCATATTGAATGTTCTTGCATGGCTCATAAATTATTAGGAGAAACCATAGATATACATGCTGGTGGAACAGATTTGGTATTTCCTCACCATGAAAATGAAATAGCTCAGAGTGAAGGGAGAAGCGGTAAACCTTTTGCAAGATATTGGATTCATGCTGCTTTTTTAAATGTTAACAATCAAAAGATGTCTAAATCATTAAATAATTTCTTTACAGCTAGAGAAATACTAGAAAAATATGATGTAGATGTAGTTAGATTTTTAATGCTATCTGGACATTATAGAACACAATTAAATTTTAGTTTAGACTTATTGGACTCTGCCAAGTCATCAGTGGAAAGATTATATAATGCTATTTCTAATTTAGAATGTCTTCTTGAAGAAACTCCGAGTGATAAACTTACGGATAAGGAAAGAGAGTATATAAAGTCATTAGAAGTATACAGAGAAAAATATATAGAAAAAATGGATGATGATTTTAATACAGCAGATGCTATATCTGTAATTTTCGATCTTGTAAGAGATGTTAATACTAATGTAGACATAAATTCATCTAAAGAGCTAATTAATTTCTCAGCAAGTTTAATAAGAGAACTAGGAGAGCCTTTAGGTATATTACAAAAATCTACTAGAGGTAGCCTAGAAGAAGAGATAGAAAGCCTTATAGAGCAAAGACAGAAGGCAAGGAAAGAGAAGAATTGGGCATTGTCAGATAAAATAAGAGACGATTTAAAAGCTAGAGGAATAGTATTAGAAGATACCCCTCAAGGTGTAAGGTGGAAAAAGGTCTAGTAAAAATATAACTTTTTAAAATTAAATATGTTAGTATTTTATTTAGTGCACAATGCATAGTGCACAATGAAGAAAATTTATAAAGTAAGAGAGCAAGAGTTGAGGGTAAAGCTTTATCCCGGCTTTGCTCTTTTGCCATAGGGAAACAAAGTTAAAAGCTTAGGTGTTTCCCTATAAAGTGCAGGTTTTTAAATTATAAAGCTTAACCTCAGGGGGAGGAGAAGATGAAAAAAAATAAGAAGAGATCTTTCAATAAAAGACTAAAGATCAGCCTTGTGTTAATGACTACTGCCTTTCTACTTCTTATAGGACAACTTACCAGAATAATGGTGTTTCAGAGCCAGTTTTTAAGAACTAAGGCAGAGAGTCAATCTACAAGTCAACAAAAGGTCATGCCTAAAAGAGGTGTGGTTTTGGATAGAAATGGTAGAGAACTAGCTGTAAGCGCAGATGTATACAGGGTGAGTTTAGATATTAAAGCCTTAGATGAATATTGTACTAAATATAAAAAATCAAAGACAGACATAGCCTCTAAGATAAGTGAAATCTTACAAATAGAGCCTAAAACTATGAATGAAGTGGTGGAGAGAAAAGATTCTAAAGGAGACTATCTGAGAGGAATATCTATAGCTAGAAAAGTAGAAAAGGCTAAAGTTGATAAGTTAAAAGAGCTTAGAACAAAAGAAAAATATAATTTTATGATTATTGATAATGATCCTCTAAGATACTATCCTAACAATAATTTTTTAGCTCATGTGCTAGGAAGTGTAAATATAGATGGAGAAGGCTTATTTGGTGTTGAAAAGTACTATGATAAAGAATTGGCTGGGATACCAGGTATAAGAATTTCAGAGGTGGATCGTAACTCTATTGATTTGCCCTATGATGAGGCAGTTTATACTGAACCTGTAAATGGAAAAAATCTAACCCTTACTATTGATGAAAATATTCAATATATTGCTGAAAAAGCAGCTCAAAAGGCTCTTGAAGATAACAAAGCCAAGGGTATTAGTATAGTGGTTACTAACCCTAAAAATGGAGAAATTCTTGCAATGGTAAACAAACCAGATTTTAATCCTAACGATCCAAGAAAAGGGATAACTAACAATGATGAGCTGCAGCAATTATGGAGAAACAAGGCGGTAAATGATATATATGAACCAGGGTCTACTTTTAAGATAATAACAACAGTAGCAGCTTTATCAGAACAGCTTACTCATGAAAATGATCAATTTTATTGCAAGGGATACACTATAGTAAATGGGGTAAGAATAAACTGTTGGAAGCCAGAAGGTCATGGTGCTGAAAATCTAGTAGATATTTTAAAGAATTCTTGTAACCCAGGATTTATAGAGCTAAGCAAAAGATTGGGCGCTGAAAAACTAAATAAGTATATATTTGATTTTGGATTTGGTAAACCTGTAGGTATAGACTTACCGGGTGAAGCAGCGGGTATAATAAAGCCAGCAGATAAGGTAAGTCCTACAGATCTTGCTACTATTTCTTTTGGACAATCTGATACGGCAACTGTAGTTCAATTACTTGCGGCCTTCAATGCAGTGATGAACAATGGAATTTATACCACACCGCATATTATGAAGGAAATATCCTCTGTAGATAAAGATGGTAATACTCAGGTAGTAAGCAAATATGAAGAAAAAAATTCAAGACAAGTAATAGATAAAAGCATAGCGAATCAAGTAGCAGAATACTTAGAAAAGGTAGTAGCTACATCTTATAAGGATACAGCTTATATAAAGGATTTTGGAATAGCTGGTAAAACTGGTACTGCTGAAAAAGCTAACTCTGGAGGAAAGGGATATTCTGCAGGAAAGTTTATATCATCCTTTGTAGGAGCAGCGCCTTATAACGATCCGCAAATAAGCTTGATTGTAGCCATTGATGAACCACAGGGTGAACACTTTGGCGGAGTAATAGCTACCCCTGTAGCTAAAGAATTATTCCAGCAAATATTTAATAAAATGGCCATAAAGCCCTTTGCAAATTAGCAATAAATAGTATTTGACAATAGTATAAAAAGCTATTAAAATAGAATTATAAATGATAATGATTATCATTTATAATTCTTCTTTTTTATGGAGGGAATTTATATGAGAAAAATAAAATTGAGATTATGGCTCTTAGTATTAACAATATTGTCAACTATTATTTATGCTATATAAGTTGCAATTTATATATTCAAATAATTATTTAAATTTAACGATATGCTAAGAATTTATTAGATAATGAAAGAAAATATAGAGTAAAATAGCAATGAAGGAAAATGATAATTATTTTCAATTTGCTTTTCATATGATATATTATTAAAAGGCAATAATACTACCGCGGCAAATACAATACATGGAGGTATATTATGGCGAAAAATATGTCACCAAGATTTAAAATGTGCAGACGCTTGGGACTAAATGTTGTTGGACATCCAAAGGCAATGAATCGTGCAGTGAAAGGAAGCAGTAGAGCAGATAAGAAATTATCTGACTACGGAATTCAATTGCTAGAGAAACAAAGATTAAAGGCATATTATGGAGTGCTAGAAAAACAGTTTAAAGGCTATGTAGAGAAAGCTATGAAATCTAAAGATATTACAGGAGAAGCTCTACTGTTAATGTTAGAGAAAAGACTAGATAATATGGTTTATAGAATGGGCTTTGCGAACTCTATTAGGCAAGCTAGACAAATGGTGAATCATGGACACATAACCGTTAATGGAGAAAAGGTAGACATTCCTTCTTATCAAATTAAGGTAGGAGATGAAATAAGCTTAAAGGATTCCTCAAAAAATAAAAAGGTTTTTGAGGAAAATTTCCAAGATATGATGAGTTTTCAACTTCCTTATATCCAAAGGGATACAGATAATTTTAAAGGAAAATTTCTTAGAATTCCACAGAGAAATGAACTTCCTATTGAAATAAATGAACAATTGATAGTTGAATTTTATTCAAAATAGTGATGTAGGATACCAGTTTAAAAGTTTAAACTGGTATTTTTTTATATGGATTTAGAAATTAAAATGTAGTATTATGTTATAGATAAATAAGTAAGTATAGTAATCTCTACTTACCAATCTATTTATCTTAAGGAGAAACATATAAATATGGATAGTGTGTTATTTAATAAATTAAGTAAGGAAGAGGCTAGGTTATTGAACCCTTTAGTGCTAGCCTTTATAGGGGATGCTGCTTATGAGGTTTTTATCAGATCCTATATTATTGTACAAAATTCCGAGCTATCTGCTCATAAAATGCATGTAAAGGCCATATCCTATGTAAAAGCTCATGCACAAAGTGAAATTCTAAATAATATAGAGCAGTATTTAACCGAAGAAGAGATGGTTATTTATAAGAGAGGAAGAAATGCTAAATCCTCCTCTGTGCCCAAAAATGCAGATGTAACAGAATACAGAAAAGCTACAGGGTTAGAAGCTCTTGTAGGTTTTTTATTTATTACTGACCAAAAGGATAGACTAAGAGATATATTAAATAAATGCATAAATTGTAATAGTTCGGGGGAATAAAAATGGAGCAAAAAGTTAAATTAATACAGTATAGCCAGGAGGCTGAAAAAATAGTTTCATCAGCTGCTAAATTGTGCTATAGCTCTTCAACTGTAGATGATATAATGGATAACTTAAATGAGGAAAGTGTGAAAAAGTTTCTTGATATGCTAATGTCCTATGGGCACGAATCGCCTATAGAGCATGTAAACTTTACCTTTGCTATAGAAGGGGTATCTAGAAGTCTTACTCATCAGCTTGTGAGACATAGATTGGCTTCTTATTCTCAGCAAAGCCAAAGGTATGTGAGGTTAGAACAATTTGACTACATAATACCACCAGAAATAGAAAGGGATGAAAAAGCTAGAGAGATATATATAAGCTCCATGAAGGCCAGCCAGAAAGCTTATGATGAATTAAGTGATATATTAAAGAAAAAATATATATCAGAAGGATTTACAGAAGTAAATGCAGAAAAGAAGGCTATAGAAGATGCTAGATATGTATTTCCTAATAGCTGCGAAACTAAGATAATGGTTACTATGAATGCTAGAAGTCTCATAAACTTTTTTAGGCATAGATGCTGCAATAGAGCTCAGTGGGAAATAAGAAGTTTAGCGGAGAAAATGCTTATAGAAGTTAAAAAGGTAGCACCAACTTTATTCAAGTATGCAGGGCCCTCTTGTATAGGAGGCAATTGCCCAGAAGGAAAGATGACCTGTGGAAAAATAAAAGAGATGCAGAATAGATACTTAAATATCTTATAAGGAGTTAGATCGTATGAAAAATATAAATAAAAAAAGTAGTTTTAAAAATAAAGAAGCGAGCTTTAGAAACAGAGAAGAAAGCTCAAAGGGTAAAGAGCAAACTTTTAGAAATAGAGAAGAAAATCATAATAGCAAAATAGAAGAAAGAGAAGATATAGTTCAAGGAAGAAATGCTGTGATAGAAGCATTAAAAGGAAATACCACTATTGAATATTTATTGGTGAGCAAAGGAGAAAAAGAAGGCTCCATAAATCTTATACTTTCTTTAGCTAAAGAAAAAAATATAGTAATAAAAGAAGTAGATAGAAAAAAATTAGATAGCATGTCTCAAGGAACACCCCATCAAGGAGTAATGGCTATAATAACTCCATATAAATACTATAGTGTAGAAGATATTATAGAATATGCAGAAGGAAAAGGAGAAAAACCTTTTGTGATAATTTTGGATGAAATTGAAGATCCTCATAATTTAGGCTCTATAATTAGAACAGCTGAGCTTTGTGGAGCTCACGGTATAATAATTCCTAAAAGAAGAAATGTAGGAGTTACTGCTACGGTATATAAAACTTCAGCTGGAGCGGTGGAACATATGAGAATAGCTAAGGTTACTAATATCAACAGCGTTATAGATAATCTAAAGGAAAAAGGTTTGTGGGTATATGGAGCGGACATGGATGGAGCAACCTTCAGCTATGAAACGAATTTTAGTGGTTCTATTGCTCTAGTTATAGGAAGTGAAGGTAAAGGTATTTCTAGATTGACTAAAGAAAAGTGTGATAATATAGTGAAAATACCTATGGTTGGGAAAATAAATTCATTAAATGCTTCGGTGGCTGCAGGCATATTAATGTACGAAATTATGAAATCACGAATCAAATAAGGTGCTAAAAGTGAGAATAATATTTGTGGATGGATATAATGTCATAAATAGCTGGCCAGAGCTAAATAAGATAAAAGAATATAGCTATGAAGCAGCTAGACAAAAATTAATAGATGAACTTCAAAATTATTCTAGCTATAAAGGATATAAACTTATTTTAGTATTTGATGCTCATAAGGTAAAGGGAACTTTGGAAAAAAAAGAAAAGATAGAGAACATGACAATTATATTCACTAAAGATGGAGAAACCGCAGATAGTTATATAGAGAGGGCGGTAAATAATATAGGCCGAAAGACCGAAGTGGTAGTTGTAACATCAGATTCTATGGAACAGCAGCTTACATTCCAAAGGGGGGCCATAAGGACTTCCTCTTTGGAATTCTACCATGAGGTTAGGGAGGCTGAAAGAAAAATAAAGGCTAAAACAGAAAAAAATATTATTCGACAAAAAAATTTGTTGGAAGATAGAATAGATAAGCAAGTATTGGAAGAACTTGAGAGAATCCGTAGAAGTCATTGATTTCACTTGACTTAAGGCTATGGAGTAGTTATAATTAATAACAATGACATATACGTTCTGGAGGGATGGCCTATGGATAAGAGGAGTAGTGTTGCTAAAACGTTTACAAAATATGAAGAAAAGCTTGATGAAGAAATTGTTGTAGAAGCGAAAAAGGGAGATGTTAGAGCACAAGAGTATCTGATTAGTAAGTATCAAAATTTTGTAAAAGCAAAAGCAAAATCTTATTTCCTAATAGGCGCAGACAAAGAAGATATATATCAGGAAGGCATGATCGGGTTATATAAAGCAATTAGAGATTTTAAACCTGATAAACTAGCTTCCTTTAGAGCCTTTGCAGAGCTCTGTGTTACAAGACAGATAATTACAGCTATAAAAACCGCTACAAGGCAAAAGCACATCCCTTTAAATACTTATGTCTCTCTTAATAAACCTATATATGAAGAAGAATCAGATAGAACCTTACTAGATGTGCTCTCAACTATTAAAGTTTCTGATCCTGAAGAGTTAGTCATAAGTAAAGAGGAAATGCTACATATAGAAAATGAAATAGGACAAGTGCTGTCAGGCTTAGAGATGGAAGTACTTATGTCTTATCTAGACGGTAAATCCTATCAAGAAATAGCTTGTGATTTGGACAGACATGCAAAGTCTATAGACAATGCATTGCAAAGGGTTAAAAGAAAGTTAGAAAAATGTTTAAATAATAACAGATAAATTTTGAAAATTTATTGACATAAAACCTATTTAGTAGTAAAATCTAAAAGTGGTATATGTCGATTTATAAAGCGGGAGTAGTTCAGTGGTAGAGCGTCAGCTTCCCAAGCTGAATGTCGCGGGTTCGAATCCCGTTTCCCGCTCCAGAGAAATTGCTCACGTAGCTCAGCAGGCAGAGCGTCACCTTGGTAAGGTGGAGGTCGTCGGTTCAAGCCCGATCGTGAGCTCCAAATTATGTAAAACACAAAACGCTAGGCTAAGTTTACTGATGAAAGGAATAATAAGGAGGAATTATAAATGGCAAAGGCAAAATTTGAAAGAAACAAACCACACGTTAATATTGGAACAATAGGACACGTAGACCACGGTAAGACAACATTAACAGCAGCTATTACAACAGTATTAGCAAGCAAAGGATATGCAGAAGCATTCAAGTATGACGAAATAGATAAGGCACCAGAAGAAAAAGAAAGAGGAATCACAATCAACACAGCGCACGTTGAGTATCAAACAGAAAACAGACACTATGCGCACGTTGACTGTCCAGGACACGCTGACTATGTAAAGAACATGATCACAGGAGCAGCACAAATGGATGGAGCAATCCTAGTTGTATCAGCAGCAGATGGTCCAATGCCTCAAACAAGAGAGCACATACTACTAGCATCAAGAGTAGGAGTTGACTACATAGTAGTATTCTTAAATAAAGCAGATATGGTAGACGATCCAGAATTATTAGAGCTAGTAGAAATGGAAGTAAGAGAGTTATTAAGCGAGTATAACTTCCCAGGAGATGATACTCCAATAATAGCAGGATCAGCATTAAAAGCATTAGAGAACCCAACAGATGAAGCAGCAACAAAATGCATAATGGAGTTAATGGAAGCAGTAGACAGCTACATTCCAACACCAGAAAGAGCAACTGACAAACCATTCTTAATGCCAGTAGAAGATGTATTCACAATCACAGGAAGAGGAACAGTTGCAACAGGAAGAGTAGAAAGAGGAATATTAAAAGTTGGTGACGAAGTAGAAGTTATCGGCTTAACAGAAGAAAGAAAGAAGACAGTAGTAACTGGAGTAGAAATGTTCAGAAAGTTACTAGACCAAGCGATGGCAGGAGATAACATAGGAGCATTATTAAGAGGTGTTCAAAGAACTGATATCGAAAGAGGTCAAGTATTAGCAAAAACAGGATCAGTAAATCCACACAAGAAATTCGTAGGTCAAGTATACGTATTAAAGAAAGAAGAAGGCGGAAGACACACACCATTCTTTGATGGATACAGACCACAATTCTATTTCAGAACAACAGACGTTACAGGATCAATCAAATTACCAGATGGAATGGAAATGGTTATGCCTGGAGACCACATCGACATGAACGTTGAATTAATCACACAAGTAGCAATGGATGAAGGATTAAGATTCGCTATCAGAGAAGGCGGAAGAACAGTAGGTTCAGGTGTTGTTACTACTATATTAGAATAATTATAGCTTTAAATAAGGGGCTGGGTTTAATAACCTAGTCCTTTACATAGCAAATTAACGTTGACATAAGAATCTACTTGTGATAAATTATTTAAGTAATGCTTAAAATAGTAAAGAACTAGGTTCTTATACACACATCATGTTATTTATAAGTACTGGAGGTGCACATTGTGAGAGTAAAAATAACTTTAGCATGCACAGAATGCAAGCAAAGAAACTACAACTCAATGAAGAATAAGAAGAACGACCCAGATAGATTAGAGATGAAAAAGTACTGTAAGTTCTGTCAAAGACACACACTTCATAAAGAGACAAAATAAGCTTATTTGTGATTATTCCTTTAAAAAAAGCTTGGGGATGTGAAAAAAATGGCTTCAGATGGGAATGTAAAAGCAAAAAGTCAAACGCAATCAGGTTTGATTAAGTTTTTTAGAGAGGTTAAAGCTGAATTTAAGAGAATAACTTGGCCATCTAAAAAGGAAATAAAGAAATCGACAATAGCAGTAGCTGTATTTTGTTTATTGTATATTGTTTATGTAGGCGGCATTGATGTTGTATTTAAAAACCTCTTTGATTTAATCTTTAGAATAAAGTAAAAAAGGAGGTTGGGATGTTTTATTCATCCCGCAGATTATGAGTGAAAGAGCTAGATGGTATGTAGTACATACATATTCTGGTTATGAAAACAAAGTTAAGGCCAACTTAGAGAAAACCATAGAAAATAGAAATCTTCATGATCTAATATTAGATGTGCAAGTTCCTATGGAGGAGCAAGTAGAAGAGAAAGATGGTAAAACTAAGGTTACCTTAAAAAAGATATTTCCAGGATATGTTCTTGTAAAAATGGTTATGACTGACGACTCTTGGTATGTAGTTAGAAATACTAGAGGAGTTACAGGTTTCGTGGGTCCAGGATCAAAACCTGTACCACTTACCGATGAAGAGGTTGATTGTATGGGAATAAAAGATGCTCCTGTAGCTATTGACTTGGAGGTAGGAGAAAACATCAAGATTATTTCAGGACCACTTAAAGAATTTGTGGCTTCTATACAAGAAATTAATCTTGAAAAACGTAAGATAAAAGGCTTGGTTAATATGTTCGGCAGGGATACCTTAGCAGAATTTGATTTTAACCAAGTAGAAAAAATGGATTAGTTAAAAACAAAATTTAAACTTAGACGAAAGTCTTAATAAAGTGGGAGGGCAATGATAAAGCCCGTATAACCACAGTATAGGAGGAATTACTCATGGCTAAGAAAGTAACAGGAATGATTAAACTTCAACTTCCTGCAGGAAAGGCAACACCAGCACCACCAGTTGGACCAGCGTTAGGACAACATGGTGTAAACATTATGGGATTCTGTAAGGAATTTAATGCAAAAACTGCAAACCAAGCTGGATTAATAATTCCAGTAGTAATAACTGTTTACCAAGATAGATCTTTTAGTTTCATACTAAAGACTCCTCCAGCAGCTGTTCTTATTAAAAAAGAACTTGGCTTAGAAAGTGGATCAGGAGTACCAAACAAAACTAAAGTTGGTAAATTAACTAAAGAACAAGTTAAGAAAATAGCAGAAACTAAAATGCCTGACTTAAATGCCGCTTCACTTGAAGCTGCTATGAGCATGATCGAAGGAACAGCTAGAAGTATGGGTGTAACTGTAGTAGACTAATATAATGGTGGGAGGTAAAAACCGTTAATACCACAAAGGAGGCTTAATCATATGGGAAAGAATTATATTGAAAGTGCAAAATTAATAGACAGAAGTGCTTTATATACTCCAGGAGAAGCTTTAGAGTTAGCTGTTAAAACTGCTAAAGCTAAGTTTGATGAAACAATTGAATTACACGTTAGACTTGGAGTTGACCCAAGACATGCTGATCAACAAGTAAGAGGAGCGGTTGTTCTTCCTAACGGAACTGGTAAAACTGTTAGAGTTTTAGTTTTCGCTAAAGGAGACAAAGCTAAAGAAGCTGAAGCTGCAGGAGCAGAATTTGTTGGAGCAGAAGATTTAGTAGATAAAATTCAAAAAGAAAACTGGTTTGACTATGATGTAGTTGTAGCAACTCCAGACATGATGGGTGTAGTTGGTAGATTAGGTAGAGTATTAGGACCTAAGGGCCTAATGCCAAACCCAAAATCCGGTACAGTTACTTTTGATGTAGCTAAGGCTATAGCTGAAATAAAAGCTGGTAAGGTTGAATATAGAGTTGACAAGACTGCTATCGTTCACGTTCCAATAGGAAAAAAATCCTTTGGATCTGAAAAGTTAATAGTTAACTTCCAATCTTTAATGGAAGCTTTAGTAAAAGCTAAACCAGCTGCTGCTAAGGGACAATACATCAAATCAGTATCTGTTTCAAGCACAATGGGACCTGGAATTAAAATAAATCCAACTAAAGTTTTAGAATAGTATTGACATTAAGAAGTTTGTATGTTAACATAACAAAGGTCAAGTGAATAAAATCCTCCGTAGACAGTAGGTGCGAAAGCGTAAATTGTAATACCTACCTAGGATGCCAATACATAGATTGATTGGTCTTCTTGCGTCTGCGGGAAGGCCTTTGTTATTATATAAAACAGTGATAACTGTGAGGAGGTGGACACACAGTGATAAATAAGAATAGACAAATTAAAGAAGCTAAAGTTGCAGAAATTAAAGAAAAATTAGAAAAGGCTCAAGCTGTTATACTTGCAAGTTATCAAGGATTAACAGTTGAAGAAGATACAGAGCTAAGAAAAAAATTAAGAGAAGCTGGTGTAGAATACAAGGTGTACAAAAACACATTGGTAACACTTGCAGCTAAGGAGTTAGGTTTAGACGCCGTATCTCCATACTTAGAGGGACCTGTATCCATAGCTTTTGGTTATGATGATGTTACGGCTCCGGCTAGAGTTTTAAATGACTTTGCTAAAGATCACAAGAAGTTAGAATTAAAAGCTGGTATAGTTCAAGGCGAAGTTTACGATACAAGTAAAGTTAAACAACTTGCTACAATACCATCAAAAGAAGTTCTTATTGCAAAACTTCTTGGAAGCATCAAGTCACCATTATCAAAACTTGCTATTTTATTAAATGCAATTAAAGAAAAGAAAGAGTCTGCTGAATAATACACGTTGTAAAGTGAGCAGATAGATTAAAGATTATTTTATAAAGAAATTTTGGAGGTGTCTTATAATGACAAGAGAAGAAATCATTCAAGCTATAAAAGAAATGAGCGTTTTAGAATTAAACGAATTAGTAAAAGCATGTGAAGAAGAATTTGGAGTAAGTGCAGCAGCTCCAGTAGCGGCAGCAGGTGCAGCAGCAGCTCCAGCAGCTGAAGAAAAAACTGAGTTTGATGTAGTATTAGCTAGTGCTGGTGCTGAAAAGATCAAAGTTATAAAAGTTGTTAGAGAATTAACTGGATTAGGCTTAAAAGAAGCTAAAGAAGTAGTTGACGGAGCGCCAAAGACATTAAAAGAAGGCGTTTCAAAAGAAGAAGCAGAAAGCATAAAAGCAAAACTTGCAGAAGTTGGTGCTACAGTAGAAGTAAAGTAATACTAGCAGTAACAATGGTAAGAGGCACTTTGTTAGAAAGTGCCTCTTTTTTAAAGTAAGTATTTTTAAAGTATCTATTGACTGGTATAATCAAATATGCTACTATTATTTAATGTACTGTTCAATATGGATCAGTATATCATTTTAAAAATAATATATAAGACTTGAATTAAATTTACATTTTTGGTTATACTAATTTGATGATATTGTATGCAATCCAGAAGCATAGGTCCTAGGGGATATTATGCTTTTGGCTATTTTAGTTTATACAAGGGGTGAAAGCTGATGGTACATCCTGTCCAAGTTGGAAAAAGAACAAGAATGAGTTTTGGAAAAGTAAAAGAAGTAGCTGATATGCCTAACTTAATTGAAGTACAATTAGATTCCTATCAGTGGTTTTTGGATGAGGGACTTCATGAAGTTTTTTATGATGTAAATCCTATAACAAACTACACGGGAAATCTTGTTCTTGAATTTGTTGGGTATAAGCTTGATATGGATAATATCAAGTACTCAGTGGAAGAATGTAAAGAAAGAGATGCCACATACGCAGCGCCGCTAAAGGTTAAAGTTAGACTTCAAAACAAAGAAACTGGCGAATTAAAAGAGCAAGAGGTCTTTATGGGAGATTTCCCTTTAATGACTGAGCAAGGTACTTTTATAATCAATGGTGCTGAAAGAGTAATAGTTAGCCAGTTAGTAAGGTCTCCTGGCGTATATTATAGCCAAAGCATGGATAAAAATGGAAAGAGGTTGATATCTTCAACTGTAATTCCTATTAGAGGAGCTTGGCTAGAATATGAAACTGATTCTAATGATGTTATATATGTTAGAATTGATAAAACAAGAAAACTTCCTATTACCATACTATCTAGAGCTATGGGATTAGGTAGTGACCAAGAAATAGTAGATTATTTTGGAGAAGATGAAAGATTAAGAGCTACTATAGAAAAAGATAACACTAAAACAAGAGAAGAAGCTTTACTTGAAATATATAAGAGATTAAGACCGGGTGAGCCACCAACTGTAGATAGCGCAATGAGCTTAATAGATTCATTATTCTTTGATGCTAAGCGTTATGATCTTTCTAAAGTAGGAAGATACAAATTTAATAAGAAGCTAGCATTGAATTTAAGAATAGTTAACCAAATTGCAGCTAAAGACATCATAAATCCAAGTACTGGAGAAATCCTTGTACAAAAAGGTGAAAAGATAGACAGAGAAAAAGCTTTAGAGGTTCAAGACAGTGGAGTAAACTCTGTTGATATAATAGTTGATGATAAGGTTGTAAGAGTTATAGGAAATAACTTTGTTAATATACATAAGCATATTTCTTTTAATATAGATAGTTTAAATATTAAAGAATTAGTTCATTATCCTACATTAAAAGAAATATTGGATAACTATACTGATGAAGATACTATAAAAGAAGAAGTAAAGAAAAATTTAAATAGGCTAATACCTAAACATATAATTATAGATGACATTTACGCAACTATTAGCTATGAATTAGGTTTATCTTATGGCATTGGCTATGTAGATGATATTGACCATTTAGGAAATAGAAGACTTAGATCTGTTGGTGAATTACTTCAAAACCAATTTAGAATAGGTCTTTCAAGGATGGAAAGAGTAGTTAAAGAAAGAATGACTATTCAAGATCAAGAAGGCATAACGCCTCAAGCTTTGATTAATATAAGACCTGTTGCTGCGGCTATAAAGGAATTCTTCGGAAGCTCACAATTATCTCAATTTATGGATCAAACTAATCCACTTTCAGAATTAACTCATAAGAGAAGACTTTCAGCATTAGGGCCTGGTGGTTTATCAAGAGAGAGAGCAGGATTTGAAGTAAGAGACGTTCACCATTCACACTATGGAAGAATGTGTCCTATAGAAACTCCTGAAGGACCGAACATAGGTCTTATTAACTCTCTAGCAACTTATGCAAGAGTAAATGAATATGGATTTATAGAAACGCCATATAGAGTTGTTGATAAAAAGAGTGGAAGAGTAACAGGAGAAATAAGATACTTTACAGCAGATGAAGAAGATCATTATCTAGTAGCTCAATCTAATGAGCCTTTAGATGAAGAAGGAAGATTTATAGATAAGAAGATAACTGTAAGAGCACAAGAAGAAGTTCTTGTTGTTCCTAAAGAAGACGTAGATTTAATGGATATATCTCCAAGACAGATAGTATCTGTAGCCACGGCTATGATTCCGTTCTTAGAAAATGATGATGCCAGCCGTGCTCTTATGGGATCTAACATGCAACGTCAAGCAGTTCCGCTCTTAAAGCCACAAGCTCCAGTTGTTGGTACTGGTATAGAATACAAAGCGGCAGTTGACTCAGGGGTATTACCTAAGTCTAAAAATGATGGAGTAGTGACTTATGTTAGTTCAAATGAAATCAGAGTGAAAAGAGATTCTGATGGCGGTACAGATATATATAGATTACTTAAATTTAAAAGATCAAACCAAGGTACTTGCATAAATCAAAGGCCTATAGTAAGTAAAGGAGAAATTGTTAAAAAAGGTACGGTTTTAGCTGATGGACCTTCTACTGACTTAGGTGAAATTGCATTAGGTAAGAATATAAGAATAGGGTTTATAACTTGGGAAGGATATAACTACGAGGATGCTATGCTTATATCAGAGCAACTTGTTAGGGATGATGTATTTACTTCTATACACATTGAGGAGTATGAATGCGAATCCAGGGATACTAAGTTAGGACCAGAAGAAATTACAAGGGATATTCCTAATGTGGGAGAAGATGCTTTAAAAGATATAGATGATAGAGGAATAATCAGAATTGGTGCAGAGGTAAGATCAGGAGACATATTAGTAGGAAAAGTAACACCAAAAGGAGAAACAGAGCTTACTGCTGAGGAAAGGTTGCTTAGAGCTATATTTGGTGAAAAAGCAAGAGAAGTTAGAGATACTTCCCTAAGAGTTCCTCATGGTGAAGCAGGTATCATAGTAGATGTTAAGGTGTTTACAAGAGAAAATGGCGATGAATTGCCTCCAGGAGTAAATCAATTAGTAAGATGTTATATAGCTCAGAAGAGAAAAATATCTGTGGGAGATAAAATGGCAGGACGTCACGGAAACAAAGGGGTTATCTCTAGAGTTTTACCAGAAGAAGATATGCCATTCCTACCAGATGGTAGTCCACTACAAATATGCTTAAATCCTTTAGGGGTTCCTTCTCGTATGAATATTGGTCAGGTTTTAGAAGTGCATCTTGGGCAAGCGGCTAGCAAATTGGGTTGGCATATAGCTACTCCAGTATTTGATGGAGCCACAGAGAAAGATATAGAACAATGTCTAATTGATGCAGGATATAATGGGGATGGTAAAACAGTTCTATATGATGGTAGAACAGGTGAACCCTTCGATAGCAGAGTAACTGTAGGATATATGTATATATTAAAACTTGCTCACTTAGTTGATGATAAGATTCATGCTAGATCTACAGGGCCATACTCTCTGGTTACTCAACAACCATTAGGTGGTAAAGCTCAGTTTGGAGGACAGAGATTTGGTGAGATGGAAGTTTGGGCATTAGAAGCTTATGGTGCAGCTAATACGCTTCAAGAGATACTTACAGTTAAGTCAGACGATGTAGTTGGTAGAGTAAAAACTTATGAAGCCATAGTTAAAGGAGAAAATATACCTGAACCAGGTGTACCAGAATCCTTCAAGGTTCTTATAAAAGAACTTCAAGCATTATGCTTAGATGTTAAAGTTCTTAATGATGATAACCAAGAAATAAAATTAAAAGAGTCAGTTGAAGAAGAGCTTGAAGAACTAGATGTAAATATGGAAGGTTCAGAAGAATTTATTCCACCTACCCCAGATGATGACTACGTGGAGTCAGAAGACGAAGTTGAAGAAGATATAGATATTGATTATGATGAACTTCCATTAGATGATTTCAATAGTGAACTTGACATTGATGATTTTAATGATGAACACTAATTTTGAAGGGAGGATATACCCTTGTTTGAATTAAATAATTTTGATGCCATACAAATAGGGTTAGCTTCACCAGAACAGATAAGAGAATGGTCAAGAGGTGAAGTAAAAAAACCTGAGACAATAAATTATAGAACTCTAAAACCAGAAAGAGATGGATTATTCTGCGAAAGAATTTTTGGACCTATCAAAGACTGGGAATGTCATTGTGGAAAATATAAAAGAGTTAGATATAAAGGCATAGTTTGCGATAGATGTGGAGTAGAAGTAACTAAGGCTAAGGTTAGACGTGAGAGAATGGGGCATATTGAACTTGCTGCCCCAGTATCCCATATATGGTATTTCAAAGGAATACCTTCAAGAATGGGATTAATATTAGACATGTCCCCAAGAGCTTTAGAAAAAATACTATATTTTGCGTCTTATGTAGTATTAGATCCTAAAGAGACTCCTTTACTAAGAAAACAGCTGCTAAATGAAAAGGAATATAGAGAAGCTGTGGATAAATATGGTGAAGAGAGCTTCGCTGCAGGTATGGGAGCAGAAGCTGTTAAACAACTTCTTGATGAAATTGAATTAGAAAGAACTTCTAAGGAATTAAAAGAAGAATTAAGAAACAGCACAGGTCAGAAGAAGGTAAGAATAATAAGAAGACTAGAAGTTATTGAGTCTTTTAGAAAATCTGGTAATAAGCCATCTTGGATGATTATTAGCGTTATTCCAGTAATTCCTCCAGATCTAAGGCCTATGGTGCAATTGGATGGCGGAAGGTTTGCTACATCAGATTTAAATGATCTTTATAGAAGAGTTATAAATAGAAATAATAGGCTTAAGAAACTGCTTGATTTAGGAGCACCTGACATAATAGTTAGAAATGAAAAAAGAATGCTTCAAGAAGCAGTGGATGCATTAGTGGATAATGGAAGAAGAGGCAGACCTGTTACTGGCCCTGGAAATAGACCATTAAAATCTTTATCGGATATGCTTAAAGGTAAGCAAGGAAGATTTAGACAAAACTTACTAGGCAAGCGTGTTGACTACTCTGGTAGATCAGTTATAGTTGTTGGACCAGAATTAAAAATGTATCAATGTGGTCTTCCAAAAGAAATGGCTTTAGAATTGTTTAAGCCTTTTGTTATGAAAAAATTAGTTGAAGGTGGCATTGCTCATAATATTAAGAGCGCAAAGAGAATGGTTGAAAGAGTTATGCCTCAGGTATGGGATGTACTTGAGGAAGTAATATCTGATCATCCAGTACTTTTAAACCGTGCCCCCACACTGCATAGATTGGGAATTCAAGCGTTCCAACCAATTCTAGTTGAGGGTAGAGCGATAAAGCTACACCCGCTAGTATGTACAGCATACAATGCTGACTTTGATGGTGACCAAATGGCGGTTCACGTTCCTTTATCTGTGGAAGCTCAAGCAGAAGCAAGGTTCTTAATGCTTGCAGCAGGTAATATTATGAAACCATCTGATGGTAAGCCGGTTTGTGTCCCTACACAGGATATGATATTAGGTTCATATTACTTAACTTTAAACAAGGATGGAGAAAAAGGAGAAGGAAGCTACTTCATGTCTTCGGACGAGGCTCTTATGGCATATCAAGCAGGAGATGTGTCATTGCATGCTAAAGTTAAGATAAAGATGGTTAAAGAAATTAATGGAGAGAAAAGAACCGGAATCATTGAAACTACTGTAGGAAAAACAATTTTCAATGAATCTATACCTCAGAATTTAGGTTTTGTTGATAGATCTTTACCAGAAAATGAGTTTAAACTAGAGGTAGATTTCTTAGTTGATAAGAAAAATTTAGGTAAGATAGTTGATAAATGCTATATTAATTATGGCCCAACTAAAACTTCTGTAATGCTAGACCAGATTAAAGCCAAGGGTTATCACTATTCTACCATAGGTGCTATAACTGTTGCTGCATCAGATATGATAGTTCCAGAACAAAAGGCAACTTTACTAAAAGATGCTGAAGAAACAGTAGATAAGATAGAAAAGATGTATAAAAGAGGTTTCATATCAGAAGAAGAAAGATATGAAAGAGTTATAGATAAATGGACTAAAACTACTGAAGAAGTAGCGGATGCTCTTATGGAAAGTCTTGATAATTTTAATCCTATATTTATGATGGCGGATTCTGGAGCCAGAGGATCTAAGAGCCAGATAAAACAATTAGCTGGGATGAGAGGACTTATGGCAAATCCTTCTGGTAAAATTATAGAGTTACCAATTAAAGCTTCCTTTAGAGAGGGGCTAGATGTATTAGAGTACTTTATCTCTACTCATGGAGCTAGAAAAGGTAATGCGGATACCGCTCTTAAAACAGCTGACTCAGGATATTTAACAAGAAGATTAGTTGATGTTAACCAAGATGTCATAGTGAGACTAGAGGATTGTGGAACTAAGGTAGGAACCATTGTTTCTGAAATAAAAGAAGGAAACGAAGTAATAGAACCTTTAAGAGAAAGGCTTTCTGGAAGATATAGTGCTGAAGATATTATAGATCCAAGCACGGGAAATATAGTAGTTCCTAATGATACCTACATTACTCTTAATATGGCTGAAAAAGTTGAGAAGTTAGGAATTAAAAAAGTTAAAATAAGATCAGTATTTACATGTAGCGCTAAAGTTGGTGTTTGTGCTAAATGTTATGGAATGAATATGGCTACAGCAGAAAAAATCAATATTGGTGAAGCTGTTGGTATAGTTGCTGCTCAATCTATAGGAGAACCAGGTACTCAGCTTACAATGAGAACCTTCCATACTGGTGGAGTTGCGGGAGCCGATATAACACAAGGTCTTCCAAGAGTTGAGGAGCTTTTCGAAGCAAGAAAACCTAAAGGATTAGCAATAGTAACTGAAGTTTCTGGTACAGTTAGACTAGAAGAGACCAAAAAGAAAAGAACAGTTATAATTGTAACATCTTCTGGAGAAGAAGTAAGTTATGATATACCATTTGGTTCAAGACTCAAAGTAAGCAATGGGGAGGAAATAAGTGCTGGTGATGAAATCACTGAAGGTTCCGTAAATCCCCATGATATAATGAGAATAAAAGGTATTGATGGTGTAAGAAATTACTTGCTTTCAGAGGTTCAGAAGGTTTATAGACTTCAAGGTGTTGATATAAATGATAAGCACTTAGAAGTGGTTGTAAGACAAATGACTAGAAAAGTAAAAATAGTTGAGTCAGGAGATACAGAGCTGTTACCTGGAACAATGATAGATATATTTGACTTTGATGAAGAAAATGAAAGAGTACGAGGCGTAGGCGGAGAAGAAGCTAAAGGAGAAAGGGTTCTTTTGGGTATTACAAAGGCAGCTCTTGCCACTGATTCCTTCTTGTCAGCAGCTTCATTCCAAGAAACTACTAGAGTATTAACTGATGCGGCTATAAAAGGAAAAATAGATCCATTGTTAGGATTAAAAGAGAATGTTATAATTGGTAAGTTAATACCAGCTGGAACAGGTATGATTAGATATAGATCCGTTAAGCTCAATACTGAATCAGAATTGGCAGAAAAAGAGTTAACAAATACTATAGAAGATTAACTTATATTTGGTTGACAGCATAGTTCTTAAATGATAAAATACATTTTGTGTGATTTTATAATGTATAAAACACCAATAGGTAAGTTGTCTACATGATTTCATGGAGGCAAAGCTAAATGCTTTGCCTCGATATTAATATATCGAGGAGGGAAGGTCATGGTAGACAGACTATTAGGTAAAAAAGTAATAGGTGTAAAACAAGCCAATAAATCCATAAAAAATGGATTAGGCAAGGTTTTATATGTAGCCAAAGATGCAGATCACAAGTTGACTACTTCCTTGGTAGATTCAGCAGAAGATCATTCTGTAGAAGTTATCTATGTTGAAACTATGAAAGAATTAGGTAAGCTATGTGGAATAGAGGTTGGAGCTTCAGCAGCTCTAATTTTGAAAGATTAATTAGCTAGTATCTTAAATTAAATAGATTAAATTAAAAATTTTAGAGGAGGTGAAACCATGCCAACTATTAGCCAATTAGTAAGAAAAGGCAGAAAGACAGTAGCAGACAAATCAACTGCACCAGCACTTAAGGAGTGCCCTCAAAAGAGAGGAGTATGTACTGTAGTTAAAACAACAACTCCAAAGAAGCCTAACTCAGCGCTAAGAAAAATAGCTAGAGTAAGACTAACAAATGGATACGAAGTAAGTGCATACATCCCAGGTGTAGGCCACAACTTACAAGAACACAGCGTTGTTCTAATAAGAGGTGGAAGAGTTAAGGACCTTCCAGGGGTTAGATACCATATAGTAAGAGGAGCTTTAGACTCATCTGGAGTAGCTAACAGAATGCAAGGAAGGTCAAAGTACGGTGCTAAGAGACCAAAACAAAAGTAATTTTTGTATGTTGATTAGTGCTATGTCTTCGCATTTACATAGATTTATATATAATTTATTTATACTGCAGAAGTCAGAGCACTTTACGACAAAATGTCGAGTACCGATGAACTTAAATATTAAATGTTAAGGAGGGAAGAAAAGTGCCAAGAAAAGGACATATAGCAAAAAGAGATGTATTGCCAGATCCAATGTACAACAGTAAGGTTGTTACAAAGTTGATAAACAGCGTTATGGAAGATGGAAAAAAAGGAGTAGCACAAAAAATCTGTTACGATGCTTTCGAAGTACTTGCTAACAAGACAGGAAAAGATGCATTAGAGGTTTTTGAAACTGCTATGAACAATGTAATGCCTTTACTTGAAGTAAAAGCAAGAAGAATAGGTGGAGCTACTTACCAAGTTCCAATCGAAGTAAGAGCTGAGAGAAGACAAACTTTGGGAATTAGATGGTTATTAAATGCCGCTAAGAACAGAGGAGAAAAGTACATGAGAGAAAGATTAGCTGGAGAATTATTAGATGCAGCTAACAACACTGGCGCAGCAGTTAAGAAGAGAGAAGATACTCATAAAATGGCTGAAGCAAATAAGGCCTTTGCTCATTACAGATATTAATACAAAACTGTTTTGGCTCTGCCAAAACAGTTTTGTCGAATTTTATTACTAAACTGAGAGGAGGAAAACGTAGTGGCAAGACAATTTCCGTTAGAAAAATTTCGTAATATTGGTATAATGGCTCATATAGATGCTGGAAAGACTACAACTACTGAGCGTATACTATTTTATACAGGAAAAACACACAAGATAGGTGAAACCCATGAAGGTGCAGCTACAATGGACTGGATGGTGCAAGAACAAGAGAGAGGTATAACTATTACTTCAGCGGCAACCACTTGTCAATGGAAGGGTTATGCTATAAACATAATAGATACACCAGGACACGTAGATTTTACAGTTGAGGTTGAGAGATCTCTAAGAGTTCTTGATGGAGCTGTAACAGTACTTGATGCTAAGAGTGGTGTTGAGCCTCAAACTGAGACAGTTTGGAGACAGGCAGACAAGTATGGTGTTCCTAGAATTGTCTATGTAAATAAAATGGATGCAACTGGTGCTGATTTCTATAATTGTGTAAATACAATAAGAGAGAGATTAAAGGCTAATGCAGTTCCAATTCAAATTCCAGTAGGTCAAGAAGATCAATTCGTAGGAATGGTTGACTTAATCACTAATGAAGCCATAATACATAAAAATGACCTAGGAACAGAAATAGAGAGAATTGAAATCCCTGCTGAATTAAAAGATAAAGCAGAAGAATACAGAGCGGCATTGATTGAAGCAGTAGCTGAAACAGATGAAGAATTAACTATGAAATATCTTGAAGGTGAAGATATTACAGAAGATGAACTTCATGCAGCTATAAGAAATGCTACTATATCTGGACAAATGATTCCAGTAATCTGTGGTTCATCATATAAGAACAAAGGTGTTCAAGAAATGATAGATTCAGTTGTTGCTTATATGCCATCACCATTAGATATCCCAGCAATAAAAGGAACTAATCCGAATACTAATGAAGAGGATGAAAGACCAGCTAGCGATGATGCTCCAATGTCAGCATTGGCATTTAAGATAGCTACTGACCCATTTGTTGGTAGATTAGCTTTCACAAGAGTATATTCTGGAATAATGCAAAGTGGTACATATGTATTAAATTCCACTAAGGGTAAAAAAGAAAGAATAGGTAGACTTGTTAAAATGCATGCTAATCATAGAGAAGAAGTTGAAGAGTTACGTGCTGGAGATTTAGGTGCAATAGTAGGTTTAAAAGATACTACAACTGGAGATACTTTATGTTCTGACAGTGGAGCAATAGTATTAGAAAGCATGGAATTCCCAGAACCAGTTATAAGAGTAGCTATTGAGCCAAAGACAAAAGCTGGTCAAGAAAAAATGGGTATAGCCTTATCTAAGCTAGCAGAAGAAGATCCAACTTTCAAAACTTGGACTGATCAAGAAACAGGTCAAACAATTATTGCTGGTATGGGTGAGTTACACCTTGAGATAATTGTAGATAGACTTCAAAGAGAATTCAAGGTTGAATGTAATGTTGGTGCTCCGCAAGTTGCTTACAAGGAAACTATCAGAAAAGCTGTTAAAGCTGAAGGTAAGTTCGTAAGACAATCAGGTGGTAGAGGACAATATGGTCACTGTTGGATAGAAATGATACCTAATGAGGGAGAATATACCTTCGAAAATGCTGTAGTAGGAGGAGCTATTCCAAGAGAATATATACCTGCTATAGACAATGGAATAAGAGAAGCTTCAGATAGCGGTGTTGTAGCTGGATATCCAGTTATTAACTTTAAGATTAAAGTATTTGATGGATCATACCATGATGTTGACTCATCAGAAATGGCCTTCAAGATTGCAGGTTCTATGGCCTTTAAGAACGCTATGGCTAAGGCAGATCCAGCGTTGCTTGAACCTATGATGAAAGTAGAGGTTACTGTTCCAGAAGATTACATGGGAGATGTTATAGGTGACCTTAACTCCAGAAGAGGTAGAATAGAAGGAATGGAAGCAAGATTTGGTGCTCAAGTTATCAGAGCTTTCGTACCACTATCAGAAATGTTTGGATATGCAACTACATTAAGATCAAGAACACAAGGTAGAGGAGTCTACAGTATGGAATTTGATCATTACGAAGAAACTCCAAAGAGTATTCAAGAACAAATTGCAGGAAAAAAATAATATAAAAATATAGACATAAGAAAGTCATTAGTAAGGAGGAATTATAAATGGCAAAGGCAAAATTTGAAAGAAACAAACCACACGTTAATATTGGAACAATAGGACACGTAGACCACGGTAAGACAACATTAACAGCAGCTATTACAACAGTATTAGCAAGCAAAGGATATGCAGAAGCATTCAAGTATGACGAAATAGATAAGGCACCAGAAGAAAAAGAAAGAGGAATCACAATCAACACAGCGCACGTTGAGTATCAAACAGAAAACAGACACTATGCGCACGTTGACTGTCCAGGACACGCTGACTATGTAAAGAACATGATCACAGGAGCAGCACAAATGGATGGAGCAATCCTAGTTGTATCAGCAGCAGATGGTCCAATGCCTCAAACAAGAGAGCACATACTACTAGCATCAAGAGTAGGAGTTGACTACATAGTAGTATTCTTAAATAAAGCAGATATGGTAGACGATCCAGAATTATTAGAGCTAGTAGAAATGGAAGTAAGAGAGTTATTAAGCGAGTATAACTTCCCAGGAGATGATACTCCAATAATAGCAGGATCAGCATTAAAAGCATTAGAGAACCCAACAGATGAAGCAGCAACAAAATGCATAATGGAGTTAATGGAAGCAGTAGACAGCTACATTCCAACACCAGAAAGAGCAACTGACAAACCATTCTTAATGCCAGTAGAAGATGTATTCACAATCACAGGAAGAGGAACAGTTGCAACAGGAAGAGTAGAAAGAGGAATATTAAAAGTTGGTGACGAAGTAGAAGTTATCGGCTTAACAGAAGAAAGAAAGAAGACAGTAGTAACTGGAGTAGAAATGTTCAGAAAGTTACTAGACCAAGCGATGGCAGGAGATAACATAGGAGCATTATTAAGAGGTGTTCAAAGAACTGATATCGAAAGAGGTCAAGTATTAGCAAAAACAGGATCAGTAAATCCACACAAGAAATTCGTAGGTCAAGTATACGTATTAAAGAAAGAAGAAGGCGGAAGACACACACCATTCTTTGATGGATACAGACCACAATTCTATTTCAGAACAACAGACGTTACAGGATCAATCAAATTACCAGATGGAATGGAAATGGTTATGCCTGGAGACCACATCGACATGAACGTTGAATTAATCACACAAGTAGCAATGGATGAAGGATTAAGATTCGCTATCAGAGAAGGCGGAAGAACAGTAGGTTCAGGTGTTGTTACTACTATATTAGAATAATTATAGAAACATTTTTATAAAAACTTTTAAAATTTTAAAAGCAAAATGCTAGCATAAAGAAAGCTCGAGCTTAAAGTATAGAAGGGAGACGTCCCTTCTATATTTTTTTAACATAAATAAAATTATGGTTTGTTTTTTAAATTCAGTTGTTTAGTTAGTATAAACTATGTTAATAATATAAAAATGTTGACTTATTTAGTCTTAAAGTATTACATGAGCTTATAAAAATAATAAATATTTTATAATTATTTTTAGTAAAAATCTAATAATTTATCTGCATATTTTTTAAAAGTATTTAAATAAAAACTATTGTAAAATCACATAACATATAGTATAATAAAGAAGTTGTAAAGCAAACAGCGATGATTCAAGAGGTTGCCGGACTTCCGGGTTATTCTTGATGAGTATGTCAGGGTCTTAGAATCCGACGACGGGGGTTCTGTGTAGAGGTGTGATTGAAAATATGAAACACCCGGAGCAGTTTACAGAACGTCCGCTGTTGTGCGTTAGAAGTAAAGCGTGCATGAAAAGGAGGGAAATTAAATGTCAAAACAAAAAATAAGAATAAGACTAAAGGCTTTTGATCACAAAATATTAGATCAATCAGCTGAGAAAATTGTAGAGACTGCTAAATCAACAGGTGCAAAAGTGGCTGGACCAGTTCCACTACCAACTGAAAAAGATGTTGTAACAATTCTAAGAGCTCCACACAAATACAAGGACTCTAGAGAGCAGTTTGAAATCAGAACTCATAAGAGATTAATTGACATAGTTAATCCATCACCAAAAACTGTTGATGCTCTAATGAGATTAGATCTACCAGCAGGAGTAGACATAGAAATAAAATTATAAAACGTACATAGCCTGTACGCGTAATATAAAATATTACGAACTATTATGATTGCTAAGTCAATCCGCTGATATGTTTAGGAGGTGTAGTAAAATGAAAAAGGCTATAATGGGTAGAAAAATTGGTATGACCCAAATATTCAATGAAAATGGTAAAATTGTTCCTGTAACTGTTATAGAGGCAGGTCCATGTGTAGTTATTCAAAAGAAAACTACAGAAAAAGATGGTTATGAGGCAATTCGTGTAGGTTTTGCTGATGTTAAGGAAAAATTACTTAGCAAGCCAGTAAAAGGACAATTCACTAAAGCTGGAGTTGCAATTAAAAGATATATAAAAGAGTTTAAGTTAGATAACGTTAGCGAATATCAAGTAGGTCAAGAGATAAAGATTGATATATTTGAAATTGGCGAAAAGGTTGATGTAACTGGAACTTCAAAAGGTAAGGGATTCCAAGGAACAATTAAGAGATGGAATGGACACAGAGGACCTATGTCCCACGGTTCTAAATTCCACAGATCAGTAGGTTCTATGGGAGGATCATCAGATCCATCAAGAACATTCAAAAACAAAAAAATGCCAGGACATATGGGAAATGTAAAAACAACAGTTTTAAACTTAGAAGTTGTTAAAATAATGCCAGAAAAGAATGTTATTTTAATTAAAGGCGGAGTACCAGGTCCAAATAAAGGCATAGTTGTTATAAGAAACAGCGTTAAAGCTTAATTTTGGGTAGAAAGGAGGATGCAGAATGCCTACAGTAGGATTATTTAATAAAGAAGGACAAAAAGTTGGAGATTTCC
Organism: Desnuesiella massiliensis; assembly: GCF_001403615.1. GTDB lineage: Bacteria > Bacillota > Clostridia > Clostridiales > Clostridiaceae > Desnuesiella > Desnuesiella massiliensis. The sequence continues at coordinate 57,036 of NZ_LN879457.1, forward strand.
AATTATCAGACGTAGTATTTGGTGCAGAAATAAATCAACATGCTATGCATCAAGTTGTAGTAGCTTTATTAGCTAACAAGAGACAAGGAACTCAATCAACTAAGACTAGAGCTGAAGTTTCAGGGGGCGGAATAAAGCCTTGGAGACAAAAGGGAACAGGAAGAGCTAGACAGGGTTCAACTAGATCACCTCAATGGATACATGGTGGAATAGTATTCGCACCAAAGCCAAGAGATTATAGAATGTCTATACCAAAGAGCATGAGAAGAGTTGCCATGAAGTCAGCTTTATCAAACAAGGTTGCTGAAAACAATTTTGTTGTTTTAGAAGGCTTAGAGCTAGAAGCACCAAAAACTAAAGAAATAGTTAAAATGTTAAATGCATTCAGCGCTAAGAAAACATTAATAGTTACTGCTGAATCAAACGAAAATGTATATAAATCAGCTAGAAATATTCAAGGAGTAGAAATACTTCCTGTAAATAATATAAATGTTTATGATTTATTAAAGTATGAAAAATTAATCATAACTAAGGAAGCTGTATCAAAAATTGAGGAGGTGTACGCATAATGAAATTAACAAGCCATGATATAATAAGAAAGCCAGTTATAACTGAAAAAAGTATGGCGGTTATGGCTGAAAAAAAATACACCTTCATCGTTCATGTAACTGCTAACAAATCTCAAATAAAGAGAGCAGTAGAAGAAGTTTTCGGAGTAAAAGTAGAAGATGTAAAGACAATCAGAACGATGGGAAAAACTAAAAGAGTAGGCGTACATGTTGGAAAGAGACCAGATTATAAGAAAGCTATTGTTAAGTTAACAGCAGATAGTAAATCAATAGAGTTCTTTGAAGGAATGCAATAATAAAAGCCCGTATTGGTTCATAGGACCAGATAAGCTTAAAGAAGGAGGGAACACAAGTGGCAGTTAAAAAGTTTAACCCTACCACTCCATCAAGAAGACATATGACTGTTAATACTTTTGAAGAAGTAACAACAGATAAGCCAGAAAAATCTCTTCTTGTTGCCTTGAAAAAGTCAGGTGGTAGAAACACACAAGGTAAAATAACTGTAAGACACCATGGTGGTGGAGCAAAACAAAAATATAGAATAATAGATTTCAAGAGAAATAAGGATGGAATTCCAGCGAAAGTAGCTACTGTAGAATATGATCCAAATAGATCAGCATACATAGCATTAGTTGTTTATGCTGATGGAGATAAGAGATACATAATAGCACCAGTAGGACTAAAGGTTGGGGATGTTATAGTATCGGGTCCGGAAGCAGATATAAAACCAGGAAACGCACTTCCACTTAAGAATATGCCAGTAGGTACATTTGTACATAATGTTGAATTACAAGCTGGTAAAGGTGGCCAATTAGTAAGAGCTGCTGGAACATCTGCACAGTTAATGGCTAAAGAAGGCGGTTATGCAACATTAAGACTTCCAAGTGGAGAAATGAGATATGTTAGAATTGAGTGTAGAGCAACTATAGGAACTGTATCAAATCTAACACATGAAATCATCAACATAGGTAAAGCTGGAAGAAAGAGACATTTAGGATGGAGACCTACAGTTAGAGGTTCTGTAATGAACCCATGTGATCACCCACACGGTGGTGGAGAAGGTAAGTCACCAATTGGTAGACCAGGCCCAGTTACGCCATGGGGTAAACCAACTCTTGGATATAAGACTAGAAAGCATAAGAAATATTCAGATAGACTTATAATAAAGAGAAGAAAATAAGGTAGGATTGAAGAGAATTAGAAAATTCTCTTCACATCTACTAAAGTTTCGCGAAGGGAGGCAAATCTAGTGAGTAGATCAGTTAAAAAAGGACCTTTTGTACAAGAAGTTCTTTTACAAAGAATAAATGAAATGAATAAAGCAGGTGAAAAGAAAGTTATAAAGACCTGGTCAAGAAGTTCAACAATCTTCCCACAAATGATAGGTCATACAATAGCTGTTCATGATGGAAGAAAACATGTACCTGTATATGTATCAGAAGATATGGTTGGTCACAAACTTGGAGAGTTCGCTCTAACAAGAACTTACAAGGGACACGTTGACAACGAAAAATCATCAAAGGTAAGATAATAGCCTTAGAAAGGAGGATTCACAAAAATGGAAGCTAAAGCTATAGCTAAATACGTAAGAATGTCTTCAATGAAAGTTGGAGTGGTTTTAGATTTAATAAGAGGAAAAAATGTTAATGAGGCTTTTGCTATACTACAATACACTCCAAAGGATGCAGCTGAGGTTGTAAACAAAGTTTTAAAATCAGCTGTAGCAAATGCTGAAAATAACATGAATCTAGATCCTTCTAGATTGTTTGTTGCAGAAGCATATGCTTGCCCAGGACCAATATTAAAGAGATTTAGACCACATGCTCAAGGTAGGGCGTTTAGAATAAATAAAAGAACTAGCCATATAACAGTAGTTGTTAAGGAAAGAGCTTAAAAGGAGGGAAATAGAGTGGGTCAAAAAGTACATCCGCACGGCTTAAGAGTTGGCGTAATTAAAGATTGGAACGCTAAATGGTACGCTGACAAAAAGAATTTTTCAAACTACTTAGTAGAGGATAATCAAATAAGAGAGTATGTTAAAACAAAATTGTACTCTGCAGGAATATCCAAAATAGAGATTGAAAGAGCTGCTAAGAGAGTTAAATTAAACATATTTACTGCTAAACCTGGAGTTATCATTGGAAAAGGTGGATCAGGAATAGAAATTCTTAAAAAAGGTGTTGAGCAATTCGTTAAGGATAAAAACATCTTAATAAACATAGTAGAAGTTAAAAATACAGAAACAGATGCACAATTAATGGCAGAAAACATAGCTGCTCAATTAGAAAAGAGAATTTCTTTTAGAAGAGCTATGAAACAAGGAATACAAAGAGCTATGAAATCTGGGGTAAAAGGAGTTAAGACTTCTTGCTCAGGTAGATTAGGTGGAGCTGAAATAGCTAGAACAGAACATTACCATGAAGGAACAATTCCACTACAAACATTAAGAGCTGATATAGATTATGGATTTGCTGAAGCAGATACAACTTATGGAAAAATCGGAGTAAAAGTTTGGGTATATAAAGGAGAAGTTCTTCCAACAAAAAAAGTTGATAAGGAAGAAATTAATGCATAAGAAAGGAGGAATTCGAGATGTTAATGCCTAAGAGAGTAAAACATCGTAAGGTTCAAAAAGGTAGAATGCGTGGTAAAGCTACAAGAGGTAATTTCATCGCATACGGAGATTTCGCTATACAAGCAACTGAATGTGGTTGGATTACAAGCAACCAAATAGAGGCTGCCAGAATAGCTATAAATAGATATATAAGAAGAGGAGGAAAACTTTGGATAAAGATTTTCCCAGATAAGCCAATAACTAAGAAACCAGCTGAAACACGTATGGGTTCCGGAAAAGGTTCACCAGAATACTGGGTATCAGTTGTAAAACCAGGTAGAGTATTATTTGAGTTATCAGGTGTTTCAGAAGAAGTAGCAAGAGAAGCTATGAGACTTGCTTCACACAAACTTCCTGTAACTACTAAGTTCGTTACAAGAAGAGATTTTGAGGAAATGGGTGGTGAAGAATAATGAAGGCTAGAGAGTTAAAAGAATTAAGAAACAGTAATCCTCAAGATTTAGCAGTTAAATTAAATGATCTTAAAGCTGAGTTATTCAACTTAAGATTCCAATTAGCAACAGGACAATTAGAAAATCCTATGAGAATAAGAGAAGTAAAAAAATCTATAGCCCAAATAAAGACCATCATTAGAGAAGAAGAATTAAGGGCTTTTGAGCAGTAAAGCTGAAAGGAGGTTCACCCTGTGGAAAGAGGAAATAGAAAGACAAGAATCGGAAGAGTTGTTTCAGATAAAATGGATAAGACAATAGTGGTAGCTGTTGAGACTAAAGTTCGCCATCCTCTATATGGTAAAACAGTTAACAGAACTACTAAATTTAAAGCTCATGATGAAAATAATGAGGCTAAATTAAATGATAGAGTATTAATAATGGAAACTAGACCATTATCAAAGGATAAAAGATGGAGATTAGTGGAAATAGTTGAAAAGGCTAAGTAGTCTTTAAAGCTGAAAGGAGGGTATTTATATGATACAGCAACAAACCTTACTAAAAGTAGCAGATAATTCTGGTGCTAAGGAAATTATGTGCATAAGAGTATTAGGTGGTTCCAGAAGAAAGTATGGAAACATTGGAGATATAATAGTTGCTAGCGTTAAGAGTGCAACACCAGGCGGAGTTGTTAAAAAAGGGGACGTTGTTAAGGCTGTTATAGTTAGATCAGTAAAAGGTTTAGGAAGAGCAGACGGTTCTTACATCAGATTTGATGAGAATGCAGCGGTTATAATAAAAGAAGATAAAAACCCAAAAGGAACTCGTATCTTCGGACCAGTTGCAAGGGAGCTAAGAGATAAAGAATTTACTAAAATATTATCATTAGCACCTGAAGTACTATAAGATAGGGAGGTGGCTAAACAATGAAGGTTCACGTAAGAAAGAACGACACCGTAATGGTTATTTCAGGTAAAGATAAGGGCAAAACTGGCGAAGTTTTAGCTGTTATGCCAAAGAGTGGAAAAGTTCTTGTAAAAGGCGTTAATATAGTTACTAAGCATCAAAAACCAAGCAAGCAAAATATGCAAGGTGGAATAGTAAAGCAAGAAGCAGCTATATTTAGCTCAAAAGTTATGTTATACTGCTCAAAATGCAAGAATGTAACAAGAATAAGCCATAAGTTATTAGAAGACGGATCTAAAGTTAGAATATGCAAGAAGTGCGGAGAAACATTCTAACATTTGAAAGGAGGTACAAAACATTATGCCAAGACTACAAGAAAAATACGAAAAAGAAGTAGTTCCAGCTTTAATGGAAAAGTTTGCATATAAAAATATAATGGAAGTTCCAAAGCTAGAAAAGATAGTTATCAACATGGGAGTAGGAGAAGCTAAGGATAATCCAAAAGTATTAGAAGCTGCTGTAGCAGACCTTCAACTTATAACAGGACAAAAACCAATCTTAACAAGAGCTAAGAACTCAATTGCTAACTTTAAAATAAGAGAGAACATGGCAATTGGATGCAAAGTTACATTAAGAAAACATAAAATGTATGAATTTGCAGATAAATTAATGAGCATAGCTCTTCCAAGAGTTAGAGACTTCAGAGGAGTTTCAGATAAAGCTTTTGATGGTAGAGGAAACTATTCATTAGGAGTTAAAGAACAATTAATATTCCCAGAAGTAGAATATGATAAGATTGATAAAGTAAGAGGTATGGATATAATATTTGTAACTACTGCAAAGACAGACGAGGAAGCAAGAGAATTATTAAGATTCCTTGGAATGCCATTTGCTCAATAATAAGGAGGGGAAAACGTGGCACGTAAGGCTTTAATTGAAAAGTGGAACAAAACACCTAAATATTCAACAAGAGCTTATACAAGATGTAGAATATGTGGAAGACCACATGCGGTTTTAAGAAAGTTCGGAATATGTCGTATTTGCTTTAGAGAGCTTGCATATAAGGGAGAAATACCTGGATGCAAAAAAGCAAGCTGGTAATAAATTAGAAGTAGTGAAAGGAGGCACAATAAATGGTTATGACGGATCCTATCGCAGATTTGCTAACACGTATAAGAAATGCAAATTCTGTTAAACATGAAATAGTTGAAGTTCCTTCTTCAAACGTTAAGAAGGCTGTTGCAAATATATTACTTCAAGAAGGATATATAAAAGGTATAGAGGAGTACTCTGACGGAGTAGTACCAATGCTAAGAATAAGCTTAAAATATGGTGCTAATAAAGAAAGAGTAATCACTGGCTTAAAGAGAATTTCTAAACCAGGATTAAGAGTATACTGTAAGACAGATGAAATTCCAAAGGTATTAAACGGGTTAGGAGTTGCTGTTATATCAACTTCTAAAGGAATAGTAGCAGATAGAGAAGCAAGAAACTTAGGGTTAGGCGGAGAAGTTGTTTGCTACGTTTGGTAATTTTTTAATATAGAAATTTCTTCGTTAGAATTTAACATAAAATATATTTATTTATATTATGTTGGCAATTAGGAATATAGGAGGTGCGATTATGTCAAGAGTTGGTAGATTACCAGTAGCTATTCCTAATGGCGTAACTGTTACTGTAACACCAGAGAACGTTGTTACAGTAAAAGGACCAAAAGGCCAGTTAGAGAAAGCTATGCATAAAGACATTAATATAGCTGTAGTTGATAATACAGTAGTTGTAACTAGACCAAGCGATGTAAAAGAGCACAGAGCGCTACACGGATTAACAAGAGCACTAGTTAACAATATGGTTAAGGGTGTTTCAGAAGGATTCCAAAAAACATTGGAATTAATCGGTGTTGGTTATAGAGCACAATTACAAGGAAAGAAACTTGTAATGAACCTAGGATTTTCACATCCAGTTGAAATAGAGCCAGTTGAAGGTGTAACTTTTGAACTACCTGCAGCAAACAAAGTTGTTGTTAAAGGTATAGATAAAGAGTTGGTAGGAGATATGGCTGCCGATATAAGAGCATGGAGAAAACCTGAACCTTATAATGGAAAAGGAATTAAATTCGAAGGTGAAGTTATAAGACGTAAGGAAGGTAAAACTGGTAAGAAATAATAGAAAGGAGTGAACCTTATGTTCAAAAAGGAAGACAGACAGGAAAAAAGAAGAGTACGTCATCTAAGAGTACGTAAAAAAGTTTCTGGTACTGCTGAAAGACCAAGACTTTGCGTATATAGAAGTGAAAAGAATATATATGCTCAAATCATAGATGATGTAGCTGGAGTTACTATTGTTTCAGCTTCCAGTTTAGATAAGGATTTTGCTGGAAAGGCTGGTAGCAATAAAGAATCAGCTAAATTAGTTGGAGAATTAGTTGCTAAAAAGGCAATTGAAAAAGGAATAAAAAATGTTGTATTTGACAGAGGCGGATACATATATCACGGTAGAATACAAGAGCTTGCTGAAGGTGCAAGAGAAGCCGGCTTAGAATTCTAATATTAAGGAGGGAAATAAATGAGAATCGATCCTAGCACACTAGACCTTAAGGAAAAAGTTGTGTTCATAAATAGAGTTACTAAGGTTGTTAAGGGTGGTAGAAATTTCAGATTCAGCGCTCTAGTTGTAGTAGGAGATGAGAACGGACACGTAGGCGTTGGAATGGGTAAATCCGCTGAAATCCCTGATGCAATCAGAAAAGGAATAGAAGACGCTAAGAAGAACCTTGTAGAAGTTGCTATAGTTGGAACTACAGTTCCTCACGAGATTTATGGAAGATTTGGAACAGGAAAAGTTTTAATCATGCCAGCAACTGAAGGTACAGGAGTTATCGCTGGTGGTCCTGCAAGAGCAGTGCTTGAATTAGCAGGATTAAAGGACGTTAGAGCTAAGTCTCTAGGTTCAAACAACCCAAGAAATATGGTTAACGCTACTATTAACGGATTGGCCGAATTAAGAACAGCTGAGCAAATTGCTAAGCTAAGAGGCAAAACCGTTGAAGAGATTTTAGGTTAGGAGGGATTGCCTTGGCTAAACTAAAAGTTACATTGGTCAAGAGTTTAATAGGTAGAAAGAAAGATCACATAGCTACTGCAAATGCTCTTGGACTAAATAAAATAGGAAAGACTATTGAGCATGAGGATACTCCTCAAATAAAAGGTATGATAAACAAAGTAAATTATCTTCTAAAAGTTGAAGAAGTGTAAAAACGAGGAGGTGTAAGTAGCTATGAAACTTCATGAGTTAAAACCAGCAGCTGGTAGCAAAAAAGCTCCTAAAAGAGTTGGTAGAGGTACTGGTTCCGGTTTAGGTAGAAATGCTGGTAAAGGTGAAAAAGGACAGAATGCAAGAACTGGTGGTGGTGTAAGACCTGGATTTGAAGGAGGTCAAATGCCATTATACAGAAGATTACCAAAAAGAGGATTTACTAATATATTTGCTAAAGAATATATTGCTATAAATGTAGATAGATTAAATGTTTTTGAAAATGGAACAGTTGTTACACCAGAATTATTGCTAGAAATGAGAATTATAAGCAAGATAAAAGATGGAGTTAAGATTTTAGGTAATGGAGAAATAGAAAAAAGCTTAACTGTAAAAGCTACAAAATTCTCTAAAGCAGCAGCTGAAAAAATAGAAGCGGCTGGAGGAAAAGTTGAGGTGGTATAAAAATGCTATCAACCCTACGTAATGCCTGGAAGGTTCCGGAGTTAAGAAAAAGATTAATATTTACATTATTTATAGTAGCAATTTTCAGGATGGGAAACTATATTCCTGTTCCTGGAATTGATACAAGTGTACTTAAGCACATAAGTCAGTCAGACAGTTTGCTTGGATTTTATGATTTAATTTCCGGTGGAGCTTTTAGCAGCTTTAGTATATTTGCATTAGGAGTAGTTCCATACATTAACTCTTCAATCATAATGCAACTTCTTACTATAGCTATTCCTCAACTTGAACAGCTTTCTAAAGAAGGCGAAGACGGAAGAAGAAAGATACAAAATATAACAAGATATGCATCTATCGTTTTAGGAGTAATTCAAGCATATGGGGCTTATGTATTAATATACAACCAAGGAGCAATACTCAACCCATCATTAATAAATACGTTTCTTGTAATTTTAACTTTAGTTGCAGCTTCCACTTTCTTAATGTGGTTAGGTGATCAAGTAAGTGTTAAAGGAATAGGGAACGGAGTTTCATTGTATATATTTGTAAATATTATTTCAAGATTCCCTACAACTATTTATCAGATAGTTGGATTAAGAAAGACAGAAGCTGTAGGACCAGTTGAGGTTGTTATTTTTGTATTGGTGGCTCTTGCATTACTTATGGCTGTAATCATTATGTCACTTTCAGAGAAGAGAATCACTGTTCAATATGCTGGTAGAGCTGTTGGAAATAAGACCTTTAAAGGTCAGTCAACACATATTCCAATCAGTTTAAGCGGTACAGCGGTAATAGCAATAATTTTTGCTATGTCTGTTATGCAGTTTCCATATACAATAGGTCAATTTATGACAGAATCTTGGTTTAATAAGGTTATAGTAAATGGAGCGTATAGTCCATTTAAGAATAATACATGGCAATATGCAGTAGTGTATGCTGTACTTGTAATATTTTTCTCTTGGTTCTATGCTCAGGTTACCTTTAAACCAGAAGAAATGGCTGAGAATATGAATAAGTCTGCTGGATTTATACCAGGTATAAGACCAGGTCAGGCTACAGCTAAGCATATAGAGAGAATACTAGATAGAATTTCTATTATAGGAGGAACTTTTGCTGCAATTATTGCAGTATTCCCTATAATTTTACAAGGATATACACCATTTAAAGGTATCTCTTTTGGAGGTACTATGTTATTAATCTTAGTTGGTGCTTCCTTGGATACAATGAGGCAGTTGGACTCACAATTAGTAATGCGTCATTATCAAGGATTTCTTAAATAGAAAAGATTAACGGAGATGATGATGATGAGAATAATTTTATTAGGCCCTCCTGGCGCGGGTAAAGGTACTCAGGCAAAATCTATCTGCAATAGGTATTCCATACCACATATATCTACCGGTGATATTTTTAGAAAAAATATATCGGATAATACTCCTCTAGGAATAGAAGCGAAAAAACATATCGATAGAGGGCATCTAGTTCCTGATGAACTGACCATTGATATAGTTAAGGATCGTTTATTTCAAGAGGATTGTAGTAATGGATATCTGTTAGATGGTTTTCCAAGAACCGTTAAACAAGCAGAAGCATTAGAAGAATTTCTAATTTCCAGGGGAGAAAATCTAGCAACTGCACTTTTAATAAAGGTTCCAACAGAATTTATAATAGATAGAATGACTGGCAGAAGAGTTTGTCCAGCATGTGGAGCTAGTTATCATATAAAATATAATCCTCCTGTTAATGAAGGTAAATGTGATGTTTGTGGTAGTGATATAATCCAAAGAAAAGATGATACGGAAGCTACTGTAAGAGAAAGGCTTGAAGTTTATGATATGCAAACAGAGCCATTGATAGACTACTATGGAAAGAAAGATCTTTTATCCATAGTGGAGGGCACTAGAGCCATAAACGAAGTCTTCGAAAGTATCTGCAATATCCTAGGGAGCGATAAAAAATGATAATTATTAAAAATAGTCAAGAAATTGAGTATATGAGACAGGCGGGAAAGGTCGTAGGAGAAACCCTTCTAAGACTTGAAGAACTCATAAAGCCAGGTATAACTACTGCAGAGATAGACAAAGTGGCTGAAGAATTTATAACTAAGCAAGGAGCAAAGCCTTCATTTAAGGGATACGGTGGTTTCCCAGCTTCTTTATGCATATCAGTCAATGAAGAAGTTGTCCATGGAATACCAGGAAATAGAGTTCTGCAGGAAGGGGATATTGTTAGTGTTGATTGTGGTGCCATACTTAATGGTTATCAAGGTGATGCAGCAAGAACTTTTCCAGTAGGAAAAATTTCAGACGAAGCCATGAAACTAATTAATGTTACCAGAGAGAGCTTTTTTAAAGGTATTGAAAGAGCTTTAGTAGGTAATAGATTAACGGATATATCTCATGCAATACAACAATATGTTGAAGCAGAAGGATTTTCTGTAGTTAGAGATTATGTAGGTCATGGCATCGGGAAAGATCTACATGAAGATCCTGAAGTACCTAATTTCGGTAGACCTGGAAGAGGTCCTAAATTAGTCAGTGGTATGGTTCTAGCTATTGAACCTATGGTTAATATTGGAGGTTTTCATGTAAAAACTCAGTCTAATCAATGGACTGTAGTAACAATAGATGGAAGTCTATCTGCACATTATGAAAACACAGTGGCAATTTTGCCAGAAGGTCCGGAAATATTAACTTTAATAAGATAAAAGGTTAGTGCTGCTTAGTTATAAATTCACATAAGCCTGATAAAAGGCAATGTTAATTTATGACTAAGGTAATCATAGAGGTGAATATATTGCAGGACAATGACTTAGTAGGTAATGTTGTATATTCCAAGGCTGGCAGAGATGAAGGTAATTACTATATAATAGTAGGTGTTGTAGATAGTAATTATGTTTTGTTAGCGGATGGAAAATGCAAAAAGATACAAAAACCGAAAAAGAAAAAAATTAAACACTTACAATTGACTAATGAAGTCGCCTATGATATAAAAGAGTCTGTAGTTAATAAATCTTATGATTCAGACTCTAAAATAAGAAAGTTTTTAAAGCCTAAAGGCATTGTTAAGGAGGTTTGATTACCTTATGTCTAAAGATGATGTTATAGAAATGCAAGGTACAGTTTTAGAAGCTCTACCTAATGCTATGTTCCAGGTAGAACTTGAAAGTGGGCATAAAATATTAGCACATATTTCAGGTAAGTTAAGAATGAATTTTATAAGAATATTACCAGGTGATAAAGTTACAGTTGAACTTTCTCCATATGATTTAACTCGTGGAAGAATTACCTGGAGAGCAAAGTAATAAGGAGGGTTAGCTATGAAAGTAAGACCATCAGTTAAGCCTATTTGTGAAAAGTGCAAGATCATTAGAAGAAAAGGAAACGTAATGGTTATTTGCGAAAATCCAAAGCACAAACAAAAACAAGGCTAATTAACAATTAAATATTTACTATTAATATTACTAAGAATTAAACTTAGAATTAAGTTTAATAAAAATGTTAATAAATTTTAGGTGCGGCTGACAGTAGAGAAATTCTCTATTGACCTAAAATTTCCATATAAATCATAATACAAAATAATGCATTTCGAATACCAGGAGGTGTAAAGTTTAATGGCAAGAATACAAGGTATTGACCTACCAAAAGAAAAAAGAATTGAAATAGGTCTAACATATATATTTGGAATTGGATTACCAAGCTCACATAAAATATTAGCAGCTACAGGTATAAATCCAGATACAAGAGTTAAGGATTTAACTGAAGAAGAAGTTAACGCTATAAGAGATTATGTTAACAAAAACTTCAAAGTTGAAGGTGATTTAAGAAGAGATATAGCTCTAAACATAAAGAGATTAGTTGAAATCGGATGTTACAGAGGTATGAGACATAGAAGAGGACTTCCAGTAAGAGGTCAAAGAACTAAAACAAATGCTAGAACAAGAAAAGGTCCAAAGAAGACTATAGCTAACAAGAAAAAGTAGTAAGGAGGTAGTGGAATGGCAGCTCAGAAGGTTAAGAAAACCAGAAGAAGAAAAGAAAGAAAAAATATTGAGCACGGTGCTGCTCATATTCAATCAACATTCAATAACTCTATAGTTACATTAACTGATGCAGCTGGAAATGCTCTATCATGGGCAAGCGCAGGTGGATTAGGATTTAGAGGCTCAAGAAAGAGCACTCCATATGCAGCTCAAATGGCAGCAGAAACAGCAGCTAAAGCAGCTATGGAACATGGCTTAAAGAGTATTGAAGTATATGTAAAGGGACCTGGATCAGGTAGAGAAGCTGCAATAAGATCATTGCAAGCAGCAGGTTTAGAGATTACATTAATAAAGGACGTTACTCCAATACCACATAATGGATGTAGACCACCAAAAAGAAGAAGAGTTTAATACAGTAACAGGAGGTGTAATTAATGGCAAGATATACTGGAGCTACTTGCAGATTATGCAGAAGAGAAGGTATGAAACTATTCCTTAAAGGGGATAGATGCTATACAGATAAATGTGCATTTGCTAGAAGAGGCTATGCGCCAGGACAACACGGACAAAGCAAGAAGAAATTATCAAACTACGGAACTCAATTAAGAGAAAAACAAAAAGCTAAGAGAATATATGGTGTTTTAGAAAAACAATTCAGAACATACTATGAAAGAGCTGAAAGAATAAGAGGAATCTCTGGTGAGAACTTATTAAGACTTCTTGAAATGAGATTAGATAATGTAGTATTCAGACTAGGTTATGGTAACTCAAGAGCAGAAGCTAGACAATTAGTTACTCATGGACACTTCTTAGTAAATGGAAAGAAAGTAGATATTGCATCTTACAAATTATCTGTTAATGATGTAATAGCTGTAAGTGAAAAGAGCAGAGCTACTGAGAAGTTTAAAGTATTTGCAGAAAATCCAAAGACATTACCAAAATGGTTAAGTGCAAATCCAGAGAATTTTGAAGGAAAAGTAGTTGCTGACCCAGCGAGAGAAGATATAGATGTACCAGTAAATGAAACTCTTATCGTTGAGTTATACAGCAAGTAATATATAGATATTTGCTAAAGATAAGAAGAAAATTCTACTTTAGCAAATATAGAATCAGTTGCCCTCAAAATAAGGTTGCCATTAAAAAAAAAGGAGGGTTTGTGAATGTTAGAAATTGAAAAGCCAAAAATTGAGTGTATAGAAGTTAGCGAAGACGGAACTTATGGTAAGTTTGTTGTAGAGCCTTTGGAGAGAGGATATGGGATAACTCTAGGAAATGCCCTAAGAAGAATTTTATTATCTTCTTTACCAGGTGTTGCAGCTACTTCTGTTAAGATAGATGGAGTTTTACATGAATTCTCAACAGTACAAGGCTTGAAGGAAGATGTTACAGAGTTAATTCTTAACATTAAAGCGCTTGCCTTTAAGATGTCAGGAGAGGGTCCTAAGACTATATATATAGATGCAAAAGGGCCTTGCGAAGTAACTGGTGCAGATATAAGAACTGATGGAGATGTTGAGGTAGTAAACAAAGACTTACATATAGCTACTTTAGATGATGATGGTAAGCTATATATGGAGCTAACTGTAAATAGAGGAAGAGGATATGTTTCACAAACTAGAAACAAATCAGATGATCTTCCAATAGGAGCAATCCCAGTTGATTCTATATATACTCCAGTAAAAAGAGTTAATTTCGCTGTTGAAAATACAAGAGTTGGTCAAATAACTGACTATGATAAATTAACTCTAGAAATATGGACTAATGGCACTATTAAGACAGAAGAAGCTATAAGTCTTTCTGCTAAAATTCTTATAGAACATTTCAAGCTATTTATGACACTTACAGATCATGCAAATGATGTTGAAATAATGGTAGAAAAAGAAGAAGATAAAAAAGAAAAAGTCCTAGAAATGACTATCGAAGAGCTTGATTTATCAGTTAGAAGTTATAACTGCTTAAAGAGAGCTGGAATCAATACCGTTCAAGAGCTTGCACAAAGGTCTTTAGACGATATGATGAAGGTTAGAAATCTAGGAAAGAAATCCCTTGAGGAAGTTGAAAGAAAGCTTAAGGATCTAGGCTTAGGATTAAGATTAAGCGACGAGTAAGGAGGTAAAGTCATGGCAGTACAACGTAAGTTAGGTCTTCCAACAGACCAAAGAATAGCTATGCTAAGAAATCTTGTTACTAGTTTTTTAAAGCATGGTAAAATAGAAACTACAGTGACAAGAGCAAAAGAAACAAGAAGACTAGCAGAAAAAATGATTACTCTTGCAAAAAGAGGAGATTTACATGCTAGAAGACAAGTACTTTCTTTTGTAACTGAAGAAGAAGTAGTTAAAAACTTATTTGAAAATGTAGCTCCTAAATATGCTGAGAGAAACGGCGGATATACTAGAATGTATAAAGTAGGTCCAAGAAGAGGAGACGGAGCTGAAGTAGTTATACTTGAGTTAGTATAATTTTATTCACATCTAATAGGGGATTAAGTAAATACTTAGTCCCCATTTTAATATATTTACTGTATTTATTCTGTTATAAAAAAGTTTAAAGTTAGGCAAGTATAAGTTATAATATGTAAGTAGTAGAAAGTAGATATTTAAATCTAATTTCTAGTATTTATAATTTAGTTGTAGACTATCGGAGGAAGAGTAAATGAATAATGTTAACATGATACAATGTGATAATCTTACCTATAAGTATGTAAATTCTGAAGATAAGCTAGAAAAGTATGCGATAAATGGAGTAAACCTAGAAGTTAAAAAGGGAGAATTTTTAGTTATTTTAGGTCATAATGGATCAGGAAAATCTACCATGGCAAAGCATATGAACGCACTGTTATTGCCTAGCGGAGGAAAAGTATATGTGGATGGTATAGATTCCTCTGATTTATCTAAGACTTGGGAAATAAGAAGCAGAGCTGGTATGGTATTTCAGAATCCTGATAACCAGATAGTAGCTACCATTGTGGAAGAGGACGTAGCTTTTGGGCCTGAAAATTTAGGAGTTCCTCCAGAGGAAATAAGAAATAGGGTAGATGAGAGCCTGAAGAAGGTTGGAATGTATGAATATAGAAGGCATGCACCACATCTTTTGTCTGGTGGGCAAAAACAAAGGGTAGCTATTGCAGGAATACTTGCCATGAGACCTAAATGTATAATTTTAGATGAACCAACGGCAATGTTAGATCCTTCAGGAAGGAAAGAAGTAATAAGAACCATAAAGGATGTTAATAAGGAATATGGTATTACTATAATACTAATAACACACTACATGGAGGAAGCGGTAGAGGCAGACAGAATTGTAGTTATGGACGAAGGGAAAGTTAAGCTAGAAGGAACCCCTAAAGAAGTGTTTAGTAATGTTTCGCTAATGAAAAAGATA
Organism: Desnuesiella massiliensis; assembly: GCF_001403615.1. GTDB lineage: Bacteria > Bacillota > Clostridia > Clostridiales > Clostridiaceae > Desnuesiella > Desnuesiella massiliensis. The sequence goes on from NZ_LN879457.1 coordinate 72,597, forward strand.
GGATTAGATGTGCCCCAAGTAACAGAATTAGCCTATGAGCTTAGAAACTGTGGAATTAATATTAAAAATGATATATTAACTATAAATGAGATGGTGGATGAATTATGTCGATTAAAATAGAAAATTTAACTCATATATATATGCCTAATACACCTTTTGAGAAAAGAGCCTTAGATGATGTTAGCATGGAATTAAATGATGGTGAATTTATAGCTTTAATTGGTCATACTGGATCAGGAAAGTCTACTTTAATTCAGCATATGAATGGATTATTAAAGCCTAATCAAGGTAAAATAATAATAGATGGAGTTAATATCGTTGAAAAAGGCGTAAAGCTAAGCCATATAAGAAAAAAAGTAGGACTTGTTTTTCAATATCCGGAATATCAGCTTTTCGAAGAAACTATAGAAAAAGATATACAATTTGGACCTAAGAACTTAGGATTAAGTGAAGGGGAAATAGATAAAAGAGTTAAGAGAGCCATGAAAATGGTTGGCTTAGACTATGAGGAATATAAGGATAAATCTCCTTTTGAACTTAGCGGTGGTCAGAAGAGAAGAGTGGCCATTGCTGGAGTTGTTGCCATGGAGCCAAAGGTATTGATACTAGATGAACCTACTGCGGGTTTAGATCCAAAGGGAAGAGATGAAATATTACATCAAATAAAGAACCTGCATAAGGAATATACTATGACCATCATATTAGTTTCACATAGCATGGAGGATGTAGCTAAGGTTGCTGATAGGGTAATCGTAATGAATAAGGGAAAAGCTATGCTAGATGGTACTCCAAATAAAGTGTTTAAAGAGATTGATCTATTAGAGCAAGTGGGTTTAGCAGCTCCGCAAGTAACTTATTTAGCTAATAAGCTATTGAATAGTGGATTTAATATATCAGAAGAAATTTTTACTGTAGACCAAGCTAAGAATGCAATTCTTAAAATGTTGAAAGAAAATTAATGTTCAGGAAGGCGGAGTTTTTAGATGATTAAAGATATTACTATTGGCCAATATGTTCCTGGAGATTCTTTTATACATAAGTTGGACCCAAGGACTAAAATATTAATATCCTTGTTATTTATAGTTCAATTATTTTTAATAAAAGGCTTTTTAGGATATATATTTGCTTTAGCCTTTATAGTATGTACAGTGGCTATAGCTAAATTATCACCTAGATATTTATATAAGGGCTTAAAGCCTGTATTTGCATTAATAACTATTACAGCTTTAATAAATCTTTTTATGATAGACGGAAAAGAGCTTATATGGGAGTGGGGATTTCTAAAGATATATAAGGAAGGACTTACCACAGCAGTTTTTATGGTATTAAGACTTATCTTTTTAATAATGGGAACATCCTTATTGACCTTAACTACCTCACCAATAGAACTAACAGATGGCATAGAGAAGCTATTAAATCCCTTTAAAAAGTTAGGATTACCAGCTCATGAATTAGCTATGATGATGACTATAGCTTTGAGATTCATACCTACTTTAATGGATGAGACAGATAAGATTATGAAGGCGCAAATGGCTAGAGGGGCAGATTTTGATAGTGGAAACCTCATTAATAAGGCAAAAAGCTTAATACCTTTACTAGTACCTCTATTTATAAGTTCCTTTAGAAGAGCTGATGAGTTAGCTATGGCTATGGAAGCTAGATGTTATAGAGGAGGAGAGGGAAGAACTAGGATGAAGCAATTAAAAATGCATTCTAGGGATAGTGTTGCTTTTATAACCTTTTTTATATTAGCAATAGCCTCTGTTATGATTAACTATATATAAAATTGGTGGTTAAATGAGGAATATTAAAATAGTCTTAGAGTATGATGGAACCAATTATTTTGGATGGCAAAGGCAAACCAATGGAATAACAATTCAAGAAACCTTAGAAAATACCATATCCAAGATAACAGAGGAGTCAATAGGTATAATAGGCTGCAGCAGGACAGATTCTGGAGTTCATGCTAAGGAGTATGTAGCTAATTTTAAAACAATGAGTGCTATTCCAGGGGATAAATTTAAATATGCCATTAACAGCAAGCTTCCTAAGGATATAGCAATACTTCATTCTGAAGAGGCAGACTTAGATTTTCATTCAAGATATAATTCTAAGGGAAAAACCTATTCCTATACCATATTAAATAGAAATATGCCAGTAGCTCTATATAGAAACTATGTTTATCATTTTAAGCATTCTTTAGATATAGAAGCTATGAAAGAAGCAGCTAGGTATTTTATAGGAGTACATGACTTTGAGGCTTTTAAAACAAAAGGGAGCTCTGTTAAGACTTCTATAAGGGATATAAAGGAGTTATGTATTTACAAAGAGCAGGATCAGATTAAACTTTATATAACAGCAGATGGTTTTTTGTATAATATGGTAAGGATAATTGTTGGAACCTTAATAGATATAGGTTTATATAAAAATAGGCCTGAATATATTAAAGAGATAATATTGTCCAAGGATAGAAATAAAGCTGGTAAAGTTGTGCCTGCTAATGGATTATGTCTAGAAAGAGTATACTACTAGTTTTTTTATGTAAATTGAAGAAATTTATTGACACACTAGGTAGATTGTATTATAATAAGTAATGTTTGTAACTATTAATTAATCGTGTATAAGATCCACTAGCCCCGGATCTTGACATAGAAGGAAAGCCTAGAAGGAAAACCGAATGTAAAGTTCAGGGAGGGAAAAAGATGAAATCATTCAATGCAAAACCACAAGAAGTTGAAAGAAAATGGTATGTTGTTGATGCTGAAGGACAAACTTTAGGAAGAATGGCAAGCCAAATCGCATCAATATTAAGAGGTAAACACAAACCAATATTTACACCAAATGTAGATACAGGAGATTTCGTAATAATAATCAATGCTGATAAGATTGTTTTAACAGGAAAGAAATTAGATCAAAAATTAATGAGACATCACTCATTATATCCAGGCGGATTAAAAGAAACTCCATACAGAACAGTATTAGAGAAGAAGCCAGAGTTTGTTGTTGAAGAAGCTGTAAGAAGAATGCTTCCAAAGGGAGTATTAGGAAGACAAATGTTAAAGAAACTTAAGGTTTACAGAGGAGCAGAGCATGATCATGCAGCTCAAAAACCAGAAGTTCTTGAACTAAAGTACTAATAGGAAGCTGGAAGGAGGAATAAAGAATGGCTAAGGTTCAATATATGGGAACTGGTAGAAGAAAGAAAGCTATAGCTAGAGTAAGACTTGTACCAGGTGAAGGTAAAATAACAATAAATAAAAGAGACATAGAAACATATTTCGGATTAGAAACATTAAGAGTTATTGTTAATCAACCACTAGTATTAACAGCAACAAAAGAAAAATTTGACGTAATTGTAAATGTACATGGTGGTGGATTTACAGGTCAAGCAGGAGCTGTAAGACACGGAATTTCTAGAGCTTTATTAAAAGCTGATGAAACTTTAAGACCAGAATTAAAGAAAGCTGGATTCTTAACAAGAGACCCAAGAATGAAGGAAAGAAAGAAATACGGTCTTAAAAAAGCAAGAAGAGCTTCACAATTCTCAAAGAGATAATTGTGTTTTTGGGAGAGAGGGAAACCTCTCTCTTTTGTTTTTCGAAAATATCTGAGAAATAGAAGAGTATACTCATAGGTAGAGGGAGTACTTAGAGAACTAAAGGCTATTTTATAAAAAATTGCAGTAATTAAAAGAATATTCAGCTAAAAACAATGAACTTAGAGCCTACCATTAGTGGAAAGCATATTATTTAAATAAATTATACCAAAAATTAGGACGTAATATTAAGATTAGGTTAAATTTATTAAGTTCATATTAACAAAAGTTAAGAAATGAGGTATTATTTTTAATGGTAATAATAAAAATATGATAATGGGGGAATTAGTTTGAACACATTTCAAATGGTAGTGGGTCTAATAGGCGGCTTAGGATTATTCCTATATGGTATGAAACTCATGGGAGATGGTCTTGAAAATGCCGCAGGAGAGAAATTAAAAGTTATATTAGAGAAGGTAACTTCTAATCCAGTGATGGGTGTGTTAGTAGGAACGGCTGTAACCGCTGTAATCCAGAGTAGTAGTGCAACTACAGTTATGGTGGTTGGGTTTGTTAATGCTGGGTTGATGAACTTAGCGCAAGCTGCGGGAGTTATTATGGGTGCTAATATAGGAACTACTATAACTGCACAAATGGTAGCTTTTAAGTTAGACCATGTGGCACCTATCTTTGTTGGAGTTGGCGCTGCTGTAGTTTTATTTTCAAAGGGAAAAAGAAGAAGAGAAATTGGAAATATTATTTTAGGCTTTGGTATATTGTTTATGGGTATGGGTATCATGGGTGATGCTATGAAACCTATAGCAAAGTCTCCACAATTTGCAGATTTTGTTGTTACTGTAGGGGATAATTGGATTATAGGCTTAATAAGTGGACTAGCTATGACTGCCGTAGTACAAAGTTCTTCAGCTACTACTGGTATATTGATAGCTTTAGCTAGTACAGGACTTATAAATATGCAAGTGGCACTTCCTATTATTTTTGGATGTAATATAGGTACTTGTGTTACAGCTTTATTAGCAAGTATTGGAACTTCTAAAACCGCTAGAAAAGCTGCACTTATACATTTAATCTTTAATATATTTGGAACTATTATATTCATTCCATTGATGAGACCACTTATAAATATTGTTGAAACTATAAGCTCGGATTCTGTTCAAAGGCAAATAGCAAATGCTCACACTATATTTAATATAACAAATACTTTAATAATGCTACCTTTAATAAAATACTTAATAGCTATAGTTAATAAGTTAATAAAGGGTGAAGATGAAGTAGAAAAAGTAGGAGCTAAGTACATAGATGATAGATTACTTGAAACTCCAGTAATAGCAGAGGGACAAGTTATAAAAGAAACTATTAGAATGGCAAACAAAGCTAAAGAAAATCTTGAGATATCTATGAAAGCCTTTAATGAAAATAATGATGATTTAGTTAAGAAGGTTTATGAAAATGAAAAGATAATAAATGCTTTAGAACAAGATATAACAGCTTATTTAGTTAAGCTTTCTAAGACTGAATTATCTGATGAACAATTAGGAGTAGTAGCGTCCACCTTCCATATTGTTAATGATATAGAGCGTATAGGTGACCATGCTGAAAATATAGCTGATTTAACTAGTGAAAAAATAGCTAAGAGTTTTGAGTATACTAACGATGCTATGGGCGAATTAAAACATATATATGATTATACCTTAAATGCACTTCAAATAGCTGTAGAAAGCTATGCTGCTCAAGATGTTAAAAAGGCAGAAAGCATTATGCCTGTGGAGCAAAGAATAGACGTGTTAGAAAAAGAGTTTAGATCAAATCATATAAAGAGACTTAACAATGGATTATGCAATGCTCATGCTGGTGCTGTATTTTTAGATATCATAAGCAACTTTGAAAGAATAGCAGACCATGCTACGAACATAGCAGAGAGCGTAATTAATAATGCAAAATAGGGAAAAAGCGACGGAAGTCGCTTTTTTTATGTAATAATTAAATATTATTAAGAAATATGAGAATACTAATAATAGTTTTTTAAATAACTATTGTTTCCTAGATTTAATAACAATGAACTGTTAAACTCTGTGGAAAACTTTTAATTAAGGAGGTGAAACTGTTAGTAAAACCTATAAAAGAAAAAATTATAAATTTTCATAGGTTCTATATAACGGTAGAATAATGAGAAAGAAGTGTAGAATAATTCTATTTACCTTACTTAGCATTTTATTTTTCAGTCCCCATATGAGCTTTGCCAAGACTATAGAGAATACTAAGGATAAGATTATATTAATAGACCCTGGACATGGAGGAATGGACGGTGGTGCTGTATCAAAGAATGGGACTTTAGAAAAGGATATAAGTTTACTTATAAGCTTAAAAGTAAAGGGTTCTCTAGAAAAAGCAGGCTATAAGGTTTTTATGACAAGGGATGAAGATAAAGGTCTTTATGAGAATAAGGGAACTGTAAGGAATAAAAAGAATCAAGATCTTACTAATAGATGTAAGATGAAGAAAGAGACAAATTGTGATATGTTTATAAGCATACATTTAAACATGTTTCCACAAAGTAAATATTCAGGGGCTCAGGTTTGGTATTCTAGAGAAGAGGAAAGTAAAACTTTAGCAAGAATTCTTCAAAAAAATATGATAGAAGATTTAGATCCGCAAAACAATAGAGTAGAAAAGCCAGCTTTAGATCAATATAAGATATTAAGGGATGGTTATGATAAGCCAGGAGTTATAATAGAATGTGGATTTTTGTCCAATGAACAGGAGGAAGCAAAGCTTAAAACTGAGGAATATCAACAAAAAATAGCGGAAACTATAACTAAGTCTGTAAAGGAATATTATGGTAGGTAATAATTTAGAAATTTATATACTATTTCCTCGGAAATAAAAGTTTATAAACTAAAAAGCAAAGTATATATCTAAGTTTTTAGACATACTTTGCTTTTACTTTTATAATCTTTCAATTTTTAGACATGCAATCTATAAAGAAACAAGAGACTAGGATTAGCACAACAATTATTATTTCAGTTTTTTAGCCCTGTAGTGGATAAAAAGTTTTTATTTATACACTACGGAACCGGGTTCTTTGAGCAATACCCACCAAGTATTTCCACGCATTAAAGACACAGGATTGCCTTCTTCATCAGTGATTTTTATAGGAGAGTTATGATTTTCCCAGTTTATATTTATGACTTTTCCACCGCAAAATAGTACACCTTTGCCATTGCCTTTAATTTCCTTTGATACATTTTCAACATCTTCTTGTATATATTGAATTATTATATTGGATATGATTACTGGTTTATCATTGGATGGATCCTTATCTTCTATTTCATTTTTAAAGTGCCTATAGGAGCCGTCTTTATATATAAAGTTTGAGGAATTATTTATAGTGTGATTTATAAATATATAATCTGCCTGATCAGTGTATTTAGATTGTATATCTACAATATCCTTAAAAGTAAATTTAGGAATGGATTTTAAGGATAATACATTCACTTGAGATACAGGATATTTTTCAATGGGCTGTTTTGTATAGAATATGGCTTTATAAATAGATCTGTCATCATTGCCTAAATACTCATATATTATATCCGCTTCACTTATGCCAGCAAGAAACTTGGCATTTTCCGTGGAACTATAAGTAACCTCTATGGGTGAGAGATTTTCAGAAAAAGTGCTTATTCTTTCACCAGTTATAGGAGACACATTAATGCTGTTTCTTGGAATGTACTCCATTCTATAATATATGGACTTTATAAAATTATAAATAATAAGAAAAATCAAAATTAGAGATAGCACAAATATAACAAAATCCCAAAGATTTAACGGTTTTCTTTTCAAAATTAACCTCCTAAGGCACTTGGTTTATTAAATTATATTATTAAGGCAGCAAAAATATGATTGTGAAGAATTTCGTAAAAATTTTGTCAAATCTCTTGAAAACGTATTGATTGGACTAGTCCATTGTGCTATTATATAATTAATGGATTAGTCCATTAATCCATTAATCTAACTTGGGAGGGTGATTAAAATAAATATAGTAATAAGCAAAAAGAGTGGAGTACCACTATATTTGCAGGTTAAGAAGCAAATAATGGATCAAGTAAGAGATGGCTCTCTCAAGGTAGGCTACAAGATGCCTACAGAAAGAGAATTATCGGAAACTTTAAAAGTGAGCAGAAATACAGTGAGTTCTGCCTACAAAGAGTTAGAAAAAGAGGGAGTAATAAGGTCCTATCAAGGTAAAGGAACCTTTGTAGCAGAAGAGGCCAAGCCTTGGAAGGCTCAAAATATTAAGGACAAAATAATGAAGTTTGTAGACTTGGGGCTAGAAGAAGCTATAGAAACAGGCATGGATGTAGAAGAGTTTCTTGAACTAGTGACAGATAGAGTAAGAGAAAAAATAGAACTAATGAACAGAGTGGTTGCAGTCTATGTAGAATGCAATGTAGAACAATCAAAGATGTTTAGTAAGCAGTTAAAGGATATAACAAACATGAATGTGATTCCTTTAACAATTGGTGATTTAAAGCATATGAATTCGGAAGTAGTAGATACCATAGAAAAGTCTCAAGTGGTAATAGCTACTTTTAACCATGTAAATGAAGTGTCCAGGCTTTTGAAGGATTTTGATAAAGAAATACTGGGTGTAGCTATAAATGCAGATTTAGAGACCATAGTAAGAATAGCAAGATATCCCGCTCATACAAAGTTTGGATTTTTGTGCATATCGGAAGAATTTATGTTTAAAATTCAAGATGCTTTAGAAAGTGCTGGACTAGGAGATATAGAAATAGAGTTTTCAAATACCCAGAATAATGAAGAAATAAAAAGAATTGTAGATAGCTCAGAAGTAATATTGGTTTCTCCAGGGAGATATAAGGAAGTAATAGACTTAAATAAGGATAACAAAGAAGTTATAAAGTTTTTGTATAGTCTAGATGAAGGCTCTGTAAAGGCTTTAAAATCTAAAATGGTGGAATTTAATTATAAGTCTCAATAAATGGATTTATACCTTATAAAACATAAGGTTTATATAAAAATAGATATTTTAAGTTATTTTAGGAGGCATATAAAATGGAAAAAAAGACTTTGGTACTTGGAGTTATAGGTTCAGACTGTCATGCGGTAGGTAACAAAATACTAGACTATGCTTTGACAGATGCAGGCTATGAGGTAATAAATATAGGAGTTTTATCACCACAAGAAGATTTTATAAATGCGGCAGTAGAAACTAATGCACATGCAATCCTAGTATCTTCATTATACGGACATGGAGAAATCGACTGCAGAGGTATGAGAGAAAAATGTGATGAGGCTGGCTTAAAAGGAGTTCTATTATATGTAGGTGGAAATATAGTTGTAGGAAAACAGAACTGGGAAGATGTATATCAAAGATTTAAGAATATGGGCTTTGACAGGGTATTTCCTCCAGGAACCACTGTAGACACTACTATAGAGTGCTTAAAAGAGGATTTAGGCTAAAAGATTTAAAAAATTAATTATTAATGGATGTGAGAAAATGAAGGCATATTTATTAATAGACTTTGGTAGTACCTATACAAAGCTAACAGCGGTAGATATTGAAAATGAAGAGATATTGGCCACTGCGAAAGACATAACTACCATACAAGATGATATAATGATAGGTTTTAACAAAGCCTATGAAAAATTAATGGACCAGTTAAAAGGAAGAGAAGTAAATTTTGTTAAGAAGCTAGCATGCTCTTCAGCGGCTGGCGGACTTAAAATGATCGCCATTGGTCTTGTACCGGAGCTTACAGCAGAGGCGGCTAAAAGAGCAGCCTTAGGAGCTGGTGCTAGGGTAATAAAAACCTACAGTTATGAGTTAACAGAGTTTGAAATTGAAGAGATTAAAAAATCTAATTTAGATATAATACTTTTAGCTGGTGGCACCGATGGAGGAAATAAGGACTGTATAATACATAATGCAAGAATGCTTGTAGAACACGGAGTAAAGCTTCCTGTAGTAGTAGCAGGTAATAAAGTAGCTAATGATGAGATAAATAGAATATTTAAAGACTCAGATATACTTTATTCTATTACAGAAAATGTAATGCCAAAGTTAAATGGGCTAAATGTAGAACCAGCAAGAGAAGAAATAAGAAAAATTTTCATGAGCAGAATAGTAGAAGCTAAAGGACTAAAAAATGCAGAAGACTTTGTAAATGGAATATTAATGCCTACTCCAGCAGCAGTGCTTAAGGCAGCTAGAGTTCTCAGTGAAGGCAGTGACAAGGAAGAGGGTATTGGCGATTTAGTAATAATAGATATAGGAGGAGCCACTACGGATGTTCACTCTATAGCTTCAGGAGAGCCCACAAAGGCAGGAGTAACCCTAAGGGGGTTAGAAGAGCCTTTCGCTAAGAGAACTGTAGAGGGAGATTTAGGTATGAGATATTCAGCCCTATCTCTATGGGAGGCCGCTGGTACTAGAACACTAAGGAAATACTTAAAAAATAAAGAAACAGATGTAGAAGCAAATTGTAGATGTAGAAGCGAAAATATAATGATGGTACCAAAGTCAGAAGAAGAAATTGAATTTGATGAAGCTATGGCCAAGGTAGCTACAGAACTATCCATGGAAAGACATTGTGGTTATGTAGAGTCAGCCTATTCGCCTTTAGGAGTAATATTTACCCAATATGGAAAAGACTTAATGGAAGTTAAATATATGATTGGTACTGGAGGAGTTCTTGTACATAGTGCTAATCCGGGAGACATATTAAAGGCAGGGTCTTTTTCAGCAGAAAATTTAACCTCTTTAAAACCTAGAAATCCAGAATTTTTATTAGATAAAACTTATATTTTATCAGCAATGGGATTGTTATGTGAAGATCTTCCAGATATAGCTGTTAGGATTATGAAAAAATATTTAATTACAATATAAATAAAAAGTTTTTAGTAATTTTAATTTTAAGAAGGGCGGTAAATTAAAGTGGATTTGAAAAATAAAAAGTGGACAGAGGAAGTATTTTTTAAAGAGAGAGAGGCCGTATTAAATCACTGGGCCACAGGTAAAGAAGTAGATTTAAAGGCTGCTATAGATTACTTAAAAAAGGTTCCAGACCATAAGAATTTTTCGAAAAAATTAAGAAAAGCAAAGGAAGAGGGAGTAACTCTAGCACAACCAAGAGCAGGGGTAGCATTGATTGATGAACATATAGAGCTACTAACTTTCCTTCAAAATGAGGGTGGAGCAGATTTATTACCATCTACAATAGATAGTTATACAAGACAAAATAGATATGATGAATGTGAAATAGGAATAAAAGAAAGTATAGCAGCAGGAAGATCACTTCTTAATGGATTTCCAGGAGTAAACCATGGAGTATCAGGCTGTAAAGCTGTACTTGAAGCAGTAGATTTACCGCTACAAGCTAGACACGGCACACCAGATGCTAGATTACTATCTGAGATAATCCACGCTGCAGGATGGACTTCAAATGAGGGTGGCGGAATATCCTACAATATTCCTTACGCTAAGAGTGTAAGCATAGAAAAGACTTTATTAGATTGGCAATATTGTGATAGATTAGTTGGCTTCTACGAAGAACAAGGAATTAACATAAACAGAGAGCCTTTTGGACCATTAACAGGTACTCTAGTGCCTCCAAGTACCTCTAATGCAGTGGCTATAGTAGAAGCACTACTTGCAGCAGAGCAAGGGGTTAAAAACATTACTGTAGGTTACGGACAATGTGGAAATTTAATTCAAGACGTAGCAGCTATAAGAGCTTTAGAAGAGCAAACTAACGAGTATTTAAAAGCTTATGGCTATAACGATGTATATGTTACTACTGTATTCCACCAATGGATGGGCGGTTTCCCAGCAGATGAAGCAAAGGCTTTTGGAGTAATATCCACAGGAGCAGCAGCTGCAGCCCTAGCTGGAGCTACAAAGGTTATAGTTAAGACTCCTCATGAAGCTATAGGAATACCAACAAAAGAAGCCAATGCCATGGGAATAAAAGCTACAAAGATGACTTTAAATCTATTAAGAGGTCAAAAGCTTCCTATGTCAAAAGAGCTAGAAACAGAAATTGCTATAATAAAAGCAGAAACAAAATGCATGGTAGATATGCTATTTGAACTTGGAAAAGGAGATTTAGCTATAGGAACTGTAAAAGGTTTTGAAGCTGGAATTATAGATATACCATTTGCTCCAAGTAGATTTAACTATGGTAAGATGATGCCTGCAAGAGATAATAACGGAGCTGTTAGATATCTTAAGTTTGGAAATATACCATTTACGAAAGAATTAAAAGATTTTAACATAAAAAAATTAGAAGATAGAGCTAAATTTGAAGGAAGAGAAATAGGCTTCCAAATGACAGTAGACGATATATTTGCTGTAGGTAAGGGAGTCCTTGTAGGAAGACCAGAGAAAAAATAATTATATAAACATAAATTTAAGAAAGAAGGTCAATATTATGAAAATCATAGACGTAGTTTGTTCATCTGGAAGAACAGGATTCTATTTTGACGATCAAAGAGCTATAAAAAACGGTGCTGCTCATGATGGTTTTACATATGTAGGAGAACCTGTAACAGAAGGCTTTAAGGCCGTTAGACAAGCAGGGGAATCCATATCCGTTATGTTTATTTTAGAAGATGGTCAAGTAGCTCATGGAGATTGCGCTGCAGTTCAATACTCTGGAGCCGGCGGAAGAGATCCCTTATTTTTAGCAGAAGATTTTATACCTGTTATTGAAAAAGAAATAGCTCCAAAGCTAATAGGAAGAGAGTTAACAAGCTTTAAGGCCTTAGCTGAAGAGTTTGACAAAATGGAGATAAACGGAAAAAGATTACATACTGCTATAAGATACGGAATCACACAAGCTATATTAGATGCAGTAGCTAAAGCTAGAAAAATAACTATGGCAGAAGTAGTTAAAGATGAATATAATACTGGAGTAGAAATAAAAAGAATTCCAATCTTCACTCAATCCGGTGATGACAGATACAATAACTCGGATAAGATGATAATAAAAGGCGCAGAGGTTATGCCTCATGCCTTAATAAACAATGTTAAGGAAAAGCTAGGAGAAAGAGGAGAAAAGCTATTAGAATACGTTAAATGGTTAAGTAACAGAGTATTACAATTAAGACGTTCAGAGAACTATAACCCAGTATTCCATATAGATGTTTATGGAACTATAGGAGTAGCCTTCAATTATGATATAAATGCTATGGCAGATTATTTAAAAGAACTAGAAGAAGCAGCAAAGCCATTCCATTTAAGAATAGAAGGACCAATGGACGTAGACCATAGAGAGAGACAAATGGAAGCTTTAAGAGATTTAACTTTAGAATTAGAAAAGAGAGATATAAACGTAGAACTTGTAGCAGATGAGTGGTGCAACACCTATGAAGACGTAGTGTTCTTTGCTGATAATAAATCAGGACATATGCTTCAAATAAAGACTCCTGACTTAGGTGGAGTAAATAATATTATAGAAGCTATACTTTACTGCAAGAAAAAAGGAGTAGGAGCATACTGCGGAGGTACTTGCAACGAAACTAACAGATCAGCAGAGGTATGTACAAATATAGCACTAGCTTGCGGAGCGGATCAATGCCTAGCTAAACCAGGTATGGGCGTGGACGAAGGATATATGATCGTTAACAATGAAATGAACAGAGTAATTGCCCTTGTTAACAGAAGAAATAAATAGGTATAATATATGAGAGGCAGTTTAATATAACTGCCTCTATTTTCAAAAATAAGAATAAAGGAGTGTTAATTATGAAAGAAATACAAGTATCTGAAATAATCAAGGCCGTAAGAGATTTATGCATAGATTCAAATTACTATTTATCAGAGGATATAAGAAGCAGACTTAAGGAAGCCTATGAAAAAGAAACTTGGGCTATAGCAAAGGATATATTAGATAAAATAATTATCAATGCTGATATTGCTAAGAATGAAAGAATGCCTATGTGCCAAGATACTGGAATGACCTGCGTATTTATAGAATTAGGTCAAGAAGTTCATGTAGTAGGTGGTTCTTTAGAAGAAGCTATAAATGAAGGTGTAAGACAGGGCTATGCAGAAGGCTATTTAAGAAAATCCGTGGTGAAGGATCCTCTAGACAGAGTAAACACAAAAGATAATACTCCAGCGGTTATATACTATGATATAGTTCCAGGAGATAAGCTAAAAATCACTGTGGCTCCTAAGGGCTTTGGTTCAGAAAACATGAGCCAGCTAAAGATGTTAAGACCAGCAGATGGAGTAGAAGGCATCAAGAATTTCGTGCTAGAAGTTGTAAAAAAAGCAGGTCCTAATCCTTGCCCTCCTATAGTTGTAGGTGTAGGTATTGGGGGAACCTTTGACAAGGCCGCTAATTTGGCTAAGAGAGCTTTAATAAGACCAACAGAGGAGAGAAATGCTAATCCTTACTATGCAGAATTAGAAAAAGAGCTATTACAAAAGATTAATGAATTAGGTATAGGACCTCAAGGATTTGGAGGAAGAAGTACTGCTTTATCTGTAAACATTGAAACCTATGCCACTCATATAGCAGGATTGCCTGTGGCTGTAAATATTAACTGTCATGCTACAAGACATGCGGAAATTGAATTATAGGAGGAAGAGATTATGGAAAAGAGAATTACTACTCCATTAACAGAAGATAAGGTAAAGAATTTAAAAGCAGGAGATAGCGTACTGATAACAGGTACTATATATACTGCAAGAGATGCAGCTCATAAAAGATTGGTGGAGCTGTTAGATAAAGGAGAAGAGCTACCTATAGATGTTAAAGATGCTATAATATATTATGTAGGACCAACTCCAGCAAAGCCTGGTATGGCTTTAGGTTCTGCTGGTCCAACTACTAGCTATAGAATGGATCCTTATTCAGCAAAATTATTAGATAGAGGCTTAAAGGGCATGATAGGCAAGGGCCTAAGAGGAGAAGAGGTAGTAGAATCCATCATTAAAAATAAAGCTGTGTATTTTGCAGCTATTGGTGGTGCTGCTGCTTTAATAGGAAAATCCATAGATCAAGCTGAATTAGTAGCTTATGAAGATTTAGGAGCAGAAGCTATAAGAAAGCTTGAGGTAGTGGATTTACCCGTAGTAGTAGTTATTGATAGTGAAGGAAATAATCTATATGAAATAGGTCAAAAGCAATATTTAGATAGTTTAAAATAACGAGGTGAGAAGTTTGAAAATAACTAAGGTAGCTAAAGCTGGAACTTTGGAATCTAATGATATTTTGATTATGGTGTATCCTAATGAAGAGGATAAAGTAAAAATAGAATTAGAGAGTATAGTTATGAAGCAGTTTGGTGATCAAATCATTGAGGTTATAGAAGATAAATTAAAAGAAATGGGAATAAAGGCTGTAACTCTAAAGGCTCAGGATAAAGGAGCTTTAGATTATACCATTGGAGCTAGAGTAGAAACTGCTATTAAGAGAGCGTTATAGTACAGAGGAGGTAACCCTTAAATGAAAGATTTAAGAAGAACTATGCTTTTTATGCCAGGAAATAATCCTGGCATGCTTCAAAATGCTGCTATTATGGGAGCAGATTCCATAATTCTTGATTTAGAGGATGCAGTAAGCTTAACGGAAAAGGATAGTGCTAGAATTTTAGTTAGAGAAGCTATAAAAAATATCGATTATTCAGAAGTAGAAGTAGTGGTTAGAATAAACCCTTTAGATACAGAGTTTGGTCCAGAGGACATAGATACCATAGCTAGAGTTAAACCGGATACCATAATGGTACCTAAGGCAGATGAATCAGAAATACGCCTTGCGGATGAAATACTATCAAAGGTGGAGAGAGAAGAAGGCTTTGAGGAAGGAAGCATAAAAATAATAGCCCTCATAGAGACTGCTTATGGCTTAGAAAATGTATATAATGTTATAAAGGCATCTTCGAGAGTATCAGGAGTGTTACTAGGAGGAGAAGACCTAACCGCAGATATGGGTATCAAAAGAACAAAGGAAGGGGAAGAGATATTCTATGCAAGGAATAGAGTAGCTACTGCTTGCAGAGCCAGCAGAATCCATGCTATTGATACCCCTTTTACAGATACCAATGACATGGAAGGATTAGAGAAGGATACCTTTAAAGCTAAAGGCTTAGGTATGACAGGTAAGTCAGCTATAAATCCAAGACAGATCGACGTGATCCATAGCGTTTTTGCTCCCACAGCAGCAGAGATAAAGCATGCTCAAAGAGTGCTTCAAGCTATGGAAGAGGCTAAAAAAGAAGGTAAGGGTGTGTTTTCCTTAGATGGAAAAATGGTGGATGCCCCCATTATAAATAGAGCCAAAACTACAGTTCAACTAGCTAAATTGCTAGGGCTAGTTTAGAATAGAGGTGAATATTATGAAAAATGCAGTAGGTAGAGAGATACCTGAGTATATAGAAGGATATGGAGAAGTGGTGCCTTTTCAAGGAGCTTTTGCTAATCCTAGAGTTAAGAAAAAAATAGGTGTGAAAGAAACCGCCGTGGACCCTTCAGAAGTAAAGGTTCTAAACTCCATTGATGAAGCTTTAGATAAAGTGAATATAAAAGATGGAATGACTCTTTCCTTTCATCACCATTTAAGAAATGGAGATTATGTGCTTAACATGGTGCTAGAGAGGGCGGCAGAGAGAGGAATTAAAGATTTGACTATAGCAGCAAGCTCCATATTCCCCACTCACGCTCCTTTAGTAGAGCATATAAAAAATGGTGTGGTAACAAAGGTAGTAGCTAGCTACATCTCTGGACCAGTGGCTAGAGCCATATCCAGTGGATTATTAAAGCACCCTGCAGTACTTCAAACTCATGGAGGAAGAGGAAGAGCTATTGAAAGTGGAGATTTACATATAGATATAGCCTTTGTGGCAGCACCTACCGCAGATACCTATGGAAACATAAACGGATTATATGGTAAATCTGCTTGTGGAGCTCTAGGCTATGCTGTGGCAGACTGCGAATATGCAGATAATGTAATAGCAATTACGGATAATTTAGTACCTTATCCAACCTGCCCTATAGAAATAAGCCAAATATATATAGATTATATAGTGAAGGTAGATTCCATTGGAAATCCTGAAGGCATTGTGTCAGGAACTACTCAAATAACTAAGGATCCAGTGGGACTTAGAATAGCTAAGATGGCTGCAGGAGTAATGAAGGCTTCTGGCTTAGTAAAAAGTGAAATGTCCTTCCAAACCGGAGCAGGTGGTATATCCCTAGCTGTAGCGCAGGAATTAAAAGAGATTATGGAGAAGGAAGATATACAAGGAAGCTTTGCTTCAGGAGGAATCACAGGATATATAGTAGATATGTTCAGAGAAGGACTCTTTAGATATCTATTTGATGTTCAATGCTTTGATTTAAAGGCTGTAGAATCCTATTCAGAAACTCATAAGCATCAAAGAATGTCAGCCTCTATGTATGGAAATCCTCATAACAAAGGTGCTGTAGTAAACAATCTAGATATAGTAATCCTAGGAGCTACAGAAATAGATACGGACTTTAATGTTAATGTAGCTACAGGATCTGATGGAATGATAATGGGAGGCTCAGGAGGGCATAGTGATACTGCTGCTGGAGCTAAGCTTACCATAATAGTTTCAAATTTGATGAAGGCTAGATTGCCAGTAATAAAGGATAAGGTTACTACCATAACCACACCAGGAGAGAGCATAGATGTTTTGGTTACTGAAAGAGGTATTGCCATAAATCCGAAAAGAACAGATTTAATAGAGAAGCTAAAAGAAACTAATTTACCTATAATGACCATAGAGGAATTAAAGGCTATCTCTGAAAAATTAACAGGAAAGCCTAGAGAAATAGAAACCACTGATGAAGTTGTAGCTGTAGTAGAATATAGAGATGGAACGGTTATTGATGTAATTAAAAAGATAAAAGGATAGGTGATTTACCAAATGTATGGATTGCAGATTGAAGAGGTTAATCTTTTTGATAAAGAAGAAGTAAAAAAGGTAGGCGAATTTTTAAAGGATTTTGAGCTAAACTATGAACAGGATATAGATTATACCTTAGTAGCAAAAAATGGAGAAGAGATTGTAGGAACCTGCTCCAAAGCAAAAAATATTTTAAAGTGCTTTGCCATAGCTCCTAAGCTAAGAGGCGAGGGATTAACTGCCACCTTGATTACCTCACTGATCAATAAGCTTTTTGAACAGGGGATATATCATAGCTTTATTTTTACTAAGCCTAGCAATAAGGATATATTTACATCCTTAAACTATAAGGTTTTATATGAGGCAGAAGAGGCTATACTCTTAGAAAGCGGCATATACGACATAAATAGTTACCTAGATAAGCTTATAAAAAAAGAGAATATTGATGTAAATACCTCTAAAGCAGCCCTAGTAATGAACTGCAATCCTTTTACAGAAGGTCATAAATATTTAATTGAGAAAGCTTCAGAAACTTCAGAGGAAGTGCTGGTTTTTATGGTAGAAGAGGATAAATCCCTATTCCCCTTTAATACCAGATATCAATTAGTTAAAGAAGGGGTAAAACACCTATCTAATGTAAAGGTAATAAGAGGGGGAGAATACATCATATCCTCTGCCACTTTCCCCTCTTACTTTTTAAGAAAAGAAGATGAAAGGCTAAGAGCCTATACTAAAATAGATGCGGGCATCTTTGGAAAATATTTTTGCTCTAAGTTAAATATTAAAAAGAGGTTAGTAGGAGAAGAACCTTATTGCAATGTCACTAATGCATATAATGAAGCGCTAAAAAAAGAATTGATAAAGTATGGTGTAGAACTTATAATTATAGAAAGAAAGATCAAGGATGAACTAGCCATTAGTGCATCCAGAGTTAGAAATCTTATAAAAGAAGGATCTTTGGATAAGATAAAGTTATTGGTTCCAAAGGTTACTTGGGATTTCCTAAACACCCCAGAAGGAAAGGAGATAGTGGAGAAGATAAAGCAAAGTAATTCTCCACATTGATAATGACATATACGCCCAAAGAAATATTAGAGGAAAGAGAAAAAAGAGTTCATTTTCAAAAGAAACTTATGGATAGGTTTGAAATGAGCTTGGTAAGCATAAGAGCTAACTATCCAGGAATTAATAAGGATAACTATATAACTAATGAAATTGTTCAAACCATGGATAAAATTGTTTCAGATATAATGTATACTTCTTTAGAGTTTAAGCTAAATAGAAGTACTGCTGAAGGACCCACAATTACTATGATGATTAACAAAGATCCTATTGAAATAAAAAAATTAATGATACAGGTGGAAGAAAAACATCCCTTAGGGAGGTTTGTAGATATAGATGTTTATAATCCTAAAGATTACAGCAGTATAGGAAGAGGAGAATTGGGATATGGGCCAAGACCCTGCTTTTTATGCGAGGAATCCGCTCAAATCTGTGCTAGAAGCAAGAAGCATTCTATACTGGAAATTATAGCTCATATTGAAAAAGCCTATAAAAATTATAAAGAGAAGAAATATTAAATATTATATGCATAGTAGATAAGAATTACGTAAACTTAATTTATACATGTTCCAAAATCACAGTTTTAAGTGGTTATGGTGCATGCATAAATTAGTAGTTGAAGTTGTTTATCTAATAATACAGGAGTGATAAGGTGGACAAAAATCTTAAAATTAAATTATACATATTTGGAGTGTTAGCTTTAGTTGGAATTTTTATAATTTCCTATACTGCTATAGAAAACAGAGAAAAAATTACTAAATTAGAAGCACAGCAAAATCAGCAGCTAAAAGAAAAGCAAAATGAGATGAAGCTGGAGCAAGATAAGGCTCAAAAGGAAGAGGAAGATAGAAAAAAGAGAGAGCAGGAACTAAAGGATAAATATGAAAGAAGCTTTGAGGCCTTTCATGGTAAAAAGTATAATTTAGCCATTCAGCTTTCAGATGAAATATTAGCAGTTGATCCTAACTATTATATGGCTCTTAACGTAAAGGGTATAGCCCTATGTTATTCAAAGAATTTCGAAGATGGTATGTCCTTTATAGATAAGGCCTTAGCTATAAAGCCCGACTATGGCTATGCTAGATTTAACAAAGCCCTAGCTTATGAGCTTTTTGGTAAATATGAAGAGTCTTTAACTTGGTATGATAAGGCTCTAGAGGTAGAGGATTATGTTTGGAGCTATTATGGAAAAGCCAGTATCTATGGCCGTAAGGGTGATATAACAAATACGGTAAAATATTTAAAGAAAGCCATAGAAATGAATCCAGAAGTAAAGAATATAGCTAAAACTGAGGAAGACTTTAATCCTGTAAGAAATTCTAAGGAGTTTAAAGCCTTGATGGAATAATAGTAAATCATGAGGAGATAAATAAATGGCAAAAAAGATTACCATGGCAGATGGTAGAACCATAGAAGTTGAATGCTTAAGCTGTGCTATTACTTCAGGTTTAATTGAACCTGCTGGTGGAACCATTATTGAAACTGAGAATTTTCATGCTCATCAGGATGTGGCCTATCCAGTGCCAGGTCTAGTCATTGTAGCTTCTAAAAGACATATACACTGCTTAGATGAATTAACCGAAAGTGAATTAATAGAATGTATAAACTTAGTTCAAGCCATTAGAAAAGCTCAAAGAGATGAGCTTGGCATTGAATATGTTTATTATTTTTATAATGAAGATACCACTCATCATTTTCATTTATGGATGGTTCCTAGATATGAATGGATGAATGAATTTGGCAGGTCCGTTGAATCTTTAAGGCCAGTACTGCTACACGCAAGAAATAAAATGAATAATAAAGAAAATTTAGATAAGGTCTTTAAGAATATAGATTTATTAAGAAATGCTTTAAAGAATTATAAAAGATAGAGTTCATGTATATTGTGAACTCTATTTTTTTATAGAATGAAAATGTAAGCATGTATACTTCTAAATAACATGCTTATCTTTCGGATACATAGCTAAAAGATTTTAAAATTACAAAAGCAATATATATTTAGCTATGTAAAATAATTGAAGTATGCTAGGGGATATTTTATAATAAAGTATAGGAATAATTGTATTAAAAAGCGAAACAAGGGAAGTCAGATGGTTTCCTTAAAAATTAATATATTTATAGCGCTATATATTAGCTGTATACCTTTGCTACGATTACATGAATAATTCTTTGAGGAGGTGAAGAATAAATGCTAATAAGAATTATATTGCGAAATAGTCTCGATCAAAGTTTATCCCATGCAGAGTAAGGTGTAGTAATACTATTTCTGTGTGGGAGTTATAGATTTACTATCTGCTGAACTCTGCAAATTGTTTATGAACTAATAAACAAGGAGTGGATATTATGAAATACTTAAATGCAGCAGAAGTATTACCCGAACATTTGCTAATGGAAATTCAAAAACATATAAAAGGTAAAGTTCTATATATACCAACTGGTGATGAGCGTATAGCATGGGGAGAAAAGAATGGTTCTAAAAGTTATTTCGAAGATAGAAATAAAGAAATCAAGCAGCAATATCAAGATGGTTATAGTCTAGAACAAATATCTCATAATTATGGATTAGCATATGATACGGTGCGTAAAATTATATATAAAAAATAAAAAGATGAGGGCTTGGATGTTTCAAGGCCCTTTTTCATTATGGGTACAGAATGATTATATATAAAATTGGAATATATACTATATTGATATAAGTATATAATGGTAGCAAAGGGGGCTATATTTATGTCAGTACAGTTTAGAAATTATACAAAACAAGCAGGCATTACAGAAGATTATCATAAGGTTAGGAATTTTTTTATAAGATTAGGATATGCAGAATTCACATATACAAGATGGGATTGGATGGCAACACATGGGTACTTAGACAAATCTGCTGTAGGTAGAATCGGTATATGGGAAGAGGATGAACAAATCGTAGGAGTAGCGACCTTTGATTGCCAATTAGGAGACGCATTTTGCTTAACTTTTCCAGAATATGCTTTCTTGAAAAAAGAGATGTTACTATATGCAAAAGATAATCTTTCTAAGGATGGAAAATTTGGTATTGTCATTGCAGATGCTGACTTAAAATTTCAAGATATTGCAGCAAACTTAGGGCTCATCGCTACTGATCAGAAAGAAAGTGATGCTATTTTTTATTTAGATAAGACATCTACAGAATACCGTTTGCCAGAGGGATTTCATATCACTACCATGGAGGAAACCTTTGATCCATACCAATATTTGCGCGTGCTATGGAAAGGATTTAACCACGAGTTGAATGGTGAAGGAGAATTTCAGTTTTCGAAAGAAAAGGAAGAGCTGTGCAAAGAAGAAATGATTCGTCCTAATGTTGACTTGAATTTAAAGGTAGCTGCCGTCGCTCCAGATGGAAATTTTGCTGCCTATTGTGGAATGTGGTATGACCCAGAAGCAGGTTATGCAGTGATAGAACCCGTAGCTACAGATCCTCAATATAGAAAAATGGGATTGGGGAAAGCTGTAGTTTTAGAAGGAATTAGACGTGTTGGAGAACTTGGAGCAAAGACGGCTTTAGTAGGCTCCTCGCAGCAGTTCTATTACAGTATTGGATTACGTCCGTTCAGTACTGCTACCATATGGAGAGAAAAATAAAAAGTAACAATAAGTATGAAAAGAGGAATTATTCTATTTAATTATATGAGAGGTAAAAAAATGCAGTCAATAGATTATATGAATATTAGTAGAGAAACCCAGAGGCTTATAATCCGCACAACGATGGAAGAGGATTTTGAGATAATCAGAGATGGTCTAAAGAGGCAGAAAGCAAAGCAAAACAAGTATGATGATGAAGAACTTGAACTCGCAGATGTTTTTACAGAAGATTTCTATAAAAGAACTGTAGATACTTTGATCCAACACGCAAAAAGCGATAAGGCTTATGAGTTTCGCGTCTTTAAAAAATCCGATGGAAGTTATATTGGCGGCGTTATAATAAAAACTATTTTGCGAAGGAACTTTCAGTGGGCGGAGGTTGGGTATTGGCTGCTCAATCAACATTGGGGTAATGGTTATGGAAGTGAGATGGCGAAGGGTGCAATTGATATAGCTTTTAATGAACTTTGCTTTCATCGTTTAGAGGCACATATCAATTTGGATAATGTTGCTTCTCAAAAGACAGCAGAGAGGGCAGGAATGAAGTTGGAGTGTATACGGAAAGGATTTATATTTGAATCTGATACATGGACAGATAACATGATTTATGTAATAAATAATGCAGATTTGTCAGCATTATAAACGGATTCAATAAGCGTATCTATTGTATATTATATTCGTCTATTAGACTTGTATAATTTCATAAGATATAATAGGCTTATTAAAGATGCTTCATACTTATAAATAAATTTAACATAAAGATTATTTATTTAGATAACAGGAGGTCGTAAAATGATTATCGCAATTAAGATAGCCTTCTAAAATAAGTCAACGAAACTTTTTAGGAGGCTAAAATTATGAAATTTAATTTAATTGATATTGAACATTGGAACAGAAAACCATATTTTGAACACTATTTGAATTCTGTTAGGTGCACTTATAGCATGACAGCAAATATAGAAATAACAAATTTATTGCATGATATTAAACTTAAAAAACTTAAACTGTATCCAACACTTATTTATATCATTGCAACTGTGGTTAATAATCATGAGGAATTCCGCACTTGTTTTTATGAAAACGGTAATTTAGGATACTGGGATAGTATGAGTCCAAGTTATACTATCTTTCATAAGGATAACGAAACATTTTCAGAAATCTGGTCAGAATATGACGAAAGTTTTTCATGTTTTTACAGTAAGTATCTTGATGATATTAAAAACTATGGAGATATTATGAGGTTTACTCCGAAATTGAATGAACCAGCCAATACATTTCCTATATCCTGCATACCTTGGGTGAGTTTTACTGGGTTTAATTTGAATGTATACAATGATGGAAGATATTTAGTTCCTATTTTTACTATTGGTAAATATTTTGAACAGAATAATAAAATATTTATTCCTATGTCCATACAGGTCCACCATGCAGTTTGTGATGGTTACCATACCAGCAGATTTATTAATGAGGTACAAGAATTAGCATTAAATTCTCAAACATGGTTAAGACATAAATAGGAATATTAGATAGTTGTGGTTAGATTGTATTATCCTTATAAATCGAAACAAGGGAAGTCAGATGGCTTCCCTTAAAAATTAACTATTAACACTAAAGAAGTTAAATAGTCATAAGTTTAGTTTACATTTTAAACCATATTAATGACTAATCCCATAACTCCAGAGGCTGCTACCACATAAAATATATTTACTTTATATTTCCACATGGCTATAAATCCCGCTATAGCAATGAGGATAGTCCAAGGGTCAATGAGAGCTTTGGGAACTAAGTTAAGTAAAGCTGCTAGTATACTGCCAATAACAGAGGCATTGACTCCTTTTAATAATCCCTTTATCCAAGGGATATTTTTTATTTTTTTGAGGTAAGGCGCGCTGCCAAGTATAAATATAAAAGATGGTAAAAATATGGCTAAGGCAGCTATGAAGGCTCCAAATATGTTTGCTATCTTATAGCCTATAAAGGCCGCAGTTATCACTACTGGCCCTGGGGTAATTTGTCCTAAGGCAATACCAGCTAAAAATTCTTCCTTTGTAAGCCAAGCAAGCTTTTCCACTACTTCTGCCTCTATAAAAGGTATAATAACTAGTCCACCACCATATATAAAGGCTCCTACCTTAAAGAAGAATAAGAAAAGAGGCAGCAGCAAAGAATTAAGTTTACTGCTGTTTTTCTGAAAGCCATAATATATGAATATGCCAGCTATGACTGATATAGTCATCACTAAGATCATATTTACTTTACCGAAATATATAGCAATAGCGCTTATTATAAAAATTATAAAAGCTGTACTGTCTTCTATAGATTTTTTACCCATTTTATAAAGGGATATACCTATTAAAGAGATAACCACAGCATTTATACCATAAAGCATACTTTTTAATTGAGGCAAGGTTCCATAAGAAAAATATAGAAAGCTAAGCAAGGTAATGATTATAAAGGAAGGAAGAACAAAGCCAATGCCAGCTAAAACACCGCCCATTAATCCTCCTCTTAAATATCCTATGTAAATACCTAACTGAGTAGAAGCAGGACCAGGGAGTATATTGCAAACGGCCAAGCCTTCTAAAAACTCCTCTTTAGAAACCCATTTTCTTTTCTCAACTAACTCCTCATCCATCATAGCTATATGAGCCATGGGCCCTCCAAAGCCCAAAAATCCGATCTTTAAAAAATAAGATAATATCTCTTTCATTATATTCACTTCCTTTCACTAAAAGATAAGGTCAAAATGTAATTAATCCTTAACCGTCCCCAAAGACAAAGCTAAAATGTGAAATTAGTTGTTAACCGTCCCCAAGGAGTAGTATAATATATTTAATATCGTAATTCGTTATCGTTATTCGTTATAGAAATTGTACATAAATAAATTTAAACTGTAAATACAAATTACATAGAATTAACATTGATTATCCTAGAGGAATTTAAAATTTAATTATTATAGGGATATTTTAGATTGAGTATATAGAGGAGGATTAACTATGTTTAATTTAGAAAATGTAAGCTATAAAAACATCCTAAAGGTGAATAAGCTAGAAATACCAAAAAATAAAACCACCTGTATAGTAGGAGAAAGCGGCAGCGGGAAAACCACATTGTTAAAATTATTGAATAGGATGATAAATCCAGAAGGGGGACGGTTAACATTTAAAGGAACAAATCTAAAGGACTTAAACCCCATAGAACTGCGAAGAGAGGTAGTTATGCTTCCTCAAACACCTATAATATATGAAGGAAGCATAAGAGATAATTTAATCAAGGGCATTATATTTAGTGAGAAGGACTTGCCTTCAGAGGAAAAGCTAAAATCTGTGATGGAATTTCTTAATATAAATAAGGATATTCATGAGGATTGCAGCAATTTGTCCGGTGGGGAAAAGCAGAGGATTGCTATTGGAAGAATTATATTGATGGAGCCAGAGGTGTTTTTACTAGATGAGCCTTCTTCAGCTTTAGATCAAGATAGTGAAACCAAGGTAATAGAATATATTAAAACCTATTGTAGAGACCATGGGAAAACCTTAATCATGGTAACTCATTCAAAGACTGTGGCTAATACTTTTGCTGATAATGTAATACATATTAAAAATGGGAGAGTAGTAGAAGAGGAGGGTAAGTAGCATGAATGGAGTTATAGATTTAGGTGTGTTTCAAATGGTGGCAGCCTATTTATTTGTAGTATTACTTTTATTCATTGTAAGAGTTAAAGGAATAAAAAGGGAAAAAGAAATAATAATATCTACCATAAGAATGACGTTACAACTGATTTTGACTGGCTATGTACTTATATATTTGTTCGACAATATAAATATGATTTATACCTTATTAGTTATAATTGTTATGGAGATATTTTCAATATATAATATATTTAAAAGAAGTAAGCTAATACTTACTAAATCACTAAAAAAGGTTATTGCATTATCCATGATCTCAGGTACCTTATTTAGTTTGATATATTTTATATTGGTAGTAGTGAATATAAGACCTTGGTATGATCCTAGGTATTTTATTCCTATTGCTGGAATGTTAATAGGTAACTCTATGACTGGCATATCTTTAGGGGCAACTAAACTAGTTGAAGGTTTTAAAGTTCAAAAGCCTATGATAGAAAATTCCTTGATGCTTGGGGCTACTCCAAAGGATGCCTGTAAGCACATAGTAGATAATGCCTTTGACTCTGCAATATTGCCTACAATAAACTCCATGGTAGGTATGGGTATAGTTTTTTTACCAGGCATGATGACAGGTCAAATACTTTCAGGTACATCACCCTTGTTAGCTATTCAGTATCAGATTGCTATAATGCTTGGAATATTAGGCAGCGTATCACTAACAGTTATTTTATTTGTACAGTTAGGATATAAATCATTTTTTAATAAGGAACAACAATTAAACATTTGAAAGTAGGAAGAACTAATGCAAGATAAAGTATTAAGAAAACTATTTTTAGGCTTTATGCAGATTCATATACTGCATCATGCAAAGAAAGAACCCTTTTTCGGCTCATGGATGATAGAAGAGTTAGGAGAGCATGGTTATAGTGTAAGCCCTGGAACTCTATATCCAATACTTCATAATTTAGAAGAGGATGGGTTATTGATAAAGGAAGATAGAGTAATAGAGGGCAAGGTTAGAAAATACTATTCTATTACAGATAATGGTATAGAGGTGCTGGAAGAAGCGAGAAAAAAGGCTTGGGAGCTATTTAAGGAGATAAAGTAATAAAGGTCAGCAGTAAAAATTGCTGGCCTTTGCTCATTTGTGATTTGATATGAGTGAATATGATTAATTTTTATGAAAACGTATTGACAATTGATTGAATTAGCTATAAAATTAAAACAAACAATCACAAATGATTGCATTCAATCATAAATGAGCAAATCAAATATAATGAGAAAGAGTGGGATTAATATGTTTGCTCAAGAGAGACAAGAAAAAATAGCGGAAATATTAAAAGAGAGAAGTAGTATAAAGGTAACAGAAATAGCTAATACTTTTAAAGTTTCAGAATCAACCATAAGACGGGACTTGCAGGAGATGGAGGAGATGAAGCTCTTGACCAGAACTCATGGGGGAGCTGTAGGAGTAAATAGAACTAGCTTTGAACCATCTTTTACTGATAAAAGAGAAGAGCATAGTAATGAAAAGGCTCATATCGCAGAAATAGCCAGCAGCATCATTGAAGATGGAGATACTATAATACTAGATTCAGGTACTACCACCTTAGAAATTGCTAGAAGGCTAAAGGCTAGAAACATAACGGTAATAACAAATTCTATAGATATAGCCTCTGAATTGTCTGAAAAGGAGTCCATAGAAACCATAGTAACAGGCGGAAGCTTAAGACTTACCACTAGGGCAATGGTGGGACACATAACTGAGGGAGTATTAAGAAATTTTAGAGTAGACAAGGCTTTTATAGGAGCCAATGGTATTTCTATAGAGGATGGAATAACTACTCCAAATCATGTAGAAGCACAAACTAAAAAGGCTATGATGAATTCTGCTAGCAAAGTCATAGTGGTAGCAGATAGTTCAAAGTTTAATAAGGTGTGTTTCTCAGTCATATGTCCTATAAGGGCGGTTACAGCCATAATAACTAGTAATGATTTAGAGGAAGATGTAATAAAATCCTACGAAGAAATCGGAGTAGATGTGATAACAAAACATAGATAAACAACTTCAACTATTAATTTATAAATGCACCATAATGGCTTAAAGATTTCCATTTTGGTACATTTATAAATTAAGTTTACGTAGTGTTTATCTATAGATAAGGTGGTGAAGGCATGGTAATAACAGTAACCTTGAATCCCGCTATGGACAAGACTTTGCTAATAGAAAATTTAACTCTAGGAACAGTTAATAGAGTAGATTCTCTTAGATATGATATAGGTGGAAAAGGCATCAATGTATCAAAGGTTCTAAAGAATTTTGGCATAGACTCTATATGCACTGGTTTTCTAGGCGGAATTTGGGAAGATATCTTTAAAAAAGAGCTAGATAAAAGAGGAATAAAGCACAATTTTATTTCTATAAAAGGGAATACTAGGACTAACACAAAAATTGTAGATATAGATAATAAGGTATACACGGATATAAATGAGCCAGGACCACACATAACCAAAGAAGAATTAAATGAGTTTATAAATATGTTTAGAGGTATGTGCCAGAAAGAGGATATAGTAATTCTCGCAGGAGGAGTAGGGCCTTCTATACCTAAGAATATATATGGTACATTAACTGCTATAGCAAAAGGTAATGGGGCTAGGGTTATACTAGATGCAGAAGGCGAGCTTCTGGAAGAGGGGATAAGGGAAAAGCCTCATGTTATAAAACCTAACGAGCATGAACTTAAAATGTTACTCAATATAGATATTAAGGATAAGAAAGATATATTAAAGGGCGCAAAATGCATAAGAGATTTAGGGATAGAAAGAGTTCTTGTATCTCTAGGAGAAAAAGGAGCTATGTACGTTACAGAAGAGGATGATTTGGAAGCTCAAGGGCTTAAAGTACCAGTAAAAGGTACTGTAGGGGCTGGAGATTCCATGGTGGCGGCTTTAGTTTACAGTATGGTTAACAAACTAAATGCAAAGGAAACTTTAGCTTTTGCACAAGCCTCTGGAGCAGCTTCAGTGATGCTAGAGGGTACAGAAGCCTGTACAATAGAACAGGTAAAATCACTGCTAAACCAAGCAGAATTAGGCATTAGGGAGGTAGTATGATGAATACTAAGGATATGTTCTCAAAAGAAAGAGTAAAATTCAATCTAACTTCTTCAAGCAAGATGGAAGTTATAGAGGAATTAATAGATATTTTAATTCAGGACGGAAAGATATTAGACAAAGAAGAGTTTAAAAGGGCAGTACTAAAAAGGGAAGAGGAGTTTTCAACAGGTATTGGAATGGGCATAGCAATACCTCATGGTAAGAGCAAGGCTGTAAAAGAAGCCTCCATAGCCTTTGGTAGAAGTACTGATGGAATAGAATATGAATCCATGGATGATAAACCAGCTCATCTGCTCTTTTTAATAGCAGTACCGGAAGAATCTAGCGATTTACATCTTAGAGCCTTAAGCGAAATATCAAGGAAGCTAATGCACGCAGACATAAGAGAGAACTTATTAAAATGCAATAACTTTGAAGAGTTTATAAAGATATTTGAATAAGCTTTATAAAGCAATAAAGTTTATAAGCTGTTTTATAATAAAGTAAGTTAACTCTAAATGAAACAGCTTAATATAAAAAATAAAGGGGAGGAAAGGATATGAAATTATTAGCTGTAACATCTTGCCCAACGGGCATTGCTCACACTTATATGGCGGCAGAAGCACTTCAAATGGCAGCTAAGGAAATGGGACATGAAATAAAGGTAGAGACTCAGGGATCTGTAGGGGCGGAAAACGTTTTAACTAGTGAAGATATAAAAGAAGCTCATGCAATAATTTTAGCGGTGGATACTAATGTGGATAAAAGCAGATTTGTAGGACTTACTGTGGTAGAAGCTTCAGTTAAAGATGCTATAAAAGACGCAAAATCCTTAATCAATAGAGCTTTGGAAGCAAAAAGTAAGTTAACTCTCACCGAAGAAGTGGCTAAATCAAAAGCAGAAGAAAAGGAAAGTAGAACAGGAGTATATAAGCACCTAATGACAGGAGTATCCTTCATGATTCCTTTTGTAGTGGCTGGTGGATTATTAATAGCCTTCTCCTTCGCTTTTGGAATTAAAGCCTTTGAACAAGAAGGAACCTTAGCAGCAGCGTTATTTAAGATGGGAGCTCAAGGGGCATTTAGCTTTATGGTTCCAATATTATCAGGATATATTGCATATTCTATAGCTGACAGACCAGGATTAGTGCCAGGTATGGTAGGCGGCTTCTTAGCAGGCAATTTAGGGGCAGGTTTCTTAGGTGGATTACTAGCAGGTTTTCTTGCGGGTTATACTGTTTATTATTTGAAGAAATATATAAAATTACCTAAATCTATGGAAGGGTTAATGCCAGTACTTGTATTGCCTGTTCTATCAACATTAATTGTAGGTCTTATAATGATTTATATTTTAGGGAGTCCAATAAAGGCAATAAACGATGGCTTAACTAGCTGGTTAAAAGGCTTAAGCGGAACTAATGCCGTCTTACTTGGAGCTATAATAGGTCTAATGATGGCTTTTGATATGGGAGGTCCAGTGAACAAAGCAGCTTATACCTTTGGAGCAGCCACCATTGCAGCAGGACAACCATCCACCATAATGGCCGCAGTTATGGCAGCAGGTATGGTACCACCTCTTGGTATCGCTCTCGCTACTGTAATAGCTAAAAACAAATTTACACCACAGGAAAGAGAAGCAGGTAAGGCAGCTTGGGCACTAGGAATTTCCTTTATAACAGAAGGAGCTATACCTTTTGCAGCTGCAGATCCATTAAGAGTTATACCATCCATAATGGTTGGTTCAGCAGTAACAGGAGCTTTGTCCATGCTATTTAAGTGTACCTTAGCAGTGCCTCATGGTGGAATATTTGTATTACCTATACCAAATGCAGTGGGAAATTTAGCAATGTATGTGGTAGCTATAATAGTAGGAACTGTAGTATCAGGATTCATGTTATCAGCTCTTAAGAAGAATGTAGAATAAAGTATAGTATTGACAAAAAACCTCTAAGGAAAATTTCCTTAGAGGTTTTTATACTTGCCAGTTAATACATTAGGCTATTAGGAATAAAGCATTTTGTAATGTCTTTGTGACTAATGAAAAAAAGTTTATTTTATGTTTATGCAAAATCTTTGTTACTATATATCTTAATAGAGGCATTAAGAGCAGCAAAGGTTATAAGTATAACTATTATTCCAAAGACTAACATAGACAGCATAGCATTATTATTTATCCATTGAAGAGTATTGAGAAAGGTATTTTGATCTATTGTTTTAGCAAGTTTAGTTATAATGTTAGGGATTAAGAATATTATAAAAAAACCTACGAGCTTAAACATATGCAAAAATTTTGTTCCATATTTATAATAAAGTGGATACTGTATTCCAAAGATTAAAAGGTTTATAAGCAATATTATGATCATAATTAAAAAGTCAAAAGCTTTTAAGGGAGAAGAAGTAAATAGATTTACTATAAAACAGCATAGGGAGAAGAACATATAATAGAAGATACTATAGCATACTATAGATAAGTATTTAGATATCACTACTATTGATTTTCCTACTGGTAAGCTGTTTATAAACATATAGGCCTTGTTTTTATCATCATAGCCGTTAGAATAGGTAAAACTGACGTAGGTCATAAAAATTGTATAAAAACCACTGAATCCTTGGCTAAAAAAGCCTACTTCTTCATTAAGATTCTGTATTACTGCTAGTAGGATAGCATAAGCTCCTCCCAAAATTAATACCTTCTTAATTAGCTTAAAGTCCTTCAAAACTAAATTAAACATAGCACCCTCCTATAAATCTCTTTGATCATATACCATAACAGAAATAATCATAGATAATAAATACACTAGTATTCCTATGGATAGCTTTATCAAAAGCATATTAAAGCTGGTATCTTTAAGTATTAAGAAAAGCTTACCTAAGGCTGCAAAATCTTTATCTTGAAATGCAGTTAGTATGAAAATCACAGGAAAAAACACCACGAAGTTTGCAATTCTTGCAGCCATATATCCGAAGCAGTAGGTCACACACATCACTATGCTGCTCATGATTAATACAGTGGTAATGGCCTCTAATAGCTTAGAAAGATTAAAAGCTCTAAAAGGAGAGTTAGGTATAGTACTTAGGAAGTAAAATAAAAGGCA
Organism: Desnuesiella massiliensis; assembly: GCF_001403615.1. Lineage (GTDB taxonomy): Bacteria > Bacillota > Clostridia > Clostridiales > Clostridiaceae > Desnuesiella > Desnuesiella massiliensis. Next base: position 104,555 of record NZ_LN879457.1, read on the forward strand.
TAGTAGAGACATAAATAAGATGGAAATAAGTAGTGATCCCATGTATCTAGCATATACTGTAGTCTTTCTGTTAATAGGCAAGCTGTTTATAATTCTATAAGTTTTTGTTCTCTCCTCGACCTCCACTGCCATTACAAAAAAGGTAAAACCACACATTATGACTGAAACATAAGAGGCATTAATGGAGCCACCATTTAGTACAGAAATTAAAGGGAATACCAAGGCAAATATAAGCATGCTCTTAAAGTATCTCTTATTTACCAGAATATCCTTATATATTAGTTTAAACATATGTTAACCGTCCCTCCTATCTTTTCACTGAAAATACCATAATATCTTCAAGAGAGGCTCTTTCGATGACAACTTTATCTCTAAAGAGAGATTTAACTCTTTGAACATTATTGGTTAAGGCCTCAAAACCATAAGAGTTTTCTCTAACTTTTATAAATTCCTTTTTTGTGTCTCTATCTAGTAAGTCCTTAGAACCTTTTACTATGGAATACCTGTCCATAATAGAATCCTTCTCATCTGAAAATTCTATGGCACCGTTGTTTAGGAAAGTTATATAATCAGCTATTTTTTCTAAGTCTGTAGTTATGTGAGTGGAAAAGAATATGCTTATATTTTCATCTTGTATTAGAGAATATAAGATGTCTAGTATTTCGCTTCTAAACACGGGATCCAGACCTGAAGTTGGTTCGTCCATTATTATAAGCTCTGCCTTATGGCTTAGAGCTATGGCTAAGGAAAATTTCATCTTCATACCCTTAGATAGATCCTTGATTTTCTTATCCTTATTTAAACCAAATTGCTTGATATATTTTTCGAAGGTTTTTTCATTCCAGTTTTTATAGAAGGAAGCTATTATATTAGCCATGGATTTTATGTTTAGCTCTTCATAAAAGTAGTTTTCATCATAAACAAAGCCGATTTTCTCTTTAATTTGCTTCTCCTGTTTTACATTGTCCATTCCAAAGATATTTATTTCTCCAGAGTTCTTTTTAATTAAATTCATTATGAGCTTTATGGTAGTGCTTTTTCCTGCGCCATTAGGACCTATAAATCCCATAACAAAGCCCCTAGGCAAAGTAAAGCTTATATCCTTTAAGGTGAAATCTTTATATCCTTTTCTTAAATTTTTTATCTCTAATATATTTTCCATAATTAAAACCTCCCATAAATTTAACCTTGATTTTTTACATAAGTAAAAGTCACAAGTTTAATCAGCTAGCTTAATATGCTTCTATATTAATGCCTTTATCTATCATTGCTCTCTTCATAAAATATCGTTAGCATATCCTTAAGCTCTTCTAAACTTAAATCTAACAATCTGCTCTCTTCTATGGCTTCTTGAAGTTTTTCTTCTATTATTTTTATCCTTTTTTCCCTCAGCAGTTCTTTGTTTTGTCCTGAAACAAAGGAGCCTTTTCCGGGCATGGTATGTATGAAGCCTTCTCTCTCTAATTCTTCATAGGCCCTTTTAGTAGTTATAACACTGATTCTAAGTTCTTGGGCTAGATTTCTTATTGAAGGCAGAGAGGCTCCTTCTTCTAGAACCCCTGTAAGAATATGATTTTTTACCTGCTTTACTATTTGCTCATATATGGGTTCGCCGGAGGAGTTAGAAATAATTATGTTCAAGCGTTATCACCATCCTTAATGCTGTTATTACTGTATATATTGTTTATATACAGTATATTCTTTCTTTAAAACAATGTCAATATAGAATTTTCATGTAAATAGTTGTAAAATAAATAATCTATATAAATATTTTTATGATGGGGGAACTTTTTTCTATGGTAAATTATCTATCATATGTAATTAGAGATATCCCTAATATAACTTAAAAATAGTAAAATAAAAAAGAGGTGACGGAAGATTGGAGTTTAATAAAGCCATGGTTGAAAATCAAGATACTAGGTATATTACTTCTAAAGTTTCTAATAAGGATACTTTTGTAGAATTGATAAACGAAAATAAAGTTTCACTATACAGACTTTCTAAAAGCATATTAAAAAATGAGGCGGACGTAGAAGATGCTATAGGAGAGACTATCGTAAAGGCTTATAAAAATATGTATCAATTAAAAAACATAGATAGCTTTAAATCTTGGGTTATGAAAATACTTGTGAATGAATGTTATTCTATAATTCGAAATAGTAAAAGAGTTGAACTTACGGAGAATATAAAAGACTTTCAAGGAGTTTACGTGGAGAACAATGAAGATAGCCTCATGTGCCACATAAACAAATTAGAGGATAAATTTAAAGCAGTGGTATTTTTATTTTACTATGAGGATATGAGTATAAAGGATATCAGCAGGGTTTTAAATATTTCTGAAGGTACTGTAAAATCTAGGCTTAGCAGAGCCAAATCGAAGCTTAAGACTATGGTAAAAATAGATTAAGGGGGAGTTATTGTGGAGAGATTAGATGATTTTGATAGATTATTAAAGGAAAAAGCCAAAAAGGAAGTATTTCAATTGCCAGAGGAAGTGGATATGAAGATCAATAATATTATAAAAAGCTTACCCAATAAAAGTTCGCATAGAAAGGTTAGTATTAAGATTGCCTTAATAGCAGCAGCGGTGGCAACTCTATCTATAACTACGGTTTTTGCGTTAGACACAAGCTTTGGGAAAAATATAATTGGTCAAGTAATATCTTATTTTGATAATTCAAGCACAAAGTACTATGAAAACAAAGCAAGCTTTGAAAAATTTAATAGAGCTGTGGGGGTAGCAGCAGAAGATAAGGGAATCAAGCTTACCCTAGATAACTTGGCCATAGATGATAATTTTATGAATGTTTTCTTTACTGTTGAAAGTAATAAGCCTATAGATATGAAATTTACTAATGAATATTTATTTAAAGAAGTGTTATCAGTACCTTTACTGCATTTTAAGATTAATGGAAAAGAAATAAGATATAGTAATAATAATGATATGGATGCCTACTTTCAGGGAGAAAATACTCTAAAAGTAATGAGGAGAATTAATGTATCTCAAATTAAATTGCCTAAGAACTTTGATCTTGAAATGTATGCAGAAGAGATATTCAGGGTAAAAGGTAATTGGAGCATCGCTTCCACCATAGATAAGGCAGAGGTGGAAACTGAGAGCAAAACCGTTAAGCCTAATATAAAGGCTACTATTGATGTAGGAAACTTTAAACATAACATTACCATAGATAAAGTAAGTATATCTCCTTTTGGAAGCCAAATCATAATAAGTGAAAAGTCAAAGGATTCTAGGATATTTCGAAATTTTGTATTAATAGATGATAAAGGTATGGCCTTAGACCTGCTAAATACAGACTTACAAGGTTCAATTTTTGGGAAAGCAACAAATTCTTTTGAATTTATAAAAGGCAATGTAGATATGAAATACCTAAGGCTTATACCTATAAAAGCTCCAGATGATAGTAAGGAATTAGTGGATGAAAAATTCAGCATAAGCCAGCTTCCCATAACCTTTAAAAATTCTAATATAGGAAGCGTGGTAGTGGAAAAAGTAGAATTTAAGAGAGGAACCATAGAAGTCACTTACCACAACGAAGGAATTAATATAGGAGAGCCTCTCTTTAGGTTCTATGATAGTAATGGAAAACAGCTTCCTCTAGGGGAGTACGGTCTAAGCACATCCGTAGATAGAGAAAGTGGAAGATATGTTCAAAGGCTTAAATTCTCAAATAGTCAACTTGACTTTTCAAAAATTGCACAAATAGGAACTCCTGTAGGATATGATACAGAACTTATTAAAGATCAAGAGATAAAGATAAATTTAGAATAGATTGTAAAAAACATACTTAGGTTTTGCTTAAAAGCCTAAGTATGTTTTTTATTACTTCACTTTAGCCACGCCACTATTTATGGCGGCTTCCATTACTGCTTTAGCTACAGCCTTTTGTACAGAAATATCAAAGGCATTAGGGATTATGAAATCTTCATGAAGCTGTTCCTCACTCACAGAATTAGCTATAGCATATGCTGCAGCTACCTTCATTGCTTCGTTAATTTCTTTAGCTCTAGCATCTAGGGCCCCTCTAAATATTCCTGGGAAGGCTAGTACATTATTTATTTGGTTAGGGAAATCTGAACGGCCTGTACCTATGACTCTAGCTCCGGCTTCCTTGGCATCCTCAGGAAATATTTCTGGCACAGGATTTGCCATAGCAAATATCATGGAATCCTTGTTCATAGATTTAACCATATCTTTACTCATTACATTAGGAGCTGATACACCTATGAAAACATCAGAATTTTTAATAACTGTTTCTAAGGAACCTGCTTCCATGGATCTATTAGTTATTTTAGCTATATCTATTTTAGAGTGATCTAAACCCTCACGACCTTCATATATAGCTCCTTTTCTATCGCAGAGTATTATATTTTTTACTCCAGAGGAAAGCAATAATTTTGTTATAGCAACTCCAGCAGCTCCAGCACCATTGACTACAACTTTTAAATCTTCTAATTTTTTATTCACTATTTTTGATGCATTTATAAGAGCAGCTAAAGTTACTATAGCTGTACCATGCTGGTCATCATGGAATACTGGAATATCAAGGCTTTCCTTTAACCTTTTTTCAATTTCAAAACATCTTGGAGCAGATATATCCTCTAAATTGATGGCTCCTAGAGTTGGGGAGATTCTAATTATAGTTTCCACAATTTCATCTACATTTTTAGTGTTTAGCACTAAAGGAAAGGCATCCACATTTCCAAATTCCTTAAACAGTATAGATTTTCCCTCCATTACAGGTAGGGAAGCTTCAGGACCTATATCTCCAAGACCTAGAACGGCGGTACCGTCAGAAATAACAGCCACGGTATTCCATTTTCTTGTATATAGATAGGCCTTTTCCTTATCTTTATATATTTCTCTGCAAGGCTCTGCTACTCCTGGAGTATAAGCTAAGCTTAAGGCCTTTCTATCCTGAACACTTACTCTAGATTTTATTTCAAACTTACCTCTGTTCTCCTCGTGAAACTTTAGTGATTCTTCATATATATCCATAAAAAACACCTCTCTGCTTAATAGTTACGCAATATAAAAGAAATTATAGTACACTTATTTTGTAGATTATTTTAAATACCAGTAGTCTTTATTAGCTTCCATTAAATCATCTAATACTGCTTTAGCCTTAACTGGATTAACAATAGTACGGTTCAAGGTTAGAGCTTGTAGTGCTTTCTCGTAATTTGACTCCAAGCAAGCCTCAACGGTTAGCTTTTCGTAAGCGTATTGACATTCCATTAATCCCTTATAAAAGGTTCCAATCTCTCCAACCTTATAAGCTACCACTCCATACTTAGTTAATTCCCCAGCTACTTCTATCATGGCATCTTCTGGAAGGTTAGGTATTATGCCTTCATTTCTAGTCATAATAACAAATACCTTCTTTAAATCGTAGGCTATGGATTCAGCTACTTCTACCATCATATTTCCGTGAACTGCTCCAGTTAATAGAGGAATTCCTTCTAAAGAGTTTTGCTCCTTAACCTTCTTGCATAGCTCAAGAACTTCTCTTTCTCTGCCGTTTAAAGCTTCATCGGCCCTAGTGTAATTTGGATCGCTGTCCTTAACTATTTCATCCGGGAAGAAATAATATTGTAAATAAGTATTTGGAAGATACTCTGGGAAGAAGGACATAATCTTGTTTACATTTTTATAAGTCTTAAGCCAGGATGCTTCTCTTTGTTCTGCATTGTAAGGCTTAAATTCGTGTCCACTTAAGAAGCTTTTAAGCTTTGGTAATAGGTCTTCTCCAGTTGGTGTATAATATAGCTTTGTAAACCATCCGAAATGATTTAGTCCAAAGAATCTTGGTTCTATGTCATACATATCTACCTCTAATATCTTTGCAAAGGACTTAATCATGGAGTAAGGTTGATCGCATATATTTAATATTTTCTTGTCATCTGGGAAAGCTTTGTCCAAGGCAACTGCCACTATGGCTGCTGGATTAGTATAATTTAATATCCACGCTTCAGGGGCATATTCTCTAACCTTCTTAACCATGTCTATCATAGCTCCTATGGATCTCATTCCATAAGCGAAGCCTCCTGGTCCACAGGTTTCTTGACCCACTAAATCATACTTTAGTGGAATCTTCTCATCCAAGCCTCTCATTTCAAAGTTTCCAGCACGCATGTTGCAGAATACATAGTCTGTATCTATATAAGCTTCTTCATCCTTATCTGTAAATACTAGTTCTACCTCTGGGCAATATTTTTCCATGGTCAATCTTATATAATCTTGTAAAGCTTCAATACGTTTTATGTCAATATCAAAAAGTACTAGTTTTTTTAATGGAAATCTATCCTTATAGTTTATTAAGCTTCCTATTAGAGCCGGGATTCTTGTGCTGCCAGCCCCAACTATAGTTACTACCTGCTTTTTTCTTTCCATTTAAATTCATCCCTTTCTATAATGATCCGTTTTCATTTTAGCCTCTACAAAAGCTGCTAAAGCCTTTTAAGAGTACGGTTCTTATTATCAGTTTTTTTGATGAAAATTACAATAGAATTGGCTTCTTTACTACCCTAATAGGAATTCTTTATCTTGGTCACTTTTAGTGACTAAAGTAAGAGGGGGGATGTGGCAGAGGGGGGTTTCCTTTGCCACAATATAATAAGGAAGCATTACTTTCTTAAATAAAGAACTTGTAATGAGATAATAAAAAGCCTAAGTAGCTGGCAAAGGAAAATAGATAGAAGGGAAAATATAAATATTATGAGGTTTAAAATAATATTTATAGTTTTTTTCACACACCCCGAAAAGTAAGCTATAATAAAGTTAATAAACATTTTCTAGACTGAAAAACAAGGATGGTGTAAAAATGATTCGTTTTAATTCTGATTATACTGAAGGAGCGCATCCTAGAATATTAGAAAGATTAATGGAAACTAATTTGGAGCAGACTTCTGGCTATGGCATGGATCCTTATTGTGAAAAGGCAAGAGGGCTCATTAAGGAAAAATGTAAGAATGAAAATTTAGATGTACACTTTTTTGTAGGGGGCACTCAGACAAATTTAACTTTTATTTCTTCGGCTTTACGTCCCCATCAAGGAATTGTATCTGTGGATACAGGTCATATAAATACCCATGAAAGCGGGGCTATCGAGGCTACTGGGCATAAGGTTTTAGCTGTTAAGGGTGTAGATGGTAAAATAACTGCGGAGGAAGTGCAAAGGGTTTATGATGAGCATTATAACGATGAAGTAAGGGAACATACGGTACAGCCCAAGATGGTTTACATATCAAACCCTACAGAAATAGGAACTATCTACTCAAAGCAGGAATTAGCTGAAATCAGCGAAGTTTCTAGAAAGAATAATCTTATTTTATATATGGATGGAGCTCGTTTAGGTTATGGTTTATGTGCTGAAAATAATGATTTAGATCTGCCTACTATTGCTAAGCTTTGTGATGCTTTTTATATTGGAGGAACTAAGGTGGGAGCACTTTTTGGTGAAGCTTTGGTTATATCCAAGGAAGCGTTAAAAGAAGATTTTAGATACATATTAAAGCAAAAGGGTGGAATGCTTGCCAAAGGCAGATTGCTTGGATTACAATTTCTAACTTTATTTGAGAAGGATTTGTATTTTGAAATATCTGCCCATGCAAATAATATGGCTAGGTTAATAAAAGAGGCTTGCATAGAAAAAGGTTATCCATTTTTAACAGAGTCTACTACCAATCAGCAGTTTCCTATACTACCTAATAAAGTTCTAGAAAAATTAAAGGAAAACTTTGAATACTCCTTTTGGCAGAAAATTGATGAGGAGCACTGTGCAGTGCGTTTTTGCACTAGCTGGGCAACGGATATAAATGATGCTAATGCATTGGTTAAGGCGATAAAGGAATAGGATTTTTAGTTAAAACGTGAGTTTCGTAAATAGCCATGCTATTTATGAAACTCACGTTTCTTTATTGGTATTTTGTATATATTTCCACACCATCTCTAGCAATTTGTTTTTCTATGGGTTCATTAAGAGAGTCTAAAAACACAATATCACAGGAATATATTCCTATTAATTTATCGATTTCTTCTATGAGAGAAGCTCTATTTTCCCCAGAGAAATCTATGCAAAGATCGATGTCAGAATTTATTTTTTCAGTGCCTTTAGCTCTAGAACCAAATAATATGACTTTTTTTATATTAGTATTTTTATTAAAATAGTAAATTAAATTTTCATAGACATCTTTGTTTATTCCATACATAGTATCACATCACTTCGTCAGAAATTTTATTTAATAATTTTTCTATGGCTTTCACATATTCATTTACTATTTTGTCTTTTATTTTTTCGTAGTCTGCTTCATCATAAATATGTGCCGTGGAATTTCTTGATAGCAAAATATCATTCCAAATGTCTATATCTTCTATAAGTCCTTCCTTAAAGGCTTGCTTATAACAACCTCTAGGATTATTTATCTCTAGTCCATTAGATTTAAATATTTTTGATAGTAATTTCCAAGTTAAATCTTCCAGAGTTTCGTATTTTTTTATAATCGAGTCTCTATAAACTTCTTTTGTTAATTCATCAATATCTCTAAGTTTTTCTAAATTGATTATTATGTTTTTTAAATGGGATAACATTCTATAAGTATAATTATATGTTAAGGATATAGATTCATCATATTTATTTAATATTGACATGAAGTTGTATCAATCCTTTCTTTAAATCATATCTATATTATACACCAAAAGTTATTTATATAATTGTAAACCCTAAATTTTTCTATAGCTTCATTCCATCCTTAGTGGCAGCAGTATTTCAAAGGTAGTTCCCTGCCCTAGATTGCTATCCACAAAGATTTTACCTCCATGAGCTTCTACGAAGGATTTGGTTATAGTTAGTCCAAGACCAGAACCTCCTGTGCTTTTGTTTCTGGAGGTATCGCTTCTAAAGAACCTTTCAAATATGAAGGGCAGCTCTTCCTTTGTTATGCCTATGCCGCTATCTCTTATGGTTAGCATTAGGTTAGTGCCTTGCTTTATTAGGGTAAGTTCTACTGTGCCTTGAGGGTTTAAGTATTTTAAAGCATTAGAAAGTAAGTTATATATTATTTGCTTAAATTTATCTCTATCTATTAAAGTATATAGATTTTGCTCTATATTACTTTTTAGCTCATAATTTTCCTTTTGATATATGGGCTTGAAGGTATTTATAATCTTTTCTGTTTCCTGTGAGATATTAATTTTGCTTAGATTAAGATTAAGGTTTAGCTCTTCAAGCTTTGATAGGTTATAAAGATTATCTACCATGTGGGTTAGTCTTTGAATTTCTTCATAAAAAACCTGGAGTCTTTCTTTGGTTGGCTCCCATATATCATCGAGAAAGGCTTCTATGTGAGTTTTTAGTGTGGTTAAAGGGGTTCTAAGCTCATGAGCCATATCTGCAGTAAGCCTTTTTCTTAGCATTTCTTGGTTTCTTAAGGTTTCTGCTAAATAATTTACCGAGGCTGACAGGTCGTATATCTCTTTTGTTTTTGAGTTTTCTCCGCAGCGGATCTCTAAGTTTCCACTTCGCATTTTATTTGTGACCTCTGTGATTTTCATTAGAGGTTTTGATATTTGCTTTGATATTATTATGCTTATTATAAGTCCAAAGGCTAAGGCTATGATAGCAGAAAATATAAAGGATCGATTTAGTGTAGATATAAAGTTTATGGAACCGGAGCTTAAATAGGAGGTGCCAAAATAGCCTATGGTCACATAACCTATGGTGCCGCCATTAGCCTTTAAGGTATAGTCCTTTTCGGTATATTTTTTTGAATCCATCATAGTGCTTCTCTTTGGCATAGAATTCATCATCCTTCTCATATTATCTCTTCTGCCAAAATGGGAATTCCCTGAGGAATAGATTATCTTATTATTTAAGTCCCTAACCTCAATGGATAACTCTTGAAGCTCTGCATATCTGTTCAGTTCATCTATATTTATGCCTATGGTGTTATTTTTTGTATAAGAGTCTTGTAAAATGCTTATTACATTTTGAATCTTATCATTTTGTTCACCAATAAGATAATTATTAAATTCTTTATTGATGGAATAGTTAGATATTATGCTAGAAATTATAATAGAACCTAGTATCACTATGAGAAAGCTAAGAGCTAAGGTTTTATTTAAGGGTGTTTTTTTCATTTTCATGTTTTCCGCCTCCCATAGAGTTAGGAATTTTAAATTTATACCCCATACCATAAATAGTAATTATATATTCTGGATTTTTAGGGTTATCCTCTATTTTTTGACGTAGGTTTTTTATGTAAGTATCCATGGTTCTATCGAAGCCTTCGTAATCCATACCAAAGGCATATTCCACTAGTTTTTCTCTAGAAAAAACCTCTCCAGGTTTTTTGATTAAAGCAGATAAGACTTTGAATTCGTTAGTGGTTAGGTTTATTATATTATCTCTCTTTTTTACTATCATTTTCTTTATATCAATAGTTAAATCTCCTTGGTTAAAGGAGAATATGTCTGCTAAAGGGGAGAAATCTTTATAGGTTCTTCTAAGCAAGGCTCTTGTTCTGGCTACCAATTCCCTAACGCTAAAAGGCTTTACAAGGTAATCATCGGCACCTATATAAATGCCGTTTATCCTGTCTTCCTCTTCTATTTTTGCTGTAAGCATTATTATAGGCACTGAGGAAGTATTTCTTATTTTACTGCATACCTCTTCGCCAGAGATTTTAGGCAGCATAAGGTCTAATATAATAAGGTGAAGGGTTTCTTTATTGAAAATATTTAAGGCTTCTTCTCCGTTAACAGCAGTAATTACTTCAAAGCCTTCCTTTTCTAAATAGGCCTTTACTACATCTAATATGGCTTTTTCATCATCTACTACTAGGATGGTGTATTTTTCGTTTATGGTATTTATATAAGTCATAATTTATACATATCCTTTCTTCTTATAACCTAATATATAGGAGGATGTGAAAAACATAGGTGTTCTTTTTCACGGGCCGCTCGTGGAGCTCCACGCGCGGTGTAGGGAAACCTATAGAACACCTTTTTTCACAGCCTCCTATAGGTTACAAAAATCTAAATACATTTCTTTAGCTTCAAAATTCCTAGGGATTAACCTATTAAGTAGTGGAATTTTGCATCTAAGAAATGTAAGATTTTTATTGCAACATATATAGTTAAATTTGTTTCCTTGAAATTAATTTTAACAAATACAGTAGGAAGGAACAATTACTAATGAGAAAAGCTAGGGACTAAAATTATAGGGAAACAACTTCAACTATTACCTTATACATGCACCATAATAGCTAGAAGATGCCATTTTGGAACATGTATAAGGTAAGTTTTCGTATTGTTTCCCTATAATCCCTAGCTTCTTTTTGTTAAAAGCGCTCTTCTTTTTACAAACTCTTCTTCGCTTATTTCTCCACTGGCATACTTTTCATTAAGTATTTTTATAGCTGGATTAGAGTTATCTCTATAATATTTAAATATGTTATAAGCTACATATAGTATAGCTAGGAATATTAAAAATTTAATGCCAGCAGATACTAGATACATCCAGTTAAAACCTTGAGAACCTGTTTGGTATGCCATATGGCCCATTCCGCCGCCTCTAGGCATGAAATTTCCTCCGTTAAAACCTCCACGATACATTAATAATCTCTCCTTCCTGTTTTATTGTTTTATAATAATTTATTTCTATAGTTTTATTATAAGGTAAGATTGTGGGGCAATTATGGAGAATTATAGGTGCAGGCACCACTGGATTTATGAATGCAAAAACAATTATAAAAGTTATGTTTTTGTAATAAATGAAGATATTGTTATTATATATGTGGTTGAGATATACTAATAGTGAAGAGTTGGTAGGAGAGATTGAGATAAATAATAGATGGGGGGAAGAAAAATGAGTATAGAAACAATGTTTATTTGGTCAATTATTCTATTTGGTGTTATTTATTTTTCTGTAAGGTTGGCAATTAATCCATTGTTAAATAAACAAGAGGAGCTCATTAAAGATAATGAGGATTTTGGATTAGTTAAGTTAAGAGATATAGCGATATTGAGTGATGCTGAACTTGAAGAAGTAATAGGATTATATAAGAACAAAGGTGTTAAAGAAGAAGATTATACGCAGTATAAAAAATATGAAAAAGTTCTAAATGAGTTGAAGGAAATGGGATATTTTACTAAGGAACAGTATTCTGCTAAGGTAGACAAGCTTAAAAAATATTTTGAGGTTGATTAGTATTTAGTCAGCATTCATGTATTATTTGTCAATTGTAAATTTGAAGTATTTAGATAATAGTAAACTTATGCGAAGTAAGACTATTTATTTTTAGTATGAGAGGGGTATGATAATTTTGAGTAAAAATCCATATGAACAATTTCCACATATTGTAGCAGATGAAATAACGTTAAGAAAAATTGTAGCTTCTGACCTTGACAGCCTTTTTGAAATATATAGCAACGAAAAGCTTTTTCAATACTCTCCTGTAATGCTTAAAAAGAATAAAGATACTGTTGCGAATATGATAGGACACTTTGAAAGGGATTTTCATAAAAGAAAATACATATTTCTTGGAATCTGCTTAAATAGCGAACCTAACAATATTGTTGGTATAGCTGAGATATTTGACTACTCTCAGGATGTAAATATGATAACAATAGGTTACAGACTAAATGACAAATTTTGGGCTAAAGGAATCGCTACAAAAGCTGTTAAGGTAATGACAGATTACCTCTTTAATGATATTGGCATTAACCGCATACAAGCCTTTGTCATGCCAGAGAATATTAAATCGCAGAATGTATTGCAAAGAAATGGTTTTGTTAAAGAGGGAATAATTCGCCAAGGGTATGTTTGGAAAGGTAAGGGTGTTGTTGATTTGATATTATATTCTTTATTGAAATCTGACACTACAAAATAAGTTTTTTCAATATATTCTTATTACCCACTCCATTCGATAGGACTAATCTTATTTGGACAGAGAGTATAAATGCTGAGGATATTGTTAGGAGATATACTCAATGTATTATAGATTGCTCTCAACATAATATTCCTACAGTAGTAATTCATCTTACTAATGGAGACGACCCTCTCCCAGCAACTGCAGTATTGTTATAATATCAACATTATTATTTAATATAACCTAAAATTAAGAAAAGTAGAATGAAAGTGAGAGTTATCATGGAAATTGAAACGATTTTAGCTAATGAGGACACTGTAAATATAATTAGGAATATATATCCTTTGTATTTGCATGATTTATCCGAAATCAATGGCAATGTCCCTAATGAATATGGGATTTATGAGAATGAACCAATAAAAACTTTAGATAAACAATATGGTGTGCAAGATATATGGTTTCAAAAGCCAGGACTATTATTCCCTTTTATAATTTTTGTAGATAAAAAACCAGCAGGATTCGATTTAGTATCCACTGGAGGATATGCACCTAAAAGTACTGATTACTATGTGTACGAGTTTTTCTTACTTCGACCATATAGAGGAAAAAATATTGCTGAAATTGCTGCCAAACAAGTTTTTGATAAATTTCGAGGTAAATGGGAACTTTACACTAATCCTACAACTTTGAATCAAAGAGCTCAGTCATTTTGGTATAAAACTATAAATGATTATACTTCAGGGAATTTTCAAAAGTCATTGGGTACAACCTTTGATGGAGAAAAGTTAATATTTAGATTTAGTAATAAGACAGATTGATATAACGTAATCTTCTTATACTATTTATCAATTATAAATTTGCAATATTTAGATAATAGTAATAAATTACGAATTAAAACAATTCAAAAGCGAGGCTGATAGTATGCCAAATCAAATTATAACAAACACATTAAGAATATATAATCAAGGCATATATTTAAGAGATATGTTTATGGAGGATATCGATGATTATATTAATTGGAATACTAATGAAATAGAATGGCAGGATTGGGATGCACCTTGGGAAGATGAAGAAGTAAATGTTGAAGAGCTTAGAATAAGTTTACTACAAAGATTAAATAAAGAACTGCCTGAAGTACGAAAGCGATTTGAGATATGCACTATAGATGGACAACATATAGGCTGGCTTTCCTCTTATTATATTGATGAGGATAAAACAAAGCTTGCAGTAGGTATTGATATTCCTAATAATAAATTCAGAGGTAAAAAGATGGGGGAATCAGCCATTACTCTGTTCATTTCTTATTTGCTTAAGTCAGGAGTTGTGTCAGAGATATATACTCAGACTTGGTCTGGTAATCTAAGAATGGTAAGGCTTGCAGAAAAATGCGGGTTGTATGTTGAAAGCAGAGAAATTAATAATAGGGAAGTTAGAGGAAATATGTATGATGGACTAACCTTTAAACTAAATAAAGATTTATTCTGGGATAGATTTAGTCATTTAAAATAATAAATCTATGTATAAAAAGTAATTGGTATTTTGAAGTATTCTTAATAATTAAGAAAATGGAGGAATAAGTTATGCAGGAACTTACAAATATACAAAAGATAATATTTGATAATAAAGTGGAAAAAGGATTTAATACAACTAATATTGAATTAGAGTTTTGTTTAATTAATGGTGAACTTGCTGAAGCGTTTGAAGCATATAGAAAAAAATTACCCACCGTTGGTGAGGAGCTGGCAGATGTTGCTATTTATTTATATGGTGTAGCAGAAATTTTAGGTTTTGATTTGAACAAAGAAATTTTGAAAAAGGTAAACAGAAATAGAAAGCGCATATACAAGAATATTAATGGAGTAAACACTCGAATAGGTGAAGATCAATAGCTATGTACCTTTATATTGTTATTTACCAATTATAAAATTGAAATATATGTATAGTAGTGCTTAAAGTTGAAGTAGCTATGTTTTTAGAGTTGATGAAAACTCATAGCATATGACGTAATCATTGAATATACTTAAGTTTATGAAAAGGAAGAGTGTAGTTAAATGAAAATATTAATAACTGGTTCAAGGGGACAAGTAGGCTCACAGCTTATAAATATTTTAAATAAAGGAAAGTCAGAACTAGGTGAAATTCCAATTCAAATAAAAAATGCAGCGGTTATAGGAAAAGACTCGAAAGAACTAAATATAGCCAATTTTTATAATGTAAAAAAAGTACTTAAAGAAATAAAGCCAGATATTGTTATAAACGCAGCGGCTTATACTAATGTAGATGGATGTGAAACTAATAAGGAGTTAGCCTTTAACGTCAATGCATTTGGGGCTAAAAATTTAGCAATAGCTTGTGAAGATATTGGTGCAAAAATAGTTCATATATCTACAGATTATATTTTTAGTGGGGAAGGAAGCACACCATTTAAGGAGAGTGACGAGGCTTCACCACAGAGCATTTATGGTATAAGCAAAAATATGGGTGATAATTTTGTAAGAGAGTTCTCTTCAAAACATTTTATAGTAAGACCTTCATGGGTATATGGATATAACGGAAAAAACTTTGTTTATACTGTTATGAAAGTAGGAAAAGAGAGAGGTAGTTTAAAGGTTGTAAATGACCAAAGGGGTAATCCAACTAATGTAGAAGATTTATCACATCATATATTAAAACTTATTGCTACAGAGAGATATGGCGTTTATCATTGTTCAGGACATGGTGAATGTACCTGGTATGATTTTGCATGTAAAATAATTGAATTATCAAGAATTCCTTGCAAAGTAATTCCTTGTGCTACAGATGAATACCCTAGTGAAGCTAAAAGACCTACATATTCATCATTAGATAACCTAATGTTAAGAAATACAGTTGGTGATGAAATGAGGAGCTGGGAAGAAGCTTTAAGTACATTTATAGAAAATGTGGAGTAGAAGAATTGTTAAAATGAAAATTATACAATGATTGATATAACATTAATTTAAGACCTAATTCCTCTATTGGAAGAGAAAGGCTTTATTTACAGACCACGAACAGCTCGTTAAGAGCATATATTATTTGCTTGCAGAGATTTTACTAATGGCATGGATACGCATTATATTCATGTTGTTATTTATGGTAATACTGAGTGGAACAATAATATCAAATTTAGAGATATTCTTAATGAAAACGAAGATATTATGAAAGAGTATGAGGACTTAAAAATGCAGTTAGCCAACGAATATCCTAAAGACAGAGTTACATATACGAGTATGAAAGCTGGATTTATTCAAAGGATTATGAGCGGATATAAGCAAAATTATGTGAGCTTCGACTTGCAACCTTCTCATATTGAATACAATTTATTTTGTTATAAATAAAGCAAACACAATATTAACAGAATTGAAAAGAGTGCTTATTACTGAATGGGGGAGAGAAAAATGAGACCAATACGACGAAAATACCAAGATGGGGATGTTAGCAAAATCAGTGAGTTTTATGGAAAGCTAGCTAAGAATAATTGCCAGAGCAATAATTTAAAGTGTGCCTGGGAATGTTTTTCAAAGCATCCCTGTTTTCCAGAGTTTCGCCCGGAGGAGTTTGGAATTTGGGAAAATCATGGAGAAATAGTTGGAGTTGTGTGCTTAGAAAGCCCATGGGATGGAGCAGTATTTTTTGATCATTTTTCTCAGTACAAGGAGATTTGTGATGAAATGATACAGTATGCAGAAGAGCATTTTGCAGGTACAAGCAAAGATGGAGGAAAATATTTGAGAACTAATGTGCTTAGTTCAAATAAGGGATTACAAGAAGCACTAGCTTTGAGAGGATATGAAAAGTCTCCAGCAGTTTATGCTAATGCATATTCCCTTTATGATTCAATACCTAATGCACCGGTTCCAGAGGGATTCACAATAAAGTCATTAGAAGAAGTCTATGATTTTGATAAGCTTAATAGGCTTCTTTGGAAAGCATTTGAGTATGAAGGGGAGCCGCCTGCTTATGATTCCAATGTAAAGCTTTCTATCAAGCATGCATGGCTTGAATATAGACGTGATATTTGTTCAGTGGTCATAGCTCCAGATGGAAGCTATGCTTCCTTTTGTGGTATGTGGTTCGATGAGGAGAATCAGGAGGTTTACCTAGAACCTTTAGCAACCTCCAAGGAGTATCGTAATCTTGGATTGGCAAAAACCTGCGTTTATGCAGCACTCAAAAGCTGTAAAGAGCTTGGTGCAATATATGCATATGTAGATCCAGATGAAGAAGCCTATGAGTTTTATAAGAAAATTGGTTTTGTTACTGAAGTACGAGAAGGAAGTCAATGGAAGAAATACTTATAAGCTTTGAGAAAAAGTTATATTTAATTTAAAAGAGATTTATGAGGTGAATGATGAAAACTGTGGTAATAAGGGAATTGGGGAACCATGATCTAGAATCAATTTATGAATTAGATCTTACTAAAAACCAGATTAAAGACTGCTGTGGTTGTTGGAGTTGTTGGTTAAAAACTCCTGGTAGATGCATAAATAAAGATTTAGACCAATTTTATTTTAAATATTTAGAATCGGATAGGGTGATTATATTTTCTAAGGTTAAAAAAGGTTTTGTAAGTGGAAATTTAAAGAGTCTTTTTGATAGAATTATACCTTTGTTTCTACCTCAAATAGAACTAACAACAAGAGGATCAAGAGGAGAATTAAATCATATACCTAGGTATGAAAAATATCCAGATATAGAATTTTATTATGAAGGTAATTTTATAACTAAAGAAGGCAAGCAGATCTTTGAAGATTACATCTACCGTACATTTAATCAATTTGCTTCAAAAAATATTATAGTTAAAGCTTTAGAAGAATATAGAGGGTAATTTAATGGAGGGGTTTATGAGCACAATAATTCTTAATGGATCGCCTAAAGGGAAAAGTGGCAATTCTGAAATATTTATTCAGCAGTTTATAAAGGGGATGAAAACTCCCTGTGAAGTAAAATATATCTGCAAAGAAGAGCCTAGGACTCTTGCTGAATATGTTAGAGGCTTTGATACTATTATTTTCGTGCTTCCAATGTATATTCATAGCATGCCAGGTGTTACAATGCGTTTTATTGAGTGCTTAGAGCCTTCGGAGCCTTCAGAAAATAAATCCATGGGTTTTATTTTGCAAGGTGGTTTTCCAGAAGCCACTCAATATAAATATGCTGAAAAATACTTTGGTTCACTCTCAGAGGAGCTTAATAGAAATTATTTAGGAACAGTGATAAAAGGCAATTCAGCCACTGTGTATATGATGTCAAATTTCATGACAAGAAAGCTCTTTAGATCATTGAGACGATTAGGTGAAATATATGAGAAAACTCACACCTTTGATAAAGGCATTACTGAAGCACTAAAAGAACCACGTGAACTTACAGGATTTACTCTTAAAATGATGAAATTTGCTACCAAAACAGGGTTAATCAATGTCATGTGGGATAAGCCTTTAAAACAAAATGGTGTTTTTGATAAAAATCTAGATAGGCCGTTTATTTAGTAATTGATTGCAAAGATACAAGACCTAGTGTCTGATATATTTTCATGTTTATCTATATTTAGTGGGGTGAAATAATTATGAACAGAATTGAAATTTTAAGAAAGTATTTAGATGAAATCATCTTGAATATGAAAGATGTTGAAGAACGAAGATGTGCTTATGTGCATTTATATGGTGTAGCACAATTTTGCACATTAATTGCATTAAAGCGTGGAGAAAACGCTGAACTTGCAACAATGGCAGGGATGCTTCATGATATATATTCATATGCAAAAATGGACACAAAAGACCACGCACATAAAGGTGCTGCCTTGGCAAGAGAAATATTAACATTATTACAAATCACAAATGATGATGAAACTAAAATGATTTGTGATGCTATTTATAACCATAGTGAAAAAGAAGCCATACACTCTGATTTTAGTGAAGTTTTAAAAGATGCAGATGTATTTCAGCACTGTTTGTATAATCCTATGTTTGAAATCAAGGCTCATGAAAAAAATAGGTATGAAAAGCTTAAAGCTGAATTTGGTATTGCGTAGGATATAATGGTTAATTTTCAGTTTTTATATGGTTGATATATTTTGAGGAGATTGAATAATTCAGATGGCAAAATAATAAGGACATGCTTTATTTATTATCATTTAAAACGGATAAGAATGTCCTAATGCAGGTTAAAAATTTTCTGAATAATTTAGCTAACTAATTCGCATTTTTCTTATTAAGCTACGTTAGCTAAAAATTACGTTGCTTTTGTAGGAGAAAACGAATTAAAAGATTTTTTAGGGGTGGTATTATGGGAAAGGAATTTCAATTATGTGGAGCAAGTGTAATTGTGTATAAAGATAATAAAATTTTATTACAACAAAGAAAAGATAACAAATGTTGGGCATATCATGGTGGTTCGGTTGAGATGGGCGAAAAGGTTGAAGATGCTGCAAAGAGAGAATTATTAGAAGAAACAGGATTGATAGCAAATAGATTAGATTTATATGATGTGTTTTCTGGAAGTGAGCAATATCACGTGTATCCAGATGGTAATGAGGCATACATTATTGACATTGTTTACTTATGTAATGATTTTACAGGTGATATACGTGGACAAGAATCAGAGGTTTTAGAATTAAAATGGTTTGATTTTGATAAACTACCAGAAAGGTTAAGCCCACCAATAAAATCAGTATTAATAAAATTTTGTAATGAGAAATTATGAAAATACATGATTAGAAAAGGAGGATAGAGTAAGTACAATTAGTTCGGAATCTTCTTAATATCGAGAATTGTCAACAAAGATATTAGCATATTATACACAGAAAATAGCAAAAAAAGAAAAGAGGTGAGCTTTAGTGGGAGTTTGGTATTTATCATACACTCTCTCATTAAATACAATATATGTTAGTTGATGATAGTATAGCATTAAAATACTTAAGTGGTGAGAACATCGATAAGATCAGTAACCATTGGGTATTTCAAAATATTGAGAAAGGAAAGCATTTATTTGAAGTACCTGATGATGCAAAACGAGATGAAGTAAATAAAATTATGATTAGTATTAAAAAGATACTTTCGGACTTTATACCTCTAAATGAAGATATCTATTCAGCCCTGTATCCACATTGGAAGTCAATTATAGAAGATATGAATGTTCTGCTTTTAGTGGGGTGCCCCGATCCATATGATGCTATGGTAAGAGAATATGGTGGGAAAGAATATGTTATATTTGACTTGATTCGTTTCTGTGATTACAGTGAGCAGGGATTTAACATTGACATGTTAGTAAGACAATTAATTACCCATGAAACCGCACATCTATGCTTACATATGAAATATCCTATTCCAACTTCAGATGATTTTCTCGAACAATTAAAATATATTACTTTTGATGAAGGCTTTGCACATTTATTATCATTTAAGGATAATCTACAAGAGTTTGATTTTTCTACCATGATAAAGGAACACTACAATCAATCTTTTATAAAATTGCAAGAAGCGATGAAGGAAAACGATTGGCAAAAGCAAAGGATTTTACTTAATGAATGTAATAGCGGTTCTTATTGGGACAAGTTTGCATCTATAAGTGGAAAACTCTTCTTGGTAAGTAATTTGGAGAAAATTGAAGAGATTTATAATGGTGGGATTGATAATTTTATTGCATACATGGGATTATAATTCCTACTATTTAGGTGGTATATATCTTTCTTAATATTATTTATGAATTATGAATTTTCAATATTTAGATAATGGCGAGATAATACATTTTGAATAGTTGTGATTAATGTAAGGGGGAGCAAAACTATGAAGAAGATTATTATTATGCTTTTTCTATTATTAATAGTAGCCCTGGGTATTGGTGGAAGTAGCATAGAAGAAATAATGCGAATGCCCTCTGAGATGCCAAAAGATTTTAAGTTTATAATAGCTTATGGACATAATGCCAAAAACAAAATCGATACTTTTAAAAACGAGTATACTAAAGACCTTGTTACAGAGGGCTCAGCAACCTGTAAAATTACATTCACTGATGATGAAATAAAAAAGATATATAAGGAGATGCAAAGGATAAATATTGTTAACTATCCAAGGGATTTTAGACCACCCTATAAGGACAATCCTGAACCTAGAACAACAGTTCGTGCAACACCTTATTCTACATACTACTTTAAAGTACAAGTTAGCGATAAGGTGAAAGAAATAAGCTGGATCGATAGAAATATGTCACAAGCAAGTACTGCCAAACAATTGCATGGCTTAATTAGAACAATAATGGAAATTGTTGAGACAAAAGAGGAATATAAGAAGTTACCCGAGCCGAGAGGTGGGTATTTATAAGATTCAATACAATAGTTTTTTATTTGATAAACTAAATTTGAAATATATAGTATAATTTTGGTATTAATTAAATCGCACTCGTTATATTACAGGAAGAAAGTATTACTCATATTTTACCAGATATGCTATTATCATGTTTATTATGTAATAGTTTAATTAATCTTAAAATCAGGAGGGAGAATCTGATATGAAATTCGCTGATATTTGCATTATTACTAATAATGTTTTGGATGTAGCAGAGTTCTACGAAACCGTCTTTAGTACAAAAGCTGAGGGAGACAATATTCATTCTTTTATTAACGCAGCAGGATTGGGTATTGCCATCTATGACAAAAACGAAGCAGAAAAAGTTATGGGGTTTGATTTCTCAAATACTGGCACTGGCTTGATAACAATTAATTTTAATGTAGATGATATTGAGGCTGAATATGAACGGATTAAAGCACTCAACATTAACGGTACTACCGAGCCACATTTATGGCCTTGGGGAGCTAAGTCCTTTCGTTTTAAAGATATTGAAGGTAACATTATAGTTTTCCGCAGTTAGTTAAGAAATCCTAAGAGAGTGAGAATTTATGTTAATACCACACTTGCATCTTAATGGACACTGTAGAGAGGCCTTATCTTTCTATGAAAAGGCATTTTCTACAAAAATCGATTTAATTCAATATATTTCTGATACAGAACCAGAAAAGGGGGTTACTCATGCAGAAATACATATTCATGGGCAGCGAGTTATGCTTAATGATCGCGGCGGAAATAAAGACTTCTTAGTAGAATCAGCCATGCAAATGATTGTTGTTTTTGATAGTGTAAAGGAATTAAAAGATACTTATCAACTTATGAAATAGGATAGTGTGACGATTGATCCAATGCAAGAGACATTTTACAGCCCTTGCGTAGTCGGCTTTCTTGATAAATTTGGAGTTAGATGGGGTTTTATGGTATAGGTTTATTTATCCATCATAAGCTTTATTTTTGCCTGTTACTATTGCATGTTTCCTATTTAATGTAAGAATTTCAGCATATAACCAAGAGAAAGTTTTAATATATACTTTCATGATATAAAAATAAAGGTGGAGTTTTTATGAAAAATGTAAAATTGACAAATGTATGTCCAATTTTAGTTTCAGAAGATATAGTAAAGACGGTAAGCTTCTATGTTGAAAAACTTGGATTTAAGTATGCAGAACATTATGATAAAATTGATAACTTTGCAACTCTATACAGGGATTCTATTGAACTGGTAGTTGTGCAAGCAAAGTTTGGAAAAGTAGAGTCAAATGCAAAGAGATATGGTGCTGGATATGATATTTACATAGACCCAGATACTATTGAGGGTGTAGATGAGCTTTATCAGGAGTTTTTATCAAAAGGAGTTAGGGTGATAGAGGAGCCAAGAAAAACAGATTATGGTTCTTATGAATTTGTTGTTGAAGATATTGATGGAAGATTAATAGGAATAGGGCTTATTTTTAATAACAAAGTCTACTTTGAAAATTCAAATTTTATAGAAAATAAAAGGGTATAAAGTATGTCATCTTCTTAAATTGCCTAATTTAACTGGGAGTACATTATACTTTGAGTCGAAATTGCTTAGGAGTGATTAATTTGAGTTTAAATAGCTATAGAGACGAAGCGGGAGACTTTCTAAAAAAGATAGGTGCAGATAATTTAGGAATAGAGGAAAAAGTAAAATGGCTTAAAGAAGAGTTTAATATATTAAAAGCATCAATAAATGAGCCGAGTAAATTAAATCACCAAGTATATGATATGTTATTCTTACTTTTTGAGATAGCATCTGAATCTAATATGGATATTGATGAAGAATGGATCAATGGTCGGATACGTAAACAGAAAAAATATATTGAGAATCTTTAAATGATTTACAAAACACATTAGCAGTATATTCTGCTATGCAGAAGAATACATAAAATGCAATGAAAGAATAAAAGCATTTCTCTATAATATGTTCAGGGGGTGAAAAAATGGATTGGCAAAAGGGTATGAATAGTGCAATTGACTATATTGAGAGTAATTTAATGGGAACTGTTGATTTTAATGCTGCAGCGAGATTTGTTGGTTGCTCAACATGGGAATTTCAGCGTATATTTTCATTCTTAACACATGTGTCGCTAGGAGAGTATATTCGCAAAAGGAAGCTTACGCTTGCAGCGCAGGATATTCAAAGGAATGACTTAAAAATAATTGACATTGCGTTAAAATATGGTTATGAATCTCCAGCTGCTTTTTCCCGCGCTTTTAATAAGTTCTATGGAATAACACCTTCATCAGCACGTAATAGTGGTATTGACCTTAATGCTTATCCGAGAATTACCTTTGAATTTATTGAGAAAGAGAGGCTTGTAAAAATGAGCAAGTTTAGTGAAAGAGGTTATGTTGTAAGGGAGAATGGCCCCGTCTATTTTACAAAAGATATGGACAAAACTGTAAAGTGGTTTGAGGATGTCCTTGGCTGGTATGGGGATGTTGTTGCAAGGGATAGTGATGGCAATGGGGAATATGGTTGTGTTTTCGACTATCCCAGCGAAGTGGCAGTAGCTCATTTAACACCATTTAGAGGGTTTCATTTATTCACGGGAGAGCCAGTGAAAGGGGTAGGCGGATTCCTAATGATTGAAGGGCTTGATGCATTGCATAAGCTAGTAAAAGACAATGGCTGGAATCAAATTTCAGACATTGTATCACGACCATGGGGAGCTAGAGAGTGTAGCATCACAACTATTGATGGCTGTATATTGCGCTTTTTTGAGTCAATTCGTTAAGTTTCATTAATAATTAAAAGGTAAGGTTGAATTGCTTCACTGTCTTTCTAATTGACGTTACAACTGAAAAACAAATAATTTACTAAGGCACTGTATAATCCAAATCTGAATTATACGGTGTTCTTTAATTTATATGTTTTGTAACTATAGAATATATGGAAAATATGGTATAATTTTTATATTAGTTAAGTTGCTATAGTATTTATGGCGAATAAAAAATTTAATTAGTAAATGATAGAGGTGTTAAACTATGGCTTTTAATTATACATTAGGTATTCAATAATTGGATAAAGAAAAAGTAAATATGAATCATAGAGAAGCCGTAAGAGCAGTTATTTTGAAAGATAACAACATTCTTATGGTACACAATAATAAAGGTGATTATAAATTTTCAGGTGGTGGAGCAAATAAAGAAGAAAACCATGAACAGACATTAAAGCGAGAGGTTGAAGAAGAAACAGGATACATAATAAATAATGTAAAGGATATGCTGGGAGTTTTTACTGAAAGAAAGTTAGATGATTTTGAGGAAAATTCTATTTTTGAGATGCTCTCTTATTATTATATATGTGAACTATCTAATAATAAAACCATTCAAAAATTAGATGATTATGAGAATGAATTAGATTTTAAACCTGTGTGGATTGCCATAGATGAAGCAATTCGTTTAAATGAAGAAGTCATTAAAAAGGATAATGCAAATAAAAATAGCTGGATATATAGGGAGACCAAGGTTTTAAAGGCAATAAAAGAAGATTGTATTAATTTAATATAGCCCTTGTCATGATTCGTTACCATTATTATGGGAGGGGAATTGATGATAATATATTATGCTGGTTACTGGAGTAGATTAAAAAGGATATAAAATATAGTAATGATATAAATTAAAGGAGTAATAGTATGAAGGACAAGCTTTGTATTATACTAAGGAGAAGTTTATGGATTGGTACACTAATAACAATATTAAGTCCTTTTTTACCCATATATACAGTAAGAGAATTAGATCAATTTTTAAATTTAAAATTTGGATTTCCCTTTAGATTTGTGATACAACAATCTTCATTGACACCTTTTAAAGAAAATTTACCTATGAAGTTACATATTCAATCACCATATGAAAATCCAACAAAAATTATCTTTGAAAACTTTTTTCTTTCATTAATAACAACGATAGGGTTGGTATTTTTTGTTTATGTTTGCATAAGTTTACTTCAATATGAGTTTAAAAATAGTTAATACACACTATTCTTAAATTGAGTCATAATAATTTGTGATGAATTAATATCAGTTACATAAAATGGTTCATGTGTGTTTTGCCATATTTGAAAACAATATTAATAGAATAATTGGATGGTGTGGTCTGGATGGAAGAAATAATGAAAATATAATCCATATTTTTTACTTAATTGATAAAGATTTTAGAAGGTTAGGGTATGCAACAGAATGTGCAAAAAAGGTATTGGAGTATGGTTTTCTGAAGGTGGAAGTAGACAGAGTTGATGGAGGATGTGCTAAAGAGAATATTGGATCTCAAAAAATACTTGAAAAAATAGGGATGAAAAAATTGAAAATAATAAGGAAGACTCGCTTCACTATTATATAACTTCTAGAGACTACACAGATATATATTGTAGATAATTAATTCGCAATCTTCTTAAGTTGTGTGGCAGTCGTAATTTATTATTCATTAAGGGGGAGAGTTAATGAAACATATCTTGAATTTATCTCCATCAGAAGAGGATATATTGAAAATTCGTAGAAAACTACAGGATTATAATTCTCATTTTTTTGAAATAAAAGATGAGCCTAATTTTACTATTTCAGAAATAGACGAATATAATGAGTTAATAGGCGGAATTGTATGTACTATTGCTGGACAATGGTTAGAAATTGATTTTCTATGGGTTAAAGATGATCAACGTAGAAAAGGTCTAGGTAAGAAATTATTATTTGAAGCAGAAAAAATAGGCATAAAAAATAAGTGTACAAAAGCATTTTTAACTACTATGAATTTTCAAGCTAAGCCTTTTTATTTAAAGCATGGCTACGAAATAGTATATATACAAAAATGCTATCCATTAATAAATGAAAAGTATTTCATGGAAAAGACATTAAATGAAATATGAACTATGTAAAGTAAAACTGACGTTATCTGATTTCATAATGTCCTTAGATTATAAAATAGTAATTAATATTTTTCTTATTAAGCGGCATAAATTCATTTTAAGCCGCTTTTAAATTTTATGTCGCCATAATTAATTCAATGAGGTGTGAAGTGGAAATTAAATTATTTGAGAAAAAATACAGGGACGATATGATATTTATGATTTTGGAAGCAAAAAATGCATTAGGTAGAATACCACACTTAAACGAAGACTTGCTTGACATTGATGCTAATTATATTTCAACTGGGAATATGTTTTGGATAGCAATTTATAATAATGATAGGGTGATAGGTTGTATAGGAACTAAAATTGTTTTAAAAAATGATATGTGGTTAAAAAGGCTCTATGTTAAATCTACAATGAAAAGGCAAGGAATAGGTAAGGAACTTTATAAAAAGGCGGAGGAATTCGCTATATGGAAATGCATTGATACCATATATAAGAAATTTTCATCTGATTATGTTGAAGCACAAAAATTTTATCCATTAATTGCGTTTGTAGAAATCGTACCTTATGAAATGGTAAAGAGTTTAAAATGAACTTTTTCCATATTGAAGGAAAAGGAGTAGAGAGTATACAAATTGACCCTGTAAAAGTACCTATTATACTTATTTACAAAACTTAACATATGTGATATATTTATAACATAAAGTGATAATTATATCACATATGTAGGAGGGATAGTGATGATGAAAAATAAATTGGGATATTTAGGTTTCTTGGGGGTTATCGGCTTTTTAGGGCTATGGATGCGTAGTTTTTTCTTTAGTATATTTTTAATATTTTTCTTTTTCTTTACCTATGCAAAAGTAATTCCAGATGAATTATTTAAGGAAAATGTTAAAAAATCAGCACTGAATGCTTTCATAGTAAACATGATAATTAATGCTGTTATTGTGATAGTATGTTCTAGCATCACTAACTTTTATCAATTATCTACGATAAACAGTAGCATGGTGCTTTATGGCTTCGCTGCCTTTGTTTTAAACTTTGTAATTAGTATGTTAATATTTGTTTTGACCCTAATGATTTATGGTCATAAAGAAAAGGGTGTATTGGAATAGATATGGAATTAAAAACAAAAATCAAAGAATATCGTGCAAAATTTAATATAAAACAAGAAGAATTGGCAGGCTTTGTAGGAGTAAGGCGTGAAACTATTGGAAAATTAGAGAATGGTAAATATAATCCATCTTTAAAGTTAGCAATGGATATAGCAAAGGTATTTCATACAACAGTTGAGGAGTTATTTGAATTTCACGATTAACTACAAGTTATGAGCATTATTCCTAAAAGGGTATGCCTTATCTCAACTCATCTACTAGACACTGCGAAAACTAAATAATTCCTTTAAACACTGTATTATTCAGAAATGGATTTTACGGTGTTTTAAAATTTACAGGTTTTCTGTCTACCTACAAAAATATAGTGTAATTTTTATATTAATTAAGTGGCTATAGTAATTTTATGTGAGGTAAGGATTAGTTATATAATTTGTATAAAAAACGGTTTAATATAAGAGTTGCAACTGATAGTTGCCAAACTGAAAGTGCTATTTGGTAGTATGCAACCGTAAAAAATGTTAAACTTACTCCATAAAATAAGGAGGTGTTTCAATGACATTAGGTGAAAAAATTCAATCATGTAGGAAATCAAAGGGTTTATCGCAAGAGGAAATGGCTTCTGCTCTTGGGATATCCAGACAAGCCTTATCAAAATGGGAGCGCAATACTTCAATGCCTGATATTGATAAAATTGTTGAGCTAAGCAATTATTTTAGTGTTACCACGGACTATCTTTTAAAAGACGAATATATAGATGAAAATGTGGCCTTGAGTACGGAAAGAAAAAAGCAAAGTGAAAATACCCCTATTGCTATTTCTACTGCAATAATTGCAATAGGTCTTATTATATCATTAGCAATGGCTAATGATGGAACGCTATTTTTCTATTGGAAACTAAGTTCGGCTGCATTAGGTATAGGTGTCCAAATTATTGGAATATGCATTTTTGAGGTTTTGTATTTTAGTAAGCATTTTGAAATAAAAAATCAGTATTTATTTTGGAGTATCAATACTTGGCTATTATCTGTTATGCCCATAATTCTTTTATCAGGTGTATTGTCGAAGTTACTAAATAGATTTGAAGTTTTTCATTATTCCTTTAATATTATTCTATTTTATTTTGCTTTTAATGCAGCACTAACATTTATTTTTTCAATTCTTTCAAAGCGATGGGGTAATGTAAAATGAGCAAAATCCTCACTTGATTAATAAGCTTTCTTCTTATTAAGTGGCGTAAGTTTAATTTTACGTCGCTTTTCAAAATTATCCTTCTATGACTAAATGTTAGATATTTCATTTCGTATTAATACAAATTTTGATATAATATTCCTTGCTAGGAAGGCAGTTCTGTAAAAATTATGAGCTAAAGAATGAATTTTAACACACGAACAATGATCTTTGAAAATTTGACACTACGGTATTAAAAAATTGAAATTGTATCTATAAATCTAGTAAAATTTACCGGAGGTAATATTATGTTCAAGCAAAATAAAATAATTGACGATTGGAATAATTGTTCTGATGAGTGGTTTAGCAATACTAAATTTGATGAACTATTTTCAGCTCTTGACAAGGATCCTTATAAGGATTTTCCTCAGACTATGGCAGCGATGATAAAAGAATATTATCCGGACTTAAAAGGGAAGAATGTTTGTGTTCCGTCATGTGGTGACAATACTGCGGTATTTAGTTTTTGTGCTTTGGGAGCGAAAGTGACAGCTACAGATATTTCATACAAGCAAATTGAAAATGCACGGAAAATCGCAGAAAAAATGAGCTTTAACGTAAATTATCATGTCTGTGACAGTATGAAGCTTAATGAACTCTCAGATAATATATATGATTTGGTTTATACTTCCAATGGCGTTCATGTATGGATTAATGATTTGAATGCGATGTATAGCAATATTGACCGTATTTTAAAAAAGGATGGAAAATATATGCTTTTTGATACTCATCCCTTTGGCAGGCCTTTTGACAGCAAGAAAGTAGACAAGGGGATTTTTGAGATTTTCAAACCCTATGAAGAGGTGGGATCATTCGGAGAGGTTCCAAATTTCCATTGGCGAATACAAGATTATGTCAATGCTTTGATTAAGTCAGGCTTTGTTATTAGCAGAATGGAAGAATTTCATAGTGTTATTGATGATATTCCAGCATGTAACTATTTGTCTGAAGAAAGTGATATTAATCATGATAACTTCAATTGGCATAGCAATCGATATGCTGCTTTGCCGCAGTGTCTTGGGTTATGCAGTCATAAAGTTTGAAAATAAGCATCTAGCGTACTAGTAATAAATGTGAAGTAAGGAGGCTTATATGAGTAAAGCATTAAAATATGTATTGAAAAGTATATTGTTTTTTACAATTATGTTAATTATATTTTATTTATTAGACACTTTTTATAAGGATATATATATCATTACCAATTCAATTGCTAGTACTATGGGATATGTAATTGTGCTATTAACAGAAGAGCATAAAAAAGCAAAGAATAATAAAACTTAACTATGTTTTGAGTCATATTCTTCTTATAGGAGAATTTAAGCAAGTTATAGGAAGTAGTGATTTGGTGCTATTGTAAGAGATTTTTTAAAGTGAGGTTTATACAATGAGAGATATATTACAAACTAAAGTATATATATTAGGATCAGTAGCAAGTGGAAAAACTACAATGGCAAAAAGTCTATCAAACGCCTTGAGTATTCCGTGGTACGAATTGGATAATATATTTTACAAAAAGCTTCCAGGTGGCGACAAAAGAAGAGATTCGGAAGAAAGAGATTTAGAGTTTAATAAAATAATCAACTCTGAAACTTGGATTATTGAAGGTGTGTTTCGTGAATGTTTTAATGAAGGCTTAGATAAAGCAGATACTATTATTTTACTTGATGTTCCACCATTAAAGAGAAAATATCGTATTACAAAGCGTTGGATCTTTCAAAACTTAAAGTTAGAGAAATGTAACTATGCACCAACTATAAAAATGCTTTTTCGTATGTATAAATGGAGTAAAGGCTTTGAAAAATCAAGAGATAACATTTTAGAAATTCTTAAACCCTATAATTATAAGGTCGTAATACTAAAGGATAATGATGAACAATATTTTTATTAAGCGGCGTAAATTCAACATTACGTCGCTTTTTGATAGCTATTCTTTAATGAACAAGTATTACACCATTTATTTCATATTAGTGAAATATTTAGTATAATATTCCTTAAGGGGATAAGGCAACTCTGTAGAAAATGTGCAGGAATACAATCTGAAATGAGGGATAAAGTTATGGGAGATGAAATATTTAATGTATTTCCAGAGATAAAGACAGAAAGATTAAATCTGAGAGAGATAAAACAGGAAGATGCAGAAAGTATATATAAAATTTTAAGTAATCCTGAAGTTATAAAATATGATACATTTGATTTATTTACAAATATAAAGCAAGCAGAAGATATAATTAAATGGTTTAATGATGAATTCAAACAAAAACGAGCCATATTCTGGGGGATTTCTTTGAAAAATGAATCTGAAATTATTGGCTTTTGTAAGTGTGAAATTGAAATTCCAAAAGTAAGAGCAGATTTAGGATATGATTTAAGACATGAATATTGGAATATGGGAATTATGACCGAAACATTGAGTGCAGTAATTGAGTTTACATTTCAAACTCTTGATATTAATAGAATTGAAGCTACAGTGTCTACGGAAAATAATTCATCAATTAGAGTACTTGAAAAGTCAGGTTTTGTTAAAGAGGGTGTTTTAAGAGAACGTTGTTATATGGGAGATAGTTGCCATGATATGATGATGCTTTCTATATTAAAGAAAGAGTACTGCATTAATGCAAAATAGATTGTTCTCTCAAAAAAACTGTTTTCATATGTTTGAAAATAATCTTTAGATAATTTAGTACGTAGTTTTTTTATATCATGTATCAATCAAAATTTTAAAAATATTTAAATGATAATATTTTATAGAAATAGAGTGATTTATGTTAAGGGGAGATAGGTAAATGAACATAGAACTTAAAAGAGTAAATGTTGAGAATAAAGAAATCCTTAAAAATTTACTCGAGAAATACGATTATGAGTTTTCACAATGGGATAATAAAGATGTAAATAAACTTGGTTTATATGGATATAATTATCTCGATTATTATTGGACAGAAGAAAAAAGATGGGCTTTTTTCATTGTTGTGGATGGGAACTTGGCGGGATTTGCAATGATAAATGATTATCCTGAAGCAAATGAAAAAACGGATTATTCTTTGGCAGAATTCTTTGTAATGTATAAATATCGCCACCTTGGTGTAGGAAAATCTGTTGCCATGAAAGTGTTTGATATGTTTCATGGAAAATGGCAACTAAAAAGACATCCTAAGAACATAACCTCTGTAGAGTTCTGGAATAAGGTTATTTCAGAATATACAGGAGGGCATTATAGACTTGTTGAATCATACCCCAATGCATCATATGATGATGGAACTTTAGGAGATATATTTTTCTTTGAAAATTAGCAATCCTGCAGAACATCCAGTATCCCTTGGAGGAGTTGCTTCGGGAAAAATACCTTTTGTTACTGTCATCATTAATGATGAAGAGATGCTACAAAAGGCAAAAGAGGTGGAAATAACTTTTGAAGATGGAGCTATCATAAAAGAAAGGATTTCTGGTAAAGGAACAATAGTTTTATATGAAAATAAGCTTAATAATGAGCCAATGTCATATAGAAAATTAATTATATATGGTAAAGATATGACAAAACTATATGAAAAATAGTTGCAAAATAAATATTAGGAGGAAGAAAAAAGATGCATTCATTTAATATAACAATGCCTGATTATAATGAAAATAGTAGAGTTTTTGTTGAACTGCCCTTTAATGTGTGGGAGTTATTCAATAAAAAGGGAGCCATAAGAGTTAAAGGAACTATAAATGGAATACCATACGAATGTGCGCTTATACCTAGAGGAAAGGGTATTTACTTACTTCCATTAGCTAAAAAAATAATTCAAAAATCAAAAGCAGCTATTGGGGATGCTTTGAATGTAACTATGGAGCCGGCTCATAACAATGAAAATCAGCATAAAGAACAAAAGGCTGATGAGGTAAAGGAATACAGAAGGATTGAATCAATAGATTATATACGACAGCCTAATAGTAAAGCTTGTGGACAGGCCTGCGTTGCTATGCTTGCCGGTGTATCTGTGGAGGGAGTAGCAAAAGCTATGCATACTAATGGGTCAACCAGCATTGGGCAGATAATTGAAGCCCTAGACCATTATGGTATAAAACATTCTGATAGCAATAAGAGAATTTCTAAGAAAAATCCTGATTTCTCAGAGGTGTGTATTTTAACAGTTCATATGCCGCAGTATAGTCATTGGGTTTTATATTTCAAAGGAAAGTTTTATGATCCAGAGTTTGGCGTACTTCAACAATGTCATCCAGATGGAAAAATAACTTCATATTTAGAGATATATTCGGAGTAAAAAGTCTAATGGAGCATGTGGTTAGGCAAGAATATATATGAAATCCACCATAAAAATAGGGGGAGAAAGCATGATAGACATAGGACTGAAATGGGATGATTTAGAAAGATTTATAAGAGAACAAATATTTACTTTAGGTCCCATTCCCTTTTAAGGAGGTTAATATGAAATGAAGGTATTAGTATTAGGTGGCACTCGCTTTTTTGGAGTACATTTGGTTAATTCTTTATTAAACAAAGGACACAATGTAACAATTGCCACAAGAGGAAAGGCAAAGGATGTGTTTGGGGATAAGGTGGAAAGAATCCTCATTGAGAGAACTGATCCTAATAGTTTAGCGGAAGCTCTTAAAAACCAATATTTTGATGTGGTATGTGATAATCTTGCATATTGCTCTAATGATATAAAATTTTTATTGGACTCATTAAAATGTGGAAGGTACGTAATGACTTCTTCTGCCTCTGTTTATATGAACCAGCATCTAGACACTGCAGAAAGCGAGTTTGATCCACTTTTACATCCTCTTAAATGGTGCTCTAGGCAAGACTACCCCTATGATGAAATAAAACGCCAAGCAGAATGCGCATTGTTTGGAGCATACTGTCAATTTCCAGCAGTAGCTGTTCGCTTCCCTTATGTTATTGGAGAAGATGATTATACTCAAAGACTATATTTTTATGTAGAACAAATTATTAAAGGTAATCCTATAAACATAGATAATCTAAAGGAACAAATAGGATTCATAAATTCTAGAGAAGCAGGGGATTTTCTAGCCTGGATAGCAGAACAAAAATTTATTGGAGCTATTAATGGTAGCAATATTGGTACAATTTCTTTACAGGAAATAATTAATTATGTGGAAGAAAAAACTGGAAAGAAAGCAATATATTCAGCAGAAGGCTTAGATGGGGCATATAATGGACAAAAATCCTTTAACCTTGATGCAGCACGTGCAAATAGCTTAGGATACAATTTCACCGAATTAAAATCATGGATATATGAATTGCTAGATAAGTACATTAATAAAGCCATCATGTCGCTTTAAGGGGCTGAAAAGGAGCTAGCAGTGGGAAAGGTTATTGTTTTTAGAGGCAAAGCAGGAGTAGGAAAAACTACTATTTCAAATGAGATAAGTAGAATATTAAATATACCAGTGATTAGAAAAGACGATA
Organism: Desnuesiella massiliensis; assembly: GCF_001403615.1. Taxonomy (GTDB): domain Bacteria; phylum Bacillota; class Clostridia; order Clostridiales; family Clostridiaceae; genus Desnuesiella; species Desnuesiella massiliensis. The sequence continues at coordinate 138,455 of NZ_LN879457.1, forward strand.
TTTATGATTCAATTGCTAATTATGTGGACAGTCATGAACTTAGAAACAAAGCTTGTTACAATACCCTTTATAAGCTTCTTGAAACTAATATATCAAATGGCGTGGACGTAATAGTTGATGCTGGATTTCATTATTTAGACCAAGTATTGCAATTCAAGTCTTGGGCTTTAAGTAAAAATGCCATATTTGTTCCTTTTCTGTGTATATGCTGCAATGAAGAGCTATGGGCTGAAAGGTTTAATATGAGGAGCCTTAATCCTACCCCAATAACTTAATAACGAATTTTAGGGATTTGAAATTGCATTATAAAGATTTAAGAACTGAAGCTTTAAAAAATGAAAAGATATTAGATAGCATAGAAAGTATGGATAACCTTGTGGAAGATGCACTTTCAGAGATAAAAAGGTATTAAAAATAACTTTTGATTGCCTTAAATTAAATTAGGACAATAAGTAGAGCAGGCATATTGATAAGAGTAGAGCTTTTATCAAATAGATTGGAAACCTATGAATAAGAGGGGGTGGATATATGGGAATTATACTTGGCATAATAGGACTATTTGTTATTTATGCAGTAATACAAACTGCAATAGATAATTCCATAAATACAAAGCTGTTGAAAGAAAATCATAAAGTATTAGTAGAGATAAGGGACCTTTTGAAAATGCAGAATAAAGATGTATAAAATCTAAAAATATCCACCAATTAAGGAGGAATTATCGATAATGAAGAAGAGAAAATTGTTAATTGCAGTATTTATATTGAGTATTCTTTCGCTATTAATTTCTATTAAATTATTTTGGAACACTGCTATTTTTGTAGATGAATATAACTTGAGCCCTGCTATTGTTAATGGCGGTGATTTTTGGCTTTCAATGGATTGGGTAAGATTGTTTTTGTTACTTATATTATGCATTTTGTCTGGTATAGGCATTTTTAGAAGCGATAAGGAATAAGTATAATTTTTATATATTTAGTTAAGATGCTTTCGTAAAATATTATGATGTAAAGAGTAACAACAAGTAGTGAAGGAGGAATAGCATGGAAGAGTTGCTTCTATTAAAAATTAAAAAACATATGATTGATGATTGTGTGAATTTATTCATTGAAACATTCACTAAAGAACCATGGAATGACGTTTACAAATCACGAGAACAAGTGGTTAGTTTTTTCAATAACCATTTTAACAATAATTACTTTGTAGGATATGTAGCTACGTTAGATGATAAAGTTGTAGCCTTAAGTATTGGAATGAAAAAACCATGGATAGAAGGTTTTGAATATTATATTGATGAATTTTGCATTAGTTACGAAATGCAGGGGAGAGGCATTGGGAGCTGGTTTATAAAAGCGATAGAAGAAGATATTAGAGAGCAAGGAATGAATGGAATGATATTAAACACAGAAAAAGATTTTCCATCTAAGAAATTCTATGAAAAAAACGGATTTAAAATACTTGGTGATTTAATAGTTCTTGCTAAATAGAGTATAAATAGTGATATAAGAAAATGTTGTTTGGGAATCTTCTTATTTAGCGACGTAGAATTAAATTTGCGTCGCTTTTGTAGGATTCTATGAAATAAGGGGGTGTAATATTATGGATTTTCCAACACATATTGTTACTGTAGGTGGGATAATAGAAAATAATGAAGGTAAAATACTCATGGTGAAACATCCAGTAAGAGGATGGGAAGTTCCTGGGGGACAAGTTGAAGTAGGAGAAACTATTACTGATGCATTTAAGAGGGAGATAAAAGAGGAAACGGGAATAGATATAGAAGTTGGCAATTTAACAGTAGTTAGTTCCAATATAGGAATTGGAATTCAATATGATGGAGTAAGTCCCATTCCTACCATTGTAACTTTTGGATTTACTGGTAAAGCGATTTCTGGTGAATTAACAACTAGTGAAGAAAGCCTTGAAGTTGCTTGGGTTAATAGAAATGAAGTATTAGATTTAATCGATGAAGATTTTACAAGAGATAGGACGAGCTACATGCTGAATTATGATGGTAGAGTTACATACTTTGTATTTTCTCGAAACCCATATGCTATTCATGGAGTGCAGTATCTTCAATGATTAATTAAGATTTTTTCTTATTTGGTTATCAATTATAAATGCTTAATAACATTAAAATAAGACTGAATAAAATTTTTCGTATAATTAGAGGGTGAGTCTATGATTGAAATTAGAGAATTAACGGAAATGGATATGGAGCAAGCAATACAATTAAAGATTTTATGTTGGACTGAAGAATTAGCTAGTAAGGCTGAAAATAATCTTTCACCTTCCAAAGAATTAGAGTTCTGGGTAGATTGGATGAATACAGCCAAAGAAAATAATGATATTCGTATGTTGATTGGAGCCTTTGAAAAGGAGAAGATGTTAGGCGTTGCTTTTAGTAGCTTTGCTGAAGCCTCTGACATACCAGAAAAAGGCATAGAGTTGAACGGACTTTGGGTATATCCCGATCAGCGAAACAGAGGAATTTCTCTTATGATGATTGACTATATATTAGATTTTTATCTAGGTGAGGGTATGAAAAAGATTGTTGTTTATAACCACCACTATTCACCATCAAATGGGTTTTATCGAAAATTTGGTGCAAAGGTTGCAAGACAGGAATATCAGATGGAAGGCAGACTTTTGGTAGATGTATTTCTAATGGACATGCTATCAATGAAAAAGAATATGGAGAAGGTGCTAAAGAAATATGTATAGGATAGGGCAAAAAATAAGACCATATGGAATTTATAAAGCTCTTATAACTCAGGGACATTTCCTATATCATATTTTCTTTGGTGCAGACGGAGTATTATTTGGCACCAATTTATCACTAAGATAAAGAGTTAGAAATATATTAAAAGCTAGAGAATTCAAAGAATACACTATAAAAAAGTCAATAATAGCTGGAAATGAATTTGCAGAAGAATTTCTTAAAACTGATCAATGGTTAGATAACTGGGAAAAGGAAGAATTACATTGGAATAATTATACGAGGTGTAAAAAATGAAAAATAGAGTATACTTCGAAAAATTTCTTTCTGAGGATGACTTTGAATATTTTTCAAGTTTAGTTTTAAATGAAAAAGTAATGGTGATGAATTATGGCAGAGTTTTTCTATTAGAGGAAGCAAAATATATCTACGAATGGCTGCTGAAAAAAAGTAAAAAGCATGAAAATTTTGGAGGTTATAAGGTTTTTCAAAGGGATAGTAATACCTTTATAGGCTATAGCGCACTCTTACCAAAGGATGATTTAACTGAAGTGAAGATTGAATATATGTTGCTCCCTGAGTATTGGTGAAAGGGTTATGGAACCGAAATTGCAATGGAATTATTAAAGAAGGCTGAAGAAGCAAAGAGTATACAGAAAGTTATAGCAAACATAGACCCTAATAATATAGGCTCGAAAAAAATATTATTAAATAGTGGTTTTGTTTCATGCAAATTATATAAAAATCCTGATGATGGTTCTCCTGTAGAGATGTTTAGTAGAACCATAATACACTCTATATAATGAATTTTTTCAAGTGAATCATAGGTTTATAGGCACTTATGTCGTTATATTCTATAAGCGATGTTAGCTAAAAATTACGTCGCTTTTGAAATACAGTGCGACATATGAAGGATGCAAAACAGCTCAATAAATAGTAATTTGTATAAGAACTTATCTACCGTAGTTTCATTATTTGTTGAAATATCTACCCGTCTTAATTAAGCATAAGATGAGTAGATATTTTATATTGGAACTCTTATTTATCTAGTATAATAGTATCAATATTTTGAAAATCTAATGTTACTACAGCAGTATGAAATTCAATTTCAAAAAGTACTAAGTATTGTCCCAACTGTTCCACGTTATACTTATATTCAGGAATTTTTCTTATAAACTCATCAGCAACATCAAAAAGGGTGCGGGAGCTTTTTTTAACAACTCCATTTGCCTTAACATGTTCATTACCATGATGTGGAATTGTAGTAAAAGCAATATTAGGATTAGTTTCAAACTCTTTTACCTTATTATTATCCCCAAAAGTAGTAAAGAACAAAATGTTTGTATTGCTGTCAAAATAAAAATTTACTATCCTGACATTTGGACAGTTATCTAGACTTGTTGCTAACGCAACTTCATTCTGTGTATCCATTATTCGTATAAAATCATTTTTAGTTATCATGACTATTTCTCCTTTTTTTTATAATCATAGTATACTTTAAAAAGATGTCAAATACTGATACTATTTATTTAAAATTATATTTTATTAGTAAAGGAATTGGTTATGAATCAATCAGTATGCCAATATACTCTCAATCAGGTAGAGATGGATATTATTTCATTTTTCAAAATCGATTGCTTTCACCCATAGTATTTACTGTCGATGAAGTATTTGCCATATATCTTATTTTTACGACTTAATTAAATAAACTCTAAAGGCAAAATTGAGACCAGGAATAGGTCTTTTATTTTTGCCTTTTTTAATCTACATGAAAGGAAGTGCAACATGGCAGATGAAAAGGAAACATTGCAAGAAGTTAAAGAAAAGCTAGTAAGAATCGAGGTTTTGCTAGAAAGTCTTAAGGATGTCAATGAATTAAAATTAGTAACAGTAGAAGAAAAAATAAAGGTAGTTAACAACAGGGTAAAGGACTTAGAGGACAATAGTAAATGGCTATGGAGAGCTGTAGTTGGAGCCATTATAAGCGCAATTACGGCTCTTTTATTTAAAAGATAATTAAGGAGTGGTATGTTATAAGCAGAGTATTAACTAAAATAACTAGTGCTAGGTGGCTTATAGCTGTAATTATGACTATTGTATTTGCTATCTTAGCAATTACAAATACATTAAACACAGAGTTTATAACGATTTATACAATGGTTATAGCTTTTTATTTCTCCAAGGATAGAAAGGAGGGTCAGCAATGAAAATTGGAATAGATATGGGGCACGCTGTTTCGGCCTCTGACTACGGAGCCGTAGGGATTTAAAAGAATCTGTTTGTACTAGAGAAATAGGAAAGCATCTAAAAGACTTCTTATGCTCTCTAGGTCATATCGTAGTAGATTGTACTATAGATTATGCTAATAGCATTAATGAAAGCCTTACTAGACGTGTTAATATCGCTAATAGCTATAATCTGGATTTATTTATATCTATACACTTAAATTCTGGCGGAGGACATGGAGCAGAAACCTATATTATAGCCAAGAGAGGACAAGCGGAAAAATTCGCTACTAAGGTACAAAATAAGCTTATAGAATTAGGCTATAAAGATAGATAAATAAAGACAGCTAATTTCTATGTTCTTAAGAATACTGCAGCGCCAGCTATATTAGCTGAATGTAGCTTTATAGATAGTGAGGAAGATTGTAATAGATATAATGCTTATGATATAGCAAAGGCTATAGCTGAGGAAATAACAGGGCAATAGGTAGAAAAAAAGGAGAAAAGATATTGGGTAGTGACTACGTATATACCAACTAAAAATTATAGCTTAAAAATGAAAGAATTTACTAATAAATATTTTAAAGATATTGAATTTTATCCTAACTCAGAGACCAAGGGGTTATGGCTTGAAACTCAATATCTGCCATATAATAAGTGCTTAGAGTTAAAAGACAAGCTAGGAAGCTTATTTTGGGATATTAAAGAAGATTAATTAAAATCAGCTCTTAGGGTAAAACCTAGGAGCTGATTTTTTTATTTGCTTAAAGTTAAGTATAAAATATAGGTTTAAAGTTTATTTAAAATTCTTCTTTGAAAAATCACGGAGGCGTTCAATTGTTTTTGAAAATAAAAAGCATGGTAGTACTAAAAAAGGTATTAAAAATACCAAGACAGGCCTAAGTATAATTTTGTTATACACATATGCGTATATCGTAATAGTTAAAGAAAGACTTAACCAAGCAAAAACCCAATAATACTTTTTTATTAATCCATTTTCTAACTGTTTTAAAGACTATTTACTTTATTTAATTGATATATATATTATTATATTAAATTTGTAGGAAATAATACAATTATAATTATTTTTAGGATGATTTTTACTATGAGTGTTGAATATATTTTATAGGAACAATAAGTAGAATATGCCGTATTAATATAAACATAAATATCTTAAAATAGAATTGATGTATGGAGGGAATTGTTTTATGAAAAGAACAATAATTGGTTCAGTTCTTATGATTACAGGAGTAATAATCAGCTTAAGTTTAATTATTACTGCTACCCTTTACATACCCAAGATTACACAATGGCGTGGTTCAAAACTTTGGTTTGCAATTTTCGGCGCTAAAGATTTAGGTGATACAGTACAAAGTCTATCTGTAGGGATACCATTTATAATAGGGTTAGCGCTTTTCTTAATAGGATTAAGCATTTTAGCAATAGAGTATTTTAGTGTAAAGAAATAAAAAATAAGTCGTCTTTTTCTTAAAGGTAGCTTAGGGATAAATCCTTAGGCTACCTTCTTCTTTATTTTTTGGAAGGATTTTCATCATGAGTGTTGAATAGATTTTATAGAATCAATAGTGTAATAATGAGAAGCAGAAAATTTATATTTTCTTAAGGGGGTTATAATATGCAATGCAAGATGTGTGAACAACAAAAGAATATTACAAATGATCCATATTTTATTATGGAACTTGAAACTGGATATGTTATCTTAGGATGGTATCAGAGGTTCAAGGGATATACTGTTTTTAACTGCAAAAAACATGGCCCAGAATTACATAATTTAGAACATGATTTTAAAATTAAACACCTTGAAGAAATGTCGATAGTTGCAGAAGCTGTTTCTAATGTGTTTAAGCCAGATAAAATGAATTATGAGCTGCTTGGAAATGGATGCCCTCATATTCATTGGCATTTATACCCGAGGGTGAAGGGAGATACTCCTATCGTAAGCTCGGTTTATCAACTGCCGAATAGCGTATTGTTTGATGAATCCACAAGACCAAGCGATGAAGTAAGAAAAGATCATATAAATAAAATTAAGAATGAAATTGAAAGATTACTCGCATTATAAGCATAATCTACAATTGAGTAATTTCACATCCTTTTTATATTCTGAACGAATTATATTTATGGGGAGATTGTATGAATAAACTTATAAAGGCTATTTTAACTTTCATTATTTCGCTTTTTGTTACCTATCTAATAGTTGGCTACATAGCAAATAATGTTTTTGCTCACATACGTTGGGATGAAAGTGCAACATCATTGGATAAATTTAGAGAATATTATATAAGGACTTTTTCTGTTAATATTATACCTACTTTGATATTAGCAATAATTCCTACAGCGCTTATAATGCGTAGTAATGGAAAGAGTGCTTAATAGTTCTACAGAAAATCTAGCAAATAAAGGGAGTGTCGCAAAAGTGAATTATTACGAATTAGAAGACCTTTATATTTGAGGAGGCTACAATGAGAACAGAACAAGAAATGTTTAATTTAATATTGAACGTAGCAAAAAATGATAAAAGAATTCGTGCAGTTTATATGAATGGCTCAAGAACAAATCCGAATGCTACAAAAGATATTTTTCAGGATTATGATATTGTATACGTTGTTGAAGAAACAAAATCATTTCGTGAACAAAAAGATTGGATTAACCAATTTGGTGAACGATTATATATGCAATATCCTGAAGAGAATTCTTATTATAAACATGATGTTAATAATTGTTATGGATGGCTTATTCAATTTACTGACGGAAATCGTCTTGACTTAAACGTATGCACATTATCATATGTGCTAAAAGAAATTGAAGATGACAGACTTTGCAGAGTATTACTTGATAAAGAAAAATGTTTACCCAACATGCCTGAAGCAACAGATAAGGATTATAGGGTGAAGAAGCCAACAGAACATAATTTTTTTGATACATGTAATGATTTTTGGTGGTGTCTCAATAATGTAGCAAAGGGATTATGGCGTGAAGAAATACCATATGTAATGGATATGATAAATTATGTTGTCCGCCCACAGTTAATTCGTTTAATGGAGTGGAAAATAGGATTTGACACAGGTTTTGCTGTTAGTGTTGGAAAATCAGGGAAATATATGTATAGGTGGTTAGAAAGCCATATGTGGAATACATTCTTGAAGACATACCCTTCTGGACAAGTAAAATGTATTTGGGAATCAGTTTTTATTATGTGTGATTTATTTAATGATATAGCCAAAGATATAGCATGTAAAATGAATATTAAATATAACGAAATTGAAGCAAATAATAGTTTAAAGTTTTTAAAAGATGTGCATTTATTACCAAAAGATGCGAAAAAAATATATTAAGAATATTGAAAGTAATTAGTTCGCAATATTCATGTTAAGCGGCGTAAGTTTAATTTTATGCCGCTTTTGATAACTATTCTTTAACCGACAAGCATTACGCCATTTATTTCATGCTAGTGAAATATTTGGTATAATGTTCCTTGAGGGGGTAAGGCAACTCTGTAAAATAAGATTAATGAATATTAATTTATACTTGGAGGAAATTGAAGTGATTGATTGTACAGAACAAGATATACAAGAATTTTTGAATATTTTATATAAATGTTGGTCAATTAATTCAAGTTCAAAGTGGACTTTAGATAATCCGGCAAATGGGCAATGTGGAGTGACTTCATTGGTTGTTAATGATTTTTTTGGCGGTGATATATTAAAAACAAAAGCACCAGAAGGTTGGCATTATTATAATAGAATAGGTAATAAATCTTTTGATTTTACACAATCGCAATTTTTACAGAAACCAATTTATTTAGATATATCATCAAATAGGGAAGAAGCATTTTCTGATACAAATATAGAGCAATATAATTATTTAAAGAATAGAATTAATCAATATATAAAGGAACATTGCAAATAAGATTAAAATGTTCCGTAAGCTGAGAATTACACCGACTTTAAAAATTATTACTAATTGAAAGAATGGAGATAGAATTCATATGAAAAGTCTTTTAACAACCAAAGCTTTAGGTGTTATTGGTGCAATTTTATGGGCGGCAGCAATTATTTTAAGAGAGACAACACTAAATAGTATTGGAATATTGAATTTCATATTAGGTATCACCCCCAATATTGGAGCAGCATGGCTTTTTGCTTTTTTAATAGAAAATACTTATTCTTCACTATTAAAAAGAAGATTTACAATTAAAGCTGCCGCTGCAACATCTATAGCTATTTGGATTTTAAGTTTAGCTTCAGAGATAATTCACGATTTATTTTTAGATAGCCCCTTTGATATAAATGATATAATAGCAACAAGCTTTACTTTAATAATTTTCTTCATAAATTTTTATTTAAGAAATAAAGGTTTGAGTAGTGAAGCATAAAACAATAAATAGTACTATTTTTATTAAGCGGCGTAAATTCTAATTTTATAGCTGTTTTGTTAAGTAGTTTGAAAAGCTATTTATGATTAGTTAGAAATATTCAAAGGCTCGTTATTGAGAAATTTCTCATTTGCGGGAATTGTATGGGTGTATAAAATATAACTAGTAGCATAATTAAAACAAATAAAATTATAGTGTTTAACCTAGAGAATAAATTGCTAGGAGGGGAAATATGGATAAGTTAAAAGAAATATTAAGTGGACAATCTAAGGATTTAAAGGTTTTAGATGTTGGTACTGGTTTAGGCTTTTTTATTGAAGTGTTGCAAGAAAGCTTACCTGGATATAGTAGTATAATTGGAATAGATACAAAGAAAGAGGCGTTAAACAAGGCTATAGAAAAATATAAAGATGAAAGAATTAAATTTATGTGTATGGATGGGGAGAATATAGAATTTGAAAGTAATAGTATAGATGTAATTTCTATTTCCAATACTCTTCATCATTTGCCTAATAAAGAAAAAGTGTTAAGTGAAATGAAAAGGGTATTGAAGCCAAAGGGCCTTATCATAATCAATGAAATGATTTCTAATAATCAATCTGAGAAGCAACTTTCTCATGTGGAAGTTCACCATCTCCAAGGAGAGATAGATACTTTACTTGGAATATGTCATAATAAAACCTTTACTGAAGAGGAATTAGTTAAAATAGTAGAAGATTTAAATCTAGAAAAAGTGGACATGTTTCAGTATAATACCCATGAAGAACAAGAAAAAAATAAAAATTTAGAACAAGAAAAAGAAATTTTAGACCAATGTTTTCAAGCATTGGAATCAAAGATAAAAGAACTAAGTAATTTACAACAACATAAAAAATATTTAGAAATTTTAGAAAAGTTAAGAAATAAACTATACCGCATAGGATTTTTTACTGCAACAGAATTGATGATTGTATGTAGAAAAATTTAAGATTTATATTGAGATAGGAGCTTATTCATCTAGAAGAAATGCAATTGAACCTTATTCTTATATTGTTGAACGTAGTCATAATCAACCAGGTAAAAGTTCATGGAGGTAAAAATTACTGTTATTTTTAACGAAAAGCCTTAAAAATAGGATCAAGAGGAGACAGATTTTTAAGAAGAGATTTAGAAAATATTTTTTAGATTTCGTTGCCATGTACCAAAGAGGAGTTTATGCTCAAAATGGAAGAAAATTTTGTAGTACGCATTGTGTAGATCATATTATATATCTAGTTTTTCAAGGGAGCATCAGTAGTTGCTCTCTTTTTTACAGCATTTAGCACTTATAATACTATAATCTTATAGATAGATGATTAATATTTAGGTAGAGCGTTTAAAAAAGTATTTGCATTGGTGTAACCTTTTCTAGCTTTTTACGTGTAAGCTTATGACAACATTTGAATGGGGGGTGATTTATATTTGTAGCGATAACGAATTAATGGAGCGAGTAAAAAATGGTGATAAACAAGCTTTTGAAGAACTTGTTTTACTGCATAGAAGAACTGCTATAGGCTTTGCATGCAGGTTTATAAAGGATAGCTATTTAGCAGAAGACATTGTACAAGAAAGCTTTGCTGCCATCTACATAAATCGCTATAATTATAAGCCCAAAAGCTCTTTCAAGGCATTTTTATTTGCTGTTATAAGAAACAAATGTATAGACTACTTAAGGAAAAACAAAGGGATTGTGGCAGTTAATTATGGCGAGGAAGAGTTAATATCGGAAGAGCTTTCTCTTGATGAACTAGTGGAGCATGAGCAAAAACTAATATATGCTAAAAAACTTTTAGATAATTTAAGTAATGAATATCGCAGTGCATTTTGGCTTTATGAATATGAGGGCTTTAGTTATAAGGAAATAGCAGAAATTATGGGAAAGTCATTACCACAAATAAAAATCATGCTCTATAGAGCCAGATGTAAAATACAGAAATATGTTAAGGAGGATATGCAATATGAAAAGTGATGAAGAGTTTTTAAATGGCATGTGGCAAAAGGTTAGTGCTTTAGAACATGAAGAATTAGAAAAAGCACGAATAAAGAGTTTAAATCGAAGGCTTACTAAAAAGGCTATTAATATTGCTGCTATAAGCATCTTAGTCTTTATTACTCTTATAACTCTTTGCCAATATATGAATGAAGCTATATATCCCATAACTATTGGTATTTTATTTATTTCTTTTATATATGAAAGCATATCAAATAAGATTTTGGAGGATAAGACCTATGCAAATTAAAATATCAAATTTAAGTAAACAATTTGGTAATAAAACTGCTCTTGATGATGTAAACCTTGAAATAAATAGTGGCATGTTTGGATTACTTGGTAGAAACGGTGCAGGTAAAACAACGCTGATGCGTATTCTTACAACGCTACTTACAAAGACAAGCGGTGATATTACAATCTGTGATATACCAATAGAAAAATCTAGGGACATTAGAAAAATAGTAGGATATTTGCCTCAGGACTTTTCAATGTATCCTAATATGACTGTTTATGAAGCTATGGATTATTTAGGTGTGCTCTCAGAAATTCCTTCTAGGAAAAGAAAGGGCATAGTGTTAGAGCTTTTAGATAAAGTAAATTTGTATGACTGTCAAAAGGTGCGCATTAAAGCATTGTCGGGTGGTATGAAACGAAGGCTTGGTATTGCCCAAGCAATCATGCATGATCCTAAAGTGATAATAGTTGATGAGCCCACAGCAGGACTAGATCCAGAGGAACGTATGAGATTTAAAAATCTGCTTAGTGATATATCAAAAGATAAAATTGTAATTCTATCAACCCACATTATTGAAGATATAGAGGAAACCTGTGAGAATGTTGCTATCCTAAACAATGGAAAGGTTATTTATAATGGTAAAACCGAAAAGCTCTCAACTCTAGACAGCAAGAATACTACTATCCTTGGAGGATATATGAAAGTGATGGGGGGAGAGGTGTGATGGAGTTATTCCTACTTGAATGCAAAAAGATAATTAAGAGCTATATATACCATGTATTCATAGGGATTGTATTACTATTTTATATTTCGCAAATGGGTATCACTGATATAGAAGCATTAAGATCATATTCTTTAGCACCTAAAAACATAGATACTGAGCAGTATTATGCTGAAAATCATAGATACCCCTATGGTGACAAAAGTACAGAGGTATCCATGGACACGATTCCTAAAATAGTTCCTAACTTATATAGTGAATATAGAGCAAACCGATATACAACATATCCAATTGGATTTGCTAAAACAGTTAGGCTAAGCGAGAATAACGTAAAAAAAATTGAAAAAGGTTTAACAGAAATTACAGGACAGAGTGTTGCGAAGCTTAATGAAATATATAATGCAAACTATATGAATCCTAACTTTCCAGTTAGCAGCTCACTTACAATTGAGAGATTTAATGAAATTATGGCTGAGGTTGATAAGCTATTAGGGGGAGGCTCTGCTTATAGCCCCAAAAATATTAAAAATCTTGCTAGTGTACCAGTAACCTATGAGGAAGCAGTGCAAAACCATGAGTATTTATTAAAAGAAGATAAACTTACTAATGGGTATGCTAGATTATTTTGTGATTATATAGGCATAGCCATGAGTATATTCCCCATCTTTGTTATAGTATTCATATCACTGAAAGATAAGCGCAGCAAAATGAATGAACTGATATACTCTAGGAATACCTCTTCATTAAAGCTAGTTTTAATGAGATACTTTGCTCTTGTTTTCATGATGATAATACCTATATTTATAATTAGTCTTGAGCCTTTATTTGCATTTACCAGGTTTTCTATGGCTGAAAAGGTGGCCATTGATGCTTTCGCTTTCGTAAAATATATTTTATGGTGGCTGTTACCAACGCTGATGCTTGTTACTGCTATTGGGATAATATTGACCACTCTCACAGATACCCCAGTTGCCATAGCTGTGCAGCTTCTGATTTGGTTTATAAGCTTAGCTAGTATAGGATTCACTGGAGACTATCCACTTTTGGGGCTACTCATTAGGCATAATGATAGTGGAATGGGACTTATAATTAAAGAAAATGCAAGGGCAATAACCATGAATAGAATTGCAATTTCAGTTATAGCCTTATTTTTGATCCTTATAACCTCATATATTTATAAACAGAAGAGGAGGGGTAAAGTTGACTTTAACAGAGAAATTAGAAAATTGTTTAAGCTTAATAAAAATAAATATTAAGATTAGCATTTTATGGAATTTGATATTTTCTATAGGATTTTTATGTCTACTTCCCTTTATACAAGGAGTAGCAAATCTAGATAGAGTTTCGGCTGCCATTTGTCTTGAAAACTTTGTTGCAATTATTGGAGTTATACTTCTTGTTCCTGTTTTTTCACCTGAGGAGTCAAAAGAAATTGATGAAATCATATCATCAAAGTTTATGCCAAATTTCAAGCCTTACATAGCTCGAATAGCTTTATCCGCTGCTTCCATTTTAATTTTAATTGCTAGCTTTTGTTTGATGCTAAAGTATAATTCCTGTGAGTTTTATGTGGCGGCTTATATTTTTGGAACCTTTGCATCAGCCTTGTTTTTAGGAAGCATAGGTATGCTCATTTCCTCCCTATCAGCTAGTACCATAGTAGGATATATGGCCAGCATTGGCTATCTCATAATAAATATGATGACAGGAAGTAAGTACGTCGGTAAATTCTATATAATGTCAATGAAAAACAATAGCTTTGATGAAAAGTACTATATATTAATAGGCAGTATCGTCTTAATCATGTTATCAATTTTTATTAAAGGTATAAAAAGAAAGATTTAGAGAAGAGGGACGGTTAACAACTTTGAGAAGTTTATTTTGAAAAATATAGAATAGCACAGGTGGAGAAATATTATTGTAGAGATGTATAAGTTTTTAAATTTAGGGATGTAGCTTAATAGCTTGAAGGATAAAGTCATAAAATTTGATATAAATTGAATTTACCTAGTACTTCACTATGGAAGGCATTACGTAAAAATACCTTATACCTATTCAGAAATATGATAAGCTTCACTGAATTCTGAAAGGTATAAGGACATGATCCAATTTTTTATCCTATGGAATTTTTTACTTTCATAAAAGCGTAGTCTATAGCTGAATCAATATTGTTAGTATTTTTGCCAGCTCCTTGAGCAGAGAAATTGCTTCCTCCACCTTTGCCATCTATTAAAGTAATGGCATCTTTTAGAAGATTATCCATGTTGATTATGGTTAGATCCTTGGAGCACATGAATATAAGATGAGTCATTTCTTCAATTTTTATAGCAAACAAAACTATGACCTTTGGGAAAGCTGTTAGCTTGGAAGCTAGTGTAGCAGCATATTTAAGATTCATATTAGTATGGATAGCCTTTACTACGTTGATATTGCTTATTTTTTCGCAGTTATCTAATAGAGCTTTAATTTCGTAATCTGCTAGTTTAGATTTTAAATCTCTATTTTCGCTAGTAGCTTTATTGAAATCTTGTTTGAGTTGTTCTATTTGAGCTAAAACATCCTCATCATCGCATTTTAAAGCATTGCATAGGGTCGAAAGAGATTTATCCCTAGAAAATAGATGATTTAGAGCTCTTTTTCCGCATAGAAATTCAACTCTGGTGAAGGTTTTATATTTTTCATGTTTTGTGATTTTAATTGACTGCACTTCTATGGTGTATTTAGGATGTAGCCCATAACAAGGTGTTACATCTATATCCCCAATTTTAACTAGTTGTATTTGTTCGCCTATTTTAGTAGTAATTTTTTTAGGGTATAGCTTTTTTAGCTCTGGTTTAGAAGGATATAAAATCTCCACAGGAACATTATCAAATATGATATGATTGCATAGGTTCTCTATCTCTTCAATTTGGCTTATATCAATAGGTTTATCTATATCTATAGTGCAATATTCCTTGCCTAAATTAAATTTAATGGTATTTATATTATATAGTTTGATAAGGCAGGAGGATAGAATGTGCTGTCCAAGGTGCTGCTGCATATTATCAAATCTTTTTTCCCAATCAATAGAACATTTAACCTTATGAATTTTTATAGGCTTTTTTTCAACCACATGATAGATAGTCCCATTGTATTCATATACGGAAGCCACAGGAATTGCCTCGATATATCCGATATCGCTAGGATGCTCTTCGCTTCCAGGATAGAAATAGGTTTTATCTAATTCAATATGAAATTCATTATTTTTTTCAAGGATATTTACTATTTCAGAAGTAAATGTTTTTTCATAGACATTGTCATAATAGAGTTTTTCCATGAGCATATCTCCTTTGATTTTATGAGTAATCATCTATAAATTCAAAATCTATGGCTTCATCATTGAGCCAGCTTCTGATTATTAGATTAAGTTTGTCACTTTCTTTCCAGGGGAAATTGTGCTTAGCATTTTTTATTAATATTCCTTTGGAATTAGGTATTGCATGAACTAAATCTTTAACGGATTCTTTCATCGCTTTAGGTTCTTTATTACCTGCAACTATTAATGTAGGAACCTTAACTTCTGATAAATTATCAGGAAGTTTTAAGTGTTTATAAAGCTCGCTATAAATTCTGTTAAGACTGTCTGCCGTAAGATGCTGATTTTCTGTAATAAAATTTTGCCTATAAAAATCATTTGGAAATTCAAATTGATCTGCTTGTAATTGCAATATCTTTTTGCTTTTTAGCATCGTTATGGTGAGATTATAGCAGAAAGAATTACAGGTAACATTGAGCAAAAGCATAGGGCGAAAAAGGGCACTGGCGATAATAGCGTGATCAACAACCTGAGGATTTTTGCTCAGTAATTCTACTATTATTTTGCCACCTAAGGAATGTCCTATAACATGGGCCTTTTTGCCATTTGCTTTAGAAATTATAAGTTCAGCAATTCGGTTGGCGCAATCCGCTATGGATATAGGTTTTTCTTCAATGCTTTTGCCATGCTCTGGCAAATGAGGGATTATGCAGTGATAATCCTTAAATGCTTCTAATTGCTTTTCCCACATCCAGCCACTAATGCCTCCACCATGAATAAATACTATGGTAGGAGCAGTATTATTACCTCTCTCTTCAAAATACATAGCCATAATTTCATCTTCCTTTATATATTATTTTAAAATTAAAAAGTTATTCAGAAAATCAACTAATCTCAATGCCTAAGAGTTTAAGAATTGTTTCTTTGATTTTTAAGCAAGTTTCTTTAAGCTCCTCTTTATTTTTTATAAAGGCTTGAGCTTGAATTTCTCTGATTAATGCACCTATTACATAAACAAGGTTTTCAACTCCTATATTTATAGCGGGTTTAAATAGGCCTTTTTCTATGCCTTGATTAAGAATAAAGGTAAATTCATTCATCATGTTTTGAAATAATGGGGACATTTTTTTCTGATATTGGACCTTGGCTTCCTCGTACTTATCGGTTTTTAACAATATATCAAGGGTATACTGCGAAATCAAAAGAAGGGTAGAGGGTTCATTTAATGCAATATGAATTGTATTATCAATATATAGTATTAATGCTGATACTGGATTTTCTGTTGCAACGCTATGAATGCTATTTTTGCTTTCTTCCATTTGGCATATGAGAAACGTAAAGGCTTCGTCAATTAAATCTTCTTTGCTTTTAAAATATTCATAAATGGTTGATTTCCCAATATCAGCTATTTCAGCAATTTGTCTGGTAGTTGCTTTGCCAATACCATAATTACTATAGGCCTTAAGAGCTGCTAGCAATATTTTTTTTCGCTTATCTTCTCTATCATTATTATTTGACTGAGGTGATTTATTCAAATTAATGCCTCCTTCAGTGTGTCTGTAATATTTATATAAAGGTATTATATATGTTGCATTAAAAATCTTACACTTCCTATATGGAAAATTATACCGATTAATAAGTTAGACCCTAGGAATTTTGAAGCTAAAGAAATGTACTTATATTTTTGCAATCTATATACATTAAAATTTTTATATTATGTATTTATAAAAAGCTTTTCTATATTGGGCAGATCTTAGAGTTTTATTCTGATGAATGTATTAGAGGTATTATTATAAAATCATTTTATTTGATTAGGCTGTTGTATAGTTAGATTTAGTCCGACTGTTCGGTCGGATGAGTTGATTTTATTATAATACTATTAGGTTGAATTGTCAATTATGGGGAAATAATAAGGGAGATAACTATACAGACTCCTAAACGCTATATTCAAAGTGCCTTGAGGAGTACACAAGTTAATAATAGGCATGTTTTCTATTATAGGGAAAGAAGTTCAGCTATTAACTTATACATGCACCATAATGGCTTAAAGATGCCATCTTGGAACATTTATAAGTTAAAGTTTCTCCTTTGTTTTCTTATAGTAAATGAAAGCATCAATAGTATCCTTTAGGTGAGTATGCGGTGAAAAAGTAAGTACTTGTATATAGTATAGGTTGTGATAAAATTGCATCATGGATAGTTGATTTAGATTATAGGGAGGGAAAATAATGAGTTCTTTACTAAAACCTTTAGACCAAGGTAAATTAACCTTAAACAACAGATTGGTTATGCCACCCATGGCTACTTCAAAGTGTGAGGTGGATGGAAAGATAAGTAAAGATATTTTAGATTATTATGATGAAAAGTCTCGTGGTGGATATATATCCTTGATAATTGTTGAACACAGCTTTATTACGCAGAAAGGGAAAGCCAGTGAAGGGCAAATGTCCATAGCAGAGGATAGCCTAGTAGAAAGTTTAAAAGAATTAGCTAATATCATTCATAAGAATGGTTCTAAAGCAGTAATGCAAATTAATCATGCTGGAAGTGCAGCAAGCAAAGATGTCACTGGCTTTGAACCAGTAGGACCTTCCGCTGTAGCCAATCCACGTAAAGGCAATGTTCCAAAGGAGCTTACTAAGGAAGAAATCAAAGAGATAATTGAGGAATTCAAGGCAGCAGCGCTAAGAGTAAAAGAAGCAGGCTTCGATGGAGTAGAGATACATTCGGCTCATGGATACCTTTTAAATCAATTTTTCTCTCCTCTTACTAACCATAGAACTGATGAATACGGTGGAGATGTATTAGGCAGAATTAGAATTCACCTAGAAGTTATTAAGGCAGTAAGAGAAGCTGTTGGAGATGATTTCCCAGTGCTTCTACGCCTAGGAGCCGCGGATTACATGGAAGGTGGGAGCACCATTGAGCATAGCAAAATAGCAGCCAAAGAATTTGAAAAGGCAGGAGTGGATATGCTTGATATTTCTGGAGGCTTTTGTGGATATATTATTCCAGGAGTTAATGGTCAAGGATATTTTGCACCTCTTACTGAAGCATTAAAGGAAGTTGTTTCTATTCCAGTTATATTAACTGGAGGAATTACAGAAGCTCAAGCAGCAGAAAAATTGCTTTCTGAGGGAAAAGCTGATCTCATAGGAGTAGGAAGAGCTATATACAAAGATTCTAATTGGGCCAAAAATGCTATAGAAAGTTTGTAGGGACGGTTAACAACTATTTGATGTAATTGAGATTTTAAAATATGGGGGCTGTCGCATTAGCGGTTAAAAACCGCTAATGCTCAGCTCCTATTGCTTTGATAACCACTGGCTATGCCAGTGGATAAAATGGCTTTAGCTCTGAACAAAAAAACTCCTATGATAAAATGAAAGCGACTGAAAATCGCAAAACAAAATATCATAGGAGGTGTGTCGTATGGGTAACGACATAGAAAGCTTAACACATACAAAATGGAGGTGTCAATATCATATAGTATTTGCACCAAAGTATAGAAGACAGATAATATATGGGAAATATAAAGGAGAAATCGGCAAGATACTACGAGAGATATGTATAAGAAATGGAGTAGAGATAATAGAAGCAAATGCATGTCCAGATCATGTACATATGCTGGTAAGTATTCCACCAAAAATGAGTGTATCAAAATTCATGGGAATATTAAAAGGGAAAAGTAGCTTGATGATTTTTGATAGATTTGCAAATTTAAAATATAAATATGGTAACAGACATTTTTGGTGCAGAGGATATTATGTAGATACAGTTGGAAGAAATAAAACTGCAGTTGCAAAATATATACAAAATCAACTTCAAGAAGATCAAATAGCAGAACAGATAAGTATGAAAGAATATATTGACCCGTTCACGGGCGAGCCAGCAAAAGGTAGCAAATAAAAAAGCCACCCAACGAGGGTGGCCGCTGTAAAAGTTTTGCGATTGGCGGTTTTTTCAGAGCGCGAGTAGCGCCGCCAGTACCATGCCCTTATAGGGCTTAATCAAGCCACCAGCTCAGCTGGTGGTACATGACTTTGTACTGTTTTATAGCAATTTTAAAGAGATTTGCAAATAAATTCATCTCTATACCTTAAAAATGGCGCACTTTAATAAGCCCTTTCGCTTAAGACTTTTTTCAGAATACTTGTTTTTTAAAAGTCTAAAATTAGGCAGTGCTTTTTAACAAAAAAAGGTGTGTTCCAGTTCTGTTTGACTGAATTTTGTTATGTAGTTTGTTTATGTTATGTGCCATAGCCAAAAGGATACTTTCGGACAAAACATTCTGCTTTCCTTTGCACAGAAATCTTCGAAATCCCATATCTTGCTTAATCTCTCCAAAAGAACCTTCAGCTTGTATGCTTCGATTCATTCTGAGTTCACAACCTTCTTTGCTTACAATTCTTTCGAGATCCTTTTTCCTCAGCATGTTAAATAACTTTGATGTTTCAAGATTTTTTAATCTTTCTTCTAATGGAGTTTTGCAGTTGTTTCCTTTTATACATCTACTTTTGTGTGAACAGTTACTGCAATCCTCGCAGATATATATGGTTTTCTCACTTTGATATCCAGTTTTACTTTTTCTTTTTATCGTTTTGCTAACTGTTAACTTTTTATTATTTTCACAAGTATAGTAATCACCAGCTTCATTGTATTCCATGTTTTCTATTCGACTGATGTCATTCTTGTATTTTCTTGTTTTAGATATTTCATAGTTTGATGGTTTGATAAATGCCAGTTGTCCATTTTCTTCAAGATACACATAATTCTCTTCGCTTTCATATCCAGCATCTGCAACCACTTTTTTATATCTAAATGTTAGGAACGCCTCCATACTTTTGAGAAATGGAATTATGGTGTTGGTATCTGTGGGCTGGTCGCCCACGGTAAGCCACACTATATATTCAGAGTCCACACCATGCTGCACATTATAGCCTGCTTTTAGTTGACCATTTCCCATAGCATCTTCCTTCATTCTCATAAAGGTTGCATCATTATCTGTTTTTGAATAGCTGTTACGATCACCACAAATATATATTTTCTGGGTGTATTCTTTTAATTTATCAAGGTATTCCTCAAGTTTTTCAATGGATCGCTGCAATGAAGTTTTTCTTTTTCCACATCCATGTACAAACTCTATCTTTTCTTTATGTTTCAGAGTATAAAGTTTTTTTCGCAGCTTTTTTACGTGTTTCATTTTTACTTTATTCTGATAAACAAGCTTGATGCCGTATAATTCCTCGCATTCAGCCACTAAATCTGCTAATTTAATTAGTAGCTTTTCTAAGTTTTTTGTAACAGCTTTTTTCCAAACAAAAGTATATTTGTTTGCACAAGCCTCAATTTTTGTGCCATCAATGAAAACAGCATCTCCAGATATCTCTCCTATGTTAAGAAGAAACTTTGTCATTTCAGCTAGAATTCTTTCAGCACAGGGTGCAAAGTGCAAGCTTCTAAATCTTGCAAAAGTTGAATGATCAGGTTTTGGTGAATTTTCAAGAAGGTACATGAAGTTAATATCACGATGACATGCTGTTTCCATGGCACGAGATGAATAACTATGATTCATGTAAGAATAGAGTACAATCTTCAGCATCTGACGTGGTGTTGCTTGATTTTCCCTAACTCGGGAATAAGTCGAATATAAATCTTCTAAATCCATCTCCTCTACAAATTGACTTAGCAAACGCACTGAATCATTTTCTGGGATCATACAATCGATATTTATTGGAAGTTTTAATTGAAAATATCTTTGATTAAGTGTATAATTTTTTTGTAAAATGTTATGTTTTAGCATACTAATATTTTACCATAAATCCCTTACTTCTCGAAGTTCGGGATTTATTTTTTTGCACAAAAAAGGAGCTACGCACTAATCACTTAGTGCGACAGCCCCCTTTAAAATGCTTGACAGATATATTGCTTTAGTGTACTATGTAATTAGTACACTAAAGCAATATATCAATTTAACCTAAAAAGGAGGTAAAAGCTTGAATATTGAATTTAATGATAAAACTCCAATATACATTCAGATAATGGATTTAATAAAGTCAGATATAGTAAGCGGCAAAATAAAAATAGGAGATAAGCTTCCTTCCGTAAGAGAGCTGGCAACTATGTTAAAGGTTAATCCAAATACTCTCCAAAGGACTTATCAGGAGCTTGAAAGGGAAGGTATAGTTTATACTCAGAGGGGTATGGGAACATTTGTAAAGGAGGAAAAGGGTATTATGGCAAACTTAAAAAAAGAAATGGCAAAGCAAATAATAGAAGAGTTTATGTATAAAATGAAAAATCTTGGATTTAACTCTAAGGAAATAGCAAATGTAATTTCAGAAGAAGCTTTAAAGGAGGAAAGTATAAATGGATAGCATATTAAAAACCTCAAACTTGACTAAAACTTACTTTACAAAAACAGCATTAAAGAATGCTAGTATACAAATTGAAAAAGGAAAAATACTAGGTCTTCTTGGGCCAAACGGAAGCGGGAAAACTACTTTAATAAAGATAGCTGCAGGGATATTAAGGCAAAGCTCAGGAGAAATATTGATAGATGGTCATGAGCCAGGAGTAAGCACAAAGGCTATTGTTTCATATCTACCAGATAAAGAGTATATACCAAAATGGATGAAAATAAGGGATGCTATAAATTATTTTGAAGATTTTTATAAGGATTTTCAAAGAGATAAAGCTATGGAGCTTTTAGATTTCATGAAGCTTGATGAAATGAGTAAAGTGACAAGTCTTTCAAAGGGGATGCTGGAAAAACTTTATCTAACCCTTACACTTTCAAGAAAAGCTAAACTTTATATACTTGATGAACCGCTGGCAGGGGTTGATCCTACAGCTAGAGAAAAGATACTAGATGCCATAATAAATAATTTTAATGAAGATAGCGCCATGCTTATAACTACTCATCTTGTAAATGATATTGAAAGAATATTTGATGATGTAGCTTTTATATCTAATGGAGAAGTAGTTCTTCAAGGCAATGCAGAAGAATTAAGAGCTCAAAGAGGAAAATCCATTGATGAATTGTTTAGGGAGGTGTTTCAATAATGTTTAAGCTTGTTAAATACGAATTAAAAGGCAATTATAAGTTTGTACTTGGAAATATATTAATGGTTATTCTATTAAATCTTCTTCTTATGACTAGAAAAGGTATTTGGGGTACTGAGATAATCATAGTTTTGTCGGCCATTATATTCATAACATCTGCGGTGATAATATTTCTAGAAGGAATTAAATTAATGAGTAGATATATGAAGAGCGATGAAGGCTATTTACTCTTAACCCTTCCACAAAAGGGACATTCTATTTTAACTTCAAGGTTAATAACAGCTTTAATAGAAATAGCTTTTGTATCCTCAATAGGTTTTGCATTTTTATGGATGAATATATCTAGTATAGATTTTATTAGAGAAAATTTCATGAGAGGTATGGATGCTAAAGTAATTTTAAATGGACTTGTAGGCAGTGCTGCCAATATTATTTTAATGCTTACCTTAATATATTTTTCAGTAGTTATAAGTAAGGTTGCCTTTAAAAATAAAAAGATAGGTGGAGTTGGGGCTTTTCTAATATTTTTAGTAACATCATTTTTAATAAATTATATAGCTTATGGTGTATCTAATCTCTTTAATGTTAGTATAAATTACGGAGAATTATATGCAAATATGAAGATTAGCACTAGTTTAATTGGAGAACAAGGAGGTCTAGTGGTAACAACGGCTCAAATAAATATCCCATCTTTGATATATAATCTAATAATATTTGCAGGGTTATTCGTTGGAACTTCATATATGCTAGAGAGAAAGGTTGATTTATAGAGGGGGACGGTTAACAACCAAGAAAAGTTTTCTTGGTTGTTAACCGTCCCCAAGTCCCATTCTCCCATCTCTCAACAGCCAGTTGGCATCTCTGCTATTTGATATCCAAAGCTTATTACCTTTTACAAATTCTAGGCTCTCTCCTACATTTATGATTTTTCCATTGACCTGAACTTCAAGGGTAGCTCCATAAAGTGGTTCTCCTGCGCCATATCTACTCACAGTAACCTTTGCTTTTAAAATCCTATAGTTTTGTTCCATTTCTAATTTTTTTAGTCTGTCTACATATATTCTTTGCCCCTCTTCAGAAGTGTAATTTTTACTTTTTTCTTTAGGATTAGTGTCCCATAGAAAAACATGATTATAAGCTTTTTCATAATCCTTAGCTATTAAAGCTTTATAGTAATTTTCAGCATTTTTAGCTCTAATAATTACGTTAAGCTCCATCAATGCTCTTACTATAAATAGCAAGAAAACTGGTATTAATAGTATAAGTATAGCTTTAGTATTAGTAGTTTCCTTTTTCATATTAGTCTCACCTTCACTCCTTTTTAAGTTTGGGGTGGTTAACTATAAACATATTATATAGATATTCAACACATTTCTTCACTAGATATAAAATCAAACATAATTAAATAAATATATTTAGGTATATAATACCATATAACAAATGTTATTCGAATTATAACTATACTTTCATTAAAAAGTTAATTACTTAAAAGGTCTTTTTTGAGACTTTTTTTGAGACATAGATGCCCACTAACTTTTATTAATAACTTAGCAACAATTATTTGGTAAAATGAAAAGAGGGGGGGGAAGGTTAATGAACAAAAGGATTTTAATAATAGAGGACGAGCCAGATATAGCTAGAATATTGAAATATGCTTTTGCTAAAGAGAATTTTTTAGTAAGGTGCGAAGAGTGTGGTATGAGTGGAATTGAAGCTGTAAAGAATTTTATGCCAGATGTAGTATTATTAGATGTAATGTTACCGGACATCAGTGGATTTGAAGTTTGTAAGAATCTAATGAAATATAAGATTCCTATACTCATGCTAACGGCGAGAAATGATATTGTAGATAAGATTTTAGGGTTAGAACTAGGTGCTGATGACTATATAACTAAGCCCTTTGATATAAGAGAAGTTATAACTAGAGTAAATGTAGCTCTCAGAAGAATAGAGAGGATAATAAATAAGGAAGAAGAAAGTGAAAAAATTATAATAGGAGACATAATTATCATTAAGAAAAGCAGGGAAGTGTATAAAAATAACGAGCTTATAAAACTCAAGCCTAAGGAATATGATTTGCTATTATATATGTCAGAAAATAAGAATAGGGTGCTATCTAGGGATCAGATATTAATCAAGGTGTGGAATTATGATTTTGAAGGAGACTGGAGAACTATTGATGTGCATATAAGAAGACTCAGGCAGAAGCTTCATTGCGAAGAGCTTATAGAAACAGTATTTGGAATAGGTTATATATTAAAAGGATAATATGAAAATAAAATATAAGTTTGCCATAGGTTTTTTTAGTATATTTATACTTTCAGTCATTGCCTTCAATATCATTATAGATAGAGTATTCCAAAGTCATATAAATGGCATTATTAAAGAAGATATGACACAGATTTATAAGAATTCCTATAAACATATACAATATTATTTTAATCTTAGAGGATTAAAACCAGAAGAAAATATATTGATTAACAAAAGTCCTGAAATAGCTTTAAATATAAGTGAGCAGAACAATTGCTTCGTAGCCCTATATAATGTTGATGGAATATATAAATATAGCTATCCTAATGAAATAAGTGAATTTTTAAAGAATAAAGATAAAGAGTCTACGCTTATAAATAATGCTAAAGAAAATAAATCTTCAATAAATATTTATATAGAAGAGGGTAAGGTAGTATCTAGCTGTTCCTATGCTATTTATATAGAGGACAACCTGATAGGTATCATTAAATTTGCTAAGGACTACACAGATATCTATAGCAAGATTAAAGGGTTTGTTGATATTCTTTCTATGATATCTTT
This sequence comes from Desnuesiella massiliensis, assembly GCF_001403615.1. Lineage (GTDB taxonomy): Bacteria > Bacillota > Clostridia > Clostridiales > Clostridiaceae > Desnuesiella > Desnuesiella massiliensis. The sequence continues at coordinate 163,927 of NZ_LN879457.1, forward strand.
TATATCCTTTTTACTGATATTAATCCTTTCCTATGCCATTTCTAATAATTTAGTGTTGCCACTACCTAGGCTTAAGGAAGCCTTTAGGCAAGTAGCCATGGGTAACTATGATGTGAAAGTAGATATAAGAGGTTCAGATGAGCTAAGTGATCTTAGCAAAAGCTTCATAGCCATGAAAAATAGAATTAAAGAACAAATGGACATTATTAATGAAGAAAAGGAAAAAGTGCTGATGCTAGAAAAGACTAGGACAGAGTTTTTTAACAATGTTACTCACGAGTTAAAAACACCACTCACTACAATATCAGGCTATGCGCAGATTATCGGAGAAGAAGACTTTAATGACAAAATTTTTCAAACTATGGCTTTAGACAGAATAAAGGCAGAAAGTCAAAGAATGCACGATATGGTGGTTTCACTTATAGAGATATCTAAATATAATACTGAGGTTGAAGATAGAGATTTTAGTGAAATAAATATAAAAGAATTGCTTGATAATATACTAAAGGATTTGTCCATAAGGGCCAGTAAATATAATTTAACAATTCAATGCAAAATACAACCTGTTCAGTTTAAAGCTAGGGGGGGACGGTTAACAACTATTTTCACAAATATTATAGATAATGCTATAAAATATTCTTCAGCTAGTAGTGAAATCAGAATAAAAGCTTATGAGAAAAATAATATATTTATATTTGAAGTAGAAAATTACTGTGAATATATATCTGAGGATAAGTTATCAAAGTTTTTTGAGCCTTTTTATAGAGCGGATCTAGTAAAATCAAGAGAACTAGGCAGCAACGGGCTAGGTTTATTTATATGTAAATCCATTATTGAGGAGCTTAAAGGAGCTATTGATATAAAATATAAGGATAATAAATTTAAGGTTATAATTAAATTATCCACAGATAATTAATAAATTTGATAACTTTAGCAACAAATTGTTAATAACTTTTCATAAGTTGTTAAATCTTATCCTTCAAAATAATAATTGAAGGGAGGTAGTAAAAATGAAAAATAAGAAATTAGTTATGGTCATGTGGGTGTCAGTAAGCTTTATTCTAATTTTTATTGCTATGGCTTACATGAATAACAAGAAGGGCAATAAATTTATCAATGAGGTTATATCAGGGGATGTTAGAAAAGATTCTATGCAGGAGAAAAAACTGATAGTAAAGGAAGTTAGAGATGTTAACTTACCTTTAGAGTGGGGAGAAATATTGAGTTTCTATAACATTAATGATGATCATATTTCATTATACGTAGTAGACAGAAAGCCCTACGGTGAAAGTCTATATAAGGCAGATGTATATGATGTAGTAATGAAAGGAAATAAAATTTCAAGAACCCCGATATTAAATTCTGTAGAAATAATATATGCAGATATAAGCGGCAGGTTAATATATAAAAAAGGCTCTAATTTATATCTATATGAGAATAAACAAGAAAAACCCATTAAAATGTTAAAGGAATTAAGTGAAATTTTAGATGAAGGCCATTTAGGTATAGTATATTTCAATGATAGACTTTATTGGGGAGATGCCAAATTTATGAGAGTTGACAAGGTTTATAGTTATGATATCAATGAGGATAAGCTAAATCGCATGGATATAAATGAAGATAAGATAATTGTGCAGGCGCATCCTATAGAAGAAGGGGTGGGCATATACGAGGGAAATGCAACTCTTGGTCAACAATTCCGTAGTAAAGTAGGTATAATTGATATGACAAAGGGCACTGCAGAAGAAATAATTGATGTAGGAGGCTACTTTAAGCTTGATGTGATAAATAAAGATAAAGTTATGATAGATAAAGTAGTTGAGAAAGGCACAGAAGTCGTTATTTTAGATTTAAAGAGTAAATTGCAAAAAGAACTTATGAAGTTTGAAGAAAGAATAGACTACTATCTATGCCCTACTAAGGATAAAATTGCTTACTTTATAAAGGATAAAAATTCGGAAGATATAAATTTATTTATTGCAAAAATAAAAGATGACACTATTGTAGAAAAGCATAATATAGGCACTTTTAAAGCTATAAGCTATCCAAGTATTATGTGGAGTGAGGATGGTAACAGCTTTATGGTAACTTTGAGAAATGAACAAAATAAGGAGATAGAAAATAAGGTGTTCCAAGTGGGGACGGTTAACAATTAAGAATACTATTTATGATGTATTCTATAGAGAAAGTTTTCAAGTATTAGCTTATAGATATGCCATTTTGGAAAGGATATAGGTTAAAGTTAGGTGGCATTCACCATAGTTCTAATAGATTTTTAAACAATTTGTAAAATTAATTGATAATTTAGCATTAAGAGAATAAACCTCAGTCTAATGGATAGAATTTAGAAAAATATATTAGACTGAGGTGATTTTATGCCAAGATTAGCGCGACAAAAAATATCGCATGGTATATTTCATATAATGGGTAGAAGTATAAGTGAAATCGACCTTTTCAAAGAGCATGAAGATAAATTAAAATATTTTTCGTTGATTAAAAAATATCAGGGGATATACATATTTAAGATTTACGCATATTGCCTTATGAAGAATCATTTTCATATCATGATTGATGCTAATGGGGCAGATATATCCAAAATAATGCATAGCATAAACTTTTCCTATGCTCAGTATTTTAATAGGAAATATAATAGACATGGGCACCTCTTTCAAGATAGATTCAAAAGTAAGCTGGTCACAAATCAAAAATATCTTTTGGCCTTATCCGCATATATACATAATAATCCAGCAGAAATTGTGGGATATGAGAATTGCCCTGAAAAATATGAGTATTCAAGCCTTGCTGTATACCTTGGCTTGCATAAAGATCCCCATGAGCTAATAGAAGATGAATTTGTAATGAGTCTCCTTGGGAGAAATAAGAAGGAGGCTAGGATAAGATATCTGAAGCTCGTATATAAATCTGATGACAATAATTTAAAAGAAGAAATTGAATTTCAAAATGAAAGAACGGAATATAGAAGTGGAAGAACTATAATTAAAAGAGATTTTAAAGCTGAGGATATAGTAAAATTTGTAGTATCAAAGATGAAGGTAGATGAATTAAGTCTTTCCATAAAGCATTTAAGACCTACAATTGAAGCAAAAGCTTTGATCGTGGTTTTAATGAGAGGCTTATGTAATTTGAAATGTAGCGATATATGCAGATATATAGGGGACATAACTAATTCAAGGATATCAAAACTTAGTTCTATAGGGGTAAATATGGTAAATGGTAATGGGAAATATGAAAAAATAGTCGAAGAGTTTATGATGAAATTTGCATCTTGACTATACTGCTTGAAAAATAAAATTATTTTTTAGGTATATTAAGCTATTGCAAAAATGGACAAACTTATAACAAATTAACGCAATTAAGGCACCTTAATTAAATAACTAAACATATTTTGAGTACTGATGCTCCAAGAATTAGGCTATAGCCTAATTATAAGTAAAGCTATTTTTTTATCACTCAAAATTTTAATAGCTATTTTAATTCAGATGCCTAATTTTGATTTTAGAAACTTAGGTTAATTAAGGATAATGCGGTGAATCAGGAATAAAAGTTGTTAACCGTCCCCTAATAAATATAGCTTAAGTATTTACTTGATGCCCAGCCTTCTATACCATTGATCCTTATTTTAAACCAATTTCCATCTGAAGAGTAATCGGTGATTTCAGCATATTGATTTTGAGATAACACTCCGATTATAGATGAAGTGATAGAGGGGGCAGTCCTTATATTTAAAGTATAAGCATTTTTTATTGTAACATATTTTCCGCTAGGAATTGCAGATACTTGAGTGCCATATACCCAAAGAAGTTGTCCATTATAATTTATTTGATACCATCCATTTGAATAATTCACTAAATAAACTATAATATCACTTTTTGTAGTATACACTATATTTCCATCCATGGAACCACTAGATCTCAGGTTTGTATTAGACGCTATTTTAGCGAAAATACCTGCTTCTACGGGTTTTGGTACTACAGGATCATCTACTAGATTCACATATCTCCCTGGAATATAACCCTTATTAATCTCTTCCATGCTTATAAAGTATTTTTTAGTACCTTGTATACCTCCATATACGTCATCAGGAGTTGATTCGTAGGTATAGGCACCATAAATGCCATTGTAGGTTCCCCACTTGTCAAAAATAACCACATGATCTCCTGGTTTATTTAGAATATCCATATGCTTAAGATCACTTATATTTATTCTTATAAAATATTGGTTAAATAAGGTTGAAGTTGATAATTTGTAATCTCTTATATTAAAGGCGGCTTGTACAAATCCTGAACAGTCTACGCCAGCAGTACCAGGTATATATCCGTACCCGGCTTCTGTATTAACATTGCCTATATAAGCACCTTTGCTAACTGCATCTATAAAGTTATTCCAGGGAGTGTCGGAGGATCTAAAATCAATTCCATCCAAGTCACCCCAATTGTAAGGAATTCCAACCATTTCTCCAGTGCTTAAGTTATTCAATTGCTTTGGTTGAGTAATAAGCTGAGCATAGCTAGGATTGATATTTGAATTATTGTAAGAGGAGTATGTCCACTTTAAATTTATCATATTTAAAGCTCTTTGCTCTGCTTCACTTCGGCTTATAGTAGATTGTGTTGCAGCATTAGTAGTATGACTTAAAGAAATTATAATAGCAAAAGAAAGTAATATTCCTAAGATAATAGATGTAAATCTTTTCATTAAATTGCAACTCCTTTTCTTAATTTCTTATTACGCAGCTATAATTATATAGGGGGAACTAGAGGGTAGCAATGCGAAATTGGTGGAAATGCAGTATATCTTTGAGAAGCAAACTTTACACTTACATTTTTAAATTAAGAATTTAAAAAATGGATTTTTAAGGTGATTGTTAATAAATTTTATAGTATAATAATTTAAAAAATTTAAATTTATAAAATCAAAGGAGAATATCATGGGAAATTTAAAAGATACACCGAACATTGGTAAAACCCTAGAGCAAATTTTGAGTAATATAGGCATAGATTCAAGAGAAAAGCTTATGGAAATAGGTAGTAAGGAAGCCTTTGCAAGAATAAAAAGCGTAGACAGTTCAGCTTGCTATAATATGCTTTGTGCTTTAGAAGGAGCTGTACAGGGAATAAGGTGGCATGGTTTAGATGACAAAACAAAGCAAGAATTAAAAGAGTATTTCAAAAGCTTTAAGTAGGTTATAAGGTTATAATGCTTTGTAGGATTAATAATAAGGAAAAATAGTTGTTAACCGTCCCTCCGTTGGCCTATATACGTTCGTTCTTTATAAACGACATTATAAGCAAGTACTAGTATCTTATAAATAGAATGTATTCAATTAATCTCCTATAGGAATTAAAATATAGTCATAAATAAAAAGTAATTATTAATCATTAAAGGGGATATTTATATGAGTAAAAATAAGCTTTCGCAGATATTAGCCAGCGCTAAAGCAGGAATTATGCCTATGCAATTTCAGGGAAATAAAGATATAGTAATATATTTGGATGATATGTATTTTGGAGATGAAGAACAGTGGAGAATAGCTATTATAGAGTATCTTAAAAAAGATGGAAGAGACTGCAAATATCTTGGTGAAAATAAGATGTTAGTAGATGGTCATAAATATTTGATGAATAAATTGGTTATAAACTCTGGAAGGGTGCCTGTTCAGCGCACTTATCTATCCTATATAGGGTAGAGTATTATCTTAGAATTAAGGTTTGAAGCAATCAGTAAGAATGATTAATATATGATATCAAACTATTGATGTTGTTGAGGTATGAGAGGTTTATAATAGAGGCTATTCTTAAAAAAGTTTAGCCTTTTTTTGTATTAAATATAATAACTTTACTTTATAAATATATGTGATAAAATTATTTTAGGAGTTAATTAGACTCATGTTATTTATATAAATTTAATTTTATAGGAGGACTAAGTATGAAGGAGATAGTACAACTTAACGCCCACCTAGGCTCTGTGCAAAGACTACACGAAGCATAGAACAAAGCTTTGTTCAGAGCCGAAATTTATTAGATTGATTTAGGTTAAAATAGTTTTGTGTGGTCTTTGCTTCATTATTTACAGATTTAAAAGTAGATAGGAGCAAGGATTATGAGGTATGAAAAAGCACAAAATATATTACCAGAAGATGTTATTGAATTAATTCAACAATATATAGAGGGTGGGTATTTATATATACCTACAAAAGATGAGCATAAGAAAGCTTGGGGAGAAAATAGCGGTGCAAAAGATAGCTTGAAAAAAAGAAATATAGAGATTTTTAATAGATACAATGAAGGAGCATCTATTAAAGAGCTTACCCAAGAATATTATCTTACTGAGCATAGCATCAGAAGGATAATTAGACAGGAAAAACGAAGTGAATAAAAATAAATCGGTATTTTAGTATTATCAACAAAGATAATAAAATACCGATTTTTTTTTATAGCTATTTATATGTTTAAGCGATTTTGATACAGAATCATTTATGAACTTGAGAAAGAAGAAAAGCCAATGCTATGATTTTATTAGAGTACTATAGAGAAACAGATTAGATAAACTTAGTTTATGCATGCTAAAAAATGCCGAGCTTTAAGCATTATAGGATATGTATGGATTAATAGTTAAACACTGTTTCTCATAAGTAAATTTAAAAGTTTAAAAATAAATGAGGAAGTAAGATTATGAGTATTTTAATTGTTAAAGATATGAGTCATAGATTTGGTGATAGGACATTATTTAATGATGTATCCTTTAGATTGCTGAAAGGAGAGCATGTAGGGCTTATAGGAGCTAATGGGGAAGGTAAAACAACCTTTATGAATATTATAACTAATAAAATAATTCCGGATAAGGGTCACATAGAATGGAATAGTAAAGCTAGCATTGGTTATTTAGATCAGCATACTGAACTTAAAGAAGGAAAATCTATAAGAACTGTGTTAAGAGAAGCATTTTCATATCTTTTTAAAATGGAAGCCGAAATGATGGATTTATATAATAGAATCAGTGAAATGGATGAAGAGGAAATGAACAAAGCGCTTCAGAGAGGAACTAAAATTCAAGATACCTTAGACAACAATGAGTTTTACAGCATAGATTCTAAGGTAGAAGCCGTAGCAGCGGGTCTTGGGCTTAAAGACTTGGGATTAGATAAGGATGTTAATAATTTGAGCGGAGGGCAGAGAACCAAAGTTTTATTAGCTAAGCTTTTATTAGAGACACCGGATATATTACTATTGGATGAGCCCACAAATTATCTTGATGAAGAGCATATAGAATGGCTAAAAATCTATTTGAAAAGTTATAAAAGTGCTTTTATATTAATATCGCATAATATAGAATTTTTAAACGGCGTGGTCAATATAATATGGCATATTGAAAATAACTCATTGACAAGATATATAGGAAATTATGAAAGTTTTAAAAGGACTTATGAAATAAGGAAGAGGCAATTAAAATTGGCTTATGAAAGGCAGCAGGAAGAGATTGCAAGATTAGAAGATTTCGTTAAGAAAAATAAAGCAAGAGCTTCAACTAGAGGCGTGGCAAGTGCTAGGCAAAAGAAGCTAGACAAAATGCAAAAGATAGAACTTTCTGCAGAAAAGAGTAAACCACAATTCGATTTTAAATCAGCTAGATCACCAGGAAAAGTGATTTTTGAAGCGAGAGATTTAGTTATAGGCTATGAGGGGCATCCTCTAAGCAGACCTTTAAATCTAATGCTGGAAAGAGGACAAAAAATAGTTCTAGTTGGGGCTAATGGTATAGGTAAATCTACTTTGCTGAAAAGTTTAATAGGCTTAGTTAAGCCTATAAGCGGCGACATTAAAATAGGTGAATATCAAGAGATAGGTTATTTTGAACAAGAAATTAAGGAGTTATCCACCAATAGCGTTATAAATGAAGTATGGAATGAGTTTCAGGAATATAATAAACATCAAATAAGAGCTGCATTAGCTAAATGTGGATTAACCAGCAAGCACATAGAAAGCCAACTATGCATATTAAGCGGTGGAGAGCAAGCTAAAGTAAGACTATGTAAGCTCATAAATAAGCCAACCAATGTATTGATATTAGATGAGCCCACAAATCATTTAGATGTGGAAGCAAAGCGTGAGCTCAAGAGAGCATTAGTAAAATATGAAGGAAGCATACTTTTAGCATGCCATGAACCAGAGTTCTATAGAGATATAATAACTGACCTGTGGAACTGCGAGGAATGGGTAACTATAAAAGAATAGCTTGGGGACGGTTAACAACTATTTTTCCTTTTATTTCTGATTGTTTAATTAGTTGTTAACCGTCCCCTTAACGTAAAATTTAACGAAAGATAGAAAAACTACTTTACAATATGAAGTAGTTTATAATATAATGATAATGTACTTAATAATATAAAGTAGTTGTGGTAAAATGTAGGGAGGGAAAGCATGGACTTTGATAAGGAAATACTTAAAGGGTATATTGATACCATAATAATATCAGTATTGCTAGAAAATGATATGTATGGCTATGAGATTGCGAAGAGGATAAAAGAAAAATCAAAAATAGAATTTGAAATTAAAGAGGCTACATTGTATGTTTCTTTAAAGAGGTTAGAGAAAAAGAATTATCTAGAGGGATATTGGAATGACAGCGAAGGTACAGGTGGAGGGAGAAGGCGATATTACAGGGTTACGGATGAAGGGAAAAAATTCTTTAGAGATAGATCTGGAGAGTGGAAGATATTACAAAAGTTATTAGCTAATTTTATGGAGGTGTGATTATGAAGGGTATAGATAACTATGTAGAGAAAGTTTATAAAAACTTTGACAGTAATAGTGAGGAAGTGCAGATTTTAAAAGAAGAGATGAAGACACATTTACAAGACAAAGTTAGAGATATGATAAGTCAGGGATATAGTGAGGAGCAAAGCATAAATATGGCTATTAGTAATTTTGGTGATGAAACCGACTTTTCAGAGGAAATGGAGTCCATTATTACTAAGCAAAAAAAGTATACGAATATTTTACTAAAAATCGCTCTTATAGTGATGATCCTAGGCTTTTTATCAAAAGTCGGTGCTTGGTATGCAGAAGATATGTATATAAAACAGTGGGACAAAGATAGAGCAACAACTTCTTCAGATGTAATGGATCAAATAAAAGATATTTTAAACCAAAAAGTACAGTTATCCTATGAAGATAAGATGAAAATTGAAACCATACTAAATAAATACAATGATGAATACAATAATGGATTATATTACATCAATATCTCCAAAGATGGCAATGATTATTATGAATATCAAAGGGATGTAGCTTCCGAATTAATCAAAAATGCAGGAGGAGGCATGAGTTCAACAAGAGATGGGTGGACTATTAAGAACAAGCATACGGATAGTGATTCTTTCAGAGAGGGAGTAATTTGGCATACGAGATTTGAGATACCATATATTTCGAACTCTGTACATTTTAGACTTAATAATCTTGGTTTTTGGCTAATAACGCTTTCTTGGATTCTTATGGTGATTTATTACACTCAAAAGGTGATACTTAATGATAAATTAAGCAAAAGTTTGATTATATTACTGTCCATAGAAACTATAATTATTTTTGCTACCGTTACATCTGACAAAGATATAATTGCACCGACCGTTGCAGTAATTATGCTATTTAATTACCTATATCCTAAGTTAAAAGAAAAATTGGCAAATAATAAGATGGTTTTAAATTAACAGCTTAATATTTTAGTTTCAAGAGCTCTTATCACGTATGATGGTAAGGGCTTTTAGTATATTTAGGGCTTGTAAACAAAAATATTATGGTATATATTGGTTAATATAAGCAAAGCTTGGGGACGGTTAACAACTAATTGAACAATTAAATGCACAAAAAGTTAATATAGTTGTTAACCGTCCCCAAAATAGGAGGACATAAAGTGAAAAAATTAATAAATAAAAAGGTAGTTTACGTAACTATTACTACATTCTTAATAATATTTTCATTAGGTTTTGCTGCACTAAAAATTATGAACTCAAGAACCTTTCAATTTTATGGAGGGATAGTTAACAGACTTAATACTGAAGAAAAAGTGGTAGCGCTGACCTTTGATGATGGGCCTTCAGAAAAGGTGGATGAAATTTTATCAATTCTCAATAAGGAAAATGTAAAAGCAACCTTTTTTCTAATTGGCAATGAAATAGAAAAATATCCACAAGAGGCTAAGAAGCTTATTTTAGCTGGTCATGAAATAGGAAATCACACATATTCTCATAATCGTATGGTTTTTAAATCGCCAGCTTATATTAAGAAAGATATTGAGAGAACTGATAGCTTAATTAGAGAACTAGGATACAATGATACTATTCAATTTAGGCCACCTAATGGCAAAAAACTTTTGTTACTTCCCTATCATCTAAAAAACACTAATAGAAAAACTATTTTATGGGATATAGAGCCTAACTCATACCACGAAATCAACTCTAGCTCTGAAAAGATAATAAATTATGCAGTTGATAATGTTAAGCCGGGGTCTATAATACTTTTGCATCCGATGTATGATGAGGAAGGGAATACTATTAATGCCGTAAAAGGCCTAATAGAAGGACTGAAAGCTAAAGGGTATACTTTTAAAACTGTAAATGAACTTCTTAAAATGCAAAATAGCTAATAATAATTTAATGAAACAAGTACTTACAGGAGGTATTAAAATGATTCCATTTAAAGATCCATTCAATAGTCCTTTTAACAATTTTATGTTTGATGTTTTTCCAGTTATTTTTACTATTATGTTTATTACCATTTTTGGGTTGATAATTTTTTCTATGATAAAAGGCGTAGGTCAATGGAAATACAATAATTCTCAGCCAGTGCTCACTGTTACTGCAAAATTAGTGTCTAAAAGAACTAATGTGTCAAGAAGTACAACCCATCATGGTGATGACTTTCACCATCATAGCCATACCTCTACCACATACCATATTACTTTCGAGGTAGAAAGCGGAGACCGTATGGAGCTTTGTGTAAGCGGAGAGCAATATGGATTATTAGTAGAGGGAGATAGGGGACAGTTAACATTCCAGGGTACAAGATATTTAGGCTTTAAGAGAGAGATTAATGGGATTTAGTAAAAGGTAAAGGTAAGGGACGGTTAACAACTTATATTCCTATTTCAAATAAGAATATAAGTTGTTAACCGTCCCCAGAATATTTGTATAAAAATGTGCATATATAATTATAGAAAAAATTCTTTGGATTAGTGGCTTTAATACTACGTTTTGATAATATAATCATACTTCCTTCTTATGTTCAAGTAATTTTGAGAGGTAAAATCATGGAGTATATTAATTTGATTGCAAGCATTCTTTTTTGGCTTATTATTATTCAAGCTTCTACTATAACTCATGAATTAGGACACGCTATTTGGGGTCTAATATACACCGAGGAAAAGGTTGTTATAGAGCTAGGAAGAAAACCTGAGAAGCCAAAATTATTAAAATTGGGAAGGTTAGATATATACTTAGGAAGCTTTGATCCTTTTTCTGGGTTTACTTATGTGAATACTGAAGGTATGAAAAAGTATAAAAAGTTACTTTTTTATATAGGTGGTCCTTTAATGTCTTTAGTTATTGCCATAATACTATTCTTTATTAAAGGGTTAGTGCTTAATAAATTTTTAAATAATATGATTTTATTAAGCTCCTATTATCATTTTTATCAGTTTTTGGTAACTATATTTCCTATGGTATATCCTAGGTGGTGGGGAGTATATGGTGGCTATAGCAGCGATGGATATAAATTTTTAACTCTACTCATAGGAAGGAATAAAAGTTGTTAACCGTCCCCAACTTGTTAAAGGGGAGTGATTATAATTGAAAGTATTACAGAGTAACAAGAATAAATATATACTCATACTTTCCTTCATACTGATTAGCTCAACTGTTTTTGGGTATGTATTTATAATTAACAAGGCAAAGAATAAAAATAATGAATTTAATTTTGTACTACGATATGGTGTTTATCAAAAAGTTAATATTTTTAAGTTTAGTTATTTAGAAGAACCTAAAAATATATTAGATACCTTTAAGCATACTTACACAAAAGATTTACTGGAAGCAGGTACAGTAACTACTAAGCTAGAATTTACTAAAGAGGATATGAAGCAAGTGATGGACTTTATGATAAAAGAGGATGTTTTAAATTATCCTGAAGAATTCAAAGGATTTGTTAGAACTTATCCTACTGTAGTTTTTAAATTAAAAATTTTCTATAATGGCAAAGAAAAATCTATAGAATGGGCTTACTTGCCTCTAGAGAGAATGTCAAATAAAGTAATTAATGATAATGAGGAAAAGTTAGAGCAATATAAAAATTTATTAAAACTTGGACAAATGATTATGGATATAATTCATAGCAAAAATGAATATAGAGAATTACCATCTGAAAAAGATGGGTATCTGTAGAAGATGGGGGACGGTTAACAACTAGTTGAAGTATTAAGTATAATTTAAATAATATAAGGTAAATAACCCTAGTAAAAATAGTTATAAAAGTTGTTAACCGTCCCTACCCTAGATCTCCTCCATGCAGATTTGTTGGGGAAATTTAGTTATAATATTTCTTTCCCTTTACAGCTATATTATAATTAAGGTAACCTAATAAGGAAATAAGTTCGCATGAATTAAGAGTTTATAATGTGAAATGGAGGGGATTTTATGAGTTTCAAATTAACAGCTAAAAGCAACTTAGATTTAACGGGAGAAAAGGTATATTTAAAGGTTTTGGATAAGAAATATGCGGATGAATACCTTAAATTGACTTGTGATATGGACTCGGACTCAAGATTATTTACAGGTACACATACCTTTTTCAATGTAACCCAAATAGAAAATTATTTAGAAGATATATCTACAGACAATTCAAGAATAGATTTTTTGATTTTTGATAAGGAATCTACAGACATAGTTGGAGAGGTTGTTTTAAACGATATAAACAGAAAAGATAGAAGATGTAACTTGAGAATAGGAATTTTTAATAAAAACAACTTTAGCAAAGGCTATGGAACAGAAGCCATAATTCTCGCTCTAAATTATGGATTTGGAATGTTTAATTTACATAAAATATATTTAGACGTTTTGAACTTTAACGATAGAGGAGTTCATGTTTACGAAAAGATAGGCTTTATAAAAGAAGGTGTTCTTAGGGAGGATATATATTTTAATCATAGATATTACGATGTAATAATGATGAGTATCCTTGAAAATGAATTTAAAGAAAGATATCTAAGCTTAGATAATAAGTAGGGAGAAAATATGAAGGATGAAAATCTTATTCAATATGTAAATGGTTCTATAGAGCTAATTGATTTTGTGGGCCCCCTATGGACAAAGCTAAATCACCATCATAAGAATAATTCCAAGCATTTTTCAGAGAGATATGAAAGAAATACCTTTGAAGAACGAAAAAAAGGTTTGCTAGAAAAAGCTAAGGACGGAAAGATGAAGATATTCTTATGCAAGGATATAAAGAATAATATTGATATAGGCTACTGTATAAGCACTGTGGATAATAAAAATGTAGGTGAAATAGATTCTCTATATGTAGAACCAGAGTATAGAAAGCTAGGTATAGGAGATGCATTAATGAACCAGGGTCTTGCATGGTTAGAGCATAATAAAGTAAGCACCATAACCATAGGAGTGGCTTCGGGTAATGAAAAGGCCTTTGGCTTCTATGAAAAATATGGCTTCTATCCTAAGGCTACTATTTTATCTAGAAAATAATAGGGGGTATAAATGAATATAAAAGCTTATAACCAATTAAAGAATGATATTATATCTGAAATCAGAGCCATTGAGGAAATTTGTAATGCGCAGGACAATTTAAAAAGCAATACTTTCCTTGATAATTCCATGAATTTTAATAAGGAAATCAAGAGCTTATTCTTAGCTTATGAAGAGGATAAGCTGGTCTCCTTTCTTAATATATTTATACCAACCTCCAAAGAGGGGGAAATTTCAGCCTGCACATTGTCAGCATATAGACAGAAGGGGTATTTTAAGGCTCTTTTTAATGAAGCATTGCAGGAATTGAATAAATACAAGGTAGATGATGTACTTCTGGTATTAGAGGATAAGGCTGAAGCTGCTAAGGCTATAGCAATCAATCTTGGAGCTAAGTATGATTTTTCTGAGTACTTGCTAAGATTTAATGGAGATGCTAACTTGCAGTTAATACCTCCAAGCAACATTAGGGTTTTAGAAGCTAAAATAGAGCATCTAGAAGCTATGGCAAAGTTAGCCCAAGTCACCTTTAATGATAGCTACGAGGATGCCAAAGCCATGATAAATAATGCTTTTGAAACAGAAAGCAGGAAGCAGTATATTATAAAGCTAGAAGATAATATCATTGGTATGGCAGGAGCGAGCTTTGAAGAAGAGGAGGCATCTATATTCGGAGTAGGAATATTACCTGAGTACAGAGGGAAGGGATATAGTAAGATACTTCTAAATGAGATTATTAAAGATATTTATATGAATCATACAAAGAATATTACTCTAGAAGTTAATAGCAGCAACAACATAGCTTTTAATCTCTATACTAAAAATGGATTTACCATAGATAATGCGTTCCATTATTATAGAAGATCCTGCAAATAGAAATAAAAAAATATATAAATATGTAATAAAATTTAAATTTACAAACACAAAAAAACATAGTATAATAATCAAAAAAGTGAGTGTGTCTAGAAGTATCGAGCGGCACAGGGACATCACATTGTCTTACACGTAGTTAAAGGGTTTCTGTATGGAAACTTAACTTATACATGTTCCAAAATCACGGCTTTAAGTGATTATGGGGCATGCATAAGTTAATAGTTGAGTTAGAAATCCTAGATTATACTCTACGGAGTCACTATAGGGAAACAATAGATAAATTGACCTATGCGAATATAGGAAAGTCAAAGGATTTTTATATATGCATAGAGGAAATTTTACATGTTTTCCTGTAATTGAAGTGACTTTGTAGAGTTTTTTTGTGTTTATTTTTATTTTTTGGGGGATTAAGAGAATGATGAGGGATGGTTATTTAAGAAATGAGAGGATTTATTATTTTTATTCTACATTTGCAGAGTTATTAATTTTAGGACCTATAATGGTTCTGTTTCTAATAGCAAAGGGATTAAATTTTACTGAGATAATGCTGCTACAATCAATTTCTGCCATAGGCACTGTAATATTTGAAGTACCTACTGGGGCTGTAGCAGATAGAATAGGAAGAAAACAAAGCTTATTACTAGGATCTATCTTATGGGCCATAAGCCTAGGTTTTTATATTGTAGGAACTAATTTTGTTATTTTTGCTTTAGCTGAAATTACCTTTAGCTTAGGAGCAGCCTTTAAATCTGGGGCAGATAGTGCCATGATTTATGATTCATTAAAAGCCTCTGGTAGAGAAAAGGGTTACTCTAAGGTGGAGGGAAAGGCAAGATCACTGGCATTATATGCCCAGGCCATAGGATCTATAATATCTAGCTTTGTGTATGAAGTGAATATTTATTTACCCATGATATTATCCATAATATTTATGTTAATAACCTTTATAATCACCTTGTATTTTAAAGAGCCTACTATAGAAATAGCAGGAGAAAGAGAAAAAAATTATTGGAGACAGGTGCTAAATAGCGGTAAATATATTTTAGGTCATGAAAAATTAAAGGCTGTCATAGTGTTTTCCATGGTGTTCTTTATATTTTATAGAACTGGATTTTGGTACTTTCAGCCTTATATGGAGGCAGTTAATATACCTGTAAGGTATTTTGGGCTCATTTTTTTCGTATTTAATATTACAGCGGCCTTTAGCTCCAAAAGAAGTGGCTATATAATGGATAAAACCAAACCTAGAACACTAACCTTTATGGCAGGCTTGATGATAATATCTTTTTTAATATTAGGAATATGTAAAATATGGATAGGTGTAATAGCAATATTATTGCAGCAGATTGCCAGAGGAGTTTATAGACCTGCTATAACGAAATATATGAATAAACATATACCCTCTGACAAACGTGCTACCATATTATCCTTTCAAAGTTTATGTACTAATGTAGCCATAGCTTTGGCTTTCCCATTTATGGGGCTTTTAAAGGATTCTGTAGACATTTTTTTAACTCACAAAATTTTATTTTTAACAATGTTATTAATGACATTACCAGCTTTAAAATATATGAAATCTAGATTAGGAAATAAAAAATTATCATAAGGAGAGTATTATGAAAGGCGTTATCAATATAGAATTAAACGAAATTATATACGAAAAACTTAATGCACTTAACAAAAGAGCAGCAGTAGAAACTGTAGTTAACGGACTAAGAGAACATTTTGAAAACTATGATGCTAAAATGAATCCAGATTTAGAAAACATATTAGAACACTATGATGAAAGTAAGGAGAGAATATTTTTGGTAGCCTCCTATAAAGGCGAAGTCATAGCTACGGGAGCATTGATTAAAGAATTTCATAACATAGGCAGAATAGTTAGAATGTCTGTGAATAAAGTCTATAGAGGAAGAGGCATAGGAAGATTAATTATAGCTGAGCTTGAAAAATTAGCTTTATCTAAAGGCTATAAAAAAATACTAATTGAAACCAATCACGATTGGTATGAGGCCATTAAGCTTTATATTAAGTGTGGATACATCAAATACAAAGAGAAAATTGGAGACGTACATTTTATAAAATATTTATAAAGAATTAGGCATCGTAAAAAAGTAATTAGCCAAAGATGGATCGTATATTTTGCGTAAGACAAGGACACAGGTTTCATTAATATGGGGTCTGTGCGCGCAGTATTACGCAAAATAGACGAGTAGACTGATTAGTTATTTTTATGGAGATGTCTTATATAAGGAGAAGGGTTATGCAAGTAGCAGATTTAAAAAAATATATACCAGAGATAAGCAATAGCACAAGCATAGAAGAGATAAATAAAGGCTTTTCCAATGATAAAAAGTTTTTAGTAACGAATAAAAATACTAAGCTATTGCTTCGAGTATCTAATATAAAAGAGTTTCAATCTAAACTAAATGAATATAATACCTTAAAAAAGCTTCATCAGTATTCCGTGAGATCCTCTAAGCCCATATCCATAGGCTTGCAGCAGGAACTGGAAATTTGCTATATGCTTCTTAGCTATATAGAAGGAGAAGATGGCGAAGAGATACTGCCTAAATATTCCAGAGAAGAACAATTTAAAATAGGTCTAGAAGCAGGCAGAGAGCTTAAAAAGATGCATAATCTTGAAGCAGATAGCTCCATAAGTAATTGGTACGAAAGAAAATCTCTTAAAAATAAGAAATATATAGAGGCCTATAAAAACTGCGGTATTAAAATAAAAAATGAGGATAAAATCATAGCTTTTATTGAGGAAAATGAAAAATATCTAAAAAAGAGACCTAACACCTTTCAGCACGATGATTTTCATCCTGCTAATATTATAATAAAAAATAAGCATTATGCTGGAACCATAGACTTTAACAGATATGATTGGGGAGATCCTATCCATGATTTTTGTAAGGTTGCTTTATTTGGAAGGTCTGTAAGTGTTCCTTTTAGCATAGGGCAAATACAGGGATATTTCAATTCTGAAAATATACCAGAGGAATTTTGGAGGCTTTATGCCCTATATGCAGCTATGAGTATCTTCTCTTCAATAATATGGACTATAGGACATGATCCAAAGGGCTTACCAGCTATGTTAGAAAATTTATGCTTAATATTAGAAGATCATAAATATTTTGAGAAATTAAAGCCTCAATGGTATGATTAAAATTTTTAATATATATAGGTTGCAAAAATCTAAGTACATTTCTTTAGCTTCAAAATTCCTAGGGTCGAACCTATTAAGCAGTGGAATTTTGCATCTAAGAAATGTAAGATTTTTATTGCAACATATATAGTATGTTTACAAAAGGAGGGATAACTTAGGTATGTATCAAGCAGTAAGCTATGAAAAGGATGATTTTTATGTAACTACAGATTTTAAAAACATAGATATTGATGCGGTCTGTTTGCTTCTTTCAAAATCCTATTGGGCAAGTTCACGCCCTAGAGATGTAATAATTAAATCTCTAGAAAACTCATTATGCTTTTCTTTATTTCATAAGGATAAACAAATTGGGTTCATAAGAGTTATAACAGATTGCGCTACCTTCGCTTATTTATGTGATGTGATAATTGATGAAAACTATAGAAGTAATGGACTCGGAAAATGGTTTGTTGAATGTATGTTTAAACATCCAGATCTACAAAATTTAAGACGCTGGTGCCTTATTACAAGAGATGCACAGGAGTTTTATAAAAAGTTTGGCTTTAATAGTCTAAGCAACCCTGAAAGATACATGGAGATATTTAATGGGTAAGGTCATTTTAAAACCAAGCATAAGAATTTATTAAGAATAAGCACTTTCTTTATAGGAGGTGTTTTATTTTTAAGGAAGGACATGTAATTATTCTAAATATTTGAAATTACTGGTTACCTTTTGTATAATTAAGTAAATATGATTTTGAATGAGATCAATTCAAAGTACTCTGAGGAATCAGCGCTGCTTACAATTGAATGGGATTAGTAAATATACGCAGGTTGCAAATGAAACAATATATAATTACCGCTAATAAAATGAAAATGAGCGGAGGTAATAAAAAATGCTAGTGCATAAAGGTACACAAAAAATTGAAACGGAAAGGCTCATATTGCGTAAATTTAAGCTAAGCGATTCTGAGTATATGTTCAAAAATTGGGCAACTGATAGTGAAGTATGTAAATTTTTGAGTTGGAGTCCCCATAGTGATTTAAGTGAAACAGAGCAAGTTGTTGAAAATTGGATTAATACCTATATATATGATAACTACTATAATTGGGCCATTGAGTTAAAAGAAATTGGAGAGATAATTGGACAAATTTCTATTATGAATTTAAACGAAAGATATTACTCATGCGAGGTGGCATATAATATAGGCAGATCATTTTGGGGGAAAGGTATCATGTCAGAAGCTTTAAGAGCTGTTATCATCTATATGATTAAAAACATTGGTATAAATAGGTTGGAAGCAAAGCATGACACTAAAAACCCTGCATCAGGAAGAGTAATGCAAAAGTCTGGCATGAAATATGAGGGCATTATGAGGCAGGTAAAAATTAATAAGCATGGATACTTTTATGACTTAGCATTGTACTCAGTTTTGAAGTCTGATTTAAAGTAGTAGCATGATATAGTTATAATTGTATGATATTTTGATATTGTTTACTGATGGTCATCACCATATCGTAATATTACTTATAAATTATAAATTTGCAATATTTGGACAATGGTAAAGTAATGATAACTAATAAGGGGGAAATTAAGTATGAAGCCATATGAAAGATTATCAAAATTATATAGTAGGGATTGGGGAAAATATAGTTCTAAATATACAGAGCTGATTTCTAATGTTATTGAGAATTATAACTTAAAGGTCCATTCTGTACTAGATGTTGCCTGTGGTACAGGAATACTTGCTTCAGAGTTATATAGTAGAAATTTTGAAGTTAGTGGAATTGATATTTCCGAGGACATGATTAATATAGCAAGAGAAAATACAAGGGGAATCGATTTTCAAGTTTCAGATATGTCAGAATTCAAATTTAACAAGAAGTTTCAAATGATAACTTGTGCATTTGATTCAATTAATTATTTGACATGTGATGCGAAGATGGAAAAAACACTCAAAAATATTTTCTTGCATTTAGATGATAATGGTGTTTTAATTTTTGATATAAATACCCCGACTTTATATGAAGAAAGGCATTTTGGAGTAATTGATAGGGACTTCGATGAAATAAAATTTAAACAGATATTAGAATATGATAAGGAACATAAAATAGGTAAAACTATTTTTGATTTTGGAAATGATGGATCAGAGATTCATATTCAAAAGGCTTATTCAGCTGACGAGATGGATAAATTTCTTTTAGAATCTGGGTTTCGAATAATGAATAGATATAAAGATTTCAAGTTATCACCAATTGATGATAAGGCATATAAAATATTCTATGTGGTTCAGAAGTCACTTTAAATAATGATTATATAAATAAATAGTGATCGCAAAGTAATTGCCATTACAGGTACTTGAGGAAGTGGAAAATCATCTACTGCGGAAATTCTTATGCAAAAATATGGATTTGGTGTAATTGATGGGGATTGTGTTATGCGAGTTGTAAAGCATAAATTGAGAGGTAATAAAATTGAATTTAATGGACCTCCAATTGCAAGATGAGAGGGTTAATATGAAGAGAGATATAAAAGTTGTATTTTTTGACTTATTCTTTACCTTAGTAATACCTAAATATAGTGATTTAAGAAATGAAAATGATGTATTAAGAATAACAAAAGAGGAGTGGGAAAGATATTCGGAAGACCATGAATTGTATGTAAAAAGAGCCATGGGAAAAGAAAAAAGTCCTGAAAAGATAATTGAGAGTATTATTGAAAAAATGAAAATAAATATTAATGAATTTGAGAAAAAAGAAATTTTAAAATTAAGGGAAGAGAGATTTAAAAAAGCATTAATTGATGTAGATGCTACAATCCTAGACGTTCTTTCTGATATAAAAAGAAATGGAAAGAGTATATGTTTAATTAGTAATGCAGATATAATTGATGTGATGCATTGGGAAGAATCTCCTCTAAGTAATTTATTTGATGATGCTATATTTTCATATGAAGTAGGATATTTAAAACCTCAGTCTGAAATATATAAGGCTGCATTGAAAAAAATGAATGTAGATCCAAAGGAATGCATTTTTGTTGGAGATGGTGGAGGGGATGAGCTGAAAGGAGCAAAAGAATTAGGAATGAAGACCATACTAACAGAATATTTGTTAAAAAGAGATAGAAAACAACATGAGTCAATAAAGGGATTTGCGGATTATTACATTAAGGATTTTAAAGAAATTAAAGAGATATTATTAACAGTTTAAAAGTCAATTGTATGGAGGGAGATTATAATCAAGTATCTCACAGATAAAACAGTTGATTACCATCGATTAGTAACTTTATTTAATCAAGTAGGATGGAAGGATAAAACTGAAGATATGAGTAGGCTTCAAGCAATGGTGGAAAATTCTCAAATTGTAGTTACAGACTGGGATGAGAAAATAATGGTTGGATTTGCTAGATGTACAACTGATTATGTATTTAATGGACAAGTAAATAATGTAGTGGTTGATGTAAATTATAGAGGAAGAGGCATTGGTAAAGCTTTAGTTAATAGCATATTAGAAAGCAATAAACAAGTTACTTTCATTTTAAGAGGAGATATTGAGAATGAAGGATTCTATAAAGCATTAGGTTTTGAAGATAGCCCGCTATCTTTAGTTTATAAACGTAAGAAGTAAGAAATTTATTATTTATTGAGGGGTAAATATATGGAGATAATTTTGGGACTAACAGTAGGGGACTTTTTTTGATTATTATTATTGCACAGGCTGTTAAAATGGTTGTAAAAGAAGCATTACAAGAATTTAAAGAAGATATAGTTAAAGAATTTAATCTTAAAAAAGTAGATGTAGATAATAAAAAAGAAAATTAGTTTATATGATAGGTGGTGAAGCATGAAAAGAAAATATATTGATCGAAGCAATTGGGAAAGGATAGAAAGAAGCAAATGCGTATTAATTAATACATTTCAAGAACAATTTAATGGCTATGCTTCAGCAATATTTGTAGAAAAAGTGTATGAGAAGCTAGTATGCAATTTAGATAAACGACAATTTTGCCTTGTAGATGATGGCTATGTATGGATACAACGATTGCCAATTGAAAAGAATTGGTCTGTTACCACGATGTTTGATGAAAGCAATAATATCATCCAATGGTATTTTGATATAACGAAACAGAATTCCATTGACATGCATAAGCAGCCTTTTTATGATGACTTATACCTTGATGTTGTTGTATTTCCGTCAGGTGAAATAGCCTTGTTTGATGAGGATGAACTCAAAGAAGCTTTAGAAAAGGGAAATATTACTCAAATGGACTTTGAACTTGCCTATAATGAAGCAAATCAAATTATTAATGGCGTGGCAAAAGATGTTACATATCTATCAAATATGAGCTACAATGATTTGGAATTTTTTAGAGCTCAATTGAATATAAATATCGATTGATAAGCACGATACGAAGTTGATTCACTTAGTCATATTCAAATCAAGTGATGTAAGTCAAAAGTTATTTTAGTTTTGTAAATTATGATGAAGCAAATAGATAATCTTAATGGATAGTAAGGGAGATATAAAATGAATTTAGATGTAAAAATTGGAACTGGTGCACAAGCAACGGTATACCTTTATGAGAATAATTCCATAAAGGTATTTAGACAGGGCTATGATAAAGCTTCTGTATTTTACGAAGCAATGATAACTTCATTAATAGAAAGTGCAGGGATCCCTATTGCAAGGATACATGAGGTTCTAAATATTAATAATAATATTGCAATAAAAATGGATTATATTGAAGGAGTTACTTTACATGATTGTTTATTAGCAGACATTGATAATATAAATAAATATATTGATATAATGGTGGATTTGCAAATGGAGATACATTCTAAAAATGTACAGTTACCTTCAAGCTTAAATAATAGACTCAAAGAAAGAATAGTAGGAAATATGGAGATTGATGAGAGTAAGAAGTATAGACTATTAAAAATTCTAGAGAGGCTTCCAGAAGGAAACTCTATTTGTCATGGAGATTTCCATGGATATAATATCATAAAGCATGATAATAAATATTATATTATTGATTGGATTGATGCGACTAATGGCTATGCAGATGCTGATGTCTGCCGTACATATATGTTGTATTTATTTCACTCTCCAGAATTGACAGAATTGTATTTAGAAACGTATTGCACTAAAGCTAATAAGCATAAAAAAGATGTTTTAGAATGGTTACCCGTAATAGCGGCGGCACGCCTCAGTGATAAAATTGAAGGAGAAAGGGAAAAGATATTTTCGTTGCTTGAAAATATGACGTATTAAGCTCTCAGATGAATATTAATAAATTGGAGGTATTTAGCATGAGAAAACTTACATTAATATTGATATCTCTTCTACTTTGCTTGTCATTAGCAAGTTGTAAAAATAATAGTTTGACTACAGCAGGTTTAGATAGAAAGCCTAATGAGCAATCAATTAAAGAGGCTGTATCCAAATATTATTTAGCAAAGGAACCTAAAAATAAAGGCGAACTGAAGATCTATAATATAAAGTCTCTTAATGATAAATATTTAGTATTAGCAGAAAAATATTCTGGCGACGGACATAGATTTACTAATCTATTATTAATTGATGAAAAATATAATACTATTGCATGGACAAGTGGAGAAACGCCTATCAGTATGTGCTTTAGCATTAATAAAGTTGACTATGATGGAAATACAATATTATTTGGAACTTTCAATAATTCTAAATGGGATCCAAAGCAAGACAAGAAAATTCCAGTTGAAATTAATAAAATAGATATAAAATTTGATAATAATCAGAATATCAAAGAAGATGTATCAATTGAAAATGGATATATAGTAGTTTCAAAGCCTATTTCAAAAGTTGAAGAATTCAACCTCTATAATGAAAAGAATGAATTGCAAAGTAGTTTAGAGGAATTGGGAAATATAAGTTCAGAAAGCCAATTTAATGAGTTAAAGGTTAAATAGAAAGCATTACTACTAAAAATAATTTTTTCGCAGATAGAAGCATAGACATGTGCGCAAAAAGTTTAATAAAGAGCGGGAGGAATTAAATATGGGAATAAAAGATTCATTGAGCAAGAAGAAAGATATAGAACCAAGAATATTGATAGAATCAAATTCTCCTAATTGTGATATTCAAGCGGTTATTGAAGAAGATAATAGATGTGTATATTTTTATCTATTTGGACAACCTAAATATCAAGAAAAATTTATGAACATATGTTGGGTTAGAAACTACGAAAAAGCTCCAAAAGAAACGGATGTTCAGGCCATGAGAGACGGTAAAGCTCCAATGCTACCTTATGATTATTGTGCTCATCCAAATGGTGCTGAAAGATTAGACCCATCTAAGCTTGAAATAGTCTGGTTTGAGGAAGGTGATGGAGCTGCATTATTATATGACAAAGAAATTTTAAGTGTTATCCCAGGTTGGTCAAATCCTCAATGTCCTGGTTATTCAAAAGATTGTATAAAGGTCTCTGAATTTGCTTGGCCACTAGGAAGTCCTTCTGAAAATGTTTTATTTGAAAGAGTAAGAAAATCAAAAGAATTTTGGGACAATTGGAACGAAGATTCCTGGGAGAAAGTTCAAACAGCATACCTTCAGGCTATTGAAAGAAGCTTAGGAAAGTATGATAAATATTATGCTATTGATGGAGGACATTGGCCTCCAAAAGCAATGGTAACAATTAATAAAGATAACCTAACGTATATAATCACTTTAGGTGTGTCATTAATACCACAACCCAAGGTTGAAATGTATTATGAGGAACCAGAACAATATAGACGTTTTGAGCTAGGTTTTGCAATGAAAACGGAACTGTTCAATAAAAATAAAAATGGTATTCTAGCTTACGTAAGCGGTCAAACTTCTCTTCCTTGGGATTGTCAAACATGGTTAGGTCATGGACATACTATACCTTGTGATCAGATATGGCCGGATTCTAGAGAATTTCCTTTCATTTTATTATTGAGTGACAACGAAGTTAATAATGTGCCCACTGTAAATTTTCCACTAAATAAAGAGGATGTAATTAATCTTTTATGGATGGTGCCTATAACAAGTGAGGAAAGAATGTTTGCAGAAGATAAGGGCAGTGAAGCTTTAATAGAGAAGTACTCAAGAAATAGAGAGGATTTATGGGTTTTCAAAGGAAATAGTAAGTTTAATATTTAGGAGAGTTTTACACAAGAAAATTCCCATTGAAATTAATAAAATGGACATAAAGTTTGATAATAATCAGAATATAAAAGAAGAAGTATCAATTGAAAATGGATATATAGTAGTTTCAAAGCTTATTTCAAAAGTTGAAGAATTTAACCTCTATAACGAAAAGAATGAATTACAATGTAGTTTAGAGGAATTGGGAGATATAGCTTCAGAAAGCCAATTTAATGAATTAAAGGTTAAATAGAAAGCATTACCATAAGAAAGGTGGAATAATGATGTTAAAAAGATGTATTATGATTTTCCCGAAATTCGAGAATGGACAAATAATAGATAGAATTAGAGAGTGCTATGATCCTCTTGCTAGACATGTAAGACCACATATAACACTTGTTTTTCCCTTTGATAGCAATATAAAAACTGATGAATTGAAAGAGCATATTTCATCTGTTTTAGCTGAGATTAATCCCTTTGAAATCACTCTTAAGGGAATTACACCGATGAATTCTTTTAGGAAATATTTATTTCTTAATATACAAAAGGGAAATGATGAAATTGTTGAACTGCACAAAAGGTTATATACAGGCATTTTGCAAGATTATTATCCAAAATGGCTAAAGGGAAAGACTTTTTTGCCACATATGACTGTTGGAAGCCTCCATAATGAAGAAGAATTTGAAAAGGCAATTAATGAAACTAGAAATACTGAGGATACTTTTAAATCTACTGTTAATGAAATTAGTGTAGAAATCATTGATGAAAATGAAGACTCAATTATAGAACTTAATATTCCTTTTACCAGAGGATAGAGTTCCTTCTGATATATTTTCCTTGTGCATAATGGAGACAATAGAATTTTAGGAGCTATAGATATTAGATATGCTCTTTACCTTTAGTTTAATACTAGAATTAAGCAGCTTATACTATAAAAAATATTACTGGAAAGCAAAATTTCCAGTAATATTTAAAAATAAATTATTAATTACACAAAATTATCTAGTCTCTCTGAGATTATTATTTGAATAATTTAATTCAATTATATTTGATTAATTATAATCAGGGAACTAATAAAGTAAATTTAATTACTTTCTATCATTTTTCGATTTTAATAATTATATTTTTTGATAATAGATTATTTATAAAAGAATTCATATCATCTAATATTAGATCACTTTGAATATTGAAAGCTTTGGATACAATGGTAAGCAATTCTTTAAAATTTTTTTTAGATAACAAATTTTCAATTATTAATTCACCTGTTGAGTTAAGTAAAATTAATTCAGAATTAGTATTAGCTGAATTTTTTTCAGTTAATACTAATTGGTTTTGAAGTCTTCTCAACTCATAGTCTGGATTTAGAATATATTGTGTATCTTTAATCATTATACCAAGCCCTTTCTAATAATTTTGTTGATTAACATATAAATTGTAATATTTGCCTTTTAGCGCCATTAACTCATTATGATTACCACTTTCAATAACTAATCCATTATCTAGAACGTAAATTTTATCGGCATTTTTTATTGTTGATAATTTATGAGCAATTATAATAATTGTTTTATTTTTAGCAAGTTCTCTTAGTTTATTATGAATTTTATTTTCTGTAATTGAATCTAAAGAAGCTGTATACTCATCTAATATTAATACATCGCTTTCTTTTAATAATTCACGAATGATAGAGAGTCTTTGTTTTTCTCCACCTGAAAGGTTACTGGAATCTTCATTTATCATTGTATCTAGCCCATTATGTAAACTTGAAATTAAATAATCCAAAGATAATTCACTTAAATAATTAGTAAGCAAATCTTTTGAAATAGAATTAGTAGAACTATAAATTAAATTTTCATATAAGGATCGATTGAATAAAAATGCATGTTGATCAACATAGCTTATAGATTTGCGTAAAGCTTTTGTATCAATAAGATTTATATTAATACCATTGATATAAATTGATCCATTTGATGGTCTAAATAATTTTAACAAGAGCTTTATAATGGACGTTTTACCAGAACCGCTTTGACCGACAAATGCAACAAATTGATTTTTTTCTATTTTAAAGTTTAATTTGTGTAAAATATTTATATTGTCTTCATAGTGAAATGAAATATCTTTAAATTCAATTGTATTTATGTGACTAATAGGGGTTACTTTACTATAATTTAGATTATTTTCTTCTGGTTGAATATTAATAATTTCATATAAGCGTTCCGCTGAAGCCTTTGAAATTTTAAAAAGAGGGATTAGGTTCATTGCAGGAGTAAAAGCTTGAGATAATTTGTTAAAATAAATAAGAAATAAAGTTATTGTTCCAACTGTTATCGAATTAGTATATAACAAAAATACTCCAATAATTACAATAATAGGGGTGCTTATGTTTTTCAGAAAATTAGAGCTAATATTTCTTACTATATTTATAGTATCTCTTTTATCTAATGCAGCAAAATATTGTTTTAGAAATTGATGATTACGCTTCATTTCAGAAGATACTTTAGCAGATATTTTGATGAGTTTTATTCCTTGAAATGAATTAGTTAATTCTTTCTTTACTATAGCAGATGCTTCATTATGACTTTTATATAATTTTTTTAATGGAAAAGAAAAACTGATAATGATATCAGATATTATTAAAATCAAGGAAATTATAGCTAACCAAAAACTATATTTAAACATTATTATTAAGATTACTATAAACTGTAAAATACTAAATAATCCTTCAATGACGTTAGATATCATTAACCCTTCAATACCAAACACATCATCAAATTGTCTAGACACTATGTAAGCTGGTGAATTCTGCTGAAAATATGACATGGGAAGTTTTAAAATGTGATTAAATAGATGTTTCTGAATATCGCCAAAGACCATAATTTTGAACTTTAAACTTAAATATTGAAACGTATATTTACTAATATATTTAGTAATGAACATAGCTATCCATATAATACCTAAAAATAAAACTTGGTTTGTATAAGAGCTATTAAGAGATTTATCAATTAAGGCTTTGGCGAATTGTGGCTCCAATATGTTAAAAAATATATTTATTCCGGTAAACAATATAAATGCTAATATATATTGCTTCTTATTTAACATAAATGAATATACAAATTTAGTAGAATTATCAATATTAAACTTTTTAAACATATAACTATCCTTCTAAAAGAATTTTTCGGGTTTCATTAGCAAAATAACATTCATTTTTTGGAGGTATAGATATATCGCCATATTCATTTTTGAATACGGGAGCACATAATCCACAGAATCCCTTATTAGTGCAATTACTGCAGTATGTTCTAATTTCAATTTGAGATTTACGTTCTTTTAAAATTTTACTCCAGCAATATTCAAAGGAGTAATTTAATAGTGAAAATTTATTTCCATCATTTAAATTACATAAATAGAGATAACCTTCAGGATTTATATATGCATTTGTTAATCCTGCATTACATTTCTTGATTCCATTATTCCACGTTATGCTAGGATTCTTTAAAAGATTTCTATAAGCATTATGTTCTTCTTCTGACTGTACGTTTATCAATTCCTTAGGAGAAAGTTGTAAATTTTTAGGACAAGAGTTCCCATCAACATAACATCTTATTTTACCAAAAATATGAAAGTGTATTTCATTTTCTTTGGCAAAGTTGCGCATTGATTGTATATCAGTTTTATTTATGGTATTAGCTATTGCTTGTATTCTTATATTTATATTATGCTTTTTTAATTCAAGAATTGAACTACTAACTAAATTAAATCCATTTTTTACTTTAGTAAAATCTTCATAAGTTTTATTATTAGAACCATATAATGTTATTGCCATAGATTCAGGCTTAGACTTAGATAAAGTATCTATAATTTTATGTGTTATTAGGCTTCCATTAGAAACTATAGTTATTTTGAAATTTTTATTATATGCATATGTATATATATCTAAAAAGTCTTTTCTTGTAAAAACTTCACCACCTGTAAATACAAGATATATACATCCATTTTCTTTAAGTATATCTATAATTTTAAACCATTCTTGAGTAGATAATTCTTTAAATTGATTTTTTATAGGTGTTTGATAGCAATGAATACATTTGAAATTACAATTGTGAGTTAGTTGTATACTAGTTCTTATTGGTATTCTATTATTTATTAAGTTATTATTAAAATTATTTACTAATTTACTATGCATGTTAATACTCCTTATAGCTAATTTTTATATAAATAAGAAATGCCCTTAAACTTTAAGATTGTTATTTATATCTTTAAAGAAAAACTGCTATAGGATTTCTATATCAGAACTTTAAAGTATCTAACACTTCGAATGATGACTTATTAAGATAAGTGGTACATATATAAGTTAAAAATTGAGGTGCAACCCTATATTGTATATTATTCATTAATATGGAGGTCTTTCATCCATATATGGATTAGCATCATCAGCAGAGCAAGAACATCCTGCAGCTACTACACCTATTTTTATGATTTCAAATTCAGGTTTTTCATAAGCCATAATTAACACCTCCTATCTTTTATAAAATTATTTAAAAGAGCATTTCTTATTTAAAAGCTATTATTTAACTATTCATAAAATGAATACATAATTCACAAGAAGAACTTATTTTTCGCGAACTAAATAATTCTTTATAATTAGAAACTAAATTAATCAAATTAGAATTTTTCAAAGCTTTAATTTTCTCATTGCAGTATAAATTTAAGTTAATTTTTTCAATTGTATCAAATTGTATATTGCCTAAATAGAAATTATTATCGTCTAAAGTGAAAGCAGGTCCACAACATGCATAAACATCTCCTGTATAAGTAATAATAGGAGATCCTATTTGATTACATTTGTATTTTTCAATGAAAGATATATCTTGAACAGTATCTATACAATTTTTTTTAGCTTCTCCAAAACTTGATATGAACTTAAGCCTAAGATTTTCAGTACTTAAAATTGTTCTATTTATTTCACTTATTGTATTAAATTCATCTAACAATTTATCAAAACAAACAGTTACAATAACATCTAATCCTTTATTTTGAGCATCAGTTATACAAGAAGTAATAGTTTTCAAATCAATAAACTCTTGATGATAAGAATCAGTGCTTATTTCTAATCTGCGTACACCATGTTTTTTTAAATCGTCTATAATCATTAGCCTTTCTTCGGTTATTTTTGCCCAATAAGCATTAGTACATATAGAAAAATATATGTTGTTCTTTTGAGAAACGTCTTTAATATAATTTTTAAATTGATTCCAAAATAACATAGGCTCTCCGCCGCTTATTGATATTTTTTGAATCTTATTAGTGACACAGAAATTTAATGATTTTTCGAATAAAAGTTCGTCCATAGTTTTTTTTCCATTAAAAAGAGGACTGACAAAACAATGTTTGCATTTAAAATTACATATGTTTGTATAAAATAAAGTAGCTTTATTTATTTTAAAATAATTCATGACAATACATCCTTTTCGACTCAAATTATCTAGATTATAACTTAATATTACAAAAATGTAAATACATAGAATATAAAATATTATATGGATTCACCTTTACTAACAGTGTAAAAACTATAATAGTGAATTTTTACTAGAATAATTTCATAATTAAGTAGCCCGGCGGTGTTCATCATATTTTTAATACATTCAAAACTTTTTTAACAATTCTTCTTTTGCGACATATAACTTTTTTGTAAATCATTTTAGCTAGTTTATTTCAATATTAAAGTTATTAAAACATTAGAATATTATTTAGAATAAGTATAATTTATCATCATCACCAAAAAATACCTGTCAATAGATCTCTAACTCCTAGTCTGATATCCATTAAGTTAGAGATTGGTTTTACAATCTCTAAAAATAACGTTCAGTATATTAAGCTAAAATATTTAAAAGTACTAGTACGGTATCTAAAGAAATACATGTTTTTAAAGAATCAATATGGCTGTAATCAGCCTGCACAGAAGTATTAAAAATGGCTTTACAACTATATCAACTATCGCATAAAGCATAATCTTTATTTTCAGACTTAGGAAGTAATTTAAGTAAATTCTGAAATAGGTCTATTTTACTTATAGCGTCTTTATCATAAATATGTAGTACTAATTCATCATAAGATAATAGTGAAACTAAAATTTGATGATCATACACAGTTGTATCTTTTACAATGAGGATTATGAAAAGAATATTTTTCTATGACATTTTCAAGGTGCTTTAATTGTACTTTAGTTAGATATAAATCAAAAATTAATTCTAAAAAATTGTATATTAATGCTTCATTAGATATAATTAAACTGCCCTTTCCCCAATAAAATAGACACACTAAACTCGTTATATCTCATTTTCTCGTAGAATAACTAGTTATTTCATTTTTAAGCTGCAGTTACTTTTTTATTTGCTCTATTATAAAACTCATCTGGAGTTAAATAGCCATTAGAAGCATGGATTCTCTGTCTGTTATAAAATATCTGAACATATTCAAAAACAGCTGCTCTAGCTTCATCACGGGTTTTAAAGTGCTTTCCATAGAGCCATTCGCACTTAAGTTTACCCCAAAAGGACTCCATAGGAGCGTTGTCCCAGCAGTTACCTTTGCGTGACATGCTACATATAAATCCATACTTTTTTATAAGATTTTGATAGTCATAAGAACAGTACTGAGACCCTCTATCAGAGTGTAAAATGACGCCGTTAGGCTTTCCAGCGCGTTGATAAGCATCATTTAAGGCATTAATTACTAGTTCTTTAGTCATTCTTTCACTCATTGATAATCCAACAATCTTCTGTCCACATAAATCCATAACCCCAGCTATGTATAGCCAGCCCTCATCTGTCCACAGGTAGGTTATATCGCTAACCATTTTTACATTAGGTTTGTCTACAGAGAAACCGCGATTAAGGATATTTTCTGCAACTGGAAGCTTATGATTAGATTTAGTGGTTGCCCTAAATTTCTTAGAAACCCTTGATCTTATACCATTCTCACTCATTAGTCGTTCTACTCTTTTATGGTTAATAGGCTTAGGTTCTTCTTTATTTATAATTTGAGTAATCTTAATAGACCCAAAAACCTTGCCGCTTTTATTGTGGATAGTTTGGATTTTTCTTAATAGACTTCTATTTTCTATTTCTCTTTTACTTTGAGGTCTTTTATCCCATGCATAGTAACTGCTTCTAGAAACACAGAGGACTTCACACAGCTTCGCTATACGATATTTATTGCAGTTAGCTTTGATAAATTCAAACCTTTTTACTTTAGGTTCTTGGCGAAGAAAGCTGCCGCTTTTTTTAGTATCTCAATTTCCTCTTTAAGCTCTCGATTCTCTCTTTCTAGCTTTCTGAGTTTTTCATCTTCAGGACTTAAATTACCACTACCAGGGAAAGGAGCATTAGGAGATTGTTTATATTTTTTTACCCACCCTTGAAGTGTTGTAGGTTTTATCCCTAGATCTGCTGCTACCTTTGAAACGGGTTCCTTAGTTCTCTCTATTCTCTTTACTGCTTCTAATTTAAATTCTGCACTATAATGGTTATTCATTAAAATCATTCCCTTCACTTTTAGTATAACACGAGTTCCTCGTGTCTACCAAAGTGGGTAAGGGTCAAACTTTAAAACATTTATGCATAGATACTTGTCATTATTGCTGTGTGGTAACTCAATTATAACAAAAATTTTATATAAATGTTTTTAATTTACCTAATTGTAAAAATATCTTAATATTTTTGCGTCATTAGTATACGTTAGTATACGATTAGTATATGCAAATATATTTTATGTTCAATTATTCTAAATATTTGAAATTATTGGTTTCATTTTGTATAATTAATTAAATATGGAACCGTGAGATAAGGTGGCTTAATTGTTAAAAGTAATAAGAAATAGCAGAGAATGATTATATGGAAATTTCGGTGTCAGCAGTCGTATATTAAACCAAGACTATAGGGAGATTTTAGACATTATTGCAAGTACATAATGCAATAATATTGAATTATTTCTTAATCAAAAATTTATTGATGTTTCAAGATCTGAGTTTGAAAAGAAGTTTTATTAAGTATTCACACGTCATTAGAATTTTTTGCTTTCCCTAGAAAATAGAGTGAATATCATTAGATCAAGAAAAGTATTGAGATAGCATAAATTTTTAGTTCAAAAATAATAGTTTGCACATGGCGAATGGGGAATATTTTGATGATAAATTCAAGGGAGTGGATGAACTTCATAAGCAGAATATGATTGATTAATGAAAAACTAAAGATATTCGTACAGCAACAGAGAATTTACCTTATAGTCATCATAGAAGTTTCCTGAGATATTTAAGTTTATAGGTAATAATAGTGTATAGACTTAACATTTGATACAACACACTGTGCTTTTGGCATATTTCTGATTTTTAAAACATCAAAGAAGTATAAAGATTTTATCAAAAGTATGTATTTAAGTGACTTTGATAATGACTTTGAACATAAAGCTGTAAAAGAAAATTGTGGAGGGATATTAATTATAGAATTAGATTTTGATAATAAGAAAAGAAATAACATATTAAACAATAAAGAAGCAATGCAGAAAAGCATTAATTTTATAAATGATAGCCTTAAATGATTTTAGTAAAACGAGATTTCTAGAAAGTTAATGACAGCTTATTAGATAATGAAAGACTTTTAATACAGAAAATTATTAACTTAAGATATGTTTGTGGAGGATAGGATATGAAAAATTTAAAATTAGAGTTTCCAAGGGATGAATATAGGGAAGAATGGTATTCCATTATTAGAGAAATTGAGAACGCAAATGAGAAAATGACGCCCTTTGCACTTAAAGGGGAAACTGATGATTATAACGAATATTTGAAAAAATCTAAAAAGCAGTCAGAAGGCATCAATTTACCAGAGGGCAGAGTACCTTCTGATATATTTTTTCTTGTGCATAACGGAGATAATAGAATTTTAGGCGCTATAGATATAAGGTATGGTCTAAATGATTATTTATACAATTATGGAGGACATATCGGCTATGGAATTCGTCCTATAGAAAGAAAAAAAGGTTATGCATCAGAGATGTTAAGATTAGCTCTTGATGTATGTAGAGAAAAAGATATGGACAAGGTCTTGATTACCTGTAACAAAAGCAATGTAGCTTCATCAAGAACCATAGTAAAAAATGGCGGAGTACTTGAAAATGAAGTGTTAGAAAATGAGGAAGTGATACAACGCTATTGGATTACTCTATAAAAATATTGTTTTTATTTGGATGAGAAGCTTTAAATTTAGAATGTTCAAATAATGGTAAATTATTAAATAAAGCGACATCTTGAAAGAAAGAACTAAAATGATAGAGAGAAGAAAAAAAGAATGCTCAGATAATATAGAGGTTAAAGATATGCATAAAGAAAAAGATAATAAACCAAATCTAGTAAAAGAAAGTCAACATTTTATAATTCGCTACACGGAATTAGATAAGACATGTATAGACGAAATTTTAGATGTTCTTGAAAATAGTTATGATAGGATTACTAATAATTTCAATGAGCAGATTAAAGAAAAATTGACTATAGAGGTTCATTCAGACCTTAATGAACTTCATATTGCCTTAGGATTTCCAAATGCACCTGACTGGGTAAGAGGGGGACTTGGGATAGGTAAAATTGTAATAGCGTCTCCTCTAAATCCACCACCAGGTTCAGAATTTGATAATGTGATAAATACGGCTATTCATGAATTTGTACATATCATATTAAATCTAATAAATAAAGATACACCAAGATGGCTAAATGAGGGAATTGCATGTTTTGAAGCAAAAGATAATGATGAAAATTGGATACGAAAAACCGTAAAAGATGGATTATTAAGTGATATGATTCCTACATTTAAAGAGTTAGATACTGGCGATGATTTTGAAACATTTTTCAAGCGTAATGGTTATCAATACTCCTATACCATAGTAGAATCAATAATTAATGAATTTGGCTATGATAAGCTATATAGTTTAATAAAATTTCCTAATAATTTTGTAGATATTTTTAACATGACAGAGGTCCAGCTTCAAGATAAATGGGTTGAGTATATCAAAAAGAACTATCTAATATCATAAATACGTAGGGGTAGCGTACCCTTAAAGATGTAATTTGATATTCTCAAGATAACAAAGTGATGAAATATTAATTTTCAATGGGAGGTCCTTTTATATGAACGGAATAGTAAAAACACCTAAACCACCTTATTATGCAGTTATTTTTACATCCATAAGAACTTCAGGTGATAATGGATATGGAAAAGTTTCAGACGATATAGTTAATATTGTTTCTAAACAAAAAGGCTTTTTAGGAGCAGAAAGTGTAAGAGATGAAGACGGTTTTGGGATGACAATATCATACTGGGATTCTATAGAGAGTATTAATGAGTGGAAATACAATGTTCCACACATGAAAGCAAAGGAAATGGGAAAGAAAATGTGGTATTCAAAATATATGATACGAATTTGCAAAGTAGAAAATGATAATTATTTTGACAGCACTTTTTAATTCGCATACTTGTTATATAGTTGATCAATCATAAATTTGCAATAATTAGATAACGGTAAAATGTTGCGAATATTTAAGTAGCTAGGAGGTTTACGCTATAGAAAGAAAATATTTATTTGATAAAGTAGCCAATGAGTATGATAGAATAAGACCTAAATATCCTAAAGAAGTATTTAAAGACATTATTGAATACTCAAACTTAAAGGAGCATGACAGCATACTTGAAATAGGCTGTGGTACTGGACAAGCAACTAGTGGTTTTATAAATTTAGGCTATGGAAATATAACAGCCATTGAACTCGGAAGTGAGTTAGCTAAAATCGCCGCAGAGAATTTTAAAGCCTATGATAATGTTAATATTTATAATTCGTCCTTTGAGGAATGGGAAGACAAAGGTGAGAAATATGATCTTGCAATATCTGCTACGGCATTTCATTGGGTAAATCAAGATATAGGCTATAAAAAGATAGCTGGTTTACTAAAAGATCATGGAGTAATAGGTTTCTTCTGGACACATCACATACCAGGTCAGGGCGATACTTTTTCTGAAATAAGTGAATGTTATCAGAAATACGCACCTCATCTAGATTATAATAAGTCAAATCAAGTAGAAGAAATAATAGATGAAAGAATAAAAGCTACCAACAAAACAGGGTTATTTAAGGATTTAATTGTAAAGAAGCACCAATGGTTTGATAAGTATTCAAGCGAAGATTTCATTTCATTATTTAACACCAATTCTGCACATCAGGCACTAGAACAAAGCATAAGGGATAAACTTTTTAATGGAATTACAGAGATAATAAAAAGGCATGGTAATGAAATATTAAAGCCCCAGTTCGTGGTGCTATATTTAGCCAGGAAGAAATAGGAGAGTATATTTAAAATGAAAATAAGAAAAGCGGTTGGTGCAGTGGTATTTCAAAATAATGAATATTTATTAGTTCATAAGGTTAAGAGCATAAGCAATAATGAAAATATTATAGGACATTGGGATTTTCCAAAAGGCGGTGTTAAAGAATCAGATCAAGATTTGGAAGCCGCACTCTTAAGAGAATTAAAAGAAGAAACTGGTTCCGATAATTATAGAATAATTAGTAAGTTTGATAAAAAGATTTGTTTTACATTCCATGAAGCACATAAATATGACAGTCAAGAAACAAGCATGTTTTATGTGGAGTATTTGGGTTATAGAGGAGATTTGAAATCACGAGATGAAGAAATTGACAAAGTACAATTCTTTAGTAAGGAGGACTTAATAAGGATTTTAGAGCTCGAAGAAACGCGGAAATTTCTGAACGAGGAGTTTTTTTAATTATATTTTTTTAGAGGAATTTATTAAGTTATTATGCACTATTCTTATATATTCATCAGTGATAAATTCGCAATATTTAGATAATAGCACAATATAACGAACTAAAGCTAATATTTTTTAAGGGGGGAAAGCCATGGATTTTAATACAGAAGAAGTTATACAGTTATTAACAGATAGTATTTCCACAATGAAGGAAGTGCAATCAATTGGTATAAGTGGAAGCAAAAAGGAAATCCCCAAAGCAGGTGAGGGTGATATTGATGTTTTTATATATTGTGATGTAATACCTGTATTTGAGAAAAGACAAGCCATAGTAGACCAATTAGGTGACTTATTACAAGAAGGCAAAATCAACGTCTTCGAAAGGGGACATTGGGGAAGCGGAGATTTTGTACTTATAAACGGTATTGAGACTTGGTTAATGTATTTTACAGTAGATGAAACTTTAAATGATGTAGAATCTATACTAAATGGAGATTTTCCAGATAAATTGGACAACTATTATTATCCTATAGGTCGTTGTGCTATGTTAAAGAATATCAATGTTTTATGTGATAAAAATAGTTTTTTATATTCATTAAAAGAAAGATTGTTCGAATATCCCGATAAGTTAGCAAAAATACTAACACAATACCATTTGGATGAACTTGAAGATATAGAGGATTTAGAACGTGCAGTAACCAGAAAAGATGTACTCTTTTATCATTTTGCCATGGATATAGCAATCGACCATTTCCTTCAAGCCCTGTTTGCTATTAATAAAACTTACTTTCCAAGTCGAAAAAGAACACTTAATTTCATTAAGAATTTTCATATAAAACCCGAAAGCTGTGAAGAACAACTATTAGACGTTGTTAGATTAGGTGCCTGTTCAGAAAGTATTAATCAGTCTTATAAACTATGGAGCAAGATGGTTAATGAATTGAAAAAACTATATAAGGGTTAGTTTTATTAGTTCATGATATGTATTAAGCGCATCTAATAAAGCTTATTATAAATAATTGGAGGGATAATAATGATTGAGATACCTGAGGCTTTAACACTTGCAAGTCAGATTAACAACACAATCAGTGAAAAGCAGATTGTAAATGTTGTAGCTGAACATACTCCTCACAAATTTGCGTGGTATCATGGAGATCCACAAAAATATCGTGAGCTACTTGTGGGAAAGACTATTAACATGGCAACTGCCTGTGCAGGTATGGTTGAAATTAAGACTGGCAATGCAACGATACTAGTTGGTGATGGAGTAGCATTTAGATATCATAAACAAGGTGAGAAGCGTCCTGCAAAACATCAGCTTCTATTAGAGTTCAATGATTTTTCTTCAGTTAGTGCATCGGTTCAGATGTATGGAGGAATATGGTGTTTTGTCGATGAGGACGAGTTCCAATATCTCTATTACAAGATTGGGAAGGAAAAACCATCCCCAATATCTGATAAATTTAATAAAACTTATTTTGATAAATTAATATCCTCGCAGACTATGCAGAAGCTAAGTATAAAGGCTTTTCTTGCAACTGAGCAGCGAATACCTGGGCTTGGAAACGGTGTGTTGCAAGATAT
Organism: Desnuesiella massiliensis; assembly: GCF_001403615.1. Lineage (GTDB taxonomy): Bacteria > Bacillota > Clostridia > Clostridiales > Clostridiaceae > Desnuesiella > Desnuesiella massiliensis. Next base: position 202,256 of record NZ_LN879457.1, read on the forward strand.
TTTATGGGAAGCTAAAATTCATCCAAAACGAAAAGTTAGTACATTGAAAGATGAGAATAAGGAAGCTTTGTATAGTGCCATTAAAGCTGTTCTTTCCAAAATGGCGGAACTTGGTGGAAGAGATACAGAAAAGGATCTGCATGGGAACAATGGTGGATATAAAACTATGATGAGCAAAAATAATGTAGGCTCTTCTTGTATTTCATGCGGTGGAATTATAAAAAAGGAAACCTATTTAGGTGGGAGTATCTACTACTGTGAGAATTGCCAGTTACTTTAACTCAAAATGACGAATAAAGGTGATAATTGGGGTGATAAAGATGTCTTTTGTAATGACTCATCTCGCAGTAGCTAAAGGGATAAATGATAAAATTACCATTGCTAGAAATTTAAATAGCTTTTATTTAGGAACAATATCTCCTGACTGTGTTCATGTCAGGAAGGATTATAATAGGGATATGAAGAAAAATTCTCATTATTGTGTTGGAAATGAGGGTTGGTGTATGGTTACAAATAATCAAGAATGGCGTGATAATACTCTTTCGTTACTACGTTCTTATCGAAATCATCCAGACTTTGATTTTTTCTTAGGTTATTTTATTCATATTTTAGTTGATATTAGTGATAATGAAAAAATATATATACCTTTTAAAGAAAAATACACACAGGAAGGATTACCACTACAAGATAGAGGGCGTGCATTTTATAACGACAAGAGTCAGAATGATTTTGGATTATTTAATTTTTATAAATGGAAAAATGAAGTTTGGACACTTTTAGCTGATTCTCAAGGTGTAGATATAAGAAATATAATTGAAGCAAAAGAAGCAGAAGAATATAGAGATATTGTGCTTCATCAATATGATTCAGGTGTAAGTCCTTATAGTGAGCCAATTAAATTTATTTTAATGGATGATAATATTAAATTTATTGAAAATACCATTGATGAAATCATAGAACTTTTAAACTATGCATTATAAACATGATGCGATGCAGTGGCAATTTGTATAATTATTATATAGTTGCTCAATTTTAAGTTTACAATATTTAGATAGGCGTAAGATATTATGTCCTAATAGCCTAATTTTGGAGGTGCAAAAGATGAAAAATAAAGATATAAAAATGTCTTGCTGAGCAAGTAAAGAAAATTCTGTTAGTTCAACAGAACGACTTTCTGTATGTCCCTCATGTAACGGGGATACTAAAGAAGTAAAAGGAATAACTGTCAGGCATTTTATACTTGATAGCCTTGTAAACAAAGTGAGTGAGGCTAATTATCGTATTTGTTTAAATGAAGATTGTGATGTTGTTTATTATGATTTAAATGCAAATGTAATATTTAAAAAACCAGATATGAAAATTCCTATTTGGTATAAAAAAGACGCTAGTCCTAAATATATATGTTATTGCAACCAAGTAACGGAAGAACAAATTATTAATGCAGTGATTAATGAGGGAGCAAAAGATATAAAGGATATTGTTAGGCTTACAGGGGCAATGAAGAATGGAAAGTGTGAGATTAATAATCCTTTAGGTAAATGTTGTAGCCCTATTATTCAAGAAACTATCAACAAAGCATTGAAGATGAAATCATGAGAAAATAGCTATATTTATATATGATCTGTTAGATTTAAGTGTAGCATATATGAATAATGGTATAGAGTGAAACAAGCATTATTTATATTAGGTAGGTGGAAGAATGAAACTTGTTGTTATATTCGGACCGCATGCGGTTGGAAAAATGACCGTAGGACAAGAACTTGCAAAATTAACGGGACTTAAATTATTTCATAACCATATGACAATAGATATTGTTTCTAATTTATTTGAAAATATGCCGAAGGAAAGAATTCGATTAACTAACTTGTTCAGGAAAGAAATTTTTGAGGCATATTCTAAAAGCGATGAATATGGGATGATTTTCACGTATATGTGGGCACTTGATAGTAAAGAAGATTGGGATTATATTAATGATGTTGAAAAGCTATTTATTTCAAGAGGAGCAGAGGTATATTATGTTGAATTAGTAGCAGACTTCGACTTGCGTATTGACCGAAATAAAACTGAGAACAGGCTTTTTAACAAGCCATCAAAAAGGAATACTGAGCACTTAGAGTACATTTTCAGGAAGTTGGAGTCAAAATATCGTCTTAATTCATTAGAAGGCGAAATATCAAAAGAGAATTACATGAAAATCAATAATTCAAATCTTTCGCCGGATATTGTGGCGCAAATGATAAAAAATAAGTTTGCATTATGAGGAATGAGTTTCGTCTGGACACATTATATACTAGGGCAGGTTGATATTTTTCCTGAAATAAGTGAGTGCTATCAGAAGTAACTTATCTAAATTATAATAATTCCATTTAAGTATGAGAATATGTTTAAAAGAAAAATAAGAAAAGCAGTTGGTGTAACTGTAAAAATATAATAAAGGGGGAGGAGAAAATGGCTTATCCCATGGCTCATTTGTGTATCGCATATAACATAGTAAGCTCAACACCGTAAATAAAGAAACCTGGGGACTTTATGTTGGGGTCTCTTGCGCCCGATTCAGTTTACTTCAGAGATAATTACGATAGCGATATGAAAAAGTTAAGTCATCTATGTGTTGGAAGTGAAAAATGGGGAGAAATTACAAACAACGAAGAATGGTCGAAAAATGTACTTAATTTTTTACAGGAAAATAAGAATACCACGGATATTGATTTTATCTATGGTTATTGTGCTCACATACTTACAGATATACAAACTAATGCAAAAATGTGTATGCCTTTCAAGTTAGCGAACGAAGAGTGCTTAAAAAAAGGTGCAGGAAATATTTATGCTAAAGAAACATATGAAATAGATTATGACCTGTACTTACATAACCCGCAGCGTACATCCATATGGAAAATGCTCGAAAATGCCGTTGGTTATGATATTGCAAATATTGTTGTGGGTAATGAAATTGATAAAATGAAAGAGTCCATTTTACATGATCAATTTATAGATAGGGAAGCTGGCGACGTATCACTAAATAAATATGTTATATTGACTAGTATGCAAGAATTTATTTCTGCAGAATCTCAATATATTAAAAAAATCTTATATCCAAGATAATAGAAGGTGCGATAAGCGGAGGAATGATTTATGGAGTATAACACAGAATTTTGGAGTGCATTAGATAGTCTTGCTCAGTAATCTGAGGTTGTTATTGATAGACCGAAGGGAACAGTGCAAGTATCCAGGTTTTCTTTATAAAGTAGATTAGGGTTATTTAAAGGGTACGACATCAATGGATGGTGGCGAAATTGATGTTTGGAAAGGAACGGACAAGGAACAAAAAATCGATGCCATAATATGTACTATAGATTTAACAAAAAAAGATTTATCATAATCGCAATGATTCAGCAAATACGAAAGGTATTTTAATTAGAAGATTATAAGTATTAAAAGGTGTAAATTTAATCTTATGTCATTTTTGTAGAATATAACGAATTAAAATTATTTATATTTTGTGAAGGGGTTGTAGTTATGAGTGAAAAGGTACAAAAAGCACTTGAATTGTTCAATAGTGGCTTTAATTGCTCACAAGCTGTTATGGGTACATTTTGTAGACAATTTGGAATGGATGAGCAACTTTCCATGAAGCTTACCTGTGGATTTGCTGGAGGTTTACGGTGCGGTGAAGTATGCGGAGCAGTTGCTGGTGCAGTTATGATAATTGGATTAAGATATGGGCAATATATCGCAGATGATAAAGCTTCCAAGGTAAAATGCTATGAAATTACTTCTCAATTTATGGAAGAATGCGTTAAAAGAAAAGGGACTGTCCTCTGTCGTGAGATTCTTGGTTATGATGTCCGTGATACAGTAACCAGAGCTAAATTTCCAGGTAGGCAAACCGAAGTATGTCCGAAGATAATTGAAACTGTCGTATTGCTTCTGGAGGAAATGGGATTCTAATTTTAATGCAAAAAGCAAGGTAAATTAAACATGCCCAATTATACAGCTTCTGTTAGCTGGTTTATGACAAATGTTCACAATGAGATTTCACTTGTGAAGAGTTCTCATTGTGGTAGGAATATATTAGGTCAAAGATTAAAAAGGAGATAAATAATGGATAAAAATCATTTTGTATCAGTTGCAGGATTAGTTACAAATCATAAGAATGAAGTTTTATTAGTAAAGAACCCTTGGAGAGGATGGGAGTTTCCAGGTGGAATGGTTGAACCAGGAGAAACTTTACAAGAAGCTCTTATCAGAGAGATTTTTGAAGAAAGTGGTATTCATGTGACTATTATGGGATTTATAGGTGTATATAAAAACATTGAAAGTGATATTGTCAATTTAGATTTTTGCTGTAAATATGAATCAGGTATGCCAACAATCAGTGAAGAAAGTCTTGAGGTCGGGTGGTTTCAGATGAATGAAGTTGTTCAGATGATGGAAAACCCTTTATATGAGACTAGAATTAAAAATATGCTCTCAAACAACTCTAATATGTTCTGCCATGCATTTAGAAAAGAACCTTTTCAATGGTTGGTAGTGGACGAATTCAAAGTGGGCTTATAAGTATAATCTGTTTCATTTAATTCGCAACATTCTTATAATATGTATCAATTATAAATTTGTAATATTTAGATAATAATAAAAGATTCCAAGAGAGATTATTTATATTTTTAGGGGAGGTTATTTATGTTACCCAGTAAAGAAACAGCAGAAAAGGAATTAGAAATAGCAGGACGTTTAAATCCAGGACCATGGACAGAACATTCAATAAATGTTGGATTAGCAGCAAAATATATTGCAGAGAAATGTCCTAATATGGATGCTGATAAAGCTTATATTTTAGGAGTTTTACATGATATAGGGCGTAGGGCTGGAATCGTTACTATACCTAAGCATGTATATGAAGGTTATCTTTATTCCACAGAAAAAGGATGGAATGAAGTTGCAAGGATTTCTATGACACATTCTTATCCTATCAAGGAATATGATTTTACAGAAGAAGTGAAAGATGAAGAAGCTTTTATTAAAGATTATATTGTAAATTGTACCTATGATGATTATGACAGACTCTTGCAGTTGTGCGATAGCTTAGCATTAGCCAATGGGTTCTGTATGTTGGAAAAAAGATTTATTGACGTAGCAAGAAGATATGGTTTATGGCCGACTTCTGTTTCACGATGGAATGCTACTTTTGAAATAAAAGAATACTTTGAAAAACAGATGGGATGTTCAATATATGATGTACTCCCTAATGTAAAAGAAACTACTTTTGCAGATGTACCACTTTGGAAACCGCCAACCAAGTAAAAATTAAGAGAATATTAGGGGGGATACCTATGCTTTTTCACAACCAAGCCTTTGAAGAAAGACTTAAATTTTTTGAACTTAATATTTGTGATTTTCCTGTGGAGTTAACCCAGGCAGATATAGACCACACCGATTCGGAGCAAATTATATTGGGATTGAAAGAACTACGACAATTGTTTAGAGAGATTTATACAGCATTAGATATATTTCAAGAGGATGAACCTCTAGAAAGCTTGCACAATGTTACTAATGCTCTTTTATTCTTGTACTCTGCAGGATTTGTTGGTGAACTATGTGAGCAAGGAGCAAAGTGGTATTTAAGGATTGATAAGAAACAGATGAAGAGCCATTATAAGCAGTCTTTTACCAAGCCGATGGAGAAGCTGCAGCACTTTGGTTTTTACTACGAATACTATAAAAATGGCAACTGCGTAGAAACAATGAATAAATGTACGGAGTTTGCTATATATTGTGAACAATGGGACAACCTTCTTTTAGCTCTCAGTTATATTATGCAAAAAATACATTTGAATTTAACTGCTGATGACTACGTAAGAATGCAAGGGTTGTTCTATAAGCTTGATTATAGAAGTATGGTTTTGAAAGAGAGTACAAAAAGAGATCAGATAGACCCATTTAGAGCAGATATACATAAAACAGCAGGGGCGAAGGGCGAATTTTTAGAAAGTCTATTGAAAAAAATAGTTAGCTACTATCCTCTTAAGGTTAAAATAAAATTACATGAATATTATACACCACATTGGATATTGCAGTTTTACAAAAGTAATACAGACAAATATGTTTTTAATCTGAATGTAGCTGCCAATACTATATGTCTGGAAATTCGTCTCTCTATAGAAACAGTAGAAGCCTTGGCTGCAAGAAAGCAGCAGATCTCAGCACAACTAAAAGCAGAACTTGATAAGCTTGGATGTATAGCTTGCAATAATCAGTGCAAAATGGAAAACTTAAAGGAAAGCAACGGGGTTCATTACTGTACGGCCTATTCTGAAGCAAGGCTTCTAATGTTATATATTAATTCAGAGGAAGATGTGAAATCGGCGCTTATGCTATTGGATTTTGAATTACAAAGCTTTAAAGAATAAAAACAGTTAAAGAGAATGGAATTTGAGGTTAGAGGTGTTGTATGGAAATTACGATAATAAAGGGAAGTATAGATTTTATAAATGATTGTGAAGATGCATTATTAAATTCCGAACTAGGGATAAGATATTTTTCAAAAAAAGGAAATGCTAGGAAGGCATTAGAAGAGGGATTTGCTAAAGAAGAAATATATGTTGCCTTAGATATTAATCAGAACTGTAAAGGGTTTATATGGTTTATTTTAGATGGAGCATTTCATTCATTCCCATATCTACATATTATCGCGGTAAGCCAAGAAAGTCGTAATAATGGAATAGGTAAAAAACTACTACAATTCTTTGAGGATATTTGCTTTAAAGATAATACAAAACTGTTTTTAGTAGTTGCAGATTTTAATCCAGATGCAAAAATACTGTATGAAAAAATAGGGTACATTGAAATAGGTACTATACCTAGTTTATATAGAGAAGGAATAACTGAACATTTAATGATGAAATTAAGAGAAGAGACCAGGTAATAATATATATTTCTTAAAATAAGAAACAATATAATATTTTTGTGGGACACCTTTTTTTATAACAAACATCCTGATATAGATGAAATAAAAAAATTTCCTGGAGTTAATATTTATACTCTGATAAATGAGAATAGAAATACTATTATAGAAAATATTTTTTATGAAATACAAGACATGATTTAGCAGATTAAATATCTTATGTATAAAATATTGATAAAAGTTCGCATATATTATTTCACTATTTAAGTGATATGGAGAGTGTTGAAACGTAATATTCTTATTAATTAATATTAGCTAAAAATTAAGTCGCTTTTGTAATTAAGTGTGACATAAATGTTCTTTGCAATGAAAATAGAACAGTTTTTATTTTCATTGCAGCTGTGAAGTAAGTCATGAATCGGTAAAAATTGAATAATACGGTATTTACAAAATATGCATTATTGAGTCATGATAGTAAATGATAGCGAAGAAACGATTTTACAAAGATGCAGTTTTAAAATATAACTGGAGGTGGGCATTGTGGAGAATATTGAATTTAAAAAATTTAGTGAGTTTCAACGAGGAATTATGTTTGAACTACTAAAAGATGCATATTCATTTGAAAGCAGATATGAAAAGACGTGGATAACTCGATGGAAAGAAGAAGATGATTTTTTCTATGATAATTTACATATAGCAGATGAATGTGGTTTTGTTACAACTTTGAATGATATTCCAATTGGTTTTATATGCTGGGACCCAAGGTCTATGCCAGAATACATAGAAGTTTGTCATAATTGCATTGCAACGGAGTATAAAGGAAACAAATTTGGGAAAATGCAATTGCAAGAGGCTGTCAAACGACTTGTTAATAAGAATGTTAAAAAACTTATAGTTACCACAGATGAACGATTGGTACCAGCACAAAAGAATTATGAAAGCGTTGGCTTTAAATTTGTTCAAAAGCGTGAGAATGGATGGAATGAAGAGTATGCTGGAAAATCGATGGATTATGAAATGTATTGTAACAAAGAAAATTCAAATTCGTAGATTCAATTACTTCGTATTTTTCTTATAAAGCGACACTAGCTAAAAATTGCATCGATTTTGTAATTATATAACGAACAATAAGAAATACGTTAAAGTAAACTTAAACCTACTTTTACACTTGATGAATAAAGCATTAAGATCATATTTTTAGCCTAAAAATGAACTTATAATTGCAATCACAATATATAGATGGGCTTCTAATTTGGTAATTATTCCATCATTAGAGAATGTTTTTGTTACTGTTCTATAAGCAAGCTTATGAAAAAGTTTACTCATAATATTAAAAACAATCCATCCGCAAATAGTTCCTATGGCATAGGAACCTAGAAAGTAAGCATAATATGAAATTAAATCAAAGCTGTTTTGATGTTAGTATATTAGCAGAGTATAAAACTTGATACAAAGGACGGTGTTCAAATGGCAAGAGGTATTATAATATTCGGCTCACCAGGATCTGGGACTACTACGCTTGGCAGGGAGGTTGCGAAGAGACTTGGATTTCAGCATTTTGATTTGGACGACTATTTATGGCGTTGGGATACCGAGATCCCATTCACGGTCACTCGGCCACGGGAGGAGCGAATCGAACTATTGATGGGGGATATATCCAAGTTCCCGTACTTCGTCATGTCCGGCTCGATGGATAGCTATAATGCGTCTTTCGTGCCGATGTTTGACTTGGCTGTGTTTAACTCGGCACCTGTCGAGACGCGGGTAGAACGCGTTAATGCCCGAGAGCTTGCTCGGTTTGGTGAGAGGATACTCCCGGGTGGCGACATGTTCAAGACTCATAAGAACTTCCTCGCCTGTGTCCGCAGCTACGACACGGATGGATTGATGATATGCCGGAGGGTTCATGAACAGTGGGCGGCGACACTCCCTTGTCCCGTCCTGAATATTGACGGAACTGTCGCTATCGCGGAAAACGCTGAACGAATTGTGGAGCAGTATTCGTCCATGCTGCCGTCTAATTTGTAGAGAATAACGAAGGAAGATTAAAGATAACCTAGTCGATGAAGGGGGTAATATTTTGATCTTCACAAATAGGCTTGTTTTACGGTAACATAAGAAATACGATATAGAATGGTTAAGCAGATTGTCATAGAGAAAATGTTGGTTCAGAAAAGCAAAGCCCACTGAATTTGAGCTGAAAGATATGAAGATTAAGCTTTTTAATGAGTTACAGAAAGTAACTACAATAATAAAGAAAGGTAATTTTTAATGGTATGCATCTTTCTTATATAGCAACGTAAAATTAAATTTGCGTCGTTTTGTAATTTATGACGAAGTAAAGAAGAGGAATATATTATTATGAATTTGTATTTTGAACAAAGTGGAAGTAAAGAAGCTCATACAATTGTTTTTATTCATGGTGGTGGAATGGATAGTAGTGTATGGAAAAAAAACATTGACTTTTTTAGTGACTATAATTGTATAGCAATAGATTTACCAGAACATGGTAGGAGTGTTGATATAAAGCCATTCTCCGTAAAAAAAAGTGTTGAACTTATTGCAGAGATAATAAGAAGCAATTCAAATGGTGGAAAAGCACATGTTATAGGCCATTCCTTGGGTGGTGTAATATTAATAAATTTGATTAGTATGCATCCTGAATTAATTGACAAAGCCGTTGTAGCAAGTGGGAATTTACGCCCGTCTGCTATATATAAAATATTTACAAATTCATTAATTTGTAAACTTGTAAGCATTCTAAATAAAAAAATATATAAAAAAGAATATATAACATCAGAAATGCTAAAAAGAATTTATAAAGAAATGATAGAAAATTCAAAAATCCCAAGTGAACTATATGGAACGAAAATACCGACATTATTTATTGCTGGTGAGAATGAACCAGACTTTTTAAAAAAATCAAACCAAGACCTAATTAATATATTTCAAAATTCAAAAGGAATTACTTTATTAAAAGCCAAACATAATTATCCATGGTATGAACATTGTATATTTAATGAGATTGTAAAGGCTTGGATAGATAATAAATTAATAAATAATGAACGTGTATTTTACATATAAAGAAACAATATATCTAAAATAAATTAGAAGTACCTTGAAATAAGACTTTCTTTAAAAATTATATTAGCGACACTGGGTTAAAAATAGCCTTTTATTTAATGAATAATATTCTTATTAATCGGCGTAAGTTCAATCTTACGCCGCTTTTGTAATATAATGCATCAAAAAAATGGGAAAGTTTTAATTTAAAAATACTTTCCATTGAAGTGTTGCAAAGGCTGAGTAATGATAGAATTAGACTTACTATATATTACTTTGATTAATTAAAGATAATTTGAAGTAAGTCACTCATAATAATAAGATATAATTATAGGAGAGATTGAATGATTAAATTAGATAATAAAGAATTTAGGAAAATAGTCCATTTAATTAAATCACAAGATGAATTGTCTGTATTTTCTGTTATCTATGGTGAAAAGTCTGGTGAGATATATGTAAATAACATTGATAATCCAACTGCAGTATTGATAAAAACTAGTGAGTGCAATTTAATTGCTGGTAGTCCAAATGATGAAGTGTTTAATTCTGAGGTGTCTTCAGAATTGGACTTTTGGGATCAACTAACTCCTGATTCAAGTGACTGGATAGATGAGATACCAGCTATTCATAAGAATCATTTTGTTAGAAAATACAAAAGAAGACATTATGTATTATCTATTGATGAATTTGTGGAGTGCAATTCAACCTTGAGAGGTGGATATGTACTAGAAAAGGTTGATATATCTTTATTAAGACAAAATATCTTTGAAAACTCAGAAAGAGTGCTAAAATGGGCTGAGGATTGGGGTGACGATGAAAAGTTCAAAAAATATGGTACAGGGTATTTGATACGTAATGACAAGACAATCGTGAGCTGGTCATTGACTGATTGTAGCTTTGACAAGACAGTTGCAATTGGAATTCATACAGATGAAAGGTATAGAAAAAATGGTTTTGGGAAAATAACTGCGTCTGCAACTGTTAAAGATTGTTTTGCAATGGGATACGAAAAGATTGATTGGCTTTGTGTAGATTCTAATAAAGGTTCTAGGGCAATAGCCGAAAAATTAGGATTTAACCTTAGCAATTATTATTATTCTTTCTCATCATATGCTCCAATTGAAAATTTAAAGGATTTATCTGAAGCAGAGTGGCATGAGTGGGGTGAATATTTAGAAGAGGCATCTAAAACCGAAGAATGTTTGATATGGGAATCTCTTTATGCTTATATAAAATCTAATGATGTTGAAAAAACAATTAATGTTATGGTTAATATGAATCATAAGAGAATAGTTATAGATTATTTAAGATTTAAAGATTATATTATTAAACTTCAAACCTATGGAGTATGTTCTAACTTTACTAAAAAAGCTTGGATTGACTTTTTAAATGATAATATTCATTGATGGCCATTCAGAGATAGTATTAGAAAGCTGAGGATGATTAAGATGAATTTTACAAAGGTATTGAAAGAGTTTCCAGTAATAGAAACTGAAAAAATTAGATTAAGAAAATTAAGAGAGGAAGATGCTCCTGAATTATTAAAATACTATTCCAATGAAATTAATAAAAAAAATTGTACCGAAATTATCAATATTCTTAAAAATTAAATAGATGAGAGAGTTATTAAATTAAGGGGAGAGTTTTCATATGAAAAAGATTATATATTTTCTTTGTTTAATTTTAGGGGTGCTTTCTTTAGTCTCTTGTAAACAAGCTGGTAAAACTAATAATGTTGCAGTGAGTATTGAAAAATCTAGTAAGTTTAGCGAAGAGGAAATAGATGACGCAATAAATTGTGTAAAGAAAAAATTCAAGAGTTTTGAGGGATGTAATCTTACGAAATTATGGTATGATGAAGAAAAATCAAATAATATTATTGAAGGATATTTGAGTAATGGTAGGGGTTCTGTGAACGGGGTTAAAGCTGAAAATGTAATTGTTTTGCTGTCTGATTTTGATGTGGATTCTTCAGGTGGCGATGGAAGTTTAAACCCAAATTCAACATATTCTAATTGGAACTGGATATTAATAAGGGATAGTAAAACAGGCAATTGGCAAGTTGATGATTGGGGATATTAAATATGGTCTTTAATAGGGAGGGAAATCTCAATGATTGGGGCAATATTAACTATTGGATTATTCATTTTAATGGGTATTATTTTATCTATGGGTAAAGGGTCTTTCTTAATTGCTGGATTTAATACTATGACAAAAGAAGAAAAAGAAAAATACGATGCTGTCTCTTTATGTAAGTTCATGGGCAAAGCCATGTTTTCATTTGCCTTCTGCATAACTCTTTTTCTTTTAAGTGAACTTTGGAAAATGAAAATTCTATTTAATATTGGACTTATATTATTTTTTATCATAGTAATCTTTATATTTATTTATACAAATACAGGTAATAGATTTAAGAAATAAGCTTTATCCTTATTAGTACTATCTTTTGCTCATAAGTAATATCATTGTTAAGCGGCGTAAATTAAAAATTATGAGGCTTTTGCGGGATAAGACGAAAATAAAGGAGGGATATTGATGTTTGTGTTCAAGGATTTTGATTATTTAACTAATGGTGAGATTGATTTAAAGATTGAAGAAAAAACACCATCAAATGAAGAAAAAGGCTACGTGCCTGCATATAGATATAGAATTACTCTTCACGATTCAGATGATAGTATAGGTACTATTGATATCAGAATTGGGTATAACGAAAATATATATTACGGGGGGCATATTGGTTATAGGATTGAAGAAACTTATAGAGGAAATAATTATGCTTCAAAGGCCTGCAAAATTATTAAAGATGTAGCGATTGCACATGGAATGAATAGACTTATAATAACTTGCAATCCAGACAATTTGCCATCTAGAAAAACTTGCGAAAAAGCAGGTTTCAAACTTAAAGAGATAGTAGATTTGCCACCATATAATCAGTTATATCAAGAGGGAGAGCGGCAAGCGTGCATATATGAGTGGATTTTAGAATAGCTGCTGCTTGACGTAATAAAATAAAAGTATAAATCATGAAGTATGCTATAGCTTCTTTAAAAAAACAAAATAAATATATTAGTTTAAGAAGGGATTCAAATATGCTAAAAGAAAAATACTCTATAGCAGATATAGCATTAATGACTGGGCTTTCCGATAGGACAATACGCACATATATAAAAAAAGGATTATTAAAAGGTGAAAAGCGTGATGGTATTTGGCTTTTTTCAGAGGAAGATATCAATAGATTTATTAATGAAAATTATATTAAACAGAGTATTAAAATTAAAAACCGTGCACTGGTCAATGATTTTATTATTAATAATAAGAAAAAAGATGCGTCAATATGTTGTATTTATGATTACCCTGCTGAAAATGAAGAAGTAGGGAAAACAATTGGTGAAAAGGTAATAGAAGAAATTAATACATTTGAATTAAGTTCTATAAATATGTCATACAATTTTGATGTCAAAAATAAAATGGTTAGGTTAATTATAATAGGTCCTCCTGATAAGACCATAGAACTTATACAAAAATGTAAGCCTTAATCAGGCATATGAAAAACTCGTTGATTTTCAAATTGAATTCCTTTCTTATAAAAAAGTACTATGTAAATATAGAGTGAAAGAAAGGAATGAAAAATATGTGGGAATTACACAAACAGCTTTCTGATAGGCTTAATCGAATTGATTTTGAACTAATATGGCCAGGCTTTAAAAGATATGAATTCGCAATTTACACATCCGAAAAAGTACAATTTGATAATAGTGAAATTCCATGGGATGATCGTTTCGTTGGAAATACTTCAATTCATTATGATGGGAGTTATGTTGCAATATGGGATGTGGAACATGACTTTATGAATGACGATAGTAGAGACATTGACATCCTTGCCGCTAATATTGTTCACGAGATGTTCCATGCATATCAGCAAGAGAATGGTGAAAAGAGATGGCCAAAAGATTTAGTTACTATAAAATATCCTAATAATATTGAAAATTTCAATCTAAAATATGAGGAGAATAAATTACTTGCAGATGCATTTGAACAACAGGATTTAGTAAAGAAAAGAACGTTATTTAACTATTTTTGTGGAATCAGGCAAAAGAGGGAATCACTAATAGGAACAATGTGTGAGTGTGAATACCTTACCGAGACTGCCGAAGGTATGGCTGAATACGCAGGAATGTTAGCATTGAAGATGTTGTCTATGTCAAAGTACACAAGTAAGGTTATGACCTATGTGAAATTACTTAGAGATTTTACAGCAATTCAGTTGAATATCAGGAAAATCTCATATTATAGCGGAGCAATCATGTTATTAACTGCTAATGATATGAATATAAATATTGTACATTCGATTTCTAACGAAAACAGAACAGTTTTTAGAATCATATCCCAATTCTTTTCTTCTAAATTACCTGATAATTTGTATTATGAACACAAGATTAAGACGATTGTGGAAGAAATTGAGAACTTAAATAGAAAAGAAGTTGAGCAATTTCTAGAACAGAAAAGAATAAAGCAAAATGGAGATTTTTATATCAGCGGATATGACCCGATGAATATGTTCCGCGTAGATAATTATATTTTATGTAAAACATTTGTAAGATTGACGGATGAAAGCACTAATGAGTCAATTATGTTTATAGGAAAAACACTTTTGGAAATGCGCTTAGAGTCTGTGAACCAGGTATGTAGTTATTACAGGTAATAAGAATGAAAAATGAAGTATTAATTTAAATACCGTATTATTAAGAAGGAGCCACCTCCTACCAAATAAGCTAAAAATTCAAGGAAAGTAGGTAGTCTGATGGGCAGTATAAAGTTTGCACTTTTTACAGATTTACATCACGATGTTATACCAGATGGGTTAGAAAGATTAAGCCGTTTCATGACGAGGGCACGGAAAGCAGAGGTAGATTTTATCATTGAGCTGGGGGATTTTTGTCATCCTTGCGATAAGAATAAAGAATTACTTTCAATGTTTAATGATTTTGAAAAGCCACATTATCACGTAATAGGTAATCATGATTCAGACCTTTATACTAAAAAAGATGTTATGAATTGGCTAGGCATGGAACATTCATACTATTCCTTTGAATGTGGCAATATAAAATTTATAGTTCTTGATTCAGCCTTTATTCAATACGGTAATGAATTCGAAGCATATTATAGGCGTAATTATGAAGTAGAAGATGGTATATATCCATCAATACCTGATTATGAATTAACTTGGCTGCAGCGAGAAATTTCAGAAAGCCTTCTGCCAATAGTTATATTTTCCCATCACAGCTTAGAAAATAACTTTAGAAAGCGTGGAGTGTCAAATAGAGAAGCAGTACAAAGTATAATTAATCATGGCACAGTTAATGGTAAGAAAATATTACTTTGTATTAATGGTCATGATCATGCAGATTCAATAGATAAGATTGACAAAACTTATTATTTTACTCTTAACTCAATATCCTATAAATGGTTTGGTCCAGAATTTGAACACTTTTGCTATTCCAGTGAAATTCATGCAAAATGCCCATACTTAAAAGATATTGTATTATACAGTGAACCTTTATCTGCTATTATATCCATTGATGAACAATACAATATTGATATACAAGGCATGGAAGGTGGTTATGAAAAAATCACACCAAAGGAATTGGGAATTACCGGTCCTTGGGATGGAAGGACAATTTCTCCTAATGTATCCTCTGATAGATTGGTATTTGAATAGCATTCATGTATAAAACAAGGCTTTTGATAAATTATATAATAATAGATTTTACCAGTAAGAATGTGATCCAAGGAGCATATGCTCCTATTATTTTTGCGCGTAAAAGGGTTGTTTTTTAAAAAATAGGAATAAATAACTATAATTATTTATTATCTTGAAAAATTTTGAATTTAGTAGTATAGTTACTGGATAAATATTCATAAAAATCAGTTAATTAGAAAGCTGAGGATGATAAAAATGAATTTTACAAAAGTATTAAAAGAGTTTCCAGTAATAGAAACTGAAAAAATTAGATTGAGAAAATTAAGAGAGGAAGATGCTCCTGAATTATTAAAATACTATTCTAATGAACAGGTATTTCGTTATCTTGACTGGAATGGTCCCGAAACCTTAGAGAGAAGTTATGAAGTTATAAGAATATGGAATCAGGGGTATATTGATGGTTGGATTATTCGTTTTGCTATAGCTGACAAGGTAACAGATAAAATTATAGGAACAATTTTTTTAAGCGAATTTCAAGGAAAAAGAGCTGAAATTGGATATGAATTATCAGAGAGCTATTGGCGCAGGGGAATTATGTCTGAAGCAATAAAGGAAGTGCTATCCCTAGGCTTCAAGAAGCTTGGCTTAGTAAGAATACAAGCCTTTGTTTGTGAGGAAAACATAGCCTCAAAGGACCTACTAAAAAAGTTTAACTTCAAGGAGGAGGGATACTTGAGGAAATTTGAATGTCATAGTGTTACTGGAAAGTGTAAGGATATGTACGTGTATGGGGTGTTAAATACAGAATTTAATTAAGAAATAAGGGTATGAAATTATTGTTGTTAAAAAAATGATGTTCTTATATAAGAATTGAAAAAACACAAGCAACATTAGAATATAATTAACTAGGAGAGGTTGATATGATTGAGATCAAAACACTGTCAAATAAGGAAGAGAAATCAGAGATTACAAATTATATATTAAGAAGGTTACCAGAATGGTTTGGCATTGAGTCAGCTATTGTAGACTATGTAAAAGGAGTAATGAATACTGATTTTTATGCAGCCTATGATGGTAGTGAACCTATTGGATTTATAAGTACAAAGTTAAATAATAAATATACAGCAGAGATATATGTTATAGGGATTTTAAAGGAATATCATAATAATGGTATTGGTAAAAAGCTATTGGAAATGTCACAGGAATCTTTAATAAAAGAAAAGGTTAAATTTCTTATGGTAAAGACTTTAGGTGAGTCTCATGCTGATAAAAATTACAGAAAAACAAGAGAGTTTTATAATAAAACAGGATTTTATCCACTAGAAGAAATAAAAGAAATCTGGGGGAAAGAAAACCCCTGCTTGATTATGGTGAAAAACTTATAAACTTGAGGAATGCGCAAAGGCTTTTAGAAACGTAATAAATTTAGAAAAAGAACAAAGGCATTTAAAAGGATATATGAAGAATATAGATTGCAAATATAAGGAGCTTTCAAATGATAAGTATAGATAGATACTAATGAAACAAATCCAGAAAAACTTTATAGAAGCTGTGGCTTTGAAGGAAAGGATATTTGGCATGTTTTGGTTAGAAAATAAGTATGGTCTTAAGCAAAATTGTATTATGCACAATATAGCTTAATTAACAGGAGCGCAAAATGATTACTTTCATTGAGAATATTGTAATTAGAAAAATGAGGGATGAGGAAAAGGAATATAGGCTAATGACTAAATGGCTCAGGGATGATGAGGTTTTAAAATTTTATAAAGGAAGAGATAAGCCTTCAACTACTGATGAAGTAAAGGCGCTGACAAAATAATTATAGATCCAAGAGTAGATAATGAGAGATCCATAGCCTGTTATGAAAAGTGTGGTTTCAAAATAAAAAAACTGCTTCCAAGGCATGAGCTCCATGAAGGAGTCTACTGTGATAATTTATTGATGGAAAAGTAGAGATATTGTAATTTTTCAAAGAGTGAAAAGGTGGGTAGATAAAGAATTGTGCAAAAGCAGAGCTAATAGATAAATACGATGGTAATGAAGATTATAGAAAAATATTAATTATAAGCCATGGCGGTATGATTAATATGATGATTCAAAGCTTCTTAAATCTCCCAATAAAAAATGATATAGCGATTTCTTCGGGGGATACAGCAGTTCATATGCTAAGAGTTACAGGAGATAAAAGAATCATTGTAAGCTTAAATGGGAAAGAGCATTTAAAATAAAATATTTATGTGAAAGGGAGACTAAAACATGGAGCTATTTTCAAAACCAGCTGTTGGTGGGATAATTGAAAAAAACATTGACGGATTAGATTATATATTAGTTCAAGACAGGTGCAAAGATGATGCTAAAGCAGAAACGGGATTGCTTGAAATTCCGGCGGGAAAGATAAGGGAATTTGAAAATATATTTGATTGTTTGAGAAGGGAGATTTTTGAGGAGACTGGATTACAAGTTACATATATTGAAGGTGAAGATAACGCAGTAGTAGTTGAATCTAATGGATATAAAGTGTTAAACTATACTCCATTTTCTTGTAGCCAAAATATTCAAGGAATATACCCAATAATGGTGCAAATATTTATTTGTAATGCCAGTGGTGATTTATTACAGAAAACCAACGAAGCAAAAAATATTAGATGGATGCCGTTAATAGAATTAAAGAGATTATTAGAAAGTAATAAGAACTCATTTTATCCAATGCATGTTACAACATTAGAAAAATATTTGAATATAAAATTAATATGTAAATAATTAGAGGTTTTAAAGAATAAAGCGAAAAATAAATGGTTATAAAAAGGAGAATTCTTATGGGAGTAAACGTTATTAAATTAGAGGAATTATTAAATAAATGGCAAGATATTTTAAGATTAAGAGATTGGGATATAAAACTTGAAATTGTAGATAAAGAATGGAGAAAATCGGGTGATATAAAAATTGATATGGATGACAAAAAAGCTGTTATGTTGATTAATAATAATCCTAAATCTACAAATCTCGAAGAATTAGTAGTGCATGAGTTGTTACATTTAAAATTGTGGGGGATGGATCAAATGCTTGAAGGATTTATAAATCAAGTGTTTGGAACAAATGAAGATGATATAAAAAGAGAATTTGCAATGACTCAGTTTTTCATAACGCTTGAATCAACAGTTGAAGATTTGACAAAAGGCTTTTTAAAGGCTAACGAATGTGAGGAAGAGTTAAGCTTTGGGAGATTACAGAAATTGATAGATGATGAAATAGGATGTTAGTATGAGTTAGGGCTAAAATGTAATTAATTAAGTATAACAAAACACTCGAAGCTATCAGTGTATCTGAAATGACAAGTATAACAGGAAAAGAGAATGATATTTTATATACGTATAATGATGTTCCACGGTATAAATGGCCATTTGAATTTTTGAAAAAACAATTTTCATAATAGTTAAATTGCACTGATAATATAAATGAATTATATAGCAGCTTTTTCGAAATTAGGACGAGTTCTTTTGTCAAGAGAGGTATTAAAAGTAAAGAAGAATGTAAGAAAAAAATGTGAACAGGAGCATAAATATGGATAAGATAACTTATTTGGTTTTAATAGGAGTTATAATGTTTTCCTATAAAATTTTAGAAAGCATTATAAAAAAATTCTTTCCAAAGTTAGTGAAAGATCAATTGTGGGCAAGTATAGGCTACTATCTTTGGGGATTAGTGCTATTGATAGTATATTTAATTATAAGACCTAATGATTATATAATAAAAAATCCCATAAATAATGAAATGGGGATTATGTTCATATTGTCTTTTATAATAAGTACAATTATTATTTGTATTAAAAATCCCAATGTTTATTATCCTAGAAAAAGTAATAAATTAAGATGCTTTCATTATGGTGTGATTCAACCTATTTTTGAAGAAGTGGCTTTTCGTGGCTTAATACTACCTATGACAATTTATTTGTTGGGCATCAATATTGGTATGATTATCTTACTAAATGCAATTATTTTTACGCTATTTCATTTAAATTATTGGTCTTTTGAAAAGGAAAGAATGAATATGTTTTTAGGTTTTTTAGTAATTGGATTACTTCTTAATTATATAACTTTCATGACGCAATCTATTCTTTATTCCATTTTGTGTCATATCATAATTAATGGCGGCAATACACTTTATAGAAATTTAAAGTTTAAGAATCAAAAAGCTTAAAATTTTTATTTGATGTTGAATACAACTTTTTCAGAAATAATTTCCAAAGGAGAATTGATAAATAGTATGCAATCTATACTTAATAGGCTTTGTAAAGAGTTTGAAGTTGATTTGCTCATAAAAATTTTTTGAATTAAGAAACACAATAGTAATTTATTATGAATTGGAGTTAGATTTGATGGTTTAATAATTTATTTATATTAGATAATTAATGCACAATACTAAGAATTACAATTAAGTAAATTGTTTGATAAATTAGGAGGTGAGTATATGGATGTTTCACATATTGTTGAAAGAATTAATGATCTTTTTAATGTAACAAGTAAGGAAATTTATTCTAATGAATCTGGGATTACATACCATGCAGATAAAAAAGTTAAAAAATTAGGATACTGTGTTAACCTAACGCTTGAAACTATAGAGGAAGCAAGAATTCATGGAGTTGATATGATGGTGACACACCACCCTGCATGGGATGAGATATATGGATTAAAAGAGGCGTGCATTGAAAAACTAGCAGAGTATGGTATAAGTCACTACTATAATCACTTGCCACTTGATGACTGTAACTTTGGAACAAATGATAGTTTATTAAAAAAATTGAATTTAAAGAATGTTAAAAGAACCCACGAATGGGAAGGGTTATATTTTGGTAGAGTCGCAGAATATGATGAAGAAATTGAATTTAATGAATTAGTAAAAAATATTGAAAATCTACTTGAAGAACCAGTTAAATCTTGGCGGTTTAATGACAAAAAGGTGAAGCGAGTGGGCTTAGTCTGTGGTAATGGAGGGCCAACAGCTTGCCTTAAGGAAGCAGTTGAAAATGAGTGTGATGTATACATTACAGGTGAATGTAATTTGTATACGGTTCAATATGCTCAGTTTAAAGGGATAAATCTTATCATTGGGAGTCATACTTTCACAGAAATCTTTGGAATTCAAAGTTTAGCATTGAAATTGAATGAGAATAAAAAAGAACTTGAAGTAGTGAGACTTAATGAAGAACATTATGAAGCGAATATAAAATAAGACATAATATTCTAATATTATGTATCAATTATAAATTTGCAATATTTAGATAATAGTAAATAACGCTTAGAATTTGATTTTTATTAGATGGGGGATATATATGAAAACACGACTTAATCATGTGAGAGTAAATGTTTCGGATATTAATAAGGCATTAGAATGGTATGAAGAAATATTAGGCTTTCAAAATGACGGTGGTTGGCCGCTGGACAATCCTACTTATTATGATTTTGTATCAGAAGAAGGTGCAAAATTTGCCATTATGGAAGTGAAGGGCGAAAAATCACATGGCAGACTTAATTTTCAAGTTGATAACATTGATGAACTTTGGGAGGCAATAAAAGACAAGGTTGAGATTGTTGAGCCTTTGTTTGATACACCTTGGGGAACTCGAAAGTTCACCATTATGGATTTGGATGGAAATGAATTAGGCTTTGGGAGGTAAAGAACTTAATTTTCTTGACTTAGACGGAAATAAGATTTTACTTTTAGAAGGCTAATAGTAATAATATAAATTCCGCATTTTTTTACAAGATCAAATGACGTAAAGATAGTTACTAAATTAGACTCAGTTTTAAGTCAAATTGACTGCAGAGATACTGAACACCCCGAGTGGACGGGCCTGAAGAAAAAAAGTATTGTTTGTTTTAATTTGGAAAGGGGTTTGAACGTGGACACAATTGAAACCATT
This sequence comes from Desnuesiella massiliensis, assembly GCF_001403615.1. GTDB lineage: Bacteria > Bacillota > Clostridia > Clostridiales > Clostridiaceae > Desnuesiella > Desnuesiella massiliensis. Next base: position 223,841 of record NZ_LN879457.1, read on the forward strand.
TATAAAAGAAGAAGTATAAGGAACTATTTAGATAAGCCAGTTGAAAAAGATAAGATTATAACTTTATTGAAGGCTGCTACAGCAGCACCAACAGCAGCAAATTGCCAACCTTGGGAGTTTATAGTTATTGATGAGGGTGAAAAGCTTTCTGAACTAAAAGATAAATTTATTTTTGCGAGATATAATGTACCTGTTGCTATTGTTGTGTGCGGAAATATGAAATTGGCCTTTAAAGGTCCAGGTCAAGAAATGTGGGTTCAAGATTGTAGTGCAGCAATAGAAAATATTTTAATTGCATCAACAAGTATGGGGCTTGGATCAGTTTGGATAGGTGTATATCCTATTGAAAGTAATATAAGGCCAGTAAAAAAAATACTCAATATTCCTGAGCATGTTACTCCGCTTGGTATTGTATATGTGGGGTATCCTGCAGAAGAAAAAGAAGCGAGAACGCGGCTTAATGAAAAAAGGATATATTGGCAGGAATATGAATCTAGCCGTAAGCACAAGACAAAGGATAAGCCTGTTATAGGACATTACTAGAGTCTAAGAAAAGGAGCTATGGAAAAGATGAATTTGTTTTTAAAATTTCCGTTTATTCAAACAGACGAAATTACTCTCAGAAAAATAGAAAAAACTGATTTAGATGGTCTCTACTCAATATATAATAACGAAAATTTGTTCAAATATAGACCGGGGATAGTTAAGAGTAATAAGTCTACTGTTGAAAATATGATTTCTCATTTTGAAAGAGATTTTGGAAAAAAGAAAATTATATATCTCGGAGTTTGTTCTAATGAAGATACAAAGCGAATTATTGGTGTTGCCGAGATATTTGATTTTGATGAAAAAGTAAATGTGGTTACAATTGGATACACCTTAAACGAAGATTATTGGGGACAAGGTTTTGCTACAAAAACAGTAGAAGCATTATTAGATTATCTATTTAACACTATCGGAATAAATAGAATTCAAGCCTTTGTAATGCCTATTAATGTTAAGTCAAAAAATGTATTAGAAAGAAATAGATTTATAAAAGAAGGTACAATAAGACAAGGGGCTATTTGGAAAGGCAAAGGCATTGTAGATTTAGATTTGTATTCTATTTTAAAATCAGATTTATAGTTTTGTGATTATTCTGAAGGATAAAACATAATATAATTTTCTGTTTCTTCATTTTTTACATTACCTATAAATTACAAATTTGCAGTATTTACATAATAGTAATATTACACGAAAAAATTGATTTTTATTAGATGGAGTGATATATATGAAAACACTCATTTTTAGTGGTACACCTAGAAAAAATGGCGATACTATGGCTTTGGTAAATGAGTTTACTAACCATTTAGAGGGCGAATATAAGATTATATATGCATATGATTGTAACATTCAACCTTGTATTGATTGTAGATACTGTTGGAAGAATGATGGTTGTTGTCTAAATGATGAAATGCAGGAAGTTTATAAATATATTCAAGAATGCGATAACATATTAATTGCATCACCACTTTATTTTTCTCAACTAACAGGTCAGTTGTTAGCTATTACAAGTAGGTTGCAAACATATTTTTGTGCAAGATATTTTCGAAAAGTGAAACCTATTCAGAAAGAAAAAAAGGGTGGAGTAATAATAGTTGGTGGTGGAGATGGATGCATTGAAGATGCTTACGCTACAGCGTGCACACTCTTACATCACATGAACTCCAGGGATATTGCACCAGTTATTTATAGTCATGATACAAACAGTATCCCTGCTAAAGATGATACAAAGGCAATGGAAAGTTCAAGAAATCTAGCATTATTTTTTAATAATAAAGAGAACGGTATTTAAAAATACAATATGTGATGATTATGCTTTAATATATGATTTTCCAATCGAGAATGTAGTTATGCAGACAGAAGAAGTTAGTGACGTTAAGTGGGCTTCGATTGATGAAATTAAGAAATTATTTACTCAAGGATTGTTTATGATCGATGGCCTTGCAGATATAGAAAAGGTTATCAAATATATCAATGAAAATATCCGAGTATGAACATAAACTTTAGATTGAATTGTTCTTATTAAGCGACATTAGCTAAAAATTACGTAGCTTTTGTAAAAAATTACGAACTGACGATTATTTATATTTTGAACGGAGGGTAAACATGAATATCATTATCAAACCACTCACACCAGAACTTTCCGCCGATTACTTCGATTTCTTCGAAAATCGGGCATTCACAGACGATACCCCATATCGGTGTTATTGCCAGCCCTATCAAATGACCAAAGAGCAGGAGAAGGCAGTGTTTGACAAAGTAGATGGGCCTGACGTCGGTCGCGTGGCCAGAAAAGTCGCCGAGCGGCAGATCGATTCAGGCGCTCTGCAGGGATATCTGGCGTTCGTAGAGGGCGTGGCCATCGGTTGGTGCAACGCGAACAACAAATCGAACTATCCCATCGAATCGTGTACCGGCGCGCGTTTTTATGCGCCTGCTGAGAAGCGCGAAAAAGCGGTGGTCTGCTTCGAAATCGCTCCGGAATTTCGCGGAAAAGGCGTCGCCACCGCACTCCTCACTTGTGTGTGTGAGGACGCTAAAGCTGAAGGCTGTATTGCCGTTGAGGGTTTCCCCGTCGTGCGTGCCGAACGATACGAATGGGATTGCACCGGCCCCATTCGACTGTATGAGAAAGTAGGGTTCGTCAAAGTAGCAGAACAGGATGGGTTTGTGATTATGAGGAAAGAGTTGAAATAACAGCGAACAGTATAAGCATAATCTACAGCAAACTTAATGCACAATATTCTTTAATTGAGTCACAGCAGTGTATTATGTCTAGATAATATTGTTCATTATAGAAAAAGGGCTTAAGGGGATCAAGAAAAATTTGTTGCTTCCACTTTTTTTATATTACTTATAAATTGGGAGTTAGCAATAGTAGAATATTATATCTTAAGTGGAGGAATAAATATTGAACTTTTATAAAGTTATTATGATTTTAATCATAATAATAGGGGCGCTACTACAGCATATAATACATGAATTTTCACACGTACTCATTGCCAAGTTTAATGGAATTAGAACTATAAAAATTGAGTGGTTTACTTATTCAAAATTATTGTTGGGCACAAGAGTTACATTTGAGAATGAACCTGAATTAAATGAAAAGAGTATTGAGAAAAAATGGGGATGGGTTTCTATAGCAGGATTTGTTAGTACAAGACTTATAGGATATATTCTTATAATAATTTATTATTTATCTTCTAAACATATATCTAATTGGTTAATTTTAATTATATGCTTTTTCTCTATGATATTTTTAACCTTTGATCCACTGTATTTTGTCCTTGGCAGCATATTTGATTTTGGCGATGTAATGGGACTTAGAAAGGCATTTAGTATTAAAAAATCAGTTTCTATATTATTTTTTATAATAATATTGTCATTTAATATTTTATTGATAAGACTAATTTGGTATAGTTCGTAATTTTCATGTTGTAAATTAAGTAAGTTATAGTTACATAATAAGATATACTTTCATTTATTATAAGTAAAGAGGGAGAGTTGAATTGGATGACGCCTATATTTAGAAATATATGTGAAGAATATGCAAGCCATAAAAGATTCAGTGGTACTTGTATGGTTAAATCAGAAAATGAAGTTCTGTTTTCTGGCGCTTATGGATATGCAAATCGGGCATTTAAAATTCCTAATTTAATAGATACTAAATTTGATACAGCATCTGTTACAAAAACTTTTACTGCGGTAGCTATATTGCAACTTGTGGAAAAAAGCTTATTGAATTTAAATGATAACATCGTTGATATTATTGATCTAAAAGGAACTAAAATAGCTAATAATGTTAAAATTGAACATTTGTTAAATCACACATCAGGTATAGCTGATGATGCTGATGAAGAAGCAGGAGAAGAGTATTCAGAGTTATTTGTAAATAGTCCTAATTATGCAATTAGACAATGTAAAGATTTTCTTATAAATTTTGCTTACAAAGAGCCAAATTTTAAAGCAGGCTCTAACATTAGGTATAATAATTGTGCTTTTGTGTTACTTGGACTAGCTATAGAAAAAGTTACAGGAATAGACTATCGAACATATGTAACAAAAAATATTTTTGAAGCTTGTAAAATGAGCAATACTAAATTTTGTGCTATGGATGAGATTAATGAGAATACAGCGGAAGGTTATAAAAATATTTATGACAATGATGGAAAATGGATTGGATTTAAGAAAAATATATATTGCTATCCACCTATCGGAACTCCAGATGGAGGAGCTTATACAACAGTAGAAGATTTGGATATATTTATGAGAGCTATAAAAGATAACATAATTCTGTCGGAAAGTTATTCTAAAATGTTATTTACCCCGCATTGCCAGTTTACAAAACCTTCATCATGGAATGTGGTTCCTAATACGAAAGTTAGAACCGGATATGCATTTGAATTTTTAGAGATTGATAACGAGATTTTTTGTATGTTTAAAGAAGGATCAAATGAGGGTGTATCAGCTATGTTTTCATATTATCCAAAGGCAGACATTACTATTTCGATATTAGCTAATCAAAATTGTAATGTTTGGGCAATGCATAGAGAAATGCAAACAGAAATATATAATAGGTTCTATTAGTAAATTGGTTATAAGTTCTTTTAGCTTATTCAATTATTCCTATATTGTAATGCAATTTTATTATAATATCCATCAATCATAAATTTGCAATATTTAGATAATAGTATTTAAAAACGAAATGAAAATTAATAAAAATTTGATATCTTAAGAGGTTTAATATGAAAGTACATTTTAGTATTATTACTCCCGATAACTGGCTAATTTTTAATGTATTGAAGGTTAGAGAGGATCAGGGAAGCTTTGTTGCTTCCAATTTGACAATACTTGCAAGGGCGTTTGCATTTCGAGATTATAATAGTCAAGTATTTGCAATTTACTATGGAGATTTACCAATAGGATTACTAATGCAACGTGATTATAAGGAAAATAACAAGGGATTCTGTGTGCTTGACCAATTCATGATTGCGGAACAATATCAAGGAAAAGGCTTTGGAAAGACTGCTATGAAACTTTGGCTTTCCATGATAAAGGCTGAAGAAAAATATGATTCAATAATTCTTTGCTATAAAGATGGTGATGAGATTGCACGTAATTTATACCTTGGCATGGGCTTCCACCATACTGGTGAAGTAGACGAGGATGAAATAATCATGGAGTATAATCTGAAGGAGGTAAGAAAATGATTCAGTCAATTATCCATATAGCTTTAGTTGTAAAAGATTATGATGAGGCAATAGAATTTTATACTAAGAAACTTAATTTTACACTAGTTGAAGATACTTACCAGCCTGAGCAAGATAAACGATGGGTAATAGTGTCTCCACCTGGTTCAGTGGGAACTACCATATTACTTGCAAAAGCATCTAAACCTAAACAAGAAGCATTTATAGGTAATCAGTCCGGCGGTAGAGTTTTTCTATTTCTGAATACTGATGATTTTTGGAGAGATTACAATAAAATGCTTTCAAAGGATATAGAATTTGTGAGGGAACCAAAGGAAGCATCTTATGGAACAGTTGCTGTATTTAAGGATTTGTACGGAAATCTGTGGGATTTAGTGCAGTTGAAAAATGGACACCCAATTTTGGAGAGAGTTAAGTAGCCTTTTGCTAGATTCACAACATTCTTTATTACTACTATGGTAAGTTGGCATAATTAGCCATTATATTAAAATTATTAACAATAAGAATATTAGGGAGGTACACAATGGATATTTTTAAAGCTGCAATAGACTTAATGAAAGAACAATTAGGGCATGATGTGATAGTGGCCCTTGCAACTTGTACAGAAACTGGAGTAAATGTTAGGAATGTAGATGGATATTATAAAGATGGCTCTGTTTATGTGGTGACACATAATTGTTCACAGAAGATGAAAGATATTGAAAGAAAATCAAATGTAGCAATTTGTAAAGATTTGATGTGTGCACAGAGCATAGGGGAAAACCTTGGTAATCCAAAAGAAGAATCAAACAGAGAATTGCGAGATGAGCTAAAAAAGTATTCGTTGCATTTTATGACCGTCATGTTGATGAAAATGACCTAGGAACTTGTATTTTAAAGATTGCCTTAACAAAGGCCATTGTATTTAGTGAAGATACAAAATATATTATTGATTATAAAAATGCAACAGCCACTGCAATACCCTTTGTAAATGATATTATTTAGCAACAAAATATGATATAACACTAACATGCATATAGCAAGAGGAGGATTAGTAGCTATGATTAGAAAGCTTAATTTGAAAGATATAGAAACGGTTAAACGGGTATTAGAAGTACAAATAGCTTCATATAAAATTGAAGCTCAGATTATAAACTTCTATGAAATACCTCCTTTAAAGGATACAATAGATACTTTAAAAAATTGTGATGAAACTTTTTATGGATACTATATAAATGATACTTTAGCAGGAATAATATCCTTTAAGATTATTGAAAATACTTTGGACATACATAGAGTTGCAGTACATCCACAATTTTTTAGGATGGGTATAGCAGGAAAATTATTTAATTATGTAGAAAATATTCAAAATAATATAAATAAGGTAGTGGTGCGCACTGGAAGAGACAATCTACCTGCTGTAAATTTATATTTAAAAAATGGGTTTCAAAAGATAAAAGATATTGAAATCAGTAAAGATATTTATTTAACTCAGCTTGAGAAAATATTGTAATACAAAATTTCCAATTAAGTGTTATTCAATCTTCTTTCATAACAAACTAATAAAACAATATAAAATGACATAGGTAACGAGTCTACATATAAATGCATCAAAAGTCGAGAGAAGTATTAATTATTAATGTAATATTTTAATAGAAAAGAGGGGGCTTATGGACTGGATTCACCGCATGAATAGCTCAATGGATTATATTGAAGATAATTTAACTGGAGCAATTGACTACGAAAAGGCTGCACAGATTGCAGAGTGCTCTGTTTATAATTTTCAACGTATGTTTTCATTTATTTTGGACAAACCCTTATCAGAATATATACGAAGCAGGCGGCTTACATTAGCAGCTTTCGATTTGCAGAATAGCAACATGAAAATCATTGATATTGCGCTCAAATATGGCTATGATTCTCATGATTCCTTTACAAGGGCTTTTCAAAAGTTTCATGGTGTATTGCCATCCATTGCTCGAGATAAGGGAGTGAAGCTGAAATCTTGTCCAAGGATCTCTTTTCAAATTTCTATTAAAGGAGAAAAGGAAATGAATTATCAAATCGAGGATTGGAGAGAGTTTTCTATTGTTGGCTTTAAGAAAAGAGTTAATACTTCAACGGCTTTTAAGGAAATACCTGAAATATGGGATACAATCAGTAAAAATGGTGATATGAAGCGTTTATTTGAAATGTGGATAGCTTCAGACAGCAGGCCTACAGGTTTGCTAGGCATATGCGTGGGAGGAAATTGGGGGAATTCAGAGCAATTTGATTATTATCTTGGCGTTACAACTGATGTTGAACCAGCAGCTGATATGGCTAAATTCCATTTTCCTAAAGCTACTTGGGTGATTTTTGATGCTAGCGGAGCACTGCCAGAGGCAGTTCAAGAAATCCACAAAAGATTTTATACAGAATGGCTGCCAAATTCAGGCTATGAACCTGCTGATCTGCCAACTATAGAGTGCTATATGCAGGATAACAGGCAGGAGGTCTGGGTGGCAATAGTAAAGAAATAGGGGGATTTTAATGAAGCTAATATCATCAGATGGAATATGTATTAGTCAAGTGATGTCAAGCAATAATCCACTGCTTTTGTCCTATGATAATAACTACATCTTGGTGGATACGGGAAGAAAAGAAAAATGTGATGTGATCATTGAACGCCTTGCTAAGCTGTTAAAAGGGCAGCCTTTAAAGGCTTTAATTATAAATCATGCACATTATGAACATGTGGAAAATGTAGCGGCAATAAAAGAAAAATTTAATCCTAAAATAATTGTGCATGAAAGGGAAGCTGAATATGTGGAAAAGGGTGAAAGTAGCCCATTACCTTCATGGAATTATGTAAAAGGCGAAAAAATAAACAATTGTCCATCAACAAAGTGGCACTTTACTCCTGCACAAGCAGATATCTTAGTTGATAAGCGCTTGGATTTAGCTGAATATGGCTTCAATGGCTATATATTATGGACTCCAGGCCATAGCCCAGGATCATTAAGTATTATTATAAATGATGAAATAGCCATTGTAGGAGATGCCTTAGGAGGCATGGAGAAAAAGCCTTACGCAAAGAAGATAAATATCGCTTCTGGAGAGACAAAAAATAGCTGGGAAGCTTTGATTGAATTAAACTGCAGACAATATATCACTACGCATAGCGGTATACTTGATCATGAAGAATTATTAAATAAGTATAACAATTACTGTGCGGAAGCAATGAAGCTTTTGGAATAAGATTATGAATAGTTAAGACATATATAAGGAAGCAATTTCATCAATAAATATTGAATATGCACCATTATTAGAATATTCAGCTAATGATGGTGCATGAATATATAAATTTTGAAAATAGGTGAGAGATAATGGTTAATAAAATTATAAGACATAAGAGTAATATTGTGTGTTGCACTATAATATTAGCTTTATTATCATTAAGTATTTTATTCTATTCGGGAACCAAGGAGGGATATTTTAATATTTTTCTATTAGCAAGTATAATTGCTCCAATGATAATTATTTCAATACCTAAAAATACTTTGGCTGTAGATATAAGTTTTGGGGCTATTATGGTTTTACTTATCCTTCTATATGGAAAGGGTTTTTGGGTATACAGGGATGGGTTTATGTCCTTTACAGATATTCAAAGGCTTCCTAAAGAAGTAGTGGGTTGGTTTAGCTTTGAAAATCCATTGAGATTAAATTTATTACTTTTCTGCAGTACAACATCTATTCTATTATCCACTACGATAAGATTAATAGTTACTAAATTAAAGAGGGTTAAAGTATTATAAATCTATAAAAGTAGGTGAATCATTAATGAGAATAAAAACAGGTAACTACTCGGTGCAGTTAATATAATCTGATAGCAGATTGTATCGAGGTAAAAATATATTTGTTATCAGTTAACTGCACTGCTTTTCTTCAAATAATAAATATGAAAAGGAGAACAGTTATGAATTATGATGAATTAAAGGATATATGGAAAAAAGATGAGGAGAAAAGCTTTCAAGGCTGGGATTTTTCTTATTTAAATGATAGATGGGAAGAGGAAAAATTACCTTGGGATTACAAGTCATATTAAAGAATTATTTAAGAGCCGATTATGAATTACTTGATATGGGTACAGGGGGCGGAGAATTCTTATTATCTTTAAACTATCCTTATTCTAAAACTGCTGTTACGGAAGCCTGGGAACCCAATGTTAAGCTGTGCATGGAGAGGTTGACACCATTAGGTATTTCTGTTAATCAAGTTTATGAGGATAGCAAATTACCTTTTAAAGATAACTCTTTTGATATGGTAATTAATAGACATGAATCCTATGACTTAAAGGAAGTAAAAAGAATTCTAAAGCCTAACGGTATTTTTATAACCTAGCAGGTAGGTGGAAGAAATAATGAAATTCTTTCTAAGAGGTTAATCAAAAATTTTATACCACAATATGATTATTTAAATCTAGCATACACATTAGAGGAGCTGAGAAAAGATTCCTTTGAGATATTATATAAAGATGAATATTTTCCATACTTACATTTCTACGATGTGGGGTCCATAGTGTACTATGCCAAAATCATTCAATGGGAATTTCCAGGGTTCTCTGTGGAAACATGCTTTGATGAATTATGCAAACTTCAAAAGGAATTAATAAATAAACCTTATATTGAAAGCTATGAGCATAGGCTTATTGTTGTAGCAAGAAATATTAAATAAGGAGAAGGGAGGGACGGTTAACAACTAATTGATATTATAGCTATTGGATAGAGGGTAATAAAGGCAGACAAGCTTCTAAATAAAAGCTTAATAATTGTTAACCGTCCCTCAGAAAAGGAGAAATATATATGTACGAAATTCGTTATGCCGACATTAATGATGCAAGAATCTTAGGAGAAATTCACTCTCATTCATGGAAAGTAACATATAAAGGCATAGTTCCTGATGAGATATTAAATAACATAACTGCTGAGAAAAGAGAGAAATATTTTGAGAAAGCATTATCTCAAGGATGGGAAGAGGATGCTCTAATATTCAAAGAAGACAAAGCTGTTGGACTAATATGCATCGGAAGATGCAGAGATGAAGATAAAGATGATTCCTATGGTGAGATATGGGGAATATACTTATTACCAGAGTATTGGAATGGAGGAATAGGTTATGAATTAATAAATTGGGGGTTGACTGAATTAAGAAAAAGAAGTTATAAAAAAGTTACCTTATGGGTTCTTGAAGAAAACATTAAAGCAAGAAAGTTTTATGAAAAAGTTGGCTTCAAACACGATGGCGCAGTAAAAGAGGTAAATATAGGAAAAGCCTTAAAGGAATGTAGATATATAATGGGGGACGGTTAACAACTAATTGATCTTATAGCTACTGAATGGAGTTTAATAAAAGTAGGCAAGTCTTTAGATAAATGATTAATAGTTGTTAACCGTCCCCGACTTATAGGAGGACTTAAAGTGCATAAAAAATTAATAATAATCAACGGAACCATGGGTGTAGGAAAGAGTGCCACCTGCAGAGAGCTGAATAAAAGTCTTGATAATTCTGTATGGCTTGATGGTGATTGGTGCTGGATGATGAATCCCTTTTTAGTGAACGATGAAAATAAAACCATGGTTATAAATAATATAACTTACTTACTAAGGAGCTTTATCAATAATTCATCTATACAATATATCATATTCAATTGGGTTATACATACTGAGGATATTTTTGATACTGTATTAGAACCTTTAAAGGATTTGGAATTTGATGTTATAAAGATAACCCTCACTTGCTCAGAAGAAGCTCTTAAAAATCGAATAGGAAAAGATATACAGACTAATTTGAGAGATGAATCTTCCATAGATAGAAGCCTTAAACGCTTAGAATTATATAGTAATATGTCTACAATAAAGCTTGATACCTCTAAGCTTTCTATAGCAGAAGTTGTAGAAAGCATAATAAAAATTGTTAAGGAAACTGAACAAAAATAAAGCCATATTGAATATTTAATTAAATCAACTTTAGTTCAATACTAAAGAAGGAGTTTTTATGAAGAGTTTAATTGCTAATATTAAGAGTGACAGAAGTTTATTAATAGGAATTATATATGTGATTTTTATCTGCAGCCTGGGAGGCTCAGTAAATTATTATAATGAGGAATTGGCTGACCTAGGTTGGATAAGTACTCTATTACCTTATGTGATATGGACGATATTATACCTACCCTTAGTATACTTTGTAGTAAAAGAAAGATGGAATATTAAAGATTTCGGCTTTAAATTAAATATTGAATCTATAATATTAAGTATTATCATAATATTATTTTTTGCTTTTTTTAAAACAGAAACTATAAAAAACAACCTGTCTTTCACAAAAATTATATCTGAAGCTTTTGCTAGAACTGGAGAAGAGGTATTCTTCAGAGGCTTTGTATATCTACTCATTATTAAGCTTTTTTCTGGTAAAAAGCACATAAGCGTATGGGCGATTATTCTATCATCTATAATATTTGCAGTTATTCATACTCAGCCAGGGAGAGAATTTGCAGGACTTAGCCTATTTATTGCAGTAGTGGGCCTTTTAGCTATCCCCCGATGGTTAACCAATTCCATATTGCCCTGTGTCGTCATTCATTTGCTTATGAACTCATCACTGATAACAGCGATTATAGGGATAATGATTTTTTTAATAATAATATTTATAGGATTGATAAGAGGAGAAAATGTTATTGAATTAACTAGTATCAGCAAGAAAGTTAATGAATGTGGCAAGTAGATCACGAAAATAAAATCCTTACTAAAGAAGGGAGCAAGATGAGTATGACAAAAGTATATTTTGTGCGCCATGCTAAGCCAAATTTTCAGATACAAGAGGACTTAGTACGTCCGCTTACGGAAGAAGGAATTAGAGATAGCAGGAAGGTAACAGAATATTTAATAGATAAAAATATAACTAAAATTTTTTCTAGTCCTTATAAAAGATCTATGGATACAGTAAAAGATTTCGCACAAAGCTTAAATTTAAATATTGAAATTATAGAAGATTTTAGAGAGCGAAAGATTGATAATGTATGGATAGAGGATTTCGAAGAGTTTTGCCAAAAGCAATGGAAGGATTTTGATTACAAATTATCTGAAGGAGAGAGCTTAAGAGAAGTTCAGAGTAGAAATATTAAGGCATTACAAAGTATATTAAAAGACCATGAAAATCAAAATATTGTTATAGGTACTCATGGCACTGCTTTAAGTACAATATTAAATCATTATAATGATAAATTCGGATATAGTGAGTTTCAAAGGATAAAAAATTTTATGCCCTTTATTGTTTGCGTTGATTTTCTTGGACAAGAAGTTATTAAAGTAGAAGAATTTAATTTGTAATTTTTGATATCGAAATCCAAGATTAAAATAATTGATAAATTTCCTATTTGGAACAAATTAAATAATATGAAAGTAGGAGAGGTATATATGAGTTATATTTTAAAAGAGTTAACATTAAAAAATGGAGACCATTTAATATTAAGAAGACCCACTGTAGAAGATGCTGAAGATATGGTTGAGTATCTTAATATAGTTGGAGGAGAAAGCGATAATTTGCTATTTGGAAAAGATGAATTTCATCTTACTGCAGAGCAAGAAAGAGAATATATTAAAAATGTAAATAGCAATCCTAATGTACTTATGATTTTAGCAACTATAAATGATGATATCGTAAGCATAGCTCAAATTTCTAGCCCTAATAGAAAGAGGATAGCTCATAATAGTGAAATTGCTATTTCTGTTAAAAAGGAGCATTGGAAAAAAGGCGTAGGAAGTGCTGTAATGGAGGCGTTAATCCATCATGCCAAGAAACAGGGCACGATAAAAAATATAAGCCTTGGGGTGAAGGCAAGTAATATAAAGGCTGTGAAAATGTATGAGAAGTTTGGATTCACAAAGGTTGGAGTTCATAAGAATTATTTCAATATAAACGGGGATTTTGATGATGAAATAATAATGGATTTATATATTTAATAGTTCTTTAAATTATTTAGAGGAGAAGCTAAATGGATAAGTCTATAAAAAATATATTAGATAGTATTGCGGCTAGCTACCGAAATATTTTAAAAGACAATCTTGTGGGGATTTATGTACATGGGTCCTTGGCAATGAATTGCTTTAATCCTAACATCAGTGACATAGACCTTTTAGTTGTAATAAAAGAAAACTTAGATTTTAATGAGAAAAGGCAGTTAATAGATGCTCTACTGAAATTGGACAAGCAAGGGCCTAGAAAAGGCTTTGAAATGAGTATTTTACTGGAAGAGCATGCTAAGAATTTTAAATATCCCACACCTTTTGTTTTACATTTTTCTAAGGAGCATAAAGAAAAGTATGAGCGAGATTATAGCTATATGTGTGAAAATGGAGAAGACCATGACTTGGCAGCGCATATTACCATAACTACAGCGCGAGGTATTTGCATATTTGGAAGACCTATAAAGGATGTATTTCAAGCTGTTCCTAAAAAATACTATTTAAAATCTATTATGTGCGACATTGAAAATGCAAGAGAAGATATACTTAATTCTCCCGTATATACCATTCTTAACCTCTGTAGAGTTTTATATTACCTCAGGGAAGGCATGATATGTTCTAAAAAGGAGGGAGGAGAATGGGCGTACTCTAGTATTCCTATAAAATATACTGAAATTATAGAACAAGCTTTACTGTGTTACAAAAACACTAAAATATTTAATTACGATACTGAGGCATTAATTGATTTTGCAGATTTTATGATGAAGGAGATTAAGCGTTCAATTTAATATTGAAAGCTCGTAGGTAAAATAAAAACACACTTTATATATAGGTTAGGAGATAAAATATGCTTATTGTTTGTGTATCTGCTTCAAATATTAAACATGCTGGGGAAAATAGTACTTCTGTGAAAACATGTAAGCTCATTAAAGAAATGGTGAAAAGAAAGATTGTTAATAGTGTAGAGGTTGAAATTATTCCTCTTGTTAATTATGAGCTTAGGCCTTGCATTGGATGTGGGAGATGCTTCAATCAAGATATTTGCATTCATGATGATGATTTTAACCAAATTTATAGCATACTCACTCAATCTGATGCACTGTTTATTGTTTCTGCCCATTATGCGCCGATACCATCAAAATTATCTATTCTTCTTGAGAAGGTTGAGCAATTAGCTTTCTTAAAAAGATTTAACAATGAAAATTACCGTTCACCTTTATTTAGGAAGCCTGTAGGAATTGTAGGACATGGTGGTGGCGATGAAAAGATAATAAAATACTATAAAGGTCCTGTTTTGGATTCAATTTGGAACGCTTTATCATATCCTGTTGAGATGAATATTGTTGGAGTAAGCAATGAAGAGAGTAATGGAGTGATATTTCCAGTAAAAAATGTGAAAAAACTTAAAAGGTCAATCTTTCCAATACAAGAGTATGATTGGGAAGATATAGAAAGAAGACTAAATCCATTAGTAAGAAATGTACTTGAGAAAATAATAAAAGAATAATCAGAAGTTATTTAAGGATAATGCATTACAGAACTATCACTAAAAAGGAGGGTTAGGAGTGGAAAGGTTGTAATGTATTTATAAAATATCCTGAAATTACAGGACAAGCTTCATCATGTTACAAAGACAATGAAATATTTTATTATGATGCTAAAGTATAAAGGAGGATAAAGTTGATTAAAAGATCTTATATTACGGTTAAATCATCTTGGAGACATCATATTAATAATCTTTTTTTAACACAAGAACCCAAATCAGATTCTATTGTTATTCTTTTTCCGGGAGGGGATTATAGTTGTGATAAACCCTTATTACACTATGCTAGAAAGGCAACGCTGTTATCGGGTTGCAATGTGTTAAGTTTAGAATATGTATATTTTAAAACTAATAATTCATTTAAAGGAGAGTTGTTTGAACAAACCTTGAAGGAAGCTAAGGAAGCTGTTGAGATATGTCTTTCTAATGGATATAAAAATATATACTTTATCAGTAAAAGTTTAGGTACAGTAATTGCAGGAGAAATTAGCCGATATATAGGATATGATAATATAAATAACTTGTTTTTAACCCCCATACCTAACACAATTCCATATATTGTTGATTCAAAATGCACTGTTGTTACGGGCTCAAAGGATAAATTTTTTTCTATGGAGGATATAAATAAAATAAATAAATACCCTCAGGTAGAACTAAAGATTATAGAAGGAGCTGCACATTCCTTAGAAATAGATGAGGACTATATGAAGAGTCTAGAAATATTAATTAGTGTAACTAAATTATGTGAAGATTTTATAATGTCAGGTACTAAGAAGTGAACATAGTATAATATTAGATTATTAATAGACCTTTTTTATTATGGTTCTAAAATTATCTAATAAGGTGGTGTAAAGTTAATGGAATTCCTATTAATTATAGCATTTATTGTTTTCATAGTAGTAATGTTAATAGTTCAAGGTGAACGACATGAGAGAAAGATCAGAGAACAGATAAGTTCTATAGGTGGCGAGGTCATTAGCATAGAAAGAAAAACATTTTCAACAGGACCTTTTTTCTTGGTTGGAAAAGGAAGAACTGTTTATAGAATTGAATATAGAAGAGGAAATGAAATAAAAGAGGGTTGGGTGAAGTTTGGGGATTTATTTGGACCTGACTGGAGATTATAGGCTAGTATAATGAAAAAACAATTTACTGGAGGTAGTGTATGATTTATTTTGAAACAGAAAGGTTAATTTTTCGTGATTGGGAAGAGAATGATTTAATAGAATTTAGAATGATGAATAAGGATGCCAGAGTGATGAAAAATTTTCCTAATACCCTTACAGAGCAGGAAACAGATGCGTTTCATAACGGAATTCAAGATGAATTTAAAAGTTTAGGATATGGACGGTATGCAGTAGAAACAAAGCATAATAGTGAGTTCATAGGATTTATAGGATTCCATAGAGCAACCTTTAATGCTGCTTTCACTCCTTGTGTTGAAATAGGTTGGCGGCTTAAATATGATGCTTGGGGAAAGGGATATGCAACAGAAGGAGCAAAGGCATGTTTGAAATTTGGATTTGATACATTAGGTTTTAGTAAAGTGTATAGCTTCACCGCTAAAGTTAATCTTCAATCTGAAAATGTAATGAAGAAAATTGGCATGGGAAAAATAGGGGAATTTAATCATCCTAATGTTGCTAAGGATAGTCCACTATACGAGCATGTTCTTTATTGTTTAAACTTAGAGGATTGAAGTTTCTATCTTTAGCACTATTTGTAGTTATAATAGTGCCATATCATCAATAAATTCGAATTTATGGGAAGTGAGTATGTATGAATGATAAAAGACCTTTTATAATAACATTCATAGGAGATATGGGCATTTTAAGCGCTATTTTATCAATAATATCATTGTTTTCAAACTTTATAAAGTCATTTGAAGCTCACCATGGATCATTATCTGTTTTTCTCAATGGGATGATGAGAGCAGTAATTCCTGTAATTCTCTTAATAATATCTTATGGATATTTGAAACTTAAAAGCTGGGGTTATTGGTTAATGATAACTAGCAATATAGCTTTCTTAGTAATACCTATTGTTTCCTCTCAACTAAGCAAGCAGCAATTTCCCTATGTTGGTATTATAATGGTAACTATTAATTTAATATTTATTTTACCAACAAAGAAATATTTTGATAAAGAAGCTTTTTCTCAGTAATCATAAAATGCAAACTATAGATTATATATAATATAGTTAAAGGGGTATATAGGTATGAAAACACCAATATTAGAAACGGATAGATTATTATTGCGGCCATTTTATATGGAAGATGCACAGGCAGTATTTGACTGCTGGGAAAGCGACCCTGATGTATCAAAGTATATGTTTTGAACAAGTCATAATGATATAAACCAAACTATTAGTTGGGATTTACATATATTAATGAAATACCATATGAATGCAATAGAGGAAGTAATCTATATGAGGGTAAAGAGTATATTTTAAAGTTATAGAAAATTAGAATTATAGAAAATCGAGTTAATTCGGCTTTTTTACAAAATATATAAACTCAATTTTTATAAGCATAAACAAAGAAATTTTTTATAGGAGAAGGTAATTTGCTATTTAGCAGAGAATAGTATTTTAGAAATAATTTATTTTTAAGGGGGATATTTATGGGACTATTTGATGGATTAATGGGAAACGCTTCAGAAGTAAATCTTCAAGAGGTGCAAAGAGATTTTGCCAATGTGCTAGCATCTACAGAAACTATAGAAAAAGCCTATAGGTTAATTAGGGACATGTTTATTTTCACAAATAAAAGATTGATACTTGTGGATAAGCAAGGTGTTACAGGGAAAAAAGTGGAATATCATTCGATTCCTTATAAGAGTATAACACATTTTAGCATAGAGACTGCTGGAAATTTTGACTTAGATGCAGAGCTGAAGATCTGGATATCTGGTACTCAGATGCCAATAGAAAAGCAATTTAATAAGAGCCTAAATATATATGAATTGCAAAGTGTTTTGGCTGAATATGTATTAAAATAGAGGGACGGTTAACAACTTTTATGACTAAAGAAAAAATAACTAGTCAAGTGTACAAGCATGTGACTAGTTATTTTTGGGGTTAATGCTTAAAGTCGTTAACCGTCCCCATTAAATTTTTAGCGTAATAGAACATGTAAAGTTTTATTATAAAAATACTTTCACTGGAATTATGATATGCGCAGTTTTAAAATATAAGAATATTCATCAATACTACTTAAATGATATGAGGAATAAAAAATTAAGAAAGGGTGATTTCATATGAAAAAAAGTATAGTCAGTAAAATGGATAAAGTTTGGAGGGCCACTATATTTTAACCCTCCATTATTTAAGGAGGATAAAAAATGGAATTAGATATTTTAGCAGTTTACGAAAATTTGGATGATTATATACTAGAGATGGAAAAAGAGAATCCAGATTGTGAAATGTTATGGGAACGATATGCAATTCAGCCTTACTGGGAGAAAATTAGCCAATGGGCACCATTCGATATGTCCGATCGAAAACCACAACCCATTAAGAATATATCTAGATTAAAGCAACAGATTGAAGTTATGAAAAACATAGATATTAAAGAAATTAAGAAAAGATTTATGCAAGTAGTGAACATACTCCCCAATTATGATGATGATCCTATAACGATTGCAATCTACCCTGTTGATGATGATAACTTGACTGTTAAAGAAAAACAGAATGGAGTTTGGGGAGTTAATGTATTTGGCAATATTCTATTAAACATTAATCCACTTGTTTATAATTATTTAGATTGGATACCTTATGTATTTGCTCATGAATATCATCATACAGTGTGGGGAAATTATTGGCATGTAATTCATGGAGGACGCACAGGAAAGTTCATAGAATCTATATTAATTGATGGACAAGCGGATGTCTTTGCCAAGAGTCTTAGTCCATTCTTAAATCCTGAATGGATTTCTCAAATATCTGAAGAGCAAGAAAAGGAATTATGGAATAAGTATTATTCAAAATTATTAAATGAGACTAATGTAGATTATAATAAATACATGTTTGGCGATGATGAAGACGGAATACCTTGGTGTACAGGATATTTCTTTGGATATAGAATTATAGAATATTTTAAAAAGCGCTATCCACTTACTAGTGTAAAAGAATTGATTGAAATGAGTTCAGAAGAAATTTATGCTATGAGTAAGTATGGTTTATAATATTTATAAGAAATGTGTAGAGGGGCGGTTAACAACTTTAATGTTTAAAGTTGTTAACCGCCCCCTTATCTAATATTAAGATATACATGTAAAGTATCTTTTATATGTTTTGATTCTTTTAGATCATCATCATTTATATATAGCGAATTACCATCTACTTTGGAAGTAAAGTTATTAAAGCTATTTTTATGAAGATATTCAACAGTATCAGAAATTTTGTCAGATTGGCTAAGGAGAAGTTTTTTGCCCATATAATCACCGTTAACATAAACAGTAAAAAAGTCATGACTATTCACATCATAATAGTCATCAGAAGTATTAATAATAACACCAGGAAGCATATTATTATTCATATAGTTGAATGCGTAAAATTTATCCAAAATTAACACCACCTTAGTTAATGTTTTTTAAAAGGATTTAAATATATACTCATAGTATAAGCTATATATAAGTAAACAATACTCTAGCCTAATTTCAGAAAATATCGGCATAAATATAGTAATTCAGGCTACTGTAAAAGCAACTATTAGTTGACAAAATTGTTATGGTTGATTGATAGTAATTTACAATTTTACTTATTATACTTAAGTTGAGGTGATAAAAATGGCTTTTTCAGAAAAATTACAGGCTTTGAGAAAAGAGAGAGAACTATCCCAAGAAAATTTAGCTGAGAGCATCGGGGTGTCAAGACAAGCAGTTGCAAAATGGGAAGGTGGGCAATCTTATCCTGATGTAGATAAATTAATAACATTAAGTGATTTATTTAAAGTAACTATTGATAAATTAGTGAAGGACTATGATGAGAATTGTTGTTTGCATGAAGAAAAAAGTAAAGAGTATGAGGATAATGAAGCTATAATAGATTTTTTGTGTAGGGCAAAAAAAGCTACTTATGCAGGTAAAGGACCTAAAGCACCATCCTCAAGACCTAATTCTTATGATTTGCATTATGCAGAAGATAATTTACTATATATCGATAGCTATTTAGGTGGAGAAATATTTGCTGGCGAAGAAGCTTTATGGAGGAATAATATTCCTTTTTGGTCAATGAATTATATGGGAAGAGTTCTTGGAGAGGGTTTTTTAGGAGATTTTTTGAAAGAGGCCTTATGCTTAGTTCCAAAACAATATCCTTATCGTGGACCAAGCATATATCGTAATGGAGAATACACCTATCATTGCATTATAAATGGAGAGTTTCATTGGTTTAACGGATATGAAGAAATATTCTACAATGATAAAAAAGTATATGAGTGTACTTTCCATGGTGGATGCATTAAATAGTTGGGGACGGTTAACAACTTTAATGATTAAATGAAAAATAACTAATGAAATGTACAAGCATATGTCTGGTTATTTTTTATGGTTTAATGCTTAAAAGTTGTTAACCGTCCCCATTAAATTTTTAGCATAATAAATATGTTTATAGGGATAATAAAAACGAAGGTACTTTACCTTTTTAAGTATAGATTTTTAAATGAATTCATCACATAAGACAAGGAGAGATGAGATTATGAAAAGCAAACCAAAACCAGATGATAGAAGAAATAATGTAGCTAGAATCCAACATAATATTAGTAATACTATTGAAAATATCCATCTTGCTGATGAAATGATTGAAGAAACTAGCGATGACAACATGAGAAGAACCTTAGAAGAAAAAAATGAAAGAAGAGAAGAAGCTCTTAAAGGCATGAAAAGTGAAATGAAAGATGAAGCCATAGCTAGAGAAAATGGGTATGAATAGAGCTTTTTAATGATAAAAATGACCTGGAATTAAGAATTCTCAGGCCATTTTTTTATGTGTATTAAGTATTAATATCATAAGAAGTTTGCAATATTTAGATAATATCAATTTAAAACGTAATAAAATATGTAAAGTTTTATTATAAGAATACTTTCACTGGAAGTATGAGAAGCATAGTTTTAAAATAGAAGAACATTCATTATTATTACTTCTATAATATGATGAATAAAAAAATTGTGAAAGGGTGGTATCATACGAAAAACATAAAATTGATAACTTCAAGAAAAACAAGGAGGGAGACTATACTTTAACCTTCCTAAAAAAATGGAGGATTATATGTTAACAATCGATGTTATTAATAGATGGTATGCAGACCTTTATGATCAAGAAGAAATTCAGATAGATGATGTAAATTTTATGCTTTCAGTTATTGGTGAAGCTTCAAAAAATATTTTAGAGGTATGCTGTGGAAGCGGACGTATACTTGTTCCATTGGCAAAGGCAGGACATAAAGTAACCGGCTTTGACATGGATAATTATATGCTAGAACGTATCTCACCAAAAGCAAAGGGGTTAACAAACATTAACTTTTCAAAGGCTGATGCAATAAATGATGACTGGGGAAATAATTTTGATACTGTTGTTCTTGCAGGAAATATTTTAATTAATATTATATCCAGTATGAACTATAAGGAAGCGCAAAAGCTGTTTATAAAAAGATCCTATGATGCCTTAAAGCTTAATGGACATATATATTTAGATTTTGACTGTTTTCCGCATCCAGAGAACTTTTTTGGAAACTCTGATGAAAGAATTATATTTGAAGGCGTTGATAGTTTGGGTAGTTATGGAAAGATAATTATATCTGATGGCAAATATGAACCACAAACTCAGATTACAACCTTTAAACGCAAAACAGAGATTATCTCCAAAGACGGTGAAAAAATAGTACGAGAAAGTGTTGGAGCTAAGCATATTCCAACTCTGTTGCAAGTGCATGAATGGCTTGATCAAGTAGGCTTCAAGATAGTCAGCGAGTATGGAGATTATAACGGAAATCCAATCAGTGAAACTACACACAGAGCTATAATATGGGCTGAAAAGAATAAATAGAGCTTTTCTGACATATGTTTTACTTTTTGTGGATAAACATGATATTATTTACTTACAAATTATTAATTAATAGTATATAGATTTATTATAAAAGTTTAATAAAGTAGAGGAAAGGTTATGGAAAAGGCAAAGTTAAAAAGGATAGCTACTATATTTACTGTTATAACTACTATAATAGCTATTATATCTGCAGAAAAATTAGATATGTCTTTAAAACATAGTATTTACAGGGTATATTCTCTTCATTAGAAGTAAATATTTATATATTAGTATTTTATTAAGGAGTGGTTTTATGAAGATATTTAGAAATCCAGAAAATATACATGCTCCAGTTGCAGCTTATACTCATCAAATTGAGGTTACTGGTCAGAAACGCTGGTTGGTTCTTTCTGGACAGCTTGGAAAAGATGAAAATGGGATTCTTCCGGAAGATCCTATAAAGCAAATTGAAAATGCAATGGAGAACCTGGTTCGAAACCTGCATGCTGCTAATATGGAGATTAAGGACTTGGTAAAGATAACATTTTATATGGTAGGGCCTATTGATAATTTAAAACGACGCGAAGCTGTTTCAAAAGTCTTGCAAGATCATAACCCATGTATGACAATGCTATATGTAGCCTCTTTAGCTGACCCATCATTTAAAGTTGAAGTGGATGCATGGGCATGTGTTGATTATTAATAATGATATGAATTGGGAGTGTAGCAAAACTACTTTTAGAGTAGTTTTGCTACACTCTAATTTTTCTGCACTTATATAGTCGGGCTACTGCTCAGAAATAGGTTCTTTATACTTATGTATATTCTAATAAAAGAATGAATATAAAAAATAATCCAATGATACAATTTGCATACACAATACTAGGGCTTTTTAACATGCGTTTTACTTTTTGTGGATAAATATGATATTATTTACTTAAAAATTATTGGGTAATCCTAAGAGAGCGTTTTGATTATCTCTAAAATAATTAATTAAATGAGAAGGTTAGGAGTGTTTGATTAAATATGAGCAAAATAAAGGATAGTGTTATTGGCATAGGAGTAAGCTCGTTCTTACTAATACTATGGGTGTACGAGATGTTAGTTACAAGCGATATACCTGTAGAAATATCTTTTAATAATGCTGTACTAATATCCTGTCTATTAGTTCTATTCCTAGTAGTATATAGTCTTTATATAAGAAAAACCAAATACATATTAATGAATATTATGTTATTATTAATGCCCTTGTCTCTGTGGTTTGCGTCTATGCAACAGGCATTAAGGTATCAGTATCATAGATATGACACTATAGTTAGTATTATAGGCTTTGTTGTTGCTTTGATTGCATTTTCACAAGTTATTTATTTGAAATTAAGAAAATAAGATTTAAGGTGCAATATTCATGTACTATTTATAAATGTGAATTTTTAGCTATACTTAAATTATTTATAAAATACAAAGTTAAAGGAGCATTGATCAATAAATAAGGAGGCGCCATACATGAAAATCATAGACGACATTTCCGATTTTATATTTTTACAAGATGAAATGCAAAAGGCGGATATTGTTTTTATACCAGGTGGTTCACATCTTGAATTAGGTGAGCATGCCGCTGATTTATGGAAACAAGGCTTTGCTCCCAAGATAATGCCATCAGGTGGAGTGAGTATCAAAACAGGGAAATTCAACGGAGTGAAATTAAAAGAAGTTCTGTAATTATTTAAGTTGTAAGAATTAAATTATCTTACAGCTTTTTTATAAGAAACATATAATAGATTTATTATAAAGTCTACCTAAGAGATACTATATGAAGCATAGATAAAGATGAAATGGTGAAAGGAGCAGTTACCCTGAAAATTTCAATCCAAAGAGCAATATAATTCAAACGCCTTTTCAAACTTATTCAATTAAAATCATTATTGAACGTAAAGAGAAAAATATATGTTGGAAGGATGAAAATGTTTCTGAAGCTAAAGAGGCTATTCAATTAAGACGGTTATTCAAGAAAATTCAAGAAATAATAATTAATAAAGATGAATATAAAAAATTACCTCCAACAAAAGGTGGATATGCTTAAAGTTATATTTTGTAAGAGTGAGAAAAGATATTACCTAATTGAGGTGAAAGGTTTGAAAAAAGCAAAGTAAAAAAGAATAGTTATTATATTCACTGTTATAACTGCTATAATAGCTTTTAGAGGTAAATATCTATGCTATAGTAACGTATATCATTAATAAGAATAATAATTTGAATATTAGATTTTTGTAGGCTTAATACCCTAAATGCTAGTAAAAGTAAGACAAGCTTATAAATAATATTAATGGAGGTATGGAAATGGAAAAGGTTGAAATTACTTTAGAGAAAAAAGAAAAATATGTGGAAATGGTGAAAGAATGTAGAGCTATAATTAAGTCAGGAAGATATACAGAGTGTCCATGTCCTAAAAAGAAATGTGAGTGGCATGGAAAGTGTTTTGAATGTGTAATGTTACATAGGGTTAATCAAGATCATGTTCCCTGCTGTTTACAGCCAATGCTTCGCAATAAAATCAAGGAACTGGCAAGAGTAGCAGAGATGCTCACTGAACCAAAACCCTTAACCCCAGGTGAATATTGGGATTATGTAAATGAAGTCTGTCCTAATGAAGATGATAAATAATTTTAAGAAGGTGACCTCTGTGGAGAAAGTATCAATTAATGATAAGGAATATATTTTTATTAAAGATTATAAGGACAATGTCCTGCTTAGAAAAAGCTACAATGCATTAACACAAAAGACCTATGGATTTGATTTTGAACAATGGTATCAAGCAGGATATTGGGGAAATAGCTATGTACCATATTCTCTAATGAATGATGAAAACATTATTGCCAATGTTTCAGTTAGCATTATTGATTTCTTAGTTTTAGGAGAAACTAAAAGATATATACAAATAGGAACAGTGATGACAGAGCCTGAATATCAAAATCACGGCTTGTCCCGATATCTTATGGAGAAGGTAATAGAAGAATGGAAGGATAAATGCCATATGCTATATTTATTTGCTAATGATAGTGTATTAGATTTTTATCCTAAGTTTGGTTTTACCACTGCCATGGAATATCAGTATTCTAAAAATATTACAAAGGCTAATGAATTTATAGCTGCAGAAAAATTAGATATGTCCTTAAATCATAACAGAGAGTTGGTTGTTAAAAAGATTAATGATTCTATTGCAATATCAAAGCTATCAATGCTGAAGAATGCAGGATTGGTGATGTTTTATTGTACTTCTTTTATGAGCCACAATGTTTACTATTTAAGAGAAGAGGATGTGATCGCAATTGCTGAGGTCCAAGGCGATGCATTGTACTTGCAGGATGTATTTTCTTCATCAGAAGTAGACTTAGATAATATTATAAAAGAACTAACTAATAAAGAAGTGAAAAAAGTAGTTTTAGGATTTACACCAAATGACTCAGGTGGTTACGATGTAGATTTATTGCAGGAGGATGACACAACTTTATTTGTTATGGAAGGAGAAGAGAATTTATTTAAAAATAATAAATTAATGCTTCCTATATTGTCTCATGCGTAAAGAGAAGTGGCATTTGTAATATTTGGGTAGTAGTAAAACATTATACACTATAACAGGAGGGATTTTATTTGAGTAAGGAAAAATTTAAAATGCCAGTTGCTGCACATCTTTTTCTTATTAGGGAAGGTAAAATATTATTATTAAGGAGATTTAATACAGGGTATGAAGATGGGAATTATAGTGTTGTGGCAGGACATTTAGACGGAAATGAAGATGTAAAGTCGGCAATGATAAGGGAAGCAAGGGAAGAGGCAGGTATAGAGATTAACCCAAATAATATACAGATTGTAGGTGTTATGCACAGAAAATCAGAGTCTGAGAGAATAGATTTTTTTCTTGTAGCAGATTCATGGAATAAGGAAATCGTAAATATGGAACCAGAAAAGTGTGATGATTTATCCTGGTTTGAAATAGATAATCTTCCTATTAATACTATACCATATATAAAAAGAGCAATTGAAAACTACATATCCGGCATACAATTTGATATTTATGGATGGTAAAGTTTATCGTATAGTTAAATTGCTTTTATATATGTTTCCTGAAAGTGAGAGGTGAAAAATGGGTATTATTATATTCTTAACTGCTATGGTTGCTGAAGTTGCATTTGCAGTATTCTGCATTATTACAAAATCTAATCAACAAAAAGTAAGAAATATTATCAGAATTGCTGCATTTATGTGTTTTGCGCTGTTTACTGCTCTGTCGATAATTGACTGGAGTTTTCGTTACTACACTTTAGCCGCCTTTCTATTTTTACTGGCCATAATGGGGACAGTAGACTTAATTAAGAAAAAACAAGAAAAAAGAGCATATAAAATAGTGCGTGTTGCTATGAAAACAATAGGAATGATAGTACTTATCCTTATGGTAACTCTACCTTCAATAATATTTCCACAGCATGAGATAATAAAGTGGACAGGCCAATATCAGGTTACGACTATAGACTACACCTACACAGACACAAAACGAATTGAGCCCTATACTGATACTGGAGAAAATAGAAAGTTGAATGTGAAGCTATGGTATCCTAAAAATTCAAACGGAACATATCCTTTGATAGTATTCTCACATGGTGCATTCGGCATCAAAACAAGTAATGAGACACTTTATAATGAACTGGCAAGTCATGGTTACGTTGTATGTTCAATGGACCATACTTACCAATGCTTATACACTACTGATGATAAGGGACATACTACATTTGTAGATAAGAGTTTTGTGAAAGAGTTAGCTTCAGATAATGCAGAATCTAACAAACAACAAAGCTATGACAATTATCAAAAGTGGATGAGAGTACGCACAGATGACATAAATTTTGTGATAGATTATATACTTACACAAGCAAAGAGCAATGCTTCGGATACTGTATATAAACTTGTAGACACAACAAAAATTGGTGTTATGGGACATTCTCTTGGAGGCTCAGCGGCACTGGGTATAGGTAGAATGAGAAACGATATTAGTGCTGTTATTGCACTAGAGTCACCCTTTATGTGTGACATAAAGGGAATTAAAAACAATGAGTTTATTTTTACAAATGAGAAGTATCCCATACCTGTACTTAATGTGTATTCGGACAGTTCATGGGATCATTTAGCCGACTGGCCACAATATGCTGAAAATTATGCCTTGCTGTCTAATAATAATCCCACAGCATTTAATGTGCATATAAGCGGTGTGGGGCATTTTACTCTAACTGATCTGGCGCTGACAAGTCCACTTTTGACACGCCTGTTCAACGGACAGAAATCAACAACAAGCACTGAGCACTGCCTCAAAGTAATTAACAAGATCTGCCTTGAATTTTTTGATTGCTATTTAAAGGGATCGGGGGAGTTTAAGTCAAATGGTGCTCATTAGTATATAAATATGAAGAGGGGTTATTATGGAGATAGAATTTAAACTATACCAAAGACCATCAAATAAGGATATTATTAAGCAAATTATAAATATAATAAATTCCTTAACAGGAAAATGGTTTACTGAAAATGTTGCTGCAGATACAGAAAGAGACCTTTTGTTTCAAGATGTTTTATGTATAACCATTGAAGATAAGATAGTTTCCTTTATTATTTTTACATGTTGGGATGGTTCAATTTATATAACATTAATGGGTACAAAACTGGAACATCAGGGATTAGGATTAGGTTCTAAATTAATGAATTATTTTTGTAGTTACATAAAGCAAATAGGGTTTGATGAGATTGTAGTTTTGACTGTTCCTCCCAAAGTTAAACCTTCATATAATTCAACAGTAAATTTTTACATTAAAAATGGCTTCGAAATTACCCAAGAATATCAAGAAATGTGGGAGAATGGAGCAGTGGAATTAATTAAAGATTTGGCTAAAGATTGAATAGTAAATGGGTGAAAAAATGAAAGAATATAAAATTACAAAAGTAGATAGTCAAAATTATTCCATGTTTGATGATATGGTTTTTTGGAGGATTAATAGAAGAGAAAGAACATATGCTGAAAAGCTAGAGGCAGCAAATAATAATTTCAACGATATATATTTAGCACTTGAAAATCCAAATTTATATGTTTATGCTGCATTAGATAAAGATAAATTTGTTGGTTGGATTTCAATAATATATATGCCTAAGGTAGGTAGACTAAATGGTCTTGGACATGTATATGTTGATGAATTGTGGGTTGAACCTACATATAGAAAACAAGGTATAGCAAGTAAACTTATGAAAAAGGCTGATGAATTATTAAATACAACAGCATCAGCGGGAATTCGTTTATATGTAAATTCAGAAAATCCAAAGGCAAAAATGTTATACGAAAAATGTGGCTTTTCAGAAAGTGGTATAGCTTATTTCATGGAAAAACATAGATGATAGATATCATAATTTTTTATAGGAGCTGATGCAATTTGGAGATTTTATATGGAACAAGAAACCTTGCAAAGATCAATTCAATGAAAAACATGCTAAAAGATTTAGATATAGAAATTCTTTCCTTAAATGATGTGGATTTAAAAATAGGAGCTATTGATGAAAGTGGAAATATCCCATTAGACAATGCTAAGATAAAAGCTTTCGCTTACTACCAAGTCTTTAAGAAACCTGTTTTTTCTTGTGATTCAGGGTTATACATAGATGGGATAAGCCCAAGTAGTCAACCGGGGGTTCATGTAAGAAGAGTAAAAGGTAAGGAATTAAATGATGAGGAAATGATAGAATATTACTCTGAATTAGCGTTAAATGCTGGTGGCGAGGTTAGAGCAAGATATAAAAATGCAATATGCTTGATTTTAAATGAAGAAGAAGTTTTTCAGTATGATGGAGATGATATTTGTTCTGAAGAATTTATTATCACTTCTATTCCACATAAAAAAAGAAATAAAGGTTTTCCTTTAGATTCCCTATCTAAAGATATTAAAACTGGTAAATATTATATGGACCTAACTTACCATACTCCAGAGGAAGCCAGTATGATAAATGCCTTTAGAGAGTTTTTCATGAAGAGTCTAAATATCGAAAGGTAAATTTTAAGGGGAAGCTATTTTTGCACTTCCCTTTAAGAATAAAGTGAACTATATATTCTTTTTCATATAATAACGTTTACGTCCACATGGACAATTGTCTAATACACCAAAGATCTCATATCCATGTTTCAAGTAAAAATCTTTTGCTTGAAAATCAAAGGTGTCTAAATGAACTAATTTGCAGCCTTTTTCTTTAACAATCTTCTCCACTTCCTTTAAAAGTGTAGAGCCATATCCATCTTTTCTAAACTCTTCTTTTATCCATAAAACATCTATAATATGCAATTCCAACAATATAATAGACTATTTTATGAATCTTTCTATTTAGTATAACAGCTAAAAGCCATAATATTTCCAAAGTCCATTAATAGTATTTGAATGTGCAGGTAAAAAATTAGTGCAATTGTTTTTTACCTGTATTTCCGATTTAGTGTATGAGATAATGAGAATGTAGAAATTTCCTGTAAATATTTCGGAGGTGGTTGACATGAAAACTATTAAAAGAATAACTGCAAATACAATGAGCGAGTTCGCAGATAAAATTGAGTATGCAAAAGCAAATTTCATTCCGATGTTACCATTTGTAAAAATGCCCATGCATGATTTTGATAGATATAAATTTTATAGTGAAAAAGGAATTTATTTAATTGACTACATTGGTAACGAATATTGTCTTTACCATCTTTATCATTTGAATGAGGGAGATGATACATTACGAGCAACATTAATTCTTCCATCAAATTGGGAAAAGAGATTTGAAATTATCGAAAAATCAATTCCTAATATTAAAGAGTGGTTTTTGTCGGAAGATAATTCGAAAAAGTTTATAATTCAATCACTTGAATATGGAGAAATTGAATACTTTCCAACGCTTTCACATTATCTAATTCCTACAATTATCAGAAACGGTTTTGAACCAAAATACAGGATGTATATGAAAAGGGACTGGAGTGTGCCGGTGCATCAGGCAGATGAACTTGCTAATGGTTTTTCGCCAACAAATTATTCAGATAAACTTCTGAATAATATCATTGATTTTTACTTTAAAAATGAATCTACCAAAAATTATCGTTACTTCACAAATTGCACCTATGAGGAGTTTTTGGATATGTTAAAACAAAAGTTCACTATTAATAATTCGAGATTTATTACTGTAGATAATGACAGGGTTGTCTCTGGTATTATTGTGTCAAAGGAATCAGGAAAGGTATGGATTGATAATTTTTCAGTTAGTCCTGAATATAATGGCAGCGGTATTGGGGATTGTCTCTTGAGTGAAACCATAATTCAATTGTCCAAGGTTTGTCCAGAAGAGGCAATTTACATTTACTTAAACAGAGATTGTCATGACGCAGTTTCTACTTGTGAAAAAAACGGTTTTGTTCCTTTTGAATTCTGGACAGACATGATTCTAGAAAGGTAATACCTATGTCTCAGCATTGAAGGAGGTTTTTTATTGAACTATAAAAACGCAAAGGATATTTTTCCTCCTGAACTTTTAAGGGAAATTCAAAACTATGTTCAAGGTGAGAGAATTTACATTCCCCAGTTGGAAAATATGAGAGTAAATTGGGGTAATAAAAGTGGCTCAAGGCAGGAAATAACTTTTAGGAATAGTGAGATTTTGAAAAAATATAAAGACGGTTATAGCTTTGAGGAACTAAGCGAACTATTTTGCTTGAGCAGTGAGTCTATTAGAAAGATTGTTTATAAAAATTTGAAGGATGAAAATAAATACATAGAAGGAGAGCGAAATGTCAAAGAAATATAGAGGAAAAGGCTTGATTCACTTGCCTTCAAGAGGAAGAGGAACATGCCCTGTTTGTAAGGCTAAAAGAATCAAACTGTTATATGAGATTTTACAAGATAATGGCGGAAAATTGACGGTATGTAAGCGTTGTAGGCACAAGAAAGTGAGTATTTGATATTAAAAAAAGCCTAAACTGATTGTTTGGGCTTCTTTATTTTGCTTAAATTGCTTTTATATGCGTACGTGATAATCCTCCATCATACTCTCCTCAATAACAAAATTTTTCATTTAATAAATATAACTATTATGAGAAAAATCTTGTTATCTATTGTGTAGAAAATTTCATTATAGTTGGCTTGGCTATTTTTATACCAGCAGCAGAAAATACATTATCAGTAATGATTAAATAATAGGTACTATGAGTTTCATAAGCTGTTTTTGGGGTTATGCTTACATGCTTATTTAACCCTTCAATAATGTTTACATTGCATTGAATTTTATTTAAAGCTATTATTTCTGGTATATTTGAAGAGCCATCATATACATCTGCCTTAACTATAAAAATATTTTTATCGTTTATTGTGTTCAAGGCTACTTCCTTTGAAAATTTAATTGTCCATTTTTTATCCAAAGGAATATTATTAGCATAATTTATGATATTAAAGCCTTTAGTGCTCATGAGTTCATAAGCAGGAGTATCTACAGCTACATACTTAGTAACCGCAGATTTTGGATAAGCATTTCTATCAAAACTGTGATCTTTGAGTATCTGCTCATCAGTTAAATTGTAGTAATTATAAAGTATTCTACCTTTCTTATCTGGTACAGGATCATCCCAAGTACAATCTAGGTGATACCAGTTCCCTCTAATATTTATTAAATTCCAAGCATGTCCAACATTATTCACAGTGCCAGAAACAACTTTGTTTTCTATACCAGCCTTTTTAAGCATTTTATAAGTAAGCAAGGCATAGCCTTGGCATACTGCAGTACCGTCAAATAGAGCATTGTAAGCAGAATATTTTTGCAGGGACTCGTCGTAAGCTACATGGGATACTATATAATCGTGAATAGCTTTTTCTCTTTTATCCTTGTTCATATCAGGAGTTAATATAGCTTTTAATATAGAGTCAATTTTTCCGTCTACTAAAATGTCCTCTTCCTTAGAGGAGATATAGTTAACATTAAAGGTCAACTCCACATTTCCATCATAACCTCTGAAGGAACCTGACATCCTGCTTATAGAAAAATAGGAGTAATCATCATTCAATCTTATATAGTCTAATAAGTTATCTATTAAATTATTTTCTAAATCAGAAAAATTACCGCCATAGAGCAAAGAAAAGGAAGACTCTTTTTCTCTACAATGATTTAATACTGCCACTTTTAATTCTTCCAAATTTCTATAAGTTTTATTTTCATAAGTACTATTTACTTTAGCTTTTATTGTAGAAGTTGAAACTGTACTTTGTGAGGCAGGAATTCTGGAATCTTTGTATATAGAATTTTCTACATTTACAGTAAGGGTGTTAGTTCCGTTATCAGCATAGGCCTTTAGTGCAACTATTGAAAGTAAGCTTGTACATAAGAAACTTAATGTAAATAAAAATATAATAATTTTATTTTTTACTTTCATAATGATCTATCCCTCCTTTTTATGTATTAATACGATTATAACACTTATTATAGGGGACGGTTAACAACTTTAATATAAAGTATTAAAGTTGTTAACCGTCCCCTATATATGGTAGAATATAATTATCATAATATTCTAATAAAGGAGGAGAAGATGAATATAAACGAGGTGATGCAAGAACTACAGAACATGGGAACGGAGCAAAATAGGAAGATCTATAAGAGGCATGGTGCAGGAGACAATCAATTTGGAGTTAGCTTTGCTAATTTTAAGTTATTAAAGAAAAAAATCAAGCTTGACCATGATTTAGCTATACAGTTGTGGGAAACAGAGAATACGGATGCCAGAATATTTTCTACTATGATTATTGACCATACACGGATAGAGGAAGAAACTATTGATACTTGGATTAAAGAAATAGATTATTATGGACTTCTAGACCAGTTTATTTATAATGTAGTAGCTAAGAGTCAATATGCAGATAAAAAGCTTAAGCAATGGCTCAATTCAGAGGATGAGTGGATAGGTAGAGGAGCCTGGGATATTGTTATACATAAGGCTATGAATGATAAAGATATAGAAGATGATTATTTTGAAGAGCTACTCATTAAAATAAAAGAAAATATACATCAAAGTAAAAATAGAAAAAAGGAATCCATGAATAATGCGCTTATAACTATAGGACTTAGGAACGAAGCTTTAGAGAAAAAGGCGATAGAGGTTGCTGAAGTTATAGGGAAGGTTCAGATAGATCATGGAGATACCTCTTGTAAAACTCCCAGCGCTGTAGAATATATAAATAAAGCTAAGAAACGTAAGAATTAAGCTTAAAACTATTAAGGGGGAAACTTTTATGAACCTAACAATAAGACCATTGTCTTCAGACTTGCTTGAAGATTACCTTTATTTCTTTGACGAAGTCGCTTTTGTAGATAATCCTCACTGGAGAGGTTGCTATTGTACCTATTATCATTTTAACGTAAGCAACAATGAATGGATAAAAAGGACAAAGGAGTATAACAGAGAAGCAGCGAAAACTTTAATAAAAGAGGAAAAGTTATCAGGGTACTTAGCATATATTGATAATAAGCCTGTAGGATGGTGTAATGTAAATCTTAAAGCTAATTATAGCAGACTGCTTTCTGTGAAAGAGATAGTAGAAGCTGAGGAAGGTTTAAGCTGCTCCATTGTATGTTTTGTAATTGCTCCAGAATATAGGGGGAAGGGATTAGCCAGCAAAATTCTAGAGCAAATATGTAAGGATTATTCTCATAAGGACTTCGATTATATAGAAGCATATCCTATGAAAGGAGATTTAAGCAATGCTCATCAATACCACGGACCTTTTTCTATGTATATGAATTCTGGATTCACAATCTGTAAAGAGCTAGATACATATTATATTGTTAAAAAGAACTTAAAGAATAATGCCCTTTAATTATTTTATTTAATAATATATCATAGGGAGGTCGTGTCATGGCATCATGGATGACACATGTATTTATTGCATCACAAATATATAATAAAGTTAATCAGGAAAAAAGTTTAGATAAGTCTTACTTTATTTTAGGAAATATAGCTCCAGATTTATGTCATGATAGTGGGGTTTCTAAAGAAGATACTCATTATCAGGAAGAACTTTATGATAAATTAGATTTTGGAAAATTTATATACGATATAAATAAGTTACAAATAGAAGATGAAAAGATAGCTTCTTTTTTCAAGGGATATCTTTGCCATATGATCACAGATGACATTTGGCTATATAATATATACAATACCTGCTACAGATATAATGATAATATTTATCATAATGAAGAAAAGAATAAATTAAAAGAAGAGGATATGGAAGAGTTAGATAAATATATAGCTAATTTAATATGTCCCAAGCATGTTAATAATTTAGTAGAAAATATAGATCTAGACATAATACCTAACTGGAGTTGGATAAACAAAGATATCATACAAGCCAATTGGACTAAGGTATTAAATTTTTTAAAGGATCTTAATCCTAAGGATGACTATAAGGTAAAGCACATACCTAAGAAGCTTTTAGACAGCTTTATAAATTTGAGTGTAAGGTTATCTATAGAATATATAGGTGAATTAAAGATATAAGGGTATCTGCAAAAGAAAGAAGGATATAAGTTAATGGAAATTTCTATAGTAAGAATGAGTGAAAGATACGCAAGAACTATTGTAAATTGGTGCTATGAGGGTCCTTATGACATATATAATATGGGTGGCGATGAAGAGGGAATTAGGGAATTGAAAGAAGGTCTATATTATGCTGCCCTAGCTTCTAATAATGAGCTAATAGGCTTCTTTTGTTTTGAAAAATGGGCTCAGGTATCAGCAGGAAACAGCTATGGTGCTTATGAAGATAAGAACTTTGTGGACATCGGATTAGGCATGAGACCTGATCTATGTGGACAAGGAAAAGGATACGAGTTTATTATAGAAGGCATAAAGTTTGCAAAGAGGACCTATGGAAATAAAAATATAAGATTAACAGTAATCAAAGATAATATCAGAGCTATAAAGGTATATAAGAAAATAGGATTTATACCTATAATGGACTTTGAACGCTTTGATAGATATGAAAATATAAAATTTATGACTATGAATTATATAATTTAAATCGTTAAATGAGCTAACTTTAGCTTCTCAAAATACCAATACTCAAAGGATTTTGGGAAGCTTTAAAATATAAACAAAGGAAAGAGGCGGTCAACTAGTGTTAGGCTTTACAATTTGCTTTATAAGACAGAGAGATAAGGTACTGATTTAAATCCAGAAAACACAGGAATTGCTCGTAATGTACCTTTTTTTCTTAGAAAAGATGCTTTATGATGAGAAAAAATATGAACATAGATGTATATTTGAGAAAGGTTCGCTGAAGGCTGTAGAGCATTTAGATTTTAAATAATTTTTTGGAGGGAAGGGTATTATGGAGACCTTTGGAAGAGGTTGTCTTTATTGCATTATAGGAGTGGCTGTATTGATGCTTTTAGCTATGATGCTAAGAACCACTATTAATATACCTTGGTTCATATTTATACCGTTGGTAATATTAGCTTTTGTATATGCAAGCAAAAAAACTAATAATAGAAAATGATAGGTAAAGAAGGTACATGCAGTGAAAAGTGATAAAAGAAATAGAACTCTATACTTTATTTTTATAGTTATAACCATGCTTCTAGGCCTAGGGTCTAGAAGATTTTCTTATATATTACCAAATTTTATAAGCAGCTTTTCAGGAGATATCTTGTGGGCATTAATGATGTTTTGGATTTTTGGCTTTATATTCAATAGTTTTAGAACAAGAAATGTAGCTCTGCTAGCTTTAACTTTTTCCTTTACTATTGAAATAAGTCAGTTATATCATAGTCCATGGATTGATAATATAAGAAGAACTACCTTAGGCGGTTTAGTGCTAGGCTATGGATTCCTATGGAGTGATCTAGTATGCTATTCCATAGGAGTGCTTATGGGGGTTTTTATAGAGAAGCTATTAATACATTCTAAAGTATAAAAAGTACTTTAATTAAAAGGGGGCAAAGAAGATGTTGCTAGATAAAAATGCAATAGAAAAAATAGTAAGCAAAATAGATGAGGAAAAGCCATTATCAGGGGTTATATCAGTAATACAACAGAATCACACTGTTTTTAATCAAGCCTATGGTTTTGCTAATAGAAGTGAGAAGATAAATAATAATATCCATACTAAGTTTGGTATGGCCTCTGGATGCAAGGGTTTTACCGCAGTAGCTATAGCACAGTTGGTGGAGAAGGGTTTATTAAGGTTTAACAGCTTGTTAAAGGAATATGTAGATATCCCTAATCTTGATGAAGCTATAACCATAGAGCATTTATTGACTCATAGCTCTGGAGTGCCAGATTATTTTGATGAAGAAGTAATGAAGGACTACAGTGAATTATGGCTAGAAAAGCCTATGTATACCATGAAGAAGCCTTCAGATTTTATGTACTTTATTAAGAATAGACCTATGGACTTTAAACCAGGAAGCAGCTTTAAATATAACAATACGGGCTTTATTATATTGGGTATAGTCATAGAAAAAATTACTGGTATTAGTTTTACAGAGTATGTTCAGAAAAATATACTAGAGCCTTGTGGAATGGACAGCACAGGATATTTTTATATGAACAGGCTGCCAGAGAATACTGCTTATGGATATCTAGAAGATGAGCAGGGAGGGTGGGAAGCAAATATTTATTCCATACCTATTGTGGGAGGACCTGACGGAGGAGCTTTCACTACAGTCATGGATATGACAAAATTTTGGAAAGCTTTAATTGGAAATAAGCTTTTAAGCCAAGAGATAACAAAGACTATGTTAACTCCTCAAATCCATGTGGAAGAGGAAGTATTCTATGGCTATGGAATTTGGATAAATAAGAGAGAAGATAAAATCCTTAAGTATCACTTAATGGGGGGAGACCCAGGAGTAAGCTTTAGATCATCCTATTATCCAGAGCTAGCTTTAGAGATTACTGTATTATCAAATAAAGAATACGGAGGCTATGTAGTTACAAAAGCTATAGAAAAATATTTAGGAATATAATAAAGATAATGTGATTTACTTGAAATAATAGAAATACTTTTGGAGGGCATGATAATCATGGAAGTTAAAACCTACAACTTAGGAGATATTAAGGATGAAGACTTAAAATTTGCAGTAATTTTTGCAAGGTTTAAAGATAAGTATGTGTATGTGCAGCATAAAGAAAGAACAACCTGGGAGATTCCTGGAGGGAGAAGAGAAATTAATGAGCCCATTAACTATACAGGAGAAAGAGAATTAAGAGAGGAGACTGGAGCAGAAAAGTTTACTATAGTACCTATTTTTGAGTACTCTGTAAAGAAGGAAGGAGTGCCGATAAATTACGGAAGAGTATTTTATGCAGATATAGAAACCTTGGGAACATTACCTGATCTTGAAATAGGAAGGGTTGGTTTATTTGATGCATTACCTGATAATTTAACCTATCCGCAAATACAACCTATAATATATGAAGAAGCGTTGAAGATACTTCGGGATAATATTTTAATAGATTAAAAATAAATAAGTGATATAATATTTTTAGATATACTTTTTATTTTTACCTTTCGTATAATATGTATCCATAAAAAGGATACTTCAATTAATATATTCTAACATGAGAGAGGATGAAATGTAGAATGAAAGTTTTAGTAACAGGAGGAGCTGGATACATAGGAAGCACTATTTGTTCAGCATTAAAAGACAATGGTCATGAAGCTGTTATTCTTGACTCACTTATAACAGGTAAAGAGGAATTTACTAAGAATAGAGTATTTTATAAAGGAGACATAGCTGATAAAGCAATTTTAGATAGGATATTTAAAGACCATCCAGATATAGGCTATACCATACATTGTGCAGCCTTGATTGTGGTGCCAGAATCCGTGGAAAAACCTTATGAGTATTATACTGAAAATGTATCAAAATCCTTAGAGCTATTCCGTAATTTAAACGCTTTAGGATGCAAAAATGTTGTATTTAGCTCTTCTGCAGCTATTTATGATGATTCATCAAATTTCATAGTGACAGAAGAATCACCACTTAACCCAAGAAGTCCATACGCTCGTACAAAATATATGATGGAAATGGTGCTACAAGATTTTTGTAATGCCTATGGCATGAGAGGTATCGCTCTTAGATACTTTAATCCTATAGGAGCAGACCCTAAAATGCGCTCAGGAATACATCTAAAATCCCCATCTCATTTGCTTGGAAAGCTTGTAGACGTAGCTCTAGGAAAAGATCCTGTATTTAAGATAACAGGCGTGGATTGGGACACAAGAGACGGCTCAGGTATAAGAGATTATATACATGTTTGGGACTTGGCTATGGCTCACATTAAAGCTATAGAGAACTTTGATAATATATTCAATAGCTCTAAAGAAGGTTCCTACATGGTAATAAACTTAGGTAAAGGTGATGGAGTTACTGTAAAGGAAATGGTAGCTGCCTTTGAAAAAGTATTTAACCAAAACGTGAATAAAGAAGAAGCACCACCTAGACCAGGAGATGTACCAGGAGCTTATGCAAGCTCAGACAGAGCCGCGAAGCTTTTAGGCTGGAAAGCAGAATTATCCTTAGAGCAAGGTATAGAAGATGCACTAAAGTGGGCAGAACTTAGAGAAAATATTTTAGGATATAAGTAATTTTTTTAAAATAAAATACTATGATCAGTTAACGGTCATTATTGAAAGCTATGAAAAACACATTGATACTTTTATCAATGTGTTTTTGTTTAAATAGCAATTAAATTCCGAGAGGCTTTAATTAGCATTATTGCAGCAACCATTCTTATGATTCCTCCAAGCACTATTGTTATAGAAGTTCCCAATAAGTTAGATAATAAACCTGCAAAATAGGCTGAAATAGGTATAAGCGTCCATGTCATGAATCTGCTGGTGGATTGCACCCTTCCAAGGAGGGGCTTTGGAGTGATTGATTGCCTCAAAGTTACTATACATGGACTAATTAGTGATACTGCAAAAGTCCCTAATGCATTGCTCAGTACGAGAAGAATATAATTTTTTAAAATTCCAAAGATTATAATGGAGATTCCTCCCACCACTAAGCCTATAATTATTATATTTATATATGAAAGATACCTTCTTAAAAAATTTGTAAGAATAGAGCCTAATATAGCGCCAATGCCACCTATAGAAATTAAGAGTCCTATTTTTTGAGCATTAAGGTTAAGTACACTTTTAAAGTGAAAAACCATTACGGTTAGAAATAGTGTTGTCCCAATTGCTGAAAAAATTAAGGCAATATTGGTATAGAGCAGAACAGGAGTGTTAAATACAAATTTAAAACCTACTCTTAAATCCTCTATTAGCTTTTTAAAAAATCCTCCAGATTTATAGGATTCTAATTTATCTTTTGTGCTAACAATATGTTCAGGTATATGGATAGATAAAACTGCCAAGAAAGTTCCTAAAAAACTTAATCCATTAATTAGCAGGGCGTATCCAGGATTATAAATATTTATAATTAAGCCTCC
Organism: Desnuesiella massiliensis; assembly: GCF_001403615.1. Classification (GTDB taxonomy): domain Bacteria; phylum Bacillota; class Clostridia; order Clostridiales; family Clostridiaceae; genus Desnuesiella; species Desnuesiella massiliensis. The sequence continues at coordinate 263,171 of NZ_LN879457.1, forward strand.
AATAGAAGGGCCTATTAGCATTGCCATGTCATAAATTCCTGAATCCAAGGAATTTACAAAATGCAAATCCTCTTTTTCACATATCAAAGGTATTGAGGAGAATTCAGCTGTATTATAAATTTGTCCAAAGAATCCTAAAAGTAAGGCCCCTAAATATATATGCCACATTTCTAGATTATTTATGATATAAAGAAAACCCATTGCGCAAACTAAAATACTCCTTAAGGCATCAGATATTAAAAGTAGCTTTTTTTTATTTACCATATCAGCTATGGTGCCAGTAATAGGTTGAAATATATTTGGTACTTTTTCTATAGCAGCAACAATACCCATCTGCACTACTGATCCCGTCACGTTATATACAATTAAAGGCAGAGTAATAAAATATACTTGATCTCCAATAAAAGAGATAAGATTTCCAATCATTAACCTATAGATTGGTATTAATCTGCAAAAAACGGTTTTATCCATCAAAGGAAAATCGTTATTTTTAAGCATAGCAGCCTCCTACCAACCAATTATTTTTCTAAATATATTTTTAAATCGGATTCAATAGAAAAAAGAGCATCCTTGTTCAATTGATACATAGAATTCACTGTTCGTACAATCCGTACTGACCTTAATAAACTTAAATGATGGTGAACGGTGGACTTGGCCATATCTAGTTTTTCAGTTAATTCTTGAAGTGTTTTATCGCCTTCATAGAGAAATTTTATTATTTTAAGTCTCACTTCGTCTCCCAAGGCTTTATATCCTTGAACTAAGGTGAAGGCTGGAGCATATGTGTCTTTATCATCCGTTAAGCTTTCATCACTTATGGGATAGTAGAAGATTTTTGTATTGATATCATCAGCTTCTACAGTCCAAGGTCTATAAATGTATTGAGGTATAAGAAGCACATCTGTTATAGTTGGCTCCGGCAGGTATGTGGTACCTATAGTCCATTCAACAAGTTTTTCAGCAGTAAGCTTTTCCATCATTGCGCTTTTAGTTTTAAAGTCCTTCTTAAGCATTGACAAGAAATGTGTCTCATCGGGCTTAATTATGACTTCGTACCATGCCTGCATTAAGGTTATAAGATGGTTCTTCAGTATATTAATTGATACATTGCATATGAACTCTATATAATCTGGAAAGAATTTATGCTTTGAGCATAGCTCAATCAATGACATCCTAGCTTTTATATCTCCTGAGGAAGCATCTTTTCTATTTTCCTCATTTTGGTTGCCTAGGAAAGGAAGAGAATAAAATCTTAAATCTTCCTCAGATAAATCTTTTATATATTGTAAAAACATATTTAAATTCTCGAAGTCCCTTGTATGGAGGAGTTGAAGTAAGGTCTTCCAAGTATTATGCTTTTTGCTACACTCCAATTCCTTTTTACCTTCAGAGGATAATTTATTTATGGCATCACTCCAGTATTGCTGAGGCTTCTCAAGAGAATGATGCAGCTCATCATAGGTAGAAGCTGCAATACCTAATGCACATTCCCACAGTAAAGAGTATTTTAAAGTAACTTTATAGGTTGTTTTTATGCCTGAGCTGATATTAAGAAGGTTCATAGAATCAATCCTTTCAAATGATTATATAGAAATGAAAAATTTAACTTTAAGTATATTCTATAATAATGGAATATATAATTCAATATATTTCGAATGAACATTATGAAAAAGATTTGCTGCACCTCTTAAAAGTGAAGTAGATTCAATTAAAAGTGTATAAAAAAATACTTATAAATAATAATAAATAGCAGGTAAGGTTATAGTAAGTGATACAAAAAATGCAGAAAACTAAATATCATATCAAGATAATAAAAGATTATAGGAGGATAGTTTAATGAGTGAAACAATACTTGAAAAAACTGAAGGCCGCGTCAGCTATCATGATTCTGTTGAGGAGATGCTTAAGAGGATAAGGGAAGATGGTATGTCAAATGTATTTGATAGATGGGCATCTCAGGAAAAAATCAGATGTAAATTCTGCTTAGAAGGATTAAGCTGCCAATTATGCTCCCAAGGACCATGCAGAATCAATCTAAAAGGAGAGCAGGAAAAAGGTGTATGCGGAATTGGCCCAGACGCTATGGCAATGAGAAACATGCTGCTAAGAAATATTATGGGAGCAGGTACATACAGCCATCATGCATATGAAGCCTTTAGAACTTTAAGAGCAACTGGAGAAGGAAAGACTCCATTTACGATTAAAGATGTAGATAAACTTAAATGGATGTGTGAAAAGGTTGGAATTGATACAAATCAAGATACAAACAAAATGGCAATAGACTTAGCTAACTTTTTAGAAGCTGAAATGGGTAGTGATACTGATGAGCCAAGTGTTATGGTAGATGTATTTGCCCCAAGAAAGAGAAAACAAGTATGGAAGGGTCTTGGGATTTATCCTTCAGGAGTAGTACATGAAGAGCAAAATGCTGTAGCAAGCTGTTTAACCAATGTTGATGGAGATTACGTATCCTTAGCAAAGAAAGCTTTAAGCTTAGGATTAGCTACTATTTACACTGCGCAAATAGGATTGGAAATGGTACAGGACATTTTATTTGGAACACCTGCTCCTCATGAGGTGAATGTTGATTTAGGGATTATGGATCCTGAGTATGTAAATATTGTATTCAATGGTCATCAACCTTGGCCAGGGGTTGCTACTATGCAGAAGGCAAGGCTACAGGAAGTTCAGGAAAAGGCAAAAGCCGCTGGTGCAAAGGGCCTTAGAATAGTTGGTTCCATTGAAACAGGTCAGGAATTGCTACAAAGATTTGAAGTAGATGATATATTTGTGGGGCTTATGGGTAATTGGCTAGCCATAGAACCCCTTCTAGCTACAGGTACAGTGGATGTTCTCGCTATGGAAGAAAACTGTTCTCCACCTGCAATAGATCACTATGCTGAAAAATATCAGGTAACTTTAGTAGGAGTAAGTACCGTTATTGGGGTCCCAGGATTAAGCCACATGATTCCTTATAATCCTGCAAAGCTAGAGGAAATGGCTGATAAATTAATAGATTTGGCTATTGAAAACTTTAAGAAGAGAAAGAGTACTGTTACACCAAAGGTTCCAAGAATAACACAGAAGGCAATAGCTGGATTCTCTACAGAAGCAGTGGTAAAGGCTTTAGGAAATAAACTTGATCCTTTAGTGGATGTTATCGCTGCAGGCAAAATTAAAGGAATAGTAGCTCTAGCAAATTGCTCTACCTTAAGAAATGGTCCTCAGGATTGGAACACAGTTAATCTAGTAAAGGAATTAATTAAGAAAGATATCTTAGTTGTAGCTGGAGGCTGCGGTAATCATGCTCTTGAGGTAGCAGGTTTGTGTAACCTAGACGCAATAAATATTACTGGAGAAGGACTTAAAGAAGTATGTAATATGTTAAAAATTCCTCCAGTTCTAAGCTTCGGAACCTGTACAGATACAGGAAGAATATCTATGCTTGTTACAGAGCTTGCTAATCACCTTGATGTTGATGTACCTGATCTTCCTATTGCTGTAACAGCTCCAGAGTGGATGGAGCAAAAAGCTACTATTGATGGTGTATTCGCTGTAGCATATGGAGCTTATACACACTTATCACCAACTCCATTTTTAACAGGAGCAAAACAGCTTGTAAAGCTTCTTACTGAGGATGTAGAGAACTTAACAGGAGGTAAGATTGCTTTAGGTGACGATCCAAAAGAGGTAGCTAATAACATTGAAGCACATATATTAAGTAAAAGAAAGGGTTTGGGTTTAAGCTAACTAAAATAGGCTTTGCTAGACTAAATTGTTGTTATATACACACTAAAACAGGTAGTCAAATTTAAACTTAAATTCAAATTTAGGCTACCTGTTAATACATGAAGTAAAAAAGTTATGAAGAACTATTCTTTTAAAATCCATTCATATACGCACTTTTGTCTTTCGCCAACTTGATACATCTCATTATGAGGTGGCAAGTCTACTATTTCTTTAAGTTTAAGACCTGCTTTCTCGCAAGTTACTCGAGAGGGAAAGTTATCTGGATTACAAGTCATTATCAATCCATCCATTCCATGAGCAATTGCTATCTGTTTAATAATTTTACAAGCCTTTGACGCATAATTATTGCCTCTATAAGCTTGTTCAATCTCATAGCCGATATTGCCACCATAATATATATTCTCATTGTAGCCAATACGAATATCAATATTACCTATGCTATCATTGGAATTGTGCATAGTAATCCTATATTTATATGCAGGTACATAACCTTTTTCACCATTAGAAGGCATTTTAAATTCAAAGTGGTATAGAAAACTATTTGAAAATTTACATGATGAATTTGGAATAAACCTTATCATGTGGTATTAAATGATAAGGTTTATTTGAATTTTAATATATTATTTTTATTATAAATATAATCATTTTAACCGAAATGATTATATTTATGATAAAATGATAATAATAAAAATATAATATTAATGAGGGAGAATGTGTAATGATTTCTTTTGAAAATAATAAATTAAATAACTTAGCATTACCAATGAGTATAGTGAGAATGTTAACTACTATAAATGAATATAAGGGGAAGCAAGATTTGTATAAAAAGCAATCACCTCAAATATTAAATACACTTAAAGATGTAGCAATTATACAAAGTGCAGAATCATCTAATAGAATAGAAGGTATTTATACTTCCAATAAAAGATTGCGTGAAATAATGGATAACAAAATAGAACCAAGAGATAGAAGTGAAAGTGAGATAGCTGGGTATAGGGATGTATTAAATACTATTCATAGTGCTTTTGATGCTATACCTATAAAATCATCTGTATTATTACAATTACATAGAGATTTATACAAATTTTCATCAGCTAAGGGTGGAAACTATAAAAATACTGATAATGTGATTGAAGAAATATTGCCTAATGGAACTAGCTATATCAGATTTAAGCCTGTGGATGCATTTAGCACACCAAGTTATATGGAAAGGCTTTGTGAAGAATATAGAAAGGAGATTGCAAAAGAAGAGATAGAGCCATTAGTTTTAATAGCTGCATTTATATTAGATTTTCTTTGCATCCATCCGTTTAATGATGGAAATGGAAGAATGTCTAGATTATTAACACTTTTACTTTTGTATCAAAGTGATTTTGAGGTTGGAAGATTTATTAGTTTAGAAAAAATTATTGAGGATAGCAAAGAAACTTACTATGAAGCACTGAATAAATCATCTATGTTATGGCATGATGGGAAAAATAATTTATATATATGGCTTGAATATTTTCTTGGAATTATTATAAAAGCATACAAGGAATTAGAAGATAGAGTAGGGTGTATTGAAAATACCAAGGGCAGTAAGAGTGAAAGAATAGAAATGGCTATAGAAGGGAAGTTAGGGTATTTTACTAAGAATGAAATAAGAACTATATGTCCAGATGTAGGGGAAGCAACTATAAATAGAGTGTTTGAAAAGTTGAGACTTGGAGGGAAAATAGAAGCTGTAGGTAAGGGAAGAAATTCTAAGTGGAAAAAACTATAATGGAAAAGAAGTAAATACTTAAAAAGATAAATAAAAACCTCACTTGAAATGGTTACACAGCAACTCAGGAGACCATACTGCTCTTCCTAAAGAACGTTATGTATTAGTTGTACCTACTAATGCATAGCGTTCTATTGTTTTTTGATTCTGCTATTAAATTGTTTATTAGAATATAGGTAATTTTATATAGAAGATAATAATTGAGATTGAAAAAAATTTAAAATAATTGTTTTAGGTAAATATAATGACTCATAGAATGGAGTATGGATTTATTTATAGGAGATTTAGCTATCTTGAAAAGGAAAAAGCGCAAGTCTGTATTTTGTTATAAATAACTGGGGGGTGACTACTATGAAAAGTGGAGAAGAAAGGCTTAATGAAGAGTCAGTAGAAAAATCAACAGAAGAGACAATAGAGGAATCTATGGATGAGTTAGTTGAGGAACAAATAGAAAAATCAAAAGAAGAGTTAATAGAAAATCAGATAGAAGAATCGAAAGAAGAACCAGTAATAGAGCAAATAGAAAACCCAGTAAAAGGTTTAACAGAAGAATCTATAAAAAAACGTAAAAAAATTATTAAAAGTATAGCAATCTTTTTTTGTACTTTACTTATTGTTTATTTTGGAATGACGATATATTTTATGAATCATTTTTATATTGGCTCTACAATTAACTCCATTAGTGTTTCAGGAACAAACATTGAGGATGCAAAAAGAGTAATAGCATCTAAGCTCCAGAATTATACCTTGAATTTAAAAGAGCGTGAAGGTAAAAGTAAACAAATAAAGGCAAGTGATGTGGATTTAAAGCTTGGTTCAGACGAGGAATTAAATAAGCTTATGAATAGACAGAACCCTTTTAAATGGGTAGCAGCGCTTTTTACTTTAAAAGATTGTAGAATGAATATAGAGCCTTCCTATGATGAGAAACTACTTAAAGAGAAAATAGATAAGCTCTCTTGCTTTAGTAGTGATAATATTGTTGAACCTAAAAATCCAAGCTTTAAGTATGAAGATAATGGTTATGTGATTATAAGTGAGGTTCCAGGAAACAAGGTAGATAAAGATATTTTATATTATCATGTAGTGAATTCAATACTTAAGTTAGAAAATGAAATAGATTTGGAGTCAGCAGGCTGCTACATAAAGCCGCAATATAATTCGCAGTCAGAAAAAACTATAGAAGTTAAAAACACGCTTAACAAATACGTATCTTCAAAAGTTACTTATGCTTTTGGTGAAAACAAAGAAACCTTAGATGGCTCTATAATAAATACGTGGATTAAGGTTGATGATAACTTCCAAATTACTTTTGATGAAAAAAAGGTAAAGACTTATATCGATACACTTTCTGAACTTTATGATACATTTGGTAAGGCTAAAAAGTTTATTACATCATCAGGAAATACCATATATATAGATGGTGGTGATTATGGCCGATCTATTGATAAGAATAAAGAAGTAATAAATTTAATTAAAGATATAAAAGAAGGAAGAACTATAATAAAAGAACCGGCATACCTCAGTCAAGCTGCTTTTTCTTCTGATAACAGTGATATTGGAACTACATATGTAGAAATAGATCTATCAAAACAACATTTGTGGTTTTATAAAAATGGATCACTAATAGTAGAGGGAGATGTTGTTACAGGTGATATATCAAAGAATTATCCAACGCGTAAAGGTGTTTATAAGCTAAAATATAAGGCAAGAAATACTATTCTTAGAGGACCCGGTTATGCTGTGTTTGTTAACTATTGGATGCCATATGATGGGGGAATAGGAATTCATGATGCAAGTTGGAGAGAAAATTTTGGAGGAGCTATATATCAGACAAATGGTTCTCATGGTTGTGTAAATTCACCTTATAATGTAGCACATTTAATATACAATAATATTGAGCCAGGAACACCTATTATTTGTTATTAGAAATAGGGTTTAATGTGACAGTCGCATGAATTTAAGGTGATAGTCACATGAGTTATGAGCTATTGAAAAGTGATATATTCGGTTCAAAAAATAAAAATTATGATGTAAATCAATAGATATAAATTGGTTCAATGTGCTATAATTGTAAATATTACAATAAAAGGAACACAATATAGATTTTTGTGGCCAGTGCTTTGATTTTCATTGCACAAAAGCAAATGATATCTTTGATAAAATAAATGATACCATTGTATCTGATTGGAAAAATGGCAACCCCAAAATCAAAGAAGTGGGATTAGACAATATTTTAAGGGAAAGAAAGAGGTTTAGCATTATATATCTTATAAAAAATTAGGAGGGAAACAAATGAACTATATGGCTTATTGTGGTCTGTTGTGTCATGAATGTCCTTTATACATTGCAACAAAGAATAAGGATTTACAAGCCAAGGAAAAACTTGCTATTGAGTGCTCCACTGAAAATACTACTTTTACAGCAGATGATATGACCTGTGAAGGTTGTTTTTGGGACAAGAATGACAGCAGCAAAATGTGCGGTGATTGCGAAATAAGGGAGTGTGCAAAAGGTAAAACCGTCGATAACTGCGGAGTTTGCTCCGAGTACCCCTGTGAGATTATTGAAAGACGGCTACCTATTAATTCAGAAAATAGGGTTAGACTAGATAAAATATCTCAGTGCAGGAGATGATGTTATGGCAAAACAAATGCAATTTGAATCTAGGGAAGGTTTTAGAATATGGTTAGAGGTTAACTGTCTCTCAAGTGATGGAATCTGGCTTGTATTTGGTAAGGAAGGCGGGCCGAAAACCTTGACAGCTAATGAGGCTCTTGAGGAAGCTTTATGCTTTGGTTGGATTGACGGCCAGATTAAGAGCATTGATGATAAAACCTATATAAAGTATTTTGCCCAGAGGCGTAAAAAAACCGAATGGTCGGCTAAAAATATTTCTTTAGTGGAAATGCTTGAGGTATCTGGTAGAATGACCGATTATGGCAGAGCTAAAATTGAGGAAGCTAAAAGAAATAATTGCTTTCAAGCCAAGAAGCGTCCGGAAATTACTGCTAGTCACATTAAAGAATTCGCCAGTGTGATTAAGGATATAGAGCCAGCTTATTCGAATTTTTTAGCAATGTCTCCATCTGTGCAACGCATTTATACAGGGCTTTATCTTGAAGCAAAATCAGAGCAGGCACGAATAAATAGACTTCACAAAATTATTGAGAGGTTAAACCAAAATCTCAAACCAATGTAGTTGTAGATAAACATTACGAAAACTTAATTTATGCATGTTCCAAAATGCAAATCTTCACGGCGTTATGGGGCATGCATAAATTAATAGTTGAAGTTGTTTATCTATATAGGGAAACAAATTTTAATAAGGGTAATATGCAATTACTTGTGCTACTGATAGTATAATAGGTATGAAAGAAGAGTTGATAGAATGAGTGATAATAGAAAAGTTTTTGTCCTAGGTATGGCTAGAAGTGGATATGAGGCTGCAAAGCTACTGGCTAATAAAGGTTATGAAGTTATTGTCAATGATGCTAACACTGAACAAAACTTAGAACAAATGAAAGAGTTGCAATCGTTGGGTATCAAAATTGTTTTAGGAGGTCATCCAAAGGATTTGCTTGATAATACTTTTGAAATGATAGTTAAAAATCCAGGTATTTCAAATAATCATAAATATATAGAAAGAGCTCGTGAACTTAATATTCCTGTTATAAATGAGTTGGAGCTAGCATTTTACTATTTTCCCAAAGGGATCACAATTATTGGGGTTACGGGAACTAATGGCAAAACAACTACAATAACAATAATATATGAGATTTTAAAAAAGGCTTCAAAGAGCGTATTTTTAATGGGCAATATCGGATATCCAGTGTGTTCTTTTATATCTCAGCTAAAAGATAATGACATAGCTATTATGGAAGTATCAGACCATCAGTTGTGTAATGTCTTTGATTTTAAAACAAATATATCTGTTTTAACTAATTTATCGGAAGCCCATCTTGATTTTCATGGATCCTACGATATTTATAAAAATATGAAAAAGAGGATTTTCAATCATCATACTAAAAGTGATATAGCAATTCTTAATTTAGATGACAAAGAAGTCCTTGATTTAACAAATGATATTGAATCTACTAAAAAATATTTTTCAGCTAGTTCCATAAATAAATTAGGTTGTTCAATAATTGATGGATATATTTATTATAATAACGATAAAATAATAGCCTTAAATGAAGTGAAAATTAAAGGCAGTCATAATTATGAAAATGCTATGGCTGCCATTGCGGTGACTAAAGAATTAGGTGTAGACAATAATGCTATTATTAGTATTTTAAAAACTTTTGGCGGTGTAGAGCATCGAATGGAATATGTTAAAACTATAAATAATATAGACTTTTATAATGATTCTAAATCCACTAATATAACCTCAACTCAAACTGCTTTAGCTTCATTTACTAAACCCACAGTATTATTACTGGGTGGATTAGATAGAGGACATAGCTTTGATGAGTTGAAGGATCACTTAATAAATGTAAAATTAATTGTAGCATATGGTGAAGCAAAAGCAAGGATAAAGGATTTTGCTAAAAAATTTGGTGTTTCTTGTAAAGCTGTTAATACCTTAGAAGAGGCTACTCAAGTAGCATACAATTCCTCTAGCGAAGGTTATGTTGTTATTCTAAGCCCTGCGTGTGCTTCCTGGGACCAATTTAAGGATTTTGAGATTCGAGGGAATTCGTTTAAAGAGTATGTAAGCAAACTGGAGCCTGAATGTTCTTAAGATCACTAATTTGTAGCAGAATATGAAAAGGCTTATCTATATTATAATTGAAATTAATACTAAAATTTTGTGAGTCAGGAGTAAATTACCCCATGACTTTAAAACTTACAGATAAGTAGGGTAGGAGATTTTTATGTTAAACATTGATTTATTTGTTAAAAATAGTGAGTTACATATATTTGCGGAATTTACTCTAAACAAGGATGATGAAAACCTTTGTTTTTCTCTTAATAAAAAACTAGAGATTAGTAAAGTAACAGATGAAAATGGGAATGAATATATTCCAATAAGCGAAGACATTAATTTGCAGTTTCATCCTGAATTGAACAAATACACTATAAAGCCAAAGATTGAGGCTAAAGAAATAACAGTTGAATATCATGGTACTATAGAGAGGAGATCACATAATATTATAAGTGATGATTGCGTAGCCCTTAATTGGTACTCTACCTGGTATCCGCAGAAACCAGTTGATATTATAGCTAATGATTTCCCTAATACTACTGTTACTCTTCGCAGCATGGGAGACTATAAAATAACTAAGGGTATAAAAAATGGTGAAGTGTGGGTATATAAACCAATAGACTACGATGTTAATATTATAGCACTTAAAAATTATACAGAAGTAAAATACGGCTCTTTGTCCTTTAGTTATTTGAAGAGTTGTGAAAATGAAATATCAGAAAAATATGCGAAATATCTTGATAGAATAATTGAGTATTATAAAGACATATATGAGTTTGAAACCTTGCCTCAAATGGATATTGTAGTACTTCCAAATACAAATCCCTATGATGGTTATATCAGATCCCAGCTCATTGTTCTAGGAGGGTTTTGTGAGAACATTACTTATGCTATAAAACTAATAGCTCATGAGATAGCTCATATATGGTGCAATGGTGCTGATGTATGCAGTTGGGAGGATTGGCTAAATGAAACCTTTGCTGAGTGGTCTGCATTGTTATTTGTTTCTGACCACTTAGGAAATTCTGAGTTTGAAAAAATAATTACTTCCCATAGAGTAGAGAATTTGCCTCCTATTAAAACTATTGATGGCAAGAGACCTCAGAGTGGGGTTCATCATAGTGGTACCCTAATGCTGTATGAAGTATACAAATTATATGGAAAGAACATGATTATTAAAATATTAAAAACTTTCCACAAGCTTGAGGATAAAACAACAAAAGACTTATTATCTGCTCTTAGAAATAATAATTTACCTAATGTAGCAAGTTATATGGAAAATACTATATATAAATTTAACAATTAATTATTATTTTAAGGTGATACAACAAAATAATTAAGGGAGGATAAAGGTAAATAATCTTGATTGATAAAAGTCAATATAATATTTACATAAGAGAGGAGTTATAGTCTTTATGAGAAAATATGTTATTTATGCGTAGCAGAGGCTATTGCATAAGAGTTAATGGTTAAAATATAAGATAGCCTTTGCTCAATCCTAAAATAAAATTACATTTAGGAGGAGCATAAAGTGAGCTATGCAAACGCCAGGGACATTTTCCCTGAAGATATATTAAAAATAATTCAAAACTACGTTAATGGTGAATATATTTATATTCCTAAGAAAGAGGAAAATAAAAAGGCCTGGGGTGAATTAACTCAGTGCAAAGAGGAGCTTCGAGTTAGAAATAATAGAATGTATGAAGATTATTTAACTGGAGCATCTATACAAAGCCTTTCGGAAAGATATTATTTGTCACCAAAAACTATACAAAGAATAATTTCACAATTAAAAAAACTAAGATAACAAAAAATGTGCTACCTGATTTGATTGGGTGGCACATTTTTGTTTAAGAATTAAGTATGAGATTGTCTTAATAAATATACAATGCTAGTCTAAGTATGTAATATATGTAATAATAATGTTTTTCGTATTGCATTACATATAATGGATATTATTGATATTTTACTAGGGGGGAAATAATGAATTCAATAAAAGAATTGAGAATAAAAACAAACAGATTAATAATTAGACCGTATATTGAGAGCGATTTAATGGAGTCTTTTGAATTGATGCAGAATAAGGAACAATTAAAATATATGCCTATGGAGGTTATGACTTTAGAAGAATATAAAGACCTATTTCGATGGCTTATTGCTTCCTATGAAAATCATTACCATGGCGATTTTAAATATTCCTTTGCAATCTTTTTAAAGGAAACGGGCAAATTCATTGGATGGTGTGGAGTTGGGAATAATGACTGCAATGCTTATTATCCAGATAAAGAAATATATTATCTAATCGGGGAAGATTATTGGGGCAATGGATATGCCACTGAAGCTATGACTGCACTAATCGATTATTGCTTTAATACAATGAAACTTAAGAGACTTATTGCTTTTGCGAAGCCAGAAAATATTGCTTCAAATAGAGTAATACAAAAGCTTGGATTTAAATTTCAACACTTTCTTGGCGGACTGCCTGAGGAGTTGAATTTTTATAATGGAGAATCTTACTATTTGCTTACAAAAGAAGAATACTCGCAAATGGATTAGCAACTGAAGCAGCTATGGCAATGCTTCATTATGGCTTTGACAAAATAGGCCTAAGGCGAATTATTGCAGTAGTAAAGCCTGATAACATAGCATCAAAGAAAGTAATTGAAAAGATGGGGATGAAGTTTGAAAAAATTCTTAGGGTGGGTGATGTTAAGTATAATGGGTATGATGGAGAATTATATTATACTTTAACCAAGGATGAATATAAAAGGTAAATACTCTCGGATGTTAATACTAATATGGTAAAATAAGGACCTGCTGAGCAACAGTAAGTCCTTGTTATAATTTAATAAATGCTAGACATCTTCACGAAGTAAGTATTCATTTCCGTCTTGGTCTTTAAATGAGAACATTTTTCCATAGGGCATGCTCATAAGAGGTCCTACTTCAACACCATTTGCTTTTATTTGGTTATAAGTATTTTCAATGTCATTAGTGCTTAATATTACAGATGGATGTGAAACATTAGCTTTTGGATTTTGAGTCATCATTAAATTTTTATCATATAAAACAAAGGTTGTAAATTCACTTTCACTTGGGCCAACCTCTAACCATTTCATAGCAGGTCCCATTGCTTGTTCAAACTTAACTACAAAATTTAGTTTTTCAGTCCAGAACTTCTTAGCTTCTTCTTGATTATTAACGTACAATGTTATTTTTCCTATTTTGTTAATCACGTTTCATTCCTCCTTAAAGTATAATAATGAATTCTACAATATACTGATAACCTTATTATGTATAGATTATTATAAATTATTTATTAAAATAGCGCTACTGCAGATAAACATTACTAAAACTCAACTTATACATGTCAAAATGGCATTTTTAAGCCATTATGGTGCATGTATGAGTTAATAGTTGAAGTTGCTTCCTACATGTAATGAAGTTTGAAAAAAAATTTATTTGTCATAGGAAAAAAATCTTGACAATTTAAATATAAGAGAATATTATTGTATATATAAATATAGAAAACGTTTATAAAAATATTGGATTGTTACTGACTAGATCAGGCGATACCTTAACCAATACGAAAAGAGATGGTGCTTTTCTTATTGGTTAGGGTTTTTATATTTTAAATTAATATGTAGGGAGGGGGATAGGATGATAATAAAAAAGATATTTAATAATAATGCCATAGTGGCTAAGGATTCGGATAATCATGAATTTGTTGTTATGGGATGTGGAATTGCATTTAAAAAGAGTACAGGAGAAAAAGTAGATGAAAAATTAATTGAGAAAACCTTTATTCTTAAACAAAAAGATGCTTCAGAAAAATTTAAATTATTATTAGAAGATGTTCCCTCAGAATATGTTTCATTATGCTATGACATCATTGAATACGCAAAAAATATATTAGGTGGCAAGCTAAATGACTATATATATGTGACCCTCACTGATCATATTTACAATGTATTTAAAATGCTTGATGAAGGTTTAAAAAGTGTTAATCCGCTTATTTGGGAAATTAAGAAATTTTATCCCAAGGAATTTCAAGTTGGCTTAAAGGCACTAGAGTTTATTGAAGAGGAGTTTGGCAAAAAGCTTTCAGAAGATGAAGCTGGTAATATAGCTCTTCATCTAATAAATGCTCAAGTAAATAGTTCTTATAACAAAGTTGGAAATATAGCTGAACATACTAAGAAAATACAAGATATTTTAAGCATTGTTACGTATACCTATGGTATCGTACTTGATGAAAAATCCATCAGCTATGAAAGATTTGTCACACATTTAAGGTTCTTTTTCCAAAGACCTCATAAAAAAGAAATAGTAGAAGCAGAAGAGGATTATTTGCTAAGAAAAGTTAAAATAAAGTATAAAAAAGCATATGAGTGTATGCTCAAAATAGAAAAATATTTAGACACAGAGCTGTCGGACGAGGAAAAATTATATTTGACTGTCCATATTCAGCGTGTAACTCAAAGATAAATTGAATAATTTTGGATTGTTACTGGTAAAGCAGGCGAGACCAAAATAGATAGTATAAAAATTATGCTATCTGTTGGGGCTCGCTTTTTTTATAAAAAAATAATAAAAGAGGAGAGATCATCATGAAATATGAAAAGCTAGCTAAAGACATTATAAAAAATGTTGGCGGCAAGGAAAATGTTAATAGCTTAACTCACTGTATTACACGTTTACGTTTTAAATTAAAAGATGAGAGTAAAGCAAATACAGAGGTTTTAAAGAATATGGATGGTGTTGTAACTGTGGTAAAAAGCGGCGGGCAATATCAAGTAGTTATTGGTAACCATGTACCTGATGTGTATGCTGATGTAGTTGCCATTGGTGGGTTTCAGACATCATCAGAAGAAGGTTCCACCGAAAAATTAAATGCATTTAATAAATTTATCGATATTGTTTCAGGAGTATTTCAACCAACTCTTGGTTTATTAAGTGCAACTGGTATGATTAAAGGTATTAATGCACTATTAGTAGCTTTTCATATATTAAATCCTAAATCAGGCACTTATATTATTTTAAATGCAATAGGAGACTGCTTATTTTATTTCTTCCCAATTTTCTTAGGATATACATCAGCTAAGAAATTTAAGTTAAAAGAATTTACAGGAATGGCAATAGGAGCATCGCTTGTTTATCCTGCAATAGCTAGTTTAACTGCAGGTAAACCACTATATACCTTGTTTAGTGGCACAATAATTCAGTCACCCGTTTACTTAACTTTCTTAGGCATTCCAGTAATATTAATGAGTTATGCATCCAGTGTTATTCCTATAATTTTATCAACCTATGTAGGAGCTAAAATAGAAGGTTTCTTCAAAAAAGTAGTACCAGATGTTGTTAAAAGCTTCCTTGTTCCATTCTTTACATTGATTGTTACTGTACCTTTAGCATTTATAGTTATCGGACCTGTTGCAACTTGGTTAGGTAAGATATTAGGTGCTGCAACGCTTTCAATATATAATTTAAGCCCTGCTATTGCAGGAATATTCTTAGGTGGATTTTGGCAAGTATTTGTTATCTTTGGATTGCATTGGGGTCTTGTACCTATAGCGATAAACAATTTAGCAGTACTTAAACATGATCCTATTATTGCACTTTCTTTTGGAGCTTCTTTTGCTCAGATAGGTGTAGTATTGGCTATTATGCTTAAAACAAAGGATAAAAAGCTAAAATCATTAGGTTTGCCAGCATTTATTTCAGGTATCTTTGGTGTTACAGAACCAGCAATATACGGAATTTCATTGCCTAGAAAGAAGCCATTCATTCTAAGCTGCGTAGGTGCTGCCGTAGGTGGTGGTATTTTAGGAGCTATGGGAACTAGCACATATATGATGGGGGGATTGGGTATTTTTGGAATACCGGGTAAGCTTGGTCCAAATGGATTTGATATGGGATTCTATGGTGCAATTATCGCTCCAATAGTAAGCTTTATAGTAGGTTTCATATTAGTTTTCTTCAGCTATAAGGATGAAGAAAGCGCTGTAAAAAATGAAGAAAAAAATGAATCTAATTTAGTGAAACAAGAAATAATAGTAAGCCCATTAAAAGGTGAAGTTAAACCTTTAGCAGTAGTAAAGGATGAGGCATTTTCTAAGGGAGCATTAGGTAAAGGTGTTGCTATTGAACCATCAGAAGGTAAAGTAGTAGCTCCAGTAGATGGTGTTGTGACAACACTATTTCCAACAGCTCATGCTATAGGAATTACAAGTAAAAGTGGTGCTGAAATTCTTATTCATATAGGAATGGATACAGTACAATTGGAAGGTAAGCATTTTACTCCTAAAGTAAAGCAAGGGGATGAAATAAGAGTTGGACAAGAACTTTTAGAATTTGATATTAAAGCTATAGAAAAAGAGGGTTATTCTTTAATAACACCTATAATAATAACAAATTCCAGTAGCTATTTAGATATTATTGAAACAGACAAGAAGAACATAAACTTTGAAGACAATTTGTTGACAGTAATGATTTAATAGAAATTTAAGCATAGAACAAGGCTTCTATGCTTAAATTTTACAATTGTAATAAATATGAGAGGAGAATTAGACTGTGAATAGATTACCAGAAGGCTTTTTATGGGGGGCGCTACTGCGGCTAATCAATGTGAAGGTGGATATTTAGAAGGTAATAAAGGATTATCAACAGTTGATGTAATTCCGGCAGGCAAAGACAGGTTTCCAGTTGCACTTGGCAAAATGAAAATGACAGAATGTGATAATGAACACTATTATCCTAATCATGAAGCAATTGATTTTTATCATAATTATAAGGAAGATATAGCCCTATTTGCTGAAATGGGCTTTAAATGCTTCAGATTATCACTTTCATGGGCTCGTATATTCCCAAATGGGGACGACGCAAAACCAAATGAAGAAGGGTTGAAGTTTTACGATGCATTGTTTGATGAGTGCTTAAAATATGGTATTGAGCCATTAGTAACAATTACTCACTTTGATGTGCCAATGAATCTGGTAAAAACAATAGGTTCTTGGAGAAGTCGAAAGATGGTAGATTATTATGAAAGATTATGTGAGGTTATATTTAATAGATATAAAAACAAGGTTAAATATTGGCTTACATTTAATGAAATTAATATGCTGCTGCATTTACCCTTTGTTGGAGCGGGATTAGCATTTGAAGAAGGTGAAAATGAAGAGGCAGTTAAATATCAAGCAGCACACTATCAGCTTGTAGCCAGTGCGAAAGCTACTAAAATAGCTCGTAAAATAAATCCTAATTTCAGAATTGGATGTATGCTGGCAGCGGCAAATACCTATGCAAATACTTGTGCACCAGAAGATGTGTGGAAATCTATGGAAAAGGATAGAGAAAACTACTTCTTTATAGATGTTCAATCCCGTGGAGAATATCCAAACTATGCAAAGAAGATGCTTGAAAAAAAGAATATTACCTTGGAGATAGAAGATGGTGATGAGGATCTATTGAAGAATAATACAGTTGATTTTATTTCTTTTAGTTATTATTCTTCACGTCTTACAAGTGCAGATCCGAAGGTAAATGCAAAAACTGAAGGAAATGTATTTGCTACATTAAAAAATCCATACCTTAAAGCAAGTGAATGGGGATGGCAGATTGATCCCCTAGGACTTAGAATTACTATGAACTCATTGTATGATCGCTATCAAAAACCACTATTCATTGTGGAAAACGGATTAGGTGCTGTGGATAAGCCTGATGAAAATGGATATGTAGAAGATGACTATCGTATTGAATATTTAAGATCACACATAAAGGCTATGAAGGATGCAGTTAACGAAGATGGTGTAGAATTAATGGGATATACACCTTGGGGTTGTATCGATTTAGTGAGTGCATCAACAGGTGAAATGAAGAAACGTTATGACTTCATTTATGTAGATAAGGACAATGAAGGTAATGGAAGTTTGGCTAGATCAAGAAAGAAGAGCTTCTATTGGTATAAGAGAGTTATTGAAAGTAATGGTGAGGATTTAGAATAAGTATAATTAAGGATTTGGAGGGCTAAATTATGAAGAGTACAGATATGAAGTTCCCAAAAGGATTCTTGTGGGGGGAGCTACTGCTGCAAATCAGTTTGAAGGTGGATATAGAGAAGGTGGAAAAGGATTAAGTACATCAGACATGTTGACAGGTGGAACTTATAATTCTGCTAGGAGAATAACTACTGAATTAGAAGAAGGAGCTTACTATCCAAGCCATGAAGCTATCGATTTTTATCATAGATATAAAGAAGATATAGCTCTTTTTGCTGAAATGGGTTTTAAAACATTTAGAATGTCTATTAATTGGACGAGAATATTTCCTAATGGAGATGAGCTAGAACCTAATGAGGAAGGTTTAAAGTTCTATGATGATGTTTTTAATGAATTAAAGAAATACAAAATTGAACCACTAGTAACTATTTCTCATTATGAAACCCCATATGGATTAACAAAGAAATTTAATGGTTGGTTAGATAGACAAGTTATTGATTGCTATTTAAGATATTGTAAAACTATATTTACGAGATATAAAGATGTAGTTAAATATTGGTTAACATTTAATGAAATAAATATTTTAACCCATGGAGGAGCTGCTGCATTCTTAGGTGGAGGATTATTGTTTGATGGAATTAGAGAAATAAAGCTCTCAGATTATGAAGATTATCATTTACCTGAATGTTTTCAAGCTCTTCATCACCAGTTTGTTGCTAGTGCTAAAGCAGTTCAACTAGGCCATTCGATAAATAAAGACTTTAAAATTGGTTGTATGGTAGCTAATGTTACTCAGTATCCATATACTTGCAATCCAGATGATATCTTATTAGCACAGCAAAAAGAAGAATTTAATAATTTTTTATGTGCTGATGTCCAAGTAAGAGGAAAATACTCAGGTTTAGCAAAGCGTTTCTTTAGAGAAAATAATATAGAAATTAAAATGGAGGAAGGAGACTTAGAAACACTTAAAAATGGTTGTGTTGACTTCTATACATTTAGTTATTATTCATCAAGTTGCTTAAGTGCAAATCCTGATGTAGAAAGTACTACTGGAAATTTAGCAAGAGGGATAAAGAACCCGTATTTAAAAGCTAGTGAATGGGGATGGCTAATCGATCCTAAGGGATTAAGAATAACTTTAAACAAGCTTTATAATAGATATCAAATTCCAATGATGGTTGTTGAGAATGGTTTAGGTGCTGTTGATATGATAGAAGAAGATGGATCAATAAATGATGATTATAGAATTGCTTACTTAAAAGCTCACATTGAGGAAATGAAAGAGGCTATTGCTGATGGAGTTGAATTATGGGGATATACTCCATGGGGATGTATTGACCTTGTAAGTGCAGGAACTGGGGAAATGAAAAAGCGCTACGGATTTATACATGTCGATAAAGAAAATGACGGTACAGGAACATTGAAAAGATCAAGAAAGAAGAGCTTTTATTGGTATAAGAAAGTTATAGAAACCAATGGCGAAGATTTGGCATAATTAGCTTTAAAGAAAGTGTAAATTTACGATATATAATGAACAGGTAATATTTACGAATTATAAATTAGTTTATAAAAGGAGAATAACTATGAATAATAATATAAATCAATTTCCAGAAGGATTTTTATGGGGAGGAGCAGTGGCTGCTAACCAGTGTGAAGGAGCATGGAATGCTGACGGAAAGGGGGTAAGCATTGCAGATGTTGGTACAGCAGGTGCTGTAGATAAGCAGCGTGAATATACTGATGTAGTTGTGGAAGGAACTTATTACCCATCCCATGAAGCTATAGATTTTTTCCATCGCTATAAAGATGATATTGCTCTATTTGCTGAGATGGGCTTCAAATGCTTTAGAACTTCAATTGCTTGGACAAGAATTTTCCCTAATGGTGATGAGACAGAGCCAAATGAAGAAGGTTTAAAATTTTATGATAACTTATTTGATGAATGTATAAAATATGGCATTGAACCGGTGGTTACAATTTCTCACTATGAGATGCCTTACGGTTTGGTAGAAAAATATGGAGCATGGAGAGATCGTAAGCTGGTGGATTTCTATTTAAATTACTGTAAGGTAATATTCACTAGATATAAGAATAAGGTTAAATATTGGATGACTTTCAATGAAATAAACGTAATTTCAATAAATCCATTTAGACCTGCAGGGATTAAGTTTAAAGATAATGAAAATAAAGAACAAGTTTGTTATCAAGCTGCTCATCATCAATTTATTGCAAGTGCAAAAGCTGTTAAACTTGGTCATGAAATTAATCCTGACTTTAAAATTGGCTGTATGATTCTTTATCCTCTAATTTATCCTGAAACTTGTAATCCAAAGGATGTGCAGGTTGCTAATGAAGCGATGAATAAGCATTACTTCTTCTCAGATGTGCAGGTAAGGGGCTACTATCCAAATTATATGACGCGCTATTTTGAAATAAATAATATTAATATAAAGATGGAAGCAGAGGATGAAGAAATATTAAGAGATGGCTGTGTAGATTACATTGGATTTAGTTATTATATGTCTTTAGTAATTAATTCAAAGCCTGAACAGGAGAATACTACAAGTGGTAATGTGTTAGGGGGGCTGAAAAATCCTTACTTAATAGCATCTGATTGGGGATGGCAGGTTGATCCAGAAGGCCTTAGAATTTCACTAAATAATCTGTATGACCGTTATCAAATACCACTGTTTGTTGTTGAAAATGGGTTGGGAGCTGTTGATAAGATTGAGGAAGACGGTTCTATTAATGATGATTTTAGAATTGACTATTTAAGAAGACATATAACTGAAATGAAGAAGGCCGTAACAATTGATGGTGTAGATCTTATGGGGTATACACCCTGGGGATGCATTGATTTAATTAGTGCAGGCACTGGCGAAATGAAGAAACGCTATGGGTTCATATATGTTGATAAAGACAATGAGGGAAATGGAACCTTAGAAAGATCTAGAAAGAAGAGTTTCCATTGGTACAAAAAAGTTATTGAGAGCAATGGAGAAGAACTATAATAGGCTTTCTCTGATTTAAAAGTGAAAAATTTTTATATACTATTTTAATAAGAACCAATTATCTTTTTATAAGCAAGAGATAACTGGTTCTTATATTTATGAAGAAAACTAGAGATAAATAGAGGTATGATGAAGTAATATCCTATAAATAAGTTCTAGGAGTATGATATTAGAAATATAAGGTAATATTATGTGTTAAGTTAACTTGAAATATAGTATATAATAACTCATAATAGAATTATGAATATTGCATAATGTTTGAGTTTTTCATGAAAAAATATTAAGGGGGATTTTTTATGGGATTATTTGGTCCAAGCAAAAAGGAAATTTGGAGTAAGCTAGCAGAAGAAATTAAAGCAAGTTATGTTGATAACGGGATATGGAAGGGAGATAGGGTAGAGGCACGGATAGATAACTGGATTGTTGTATTAGATACCTATGTAGTATCTGCAGGAAGAACCTCTATAACTTACACCAGGATGAGAGCACCCTTTGTAAATCGTGATAACTTTTACTTTAAGATATATAGAAGTGGTATATTTAGTGGATTAGGAAAGCTTTTAGGCATGCAGGATATTAATGTGGGCCATGATAGTTTTGATGAAGAGTTTATAATAAAAGGCAACAGTGAAGAAAAAGTAAAACGGTTATTTTCTAATGAACGCGTAAGAGCTTTAATACAAGATCAGCGTGAAATCAATCTTGAAATAAAGGATGATGAGGGCTACTTTAGCACTAGCTTTCCAGAGGATGTGGATGAGCTTTGTTTTATGGTTACTGGTGTAATTAATGATATTGAACAGCTCAAAGAATTGTATGAGTTATTTGCAGAGGTATTAAGAGAGCTATGTAATATAGGTTCAGCAGGTGCTGAAAATCCAGGGGTTGTTATATAAACTATTTTGAACAAAGGTAGAATTTTATATGAAGGAAGTGTCGCAAAACTACTCTAAAAAGTAGTTTGATCCACTCATTTTTGTCTTACAATAAGAATCGATTATGAAAATAGGGCCATTGGCACAAGCTTTCTACAGAATTTGCGGGACTTTCGGGTCCCGCATTTTCTAATCCAAACTTTCTATGCATTTAAACCTTACATTTATTAACTTAGAATTTAATTGTATTTATCTGTTTTAAAATATATACTTTTTATATCTTCTATCCCCTGATAAATCTCTTCACTTGTAAAATTTCCTTTTTCTAATTCTTCATCACTCTTTTCAAGTAATGTGTTATAAAAGTCAAATGCAATTTGATAAATTTCTTCTGTATTATTTTTGTTTATTGCCTCAAAAAGTATATTTTCAGCTTTATTATAATCCCCATCATTGACAAGGCGTTTAAGAATAATCCGAAGAATATCTCCAGAACCAATATTACTTAAATTTATTTTTTCGATACTTTCCTCTTTTTTATTCAGCACCGTCTTTGCTATATTTTTTGCAAGATCATTAATTAATTTTTCGATATTCATGTACTTTCACCTTCTTTAAGTTCACCTGTATTACATTCAACACTTAACATAAAAATCCTTTGAAAAATAGTGGTAATGATTAAAAGCAACAATATTGTCTATAATTATAGTCACATTAACTATCAAGAACATTTTGCAAGAGAAGCGACCCCTTTAAATTTAGGAACTAGAACTAGAAGCCGCTGCTGCCGAAGCTGCTACAGTACCAGCAATGGCCGCATTTTGAGCAGCTATTAAGGTTTCTATAGAAGTACTAAAGGTAGTACCTACAATCTCACCATTTTTAAGCTTATCTATATAATCCTCACTAATAAGGGAAATAGAGAACATAAGATTGATCTCTTTTCCAGACCATTTAAAGGCTTTTACGCTCTTTAGGTGATTATAAAGCTCTACTACCTTAGTGGCTGACTCTTCCGCATAATCCTCTAAAAGACAAAGGAAGCCAAACATTTCATAGCAGTTAGAATATATTTTGATGCCTTCTTCCTTAAAGTATCTGTGGAGTTTAACACAAGTAGTTACCTTTTCTTCTGTACTTTTAGGACTTAATACCAGCATATGAGATAGTAATTGTAGTCCATCACTTTTTGAAAAACCTTCAGCTACTAATCTTGAATAGCATTCTTCCATTTCAGTTGTAAGCGTTCTTGTATCCTTGTCAGAAGCACTTAGCAAGGCTGCCATGGGGTAGTCACTATAACCTGTGAGCCAAAAGTGGTTGCTTTTCATGCTTTCATATAAAGTATAGCTTTTACTTATCCTTCCGTTCCAGTCACCTATTTCTGAGGAGGTGAGAATTGAAAAGGCAGCTATGCTGGAATAATTATTTTTCTTAAAGCCTTGCTGCTTCATCTTATCCTCTAGAGAAATTAAATCCTTAAAGGCACTTTTGGGGTCGTTAACAGAAGTTAAAAGTAGGGTAGATATGATGAAAAGATGGTAACTCCTATAGCTAGAGAAAGCTCCAGTATTGTCCTTTATATATTTTTGTAATTCTTCAAAGTCATCATCATTAAAGTCTTTTTTCTTTAAGGTGTAGATAAGAGCAGCAAATTCCACAATAAGCTTTGAGGTCCATTTATGATGAGAATAAATAGTTTCGTAGTTCTGAAGAAGATTATCTACTTTATTTTTTAATAAAATATCCATTATGCTCACTCCTAAAATATTGTTATATATATTTTAGCATAAAATCTACTATAGAAAAACGGAATATAACTGCAACTTATAGATGTATAAAAATAAAAGCATTGAAATTTTTTAATCTATGATATAGAATTTAATTATCAATATAAATGGAATATTAAAAGTTTTAGGTACTCTTTCGTAGAGTTTAAAAGGGAAAATGGTGAGAATCCATTACAGCCCCCGCTACTGTAACAGAGACGAATCTCGACCACTGGATATTTATATATCTGGGAAGGTGAGAGGAGGAAGACCTGTAAGTCAGGAGACCTGCCTATAACTAGCTAATCCCTCGGAGGGCGGGAAAATGGCTATGTAGATAACTAAGAGGCATTACCTGTTTTTGCGTACTTATTATGCCTTTATGTATATTTATATGCCTATACGCCTTTACCACTTGGGTAAAGGCTTTAATTTTTATTTGGAGGGATTGCATTGATGCAAGCGGTGTTAATTCAGCAGGACTTACCTTTAGATATAAGGGAAAAACTATCTTTGAGCAAGAAGAGACAAAGCATGCTCAGGGAAGGGCTTTTGGAAATATGTAAAGAGATAATAATTTTATCTACTTGCAATAGAACAGAGATCTATGCAAATTCTGATAAAGCATATGAAGAGTTAATAGAATGTATCTTTAATATCTGTAACTGGGATAAGAACCTAATGGACTATATGTCTCATATTAACCATGATGAATTGATTACACATTTGATGGAGTTAAGCTGTGGTTTTAAATCCAAGATTCTAGGAGAAGACCAGATATTGAGCCAATTAAAAGAAGCCTACAAGGATTCACTAGAGGAGGGAGCTTCTCAGGGAGAATTAGGAAGATTGTTTCAAGAGGCCATTGCTTGTGGCAAAAGATTTAGACAACAGGCTAATTTGTATGAAATACCTGTTTCCTCAGCTTCTATTGCTTGTAAAATGGCTAAAAGATTTAAGGCAAAGAACTATATGCTCATAGGTTTTGGAGAAGTGGGAACACTAGCAGCAAAATATATTTTATCAGAGGATACAGAAAAGCTCTATGTGGTAGTAAGAAATAAAAAAGTTTTAACTTTAGAGGATGAAAGAGTAGAAATTATAGATTTTAATGAAAAAAATGATTATATAGAATTTGTAGATTGTATTATAAGCTGTACAAGCGCACCTCATACAGTGCTTAGGAAGGAAGAGATACCTGGAAATAAAGCCTTGGCTATCTTTGACTTAGCAGTACCTAGGGATGTAGAGACTGATATAGGAGAATTGCCTAATATAAGGCTTTTTGATATAGATTATATAAGCGCCTTAGATGACGAGAACAAAAGACTTAGAGAAGAAAGAATGAATAGCTGTAGGCATATAATTGAAACCTTCATTGAAGAATATAAGCAGTGGATTGAGCTTAGAGAAATAGCACCTCATATTAAGAACATAAAAGCTTATGGTGAGGCTATATATAAGGAAAGAGTTCAGAGCTATAAAAGTAAAAGTAAGAGCTTAGAAGATCAGGAATTAGCGATAACGCTGATAAAGAGCACTTCAGATGCTTATGTAAACAGAGCCATAGAGGTTCTTAAGGAAGAGAAATTAAGGGGATGTGGTAACGAGTGCATGAGGATACTAGAAAAGATATTTCTCAGGGAATAATGGATTTTCTTCAAATATCCTTAATTTCTACCAAAGTTAAGGTAGGAGTAGTAGGAGGAGGAAGAGCGGCACTGATAAAGGTTAAAAACTTCTTAGAAAAAGGCTGCAGTGTAGAGGTACTGTCAAAGGATTTTGCAGAGGATTTTAAAGCTATAGCTGATGAGAAGCTAAAAATCATAAAAGGAGTCTATGATAAAGCTTTTATAATGGATAAGCATATAGTGATTTTAGCCTTAGAGCCAGGAGAAGCCTTAGAGGAAGCGATAAAGCACTGTGAAGATCACCACAAGATATATATAAATTGCAGTGATTTCAAAGAGGGCATGGCTCTTATGCCTACTCAGTATAGAGGTGAAAATTTATGCTTTAGCCTCCATACCTCTGGGGGAAATCCTAGAGCTACCAAAATGATAATGGGTAAAGTTACCAAGCAACTAGAAGAATATGATGAGTTTATAGGATATATAACAAAGCTTAGAAATAATGCTAAAGCACTAGAACATAAAGAGAATATAATAAATTTTTTGGTTTCGGAAGATTTTGAATATTTTCATAAAAAAGAAAAAGAAAGACTTATAATTACTATGTTTTTTGGTGAAGAAATCAGTGAGAAAATTTTTGGAGGAGAGTAAATGAATATAAGGATTGGAACTAGAAAAAGTAAGCTGGCTCAAATACAAACAGATTATATTATAAGTAGATTAAAAGAAAAGTATGATTTTGACTTTGAAAAGGTTCTTATTCAGACAGAGGGAGATAGCAGATTAGATGTTACCCTAGATAAAATCGGAGGTAAGGGACTATTCATAAAAGAAATAGAGTTTGCACTGCTTCATGGAGATATAGAGGGAGCTGTTCATAGCATGAAGGATGTGCCTTATGAAGTAGGAGACAGCTTCAAAATTGCGGCTATGCCTATTAGAGAAGATGTAAGAGATGCCTTTGTTTCCATGAATGGAGTACCCTTTGAAGCTTTGCCTAAAGGCGCTAAGGTAGGAACAAGCAGTATAAGAAGAAGTGCTCAGCTAAAGCTCATGAGACCAGATTTAAACATAGTGCCTATAAGAGGCAATGTAGAAACAAGAATATCTAAAATTCAAAAGGAAAATCTAGACGGTATAATACTAGCAGCAGCAGGACTAAAAAGATTGGGCATGGAAGAGATAATAACTAACTATTTTGACCCCTTTGAATTCGTGCCCGCAGTAGGACAGGGAGCTTTAGGAGTGGAGATACTTAAGGAAACGGAATATAGAGAAGTGTTTGAATCCCTAGATAATAAAGAAGTGAGGCTTTGTGTAGAGGCAGAGAGAAGCTTTATGAGAAGATTAAATGGCGGGTGCCACTCATTAATAGGAGCCTATGGAGTTTTACAGGGAGAAGACCTATATATGGTAGGAACCTTTGAAGTAGGAAACCATATAGTTAAAAAGGATATCCTAGGCAAGAAAGAGGAGCATCTAAGATTAGGAGAGCTTCTAGCAGAAAAAATATTGAAGGGAGCACTATAGATGGTTTATATAATTGGAGCAGGTCCTGGAGATGAGGAGTTATTAACCTTAAAAGCTATTAATGCTATGAAAAAATGTACTGCGGTACTTTATGATAGGCTCATTGGAGGGAATATATTAAATTATTTAAGGGAAGATTGTGAAATATATTATTGTGGAAAGGAACCAGGCTGTCACTATAAAACTCAAGAAGAAATAAATGAAAGCATTGTAAGGCTAGCTAAGGAAGGTCATGTGGTAGGTAGAATTAAAGGAGGAGATCCCTATGTCTTTGGAAGAGGCGGGGAAGAGGCCTTGGCATTAATAGAAGAGGAAATAGCCTTTGAAGTAGTACCAGGCATAACCTCTGCCATTTCTGTGCTTAACTATGCAGGCATACCGGTGACCTCTAGAGGAAAGGCTCAAAGCTTTCATGTGATAACAGGCATGAGTGCCTCTATGCTAAAGGTAAATTGGGAAAGCTTAGCTAAGGAAGAAGGAACTTTAATATTTCTCATGGGTTTAGAGAGTATAGAAGATATATGTTCTAATCTGATAGGTCATGGCAAAGCTAAGGACAGCCACTGTGCTGTAGTTATGAGAGGAACCACCTCAAAGCAGAAAAAAGTCATAGGAACCTTAGAAAGTATTTCTCATAAAGTTAAGGAAGCAGAGTTAAAATCTCCCTGCATCATAGTGGTAGGTCAGGTAGTAGAGCTTCAGGAAAAATTAAGTTGGTATGAAAGAAAGCCTCTCTTTGGATTAAATGTATGCATCACCAGAAGCAAGGAGCAGGCGGAACCCTTAAAGTGGAAGCTAAAGGACTTAGGTGCTGAGGTAACAGAGATAAACTCCATAAACATAGTGGATACCTCAGAAAATTTAAAACCTGTAGAGTCTAAATTGCCTTTTTATGATTATATAGTTTTGACCAGTGTAAATGCTGTTAATACTTTCTTTAGTTATTTGTTAAGAAATTCTATAGATTTTAGAAAAATCAAAGGAGAATTCGTGGTTATCGGAAAAGCCACTGCTAGGGCACTAAAGGAAAGAGGAATAATGCCTTTCTTAGAGAGTAAAGAGTTCTATAGTGAGAGCTTATTTGAGGAAATTAAGCCTAAGCTTTTAAAACACCATAAAGTGTTAATTCCTTGCTCTAAAATTGCCAGAAACTATTTGCAGGAAGAGATAGCTAAATGCTGTCAGGAAGTGGATAGAATTAATATCTACGAAACCAATGAGGGACATATTAAAAATCCTAAGTCTTTTGAAGAATGTGATGTGATTATATTTACAAGTCCTTCTACGGTAAAGAACATGATAAGTCTTGTAGGACTAGAAAAAATAAAAGAGAAGATTTCTATAGCCATAGGTCCTATAACTAACAGAGAGCTTGAAAGTCATGGGATAGAGGCCTTTATGTGCAAAGAGGCTAGTGAAGAAGGATTAATAGAAGAAATCAAAAGCATAAGGAGTAAAATAAATGGTTAAAAGAAATAGAAATTTAAGAAAAACAGCAGCAATAAGAGACTTGGTAAGAGAAACAGTGCTAAATCCACAAGATTTTATATACCCCATCTTTGTAGTAGAAGGGGAAAACATAAAAGAAGAAATAGCCTCATTGCCAGGCAATTATCACTTTTCCGTAGATAGGCTTGAAGAGATTGTGGAACAGGCTAGAGATGCAAATATTAAGGGTATAATATTATTTGGGCTGCCTGAGGAAAAGGATGAATGTGGAAGCCAAGCTTTTAATGCTGAGGGTGTGGTGCAAAAAGCTATAAAAAAGGTAAAGGAGCTTTATCCAGAGCTTTGGGTTATTACGGATGTATGCATGTGCCAATATACAAGCCATGGCCACTGCGGCATATTAAGAGATGGTGAGGTTCATAATGATAGCACTTTAGAATACATTGCAAAAATAGCTCTATCACATGCAGAGGCTGGGGCAGACATGGTAGCTCCTTCAGATATGATGGATGGAAGAGTAGAAGCTATAAGAAACCTATTAGATGAAAATGGATATGAAAGCGTAGGCATAATGGCTTATAGTGCTAAGTATAGCTCAGCCTTTTATGGTCCCTTTAGAGAAGCGGCAAATTCCGCTCCTAAATCTGGGGATAGAAAGACCTATCAAATGGATCCAGCAAACTTAAGAGAAGCTATGAGGGAAATTCAAGGGGATATCGAAGAAGGAGCAGATATAATCATGGTAAAACCAGCCCTATCCTATCTTGATGTGATACGCTCAGCAAGAGATAGATATGACTATCCTATTGCAGCCTATAGCGTAAGCGGAGAATATGCCATGGTTAAAGCGGCCTCACAGTTAGGATATATAAACGAAAGAGCTATTGCCATGGAAATGTTGCTTTCTATAAAAAGAGCTGGAGCGGATATGATAATAACCTATTATGCGATACAAGCTTCAGCTTGGATTAAGGAGGAATTATAATGAGAAACGCAGAGATATTTGAAGAATCCAAAAAGTATATGCCAGGAGGAGTGAATAGTCCTGTAAGAGCCTTTAAGGATATGGAAATGAATCCTCCAATTATAAAAAGAGGGGAAGGACCCTATGTTTATGATGAAGAGGGTAAGGAGTATATAGATTTTGTAGGAGCCTGGGGGCCTATGTTATTAGGCCATTGTGATGATGATGTAGTAAAGGCCATAAAGGAAACCAGTGAAAGTGCCATAGCCTTTGGAGCACCTACAGAGCTAGAGCTTAAGCTTTCAAAGCATATGTGTGAAACCTTGGATAATGTAGAAATGATAAGAATGGTTAACTCTGGTACAGAAGCTACCATGAGCGCTATAAAGCTAGCAAGAGGCTATACAGGCAGAGACAAAATATTAAAATTTGCAGGCTGCTATCATGGTCATTTTGATGGCTTCTTAGTAAGTGCAGGCTCAGGAGTGCTAACGGAAGGTATTCCAGGCAGCAAAGGAGTGCCA
Organism: Desnuesiella massiliensis; assembly: GCF_001403615.1. GTDB lineage: Bacteria > Bacillota > Clostridia > Clostridiales > Clostridiaceae > Desnuesiella > Desnuesiella massiliensis. The sequence continues at coordinate 293,144 of NZ_LN879457.1, forward strand.
CAAGAAAGTATAAAAAACACCTTAGTGGCGAAGTTTAATGATATTAACAGCATAAGAGAGGTTTTTGAAGCTCAAGGGTCTCACATAGCAGGGGTGATAATAGAACCCATAGCTGGTAATATGGGGGTTATACCTGCAGAAAAGGAGTTCCTAGAAGAGCTTAGGAGCCTTTGTGATCAGTATGAAACCTTACTTATATTTGACGAAGTAATGACAGGCTTTAGGGTAGCCTATAAAGGAGCTCAAAGCCTTTACAATATAAAACCAGATTTAGTGACCTATGCAAAGATCATGGGAGGAGGACTTCCCTGCGGAGCCTATGGCGGAAGAAGAGACATAATGGAAAATCTATCTCCTTTAGGAGGAGTTTATCAAGCTGGAACCATGTCAGGAAATCCTATAGTCATGGCTGCAGGTTACGCTACCCTTAGAAAGCTATATTACAACCCAAGCTACTATGAGCACCTAGAGCGGATTGGACATACTCTTCAAAGGCTCTTAGAGAATGTAGCAGAGGAAAAGGGAATAAAAATAAAAATTAATCGCTGTGGAGCTATGATGACACTATTCTTCACTGAAAGTCCACAGGTTAAAACCTATGAGGATGTAATGACCTGCAACACTGAAATTTATAAGGCCTTTTTTAAGCATATGCTATCAGAAGGTATATACCTTCCTCCTTCACAATTTGAAGCATTGTTTTTATGCGTGAAGCATGATGAAGAGCATATAGGAAGGTTTGTAAAAGCCTTTAGTAAATTTGAATTAAGTAGTTAATAAGGAAAGATTGTTATTAATGCACAATTCACAATGCACAATGCACAATTAAGGTGAATTTTTCTCAGTGTTACTGAGAAAAATTTAGAATTTAATATTATTCGTTTTTTTCGCTTTGCGAAAAAACCTCCTTAATTTTGAATTGTGAGCTGTAAATTGTGCATTGAGAAAGTGAGGATACATGAAAAAAGCTATTTTAGTAGTAAGCTTTGGTACCACTCATCAGGATACTTTAAAGCTCACCATAGAAAAGATTGAACATAAGGTAAGGGAAGAATTTAAAGATTATGAAATAAGGAGAGCCTTTACAGCTCATATAATCATAAAAGTGCTGAAAGAAAGAGATGGAATATACATAGATACACCAGAAGAGGCTCTTGGTAAGCTAAGAGATGAGGGCTATGAAGAAGTTATAGTTCAGCCTCTTCATATAATACCTGGTGCAGAATTTGATTATATAAAACTAGTAGTGGATAAATTTAAAGAAGAAAAAGCCTTTAAAAGCATTAAGCTAGGAAGGCCAGCCCTATTCTTCCAAAAGGGAGAGGATACCCCTGATGATTACAGCATATTTATTAACAGCATAAAGGGCATAATCCCTAAGGATAAAGAGATGGTTTTTATGGGACATGGAACGGCACATCATGCCAATGCTTGCTATAGCTGCCTTCAGTACATGTTTATAAAGAAAGCTATGCATAATGTACATATAGGTACAGTAGATGGCTATCCTACCTTAGGAGAAATTATTGAAATTCTAAAAAATAAACAAGTTAAAGAATTAAAGCTTGCTCCTCTCATGCTGGTAGCTGGAGATCATGCAAAGAATGATATGGCTTCTGAGGAAGAGGATTCTTGGCAAAGCATGTTAAAAGCAGAGGGGATGGAGGTGGACATATATCTCCATGGCTTAGGAGAAATTGATGCTTTCCAAAATATATACCTAGAGCATATAAAAGATGCCATAGAGGGAACTTATGACAGGTTTATGACCACTCATAAAAAGGTATAGTTTATGAAGGGTATAGTGATAGCTTCAAATGCCAGTGGTGGTGGAAAAACTACATTAACCCTAGGCTTAATGAAGGCTCTAATCGACAGAGGATACGATGTACAAGGCTTTAAGGTAGGCCCAGACTATATTGATCCAGCCTTTCATGAAAAAATTACAGGAAAATCTTCGAGAAATTTGGACTTTCATCTTATGGGAGAAAAGGGAGTTAAGGCTTCCTTCTCTAGAGGCAAGGGTGATGTGGCGGTAGTGGAAGGGGTCATGGGGATCTATGATGGAAAAGGTATCAGTTCAGAAGGTTCCACAGCTCACATAGCTGACCTGCTAAACTTGCCCATAATATTAGTGATAACACCAAAAGCTCAAAGCCTCACTCTGTGTGCAGAATTAAAGGGAATATTGGAGTTTGGACAAGCTAGTATCCAGGGAGTTATATTTAATAATATTACTGAGAGCTATTTTAAGCTATTAAAAGTTTTAGTAGAACAGAACCTAAAGCTAAAGGTCTATGGCTATTTACCAAAGAATGAAGGCCTTGCTCTAAAGAGCAGGCATTTAGGCCTTGTGCAAAGCAGCGAAGTGAAAGACTTAGAGGAAAAAATAAGCCTTTGCAGCACCCTACTTAATGAAAATTTAGATATGGAAGAGCTTATCAAGGATTTAAAAACCTGTGAAAGTGAAAGCTATGAAGATTCTTATATGCTTAACAATAAAAACATAAATATAGCCATAGCTAAGGATGAAGCCTTCAGCTTTTACTATAAAGAAAATATTGAACTCCTAGAACAGGCGGGGACGGTTAAGTACTTTTCACCTTTAAGGGATGAAAAACTACCAGAGAATATAGATTTTCTCTATATTGGAGGGGGCTACCCTGAGGTTTTTAGAGAAGAGCTAAGCAAAAATAAAGCCTTATTACAGGACATAAGAGTAAGGCTAGAAATGGGTTTAAGATGCTATGCAGAATGTGGTGGTCTTATGTATTTAACGGAAGCTATAGAAGGAAGTCCTCAGGTAGGATTTTTTAAGGGACAGTCCTTTATGACCTCAAGACTTCAGAATTTTGGTTATGCAAATTTAGAGGTGGCAGAGGAAAATGTTCTGCTTCCTAAGGGTACTAGCATAAGCTGCCATGAGTTTCATAAATCCTATGTGGATTTAGAGGAAAAGGCTATATATGAGGTTAAGAAAAATAATTTTGATAATAGTCAGAAGGTCTGGGATTGCGGTTATGTAAAAAACAATACCTTAGGAGCCTATGCCCATGTGCACTTTTTCGGGAATATAAAGTTCTTAGATGCATTGACCACTATAAAGCATGACTCCAATAGTTAATCAGGGTAAGGATTTATTGACTATTTCTAAGTGATATAAATTAAGCAATTTTTATGGTTATATAAAAAATTTCATTAATTGTGCATTTTGAATTGTGCACTGTGAATTAAAAAAGGGGGTAACTTATGAAGGAATATATTAAAATACCTATGGATATAGAGAAAAAAAGCTTTGAAATCATTGGAGAGGAGATGGGAACCCATAACTTCTCAGAAAAAGAGTTATCAATAATAAAAAGAGTTATACATACCACTGCGGATTTTGAATATAAGGATTTAGTTTATATAAGAGAGGGCTCTATTGAAAAGGCTCTAGAGCTTTTAAAAAAGGGAATAACCATATATACAGATACCAATATGGCGCTGTCAGGAATAAATAAAGCTGCATTAAAAAAGCTAAATTGCAATGTGGTATGTTATGTAGCTCAAGAAGAAGTAGCTAGTTTGGCTAAGGAAAGGGGTATAACTCGTTCTATGGCTGCTTTAGAAAAAGCTGCTCAGGATGGAGTAGAGTTCTTTGTATTTGGAAATGCACCTACGGCTTTATTTAGGTTGAAAGAATTAATCGAAGAAGGTAAAAGCAGTGCAAAATTTATAATAGGAGCCCCCATAGGCTTTGTAGGAGCAGCGGAGTCCAAGGAAGAAATAGAAAAGCTGTCTCTGCCTATGATAACTGTGAGAGGTAGGAAGGGTGGCAGCACTGTAGCTGCAGCCTTAGTGAATGCTCTTATGTACATGCTTATATCTAGGGAATAGAGGTTTAATATGTTGCAGCTATATGTAGACAAGGATGGAAAAAGGCTTAGATGCGGGTACACCACGGGTTCCTGTGCTGCTGGAGCGGCTAAGGCCTCCACTCTTATGTTATATGAAAACAGAGATTTAGAATATATAGGCATAGATACTCCTAAAGGAATAAAACTTCACTTAAAGATCGAAAAAATCCTTAGGAAAGAGGATTACGTGGAGTGCTGCATCTTAAAGGATGGTGGAGATGATCCCGATGTTACCCATGGACTAGAGATATGGGCGAGAGCAGAAAGAAAAGCTAAAGGGTATACACTAAAAGGGGGAAAAGGTGTAGGAGTTGTCATGGGAGAAGGGCTCTATGTAGAAAAAGGTGAGCCCGCTATAAATCCTGTACCCAGGAAGATGATTGAGGAAGAGGTTAAAAAAGTATTACCCAAGGATAGAGGTGTGGAGATAACCATTTTTGTACCTAGAGGAGAAGAAATCGCGAAAAAGACTTTTAATCCTAGATTAAACATAGTAGGCGGTATATCTATATTAGGCACTACGGGAATTGTGACTCCTATGTCTGAAGAATCCTTAAAGGAATCTATAGAGATAGAGATAAAGCAAAAACTTGCTAAGGGCATTAAGGATTTTGTATTGGTTTTTGGCAATATGGGAGAAGAGGTGGCAAAGGCCCAAGATTACAAAGAGGAACAAATGGTAATGATATCTAACTTCGTAGGCTTTGCTTTAGATAGCTTAAGGCAAAAGGGAGTAAAAAACATAACTATAGTAGGACATATAGGAAAGCTTTGTAAGATTGCTGCTGGCTGCTTTAACACTCATAGCAGAGTTTGTGATGTAAGATTAGAGGTCATGGCCTTAGAAATAGCGCTCATGGGTGGGGACGGTTCTCTAGTAGAAAGAGTTTATAATGAAAAAACCACAGAGGGAGCTATAAAGCAAATACCACAAGAGTTTTCTGAGGTTTATAATCGTATTGCTCTAAAGGTAAAAAACAGCATAGAAAAATATTGCTATGAGGAATTAAGCTGCAATGTAGTAATGTTCAGCGGTGCTAAAGAACCAAAAATATTGAGTTTCATAAAGGAATGGTGAAGCTAAATGATATATATTGTAGGCTTAGGACCAGGAAGTGAGGAATATATTCTTCCTGTAGCTGTAAAAACATTGAATAAATGTGAAAAAATAATAGGTTTTAAAAGAGCCCTAGAGAGTCTTCATTTTATAGAGAAAGATAAATATGAAGTTAAAAGCATTAATGACATATTAACTTTTTTAGATAAAGAACCGTCCCTAAATATAGCTGTTGTGGCTTCAGGAGACCCTTGCTTTTATGGCATTACGGATTTTATAAAGAGGAATTATAAAGGAAATTTAAAGGTAATACCTGGTCTCAGTTCCTTTCAATATCTTTGCGCTAAAGGGGCTATAAGCTGGAATGGAGCCTATGTAGGAAGTATGCACGGACGAGAAGAGAACTTTATAGAAACAGTAAAAAATCATGAACTGTCCCTTTGGCTTACGGATAAGAAAAACAATCCTAAGGCATTGATGAAAAGACTTATAAACGATGATATAAAATGCCAGGTCATAATAGGAGAGAATCTTTCCTATGAGGAGGAAAGAATTCTGCAGGGAGAGGCTCAGGATTTTATTGAAGAAGAGTTTAGCGATTTATGTGTGGTGGTGATAAAAAATGAGATATATAAAGGATGAAGAATTTCTAAGGGGGGACACCCCTATGACCAAGGAAGAGGTAAGGATATTAAGCCTATCTAAATTAGACATAGAGCCTAATTCAGTGCTGCTGGATATAGGAGCAGGTACTGGTTCCGTAGCAGTACAAATGAGCAAGCTTTGCCCTGAGGGTAAGGTTATAGCCATAGAAAAGGAAGAGGATGCTTTAGAACTGATTTTGAAGAATAAGGAGAAGTTTCATTGCAATAATCTTCAAATCATAAAGGGAGAAGCTCTAGAGGTAGAAAAACATATAGATATAATCTTTGATGGAATCTTTATTGGTGGTAGCGGAGGAAATTTAGAGGAAATAATAAAGGCCTATGCTAAAAAGTTAAAACCTAATGGAAAGATGGTGTTTAATTTTATATCCCTTAAAAATTTAAGTACAGCTACAAATACTTTAAAAGCTTTGGATTTTAAATTTACTATTAGTCAAATAAGTGTATCAAAGGTAAAAGGCGAACATCAGATGCTTTTTGCCAATAACCCTATATTTATATTGGAGGCGTGGAGATAAATGGCTAAATTTTATGGAATTGGTGTGGGACCTGGAGATAAGGAGCTTTTAACTATAAAAGCAGTGAAGGTTATAGAGAATAGTGATGTGATTGTGGCCCCTAAGGCTATGTCAGAGGGAAAGAGCATAGCTTTAGAAACTGCAGAAGAATACATAAAGGAAGGTACAGAAATACTATTAAAGCATTTTCCTATGGGTACCCCAGATAAGGAGGAGAAGGTTTTAGAGGCATTTGACAGCATTGCTGAGAGATTAAGAGAAGGTAAAAATGTATCCTTTCTAACCATCGGAGACCCTATGGTTTATAGCACCTATATACATCTTTTAAATTACATAGAGGCTCAGGGCTTTGAGGTGGAAACCATACCGGGTATAACCTCCTTTTGTGCTTCCGCTAGCTTAGCTAAGGAGCCCTTAGTTATAGGGGACGAGCCTTTGCTTATAATTCCTGCTACTAGCATAGCTAGAATAAGGGATGAAAAAAATGTAGTTATCATGAAAGTATATAAGAGAGAAGAGGAAGTAATAAATTTCCTAGAAGCTAAAGGTTTTAGCTATGTATATGTAAAAAAAGCCGGAAGGGAAGGTCAGGAGATCTTAAGAAATAAAGAAGAAATAATTAAAAATCAAGAGTATATGGCTTTAATTATAGCCCACAGGGCATAGGAGGAATATATAATGGTTTATTTCATAGGAGCAGGACCAGGGGATGTAGATTTAATCACTGTAAAGGGCAGAGATATTCTATCAAAAGCAGATGTGGTAATCTACGCAGGGTCCTTAGTGAGTAGTGAGCATCTAAAGTTCTGCAAAGAAAATGTAGAGATTCATAATTCAGCCTCTATGACCTTAGAGGAAGTTATAGAAGTGATGAAAAATAATAGAGAAAAAACTATAGTAAGGCTTCACACAGGAGATCCAGCTATATATGGAGCTATAAAGGAGCAAATGGATGAGCTAGATAAACTCACCATAGACTATGAGGTAGTGCCAGGGGTAAGCTCCTTTACTGCAGCAGCTTCTGCTATAAAAAAAGAATTCACATTACCTCAGGTATCTCAAACGGTTATTCTAACAAGGATAGAGGGAAGGACTCCTGTACCAGAAAAGGAAGATCTTGAAAAGCTTGCCTCTATAGGAGCCTCCATGGCTATATTTCTATCTATTTCTATGATAGACAAAGTGGTAGAAAAGCTTAGAAGAGGTTATGGAAGAAATGTGCCTATAGCAGTAATAGAAAGAGCCAGCTGGGAAGACCAAAGAGTTATATTAGGTACCTTAGAGGATATTGCTAAAAAAGTAGAAGAAGCAGGCATAAAGAAATGTGCTCAAATTTTAGTGGGTGACTTTATTAATTGTGAGTATGAAAAGAGCAAACTCTATGATAAGGCCTTTACTCACATGTTTAGAGAAGGTATATAAGATGAAGGTTGCCTTAATAAGCTTTACGAAGCAAGGAGATGAAATAGCTCTTAGGCTGTCTGATGAGTTATCAGAGTCAGAGCTATTCCTAAAAAAGCATCAAGATAAAGCTTTTAATCTGAGTGCTAAGATGAAGGAACTCATGGATAGCTTTGAAGGTATTATTTTCATAGCTTCCACAGGCATTGCGGTGAGAGCTATAGCACCCCATCTTAAAGGTAAAGATAGGGATCCTGCGGTGGTGGTAGTAGATTGTCTAGGTAAATATGCCATAAGTCTTTTAAGTGGCCATCTAGGAGGAGCTAATGCTCTAGCTTTGAAAGTATCAGAGATATTAAGGGCCCTTCCCATAATAACTACGGCGACAGATGCTCTAGGCATAGAAGCTCCAGACATCCTTGCAAAAAACTACGGACTTGAAATAGAGGATTTAGAAAAAGCCAAGAACATAGCAGCTATGCTGGTAGAGGGGAAAGGCGTAGCTTTTAAGGATGAAAGAAATATCATAAACTTGCCTAAGGGTTATGTAAGCATAGAAGAAAGCCACCATGGGAAGGTAATAGTTACTCATAAAAAGCTTTCACCAGAAGGAAATCTTCTAAGGCTTATAAGAAAAGATATAGTCTTAGGTATAGGCTGCAGGAAGAATCATGAGTACATAAAGATGAAAAATAACATAATTAAGGTTTTAGATAGCATGATTATTGACCTTAGAGCAGTAGGAACCATTGCTACTGTGGAGGTGAAGAAGGAAGAAAAGGCTATACTTCAATTAGCGGAGGAGCTAAAGGCTGATCTTAAAATATACTCATTAGAAGAAATAAAGAATATAGAACATAAATACCCAGGTAGTGATTTTGTAGAAAAAACCATAGGAGTGAGAGCGGTATGCGAGCCTTGTGTAGAGCTTACCAATGCTGAATTAATCACTGAAAAGTTAAATTTAGACGGTATGACTCTATGTATAGGGGTAAGGCGTCTATAGGGAAACAAAGGTGAAGATTAACTTGTACATGTTCCCAAATGCTATCTTTAAATCATTATGGTGTATGTATATAGTTGAATTTGTTTTCCTATATAAAGGAAGGAGAAGAACAAAATGAGTAAATTATATGTTATAGGTATAGGCCCAGGAGGCCTTGAGCACATGAGCTTAAGAGCTAAAAAGGCTATAGAAGAAAGCGATATTATCGTTGGGTATATAAAATATATCGAGATGATAAAACCCCTAATCCAAGGAAAAGAAATTTATGCTAATGGCATGAGAGGTGAAGAGGATCGCTGTAGGGAAGCTTTAAGGCTTTCTAAGGATAAGGTGGTATCAGTAGTAAGCACCGGAGATTCAGGAATTTATGGCATGGCGGGACTTATATTAGAGCTAAAAAAAGATGAAGTTGTGGAGGTAATACCAGGAATTACTGCGTCCTCTGCTGCAGCTGCTGTGGTGGGAGCTCCTCTCATGCATGATAATTGTAATATCAGCTTAAGTGATTTGATGACAGAGTATGAGGCTATAAAGAAAAGAGTGGAGTTAGCAGCTCAAGGGGATTTTGTTATATCCTTATACAATCCTAAGAGCAAGGGAAGACCACACTATTTGAGAGAGTGCATAGATATAATAAAAAAATACAGAACGGAAAATACTCCAGTAGCAGTGGTTCGCCATGCTTTGAGACAAGGACAGGAATATACTCTATTTACATTAGAGAATTTTGATGAAAGTATAGTGGACATGTTCTCCATAGTGATAGTGGGAAATAGTAAGAGCTTTATAAAAGAAGGGGTCTTCATAACTCCAAGAGGCTATAAAGTAGGTAAAGAACAATGATAGCATTGATTCTAGGAACCTCAGAAGGAAGAAAAATACTATCTCTTCTAAATGAATTTACAGAGGATATATGTATTACTACAGCCACAGATTATGGTGGTGAGCTATTAAAAAGCTATAAATATAAAAATCTCAATACAAAACCTTTAGACGGAGAAGCTTTAACTCAATGGTTAAAAGAAAATGGAGCAAAGGTATTAATAGATGCCTCTCACCCCTATGCTTTAGAAATAAGCAAAACCGCCCAGCAGGTCTGCAACCATATGAATATAGAATATATCAGATATGAAAGGCCTTCTATATATGAAAAATACAAAAATGAAAAACTAGTTATAGAAGTTACTTCCTATGAGGAATTAGGAAGTAAGCTTAAGAATGTAGAAGGAACTCTTTTGAATACTACAGGCAGCAGAAATATAAAAAAGATATTGGATTTAAGTTTATCTAATAGAATTGTCCATAGAGTGCTTCCTTCCTTAAAAGTCATGGAGGAATGCTTTGCTTTAAATGTAAGAGTGGAAGATTTAATAGCTATAAAGGGACCTATAGGATATTCCTTAAACAAAGCTTTCATTGAAGAGTATGAGGCTAAGGGTATCATACTTAAAGATAGCGGATTAGAAGGGGGCACAGAAGAAAAGATTAGAGCAGCCATAGATTCAAAGATACCGGTCTACATAATAACAAGGCAAATTAATAGTTATGATGGTGTAGTATTTGAGGATATAAATGCTTTAATTGATTATTTAAATAATAAGTACCTAAAAAGAAGTTTTTAGGAGCATAAATATTAATGATATTCATGTAAAGTATAAGGAGGGTAAAAATGAGTAATTTAACAAAAAAATCTTTAATCTTTCTATTTAGCTTAATGGCTATCATGTCGCCGCAAGCTGTACAAGCTATGCATATTGCAGAAGGATTCTTGCCAGTAAAATGGTGTATTATCTACTTTGTTTTAAGTCTACCTTTTATAGTATTAGGCATTAGAGATATCAAGAATAAAACCTTAAGAAGCAAGGATTTAAAGATGCTTTTGGCCTTAGTAGGAGCTTATGCCTTTGTGTTATCGGCCATGAAAATTCCTTCAGTAACAGGGAGCTCTTCCCATCCAACTGGTACAGGCTTAGGAGCTATTATCTTTGGACCCTTTTCTATGGCTATAATGGGGTCTTTAGTACTAGTGTTTCAAGCGGTACTTTTAGCTCATGGAGGTATAACTACCCTAGGAGCAAATATTTTTTCTATGGCTATAGTAGGACCAATTATATCTTTCTTAACTTATAAGCTACTAAAAGATAAGAATAAAAAGTTGGCTATTTTCTTAGCTGCTATGTTGGGAGACCTAGGCACTTACATTATTACCTCCATACAGCTAGCACTAGCTTTTCCAGATAAAACAGGAGGCTTTATACTATCTCTAGAAAAATTCTTAGGGGTATTTGCATTGACACAAGTTCCTTTAGCTATAATAGAAGGTATTATCACTGTGATAGTTTTCGAATTTATTGAAAAATATGCTACTAAGGAATTAGTGGAATTAGGAGAGGTGATGTAGCATGAAAAAGAAGAGTTTAATACTAATATTGATATGTGTTTTGCTTATAGCAGCACCTTTTATAATAAGTAAAAATGGTGCTTTTGAGGGTGCTGATGCACAGGTAGAAGGCAAAATTACAGAAATTGATGAAAGCTATGAGCCTTGGTTTGAAAGTCTATGGACACCACCTTCCAGCGAAGTAGAAAGCTTTTTATTTGCATTGCAAGCAGCTGCAGGAGCAGGGTTTATAGGATATTATATAGGCAGAAAGAAAAAAGATGTTAAGGCTGATAATAGCTTATGCCAACCTTAGCATAAAAAAACATATAAATCCCTTCGAAAAGCTAATACTTTGTATTCTACCTTTAATAATAGTAAGCTATTCTAAAAGTTTTATTCCTTTGCTATTAAATATAATGATTTTTCTAATATTGCACATAAGAGCTAAGAATCCCTTATCTATGGTTTTTAAATTTACCTTTGCAGTATTTTTGTTCGCTGCCTTTTCAAGCATTACCTTTATTTTTGATTATGGATTGAAGAATTCTATGGTTATATGGTTAAAGAGTATTAATGGAGGCTTATGTGCCTCCTATCTTTCTCTTACTACTCCCATGGAGCATATATTTTATGTGTTATCAAGAAAAGAAGGTCTAAGAGATATTTGTGACATAGCAAAATCCATGGAGAGATTTATAATATTACTACAGGATGAGTATTATACAATGAATAATGCCATGAGAGCTAGAGGTGGTTTTGTTAGCTTAAAGCTAAAAATCATAAACTCAGGCAAATTAGCTGCTCTTCTTTTTATGAATACCCTGCACAGGTGGAAGGAAATAAAGGATGGAATAAATAGCAGAGGCTATAGAGGAAGTATGAATTACAGCAATATAGAATTTGATTTTTCTATTTCTAGAATATTTATTATGGTTACGTATTTTATTGTCTTAACCTTAGTTGTGATGATATGTAATTGATCCTATATTAAATATTAAAAAGCCTATCATAAGGATTGTTCTTATGATAGGCTTTTTAATATGAAATAAAAATTACAGGTCACTTTTACAATATTAATAGTGAAAATCATTACTTATCTTTAAATTCATATTACAGGAAGTATCTATAGAGGTGATTTCTACATATATATTTGCTTTTGCAGCACCATCATCTATAAATATTGCAATGGGTTCTTGCTTTTCAGTACCATCAATACAAGAATAACTAATAGATATATTATCCTATAGCATATTCTTTAATCAATAAATACAAACTAAAGCATATCAATTTTAAGGGAGTGTTATAATGAGAGTTCGTTTAGGATATGTGGCTATTGCTCTGAATCTGCCCAAGGTTACCTCCTCTAGCACTGTAACTTATGCTAATTATTTAAAGCAAAGCAATGAGGAGCAAAAGCTTAATAAGCTAAAGCAGGTGACCTTATCTAATTTAGATGATCTCTATAAGATACTTAATTATAATGTAAAAAATAAATTTCATTTTTATAGAATAACCTCTCAGCTAGTGCCCTTAGCTACTCATCCAGAGGTTAGAAACTGGGATTATAGAAGGATCTTTAAAAAAGATTTTGAAAGAATAGGGTTATATATTAAGAAAAACAATATGAGAGTAGACACTCATCCAGATGAGTTTAATGTGCTAAATAGTCTTAGAGAAGATGTGGTGGAAAGCACTAAGCGCAATCTATGGTTCCATGTCAATCTTTTTGAGGACATAGACTATGAGCTAGGTAAGATGGTATTACATATAGGTAGTGCTCAAGGTGGGAAGGAAGAGGCGAGGAAGCGATTTATAGATAATTTTAAGGCTTTTCCTAAAGAGATAACTTCTAGATTAATATTAGAAAATGATGATAAAACATTTACGGCTAGAGAGGTCATAAGTATATGCAATGAACTAGAAGCTCCCATGGTTTTTGACGTGCATCATCATATTTGCAATAATGAAGGGGAAACTGTTGAAGACCTCATTGACGAAATATTCAACACATGGAAAAGGGAAGAGCTTCCTACAAAGTTTCACTTCTCCAGCCCAAAAAAAGGTGAACTGGATAGGAAGCATTCCGATTATATAAATCCTTTGGATTTTATTAATTTCTTAGAATTATGCAAACCTCTAAATAAGGATTTTGATGTGATGTTAGAAGCTAAGATGAAGGATTTAGCATTGATTAAACTAGCGGAGGATATTAAAGTATTAAGGAAGCAATGGAAATGGATTGACGAAAGCACTTTAGAAATTTAATACCCTTATATTCACTTTTCATATTTTAATACGATAATTATAATAAATATGAAAGGGGGAATCCTAATGGACATAGCAGGATTATCCGTTGCATTAAATCAATCCAAGGTTATGCAGGCTGCAAGCTTATCAGTAATGAAGATAGCCATGGATAGCGGAAAACAAATATCTGAGCAAATGACTGAAATGCTATCCCAGCCACAGGATCCTAACTTAGGTAGATTTTTAGACGCAAAAGTATAAATTTAACAAAGATAAAAGCTATGAAAAGGGCAAGAGAAGCCTATATTCATAGCTTTTATTTTTTTATTATTTTACAGTATAAGCTAATTAAATCTCTTAATCTCTTAATAATTATAAACAAAAGGTTAACATTTACTTTTATGGATTTACTTTTCCACGGAATAAGCTACAATGAATGTAAGGTAAGGATAAAAGGAGTGTGATGCATATGGGGAGATTGAACTCTATTTCTTATAGTAGATTTGATATTTCCTGATATGTTGTTAAAGATATATCTTAAATTGCTATAGGAAATTTAATAAATATCTATAATATCAAAAGAAAGAGGGATATGTTATGTCACAGTTAGCAATTGAGATAAAAGAAAGAACTTTTAATGAGAATGCAAAGAAAATAAGGAAGAATGGAGAAGTACCAGGGATTATTTATGGTGAATTTATGGACAACACTCTTCCCATTAAGGTAAATAGCTCAAAGTTAAAGAGCCTTCTAAAATATAATTCTAAAGGTTCAATATTATCTTTTAAATTTAAGGATGAAGCCAAAAAATGTGTAGTAAAACAGGTTCAGAAGGATAATTTGACAGGAGAAATACTTCATGTGGATTTTCAATATGTAAAGAGTAATGAGACTATAAAAATGAATATACCAGTAAATTATGTAGGACAAGAAAATTTAGAATCTAGAAAACTATTTTTAGAGACATTCTTGCCAGAATTAGAGGTTCAAGGAGAGGTAGAAAAGATTCCTGAATACATAGAAATTGATGTATCAAAAAAGAACTATGAAGATAAGATATTTTCGAAGGATGTAGAGCTGCCAGAGGAGGTTAAGCTTGTAACAAAGCCTGATATTCTCTTAGCTTTAATTAATGGATAGAATATTTAAAGGAGCTGCTTTGCAATAGAGATCAACCTCTATTGTGAGCAGCTTCTCTTAACTTGAAATATAAGCCTTAACAAATTTCTTTCTAAGCTTAATAGTAATTAAAGTTATTATAGGTATAACTGCTTGAAAGAACAAGGCGTAATAAGGCCAGGTGGAAACCAACCAAGTGTTGGTTTCCATTATGCTTTCATAACTCCAAAAGCATATATTAATCATTAATAAGCTTACGGGCATAGCTAGTTTCCTATAGGAGTCTATATTAAAAATACTTGCGAAGCCTTTAGTAGCAGCTAAAAAACATATACAGGTTTTTATGAAGCCAGTCAAAAGGAAGGCAACGGCCACAACGATTTCTAAACGCTGAAATATATCTGCCACCTCCACTCGACTTATGGCTATGTAGGTAGGAAAGTACATTCTTACCATTATGTTTTCACTTAAGACTAATAAATTTCTTAGAGAAACTAATAGTATTACCAAACCTGATATAAGAATGCCATAAATATAAGTCTTTTTAATGGAGGCTTTATCCTTTAAACAAGAAAATATCATAAGGAAAACCACGGATTCGCCAAAAGGAAAGCTTAAAGATGAAAAAGCCCCTTTTAGTACCAGAGCATAATTAATATTGTATATAGAAAAATTTGTTTTATCAAAAGATATTATTGAAAGTAAAAGGTTTAAAGCAAGCATTATCATAATTATAAATAAAAAAAATACAGATATTTTACCAATACATTCTATACCATTTTTTATACCCCAATAACACAATATGCTTATAATTGATACGCTAACAATTTGAGGAGTTTCCGATAAACCTATTATGCTTATAAATTCTCCAAAATTTCTAAGCACTAAACCTCCTAAATGTAGAGCGAACCAAGTATGAAATATATTAATTACTTTACCCATGATATTACCAAAAACTATTAAATTTATTTGAAAAATATCCTTGCCTATGAAACATTGAAGAATTCTTATGTAAATGCTAACCAATAATATAGCTAATAAAATAGCTATAACTATAGCCAAACCCACATCTTTTTTTGCAATGCTACCTGTACCTAATACTAAGGCACTCCCAAAAATAAACATTATAATTAAGCTAAGTCCCTCTTTAGTGGAAATAATCTCTTTTTGCATATAAATACTCCTCATTGTTTGATTCTTAATATGTAATCTATAATTTTTGCTAAGCTATCTATTTTTATGTCACTAACTAAAATAAAAGAAAAGATAATTGATACAGTAACAAGACTCATATATACAATAAAATCCTTTTTAGATATATCTTCATATCTAAAAAAGTAGTCAATACAAATAGAAATACTATAAGCAATTATCAAGTAAATAAAATTCATATTAATCACCAACTTTTATAGGCTCTGAAGTAAGGGCAGACCATTTTACATCGAAGTCTACATTAACTTTAAAATTTAGTTTTTGAAGATAATTACTTTTATTCTCCTCATAAAACTTTTTTCCCTTGGGAGATTTTTGTATAATAATTGATGCAAAATTAAAGATATCACTATCATATTTTTCAATAGAAGCTTTAATAAAGTTTTCTAATTGATTAGCAAAAGCTCCTTCACTATATTTTTTCAAATAGTATAAATTATTAGGATTAGTTATATCATAGCTTCCCATGACTTCTGCAATAGAAGCCTTGAATTTTATATCTATATATATCATTGCAGCTTTGCCTTCTAAATCAGGTGTAATTTTAGTTTTGCTATCAAATATTTCCAAAGATATATCCGTGCCAGAAGGAGATATATTAAGGATTGAGTGCGCACTCTTATTTATTTCATTTTTAATAAAGAGTAAATTTTTACACTGGTCTAGGCTCATATAGCCCTTTAATTTATCCTTTTTAAATACTGCACAGTGATCAATATAAGGCTGTTTAGTATTTTCAGATATATTTATCCTTACCATAGGTACAACTTCTGACACCCCAGGTTTTTCTAAAGAAGCAATAAATTCAAATAATGAAATCTTTGGATATTTACCAACATCCCTTGTATTGTTTATCATGCTATCTATTAAGAAAGATATATTCTTATTTGTGCTTTGACCTGAGGTAAATATTTCTTTAGCAGTATTTTCACTGGATATTATTAAATGTATATTAGAACGAGCCTCAGCATCTCTTTCAAATAAATCAAGAACGGGTATTATAGACTCTTCTGCAATGCTTTCATTAACAATTATTATTTTGCAGTGTCCCCAATAAGCTTTTTTGCCCATTTTGGGTATTAGGTTTCGGATGGCATCCAATAGAGTATAACCTTCAGACTCTGAAAGTGAGGTTTGAGAACCTATAGCTTTACTACTCATACCTTGGCTTACTATTTCCACGGTAATTAAATATTTATCCTTATGTTTATCTATAGCTATACCTGAAATTATAGCCACCTTATCGAGTTCCTTATAATTCCAGCAAGAACATAGGCATGGCGCTAATGAGAAAATAAATGTTAAAATCAAAATTTTTTTATGGTTTCTCATTAGGTTTTCTGCCTCCTTTCTTAAGGGTTTGCCTTTTTTTATTCCTTTGACTAATGAGTAAGGGCCTGAGCTTTCTTGTCCAAATTGGCATTCTTAAGGCGGCGTCTTTGAAATTTTTACTGGTTACATCATAAGTTGCCAGCATATAGGGTATACCGAAGGATTTTAAGGAGTTTAAATAAATACTTAAGCCAATAACTCCAAAGATATAACCATATAATCCTAAAATAGAAGCAAGTAGTAGGAATATAAATCTTACTATTATGATTGATCCTAGCATTTTAGGAACTAAAAAAGAGCATATGCCAGTTAAAGCCACAACGATAATCATAGGTGAACTGACTAATCTAGCTTCTACTGCTGCCTGACCTAATACTAATGCCCCTATAATGCTCACAGCCTGGCCGGTGGGTTTAGGTAGCCTTACCCCTGCCTCTCTTAAAATGTCAAAGCCTAGTAGCATTAAAAAGGCTTCTAGGGATGTAGGAAAAGGAACACTTTCATGAGAAGCACCAATGTTTAATATAAGGGGTGTTGGAATTAACTCTTGATGGTAAGTTACTAATGCTACATATAGGGCCGGTACACTAGAGGTAAGCACAAAGGAAAATATTCTTAGGAATCTATTAAAGGTAGCAAAGGCGTAATTGTTGTAATAATCCTCATTGCTTTGAAGATATTCTATAAATATATAGGGTAACATTAATGCAAAAGGAGAACCATCGCATAAAATTGCTATCCTTCCTTCAAGGAGCTTAGAGGCTACAATATCTGGCCTTTCAGTATTTCCAATAGTTTTAAATATAGAAAAAGGAGAATCCTTAATATATTCCTCTATATATTGAGAATCTATAATACCATCGATATCTATAGCATCTAATCTGTGACTTAACTCTGATACTATCTCAGGTAAAGCAATATTTTCGATGTAACAAATGCAAATATTAGTTTGAGTTACTCTGCCAAGAACTCTAGGAACTACCTTAAAATTTGGATCTTTTATTCTTCGTCTTAAAAGAGATACGTTGGTGCTTAGATATTCTGTAAAACCCTCTCTAGGGCCTCTAACTACATTTTCTGATACAGGCTCAGAAATATTTCTGGTTTTAAATTCTCTAGTGTCAATTATAATAAACTTTGAAAACCCATCTATGAGCAGTACAGAATCTCCAGATAAAATAGAAGCTACTACTTTTATAGCTTCATTGCAAATAGCTACAGAAGGAGAAATTATTATTTTGCTTTGAATTTCTGATAAAGTATTAGAATTTAAGAAATTAAAATACTCATATTCAACTAAGGGCAGTATTATATTACTAGCTATGGAGGCTTGATTTACCATATTGTCCATAAACATAATACAGGCTTTGAAGTCTGAATAATGTCTGTTTTCTATATTTCTAAAGATTATATTAGTGTCATTATTAAAAATTTCTTTTAAAGCTTTAATATTATCTTCTAGAGAATCTGTTATTTTTAATGAGTTAGATAATTCTTTACTATTCAAAATAATTACCCTTTCGTGGCTTAATGATTTTAATATTATTTATTTACTACATTGTAAATTTTATTCATGAAATAAAATGTATTGTATATAAATAAATATTTATTGAAAAACAATAAACATATGATATAATTATGATATAGAGATTTAATGAGAGGGGAATTTATATGAAGGAAAGAAGAGGGTCTATAGGAGTCATACTTTTTTTGCTAAACTTTTGTATTTTTTTAGTAATAACACTAGGGGGAATGGTTGTTTATTTATCATTGGTTAAGCCTAATGATGTGAGAACTAAGATTTTAGAGCTTATCTTAAATCTTATAGTATTTTGGTGTGTTGGGAACATATGCTATAGTTTAAAAAAGATAATTAAAAATATAAAGGTTAAAAATATATTTATAGTGGAAAATGCAAAAAGATTCAAAATTATAGGAAGTTATGTAATTATATTTGGTATAATCTATTCTATGCTTTTCAGTGCAAATAAAGGTGGTATTTCTATAATTAAGATAGGTGATACTGGCTTTGGACCAGAGACTTTTCTTTATTTAATTTTAGGAGGATTAGCTTTTATACTGGCTTATATTTTTGAGGAAGCCATAAAGCTTAAAGAAGAACAGGATTTAACCATTTAGAGGAGGTATTTATGCCTATTATAGTAAATTTGGATGTAATGATGGCCAAGAGAAAAGTTTCTTTAATGGAACTAGCAGAGCGAGTAGGGATAACTAATGCAAATCTTTCTATTTTAAAGACAGGTAAAGCAAAGGCTATAAGGTTTTCTACTCTTGAGGCTATATGTAAGGAATTGCAATGCCAGCCTGGAGATATCTTAGAATATGTGGAAGAAAAGTAAGAATAGGCTAGGAATGATTAGAATAAGAGTTGATATTTGAGAGATTATTTCTAAATATCAACTCTTAAATTTTCTAGTTTATTAGAAGTATTAGTAATCACTATCTCCAAAAAGTTTATTAAATAGTGAAGACTTATTTTTTTTAGAAATTTCCATTACATGTGAGTAACTTACTTTTAGACTCTCTAACTCTTTTTTCAAAGAGGAGATTTCACTCTGTAGTCTAGCAATTTCTGTTTGTTGAGAGGTGCATCTATCTTCCAAGGTTTTAAGTTGAAACTCCTTTGGCACAAGCTTTTCTTCCGACATAATAAACTTTTCTTTTAAAATCTTATTTTCCATAGTAAGCTCCTCCTTTTCTTTTTTTAATTCATTTAAATGATAGTCTAGTTTGGCTATATCATTATTTTTAAGCTGCAAAGTAAAATTTAATTGAGAAATCTGCTGCTCTTTCTCGTTTAAGCTTTTCTTACATATATATATTTTTTCATATACTTCATCCATCTGTTTTCGTATAAAATTAAGATTTGAGTCCATAGACAAAATATTTTCTTTAGGACTTTCAACCTTAGACTCTATTTCCGCTGGTATATCATAGCCAGAGATGGTTGGAAATAATTCAGATATAACTAACAATTGTGATTTATTAAGATTATCCATCAATACCTCTTTTGTGGTTAAATGAGCTATATCTTTTGAGAAGTTTGATTTAAAGGAGGATTTCGTTAAATAATTCATATTAACTTCCTTGTGAATAGAAGGTATACTAAAGTGTTCTCCTTTATCCGTAGAATAGCAGCTATATAGCTTGTTTTCGCAAGTCCAGATTATCCATAAATGATCATCTAGCAGGAAAACGCTACAATGTTTTATACCTGAGTTTTCAAACAAGGTAATGCTCTTTTTCCAACTGGAGCTCTTGCATCGATAAAAGAGTCTAGAATAGAAATTATCTTTTTTTATATAGAGTACATGAATATCGTCATGGTATTGGAGTACAGAGTAATCTTCAAAAGGCAAGGATCCATTTTCAATTATGAAATAATCGCTCCAAATGCCATTGGCTCTAGAATAGCGTCTGTATCCGAAAACATAATCTTCCCTACGATTTTTATAGAATAATAAAATATTATCTTTATGATCTACTTGTATATCAAAGGCTTTTCCTTTAAAGTCAGCTATAGAATCTACTACCTTAGGAGTCATCCAATGGTTTTTATCCAGAGATATCTGATGGAGTAAAACTTTATTTTTAGATTTCTTATCCTGCAATATATAAAATAAATGAAGATCATTTCCGTAGAAGAGTACATAAAAATATACTATATCTACAGCATTTAAGCTATTGGTCCTAGAGGAGAAAATAACTTGTTCGCTCCATTTATCTTGTTGATAAATGCATAATACAATGCTGTTTAAGGCATCCTGGCAGAAAAGATGTATTTTATTATCTGGAGAGAGATAAACATAAAAATACTCTTTTTCAGTTTTATAAGCTACTATGTTTTCAGACCACTGCCCCTGATTAAAGATCTGATAAACTATTCCAACCTTTGCTTCATAATAAAATCTATATAATTCTCCAGACTCTAGCTTTATTAAATAAGGAATACTTAAGTTTACATCCATAACTCAACACCTTTAATTTATTACTTTATATAAAAATATGCTAGAGATTTAAAATATAATACTCTTTTAAAAAAAGGAACACATATAAAGCTCTCCTCATACTATATTAGTGATAATGTAGCTCGTGCAATTTATGCATGTTATAAATCCAAGTATGGATTTATGTTTTATTATATAAGGAGGGGAATATATGGTTAACTTTAGCCAAGAAAATGCAGCTTCTACCATAAAAGATGAGTGTCTCATAGCTTTTAAGGTATACGATCATTGCAGTCAAAAAGACTGTTTAAAACCAAGCGACTTAGGCCCAGCTCGTTCTGCTGAAAATGAACCTTGTAAAATAGAAGGAACAACGGTTCCTGCTGGAGCAGTGATAACTTTGCCAGTAGGAATAGTAGGGGTTAATATATTAGATAACAATGTAAAAATTGAAAAGATAACCCCAATAGTTACTCCAAGAAGATTTACTAATGATGGTTATTGGGATGTATCCGTAGAATACACCTTTGAATATGCATTACAATTTATAAAAGCAGATGGATGCATAGCTGAAGTAGAATGTTGTGGTGATAAAAAGAAGTACATTGATGCCTATAGCACCTTTACTAAGAAAGTAACTCTTTTCGGTTCCGTAACAGAGGACCTAGTAATAGCTTCTAATCTATTCTCGCCAGCAACTAATTTATTATCCAATAAGCCTTATGCTTGGGTAGAGGCAAAAGCTATAGCTCTAGAGGCTGTGATTAGTAATAGTCGTCATGTAGATGTTACTATAGGATTATTTACTATTATTAAGTTATTTAGATTAGTAAATCTCGTGGTTTTATCTAAGGGATTCTGCAAACCAAAACCATGTACACAAATTTCACCAGACCCTTGTGACTATTTTGATGGATTAAATTTCCCATTTGAAATCTTCAATCCACCACAAAAAGAGGACTATAGAAATTTAACTAGAAATGACTTCTTTAATGATACATCCTGCGACAATGATATTGAATAAGCTTATTTAAATGTACAAGGAAATTTTTTCTATACCATGCTACGAAAAAGTTATAAATAATGAGATTAGAAAGTGAAGCTTATGGCCCATTATTAGCCATAAGCTTTGCTTTCTAATTTTCTTTAGTTAGGTTGCCTAAGGGTTATTACTCAACTAATTGAAAGGTATTTAAATTAGTTACCTTTACTATTCTATATATATTTCTTATTTTAATATGGTGATTTTTACTTATTTCCTTAGCTAAAGTTAAAGACTCTTCTTTTATAACCAAAGATTGTGAGCAGCCAGCAGAGAGCTTACAGGGAGTATTGAATAATTCTACCTTGCAGCCCTTACTTTTTAACTTATTGTACATAGATGTAGAGTGATTGTATGAATCAAAAACTAGTAAGAATATCTCCTCTTTTTTCTCCAAATTATCTCCCCCTTATGATCATATATAGGAGGATGTGAGAGCATAAGTGTTCTTTTTTACGGGCCGATCGTGGAGTTCCACGCGTGGTGTATTGAAACCTAATAGAACACCTTTTTTCACAGCCTCCTGTATATTATATGAAGGGAGAATAAATAAGAGTTATTAAACACAAAAGAATAAACTATTTTTTTTATCTGGTAAGACTAGAAAAAGCGCATCATTGAAATGTAAAATATTTGATTATAATCCTCTTATATGATATCATGTATAAAATATAACAATTGCGCCGTGGATTTTGAGGTATTAAGAAGTAAGGGAGTGATACTATGACTAGTGGAAGCTTGAAATTAACCAAAGGAAAGCTATCCATAATATTAACTGTGATAGCAATACTATTTTCCATAGCCCATATTAATAATATGATTATGGGAGAACAAATATTAAGAAGTATCGGGCTAAGCTTTTTGTTTAATAGTTTTAATAGTTCTATTATTACTCTAATCTGCTCAATGATTATTTTTGCTTTTGCTGTTTTTCTAGCAGTAAGGAGTAAAGAAGACTTTACTAAGATAAGCGGAGGGAAGTTAGTAGTATTTACGGTGGTTATTGTGGGGGTTGTATTAAGTAACATCTATAAATAAAAAGCGACGTTCGTCGCTTTTTTATATATTGTACTTCTTACACTTAAGAGAGATAGTCCTATGAGTCAGCCCTAAAGCCTTTCCCGCCTGATTATAGCTTTTATATTTTTCCATAGCTAATTTGATGATTTCTTTTTCATATTCCTCAAAGGGCAGCAGTTCTCCATTATGAGTATTTATTAGGCTTCCTTTTAGGGAAATATTATTGTTATTTAAAAAAGAAGGCAAATCTTTTGGGGTTATAATAGAACTGTCAGAAAGGTTTATGGCGCGTTCTATTATGTTTTCTAACTCTCTTATGTTACCTGGCCAAGGGTATTCTTGTAGAAGCAACAGGCACTCTTTATCAACACCTATGATGGTTTTATTTAATTTTTTATTAAGCTTATCAATAAAATACTCTACTAAAAGGCCTATATCTTCTTTTCGATTTCTTAAAGGAGGAAGATTGATGCTTATTACATTGAGCCTATAATATAAGTCCTCTCTAAAACTTTTATCCTCTATCATCTCTTCAAGATTTCTATTAGTGGCGGCAATAACTCTTACATCGATGTTTTGAGGGGATAGCCCACCTAAGCTTTCAAACTCTCTTTCTTGAAGAACTCTCAGCAGCTTAACTTGCATAGAAATTGGCATATCTCCGATTTCATCTAAAAATATAGTTCCTCCATTAGCAATGGCGAACTTACCAGGCTTGCTTTTTAAGGCTCCTGTAAAAGCTCCTTTTTCATAACCAAAAAGCTCACTCTCTAAAAGATTCTCAGGTATAGCAGCACAGTTTACCCTTACAAAAGGATTATTTTTTCTGGGGCTATTATTGTGGATGGCCTTTGCTACGAGTTCCTTTCCAGTACCGCTTTCTCCTCTTATTAGCACTGTAGAAGTACTTTTGGAAGCTTTTTCACAGATGGTTAGAGCATCCCTTAAACTGCTGCTGCTTCCTATTATATCTTTAAAGGAAGAGTTTAATCGCGTATGCTTTATTAATTCTTCCTTATAATAATTTAGTTCTTCTTCAGATTTTTCTAGCTTACTTAATAAATCTTTAATATCATCGACGGTTTTAGAGGTAGAGATAACTCCTTTAAACTCATCATCAATAAAAATAGGCTCCACGGTAGAGATTATATCAATACCATTTTTATGCTGAACTCTGTTTTCAATCTTTTCTTTAGACTGAAAAACCTTAACCCTCAATCCCTTAGGAGACAGCTCGAAGATATCCTTACCTGTAACTTCATTGCCATGAACCTTCAGGTTTTTTTCATAGGCAGGATTTACATAGCTGACCTTTCCATATTCGTCCACAAAGCATATCAAATCATGAGAGCTAGCTAGAATTTTTTTGAATTTTTCATTAAGCTCCTTCATGCCTACTATTTCAGAAACATCTTGAAAAACCCCAATAGCTCCAATTATCTTTTCACCTAAAAATATTGGACTTCTATTTACCATAGTGATATGATTATTTATATGTTGTATTTTTCCAAATTGCTTTTCTCGTGAGCTTATAATGTTTGGCAAGTCAGAGTTAGGAATGATATCTCTTACAAACTTACCCATTACCTCTCTGGAAGTTTTATCTATAAGTTTTAAAGCATAATTATTAACGCTGGTAATATAAGAGTTTGAATCAATAACGATTATTCCAATGGGAACATTATCAATAATCTGTTCATTAGCAATAGTACTTTCTTCGATGATAGCATCTATTTTATTCATAGAAGAATTATTGCTAACCAAGTCCTTGCTTATAAAATCGCATAGTTCATTAACTGCTATTTGAGATAAAGGATCTGAGCTTTTACTGCTTACAGTAATGGTTTCGTTTTCTTGTATTTTTAAAGAAACTAAGGCTAACATGCTAATAGCCAAGGGAGATTTTGAATTCTTTCTGCTTATGTAAAGGTCTACATTATATCTTCCTTTTATTTCTGAGGCTTTATTTACTACCATAGCAGCAATACGAGTGTGTAATCCATTATGAATCTTAACAATAACATCCTTAAAAAACATAAAAAAACCTCTTTCATTATAAAATAATAGTATAAAAAATATGGTTTGATAAATTTTATCAAAGACTATGGTTTTGTTGATAAAATTTATCAATTTATATAATACTATATAAATACATATATATCTATAAGAAAACAATAAAATATTAAAATTAAATTTAAAAGAGTTGATAAAAAATATCAGCTTTAGAAAGTAAAAATTTATAGTGTTTAGGTGAATTATTAATAATATTTTAGGAAATATAAGATATAATGAGCTTTTTAAGGGATTGAATATATTAATAATTTATTTTTGGAGAAATGGCACGAAATTTGCTATTAATTATTGGAGTGCTTAAAATAATTTATGAATTAAAAATTAAAACTTATTATGTAGGAGGAATATATAATGAAAAAAGGTATTGCTGCTTCAAAGGGATACGCTATAGGAAAAGTTTTCTTACAACAACATGAAGAAATAATAATCACAGATGAAAAAATAACCGAGGTAGCTGCTGAAAAAGAAAAACTACATAAAGCCTTAGAAGAGGCAAGAGTTCAAATAGAGGCAATAAAGGCTAAAGCAGTAGAGTCTATGGGAGAAGAAAAAGCAGAGGTTTTTGAAGCTCACTTAACTTTGCTAGATGATCCTGAATTTACAGGAGCTATGGAAATAGAGATTGATAATAATACTAATGCCATGAAGGCTGTAGATAACGTAACAAATACTTTCGTAGCTATTTTCGAATCTATGGAAGATGACTATATGAGAGAAAGAGCGGCAGATATAAAAGACGTTTCTAAAAGAATAATTGCAAACTTAGCAGGGAAATCTTTAGAGGCCTTTTCTATAACTGAGGAAAACACTATAGTAGTGGCTCATGATTTAACTCCTTCTGATACTGCTCAACTAGATAAGTCTAAGGTAATAGCTTTCTTAACAAATATAGGGGGAAGAACTTCTCATAGTGCCATCATGGCTAGAACTCTAGAGATACCAGCCGTAGTAGGCATGAAAGATATTACTGAAGCTGTAAAAAATGGAGATATGCTTATAGTAGATGGAATTGAGGGAGTTGTAATTATAAATCCTGATGAAGCTACTATTAATGAATATGAAGCAAAAAGAGAAAGCTTTTTAAAAGAGCAAGAAGAGTTAAAGAGACTGATAGATGTTAAGACTGTTACTAAATCAGGAAAAAGAATAGAAGTAGCAGGAAATATAGGTAAACCAGAAGATGTACACCAAGTATTAGCTAATGGTGCTGATGGTATAGGATTATTTAGAACAGAGTTCTTATATATGGATAGAGATGATATGCCTTCAGAGGAAGAACAATATGAATCCTATAAATATGTACTTGAAAAAATGGAAAACAGACCAGTAGTAATAAGAACCTTAGATATAGGCGGAGATAAGCAATTAAGCTATCTGCCAATGCCAGTAGAAATGAATCCTTTCCTAGGCTATAGAGCTATAAGACTTTGCTTAGATAGAAAAGATATATTTAAAATACAGTTAAGGGCTTTATTAAAAGCTTCAGTGTACGGAAATCTTAAGGTGATGTTCCCTATGATATCCTCCTTAGAGGAATTCCTACAAGCAAAAGAGATAGTTGAAGAATGTAAAAAGGAATTAAAAGCGGAAGGAAAAGAGTATAGTGAAAATATAGAGTGGGGAATAATGGTGGAGATTCCAGCGGCGGCAGTATATGCTGATGAACTAGCGAAGCATGTTGACTTTTTCTCCATAGGAACTAACGATTTAATTCAATATACCCTAGCAGCAGATAGAATGAGCGAGAAGGTATCTTATTTATATAATCCAATGCATCCAGCGGTTTTAAAACTTATAAAGATGACCATAGATGGAGCTCATAAGCAAGGTAAATGGGTAGGCATGTGTGGAGAAATGGCTGGAGATGAAACAGCTATTCCAACTCTTGTAGAGTATGGCTTAGATGAGTTCTCCATGAGTGCTTCTTCCATATTAATGGCTAAACAATTAATATTAGAGCAAAATTAATTTATACAGATAACTTTAGTACTTCCTTAAAATTAATATAAAAACACTGATAAGGAGCTGTCATATAACTAATTTAAAGATTGGTTATATGACAGTTTCTTTTTATATGAAAAGAAACTATAAATTTCTTTTACGATTAATAGATATGAAATTTTCAAGTTAGATACAAGATATGACATTTTTTCTTGAAACAAGTGGTATATAATACAATTAATTCATTAGTTTAAAATCACATGGCTAATGGCACATGAAGTAAATAAAGGGAAAATATATTAGAGAATATAAGGAGGCACATAAAATGTATAATTTTTTTGATTTATCTAGTATTAAAGGTGAAGAATGGGACAAGATTTATAGATTTTGTGTTGATAAATCAAATTTATTTAAGAGTAGGGCTCTGAGTCGTTCCACAGATTTTTTTAGTGATCTAAAAAGTAAGGACATAAATATTTTCAATGAGTTTGAATATATAAGTAGGATTGATTTGAATGACATGAGTACTACAGAGCTTAAGGGTAATCATGAGAATATAGAAAAAATTAAAGAGATTTTAAATTATTTATGTGAAGTTGATAGCTTCTTTAGATTTACTATTCCTGATACTAGTGATTTTCAGCCAATCAAAGAGTTATTTTCAAATATAAAAGGTGTTAAAATTTTACCTGTGTGCTCTTTAGAATTTTATAAAAAAGATTCTTTTGTAGATTATTTGAGCATTGCAGGAGATTTTACAAAAGAATGTAAGGAGCTATTATGCTCTATAGGCATTTTAGATAAGTTACAGAGTTATACTCTTCATAGCTGGGATTTTTATATAATTGAAAAAAAGATTTGGAGGCCTTTAACTAGTATTGGAGTAAATTATTTTGTAGTATCGTTGACAGAGAAAGAGCTGAGTATATTACGAGACAAAAAGCTTATTCTAGGAACTGTATCTAAAATTCCGGCAGATTTTTCATCCATAAGGTGTAAGGTAAATGAAGTCACAAGGAATTTGATTTATAATGCTCCTCTATACTCTATTTATTTAGATTTTGATTCCGAAAAATCCTATTTCTCTAATATTGAATTATATGATGAGGATAGAGAAATTCTTTTTCTAGGGCATAACGGTGATTTTAAGGATTTGTGCCTTACAGATGATGAGCTTAATGAGTTAAAAAGTGTCCATAATATAAATACAGAAAAGTGGCAGCTTATTAAAAGAACGGATATATATGAACCTATTTTTGATTGGAGTTCAGAGTTTAGTAAAAGATAATAAAAATTATGAGGAGTATTATAAGACTACTATAGGAGGATGTGAAAAACATAGGTGTTCTTTTTCATGGGCCGCTCGTGGGGCTCCACGCGCGGTGTAGGGAAACCTATAGAATACCTTTTTTCATATCCTCCTATAAAAATAGTAGTTTTGTAATACTCTTTATATTTATAAATAAAAAAATATTTAAAAATAAAAAAATAGTAACTACGCATTAAAATAATCGTATATAATAGTGAATACAGATAAGCAACAAAAGATATTATAATTAAGAGCATTATTTATAACAGATGCATCCACTAAAACTGGAAGGGTGTGTTTTTCTTGGAAGAGGATTTAAAACTAGTTAAAGCCATTTTAAATGGTAATATAGATAGTTTTAACATATTAGTAAATAAATATGAATTATTCATATTAAAATTTGTATACAACATGATAAAGGATAGAGAAGCCGCTGAAGATATTACTCAGGAGGTTTTCATAACCTTATACAATAAATTATATCTATACAATTCAAAATATAAATTTTCTAACTGGGTATTACAAATTGCCAGGAATAAATGTATAGATTATATAAGAAAGTATAAGCGAGTTTATGAAGCTAACCTGGAAGATGCTAGGGAACTGGTTTCTAATGAGATATCTCCAGAACAAAGGATGGAATTTAAAGAGACTAAAGAAATTATTCAAGGTTTTATCAATAACTTAAATGATATAGACAAACAAATCATAATACTTAGATATTCCGAAGAGCTTACATTTTTAGATATAGCAGAAATATTAAATATGAGCGAGTCCGCAGTGAAAAGAAGATACTATAAAGCTAGAGACAAATTTAAAACCTTTTTCATGGATAAAAGAGAGCAGATAAAAGGGGTGTAATTTAATGAATTGCAGCACATTCAAAAAGCGATTAGAGGACTATCTTGAAGATAATCTTCACAATGACATGAAAGATGCCATGGATAATCATATAGAAGAATGCCCTAGCTGTAAAAAAATATACGAAGAAGAAATAGCTATAGAGAGCATGTTCAAGGCTGCCTTAGCTATTGAAGGAAGTACTTTTAATAGTTCTAGAAGCCATATAATAAAAAGTATCGATAAGCAGAAATATTCTAGAAATCTATTGGTGAAGCTTAAATATCACTTTTTTAAGTACAATAGACGGTATATTTCAGCGGCAGCGGCACTATTTATAGCTTTGGCGATGCCAGGACATTTTTCAAAACTATTCTATAAGTCAAATGACGCAAATAAATTGGCTAATAATACTTCTTTGCAAAGGGTTGAAGCTAATGTTAAGCAGCAAAATGAAAATGTAGATATAAAAAATAAGCAAAGCACAAATGTAAAATCAGAAGAGGGTAAGAAGATAGATATACCCACAAAAGATATGGAACTGGTTGAACTTTCTGGATACGTGCCATCTTTTACAAAAACAGAAGTGAAGTTTACCTTAGAACCTGAATTTGCTACTAAGTGGAAGGCTTCCGTAGATAACAGATTTAATGCTTGCATAGAAGGAAAAGGCCCTGAGGCCTCAGAAGAGGGAATAGGAGATGTTATTGTAAAGGATAACCAACTTAAAAAAGCCTGGAAATTTTCAATCCTAAATAAAAACACTCAAGATACCCCTAAATATCTTGAGTGGGCAGATAATAATAATTTATTTATAATAGTAGGATTGGCTCATGGCACAGTAAGTCAAGGTGGAAATGTTTATGCCCTAAACATAGACAATGGTAAATCCACCCTAGTTTATGAAACTCAATCCTCCAAAGAGCAAGTTAAATCATTAGCAAATAAAAATAATTCTTTAGATTTAAATTTAGTTGTTTATGACAATAACATGAACAATTATCATGAGGAAATGAAAATCATAAAGTATGAAAATGTTATTAGAGAATTCTCTGAGCCTGTAAATCTAGTAAAAAATCTTATAGAAGATATAAATTCAAAAAATTATACAGAAGCAGAAAAAAAGTTTTATTATACAGATAGCAGCTTTAATGAAAAATACTTAGGAGATTTAAATGCTATAAATAGCATGAAAATTAACAAAATCATAGATATAACAGATACATCTTTATTTAAAATTAATAATTTTTATGATTTTAAAGCTTATGCTTTAGAAATAGATTATAGTATAGATAAATCAAAGCAGAGCAATTTAAAAGATGGTGTAATTTATCAGAGATTTATCGTTGCTAAAGAGGATAAAACCTCCCTATGGAAAATAGTCCATGTTTTAACTCCGCCTCAAAATTAACCTCTTATAAGTTTATACTACTACATTATATAATAAAAAAGGTTACAAATTAATTAAATTTCCCATTATTAAGGAAAGCTTAAGAAATACTTAAGAAATAGAAGAATGCCTGCAAATTTTTGTAGGCATTTTTATTTATTGAATTTATAATAAGTATAGGAAGTTTAATTAGATTTTGTTACATATTAAAAGAAAATTTAAAGGATGGGCTTTATGGATAAAGATTATAAAAAAACCTATGCAAAAGCGATGAGTTATTATCAAGAGGGTCAAATAGGAAAGGCTATAGAGCTTTGTGAAAAGGGCATTTCTTTAAACATGAAAAATGCTGCTTTAATCAATTTGAAAGGAATGTTACTTTATCTATCTGGTGATTTAAATGGAGCTAAAGCTCTATGGGCATTAAATAAAGATTTTAATAATGATGGAGTAGCTAAAAAATACCTAGAGGATATTAAATTTGACTATAAAAGGCAGGAGGATTATGAGAAGGCCTTAGAGGCAGTAAGGAAATTAAAAATCTCAGAGGCATTAAACTTATTAGAATTTTGCAGAGAAAGTGATTTCAATAAAATAAATGTTTATAATCTCCTTACCTGTTGTTATATAAAGTTAGGAGATTATGAAAAAGCTAAGGAGTGCCTCCACAAGGTTTTTGAATTGGATAAGAGAAATAAAACCGCAGAGGAGAATAAAAAATTATTGAGGAAGTATGGCAATCTAGAAAATAAAACTTCTTATGGCAGGTACATAGCTATTCTAGTATGTATAGTTGTACTTATAGGAGTAGGTTATTTAGCTAAATATTATTTTTATAATAAGCCTAATAAGGATATTTCTTATAATAAAACAGAAATTTTAGAACAAAATAAGGAAGAGGCTATAAATAAAAATAAAGACGAAGCACAAGTAGAAAAGGATACTTCAAATAATGAAAATAAGGATGCGGAGAAAAAGGAAGTTGCTGAAGAAAAGAAACAGATAATAGAAGAGAAATTCCCAGAAGAGGAGTTTAAAAAATACTTATCTCAAAAGAATTTTAATAATTTATTTTCTCTTTATAGTACCTATAAGTCCTGGAAGGAAAAGCCCCTAAGTATAAATGAGAAGAGTCTATTGGTAAAATCAGAGGAGCTGCTTATGAAGGAAGGCGCAGAATTCTTTTATAATGAAGGTAAGGCATATATATCAAAAGGTGAAAATCTTAAAGCCGCAGAAGCCTTTTTAAAAGCCTTTGAATTTGGTAAGGGGTCTTATTTGCACCAGCATGTATTATATATGCTAGGATATAGCTATGAACAACTAAAGGAAGTGGAAAAAGCTTCAGCTTATTATGAAGAGTATCTGAAATATTTTCCTAAGGCTAACTACAGCGATAATGTATTATATAATCTAGCCATGATGTATAAAAATATTGATATCAATAAATCAAAGGAATATGCCCTTAAAATAGTTGAAAGATATCCAAAATCTCAGTACAACAATATAAATGTACAACAGATATTAAACCAATAATTTTTATTAGAGCCTCAAATTTTTAGGCACCGTAAAAAAAATAACTAGTCAAAGATGGGTGGTATATTTTGCGTAAGACAACGACACAGATTCCATTAATAGTGGACGCAGTATTACGCAAAATAGACGAGTAGACTGGCTAGTTATTTTTGGTAGATGCCTTATTAAGGGAGATATTGATCATGATAACCATAGTTAAAAATGTAGAGATATACGCACCAGAATCTTTAGGGTTAAAACAGGTAGTGTTAATAGGCGATAAAATTGAAGGTATTTATGACAACATTACTATACCAGAGAATTTTGTTAAGATAAATGTCATTGAGGGAGAAGGAAAGTATCTATTTCCTGGCTTTATTGATGCACATGTACATTTATTAGGTGGAGGCGGCGAAGGGGGCTTTAGCACAAGAACTCCTGAAATTCAACTTTCCAATATAATAGTTGGAGGTACAACCACAGTGGTTGGATGCTTAGGTACAGATAGTGTCTGCAGAGATATGAAGGCATTGATTGCAAAAGCCTACGCTTTAGAAGAAGAGGGTATAACCACCTATGTATATACAGGCTCCTATGAAATACCGGTAAAAAGCGTAACTGAAAGTATAAAAAGCGATATAATGCTTATAAATAAGATAATAGGTGTAGGCGAGGTGGCTCTTTCAGACCATCGTTCTTCCCAACCAAGTTATGAGGAATTTTTAAGATTAACCTCTCAAGCTAGAGTGGCAGGATTGCTCTCTGGAAAAGCCGGTATTGTCCATGTGCATATGGGTGATGGAGAGAGAAGGTTAGAGTTTCTTTATAGAATGCTTGAAGATACAGAAATACCCATTAAACAGATAGTACCTACCCATATAAATAGAAGTATAGATCTATTTAAATCTGGAGTGGAATATGCTAAAAGAGGTGGCTATTTGGATTTAACCACTAGCTCTGATCCCGAACACTTAGAAGAGAATGAGGTAAAAGCCAGCAAGGCCCTTAAAATGCTGCTAGAAGAAGGAATTCCTATTGAGCAAATAATGTTTTCCTCCGATGGTCAAGGTAGTTTGCCTAGGTTTGATGAGAAAAGACAGATGGTAGGATTGGGTATAGGGGAAGTGAGGTCCTTATATAGAGAGGTTAAGGATGCAGTGCAAAAGGATGGGGTGAAGCTAGAAACTGCTTTAAAAACCATAACCTCTAATGTGGCAGATGCTCTTAAGCTATCAAACAAAGGAAGGATTGGTCCAGGAAAAGATGCAGATTTAGTGTTGGTAAATAAAGAGGATTTAAGTATATATACTGTAATTGCGAAAGGCAAGGAAGTTGTTTTCGGAGATAGGGTTTTAGTTAAGGGAACTTTTGAGAACTAGAGTTTGCGAAAGGAAAAGTTATTGACTAATATATTTAAAAAGGATAAAATATATATTATACAAAATACCCAATAGGGGTATGAAAACGGAGGGAATAAATATGGTAAATCAAATAAATGATGCGAATTTTGAAAATGAAGTAGAAAAGGCAGAAGGAGTTGTAGTTGTTGACTTCTGGGCTCCATGGTGTGGACCATGTAAGATGTTAGGACCAGTTATAGAAGAGGTTTCTAACGAAATTACAAATGCTAAATTTACTAAGATCAATGTGGATGATAATCCAGTAGTTTCTCAAAAATATAGAATAGCAAGCATACCAACTGTAATGATATTTAAGAACGGAAACGTAGTAGAAACTATGGTAGGATTTAGACCTAAAGCTGAACTTGAGCAATTAATAATAAGAAATTTATAATCTCGTAAGGAGAGATAAAAGTGAATAATAGATATGATATTGCTATAGTAGGAAGCGGACCTGCTGGGCTATCTGCTGCTATAAATGCCAAGATACGAAACAAAAATATAATTGTTTTTGGTAATAAGGATTTTAGCAGCAAGCTTGTAAAAGCTCCTAAGATAAATAATTACCTAGGCTTTCACCATATTACAGGAGAAGAGTTAAAAGAGAAATTTCAAGAGCACATAGATTCCATGGATGTAAAACTTACTTTTGAAAGAATAAATAATATATATGCTATGGGAGATTATTTTGCCTTGATGGTTAATGAAAAAATCTATGAAGCAACTGCATTGGTATTAGCTACAGGAATAGAATATACAAAGCCTTTAAAAGGAGAAGAAGAGTTCTTAGGTAGAGGCGTAGGCTATTGTGCCACCTGTGATGCTCCTTTATATAGGGGAAAAAAGGTTACTATAATAGCTCATAACAAGGAAGCAGAAGAGGAAGCAAACTATGTAGCAGAGCTAGCTTCAAAGGTTTATTATGTACCTATGTATGAAAGTAACTATAATCTGAGAGGACCTATTGAAGTGATCAGACAAAAACCTATGGAAGTAATAGGTGAAGAAAGAGTAACTAAAGTAGCTTTTAAAAATAATGAAATATTAACAGATGGAGTATTTGTGCTAAAAGATAGCATTTCTCCGTCACAGCTTGTACCAGGTTTATTAATGGAAAACGGCCATATAAAAGTGGATAGAACCATGAAAACTAACATAGAAGGATGCTTTGCTGCAGGAGATTGCGTAGGCAGACCCTATCAATATATAAAAGCCGCAGGAGAGGGACTTATTGCAGCTCTAAGTGCGGTGAGCTATTTAGATTCTAAGGCTAAATAGAATTAATAATAAAAAAACTACCTCATTTTAGAAATTGCTTTCTATATGAGGTAGCTTTTTTTACTTTAAGTAATTTATTTCAAAAAACACATGGTTACCTATAGATTTCACATTAGCTTTATCAATATTTTTCATCCATTTTGATGTAGCAGTTTTAGGATTATAGAAAAATACTGCATTATTAGTAGGATCTTTTCCCCTTATTGCGTCCATAACAGCATTATAACAGCTCTCATCAGGAGTTGCTATTATTTTGCCATCTTTAACACAGGAAAAAGCATTTTTTTGATTAATTACCTCCTTTACGGACTTTGGAAAGCTGGGATGGGCCACTCGGTTTAATATTACTGAGGCTACAGCTACTTTTCCCTCATAGGGTTCACCCTTACTTTCAGCGTATACTATTTGAGACATCAGTTCAATGTCCCCTCTGCTTAAAAAAATTTTTTTATTAGATTGGCTAAATACTTCTACAATATCTTCACTTTCCTTATATAAATTAATACTTTTTCCACTATTATCGCTTACATCTATGTTTTTATATTTTACTTCCTCATACTTCCCATCCTCTTCAATTTTTACCCCAGCCTTAGGTAAAACGGTTAAAGTGGATAAATTCATTGATTCCTTGGTAGCCCCTTTTGCAATCATTGTAGTGTTTAAACAATAGATTAATAGGAAAACAAACACCAAGCAAAATCTTTTCATAAAAAACCTCCTTTAAAATTAAAGGATAACCATGTTATGTTAGTGTTAATGGTATTGTTCCCCAAGAAAAAAATTTAATTCATAAATTATAGGAGGCTGTAAAAAATATAGGTGCTTTTTTTCGCCGCCTCCTATCAACTTGTTACTTCCTTTTTTAATTCACCGAATATTTTGTTGAATCTTTCTAGGCTGTCTTGAAGATCTTCAAATTTTCCAATGGGATTCTCGTAGACACTAGCTAGGGTACTTTTGTCTAGAGAAGCATCTTTAGTTTTTATTCTTTCATTATTTACGCTAATGCGAAGATCCTTAAGATATAGTTCAAAAATATCCATTACTTCTTTTAATGAATTATAAGTATTTATACATTTTAAGGGTACTGTAAGACCTAAATATTCCTTTCTTATATCCTCGAAAGCCAATGTGCTTTTATCAATATCGTTTAAAACCACCTCAAAACTATACTCACCAGCTCTGCATTTTTCAATAGCTGGCTCCATATCCTCTGTAAGAGGCATAAATCTTGATAAAATATCTTCTATATTGTGTATAAAATCTGAGTTTTGACTAAAACTTATATCTGAGTCTCTTTGTGCTTTTACAATATTATTAATACTTTCATAGGACTTATTTATTGAGGTGACACTATCTTTTATATTTAATTTTGCTAGAGCGATATCATTATAATGTTTTAAGCACGTGTCCTTATAATTGCTTAATGCCATGGAGGATTGTTCTATATCTTTACTTTTAGGGTTATTCATTATGGCCTGTATTTGAGTAAAAAAAAGAATATTATTATTTATTCCTTCCTCTATATGTAGTAGAGTACTTTTATATTTAGAGTCTATTTTATAATTCTGAAATTCTGTTTTTAATTTTGATAGTCTGCTTAAGTTTTCTATAAAAATAGGTTTTAATGTGTCTATTTTTATATTCTTATCGTATAAGATATTGGAAAGTGTATGATTTATTTCATTTACTTCTACTATCTTTACCTTAAGAGGCTTTATGGCACTAGGTATGGAATTATTTTTAAAATAGCCGTATAAAGTAAAAATACACAAAAAAATAAGAATGGATAACAAAATGCCTAGCAAAATATTAAAATAATTTTTCTTTGAAATGTTTTCCATTTATTTCACCGCCTTGTAAAATTTATGGTTTATTATATTCTTGAAATATGGATAAAATTACTTGTAATAAAATAATGATGTTTTAAATTTTATGAAAATTGACTATACTATAACCTTTAAGATTAGTGTATAATTTTAATGTAAGGCATCTTTATAAAATATATGAATGTTTTTTTAGGGGCCTAACTTATTTTTAGAGGGTGAAGCTTTTGGATATACTGAACTTATTTATAAATACCGTTAAAAACATATCTATAATATCGGTTTTAGATATATTAGTAGTAGCATACTTTTTTTATAAAGCCTATATGCTTATAAAGGAAACCAGGGCAGAACAACTTTTAAAGGGTATACTTCTCATACTTATGCTTATGCCTATTAGTTGGTTTTTAAAGCTTACCATGGTATACACCATATTAAGCAGAACCATTACCATTGGGGTTCTATCTATTATAATTATTTTCCAGCCTGAAATAAGAAGAGCCTTAGAGCATTTAGGAAGAAGTGCTTTTAATGATAAGCACATACTTCAGGATGAAGAGATTATGGAAAAGGTTATTACAGAAATTGTAAACGCAGTGGATAACCTATCTCAAAGCAAGACTGGAGCACTTATTGCCATTGAGCAAAATACAGGTCTAGGAGAAGTGATATCTAATGGTACGAAAATAGATGCTATAGTATCTTCTGCTCTTTTAGAGAACATATTTGTGGTTAATACCCCTTTACATGATGGAGCTACGGTGATAAGAAATGATAGGATAATAGCCTCTGGCTGCGTTTTACCATTGACTAGCAACACTGATATAAATAAAAAACTAGGAACAAGGCATAGAGCTGCCATAGGATTATCGGAGGTATCTGATGCATTATTAGTAGTAGTTTCAGAAGAAACTGGAACTATATCTCTCGCAGCTAATGGAAGACTTACAAGAAATTATGATAAGGATAAGTTAAAGGATATTCTTATAAGAATTATGAAATATAGGCAGGCTAAAGTGTTGACTCTAGGAGAGAGGGTGAAGCTATGGATAAAAAGAAAAAAAGAGAAGAAATCCTCATAAGGATAGCTTGTTTAATTATATCCTTTGGGCTTTGGATTTATATATATAGTGTTGAAAATCCTATAAAAACTAACAAATTATCTAATGTACCGGTACAGATTTTAAACTCCGATGTGTTAGCTAATTCAAAGCTTACTATTCTGCCAGGTCAAAATTTTACTGTTACCTTATCTTTAGAGGGACCAGCTTCTGAAGTTTACGCAGCAAAACCAGAACAGTTTAAGGTAGAGTTGGATCTAGGAGTATATGCTGTAAAAAAGGGTGAAAATAAGATACCTGTAAACATACTTCAGCACCCACCTAATGTTAATGTGAAGAATGAAGGACTTATGGTGAAGGTTATTCTAGATG
The DNA here is from genome assembly GCF_001403615.1 of Desnuesiella massiliensis. Lineage (GTDB taxonomy): Bacteria > Bacillota > Clostridia > Clostridiales > Clostridiaceae > Desnuesiella > Desnuesiella massiliensis. Next base: position 331,018 of record NZ_LN879457.1, read on the forward strand.
ATCTTATAGAAAAAAGTGTGCCAATAAAATTAGATGCAGATACTTCAACAAAAACAGGATTTTATTCCTTTGATCCTATAGTAAAACCTACCAATGCCTTAGTTAGTGGACCAGCTCAGTATGTGGATTCTGTTAAATGGGTTTTAGCAAAAGGAAGCTTTAAAAATGCCGATAGCGATATATCTCTTACTTTGCCCCTTAAAGCTGTAGATGAGGCGTTTAGAGATGTTCTTGAGGTGAAAGTAAATCCAACAAATGCAGATGTGATTATACCTGTTAAAAAGGCAAAGACTGTGGATATAAACGTTAAAACTAAGGGAACTTTAAACAAAGGCTTCTTATTAAAGTCTATTGATGCCATACCAATTAAGATAGACATAGCAGGAGATGATGCTACTGTAAGAAATATAAATTCTATAGATACGGAGCCTATAGATTTATCACTTATTAATTCTTCTAAAGAGGTAGCAGTAAAGCTAGTGGTACCTAAAAATGTAACCTTAGTAAACAGTAAGGATATTATTAACGTAAAAATAAATGTAGAGACTATAGTTCAAAAGACCATATCCAGAACCATAGCCTTAACAAATTTAAATGAACAGTTAAAGGCCGTATTGGATAAGGATAAAATTTCTATAGTAATACAAGGGCCTGAAAGCTTGATAAATGATTTAAAAGAAGAAGATTTAATTCCTACTATTGATTTGTCGGGTCAGGTAGAAGGAGAATTTAACTTAGCTCCTAAGATTAAAGCCAAGGAAGGAGTAACTATTATTAGCTTTACTCCAGAGAAAATAAAGGTTACTATATCAAAAAAATAGACGAGCATAAAAGGCATTTTGTATTGAATTAATTCATGCAAAACGCCTTTTTCATTGTAGAAAAAATTTCACTAAGAAATTGTCAATTTACTAACTAACAAACCATCTTTTAAATAATTTTTAAAAGTAACTTGTTTAAATTTAGCAGAGAGTTTTTTTTAGGTAATAAATAATGCAAGCTAAAGCTATAAGCACTAAAATGAAATAATATGGCAATAAACTCAAGAATTTTTAGAAAAATGACAACATTAGCCCAATTTTGAATTTATTTAATTGACTTTATATGTTATAATCATTATGCTGTTATTAATTTAACAATATATAGAGTAATTTATATATGGTAAGCTATAGGAGGTTTTTTAATGAATAATCGTTTATCTGAAGAGAAATTCAAAGAGCTAGGACAGTATATTAATGACTTACCATCAAAGGAAGGAGCACTAATACAAGTATTGCATAGAGCTCAGCATATATTTGGCTATCTTCCAAAAGAGGTACAAGTATTTATCAGTGAAAAGCTTAATGTACCTGCTTCTAAAGTCTATGGAGTAGTGAGCTTTTATTCCTATTTTACCACAGAGCCTAGAGGGGAGCATGTTATAAGCATTTGTTTAGGGACTGTATGCTTTGTTAAGGGTGCTGGAAAAATATTAGGAGAATTCGAAAAGAAATTAAACATAAAATGTGGAGAAACTACCTCAGACGGGAAGTATACCTTAGAAGCTTTAAGATGTATAGGTGCTTGTGGTAAAGCTCCAGTTTTAACTGTAGATGGAAAATTATATGGTAATGCCACTGTAGATGATGTAGAAAAAATATTGGACCAGTACAAATAGGTATTAGGGGGATATGCATATGGTTAAAATTAATTCAATAGATGAGCTTAAAGCTTTAAGCGAGGAATATAAATCCTTACTAGACTTAAGAGTAAATTATGAAACTTTAAGAAGCAATACTCAATATAAGGAAGTATTAGTCTGTGGAGGAACTGGTTGTCATTCTTCAGATAGTGATATCATAATTAAAAACCTATGTGATGGAATTGAAAAAGCAGGATTAAAGGACAAAGTTAATGTATCTATGACAGGCTGCTTTGGATTTTGTGCTCAAGGGCCTATAGTTAAGGTAATGCCTGATGATGTTTTCTATGTAAAGGTTACCACTGAGGATGCTGAGGAGATTATTAACGAGCATTTATTAAAGGGAAAAATTATAGATAGATTATTATATGATAACGGAAACGAAAATAAAAAAATAAGTAAAAGCGAAGATATGCCTTTCTATAAAAAACAAATGAGAATTGCACTAAGAAATTGCGGTATTATAAATCCAGAGGATATAAGAGAATGCATTGGTGCAGAGGGATATTTAGCCTTAGGAAAGGTTATAACTTCTATGACTAAGGAAGAGGTTATTTCCTTAATGAAGGAGTCGGGACTAAGAGGAAGAGGGGGAGCAGGGTTCCCTACAGGAAAGAAGTGGGAGGCTACTAAAGTAGCTGAGGCTGATAAGAAATATGTAATATGTAATGCGGATGAAGGAGACCCAGGAGCCTTTATGGATAGATCTGTATTGGAGGGAGATCCTCATAGCGTTCTTGAGGCCATGGCCATATGTGGATATGCTATAGGCTCTGATACAGGATATATTTATATAAGAGCAGAATATCCTCTAGCCATCGATAGACTTAGAATTGCTATAGAACAAGCTAGGGAACAAGGTTTATTAGGTAAAAATATTTTAGGTACTGATTTTAGCTTTGATATAGAATTAAAATATGGAGCAGGAGCCTTCGTATGTGGTGAAGGTACAGCTTTAATGCACTCTATAGAAGGAAAAAGAGGAGAACCTCGTATGAAACCGCCAAGTTCCTCTAAAAAAGGATTATGGCAAAAACCCACCTGCTTAAACAATGTAGAGACCTTTGCTAATGTACCTGCCATTATCAATAATGGAGCTGAATGGTACAAAAATATCGGAACACAAAAATCTGCAGGTACTAAGGTATTTGCTTTAGGTGGAAAAATAAATAATGTAGGACTAGTTGAAGTTCCAATGGGTACAACTCTTAGAGAGGTAATCTTCGATATAGGTGGAGGAATACCTGATAATAAGAAGTTTAAAGCTGTACAAACCGGTGGACCTTCAGGAGGTTGTATTCCAGATAAATATTTAGACTTGGCTATAGATTTTGAAAGCTTAAATTCCATAGGCTCTATGATGGGCTCGGGAGGAATGCTAGTATTAGATGAAGATGATTGCATGGTAGATATAGCTAAATTTTTCTTAGAGTTTACTGTAGATGAGTCTTGCGGAAAATGTACACCTTGCCGTATAGGAAATAAAAGATTACATGAAATGCTTATAAAGATTACCGAAGGAAAAGGTACAGAGCAGGATTTAGTAGATTTAAAGGAACTGGCAGAGGTTATAACAGAAACTTCACTATGTGGCTTAGGAAAGAGCGCGCCAAACCCAGTTTTAAGCACATTAAAATATTTTATGAATGAATATGAAGCTCACGTAAAACACAAAAAATGTCCAGCTAAGGTATGTCAAAGCTTAGTTGAATACTTCATAACAGAAAAATGTATAGGATGTACTAGATGCTCAAGAATATGTCCAGCCTCAGCTATTACAGGAAAAGTTAAAGAAAGACATGTAATAGATAAGGAAAAATGCTTAAAATGCGGTGCTTGTGTGGCAGAATGTAAGTTTACTGCCATAATTAAAGCTTAAAGGTGAGGTGTAAGTATGAGTTTAATAAAGGTTAATATAAATGGAAAAAATATAATGGTGGAAAAAGGAACCTCCATTTTAGATGCAGCAAAAGAATTAAATATAAAAATACCTACTTTATGCCATTTGAATCTTCATAGCTTTAAAATGGTTAATCAGGTAGCTTCCTGCCGTGTATGTATGGTAGAAGCAGATGGCAAGCTAGTACCAGCCTGTGCCACCCCAGTTTACGATGGTATGGTAATAAAGACGGATACTTTAAAGGCTATAAAATATAGAAGAACTGTAGTTGAATTGATTTTGTCTAATCATCCGCAGGATTGCTTATTATGCGAAAAGAATTTAGATTGCGAATTGCAGTCCTTAGCAGCAGACTTAGGCATAAGACATATAAGATTTAAGGGCGAGAAGACTAATTTTGGTGTGGATCATTCCAGTAAGTCTATAGTTAAAGACTTAGATAAATGTATACTTTGCAGAAGATGTGAAACCATGTGCAGTGAAGTGCAAACAGTAAATGTGCTATCTGGAGTAGATAGAGGCTTCCATACTGTAGTAGCTCCCTTTTTCAATAGTCCATTACATGAAACAGTATGTACCTTCTGTGGACAATGTGTTTCAGTTTGTCCTACAGGAGCCCTAACAGAAGTAAATAATATCTCTAAGGTATGGAGAGCACTAAATACAGAAGGCAAAACTGTAGTGGTTCAGGTTGCGCCAGCTGTTAGAGTAGCCCTTGGTGAGGAATTTGGTATGGAGCCCGGTTCTATAGTTACAGGTAAAGTAGTAAGTGCCCTAAGAAAATTAGGATTTGATAGAGTTTTTGATACAGATTTTGCAGCAGACTTAACTATCATTGAAGAGGCTTCAGAATTTATTCATAGGGTTAAGCATGGTGGAAGGTTGCCAATGCTAACCAGTTGTTGTCCTGCTTGGGTTAAATTCTTTGAGCATCAGTTCCCAGAACTTATAGATATACCATCAACTTGTAAATCTCCTCATCAAATGCTAGGAGCAGTAGCTAAGAGCTATTTCGCACAAAAGATGGAGATAAATCCTGAGGATGTAACGGTGGTATCCATAATGCCTTGCGTAGCTAAGAAATATGAAATATCAAGACCAGAATTAGAAAATGAAGAAGGCATAAAGGATGTAGACATAGTTATTACCACAAGAGAGCTAGCAAGGATGATAAAAGAAGCAGGAATAGACTTCGAAAACTTAGAGGACGAGAACTTTGATAATCCTTTAGGTGAAAGTACAGGAGCTTCTGTAATATTTGGAGTAACTGGAGGAGTTTTAGAGGCTGCAGTTAGAACTGCTTACGAATTCTACACAGGAGAATCCTTAGATAAGGTTGAATTCCATGATTTAAGAGGCTTCCAAGGTATTAAAGAAGCTAAGATTCAAATGGGAGACATAGAATTAAATGTAGCAGTAGCCAGCAGCTTAGGTAATGCTAGAAAGATACTAGAAAACATTCAACAAGGAAAGTGCCAATATCATCTAATAGAAATAATGGCTTGTCCAGGCGGATGTATAGACGGCGGCGGTCAGCCTTATCATAAGGGAGACTTAGACATTATTAAAAAGCGCGCAGAGGGTATATACAAAGAAGATAGAGGAAAGACTTTAAGAAAATCTAATCAAAATCCTTATATTAAGAAGCTATATGATGAATTTATTGGAGAGCCTCATGGAGAAAAAGCCCATGAATTACTTCATACTTCATACTTTAAGAGAAATAAGATATAAATATTTTAATTTATAGTGCTTAGTTAAGGAGACTTTTTCTAAGAAAAAGCTTGAGAATAAGTTTCAAAGGTCTATCTCAAAATAGAAATTAATTTCCGTTTTGAGATAGACCCTTTTTTACTTTCTCAGTTTAACAAATGTCTTAATGCTCTCCCACAGGTTAATTATGACGAAAACAATAGCAAATCCCCAAAGGGCCTTAAATGTTATCTCGTTTATTTGAGAAAGAGGTAGGTTAGTTAAATTAGAAAATTCTGATATGAAATTTTCATTTATTAAAGAGTTATCAGTTGCCATTACACAGACAAGAATAGATATTGAAATATTGTGAGCAGCATCAGCAATGGCTAGAGGGATACTCCATCGCGTTGCAATAAATTTGTAGATTAAAATACTAAACTCAACAAGTGCAAGACAAACAATTATCAGAATATAGTTATTTAAACATTCAGTGACAAACAAGGGCGCCGCCGTGGCAAGACCATTTTGACCTTTAGTATATAAAGCTATAAGCTGGGGATTGAAATATAATAGTGAAGTGAAGAATATTATACAAATCATGGAGATAGCAGTTTCACTACGGGAGATTTTCAGCTTTTTTATTTCAGACAAGGATGGTAAATCCTCTGGAGACCAATCTTTCTTAGTAAAGGGCAGTTTACCTTTATCTATTCCCGTTCTCTCAAGTATGGCAAAGATTAAAGTAACCCATAAAGCAGCTTGTATTATTCCTTCAAAAACAGCTGCTAGTGCGTTTGTAAAAAGCTTAATAGATACTTCAACTGGGCTTCCAAGAATAGGGGAGTTTATAACACCTTGCATTAAAGCTATGGACGCAAATACCATTGAAGCAATACTTATAACTAATTTAAGCACAGACAAATATTGATCATATAGGCCAGGACCTATCAAATATCTTTTTACTTGTCTATATTCATCTGCAAGGTTAGCTGGGTTGCCAAGCTTTTTTAGTACTTCTCGGATATCAGATTCCGATGGGTTTTCAGGTAGCATGTCCTCTATATTAGCCTGAAGTTCTCTTTTTACATCTTCACGTATATCTTCGGGCAAATGGGAAGTCACAGCATATAAATAACGATCAATCAGTTCCATTCTCATCATCCTCCAACAATAATTGTTCTAATTGAATACAAATTGATTTCCATTCACTTTTTAAGCGTTGATACACTAACTTTCCTTCGGGGCTTAAAACGTAAAACTTCCTTGGGCGACTTTCGGTGGTATCCCATTGACTTATTAAAAGTTGTTGCTTTTCTAAGCGACGTAGTAAAGGATATAATGTCCCTGCCTCAACTAACGTATTTTTCTCTTCTAATTTTTGTACAAGGGAATAGCCGTATTCTGGATTGTTAAGCTGGCTAAGCACAGAAAGCACTAGAGTCCCTCGTCTCAGTTCTACAATAAGTGAACTAACTAATTCATCTATTGAATTCATGAAATCACCTCATTTTTATTATAGTGTGTGACATACACTATTGTCAATATAATACTATTATTAAAATGAAAATATTATAAAATAATTCTAGAGTATATTAACTAATTATGGGCTAAAAATGCTTCGCATTTTTTCCATAGAATGTGATACAATAAATAGCGTATACTAAGAACAAAAGCCTTAGGAGGGTTTTATTGTGAGCGTTAGAATAAATAATTTAATTTTAGATATAGAAGAAGATTTAGAGCTTTTGGAAAGAAAAGCAGCAAAAAAGCTGAACATGGATATAAGAAGCATTAAAGACTTTAAAATAGTTAAAGAATCCATAGATGCTAGAAGAAAAAATGCTATTAAGTTTAACTATTGTGTAGATATAAGCTGTGATAATGAGGCAAGACTAGTGGCAAAAATCAATGATAGAGATGTAAAGCTAGAGGAAGTAGTTTATAATGAAAAGTTTAGCTATGGAGAGAAAAAATTAAATCATAGACCTGTAGTGGTGGGTATGGGACCTGCAGGAATCTTTGCAGCTTTATTACTAGCAAGGAAGGGTTATAGACCTTTAGTTATTGAAAGAGGAGAAAGAGTAGAGGAGAGAACTCTAAGTGTAGAAAGGTTTTGGAAAGAAGGTTTGCTGAACTTAGAATCCAACGTACAATTTGGAGAAGGGGGAGCAGGAACCTTTTCTGATGGAAAGCTTACTACAAGGATAAAGGACACTAGATGCGACTTTATCTTAGAAGAACTAGTAAAAGGAGGAGCACCTAAAGAGATTATTTATATGGGCAAGCCCCATATAGGTACTGACATATTAAAAGAAGTGGTAAAAAACATAAGAGAAGAAATTATAAAATTAGGTGGAGAAATATTATTTAGCAGTAAATTAGAAGAGATCAAAGAGCAAAATGGTAAAATAAAAGCTATCACAGTAAATAATGAGGAAATTCCATGTGAAGCTTTAATTCTAGCTATTGGCCATAGTTCTAGAGATACCTATGAAATGCTTCATAAGTCACAAATACATATGGAACCTAAACCTTTTGCTATAGGGGTCAGAGCTGAGCATAAACAAAGCCTTATAGATTTGAACCAATATGGGAAGTATGCTGGACATCCAAGATTAAAGGCAGCGGATTATAGATTGACTCACACTAGTAAAGCTACAGGTAGAGCCGTATATAGCTTTTGCATGTGTCCTGGAGGAGAAGTAGTAGCTGCTTCCTCGGAAGAAAATAGATTAGTTACTAATGGAATGAGTAACTATAGAAGAGATAAGGATAATGCTAATGCAGCCTTAGCGGTAACTGTAGGACCAAAGGATTTTGGAGGAAATTCACCTTTAAGTGGAATGGAATTTCAAAGGCATTATGAAGGTTTAGCTTTTAAGCTTGGAGGAGGCAAATATATGGCTCCTGTACAGCTAGTTGGGGATTTTCTAAAGGATAGAGTAAGTGAAAAATTAGGGTCTATTGCACCAAGCTATAGACCAGGTTGTGAATTCAGAGATTTAAGAGAATGTCTTCCAAGCTATGTGGTAGAAACCTTAAAAGAGGGTCTGGTGGAATTTGATAAAAAGATAAAAGGCTTTGCTACAGAGGATGCCCTGCTTATGGGTATTGAAACTAGAACTTCAGCTCCTGTTAGGATTGAAAGAAATGAAAGGCTTCAAAGCATTTCCTTAGAGGGATTATACCCCGCTGGAGAAGGGGCTGGATTTGCTGGAGGCATTGTGTCGGCAGCTGTGGATGGTTTAAAGGTTGCTGAAAGTATCATGAAAGAATTCAAACCCTTCATTTGATTTTTCTGAAAACTTGTGTTTTCAGAAAAATCTTTGTTACAATATAAACATGGGTGAAAATTTAATATGCATGGAGGATGCTATATATGAGTAAAAAGGATTACATAGTAGCCATTAACCCTGGATCCACTTCTACTAAAATAGCTATATATAAGGGAGAAGAATGTATAGCTGTAGAAAATCTATCTCATAGTTCAGAAGAAATAAAGAAATTTGAAAACATTTACGACCAAAAGGATATGAGAACAGAAGTTATCCTAAATTGGATAAAGGATCAAAATATTGACCTGAAAGATATTGCAGCAGTAGTGGGAAGAGGCGGTCTATTAAGACCTATGCCTGGTGGCACATATTTAGTCACAGAAAAAATGGTTGAAGATTTGAAGGTTGGTTATCAAGGGCAACACGCTTCGAACTTAGGTGGAATCATAGCAAGAAATATAGCAACAGATTTAAACATTCCAGCCTTTATTGTAGATCCTGTAGCAGTAGATGAATTAGAGGACATTGCTAGGATTTCAGGTATGCCAGAAATACCAAGAAGGTCCTTAGTACATGCTCTAAACATCAAAGCTGTAACTAGAAGAGTTTGTGAAAAAACTAACAAAAAATTTGAAGAGGGTTCCTATGTAGTAGCCCATTTAGGAGGAGGAATTTCTGTAGCTCCTATAAAAAATGGAAGAATAGTTGATGTTAACAATGCTAATGAAGATGGTCCATTTTCGCCAGAAAGAGCAGGGGGACTTCCTGTGGGAGATATAGCCAAGCTTGCTTTTAGTGGTAAGTATGCCCATGCTCAAATGAAGAAGAAGATGGTAGGAGAAGCAGGCTTAGTAGGATATTTAGGAACTAATGATGGTAGAATTGTTGATAAGATGATAGAAGAGGGAGACAAGAAGGCAGAATTAATCTTCCATGCCATGGCTTACCAAATAGCTAAAGAAATCGGAGCTATGTCCACAGTATTAAGTGGAAAAATAGATGCCATTATATTAACTGGGGGACTCGCTCATAATAAAAAACTTGTAAAATGGATGTCAGAAATGGTGGGTTTTATAGCTCCTATTGAGTTAGTACCAGGAGAAGATGAGATGCTGGCTTTGGTTCAAGGAGCTTTAAGAATAATCAAAGGAGAAGAAAATCCAAAAATCTACGAAGAAGAGGTGCACATTAATGGTTAGAAGCTTTAATGAAGTGTTAGAAAAAGTTAAATCATCAGAAATTAAAAAGGTAGCAGTTGCGGTAGCACAAGATGAACCAGTATTAGAAGCTATTAAAGAAGCAAAGGCTAAGGGATTAGCAGAAGCTATATTAGTTGGGGATGAAAATGAAATAAAAGCTATAGCAGAAAAGCTAGGTATGGATTTATCCTTATACGAAGTTATACACGAGGTAAATCCTTCAAAGGCTGCTTTAAAAGCTGTAGAATTAGTATCCACAGGAAAAGCAGACATGGTAATGAAGGGATTAGTAGATACAGCTAACTTTTTAAGAGCAGTATTAAATAAAGAAGTAGGTCTAAGAACAGGAAAGCTAATGTCTCACGTAGCAGTATTTGAAATACCAGCTTTTGATAGATTAATATTTATGACTGATGCAGCTTTTAATATGTATCCAGATTTAAAGGCTAAAATAGATATATTAAACAATGCTGTTAAGGTTGCTCATGCAGTAGGAATAGACATGCCTAAGGTAGCTCCAATCTGTGCAGTAGAAGTAGTTAATCCAGATATGCCTGCTACAGTAGATGCTTCAATTCTGTCAAAGATGAATGACAGAGGACAGATAAAGGGATGTATAGTAGACGGACCTTTAGCTTTAGACAATGCTTTATCTGAGGAAGCAGCAGCTCACAAAAAAGTTTCAGGACCAGTGGCAGGAAAAGCAGATATAATGCTTTTACCTAATATAGATTCAGCAAATGTAATGTATAAAACCTTAACTTATACAACAGATTCTAAAAATGGTGGTATATTAGTGGGAACTTCAGCACCAGTTATATTGACCTCAAGAGCAGATAGCTTTGAAACTAAGGTGAATTCTATAGCTCTAGCAGCATTAGTTGCTGCGGCAAAATAAATAAAGTGGGGGTATCAAAATGTCATTTAAATTATTAATAATCAATCCCGGTTCTACTTCAACCAAAATAGGTGTTTACGAGGATGAAAAAGCGATATTAGTAGAAACCTTAAGACATTCTTCTGAGGAAATAGCTAAATATGAACATATTTATGACCAATTTCAATTTAGAAAAAATGTTATTTTAGATGTACTAAAAGAAAAGGATATAGATATTAAAACTTTAAATGCTATAGTAGGAAGAGGAGGACTTTTAAAGCCCATAGAAGGTGGAACCTATGCCGTAAATGACAAGATGCTAGAGGACTTAAAAGTTGGCGTACAAGGACAACATGCTTCTAATTTAGGTGGAATTATAGCTAATGAGATAGCTAAGGAATTAAGTGTTCCAGCCTTTATAGTGGACCCTGTAGTAGTAGATGAAATGGAAGATATAGCAAGAATATCAGGAATGCCAGAAATTGAAAGAAAGAGCATATTCCATGCATTAAATCAAAAGGCGGTAGCTAAGAGATATGCTAAGGAAAATAGTAAAAAATATGAAGATACTAACGTAATAGTAGCTCATATGGGAGGCGGAGTTTCTGTAGGAGCTCATAAAGCCGGAAGAATAGTAGATGTAAATAACGCTTTAGATGGAGAAGGACCATTTTCACCAGAAAGAAGCGGTGGAGTTCCAATAGGCGATTTAGTAAAGCTATGCTTTAGCGGAAAATATACTCTAGATGAGATAAAGAAAAAGATAAACGGAAAAGGCGGCTTTGTAGCTTACCTAAACACCAATGATGCTAGAGAAGTACAAGATTCTACAGATGCTAAAGCTTCATTAGTATATGATGCTATGGGATATCAAGTAGCCAAGGAAATAGGAAAGTGTGCAGCCGTGTTATGCGGGAAGGTTGAAGCTATAATTCTTACTGGAGGAATAGCTTACAGCAAGAGAATGGTAGATTACATTAAGGAAAGAGTAGACTTTATAGCACCAGTGGTAGTTTATCCAGGAGAAGACGAGCTTTTAGCCTTAGCTGAAGGAGCTCTTAGAGTATTAACAGGAGAAGAGCCTGCTAAGGAATATAAATAAGAAAAATAAAAAAGCAAAAAGAACCTAAATTTATATAGGTTCTTTTTGGTTGACAGGATAGTCATAAAGAGGTATACTCATATTGAAATTAGAATTAAATATATTATGTTAGGTGAGGCTCCTATATAGATACACGCTACTGCCCAAAAATATCGAAAGATGCCAATGGGTCAACAGGAATTGCCGGATTAAGGCTTTTTCTAACGTAGCTGAGCTAAAGCTCAAAGCTATATAGTGCTAAAACTCAACGAGGTAGAATAAAGCATATTAATTTATTTTAATATGTTATTGAACTTGTAATTGAGCCTTTCCTTTTGGAGAGGTTTTTTATATTTTAAAAAAATTAGTTTATGGAGGTGAAGGAAATGGAAGGTAGTAGTATGGGCGGTGGACCTAGATATGGTTTATATAGTTATATAATAAAGCAACGGGATACTATTATCTCTATTCCTTTGCCAAGCAATGAACTATTTTATATGTAAGTAGTTTATTCATATTTACAATTCTATAATTATATAACATATCTTTATTCACCACCCGTTTAGATAGCTTAATTCCATTAAAAAAAATCAATTATTTTTTAACCTATTAAAAATAAAAGTTTTATAGGTTTTAAAGCTATGAGTAAAATAAAATATGAATTTTTACTATTCAAAAAAGGTGTAATTATTTAGACCTTTGATTTCTATTGTCTTTAAGAAGGAATTTTGCAAACGGGAGGGATTAAGATGAAAAAAATATTGCAAGAATTTATAAGAAAGATATCCATGATAAATAAGAAAGCGGAAGAAAATTTATATAATAGCGAAGTTAAGGCTTCTGAAAAATTAGTGGAGGCTTCATTAGCAAATAAAGAGACTTTAATGAAATTATACAATTCTAGTATTAAGGGACTAAGTGTAGAGGAAGTAGAAAAGAAAATAGAGGAATATGGAGAAAATCAAATAGCAGAAGAAAAAAAGAAGATTTGGATTGTAGAATTACTTAAATCTTTTTTAAATCCTTTTAATGGAGTACTTTTTGCTCTAGCTATGGTTTCCATAATAACAGATGTGGTTATGGCAGCTCCAGAAGATAGAAGTTTTAAAACAGTTATAGTTATTACTACTATGGTAATAATTTCAGGGGTATTGCAATTTATTCAAGAATATAAATCCAACACTGCGGCAGAAAGTTTAAAAGCATTAATAACTAACACTGCTTCAGTTTTAAGAGAAGGGGAATATAAAGAAATCTCCATGAACAACTTAGTGCCTGGAGATATAGTAAAGCTTTCTGCTGGGGACATGATTCCCGCAGATTTAAGAGTACTAATCTCCAAGGATTTATTCGTAGGACAGTCTTCACTAACAGGAGAATCAGAGCCTGTAGAAAAGCTTCAATTTGATAAAAAGCTAGAAGAAGACGAATTAGAAGAAGAGTTAAATGTGCTTGAGCTAGATAATATTTGCTTCATGGGAACTAATGTTATCAGTGGAACAGCAGAAGCTATGGTTATTACTACGGGAGGGGAAACTTATTTTGGAAAAATGGCAAAAGCCTTAGTGGGAGAAAGAAGCGAAACAAGCTTTGACAAAGGCGTAAATAAGGTAAGTATGCTATTGATTAGATTTATGATTGTTATGGTTCCCTTTGTTTTCTTGGTAAATGGCATAACTAAAGGAGATTGGATGGGGGCTTTACTATTTTCTATTTCTATAGCTGTAGGGTTAACCCCAGAAATGCTGCCAATGATTGTTACAAGCAACCTAGCTAAGGGAGCTGTAACTATGGCAAAGCATAAAACTGTAGTAAAAAAGATCAGTGCTATACAAAACTTTGGAGCTATGGATATTTTATGTACAGATAAAACAGGCACATTAACTGAGGATAAGGTGGTGCTTGAAAGACATTTAGATATACACGGTAACGAGGATATAGAAGTTTTAAAACATGCTTATTTAAATAGTTTCCACCAAACTGGACTTAAAAATTTAATGGATATAGCGGTATTAGAGCATGGGGCAAAGAACAATCTAGAGTACCTAGATAATAAATACAAGAAGATAGACGAAATCCCCTTTGATTTTGTAAGAAGAAGAATGTCCGTAATACTTGAAAACGGAGATATGAAGCATCATTTGATAACCAAAGGTGCTGTAGAAGAAATGCTTTCAGTATGTAGTTATGTAGAATATCAAGGAGAAATACAGCTTATTACCTCGGAAATAAAAGAAGAGATAAAAGCTATAGTTTATAGATTAAACTCCGAGGGCATGAGAGTTTTAGCAGTGGCTAGGAAAGAGTTTCCTAAGGATTATTTTGGTTTTGAGTTAAGCGATGAAGCAGATATGATACTAGTTGGATATATAGGCTTCTTAGATCCTCCAAAGCCATCGACAGCTTCAGCTATTAAAGCTTTACAGGCTTCAGGCATAAATGTAAAAATCCTTACTGGAGATAATGAGGTAGTAACTCTTAATATATGTAAACAAGTAGGATTAGAGGTAAAACAGGTGCTTCTAGGACCTGAAATAGAGAAGATGGAAGATGAGGAACTAGCTAATCTTGTAGAAAACACCACTGTGTTTGCAAAGCTAGCACCCCTTCAAAAGTCCAAAATAATAAAAGCTCTACAAGCTAAAGGTCATACTGTGGGTTTTCTAGGAGATGGTATTAACGATGCTGCGGCCTTAAAGGAATCTGATGTAGGGATATCCGTAGATACTGCTGTGGACATAGCTAAGGAATCAGCAGATATTATATTGCTTGAGAAAAGTTTGATGGTATTAGAGGAAGGCGTAATTGAAGGAAGAAAAACCTTTGGCAATATAATGAAGTATATTAAAATGACTGCCAGCTCAAATTTTGGTAACATGTTTAGCGTATTAGCTGCCAGTGCATTTTTACCTTTTTTACCCATGCTACCAATACAATTATTGATTCAAAACTTATTATACGATATATCACAAACTTCTATTCCATGGGATGTGGTAGATGAAGAGTATTTAAGAAAACCAAGAAAATGGGATTCTAAAGATATAAGCAGATTTATGGTTTTTATAGGACCTATAAGCTCTTTATTTGATATAGCTACTTTTATATTGATGTGGGTGGTGTTTAAGGCTAATGCTCCAAAAATGCAAGGACTATTTCAAACAGCCTGGTTTGTAGAAGGGTTATTATCTCAAACTTTAATTGTTCATATGATTAGAACAAGAAAGGTTCCCTTTATACAAAGCAGAGCTGCTAAACCAGTGCTATTACTAACAGCATCAATAATGCTTTTGGGGATAACTATTCCCTTTACAGCTTTTGGAGCCTCCATAGGTTTTGTAAAATTGCCTTTAAATTACTTCCCATGGTTAATACTAATTTTAATAAGCTATTGTACACTAACACAATTAATAAAGAATATATATATTAAAAGGTTTGAGAATTGGCTATAAGTTATATAAATAAAAATAATTAATTGATTTATTTGTAAAATTATAATAAAATAAAGAAGTAAATTTAATACTAAGGCGATGGAGTTCGCCATAATCGCTATAGGGTAGATTTCTTGTAGCTAATGACTCCTACAGGTTATAGATAAACATTGTTTATTTATATGTATCTGTAGGGGTTTTTTATTTTAGATTTGCGACAAATTAATATTAATGGGTTTCATAAGGAGGAAAATTATGATTACAAGCTTAGGGATAATAATGATTTTGGGACTTATTGCAAACTATATTTCTAAAAAGCTGTCACTGCCAGGGCTCATTGGGATGCTGCTTTTAGGAATACTCTTAGGGCCTTACGGGTTAAATTGGATTCAGCAGGATTTGATAAACATATCCGCGGATATAAGAAAACTAGCCCTTATAATTATATTGTTAAGAGCTGGTCTAGGAATAAAGAAAGAGGATCTGGCAAAAGTAGGTGTACCTGCTATAAAATTAAGCTGCATACCAGGAGTTATTGAAGGAATATTTATAGCTATAGCCTCTGTTTACTTACTAAATTTTTCTTTTGTTCAAGGCGGAATTTTAGGTTTTATAATGGCGGCAGTTTCTCCAGCAGTAATTGTGCCTTCCATGCTTCATTTTATGGAAAGAGGGTTGGGGACAAAGAAAGGTATACCAACCTTGATATTAGCAGGAGCCTCCATTGATGATGTCTTTGCCATAACCATATTTTCTGCTTTTCTAGGTCTATATAGCGGTACTCATGTAAATCTAGGAGTAAAGATAATTGGAGTGCCTATATCCATTTTATTAGGTATAGCCTTAGGGGTAGTTAGTGGACTCATATTGATTAGAGTATTTAAAAAGTATCATATAAGAGATACGGAAAAGGTATTAATAATAATTGGAATTTCCATATTATTAAGCGCTTTAGAGAATGTATTAAAAAACAAAATAGAAATAGCCGCTTTACTTGGGGTTATGACCATAGGCTTTATAATAATAGAAAAGCTGCCTAAGGTGGGAGAGCGGTTAGCAATAAAATTTAATAAGATTTGGGTCTTTGCAGAGATATTGCTTTTTGTTTTAGTAGGAGCACAAGTGAATATCAATGTAGCTATAAACGCTGGAACTATAGGCATAATCATTTTGCTTATAGGATTAGTGGGAAGAGGTATAGGGGTTATATTATCTTTGGCGGGAACAGACTTGAACTTTAAAGAAAGACTGTTTTGCGTAATAGCCTATATACCTAAAGCTACAGTACAAGCGGCCATAGGGTCAGTACCATTATCCTTAGGGGTGGCCTCTGGAGATGTGATGTTAGCCATTGCAGTGCTATCTATAATTATTACAGCACCTATCGGAGCTTATATGATAGGCAGAGTTGGTGATAAATTATTAATTTAGAACAGTATATTTCTACTATATCAAAAGGGGGTACTACATAGGAGGATGTGAAAAAAGGTGTTCTATAGGTTTCCCTATACCGTGCGTGGAGCCCCAAGAGCGGCCCGTGAAAAAGAACACATATGTTTTTCACATCCTCCTATAGGTTGCACTAAAGTTCTTACATTGTGCCCTTATAAACACCCTTTTTTAATGGCTTGGCAATGTATTAGAGCTTTTCAATAAATATTTATAAATAGCTTAAAAAATGTAAATAAAAAAATATCTATTAATAGATTATAAAAATATTTAAGAATTACTATATAAATACGCAGTAACCTTTCGAAAAAAATATGAATTTTAAACCGCAAAAATGCCTTGTTAGGGCTAGTACCCTTGCAATTTATATAATATAATTAATATATAGTTAATTATTTTAACTCAAAGGTCAAGCCTTTGAAAGGAGTAGATATGAGTAGAATTAGGATTTTCACAGGACACTTTGGTAGTGGCAAGACGGAAATATCCATAAATTATGCTCTAAATCTTGCAAAACAAGGGAAAAAGGTTTCACTAATAGATTTGGATATAGTAAATCCTTATTTTTGCGTAAGAGATTTAAGAGATGAGTTAGAAGCTCAAGGAGTAAGAGTTATCTCTGCAAATCCTCATTTTTCTAACGCAGAACTTATGGTGGTGCCTGCAGAAGTATTATCAGCCTTCAATGACAAATCCAGTGAAGTGGTATTTGATGTAGGTGGGGATGATATGGGGGCCATAGCTTTAGGACAATATAATCGTTACTTTAGAGAAGAGGGCTATGATATGTACTTTGTGGTTAATAACATGAGACCCTTTACCAGTGATGAGCAAGGTACTGAAGAGTATATAAGAGCTGTAGAAGCTTCCAGCAGATTAAAGGTAAGCTATCTTGTATCAAATACAAATCTATCTTATGAAACAGAAGTAGAGCATATTATCAAAGGGGATGAAGGAGTAACAGAGCTCTCTAAGAAGCTTAATATTCCTTACAAGTTTACAGTATGTAGAAAAGACTTAGTTGATAATATAAAGGGTAGAGTCCATGGTGAAGAAGTGTTTGGTATAGATATTTATATGAAACCGCCTTGGAGATAGATATAAAAATATTAGATGTAATCGTTTTAAATTAAGGAGGTAAAAAATATGCCAAGAGTTACTTTCAGAGAAGAAAGATGTAAAGGCTGTGGGCAATGTGTCATAGCGTGTCCTAAAAAAATCATAACTTTTTCAGAAAAGCTAAATGAAAAGGGGTATCATCCAGCCACTGTAACAGAGGATAAGATGAAAGATTGTATAGGCTGCGCATCCTGCGGAAGAATGTGCCCAGATTTAGTTATTACTGTAGAAAAATAAGAAGGGGGATTAAAAATGGGAGAAAAGGTTTTAATGAAGGGTTGCGAAGCTATAGGTGAAGCCGCTGTTAAAGCTGGCTGTAAGTGCTTCTTTGGATATCCTATAACACCACAAACAGAGGTTTCTGCTTATTTATCAAAGAGAATGCCTAAAATAGGAAGAGTATTCTTACAGGCAGAAAGTGAAGTTGCTGCAATAAATATGGTATATGGAGCAGCAGGTACTGGTATCAGAACTATGACTTCATCTTCAAGCCCAGGAATAAGCTTAAAGGCTGAAGGTATATCCTATATAGCTGGAGCTGAGCTTCCATGTGTTATCATAAACATAGTAAGAGGAGGCCCAGGACTAGGTGGAATTCAACCAGCTCAATCAGACTATTTCCAAGCTACAAAAGGTGGAGCTCATGGAGATTTTAGTATGCCAGTTTATGCTCCAGCATCCATACAAGAAATGGTAGACGTTATTCAGGATGCTTTTGATGTAGCTGATATATATAGAACTCCTGTAATGGTTATGGGAGATGGAATGCTCGGACAAATGATGGAGCCTGTAGAGTTTAAAGAAAGACCTGCTAAGGAATTACCAGAAAAAGCTTGGGCGGCCAACGGACTAAATGGAAGAAAAGCTCATAATGTTATTAACTCCTTATATTTAAAACCAGAGGAATTAGAGCATCATAATGAGCACTTACAAGCAAAATATGCTGAAATCAAGAAAAATGAAACAAGATATGAGCTATTTAACTGCGAAAAAGATTGCGATTTAATAATGGTTGCTTATGGAACCACCTCTAGAATATGCAAAAATGTTATAAAGCTTGCAGAAAAAGAAGGAATAAAACTAGGTTTAATAAGACCAATAACTATCTGGCCATTCCCAGTAGAAGCTTTCGACAAAACTGTTGATAATACTAAATATGGATATCTATCTGTTGAAATGAGCTGCGGTCAAATGGTAGAGGATGTTAGACTAGCTTCTGATGGAAGAAAACCTGTAGCTTTCTATGGAAGATCAGGCGGTATGGTTCCTAACCCTGAAGAGATATTAGTTAAAGTAAGAGCAATAGTAGGAGGTGCTAAATAATGGCAATAGTATTCGAGCCAACTAAGGCTATATTAGATAGACCTACTCATTACTGTCCAGGATGTACTCATGGAGTAATTCATAGATTAATAGGAGAAGTATTAGAAGAGCTAAAGGTAGTAGATAAGACTATAGGAGTTGCCCCTGTAGGATGTTCAGTGCTTGCTTATGACTATTTTGCTTGCGATATGTTCCAAGCAGCTCATGGTAGAGCACCAGCCGTAGCTACAGGTATAAAAAGAGCTAATCCTGATGCAGTAGTATTTACTTACCAAGGAGATGGAGACTTAGCTGCTATTGGAACAGCAGAAATTGTACATGCTGCTACAAGAGGGGAAAATATAGTTACTATCTTCGTAAACAACTGTATATATGGTATGACTGGTGGACAGATGGCACCTACTACATTACCAGGTCAAGTAACTGAAACTTCACCTTATGGAAGAGATGTAAAAACTCAAGGACATCCAATAAGAGTATCAGAGATGATAGCAACTTTAGATGGAGCTTGCTATGTAGAAAGAGTATCTGTAGATAATGTTCCTAATGTAATGAAAACTAAGAAGGCTATAAAAAAGGCTTTTGAAAATGCCATTGCAGGAAAAGGCTTCTCCATGGTTGAAGTATTGTCTATATGCCCAACAAACTGGGGATTATCTACAGGAGAATCCTTACAATGGTTAAGAGATAATATGATACCTTTCTATCCACTAGGTATTAAAAAAGACACTACAGGGGAGGTAAAATAGTATGGCATCACAAGAAATTATTTTCGCTGGCTTTGGTGGACAAGGAATTTTGTCCATGGGTAAATTTTTAGCCTATGCAGGAATGGATGCTAATATGAATGTTTCATGGTTACCATCCTATGGTCCAGAAATGAGAGGAGGAACTGCAAACTGCTCTGTTATTTTAACAGATGATCAAGTAGGTTCACCTATAGTTACTGCACCAGATACTGTAGTTGTAATGAATAGACCTTCCTTAGATAAATTTGAAAAAGGTATTAAAGCCAATGGATTATTAATATTAGATTCAGATTTAGTTACAAGAGAGCCAGAAAGAACAGATTTAGAAGTAATTAAAATACCAGCTCAAACTGTAGCTACTGAATTAGGAAATAAGACTATTGCTAACATGGTATTATTAGGAGCATTAGTAGCTAAAACAAACATCGTATCTATGGATGTTTTATTAGAAGCTTTAAGAGCTCATGGTAAAGAAAAATTCTTTGAAATAAATAAGAAAGCTCTTGAAAAAGGCGCTGAATATGTAAGATAATATAATTAAAGTATAGGGTTAGATTATCCTTTTAGGATTATCTAACCCTAATTTATTTAGAGATATATATGTTGCAATAAAAATCTTACATTTCTTAGATGCAAAATTCCACTGCTTAATAGGCTCGACCCTAGGAATTTTGAAGCTAAAGAAATGTACTTAGATTTTTGCAACCTATATATAAGGAAAGGGGTATTAACATTGAGAAGTAATTTGAATTCAGAAAATGCCATGATAAAAATTGATGAAATGAGAAATAGCGAGGTAATATTTCAAGTATTAGAATATGAAGACTTAAAAGGCGGGAAGGACGTAGAAAGCGCAGTGATGCTATCCTTTATGAAGGATGCCAATATTAAGCTAAGGCAGCTTAGAATACTTCTTAATGATGGTGTGGTGAAAATCGAAGCAGGTACCCTGCATTTTATGAAGGGCAGTATAGAAATGGATAATAAAATAGGAGGCTTAGTGGGATTAGGTAAAAAAATATTTGCTAATAAGGTCACAGGAGAAGAAACCTTTAAACCGAGATACAAAGGTACTGGTGAAATGTTCTTAGAGCCTAGCTTTGGTCATTTTGCACTGCTAGAGTTAGAGGATGAACAAATTATAGTTGATGATGGAATATTTTACGCTTGTGAAGATAGCGTAGAGGTTGGAGCTATCATGCAAAAATCCTTAAGTTCAACTCTCTTTGGTAATGAGGGACTGTTTCAAACCCAATTATCAGGCAGTGGTATTGTAGCCTTGGAAGTTCCTGTACCTCCTAGTGAGATAATAAGATGTAAATTAATTAATGACACCTTAAAGGTAGATGGAAGCTTTGCCATATTAAGAAGTGGCAGAATAGATTTCACTGTAGAGAAATCTTCAAAGTCCTTAATGGCTACAGCTACTGGTGGAGAAGGATTGCTTAATGTATTTAGAGGAACTGGAGAGGTTTGGCTTATCCCTACAGCGTCTATATATGATAGGTTGAAATATGCTGGTCTTACTTCTATGGTTAATCCAGCTGGGAGAAGTAATAACAGCTAGGGTAACGAGAAAGTTTTTATAGGCTATACTACGAAAATTAATAGTTTTCTATTTGAAACCAAAGGGAGCTTAAAAGCAAAGGGAGCGTTGTTATATAGATGAGTACTCATCTATATAACAACGCTCCCTTTTTGTGTTAAAAAACAGAAAAAATGTTATATTCCTTTGCAAGGCTGATAATAAAAAGAATCCTTTTTGACTATTCCTTTGAAGATCCTGTCTGGCTGTGGAATGGCTTTGCTCTTTACGCATATTTCGGTATATTGACTTTGACGCAAGGTCAAGTGATATAATCGAATTATCATCCAGAAAGGAGGTTGAACTTATGAAGTTGATAAAAATCACTGATTTAACAAATCAGCTCGGTATATCTTCCCGAACACTGCGCTATTATGAGCAGGTAGGACTTGTTCAAAGCGTGCGGTTGCAGTTTGAAAAATACCGGTTTTATGACAGTGAGAACATTGGACGGATTAAGCAGATTATTGTTCTCAGGAAAATGCAGATTCCTATAAAGGATATCATTAGTATTTATGAAAGTGAAGATATGACTGTGCTTGTAGAAAGTTTTGTGAGCCGAATCAATGCTATAGACAATGAAATTGACGCTCTTAGAGATCTGAAGCATATTATTGATGAATTTTTGCAGGCTATGCTGAAAAGTGGAATAAAGCATATTTCAGCCTTACCGCTTTTGTATGAAAAAATTGATAAACAGCTTGAGGCGCAGGAAATTCGTGAAAATGAAAAGGAGATTAGCTTTGAAAGACTTTCAGATCTTTCCGAAAAAATGTCGGTTCCACTGGATTTGATAATTATCGATTTACCTCCTATGCGTGTCCTTTCGTCAAAGCTGAAGGACTCTGATATATCTGATGTCGACGGCTTCTGGGACTGGCTAAGTAAAAGCAGAATACCCTTTGGAACACCCGGAAGTCACAAGCTGTTTGAATATCAGAAGGACAATGTCCAGACAGTCATCATTCAGAATATTGACAGGGATTTTAATAATGACAGCCCTTATTCAGACTATGAATTTGAGGGCGGCCTGTTTGCTGTCGGCAGTGTTTATGTGGAGGATGACATTGCTTCATTTCATCATAGAATGATAAATAGCTTTGATAATAATCCGTATTATGAAGTAGACTATCGCCACGGAGGGCGCTTAAGGCATGAATCCCTTGCGGAGTCTGTGATTTCTTCCGACAGCAGACGCGAAAAAATCAATATATTTCTGCCTGTAAAAAGACGGCTGCCTGACGCAGAGCATTATGACCCTAATGAACAAATTTCAAATATAAACCTTGTTGAGATTGAACACGAAAATCCTGTCCTGTATGAATATAACATTCCTTTGACAGAAATTACTCCCATTTATGATCCTCATTATGAAGTACTTGAAACGGGTGAGGTGGAATACATATGCTGGATAGCCACACGAAAGCTTTCAACAAATGTTTCAGTGAAAATACCTTTTCGTGTGGATATCGAATTTAAGGCAGAAAATGAGAGTGAACGTTTTAGCTATGGAAGCGACGAAGGCAGTATCCGTTTTTATCATGGAAATAATTTATTCGGTATTAATATGGAAAACAAAGCAGACAGCAGGCTATCAAAGGAAGCGATTTGCTTTAATCAGCCTATCTTGGGGAATTATTTCACCTATCCAAAGCTTGGGAGAATTAAATATAATGAATATAATACTTTGACGTGGATTGTGGGCGAAAAGCATTTTGCTGTTGTTATTAATGGTGAAGTAAGGTACTGTGGAGTGAATTTTCCCTACATGGTTTCTGATTTATATCTTCAAAAGCCTGAAACAATTATAATCGGTTCTGATGGACAGGGAAAGAAATATTTCAGAGCAATAACTGTTTCTCAGTTAAAAACAACACCTAAAATTAAAATAAAACAGGGAGGGCTTATTATGAGTACAAAACAAAGCAACAACATAATACCAAATATTCACCAGCTCATTACAATGCATTATGGCGAAAATTACTGGTTTAGTGGATGTGCAAAATATGTGATGGAATGCTTGGGGGAAAAGGATTATAACTACGTTTTTTTTGCGGGACTGACGGGCGATAATTTTGCGCAGGTTTATTCATATGACCGTTTTCGCGGTGATGGAGCGACCGATTATTTTTTAAGTGACAAAGGTAATACTGATTATATCGAAAATGTCTTTGCCGCTTGTGGATATGCAAGCACTTTTATTACGATAAAACAGCTGTCAAATAATAAAGAAATGTATCTGCATACATTAATAGCTTATATTGATAAAGGCATACCGGTTATTTTTAATCAATGGGGTAATAATCCCAGAAACAGATGGGGCTGGGGCGTCTTTGTAGGTTATGAAGACTTTGGAAAGACTTTGCTCTATATGACCGCTGACATGACCGAACCGGATAAGATTTCATTTAACAATTTGCTTCCGGATAAGCTTTTAGTTGGACAGGAGGCCTGCAACGGTTGGGTATTTGTCGGAGAAAAGAGGAAGAATGTAGAGTTGGCAGACATTTACCGCAACAGGATATTGACATTACATCAGCTTCTGACAACAAAAACAGAGAGTTATTGTTTTGGAGCGGAGGCTTTCCGTTCATGGGCGACAGACATTGAAAGCGGGAGATTTGATAATATGAAGCCAGAAGAATTCGATGATTGGCCGATGTATACCATATATGTATGCAATCTGGCAACAAATAGCAGCTGCTGTCTTGATTTTTTAGATAAGGCACAGGAGCTTAATCCTGATTTAAAATTAATAGGGGAAATTCGCAACTTATATGAAAAAATGCGCCTTATGTGGAATGAACAGAACGGTGAAGATTTAGAAGCGATTGGTGGAGGCTTCAACATTACACTCGGAGCATTGCAAGACAAGGAAAGACGTAATAAAATTGTCGCAAAAATCCGGGAATTTGCAGAATGTACAGACAAAGTTTTAGCTGTTTTGAGTAAGGGGTTGAATTTATAAATCATCAGATAATCTAAGCAATTGAATGGTAATTAAAGCTGAAAGGAGCTGTTGCAAAATAATTAATTAATCAGTTATTTTGCAACAGCTCCTTGTTGTGTAAAAAAACAGAAAAACGGATTCCTAAGAATCCGCACTCCTCCACGGTATAATTAATTATGCCATTAACTAAATATACTGCAAAAGATTATAACGAACTTGGGTGAACTTATCAACTAGTTTTGCTATTAAGTTTGGAAGGGTTGGTTCCATATCGTAAAATCTCCTCTTATACAAAACTTTATGATAAGAAATTAAAATTATAAGTTTCAATTAAAAATTCATACAACAACTTTACATTCACTCTATACTCGTTGTGACTATATTACTTGAGCTTTAGCTCACCCACAATTTCTTGGGCGGATACGTATCTACTCTTTTCAATTGAAATGGTTTCAACTGCATCCATATTAGTAAAGACAACAATGATATCTGTTTCCTTTTCTTTCTTTAATACTTCTTTAATATCCATGTGAGCGATCACTGTACTCGTATCCACATGTTCGCCCTCTTTCACCTTAATCGTAAATGGTAGCCCATCTAACTCAACCGTATCGATCCCCATATGGACAAGTACCTCTAATCCGTTCTGATCTTTGATACAGATGGCGTGCTTTGTAGAAAAGATACTAATGACTTCACCAACACAAGGTGAGAATACTATCCCGCCCTCTGGTTGAACTGCAAATCCGTCTCCTAGCATTTTGTTTGCGAACATCTCATCGTTCACTTCTTCTATTTTGATCACTCTACCATTTGCTGGTGAGTGAAGCTTGACTACATCTTTCTTAGAAAATAACTTGAACATACGTTCCTCCAATCACGGTATTCTATACAATTGCCTGAATGCGTAAGTTTACAAAGAGAATTAAGATATGTAATCCTAGCAGTGCAAAACTTGCGATATTCTTCTTCAAGTTTCCACTAAAGATATCTTCTCTTTTAAGTGGAAAGTATCTTAGATAACTAATATACAGCAGCATTAGAGCTACAATGTAATTTTGTATGAGTATTTGTGATGCGGCTAGAAGTAAAAACGTTAAACCAGTATAACTCTCATCTTCATCACTCTTGATCTTTAAACGGAGTTTTAGGAGTATTGCAGCCGTGAATATCTTTCCGCATACCGCTAGTAAGTCCGAACCAAAGATTGGATTGCTTTCAATGATTGACATGACTGGAGTATCGCTAGAGACACTCATCATCTTCAAATGAAAGTAATAGAATACAATCGACAGAACAAGTAGTGCGATTGACACATTAAGTAAACTTAATAGGTTTGAATTTTTAACTTTTTTCATTTAAATTTTCCTCTTTTATCAATTCTTCAAATCTCTCTCTTACAATTGGTACATCTAGTCCAACTATAATTTGAAATGCATTTCCCTTTTCAACAAGACCATGTGCACCCACTTCTTTAAAGTTCTCAGCAGATGCTACTAGTTTTTCATCTTTAACTTTGACTCTTAGACGAGATGCACAGTTCGTTACAAATTCGATATTAGCTTTTCCGCCAAGTAATGAGAGAAACTTAATTGCTTTAACTGTGTTTGCATCATTGGATGACACATCCTCAAGAGAGCCCTTTTCCTTAGCCATCTTTTCTTTATAATCTGATTTAGAATATAACTTAATATTCATGTCTTCACGGCCTGGCGTCTTAATATCAAATTTTTTAATTAAGAAATAGAACACTCCAAACCATATGAACATGAAGACTAGACCAATGATGATTTGCTTAATGAACATTGCGTGATGATTTGGCCATAGTGGAATCCAGTTCATCAATGTAAATTCTATTAGGTTACCTGCCGATCCACGCATATGATCACTACTATTTATGTGAATAAATAGTAGTGATTTAAAATATGGACATATGTAGTTTTTTATGCTATAATCCTTTAAAGACTATGAAGAGAAGAGTAGATAAATATATGAATTTACAGAGAGCTCTACAGGGTGAGAATGAGCAAGGATTTTTTTATTGAAGAAGGTCTCAGAGTTGCACACCGAGTCTGGTTTCAGAGGTAGGCTGTGACGGTATAACCCGTTATAAGTTATAGAGTATACAATTAATTATGTACTTAAAGAGGTCTATATGGCAACATATTGATAAACTGAGGTGGTACCACGAATATATAACTTTCGTCCTCAAGATTAAAATCTTGGAGGTGAAAGTTTTTTTATTTGTCTAAAAATCTATTAAATCATAAATAAATATTAAAAGGTGGTATAGCTAAAATGTATAAGGAATTTGAAAGTATAGAAAACTTAGAAAATATAATGCCAGATTCAAATGAATTTGTAGTGGAAAGAGTTAAAAAGTTAAATAAGCTTTATGAACTGGGGGTTAATCCATATCCTTATGGCTACAAAAATATAACTCATACTAAGGATATTTTTGATAACTTTGAAAATATAAAAGAAGAGCAAGAGTTTACATTAGCAGGAAGGGTTATTCTAATAAGAAGGATGGGAAATGCTACATTTGCCAATATTATAGATGAAAAAGGAAAAATACAAATATTCTTAAGCAAAAAGCAAATAGGTACTGAAAGCTATGAAATCTTAAAATTAATTGATGCAGGAGATATTATTGGAGTTGATGGAACTGTATTTAAGACACAGACAGGTGAAATCACTATTAAAGTAAATCAGTTTGAATTATTGTCAAAGTCCATTAGAACACTTCCAGAAAAATATCACGGTATACAAGATGCTGATTTGAGGCAAAGACATCGTTCATTAGATATGATAATGAATGAAGGTGTTAAAGAACGATTTATTAAACGTTCAAAAGCCATAACAGTTATCAGAGAATATTTAAACAATTTAAATTTTGTTGAGGCAGATACTCCTGTTCTGGATACTAAATACGGCGGAGGAGAGGCAAAGCCATTTACAACCTTTGTTAACGCATTGGATTGTAATGTATTTATGAATGTTTCTCCAGAATTATATTTAAAAAGACTTATAGTTGGAGGAATTGAAAGAGTTTATACCTTTGCAAGGGCTTTTAGAAATGAGGGAATTGATAGAACGCATTATCCAGAATTTTGCTTGTTTGAATGTTATATGTCTTATGCTGACTACAATGATATGATGAAACTTATGGAGAATATGTATGAATATGTATTTAACAGAGTTAATGGAACAACAAAGATTCAGTATGGAGACGCAGAAATTGATTTTAAAGCTCCATGGAAGAGAGAGAAGATGTGTGACCTTGTAAAAAAGGATACAGGAATTGATGTTGAGACACTTACTAGGGAAGAAATTATTAAAAGTATTAAGGACAATGAGCTCTTAATAGAAAGTCAAAATGAGGGCTTAGTTATTGCTGAATGTTCAAAGGGAGAATTAATAGTTAATTTGTTTGAAGTGTATTCTGAAAAGAAACTAATTCAACCAACCTTCGTTATAGACTTTCCGAGAGAATCTTCTCCGTTATGTAAGATTCATAGACATAACTCGGATTTAATTGAAAGGTTTGAACCTTATGCTTATGGTGTTGAGCTTGGGAACGCTTATTCAGAACTTAATGACCCATTGAAGCAAAGAATACTTTTGCATGAACAAGCATCAAAACTAAGAGCTGGACTCGAAACAGCGAGTCCAATGGATGAAGAATTCGCTGTTGCTATCGATACTGCAATGCCACCAACTGGGGGATTAGGAATAGGTATTGATAGAATGATAATGTTTCTTACTGGTTCTTATACCATAAAAGATGTTATAGCATTTCCTCTAATTAAAAGATAATAATAAAATAATATATACAATATAAGAAGAATGACTCATATCACTATAAAAAGTGTTGATATGAGTCATTCTGCTGTTATATGTTATTTAATTTATTTATATGTATTTTTAGTTACAAAAAAATTTTAAATAATGGTATATTCTTAGTTTACGTAAGGTTTTCTTCAACTTAATTGACTCAAGTTTAATTAATTCGCATAAGTTTACGATTGTTCACTAAATGTTAAAGCTATCTATTTAAGCCATTTCTATTTAGGAAAGTATAGATAATGACACGCTTGCTGGTATTACCCCAATTAAACATAGTTTTTCCTTCATGTGTGTTGTGCAAGTATTAAAATAAAGTTGGACAATACAACAAAGACCTAGTATAGCAATTCTGTCTCAAATTATCTAAAAAAAGGTCTCAATCTTTTAGATAATAGTCTCAAACTATTTGTAAGCTTACATGTTTTTTTATTAAGTTGTTAAAAAAAATATTTACAACGTAACAATGTTATGTTACACTACTTGCAAAGGAGGTTGTTTTATGGAAGAGGATTTAATATCTAAAAAGGACCTTTTAAACATTACGGGTATATCCTATGGTCAATTATATAGATGGAAAAGAAAAAATATAATACCTGAGGAATGGTTTATAAAGAAGTCCAGCTTTACAGGTCAGGAGACCTTTTTCCCAAAAGATAAAATTCTAGATAGGATAAATAAGATAAAAGACATGAAGGATGATTTATCTTTAGATGAGCTAGCGGATAGGTTTTCACCAGAGCCCTCTAAGATTATTTTGAATAAAAGCTATATTTCTCAGAATAAAGTGGTAGAGGAAAGAATATTAGATATATACGAATCTATAGCTGGATCAAAGGCAGAGTATAAATTTGAAGATGTGCTGTGCATGTATATACTTCAGGAATTGCTAAGCTCTGGGAACATAACCTTGGAAGAAGGAAAAAACTTTATAACAATGTTAGTAGACAATTATGAAAGCATAAAGGGAAAAAATTATGACTTAATATTTATAAGAAAATTAGGAGTTGGCACTTGGATTATTGTATCCACTAATGTGGAGTTTTACATGGAGGAGGGGGCTAAATTAATAGTTAAAGCTTCTATCTCTAAATATATTGAAGAATTGAAATTAAAAATTGAAAAATAAATAGATTTTTATGGGAGGATTAAATAAATGAGTGAGAAAAATTTTGAAAATAGACCGGACTTAAAAATATCAGGTTCAGGTTCAGCTGGTGGAGGAGATTATAAGGATGTTAAAATAAGCGGCTCAGGTAAAATTTCAGGAGACATAAACTGTATAAATCTTAAAACCAGTGGTTCTTCGAGAATTGAAGGAAATGTAGTAGCTGAACTCATTTCTACCAGTGGAAGCTCTAAAATCATTGGAAATGTGGAATGCGGTGAGTTTAAATCCAGTGGTACTGCTAAAATTGAAGGGAATTTAAGCACTAAGGAATTTAAGGTAAGTGGTTCTTCGGTAGTAGAAGGAGCCTTAACCGCTGAGAACGTTGGAGCTTCAGGGGCTACTAAGATTGGAGGCAAATTAAAATCCAATGAAATAGATATATCTGGTTCCTTAACCGTAGGAGAAGATTGTGAGGCTGAAGCCTTTAAGTCTTCAGGAGCTTTTAGAATTGAAGGACTTTTAAATGCGGACAATATAGATATCTCCGTGTTTGGACATTGTACCGCTAAGGAGATTGGTGGAGAAAAGATAGAAGTTAGAAAAGGCATGAAAAGAGGTTGGGATATAATAGGTTTAAGCGACATACTAAATGCCTTTCTAAATGTAAATGGAGAACTTAATGCTGAGATCATTGAAGGAGATGAAATATATCTTGAATGCACCAGAGCCTCTGTAGTTAGAGGAAATAGAGTAACCATAGGTAAGGAATGCGTAATCGATAGAGTGGAGTACAATGAAGAATTTAAAGCATTAGAAAATGCCATGGTAAAGGAAAATATAAAACTAGGTTAAAATAATTAATGCTGTAATCAATAAAATTAATAATAAAATAAAAATAATTAATTAAAATCAATATATAAATTAAAAATATTAATTTATATATTGATTTTGTTTATGTGATGATATATAATGTAATTGTAGGAAAGAGGTGAAACAAATGCCATATAAAATTATAAGCAAATGTCCGGTATGCTCTAGCAAGCTTATAGTAAAAAAAATGCAGTGCAGCAGATGCAAAACCCTAATAGAAAATGATTTTGAGCTTTCTCCTTTTGAATATCTAAATTATGATCAATTACGCTTCATAGAGGTATTTATTAAGTGTAGAGGAAGCATTAAAGATGTAGAAAGGGAGCTTGGCATATCTTATCCTACTGTAAGGGCTAAGCTAGATGAGGTTATAAATGCTCTAGGGTATGACGGTATTAAAAAAGAAATGTCCAATAAGAAAAATGTAATCGAGCTGTTAGAAAAGGGTGAAATAACAGCGGATGAAGCTTTAAACATGCTTAAATAATAATATTTTATGGGAGGTTTTTTAAAATGAATGAAGAAATTATGAAGGTTTTAAAAATGGTAGAGGAAGGGAAAATAGACGCTAATAAAGCAGCAGAAATAATTGAAGTATTAAAGAAAAATGAAGAAACAGTATTATCAGATGGGACTGGAGGGTTTATACAGGAAATAACAGCTATAGAACCTATAGAGCCTATAGAGCCAGAACCACCTGTAAAGCCAATGGGAGGAAGGATGCTTATAATAAAGGTGGATTCCCCCAAGGATAAAGTCAATGTAAGATTGCCAATCAATTTTATAAAAGGGGTTTTAGGAGCTTGCAAAAAGCTTCCTGTAAATGTAGAAGGTATGGAGAATGTAGATATAGAGTTGATAATAAAGGCCATAGATGAAGGGTTGGTAGGCAAGATAGTGGATGTTCAGGCCTCCGGTGGAGAAATTGTAGAAATAAGCATTATTTAATTTTGAGAGGTTATTATGGAAATTGAAAAAGCTACGGTGGTAAATAGAAAAGAAAAACTATGGAATAAAAATTTCTTCTTGATATGGCAAGGACAACTGGTATCTGCCTTTGGAGATGTGGTTTATGAGATGGCTCTAGGCTTTTGGGTATTGGCACTTACTGGTTCTACAGCTCTTATGGGAACTTTAATGGCAGCTTCCATGCTGCCTAGAGTCCTAATTTCCCCTTTTGCTGGAGTTATAGTGGATAGAAGCGATAGAAAATGGATGATAGTTCTTATGGATGTAGTAAGAGGCGTGTTTATAACCTTTGTAGGTATTGCAGCCCTCTTAGGATTTATTCAGCTTTGGATGGTTTTTGCAGCAGGAATTATCATGGGGATCAGTGCTGCTTTTTTCAATCCAGCAGTAAGTTCTTCCATCCCTGATTTAGTACCTAAGGATAAGCTTATAAAGGCTAATTCTGTGATGAGTATTGCTTTTACTTCCACTAACTTTATTGGTAGTGCAGCTGGTGGATTCATTTATAAAATAATTGGTGCACCTATGATGTTTCTTGCTAACGGAATATCCTATCTTTTTTCAGCTTTTACAGAGATATTTATAAAGGTACCTAAAATACAAAGAAAAGCAGAAAAAACTCATTTCAAGGAAGATTTTAAGGAAGGCTTTAAATTTGTATGGTCCGTAAAAGGGTTAAGATATTTAATTATCATGGCAGCTGCCTTAAATTTCTTTGCCAGTATCGCCATGGTTTTAACGCTGCCGATGTTCCAGCAATCTGAGGCCTTAGGTCCTGAAAAGTATGGATTAGCTATGGGATTATTTACTATAGGCATGGTAGGTGGGATGTTGTACACCACCATAGGAAATATACAATCTTCAAAGAAATACAATATATTCATGATGGCTTCAATGATCTTTACTTTAGCTTCTACCCTATTTCCTTTATTTAATAATTTTTATGTAATAATAACCTTATTATTTATTTCAGGATTCTTTAATGCCATAGTAAATGCTCTAATTAATTCCTCAGTACAATATACAGTGCCACAAGAATTAAGAGGAAAAGTCTTTGGACTTATGAATACAGTAGTACAAGGACTAACTCCTATAGCTTTAGCCTTTGGAGGAATACTAGGGGAGCTGTTACCTATAAGATTAGTAATCTCTTTGAGTTTTGGTATAACCTTTGTGCTAATCTTAGGCTTTGCGTTTATTCAATCCTTTAAAAAATTTATTGCTTTTGACCCAGAAGTAGACAAATTAGAGAAGCTTATGGAGGCGGTGTAGTTTATGAGGATAAAAGTAAGAGCTGATGGAAGAACTATTGTTATTCCTGTTCCTATGAGCCTATTATCTCTAGCCATAAGGTCAGGAAATATTGTTAAGGCTATATGTAGAAGATATGTGAAAGAAGAAGAAATGAAATATATAGAAGCTATAGACTTTACTGTATTAGCAAAAAGCTTTAAAGAATTAAAACAGTATAAAGGTATGGATATAATTCATGTACAATCAGGATCAGGAGAGGAAGTTCGAATAACTGTATAGAATTGATTGAAAGATCTCTGATTAAATCTTTATTATGAAAATTTATAATATTATTTACAATATGTTAATGAAAACATCATCTCATGGGTTTGAAAGGGTAAATTATTAATAAAATATAGCCTTAAATATTAAATTAGTATAAAAATGCGTTTTAGATTGACAAAAAAATAAAAACCATATATACTTTATATTAATCTAGTTGCAAGGACAAGGTTTATTGGGGATATAGTTATAATCCTTGTTATGCAAGCTTAGATTGGCAAAATTTTTTTAGAGTACACTTATGCATCAAAGAAGCCTTGAGCATATGCATAGCTGGAGAATGTATATGCTCTAAGTTCTGTTTTTGCCATAAATAAAAAGGGGCTATAGCAGAGTTGAAAATCCTGGTCACTGTAAATGTATATTCATTTATAGTAACCAGGATTTTTTATTATGAACCTTGAAAAAAATAGTCATTGAGAAATTCGTAGTGCTATAATATAATAATAAGGGATATTTTAAATTTGAAAAAATTTACACTAAGCATAAAGTGAGGTAAAAATATGAGTAGAATGTTTGGAACTGATGGAGTAAGAGGTATCGCTAATACGGAATTAACAGCTGAGTTAGCTTATAATTTAGGTAGAGCAGGAGCTTATGTTTTAACAGAAGGAACTCATAAGCCTAAAATATTAGTTGGAATGGATACAAGAATATCTGGACATATGCTAGAGGCTTCTTTAGTGGCAGGTATATTATCTGTTGGGGCAGAGGCAGTATCTGTAGGGGTAATACCTACACCAGCCATAGCCTATTTAACAAGAAAATATGGTGCTGATGCTGGAGTAATGATATCAGCTTCTCATAATCCAGTAGAATACAATGGAATTAAGTTTTTCGATAATAAAGGATATAAATTGTCCGATGAGCTAGAAGATGCTATACAAAATGTAATAGAAACTAATTTTGAAGGAGTACCAACACCTGTTGGGGGAGACTTAGGTAGAAGGTATATAGAAGAATCAGCTATAGAGGATTATGTAGAGTTTGCAAAATCCACTGTGGATGTAAATTTGAAGGGTATGAAAATAGCTTTAGACTGTGCAAATGGAGCCAGCTATGAAACTGCTGTAGATACCTTTAGAGCTTTAGGTGCTGAGGTAGTAGTTATAAATAATGATCCGGATGGGGTAAATATCAATAAAAACTGTGGGTCTACTCACCCAGAAGAATTAATGGATTATGTGGTAAGAAAAAATTGTGATTTAGGGTTAGCCTTTGATGGAGATGCAGATAGATGTCTTGCAGTAGATGAAAAGGGTAATCTTATAAATGGAGACTTTATAATGGTTATCTGTGCAAAATACCTTAAGGAGCATAAGCTATTAAAAGATAATGTATTAGTTACTACTGTAATGAGCAATTTAGGACTTGATATCGCCCTTGAAAAAGAAGGTATAAAATCAGTAAAAACAAAGGTTGGAGACAGATACGTTCTAGAAGAAATGTTAAAAGAAGGCTATAAGCTTGGTGGAGAACAATCTGGTCATGTTATATTCTTAGATTTCAACACCACAGGAGATGGCTTAATAACTGGACTTCAACTAGCTTCTATAATTAAGAAGAGCGGAAAGACACTATCTCAATTAGCTTCAGTTATGAGAGAGCTTCCACAGGTCTTAGTTAACGCAAAAATTCCTAATGATAAAAAGGAAATATATAAAACTGATTCAGAAATTGTTGCAGAGATTAAAAATATTGAAGATGCTCTCCATGGATGTGGCAGAGTGCTAATAAGACCTTCAGGAACAGAACCTTTGGTAAGAGTGATGTTAGAGGGTGAAAACCAAGAAGAAATAGATAAAATGGCTCATAACCTTGCAAAGCTTATAGCAGATAAAGCTAATCAATAATTTAAAAAGAATTTATTTCCTATAGGGAAACAACGTAAGCTTTCAGCTTATACACGCCTCATAATGGCTTAAAGATACCAATTTAAAATATGTACAAGTTAAGTTTTCATAGTGTTTCCCTATATAGATAAACAACTTCAACTAATAATTTATACATGACCCATAATGCCGTGAAGATTGGCATTTTGGAACATGTATAAATTAAGTTTACGTATTCTTTATCTATAAATACCCAATATGAAATTCACAGTGTGTTGTGCATTTGGAGATAAAATTATGCTTTGCATATTGAAATTATTGTGGTATAATTACAAAAGTAAAAAGATGAGAATAGTTGTTGCAAAATAAAAGCTTTATACATATAATGAAATAAGATAGGAATATATCTCATCTGAAACCAAATATTTGTTTGTGAAGGGGGATAGTATTAGTAACATAATTTAATATAGAGAGGTTAGTATAAGAATCAAGCGCCAGAACTTAAAGCCATCTAAGCTTGTCCTATATCTTTTCTAAAGAGCTAAGCTTTAAGTTGACGAGGATGGGGAGTATCGAAACTTCGGCGGGTGCCCCACGGTATTGCACTACCGTAAAAGGTTAATAAAACTAGAAAGTGATTTCTAGCACAACATTAATCAGGTGTGAACCTTTCTCTATATGAAACATCATTCAAACCTTATAAAAATTCCAATTAAAAACAAAAAAATAATTACTTTTTTTCAAGGTCTGTTTTTATCATATTTATGGCCCTTAGCTTTGCTTTGGCTTTAAATGGAAAAATTTTGATAAAAAGGGTTTATTTGTTGCGCTTGAAAATAATATCTTATATAAAGAAAGGAAGATCACCATGTGTGGAATAGTAGGATTCGTTGGAAAAAGAGAAGCATCACCAATTTTAGTAGAGGGATTATCAAAATTAGAATATAGAGGATATGACTCCGCAGGAGTGGCCATAATTGAAGAGGGAGATATAAAAATATCTAAGTGTAAGGGAAGGCTAGCGATGCTAGAAGAAAAATTAAAAGAAGCACCTTTGAGCGGAGCAATAGGTATAGGTCATACTAGGTGGGCTACCCATGGGGAACCTTCAGACCTAAACTCCCATCCACATGCCAATGAATGTGGAAGCATCACTGTAGTTCATAATGGTATTATAGAGAACTATCTTCATTTGAGAGAATGGCTAAGTTCAAAGGGATATAAATTCTTTTCAGAGACAGATACTGAAGTGATTCCTAATTTAGTGGACTACTACTATAAAGGAGACTTAGTGGAAGCAGTAATGAAGGCTGTGACCAAGATGGAAGGCAGTTATGCTATAGGAGTTATAACTAAAAATGAGCCAGATAAGGTAGTGGCTGTTAGAAAGGATAGCCCTTTAATAGTAGGGTTAGGAGAGGGTGAATATTTTATAGCCTCAGACATTCCTGCAGTTCTAAATCATACAAGAGATATATATTTATTAAATGATAAAGAATTTGTAGTATTAACAAAGGATGGAGTCCAGATACTTTCCGAAGAGGGAGAGGAGATTAAAAAGGAGATATACCATGTAACTTGGAATGCGGATGCGGCAGAAAAAGGCGGCTACGAGGACTTTATGCTAAAGGAGATCCATGAGCAGCCAAAGGCCATAAAGGATACTATGTCCTCAAGAATTATTCCAGGTCAGCCTATTTCCTTAGATAAAATAAATATAACAAAGGAAGAGTTAAATGGCATTGACAGAATCTATATAGTAGCTTGTGGGACTGCTTACCATGCAGGGATAGTAGGAAAGTATGTAATAGAAAAGTTGGCTAAAATACCCGTAGAAGTAGATATAGCCTCAGAATTCAGATACAGAGAACCTATAATCAATGAAAGAACATTAATCATAGTAATAAGCCAATCCGGTGAAACCGCAGATACTTTAGCAGTGTTAAGGGAAAGCAAGAAGAAAGACTGTAGAGTTATTGCCGTAACCAATGTGGTGGGAAGTTCTATTTCTAGAGAAGCAGATGATGTACTATATACTTGGGCTGGTCCAGAAATAGCTGTTGCTTCCACAAAAGCCTATGTTACTCAGCTTATAGCTATGTATATTATTGGATTGCACTTTGCAGAAATTAAAGAAACTATGTCAAAAGCAGATATGGAGTTAATTAAAGAAGAAATGCTTAAACTTCCTGAAAAAGCTGAAGAAACCTTATCTCATAAGGAAACTCTTCAGAAGTTTGCTTCAAAGACTTATATGCATAAGGATATGTTCTTCTTAGGAAGAGGTATAGACTACGCTGTGGCTATGGAAGGGTCCCTAAAATTAAAGGAAATCTCCTATGTTCATTCTGAAGCCTATGCAGGAGGAGAACTAAAGCATGGTCCAATAGCTCTCATAGAAAAAGGAACCATAGTAATTACCACCCTAACTCAAGGGTTCTTATTTGATAAGATGGTAAGTAACATTAAAGAAGTAGTTACTAGAGGCGCTAAAGTAATGGCTATAGCCTTTGAAGGAAATAATGTTATAGAAAAAATAGTAGATTCAGCTATATATATACCAAAGACTCTAGATATATTATCACCAATACTTTCAGTAATACCACAGCAGCTTTTAGCTTATTATATGGCAAAACAAAAGGGCTGTGACGTTGACAAGCCTAGGAATTTGGCCAAGTCTGTAACGGTGGAATAATGCGGAAAATGCTTTTGGAAATAGTGTAGCTTTGTAAAAAAGTCGCACCGTTTGAAAAAAAGTTTAATCATTTGAAAAAAAGTTTAACCTTTTTGAAAAGATAAAATTTAGAAGAAATATGGTAATAATTCTAAGAAAGGGAGTAAAAAATATGAAAAAAGAGTTAGCAAAATTATTATCAGAATATAAAGAGACAGAAAAAGGCTTAGAATTAGGACTAGAATACGTAGACGAAAAAGACTACGGTAAAGGAAAATTAGAAATAGTAAAAATGATAATTGCGGATTTAGAAAAAGTATTAGAGGCTTAATTAAGCTTTTAAATAATAAGTTAACAAAAGAATTATATGCATAAACTAGATTGTGTAATAAAAATAAGATATTAAGTAAAAATATAGATAGATAAAAAATAGATATGTGTATAAATATATTGCATAAAAGTTCTTACATTATGTCCTTATAAACGGCTCTGCTTAATTGCTTTGACCTTAGGAGGTTTATAAGGGTAGGATGTATTAGAACTTTAGCAATGTATATACGAAGACCTTTGTCCACATTTTAGCTCTTGGGGAGGAGTTGGAATGTGGACGCTTTTTTGTTTAAAATGTTATTTATATTAAGATTCTAAGTGCTTTTTATGCATTTTAATTCTAGTATGTACAAGCAATTTTATCTCAATAAAAAGCAATGATTAGACGGTTTTTTCTTTTGTAAATGTTCTCAAGAGTAATACAGTTAATTACTTTTTGAAGGGTTTTTACTATAATTGCTTAATGGATTTATACAATAATAACATTTGTTAAAGTAAGGAAAAAGAACCTGTAATGCAAAGGAATATAGCATTGATTTATCTAAATACGATAATATAGTGAACTAGTTAAAAAATTAGAATAAAAAATATTAAATCACAATATATTACCGTAACTAACATCATATTTGTTTTTTTAATAGGCTATGTTAGACTAAATTGTTGATATTAGCATACGAAAAAATAGGCTTTCCTGTGTAAAGCCTGTTTTTTCATATTTTATAAATATTGTGAATTGGCTTAACTTCCCATATGCTCTTTTACTTAATGTTAATTTTGTACTTCTTTAAAAATACAAAGTTGCATATTAGTGAAATGATAAACACTAGAACAAATATATATCCGATTGGTATTAGTGCGAATGGCTCAACCAATGTCCCATCTGGCAAAACTTTTGCACCTATAACATTATAGGCAATGAAACAAATCATAGCTACTAAAGCCGAAACTAACATGGAACCTTTTGTGAACGAAACCCTCTTATCCTTTTCCCATCTTGCTGAAATATTTTTCATTACTTTTATCCCCCCATCTGAAATAATTGGTTTTTCTAAATTCATTTTAAGTTTTTGCAATTCATCTAAACATTGTGGACAGTTGGCTAAATGTTCTTCTATCAACGAAGAACTTTCTTTACTACAAACTTTATCATAATACAATGGTAGTAAATCTCTAATAACTTCACATGATAATCTCATATTAACTTCTCCTTTAATTTTATTTTTGCACGATGATAAGTGACTCTTGCCCAGCTTTCTGTTTTACTAAACAATTCAGCTATTTTTAAAAATGATAAATCTCCAAAAAAACGCAATGTAAATACTTCTTTATACGGTTCTTCTAAATTATGAAGTAATTTATGAATTTCAAATGCACTTTCATCTTCAACTAATATTTGTTCAAAATCAATGTCAGAAACATCGGCTATATCTTCAACTCTTTCAATATTATTTTGTTCTTTCTTTAAATATGAAAAATATGAGTTTTTAGCAATTTGGCAGAGCCAAACACTCATCTTACAATTTCCTTTAAAGCTATCAATATTCTTTAATGCTTTAAAAGATGTTTCTTGTGTTATATCCTCTGCAATACTTTCATTTTTAGAAAGACATAATACATATCTATATACATCCTTGAAATATTCGGTATATATTTCTTCAAATTCCGTCACATTCTCACCGCCTTTCATATATAAGACTATCAAAATCGCATTTCGTTACAACATTCTAAAAAAATTAATTACGCTACCTACAAAATTAAGTAGCTCAATATAGAATATATAAACTTTATTTCGCATTAATCAACGAACGTGTATCCAATTATACATCATATAAATATATAGTTTAATAAAGTTAATTGT
This sequence comes from Desnuesiella massiliensis, assembly GCF_001403615.1. GTDB lineage: Bacteria > Bacillota > Clostridia > Clostridiales > Clostridiaceae > Desnuesiella > Desnuesiella massiliensis. The sequence continues at coordinate 370,394 of NZ_LN879457.1, forward strand.
TTAGAAAAGCATGTAAAAAATAATCTTAAAAGTAAAATTTATCGATTTTTTAGCTCTTCGTATAGGAAATACTAATTATATTCTTAAAAGTATTTGTTTTATCATGTGAATATAACTAAAAAATTTAACCATAATAATTATAAGAAAAAGGAGGTGTACAGGTATAATGAAAAAAGTAATATGTAGCATAATTATTTTAATTAATACTATCAGTCTTAGTATATTAGGTTTTAATACTATTGCAAAAGCAGAAAATGGAACAACAATAACTCAAACTGAGCAATGTCCAAGTTATTGTAAAGAAGCCTTATTATCATTATTATATCCATATATATCTAATGCAGTTAATGAGTATTATAATAATTCGAAGCAATTTGATATTTATGACGTAAAAATACTTAGTATTAATAGAAATTGGTGAAAAATTTGAATTTAGAGTAGTTGTACAAATAGAAACTTATACTGGTCCACATAAGCCACCAGGGGGCGTAGATACAATAACTATAATAACAAGTCCTACCGGTACAAAGGTTGTTAATTATATTCATAAAGAAAAATAGATATACAAAAAAATCCATATTTAATTAAATTTGGATTTTTTATATTGCAGATTGTATGACAATAATATATATTTTTACAATATACTTAATATTCTCCACGTCCCAATCTTTGAATATTTACCTTTACCTTTACATTAATTTCTGAGTTAGATACTACCTCATTCCAATCAATCCCTGTCTTTCTCCCATATTTGGCTGCGGCACAACTTCCAAGTTCAAGTCCGTCTACTTTATATTTATTTTGAAGTTTGGTTATTACTGCTAGACATTTTTCTTTTAACATAGACTCAAATTCTTTTTCCGATTGTTTTTTAATTTCATAATTTCTCATAATGTCTGGAAATAGCTCATTAGTTATCAATTCGCCATTACAAGTTATTTCAATTAGAAACTTGAATTTATCTCCTTCTTTTTCACAGCTTACTTTTCTTGAAGTTTTAGCGTAAAAGTCACTATATTCACTAGCACTCTTACGTATTGTAATTAACCCTTTAACATTGCTTTCTCTTAATATATTGAAGAATCTAGTGTCCTCAATATCTAACTTTGCAATCATTTTATGATTCTTAAATAAAGCTAACCCAGTTACTTCGAAGCCTTGATTCTTTAGTTCTACATAAGGCATGACTAGGCATTTCCCTTCTTCATTTGATTTTATGAACATATCCATAAGCTCATAACGTTTAAGAAAATAGTTATAGTTTCTTGAATTCTTTAAAATTCCTTCTAACCTATCTGAACTACTGGGAAAACCTATTTCCTTGCGTTTTAACGCATCTTCTGCTTTGCCATTGAATACTAATACCAAACCTGAATCATTTACCGATGCAGTATGAAATAAAAGATCCGATATATTTTTTATACCATATTCGGCTAATTCCTGACCAAATACATAAACCTTCTCAAAGCCTAACGTAAATTTCATACTAGATTTTAGTTGCCTATTTTGTCTTGTTTCGCCTATAGTAAGGGCTTCACCTGTTCTGACAACACTAGAGGATAATTTATCTTCTTCAAAGGTGTATACATTTATAGGTGTTTTATATTTAATTACATTACCAAGTTTATCTATGTCATATCCTATACCTACGGACACATCCAATTCTTCAATAGGCTGTGATTCTATCTTAAGAGAAAATAGTGTTATAATAAGAGCTATACTAAGAAGTTTAAAGTATGTAGTTAGTTTAGACTTCATGATTATCATCCTTTTTAAAATATGTAAGTACCAAAATTATTAAAATATAACTAACATTGAATATAACAGAGATTGGCATTAAATAACTTAAAATTGCTCTTCGTGTTACTTCTTCTTTATATAGAGTAGAAATAAAAGTACATATAACAAACAAAGATATAAATATTATCTTTTTACTCATATCTTTTATAGAGTCTTTAACTATAAAAGTAGCCGCAAAGAAAAAATTTGTTATAGTTTTAATGATTATGATGCACCAAAGCACTAAAAAAACAAATCTAAAATTACTTATTACCGCAATGCTTATAGCTTTGGGAACCATAGTAATGGGCCAGAGAAATTTAGGAGTAAGATTAATACCTGCAAAATATATAGTAATTAATACAAACCATATATAAATTATTACTGTTATAAATACTGCTTTAAATGAAGCCGATATGGCTTTATTTTTATCTGTTACAAATGGATATATCAAAAAAAAGACCTCAATACCTGTATAAGAAAAAATTGTTTCTTTGGTCGCAGAAATTATATCCTTTAATCCGCAATCAAATATAGGAAGCAGATTTTTATAATCTCCGCTTTTGAATCCAGCAAGTAGAATAAGAGATAAGAGAATAGTTAAAAAGTATGTTAGTGCATTAACTTTAGCTAGAATTTTTAAATCTTTATATGCTCCATAAGCTGCAGAAAAAATTATAATACTTAATATTTTTATGGGATTTAAAAAATAAGCTATAGAAACAAGAAAAAGATTACTTAGCCCTTGCGATACAGAAGTAATATAAAATATAAAGTTTATTGCAAAAATTAGATTTAGTATTGTTCCTATAAAGGAGCCAAAGCATTCCTTACTAAGTGCTAATATATTCTTATTTGGAAAGCGTTCAATATAATATCTTGCTAATACAACTATTAATACAGGGTAAATACTTCCTATTAATACTGCAATCCAGCCACTTTGTTTAGCCTTTTGTACAACTTCATTTGGCAAACTAAAGGCTCCTATCCCAATCATGGAACCTACTAAAAAAAAAGTCAATTGTTTCGAAGTAATAGTGTTGTTATCTATGTTATTCATCACTATCCCTCCTAAATTTCTTTCTAAAATCAGTTTGCCTTATAGGATTTTTATTTGGTATAGATTCAGGTCTTTTATTCATCTTCCATATAGGTACTCTTATAAATATATCTCTTAAATCTCTATAATTTGTTATATTGAAATAAGGAACTCCAAAGCTTTTTAATGAAAACAAATGAACTATTAATAGATACCATCCTACTGAAAAGCCTATGACTCCAAAAATATTTGATAATATAAGCATTATGAGGGAAACTAATCTGATAGAAAGTGCCATTTGATAATTTGGGACTATAAAGGTTCCAGCCGTAGTGACTCCAATAATAAGGATTGTAGCCTGACTTACCATTCTTGCCTCAATAGCCGCAGTACCTATAATTAATCCGCCAACAACACTCAAGGTTTGAGCTATTTTTGATGGAAGTCTTAAACCACCTTCTCTAAGAAGTTCTACAACAAAAATCATTGCTAAAATTTCCATAAAAGGAGTAAGAGCAATTCCTCGCCTTGTTCGGATAATAGGTATTAAAAACTTAATTGGAATAAGTTCTGAATTAAATTTAATTAATATTAAGTAAATAGAAGGAAGCGAAATAACCATGATTGTCCCGAGCAATCTAATAAATCTTGCTATAGTCCCTACAAGAGTTCGTTCATAATGATCTTCTACAGTTTGGAAAAATTCCGGCAAAACTGTAGGCACACTTATTACGTAAGGAGTACCATCTAATATTACAGCTATCCTGCCTTCTAGAATATTTGCAGAGATTACATCCGGTCTTTCTGAGCCATAGATTTGAGGGAAAATACTATAGGTGTATTCTTCAATACACTGTTCAATGATACCTGTTGATAAGACGCCATCCATATCTATAAGCTCCAGCCTATTTTTTAAATCTGCTAATATGTCTTTATCTACTATATCATCAATGTAAGCAATAGCTATATCTGTTTGTGTACGTCTTCCAGTTTCAATATTTTCAATTATTAAATTTCTATCCTTTATTTTATTTTTAAGAAGGGATACATTAATCTCAATACTCTCAACAAAGCCATCACGTGGACCATGAATAGCAACTTCATTTTCAGGTTCCGATACATTCCTATGAGGTATTTTAGTAGTATCAAGAATAATAAATTCTTCAACTCCATCTATCAAAATTACTGTTTTACCTCTTTTTAGGTTATAGCAAGCTCTTTGTATATCCGTATCAACTGTAGCATTGCTAATAGCTATATGCTTTTCTATTAGATAGTAAGCTATATTAGGATTTTTATTTAAGTCTTCCTTAATATCAATCATTAATGGTCTTAGAATATCTCTGTCTATAATATTCTTATCAACAATATTATCAAGATATATAATTACTCCATGAATAGTCTCCTTGTTTCCAATTAAAAATTTTCTAACTACAGGAGTAGCACTAGGAATTTGCTTTAATATTTCCTGTATTCTATTTTCAATTTTTAATTTATCCATATGAAATCACCACATCTAAATATTTATCAAATAAATTATTTGCATATTACAAAAAACTTATACTAGAAACTAAAAACGAGAGCTTTTATACTCTCGCTTTATATTAAAACAACTAAATAAATTTATAACATTATCTTAGGCATTAGTATTGAACCTTATAAGTTTATATATTTTTGCATTCCTAGTGCATAAAATTGGTTCATCTATTAAAAGACAATAATTGTTTTGAAAGATTGTAAGATATATATTTAGTAATCTATCTATCTGCTATGTGTAAGCCAAGCGCATAAGCTTTACTTAATATATTTTTATTATTTTTTGTAGAATTCCTTTCAAATGCTTTTGTAGAAACTAGTGTCTTATAGTGCTCCAACCCCATTCCTTTTAAATGTTTAGCTGTATATTTAAAATATTTATTAAATAAAAATGAAAATGGAGCTGCTTGGGTGAAAACCATTATTAAATTTTTCTTACCAAACCTAGGTTTGTGATTTGCCTTATCTATTTCTGTAAGTGGATATAGCCTATCTAATAAAAGTTTTGTTTGGGCAGATACTTGGCATATATATACCGGAGACCCTATTACTACATACTCTGCTTTTTTTATTTCTTCATAGATTTCTTGCATGTCATCTTTTATAGCGCAATCATGAATCTTTCTACAATACAAACAACCCTGACAACCTCTGATATTCATATCGTTTAAAGAAAATTTCTTTACGCTTACGTTCTTAGATTCTGCTCCATTTAAAATTTCTTGTACAATAGTATCTACATTTCCGTTTTTTCTTGGACTACCTATAAATGCAACTATTTTAGCCATATTAATCTTCTCCTAATTCGTTTATTTCTTCTAAGTTAATATAAATTCTAGATAAATAATTTTCAAATTTATTTATATCTTCTTCGCTAAATCCTTTATAATATATTTTTTCCATTTGATATACAATACTTTCATATATATTAACAGATTCTTTTGCTTTTTCTGTAATAGAGATCAAAGTAAGTCTTTTATCTAATTCACTAGTTTTCTTGATTATATATCCATTAAAATATAATCTATCTAGCATACTGGTAAGAGTTGATTTACTTACTGACAGTTCATTACATAATTCATTTATAGACATTTCTTTAAATCTGCTCAATATAAATAGTATTCTGCCTTGAGCATTATTAATATGTAATAACTTATTCTTTCTAATTAGCTTTGTGAAAACTCTTCCAGATAAAAAATTTACTTTATTTATTAATAGTCCTCCCAATTTATTGCTCATTGCTTCCTCCTATATTTAAAAACACTAATAAAATAGTACTATATAGTACTATTTTATTTTTAATACTATAGCTTGTCAATGCATGAATTGAAACAAATTTATTATAGGACTAATATATTTATAAAGGCTCTCATTAGAGCTAAATTTATTAGGTTATACCAAAAACTATAGGATAAAGGAAAATATCGTTAATCAAGTATCAGCACTTAATCAAGGTATAATTTCAACAGTAAATGCAGTTATAAGATTACAAACTAATATTCTTAATCAAATTCTATCTTGTAAAGCTTTTAGCTATACTTATCCCTTAAATCTTGATCATGTTATAGGGAAGCACATACATATGTAAATATTCTCAATAGACTTCAAAACAATGGCGACAAAGACGTTAAGCTAAAAGAACTTATACAAGAAGAAATCTTTTAGAATGATATAATGGAAGGACAAGCTAAGTTTATAAGAGGATATTTAGATTCCTCTGAAACTAAGCTAATTAAAAAAGCTAATGAATTTGCTGAAGAATTGAGAAGCGTGAAGAAAAGACGAAGTCACTTACAAATAATCCAAGCAATCTCAAGTCAGTAACCGATGATAGCTATAGCTTGTAACAGAATTAAGAAACCTTAAAAGGCAAGGAACAGAAGGTTTGCTATATTGTAAAATAAAAGCTATTATGCCTGCTCTGTTAGCAGATCATGTAACCAGAGAAGCAAACTATTATTTAAGATTACTTCGTGATTCAAAAACTTCCAGATAAATATTCTAATGCTGCTTTTAGCTCGCCATTATCTAATCCTAGTTCTTCTTGCATTAATACTACATATTGAGGGTAAAAAGACAAGGCGTGTCACTCATGAGGGCTACAATATGTTTAATATGTTCAAACTTTTCAACTTTTACATTGCTTGAGGATACACTTAAGGTAATTTAATCAATCCCTACTGCATTATGCGCACCTTGATAGGGAATAACTTGAAGCTTTATTATAAAATAGAATGTTCGATACCCATTAGGCCTATCAATGCTTAGAATTTCAGCCACTGGATCTACTGCATAATACTTACCATAATAGTCATCCACAGCCTTTTGAATATACGGAGTGAGCATTGTCATAAATATATCTTGGTAAAGTTCTTCTTTAGATCCTTGTGGTGCAATATATGTATCGCTTTGATTTGGTACCATACAGTCTAAGAGTTCTATGGCATTAACAAAAGTGGATGTTCCAAACAAAATCACTGCAAGTAAATAAATAATTAACACCATTTTTTTCATAATCGTCATTGCTTTAAGTAGTTTTATTAGCCAATGGCAGAATTCTGCAATCATTAAAACAAACTGTGTTTATAGTTTGTTCATCTATGCCCCAGGTCATACCAATTATTAAGCACCATTTCTATATCCAAAATTCCTTGCATTATGCTTTACTGCTTCATCTATGGCTAAAATAATAACTCCAGTCCTACATCCTCAGTACAATACAATATTTTTTAATACTCCATTGGTGTCATAGGGGGAATACTATTGTTAAAAGCATCAATAACCTCACTGATATTCTCCTTTGTTTTTAAATTACCCCGGGCAGCCTCCATATATTCTTCTACTTCTTGTTCTACTTCTTCTTCCTCATGTGTATCCACCTTTTAAGCTCTTTCTAAAAACAATAAATCTTTTCCCTTAAATAATAAATGTTTTCCATAATCCTTGGACGGAGCGCAGGAGGGACTGAATTTCCGTTCAGGGATCTATTTGTTTGTAAGGAAAAGATTTAATGGGTAAAGGTTAAGAAAAATGAATATAACTTGAAAATTTAACCATAATAATTATAAGAAAAAGGAGGTGTACAGGTATAATGAAAAAAGTAATATGTAGCATAATTATTTTAATTAATATAATCAGTCCTAATATATTAGGTTTTAATACTATTGCAAAAGCAGAAAATGGAGCAACAATAACTCAAACTGAGCAATATCCAAGTTATTGCAAAGAAGCCTTATTATCATTATTATATCCATATATATCTAATGCAGTTAATGAGTATTATAATAATTCAAAGCAATTTGATATTTATGACGCAGAAATACTTAGTATTAAAAAAATTGGTGAAAAATTTCAATTTAGAGTAGTTGTACAAATAGAAACTTATACTGGTCCACATAATCCACCAGGGGGTAGAGATACAATAACTATAAGTACAGGTCCTATGGGGACAAAAGTCGTCAACTATATTCATAAAGAAAAATAGATATATAAAAAAATCCATATTTATTAATTATGGATTTTTTTATATTACATATTACATAGGAAGATTATATTTTTCTGCAATACTTGATTTTATTATGAACACATTGTAAAATTAGTTAAATATTTCATAGATACATAGTAATTTATTCAAGTTCTAAAAAATATTAATGAAAATACTAGTGATTTATTGTTATCAATAATTTATTTTAAGAGATTTTTATCAACCTTAGCTATATTTATTGAATAGAAATTTAGTATATATATAATCATTTAAAGTACATATATAAAAAGCTACGTTATGGAAGTTCGTATCCGCGTGGCTTTTTCTTCGTATGTTAGAAGAATTGATAACATACACCTGAAAAGGAATATATTATTTAAATGATAAGTATCTAAAACTTTACAATAATTTTACATTTAAGATAAATTTCTCATATATTAATTGTTTATAATATAGACTTCTGGTTAACTAATAATAGTAGTCCTCATTAAATAAAATAATAATATTACTGGGGGTAATATATTTGAAACAAAAAATTTTAATAGTAGAAGATGATTTAGCTATATCAAGATTAATAAAATTAAATTTAGATATTGCCAATTATGATTCTAAAGAAGTGTATGATGGCTTGGAAGCAATTAATATTATTGAAAAAGAGCAGTTTGATTTGATACTACTAGATGTTATGCTACCTAATATTGATGGCTTTACTATAATGACGAAGATAGAGCACTTAAACATTCCCGTTATATTTTTGACGGCTAAAAACTCACTTTTTGATAAAGTTAATGGGCTGAAATTAGGAGCGCAAGATTATATTGTTAAACCCTTTGAAGCAATGGAATTGTTAGCAAGAATTGAAACAGTACTTAGAAGATACGGAAAAGTTAAGGATATTTTGGAAATTAAAGATATAAAAATATACCTAAAAGAAAGAATAGTTAAAAAAAATGGTCAATTAGTAGATTTGACTCTCAAGGAATATGAATTATTGCTTATATTGATGAAAAATAAAAACATAGCCTTAACAAGGGAAATGCTATTGGAGAGTGTCTGGCAGTTTGATTACTTTGGAGGTACTAGAACTGTTGATATGCATATTGGGGCAGTTCGAAAAAAACTGGATCTAAATGATAATATTAAGACAGTTTATAAAATTGGCTACCGGTTGGAGGATTAATTGATGAAATTTTGGCAAAGAATATACGTTTTCTCTTTGATTTTATTTATTTTCACCTTTAACTTTGCAGGAATTTCAATAATAGAAAAAATTCATAATGAAACCTTAAAAAGAGAAGTAAATAGATGTTTAAGTGAACATTTGAGTATTTATTCAGGAGTGAATTTAAGTCTCCCTGTATATGACACTTTAAAAAGATATTCCCGTAATATCAGCTCAGATGATGAAATTTTATCTAATGCTATCAATGATTATTATAAAAAGTACAATGATAAAAATGCTTATGTAGAGATTATAGATGGAAATAACAAAAGTGTATTTAGCAATGTAAATTTTAAAATTCCTGATGCAAGAGAAGAACTTAAGTCACTTCAACCAGACACAAGACAATATATTGTAAAGGATATAGGTAATAAATCTTATATATTCATATCAAACTTAATAAATATAAACAATAAATCCTATAAATTTACTTATATACGAAATATTTCAGAAATTTATGAAGAAAGAGTAAATGAATATGTTTTCTTTATCAAACTGGACGTAGTAGTATCTTTGATTTTCATGGTGTTTATGTATTTTGTAAGTAAATACATAACAAAACCAATACAGAATCTTATAGGAGCTACTAAAAGAATAATTAAAGGGAATTTTTCCGAAAAGGTAGAAATAAACTCTAAGGATGAATTTGGTGTGCTGGCAGAAAATTTCAATATAATGACTGAGGTTGTTGAGGAAAAAATAAATGAATTGGAAAGGAATAATCATGAAAAACAGAGGTTTATTGATAACTTGACTCATGAATTAAAAACACCATTAACTTCAATAATAGGTTATGCAAATTTACTTCGTTCTACCAAATATAATGAGGAAATTTTTATAGATGGTCTTGATTATATATATAAAGAGGGAAAGCGATTAGAGCAATTATCTTTTAAGCTAATGGACTTAATACTATTAAAAAAAGAAGAATTTAAGATGCACAATGAAAGCATAAAAAGCATTGCTTTTGAAGTAAAAGGATCATTACTTCCAAAACTCATTGAAAAAAACATAAACTTAGTAATAAATGATGATGATTTTGAACTGCTGATGGAACGTGATTTAATGAAGGTGTTACTATCAAATCTTATAGACAATGCTATAAAAGCTTCTAAAATTAATTCGGAAATTCACATTGGCATTAACAAAGATAAATATGAAGTTGTAATCCAAGACTATGGCATAGGGATTCCTAAGGAGCATATAGATAAAATTTTTGAACCTTTCTATATGATTGACAAATCAAGAACTAGAGCAAGCAATGGTGCAGGATTAGGCTTAGCAATATGTAAAAGAATATTAGATATTCATAATGGAAGCTTTAAAGTTGAAAGTGAAGTGGATAATGGTACATCAGTTAAATTAATATTTAATACTGCTAAAGGTGGTGATTCCTCTAATGAAAAATAGAAAAATAATCTCAGCGTTGTTAGTTTTTAGTATATTTTTAACTTCCTGTGGTAATTTTAGTAGCATAAAAAAAAATCAACTGGTAATTGAAAAGCTTGATAAAAATGCAACCTCTACTTCAGATATATCAGATAAAAAGAAAGTTTTAACAGAGGAAGAAGCAAAATTAAAAGCTTTAGAAGTTTTAGAAAAATATTTTAATATAAAACTTTATCTAACAGAGGTTGCATGTTATGTTCAGTTTGAAAGTTCATCTACGATAAAAAAATACTTAGATGAAGTAAATCCAAATAGCTATTCAAAAGAGCAGCTAGAATATAGTAAATCCGTGTTGGAAAATGGTTTATATGAGGTGATTTTTTATAATAAAGTAGAAAAACAATCAGAAAATATAGAAATTAAATATTTTTCTATGAAAATGGATCCAAAAACTGGGGAATGCTTATCTGTTGATGGTTATTATAATGATAAGATGACAGTTTCTTCAAAGAGCAGCATTAATATAGATGAAGCAAAAAAAATAGCAGAAGAATTTATACTAAAAGAGAATATTGGTAATATTAAAAATACAAAGCTAGTTAATCAAAATCAGAGAAGACAAAATGAGAATGTTAACTACCGCTTGTTATTTGAAGATGCTGATGCAGCTTACAAGAAAGTACTAATTTGTATTGATGGTAACACTAAAAAGGTATACGGCTTTTCAATAGGAGTAATGGAGATAATTCATTTTTCCACTGATAAATGGTAAAAAAATTATATGTAAAAAAGTCCCAACTTATCACTGAGGTAAGTTGGGACTTTTTTATACAAATTTACAACTTTTTTACAGTTTGCGAAAACTTATCATACATTTAAACTTTAAACTTATTATGTAGTTAAATGAATAAGAGTTGCATTAGAAAATGCAACTTGATTCAATTTATATAATATTTAGCTATAAGATTGGGAGGAGGAAGTATGTGAGAAAGTTAAATAAAGCCTTATTATGTGTATTAGCACCTATATATTTAGTTGGATGTAATAGTATTGCCACTGGAAAAATAGGCAATGGGAAGAAAGTTATAAAACTCACTACCTATAATGCACGTGAATCCTTAAAGGTATCAGTGAAAATGTACGAAGCTAAACATCCAGATATAGATGTACAAATTAATGAGTACCTGAAAGATGATGTTTTTAGAGAGGGAGATGTAGAAAAATATATACAACAGACTAATACCAAAATGTTAGCAGGTAATGGTCCAGATATTCTTCAATTTGATCACTTATCTGCAGAAAACTATGCAAATAAAAATATACTTGCCAATTTAACAGAGCTGATGAATGAAGATAAAAGCTTTAACAAAGATAATTATCATATGAATATTATTAATAACTCAACATTAAATGGAACATTATATGCTATGCCTATGTGGTTTTTTATTAGCACCTTAGTTGGAGATGAAGAAGCTATCGATAAAACTAAAACAAATATTGATGATAAGAATTGGAATTGGTCAAAATTCATTGAAAATGGTGAAGCTTTACTTGATAAAAATGTACATAGTACAGTTATTGCAAATATGGAACCAGAACGTATGTTCAATGAATTAGCAAAGGATGAGTATAGTAAACTAGTGGATCCTATTAATAAAAAAGCTGATTTTCAATCAGATGAATTTATTAATTTACTTAATACTGTAAAGAGTATGTATGAAAAAAAAGTGGCTACTAATGAGACTGCATATATAGGAGATTCTTACTTTATTAATTCTTTAGCAATTTCAGAAGAAGATTTTTTCTTAGGTCCATCATCATTTTATGAGCATGGAAAAACATATTTAAAACCTCAGAAAAGCGATGAAGTTGGGAAAATTTCCTTTACCACAGGGAATGAGTTTGGAATAAATAAAAAATCATCAGTTAAAAAAGAAGCCTGGGATTTTCTTAAGTTTTTAATGTCAGAGGAGGTACAGAAGCTAGAAATTGGAAATGGATTTACAATTAATAAAAATGTCTATGAAGAAAAAATGAAAAAAATAATGGAAGATTCCCTTACTCATCCTAACGGAAGAACAATAACTGTTAAAAACGAGGACATAGAAAGACTAAATGAAATAATAAATAGATCAAGTTTACACTTAACTGAAGATGCTACGGTGAAGGAGATTATGACTGAGGAGTTTAAAGCTTTTTTTAGTGGGCAAAAACCAGCTAAAGAGGTTGCAAGATTGATTCAAAATCGTGTAAGTATATATTTAAATGAATAATACTAAAAAAAATAAAAGTATAGAGAGGAAAGATAAAATGAAAGGGAAAAAAATATTAACCATATTAATTATAGCAGCTATAGCCATGAATGCGATAGGGTGTACTAAAAATGCAGGAAAAGAACTATTGCAAAAGCCTGGGAATATTTCATCCAAAAATACTTCATCTAATGAGCCATTAGAAAATGCACAAACATTAGATACCTTTAGAGATTATGAAAAAACGAGCTTTTCAAAAGAAGAACAGGAAATAGTGGATATGGCTAAAAACTCCATTCCTAAATTAGCGGAGCTTGCTGGAAAAGAGAAGGCTTACTATTATAATGCACTAAACACAGTTATATTAGAAAAACCTAACGCAAGTTCAAGCGATAAATATAAAAAGGACTATTACAAAGTATCAATAGATATGCTGCCAGCTTATATATTAGTAAATAAGAACAAGAAAGATATTGTATTTCGTGGTGTAAATGATGGCAGAGGTATGAGTAGTAAAGAGATAGAAAATGCTATGCTCAACCGTCAAGAAGAAAATGTAAGGTTAAAGCAGAAATCCATGGACTTAAGAAAGGGCATTAAAACAGAGGTTAAGAATAAATTACAGAAGAAAGTTAGGGAAGGCCAAAATATTACAGACAAAGATGTATTAGATTTTGTTGGAGAAGTTTTGGAACCTGAATTTAAGTATATGAGAGTAGATGAGAAAAAAAGAGCAGCTGATGAGCAAGTAATATCAAGACCAAATCCAAAGGGAGAAACTAAATTCGATAGAGAGTTTTATAGAGTTAAATGCTCCTTTGGTACATTACTTATTAAGCCTACCTTTGAAGAAAAAGATATATATCAGCTACTTTTTGAAGGTAAATCAGGAGATATTATATTCTCATTCGAACATTTAATTACCGGCACAGTTTTGAATGATGTAAATTCCAAATTCCGCTAATAGCAGTATAGTCAATAAATAAATCAAAACTCACGCAGGTCCAGGTCTTAAAAGGTACTATGTGTGAGTTTTTTAATTAATACAGGCATTTAACCTGAATTTTGAAAGGAGTTTTTATGAAATTGAGTAAATGGATAAGCAAAGAGAAAATTGCAGTTACACTTTTTATTGCACCAAGTTTAATTGGATTTTCAATATTTTATATTATACCTTTTATTATTGGAGTATATTATTCTTTTATTGATAATGCTGTTAATGGTTCATTTGTAGCATTAAAAAACTATAAAGAGTTATTAAGTAATAGTTCTTTTGTTAAAGCATCCAGTAATACTTTTATATTTATGGCTATTGGAATTCCTCTTATTATTGCGATTTCACTAATGATAGCAATGGCTTTAAACAAAAACCTATATTTTCGAAATATACTAAGAGGTGCCTTTATATTACCATTAGGGGTTACTGTTTCTTCTATTATTATAGTGTGGCAAATATTCTTTGATTGGAACGGTGTAATAAATCAATGGATAAGTGTATTTGGAATAGAGAGAGTTGATTGGATGAAATCAGAATGGGGAATGTGGGTTTTGATTTCTATATATATATGGAAAAATATTGGATACAATATAATTATATTTTTAGCAGGCTTACAAAGTATTCCTACGGTTTATTACGAAGCAGCGGCCATAGATGGAGCGGGGAAATTTGCTAAATTTAAAAATATTACAATTGTTTACTTAACACCTACTATGTTTTTAGTTGTGTTAATGTCAATGATTAACGCTTTTAAAATATTTAGAGAAACATATTTAATGGCAGGAGATTACCCCTATGATTCAATTTATATGATTCAACATTATATGAACAATATGTTTACATCTCTTGATATGCAAAAATTAACGGCGGCAGCAACTCTAATGTTTATTGTTATTTCATTAGTAGTATTAATATTATTTTTCATTGAGCGTCGTTTTAGAAAATCTATGGAATAGGGAGGCACTTATGAGTAAATCTGAAAAAGTTAAAAAGCTTGTACTTACATTAATCCTTGGAATTGTTGCAACATTTATGTTATTTCCCATATTAATTACTATAACCAACTCCTTTATGCCAGAAGAAAAAGTTACTGAAAATTATCAAGTAATCGGAACTATGCCTGATAAAAGTAAAGGAAATACCTTTGCTAATTTATCTTTGATACCAGAAAAAGTATCAACTGAGCAGTATACTTCTGTTATAAAAGACTCTACCTTCAAAGGTAAGTTTCAAAATTCAATCTTTATGGTTATCCCTATTATATTGGGACAATTAGTTGTTGCATCTTTAGCAGCATATGTATTTGCAAAGATTAATTTTCTAGGAAGAGATACGTTATTTATGATATATGTGCTCACTATGATTATGCCATTTCAGGTTACAGTAGTACCAAATTATATTATAGCTAACCATCTAGGCTTATTAAATACTGCGTCTTCAATTATTTTTCCAGGAATATTTGGAGCATTAGGGGTATTTGTTCTTAGACAGTTTATGATTAATATTCCTAATTCGTATATTGAAGCAGCAAAGATTGATGGTGCAGGACATTTTACAATATTCTTTAAGGTTATTCTTCCATTAATCCGCCCAGCCATTGGTGTATTAGTTGTTTTATTATTTGCTGATTATTGGAATATGATTGAACAACCATTGATTTTTTTAGAAGATAAAATTAAACAGCCATTATCTTTATATCTATCACAGTTGAATAAAGAAACACTAGGAAGCAGCTTTGCAACATCAATTCTATATATGCTTCCACTAATAGCTATATTTTTATATGCAAAATCTTATTTTGTTAAAAGTGAGCACTTATCTGGAATTAAGTAATTACCTAGATACACTTAAGGTAATTTGATCAACCCCTACTGCATTATGCGCACCCTGATAGGGGGCTACTTGAAGTTTTATTATAAAATAGAATGTTCGATACCCATTAGGCCGATCAATGCTTAGAATTTCAGCCACTGGATCTACTGCATAATGCCTACCATAATAGTTATCCACAGCCTTTTGAATATATGGAGTGAGCATTGTCATAAATATATCTTGGTAAAGTTCTTCTTTAGAGCCTTGTAGTGTAATGTATGTATCACTTTGATTTGGCACCCTACAGTCTAAGAGTTCTATGGCATTAACAAAAGTGGATGTCCCAAACAAAATGACTGCAACTAAATAAATAATTAGCACCATTTTTTTCATAATCGTCACTCCTCGTATAATAAGTTTATAACCAGTTAAATGACTGCTATAAACTTATTTATTTTTTATATTTTAGTATAGATAAGAACGTATCTGTGTTTTCTGTGGGTATTCTCCCAATTCCGTAATTGCTGTCTGTTCTACATTCCTATCTATACAGATTTCATTAACTATTTATAAAGGAATTTCCTAATGCTAAAATAGTTCTAACGGAACTTTAGTAAAGGTTACTGCTGATCACTCCTGCAAAACACATTGTGTTATTGCCTGTAAAGCTTGCAGCCTGACCAGAGTATCACATTCTGCTTACACAAATGTTGCATCTCCATTCGTAGCCACCAGCAAGGTATTTCGCATGGATGAATGCTGATTACGCGAGGGTGCAGTCAGTGCTCTGGATTAGGATAATTCCTTTCTAAGTTCTTCATTACTCTCGAAAGGTGGTGATTTCATGAAGAAAGTAGATTACTTATCAACTCTATTTGTTGGTATTGATATTGGTGCGAGACAAAACGTTGTCTCTGCAATTAACTTTGAACAGGAGTTTTTAATTAAAATGAAGCCTGTTCCTAACACGCAATCTGGTGCAGAACAATTAGAAGCTATGCTTGTGGATATACTTAGCATTAATACCTTTAAAACTGTCATAATTGGCTTAGAATCCACTTCATTTTATGGAGTACATATAGCCAACTTCTTATCTGCAAGTGAAAAGCTTATGGCCTTCAAGCCTTTTGTTTATTGCTTGAATCCTAAGGAAATTGCGAACTACAAAGATTCCTTTAATGCTCTGGACAAAAATGATGGCATTGATTCTTTTGTTATTGCTGACTTTGCAAGAGTTGGAAGAATCCATACAGAACCCTGGCGGGGTTCTCAATACCTTGCTCTACAAAGGCTTACAAGACACAGGCTTCATATAGTTGAATGCTTAACTAGAGAGAAAACATACATGTTATCCAATGTATTTCTCAAGTTCAGCGAATTTGCTTTGTTACAGGGTGTTGAACATCCTTTTTCTGATAAATATGGAGCTACCGCTTCCTCTATTCTGACTGATTTTTTATCTTCTGAAGACATTGCAAATGCTTCAATAGAAGAACTTGTTGATTTCGTCAATACAAAGAGTCGAAAGAGAATTTCTGATCCTCAAATGACTGCTGAGGTGCTGCAACAAGCTGCACGTAATTCATATCGCCTTGATAAATGCCTATATGAGCCTTTAACGACATCTATAGCTTGTTCCTTCAACTGTATTCAGGCTTTTGAGAAGGAGCTTAAAGCTATTAATAAGGCTATTGAAAAAGCTGTTATGGGAATGAATCCTGTGGAATATCAAATTCTCATGTCAATCCCTGGCTTTGGTCCTGTTTATTCCAGTGGTATCCTTGCAGAACTAGGTAGTGCACAGGCATTTCCTAATAATGATGCAATTGCTAAATATGCAGGAATCGTGTGGAAAGAAAATCAGTCTGGTGGCTTCAAGGCTGAAAACACCCCAATGAACAAAGCAGGCAACCGATATTTGCGTTATTATCTGATAGAAGCTGCCGTAAGCGTCATAAGACACATTCCTGAATATCAAGAGTTCTATCAAAGAAAATTTGCTGAAGTAACTACTCATCAGCACAAACGAGCACTCGCACTAACATCTCGTAAATTAATTCGTATGATTTTTGGATTGCTGGCTAAAAATCAGCTCTACTCTTCAAATAGAGTAGATAAATCCATATAATTTTACGAACATACATTCTGTTTTGACTGTATGTCTATTAAGGTTACCCTTTTTTCTAAAAATCATTTCTTTTTCTTTTCATTTTGTTCTTGACATATTACCAAATTGCTTTAAATAGTTTTATTAGCCGGTGGCAGAATGCTGCAACCATTAGAAGAAACTGTGATTATAGTTTGTTCATCTATGCGCTAGGTCATACTAATTATTAAGTAGCCTTTCTATATATACAAAATTCCTTGCATTATGCTTTACTGCTTCCTCTATGGCTAAAATAATAACCCCAGGCTCTACATCCTCAGCCCAATCCAATATTTTTTCATACTCCATGGGTGTCATAGGGTGATTATTATTGTTAAAAGCATCAATAGCCTCACTGAGTTTCCCTTTTACTTTTAAATCAGCCTTGGCAGCCTCCGTATATTCTTCTACTTCTTCTTCTATTTCTTTTTCTTCTTTTTCTTCTTCTTCTTCCCCAGGCCATAGTTTCGTTTCACCGCTATGGCCTATAGGTCTTAACTTTGACTTATCGCTAGGGCCTATAGGCCCTAAACTTTCTTCAAAATTAAAGTCTTCAGCTCCTAATTCATCTAAGGCTATGCCCTTAAAAATCTGCTCCACTGGCAAAGCATTCTTAAGGCATATATTATATAGAGCTTTTATAAAAGGCTTATGCTTTATCTGCTGAAGCTCCTTATTCATACAGCTTATCACAGCCTTATTATTTACAAAGTTGTATTTTACCCAATTCAAAACCATAAGTTCCTTAGTTTCTTTACAATAACTTATCTTCCCATACTCCACAAATTTCTTAAGCAATTTTTCAATAGTATCACTATTATAGCCTGTCTCAACTTCAGCAAATTTAATAATAAAGGTATATATACCGCATTGAGTAGTATTTGAATTAGTCATAATATACATATAGAAAAACTTCTCCTCAGGTGTAAGCTCCGTAACAAAGCTATCCTTCCAAAAACAAGTTTGAATTTGTCTATACTTTGCCATAAACTCTTTCCCCATTTCCATAGTTTTTGTTATGACTAATAAATATGCAGATGGAGGAGAAATTTACAGGTTACTGTAAAATAATTTTTATTTTTTTAAATACTGCGTGATAAAAGGAGTTGCTGCACTGATTTCTTAGTAGACCAACCCTCACTCTATAGCAAACAAACTGTATTCACAGTTTGTTAATCACCTCAGGTGCTGTTGTAAAAAATGAAATTTTTTACCTTATTATTATATAAACTAGATTGTGTAATAAAAACAAGATATTAAGTAAAAATATAGATAGATAAAAAATAGATATGTGTAAGGAGGATTTTCAATGAGAAAAGTAGCTTTACTATTTTTTATATTGTCATTAATTACATTTAATTCAATACCAGTTAATGCAGATATAAGCTTCAATAATACTAGAATATCTCCATATAAGATTCAACAGCAAGAGGATATATATAAAGACATCTTTCTTACGTCAATATTTCCAACGGTTTATGAAGCTATTAATTCATATTATGGTAAGCCTGTAAGCTATGATTCTACAGGAACAGATATATTAGATATAAAACAATCTTTTGGAAAACAAGTTCACGTATATGATGTATATTTAAAGATTCAACCTTTTGTTGGCGCCCATAATACTATTGGAGAAGATCTAATAACAATAAGAGTGGGAGACTCTAAAGATTCTTTTAAGGTTATACAATATAAGCATATAAAATAGATATTAGAGATATTACACATTTTTCAAGCTTTTAAGTTACATAATAGACGTGTATCCATCTATTAAGTTTTTTCCTGAAGTATGAATGTTTTCTATAATTCGTAGATCAATCATAAAATTCACTATTTAAGAAATACATGTTATCACTTTTGTTAAAAATTATGGTAAAATACAAATAAATGCTAGCATTATATAGCATTTTATTTTACGGTATTTTTATTCTAACCTTAGTATTTTGTAAAAGGTTTGATTAAAACTGAATATTAGGATAAGATAAATTTGTTTAATCGCATACATCATGTAATGTTAAGAGATAAAGGTTTCTTAAATCAAAGATTTATAGATAAAATATTAAATACTGGGATTATTAAAGAAGGAGAGAAAGAGTGCTTTTGGACTGATGCTTTCTTTACCTCTCCTATAGAAATAGAAGAGTTTATTCAAAAGCTTGATACTAAAATTATTGATCATGTTGGAACAGATGGATTGAATTCATTTTTGAGAAATTATATAGACGAATTTAATAATTAAGCTCCGTTTTAAGCCAATGCTGATAAATGGCTATAAGTAAAGTGGATAAGTAGAAGGTTATCCACTTTACTGTTTAATGCATATAATTTTAGATTGTTCGTATAAAATTATAGATTTTTAATTAGATAAATTGGAATTTGACTCCTTTGTGCTATGTTCATAATCTGTAGAATCAGTTATATAAAAAGACACCATCTAACGCCAAACTTATCAATAAAATCTGCGCACAATGGACTAAAATCACAAGGACCTAACGGAAATAGAATTTCACTACCCTCTTTAAGTATCTCATAAGCCTGATTAATCATATCCTCATTTCCTTCGCCATAATGAAAGCAAAACTGCATTGAGTTGCCTGTAATCCTTTTATCCATGTCATCATTTGCCTCAGCTATTGCTAAGATATGACCACAAATATCAAGTTCTGCATGATAAAATGTGTCATCGGAGCTTTTTACGTTAAAGCCCAAGGTGGCATTAAAAGCTTTTAAATACAGTTCTACAGCCTCCCCACTCCCTTTTGTATAAATTTGCATCATTGCCCTTTTCATAATATACCTCCTTAGCCATATACAAATAATCTTCTATTCAAATTCCTGTTTATATATTAGTTAATAAAAAACTAATGCAACATAAAACACAAGTATTTGTATAGATTATAGATTCTATTATACTAATTTATGGATAATTAATCCAGTAAATATAAATGAATCATTATATTTATATAAAACCTCTCTTATGAGAAGGACGAGGCATATTATTAGGGTTAGCTCTATAATAATAAGTAAAGAAAACTTCTTCAACAGGAAATTCATTATCAGTATATGAAGATAAGTTATTTACCGAAGGCATGGGATTTCTTTCTGATATATGGGCATGGGATTTAGATATAGTTGATAAAACAATAGCATTGGCTAAAAAAATTAAAAGTAAGTAAATATTTAAACAGATACTGGATTATCTGACTAGGAATTTAAAAAAGGATTATGAAATTTCAGTTCTATAACATAATCCTTTTCTTTTCTATGCTTAAAATAGTTTTCTATGTCTTTAATGAAGGTCACATTTAATAAACTTATAGTGACTATTTTTATTTTAACTTTAGATACAAATCTTTATGTATAATCATTAAAATTATTGAGCATTATACATTCCTTTACTTTCCATATACTGAAATATGGCTTCTCCGTGTTTTTGTTCTTCCTTTTGTATATGATTTAATACATCTCTAACTCTAGTATCTCTAAATTCAAAAATTGTAGTATCGTAAGCTCCTGAAACATATTTTTCTGTCATTAATAAATCTGTACACATATTAGCATCAGATAAGCTAACTCCGCTTGATTGTGCATTATTCATATTAGATGTAGAACCTTGATTTGCAGCAGCTTGACCTGAGCTTTGATTTTGCTGCTGATTCATTTGAGGAATTTTACCACTCAACAATTGATTAATGCTATCCAAATGTGTTCTTTCTACTTGACCATTAGCATTAAATATTTGTTTTAGTTGGCTGTCCTTCGCTTGATTTGCATAATTTGTATACTTTTCTATACAAATCTGTTCATGTTTCTTTTGATCCTCTAATAACATTCTTTCTTTTTGTGATAAAGTTATTTCCATAATTACACCTCCAAGCTTATTTTGTGTAAATCATATTATTTTATACTGTAATTGCAATATATAACTATTAAAAATTATCTTCGATAAAATGTTGACAAGGAAACAAAAAAATGATATTATTGTTTCGTTGGAAACAATAATGAGGTGGTTAAAATGGATAATATTAATATTATTATGAAGAGCTTGAAGGAGGTATATGAAAAAGAGGAAACTCTAGGAAAACTAGCATTTAAGGGTGAATATGAAGAGTATGGAGTTTCAGAAATACATTGTTTAGATTTCATAGGAAAGATAAAAGATCCTAATGTTACTAAGATATCTCAAAGTATGAATATGACGAGAGGTGCTATAAGCAAGATTAGCAAAAAACTTTTGAATAGTAAACTTATCCATAAGTATAAAAAGCCTGAAAATGATAAGGAAATATATTTTAAGTTAACGGAATTAGGTGAAATGTTATATAAACATCATGAAGTAAAACATAAGCAGTGGGAGGAAAGAAATAATAAGTTTTTTAAGACTATTGATAAAAAAGATCAAGAAGTTGTAGCTAGTTTTTTAAAAAAATTTAACAGCTACTTGGATGAAATAATAGAGTCAGAAGGAGAGGTATAGCATGAATTTACATTTAAAGGAGTTTAATATTCCTAAGGAAATATTAAAATGGGGAGATTCGCAACCAGCGCATCAAAGACAGCATATAGGAACTCATATAGATTGCTATAATCTATCGAAAATAGAGTTACCATCAGAAATAAAGGTTAAGGTAATAGATGTGAGAAATTTAGATATTATAGACGTTACCGCATTAGATAATATTAAAATAGAAGAAAATTCTTTTGTAATATTTAGAACAGGATATTTAGAGAAATATGGATATGGAAGTGAAGAGTATTTTAACTCTAAAAAAAGCCCTTATTTAACAAATGAAATTATAAATAAATTACTAGACTTAAATACTAAGCTCATAGGAATAGATTTAAGTGGAATACAGCATGGCGAAAATCATGTGGCAATAGATAAATATGTGGAAAGCAGAAAATCCTATGTGGTAGAAAATATATGTAACTTAGATAATGTTTCTTCAGATTTTAAGGCAAAGCTAAAATGGCTCCAAGTAAAAGATGCCACAGCAATAAAGGTTGAGATTGAAACTATATAAATGCAGTGTTAAGTTTAGATAAAAAATCAAACTTAGCTAAATGAAGAGTTTATAAGAATAGCCAAAGTAATTGAAGAAAAAATTAAGGCTTTAGCAAAAAGAATTCAATTAGCTTAGCTTCAGGAAGAGATGTATGAAAAAGCAGTTTTAAAAGAGAATTAAAAATGCTTTTTCGTACTTTCTCTATATTCCTTTGGAGTCATTCCAGTTTGCTTCTTAAAAGAGTCATAAAAGTTTGAAAGACTTTGGAAGCCACAAAGCAAAGCGATGTTCATAATAGTTTTATCCGTAGTAGCCAGTAGCTTTAATGCTTTTTCTATTCTAAGCTGATTTAGATATTTTACCGGAGTTATTTTATATTTCTTATGAAATAGTTGTATTAGATGATTTTGACTAACTCCTAATTTACTTAGCTCCAGCTTTAAATTTTCATAATTATCGTAGTATGTATCAAAAATGTCCTTTGCTTTTTTTATGAAATCCTCTATGGGGTTAAAATCTAATAAATCTGGTCTGCATCTTTTACAAGGACGTAGCCCATAAGCATAGGCATCCTCTATATTGTCAAAGAACTCAATATTACTTCTTTTTGGCTCTTTGGATTTACAGGAGGGCTTGCAAAAAATTCCTGTGGTTTTAACACCATAGAAAAACACACCATCATAATCGTTGTTGCACTGTACTACGGCATTCCACTTTTCTTCTTCTGTTAATGGCATATTTATCCCTCCTTGTTGCAGGTAAAATCCCTAATTTATTATTCTAAAGCTATTTTCCATAGATAGATTGAAGCTACAGAACCGTAAGGGGAGTACCTATCTCTGTATTCATAAAACTGCTCCTTGGTAAGTTCAGAAAGTCCATATAATTTCATTATTCCCCGTCTGATTGCCATATCGCCCCAGCTTAGGACATCAGGGCGTTCCATTGAGTTGAGCAGCAGCATTTCAGCTGTCCATACACCAATTCCATGTAAACTAGATAGCTTATTTATAACTTCTTTATCTGATAAATTATAAAGCTCCTTTAAATTTAAATTACCTTGTGATATTGTGTCAGCAATACTTTTGATATATCCAGCTTTTCTATTGGTCATTCCACATAGTTGTATCTCCTCTATAGAAATCCTTGAAACATTTTCTGGTGTAACTTCGCCAAATCTCTCTTGAAATCTATTCCAAATAGTATCAACGGCCTTTACCGATATTTGTTGACCTATAATTGCATGAATCAACGCTGGAAATAGGTTTGGAATAACCATACGCTCTATCTTGCCAAGTCTGTCTATAGCATCTCCTAATACTTTATCCACTTGCTTTAAATAAGTGATTTCTTTTAAACCATATTCAAAAGTCTTAGTTTTAACCTTATGCATTTTGTCTTTCCGTTTCTAAAAGCTTTTTCTTTATATCCAAACCACCAGCATAGCCTACTAGGCTGCCATTAGCTCCAATGACGCGGTGACAAGGAATAAATAGAGGAATTGGATTTCTATTATTCGCCATGCCTACTGCGCGGCAAGCCTTTATATTGCCAACATTTTCTGCTACGTCCTTGTAGCTATAAGTTGCACCATAAGGGATATCCTGCAGTGCTGCCCACACCTTTCGCTGAAATTCCGTACCTTGTGGTGCCAGTGGCAGATCAAAATGTTTTCTCTTGCCAGTGAAATACTCTTGAAGCTGTTGGTTCGCTTTTTTTAATAGGGATGTTTCAATAATATTTATATCCTTAGTCAGTATTTCCCCAAAATAGATATGAGTAATGGCTGTTCCATTTTCAACAATTCCTATTTTGCCAATATGAGTTTCATAGTAGAATGCATTATCCATAGTACTACCCCCTACGCAGTTATTTTTATTATTTAATTATATTTTACTATATTCCTTTGTTTCTGTCTTTCGGAATATCACTTTGTAATTCTAATTAAGATTCCTTAATATTACATATACCATAGAAAATAAAAATTTTAAAATTATATTGCTTTTTAGTTTGTATATCTATACAATATATATCAAAACGATATATGTTTACTAAAAAATTGAAGGGAATAAATATAATGGTTAAATATGTGATCTTGGGTTTTTTAATGTATGGAGAATTAACTGGATATGATATAAAGCAAATAATGCGTCAAAGTACATCAAATTTTATGAATGCAAGCTTTGGAAGTATTTATCCTGCATTAGATAAATTAGAAAAGGAGGGATTAATAAATTCCACAAAAGCTATTGAAAATGGAAAATATAAAAAAATCTATGCTATTAATAGTTCAGGAGAAGAAGCCTTTATTAAATGGCTAGAGGAACCAGTAGATTTCATGCGATCCTATGAGGATATTCTTTCAAAGATATTCTTCTATGAGAGACTGCCTAAGGAGAAAGCTCCAAAGCTTATTGAACAATTGCTTAAGGATATAAATTGCAAAATAGAGGATCTTGAAAGACTTGAATTAGAAATTAAGGATAAAGCAGGCTATTTTGAAATATCAACTCTTTATTTTGGAATAGATCACTTAAAATTTATGGCTAATTGGTATGGAAAGTTTCTAGAGGATTTAAAGCATCAAAAGGAAAATAGCTAGGCTATCAAGGGATTATTTCCCTATATTTTATAAGATATTTAAGTAAAAGGTATAAGGTGGTGTTGTAAATGAAAGCATTGATACTTAATGGTGCACTGAAAGATGATAATAGGATGGACTCAATAAATAAATTTACAGAAGAGGTACTTACTAAGGAAGGTTATGAGGTGGTGGAGTCTATTTTACTCCATGAAAAGAAAATAGGCCCATGCCTAGGCTGCTTTGGCTGCTGGATAAAGACTCCAGGAATTTGTGTAATAGATGATTATGGAAGGGTTCTTGCGGAGACTATTATTAATAGAGACCTTGTGGTATACCTTACCCCCGTTACTTATGGTGGGTATTCGTCGGAGCTTAAGAAGGCTTTAGATAGAGTAATTCCCTTGCTCCTTCCATTTTTTAAAAAAGTAAATGGAGAGATACACCACAAAGAACGATATGAAAGCTATCCTAAAGTAGTTGTATTAGGCGTGATGCAAGGGGAAGATAAGGATATGGAAGAAATATTTAATAGCCTCATCAAGAGAAATTCTCTAAATTTTTATAATTCTTTTAGCGGCGGAGTCATATACAGTAATTTAGAAAAAGATATAAAAAGCCAATTAGAAGGGAAATTAAAGACTATGGAGGTGGGGATATGTTAAAAGAAAAAAAGGCTTTATTATTAATAGGAAGTCCTAAAATTAAGAATAGCACCTCAGAGTCATTAGGAAATTATTTGCTTGAAGGCTTAGATAAGAAAGGATATGTCTGTGAAAAGCTTCATATACTTACTTCACTTAAAAATAGTACTGAAGAACTACTAAATAAGGTAAATGACACAGATATACTTATACTTTCTTTTCCTTTATATGTGGATAGCCTACCATCACCAGTGATTAGAACCTTAGAGCTTATAGCTGACCATAGAAGAGGGAGGAGAGTTGATAAAAATCAAAGCTTCATTTCTATTGTAAACTGTGGTTTTCCTGAAGCCTTTCATAATGATACTGTTCTTAAAATATGCAAGACCTTTGCAGAAAAAAATAGTTTTCAATGGCTTGGAGGTCTGGCTATGGGCTGCGGCGGTGCAATAAATGGAAAAGCTATTGAAAAATTAGGAGGCATGACTAGAAATATAGTTAAAGCCTTAGATACAACCGTAGAAGCTATAGCTAATGATAGAAATATTCCCTCAGAAGCTGTGACTATGATGTCAAGTAATTTGATGCCAAGCTGGTTATATGCCTTCATGGGTAACCTAGGGTGGAAATCTCAAGCTAAACAATATAATACAGCGAAAAAGCTGTATGAGAAGCCATACCTTAAAGATTAATAAAGATGTAAACAGGATTTTTACTACCTGAAGATTTTTAACGTTATATAGCATTAAAAGAGAATGATCTTAATATAATAAAAAATATATTTATTATATCAAAGCAAAGGTTGTCCATTTTTATTCTAAGTAATAGGAGATTTGTTTAGTCGAAAATATTAGAATTAGATGGACAATTTTGCTTTTATGGATAGTTTTATCTCATTAGGATTATTCATTAGAAGCTTTCCACATCTCATAATATCTCTTTAGATATTTATCAAGGGTTTTTGTCTGTGAATTGCAAATAGGTCTATTGTTATTTTTTTCTCGTGCCTTTGGACATCCGCCGTGGCACATAGGTATATAGGAGCAATCTTCGCATTCCTTAGGCCAGATGCCTGTTAAATACCGATTATTTTGCTCACAATCATCATGCACTTTTTCAACAGTTCCAATAGAGCACTCTTCCATTCCGACCTGCTCCCAACACTTATAAACTAGTCCTTCAGGTCCAATTACATAGGAATCTTTACATTGAGCTCCGCAAGCAAAGCTTAGAGGAGTTGGATAATATTTATCTAATTTACTATTTATAACATAATCATCGTAAATATCCCTATAAAAACTAAGATATTCTTCTAAAGATAATGAGGACTTACATTCGTTAACTTGTGCTAGACTAAAGGAAACCTTATCATTATTTTTGTAGTCTAAAGTATTATATAAGTAATTTATTAATTCTTTGATTTCCTCTTGATTGTTACGATCAATATTGATTCTAATAACTATGAATAAATACTTACAGGCAATATTTACATTAGATAGGATTGTTTGAAAGCTATTATATTTATCCAAAGAAAGCCTTCTTTTATTATGAGTATTTTCAAGACCATCAATGGTTACTTGAATCTCTCGAACCTTCATTTCTTCTAGAAACTTAGCGGTATCTTCAGTAAGAAGCAGACCATTTGTTATTGTGGATGCGCGATATTCTAAATCTTTATCTATACAATATTTTATAAGAGGTTTACTTATATATTCAATAATATCTTTATTTAGTAAAGGCTCACCTCCGGTCCAGATAATTAAGAGCTTTTTAAACTGTCCTTCAGATAGACGATTAGTTATGAAACTAATAATTTTATCTGCATCCTTGGTAGTCATATACGTCTTATTTTTTTGTTCAAAGCAATAATAACAGTTCATATTACAATCTAATGTAGTGGCTATTGTAATAGATAAGGATTCATTACGCAACCGTGCTTCTTTAGTCTGCTGCTTGATATAATCAATCTCATTTAAATCTTTATCAACTAAAAATCCAAGCTCTGTTAAATTAGAAACAATGTCTTCTTCGTATGTATTGATTTCATTTATATCCTTTAAAAAGCCTTGATTTTCTTCATCAAGCACAACGAAAGAACATTCTTTTGTATTAAATAAAATAACTTCATCGCTGTTATCTACGGGTATGGATATATTAAATTGTGATGTTTTATAGTTCATAATATAGCTCCCTTCCTAATAAAGTTGAAGCAATTAAAATATTATTTTAATTGCTTCAACTTTATAAATTATTACAGGTTTAATAGTCTCTTGGACATGCTGCGTGTTCTGGTAGTGGATAATAACATTTTAAGTTAACTGCTTTATGATTTCTTTTAATTATTTTCAATCCTCTCATCTCCTCTTTTTACTTATTATGGTTAATATGTTATTTTTTTAACCATGAAACTAGTGTATCATAACATTTACATAATTTCAATAAAATTACATTAAATTAACAAAAAGTATATTTATACCATATAAGTAATTTTGGGGAAAGTTATACAGTCTTAAAAGACCTTTTTAGAAACCCTGCTAATAAATAACTTCGCATCCTGACATGAGTATACTGTTAAGCAGCTTAGCAGGTGGCTCTTTGTCTGTAATTATTGCTTCTATGTTTGCAAAGGAGTCCAGCTTATAGAAATGAGAGTTGCTAAACTTACTGCTGTCGCATAATAATATGGTGCTTTTTGAATTTCTGATCATATGCTGCTTTACTAGGGCCTGCATCTGATTAGCCTCATAGGCTCCATTTTCATCTATGCCTCTGCAGGAGATTATAGAAAGATCCGCTTTAAAATTATCTATAAAGCCGCCGGTTAGTTCACCAACTATAGAGGTAGACCCTGATTTTAATTGACCTCCTGCTATAAAGGTGTTAACAGAATCTAGCTGAACTAAATCTAGAGCTGTCTTAACTCCATTAGTAACTATGGTAAGATTATCGTAATCCTTAAGCAGAGGGCAAAGGCTGCTTACAGTGCTGCTGGAATCTAAAAAAATAGCGTATCCACTGGAAATAAAATCTAGGGCAAGCTTACAGATATAGTTTTTTTCTTTTTGATTTTCCATTTCTCTAAACATATGAGGGTACTCCATATTATAGCTTGGAATTAATGCTACCCCTCCATGGCATCTTTTAACAAGACCTGCCTTTTCAAGCTCCATCAGGTCTCTTCTTATGGTGGCTATGCTGCAATATAACTCTTTACATAAGTATTTTGTTGATACTTGCTTTTTAGTCTTAAGTATTTTTAGTATTTCTTCACTTCGTTCTTTTGAAAACATGTTTAGCCTCCTTAAAAAAAATGAACAATTATGAACAAATTATAGCATGTTAAACGTTATAACATCAACAATGTGTTCAAATATATACAGCGAGATATTATGAGCTATAATAAAAATAAAGTAAAGCATAGGTTATAATTAATTAATTTAAGGAGAAATCAAATGAAGGATAGAGAGATAAGAGAACAAATATGTGACATATGTCATAAGATGTGGCAGCAAGGATGGGTAGCTGCTAATGATGGCAATGTAACAGTTAAGCTTGATGAAAACACATTTTTAGCTACGCCTACAGGTATAAGTAAGAGTTTTATGACTCCTGATAAAATAGTAAAAATAAATGCTAAAGGTGAGATGATAGAAGAAAACGAAGGCTATAGACCTTCCAGCGAAATAAAAATGCACTTAAAATGCTATGAAGAAAGAGAAGATGTGGGGGCTGTAGTGCATGCTCACCCACCTACTGCTACAGGTTTTGCAGTAGCTCATAAGCACCTGGATGTTTACTCACTTATTGAGTGCGTTATAGCCATAGGTTCAGTGCCTATAGCACCTTATGGAACGCCTTCCACAGACGAAGTTCCTAAATCTATTGAGCCATATTTACAAGAGCACGATGTTATACTTCTAGAAAATCATGGTGCTTTAGCTGTAGGAGCAGATTTAGTAACCGCATACTATAGAATGGAAACCTTAGAGCTTTGGGCGAAGACAAGCTTTGTAGCACAGCTGATAGGTGGAGAAAAGGAAATATCTAGAGAGAATATAGACAGGCTAATAGGTATGAGGAGCTCTTACAAGGTTACGGGAAGACATCCAGGATATAAAAGATATAATAAATAGGTAGAACATCAGGACTTACAGCAAAAAAGCTGTAATGCATTATTGAAGGGAGGGTGTGTATGCTAAAAAAGGTGCTTGCCTTTGATTTAGGAGCTTCCAGCGGCAGAGCTATATTAGGCTTCTTTGATGGAGAGAAAATTAATCTTGAAGAAATACATAGGTTTGAAAATACTCCTACTACAGAAGATAATAGAATGTACTGGAATTTATCAGAGCTATTCAGCGAGATTAAGAAGGCTATGGTAATAGCAGAAAAGAAGGGTGGATATGATAGCATAGGTATTGATACCTGGGGAGTAGATTACGGTATTATAGACAAAAATGGGAAGCTTCTGGACAATCCAATACATTATAGGGATACTAGAACCTCCGGTATCATAGATGAGGTAGGAAAAATCATAACTAAGGACAAGCTGTATACCCTAACAGGTAATCAGCTTATGGAAATAAATACTTTGTTTCAGCTTTTCTCTGAATATTTGGTTAAGGGTAAAGATTTTTATAAAAATAAAACTCTCTTAATGATGCCAGACTTATTTAATTATCTTTTAACAGGAGTAAAAAAAGCTGAAAAGACTATAGCTTCGACCACTCAAATTTTTGATCCTTACAATAAAAGGTGGAACGAATATATAATTAATAAGCTAGGGTTAAATAAAGATTTATTTCCAGATATAATTTCTCCAGGAACAGAGATTGGACTTATTAGGGAAGAGTTAGCAAGAGAATTGGATATTGAAAGAAAGACTGTTATTGCGGTATGTGAGCATGATACTGCTAGTGCTGTAGCAGCAGTACCTTCAAAGGAGGACTTTGTATTTATATCCTGCGGCACTTGGTCACTTGTTGGTACTGAGCTAAAAGAGCCCTTAATAAATGAAAAATCAATGAAATATAATCTTACCAATGAAACAGGGATGAATAATACTACTAGATTTTTGAAAAATATAAAAGGACTTTGGTTGGTTCAAGAAACAAAAAGACAATTTAAAAAAGAAGGAGAAAACTATAGCTATGATGATTTTGAAAGACTTGCAAGAGAAGCAAAAGCTTTTTCTTGTGTTATAGATGTGGATGCTGAAGAATTTGGACATCCAGGAGATATTCCTTCTAGAATTAAAAGCTATGCTGAAAATACTGGACAACAAATTCCAAAAACTCATGGAGAAATAATAAGATGTATTTATGAAAGCTTAGCCTTTAAATATAGGGATACCTTTGAACAGATAAGTGAATGCACGCAAAAGAAATATAATGTACTGCATTTAGTAGGAGGGGGTTCTCAGTCTAAACTGCTTTGTCAAATGACTGCCGATGCTTTAGGCATTGAGGTTATTGCAGGGCCAGTAGAGGCTACAGCTATAGGTAATATAATGGTTCAACTTATAGCACAAGGAGAGATAAAAAGCTTTGAGCAGGGAAGAGCTATAGTAGAAAAGTCCTTTGGTACTAAAAGATATGTTCCAAGTGAAAATATTTTATGGAATAAAAATTATGCTATTTACAGAACAATCGTTGAAGATAAATAAATTGAAAAATAGGAGGGAAAAAAATGAGCTATCCTAAAATTGGAATAAGACCTACCATTGATGGAAGATGGGGGGGCATAAGAGAAGCTTTAGAAGAACAGACCATGAACATGGCTAAGGCGGCAGCAAGATATTTAGAGGAAAACTTGAGATATCCAGATGGTACTAAAGTGCAGTGTATTATTTCTGATACCACTATAGGAGGAGCTTATGAAGCTTCAAAGTGTGCTGAAAAGTTTTCTCAGGAAAATGTATGTGCCACTTTAACTGTAACTCCTTGTTGGTGTTATGGTACTGAAACTATGGATTTAGATCCTCTTACAATTAAGGCTGTATGGGGCTTTAACGGTACTGAAAGACCGGGGGCCGTGTATTTAGCAGCGGTGATGGCAGCTTATGCACAGAAAGGACTTCCCGCTTTCTCTATCTACAGTAAAGATGTTCAGGACATGGATAATAGGGAGCTACCAGAGGATGTTAAGGAAAAGATTTTAAGATTTGGGAAATGTGCTATAGCCATAGGACTTATGAGAAATAAATCCTATGTTAATATGGGATCAGTATCTATGGGAATTATGGGTTCCTTCTGTGATCCAGAGTTTTTTCAAAAATATCTTGGCATAAGAGCAGAATGGGTGGATATGACTGAGATATTAAGAAGAGTGAACAAGGGCATTTATGATGCTGAGGAATATGAAAGAGCACTTAAGTGGACAAAAGAAAATTGCAAAGAAGGCTACGATCTGAATCCTAAGGATAAAAGGGTTTCTCCAGAGCAAAAAGAAGAACAATGGAAGTTTGTAGTTAAGATGACTTTAGCTTGCAGGGATATAATGCTAGGAAATCCAAAGCTCAATGAATTAGGATATCATGAAGAAGCTATGGGAAGAAATGCTATTGCTGGTGGTTTCCAAGGACAAAGAATGTGGACAGACTGGTTGCCTAATGGAGATTTCACTGAAGCTATACTAAATTCATCTTTTTCTTGGGATGGTAAAAAAGAGCCAGTAGTGTTAGCTACAGAAAATGATACTTTAAATGGAGTTGCTATGCTTTTCGGTAAGCTTATAACCGGTACCGCTAGCATTTTTGCCGATGTCAGGACCTATTGGAGTCCAGAGGCGGTTTTAAGAGTAACAGGTAAGAAGCCACAAGGTCTAGCTGAAAACGGTTTTATCCATTTGATTAATTCAGGTTCAGCGGCACTAGATGCTGTAGGACTTTCTAAAGATAACAGCGGCAAAAATTGCATTAAAAGATGGTGGGACATGGAGGATAAGGATATAAAGGCTTGTTTAGAAGCTGTAGATTGGTGCCCTGCTAACCTTGGTTATTTCAGAGGTGGTGGATATTCTTCTCACTTTAGAACACAGAGTGAAATGCCTATTACTTTAATTAGAGTAAACTTGGTTCAAGGTATAGGACCTGTGCTTCAAATTGCAGAAGGTCATACTGTAACACTAGAAGAAGATATGCATAAGATATTAGACGAAAGAACTGACAGAACTTGGCCCACAACTTGGTTCGTACCTAGATTGGGAGTTAAAGGCTTTGAGGACGTATACAGCGTTATGAAGAACTGGGGAGCTAATCATGGAGCCTTTAGCTATGGACATATAGGTAAGGAATTAATAACTCTTGCGAGCATGCTTAGAATACCTGTTTCACTTCATAACATAGAAGATAAGGATATATTCAGACCTCATAGCTTTGCAGCCTTTGGTACTAAGGATTTAGAAGCGGCAGACTATAGAGCTTGTGCGGCTTATGGGCCCTTATATAAATAATATGAAGTGAAGGGTTTTTATTAAAATTAAAAATGATGTGGAGGAATAAAAATGAAAAAAGTATTGGCTTTAGTACTTGCATTGTCAATGACTCTAGGGGTAGCTGGTTGTACAGGAAAAAAAGATTCCAGCGCTGACAAAGGAAACCAGGACAAAGTAAAGATCAGACTTTTAACTAGAATGGCAGGCACATCTAATCAGGTAAAAATATTCAAAGATATTGTAAAGGAGTTTGAAAACAAGCATCCAGATGCTATGGTTGTAGACGAATCTCAAGGTGATGAGTCCTCATTTAATAACAAATTAAAAACGGATTTAGCTTCAGGAACTCTTCCAAATATATTCAGAATTCAAGGGGTTGCTAATTTAGGAGAGTATATTAAAAGTGGATTATTAATGGATATGGATCCAATTTTAAAAGAAGATACTAAGTGGGGCAGCGGCTTTACAGAAGGAGCCTTAAGCTATTACCAAGTGCAAGGAAATAAGGGTACATATGCAATTCCTATGGAGTCTGGATTAATTGGTGTATATTATAATGAAGAAATATTCAAACAAGCAGGTATAGAAAAGTTCCCGGAAACTTGGGGAGAATTTAAAAAAGCTATAGAAAAGCTTAATGCTATAAAAATTAAACCTATTGCTCTTGGAGCCAAAACTACTTATATGGCAGGACATCTTCATGATCAAATCTTCTATAAATGGATGGGAACAGAAGCTGCTAAAAAGTTAGGGTCAAGAGAAATGAAATGGACAGATCCTGAAGTAATTAAAACTCTAGGCTTTGTTAAAGAACTAAATGATATGAATGCTTTTGGTAAAAATGCTGCTGGTATCAGTGATGACATTGTATTGACAGAATTCCTACAAGGAAAAGCGGGTATGATTATTACAGGACCTTGGAATATAGGAAAATTTACTAGTGAAAAGGATACTAAATATACAAAATCTATAAAAGTTGCTAAGTTCCCATATTTCGAAGAAAAACCACAATTTAAGGATAACGATATGCAAATATTAAGTCCATATATGGTTAGCGGAAAGCTTCAAGGCAAAGAGAAAGAATACACTATAGAATTGCTTAAAATGTTAACTTCAGCAGATGCAGCAAAGAGATTTGCTGAAGAGTCTCAATTCTTAATTCCAAGAAAAGATATAAATATAGACAAATCTAAGGTTTCAGAATTATTCTTAAAGAATATAGAATTAGGAGCAACTTCTACAGGAATCGCAGTAGATGTATTTGACTTTGATCCACTTCCATCTATGCAGGATAGAACTAGAAACTCCATAGTAAGTATGTTCGTTGGAAATACACCGGACAAAGCAGCACAGGAAATTCAAACTGAAATAGATAAAGAAAAATAAATTTGTTATAAGTTCCAGAGATTTTGTCTCTGGAACTGCCTTTAAAAAGGAGAGGATAACTTGGTACATTTAAAAACTAAAAAAGATAAATCAAAAATTTTACTTTTTATATTACCAGCTTTAATAATTTATGTAGTATTTCTTATAATTCCACTGTTTGGGGCTATTTATTTTTCAACTGCTGATTGGAATGGAATTATGGGAACCCCAATAAAATTTGTAGGACTTCAAAATTATTTATCTGTTTTTAAAGATCCGGCCTTTATATTATCTTTAAAGAATATGGGAAGAATGGTGTTCTTCAGCGTGATTTTTCACACTCCTATAGCCTTGCTCCTTGCTGTAGCTATAAATACAAAATGTAGAGGCTATAGATTTTTCAAGGTTATGTATTTTATACCTACCATATTCCCTCTTACAGCTATTGG
The DNA here is from genome assembly GCF_001403615.1 of Desnuesiella massiliensis. Lineage (GTDB taxonomy): Bacteria > Bacillota > Clostridia > Clostridiales > Clostridiaceae > Desnuesiella > Desnuesiella massiliensis. The sequence goes on from NZ_LN879457.1 coordinate 405,526, forward strand.
ACTTCTATGGTATTTCATTTTTATGCCTAATGGTTCTTTAAACTCTCTATTGGAAGCTGTTGGACTTGCTACTTTAGCAAAGGGATGGCTCATAGATTCTGCTACAGCTATGAACACCATAATATTTGTAAATATATGGGCAGGTATCGGTTATTATATGGTTATATTAATTGCAGGTTTAACCACCATACCAGATGAGATTTATGAAGCCGCTGATATTGACGGGGCTACAGCTACAAAAAAGTTCTTCCATATAACTATTCCTATGCTTAAACCTATCTTAAGCATGTGTATATTAATGGATATCATAGGAACAGTAAAGGTATTTGATCTTATCTTTGTAATGACCGAGGGAGGACCTAATGGACTTACAAACCTTCCTACTACTCTTATGTATTATGAAGCTTTCAGATATGATAATTATGGAAGAGGTAGTGCTATTGGAGTTATAATACTTATAATTGCTTTAGTTCTTACCATAGGCAGCGATTTTATTATGGACAAAAGGAAAGATAGATAGGAGGATGGAGCATGAAAGGGAAAAAGAATAATATTAATAATAGATGGTCAGGAAAAGTTGGATTGTATGTATTTTTAATAGTTATGTCCTTAGCATTTATATGTCCGATGCTATTCACTTTAGTTTCTTCTTTAAAAGAGAATAATGAAATATTTAGCTCTCCCTTTAGCTTGCCAGAGGTTTTTAGATATGAAAACTATATAATAGCTTGGAAAGAAGCTAATATGAGCAAATATTTTTTAAACAGTATCATGATCTCCATGGCTACAGTGATAATCTTAGTTATCGTAGCTTCCATGGCGGCCTACGCATTATCAAGATTTGATTTTAAAATAAATAAGTATCTTTCAATATTCTTTCTTTTAGGTATGATGATACCTATGCATACTATACTTGTACCGGTAGCTTATATAGTTGGTAGATTAGGACTTAAAAACAATTTAGTAGCCTTAGTGCTTATATACGTAGCCTTCTCTCTTTCCTTCAGTATATTTGTACTTACACGTTTTATGAAGGGGATCAATATGTCTCTAGAAGAAGCGGCTATAATAGACGGAGCAGGGTATTTTCAAGTATATACAAGGATAATATTACCTATGTCAGTACCAGCTATTTCTACTGTATCTATATTTAACTTTTTAGGAGCATGGAATAATATTTTATTCCCATTATTATTTATAAATGATGATAGGTTAAAGCCTATATCCCTAGGACTCCTTAATTTTAACGGTGAAAGAGGCTCGGAATATGGCCCTTTAATGGCAGCTATAGTAATTACAGTATTTGTGCCTCTTGTAATATATCTTTTATTCCAAGAAAAGGTTGAAGGCGGCTTAGCTGCAGGTGCAGTAAAGGAATAGTTAGGATAAGTAAAGAATTTATATACAATAGGAAAATTAAATTAATACATTAGTATGGAGGATTTAGCTATGAAGGAATTAAGATACAGACAAGTACATTTAGATTTTCATACCAGTGAATATATTCCTGAGGTGGCTCAGGAATTTGACCCAGATAAATTTGTAAATACTCTTAAAAAAGCAAATATAAACTCTATTACTTGCTTTGCTAGATGCCATCATGGATGGCTGTATTATCCATCAAAAAATGCACCAGAGCTTATACATCCTAATTTGGTAAATAGGAATCTCTTGTTAGAACAAATTGAAGCTTGTCATAAAAACAACATAAAGGTGCCCATATATACTACAGTTCAGTGGGATGGTCATATTGCTAAAACTCACCCACAGTGGTTAGCGGTGGACGAAAAGGGTGAGTTTATTAATAGCCAGAATGTTCCGAAGCCTCATTTCTACTATACTATTTGCTTAAATAGTGGCTATAGAGAGTATTTTAAAGAACACCTTCAGGATATTATTGATACGGTGGGAATAGAAAATATAGATGGCTTTTTCATGGACATTCTGTTTAAAGTAGATTGTAATTGTAAATACTGTGTGGATAAAATGAGTAAGTTAGGCTTTGACCCACAGGTTAAGCATGAAAGAATTGAATACTCCACAGTGATGCTGGATGAATTTAAAAAGGAAATAACACAGTTTATAAAAGATAGGGTACCTAATGCCGGTATTTTTTATAATAGTTCACATATAGGACCTAATAATAAAAAAAGCTTAGAGGATTATACCCATTTAGAGTTAGAGTCTCTTCCTAGTGGTGGATGGGGGTACGATCATTTCCCTGCAACAGTTAGATATGCTAGAAATTTAGGAAAGGATATACTAGGTATGACAGGAAAGTTCCATACCTATTGGGGAGATTTCCATTCTCTTAAAAATAAGGCTGCATTAGAATTTGAGTGCTTTAATATGCTGGCCTTAGGAGCTGGCTGTTCTATAGGAGATCAACTTCACCCTAGTGGAAAACTATCTGAGGCAGCTTATGAATTAATAGGATCTGTTTATGAGAAGGTAAAAGAAAAAGAAGCTTATTGTATAGATGCAAAGCCAATTCCAGAAATTGCGGTATTCACACCAGAAGAATTTTACTCTTTTAGGGATCATGATTTAGGAATACCTCCTGCCTTAATAGGAGCGGTAAGAATGCTTCAAGAGCTATCTTATCAATTTGATGTTATTGATAGCAGCTTTGACTTTAATAAATACAAGCTATTAATATTACCTGATGATATAAACTTTAGCCATGAGTTAGAAAATAAAATCATTAAATATGTAGAAAATGGTGGAAAAGTAATCGGCACTTATAAATCTCTCTTAAATCAAGGAAGTAAAATAAGCAGTTTATATGGTATCTCCTGTGAAAAAGAATCCGATTATTATAGAGATTTTATTTTACCTAATGAGATCATAGGAAAGGATTTATACAAAGAAGAATATGTTATGTACCTTAGAGGAATGGATATAAAAGCTCAAGAAGCTGAAGTTTTAATGCATTCAGTAGAACCTTACTTTAACAGAGAAGGAGAAAAGTTCTGTTCTCATCAACATACTCCTTCCTCAGGAAAGCTAGGATATCCAGCCGTTACTAGAAAAAATAATGTTATATATTTCTCTCATCCTATATTTAGAATCTATCGTAAAAATTCTGCTATATGGTGTAAGTTAATAATGAAGGACGCTATAGAGCTTCTGCTTAAAGATAAACTTATTTCTCATAGTGGTCCATCCACTATTATTACAGCTTTAAATACTCAGGTTAATGAGAATAGGGATATATTACATGTATTGCATTATATAACTGAAAAGCGCTCAGAGGATATTTATATAATAGAGGACTCTATTCCACTTTACGATATAGAGTTTAAGATATATGTAGGTGATAAAAATATTAAGACTGTTAAAAGTGTACCTAGGGGTGAAAGCATAGAGTTTCATAAGGTAGATAAATATGTTGTATTTAATATAAGCAAGATAGAAGGTCATAGTACTATTTCTATAGAATATTAGTATTATCATATAGGAAAATTAACGAGGAGAGATTTTATGATATATGCAGACAATAACCAAAATTGTGATTTTAAAATCCTTTATGTCTATGCAGGAACTAAAGATGAGGAAAACATTCCTAGGAGTATACTAGAGATATTTAATAGAGGTTATAAGACATGCATTCCTTGTATAAAAGAAAATGGAGAGGCTGTACTATATGTAGGGTTAGGAGAGATTTCTAGCTTTAACCTTACAAGAATTAAAGAGGTAGTAGCCTATAGTCTAAAACAGCTTAGAAAATATAATATTAAGAATGTAGCTATGGATATTTCCACATTCTTAAAGGAATATGGAATAGAGAGCATAAGCGAAGTAGTGCTAGGTATAAGATTAGGTTTATATAGCTTTAAAGGATACGGAACATTAAAGAAAGAAGAAAATCATCATATATTTCTTCAAGGCTATCCAAAGGAACAGGAAGATATCGTAAATAAAGAAATAAGCCTCGCTGTTAATGTTGCTGAGGGTGTAATTTTAGCCAGAGATTTAGTTAATACTCCTGCAAATAAACTTACTCCTATAATCATGGCAGATAGTATAAGGAAGCTAGGAGAGAAGGCAGGTTTTGAGGTAGAGATTTTTGATGAAAATTATATAACAGAAAATAAGATGGAAGCCTTTTATACCGTTGGAAAGAGCAGCGGAAATCCTCCTAGACTCATAATAGTCAGGTATTTTGGAGGACATAAAGAAGATGATATTACAGCCTTAGTAGGAAAAGGAGTTACCTGTGATACTGGAGGTTATTGCTTGAAGCCTGCTAATTCCATGGCCGGTATTAAAGGGGACATGGGAGGAGCTGCGGCGGTTATAGGAGCTATCTATTCTTTGGCAAAAAACAAAATAAAGGCAAATGTGGTAGGGATTATACCTGCATGTGAAAATAGAATATCCAGAGAAAGCTTTATTCCTGGAGATGTAATTAATTCTATGTCAGGAAAGACTATTGAAGTTTTAAACACTGATGCTGAAGGAAGATTAATATTAGCTGACGCGGTAACCTATGCCATTCAAAAGGAGAGGGCTAAAAAAATTATAGATATAGCTACCTTAACTGGGGCAGTGGTAAACGCCTTGGGCTTTAGCATTGCAGGAACCTTAACTAATAATAGAGAATTCTACAGTGAATTTACCAAGGGGTATGAGAGAGCTGGAGAACAATATTGGCAGTTTCCAATTTGTGATGAGCATAGGGATATGATAAAAAGTGATATAGCAGATGTAAAGAACATGGGAAAAAACTATTGTGGAACTATAACTGCTGGTTTATTCATAGAAAAATTTGTAGAAGATACTCCTTGGATACATCTAGATATTGCAGGAACTGCCTGGGTAGATACTCCTATCTATGAATATCAAACAACAGGAGCCACAGGCGCTGGGGTTACTTCTATGTATTACTTATTTAAAGAAAGGGAGTAATGTTCTATGGCATATATACTAGAAGCTTGTGTGGACTCTGTAGAGTCGGCTATGGAGGCTATAAAAGGCGGGGCCAATCGTTTGGAGCTTTGTAGTAATCTCATCATTGGAGGTACTACACCTAATATAAATTTATTTAAACTAATAAAAGAAAAAAGTACTATAAAAATAAATGTTTTAATCAGACCTAGATATGGTGACTTTTGTTACACAGAAAATGAGTTCGAAATAATGAAAAAGGACATACAGATGTTCAAGGAAGCAGGAGCTGATGGGGTGGTTATAGGCATCTTAAAACCTGATGGAACCTTGGACTTAGAAAGATTGAAAGTTCTCATAGCTGAGGCCAAAGGCATGCATATAACTCTTCATCGTGCCTTTGATTTGTGTAGTGACCCTTTTGCTGCTTTAGAAGAAGCAAAGTTAATAGGAGTTAATTCTATATTAACCTCGGGTCAGAAAAATAAATGTACTGAAGGAATAGAGCTTTTAAAAGCTTTGGTAGAAAAAGCAGAAGGCAGCATAGAAATTCTCATAGGAAGCGGAATAAATTCAAATAATGTGCAGGAAATAGTAAGCTATACTGGATCTCATGCTGTACATGCCTCTGGTAAAATTGAGGTGGAAAGCCTTATGGAGTATAGAAAGAAAGATATAAGTATGGGTTTTCCTATACTTAGTGAATATGTGATTTTAAGAACTGATAAAGAAGAGATTACAAAGATTAGAACTGTTCTAGAGCAGCTATAAGCTAAGGCCTATACTATTATTAAACTAGAAGGAGATGGAGTATGGTATATACAGGTGAGGTAAAACAATATGCAAATTCCAAATTTATAGAGGTATTAGACTTATTGGGATACAAAAAAGAAGATATAATTTCTAAGCTTTCCTTATGTAAGGAAGAGGAAAAGTTTTTAATGGAATACTTATATTCTGAAATGCCTTTAAGTGATATATCCAACTATGATTTTGAACTTTTTCATAGATATGTTAAGCATGCTATATTTTTAAGGGAAAATACCCCTTGGGGTAGAGAAATTCCTGAGGATATTTTTTTAAACTACGTGCTCCATTATCGTATTAACAATGAAGCTATAGAAGATTGCAGAAAAATATTCTATGATATGATATATCCTAGGTTAGAAGGTAAAAGTATGCATGAAGCTATCTTAGAAGTTAACTATTGGTGTGCTGAACATGCAACCTATAAGTCTACGGATGAGAGGACAGCTTCACCGCTATCAGTACTAAGATGTGCATATGGAAGGTGTGGGGAGGAATCTACCTTTACAGTTACTGCACTTCGTAGTGTGGGAATACCAGCAAGGCAGATATACACACCAAGATGGGCTCATTGTGATGATAATCATGCTTGGGTAGAAGTATGGTGTCAGGGTAAATGGCATTATCTCGGAGCTTGTGAACCAGAGTCAGTGCTAGATAAAGGCTGGTTTACCTCAGCAGCCTCTAGGGCTATGGTGGTTCATAGCAGGGTGTTTTCTAGCTATTTCAAGAATGAAGAGATAATCTCAGGGAATGAGTCAGTAAACACTATTAGTAATATTAATAAATATGCTGATTCAAAAATCTTTTCCGTCAAAGTTATAAATTCGAAAAATCAGCCTGTAGAAGATGTGATGGTGAGATTTGAAATACTTAATTATTCTGAGCTATCACCTGTGGCAATTTTGCATACAGATGAAAAAGGACTAGCCTCCATAAGGCTTGGACTTGGAACCATAGCTGTCCATATTGCAAAGGATAATAGGTTTATATACAAAATAGTAGATACCAAAGTTTCAGAAGAGCTTATATTTAATATAGATGATTCAGCAGATTATGAAGAGGAAATAGAAGCTCAAGCTATAGATATAGTGCCTCCAAATGATAAAAGGATGCCGCCCTACAATATAACTGAAGAAGAAAAAGCTAAACACAAAGAGCGATTTGCAAATTGTAATAAGATCAGAGAAGAAAAAATCAGTAAAATTATTAAGAGCATAGATGAAATTCAGTATTCAGGCAAGTATCATTCTGAAATTAGAGATATACTGCTAAGTGCTATGGGAAACTATCTAGAAATATTAGAATTCTTAAATTCTCATCATAATGAAGAGGACTTAGACAAAAGAGTAAATTTATTAATGTGTTTATCAAAGAAGGATTATATAGACAGCAAATATGAAATATTAAGCTCCCACATTGATAGTACTGTTGATTTTAATAACAATTATCCTAAAGAAATTTATTTTAAGTATGTACTTTGCCCAAGAATATACCTAGAAAAAATAACAGCTTTTAGAAAGCCTATTATTAGCTATTTTTCTGATGATTTAAAGAACAGCTTCAAGAGAAATCCTAGAAAGCTATGGAAGCATATTGAAGAAAATATTATAGAATTTCCAAACCATGAATATGAGGAACTATATACTACTCCAGTTGAAACCCTTAAAATGGCAGCGGGAAGCATTATGTCTAAAAAGATTTTATTTGTTGCTATATGCAGAAGCTTAGGAATACCAGCAAGAATAAACAGCAGTGATTTAGCCATAGAATATTATAGCTGTCTGAATGAATCAGAAGGAAGCTTTGTAAAAATAGGAGATGAGGTCAACGGGAAAGCTTCACAGGTTTTAATTAATAATACCAGTAATGCGGATCTAAAGTATTATCAGAATTGGACTATAGCGTTGCTAGAAAAGGGAGCCTATAGAACTCTAGCTTTAGGTAGAGATATATTCGAGGGAGAGAAAGCTAATATTAATGTTGCTCCTAGCCATTATAGGATTTTAACTTCTAATAGGTTGCCTAATGGAAGTCTATTTGTAAATAAGTATACTTTCGAAGTTAAAGCTGAAGAAGTAAAAACCGTAGATATAACCTTGAGAGAAGCAAAAATTTCCGATATGCTAGAAAATTATGAGCTTCAAGATTTTAATCTTAGAGATGACAATGGAGTTAGGATACAGGCCTCTCAGTTAATGAAAGATGGAAAAAGCATACTTATATGGATAGAAGAAGGTAAAGAGCCTACAGAGCACATATTAAATGAAATCATAGCAATGAAGCAAGATTTCATGAGTATAAAGGATCAAATAATATTTATTTTAAGGGATAGATCCGCTATGGAGAACAAGACTTTACAAAAGGTTTATGAGCTTATACCGGGCATAAAAACTTATTATGACGATTTTTATGAAAATGTAAATACCATTGCAAGAAGGATGTATTTAGATCCAGATAAGCTGCCTCTAGTATTGATTTCTAGTAGATATGATAAAGACTCAAATATTGATGGTAATTCTATAAATGGAATTTATGCTTGCAGCGGTTATAATGTAGGTTTAGGAGAGCTTTTGATTAAAATTACAAGAGAGTAACAAAAAATTAAAGTTGAAATTGCTTATCATATTAGTAGCAATTTCAACTTTTTTAAATACTCAATTTTCCCTAACGTCAGTGAAGAAAAAATTACCGCCATTGTGAATTGTGCACTAAATAAAAGTTGCTTTGCAATTTTTACTTAGTTAGAAACAGATTCTAAATTCTTACCAAATAATTTGTTAAGTCTAAGCATTATAATAAAAATTCCTGTCATTAATATGCCTTTAAATACACTACTCATACTAACACTCCACCAAACACCATTTAATCCTAAAAGATTTTCACTAGAGAGTATGAAGGCGGCAGGTACTCTAAGTCCAGTAAGTACTATGCTTATTATAGAAGGAATAGCAGTTTTACCAAGGCCATTAAAGGCTCCGGTAGTAGTGATTTCTATGCACATAAATAATTGAGAATAAGCCAATATTCTTAAGTAGGTTACTCCATATTCTACAACTTCTTTTTCAGAAATAAATAGAGAAAATATAAATTTACCACCAAAAATTAGTAAGGCTGTGGTGAAAATACCTAAAATTGTAGCTAGTATCATGGTAGCTTTATAGCCCTTAATAACCCTATCATATTTTTTAGCACCATAATTTTGTCCTATAAAGCTGCATAAAGCAGTAGAAAATCCGCCAGCAGTCATCCAGGAGATGGCTTCAATTTGGGAACCTACCTTTTGAACTGCAATAGGTATAGGACCAAATTTTGAAATTATTCTAGCTAGCAATATAGAAAATATTGTAAACAACCCGCTTTGGCTCCCCACAGGAAGGCCTAGCTTAAAGATGGATATAATATTATCTTTATCAGGCTTTGAAAATATGTTAATTTTAAAAAACTCTTCTTTCCTATTTTTTAGAGCTATAATAAAAAATATAGAAACTACTACCTGTGCCATAACTGTTGCTATGGCAGCTCCTAGCACTTCCATCCTAGGGAAGGGGCCAACACCAAATATTAACAAAGGATCAAAGACTATATTAAATATTAAGCCTATAGTATTTATAAGAAAAGGAGTTTTACTATCTCCAGTAGCATTGAAAATAGAAGTGAATACTGGATTTATAAAGTAAAATATCATACCTAGAGCCATTACTACTAAATAGACTTCAGCCATATTAACTATGTTAACATCTCCTAATCTGAAAAAGTCTAATAAAGGCTTTCTAAATATTATCAATAATAATCCATATATAAATGCAAAGAATAAATTTATTTGGATTGCTGTGGTGGCGTAACTTTTTGCAGCTTTATATTTATGTTCGCCAATACTCTGAGCAACCTTTACTTCTGCTCCCACTTTTGAAATCATGATAAAGGCCATGGCTAACCAAGTGAAAAAACCGGCAGTGCCAATGGCGGCTACCGCATTACTACCTATTTTACCTATCCATATCATATCAGTCATATTATAAGCCATTTGAATAAAGGAAGTTCCCATTATGGGAATAGCTAAAGCTACAAGTTTTTTTGTAATACTTCCTTCTGTTAAGATTATTGATTTTTGCATAAGTCCTCCTTTAAGTAAGAAATAAATATAGAGAAACCCTATACCTTACGGTAGTATTTGTAGTATACCATTATTTCTACATCTTTTCCTGTGGTTTCATCTTTGTAATTTAGAATTATTCCATCTAGGCTCATGAGATCAGAGCCGTATACTTCACTTATAGGGCTGCTAAAGATAATTTTATCGTTGCAGATAACTGAAAAGATATCATCTACTATGTTGATAACACCATTTTTGCCGATTACTGTTTCTACATAAGTAATCTCATCCCGCTTTGAGGCATATCTTACTTCTCTGCCTTGTAGTTTTCTTAGCTTTTCTTCATTTTCCTTTTTCTCTTTTTTAAGTTTATATTTTTTACTCCAAAACATTATTTAACAACCTACTTTATTTTAAATTATACATTTTACCTTAGAACTTCATTATATAAGTATATCGGATAATAACGATTTTGAAAATGAAAAATGTTGAAATTCTATTTAAAACATTATATGATTATATAGTAATATAATCATATAATAAATTGTAAGGAGAAAAGATTATGAAACCAAAGGTTGCATTTGTATGTGTTCATAATTCATGTAGATCACAGATGGCTGAAGCTTTGGGCAAATTATTTGGTGAAGAAACATTTGAGTCTTATTCAGCTGGTACAGAAACAAAGCCCAAAATAAATCAAGATGCAGTTAAAATAATAAAGGATTTATATAACATTGATATGAATGAAACGCAATATTCTAAATTACTTAGTGACATACCACAGGTTGATATTGTGGTAAAGATGGGCTGCAATGTTGTTTGTCCGTTTTTGCCATCAACCCATGAAGAGGATTGGGGCTTAGAGGATCCAACAGGTAAAAGTGATGAGGAATTTATAAAAATAGCAAAGCTTATTGAGGAAAAGGTTAAAAATTTAGCAGAAAGAATTAGAAACAAGGAGATTAATCTATAGGAGGATTTACATGGACTTAATTCAAGTATTAAAGGCTTTAGCGGATGAAAATAGAATTAGAATATTAAACATATTAAATATGGGGGAACTTTGCGTTTGCGAAATTGAAAGAATACTAGAGCTTAATCAGTCTAATGTTTCTAGACATTTAAATAAGCTAAGCACATTAAAAATTATAGCTAGCTTTAAAAAAGCTCAATTTGTTTATTATACTCTCAATAAAGATATGCTAGAGCAATATCCTTTCATAAATGACATATTAAATAATGAACTAGTTAAGGTTAAAGAATGCCTTAAGGATATAGAAAAGCTTAAATATTTAAAAGAAAATCATATTTCCTGTGAAGACATAATTAGTGGCAAGGGAAAGCAGTCCTTATTATGATACTGTATAAAGAAGCTGGCCTTTGCTGCCTTAATTATTAAAATATATGAGGAGTGAAAGTTATGAAATTAGAGTTTTTTGAAATGACCATGTGTTGTTCTACTGGAATCTGTGGCCCCAGTGTGGATGAAAGATTAATAAAGCTGCAGGAAAACATTGAATATCTTAAGAAAAACTATGAAGGACTAGAGATCGAAAGATATCAACCTCAAACTCATTCCATGAAGTTTATGACTAACAGAGAAGTTTTTGCTTTAATGAAGGAAAAAAAGAAGGAAGCTCTTCCAATAACTGTGCTAGATAAAAAGTTAATTAAACAAGGCGAATATCCCACTTTAGAAGAGCTAGAAAAAGCTATAAGAGGTGAGTAATTGTGACTAAATTTATATTTTTCTCTGGTAAAGGTGGTGTAGGAAAAACCTCTATGGCATGTACCACAGCAGTATATAATGCAGATAAGGGGGTTAAGACCTTAATTGTTACTACGGATCCAGCAGCAAATTTATCTGATGTTTTTGAACAGGAAATAGGCCATAAAATCACAAAGATAAACAATATAGATAACTTATATGCTATGGAAATTGACCCTGACAAATCTACTGAGGAGTACAAAGAAAGATTGCTGGCTCCAATGAGAGAGCTATTTGATGAAGAAATGGTAAAAATTGCAGATGAGCAATTAAGTGGACCTTGCACTTCAGAGATGGCATCCTTTGATAGGTTTATTGATTTCATGGGAGAAACCGACTACGATATAATAATATTTGATACCGCGCCTACTGGGCATACCATAAGATTGTTGGAGCTTCCTATAGATTGGAGCAAGCATATAGAAGAAAGTGCTAAAGGCACTGGTCAAACTTGTATGGGACCAGTATCTATGATTGAGGATAGCAAAAATAAGTTTGATGAAGCTATTGCAAAGTTAAGAGATAAAAATCAAACGGATTTTATATTTGTAATGCAGCCAGAGCAGACCTCCTTAGATGAAACCATAAGATCCTCTAAAGAGTTAGAAGAACTAGGTATAATCACTACAAGGATTATCATCAATGGATTTATACCACAGGAAGAAGTTTTAAGTCCCTTCTTTAAAGCTAGGTATGATATGCAAATGGGGTATTTGACTAAGGCAAAAGAAGCTTTTGGTGCTATACCCATTGATACCATGGAGTTATTTGATAGTGAACTAAAAGGAATAAATAGGTTTAGGCTTTCTGCAGGCATATTATTTCAGGGAAGAAAAGCAGAAGGTTCTATGAAGTTAAATTATAAAAATATTAAGGATATTAATATTGAAAAAAACTACAATATAAAAGATCTTATCTATCCTAAGAATGAATCTCACAAAAACATTTTTTTCTCTGGAAAAGGTGGGGTTGGAAAGACTGTACTGGCCTGTGTTACTGCGGTGCATACGGCTAACAGAGGATATAAGACCTTGCTGCTAACTACTGATCCAGCTGCTCATATTGGCAAGGTTTTAGATAAACCTATAGGAGATGAACCTACAAAAATTGAAGGTATGGAAAATCTTTTTGCAGCTAAAATAGATCCCAAAGTGGCCTTCGAAGAGTATAAGTCTATGGTGCTGGATGAGGCAAGAAGTAAATTTGATGAGAGCACTATACTTACTATGGAGGAAGAACTCAATTCACCTTGTACTGAGGAGATGGCTGCTTTTCAAAAGTTTATTAGATACGCCAGTGAGGAGGTTTATGATGTCATAGTATTTGATACAGCACCTACAGGCCATACTTTAAGACTTCTAGAGCTCCCTATGGATTGGAGCAAACAGATACAGATGAAGGCAGGGCTTTCTACAGACATAAGTGAAGAAGATAAAAAACAGAAGGAAAAGTTTGATAAGGTTATAGCTGTAATGAAGGATAAGGAAAAAACCACCTTTTCCTTTGTGATGTATCCTGAAAAAACGCCTATAGTTGAAGCTTATAGGGCCTCAGAGGAGCTTAGAACTGTTGGCATTGACACTCAGCTAATAATGGCGAATTTGATTATTCCAGAAGAACAAGCAGTATCAACCTTCTTTAAAAATAGAAGATATATGCAAGAGTATTATATAGAAGAAATAAAAAATACTTTTAAAACCTCTGAAATTGTGAAAATACCCATGTTTGATAGGGAAGTTAAAGGACTTGATATGCTTATGGATATAGGCAATATGATTTTTTAGACTGGGTGTGGCAAGGGGCATATCGCTTGCCACATGATATTATAATTGTGATGAAATTGTGATGAAATATATTAAAATCTTTTGCAGCTTTATCACATTTCTATCAATGTTCCTTCTTAAATATAGTTTATTATAAAGATACAGTAAATTAAATTTATATTTTAGGAGGAATTAAACATGAAAAAAAGAAATATTATAGCTGCTCTGGCACTCACTGTGATTATAGGAGCTGGAGCTACTGCCTATGCTGCCTCTAATGATAATACCTCAAAGACAAATGATTCAACGCAAAGGTTAGGACTTGGGAGAATAACATCTATGAGGGGTTATGATTACATTACTTCAATATTAAAAAATAAGCTAGGTTTAAGCGATGAAGAAATAACAAATGCAAGAAATTCAGGAAAAACTATTTATGACTTAGCTAAAGAAAAAGGTATGAGTGATGAACAATTAAAAGCTTCTTTGTTAGAAGAGAGAACAAAGACTATAGATGAAGCTATAAATAAAGGTGCTTTAAGTAAAGAAGATGGAGAAGCAATAAAAGAAAAATTAAATGCCAATATAGAAAGCTGTACTGGAAATTTTGGCCAAGGTCAATGTTTATCAGGGGCTATGGGTCAAGGTAACGGTCAAGGACAAGGTAAGGGTAGAGGACAAAGCCAAGGTAGAGGTATGATGGGTAGAGGACAAGGAAGATTTAATCAGGTATCACCTAATAATGGAAATGGAAAGTAATAGGTTAATCATAGTATAAGCATAAGGAGAATCTCTTATTAATGAGGTTCTCTTTTTTTATGAAGACACCTCTACTATACACAATTAACAAATTTTGATATAATAATTTGTTAGAAAGCTATTATACTAAAACTTATAGATAAACACTGCTTAATCTTAATTTATATATCTTCCCAAATGTCAATCTTTGCGGAATTATGGGGCATGTACAAATTAATACTTGAAGTTGTTTATCTATATTAGAGGTGAAAAAATGAGAGAGCTTAAAAGCATAGAAGAAAAAATTCTTGATAGAACCTTGTATCTTATAGGAAAAAATGGTTCCTCAAATGTATCTATTAGAGCTATTGCAAAAGAGGCCGGGGTCAATGTAAGTGCAATAAACTATTATTTTAGAACAAAAGAAGAAATGTTAAATCAGGTTAAGGAATTTTACATTAATAATACATTATCAGCCTATGCTGTATTAGATAATGAAGAATATAAAGATGAAGAGAAACTTATTATATTAGCAAATGAAATCATGGAATATGCCATAAGATATCCTGGGGTTATTGTAATTTTAAAGGAAGCTGCAAATGAAAGGCATGATAATGAAGTATCTCAAAAGATAATTGATATAAATCAAACAATGAATGAAAAGATGGACAGTGTTTTAGCTAAAGTTTTTTCAGAAGATAAAGCTTCTTTTGAATTTAATAGGCTTATTTTTCTATCTTCAATTTTGCATCCCATAAATAATATAGGGGTCATGGATTTCGACAAAGCCATAGTAGAGGATAAAGAGTTTAGGCTAAGTTATATATCACATATCATAAAAACCCTAAAGAGGCCATGATTTACAAATCAAAGTAAAAAGTAGTTACGGCTTTTTAGAAGATTCATTAATTTGATAAAGTCTGTTAAAGCATTATGAAAAACCATTGGAGAAATATGGGGTTCATAGTGTTTTTTTATTACAAAGATTTAATTTGCAAGAATTAAAACAAAATGTTTAAAACATATTGATTAAGATTGTTAAATAATCTATAATCTATTTGTAGAGACAAGTAAATTTGAGTTTTAATTTAAAAACTATTTAGGGGGATTTTTTATGGAATTTAACAATCTTTTTAGTCCTATAAAAATCAGAGGAATGGAGCTAAAAAACAGAGTTGAGTTTCCTGCCATGGGAACAAAGATGGCTACAGAAGATAGATTTGTCACACAACAAATTATTGATTATCATGTAGCTAGAGTATTAGGTGGAAATGGTTTGAATTTTACTGAGGTATGTTCTGTTTATGAGAAAGCTGCTCCAAGGAAGTTTCTAGCAATTTGTGATGATAAATATATCTCAGGGTTAAAAAAGCTTGCAGACGCCATCCATGAGGCAGGTGGAAAAGCTGGAGTACAGCTTTGGCTAGGAGGATTAGCTGTAGCCAGCGATCCAGAGGCTATGATAATAATTCCTAGTGATATGCCAGTACAGGGGGCAGATGTTACAATACCTGGAGCAACTGTAGAAATTATAAAGGAAGCCATAAATGCCTTTGGAGAAGCCGCTAGGCGTGCGGTAGAAGCAGGCTATGATTGTATTGAGTTTCATGCAGGACATAATTATGTTCCTCATAGTTTTTTAAGTCCTGCCTTTAATCATAGGACTGATGAGTATGGTGGCTCTTTGGAAAATCGTGCAAGATTTTCTCTTGAGTGTATCAAAGCAATCCGCAGCAATATACCAGAGGATATGCCACTATTTATGCGTATTGATGCTCATGATGACTATTTAGACAACGGACTGACTATTGAAGAGGTTATAGAATTTTGTAAGATGACTAAGGCAGCTGGAGTGGACGTACTGGATGTGTCGAGAGGAAACTTTTCTACAGCTGCAATAAAGTATGAAGTTCCGCCAGTAGACTTACCAAGAGGCTTTAATGTTGAAAATGCCACGAGAATTAAAAGAGAAACTGGAATGACTACAGTAGCAGTAGGAAGAATAAATGATCCTGCTCAAGCGGAAGAAATTATTTCAAGCGGTAAAGCTGATATGGTAGTTATAGGACGTGCACAATTAGCAGATCCGGAATTCTGTAATAAGGCAAAAGCTGGGGACGTTGATAGCATTGTTCGCTGTGTTGGATGTAATCAAGGATGCTATGACGGCTTTGTATCTACTGAGATGCCATTTATAACCTGTATGAGAAATCCTGCTTTAGGAAGAGAAGCTGAATATGCTTTAGTTAAGACTAATAATCCAAAGAAGGTATTAGTAGCAGGTGGGGGTATGGCTGGACTTGAAGCAGCAATTACCTTAAAGCACAGAGGACATAACCCAATAATCTGTGAGTCAGGAGATTCTCTCGGAGGACAATTTGTACTGGCCGGTGCTGCACCAAGAAAGGAAGAAATGATGGAGGCAGCCATTGCCATGGGAGAGCAAGCTAAGAGGGAAGGTGTTGAAATAAGATTATCCACCCCAATTACTACTGAACTGATTGAAGAAGTTAATCCAGAAGAAGTTATAATAGCAATAGGTGCTGAGCCTATGAAGCTAAGAGTTCCAGGAGCAGAGCTACCACAGGTTACAAATTCTCATGATGTACTTGCAGGTAAGGTGTCTGTAAATGGAGATGTAGTAGTAGTTGGAGGAGGACTTGTTGGTTTAGAGGTAGCAGAATACCTTACAGGAAAAGTAGGCAAGATCACAGTGGTAGAAATGCTTGACCAAGTAGCTAAGGATCTTGGAGATTTACGAAAAATCAGCGTTATGGAAAGTATATATCATTCTGGAATAAATACATTGACCAATGCAAAATGCATTGAAATAAAAGAGGATGCTGTAGTTATAGAAAAAGATGGAGAGATACAAGAGATAAAATGCAACTCAGTTGTGGTTGCTATTGGAGCAAGATCTCGCAGCTTTGATCATATAGCAGCTTACTGTGAAGAAAAGAAACTTCCTTATCATGTAATTGGAGATGCAGTACGTGCCCGTAGAGCACTAAATTCTACTGCTGAGGCAGCGGCTTTAGCAAGACAAATCTAAAAGAGAGTGTGGCAAGGGGGCGCTTCCTTTGCCACATTATTTATGTAGCAAGCGAAACGTCCCTTTTCCTTATTCTTTGAAGGTTTCTAAAAAATTCTTAGCGGCAGTGGAGATATATCTATTTTTCATCCATATGGCAGCTATTTGAGTTTTTAATTCTTCTTCATTGATCTGCGAATAAACTAGATTATTGCTTTTCATAAGAGCCACAGCGGTTTTAGGAACAATAGCTACACCTAAACCTGCATCAGCCCAGAGTAATGTAGTTCTAGCATCATCATTTTTACAGCGTATCTTTGGTTCAAAACCTTTACTTTGACAAGCCTCCAATATTATTTTTTCAAATCTGCGGTATATTATCAGGGGTTTATCTATTAATTCCCCTAGACATATATAGGAATCTTTAATTCCCCAATCTGCCTTCTTACTGCTTACGGCCACCATGGGCTCTGGTTCAAGGCAGATACATTCCAAGTTTTCCATATTAAAAGGAGTACGCACAATTCCAATTTCTATTACTCCACTATTTAATATCTCTAATATTTTATAAGTATTACCTTCCCATATCTCAAAATTTATTCCAGGATATCTTTTGTTGAAGTTAACAATTCTTTGAGGAACTAAAGTAGCTCCAGATGAGGATACAGTTCCTATAGATAAAGTACCTTGAAGTCCTTTAGTAAAATCTTTCACCTCTTTAAAGGTGGTTTCCGTTAATTCTATTATTTGTTCAGCACGATTTCTCAGAACCTTCCCAGCATCAGTGAGCTTTATCTTACGACTGCCTCTCTCTACTAACTTGACTCCTAGTTCATCTTCAAGATTTTTTAGCTGTTGGCTAAGTGGAGGCTGGGCCATATTTAGCCTCTTAGAAGCCCCAGTTATCTGCTCTTCTTCTGCAATTGCGAGAAAATATTTCAGTTGCTTTATATCCATATAAATCATACCTACCTTATATTTAATTTTGATCCATATTTTTTTCATATGGATTGTATCTATATTAAATATTTTTAATATAGATTATTATTTGCTATAATAATACAGGATTGATAAACAAATTTAAAGTTATAAATTTAATAATGAAAATAATTATTAAAAGTGTGTGGCAAAGGAAGCGTCCCGCTGCCACGCTGCCACACTGCCACAAAGGAGGTCTTTTTTTGCTTAAATTGATACATTTTTTAAGGGATTATAAGAAAAATGTTTTTCTTGGACAATTTTTTAAGCTGCTAGAAGCCGTTTTCGAGCTTATGATTCCTACGCTTATGGCTCTTGTCATCGATAATGGCGTTAAAAATAGGGATATGAACTATATTTTTAAAATAGGAGCAATTATGCTGTTAATTGCAATTGTAGGAATGGTTTGTGCTTTTACCTGCCAATATTATGCGTCTATAGCCTCTCAAGGCTTTGGAACTATAGTGAGGAATTCTATTTTCGAACACATAGGTACGTTCTCTCATGCTGAAATCGACAATTTTGGAACAGCTTCTCTTATTAATAGGATAACAAATGATGTGAACCAGCTTCAATTTGCTGTGGCTATGTGGATTCGTCTTGTAGTTAGAGCCCCTTTTTTATTTATAGGTGGACTTGTAATGGCCATGATTTTAGATCTTAAGCTCTCTTTAGTTATTTTATTAATACTACCTTTATTTTTAGTTGTACTTACTTTAGTTATGTACAAATCTATACCTCTTTATAAGAGCATACAAAGAAAATTAGACAAACTAGCTGTAATACTTAGAGAGAATCTTTCAGGAGTGCGAGTTATACGAGCTTTTGCTAGAGTAGATTACGAGAAACATAGGTTTAAAAAATCAAATTTAGAGCTATCAGATACAGCCACTAAAGTAGGAGTTATTTCCTCCTTAATGAATCCTGCAACTTCAATTATCATGAATTTTGCCATTATAGCTATTATATGGTTTGGGGGATATAGGGTAAATATAGGTGGCATGACGCAGGGACAGATTATAGCTTATATAAATTATGTAATCCAAATTTTTTCTTCCCTAATTATAGTTGCAAATCTGGTGATTACTTTTACTAAAGCAGCAGCATCAGCAGTGAGAGTCAATGAAATCTTTGATACTAAAGGAACTGTTGAGGATGGCTCTATGGAACAAGCTAACATAATAGATATCATGGAGCAGGCATCATCAATTGAGTTTAAGAATGTTTCCTTTACTTATGATAATTCTAAGGAATATGCATTACACAGTATTTCTTTTAAACTGAGAAAGGGTGAAACCCTTGGAATTATTGGAGGAACTGGAGCGGGTAAAAGTACACTAATAAATTTAATACCTAGGTTCTATGATGCTACCCAGGGAAGCGTGCTAATTAATGGAGTAAGCATTAAAAATTATAGGCAGGAAGAGCTTAGAAAAAATATTGGCGTAGTGCCTCAAAAGGCCGTTCTTTTTTCAGGAACTATTGCTGACAACATACGCTGGGGACTTGAAGAGGCTCCTGAGGAAGAAATAAAAGAAGCCTTAAAAATAGCACAGGCTGAGGATTTTATAAGTAAGCTATCTAAAGGTTATGACACTATGATATCTCAAGGTGGTGTTAACTTGTCAGGTGGACAAAAACAAAGGCTTACTATTGCTCGTGCCTTGGTAAAAAAACCTGAGATACTCATTCTTGATGATAGCTCTAGTGCTCTAGACTATGCCACAGATGCTGCTTTAAGAAAGGCACTTAACCAGAGCACCAAAGATATGTCTGTAATTATAGTTTCTCAAAGGGTTAATGCTGTAAAGGATGCGGATTATATATTGGTGCTGGAGGATGGTGAACAGGTAGGATTTGGTAAGCATGGTGAGCTATTAAACAATTGTGAGGTTTATAGAGAAATCTGCTTGTCTCAGCTTAATAAGGAGGAGGTGCAAGGAAATGAAAAATAAAATATTATGGCGTATTCTTAAATATGTAAAACGCTATAAAGGTTATTTATTTGCTGCAATAATTTTTGCACTTGTTAGTAATGTCTTAGCTATTGTGGCACCTCTTTATACTGGTAGAGCAATTGATCATATCATAGCTAAAGGAAAAGTAGACTTTTCCTCTATATACAAAATCATAATTCTTTTAGCTGTAATATATGGCATTAGTGCTTTGTTTCAATGGCTGTTATCAATTTTTACTAGTATAATTTCCAATGGCACAGTAAGAGACATAAGACAACAGGCTTTTGATAAAATAAATACCCTCCCTTTAAAATACTATGATCAAAAAGCCCATGGAGATATTATAAGCAGATTAACAAATGATATGGATTCTATTTCAGAAGGATTATTGCAGGGAATTACACAACTTTTCTCAGGAGTTGTAACCTTAGTGGGTTCATTAATATTTATGCTTAGTTTAAGTCCTATAATAACTTTGGTAGTGGTACTCATGACGCCCCTTTGTTTTTGGATTTCTTCTTTTATTGCAAGACGATCTAGTAAAATGTTTAGAGAACAATCTAAGACCCTAGGTGAATTGAATGGTTATATTGAAGAGATAATTGGTAATCAAAAGATAGTAAAGGCCTTTAGCTTTGAAAAGCGCTCTCAGGATACTTTTAAGGAGATAAATAGCAGACTTTATGAATGTGGTCGCAAAGCTCAATTCTATTCTTCCCTTACTAATCCAGCTACTAGATTTGTAAATAATATATCCTATATATTATCAGGAATAATTGGAGCGTTGGTTGCCATAGCAGGAGGACTTACTATAGGAAAAATTTCAAGCTTTTTAATTTATTCTACTCAATTTTCTAAGCCTATTAATGATATAACTAGTGTTACCACTCAACTCCAAGCTGCCATAGCTTCAGCAGAGAGAGTATTTGCAATTTTAGATGAATCCTCTGAGAGTATGGAAGGTAATGATAAGCTTGTATTTAATAATGCTAAGGGGAGGGTTAAATTTAATAAAGTAGGTTTTTCGTACAAAAGTGATGTTCCTTTAATACAGAATCTAAACTTAGAAGTAAAGCAAGGGAACACTATAGCTATTGTTGGTCCTACAGGAGCTGGTAAAACTACGTTAGTAAATCTATTGATGAGATTTTATGAGGTAGACGATGGGAAAATATATATAGATGATGTGGATATACAGTCTATGACTCGTGACAGCTTAAGAAAATCTTTTGGAATGGTTCTTCAAGAAAGTTGGCTTTTCTCTGGAACTATTAAGGAGAATATAGCTTATGGAAAACCAGAAGCAACTATGGAAGAAATAGTGAGCGCTTCAAAATCAGCTTATGCCCATAGTTTTATAAAAAGGTTGCCTCAAGGTTATGATACCTTAATAGCAGAGGATGGAGGAAATCTATCTCAAGGACAAAAGCAGCTTCTTACTATCGCTAGGGTAATGCTCATGAATCCTTCTATGCTGATTTTAGATGAGGCCACCAGCAGTATAGACACTTTAACAGAAGCAAGAATACAAAAGGCTTTTAAAAATCTAATGAATGGAAGAACAAGCTTTGTTATAGCACATAGATTATCTACTATTAGAGAAGCTGATCTAATTTTAGTTATGGAAAATGGTAGAATTATAGAAACAGGAAATCACACAGAGCTTATTAATCAGGGCGGGTTTTATGCTAAGCTCTATAATAGCCAGTATGCTCAAGCAAAATAACTTGAGGTATGATGGAAAGCGTAAGAAAGATTTAATCAGGTATCAGCTAATAACTGAAACATAAAATAATGTTTAACGAGAGATACAGTGCATACAAGTTAATGCTTAGGTAGTAGCCTTAGTCATAAAGGATGTTTTTCTTGTCATATTATTCTGACGAAGAGAAACATCCTTTACTATTTCTGTACTCACTAGGACATACGCCTACATATTTTTTAAATAAATTAGAAAATTGGCAGTTATCATAAAACCCACTTTCTATGGCTATAGAGGAAATAGATAGGGTTGTGTTCTGCAGAAGATATTTTGCATGGATAATTCTTTTGCTAATAATATATTTTGAAGGAGATAAACCAAAGTTTTCTTTGAATAGATGTCTAAATCTATGATAGCTATAACCAGATATTTCAGCTAAGGTATTCAGATCTATATCGTGATAAAAGTTTTCATTTATAAAATTTAACACATAGTTTAACCATTCATTACCTACCTCTGATTTTTCATTCAGCCTGGCTAGTTCTATAATTATTTCCTTAAGTAGAGCATTGAGCTTTAATTCATAATAATAATTCTTATTAATTATTTCACTTTTCATTTTATAAAGAATCCCTAGTATATTTTTAGAAGGAGTATCCTTTAGCAGAGCGTTATTCAATTTTATTGTACTATTATCATAAGAAAACCCTATGTATATGACTTCTGTAGCTTCAAAGTGAGTTTCTGAATGAAAAATACCAGGTTTTATTATAGCTATGCTGCCATCAAAATAGTTATGATCAATAGCTCCAATAGTAGATTTCCCCTTTCCCTTTATATAATAAACCAACTCATAGCAATTATGCTTATGAGGATGAGGGGGCTTGCTTAAATCCTCATAAGAGGTATAAAATAGAAACTCTAATTTACCTTCCATAAGATCACCCTTAAAAAATAATTTTAGCCATTTAATACAATATATTAGCCATTTTATTATATCATGAGGATATAAATCCATGTACCATGTAGGTGTATAAAAAATAATTATTTTGAGGTAGGAGGATTTAAAATTGAATTATGACGGTATACCAAATTATCAATTTTTATTAAATCAAATTGTAGAGTATAGCAAATTAAAAATTGAATATGGCAGCCAGGATATTATAGAACAGATGAAGGAATGCTACCAGAATTTAGAATCAAGTCTCAATACTATAAAAAGTCTATCTATAAATAAGGAACTGTATGAAAAAGAACCAGATGATTTAAATAAAATACTTTCTTTAAGACCACAAGGACCAAGGAAGCTTTGGAATAATTTTAGAGAAGAAGAGTATTTAGAGAAAGTAGAAGGAGCATTACTTGCGAGAATGGCAGGGTGTATTCTCGGAGCTAATGTGGAATCTTGGTCTATTGAAGAAATGGAAAGTTGGGCAAAGTATAGCGGCGATGCTTTTCCGCCTATTAATTATTGGTCTAGAACAAGGAATCCTGGAGTTATAAGATATTCAAAATGTGATTATACAGAGTATACCAAGGATAATATTAAATATGTGCCTGTAGATGACGATATAGCCTACACTCTTCTAGGCCTTTTAATAGCTGAAGAGTATGGACTAGACTTTACCACAGAGGATGTAGGAAAGGCGTGGGAAAAATATCTATCTTATGCTTATACAGCTGAGTTAGTGACATTGAATAATTTGAGAAAAGGATTAGAGGCGAATATTGCTGCTACGGTAGATAATCCTTATTGCCAATGGATAGGTGGGGATATTCGTTCGGATCCTTGGGCATATATAGCACCAGGGCTTCCAGAGAAAGCTGCTCAAATGGCTTATAGGGATGCTTATCTTAGCCATAGAAGAAATGGAATTTTTGGAGCAATGTTTTTTAGTGCTGCTCAATCAGCTGCCTTTTCCTTAGAAGAGCCTCTGGAGGCTATTAAAATAGGGCTGACAGAAATACCAGAACAATGCAATTTAGCAAAAGCTATAAGATGGTCCTTAAATGAATGCAAGAATATAAAGAACTATAAGGATGCAAGAGCAGCTGTAGATGATAAATTTAAAGGTATGAGTCCGGTTCACACCATAAACAATGCATGTCTTGTGGTTTTTGGATTAAGCATAGGAGGAACAGATGTTACTAAGGTCCTTTCAGAAACTGTTGCTATGGGTTTAGATAATGATTGCACAGCGGCTACAGCAGGAAGTATAGTAGGTGCCATAGTGGGTAAGAGGGGAGTGCCAAGCTATTGGTACGAGAATTTCAATGGAATTATTAAGTCTTACTTAAATGGAAGTGAGGAATTTAGGATAGAAGATGTGGTAGATAGATTTAAAAGTTTAGCGCAGAAAGCATATAATCTTTAAGAAAAGTTTTTTGTTATTATGATGAAAATATCTTTAAATCTGTGGCAAAGGAAACGTCCCCATGGCATAATTATTTTATGGAGGAGTTGCGTATGTTTACTACAGAAGGGTATAAAGAAATAATACAAGCATCCCACATAAGATGCAGGGAGGAATATGGAGTCCCTATAGATAGGATATTTCCAACTAGAATAATACAAGGAAAAGAGTTTATGGATTTACTTAAAGAAAACTGTGAGCTTATAAAAGTAGCTAAACCTTTTATGAAGATACTCTACGATTTTCTTAAGGGTTCGGGATTTTTTATAGACCTTACCGATAAAGATGGAATTATATTAAGCGTTATAGGAGATAGGGATGTAATAGATATAGCAGAAGCCATGGGCATGATGGAAGGTACAGATATGAGCGAAAAGAGCACTGGTACTAATGCCATAGGCACAGCACTACAGGAAGATTGTCCAATACAAATGGCCGAAAGAGATCATTATATAAAGGCCTATCATATATGGACATGTTCTGCATGCACTATACATAGTGAAGAGGGAAACATAATAGGATGCCTAAATTTAACAGGAAAATATCAGCTTGTTCATCCTCACACCTTAGGATTAGTGGTAGCTGCGGTGAAATCTATAGAAAATCATATTAAGAAGGAAAGATCTCAAAATGAACTTTTTGAAGCCTATCAGTACTTAAACACCATAGTAAATTCTATAGACACAGGGATTTTAACAGTAAATATATATGGTATTATAAAGTCTATAAACAATATAGCTTGTACAATGTTAGAAGTTAATTCTGAAGATATAATAGAAGCAAACATAGTAAATATACTAGAAAACTGGAGTTACATATATGATGAAATTTCTAATGGAAATGAATATGAAAATAAAGAAATAAGTTTTAATATATTGGATAAAAAGAAAAGGGTAAATTTAAATGCCTATGCAATTAGGGATAAACATGGTGTTATTACTGGAATGGCCTTAGTAATTAAAGATATACAGAAGGTTTATGACATGGTAAATAAGTATAGTGGTATGAGAGCAAGATACACTTTTCAGGATATTATAGGTGAAAGTGAGAAGATGGTCAACTTAAGATATTATGCTAAGAGTATTGCCAATAGTCCCTCTACGGTGCTAATTCAAGGGGAAAGTGGTACTGGTAAAGAACTTATTGCTCAGTCCATTCATAATAGCAGTGACAGAAAGGATTATGGATTTGTGGCAATAAACTGTGGAGCTATACCTAAGAATTTAATTGAGAGTGAGCTCTTTGGATATGAAGAAGGGGCCTTTACTGGGGCAAGAAAGGGAGGGCATCCAGGAAAGTTTGAATTAGCTAATAATGGAACCATTTTTTTAGATGAGATTAGTGAAATGCCTTTAGATATGCAAGTAAATCTTCTCAGAGTCCTTCAAGAAGGATATGTAACGAGAATCGGTGGGAGAAAGTATATTCCAGTAGATGTAAGAGTAATCGCCGCCACCAATAAAAACTTAATTGAAGAAATTGAGAAGGGTACTTTCAGAGAGGATTTGTACTATAGACTTAGTGTTATACCTATCTTTGTTCCTCCCCTTAGAGAACGTACTGGTGATGTACCAATACTTTTGGAACACTTTTTAAGGTTAAAATCATTAAAGCTTAAAAAGCCCATATTAAAGCTTAAAGATGAATTATATTATAAGCTTGTAAGCTATGATTGGCCAGGTAATATAAGAGAGTTAGAAAACTGTATAGAGAATATAGTAAATATGGATGGCAATATATCTTTCAGCTTTAACAATAGAGTTATGGAGGTAGTTAAACAGGGAAATGAGAGTACGCTTAAATATAATATGTGCTCTTTAGAAGAATGGGAAAAGATGGCCATATTAAGCTGCATTGAAAATTGCCAAGGCAACTTATCTAAGGCCTCTAAGATATTAGGAATAAATAGAACTACACTTTATAATAAAATAAATAGATATAATATAAAGCTTTAAAATTATAACACATAGTAAATTTGTTAAATATAAGACACATGCACTAAATATAAATATGTTGAAATATTATACAGTGTTGAAAAATACAACGATATCAATATAAAAAATGTTGTATTTTTCAACACTGTTTATTATACTCCTAAAATGAATTCTAGATGATTACTATGCTTTTCAAATATGGCATGGATATTGCTAAAATAAGAATATAAAAGAAAGCATGAAATGATAATTTAATAACAATATGTAAGTGTTTTCTTGATAAATTAAAAATATTTATTATGGGAGGAATATCTATGAAAGGTTTTGCCATGTTAGGTATTAATAAGGTAGACTGGATTGAAAAGGATAAGCCATGTTGTGGAGTTTATGATGCCATAGTACGTCCTTTAGCTATATCTCCGTGTACTTCTGACATACATACAGTATTTGAAGGTGCTATCGGAGATAGACATGATATGATTTTAGGACATGAAGCCGTAGGGGAAGTAGTAGAAGTAGGAAGTGAGGTTAAAGATTTTAAACCAGGAGATAGAGTGGTTGTGCCAGCTATAACTCCTGATTGGAGATCCTTAGAGGTTCAAAGAGGTTTTCACCAGCATTCTAACGGAATGTTAGCTGGGTGGAAGTTTTCTAATTTTAAGGATGGAGTTTTTGCAGAGTTTTTTCATGTAAATGACGCAGATATGAATCTTGCAAAGCTGCCAGAGGGTATGTCCTTGGAAAGTGCTGTAATGTTATGCGATATGATGACCACAGGCTTTCACGGTGCAGAGCTTGCAGAGATAGAGATGGGTTCAAGTACAGTAGTTATCGGAATAGGTGCTGTTGGGTTGATGGCAGTATCTGGAGCAAAGCTGCGTGGAGCAGGGAGGATAATAGCTGTTGGAAGCAGGCCTCTTTGCATTGAAGCGGCTAAATTTTATGGAGCAAATGATATTGTGAACTATAGAAATGGAGATATAGTAGACCAGATAATGAACCTTACTAAAGGGCAGGGGGTAGACCGCGTAATTATGGCTGGTGGAGGAGTAGAGACCTTAGAGCAAGCGATAAAAATGGTTAAGCCCGGTGGAGTGGTATCTAATGTTAACTATCATGGAAGCGGTGAATCTTTGCCTATACCACGTGTAGAATGGGGTTGTGGAATGGCTCACAAAAGCATAAGAGGAGGATTGTGTCCTGGAGGACGTTTAAGAATGGAAATGCTTATAGATCTAGTTAGATATAATCGCGTAGATCCAAGCAAGCTTGTTACCCATGTATTCCATGGTTTTGAGAATGTTGAAAAAGCCTTATTGTTAATGAAGGACAAGCCAAAGGATTTAATAAAACCAGTGGTTATTGTGGAGTAGTAAACATCGTAATAAATCACGGAATCTTGTTAAGGAATTTTTTAAATCCATTAAAGATGAATAATGTATTTTAAAGCTAGGTTGCAAATTTAGAAAATTTTAATTTGCTTCCTGGCTTTTATTTTTTATTATGGAGTAAAAGATTATATAGTAGCAGAGGGTTATATAGAAATTCAACCTTAAAGTAAGTTAAATGTATATTATATACTGCTAAAGTACTATTAAATTCATAAATTCTATTGACAATACAAAAATATATTTTTATTATATATACAAAGGGAGGTATTAGTATGGATAGTAATATATTAAATATTGAACAAGCGGTAGAATTTTTAGGAGTTAGCGAGAAAACTTTAATAAAGCTTTTGAGAGAGGAGCATGTTCCAGCTAGAAAGATAGGAAGAGAATGGAGATTCAGCAAGGAGGCTCTAATAAAATGGTTAGCAACGGGAGATTCTTGTAACTATATCAATAAGAATGAGCTCTATCAAGTTTCTGATGATGCTAAAGGTAAAACAGAAGAGTTATTTAATGAAATTTGTGAAAGAATAACTTCTTTGAAAAAAATGAATAATATAAGACAGTACTTAAAAGTTCATAAGGATATAGCTGTTCCAGAAGACGCAAATCTTAGAATGAGCTATAAACAGCAAAGAGATGTGGAAAAATTAGAATTTAAAATATATTGGCCCTTAAGAGAGGAATATAAAGCTAATACAGAGCAAAATAAAAATTCATTATAGGGGAAATAAAATTTGTACATATTAAATGAGGTGTTATTAAATGAATTATCTATGGTTAATATTCGCACTATTATCAGCTTTTGCTGCAGCACTGGTACCTATATTCGGAAAAGTAGGACTAAAAGCAGTAGATGCAAATACTGCAACCTCTATTAGAGCTATTATTATGGCTATCTTTTTGTTTTTAGTAGTTGTATTTGAAGGGAAATTAAAGTTAATACCTACCATCATTGCTGATAAAAGAACCTTAGGATTTATAGTATTAAGTGGAGTTGCAGGAGCTTGTTCATGGTTATTTTATTTTTTAGCTTTAAAGTATGGTAAGGTTTCTCAAGTTGCACCTATAGATAAGTTCAGTGTGGTTCTATCTACGGTCATTGCTATTATTTTCTTAGGAGAAAAGATAACTAGAACTAATGCAGTAGGAGTAGGTATTATAGCTATAGGAGTAATTGTTGTTGCTTTGAGCTAAGAGGAAATAAATAAAAACTATGAAGCAACTTTTATTTAATGCACAATGCGCAGTGCACAATTCACAGTGAAGGTAATTTTTTCTACGCTGACGCTGCGAAAAAATTGGAAATTTATAAAGCGTGACAATGCTTAGTCACGGTTTTTTTATGATAAAGCAATCAAAATTATAAATTTAGATTTTTCGTAGAGTAAGGTCGAAAAATCCTCCATAATTGTGCATTGTGAACTGTGCATTGATAAAAGCGACTTATGTAGCTTTTATACCATCTCACTCTTTTCTTCTAGTTTAGCGTACATTTTCTCTTGCTGTCTTGTAGTAAACTGAAAATATATTTCTGTATTAGAAACAGCCTTGTGACCAAGCCACCATTGGAGTTCTTTAATATCCATATCAGATTCAGCAAGATGAACAGCAGTAGTATGCTTAATTGCGTGAAAATGATGTTTGCTTGTATCCTCAATACTAGCTTCTTTACAATATTTCTTCATAATATAATCTAAGGTTTGTCTTGAAATAGGTTTGTTTTCTTGACTTTTAAATAATATTTCATAGCTATTTGTTATGTCATAATGCTCAATATAATCATCTATAGCTTGTTTAGTTTTTTCATCTAATCGTATAGTGTTGCTTTTACTGCCTTTTAATCTATTGCAAAACAACTCTCCTTTTTTACTGTTGTAATTCTCTAGTTTTATCATGGAAACTTCCGAAGCTCTTAATCCGCATCTATAGGCCGCTCTGAAAATAGCTAAATCTCTAATAGCATGCTTTCCATCTGAACTAGTTATTGCATCTAAAAGCTTTTTCATTTCGTTTTGGGTAAAATATTTTATTGTAACATCATTATTTCTTACCATAATTAACTCCTTTTCATAAGTTAGACAAAATAAATATTTTGTCTAATCAATTATAGCATAATTTTTCTAATAATCCAATTTTTATAGTTTTAATTTCATTAATTTTACATTAATAAATAAAAATGCGAGGAAAAATAAGTAATAAAATAAAAATTATTAGTAATAATGATATATTGTGTAATATTTTTTTGGTTTAAATATAAAATACCCACTAAATTATAGACAAAATATTTATTTTGTATTAATCATATATAATTATACTATTTATAAGCAGAAATGTAATCATAAGTAATAATTATTTTTTAAATTTTGGAGGAATATATGGAAGAAATGTGTAGAAATGACGAAGGGTGTCTAGAAAAAGTACTTAATATAAATTTTTCCATGAACAAATATAAAGAATTATTAAATAAATACATAATTAAGAAAGAACCATTTGCATTATGCTTAGTAAATATTAGAGGCTTCAAATTATACAATCATGTATTTGGAAGAGAATTAGGAGATTCACTTCTATATAATATATATATGAATTTTAAAAGGTACATGAACAGAAGGGGAGAGGTCTACAGATTTGGCAGTGATATTTTACTTTTTGTATTACCTGATATTCCAAGTAAGTATCATGCTGAATGTATCTTAAAAGATATTTTTAATAGGTCTAACAGACCCTATAATATTATGGAACATAAAATTAAGGTTAAATTTAATATTGGGGCAGCCATATTTCCTGATGACACCAATGATTTAGAGGAACTATTAAATTTTGCTGATGCTGCTTTATATCATAGTAGACAGCATTCTAATAAAGGATATAAATTTTTTGATTATAATTTATACGAAAAGTTTATTCAAAAAGAAAAGACGGAAGTTGAAATATTTAATGCAATTTATAAGAACGAGTTAACGTTATATTATCAACCTCAGGTTAATTTAGAAACAAGAAAAATATTTGGAATGGAAGCTTTAATAAGATGGAAGCATCCTAAGCGTGGAATAGTTAGTCCGGCTGTTTTTATAGATATAATTGAGAATGATAATATTATAATTCAGGTAGGGCAATGGATAATAGAGGAAGCTTGTCTTCAGATAAAAACATGGAATAGGTTGGGTTTTAATGACTTAAGTGTATCTGTTAATATATCGGAAAGACAGCTTGAAGATGAAAATTTCTTTAATTTGCTTCAAGAAATACTAATTGAAACAGGAACAAACCCTAAACAGCTTTGTTTAGAGATAACAGAAAGAACCTTATTAAAATCCAAAGATACAGTAATAAATAACTTAAATCAAATAACTAGTTTAGGTGTAAAAGTATTTTTAGATGATTTTGGTTCAGTGTATTCTTCTTTAAGCTACTTATATAAATTTCCTATTGGCGGCTTAAAGATAGATAAAGCTTTTATTGATAATATCACCGAAAATACTTCAAAGTTTATTATAACTAGAAATATTATAGAGTTAGCAAAGGACTTACATATGGATTTAATTGCTGAAGGAGTGGAAAATATTGAACAACTAAATTGTTTAAAGAAATTGAATTGCCCTAAAATTCAGGGGTATATTTATGGAAAGCCAGAAGATCCTAGTTCAGTAATTAAATTGCTTGAATATTATAACGGATAGCCTATAGAATTAAAAAAGCAGTGATTTCAAAATGAAATCACTGCTAGACGACGTATGGATTATTCTATAAATACAGCCGTTCCTGAAGCTATAACCATTATCATATTACCTTGACCTAAAGTCTCATAATCTATTTTTACACCTACCACGGCATTAGCTCCTAAGTTAGAAGCTTTATTTTTCATTTCTGCTATAGCTTCCTCTCTTGCATTTATAAGTTCATTTTCATAAGAACCAGATCTGCCTCCAAAAAAATTCGAAAGTCCTGCTGCAAAGTCTTTAATAAAATTAATACCGCTAACTACTTCGCCAAAAACTATTCCCTTGTATTCTGTAATTCTCTTTCCTTCAATAGTATTAGTAGTTGTTGCTATCATAATATTTCACCTCTCTTAATAGATAATATATCCTAATAATTTAATTTTAGAATAATATTATAACATATTCAAATTTAATTTTTTAAATACCATCATAAGTTAATTATGATAAAATAAAGCTAAATAAATTAAAATAAGTTCTTTAGAAAAACATTAAGAGCATTATTGAAAATGTTTAATTTAAGGAGGGCCCTGACAGTATGACAGAAAAATTATTTTATAAAGACCCGTACCTATGTGAAGCTGAGGCAAGGGTGGTAGAAGTTTTATATAAAGAAGATAAGGTGGAAGTTATATTGGATAAAACTCCTTTCTATCCAGAGGGGGGCGGACAACCAAATGACCTGGGATTTATCGAAGACATACCCGTTACCTATGTTTATGAGGAAGAGGAAATCATATATCATGTAATGGATAAGGCTCCTAGTAATTCTTTAGTAAAATGTAGGGTGAATTATAGTAGAAGAAGAGATCATATACAGCAGCATTCTGGAGAGCATTTGCTGTCAGCAGCATTCTTTAAGCTCTATAATGCTGCTAATCGAGGGTTTCATCTAGGCGAGGATTATGTCACTATTGATATTGATTTAAAAGAAATAAACGAAGATATGATAAAAGCTGTGGAGAAAAGGGTAAATGAATACATATATACTAATCTTTCTGTAACTACCTTTTTTACCAATAAGGAAGAAGCGAACAAACTTCCTATGAGGAAGGAGGTAAATCTAGAGGGTAACGTAAGAATAGTCAACCTTGGAGACATAGATTATTGTGCTTGCTGCGGAACTCATGTAGTAAGAACAGGCGAGATAGGATTAGTAAAGATTATTAAGACAGAGAAAAATAAAGGCATGACAAGAGTTTATTTTAATTGTGGTGAGAGAGCCATGAAGGATTATATGAAGAAGCAAGATATTTTAAATGAGCTAAGCAAGATGTTATCCATAGGTGAAGAAAGTATAATTAATAAGATAAGTGCTCAGAAAGAAGAGCTAACAGAAATTAAAAAACAGTTACTAGAATACAAAAGAGCAGAGGCTTTTAAAGAAGCAGAGGTGCTAGAAGCTCAAGCAGAAAATAAGATAATATTTAAAATTTTTAAAGAAAGAGAGTTTGAGTTTTTAGAGCAGGTATATGACTCCGTAAAGGAAAAAGAATATATTCTTGTAATTGCTTCAGGAATAGATAATCAATTAATGTTTGCTCATAATGGGTCTTTTCCTTTAGAATGCGGAAAGATATTTAAAGAGAATCTAAAATCTTTCAACGGTAAAGGTGGAGGAAATAGCAAAAGGGCTCAAGCGAGATTTGAACAGCTTGAAGATTTAGAGGGATTTTGCTATAAAATTAGAACCTTAGTAGAAACTTTATAGTATGGAAGCAAATAAATAATTAAATATATAATGATAATAGTTATAGGGAAATACTACAAAAAACCAAATTTATAGGTGTTCTAAAATGGCATTTTTAAGCCACTATGATGCATATATAAGTTGGTAGTTTAAGTTATTTCCCTATATTTTTTTACCTGCATAAAGAAGGAAAAAAATAGTTTCAAAAATAATTATAAAAACACTTGACAAACTCATCCTACAATTGTAGTCTATAAGTGTAGACTACAATTGTAGGAGGGTTAATCATGAAAGAATTACCTAAAATATCTGATGCCGAGTGGCAAGTAATGAAAGTGCTGTGGGATAAGGCGCCATTGACCTCAGCGGAAATAATAGATGACATTAGCGAAAATACGACCTGGAGTCCAAAAACCATTCATACTTTAATAAGTCGTTTGGTAAAGAAAGGAGCCATTGAGGTTAACAAAGAGGGGACCTTTTATAAATATAATCCTCTGGTATCTCAAAAGGAATTAAGAAGAGAAGAAACTAAATCCTTTATTGAAAAGATTTATGATGGATCTTTAAAGCTATTGATATCAAATTTTATTAAAGAAGAAAATTTAACTCAGGAAGAAATAGAGGATCTTAAGCAGATTTTAAATGAAAAAAAGGAGTAAAGGGGTATAGTACATGGAGCTAAATTCAATTTTTAAAACTATACTATTGACATCAGCCATGGGCAGTGTTGTAGCAGTAATAATTATTTTAATAAAGGGTTTATTTAAAGATAGGCTAAGCGCTAACTGGCATTATTATATTTGGTTATTAGTAATGCTTAGACTAGTATTGCCTTACTTTCCTACTAGCTCCTATAGTGTATTTAATGTTTTTAACAAACCTGCGGAACAGATGATAAAAATTGACCAAATATCAATAAAAGAGCAGAGTGATATAAATAAAATAGAGGGAGATCAAGCACAATCCTCAAGCGGCACCACTATGCAAAATATAGATAGTAATAACCAAACCATTAGTGAAGCTAAAACTTCTATAACAAAATCTAATAATAAGCTTAATTCAAGCACATTAAGCTTAATATGGATTATTGGAGCGGTAATTTTGTCAGCTTATATATCACTTTCATATATAAGATTTGCTCTTAAGGCTTCAAAAGAAAATATATGCAGAGAAGAAAAAATCTTAAATATACTTGAACAGTGCAAGAAAAATTTAAGGATTAGAAAAAAATTATCAGTAATATATAGTAAGAACGCTAAAACCCCAACACTCTTTGGAGTTATAAGTCCAAAGCTATTTATTCCAGAAGGACTAGCAAATGACCTATCTGAGGATGAGAAGAAATATGTTTTTCTACACGAATTAGTGCATCTAAAGCGTAGAGATATACTTGTTAACTGGATAATGACAGTCTTGCTTATGATTCATTGGTTTAATCCTATACTATGGTTCTCCTTTATAAAAATGAAAAAGGACTGTGAAATTTCCTGTGATGCAATAACTTTAAGTCATATTAATCCAGAGGAATATAAAAACTACGGAAGAACTCTAATAAAACTTGTGGAGCTATTTTCAAAGGCTCAATGGACTCCTGGAACCACAGCTATAGTAAATAAATCTGAGGTCAGGAGGAGAATAATAATGATTTCAAAATTTAAGAAGAGAACTTTTATTGGAACTTTTTTAGCAATAGTAATAACTTTAACCATAACAATTATGGGACTTACCGATAGTAAAAGTATAAGCAATGCGAAGACATCCAATGGTAGCAATAATAATATAACTGCAAAAGCTCCGGAAATTTCGGATGATAAAATTAGAAAATTATTGTATGATAGCGATATGAGCATTAGAAAGCTTGAAACCTTGTACAAAGACGATTCCTATATAACACTATCAGATAGCAAGGGGAATAATTTCACCTATTCGAAATTAAAAGAAGATGTGAAGACTTTGGAGGATTTAAAGAAATATTTAGATAAGACTATAGGATTAAATATCTATTTTTCAGAGGAGTTCTCTAATAAGCTAATAAATTATATAGCTAAAAAGCATAATGATGAATACTATGTTCTTTTAGGGAACTTTGGATTGAGGTATTTGGTAGAAAAAGTAGAAATAATAAGTAAGAGTTACGAGGGAAATAAAGTTCGTATGTCAGGAAAAATGCCGAATTGGGAAGAGATACCCAGAGAGATGGAATTTACTTTAAGCTACGAGGGAAATAGATGGGTACTTGATAAAGCGAATTTTTGGGGAATAGAAGCTGTAGCTAAATAGAGAATATTTATAGATGGTAGGCCGTCCTTTTAGGGCGGCCTATTTAAATCAGCTTATAGTTTATTTTACAATAAATTATAGAAATAAAATAAAGGCAAGCTTATAATAAAACTAAATAATATGCTTTAGGCATATTTTTAAAGAAGCATGTAAAAATATATCTAACATTAAATTTATTTATCAATGTATATCTAATCCATAGATAAGAAGTGTGGTGAAATGAATGAATGTAGGAGAGTTTGCAAACTGCCTTGAGGAAAAAGGTTTTTTAGTCATTGCTGGAGAGGGTGGCTTAAATCAAGAGATGATAAGCATTAATATGATGGAAAATCCTGATACTCTTAAATGGATAAAAGCTGGAGAGTTTTTACTTACTACGGGATATTTTATGAAGGATGATGAAGAGCTTCAATTAGAATTTATTAATCAGCTTAGTAAAATTAATGCTGCAGGTATAGGCATTAAAAAGAATAGATATATTGGTGAACTATCACCAAGGGTTTTAGCACAAGCAGATAATTTTAGACTGCCCATAATATCCATTCCCTATGAGTATAGTCTGTCAGATGTAAGCAGTATTTTTTATAAGGAGCTTTATGAACGCCAAAGTGAGGTGTTAAGAAAATCTTTAAATATCCATGAGCAGCTTATGAATATAGTGCTTTCAGGGGGAGGCATCGAGGAGTTAAGTAAAGAATTAATAAATCTGATACATAATCCATTATTGATTGCTAATGAATATGGAGAAATAATAGCTAATGAGGGATTGCTTGATGCAAATAAGATGGATGAAGAGCTCTTTATCAAGTATGAACAAGAGACTATGGTAAATATTGATATTTTAAAGAGCTATTATAATAACATAAGTAAGGAAATGCCTAGGGAAGCTATAAAACTTATAACTAAGGCTTTAGGTGAGGAGATAACCTATAGAATAAAACCTATAGTATCTGAAAGAGAGATATATGGTTATATTATTGTTGGAGAGCTTGAGTCCAAGATGGCAGAGTTAGATTATATAGCTGTTGAAAGAGCTTCGGTTATAATACTTCTTGAGAGAATGAAGCAAAGAGCTATTGATGAAACGAAACAGCTTATGAGAAGAGATTTTTTTGATGATCTTTTAGAAGGAAAAATTCACTCTGAAAGCGAACTTGAAAACCTAGCCATGATTTATGGGCTAAAACCTAGACTTAACTATTCCTGCATGGTAGTAGAATTTAAAAATATTAATGATAATGTACTTCAATATTACACTGAGAAAAAATTTGCTAGTCAATTTAGAGAGGATATATTTAAGGTTGTAGAGACTATAGGGCTAAAAGCCCAAGTTAAAACTGTGTCTATTATAAGAGGAGGATATTTAATTATATTTATCCCTTTCAAAAATGAAGAAAATCATAAGGAAAATAGAGATTTCTGCGTGAGTTATGGAAGTATATTAGAGAAAGCTCTTATGGAAAAATATGAGGATTATCAATTAAGCATAGGTATAGGAAAGAGCTATACTATATTGCATCAAGCTAAGAGCTTTAAGGAAGCTATGGAATCAATAAGAATAGCTAACCAATTTGGTAGTGATAAGAATATTGTGCATTTTGATGATTTTATGATATATCATCTTTTAAATTCTTCAGGGAACACAGATATGTTAAAAGACTTCTATAATAATTCCATAAGAACTTTAGCAGAATATGATAGTAGAAATAATACTGATTTAGTAAGTACTTTAGAAGTATATTTCCAGTGTAAGAGCAATATGAGTGAAGCGGCTAAAAATCTATATATTCATAGAAATACTCTATTATATAGACTGGATAAAATAAAGGAAATTTTAAATACAGATCTTGAAAATGGAGAGGAAAATTTAGAATTACAGTTAGGAATACACATAATGAAATTACTAGCATTATACAAATAATAGACCATGATTTTGTTCATGGTCTATTTTTGTGCACTTTGTACAATAGCAAAGCTTTATTTTTTAGCATGTTGTTGATGGATTATTGAAAGCCTTGTCCTATAATAATTCTTGAAGAGGGGGATTAAAATGTTCCATATAAAAGCATTGAGCAAACCTGTATTTCAGGATTTAGAAGGGCTCAAGGGTGCCAAAGTCCACTCAATATTTAAAAGGGTGATAAATTTAGAGCGTCAAGGTAAGCTGATTTCAATTCAAAATCCATCAGTGCCTAAAGGATCTCTATCAATGAATATAAGTGAGGAAGTAGACTTTTCTAGCTATTCAACATGCTTTAGGGGACATTTAGACATTAAAGACAACACTATTTATCTAGGAGCCTTAAATTTCATTCTAGATAAACCAGAGATCTGGGAGCCTCGGCTTAAATATTATCCTGAAATTTATTTTAGAAACAAGCAGAAATTTATAAAAACACTAAAAAGTATAATTATGATTAATGGCAAGGAGGGTGGCATTAAAGAAGACGTATTTAATGTTATGCCTTCTGTTGTGTCTCATAATGCAGATTTAAAATACAGCCATTACAACGAAATCCTAACGAAAGCAGCTAACTATTTAAGTGAAAAGGATTTAGGTGGAGGGGCAAAGGAAATATGTAATCTAATCGGTATGGGTATTGGACTTACCCCTTCCGGAGACGATTTTTTAGTTGGAGTTATCAGTGTATTGCATAGCATAAATTCAACAAAGTCAGAGAAGTCTTATGTTAAAGAGTTTTATGAAAGTTTATGTGCTGAAATCTTATGTAATTTGAGTAAGACTACCATGGTAAGTAGAACCTATCTCCAGGAGGCTGTTTGCGGCAATTTTAGTGAAAGCTTTCACAATATATATAAAGCCCTATCAGAAGAGGATTTAGAAAAATTGTATGAGGCTTCTTTAAATATGATGGCAGTGGGACATTCATCTGGTACGGATGGGTTATGCGGAATACTATGGGGATTCTATCAATTAGATTTTTTATATTAAAAAATGGAGGTAGCTATGATAATAAAAAATATTATTAAAAAGAACACCTATTATGATTCAGTTACGTTAATGATGCTTTCCAGCAAAATTGCTTCTATGGATGGTATTTTGGATGCCACAATAATGATGGCTACAGATTATAACAAAAGATTAATGACCGATTCAGGATTGTTATTGCCTGAGAATGCAGAAATCAGTGCTAATGACTTGGTCATTGCTGTTAAAACAGAAGAGCAATCAAAAATAGAAGAAGTGGTAAAGACTGTAGAAGAAGAGCTTCAAAAGAAAAATGATACAGCTCAAGAAGGGGATCTAAAGGCAAGAACTTTAGAAACTGCTTTAAAAAGATTACCCAATGCTAACTTTACTGTAATATCAGTGCCAGGAAGATATGCTAAAAATGAAGCTATGAAGGCTTTAGAAAATGATCTTCATGTATTGTTATTTAGTGACAACGTATCCATTGAGGATGAGATTGAGCTTAAGGACAAGGCTATAGAAAAGGGACTTTTAATGATGGGACCTGACTGCGGAACTACTATAATAAGTGGTACAGCTTTAGGTTTTGCTAATTTAGTTAATAGAGGAAAGATTGGAATGGTGGCAGCGGCAGGTACAGGATTACAAGAAGTAACCTGTTTAGTAAGCAGATTAGGAGAAGGGGTTTCTCAAGGCTTAGGTACTGGCGGTAGAGATGTAAAGGAAGCCATTGGAGGCAGAATGATGCTAATGGGATTACAGGCTCTAGCTCAAGATGATGAAACTGAAGTAATAATGATTATATCAAAACCACCTCATAAATCTGTTATGGAAAAAATATTTAAATTTGTAGAAGGAATAAACAAGCCCGTAGTTACTTGTTTTATAAGTGGCAGCAAAATAAATATCAAGAATCCTAGGGTTATTCAAACCTTTACCTTAGAAGATGCAGCTTATGCGGCAGTAAGCCTTGCAAAGGGAACTACTGTAGAAGAAGTGATATTTACTGAGGATAAAGAAAGAATTAATAGTATCCTTGCACAAGAGATAAGTAAGCTTAATAAAGAGCAAAAATATATAAGAGGTCTTTATTCTGGCGGAACATTATGTTCAGAGGCAATGGTTCTAATGAAAGACACTATGGGAGATATATATTCTAATACTCCATTGGATGAAAAAGGCTTATTAAACAATATAGAAGTTAGTGAAAAAAATACTGTGCTAGATTTAGGGGACGACTACTTCACTAATGGTAGACCTCATCCAATGATAGATCCAAGAGTAAGGTTAGAGAGAATGAGAAAAGAAGCCTTAGACAAAGAAACAGCAGTAATATTATTAGATGTAGTTTTAGGCTATGGTTCTCATGAAGATATGGCTGGAGAGTTAATATCAGCTATAGGAAAGATAAATAAAGAGCTAGAGACTGAAGGTAGAAAGATAAGCTATATCGCTTCAGTATGTGGTACTGATGAAGATATACAAAATAGAAAAGAGCAAGTAGAAAAGCTTGAGAAAGCAGGAGTTATAGTAATGCCTTCAAATGCACAAGCAGTGAGATTAGCTGTATTAGTCGCTTCAAAAACAAAGGATTGTGGCGAAATAATAGGAGGAAATCACAATGGATAAAATAAGCAATTTATTTAAAACCAAGGTTAAGGTTGTAAATATAGGCCTTGAAACTTTTCATGAAGCTAATAAGCATCAAAATGTAGAGTGCATCCATATCGATTGGAGACCAGCAGCGGGTGGAGACCCTAAATTACTTGCAATACTAGCAAAATTAAATAAGAAATAGGAAGGTGGAGCAAATGAAATTTAATATAAACGAAGCTAATAAGATTGCCTTAGAAAGAATGCAAAAAGCTAATACATTTTTAGTGGATGTAAAATATGCTAAAGAAGTTATTCCAGGCATGGATCCTATGACTATAGGACATGCTGGACCACCAATAAAGTGGGAAGACATGTGTGGACCTATGAAAGGAGCTATAGTTGGAGCTATAATTTACGAAGGTCTAGCGGCTACTTATGAAGAGGCTGAAAGCATGGCAGCCAGTGGTAAGGTTAAGTTTATAAGCAATCACAGTATGGGCTGTGTGGGCCCTATGACCGGTATGATAACTTATTCTATGCCCTTGCTTGTAGTAAAAAATGAAACCTTTGGCAATTATGCCTATAGCACCTTTAATGAAGGCTTAGGAAAGGTTATGCGTTTTGGAGCTAATGATGAAACTGTAATCAGAAGATTAAAGTGGTTAGAACAAGTATTGGCCCCAGCTTTCAAAAAAGCTTTAGCTTTATCAGGTCCAATTAACTTGCAGGTTCTTACAGCTAAGGCTCTATCTATGGGGGATGAGATGCATCAAAGAAATGTAGGAGCTTCTTCTATATTCTTAAGAACTATAATGCCTTATATAGTAAGAGCGGTTGAAGACATTAAACAGTTACAAGAAATCACAGATTTCATAACCGGAAATGAGCAATTCTTCTTAAATATAGCCATGGCAAATGCTAAAGCTACTATGGATCCTGTTAAGAACATAGAGGGTTCCACTATAGTTACAGCTATGAGCAGAAATGGTACAAACTTTGGAATTAAAGTGAGTGGATTAGGAGATCAATGGTTTGAAGCTCCTGTAAATATGCCAAAAGGATTATATTTCCCAGGCTATAGTGAAAAAGATGCAAATCCAGATATGGGGGATAGTGCTATTGTTGAATGTATTGGATTAGGCGGTTTTGCTATGGGAGCTGCTCCAGCAGTAGTTCAATTTGTAGGTGCTACATCAGTACAAGCAGCCATTCAATACACAAAGGATATGGAAGAAATCACTGAAGGAAGCAATCCTTCATATCAAATGGCGAATTTAAATTTCCAAGGAGTACCTACTGGTATTGATATAAGAAAAGTAGTAGAAACTGGGTTGCTTCCAGTTATCAATACAGGAATGGCACATAAAGAACCAGGAGTAGGTCAAATTGGAGCAGGTATAGTAACAGCACCTATGGACTGTTTTGTCAAAGCTCTTATAGCCTTTGGTGAATTGGTTGAGGAGTAAAGTTTATGACGAGCCCTTCTTTATGAAGGGCTTGCTTCAAAGGAAAAGGAAGCATTGGCTATAACTACTTCAGCATAGGATAAATCGAAATATTTACTGTGATGTTTTTATAAAAATATAAAAGAATGGAAGGTTAAATAATATGAAAGAAAAAGTGGTGCTTGCTATTGGAGGAAATGCCATACAAAAGGAAGGGCAAAGAGGAACCATAGAAGAGCAAAAGGAAAATATTTATAATAGCTGCAGTCCAGTTCTAGAGCTAATGGAAAAAGGATATACCGTGGTAATAACTCATGGAAATGGACCGCAAGTAGGAAACACTCTTATAAAGACAGAACTAGCTTCGGAAGTAGTTCCTAAATATCCTCTAGATGTTTGTGATGCTGAGACACAAGGAAATATAGGTTACTTAATTCAGCAAGCCTTTCATAACAAAATGAAGGAAAGAGGAATCGAAAAGTCTGTAGCTACAGTAGTTACCCAGATAGTTGTAGATAAAGAAGACCAAGCTTTTCAAAATCCTACAAAGCCTATAGGACCTTTTTATGAGAAGGAAAAAGCAGAAGAAATCATGAAAGAAAAAGGTATAACCTTTGTAGAAGATAGTGGTAGAGGCTATAGAAGAGTAGTACCTTCACCTATGCCTAAAAAAATAGTAGAAAAAGAAGCTATAGAAGCTTTAATTGATAAAGATATATTAGTTATAACCGCTGGGGGTGGAGGTATCCCTGTAATTGAAGAAGAGGGAATGCTAAAAGGAACAGAGGCAGTTATAGACAAAGATTTTGCTAGTGCTTTATTAGCAGCAGAGATAAAGGCAGATTATTTCTTTATACTGACAGGAGTAGATCAAGTGGCTATTAACTTTGGAAAGCCTAATCAAGAAAACCTTGCTCAGTTATCTGTAGAAGATGCTTTAAGATATATGGAAGAAGGACAATTTCCTAAAGGTAGTATGGGACCAAAGATAAATGCGGCTATATATTTCTTAAAAAAAGGTGGTAAAAATGTAATAATTACCTCTATAGACAAACTTCAAGATGCTTTGGAAGGTAAAACAGGTACTAGATTATTTCTATAAGAACTATAGTAAAAGCTATTGTGCAAATTATACAACCAATGCGTTAAAAGTATAGACTTTTTATACATTGTTACTAGAGCACTTTATTTGTAATATTATTTATGAAAAGAAAAGTTCTAGAACTGATAAATAAGCCCTGTAAACCTATACAAAAAATCTATATACAGGAGGAGCATTATGAATAAAAAAAGATTTTTTTCAATGACTTTATTAGCACTTATGTTTACTTTACTAATGTCTAATATATTAGTATTTGCAGCGGAGGGTGCAGCAGCACCAAAGACACCTCAGGGTGCCTATGCATTATTAACAGTAATTCCTTTAATTGTTATATTGGTATTATTATTTAAAAGAGTGGACATGCTTGTAGCAGGATTTATTGGTGGAGTAATGGCAATGATTATAGGTGGAATTACTCTTGCTCAAGCTAATGACTTCTTATTAAAATCTATACCATCCATGCTTACAATAACCGTGCCAATTATAAACTCAGCTTTAGCTATGGCGGTTTTTAAGTCCGGTGGATATACTTCAGCCCTAACCCTAGTTAGACGTGGTATCAAAGGAAGAGTTGAATTCTTTGCAGCATTTATAGTAATACTACAGGCAGCAGCTACTTATATGTCAGGTATAGGTGGAGGAAGCGCTATGGTTATAGCACCTCTAGCTTTCACAGCAGTTGGAGCTATACCAGAATTAATCGCAGGAATGTCTATAGCCGCTGCAGTATCCTTCACAACTTCACCAGCTTCTCTTGAATCTGGAATAGTTTCAAAGCTTGGTAATATAGCTGTAGGCGATTATGTATCAACTATGAGAATTTATTGGATAGCTTTTGTAGTCATAGCAATAATTATAGGATTCTATGGAGCTAAAAAGAGAAATGCTTTATTCCAAGGGGATGAAAGTGAAGAGTTTAAAGGTATGACTAATGCACAATTATTTAAAAACACTGTGCCAGCCATATTCTTACTATTCTCAGTTATCTTTGGACCTTTTGTAAATAATTTAGTTGGATTCCCATTACTTTCTCCATTAATGTACACAATAGTTACAGTAGCTTTAATATTCCTATGTACAAAGATGAACTTAAATCAATCAGTAAACTCTATGGTAGATGGTTCAAATTATATACTAGTAAGATTGTTCAGTGTAGGTATATTCTTAGCATTCATTAACATTATAGGAGAAACTGGAGCTTTTTCATCCATAGTTAGTGTTGCAAAGCTTGCACCAGCAGCTTTAGTGGTGCCAACAGCGGTATTAGCAGGATTCCTTGTTGGAGTACCAGCAGGGGCCTATGTAGGCTCAGTATTGACTTTAGTATTGCCAGTAGTAGCTTCTCTTGGCTTCTCACCAGTTTCCCTAGGCTTTGTAGCTATGGGGGTAGGACTTGGAAGTCAGATGAGCTTTGTAAATATAACAATGCAGGCACTTTCTTCAGGATTCCAAATCCCAATTATAGATGTGGTTAAAGGTAATGCAAAGTGGGTTGGAGGCTGTGTAGCATTATTGTTAGTAATATCATTTTTAATATAAAATAAATCTTTACAATAAAGGAGGTAT
The DNA here is from genome assembly GCF_001403615.1 of Desnuesiella massiliensis. Classification (GTDB taxonomy): domain Bacteria; phylum Bacillota; class Clostridia; order Clostridiales; family Clostridiaceae; genus Desnuesiella; species Desnuesiella massiliensis. Next base: position 449,332 of record NZ_LN879457.1, read on the forward strand.
ATTCCATGGATATAATCTTAAGAAAAGTTAGAATTAAAGATGGAGAAGGCCTAAAGGATGTTGCTATAGAAAAAGGCAAGATAGTGGCAATTGAGGCAGACATTCAAGGAACTGCTGAAAGAGAAATTAACGCAGATGGAAGAGTTCTCATTCCAGGCTTAATAGAGAGTCACATTCATTTAGATAAAGCATTGATTGCAGATAGACTTCCAAATAAATCAGGTACACTTTGGGAAGCTATTGAAGTTACAGGAAAGCTAAAACCAACCTTCACAAGAGAGGACATAGAAGAAAGAGCTAGAAAGACTCTTATGATGTTAGTAAAGAAGGGGACTACTCATATAAGAACCCACTCAGAATTTGATCCAACACAAGGCTTTACTGGCTTTGAAACTGTAATGAAGTTAAAGAATGAGTTTAAGCACTTAATTGACATACAAGTAGTTGCTTTCCCACAAGAAGGAATATTTAAGTGTCCGGGAACAGAAGAAATGATGTATCAAGCTATGGAAATGGGAGCAGATATTGTAGGCGGTATTCCCTATAATGATATGCCAGCAAAAGATCATATTGATTTAGTGTTTGAAATAGCTAAAAAATACAACAGACCTATAGATTTTCATCAAGATTTTAAGGATGATGCTGATGGCATAACTATAGAGTATGTTTGCGAAAAGACCATAAAAGAAGGCTTTGAAGGAAAGGTGTCTGTAGGTCACTTAACAAGCCTAGGGGCGCTGCCAAAGGAAAGATTACAACCAATCATTGAATTAATGAGCAAAGCAGGAGTAAGTGTTATGAGCTTACCAGCTACAGACCTTCACTTGGGTGGAAGAAAGGATGAATATAATGTAAGGCGTGCGGTTACACCAGTGAGAGCTTTACGTGATGGTGGTGTTAATATGTGTTTAGCATCCAATAATATAAGAAATGCCTTCACACCTTATGGAAATGGTGATTTAATGCAAATAGCAATGCTTGCTATACCAGTATCTCACCTTGGTGGAGCAGACGATCTGCCAACAGTGCTGCCTATGATAACTTCAAATCCTGCTAAAGCTTTAGGTTTAAAAGATTATGGTTTAGAAGTAGGAAAAAATGCAGACTTAGTGCTTCTTGACACAAAAGCTGTAAGTGAAGCAATAATAGACATTCCAGACAGATTATTTGTAATTAAAAATGGTAAAATAATCGTAGAAACAGAGAAAAATGTAAAAGTTAATTTTTAATAGTTTCTCATTACTACTATAAATATACAGTCTTAAGGGAGGAATTGGATAATTATAATCTAGTTCCTCCCTTATTCTATCTATATTAAGCTAGTGCAATTATATCCCCAGGTGAAAACAATACTGTGGCTCCAGGCGCAAAAGTGGCATAGGGAGCTGTTAATCTTAAGTTTAGGAAGCCTGATATTGTAGTGCATCCATCAAGAACTTCACCGGTAGCAATTGGAAAAGGAGTACTAGAAAGTATTATTCTAATATTAACCCCTCTAAATCTTTGAACTATTTCATTTAGATTCATCTGTGGACCTCCTTTCTTTAGTATGTATAGGGAAACAAAGGTAAAAGCTTACGACGTTTCCATATAAAGAAAGGTAAAAGGTAAAGGAGAGGAATTTGCATAGTCTAAATCCTCCCCTACTCAATCTATATTAAGCTACCGCAATTATATGTCTTGGTGAAAATAATACTGTGGTTCCAGCAGCAAAGGAATCATAGGCAGCTGTTAATCTTAAATTTAAGAATCCAGGCACTGTAGTGGGTCCATCAAGAACTTCGCCAGTAGCGATTGGAAAAGGAGTACTATCAAGTATTAAGGTAATATTAACTCCTCTAAATCTTTGAATTATTTCATTTAGATTCATCTGTGCGCCTCCTTTCATCTGTATGTATCTATTCTAAGGTGAATAATTAGTAAAAACCTATGATAGAATTTCCATCTATAAATTTAATTATGGCACCAACTTTTATCATTATTACATTACCATAATAGGAGCCTAATACCTGACCAGTGACAGTTTCACCACTTGTTAATAGTAAGGTAGTATTTGTTCCTTGAAACCCGTTTTTTAGAAGATTGAATATATTTTCATCACTACTGTTAATTGTAGTATTGGTATTAATATTAGTTCTTAAATTAATATTAGAGTTATTATTAATATTAGCATTATAAGTATTAGTATTAGCGTTAGTGTTAGTATAAGAATTATTATTAGTATTAGTATTAGGGCTAGTATTGGTATAAGTATTAGTATCAGTATTAGGGCTAGTATTGGTATAAGTATTAGTATCAGTATTAGATATTGATGCATTGGAGTTATAAGAATTAGCAGTATCGGTATCGTTACTAGTGCTTTGTTTATATGCAGAATTTTTACATGCGGAGTCATCTATTGAGCTTTTCTCTGAAGAATTTACTTCAGTATTAGGGGCATCTTTTTTTTGTTCACTTTTTGAGAGCGAAAGGATAAGTGCATATATTAAAAGCTTTAGCTTATGTACCTCATCGAGGGTATACTTAGACATTAAAAGATTTACAATTAAAAGTTCATTAACCATAAAATCTTCCCTTATAAATTACTATACTTATTAAGGCTATTTATAGAAGAATAATATGTTAAATATTTTATCCTAATTATATAGTATGACTTAGGGTGTAAGATGTTACATTTTAATCTCATATAATCAATATTTTAAGAGAGAGCTATGACTCGAAAAATAGCATATAAAACATAAATATTTTTAATAATAATGAAAAATATGGTTTGGTGTAAACAAAATATGAGATCTTTTGTGAGTTGTAAATTAGCACCAATAGATAAAGGAGTTTATTATCAATTGAAAATAATTATAATAGCAGTTAGTCGTTGACAACTGAGGAAATAAGTTATATATTAAACCTTATACTATTATCAATTGATAACATTTTGGTTAATTTTGCATATACTACTAATGTGGATATAAATATATGCAATGTAATGCATATACTCCGCTTAATTTATTAAAGAGAGGTACTAATTATGGAAGGTAGAGAATTTAGAGGTTTATCCTCGGAACAAGCAAAAGAACTTCAAAAAAAATATGGTTTTAATGAATTTGTAAAAAATGAAAAAGCTAACCCTATTAAAAAATTCTTAGGTGTGTTTAAAGAACCTATGTTTTTGCTATTGGTAGGAACTGCATTGCTTTACTTTGTACTAGGGCAAGCAAGGGAAGCCTGTATTATGCTATTTTTTGTTGCATTTGTTGCTTCTATTACTTTTATTCAAGAATGGAAGACTGAAAAAACTATGAATGCATTAAAAGAATTAACCTGTCCTCATATTAAGGTGTGGAGAGATGGAGAAGTGCAGACTATTAAAAGCAGTGATCTTGTACCTGGTGATATAGTTTATATTACTGAAGGTGAAAGAATTCCAGCAGATTGTAAGGTATTAGAGGTTTCAAATTTTTCAGTAGATGAATCTGTTTTAACAGGAGAAGCTGAACCGGTTTTTAAAAGTATGGAAGAAAAGCTTTATGATGATGAAGACAATAGTTCAAAGGACTATTGGAGAAAAGATATTGTTTATGCAGGAACCCTATGTATATTTGGTAAGTGCACTGCAAAAGTACTCTCCATAGGTTTTAGTACTGAATATGGGAAAATCAGCAAAGCAGTTAGTGAAGCAAAGGAAGAATTGACTCCGCTTCAAAGGAAAACTCAAGCTTTAGTTAAAAATTTAGCTATAGCAGGACTATTTCTTTGTTTGATAGTTATTATATTATCTTATACTTATAATCATAACCTGATACAGAGCATTTTATCGGGAATAACCTTAGCCATGGCTATAATTCCAGAGGAATTTCCCGTGGTGCTTACGGTTTTCTTGTCTATGGGTGCCTTTAGACTTGCTAAAAAGAATACTCTAATGAGAAGAGTTTCTGCTGTAGAAACGCTAGGATCAGCTACAATATTGGCAGTAGATAAGACTGGTACTATAACAAAAAATGAAATGGCTGTTAAGACTATTTTCATTGATAATAAATTTTTGACTGTAAAGGAGTTCGTAAATAGTGAATTTAGCAAATTAATGGTTTTGTCCTGTGAAAAAGATCCCTATGATCCTATGGAAAAAGCTATAGTAGGCTGTGCTAAAAATAATTTAAAGAATTTAAGCAGTTTATATCTTATGAATATTAGAGAAAAGATAGCTTTCGACCCTAAAACAAAGAGAATGGCTAATATATATGATTTAAATAATAAGTACTTTGTTACAGCTAAGGGCTCTCCAGAAACTATACTTCCTTTATGTAGTTTAAGCAAAGAGGAAGAGAGGGAAATCAATAGGGCTATTGATGATATGGCGGCTAAAGGTTTAAGAGTTTTAGCCTTTGCTGAAGCAACTACAGATAATATTCAAGGAGATTTAGACGGATATTCATTGAATTTTAAGGGATTGATAGGTTTACAAGATCCTCCAAAGGAAGGGGTAAAGGAAGCTATAGAGCTTTGTAAAAAAGCAGGTATTAGGGTAATTATGATAACAGGGGATTATAGCAAAACCGCTATGGCTATAGGAAATGAAATAGGCTTAAAATTCAAGGACTGTACTATTACAGGTGAAGACATAGATAATATGACAGAAAGTGAATTATGTGAAGCAGTGAAGCATTGTGATATCTTCTCAAGAGTTATACCAGAGCACAAAATGAAAATTGTTAAGGCTTTAAAAGCTAATGGGGAGATAGTAGCTATGACTGGGGATGGTGTTAATGATGCTCCAGCTCTTAAGCATTCTGATATAGGCATTGCTATGGGAAAAAGAGGAACGGAAGTGGCAAAAGAAGCAGCTCATATGATACTAATGGATGACAATTTTACTACTATAGTTAATTCCGTAAAAGATGGAAGAAGAATATTTGATAATATTAGAAAAGCTATGGTTTATATAATGGTAATTCATATACCTATTGTGGCATTAGCATTGTTTTCACCAGTGTTCAATTTGCCACAAATACTGCTTCCAGTTCATATTGTACTTCTTGAACTCATCATAGACCCAACTTGTTCTATTATTTTTGAGGTGGAGGATGCGGAACCTTATATTATGGAACAACCACCAAGATCACCTAAGGAGCCCTTGCTTACAAAAGGACTTACATTAAAAGTAATATTACAAGGTATAACTATGTTTCTAGCAGCCTTTCTTCCATTCCATTACTTGGTGGATTCTGGAGTAGAAGTAGACTTAGCCAGAAGTTTTTCATTAATGTGTCTAGTATCTTCAAATATTATTTTAGTTTTAGTAAACAGGTCAAATATTCAATACCTTATTAATGTATTTAAAGGCGCTAAAAATGGAGTAAGGCTTTTAATCAATAGTATAGCATTACTAATGGTTTTAGCTATAATTTATATTCCTATGCTTAATCCTATTTTTAAAACTAAAGCCCTTGATATAAAAATGTTAGCATATTCAGTGATTATGGGTTTTATTTCTTCTGGTTGGTGGGAAATAGTTAAGTTAGTAAAGAACAGAATAAATGCGAAAAAACATAAATCTACTATAAAAATTTCTAAGGAAATAGAAGCTTAAATAAAGTGCTTTTCAAAACTAAACTGCCTTTATTCAATGGTTAAACTCTATTGAATAAAGGGCAGTTTAAGTTGCTTTTATATTTATTACAGTTATATTTACTTAAGAAAAGATAGAGGGTTTACAGGTTCATCGTTTTGCCTAATTTCAAAATGTAAATGAGGTCCGGTAGAGTTGCCTGTACTTCCTGATAATGAAACAATAGCTCCTTTATCGACAGATTGTCCAACTTTCGCTAAAAGCTTTGAGTTGTGAGCGTAATAGGTTTTATATCCATTACCATGATCTATTATTATTAAGTTACCATAGTTCCCTTTCCAACCACTGAAGATTACTTTTCCGGAAGCAGCAGCTTTAACACTAGTTCCGGTCTCAACAGCAATATCAAGGCCAGTATGCTTAGAACCCCATCTTGAACCAAATTTTGAAGAGATATCTCCACTAGCAGGCCAAATGAAATTACTAGAAGTATTCTGAGTGCTAGTTGTTTTTTTATAAGTTTTATTATTCATATCATCTGAATCAGCTTTTTTTGTTTTTGTTTCATTAGAAGTACTCTTAACATTTATATTATTAGAAGTACTTTTAACGTTTATATCATTAGAGTCATCTTTAACCTTTATTTCAGTAATTCCCTTTAATATTAACTTTTCACCTATAGATAATATAGCAGGATTAGCTTTATCTTCTCTAATTATAGATTCTGGCGAAAGATTATAGTCTTTGGCTATAGACCAAAGATTGTCTTCTTTTTTAGTTTCATAAATAATTCCATCTATAGATGGAAAAAATAATTCTTGTCCAGCTTTTAATTCTGAATGTTCATTTAGTTTATTAGAAACTATAATACTGCTTGGAGAGATTATGAAGTCTTTAGATATACTTTCAATAGTATCTCCTTCACTAACTATGTATCTTATTATGTAAGGTTTATTAAACTCATCAAAAAACTTTGGATTAGTATAATATAAAATTTTTTGATCTAGGTCTGTACCTATTAGCTTAGTTAGAGTGTTTTCATTTAAAGTAGAAGGGTTATAGGTCAACGGAAGCGCTTTAGAGCTTGTACCGTTAACAAGTGGGCTCACCATTATTAGTGATGAAGCAATGAATAGCAATAATTTTTTCTTTATCATTAAAATCCTCCTCTATTTTGCTTACGAAGTTAGTTGACGGGTTAGGCCATAGAGTAGCCTTCACGAGGATTCACCCCAATAATATATCCTCCGCTCCTTAAAAGGATTCAGCAATCATAATGTTTTAGCCAGCTTTAGGAAGTAGCAGATAATTAATCCTTAAAAGCTGAAATAGCATATTTCTTCAATATATATATATAATAAATTAAAAAATAAAAAATTTAAATATGTAATTGATGGTTATGATTCCAGTGGAATCGAGATTTATCTATAAGCATAAAATTTCAAACCATGAATTATTTCCTGCGGTTCATTATTATTTTGTAATAATTAAATAGACTTAGTATTATAGCAAAGCTATTTAGGGGAGATGCCCAAGCAATAACTTTAGGGCATCTTGATGAGAAGAAAACAAATTTCTTCTATAATCATATAATAATAAATATTTATGTAGTTTTTATGTGGCTAAAAAATATTATATATAAATGATGTTGATAAATAATTAACAATAATAATATAATTAAATTAGGTATCGTAAAAAAATAACTAGTCAAAGATGCCTTATATAATAAGTGAAGGATGTGACCAAATGAAATACATGAATTTTTCTAAAGCTAATTGCAAGAATTGTTATAAGTGTCTTAGAGCCTGTCCAGTAAAAGCTATTAAATTTAAGAATGAGCAGGCTGAAATAGAAGAGGATAGATGCATTGCTTGTGGTCATTGTCTTTCTATCTGCCCTCAAAATGCCAGAAATGTACTTAGTGATATAGATAAGGTAAAATATATAGTAAATTCAAGCAGGCCAGTAATAGCAACCCTAGCACCATCCTTTGCTGGATTTTTTGATGTGGAAGAGGGAAAAGTCATCACTGCCTTAAAAAAACTAGGATTTTCCTATGTACATGAGACAGCTTATGGTGCAGAAATAGTAGCTAAGCTATATAATAAATATGTGGAGGAGCACCATCAAGATAATTATATTACTACATCTTGTCCTTCCGCTAACTATTTAGTGGAAAAATATTATCCTGAACTTGTTAAATACATGATTCCCGTGGTTTCACCTATGTTTGCTCATGGGAAAACTTTGAAGAACATTTATGGGAAAGATTCCTTTGTAGTTTTTATGGGGCCCTGTGATGCTAAAAAAGTTGAGGTAGAAGACTATAAAGAAGAAAAAATCATAAATGCAGTTATTACCTTTGAAGAGGTAAAAGCTTGGCTAAAAGAAGAGAATATTAACTTAGAAGATCTTGAAATATCAGAGTTTGAGCATAATGATTTATCTGGGGGAAGAAGCTTTCCTCTAGGTGGAGGAATATTAGAATGTATGGGTGGAAATTTTAAAAATAAGTCTCTAAACACTATTTCTGTAACAGGTACGGAAGATTGTATGGAAATTTTTAAATCCATGCAGCAGGGAAAGATTAAAAATTGCTTTGTAGAAGTAAGTTCTTGTAAAGGAAGCTGTATTGGGGGCCCTAAAATGATAAAAGATGAAGATGGATACTATACAAGGCTTAGCAAGGTGAGGAATTATATAAATAAAAGAGTGAAAAGTACTTCTATAGAAGGTGTGACTATTCCAGAAGAAGTTACTTTTTTTAGAAATTTTAGAGATAAAAAAATTATCAAAGAGAATCCAAGAGAAGAAGAAATAAATAAGATAATGAGGCAGATGGGGAAATTTACAAAAGAAGACGAGTTAAACTGTGGAGTATGCGGTTATAATACCTGTAGAGAAAAGGCTCAGGCTGTTTATGAAGGTATGGCAGAAGTCAGTATGTGTTTACACTTTATGAGAAGTAAGGCAGAGAGTCTATCTAATGTGATAATCGAGAATACACCTAATTGCTTAATTTTATTAGATGGAGATATGAGAATTAAAGAATTAAACCCTGCAGCAGAAAAAACTTTTCTAGTAGACAAAGAGAACATTATTGGAAAGTCCATATCTGTCTTGTTAGAAGATGAAGACTTTAAAGAAGTAAAGGAAACAGGAAAAGATATTATGGGCAAGAAGGTTGTCTATGGTAAGTATAATGCTGTATTTATAGAAAATGCATTATACCTAGAAAAGCAGGATGTGGTTTTAATTTCTTTAATGAATATAATAGATGAGGAGAGAAATAGAGAGGAACTTATTAAAATAAAAAGAAATGCGCTAAATGCTGCGGATGAAATTATTCAAAAACAAATGAGAGTTGCCCAGGAAATAGCTGGAGTCCTTGGAGAGACTACAGCGGAAACAAAATTAATATTGATGGAGCTTAGAAATGTGATAAGTGGAGAATCGGGGGAAGTAAAATGAGATATTTTGTTGATACCTCCTTTGACAGCTTAAAGAAGAAGGGCGAAGAACTCTGTGGAGATATGGTAGAAATCATTAAAATGGAAGATAGTACAGTAATGGTTTTAGCAGATGGGTTAGGAAGTGGTGTTAAGGCTAACATCCTTGCTACATTAACTAGTCGTATAGCAGGAACTATGATAAAGGGTGGAGCAGATATTTATGAAACGGTTCATACAATAATAAATACTCTGCCCATATGTAGCGAAAGGCATATAGCTTATTCTACCTTTACCATTATGAAGATAGATAAAAACGGTAAAACCTATGCTGTGGAATATGAAAATCCTCCATTTTTTTTAATAAGAAAAGGTGAAAGTATTAAAATAGATAAAAAAGAAACCATTATTAATGAACGGAAGGTTTTAGAAAGCAATTTCTGCCTACAAGAAAATGATGTTATAACTATTATAAGCGACGGGGTTTTGCATGCGGGCGAAGGAAATGTATTGAATATGGGATGGCAGTGGAGTGACGTAGAGAACTATCTGCTTAGAAGCAGTGGCAATAAAAAATGTGCAAAGAATATAAGCAGAGATCTTATCGATGCTTGTTGGTATTTATATGGATGCAAGCCAGGAGATGACGCAACCGCCATTGGAATTAAAATAAAAAGCCCTCAGTATGTAGATCTATTTACTGGCCCCCCTGAGGATAAGGCTAAGGATGCTTATGTAATCGATGAACTTATGAGAGGAAAAGGAAAGAAGATAATATGCGGAGGCACTGCCGCAAATATTGCAGAGAGAATACTTAAAAGGGATTTAGTTGTAGACACAAGGCAGATAAACTCCGAAATCCCTCCTATATTTTATATGGAAGGAGTAGACTTAATAACAGAGGGAGTTGTAACTTTAAACAAGTCAGTAGAAATCATAAGAAAATACACCAATTCTTTTCTTGAAGAGGGAAGAGAAAATATCCTTAAGGGTGAGGATGGAGCTATAAAGCTTTCAAGGATGCTCCTAGAGGAATGCACTCATCTTAATATGTGGATAGGAAAGGCTTGGAATAAAGCCTACGATAATGAAGAGTTTTACTTAAGTATAGGTATAAAGATGAGATTAGTTGAGGAGTTATGCGAGCTTATGCAAAGGCTTGGCAGAATAGTTAAGATAAATTATGTATAAAATATATATTAGGCTATGAATTTTATTAGATACATTATATAATAATAATATAAATTTAAGTTAGGAGGTTACTTATAATGATGTGTTGTTGCTGTTGTTATTTAAAATGTTTAATGTGTGCAAAAATAAATAACTACAGTCCTGCAAATTATTATGAGAACCATATTCTACTTTAATTTATAGCCAGTTTTGTAATAGATAAATAATATGCTATTGCTATAAATTTAATACTAAAAGATTAATCTAACTGCAGGTGATTTCCTGTAGTTTTTCTGTTTAAGAGAAACTACGAGAATGCTGCAGTTTTATTTTTTATATTTACTAAAAAAGGAGTAGTGAAAATGAAATTTTTAATTTACAACACATTAACAAGAAAAAAAGAAGAATTAATTACAGTAGAACCAGATAAGGTGAAGTTATATACCTGTGGTCCCACAGTATATAATTTTGCTCATATAGGAAATCTAAGGACTTATATATTTGAAGATCTCCTTAAAAAGTCTCTTAGTTATATAGGCTATGAAGTAAAACACGTTATGAATATTACTGATGTGGGACATTTAGAGTCTGATGGAGATTTAGGAGAAGACAAAATGGCCTTAGGTGCCAGCAGAGAAAAGAAAACAGTGTGGGAAATTGCAAGGTTTTATGAAGAAGCATTTCTTAAGGATTGCCAGCTGCTAAATATCGAAAAACCCTCAGTAATTTGCAGAGCCACAGAACATATTGAGGATATGATTGAATTTATTAAAATACTAGAAGAAAAAGGATTTACCTATATAGCAAATGGCAATGTGTATTTTTCTATTGATAAATATGAAAATTATAATAAACTTGCTAACCTTAGTATGGAAGAGCTTCAATCAGGAAGCAGGGTGGATATAGATCCTTATAAGAAAAATCCATTAGATTTTGTACTATGGTTTACAAATTCTAAGTTTACCAATCAGATAATGCAATGGCAATCGCCTTGGGGTAAGGGGTTTCCAGGTTGGCATATAGAATGTTCGGCTATGTCTATTAAATATTTAGGGGAACAAATAGATATTCATTGTGGAGGAGTAGATCATATACCGGTACATCATTCTAATGAAATAGCTCAATCAGAAAGCGCACTAGGGCATAGGTGGGTTAATTACTGGATGCATGGAGAGTTTTTAGTATTAAATAAGGGTAAGATGTCAAAATCTAGTGGAGACTTTCTCACTATAGACAGATTAAAGGAAGAGGGTTTTAGTCCCTTAGATTATAGATATTTCTGCATGCAATCAAGATATAGAAAGCAACTGGTGTTTAGCTTTGAAAGCCTTAAAGAGGCACAAAATGCTTTAAGTAAATTGAAAAATAGAATTAAAATTATTTCTAAGTATATTGAATCAGATGAAAATATAGATGCAAATAAGACAAATCAGTACAAAAACAAATTTATAGAACAAATAAGCAGTGATTTAAATTTGCCTAATGCATTTACTGTGTTAACTGAAGTAATAAAGAGTGAATTACTAAATAATGCAGAGAAAATATATTTGATAAAAGATTTTGATAATATATTTTCGCTAAATCTTGTTGAAGAAGAGCAGGTAGATGAAAATATTGATATTCATTGGATTGAACAGCTTATAGAGGAAAGAAATAAGGCAAGAATGCAAAAGGACTGGGCTAAGGCTGATGATATTAGAAAGCTTTTATTAAGTCATAGTATAGAATTAGTTGATACTAAAGAAAGGACAGAGTGGAAGTATAAAAAGTAAAGACATAGCAAATATACTATTAGAAAAGTATAACCGAGGGTAAAGTTAAATTATAATAACTTTACCCTCGGTTTTTATTTGTAGATTTATATACCGCAATTAAGAAAATTTAAAAAAGTTCAATAATTTAATTTGACTTTTAAAGTTTATTGTTATATAGTTTAATTGTTAAACAATTAAACTTAAGAGGTGAATTTATGGATTTTAAAACTGTAAAATCAGTTAACCTATCCGATCAGGTCGCGCAAGATATTATTATGATGGTTGAAAAAGGCGAACTTAAGCCTGGGGATAAACTGCCTACTGAAACCGTTTTAGCGGAAAAGTTAGGTATAAGCAGAGGAATATTGAGAGAAGCACTGATGATTCTTCAATACAAAGGATATATAAGCAGGAAGCCTAAGGATGGCACATATATAAGAGAGCTTCCAGAAAGCAACTCTATAAATGATTCTTTAATAAATTCTTTTAAGCAAGCGACCTATAAGGATTTAATAGAGATGAGAGAAGCCTTAGAGCAAAAAATTGTAGAGCTAGCAGTTAAAAATGCTACAGATAGAGATATTGAAGAAGTAGAGGCATTTTTAGAAAGTATTGACTCTAATGGAGAAAAAAATTCTATGTCAGATCATGACTTCCATTTGAGATTAGCTCAGCTTTCAAAAAATATACTTTTAACTAATTTTATTGATATATATTATGATTTGATTTGCGAACTAGGAGAAAGCAGTTTTAAAAATAATGAGAAGAGAAAAGCTGAGGTTTTGGAAGAGCATAAAAAAATAATTTCAGCAATTAAAGCTAGAAATGTAGAAGAAGCAAAAAAAGAAATATTAAGACACTTAAATATGGTAAAAAAATCGTTAGATTCAATTACTATGAATAAAAGCATTGATTTAAAGTAGGAGATGAGCTATTTTGGATAAAACAATTAAGATACTTTCACCTTGTGGAATGCTTGGTTATGGCTTTCCTAAGGAATCTTTTATTAAAGGTATTGAGGAAAAGCCTGATGCTATTGTTGTAGATGCAGGTTCTACAGATGCAGGACCTCATAAGCTTGGAGCAGGTGTAGCTATTGTAAGTAGAAGAGCGGCAAAAAAAGATATAGAACTATTATTAACAAGGGGACTAAGAAATAAAATTCCTGTAATAATAGGCTCTGCTGGCGGTGCTGGGGCAAAGCCACATGTAGAATGGACTCTAGATATTATTGATGAAATATTAAGAGAGAATGATTTAAAGGCAAAAATAGCAGTGATATGGTCAGATTTTTCTAAGGAAGAAATTATAGAAGCAGTAAGAGAAGATAGGATAGTACCTTTAGGAAAAGGGGTTAAGGAGCTTAAGGAAGATATAATTCTTGAAACTAACAGTATTGCAGCTCAAATGGGACATGAACCTATAATAGAAGCTCTTAGTAATGAAAACGATATTATTATATGTGGACGAGCCTATGATCCATCCCCTTTTGCAGCAGTAGGCATATATCATGGTATGGATATAGGGTTATCTTATCATCTAGGAAAAATATTGGAATGCGGAGCTTTATGTGCTGAACCTGGAACCACTAAGGATTGTATCCTTGGAACCTTAACAAAAGATTCTTTTACGGTAAAAGCTCTTAACCCTATAAGAAAATGTAATGAAGTTAGTGTGGCAGCTCATACTTTTTATGAAAAAGATCATCCTTATATTCTACACGGACCAGGATTTATTTTAGATTTAAGTAAATGTGAATTTAAGGAAATAGAGGATGGAGTAGTAGAAGTAAGAAATAGTCAATTTATAAAGAATGAAGATTACTTTATAAAATTGGAGGGTGCTAGAAAGGTAAGTTATAGAACCTTTGTAATAGCAGGTATCAGAGATCCGCTGCTTCTAAGTTCCATTGAGGAAGTAGAAGAGCTTGTACTAAATCAGGTACATCAATACTATAAGGAAATACCAAGAGAACAGTATAACATTAATTTCTATAATTATGGAAAAGATGGAGTAATGGGAAAGAAAGAAAAGGAATCCTTCTCTGGTCACGAAATTGGAGTTATGTTTGAAGTGGTAGCAGAGACTCAAGAGCTGGCTAATAGTATATGTGCTACAGTTAGATCTACCTTTTTACATTATGGATATGATGGAAGAAAATCTACTGCTGGGAATTTAGCCTTTCCTTTTGCACCAAGCGATATAGAATTTGGACCAGTATATGAGTTTTCTATATACCATCTTATGAAGGTAGACAATGGATTAAAACCTTTTAAAATCCAATATTTATGGAGGTAATTATGGCATCATTATTTGAACTAGCTAAAATACTTAGAAGCAAGAATTCAGGACCCTTTGAGCTTACATTAGATGTTCTGTTTGATAATGAAGAAAGTTATTTTAGAGTAAAAGAGTCCGGCAAGATAAACATAGATACAGTTTGTAAATTATATGGTATTACTGAGGATAGAGTCTGTAACATAGTTTTTTTTGATCCAGCTTTGGGCTTTAAAATTACTATTTTAAGAGATGTTTCCTCTGGAACTATTGGTGATAGAGATGTATATGGTGCTCAGCAGCACGCTCCTTTAATGAATTTAGAAGTATAGGGGGAAGTTAAGTGAATAGTATAGCAGTTGTTGGAAGTATAAATATGGACCTAGTAGTAGAAACTGATATTTCACCTAAAATGGGACAAACTATCTTAGGAAATAACTTCTTTATGTCTCCAGGAGGAAAAGGTGCAAACCAAGCGGTAGCAGCAGCTAGACTTGGTGGAAATATATGCATCTTTGGTTCCTTAGGAAGAGATGAAAACGGTATGCAAATGAAGTCTAATCTTCAAAAGGAAGGAATTGAAATTAAGCATATAAATTATGTGGAAAATGTGCCTACAGGGGTTGCAGTAATTGAGCTTTGCAGCAATGATAATAGAATAATAGTTGTACAAGGGGCGAATAATTTCACTAATATTACATATTTAGAAAAAGTAAAGGAAGAGCTTTTAAGCTTCGATGTTATCATAATGCAAATGGAAATACCTATAGAAGCAATAGAGTATATAGTAAGTTTCTTATATGAAAATAAAAAGACTATAGTGTTGAATCCAGCGCCAGCTTTACCCTTAAAGAAGGAACTCATTGAAAAAGTAACCTACATAACACCAAATGAGCATGAGTACAAAATCATTCTAAATACTGAGGAGAATATGGAAGAGGCATTAAGGAGATATCCTAATAAGTTAATTGTAACCCAAGGAAGTCAAGGAGTTAAATATTTTGACGGAGCAAATATCATCACAGTTCCTTGTATAAAAGTAGAGGCAATTGACACTACAGGTGCAGGAGATACTTTTTCTGGTGCCTTTTCAGTAGCTATCTCAGAGGGAAGAAGTTTATTTGAAAGTATTAGCTTTGCTAATATAGCAGCTGGAATATCTGTTACTCAAAAGGGTGCACAGGGAGGCATGCCTAAGAGAGAAGCTGTAGATAGAGTGTTTAATATTACGGAGGAAAAATGATTATGGAGATTAGAAATAATCTTAAGAAAATTAGAAAAGAGTGGATTCTATATGTAATGTTAATTCCTACTTTAGTGTATTTTATAGTATTTCATATTGTGCCTTTATTTGGTATGGTTCTTGCCTTTCAAGACTATAGAATTATAGGTGACAATGTATGGGTAGGGCTTAAGCATTTTAAGGTTTTATTTAGTTCACCAGCTTTCTTTAATGTGCTAAAGAATACTATTATAATCAGCACAATGAAAATAGTAATCTTCTTCCCAATCCCAATTATTTTATCTTTATTGATAAATGAGGTTAGGAGCGTAAGATTTAGAAAGTATGTTCAATCCATAGTATATTTACCTCACTTCTTATCCTGGGTAGTTATTGCAGGGATATGGATAAATTTATTAAACCCCACTGGTGGAGCTATTAATAATATACTAAATATTTTCAATATACCATCTGTGGATTTTATGACTAGCAAGGGACATATAAGATGGGTGCTGGTTTTCTCTGAGATGTGGAGAAGTGCTGGATGGGACTCTATAGTGTATTTAGCAGCCATAATGAAGATAAGTCCTTCCCTTTATGAGGCGGCATATATGGATGGAGCTAACAGACTGCAGCAGATGAAATATATCACCTTTCCAGAACTAAAGACCACCATAGTGACTGTATTTATATTAAATCTGGGCTTCTTTATGAATGCAGGCTTTGACCAAGTTGTAAATTTGATGAATGACTCAGTTATAAGTGTAGTAGACATATTAGATACCTATGTATACAGAATTGGTATATTAAATGGACAATATGCTTATGCCACAGCGGCCAGCTTGTTTAAAGGAGCTATTGGAGTAGTACTAATAATAGGAACTCATTTTTTATCAAAAAAATTAACAGGAAAAGGACTATGGTAGGAGGGAAAAAATGAAAAAACTGAAATGGTCTTCTATAATTATATATTCCACATTGTTCCTTATTACCTTGACAATGTTAATTCCACTTTTAAATATCTTAGCACTGTCGCTTACAGATCCTGCAAACGTACACAAAATGAGTGGATTAGATATTTTGCCTAAAGGATTATCTTTCATTAATTATAAGGTATTATTATCAAATCCCCAGATAGGTAAGAGTATTTTTAATTCTATATTTATTACCATAGTAGGTACCTTTATAAATCTGTTTTTTACAGCTATGGCAGCCTATGCATTAACGAGACCTAAATTTGTTGGGAAAAACATTTTTATGGTATTGCTAATAATAATTATGGTATTTGAACCTGGATTAATACAGGAATATTTAGTAGTAAAAAATTTGAACTTACTAGATACTTATGCTTCAGTAATACTTTATAAAGCTGTAAATGTTTATTATTTGATTATATTAATGAGGTTTTTTGAGGATGTTCCCGAGACTATTTTGGAAGCTGCAAGGGTAGATGGGGCAGGACATTTCACTATATTTACAAAGATAATGCTTCCATTATCTAAACCAGCCTTAGCAACCCTAGGATTGTTTTATGGTGTTTTTCACTGGAACGAATTCTTCAGAGCTTCAATTTACTTGACCAGTCAGAGCAAGTGGCCTTTACAATTGGTGTTAAGACAATTTGTTGTAGTAAAGGATACTGTTTCTATGTTAGGAGTAAATAGTTTATTATCTTATAACCAAGCAGCACAATTAGATTATGGTTCACTTCAAGCAGGTACTATAGTCATAGCTATAATACCAATGCTTGCACTTTATCCGATTATACTTAAATATTATGTAAAGGGTAATTTGGAAGGTGGAGTTAAGGAGTAAATATATTAATAATGTGATTTAATAATATTTAATTTTTAAGGAGGAAAATCATGAAAAAGAGATTACTTGGTATCATAACTGCCGCAGCCATTACATTCAATTTAACTGCTTGCAAGCCAAAGGAGAAGGCAGAGCCTGTCAAATCTGGAGGAACAGTAACTTTGAAATTAGTTATGAAGGATGAAGGACCTTCCAATCCTGTAGCTGTAAATTATTTTAAGGCCCTAGAAAAAGGACTTAAAGAAGATGAAGGACTTGACGTAAAGATCGAATTAGTGGAAATGCCACAAGGAAACTATGCTGAAAAATTAAATTTAATGTTAGTTGGTGGAACTATTCCAGACATAATATACTTCCAAGGTGGAGATCAGCAGATTTCGCAGCAAGGACTACTCGAAGATTTAAATCCCCTTATTAAAAATTCAAAATATATCAAGAATATAATGATGCCTCATAATACAGAAAGAATGAACAATTATCCTTATTTATTATGGGTAAAGCCTCTGTCACAAAAGGCGCCAGTTATTAGAAAGGATTGGTTTGATAAAATGCAAAGCTCTAAAGCTTTAGCAGAAAATCCTACTACTGAAAACTACTATAATTTCTTTAAAGAATTAAAAACCAACCCTCCAGGAGGAAAGGATAAACCTTCCTACGGTGTAACTGTAGCTGGAAGCATTGATGAGCTAGACAATATATTTAATATGGCCTTCGGAGTTACATCAACTTGGATGAAGGATGCAAGTGGTAAGTATGTATATTCAAAAGTTACTGAAAATGAGAAGGAAAAGCTTGCATTCTATAGCAAACTATATAAAGAAGGATTATTAGATCCACAATTTGTTACTAAAAAATGGGATACTAAAGAAAAAGCTTTCTTTGATGGACAAGCAGGAGTTATATCTGGAACAGCAGGAAAAGTTATAGACATATATGAAGGAAAAATGAAAAAAGCTAATAGTGAAAGTCAAGGGATTGTAGTACTTCCACCAGCAAGTGGAAAGAGCCAAGGATTTGGAGCTACAGATGTAACTAAGGAAACAAGAGGAATAGGTATATATTCTAAATCACAAAACAAAGAAGTAGCCTTCAAGGTATTAGATTATCTTGCAAGCCCTAAAGGACAAATGCTAGATAGGCTTGGATTTGAAAATGAACATTATAAGGTAGTAGATGGAAAAATTGAATTAACAGATAAGGCACAAGAATGGTATGCAAGATTTTGGGAACCAAGTGAATTTAAACCTTCAACGCCTTTAAAATCTTCACTTTTAGGAGAACCTGGTCAAAAATCTCTTGATATGACTCAAAAATATTATGCTAAGGATATAAACTTTATAGTACCAGAGGAGTACACTGCGAAATGGGATGCAATGCAGAATTTATACAAAGAGTATTCCACTGATATAATCACAGGTAAGAGACCTGTAAGTGATTTTGATAAATTTATTCAAGATTGGAATAAAGCAGGTGGAGCAGAGATAACCAAATATGCTAATGAAAAAATAAAATAACTCAGGAGGACGAATAATGGTTACTTTTCAAGAACGTGTTAGAGGCGTGATATTAGCTACTGCCTATGGAGACGCTATAGGCGCTCCTATAGAGAAGCTGAGTTACGATGAAATTAAAGCTAAGTACGGAAGAGTTACAAAGCTGGATACAAAATGGTATAAGGCAGATTATGCACCAGAGCAGAGATTGAACCGAATGAGAGGAAGTGGCATAGTTACAGATGATACATTGATGACTTTGGCACTGATGAGAGTATATGGTGCAAAGAGAAGACACCTTGATGCTTATGATATGGGAGAGGAATTTGTCAAAGAGATTGCCTTTAGACCAACCTTCATACCGGAGTTTGGGAAAGAAGCCTTAATAATTGATAGACTTTTTTATCCTGAAAAGTATATATTTATTCGTCACGTACTTTCTAACTGTGATCCAAGAGAAGGTGGAATTGGTAACATGGTAAATTGTGGGGCGGCTATGTATATTGCGCCTATAGGCATTGTAAATGCCTGCAATCCTAAGGCTGCTTACGATGAGGCCATAGCCTTTGCCATGGGACACCAATGTAGTTATGGACTTGAGGCTGCAGGGGTACTTGCAGCCTGCGTTGCAAAAGCCTTTGAACCAGAAGCTTCCATAGAAGATATTATTAAAACAGCCATAGATTTAGCTAAGGATGGAACAAAAAAAGCTATCGAGGAATTAGTAAAAGCAGCAAAGGAATTAAAGCCCTACAGAGAAGATAAAGATAAAATCATAGAATGTTTTCATAATATTATAGCTAAATATTCCCCTATGAAAGATGATATTTCAAGAAGTATAGATAAGGTAGGAGTACCATCAAATCACTATACGCCAAGCAGACTATTCAGCATAGAAGAACTTCCTCTTGCTTTAGCCTTTATAGTATTAAATGAGGGCAGCTTCCATGAAGCTATATTAGATGGAATAAATTCAGGAAGGGATACTGATTCCATAGGTGTTATGATTGGTGTAATTTTAGGAGCTATGTATGGATCAACAGTTATCAGTGATGATGATATAAATATGCTTGAGAAAGCTAATAAAATGAATTTGTTAGAAAGTGCTGATAGATTTTCTAATATTGCTAAAGAGATAATAGATAACGATTTGCATGAATATGAAAAAAGAAGAAGATTACTTGAAAATATTTACTAAGGAGGAGAGTAAAGTGATTCCTAAGGATTATTTAGAGAGAGTATATGCAGGCTTTTTAGGTATGAATGTAGGTATAAGACTAGGAGCACCAGTAGAACCCACCTCTTGGACTTATGAAAGAATAAAGCGTATATATGGAGACATAAAGAATTATGTAAAGGATTATAAAAATTTTGCTGCAGATGATGATGTTAATGGACCAGTTTTTTTTATCAGAGCTCTTTATGATGATGCTGTAAATAGAGAACTTAGAGCAGAGGATGTAGGTAAAGCATGGTTAAACTATACTAGAGAAGGCATAGGAATGTTTTGGTGGGGTGGCGAGGGTGTAAGCACTGAACACACAGCCTTTCTAAATTTAAAAAAGGGCATTGAAGCACCTAGATCTGGTTCAATCGAACAAAACGGCATAGTTTTAGCAGAGCAAATTGGCGGGCAAATTTTTATAGATACTTGGGGATTAATATTTCCTAATAATATAGAAAAAGCAGCAGAGTATTCTGAAAAGGCGGCTAGCGTATCCCATGATAAAAATGGTCTATATGGAGCAAGATTTATGGCCGCTTGTATAGCAAAGGCTTTTTCAGCAAAAGACATAGAGGAAATAATAGAAGCTGGTTTATCTGTGATACCTGAAGAAAGTACCTATGCGGCAGTAGTAAGGGCTGTGCTAGATTTCTATAAAAAAAATCCCAAGGATTTTAGCCTTTGTAGAAAATATTTAGAGGACAATTGGGGATACGATAAATATCCAGGTATATGCCACATAATACCTAATGCAGGAGTATGTGCGCTGTCCCTGGTTTATGGAGAAGGGAACTTTGCAAGAACTGTTGAAATAGCTACTATGTGTGGTTGGGATACAGACTGCAATGCAGGAAATGTAGGGACTATTTTAGGGGTGTTTGCTGGTATAGAAGGAATAGAGGAACATTATAGAAAACCTATGAATGATTTTATAATGACCTCTAGTGTATCGGGATATCTTAACATACTTGATGTTCCAACTTTTGTTAAGGAGTTAGCCTTACTTGGATATAAATTATCTGGAGAGAAAGCTCC
Source organism: Desnuesiella massiliensis (assembly GCF_001403615.1). Lineage (GTDB taxonomy): Bacteria > Bacillota > Clostridia > Clostridiales > Clostridiaceae > Desnuesiella > Desnuesiella massiliensis. The sequence goes on from NZ_LN879457.1 coordinate 470,335, forward strand.
AGAGTGCTTAATAGATAGCTATAAAGAAGGAGAACTATATTTTGATTTTGAGCTTCCAGGAGCCACTCACGGCTTTAGGACTTCCAATACCTTTAAAACTAGACTTAGACATAGCGACGAGAAGGGCTATAATAGTAAGGGATCTCTTGAAGTTATGTTTGACAGAATGGTAAACACAGATAAAAGCAAAATCTTTTATAAACCCTTCTATAGAAGAGAGGATTTTGAGGACGAAAGATATAAGCCTAATTGTGCTCCAAAGGTATATAGCGGGCAATGTGTGTCCTTAGATATTTTCTTAGATAAATGGGAAGGTAATAGAGTAATAATCACGCCATATGTTAGGAATAGCTTTACTAAGGACGATATTGTATTGAATAAGCATGAATTAAAAAATCAACAGTGGAATCATATTGAATTCACAGTGCCAGATACTGAAGGAGCTCTTATTGATGAGGTAGGAATAATTATAGAAAGTCCTTCACAATTAACTGAGAGAGCCCTTGGAAGATTATTTATAGATAATTTCCATGTTAAAGGGAGAGCTAAATATACCATAGATTTTTCAAAGCAAGCTTCAGAGTTTTTAAGTATCACACCTTTTGCGCACAATAGAGGAACTTGGAGTATAGAAGACAAACATATGAAATGTGTATCCTCTGATGGTTGCTCATGTTACACAGGGAACTACTATATTAAGGACGTAAATTTAAAAGTAAATATAAATCCCTTAGAAGGATATAATCACTATGTAACTTTTAGAGCAAAAGGTATTTATAGAAACTATATGGCAGGTTTTGATGGAAAGGATAGGGTGTCCTTAATAGTAAATGATTTTGGATATACTACATTAGCTACAGTTCCATATGCCTATGACCTTAACAAGGAATATAGTTTTGAAGTAGAGGTAAAAGGAAATAACATAAAGTTCTCTATTAATGGTGAGGTACTCATAGAAAAGGAGCATAGTAAATTTGAAAATGGTATGTTCGGATTTTCATCCCTTGAAAAGGGAGAGAGTTTACTATCTCAGTGGGTAATAGAGGAGTTATAAAAATAAAGGCAAATTAATCAAAGAATTGTGGTCAACTAAAAGAAGATTTTTATTATCTTTTAGTTGACCCTTTTATTTTTATTACACTTTATAAAAGGCTGCTATAAGAGTTAATTTCGTTAAGAGGATTTTATGTAAACTTATGATTATTAGAAATAATTTTATTTTTAGCTCTTTAACTAGTTGAAGAAGGTTTTTAATAATGTTATCATTAATTAAGGACTAAATACGGACATTTGTCAAAGAGGTGTATAGCATGGCTATTAATATAGCGGTACTAGGTCCTAAGGATCTAGTTTCAAAAACTATTGAAGAGGGAATGAATTTTCAGGATTTAAATTTAAAGGACTATGGATATGGAAATGAATCACAGACTTTAATGCTAGCAGAAAAGGCACAGGAGCATGAAAATATTCTGCTATTTACAGGGCCTATACCCTACTACATGGCTAGGAATAGTGATTTAATAAAGATCCCTATGATTTATGTTTCTTATTCTGGAACAGCCTTTTATAAGGTTCTATTCAGTTATTTAGAACAAATAAAATGGGATAATACTAAAACTATCAGGTTCAGTATAGATACAATACATGAAGCTTTAGTAGAAGAGATGTTAGAGGAATTAGGGATATATGATTATAAAATATACGTAAAAGAATATGAAGACTATATCACCACAGAAGAGATAATTGAATATCATAATAAGCTTTATAATGAAGGCAAAACAGATGTAGCAATTACCTGCTTGACTTCTGCTTATGATAAATTAATTGGAATGAACATACCAACTTATAGAATAACTCCTACAGTAAACTGTATAAGAGAGGCTTTAAGGCTTGCTAAAACAGAAGCTAAAAACGTTAAATCCATGAAAGGACAATTATGCATAGGTATATTAAAAATATCAAATTGGAATGAAATGAATACCTATGTTCCATCAGAGTATACACAACAAAGGCTGAGGTTGAACCTTATGGAAATGTTTATAGATTTTTGCGAAAAAATAAAAGCCTCTATGAAAATAGTAAATGAGGACGAATATATTTTTTATGCAACTAGAGGAGCCATAGAAGATATAACAGAAAATTATAAGTATATGCCTATTATAAAAGAAGTTAATGACTCTTTGCCTTTTAAGATATCTATAGGACTAGGCTTTGGATATACTGCTAATCAAGCAGAGCAGAATAGTCAAGAAGCCATAAAATACTGTGGTACTTTTAATAAAAACTGTTGTTATGTGGTTATGGAAGACGGAATGGTTATGGGGCCTTTAGAAAGAGGAAAGAATATTGAATTTTATTCTAGAAGTGAAGATGAAGCTTTGTTAAAGCTAGCAGAAAAAAGTAAGGTTAGCGTAGGGACCTTAAATAAAATAGTAGGGCTTACTAAAGCTCTAAATAAAGATGTCATTACGGCCAATGATATTGCTGACACTATGAATATAACCTTGAGAAGTGCTAGAAGGATTTTAAGTGCATTGGAAGAGGCTGATATTGCAAAGGTAGTTGGAGAAGAGCAACCAGCAGGCAGAGGGCGGCCAAGACAGATTTTTAAAATTTTAATATAAAGTAAAATTATAGGATTATGGTATAAAAGCTTAGCTTATGTATGCTTGATTCTTCGAAGTATCAGCGAAGAACAGGTGTGCATAAGGTAATTAACTGAATTTTTGTTTCTCAATAGTCTAAGATCTATAAAAATAAATTTAAAAAAATTAAGAAATAAAGAAGGATTTTTTTAATAAGTGTGTAATATAATATATTAAGGACTATAAAAGGACTTTTCCTAAAATAGAGGTGTTATTATGAACTTAGCTGAGTTAATAAAAGAAAAAACAGAAATATATGCTGAAGAGATAATTTCCGTGAGAAGACATATACACAGTGATGCAGAGCTATCATTAAAAGAATATAACACATCAAATTATATAAAAGAAAAGCTTAATTTGATGGGCATTGATATAGTTCCTAATATAAGTGGAACATCCTTAGTTGGATTAATTAAAGGAGGCAAAAAAGGGCCTACCATAGCTTTAAGAGCTGACATGGACGCATTGCCTATAGAAGAAAAAAATTCTATAGAATATAAGTCTAGAAATAAAGGGGTTATGCATGCTTGTGGTCATGATGGACATGTAGCTATGCTGTTAGGTACTGCTATGCTGCTGAATTCTATGAAAGAAGAAATAGCAGGTAATGTGAAGTTTATATTCCAATCAGCAGAGGAGCAATTTGGAGGAGCCAAAACCTTAATAGAAGATGGTTGCATGGATAATCCAAAGGTAGATAGAATATATACCCTTCATCTTTGGCCAGATTTGCCTAAGGGTACCATAGGAGTCAAGGAAGGATGCATTATGGCTTCTAATGATAAGTTTGAGATCTGTATTGAAGGCAAGACAGCACATGGAGCTATGCCTCATCTAGGAAAAGATGCTTTAACTACAGGAATTCAAATAGTTAATTCCCTATACAATATTAACTCAAGAGAAATTAATCCCCTAGAGCCCTTTGTATTAACAGTGGGAAGATTTGAATCTGGTATAGATTATAATATAGTTCCTTCTAGTACAGGGATAAAGGGCACTGTAAGAACAGTAAAGGAATCCACTAGAGATTACGTGGAGAAAAAACTATGTAATACAGTTAAAATGATTGGTAATTTAAATGAGGTAGAAGCTAGGGTTGATTATATAAGACAATATCCACCTACCATAAATAATGAAGAAGCAGTGAAGGAATTATTAAAGGTCATGACCTTAATTAATAAATCTAAGGATATAGTACTTTTAAAAGAACCTTATATGACAGCAGAGGATTTTGCTTATTATTTGAATGAAGCTAAAGGAGCTATGGTTTTCCTTGGAACAAAGGACGAAATATATAATCATCCTCTTCACCATGAGGAATTTAACTTTGATGAGAGTGTGTTGATGGAGGGGGTAGTTTTAATGAGTACTATGGCTTTAAGCTTTCTAAAGGAGGAGGAAGTAAAATGTATGAAGATTTAATAGAGAAGATGAGGCATGGAATATTTCCAGCAGTGCCCATACCTTTTAAAAAAGATGGAACTATAGATGAGAAAGCTCAAAATAGCTACGTAGAGTATATGAAAGCCCAACCCATAGATGGACTTTCTATATGGGTGCATACGGGCAGAGGACTTTTAATAAGTGAAAAGCAAAGAGAAGCAGTGATGAGGCTTTGGAGAGAAGCCTTTAAAGATAAATTAATCATTGCTGGTGTGGGAGCAATTAAGGAAGAGAACAGCTATAAGGAGTATGATGAAAAGAAATATATAGAAAATTCCTTAGCTATGGCTAAAAAGGCAAAGGATTTGGGTGCAGATGCGATTTTAGTTTTCGCTCCTACCATATTCAAAAATTTAGCTAATAGTGAAGAAAAAATTATAAGTTATCATAAGGAAATAGCTAAGGCAGGATTACCTATAATATTGTTTTATCTTTATGAAGAAGCAGGTGGAATTTCTTATTCTAAGAGCGTATTAGAAGAATTATTAGCTATGGAAGAGGTTATTGGAATAAAGATGGCCACCTTAGATTCAGTGATGACTTATCAAGATATATCAGAGTTTTTAAAGAATAACTTTAAAAATAAGCTGCTGATAACAGGGGAAGATAGGATGTTTGGTTACACCATGATGAGAGGAGCACAGGGTGCCTTAATAGGGCTTGGAAGTGCTTGCGGAAAGCTTCAAAAGGAAATGATGGAAGCTTATTATAATGGTAATCATAAAGAATTTTTAGAGCTTTCAGAAAAGGTGGATAAACTAGCAGAGTGCACCTTTGTAAAGCCCATGGAAGGATATATAAAAAGAATGCTCACAGTATTAAATCTTTTAGGAGTAATACCAAAGGAAGCTGCTTATGATCCCTTTGGGCCTATAGAAGAGTTAGAGGAAGAAGAAATAGAAAAGATAAAAAATGTTTTAATAGACATTGGTGAGCTAGAATAGGAGGAGCCATGGAGAATATTTATGTACTTCCTAAAGACATGACTATAGATTCAAATAAACAGGCTATGATAGAAGAAGACTATAAAAGATTTTCTGAGGAAGGCTTATGGAAGGATATAGAGAGTTATATATTAGAAAGATATAGCATTGATATATCAAGCTCTTATGCTGATAGAAAGATTAGAAATCCTTTTGGAATTGCTTCAGGACAGCTTTCCTGTAATATAAATCAAGTGAAGAATTCTATCGATAGCGGCATAGGCTTTATAGTATTAAAAACAGTTATATCAGAAGATCCCTGTGGAAATTCCATGATGGAGCAATGGAAAGTAGAAGCCCCTAAAATGGTAGTAGAAAAGATAAAAAGTGCTAGAGGTGAGGAAGGCTATACTGTTACTTGGAAAGGGAGAGGCTGGACAAAAAGCTTCGAAGAATATTTAGAATTTATGGAAGAAGCCTTAGCATATGGTAAAGAAAAAAACGTAATTGTTATACCTTCCTGTAAATTTAACTTACCAAAGGATTTAGAAGAAGCGTTTAATATAGAAGAATATAAATACACATTAAAAGAGCTGTTAAGTAGCTGGAAAAATGTAATGGGAAAGGAAAAATTAATTTTAGAAAAAGATTTTAGTCCTACCCTAGCAGGCTCTGATATAAGCAAAAGCAAAAACAGCATAATCAGATGGATTAAAGAGGTGCCCTCTATAATAAAAGAAATTGCAGGAGAGGATAATATAGTTTTAGGTTTAAAACTAAACAACACTGTTTTTGAGTATGAATTTCAAATAGAGATGTTAAAAGAAGCCTTTAACAATAAAAAAATAGATTATTTAATATGTTTTAATAGACTCTTTGATAATAAGAAATCCTTCGAGGGTAAGGTTGGAGTAGCCTATGGAGGCTATGATTTAAGTGATAGAAATTTAAAAACCTTAACAGATTTTAGGAGAGAAAATTACATTTTAGATAAAATCATACCTATAAGCGCTACAGGAAATATAGAATCAGGTAAAATGATGATAGAATATGCCTTAAGAGGCTGTGAAAATGGACAAATCCATACCTTCTTTCAGGTTCCGGCAGAAAATTTTGGGCTTAAAAAAGGTCATAGAGTAGAACGTGCGCTTAATGAACTTTTATTTAATCCAGAAAAAGGTCTTATAAAGGCTATGCTTTATCTGGAGAAAAAAGCAATAATCAAAGCTCTAGATGGAGTATTAAGATTTAATAATATAAATATTGCTTATGATGAAATAAGGGACTGGGGGAAGGAAATATGATATTAGAGAATGCAAGAATAGATGATATTGAATTATATGAAGTTAAAATACCTTTAAAAATACCTTTTCAAATTAGTGGAGGTGTTAGTTATTTCAGAAAATCTCTTATCATAGTGTTGCACAGTGGGGAATATGTAGGCTATGGAGAGGCGGCACCCTTTGAAGAACCTTACTATTCCTCAGAGACTATATCTTCTGTAAAGATGCTCTATTTAGAGCTTTTATTTAAAAGGATATTAGGAGAAGAAATAAATAGCATTGAACATATAAATGATATACTAAGCAAAGGGGTAAGAGGAAATAACTTTGCTAAGGCTGGTATGGAAAATGCTTATTGGGATTTACTATGTGATATAAATAAAATATCCTTAAAGGAGTTAATAACTTATAAGTTAAAGCAACTAGAAGTTAATGAAGAGTATATAAATAATGAGGATTATATAGAGTCAGGAGTTTCCGTAGGGATTCCTATAGATAATAGTATTGATACTTTAAAACAGTGGGTAAAAGAGTATATCGAGGAAGGTTATAAGAGAATAAAGATAAAAATAAAGCCAGGTTGGGACATAAATGCATTGAAAGCGGTAAGAGAAGTCATTGGAGATTTTCCTCTTTGGACAGACTCTAATTCCTCCTTTAACTTTGAAAAACATAAGGATATGTTTAAAGCTATGGATGAATACAATTGTTTGTTTCATGAGCAACCTTTAAACCATGACGATATATTAGATCATGCTAAATTAGCTAGATACATTAAAACACCTATATGTTTAGATGAATCTTTGAAATCAAGTATTATAGGAGCGCAAGCTTTGGAGATAGAAGCGTCCCGCATATGGAATGTTAAGATCCAAAGAATAGGTGGATTACTAGAAGGATTAAAAATATACAAACTTGCTACCAATAATAATGTTAAACTTTGGGGAGGTACAATGCCAGAGTCTGGTATTGGAGCTATTCCTATAATGAATCTTTCAAGCTTTAAGGGATTCTGCTATCCGGCGGATGTAGAGGCTAGTGAAAGATGGTATGGAAAAAATCAAGATATTGTAGAGATTAACATGAATAAACAAGGGCAGATTTACTTACCTAAATGCAATGGGATACAGGAAATAATAAATTGGAATAATTTTAAAAACTTTACTACAAGGATCTATTCATCAAAATAGCAAAAAACGTAATATATTAGAGGATTTTTGCAAATGGTGTAGAATAATATATTTAGGACTATTAAAGGACATGACTTAATAATAAGGGGTGATGAAGCTTGGATAAAAAGAAAATTTTTATAGCATTGCCGAATAATAAAGAAAGAGAAACCTTTTTTACAGAAAAAGTCTTAAACTATATTGAAAATATAACTAATGTAGAATTTTTATTTAATCCTACGAAAGACTATATAGATCATGATAAGTATAAGTATTTAGAAAATATGGATGGCTTAATTTTAGGATGGGGATGCGGAAAATATCCTTCTGAAATACTAAATAGGTTTCCTAAATTAAAGATTGTGGGGGTCTTAGGAGGAGCATTAAGTCCATATATAGATCTAGACTTTTTTAGTATGGATAAAATACTGATTAACAGTGCAGATGTAATGGCACAGTCAGTAGCGGAAGCAACTTTAGCCTATATGCTTACAGCTTTAAGAGATATAAGTTATTATGATTATTCTATGAAGCATCTAAAACCTTGGAGAAGCAATGATTTTGAAAATCAAGGGTTGTTTTATAAAACTATAGGGCTTATAGGGTTAGGAGCTGTGGGGAAATATTTATTGGAGATGTTAAAACCATTTAATGTAAAGGTTTTGATTTATGATCCTTACTTAGATTTCTCTACCCTTAATTATAACAATGTAGAAAAGAAGAGTTTAGATGAAGTTCTGATAAATTCCGATATAATATCTATACATGCTGCCTATACTGAGGAGACTCATTATTTAGTAGACTATGAAAAAATTAAACTTATGAAAAAGAATGCTTTATTAGTTAATACAGCAAGAGGTCCTATAATAAATGAAAAGGATTTAATAAAGGCTTTAGAAGAAAAACATATAAAAGCAGCTTTGGATGTATTTGAACAGGAACCCTTAGAGGATACTAGCCCTTTAAGAAAATTAGACAATGTAGTATTAATACCTCATATGGGAGGGCCAACAGTGGATGTAAGACAATATATGACATTGTCTTTGATAGATAATATGATAGATTTTTTTAATAACAAGCAAATAAGCAATATAATCACTGAGAATAGATTCAAAATTACTTCTTTAGCATAAATAGTTAAAGGTATTAAACTGAAAAATTCAGTTTAACATTAAAATAAAAATATAAGATAGGGGGAAAGATTATGAACAAATTTTTAAAACTAGTGAGCACAGCATTAACTACAGTTATGCTAGTAGGAACTCTTGCTGGCTGTGGTGGCAAAAAAAGTGCTGATAAGGAGGGAAAAGAAACAGTTACGGTATGGGTACATCCTTTTATGAAGGATCAAGGTGAAGAACAAAAAATGTGGCAGAGTTTTGTGAAATCCTTTGAAGATAAAAACCAAAATATAAAAGTTGACCTTCAAACAGTACCTTGGGCTAATAGAGACCAAAGATTACTTACAGCTTTTTCAGCAGGCAAAGGACCTGATGTAGTTTATCTTATCACAGATCACTTAGCACAATTTGGAACTATGGGAATAATAGAACCTCTTGATAAATACGTTACAGAGGATATTAAAAAAGACTTTCCAGAAAAGATTTTAAAAGGAGCCACAGTGGATGGTAAATTATATGGAATACCTATGCTGCAAACAGTAATGGCTTATAATTATAATTTAGATTTGCTACAGAAGGCGGGATGGGATACAAAAAAACTGCCTGAAACCTGGGAAGATCTCATGAATATGAGTAAAATGGTAAAAGAGAAAACTGGAGCTTACGGTATGGCTATGACTTTAGGAAATACTCCTAATTCAACTTATTATCCATATTTGTGGCAAGCAGGTGGAAATGTGATAAATGACAAGGGAGAATACACTTTAGATAGTGAAGCTGGAAAGAAATCCTTACAATTCATGAGAGACTTATATGCTAATAAATACGTTCCCGAGGATGCAGCTACAGCTTTAACAGAACATGATGCGTTATTCCAAGAGGGAAAAATAGCTATGATATTAAGTGAAAATTTACCAAGCGTATTTAAGGAGTTACCTTTTAAATATGATGTTGGTCCAGCTCTAAAGAATAAAGAACAAGTATTATTTGGAACATTAGGTTCCTGGGCCTTAGCTCATAACAGCCAAAACAAAGATGCAGCTGCTAAATTTATTCTACATCTAACAAGTGCAGAAAACATGAAAACTTTCTTAACTAATACAAAATATATACCACCAAGAACATCTTTAGGAGATATGTACAAAGATGATCCATATTTAAACAAAGTTACTAAACTAGCTGAGTTTGTTAGACCAGGGGTGGTGCATCCAGCAGGCAGAAGCATATTGTCCTTATTGAATCCAGAGATTCAAGCTGTTGTTTTAGGACAAAAGACTCCTGAAAAAGCAATTTCAGATGCTAAGCCAAAGGTAGAAAAAGCTGTTAAAGACAGTTTGGATCTTAAACCACAATAAAGTTTATATAGCGAGTTTGGGGTTGCCTTAATCCCAAACTTACTTATTAATCTCTGATAGGAGGAAAAAAGGTGGCTAGAGAAATTAAAACTGAAGCATACTCTTTTAATGCGAATAAAAGACCTTTATTTAAAAAAATATTAAGAGAATTAAAATTAAATTTGTTTTCATACCTAATAGTATCTATTGTATTGATACATTTTTTAATTTTTAAAATTATTCCTTTTATAGGTACCTTTGTACTCAGTTTTTTAGACTATAGATTTATAGGTAAATCGAAATTCATAGGTCTGAAAAACTGGTCAGAAATGTTGAGTGATCCTGTATTTTACAAGTCATTATGGAATACATTGCTTTTTACAATATATTATGTATTACCTACTTTAGTTTTAGGCTTAATTTTAGCTCTTCTTATTAATTATAAAAATAAAAATACAACTATATTCAAAATTGTATACTTTTTACCTGTGGTCACTTCTTTCGTAGTTGTAGCAGGAATATGGAAATGGATATTTACCTCTTATGAGAATGGTATCGCAAATTATTTTCTGAAACTATTCAGAGTACCACCACAGAGATTTTTAGCTGATACTAAAGTAGCATTACTAGTTTTAGCAGGACTTAGTATATTTAAAGTAGCTGGCTCTGTAATGATTTATTACTATGGAGGATTAAAGCAAATTCCAGAGTCTTTATATGAAGCAGCAGAAATTGATGGAGCAACGGGTTTGAAAAAGTTTTTTCATATTACTTTACCTTTGCTTAAACCAACTACTTTATATGTAGCTATAATGACTACCATAGGTTCATTCCAAATTTTTGATTCTGCTTATTTATTAACTGGAGGTGGACCCAATTACTCTACTACAACTATAGTTTATTATATATACCAACAAGCCTTTGTTCAGTCAAGGTTAGGTTATGCTAGTGCTCTATCTTTTGTATTGTTTATTATTATTTTAGTAATTTCTATACTTCAGAAGAAGACCATAGGCGGAGATGCTAGTTACTACTAAAACTAAGCTTACCTCAACTTTAAATTTATTGAGGAGGAATAAAGTTGAAATATAATTTAATGTGGAAAAATAAAATTAAAAGTAGCACTATATATCTTATGATGATTATACTTGGGTTATTATTTTTATTCCCTTTTATCATAATGGTGTTGGGAAGCTTACAAAATAAATCTTATTTTAGTGGAAGCCCTTCAAATTGGATGCCAGATAAGATAACCTTAGAAAATTTTAAGGTAATAATGAGAGATGGATATATAGGAAAGTGGTTTTTAAACTCAATGATAATATCTATAATACCTGTACTTACTTCAGTGATATTATGCACACTTTTAGGGTATATCTTTGCCAAAAAAAATTTCTGGGGTAAAAATGTTATATTTTGGATGTTTTTATCTATGATAATGGTACCTAGCCAAATGTTGGTTATGCCCAATTATATATTGTTTGATAAGCTAAATTGGATTAACACTTATAAGGTATTTTTGATACCTAACTTATGGGATATAACTGGTTTTTTCTTGATGAGACAATTTATGCTCTCTGTGCCAGATAGTTTAATAGAGGCAGCTAAGTTAGACGGAGCAAGCGAATTTCAAACCTTTTGGAGAGTGATAGTACCTCTTTCAAAACAGCCTATGGCCACAATTTCTATATTTAGCTTCATAGGTCATTATAATAATTTATTCTATCCGTTGATATTCACCACAGATGCTAAGATGTATCCTATGAGTGTAGGAATAGCTTCCTTGATGACCCAGAATGCCTCTTTTAGCTTGCAGATGGCTGGGGCAGTATTAAATTTCTTACCTACATTAATAATTTTTGTTAGTATGCAAAAATATTTTACTCAAGGTATGGCTACATCGGGTTTGAAAGATTAATCTCATGAAATAAGGAGTGTCTTAAATGAAATTTGGAATTTTAGGTCTTAGCTTATCACATCCATATACTTTTGCAAAGCTTCTGCAAAAGTTAAAGCATGAAGTGGCATTTGTATGGGATTATGATTATGAAAAGGCAAGGAACTTCGGTGAGAGGTTTAATATAAAGGTAATAAAGGAATTTGAGGATACCTACAAAGAGCATATAGACGGAGTATTTATAGAAGTAGAAAGCCATAAGCATGTAGAGGCTTCAATACCCTTTGTTAAAAGAAAAATACCACTATTTATTGACAAGGTTATGGCATTAAATATTGAGGACCTAGAAAGAATTATAGCATTAAGCAAGCAAAATAACTCTATAATCATGACTTCTTCAGCTATTTCTTATAAAAGAGAATATAGGGAAGTTAATGAATTGGTTTCTAAAGGAGAATTTGGGCAGATGATTAATGCCACCTCCTTTGTGTGCCACGATATGAGCAATTATTTAAAAGAGGAAAATTCCTGGCAGGACCAAATTGAAAAAAGTGGAGGAGAACTTTTAAACTTTGGAATTCATGGCATAGAACCAGTTTACAATATTTTAGGACCCGGTATAGAATATGTAGAGGCTAATTCAGAAAAAGTAAAATATGAACAAGCTCTATCAGAGGATAATGGTATTGTAAAGCTAAAGTTTAATAATGGCTCCATAGGAATGATTATATTAACTGCCATAGCTGAGCATTATGGCTTCAACACCATGATAATAGGAACGAAGAAAAAATATTTCCTAGAAGAAAAATATGAAGAGGATCCTTTGGGATATGAGGCAATGATAAGAGCTTTTATTAAAGGCATAGAGAATAATACTTATCCCATACCCCTTAATAAAATAGAAGAATTAATAAAAGCTATGATAGCTATTAGAATGTCCATAAAGGAAAACAGAAGAGTATATCTTTATGAACTATAGAGATTTAAGAGGTGAAGGTTATGATTATAAGAGAATGCAGGGAAGAAGAACGACAAGCAACCATAGCTCTGATTAATAGAGTTTTTAGAGAGTCAGAGAATTTAAAACCTACCATGCAGCTAGAGTTTCCTTTGCTTTTAGGGGCAAATAATGTGGAGCATATGATAATTGCCATAGAAGAGGATGAGGTTATAGGCTGTGTGAATTATTATATAAGCAATATAATTATAGAAGGTACTTCCTTAAAAGTGGCTTCCATTGGTGCTGTTTGTACAGAGGAAAGATTTAGGGGAAAAGCTATAGCCTCTAAGCTTTTAGATTATGTGGAAAATAAAATGATATCAGAAGGAATACTTTTTGAAATAATCTCCGGTAAAAGAGGGCTTTACCTTTCTAGGGGAGCTAGTTCCATAGGAAAAAGCTATGAGTTTGAAATTAATAAGTCCATAAGTTTAAAGGATACTGCCTTTGAGTTTGAAGACTTTAACGAAAAGAACCTTGAGGATATCATAACTTTATATAATGGAGAAATAAATAGATATTATAGAAGCTATGAAGAATTTGTATTATTCAAGCAAGGAGCTACCTATAATTGGGGAAACCTTGAGTTCTATACTCTATGCCTCAAGGAAGAAAATAATATCATAGCCTATGTGGTGGTAATGGTTGATAGGAAAACTAATAAAGCCTTAATCAAAGAGTTTTCAGGTGATAGAAGAGCATTAGCCTGTTCCTTACCGAAGCTATATAATATGCTGAAAGTGGAGGAAGTAAGCTTGTTTTCTACTTGGAAGGATACTATAGTTCCACTACTTAAAAAGCAAGGATCAGTTTGCAGCGAAATCGACCAGTACTGCTCTATAAAGGTTTTAGATTATGAAGCTATGATGGAAAAGTTTATACCTTATTTTTCTCAGTATTTAAACCATGAAGAACTACAAGATTTAGAGTTTAAAAAGATAGATCAAAATTACATCATAAAATTTAAAGAAGAGGTAATAGAATTAAAGTCTATAAAAGAAGTGAATAGACTTATTTTTGGAAGCTTAGATTTTAATCTTATGGATTTATGCAGTAATGATAAAAAGCTTTATGAGGTGTTAAATAAAGTATTTCCTATACCTTTTGTCTGGATGTGTAACATGAATTTTATATAAAAAATAGGAAGGGCTTATTTTACCTTCCTATTTTTTATATAGAGATTATTTTCTCTTCTTATAGTGAGTATGAAGCAATTCATGAGCCTTTTCACCATAAGGCTTTCCTAAAAATTCATCATATAAATTCTTGATATATGGATTTTCATGAGACTTTCTTATGGTCTTATTCTTATCTTCCTTATAGATAGCTTTCATTCTCTTTTGCAGGATTTCTGTATTTCCATGGATATATGGCTGACCACCACCATCGATACATCCTCCTGGACAAGCCATGATTTCAATTAGGTGATAATTTGCTTTACCTTCTCTTATAGCTTGAAGAAGCTTTCTAGCATTACCAAGTCCGTTAGTTATAGCCACCTTAACGTCCAAATCTTTAATTTTTACAGTAGCTTCTTTAATACCTTGAAGCCCTCTTACTGCTTCAAAGTCTAGACTTTCAAGAGGCTCCTTAGTTACCCACTCGTAAGCAGTACGTAAAGCTGCTTCCATAACACCACCGCTAGTACCAAAGATAACCGCAGCACCAGTGGACTCTCCTAAGGGATTTTCAAAAGCTTCATCTTCTAGGGAGACAAAATCTATACCAGCCTCTTTTACCATTTGAGCTAATTCTCTTGTAGAGATAACTATGTCTACATCTGGCACTCCATTTCTAGCCATTTCAGGTCTTGCAGCCTCATACTTCTTAGCAAGGCAAGGCATAACTGAAACCACTATTAAATCCTCAGGCTTAACTCCCATTTTTTCTGCTAAATAGGTTTTTGCTATAGCTCCAAACATTTGTTGAGGAGACTTACAAGAGGATGGAATATCTAGTAAATCGCTAAAGTTTTGTTCTATAAAGTTTATCCAAGCAGGACAGCAGCTAGTAAGCATAGGAAGTCTTCCGCCATGCTCTAATCTGTGAATAAATTCTGTGGCTTCCTCCATTATAGTTAGGTCTGCCGCAAAGTCGGTGTCAAAGACCTTGTCAAATCCTAAGGCGCGAAGGGCAGCTACCATTTTTCCTGTGACTAAAGTTCCGGGCTCCATACCAAACTCTTCACCAAGAGCTGTTCTTACCGCAGGAGCAGTTTGCACTATAACAGTTTTACTTTTATCGTTTAGAGCGTCCCAAACCTTTGAGACATTATTAACCTCAATTAGAGCACCGGTAGGACAGACACTTACGCATTGACCGCAGAAGGTACAGTTAGTTTGAAGCATAGGAAGCTTAAAAGCAGGGGATACCACAGTTTCAAAACCTCTGCCTACAGCAGATAGGGTACCCACAGTTTGTACTTCATTACACATGGTTTCGCAGCGTCTGCATAGAACGCATTTATCCAAATCTCTGATTATGGAGTAGCTAGAATCATCTAAATCATAGGTAGATATATCACCCTTATATTTTATTTCAAAAATTCCAAGCTCTACAGCTAGTTTCTGAAGATCGCAGTTTGTACTCTTTTTACAAAGCAGACAATCTTGAGGATGGTCTGAAAGTAAAAGCTCTACCATATTTCTTCTGGCTTTTACTGCTTTTATGGAATTTGTTTTTACTATCATGCCCATGGACACAGGGGTACAACAGGCTGGAGCAAGATTTCTTCTGCCTTCTACTTCTACCACACAGACTCTGCAAGAGCCAGGATGATTTACAGTTTTGTTATCGTGAAGATTAAGATGGCAGAGGGTAGGTATATTTATATTTAATTTTTTAGCAGCTTCTAAGATGGTAGTACCTTGTTCAACCTCTATGGCTTTTCCGTTTATTATTAAATTAATTAAACTCACAGTGCACACCTCGCTTCTCCTTACTTTTTAATGATTGCGCCTACAGGGCAAGCAGTGAAACAGCTTCCACATTTGATGCATTTAGCAGCATCTATGGTATGCTTTGTTTTAACACTGCCAGTAATACAATTTACTGGACAATTTCTAGCACATTTAGTACATCCAATACATTTATCAGTAATCTCATATTGAACTAAATTCTTACATACACCAGCAGGGCAACGTTTTTCCTTAACATGAGCTTCGTATTCATCCATAAAATATTTCATAGTGCTTAAAACTGGGTTTGGAGCAGTTTGTCCAAGTCCGCATAAAGCAGTGTCCTTTATGGTTTCAGCTAGCTCTTTTAGCTTAATTAGATCCCGTTCAGTACCTTGACCGTTTGTTATCTTTGTTAGTATTTCAAGAAGTCTTTTATTACCAACTCTACAAGGTGTACATTTTCCGCAGGATTCATCTACGGTAAACTCTAGATAGAACTTAGCTATATCCACCATACAGTTGTCTTCATCCATTACTATCATACCGCCAGAGCCCATCATAGAACCAATGGAATTTAAGGATTCATAATCAATAGCTGTATCTAAGTTAGAAGCAGGTATGCATCCGCCAGAAGGACCACCAGTTTGTACAGCTTTAAATTTACGTCCGTTCTTTATGCCGCCGCCTATATCATAGATTATTTCCCTAAGAGTAGTTCCCATAGGTACTTCCACTAGCCCTACATTGTTTATTTTTCCTGCAAGGGCGAATACCTTAGTTCCCTTGGAAGTATTTGTTCCAATAGAGTTATACCATTGAGCTCCATTAAGGATGATAGCAGGTATATTTGCTAAGGTTTCTACGTTATTTACGCAGGTTGGTTTCTCCCATAACCCGCTTTCTGCTGGGAAAGGAGGCTTATTAGTAGGTTCTCCACGGTTACCTTCTATAGAATGAATTAATGCGGTTTCTTCACCACATACAAAGGCTCCAGCGCCATATTTTATCTTTACATCAAAATCAAAGCCAGTACCCATGATGTTTTTGCCAAGTAGCCCGTACTCTTTAGCTTGGTTTATGGCATTTCTAAGTCTGCTTATGGCAAGAGGATATTCCGCTCTTATATAAACGCAGCCTTCAGAAGCGCCTATGGCATAGCCTGCAATAGCCATAGCCTCAATAACACTATGAGGATCTCCTTCTAATATAGAACGATCCATGAAAGCGCCTGGGTCTCCTTCGTCAGCGTTACAAATTATATATTTTTGATCTGCTTCATAGATTTTAGCGAAAGACCACTTTTTACCAGTAGAGAAGCCTCCTCCGCCTCTTCCTCTTAAGCCAGAGTCTATGATTAATTTTATAACCTGATCTTGAGTCATTTCTGTTAAGCATTTTCCAAGAGCCTTGTAACCCTCAGCTGCGATGCACTCTTTTATATCATCAGGATTTATAAGTCCACAGTTTCTAAGAGCTATACGATTTTGCTTCTTATAGAAGGACATTTCATCTTGTCTTTTAACCTTCTCTTTAATGGTAGGTTCCTCGTATAAAAGTCTATCTATAACTTTTCCCTTTAAAAGATGCTCATTAACTATTTCAGGTACATCGGAGGGTTTTACATGGACATAAAAAACATTATCTGGAAGTACTTTTACTATAGGACCTTTTTCGCAGAAACCGAAACAGCCTGTAGGATAAACAAATACTTCTTCAGATAAATTTGCTTCTTTCACCTGGTTAATAAGATTTTCTAAAATAGCATGACTCTCTGCAGACTTACAGCCTGTACCATGGCAGACTAGTACTGTTCTTTCACACTTAGCATTCTCTGCTTTTACTTCTTCCTCATGAGAAATCTGACGAATTTTTAAAGAGTCTTTTAAGTCATCATATAAATTTATAAGTTCATTAAAGGAATTAATTTTACTCAAAGTTTGTCCCTCCTATTCTGAATATTCAGCCAATACTTTTGGCACTTGATCTTTGGTAAAATGTCCATACACTCTATCATTAATGGTTACTACAGGAGCTAGACCACAGGCCCCTACGCATCTCAATACTTCTAAAGTAAATTTGCCATCAGGAGTAGTTTCGCCTACTTTAATGTTTAATCTATTTTGGAATTCTTCAAGCACAGAGGCAGCGCCCCTAACAAAACAAGCAGTACCCATACAAACATTAATTACGTATTCGCCTCTAGGCTCTGTAGCAAAATAGGAGTAAAAAGTAACTACACCATAGACTTTAGAAAGAGGTATGTCCAGTTTTTCAGCAATAAAATTTTGAACTTCATTGGGCAAGTACTTGAAAATTTCTTGAGCTTTATGAAGTACTTCTATTAAAGCTCCCTTTTTATCAGATAAGCTGTCGACATAATCCGATAAAATAGCATATTTTTCGTCATTAATATGGTTTTGGCACAAAGAAAACTACCCCCTTATTTATATAATTAGGAAAATATATTAAAATTAATTAAATTATAATGTAACCCTTTGCAGAAATCAATGATAAAATTTTAACATCGATAAAAAATATTTAATTTTCTAAATATAATGAATATTTTTCGCATTGTTCTAGTTTTATCCACAGAAATTTAGAAAGTTTTCATTATTAAATCTATGCTTTTAATTTTAGAATGAGTACAATATTTTGCTTAAAAAATTTTCTGTACTCCTTTGAGGATTATGAGGGGAGGTTTTATCTGTAAGCATTTTTGTTGAAAAATAGTCAAAGTCTTAATTTGTCGAATATAATAAAATAAATTTTAAAAGATACCCCCCTAAAAATGGAAGTGATTTACGTATATATTTAGTACAAGAATAAAATTTTAAGGAGCGTACTATGCTTAGTAAAGGATATATTCTAGATGATAGATATGAGGTCATAAAAGTTCTAGGAAGTGGAGGCATGGGAAAGGTTTATTTATGCAAGAATATTAGATTAGATAATCTTTGGTCTATAAAGGAAGTTGAGATAGATTCCAATAATAATATGGATGTACTAACAGAGGCTGATATATTAAAGGATTTAGATCATCCTTGTATACCTAAAATTGTGGATAGATTTTATGAAGATAAAAAGGTTTATATGGTTATGGAATATATTGAAGGGATGACTCTTAAAGAATATACTAAGAAAAATAGTGATCTAGACATAGAGAGGTTTTGCCAAATTATTTTAAAAATATGTGATATTATTAGTTATCTGCATGGACTAAATCCTCCAATAATATATATGGATTTAAAGCCCTCAAATATAATAATAACCCCCACTGAAAAAATAGTACTTATTGACTTTGGTATTTCCAGAGTTAACAGAGCCTCAGATACTATACCTATAGTAAAAATAGGATCTAATGGCTTTGCGGCGCCAGAGCAATATGGTTTAGGGAAAACCTCAGAACAAACAGATATCTATGGTATAGGAATGGTGATGTATTTTCTAGTCAGGGGGAAAGCGGCATCTACTCCTTTAGAGCCTCTTATGGATGAAAATTATGATATTAACATGGACAAGGATTTAAAGAGAATAATACAAAAAGCTGTCCAAGTAGAACCTAAGGATCGTTATACTTCTGTGGAAGAGCTAAAAGATGATCTTAGGGGACTTAATAGCAAAAGTGAATACGAAAAAACGAGAGTCTTAGGTAGTATGGATATTGATAGTAATAGTAATAGTAATAGTAATAGTAATAACAATGACCCTAAACCTAAGCAGACGAGCAAAAAACATAAAATGCCATCTAATGTTAGACTAAAGAAAATTTCCTTAGTATTTTCAGCATTGGTGATAGCTTTCTTTTCAATATTATATGTGACAAATGCGTTTAATAATAAAACAGAGGATGAAAAAATTCTATCAGAACCAGAGGTAAAGAGTAAGGTAGAGGAAACTACCCCAGTAGTAATACCCCAGCAGCCTAAAGTAGAGCCTGCAGTGGAACCAGCAAAGGAAGCTATAAAAGAAGATGAAAACAAGGATAAGGATGAAGAAAAAAATACAGAATGGCCCATTAAAGGAAAAGGGAAGTATAAGGAAAAAAAGAAAAAGTGATGGAAATTAAATATATAAATTTTAATCATTTGTTCCTTCCTTATGGGAGGAATTTTTATTTTTAAGCACACTTTTATATAATTATTAATACAATAAATGTTTATATTTGCAAATGATTCATGATAAACTTAAATAGAATTATGGCATATTTGATATGGATATTGTTCTGGTGAATTATCATTCTACACAACTTAAGGCTAAAGAGATCTTTAAGGCCATTAACATAAAAAATAGTGTTTCACAAAACTTTAGTGAAATTAGTATTAAAGATAATAATACAAGATATCCTGATTATTGGCTTACTGATAAAAAGTTGAATGCTAAACGTTTTAAGAATGTTTTTATTATATCTACAAACCAGGATGTATTTATAAAGTTTGCATGTGATATTGAGTATATGATGATAGAAGAAGATGGTGAACAGTATAATTTTGATTTTCATATCCATGAAGATTTAATAGGTACATCAAAAGATAATGGATTTAATTTTTTGTATTATTATCGAAAGGAAAATGAAGAATAAGCAATCTTATTTGAGTAATAGCTTAGGAAAATTTTTAATTATCTATTGAATTATTACCAAAATTTGTGATATACTTATTAAGTGAGCGGATTGCGGGACTGTGCAATTGGCTTATGATGTTATGAATAAATATTCTTTAAAGCAATAGGAAGCTTGGCAGAGCTACTTATTGCTTTCTTTTTTGTCAATATTTAATGTAACTTCAGAGGAGAACTCATCCTTCTTAACAGTTGTCTTTGCTTGGAACAAAGCCTTCATTATATCTTGTCTATAACAGAATCCAAGCAGCATAGCAACAATTCCGAATATCGTTACACATAAAATAGTAATAATAAAATTTAGATTCACAAGACCACACTCCTTTTATAAATATATGGATAGGTGCAATCTGCTCACTTTTTGAATAGAATTTAGAAAATGATATATGTTTGTAGCTTAATTATAGCATATATCCTTTTAAATCATATTGTAGATTACATGAAAACGCTAATTTTTGTAATTAATTTCGGTAAAAATTTAATCCTATTAACTAAATTGTTAATTTTGCAGGAAGGTATTTATGAATTAATATAGAATATTTAATTAAGGACAAATCAATATAAAGGGGCATGATACTATATGTACAATATATTAATTTTAGAAGATGATTGTATTCAGTTGAGAACCCTGTCAGATATTATAAAACAATCAAGCGACATGTATCAAGTATATGAAGCCACTAATACTGCAGAGGCTTTTAAAATAGCTCAGCAGAAGATGATTAATCTTTTCTATATTGATATTAATTTAAAAAATGAATCAGGTCTTAATTTTGCTCTCGAAATAAGAAAAATAAAAAAGTATGGACTAACCTGGATAATATTTGTGACGATTTACAAAGAGTTTATGCTTTCAGCCTTCAAGAAAATTCATTGTTATGATTATATACTAAAGCCTTATAATAAGGAAAACATCCAAAGGATAACAAAGTTTTTGCTGTTAGACAGCTGTGAACAACTTGCTGTCACGGAAACCATGGAGAAATTTATAATCGTTCCAATAAAGAACATCCAGGTAAAGATATTTATTAATGAAATAATTTTCGTGGAAGTTTTTATTAGAACCTCGATAATTCATACCATAAGCGGTTCTTTCACCATAGACTATTTATCACTTAAGAAACTAAATTCAATGATAGAAGATAAGAACATCCTTCAGAGCCATAGATCTTATTTGGTTAATATTAAATATATCAATAAGATTGAAAAAACTAATGATAAAACTTCTTGCAAGATTTATTTTTATAATACTGATGAGACCGCATTATTAGGAAACAATTATAAGAAGTGTATAATGGACCGGTTTAATAATATTGTGGGTGGGGAGATAGATGAGTGATAGTAAGATATTCATCCTAATATTCCTTGAAGTAGGAAGTTATATGCTGCTGTGGAACATGTTTAATAAAAAATATGAAAAGAGATTATGTAAAAGTGCCCTCATTGTATTCTTTACTTCATTAGTAGTTCTAATTACAAATTATATTTATCCGCCTTTACAATTTTTAGTTAATTATCTGTTTTTACTTCTAGCTATTAAGTTTACATTTAAGAAGAATACAAAGTATTTATTGTTAGAGTTCGGTTTGGTTCTGGCCATTTTTGGCATAATGCAGCTTACTTTAATAATTGTACTGAGGTTGTCCATTCCAGCCTTTATGGCCAAGGATGACTTCATATGTTTACTTATTGCCAACCTCATCTGTATGCTTTTAAGTTTTTATATTTATGGATATGTATCTTATGGAAAACTAATGATTTTCTTTAAGCAGGAAAATTGTAAAATATACTTTTTTTCTGTGAATCTTCTTATTTATATAGTCACTGCAAAGTGGGTATGGAATTTTAAAAGGCATGAGTTCTTAGATGAGATTGCACTGTATCTTGTTATTCCTATAGTATTTATTTTAGCAAATTTGTTTTTTCTCGAGTATCAGATGAAAAATAACGAAATAAAGAAGTCACTGGAGGAGTATCAGAAATATTCTCCTGTAATATCTAAGCTATTAGAGGATGCGAGAAGGAGACAGCATGATTTTAAAAATCATTTGAATACTGTTTACAGTCTTGTTATAGTATCTGATGAAAAAAGTTTGAAGGAAACTATAGTACAATATATGGATTCTCTTAGTGCTTCCATGGAAAATATGGAGAAGGTACTTCAAATAGATAATACTGTGGTAACAGCTATTATATACAATAAAATAAATGAGGCTTCAAAGAATAGTATTGATTTTAAGTATACAATTCAAGGGGATTTTAAATTTCTTTTTAAGGATTATGAACTATCAGAGGTTTTAAATAATCTTTTGGATAATGCCTTTGAAGCTGTTTTAAGTTCAAAAGATGATTTGAAAAAAGTATTCTTAAATATAGGCTGCCTTGGAGAGAATTGTATCATAGAGATCGGAAATACAGGGAAAAGAATAGGATTTAATGATATCGGTAAAATTTTTAATGCAGGATATACTACTAAAAAGGGAGAAAATCGTGGATACGGATTATATAATGTGAAAAAAATAGTTGAGTCCTACGGAGGTAGAATCCAACTATCTTTTGAAAACAGCTATACAGTTTTCAGTATTAAATTGCCATAGATTAGGTACTATTCTTCCTTCAAGCATTGTGGAATTTCAGGCTCTCCAAGAAATAGAAAAGAGCCGTACCATGGAAATACAAAGGAAGTTACGGTGAGGCAAAGTGCGCATAATATAGCTTTTCCTCTGAAGATGTTAAGTAATTTTTTCATAATTTTCCTCCTTTCAGCCGGAGGCATAGAGTAGTTAACATTACTCGCCCCAGCTCGCAATCTACTTATTAAATAGGTTATAGCTTCGGCTTTTTAATCAGCACAAGTTGTATATTTTGTATTAATATAGTGCTGAAGCCGCAGTTTATATAGGGAGTGCTTTCTAAAAACAATAAAATAATGGTCCACAAAGCCACAGATAAAGCTGCCATAAACTTGTATTGCAGCTTTTTTTTATTATTTTTTATAGGTCTCCTTACACTGCAGATTGGAGCCCGGATTAAAACTATCAGAAAACTTACTATGCCAATAAGAAGGTAATATGCTACAGGAAGTCTATAAATTAAGGGAGCAAGCACACTAGTAGAGATAAACAGCAGCGCTGTTATAAGCAAACAATTTAAAGCTCCCTTTAAGTGCAATCCACCAGCAAAGACCCTTGTAGATAGCAGTATGAGTAAGGAAAAATAAAAATAGTTTTGCTTATGTATTATATTAAAAAATAGTACTAGAGAAATAATTTTAAATCCTTCGCTTAAAAGTATACTTAAGCCATACTGTATCCTTGCTCTGTCTTTAACATTGTTGTAGGCCTCGGTACAAATTAGAGAGGTAAGTTGTAAAGCCAATTTATCTATCATTTTCAATGCACCACCTAGAAAGTGAAAACACTTTAATTTTAAAATATATTCATTTAAAGAGGTTTATTTATATAATAATATGATTTAAATTATGAGATTAGTACAATATAAGATTAGATTTAATTTAGTATATTAACTTCAAGGGATTTTTCAATTGTAACAGTAGCACCACTATGCATAGCAGTATGGAAGATGAATAAATGATGAAATTTTGCAAACAATTATAGTGTATTTTTTATTCAGATAAACTCTTAAGGTTCAGGCAAGAGTTAAACATATAAACTATATTAATCAAAAGATAATGAGGGGATTTGAATGATATTCATAACTGTAATTATTTTATTTAGCTTTGTTTTATTAATGATGTTTTTATTTATACTCTGCTACTACTTATCGAAAAAGATTACTCGTCCTAACACTCATAAATATGAGGAAACTTATCAGTGGGAAATAGAAAGTGGGAGAATTTCAGAGGAACAACTAAATAGATTAGAAAAAGAAGAAGTTTTTATTGATTCTCCTTACGGCTACAAAATTCATGGTTTATTTTTTCAAAATAGAAATTCAAAAAGGGCCATTATTCTCTGCCATGGCATTACTTGGAGCTTATATGGTTCATTAAAATACGTGGAAATGTTCTTAAATAAAGGGTTTTCAGTATTAGTTTACGATCACAGAAATCATGGTTTAAGTGGCGGTAAGGATACTTCCTTTGGATATTTTGAAAAATTCGACTTAAAGGCGTGTACTGACTGGGTATTTAAGCAGCTTGGCAATGATAGTGTAATTGGGCTTCTAGGAGAATCCATGGGAGCTGGAACAGTTCTGCAAAATATAGCTATAGACTCACGAATTAAATTCTGTATTGCAGATTGCGGATATTCAGATATTATTACCTTATTTAAATATCATTTGGCAAAAGATTATAAGATTAAAAGATTACCTTTAATAGAAATCACTAGTATCATTACAAAGCTAAGAACTGGGTGGAGCTTTAAAGACATATCTCCTATTCAGTGCATCTCAAAAGTTGATACTCCTATATTATTTACCCATGGTGGAGAGGATGATTTTGTACCTACTTGGATGAGTGAAGAGATGCACAAAGCCAAAAGGAACTTTAAGGATTTATACATAGCTCCCAAGGCAGCACATGTGGAAACTTATTGGAGAAATGCGGAGGAATATGAAAAGCGAGTAGATAAATTTCTAATAGAAAATAATATTATAACAAATGATTAATTTTTCTAGAATAAGATATGGCCTCAGAAGTATTATGCTCTGAGGCTATGCTTATTCTAATAATCAAATTTACTTCCTATCTCCTCAAACAGAGAAGCCTTTATATTCTTTACTTCTATAATGTCAACTAGCTTATTAGCATAATAATCTATAATATAGGTACCTACCTTCTTTTTTCTTTGAAAATAGTTTGATTTTATAGACAAGGATTGTATGCTGCTGATTTTTACTGTGCATATTGTTTTGTTAAAGCCACCAGATATAGAGGTTAGTATTTTGTTGTTAAAACCTATGGCTGAGTTCCTATAATTTAAATAGCTGCTTATTATTATCAATGGTAACAATAAGAATAAAATAGCAGCTTTGTTGAATATCAAGGTTATTATAGAAAGCGCTGTTATACTGATAATCAAAGGAACTACGATAAAGCTACTTAAGGTATTTTTAGGAGCTGAACTTACCTCCCATTGTATTTGAAGCTCTGGAAGCAATTCAGAGATTAAAGTATTTAGTAGCTTTTTATTTGCTATGGGATAAAGAATAGCTTCTTCTTTTTCTTCATTTCCATAACCAATGGAGCTAACCTCTACATTATACAAACCAAGCTTTTGCTTAAGAAGATTTTGTTTTAATATCAAGGCATGGACATTGTTAATAGGTAATGAATAGGACTTTGTGCTTATTAAACCATATTCAATTCTTATATGCTCTTTTGCCTTATATACTTTAAAGTCATAAAATTTAATTATAGTACCTATAATAGATAGAACTATACATAACATCCATACTATTAAAAACACTTTTACCATGGATACAATAAGAGAAGGAATTGATTGCTTTATTACCTGTTCAAGTTTTATATAAGAATATAGAGTATCCTTGAATTCTATATTAAATAACTTTAATATGTCGTCTAAAAAGGCAGATAGTGAGAAGAATATACCTATGCCTAAAGCTAAATTATTTTTAGTTATAGCAGTTAAAAATAGTTCTTTAAAGGAGGCTTTGAATACTGTGGCATTAGTCGTATTTAAATTATCCTCTTGAGAAGACTTTAATAAAATATCTTTTGTGTTAATAGCAATAGATTTTTTAAGTACTATATCTATCTCAGACTCTTTAGCCTGAGTACTTCCACTATCAATTTTCAATCTATAAGTATTAAATATTTTTTGTATAAGATTTTGACTAAAATCTATAGTAGCTATCTTATCCATGGATAAGCTTAGTACCTTTTTTTGAAATAGGCCTGTTTCATAAATAAGAGTATCTTCTTTTATATAAAAATAGGTTTTATACCATTTTATAAAGGAAAAAACTATTGTTAAAATGAATAGAACTATCAAAACAAACAAGGTTCCTGGGTTAGGTCTTACAATTATTATTATATATAAAAATATAAACTCTTTAATAGTTTTAAATACATTCATAATTACAGAAGAAATATGGTTTCTAATAGGTTCTCTCATAATATATTTCCTCTTAATCTTCCTTGTTATTTTCTTCAGCTTCTAGGTTTTTACTAACTTTTTGGTGAACTTTATCTTTAAGATATTGAGATAACTCTTCTGCTTTTTCTTTGGTTATGTTAGGAATTTCATGCATACCTCCAGCGGTATGGATTTCTATATTTGAAAGACCAAGCTTTCTATTTATAGGGCCTTGGCTTGTCTTAATATGTTGGATTCTTACAATGGGTATAAGGGTGGTTTTTATAAAGTAAATACCATGAACCAGCTCAATCTTATCTTCGGTAATAGTATATTGCCATTGTTTGTACTCTATAGTGGGATATACAAAGGTATTTAATATCAGCAGCAAAATAATTAAAGCTATAATGATACTAGCAATCCATCCTTTATCACCAAGTTTATTATGGGCAATAACTCTAATAGTGATAGATAAAGCCGAAAATATTATTAGTGCAATGAACCTTGAGATAAACCAAGATTTTTTTGCTTTAACATCTAACTTGCTGTAATCCAATTTAGAAGCACCTCCATTTCTTTTAGACATCCTAAGAAAAATAACAGGTGAAGGATGTCTTAATACATTATACAGTATTTATTAACATTATTAAAATTAACTATAGTTATTTAAGATACATTTAAGATTCAAAGACATTTTAGAGTAAAATATATTTTAAGCTTGAAGTGATGAATATAATAGAAAAGCATAACAAAGGAGCCTCTTTCTTTAATTAGAAAAAGGCTCCTTCGAACTTCTTATCTATTATTATGGATTATTAGAAATCATTCTTACGGAAACAGCAGTGGCTCTAATAGGATAGATCATTGCTACTGGATCATTTGTAAAAATTACTTCAACAGTATCTCCTACTTGGATATCAGAAACACTATAAAGTCTTTTAAGGTTATCCTTTAATATGATAGTGTGGATATTAACGTGTACTGAGGCCTTATCATACAAGGTATCCTTCTCCACATTTCCTTCAACTAATAAGTTGGCACCATCCTTACCTATATTAATATCCTTTACCACACCTCTAATTGCAATTTGTTGTTTTACAGGGCTTGGCTCCACTATAGGAACAGGATTAGGTGTTTCTCCATTTTGAGCATATCCGGGAACAAGAAATAGTGAAAGAAGAACAATAATAGACATTAATTTTTCCATAAACTCATCTCCTCGTTTTAAAAATTTTTCCTACTAATTAGACGAAGAGAAAGAGAAAAAGTTATAGTTTTCCTAAAAACATTTCTTGATAGTGAACATAAAGTCAACTCCTTGTACATTGTTTACTTGATTTTAACATCACGAGAATATAAAATCTAATTATAAATACTTGTTTATATATAATTAGTACTTATGGAGGCAATGTATAAAATGTTAGATATAAGAGTAGAATCTTTTTTATCTGTATGCAAAAATAAGAGCTACACCAAAGCTTCAGAGGAGCTGTGTATAACTCAACCAGCTGTAACTCAACATATTCAATTTTTAGAAAAGCAATACGATTGTAAACTATTTGAATATACCAATAGAGAATTAAGGCTTACTAAAGCAGGAGAGCTTTTCTATAAATACGCTAAAAATACAAAAGCTAATGAAGAGATAATCACCCGTAAATTGCAAGAGATAAAGAAAGAGAATAAGAAGTTAGAGTTTGCAGCTACTTTAACTATAGGTGAATTTACCCTTGCACCGGTTTTAGGAGATTTTATAAAAGCTTTTGAAGAATATGATGTAACCATGTATGTGGATAATACAGAAATGGTACTTCATATGCTGCAGCAAGGTAAAATTAGCTTTGCCTTAGTAGAGGGGCTCTTTAATAAGGCTGATTATGAAGCAAAATTATATAAAAATGCTAGTTTTATTTTAGTAGCTCCTGTGACCCATCCTTTGGCAAGTAAAAAGGTTGTATTATTAGAAGAACTTAAAAACGAAACCCTTATAGTACGTGAAAAAGGTTCTGGTTCTAGGGAGGTCTTAGAAAGAGGACTTTTTGATAAAAATTATACCCTTGATAATTTTAAAAATATTATTGAAATTGGAAATGTTAATGTTATAAAAACCATGATAAAAAGTGGTATAGGTATTAGCTTTATGTATAAAGATGCAGCTCAGGAGGAGATAAGAAAAAAGCAGCTTGCAGAGATTAAAATACTGGATTTCGTTATAGAAAGAGAATTTAATTTCATATATCTAAAGAACCATATAGGAGAAGTTGAGCTTAGTATGTTTTTTTCTTTTTTTAAACATAATATTAAATGATAATCCAAAGCCTACCATAGCGTATAATATAATAAACACTATTAATATTTTCAATATGCTTAGTTAAAGTTATATTATTTTTCAATAGCCAATACATTGTTGAGTACTTTACTATGAATTGCTAGGATGATACAATATTATAATGTTAAAAAACTATTTACATAAAGTTTAATTTTAAGGAGGAGAGAAAATGGCTAATAAAAAAATAATATCTGTAATTACCTCAGCATTGCTTTTTACATCTATATTGTTAACTGCTTGCACAACTAAAGAAGGTCAAAAGACTGTTCAAAAGGATACTTTGGTTGTAGCAAATGCTATGGAAACAAAGTCCTTAGATCCGCAAAATGCTAATGATGGTTCTTCTACTAGAGCAGGTATGGCTATATATGATAGATTGGTTGAAAGAAGCGAGGATATGAAATTAGTACCTGGTCTTGCGGAGAACTGGGAGAATAAAGATGCTAATACTTGGATTTTCAACTTAAGAAAAGGAGTTAAGTTTCATAATGGCGAAGAGCTAAAGGCTAGCGATGTTAAATTTACTTTAGAAAGACAAAAAAAATCTAGTAGAGTAGGATTCTTAGTATCCTCTATAGATACTGTTGAAACAGATGGAGACTATAAGGTGATCATAAAGACAAAAGAACCCTTTGCTCCACTATTATCTAATTTAGCCCATAATGGTAGCGCTATATTAAATGAAAAAGCAGTAAAGGCCGCTGGGGAAGACTATGGTCAAAAACCAGTTGGAACTGGTCCTTTTAAGCTTACTCAATGGGTAGCTGGTGACAAGATGGTGTTAGAAAGATTTGATGAATACTTTGGAGGAAAGGCTGGAGTAAAAAATCTTATCTTCAAGACTGTACCAGAGGCTTCAAGCAGAACCATCGGCTTAGAAACAGGAGAGATAGATATTTCCGTAGATATTGAACCTGTAGATAAGGAGAAGATAAAGAGCAACTCAAAATTAAAAATGGAGCAAACTCCAACTTTAGGATATGCAAA
This sequence comes from Desnuesiella massiliensis, assembly GCF_001403615.1. Taxonomy (GTDB): domain Bacteria; phylum Bacillota; class Clostridia; order Clostridiales; family Clostridiaceae; genus Desnuesiella; species Desnuesiella massiliensis. The sequence continues at coordinate 500,045 of NZ_LN879457.1, forward strand.
TATATGGTTAAATAATGCTAAAAAACCTTTTGATAATAAATTAGTAAGACAGGCAATAAATTATGCAATAAACAAGGATGCCATAATAAATTCAGTATTATATGGCGTAGGCGAAAAAGCAAACACAGTATTAGCACCATTGGTATTTGGATACAATAAAGACATAAAAGGTTATGAATATAACGTGCAAAAAGCAAAAGAATTATTAGCACAAGCTGGTTATACCAACGGATTTGAGTGCAAACTATGGGTTAGTTCATCTACTTCTCAAATAGGAGAGGTTATTCAAGCTCAATTAAAAGAGGTTGGAATAAATGTTAAGATTGAATCCTTAGAAACTTCCGCTGGTTTGGAGAGAACTGGTAAAGGTGAGCATGATATGTATATAGGTGGTTGGACAACTGTTACAGCAGATCCAGATTACGGCCTATATCCAACCTATCATAGTTCACAAAAGGGTCCAGCAGGTAATAGATCTTTCTATGGAAATGCTGAAGTTGATAAATTACTGGACTTAGGAAGAAAGACTATTGATGAACAAGAAAGAATAAAAATTTATAAAGAAGCTCAAAAGCTAATCGTAGAGGATGCTGCAGATGTTCAATTATACTTCCCAGGAAGAATAGTCGGAATGCAAAAGAATATAGAAGGCTTCACAGTGCATCCTGCCAGCTATCACAGATTTAACAAAGTTACTTTTAAATAAAAAATAAATTTTACTATTATACTACGCTGAGTATTGCTTAGCGTAGTTTTACTGTATATAAGTAATTATAATAGAAATTATTATAATAATTTAATAAAAATAAAAGTTAAGGTATAATGTATAAATAGTTAAAGATAACAAAAGGAGATAAACAATGGATAACTACAAATTTATTTTTAAGGATAAAACTTATGAGCTATCTAAAGAAAATTGCCTCTACCTAATGAATGATGAAGAAAATGAAGTTAAGGGTATAGATGCTTCAGAAATTATAGAGCTTATAAGACAGTGGCCAGAAGTTAGCTTTGATCTAGCATATTATGATGAGGCTTGTGAGAAATGTTTAAATGGGAAAAAGGAAAAGCTAAGGGCTTTTAATTTTTTAGAGTATCATTTTTATATTTTTACTAAGGAAAATCAATATGTAATCAGCAACATATCTAAAGAATATGAAAATACCACTTTCACTCAATTACTAAAGTCAGAAAAGATTGATAATAGCTATATTGTGATGATAATGGTATGTGAGCATTGTGGAGCATATGCCGTAGAGATTGAGCAATGTGATATGTAGAGTAGGGTAATAATTAAAATAGAAGTTAAACAATTAAAATAGAATTGTTAACTTCTATTTTTAATATACTGATAATTCAAAAATAATTTAAAAAGCTATTGATAAATTAAAAAGGTTTATATATAATAAATTTAAGGTGTATGATAGCTTATAGGTAATATCATTTAAAAGATTTAGGTGGTTGATTATGACGTTTATAAAAAGAGTTTCCTTACAATCAGAGATAATTGAATTCATGAAAAATTATGTAGAAGAAAAGAATTTGAAAAGTGGAGACAGGTTACCTTCTCAAAACGAACTTATAGAAATGCTAGGAGTGAGTAGGACATCCTTAAGAGAGGCCATAAAAACTTTAGAGGCTAAGGATTTTCTCCAGGTAGTCAATGGAAAGGGGATTTTTTTAAAAAATGCTTCTTCTGATATTCTATACACTCAAATAGAATTTAAAAAAGAAAAGGAAAGTATATTAGAACTATTAGAGGTTAGAAAGATTTTAGAAAGAGAAATAATGAGCCTTGTTATAAAAAATGCCACAGAAGAAGAATTAGATAAAATAGAAAAAATACTAAATATAGTTATGGAAAAGTACAATAAAGGAGAAAAGCAAAATAAAGAGGACAAGGAGTTTCACTTAGCTATATATAAGTTTTGTCACAATAAAATTATGTATCAGCTTATTTTGTCCATAGAAGATATGCTTTCAAAGCTTTGGAATTTCCCATTAGGGTTAGAAGATCCTTTTATAGATACTATACCATTGCACAGAGACTTATTTGATTGCATAAGAAAAAGAGATGTTAAAAAGACTCAAGCTATAAATGATAAAATATTACATATGATGTATGATGAGGTGAAGAATGCAGAGTTAAGCTAGATTAGCTATGTAGTGCACCTAATTTTTTTAAAAGAACCTATATGATAGCTTATAGCATATAGCTTATAGGTTATAACATAGAATATAGTAGTAAATATTTAATTACTAGAATGGAAGTGATGTATGATGCTATTTGAACTTGAAAGAGTAGAAAGAATACTTATGGATATTGAAAAATCTATATATCCTGGGAGTGTTAAAATTAAAGGCTTTAAAGTTAAAGATGGAAAGTTTGATGGTGGACAAGAGCCCGAACTAGATGATTCAAAATGGGAGAATTATAATCTAGGAGATTTTTGGGGAGAAGAAGATAAACATAGGTGGTTTAGAACAGAAGTTGAAATTCCTAAAGAGTTCCATGGCAAGTTTGTTGTTTTCAATATAACTACTGGCCTTGAAGGAGAATGGGATGCTACCAACCCTCAATTCTTAATGTACATAAATGGAGAGTTAGTACAAGGCTTAGATATAAATCATAGAAGAGTGACAATAAGCAAAGAAGCTACTGCAGGTAGAAAATACAAAATAGCACTATTAGCCTATACGGGCTTAATTAAAGAAAAGACTAAACTTATTGGAGAGCTTAAAGTATTAGATAGCAATATTGAAGAGTTTTATTATAATCTTAAGGTTCCTTATTCCGCAGCAAGGATTTTACAAGATGAAGATGATAATAAGATGAATATATTAAAAATTTTGAAACAAGCAATAAATCTATTAGATCTTAGAAAGATATACTCAAAGGAATTTTACGCTTCTATTGATGAAGCTAATAATTGTTTAAAAGAAAATTTTTATAAGGATATAAATTATAAAAGTCCACTGGTAACAGCGGTAGGACACACTCATATAGACGTAGCTTGGTTGTGGACTGTAAGTCAGACTAGGGAAAAGGCTGTGAGAAGTTTTTCAACAGTGTTAAAGCTAATGGAAGAATATCCTGAATATACCTTTATGTCTAGCCAGCCACAGCTATATGAATTTGTAAAAGAGGATGAACCAGAGCTATATGAAAAGATCAAAGAAAAAGTTAAAGAAGGACGCTGGGAAGTAGATGGTGCTATGTGGCTTGAGCCAGATTGTAATATACCTTCTGGAGAATCTTTGGTTAGACAAATGTTATTTGGTATGCGGTTTTTTGAAAAGGAGTTTGGCGTAAAGTGCAAGACTTTGTGGTTACCTGATGTATTCGGTTACAGTGCGGCCTTACCACAGATAATGAAAAAATGTGGAGTAGACTACTTTATGACCACAAAGCTCGGCTGGAATCAATTTAACAGGATGCCTAATGACACCTTTATGTGGGAGGGTATTGATGGAAGTGAGATATTCACTCATTTTGTTACCACCTGCGATTACAGTAAATTTGATGCTGATAAGGCTACCTTTAGCGGAATAAACAGCAAGACTACCTATACGGGAAACATAAACGCAAATCAGACCATGGGCACCTGGAAAAGGTATCAAAATAAAGATTTGAATGAAGAAACACTTATGCTCTATGGTTTTGGCGATGGAGGCGGAGGCCCTACTGAAGAAATGCTAGAAAATGCAAAAAGATTAAAGTACGGTATACCAGGCCTTCCAAGATTAGAGCTAGGAAAAGAAATAGAATTTTTTAATAGAGCCTATTTAAAAATGAAGGATTGCAAAAAACTTCCTAAATGGGTAGGAGAATTATACTTTGAATATCATAGAGGGACCTATACCTCTATGGCAAAGAATAAAAGGTTTAATAGAAAGAGTGAAGTTTTATATGGAGACATAGAAACCTTAGCCTCTTTTAATAGGTTCTTAGGTAAGGAATATCCAACAGAGCAGCTTAATAACGCATGGAAAACTATATTACTAAATCAATTCCACGATATAATTCCTGGAACCTGTATAGAACCGGTTTATGATCAAACGGATAAAGAGTACACAGAAATCCTTGAAAATGGCAATGAACTTTTAAAGGAAAATTTAAAGAATCTTTCTTCTCAAATAGGCTTGGAGAAAAGATCTATAGTGATTTTTAATACACTATCCTTTGATAGATCTGACATTGTAGAGGTGAATATTCCTAAAGGTCTAGAAATTAAGGCTTTAAGGGATATAGAGGGAAATGAAATAAAGGTTCAGTACTCTGAAAATGGAGAGTCTATAATAGCTTTTGTTGAGAAAATTCCATCTAAAGGATATAAGGTTTACGACATAGTTGAAGGAAAATGTTCTGAAGAAAGCATTCTAAATATAGCTAATAAAGCTATAGAAAATCAGTTCTACAATATAAAATTTGATGAGGATTACAACATAGCTTCTATATATGATAAGAAAAATAAGAGAGAAGTATTAAAAGAAAAGGGTAATGTACTACAAGCCTTTGAAGATAGACCTATGAATTGGGAAAACTGGGACATAGATATATATTATAAAGAAAAAATGTATGAGATAAATGACCTACAGAAGGTTGAGGTAATAGAAGAAGGTCCAGTTAGATGTGCTTTAAAACTAACAAGGAACTTCTATGATTCATCCATAGAGCAAATAATTTATGTATATCATCATGTACCAAGAATTGATTTTAAAACAAAATTAAATTGGAAAGAGCACAATATACTTTTAAAGGCTGCTTTCCCTGTAGATATTAATTCTAGTAAAGCAACCTATGAAATTCAATATGGAAATGTGGAAAGAGAAACTCATGATAATACCTCTTGGGATTTAGCCAGATTTGAAGTTTGTGGCCATAAATGGGCTGATTTATCAGAGGCGGGGTATGGTGTTAGCTTATTGAATGATTGTAAGTATGGGTATGACATAAAAAATGGAGTAATGAGATTAACCTTGCTTAAATGTGGTACTTATCCTAACCCTAATGCAGATATAGGAGAGCATGAATTTATCTATTCTCTATATCCTCATGAAAATACTTGGAGAGAAGCTAATACTCAGCAACAAGCTTACAACTTAAATGTACCTATGCACAGCATAATAGAGGAAGCTCATAAGGGCGTTTTACCTAAGAGTTTATCTATGTTCACCTTGGACAAGCATCACTGTATGGTAGAAGTGGTTAAAAAGGAAGAGGATGGAGAAGGAGTTATCTTAAGAATATATGAGTATATGAATAAGAGGTCAAAGGTTAAACTAACAAGCTTTAAAGCTATGGAACAGGTTTTTGAATGTGACCTTTTAGAGAATAAGCTAAATGATATATCAAAGGATTCTTATGAATTCGAATTTGATATAAAGCCTTATGAAATAAAAACTTTTTTACTTAACTTTAAAAACTAATAAAAAATTAATTGGAGGGTGAGGCATGCTATTAAAAGAATTAACTCAGTGCTTTGGTGTAAGCGGTTATGAAGAAAAAATAGGGCAGCTAATAGTTGGCAAGATAAAGGATATGGTTGATGAAATTACCATAGATGCTATGGGTACTATTATTGCATTTAAAAAAGGTAATGGAGAGAACAAAAAGAAAATAATGGTAGCTAGCCATATGGACGAAATAGGATTTTCAGTTTTAAATATCACTGACAAGGGTTATGTAAAGGTAAGAAATGTAGGCGGCATTTCTGCTCATGTGTCTTATATGAATAGAGTAGAATTTAGAAATGGAGTAACTGGAATAATAAGCTCCATAGAAAAAAGCGAGAATATAAAAAATAATGAGATAAATAAACTTTATGTGGATATAGGAGCTAAGTCTAAAGAAGATGCCTTAAAGTATGTGAATATAGGAGAACCAGCTTGTTATGTGGGGGAATACCATGAGCTTAAAAACTCTTGCGTAACAGCAAAAGCTATAGATAACAGAATTGGATGCTATGTGTTAATTGAAGCCTTAAAAAAGCTTAAGGACAGTTATAATGATGTGTATTTTGTATTCACTGTTCAAGAAGAGGTGGGATTAAGAGGGGCTACAGCCTCTGCAAGAAGAATAAAACCAGATATAGGCATTGCAGTAGATATAACAGGTTCCTTTGATGTACCTTTTGAAACTGATGGAAATGCAGTTATAGGTAATGGAGCTGCTATTAAGGTTATGGATACTGCGGTAATCTGTGATGATTACTTAGTTAAGGAAATGATAAAATGTTCAGAAGAAAACCATATAAAATACCAATTAGATGTGCTTTTAGGTGGAGGCACTGATGCAGGGGCTATAAATATTTCAAATTATGGAGTAAAATGCTGCGGTATATCCATACCTACTAGATATGGACATGGGCCTAATGCGGTAATCAGTATGGAAGATACTGAAGCCTGTGTGGAACTTTTAAAAGAATATGTAAACCTTGAATTTAAGTTTTAAATAAATCTAATAACCTACTTATTAAGGAGGATTTTATTATGAATAATAAAAAAATTATAGGAGCATTAATGACCGTCTTTATGATGGTGCCATTATTTGCTGGATGTTCAGGTAAAAATACTACTAGTGTTGGTGCTAGTAAGTCACCACAAGAGATTAATGTAGCCTTTGGTGATGATATGGAGTCAATGGACCAATCAAAAATGGCAGATACTGTTCCAGGAACTATACTTAATCAGGTAAATGAATGCTTAACAAGAATTGAAAACAACAAGTTAGTAGCAGCTGGAGCAGAGAAGTGGGAAACATCAGCGGATGGGCTTAAATGGACATTCCACTTAAGAGATTTTAAGTATAATGATGGTAAAGCAGTAAAGGCACAAGACTATGTGTATGCATTAGAAAGATTATTTGACCCTAAGGTAGCATCACCTAATGCAGCATTATTTTATGTAATAAAAGGCTCAGAAGAGTTTAACTCAGGAAAAGGAAAATTTGAGGATGTAGAAGTAAAAGCTGTAAACGATAAGACTTTAGAAATAACTTTAAAGGAATCTACACCTTACTTCTTACAGTTATTAACTATGAGCTGTATAGGTCCATTAAGAAAAGATGTGGTAGAGGCCCAAGGAGATACTTATGGCACGGATAATAAAAAGCTAGTTTATTCAGGACCTTTTGTGGTAGATGAATGGGCAAAGGGATCAAAAATTATTCTTAAGAAAAACCCAGAATATTGGGGAGCTAAAGATGTTAAACTTGAAAAGGTAAATGTTCATATAGTTCCAGAGATGGCTACTCAAGAGCAGATGTTTGATAGTAAACAATTAGACATTATCGATTCGGTTAAAACAGAATATTCAGATAAGTTAAAGGATAAAGTTTCAAAGGGAGAAGTTATAAAAGCAGATGGTTATGAACCAGGTAATGGTTATGTAGCTTTTAACTCTAAAGATAAAAATAAGATATTTACTAACGCTAAGGTAAGAAAAGCCTTTTCACTAGCCATAGATAGAGAACAATTAATTAACAATGTAACTAAGAGAGGCACACCAGCTTACGGTTTCGTACCTTATGCTATAAATGTGGGAGATATAGAATATAGAAAAGAAGCAAAAGAAACATTAAAAGATGTAAAGGGTGACCCAAAGCAATTATTACAAGAAGGTTTAAAGGAATTAGGATTAAATCCAAATGACCAAATCACAGTAAGTTATTTACAATCAAATACAAAGCAGACAACAAAGTCTACTGCAGAGTTCTTCCAAAATCAATGGGAAAGTAAGCTAGGAGTAAAGGTTAAATTAGATATAGCTGGAGATGGAGCTACCTTTAATAAGATGATAAGAAGCGGAGAATTCCAAATAGTTCAAAGTGGATGGGGCGCTGACTACAATGACCCTATGAACTTTTTAGAATTATTGATGACAGGAAACGGAAATAATATACCTTTATATTCTAATGAAAAATATGATGCACTTGTTAAGTCTTCTCAAAAGACAAATGATATGAAGAAGAGACTTGAAATATTTAAAGAAGCTGAAAATATAATAGTTAATGAAGAAGCATTAGTTGCACCACTTTCCTACGCTATTAAACAAGCCTATGTTCAAAAATATGTTAAGAATATGAGATTAGAAGTATTTAGTACTAAATATGATTTTAGAAGTGCAACAATAGAAAAATAACAAAGCCCAATGTATAAACTGTTATAGCTTTCTATAACAGTTTATACATTAAAATTATAAGGAGTAGGGGGAGGACAAGTGGCAAAATATATTATAAAGAAAATTATGTATTTAATCCTTACTATGTGGATAATAATTACTGCTACCTTTTATTTAATGAATACGTTACCAGGAGATCCCATCCAAACTGGGGCTAAAATATTGCCACCCAAAATAGAAGCTAATTTAAAAGCAAAATGGGGATTAGATAAACCCTTAAACGAGAGATACATAATATATATGAAAAACCTTTTGAAGGGAGATCTAGGAGAATCCATGAAAAATCCTGGTCAAAAAGCCAATGACATAATAAGAGAAAAGTTTCCCGTATCTGCTAGATTGGGTATACAAGCAATGATTTTAGGGTCCTGCATAGGTATTGTTTTAGGAATTATTTCTGCCCTTAAAAAGAATAGTATTACAGATAGGTCTATAGTATTTTTTTCAATATTAGGAGTTTCAATACCAAGCTTTGTATTCGCGGCATTACTACAAAAGTGGATTGGTGGAAATTTATTGCCTATAGTAGGGTGGCCTACAGAAAACATATGGCTTTCAGGCTGGGAGTATACAGTAATACCTACTCTGGCAGCAGCCTTAGGTTCCATAGCTACCTACTCAAGGTTTATGAAAAGTTCAGTATTAGATGTTTTGAGCAATGATTATATATTAACGGCAAAAGCTAAGGGGTTATCAAAGGGACAAATAATAAGAAGGCATGTCTTAAGAAATTCAATGATACCCATAGTAACTATCTTTGCACCACAGTTAGCAGGTGTTGTAACGGGTTCATTTGTAATAGAAAGGATATTTGCTATACCTGGACTAGGAAAATATTATGTTGAGAGTGTAACTGTTAGAGATTTTACAATGATTATGGCTACTACAGTATTCTTTGCATTCTTATTTATAGTATCCATGGTTCTAATGGATATATTATATTGCGTTGTTGATCCAAGAGTAAGAATAGCTTCAAAGGAAAGGTAGTGAGTATAATTGGAGCGTATAGAATTAAAAGAAGAGTTATTTGCATTAGATTATGAAAATCACTCAAATGCAGATGAAATAGTAAGGCCAAGCATGAGTTTTTGGCAGGATGCTTGGAGAAGATTAAAGAAAAATAAAATGGCTATGGTATCACTAGTTATTTTATGCCTTATAATGTTAGCATGTCTTATTATACCCATAGTTACAGGCAATGCCTTCCAAGCTCAAAATACTACTTTAGCACATCAAAAGCCAAATATGCAGAGTTGGTTTGGTCGTGATGAACTGGGCAGAGATAATTTTCTTAGAATATGGGCTGGAGGCAGAGTATCTATTTTAATAGGATTAGTGGGAACTGCTATATCTCTAACCTTTGGAGTATTATATGGAGGTATAAGTGGATATTTTGGTGGAATAGTTGATGATATAATGATGAGAATAGTAGAAATTATAGTTGGAATTCCTTATATGATAGTGGTGATTTTAATGTCTGTAGTATTAGGAAAAGGTTTAGTTCCACTTATGATTGCACTATGCTTAACAAGTTGGACAGGACTTGCCAGATTAGTAAGAGGTCAAATACTTCAGCTAAAAGAATCAGAATATATAATTGCAGCTAAGACCTTAGGCACAAGCCATTGGCGTATAATAACCAAACATCTTATACCAAACACCTTAAGTGTAATAATAGTTAATACAACCTTCCAAATTCCAGGCTTTATATTTGCAGAGGCATTTTTAAGCTTTATTGGATTAGGAATTCAACCGCCGGATACTAGCTGGGGAGCCATGGCAGCTGTAGGACAAGTTAACATGAGCTATTACCCTCATGAGCTTTTATTTCCTGCTTTAGCTATTAGTGTAACTATGCTTGCCTTTAATTTACTTGGTGATGGACTAAGGGATGCCTTTGATCCTAAGCTCCGTCAATAGAGGAGGAAAACTTATGGAAAAGTTACTTGAAGTTAAAAATCTTAATATATCTTTTCACACCTATGCAGGAGAGGTTAAGGCCGTAAGAGGTGTTAGCTTTGAGGTAGGAAAAGGAGAATGCTTGGCTATAGTTGGAGAGTCAGGCTGTGGAAAAACTGTAACCTCAAAAAGCTTACTAGGGCTTATAAGTTCGCCTCCAGGAGAAATAAAAAAAGGTAGCGAAATAAACTTTAATGGTACCAATGTACTAGATTTTTCTGAGAAACAATGGAGAGCATATAGAGGAAGAAAAGTAAGTATGATATTTCAAGATCCCATGACTTCATTGAATCCAACTATGAAAGTTGGAAGGCAAATAGCAGAGAATATAATATTACATAAAAAAATAAGCAAAAAAGAGGCCATGGAGGAAGTTATTAATTTACTTAAATCCGTTAACATACCTAATGCAGATATAAGAGCTAATGAGTATCCTCATCAATTCTCAGGAGGTATGAGGCAGAGAGCTATGATTGCCATGGCATTAGCCTGTAATCCTGAATTGCTCATTGCAGATGAACCTACAACAGCTTTAGATGTTACCATTCAAGCGCAAATATTAGACTTAATGAAGAATATCAAGGGAAAGTTAGGAACCTCTATAGTATTAATAACCCATGATTTAGGTGTAGTAGCCGGCATTGCAGAGAGAATAGCAGTAATGTATGCAGGTAAAATTATAGAAATAGGTATGAGAAATGAAATATTTTACAATCCTAACCATCCATATACTTCATCATTATTAAGATCTGTACCTAGATTGGATTCAACTAAAGATCAAGAGCTTCAATCTATAAAGGGCACTCCTCCTGATTTATTAAATCCGCCTAAAGGCTGCGCCTTTGCAGCAAGATGTAATCATAGGATGAAAATATGTAGCTTAGAAGCACCAGAAACCTACAAATTAAGTGATACACATGAAACCTCCTGTTGGTTATTACATCCTATGTGTAAGAAGAAAAATCTTCAAGAATTAGGAGGTAGATAGCCATGTCAGCAGAAAAATTGATAGAAGTAAAAAATTTGAAAAAATATTTTAAAATTAATAGTAAATCTATTCTAAAGGCTGTAGATGATGTTTCTTTTGATATCTTCAAAGGAGAAACCCTAGGATTAGTTGGAGAATCAGGTTGTGGTAAAACCACTTGTGGAAGAACTATGCTAGGTGTGTATAATAAGACTGGAGGACAAGTATTTTTTCAAGGAAAAGATGTCCATAACCTTAATAAAGGAGAAAAGAAAAACTTTAATAAAAATGCTCAAATAATATTTCAAGATCCCTATGCATCTTTAAATCCAAGATTAACGGTTTTAGATATTATTGCTGAGGGTATTGATGCCCAAAATCTATATAAGGGAAAGGAAAGAGAAGAAAAGGTTTATGAGTTATTAAGACTAGTAGGTTTAAATAAGGAGCATGCGAACAGATTTCCTCATGAATTTTCAGGAGGACAAAGACAGAGAATAGGTATAGCTAGAGCATTAGCTATAGAACCAAAATTTATAATGTGCGATGAACCTATTGCAGCTTTAGATGTATCAATTCAAGCTCAAATTGTAAATCTTTTAATAAAGCTACAAAGAGATTATGATTTAACTTATCTTTTTATAGCCCATGATTTATCAATGGTAAAGCATATCTCAGATAGAATAGGAGTAATGTATTTAGGAACCATGGTGGAGTTAGCTGAAAGTAATGAATTATATAAAAAGCAATATCATCCATATACTCAAGCCTTACTTTCTGCAATACCAATACCAGACCCCAAAATAGAGTTAGCTAGACAAAGGATAACCCTAGAGGGAGATGTTCCAAGCCCTATTAATCCAAAGCCAGGATGTAGGTTTCAAGGAAGATGTAGATATTATAAAAAAGTATGTGGAGAAGAAAATCCAATACTTAAGGAAGTTAGTTCAGGTCACTACGTGGCATGTCACTTATATTAATATGTAGATAAGTGAAATAGGGCGCCTTAAGTAAGGTTTATAATAATATTTTGTCTTAAAAAAATCCTCTAAGGAGTCCAGCCCTAGAGGATTTTTTGCTATAAGCAGGATTTATTAATCCTCTTTATTTTCTAATGATTTGTCGTTTTCTATAATCTCCACATCTTTTGCATCAATTATTATAGCCTTATCTACGTATTTCTTAATATATAAGGAATAAAAAAGCAATTCTATACCGCTGCATAAAAAGTATATTCCCATTAAACTGGTTAAGGATAAGAATTCCTTATAAGGCTTAAATACTATCATCAAAGCAGAAGCTAAAGCTAATAGACATAAAACTGGTGCTGCATACCAGTATTTGGCATTTCTCTCCTTAAAGGAATAAAAAAGAGCTATTAAAGAATTATATGTACACCAAAGACCTAGGATTAAGCCAAAGGACAATAAGGATAAATTTTTATTGAAATAGAATACAGCAGCTACTATTATAAATATAACTCCCTCAAAGATACTTAAATAAAGTAGATAGTTCTTTTCAAAATTATTTTTATTAATGAAAGTTTTAATTAACTTTATTATTCCTAAAGTCAATAATAAGAGCTGAAAGAACAAAGATAAAATTGAAATGGATTCTACAGGGTATACAAGACTGATGATACCAATAAATATAAATAAAACTCCTTGAGCTATTAATGATAGCTTACTCTCCTTCATAAATATTACCTCCCTCATGCTATTAGTATTTATAATTATTATAAGATAAAAACCAATAAAAGAGAAATTTTTCTAGTGGAAAATATATTAAAGTTTTATAAAATAGTATAATTTGTTATAATGGTAAATAATGGTTAGTTTATAATTAACCATATACTGTGTAATATAATTTATAAAATAAATAATTAGGAAGTGTATTTAAAGTGAGCAATATTATTGAAAAGTCTAGTATTATAGTTCTAAGAACTACTGAAGAAAAAGATTTAGAGTTTGTAGTTAATGCTGAAGGAAATCCTATCAATGCTCAGTATGTGACAGTGTGGTCAAGGGAACAACATAAGAATGCCTTGTTGGAAAAGGATATTCTACATTTAATTGTTGAAGACTCAGTTACAAATAAGCCTGTAGGCTATGTGATTATAGCAGGAGTTAAAAATCCTAGTAAAAATATTGAATTTAGAAGGATTGTCATATCAGATAAAGGAAAGGGTCTCGGAAGAGAAACTTTAAGATTAATAAAGAAAATTGCTTTCAATAGGCTAGGAGCACATAGGCTGTGGTTAGATGTTAGATGTAAGAATCTTAAAGCACAAAGTCTCTATAAATCAGAAGGCTTTGTTGAAGAGGGCACTTTAAGGGAGTGTGTCTTTTATAATGGTGAATACGAATCACTTATTATAATGTCTATTTTAAAAGAGGAATATAAGGGATTTACCTGTTAACAAGGTATTAGAACTATTAAAATAAATTTAGATTATAAAAAAATTTTCATCGAGGTGATTTAAAAATGCCAATAATAGATAAACGTAATAAGCTTCAAGAAGAGTTGTTTTCATATAAGGTGTCCAAAGATAAAAGAGTATTTATATTTTGGCATGGGAAACAAGTGATGATACTTAAGGGCACAGAAAGTGAAAAGTTTTTAGCAAAGATTTTAAATGCTACCCCTTTTGAAGCTCAATTGATTATGGCTAAAGTAACAGGGAATTTTAAACATGGAAATGAAAAATAACTATTTTTAAATGCTAAAAATAAGAGCTGTGTCATAAGGGGAAAAATCCATTATGCACAGCCCTTTTGTTTAGAAATATAAATTATTTTGTTTCCATTCTATCGCTCCACTGAAGTGTAAAGTTACCTTCCGCCTTTATAGGCTTTATAATAAGCTTGTACTTATCTATATTGCCCGAGGATTTAAGGACTAGAGGTTTAAAACTAGCAATGTCCTTTACTTCTTCTTTTTTATTGAGAGAATTATTAAGATAATTTGATGGATAAGTTAATTCTCTATAGATTTTTCTATCTTCATTAAAGTCCAGCTAAGCTAATAAAGCCTATTAAGCATAATATTACTGTAATAATAGAAAATATAGCTACAATCTTTACTTCATGCCAGCCGCACAATTCAAAAGAGTGATGTAGGGGGGCCATTTTAAAAACACGTTTTCCAGTGAGTTTAAAAGCTGTTATTTGTATTGCTACGGATAATATTTCAGTAACAAATATTCCCCCCACTATTATGAAGATAAGAGGGAGCTTGAGCATTATGGTTATTGTAGCCATAGTTCCACCAAGAGCAAGAGCTCCTGTATCGCCCATTATTATTTTGGCAGGGTAATGATTAAATTTTAGAAAGCCTAACAAAGCTCCTACCATAACTGAGCAAAATATAGATAAGCTATAATGACCTAAGGAGAAGGCAATAAGAGTGAAAAAAGTCATAACCAATAAAGAAATTGAGCCAACTAGGCCATCAAGCCCATCTGTTAAATTAACAGCATTAGTGGCAGAAACATAGTAAAATACAATAAAAGGTATATATAATAGCTTCATATTCCAAAGGCTTTTCTTAAAAGGAACGATGATTTCTTTGCCTATGTAAGGATTAATATAGCAATAGAGAGCAAAGAAACAGGAAGCTGCAATGAGCAGCAACAGCTTTTGTAGTGAAGTTAAGCCTTCATTGTTTTTATGTAATATTTTTAACCCATCATCTAATAGCCCTATAAACCCGAATACTATTAAAGCATATAGAGATAATTTTACTTCTATATTATATTTTTTAAATATAAAAAGCATAGTAATAATGGTGGTGAATATAAATATAAGCCCTCCAAAGGTTGGGGTGCCAGCTTTTTTCTTATGGCTTTTAGGGCCATCTTCTCTTATATACTGTCCTAATTTATATTTATGCAGTACTGGAATTAAAAGCTTTCCTAATAATAAGGATATAAAAAAACCTATGATACCATAAAAAATTATTACTTCCATTTTCTAATCTCCTTTTAAAATATGGTCTACTTGCTTGCTAAAGTGCATATAAATGTAAGTTCGTTGACATTTTTACATTTTCTTTGCTACACTTTATATAGAGTCATTCGTTAAAGTATTGATAAGCTTATCTCAAATTAATTATAGGGTAAGAATCATATTATTTAAGGTTTTTTCAATTTGTTGAAAAAGTCTAAAAAGTTGTTTTTCTATAATGATTTTAAAAGGTTTATATTCGTGAGGAGGAGTAGCTTAATATGGCTGAAATAGGCTGGGAAGACACATTGATTCATAATATTAAAAGAAATATTAATTGGATATTAGAACAAAATTATGAAAATAACCAAACCTTAATGGCTAAGGATTTGGATATTAAGATAAATACTCTACATACTTATATAAATTCTATAACCAAACCACCAATAACTTTTTTATACAAGCTTTGTGAAAAAAGTGGTATAACCTTAGACTCGCTAACCAAAGAAGATTTTTATATACAAAATGAGAAGATGAGAAAAAAAGAAGTAGTTAGGCAGCTTTATAATAGATATAAAGGTCAATATTATGCCTATTTTTTTGTGGTAGATTCCAATTCTCTAAAGGAAGGTCTTATTCAAGAGGCTTCGATGAAAGTAAATGAAGCTGGTAGTGTATCCTTTCACATATTAAATTCAGAAAAACAATTTTTAGGTAATTTGATAATGGGAGAGGAGCTTGTGTACTTCGATTTGAAAAGCTCTAAGGAGAAAATTAACATAGTCATTAAAAATCCAGGCAGGAATATAAAGGAAAGCTATACAGGGGGAATGGGTATAGTTAATATATCTTCACCTGAGGATAATAGGATACCCACTGCCCAAAAGATTATAATAAGCTCAGTAAGAATTCCTATAGAAAGATATTTTAGCACCTTAAAGGATTTTCTAAAGATTAGCAATTATATAAAGATAAGAAAAAAGTTCTTGTTAGAAATACTTAATAGCAAGATTATTATCAAGGAAGAAAGATATGAAAAAATAAAGCATATAGTAGAAAATCATAAAATTTCAGATGAAGATAGAATAGCTTTAAGTGAAAAAGAAATGAATTTATTATACAGGGCCTTAGATAAAGAGGAATTTTTAGCTTTTAAAGCTTATCTAGACCGCATGGAACATGAAGGAGGGGCAGTAGCTTTAGGAGCTGTGAAGGTAAACTTAGATGAAGATAATATGGTTTATAGGTTTATAAAAAATGAATTTAGGCATTTAGATTATAAGCGAACCTAGCTCCTGAGTTAATAGGGGCTAGGTAAGTAACTTAAATATAATGCTGAATCTTAACAATCTCATTATTTCTTAAATAGACTCTAGGAACTCTTCTTCCAATGTTACAAAGTGGCTCATAGTTTATAGTATTTAAAATATGAGCAAAGTCCTCAGCGTCAAATTTTATATCATTTTCATAGCCTAAAAGAGTAACTTCATCATAAAGGCTTACCTCTCCTATATCAGTTAAATCTATCATGCATTGGTCCATGCAGATATTACCTATGATAGGAGCAAATTTACCTTTAACTATTACTTTGGCTTTATTGGATAAAGGTCTTGAATAACCATCTTCATACCCCACAGGAATGGTTCCTATAATGCTTCTTCTTTCTGTTTTGAAGGTTCTGCCGTAGCCTACAGATTCATTGGCTTCTAGGGTCTTTATATGCATTATTCTAGTTTTCCAGGTTAACACAGGTTTTAGGGGAAGCGCTTCTTTATTTACCTCTTGTGAAGGGTAATAGCCATACTGAATTATCCCAGCTCTAACATAATCGTAATGGCAGTAGGGCATATCTATTATGGCCGCACTGTTTGATACATTTTTACCGCCTAAATCAATATTATATTTTGAAAGCTCTTGCTGAAACCAAAAGTATCTTTCTAATTGCAGCTCCGAATAACTCTTATCTTTGTAGTCAGCAGTGGAGAAATGGGTAAATAGGGACATTACCTTTATACTATTCATAGCATAGATAGCAGCTATGTCATTAATACTTTCTTCACTTTGATTAAAGCCTATTCTTCCCATACCAGTATCTAAGGCTATGTGAATCTTTGAAATCTTGCCTAATTTTTTAGCTGCGTTAGATAATTTATTGGCAAAAGCTAGGGTTGAAACAGTGACTTCTATATCATATTCAAGAATTTTCTCTATAGCCCCCTCATAGCTGAGACCTAATATGATAATGGGAGCATTTATGCCATTTTCTCTGAGTTCTATAGCTTCCATTATATTAGCCACTCCAATCTTTTGTATTCCGTTTTTGATAAGAGCTTTAGAAACTTCTATAGCACCATGCCCATAGGCATTAGCCTTTACTACTCCGATTATATTGCTATGACCTGACTTTTTCTTAATACTATTTATATTAAAATCTAGATTATCTAGATTGATTTCTGCCCATACAGGATGTAATAAATTCATATAAAACAACTCCTACAATTATTTATTTAAAAAAATCTTCAACTACTTCTACATCACTAAAATGAATGGTTCTATCTCTAAGAATCTGATAGGTTTCATGGCCTTTTCCAGCAATTATTATTGCATCGCCTTCCTCTGCTAGAGTTAAAGCCTTATGAATGGCTTCCTTCCTGTTTTCTATCTTAAAATAACTACAATGAGTGTTTTTTATTCCATCTTCAATATCATTTATAATATCCATAGGATTTTCACTGCGAGGGTTATCAGAGGTGAGTATGCAAATATGGGCTAAACTGCCAGCTATTTCACCCATAATAGGTCTTTTAGACTTATCTCTATCTCCACCACAGCCAAAGACCACAATGACTTTATTTTTAGTTAAAGCTTTGGTAGATTTAATTATTTTTTCTAGGCTATCAGGACTATGAGCATAATCCACTACTACTAAATAATCATGAGGAACGCTTACAATTTCAAACCTTCCTGATGCGCTTTTAACCTTGAGAACCGCCTGTGTGATTTCTTCTAAAGTGAAGCCCAGACTATGACATACTGCTATGGATGCAAGAATATTGTATACATTAAATCTCCCTAATAGCTTAGTTTTAACTTTATAAAGTTTATTTTGGAAATATAGATCAAATTCTGTACATTTAAAAGAGTATTCTATATTATCAGCTTTAAAGTCACTATCTGTTTCAATTCCATAGGTTATTATAGAAGCTCTGGATTTCTCCATTATTTCTTTTGACATAGCATCGTCTGAATTTATTACTGCACTTTTGCACATGCTAAATAGCTTCATTTTAGCATTTTTATAATTTTCCATATTACCGTGTTCCTCGAGATGGTCTTGAGTTAAATTAGAGAATACCCCTATGCCAAAATCACAGCCTGTCACTCTATGTTTGGACAGAGCAGAGGAGGTAACCTCCATGACCACATATTCAGCTCCTTCCTTTGATATTTCATCAAAAGAAGCTTGAAGCTCAATGGAGTCAGGGGTAGTAGGATTAAGCTTTTCTGTTTTTAATTTCTTGTCATTTACTAGATTTTCAATAGTACCTATCAATCCTGTACTTTTATTTAAACTCTTAAGTATTTCATATATAAATAAGGATATAGAGGTTTTGCCATTGGTACCTGTAATCCCTATAAGCTTAAATTTGCTGGAAGGATTTTTGTAGTATATATTAGCTATGTGAGCCATAGCTAGCCTTGTATCATTAACTTTTATAACTGGAATATGCTTTGGAATATCCTTTACTTCATGTTCTATTATTAATGCTGAGGCGCCAGCTTTTATAGCCTCTAATGCGTATTGATGTCTATCTACATTTCTGCCTTTTACACATATAAATAAGGAACCTTTAGTTACTTTTCTTGAATCCCAGCTTATTGAGGATGCCTCGAAATTTTCATCACCCTGTATGATCTCATAAGGAATATCATTTAGTAAATCTTTTAGTTTCATAAATATAGCCTCCACAAATTTTATTTTTGTGATACAATAATATTATATTTTTAATTTTTACTAGTTTTAATGCTTATGTTGCTTATAATATTGCAAAAAATGCTTAAGATGTCTCAGAAAAGTAAGTAGCAAATATATTTGTGTATTTAGCTATTTATTTTTGAGAGCTAAAGGGAGGTTAAGAAAATTAAGGAAAATGAAGCTTTAAATATTATTAAAAGAGGATATTTAAAAAATGACTTTGAATATTTTCATATAAAGGACAAGAAAAGTTTAGAATTTGATTTTCACTATCATGACTTTAATAAAATAATAATTTTTATATCCGGTAATGTAACCTATTTAATAGAAGGAAAAGCTTATAAGCTAAAACCTTGGGATATTCTTTTGGTAGGCAGCAATGAGATACATAAACCTTTAATTGAAGAAGGGGGAACCTATGAGAGGATTATTTTATGGGTTAACTCCTCTTTTTTAAAACAGCATAATAGTGAAGACTGCAATTTGTTAACCTGCTTTGAGATAGCTGCTATGCAAAAGTTTAATCTCATGAGAGTAAACCCAGATGCTTTAAGTGAAATAAAATATACATTGTTTCAACTAGAAAAGGCATGCTACCATGAGAGTTTTGGGAAAGGAATACTAAAAAATGCTTTATTTTTACAGTTCATAGTTAGTATAAACCGAATCTTCCTAGCCAGAGATTTAGAGAAAGAGATAAAAGATGTAGAATATGATGAAAATATAGTTTCTCTTTTAAATTATATAAATGACAATTTGTCAGAGGAGCTTACTATAGAGGAGCTCTCCTTAAAGTTTTATATGAATAAGTACTACCTCATGCATAAATTTAAAAAGCAAACAGGATATACTCTGCATAACTATATACTTCAGAAAAGACTTGTATTAGCTAGCTCTTTAATAAAAAAGGGCATGCCTATTACAGAGGTATATATAGAAAGCGGTTTTAGTGATTATTCTAATTTTATAAGAGCTTTTAAAAATATGTTTGGATTACCACCTAAAAAATATTATAAGGCTGTTAAAGATATAGAAAGCTTATACAATAGAAAAGGATATTAGTTTGGAGTGTGGATTAATATGATATTTAGTTTTTTAGTTATATTTTTACTTATAATTGCCGCAGTTATATTGAATATTCCTTTAGTCTATCCTTTACTTATAGGTCTTATAATATTAAGTTTTACTACTTATAGAATAGGATATAGCATAAAAGAGATTGTTTTCATGATATTTAAGGGAGGGAAAAAGTCTCTCTCCATTATAAGGATTTTTGTTCTGATAGGTGCAGTTACAGCAGTTTGGATGGCTTGTGGTACTGTAGAAGTCATTGTTTTTTATGGAATAAAGCTAATAAATCCTAATTTATTTGTTTTATATGCTTTTTTAATAACCTCTATAACCTCTTTTTTACTAGGCACTTCTTTTGGAACTGTAGGTACTATAGGAATTGCTTTGATGGTATTAGCAAAGGGGGGAGGGGTTAATGTAAATGTAGCTGGGGGAGCTATTATAGCAGGAGCTTATTTTGGAGATAGATGCTCTCCTATGTCCTCCATGGCTAATTTAGTATCAGAAATTACAGATACAAATATATATGAGAATTTTAAAAATATGTTTAAGAACACAATAATACCATACATAATATCTCTAATAATTTACTTTTTTATATCCTCAGCCTATAAAATGAATATTAGTGGGAATATCCTAGAACAAGAGCTTATTAATAATTTTAACTTAGGATTTATAACTATATTACCAGCTCTGCTCATCTTCGCTTTTGTATTTTTAAAGATTGATGTTAAGAAAGCTATGTTAGGAAGTATTGTTGTAGGGATGATAATTGCCATCCTTGCGCAGAAAACTTCTTTTATTTCTTTATTAAAATATATAATTTTTGGATTTAGTATGGATTCTTCTTCAGAGCTTAGTAAGGTAATGAAGGGAGGAGGAATTTTGTCCATGCTAAAAATTGCAGGTATAGTGCTTTTATCCTTTTCTTATTCAGTGATATTTGAAGAGACCAATATGCTAAAGAAAATAGAAGGATTGGTAGATAGGTTGTCTTTAAAGTTAGGAGTTTTTACTACTACCTTAATAATAGCTATAATAACTGCCACTGCTTCCTTTACACAAGCTCTCTGCGTAATATTGACTAATCAATTAGTTAAAAAATTATATAATAAAGATGATAAATATCAATTATCATTAGCTTTATCTAATACCTCAGTGATGGTTTCAGGTCTTATACCTTGGAATATAGCTTCTCTTGTTCCTGCTTCTATGCTATCCCTTGGAGCAGGCTTCATACCCTTTGCAGTTTATATGTACTTGGTACCTATTATAAATTTATTAATGAATAAAAAAATAAGAAAAAGATATGCATGAAAATATAAATTCCTATGACAGCAGTTTGCTTTCATAGGAATTTTACATTAGCTTGTTGTTGCTTTATGCACTCTAGACTTGATAGAGGTAGCATATTCTGAGGGAGTCATATTAGTGAGCTTTTTAAAGCATCTTGAAAAATAGTGAATTGATTCAAAGCCTAGTAGCTCTGCAATCTGAGAAAAATTATATTTTTTTTCTCTGATAAGCTTTTTAGCTTCTTCTATCTTTAGCTTTTGAAAGTAAGCCATTACACTTTCATTGGTTTTCTTTTTAAAGAGAGTTTTTAAATGGGTTTTCCCAATATAAAACCTTTCACAGATGAAATCAAAGGTGAAGTTGTTATAAACATTTTCAGTCATATAATTAATGATTTGCTCTACTACATCATTTTCCATTTTTTCCTTTACTACATTATCGATTCTGCTGCAGTTCTCATTTTTTATACCACTTCGTATTATATCAATGAGCAGGAGCTCAATATAAAGCTTTATTAATTGCTCGGAAGCAAACTCATCAGTTATGTCCTTTTTTAATAATTCCTTATATCCGCTGTGAAGGTTAGTAGAGAAGGTTCTTTCACCTTCGCATAAAATTTTACCTAGAATTTCTATCTGAAAGGTCGATAGATTTAATATCTTATTTTCAATAAAAAAATTCATATGGGCATTAGAGCAATCAAAACTTACCACCATAATATTAGGAGCGGTGACTCCATTAGCTTTAACACTGTGGAACTCTTCAGGAGGATGAAAAACTATATCACCCTTTTGTAGTTTATAACCCTTTTCTCCAGCTAATATTTCTACTTCTCCTTTATCCACATAAAGAAATTCCCAAAATTCATGGGATTCTCCAGAGAAGCAATAGTTTTTCTCGAATTCAAAGTAATGAATTGTTACTAATTTATCAACTCTGATTAGTTCATTTAAAGGAAGCATTTTATATAAGGCGTCTTCGGTATTATTCATATCAAAATATCCCACACTTTCTAAAAGCTTATGTTGACAAATTATCCAAAAAAATTGACCGTTTTTGTAAAGCAAATATATAGATATTATTATAAAATTTAAAATAGATATAAAACTTTTTTAATATTGACGTTTTTATTATACAATTATTTATTTTTCTTTTCAATAATACTAGAAAAGGGATGTATAAACATGGAGGTTCTAAAATGAATAAAAAGTATGGGGTATTGCTTATAGGTTGCGGCCATATGGGTAAAGAGCATATAAAAAATATTTACTATAAAAACAATGTTGACATTGTGGCAGTAATAGATATAGATGAGAATAGAGCTAAGGATTTTGCAAGAAGGTATAATGCCAAAACTCATGATACAAATTACAGAGCTTTTTTAAAGGATGAAGCAGTGGATATAGTTATAATAGCTACCTATCCTTCTACTCATCTAACTATTTTAAAGGAGTGTATTGAAGTCAAGAAGCATGTAATATGTGAAAAACCTATAGCTAGTAATTTCTATGAAGGTAAGGAATTCATAGAGCTAGTGAAAAAAAGTAATAGCAAGATACTTGTAGGACATATTCTAAGACATAATGAATCCTATAATAAGATAAAAGAAATGATAGATAATGATGCCATAGGAAAACCAATAATCATGAGGATGATACAAAATCATCATACGAAAAATTGGGAAAAATACAAAAGGCTAATAGAAGAAACTTCACCAATTATTGATTGCGGAGTTCATTATATAGATATCATGAGATGGATCACTGGTGAAGAGGTGAGAAGCATCAGTGGAATTTCTCAAAGAACAGAATTTGATTTACCCGAGAATAAATATAATTATGGGATGATAAATCTAACCTTTTCAGAAGGCTCCATAGGCTTTTATGAAGCGGGCTGGGGCAACACAATTAAGGCTCAAAATCTAAAAGAATTCATTGGTCCTAAGGGGAGAATTGTTCTTACCTATGGAAGAGATAGGTTGGAAAATAAAGAAGAAGGAGACTTAATTGAATATTATAAGTATCCTGAAAATAAGTATGAAATCATAAATATTGATTGTGAAAGAAAGCCTACAGATCTTCAATTTGATAAGCTTATAAGCATGATTGAAACAGGAGAAGAAGCTAATCCATCCATAGAGGATGTAGCAAAAGCTTTTGAATTAAGTTTTCTTGCAGACGAAGCTATAAAAGATAAAAAATTAATAAAGCTATAAAATGTTGAAAGATGCTTGCTCTTAAGGAGGAAAGCATCTTTATTTTTATATTAATTAACATTTAATCAAAAAAATGCCGTTTTTAAATACAATTTTTTAAATTTGAGTCTAATAGAAAGACAAATTGTACAAAAAAACTGACAATTTGTATAAAGTAAATGTTTTCAAAAGGGGTTATTATAAAAGTATGAAAAGCAAAGGGGCTGATAACATGAAAAAAGGAATCAATGTATGGTCTTTTAGTAAAAAATATAAGGCTAAAGAATATATAGATTTGTCTAAAGCCTATGGCTTCCAAGGACTAGAGCTAGCTCTTGATGAAGAGGGTGAGATAAGCTTAAACAGTAAAGAAGAAGAACTTTTGCACATAAAAAAATATGCTGAAGAGATGAATATAGAGCTGCCTAGTGTGGCTAGCGGATTATACTGGAAGTATTCCTTAACCAGTGAGGATAAGAGTACAAGGGAAAAAGCCAAAGACATTGTAAAAAAGCAATTAGAAGTAGCAGCTATTCTTGGAGCAAACACTATTTTGGTAGTTCCAGGTGCTGTGGGAGTGGATTTCATTCCAAACTTTAAACCAGTAAATTATGAGGTAGCTTACAATACCTCCCTAGAAAGCTTTAAGGAATTAAAGCAATACGCAGAACAATACAAGGTAAATATAGGTTTAGAGAATGTATGGAACAAGTTTTTGCTATCTCCACTTGAGATGAAAAATTTTATTGATGAAATAGACAGTCCTTATATAGGAGCTTATGTGGATGTAGGAAATCTAGTTTATACTGGCTACCCAGAACACTGGATTTCAATTTTAAATAAAAGAATAAAAAAGATTCATGTTAAGGATTTTAAGAGAGCTGTGGGTAATATAAATGGCTTTGTGGATTTGTTTGGCGGAGATGTCAATTATCCAGAAGTGATACAGGCTTTAAGAGAGATAGGTTATGATGACTATCTCACCGCAGAAATGTCGCCTTATAAATATAATGAAAATGGCATACTACTTAGTACAAGTTATGCTTTAGATAAGATGATGAGTTTTTAAAACAATTTAAAGTTTATATATAAATTATAAGGGGTGTTATTAAATGAAGGGTAAAAAATTATTTTCTATTATTACAAGTTTAGTTATTGCTACTTCCTTATTTGCTGGTTGCAGCAGCAGTAAACAAACCTCTTCAGGTAAAAATGAAAAGGTTAGCTTAGTCTATGGAGTATGGGATAAAAACCAAGAACCTATAATGCAAGAGCTAGCAAAAAAGTTTACTGAAAAGAATCCGAATATAGAAGTTAAAGTTCAATTAACTCCTTACAAACAATATTGGACTAAATTAGAAACAGAAGCTCAAGGGGGGAATCTCCCAGATGTATTCTGGATGAACGGACCAAATATAATCAAGTATGCAGATGCAGGTATGCTAATGCCTATAGATGATAAACTTAAGAGTTCTGATTTAAAACTAGAGGATTATCCCAAGTCTCTTATAGATTTATATAATGTTAAAGGAAAACAATATGGAATACCAAAGGACTGGGATACCACAGCAGTTTGGTATAATAAAGAAATTTTTGATAAAGCAGGAGTGCCTTATCCAAAGGCTGACTGGACCTGGGAGGATTTAAGAAATATTTCTAAAAAACTTACAGATAAATCAAAAGGTATTTATGGCATAGCAGCTTTACAAGATGACCAACAAGGCTTCTATAATACCATGCTACAGGCTGGTGGATTTGTAATATCAGAGGATAAGAAAAAATCAGGTTTTGATGATCCGGGTTCCATTCAAGGAATTCAGTGCTGGATAGATTTAATGAAGGATGGATCTTCACCAACGGCTGAGCAAATGCTAGAAACTTCACCTTCAGATCTTTTCCAATCTGGTAAGGTGGCAATGATATATCAAGGTTCATGGATGATACCTCAATTTATGAAAAATGAATTGATAAAAGATAAAATAGATATAGCTCCAATGCCAAAAATAAAGAAAAGCTCTTCAGTAATTCATGGATTAAGTAATGTGGTATCAGCTAAAACAAAAAATGCTAATCAAGCTTGGGAATTTGTAAAATTCTTAGCTAGCAAAGAAGCCAATGAAATAGTGGCTAAATCTGGTGTAGTTATACCAGCTTATAAACCATCCTTAGATATATTTGTACAAGCTAATAACAAGATTAATGTTAAGGCATATATTGATGCAGTAGATTATTCAGTTATGTACCCAGTATCTAAAAACACCTCTAAATGGACAACTGTTCAGGATGAAACCTTAAAGAAGGTTTGGGCCAATCAAATCACAGCTACGGAAGGAGCAAAAACCATAGCAGAGGAAATGAATAAATTATTACAACAAGAAAAATAACACAAAAAACAGCAAAATTAAAGCTGGCGTATTTATCTTTTAAAATGCGCCAGTTTATAGCAATATAGTTGTAGCATTGGATGGGAGGAGTAGGCGGTATGAAAACGGGAACTTTAAGTAAAAAGAAGCTTAATAATTATTTTTGGGGTTATTTAATGATTGCTCCTGTTTTAATAGGACTTATGGTGTTTTATATAATTCCTTTCTTTGAAAGCTTATTTATCAGCTTCACAAATATGGGGCCTTTCGGCACCTATAACTGGGTAGGCATTGAGAATTTTAAAAATATACTATCTGATTCTAATTTTTATTTGGCATTGAAAAATACCTTTATATATACAATTGTATCTGTTCCTATAACTATAGCACTATCAATTATTTTAGCGGTTCTTTTAAACTCTAATATAAAAGGACTTTCTATATATAGAACCATATATTTTCTACCGGCTATAACCATGCCAGCAGCGGTATCTATGGTTTGGAGATGGCTTTTTAACTCAGATTTTGGATTGATAAATTATATGTTATCAAAGTTTGGTATAGCGGGTCCTTCTTGGATTACTAATCCCAAAATAGCTCTATTTTCTGTTATAATTGTGGGGGTTTGGTCCAAGGTAGGATATAACATGATTATATTATTAGCAGGGCTACAAGGAATATCTAAGTCCTATTATGAAGCAGCAGAAATAGATGGAGCGGGAACCTTTAAAAAATTTACAAACATAACCTTACCTTTATTAACTCCAACTATTTTCTTCGTAGTTGTAATGTCCCTTATTGGAGCGTTCCAAGTATTTGAATATATATTTATGATGATTCCTAATAACAGCGTATCCTTAGAAAGTACCCAATCTGTGGTGTATCTATTCTATAAAAATGCATTTATGTTAGGTGAGAAGGGATATGCTTCAGCTATAGCCGTAATCCTATTTGTAATAATCATGATTATTACCTTTATTCAAATGAAGCTTCAGGATAAATGGGTTAATTACAATTAAGGAGGTAGGATTATGAAAGAAAACAAGGTGAAAGTAATAAACAAGAAATTTTTTATACATTTAGTATTAATATTGGGAGTGGTAGTAACAGTAACGCCTTTTATATGGATGTTATTGACTTCACTTAAGACTTTAGGAGAATCTACTCAGGTTCCACCAGTTATATTTCCTAAAAAAGCAATGTGGTCAAATTATTTAGAAGTTTTAAAAACCTTGCCCTTTAAACAGTTTTATTTAAATACCATTATATCAACGGTTTTCAAAACCGTTGGTCAATTGATATTTTGTTCTATGGCGGCCTATGCTTTTGCCAGAATAAATTTCCCCCTTAAAAATATAATATTCGTTTTAATTTTATCTGTACTGATGGTGCCAGGTCAAATATTCCTGTTGCCACAATATATGATAATTCAGAAGCTAGGCCTCTTAAATAGTATTACAGCTTTGATATTACCTGGGTTATTTAGTGCCTTTGGAACCTTCTTATTAAGACAGTTTTTTATGACTTTGCCTGATGAATTAGAAGAGGCAGCTATACTAGATGGCTGTAACCACTTTCAGATATATTGGAAAATCATGATGCCTTTAGCAAAGCCAGGTCTAGTATCCTTAGCAGTTTTTACAACGCTATGGAGCTGGAACGATCTTATGTGGCCTTTGATAGTAAATACCGCTACTGAGAAATTGACCTTATCAGCAGGGCTAGCTTCCTTACAGGGACAGCATGGAACAAACTTTCCTCTACTAATGTCCGGATCTGTAATGACTGTATTGCCTATGTTAGTTTTATTCATAATATTCCAAAAGCAATTTATAGAGGGAATTGCTTTTACAGGAGGGAAATAGCTGTAGAAAACATATTATGAAAATAAGCTTACTGTTTTGCAGTGCAGATAGATAAAAATATTTAAGTAAAAATAAAAAACCTCAATCTGTGTACAAATTTATGATTGAGGTTTCTTTTCGCGCTGAATTAATCCATAAGTGTTCTGTTTAGAAAATCAATAACTGCTTCAACAGACTCTACTGCTGCTGGATTATTCATTTCGTAATCAAAGGCGTGCTTAGCACCTTTTACAGTTATTAGATTACTAAGAACTTTATGATTACAAAGTTCTTCATTCATCTGAAGAGATTGTTCATAGGGAACATCATCATCTACATCTCCATGAATAAGAAGAGTAGTAGGATATTTTTCACATATATTTTTTATTGGACAAAGTGAATTCATCTGTTTTTTATTTATGATTAAATTAGGGCCGCTGATTTGATAAATCCAGTTTCCACGCTGTCTACAATAGGTATAAAATAAAAATCTATCAATTTTTCCTTCGGATACTGTCTTATTTCCAACACAACAAGAAGCTTGCTCCCAAGTTATGCTAGGCCTTGAAAGAAAAGCTTCACTTGGCTTTAAAGCCCAATCCCCTGAAATATCTCCATATCCATAAAGGGATACGATTGCATTTGGCTTTTCATCAAAGGTTCCAGCCATTAAAGCAAGGTATCCTCCGGCAGAGCTACCAACAACCGCAATTTTATTCGCATCAATGCCGAAAAGCCCTGGTCCTTCAGATTTTACCCACATAATTGCACCTTTAATGTCTTCAATTATGTGAGGCAATTTTGTCTCAGGAGCTAATCTATAGTCAATTGATATCACTGTAAACCCGGCGCTATTATACATCTCAATCTGTTTTTTAGGTATATCTTTTCTTGAGCCCCAAATGAGCCCACCACCATGAATGTATATTATTACAGGAGAATTATTTTCTTCTGCTTTGTAAATATCGGCATAAATAGAACAGTTGTCAATTTTCTTATATTCGAAGTCCATTTTTAGTAAATCCATAATGTGGTAGCCTCCTTAAATTTTAAACGATTTTAATATAAATTCAGATAAAAAGATATTAAAGTATCGCCAAAAATAATATACACTATTTTTATTACTTTAACAAAGTTAATTTATTTTAAAGGTGGTATACAACGGATATGGCACAAAAATTAGGTAATTTTGATTTCGGTAAAAAACTTGATTTTTATAAAGAAAAATGGGAGAATAATTTAAGGGGGTGAAAGCGCTTTAATATTTATTTTAATTGAATTAAAAATATGCAAAAAAGAAAGGGGCATCTAGAGTGAAATGGTTTAATAATCAAAAAATTTCTAAAAAGCTTTTTTTATTCTCTTTTATTATGATACTCTTCATAGGTGGGGTAGGGTTTTTGGGATTAAATACCATGAGGGTTCTGAATAATAATTCTAATTCCTTATATGAAGAAAATCTAAAGGGTGTTGGTGAGTTAGGAAATCTAAAATCTAATTTATTAGAAATAAGATCTAAGGTTATCTTACTTGTATATAATAGCAATAGAATTCAATTAGATGAATTAGAAAAGGAGTTTGCTAATTTAAGGGTTGTTAATGATAGATACATAGAAAATAGCAAGAAGTATATGACTACTGAAGAGGAAATAAGTGCTTATGAGAACTTTGTTAAGCTCTTAGGTTCTTATAGGCAAGAAAGAGATGATATAATAAGATTAGTAAAAGAGAACAGTTATGAAACCGCTCAAGAGCTATTTTTAAAATTAGTAGAAACAGAAAAGTTGATGCACAATGACCTAGATGAAATTATTGGGATTAATAATGAACAAGCTGTAGATAGTAGCAATAATAATAAATATATTTATAAAGCTTCCCTCATTTTCGTATTAGGAGCCGTGGCGTTAATAATAATAATCGCATCATCTATATCTATATATATATCTAAAAATATAGCAAGTAGTCTTAGAAAAATATTAAACTTTGCAGAAGCTTTTGGCGCGGGAGATTTAACTCAAAGAATTCATATCGATACAAAAGATGAGATAGGCATGGCTTCTTCAGAGCTGAATAAGGCTGCAGCAAGCATAGGAAAGCTCATTATAGAAATTACTAATGCATCTACTGATATAAGCGCTTCTAGCGAAGAACTTTCTGCTACCATAGAGGAAGTAGCATCTTCTATGAACAATATAGAGGAATCCTCAAAGGAAATAGCTAGAGGCACTGAAGTAGTTAGCTCTACCACAGAAGAGATAAGTATTTCCAATGTAGAGGTAGTTAATATAACTAATGGACTAGAAAATAAAGCTAAGGATAGCAGTATATCCTCAGAGGAGATTAAAGAAAGAGCAAAGGAAGTTAAAAATAGAGGTGAAAAGTCCTTTGAGATAGCAAATGCTTTATATGAAGAAAAGCAGAAACAAATATTGGGAGCCATTGAAAAAGCTAAAGTGGTAAATGAAGTAAAATTGATGGCTGACATTATAGGTGGAATAGCAGAGCAAACTAATTTGCTCGCTTTGAATGCTGCTATTGAAGCTGCTAGAGTTGGAGAGCAAGGAAAAGGCTTTGCAGTGGTAGCAGAAGAGGTAAGAAAGTTAGCCGAACAATCTTCAGATACAGTAACAAAGATTCAGGCTGTTGTAAAGGGCGTTTTGGAGTCTTTTGATAATTTATCGGATAATGCAAAGGATGTATTAAGCTTCATCGAAAATACTGTTAAGCCTGATTATAGGCTTTTAATGGATATTGGAGAAAAATATGAGGAAGATGCCATAGAGGTCAGTGAAGTATCAGAAAGTATATTATCCTCAGCCAAAGCTATGGCCAAAGCTATTAGTTTAATAAATACTTCCGTAGAGGGTGTATCAGCTAATGCTGAGGAATCAGCTGCAAGCTCTGAAGAAATTTTATCAAGCATAAGTGAAGTTACCTATGCTATAGAAGAAATAGCTAAGTCTTCTCAGAGCCAAGCAGAATTGGCAGTAAGACTAAATACTTTAGTTCAAGAGTTCAATGTAGGTTAGAGCTATTTGAGTTAGTACATATTTTATATAAAAGGTATGCTTTAGTAGTGAGTTACTTTTAAGGCATACCTTTTTGGCATACATATATCACATTATAAAATAACAAACTTTTCGACAAATACTAGATATTTTAATAAAATTATGTAAAATTTAAATAATATATGATAATATTATGGAGAAACATGTTACTATTAAATAAGAATATTTATTGAATTGAACCTACTTAATAAGGGGGCCAAGCTATAATGAACATATTGTCGGGATTATCTATGTTCGCATTTTTTGCATATATTTATATAGGAATTTATGGTTTTAGGGCAAATAAGAACTCTAAGGTTAATAAGACCTTTTTGGTTTTGTGCATAGCAATGGCTCTGTGGTCCTTCGCCTATTCTTTCGCTTATGTGGCAGTTGACTCTAAGAGTTTTTATTTTTGGAGTAAAATTGCTACTTTGGGATGGTGTAGTTTTAGTGCTATAGTGTTGTATCTAGTATTGACAATATACAAGGTAAGAATTGCGGAAAAAATCGTATTTAGAATAGCACTATTTTCTCCGGTGCCATTTTTTATGTATATAAGTTTATTTTTCTTTGGTGCTGGGATTGAAGCTTCTGATTTTATAAAAAGTGTATTTAATATCACAAATTTTCTGTACAACTTTTTCTATTTACTTATTGCTATAATAGTTATTATAGCTCACGGAATTAAATCAAAAAGTAACAGGGAAAAGAGACAATCGTTTTTAATAGGTATGACTAGTGCCATACCTTTTTTATTAAACCTGATAACACAAACTATATTGCCTATGGCCGGTATTAATATTGTGCCAGGAGATATAGGACAAATCTATTCACTTATAATGATATTTGGGGTATATTATGCTATAACTGAATATAGCTTTATGAATATAAGCCCTTCAATAATAATAGATGATATCTTAAATGAGATGATGGATTTAATGATAATTATCAATATAAATGGAGATGTAATTAAAGCTAATACACAAACGTTGAATTTATTAGATTATAAAGAGGAAGAATTAATTAATAAATCTATACTTAACTTGATTAATAATGCAGAATTTAAGACTATGGTAATAAATAAAAATTGGAACTATGAAATCACTAGGTTTAATAATTTAAATTGCGTAAGTAAACAAGGTGATCTAATTCCGGTTAATATATCTTGCACAAATATTATTGATAAAAAAGTAGGAGAGCTGGTAGGTATATTAATAGTTGGACAAGATGCTAGATTAAAGAATAGGCTAAATAAAGAAATTGAAGAGCATAGTAGCACCTATAACAAGTTAAAAAACAGTGAAGAAATTTTTAAGCTTATGATTGATATAATGCCTTTTGCGCTAGTGTTAACAAGGATATCAGATAGTAGAGTTATATATATTAATAATAGAGCTTTAAAAATGTTTGCTACAGAAAATGGATTAGCTCTTGGGCGATTAGTTACAGATTATTATAGTAATCCAGAGGATAGATTTAAAATCATTAATGAAATAAAAGAAGGAACTTTTGTTTCAGAAAAAGAGATACTATTTAAAAAGGAAAATGGAGAAAAATTTTGGGCGCTTTTATCCATGGCCTCAGCAAAATATATGAATGAAGATGTACTTTTATCAGGAGTTATAGATATTAATGATAATAAAGAATTTGAGATTAAGCTAAGAAAAGCAAAAGAAGAGATTGAGCTTATGAACAAGGAGCTAAAGAATAAAAATGAATTACTCATGGAGGCTAATTTAATACTTCAAGATAAATCCTCAAGAGACAGCCTAACAAATTTATACAATCATCAATTCATGAATGAAATACTAGAAAAGGAAATAGAATATTGTAAAAAGAATAATGAAAGCCTTTTTGTAGCAATGATAGATATTGATTTTTTTAAAAAGGTAAATGATAACTTTGGACATCAAATAGGTGATTTAGTGATTATTACTATAAGTAAAATAATAGCAGATGGATTGGGGAAGGATCATATTTTAGGAAGATATGGTGGAGAGGAATTTATAGCTATACTGCCTAGGATAGAAAAACAAGAGGCCCTAAATAGGATTGAGAAAATACGAAATTCTATAGAAAATTATAATTTTAATGTTGAAAACTTAAAGGTAACAGTAAGCATAGGATTAGGAGACTATAATAGGGATAATGCTCAAAACACAATAAAGAGAGCAGATACTTTACTTTATAAAGCAAAGGATAGAGGCAGAAATAGAGTGGAATGGAATTAAGCTTGAAAGGAAAAAATATATATGGAGCAAAGAAATATAGCCATTAAGTTGAATATACTATACCTTGTATTTTTCGGAGCGGCAGCTTGTTATTATCCTTTTCTAACACCTTTCTTTCAAAGTAAAGGTCTTAGTTATAGTCAAATAGGAATATTGTTGTCTTTAAATTCTATAATGGCTATTATTTTTCAACCATTATGGGGGTATATTACAGACAAAAGGCTAAATAAGAAAACTTCATTGCTTATAGCCATGGTTTCAAGTGGATTATTGATATTAAATTTTACATATGCTAAAAATTTTTATTTTATTGGTTTTTCTGTAGCTATGTTTATGATATTTTTAAGCGGCATAGCACCGATAATGGATGCTTATTGTTATGAGATTATAGGTTTAAATAAAAAATTACAATATGGACGAATAAGGCTTATGGGATCCATGGGATATGCCATAGCTGCATTACTAGTAGGGGTTGTTATTAAAAATTATGGAAATAATTCGGCTTTTGTAATTTATATGGTCTTTATGTGCTTATGTGTGCTTATAATTAAGTCCATTGACTATAAAGGGAAAAACTCTTCTGTTGTATTGAATTTAAAATCCCTAGGAGAGTTACTTAAATATAAAAAATTTATATGGTTTTTAATATCTGTAATGATTCTCAATATATCTATGGGTATGAATAGCAGCTATATTTCTGTACTGATAGAAAAAACAGGGGGGAATATTTCTAATTTAGGGTTTCTCTGGTTTGTCATAGCTATGAGCGAATTACCAGCTTTTTTCTTTGGGAATAAGCTTTTAAAGAAATTTGGTACTTTAAATCTATTTTACTTATCTATAGCGTTATTTTCTTTAAGGCTATTTCTTGATTCCATAGCTATAAATTACTATATGGTTATAGCAATACAAGCTATGCAATCTATTACTTTTCCGTTGTATTTAATGGCTACCTTACAATTTATCAATGAAAATATAAAACAAGAACTAAGAACTTCAAGTATAGCTATATATTCAGCTGTAGGAGGAGGACTCGGAGGTTTTATAGGTAATATGAGCGGTGGCATGCTCTTGGAGATTCTAGATGTTTTTATGCTATATAAAATATTAGCTATTATATCTGCTGTAGCCTTAGTAATTGCTTTAAAATTAAAAAAGCTATAATGCCATAAGAGAGGGGAATATTTATGAATCCTAAAGTTTTAATAGGTCAAATGGCAAAGCTTCATAATATATCAACGCAAACCTTGAGGTATTATGATAATATTGAACTTTTCAAACCCATGTATATTGATAAGGAAAATAGCTATAGATTCTATGGAGTAGAGCAGTTTGCTCACTTAGATTCAATTTTGTTTTTAAGAGCCTTAGGACTGACATTAGAAGAGATAAACACTTTTTTAGTGAAAAAGGATTTAGATACTTTAATAAGTATATTAAATAATAAGGAAATAGATATAGAAAATGAAATAGAAAGATTAAAAACAAAATTGAAAATTATTAAAAGTAAAGTAGAATTAATAAATCAATACAAGCTAAAAGAAGTATTTCATATATGTAGGTTAAAGCATATATCAAATAGAAAAATTATTAAAACCTATTTCCATAAGAGTAGAGATATAGTGGAATTTGAGTTTGGAATAAAACATCTGAGCAGCACTATAGGAGACGATTTATGCCTTTTCAATGGCTTAATAGGGATAATTATTGATGAGCAGATGGTAAAGGAAGAAGTCTTTGATTATTGGAAGGGAGTAACCCTTTTGTTTGAGGAGGAATTCATTAATTCCGAAGGGCTAGAAATTTTACCCGCAGGACAGTACGCTACCATAGTCTTTGAAGGCTCCTATGATAAGGGGAAAGAAGATTATTTGAAGTTATTGCAGTGGATTAAGGACAATGATTTTGAAGTTACAGGGGATGCTTATTTAGTAACTATCACTGATGTAGCTTTTTCTAAACTAGAAAAAGAATATATTACAGAAATACAAATTCCTATAAGGAAGTTGTTTCCATAAAAAATACTATCAAAGATTAACTTTGATAGTATTTTTATTTAGGGGGGATTACATAAAGGGGGATTTTAATATATATTTAATTTATCATACTTTCAACATTACTGATTATAATAATTCTTCAATATGCTTTTCCATATCCATTGGTTCAGTAGTAGGTTCAAATCTATTTACAACATTTCCTTCTTTGTCTATTAAGAATTTAGTAAAGTTCCATTTTATAGAGTCTCCTACTAAGTATTCAGGTAATTTCTCACTTAAAAACGAATATAATATCTTTCCGCTAGGATGATTTAAATCTAATCCCTTATATGGAGCCTTTTCTACTAAGTTCTTAAATAGAGGATGAGCGTCTTTTCCTCTTACGTCTATTTTTTCGAACATTGGAAAGGTTACTCCATAATTTAATTCACAAAAGGATTTTACTTCTTGGTTATTACCAGGTTCTTGTTCAGCAAATTGGTTGCAAGGGAAGCCTAATATCTCTAAGCCCTTATCTTTGTACTTTTTATATAGCTTCTCTAAATCAGCGTATTGAGGAGTGAATCCACATTTGCTAGCTGTATTTACTATAACTAATACCTTACCTTTATATTGATCTAAACTAACTTTTTCACCGTCAATGCTATTAAACTCAAAATCATATATAGACATAATTTATAACCTCCTAATAAAATTATATAAAATTAAATTTTGTTCAACTATTATATTTTTATAATAATATAAAAATAAATTATTGTCAATTAAATTGCGTTAAATTCATTCGACATTTGAATGCAAATGATCATATAAATCAACCTTATTATTTACTATATAAAATATAATATACAGATGAATAAATTTGAGTAAGACTTTATAATAAGACTATGATCGGAGTTTCTTATAAGGATGGTGAAGTAAGAATGGATGTTGACTGTGTAGGAGATATATGTCCTGTGCCTGTAGTAAAAGCTAAATTAAATTTTAAAAAAATTAATGTTGGAGAAAGCATTACTATAATTACAGACCATAGCTGTTCAGCACAAAGTCTAAAGGATGCTTTTAAAGGAATAAAATGTAGCATAAATGTGCAAGAAGAAGATGGGATATGGTTTATAACTATAGAAAAGAAATAGTATGAATTGCATGAGCGATATAGGAAAAAGACGGTTTTCGCCGTCTTTTTAACAAAAAGTTTCTCTCCCATATCTTTTTATATAATCTATAAAATCCCTTACATGCTCTTTAGAAGCCATATTTTTGTTATATATCATACAAATCTTACAGGATGGATTTAATTCAGCTATAGTAGCTTTTTTTAGTACCTTAGAGTATATTTCTTTTTTAACAGAAGTATAAGGCAAAATTGAAACTCCGTGATCAGCTATAACAGAAGCTTTTATAGCCTCGATGGAATCCAGCTCCATTTCTATATTTAAATTATTGATGTTATTATTTGAAAGCAATCCTTTTATCAATTCTCTAGTAGTTGTACCTTCAGAAGATAATATCAAAGGCAAAGAGTAAATGTCTTCCAAGGTTAAAGGGTCCTTAGGTATATCTCTTTTATTTGAATAAACGAAAATTAAATCATTATTACATATTCTAAAACATTCAATTCCAGGTAAATTAACCTCAGAGTCAATAAAGCCAATATCATAGCTGCAATCTAGCACATGATCTATGACTTCTTTGCTGTCTTCACTTTTTAGCAAAAACTTTATACCACCTCTATCTTTTTTATATAAGTGTAGTGTACAGGGAAGTAAATATTGCCCAACAGCGCTGCAAGAGGATATTTTAATGTTTTGCATATTGGATTTTTTACATTGTTCTAATTCCTTCAGCATATTTTCGTAGATATTTATTAAGGTTTCGGAATAGCTTTGAACTATCTCACCTTCTTCTGTTAATCCAATGCCTTTATTGCTTCTTATCATAAGCTCACAGTTTAATAGCTTTTCTAGTGCTTGTATTTGCTGGCTAAGTGCAGATTGAGTCATGTGCAGATTTTTTGCTGCCTTAGATATGCTATTATCTTTAACCACTTCTAAAAAGGAATTTAAATAGTTAATATTCATAGTAATTCACCCTTAGATTGTTATTTTTTTATTAATGTTATATTTTTATTATACTACATCTATAGGATATAAGAACAGCTTATAATAAAGTCTTATTTAGTATCAGAAAAATTAATGATTTTAGGATTAATTTATGTAGTACAATAAGGGTGTAAAGGATTTAGATTTAAAAGTTAGTTAATTAACAAACATTTAGGAGGTGAGCTTATGTCAGAAATTCAAACTTCCATGGCAAAAAGGCCAAAGAAGAAAAAAGTAAACCAAATACCTTTTGGTGTAGCTCTTTTTATAGGAATTATAGGCGTAGGATTTTTTATGGGAAATAGTAATCCAAGGGCTGCATTAATGTGGATCTTCGGAGTAGCAGCTGGTTTCACTCTTCAAAGATCTAGATTTTGTTTCACAGCTTCTTTGAGAGACCCTGTGCTTACAGGAGGAACCTCTCTGACAAAGGCAGTAATAATAGCCATAGCTGTAGCTAGTGTAGGTTTTATAGCTATGCAATATGGTGCTTTTGTAAAAGGAAGTGCTATACCAGGTAATATTTCACCGGCAGGAGTACATACTGCTATAGGAGCAATAATGTTTGGTATAGGAGCTGTTATTGCAGGTGGATGTGCTTCAGGTACTCTTATGAGAGTGGGAGAAGGCTTTACTATGCAAATGCTTTCCTTAGTATTCTTTATTATAGGATCACTTTGGGGAGCTAAGGATTTTGGATGGTGGTCTAAAAACTTTATGCCAGCTAAAGGGGTATTCTTACCTGATGTATTAGGTTGGGTTCCAGCTGTAGCACTACAATTCATTTTATTATTGGTACTTTATATTTTTGCAGATTGGTTTGGAAATAGAAAATCAAAGGATATTTAAGGAGGAATTTATTATGGCAGAAAAAAGATTAGATTGTTTAGGAGAAGCGTGTCCAGTTCCACTAATAAAAACTCAAAAGAAAATAGACACAATGAGTGTAGGAGAAGTTCTTATAGTAGAAATAGATCATAGCTGTGCTATGAAGAATATACCTGAATGGGCAAGAAAAGAAGGACATAACGTGGAAATTGAAGAAGTGGACGATGGACAGTGGGAAGTTTATATAGAAAAGACAAAGTAATCCCTAAGAATATTTAAAGGGGGGAATAAAATGGAGATTAAAAATAATCCATATTACAAAAAGCTATTAAAGGATCCTTGGACCTATGTTACTGGAGCAGTGGTTCTTGGATTACTAAATATAGGAATGTTAGCGGCTACTGGTAAGGCTTGGGGAGTTACTACTCCTTTATCCTACTGGGCAGCTTGGATATATCAAGCTTTAGGAGGACATCCTGAAAATTGGTTTTACTATCAACAGAAATCCCATGCTGCAGCTTTAGCCGGTGGATTTATGAATGATATGCATTCAGTATCTAATATTGGGATAATAGTAGGCGCTTTTTTAGCTACTTTATTAGCTTCACAGTTTAAAATAAAGAAAATAAAATCCATAAAACAAGTAGTAGCAGCTATACTAGGTGGACTATTAATGGGATATGGAGCAAGAATAGCCTTTGGATGCAACATAGGAGCACTTTTTAGTGGAATAGCTTCTTTATCTCTACATGGCTGGGTTTATTGGATCTTTATATTTGTAGGAGCTTGGATAGGAAGCAAGCTGTTAGTTAAATATTTTATGTAATGTATATAAAAAACATGGTGGCTAATAAAGGCCACCATATATTTTATGCTCATTAAGGAGGTATATGATGGAAAAGAAACATGAATATTATGATGTAGTAATCATAGGAGGGGGAGCTTCAGGCCTAACCTCAGCTATATATTGCGGAAGAGCTAAATTAAAAACTCTTTTAATTGAAAAATCCTTAGTAGGTGGACTAGCTACCTATACTAACGAAATAGCTAACTATCCAGGGTTTCCGGAGGGGACTACAGGTACTGAGCTTATGAACCTGTTTCATAAGCAAGCTAAGAATTTTGGAGTAGATTTTAAGCTAACAGATGTAAAAGCTACAAATTTAGAAGGAAAAGACAAACTAGTAGAAACCTTTAGAGTTATATATCATGCTAAAACAGTAGTAATTTCTACGGGTGGAAAGCCTAGATTAACCAAAGCTTTAAATGAGGAGAAGTTCTTATATGATAAAGGTATATCCTTCTGTGCTACCTGTGATGCAGCATACTATACCGATAAGACTGTAATGATTATAGGTAGTGGAGATGCAGCCATAGAAGAAGGAATGTTTTTAACTAAATTTGCTAAGAAGGTAATAGTATCTGTTATTCATGACGAAGGAATAATGGATGCCAATAAAATAGCTCAAGATCAAGCATTAAAAAACCCTAAGATGGAATTTGTTTGGAACTCCATGGTGAATTCTTTTGAGGGTGAAGAAAGATTAAATAAGGTAGTACTTAAAAATGTGAAAACAGGGGATATGATACCTGTAGATGTAGATGGTTGTTTCTTATTCATAGGCTATGTTCCAAACACGGAAATATTTAAAAATCAATTGGATTTAACACCTCAAGGCTATATAAAAACCAATGAAAAGATGGAAACTAATATTGAGGGTGTATTTGCAGTAGGGGATGTAAGGGATAAATTCTTAAAGCAAGTAGCTACGGCAGTAGGTGATGGTGCCATAGCAGGAGTAGGTGCAGAGAAGTATATGGCTGAATCAGAAATATTCGAAGAAGAGATAATGCAAAAAGAAAAATTAGGATTAATTTATCTTTGGTCTCCTATAGATGAAAAAAGCAGGGAAATGTTAAAGATAATAGAGGAAGTAGAAGCAGAGATGGCGGCTACATTAAAAGTGAACAAGATCGATGTATATAAAAATGCAAGCTTAGCACAAAGACTAGGCACTGTTGAAGCTCCAAGTGTAGTGTATACAAGGAATGGAGAAATAGTAAGTAAAGATAATAATATATCTAAAGATGAAATTTTAGAAATGTTAAATAAAATGTAATTATACTTTAATGAGGTGTGGCAAAACTACTTTAGAAAGTAGTTTTGCCACACCTCTTTCTTTTTTTGATATATCTGAAAAAGCTACATTATTATCACAATAATTCTAGAATATAAAAATAAATTGGCTATGGTTAAACAAATAAATAACACTATTGATTAGCCTACATAAAATATATATAGGGACTAGTCCTTTTTACTTTCACAATACTAAGGAGGAGAATTATATGTGTAACTGCAATATAGAAAATAAATGGAATACTATTTCCTATCCTAAAAATAAGTTTACTTCTTTAGGTGAAACTCCTTCTGGAGGTAGTTGGCCTTTGTATTATTTTAAAAGATCTCCAGAAGGTAAGTTTACAGACTTAAATGGCAATGAGATTGCTTTTAATATAAAAACTCCTGATATATCAATGGATTTCCCAAATAGTGAACTAAATAAAGTAGTTGAAACCTATTATAATTTAACAGAATATCAAAAGACCATTGCTAGTTACTGGGGGGCTGGAGTACCCCAAAATCAACTTATACCGATTCTACAAACTCTTATTAACGTCTATGGAGTACCAGCTGTATCTGCTTCTAGGCTTTATGGTATTGTTTCCTCTGCTATTAATGATGCTATGGTTATTTGCTGGTATTATAAATACGCCTATCAAATACCAAGACCTGTTCAATATGATCGTAATTTTACTCCTTATTTAAAAACACCTGAACATCCAAGTTATCCAGCTGGGCATTCCGTTAGCGCTGCATGCTTTGCAACGGTAGCAGCTCATTTTTTCCCCACAGAAAAAGAAAAATTGATTACTCTTGTTGATGAGTGTAGTATTTCTAGGCTTTATGCTGGAGTACATTTTCCTCTTGACTTATCGGAAGGATATAATCTAGGGGTAGATGTTGGAACTAGAATACTAAATGAGATAAGAAATGCTGCCGATGTTTACGGATCTACTGTAGATAAAGTTTATAGCGATGATAAAAATGCCGATTTAATGCCACCTCCTTATACTCAAATTTTTAAATTTAAATAATATTTCAGCAAATAAAAAAACTATAGGAATTACTTCAGATTTTAGAGCGTCGATTTTGTCGACCTCTAAAATCTGTAACTTAAGTTACAGATTTATTTCTTTAATAGTATTACTATAAAAGTGTAAATAAATCATTTAAAGGAGGAATATGGAATGAGAGGAAAAGTTGATAAAGATACATGTATAGGCTGTGGATTATGTGCTGCTATCTGTGAAGAAATTTTTGTGATGGACGATGATGGAAAAGCTGTTGCTAAAGATATAGATATAGATCAAGATAATATAGCTGGCGCAAAAGATGCAGAGGCTCAATGCCCTGTAAGCGCCATTGTTATAGAAGAATAATTCCCCCACCTCAGTAAAAAGCGAGAAGTAATTTCTCGCTTTTTACTATTTATAATTATATGTTTTTAAAAATACTATTGACCTTATAGTTACTATAACCTTTAAAATAAGGTCTGTGAGGTGATAGACGTGAAAAATAAATACGATTTATTAGAAGATAATATTTTAAAATTATTTTTTAAATTTCTTGGTACCAGTACTACAGGTATGATTATGGTTTCACTTTACATTTTATTTGATACCATATTTGTAGGTCAGGGAGTAGGTAAAGAGGGGTTAGCGGCTTTAAATATAGCTCTCCCTGTATATAATTTGCTATTTGGTACAGGTACCTTGTTAGGAACGGGAGGAGCTACGGCCATGGCCGTAAGCCTTGGAAGCAAGGATAAAGATAGCGCTCAAAGGGCTTTTAATCATTCCTTAGTTTTGGGAATAATAATGGGAATAATTTATACTGTTATAGGTCTTTTATTTATGGATAAAATATGTTACTTCTTAGGAGCAGGACCTGAAACTCTACCTCTCATTAAGGAGTACCTAGGAGTAGTGATACCTTTTAGCTGGTCCTTTCTTATGGTTTATAATCTTTCAATAATTGTGAGAAATGATCATGGGCCTAAGAGAGCCATGATTGCTATGGCTGCAGGGGGAATAACCAATGCTGTGATGGATTACGTATTCGTATTTCCTCTAGGCATGGGCATGAGAGGAGCAGCCATTGCTACGGTTATGTCCTCTTTAGTATCCTTAGCTATTTTACTAATGCACTTTATAGGCGGGCATTCCAACCTTAGGATTACCAGTCTAAGACTTAGGTTTGACTTTACTAAAAGAATTGTGTCCATAGGAATAGCTAGCTTCATAATAGAGATATCCTCAGGTTTAGTTATATTCTTATTTAATAAGCAGCTACTTTCCATGATAGGGGAAATAGGAGTTTCAGCTTATAGTATAATAGCCAATGTGTCCTTGATGTGCGTTGCTATATTTACAGGTATTGCTCAAGGTATCCAGCCTATAGCTAGTATTAATTTTGGAGCTAAAAAGTATTCAAGGGTTTATACTATAAGAAAACTTGGAATTATTTCTGCAGCGATTTTTGGAATGTTATTCTTTATTTTAGGACTAACCATACCAGAGACAATTGTATCGGCCTTTACTAGTGAAAAAGGTCAGATAATAGATATCACAAAGGAAGGAATAAAATATTATTTCTTAGCATTTCCTATTATGGGTATTAATATAGTTATGGGATCTTATTTTCAATCTATAGAAAAGACCCCTTATTCAACTGCTATTTCTTTGTGCAGAGGTATAATATTTACTGCCTTAGGACTTAAGCTCCTAACACTATTTTTAGGAGTATCTGGTATATGGATCACTGTACCTATAGCAGAAATATTAACCTTAATTATTATAACAGTGATTTTATACAAGGAAAAATTACAAAGATCAAATAATTTAAAAGAGGAAGCTGTAGCATAAGGTTATGAGGGGTGCTTTTGTAAAGCATCCCTATAAAACTAAATAAGATTTCTTATATATTCCATGTCCTTTATGATGATCTTCTTATTTCCCACCAGTTCAATAATATCTTCCTGCTCAAAGGAAGACAGCTTTCTGCTTATAGTTTCTCTGGTAACCCCTATATAATTAGCCATATCCTCTCGACTTAGGGGAAAGGAGATTTCCATACCCTTTTCTGTTTTTACTCCAAATTTCTCTGAGAAGTTTAATAATAAGGTGGCTAATCTGCTATCCATGTCTTTAGTAGTAATGGTTTGAACTAAATTTTCTAGATTTAAAATTCTATCGTGCATATATTCTAATATATTTATACTAATTTCAGAGTTCTCTTTTAGAATTCTATCAAAATCATTCTTATGAAGCATACACATATAGGTATCCTGAAGAGCGGAAGCGCTATGGCTATATTTGCTTCTTTTTAATAGACTCAAGTCTCCAAAGAAATCCCCTTCCTTTAATACATAAAGTATTTGCTCTTTTCCATCTTTGGTATAGGTAAAGGCCTTTATACTTCCATGGTTTATTATAAAGAGCTTATCTGACATTTCACCTTCATTGAATATAATTTCTCCTTTTTTAAAAACCTTCCTAGTTATTAAACTTGTAACCTTAGAAAGCTGAGCTTCAGTTAAAGAAGAAAATATAGAAACCTTTTTGGCACAATATCTTGTGCCGCAGGAAGGACAGTTGTTTTCGAATATAACTTTTTTCATACAAGAACCTCCTTCATATAAATAATATTATATCCTAATAAATATTTGATTTGAATCACATACTTAATATATTAAAAAATATAAAATAAAGACAAATAAAACATTTAAATTTGGAGGTTAGAGTTTATGAATAAAAGATTTGTTGAGACTCAAAGCATTGGTGAAATAGTGGCTAAGTTCCCAGGAGCCAGTAATGTATTTTTAAAATATAATATTGATTTTTGCTGTGGAGGTAATAGACCTTTAATTCAAGCTATAGAAGAACAAAAGCTTGATAAAGTAGAAGTATTAGAAGTATTAAATAATAAATATGAGGAAATACTATCCAATAGCATAGAACAAAAGGAGTGGACAAAAGAATCTTGGAGTGGTTTAATAGAT
Source organism: Desnuesiella massiliensis (assembly GCF_001403615.1). Lineage (GTDB taxonomy): Bacteria > Bacillota > Clostridia > Clostridiales > Clostridiaceae > Desnuesiella > Desnuesiella massiliensis. The sequence goes on from NZ_LN879457.1 coordinate 544,167, forward strand.
TATATAGTAAATACCCATCATTTGTATTTAAGGGAAGAATTACCTAAAATCAATGATTTGCTTTTAAAGGTATTAAGAGCTCATGGAGAAAACCATGGGAAACTGTTATCTGAGGTCCATAAACTATTTAGCAGCTTAAAGACAGAACTTGAGCAGCATTTAATTAAGGAAGAAACTATAATATTTCCTATTATTAAAGAATACGAAAAATCTAAAGATGAGGTATTAAGAGAAAAAGCCTTAAGAGTAATTGAAGAGCTTGAAGGTGAACATGAAGGGGCAGGGGATATATTAAAAACTCTTAGAAGGATTACAGAAGATTATAAGTTACCAGAGGATGGGTGCAGGACCTTTGCGTTGACTTACCAAAAGCTTGATGAACTTGAGAGGGATTTATTCCAGCACATTCATTTAGAAAATAATATACTATTTAAATTATAAGAAAAGGATGTGGATTATATGTCATTTAAAATCAATGATAGAGTTACTTGGGTAGGAAAAACAGATTGGGAATTAAGAAATTTTCATGGAGAGGAATATTCTACTCATAAGGGTTCATCCTATAATTCTTATTTAATAAGAGATGAAAAGATAGTATTGATTGATACAGTATGGAAGCCTTTTGCAAAGGAATTTGTAGCTAACTTAAAAAAAGAGATAGATTTAAATAAAATAGATTATATTATTGCTAATCATGCAGAAGTAGATCATAGTGGAGCTCTTCCGGAATTAATGAAGGAGATTCCTAACGTACCTATATACTGTACTAAAAATGGAGTTAAATCCTTAAAAGGACATTATCATGAGGATTGGAACTTCGTTGAAGTAAAAACTGGAGATATCTTAGATATTGGCAAAAACAAATTAGTGTTTATAGAGGCTAGAATGCTTCATTGGCCAGATAGCATGTTTACTTATATGACAGGAGATAATATACTATTTAGCAATGATGCTTTTGGTCAGCACTATGCTTCAGAATTTATGTATAATGACTTGGTGGATCAAGATGAGCTATATAAGGAAGCAATAAAGTACTATGCTAATATATTGACACCTTTTAGTCCATTAGTCATAAAGAAAATTGAAGAGGTGGTTAAATTAAATGTACCTTTGGATATGATATGCACAAGCCATGGTATAATATGGAGAGATAATCCACTTCAAATAGTAAATAAATATATGGAATGGGCTAATAAATATAAAGAAAATCAAGTGACCTTAGTTTATGATACCATGTGGGATGCTACAAGAATCATGGCTGAGTCCATAGCTCAAGGTATTAAAAATGTGGATCCAAGCGTTAATGTTAAGTTATATAACTCCGCTAAAACAGATAAAAATGATATAATTACAGAAGTATTCAAATCAAAGGCTATATTAGTAGGATCCTCCACCATAAATAAAGGTATATTGTCTTCAGTAGCTTCTATATTAGAAATGATTAAAGGACTTGAATTTAAGGAGAAAAAAGCTGCAGCCTTTGGAAGCTATGGTTGGAGTGGAGAGTCAGTGAAGATTATAAATGAAGAACTAAACAAGGCGGGATTCCAAGTGATAGGAAACGGATTGAAGGAACTTTGGATACCTGATGAGGAAGGAATTAAAAGAGCTATAGAATTTGGAGAGGACTTAGCAAGAAATATATAGGTTGAATTATAATAGTTAGTATAGAAGCAAGCTAACAGCCTTCTGTAAAGAAGGTAAGGGCTTGCCTCTTTTATTTTTGCCTTTTTGCTAATTATTCTTAATCCTATTTATGTGGAAGTTTCAGATTTTATGCTATTATTTCACTTCAATTTGCCCATCTTCTATAAGCTCATTAGCGATCCATCTTGCAACTTTTCCAGTGATTGTAATGCAGTGATTCTTTCTCTCTGGGCTCTTGAAGTTGTCACCAGCCCATTCTCTTGTGATTACTCTACAGCAAGTTGATTTATATTCATTTTTAATATAGTCATGTAGTCCCTTAGCTTTTTCAAACATCTTTTCCTGCATAGGTTCACCTTGAACTCTTCCGTATACCATACCTAAAGCCATTTGTCCACCGGAAACTGCACCGCATAAACATCCAGCTTTACCCATTCCTATAGGGAAGCTGCTTGCCATTTTAACTACGCTTTCATCATAGGGCTTACCTAATAATTCGTTGATTGTTTGCACTACTGATTCGCTGCAAAAAAATGTACCGCTTCTGAAAAGTTCTTCTGCATTAGCTTGAACCTTATCAAGAACTTCTCCCTTTGTAAAATCTTTTGTATTCACTAAATTCATTATGTACTCCCCCACCCTTAAAATAATGTAAACTTATACAATCACTATTATAGTTTATATAATTTAAAGTTACCAATAGACAAATCTTATAGTTAAGAGCATATGTATCGGAAAAATCGATAAATCAAAGTCTATTATCTATGTTATACTATTAGCGGAGTTTGGGAAATCTTCGAAAAATTTTAAATATAAGGGGGAGGCGCTAATGAATCAAATTCTAAAAAAATATCCAGTTCCAATAGTGGGACTTATGTTAGGGTTGGCAGCTGCAGGAAATCTTGTACAATCCTATGGAGAAGTATATCGCAATATCTTTGGAATAATATCAGCTATATTACTTGTTTTAATGATTGCAAAGACCATAAAGTATCCTAAGGGGGTAGCAGAAAGTTTAGATAATCCTGTAGTGGCCAGTGTGTTTCCAACACTTTCTATGGCGATAATGTTATTATCAACTTATATCAAGCCATATACTCCACAATTAGCCTATGCCATGTGGATTGCAGGAATTTCTATACATATTATATTAATTTTATGGTTTACTAAGAAATTTGTATTAAGTTTCAGGATCAAGCAAGTATTTCCATCCTGGTTTATTGTTTATGTTGGTATAGCTGTAGCTAGTGTAACAGGACCTGCTTTTACAATGATAAACGTAGGACAAGTAGCTTTTTGGTTTGGATTTATAACTTATTTAATACTTTTACCAATAGTTATTTATAGAGTTACAAAAGTTAAGGAAATGCCAGAGCTAACATTGCCAACTCTTGCTATATTCGCAGCGCCAGCAAGTTTATTATTAGCAGGATATATGAATTCCTTTAAAACAAAAAATATGGCAGTAGTTTGGTTTCTAATGGCTTTATCAATCATCATGTATGTAGTAGTTATTATAATGATGTTTAAGCTTTTGAGATTAAAATTCTATCCAAGCTATTCGGCCTTTACATTTCCACTTATAATAAGTGGTATTGCAATGAAGTTAACAAATGGATTCTTAAATAAATCTGGACAAGGCATAGCTTCATTACAATACTTAATAAAATTTCAAGAGGCAGTAGGGGTTATCATAGTATTATATGTATTAATTAGGTATATTCAATTTCTTTTACCTGAAAAGACTGTTGCATCAGACTTAAAAAGGGGGATAAATTAATGGCTTATACAATTACTGATAAATGTCTAACCTGTGGTATGTGTATATTTGAATGTCCTGTGGATGCTATATCACCAGAAGTTCATAAATATATAATTGATCCAGATAAATGTATGGATTGTGGTTCCTGTGTAGGTGCCTGTATACCAGAAGCTATTCATTCAGGTGAATAGAGGATAATTTTTATTGAATAAAACTAAACCCGCATAAGTAGGCTTAATAAACAACCTATTTATGCGGGTTTGTTTTTTTATTTAGTACCACATATAGGACAGTCCTGTAGAATAAGGGGCTTCTCTAGACTACATTGCTCTAATAATTCTCCATCTCTAAGGATTTTTGAAGAAGGACCGTCACAGACCACCACTCCTTCTTTTAATATTATGGTTCTTTCGCAAAGCTCTAGTACCATATCCATATCATGGGTAGCGATGATTTTTGTATGATTAAAACCCTTAAGCAGGTTTATCAGTCTTCGCCTAGCCTTAGGGTCTAGGGCTGCAGTAGGTTCATCCATAATAAGCACCTCTGGTTCCATGGCCAAAACTGTAGCAATGGTTACAGCACGTTTTTCACCACCAGAAAGTTTATAGGGGGCCCTGTCTTTTAGGTGTAAGACTCCTACGGTTTCCAGAGCATTAATCACTCTTTTGTTAACCTCTGATTCATCTAATCCGTAATTTCTAGGTCCAAAGGCTACATCATCATAAACTTTTGTCATAAAAAGCTGATGGTCAGAATCTTGAAAGGTAAAGCCTAGCTTTTGACGTATAAGAGGAAGGGTTTTTGAATTTACAGGGGTTTCACCTATGTGAATTTCTCCTTTTGTAGGCATGAGAATACCTACAAGCAGCATCAAAAGCGATGACTTTCCCGCTCCGTTTGCTCCCACAATTCCTACAGACTCCCCAGAATGAATAGTAAAGTTTAATCCATTTATGGCCTTTTTTCCGTCCGCATAGCTATAGTATATATCATTAAAATCAATTATGGCATGGTTCATTTTATCACTCCTGCAATTACTGCACCTAATAGGGCAGGTAAGTTATAATATTTTGAAAGAATAAAAAATATTGACCAAGCTAATAAATATATATAATCCCTACTAGAGAGTTCATTGTTAAAGCCAGTGTTATACTCACCATTAAATCCTCTTAATATCATAGCTTGATAAACTCTCTGAGCTCTATCAAAGGTGCGTATTAGCAATTGACCGGCCAGGGAACCCCATACCTTAAAGTTAATGCCCTTTTGACCAGGTGCTCTAAGAGTATAAGCGTTATAGATTGTAGCAACTTCTTCCATTAGCACTAGAATATAGCGATAGGTTATAAGTAATTGCAGTACAAAGATTTTAGGTACTTTAAGCATTCTAAGAGAGAGAGCAATATTTTCCATACCAGTAGTAGCTAGTAGCAGCAGCGCACTAGCTATGGTTAGCATAGATTTTAATATAAGAGAAATAAAAGAAATCCATCCACTAGATATTGGCACATTAAATATAACTAGAGCTATGGTTTTATCTAATATTGGATTGAATATACCTATTCCAATAACAAAAAAGGAAGCTATCAGCATTCTATCTAATATTACCTTTAGTGGAATTTCTCCTATAATAAAAATAATCATAGGATAAAATATAAAAGGTAAAAGCCTTTCTATTTCATATTTATCAAAAGAAATGATAGCTATGATATAGACCATAGTAGCTAACAATTTGCTCAATGGATGTATATTATGTATCCAAGTTTTTTTATCTGAAAGGTCATCTAATAAGCGTATCTTATAAATTGAATCAGAAATATTTGCCATATATATCAAATCCTATAAGTAAAATTTGCAGTTTTGCCCTCTGCCACCAAATTATATAGCGGTATCCCTAGCTTTTTTCTTCTTTTTAAAATTATTTATGGTAAAGCCTGTTAAGGCAACTAATGCCAAAGTCATAGTTCCACCTACAATACCTGATACACTGGTGCCACTGTTTACTGAAGGCCAGGATTCAGCCTTTTCTTCACTATTTTCTTCAGAAGCTTTAGAGGCTTTAAAACTATAATCAGGTAAAAAGGCAAATTTGTTTTGTATATCCGAAAATGTTTTATATATTCCGCTAGAAGGAGCTTCTAGCTCTTCCTGCCCTGAGGCTTTATGCATGGACCACTCTAGGCCATCAGGGTGAGAGGAAGCAAACCAAGAGATGACTCCACCAGTTATTATAGCACCAATAGCAAGAGTTGTAAGCACTTTTTTTAGAGATAAATTTCTTAGACTTTTACCACTAGCAGCTCCTTCAATTATTTCAGGACGAACCTTCCATACATAAGTTACCACAGCAGCGGTAACAAGGCCTTCTACTAAGCCTATAGCTAAATGTATTGGCTGCATAAGTGTTAGGAAAGTAGTAAAAGGTAGTTCTGTTTTGCCAGATAGCAAGGTTTGAAGTACCACGCTAAAAGCTCCTAGTTGAAGGCCTATAATTGAGGATAATAAGGAACCAGCAAAAATCCCCTTTTGAGTATAGCCTTTTTTTGTGAATTTTTTAAAGATTAAAGGATAGGCTAAAAAGCAAGTATAAAAGCCTAGATTAAATACATTGCATCCAAAAGCTAAAAGCCCACCATCTGCAAAGAACAGGGCTTGGATAAGAAGTATGGAGGCCATGGTAAGAAAGCCTGCATAAGGACCAAGCAAAATTGCAAGGAGCATACCTCCCCCTAAATGGCCGCTAGAGCCAGTACCAGGTATGGAAAAGTTAATCATTTGAGAGGCGAAAACAAAGGCTCCCATAACTCCCATAAGAGGTATTTTCTTTTCATCTAAATCCTTTTCTACTTTCTTAATTGAGTAAGAAGCAATACCAGCGGAGGTAGCCCACATAGCGCCACCCACTGCCGTTGAAATTAAGGCATCAGCCATATGCATAGTTAACAACTCCTTTTTATTATAAATTAATGTCCTTTTGCCAATTTGAGCTAGGACATTTATTTTCTAAAAAATAAAAAGGTAGAGCAAACTTGCCCTACCTTCGTGGTAACGACTTATTATGATATTTAAAGGTATTATTGTTAAGCTTAAAAGGATCTTCGTAATCCAAGCATAAGTATACTATAAAAATGGAAATAAATCAAAAGTAATTAAATTTAGTTTTACTGCATATATTTATTATAATAATAGTTAATGAAGGATGGGGGTTAATGAAGCCTGAGGAGTTATTAGTGAAAAGACACAATATTATAGAAAACTTTTTAAAGCTAATTAGTATACATAATGATGTGTTAGAAGAAACTGAGAAATTTGAAAGCACTATAAATGATGAAACCTTAGAGGCGATTACAGACTTGTTAAGCTTTTTTCATGAGTTTCCAGATATAAAGGAAAGATTCTTTTTATATAGAACAAAAAAATAGAGAATATACTTAACAATTAAAATGACCTTCCGTTAAATCAGGTTAGTTATACTAAGCCTAATTAGCTGAAGGTCATTTTTTAATTTCGTTTATTACTTCTTCAATAGCTTGCTTTATTTCAATATTTGTGGAACCAGGAATGAAGATTCCATGCTTTCTTAAGGGGATTATATATTTATTGCAAGTGAGGTTAAATACAGCTCTAGCTATTTTTTCTGTAATTTCACCATTAATGCCTCCGCTGCATAGCACGCCTATGGGACCTATGATACCATCAATACAATTTTCCTTTAGAAAAGTGCAAATGGAATCCTCCCCAGTAAAACCTAAATCAGCGCCTGCCTTTTTCATATTAATAGTAGCTGTTTCATTAGTACCAAGAGCTACTAATTCTGTTTTATTTAGTACAGAATCTTTTCTTATCCTTTTTACTATACTTTGTCCAATTCCGGCACCTTGACCGTCTATTACAGCAATAGTCATTGTAAACGACACCTCTTAAAGATTTTTAATTCCTTTTAATATTAAAGCTATTCTTAACTGAGTTTTTAAATCGTTGTCAATAGTTTTATTATTCTTAACTATAAAGTAGGCCTTAGTTAAGTTATCCCAGTTATTGTTTTTATTAGGTATTTTTTTTATAGCGTTTAAGGTATTTATAAAATCTGCTACGCCTCTGTTGGTTAGATTGTCCTGTAAATTTCTTATGGTCTCATTTATTATTTTATGATGATTTCCACTTATAATATAAATTTTATAAAAAAGTATAGAAAATAGTGAAGATATTATTGCAAAAGAAGGTAGAGCAATCCTTATAGCAAATTTCATTTTATCACCGCCTTTGTAAGTTAGATACATTTTAATGTACCCATAATAGTATTTTATAGTATTTTTATATAATATGTAATAGAGTATTAAAAAAATTAAATATATTTTAATAATTTCCATTCATACATATTTAAAAATTCTTTAGATTTTTATTTGACTTTGTTATACTAATAAAAACTATAAAATAATAAAAAAGTATGGATATCTAAAATAACTTTATAAAGTACAACAAATTTAAAATAGTAATAATCAAAGGGAGGAAGTAAAATGAAAAATATAAAGGAGTGCTCAATATTAAGTAATGGAGTAAAGATGCCTTGGTTAGGTTTTGGTACCTTTAAAGTTCCAGAGGGAAAAGTGGTAGAAGAGGCAGTAAAGGAAGCTTTAAGGCTAGGCTATAGACATATTGATACTGCAGCTATATATAAGAATGAGGAAGGTGTTGGTCAGGCTATAAAAGATAGTAGAGTTCCAAGAGAAGAAATATTTCTTGTAAGTAAGGTTTGGAACACTGATCAAGGATATGAAAGTACATTAAAGGCTTTTGAAACTTCTTTGAAAAAGCTTCAAACAGATTATTTAGATTTATATTTAATCCATTGGCCTAAAGCTCTTAATAAGGAAACCTGGAAAGCTCTTGAAGAGCTTTATAAAGAAGGAAGAGTAAAAGCTATCGGAGTAAGTAATTTTAAGCTTCATAACCTAGAGGAATTGTTAGAAGATGCTGAGATTATTCCTATGGTAAATCAAGTAGAATTTCATCCTCAATTTCCGCAGACAGAAATTATGGAGATATGTAAAAAGCATAATATTCAACTAGAGGCTTGGGGACCATTAATGCAAGGAAAAATATTTGAAATTCCTTTAATGAGAGAGTTAGCGGAAAAATATAATAAAACTATATCTCAAATAGCTCTAAGATGGGATCTGCAAATGGGAGTAGTAACTATACCAAAATCAATCACTCCTGAAAGAATTAAAGAAAATATGAATATATTTGATTTTGAAATATCTAAAGAGGATATGGATAGAATAGCGCAATTAAATATAGGAGAAAGAGTTGGACCTGATCCAGATCATATAACATTTTAAAATTCTAAGAAAATGGCTTGCTTTATAGTAAGCTATTTTTTTATTTATGAGTATATATCGAGATAGGCGTGAGGTAAACAAAAATATAAAGTGTTTGAAAATAGATAGATAATTGATTCTAAGGTTGGAAATATATCTTGACTATTGCTTTTTAAAATGTTAATATTTATTCAAACAATTTATTTGAATGTTTAAACATTGATAGATAATATGATGAGGTGTTTGTATGGAGCTAAATTGCAAAGACTATGAAATTAGATTCATTAGTAAAGAAGATGAAGAATTAGGGGATAAATTTTTTCTATGCTGCAGTGATTTCTTTCAGCTAACAGAAAATCGTACGCCACAAAAGGGAGATTTCATATTTAATTTAGAAGAACTACCACCCGATAAAAGCAAGGAAGATAAATATGTATTTGGAGTTTTTCATAATTCCGAAATTATTGCAATTGTAGATATGGTAAGAGACTTTCCAGAAGAGAAGGGGTGGATTATAGGACTCTTTTTGATTCATCCAGCTTATAGAGGAAAAGGTTTTGGAAAGGAACTCCACGAAGCTGTGAAGCTATGGGCGAAAAAAATGGGTGGAGAGAAGCTTTGGATAGGTGTAGTTGAAGATAATATGAAAGGCTATGGGTTTTGGAGACATATAGGTTATGAAGAAGTAAAAAGAACTGGACCTAAGCTTTTAGATAAAAAGGAAAATATAATTATAGTTATGAATTATGAAATATAAGAAGGGAGAAGATGTTTATGGATATATCCGAAATATTTTGGAGTGCTGATGTGAAGGATATAATAAGAGGGTATGTTTACGATGGAGAAAAATATACCTGCTTGATATGTGGGAAAGCTTTTGAAAAAGGCATTATTTATAAGGAAGAGGAAACTTATTATGAGGCTGAAAAATATACGAAAGTACATTTAAAGAAACAACACGGATCTATGTTTAACTATTTAATCAATATGAATAAAAAGTTTACAGGACTTTCAGAGGTGCAAAAGGAAGTGCTTATGCTCTTCGAAGAAGGACTAAGCGATAAAGAAATATCAGAGAAGACGGGCACTACCTCTTCCACTATAAGAAATCATAGATTCAAATTAAAAGAGAGAGAGAAACAATCTAAAATATTTTTAGCATTAATGGAGCTCCTTAAAGATAATTCCTTTAAGGAAAAGGAGGAAAAAGAGATGTTATTAGATATGCATAAAACGGCTACTACAGTAGATGATAGATATAATATTACAGAAGAAGAGAAAATTAAAACTATAGAAGCACATTTTGATGACAGTGGAAAGCTTAGAAACTTTCCTGCTAAGGAGAAGAAGAAAATAATTACGCTGCAGCATATATTGAAGAATTTTACATTAGGAAGAAAATACACTGAAAAAGAGTTGAATATTATATTGAAAAGGATATTTGATGATTATGTAACTCTAAGAAGAGCATTGATTGAATATGGTTTTATGGATAGGAATAAGGATTGCTCCTACTATTGGATAAAAGAATAAAGTGACAAAAGTGAAGAACTCTTAAATATAAGGGTTCTTTGCTTTTGTAACATTTTATTCATTTGGTATTTTTAATATGGATTTCCATTAAATTTCTACAAAATTCACTACAAAACTTGATTATTTTTAATTAATTTCATAGTAAAGTCCTATTTAGTGTTTTATAATTATATATACGATAAAATAGTTCATTTTATAATAATTATATAAAAAAGCGAAGTGATATTATGAATGATGAAAAAATGAAAATTATAAATAAATTTAAAAATAAGAATTTAAAAGAAAAGCTTCAGCAAAATCATGTGGATTTACTGGTTAGCAGTGAAGTAAAACCTAGAGATATTTCAAGAAAAATAGCTCTAATATACATAATATTATCAGGTCTATGGATTACATTTTCCGATAAACTCATAGCCATGATATTTACAGATGTACATATAGTTACTAAGGTATCCACCTTTAAGGGATGGATGTTTGTGGCAGTAACTGCTGCTTTATTATATTTTTTAATAATGAGGGATTTGGAAAGAATAAAATATTGGGGTAATGAAATTGTAGCTATTTATGAAGAATTAGAGGTAGCTTATGAAGAATTAGCGGCTACAGAAGAGGAAATGAGAGTTAACTATAAAGAGCTGCAAAAGAGCGAAGAGAGATATAGATTAGCCATAGAAGGAGCTAAAGATGCTATTTGGGAATGGAATATTGAAAAAGAAGAATTTTTTATAACTGATAAGTTCTATCAAGCCTTGGGATACAAACCTAGTGGTAAAAAATTAAAAGAATTAATAGAAGAAGTGGTTCACCAAGACGATAAGGATAGAGTATTCGAAGATATGTGGGAATATCTTCGAGGAAATAAGGAATTTTATGAAAGTGAATTTAGGACAAAGAGCATAACTGGTGAATACATATGGATTTATAATAAAGGTAAAGCTTTAAGGGATAGTGAAGGTAATGTTAAAATAGTGTCTGGGTCCTTAACTGATATAACTCACAGAAAAAAGTATGAAGAAGATATGATGCACATGGCCTATTATGATTTATTAACAGACCTTCCTAATAGAAGCTTTTTAATGGAAAGATTAAAGGAAGTATTAGAAAAAGGAGATTCTAAAGGTGCTTTAATATTTCTAGATTTAGATGATTTTAAAAAGATAAATGATACTTTAGGCCATAATTATGGAGATGAACTTTTAAAGGTAATAGCTAGAAAACTAAAAGAAGTTTTAGATGAAAGGGCTATATTAGCTAGAATGTCTGGGGATGAATTTATAATATTAGTTAGTGAAACTGTGGATAAATTTTCATTAAATAATTTAGGTGAAAAAATAGTCAGCGTATTTAAAAATCCTACGGAAATAGGACAAACTCATGTATATACTACAGCTAGTCTTGGAATAACCTTTTTTCCACAAGATGGGGAAGAGGCTAATAAGCTTCTAAAAAATTGTGATGCTGCCATGTATTATGCAAAGAGCAAAGGAAAAAATAATTTTGCTTTTTTCAATAAGAAAATGACTGATGAGATAACTAGACGAATAGAAATAGAAAAAGAATTAAGAAATGCCATAAAAGAAAAAGAATTTCAGATAGTTTATCAGCCACAAGTAGATTTAAAAAGCGAAAAAATCAAGTATTTAGAGGCACTAATTAGGTGGAATAGTAAAAAGTTTGGAATGGTTTCACCTGGTGAATTTATTCCTATAGCCGAAGAAACAGGTCTAATAGTGGAAATAGGAGAATGGATAATAAAAGAAGTTTGCAACCAAAATAAACTTTGGATTGAAAAAGGCTTCCATTATGAAGGTGTTTCGATCAATGTTTCAGCGGTTCAGCTTGAAAATGCACATTTCTTGAGAAATATAGAACATATAGTAAATGAAGTTGGAGTTGATGCAAGCTTTATAGAATTAGAAATTACTGAAAATGTTCTTTTAAATGATGTAGATAGTAAAATTGTATTATTTGAAGAATTAAAAGCTTTAGGGTTTAAAATAGCTTTGGATGATTTTGGAACAGGCTATTCCTCTTTAAATTATCTTAAAATACTGCCTATAAATACATTGAAAATAGATAAGTGCTTTACAGATAATGTCTGCCATAATAATATCGATAGATATATAATAGAGAGCACTGTGAATTTAGCTCATAATATGGATATTTCTGTGGTTATTGAAGGGGTAGAGCAGGAGGCTCAGGTTAATATATTGAGAGATTTAAATAGCGATATAATTCAAGGCTACTACTATTATAAGCCTATGGATATAAATGAAATAGAGAGTGTTTTCCTTTAAGAAATAAAAAAACTGCTAGCAAAATTTTGCCGGCAGTTTTTTTCATGTAGCAAGCGAAACGCCCCACTTCCACATTATCTATATGTGAATACCATTCTATCTATTCTTGCAGCTATGGGTTTTGACCATAACCATTGATTTGTAGTACTGTCATCAAAATAATATAGAGCTCCTTTAGTAGGGTCAACTCCATTTAATGCGTCAAGTGCTGCAGCTTTTGAACTTTCAGAAGCTGGTTTGTTAATCATACCATTTAGTACTGGAGTAAATTGATAGTAGCCACCGCTTACTTCATAAATTACATCCTTTATAGTATTAGGATATAAATTAGATTTAACTCTGTTTAAAACTACTGCGGCTACGGCAACTTTAGCATTGTAAGGTTGATTTTCTGCCTCAGAGGTCACTAATCTTGCCATTAAATCTACGTCGCTTTGACTGTAGTAAACTCCGGCTTTAGATAAAGTCAGTCCGTTATTTGTTGTAGTACTATTACTTTTTATTGGTAACAGAAGTTTTTGTCCAGGATATATAAGAGTATCCCATTTATTATTTGCCCTTCTCAAAGTATCTAAAGCTATACCATTATTTCTAGCTATTAGAAATAAGCTATCTCCTGATTTTACTGTGTAAATATTAGCAGGCACGTCAATGGCTTGGCCTGGGTAAATTGCACTTGAAGCTAGATTATTTCTGCTTATTAATGCATTGGAGTTTGTATTAAAAACTTGTCCAATCTTAAATAAGGAGTCACCAGATTTCACATTATAGGTTGCTGCTTTTGCAGAGAAGCCTCCCATAATGGTTAAACCTAGGGCTAAAAGTAATGTTTTAGTTATATTATTTTTTTTCATTTGTTCCTCCCTTGCCTCCGAGGTTAGTTGACGGGTTAGGGTAAGAGGTACCCTTCTTTAATGATTCACCCCTAAAAATAGATTCCCCCGTACCTCTCAATAGAGGATTCGGCATTTTTTATTTGTTTGATTGTTATTGTAACAGAGCTTGTACTTAAAATCTATATGGAATAAAAGGGCATAGAGGAAGATATTATATAGAGATAAAATAATTAAAGAGTTCTTAATAAATAAAAGGCAATTATATGATAAAATATATTTGATAATATTTATTATTATTTATTGATATGAGAAAGGAGAGATTACATGTTAACTAGAAATTTGGACAAAGCCAGAGAAGCTTTTAAGAAAAAAGATATACATGAGACAAGATTAGCTCATTCAAATAAAAGAGCTTATGAAAAACATAATCAAGAGCAGGGAAAATATATAAAAAGCTTGATTTATGGAGGTCTAGATGGAATAATAACTACTTTTGCAGCCGTTGCAGGGGTAGCAGGGGCATCCTTATCAGCAGGAGTGGTATTAGTTATGGGGTTTGCCAATCTCATAGCAGACGGATTATCTATGTCCATAGGCGACTATTTAAGTACAAAGGCAGAAATAGAATATAAAGCCAAGGAAAGAGAACGGGAGACTTGGGAAGTAGAACATTACCCAGAAGGGGAAAAGCAAGAATTAATAGAGCTTTATGTTAATAAAGGTATAGAAAAAGAAGATGCTAGTACTATTGCAAATATAATATCTAAGAATAAGAAGGCTTGGATAGATATAATGATGGTAGAGGAATTAGGAATTATAGAGGAAAAAGAATCGCCTATAAAAAATGCTTTAGTAACCTTTGTATCCTTTATATTTTTTGGCATAATACCAATATTAGCTTATGTTTTTTCTATGTTTATTCCAGCCTTAACAGGAATATCTTTTATAACTGCTTGTTTATTAACAGCCCTAACTTTATTTATACTAGGAGCATTAAAAGTAAAAATAACTGGTGAAAATTGGATTTTATCTGGATTTGAAATGCTATTAGTAGGAGGGATTGCCGCAACCAGTGCATATTTTGTGGGAGTACTTTTAGGCAAGGTAATTTAATGCACAATGAACTGTAAATTCAAAAAAGCGACTTTCGTCGCTTTTTTCTTAATATGCATATTATTCTTATAAATTTTAATCTTGAATAGAGTGATTAATATATTCTTTTAAGATAGATTTAAAGTTATTACTTTTTAGCACTTCAATAGTAACAGCAAAAACCTCATAGGACGAAGTATTGTCATTTCTTAGCGCTTTAATTTTAGTAAATATCTCTTTTGCTAGCAAATTAGCGTCGGCTTCATTTAGAGGAGTCTTTGCATCTAGTGATGCGTTTATAATGCCGGTTTTTAGTTTTTCCATATCAAACTCTTCTGATTTTTTATTTTTCTTAATAATTAGCATTTTGATTCCCCTCCCCATTTTTATAAATTTTGTATGTATGTTAATTATAAAATGTCTTACAAAATATTAAAGAGATTTATATATTTTTAAAGCCCTTGCCAGTTACATCTGATACATCTATCACTGATATGAAGGCCATAGGGTCTATTTCTTTTACATTTCTTTTTAACTCTACAAGCTGTCCAAGAGATACTATAGAATATAGCATTTTCTTTGTCTTTTGAGTATAACAGCCTTCAGCATTTAGGGCAGTTACTCCTCTATGAAGGCTATTCATTATATAGCTAGTAATTTCTGTTTCTTGATCTGTTATTATAAGCAGCAGCTGCTTTCTATTTAGACCTTTTATAACCTTATCTAATACAAAACTTTGTATATACATAGATAAAAGGGTATACAGGGCTTTTGGTAATCCAAAAACAAGAGCTCCTATGGTAACTACCACAAGATTCATCATAAAGCCTAGGTTTCCTATATTAAAATTAGAATACTTTTGCCTTATTATCATAGTGATAATGTCTGTACCGCCAGTAGAGCCATTTCTTGAAAAGACTATACCAAAGCCAATACCACATATAACTCCACCATAAATGCAATATAGCAAAATATCATTAATTTCTAGAAGCTTAGCTACATTTGAAGTAAGTATCAAACAGGTTGAAAGTGATAGTGTTCCAAAAGCAGAGTAGAGGGTAAATTTTCTATCAAGCTTTAAATAACTTAATATAAATAAAGGTATGTTAATTAGAAGTATTGTATATCCAGCTTTGAAGGAAGTGGTGTACTGAACTATTAGGGCAACCCCTGTAACTCCGCCACTTAATAATTTTGCATGAATTAAAAACATGTTTATACCTATAGAGCCTATTAAACAACCTATAAATATTAATATAAGATCCTTTATAAAATACATTTTCTGTGTTTTGCTTTCCATAAAATAACTCCTTTTTCTAAGAAAATTATGTAAAATATATGAGTGTGATTATTAGCTATCTTTTGAATATATATATGTAAATTATAACATAGATATGGTTACTTTACATTATATTATGCATCGAAAAAGCATAACATATGTTACAGTATTTATATGTCCATTAGGGTATAATATAGCTTAGAAAGAGTGAAAAATATTTAAATTGTAGGTGATAGTATGAATTTTTATAATGTGTTAAGCAAATATTATGATGTTATCTTTACTAAAGATGAAAATACGGTTAATTTTTTAAAAGAAGATCTTCAGATAAATTCAAATGTATTAGATGTGGCTTGTGGTACTGGGACTTACTCTATAGCTTTAGGAGAACAAGGGAATAAAGTTCAAGGTATGGATTTAGATGAAGAAATGATTAATAAAGCTATAGTAAAAAATCACAATAACAATGCTAGCTTTATAGTAGGGGATATGTTAAAACTAGAAAATATATATGAAGCTCATAGCTTTCACAAAGTATTTTGTATAGGAAATTCTTTAGTGCATTTAAAAACTAAAGAAGAAATAGAAAAGGCTATAGAGCAGATGTATAAGGTTTTAAAGAAAGAAGGAACTTTAGTTATACAAATTATTAATTATGATAGAATACTAAACAAAAATATAAAAGCGTTACCTACTATCCTACGAGAAGAAGAAGGAGTAGAGTTTGTTAGGAAATATGAATTAAATGGAGAAGGAAAAATAGTATTTTTAGGACAGATAAACATAGAAGAGGATGGAAATAGTTATGAAAATGGAGTAGAACTAATTCCATTGCAGAGTGAAGAAATAAATCAAATGCTATTAAAAATTGGATTCAAAAATATAAAGTTTTATGGAAGCTTTAAAAAAGAAGTATATAATAAAGAGGAGTCCTATGCTTTAGTGCTAAGGGCTGAGAAGTGATATTGTAAAAAATCAATATAAAAAATATGCAAACAACTTTCCTAGAGCCTTAAACTAAGAAAGTTGTTTGCAGATGTAAATTTTAATAGTTTATTATGGTAATATGCGGGGTTAGGGGGCTTTTTAATAATTACTGATTATTTTTTAAAGACGCTCTAATTAATTCCAAATTAGCCTTAGCTTCAGGAATGTTTTTTATGAAAGAACCTAATTTTTCACAGGCAAAATCGCTGCAATTAGCACAGCTATTAAGTTCTTTTTCAGCACCACAGCTTCTTATTTTGCATATACCGCAGTACTTTGATAATCTTGCATTATTAGTGCAACCATCACAGATTACATCATCAGCATTGACCACATCGCCAAATTCCTTTGACCAAACCTCTGCCACCTTAACCCTATCCTCATAGCTATTATTTTGAGTGGCTAGATAAGCTGAACATTGAGAACAGTTTATTCCACATAGACCTATCATTGAACTCATAATTTCCACCTCCCAATATTTATTATAGGTAGGTAAATATGACAACTGTATGTCAGATATCATATATTTATTTATATTTTTTTACTATGTTATTAGCTTTATTATATATAATCTCTCTTATATGAGTAGGGGAAAGTACCTCCACTTGATCACCAAAGCTTAATATAGTGTTATAAACCCAATCATCTTCCGAATAATTGACCCTTACCATGGAAGAGCCATCTTCAAAAAAAGTTATATCTTCACCTTCGAACATATCCATTACTTTTCCTGAAACTAGGCTTGAAAACCTCATAACTATCTCAACACTAGGCGCCTTTAGAAAATCTTTATGGCTCCACACCGTTGGGTTAGCTTCGTTTCGAGGTGAAAAGCAGTTATTTGTAGCTTTTAAATCCCGTATACGAGATAACCTGAATATTCTAAAATCCTGTTTAGCTTGGCAGTAGCCATAGAAATACCAACAGTAGGATTTAAATATAATGGTATAAGGTTCTACTATTCTTTGAGAAAAATCTCCTTTAGCATTTACATAATTAAATTCAATTAATTTATTATCATCGATAGTCTCATTAATTAATGTTAGTTTGTTGGACAGAGTATGATTGTAGCCGTAGTAGCTAAAATCCACTATAAATTTATCTTTTTTACTAGGAAGTTCCCTAGTACTGGGAGATAAGATGTCTACTTTGCTTAATGTAGAAGAAAGCTTGTCATCCTTAATAGCACTAGTTATTCCTTTTAAAGCAGCCTTAATGGATAAAATATCCTCTGTCTTTAAAAGATGCTTTTCAAGACGATAATTCTCCATTAAGGAAAAGCCACCATTACTTCCAGCATGTGAGGTAATAGGGAGGCCAGCCATACAGAGATACTCTATATCTCTATAAATCGTTCTTTGAGAAACCTCAAAATACTCTGCTAGTTCAGAGGCACTGATTTTATTTTTGTTTATTAATAATAACACTATACTGATTAATCTATCTATCTTCATTTTATAACACCACTTTTTATAAATTATTAAAATATATAGAATTTTATTAACAAATTTTATAAATTCTTAATTACCAATTATTTTAAATATATGCTATGATATATTTCAGTGGTAAATTTGGACATATTAGCTTTATTTTTCATCATTTGTGCAATAAATCATTGGATGGGTAAATTAAATGGAGTATAATAATTATAGCTTATTTTTATAAGATGATGTGTCGAAAAAAGTTTTAGCACATGGGGGAGGAAACAAAATGTCTTTTTTCAGAAATTTAAAAATTAGAACTAAATTGTACTTAGTTTTTTCAATTAGTACTTTCATGGTTGTATTGGTAGGGGCTGTAGGAGTGTCTGGTTTGTATAAAGTGGACACAAATAGTGATTCCATGTATTATAACAATTTGACGAGTATAAACAATTTACATATCATGAAAGAGCATCTTTTAGACATAAGATTAAACATGGTTACCGCTATAAATTCTTCAGATAAGCAACAACAAGAAGCTGCTATTTCAACTATAAAGAAGCATACAGAAGAAATTGCAGCCATTATAAGTGAGTTAGATAAGGCGAAAATGGAAGCGGATTATGAGAAGGTTTGGAATAATTTTAAAAGCGATATTGATAAGTATAATTTAAATAAGGATAATATAGTTAAAACTTTAAATAGCAACAATAATGATGAAATTAATAAAATTAAAGGACAAGCTAATGATCTTAAAGACAGTGCCTTTGACACTATAAATAAGCTTATACAATTAAATAATGACATGGCAAAGAGGGATAATGATGAAAATAATCTAGTTTTTAAGGGCGCATCTAACTTGATGTTTGTTATACTTATAATAGGTTTTTTAGTGGATTTGGTTTTAGGTTTAATATTATCAAGGTATATGAACAAATCTGTAAAAAGAGGGCTCCAATTTGCAAACGCTTTAGAGAATGGGGATTTAACCTATAGTATTAATGTAAATAGCAATGACGAATTAGGCTCCTTAGTTAAATCTTTGGACAAGGCTAGAGAAAGCATGAGAGGGCTTATATCTAATATGGTAATTCAATCAAATAATGTTAATGCAGCTACGCAAGAATTATCTGCTAATGTAGAGGAAATAACGGCTAAGCTTGAAAATGTGGATAGATTTGCTAAAAGTATAGTTACGGATACAGAGGAAGCTAGTGCTACTACTCAGGAGATATCCGCTTCTATTGAGGAGGTTAATGCCAGTATTAATGAACTATCAGGCAGAGCAGTAGAGGGTAGTGGAGAGTCATCAAAAATAAAAGATAGGGCCATTGAGATTAAAACTAAAGGGAAAGAAGCGAAAATTACAGCAGACGACTTATATAATTCTAAACAGGCTAATATCGTAAGAGCCATTGAAGAAGGTAAGGTAGTAGAAGAGATTAAGGTTATGGCAGATGCCATTGCTTCTATAGCTGAACAAACAAATTTGCTAGCCTTAAATGCTGCCATTGAAGCTGCTAGGGCCGGTGAACAAGGTAGAGGCTTTGCGGTAGTTGCTGAAGAAATAAGAAAATTGGCTGAACAATCCGCAGAGAATGTAGGAAACATTCAGAATGTCATAGTAAAGGTTCAGGGGGCCTTCATGAATTTATCAAATAATTCCCAAGATGTATTGGAGTTTGTAGATAAGAACGTAAAGAGAGATTATGATCTATTAGTGGAGACTGGAGATCAATACGAGGGAGACTCTCAATTTGTTAGTACTATGTCTGAAGAAATAGCCTCTATGTCAGAGGAAATAAATGCAACTATAGAAGAGGTGGCAAAGGTAATACAAAATATTGCAGTTTCTTCTCAACAAACAGCTTCAAATTCTAACGAGATTATGATGAATATAGATGAAACTACAAAGGCTATGGAACAGATCGCCATTACTTCACAAAATCAGGCTAATATAGCAGATAACTTAAATAATTTAATTAATAAGTTTAAAATATAGATTTTTTGAACAAAGCTAAAGAACTAAAAAAGAGCAATTCTTTCTATAATTTTTAGAAGGAATTGCTTTTTTTATGAGTATTATACTTTTAAAAAAGTATCAAAATATAAAAATATACATTAGAAAATTATTACATTGACAAAAGGATATTTAAAGTATTATAATTCAAATGAACGATGTTCATTAAAAATGAGGTGTTAAATTTGGCTAGAGTTATAGACGACCCTAAGGGTCTAATATTAGATACGGCTCAAAACATATTATGTAAAGAAGGTTATGCAAAATTAAGCATGAGAAATATTGCTAAGGAGGCAGGTTTAGCAGTAGGAACCATTTATAATTATTATTCCGATAAAAAGGATTTAGTAATTGGCATGATGGAAGAATATTGGAAAAAATATTTTAAGATACTTGAAGAGATTGAAGCTTCTGAAGAAGATTTTTATTTAAAGCTTAAAAAAGTATTTCATTATCTGCAAGATTTCATAGCTAACTTTAGAGAAATATGGTTAAAAGTTGAGTTCTATAGTAGCAAGGATTATGTAGAGGCGGGAATAGCTAGAGAAGAAATTTATATTGGTAAATATATGAAAAGTATTGAACTATTGCTTATAAAGGAGATATTTAATAATAAACCAGAGCTTTATGATAAAATATCTTCAAGGGAATTATCGGAGTTTATTTCAATGAATTTAATAACCATTGTTCAAATGAAGAATTTTAACTATGAATCTTTTGAAAAGGTGTTAAAAATCATTATTGGAGAACCTTCATAGCAAGATCAGATGTTCTCCAATAGCATAATTATAACTTTAGCCAAGTTATGCAAAGGAATGAACCATGTTCATTTGTAAAATATATTAATTCTTATATTAAAGGGAGGAATTTTCATGTTAAAGTATGCAGTAATATTCATAAATCTAGCTTTAGTTTTCTATACTATAGGTGTATGGAGTGAGAAAAAATCAGGAGAACTTAAATTATGGCATTTAATCATATTTTGGCTTGGATTAGTTTTTGATACAACTGGGACAACTCTTATGAGCAAATTAGCTAATGATGCTTCTCTGTTTAGTTTTCATGGAATCACAGGTCTATTAGCGATTATCTTAATGCTTTTCCATGCTGGATGGGCTACAATGGTTCTATTGAAGAATAATATGGAAATGAAAAATAAATTTCATAAATTTAGTATAGTAGTTTGGGTTATATGGTTGGTACCTTTTATTTCAGGAGCTATATTTGCTATGACAAGATAGATTAGCATATATTATAAATAACTTATGGTCTGTATGTTACGTATATTTATAGGGAAGCATCTTTCCTTAGAGTACATACAGACTTTTATTTGTTTTGGAGGAGAGGGAATTGAAGAGGTTTATGAAGAGAATGGTTATATTTACCCTTGTAAGTTTAGTAATAGGAGCTATTACATTGTTTCTTATTGATAGAAATGTAAGGAAAGAGGGGACGAAATACATAGTAGATATGGATGAGGCTCCAGAAGTAGATGCTATATTAGTGCTAGGAGCTTATGTAGACCCTAAAGGTAATTTGTGTAATATGCTAGAAGATAGGATGAAATATGGTCTAGAATTATATAATAAAAATAAATCCGGCAAGATGCTTTTAAGTGGAGACCACGGCAAAAATTCCTATGATGAAGTTAATGCTATGAAAAAATTCGCAGAGGAAAGAGGAGTAAAGAAGGAGAATATATTTTTAGACCATGCAGGCTTTAGCACTTATGAAAGCATGTATAGAGCAAGGGATATTTTCAAAGCTAAAAAAATATTGATTGTAACGCAGGAATATCATCTTATGAGAGCAGTATATATAGCAAGGAAACTAGGGATAGAAGCCTATGGGGTAGCCTCTGACCCTAGAAATTACTATGGAATTGAATATTATAAAAAAAGAGAGATAATAGCAAGAGTAAAAGATTTTCTCATGGTGAATATAGTAAAACCAAGGCCTACTTATTTAGGGGAAGCTATACCAGTAAGTGGAGACGGAAGGGCTACCCATGATAAGAATTAAAAATATTTAATTTATTCTGATTTTTTATGTTGCAAATACCTCTAGTTGGACATATAATTAAAGTATAAAAATAAATACGGTCTAGATGAGAGTAACGGGAGATATCAATTTTGATAGCCGAAGGAGAAATATAAAGTTAAGCCAAGATCTTTATAGAAGCTTTCAGGCAAAAGGAGCGTTACTTGATAGGACTCTGGAAAGTTTCCTAATAGCTTTTAGGGACGCCGTAGGAGCAATACATTTATAGAGAAGCAACTTCAACTAATAATCTATACATGCACCAAAATAGCTTAAAGATTGCTATTTTGGAACATATATAAATTAAGTTTATGTAGTGTTTCTCTGTGGTAGAATCTCTCAGGTAAATTACAGAGGATATGGTGGCATAGTAGTGTTATGCTTATCATATCCTCTTTTTATAACTATTAATTAATAATTATTATTACAAGATAGTTAAAATTAAAACAAATAGGAGGGAAATTTGTGGAGCATTTAAAGAAAACACCTTTATTTGGTGAGTACGAAAAGTATGGCGGAAAGATAATTGACTTTGCAGGTTGGGCTTTACCCGTAGAATTTGAAGGCATAATAAAAGAGCATAATGCTGTTAGAACTGCCGCTGGACTATTTGATGTTTCCCATATGGGAGAGATTTCTGTTAAGGGAAAGGAAGCGTTAAAGTTTTGTCAACACTTGATAACTAATGATGCATCTAAATTAGAAGGTAATCAGGTACTATATACCCTAATGTGCTATGAACAAGGTGGTGTAGTAGATGATTTACTTCTATATAGATTTTCACAAGAGGATTTTCTTTTAGTAGTCAATGCATCTAATATAGAAAAAGATTATGAATGGATAGTAGAAAATAGTAAGGGCTTTGATGTGAGCGTTGAAAACCTTTCCGATTCTATGTGTCAACTAGCTATACAAGGGCCTAAGGCTGAGGAAATATTGCAAAGGGTGACAGAGACAAAGTTAAAGGAAATTAAATTCTTCTATGCTGATAGAGAGACTCTAATATTTGGGAAGAAATGTTTAGTTTCCAGAACTGGTTACACAGGGGAAGATGGCTTTGAGATTTATATGCAACCAGAAGATTTAGTATATCTATGGGAAAATCTATTGAAGGAAGGAGAGCGCGATGGTCTAAAGCCTATAGGGTTAGGTGCCAGGGATACTTTAAGATTTGAAGCTAATCTACCCTTATATGGCAATGAAATTTCTTCAGAAATCACCCCTATAGAAGCAGGATTAGGCTTCTTTGTTAAATTGGATAAGGAAGAGTTTATTGGTAAAGAGTCTTTGAAAAAGCAAAAGGAACAAGGAGTAACACGAAAAGTTATAGGCTTTGAAATGCTTGAAAGAGGGATACCAAGGCATGGATATAAGGTATTTAAGAGCGAGAAGGAAATAGGCTATGTGACTACAGGATATCTTTCTCCAACCTTAAATAAAAATATAGGTTTAGCTCTTATAGAGACAGAATTTACCGCTTTAGGAGAAGAGATTGAGATTCAAATCAGAAATAAGAATATAAAAGCAAAAACTATAAGCAGAAAATTTTATATAAGACAAAAATAATTAAAAAAAGTAAAAAGGAGAGATGAAAATGGTAGTATTAAATAATCTTTTATATACTGAAGAACATGAATGGGTAAGAGTTGAGGGAGGTAAAGCTTATATAGGTATTACAGACTATGCTCAAAAGGCTTTAGGTTCTATAGTATACGTAGAGCTCCCAGAGTTAGACGCTGAATTCTCAAAGGGTGAGGGCTTTGGAGTAGTTGAATCAGTAAAGGCAGCTTCAGATATTTATATACCTGTAAGTGGAGTGATTATAGAAGCTAATGAAGAGGTAGTAGATGATCCGGGGTTAATAAATAGTGCGCCTTACGATAATTGGCTAGTGTGCGTTGAGTTAAAGGATATGGAAGAGATAGAAGGACTCATGAAGCCTGGGGCTTACGAAGAATTTTGTAATAAGGAGGAATAATTATGCACCCTTATATGCCTAATACAGATAAAGATATAAAAGAAATGCTCCAAACTATTGGAGTAAATTCTGTAGAAGAGCTTTTTAAAGATGTGCCAGAAGAAGTAAAGCTAAACAGGGAGCTAAATTTACCTAACAGCTTTTCAGAAATAGAAGTAAGAAAAATTATTGGAGATATTGTTAAAAAGAATAAAAGTACTGAAGATATAACCTGCTTTTTAGGTGCAGGAGCTTATGACCATTATGTGCCTTCTGTTATTAAGCACTTAGTAGGAAGATCTGAATTTTACACTGCTTATACCCCTTATCAGCCAGAGATAAGTCAAGGAACCTTACAAGGGGTTTTTGAATATCAGACTATGCTTTGTAATTTAACAGGTATGGAGGTTTCTAATGTGTCCATGTATGATGGGCCTACAGCTGGGGCTGAAGCCGCTATATTAGCTTCTACCTCTAGCAAGAGAAAAACCATATTGGTATCTAAAACTGTAAACCCAGAGACAAGAAAGGTGTTAAAAACCTATCTTAAGTTTAGAGATATAAATCTAGTAGAGATTGAAGAGAAAGAAGGGGTTACTGATTTAGAGTGTTTAGAGAAAAATCTAAATAATGAAGTGGCTGCAGTGCTTATACAATATCCAAATTTCTTTGGGATAATCGAAGAAGTAAAAGATATAGAAAGGGTTACTCACTTAAATAAGTCACTTTTAATAATGAGTGTAGATCCTATCTCCTTAGGAATATTAAAAAGTCCTGGAGAACTTGGAGCTGATATTGCCATAGGTGAAGGTCAAGCTTTAGGAGGAAATATGAATTTTGGTGGACCTGCCCTAGGCTTCATGGCGGTAAATTCAAAGCTCATGAGAAAAATGCCAGGAAGGATAGTAGGTGAGACTGTAGATATAGAGGGCAAGAGAGCCTTTGTATTAACCTTACAAGCTAGGGAGCAGCATATAAGAAGAGAGAAGGCTACTTCAAATATATGCTCAGATCAGACCCTAAATTCTATTGCAGCAGCTATATATCTTGCCACTTTGGGCAAGAAGGGTATAAAAGAATTGGCTGCCCAATGCTTACAAAAATCCCATTATGCCTATAATGAGCTATTGAAAACCGGAAAATTTAAGCCCTTATTCAATAAGCCTTTCTTCAAGGAATTTGCTATAAAATTAGAAAAGCCTGTGGATGAGATAAATAATAAATTGCTTGAAAAAGGAATATTAGGTGGCTATAACTTAGAAAAGGCTAATTATGATTACAAAAATTCTATGCTTCTATGTGTAACAGAGCAAAGAAGTAAGGAAGATATCGATAGACTAGTAAAAACTATGGAGGTGATATAATGAGTTACAATAAATTCATCTTTGAATTATCCTCAGAAGGAAGAAAA
This sequence comes from Desnuesiella massiliensis, assembly GCF_001403615.1. Classification (GTDB taxonomy): domain Bacteria; phylum Bacillota; class Clostridia; order Clostridiales; family Clostridiaceae; genus Desnuesiella; species Desnuesiella massiliensis. Next base: position 569,773 of record NZ_LN879457.1, read on the forward strand.
GCCTATTCACTTCCACCTTTAGATGTACCCGAAGTAGATGTTAATGAATTACTTCCAAAGGATTATATAAAGGAAGAAGAGCTAGGGCTTCCAGAGGTAAGTGAATTAGATGTAATAAGACATTATACCCTTTTATCAAAAAAGAATTATAGTATAGATGCAGGGTTCTATCCTTTAGGCTCTTGCACCATGAAATATAACCCTAAGATCAATGAGGATGTGGCAGCTTCACCTTTGATTTCAAAACTTCATCCTTATCAACCAGAGGATACTATTCAAGGAGCTCTAGAAATTATGTATAATCTATCAGAAGCTCTTTGCGAAGTGGCAGGCATGGATGGTTTTACCTTGCAACCAGCGGCAGGAGCCCATGGAGAAATGACAGGACTTATGCTGGTTAAAGCCTACCATGAGAGTAGAGGAGATTTAAAAAGAACAAAGATAATAGTACCAGACTCAGCCCATGGCACTAACCCTGCCAGTGCAGCTGTAGTAGGTTTTGATGTGGTGGAGATAAAATCTAACAGCGATGGCTCTATAAGTTTAGAAGCTTTAAAAGCGGTTTTAAATGATGAAATTGCAGGGTTAATGCTTACTAACCCAAGTACTCTAGGACTTTTTGAAAAAAATATAAAAGTTATAGCAGACTTGGTTCATGAAGCTGGAGGATTACTATATTATGATGGAGCAAATATGAATGCCATCATGGGTATTACAAGACCAGGGGATATGGGCTTCGATGTATGCCATTTAAATCTCCATAAAACCTTCTCTACACCTCATGGCGGCGGAGGGCCAGGAGCAGGTCCAGTAGGAGTTAAGAAGGAACTAATTCCTTATTTACCAGTGCCCTTCATAGAAAAGAAGGATGAAAAGTATTATTTAGATTATGATAGGCCAGAATCTATAGGTAAGATAAAGAATTTCTATGGCAATTTTGGAGTACTAGTAAGAGCCTACACTTATATATTAAGTTTAGGTGGTAATGGATTAAAGGCCGCTTCAGAGAATGCGGTATTAAACGCCAATTATATGAAAGAAAGATTAAAAAATAGCTATAAGCTTGCTATAGATGAAGTTTGCAAGCATGAAGTGGTGTTTGCAGGCATAAAGAATAAGGATACAGGAGTAAGCACTCTTGAAATTGCTAAGAGACTTATTGATTATGGCTTCCATCCACCAACTATATACTTCCCTCTTATAGTGGATAGTGCTCTTATGATTGAGCCTACAGAAACTGAGAGTAAAGAGAGTATGGATGTCTTTATAGAAGCCATGGAGGCTATAGCTAAGGAAGCAGAAGAAAATCCAGAAATATTTAAAACTGCTCCACACAATTCTCCTGTAAGAAGACTAGATGAAGTAAGAGCAGCAAGAACTCCTATTTTAAAATGGAGTAAGTAGGAGGAAGGAAAATGGATAAAAGGATAACAGTAATTGGAGGTGGACCTGGTGGCTATGTAGCTGCCATCAGGGCTGCCCAGCTTGGAGCAAAGGTTACTTTAATAGAAAAAGAAGCCTTAGGAGGTACCTGCCTAAATAAGGGCTGCATACCTACTAAAGCTCTTTACAGGAATGCTGAAGTCATAAATAATATGAAAAACTCAGAGGAGTTTGGTATCATCCTAGAGGACTTTAAAATAGAAGTGGAAAAAATACAACAAAGAAAAAATTCCATAGTTAACCAATTAGTAACCGGTGTAGAACAGCTAGTTAAGGCTAATTGCATTGAGGTTAAAAAGGGTAGAGCACTTTTAGAAAGTCCTAATTCCGTAAAAATCATATATGATGATGAAAATTTTGAAATAATAGAGGCTGATAATATAATAATTGCTTCTGGCTCTAGCAGTTTCATACCGCCTATAGAGGGAGTTAATAATGAGGGTGCTATAACCAGTGAAGAAATATTGAACTTCAAAGAAATACCCCAGGATCTTGTGATAATTGGCGGCGGGGTTATAGGAATGGAGTTTGCAGGCATATTTAATTCCTTCGGCAGCAAAGTAACTGTGGTGGAAGCATTACCCTCTATATTAAACATGTTGGACGGAGATATAGTAAAAAGACTAACACCATCCCTTAAAAAGAAGGGGATAGATATCCATGCCTCTACTCTAGTAAAATCCATTGAAAAGCAAGAGGAAAAGCTTATTGTAAAGGTGGAAGGAAAAAAAGGAGAGTTCACATTAGAAGGTGATAAGGTTCTAATAGCCACAGGAAGAAAGCCTAATGTAGAGGGATTAAATCTAGATTTTATAGGTATTGAATATGATAAAAAAGGAATCAAGGTAGACCAAAATTATGAAACTAGTGTTAAAGGAATATATGCCATAGGCGATGTAAATGGTAAATGGATGCTAGCCCATGCTGCTTCCCATCAAGGGATGGAAGTAGCAGAGCGGATTATGGGCATAGACCATAAAGGCAGTGAATTAATCCCTAATTGCATATTTATTTTCCCGGAAATATCTTCTTTAGGGGCTAGAGAGGAAGACTTAAAAAACAATGGAGTAGTCTATAAGACCAGTAAATTCCTCTTCGGAGCCAATGGAAAAGCCCTAGCTTTAGGGGAAGGAGAAGGCTTTATTAAGGTAATAAGTGATGAAGACAATAGGGTAATAGGAGTTCACATATTAGGACCCCATGCCTCAGACCTTATTCATGAAGCAGTAGTAGTTATAAATAAAGAACTAAAAGTAGAGGATATAAAGTCTATGGTTCATGCTCACCCTACCTTATCTGAGGCTTTTTATGAAGCAGTACTTGGACTTAACAATGAGGCCATACATTTAGCGCCAGCTAGGAGGAAATGATATGAGATATATTGATAATACAGCTATAGATCCTTATTTTAATTTAGCTGCAGAAGAATACCTTTTAAAGCATACCGCAGAAGAATATTTTATGCTTTGGAGGGACGAACCCTGCATCATAGTAGGAAAAAACCAAAATACACTATCTGAAATCAATTTAGACTATGTAAAAGATAATCATATAAAGGTAGTGAGAAGGCTTACAGGGGGCGGCGCAGTTTTTCATGACTTAGGCAACCTAAACTTCACCTTTATAGTTAACGATAATGAGAGCTTTAATGATTTTTACAAATTTGTAGAACCTATAATAGGAGTTCTAAAGGAGTTAGGAGTGGAAGCAAAATTTTCAGGAAGAAATGATTTGCTCATAGAAGATAAAAAATTCTCTGGCAATGCTCAATGCAAGCATAAAAAAAGGGTTATGCATCATGGCACCTTGTTATTTTCCTCAAATATGGCAGACCTAACGGGAGCCTTGAAGGTAAAGGATATAAAATTTTCAGATAAAAGTGTTAAATCTATAGCTAGCAGAGTTACCAATATATCTAATCACTTAAAAAATCCCCTAACAGTGTTAGAGTTTAAGGATAATATATTTAAATATATTATGAAGGAAGAAGGAAAAAAAGTAGAGAGCTTCACTGAGGAAGAAATAGAAATAATTAATAAATTAAAAGAAGAAAAATACTCTACTTGGCAGTGGAACTTTGGACATTCACCTAAATATAATTTTTATAATGAAAAGAAATTCCTAGGTGGTATGGTAGAAGTAAACATGGAAGTAATTAGAGGAGTAGTAGAAGAAATAAAAATTTATGGAGACTTCTTTGGAAAACAGGATATAGAAGATTTAGAAAAGCTTTTAAAAGGCAAAAATCATAATCTAGAAGATATCTCTCAGACTTTAGAAGAATTTGATTTAGATAGTTACATGAGCAACATCAGCAAGGAGAATCTTGTGGAAGCGCTTTTTTAAGTCATCATTTATTTTGTTGTTTAGTCTGACATACAGTATATTAACCTTATATAAGAATTTGAAAGCACACCTTTACTGGAAGTTATTTTGAGTATGGGTGTGTTTTTGTTTTATAAGAAATTTCTTTAAAATAGCTATTAATTCAGATGGCATTTATACATAAGTTTTAGTAGACGTTGAATAAATTGCAAGGAGTAGGCAAAAATAAATGTATATTTTAGTTTATGTATTTTAACTTAATAATAGATATTTCTCCAGAAGGAGGTAGGAGTACTTGAGCAATACCATTGGAATTGGGATAAGTGTACCAAGAAAAGAATCCTTTGATAAAGTTACGGGAAAAGCAAGATATACTGATGACACGCTTATTCCTGGCACGTTACATGCCAAGATGCTCACAAGTAGTTATGCCCATGCAAAAATTAAATCCATTGACATATCTGCAGCTAAGAAATCACCAGGCGTTCAAGCCGTAATAACAGGAGATTATTTTCCTACACTCTGTGGGACAGTGCTGGAGGATAGACCCCCGATAGCAAGAGAAAAAGTTAGGTATAATGGTGAGCCTGTTGCGGTAGTCATTGCAAATAGCGAACAAGAAGCTATGAAAGCTTTAAAACTAATAGATGTAGAGTATGAGCCCTTACCTATTGTTAATTCCATAAGCGATGCTTTGAAGCCAAATGCAAATCTTATACATGAAAATTTAGGACAGTACAAACATGCAGTACAGGATGTGCATCCTGAGGAGAATACTAATATTTCAGACAGAGTAAAAATAAGAAAAGGTGACACAGCAAAGGGCTGGGAAGAAAGCGAAGTCATAGTAGAGGGGAGTTTTTCCCTACCTCAGTCAGACCATATTGCAATGGAGACCCGAAATGCAAGAGCTCAAATTATGCCTGATGGAAGGGTAATAATTCATACTTCTTCCCAAGGTCCTTATTCTGTTAAGAAACTTATAAGCAAATATTATAATATACCAGAAGGAAATATAATTGTAAAAGTACCATTTGTAGGAGGCGGTTTTGGAGGTAAGGCAGCAATGCAGCCAGAACTTATTGCATATCTTGCTTCAAAGGCTGTAAATGGTAAGCTGGTTAAAATAGCAAATTCGAGAGAAGAGGATATTAAAACCTCTCCCTGTAAAATTGGAATTGAAGCAAACTTAAAAATAGGTGCAACAAGAGATGGAGTTATTAAAGTTCTTGAGGCTAGATATATGGTGGATGGAGGAGCTTATGCAGATATTGGTCCACGTATGACAAAGGCCATAGCAGTAGAGTGCTCTGGACCATATAATATTGAAAATATATGGTGCGACTCAATATGCGTATATACTAACCATACTTATGTTACTTCCTATCGTGGATTTGGTCACGCGGAATATACCTTTTGCATGGAGAGAATGATGGATAAGTTGGCAGCAGAACTTGATATGGATCCATTAGAACTAAGAGCTAAAAACGCTATAAAACCTGGACAATATACACCGACGCAAGTAAAAACAACCATAAGCAATATAGGTAAACTAGAAGACTGTTTAGCAAAAGTAAAAGAGTTGTCTAAATGGGATGAAGGCCAAGTGATAAAAACAGAAGAAGGCATGATTAAGGCAAAGGGCATAGGGTGCTTTTGGAAAACATCAAATTCACCTGCCGATGCTGTTTCTGGAGTTTTCCTCACTTTTAATACAGACGGAAGTATAAATCTTAATTCTGGCGCAGTTGAAATCGGGCCTGGTACAAAGACTACTTTAGCTCAAATATTAGCTGAGAAATTAAAGATGGATGTAAGTAGAATTCATGTAATGATGGGAGTAGATACTCAAGTCTCGCCAGAACATTGGAAAACTGTTGCAAGTATGACAACCTTCATGGCAGGTAGGGCTGTTCTTCGAGCAGCCGAGGATCTTATAAAACAATTAAAAAGCTTGGCTGCTGTTATTATGAAATCTCCACCGGAAGAATTAGAAGTTGAAGAAGAAAAAGTTTATTTAAAGCAAGATCCAGAAATATATGTTTCATTCAAGGATTTAGTTCGGGGGTATAAAAGGCCGAATGGTCTTGCCGTTGAAGGACAAATACTTGGTCGTGGAAGTTTTATAATGAGTCATATTACCGATATAGATGAAGCAACAGGAAAAGGCAAGCCAGGACCAGCCTGGACTGTAGGTGCCCAAGTGGTTGAAATTGAATATGATTCTACGAACTTTACATATAGACTTTTAAAGGCAATTACTGTTATAGATGCAGGTAAAGTGATTAACCCTAAAACCTCAAGAGGATTGATAATGGGAGGAATAAACATGGGATTTGGGTTAGCTACTAGGGAGACTTTTGCCTACGATGATGATGCTAGGCTCCAAACCACCACATTGCGTACCTATAAGCCCATGAGATTTGGCGAGAATCCAGAATACATAATTGAATTTATCGAAACGCCTCAGATTGATGCACCCTTTGGAGCGCGTGGATTTGCTGAACATGGTATAATAGCAATTCCCGCTGCCTTTGCCAATGCTATATCACATGCAGCCGATCATGAATTTGATAAACTGCCTATCACACCTGAAATAATTTGGAAGGCTAAGACTGGAGGAAAATATGATACCCTTTGATTTTGAATATTACAAACCTGAAACTGTGGAAGAAGCTATTCAAATATATACTGAATTAAACGGTAAAGGGAAGAAACCTTTATATTATGGTGGCGGCACTGAAATTATAAGTATGTCAAGAGCTCATAATGTATATACTGAAGCAGTAATTGACATAAAAGGAATTTCAGAATGTAATGTTCAGGGATTAAGAGATAACAAATTGATTATTGGTTCTGCTGTTACACTTACACAAATTGCTGAAGCAAACTTATTTCCTTTGCTTGGCTTAACAGTGCAAAGAATTGCAGATCATACCATACAAGATAAAATCACACTGGGAGGAAATATAGCTGGAACAATTATATACCGTGAAGCTGTGCTGCCTCTTTTAATATCAAATAGTGAGGTAGTTATAGCAAGTTCAAAGGGAAAAAAGCAAATTCTATTAAAGGATATATTCGATAAAAGAATAAAGCTTAGTGATGGAGAATTTATAGTAAATGTAATAGTAGATAGCAGCTTCCTTTCTGTACCATATTTACATGCAAAAAGAACTAAAAGCGATAAGATAGACTATCCCTTAATTACTCTTGCTGCACTTAAAGATAATAATAGAATAAATATAGCTTTTAGCGGAGTTTGTAGTTATCCATTTAGATCTTCCTCAATTGAGGATTATCTTAATGATTATAGCCTGCAAAATAATATAAGGATTAATAATGCGATAGGTAATATAACAGAGCCAATATTAAGTGATCTAAGCGGTTCCGCCGACTTCAGAAAATTTATGCTGCAAAGAATGCTTACAGAAGTATTGGAAAAATTAGGAGGGACGAATTAATGTTTAGTATCTCCGGAAAAACAGTATTAGCCTTAAATATTAATGGAGAGGATAAAGAAGTTGTGGTAAAACCCTCAGATATTTTATTGAATACTCTCCGAAATGAACTAGGACTTACAGGTGCTAAACCAGGGTGTGAAAATGGAGATTGTGGAGCATGTACTATTCTTGTAGATGGATGGCCCGTGAAATCTTGTCTAATGTTAACCGTTGAGGCAATAGGCAGGAAGATAGTTACTGTTGAGGGATTGGAAAGTGCACCAATACAAAGGGCTTTTGTAGACAATTGGAGTTTTCAATGTGGATATTGTACCTCCGGGTTCTTGATGGTTTGTCATGCCTTAGCTAATATACACCCTGATGCAAATGATCATGTAATAGAACAATGGCTACAATCAAATATATGTCGGTGTACAGGTTATGAAGAGATAAAAGATGCAATAAAATCAATTATATCAGGTAGCTGAATTTAATAGTTTAGAAAGAGTACTATATTAATAAGATTATTTGACAATACTGCTGATGCATTATGTGATATCGTCTAATATTTTATTTAAGTTATTCATCTCCATAAAAAATATATTTTTGTGCAGATGAATAACCATATCCATATTATTTGATTCAAGGTAGATACCATGACTAAGGTTTTTGGCTTTATTATTATTAATATAATTAATTATTTTTATTTGTTCAAAAACAATGGTAATGATATAAATCATATTCTCTAGTTCGCTTTTGGTAAGAGATAGCTTTGATACTAGCATGCATAAAGAGGCAGCGATCCCGACTCTAATTGCTTTTCTTTTTAAACTCATTATCTCACCTTCTTAGTTATGATAGTTATATTTTTTTCAAATAGGGGAAATGTATACATAAATAAGCATAGAAGGGAGTACTATTATGAGTATTGAGGGTGTAGTATTAGCGGCTGGGCTATCCTCAAGAGCTGGCGTATATAAGTTGACATTGGATGTATGTGGTAAAACGGTTATAGAAAGATGCATAGAATCCATGTATGATATTTGCTCTAATATAATAGTTGTTGGAGGGCATAACTATGATCTAATTGCTGATATACTAAAACCATACTGCAAAGTAAAGATGGTTTTAAATGAAAATTATATTGAAGGTATGTTCAGTTCAGTAAAAAAAGGGTTGCTTCAAGTACAGGGAGAAAAATTTTTTTTAACACCAGCGGATTATCCGTTAATAAAGAAAGAAACCTATATGGAAATGCTTTCTACTAATAAGGATATAATTGTACCTATATATAAAGATGAAAAGGGGCATCCAGTGCTTATAAAAAGTCACCTTGTAAGTGATGTTTTATTTGGAGAATATGGTAATCTCAGAGAATTCATATATGAACATGGCTTTTCTACTATATGTACAGAAGATCAAGGTATACTTATGGATATAGATACTAAGGAAGATTATATTGACTTAGTAAATAGAATCAGGTTTTACTAATAATCATATAATCTCCACAGGTAAGCTGTACAACATCTGCTTTCAAGGCTTTTGAAATATCTTCAGTTAATTGTTTCTGCTCTTCTAAGCTGCTAGCAACCAAAATTAAAGGATTACCATTTTGTGCTCTGTCCTTAGCTAAAGTTATATACGCTATTATATCGTAACCTGAGTTATGTAAGCCTGCGCCCATTATATCAACCCTTTCTATATATTAAGCTTAGATTTCATTAGTCTGGGACTCTTTTTTATGCTTTCTAGAAGAGGAGTCTTTTTTATAGTTTCAATGAATGCTCCTTCATCATAGATGATAGGAACTATCACAACCGCTATTCTTCCTGTATCATAATCGCGCTTAGTGTAGTGATATCTTTTGAGTCCTAGTGCTCTACAGACTTCAAATATTATAGCCTGCCTTTGGCCATTATGATCAAGTATTCTACTAAAATACCTTTCTTTAGGATAAATTATTGCTGCAATACCACTATTATTAATCAGTTCTCTAGCCCTATCTGTACCCAAATGATTTGTTACAAAGATATCGCCTACATATAATTCAGAATTTTTTATAGTTATTTCAGTTAGTTTTATATCGGCAATATCTCCAACAGTCTTACCTTTTGAAAAAGTTTTAAGTATATAGATTGTAAGTATTCCAGTTAGTATTCCACATAGGATATTTACCCACATAATTTTGTAAGGTATTATATGCATAGTTAAACTAGTTATAAACGCCACTAATAGTGAAAAATAGTTTCTTGCCTCAAAGGTTTTAGCTATACCGTCAATGTAAGATTCACCTCTAAAAACATGTTCTACGTTATCAAGATCCTTAAGACTTTCTTTTTCTATTCTTCGCACATCTCGAAACTGTTCGGTAGCAAGAAAAAGAAATGTAACTGCCTCGAAGTTTCTTTCAAGGAGTGCTGGAATAGCAACCGAACCTATTCCAGAAGCTATAAATCCAGTTACTAAATGAATAAGATATCCATTTGGATAACTAGGGTATTGTCTGTAGTCAATAATAAGAGTAAGATATCTTGCTAAAGTTCCGCATAATACTGGTATTATTATTAATAATATATAATACTGTGAAAGTGTTTCTTTTTCCATAAAATCCTCCACATATTTATTAGATAATCTTAAAATAGAAAACATTGATATATGATAGTTTTTCTTAATAGATATAAGTTATACATTTCATCAAGTTTTAACAGGGTATAATTCCATTATTTTTAATATCGCGAAAGGGAGATAGATTTTACAATAGAAATACATATTGATAGCTATTATGTTAGATAAGAAATTGTCATAGTATCAAAGAGGAAAATATGACCTCAAATAGGAATTCTTTTGCGAAAGCAAAGTGCGATAAAATTCATTAAAGTATAATAAAGTACAATAAAATGCAATAAACAACTTGACAAGTACAATGAAATTACATATAATTTCTTGTATAGTAATAGTGAAGGGATAGATTTTTTATGGAGGATAAGTTTTATACTATTGATCAAGTTGCAAAGATATTAGGAATGCATCACAAGACTATACGAAAGTTCATAACTGAAGGTAAGCTTTGGGCAAATAAAGTTGGAAAACAGTGGAGAATTTCAGGTCATGATTTAAGTGTTTTTATGGAGAAAAACAGTGTTAATATCAACAATAAAGAGGCAAAGGAACAGGAAAATGCTGAGTTTTCTACTAAAGAAGGAGCTTTAAATACTGTAAAACAAAAAATAAACGTATCCACTGTTATAGATATTAATGAAGTAGATATAGATCAGTATATGCGAATATCCAATACTCTCATAGCTATAATGAATTGCAAAGACCCAAACATGGGTAATTCAACAATCAATATGAAGTACTATGAGCAGGAAAACAGATTAAGAGTAATGTTGTGGGGATCAGTAAAGTTTACTGAAGAGATGTTGAGTACAATTTCCCTACTTACAGAACCAACTAATCTTTAATAAAACTATGAAGGTGAGGAGGAAAATAGGATGAATTATCAAGTTATAGAAAAAGACAATAAAAGGTATATTAAATGTGCTTCTGCTGAAACGCCGCTTAGAACAGAAAGGGATGCTTTGGATCTCATTGCTGCTAGTTTTGAAAATAATACCCCTTTAATGATAATCCATGAGGAAGCACTTTCTGAAGATTTCTTTAATCTTAGAACAGGCCTAGCGGGGACGGTGTTGCAAAAATTTATGAATTATCATATAAAAGTTGCAGCAATAATATCTAGTGAAGAAAAAATAAATGATAGATTTAGAGAAATGGCGCTTGAAGCTAACAAAGGAAATGACTTCAGGGTATATAAAAACATTACTGAAGCTGAAAATTGGATTTTAAACTTAAAATGAAATGGAGATAAACATAATGAAAACAAAAACTCATTAGGAGAAATTTTAATTATAGGCAAGAAACAATTCCTATGTTTTCTGATAGCGAATTAAAGCAATTAACTATGCCAACTGCACTTTTTGTAGGGGGAAAGGATATAATGCTTCATTCTGCTAAAACTGCAACACGCTTAGGAAACTTACTCCCCCATGCAAAGATAAATATTCAGCCAGAAGCTGGACATTCTATTGTTAATCTTTCAGATAAGATAATGGAGTTTTTGGAATCTAAACAATAATTATTTGATAAAGAAAAGGCATCTGAAATGAATTATGAACACTTATTTAGATGTTTGAGCTATGGGAAGATTGAAACACACTTACACTCTAAGTTATTTTGGGGGATAGGTGTGTTCTGCTTTATAAGTAATATATTATGAAATTAATGTTAATTTTTATATTAATGCCTCTAACAAAGATATAATTAAGACTTTCTAAAAATGATAAATAAATTTAGATAAGTAGCAAACAATATAATAAAGTCTTTTAATGGTGGTGGTTAACTTTGAACGAAGTACTAGTGATTTGTGTTAGAGGTGTAATAAGCTTTTTTACTCTCCTTATCTTTACACGAATTCTTGGAAAACAGCAAATAGGCCAAATTACTTTTTTTGATTATATATTAGGAATAACTATAGGGTCTTTTGCAGCATCACTTACCGTTGACTTAAGCAGTGCTGCCTGGCCTCATTGGGTAGGTTTGCTAGTATGGATCGTTTTGGGTATTATGCTGCAGATAGTTTCTATAAAATCTAAAAGTATATCTCAATACATAAATGATGAACCAACAATTGTGGTGTATGACGGAAAAATACTTGGCGACAATCTAAAGGAAACTAAATATACCTTAACTGATCTTTTGGAGGAACTCCGGCTTAAAGATGTTTTTGATATTAACGAAGTTAAATTAACCATAATTGAAAGAAATGGGCATATTTCTATTTTGAAAAAGGAAGACTTTCAAAATATGCTAAACAGCATGAATATCTCAGAGAACAACAAGAATTTAAATAACGAATTAATATTCAATGGGATAATAATCGATCATAATTTATCCAAGCTTGACCTTAATCGTCAATGGCTTTTTAGTGAATTAAACAGTCAGGGGTTTGATAGTCATGTAGAAGTTTTTTACGCTTTTCTTGATTCATCTATGAAATTGAAAATTGATTCTTATAAGAATAAAGTTATAAGCTCAAAAGACATATTTGTGTAATAAAGATTTAGGGTGATGCACATGAAAAAAATAAAAAAGTATGTAATTCCAATAACCGTATTAATCTTATTTGTAGCAATAATGAAATCGGGAGGTTTTTTAAAAAAACCTTTTAGCGATAAAGATGATGTTCTAGCATCCATAGAAGCTTTAAAAAAAGATATAATAGATGAAAATTGGGAGCAGGCAGAAATTGATTTTGAAAAGTTAAAGACTTCATGGAAAATAGTTGAGAAAAGGATTCAGTTCAGTGTGGAAAGAGATGAGATGCATTTAATCGATATATCTATTGCGCGAATAGAAGGTGCATTATTAATACATGATAGATCGTTTGCCATTATGGAATTAAGTGAAATTATGGAGCATTGGGATAGTCTTGAAAAGTAGGAATTTATTTAATAATAGGTTATAATTTAATAAAAACATGTTCTATTTTTTAAAACATAAAAACTCCGCTAACTATATTTTAATACAGCCTTTTTAACTGTGTCTATTTAACAGGGGGAGATTCAGGTTTAGTGTTTTTCTATTATGATAGCAGTTGAATTGTAGCATTATAGAGTGCTTTGGCAGAATCATGTTAAATAGTTTATATCTATTGGGAAAGCTAACTGTCTTTGGTTGGAGCTGAAGATCAATTCAATATGTGGGTTATTTAGAATTCCTAATTGATACTAATTATTTGAGTAAATTAGATTTTTCTAAAGCCCACGCTTACATAGAAACTAGTTAGAATGTGTTTAAAGAAGATATTAAAGGAGAAGTTATATAGATAAAATGGGTATCTTTGAAGACTTCAATTTTAAATTGGTAGTGATTGATGCTTTGTTAGACAAAAGCCCATCTTTTCAAAAAGAGTTAGAATCACTGATTGAAAAGTATACGCAAAATTATAAATGGTATACTGGAGCAGGACCTATTAAAGAGATGCTGGAATTTTTCTCTGAGTTATATATTGAGCAAAAGGATTTAGATAAGATTACAGAATTGTGTTTTGATGGTGGTAATGAAATCTATGGTTATATACAACCTGATTGGGATGGGGAAGATTTTTTCTTTGATATCCAATCCATAAAGGGAGTTGACCATATTAAAAATTTAAAGTCTGTAGAGTATATCAGTATGTTAGATGAAGAAGTCTTAGAACCAATGAAAGAACGAGGGATTACCATTGGCTAAGGATATACAGTGTGACACTTGGATATTATCATTCCACATACTTTCTAATATTGAAAATTGCACAGAAGGAAAGAATTAAAATGGAAAATTGTTTTTTTGAATTTGAAATTAACAATGAAGATAAGTTTAAAAAGTTACAAGACTTTTATTATGCTATAAAATTAAGTAAGGATCAGGAAATAATTATATCAAGTGATTCGAAATGGATTGATCATTTTGATGAAGATACTCTTATGAAATTTTGGTGGCCTTCATCGGAGGAGATTGAAGAGTATGCAAGATTATGGACAGAAACTCCAGTGGAAGAACGCTTCACATGTGCAGCATTACAACATCCATGGGATTTTGAATCAATGATAGATGCATTCGCTAATGGAGAGTATCATTTCGTATCATGTGAAAAGCTATCTGAAAGAAAAGGAAGAATTGAATATAATCCATGGTGCTGGCCATACGGTGGAGCTGATTCTTTTAGAGCATTAATAGAATACCATGGATTTAAAATACTTAGAGAGAATATTTAATAGATATATGGTTGACCTTAAATACAAAGCTAATTAATTAAATTTAGTTTTGAAAAAGATTCTGAAGATGAACCCAGAATTAGGGCCAATCAAGGTCATTTTATTCAAGTAAATCTTAATTTAAAGCTAGTAGTTCCTCCTGTAGAATTATAGCATGGAACAGCTAAAAGATTTCTTAATAGTATTCTTAAAGAAGGTATAAAAAAGGGTAGTAGACAATATGTTCATCTATCAAAAGATATTGAAACAGCTATTAAAGTTGGTGCTAGGCATGGGGAGGTCAAGATATGAATTTAAAAGTAAGTAATTTAATGCTGGACTTAGAAAAATCAGATGGTAGATATAAGTGTTATACAACTTCTTATATTAAGATTTTAGGACAAACCATTGATGAAGTAGAAATATATATAGATGCATCTAAAAGACCAATAACAATGATGAAAATAGTAAATGATTACTTAGATTGGATTGCTAATTTTTATGATGTTTTTAAGCAGTGTTATATGAATGAATTTAGAGACATTGACTTTGACGAAGCTTCTATAGAAGAAATATTTATATTTCAAGTAGAGATATATATTACAGAGGAATCAAAAGGAGCTACAATTTGTTTCAATCATGATGAAGCAGTTGGAGATCACTGGATTGAAATGGTTATTGACGAAAAAGAAATTGAAAGTTTTGCAGTGAATGGATAGAAAGATAAAAGTATATTTATACCATTCAAAGATTATAGGAAGGACACAATATAGTTACGTTAAGAAAAGAATTACAACCCCAATAATTAATGATACAACTATCTATGTTATTGCTGAAAATTATAATAGCGGCAATTTAATAGCCCTACAGGAGTTAACGGGAGAAGTTTTTGAACTTGAACATGAGGCAAATGTAAGAGTCACCACTGTTATGGACTAAAATATGGGAGGCTAAAATAATGGAAAGAAGTCTAAAAAACCACGTAATTACCACAGCAGAAAGTTTTAGTAACAATTTTTCTCATAGAGGGAATTTTGATTATAGTATAGAAAGTTTAAAAGAATTAGATGATATATTGGAAGAATTAAATGATTATGAATTTGACGAGGATACGTTATACTCAGCTGCTTCAATGGCTGGCAGCTATATCTTTGAGGTGGCACGAAGAAATTATGGAGGAGAATATTATTGGGTTCAAGAGAGAGAACAACCAGTACTTGTAACTGGACAACCTGATTTTTCTATTTCAATATATGCCTTTGAAAAAGTAAAGGGGAGAATTGTAAATGGAAAAGAAGATAGTATACCATTTTATTTTAAAGGATACATAGAGGCAGTTGAAAAAGGTAGGAAAACTGGATATAACGCAATTATCGTATAACTGAAGCTTTTTAAATGAGATTCCTGATGCTAAGAAACAAAAATGACTAGAAATGACAAGTAAAACTATAATAAATTTTTTATATAAAGGGGAAGAAAAATGAGTGATTTACCTAAGAAAATATACGAGCAAATAACTAATTTATGCAGCTTAGGAGATAGTTTAGTTGAAGAAGAAAAGTATTCAGAGGCATTAAATAAATATTTCTCAGCATTAGATTTATTACCACCGCCGGAAACACAATGGGAAGCCTCAACGTGGATTCTAGCAGCCATAGGGGATACAAACTTTATTATGAGAAATTATGAGGCTGGGAGAGATAATCTTATATGTGCAATGCATTGTCCTGGTGCTATAGGGAATCCTTTTATACATATGAGATTAGGACAATGTCGATATGAGCTTGGTGAATATGAAAAAGCTGCAGATGAACTTGCTAGAGCTTTTCTAATAGAAGGAGAAGAGATATTTAAAGATGAGGATAAAAAGTACTTAGATTTTGTTAAGTCAAAGCTTATTGAACCTAGCGGTGGTTGGAATGAGAAGAAGTCATGGTGAAAGCCTTGGTGATTATTTAGGTGATTTAACGAAGACTTCGCTTAATAAGCATTTTTAAGTTTTCGTAGTGTTTCTCTATAGTTGCAATAATAAGAGGGGGTAATATGAAATATGCAAAAACAATTGGAAATTTTAGATAACCATTTGAGAATATCAAGACCGGATTTTTATTCAAAGCTTAATGCCCCATTTAAGGAAAATGAAATTAAGGTTTTAGAAGAAAAGTATAATACTACTATACCTGATGACTTAAAAAAACTTTATCAATGGAAGAATGGACAAAGCGATGATTGCTATGATTCCTTTGTAAACAATTCAATGTTTATGCCCTTAGAAGAGGCATTGGATGCTGCTAAAGAGATGACTGAAATGATTGGTTTTGATTTTGAAATTGATAATTGGTGGAATGAAAACTGGCTGCCTATATTCCATAATGGTGGTGGAGATCATATTTGTTATGATATAGGAGGTACTTTTACTGGTAATAAGGGACAATTAATTGAGTTCTGGCATGCAGATAATGACAGAAATATTATTGCGCCAGATTTGAAATCTTTTATTGAATGTATAAATAAGTTTTACGAAACAAAATCAGTAATGGATTTTGATGAATACTTTGAAGTGGATAATATAAAAAGTTTTCCTCAAAAATTCTATCTTAAATAAAGAATGTTTGTTTCTATAAAGAATGTGAAATTGATGTAGATAGAGCTTTAGAAGCTAAAACTGGTTTTGTTGCCAATTAGAAGTTAAATCGATAGAAATGAGGAGCAGTTTATAATTGGAAAGATTTAAATTAAATCAATATTTGAGAACGGTAAAATTGTGTAGAGAAAATATAAACTCATTTTCTGTCTATACATTTTCTTTAGAAGAAGTATGAAATTTATTCATTTATGTATATAGGAGGAAATCCTTATGAAACATATAGCAAAAGACATAATTAAGAAATATTATTCTACAGAAGCAAAAACTATTACTGCACTTGGTGGTGGTTTTTACGGACGGGTTTTCTTAGTAGAACTTGAAAAATCACCATATAAGGTTGTGCTCAAAGTATATCTTTTTAATGGATTAGCTGATAAGGAAAAACAACAGCTAGAGATTTTATCAAAATATGCAATCATAAGAATGCCAAAGGTATATTTTACTCATTATCATGATATTTCATTACCGAACGATGTATTAGCTATGGAATATTTAGAGGGAGTAAATGCAGGAATGCAGGAACAGATAAATGAAGAGTACCTAGATTATATTGGTGATAAGATGGTAGATAATTTGATTGCCTATCATTGTGTAGAGAACAAGGAAGGCTTTGGAGAAATTGGAGCAGATGCTTTTGTAAAAGATTGGCGTGAATATTATAAAGTCAAAGTAGATGATATATACGAAAGAGCAACAAAGATGTTTCATAGTGGAAAGTTGAATGAAACAATTTATGAAGTAATTGATAAAGCATATAAATCGTATGATAAGATATTTTATTTGCCAATTACTAAAGCTTGTTTAATTCATGGAGATTACAACACATGGAACATTATGCTTAACAAGGAATTAACAGATGTTGCTGCTATAATTGACCCATTTAATTGTTGCTGGGCCGATCCTGAAATTGACTTATATCAACTAAGCAATGCTAATGGATCATATTTTTCTTTAATCGAACGATATAAGAAAAAAAGAAAGCTAAGTGAAAACTTTGAACTAAAAAATAGTTTTTATGAGTTATTTACAGAAATTATGCATTTTTATGATGCACAGATAGATATTGCTAAATCAAATATTTTAAGCGAAACGATGCATCTAAAAGAACAAATGCTTTTACATTGCATATAAAAAGTGTATAAAATGAAAGGAGGATAGATTTAGTGAGAGTTTGGTACTTACAATGCACCCTCTCACTAAAGATAATTTATGTGTAAAGAAGATAAAGATGAAGTACAAGCTATAGGGTGGCAAGCAATTGATGATGCTTTAAAAAATATATATGAAAACCAAGAGCCTAAACATTACGGTACAGTAATACCCTATTTCTTAGGAGGAAAGGACCCTTTACAAGGAATAAGTGTTTATGAAAGGAAGGAGCCTATGCCTCATTGGCATTTTATTACATATGGATTTTCAGAGCTTTATGAGAAAGAGTGGGAAGATCTAGAATACAGTGGATACGGCTTTGAACTTACTTTTAGATTGAAAAAGGAGGATTCAGATACTGAACCACCAAATTGGGCATTGAATTTTCTTCAAAACATTGCAAGATATGTGTTTTCAACAGGAAACTATTTTGCAGCAGGACACTATTTAAATGCTAATGGACCAATTGCTGCCGACACAGATTCATTGATTGGTTCTATAGCTTTCGTAGAAGATCCAGAATTATCAGCTATGGATACACAAAATGGAAGAGTTGAGTTTTTACAAATAGTGGGTATAACTGTAGATGAGGAAGATGCAATAAAATGTTGGAATAGTACTGAAGTTTTAAAGGTATTTGCTAAATATATGCCTCTATATATAACTGATCTAAATAGGGATTCCCTACTAAATAGTGAAGAGATAAAAGTATTAATAGAAAAAGGCACTGAAAGAGACGGATCAAACACAAGAACATTATTTAATGATAAGCTTTCTTGGAAAGAGAGCAGAGGATTACTTACAGGGAAAAGCTATGAAATTACTATAGGTGCACATCAAGCCGAAACTTTAGGGAAAGTTTTAAAAGGTCGTATTCTGAAGGATAGAGAGTTAATTCTTATTGGCAAGAACAGCAATATAACTATTAATTATTCAAAAGAGCCAGAAGTGAAAATTAACGAAAATAATTTAGAACTTAGAATAAGTAAAGAAACAGCACTTGAAATAGCTTCTGAATTAGTTCCAAAGGAAAAAAGCTTTACTTTAAGCACAATGAAAAAGATAAAGTTTAAAATAGAAAAAACAGAGATAAAAGATCAAGAAGGAAAGGTAGTACAGGTTATTGGTTAAAATTAATATAAAAGAACAATGTATAAGGAAAGCTTGATAGGTTAACTATCAAGCTTTATTTTATATACAATTTTATTAATAGAATAAGTATCTTATATATAATTTAGTGATGAAAAAGAAAAATTTTTTTAAAAAAGAGGTTGACATAGTTCGATTTTAATATTATTATTTAAATATACCACCCCACATGGGTGGGGGGCTAAAAGTGATTGGTAAATAAAAATTATGTAAGGAGTGAAATTACATGGCAACTAAGTCATTAAAAATAGAAGGAATGACCTGTGCGTCTTGCGCAAAAGCTGTAGAAAGGGCCACTAAAAAACTGCAGGGTGTAACTGAATCAAATGTTAACTTTGCTACAGAAAAACTAAGTATAGAATTTGATGAAGCAAAGGTTTCAGTAGGAGATATCCAAGCAGCCGTTGAAAAAGCAGGATATAAGGCTATTAGTGATACTGCTAATAAAACTATGAAAATAGAAGGAATGACTTGCGCCTCTTGCGCAAAGGCAGTAGAAAGAGCTACAAGAAAACTTGATGGAGTTACAGAAGCAAATGTTAATTATGCAACTGAGAAATTAATTATAAACTATGAGCCTTCAAAGGTTAAAGTTATAGATATAAAGAAAGCGGTAGAAAAAGCAGGCTATAAGGCTATAGAAGAAGAGAGCACAGTAGACACAGATAAAGAGCGAAAAGAAAAAGAAATGAAACTATTGTGGAAAAAATTTATTATATCTGCCATATTTACAGTGCCACTACTTTATATATCTATGGGGCATATGATGGGACTTCCTCTTCCTGATTTTATTAATCCAATGATGAATCCTGAAGCTTTTGCCTTATCACAATTATTTCTAACTATACCTGTTATAATTGCTGGTAACAAATACTACACCATTGGATTTAAAGCATTGATTAGAAGAAATCCAAATATGGACTCACTTATTGCCATAGGTACATCGGCAGCGGTTCTTTATGGTGTATTTGCAACAGTTAAGATTATTGGTGGAGATACAAAGTATGCCATGGATTTATACTTTGAATCAGCAGCAGTAATCATCACTTTAATAACCCTTGGTAAGTATCTAGAATCTGTTTCTAAGGGAAAGACCTCTGAAGCTATAAAAAAGCTTATGGGACTTGCGCCTAAAACAGCTATAGTTATAAGGAATGGAAAAGAAACAGAGATCACTATTGAAGAAGTAGAAGTAGGAGATGTAATAATAGTTAAACCAGGAGAAAAGATGCCTGTAGACGGGGAGGTAGTTGAAGGTACTACTTCAGTAGATGAATCAATGCTTACCGGTGAAAGTATTCCGGTAGAAAAAAATACTGGTGATAAGATTATTGGAGCAAGTATAAATAAAAATGGAACTATAAAATATAAAGCTACTAAAATTGGTAAAGATACAGCACTTGCTCAAATCATAAAATTAGTTGAAGATGCTCAAGGCTCTAAAGCTCCAATTGCAAAACTTGCAGATGTTATTTCAGGTTACTTTGTTCCAATAGTTATTGCCTTAGCGACTATTTCAGGTTTAGCATGGTATTTCTTTGGAGGACAATCAACAATTTTCTCCCTTACAATATTTATTTCTGTTTTAGTAATTGCTTGCCCATGTGCTCTTGGACTTGCAACACCAACAGCTATAATGGTTGGTACAGGTAAAGGTGCAGAATATGGTGTTTTGATAAAAAGCGGTGCAGCACTAGAAACTGCTCATAAGATACAAACTATAGTATTTGATAAAACAGGTACTATTACTGAAGGTAAACCCAAGGTTACAGATGTAGTTGTTGCAAATGGTATAACAGAAAATGACCTATTACAGTTGGCTGCGTCCGCGGAAAAAGGATCAGAACATCCACTTGGTGAAGCAATTGTTAAGGGGGCAGAAGAAAGAGGACTAGAATTTAAGAAACTTGATTTCTTTAAGGCTATTCCTGGCCATGGAATTGAAGTGAAAATAGATGGTAAAGATATTTTACTTGGAAACAGAAAGCTTATGGTTGAAAGTAAAATATCCCTAGAAAGATTAGAAAAAACTTCAGATAACTTAGCTGGAGAAGGTAAGACTCCAATGTATATAGCAATAGATAATAAGATAGCAGGTATCATAGCTGTTGCTGATACTGTTAAAGAAAATAGTAAGAAAGCAATAGAAAAGCTTCATAAAATGGGAATTGAAGTTGCAATTATAACTGGAGATAATAAGAGAACTGCTGAAGCTATAGCTAAACAAGTTGGAATAGACAGAATATTAGCTGAAGTATTACCACAAGACAAGGCAAATGAAGTTAAAAAGCTCCAAGCTGAAGGCAAAAAGGTGGCCATGGTTGGTGATGGTATAAATGATGCTCCAGCACTAGCACAAGCAGATATAGGGATAGCTATAGGTTCAGGAACAGATGTGGCTATGGAATCAGCAGATATAGTTCTTATGAAGAGTGACCTGATGGATGTTCCTACTGCTATACAATTAAGTAAAAGCACCATAAGAAATATTAAGGAAAACTTATTCTGGGCCTTTGGATATAATACCATAGGAATACCAGTAGCTATGGGAATCCTATATGCCTTTGGAGGACCATTATTAAATCCTATGATAGCAGGAGCAGCAATGAGTCTTAGCTCTGTGTCAGTATTAGCCAATGCTTTAAGATTAAAGAGGTTTAAACCAGTTAGATAGATATTGAAATATATATTATAAAGAATACAAGGAGGAGTATAAAATGAAAAAGAAAATATTAGTAGAAGGTATGAAATGTGGAAACTGCGCTAAGCATGTAAAGGAAGCATTAATTAAGATAGAGGGTGTAAATAGTGCAGAGGTAAATTTATCTGATAAATATGTTATAGTTGAAACAAAGGCTGAGATAAGTGAAGAGACTATAAAATTAGCTGTTAACACTGAGAAATACAATGTAGTTGGAATAGAGACATTATAAATAAATAGAGGAGCTTTGGTGACTAAGTTTACCAAGGCTCTTTTACTTGTATGCTGCTAGTGTTATCCCAGATCAATAGATCCACTAATATGAGGGTATCTAATATAATTGTAGAGTTATATTAAAAAATAATATATAATATATTTTAAAAATAAAGGTACTTAAGGAAGGATATAATATGAAGAAAATTGATATTGGTAAATCAGGATTTAAAGCCTCAGAAATTGTATTAGGGTGCATGAGGATTAACAAAATGTCCGTAGAAGAACTATCTAATTATGTAGGTGTAGCTATGGAAGAGGGCATTACCCTTTTTGACCATGCTGATATTTATGGTAGAGGGTACTGTGAAGAGCTTTTTGGAAAAATGTTAACTTCTAGACCGGGACTCCGTGATAAAATACAAATTCAAAGCAAATGTGCTATTCGTCCAGGATATTATGATTTTTCCAAGGGACATATATTAGATTCTGTGGATGGAATACTACAAAGATTAAGAACAGATTATTTAGATCTATTGATTCTTCATAGACCAGATACACTAATGGAACCTGAAGAAGTAGCGGAAGCTTTTGATGTTTTGCAGTCCAGCGGTAAAGTTCGTAACTTTGGTGTTAGCAATTTCAATAGTATGCAGATTGAATTATTAAAATCTTCTGTTAAGCAACCACTCATTGTAAATCAAATGCAATTTAGTATTATGCATTGCGGAATGATAAATAGCGGTATACAAACTAACACATTGTTCGAAGGATCTTTAGACCGAGACGGCAGTATACTAGAATATTGTCGCTTAAAAAATATTACATTACAAGCTTGGTCGCCATTCCAATATGGTTTCTTTGAAGGTGTCTTCATAGATAATGATAAATTTCCAGAGTTAAATACTGTATTAGGGCGTATTGCAAAAGAAAAAGGAGTAAGTAAATCTGCCATTGCAGTTGCCTGGATTCTTAGACATCCAGCTAAAATGCAGACAATTGTTGGAACCACTAATGTAGAACGCTTAAAAGATATCTGTACAGCAAGCAACATAGAATTATCAAGACCAGAATGGTATGAAATCTATCGTGCAGCAGGAAATCGCTTACCATAGAACATGTAAACTTAAAGCGTATTGGTAAAAATGAAGCTTGGCTTTTAAAAGAACTTAAAAAACAAGGATTTAAAGACTATAAGAAGGAAGTGACTCTAGCAGAATTAGATCTTTCCTGGAATTTAATTGGTTTAAAGAAGTAGATTCAAGCCGTGCCCGTAAAGGGTGCGGCTTGTTAATTTAAAATAAACTAATAATGCTATTCATAAAAGTTATAGATAAATAATAAATTATAATAATTTATTGTGTTATAATCTATTTTAAATTAGAAAATAGTTTTCATAAAAATGATATTGCAGAAAATTATTTTATATGATAGACTTAAGATAAACAAGTAAATGGTTTTCATAATAGCGCTATGAATGAAAATAAATTTATATTTTATTAGGGGAGGAATAATAATGTTTAAAAACCTACAAAAAATTGGTAAAGCCTTCATGTTACCTATAGCTATTTTGCCAGCAGCAGGTTTATTGTTAGGCATTGGTGGAGCATTATCAAATCCAAATACAATTCAGGCTTATCCATTTTTAAATGTATTTTGGATACAAGCTTTATTTTCAATAATGAAGGCAGCAGGAGAAGTAGTATTTGGTAATCTAGCACTTATTATGTGTATTGGACTTGCTGTTGGTTTAGCTAAGACAGATAAAGGAACAGCTGGACTTGCAGCTGCAGTATCCTTCTTAGTAATGAATGGTTCTATTAAAGCAATGATAGCTGTATTTAATCCAGCAGTTAAATCAATTGATACAGGTGTAGTAGGTTCTATAGTTATAGGTGTGTTAGTAACTTACTTGCATAACAAGTATCATGATATTCAATTACCAGCAGTTTTAGGTTTCTTTGGAGGATCTAGATTTGTTCCAATAGTTTCATCCTTTGTATCTATCGGAGTAGCACTTATATTTTTCTTAATTTGGCCTACATTCCAAGGATGGTTAACTAGTGCAGGAACAGCCATAGCTGGCTTTGGAGTAATAGGAACATTTTTATATGGATTTCTATTAAGACTTACAGGAGCAGTAGGATTACACCATATGATATATCCTCTATTCTGGTTTACAGAACTAGGAGGAACAGCAGAGATAGCAGGAAAGACCATAGTTGGAGCTCAAAATATATTCTTTGCACAGCTTGCAGATCCAAATCATGTGGGATTATACACTGAAGGAACAAGATTCTTTGCAGGACGTTTTGCAACAATGATGTTTGGATTACCAGCAGCATGCTTAGCTATGTATCATTGTGTACCAAAGGAAAAGAGAAAGCTTGTAGGTGGATTATTTTTAGGGGCTGCCCTTACCTCCTTTATAACAGGAATAACAGAACCTATAGAATTCATGTTTTTATTCGTAGCTCCATGGCTATATGTAGTTCATGCTTTCTTTGATGGATTATCCTTCCTAGTGGCAGATTTATTAAAAATAAGAATAGGTAATACTTTCTCTGGTGGAGTTATAGACTTTACATTATTTGGAACACTTCAAGGTAATGATAAAACTCATTGGGTATTAGTATTATTAGTGGGAGCAGTATGGGCATGCTTATATTACTTTACCTTTAGGATATTAATAACTAAATTCAATGTAATGACTCCAGGACGTGAAGAGGATGGAGAAGAGGTTAAGGTTGTTACAAAGAGCTCTTTAAAGGATACTGCCATAGAAATTTTAGCAGCTTTAGGAGGAAAAGAAAATATAGAAGATGTGGATGCATGCATAACAAGGCTTAGAGTTTCCGTTAAAGATGTATCTATAGTGGATAAAGCTTTAATAAAGAATTTAGGAGCTACAGCGGTGTTAGAGGTAAAAGGCGGCATTCAAGCTATATTTGGAGCTAAGGCAGATCCAATTAAACAAAAGATTAGTGAGATACTAGATTCGGAATAATAAATGTTTATTTAAATGTAGGAGGCTGTAAAAAAAGGTGTTCTATAGGTTTCCCTACACCGCGCGTGGAGCCCCACGAGCGGCCCGTGAAAAAGAACACCTATGTTTTTCACATCCTCCTGTAGATTAATCATAGAAATATTGGAGGCGCAAGATGGAAAAAGGATTAATAGTATCATGTCAAGCATTACCGGAGGAACCATTGCATAGTCCTTTTATAATGAGTAAAATGGCACTAGCAGCAAAAGAAGGTGGAGCCGTAGCTATTAGAGCTAATGGAGTAGAGGATATAAAGGCTATTAAAAAGGAAGTGGATCTCCCTATAATAGGAATAATAAAAATAAACTATCCTAATATAAAGCCTTATATAACTCCTACAATGAAAGAGATAGAAGAGCTTTTAGCTATCAATGTGGATGTTATTGCTTTGGATGCTACTATAGATCAGGATGAGGAATTCTTAAAATCTTTAAAAAGAATTTATCCAAATCAAAAATTTATGGCGGATATATCTACAGTGGAGGAAGCTGTAAGGGCAGAATCTTTAGGTTTTGATTATATAGGAACAACGCTTGTTGGGTATACAGATCAATCAAAAAATTTAAATAACTTTGATGTTTTAGAGGCTCTAGTAGAAAAATGTAAAAAGCCAATAGTGGCTGAAGGAAATTTTGATACACCAGAAAAGGCAAGGAAAGCCTTAGATATGGGAGCTTATACTGTAGTGGTAGGAGGAGCAATTACAAGACCTCAGTTAATAACAAAGAAGTTTGTAGAAGAAATAAATAAGAGCTTATAATATTTTAAAGGTATGTGATGAAAATCCATTTCATTGCATACCTTTCTTGACTTTATACGCTATATTTTACATAATAGAATATATGAAAGATGTATAGCGGAGGAAGTCTATGGACGTTTTAGGTGAGATACAAAAAAAGTATACAGGATTTTCTGAAAAGGAAAGAAATATAGCAGATTATATTTTAAAAAATACTGACAGCATTAAGAATATAAATATTTCAGATTTAGCAGAGAGAGTGAGCGTGTCTGGAGCCACTATAACTAGGTTTTGCAAGAAGATAGGATGTAATAGCTTTGTAGATATGAAAATACAAATCAGCGGTGCTTATAATAAGATAGATAAGAATAAAGATGAAGGAATACTTTCAGATGTTTATTATTTCTATAAAAACGTTATAGAGAGAACTAATCGCCTTATAGATAAAGATATGATATTTAAGTTGGTTAAGGATATAAAAAAAGCAAGAAGAATATATATATATGGGGTAGGAAGCTCCGGTCTCACCGCCTCAGAGATGATGTTAAGACTCATAAGAATGGGCTTTGATGTTCATAGTATAACAGACTCCCATATGATGATAATAAATAGCGCTATAGTAACAGAGGAGGATTTGGTTATAGGTATATCTATATCCGGAGAAACAGCAGAGGTGATACAATCCTTAAGAGTAGCTAAGGAAAATGGAGCTAAGGTGGTTTCTATTACAAGCTTTGAAGAAAGCAGCGTAGCTCACTATTCAGATATGACCCTTATCGTATATAACTCTGGATTTGTGGATAAGGAAAGATTTGTGAATAGCCAATTTTCAGCTATATATCTTATAGATTTAATATCTACAGTATTGCTAAAGAATAATGAGCTCAAGAAGAAGATGCAGATAACTATAAATGCTATAATAGGAAGAGAAGAAAAAAATAAAGATTAAGAAATTGGATACAGGAAGGTTAATATGAAACTCTGCGATTTTTGATTGCAGGGTTTTAATTTTTTTGTAACCTTTGTTACCGAAATTAATTATCAAGTGATATAAAATATAAATATAGTCTAAAGGAAATAATAAAAATAAAGTTTATATATGGAGGAATTAGTTATGAGTTTATACTTAGGTAAAATACATTATTGGTTATATAATAAAATAGTTTGGTTTGAAAACTTAGAAAAGGAAATAATAAACTTTGCTGAGAATAATAATCTGCCTGTGGAGCAGATAAAGGAAGAAGTTCTATCAAAGTATGAGGCGCCAACAGAAAATAAACCTTTAGAGCAAATAATAGATACTTCAAATATCCATGGTTGGCTCCAAAGTAAAATTCACGCAGCAGAAGGAAGACAGGCAGCTTGGGTTACAGCTATATTAAAGGAGAAAGAAGGATATAAAAAAGATTTAATGGACATATTTAAAAAGCAAGGAGAAAAATGTGGAGTAGAGCATAGAGAAAAAAATTATCCCACAATGCCTGAAGAGATGTATAATGCATTAAATGATTATATATTAGAGGGAATGCCTTGTGATAGGGTAAATGTTGTCTTAAGTTCTGATGAAAATGAAATAGTTTGGAAGGCTACTCAATGTCTCCATAGTCCACACTGGCAGGCAGTAGGTGGTAAAGTTCAAAATTTCTATGATTTAAGAGAAGCTTGGATTTCTGCTTTTGTAACTTCTTTAAATGATGATTTTCATTTTGAAGCTTTAGGGGATAGTACCTATTCTATTAAAAGATAGTTTGAGAAGGAGGAATATAAAATGAGTGCAATTCAGTTAATGGTAGATGAGCATAAGAATATAAAACGTATGTTAGGTGTTATAAGGAAGTATTGCTTTAAGGTATTAAAGAACGAGGATGTAGACTACAAAGATTTTTATAAGATTATAGATTTTGTGAGAAATTATGCAGATAAACACCATCATGGAAAAGAGGAAGATTATCTATTTAATAGAATGATTGAAGAGATAAAGGGACCGGCTGAAAAACTAGTAAGACAAGGTATGTTAGTAGAGCATGACTTTGGAAGATTGTATATGCAAAACCTAGAAAAAGCTCTTATAGCCTTTGAAAAGGGTGAGGAAGAAGCAAAGCTCGATATTATTGCTAATGCTATAGGTTATACAGATTTGCTTTACAGACATATTGAAAAAGAAGATGATGTAGTATATAAATTTGCAGAGAGAAGCCTAAGCAAGGAAACCCTAGAGCAATTAGATGCAGATTGTGAAAAGGTTGAGGAAGAAGCAAAGGAAAAAGGAATACAAGATAAATATTTAAATCTAATTAATGAGCTAGAAAGTAAAATTTAATAGCCCCTCAAGCCCCTTTGAAGAACCCACTTAAATGTAGAGAAACAACTTCCACTATTAACTTATACATGCACCATAATGGCTTAAAGATGCCATTTTGGAACATGTATAAGTTAAGTCTTCGTAGTGTTTCTCTATAGGTGGGCTTCATTTTTTATTAAGATTATTTTTATCTTTTTTCTGCATATCTAAAATTCTAAGTATATCAATAAAAGTAATGTTTTTAACTTTTGCTAGTATTTCTGGAGTTGCTTGACTTAAAGGAATTGTTCTAATACATTTCCTTTTTCCGTTTTTATCCGTAACATAAACTCTTATAACATCACCTTCTAGTATATATTCAACTTGCGAATTATTAGAGCTATAGGAATCACTTTTTATATTCTTTTTATAGCTTGAATTTATTCTCGAATAATTCGTACCAACTTTCATAATAAATACCCCTTTAACATAAAACTTATTTTATTATTTTATTATCGGTATAAATAAAGATTTATTTATATATTTGCTAATTAAACTATATTTTTGAAAAGCTTCTAATATTAAATTGCCACATTTATTAGAAGGGTTTGAATTTACTTTGAGAGAATACTTTTATATAATGGTGTTAAAATGATGCTTGCAGAAATTATAATTTGGAGGTAATGATTTCTCCTTGCGGACAATCGCAGTAAGAGCACTAGGTAAACTATTTGGAATATAGAAATAGGAGGCAAAAGATTAATGAGTAAATATGTGGAATGGTATTTTAACCATGTAAAAGAAATAATAGATAAGGTTTATGAGACTCAGAAAGAGAATATTGATAGAGCCTCAGAACTATTTGCGGCTGCCATAGAAAAAGGTAACTCCATATTTGTATTTGGAGCTTCCCATGCAGGGATATTAGCTGAGGAGCTATTTTATAGAACTGGAGGACTCGCGTTGATAAACCCTATATTCAATCCTACATTGATGCTAAATACTCGTCCTGTAACTCTGACCTCTCAAATGGAGCGCTTAAATGGTTTTGGAAAAGAGATTCTAAAGGCTGCTCTTATAAAGAAGGATGATGTACTGCTTATTCATTCAGTGTCTGGAAGGAACTCAGTTTCCGTTGAAATGGCTATAGAAGCAAAGAAGCTCGGAGCTCAGGTAATAGTTATGACAAATATGACCTACTCAAGTCAGGTAACTTCAAGACATGCTTCTGGAAAACTGCTTTATGAAGTAGGTGATGTGGTAATAGATAATTGTGGAGATTTTGAGGATTCCAGTACTTTAGTAGAAGGTATGGAGCAAAAGGTAGCCCCTACTTCTACAGCGGTGGGAGCTGTTATAGCAAATGCTATAGTAATTGGGGTAGTTGAAAAGCTACAAGAAAGAGGGATAACTCCTCCAGTGTTCCACAGTGCCAATGTAGATGGTGGAGACGAGTTTAACAAAACCCTATTTGAAGAATATAAGGATAGGATTTTCTATCAATAATCTTATAATAGTGGAAAGCTAAGATATCCAGTGTTCAGTTTCAGAGAAATGAAGCGTGAAGGCTGGATATTTATTTTGGATTACGGACAAGTTTAATGTAGAATCATTTATGCACTTGAAAGATTTTCTAGAATAGATTTAATATAATAGGGGAAGCTTATGTATTAATTGTGGAGGGTCAAAACAATGAATAAATTAACGGTTTTAGAGATTAAATTTGATTTTAATGGGGATACAAATAGCATTTTTCCAGTTATATTAAGTGATGAAGAGGAAATGATTTTAATTGATTGTGGTTATCCTAATTTCCTGCCTTTAATAAAAGCTGCTGCTGAAGCAAAGGGACTTGATATGAGCAAGTTAACTAAAATAATTATAACTCACCATGATTTCGACCATATGGGAGCCTTAGCAGAATTTAAAAGAGAATATCCTCATATTAAAATTCTTTCCTCCATTGATGATGCTAAGTATATCAGCGGTAAGGAAAAGTCATTAAGATTACAGCAAGCAGAGGCTATATATGATGAACTACCAGAAGAACAAAAGGAAAATGCATGGAATTTTCAGAGATTCCTTGAATCTATAGAAAATGTTGAGGTGGATATTTGTTTAAGAGACAAGGAAGCATTTTCTTGGTGTGGGGGCATAGAAATAGTTGGTACTCCAGGACATATGCCAGGTCATATATCAATTTACGTTAAAGATAGTAAAACCTTAGTTGCGGGAGATGCATTGGTAGTAGAAGATAATAAATTAGTTATTGCAAACCCACAATATACTTTAGATATTGATGAAGCAAGAAAATCAATTGAAAAGCTATTAAATTATGATATCCATAGAATTATCTGTTATCATGGTGGAATATATACAGAAAGTATTAAAGAAGCATTACAGAATATTTAAAATATAAGAAAAATTTTATTGCAATTTGCAAGATACAAGCATATAATGGTTATGTAGTAAATTACTACTATTAAAATAAGGAGGTCGTGAATATGTTAGGAAACAGAAGATTTACATTAGGCAATGGGAATCTTTCAGCACAATTTAATAAAATATATATGCACGATCTTGGTGTACATCTTTAATCTTAATTATTTGAATTAATGTATATAAGCCATAGGTTGTGTATCTATGGCTTTTTATATTTATATTAAAGGGTATTGTTATGTAAAGAATTAGATACCCTGTTATTACCGATTTTTGCTTATAAAGCCGTAGAATATTATATTCTTCGGTTTTTTTTTATAAAAAATACAAAAGGAGTTGATAAAGATGATTAAAAATCATGCTGAAGAAAAAATTAGGGGATACGGTTCTAATTTTTACACTTGAGTTACTAGGAACTTTACAATGTTAAAAAGGGGGAATTATTTTGAAGAAACTTTTAAAGCTAATTAAGGGAAATAGATTATTATATATTGCAGCAATACTTTCTATAGCAGCATCTACATTTCTAGCAATGCTAGAGCCTATGATTATAAAAATAACCATAGATTCTATTATAGGAAATAACCCAATAGTTGCTCCAGCGCCTATTGAAAAGCTGATAGAGCTAGTTGGAGGTAAGGAAGTACTTTGGAGAAATTTATGGATATGCTCTTTATGCCTTGTAGCATTAACCACTACAAGAGGAATTTTCTTATTTTTAAGAGGTAAACTTTCTTCACAGGCTGCTGAGAACATTGCAAAAAATATAAGAGTAAAGCTTTATGATCATATTCAGAACTTGCCTTATGGATATCATGTAAAGGCAGAATCAGGGGATTTAATTCAACGATGCACATCGGATGTGGACACAGTTAGAAGATTTTTTGCAAATCAAATGGTAGATATAGGGAGAGCTGTTTTTATATTAACCTTTGCGGTGATAATGATGCTATCCTTAAATAAAAAAATGACTTTGATTGCCATGGTAGTGGTGCCATTTATATTTTTATTCTCTTATATGTTCTTCCACAAAATCAAGCACAATTTTGAAAAGGCAGATGCTCAAGAGGGAACTCTTACTTCTATACTTCAAGAAAACTTAAGTGGAGTTAGAGTGGTGAAGGCCTTTGGAAGACAAACCTTTGAGATTGAAAAATATGAAAAGGAAAATAAGAAATATAGAGACTTAAACTTTAAGTTAATAAATTTGCTTTCTAATTATTGGTCACTATCGGACTTACTTTGTATGAGTCAAATTGGACTAGTTTTGATATCTGGTATATATTTTGCAAATAAAGGAGAAATAAGCTTAGGTACTTTGGTGGTATTTAATACCTATGAAGGAATGCTATTATGGCCTATAAGGCAATTAGGAAGGATTCTTTCAGATATGGGGAAAATGACTGTTTCTCTTGGAAGAATTACAAATATTCTTGAAACCCCAGTGGAACAGGAATATGGAAAAGCCTTGAAACCAGAGATCAAAGGTGAGATAGCCTTTGAAAATGTAAGCTTTGAATATGAAAAAGATACTGAGGTTCTTAAAAACGTTAGTTTTAGCGTTAAAAAAGGGGAAACTATCGCTATAGTTGGGCCTACAGGATCTGGTAAATCTTCATTGGTTCATCTTTTATTGAGACTCTATGATTATAATAGTGGTTCTATAAAGGTGGATGGTGTAGAGCTTAAGGATATCGAGAGGAAATGGATAAGAAGCAATATAGGGATTGTATTACAAGAACCCTTCCTTTATTCAAGGACTATAAAAGAAAATATTATGATTGCTAAACTGGATTCAGAGGATATAGAAATTGAAAAGGCAGCTACTGCAGCAGCGGTACATGATGTTATAACCTCCTTCGAAAAGGGCTATGACACCATAGTGGGAGAAAAGGGTGTTACCTTATCAGGAGGACAAAGACAGAGGGTGGCCATTGCAAGAACACTGATAAAGAATATGCCAATATTGATATTTGATGATTCTTTAAGTGCGGTAGATGCTGAAACAGATAGGATAATAAGAGAGGAGTTAAAGAAGAAAAGTGCTGATAACACTACCTTCATAATCTCTCACAGAATTTCAACGGTAATGGATGCAGATAAGATCATAGTGTTAAATCATGGAGCTATTGAAAGCATAGGTACTCATCAGGAACTTATAAATAAAGAGGGAATTTATAAGAGAATATGGGAAATACAAAACTCTTTGGATAGCTTTGAAGAGGAAGAAGAAAAGAAAGCCTGCAACGGGTAAGGAAGGAGATGAGATAATGGCTAGAATTGATGAAAATAAAGTAACGGAAAAAATAGATATAGGAATCTGGCGAAAGCTTTTTAAATATCTGTCACAGTTTAAAAAGGGGCTTATAGCCCTAGCCTTTTTAATGATATGCGTGGCAGGAGTAGATGCGTTGATGCCGCTGCTTACAAGATATGCTATAGATAATTTTATTGTAAAAAAGAGTTCTGAAGGGCTTAAGTTATTTGCTCTAGTTTATTTTTGCGTAGTCCTTTTTCAGGTATTAAATATAAAGTTATTTATAAAGCAAGCAGGTAAGATTGAAACTCATCTTGCCTATCATATAAGAAATCTTGGTTTTAAAAGACTTCAACAGCTATCCTTTTCTTATTATGATAACTCCTCAGTGGGATGGCTTATGGCGAGGATGACCTCAGATGTAGCCAGACTTAGCGAGATTATATCTTGGGGACTAATCGATATGGTATGGGCTTTAGCTATGATGAGTGCTTTTATAATTATAATGCTTTATAACAATGTAAAATTAACTCTTATAAGCATGAGCGTAGTGCCAGTTTTATTTATAGTGGGGATGTTTTTTCAAAAGAAGATTTTAAAGTCTTATAGAAGTGTTAGAAAATTAAACTCTCAGTTAACAGCAGATTTTAGTGAAGAGGTATCAGGAGCTAAAACTACTAAAACCTTAGTTAGAGAAGAAGAAAACTTAAAGGAATTTAAAGAAGATGCCACTAAAATGAGAAACTCTGCGGTAAGGGCAGCTATGTTCTCTGCTTTATTTCTTCCTATAGTCTTATCTATGGGAAGTATAGGCACAGGTTTTGCCTTATGGCTAGGAGGAAAAAGCGTTATTTCTGAAGCTTTATCCTACGGTACCTTCGTAATGTTTATTTCATACACCATACAGTTTTTTGATCCCGTAAGTCAGCTGGCAGGAACTATAGCAGAGCTTCAAAATGCACAGGCTTCTGCAGAAAGAATAATATCTCTTATAGAAACAGAGCCAGATATATGGGACAGAAAAGATGTAATAGATAAAT
This sequence comes from Desnuesiella massiliensis, assembly GCF_001403615.1. Taxonomy (GTDB): domain Bacteria; phylum Bacillota; class Clostridia; order Clostridiales; family Clostridiaceae; genus Desnuesiella; species Desnuesiella massiliensis. The sequence continues at coordinate 603,442 of NZ_LN879457.1, forward strand.
ATGGAGACTTATTTGATCCTAAAAAAGAAAATTGGGAAAAAATCCATGGAGAAATTGAATTTAAAGATGTATGTTTTTCTTATAAAAATGGGGAGAAGGTATTAGAAAACTTTAATCTAAAGGTAAAACAAGGTGAAACCATAGCTCTTGTAGGCGAAACAGGATCAGGAAAAAGCACAATAGTAAATTTAATTTGTAGATTCTATGAGCCTACTAGCGGACAAATATTGATTGATGGAGAGGACTATAGGGAAAGGTCTTTGCTTTGGCTTCAATCCAATATAGGTTATGTGCTTCAAAGTCCACATCTTTTTAGTGGAACTATTAAGGACAATATAAGGTATGGAAAGCTTGAAGCAACACAAGAAGAGATTGAAAAAGCAGCAAAGCTTGTAAATGCTCATAGCTTCATAATGAAAATGGAAAAAGGTTATGATTCAGAGGTAGGAGAAGGAGGAGGGAACCTTTCTACTGGAGAAAAACAGCTTATTTCCTTTGCTAGAGCTATTGTGGCTAATCCAGCCCTCTTTGTGCTAGATGAAGCTACTTCTTCTATAGATACAGAAACGGAAAGAATGATACAAAATGCTATAGAAAAAGTTCTTTATAATAGAACCAGCTTTGTAGTAGCTCATAGACTTTCTACCATAGTATCTGCAGACAAAATTCTCGTTATAAGAAAAGGTAAAATTACTGAAGCTGGAACTCATAGAGAGTTAATTAGAAGAAAAGGTTACTATTATAATTTATATACCAATCAGCTTCTTGAAGAGAAGGAAATGCAAAGCAAGGCTTTTGTGTCCTAATACTATTTCAAGAATGAAAAATTAAATATTTTATAAAGGAGTTTGAAGGAATGATTCAAACTCCTTTATTTTATTAATATACTTTTGCCTTATTAGAAGTGAAGGTATTTAATCTTTTTAAAATGAAAAACCTATCCTATAATAAAGCTAAGAGGTGAATAAAACTAATGAATGAGAGATGCATCCAAATTATTTTAAGCCTTATTAATAATGGTAATCCTAGGACCATTGAAGAAATTTCTAATGAATTAAGAGTTAGCAATAGAACTATAAGATATGACTTAGATATTATCGATGATTTTTTAAGAAAGAATAAATTACCTCTATTAAAAAGAAAGCAAAATTTAGGTATTACCTTAAATCTTAAAAGTCAGGAAAAAGAAAAGATATTAGACCTGCTAGGTGAATATAATCTGTCTTATTATGCTCTAAGTAAGAAGGAAAGAATTTATATAATCTTAAGCGAGCTGCTTCAGACTGATAATTATATCACCATAGACTATTTAGCAGAAAAAACAAAAACCAGCAGAAGTACAATATCAAATGATTTAAAGCATATAAAGTCTTGGCTTAAGCATAGAGATATTGAACTTATTGCAGCTACAAAAAAAGGAATTTCTGTTAAGGGAGATGAAAAGGTTTTAAGAAAAGCTATTATAGAAATTTTATCTAGTTCCTTAGATTTAGAGAAAACAACGAAGGTAGTGGATTCACCTGATTACACCAGGTTCAATGGCTATCTATACAAACAAATTAAAGAATTCTTTAAAGAAATAAATTTATCTTTTATAGAGCAGTGTGTACAGAAGGCAGAGAGACATTTAGAAAATACCTTTTCTGATGATGCCTATACTAATCTGGTAGTGCATATAGCCTATGCAATTAAAAGAATCCAAGAAGGAAAGGATATTGCTGAAGCCTTTGAGGATATGGAAAAGATTCAACATACAAAAGAATTTAGGGTGGCAAAGGATATAGCAAAGGACTTAGAAAAATACTATTCCATTAAAATATCTGATGAAGAAATTGCATATATAACTATACACTTATTAGGCAGCAGCTTAAATTATTATGACTATAACAGCGATGTAAAGGAAGATTGGTTAGAGGTTCAGCTGCTTACAAAAGAATTAATTGAAAAGGTGAGCAATAGTTTAGAGGTAAATCTACTGAAGGATAGTTCTTTATTTTATGGATTTATGGATCATTTAAGACCAGCATTATATAGAATTAAGCATGACATAGTTTTAAAAAATCCTATGATTAATGAAATAAAAGAGAACTATAAGGATTTGTTTTTAATAGTATACGAAAATGTATCAGCCATAAAACAATATACGGGTAAGGACATTAATGAGTCGGAGATCGGCTACTTTACCATTCATTTTGGAGCAGCTTTAGAGAGGATAAAGAGCTTTAATACCTATCTGCCAAATGTATTAATAGTGTGCAGTACGGGTATTGGTACCTCTCAAATGATTCTATCTACAATCAAAAATAGATTTAAGGTAAATATAGTAGATGCAGTGGCTTATCATCAGGTTAAGGAAGTGCTATCGAAAAGCAGAATTGATTTGATAATTTCTACAGTACCCTTAGATTGTAGCATTAGAACCATAATAGTAAATCCCATTATGAATAATAAAGATATAAAAAGATTAAGAGATTTTATTGATGAATTTAATACCGATAATAATTTAGTCCAGGGGATTTTAAATATTATTGAAAAAAATTGCATTATAAAAAATCACTCGGAGCTACAGAATGAATTGGAAAAATATTTGAACTATAAAAAGGAAAAAATCCTACAAGGGGGGTATCAACCATTGCTAAAAGAAGTATTAACCATAAATAATATTAAATTAAATGTTGAAGCCGATGATTGGAGAGAGGCCGTAAGAACTGGTGGTAATTTATTAAAGGCCAGCGATTCTATAGAAGATGGATATGTAGAGGCTATGATTGAAAATGTAGAAAAGAATGGAGCTTATATCGTTATAGCGCCAGGAATTGCCATGCCTCACGCTAGACCTGAAATGGGAGCTAAAAAAATAGGCATGAGCCTTATGACCTTGAAAAAACCTTTAGAATTTGGAAATCCAATAAATGATCCTGTAAAATTAGTAGTATGTCTATGTGCTTTAGACCATTCCTCTCATTTAAAAGCATTATCTGAGCTAATGGACATCTTAGGAGATCAAGAAAAAATACAATTCATATTAAATGCAAATAATGAAGAAGGTATTATAAAATTAATAAATTCATAGATTTTAATAATTAGGAGGATGATTTAGATGATTAAAATATTGACAGTGTGTGGAGCAGGAGTAGGAAGCAGCATGATGCTAAAGGTATATGCTCAACAAATTTTAGATAAGGAAGGTATAGAAGCAGAGGTAAATGCTGCAGATATAGGATCAGTAAATCCAGAAGAAGCGGATATATTGGTTACCACCTCAGACTTTGCAAATGTTTTAAGAAGCTCTAGAGCAGAAATTATAAGAATTGATAATTTAATGGATAAAGCATATTTAAGAGAAAAGTTATTAGAGGCTATAGATAAAGTGGTAGGGAACTAATTCAATGAAATAATTAATAAGGGAGCGTTGGGGTATGAAAAATATATTAATGTATTTTATATCTAATATACTTAGTGAACCTGCCTTTTTAATAGGTATGGTCACTTTAGTAGGATTAGCAGTTCAAAAGAAAAAAGTAAGTACCATTGTTTCAGCTACCATAAAAACTATGGTGGGATTTATGATAATTGTTACTGGAGCTCAAAGTATGGGTATGTCCCTACTACCGTTACAACCAATGATTCAGCACATATTCGGTATGGGAACAGAAGTAATGTCTATAGATAGCGCCGTAGGACAAAGTATGTCTACTATCGGAGGAGAAGCAGCCCTAATCTTTGCTTTTGGTTTTATGATAAATGTGTTAATAGCCAGATTTACAAAATATAAATTTATACACTTATCTGCCCATGTATCATTTTTTTATGCAGGACTTATAGCAGCTTTGCTTAAGGTAGGAACTTCACTATCGCCAGTTATGGTAATATTAATAGGTTCCATATTACTAGGGCTTTATTTAACTTTTACTTGTGCTTATATGAATACTCTTATGAAGAATGTAAAGGGCGGAGAAGGCTTTACTATAGGACACTCTAGTTCCATAGGCTGCTTAATTTCAGCAGCATTAGGTAAGTTATTTGGAAATAAGGATAAAGATTTAGAAGAAATGAAGCTTCCTAAAGGCTTTGAATTTTTAAGAGAAACAAATATTGCTTTAAGCGTACTTATGACTGTAATTTTCTTATTAGTTTCTTTAATAGCAGGACCAAGTTTTGTAACTTCAAAAATAAGTGGTGGTAAAGATATAGTTACCTATTCTATACTAAACGGTTTAAAATTCGGACTATGGATTACTGTGATCGTAACTGGAGTTAGAATGATGCTTGCTGATATAGTACCAGCTTTCCATGGTATTTCAGAAAAGCTAGTGCCTAATGCTAAACCAGGTCTTGATATACCACTTTTATTTCCAAGCTATCCAACTTCCGTTATAGTTGGTTTCTTAAGCAGCCTCATAGCTGGTTTAATAGGTATGTCTATACTTGGAGTTATGAAGTTTCCAGTGGTGGTTTTTCCAGCACTTATACCAACCTTCTTTACAGGAGCTATAACAGCTATCTTCGGTAACTCTACAGGAGGAAGAAGAGGAGCTATAATAGGTTCCTTTGTAAATGGGTTAATATTGATATTTGGACAAGCGCTTTTAATTCCTTATATCGGGGGATATGAACCAATAATGAGAGTTCTATGTGAAACAGATTATGCCTTCTATGGTCCAATAGTAGGATGGATTTTAAGGTTATTACATGGATAATATTATAAATATTTTTAATAGCAGAAAAGCATTAACGGTATACTTAATGGCTTCATATCCTAATAAAGAGCTCTTTTACACCATAATCGACTTAATGGAAAGATCAGGGGTGGATATTCTAGAGTTGGGTATACCCGTAGAGGAGCCTTACCTTGACGGAAAAGTAATTAGTGATGCAAATAAGACAGTCCTTGATGAAGGCTTTAGTAAAGAAACTTTAATTGAGATTTTAGATTATATAAAGAAAAATTGTAATAATATGAAAGTAATACTCATGACCTATAAAGCAGGAGTTGAAAAATATGACCTATTGGCTTTGAAGCCTTACTATGATGCCTTACTTTGTGCTGACTTCCTATATAAAGTGGACAATGCTAACCTGATTCAGCTATATAATGAAACTATGCTAGAGGAAGAAATAGTAGAAAGATTAAGATATAACAATGGATTTGCCTATGTTATGTCTGGAGCAGGCAAAACTGGTGGTACAGGTGAGATGCCAAAGAACTATATAAAAACCATGGAGGTAATAAAGAAACATTCAAAACTTCCTATCCAAATAGGTTTTGGCATTAGCACAGTAAAGAATGCTTTAGAGGTATTAGAGAACCATGCAGAGGGAATTATCATCGGTAGTGAATTTATTAGAAAAGTAAATTCAGGGGATGATTATGACATAGTACAGTTTTTGAAAGATTTTAGAGTAGCGCTGGACAGTGTATAATCGAATTTTGAATGCATACATGGATTAGTTTATATAATCTATGTGTGCTTTCTATTTTTGCTAAAAATTCATTCCTGCATATTCATAAAAGTATTAGTAGTAGTTGACAAGGAAAAATAATAGGCATAATATATAATATAGTTGAGTATGTCAACTATTGATATAGTGTATGCACACTACATCGATAATAAAAGATATACATGATATTTCTTTTATAACTATTGTGAAAAACATAGAATGGAGTGAAAAATATAATTATGAATAACGAGTGGATTACAATTAAAGGAGCAAGAGAAAATAACTTGAAGAATATAGATGTGAAATTTCCTAGAAACAAGATGACAGTAGTGACAGGTGTTTCAGGATCAGGAAAATCCTCATTGATATTTGATATTTTTTGCCAGGAGGCAGAAAGAAAATTTATAAGCGCCACAGGAAAAGTACCAGATAAGGTTCAGCGTCCAGATTATGATAATATATATGGCTTAGCTCCAATAATAAGCGTAAGTCAAAACAATTATAATAATAATCCAAGATCTACAGTAGGAACTTATAGTGAAATATATACATACTTACGGTTGCTTTATACTGCCATAGGTATAAGAAGATGTCCAGGGTGTGGAGAAAATATTGAGCTTATAAGAATGCGTAGCTTAAGTGCCAACATGAATGATAATGAAAAATGTAGTGGTGAAGTTTTTTTATGCCCTAAATGTAAAAAAGCCGTTGAAAATATTACAATGGCGCATTTTTCATTTAATAAAAGCGAAGGGGCCTGTGAAAAATGTATGGGTCTGGGATATATAGCTAAACCTATTTTTGATAAAATAGTAGACAATAAACTTTCAATAAAAGATGGAGGAATAAAGGTATGGAAAAAGGGCTTTATTTGGCATTTTGGACCTCTGCTTGTTAGAGCAGCAAAATATTATAATATTCCTTTTGAAGATAAGGATTTAGAAAAGCCTATTGGAGATTTAGATGATATAGTCAAACACCTGATATTTTTTGGAACAGATGATCCTAAGATAAGAGAATTATGCCCTGAGAAACCAGCGCCTAGCAATATGAAAGAAGGGAAGTATGAAGGGGCACTTAACAGTTTGATGAGAAGATATGATGAAGAGGCACAGGAAGATGAAATAAAAGATGATATCTCTGAATTTTTTGAATTAGTAACTTGTGGAGAGTGTAACGGAACAAGACTTAAAAAATCAAGCCTTAATATATTGGTGAATGGAAATTCAATTAATGAAGTTTTCAATAAAACTATTGATGAACTTTTACAATGGATTAGCAGTTTGAAAAAATCTCTTTCTGAGGAATATATGGAAGCTTCAAGAATTATATTATATGACTTAGAGGAGAGATGCAAAAGCTTATGTAATGCAGGGCTTGGTTATTTATCTTTAGATCGCAGCTTTTCTACCTTATCAGGCGGAGAAGCACAAAGGATGAGATTAGCCTCCTTGCTTAATGCTGATTTATCAGGTATGGTTTGTGTCATGGATGAACCCACAGCTGGATTACATCCTAAAGATACTGATAAGCTAGTCGGTTCAATAAAACAATTACGTGATATAGGGAATACAGTTATTGTAATTGAACATGATCTAGATGTTATAAAGCAGGGGGATTATATTGTGGATATTGGACCAGCGGCGGGAAGCGAAGGAGGTGATCTTATATTTGAAGGGGATGTTAAGGAGTTTCTAAAGTGTAAAGAATCCATAAGTGCTCAATGTATTAATAATGAGAAAAAAGAATTTAAGACTGATTATAGAAAAGGTCATAATAATTTAATTATAAAAAATGCAGTAGCAAACAATCTTAAAAATATAAATGCTTCTATACTTCTTAATACCGTTACTGTTATAGCTGGAGTATCCGGTTCAGGTAAATCTACATTAATTTTTAACGAATTATTACGTAATATTGGTTCAAAATATGAAAAGGAAAAATTAGAGGGAGCAGAGTTTATTAAGAAAACCATAGTGATAGATCAGAAGTCTATGGGGAAAATTTTAAGATCCAATGCCGCCACTTATACAAAAGTCTTTGATGATATAAGGGATTTTTTTAGAGAGGAAGCAAAAAAACAAGGTAAAACCATTAAAGCTTCAGATTTTTCATTTAATGTGCCAGGGGGAAGATGTGAGGTATGTAAGGGAACAGGAACAACAAAAATTCAAATGCATTTTATGAAAGATCAATATATTATTTGCTCTTCTTGTAAAGGAAAAAGATACAATGAGAACATTTTAAAAGTTAAATATAAAGGCTGCAATATTGCTGATGTTTTAGATATGACCATTAAAGAGGCAAGAGAACTATTTTGTGATATACTTAAAATAAAACAAAAACTTGATTATTTATATGATATAGGATTAGACTATTTAAAACTGGGACAGCCAGCTAATACTCTATCAGGTGGAGAAGCGCAAAGAATAAAGCTTGCCTCAGAATTAATGTATAACAGAAATAAGGGTTTATTATATATACTTGATGAACCTTCAAGGGGGTTACATCATAATGATACGCAGAAGCTAATGAATATACTTAACAAAATAGCTGATAATGGGAATAGTGTTGTTATTATTGAGCATAACCTTAGTATCATTCGCCAAGCTGACTGGATTATAGAACTTGGGCCTGGTGGCGGTGATAAAGGTGGATATATCATAGCGGAAGGTACACATAAAATGATAAAAGAAAGTACTAAGTCTGTTTTAAAAGAGTATTTGTAGAATTAAGAAAGGAGAGAGTTATGTCAATCAGTGAAAAGTTTGAAGAAGAATACGTAAAATTTCAGTGTAGCATTGTTTCCCATCATAATAAATTTAATGTAGAGGGAATTTCATCATCTCAATACAGCATAATTGATTATTTAAAAAAAGCAGGTCCAAAGACCACAAAAGAATTAGCTGAGGCTCTTAATATCACAGTGTCAGCCATATCTAAGTTAAATAAAAAGTTATTGGAAAAAAATATGATAGTACAAGTACGTGATGTTAATGATAGAAGATATTTTTATAATTCTATAACAGAGGAGGGTATCCACTTTTTAAAAAGAGCTGAAGATTCACGCAATGAAGTTTTAAAGGTTATAAAAAATGCATTAACAGAAGCAGAATTAGAGCAATTTATGCTTATATGTGCAAAAATTAATAAGTCTACACTAAAAGATTAATTTATAGAGAAATTATAGTTTTAAATTTAAATAATTTATTTTAAATGCATAGACAGATAACCTAAATTTATTATATAGTTGGTCATCTGTCTATATTTTTTATAAGATTTTATTTAAGAGTAATACTATTTTGAGGATAAATCGTTCCATTTATTTTCCATTATAGGAGGTGTGTAAGCCTGCATCTTTTTTATTAATATTTCAGGATTATCTGAATTTGAAATAAGTTGAAGATTTGATTCCTTCATAAATCCTTCATTGCAGGTATTATGTAGCAGATTTAAAAGAGGATCAAAAAACTTTGCTATATTTAATATTCCAATAGGCTTTTTATGAATACCAAGTTGAGCCCAGCTTAGCATTTCAAAAAGTTCTTCGTAAGTACCAAGCCCTCCAGGAAGACATATGAATCCGTCAGCAAGGTCGGACATGGTTTGTTTTCTTTCATGCATATTCTTAACTTCAATAAGGGTAGTGAGTTTTTTATGAACCATCTCACCTGAGAAGAGTCCTTTAGGCATGACGCCTGTAACCTTACCTTTGTTTCTCAGAACCTCATTAGATATTTCGCCCATAAGCCCTACTCTTGAGCCACCATAAACTAGTTCAATTCCATTCTCAGCAAGTACTTTCCCTAGAGTTTTAGCACTTTCTCTATATTCTGGTCGAGTACCTAGGTTAGAACCGGAATAAACACATATTCTTTTCATAAACATTACCTCCAATACTTAAGTTGATAATTTATAATTATTACACTAATTCTAATTATTAAGACTTAACTTATAACTTGTAATTAGTGAGTTTGAATAATATAAACTCCTAATATTAAAAAAATAAGCCCCATAATTCTTACAGGATTTATCAAATGTACTTGACCACCTAATAATCCAAAATGATCGAATATAACTGCAAGAATTATTTGTCCACATATAACTAAACTAAACATATTGGCGAATCCTATTTTAGGAGAGGCAAATATAGTTGTAAATATATAAAATGCTCCAAATAATCCGCCTGTAAACATCCACCAGCTTAAATTTTTAATGCTAATAGAATAAGGCAATGCACTAGAGCCTGTTAACATAGTATATAAGAATACTATGGCAAGGGATAAAGTTCCTACGGCAAAGCTAATGAGTGAGGAAAGTATGGGGCTTCCTATTGTTGAACGAAGGCCGCCATTTATACCAACCTGCAAAGTCAAGGCAAAACCCGATATCAATGATAGAAAATAATATATAAATACCACATTAAAACCTCCAATAATCTTAATTATTGATTAATCTTTATAATTTAATTATAATTAAAGGAATGGTATAAGTAAAATTAATATCTAATATAGGAGGTATACTAAAAATTTATATGTATATTAATCTTGAACTTTACAGAGTTTTTTATATTACTGCTAAATTAGGAAGTATATCTAAGGCAGCAAAAGAGCTTTTTACATCGCAACCCGCTGTTAGCCAATCAATAAAGTCCTTAGAGTTAAAGCTGGGAGGACAGTTATTTTATAGGACGGCAAAAGGGGTTTCCCTTACCATAGAGGGAGAGGTGTTATTTAAATATATAGAACAGGGATATGGGCTTATGCAAACAGCTGAAAGGAAGTTTTTTGAGCTTAAAAATCTTAATTCAGGCCAGGTAAGAATAGCTGTATGCAGCGCAGTATGCAAATATTATCTTATGCCCTACCTAGAAAGATACAAATCAACATTCCCTAATATAAAAATTTATATTACTGATAAGTCAACTTATAAAATAGTTGAAGCATTGGAACAAGGGGATATAGATATAGGAATTTTAAATATGAGCATAGATGAGAAAGATAAAGACTCACTTAATATCCTTAAGACCTTTAAAATACAAGATTGCTTTGTGGTAGGAGAGAAGTATAAGCAGCTTTGTGAAAAACAAATATCCTTAAAAGATTTAACTGAGAATTATCCTATTATGCTACTAGAAAAAGGGGGAAATACAAGAGACTACATAGATAACTATTTTAGTTCCTATGGGCTAGCAGCATCTCCAGAAATAGAGTTAAGCAATGTAGAATTATTAATCGAGTTTGCTAAGAGAGGCTTAGGAGTTTCTTGGGTTATAAGTGACTATATTCAAAGAGAGCTGGAAGAAAAACAACTATATAAAATTTCTATTAAAGAAAAAATTCCTGAAAGGGTTTTAGGAATAACGACTAAAAAAGGCATTCCCATGTCTACAGCCTCAGAAAAGTTTATTGAGCTTATGACAGAACAAAGCTATAAGTAAACTTAAAGAATAGGAGAAATAATTATGAGCATATTAGAAAGATTATCATCTATGAGTGGAGAGAAGCCACTGGTTGCAAATAAAAAGAATACTCAAGATTAAAAATTGAGTATTTTTTTTTATTTTAAATTTCATATTGAGTGCAATTTATAAAAATTAAAAGAAAAGTGATTATGTAAAGGGTTTAATCTTATATAATAAGAATATTTAATACTAAATACTATTTGATAATAATTATTGAAAGGAGCAAAATAAAAACAAGACAAAGTAAAAGTCTTATTTTTATGAATTTAGCTGAACGGTGTTCAGAAAAAAGGAGGACTTTATTATGATAATAAGCATTAAAAATTTAGAGAAAAGTTATAAAGATTTTAAAGCAGTAGATATTAATGAGTTAAACATAAAAGAAGGAGAGGTTTTTGGTTTTCTAGGACCTAATGGGGCTGGAAAAACCACCACCATAAGTATTTTAAGTGGTCTATATACTAAATTCAGTGGTGACGTAAAAATTTTTGACAAGGAAATTAAAAAAGATTCCTTTTATATTAAGAAGCACATGGGGGTAGTACCTCAGGATTTAGCTTTAGTAGAGGATTTAACCGCTTATGAAAATGTGACCTTCTTTGCAAAGCTATATGGTCTTAGAGGACAAAAACTAAAGGATGCTGTAAAGGAAACCCTAGAATTTGTTGGCTTATGGGATAAAAAAGATGACTTTCCAACAAAATTCTCTGGTGGTATGAAGAGAAGATTGAATATAGCTTGTGCCATTGTTCATAAGCCAAGACTAATAATAATGGATGAACCTACTGTTGGCATTGATCCACAGTCTAGGAATAATATATTAGAAACTGTCAAGAAATTAAATGAACAAGGTTCAACTATAATATATACCTCTCATTATATGGAGGAGATTGAAGCTGTTTGCACAGATATTTGCATAATGGATCATGGAAAGATTATAGCAAGAGGGAATAAGGAAGAGCTAAAGAGCCTTGTTAATAAGGAAAACGGAGAAAAGGCTACCTTAGAAGAGGTGTTCCTAAACTTAACTGGAAGGAACTTGAGAGACTAAAGGAGGTATGGAACCATGAATTTTCTTACCATAGCTAAATATAGAATAATTCAATATATGAGGGATAAAAAATCCTTAGTGTCTATGCTTATAATACCAGTGCTTTTAATAGCCATATTAGGCAATGCCTTAGGAAATAGTGAGGATTTTGCTGCTAAAAATATAGGAAAAATAAATGTATTATATGTTAATAATGCTAGTGGAACTAGCGGAGAGAATTTTGAAAATTTTATAAACCTAAAGGAACTTTCTGATATTATAAAACCTACTAAAATAGAGAATATAGACGAAGGAAAGAAGCTTATTGAAAAAAAGCAATACGAGGCCTTGGTTATATATGATGAGAACATTGAAGGTAAATTTAAGGTAGTTGGTAGTGATTACAATAGCTTGAAGGTATCTATAGTTAAGAATATAATGGATGCTTATGCTGATAAGGCGAATAGCTTTGAAGCTCTAGCTAAGCTAAGAACTAGAGACTTTTCTATAAAGCAGTCTAATAATATAGATTCACAGGTAATAACTATTTCAGGGAAAAAACCTAGTGCTACAGATTATTATGCTATAACTATGCTCATAATGATTATAATGTTTGGAGCTATTTATGCTAACTTTGCTATAGACAAAGATTACTATAGTGTGGTGGGAGGAAGAATTAAATCAGCACCTGTAAGGCTTTGGCAGGTGTTTCTAGGAGAAGGTATAGGAGTAGTATTTACCCTTCTATGGCAGATTATAATTTTACTTGTGGTATCTAGATTTGCATTTAAAGTTAATTTTGGGAACAGCTTACCGGTTATATTCATAACTGCTTTATCTTTAGCTATCATGTCTACTATGCTTGGAATATTTGCTTGCATGATAACTAAAAAAGGTTTATATGGGTTAGCTCTTTTAAATATTTTAGTGCCTATCTTTACCTTCCTAGGTGGCGGATTTGTAAAGATAGATTTTGGTCAGGGGCTATTAGGAAAGTTATCTCGTATAACACCAAATTATTTGGCTCAAAATGCTATATTTAAAAGTATTTATGGAGGAGCTTCCAATGAGATATTTTTAAGCATTTTAGGTATATGGATTTTAACCTTTGTATTATTTATAGGAGCTAAGCTTGCTGGAAGGAGGGACATAGAATAATGACAGTTTATTTAACAAATCTAAAAAGACTATTTAGGAATAAAGTAAATATATTATTTGTAGTAATCTTACCTCTAATATTTATGGTTATAGCTTTTTCAGGCTCTAACGGAACAGAGCCATTAAAGGTTACTGTAGTGGATAAGGATAGTACAGAGCTTTCAAATAAGCTTATAGACAATATAAAAGCTAAAGGAAAAGTGATTCTAGATAATGAGGAAAACATCCAAAAAAACTTGGTGGATAATAAAACTGATTACGCCATAGTTATACCAAAAGGTTTTACAGAGGACTTAATTGCTGGCAAAGATATTGCTTTAAAGAGCTATGAAGTAAAAGAAGGAAATGCAGCTATGTCCATAAAACTTTCTTTAGATGGCTATTTAAATAATGTAAAGAAGATAGCTTCCGTGTCAAAAGGCAGCAAGGAAGAATTCTATAAGGGTCTTAGCTATTATGAACAAGGTAGTCATAAGGTTCAATATGAAAGTGTGGATAAGGGAGTGGGAAATAAGTCAAAAACCGCAGCAGCTCTTGGATTTATAGTTATGAATATGCTGTTTTTAACTACCTCCACTACCAATATGCTTATAAAGGATAAAGAAAAAAATCTATTTACAAGATACTTTACTACTCCTTTAACTAGGGGAAGATACATTGTAGAAAATCTACTAAGCTTTTTAACAGTATCTGTAGTTCAAGTTATATTGTTCTTTGTATTGATGAAATATATGTTTAAGTTTAACTTAGGAGATAGACCTTTTGAAATACTGATATTATTTATAATATTTGCAGTATTCACTGTGTCCTTAGGTTTATTTATATCCACTAACTCCAAGGATTTAAGGCAATCTGGAGCTATAAGCTCCCTTGTTAATATACCTTTTGCCATGCTTGGCGGCTGCTTCTGGCCTAGAGATATAATGCCTAATTTCTTAAAAACCATATCAGAATTCATACCTACTACCTGGATTAATGTGGCTAGCAATGAGATCCTATATGGAGAAAGCTTATCCTATGTTATAAACAATATACTATTCTTAGCTATACTAACAGTAATACTTCTAATATTATCTGTAAGAAAATTAAGGAACAATGATTAGAATGTGAAGTGTAAGACGCTTCTTAAATTAAAGCAGAAGAACTCATTTAAAGGTTCTTCTGCTTAGCTCTAAATCTACGAACCTTCATTAAATTTCCACAAGAGTCACAGCACCATCTCTTAGTATGATTTTTACTCCTATCGTAAAAAATGAATTTACATTCAGGATTTTCACAAATTTTTATATTATTTAACTGAGTATCAAGCAGTAATTCTGCAAAGGATAATGCTATTTCGCTTATGATATAATCCCAGCTATAGTTCATGGGCTTAGTGACTAATTTAAGCTTATGATCCTCATTCTCTATAGATCTAAAAACTGGATACAATGAAAGATAAATGTTTAGTTTATCTAAAAGTTCTTTTGATATATTTTTATGTTCCTTCCATTCGTTAAAAATATTAATTAATAAAGTTCGTAAATCCACAAGTTGATTAACTTGGTAAGAGGAAGGCATTTCTAAATTATTGAACCCCCATTTAGTAAGAAATTTATCTATCCAGTATTTGGTACCAAGGGGCTCTATAGAGTCATGAGAAACATACCATTGGCTATTGATTAAATCAAAACAAATAAAATCCATGACGTGTAACCTCCAAAAATCATTATTGACAATTACAATATAGGGTGATATATTCAAATTATAGTATAGTAACTATTAAAATTCAATATTAAGGGTTACTGAAAATGGAGGGGTTTTATGGAAATAAAAGTGGTTGGTATTCCTAGCTTTGCAGGAGCTTTATACTCTGGAACAGAGGCAGCGCCTGAAGCCATGCGAAAAGCAGGCTTAATAGAGTTGCTGAAAGAAGAAGGTATAGAGGTAAAAGATTTAGGAGACATTGCAGTACCTAGCTACATGCCAAGGCACAATATAGCACCTATTCGAAATTGGCCTGCACCTAGGATTGTCTGGGAAGAAATATGTAAATCCTCTTATCAGTGGTTTGGTAAAGAAGAATTTATTTTAATATTAGGCGGAGATTGCAGTATTGTTGCAGGAACTGTAAATGCATTGTATAGCCTATATGGAGATAAAACACATTTAATAGCCATTGATGGACATCTAGACACGGTAAAGCCTTCAGTGGACAAGTCTATTGGAGCCGCTGCTATGGGTTTATGGTTTCTTACTAATGAAAATATGTTTTTTAATAAACCAAGTGAATTCCATGGTAGAAATATAAGAGTAGTAGGACATCATCAAGAGGGAGAAGTTATAAAAGATATGCCTCTATATTCTCTTGATTATATTGGTAAGAAAGGTATAAAGAATGCAGCTGAAGAAATTTTAGCGTCTCTTCCTTCTGATGCCAAGGTAATAATACACTTAGACTTGGATGTTCTTTATAAGGAAGAACTTTATGCAGTTTATTCACCTAGTGATAAGGGAATGAAGATTAAAGAGTTAGAACTGCTTTTGGCTACTATTATTTCTGATAGTAGAGTGGTAGGATTAGAAGTTACTGAATTTTCAGCTATAAAAGATTTAGAAGGAAATGAGGCTTATAAGGTAACTAAGTTATTAGCTGAGGCTTTAAAAGCGAAGTATAAATTTGTTTAACAACCCAGTTTATGGAAAAACACTAGTCAGATGTATAATACGCTGACTAGTTATTTTTTTTAAGATGTGTTAATCAAGGAATTAAATCTTGCACTATAAGGCAAAATAAAAGAAAAAACAAAGGAGTAGATTTAATGGGAAATGAAGGTAGTGTAAGAGTTATTCCTTTAGGCGGACTTGGAGAAATAGGAAAGAATATAACAGCCATTGAATATAAAGATGAAATCATTGTTATAGACTGTGGAGTATCCTTTCCAGAGGAAGAGATGTATGGTGTGGATTTAGTAATTCCTGATATAAGCTATCTATTAGATAATAAGGATAAGGTAAAAGGTATTTTTATAACTCATGGACATGAAGATCATATAGGTTCATTACCCTATGTGTTAAAACAATTAAATGTACCGCTTTACGGCACCAGATTAAGCTTAGGAATAGTTGAAAATAAATTGAAAGAGCATAATATGCTGTCAGATTGTAAGCTTAATGGTGTAGAAGCTGGAGATGTGATAGAAATAGAGAATTTAAAAATTGAGTTTATAAGAAATACTCATAGTATATCGGATTCCTGCTGTCTGGCTATTCATACACCAGTAGGGGTACTTTTTCACACAGGGGATTTTAAAATAGACTACACTCCTATAGATGGGCTAGTAATGGATTTAGAGCGCATCTCTAGTCTAGGTAAACAAGGTGTGCTGCTACTTATGGCTGATAGTACCAACGTAGAACGCCCTGGTCATACTATTTCAGAAAAAGCTATAGGAGAGACCTTAACTAGGATCTTTTCTACAGCTCCAGGTAGGGTTATTGTAGCAACCTTTGCTTCAAATATAGCAAGAATGCAGCAGATAGTAAATTCTTCTGTGAAGTATGGGAGGAAGGTAGTATTTAGTGGAAGAAGTATGGAAAACATATCTCAGGTAGCCATGGATTTAGGATATCTTCATATACCTGAAGGACAGATTATAAGTGTAGATGAAATGGGTAATTACAATAATGAACAGATAACCATAATAACCACTGGAAGTCAAGGAGAGCCTATGTCTGCACTATCTAGAATAGCCTTTTCCACTCATAGAAAAATTAAGGTTGAGCCAAAGGACTTGTTTATTATTTCTGCATCTCCTATTCCTGGAAATGGAAAGATGATATCTAGAGTAATTAACCAGTTATTTAAAAAGGGTGTAGATGTAATCTATGAAGCTTTAGAAGAAGTGCATGTATCGGGTCACGCCTATCAAGAAGAGTTAAAACTAATCCATACATTAGTGCATCCTAAATATTTTATGCCTGTTCATGGTGAATATAGACATTTGAAGCATCATGCTGATTTGGCACATAAATTAGGCATGGATGAGGATAAGATTTTCACCTTAGATACTGGAGATGTTTTAGAGATATCAAGCAGCGAGGCTAGAATATCTGAAAGAGTCCGCACGGGAGCTGTGTTTGTAGATGGCCTTGGAGTGGGAGATGTAGGTAATATAGTGCTTAGAGATAGAAGGCACCTAGCTCAAGATGGTATGCTCACTATAGTTGTTACTATAGAAAAAGAATCTCATAGTATCATAGCAGGTCCAGATATAATCACCAGAGGTTTTGTGTATGCAAAGGAATCTCAGGCTTTGATTAATGAAATAAAGGAAATTACAAAGAAAGAGTTAGAGGATTGCTTAGAAAATAAAATCCTTGAAATCTATGTATTAAAGGCTAGTATAAAAAAATCTCTGGAGAAGTTTTTATATGAAAAAATAAAAAGAACGCCAAGTATTCTTCCTATAATCATGGAAATATAATTTTAACAATAGAGAAGTTCCCTACTTAAGGCATTGTAAAAAATAGCTAGTCAAATATACGAGTAGACTGACTAGTTATTTTTTTATGATGCCTAATTCTTTAAGTAGGGAATTTTGCAATTATAATAGCTTTATTTTAATATAGAAGATATAATATATTGATGAAAAACTAAAAATCAATAAGAATCAAAGGTGGTACTAAATGAGAAATTTAAAAATGGTAATAGAATATGATGGAACTAGATATAAGGGATGGCAAAAGCAAAATCATAAGGATAGCAGTGTTTCTACTATACAGGATAAAATAGAAAATGTATTATCTAAAATGACAGGAGAAAATATTCAGCTAATAGGCTGTGGAAGAACGGATTCAGGGGTACATGCTGAAAACTATATAGCAAATTTTCATACTGATTGTGACTTAAGCATAGATACCATGCTTAATTATCTATATGAATTTTTACCTGAAGATATAGTAGTAAAATCCATGAAGGATACTAGTGAGAGATTTCACGCAAGATATAATGTAAAGTCAAAGACCTATGTGTATAGAATAAACAATAGCAAATTTAGGAATGTGTTTAACAGAAAGTTTGTCTATCATACAGATGAGAACCTTAACTTAAATGAAATGAGAAGGGCAGCAGAGGTTTTAATAGGAACTCATGACTTTCAGAGCTTTACTAGTTTAAAACCTAACACTAAATCTACTCTTAGAACTATTAACTACATAGAAATAAAAGAAAATCAGGATATGATAGAAATAGAGGTAAATGGAAATGGATTCTTATTAAATATGGTAAGGATCATTGTAGGAACCCTTTTAGAAGTAGGTAAAGGCGAGCTTAGTCCTTTAGGTGTAGAAAAAATATTAAACCAAAAGAAAAGATCTGAGGCGGGACCTATAGCTCAGGCAAAGGGTTTATGCTTAAAAAGTATTGAATATTAGAATACAGTAAAAAATAATAATTAACATAAAACATGCAAAAACCTAATGCTATTGTCTATATAGCACTAGGTTTTTTAATTTTAAGAAGCTTTATCAATATTCTTATTTAGTTCACTATAGATACCGCCAAGCTGTAGCAGCTCTTTATGAGTACCTCTTTCTTCTATACCTTTATCGGTCAATACCATTATTTCATCGGCATTTTTTATGGTTGAAAGCCTATGAGCTACCACTATAGTGGTTCTTCCTTTAGATAGCTTTTCTAGAGATTTTTGAATTAAGTATTCTGTAGCATTATCTAGAGCTGAGGTAGCCTCGTCCAATATTAAAATTGGAGGATTTTTTAAAAATACTCTAGCTATAGAAAGTCTCTGTTTCTGTCCACCAGATAATTTAATTCCTCTTTCTCCTATATAAGTGTCATAGCCCTTTGGCTGACTAAGTATAAACTCATGTATATTAGCAAGCTTTGCCGCTTTAATTACCTCTTCTTCAGAGGCATCCGGATTACCATATAGTATATTGTCTCTTATGGTACCAGTAAATAAGAATACATCCTGTTGAACTACCCCAATGTTACGTCTTAAGGATTCTATGGTAACATCATAGATGCTTTTCCCATCTACGGATATATCTCCTGAGTCTAAGGTATAGAACCTCGGAATCAGATTACAAAGAGTTGTCTTTCCTCCGCCGGAAGGACCAACTAAGGCTAAGGTTTTTCCAGCTTCCAGATTAAAGCTTAAGTTATCTAGGATATGAGTATTTTCATCATATTTAAAGCTTACATTTTTAAATTCAATTTGTCCTTTAACGCTGCCTAAATCTATGGCGCCCTCTTTATCTATTTCAGGCTCTGCTTCCATAAGTTCAAGGTATCTAGTAAAACCTGTAATTCCAGATTGGTATTGCTCTATAAAAGAAATTAATCTTTTAATTGGTGCCATGAACATTTTTATATACAAAAGATAAGCAGCAAAGTCACCGAAGTTTATATATTTTTTATAAACAAAATATCCACCAGCGCTTAAAACTATAAGATCTAGAATATCTATGAAGAAGTTCATGCCGGAAGAATAGTCCGCCATAGATTTATAAGCATCTTGTCTTGCAGATACGAAATCCGTATTTCCTTCTTCAAATTTTTCGTTTTCATACTCTTTATTTGTAAAAGCTTTTGAAACTCTTATACCAGCTATGCTATTTTCTAGGTTGGCATTAAGCTCTCCAACTTTAACTCTTGTTTTCATAAAAGCTTTTTCCATGGCTACTTTCTTCTTCATGGAGAAGAATACAAGTACAGGAATGAAAGCAAAAGCAATGAGAGTTAGAGGAACATTTATTGAGCATAGTAATATAAAAGAACCTATTATCATTATACCTGATATAAACAAGTCTTCCGGCCCATGGTGAGCTAATTCAGATATTTCCATAAGGTCATTTATTATTCTTGACATTATAACCCCTGTTTTATTTTCGTCAAAAAATGAAAAAGGAAGCTTTTGCAGGTGATTAAATATCTTTTTTCTCATATCAGCCTGCATTCTAACTCCAACAACATGTCCCCAATATTGAATGAAGTGATTTAAGAAATATTTAAGCACATATATGCCGAATAAGGCCACAGCCCACACAAACAGCAATCTCATCTTACCGTTTGGAATTATATCATTTATGATTTCTCTTGTGACCATGGGATAAAATAGATCACATAACGCTACTACAAAGGCCGCCAGAAGATCTAAAGAAAATAGCTTCATATGGGGTTTATAGTAGGAAATAAATTTTTTTAACATCCCAATCCCTACCTTTCCTTTTCTGTAAATTATAATATAATATTTTATCATAAATTATGAATTAATATAATATACAGAATAAGTTTCTGTGCCTTAAAAGTTTACTTTTCAAAAGGATTTATAAAGCTTTTGAAGAATATTAACTTACATAGTAAATATTGGGGAGGAGAACATGGAGGGAAAATATTATTTAAAAGCATTGGATTCCATAGTTTCTATGCTTAAAATAGCTGTACTTGCTGTTGATAAAGAATTAAAAATAGTAATCTTTAATGGTGAAGCAGAAAAAATATTAAATATAGATAAAGAGCAGGTTATAGGGAAAAGTGTTTTAGATATAATTGAAAACAGCGATTTGCCCAACGTAATAAACCATGGGAAAGTAAAAAAAGATGAAATAATACATATAAAGGGCAAAAGCATCATGACCCATAGGATTCCTATAAAGGACAATGAAGATATAATAGGGGCTATGGCTTTATTTCAGGACATATCTGAAAATATTCGGCTATCTCAGGAATTAGACCAAGAAAAAAAACATACCTCTGAGCTAAGCAACATATTAGAAAGCATTTATGAAGGGGTTATAACAGTAGATAAAAAAGGCCTTGTAACTTATATAAGCAAACCTTATGCAAACTTTTTAGGAGTAGATGAAGAAAAATCAGTAGGAAAGCATGTTACAGAAGTAATAGAAAATACTAGAATGCATATAGTGGCTGAAACAGGATTAGAGGAAATCTGTGACATTCAAAAGGTAAAGGATGGGTATATGATTGCTTCAAGATATCCTATAAAAGAGCAGGGAAAGGTTGTAGGGGCTGTAGGGAAGGTTATATTTAGGAACCTAGGAGAGTTTGATATACTGTATAAAAAAATTAATAATATGGAAAAAACCTTAGAGTTATATAAAGGTGAAATAAAGCATATAAACAAGGCAAAATATTGCTTTGATAGCATTCTTGGCAGTAGTACAAAAATTAAAGAAACTAAGAAGTATGCCATGAAGGCTGCTAGTACAGACTCTAATGTCTTACTCATGGGTGAAAGCGGCACAGGAAAAGAGTTGTTTGCCCATGCTATACATAATAACAGTAAAAGGAGAAAAGCTCCTTTTATAAAGGTGAATTGTGCGGCTATACCTGGTAATCTGTTAGAGTCCGAGCTTTTTGGTTATGAGGAAGGAGCCTTTACAGGGGCCAAAAAGGGTGGGAAACTAGGAAAGTTTGAGCTGGCGGATGGAGGAACTATATTTCTTGATGAGATAGGGGATATGCCTTATTATATGCAGGCAAAAATTTTAAGAGTTATACAAGAAAGAGAAATAGAAAGATTAGGTGGAAGTAATTGCAGAAATATAAATGTAAGGGTAATTGCCGCTACCAATAAGGATTTAGTAGATATGGTGGCAAAGGGGAAGTTTAGACAAGACTTATATTATAGATTGAATGTATTAAATATAAATATACCTCCTCTAAGAGAAAGAAGAGAAGATATTAAAGAATTAAGCTTTCACTTTTTAGAAAAATATTCTATAAACTATGGAAAGTATATAGATGATATTTCACAGGAAGCTCTTAACTGCTTATATAATTATGAATGGAGAGGAAATATAAGGGAGCTTTCTAATATAATAGAAAGGGCTGTAAATGTAGCAGAGTTTGGGGGAGAGATTGCAGTTAACCATTTACCTCATAATATATCGGAAAAAGAATTAATTATTAACAATAAGAGCTTACAACAGATATTAGAAGAGGCGGAGAAAAAAGCAATCTTAGAAAGCTTAAAGATATCTAAAGGAAATAGAAGCAAGGCAGCAAGGCTACTCAGAATAAGCAGAACTACCTTCTACGAAAAGCTAGAAAAATTTGATTTATTAAAAAATGAGGTAGAAAAGTAAAAAATATTTTTTACTTTATATATTTATTATAAGTAAACATTTAATATTAACTGTTTTTGTAAGCATAATCGTACAAGAGTTACACTGCTTACGATTACTGTAAGGAAAAGCTGACAACTTCATAAAATGTATAAGAAAAATTGTAAGTAAATCCGTACAATAAGGTCATTGAAATGTATAATTCAATGACTTTTTTTGCTTTTTCTTAACAAATAATCAAGGGTTTAATAACTTTTTTATTATTTTATATGGCATGGACATTGCTATATAAAATAATGTAAACATTTACAGATAATTATTCTTATAAAAAGGAGGAGTATTTATGGACAAGAGAAAGATAATGTCAGCAGCAGAAGCCCTTGCTTTAGTAAAAGATGGTTCTGTAGTAGCTACTGGTGGTTTTATAGGAAGTGCTCATCCAGAAGAATTGAGTATTGCTTTAGAGAAAAGATTCTTAGAAACTGGAAAACCAGTTAATTTAACTTTAGTATATGCAGCGGGACAAGGCGACAGCAAGGAAAGAGGATTAAATCATCTAGGTCATGAAGGGTTAGTAAAAAGAGTAATAGGTGGACATTGGGGATTAGCACCTAAGCTTCAAAAGTTAGCTATAGAGAACAAAATAGAAGCTTATAACCTGCCACAAGGTGTTATTTCTCATTTATTTAGAGATATTGCTTCTAAAAAACCGGGAAATATTACTCATGTTGGTTTGAAGACCTTCGTAGATCCAAGGGTAGATGGAGGGAAAATAAATGAAGTAACAAAGGAGGATATAGTAGAGCTTATAGAGATAAAAGGAAAAGAATATTTATTTTATAAGACTTTCCCTATAGATGTAGCTTTAATAAGAGTAACTTATGCAGATGAATTTGGAAATGCTACTTTAGAAAAAGAAGCAGTTACCCTTGATACTCTATCTATGGCTCAAGCTGCTAAAAATTCTGGAGGTATAGTGATTATACAAGCAGAAAAGGTGGTAAAGAGCGGAACTCTTGATCCTAGAATGGTGAAGTTACCTGGAATTTTGGTAGATGCTATAGTGGTATCTAAACCAGAAAATCATATGCAAACCTTTGGAGAGCAATTCAACGCAGCTTATACTGGAGCTATAAAAGTGCCAGTAAATAGCTTAGATAAGATGGAATTAGATGAAAGAAAGATCATAGCAAGAAGAGCAGCTATGGAGTTAATTCCAGATGCCATAACTAATCTAGGTATAGGAATGCCAGAAGGAGTGGCTTTTGTCGCTAATGAAGAAGGACTAGGAGATAGTATGCATCTTACCATTGAGTCAGGACCAATAAAGGGTATTCCTGCAGGAGGCTTGAGCTTTGGAGCTGCTATAAACCCCGAATGTATTGTGGATCAAGGCTACCAATTTGATTTTTACGATGGTGGTGGATTAGATGTAGCTTTCTTAGGACTAGCTCAATGTGATAAAGAGGGAAATGTAAATGTTAGTAAGTTTGGTCCTAAGATAGCAGGTTGTGGAGGATTTATTAACATAACTCAAAATGCTCAAAAGGTTGTATATTGCGGTACCTTTACCGCAGGACAATTAAAGATAAAGGTAGAAGAAGGAAAATTAGTAATTGAACAAGAAGGAAAATCTAAAAAGTTTATGGAAAAAGTAGAGCAAATTACCTTTAGTGGTGAATATGCAAATGAAATTGGTCAAAAGGTTTTATATATTACAGAAAGAGCTGTTTTTGAACTCACAGAGGATGGATTGTTATTAACAGAGATTGCTCCAGGAGTGGATATTGAAACTCAAATATTATCTCAAATGGATTTTAAACCATTAGTGGCTGAAAATCTAAAGGAAATGGACAGCAGAATCTTTAATGAGGAACCCATGAATTTAAAATTCCAATAAATTTATTAAATTATAAGGAGGAGAGAAAATGGGTGTTTTAGGTATCATATTATCATTGGCATTATTAATGTATCTTGCTTATAGAGGCGTAACCGTATTATTGTTAGCACCTATATTAGCATTAGTAGCTGCAATATTTGCAGGAGGTACACCACTTTTACCAACTTACTCAGAAGTATTTATGAGTAATGTGGCTAACTATTTAAGACAATACTTTCCAGTATTCTTACTTGGAGCAATCTTTGGTAAGATCATGGAGGACACAGGTAGTGCTAAATCTATAGCTCATTATATAGCAAATAAATTAGGTAAACAAAGAGCTATAATGGCAGTAGTTTTAGCTTGTGCTATATTGACTTATGGTGGAGTTTCTTTATTCGTTGTTGCTTTTGCAGTATACCCTGTAGCAGCTCATTTATTTAGAGAAGCCGGTATTCCAAAAAGACTTATACCTGGAACTATAGCACTTGGTTCTTTTACTTTTACTATGACTGCTATACCAGGAACACCACAAATACAAAATGCTATCCCGATGCCTTTCTTTGGAACCAATGCTTATGCAGCACCTATACTAGGTACTGTAGCTGGACTTATGATGTTTGGGCTAGGAGTTCTATGGCTAAATTACAGAGCTAGAAAGGCTATGGCCGCTGGAGAAGGTTATGGTGAGCATAAAGAAGATATAAAGAAATTTGATGATTCAAAGCTTCCGAGCTTTATAGTAGCATTAGTACCTATATTACTTGTATTAGTTTTAAACTATGTTCTTTCAAAATACTATTTCCCAGGAATGAAAGCAGATTACTTGACTAAGGCACCTTATAATACTTCCCTATCTAAGGTAGCGGGAATATGGAGCTTAATTATATCCTTAGTGGCTGCGATCATATTAGCTATAGTAATAAACATAAAGAGATTTACAGATTTAAAAGACAGCGTTAATAAAGGTGTATTCGGATCCATGCTTCCAATATTAAATACTGCATCAGAAGTAGGATATGGCAATGTTATTGCTTCCTTAGCTTCCTTTGTAGTAGTTAAAGAGTTCATAATGGGTATATCTTCAAATCCATTAGTTTCAGAAGCTATTTCTGTTAATATACTTGCAGGTATAACTGGTTCTGCTTCAGGTGGGATGAGTATAGCACTAGGGGCATTAGGTAAGACCTATATGGATATGGCAACACAAATGGGAATCAATCCAGAGGCTCTACACAGAATAGCTACTATAGCCTGCGGAGGGTTAGATTCATTACCACATAATGGAGCTGTTATAACTTTACTTGGAATTACAGGAATGACTCATAAAGAATCTTATTTAGATATAGGAATGGTATCAGTAGTTATTCCAATAGCTTCATTGATAGTAGCATTAATTCTTGCTAGCTTTGGAATAGCGTAGGAGGATAATATGAAAGGAAAAACTATAAAAGAAATAAACCTTGGAGATAAGGCTTCTTTTGAAAAAACCATAGGGGAAAGTGATGTGTATCTTTTTGCTGGTATCACAGGAGATTTAAATCCTGCTCACATTAATCAAAAAGAGGCAGAACAAGGCATGTTTAAAGAACGTATAGCCCATGGTATATTGGTATCTGGCTTCATATCTACAGTACTAGGTATGTATTTGCCAGGGCCAGGCACTATATATATGGGGCAAGAGCTTAAGTTTTTAGCTCCAGTTAAAATTGGAGATACCATAAAGGCAGAGGCAGAAGTAATTGAAATAGTTGAGGAAAAGAATAGAATAAGGCTTAAGACACAATGTATAAATCAGCATGGAAAAGTAGTTATTGATGGAGTAGCTACAGTAATGCCGCCTAAATAAGTTGGTTCTTTAGAGGATTTATTATAAAACTGCTAGGGTTCATTATGTGAACTCTAGTAGTTTTTTGTAATTAGCCATTTACTTTTTGTCACCCTAAAACCTCAAGACTTAAATGGACTTTTTATAAATTAACAACTATAATCTTATTATAGAGTTAAAATGAGTAAATGTTTCAGAATATTCACAAAATATCTTTTGGAAAGAAGGGTGATAGAACAATGAAAATATTTCAAGTGGATGCTTTTACAGATAAAGCTTTTTCAGGTAATCCAGCGGCGGTATGTATACTAGATGAGCAAAAAGAAAATCAGTGGATGCAAAATGTGGCAAGAGAGATGAATTTATCTGAAACGGCCTTTTTAATAAAGGAGCAAGAGGGATATAACCTCAGATGGTTTACTCCAGAAACAGAGGTAGAACTATGCGGTCATGCTACCTTGGCCAGTGCCCATATATTATGGGAAAATGGCCATGTTTCTTTAGATAAAGAAATTACTTTTTATACTAAAAGTGGTGAGCTAAGAGCTAATTTAAAAACAGGATGGATTGAACTGGACTTTCCAAGAGAAGAGGCTAGGGAAATAGAAGCTCCTAAAGAACTTATTGAAGCCCTTAAAGTGAAACCTATATTTGTTGGAAAAAATAGATTCGATTATTTAGTAGAAGTAGGTTCTGAAGAAGAATTAAGATCCCTAGAGCCAGATTTCTCAATACTTTCTAAGCTTCCATCAAGAGGAGTGCTGGTAACCGTGGCTTCAAAACACATGGAATATGATTTTATTTCAAGATGCTTTTTTCCAGCCATAGGCATCAATGAAGATGCAGTAACAGGCTCTGCTCATTGCTGTCTTGGACCATATTGGGGAGAAAAACTAAAAAAACCGGAACTTTTTGCTTTTCAAGCTTCCAAAAGAAGGGGGACTTTAAGAGTAAAGTTAGAAGGGGATAGGGTATTTTTAGGTGGCAAGGTAGTTACAGTTTTTTGTGGGAATTTACTAGAATAGCCTTTTTAATGCACAATGCACAGAGCACAATTCACAATGAAGAGAATTTGTAAAGTTTGGCTAATGCTTAGCCAAGGCTTTTTTTAAAAGTGGAAAAGACAACTTAAAAATATGATATAAGACTTTTCGTAGAGTAACGGAGAAAAATATCTCATAATTGTGAACTGTGAATTCAAAAAGACGACTTTCGTCGTCTTTTTATTAAAAGGCCCAATTGCCATTTTTAAATATTTGAACTTCTTTACCTTCTTTTGTCATACCTAAAATGCTCAAATCAGAAGTACCTATCATAAAATCTACGTGAGCTAAAGAACTATTTGCTCCTGCTTTTTCAAGCTCTTCTTCACTCATGTTGTCTCCATCCTTTAAGCATAATGAGTATGCTCTGCCTATAGCAAAATGGCAAGAAGCATTTTCGTCATATAAGGTGTTGTAGAATATTATTCCTGAATTAGAAATTGGAGAATCATAAGGTACTAAAGCCACCTCTCCCAAGTAATGAGATCCCTCATCGGTTTCAATTAAGTGCTTTAAGGTGTCATAGCCTTGTTCTGCCTTGAAATCAACAATTCTTCCATCTTTAAAGGTTAACTCAAAATTATCTATTAAGTTACCTCCATAGTTTAATGGCTTAGAGCTAACAACCACTCCATTCACTCCTGTTTTCTTTGGCAGTGAGAAAACTTCTTCTGTAGGCATATTAGCAATAAACTCTACACCTTCAGAAGTATATTCTGCTCCACCAACCCAAAGATGATTTTCAGGAAGTTCCACTATTAAGTCAGTACCTTTAGAATTCTTAAAATGCAAAGCTTTAAAATTATTTGAATTTAAGAAATCCATTTTTTCTTTTAAATTATTCTTATGTATATTCCAAGCCTCTACAGGATCTTCCTTATCTACCCTAACAATTTTAAATATAGCCTCCCAAAGCTTTTCTATAGCTTCTTCTTGAGATACTCCAGAGAATACTTTACTTGACCATGCCGCTGTTGGAATAGATACTATAGACCAAGCGTTTTTATTGCTCATAAGTCTTTGATTGAATTCCTTTAGAGCTATCTGTCTAGCCTTTTGGAATCTAGCTATTCTCATTGGATCTACTTCCTTCATAAGCTCTGGGTCCGAAGCAGATATACTTAAGAAGGCAGCACCTTGTTTAGCATAATAAAGTTGGGATTCCTTTTGCCAGTCAGGGAATATATCAAAGATTTCATCTGAAGCCTTCATATACTTAACCTTCGCAGAAAGCTCATCATTCCAGTGAATTACAACTTCTTTAGCACCTTCTTCATAGGCCACCTCAGAAATCATTCTTGTAAAAGGCGCGCATTCGATAGGAGACATCACTACAAGAGTTTGATCCTTTTGAATGTTTATACCGGTTTTAACTGCTAACTTAGCATATTTTCTAAGTAAAGTTTCTTTATTATCCATAAGAACACTCCTTTATATAATATAGCTTTTATAAATAAGTTCTATATTTAAATATTACCTAATTTTATAAAAAAATAATATACTTTTTAACTAAATATTATATATTTTTAAAATATTATCTATTTAGCAATTTAAAATAAATAAGCATTTATAATGACAAGTCATAGGTTAAAATGTATAGTTTATGTATTAACTATTTTGTGAATTATATGGAAATGTTAATATAATATAAAGAATCATATTATTTGGAGAGTGAGGGATACATGTGGACATAACAGCATTGTATGACAGGGTAAATAAGACTTTAAAGCTATATATAATATCAATGATCATCATGTGTATAGGTATATTTAGCAGTGTAATGATTATAAAAGATTTAAAAGTGCTTGGGGCGGCATTAATCCTATGTTTATTAAGCATACCAGTATATTTTATTACAAAGAAAAAAGATCAATATAGAGCAATTACTCCCATAATGAACTCTATAGCTATTGGATTTTCTATAGGGGCCTTTTATATATATAAATCAATAAACTTAGAGTTAACATATATATTACTGACCTTTATAATTCTAGCAGCCTTACTAATTATTAGTGCTAACTTCACAAAATATTATGATTATAATAAATGGATATTTATAATTAGCTTTATTATTTGTGGAGGTATATTAATTTGGTGTTATATAAGCTGGAATAACAATATATTTCTATATAGTAATATTTTATTTTCAACTTTGTTATATATATCCTATCTAATAGCATTACTTATGGCTAAAATTACAAACTATGATTTGTGGTTTATTATAAGCATAAGTCATTATGGCGCCTTTGCTGTTATTTTTATTTTGGTCATAGCGCTAATTACTGACTCCGGTGATGGAATTTGTGAGATATTAGATTTTGATTTTAATTCTCAAAATAGAAAGAAAGCAAAAAAGGTATAGTTAATAATATAAACACTAGATACCTGGTATCTAGTGTTTATATTTCAGGTTGCTTACAAACCCCATCTTATTTTTAATAGGCTGGGGTTTGTAGCGTAAATTATATATATTAAGCTAGCAATTAAGTTATACATATGGAAACTAATACTCAATTTAGTTAGGGCTAACGCCCTAGCTATCTTTTTCATATTCTGAACAGCAGCTGTTAATAAACACTGCTCTAGAACTTTACGTAGACCGCGAAAACGAGCGTAGCGTAGTCCATGGATATTTTTTGAATCCGCAAAACTACGCTCAATGGTCTCTTTTATTCTCTTGTAACTTTGTTTTCCTTGATTTGTTCTCATAACTTCAACAGTTATATCTTTAGCTTCCTCCCAAACATGCCTTCTAATAACTCTTATTTGAGATTTAGGAGACAAGCATTTTTCACTTAAAGAACAGTAGCTACAGTTCCTAGCGTTGGATATATATTCTCTGTATCCCTGTCGAGTAGTGGTTTTATATTTTAAACACATATTGTTAGGGCAATAATATATATCTTCATCTTTATCATAGCGAAAGAAGGTTTTAGTATATATCCCTTTTGTATGTGGTCCTAATCTATATGCTACTGCTGGCTTAATATTTCTAGCTATTAGTTTCTTTAAAACTAAATTGGTAAAGTACCCTGCATCTAACCCAATAAAGTTTATATCAAAGCCAAACTTTTTCTTCTGAACATCTACGCGAGAAATTATAGGCTCTACATCATTAACATTTCCAGGAGTTACATGTACATCTGTAATTATATTTTCTCTGCTATCAACAGTTCTATGGTCAAGATAGAAAAAACCTTTTGGTTTATTGTCTCTAACCATATACCCACTTTCAGGATCTGTTTTGCTAACTTTTATAGATTTATTTTCTGGTATTTGGTCTTTTTTTTAGCGGAGTTTTACCATGAGCCTCTCTATCTTCATTTATATCTTTATCTAATTCCTCTAGGTATTCTTTTGGTTCTACTGTAACTTGCACTAATTCAAATTTGTTCTTATTGGCGTTAGCTTTTATATGGGTAGAGTCAGCATAAAGTATTTTTCCACTTACTAATCCATATTTTATAGCTTGGCGCACAATTTCATCAAATATTTGCTGATCTATATCGCTATCGCGAAAACGCCTTCTACGATTTTGACTAATAGTTGAAGCATTTGGTATAGGTTCAGTTAAAGAATAACCTAAGAACCATCTATAAGCTACATTAACTTCTATTTCTCTTACAAGCTGGCGCTCTGAGCGAATTCCATATAAGTATCCAATGAATAGCATTTTAAATAAAACTACTGGATCGATTGCTGGTCTTCCGTTATCTAAGCAATAAAGCTTATTTGCAATATTTCTTATGAACGAAAAGTCTATATATTTATCTATTTGTCTCAAAAGATGATCTTTAGGAACTAAGTTTTCTAGTATAACTACTTCAATTTCACCTTGCGAATTATTTCTTTCATTTATCATTGTATCTACCCCTACTATTATTTATTACTATAAATATAATTCGCTGTGAATATTAAAAATCCTTTTTGCTCAAAGAAAAAACTGCTGACAAAATATGTTTGTCAGCAGTCTGTAATATAAACACTAGATACCTGGTATCTAGTGTTTATATTTACGATTAAATAGCATAAGCTCTATTTATCTTTATCATCAAAGCCGTCCTTTGAGGGAGGGTTATCTGTTTTAGCCTTTATAGAAGGAAGCTTTAATTTTTTCTTTATAAATTTTCTTATTAATAAATATATTAATGCCCCTAAGAGAGCATAGGGTATAATGGCTATTACAGCCAATAAAAGATTCTTTAACATGGAATATAGTAAGGACACTGAATCCTTAAAGGTACTAACAATCTTGTCTCCATAGCCTTGAGGCTTATCCTTTAATGCTTTTAATTCTTGAACCTCTCTGATGGATATATCTACAGTAGCAAGCTCAATAAGATTATCCCATTTTTTTAAAGTGCCTGTGAGATTTTCTATTTGGTATCTTATTTCAGATAATCTTTTTTCTAATTCTATTATATCCTCGATTTTCTCACTCTTTTTAAGCAGAGTAAGAAGTCTTTCCTCTTGTATCTCTAAGGTTTTAAGTCTAGCTTCCGTATCAAAGTAATTTGAGGTGATATCATCTCCAGAAATCTTACTGTTTAATATAGTTCCATAAGGTTCTGAAGAGGCTAAGAAAGCTTTTAATTTGTCCTTAGGAATTCTTACTACAAAATGCGCAGTTCTATTTCCTTTGTAATCCCCTTCTGGACTTTTACCTCCAGTGATTTCTGAAGTTTGTATATATCCGCTTTCTTTGGTGACAGAATCAGTAATAAAGTTTACTGTTTTATCAAACTCTTTAGTTTCCATAACTAAATTAGCAGTTTGAATGATTTTTCTTACACCTTCAGCTTGTTTAGACTCTTCTTTAGTATTATTAGAAAGGTTATTATCGCTTTTGGTATTGGCTAAGTCCTGCTTACCTTTTATGGCAGTGTCATAACTGGGAGGTGCACCTTGCTCGGCTTTATTGCCAGAAGAAATGTTAGCACTTTTTTTACCACAGCCGCTAAAAACTAAAAAGGTAATACAAAGTAAAGGAAATAATACTTTAATAAAACTTTTTTTCATATTTAAGCCCCCTTAAAATCTATACTATGCATCTAAAGAAGAAATGATCTTTATATATCAATAGTACGATTATTCTGAAAAAAGGTATTATAAAAAAATACCAAGGTGTTATAAAAACCTTGGTATTTTTTGGTGGAGATAAGGGGATTCGAATTAAAAATAGATAGATTTTTAGAGTAAGAAAAGTAAGCTAAGATTTTTCTTGCTCTATTTTTTTATCATAAATTACTTAATAAATGTAGATAATAATCAAAGATAAGTATAGTAAGTGTTGATAATTATGAGGAAGCTAGGAGGAAGGAGCATGGCAAGAGGGAGTAAAAAAGCATCAAGAGGAATTTGGGGAGAAAAGGTAGAGGTTGCAGAGGCTATAACGAAAGAGGGGAGTATGTATTATCTAGTAGATGAGAATTACGAGTTTATTCCTGTGATAAAAGAATATCTAGATATGATACAAAGTAAAGCAACGAGAGAAGTATCGCCTAATACCATAAGAACGTATTGCTATTTATTGTGGTACTTCCAGGTATTCTTATATATGAATGATTTAACAGTTATAGATTTGGAAGGAAGACCTGAAGTGCTGGTTAAGTTCAAACAGTGGCTGAAGAATCCTTATAGATTTTATGAAAATATTGAAACTCTCGATAATACAGCATATTATCCCGAAGGCAGTAACCTTGGAGTAAGAACAATTAATGCAATAATAAATATGGTAAGTTCTCTGTACCTTTGGTTAAAAGCCACAAATCGTATAAAAGAAAACCCTGTGATTTATAGGAAGGTTGCAGTAGCATCCAGTATAATGGATAAAAATCCGCTTATTCACACAAAAGGAGGAAAGTCTATCCAAGTCAATACTTTAAAATCTAAAGTGCCTGTTACAATTTCTAAAATCATAGGAGAGAAAGAGTTTAAATTATTACTTCAAAGTGTTAAGAGCATTAGAGACAAAATCATACTTATAATCCTGAAAGAAGGGGGACTTAGAGCTGGAGAGTTGCTTGGTATAAGGCTTGAAGATATAGACTTTGCTGAACAAGGAATTTGGATAAGATTCAGATCAGATAATATTAACAATGCAAGAGCGAAGTGTGGCTACGGTAGGGATAGATTTGTACACCTACCTGCTGACTTAATGGTACTAATAGATCGTTATATCAGCAGTGAATGGATAGAAAGTAATCCAAATCATGATCTTTTATTTGTAGTAATAAACAGTAAAAAGGCTTTGGAAAATGGTAAGCCTATGAAGAAATCTACTTTGGATTCTATCTTTAAATATTATGGAAAAAGGCTTGGAATTAATATTCATCCTCATCAACTTAGGCATACACATGTTACTGAACTTGCTCAAGAATATATTAAAAGAGGTGAAAATATCAACTGGGAGTACATTTCAAAAAGATTAGGTCATGTTAATGTAACTACTACTATGGAAATATACGCTCACTTAACAAAGGAAGATTATAAGTATGAATATATAAGACTATATAAAAAAGAAAAAGTAAAGGGAGAATAACACAATGTATTTAGTTAAAGAAAGATCTGAAACTTTACTTGAGTCTAAATCCTCAAGTAATTATATAGAAGATATTATTAGTTTTCCATTAGGTAATATGGATACCTCATGGATGACTAAGGCACAGAAAAAAATATTTCAGGTTTTACAAGATCCTGCAAACAGAGAAAAAACCTATCTAGAGATAATCTCATTAGCAGGGTATAAGAACGATTGGTCTTGGTATCGGGCATTAAAGGATGAGAGATATGTTAATTTGTTGGAGAGTATAGGAGTTGAAACGAGGCTTAAAAATAAGCCATATCCTCCACATAGTGAAGTTGAATTTATTAAAAATCCAGAACAAAGACAAAGCTATTTAGAAAATGATTTATGGGATATGCGTAAACTTTTTGAGGAGTATCCCAGACAACCTGCAGCGAGTGAATTTATTGTAGATTTCCGTAAGATACAAAATCAGTTTATTAGAAATCAAGTTAAAAGATACTTTAAAAATATGCTTTCAAATTGGAAGCCAGCAACTTACAAATGGGCTTTAGGTAAGATTATGTACTTTTTCAAGACTATGCAGGAGCTTTTTCCAGAAGTAAATTCTCTTTTAGATTTAACAAGGGAAGAACATATTGAAAAAATAGTTTTTAATATGAATTGCAGTAATGATGCAAAAAAGGAATGCCTAACTTTGATGAGAAGCATGTTTAAGTACATAAGTGATAATAGATGGGATAAAAATTCTTCCATAGATAACTTAATTATAAGCCATGATATACCGAGAGGAAATGTTACCTTACCTAGACCAATAGAACCTCATGTTAAAAGGCAAATGGATGAGTATATTGAACATACTATTGTTCCCCTTTTAGAAGAAGATAAGGTTACGCCATTAATTCAACCACAGTATTGGGATATGATAATTGTAATAAGGTATACAGGAAGGAGATATGAGGATATTGTCCATTTATTAGCTGATAATAGTGGGGAAGATTGTTTGAGATATGATGCCGATGGTGATCCACAGCTATATATTGATCACCGTATTGGAAAAATACCTAAGGATTTAATTATACCTCTAGCACATCTTAATGATGTAACTTCCTATGGAAATATAGTTGAAAGAGCAATTAAGAGACAGAAACAAAGAGTAAGAAATCTTCCACCTGCGCCAGATGGGTATAAATATCTGTTTAGAGAGATTAAATTTGATAACAGGGGGCAGGGGCAAGGTAAAAAGTTAATAGACAAAGAGGGTAAAGATATTGTAGAAGTAATACCTTATATTAAGTTTCAAAAGAGAATATTACCTAATATTTGCAAGGGAATACCTTTAATAGATGGCGATGGTGCAATTTACAATATAACTCCGCATCAATTCAGGCATACCGCTGCAACAGAAATGATTGATGCGGGTATAGACATATATGCTGTAAAGGAATTTTTAGGACATTCTTCAGTAGCTATGACCGAACAGTATATTAAGGTTTATCAAGGTAGATTGAAGAAAGAATTTAAAGAAAAGCTCATGAAATCAGAAGCCGCAGATATAAAGGAAAATCTTCCAGAACCTCAAGAACTATATGATAACAAATGGGTTAAAAATAAAATCCTTGCAGTATTTGAACTTGGAGATGGCTGTTGTGAACATCCATATAAGATACCCTCATGCCCACATATGGCCTGCAAGACTTGTATTAAGAAAAAGATTTATCCAAGACACTTACAGGCAGTAAAAGAAACTATAGAATGTGAAACTGTACATAGAGATAATGCAGTTAAAATGGGACTTTATGAAAAAGCTGAAGAATTTGATAAAGTGGTTAAATTTTATACCATTGCCTTAGAAAAGATAACTAAGGGTGAAATATTTGATGCAGCTAAAGACTTTTATAAGTAGGAGGTATTTAAAATGGGAAATCCAAAGCCAAATACAAAAGGAATAGTTGAGTATAAAAAACGGGAGAGTGAGCAAAAGAAAAATGCAGTTCTCTCAGTACTAAATCAATTAATTGCTCTAAATAAACCAATAACAAAGCATGAAATTTGTAGGAGAGCAGCAGTAAGTAAAACTTTCTTATATTCATTTCAAGATGATTTGCTAAAGCCTATCAATGAGGCCATAATTCATCAGAATAATAAAATAAGGGTTGAAGCAGAAAACAAGAGAATTAGTGAAAAATCACAAAACGCATTAATTCAATCTATGAAGAGGAGAATTCGGAAGCTAGAAGAAGAAAATGTAAGATTAAAAGAAGAAAATGCTATTCTTTTGGGACATCTTGCTAGAAGGTAGGCTTTTTAAGCTCATAGTACATGAAATGAATATTAAATTAAGTATGATAGATATAGCATTTATACTATTAATGAGTAACCGCATTAAGTTTTAAGTATGCTTAGTGCGTTTTTTTATAAGCTATAACTTTTTTGAAGGAATTAAGATGTATTTGTAGAATAATGGTATTAAAGAGAATGAGTGGGTATAGTTATTATGTCTATAATCGGAAGTTGATGTAATTAAAAGTTAATTGTTTAATTCTTTAATATTTTAGAACGCTATACAGTGAATCAAACTGTAAATAAATATGATTTTCTTTTGGAGTAGTATAAAGGGGGAGATAGTGTTATGAGTGAAATAATAAATGAAGTCGAAAATATAATAGATCAATGGCTTGCTGACCAGCTAAATGAATTAATACCAAGAAATAAATATATCTATCATTGTAATTTAGCTTTTATAGATATTGTAATAGACCAAAAAGTATTATTTACACCGTTTGAAAAACACTACTTATTTTCATTGACATATAATACACATATTGCTCATTTGAAGTTAAAAGAAGAAGAGACCTTTAATTACGTATTTGATAGAGATTTATATGTTATAGCATTTAATATGATTTTAAAAGGCTTTCAATACTCAATGCTTTGTGATATTTTTCCGTTATTACACTCTAAAAAAGGAATTATGGAAGTTAATGGACAGAATATTACTTTTAAATTGAAGAATATACCTAAAAAGAACTTCAAGTATATTAATGATTATAGCATAAGAAAAGCATTAAGTTATACACTACAAATGGCTAATGGTAAATTAGAAAACTGTAATGATGAAGAAATAGCAATGAAACTTGCAGAAGTATATATGCATTTTTGGAGTGAGAATATGGTTTATGGTGATTATGAACCGTATTCACGTTTAGATTGGGGAGGAATAGGATTCTTTTTTATATTAGCTTCTATGCGTAGATTTAATAAGCTTTATAAAAAGGATTTTGATATTGTAGCTGTGGATTCACAAAAAATGATGATTTTATTATCGCCGAATGGAGTTAAAAACCTCAGAGAGTATGTTCCAGCAACTAATGATAAGCTTTTTAAAATGGCATTAGAAGATAATATTTACAGTCCTATTGAGAAAGGAAGCTTTCCAAAGCTAAATGTTTCAGAAGCGCCATTAAATAGAACAAAAGATGGTTTCATTTTTGCAAATCCGCTGGTGATACTATTTAATGACTCAGAAGAAACAAGATTCCTAAATTACTTACGAAAATGTGATAATGAAAGATATTTAAGAATAAAGGATAAAATAAAGGAACGTGTTATTCCTTTAATAATTGAAATGATGAAATATAAATTTCCTAAGGTAATAAGTATTCCTAACTTTCACGTTAAAATACCACTTCATAATAAAAATAAA
This sequence comes from Desnuesiella massiliensis, assembly GCF_001403615.1. Lineage (GTDB taxonomy): Bacteria > Bacillota > Clostridia > Clostridiales > Clostridiaceae > Desnuesiella > Desnuesiella massiliensis. The sequence continues at coordinate 640,608 of NZ_LN879457.1, forward strand.
AGGGAATGTGATTTGTTATTAATCGATGAAAATGGATTCGCACTATATCTTGAAATTAAACACTTTTATAATCCACAATCTTTTTGTGAAACTAAAAAGGTTGATGCCGAATTAACAAAAGCATTAAAGAAGATACCTGATCAACTTGAGGCAATTAGAGCAAATTGGCAAAATGTAAAAAGTGCATATAGTGTTAATACTGATTTAAAGGAGTTAAAGGGAGTAATAGTTTCTCATCACTATTTAGGTTATGACTTGGATATAGATATGAATACCCCTATTGTTAGTGCTTCAAATTTATATGAAAGTATTGCAGAGGCGAATAGTCTTCAGGAAGTATTTCTAGGCTGTAAGGAAATTGATGAGCTATACCCAAAAATAAAATTCCATAAAAGGGAACTTAGTTTTGATTTTGCAGGTTATAATTTCAATGTTGAAATTGAATGCTTAGATCCTCTATGTGAAATATCATTAATTAAATCATACAGGGAACAAATTTATAGGAATGTAACCTCAAATAAGCCAACAGAATTTAGTAATATTTCAGGTTTAGCTCAAGCTTATCTAGGGATTTGAATCAATTAATAAAAAAATCACATGAATTTTTGATAATATGGATATATTAGAATTTTTTTAGTTGGGGTGGCTCTACCTTGTTGGTGAGAAGTTGAAATAGTCAATAAAATAAATGACAAGGTTAGGAAGGAAGTATTAGAATTATATAAAAGGGAATTATTTCAAGAGTTATTTGCTGTGTAGATTCTAATATTACATTAATATCTATATATGTATTCAATAAACACTACAGAATCTCTATTATTAGATATTTGTGACCAGAGAGCAAATTACTTAGAAAATATAAAATGGAGTTTGGCTTTGGGAAGAAAATTAGAATTTTTAGTTCACATTATCCATATAATTGAGCAGACTATGTTTATGATGGAAAGTCTTACAGACGCAGAATAAGGAGTAATTTACAAGAGGATAAAAGGATTATCTAAATGATTTAATAGAAAAACAACAAGGAGATTTATAATGAAAAGTGCTAAAAAGCGACTAAATTCAGATATAACGGGTGAAAAAGGCGTTACCAAGATTAGGTGCTTTTGCGATGATTATAACTTTCTGTTTCAGGGTGAGCCTAGAAAAGACTATGGAATAGATTGTTACATAGAGATAGTTTTGGAAAATAGACCTACAAATTTTTTAATTGGTGTGCAATCAAAAAGTGGAACTTCATATAAGAAAGGAGAGACAGATAAAGGATTCTATATTTACTTTAGTGATGCGGATATATCATATTGGCTAGCTTCTAATATACCTGTTTTTGTTTCATTTTATGATGAGAATGAAAAGAAACTTTATTTTAAACATGTACAATTTTACTGTTCGCAGATACAGCTACCAATAAATCAAGTAGATAGGATTCACTTTGATAAAATATTAGATATAGCTGAAGAAAAAATGGCTGAATATATTAGGAAATTAGTCAGCGCTACCCCTACTGAGATAAATCGTCTAAATATTATTAGTTGTAAAAATCCTCAAGTTTGTGTACCAAATGTAGGAATGCATCTGGAGAGAGGTCAACTAGATGAATCTTTCAAAACATCAATTAATATATACGACTATTTTCAGCCAATAGGTAATGACTATTTATATAATTTCAAGATCGAAAGTTTTATTTTAGGCTATAGTAAAGATTTAGATTGGGTAGCTAGGATTAGCGTTAAGAAACTAGGGAATAAATGTAATGTGGTAGGGATTACTTTTATTAATTTAAAAAGATGGAGCAGTTTGTATTTACCAATTTTTGAGGAAGCAGACGAAGAAGCTGAAGGGATTAATGAGGTAGAGATGAAAAGAAGATTACAAAAGGTACAAGAATTAATAAATAAATTAATGATTAGACCCGCTTTTCAAATTCTTAAAGAATATAGATATTTTGATAATGAACAACATAAAATATACTTTAATTTTAGCGATGAAATATTTTATGTGTCAATATCACAAATGAATAATAGAGCTGCATTAATCTTAACTTCAAATAAATTTATTCCGCCAAGGAAAGCTATGCTTTCTATTGAAAGAAAGATGACATCAAGGATTGTACTTAGCGATGATGATATGATTGAGTTTGAAAGGCCTAAGGGATTTAAGTCTATAGCAGAAATTTCTATGGATGAGTCAGCAACTATGATAGCTTTTGGTATTTTAACTAACGAAGAGCATGGATGTTGGGGAAATCCGGAAGTGCAGCATGTTTATTATACAATAGACGAAATCAGGAGTAGTTGTATTCAAGCGCTTCAAGGATAATCAGTGGCTTTAGAGTTGCATATTAAAGAAAAGGCTTAAGTAAGATAGGGCTTATAATCACATTTATTCAAAAGTAATTGTGTAGAAATAGTTTAAATTTACACTATGCTGATGTTAGGAAAATATGTGAAGTTGAGGTTATAAGATGAACACTATACAAAACATCTTTAGCAATCGAGAAATTGCTATAGGATCTTGGATATTGATTACAATAATATGTGCACTTCTTACAAAATCAGGCAGACAATTCGTTGTGTCTGTGTTTCAAATTATATTCTGCAAAAAGTTTATCAACTTCTATATAGTATTTTTGAGTTTCTTTACTTTTACTATATATATTTTACACTATTTTAAATATTGGAATATTGAGCTATTGAAAAATACAATATTCTGGATTGTATTTGTAGAAATACCTTTGTTTGTAAAGACAATTGAAAAAGCAAAAGATAATAGATTCTTTATAGAGTTGATTAAGGACAACATTGCTTTAATTACTATAATTGAGTTTATTTTTGGATTTTGGTCTTTCAGTCTGTTAATAGAAATTATCTTAGTCCCAATTTTAGTCTTTTTGGGGGGAATAATTGCTTTTGTTGAAAGAGACGAAAAATACAAATCAGCTAGACGTCTATTAGAGGTGCTGAGTTTAGGATTTGCCGTCGTAGTAATTATTTTTACAATAAAGAATACTATACAAAGCCCTAGGGAGCTAATAAACACTAAAACTCTAAAGGAGTTTTTTCTTCCGATACTTTTGTTATTTTTAAATCTTCCAGTAGTTTATGGATTAGCCTTATTTAACGTCTATGAACAAATATTTATTCTACTAAAAGGTAATCCTACTGAAAAGCGAAAAATGAAAAAACGATTATTGATGTTTGGCAATATCAATTTATATAAGATTTCAAAAGTAAGAAATAAAGAAATACAAGTGTTAGTCACTAGTCTAACAGATAAGGATATGGAGATAGCTCTTAAAAAATTGGACAAATATCTAGATAGTCGTGTGGGGGATAATTATATGAAACGAGCAAAGTTTTATAAACTATGGTGTGCTATTGGGTGTACTATTTTCATTATAGGTTTGATTATATGTAATTCTAATGTTGGTATTAAAGAAATTGTTACATTAAATTTTGTCTTTGATAGTAGTCGAGTAAAAGAAATTATCACTTATATATGCTCAACAGGAATTGTCATTTGTTTATGTTTTCTTATATATTCCATTGGTTATAAAAAGAAAAAATTCGAGGAAATATCTCAAATAAAAAAATATACTTTACATGGATATTTATATTTGCTGAAACGCCAGTATTACTACTTGAAAGAATTTGTGCCAATTGATGACCCACAAGAATTGCTTATCAAATATATTGAACCGGCATTTGAACTTAAGCTGGAATGTGACAAAATAATCGCATCTTATGATAACCTCTTAAAGCATTGGGAAATTGAGAGTATTAAGCAATTGCAATTATTTACGAGCATATTTATAAAAGATATTTGTATTGATGAGAATGTTATCCTAAAAATGAGTATTGATGAATTCAAGAATTATTATAATAAGCGAGTTAAAGATGCGCCTCAAAATGAAAAAATTAATACTTTTACATATGATATAAGTAAAGAAGCAGAAAGGTATGCTGAACAAGTTAAATTGTGCTATGATGAATTTAAGAACTTGATTGATTAGTTAAAATAGAGCTTGTTCGAGAACTCAACATACATAAATTTTAAAAGTTAAATAATACAAAAACAAAAAGCAGTGAAACCACTGCTTTTTACTATTGGTGGAGACGATGAGACTCGAACTCACGGCCTTTTGAATGCCATTCAAACGCGCTCCCAGCTGCGCTACGCCCCCATATTTGATTGTATCTTATATTACTTAGTTCATAAAGATATAAGGCAGAATATTCAATGTGTATGAATTGGGAATCTATATTTAAATTCGAACCCCTGGCCTCTTGAATGCCATTCAAGCGCGATCCCAACTTCGCCATATCCCCATGCAATTATATTTTACCATAAAAAATGAAAAAGTCCATACTTTAATGTAAATAATTACATAGCCATAATAAAAGCTTATACATATATAATGAAAGGTAATTTTACATATAAAACCATAGGTGCTATAATGAACCTGATTTATATAATAAATATCTAACGGTGAAATTATGAATTGAAGCATATATTAGGAGGATGGGACATGGGTATAAACATATCGCAAGAAGAAAAAACTCTTTTAAAAGGTCAAGGATTCCTTTTGCAGAGAGATGGAGAGCATTTTGCCTGTAGGATTATTACAGTAAATGGTACCTTAAATGCCGAGAGGGGAATTAGGGTATCTGAGATTGCTGAAAAATATGGAAGAGGATACATGAGCTTTACTAGTAGGTTAGCTGTAGAAATTCCATGGATAAAGTATGAGGACATACCTAAAGTAAAAGAAGAACTTCACCAGGTAGGATTATATTCTGGAGGAACTGGAACAAAGGTAAGGCCGGTGGTAGCTTGTAAGGGGACTGTCTGTGTCTTTGGTCTATATGATACTCAAGAGCTGGCAAAGAAAGTTCATGAGAGATTTTATATAGGATATAATAGCGTAAAGCTGCCTCACAAATTTAAAATAGGAATAGGTGGGTGTCCTAATAATTGTATAAAGCCAGATTTAAATGACTTTGGTATAATGGGACAAAGAAAGCCTTTGGTTGATAAAGAAATCTGCAGAGGCTGTAAAAAATGTGCTATGGAAAATGCCTGTAAGATGAAAGCGGCTAAAGTCATAGATGGAAAGCTGCATATTGACAGAGATAAATGTATAAATTGTGGAGTTTGTATTAATAAGTGCTATTTTAAATCTGCTAGTGCAGAGGTAGAAGGTTTAAAGGTATTATTAGGAGGAAAATGGGGGAGAACAGGTAAAGCAGGCTATGCTGTAGAAGGTATTTACAGTGAAGAAGAAGTAATGAATATGATAGAAAGAACCTTATTATTCTATAAAGAGAATGGTATGACCAAAGAAAGATTTGGAGATATGATTGAAAGAATAGGTATAGATAAGGTAAAAGAAGCTATATTAACGGATGAAATAATGAAAAGAAAAGAGCAAATACTAAAATCAAATTAAGATAGAGAAAAATCCACTATTGAATCTATGTATGAAAGGAAGGTCTATAAATATAGGCCTTCCTTTCATTTCTAAAGAGAAATCACTTAATACTTATGGAAAAGTACTAGAATTTTTTCTTTCCCTTTGAAAAACTTTTATTAGAGAAATTATTTTTGATAACAGGTCTTTCGGCGCCTTTATCTATTATTACGCCACCATATACTTCTTTAGCTTCTATTTTTATATTAAAATCTCTTTCATATTTTTTTATGTAGGTTAATTCTTTCTCAGTAACAATAGAAATAGCAATACCAGATTTACCAGCTCTACCGGTTCTGCCAGACCTGTGTAAATATTGCTGTGGATCTTCTGGTAAGTCTAGGTTGAAAACATGAGTAACTCCCTTGATGTCTAAGCCTCTTGCAGCTATATCTGAAGCTATAAGAAGTTGAATTTTACCTAGTCTAAAGCCTTCAAGAGCATTTTTACGGTCTTCCTTTGAAGCGTTTCCAAGCAATGAATAGGCATTTATGCTGTGATACCTTAACTTAGAGGTTAGTACTTCTACCTCATCGCTTTTATTTATGAAAACTAAAGCACTTTTTGGTTTTATTGAAGCTATGAGCTTTCTTAACATCTCTACTTTACTTCGCTGCTCACATTGGAAATATATATGCTTTATGTTAGGATTGATTAAATTTTCTTCTTCTATCTTAATGATTTCCGGAGCTTTCATTAATTCTTCAGCGATTTTTAAGGTTTTGTCATTGACAGTGGCAGAGAAAAGCATTAACTGCCTATCCTTTAAGGTGGTCTTAATAATATCTTTAACTATAGTTATATTATTTTGGTCTAATAATCTATCACCTTCATCTATAACTATGCTTTTAACTGTATGAGCACTAATCTTCTTCTTTTTAATAAGCTCTAAAACTCTTCCGGCAGAACCAACAATTACATGTGGCTTTTGCTTTAGTTTTTCTATTTGATTATTTATGTTAGCTTCTCCTATTATAGGTGCAGAGCTTACAGCCATACCAGAATTTTGAGACAGCAATTTGATTTGTTTATCAATTTGCATTACCAGCTCATGAGTTGGTGCTAAGACTATAACTTGATTCTCTCTTTTATCTTGATCTATTTTTTCAAACAAAGGCAGTAAATAAGCTAGAGTCTTACCACTACCGGTTTGAGATTGAGCTATTACATCTTTATTTTCTAATATTAAAGGTATAGCTTTTGCTTGAACCTCCGTAGGTTCAACAATGCCTTCCTTTTTTAAAGCTTCTACTAAAGCTGATCTTAATTCTAATTCATTGAATGAAGTCGCCATAAATATCCCCTTTTAATTTATTTATTGTATAAAAATCTATATAATTCTATACTTAGTATATATTTTTGTCAAATAATTTTAAAATATTTCAATTCATTAAGATGGTAGTGATTTGAAAAATAAATTAATATAAAAAATAAAAACTGCTCCTTAGATTAAAACAGGAGCAGTTTTTGAATTTTAGGAAAACAAATATATTTAATATTGATTAATAACTTTTCTATCTAGTTAGTCCAATTCCAAGTATAAGATCCTCCACCAATAGGTACAGTATAAGATTTATTATTACCACCTTCCCAAATTACAGTTCCACTGCTATCTTTCTTAATAGCTTTAAATTGATAATTGATGCCTTCGCCAAGATAGGCTGTACCTATCCAACTTCCATTATTATAGGTAAGAGATAAAGGATAAAAGCCTGTAGTCCAATTAGCTAACTCCCATCTATTTCCGGATATATATACATTTTGTCCATAGGAGGTATTAGCATTATTAACTGTAAAGGTTACAGGAACAGGCTTCATAACTAAAGTGCTTGCAAAAGGAGTCATCTCAGATGTAGCTGTTCCATCACTTTTAACAATATTTGCAAGCCTTAAAAGTGTAAAACCTGAAAAGTTATAATTATATAGCATTTCAGCAATATTTTGATATGCTTGATTATTATTTGAAATAGCTAATGCATTCTCTCCAAAGTATTTTATTCCTTTTGAACTAGCTAAATTAGAAATATTTATAACAAGACTTTTTGGTGCTGAATAATAAGGAATGGTATTTGCTTTTGAGTCATCCATTTCAAGACAAGTAAAGGTTAAATCTAAATCAGAGGTCTTAAATTGATCTAGTAAGGCACTGTAATTATAATAGCCTGCACCATATTCTGCTGCATGTGGCATATTAGGGCTATTCATCAACCAGTGTATACCTGCTATCTTTGCACCTATTCTAACGCCAAAAACTGAATCAAAACGTGCATGTGCCTTAGCACTTATACTTGACAAGTGTTTTACAAGTACACTTTGATACCAAGTTAAAAAATCTTGACCGTACTTTGACTTATAACCGTTTATAAAGAAATTATCTCCATCTGTTGGAGGGCTAATCTGTGTAAAGCTTGTGAGGTTTGTTCCCCAGGCACTGTTAAGTGAAGAAATTGTTCCATATTTAGTGTTCATTGAGTTTTGAAAATCTGTTTTGGCTGCTCCGCTATAGCATTGCAAATATCCACGTCCTGGATATGACCAGCCTGCTGCTGCATTGTAAGAAGGAAATCTTAATTCACCTGCTGGTCCGCCAGAAAGATAAATTTTAGCAATAATGTCTTTATATCCACTAAAGTTTGTAGCAAAAGAAGCATAAAGCTCATCATACTGTTGTGCTAAACCAGACCACCATGGACTAAGAGTCTCTTTATTCCAGTTCCCTACTTCATCTTTAAATTGCATATTATCGGCAGTACCTTTTGTCCATAACCATGAAGGTAAAGGTATATTTACGGAATCACCTACATTTCCTCCACATTGGTGAGTGGATATAATGGGTACCCACTTTAATCCAGAGGCACGTACAGTATCGGCGTAAGTCTTGTAATAATTCCAGTTAAACATATTGTCTCCTGCACTTTCAACGTCTCCCCACCATACATCCGTAGTAATAGCATAGACTCCATTGTTTTTAAGGGTTATCAATTGATTCTTAAATCCAGCCCAATCTGTTATTTTTTCTAATGGTGCCATTACAAAGGATTTGTAATCTCTTTGTATAGATGCTGCAGAGGTTTTAGGTTGATAAGATAGGATTAAAGCAAAAAGCAGCATTAAGGATAAAGTGAAACTTAAGTACTTTTTAAATAATTTTTTAAAATGTCTCATACATCTTCCTCCCTTTAATTTTTTTGTATTAGCTATTTGATAGAACTTCAAATCATTATTTTAGTCAGAGATTATGCTATAGGTTAATTTGTGCAATCGATTGCTCAATCTAAAGACAAAAGCTATATACATAGGTATATGCTAATGATACAATGTATATATTGTGGTATATTTTGTAATTTTAATGCTTTAGGGGGATAATAAGCTATGCTTGAATTAACTAATAATGTTGTTAAATTAATCTATGCTAGGTGCCCAGAATACAGTATCAATTCAGCATATTACATTGATGGTTATGTTACAGTAGAGAATTTTGGGTTTGATAAAAACATAATTATTCACTACACTTATGATTGTGAATCTTGGTTAACTTGCTCGGCTTCTTACATAACTGATGCTAAAGAGAATCATGAAATTTGGTACTTTAGAACCCCTAGCACTAATGATCATAGCGCCTGTAATTTTGCTATATGCTATAAAACTAATGATAAGGAGTATTGGGATAATAATCAGAATAAAAATTACAAGCTTAAATGGTATTCACCTACAAAAATATTACAGAGTTGCAATATTATTATTGATAAGGTTTTTAAAAGTTCTACTGCCTTTTATGGCAATATTCTTGTAAAAAATTTAGCTTATCATAAGAAGGTAAGGGTACGTTATTCTTTTGATAATTGGCAAAATAGTAGTGAGTGGGATGCCATTTATTCACAGGAAATTGTAAATCGCTTAGAACTTTGGAAATTTTACATTCCTTTGACTTTCTATTGTGAAATTAAGTTTAATATTTGCTACATAGTAGAAGGGATTACCTATAGTGATAATAATTTTGGAATGAATTACTCCATTTAAAATTAAAATAATTAAGTATTTTTAAGATTGTGCAAACGATTGCTTAATTAAATTATAGCGTTACAGTTAAATAATGTCAATATTAAAAGCCCCTATTCTAAAGATCGTTATAAATATGCTTAAAATGTGGTATAATAGCAAATAACTTTAACTGAAAAAGAGGTAGTATATGAATAAAGTAAACTTTAAAGATTTTAAATTAGAACAAGAGCTGCTAAGTGCTTTAGAAAAGTTAGGCTTTCATCAGCCTACAGAAGTTCAACAGCAGGTTATACCTTTTGCTCTTAAAGAGCAGGATATTATAGTGAAGTCTCAAACAGGAAGCGGTAAAACAGGTGCTTTTGCTATTCCTATTTGTGAAAAAATAGAAATCGAAAGTAAAAATCCTCAAGCTCTAGTACTTACACCTACAAGAGAGCTAGCTGTACAAGTTAAAGAGGACATTTCTAATATAGGAAGATTTAAAAGGATAAGATGTGCAGCAGTATTTGGAAAACAACCTATGGAGATGCAATTGAGAGAATTAAAGCAGAGGGTTCATGTGGTAGTAGGGACTCCAGGGAGAACCTTTGATCATATAGAAAGACAAAGCCTAGATTTAAGTGATATAAAATATTTTATTATAGATGAAGCAGATAAGATGCTAGATATGGGCTTTATAGAGCAAGTAGAAGCCATAATAAAATGCTTACCGAAAAACAGAGCAACTATGCTATTTTCTGCTACTATGCCAGAAGTTATTCAAAAGTTATGCAATCAGTATATGATAGAACCTAAGGTTATTGAAATAAATTCAGAGAGCATAACTGCTAAGAGTATTAATGAATATTATTATGAAGTAGAAGAAAATGAAAAGTTTGCTCTTCTTAATAAAGTGATATATATTGAAAATCCAGAAAGTTGTATTATATTTTGCAACACTAAGGAAAAGGTGGATAATATATATCAGAGAATGAAGGATAGAGGCTATTCCTGTGGTTCTCTGCATGGAGGAATGGAGCAGAAGGATAGATTAGAAACCATAAAAAGCTTTAAAAGAGGAGAATTTATTTTTTTAGTGGCTACAGAGGTAGCAGCAAGAGGTATTCATATAGATGAAGTGAGTCATGTGATAAATTATGAGGTGCCCATGGAGAAAGAAAGTTATGTACATAGAATTGGAAGAACAGGAAGAGCAGGAAAATTAGGTGAGGCTATTACTTTTGTGAGTACTAAAGAACACAGATATCTTAACTTCATTGAAGAGTATATAGGCTATACATTAGAAAAAAGAGATATTCCTTCAGAAGAAGTGCTAGAAAAGGCTAAAGCTATTTTTAAGGAAAAGGGTTCTAGAAAACCTAAGCTTAAAAAGGATAGTACTTTTGCCTTAAATAAAGAGATAACAAAGCTACATATCAGTGCTGGAAAACAGAAAAAAATCAGACCAGGAGATATAGTAGGAGCCATAACGGGCATAGAAGGAGTAACAGTAGAGGATATAGGAATTATTGATGTTCAGGATTCCTTCTCCTATGTGGATATACTGAACAAAAAAGGAGAGCTAGTACTTAAAGCCTTAAATGGAGGAACTATAAAGGGGAAAAAGGTTAGAGTAGAAAAAGCAATGAAATAAATCCATAAAGTAATCATAAAGGAAGTCTATTCGCTTACAAGTAAGGTATCTTACATAAAAGTGCGTACTTGAACAACCTCCTGTTTAAATATATACTTTAAATAATTGTTATTTATAGGAGGCTGTGAAAAAAGGTGTTCTATAGGTTTCCCTACACCGCACGTGGAGCCCCACGAGCGGCCCGTGAAAAAGAACACCTATGTTTTTCACATCCTCCTATATAACAGCATAATTAAGTTTTTCATGCATAGTGTTATTTTGAAGAACATGAAAGAGAGGTATAATAGTATGAAAGTTGTTGCTTTTAATGGAAGTCCTAAAAGTGAGGGAAACACATACCATGCCATAAAAATGGTGACGGAGGAATTGGAGAAGGAAGGCATAGAAGTTGAGATTATTCACGTAGGAAATAAGGCTATAAGGGGATGCCTTGCCTGTAATGGTTGTGTAAGAAATAGAAATGAAAAATGCGTCATTGATGGTGATGAAGTAAATGATTGGATACAAAAGATGAAAGAGGCAGATGGAATAATATTAGGTTCTCCAGTTCATTATTCCTCTATAGGTGCAACTATGAAAGCATTCTTAGATAGAGCCTTTTATGTTACATCTGTGAATAAATCCATGTTAAGACATAAGGTAGGAGCATCAGTAGTGGCTGTTAGACGTTCAGGAGGAGTTACTACTTTTGATCAATTAAACAATTATATTAATTATTCAGAGATGCTTATGCCAACTTCAAACTACTGGAATGTTATACATGGAACAGCACCAGGGGAAGCAGTAAGAGATGAAGAAGGCACACAGATAATGAAAGTGCTAGGTAAAAATATGGCTTGGCTTATGAAATTAGTTGAGTTTGGAAAAGGTAAAGTTCAAGAGCCTGAAATGGAAAGAAAGACTTTTACGAATTTTATAAGATAATGAAGAGCAGCTTAGGCTGCTTTTTCAAGTTTCAGTAAAATTAAAATGTTTGATTTTATGAAAAAATTAATATAAAGTTATTTGTATAGTATGAATTTTACAATTAGGGGGAGCTATTATGGATTTAAGTTTAAAACTAGAAAAATTAAAAGAAAATCTGAAAAAACTAGGTAGTGTGGCCATTGCATATTCAGGTGGTGTGGACAGTACATTTCTATTAAAAGTTGCTCATGAGGTATTAGGCGATAAAGTTATAGCGGTTACAGCAAGATCCTCTACATATCCTGAAAGGGAGTTCAATGAAGCAAAAGCCTATATTGAATCCATTGGAGCAAAGCATATTGTAATAGTATCAGAGGAATTAGAAATAGAAGGGTTTTCGAAAAATCCAGTTAATAGGTGCTACTATTGTAAAAAAGAACTGTTCTCGAAGATTAAGGATATAGCTAGTGAATATGGTATAAGCTATGTGTTGGATGGTTCAAATCTTGATGATACTGGAGATTATAGACCGGGGATGAAGGCTGCAAAAGAATTAGAGGTAATAAGCCCGTTAAAAGAAGCGGAATTAACCAAGCAAGACATTCGTGACCTTTCTAAAGCCATGGGTGTGCCGACTTGGAATAAGCCAGCTTTTGCTTGTCTTTCTTCAAGGTTTCCTTACGGTAATGAGATAACTGCTCCCAAACTTAAGATGGTGGAACAGGCAGAGCAATTATTATTAGATATGGGCTTTAGACAAATCAGAGTTAGACATCATGGGGAGATCGCTAGAATAGAGGTAAGTTCTGAGGAAAGAGGTAAGTTTTTTGATTTAGCTGTTATGGATAAAATAGGACAAGAGTTTAAAAATATTGGCTTTAAGTATACCACTTTAGACTTACTTGGTTATAGAACAGGTAGTATGAATGAAGTACTAAGTGAAGAGGAAAAGAGCAAAAATCTATAGATGAAATAATTCACAAAATAATAAAGGCTATAAACAATTAATACTACTTGACATCAAAAATAATAATTATTATACTAATATAAAAAATAATATAATTTAAACTTCGTATAACTCCAATGATATGGTTTGGAGGTTTCTACCAGGGACCAATAATTCCTGATTACGAAGAAAATACTTTTATTTGTATTTTCTTCGTAATCAGGAATTTTTTATTTATATGAGTTGATAAATCTAATTATATAAACAGGAGGTTAATATGAATTTAGCAGCTTTACCTAAAATAGAGCTTCACTGCCACCTAGATGGTAGTGTAAGACCTGAAACAATAATTGATATAGCACAAAGGGATGACATAATCATACCTTGTTTTGATATTGAAGTAATTAAGAAAGAGCTCATTGCTCCACTAGAATGTCAATCTCTTGATGAATATTTAGAAAAATTCTCAATTCCAAACTTAGTAATGCAATCAAAAGAAAACCTAAGGAGAATTGCCTTTGAGCTTCTTGAAGACTCAGCAAAGGAAAATGTTAAGTATATTGAAATAAGATTTGCGCCCTTACTCCACACTGCTGGAGGACTTAGCATAGAAGAAGTAATAGAAAGTGTATTAGAAGGAATTAAGGACGGGGAAGTCTTATATGATATAAAAGGAAACTTAATACTGTCATGCATGAGAACTATGTCCGTAGATAAAGCCTTTGAGGTAGTAGAAAAAGGCAAGAGGTTTCTTGGTAAAGGGGTTGTGGCTATAGATCTATGTGCCTCTGAGAATGAAGGATTTTGTGAAAGATTTTTAGAGCCTATGGTCTTAGCAAGGAAATATGGATATAGGGTAACCATTCATGCTGGTGAAACCGGAATAGGTAAAAATGTGCTAGAAGCAGTGGAGCTTTTAGGCGCTGAGAGAATTGGACATGGAGTATATATCAAAGACTGTATCGAAGCCTATGAAATTGTTAAAGATAAAAAAATTACTCTTGAGATGTGTCCAACCAGTAATGTACAAACAAAAGCAGTAAAAGGATTCAAAGAACATCCTATATATGATTTTTATAAGGATGGCATAAAGGTTACCGTAAATACTGATAATAGAACGGTATCTAATACTAATATGACTAAGGAATGTAACATAGTTTTTGATGATTTTGATATAAGCTATGGAGATTATAAAGAAATATACCTTAATAGCGTTGAGGCATCTTTTGTTGATGAAGAAATTAAGGAGAAGTTGAAAAAGTATATATAAATTAAATAATTATTTGTTTTCCATAGGAGAAGTACCACTAATGGGTAAATTCTCCTTTTTACATTAAAGTAAGTATTAATGCTTCCGATACATATAATGTAATAAGCTCCTATACATGGTTCGTTTTATAATAATGTGATAAATTACTATAATGCTTTTAGTTTTTTATCTAGGAAGGCGGATTGGAGGTTTTAGAAAGAATTTTTGATATAACCTATCAAATACAAGCTTTTATATAATAATATTTGAAGGAGTAGAGGGTTTAATAAATTAGTTTAAAGGAAGTGAAAATATGCTTAAAACAGAACTATTAAAGGCTGCTGAAGAACTGGGACTTGGATATGATGCCAAAAGTAGAGTTGCATTTGGAAACTATAGGGGATATAAGATAGCAATTAAAGAAGATAGAAGAAATTATATATATAAAATTAACTTTCCTATTAAAGCATTAGATGAAAATCAAAAGGAAAATGTACATATTTTTCTAAAAGAGCTTTCTCAAAATAATAAGCTAATTAAGAAAGCGGTTTATGATAATTTCATTCTTAAGGTAGAATTAACTATTAAGGGAATGGCTAAAAATAACATAAATAATATAATAGAATTAGTACAAAAAATAGAAGGTTTCGCCAGCATAAATTACTATAATACCTGCTGTGAATCCTGCGGAGAAAACATAGGTACCTCAGTTCATTTGATGAATGATATGCCACTACAGGTTTGTGACCAGTGTTACAAACAAATTATAGATGATTTAGATAACGCTCAACTTACAGTTAAAAATAAGAAGGGTAATGTTATAACGGGTTTAGTAGGTGCTTTTATAGGTTCACTTATAGGGGTTGCACTTTGGGTTATTGTTTATGCTTTAGGGTATATAGCAACCATATGTGGTATAGTACTTGCGGTTTGTATTGTCAAAGGCTATGAAATGCTTGGGGGAAAATTAAATAAAACAGGTATTATTATAACAGTATTAATGACTATATTTATGGTATATGTTGCAAATTATCTATCCTATGGATATGAGGTCTATAGTGCGTTCAAAGATATGGAAAATATAGATATGTTTCAGGCGGTAAGGCTAGTAAAGCCTATGCTTAGCGAGTATGATGATGTAAAAAGAAGCTTTATAGCGGATCTAGCATTAGGTTATGTATTTACATCTATTGGAACAATTTCTGTATTTGTTTCTGCATATAAAACAAGCAATTTAAAATATACGGTTAAAAAGTTAGATCATCAAAATACTATATAGGATAAACTATTAAAATATGAGCACTTTCTTAATTGAAGGTGCTTTATTTTTTACTATTTATAAAGCAACTTTGGGGTCTATTGAAAATTTCCATAGGTTTTTAGTGTTAGATATTATATGCTGTAAGTTGTATATTATGAATAAAAATAATTTCACTGAAATTAATTTCAAGAAATTAATTTCATAAAAAATATTTACAATCAAATTTTAAATTGATATAATGAAATTGTAGTATTAAAACATTTACATTTTTTATTGTTTAGATGCATCATAACAATTAAGTGAGTAAGAGATCACATGGAAACTAAGTATTTTCTAAAATTCTAAATTAGGGGGAGAAAAGTTGTGTTAAAAAATAATAAGAGTAACGGCCTGAAGGATAGTCTGTTTAATTTAGGACAAAGATTGGGAAAAGCCATACTTCTACCTATTGCCGTTTTACCAGTGGCAGGGTTATTCTTAGGGGTATCAGCGGCTTTGACGAATCCAACTATTGTTAAAAGTTATCCGGTACTAGGAAACAAAATAATTCAAGCTGTATTAAGAATAATGAATGCAGCAGGAAATGGTGTTTTCACAGCATTACCATTAATATTTGCAGTAGGTATTGCAGTAGGACTTGCAAATTCTGATAAGGGTACCGCAGGGTTAGCTTCTGTTGTAGGTTATTTTACAATGAATTGTACAATTAACGCACTACTAATTGTAACAGAAAGAATAGCACCTCAAGGAGCAGATTTGAGGCTTTATGGACAAGGTAATGTTCTTGGTATAGTTACCTTACAAACAGGTATTTTTGGAGGATTATTAATAGGTATTCTTACAGCTTTTTTACATAATAAATATCACAAAATTAAATTACCTGTTTATCTAGCTTTCTTTGGCGGTTCGAGATTTGTACCAATAGTAACCTCAGTAGCATCATTAGCACTTGGTGGGATTTTATTTTTAGTATGGCCTGTTTTTGGACAAGTAATGGCTTCTGTAGGTAATTATGTCAATGGAGCAGGATTATTTGGGGCATTTATATATGGATTAATATTAAGAGCTTTACTGCCTTTAGGTCTTCATCATGTGTTCTATCTTCCGTTTTGGACAACTTCTTTAGGTGGAACTTTAGAAGTTGGAGGAAAAGTTTATGAAGGATTCCAAACCATATTTTTGGCTCAATTAGCAGATCCAGCTACAACAAAGTTTTTTAGTAATCTAGCTTTATTTAACAGTGGACGATATCTTCACATTATGATCGGATTACCAGCTGTATGCTTAGCAATGTACCATTGTATTGATGATCCTAAGAAGAGAAAGATGACAATGGGATTCTTATTATCTGCAGCATTAACTTCATTTGTAACTGGAGTAACTGAGCCTATAGATTTCGCTTTATTGTTTGCTTCGCCAATTCTTTATGTAGTAAGTTGTGTATTCTTTGCACTAAGCTTTGTATTAACAGGGGCCATTGGAGTAACAATAGGATCAACCTTCTCAGCGGGTATAATTGAATTCTTACTATTTGGTGTTATGCAAGGAAATGCAAAAACTAAGTTCTTATGGATTGTAATAGTTGCTATACCAATTGCATTAGCTTACTATTTTACATTTAAGTTCCTAATAAAGAAATTTAATTATAAGACTCCTGGTAGAGAAGAAGATTCAGAAGAAATAGAGGAAATTGGAAATGCCTGTCCTGGCGAAAGGGAAAAGATGATAATAGAAGGGCTAGGCAGTATAGAAAATATTATTGATGTGGATAACTGTGCAACAAGATTGAGAGTTACAGTGAAGGATAATAGTAAAATTAATGAAGGTGTCTTAAAACGTACAGGTGCTCTTGGGGTAGTTGTAAAAGGTAAATCAATACAAGTTATATATGGACCAACAGTTAATATTATAAGGGATGAAGTTGAACAATATATAATAGCATTACAAAAATCATAGAATATTATTTATTCCCCTTCTAATGGGTATCCTAAATATTAGAAGGGGAATAAAGACCATAGTAAAGTTTAATAAAATTTGTCAATATAGTATTTATTATCGAACTTTTATTGTAAAATTATTATAAAAATTGTAATAAATAAAGTTCAAGGAGATAAAGGATATGCAGTATGTTAATAATATAATTTTACAAATGGAAAAATACAAAAATCAATATACAGAGACAGATATGAAAATAATGGAATTTATTTCTTCAAATATAGAATTTGTTATAGAAAATTCAATAGGAAACATTGCAAAAGGCTGCGGAGTTTCTGAGGCATCTATTACAAGATTCTCTAGAAAATCAGGATTTAAAGGTTTTAACGAGCTAAAGTTATTATTAGGCCAAGAGCACTTTAAAGAGGAAGTGAAAGAGGAAATTTCAGAGCCAGATTCTCTTTTAAATAATTTAGTTAATGACATTAAGGAATTGGTCTCTAAGGGAGCACAGCTTGTTAATAAAAGTAATATAGAAAAATGTGTTAAGTACTTTAAAAATTCAAAAAGAATTAAAATTTATGCATTAAGTGCCTCAGGTTATGTAGCTGAGGAAATGAGTTATAAATTTGGAAGAATAGGATTTGATATTAGAGCAATTTCAGATCCTCACTATATGTTAATGGATGCAGCTTTAAGTGATTCAGAAGATTTAATTATTGGAATTTGTTTTTCTGGTGAAACAACTGAAGTTATAGAAGCAATAGCCATAGCAAAAGAAAATGGGTGTAAGACAGTGGTTTTCACACATTATATAGATTCAGAACTAAGCAAGAAAGCAAATGCAACAATCTTATTGCCTGTAAAAGATTTATTATCTACAGGAGAATTTATTAATTCACATATAGCTATGCTGGTTTTAATTGATTATTTATATGCAGAAATAGTAACCAGTGATATGGATAAATATTTAAGTAAGAGAGCAAAAACTATTAAGGTTCTACCAAGGCCTAGGTAGATGGTTAGAGAGGTGTAATAATGAGTAAATATAATTTATATTGGTCTGATTTTCATTCAAATATTCATCATCATCAAGTTGAAGAAACAGAAATGTGGTATAACCAGGCAAAGGAGATTCTTGACTTTTGGGCAATAGCTTATTATCCATTTTATATGAGAAAATTAGACTCAGGATTAGGAGTTGAGGATATTTATCCTGAAGGGATAAGAAATAATGATTGGGAGTACATGAGAAACTTTGTAAAGACAGCAAATGATAAAAATCCAGAATTTCCATTATACCTTGGCTATGAGTGGCAAGGAGCAGGGCTAGATGGAGATCACAATGTATTTTATTTGGGAGATGGAGAATTGCATGCTCCTCTAAGATATAAAGAGCTATGTGATAAGTTGCCTAAAGGTGATGCTATAGCTATACCTCATCATTTAGCATATAGTCTTAGCCATAGAGGAAAGAACTGGGATACTCACAATGAAGAGTATTCGCCATTTGTTGAAATATATTCGTCTCATGGCTCCTCAGAATCTGGATATACAGATTTACCTATGACAAGGCATATTCATATGGGCCCTAGAACAGGAGGAACTTCTGTTTTTGATGGACTAAAGAAAGGGCATGAAGTTGGAATTATTGCTTCTGGAGATAATCACTCTGTGCCAGCTATGTATGGACATGGTTACTTAGCTTGTTATGCTGAAGATTTAACTAAAGAAGCTATATGGGAAGCTTTAAGGAAAAAGCGTGTTTATGGAGTTACAGGCAATAAAATTAAACTTAAATATACTTTAAACAATAGCTTTATGGGAGAAAAAATTTCTCAAAAACCTCCATATAATCATTCTATTGAAGTAGAAGGTGGAGACTCTATAACTAGAATTGAGCTTATAAGAAATAATTTAGTGGTTTCAGATTATACTCATTCAGGTAAATGGGAAGAAAAGGAACTTGGAAAAGAGGTTACCTTTAAATTCAAAATGGAGTTTGGATGGGGTCCAGATTTGAGAATATATCCTGACATAACCTCAAAGCTTTGGAAGGGTTCATTAAGTACAGCAGGTGAAATTCTTTCCATAGAAAAATGTTGGACATCCTATGGACAAAAACTTATATGGGATAATAAGGAAAGTTGTGAATTTGAGGTAACAACTCACAAAACTTCTCAAACAGGAAAGTGGATGGGACCATCACCTGTGACCACAGAAAGTTTTATCTTTGAAATAAAGGCTCCAATAGATTCAAATATTCATTTAACAATTGACGGAAAGAACTATGAGTATTCTGTTAAAAGCATTCTAGATAATACTCAGTTATTAATATTAGAAGAAGAGGCTAAAAGATTATCAAAAGAAAGATTTGATTTCGATGATTACTATAGATCAGATCCATTTTATCATAATGCTTATAAAGTAAGGCTTTCCAAGGGGACTCCTGAGTCTGGATATAAAGTGAAATGGAATACCATTACTAATGATAAGAAATTAGAAAAAGATTACTATTTGGTTAAAGTATATCAGCAAGATGGCAATTTAGCTTGGTCTTCTCCAATATGGGTAGAGTAGAAAGGAGCATGGATATATGAACATTCTATATATGCATACTCATGATTCAGGAAGATTTTTAAGTCCTTATGGAGTTGATACACCAACAGATAATCTATTAAACTTTGCTAAAGATAGTGTAGTATTTAGAGAAGCCTTTTGCGCTTCTCCTACTTGTTCGCCAAGTCGAGCAGCATTATTAACAGGAACTTATCCTCATAATAATGGGATGCTAGGGTTAGCTCATAGAGGTTTCAAATTAAATGATTATAATAAGCACCTAGTGAATTATTTAAAAAAATTTGATTATGAAGCTGTATTATGTGGTGTTCAGCACGAAGCAGCATTATGGAGGAATCATAAACTAGCTGCTGAAACTATTGGATATGATATAAATTTGACTACTGATTCAGAGAATATGAAGGATGAAGAGCTAGTTTTTTGGGATATAGAGAATGCAAAGAAGGCCGTTTCTTATATAAAATCTGTAAAAGACAAAAAATTCTTTCTTTCCTTTGGAATGTTTGCAACTCATAGAAAATATCCAGTAGAAATAGACGAAGAGGTGGATGACAGATATATAGCTTTACCTCCTCTAACTGTTGATAATGAAGGAAATAGAAAAGATACTGCTAAATTTTATACTTCTGCAAAATATGCTGATAAGTGTATTGGAATGATAATAGAGGCTTTAAAGGAAACGGGACTCTATGAAGATACTCTAATTCTCTTTACCACGGATCATGGCATGGCCAATCCTTTTAATAAGTGCAATCTACTTGATTTTGGAACAGGGGTTTCTTTAATATTAAGAGATCCAAAGCAAAAAGAACAGGGAAGAGTAATTGACGCTTTAGTTTCTCATGTAGATATATTTCCAACTATTTGTGATTTATTAAATATAGAGAAGCCTGACTGGATTCAAGGAGTTTCTCTAAGCGAATTATTATCAGGGAATATCAGCAAGGTAAGAGATGAAGTTTTTGCTGAAATGAATTTTCATACCTCTTATGAGCCAGCAAGAAGTGTAAGAACAAACAGATATAAGTATATAAGATATTATGATAATTATAATAAAATAAATTATTCAAATATCGATGATTCTATTCCAAAAGACTTTCTTTTAGAAAATGGGTTATTGGAGAAAGAAAAGGACATGGAAGCTCTTTATGATTTATACTATGACCCTTATGAAAGAAATAACTTAGTTAATGATGAAAAATGTAGAGAAGTTTTAGAGGATCTTAGAAAAAGATTATTAAATTGGCAAAGGGACACTGATGATATTATTTTGGAAGGGGATATACCTATTCCCAAAGAGGCAAAAGTGAATAAAAGAGAGTGTATATCTCCAGCTTCTAAAAATAAAGAAGACTATGATCAATTACCATACTAAAAATAGGATTAAGTTCAGCTTAATCCTATTTTTAATAAAAGGAAGTGACAAAATATTGAATACTATATATTTTCTAATAGCTCTGTTTGCTACAACCATTGGAGCATTAACTGGAATTGGCGGAGGAGTTATAATAAAACCAGTACTAGATTTGCTTGGGAATTTTGATGTAAGCACTATAAGTGTATTATCTTCTTTTACTGTTTTTTCCATGGCCATAGTTTCTATAATTAAACAGAGTAAAGAAAATGTTAAAATGGATAAAAGAAAAACAATTATTATAGGCATTGGTTCAGTATTTGGTGGATTTATTGGCCAATATTTATTAGATTTAGCGATTAAGCTTCTCATTAATCCATCTATTATAAAGATTATACAGAATACTATAATGATAGTCCTTTTAGTATTTGTATATATTTGTACTAAGAGAAAAAATAAAGAGCCTTTAGTTAGAAGTGATAATAGGGCTATTTATTTACTTATTGGTGTTATACTAGGTATCCTAGCTTCTTTTTTAGGGGTAGGAGGAGGACCAATAAATGTGGCTATTTTTGCTCTGGTATTTTCAATGGATGCAAAAGAATCAGCCATTAATTCTATTATAACCATATTTTTTTCCCAAGCGGCTAAATTAGTTACTGTCGCTGTAAGCACGGGTTTTGCAATTTATGATTTAAAGACTTTACCTTTTATGGTGTTGGGAGGAATATTAGGGGGAATATTAGGTTCTTCACTAAATAAAAAGTTTCAAAATAAAACAGTAGAAAAATGCTTTTCTATTGTTATGTTAATGATAATGAGCCTTAATATTTATAATATAGTAGAAATATTAAGCTATTAATTTATACCTTAATATATCCAAATTGCATACAAACCCCAGTTTATTAAAAACAAACTGGGGTTTGTATGCACCTTACACTAGAGAGTATCCCTAGTTCTTTTGTGATAAAATGGTTCTTCTTTTTATATATTCTTCTTCACTAATTTCACCTTTAGCAAATCTTTCATCAAGTATTTTCAATGTATTATTTGGCTTATTAGTATAATTTTTAAATAATTTTACTCCTAGAACTATTAAAGCAACAAATATTAATAGCCTAAAGCCCATGGACAGGAACATCCATCCAATGCCTCCAGAAGCTGAAGATCCCAAGCCATATCCACCAAAACCTCCACAAAACATAAAAAACTCCTCCTTCTATCAGTGAAATCTTAGGTATCATTGCACTTGTTTATTACTGATTTTCTTATGAGTTAATTATATGAATTGATTGTGAAGGAATTATGGAGAAAAATAAAATATTGTTTTTATATTTTAAGCATCTTCTTTATCTACCATTTTATCCATATCCATCATTTCATGAGTAATTGAAAGCATGTCCTCAATCATAACTTGCTCAGAATAGGAAAGATAGGATGTATCTCCAAGAATAAATCCATGCATGAATGGGGGCTTAGGCATATCCTTAGGAGGCATTGGTTTAACTGATTTGATATAGCCTTTAACCATAGATGGTATGCTATCTTTTTTCATTAAAAGTAATGGGGTGTGCTTACCCATATGGGCAAATAATACGCCTGCAATAGTTTCAATTGGATGATTTAATGTACCAAAGGTAAAGGCGTGACCATCCCTATAGTTTCTGCCCCAGCCAAAATTAGTTTTTGAGTCTTTGTATTTAGCAAAATTAACTGCTACATCATAAGGAGTTTCACCATCAATTCTATCTAATTGTTTAATATTTGGCAGTTGGGATAATGAATCTTCAACATCTTTTGATACAGTTTTTATTGAACCCAAAATATAAACATTAACAGCATTCATTCTTCTTATAGTTTTCAATGTACAAGAAGGAATAGTGTTTCTTTTTACGTATAAGATAGGGTCTCCGTGATGGGCAGACCAATAAGTAGCTGCTATACCCTCAGAATATTCTTCACCAGAAATTATAAGAATGTTTTCAAACTCTTTTTTAACATCAGGTATTTTACAGGCAGTTTCATAGTAGTTATGCCCAGCTATATGGTAAGTTGTAAAGCCATAACTATTCAGTTCTATTGATACATTCCTTGAGATATTACCTACTAAGAATACATGGATTCCTCTATATCCTTTAAGTGATAGATTGTTTATTTCATTTAATGTTTCTCTATTTAACCTATTACTCTCAGTAAATAATAAAGCAGCATTGATTGGAAAATGAATTAAAGAGGTTGCTGATATTGCATCAAAAACTTCATTTTTATTCACTAATATCACTGCATTAGGCTTCATATTAGTAAAGCTAATTCTAGACACTTCTATAGCAATATTTACAGGGTTATTTCCGCATACTCTAGTAGTGTCTAATGTAAGCGGACAATTACTTAATTTAGGGATCATTATTTTCCTCCTAAAGATTTATCCCTAATAGTATATGATTAAACAATATATTTGGTTATAAATTCTATCTGTTAGAACCTGGCTGCTCATCCATGCTTAAGTATTGAATATAAAAATGTAAGATGATAGAATGGGAGTGAAATTTGATAAGCATATAACAAGGTTAGTATAAATCAGGAGAAAAATATGAGTGAAGATTATAGTGTTAGCTTAATAAAGGCAAGCTCTTATAAAATTATTGTTTCATTAGCTTTGGGTTTTATTGGTTTTGTCGGAACATTCTATTCCAGCAGATTTGACTTCAATGGATTCTCTATAAATTTTACATGGAGTATTATTTTACCTCTATTAGTAACTGTTGCTTGGGGGATGACCTATGGAATTATCAGCATTACCCTAGGCTTGGTGGTACTATATCCATTTATTTTAGGGAGCTACAATGGATGGGCATCCATAGTTCCAGCCATTTCCTTATGTTTGTGGATAATAATACATGGATATGGTGGACAAAAAAGGGGAAAAAAACATAGGTTTTATTATAATATTTACTTTCTACAGTTTATATATGTAGTCATCAGAATGATTATATATATGACTCTTTTTCCAGTTTTAATTAACTTGAATCAACTAAGCCCTCCACCTTGGAATCCACAGGCATATGTACGAGTAGACATGGGAATAGTGTGTCTGTTTGCAATAAAAGGGATTATTGTAGAATCTATACTTTTAGCCCTATGCGATGCATTGTTGCTACTACCCTTTATTAGAAGGATATTTAGACTGCAATGCTCAAGTGGTGCAAAATACAATACTAGAATTATGGGGGCACTAGTGATCTTTGGATTAAGCTTTACTATTATTGTGCTAGAAATTCAGAATTATATAATTGATAGGACACATCTATTAAATTGGCTTATTAATCCAGATGAAAAAATAAGAATTACCTTTCTGCTTGCTACCATATTATTTTTTATAATGGGAGGAATCACTATTCGTTTTCTCCAGAGAGTACTTGAAACTCAAGAGGAATTAAAAGTCCGTGAAAAGCAGCTTGATAATGCAATTAAAGAGATTAAGACTCTAAATGATGAATTGGAACAACGTGTGGCTGATAGAACGTCAGAGCTTCAAAATGCAGTTTATGAGTTAGAGGGATTTGCGTATACCATTTCACATGACCTTAAATCTCCACTTAGAGCTATTGATACATATAGTAATTTTATACAAGAGGAGCATAAGGATTCCTTAAACAATGAGGCATATGAGATAATAGGTAGTATACAGGAAGTTTGTAAGGATATGATAGGATTAATTAATAGATTATTAGAGTATTCAATTACCTCAAAAGCTACTCTTTTCAAAGAAAAGTTACAAGTTAAAAATATTATTGAAGAGGTATTTCAACAGTTTAAAATCCTTAACCAGGATAAAAAAATGGAGTTGATTTTTAAAGGAAAATTTCCAGAAATAAATGTAGACAAAGTGTTTTTCAAGCAGGTTATTACAAATATTATTTCTAATGCAGTTAAGTTTTCAAGGCATAGAGAGAGTATTAAAATTACAGTAGGATGCGACAAAAGCTATAATGAATACGTGTTTTATATTAAGGATAATGGAGTAGGATTTGATATGAAATATTCAAGTAAGCTTTTTAATGTATTCCAAAGATTACATAGAAAGCAAGACTTTGAAGGAACAGGTATTGGACTTGCCACTATAAAAAAGATAATTCAAAAACATGGTGGAAGAGTGTGGATAGAGGGTGTGTTAAATGAAGGGGCTGCTCTTTATTTTACGATACCTTCAATAAAAAATACGCAAAATGGTGATGAAGATGTTTAAGGTAATGATTGTAGACGATATGGAAATAATGAGAAGGCAAATAAAAAGGCTGCCTCTATGGGGAGATAGCACAGAGTTTATTATTACTGCTGAGGCAGAAGATGGACAGGAAGCTCTTGAAAAGTTGCAAATAGAATCGGTGGATTTACTTATAACTGACATAAGTATGCCTAGAATAAATGGAATTGAACTTCTGAAGGAGTCAAAAGAAAGATGCTTAGCTTCATGCGTTGTGTTCTTAAGTGAGCACAGTGAATTTAATTTTGCAAAGGAAGCTATTCAGCATGGTATCTTTGATTATCTTGTTAAGCCAGTGAACTACCAAGAGCTAAAAGGGCTTTTAAAAAGAGTTGAAGAATATATTAAAGAAAAAAAGAAAACCCAGATTAATATAAAAAATCTAGAGGATAAACTATTGCAGGCAATAGATATATATTACCCTGCTAATCAATTAAATTCCATAGCTAAAAATATCATAGAAGGAAATATTAATATTGAGGGAGATATACAAGCTATGGTTGAGGATACTTTTGTCGCATTAGATCATGATATACTAAAGACGGCTCTTGTGCTACAAAGGGTTTGTAATGAAATTTATTTGGAGATAAAATCAAATTATGGCTGGGTTGAGCAATTTCTAGATAAAAACCTTGTTAATGACATAAGTTTAACACACTATAATAATATTGATTTTATTAAGAAAAGAATAATGGAATCTATAGAGGCTTTACTTTTAACTATTAACAAATTTATATTCTCTTCTAAAAAGAGTCCATTAATAAAGGAGATATGTAACTATATAGTTTGTAATATAGAAAAGGAGATTAATATGAGTAAAATCTCTGAAGCTTTATTCCTCTCTAAAAATTACGTTGGGGATATATTTAGACAGGAAACTAGCATTACAGTTGGAGAATATATTACTATGGTTAAAATGGAAAGAGCAAAGCAGCTGATAACTGAAGAAAGTCTTAGGAGTTATGAAATTGCACACAGATTAGGGTATAACAATGTAGAGTATTTTGGAAAGCTGTTTAAAAAACATACTGGACTTTCTCCAATAGAATTTAAAAATACATTTAACAAATAAATATAAAAATTTGGATTTTTATCTGTGTTTTGTAGGGGTATAATCCTTAATTATTACATTCATTTTTTAAAGATATTTTTGTATGATAAATATATCACAAATATGTCTTTTTTTTAACTATTAAATTAAATTGGAATAGGGGAAATGTAAATGTCTATGAAAGAATCTAAATTATTTAAGGTATTGATTATTGTAGCTTTAGTAACTACTATGGCGGGATGTTCTCAAAAAAAGCCTGAGAAGTCTGAGAAGGTGGAAAAGCCTGAGGCTACCACACAGGCAACAAAGGATACTCAAGGAGCAGCTCAAATGACAAAACTTGATTGGAGTATTCAACCTAAGCTTGGAATAATAAAAGGAGACTTTTATAAAATAGAAGAACGTTTTAGACAAGGTCATCTTGGTACCTTAGAGATTGTAAAAGATAAAGGGGCTATAGTTCATGTTGAGTTTAATGAGAGAACTCGTCCTAACTATTACCATCGTTACTATCAGGATGTTCCTAAGCGTATGTCAGAATATAACTTCACTATGGGTGAGAAAAAAGGTGCCGCTTGGATACAAAGCGTGGTTAAAGTAGAAAAGCAAATGCTAGAAAAGCAAAGTATTACTGGTGAGTTTGATGCAGTTTCAGGAGCTTCTAACAGTATTAAACAATCAATGATCCCATTAGCGGAAAAGTTATCACCATCATTAGGTAAACCATCTAATGAGAAATACTATAGCATTGCAGAAAAACTTGATGGAGGATTAACTTCTCTTTTGAAGATAGTAATACGTGACAAGAAGATAATTTCTGTTAGATATGATGAAATTTTTGCTGATTCTCCCGACGAAATTAAAGATCCTAACCTTAAAAAATTCTATAGGCAATCAAAATATGAGAGTGTTGAATATGAAGAGCCTTCACGTATAGGATTTAACATTCAAATGGATGCTTTAAATGAGCAGGTGGTGAAGACACAAAATATGCTTGATATATCTGAGATGCCTGCCATTGGAGACACAGGAAATTACGCTGCTAGCGGCTATACCACTAGAAATACAGCTTGGGATAATTACCTTCGTCTTGCTGAAAAGCTATTAAAAGAAATGAAAAGTGATGGGAATTTCTAATAGATGAACTAGTGATGAAGCAAAGTAATAGTTAATACCATTAAAATTTATAAAATTCATTAGAAAGATGAAATAAGTAGCATCAGTAATAATTGTATGCTACTTATTTTTTATTTATATAATTAAATAATACATATGAACTATAGCATGTATTCTATCATATTATAAATACAGAAGACTTTGAAAAGGAGCTAAATTCTATGAGGCAATTCGGACCTCCAGATTATCCACCACCAGCAACCATTCCACCAAAGCCAGCAAATTCATATATCATCGATTGCCTGCACTCATATACCTATGTATGGCCTAGAAATGGAAGGCCATTCTGGTTTTATCCTACAAGAATAGAGTATGGAGAGGTTTCGGGTTATAGATGGACTGGAACTTATTGGACATTCTATGGATTTGACCCAGAATTAATTGATGAGGTTGCATGTTACCCTATTCCTACCCTTTACTAAAGTTCCATTAAGATAAGACATATATTCAAAAGGCTCTCTATGTAACTAGTTACATAGAGAGCCTTTTGAGCCTATTAAGTATAATGAAATTCTCTATATCTTCATTAAATCTTCATAATTTTAATAAATATTTCTTTAATAATGGCTTTTATAATAATTAGTATAAATGGAAATGGTTATTGGATTAAGACCAGGAGCATTTTTTATTAATTATGATTTTTCTTTTTTGACTATAGATTTGGGAGAAGGGGGAGAGAGAATTATGAAATATTTAGCCATAATTCCAGCTTATAATGAAGAAAAAAACATATATAAAGTGGTAGAGGCAATTAAAGATAGTAATGTTGAGTTTGATATTGTAGTTGTAAATGACGGTTCAACAGACAATACAGAATTAGAAGCTAGGAAGGCAGGAGCAAAGGTTTTAAATTTAAGTAGTAACTTAGGAATTGGTGGTGCCGTGCAGACAGGATATTTATATGCACTTTATAATGGTTACGATGCAGCGGTGCAGATTGATGGGGATGGTCAACATAGCTCAAAGGATTTAGGTAAGTTAGCTAAGGAACTTAAGGAGAGTAATGCTGATATGATAATTGGTTCAAGGTTTATTTGTAAGTCAAATTATAAACCTAGTGTGTGTAGAAATCTTGGTATAAGATATTTTTCTAAGCTTGTATCTTTTTTATGTAAAAGTTCATATTATGACACCACTTCTGGTTATAGGATGGTTAACAAAACAGGAATCAGTCTTTTCGCAAATTATTATCCTCAGGATTATCCAGAAGTTGAGACTATAGTGTATGCTGTAAAAAATGGTCTTAAGGTGAAAGAGGTTGACGTTAATATGAATAAAAGGCAAGGTGGAAAATCCTCTATAACACCAATAAAATCTGGCTATTATATGATAAAAGTAACTCTAGCCTCGCTTATTCTACCAAGTAGAAAAGAGGTGTTACAATGAATATATTTTATTTTATGATTTCACTCTTTTTTCTAGTTATAAGTATTATATTTATTCAGAAAAGAAGTTTGGAATTTAAATCTGGTCTGTTATGGATTTTAGTAAGTTTAATTTTAATGATATTTTCAATGAATTCCACAATTGTAGAGTATCTTGCAAAAGCTACAGGGATAATGTACGCACCAGCATTTTTGTTTTTTATGGGTATAGTATTTTGCTTGATAATGATTTTTTATTTAATGATAGTAATTTCAAGCATTCAGAAAAAGTTAACAAAGCTTATACAAGAAAATTCCATATTAAAAGATAGAATGGAAGAAAGGTAAGAAAATGAATTATTTATTATTAGGAGTTAATATATTAATGTTGGTATGTGGACAAGTTTTATGGAAGGTGGGGATGAGTAAAGTTGATTTTCGGATATCTTTTAAAGGTATAATGAATACTTTATTCAATCCTTACATATTTTCTGGTGGAATTATTTATGTTTTTGCTACGGTTATTTGGTTATATTTATTATCCAAGGAACAGTTAAGTAGTATATATCCTCTTCAGAGTTTATGTTATATCGTAGGGGCCTTTGCAGGGGTTATTATATTCAATGAAAGTTTAACAATATCAAAAATCCTTGGACTTTTATTACTTTTTGCAGGAGCTGTTTTAGTTGGAATGAAGTAGGATAAATTTATCATTTAATTATAGGACAAGCGGGGGATGATATGTGAATAAATTAAAAGATATGAATGAAGAAAAAAGAATTTATACTTATTTAATAATCATTGAAATAGTTTTTATGGCAATAGCTATTTTTTCTATATTTACCTTGGGAGATTCCTTGCTTTTAGGGAGTTTAGAAAAATTCGATAATGATGATGCAAAGTATATTAGAAGCGCATGGAATTTATTGGATAACAATATATTGTCTTACGAAAACATAAAAGAAGCTACAGCTTATATAATGCCAGGGTTAACGTATATACTTTCATTATTTATGTTTATCTTTGGTAAGATAAATGGCATTGTAGCATTTAGAATATTTCAAGCAATATTGCAAGGAATAAGTTTATATCTCTTGTTTTTAATAGGGAAAAAAGTATTTAATAGCAAAGTGGCCTTAATAGCCTGTTTTATGGATGCATTATATATAGCTGAAATTTATGCAGCAAACCTTATTTTGATGGAAGTTATTTTTAAGTTTTTATTGTTACTTTTAATATATATAAGTATTTATGCCATTGAAAAGAAAAGTTTGAAGTTATATATATTAGGTGGAATGGTTTGGGCAATAGGCTGTTTATTTAGGCCTACCATTGCTGCTTACCCACTGTTAATTTTAATTATGTGGATAAAAGATAAATATAGCTTTGGTGAGATGTTTAAATATACTATCGTAGTTACATCTATATTCTGTATTATTATGGCGCCTTGGTGGATAAGAAATTATAAAGTTTTTGATAGAGTGATTTTGTTTACAAAATCTAGTGGAAATCCATTTTTGCAGGGCACCTTTATCAATTATGACCAAAGTAAGGGTTTGGGAGTGCCCTATATAAAAGGAAAAGATGTTTTAGAGAGTAATGAAAATGAAATGAAGGCAGGACTTCAAAGATTAAAGATCTATGGAAAAAAAGAACCATTAAAATATATAGCTTGGTACACTTTGGGTAAAACCTTTTATTTTTGGAGAGCTCCTTTCTATTGGGTAATTAATATATCATATATTCCTGTAATTATTTATCATTTCATAATCTTATTTTATGCCCTTTATGGTATGATAAAGTACAAGGATAAGAGTCTGAATCTTAAGTTTTTGATTATGGTAGTGATTTATTTTAATATTATATACTTACCCTATTATACTTTTGAAAGATATTCATATCCTTTGATGCCATTAGTAATATTATTTGCGGCATATACCATTAATGATAAGAGATGTAAAAGAATAGAATTAATTAAATAGCTGCGGTTATTAATAATAAGAAAGGGGCTGTAACTCTTGGAAAAAAATACAATATTAGTAGTGGATGATGAAAAAGATATAAGGGAATTAATTGAAATTTATTTAATAAATGAAGGCTTAAAGGTTATTACAGCCTATGATGGCATGGATGCTTTGGAAAAGCTTAAAAATAATGATATTGATTTAATAATTTTAGATATTATGATGCCTAAATTGGATGGGATAAGAACATGTCTAAAAATTAGAGAAGAAAAAAAGCTTCCTATAATCATGCTTTCTGCTAAAAATGAGGACAGTGATAAAATTCTAGGTTTAAATGTTGGAGCTGATGATTATGTTACTAAGCCTTTTAATCCATTAGAGCTTGCTGCAAGAGTAAAATCTCAGCTTAGAAGATGCTTTAATTTTAATGAAGCAAAAAAAGAAGATGAGGATGAAATAGTCATTGATGGACTTACTATAAATAGAGCTTCAAGAGAAGTTTTTGTTGAAGGAAACTTTGTAAGGCTTACTCCTCTAGAATTTTCTATATTAGAAACTTTAGCAATTAATCGAGGTAGAGTTATGAGTACAGAACAGATTTATGATAGTGTATGGAAGGAACCTTTTAATAATGCAGATAATACTGTAGCTGTACACATAAGAAACATAAGAGAGAAGATCGAGATCAACCCTAAGGAACCTAAGTATATAAAAGTGGTATGGGGAGTGGGATACAAAATTGAAAAATAGAATTAAGAAATTATTATTTGGAAGTGTAACAAGAGAACTATTATTAACTATTCTTTTAAGTGTTACCTCTATATCTTTAATTTTTGATGTAATACCACATAAGGTGTCTAATGCAGTGTCCGGTATTATATCAGATGCCTTATATGTTATCACATTATGTATCATACCAAGTATTGTAGTTATGTTGTTAATTTCTTCAAAATTCAAAAATAGACTTAAGGAGTTAGTATTTGCAAGCGTAACAAGAGAATTATTATTAGCTTTTTCTTTAGTTATTATTTCTGTGAAATTATTGCCTAATATAATAACTATTCTATTATTAATTTATTTATTGGTTAGAAGAAAAGCCGAATATATAAAAAGTATATATAATGGTATAAAAATAATTTCTAAAGGAAATTTAGATTATAAAATAGGAATTCAAGGGCATGATGAATTAGCAATTTTAGCAAAAGAGATAAATAACATGTCGCTTAGGCTGAAAAATAAAATAGAGGAAGAAAGAGCCTCAGAAAGATTAAAAAGTGAACTTGTAACAAATGTATCTCATGATTTAAGAACACCCCTTACAGCATTGATTGGGTACATTCAGCTTGCAGCAGATGATAAAATGAGCTTTGAAGATAAAGATAAATATGCAAAAATATCTTTAGAAAAGTCGAAAAAACTAAAGGTATTAATAGACGATTTATTTGAGTATTCTAAACTTGAAAGTGGCGGTATTAAACTTGAAAAAGTAAAAGTTAATATAATAGAGATAATGGAGCAAAGCATAGGTGAGCTCTCAATTCAGGCAAAAGAAAGATATATAAGGTTTAACAAAAATTTTAAAAATAGCAAAATAGAGTTATTAGTAGATCCCGGTAAAATAGCAAGGGTTTTTGAAAATATTATAGGAAATGCTGTTAAATACAGTGTTGAAGGAAGCGACGTAAATATAAATTTATATGAAAATAATGAAAATGTAATTATAAGCTTTGAAAATATAGTTGAGAGCATCTCAAAAGAAGATTTGGATAAAATATTTAATAGATTTTATAGGACAGATGAATCAAGAAACTCAGAAATTGCAGGATCAGGATTGGGATTAGCAATTGCAAAAAATATAGTAGAACTGCATGAAGGAAGAATTTGGGTGAAAAATGAAGATAATAAGTTTATAATTAACATAGAATTAAGTAGAGAGGGTTTATAAAAATGATAGAAGAGTTTGCTAAACCAGGGGCTGGCGGAATAATTGAAAAAATGAAAAAGGATTTTATCCTATGCATGTTATTGCATTAAAAAAATATATAAAATTAAAAACTTAAAGTTGATAGAATGCGTATATGAGTGTTTAAGAAAAGGATAAATACTATGAAAAGAAAATTTATAAATGGAGAAGGATGGGAATTTTTAGATGCGTATTCGTCCAAGTATATCCACATTGACGAGATGTATAGTGGATATATATCATTGATTAAGATTGATAAGGTAAAACAAAAGATTACTGTTGATTATTAACAATCACAATTATGTTTACTGGATGATGGTTATAAGTGTTTAATGTTTTTACCTGACAATGAAAAGTGGTGTGTTAGTGCAAAGTCTGATTATGACGTAGCTTATAATACTTGCAATAAAATAATTAAAGATATAATTCCAAATAAGAACTTTTTAATATCTTTTTTTGGAAGATACTTAATCTGTTTGGAACATTAAAGATAAGAAGGAACCACAAAAGTTTAACTTGGTTTTATATGTATTATATTGTAAAATAAACTAAGATAGTAAGCTTATAACTGAAATTAGAGTATAGCTGTATTTCTAGGGGATTATTTATATCTTTTCAGTTGTATCAAAGGGAAGGGTAGATCATTTATGAAAAGATTGCTTAGTATTGTTCTTGCACTTGTCTTATGCACATCAGTATCATTGACAGCCTATGCGGCAGAGGATAAAGGAGTGCTGTCATCGGGCGTTTCCTATTCTAATATAGAAGCAGTGATTGATTCCTATGTTGAGGATCATAAAGACACCACAGCCGCAGTATCCGTGGCTGTATTCACTGACAGTAATGTGCTGATGGAAAAAGCATATGGGTATTCAGACATTGAGAATGCAATTTCAAATGATAAGGACACGGTTTTCGAATGGGGTTCCTGTACTAAATTATTAGTTTGGACAAGTGTTATGCAACTTGTGGAGAAGGGTAAGATAGACCTCAAGGAGGATATTCGCACATATCTGCCAGAGGGATTTTTCAAAAAACTTAAGTTCGATACCCCAATAACTATACTGAATCTTATGAACCACAATGCGGGATGGCAGGAAACGGTTACAGATCTGTTTATTAAGGACAAGAAAGATGTAAAAGAACTTGGAGAAGCATTACAGCTTATTGAACCAGAGCAGGTCCATGAGCCAGGCACGGTGGTTGCGTATTCAAATTGGGGTTCTGCACTGGCAGGATATATCGTTGAGCGCATCAGTGGACAATCTTTTCATGATTATGTGCATGAACACATTTTTGAGTCACTGGGCATGAAGCATACGGCTCTAAATGCCACACTTTCCGATAATAAATGGGTTGCTGAAAAGCGTAAGGAAGAAAAGTGCTATACCACTAAGAATGAATCGCTTGGAACCAGACTGTATTATCTTTCCTTATATCCTGCGGGAATGGCCACTGGTACTATCAGTGATTTTATAAAATTTGGCCAGACGTTTCTTGTTGCTAAAGGAGAAAAATCCCCATTATTTGAGAAAAGGGAAACTTTAGATGAAATGCTTTCGCCTTCATTGTTTTTTGCCGATGGAAAAGCCGCTAGGAACTATCATGGATTTTGGACAGATGAACTTGGTGTTTCTGTATTATGGCACAATGGGGGGACCCTTGGAAGCTCCTCATGGTTTGCATTTGATCTGAAATCTGGCACTGGTATGATAATTCTTACCAATCAGGCTGGAGAGTCGATCTACAACTGCGGTCTTTTGCCGAAGGTTTTTGGAAAATATGAGAGCGGTACAGGCATAGTGCAGCCAGAAGATATTTCTGGTATGTACGTATCATCTAGAACCTGTTTCAAAGGCTTCGCAAAACCCTACAGCTTGGTTTCTCTCATGCGACTTGTTTCTAAGGACGGTGGCTTATATTCCGTTCCCGGAACTCATAAGACCGTCGCACCTATCAAAACAGGCTCATATCTGATGGACGATGGTGGGCTTAAGCAGTTTATAATTTATGCGTCAACTGATAAAGATGGACGTACAGTCCTGCAGTTACCAGCTTCGGATTATGTGGAAGTGAACGGTTATGGAGTGATAGCAAAATATGCACTATTGGTATTATTCGTATTGGCAACAGTTTATGGGTTTTTTTCGCTAATTATCAGTTTCATCGGCTTCCTAAAACGTAAAAAATCTATTGGGACAATAGGGAAATGCCGTGCCATTGTAAATGCTTCCGTCATTACTACGGCAATGATGTTTGTTTATATATCCATAAAGCTGTTTTCTGGATTAGCATTGCTTGAGGATGTTCTATGGAGTGTCATACTTAATGGGGTATTTGCCCTGATTCCTGTGGCCTACGCTGTTATCCTAGCTACAAAATGGAAAAAACTCCACTGCACAAGAAAGGAGAAGATAAACCTGATTATGACTGGCATCGCAGGTTTTATCATGACAATTAACGTCATTTTCTGGGAGGCATATAAATTTTGGTAATAGATTTTATTTTGATATGCATCCA
Organism: Desnuesiella massiliensis; assembly: GCF_001403615.1. GTDB lineage: Bacteria > Bacillota > Clostridia > Clostridiales > Clostridiaceae > Desnuesiella > Desnuesiella massiliensis. The sequence continues at coordinate 676,246 of NZ_LN879457.1, forward strand.
TTGATAATGAGCATTTAGTGAAGGTTAAGGAAATGGCAATCTATCGTGAATTATAAAGTAAAGAAATCCTCCTGGATTAATATTAAAATAAATATTAATCCAGGAGGATATTTTTTTATATTGACAATAATTATTCTAAGTGTTATTTTAAAATTGAACAGTGTTTAATTATAGAACTGTGTTAAATGAAGTGGGAGTGAAATAATGACTATAGAAAAGAGAAGAGAACGAGAAATTGAGGAAATGAGGGAACTTATCCTTTTAACAGCAAGTGATATCATTGCTGCTGAAGGATTTGATAAGCTATCAATTAGAAAAATTGCTAAAAAAATTGAATATTCTCCTTCTATTATTTATCATTATTTTAATGATAAGGAAGAAATATTAAACAATGTAATGCAAAGGGGTTATAAAAAAATAGTAATGGCAGTATCTTCTGTAAAGATGGAAAATAACCCTCCAGAAGAAAGATTAATACAAATGACTAAAAATTATATAAAAGCGGCATTAAATATGCCAGATGAATTTATGGCGGCCCAATTAAATCAATCAAAAGCAGCATTAAAACATACCTCCTCATTATTTAAAGGTGCTTCAAAAGAAAAGCCAGCTTTGTCTGCACTATACCAATGCTTACAAGAAATATATAAGGATAAAGATATAGATGAAAATACAATTGAATTAACCGCTCAAATGATTGTAGTATCAACCTTAGGTCTTATTTTTAAGCTCATAGTAGAGAAAGACATTGGTGATGAACAAAGAGAAAAATTGATTAGCTTTTATTCAAATGAAATAGTACTAAGAATAACTAATGAAAATACATTGAATTAGGAAGGAGAAGGAAAATATAATGCTGGAAGATGGTCAAATCAGCTCGATGTTAAAATAGAAGAATAAAATAAAATGGGGGTAATTAAATGAATACTTTGATAGTTTATGCAAGTAAATATGGATGTACAGAAAAATGTGCTGAATTATTGTCCAAAGAACTTATTGGTAAAGTAGACATAATAGATTTAAAGAAAGTAAGGGATATTGATATTTCAAAATATGAAAAGATTATTATTGGTGGATCAATATATGTTGGCAAAATACAGAAGGAAGTAACAGAATTCTGTTCAAAGAATTTAAGTAAATTAGAAGAAAAAAGAATTGGATTGTTTATTTGTGGTATGCAAGAAGGAGATATGATCAGTGCTGAATTAAATCAGAATTTTAATTCAGCATTAATCAAAATTGCAGATACTAAGGAATGTTTTGGAGGAGAATTTATCTTTGATAAAATGAACTTCATAGAAAAATTTATAGTAAAAAGGGTATCTAAAGTAATGTCAAATAAATCCAATATATTGGAGGATAATATCCACAGATTTGCACAAGCAATGAATGCTATTTAGCATATCTGGAGGTAGCTTAAATGAAGTACAATAAAATAATTAGTTTACTTGTAGTATGCATCGTCATATTATCAATATTTGCGTCAGCCATTGGAATATTCTCTAGTGGTGGGCCAGGCGACTACGAAATCCAATCCTTTAGAGGGGAAACAATTAATATTTATGGAAGAGGTTTATATAGTAATGATTCCATGTCAGTAGCCACTCAAGGTATAGCGCAGGATATAGTAACAGCAGTTTTAGGTATCCCCCTATTAATTGCATCTTTGTGCCTATCGTTAAGGGGGTCTTTGAAAGGCAGATTGCTGCTTACAGGAACATTAGGCTATTTCTTGTACACATTTATTTCCTACGTTTTTTTATGGATGTACAATCCAATGTTTATTGTATATGTAATACTCATGTCAGCAAGTTTTTTTGCATTCACATTATCAATGATGTCAGTTGATATTAGAAATTTAAGTTCAGCATTTAACAAAAAGCTTCCGGTAAAGTTCCTAGGTGGATTTCAAATATTCTTTGCTGCAGCATTATGCTTACTTTGGATGAGCAAAATAATACCTACAATAATAAATGGAACGGTTCCTGTAGGACTAGAGCATTATACGACCCTTGTTATTCAAGGATTAGACTTGGGAGTTATAGTACCTATAGCATTACTATCTGGAGCGTTGCTAATTAAAAGGAAACCCTTTGGCTACCTTCTTTCTTCAGTTATAATTATGAAAGGTTTTACTATGGGGGCAGCTCTGACAGCCATGATAATAGGGCAATATCTTGCAGGTGTTTCAATGAGCATTTTAGAAATCATCATATTCCCTTTATTTAGTTTGATTATATTCTATTGCATGCTTTTGTTGATTAAGAATATTGATGATAAAGAATATAAAACCTTTAAAAAGAGTAATTGTAATAATATCTAATTAGTGGGCAGGGTACTACTGAATAAAAAAGCAAGGCTTTTGCCCTGCTAATGTTTAATGGTATGCTTATTTCTAGTTATTTTCTTTTGACTGGAATCCAAATTTCACAGATATAATCATCTGATTGTGTGTCCCCCGGACCATATACTTGAATTTCATAATCCATAGATTTTTCGTAACCGCTTGATGGCAGCCATTCTGAAAATATCTGTGCAGTCAATGCATCAATTGGATGTTCCTTTTGATTGAGCGTATCCTTTGCTGTGAAGACAGCCCATGTGCTAGCAGGCACTTCAAATCGAGTAAGTTCAGGGAAATCTCCTCCAGAATCCTCTGCTCCTATTGCTTCAACAATATCACCATTTTCAAGAGTGTGTGTAACTCCCATTTGCCAGAACGGTTCTCGGTATAGTTTATATTTGTCGCGTATAATCAAATTTGTACCACGGTTAAGAAAATCATCCCAAAACGTCCATCGTTCTCCCATTCTTTCTGTCCAATGTTCTGATTCCTTGTTAGCAGTCCACTTGCCAAAGTTTTTTACAACACCAACACCTTTTATAATGCCCTTTTCTTCAATACGGTATTCCATATCTGCATCTCCTTTTAATGAAATTTGAAAGGTGATACGCGGATACATCCTGAGTTTAACACCTAAGGTGCATGCTTCCCTTGGCGATACTCCATGCATATCGCGAAATGCACGGGTGAACGACTCTGGAGAGTTGTAACCGTATTTTAAAGCCACATCAATAACTTTGACATTGCCACACTGTAACTCTAATGCTGCAAGAGAAAGTCTTCTGTTACGTAAATATTCACTTATTGAAATTCCAATTACAAAAGAAAAAATTCTGCCAAATTGATACGCATTGCAACAAACAATTTTCGCAACATCATTTAAGCTAAAGTCTTCTGTAATATGCTCCTCGATATAGTCAATCACTTTAGTCATTCGATTCAGAAAGTCCACGGTAATCCCTCCTTTCAAATTAAGGATAACAGATATAGACAAATCCTACCTTGCATTTTTAAGACAAATGAGCAAGGTAGAAAACTTCAGCAATTCTTAGTTCACATAAATATGTTAGAGTGCATTAACAACTATTGATTATACAATATTTTATTCTTATTCGAAAGAATAAAATAGATAAGAATTAAAATAATAAAAAGGTATTTAGTAAATCAAAACAAGCAAGGAGGGATGCCCTATGACTAATAACAGAGAACCTAATAGATTAATCTATGAAAAATCACCAAATTTACTTGATATTAGGTGATTTTTATAGTATCAAGAAACAATAAAGATGATATATATAGGAAACTTTAATTATAATCATTTATTATCTTGTTATGAATTATACATTGTGTAAAAATGAAATTATAATTATAGTCGTAGATAACTTCCATTCAGAGAGTACTAAAATGTAGCATTTCATATTGAGTTTTGATAATAGAAAATATTTAGCCAAGCTTTTTACAAATAGTAAGAAAGAGGGACAATTATTGAATAGCAAATCATCATGTAACAAGTACAAGAAAAAAAGATACAGCAACTTACAACTAAGCAAGGCACTGAATATGATTGAAGAGGGACACTCGCATTCAGAGGTTATAGAAGACACCTCGTTGAATAAAAGTATAATAGCAAGAGAAATGAGAAAGAGAAAAAATTTAAAAGGTAGGCAAGCAGCGGAAAAATATAATGAATTTTTACAAGAAGAAACTATTAGACTGTTTGAAAAATACTATAATAGTGGGTTAAAGAAGTAAGCAATAAAGAAAATGAATAGAAGGATTAGTTGGGAATTTATGCATATGCTAATTCATGAGAATTTTTAATAAGAAATTTTATAAAATGTACATTTGGATACCATCAGAAGTATCCTTTTTTATTATGATTTTATAGTTTGTGATTGTGTACATCTAGTATATAGCAATAATTAATTTATTATCCTCAAAAAAGTCGAGAAAAACTTCATAAAATGAAATATAATAAAATTACTTCTAGAAGAAAATGGAACTTAGGGTGGTGCTGATATGGATTATTTTACATTTATAACATCGGTAGTTGCTTATGTGGAGAGAAGAGTTAAGTCAGATATAGATTATGCAGAACTCGAGAGGGTAACAGGATTTTCATTTCCACATATAAGGGAGGTATTTAAACAGCATGCTAAAATGCCTCTAGCAAAATATATTCTCTATAGAAAAATAGCAAATGCAGCGTTTGATATAGCGCATAGTGGAAGAAGAATACTTGATATAGCAAATGATTATGGCTTTGAAACTTATGATACTTTCACACGTGCCTTCAAACGTTTTGTGTTAATTACGCCAAAAGAATTTAGACAAAAGCATCTTAGCGTAGGAAGAGTTAAGCTTGCAACGGGAATATATGGACCAGGTATTATAGGTAAAGATAATGTATGTCAGGGTTTCCCTAGTTTTTTGGAGGTAATGATAAATATGAAAGATATAAAGAGATCAGAGGACAGTTGTATTCTTTATGGTGTTCCTAAGGTGCAGTATTGCTTTGAAGAATGTACTCCATTTCCTTCAGCCCTTAAAGCATGCCTTAACTATATTGGACAGGATATAAATTACTCTTACCTTATGGCGGCTTCTGGAGCAGCCTTCCGCCTTAGATGGAACACTAAATATTGGGATGGCGGTAATGTTGATATAATGTGCATTTATGAAGACTCAACAGAGGCATTTCAACGTTCTTTTAAAGCAACTGGACGTTCTTATAGTATTCTTTTCAAGAAGGCAGAAGTAACAAAAGATGACTTTATAAGGTTTATAAAATCTGAAATAGATGAAGGGCGTCCTGTAATTGCTCTTGGAATAATAGGACCCCCAGAGGCTTGTATTATTACGGGATATAGAGATAATGGAAACACCCTTTTGGGATGGAATTTCTTTCAGGATAATCCTGAATACTCAAAGGGAACTGAGATAGATGAGTCAGGATACTTTATTTCAAAAAGCTGGTGGGAAAATCCTGATACATGTGCTGTTATGTCAATAGATGAAGAAAAGTGTATCCAAACAAGCACCAAGGATATTCTTTTAAATGCAATAGATATACTTACAAAGGAACGTATAGGTGATTATGCAGGGGGGCAGACTGCCTTTGATGCATGGGCACATGCCTTGTCAGATGAAAGTCAGTTCCCTAAGGATGTAGTTATACCAATATTATTTGAAAGAATAATGTGTCAGGGTGATGCAATGACTATGATAGGGGAAGGTAGAGCCTATGCAGGCTTCTTTATGGAATGGGTAGGCAGTCAGTATGAAATGATAAAACATAAATGTTCAGAGGCCGCGAGTTGTTTTAAACAAGAATCAAATTTAGCTAGGAAGATGAGTGAACATTTAGGAAGCTGGGAGCATGGTGAGGAACAGGCAAGAAATCTAGCCAATCCGCTGATTAGAAAAGAAATTATTAAACTTATTATGGATATGAAAAAACTTGATTCTGATGCTTGTGAAATTTTAAGAGAGATTGTAAAGGTTATTTAGGAATAACAAGATAATAAAATATCTATTAAGGAGTGACATAAATGGTGGAATTTATACTCTCTTTAGAATCAGATGCAAAAATATTGAAAGAAGTAGCTATAAGAGCCTTTGATGAAGACAAAACTATGTATGGTTCTCTACCACCAGGAATTGAAACACTAGAATGGCACCTAGAAAAAATTAAAAATGGAATGTACTATAAAATTGTACTAGATAACACCATAATCGGAGGAATTAATTTGTATGACTTAGGTAATAGGCATTTTAGACTAGGTGCTCTCTATATAGATCCAAACTATCAAAACCAAGGAATTGGTACAAAGGCAATTAGCTTTATCGAGAAAACATATCCCCATATCAGAAAATGGTCACTAGATACCCCTTATAAAAGTTATAGGAATCATTACTTTTATAAGAAACATGGCTATGTTAAAACTGAGGAATTTAAACCTGTAAAGGAAGTTGATTTTTGGCTGTTTGAGTATGTTAAAGAGATAAGTTAATAGTAGAGCTTTCAGCATTGAGTCAAATATAAAAATTTCTTTTGGTATAATAGCATTGAGGTTTTCGAACTGCAAATATCATATAGTATTTGCGCCAAAGTATAGAAGGGGAAAGATAAGGAAAGATATAGAGCATATATTAAGGAAATTGTGTGAACATAAAAGTGTGGAGATAATAGAAGCAAATGCATATGTAGATCACATTCATATGTTAGTTAGTATACCACCTAAGTTAAATGTCTCGCAGTTTATGGGATATTTGAAAGGTAAAAGTTCACTCATGGTATTTGATAGACATGCAAATCTGAAATATAAATACGGAAACAGGCAGTTTTGGTGACGTGGGTATTATGAGCGTTATATATTAGGAAACCATCTTCTTAAATCTTTTCTTACAACAATTAATCATATAATCGCCCCTAGATTTATTTTAACGTAAATATAATGAAAAGGAAACCTAATAAGCATCAAGTATTATATCAGGTTTTCTTAAGTTTACGATGTTGGGCATAACCAGTGTTTATCAAAGCAAATAGACAGCAAGTGCATTTCATTATGAACTTGCTGTTATTATGTTTTAACTGGTGGAGGGCGCTAGAATTATATAGCGCGAGTACTTCCACGAACTTGTAGAGTAGGAGTTAGCACAGTCTTGGAAATAGGTTCATCGTTGCCATTAATACGCTCAATGATTCTCTTAGCTACCATGGATCCAATCATATCATAAGGATGACGAATGGTAGTCAGGTTTATGAAACTAGCTTTTGATAATGGGATATCATCAAATCCAACAATACTTATGTCTTCTGGAATTCGAATTCCGTTTTTAATGCATTCATCCATCACACCATAGCACATTAAATCACCACCTACAAAAACAGCAGTGGGTGGGTCATCAGAGTTAATCAGAAGTTCATGGACAAATCTTTGGCCAGATTCCATATTTAACGAACCGGAGACTACATATTTGGGATTTGGGGTAAGTCCATATTCTTCCATGGCATATAAATAGCCATCATATCTACCTTGACTTGTTGTGGAAAATTGAGGGCCACGAAGCATCGCTATTTTTTGATGTCCCAATGATAGTAAGTGATTGGTGGCAAGGTAACCTCCCATTTTGTTGTCCACTGATATGCTATCATATTTTGAAATAAAACCTATTTCTCGGTTTACTAAAACAATAGGACAATTAGCGCTTTTCAAGATGTTACTGAAAGAAACTTCATTACGTGCATCCGCAATAATAATTCCAGAAAAACCATAATCTAAGAGCTTACGTAAATGCTGGTCGTTTTCACCAACAATCTGTGAACTGTTGTATAGTGTCATCAGATAACCTTTTTCTTGAAGGTTGTTATTAATAACCCATACCAGTTCAGAATAAAATGGATTACGAATGTCACTAACAATAAGTGCAATTATTTCTAACTTTCCAGTAGCTAATCCTCTAGCCATAATGCTTGGATGATAATTGGCCTCTTTCATTACCCTCAGGATTTTTTCTTTAGTTTCTTCTTTTACGTTACTACTGTTGGTTAAAACTCGAGATACCGTGGAGCGGGATACACCTGCTGCTTTAGCTATATAATCAATATCAACTTTTTTTGACAAAAAATCACCTCTTTTATCTCAATACACATAAGAGTTTTAGCCCTTTTTCTAAATTATAGCATAATAGATTCAGCTATAAAAGATATTTATTTGAATTTATGGTAGCGGTATCATGAAAAAAGTATATATAAAATGCAAAAAATAAACGTAATTACTAGTTGACAAGTATTTTTAACAGGTATACTATATACTTATAAATGAGACCGCTCCCAAAACAATTGAGAGGTGATATTAAAATGATTAGAGGAAACACTTTTTGGGATACTCTTACCATGAATGGCATGGAAAATAGGTCATACAATGAAATTAATGTGTATTCATATGGAAATATACCACCGAGTTTGTATCATGCTTTACAGGAAACAGCCGCTAAATTCCCTGACAAAATTGCATTTTATGATAATTGGGAGCGCTCCTATAAGTATGAAACATTCTTGCATATGGTAGATTCCTTGGCAGCTTATTTAAAGAAAACATTTAAGGTAACAAAGGGAACACACGTTGGGATTCTCCTTCACAACAGTATTGAATTCTGCGCTTCCTTTTTTGCTATTGTAAAATTAGGCGCAATAGCAATTCCATTTCCCACTAAATATAGAGAACCTGAAATAGAACAGCTAATTCATAAAGCAGATCTTTCAGTACTTTTATATAGTGAAACCTTTGAACAGTGGATTCTAAATTATAAATTGGCAGGATTAGGACTGTTAAAATCCGAAAATGAAGAGACAGGGTATGGGTTCAGACATTTATCTTTTAAAGGCTTACACTTCGATGAAGGAGCCGGTTGTCTAGAGGATGAGGTCATTATTATGTTTACTTCCGGAACCACATCACAGAGTAAAGGAGTGGTGCTTTGCAATTATAATGTGATGAATGCGGTCGCAATATATAACAGAATCCTTGGCATTAGTCCAGAAGATAAAACCATTATTCCAGTGCCTATTTATCACATTACAGGGCTTGTAGCTCTTTTAGGGTTATTTGTATATACCGGAGGTACGATATATTTGTACAGGCATTACGATGCAAAACGTATCCTCACTTGTATTCGTGACAATGAAATTACATTTATGCATGGCTCTCCCACAGTATTTGGATTGATGATTGAGTACAAAAAACAATTTCCTAGCCTTCCAAGTCTGCGCATTTTAGCTTGTGGAGGCAGCTACATGCCAAAAGAAAAAATGAAGGAAATTCATAAATGGATTCCTAATACCAGGTTTCAGATTGTATATGGTATGACGGAAACTTCTTCACCGGCACTTATCTTTCCTGGTGATGCGCCTACTAGTATTTATGCAGGAGCCGCGGGAAAGCCTATTCCAGGTATTGAATTTAAATTTCTAGATGAACAAAAGCAGGAATTAGGCTGTAACAAAGTAGGAGAGATTTGGATTCGTGGGAATGTGGTAACCAAGGGATATTACAAAATGGACACGGAATTGATTGATAAGGATCACTGGTTAAATACTGGTGATATGGGGTACTACAATGAAGATGGATATATATTTATTGTGGATCGCAAGAAGGACATGATTAACCGTGGAGGAGAAAAAATCTGGTGTACCGATATTGAAGAAGAACTTCTTCGTATTTCTGGAATAAAAGATGCAGCTATTGTTGGTATTCATGATGATGTTTATGGAGAAACAGCAGCAGCAGTAATTGTCACAAAACAGGGAATAGAACTTACTGTAGATGAGATTTACAAAGCTTTAGAAAAAAGATTGGCAAAATACAAGATACCGACTAAAATTTTATTTCTCACAGAAGTTCCTAAAACTGCAGGTATGAAAGTAAATAAAAAATTAATTAAAACTATGTTCGAAAAGGAGATTTAGTATGTTAAAAGCTAATTTTGTTACTGCTAAAGAAGCTTCTGCAATGGTGGAAGACGGTAAAACTGTATGTCCTATTGCAATGACATTGGTAAGCGCTTGTGAATCTATATTAAAAGAGTTAGAAAAAAGTTTCCTTGAAACAGGTCATCCAAATAATTTGACTCTTCTTCATTCTTGCGGCCAAAGTGATAGAAAAGATGGTATTCAGCATCTGGCTCATGAAGGAATGGTGAAACGTATTATTGGCTCTCACTGGGGATTGCAGCCAAAATGGATGGAGATGATTGCAAACAGTCAGGTGGAAGCCTATTGTCTTCCTCAGGGACAAATCGCCCAGTTATACAGAAGTATGGCATGTGGATTGCCTGGTAAAATGTCAAAAGTAGGTCTTGGCACTTTCATTGATCCAAGATATGAAGGCGGTAAAATGAATGACCGCACTAAAAGTTTGGAAAATATTGTGGACATTATTAATTATAGGAATGAAGAATATATGTTTTACAGAGAAATTCCTATTGATATCTGTCTGATTCGAGGGACAGCTTGTGATGAGATGGGAAATCTTACAACTACGGAGGAAGCCATGAAGCTCGAAGTACTTCCTGCGGTTTTAGCTACAAAACGATATGGCGGAAAAGTAATTGCACAAGTGAAAAGAGTTGCAGCAAATGGAACTCTCAACCCTAAAGAAGTGACGGTTCCAGGAGTATTTATTGATGCTATTGTGGTGTGCGAAAATCCGGAAGTTGATCACAGACAAACTTCTTCTTGGTTTTATGATCCTTCTTACAGTGGGCAGCTTAGAGTTCCTCAAAATAATATTGAACCGGCCCCATTCAACGAAAGAAAATTTATAGCAAGAAGAGGGACCTTAGAAATATATCCGGGAGCTGTAATTAATCTTGGCACAGGTATTCCTAATGATATGGTCGGAAAGATATGCAATGAAGAAGGAATATCAGATGACATTATGATTACCGTAGAATCAGGAATATATGGCGGAGTTCAGGCAGGAGGAATTGACTTTGGTATTGGACAAAACCTATGTGCAATGATTGGACATCATGAGCAGATGGATTATTATAACGGTGCTGGTGTTGATATTACTTATATGGGCATGGGCGAATTAGATGGACAAGGTAATGTAAATTCCACTAAGATGGGACCTAGATGCACAGGAGCCGGGGGATTCATTGACATTACTCAAAATGCGAAGAAAGTTGTATTTTGCGGTACATTTACAACAGGTGGAGCTAAATATGAATTTAAAGATGGAAAGCTCAGCATTCTGCAGGAAGGGAAAATACGAAAAATGGTGTCTGAGGTTGCACAGATTTCTTTTAATGGTCCTATGGCAAGGGAAAAAAAGCAGGAAGTTATTGTTGTTACTGAGAGAGCCGTTTTTGAACTGACTGAAGAGGGAGTAATGTTAACAGAAATAGCACCGGGGATTGATTTACAGACACAGGTGCTTGATATGATGGATTTTAAACCAATTGTTAGCCCGAGCCTGAAAACAATGGATGCAGATTTGTTTATCAGAGATGGTGTATTTGGATTAAAAAATAAAATGAATAAGTAGGAAAGGATGATAAAAATGAAAAAATTTAAGGTGGCAGTTATTGGTGCAGGATTAATGGGCGGGGGAATTGCACAAACATGTGCACAGGCCGGTTATGAAGTAGTAAATATTGATTTGTTTGAACCAGCATTGGAAAAAGCAAAAAGCAACGTTGAAAAATTATTTGATAAGAAGATTGCAAAAGGTAGTATGACTGTAGAAGAAAAAGCAGAAATTATTGGAAATTTGAGTTATAGCAGTAATTTTGAAGCTTTAAAGGGAATAGAAATTGTCATTGAAGCCGTTCCGGAAAAAATAGACATTAAAAAAGATATTTTTGCTAAGATAGATGCTATGGTAGACCCGGATACTATTATTGTATCAAATACATCAGGACTTAGTATTTCTGAGATGGCAGCTGCTACGAAACGACCTGATAAGGTTATGGGAGCTCATTTCTTTTATCCGGCACCGGTTATGAAATTAGTTGAGCTAATTAGAGGAATTGCTACTTCAGATGCGACTTATGATAAAGTCAGAGAATTTGCAATTGATATTAAAAAAGAAGTTGTAGATTGCCCTGAACTTCCTGGATTTATAGTAAATAGAATTCTTGTACCTATGATGAATGAAGCGACTTTCCTTGTAATGGAAGGATGCAAACCAGAAGATGTAGACAAAGCCATGAAATTAGGTGCAAATAATCCAATGGGACCTTTAGAGCTGTGTGATTTTGTTGGTATTGATGTTATGCTTGCTACCATGACCGGACTTTATAACGGTTTTCATGACAGTAAATACAGACCATGCCCGATTCTTGAAAACATGGTAAAGGCAGGGTATTTAGGAAGAAAGTCAGGACAAGGATTCTATAAATATTAATTTAAAGAATGGGGGAAAATAAAATGTCGCAGTTTAAAGAAGTAGTTATTGTAAGTGGTGCAAGAACACCAGTAGCTTCCTTTGGAGGTAGTCTAAAGGATGTAGCTGCAATTGATTTGGGCGCATTAGTAGTAAAAGAAGCAGTAAAAAGAGCAGGAATTAAACCAGACGTTGTTGATGAAGTGATTGTAGGTCAGGTAGGTCAAATCGCTGAGTGTGGTTTCGTAGCAAGGGCAGTAAGTTTAAAGGCAGGACTTCCTTTTGAAACTACAGCGTATTCAGTAAACAGGCAATGTGGTTCCGGGTTACAGTCAATTGCAGATGCGGTTATGGAGATTCAGACTGGATTTGCTGATGTAGTAGTAGCAGCAGGTACAGAAAATCTTTCTCAGCTTCCGTATTATGTGAAAGATGCAAGATGGGGCGCAAGAATGGGACATAAATTATTTGAAGATGGTGTTATTGACATCTTGACATGGCCCCTTGGACCATATCATAATGGTGTAACAGCAGAAAATGTTGCAGAAAAATATAATGTTACACGTGAAGAACAGGATGCTTTTGCACTGGAAAGTCATAGAAGGGCAGTAGAAGCTGTTAAAGCAGGAAAGTTCAAGGATGAAATTGTTCCTGTTGAAATAAAAGATAAAAAAGGGAATGTTACAATCTTTGACACTGATGAAGGACCAAGAGAAGGTCTTACTATTGAAAAGTTACAAAGATTAAAGCCATGTTTTGTAAAAGATGGCACAGTTACAGCGGGAAATTCCTCAAGCTTAAATGATGCAGCAGCAGCAGTGGTGGTTATGTCAAGGGAAAAGGCAGACGCATTAGGAATAAAACCATTATTGGTAATTAAGGGATATGCAGTGGCAGGTAACGATGGTGCAGTTATGGGATATGCTCCAAAGTTATCCAGTGAGAAGTTAGCAAATAAGCTGGGATTAAATCTAAAAGAAATTGATATGTTTGAGATTAATGAAGCATTTGCTAGTCAAACATTTGCTGTAAGAAGAGATCTGGGCTTGGAGCCTGAAAAAGTAAATATTTATGGGGGGGGTATTTCTATTGGTCACCCCATTGGCGCCACAGGAGTTATACTTACTGTAAAAGCTTTGTATGAATTACAGAAAACAGATAAAAAAGACGTGATGATTAGTATGTGCATTGGTGGAGGACAGGGAATCTCTATGTATTTTACTAAGGCATAAATGCAAGCAATATCCTTTTCAGTATAAAGCTACTTCTTCACTAGAAGTAGCTTTTATTATATAATTAATATAATTGTTCTGTTTTAAATGGTTAATTCTTCGAAAGAGGTGAAACAATGTTATTGGCGCGTGAAAGAAAGATTTTAGTATTACTATACAGTAAAAAGAGAAAATTTACAACCAATGAGTTGGCTAGTATACTTCATGTAAGTCCGCGTACAATAAAAACAGATATTAAACGCATTACTGGAGAGCTAGAACAAGAAGAGACTGGCTGCATCATTAATACGAAAACTGGACAAGGGATCTGGATCACTTTTGACGAAAAAGGAAGACAATACTTGGATAATCTACTGATGAATGGAGATAATTTCTCCTTTATTTCACCGGAAACCAGAAAATATTATGTAGCATTAAGGCTTTTGGATGCAGATGATTATATATCCATGGAATCCATTGGAGAGTCCATATTTGTGAGCAAGGGTGCTATTGTAAACAGTATTAATGAGTTAACTACTGCATTTAAACAGATGGGGTTGGTATTAGAAAAAAGAGTAAAATACGGTATGCGTGTCATAGGAGAAGAAGTACAGCTTCGTATTGCTAGAGCGTATGTTATACGTAAACTGGTTTCTAATCAAGGGAACTATATTGTAAGCAAACTACAGCCATTCTTTGAAGAAATAAGTTTAGAAATAATCAATAATATCATCCAAGAGGCTGAGAAAAAACTGGAATTTATTTTAGCTGATACTTCTTATTCTGAACTAGTCATTCAACTTGCTATTATTGTAAAGAGAATACAAAAAGGTAAAACCTGTACTATTTATGAAGAACTAAATGAATGTGATACAAAAAATGAATGGAATATTACTCAGTATATTTCCGGACGATTAGAGGAGGAATTCGAAATAAAGCTTTCTGATGGAGACCGTTCGTACCTGATGATGAATTTACTGGGTGTAAATATGCAAAAAGAAGTTTCAATGATTGAAGGAAATCTAAGAAATACTGATGAATTGGATGATACCAATTTAAAAATATTTGAAGACATTTTAAAAGAAACTGGGGATGTTTATCGTGAAAAGCTAATGAGCGATAATATGCTCAAATGCGCCCTTTTTATGCATTTGAATGCTATGTTTAACCGTTTGCGTCATCAAATACGTTTGGAAAATTGTATGAAACACATGGTGAAAGAAGAATTGGTCTATGAGGTAGAAGTTGCTTCTTATATGGCAAGGCTCATAAGTGAAAGGTTTAATATAGAACTGGGTGAGAACGAAATCTGTGATATTGCAATGTATCTAGGAGCAAGCTTAGAACGTGAAAAAGCACAAAAGGGCATGTGCAATCCTACGGTCGTAGTGGTATGCGGCAGCGGACTGGGAACTTCCCAATTTATTGAAGCGCGTCTAACACGAATGTTTCCTAGTATTACTATAAGTAAAATTCTGCCTATTGTGCGAGCAAAAACAGAAATTAAGCCTGGAAATCAGGATTTTGTAATATCCACCGTTCCTTTGATATTAGAAGGAATTGATGTAATCAGTGTTTCTCCAATGCTTACTGAAAATGATGTCATGGCTATTGAGAAAAGGCTGAATCCGGATAAAATCAGTGCAGTAATGGAGAGTAAAGGAAAATATCCAAATCTGTTTGGTTTAATGAATGAAAAAATATCCATTTTTAAATGTGATTGTAAATCTAGGGAAGAAGTGATAAGCCTAATGGGTAATCGCTTACTTCATGAAAAATATGTAGATAAAGGATATATTGAGTCAGCATTTAAGAGAGAACAACTGGCGCCAACATCAGTAGGTGATTATTTTGCTGTTCCCCATGCATTTGAAGGCCATGTTTTAAAAAAGGGAATTGGGTTGATGACTTTAAAGAAACCAATAATGTGGGGAAATGAAAAAGTGCAGATTGTGCTCATGCTTTCTTTGGATGCAAGGGCACAGAATTTATTTAAAAGTGTTTTTAGTGAACTTGCTGAAATTACAAAAGATACGGAAGCAATTGCGAAGATACTTGGCGCAGACAAATTAAGTAATATACAATTGAAATAAAAACTTATACAAACAAAAGGTTCTTGGATTACCCAAGAACCTTTTGTTAAAGCTTAAATTTATTTTGCCATGTTGTAAATCTTTATTACATCTTCTTTATACAGTGGTTGAAAGAAACCTACATGTCCATTTCCGGTAGCAACGCATTTTTCGGCCATTTCTTCAATATGAGCATCTGTTGGGGTAATACCGAGTTCTGTCATTGAGGTCGGCATTCCAATCTTATGGCACCAATCCTCCCATGCCTCAATTCCTTTTAATGCTGTTTCTTCTAAGTCATATAAATTCATAGGTACATCAAATACTCTATTAGCAAATTGTGCAAATCGTGCCACATTTGTTTTGTATACATAACGGGCCCAGCTGCCCCAAATAGCACAAAGTCCTGCACCGTGAGCTACATCAAACATACCTCCCATTTCATGCTCTATTTTGTGAGAAGCAAAATCGGATACGCGCCCTGTTCCTGTAAGACCATTGTGTGACAAGCTTCCTGCCCACATTAAATCAGCTCTCGCGTCATAGTTTGTAGGTTCTTTTATTACTTTTAAAGCTGCTTCACGAACAGATACTAGCAAACCCTCAGCTATACGGTCAATCAATTCTACATGTTCTGTATTTGTAAAATAACGTTCCATGGTATGCATCATAATATCAGATGCACCGCTTGCCGTTTGATATGCAGGGAGGGTATAGGTTAATTCAGGATTCATTATTGCAAACTTTGGTCTTGAACAGTCATGATTGTAAGAACGTTTTAGCATGCCTTCTTCAATTGTAATAACGGATGAATTACTGGTTTCAGAACCGGTAGCAGCAATGGTAGAAATGCATCCTAAAGGGGCAATCTTATCTGTAGTAACTCTTCCCATATATAAGTCAACTAAATCAAAATCATTTACAAGTCCGTATGCAATTGCTTTTGCGGAATCTATAGGACTTCCGCCGCCAATTGCTAAAATAAAATCAACACCTTCTTTTTTACAAAGTTCAACGCCTTCTTTTACCAGCGACATATGTGGATTGGGAACTACTCCCCCTAAGTCAATATAGTCAATATTGCAATCTTCTAAACTTTTATGAACACGATCCAGCACACCATTTTCATACAAATATGTGCCGCCGAAATGAATTAATACTTTTTTATAACCTCTGGAAGAGATTTCTTTGCCTACTTGGCTTTCTGTGCCCTTTCCGAAGATTACTTTAGTTGGATTATAAAACTCGAAATTAATCATTACATATTCCTCCTTTTAATGAGTAATTCTAAATTCTTTTTTCCTCTTTATTATAAGAAAAAAATATAAATTTAGAATAGTTAAATGATTACACTAATCTAGTGCGAAAAAATGTAGAAATGCAATAAAAAGTTGAAATTCTTGACGATTGAACAGTAGAAACAATGAAAACGCTACCAATATCGGGGAATAGTCATATAAAATATACAAAAACCACAATAAATATACCTATTGTTATTTAATATGCATCAATATAGTGCAATTAATTTAATTGTTGTTAGTGCAATATGTTGATATACTCAAAACAAGAAACAGTAAGGAGGGACAGCGAGTGAATGTAGATTTGAATGAATTATTAGATGAGAAGCTGGTAAAGTTTGATTTGCCTGGAAACACTAAAGATGAAGTGATTAAAAGTATTGGAGTATTTATGTATGAAGCAGGTAAAGTCATTGATATGGAACGATACATCGAAGGTGTTTTCCAAAGAGAAAAGGAATGCACAACAGGTATTGGCAATGGTGTTGCAATTCCACACTGCAAAAATGACGCAGTAAGAGAGGCAGGTTTTGCACTGGTGAAGCTTAAAAATAGTATTGAGTGGGATTCACTTGACGGCAAGCCGGTAAACTATGTTATTATGCTTGCAGCACCAGATACGGAGGATAATGTTCATTTAAGAATATTATCCCAGCTTGCAAAGAATTTAATGGATGAGGATTTTCTAAATACACTGACACATGCAAAGTCCATTGAAGAAATAAGAAGATTATTTAAAGGAGGGTGTTAAAGTATGTATATTGTATGTGTAACAAGTTGTCCAGTAGGTATCGCTCATACCTATATGGCAGCAGCTAACCTTGAGAAAGCTGCAAAAGCGAGAGGTTTAGAAGTTAAAGTAGAGACCCAAGGTGCCCAAGGAATTGAAAATGAGATCACTAAAGAGGATATCAAGAGGGCAGATGGTTGCATTATAGCAAGTGATATAAGAATAAAGAATAATGAGCGATTTGAGCCTATCCCTACACTAAGGATAAGTGTAAGTGAAGCGGTAAAGAATGCAAAGGCTATTATAGACGAATTGATGGAGGCGATTGAATAATGGCAGATATTAAAAGAAAGAATAAAGGCAATAAAAATCAACTTATATTTTTAAAAGATTCCATTATGACAGGTATTTCTTATATGATTCCTGTAATTGTCGGTGCAGGTGTTTTACAAGCTATTGCTAAAATGCTTGGCGGATATGATATCGGAAATCATATGAAACAAATCGATACATTAGCAAAAGTAATTATGTTAATTGGCCAATCCATGATGACCTTTGTAGTACCTTCAATAGCAGCATTCATAGCATATGCGATGGCAGATAAACCTGGTATCGCACCCGGTCTTGCTATGGGAGCGATTGCAAACACTCTAAATACCGGATTTGTTGGTGGTTTGGTTGGTGGTATCCTAGTAGGATATTTAGTATTGGGAGTAAAAAGGATTAAAGTTCCTAAAGCAATTTCAGGTGTCATGCCAATTCTTGTTATACCTACTTTAGTTACTTTAGTTGCAGGACTAATTATGTATTATATTTTGGGAGTACCAATCTCTGCATTTATGAAAGCATTAACGTCAATGTTAACATCCTTAAACGGTAGTTCCAAATTCTTATTCGGAGCTGTAATCGGAGCTATGATTTGTGCAGATCATGGTGGTCCTATAAATAAGACGGCAGCACTATTTGTAAACGGTTTGAATGCAAGCGGTTTATTAGTTCCGACATCGGCTAAGATGTGTGCAGGTATGACGGCTCCATTAGGTATTGCATTTGCTACCTTCCTTGGCGGTAAGAAGAAATTTAGTGATGGTGAAAGAGAACAGGCAAAATCTTTAGTTATACTATCTAGCGTTTATGTACAAGAAGGTGTTATTCCATTCCTTCTTAAGGATCCTATAAGAGTTTGTTTTTCATGTATGACAGGTGGAGCAATTGCAGGGGGATTAAGTATGGTTTCAGCATTACAATCTCCTGCTATACATGGTGGAATATTTGTAATTGCAATGACATCTAACCCGTTATTATTTGTAGGATACTGGCTGTTAGGAGCATGTATAACCGGAGTATTGTACGCTATTTTAAGAAAGCCTTTACCAGAAGGATATGTTGATGATGAAAATGAGGCTTCTGGGTTGACTTTTTAATAAGGAGGAATCAAAATGTATGTATCAATGAAAGAAATGCTTTGGCATGCACATGAAAATAACTATGCAGTAATGGCGATAAATTGTGTAAATATGGAGCAGGCAAAGGCAATTATACAGTCAGCGTCGGAGGAGCATTCTGCTGTAATCATAAACATTTCGCCAAGGCAGATGAAAGCTCATGGTCATCCTGAGATTTTAGCACCTATGATTAGAAATATGGCAGAAAAGGTACAGGTTCCTGTTGCATTTAACCTGGATCATGGCGCTAATTATGAAGATATTGCATATGCAATTCAATGCGGTTTTTCAAGTGTGATGATTGATGCTTCCGGATATGAATTTGAAGAAAATATTAAAAGAACTAGTATAGTAGCTTCATTAGCACATTCTAAAGGATTATCTTGTGAGGCTGAGCTTGGTCATGTAGGCCTAGCAAATCAGCAGGACAATATAAAAGCAGATTTATATACCAATGTTGGACAGGCATGTGAATTTGTTCAAAGAACTCATTGCGACTGTTTAGCAGTTGCAATAGGCACTGCCCATGGCAGTTATTCGAAAGGATTTATACCTACTTTAGACTTTGAACGTTTACGTTTATTAAAAGAAGCATTAGAGATGCCATTGGCGCTTCACGGTGGTTCAGGAGCAGGTGATGAAAACATCAAAAAAGTAGTTGCATATGGTATTAACAAAATCAATGTTTGTACAGATTTATTCAAATATGCAAGACAATCTATGGCAGATGCTATAGCGGCTAATCCGAATATTGATTATATGGATGTAAACATAGCAGCACAGGAAGCCATGAAGAAATTTATAAAGCGATATATGAGACTGATTGGTTCTAGTGGACGTTATACCTTTGAAAAAAGTAACGGACCGGAATTTGATTAAAATTTAATTAAAATTTAATTAAAATTTAAGGGATGAAAAAGGATTTAGATCTTCTTCATCCCTTTTGCAAATGAAATTAGGAGAGCAAAATATGGATGAAATTATATTAGGATTAAGCTTAACTGCAACAATTGTATTTTTGTTCAAACTGATTTATGGTTGGTTTAAATATAGTAGAAGTATTCATAAACTCATCTATTCTAGCTATTTAGAATACTATGTTAAGAAAAATAAAATCAGAAAGTTATCAGAAAGTACTGTTTTTGAAGAGGATTTTGGGAAACATAGAGTGTTGTTTCAATTGTTTTCTAATAATGGACAAAAGTCACTCCAGCCTTATATTATCGTAATTTTGTCCAGTGGAATGTATTGTTTGAAAATAAGCAATGCTCCAGGAGAAGTATATGGAAAAAGAATAGGAACTTGGCAAAGTCTAGTGGCTATTAATAAAAAGCATCCTGAGAAAAAAGTAATAAGGAAAATGAACAATCCTATTGTGGAAATAGAACTGTTTAACAAAAAGGTTCAGGAAAAAATAACTAAGTTGAAAACTCCGGTATATAAAATTGCGGTATTTCCTGATCAGTGCATTCTGAAAATAGAAAGTAAGGAAATGATTGGAACATTAGTCGTTAAATACTCACAACTTAGGGATACTCTGCGGAATATTCATCAATCCAAAGAAAAGGCGTTGAATGATTGGGAGATTGATGCATTATGGGAAATGGTGGCAGAGAACTCTCTAAAACTAGAAGAAAAATAAAATATCACTAAATAATCAGAAATCTAGAAGCAGATTTGAAGATAATATTAAATCACATTGCAGTCAATATATCTGAACAGTTAGATGAGATCACGGTGTAACTTTAATTTGCTTCTGCGATTGGAGGAGAATTATGAAAGTTATAGTAGCAATTGATTCCCTAAAGGGAAGCCTGTCTTCGATGGAGGCAGGTAATGCAATTAAAGAAGGTATCTTGAGAGTAAAGCCCGAAGCAGAAATAATAGTTAAGCCGCTTGCTGACGGTGGAGAGGGAACTACTGATGCGCTATTGGAAGGGCTTGGCGGAAAAAAAGTTAGTCTGTCAGTAACCGGCCCTATGGGAAAACCAGTTGACACTTATTACGGTTATCTTCCTCAAACAAAAACTGCAATAATGGAAATGGCTTCAGCGGCAGGTATCACATTAGTTTTAGAGTCTGAAAAAAATCCCATGCTGGCAACTACTTATGGGCTGGGAGAAATGATAAAGCATGCGGTTTTAAAAGGTTGTAGAGACTTTGTTATAGGGATTGGTGGTAGTGCTACGAATGATGGAGGTATTGGTATGCTTATAGCGCTGGGATACGAGTTTATGGATAAGGACGGAAAGATGGTTGGTCAAGGAGGACAAGCCTTGGGGAAAATTGTACGTATCTCAGATAATCATGTGATGAAAGAATTAAAAAACTGTCATTTCCAGGTAGCATGTGATGTTAATAATCCGCTGCATGGTATTAATGGAGCCACTTATATATTCGGGCCTCAAAAAGGTGTTACAGATGAGATGAAGGTGAATTTAGATGAAGGTATGAAAAATTATGCCAAGATTTCAAATGAATTTACAGGAAAGAAATGCGATGATGCAAAGGGTGCCGGAGCCGCAGGAGGCCTTGGATTCGGATTCTTGGAGTATCTGGATGCACAATTAATACCTGGTATTGAGCTCATCTTGAAAAAAATTGAAATAGAAAAAGAGATTATGGATTCAGACTATGTTATTACTGGTGAAGGACGTCTGGATTTTCAGACAGCTATGGGTAAAGCACCAGTCGGCGTGGCAAAGTTAGCCAAAAAATATCATAAAAAGGTTCTTGCTTTTGCAGGAAGTGTTACGAAAGAAGCTAAGGAATGTAATTTTGCTGGAATCGATGCTTTTTTTCCTATTGTACGAGGAGTAACAACGCTAGGAGAAGCTATGAGTCCCGAACAAGCTAAGGAAAATATGATGGATACGGTAGAACAGGTATTTCGGCTGCTGCCATAAAGAGAAAATAGCAGCGTTGAATAAAATAGACCCTATAAAATAGACAGTTTAAAAAAACGTGCAAAGCACCGTTTTTAACTGATTCTGTTTTACATGGTCTTTTTTTATTGTAAACTATTTTAAAGGGGCTTATGAGAGAATGAAGTATTTATTATAACACCAGAAAAAATTTATGATTAGGAAAATGAAAATGATGAATTTCAGTTGGATGTAAAAAAAATTTTTGCAAGGTTGGAATATAAACAAATAAGTAAGCGTCTTCGTCGAGGAAAAATTCTTGGAGCAAAAGAAGGCAAATGGACGAATGTTAAACCTCCATATCCATATATCTACAATAGTGAAACACAACAATTAGAGGTAGATCCTGAAAAATATAAAGTATACAGGGAAATTATAGACATGGCGCTATCTGGAATACCTGCAAACCGCATTGCGTGGGAGCTAAATAAATTAGATATTAAGTCTCCAGGAGATAGCTATTGGTCAAATAATGCTGTTTACCGTATACTAAAAGATCAGACGCATTTGGGGAAAATTGTATTTGCAAAACAAAAAGGTTCTGGACATAAAAATAGAAAGACAAAACCTTTTAAGATATTTGATGAAAAAGATTGGATTATAGTAGATGGAAAACATCAACAGATTAAAACAACAGAAGAACACGCAAAAATTATGTAGTTATTAGCAAAAATAAAAATAATTCCCAAGGCGGCTAGACGTGGAGCTTTCGTTTTGAGTGGATTGGTCTATTAAGGTAAGTGCAGATATCGAATGGGAATTACATATAACGGAAAGAATCATATTGAATATATTAAAAAATGTCAGCATCATGATCCAATAGGAAATAAGTGTGATAATCCTGGAATTCGTACAGACGTGATCGTTCAAGCCATTTTTAATGAGCTTGAGAAGTATGAGAATGAAATAATGAATAGTTCCACAGATGTATCTGAAAATGAAACGGAGTTGATAAAATCAGCCCTGACGCAAAAGCAAAAAGATTTGCAGAAAAATGAAAAGGCTTTAGATAATCTTATTGAAATGCGAGAAGACGGAGAAATCACAAAAGATAAATATTTACAAAGGAAAAAAATTAGAGAAGAAAGTATGAATAAGATTAAAAAAGAAATTGAAGAATTACAAGAAAGGTTACTAAAAAGAGAACAAGCTACAAATCAGAAAAGGCTCTATAACATTCAAGAGTTCCGCAGATTATGGAAGACAGCAGATTCTCCGCAATTAAAAAATCAGTTTCTAAAAACCATTATAGACAGAATAGATTATATAAGAACTGGGGATAATATCCAAGTACACGTGAATTTTCTTTAGGCGTATAGTGTGTTAAAAAATAAAAATCATGTAAGAGAATTATCGAGGAGGTGATGCCCATGAAAGCCAACAGAACAGCCAATAGATTATAGACGAAAAATCTCCATATCTATTACAGCACGCTTACAATCCAGTGAACTGGTATCCTTGGTCTCAAGAAGCGTTCGATAAAGCAAAAGCTGAAGATAAGCCTATTTTCCTATCTATTGGCTATGGCTGAATTGGTTTATTTTACGTACATGTCATTGATGGCAACCTGGTTACTATAACTATATTGTTATTGTTCTATATCAATAAAAATCCCAAAAGAAAAAGTCCCGTATTCATAAATACAGAACCTTTACTGTTTCAGTTAATATAACTATAAATTAGACATTCTAAACATAAAATTTTTTCACCTTAGGAATTCTTAATACACGGAATATAAAAATCAAGTATTAATACTTTTTGACCGTTTTTTTGGGTTCTTCGAATCGTTTGTCAGTATAGAATTCACATAAAAAATAATTTGTCCAATCGACTGTATAACCATTTTGATGAATTACATCAATTGTTAGAGGATGTGTATTCGGATAAATATCCTTGACAAAAGTACTATTTTTAGTAAACAATTTATACATGTACTGCTTGCAATAAGCTGTTGAATAAACGGATAGAAACGGAGCATAGATTAAGATGAAGAAAAGAGAGCTTACCCCTCAGCAAGTAAAGTCCCAAGAAGTTAAAAACAGGATCTACCAGGCTGCTGTTAAGTTGCTAAGGGATTATGAATATGAGTACGTTACTATGAGGAATATCTGTAAGGAAGCGGAGGTTTCTGCAGGAACCTTTTATCACCACTTTCAGAACAAGGATGAATTGTTATCCTACTATATTGTGTATGGATATAGGGAGTTCTACGCCAATTGTCAGGTGGAATACACCGAAGATATTGTAGAGAATATTGTTAAAATTTATGACATCTATTTATCCTTTTGCCTGCAAAACGGTGTAGCCTTTCTATCAAATTTCTATACAACGAAAAATAAGGGGGTATATCTGAGAAACATTCGCAGGGAGGAAGAGTTGGCCCAAAAGCCTGGTCTCCATGAGGCTGTCAAAATGCTGGATTTGGGCAAGAAAAAGGGCTACATCAAGGAGGAGGTTGTTTCTCTTCAGGTAGGCTTTGACTTGGGTGTAATCATGAAGGGTATCATTTTTGACTGGTGCCTGGGTGAGGGAAGCTTCGATTTAAGGCAAGAGGGCACAAAACTAATAAAGCGCACCCTGCACAGCCTGATGACACCAAAGTACTTTGAGGAATTCGGATATTAGTATATTTTATAGGAACAGACAGAGAGCTAAAATATTGATAATTTCTAAGAGGGGTTGTTTTATGCATTTTGCAACAACCCCTTTCCACTTTTTGCCTTAGGTGATGCATAAGTCCCCATCTGAAGTCTTGATGGTCACCTTTAGGAGGATGTGAAAAAAGGTGTTCTATATGTTTCCCTACACCGCGCGTGGCGCCCCACGAGCGGCCCGTGAAAAAGAACACCTATGTTTTTCACATCCTCCTTTAGCTTAACGAGTTCGCTTGGCTCTTTTTTTTCTCATGATATTGACTATGTTAAATTTTTGACTTACAATAAAACAGAACGCGTTCTAGAACAAATTATTGGAGGAAAATATGTTGAAAAGCTTAAGAAAAATTATGGCTCTATCTTTAAGTCTAATTATACTGCTAATGATGCTGTCAGGATGTAGGAACAAAAGTACTGGAAACACTACTCAAGACAGCACAGATATTAATGCAGATTATGTAGTAGTAGGGGGCGGCGTAGCCGGATTAATGAGCGCTCTGGAGCTAAGCTCAAAGGGTAAGGTTGTTTTGCTGGAAAAAATGCCAGCCTTAGGAGGAACTACTATCCGTGCCAAGGGATATTTATGGTCGGTAGACTCCTCTATTAACAAGAGAACAGGAAAAGGCTTGAGGGGTGAGGAACTTTTAAATTACTATAAAGAAAAAGCAGGGGCAGAGCATTTTAACCAGCCTTTGATGCAAAGGATGATTGATGTATCTGGAAAAACCATAGATCATCTGATAGAACTGGGAGTGCCTTTTAGCAAAGAAAATCTTGTTCCAGGCACACCAAACTATCCAGAGCTTCTATGCTTGACCGTGGAAGGCGAGGGGCCAGCTTTGATAAGCAAGTTTAAGGAGTTATTGCTGAAGAACAACGTAGAAATCTTACTGAATACAAAGGCAACAGATCTGCTGATTAAAGATGGACAAGTTAATGGGGTTGTAGCAGAAAATAATGGAAAGAGTTTTAACATCCTTGCCCAGAAAACGATTCTTGCAACTGGGGGTTTTGTAAGAAGTGAAGATATGATGTCCAAGTACAATAAAGAATTTATTGACAACGTTCGCTTCAGTGGAATCGGAAGCACTGGAGATGGAATTACCATGGCTCAGAAAGCAGACGCCCAGCTGGTTGGCGACGGTGTGCTTGGAATCTGGGGAATGAATGAAGATTATGGATATGTTGGAGATATAGGAAGTTTGGTTAGACAAACGGCTTTTTATATAAATAAAGATGGTAATAGATTTGTTAATGAAAAGAGATATTATGCCGAGGTTCATAAGGAGCTAAACAAGATTCAAGACAAGCTGGCATATGGACTTTTTGATTCCACAAATCAAGCTATGGTTACAAGTCTGGAAAAAGCCCATAAGGAAGGTCTGAGCGTTAAGGCTGACTCCATTGAAGAGCTTGCAAAGGCTCTGAATGTTGATGTAAATAATCTTACAACAACTGTTAAAAAATATAATGCTGCAAAGACTAAGGGGGAGGACGGAGAATTCGGTATAAAGAATGCTGTAATGACTCCTCTCTTAAAGGCGCCTTTCTATGCCGTAGATGTTAG
Organism: Desnuesiella massiliensis; assembly: GCF_001403615.1. Lineage (GTDB taxonomy): Bacteria > Bacillota > Clostridia > Clostridiales > Clostridiaceae > Desnuesiella > Desnuesiella massiliensis. The sequence goes on from NZ_LN879457.1 coordinate 702,384, forward strand.
GCCTACACTGATAGGTACAATAAAAGGTCTCAAGGTCAATGAAAATACAGAAGTATTGAATTCTAAGAATGAACCAATACCAAACCTGTATGCAACAGGTGAGCTGATCATAGGAAATTTTGTAAACAATGAGTATCCAGCTACAGGTACAGTAATCGCAACAGGCGTTTATTCTGGAAAGATTGCTGCTGACACTGCTTCAAAGGGGGTACAAAGTAAATATACAGGGGGTCAGCAAGGCACAAAAGTAGTAAACCAAGACAGCAGTGCAAAAGTAAAAAAAGCTGATACTGTATATAAAGACGGGGTATACTTAGGTGAAAGCAAGGGTATGAATGACGCGGTAAAGGTTGAAGTAACCATAAAGGACCATGTGATTGCCAGCGTGAAGATCCTAAGCAGTAAGGAAACCTCCGGTATCAGCGATCCTGCAATCGAGAAAATTCCAAATGACATGGTAAATGCAAATTCCCCGGATGTCGATATCGTATCCGGTGCAAGCAATACAAGCAAAGGTATAATCGCTGCTGTAAAGACTGCATTGGAAAATGCAAAATAAGCATAAGTAGCTCTGTTTTATGTTTGATTCTTGTTACTCACTTAATCGAGTATGAGGGTAAAATTTATGCTTGATCAAGGATAAGTAAAAACAGGTTGAGGCTGTTGCACAACTAACAAAATAGTTAGCTGTGTAAGCAGCCTTTTTTGCCTAAAAATATAAAATGCAGGCCCTTAGGACCTGCAAGTGTTGTATAATTTAGTTATGCTAAAACTTAATAAACAACATAAAAATTATAACAAATTTAACGGTTTGATAAGGGGGAAGCTATGTAAATAGTTTCCCTACTTTATTTTTGGGGTATACTAAATCATTATACTTATGAAGGAGGGTCATAAGATGACTAACTCAAATAGAGTACCCAATCACTTAGTTACTGAAAAGAGTCCTTATCTTTTACAGCACGCATACAATCCGGTTGATTGGTATCCTTGGAATGAAGAAGCTTTTGAAAAAGCTAAAAAAGAAGATAAACCAATATTTTTATCTATCGGCTATAGTACCTGTCATTGGTGTCATGTCATGGCACATGAGTCCTTTGAGGATGAAGAAGTAGCCCTAGTATTAAAGACTAATTTTATTTCTATTAAGGTGGATAGGGAAGAAAGGCCCGATATCGATAGTATTTACATGAGCTTTTGCCAGGCTTATACTGGAAGCGGAGGTTGGCCTCTCACTATTATTATGACTCCAGAAGGGAAACCCTTTTTTGCAGGAACTTATATTCCTAAAGAGAGAAAATATAATATTACCGGGATTATAGAACTATTAAATCAGGTAGTGCAAATGTGGCATATGGAAAGAGAAAAAGTTATAAGTTTTAGCGAATCTTTTACAGCAGAATTACAGGAAAAGTCAATTATAGAGGGTTCTAAAAATTTGAGTGAAGACATTATAGAACAGGCTGTAGAGGATTTAAAGCAAAATTATGATAAGGTATATGGAGGTTTTAACCATGCACCTAAGTTTCCAACCCCTCACAATTTAATTTTTCTTATGAAAGCTTATAAAATAAATAAAGATAAAGAAATATTAGATATAGTAGAACATACCTTAGACAGTATGTATAGAGGTGGAATCTTTGATCACATAGGCTATGGTTTTTCTAGGTATTCCGTAGATGAGAAATGGTTAGTGCCTCATTTTGAAAAGATGCTTTATGATAATGCCCTCTTGGCTTTAGCTTATACAGAGGCTTATGAGGTAACTAAAAAAGAAATCTATAAAACTATTGTAGAAAATATATTTGACTATGTATCTAGAGAGCTGACCTCTGAAGAAGGGGGCTTTTATTGTGGAGAAGATGCGGATAGCGAAGGTGTAGAGGGTAAATATTATGTATGGACACCTATGGAAATCTTTGAGGCACTAGAGGGAGAGGCAGCGAAAGAATTTTGTGATAGATATGGAATCACAAACAGAGGAAATTTCGAGGGTAAGAGCATACCTAATTTAATAGGGAAGTCTATAGAAATTTCTAAAAAGGAAGAAGAGAAATTTGAAACATTGAGAGATAAGCTGTTACAGAAAAGAAATTTAAGGGTGCATCCTCATAAGGATGATAAAATACTGGTTTCTTGGAATGGGCTTATGATAGCCGCTTTAGCTAAGGCAGGAAGGCTTTTAAATGAAGCAAAATATTTAGAGGCTGCCCAAAAAGCTGTAGACTTTATACTCTCAAATATGATAGAAGAGAGCGGCAGATTATATAGCAGATTTAGAGAAGCTGAGGTAGCTAACAAAGGTTTTTTAGAGGATTATGCGTTTTTAGTTTGGGGATTACTAGAGATTTATGAAGTAACTTCTCAAAAACCTTATCTTGATAAAGCTTTAGAGTTAAACAGAGAGATGCTTAGGCTTTTTGGAGATAAAGAAAAGGGTGGATTCTATTTATATGGTGAAGATGCAGAGAAGCTTATATTAAGACCAAAAGAAATTTATGACGGTGCCATACCTAGTGGTAATTCTGTAGCTACCTATAATCTTTTAAGATTATGGCATTTAAGTAGGGAAGAAGGGCTTAAAAAATATGCTGAGCAGTGTTTTAGCTTGTTTGGGTCTGAAGCCCAGCAGGCACCTACAGCTCATTCTATGTTTTTAATTGCATATTTGCTTTATAGTAATTTCTAATAAATATAAAGCTTGTTCTATGATTAGATTTTAGATTTATGTTAATAATTAAACCTATAGTAGATTAAAAAACTATGAGGTGACAATTATGAGAGTACCAAATCATATTGGAATTATACCGGACGGAAATAGAAGATGGGCATTATCGAAGGGGATGACAAAGGATAAGGGATATTTCCAAGGATTAGATCCAGGGGTGCTGATGTTTAGACTTTGTCAACAGGCAGGAGTAAAGGAAGTAACTTACTATGGTTTTACCACAGATAATACTAAAAGGCCAGCAGAGCAAAGAAAGGCTTTTACAGAGGCTTGTATAAATGCAGTAAGAATGCTTTCTAAAGAAGATGCATCATTACTAGTCATTGGAAATGCTGACTCTCCAATGTTTCCACAGGAACTCCTCCCTTATACCACAAGAAAGGACTTTGGTAGTGGAGGGATAAAGGTAAATTTTCTTGTTAATTATGGTTGGGAGTGGGATTTAAATAATTTAAAAAGTGCTGATACATCAAAAAAGAATATTACTAGCTATATTAAATCTAACGATATTTCTAGAGTAGATTTGATAATTCGCTGGGGTGGAAGACGAAGGCTCAGCGGTTTTTTACCAGTTCAATCTATCTATGCAGATTTTTATGTAGTTGATGATTATTGGCCTGACTTTAAAAAAGAACATTTTTATGAAGCTTTAAAATGGTATAATGAACAGGATATAACCTTAGGTGGGTAATACTTTAAAATAGAGGGTTTCGCATTAAATGAAACCCTCTTATTTTAAATGATAAATTTTGCTTTACTGCCTTCTTTAGCAGGACTTATTTCTAATCTAACAGCTATTCTTTCCTTTAATTCTGGAACGTGGGAAATTATACCTACTAACCTGCCACCATTTTGCAAATCTATAAGAGTTTCAATAGCATTGTCCAAGGATTCAGGATCTAATGTGCCAAAGCCTTCATCTACAAACATGGTATCAAGGTTTATTCCACCAGCATAAGCCTGAACTACATCCGCTAAGCCTAGAGCTAAAGCTAGAGAGGCTTTGAAGCTTTCACCACCGGAAAGGGTTTTAACATGTCTTGATTTTCCTGTATAGTTATCAAAGACCTCTAGCTCAAGGCCCTCTTGCTTTCTTCCTTTGCCTTTTTCTGATTTTCTGGTTAATACAAATCTTCCGCCAGCCATCTTATTTAATCTTAAATTGGCTGCGCTTATAATTTCATCAAAGTAGGCGGCCAGTACGTACCTTTCAAAGGTAATCCTCTCAGGATTATCTCCATTAGTTATGGAAGACAAATCACCTATAACGCTGTATTCTGCTTCATCTTCTTCTATTAAGGAAGAGATTTGTTCTATTTCTTTTAGGGATTTATTATTATTATTTATTCTAGAAAATATATTTTTTTCCTTTATTGAAAGCTGCTGTTCTTCATACTTAGCTTCTTTAAGTTTTTCATTAAGTTCCTCTAAGGCTACGGGTTTTAACTCTTCTGATTCATTAATAGCTTTTAATTTTCTATCTTCTAGGATTTTAAGGCGTTGATAATATTCAGAAATATTTTTTTCTAAATTCATTATTTCCTCTTCACTTAATTTAAAAGAGGTATACTCTAAATAATCTTTAAAGCCTGAAGCTTCAATTTTATTGCTTAACTGTTGCTGCCAATGGAGCACCGCCTTCTTAGCCTCTTCACAGTTTCTTAGCTTAACTTCTTTATTTGTAAGAGAAGCTACAAAGTCCTTATTGGCATTATTATAGTTATCTGAAGCTTGGTTATAGGATTTCTCTAAGGCTTCTAGGCTTTGTTGAAGCTCTTCTATTTTATGTAAAAGGTTATTTAAGCATCTTATTTCTTCAGGAATCTCTAGTTCAATGCTTAGAATTAACTCATTTTCACTTTTTACATTACCATAAAGTTCTGTGTATTCACTTTCAAGGTTCTTGATGGCTTCTTCCTTGTGCTTTACACCTAAATTTAGTTCTTTTAAACTTTCTTCAAGAAATGGCATTTTTTCTAGCATACTTGTCAATTTAGAATGCTGTTCTAGAATTAAATTAAGTTCTGAGCGAAGCTGTTGCCCCAAGGAAGCTATAGGATTAAGCCATTGTATTTCAGGTAAATTTTCTATTGCTTCTCCAAGAATAGGTGCAAGCTTACTCTTTTCATCTTCAATAATGCTTTTACTTTTAGTTATAATGCCATTAAGATCTGATAGGCTTTGAAGCATTTCATCTCTGCGGTCTTTTAACTTTTCATATTGAATTTTAGCAGCTTTTAATACTTCCTCAGTGGGTACTCCTTGGATTAGTTCTGCTACCTTAGGGTGTTCCTTAGACCCGCATACAGGACAAGGACAGCCTTCCTTTAAATTCTGAGCTAAAAGACCAGCTTGACCTCTTCTAAAATTATCCTCCATAATTTCATAGTGGTTTTTTGCATCCTTATACTTTATATCAAATTCTTCAAAGACCTTTTTTTCACTATTATATTTAGATAGATTATTTATATACTCTTGAGTGTGCTTATATAGCCTTTTAAGCTCCTCAAGGATTAATTCCTTTTCCACCTTTAGTTTATCTAATTTCTCTTTTTCTACACTAGACTTTTGGGCCTCCAAGAAATTCATATTTATTTTCTCTAATTTTAGTTTATCTCCCTCTAGGGTTTTCCTTAGATTATTTAAATATACTTCTTTATCTTTAAGGGATTTTTCTAAAGCTATAATATTATCTTTTCTTTCAGCATATTTTTTTACTTTAGCCTCATAGGTTTTTAGCTCTACTATCTTGCTTGACAATAGCTTTCGTTTAGGCTCTGAAGCTTCCTGAAGCTTTAAATTTTCTTTAGATAATTCAAGGGCTTTTTCCATATTATCTAGAAGTTTTAAGGCCTCTTCATAGCCTCTTTTGGAATAACTAAGGCTGCTTTGTCTATCTCTTAAAGAAGCTTCTATAAGTTCAACCTCTAGAGCCTTTCTAGCTTTGGATAAAAACATTTTTTTCTTTTCATACTCTGATTCCTTAGAGAAATGCTCTTCATATTCTTTAAGAGCTAAATCTCTTTCTTTAAGTCTATTATTTATTTCTTCCCCTTCAATAATGCTCTTTTGAAGGCTTATCTGTGCAAGCTTAAAGCTTTCAATCTTTTTTGTTAGTTCTAATAACTGCTTTTCATCATGCTCAATGTGTTCTCTTGAGTAGTGCTTAATTTCATTTATATTTAGATTTTCCGCATTGATAAGAGATAATAAAAGTTCATTTTCTCCAGCATCTAAATGCTTAACATGAGTATCTCTTTTAGTTTTAGTTTCACTTATTTTTCTGTATAATATTTTTTTTCTATCCTCTAGCTTTCTTTGAATGCTTTCAAAGGCTTGAGTACCAAAAATTCTTCTGAATATGATTTCTCTTTCTGAACTATCAGCTTCTAATAGTCTTCTAAATTCACCCTGAGGAAGCATTACTATCTGTCTAAATTGATTTTTATTTATTCCTAAAAGCTCATTGATTTTTTCATTTACAGATGTAACCTTTGTAACCACAGAGCCCTCAGGTAAAATTAGCTCTGCCTCAGCATTCTTAAGTAAAACTCCTTCACCTCTAGATTTTTTTCTTTCCTGCTGAGGGTATCTAATTATACTATAGATTTTACCCTTAAGTTCAAACTCTAATTTAATAAAGGTTGGAGTATCTTGAGAAGCAAAGTCACTTCTAAGACTATCTTTGTCCCTGCTAGAACCAGAGGCTTCATCAAATAGAGCATAGCTTATAGCATCAAATATAGTAGTTTTACCTGCTCCAGTAGGGCCCGTTATAAGAAAAATATTTTTATCCTTTAACTGTGTAAAATCAATGGTTTCTTCCTCAGCATAAGGACCAAAGGCACTCATAGTTAACTTTAAGGGCTTCATTTAGGTCACCTCTTTTTCTACAGATTCAATTACTTCTTTAACTATGCCTAATTTTTCATCCGTTAATTCCTTTCCTGACATGGAATTATAGAATTCTTTAAAAAGCTCTAATTTTGATTTATTCTCATGACCTAAGGAGGCAGAAGTTTTGCTTTCTATTTTTTCTAGAGAGGTTTCTTTATGAAGTCCCATAATATTAGGATAAACCGCTCTAAGCTTTGAAATAGGATCTATGAGTTCCCCTTCATCTGTAAGTACGGCGTAGATATAGTCTTCAGTATTAGTACTTTTATAAACTTCAGGGTTTATAAGCTCATTTAAAGGGCCTTTTATAATACGCATATCTCTTTTAGGAGTTAACTCCTTTAAGGTTACAGTAACTTCTCCCTTTTCATCTATATTAACTAGGGTTACGCCTTTTTTATGTTTAGTTTCAGAAAAAGAGTACTTTAAAAGGGAGCCGGAGTATCTTATAGTATCACTGCCAACCTTTTGAGGACTATGTAAGTGTCCTAGAGCAGTATAGTTAAAGCAATTGAAATATTCACCGCTGATTAAATCCGTGCCTCCGATACTTAAGGGTCTTTCAGAGTCTGAAGTCTCAAGTTCACCTAACTTATGAGGATCCTCCTTAATAGATTCCAGTGCTAATTCTTTCATAAAGCTGACATAACCATGGGCTACCAATATATTTTTTTCTTCTTCCTTTAAAGTTTCTTTAATTTTATCTATTATTTTTTTCATAGCTAGATCATGAGTGGATATCTCTTCATCCTGAAGAATATGTTTTACTTCTCTAGGATCGCTATAAGGAAGTAGATAAAAATTGACAATGGTATTTCTATCCTCTAAGGTGACTTTTTTGACTTCTTTATCAAAGTTGCCTGCGATGTGCAGGCCGTTTCTATTTAAGATTTTGCTTCCAAAAGATAGCCTTTCAGCGCTGTCGTGATTTCCTGCTATGGCTAAAATAGGTATATTTAAGTCCAACAGAATTTTATTAAAAACACTATCTAAAAGTTCTACAGCCTCCACAGGGGGAATGCTTCTATCATATAAGTCTCCGGCGATAATTAAGGCATCAGGCCTTTCTTCTTCTAGTAGTTCTACAAGCTTTTCAAGGATAAATTTTTGATCCTCAATCATGCTGAACTCATTTACAATTTTTCCTATATGCCAATCTCCAGTATGAATAATTTTCATAAAACCTCACCTATCCTAAGAATTCTATTGCATTTCTTCCTTTACCCTTAGCTTCATACAAGGCTTTATCTGAAGTATGAATAAGAGTTTCCTTATCTATATTGTTTTTAGGAATGATAGAAGAAACACCTATGGTAATAGTTATATACTTTTCAACAGAGGAATAATTATGTTCTATTTTTAAGCTTTCAATGGCTTTTTTCATTCTTTTAGCAACACATAAAGCACCTTCAGCATTAGTGCTTGGAAGTACCACTATAAACTCATCTCCTCCATAACGAGCTACAAAGTCAGTACATCTTTTTAATGAATTTTGAAGTAGGGTAGCGATTTTACGAATAACCTCATCCCCTGCTAGATGGCCATAGTGATCGTTATATTCTTTGAAACAATCTATATCTACTATGAGCAAAGATAGGTAGTTAGAATATTCTTCTGATTTACTCCATTCTAAGCTAAAAAATTCGTCAAATCTTCTTCTATTTGGGATTCCAGTTAAACCATCTATTTCTGATAACCTTAGGAGTTTTTCATTAATTTTCTCTAATTCCATCTGCGCATTTTTCCTAACCTTTATCTCTTCTGCTAGTTTTTCAGATTCTTGTGCATTATTTATAGCAATAGCAATATAAGAGCTAAGAGCCCTCACCATATCAAAGTTATATTGAGAGTATGCATTTTTTCTTTTGCTTTGCACTGTCAACACTCCAAGTATTGTATCCTCCACTATTAAAGGATAATATATTATGGATTCCATCCTTCCACCTACAGAGTTCTTTCTTCCTTGTATATAGTTGGCATATTGATTTTCTACATCATTAATCATGATTTCTTTTCTGTTTTTTAAGCACCATACCGCCCAGCTAGAAGTACTTTCTAGGGAGGTAGAAAATATAGGGGCCCTTACGGAATCTTCCATATATAATTTATATTCTATAATTTGTTTAGTTTCATTTGTAAGGCCAATACCAAAAACAGAGGCGTCCATTAAATGATTGATATTTTCATAAACCCTTATTAATATTTTCTCTAGGTTTAAAGTAGAGGTTATGCTTTGCCCTATGTCACTTATAATTTTAATATTATCATAAGCCTCTTGTAGCTCCTTTGAGCTTTGTTCTAATTCTTTGGTCTTCTGTTTTAGATCTATATTTATTAGCCTATATATTTCTTTTTCCTGCTGAGATTGCTCTACCTTAAATTGTGTGGTTATGCTTCTTAGTTTTTGTTCTAACTCAAAGCTGTTAGCTTCTTTTTCGGCATTGTGAAATTTTTTATAGTAGAATAAAGTTTTTTCATAGTTTTCCATATGTTCATAAAGCTTAGCTAAGTAAGAATATACTTTTGCCATTAAGGATTTTGTATTAATTTCTTCAGCTAGGCTTAAGGCACTGTTTAGATATCTCAAAGCTAATTCCATATTCCCCAAAATAGTCATTAGTTCATGAAAATCTATGTATATCTCTATCTGAATAAGTCTATCGCTTACATTTTGTGCTATACTTAAGCTAGCTTCAAAAAAATTTAGGGCTTTTTCATATAGCTCTTGTTTAAAGTATATTTTCCCTAGCTGATGTAAACTATAACATTCACCTATTTTATCATTATTTTCTTTACATATTTTTAAACTTTCATTAGTATATTTTTCTGCTAATTTATGCTCTTTCGAAAAATAATAAATAGATGCAATGTTTAAAAGTGGGATAGAGATAGAATTTTCATCCTTTAAATCTTCGCAAAGTTTTTTGCTTTTTAAGTAGTAGTCAAGAGCAGTAGTATAATCCTTAAATTCTTTATATATTTCACCTATATTATTTAATAGGCCTGCCTCTAAAGTAGTATATTTAATGTGTTTAGCCAACTTTAAGGCTTCCATATAGTATTCTAGACCACGGTCATATATTTGAAGTTTAATATTTACATTGCCTAAAGTATTAAGGGTCTCCACTTCATAGCTAGGAATATTTAATTTCTTGCTTATTTCTAGTGCTTGGAGCAAACTTGATAAAGCCATCTCTAAATCTCCAAGAAGCCAATGGCTGCGTCCTATTCTAAATAAGCTTCTCGCTAAGCCTCTTTCATAGCCTTCTTTTATAGAAAGATTGTAAGCCTCCTTTGATAATTCAAGAGAATGCTTAGGATTTAATCTTTCTATTTCCTCAGAAAGATTATTTAGAGTATGGATTGTATCAACTATATTTTCACATTGGGAGAATTGTTCTTTATACATTTCAAGAATGTTATTCAATTGAAATCCCTCCAGCGCATATTAAATAAGCGAGTATATATAATAAATACGTGTTAATTTTAAAAGATTTTATTTTAATTCATATTAGTAATATAATTATATCAAAGATTTAAAAATTCAAATATAATATTTAGATCTTTGACAAAATTTTTATTACAAAAGGAGGAAAATATTGTGAATATTCAAATTTTTGGTACAAGTAAATGTTTTGATACAAAGAAAGCAGAACGTTATTTTAAAGAGAGAAGAATTAAATATCAGTTTATTGATTTAAATATTAAAGGCTTAAGCAAGGGAGAATTACAAAATGTAAAAACTGCTGTAGGACTTGCAAATCTTATTAATAAGGAATCAAAGGAGTATGAGAAGTCAAACTTAGCGCAAATTAGAAATGATAGTACTAAGGAAGAGATATTACTAAATAATGCCAAGCTTTTTAAGACTCCCATAGTAAGAAATGGCAAGCAAGCTACCGTAGGTTATGAACCAGAGATTTGGAGTACTTGGGAATAAGGAGAAATTTTATGAATGAACAGCGTAATATTAGATGGCAACAGGATATAGAACAATTAGGAAGGAAGCTGCCAGAGGGACATAGGAACTTATTTTTTCATAGAAAAAAGCAGGAATTTTACAGAGATATTGAAGAGTTAAAAAATAATGTTCAATATTTTGATGACTATGAACTTTATGCTCAAATTGGTAAAATAGTTGCAGCCATTAAAGATGCGCATACATCAGCTTTTTTTAATTTCAGAAGTTTTTTACCTTTTGAATTATATTGGTTTGCAGACGGGATATACGTAGTTTCTACCACAGAAAAATATATAAAAGTTCTTAACTGTAAAATAACTCATATTAATGGAATCACTATGGAGGAAATCATTGATATAGTAAAGACTATAGTATCCTATGAAAATGAATCCTATCTTAAAGCTCAACTACCTAAATATCTACCAGCTATTGAATTATTATATGGTCTAGAGATAGTAGATGATATAGACAAAGTAAATACGACCTTTAAAGACATAGATGATAATAAGATAGAGCTTTGCATAGAATCAGAGAATCTAGAGGATTTTAGAAAAAATTTTATAAACAGTAGAAATGATGATTTAAGTAAGGACTTATTACCTCTTTACATGAGAAATCCACATAAATATTATTGGCATGAATATTTAGAAGAATTTAAAACCTTGTATTTTAAATATAATGCTTGTAGGGAAATGGTTGGAGAGCCTATCAATAAAATTTGCAATGAAATGCTGTACTTATTAGAGAATGAGGATATAGATAAATTTGTAATAGATTTAAGAGATAATTTTGGTGGCAATTCAACCTTGTTAGATTCATTCATAAAAGCTTTATCAAAATATGAACATATAAATAAAAAAGGTAAGCTTTTTGTAATAGTAGGAAGAGAAACCTTTTCCTCTGCATTACTAAATACTTATTTACTAAAAAATAAAACAGAAGCTATATTTGTAGGTGAGCCCACAGGAGGAAAACCTAATTGCTATGGAGAAATAGGAAGATTTATATTAAAAAATTCAGGTATAGTAATAACCTATTCTACTAAATACTATGAGCTTATTGAAGATGATAATATGTTGTCTTTTGTACCAGATATTAGCTTAGAAATAGACATAGATAATTACATTAAAAATCAAGATCCTTACTTAGAATATATTTTGGATAAAAAATAAATTAACTTCATAAATAAAACCATATTTAGCATCAGGTAGTAAGATACCTGGTGCTTTTATCTAGTTTATTCATGGATTTACAGAAATAAACATATGTTAATAATTTATTTACAATATTGTCACCATACAGACACTTTAAGAAAATAGAATCTTATTATATTTAACAGGAGGCCATGGTATGAAAGAGAAAATTTTGATTGTTGATGATGAGGACAGAATACGAAAGCTCATAGGAGCATACTTAAAAAGAGAGGGTTATGAATTCCTAGAAGCTGAAAATGGGTTAGAAGCTTTAAATATGTTTAAGGAAGAGAAGGTACACTTAGTAATACTTGATGTAATGATGCCTGTAATGGATGGATGGTCAGTTTGTAGAGAACTTAGAAAATCTTCCAATGTACCTATTATTTTTCTCACAGCTAAAGGTGAAGATGAGGATCAATTATTAGGTTTTGAATTAGGAACAGATCACTATATAACCAAGCCTTTTGATATGAGACTCTTACTTGCAAAGGTAAAATCCTTGATAAAGAGAGCTTATTATCTTGAAGCTGAGTTAAAGAAAGAATTATATTTTGAAGGATTACATATTGATGAATTATCTCATAAGGTTACCATTGATGGAGAAATGGTTAACTTAGCACCTAAGGAGTATGATTTATTATTGTACTTTGCGTATAATAATGGTATCGTTTTAAGCAGAGAGAAGATATTAGATTATATTTGGGGTATAGATTTTTATGGAGATGATAGAACCATAGATAGCCATATCAAAAGATTAAGAGAAAAGCTAGGGGAAAAAGCCTATTTAATATCTACTGTAAGAGGAGTGGGATATAAATTTGAAGGGGAAAGTGAAAAATAAGAGCAGTATAACTAAAAAACTTTTTATAATAACCTTTATAGTATTTGTTGCTTTTTTAATTAGCACATTAATTGTTCAATCGTTATTTTTTGAAAAACTCTATATAGGCAAAAAGAAAAATGATTTAAAAGTTGGCATAGAGAAATTTAAAACAGAATATAATAAGGCTGAAACTAATGAAAAGGCGTTAAGCCTCATAGAAGAGTATGAGGATAGTTATAATATAAAAATTATAATAGATGATAAACTTAATAAGGTAAGACTATCTACAGTACAACCTAAAAATAGAACAGACTTATATAAATTTAGAGAACTTACGGATTTTATAAAGAGATGGAATGAAAATTTAAAACCGCCAGATACGGTTGAAATAAAACCTGGCACAACAAATATAATCATGAAAAAAGGAGAAATGGATAACCGATATTTAATTGGTATCATACCATTAAATGTAGGGGAAAAAACTATTTATTCAATTTCTTCTCTTCAACCAGTAAATGAAGCGGTATCAGTCATAGAGAGATTGTATATGTACTTTTTTATTGGAGCGATTTTTTTAACCATTTTTCTAGCACTAATATTTTCTAATATGATAGTTAAGCCGTTATTAAAAATTAATAAAGCAGCCACTAAGATGGCTCAGCTAGATTTTACAGAAAAATGTGAGGTAAATAGTAAGGATGAGATAGGTAATGTAGCAGCTTCGTTGAATTTTCTATCTGAAAATCTAGATTTTGCTCTAAGCTCCTTAAAAGAGGCTAATGCTAAACTAGAGGAAGACATAGAGAAGGAAAGAAAGCTGGAGAAGATGAGAAAGGAATTTGTGGCAGCGGTGTCTCATGAATTAAAGACTCCTATAAGCTTAATAGATGGATATGCTATTGGATTAAAAGACGATATCTTCGAGGGGGAGGAAAAAGATTATTATTTAGATATAATAAGCGATGAGGCTAGAAAAATGGGGAATCTAGTTTCGGACATGCTGGATTTATCTCATATAGAATCAGGTCTTTATAATCTTAATAAAGAAGAATTTGATATCACAGAGCTTATAAGCTTTACACTAAGAAAATATGAGCATCATATAGCTGAGAAAGGGGTAGCATTAGAAGTTAGTCTTTTAGAGAGAACAAGGGTATATGCAGATTTAAATAGAATGGAACAGGTCATTACAAATTTTATAACCAATGCTTTAAGGTATGTGAATGAGCAGGGAATAATAAAGGTATCTATGATAGATAGAGAAACTTCTATTTTCATTGAAGTTGAAAATACTGGAGAACATATTCCGCAAGATGAACTATCAAAAATATGGGATAAATTCTATAAGATTGACAAGTCTAGAAATAGAAAATTAGGGGGTACAGGTATTGGGTTATCTATAGTAAAAAATATTTTAATGCTTCATAATTATCCCTTTGGGGTAGAAAACACTGAAATTGGAGTGAAATTTTATTTTGCAATTCCTAAAAGAATATAAATACACCTTAATAAAGGCGTAGAACTACAAGGTTCTATGCCTTTTGTTTACAATTTATTAACTATATGGTGATATCACTGTCACAGTAGGATAGTAGTATAAAGCTTAAAATGATTAAACTATTATATATGGGTTGGTGTTAGTTATGAATACAAAGAATATTGCAAGGGATAGAGAGGATAATCTGTTCACTCATCTGTTATATAACATAGGAATTCAGTGGATGGAGCACTGGGAGGTACTTTCATTTTTAATCATAATTATTACAAAATCTTTATATTACGGAAAACAGATTTCGCCAGAATATTTTGATCCAAGAGCATTAAGAGGTCCAGTTATAGCCTCTATATTGCCTATATTAGCTTTAGCTTATTTATTTAAAGATAAAAAAAGAATGTACTTCTTATATGCAGCTAATATAATCATCAGTTTAATATTTATAAGTGATACTATGTACTATAGGTATTTTAAGGATATTGTCTCTGTTGGAGCTATAAGAAATATTTTTTTGCTAAAAACTGTAACCTCTAGTATTAAATCCGTATTTCAATTTAAGGATTTGCTTTATTTATTAGATATAGTACTTTTTATTCCTATATTTATAAAAGTAAAAGAAGTACAAAGAGTTCCACTTAGCTTTAGGATAAGGCTGATTATTTTTGCCATGCTACTTTCGCTTGGAGGCTTTATGGAAGGTAATTATATCTATAAGCTTTCTAAGGATCAGCCTTTATTAATTACTACTATGAGCAACAAACTATATGTGGCAAAGGTATTAGGAAATATTAATTTTCATATTCTAGACACGCATAACTTTGTTACTAATGCATTAAATAGTTTAAAGCCTATGCCGGAGAATGGAAAAGAAGAAATATCAGCATTTTTTCAAAATAAAAATGAGAACTCATCAATTAACTTAAAGGGTGCAGGGGCTAATAAAAATTTAATTATGATTCAAGTGGAAGCATTGCAGCAGGTTGTTATTAATAAAAAAGTAAATGGGCAAGAGATTACTCCAAATTTAAATAAATGGATAGATAAAAGTCTTTATTTTGATAATTACTTTTATCAAGTAGGTGCAGGAAATACCTCTGATGCAGAGTTTATGTCAAATAACTCCTTGTATCCAGCTCCTTCTGGGGCAGCTTATTATCTTTATACTGGTAATACTCTTAATTCATTACCTAAGCTAATGAGTGAAAATGGATATCATACTGCAGCCTTTCATGGATATACAGATAGCTTTTGGAATAGGAATATAATGTATAAAACAGAAGGTTTTAATGAGTTTTATGGAGAACAGAGTTTTAATGTTGATGAAAAGGTGGGAATGGGGTTAAGCGATGAGTCCTTTTTTAATCAATCCCTTGAAAAAATAAAAAGCTTTAAAGAGCCTTTCTATAGTTTTATGGTGACCTTAAGCAGTCATTATCCTTATGATGATATTGAAGGTTACGGGAAGTTTGATGCAGGAGAATATAATAATACCTTACTAGGCAATTATTTAACTGCTATACATTATGTGGATAAGCAACTAGGGGGATTTCTAGACAATCTTGAAAAGGAAGGATTAATGGATAATTCTATTATAGTATTATATGGGGACCACAATGCTATACCAAAGGAATATATTGATCAACTCTATGCCTTTGAAAATATCAATAATGCTACGGATTTACAATGGGTTCAATATCAAAAGGTACCTATGTTAATACATTTTCCAAAAGATGAGCATAAAGGAGTTAATCATACCTATGCTGGTCAGATGGATTTATACCCTACCTTATGTAATATATTTAATTTATCCAATGATTATATGTTTGGAAAAGATATATTAAATACCTCGGAGCATAAAGTAGTCTTTAGGAATGGTTCTTTTACGGATGGAAAGACTTTTTATGTTTCTTGGACTGATAGCTACTATGATATTGATACAGGAAATAAACTAGATGAAACTCCAGAGTTAAAAAGTATGAAGGAACAGGTATTAAAAGAACTGAAGTATTCAGATGATATATTAAATTATAATCTGCTAAAAAGTTTTCTTCCAGCTTCTAATTCTTATAATGTGAAGCAGGTATCTTCAAAGGAAGAAAATCAGATTAAGATAAATTTTAATGAAGCACCGCAAAATAAAAAGGACGATAAGCTCATAAAGCTAGAAGAGGAAATAAAAAATTATTTAGGCAGCAATGAGGACAAAATAGGATTATTTTATTATGATATAAACTCTGGCAATGAAATTGATATTAATGGGGATAAGACCTTTCTTGCTGCCAGTACAGTGAAGGTTCAAATGAATATGGTGCTTTCGGATTTGGTTCAAAAGGGCGCTATTAGCGAAGAGGAATTATTACAATATACAGAGGATTGTTATGAAGAGGGGACAGGAGTGCTGCAGGGAGAGGACTTAACAAAGCCATTACCGTTAAAGCTTTTAAGTGAATACTCTATAACTCATTCAGATAATATTGCCACTAATATGATACTGAAAAGATTAGATTATGAAAACTTTAGAATTTTAGTGGATAAAAAATTGGATCATACTACCGACCATTCTGAAAATTATATTACAGCTAAGGATGAGGCATTGTTACTAAAATGGCTCTATGATAATCCTTATAATAATGCTTATTATCCACAGATTATAGAAAATATGAAAAACACAGATTTTCATGATAGAATTGATTTATATATACCTCAGAAAATAGTTGCACATAAGACTGGAGACTATGATAATTATGTAAATGATGTGGCTATAGTATATACAAAAAATCCATATATATTAACAATATATACTGAAGAACTTCCTAATGCCGATGAGGTTATGGCTGAGATATCAAAAATCATATATGAATATCAAATTAACAATGTATTCTAGAAAAGAAGACTTAGCTCTTCTTTTTTTGTTTTTTCCATCTCAGATTAAATTAGGATATTAAAGAATATTTTTTACATAAAATAAAAATATTAAATATGGACAGGATGCTTCCTAAGATATAAAATTAATTAGTATTATTAATAGAAAACCATTGTTACTTAGGAGGAGTAAAATGATAACAAAAGATAAGTTGTTAGATACTTTACTGAGATTAGTGGAAGTGCCAGGAATTTCAGGCACTGAAAAAGAGAATTTGACGGCAGAGAGAATAGTGGAAATAATAAGTGAAATATCTTATTTTAAACAACATAGAGAAAAGTTAAACCTGGTGGAAATTAAGGGAGATCCTCTAAAAAGAAATTTTGTAAGTGCTTTATTCTGTAGTTCAAAGCCTTCAAAAAGCACAATTATAATAACAGGTCATCTGGATGTAGTAGACGTAGTGGACTTTGAACATTTAAAAGAGCTTGCTTTTAAGCCTTTAGAACTTATGGAAAGGATAGAGGAGCTGCCACTAAATAAGGAAGCTTTTGAGGACTTTAAATCTGGAGACTGGATATTTGGAAGAGGTACTGCAGATATGAAATATGGCCTTTCCTTAGGCATAGAAATATTAAGAGAATTTTCTAAAAGAGATGATTTTCAGGGGAATATATTATTTTTAGCGGTGCCAGGAGAGGAGAGCAATTCAGAGGGTATGCTAGGGGCGGTGCCCTATCTTTTAGACCTTAAGAAAAAATGTAATTATGACTACAAAGCTCTTTTTGTAACAGAATGCTCTATACCAAAGGAGATTGGTGATAACAAAAAAAGAATGTACTTAGGCACATCAGGAAAAGTGATGCCTTTATTCCTATGTGTGGGCAAGGAAACTCATGTTTATGAATCTCATACAGGGTTAAATCCTAATCTATTAGTTTCAGAGCTTAATAGATTATTAGAGCTAAATCCAGATTTTTGTGACAAGGATAGAGGGAATACTACTCCTCCGCCCATATGCCTAAAGCAGATGGACTTAAAGGAATTGTATTCTGTACAAACTCCTTTATTAGCAGCGGCTTATTATAATATACTTACCTTAAATTTATCTATTGAGGAATTGGTAAATAAGCTTAAGAATATATCCCTTAAAGCTTTTGAAAATACTATAAAAATAATTGAAGAAAATGTTATGAAATATAATTTGATTTCTAACAGTAATAATGAGAGAGAAAAAATAGAGCCAAGGGTTTTGATGTTTAAAGATATATATGAAGAAGTATTGAAAATCGAAGGGTCAGACTTTGAAAACTATATAGGAAACAAAATAAAACAGTGGCAGCAAGAAAAGAAGGATCTCCAGACCATAGCAGTAAACATCATGAGAGAAACCTATGAAAAATATCCTTATAAGGCTCCAGCTATAATAATTGGCTTTGCACCACCCTATTATCCTAATAAGCATTTAAATTATGAAGTTAAAGAGGACAAAGAACTTTTGAAGATAATAGAAGAAACTGCACTTTATAGCAAGGAAAATTTTGATGTAGATATAGAGCTAGATCACTATTATATGGGACTTTGCGATTTAAGCTATACGGGAGTAGAAGATGCAGAAGGATTAGAGACCATAACCTCCAATATAATAGGTGCTAATAAGTGTTATAATATACCTGTTAAGGAACTGGAGGAGTTAAATATACCTTCAGTGGTATTTGGAGGTTTTGGAAAGGATTTTCATAAGTATACTGAAAGGCTTAATATATCCTATTCTTTTAATGTAGTACCGAGGCTTTATGAAAATATTTTGTATAAAATATTTAATCCTCAATAAAATATAAATACTATTACCATTTTTAATGTATAATATAGTTATAATGAGTAAAGCTTAGGATGGTGTACAATGATTGAATTAGGAAAAATACAGAAGTTAGAAGTACTTAGAGAAACCTCCATAGGAGTATATCTAAATTCAAAGGACAGTAGTGATATGGAAGGGGTTTTATTGCCTCAAAAGCAGGTGCCAGAAGGAACAAAGGTAGGAGACGAAATAGAGGTATTCATCTATAAAGATTCAAAGGATAGGTTGATTTCTACCACTAGAACACCTAAAATAACCTTAGGAGAAATGGCTCCTCTTAAGGTAGTGGAAACCACAAAGATAGGTGCATTTTTGGATTGGGGTTTAGAAAAGGATTTATTTTTGCCTTTTAACGAGCAAAATGGCAGGGTTAAAAAAGATAAAGAATATTTAGTAGCATTATATATAGATAAAAGTAATAGATTGTGTGCTACTATGAAGCTTTATAGCAGACTTAGCTCAGAGGCTCCTTATAAAGAAAAGGACATAGTTCAGGGAATCATATATGATATTAGACCTGAAGTGGGAGCCTTTGTAGCAGTAGATAATGAGTATCAAGGACTTATACCTAAAGCAGAGTTTTTTGGGCAATATAGCTGTGGAGATAGGATTCAAGCCAGGGTATCTAAGGTTAAAGAAGACGGAAAATTAGATTTAAGCCTAAGAAAAGAAGCTTATATGGAAATTGAAACAGATGCAAAGGTAATCTTAGATAAATTAGAAGCTAATGGTGGAGAACTTTATTTAAACGATAAAAGTTCGCCAGAAGCTATATACAATGTAATGAAGATGAGTAAAGCCGCTTTTAAAAGAGCTGTTGGCAATCTGCTTAAGCAAGGTAAGATAAGGTTTATTGAAAATGGTATAGAGCTTATAAAATAGAAATAAATTTAAAAGGAGCATTCTAGAATCTAGAGTGCTCCCTTATTTAAGACATCGTAAAAAACAAAATTTTAATGAGGAGGACTATTATCTTCAACTACCTTAAGAGGTCTCATCATATCATGATCTTCGTGTTCTAATATATGACAATGCCATACAAAGTCTCCAGCATGATCTTTAAAATGCATAATGATCCTTGTAACCATGCCAGGTTCAGCTCTAACAGTATCCTTCCAGCCTTTTTCGAATTCCTTTGGCTCCTCAGCAGCACCTGTATATTCAATTTCACCTTTTTCTAAATAAAGAGGCACATTAAAAGGTGTCCTGTCTAAAATTTGGAATTGAACTAAATGCACATGAATAGGATGAGGAAAATTTGTTAGATTAATTAGATTCCATATCTCTATACTATCTAAAGAGGGTTTTTCTGTAGCAGGGTCATCCCACATGTGATTGTTTAATAAAAGCATAGGTCTACCATAATCATCCGTACTGGCACTTAAGGTTAAATTTCTTGTCTTTTTTGCCATGTGTTCCTCTAGCATAGTCATGGGGTGAAGGGTTTCAGGAATTTTACTTGTATCCTCATCTTTTAAGGGAAGGATAACTCTAAATTCCATTATTAACCTCATATTAGCGTTATTATCAGCATTTATTAAGGTTATAATCTCACCTTTTAGCTTCGAGAAATCAATAATGATATCTGTCCTTTCTGCTGGTTCTAAGGTTAGAGATTTAAGCTCCATAGGCTTATCAAGCAATCCTCCATCAGTACCTATCTGGTAAAAGCTTTCACCATTAGATAAGCTCAAGGTGTAAGCTCTGGTATTCGATGCATTTAAAAGTCTGAAACGATATTTTCTTGGCTCTACTTTTAAATGAGGCCATACTTTTCCATTTACCACTATAGTATTGCCTAAAAAAGCAGGCACTACAGAAGGTTTTACTGGTACTGGAAATGCTGGTGCATCAGGATAGAAAAGAGAGCCATCCTTATTAAAACTTTTATCTTGAATCATTAATGGTATATCATATTCTTTACAAGGCAAATCAAGTCGCTTTTCTAACATATCATGAATTATATAAAAACCAGCTAAGCCGGCATAAACATTTAATCTTGTACTTCCTAAGCTATGGTCATGATACCATAGGGTAGCACTAGGCTGATGATTAGTATATTTATATATTTCTCTTTTAAAGGTTTTTCCTGTAAGCAAATAATTCTTTATAAACCAAGCATCTGGGTGACCATCGCTGTCAGGATCTACATTTGCTCCATGGACATGAACTACAGTCCTCACTTCTGGAGAGTCCATGGCCCCGTGTAATGTAAGATCAACTGGTAAAAAATGCCTATAAGGCAGATTGTTTATCCATTTAATCAATATGGCTTGATCCTTAAATACTCTAAGAGTAGGTCCAGGATAGCAACCATTATAGCCCCATATAATACTGTAGGGAAAATACTTGTGAAAGCGATGTTTATTTTCTATCATATTTACTTCGTAATATTCTATTCCTTCAGAGATTGATATAGGTTTCAGTTCGGAAGGACTTGGAAGTTCATCCACGAATTTAGGAATAGTATTAGGGTCAGAGGGATCTACTTTATCATTAAAATAATCTTCATTGTTCAAGTATATCACATCCTTATCTATAGTACTCAATACATAATATGATAAAAAAATTAATATGACATATTTTTTAATGTATACTATAGAATTTGTAAATTAAAGTTATATTAAAGTAGTTTACAAAGATGCTCTGCTTTAATATAATGATAATTAAAAATTAAATAAATTATGAAACTTATCATGAGAGGTGGAGGGACTGGCCCGATGAAGCCCAGCAACCGATAGAGTAGAGTCTATTTGGTGCTAAATCCTGCAGCTAAGGCTGAGAGATAAGGGGAGTCTGTTGGTTTATAAAGCCTAAAGGATATCCTTTAGGTTTTTTATATTGCTTTGATAACCACTGGCTATGCCAGTGGATAAAATGGCTTTAGCTCTGAACAAAAAAACTCCTATGATAAAATGAAAGCGACTGACAATCGCAAAACAAAATATCATAGGAGGTGTGTCGTATGGGTAACGACATAGAAAGCTTAACACATACAAAATGGAGGTGTCAATATCATATAGTATTTGCGCCAAAGTATAGAAGACAGATAATATATGGGAAATATAAAGCAGAAATCGGCAAGATACTACGAGAGATATGTATAAGAAATGGAGTAGAGATAATAGAAGCAAATGCATGTCCAGATCATGTACATATGCTGGTAAGTATTCCACCAAAAATGAGTGTATCAAAATTCATGGGAATATTAAAAGGGAAAAGTAGCTTGATGATTTTTGATAGATTTGCAAATTTAAAATATAAATATGGTAACAGACATTTTTGGTGCAGAGGATATTATGAGTGTTATATATTAGGAAAACCAACAAGCTCTGTTCGTGTGTAGGTGTCTTATCCTACCTGTAAATGCGAGTTGACTTCGATATACTGGATAATGCGGCGCAGCTCGTCGGCAAACTTAAACCGTATGCTTATGTCGCCGCCCTCGTATACTTTGATATGGTCAACCAGTTCGATTAAGATTTCTCTTGTCAGCTTGTCGATGTTCTCGTATTTTCGGAAAGTTGCTAAAAAAGGATTTTCGGTGTCAATGCCATTTTCCAGTTCGTCCCGCTCTTTTTTCAGATTGGCAATCACTGTGCCAATGGCTTCATTTTGCTGTTCATAATCTTCACTCATGTGGCGGTAATCATTATGTGTGATATGACCGTCTTTCCAGTCCTGATAAAGTGCTTGCTTGTACCGCATGATTTTGGTAAGCTCTTTTTCTTTTGCGGTAATCAGTTCATTCAGCCGTATCGACTGGCTTTTTTTGAGCGGAGCCAAGTTAATTTTTGATACAATAGCGGAATAGCTGACTGCAAGATGTACCTGTTGCCGGATTGCATAGAGTACAGCCGCTTCAAGCCTTGTGCTTTTAATAGAGTGCATAGTGCAGGCTTTTTTAGAAAGGCTCTTATATGTTCCGCATTGGTAGTAAACGTACAATTCCTTGCTTGCTATCCGCGACATTGCCCGGCCACAATCCGCACAGCGGAGAAAGCCGCTAAACAGATAAAGCTGTTTCTGTTTTGGAGAAGTGCGGGTGTCACGCTTTAGCAGTTGCTTAACCTTTTCAAAGGCTTCGCGGTCAATAATCGGTTCATGGGTATTCGGGACAACAATCCAGTCTTTTTCAGGTACAGCTTCGATTTTGTGTATCTTGTAGCTTTTCACACGGTTTCGCCCCTGTGCCATATTTCCAACATAGACGGGATTTTTCAGCATATTGCTGATAGTAATGGTACTCCACATGGGCTGTGTCTGTCCGTTGGGGCATTTGTACTTTAATCCCTGACTTTGCTTGTAAACGGAAGGACACATAACACCGTGGTCGTTCAGATGATTCACAATAGCCCTGACGGTCATACCGCTTAGACACATGGAAAAAATCTGCTTTACCACTTCGGCGGCTTCATGGTCTACCAACAAAGCGTGTTTATCATTGGGGTCTTTGATGTAGCCATAGGGGGCATAGGAGCCAATAAATTCGCCATTACGTTTCTTGTAGTCAAACACCTGACGGATTTTCTTTGAAGTTTGGTAACAATACTGGTCGTTCATTACGTTCGTTATAGGAACAAGAATACTTGATACGCTGTCAGGGTTCAAATAACTGTCTACGCCCTCTGCCAAGCTGATAAAGCGTACATTCATCTGAACAAACAAATTTTCAATCAGGCTCCCGGCGTCCGTATAGTTACGGGAAAGACGGGAAAGGTCTTTGACAATCACGCAGTTTACCTTTTTCGCGTAAATGTCGGCCAGCAGTCTTTGAAAATCTGCCCGGTTCGTGTCTGTACCTGTGCAACCGTCATCAACATAGGTTTCGGCGCTTTCAAATTCATCAAGGTGCTGTCTGTAATAATCATCAAGCAACTTTTTTTGATTGGTGACACTGTTGCTGTCGTCCTTGCCACGATTCAAGTCCTCTTTGGATAACCGGATATATTTTGCAAGATTCCACCGTGTAGGATTATACGAAAATTGAGAAACAGCAGTATTTGTTTCCCTGTTTTTGGTTCGTGCCATGCTTCCTCCTTCCTATCACATTACACTTACATTATACCATTTCAGCATAATGCGAACAATGTTGTCGAGGGCTTAAAAATACCGTTAGATAGCTGATATTACCGACTTCGGGCCAAGTTGGCCCGAAGTGGCATGACCGATTACAGGCCGCTTTTCTGCCGTATAAGAAAGTTTGTAATTACATCCTGCAAGGGGGGGCCGTCCTCCGGGAACTCTACCTTTACCGCAGTATCTCCATGACGGAAGCAGTAAGGGTTTTTTACCTGCTTCAAAATATGTGCCGCACGTTCCCTTTGAGGCAGGCTGTTATCAAAGTCGATTCCGCTAACATCTGTCAACTGTGATTTATCCACTGTGGCAATATCCACATCTTGCATTGTGATGATCTGTTCCAGATTTACCATCGCTTTGTGCCTCCTTCTCAAATGAAAAATGTACTTTATGTTTCCTGCTGTCCTATGAGGAAACATAAACAGTCACCACTTTATAAGCAAAAGTGATGGCTGTTAATCTTTCCTCATACTTCGGGCCGAGTTGGCCCGAAGTCAATAGGGACTGTTCCGGTAATGCCCGTCTGCTTCGTGAATGGATTTGAAGTCAAATCTTTCGTTCAGTTCCATAACCACGCGCCGAATATCATCAGAGCTAAAACCACAGCTTTCCATTGCCCAAATGACATAGCCGCGACAAGCATTGTTGCTCCACGGTTCAGGCAGTATTTCCGATAAATTCATATCTTTTTCCATTTCGATTCTCCTATGCCAGAATAGGGGGAGTGCCGCGCCGGGAAAGAATGGGCTGTCATTAGACAGAAATGCCCGGCGCGGCCTCCTATATGGTAAATAAGAGGATAACCCGGACAGGCGGCGGCAACCGCCCTCATGGGAATTTCACCCCGCCCCATGCTGATGGCGCGACGGTCAATACTGTGACGCGTTCAAACCGTAAGTATCATTGTACCAATCAAAAGATTATCGCCGGGTAGATTGCCATATCTGCTCTGTCACAGTTGGTAGGAATCGCTCACGCTCCGTTTGGTTTTTCCCCCTTTCAACGGGCGGTTTTGGCGTACCCTGTGGCTTGGCTCCCTTTTGATTGAACGTATCCGGGTTATCTGTATTCAGTTGTCAAAGAACGGCAGATGGAGAAAAAACTCCTTCTAATAGCCATGTGATTTGAAAGGCAAATTCGGAACTGGAAATTAAGACTTTTTCAAAAATTTCTCCATGCTTTTCAACCCTTTCTCAATAGCAACTCTGACGGCTTTTTCATTTATACCCTCTGCCCGTGCAATATCGGATTTACTCATACCGAGTATGTAATGGGCATAAATTCGTTTTCCTTGCTTGTCCGGCAAGTAAGCGATTGCGGAGTGCAGTTGTTCGGAAGTAATTTTACGCTCGTAAATCTCGCAAGGGGAAAGGGATTCAAAAAGAATATCCTTTTCGATCCCGTCGTCAGCGTCCAGCGAATAGTGGGCTTTGTTATAGAAGCGGCGGCGAATGTAGTTTTTCTCCAAACGTTCTGCTTCCAGCAAAGCGTCCTTGATTTCATCTGATATCTCAACAAAAAAGTCTGAATTATAAAACGGGTAATAATCCCGCAGATTGATTTTTGCCATAAGGCGTTCCTCCATTTCGATTTTTTAGGGAATAGTGAATCGAAATGGAGCGGGAGGGGAACGACAGCGAGGTCGGACTTCAGGCCAAGTTGGCCCGAAGTGACAAGGCTTGTTCCATACGTTGTCAGTGAAAAAAGGATACAAAAAAACACCTTTACGCAAATTAGCGCGAAAGGTGTCGAATAAAAAATGGGCGCAATAGCCGCCCACAAGTTGATATAATACTTTTAAACTATGTAAATGAAATTTTTCTGCTATATTAAACCGTCACAATATGGCGGCGTTTCTCTCAGAGAAAAAAATGCTTTGGGGTACATAAAAACCTCCTTATCCCAAAGCCGCCAGAATAAGAAGAATTACAGGTATACTCTTTCCGATTTTTAACGGAAAATGACGGCTTTGTATGTCTGTTAAATTTGTCAGCAATCGTATAACAGAAAATTGTTATATGAAAAGAGCCGATAATCAAGAGATATGTACTCATTGATTATCGGCTCTGCGTCTTTGCGTCTGGCTCTTTGATAACTGACATATTGAGTTGTAGCACATTGATTAGAGATTCTTGTTTACATTTGGGACAGTATAGGGGGAAGTTTTCGAGGATTGTATCTTTCCTAATTTTCAGTCTTGTTTTATTGCCACATATAGGACATAGTAACCATTGAACTTCAATCATTATCACCCCCTACATCATTTCATTAGTTGCTATTTTTCTGCTCTAATAATTACTGTTCCACAATTTTGATACAAAACTTCAACCGTTTTAAAACCGGCGTTTTTCATAAGTTCAAATTGATGTACCAATGTCAGTGGAATATCAATTTGTATAAACATATCTTCGGGTGTATTATTTTGCTTGCGCTTATATTCGTATTCCTTAAGGCAATGCGCTTCCTCTTCATCGCAATAGGCAAATCTAGTATATTTCTGTTGCGTTGGACGGTAAGCTTTTAACGCGCTCAAGGTAGCTCTTGCTATTTCTTGCTTCTGTCAAATCGTAGGGGAAATTTAATTTCTCACTTACCTCCAAAGAAATTTTCTGAAACAAATCGCACATGAGAAAAACAGCATCCCATATAGCGTTTATTTGTGCTTTCGAATAAGATTCTAAGTATTGTTCATAAATCCCTTTCGGCAAATACTTGTCCATGTATTTTGCGGATTTCCCTGCGCTGACTGAAAAATCATTATCAATCCCAATTTTCCATTCCAGCAGCCGCCTAAGCATTGGCCTTATTTGAAAATTTATCATATCCATTGCATATGGAATCTCATTCCTCCATAATCCCTTCGCCACACTATTTAAACACCACCAAAATTCATTACATGTACAATAGAATTGATTTGGCACCGGCTTTTTCACCCAATATTCTTCATCGGACAATACTTGTTTTTGAGGCATGATATTGTCCTTGTCAACTAGTGTTTTATACAATTCTAGACTATTAAGTACATTTTCTAATGTCTTTACATGTAAATCCAATCTATTTCCATCAGTGAATTGAATTAGCCAACCATAGCAATTTTCAACATCAGAAGTGTAGTAGATATTTTCCTCTGGATATTGCATATACAAGCGCTCACCAAATCGATCAATCCAGGCTTTGTCCTCTCTGAATGACCTTGTTTCTGTAACAACATATACAATATCATAATCTTGAAAGATATCTTTTGGTACATTTGGATTTGCACGTGAACCTTCTAAGTAGGCCGCACGAATGCGGACATCATTGTTGGCAACTGCTATGATTAAATCCATCATTTCTTTTTCTGATCGCATACTGTGTCTCCTTTTATAGTGAAGATAAACTAAGTTATCCGGACAATTTTCTATTATATCAACTTATGAAAATGCGGCCTCATATTCTCGTATGTACAATGATATCGAAATCCCATATCGAATAATACTTTCTTGGTATTTTCAATATGTGCACCTAGCTGTCCTTTTTTATGACTGTCGCTTCCAATCGTGATAATCTCACCGCCTAATTTTTTATATAAAGTAAGTATATCTTTGGATGGTGTCATATCCGTAAGTCCATATCTGTAGGATGACGTATTTACTTCTATTCCTTTTCCATCACGAATGACAATTTTTAAAATTTCATTAACTATGTCTGAAATCTTTTCAAACGGATATGTGCCATTTTTATCATATCTTATAATAATATCTAAATGTCCCAAAACACTATAATTTTTATATTGTTTTACAATTTCCAGCAGCTCTTGATAATATTTTTCGTTATATTCTTTCTGGCTCTTTCCTTTCTGAAAATCCTGTGTCCATAATTCCAAGTTATCTATTTGATGCACAGATAGAATAATAAAATCAAATGGATATTTCACAAAGAGCTTTTCATATTGAGAAATTGTATGCACCTGTACTCCAAACTCCATTCCCTTTTTTATAGCAATCAAGTCACCATATAAATATTGTAATTCCTTAATCGTCTCAAAATATTCTGGATAATACACATTTGCCATAGGCATACCATCGCGATATTGAATTTCTTTCTTATCATTCCAGTCCAGCTTAACTCCATAATCTACATGATCCGTAAAACATATTTCTTCCATTTTTATTTGTATTGCATCTTTTACAACCTCTTCCATTTCATAAACAGAATCATCGCTAAATTCTGTGTGAACATGATAATCAGCAAACATTTTCTTCATCCCTTCAAGCAGTTTTTTTTACCAGCAATTCATGCATCATCACCATTAATAAAAGAATGATTAGCAAATATACCGGCAGCAAAACAATATTTATATGCTTTGCAATTAAGCCGAATAGCGGCGGCATCACACAGGTTCCCACATATGCACTTGCCATCTGAACCCCGATGATTGCCTGTGACTTATCCGCACCAAAACGGGACGGAGTGGAGTGAATAATACATGGGTAGATTGGCGCACATCCAAAACCAAAGAAAAACAAGCCGACCAAAGATATTACTTCATTTAACGGCAGTAACATCATAATAATACCAGCCGCAATGATTCCCTGCCCCAGACGAATCATTTGTAAATCGCTTAATTTCATACTTATAAATCCACTTAATACCCTCCCAATGGTAATACCAATAAAAAACATACTTGCAAAACCAGCCGCTGTCTCAATTGAAAATCCTTTGATCAGGGTAAGATAACTGCTTGCCCATAAGCCGGTCGTCTGTTCCAAAGCACAGTAGCAAAAGAAACAAAGCATTACTTCTTTTGCTCCAGAAATCTGAATTACCTCTTTCAAAGGCAATGCTTTTCCCGCTAAAATATCATTCTCTTCTGCCGTCCCTTTTTGGTTCTTCCATAACGGCAGGCTAAAAAACAAAACTACTGCAAAAGCAATCTGTAAAAAGGAAATATACTGATAACCTGCATTCCAATTCTGACCATGCTTCAAGGCATATCCCATCATATAAGGCCCAATAGTTGCGCCGATTCCCCACATACAATGAAGCCAACTCATATGTCTGCTTGCATAGTGAAGTGCTACATAATTATTCAAGGATGCATCAACACTACCTGCTCCAAGTCCGTAAGGAACTGCCCAGAAACAAAGCAAACCAAATGAGTGTGAACTGGAAAAGCCAAATAAAGCAACTGCCGTCATAGTAATGCTGATGGTCGTTATCTTTCCGGTTCCAAATTTACGGGTAAGTTTATCACTCTGTAAACTTGAAACAACGGTTCCGATTGCAATAATCATAGAAATGACGCCTATGTATGAAATCGGCACCCCAAATTCCATATACATGGATGGCCATGCCGAACCCAATAAGGAATCGGGCAATCCAAGACTAATAAATGCAATATAGATAATTACTAACAGTAATTGAAACATATTGATCTCCTTCTCTTTTTTGTGATATAATAATATCATCATTCAACGAACTTTTATATAATATTTCACTCGAAATTATATAATAAAATCGTCGAAGAGTAGGTATCTTGTATGAGCATAGCAAAATGTAATGTAACAGTGAATTCTTCCGGTGAAGAAGTTCAAAAGCATGGAACGTCAGAATTCCCGATTGCTTTTTATGAGGAAAACTTATCAAGCTATTCTATTCCCTGGCACTGGCACGAAGATTTTGAGATTATATGGGTAATCTCAGGATCGATAAAAGTATCTGTTAATAGCACAGAACATATCCTAAACAAAAATCAAGGGATATTTATCAATGCAGGCTTTCTTCATTCCATTCATGCAACAAACGATGGCGAATACGTTTTAAGATCCATTGTTTTTCATCCAAGGCTAATCGGAAGCATAGATAGTATATACTGGCAAAATTATATTGAGCCGATTATCCAGAATAAAAATCTGCCATACATTTTATTAGACCCATTCATTAACTGGCAGGACAAAATACTCGCTTACTCGATTTCTGTATGGAACAGACTTTATAACACTGAAAATGGTTTTGAAATATATGTCAGGAACGAATTATCGCAATTGATTCTAATTGTGCTAACAAATCATTCCATATGTGAAGCAAAACCCAGCATTCGAAATCTTCGAAATGCCGATCGAATAAAAACCATGCTTCAATACATTCAGATGCATTTTTCAGAAACCATAACCATCTCTACTTTAGCAAGGGTAGCGCTGATCAGTGAAAGCGAAGTTCTGCGCTGTTTTCACCGTACAATCCATTCCACACCGAATCAGTACCTGAAACAATATCGAATCCAAAAAGCATGTCAAATGTTAATCGATACAGATATGACTTCTATCGATATTGCCTTTCAATGCGGATTTCAAAGCAGCAGCTACTTTACGAAAACTTTCCGAGAACAGATTGGCTGTACCCCTTTGGAGTACAGAAAAAGGGATCAGCAATGCTAATCCCTCTTTCTAATGTAATGAAAAGTTAGACACGACGACCAACTGATATTCGGCAAAAACATTGAATTTTTCTATTTCGAATCTACATATTAAAATCTTCTGCATCTTTTACGGGGTACCCTTTAGTAATCAGGGCTTTAGCAAAAAGTCCCTGACCAGATATTAGCTTCCCGGTAAATGTTCCATCATATATATTGTTAACTCCGCAAGTTGGACTTCTTGACTGCAAAATAGCCAAATCAATTTTTTCTCCTTCTATTTTTTCTAATGCAAGCGCAACTGCTTTCCTATAATCAGAATCAACATTATTTCCCTTATCATCCATCACTACTTCATCAACAATCTCAGCACATGGTCGGGGAATAGGCATATTGGCTAACATTTCAGGACAAATACTGAGAACCTCTTTTCCTTTTAGATATTCAATCACAGCTTCATTGCGATTGTTTCTTCCATTATATTTACAATTACATCCTAGTACACATGCACTTACTAATACTTTCATACTCAACAACTCCTATGGATGACTTTTACCTTAATCTATATATTTCTCATACATCACCGTTTCGCTTATTTCTTTGCGTTGGGCAATATGACGCTCTGGACTTAAAAAGCCTTTTTCTGGATACCCCATTAAGAGTAAAGCTGTCGGTTCTATGTACTCTGGTAAATGAAATTCATTGCTTATAATTGCTGGATCAAACAAACCAACCATTACGCTTCCAATATTTAATTCTCTTGCTGCCAACATCAGGTGGTCACAGACAATACCTATATCCAAATCGCCAGAACATTTTTGATCAAATGGCCGTATTAATTCATCCCGTCGATCCCGACACACGATAAAAACACACTTAGAACCAAACGTTTGATAAGCCTTTTTAATTTTTAAAATGTTTTCTTCACTTTGAACAACAATAATCCTTTGTGGTTGTTTATTACAGGCTGTAGGGGCGACACGTCCAGCCGATAAAATCTGATTTAAGTCATCTTTTGGAATCTGTGCTCCCGTAAAGCCGCGTGTTGTGCAGCGTTGTTTTGCCAGTGTTAAAAAATCCATTATTCTTCCTCCTATATACGAATGATTATTCACATTATTATTATAGTACCCGCATTGATAGATGTCAACAAAATGCGAATAATGATTCACATTTCATTGACCTGATTTAAAGTTCCAAGTATAATAAAAAAGAGGTGACAAACTATAAACAGTCAAGTGATTTTTGAAGATTTTTTGATTATGTAAAAAAGGGTTACTTTAATAAGCCATCTGAATACACCGTATTTCAGATGGAACAAAACTTTCAAAGATCGGATATTAACGAAGCCTCTGGATATTAAAGTCCATATCTTGTCTCTCCAATGCGTAGATGACTCTAATAAGCTTCTTTGCTACATGAGTAATGGCTACCCGATGAGGCTTGCCTTCTCCGCGTTTCCTGGCATAGTAAGCAGCAAATGTCATATCGAAACGGATCAAAGGAAGGCAGCAATTAATCAGTGTATAACGGAGCTGAGACGAACCACGTTTTACCATTCGACCTCCGTGTGATTCGGTTCCTGATTCATTAATACCGGGTTCAATTCCGGCAAAAGCAAGCATCTGTCCGGGATTAGAGAAATTAGTTATATCTCCATATTCAGAATAGATAACAGCAGCTGATAACGGACCAATACCAGGAACAGACATGTAATGAGGATGTACTTCTTCAATGAGTTTATAAATCTCATTCTCAAGAGTATCAATCTCTTTGACAAGGGATTTATATAAAGTCAGCAAGCTGTTTAATTCAACATCAAATATAGAATTGTTGACACCTACAGTATTAGCAGCAAGTTCCTTTAATCGCAGGAATTGTTGAGGAGAAAACTTTCCTCTGGATACGGAACGAAGCTTCTCGTACGAAGTAGAATTCATTCTTGCCATCTTTTCTGCGGAACCATAGTTTTCAAGCAGATAGAGAGCGGTTTTAGATAAGCGTTCATTGAAGAAAGGTTTAAATTCAGGAAACGTGTGATCCAGTACATTGGTAATCTTTACAAGATAGAAAGAACGCTGACGAATGAACTTATCGCGTAAACGAGTTAATGACTTTAAAGAATAAGCGTGGTAAAATCCTTTTGAATGGGGTTTGTACTCAACAGTCATTAACCAACGAGCTATTGATTCGCAGTCAACAGAGTCGGTTTTTGTACGCCTTAATGTTGTTGATTTCTTGTATTCCTTGATAAGGACTGGATTAACTTCCATAAAGCTGTGGTTGGCATTTTCGAGGAAAAGTTCAAGATTGAGGGCATAGTGGGCAGTTGATTCAAACCCTATTCTTATGTCTTCAGGATTGGAGAGGGAGTTAAAGATAGTAAGAAGTTGAGCAAATCCGGATTTATCATTCTTGATAGTAAATTTTGAAACAACTTTTTGCTCAGCTGCAGATAGGATGCAGCAATCGTGTTTGTACTTGGAAATATCAATTCCAACAAAGTACATGGACATTGAAGATATACCTCCTGATAAAAAATTTTGAGCACTGTTGTCTTCCACAGAGAATTCGGCTGTGTAATCACGTAAATACAAACGTCGATGCGTTAACAAACTGATTAACAGTAATAGACGAAAAGCTGTGGTCTGAGTCACCTCCAAACAGTCAAAGCCGTAATTTTATAGGTACAGATCCACAGTGCCATTTCAAAATATATCAGAGATGGATTAAAATACCCAGTAGATTCTGGGAGAAAGGAAAAATCCAATTACCATCTAAGATAATTGGATTATACGTGATATTATGAATGATGTAAGAGAACCCATTCAAAAACGTTCTATTGAAACAAAGAAAAAAATACTAGATGCCGGGTTTGCCCTTTTTTGCGAAAAAGGATATTATAAAACCAATACAATTGAGATTGCCAAACGTGCTGGTATCTCAACAGGAGCGCTATATAGTTACTTTAAAGATAAGAAACAAATATACATTGCTGCTTTTCACGATTATCTTGAAAATATTTCAGGCCATTTACTTGAAAAATTAAGTTTGCAACAACCTTTTTCACTAGCTAGTTTTGTCGAAAATTGGATCTGTTATTATATTGACTTATATGCCGATACCAGTCACGCTCTGGCTCAGTTAAGAATGATGATATCAGAAGATACTGATATCAATCGTCATTTTTCCAATTTTGAAAATGAATATTTTTTAAAAATTAAAGAGCTATTAAATAAAAATGGCATAACGCAAGATGACTTATTTGAAAAAGTTTACACTTGCTGCATTTTAATTGATGCTCTTAGACAGGAAAAATCTGCATTTTCACACAACGTCTTAGACTTCAATATTTTTAAAGACCAAGTAACCAAAACTGTCATTGTATTATTGTCAAGTTGATTTTTTATTAAGGGCTAATAAAATCGCAGAGCAAGTCTATTTTTCTGTATGGCAATTCAATTTGTCATTTGATAACTCTATCTATGTAATCTATCAAGGGGTGTAAATGAGAGACTTCAATTAATTCGGAAGCTCTTTCAGACGCAAAGATGGCGTAAGAAATTGCTTTCTTACGCCGGTATTAGCCACAGGTCTAGAGGTCAGGTCTTACCTTTTTCAACTTGTTCAGTTCCCTCGCAAACACATATCAATATTCCATTGTATTAGATAAGGACATTTTCCTTTGGAAAGCGTCATTATTATATCAAAATATACTCCAATCCAAAATCCTTCGCAAAAGTCGTAAACATCTATTAATCCTTCATATTTTCAGACTTTTTACTAAAAAACCATCTCATTCAGGAAAAGAAAGGCATTTGATACAGAAAAAAGGCAATAGCAGGTCCTATACACAGTGATATTAATGTTGTAATCAATTTTTTATGCATAAGAATTATAGCACAAATTAAAAATATTATCTCACAATACATATCATCATGATTACTGGACATAATTTGCAAAAGCATTACCGAAATAACACCTGCTGATAGTAATACCGCTAAGATATTATCTTGCTTTATTTTATGACATAAAACGGCCAAAAACGGCGATATTGCGGTAATTGTATACCAAATTAACATATAGCTATTAACATTAACATGAATCAATAAATGGTATATATGAAATGTAATATTTAGACTTAAGAAAAAAAACAAAACTCTAATTGCAGCTGAAATAGATTTTTCGCTTTTTAATGAAATAAATAATGCAATAAGGATCCATATACCAAAATTTGAAAGAATCGCATTTACATTTATTTGACCTAAGAAGAAATTGATATGGATATGCCTATTGTCTATATAGGCCGAAAAAAGACCTAATAAAACACCAACCACTGTAACGCTTAGTATGGGAATGACATTTTTTTTTTGTTATTTTATTCAACTTTATAACCCTCCAAATTATATAAATAGCGAGTAATATCCATTCGCATTTTTCCATGATACATCTATTTATTTGCTAAATGAGATTGCAGTGTGTAACTGTAGCAATAATAATTAACGCAACGCCTGAACCAAACCATAACCCAACGAAATGGGACAACATCTGCTAAAGGCCCAAAAATCGCCATACCAATAGGCAAAAAACCGGAGTAGATTATTTTTGTATTCCATTGTTTTTATCCATATTTGCATTATACTTTGCGATGAACTTAATGGCAACCATAGCTCCATATATCTTGCCTCTGGAGTCGTATCATAGTACATCTCGGCAGCGAAATTACCGTAAATGCTTACAGTTTCACCATCATCACCGCACACAGACAGACATAATGACCACGTATTCACGCCGAAGTATCAGCGAAAGATAATCTATTATCAATTGAGGGACGACATACGGCAAATCATAAGAGATTTATGCAAAAGGAAGGGAATTGCGATCATAGAAGGACATATAATGCCCGACCATATTCATTTGCTTCTCTCAATTCCACCAAAATACAGTATATCGCAAATCATGGGATATCTCAAAGGAAAAAGTGCGATAATGATTTTCGATAGACATGCAAATTTAAAATACAAATTTGGTAATCGGAATTTTGGGGCGGAAGGATATTAAAAGCAAACCACAATTTTTGTGCCATTTTTGGGGCTTACGCTAACCCGCAAGCAGGGCAAGTGTATTGACACTTGCACATTTTTGAGATTTTCCCTGACGGGAAAACTCAAAAATTGCTTGTTGGGGAGTGCCTTCCCCAAACCCTGCGACTTCGGGCCAACTTGGCCCGAAGTCGGCGCTTCGCACCTCATGTTGCGGCATGTCGCTATCGCTCCATTTCCTTATTTTTCTGCGCGTCCGTCAGGCCAAGCAGATGGTCAATATTGCTTTTCACCGTTACAATTTCCTGCATATCTTTTTTGGTTTCCCGGTACTCCCGGTAAGCCTTTTTCTTGTCTGCCGACAACCGCTGAAACTCCGCTTTCAGCGTATCCATTTTAGGTAACTTTGCCCCGGACAGCAAACGCCGGAAGGTGTCCTGCGCCGCCCGGTAGGTGGCAATATCCGCTTCATGCTCCACAAGATATTTCTTGTTGTACTTTGCCGCCTTATACCCCTCAAACACAGACCGGGTTTTAGCGTAATCCACCATTGCCGCCTTTAGCTCCGCATTGACACGCATAGCGGCTTCGGTGGATTTTATGCTATCCGAAAGCACATGAAAGTGGTCGGTAAGCTCTGCGGCCTTTTGCTCTAAATCCGCATATTCTATCGAGCCGTTTTCCTGTAAATACTGTAATGCCGCCGCCATCTGCTTTAGGTTGAACACCTTCGCCCACCGCTCGTAAGCGGGGCCTTTCCCGGCTCTCATACGGGATTGAATATCGACAATCAGATTGACCTTGTGCCGTTCCATAGGAGCGGCCCCGCCGTCAATCGCCGCTTGTATATCCTCTTGTCCGTAGCCCTTGCCAAGCGTAGAAGAACGGAGCCGGGTAAAGCGCTCCTGCCCCTCTGCCCGAAAGCTGATTGCGCCGCCGCGCCCATACTTGATTTCATAACCAGCCGCCGCCATTGCCTGTAAAAAAGTGTCCATATCCGGCGGCTTCGTTGCAAGGCAAATATCAATCTGCATCTTTAATTTCTCTTGAAAGGTGGGTGGCTTATGACCGCCGAGCCATTCCCCGTAATGCTTGAATTTTCCCTTGCTGTGGCGTTTCGGATTGGTGATAACAGACAGTCCGTTTTCAAGGCATATCCGATCAGAAAGCCGCCGCACCGCACGGGCCGAACCGATAAAATCCCGGAATTTTCGGGTGCAGTCCAGCGAGGTAGAATTGTAGTAAATATGGCAATGAGGGTGGGGGCGGTCAGCATGGGAAACCACGAAAAAGGCGTGTCGCCCTTTTGTCCAGCGCATGGCAAGGTCATAGCTGATTTTAAGGGCGGTTTCCGGGTCGGTTTCGCCGGGCGGGAATGCCTGCCGGATTTGATAATACAGCACATCATTCTCCCGTTTTTGCTCCCGCCCTGTGATAGCTTTGTACTTTGCTTTTGAGAGTAAAAATTCTGCGTCAGCCGTAGCCAGGTCACATTCATAGGCAAGAATTAAATCGCCATTGTGGGTCTTATCTGGATTTTTCCCGTAGTCAAAACCGTCCTTTAAGGTTTCCATAATGGTCATGCCGCTTCCTGCATGACGGGCCATAAGGCGGGTGGTTGCCATGTGCGTTTCCTCCTTTCCTCGAAAAACAACTTCGGGCCAAGTTGACCCGAAGTAGCCCGGCAGTTCTGTTATTCTGATGTTAGCTTACAATGAAAAAGCGAAGCGAGTTGTTCAGGCTGTGCAGTCCGTCAATCAGGTATTCCGCAATGGCGGGAATCCCAAGAGGAGAAATCAAAAACGACAGGAACAGGAACACGCCGAAGCCCAGCTTTTCGCCGCTTATCAGCAGGGCAATACTGATAAGAACACCTATCCCGGAAACCATTTGCAAGAGAGCGGCGGCATAGCAGAATACAAATTCAATCATGGGTGTTACTATCGTCAGCAGAACCACAAACGGCGCGGCGATAATTTTAAATATCAGCTTGATAAACTTCATAAAAATTCTCCTTTCATTGAGCGGCTTTATTGTTGTACCCTACCTATATTTTACCATTTCAGGCAGGGGGGAAACAATGTTGTCGAGGCCGCACCGATCTTGTCCCGGGACTTCGGGACAAGTTGGCTCGAAGTCAGCTTGTATACGTATGGAAAATGCTGTATAATAAAATATAAATAAATTTTACCACTTTTGAAAATTTAGTACATATTGCTGCTTTTGCGACGAAAAGGATGGATAAAGGCGAAGGAGAAGAACAATTATGAATATTGATGAAACATTGTATCAGTCGATGCTCGAAAACCAAAATTGTTTAAAAATTAGCAGTAAGATTGAATTCCCTGTATTTGATAATTTCAATGGGGAAAAAGACCTACAGTCTACGCGTGAACAATATCGAAAGAGAATTGAACCGTGGCTTAGTGCAGCACTACAAACTGAACATTTATCAATGTTAATCGGGACTGGACTTACGATGGCTATCTGTTCTTCTGCTGATGTTAAGTCATCTTCTATGGCAAAGGCAGAATTTGGTGAGGACTTTTCTACTAAAATAAACACTTATGCTGAAAATGCCGCAAAGCAAATGGGAAGAGGTAATTATAATATTGAAGATCAGATACGAACCGCTTTATCCTTGCTTCATGGCTACGAAATAGATAATAATGATGAAGCAGCAAAGAAGCTTGGTGCTGAAATTGATATTGTTCTTACTGATTTTAGTAATAGTATTTTAGAAGCAGAAAAAAGTTTTATGACAGCACTAGAATCTTCAGATACTACCCAATCAGCTAAAGCAGAATTCGCACTATTTTTACTTAAGTCATTTATTACATCTTTCAGTAGTAGGACTGCGACCAGAGAACGAACGCATATTTTTACAACCAATTATGATCGTTTTATAGAACTCGCCTGTGATTATTCAGGTATTAAAATTTTGGATCGCTTTTGGGGAAAAATTGTTCCCCGTTTTCAAGAAAGTCCAGCTACAATTGATTATTATTATCGGACACCAGATGCCAAAAATGAATTTCGCTATGCAGAAGGTGTTGTTCGTTATAGTAAAATTCATGGCTCTGTAGATTGGGTTAATAAAAATAATACAATTTATAAGGATTGTCTTCGATTCGGAGCTGAAAAAGTTGAATTACCCAAAGATAAAACTTATCGTGACCATTTAATGATTTATCCTAATTCCATGAAATCAGTTGAAACAGCCTTATATCCATATTCAGAACTCTTTCGTGATTTTAGCAGTGCAATATGTCGGCCAAATTCAACATTGGTAACATATGGATACGGATTTGGTGATACCCATATAAATAAAATCATCAAAGAAATGCTTAGTACTCCCTCTACGCATTTAATCATTATTTCTTATGGAATGGACGAACGTCTTGTTGGATTTTTAAGACAAATTAATCTTGCTCAAATAACATTACTCTGTGGTAGCGAGTTTGGTAGTATTGAAAATTTAGTACAATTTTATTTACCGAAAGCAGCTATTGACACGATAACTGAATCGGCAAGTAAACTTGTTGATGCTCGTAAAGGATATTTAGACAGAGCGGAGGTTAGTGCGGAGGTGGAGAATGAACTTTAATAATTATTCAGATAAATGCATCGGAATAGTTGACTCGGTTTCTCCTTCCGAAATCAAAGGTTTCTTATTGGATACTGCACCAACAAATGTTTCCATTACTGAGGGTAATATATCTTTATTCCCAAGAATAAATAGTTTTTTAACTATCCCCAATGAAACGGGGTGCTTAGTTGGTATGATTTCGTGGATAGGATATAATCACTTAAATGTAAATAGTGAGGTCAATCTGCCCCGGGGGGCGCGAATTATTTCGTTAAATATACTTGGTCATATCACAGCTACATTAAATGGCCTTGAATTTGAACGAGGAGCATTTACCTTACCTACTGTGGGTGACCCTATTCTTCTTCCTGACCCGGAACAACTGGATACTATCATTGAAAACCATGATGCAGAATCCATCACAATTGGAACGTCACCATTAGCTGGTAATAGGGATGTTCGTATTTCTGTTAATGAACTTTTTGGGAGGCATCTTGCTGTGCTTGGAAACACAGGAAGCGGAAAGTCCTGTACAGTTTCTGGATTGATACGGTGGTCAATAGAATCAAGTGAAAAAACTGGTCAAAAATCTCCAAATGCTCGTTTTATTATTCTTGATCCTAATGGAGAATATAAGCATTCATTTGATAATTTAAATGTTGATGTAACACATTGTACTGTAAAGGACTTGGATAAATCCAGTTCTTCTCAACTACGGATTCCTGCATGGATGTGGACAAG
Organism: Desnuesiella massiliensis; assembly: GCF_001403615.1. Classification (GTDB taxonomy): domain Bacteria; phylum Bacillota; class Clostridia; order Clostridiales; family Clostridiaceae; genus Desnuesiella; species Desnuesiella massiliensis. The sequence goes on from NZ_LN879457.1 coordinate 742,059, forward strand.
TTCTGAATGGGCTAGTGTATTTCAAGCAAGTGATAAGACACAAAAGCCTTTATTACGTGAAGCTCTTAGAGATCTAAAAGCAGCAAACCAAGATTGTACTAAATTCAGCAAAGAAACTGTAACTGGAGATCGTATTAAAATTTTTATTTATAAATTGGAATGTTTTCTGCGTGAATCAATCGTTTCTCAATCTCATTTGTCTAATGAAAGAACAAAATTCGGAAAAGAACTCAAGGCTAGAACCGATGCGCTTAGGCTCGAAGTTCAAAAGCTTGATGAAACGAACGATTATAAAACAGCTTTAATAAATTTCTGTGACAATACTGATGCTACAATTCAACAATATCAAGGTACATATAACGGAAATCTGTATTACAATATTTTCCCTGCGCAAGATGTTCAAACAATTCTTAGTAACACTATAGGTATCTCTGGGACTTTTGGAAAAGTAAGCGAAAACTTAACATGTAATGAAGACGATCCAATAGAATTCCCCATTGAAAACCTTGCCCCCTATATTGCTGCACTTGCAAATGATACTCAAGTGGCACAATATATTGACTTTATGACTATAAGAATTAAGAGTATTCTTCGTAATTCTTTGCTATCGCCTGTCATTGGAAACAATCCACAAATCACTTTATTAGAATGGGTAAATTTATTTTTGGGTGAATCAAAAGAAAAGAAGGCAAAAATTTGTATTATTGATTTATCCCTATTACCTTCAAACATAGTCCATTTGATGGTTTCAGTCATTGCAAGATTAATTTTTGAAGCATTGCAGAGATACCGAAAGCATTATGAAAAGGAACTTCCAACATTATTGATTATGGAAGAGGCTCATAACTTTATAAAAAAGTATTCTGACAATAATGATAATTCGTCAGAAAAACTATGCACCCAAGTATTTGAGAAGATAGCGCGTGAAGGTAGAAAATTTGGTTTGGGACTTGTTGTTTCCTCACAACGTCCTTCCGAATTATCTCCGACAGTTTTATCACAGTGTAATTCTTTTATCCTTCATAGAATCGTAAATGATCGAGATCAAGATATGGTCAGGAGAATGGTTCCAGATAACATGGGAAATATTTTATCAGAACTTCCCGCTTTACCAACCAAAAAAGCCATTATTTTAGGTTCTGCCGTTTCAATTCCTACTGTGGTAGATATTAAAGATATCCCTTCACAAAACAGGCCGAAATCGGACACTCCAGATTTTTGGAAAGTATGGACATATGCCGAAGAACGTTCTCTGGATTGGAAACCAATTATTGACACTTGGCAAGGCTAATTACCTACTAAAGTAAAAGCGGGGAGCGGCGACATTATGCCAACGCTCCCCGCTTTCCTTATAGCTCCACCACCGCCGTAAGCTGTTTGAGTACCTCCGAAACCCGGCTCCACAACTCTGCATAATCTTTTTGTAGGGCGGTAATTTCGGACGGATACACGCCGTAAGTATTCGCATGAATGGCAACCTGATTCAGATTGTTGGCACATCTGCGTTGCAGGGAAACCAGCTCCCGGACAGGAGCAAGGTCAACATTCAGCACATAGCCATTGAGTGCCATCTTGCGAATATACGCACTTAAATTCTGTGTTCCGGCCTGTGCCATACGTTCCCAAATGGCGGCGTATTCTTCCTCACTCACCCAAACGTAGAGGGGAACGCCCCGCCTGCGTTTGGGGCGGCTCACCGTTCCTCCCGTTCCCGGCTCCGGCGTTTTGCCGGCGGCTCCTTTACCCGGTCTTTTGGCTTTTCCTCCGGCATGGCCTGCGGAACAGGCAGAGGGGCATTATTCGGAATCCCATCAATCATGTTGTAATTCTGTTCGGTGGAAAGCTCTGCGTTTTTCAAATAGTTATCTTTATCGTGCATGATAAATCTCCTTTCAGTTTTGTTACAATTGAATATGTTCTGATGAATTGCTATAATTAGGTTAGAGTTTATGGTGTTTTGGCAAACAGGGATTTGAATAGGAGTAATTTATGGTGGAAATAAAATATAAGCCTGCTGACAATACAGATATTGAGCCTATTTTTGAGTTGAATAAGGCACTTATTGACGAGTACGAAAACAGAGAAATTATTGATTATCAAAAAGTTCTGTTATGGGTACTAAACAAGATTGAAACCCATATACAAGAGTATATATGTGTCACACTAAATGGAAAAAAAGTCGGATATTACTATTTTCATCGAGTAGATGGAAAAATGGAGATTGATGATTTGTATATTTTCCCTCAATATAGAAATATGGGAATAGGGACAGAAGTATTAAAAAAGTGTCTGTCTGAAACAAACCTCCCCATTTTCCTTTATGTTTTCGCAAATAACAAAAGAGCCATTGCTTTATATCAAAAGTTAGGCTTTCGGATAACAGAAATTATTAAAGAATCTCGATATATAATGCAGCGAATTTGATAAATCCTCATTTCTAACGAACATCGGGCCAAGTTGGCCCGATGTTTTGCTATCTGTCCTTTTCCATATTCTTAGTAAGGGAAGAACGGGCGGCAATGGATTTACTTTCAGCCTTGCTTTGCGCCTGTTCCCGCATGGGGCCTTTTCTATCGGGATTGCCGGGAGCGGCCCGAAGCTCATAATCGGCAAGCTGCTTTTCCGTCAGGGGTGCGTCATACACAAGATAGCCCCACGCCAGAAATCGGCCCTGTTCCACACTTTCCCGCTTATCAAAGTTCACAAGGTATAACGGGCCGTTCTCCGTTTTGGGAAACGTGCCAATATCCACCGGCCTTTGTGTAGAATAATATCGGTAAGCCGATTTTTCGGATACGCCGTAATCATGCTGATACTCCGAAACACGGTTCTCATAATCCCTTGTAGCGGCGGATTTATTGGTGGTATAGTGGCCCCAATAGTAGTCGCGCCTGCCGCTTGCGTCCTCGGTAAACTGCCATGTGGCAAAGGGCTGTACTGCCTGCGGATTTTCCCCAAGGGCAAAGCCACGGTCATTCTCAAAGACAATGGCACGTTTGATTTCATATCCTTTTACGTTATCGCTCATTTTCCCTCCGTTCTCATACATAGAAATGTCACGCTGTTACCCTCAAAAAGCGAGGGTATGAAGCATAGATACCTTTTCCTTGAAACCGGGGCCGGAAAGCCCCGGAAATCAAGTCTTTTTCAAGCAAACTTCGTGACACCTTACCCCTTGCTTTTGCGTCTGTACCGCTGTTGGCGGCGGCGGTCTGCTTCACGTTTTCCTTTCCGACGGCAGGCTTCGGAGCAATAGGTCTGACTGGTGACAGGAAGAAAGGCCGCACCGCAGACCGGGCAGGGCTTACGGGAAAGCACCGCAGAGGTTTCTGCTAAATCAGCTTCCAATACCGGGGCAAGAGGAAGCACGGACTTTTGAAAATACTTGCAGTATGCGCCCGTCCAGCATTTATCCAGCATATAGCAACCGCCGTAATCAAGGGGCAGACAGCCATATTCCGGGTCATAGTTGGCACACATCCCTGTTACCAGCCTGCGGATTGCGGCACGTTCCCGGCGGGTCAGTTCGCGGGGTTCGGCGCTCATAAGTCCGACTTCGGGCCAAGTTGGCCCGAAGTTCCCTCCCTTTGCGGTAAAATCAAATCCCGGTAGCAAACGCCTACGCAGACAGAGCCGTTCCAATAACTGCAATCCCGGCAGAGGGAGCCTTTCGGCGCCTTGCGCGGCGAAGCCGGGCGGCACGGACGAGGCTTTTCTTTCATCATTTTTTCATAGGGGCTGTTTGTGAAGTTCATGCGTCCTCGTCCTCCCCGGTATCAGAGGCCTCTCCGTCTACTTCCCACGGCGGGGTATCATCCTCCTGCTCGTCGTAGGTATCGGCCTCGTATTCGTCAAATTCGTCCTCTGCCAAAGCGGCCTGCTCCTGTTTCGGGCGGTAAATCTTAAAGTAATATCCAGCCCCGCCGCCAAGGACTACAACCGCCAGCACCAGCAGGAGCATTGGGGTATTGCTTTTTTGCTCCGGCTCCGGTTCGGGCGTTGGCTCCGGCGTGACTTCGGGGGTAGTTTCCGGCTCCGAAGCGGACAGCGGGTTTTCTTCGTCATTGGTATCCTCGGACTTCTCCGCAAGGGCCAACAGGTCTTTTTCCGTCACGGCGTTCAGAAAATACACATTGTCCGTTTCCCGCTGAAGGTCAATGACAAGGTAAAATACATTTTCGTCCGGGGTGGTAATGGTGTAAAACTGCTTGCCGTCCTCGTCCGTGGCGGTATTGACTACGGTTCCCGTTCCGGCTGGGGTAAAGGGATTGGGGTCGCTGGTTGTTTCAGAAGTCGCCGGAGCTTCCGTTACTTCCGGGGTTTCCTCACCGCCGCTGGCATAGGCCACAGTGCTAAAGGAAAATGCCATTAAAAAAGCGGCGCATAGCACCGCCATCATACGAAATTTCTTCATTCTTCGATTTCCTCCTTTTCAGTTTGGGCGGGTACTGCGGACTTCGGGCCAAGTTGGCCCGAAGTGGCGCCGCCTGCCTTTGCTGCTTTCAGCAGGTCGGCAAGGTCGGTCAGGGAAATATCCATGCCGCGCACCGCGTCCACGATTTCCAGATTTTCCAGCTCGGTTTTCTGCTTTTCCAGTTCTCGGAGCTTCGTTTGAAACTCATTGATTTTATCCTTAGTTTTCTGTATGTCCTTGCTGACACGTTCAATTTTGACGTTCAAAAGTTACCTCCTTTTCGTTATGGCAAACGCCCATAGCCTAAAAAATGATTTTGCCAGTAGTTTGTATTGATCGAAGTGTACTGTATGGGGGAACCGCAATGGATCATCATACCGTTTCCAACGTAAATTCCCACATGGCTTGCGCCGGAAGTATCGTAGGTGCCTTGAAAGAAAATCAGGTCGCCGGGCTGTGCTTCGTCCGGTGGGATATGGGAACAGGAATTGTAAAGCCCTGTTGCGGTGGTTCGCCCCACGCTTCCCACACCCGACTGATTGATGACCCAGCACACAAAGCCCGAACAATCAAAGGAAGTGGAGGGAGAAGAACCGCCCCAGACATAGGGGTAGCCTAAATATTTCTCCGCTTCCGTAATCATGGCGGCAAATTCCGGGTCGGCCAGAGCTTGTGGCGGTATGTCGTAATCGGTGTATTCCCCGGCATGAGCGTAAATATTGCCCTCGAACAGATAAGGGCGGTTGCCTTTGGTCTTTTGGTAAATGGCATAGCGTTCCGTCTGCTCCGGGTCGAGATTGGAAAGAGCCACGGCTCCCAATGACTTATTCTTCAAAGACACATTGAGGATATAGTAATCATAGGGAACCTCGTAGGTGTCGGTATGGGTTTCGCCGTTCTCGTCCGTCCAAGTGTCGGTTTCAGTGCGGTAGCGTACCTCCACCGTTTCCGTGATGGTCAGGATATATTGCTGTCCGAACAGGGCTTGCAGTTCTGCCTGTACCTGTGCCGGGGTGTAGCCGCCGTATTTGGCAGTCAGGTAGGAAGCCAGCTCAAAGGGGTCATGTCCGATTTCGTCCACGGAATAGCGGTACTCGTCATAGCCGGAATAATCCTGTTCTATCCGGGAGAGCCGTTCCCGCAAATCCTTTTCCAGTGTGGTATAGCGTTCTTCCACGGCTTTAATATCGCTGTCCGATGAACCGTAAGAGGTGCCGCCTACAACACTAATCAGGCCGTTGCCAATGGTGGTAATTCCCGCCATGCAGGATTGCAGAATCACAATCAGCAGGAACATTACCAGCGCAAGCAGTAAAACCTTTGGGTTGCTCTTTACAAAAGCCGCAATCGTCCGGGCTGCTTTTTCTGTGAACCTCACCGCTTTTTTGCCCTGCTTTGCGGCTTTCTTTGCTTGCTTTCGGTACTGCTTTTTTAGCTGTTGCTTCTGCCAGAACCGGGAAACCGGGTTACTTTGCAGGCTAGGATTCTCCTGCACAAGCTGGCGGTAAGCGTAATCGGCCCTTGCGCTGATATGCTTATGTTCCCACTTGCGAACCTGCCGGGCAGGTCTGGTGCGGATACGGTGCTTCATAAAGCGTGTACCGCCCCGGACAAGGTGTTCTTCGGCAAGCTCGGTTTTGTGGGCGGCTTCCGTGCCTGCATTTTCATGCTCCACTTGATGGATTTTTCCATGCACATACCGCCATGACTGATACCGGGTGGAACGGCTGAAGGCTTTGACCGGGCCGGGTTTCTTCTGCGGTTTCTGGTTCGCCAATTTTTCACGGGCAGTATTCAGCTTTTCGCCGCTTTTTTCCATACGGAGCTTTGATTTCTCCATACGCTTACCGTCCTGCGCCGCCTTTTTGCTGGTAGAACCATTACGGGAAGCGGATTCGTCGCCGGGCGGTGGCTCACCGTCGCGCCGCAGACGTTCAGAGGGTCGGGGCTTCTTGCTGTCCTGCCGGAGCTTTCCCGACTTCGGGCCAAGTTGGCCCGAAGTTGTGGGGTCAGCATATTTCGGCGGGGTAGCTATTTCCGGGGCGGCTTCATCTTCAAACTGCAATTTTCGTTTTTTCGTATCAGGCGGGGCCGAGCCAGAGCGATTGCCCACAGACAGCGAAGTTCCCAGCGGGTCGGAGGTCGGAGGGGGTGTTTTTCCGGCAATTACCTTTTTCGGTGCAGTCCGCTTTTTTGACTTCGGGTCAAGTTGGCCCGAAGTTGCCGCCTGTCCCTCCGGCTCGAACCGCAAGCGGCCCGGCCTACCCGTATCACGCATTTTGGGCCTCCCTGATGTCCTCCGGGCGAGTGGTAAGCAGATTATAAATCTCACCACGGGGGAAACGGTCTACAAAGGGAATAGTGGTATTGCCGAAGAACAAAAGCCCTTCCCCGGAATTGCTGTGGGCGATATAGGAAAGCTGATGTTCCGATATACCAAGCTGTTTGGCGAGAATCGCCCGGTCGCCCTGTGCCTGTGACAGCAGTATCATAAAGTCGCTGTTTTCCAGAATATTTTCAATTTCCCGGCTGGCTAAAAGATCTTTCACATTCTGCGTGAGGGCACTCGGTACACAGCCTTTTTTACGGAGCATTTTCCATACACGGACAAAGTAGCTGGCAGAAAGTGCGTCCTGCAACAAAATATGAAATTCGTCATAGTAACACCAAGTCGCAAGGCTTCTGGAAAAGTTTTCGTCTACCGCCTGTGTTACCAGCTCGTTTGTGATGTGCATGGCGATTTTGCGTAGGTTTTCGCCCATGCTTTTTAACACGATACAGGTAATGCGGTTGTCGGTCTGCACGTTGGTAGGGTGGTTAAACATATTGAGGGAGCCAGTGCAGTAAAGCTCCAAGGCGGTTGCAATCCGTCTGGCTTCCGGTTCGGGTTGCTGGCACAGGGTTTCATACAGGTTTTGCAAAAGGGGCATTTTTCCGTCCCCGATCCCAAGGGCAAGCTCCCGGTACACCAGCCGCACACAACGGTCAATGACCGTTTTTTCAATGGGCTGTAAGCCCTCCTTTCCGCCGATAATCAGTTCGCATAAGGACAATAAAAAATCCGCTTTCATCGAAAGCGGACTGTCCTCTCCGGCTAAATTCAGCTTTAAGTCCATTGGGTTGATGTGATGGAGGCTATTGGGCGATATTTCTATGACCTCCCCGCCAAGCCGCATGACCAGTGGGGCATATTCGCCCATTGGGTCTACCACGATAATGCGGTCTTTGGTGGCAAGAAACACGTTGATTAGCTCACGCTTTGCGGCGAAGCTCTTGCCGGAGCCGGTACTGCCAAGATACAGGCCGTTAGCGGATTTCAGCTTTTTGCGGTCTGCCATGATAACATTGTGAGAAAGAGCGTTCATACCGTAATACAACGCCTGCCCGTCCATGCGTAGCTCCTGCGTCATAAAGGGAACGAAAATCGCTGTAGAGCTTGTTGTCATGCCCCGCTGTATTTCAATGCCATTCCAGCCAAGGGGCAAGCTACTCATAAAGCCCTGTTCCTGCTGAAAGTCCAGCCGTTTGAGAAAGCAGTTGTATTTCTGCGTAATGCCCGATACCGTGAAAATATCGTTTTCCAACTGCTGGCGGGTGGGAGCCGTATTCACCACAAGGAATGTGAGAAGAAACATTCGCTCGTTGCGGCTCTGTAAATCTGCCAAGAGTGCCGCCGCGTCCTTGCTGTAAGTGAGCAAATCCGGGGGAAGAATATCAATGTCATACCCGGCCCGGGCGGCTTTTTTCTGCTCGTCCATTTTCATACGGTCTATGTCGGTCAGTTTGGCCTTGACCGTTTTCACTGCTTTGGTCTGGTCTACCGTCTGGATATGCAGGGTGATGGTCATTTCCGCGTCTACCTCCAAAAGCTCCGCTAAGAGCTTGTCGGAAAGCTCGGAAGCCATAATCTGCATATACAGAGCCGCGCCCCATGTGGTTCCCACACGAAAGGCGCGGCTTTGGCGAAAATCAAAGGAAGTGGGAGCGATAAAGTCCTTTGTTCCCATACCTGTTTTGGGTATCATATCCCATGAAAAGCGGAATGGCTCCCGTCCTCCGGGGTGTAGCTGGCTGTGCAGCACCTCCAGGCGTTCCCGCCCGGAAAGGGTTGCCGATTGTACGCCCAGCTTCTTGAAGTTCCCCACAATATCCGCTTCGATACGCTCCAAGCGGGGCCGGGCCGCCGCGATTCCGTCTGCTTGAATCCCGAATGTGATGTATTTGGAACGGACAATACCGTTGTTGCTTTTGGCAATCTGGTTTTCCAGCATAGCGGTAAATTCGCCCCGGATACTGTTGAAATCGTCGTCCTGCGGGGAAATGTTCACGTTGTAACGGTTCTCCGGGCGGGAGCGGTGATTGATAAAGGAAAGCTGAAAGGGCAAGGCACTGTCAAAGTAATTGAGAAACCCGCAGTACCCGTCAAAAATGGTGCTTTGGTCGTCACTGGAAGTCACGGCGTAGTTAATATCCTCATAGGAAAGGGTCTTTGTATAGTAGCCCTCCCGCACCTTGCAGATACCGTCTTTCAGCATTTCCTTGTAGGGAATGGTCTGCTGTGCCGACTGCGGCCCGCGCTTTTTAGGCTTTCTACTTTTTACGGGAACGGGCGGGCGTTTTGTTTTTTGTGCCATTGGGTGAAACCTCCTTTCCGGGGTTGCTTAGGTAGGAATAGAAATTCTGTGTCTGATAAGGTCTTGTACGGGGCCACAGGAATTTGGAGCGGACAATATTTTGCACCACCTTTTCCAGCGGCTGTCCGTCACGCTCATACATGGCAATGAGAAAGCAAGGGAGCATAAGGGCTATCATTAAGAGCATAGCCCCGGTATTGCCAATGGAAGTACGGGTAAACAGATACGTCGGAATCCCGATTACCGCCGCCGTTCCAAAACATAAAAGCTGGCGTTTGGTAAGATTGAACGCCATTTGGGTTTTTATTTTTGATAAATCGTTTGGTACGCTTACATAGGCCAATGAAAAATCCTCCTTTCTGACTTCGGGCCAAGTTGGCCCGAAGTTGATTATCGTTCTGCATTGTGGATAGGAACCGTCTGCCGTGCCGGGGTCTTTTCCAGTCCGGCCTGTCGTATCCGCCAATAGTCCGGGTTGTGTTCCCAAAGTGACTTATTGATGTTTTCCTCAAAAGCAGACTTATCCCTAATGCGGTCAGGAATCGTCCACAGCTTTTTATCTAAAAGCTCCCGCAGGGCAACATCTTCCTGTGTATCTTCCTCAAAGCAGAGAAAACCGCTGTGACGAAAGCCACACTTGATCGCGGCAGAAGAAAGCACCGCCGCCATATCCTTTGCAACCATTGTGCCGCCATGACTGGCGGTACTCACAAGAAACACGCCGGGGCAGAGAATATCACAGGTCTGCACCTTGCCCCACGGCGATTGTTCCGGCTGTTGATAGAGCATAAAATCCTCCTTTCCGGCACTTCGGGCCAAGTTGGCCCGAAGTAGCAATATTACCTTTCTGCATTTTTGGTCTTACCGGCCTTTGCAGGAGCAGGCCGGGCGGCTTTTTCCTGTGCCGCCTGTTTCGCGCCCTCCGCAAGCTGTTTCGGGATAGACTGCTTTTCGGGGGAAGCAATGGCAGCAGCGCGGGTCTGCAACTTTTCAAGCTCTGCATGGTAGGCCGCTGTCACGGCTTCCGTCAGCTCGGCACGAAACTCCTTTGTGATGGGGCGGGCCGTATCCCGGTAGCCGGACTTGCTGGTCTTATCCGGCTTGCTCGGCATACCTACAAAAATGCCCTTGTCGCTCTGTAAAATCTTGAAATCGTCAATCACAAAGCAGTCGTTCAGTTTCAGACTGGCAAAGCCTACAAGGTTGCCCTTTGGCTCAATGAGCCGGGCGGTAACGTCCAGTTTCAGCGGCAGAGCCGCCTGTTCCGTTTCCTGCGGAACCGTTGTTTTTTCGTTGCTCATAGTAAGAATTTCTCCTTTCTCACTTCGGGACAAGTTGGCCCGAAGTTGTCAGTGTGCTCCAAAAATAGATTTTGCAAGGCTTCCCGTCTTGAACATGGTGAAGCACAATAGAACCGTATAGCCGATAACCGTCCATATGGCTCCAATGGGGTTGCCGCCTACGGCGATACTCTGCACCAGCTTTGCGTAAATCCCCACGCATACCAAAATCAGCAAGCCTTGAAAGCCCACGGCGCACAGGGATTTCAGATAATTCTGGCCCATGCCGCCAATTTCCCGGTTGACCAAGGTTGCCATTGGCACGGGTGCTAAACTGGTCAAAAGATAAATTTCAATCATTCTGCCGTACACAATGACAAACACAACAATGTTGATTGCTACGACAATAATCTTAATCAGAAAGGATTGCATCCACAGACCGAGCAGAGGGCCGATTTCCATTGTCATGAGATGGGCTTCCAAGCTGTCCAGCATATCGGGGCTTACCCCTGTATTCCCTGCAATCACGCCCCCTGCGCTGTTAATGACGCTTTGGGAAACATCAAATACCGCCATCACGATATTAAACGTGTTGGATAGAAGCAGTACCGCGACAAAGGTTTTGAATATCCATTTGAAGAAAATCCATGTATCAATGTCGTGCAGGTTGTTCCGGTCAATCAGCATTTGAATCAGCTCATAGCACATGACAAAGGTAAGCACCAGTCCGGCAATCGGCAAAACAACCGTTTCGGAAAGCTGCCGTATAAGGGAGAACACGCCGGGGTTCCAATTCCCCGGCGTGGTTCCCACCTGCGTTGCAATCTCTCCGATCTGGTCGTTCACGTTCTCGAAAAGGCCGCTTAAATTGCCCATGATACCGTCTACCAGCAGACCTTTTATCCATTCGTTAATCCAGTCGGTGAGAAAATCCATACCGGCCTACCTTAAAACAGGCTGGAAAGCATAGGTACAAGCGTTGTTCCCAGCAGGATAACGCCGCCCCCGGCCATAAGCTGTTTAATGCCTTGCGATTTCGCGCCCGGATTGTCGCTACCATACCCTTCCAAAAGGTTGATAACGCCCCACACGGCAAGGCCCGCGCCAAGAGCCACAACAAGGCTCTGTAAGGTACTAACTGCACTCGTAAAAAATCCCATAATCTAATTACCTCCATGTTTTTATATTGTTTTTGGGTACAAAAAAACCGCCATTTTCGGCGGCTGTCACTTCGGGACAAGTTGGCCCGAAGTTATGCAAATGCTTCCGGGTCGTCCACATCATCATAGTTGAGAATGTCCTCGTTCTCGTCTATGGCGACGGTTTCCTCGTCGGCATTTACTTCATAAACGATATACTGCTCATTGGGATTGAGCTTTTTCATGCGGCGGTTTACCAGCTTTGAAGCGTCAAAAGCGTTGCGCTTGTCGGCTTCGGCGGTATACCTGTAATTGGGGTGCTGTTTCAAATCGTATTTTAGGGATAGGAACGGACGCAGACCGCGAAGCTGTAAAATACACTTGTTGCCCGGCATGGTGGTCAGTTCGTCCATTGTCATAAGCTCCTTGCCAAGCCGTTGCAGATTTTGTCCATAGCTTTCCGACTGACCCCGTGTGCGGCTTTCCGTCTTCATGGAAATGGTTTCTTTCCCCAAAACCTCCGAAAGCTCCTTGATGGTGGAATGTTCCCGCCCACCAAGAAAAATCACGCTGTCCATATTCCCCATAATGGTTTCAGCGTGGTCTTTATACAGAGCCTTTAACTGGCTCTGTGCCTGTAAAAACAGGCACAAGGATATTTCGCGGGATCGGATAACGGCAACCAGCTTTTCCAGTTGAGGAACCTGCCCGGTATTGGCGGCTTCGTCCCATAATACCCTTACATGATGGGGAAGTCTGCCGCCGAATTTGCTGTCGGCCCGTTCGCACAAAAGGTTGAACATCTGCGAAAAGGCAAGGGCAACAATGAAGTTGTAGGTCGTATTGGTGTCGCTGATGATGAAAAAGGTAGCGGTTTTCTTATCACCCATGCGGTCAAGCTCCATTTCGTCATAGCTCATAATCTCCCGGAGCTGTCCAATGTCAAAGGGAGCAAGTCTGGCTCCGCAGGAAATCAGGATACTTTTTGAGGTTTTGCCGCTGGCGAGCTTGAATTTTTTGTACTGGCGCACCGCAAAATGATTGGGGTTGCGCTTTTCCAAGCCAAGGAACATATAGTCCACAGCATTTTTGAAATTTTCATCATCTTCCCTTGTTTCCATGCTGTTCAGCATATCCACAAGGGTATTGATATGGCGTTCTTCCTCCGGCCCCTCAAAGACGATATAGCCGATTAAAGCGCAATACAAAAGTGTTTCCGCTTTCGTCCAGAACGGGTCGCCCTCTTTGCCGTCGCCCTTTGTGTTCTCAATCAGAGCGTTTACAAACTTCAAAATATCGCTTTCTGTCTTTAAGTAGGCCAGCGGGTTATAGTGCATGGATTTTGAAAAATCTATGCTGTTGAATACCTTGATTTTGTAGCCCTGCTTTTTCAGAAAAGAGCCTACCTGCTCTAAAATGCCGCCCTTTGGGTCAACCACCACATAGGACGAATGAGCCTGTAAAAGCTGTGGGGTCAGCCAAAAGCGGGTTTTCCCGCTTCCGCTGGAGCCTATGATACAGCAGTTAAGGTTTCGGGCGTTGGCGGGATTTGCCGGGCGGGTGTTCATGGTAAGAAGCTCCGTGCCTGTAAGTATTACGTTGTTGCTGAATTTGGGGTCGATAAAGGGCTTGATGTCCTTTGCCGTTCCCCACCGGGCCGAGCCATATTCCACATCCCTCCGAAACTTTTTTGCGTTTTTTACCTTATACCATACCACCAGCCGGAGCATGACAGCCCCTGCAAGGCCAATGAGCCAATCGGACAGCACAAAGCCCGGCGCAAATGAAGCAAACGCCGGGCCTGTGGTTTTCATCATGCCGATTAGCTTTTCCCCAAAGTCTGCACCTGCCGCAAGACGGTAGGCTGTGCCGAGCTTCAGAAAGAACCACAGCACAAACAAATAGGGAACATTGGGAATCACATATTTACGGATTTTATCGTTCATTCCGCACCACCTCTCGTTTCCGTTCCTGCTGACGCGGTTTGGTGCGCTCCCTGTCGGCAAAGGATTTTAACTGTTTCAGAATAGAGGGGCGGCGGCTCTTGCTCCGGTTCAGTACCAGCTTTGTGTATTCGCCAAAACAGGCGGTGATAGCGTCCGCCTGTCCAGCCTTGAAGAACAGCAGGTATTTGTCCGGCCCTGTTTTATGAAAAGCATAATCCACATTGTATTTTCGGGCCACACGGTCAAACAGCTTCGTATCCCCGGACAAATCAAGGCTATTGGTAGAAACACCGTGGTTCATCAGCTTTTTTACGCTCTGTCTGCCCTGTGGGGTCTGCCGTTTCTGATGGCCCTTTTGTATCTGCCGGAGTGCTGCCGCCAGCACCTTTGCCAGTGTCCGGCCCGTCAGTTTTGTGGCATTGACGGATAGGGCAACCGTCCGGCGTTCAATATCTTCCTGCATGAAATTCCTCCTTTCCTGCCAGATAGGACAATCGTATATGCGGGAGGACTTCGGGCCAAGTTGGCCCGAAGTGTGTTACCTCTCCGCATTGACAGGGCGGGGGCGTTCTGTGGTGGGAGTGTCCTTTTGTTCTTGCGCGATTTTTTCATTGTGGGTCGCAAGAGCTTCCCGGATAGAGGGCTTTTTCTCTGCCGCCCGTTCTTCCAACCGTGCCAGCGTTTTCAAAGATTTTTCTACATGGCTTTTTATACTGGAAAAATGGGAACGCTCCGCATGAAATGGGGCAGATATGACCGCCGCCAGCTTACCGGGCCGTTTGACTTCCTGTGCCGCTTCTCTGCCAAGCATGACCCGACCCATGTTTTTCAAATGCCGCCCGGCTTGATGGTATTCGGTGCTGATGGCTTCGATTTTGGCAATAGCCTTATCGTCGTACTGAATATCCTTTGTGAGCATATCCCGCATGGCTTCTAAAGTGGGGCACACCTTGAAGAACCGGGCTACGTTATCCAGCGCGGAAATGCCGGTTTCCTTAAAAGCGGTAACGGCGTTCTTACAACCGTCTATGACGCTTTGCTTTAGCTCCGCCAATTTATCCCGCAAGTCCAATACCTGCCCCTGCATAACAATGACCGCCTTTTGCAAATCGGTCTTAACCGGGTGGTTCTGTTCCTGTGCTGTTCGGAGTTCCTGCCGCATGGCGGCAAGCTCCTTTACAGCGGCGTCAAGCTGTTTTTCCATTGCTCCGACATGATGCAGAACCGCAAGAAAATCCTTTGTGGACGGGGAATTGTTTTCCCGCAATATCGCCAAAAGCTCCTTAACGTGTTCATTTTCCAAAATCGGCTCGGCGGTAGTTTTCGTTTTTGCCATAGGCTTTAACCTCCTTTCACACTTCGGGCCAAGTTGACCCAAAGTGACAATTGTTTCAACTGTATAAATGTGGTATTATTAACCTAAAAATATAATTTGAAATGAATAAAGGAGCTTATTATGGATAACTTGGAAAAAGTTAAGTACTTTTATGAACATATCACCTCAAACCACCTTCTTAATGAATTACCTGAATATATTGCAGATAACTGCACGGTAAGAATAGGAGAAGATATTATCCCCGTAGGTATTGAGGGCATGAAACAACATATGGTAGATGTCAGAAAAACCTATCCTGATTTGAAAATGACAATTATTCGCCAATACGCTGATGGCGATATGATAATCTCAGAGTTTCTTATGGAGGGGACACATCAGGGGGAATGGCTGGGCATGAAACCCACAGGCAAAAAATTGCGGATGACAGGTGTTGACATTGACAAAATTGTTGATGGCAAAATTGTCGAGCATGGTGGAGCTGTCAATACTTTTGAAGCCCTCTTTAATGCAGAAATCATTAAACCTGCATAATGTCCACCAGTTTTCACCATGTCTTATAAAATTGTATTACTTTCCTTAACAGCTACGGTCTAACTAATTCGTAGCTGTTTTTTTATATAATAGGAAAGTTCGACTAAAGTCGAACTCCTAAATAAAATAGCCCGCTCAGAGGCGGGCACAATAAATAGACGGTGGCTAAAAGAGGTCAATATAAAAACCTTCTTCAAATTCATCGTCATCAAGATCCTCATCTTCGATAAGGAAGTAATGCATATCCAGCAAATCAGAGTCAGTCATGTTTTTGACGAGTTTTGCAGTCATTCCTTCCGGAGGATTTTGGATATATTTTTGTCTGAGTTCCTCTATAAGTTTTGGATCCATTGATTTTAATACCTCCTGTCTGTTAATAAATTAAGTATGATACAGACAGGCAAAAAAATCAAGCGGAACGGCATTTGGCTTTTGCCATAGCCCTTTCATAAAGTTCTTTTAGAGAAACTCTGTGGTGATCATAATAAAGTTCCACAAGCAACATTTCATGCCTGCATTTAGGACAGTTCAAAGGATCATAACCAAAAGACAGAAGAATGCTGCTGCGCCACTTTGTAAAACTGAGCAAGATCTGGTGTTTGGACTTAGGGATAGCTTTATACAAAGATTTATCTTTTTCTCTGTGCCTTGCATAAAGTCCATAATAACGGGTCATTTTGAAGTTCTTCTCAGGGATATGCTGGATCAATAGCTGCATGAAATCAAGAGCAGGAAGTGTTTTCTGCACATAGGCATTATCTTCATGGCGGTTGTAATGGAAGGTGACATGTTCCCCATCGTAGGAATCGATCCGTTTTAAAGCGATGGCAGGACGGCTAAGATACCGGCTGACATATTTGATCACAGTATCGGTATCGGAGAGACTGGGCTTTGCATAAACGTAGAAACCATTTTTATCTTTGCGATAAATGAGAGCCTTTGTTTTCTTGAAAGAAGGTCCGATGCGGGATTCCAGCTCGTTTAAAAGAGCAGTCTGGAAGGATTTCCTTAAAAGTGTGTAGTTGAAATGATTCACAGTCCGCCAGAAACCATCATCAGAGAATCCGCCCTCAGAGATCAGGCAATGGATGTGTGGATTCCATTCCAGGGGACGTCCGAAGGTGTGAAGGACACAAATGAAGCCGGGGACAAAGTTTTTGGACTTATTTAAGTTGTGAAACATTCGAAGGACAACACTGCGTACAGCCTGAAAGAGACAGTCCAGAAGAGAACGGTCATCGAAAAAGAAATGGCGTAGATCTTCATCAATGGTGAAGACACAGTGCCTGTGTACACAATGGATGAGTTTAAAAGCCATAGAGGTAGAGCGTTCCTGTGAATACTTAATTCCGCAAGATGGGCAAAAGCGGCTTTTGCAGCGAAAGGGAACAAACTTCATATTTCGACAGTGAGGACAGACATACATGGCGCCGCCAAAGGAAGGGGCACCGCAGTTTATCATCCTGTCCACGTTTTCAATAACGACTTTGCGGGGATGAAGAATGTATAACATTTCTTCATAATGGTCAGAAAAGATTTTTTGTAGTATATTCATAAGCTTATTATGAAACAAAGTGATACAAAAAGAAACCCCTAATCCCCTCAAGATTGAGGGGCAGGGGAGTTGAAGTGTCGAAGACACTTATTTATCGTTCCTCACAGGACGGGGCAGAGCGGTCTTTTGAGGTGTACGGTGCGTTGTCAATCATCTGCTGATACTGTTTGAGTGTGTCACGAATAGAAAGCTTTTCCGGTTTGGGATAAGCGAAAATCCGGTATTCTTCCGGTAAATCTTCCCTGCCGCAGTAAAGCTCGGTGAAGCTGTCGCCTGTCCGCACCACATATCCGCCTTCGGTAAAGCGTCCGTCCTCGTCCATGCTCATATCCCGTCCGTAGGCTTCATAATCAATGTAGTTTTCCAAATGCTCCGGAATTTCCAGCGTACACATTTCTTCAATATAGTAGCGGCCCAAATCGTCCTCGTTCTCAATTCCGGTGTAAAACTCAAAGCAATCCAGATTTTGCGTAAGGTTAATTAGGGCGGGTACACTGTTGTACTCCCCGAAGTCCACGGCGGCAGAAAACTTTTCTAACTCCCATTCCTCCATATCGTCCAGCAGGGAAGCCAAGAAGTTCAACTCATCAATGCTTTCATATTCTCCTAAGCAGTCACGCAGACCGGGAATGTCGGTTTCATAATTAGTAATGAAAATTTCCTCATACCGCACACCGTCCACATGGATACGCTTCAAAAGAGCCTGCACTTCCTCGGTGGTGGCAGGGAGCTTTAAAGGCTCCCCGTCCAAATATCCCTCGTTATACCGTCCAAGATTGGTAACAAAGGCTTCAAGCATGGTCTTTTTCCTGCCCCTGTGTTTTCACGGTCAGAATCCCGTCCAGCGTGGTTGCCGTGATGTTCAGCCGCCCGGCAACGGCAATGTCGTTTTTCACGTCCTCGTCAATATCGCTTCCGCATACGACAAGTACATGGGCGCGGCGCAGGAGATCCCGGCTCATATCAATGCCGCTTTTATGTTCCTCCGGGATTGCGTCATTGAGAAAAAGCGGAAGATACAGGGTCGGGCAAACCGGGGAAAACCCGGCTTCATAGACTGCCCGGCAATACTGCGCCGCCTGTTTGGTATCCGTATCGTGATTGCCGCACCACGCGGCAGTAATGTATGCTAAAGGTCGTTTCATGATTTAAGCACCTCCGTTCTTGTTGCGCTGAATGTGTCAACCTATCCCCCCGCCCTTTCCACGCTTGGAAAGGGAGCAGCTCAAAGGAATATATATCCCCGTCGCTTGACTGCCTTAAAGCATAACCGGGAGAAATCCGTCAAGAGTGCGAAGCACCGCCTACGGCGGCAAGCTCTTGACCGATTTTCCCGGCTATGCTACCCAATAAGCGGCGACGGGGAATATATTTATCCTTAGAGCTTTGGGGCACGGGGCAAAGCCCCGCATATACCGACTTCGGGCCAACTTGACCCGAAGTGCTTATTTTTCCTGTTCGGCTTTCTTTTGAGGAGCCGAAACCTCTTTCAGCTTCGCCTTGTTTTCCTCCAGCAGTTTCATAATGGTATCCTTCATTTCGCGAGGTGTTTTCTCCTTGCCGAAATACTGGCTTAATTCCTGACTTGAAATAATCACTTTGTCTGCCTCCTTTTTTTCTTCTAACATGATTCCGTCAATCACATCGGGGTTTAACAACTTCTTTTGGTCAAGGTCACGCATACGCTGTGCCTGTGAGAGTGAGGGAGCCGACTGCTGGCCCTCAATGGCGATAGCGATATACCGCTGATTTTTGGGCTTGATGAACGCAAGCTCCACGGCGGGAGTGAACGCGATTTTCTTTTCGTCCACCATTTTTATAAGGTCGGGAACCAACTCATTGAGCTTAATATACCGCTGAACCTGCTTGACCGTCATTTTGTTGCGCTCTGCTACAACCTCATTGGAGCGTTGCCCGTTGCCGGTTCGCGCGCCCTGCCGCTTGATGGCTTCCAACTGCATTTGCAGGGCTTTGGCCCGTTCACTGGGCAGGATATTTTCACGCTGGTTGGTGTTGTCCTCTACCATCTGCGTGATGGCCTGTTCGTCCGTCATGTTGCGGATAATACAAGGCATATCCGCAAATCCGGCTAATTCGCTGGCCTTCTGGCGGCGGTGGCCTGATACGATTTCATAGCCGCCATCTTCACGGGGGCGCACAATGGCAGGCTGGGTAACGCCCTTGTCCTTAACGCTTTCCACCATAGCCGCCATTTCTTCATCATTACGAACCTGAAACGGGTGATCTTTGAAAGCGAAAAGCTCGGAAAGATTGAGATAAACAATCTGTTCCTGTTCGCCGGGGTGGGGTGCTTCCCTCGGTTCGGACGGCAGTTCCGGGGCAGGGGACGGCGTTTCCTGCTGTGCCTGTTCCGTAGCTTGCGGGGAATCAGAAGCCCCGCCGCCAATTTCTGCGGCTTGTTTCGGTTTATCCGGCTTTTCCGGTTTTACAGCCTTTGGGGCTTTTTCCTGTTTGGCAGGGCGAGTAGGCTTTTTGTCCGCTTTTTCAGTGGTTTTTTGTGAGCGAGATTTGGGCTTGCTGTTAGCCGTTTTCGGCTCGTTTTCCTTTCCCTTATCCATACCGGGTTTCTCTGGCTCTGCCTTTTTTTCGGTGTGTGCTGATTTTTCCATGTCCTTTTTTTCGGGGGCGGTCTGCTCCGCTTCCTTTACCGCCGCCTGTTTCCCGGAAACAATCTCATTGATTTTGTCAAAGGAAACCACCACATCACCGGGGGCGGGAATGTCAATGGGGGTAGGTACTTTCGGCCTGTCCTTATCAGATTCATGCAGGGCGGCTCCGTCCTCATGGGGAAGTGCCGCTGTTTCTTCGGCAGTCTTTTCCGGGGCAGGAGCTTTGCCGCCAATCTCCGGCATGGGTTTGGGAGTGCTTTTTTCTTCTGCTGCGGCTTCCTGTGCCGGGGCGGTTTTTACTTCGTCCGGTTTGTTTGGCTCATTTTTTGCCATGCGTTTTTCCTCCTTGTCTGTTTTATGGCATGAAAAAGGGGCTTGATTTTTTAGGTCAAGCCCCACAGGGATTTGTAATCCCCCCTTTCCACTTCGGGCCAAGTTGACCCGAAGTTCCGCTATCCAGATACAAAAATACCGCCTATCTTGTCCAATTAGGCGGTATCCTGTGTAATGTGATAGCTCATATTTTATTTTGGTATTCCCTTATCCCGCATAGAATAAGGGTTTTTGCAGTTTTCCTAATACGTTTGGCTCATATGTAGATACAGTTGGAAGAAATAAAACTGCAGTTGCAAAATATATACAAAATCAACTTCAAGAAGATCAAATAGCAGAACAGATAAGTATGAAAGAATATATTGACCCGTTCACGGGCGAGCCAGCAAAAGGTAGCAAATAAAAAAGCCACCCAACGAGGGTGGCCGCTGTAAAAGTTTTGCGATTGGCGGTTTTTTCAGAGCGCGAGTAGCGCCGCCAGTACCATGCCCTTATAGGGCTTAATCAAGCCACCAGCTCAGCTGGTGGTACATGACTTAATTTTTTACAAAGCCTCTCAGCCTTGCTATTTAAATTAGAAATAGAGAGGGGTATTAAAAATGAAAATTAGTCAATTGTTTAAATCAAAAAATGTAGTATTCTCCTTTGAAGTTTTTCCACCAAAGCCCGTATCTCCTTTGGATACTGTTTATGATACCTTAAAGGAGTTGAAGGATTTAAAACCTGATTTTATCAGTGTAACCTATGGTGCGGGTGGAAGTATTAAGGATAATAAAACTTGTGAACTATCCTCTTTTATAAAAGATAATTATGGCATAGAGACCTTGGCTCATTTAACTTGTATAAATTCTACAAGAGAAAATATAGAGTTGATATTAAAAGATTTAAGAAATAAGGGGATAGAAAATATATTAGCTCTAAGAGGAGATGTGCCTAAGGATGGTAGAATTATAGGTGAATATAATAGTGCTTATGAGCTAATAAATCAAATAAAGACTATTGGAGGCTTTGGGATTGGAGCTGCCTGTTATCCTGAGGGCCATGTGGAGCATAAAGATACCTACGGAGATATATTAGAGTTAAAGAGAAAGGTAGAAAAAGGTGCAGAACATCTGATTTCACAATTATTTTTTGATAATAATATATTTTATAATTTTTTAGAAACTACTGAAAAGGAAAATATAAATATACCAATTCAAGCAGGCATAATGCCTGTAGTAAATAATGAGAGCTTAAATTCTATAATAAGCTCATTAAATAAAAATATTGCTATATAATATAGATTTTTATAAATAGGAGGGAGAATTAGCTATGAAAAAAGTGGAGAGTTTTCAATTGGATCATAGAGTGATTAAGGCACCATGGTATTAGGACAAGGATTTAGTTTGAATATATATGAAATTTAAAATAATTCACAATTTGCAGTATACACATTGAAGAGAAATTTTTATATGCGTGAAGAGGATTTTATGAAAGAATATAGTATTAGAAAAAGAGAAGTGCTGAGATATTTGGGATATAAAAATGAGATATTGGATATAGATGAGTGTACTAAAAATCTCATAGAGGAATGTAGGGAGGAAATTAAAAAAACAGCTACTCCAAGGAATATTTTTAAAAGATATAATATAGAAAAGGAAGAGGATAAAATTAAGGTGCTAAACACAAATTTTGTTTTGAAAGGTAAGGATATATTTAACCACCTAAAACATTGTGAGAGCTGCGTTTTTATGGCTGCAACCTTAGGTATTGAAGTGGATAGAAGAATAAGCTATTATGAAAAAATAAGTTTGACAAAAGCTTTGATATTTAATGCCTGTGCTACAGCTCTTATAGAGGAATATTGTGATTATATAGAAAATGTCATAAGAGAAGAAGAGGCACAAAGGGATAATCATATCACTTGGAGGTATAGTCTAGGATATGGAGATTTAAGCCTCGATATTCAAAAAGATTTTTTGACTCTGTTAGAGGCAGAGAAAACCATAGGACTTAACGCTACAGAGCATAGTTTATTAATCCCAAGAAAATCGGTAACAGCTATTATAGGTATCACTAAAGAGTCTTTTGAAGGATCTGATAGCAAGTGCGAAAGATGTGGCAATAGCAGAAATTGTGATTTTAAAAAGGTAGGTGTGTTTTGTGGACATTAGAGAGTATATAAAGCATAATGTATTAATTTTTGATGGTGCCATGGGCACTATGCTGCAAACCATGGGTTTAAAGGGTGGAGAACTTCCCGAAGAATTGAACTTCACAGAGGAAAATACAATTATTAAAATACATAAGAGATATATTGCTGCAGGATCTAAAGCCATAACCTCCAATACCTTTGGCGCCAACGAGATAAAACTTCAAAATAGTAAGTATTCAGTAGAAGAAGTCATTGATAGAGCTGTAAAAAATGTATTAGAAGCTAAAGGTGATAAAAATATTTTTGTAGCTTTGGATATTGGTCCTATAGGTCAGCTTATGGAGCCCTTAGGTACTCTAAGCTTTGAAAGAGCCTATGATATATTTAAAAGACAAGTGGTACAAGGAGAAAAAAGCGGAGCAGATGTCATACTTATTGAAACTATGACAGATTTATATGAGGCCAAGGCGGCTATTTTAGCTGCAAAAGAAAATAGCAAGCTGCCTGTGTTTTGTACCATGAGCTTTCAAGAGGATGGAAGAACCTTTACTGGAGTTAGTGCTTTAGCTATGGTAATGACTCTGCAGGGCTTAGGGGTAGATGCTATTGGAGTAAATTGCTCCCTAGGGCCTAAGGAATTGGAGCCTATTGTAAAGGAAGTGTTAAAATATGCCACTATACCGGTGATAGTTCAACCCAATGCAGGATTGCCTAAGGTAGTGGATAATAAAACAGTTTATAACCTAAAGGCTGAGGAGTTTGCCTTAGCTCAGCTTTCCAATGTGGAAAAAGGTGTTAGAATAGTGGGGGGCTGCTGTGGTACTACAGATGAATATATAAGAAAAGTGTCAGAGAAAATAAAATATTGTTCTCCTAAACCCATGACCCCTAAAGTTATTTGCGGAGTCTGTTCTTCTTCTAAGGTAGTGCTTATTGATGGAGTAAAGGTCATAGGTGAAAGGATAAATCCTACAGGTAAAAAGCTTTTTAAGGAAGCTTTAAGAAATGGGGATATGGATTATATTTTAAGAGAGGCCATAGAACAAGTAGAATGTGGCGCCCATATGCTAGATGTAAATGTAGGATTACCAGAAATAAATGAAGAGGAAGTAATAGCTAAGGTTATAAAAGAAATTCAAGCCATCACAGATGTACCACTTCAAATTGATTCTAATAATCCTAAAGTTATAGAAAAGGCCTTGAGAGATTATAATGGAAAGGCTATCGTAAACTCCGTCAATGGAGAAGAAGAAGTTTTAGATAAGATACTTCCCTTAGTAAAAAAATATGGTGCAGCAGTGGTAGGCTTAACCTTAGATAAAAGGGGAATACCTGCCAGTGCAGAAGAAAGAGTTGAAATAGCAGAGAGAATATTAAATAAAGCTTTAAGCTATGGAATAAACAAAGAAGATGTGTATATAGATACACTGACCTTAACAGCGGCTTCTAACCAAAAGGAAGTTATGGAGACACTAAGAGCTTTGACCTTGGTAAAAGAGAAATTAGGAATTAAAACTTTACTAGGAGTATCCAATGTTTCCTTTGGATTGCCTAGCAGAAACATGATAAACAAAGTATTTTTGGCTATGGCGCTCCAGGCCGGCTTAGATTTGCCTATAATAAATCCTAAGGATGAAGAAATAATGGAAACTATAGCTGTATTTAATGTGCTAAATAATGAAGATGTATCCGCTGCAAGGTTTATAGATAGGTATGGAGAGGGAAAAAAAGAGGTATCAAACAAAACTAACACTTTAAAAGAACTTCATCTAAAAGACATAATAATAAAAGGGCTAAAGGATGAAGCTAGAGAAGCTACCTTAAAAGCACTAAAGTCTAAGAAAAGCCAAGAAATCATAGATGAAGATTTAATACCAGCGCTAGACAAAGTAGGAGGTAAATTTGAAAGGGGAGAAATTTTTCTTCCTCAAATGATACAATCCGCAGAGACAGTAAAAAATGCCTTTGAAGTTATAAAGCATCATATGATTTCATCAAAGGGAAATGAGACAATTTACAAAGGAACTATAATAATGGCTACGGTAAAAGGGGATATTCACGATATTGGCAAAAATATAGTAAGACTAATCCTTGAAAACTATGGTTATTGGGTTATAGATTTAGGTAAGGACGTAGAGCCAGGAATAATAGTAGAAGAAATAAAGAAACATGATGTAAAACTAGTAGGATTAAGCGCCCTCATGACTACTACAGTAAAAAGCATGGAAGAAACCATTGAACTCATACAAAAGAATAATTTAGATTGTAAGGTTTTTGTGGGAGGGGCTGTGCTTAATCAAGAATATGCAGATAATATTAAGGCAGATTACTATGCTAAGGATGCAAAGGAAGCAGTCGAAATAGCTAGAAGGGTTTTAGGGTAATATCAAGAAATTGTTATAGCGAATAAAATGTCATAATTAAATCTGTAACAGGGTTATAGCTCATTTCATAAGATATTTATACAAAGCTTGTAATGTAAAGGGAGCTGTTATGTATAATCGCTATTTTAGAGCTAATGCTATAAACTGGAGAATTGTATCTTATGCTAGAGGAGACGTAAACGGTGATAGAATACCTGATAATGTGTATTTAACAGGCATAAAGACAGAAGATAGCCCATTCATTCAAAATATCACCCTTGTAATACAGGATGGAAGGATAGGTTGGGTTACTAGGATACCCCTTAAAGAAAATTCAGGATATAATCCTCAGGATGTTGAAAAACCCCATCGGATTTTATGAAAATCCTGATGAGGTTTTTTAACAGCAAAAAAATCCATACTGTGGGCGTAGGTAGGTGAAAAACTCACGTAAAAATTGGTATTTTCTCTCCTAAGAGTACGAGCATTGGCGTGATAACACCAATGCAATCTTCTTTATATTCTGTGCTACTGATGTTAGTAGGCACTGTTCACTAACTTTGGGTAATCCGCGGAAGCGAGCGTAGCGAAGCCCATGCAGTTCTTTTGAATCTGCAAAGCTTCGCTCAATAGTTTCCTTTCTACGTTTATAGATACCGTTACCTTTATCAGATCTAAGAAAGTCAAAAACCTTTTCCTTTAACTCCTCCCATACATGCCGTCTAATTGTCCTGACATCAGCTTTATCTGATGTCAAGCACTTTTCTCGTAACGAACAATTATCACAGTAGAACTTATCACTTACATATTCTTTATATCCTTGTCTTGTTGTTGTCTTATAACGCAATGGTGCTGCACCTGGACAAACATATAGATCATGTTCAGGTACATACTGAAATCTTAGTTTAGTAAATTTGCCTTTTACATGTGGTCCCATTCTAAAACCTAACACTGCCTGATAACTTTTTTCTGAGAGTTTCTTTATAGTTGGAGCTGTTGAATATCCTGCATCAGCTACTGCATACTTAGTATCAAACTTAAATTTGTCTATTATTGTGTCAACTCTATCCACATAAGGTTCGTCATCATTGATATTTCCAGGGGTTACGTAGCTATCAAGGATAATGTTATACCTACCATCAACAGTTCTATGCTCAAGGTAAAAGAACCCTTTTGGCTTTCCATCTCTTGTCATAAATCCGCTATCTGGATCAGTTGTACTTACTTTTCTATTCTTCTCTATTTTATCTGGAAGCTTTTTTTTTAGAGGTGTCTGACCATGGTCTTCTCTTGACTTATTTACTGCATCATCAAGATCATTTAGATAATCTTTGGT
This sequence comes from Desnuesiella massiliensis, assembly GCF_001403615.1. GTDB lineage: Bacteria > Bacillota > Clostridia > Clostridiales > Clostridiaceae > Desnuesiella > Desnuesiella massiliensis. Next base: position 767,690 of record NZ_LN879457.1, read on the forward strand.
TGATGCAGTTATTTCTTCATTGGTGAATTTATTCTTATTGGCATTTGCCTTTATATGTGTAGAATCTGTATAAAGTATCTTGCCACTTACCAGTTTTTTCTCAATAGCAATGTCCACTATTTTATCAAATATCTTCTGGTATACATCTGATTCGCTAAAGCGCTTAGTTCTATTTTTGCTAATGGTTGAATGATCTGGAATCTTTTCTGATAACGAGAAACCCAAAAACCATCTATACGCTATATTAACTTCAATTTCTTCTACAAGTCTTCTTTCTGATCTTATTCCAAATATGTAACCTATCAGTAGCATCTTAAAAAGAACTATCGGGTCAATAGCTGGTCTGCCATTATCAAGACAGTAATACTCCTTTGTTAATTCTCTAATAAACGAGAAATCAATGCACTTATCAATCTTTCGTAACAAATGATTTTGTGGAACCAAGTTTTCAATATATACTAATTCTAGTTTCTGCTGTGCAGAATTATTTTCTTTAATCATGCTTTATCACCTCATACTATCCTATGAGTATAATATTCTACACCGAAGTTAAAAATCCTTTTTGCAAAGAAAAAATACCCGCCACAGCGGGTATTCCCATAAAATGTTTATCAACAGTCTGAGGATATAATCCTACTCTATTTTTGGGAGACTTTACAGGAGATGGTGTAGATGATATTTTGATAGGCATTGCCACAGGCGGCAGTGGTGGTATAATGTATTACTACATTTATTCCTTTGTTAACAATATTGAAAAATTGCTGTTTGACTTTAATGTATATGACGAGCAATACAAATATGATGTTACTTATAAAGATAACTATAAGGTTGAAGTTGTCAGTAAGGAAAATAATAAAAAGTACATTATAGATATATCTTATAAGGGAAAGGATTATTTAAGCGAGATATATTATGAAAACGGAAAGCTAAAGAATCCAATCAGCGGCTTTGTAAACCCTTTAAGTGGTTTATATCCTGTGGATTTTGATTCAAATAAAGTATATGAGCTATTAGCTTACCAAAAAATAGCTGGAAGATACAATGCAGACTCTTTAGGATATATTTTAAATACCTTGAAATGGAAAGATAATATGTTTGTTTTAGATAATCAATATGTAGCTGTTTTCGGAGCTGATATTGGAGAGATTTAGAGAGAGAGAAATGCTCTCTCTTTTTGTTCATATTCAAAAGCTTCGTAAAAAATTAGGACTGGAAAATGAAATAAAAACAGTTTATAAATTGGGATATCGTTTGGAGGTATAATGGACCATGAAGTTTTGGAGAAAACCATATTTCTGTGTGCTTATTCTGTTTCTAACGGTATTTAATGCTAGTATTTGCTGGATTATGTATACTACCTATCAATGTATGTTAGAAAGTGAAAAGGAAAAAGCTCTAGGTGAACATCATTTTATTAAACAATCTCTAGAAAATGATATGGAGAATCTAGCTAGTAATAATAAATTATCTAATATAGCAATAAAAAATATTATGAGTTATTACATCAACTATTATAGTAATGAAAATATATCCTTTTCATTATTAAAAGATAAAGGTGTGATTTTTTGAAATTTAAAATACAATCTCAAGGCTTTAGATGATAATTTGCTAAAAATAACAGGGGACAACCGTATCTCTAATTTTTACAACTTTATAATAACCTTCATATAAGTTTATAACATTATTTTTCTATAATGATAAGAAATAGAGAAAGAGAGGAATTTATATGAAAAAAACAAATAAAAAAGCCTATATAACATTAACTGCTTCCACAATCATGTTAGTAATTTTGAGTACACTGCTACTGAAAAAAGGTATTTCTTTTGCTGGAGATATTGGCACTGGCAGAATAGATAATATATTACTGATACGGATGAATTGGTAGGAGTTGCAGTTTCTTATTAATAAGATATAACAATTAGAAAATTTAAAGTGTATTTTAATTCCTCAGACTAAAAAAATTTACCTTATAGATTAGACACCATAAAATAGTCTCTCTAAAGGATAACATTTTAAAGGGGTTGGGGATTTTATTTTAGTGTATTTGATTTTAAGTATACTATAGTGATTTGTCGAAAGGTTATAACTACATGACGAAGGAATTCTTATAGCTGTATAGAAATATAAAAAATAATTTGTAATAATTAATGGGTATAAGGGGAGAGAAATTTTATTAAGGGAGGAAAAAATGAAAAAGAATATTATTAAATATTTATTATGTTCTATTATTATGATGAATTTTATCATGGCTAGCAGTTTAAATGTTTTTGCAGAAGACCAAAATGACACTGATTTTATGAGGAAGCATTCTGAAATAGTAAGGGATTGTGAGAAAATCATAGAAGATGCCATGAAGAAAAGTAAAATTGTAGGGCTGTCAGTGGCTCTAGTTGATGATAAAGAAATTTTGTGGTCAAAAGGTTTTGGATATACTGATAAAAATAAGAAAAATGCAGTAACACCAGATACAATTTTTAGTATTCAATCAATATCAAAGACAATTACTGCTACTGCCGCGATGAAAGCAGCGCAGGAAGGATTAATTGATTTAGATAAACCAATTAAATATTATCTTCCAAATTTTAAGGTAAATAGTGCCTTTGAAAATAATCCAGAGGAGAAAATAACCATAAGACATTTATTAAGTCATACGGCTGGTTTTACACACGAAGCTCCTGTTGGCAGTAATTTTGATACAAACTCTCCTTCTTTTGAGGAGCATATTAAAAGTATTTCAAATACTTGGCTTAAATTTCCTGTGGGAGAAAACTATTCTTATTCAAATTTAGGCATTGATCTTGCAGGATACATAATTGAAAAACAGAGTGGAAAACCTTTTTACCAGTATGTAGAAGAAAATATTACAAAGCCAATTGGAATGGTAAATAGTACTTTTGACATGGAGAAAATAAAAAATAATAAAGCTAGAGCTATAGGTCAAAGTAACTATTACTGGAAGGTACCCCTTGAAATACCTATAATTCCATCAGGGGGCTTTTACAGCAGTGCCCTTGATATGGGAAGGTTTATACAATTTCATTTAAATGGAGGAAAAGTTAGTGAAAAAAATATAATAGCAGCTGGTATTTTAAAAGAGATGTACAAAATACCTTTTCCAGCAGAAGGTCAAACTGAGGGCTACTGTTTAGGTGTTGGAAAGTATGTAATAAATAATTCACTTATTTTTAATCATAATGGTGGAGGCTTTGCATTTTTATCAAGTATGACTTGGTATCCTGATATTAGGCTAGGAGTAGTGGTTCTATCAAATACAGATAATAAAGCCTTAAAGGAAGATATCCAACCAGGAAATATTAGTTATCAAATATTGAATAGAATAATAGGGGATCAGACAACTGAATATTATCAAAGAGCTGGAAAGGTCAATTCTAATAATTATATAAGTAATAATAATTTGCAAAATTATTTAATTTCAAATGTTACTAATAAACTCAGTCAACTTAATATAATTCATAAGTCTACACCAAAGGAGCTAAAGAAGTATACTGGCAATTATACATATTCAATGACAGGCATTCCTTTTGTTATAGATTTATTAAATATTAGTGAAGAAGGCGGAAGTTTGTATTCAAAAGATGGAAAATTAACGGAGATTCATAAAGGAGTATTTTATTCTAATAATGGTGAAGTTTTTAATTTTAATGAAAAAGTACCATCCTTTAGAAATATAAAATTAAACAAGTTACATTTTCCTTTGACAGGATATCTAGGATTTATAATACTTACAGTAATAATACTTGCTTCTTGGCCTTTAATCGGTGTTATAAAAAGAAAAAAACAGAATAATAATGATAATAGCAATAAGAGAAATAGATTTATAGTTAAAGGTATTCTATGCTTAAATTCAATTTTAATATTTATAATGATAGGTTTTGTATTATATTACCTTTATATTTATAAGAATATTATGAATAATACTAATACAAGTCAAATAGATTACTATGTATTGTCTGCTTTTATGTATGTAGTAAAGTTTATGCCTATATTTATTCTTCTATTTACACTTCTTCTATTAACTTTCAGTATACCTATATGGAAAAAAAGTTATTGGAACTTCATAGGTAGAATTCATTATTTAGTAATAGTATTATTTAGTCTATTATTTTTTATATTGTTATATCATTGGAACTTAGGAGGTATGCTTCTAACGTTTTATTAGAACATAATAATTAAGATGGAAAGTCACCATATTTTCTTCAGAGTGTTAGAGAAAATATGGTGATTTTTCATGATAAAGATGGACAAGAATAATTATTTAAGGTAAATATAACAAGATATCTTTTTAACAATGACAAGATAAAAATTTAACAATCTAATGACGTTGAAGCCTCGTGAACACTTTGAGAAGAGCAATTTTTAATTATAAGGATTAAGCTCATTATTTAGTTAATAAAGTAGTTTAACCTCATTTATTATGAAGGTTCTCCGTAAAACTTGTATTTGCTATTACTGTTGCTATTTTGCAAAAAATAAAAATAGTACTAGAATAGTAAAATAAGCATTTTTGTGTGGAGGTGAGACTTTGGAATTTGTAATCAATAAAATAATGAGCATAGATAAAGATGCTGAAAATTATCGTAAAAATATTGATGAACTATTAAAGGAGAAAGAAAAAGAGCTGCAAGAAGGAATAAAGTCCATGCAAACCCAATGGATAGAAGAGTCTAAGGCCATTAAAGAGGCTGTTCTAAAGGAAAAATTGAGTGAAGCTGAAGAAAAAGCTAACAAAGTTATAGAAGAAAAAAATGAACTGTTAAAGAATATTAAAGCTAAATATGAGGAGAATAAAGAAAATATAGTGGAAGAAGTATTTAGTAAAATAATCAGTTCCCTTTAGGAGTGAAGATTTATGGGAAGTGTAGTTAAGTTTAGCGCTATAAATTCCAAGGTAAAGGCCTTAAAAGGAAAAATGCTTAAGGAAGAGGAATATTTAGAGCTGCTTCAAGGTAAAGGTTTTAAAAATTCTCTGAGGATTTTGAAAGAGAGAACGCACTACGGTGAGCTTTTAAAGGAATACGACATAGAAAAGATTCATAGAGGAGAATTAGAAATAATTTTAGATAAGCATTATACTAGGATTTATAACAAGTTTATAAATTATTTTAATGGCGAGTACAGAAAATTTATTAAAAATTTATTTCTAAGATGGGAAATTGAAGACTTAAAAATAATCATCAGAGGAAAGTATATAGGTCGTACTAAAGAAGAGATAGAAAAAGTTCTCATAGGAAAAGATAGATTAAATTCTATTGATTATGATTATCTGCTATCTTCTAAGAATTTAGAAGAACTGGTGGATAGACTGAAGGGAAGTATATATTATAATGCCCTTAAAAATTTAATAAAAGATATAAATGAGAAGGGTCTGTTTAGAATAGAAACAGAATTAGATTTTGTTTATTTTTCTAACATAAGAAAAGAGCTTAAACATTTAGATAAGGAAAATAGAGAGGTTATAAGTCAGATAATAGGAATAGAAGGAGATTTGCTCAACTTAAGCTGGATCTATAGGGGTAAAAAATACTATGATATAACTCCAGAAGAACTATTTAACTATACTATATATGATGGATATAAGCTTTCAAAAGACAATATTAAGAAGCTTTGCTATGCCAATAATATAGAGGAGTTTCATCACATCATTGAGAATACTCCCTATGGGTGGATTTATGAAAGTGATGATGTTAATAATATAGAAAAAAGAGAAAGAGAATTACAAAAAAAATATTTTAATAAATTTTTAAAAGAAAATAAAACAAATTTTAGCATGGTCATGAGTTATTTAATTCTTTATAGGATTGAGGTACGAGATATTATATCTATAGTAGAACAAAAGAGATATGACTTGGATGCAAGTGAGGGTATGAAATATATTTCTGTAACATTGTAGCTGGGAGGTGAAGTTATGTCCATTGAGAAAATGTATATGGTAAATCTGGTGGGAGCCTTTAAGGACTTTGACAGATTAACCAAGCTATTAGCCCTGGGAAGTTTTATACAACCAGTAAATGCATTGCAAGAGATTAATTCTTCAGACTTTGTACTTAAGACTTCTGAGGATAACATAGAGGCTTTAATGGATGTAAGTTATATAAGGCCTTATGTTTATGAGAAAGACTATAATGTAGGGCTTAGGCATATAGAAAAGCTTAGAAAACAACAAAAGGATTTTAAGCTGGAAGAAAAGATTATTAAGGATGTAATATTTGATTTTGAAGATATAGAGCATCGTACTGAAGAAATATATAGAAGGTATAAGACTCTAAATAAAGAACTTGAAGCATTAAGAGAAAAAGAGCAATTTCTTAAAAATACCTATGAGGCTTTAGATTTTTTAAAAGATGTTTCTCTTCCAATCGAAGACGTAGTATCCATGAAAAACTTTAAAGTCGGTTTATATAAGGTAAATCAAGAAAATATGGACAAGATTAAGGCAAACTATGAAAATATACCTTCTGTAGTTCAAAGTGTGTATAAAGAAAAGGATTTTGTTATATTTATAGCCTTTACACCTATACCACTAATTGCTGAGACGGAAAGGATATTTAAGTCTGCAAATTGCGAGGAAATTTTATTGCCTAATCATTATGCAGGAACTCCTATAGAAGTAGTAGAAGCATTAAAAAAAGAAACAAAAGAATATTTCTCCTTAACAGAAGTAAGTGAAAGAAAACTTAAGGATTTTTTGGTAGAGAATTATGATTCTATAAAAACTCTGGAAAATAGCTATGAGCTAGAACAAAAATCTGCAGATATTAAGAAAACAGCGGCCTGTACTAATGAATTTTTCTATTTATCAGGATGGGTGCCAGAAACCTTGATGCATAAGTTAGACAATACTTTAGTAGAATTTAAAGATACCATAGTTACCCTTAAAAAAGATACTAAGGAAATAAATAACAAGTCTATTATACCACCAACAAAATTAAAAAATGGAAAGCTTATAAGACCCTTTGAGAGTATGGTAGGAATGTATGGAACTCCAACCTATGGTGAAATTGATCCTACAGCTTTCCTAGCCATAACTTATACCATAATGTTTGGGGCTATGTTTGGAGATGTAGGACAAGGAGCAGTTTTGTTATTAGGGGGACTTTACCTAAGGTTTAAGAAAAAGAGAACTAGTTTAGGTGGAATCCTTGAAAGGCTTGGAGTGAGTTCCATGATCTTTGGTTTCTTATATGGAAGTATATTTGGTTCAGAGGAGCTTATTCCTGCTTTACTAGTAAGACCTATGGAAGATATACAAGATGTATTACTTTGGGCTATAATATTTGGCTGTGGATTCTTAATCTTTGGTTTTCTGCTAGGTATTATTAATAACCTAAGAAAAGGAGACATAGAGCATGGCGTCTTTGGAAAAGAAGGAATAGCAGGATTCTTATTCTATATTGGAGCTTTAGTTTTAGTAGTTTCAAAAGTTTACGGAAAAGATATTTTGCCAGTAGGAGTTTGGGCTGTATATTTAATTTCTCTGCTACTACTGATTTTGTTAAAACAACCTTTAGCTCATATATGTATGGGAAAAAAGACTTTATTTGAAGAGGGACCTAAAGACTATTTTATAGAAGCTAGCTTTGAAGTAATAGAAACCTTACTATCTATGTTTTCAAATACGGTCTCCTTTATAAGGGTAGGGGCCTTTGCCTTAAATCACGTGGGACTATTTATAGCATTTTCTGCTATGGCTCATATGTCAAAGAGTGGTGTAAGCTCAGCGCTCATACTAATACTTGGAAATATAATAATCATAGGTCTTGAAGGCTTAATAGTATTTATTCAAGGCTTGAGACTACAATATTATGAACTATTCAGTAAATATTATGAAGGCGGCGGAGTGCCCTTCGAACCTGTAACAGTAAATTTTTAATAAATAATAGAGAGGTGTAATGAGTATGATAATACTATTAATATTAACATTTGGTGTCGTGATTTCTACTATAGCTTATGGAGTGGTTGAACAGGCAAAGGGTGACTTTGCAGGAAAGAAGAAGATAAAAAAGGCATTGAAAATCAATTTAGGCGCCTTTGTACCGGTAATGACTTTAGCTTTAATAATGAATATACCAAGCATAGCTCATGCAGCAGCAGAAACTGCAGCAAATCCATCAGCAGGCTTAGGTTATTTAGCAGCAGGACTTTCTACAGGGCTTGCTACTATTGGTGCAGGTTATGCCGTAGGTGCCGTTGGTTCTTCAGCTCTAGGAGCAGTATCAGAAGATCCTAAGATATTAGGAAAAACTCTTATCTATGTTGGTCTTGGTGAAGGTATAGCAATTTATGGTCTTATAATATCTATAATGATTCTTGCTAGATTATAATTTTGGGAGAGAGGCTTATGAGAAGCTTTTTAATAAGTGATAATGTAGATACCTTTGTAGGAATGAAGATGGCAGGTATTCCAGGCATAATTCTTCATGAAAAAGAAGATATAATAAAGAAGATCCAGGAGCTTAAACAAGATAAAGATATTGGAATCATAGTTGTCACTGAAAAGGTTGCAGCTTTGGTACCTGAGCTCATAAATGAAATAAAACTATCTAAGGAAAGACCTCTTTTGGTGGAAATCCCAGATAGACACGGTTCAGGAAAAGGGAAGGATTCCATAGTTCGATATGTTAAGGAGTCTATAGGTCTTAAGATATAGGAGGATTAGCTTATGACCACTATTGATGATAAGATAAATTTATTTTCTAAGATAATATTTGATAAAGTAAATGAAGAAAAAGATGAAAAGCTAGGAGAATTTAATAAAGAAGCTCAGAAGAAATTGGAAGAGGAGCAAGCTAAAATCTCAGAGCTTAAAAAGAATATCCAAAGAGATATTATTAAGAAGGCCAATACTAAAGCTAATGAGATAGTAGCAAGAGAAAAGCTTAATAAGCAAAGAGAGATATTGGCACTTAAAGAAGCATTAATTGAAGCTACCTTAGGTGAAGTTAAGGATAAGCTTTTACAATATGTTTCCTCTAAGCAATATGACCACTTTTTTATGGACAGTTTAGAAAAAGCTTTAAGAGAAGTAGAAGCTGGCAATTATCATCTTGTGTTAGTAGAGAGAGATTACCAAAGATTTAAAGATGATATTCAAGCTCTAAAAGGAAAATTCAATAATAAGACCATAGAAATAAAAATATCAGAGGAAGACTTTATTGGTGGTGTAATATTATTAGACGCTAAAGGAACCTTTAAAGTGGACAATAGCCTTTTTGCTAAATTACAGGAGAGTAAAGAATTAATCGGTGTTAAAGTGATGGAAATGCTATATATAAATTAAGGTTTATTATAGCTTAGGAGGTAAGCCTATGGAAGGTAGAATAATCGGAGTTAATGGCCCCGTTATAAAAGCAGAAGGTATGAAGGGCTTTAAAATGAGAGAGATGGTTATGGTAGGTGAAAAGAAGCTAATAGGAGAAATTATAATATTAGAAGAAGATTTTGCCACCATACAAGTTTACGAGGAAACTGGAGGATTAAAAATAGGTGAATCTGTGAGTTCTACAGGTAATCCTCTTTCCTTAAAGTTAGGACCTGGAATACTAGGTAGTATTTTTGATGGAATAGAGAGACCTCTAGAAAAGATAAATGAGATGTCTTATGGCTTTATACCAGAAGGCATAGGACTTATTTCTCTGGATGAGGAAAAACTTTGGGATGTAGAACTTACGGTGAAGTTAGGAGATGAATTAAGAGAAGGAGAAGTTTATGCCAAGGTTCAGGAAACTCCTACTATAGTTCATAAACTAATGGTGCCGCCAGAGTTTGGAGGAAAAGTTGTAGAACTCAAGGAAAATGGTAAATATAACATAGAAACAGTGATTGTTAAATTGCAGCAAGGCGATGAAATAAAGGAGTTAAAACTTTATCAATATTGGCCGGTAAGAAAGTCTAGACCTGTAAGAGAAAGAAAAACTATATTTAGACCTCTTATCACAGGTCAAAGAATTATAGATGTGTTTTTTCCACTAGCCAAAGGGGGAACCTGTGCTATTCCAGGAGGCTTTGGTACTGGTAAAACTATGACTCAGCATCAGCTAGCAAAATGGTCTGATGCTGACATCATAGTTTATATAGGCTGTGGAGAAAGAGGAAATGAAATGACAGAGGTTCTAGAGGATTTTCCAAAGCTTATAGACCCTAGAACTAATTTGCCACTGATGAATAGAACCGTGCTTATAGCCAATACTTCAAATATGCCCGTGGCTGCAAGAGAAGCTAGTATCTATACAGGTATAACTCTGGCAGAATATTTTAGAGATATGGGCTATCATGTGGCTATTATGGCGGATTCCACTTCAAGATGGGCAGAAGCCTTAAGAGAGATTTCAGGAAGACTTGAGGAGATGCCAGCAGAGGAAGGATATCCAGCTTATTTACCTTCTAGATTGGCAGAATTCTATGAGAGAGCAGGTTATGTGGAGAACTTAAATGGAACAGAAGGCTCTGTTACTGTAATAGGGGCGGTATCGCCAGCAGGGGGAGACTTTTCAGAGCCTGTTACTCAAAATACAAAGAGATTCGTTTCTGCCTTTTTAGGCTTGGATAAAAAGTTGGCCTATGCAAGACATTATCCAGCTATAAATTGGTTGTCTAGCTATAGTGGCTATCTAGCGCTTTTAAAGGATTGGTATGAAGAGAATATAGCTGAAGACATAATGGATTTAAGAGCAAAGATGCTCAAGCTCTTGTATGAAGAGAATAAACTTTTAGAAATAGTTAAACTGGTTGGAGAAGACGTGCTTCCCGATGATCAAAGGCTTATAATAGAGGTGTCTAAATGCTTAAAGGTAGCTTTCTTACAGCAGAATGCTTATAATGCTGTAGATACCTATGTGCCTTTAGAAAAGCAGTATAAGATGCTAAAAGCTATTGAGAGCTTTTATGATTATGGAAGTAAAGCTGTAAAAATGGGAATTCCTATATCAATAATAACCAATAAGGACTTAATGGAAAGGCTATATAAAATGAAATATAATATTCCTAATGATAGTTTTTCCCTTATAGATGATTTAGAAAAAGAATTAGCAACCTATTTTAATGATCTCATGGAAAAATATAAGTAAGGGGGAGCTAATATGAAAAAAGAATATTTAATGCTTGATAGAGTTCAAGGACCTTTGATAGTACTTTCCAATATTAAGGATGTTGCTTACGATGAAATTGTAGATATCACTGTAGATGGAAAGTATAAGAAAAAAGGAAAGGTTGTTCAAATATATAAAGATAAAGCCGTTGTTCAAGTTTTCGAGCCTACCCTTGGAATATCTGTAGATAATGCTTCAGTACATTTCAGAGGAGAATCCTTTAAGATTCCTCTTTCAAAAGATATATTAGGCAGAGAGTTTAATGGTATTGGGGAACCAAGAGATAAAGCTGGAGAGGTATACTCCTCTAAGAAATATGATGTAAACGGGAGACCTATGAATCCTGTAGCAAGAAGATATCCAAGAAACTATATTCAAACAGGTATATCCTCCATAGATGCTTTGGTTACTCTTATAAGAGGACAAAAGCTTCCTATATTTTCTGGTAATGGTATGGCTCATAATGAGTTAGCGGCTCAAATTGTAAGGCAAGCTAAGATTTCTGGAGAAGGTGAGGATAAGTTCTGCATAGTGTTTGGAGCTATGGGAATTAAACATGATGATGCACACTTTTTTAAGAAGAGCTTTGAAGAAGCTGGAGTTTTGGAGAAGGTAGTAATGTTCACAAATTTGGCGGATGATCCTATAGTAGAGAGGATAATAACTCCAAGGTGTGCCTTAACTGCAGCAGAATATCTGGCCTTTGAAGAAGGAATGCATGTGCTTGTTATTTTAACAGATATGACTAGCTATTGTGAAGCCTTAAGAGAACTTTCCTCCTTAAGAGAAGAGGTTCCAAGCAGAAAGGGGTATCCAGGATATCTATATTCAGATCTTGCTTCTCTTTATGAAAGAGCTGGCATGATGAATGAAAAAAGTGGAAGTATAACTCAAATACCTATACTTACTATGCCTAATGATGATATAACCCATCCTGTTCCCGACCTTACCGGTTTTATAACTGAAGGGCAGATAGTTTTGAGCAGAGGTATACAACAAAGGGATATCTATCCTCCAGTAAATATACTTCCTTCACTTTCTAGACTTATGAAGGATGGTATTGGAGAGGGCTTTACCAGAGAAGATCATGCAGAGGTATCAAATCAAATATTTGCAGCCTATTCTAGGGTACAAGATATTATAGCTCTGGCTCAGGTAATCGGAGAAGACGAATTATCGGATATAGATAAGAACTATATGGAATTTGGAAGAGTATTTGAAGCTAAGTTTTTAAAGCAAGAATATGATGAAAATAGGGATATGGCAGAAACTCTGGACCTAGGATGGGAAATACTTAGTATATTGCCTAGGGGTGAGTTAGATAGAATTTCCCCGGAAATACTAAATAAATATTATAAAACAGTGGTGAAATAATATGGAGAATTTTGCACCAACCAAATCCACCTTAATGTCTGCCAAAAACTCCTTGGATTTTTCTAAGAAAGGCTTTGAACTATTAGATAAGAAAAGAAATGTGCTTATAAGAGAGATGATGTCTTATGTATCTAAGGCCCATGAGCTTCAGGAACAAATAAATTTAACTTTTTCTAGGGCCTATGAGGCTCTAAGGTATGCCAGCATCAATTCTGGAATAACTAATGTGGAAGATATAGCCATGACAGTAGAAGAGGCTAAGGATTATGACATATTATTTAAAAGCGTCATGGGAGTAGAAGTACCAAAAGTGAATTTTGAAAAAAAGGAGCTAAAGCCTAAATATGGTTTCTATAGAAGCAGTGCCGCTATAGATGAGGCTATGAAGGAATTTAACAACGTAAAATACCTAACCTATGAACTAGCAGAAATAGAGAATGCGATTTATAGGTTAGCTATGGAAGTAAAGAAAACTCAAAAGAGAGCCAATGCACTTCAAAATATTCAAATTCCTAAATTTGAAGAAATAGTTAAATTCGTTACAGAGGTATTAGAGGAGAAGGAAAGAGAAGATTTCTTTAGGCTTAAAGTGGTAAAGAAAAAGCATAAAAAAGACACTTAAAATAATGAGGTTATCAAAAAGTAAAGCTTCCTATCAAGGGTTATATCTTGATAAGAAGCTTCTTTTTATTTTTATTAAGGTCAAGTTGTTTAAGGATTACTTAAAATTTGATATGCTTATATTATAAAAAAATAAAAAGAGAAATTACGAGGATGTGAACTTATGAGATTGCATAGACTTATAGGTATAATTATGTTGCTCAATTCAAAGGAGGCTGTGAAAGCCAGAGAACTGGCCAAAATACTTGAGTCTTCAGAGAGAACTATATATAGAGACATAGATATACTTTGTGAAGCAGGTATCCCTATAGTTTCGATTCCAGGCCCTGCAGGAGGATTTTCTTTTATGGAAGGATACAAGTTTCATACGGATTTTTTATATAAAAAAGATATTGTGAATATACTTCTTTCCACCATGGGTATTAATGTGGACAAAAATACAGAAGCAGCACAGGAATTAAAAAATACAATCATAAAGCTTGAAAATAGTGTGCCGGAAAAATATAGAGAAGATATTGTAAAAGCCAAGGAGAGGTTCTTTTTTGATGCGGAGCCTTGGTGGGGAAAAAAACTTGAAAATAAGAATATAGATATTGTAAAGAATGCCATACTTGATTTGAAAAAAATGAAGATTAATTATAGAAAATATGATGGAACAGAAACAGAAAGGATTATAAGACCCTATGGAGTCATAGTCAAGAATTCGCAGTGGTATTTAGTGGCCTTTTGTGAAGAAAAAAATCAGGAAAGAATTTTTAAATGCAGTAGAATTGTGAATCCTGAAATATTATTAGAGAACTTTGTTATACCGAGAGAATTTTCTTTAGAAGAATTTTGGGGAAATAGTAAACAGCAATTTATTGAAAAAGCCGCTTCGGAGGATGTAGTATGTGAGAAGTATCCAGTGAAAGTGAAGCTTTTCAAGGAAAAGAAAGGTTTTCTAGAAGGGTTTAAGATACTTGAGTGTTTAAATCATGGAGCATATTGGATTTATAAAATAGATATGCTAAGCTTTGAAACTGCTTGTAGTATGCTTTTTCCTTTAAGTGATGAAGTTCAAATAATAGAACCTATAGAAGTTAAGAACTTTATTATAGGCAAAGCGAAAAACATATTAAGTTTTAATAATTTTTAAGACTCTATAAATCCTTGACATACTTATGGCAAAGATTAGCGATATAATTAAATTAGGCATTAGAAAAAATAATTAGTCAAATATGCGCGCCACTGATTAGTTATTTTGAGAAGATGCTTTATAAAAGATATGAGAGGAGATATTATAATATGGAAGCAAAAATTATTAATATTAAAGAGTTTAAAGCAGTGGGCATTACCTACTTTGGCAACAACAGTAAAGGGGAGATTAAAGAGCTTTGGGAGGTCTTTAATAAGAGCTGTAACAATGTAAAACATAAAAGTAAATCTCAATTATATTATGGCATATGTGATGATATGCCCGATGCTGAAGGAAGATTTCACTATACCGCTTGTACAGAGGTGGACAGCTTTGAAGATATACCAGCGGGCATGGACGCAAAGGTGGTGCCAGCAGGGAAATATGCAGTGTACACTTATAGTGGAGCCATTGATGATTTAGGAGAATTCTATGAAAGTATATTCTCTAAATGGATGCCAGCTGCAGCCTATGAATGTGATTGCAGACCTCAGCTTGAATTATATGATCATAGGTTTATGCAAAATGGGGAATTTGATATATACATTCCTATAAAATAAAAGAAATATTATAATTTTAAACCACTTCTTTGATAAGGAGTGGTTTTAGTATTCTCGCCTCATTTCTAGACATCCTTATTAACAGTTTAATAGCAGGAACCATAAGTCCTTATTAATGTAAAGCTTTCAATATAAATGAAAATTATATTTTATGTTTCCTAATACATTTTTTACAATATTTTTCAATTTAATTGCTTTATTTACATTAAATGTGTAAAAATTAGACAATTTAATAAAATTTATGCTATAATAGTTTTCAATTTCCAGTAAAAAAATTGGATGAAAAATATAAAAAATTTTTAGCATAATTATGATATTAAATAGGGGGGTCTTAATTGAATAATTCATTAATCAAGGATAATTTTTGTCCTTGTAATAGTGGAAAGCTTTATGAAAACTGTTGTAAAGAAAATAGTGTTCAGTATGAATACTTAGGTAAAAATTATGAAGGTAGAGATATAATCTTTAATAATACTAAAAATATGAACATATATGATGACATAACAGATTTTGCTATGAATAAAATATTCAGCCTAGAAGGACAAGCAGTTCTTTTTGTAAGCAAGGCTCTTGAGCTGCTTGGAACTATATATAAAAAGGTTGATGAGGGTATAGAACAATTTTCCGCATACGCTCCTTGTAAAAAAGGATGTTCCACTTGTTGCAGCTTATATTTAGATTGTACTGCTATAGAAGCAGAAAACATAAGGAGATATGTAATAGAAAATAAAACAGAAGAAGAAATTGAAAAAATAAAAAATAAGCTAATATATATGAAAAGTTCACTTACAACAACTCCAAGACCATATGAGCTAGATGAAAAAGAGTTAGATGACTTATACTTAGCATACGTTTCAAGGCATATGCCATGCATGTTTTTAAATGATGAAGGAGCCTGCAGTATTTACGAAGTAAGACCTTTAAGCTGTAGAAAATTTATAGTTTTTTCTTCAGCGGATAAGTGTAAAAATAATGCATCAGAAATTATAAAACCTAATGTTGCTCCAGCAAATATAAGTAGCTTAGCTATAGATTATCTTTCTATGTATACAGGAAGATATAAGAATTTAATATATTTACAAAAGGGAGAGAAAAAGCCTATTAAGAGGCCTTTAATAGAGTGGTTTTCGGAAGATTTTAAGGATATAATTAGAGATATATAGGAGGATGTGAAAAACATAGGTGTTCTTTTTCATGGGCCGCTCGTGGGGCTCCACGCACGGTGGAGGGAAACCTATAGAACACCTTTTTTCACATCCTCCTATAACATAAACTATTTAAATATCAAAATTCCTTTGGAGAAATTTCGAAGGGATTTTTTCTTTTCTATTTATGTATCTATTGATATACTGTTGTATTAGATATATTAAAAAAATGATGGTGATATAAAATGAGCGTAGATAAAAAAAGAATAAAATATAGCAGAAAAAATAAAGCTAATGATAATTTAAGGAATGTTCCTGAATTTAGATCTATTTATAGTAAAATATTATATATATACCTTCATAATAGGATGGAAGAGAAGGCGTTTTATATAACCTTAGAAGAGTTAAAGGACTTATTGATGGCTCCTGCTCTAGCTCATACCTATTCTCAGCTTAGAATAAAAGTTTTAGATAATATAATCAGAGAATTTGAAGAAGTACAATGTCCATTAAGGTTTAAGTATGAGATTGTAAAAGGAGAAAAAGACAAAGTAAAAATCTCCTATATATAAACAATGACATAGAATAAAAAAAGGCTACATATTATAATGTACTTAAGTAAAGTTGATGAGGAATTACAAAAGTGAGGGGTTTTAATGGAACTAAGTAAATTGACTGCTAATTATGATGAGCTAACAGATCTAGAGAAGAAAATAGTAAAGTATATAATGGATAACCCAGAGAATATTTTAAATTTAACAGCTAATGGGATAGCGGAGGAGTTATATCTATCAAAGACTACTATCATAAATTTATCAAAAAAATTAGGCTTTGATGGTTATAGTGAACTAAGATATTATATAAAAAATTATGTAGAAAAAAAGAAAGCTAAAAATGTCAATCTAACCTATGAAGATATTCTAGATACTATTTATGAGGAAATTACAAAAACCTTATCCTTGCAGAGTGAGGAAAATGTTAAAGCTATTGTAGAGAGATTACTAAACGCAAAGGCTATATATATAATTGCTAGAGGGGCTTCAAAACCCATAGGAGATTTGCTAAGTTCCAGACTAGCACTTATGAAAGTTAAATCCATTTTTATAAATGATCAAAATCTTATAGATGTATTAGGAGATGGATTAGATAAAGAAGAGGTTTTACTGCTTATGTCTTTATCCGGGGAAACAGAAAAGATTAAAAATATAGCAAAAGTAGCTAGGGCAAGGAATGTAGACGTGGTTTCATTAACTTCTTTTTCTAATAACACCTTACAAAGAATAGCTAACTATAAATTGTTTTGTTTTGCAGAACAATCAGAAACTAAATATAATGATATTATTTCAAGATTAGGATTGCATACCTTAGTGCAAATGCTAATAACCTATATGGATTTGAGTATAAAGCTAGTAGAGAATTTACAATAAGGGTTAAAGTGTCCTTCAGCATTAGAATTATAGAGGGACACTTTTGTTTTATGAAATTTTATTTGAAAAAGATTTCATTTACATATTGAATTATCAGAAAATTCATGGTAGACTATAGCTAATTGAATATTAAATTAGGCCGAGTTTGTGAGAGCCGCTATTTTAAAGTTTATCTTTAGAGTAGGGCTTTTTTTGCTTTTTTATGTGCTTAATACTTGAATATATCAAATTAAGAAGGAGGAGATTTTTATGTATGATGTAGCAATAATAGGTGCAGGAGTCATAGGTTGCTCCATTGCTAGAGAGCTATCTAAGTTTGATTTAAAGGCTATTGTCATAGAAAAAGAAACGGATGTAGCCTCAGGAACTACAAAAGCTAATAGTGCTATTGTACATGCTGGTTTTGATGCTAAGCCAGATAAATTAAAAGGAAAACTAAATGCTAAGGGAAATTTACTTTTTGATGAATTGTCAGAGGAGCTAGATTTTCCATTTAAAAGAAATGGATCCTTTGTGCTCTGTTTTGATAAAAATGACTTATATAAATTAGAAAAGTTAAAAGAACAGGGTATAGCTAATGGGGTTCCTAACATCGAAATTTTAGATGGTGATAAAGTAAGAGAAATGGAACCAAAAATTTCAGATGAAGTAGTGGGAGCTTTATATGCCCCTACAGGAGGAATAGTCTGTCCTTATGAGATGACCATTGCTTTGGCTGAAAATGCTTTTAGTAATGGTGTAGAATTTAAATTTGAGAATGAAGTAAAAAACATTATAAGAAAAGAAGAAAATTTTATTATAACTACAGATAAAGAGAAAATAGAAGCCAAAGTAATCATAAATGCAGCTGGTCTGTTTGCAGATAAAATCAATAATATGATAAGTGAGAAGAAGTTTAATATTATACCTAGAAAAGGAGAATATTGCTTATTTGATAAAAATGTTGGAAATATGATAGAGAAGACTATATTTCAATTACCTACTAATCTAGGTAAGGGGATTTTAGTTACACCCACTGTGGATGGTAATTTATTAGTAGGGCCTAATGCTGTAGATATACAAGATAAAGAGGATTTGGATACTACTAAAGAGGGGCTAGATGAGATAATAGAAAAAGCAAAAAAGAGCATTAAAATACTTCCTATGAATCAAATTATTACTTCTTTTTCTGGATTAAGAGCTAGGACAGAGACTGATGATTTTATTATAGGTGAATGTAAGGATGTACCAGGGTTCATAAATGTAGCTAGTATTGAATCTCCAGGACTAAGTTCAGCTCCATCCATTGCTATAATGGTTAAAGAAGCGGTAGTAGGTATTTTAAAACCGGAGAGAAATGAAAGATATAATCCTATAAGAAAGGGAATTATTAAGTTTAGGGAAATAGATAATGAGGCCAGAGGAAAGCTCATTGCAGAAAGGCCGGAATATGGAAGAATAGTATGCAGATGCGAAACTGTTACTGAAGGTGAAATAATTGATTCTATAAACAGGCCTTTAGGAGCAAAAAGTCTAGATGCAGTGAAAAGAAGAACAAGAGCAGGTATGGGAAGATGTCAAGCGGGCTTTTGTTCTACCAGAATTTTAGACATATTATCAAGAGAGCTTGGTATAGATAAAACTAGTGTAACTAAGTTTGGAAAAAATTCTAATATATTAATTTGTAAAAATAAAGAAGAGATATAAATATATTATTTCTTACCAATTCGTGGAGGGTTTAATATGCAAGAATATGATATTGTAGTAATTGGTGGAGGACCAGCGGGATTAGCTGCTGCTTTATCTGCTAAAGAAGAAGGTATAGAAAATATTATAATATTGGAAAGAGAAGCGCAATTAGGAGGAATCCTAAATCAATGTATTCACAATGGTTTTGGCCTTCACACCTTTAAAGAAGAGTTGACTGGGCCTGAATATGCTCAAAGATTTGTAGATAAGGTAGAAGAACTTAATGTACCCTATAAGTTAAATACTATGGTTTTAGATATCAATAAAGAAAAAATAATAACAGCAGTTAATGATCATGATGGAATGATTGAAATAAAGGCTAAAGCCATAGTTCTAGCTATGGGCTGTAGAGAAAGGTCAAGAGGTGCTATAAATATTCCTGGAAGTAGATGTGCAGGAATATTAACTGCTGGAGCTGCCCAAAAGTTTGTTAATATGGAGGGATATATGCCTGGTAGGGAAGTAGTTATACTTGGTTCTGGGGATATAGGACTTATCATGGCTAGACGTATGACTTTAGAAGGAGCAAAAGTAAAAGCTGTAGTGGAACTCATGCCTTATTCTAGTGGACTCAAAAGAAATATTGTACAGTGTTTGGATGACTTTAATATTCCTTTAAAATTGAGTCATACTGTTACTAACATTAAAGGGAAGGATAGATTAGAAGGGGTAACTATAGCTAGAGTAGATGAAAATAGAAGAGTAATAAAGGAAACAGAGGAATTTATAAAATGTGATACCTTGCTTCTTTCTGTAGGCCTAGTGCCTGAAAATGAACTATCTAGAAAGGCTGACATAGAGCTCTCAGAGGTTACTTCTGGTCCTGTGGTAGACGATAGCATGCAGACAAATATAGAAGGAATATTTGCCTGTGGCAATGTGCTGCATGTTCATGACTTAGTGGATAATGTGACTACAGAAAGTTATAATGCAGGAAAAAATGCCGCCTTATATATAAAGGGTAAAAATTTCAGAGGAAATTATATTGAAATCAGAGCCATAGATGGAATAAGATATACTGTGCCTAAATATATTAATAATGAGAATGTTGAAAAGTTTATAAGTATAAGGTTCAGAGTAGGGGATGTATTTAGAAATTCCTATATTTCTGTTTATTTTGATGACATTAGAGAAATGCATATTAAAAAGAGAATACTCACTCCAGGAGAAATGGAAGATGTTAAGCTTACTAAGGCATTGCTAGATAAGCATAGTGGATGTAAGACTATAACCATTAAGGTAGAAAAGGAGTAGAGGGATATGAATAAAAGAGAATTAATATGCATAGGTTGTCCTATGGGCTGCAACCTAGAAGTGGAAATAGAAAATAATAATGTGAAAAAAGTATCAGGTAATAGCTGCAAAATAGGAGAAGAATACGCTATAAAAGAATGCAGTAATCCTACTAGAATTGTAACTACTTCGGTAGGTATAATAGGTGGTATTTTTGACACTCTATCCGTTAAGACAGAAAAAGATATACCTAAAGATAAGATAGAGGAATGCATAAGAGAATTAAAGGATATAGTGGTAAAGGCACCTGTTAAAATAGGTGATATAATAGTTAGTAATATAGCAAATACTGGAGTAAATATTATAGCCACCAGGAAAATTGATAAAAAGCCATAACCTTATTAAATTATAAATTTAATAAAAAATAGTTAATTTATTAACAAATTAAGTAGCTATTGACAAAATATTTTAAATAAGTAATAATCTAAATAAGGGTTTTATAAATATAATATATAAGAGCTGTTGGAGGAAATATAATGTATGAACTAGAGGAGATATTAGTAGAAAACCCTGTAGTAGCAGCTATAAGAAACAGTGAAGATTTACAGAGAGTTATAGAAAGTAATGTTCTCATAGTATTTATACTTTATGGAAGTATAGTAGATATAAAAAATACCTGTGAGCAATTAAAAAATAGCGGGAAAGTAGTATTTGTACATTTAGATATGATTGAAGGCTTAAAAGGAGATATAAAAGGAATCGAATTTATAAAAGAATATGTAAATCCTTATGGTATTATTACCACTAAAACTACAAATATAAAATATGCTAAAAATGTGGGGTTATATACTATTCAAAGGATATTTATAATAGATTCCTTATCCTTGGAAACAGGCATAAAAAATATATTGACAGTTTCTCCTGATGCTGTAGAGGTTATGCCAGGAGTTGCTAGCAAAATCATTAATTCCTTAGAACAGAAGATACATCTACCTATAATAGCAGGAGGACTCATTCAGACGAAAAAAGAAGTGATGGAATCCATAGCTGCAGGAGCTATGGCCATATCTACAACTTGCTATGATTTATGGGACTTAAAATAAATCAGTTAATTTAATAGACTATATGCAGGCGGAGATAAAGAGAGCCGTGCAATATAAGCTATAAGCTTTATTTTGCACGGCTTTTTTTATTATATATTTAATGTAAAGGATTACTTATTTGAGAGATGGGGGTATTTAAATGTCAAAGTATGTAATGGCTCTAGACCAAGGAACAACCAGTTCAAGATGTATTCTATTCAACGAGAAAGGACTTATAGAAAGCGTTGCTCAAAAGGAATTTACACAAATTTATCCTAAGGCTGGATGGGTTGAGCATGACCCTATGGAAATATGGTCTACTCAGATTGGTGTTGCTAGTGAAGCTATGGCAAAGATAAATGCTGAAGCTGCTGATATAGCTGCTATTGGTATCACAAATCAAAGAGAAACTACAGTTGTATGGGATAAAAGAACAGGAAAACCTGTTTATAATGCAATAGTATGGCAATGTAGAAGAACTTCTAATATGTGTGATGAGTTGAGAGAAAAAGGCTTTGACAAAGTAGTAAAAGAGAAAACTGGTCTGATTTTAGATGCGTATTTCTCAGGAACAAAGGTAAAATGGATACTTGACAATGTGGAAGGTGCTAGGGAAGAGGCTGAAAAAGGTAACTTACTGTTTGGAAACATCGATACTTGGCTAATTTGGAATTTAACAAAAGGCAAGATCTTTGTAACTGATTACACCAATGCTTCAAGAACTATGTTATTTAATATTCATGAATTAAAATGGGATGAAGAGATACTTAAAACTTTAAATATTCCAGCATGTATGCTACCAGAAGTTAAGCCTTCAAGCTGCGTATATGGAAATACTGATGCATCATTATTAGGGGGAGAAATTCCAATAGCTGGAGCTGCTGGAGACCAACAAGCTGCTTTATTTGGACAGGTTTGTCATAACCCAGGTACAGCTAAGAATACTTATGGTACAGGTTGCTTTATGTTGATGAACACTGGTGAAAAAGCAGTAGATTCTAAAAATGGACTACTTACTACTATAGCTTGGGGCGTAGACGGAAAGGTTGAATATGCTCTTGAAGGAAGTATATTTATTGCAGGAGCAGCCATTCAATGGTTAAGAGATGAATTAAGAATGATAAAATCAGCTGCAGAGTCAGAAGAGTACGCTAGTGCTGTAGAAGATACTAATGGAGTATATATGGTACCTGCTTTTGTTGGGTTAGGAGCACCTCATTGGGATCAATATGCAAGAGGTACTATGGTGGGATTAACAAGAGGAGCTAAGAAGGAACACTTTATTAGAGCAACTCTTGAATCTTTGGCATATCAAACCTATGATGTGTTGAAGGCTATGGAAGAAGATTCAGGTATAGAGCTTAAAGCACTCAAAGTGGATGGTGGAGCTTGTGCTAACAATTTCTTAATGCAGTTCCAAGCTGATATACTAGGAGTTCAAGTAGACAGACCTGAGGTTATTGAAACTACAGCTTTAGGAGCAGCTTACCTTGCAGGCTTAGCAGTAGGATACTGGAAGGATAAAGAGGATGTAGCTAAGAATTGGGCTATTTCCAAGGCTTTCCAACCTAATATGACTTCTGAAAGAAGAACAGAATTAATTAATGGATGGCATGAAGCTGTTAATAGATCTAAGGCATGGGCAAAGTAAAGTTATAAAATTAGAACTTATAGTATTCAATAAATAAAACAGGGGGGAATTAGTATGTCACATTTTTTAGCTGAAGTAATAGGAACCATGATATTGATATTATTAGGAGATGGCGTTGTTGCCAACGTTTTGTTAGGTAAAACAAAGGGGAATAATTCTGGTTTAATAGTAATAGCCACTGGATGGGCTTTTGCTGTAGCAATTCCAGCTTTTATATTTGGGGGAATAAGCGGAGCTCATTTTAATCCAGCTTTAACAATAGGACTAGCTGCTATAGGAAAATTTGCTTGGGCAGAGGTTCCAGCATATATTTGTGCTCAAATGATAGGAGCTATATTAGGAGCCTGTTTAGTATACTTACATTATCTACCTCACTGGAAGGAAACAGAGGATAAAGGCTTAAAGCTTGCTGTTTTCTCTACAGGACCAGCTATAAGAAACACACCTGCAAACTTTATTTCTGAATTTATAGGTACCTTCGTTCTTGTTTTCGGTATATTAGGTTTAGGAACTGTAAAGATGGCAGATGGGTTATCTCCATTTATAGTAGGCTTGTTAATATGGGTAATTGGTGTGAGCTTAGGTGGAACTACTGGTTATGCTATTAACCCTGCAAGAGACTTAGGACCAAGAATAGCTCATGCGTTTTTACCGATACATGGAAAAGGTGATTCGGATTGGGGATACTCCTGGATACCAGTAGTAGCACCTATCCTAGGAGCTATAGTAGCAGCCTTAACCTTTAATGCAATATTCTAAAATAATTTTTGGTCAATTTAAATAATATAAAGATAAATAGAGTTAGATAATTTATTTTATCTAACTCTATTTGTAAATTAATGGGAGGATTTTGAAATGAAAAAAATAATTAATAATCCTGAACAGGTAGTTGAAGAAATGTTAGAAGGTATTGCTTTTGCCTACCCTCAATACCTAAGAAAACTAAAGGATGCTAATGTATTAGTAAGGAAAGATTCCCCTATTAAAAAGGTTGCATTAGTAAGTGGAGGGGGAAGTGGACATGAGCCTTCTCATGGTGGCTTCGTAGGTAAAGGCATGCTTGACGCTGCTGTAGCTGGAGCTGTATTTACATCTCCTACTCCAGATCAAGTTTTTGAAGCAGTTAAAGCTGTAGCTAATGAAGAGGGGGTTCTACTAATTATAAAGAATTACACAGGAGATGTAATGAATTTTGAAATGGCACAAGAAATGGCCGAAGCAGAAGGTATAAAAATTGCCAGTGTAGTAGTTGATGATGATGTGGCAGTAGAAAATAGTACATGGACTATTGGAAGACGTGGTATAGCAGGGACAGTTTTTGTTCATAAAATAGCAGGAGCAAAAGCAGAAAAGGGCGCATCTTTAGAAGAAGTAAAGGCTACTGCAGAAAAGGTTATAGCAAATGTACGTAGCATGGGTATGGCTTTAAGTCCATGCATAGTTCCAGCAGCAGGTAAGCCGAATTTTACATTAGCGGAAAATGAAATGGAAATAGGCATGGGCATTCACGGTGAACCAGGAACTCATAGAGAAGAATTAAAGTCTGCTGATCAAATAGTGGAACACTTAATGAGCAAAATACTAGAAGATATTAAATTAGAAAATAATGAGGAAGTTGCTGTTATGATCAATGGCTTAGGAGCAACTCCTTTAATGGAGCTATTTATAGTTAATAAAAAAGTTCATAGTATACTAAGTGAAAAAGGTATAAAGGTTTATAAGACATTAACTGGAGAATACATGACTTCCATAGAGATGGCTGGCTTCTCAATTAGTATTTTAAGATTAGATGAAGAATTAAAAGAATTATTGGATGAATCAGCAGATACTCCAGCTTTTAAACAACTATAAAATAAAGAGAGTAGTATGGTGTTTCTTTAGGCATCGTAAAAAAATAACTAGTCAAAGATGGGCTGACTAGTTATTTTTGGGAGATGCCTTACTACTCTTCCTTTAATAGAGAGGTGAAAAATATGAGTTTTAATATAAATGAAGTTATAGAGGTTATGAAAAACATAAGTAAAGTAATTGAAGAAAATAAACAATATCTAACAGAGCTAGATGCTGCCATAGGTGATGGAGATCATGGTCTAAATATGAGTAAGGGCTTTAATGCTGCTGTAGATAAGCTTAATAATGGAGAAATTAAAGATATAGGGGGCATTTTAAAAACTGTAAGCATGGCCTTAATATCTAATGTAGGAGGTGCTTCCGGTCCACTATATGGCACAGCCTTTATGAAGGCAGCACCCTTAGGAAATGGTAAATTAGATATGGACATAAATGATTTCTCTTTCATGCTTGAAGCCGCTATAGAAGGTATTAAGACTAGAGGCAAAGCAATACAAGGGGAAAAAACCATGTTAGATGCTTTAGAACCAGCTCTTAAGGTTATAAAAACTAGTATTGAAAATAATTTAAGTACTACAGAAATATTGGATAAAGCGCAGAAGAGTGCTTATGAAGGAGTGGAGTTTACTAAAACTATAGCTGCCACAAAAGGAAGAGCCAGTTACCTTGGAGAGAGAAGCATTGGTCATCAAGATCCAGGAGCTACCTCTAGTTATTTAATACTAAAAACTATTTTTGAAAAAGTTAAAGAAAAAGCAGAGGAGAAGTAGTTATGGTAGGATTGGTTATTCTTTCTCATAGTCTAAAGATAGCAGAAGGAGTTAGAGAACTTGCATTAGAAATGTCGCCGGAAGTACCGATTTTTGCTACAGGAGGTACTGAGGATGGGAGGTTAGGTAGTGATTTTCATAAGGTTTGCGAAGCTATAAGAAAAGCGTATAGTCCTAAAGGCGTAATAGTTCTCTTTGATTTAGGCAGTGCCTTTATGAATGGAGAAATGGCTATAGAAGCTTTAAGCAGTGAGCTTGGAGGGAATATTGAAATGGTAGATGCTGCTTTGGTAGAAGGTGCTATAACTGCAGCGGTGGAAATAAGTTTAGGAAAAAGTATGGAACAAGTTAAGGAAAGTTTAAGCAGATTGTGTATAGGGAAAATAAGCTAATTATATTACATCAAGGATTCTTTTGAAGGGGTAAGCTGCTTAGACATAATTAAGAATTATGATTATTTCACTGATGAACGAAAAATATATTGTGTAAAATTAACAAGGGTTGTTGTTGAATTTATAATGCTATTTACAACATACATAAGAATCTATAACACTTTTTTAGCTAAGTGCATAGTATATTAAGGTAATACTTAGTAATGAGGAGTGTATAAATGTACTGGCGTTATAATCATTTAGATGCAGAAGATTTTGATAGGGACTATGAGGAGGCTTTTGATCCTTCTTGGTTTTACTATACGCAAGGGTACAGAGTTAACCCCTTTGATTCTTTTAATCCAATGCAAGGGCCACCAGGACCACCATCAGGGGGGCCAGGCATGGGCCCAGGAGGGCTACCTGGTCAAGGCGTAGGCCCAGCAGGTCCAGGAGGACCTGGAGCTAATAAGCCACCTAGTGGACCTCCACCAGCTATGACACCAAGTAAAGCACAAGCCCAAGCACAGGTTAAAGCTGTATCACCAGCCACTATAAGACCATGCCTATTTAGGTTTGTTTATATTTGGCCTAGATTTGGAATGGGCTTCTGGGCTTATTTAATATTTGCAGATAGAAGGTCTGTAGCGGGCTGGAGATGGAATGGAAGAAGATGGCTCTATTTTGCAATGGATTTAAGAAGAATAGATAGTTTTATTTGTTATTAAAAAGATCAGGGGCTAAAACCCCTGATTTTTATATTATTTATTTTAAACTAGGTAATGAATTTAAGAAATTCACAAACTCCATATAGCTTCCTTTGTAATCACAGCATATGGATTCATCAGATTTATGTAGTAGGTTGTCCGTTATAAGATAAGTCTTTATGCCTAATTTTCCAGCAATTAGATCCTCCTGAACATCATTACCAACCATTAAACATTCTTCTGGTTTTTTATTGATATCTCTTAATATTTCCTCATAATACTTTAGCTGTGGTTTGCAGTAGTGGTTATGTTCGAAATAGGTGATATAATCAAAAAAATCTGGAGAGAAACCAGCCCAAGATATTCTATGATTGATTGCATCTTTGGGGAATAGGGGATTAGTAGCCAGTACTAGCTTATAACCCTTGTCTTTTAAAGATAATACACTATTTCTTAGATCCTCTATGACATTTACAGCGGATTTCATTTCTAAAAAGCTGGAATTATAGTAATCGCTAAACCCATCTTTAAAAATTGGGAACTTATCCTTAACCCTACTAGAAAAGTCTTTCATAAAGATCTCCTCATTGGTTAAAGGCTCGGTATTTTCTACCATGACCTTTGTTGAGGACCATATGTGATTAATTAAGCTTTCAGCATCCATAATGTCAGAAAAATACTCACATAGGGTCTTAAAATAAATTTTTTCGAAAATTTTCATATTGATAGGGAGAAGTGTGCCATCCAAATCAAAAAGTATAGTGTTCATTTTTTACCTCCTTATTTCTTTGAATCCATATATTTTATAATATCATACAAGTTACAATGACAGCGATTTTTTTTATATAATCTGTAATACTCTTTTTATTACTTTTCTTTTCTGATAAAATAAAGCTATTATTAAAGGAGTGAGTATTCAATTTTAAAAATTAATGTGTGAAAGAGCAAAAAGAAATTAGGACGATTTATAAGATTAATGATTATCTGTATAAATCGCCCTAATTTCTTAACTTAACTGTTGGTTCAATGTTGCTTTGCAATGATGCAATTTCACTCCTTGCTTTTTC
This sequence comes from Desnuesiella massiliensis, assembly GCF_001403615.1. GTDB lineage: Bacteria > Bacillota > Clostridia > Clostridiales > Clostridiaceae > Desnuesiella > Desnuesiella massiliensis. The sequence goes on from NZ_LN879457.1 coordinate 795,556, forward strand.
CCATTCTTTATTCTCTCTCCTAGCTAAAATAAATGGTTCTTTAATATATATAAACCCTTTGCAAAGAGGAATAATGATGGATTTAAATTGTTAAGTATCTAATAAAAGCTAAGTATTTTGGTGGTCTCCCCTCCTACCTATTAGAAATTAAATAACATTACTATTATTTGAATTACATCACCTCCTAAAATTTAAGTGGTTTAAGAGGTTGGTAGAAATGATATATTTTATGATTTAATAATACATTATTCTGAAAATTATGTCAATGCATTTTGATGCTAATTAACATACTATTTAAAAAGTTAAAATTTTATTTAAAATCTTTTATGGAAGTGGTTTTATTATGATAGATAACAGAGTTTTAAAAGAAAAGGCCAATGCTTTACCAGATAGGCCCGGGGTTTATTTGATGAAGGATTCTATTGATAATATTATTTACATAGGTAAGGCTAAGAATTTAAAAAATAGAGTTAGGCAGTACTTTATGAATTTAAAGAATAGATCTCCTAAGGTGGAAAAGCTGATTTTAAATGTAAGCGATTTTGAATATATAATCACCGATACAGAATTGGATGCACTTATAATGGAATGCGCTTTAATTAAACAGAAGAAACCATTTTATAATAAATTGATGAAAAATGAGAAGGCCTATGTATATATTAAAATTAATTTACAAGAGCAAATTCCAGGGTTAAATATAGTTTATGAAAGATTAGAAGATGGAGCTGTTTATTTTGGACCGTATACTAGTACAAGTGTATTGGAGTCAGCTATAGAAGCCTTTAGAGAATTTACTCCCATCAGAAGATGCAATAAGGTATTAAGCAATAAGAAAATGTGTTTTTATTATAGAGGATGCAAATGTAGTGAATTATGCAACGGTAATGGAAATAGAGAAGAGTATATGATTACCATAAATAATATAGTTGAATTTCTAAAAGGGAGAGATTTTGGATTACTTCAATTATTGGAGAATGAGATGGAGATAGCTGCTGAGAACCTTGATTTTGAAAAGGCTGCGAAGCTTAGAGATTTTATCAATGCCTTAAAAAGGGTAATAGCTGCTCAAAACACCATTAAAGACTCTAATAAAAGAAGATACATATTAGCCTTACAAAGTATTGATGAAAATAGATGCAAAATGTTTTGGATTTATGGTAATAGATTAGTGAATTCACTAATCATAGATAAGGAAGCTTTAATAGACCATGAGCTTGTAAATAGTTTGATTTTTAGTTTAGAAGAAGAGTTGGAATTTAAAGAAAACTTAGAGCAAGAAGCAAAGTATAGTGAAACCGCAGTAACAAAAGAAGAATTAGATGAAGAACAAATAATATACTCTTATTTAAAAAGTAAAAGGGAGACTATAAAATATAAGCAAATTCCCCATAAATATATAAAAGCAAAGGATTATAAATATATAAGTGAGGTATTAAATGGCTTAAGGAATCTCCCAAAAAATAACTAGTCACTCTACTGCATCCTTTACTAGTTATTGTTTTATGATGCCTAAAAGAAAACTTCAGCCAGACTTAGCTGACTGAAGTTTTTTATTCTTCCATTCTTATAGTATCTACTATATTTTGAGATTTAATTTTTCTTAAGGGTAAGAGTGTGGATAGCAATGTGATTAGGATAGCACCTGCAGTACTTATCAAGATAGCTTTATAAGGTATAATCCAAGGTATATCAAAGGAATTACCTATCAGCTTATTGAGTACATAGCTTAGCATGCAGCCTACTACAGAGCCTATAATAGAAGCTACAATTCCATGTAAAGTGCCTTCTAAATAAATCATATTTTTTAGCTGCTGCTGGGTCATTCCTATAGCCTGTAAAGTAGCAAACTCCCTTTTTCTAAGCAGTAGATTGGTGCTTATGGTGTTTATTATATTAACAGAGCTTATAAGTGTTATTACAGAAATAAAACCATATACTAAAACACTAAGCTCTAATTCCATTCTTTTATTTTTTTCAGCAGATTCCTTATAATCATAGAATTGAGTAGTTTCATATATACTTTTATCTTCAAAATATTTTCTAACCTCTTCACGCTTTGAGTTGTCCTCTGATAGCTTCATAGGTATTTTGGTAAAATTCTTATTTCCTACAAGGGTGGTGTAGGCTTTTTCAGTGGTAATAAAGAATAAAGAATCTTGAGGTGAAGTAGTTAAAACAGGTTCATAATCTATTATAGCTAGGATTTTTAAGTTCCAAAAGTTATTGTTGTCAATAGAATTCTTTATTTCACCAAGCTGCTTATCATAGTCACTAATATCAGAGGTTTTGGGCAGCTTTATTATATCCCCTACCTTATAGGTCGAAAAATTTTCTTTGATTTCTTTTGACTTATTATTTATTACTACATTTTTGTTCACTAATATTATACCCATATTGTCTAGGGCATCTATATCTATTTTGCCATCCAATAAGGTTTTTTCACACAATTTTAAAGCCTCGTTATCAAAACCCATAATTCTAAAGTTATGAATAAAAGCATAATCTTTATATTCCTCTATATAGGGCTTTCTAGTGGTTCTTTCTTCGTATTTAGGATTGATTTTATTCTTAGGAATTGCAATCATAGTGTCTGTATCCATGTACTTATAGGCTGCTTCCACACCTGGAAGTTTTTTCATTTCTGAATAATCACTGTCTGTAAAGGGAGTACCTCCATAACTAATGTAGAAGGCATCAAAATATTTAGTTTTGTTAGGATCATTTGAAAGCTTCACATAATCTATAAAGGTGTTGAAGGTGATAAACATCACAATACTTATAACCAGAGAGAACACTGTAACAAGGAATCTTTTCTTGTTTCTATTAACATTTTTATAGGCCAATATGCCTTCTGTTTTAAAAAATAAGCCAATTATTTTACCTTTTGAAACCTTTTTTATATTTCTGATTTTTAAAGCACTAGGATTTCTTACAGCTTCTAAAGGACTTATTTTTCCAGCAGCCCTAGCAGGTAGTATTACAGATAGAAATATAGTTAATATGCCAATTAAGGAACTTATCAATAATACTTCTATATGAACATTCATTTTAAAGCTAGAGTTAGAGCTAGAGCCTAGAAAGCTAATATTTCCTAGTACTAATAATAGAATTTTCATAGCATAAACACCCGATAATAATCCTAAAGGAATTCCTATAATGCTCATCATAAAAGCTTCTTTAAATACTATTTTTCTTATTTGAGAGGGTGTGGCACCTACGGAACGCAAAATTCCAAACTGACTGATTCTTTCAATGACAGAAATATTAAAGGAATTATATATAACAGCTATTGTGCATATTACTATGATAGATACTATAAAGATGATAGTACCTAATAGAGTTTTGTTTAAATCTAGATTTGAGCCTTGAGCATAATATTTTAACAGTTCATTATTGAACTTAAGCTCTATATTAGGGTTAATATTATGAGCTATTTCTTTAGCTATATCTCTTTTATTAGCCTTGCTTATTATGTTTGTATAAGCTGTAATATTTTCTTTTTTCATATCCTCTTCTAAGTAGGTATAGCCATTAAAGGTTATATTTCTAGTACCAAATCCCTTTTCCTTGCAAATCCCCACAAGCTTAAATTCCAGCTTGCTAGTTACTTCAAAGCTCTCGTCATCACTCCAAGAGTTTTCAGGTAAAGTTTTTGTGCTATTTGGAACTTTTCTATCTCCAAAATATAATACTACGGTATCACCTATTTTAATATCAGGCTTTAGGTATTTTAAAGCTCCTCTTTCTACTATGATTTCATTTTTATTCTTTGGATAAGTACCCTCAAGGAGTTCAATATTAAAGGTTTTATCAAAGGCATTTTCATCAAAAGCCTTTAAATTTATAAACCTATATTTAGGAATACTAGGCTTTAATGCTTCCTTAGGTGTATCATATATCTTGGTAAGTCCTAAAGTTGTAGTTAAAGATACATTCTTTAGGGAGGCATGGTTTTTAATTATATCTGCCTCCTTAGATGATAGGTTTGAATAAGCAGCCTCGTAATCTCCGCTATATTTTTTAGAGGTTTCAATTCGATTATCACCAAAGCTATAAATAATGGTTCCAAGAGCACAGATTAAAGCCACAGACATTATTATGCCTATAATGGTTAAGAGCGTCCGCTTTTTATGTAGCTTTAGGTAACGAGTAGTTATATCTATGTAGCTTTTCATTACCTAACCACCTCGTCTTTAGCAATTATGCCATCTTCTATGCTTATTACTCTATCAGCCTGTTTTGCTATATTTAAATCGTGGGTAATTACTATAAGAGTCTGATTGAATTTTTTTACGGAATATCTTAATAATTCAATAATCTCCTTGCTATTCTTACTGTCTAAATTACCTGTAGGTTCATCTGCTAAAATAATAGAGGGCTTATAGGCTAGAGCTCTGCCTATAGAAACTCTCTGCTGCTGTCCACCTGATAATTGAGAAGGAAGATGGTGACGTCTTTCTTTTATATTTAAAATGGTAAGCAACTCTTCTATATATTTTATATCTGGTTTTTTATTATCTAATAAAAGAGGCATAAGTAAATTTTCTTCCGCAGTAAGTACAGGAATTAGGTTATAAAATTGAAATACAAAGCCTACTTTTCTTCTCCTGAAAATAGAAAGCTCCCTTTCTTTTAAGGAATATATGTCCGTATCATCGATAATGACCTTTCCAGAGGTTGGACTGTCAACTCCACCAAGCAAATGCAATAGCGTGCTTTTTCCAGAGCCTGAGGGGCCTACGACAGCAACGAACTCACCTTGATTAATTGATATATTTACATTTTTTAATGCCTCTACTTTTGTTTCGTTTTTACCATAGCTTTTACATAGGTCTATGGTTCTTAAAATCTCCATTTAAGTACCTCCATAAACAATTCTTTAATTTTTTATAGATACTCAAATAATTAAAATTGAATATCTATTTACTATGATAATAAATGAATCTTACAATTAGGTGAATTTTTATCTTACTATTTAGTAAGAATTGAAAATAGTTATTTTAACGTAAGAGATCGCTTAAAAAGTTTTTTAAACTATTTGCAAAGAATTCATAGCTATATTACAGATTTTAAAAAAGTTATTTGAAATTCAGAACCGAGGTTTACTTTACTTCTAACTATTATGCTTCCACCTTGCCCTTCAACTATAGATTTTGAAAGAGCCAGACCTATACCTATGCTGTTTGGATTCTCATTACTGCTAGCTTTATAAAATCTGTCAAAAATTCTAGGCAGCTCTCTTTCATTTATACCTTTTCCCTGATCTCTTATAAAGACCTGAACACATAAGGGGGTTTCTTCCCAGATTATTTCAATGTTGCTACCTTCCTTAGAGTGCTCCACAGAATTTTTTATTATATTTGTAATAGCTTCCGCAGTCCAGTTTGAATCATGGGGAAAAAGTATATCCTCCTTAGAGTTTAATAGTATTTTTTGATTTTTATCTTCTGCTTGAATTTTAATAGGGGATATGGCTTTTTCTAGTGTCTTTAGTAAACTGCTATTCTTACAATTGAATTCAATAGATTTAGATTCTAAACGTGCTAATTTAAGAAGACTTTTTATAAGCCATTCCATTCTGTTAAGTTGTTCAGCACTTTTTTCTATAAAATCTTGTCTGGTTTCCTCCTTTAATTTGCTGTCTTTTAGCAATATCTCATTAAACATGATCAGTGAGGATAGAGGAGTTTTTAGTTGATGAGAAATATCAGAGGTAATATTTTTTAAAAATCTTTTTTCTTTTTTAAGGGTATCCATACTTAACTTAAGTCTCTTTCCCATCTCATTAAATTGATGACATAAAATATAAAAGTCTCCTTCACCGTTTTCAGAGAGCTTTATATTAAAATTTCCACTTATAATTTTTTCTGCCTCTGAAGAAATCTTCTTTATGTTGTTAAATAGCTTTTTATAATCAAACATGATAAAAATGAATATAGCCAGCATTAAAATTATCAAATATGAATAGGTTTTAAGCATGAAGCCTTTATAAAAAGTTTTAAATTGAGGGACTTCTGAAAGAGAGAGGGATTGATTGTAACCATATTTAGTTAATATAGCTCTTCCGTATTCTAAATCAGCTTCTGAAATATCCTTAGTATAGTATTTTATTATATTTGATTCTTCTTCAGGACTTAATATTAGTATTTTACCTAGCACAGCAGAGTTTTGAGCTAAATATATATTATTTAACTTTTTTAGTTCTATATTAATTAAAAAGGTGCTTAATAGTAATATTATGATTTGGAGAATAATAAATTTGAAGGTCATAGATTTTACTTCTTTATTTCTAAATAATGCTTGCATAGGTCTACTCACCTCTTATCTCTAAATTCCATTTATAACCTAGACCACGCAAGGTGGAAATATATTTTGGGTTTTTAGGTTCTTCTTCAATTTTTTCTCTTAATCTTTTGATGTATACGGAAAGAGTATTATCATCTACAAATTCACCATCTATATCCCAAAGCTTTTCTAATAGCAGATTTCTTGGCATTACATTGCCAGCGTTTTTGATCAGTACTAAAAGCAATTTATATTCTACAGTTGTGAGCAATATTTCCTCCCCACTTTTTAATACTAAGCATTTTAAGGGATGAATTTCAATATCTCCTGTTTTTATAATCTCGGCACTGTTAGAAGGCTTATTTCTTCTCAAAACTGCATTTATTCTGGATATAAGTTCTTTAATTCGCACAGGTTTTGTTATATAATCGTCACCGCCAAGATCTAATCCTAGCACTATGTTAGCTTCTTCGTCACAGGCCGTTAGAAAAATTATAGATATATCAGAGCTTTTCCTGATTTCTTTACAAAAGTCATAACCATTGCCATCAGGAAGCATTACATCTAATAATAGAATTTGAAAAGTGTTATCTTTAAATCTTTTCCTAGCTTCCTCTATATTTTTAGCACACTCTACATAAAAGCCTTCGCTTTTTAATGCATATTCAATACCTAAGGCTAGAGCAGCATCATCTTCTATAAGTAAAATACTGTACATATATTGCATCTCCTCTTTAAAACGGAATTTATAGGCATCGTAAAAGAATAACTAATCAAATATAGTAGAGAGTGATTAGTTACTCTTGGTATGCCTTATATATAGTTTAAGTTAATATAATAAAAATGTATATAATAAAAGAACACTACTTATATTAGGAAGCAGTGTTCTTTCGTGGAAAGAATTTATTTAATTAATATAGAATCTATTAGCTATAGGCATGAGAACACATAAAACCTATAAATAACAAACCTATAAAAGGGACATGAATAAGAGTGTTATAAATCTTATAATGTATATATTATTTATAGCACAAAAAGAAGTAAAATAAAATAGTGAAAAGTTACAATAAAATGCAAATTCTTTTTATTTTTTTATAAAGGCATGGTATAAAATATATATAAAGGAGTGAGTATTATGGCCTTGGAGAAAGATGAATGAATGCGCTAACAACTTTAAAAACGAGATAGCCAGTATGCCTTGGGGAGATTATGAAGAATTAATAGAAACCGCAGGGGCTTTTTTAGAATGCAGTATGAACATAAAAACTGCTTCAGATAAGCTTTTTGTACATAGAAATACCTTGTTATATAGAATTAAAAAATACAGTGAATATAATATTGATATAACGAATGTATATTTATATATGAAGCTATACATTTATAATAGGATACAGAAGCTGCAAGGTTAAGAAAATATAATATATTGTGGAAAAAGCATAAAAAAGTGCAATGATATCGTTTTTAATATTATACTTTTAATACATTGTTAATAAGTACAATGGATAATATAATTAAGTTGACTCGAAGCGTATTCAAAATAACTTATTTTATCTTATTTGTAGTAGATATGAAAACAATAAATGCAGGGCGGTGAAATAATGAAAATAGTAATAGCACCAGATTCCTTCAAGGGTTCTTTAACAGCAAAACAGGTAGCTGAATCCATTGAAAGAGGTATTAGAAAAGTAGAAAAAAATATTCATATAGAAAAGGTGCCTATGGCTGACGGGGGTGAGGGTACAGTTCAGTCTTTAGTGGATGCCACTAATGGAAGGGTGGTATATACCAAGGTTTTTGATCCTCTAATGCGAGAAATAGAAGCCTTTTATGGCATATTAGGGGACGGTTCTACTGCTATCATAGAAATGTCGGCAGCTTCAGGATTACCTCTTATAAGTAAGGAGGAAAAGAATCCTCTTATTACTACAACTTATGGGACAGGTCAATTGTTTATGCATGCTTTAAATCAAGGCTGCAGAAGTTTTATTATAGGTATTGGTGGAAGTGCTACCAATGATGGTGGCGTAGGTATGATGAAAGTCCTAGGAATTAGATTTATAGATAGTGAAGGACAGGATATAGGCTTTGGTGGAGGAGAACTAGACAAAATTCACACTATAGATATAAGCGGACTAGATAACAGAATTTTAGATTGCAGCATAACCGTAGCTTGCGATGTGGATAATCCACTTTGTGGGCCGAGAGGAGCTTCTAGAGTCTTTGGGTCACAAAAGGGTGCTACAGAGGAAATGGTAGAAGTTTTAGATAGTAATATGGCTCATTATGCTAAAGTCATTAAAAGCCAATTGGGGATTTCAATTATAGATGTACCTGGAGCAGGTGCAGCAGGTGGATTAGGTGGAGGATTGATGGCATTTTTAAAGGCCAAATTGAGAAGAGGCATTGATATTGTAATAGATGCTACAGGACTAGAAGAGAGCATAAAAGAAGCAGCCTTAGTAGTAACAGGAGAGGGAAGCATAGACTATCAAACCCAATTTGGAAAAACTCCTTATGGAGTAGCTATGGTGGCTAAAAAGTATGGTATTCCTGTAATAGCTATAGCTGGAAGTATAGGAAAGGATGCTTATGCACTTTATGAAAAAGGCTTTAACAGTATTTTTTCTATAGTAGATAAACCTATGACTCTAGAAGAGGCCATAGAAAATAGTGAAATATTGCTAGAGAATACCGCCGAGAGAATAATGAGAGGAATTTTTTGCATGAATGCACGAAAAGTATGATATTCCTGAATAGCAAAAGTATTAGTGGTAATGGCCATTGGAGCAGGGGCCATGACAGTGTCTCATGCTAATGACAGCTACTTCTGGGTAGTAACTCAGTTTGGTAAAATAGATCTTAAGACTGCCTATAAAACTCAAACAGTGGCTACCTTGTTACAGGGACTAGCTATCATGGTCACGGTATTTATACTTAGCTTAATATTGATATAATTTACCATGCTTAAAGCTTCAGCTATGATATCTTAGCTGAAGCTTTTCCTTTCTCAAAAAGATATAAGGTATACATAGTCATAGATGCTATGGAGATTAGAACCATTATTAAGAGCCAAGCTGCTTTTATCTCAGTTAAGGCGATGAATTTACCCATTATAGCTGGACCAAAAGCTCTTCCGATTCCAGTGATTAGAGGCATTACAGAATTAAACCTTCCTCTGTGAGTTATAGGGGTTTTACTTACTATATACACAGATTGATTGGTAAAAACTAATATTTCGCCACTAGTCCATAGTATAGAAGAGAGTATAAATAATAAAGGTGTTTTTATATAGTAAAGCATGCCAAAGCCTAGGAAGTAAAATACTCCACCTAGAGCTACATTGATAATAGGATTAAGATTCTTAGTTCTGTTAGTTAAAAAAGAGGTTAAAGTTACCACTACTATGGCATTAGTAGCAATGACATACCCAAATAACTTTGAACCTTCTACACCAAAGGTATCCGTTACTTGTAAAGGTAGTGCAAAAAGGCTTTGAGCATGAGTAAAAGAAAATATTATGGATACTATTGCAAAAATGATAAGAGTCGGTCTATTAAAAAAGGCTTTCAGAAAGCCTTTTTCTTCTGCCTTTTCTTCAGTATTAATATTATTGTCATCTAACTCTAAATTACTGATATTACCTATGGTTTCGGGAACAAACCTATATATTAAATATATGGATAAAAGAATAGATATTATATTTCCTATAAAAAGCCATCGTACATATTTATTAAACAAGTATCCGGCAAGAAGTGGTCCTATAGCCGTTCCTATATTTGAACCTATATATAGCAAAGAAAATACTTCATTTCTATTATTCTTATGGCTTAAATCCGTAGTCATGGAAACATAAGCAGGATCAGCCATAGCGGTAAAAAAGACATTTCCATATATGAAGTAAGCAGAGCTTGGGGAGTAAGGATATATAACGCAAGGAATGAAGAATAAGGCTGATAAGCTTTGACTTATAAGCAATATACTTTTTCTTCCGTATTTATCAACTAGTTTTCCACCTAATAAAGAACCAGGTAAATAGAAACCTGAAGCAATCATAATGAGAAATCCAACTTTATCTGCAGAAAATTTTAGATTATGGGTTAAATATAAGGTTAAAAAAGGTACTACAAAATTACCCATCTTATTTATTATATTTGAAAGGAATAATACATAAATACTTTTAGGAAGATTTGAGTATTGTCTTAGAGAGCCTGGAATAAATTTAAACATAATATCACACCTTAAAACTAATGCTATATAACTTATATATTTGACATCTTTATAAAGAAATATAACTATATAAGTAATTTATTTTAATATTTAAAGTCTTTTAAAATCCCTATCTACAAAGGTCTGTGATATAATTTATAGGAGGCTGTGAAAAAGGTGTTCTATAGGTTTCGCTACACTGTGCGTGGAGCCCCACGAGCAGCCCGCGAAAAAGAATACCTATGTTTTTCACATCCTCCTATAGAGAGTAAGTTAAAGGTTTGGAGGAGCATAGATGAAAAAAGTTGATAAGGTTTATAAGGTTTTATCTGATTTACAATCTGAAGGTAAAAAAAGTATTTCAGCGGAAGAGCTCATGCATCACTTAAACCTTGACAGAACTAGTGTAAGTCGATACCTCAATCAATTGTTTAGAGAGGGAAGAGTTATTAAAATAAATAGTAGGCCGGTTTTATATGCCTTGGCAAAAGAACAAGAGCCTTCTGTAAAAACGGATATAAAAGTAGGGAGTCTAGATAAAATAATTGGTGCAGATTTTAGTCTTAAAGTATCTGTTCAACAAGCTAAGGCTGCTATGCTTTATCCTCCTAGGGGACTCCATACACTGATTTTAGGAGAAACCGGGGTTGGTAAATCCATGTTTGCGGAACTTATGTATGAGTTTTCTAAAGAATCTAAGATAGTTGAAGAAAATGCTCCTTTTATAAGGTTTAATTGTGCTGACTATGCAGATAATCCTCAGCTGCTTATAAGTCAGATATTTGGAGTTAAAAAGGGAGCCTATACTGGAGCTGATTATGATAGAGAAGGATTATTGAAAAAAGCCCATGGAGGAATTCTTTTTTTAGACGAGGTTCATCGTTTGCCTCCCCAAGGACAAGAGATGTTATTTACTTTTATAGATAAAGGTTCCTTTAGGCCCTTAGGGGAGACTGAAAAGATGGTAGAGGTTGAAGTTCAAATAATTGCTGCCACTACTGAATATTCACAATCTGCCTTATTAAAAACCTTTGTTAGAAGAATTCCTATGGTTATAGAATTACCTCCTCTTAGAGAAAGAAGCTTGATAGAAAGATATTACCTATTGGTGGATTTTATAAAAGCGGAATCTAAGAGGTTAAATAAGAGTATATATGTAGATAAAAGTGCCTTGACTTCTTATTTATTATACGACTGCCCTAATAATATAGGCCAGCTCAAAAGCGATTTTCAGCTAGCTTGTGCCAAGGCCTTTTTAAAGTATAAAACTAAAAACATTGGTCATATACTTATTGAGCAGGAAGATTTACAGCAACAAGTAAAAAAAGGATTAATGCGAATTCAAGATTATAGAAAAGAGATCAATGAAATACTCAAAAATAAGGGTGATATTTTAAGATTTAATTATAATGAGCAAGGTAATATAAACAATGAAGTAATAACCTTAGAGAATAGTGAGAACAATGAGATTTTCTATGATATTATAGAAAAAAAACTCTCTCTACTAAAAGCTCAAGGATTATTGGAGAAGGAGATAAATCAAATACTAAATATAGATATTGAAAGCTATTTCAGCAAATATATGAGTAGGCTTCCTGAAAAGTTTCCTAAGGATCAGCTTTATAAATTTGTAAACATGGAAATAGGTGATGTTGTAGAAAAGATATTAAGTATTGCAGAAGGAAGGCTAAATAAAACCTTTGGTGAAAAAGTTTATATTGGTTTAGCTATTCATCTTCAGGGAAGTTTAGATAGAATAAAAAATGGAAATAAAATTTATAATCCTAAACTTAATTTTATAAGAATAAACTATTCTGACGAATTCTTGACGGCTATGGAACTAGCAAAGATAATAGAGAACAAATTTAGTATAGAAATTCCTTTAGATGAGATTGGATATTTAGCTATGTTTTTAGCCTCAGATTTGTATGAAGCAGAAATAAAAAAGGAGTCAAAGGTAGGTATACTCGTAATAATGCACGGGGACTCTACTGCAAGCAGTATGGTTAGAGTTGCCAATGGCTTAATAGGGGAGGAGTATACAGAATATCTGGATATGCCTTTAACCATGAAAGCTGAAAAGATGTATGATATAGCAAAAAATAAGGTAATAGAAATTGATAAGGGAAAGGGAGTTCTCCTATTAGTAGATATGGGTTCTCTTACAAACTTTGGAGAAATGATATCTGAGGAAACGGGAATAAATATAAAAACTATCGATATGGTCAGCACCCCTATGGTAATCGAGGCTTGTAGCAAGGCACTTTTGGGAAGAGAGCTGCAATCAATTTATAAATCTTGTTTAGAATTAAGCAGATATAGGATTGAAACTAGAACCAACAATTATAGTAAAAAGAAGTTTTTAATTATTACGGCTTGTTTTACTGGAGAGGGGTCTGCTGAGACCTTAAAACAAATCATAAGTCAAAATTTCACTAAAGCTTACAATATAGAGATTATAGCCTTGAACATATTGGATCGTAATGATTTTTTAACTCATGTGGAGAGCTTAAGTGAAGAGTATAAGATCATTGCCCTGGTTGGTACTGTTAATATGTTTATTGAAAATATACCCTTTATTCCTGCACCAGATATTTTATCCGGTGAGGGAGTTAATAAAATAAGTAAATTGATAGAAGCAGAAGAGGATTACATAAAAATTGAAAAATCATTAAAAAACCATTTAAAGCTTGATAAAGTAGAAGACCTAGTTGGGGATTGCAGAGCTATTATTAGAAGTATTGAGAAAATACTTAGTATGGTCATAAATGAAGAAGCAAAGACAGGAATTATTCTTCATTTAGCCTTTATGGTAGATAGAATAAAAAATGAGAATGAGACTATAATACATGAAGATGTTGATGCCATGAGGAATATTTATACTAAGGAATTTATACTCATAAAGCAAACTCTTAAGCCTTTAGAGCAAAAATATCATATAGAAATAAATGATGATGAGCTGGCTCATATAGTAAAAATCCTAATAAACAATAATGAAAATTAATATATTGTGCGATACTGTGCAATGCAATAATACTGTGCAAGAATAGTGGGATAGTGTGCAATAAAATAAAGCACTATTTCGCTATTTTTTTCCCTTAAAGGCTTGTAATAGTGAAACATTGCACAGTTATAATTGGCATGCAATTTGCTAAATATATAAGTGTAAGTTATATAAGGTTTAAATAAAAGTTAATCAGGAGGAATAGTATATGATAAGAGTATTATTAATTTGTTCAGCAGGTATGTCAACAAGTATGCTAGTAGCTAAAATGAGACAGGCAGCAGAAAAGCAAGGTATAGAGGCAGAGATAAATGCAGTAGGGGAATCCCAACTTTCTAACTATGTAGATAAAATAGATGCATTATTGCTTGGACCACAGGTTAGATTTTTACACAATAAGATAAAAACAAGCTTAGAGCCTAAAGGAATACCAGTAGAAGTTATAAACAATATGGACTATGGTACTATGAATGGGGAAAAAGTATTAAAGCAAGCTATAGATATGGTAAATAATAAGTAATAAAGATAGTAAAAATCACGTCACATATATTGCAAAAGTTATAATAGAAAGAGGTAAATTTAATGGAGCAAATAGTTTTAAATCTTATAATGAACAGCGGAGATGCTAGAAGCTATGCAATGGAAGCTATACAAGCTGCCAAGGATGGAGATTTTAATAATGCAGAGGATTTGATGAAGAAATGCAATGAGCAGTTAGATCATGCTCATGCTGCTCAAACCAATCTTATTCATTCTGAGGCCAGTGGAAATAAAACTGAGTTTTCATTACTTCTTGTACATGCTCAAGATCACCTTATGACAACCATAACTTTAAAGGATCTTGCTTTAGAAATCATAGATATACACAAAAAAATAGATGCTAATTAAAAAAGCAAAGAGTCAGTGTTAAAGCTGACTCTTTGCCTTCTTATGAAAACTTATCTAAAAATATCAGTTTTGTCCTTTTGCATTAATCTATAGATAGATTTCTTACTAACTACAGGGCTATCTCCATAGGTGGTATGAGCAAGAACAGCACTGCAGGCAGCAAACTCTAAAGCCTCGGATGTATCTAAATTCTCCAGAAGAGAGTAGATTATACCCGCAGCAAATCCATCGCCAGCACCGATTCTATCTAAGATTTTAAGCTCGTATTCACTGCTTTCATGATAGCCATTAGCATCTATTAAATATCCCTTTATATACTGATGATCGCTGGACTCTATGCTTCTATAGGTTCCACAGATAGTATGGATATTATATTTACTTCTCATTTTTAATAGCACATTATGAGCAATATTATCTTCTTTTTCATCTTTATCTGGTTCAATGTCTAATATTAGGTTAGCATCCTTATAACCAGCAAAGACTACGCTGCAATATTTTAAAATTTCTTCATATTGTGTTTTTGCAAAGCTGTAGTCCTTATCTCCCCATAAGGAAGGTCTATAGTTAAAATCAAAGAATATCCTTATGTTCTTTTCATAAGCTTTTTTTGCTAGTTCCAAGGATAATTTTCTAGTATTATCATTAAGAGCTAGGGATATTCCGCAGATATGAACAGCATCAATATCTTGTAATATTTTATCAAAATCATAGTCCTCCATAGTGCTTTGACAAAAGGCGCTATTTTGCCTGTTCATATAAGTTACTTCTGTGGCTCTAGAGCCGAAGCCTGTTTCTAAAAAGTATATACCTATATAATTTCCGCCGAAATTTATATAATCATCCTTTACACCTAATTTACGAAGGTAAGCACCAGCGGCATAACCTACATTATTATGGGGAAGTTTGCTGGCTAAATAAGTTTCATAGCCCATTTGATATAAGCCGGAAAGAATGTTTACACCTGTTCCAGAGAAAATATATTTTAGATCCTCAGACTGAGAAAGCAGCTTATGGTCAGGAACCATAAGCCTCATCATAACTTCACCAAAAGCTAATACTTTCATATCAAATTACTCCACAACTCTTTTTATGATTTCATAGATTTTCATTATGTCTTCTACCTTAGTCTTACCAGTAGCTTTATCTACTATAGAGGTATAAACATGAGGAACAACTTTTTTAACTCCTGCTTTAAGAGCTATAGTAAGTATTTCTTCAAAATTATCTAAATCTATTCCGCCGGTTGGCTCCAATATAAAGTCTTGTTTTGCGCAAGCTTCTGCTAGAACTTTATATTCCTCTATGGTGTTTAATCCGTTCATTGGGAAGAATTTAACGGAGCTTGCCCCCATATCCTTTAACATTTCAATAGCAGTCTCTACAGATACAATACCATCCTCAGCTTTTGAACTTAAAGGTCCAGTGGATACTTTAACATAACCAACTTTTCCGCAAGGAGATATCAAAGCATTTACTAAGGTTTCCTTTTGACCTAACAATGCGCGGGTATAACCTACCCCAGTAAATACTTGATTCACGTGTTGAGGTTGTAACTCTTTAGATATTTCCGCTGCCATTTTCCACTGATTTGGATCTCCAGCACCTAATCCTACAGATACCGCATTATTTATTTCTTTAGCATACAATTTCATATCTTCCACTGCAGCTTCTACAGTAGGGTAGTTTTTAGATAGTAATCCTACTAATATGTGACCATCTATAGCTTCATATATTTCTTTAGCGTTTTCTATAGAATTTGCAAGCACATTAATGCACACTCTATCTTTATAAAATTTAGCTTCTTTCATCATAATTACTTACCTCCGATTATTTCTATAATTCTATTTTCAATTATTTTTAGTTCTTCATGGCTAACACTTCTTATATCAATTTCTATTTTGCCCTCATTAGCTCTATAATCTCTAGTATATATAGCTATAGGGCCATCCTTTAATTTCTTAACTATATCTTTAGCCTCTAAACCTAAAATATCACTATTAAAGCTCAATTGACCTCTTACTATATCTCTTCCGGCTGCATCTTTTATGGAGCTAGCTTCAATGCCCTTTATATTGTTAAGGGTATTTATGAAGCTCTCTAATCTTTTATTAAGTTCTTCACCAGTAATTTTTATGCTGTTTTCATATAGCTCAATAGCTTTAGCAAGACCTAATATATTTTCTTTTCCAACCTTCATAGCTCTTCCTATACCTTGGCTTTGAAGCTTAATAAGATCGATATATTTCTTTTTGCCTATAACTAAACCAGAAGTAGGTCCTTCTATGGCTTTTGCTCCACTATATATTACCACATCAACACCAAGGTTATAATATTTCCTTAAATCTTCTTCCGCAGCAGCATCAATAATAACAGGGAGATTATATTTTCTGCCTAATTCAACTAATTCTTCAATTGAAACTATGCCTTTTTGTACGCAATGGTGGGATTTTACATACATTAAAGCTATGGTGTTTTCATTTATTAATGTCTCTACATGCTCTTTTTTACATTGGTTAGAGTAGCCAGCTTCCTTAAGCAAGCCTCCGCCTAATTCTATCATGGTTTGAACAGGGCAACCATAGTCTACATTGTGTCCCTTAGGTAGTATAACCTCTCTAGGAACATTATATTTTCTGCTATGCAGGTTAAGAATCATATCTAAATTATCCTTTGAAATCAAGGAAGCAATGGTCATAGCAATACCTGCTGAGGCGCTGGACACTATATAAGCAGATTCTATATTAAGGGTTTTAGCTATATAAGCTCCAGTTTTGTCTAATAAATCCTTTATTTCAAAGAATTTTGTAGCGCCTTCCTTCATGCTAAGTAAAACTTCCTCCTGTAAAGTAGAAACACCTAGGATGGTCATTTTACCAGAGGCATTTATTACTTGTTTTAATCCATACTTTTCGTAAAGGGATAAATCACTCATTAAAGACGAACCTCCTCTAAATCTATATATTCACCCTTTAAAACCACAGCTAAAGGTATTACTTTTTTATCTCCTTTTATTACAGTGCCAAGAGAGTCAATAAGTTCTACTTCTTCATCCGTTATGGTGAAAATAGTGATATCTGCATCCATATCTTTTTCTAAACGACCTTTCTTGGCCAGGTTAATAGCCTTTGCAGGGTTTATTGTCACTAAAGGTATTAGTTCCGCTAAAGAATAGCCTAAGTATAAAAATTTTGATAGAGTAGTAGCCATATTAAATACTGGTCCATTAATTCTGTTTCTAAAATATATATCTGTGCTTATACTATGAGGCTTAATTTGAGCTTTTTTTCCCTGCTCTGCTACTCTAAAGCTAAAGCTTTCTTTTCCATGGCCTACATCTAGATGTAACCCTCTGTCTAAAGCTGACAAAAGTTCTTTTTTAGGAGCACCTTCTTTATCAAATAAACCATTCTCTTTTCCATGATAGCAATGAGTTAGTATATCATTTTTGCCTAATAAAGAAAGGATTTCTTCAATTTCTGGGGGCTTGGTTCCTATGTGTACCATAAGAGGTATATGATTATTTTCAGCTTTTGCTTTTAAAGCAAGCTTTAGAGGTAGTATACCATTATCGCCAACTACGCTTTTACTCATTCTAGCCTTTAATCCAATTATAAAGTCTGGATATTTTTCTATACTGCTTTTTATTAACTCTAAATCTATATTATTTAAGTCAGACAGCTCATTTTGCTGAACTATACCAGTCTTAGATATATTTAAAAAGGCATAAACATTTGTTTTATATTGTCCTGATAGATTATAAAAATCTTCTATATTTAAAGCTCCAGCGGTACCAGTATCTACTACGGTAGTTACCCCTGATTTTAAACCTATTTCATCAGGATTGTCACTATATAGCTCTAGACCTGTATAGGAATGGGTATGCAAATCTATCCATCCTGCACTTACATATTTGTTACCCTTAAGCTCTATTATCTCTTTAAAGTTATCTCTGTTTATATTTTTATTTATTTCTAGTATTTTGCTGTTATGAATTGCTATATCGCAAATTTCTCCTGAAACTAACTTTGCGCTTTTTAATAATAAATCGTACATTTTTATTGCTCTCTTTCCGGTACTAATTTAAATTTACTCCAAGGTTCAATAAAATCTAAGAGTATTAGCTCATCTTTAGCTATTCTGCCAACTAAATTTTTTCTTTCATCATAACAGCTCTCTAAAACCAATTGTAATTCACCTTTATATTTTCCAAATTGGTCATTACCTATTACTACATCTCCAGGCTTGAACTCAATTTTATTGTCATGCTCTGGAATGCTTTCTTTAGCATATTTTTTTCTTACCTCTGTAGATCTAACCACTTGAGAAGATATGTCTCCTCTTCTAAAATGCTGTTCCTTAAACATGATTGTTTTTTCTATATCTGAAGTGCCTTCTAAAGTTTCTATAGATAGCTCTACCTGATATTTATTTACTTTTGATAGTGCCTTAAGCTCTTCTTCAGAAGCATAGGCATTTCCTATAATTACATCATCTATTAGCCCTGTAGCATATAAATGCTTTGCTTGAACCTCAATAGGTAGATTTCTATGAATTTCTAAAGTGCATAATCCATCATTTATATTCCAGGGTCCGATATTGGCATCTTTGGCACTAATAAAAGCAGCAGTTCTAACACCATATTTTTTAAAGCGCTGGCTGCATTTTAGGAAAAAGTCATAAGGAAGTCCTGTACCCTTTTGAGGGTAAAAATTATGACAACCATATATAAATGGAGTATTGGGTTTATAAGTGATGATATTGTCTAAATAAGCTACATCATTGCTCATATTAAGCTCGATTTTTAAATTATATTCATTAAAGGAAAGGAGAGCTTCCTTATTTCCATCAAAGCCTAAATCAAGTCTTATGCCATCAGCACCTAACTCATGGAAAAAGCTTAGATTGTCGTAAGAAATACCTAAGGCGTCAAAAATGTTTGGAGCTATGTCCAATATTACCTCAAAATTAAAAGTTTTTGCATAGGAAATAATGCTAGAAAAATGCTCTTTAATCATCTCTTTAGAATGAGAAACAGATAACATACACATAAAAATCCTAGAAAAGCCGTATCTAGAGGCTAATTCTATATATTTTTTATCTTCTGCTATGACAGAGTGTTCTGGATAAATTGATATACCTAGTCTACGTTCCATATTACATACCTCCGTTAAGTTTACTTAATTTATGTCTATAAAAAACATTGATGAAGCTAGCGTTTATTATAGTGACTAAAACTAAAAGTGTTGTAAAACCCTTGATATAAGCTGCTAGAGTTAAAAAAATAAACTCTGTGAATAAAGCGGTGAGCATTACAGGAAAAGTTTTTATATTTTTTTGTATTTTAACTATCAAGTATTTTTCAAAGACAAAATGTGACGCAAAAAAAGTTGATAACATAAATATAATATATATTTTCATAACTTTAATGGAGCAAAGGTATAATACTAAAACAAGCAGTACTATACCTTACTCTAACCTCCTATTGGATTTCGTTTTTTTCTTTTTCTAATTGTTGTTTTTCAAATACCTTAAAGAAAGGATAATATATAACAAAAGATATTATGAAGTTAACTACAACCAATACTCCGGCCATTATATTCCAGTTAGTGCTCATAACAGCAGCTAATGGAGAAGGCATTGTAAAAGGCAATCTTGCCATCATCATAGGTATAACTCCAGAGATGGTTAAGAAATAAGATAAAACAGTCATAACCATAGGAGCCACTATAAAGGGAATAGCCAATACTGGATTCATTACTATAGGAGCACCAAAGATTATAGGTTCATTTATGTTAAATAATCCTGGCAATAAGGATAAGCGTCCTAAGCTTTTTAGGTATTTTGATTTTGACATTAAGAACATAATCACTAATGCTAGAGTAGCTCCAGATCCACCAATCCATAAAAACCATTGTAAAAACTGTTCTGTAAAAAGGTTTGGCAGATGATTAGCAGAAGCACCAGCAGAGAAAGCTTGCATGTTTTCAGCAATAGCCATATCCCATATTGGTCTTATGATTGGGCCTAAAATTGCAGGACCATGAATTCCTAAGGTCCAGAACATGGTTATTAAAAATACTGTTAGTAATCCGCCGAATAAACTATTTCCAGCTAACACACCTTTTAATGGTGAAAGCAAAGTGCTTAGGGTAGCACTTATGTCAAAGTTTAAGAAATGTCTGATTACCCAGAACAATAAAATTACAACAATAGTGGGTAGTAGCGCTGAGAAAGAATTTGATACTTCTGGAGGAACTCCTTCCGGCATCTTGATGGTGATATTTTTTTGTTTCATCCATCTATAGATCTCTACTGCTAGCATAGAGGTTACAATAGCTCCGAATAAAGAGCTGGAACTTAAGCTTGCAATATTGATATATCTTCCAGCAGCTATAACGCCATCTACAGACTTTCCTACTTGTACAGGTACTACAGTGGATAGCAAGAAGGCTAATACCGCTAGAAAACCAGAGCCTACCTTATCTAAATCATAGCTACTAGCTAAGGCGGCGCCCATTCCATAGGCTGCGTATAAGGAAAGAATGCCCACAGTAAATCTAAAAGGAACATCTATTATTGCTTTGTAGGGGGCTATAAATTCTGCGTAGCCTGTAATAGGAACATTTAGGAATATTACAAAGAATGATCCCACTATAGTTAGTGGAAGAGTAGCTATTATACCAGTTCTTATGGCTCTCATATGTCTCTGCTGACTTATTTTTAAGGCAACTGGCATAATTTTTTCTTCAATGAATTTAATAAACTTGTCCAATGATTGCACCTTCTTTCTTAAGATTACAAAAACATTATAACATTATAATGTTATAATGTAAACATTTAATTTAAAAATATATGATGTATTATTTTGTTAAATATTTCTAGGAATTATACTTAGTTTTGTATCCATAAAATTAAAGGTTACTCTAATTGATTACCATAAAAAGGGATTTTCTAAATTAGAAAACTATTAGATGAAAATATTTTTTATAATATAGTTAAGAGTCAGTGAGAAGGAGTGAGTATTATGGATAAAAAGCAAATAAAGATTGTAACTATTGGAGGAGGCTCTAGCTATACACCTGAGCTAATTGAAGGATTTATTAAACGTAAGGATGAGCTGCCTATTAAAGAAATATGGCTTGTGGATATAGAAGAAGGAAAAGAAAAGCTAGAGATAGTGGGTAATTTAGCTAAACGTATGGTTAAGGAAGCGGGGCTACCTTGGGAAATACATTTAACCTTGAATAGGCGTGAGGCATTAAAAGATGCAGATTTTGTATCTACGCAGCTTAGGGTAGGATTATTAGATGCTAGAGTAAAAGATGAGAGAATCCCTTTAAGTCATGGACTTTTAGGACAAGAAACTAATGGAGCAGGGGGGATGTTTAAGGCTTTCAGAACTATTCCTGTTATATTAGGTATTGTGGAGGATATGAAAGAGCTATGTCCTAATGCTTGGCTTATTAACTTTACAAATCCAGCGGGTATGGTAACAGAGGCAGTGTCAAGGTATGGAAATTATGAGAGGGTTGTAGGTTTATGCAATGTGCCAATAATGCATACTATTAAAGAGTCAGAAATGCTTAATAAAAAACCTGAAGAGCTATTCTTTCACTTCGCAGGGTTGAATCATTTCCACTGGCATAGAGTTTATGATAAAGCAGGTCATGAGGTTACAAAGGATATTATGAACTTATTATTCTCAGAGGATAACAATGTAGTAGCTAATATTAAAGATATACCATTCATTGAAGAGCAGATAAGGGAATTAGGAATGTTACCTTGTGCCTACCATAAATATTACTATCTACAAGATGATATGTTAAAGAAGGAACTAGAAGAATTTAAGACCAATACTACTAGAGCAGAAGTAGTGAAAAAGGTTGAAGAAGAGCTATTTGAACTCTATAAGAATCCTGAATTAAAGGAAAAGCCAGAACAATTGTCAAGAAGAGGGGGAGCACACTACTCAGATGCAGCTTGCGAAATTATAAGCTCTATTTATAATGACAAGAGAAGTGTAATGGTGGTAAGTACAAAAAATAATGGGGCTTTACTAGATCTTCCTCATGATTGCATAGTAGAGGTAAGCAGTTATATTACAGCTAGTGGTCCTAAACCTATAAGCTTTGGAAAGTTTAATGCAGCTGCAAGAGGGTATATACAATTAATGAAAGCCATGGAAGAGGTAGCTATAGAAGCAGCAGTAACTGGAGATTATGGTACGGCTCTCCAAGCATTTACTACCAATCCATTAGTACCTGGTGGAGCTATTGCTAAGAAGGTTCTTAATGAAATGCTGGTAGCTCATAAGGAGTATTTACCTCTGTTTAAAGAAGCTATAGATAAGGTTGAAAGAGGAGAACTATAGTAAAGAAAAGAGAAGTTAGTGTTTTTGGTTGTTGACATGGAGACTGTGTCAGCAACCTTTTTTATTGATCTTACCTATAAATTTTTTTAGAAGAGTTCATCTATTTATATTTATAAATTTTTAAACTATAATATAGTTATTAAGTTAGTAGCATAAAGGAGAGAGTATCTTGGGAGATGTTATATATCGATTATTATCCTACGTTAATTCTGTTAAAGAAAAAGACATTTATTATAATATAGCGTGGAAAATTATTCATGATATAAAAAAGATTCCTGATATTACTATTAATCAATTAGCAGATTCCTGCTTTGTATCCCCACCTACCATAAGTCGCTTCTGCCGTAAAATGGGATATAAAAGCTTTGGGGAACTTAAAGATAGCGCTAAACAGATGTTAAGCTACTATGCAAATAGTATAAATTTTTCTTCAGAAGAAAAAGAAGATATAGGGAAAGAACCAAGAGAGATTATTAAGAAGGTATATCCTCTTATGATAAGTACCTTGGAAGCTACTGAAAAATCTATAGATATGGACACTATTGATAAAGTGGTTGAAGCCATTCATAATTCAAATAAAGTGGCCTTTTTTGGATTACATTTCTCTCAATTAGTGGCCTTAGATGCTCAAACTAAATTTATATCTTTGGGTAAATTCTGTACGGCTTTTTTAGATGTACCGGATCAATTAGAATATGCTACCGAACTAGATGAGGGATCTTTAGCTATATTTTTTTCCGTATCTGCAAAGATTCAATACTTCGGTAATATTATAAATAAACTAAAAGAAAGAAGAGTTAAAATAGTTGTTGTAACTCAAAATTCTCAAGGCATATTAGCTCAAAAAGCAGATTACGTGATTTGTGCTAATGGCAGTGAAAGTGATTTTTCATCTCTGTCTATTTCAGGCAGAATAGCTTTATTAAGCATAGTGGATGTGCTATATGTAAGATATGCCTATTTATATGCTAAAAAGAATAAGTGAGGCTATGACCTCACTTGTAAGAAAAAAAATGCATTATATCTCATATTTTATTATATAGTTATGAACTTTGGTATTATATTTTGCATAAGATAATTCAAGTACATTGTCTTCATTATCCATAGATTTTCTCTTTCTTCCTAGGAGAGGCTCAGAGTTTAATTGTAATTTTGATAAAATACCTTCTTCAGGATAATCTATAAAAAATTCATCTTGAAATTTAGATATATAAAGTTGGTTATTATGAAGGAGCATGTATAAGGAAGTATAGTTATCTATGGTATCCTTATCTAATTTAAATTTATGCGGAATATAATGCTCAAAATAAATATAAGGCATATCATCTAAATAATATATTCTAATTATTTTATAGCACTTTTCACCAAAGTATTGGTATAGCTCAGAGATTTCTTCATTAAAAACTGTTGTAACTTCTGCAATTTCCTTTCTTAGTGTATATCCCTCCATTTTTAATATGCTTGAAAAAGAATCTGCTTTAGAAAGCTTATTGAATATACTATTACTTAAAACCGTAGTACCTTTTCCACTCTTTTTCATCACATATCCTTCAGCTTCTAAAAGCTCAATTGCTTTTCTTATGGTAATTTTACTAACTTGAAACTTTTCTTCTAATTCAGTTTCTGTGGGAATAAAATCTCCAATCTTATATTCTCCAGTTAAAATCTTATCTTTAATTATTTCCATTACTTGGATATATAAAGGTGAGTTTTTCTGCATTACAACCATCCTTTTCTTAACACATATATTTATAAAAGATTAACTTATATAGCTAAATAAAATTATATAATATTATATCCTATTTTTATAACCATAGACAATAGTTGCTATTTACCTACGGATGATATATTGCTTAAGTTCTTACTGAAAATTAGTCATAGGCATAATTGGTGTTTATAAATATGCATAACTTTTAAATATTTATATAGATTAATTATTTTAATTATAGTAAGTATTGACAATTGGTATGAATAATTATACAATAAACTTGCATAAAAATTCAAAGGGGGATACATATGATTAAAAAAGTTTTAAATTCATTCTTATTAATGACCTTTCTTTTATTTTCCTTTTCAGTTAAAGCATCAGCTGAAAATAATTATGGGGATAAGGCATATAAACATGTGCAACAACTAAATTCTATAGGAAATAGAGTTACTGGCACAGAAGCAAATAAAAAATCTCAAGAATATTTAATAGAGGTCTTTAAATCTTTCGGGTATAATACAGAAGCTCAAAAATTTTCTTTTAATAGAAAAGGGACAGACTATGAAGCTTGTAATTTAATTGCCACTAAACCTGGGATATTAAATAAGCAGATAATAATAGGTGCTCATTACGATACTGTGGCTAAAGGTCATGGTGTGGATGATAATGGATCAGGAGTAGGGGTTATGCTAGAAGTGGCAGAAAAAATAAAAAATATGGATACTCCTTATACCATAAAGTTCATAGCATTTGGGGCTGAAGAGCTTGGATTACAAGGATCTAAGCACTATGCTTCAAAAATGAGTAAAGAAGAAATAGATAATACTGTGGTGATGATAAATTTAGATTCTTTGGCTGTAGGAGATAACATGTATGTTTATGGAACAGAAGGAGAAAATGGGTATTATAGAGATAAAGCCTTAAGCATTGCAAAAGCTTTAAATCTTAAACTAGGTACTAATGAAGGAATAAATCCAGAATATCCAAAAGGAACCACCGGAGATTGGAGCGACCATGCACCTTTTAAAGCCTTAGGCATTGAGCATGCTTATTTTGAAGCTACTAACTGGCTTCTTGGAGATAAAGATGGTTATGTTCAAACAGAAAAGGATGGAGCAGTTTGGCATACAGATAAAGACGATTTACAATACATAGAACAAAACTATGAAAATAGAATAAAAGATCATTTAAATACTTTTACCTTAGTATTAGAAAAGCTAGCTCTTTCTTATAAAGGAAAGGCCATAAAAATTGACTTGGATTTAAGTAAATATGATGGCGACTTATCTAATGACAAAATTGAGCTTATAAAAGAAGGAAAGATTATTAATAGTTCAAGTATTAATGAAAAAGGTCAAATTCTATTTCAAGGATTAGATGAGGGAATTTACACTATAAACTTAACTGGTATTGAAAAATTCACTTTAAAAAATATTCCTCAAAATATAGCTATATCTGAGGATGAAATAAAGACTTGTAAAATTTCCATTGAAAATAATGTGATTAATACATCAACGGAGAATAAAGGTATTGAAGAAAATTCAAAAACAACATTACCAGAAACCGGTTCTTTGCTAGATAATAACTCCTTATTAGCAATAGGAGTATTATTGTTGCTGGTAGGTATGAAATCATTAAAAAAATAATATATCAAGGTTTATAAAAAATAATCCACAAGCTAAAATTAAAATTGCTGTGGATTATTTTTTGTATTTATTTTTTCTTGCCCTTATTGTTTTTAG
This sequence comes from Desnuesiella massiliensis, assembly GCF_001403615.1. Lineage (GTDB taxonomy): Bacteria > Bacillota > Clostridia > Clostridiales > Clostridiaceae > Desnuesiella > Desnuesiella massiliensis. The sequence goes on from NZ_LN879457.1 coordinate 821,760, forward strand.
AATCTTTAGGACTCTTTTTAGCATCTTTGCTTGCAGGCTTTTTTGTTTCCTTACCTTTAGCCATTGTACCCCTCCTTTTATAATATAAAACAGCATTTATCAATATATATTATGTGGACAAGTACCTTTATATTCCTATATATATTAAAATTTAAAAAGTATATAAATAAACTTTAGGATTAAACTATAGATATGAAAATTATTAATATATATTTCATTGAAAGGAGAGTATTGCTATGGAGGATAGAAGAGTTATAGGTATAGGCGATCTAAAGGAAAGAATAGAAGGAATAATCTCTAAGTTTGATTGTGTATATAATTATGAAGCTTTTTTAGAGGACACACCATTGAGAGTTATAGCATACATAAATCCTAGACTAAGTCCTTATGGTGAGGTAGTAAGATTTCTAAATTTTATTGGAGATGATGAAAATAGGGTCAATTGCACTTTAGTTGGAACTGGAGAGATAAAGCCTTTTAGTGAGGGGTTTAGTTCAGGTAAAGAATTTCAATATTTAATAGGGCTTGAGGAGCTAAAAAGAATACTTGCTCTATCCTATGATCTGCCTGAAGACAGCTATATAGATCATATATCAAAAATTCATGATGAAATTCATATTATTATCAAAGATAAATATAAAGAGCAAATATATACTTAAATTTTAAAAATAAATAATCTTAAGTTAGAAAGGTGGATAAAGAATGACAACGAAGTCTGAAAGGAAAAGCAGAAACGATAACAAAACTACCAATAAGAAAACATCAAACCCTATAACTATGGATGTAAAATCTGATATGAAAGAGCCAGTTAAAGGCTTGCCTAGGGTATGAATTATCACTATTATATTATCAGCCGCCATTAGAAAAAGTCGCTTAGCGGCTTTTTTTAATGCTTAAGGTACAGCAGACTAAAAAGTTGACTATGAATGAATTAAGTGATAAAATTGAAATATATAAAATATTCAAACTATTTAGAATTGATACCTTACGTTTAAACCTTTACATAATCTAAATCTAGGGAGATGGGAATATGAATAATTCTTACGCAAATGTTTTAAAGGAAGCAAATAATCTTATTGGTACTTATACTATTAGGTATGATGTGGGAAAGTATAGCGAGGATTTATATAGTTCAACCTACGATGATATAAGTAAATGGGTAAGAAATGCATTAGTAATTATAGAAGCCAATGAGCTAAATGGAAGAGAAAGCGAATTGTACAAGAATATAAGAAGATTTAGGGGACGAGCTGGAGATTTGACTTTAAAGGAATTAAAGAATATTATAAGCCTTTTAGAGGCGTTAAATTAAAATTGCGAAATGATTTTTATTAAAAGGCTATTCTTTAGCCTTTTTTAATGCACAATTCACAATGAAAGAAATTTTTTTTTCCACTAACATTACGAAAAAATTGAGAACTTATAAAGCGTGGCTAATGTTTAGCCACGACTTTTTTATGTAGCTATTTAAAAAATATAATCAAAAATTTTTCGCAGAGTAGCGTAGAAAATTCAACCATAATTGTGAATTATGAACTGTGAATTGAAAAAAAGCGACCAACGTCGCTTTTTATTATATGCTATTTCTATTTTTAATCAATAAATATTCCATCTCTTCAGCATTAACGGGTTTGCTAAAATAGTAACCCTGGGCTATATCACAGCCCATGTCTTTTAATAGTATTAGCTGTTCTTTGGTTTCTACACCCTCAGCTACAACTTTACAACCAAGCCTATGAGAAAGATTTATTATCACATCAATTATTAATCTTTGTTCAGCTTTATCACATATCTCTTGCACAAAGGACTTATCAATTTTTAATACATTTATAGGCAGTTGTCTTAGGTAATTTAAAGAAGAATAACCAGTACCAAAGTCATCTAAAGCAATTTTTATGCCCATAGACTTTAAGTCTTTTAGCTTATTGATATTATCTTCTGTGGAGTCCATCAGTAAACTCTCTGTTATTTCAATGTCTAAATGATTACTTGGAAGATTTTCTTTAGTTAATATACCTTTTACATTGTCTATGAAATCATGTCTTATAAATTGAATACAGGATACATTGATGGCCATAGAGTTATAGCTAAGACCTTTATCAAGCCAAATTTTACTTTGTTTACAGGCAGTTTCTAATACCCAATTACCTATAGGAACTATAAGACCTGTTTTTTCAGCTATGGGTATAAAGTCATTAGGTGGTACAAATCCTAGTTCTTTATTATTCCACCTGATTAAGGCTTCCATGCCTTCAATTTTGCCATTGCATAAGTTTACTTGAGGCTGATAGTATAATTCAAATTCTCTATTTTCTAGAGCGTGCCTAAGATTGTTCTCTATAGTTATCTTTTTTACCAGCTCTTTTCCCATGGAATAGCTAAAGAAACAATATTGATTTTTACCCTGTTCCTTTGCTCTATACATAGCTGTGTCGGCATTTTTAAGAAGAACCTCTGATTTTTCTCCATCCATGGGAGCAACGGAAATCCCCATACTTGTAGTAACATAAGTAAATACACCATCTAATATAAAAGGTTCTTTAAACATAATTAATAAGTTATTGCAGATAGCCTCTAAATCTTTTATATTATCAAATTCAGGAACTAAAACTAGAAATTCATCTCCTCCAAACCTACCAGCAATTGAATTCAACGGTATAGAGGTTTTTAGTCTTATGGCTATTTCTTTTAAAAGATAATCTCCCTTATCATGGCCTAGGGTATCATTAATTTTTTTAAATTCATCTAAATCTAAAAATATTAACGCAGAACTTTTATTAGATAAGGAATTAGACTTTAACACTTCTTTATATTTTTGAATAAAGTAATGTCTATTTGGCAAGTTTGTGACTACATCAAAATACGCCATTTGTCTTATTTGCTTCTCATTCATCTTTCTTTCGGAAATATCTGTAATGGAACCAGCCATCTTTATAGCCTTACTTTCGGAATTAAGCAGTAATTTACCTCTATTTAGTAACCATTTAATAGAGCCGTCTTTTGCTATAATTCTAAATTCGCTTTTATATATTTTGTTATTATTTATAGCATCTTCTAAATCTTTTTTTGCAAAGCTTTTGTCTGACTGGTATATGTATTTGTTATAGATATCTTTAAAGCTTAAGACTATATCATGGCCACTTATGTGGGTCCATTTTTCAGAGATAAAGAAAGAGTTATTCTCCATGTCCCATTCCCAAATGGCATCATTGGCACCTTCAATGGCAAGTCTATATCGCTCTTCACTATTTCTCATCATTTCTTCATTTTCTTGCAGTTCCTCATACTGAGCTCTAAGCTCCTCTTCCGTAGCGGTTAGCTCTTCATAAACTGCAGTTAGTTCTTCATAGCTATTATTTAGTTTGATTTCATTCTTTCTTTTTTGATTAATAATTATAGATAAAAGAGAAATTATAGTAATTAGGAACAAAAAAACTATCAGGATTCCAATAACTAAGCTCCTATATTTTTCAAAAAAAGAAAAGGATTCATTAACAATGATGCTGTCTTTGGGAAGTATATTTAGATTTATTTTATGATTTTTTAATTGAGTATAATCAAACATATATTTATTTGGACTCTGAGTTATTTGTGGTATAGAGGTTAGAGAAGAGTCATTTAATATCTTTAGAGCAATTTTTCCGGCCTCTTCACCTTGATAAAATCCACTGGTAACCTTTCCTCCTAAGGTTCCATAACCTAGATCAAAATCCCAAAAAGAGAAAAGAGGAGCTGGAGAATTTTTGAAAATATCATCCTTTAAATTACTTATATATCTGTAATGTCCTGACTCATCTAAAAATGGATCTGTAACAAATATAAAAGCAGTATTTCTATTTGAATTTTTTATTTCCTCCTTTACCTTTTCAATAGGAGTATTTTCATAGAAATTGAATTTATAATCGTTAATAAATTTATTAGAAATTTCTTTTATATTATTGAAGTCGTTTTTCCCAGAGGTGCTACTGCTTCCAAAAACATTGAAGGTATTGGTATGAGGAAAAATTGATAGAATGTTTTCTATCATCTCTTTTACTTCAATATTTTCTGATACAATTTTGTATTGAGGTTTGTTTAATAAAACAGAAGGGTTCATTTCATTTATGCCACAAAATACTATAGGGGTATTGGGGAATAGCTTATCTCCATATTCTAAGAGGTAATCCATAGCACCATTATCGGATGCTATAATAGTATCAAACTTAATATGAGAATATTTGATCTTTTGAAGATTAAAAAAGTTGTCTAAATAATCAACATCAGATTTCTCTTTTAAGTCCATATAGTCATATTTTATATTCACATTAGTAGTGCTCGCATTAAAAACAGAATTAATCCCCTTGGAGATTGCGCCTGTCCAAGCAAAACCCTCGTTATAGGAATGTAATACTAATACATTTTTAACTTCTGCTGCTGCCACTGAACTACTTTTAAATGCTATTAAAGCTACAAGGAAGAAAATACAGATAAAGAGCTTAATCTTTTTCATATTTATGCATTCACCTCCTGCTATTTATTCCAATTATAACATAATAATCAATTTTTTTTAATCTTTAAATAAAAAATATAACTATTATTTAATAATTGTTGTACTTTATGTATAATTTCCTAAAAATTAAAAGAGAGGGCGTTTAAGCTCTCTCTTTTATATTTTGCCGCAGCACTTTTTGAATTTTTTACCGCTCCCACAGGGACAAGAAGAATTTCTTCCAACCTTATTCGAGGTAGCTGTATTTGTATTAGAGGTTTTATTATAAGAATTTCCTTTTAGAATCCACAGGTTAGAGTTATTATAAATATCATTTATATAGGGAACTAGACTAAGTAATTGCTTTTCATTTTGAAAAATAATCTTTATCATTAAAAAGTTTAGAATTTCATTTAGTTTTAAATCATTTTTTATAGCGTATATACAACTTGTAGCTATATCATATAAAACTTCCTCAGAAGTATTTAATAATTCCCTAAGATAGCTAAAAAGTTTATTTTCCCACTGATTAAAACTATAAGTAAAGCAATCTGTTTCAATCGCAGAACATATATCTATAGTAAAATAATTTAACTGATCTTTTGAATTTTGTTCCTTAATAACATGATGAATATTAGATAATTTACCATTTAATATAAAACTATCTTTTATGTTAATATCATTATATCTTTTCGCATAGCTTTCAAGATCCTGCTTTAAAGACTCTTCAGTTATATTAAAAGCTTCTTGAAGTTTAGAGGAGATTGTATCATAGTTAGCAGCACCATAATATTCTAAAAGCAATTTAATTGATTGTATTTTTTGAGTTCTATTTTTGATGCAATCTATTACTTCAGAATTACTTACAATATCTTTTAGAAGTTCAATAAGATTTTTAGGAATAACCAAAATATCGGTGTTGTCATAAAATACAGGATATAACAAGCCAATAGATTTTAATGCTTTAATTGCTCTAGCAAAATTTTCATCATCAGGAGCTGCCATAACTCCATTATTAAGAATCACATCTTCTAATAATGAAAGCTCTTCTATTAATAGATAATTTTTTATTATGTACAAAAGATTATCACATATATATTCATCTATGCATTTTGCTAAATCAGCTTTTTTTAAATTGCTTGTACCTTGTAATTTGAAAATTTTTCTTAAGTTATCTAGTTCTTGTTTCGTTAAAGATGATAATAGGTTAATGCTTAAAAATTCACCTTTAAAAGATTTAAAAAAGCTATTGAAGTATTTAATTTTCTGATTATCTAGATTTTCTAAAAACTGAAATAGCGACTCTTCAATAAGCTTACTTTCATTTATCATAATCATCACCTACTATTTATTAATATCTAATCATCTATTTATTATATCAATGCACCTGTTCATTATATCAGAAAAAATATAATAAAATAAACAGGATTTATTTTCTATAAGGTCTTTGAGAAAAAAGAACTAGTCAAACACACCATAAGGGTAACTAGCTATTTTTAAGGATGCCTAAGTTAAAGCTTAAGTTTAAAGGACAAACAATAGCATTATACTATATTTTTCAAAAAGAGTACAGAATAACATTAATAATTTATTTATGTATGTTTATATATATATAAACAAATAATATAGCTGTAAAAATAGAGCAGCGTACATTGATTTTAGAAGGATGTGAAAAAATTTGAAAGGTAAACTTTTTTTATTTAGAATAACTTTTTTTATAACTGCAATAATTTTAGTATTTTCTTTTATAGGTTATAGGGCCTTAGCTTGCCCCAATTGCTCAGATGAGGTGAGAGATAATGAAGTAAACTGTGCTAGTGATAGTTTAAAGGAACAAGAAGGACTAAGTTGTAAATTGTCTCTTTACGAGGAAACCTTAAATCATTTAGCACCTTGTACTCCAGAAGCAGCAGCTGATCTTTGGGCAAAAGGAATAAAAAGCCGAAATGGAATATTACAATATTCTATGATGGATAGCCAGTTAAAACAAAAGTTTAAAGAGGAGATGGTAAAGAATAAAAATCTATGTTGGATTACAGGAACCTCTAGTCCTTGGGTAGAAAATTATAAAATTATAAGTAGTAAGAAAATCGACAACACTAATTATCAATATATAATTAAGTTTCAATGGGGTACTTCCGCTGGTCCAGCAGAACCAAGCGAAAATAAATTGATAATAGGCCAAGAAGATGGTAAATGGAGAGTTAAAGAAATAAAATAATTGTTCTATAGTGTATATAGGAGGATGTGAAAAACATAGGTGTTCTTTTTCACGGACCGCTCGTGGGGCTCCACGTGCGGTGTAGGGAAACCTATAGAATACCTTTTTTCACATCCTCCTATAAAGGAATGAAAGCGTCGATTTTGTTCCTTTATTTTTACTGAGAAACAAAAAGTATTTTAATAGCATAGTCAAGATAAAAACTTATCAAAATATATTGAAAAAAGCAATTTTTTTTATTATAATCTTATATGTAATAGATAAAAGTAATAAGTGTTATAGAAAAACATAATATTGGGGTGTAGCCAAGTGGTTAAGGCGGTGGACTCTGACTCCATTATTCGTGGGTTCAAATCCTACCACCACAGCCATAAAAAAGACTTTCAAGATTTCTTGAGAGTCTTTTTTGTGTAAAATAACTCAAAGAGAAAATTATTATACTTAGTAAACCGCAAGTAAAATTTGAGTAAAAAATAGTAAAAAATAAATCAAGCAATAAAGCTCACATCACTGATAAGCAAGGAATAAATTTTTTATTTTAGATAAATTTACTAAAATATATTGAAATTTATAATAAAATTTAGTAAAATATGATTAAGAAAAATATTCTAAAATATCTGATAAATATTATATGGCTGAAATTAAGCTGAATTACTAGTTTTCGCATGATTGTTATTAGTTTTTAGTACTTAGTATAATATTATTTATCATATTTTAAAAAAGTAAAAACATTAACTAAAAAAACATTAATCTGAAATTTTAATATAATAATTTCAGAGATTAGGCTTCAATTTTTAAAGAAAAATGCAAGGGGTGGGTTAAATGAGGGAAATGAAGCTTTGGGAAAATATAAATATAGATCATATTAATAGAATGAAAAGTCGTATATATTTTAATTCGTATTTAGATAGAAACAAAGCCATTCTAAATGAAAAAAAATATAGTATAGCTTATAAAAATTTAAATGGAGTTTGGAAGTTTTTATTTTTAGATGCTCCTGAATACTCTCCAAAAGAATTTTATAAATGGGACTACGATTGTGCAAGTTGGAAGGATATAGTTGTGCCTGGTAATTGGCAGGTACAAGGTTATGGTAAAATGCATTATTCAGATTTGTGGTATAGCTTTCCTATAAGACCACCTTATGTTCCCACTGACAATCCAACGGCCATATATAAAAGAAATTTTTATATAGATGAAAATTGGGCAAATAACAGGGTGATACTGAGATTTAATGGAGTGGATTCTGCTTTTCATCTTTGGATAAACGGTAAAGAGGTTGGTTACAGTAAGGGAGCAAGGCTTTTATCAGAATTTGATGTAACCGATTACGTAACTGTTGGAGAAAATCAATGTACAGTAAGAGTTTATCAATGGTCTGATGGAACCTATCTTGAAGATCAGGATATGTGGTGGCTTAGTGGCATATTTAGGGATGTAGAGCTTTATGCTGAGCCCTTAAATGGAATAGAGGATATTTATGCAGTAGCAGACCTAGATGAGGAATATAAAAATGGAGTGCTTAGCATAGAAACAAGTCTAAGAAATATTAAAGATAAAGAACATGGATACTCTATATCTTATGAATTGCTGGATTCCAAAAAACAAACAGTATTCTTAGAGGAGCATGACATTACAAAAGGAATTGATAAATTTCAAAAGGAGGTCTCCTCACCATTAAAGTGGTCTGCAGAGGAGCCTAACCTTTATACACTGCTTATAACCTTAAAAAAGCATGGAGAAATAAAGCAGATAGTACCTCAAAGCATTGGCTTTAGGAAGATAGAATTAAAAGAAGAGAATTTTTTAGTTAATGGAGTCGCTATTAAGTTAAAGGGTGTTAATAGACATGATTTTAATCCTATTAACGGCAGGGTTGTATCAGAAGAGGAGATAGAAGCAGATATTTTACTAATGAAGCAGCATAATATCAATGCTATAAGAACGGCTCATTATCCTAATTCTACTTATCTATATGATCTATGCGATAAGTATGGAATGTACGTTATGGACGAAACAGATTTAGAATGTCATGGTTTTGAGCTTACTAATGATTATAGTTGGATAAGTGATAATCCAGACTGGGAACTAGCATATGTAAGCAGAATTGAAAGAATGATTAATAGAGATAAAAACCATCCATGTATTATTATGTGGTCCTTGGGTAATGAGTCATCCTTTGGATGCAATTTTAAAACTATGGCTAAAAGAGCAAGAGAAATTGATGCTACAAGATTGATTCACTATGAAGGAGATAGAAAGGCCGAAATTTCAGATGTCTACTCCACTATGTATACATGGCTTGAGCATGAAAATCCTGATAGACTTACCATGGAGAAGATTGTTAATGAAGCAAAGAAGCCTCATATAATCTGTGAGTACTGTCATGCTATGGGTAATGGACCAGGTAATCTCAAAGAATATCAAGAGCTTTTTTATGCTCATGATAAGCTTCAAGGGGGATTTGTATGGGAATGGTTTGATCACGGTATTGAATCCTTTAATGAGCAAGGTGAAAAATATTATAGATATGGTGGAGATTTTGGCGATGACCCTAACAACGGAAATTTTTGTATAGATGGACTTATAATGCCTGATAGAACTCCTTCACCAGGACTTTTGGAATATAAGAAAGTAATAGAGCCTGTAGAAACCAGTGCAGTGGATTTAAATAATGGAGTAATGAAAATAAGAAATAGATATGATTTTATAACATTAAATCATCTCCAATTAATATATTCCATAGTTAAAGAGAATGAAATAATAGCCACAGGAATAGGGAATATAGAAAATATACAGGCTAGAAGCGAAAAAGAAATAAGGCTAAACTATGATAGCTTGTTACCAGAAGAACGTTATGGAGATTATTATTTAAACATTTCTTATAAACTTAATAAAGATACAAGTTGGGCGAAAAGTGGACATGTGGTTGCTACAGCTCAATTTAAATTACATTCAAAGGAAGAATATATAGTGGTAAAGCCGCAAGGAAAACTTGAGCTTATAGATGAGGACTTCAAGCTCATTATAAAAGGTGAATACTTCGAAACAGCCTTTGATAAAGTAAAAGGCATAATGCTATATGCGATAAAGGATGGGAATAAGGTCATAGATATGGGACCGCAGCTTAATTTTTGGAGAGCGCCCATTGATAATGATATGTACATTGTAGAAGATTATCATAAAAAATACTTTATGCACTTGATGAAGGAAAGCCTAGAAGATTTTTATTACGAACAAAGAGAAAATTATGCTTTAGTTAAGATATCTACTGTAAACGGCAGTCCTAATAGTGCATGGTATTACTCCTGTGTATATGAATATAAGATTTATCCAAGTGGAGATATATTGATGAATATAGAAGGCTTGCCTCAAGGTAAGCTTGAGAATGCTCCTAATATGCTTCCGAGGATAGGAATGAAAATGAACCTGGATAAAAAATACTCTAAGGTCAGATGGTATGGCAGAGGACCAGGGGAATCCTATGCAGATTCAAAACAATGCAATTTATTCGGAGTATATGAGAAAAACGTGGATGAACTTTTTACGAATTATGTGAAGCCACAGGAAAACGGAAATAGAACAGATTGTAAATGGGTTAGATTACTAGATCATAGAGGTGTGGGGCTAATGGTGGTGGCAAAGGATAAACTAGACTTTAGTGCTATGTACTATGAAACAGAGGATTTAGAGAAAGCAAAGCATACTATAGATTTAGTAAAAAGAGATTATATTACATTAAATATTGATTATAAACAGAATGCTTTAGGAAGCAATTCTTGTGGTCAAAACCAACTTGATAAATATAAATGTAAGTTTGAAGCCTTTAAACTTAATTTGAAGCTTTCACTATATAATAACAAGGAAATTTCAGATTTTGCATTATCAAAAGAACTAATTGAAGAGTAATTTCTGAGAGGATTAAAAATTGTTTATTTGCATCATTAAAAATAAACGATGCATTAAAATATCAAATTAAAAAAGGGGGATTATTTAATGAAACGTAAAGGGCTATTAACACTTGTTCTAGCTGCACTGATAACAGTGACCGCAGTGGGGTGTAACAAAACAAAAAGTACCCAAGGCTCCAAGGATGGCGACAAAAATGGAAATGAAAAGATTACCATAAAATACTGGACTTCTTTTACGCCAAACCAGTATATAAAAAGCTTAAATGAAAGCTTAATGTATCAAGAGCTTGAAAAAAGGACAAATGTTCATGTGGAGTTTGAGCATCCTGTTGAAGGTCAAGAAACAGAGCAGTTTAATCTGCTTGTAAATTCTAATACTTTACCAGATGTTATACAAACTTACGCAACACAATATAAAGGTGGAATGGATAAGGCTATAAAGGATGGAGTGTATATAAGATTAAATGAATTGATTGATAAGTATGCACCAAACTTTAAAAAGCTATTACAAGAGGACCCAGAGCTTGCAAGGCAAGTAACCACTGACCAAGGAAATATTTATGCATTCCCTGCAGTGGGTATAGATAAAAATGAGCCTGCTTGGTGGGGGCCAGTCATTCGTAAGGATTGGCTTAATGAACTTGGATTAAAAGAGCCTACTACTATTGATGAGTGGTACAGTGTATTAAAACAGTTTAAGGAAAAGAAAAATACTGCGCCGCTTATACTTAATAAAAGAGGGTTAGATCCCTACGGAACTATAGTGAGTGCTTTTGATGTAGGAAATGGTTTTTATAAAAAAGGCAATACCATAAAATATGGACCAATGGATCCAGGCTTTAAGGAATACCTTGCAACCATGAATAAGTGGTTCAATGAAGGATTAATTGACAAGGATTTTGCTACTCGTGATACAAAGAGCAGAGAAGCTCTAATTACTTCAGGAAAAGCTGGTATTTATATGACAGAATATGCATTGGTGGATCAATATGTTGCTGCCATAAGGGTTACAGATCCTAAAGCAGAGTTTTCTCCAATTGTGCAGCCTTCATTAAAAGCAGGAGAAAAGGTAAAGATGAGAGTGGTTAACGAACGTAATGGAGGATATGAAGCCGTTATAACCTCTGCTTGTAAAAACCCAGAACAGGTTGTAAAGTGGTTTGATTATGCCTATAGCAAAGAGGGACAGATGCTTTTTAACTATGGAATTGAAGGCACAAGCTACACTATGGTAGATGGAAAACCTAAATTTACAGACCTTATGACAAAAAATCCTGATGGCCTTGATTTCTGGACAGTTTGCAACAAATATAAGCTTGAAATAGGACCTTATTTAAGAGATTACAAGGCTTTACCTGAGTTTTCAAAATTCTCCTTAGAAGCTATGGATAAGTGGACAAAGGCAGATACTGATTACGTGGTGCCTCCAATAAATCTTACCGCTGAAGAAAATGAAAAGTATTCGGCTATTATGAGTGATGTTAATACTTATAGGGATGAAATGATATTAAAATTCATAACTGGTAAGGAACCATTAAGTAAGTTTGATAGCTATGTAGAGCAGCTTAAGAAGATGGGCATTGAAGATGCTATAAAGATATATCAAGCTGCCCTAGAAAGATATAATAACAGAAAGATTAAATAGTTCTTATAAATTCTGAAGAATGAACATACATTCTTCAGAATTTATACTAAAATCCTAAAAAGCAAGGAGGAGCTAATTTATGGCAGAACTGCAGGTTAATAGTAAGGCTCACTATAATCAAAAGATCAGTGTATGGAAAAGAATACGTAAGGATTTTAAGATAAATAGATATGTTTACATCATGGCAATACCCATGATTATATATTTTATACTCTTTAGCTATATTCCCATGTATGGAGTTACCATAGCCTTTAAAGATTTCAGTCCAAGGCTGGGAATTCTAGGAAGTGAGTGAGTAGGGCTAAAACATTTTAAAGCGTTTTTTGATAGTATATATTTTGCTAGAACATTAAAAAACACAGTACTTATCAGTATGCATTCTCTGTTGTGGGGATTTCCATCGGCGGTAATACTGGCACTGCTTTTAAATGAGATAAGAAGAAAGAAATTTAAAAGTATAGTTCAGACTGTTACTTATCTTCCACACTTTATATCCTTGGTTGTAATATGCGGTATGATTATAGATTTTACCTCTACTGATGGTTTAATTAATTCAATTTTAGTTAACTTTGGTGTAGAACCTGTAAACTGGCTTACAAAGCCTGAGTGGTTTAGACCTATTTATATAGGTTCAGGACTTTGGCAGAGCATAGGGTGGGACAGCATAATCTATCTTGCAGCACTTTCGGGCATAGACCCATCTTTATACGAAGCGGCTACAGTAGATGGGGCTGGGCGTTGGAAGCAGCTCATTCATATAACCTTGCCTGGTATAGCACCTACTCTTGTAATTATGCTCATATTAAATATAGGCGGATTAATGAGCGTAGGATATGAGAAAATTATTCTTCTATATAATCCTATGACCTGGGAAACTTCAGATGTTATATCAAGCTATGTATATAGAAAAGGACTTGTTGGTGCTCAATACGATTTCAGTACAGCGGTAGGTCTATTAGAGTCTGCTGTTGGATTTGTATTATTAGTGCTTGCTAATAAATTTAGCAAAAAGATATCAGAAACAAGCTTATGGTAAGGTGAGGTGAGATTATGCGAGTTAAAAGAAGCTTAGGAGAAAAAGTCTTTGACACAGCTAACATAATATTTATGATATTACTTATGATTATATGTATATATCCATTGTTGTATGTTTTATTTGCTTCCTTAAGTGATCCTTATGAATTGATGAAGCATAGAGGTCTTTTACTAAAACCACTAGGATTTACTTTGAATGGTTATGCTCTGGTATTTAAAAACCCAAGCATTATGACAGGCTTTTTAAATACTCTTTTCTATGTGGTAGTAGGAACCAGCTTAAATTTATTGTTGACAAGTATGTCAGCTTACGTACTTTCAAGAAAAAACTTGTTTTTTGGAAAGCCGTTAATGTGGATGGTTACTATACCCATGTTTTTTAGTGGAGGATTGATTCCCTTTTATCTCCAGGTACAAAGACTAGGGCTCATTGATTCGAGATGGGCAATTATACTGCCATCGGCTATATCCGTATGGAACCTTATTGTACTTAGAACTGCTTTTAGAAATATACCAGAAAGTCTTATAGAATCTGCTAAGATAGATGGAGCAAATGATTTCACCATATTGTTTAAAATAGTTATTCCAGTTTCTAAAGCTACTTTAGCTGTAATAGCTCTATTTTATGCTGTAGGGCAGTGGAATTCATGGTTTAATGCTATGCTTTTCTTAAAAGACAGAAGTAAATATCCTCTTCAGCTTATATTAAGAGAAATTTTGATATCAAATGATACCAGAGAGATGATGAATTTACCAAAGGGTGCAGCTCAGTTTATAAAAGCGGATGCTTATAAAACCTTAATTAAATATAGCACTGTAATTGTTTCAACTCTTCCAATATTATGTTTATATCCATTTTTACAAAAATATTTTGTGAAGGGTGTTATGATAGGTTCAGTAAAAGAGTAGAGAAGAGAGGATATACTATGAAATTATCAAAAACAGCTATCATGTCATTGGCTTCTTGTTTTATGATAACGGGTACTATGGCTGGTTGCAGCAATAATAGACTTAAAAGTAATGAGGAAATAAGATATAAGTTTAAAAATATTATTGATGTAACAGGAATTCCTAAAAAAGCTAAACCTGATGATAATTATGAGATAAATCCTTTTTCTGATATGGGAGCATGGCATGCTTATCATTTGCCTTCCTTAAAGGATAAGGAATATTATGGAGGTTTTACAGGCCCCTTATATATTGCAGAAGAGTATGGAATATGGCTTAGTAAGTGCTTTAACCGTATTAGGATATATGATGCTAAAGGTGGACAGGAAATAAAGTTATCACAATGTAAGAATCCAGATTTATCCTATTATCCAGGACTCTTGGTTCAAGACTATGACATGGAGGACTTTGAGCTAAAGCTAGAATTAAGATTTGTTACCAATAGAACAGCTCTTGTTACTACAACAATTAAAAATAAAACTAATAAGGAATTAAACCTAAAGCTTCAGTGGGAAGGCGATCTTTTATATTATATTAAAACAGAGTTTACTGCTTCGTCCAAAGGAGTAAAGGTGAACTTCCCTGATGCAAGATTAAATTGGAAAGCTCTAGTCTCTGATGAGATGGAGTACGAAGTCAGATATCCTTTTGAGGTGAACACGGATATAAAAGGAATGAGCTATGTTACCTCTATGAAGGATAATATAATAATAAAGCCTAAAAAGGAGTATATTTTAAACACCACTAACTCCTATACCTTTACTAAGAAGGAAAAAGATGAGGAACATAAGAAGATAGAAACTATTCTAGAAAAACCTTTAGAGTATATTAAGGAAAATGCAGTGAGATGGAATAAGTATCTTTCCTCTGCTTTAAAGAAAGGCAAAGAAGATTATAATGAGGTTGCGGTAAAAGCTGTTGAAACATTGATAACTAATTGGAGAAGTCCAGCAGGAGCAATAAAGAAAAATGGAATTACCCCCTCTATGTCTTATGCTTGGTTTAATGGCATGTGGGCGTGGGATTCATGGAAGCAGGCTGTGGCCACGGCGAGTTTTTCACCAGAGCTTGCCAAAGACAATATTAGAGCCATGTTTGATTACCAGAGAGAAGATGGTATGGTTATAGATGCCATATTCTATAATAAAAACGGTGATAATTGGAATGAAAGAAATTCAAAACCTCCTCTAGCTGCTTGGGCAGTTTGGAAGGTTTATGAAGAAAGCAAGGATAAAGCCTTTTTAGAAGAGATGTATCCAAAGCTTGTAAAGTATCATAATTGGTGGTATAGCTATAGAGATAACGATAAGAATGGTATTGCTGAATATGGAGGTACTTTAGATGAGCTAAATAGCAGTTCTAAAGAAATTTTACGAGCTGCAGCTTGGGAAAGCGGCATGGATAATGCTGTAAGATTTGATGAGAATTATGGAATAGAGATTCTTGAAAATCGAAATGGAAAGAAGGAGATTATCGGTTATTCCATAAACCAAGAGTCTGTGGATTTGAACTCCTACTTATTTGCAGAAAAGAAATTTTTAGCTAGCATAGCTAAAGTATTAAATAAACCTGAGGATAGTAAAACCTATGAAAAAGAAGGAAAGTATATAAAGGATTTTATACAAAAACACATGTTTAGTGAAGAGGAAGGCTTCTTTTTTGATATAGATATTAAGGATAAAAAGCCTTTAATAAATAGAAGAAAGGGACCGGAAGGTATAATACCTCTTTGGGCTGGTGTGGCCAGCGAGGAGCAAGCTAGGGCAGTTAAAGATGCTGTAATGAAGGAAGATAAGTTTAATACTAAGGTACCAATTCCTAGCGCATCAAAAGACAACGAAAGATATAATCCCACCAAGTATTGGAGAGGACCAGTATGGCTTGATCAGGCGTATTTCGCCATTGAAGGGTTAGCTTTTTATGGATATAAGGAAGAGGCTTCAAAGCTTGCTAAGAAAGTGTTAGATAATGCGGAAGGAATTAAGGATAAAGGAAAAACCTTTAGGGAAAATTATAATCCTGAGAATGGAGAAGGACTTCATTGTACCAATTTTAGCTGGTCAGCAGGAATGGCGTACTTGCTTTATAGAAATTACTTAGAAATTAGTGAATAGTGAGTTTAAATTTAAAAATAGTCTAAGGTATCCTTTAAAATAAAATTGAGGAGAACCTTAGACTATAATAAAAATATATAAAGCATGGGAATCAATATTAAGACATCTCCAAAAAAATAACTAGTCAGTCTACTCGTCTATTTGACTAGTTATTTTTTTACGATGCCTAAAAAGTTTTTAATATAGTATAACTTAAAGTCAAATTATTTTTTCTATAGTTGACAACTTAATAGATTTCTTATATAATCGTCTTTGTGTTAAATAAATAATAAATATTGGGATGTCGCCAAGCGGTAAGGCAACGGACTTTGACTCCGTCATGCGTAGGTTCAAATCCTGCCATCCCAGCCACAAAAGGTTCTACTTAATGTTAGTGGAACCTTTAATTTTGTATTACTTTTTAAATTCTGTAACAAATATTCATAATAAAGTTGTAATGAATTATTAAAATTTAAAAATTATAAATATTTAAAAAATCATATTGACAATTTTAAAATAGGGTTTTATTATATTTATAATATCTATGAAGAGAAGAGTAGGAGTGTTATTTCCTCAAAGAGAGCTAGGAAGGGTGGAAGCCTGGTAGGAAAATATTTTGAAGGACATCTCTGAGATGCTTATTTGAACCTATAGGGAAACATTACAAAAACTCAATTTATTATGTTTCAAAATCACAGCTTTAAGTGATTATGGAACATGTATAAGTTGACAGTTGAGGTTGTTTCCATATGATGTAGTATTAGAATAAGCCGGATTTCACCGTTAAAGGAACTAAAGTGAACTTTAATTATATGACTTTTAATGAAAATTAAGGTTAAAAAGGATGGTACCGTGAGTAGAGCTCACTCCTTTATTGGAGTGGGCTTTGTTTTATTTAAATATAGTTAATTTCTTCCCATAACCAGGGCCCGGTGAAGGATAAAATTACTAGTACCATCTTATGATGATTAAAGTTAATTAGGGTGGTACCACGGAATTTTCGTCCCTTGATTTATTTCAAGGGATTTTTTATTTTATTAGGAAAATATAATAATTTTTAAAAAGCATTAAAAGAAAACTTTAAATAGGATTAAGCCTAAATATATAAGGAATATTTTAAGAGAGGAGATTTATTTATGTGCAATTTGAATAGAACATTAATATCAGATTTAGAAAATAAAATAAATGAGGAGGTTTGTCTCAAGGGATGGATTTATAAAATAAGGAGATTGAGTAAGATATCTTTTATTATCTTAAGAGATAGAAGCGGTAAGGTGCAGTGCGTAGTAGAAAACAGTATTATTGATTTTGCTAAGATAAAAAATGAAAGTATTGTTTGTATAACAGGTAAAGTAGTGAATAGTAATAATTCTATAAATAGCTATGAAATTCAAGGAAACAACGTAGAACTAATTTCAGCTGTGGAAAATGAGATACCTCTGGAAATTAATTCATCAAATTTTAACGTGAATTTAGACACTATTTTAAATAATAGATCTGTAAGTCTGAGGCAAGAAAAAATTAATTCAGTTTTTAAGTTTCAGGCAATTATAGCTCAAGGTTTTAGAGAGTTTTTAGTATCTCAGGGTTTTACAGAAGTGTTTACTCCTAAAATTGTGGCCGAGGGGGCTGAGGGGGGCACAGCTATTTTTGAAGTTAAATATTTTGAAAATAAAGCTTATTTGGCACAAAGTCCTCAATTTTATAAGCAAATGCTAGTGGGTGCTGGTTATGAAAGAGTATTCGAAATAGGTCATGCCTATAGAGCAGAAGAGCATAACACTAATAGACACCTAAATGAATATATAAGCATGGATTTTGAGATGGGCTTTATAGATAGTGAAAAAGATGTAATGAAAATGGAGGAACAGTTATTAAAATATATATTAAATAAATTATCAAAGGAGGCTAAAGCCATTTTGGAGGATTTTGAAATAGAACTTCCAAAGATAGGAGACAGCATACCTGCCATAAAGTTTAAGGACGCCTTAGAGCTTTTGAGCAAAGTTTATCATAAAGATGACTTGGAAGGGGATTTAGATCCTGAGTCAGAAAAGCTTCTATGCAAATATGCTAAAGAACATTTAAATAGTGAGTTCCTATTTGTAACTCATTACCCAAGAAAAAAGCGACCTATGTATACCATGCCAGAGGAGGAGCAGTGGACCCGCAGCTTTGACTTGCTTTTTAGAGGATTAGAAATAACTACTGGTGGTCAAAGAATTAATGATTATAATATGTTAGTTAGCAATATGAAGATTAAAGGGCTAAATCCTGATAAATTTCAATCCTATTTAGAAGCTTTTAAATATGCAATTCCACCGCACGGTGGATTAGCAATAGGGTTAGAGAGACTAACAGCTCAACTGCTTAAGCTTAATAATGTAAGAGAAGCGTCCCTGTTTCCTAGAGATAGAACAAGAATAATACCTTAAATAAAAATTGCGAAGGTAATTTTTATTAAAATGCTATTCTTTAGCATTTTTTAATACACAATGCACAGTTCACAATACACAATGAAGGAAATTTTTTTCTCTGCTGACACTGCGTAGAGTAACGGAGAAAAATCTTCCCTAATTGTGTACTGTGCATTGTGAACTGTAAATTGAAAAAAGTTATAATAAATAATAATTTTAAATTATCGTGGGTTTTTCGCTATTAACATAGTCTAAATATATGAAAGAACCATAAGGGAGGTTTGAAGATGAGAAGAAGGATTGGTACATTAACCACTGCAGCAGCCCTGATATTTTTAGGAGTAGTATTATTGGTAAGGCAGATAGACCCTAACTTAGCTTCTACTATTTTTCACTTTTGGCCGATGTTATTTATATTATTAGGATTAGAGGTTATAATTCTAAATAGTATAAATAAAGAAGATAATGTGAAATTAGGATTTAATGGAGCTATAATATTTTTGGTTATTATTTTCTTATTGGTAGAAGGATTTTTTGGTATTAAAAATTCTATAATCAAGCGATTTCCAGACATAAATTTAGGCATAGATATTGGTAACGCTATAATTAATGGTAAACCTGTGGAGGCTTTTGGAAGTGCTAAGTTAAAGGGGAATAAAGTTTCCTTTTTAGGTTATAACGGAGACATTAAAATAAGAAGAAGTGACAATGGTGAAGTGAGATTTGAAGGTAAGGTATATGTTCCAGATCATAGTAATATTCCCAATTATGAAATAACTCCTACTTCTAATGATAATGGCATAGTGTTTGATTTAAAGGATAACTCCATAAAGAAAATAGAAGGGATACTATATATACCTGATAATATAGATTTAAAAATAGATATAAATAATTTAAATATATCAAATTCAGAAGAGTTTTTAGGGACAGCTCTTAGAATAGACTCAAACAATGGTTACTTCGATGTTTCTGGATTTAAGTCTGTAGTGATAGATAATAACAATGGTAAAATTTCTGTAAAAGATGCTTTAGATGTGAATATAAAGTCTAATAATGCAAAGATTGACTTAAATGGTAATATAGAAAATATTGATGTTCAAGCTAATATAAGTGCGGTAGATGTAAGTAATAAATTGTGTAAGAATGTTAAGATATCCACAGATAGTGGTAAGGTTACATTAAGAACAGAGGATAAGAATTTGGATATTCAGGCAAGGACTTCTACAGGGTCTCTATATATAAATGGTAATAAAAAAGGTTCAAAGGATTATAGTGGTTCTATAGGGAATGGAGAAGGAAAGATAAATATAAGAACTAGTGTGGGTTCTATTAGAGTAGAACATGGGGAGTGATAATTTACATGGAGGAAGAGCTCTTAGAAAAATTAAAATCTGGAGATAAAGAAGCTTTTATTATGCTTGTAGACAAGTATAGAAAAAAAGTGATATCCCTATGTTATTCCTATACTGGTGATTATGGAGAAGCAGAGGATCTGTCTCAGGAAGCTTTTTTATCTTTATACAAGAGCATTGAAAGTTTTAGGGGGGACAGTTCTCTCTCAACGTATCTATATAGAATAACCATTAATAAATGCTTAAGTTATAAAAAAAGAATAAACTTAAAAGAATTTGTAGGAGGATTATTTGGATATTACAAGGAAGAGGTAGATTACGAAGAAAAAGCTTATGTAAGGCAGTGTATTGACGCTTTGTCTAAAGACCTAAAAACTCCTGTATTACTTTATTATTATTTAGGCCTGAGTTATAAAGAAATCTCAGAAATATTAAATATTTCTGAGCGAGCTGTAGAGGGTAGGCTTTACAGAGCAAAGGGTAAAATTAAATCAAAAATTGAGAAGGAGGAAGGTCTAATATGGAACAAAAATGGGATTCTATAGACAGGTTAATAAAAGATAGTATGGAGTACCCCATAAAATTAAATGAAGATTATGATAAAAAGTTATTAAATAGAATTAGTAATTTAAATAATGACGTCAGCATCAATAATTCTAAGGTAGTTACTCTAAAAAATATATTTTTGAATTTCATTAATAAGAACTCCTTAGGACTTAGCTTTGCTTTAAGTGGCATCTTTATCTTTATATTAAATTTTACTGGATTTCAAGACAAACTATTGGATGCATTTATCTTGATGAAAAGTTTGAGTGCATTTTTTATAAGTAATATATAATTTTGAGGTGATATAAGGTATGAATAGAAATGATAGATTTGTAAATTTTATATTAGCTTGTATACCAGGAGTAGGCTATATGTATAATGGTCTTTTATTAAAAGGACTAGAATTATTAGGTATATTTATCATGGCTCCTGTAATTTTAGATTTTGCGGCATTAGATGAGCTTACACCAGTGATTATGGTGCCTTTATGGTTTTATGGTTTTTTTGACACTTTTAATGTAGCAAGACGCAGAGAGGCTGGAGAAGTAATACAAGATAGAGGCTTTATACTTGGAAACAATAGAGCTTTTAATGGTCAGCTTCAAGATAACTCTATGAAATTTATAGGGATACTTTTGATAATACTAGGCATATTATCTCTTACCAATAGAATATTGAGGACTATGAATTTAATGTTTATAGTGAAAAGCTATTTGATACCCATATTTTTTATTTTGTTAGGTATCTATATTATTTTTAAAGATAAGATAAATGGATCTATAAATAAATAAGAGTTTATTATTATCTCATAAGGAATTTTATATGAATCACTTAAAAGTTCATAATATTTAAGGAATATTTAAGATATAATTGAAATGTTTTTCCTGTCAATTATGATATAATATGTTAATACTAAAAATTAATTAGTGAATTTATATATTAGAACGGAGGACATGATTTGCAGTTTCTTAAAGATAAAAAATTTAAGTACTTTGATTTAGTGTTAGCTATAGTCGTTGCTTTTATATTAATCAGAACTATAGATAATTACACCTTTTTGATGTCTGGATTAAATAAATTTTTGGCGATAATATCACCTTTTACCTTTGCGTTTATAATTGCTTATATGCTAAATCCAATTATGAACTTATTGGAGAGGAAATGTAAATTGAAGAGGGCCATGAGTCTTTTAATAACTTATATTTTTATAATCGGAGTTATAACTTTATTTTTTGTAGACTTGATGCCTAAGATATATAATAGTTTATTAGATATTATTAAGAATGCTCCACAGTTTGCTAATGAAGCTCAAGAGTGGCTGAATAGATTTTTACTAGATGAAAAAATTCAGTCTTTTATAACTTCCACTGGGATGACTAATATTAAACCAGATTTTTTAGTTAGTAAATTTAGTTCAAACATAATCCTCATAATAAATACTATTTTTTCGAAAACGCTTGTGTTTACTAATTATTTTATAAAATGGATTTTTGGCTTTATAATTTCAATATATGTGTTATACGACAAGGAAAGATTCTTAAATATTGCTAAGAAATTTATTTATATAGTATTCAAAGATAAGAATGCTAAAAGATTGTTAAATTTTACTGGTAACATTCATAGAATGATAGGTATATATATAGGTATAAAAGCGGTAGACTCGTTAATTATTGCTATTTTAGCCTTTATAGGCTTAAGCATTATAAAATCGCCATATATATTGATTATTACGGTAGTGGTAGGGGTAACTAATATGATACCTTACTTTGGCCCTTTGGTGGGAATGGTAGTGGGCTTTATCATTAACCTCTTCTTTAATCCATTAAAAGCCTTTATTGTATTACTATTTATTTTCTTGCTCCAACAATTCGATGGCTGGTATTTAGATCCTAAGCTAGTTGGTGGAAAGGTTGGTCTAAGTCCTTTTCTTGTAATTTTGGCAGTCACCGTAGGGGGAGGGCTTTATGGGCCTATTGGAATGCTTTTAGCAACTCCTACTATGGCAGTAATTAAAATTTATGCAGATAAGCTTTTCTCAAAATACGATAATATAAAAGAAATGAAATCTAAAAATGATTCTGTAAATGAGAAAGATTTAGCTAATGAGTAATATTTTTAATAAGGGTAATTGAGAGGTATATTAAAATGTACATTGCTAATAAACCAATAAAGCGATCAAAATTAAGATTACTCTTAGGAAAAAAATATTATATGTACAAAAGGTATATACGATGGATTTTTCATAGAAAAGATTATTCTAGGGAGATATTTAATACTCAGTTAACCTACGAAGTATATAGGCATAAAACACCATTGCTTAGAGAGCTTAAAGGAGTAGACATGTATCTACAATATAATAAAATTACTAATCTAAGATTAGCAATAAAAAAAGTAAATGGTATCATAATTAAACCTAAAGAAACCTTTTCCTATTGGAGATTGATAGGAAAACCAAGTTATAAAAAAGGTTATAAAGATGGATTAGTATTAAGAGGTGATGGAACTTTCGAGGCAGGGGTTGGCGGAGGGCTTTGTCAGTTATCAAATTTAATTTACTGGATAGCTTTGCATACACCTCTTCATGTAACTGAAAGATATAGACATAGCCATGACATATTTCCAGACTCAAATAGAACTCAACCCTTTGGAAGCGGAGCAACCTGTGTATATAATTATTTTGATCTTCAAATATATAATCCTACAGATAAAAACTTTCAGTTAATTCTATATATTGATGATGGTATGCTCAATGGACAGTGGAGATGTAATGAAGAGATCTACTTTAATTATGAGATTTATGAAAAAGAACACCGTATCACACCTACATTTTGGGGAAAGTATATGAGAAGTAACTCAATTTTTAGAAGAATATATGATGGACAAAAAAATTTTATTAAAGAAGAATTTATTGCTGAAAACCATGCTATAATGATGTACGAGCCGCTAATTGAATAAAAGCCCTTGACAACTTGATCATAAGGCTATATAATCAAGTTGTAAACGTGTTACTGAAGTTTATTCAGGCATGAGTTTTCTTTTATTAGAAAATTCATGCCTTTTTTGATTCTCAATGCAAATTAATCTTGTATTATGGTTATCATTGCAAATATTTGAAGAAAGCAATGGTAATGGACAAGTTTACTTGTAAATTTTCTTGGTTAGATTTCAAAGTTTAAAGTTAAGTTTATTCATTGTCTAGATATAAAAGTTGAATTGTAAATAAAATTAACTTGCATAATAACCACCATTATTGAAAAAATAAAGTTAAAAACTCTATTCGTTTATGATATAATACAATTAGTAATTATTATTTTATAGTAGATTTAAATATATTGCTTAAAGGAGTAATAAGCATGTTGTTCAAAAGTTCTTATAAGGCAGTTAGGCCTTTTAACCATAACGTGGTTTTATGCGTACATGACAATAAAGAGTGCATCATAATTGGAAAAGGAGTGGGCTTTGGAGTTAAGCCAGGAGATACTATAAAGAATATTGAAAATATAGAAAAAGAATTCTACCTTGTAGATAGCAATAATAAAGAAAATTTCAAAAATCTTACAACTGCAATAGATAAAAACATCATAGGAGTTACAGAAGAAGCAATTGCTATTATTGCAAAGAAGTTTAACAAGGAGCTGAATGAAAAAATTCATATAACTCTTCCAGACCATATAGCTTTTGCTGTTAAGAGAATGGAAAGTGGAATTCAGATTAAAAATGTTTTACTTCATGAAATAAGATTTTTATATAAGGAAGAATTTAAAGCAGCGGAAGAAATGCTTGAAATCATAAACAAGAAGCTTAATATAGAGCTGCCAAAGGATGAGATTGGTTTTATTGCAATG
This sequence comes from Desnuesiella massiliensis, assembly GCF_001403615.1. GTDB lineage: Bacteria > Bacillota > Clostridia > Clostridiales > Clostridiaceae > Desnuesiella > Desnuesiella massiliensis. The sequence goes on from NZ_LN879457.1 coordinate 846,241, forward strand.
CATATACATGCAGCGGTAAACAATGAAGATGTATCAAAATCATCTTTAGATACTGCTATTATCAGTGATATGATTAGCTTTATAGAAGAGAAAATTGGTAAAGAGTTAGACAAATATAGCATTGAATATTGTAGAATGGTAACTCACTTGAGGTTTGCCATAGATAGAGTTAGAAATAATGCAAATATTGATAATATATTAATTCATAGTATTAAAGAGAATTACAGAAATACCTATGAAATTGCTAAAGAGCTTGCAGATGTAATTAATAAGGACTATGGTATTGATTTTCCGGAAGGTGAAATTGGATATATAACAATACATCTTCAAAATATATTAGCAAAATAGTAGATATAAACTAAGCGTGTTACTGGTAATGCAGGCATGAGCTTAATAAGTCTACAGTTTTTACTGTGGGTTTGTTAAGCTCTTTTAATTTTAAATATATACATTAATTATTTAATATCATGTATATAAATTAAAATTTTTAGTATGCTAATAAAATATTATAAATATTTTATTATAGATTAAAACTATTTTTAAGGAGGTATTATTTATGGCTAATTCAGTGTCACCAAAGGAACTAGCTCAAAAGATCAACGATGTCATTGGCGGAAGATCTAATGTAACAGGCGTAGCTTATTGCATGACTCGTCTAAGATTAAACATCGTGGATAAGAAAAATATTAACATGGACACACTCAAGAAGATTGAAGGAGTAATGGGCGTGGTTGAGCAAGGAGACCAAGTTCAAATCATTCTAGGACCAGGAAGAGTTACTAAGGTTGCTAATGAATTTGGAGAAATCATCGGCCTAAAGGTTGGAGAAGTTGATGAGGCTCAAGTAAGAAGAGAAGAAATAAAAGCAAAAAATGCCACTCCATTCAAATTATTTTTAAAGAAATTATCTAATATTTTTATTCCATTAATACCAGCTTTTATTGCTTGCGGACTTGTTAAAGGTATCTTAAATATGATTGTAAAATTCAATCCTGCTTTTGCTGCTGGCCCAATAGCAGGTATACTAATTGTTGCTGGAGACGCAGTTTTCTATGGTTTAAACCTATTTGTTGGTGTTAACGCTGCTAAGGAGTTTGGTGGATCACCAATGCTTGGTGGTGTTATGGCCGCTATAGTTACTCATCCGTCTTTAGCTAACGTAACACTTATGAGCAGAAAATTAGTTCCAGGTAGAGGTGGAATTATTGCGGTATTATTAGTTGTTGCTTTCTCAAGCTGGCTTGAAAAGAAAATTAGAAAGATTATGCCAGATGTTATTGAATTGTTCATGACTCCACTTATAGTTGTTCTAGTATCAGCTTTTGTTGCTGTAATTGTGCTTCAACCTGCAGGAGGAGTTATATCTGATGCTATAGGTAATGCTACAAAAGCAGCCATATCTGGAGGAGGAGCATTTACAGGATTTATACTTGGAGGAACCTTCCTACCATTAGTTATGACAGGCTTACATCAAGGCTTAACTCCTATACATGCTGAATTATTAAAATCTGCAACCGGAAACTTATTGCTTCCAATACTAGCTATGGCAGGAGCAGGACAAATTGGAGCTTCTATTGCAGTATATGCTAAAACTAAGAATAAGAGATTAAAAAGAACTATTGCATCCGGATTACCTGTTGGATTAATGGGAATTGGAGAACCTTTAATATATGGTGTTACTTTACCATTAGGAAAACCGTTCATAGGCGCTTGCATAGGCGGAGCCTTTGGTGGTGCAGTTCAAGCATTCTTAAAAGTTGCTGCAACAAGTATGGGACTTTCTGGTTTACCATTAGCGCTAACAACAAATAAACCAGCTATGTTCCTAATAGGACTAGTAGTTGCCTATATAGCAGGATTTATCGCTACTTACTTACTAGGATTTGAAGATCCTCAAGAATAGGGGACGGTTCTTCAATAGTATTTGGGGACAGTTCTTAAATAAAAATGATTTAAAATAAAAATATTTGGGGACAGTTCTGAAATAGAACAGTCCCCTGTATTTTAGTTAGATTTAGGCATCGTAAAAAAATAGCTAGTCAAATATACGAGTAGACTGACTAGTTATTTTTTTGGAGATGTCTTATTTATAGAATTTTGATAAAGAGGTGTTAAAATGGGAAAAGGCATATCAGTTTTTCTTGGAATGGATCAAACTTTAGAAGAAAATTTATCTTATATAAATTATGCTAAAGAAAAAGGCTTTGATAGAATTTTTACTTCTTTGCATATTCCAGAAGCTAATTTTAAAGTGATCATTAAAGAATTTAATATATTAATAAGCGAAGCAAAAAAATTAAATATGGAGATCATAGCAGATATATCACCTTTAGGCTTTAAATTACTAAATCTTTCTTTAGAGGATTTAAAAGGAGTTAAAGAACTAGGTGTAAGTGTATTAAGAATAGATTTTGGATTTTCAGCAGAACAGATAGCGTCGTTTACAAGAAATCCTTATGGAATTAAAATTGAAATAAATGCAAGCACTGTAACAGAAAAATTTTTAATTGAATTTGAAGAAGCGAACCCAAATTTAAATAATTTTCAGGCTTGCCATAATTATTATCCTAGACTAAACACAGGTATATCCTTAGCTACCTTTAATAAGAAAAATGAAATGCTTAAAAAATATAATATTGAAATCTCTGCTTTTGTACCTTCCTTAGTGAATAAAAGAGGACCAGTATACGAAGGGCTCCCAACTATGGAAATACATAGATTTATGAAGCCTCACATTAGTGCAAAGCATTTATTTGCTTTAGGTATTCATAATGTATTCTTTGGAGATAGCATACCTTCAAAGGAAGAAATAGATCTTGTTGGAGGAATTCCGGAACAGGTTATAGAGTTAACCATAGAGAACTTCTCAAATTGCCCTATAGAAAATAGATTAATGTTTAATGATTTTCACAGCAATAGAAGCGATAGTGCAGAAGATGTAGTAAGATCCGCTGAATCAAGATTGCTCATGAAAAAAGGGGATGAGATAAAGCCCTTTAATACCGTAGAAAGAAAAGTGGGATATATAACTATTGATAATAAAGAATATTTGAGATACAGTGGAGAATTGCAAATCTGTAAAAAGAATTTGCCAGCAGATAAAAGGGTAAATGTGGTTGGTAAGGTTATTGAAGAAGAGAGATTCTTATTGGACTACATAGAGGATGAAACAAAATTTAGATTTAAAAAGTAATAGGAAATTCATGTTTTTCCCTCTCAACATTAGTTGAGCGGGATTTTTTTTATCTAAAAAATTGAAGGAGTAAAAAAATATCATAAATAATTTAATGGTTTTTTATATAACTTAAGAAAAGGTTGGTATTGGACGATACATAAAGATGGAAGACATTTGTAAGAAACTAAGAATATACTTTCTTAAAAGGAGGAAGGAATGATTGTCTAGTGTAATTATAATAGCGCTTATATATCTATTATTAATGACAATATTCAGGAGTGTAAATATATGTTTTAACTCCTATAAATTATATAAAGCTTATGGTTATAAAGAAATATCTTGTATTAAGTTGTTGCCAATATTTAAAAATGAATATTTAAAAAAGTATGATAAAGCTATTAGTAAATTATATAAGATTATTGAAAATACTAACAAAGAATTAGAGTTGTGCTATATACATATGGGAAGCTTATTTGAGAATATGGGAAATTTATATGGAGCTTCAGAAAATTTTGAAAAAGCTTTAGAGATAAATAATTATAATAAAGAGCTTATATATAAAATAGATAGGGTAAATTACAACATTGCAAGTACACTAATTTATGAAGGTAAGGCACAAGAAGCATTGGACTTTTTATTAAAAGTCTCACATCATGAAGAAGGAAGAAGTACAAGCAGCACATTAAACAATATAAGCTGGGCCTACAATGAAATAAAGGATTATGAACATTCACTGGAATATAGCAACTATGGTTTAGAAAAAGAAGAAGATGACTACTACCTTCTAACAAATAAGGGAAATGCTCTATTTGGCTTAGAAAGAAATGAAGAAGCATTAGAAGCTTACAACAAAGCCATAGAGCTAGCACCAGAGGATTATCCCTTTGGATGGTATGGTAGGGGGATTACTAATTATTGCTTAGGTAATTATGAAGAGGGAGAAAAAGCTTTCAAAAAATATTTAGAGATAAAAGAGGAGAAAGATGGATATTATTATCTGTTAAAATGCTTGCACGAACAAAGTAAATTTGATGAAAAGATAGAAGTAATCGATCGCTTTATAGAAAGTCGTTGCGACCTGCCTTGGTCTTATAATATAAAAGGTGATACTTTATGTTTTTTAAACAAATTTCATAAAGCTATAGAATGCTTTGACAAGGCTATAGAATTGGAGCCAGAATATGCAGATGCTTATTATAATAAATGCAGAATTTTTTGTGATTTTAATGTGATAGATGGAGCACTGAGCATGCTAAAAAAAGCAGTGGAGTTTGACAGAAGGTATATAGAAGTAGCAAGTGAAGATGAGCTTTTAAATAAGATAAGAGTATACAGAGAATACTATGACATTGTTAATTTAAAATAAGTTTTATTTTTGAGGTGAGAAAATTTGGAGAATTTATATGATATATTGGAAATTGACCTTTCTTCAGATGAAAAAGAGATAAAAAAAGCTTATGTAAAAATGGTAAGAAAATATCCTCCAGAAAAGGCTCCAGAGGAATTTAAAAAGATAAGAAAGGCTTTTGAAATACTGATAGATCCTACCTCTAGAGCTGAATATTTAGCAAGACTGAAGTATGGGGATGAAATTGATGATTTAGAGAAAAATGCAGATGAAGCAATGGAGTATGGTGAGTATGACAAAGCCATTACAGCATATAAAAAAATATTAATCATAGAGCCTAATATGAATCTTATAAAAAACAAATTAGCTTTAGCTATGATTTATAATGAACAAATAGATGAGGGAATAGAGCAATTAAAAAAGCTAGTAGAAAGTAATCCCAATGATTCTATGTATATAGGAAATTTAGCTTATGGTTATAAGCAAAAAAATGACTTAAATAGAGCAGAAGAGCATTATATCAGAGCATTATCAATAGATGGCCATGATGAAATTAATCTCTCAACATTGATAAATATATATATGGATAAAAAAGAATATCATAAGGCAATAAGTTACCTAGATAATAATATCAATTCTAATAAAACTGAAGATTTTAGAGAATTTATATATTATTACGAGAAGATCAGGGTTTATACCTATGAAAATAAACCAGAAGAAATTAAACAAGTTATTTTTCAGATGAAAAATTTAATGCCTAAAGATGAAGAAATCAATAGCTATGTGATGTGGAGGTTCTATACCTTGGCAAATAGTCTATATAAAAATGGAATGTTTAATTTAGGGGAAATTATAACTGCAAGCACACTGGAACTTTATGGAGAGAATCCAAGCATTATTAATTTATATGATGAATGTAAAGAATTGAGTATGTTAAATGAAGAGTTTCAGCGTTTATGCAGTGATAGCAGGATAATTGAAGTTCTAAAATCCCCTATATACTATTATTTATACAGATTTACCATGTCCTATGAGGAATATGAAAAAGGGTTTGAACAAATGTTAAAGGAAGTTAAAGAAAATATAAAATCTAACAGAAAATCAATGATCAAATCTGTGAAAATATTAAAAGAGGAGTATTATCAATTATATACTCTGAAAAAAGATTTATATGATGATATATGTGAGAGCAGCTAATAGATAGGCATAATTGAAGAAGCTTAGAAAGGAGAGAATTTATGAGTTTAAATGAGGATAAAGTAATAAAAGAATTAATATTAATTTTAGATGAAATTGATAATATATATAGATTTGCAATTAGTAGTAAAAATGATTTATTGCTAAATAATTTTGATAGCGCATTAAAAAATATAAAAAAACATCTAGATGAACTGGGCATAGAAAGCATATATCCCATTGGTGAAATTTTTGATAATAGACTTCATGAATGTGTACAAACCGTGGAAGATTGTTCTAAAAAACAGTATGAAATTGTGGATATTATTAAACGAGGATATAAGCATAATGGTAAAGTAATTAGACCAGCCTATGTGGTAGCTGTGAAATAGGAGGTTAAAATGAAAATAATAGGAATTGATTTAGGTACTACTACAAGTGAAATAGCCTATATAAAGGATGGAAAGCCAGAGATAATATGTAATTTGGAAGATAAAAGAATCACTCCATCAGTGATAGGGGTAACAGATGATGGCGAGTACATAGTAGGAGAATTTGCTAAAAGACAAATTGCCTTAAAACCAGATAAGACTGTTAGTGAAGTTAAAGCGTTGATTGGCACCAATGAAAAAGTGCTTTTGGGCGGAAAAAATTATTTTCCTCAAGAATTATCAGCTATATTACTTAAGCATTTAAAGTCAGCTGCAGAAAAACATTTAAATGAAGAGGTTGAAGGAGCTGTAATAACAGTACCAGCTAATTTTAACTCTTTGCAGAGACAAGCTACTAAAATAGCTGGAGAATTAGCAGGTTTTAAAGTAGAAAGAATTATAAATGAGCCTACGGCAGCAGCTATGGCTTATGGTTTGAATAATTTAGAAAATGATGAAAAGGTATTAGTATACGATTTGGGCGGCGGAACCTTTGATGTATCCGTTTTAGAGCTATTTTCAGGTATATTAGATGTAAAGGCAAGCAGGGGTAATAATAAGCTGGGTGGAAAAGATTTTGACCAAAGAATAATTGATTACATAGTAGAGGATTTTGAAAAGAATTATCATATAGATCTATCTGCTAATGTAGGTGCCATGGCTAGAATAAAAGAAGCTTCTGAGAAGGCAAAAATTGAGCTTTCAAATTCAGAAATAACAGAAATTAATCTTCCTTTTATAGCTATCGATGAAAACCAAAATCCTATAGGGATAAATTTAGTTTTAACAAGAAACAAGATGGAAGAATTAATAGAAGACTTAGTTAATTCTACAGAAATAACTATCAATGAAGCATTAGAGGCTTCTGGATATGCAGATGAAGATATTAACGTAGTATTAGCTGTTGGCGGTTCCAGTAAAATGTTTTGTGTAAGAAATTTATTGCAAAAAAGATTTGGAAATAAAGTTAGATTTGATATAAATCCAGATGAAGCAGTAGCTTTGGGAGCAGCGGTCCAAGCTGGTATTATAAAAGATGAAATAAATTCAGAAGATAGTTTAATAGTTACAGATAATTGCCAATATACTTTGGGAATAAGCGTTATAGAGCATGGAAACTATGGAAGAGTGTATGATGGTGTTTTTGATCCCTTGATTAAAAGAGATACAAAAATACCCTGCACAGTTAAGAAAACTTATTATACAAGCTATGATTATCAAACTCAAATAAGTATAGAAGTATATGAAGGCATATCTAGATTAGTTAAAGAAAATACTCTTATAGGCAGTGTCATTTTAGATGGCATACCTAGCGCTCTTAGTGGACAAGAACCTGTTGATATAACTTTTTCTTATAATTTAAACGGTATATTAGAAGTTCGGGGACAGGTCATTAGTACTGGAAAATATGCTTCTGCTACTTTTGACTTAAAGGGATTAAAAGATAGCCATTTAGCTATACCAGATTTTAATATTAATAGTAGCAATAATACTGGAAAAGATGCTTGGAAGAACTATAAGCTAGCCAAAGAGGTTCAATTATCAATTGAGCTTGCTGAAAAGAAATTAGAAGTTTTAAGTGTAGATGAAAAAATTGATATAGGACTTGTGTTAAACAAGTTAAAGCAAGCAGTAATTGATAATGATATAGAATTAGTTAAGGAATATGATAAGAAGTTAACTGATATGATATTTAATTTAGGATAAAAGGGACAGGGCATTAAAAAAAATAAATGATGGTGTAAATTGTATAATAAAAACTATGAAAATATAATAAATATAGGAGTGATTTTATGAATAAATTTAAAAAATTAACTTTGATAGTAGCAGTTTGTATATTAAGTTTAGCATTTTTTGTAGCATGCGATACCAACAAGAACAAGGAAGATAAAGAAAAACAAAACCAAAAGCAAAACTCTTTAGCTTATGGCAGTATCCTATCTACACGAAACAATATATCTTTTACAACTCTAAAAACACAAACTTCAGGTCTTAAAGAGATGTTAAAAGATTTTTGGGATATAGATGATAAGAGCACTGCAATAGATACCTTAAATTGGCTTGTGGAGGAAGGACATAGAACTGATGCTGATGAAGTGCTTGCCGTAATTAAAAGTGGTGATGCAGTTTCTAATAAACAATTAAAGAGCGCTGTTGACTTGTGTAACAAAGCAACTTCAACTATGAAGCTTAAATTGAATTTTACAGATGAAATGTTTAAAAATGTTAAGACAACAACAGCATGGGATTCAGATAGATTAGTTAATGTTGCTAGGTGGTGCTATTCAGCTGACTACATAACTGAAGAAGAAGCTTGGGATTATATAGAAAAGGCTGTAGCTATGACTAAATCATCCTTGAATTCTTGGGAGGAATATTATATATCTTTTGCATATGGTCGTGCTATAGCTTATGAAGGCGATATAGACGAGATTATAGAAGCAGGAGAAACACTATTTAAAAAGAAAGATAGTATTCTAAAAAAGGTTGCATTTAAGTAGAAGTAGCCATGATGATCTATGTAAAGTTAAGTAAGAGCTATTAAAAAAGAGTATATTTAAATGGTGAAGCGCAAACTTGCAAAGTATATCTATTTAAAATTAAAAATGAATATAAGGTAATTATTAGTATGTATTCATAACAAGGACTCTACACAAAATAATAATGATATTTATTTGTGAGGAGGTTTTGTAATGAATAAAAGTAGCAAGAGAGAAAATGAAAGCAGAATTGAACAGTTAATAGATGTAGTAGAAAAGCATGCAAGAACAGAAAGACACTTAGAGCAATACTCTGATATATCATCACCAGAGAATATAGCTAACGCTGAAAAAGTTCAAAAGCAAAGAGAAGAAGAAATAAATACGCTAAAAAATCTAGTAGCCTACGGAGATGATTATTATAACGATGATGTAGAAAATTTAAAAGGAAACTATGAAAAAACTAAAGAGTATATGCACTACAATGCCAGCCATATGAGCAATAAAGATTTAAATAATTTAGAAGAAAAACAGAAAAATAGAAAAGAGCAGTTAGATATATTAGATTAAGATGGGGACGGTTCATAAAACTGTATGTTTTATGAACCGTCCCTTTATTAAAAGTTATTAATTACACTTTTTACTTTTTCTAAGGCTGCATTTTTTGAGGCTTCGGCTTGTTCTTTTGAAATATTTGTACCTTCAATGAATATAGAATTAATCTTTTCAATTCCTAGGAATTGAGCAACGGTTTTAATATATCTGTGGCCCATTTCCATTTCAGCAGCAGGACCTGAAGAATAAAACCCTCCACTAGATTGAATATGGAGAAGAGACTTATTTTTTAATAAACCTACAGGACCGTTTTCAGTATATTTAAAGGTTTTTCCAGCTATACATATGCTATCAATATAAGCCTTCATTTTGGGAGGTACAGTAAAATTCCATAAAGGTGATACAAAAATATATTTATCAGCATTAATAAATTGCTCAAGTAATTGGTTTAATTGGCTAACCTTACTTTTTTCATTTTCCTTTAGTTCAGAGAAATTAAGGCCAATCCCTAATTTGACCCATGCATTAAATACATCTTCGTCTATTAATGGAATTTCCATATTGTATAAATCTAATGTTACAACTTCATCTTCTGGATGAGCTTTTTTATATTCTTCTAAAAATGATGTGCCAATTGATAGTGAATATGAGTTTTCTTCAGACTTTGGGTTTGCGAAAATATATAGTACTTTATTCATAAAAAATTCCTTTCTTAATCATACATTATTACTTTAAATTATTAACTAACTTTATACAAGTATAATATATTACTATTATAAGTTTGTCAATAGATGATAAAGAAAATTAATATCAATAAATAAATCTGAATATTTTTAAAAATAAAAATATATATATTTACAGATGAAGAAATATACGTTAAAATAAATTTAACGAGAAATAATTTTTATAAAAGGGAGGAAGTAAATGTGTTTAGTTTTCCTAAAAATTTATACACTGATGTGAGAATAGAGGAAGTATTTGAAGGCAAAATTTCTTATTTAAATGGCAGCATTGAAGAAAATAAGGTAAGGAACTATACAGGGGCATTCATAAGAATTTATGATGGAGAAAAGTGGTATTATTGTTCTACTTCAGATGTAGATAATATACAAAAGGAAATAGAGCAATTATCTTTAATGGCCAAGCCTTCAGAAAAGATTTATGATAATGAAATAGTGAAAAAACTTCAAGTGAATGAAGGAGAATATTTAGTATTTCAAAAGGATTCTATTAGGAATATAAACAAAGAGGAAAAAGAAAATATTCTTAAAGATTTATTCCCAGTAGTTACTTCAAAAAAAGAAGTTAAAATGTGGAAGGCTCAGTACCTAGAGACCTTAAAAATAAAAAGCTTTTACTCAAGTAAAGGAAGTAATGTAAAACATGATTATCAATCAGTAGCTGTTGCATTAAGCTTTTCCTTAGCAGATGGAGAGAAGACGTTTGATGGGAATTTTCAAAAGGCTTCTAACTTTTTTAAAGACATAGTTAACGAGAAAGAAAACCTAGAAAAAAGGCTTGATGAAAGTATATATTTTATGAAAAGTGCTACAGAGATCAGCCCAGGTGAATATACAGTTGTTTTATCGCCTTTAGCAGCGGGAGTATTTGCTCATGAAAGCTTTGGACATAAGAGTGAAGCTGATTTCATGGTAGGAGATGAGACTATGAAAAGAGAATGGGCAATAGGAACTAAAGTAGGATCAGAAATATTATCCATAATAGATTCAGGAAATATAATGGGGTCAGGCTATGTACCTTATGATGATGAAGGTACAAAAGCCAGTAAGACTTATCTAATAGAAAAAGGAATATTAAAGGGGAGACTTCACAGCGGTTATACTGCAGCCTCTTTAGAAGAAGCAGTAACTGGAAATGCTAGAGCTATGAACTTTGAATATGAACCTATTGTTAGAATGACTACAACTTATATAGAACCTGGAAAGTACAGCAAAGAGGAGTTAATTTCCGAGGTACAAGAGGGATTGCTTATAGAAACTATAAATCATGGTTCTGGTATGTCCACGTTTACTCTTGCTCCAAGCCTAGCTTATAAAATAAAGGATGGAAAAATAAGTGATCCTGTAAAAATTTCAGTTATTACAGGAACGGTTTTTGATACTTTAAATAATATAGACGGATTATCTAATGAGTTAGAAATACTTGCATTCGCTACTGGCGGCTGTGGAAAAATGGAGCAATGGCCTCTAAACGTTGGTTTTGGTGGGCCTTATGTTAGAGTTAAAAATATGAATGTACAATAATAATTTTAGTTTTTATGGAGGTTAATATGATTAAAGAAGTTTTTCAAAACAGAGTAAAAGAAACATCCATTAATATATCCCAAACCTGTATAGAGTCGGTAAGGAAAAAGGATATCACAAAATCATCAATGAGAATATATGATAATGGGTGTATTGGTGTAGCTAGTGCTATTGGAAACTATGATGAAAATCAACTGGAACAAGAAGCAAAAGAAGCCTTATCTATGAGCATACCATATGAATATGAAATATCAAGCAATAAAAATCAATGTGTTGACAATAGAAAAGATATATTAAAAGAAGAGGAAGTTATAAGTGAGTTAGAAGAAGTACTATCAGTTTTAAGGATAGAGTATAAAGATTTTATATTTTCCAATAAGTTCAATTTAGTTGAGGTATATAATAAGCTTTCTAATACAAACGCTTTAAATTTAGAACACAGAGATAAATATATTTCCTGTGAAATAATATTAAAAGACAAAAACTCATCTAATTTATTTGATGCTTTTGCAGGATATAGCGGGAGAAATTACAGTAAAAAAGAATTACTTGCTTTAATTAATAAAGTATGTACAGCTTATAGAAATAAAGTTGAGCTGCCAAAGAGCAATAGGATACCTGTTATTTTTTCTGATAAAGATTTTTTGCCTTTTAGTAAGATAATTACTGAGCTTAATGGTTTAAAGTTTGGAAGCGGCACGTCTATTCTTTCATCTATGCTTAATAATAGAAAGTTTAATGAAGGGTTTTCATTTTATCAATCCTTAAATCCTGAGGACACCTTTTCTCCATTCTTTGATATGGAAGGATGCATAAATGAAGATTATAGATATGCACTTATTGAAAAGGGCTTTATAAAATCTCCGTACACTGATAAAAAAGTTTCTAGTATGTACAAGTTACCTTATACAGGAAGCGCTTTTGGAGAATACGACGGTGTACCTAAATTAGGATTTAATAGTTTTTCAGTAAAACCTAGCAATAAGACTGTGAAAGAATTGTTAGGAGGTCAGATGGGGATATTCGTTATGATAGCTTCTGGTGGAGATTTTACACCTGATGGTAAATTTGCTACACCTGTACAATTAGCATATTTATTTGACGGAGAGAAATTTATAGGTAAGCTTCCGGAACTGCAAATATCCTCAGATGTGTACAATATGTTTGGAGAAGGCTATCGAGGAGTATCACTAGATAAAATAACTAGCTTATCTAACGAAAGATATTTAGTTATGGACATGAATATTAATTAATAATTGGGGACAGTTCATATTTTAACAAATATAAACTGTCCCCAAATCTGTTTTGCTTTTAATTAAATCTGATATGATGGATTATAAATATAAAATAATATAGTAGTATAATTTTATTGAAGTTTTAAAATCAATAAAATATTACCAATCTGAATTGTAATCATAACAGCATAAGTAATTATTAAAACTGTATTAGTATAATTGATAGTAGGATATGGGTTTGATTTATATTAAAATAGGGGTGGAATTATGAGATTAAAAAAAAGACTCAGAAATAAGATAGACTTTTCTAGAAATGCATTGCTGTACCTGTGTGGCATTTGTTTTTTCTATATTTCCATGGGAGCCTTTAATATGCTACAAGGTATATACATAAAGGAGCTTAAGATAGATGAAGGTTTTTTAGGTTTAATTTTAAGTTTGAAAACCTTTGCTTTAGCATTCTTTTCAATACCTTGTGCTATCATTGTAAATAAAATTGGAAAGAAAAATGGAGTATTGCTCACGGTATTTTTAGTACCTCTTTTAGTAATTTTTCAGGCATTAAGCACAAATAAGTGGATAATACTTATGTTATCTGTACTTCAAGGAGGAGCTAATTCCTTTATGATGGTTTCAGAAGGACCATTTTTTATGGAAAATAGCAATTCTAAAAATAGATTAAAGCTTTTTAGCTATTCTTTTGCAGACAATGTATTTTCAACTATGATGGGATATTTTATTTTTGGACAGGTATCTGGGGGATTAAATAGCATTTTTGGAGATATATCTGGGTTAAGATATACTATGATTATATCAGGTTTAGTGGGATTGATCTCTTGCTTTTTTATATTTTTTATAAAGGATAAGAAGGCCTGTACTATTGAAGATAGGAGTACCTTTTTAAAAAATCTTGTTAAAATATCTAAGAAGAAATATCCTTTGAAATTTTTAATTTACAATTTAATTATTGGTTTTGGAGCGGGCCTGGTAGTACCTTATTTTAATGTTTATCTAAAGTACAAAGTAAACGCTAGTACAGAACAAGTAGGCTTTATAATGTCTTTAGCCCAAGGCGCAATGGGACTTGGAGGGTTAATTACTCCTTTTATGGCTGCTAAGTATGGAAGAATTAAGACTATAATTATGTGTCAGGTAGCTTCAATTCCATTTCTAATGCTTATTGCTTTACCTCCTAATATTATAGTTGTTACTATAGCATTATTCATGAGGAACGGATTAATGAATATGGCTGGCCCAGTTGTAGGAAATCTATCTATGGAACTGATTGATGAAGATGAGAGATCCATTTTTGCCAGTGTTAATAGCATTTCTAATAATTTGAGTAGGGCATTAAGTGCAATGGTAGGTGGATTTATAATGAATCATTTCGCTTATGGATATGAAGTTCCGTATTTTATAACAGCAATAATGTATGTTATTGCCACAGGGTTTTTCTATAATTCTTTTAAAGGATTTGATGCTAAAACTCAAGCAGCACATAATAATAAATTAGGATTAGTTTAAGGGACGGTTCATAATAAATTTATTATTGTATAAACTAATAGAAAATATAATATAAGGGATGAGTTTTATGCATAAACTAAAAAAATTAGATAGAGGCTTTTATAATAAAGATTCCATACAACTTTCAAAGGATTTGCTTGGGAAAATATTGGTGAGAGAGTTAGAAGGAGAAAAGCTTTATTTTAAAATTGTAGAAACGGAAGCTTACATGGGTATTACTGATAAAGCAGCCCATTCTTATGGAGGAAAATTTACTGAAAGGACCAAAGTGATGTTTGGTAAATGTGGAGTTGCTTATGTTTATATTATATATGGAATGTATAATTGCTTAAATGTTGTAGCTGCCGATGAAGGCAATCCACAGGCAGTTCTAATTAGAGCAGCGGAGCCAATTGAAGGCTTTGAGGTAATTAGCAGGCTTAGATATAATAAGGAATTTAGTGAGTTAACAAAAAAAGAAATTAGAAATATAGCAAATGGGCCAGGAAAGTTATGTAAGGCAGCTGATATAACTAAAAAAGATAACGGGACAGATCTATGTAATGATTTAATATATTTTTGTGATTTTAATGAAGAAGCTATATTTGATATTGTTTGTAGTAAAAGAATTAATATTGATTATGCAGAGGAAGCTAAAGATTACCTATGGAGATTCTATATAAAAGACAATAAATTTGTTTCAAAAATTGATAAGAACGAAGTAATATTATAATATATAAGTAGAGGATTGTCATAAAATGATAATCCTTTTTGTTGTTTTACGAATACCACCGGTTATACCGGTGGTTCTAAAATGCTTATAGCTATGAGTAGAAAAAATAAACCTCCTTTGATAATCTAAAGTTAGGTTCGCCAACCAAACAAAGAACAAAGGAGGTTATCCAAATGGATACAGAAAGTTTATCACATAGTAAGTGGAATTGCAAATATCATATAGTATTTGCTCCAAAGTATAGAAGGCAAGTTATATATGGAAAGGTAAAGAAGGATACAGGAAATATATTAAGGAAATTGTGTGAACATAAAGGTGTGGAGATAATAGAAGCAAATGCATGTGTAGATCACATTCATATGTTAGTTAGTATACCACCTAAGTTAAGTGTGTCGCAGTTTATGGGATATTTGAAAGGTAAAAGTTCACTTATGATATTTGATAGACATGCAAATCTGAAATATAAGTACGGAAACAGGCAGTTTTGGTGCCGTGGGTATTATGTAGATACAGTAGGAAGAAATAAAAAGGCAATACAAGAGTATATAAAAAACCAACTACAAGAAGATATAGCAGCTGACCAAATAAGTTTAAAGGAATTTATTGACCCGTTTACGGGTGAGTCAGAAGATAAAGGCAAAAAATAAACAGCCCCTTTAGGGGCAGCCTGAGAAAATATGCGGTTGGCGGACTATTCAGCGTGTCTTGAGACACGGCCAGTATCATGCCCTTATAGGGCTAGAGCATGCCACCCGTTTTACGGGTGGTCATGACTTATGCAATCATAGCTTTCATTTTATAGACTAATTATAATTGCGAACTGTCCCAAGGTGAATAGTATAAAGCATAATAGGCAATAACTCTAGATAAATATAAGCAAATATAAGTATAAATAAGTAGAGGTAGGAGGATTGTTTAAAGTGCCAAGAACAGCTAGAGTTAAATCCGCAAGCTTTATATATCATATAATTGTTAGAAGTATTAGTGAAATTGAACTATTTAAAGATGAGAATGATAAAATAAAATTTATATATTATTTAAAGCGATATAAAATAGAATTTAATTTTAAAATTTACGCTTATTGCCTAATGAATAATCATGTGCATTTAATTGTTGATGCCAATGGAGCTGATATATCAAAAATTATGCATGGGGTAAATCAAAGCTATGCCCAGTATTTTAATAGGAAATACAAAAGACATGGACATTTGTTTCAGGATCGCTTTAAAAGTAAAGTTGTAAATGATGAGCGATATCTTAAAGCATTAAGTATTTATATACATAATAACCCAACAGATATTGCTCAATATAAAGATACTCCAGAAAAATATAAATACTCAAGTTTAGGAATTTATCTTGGGCTAAGGGAAGATGATTTTAATATAGTAGAATATAGTTTTATTCTTGAGCTATTTGGTAATACAAAAAAAACAGCTAGAAAAAACTATGTTAAATTTATTTACAGAAATAAATCTATTAATTTAGATATCTATGAGAATAGCCGGGATGAAAATACTGAATTTCTAAACAAAGAGTTTCGAAAAATAATTTATAGAGATATTGAGATAAATAAAATACTTGATTTATTTTTATGTAAGATAAACATAAGTAAAAATGATTTCTTCAACTTTTCAAATAAAAATTACATTAATTATAGAGCAGTTTATATTTTAATGGCAAGAAATTTATGTCATGTTACTTTTGGTCGATTAAGTAGCCATTTAAATGATGTATCTCAATCTTATCTATCATATTTAAAATCTAAGGCTATAGATTTTATAAATAATAATAGATATAAGGATATCTATGATTACATGATTGGTTCATTTCAATGATCTTAAATTACTCTGATATAATTCTATAAGGTTTCAATCTATACTCTGAAGGGAGCGTAAGGATGAATAGAAGATACAAATTAAGTACTTTTTTAATTTTTTCTATAATTGTTGGTGTGTTTTATAGTGCTGATAAGATTAAATATTTTAATATTAGTATGGAGAATAATATAGTTAAAGAATTTATCATACTATTAGTGCTTATTGATATAATATTCTTATGGATGTTTGTGAAAAAGCATAATAAGAATACAATAAACTCAATAGGTAAAGTGTGTGAAGAGTTTAAAGAGATAGTAGAAACATTAGATTTTTCTAGAAGAATTGAATGCGAAGATAAAAAATTAGACGGAGTAGTGGTGAGTTTAAATCAGCAGCTAGATTTAATTGAAGGCTATTTGCATAAATGGGAAGAAAGGGAGAAGAATTATATAGAAATAAATAACAAGTTAAAAGAACTAGATAAGGTAAAAACAGATTTTCTATCTACAGTATCTCATGAATTGAGAACTCCTTTAACATCAATTTTAGGGTTTGCAAAAATAAGTAAAAAGAAAATAATTAAATTTAAAAGTAGTTTTACAAATGAAGGCAATAGTGAATTAGAGGAAAGTTTTGCGAAATTAGTGGATAAGGTTTTAGATAATAATGAAATAATTATTTTTGAGGGCGAAAGACTAACAAATATAATTAATAATTTACTTGATATAACTAAAATGGAGGCTGGTGCTGTAGATTGGAAAAAAGAAAATATAGAGATATCAGAAGTTATAAATAAAGCTATTTTATCATGTTATTCTTTAATTGAAAATAAACCTATAGAAATTCATGATAACATAGAGGAAAATTTGCCCTTGGTAGAGGGAGATAAGGATAAAATAATACAGGTCATAGTAAACTTAATTTCTAATGCTATAAAGTTTACTAATGAAGGTACTATATTATGTGAAGCTAGGCGAAATGGTAATGAATTACATATTAGTGTTACTGATACGGGAATAGGAATAGAGGAAGCTAATTATGGAGTGATCTTTGAAAGATTTAAACAAGTGGGAGATACTTTAATAAATAAGCCAAATGGGACAGGCTTAGGTTTATCTATATGCAAGACTATACTAGAACAGCATAAAGGGAGAATTTGGGTAGAAAGCAAGGTAGAAGTAGGCAGCAAATTTACTTTTAGTTTGCCGATTAATGAATTAAATAAAAATATTATTTAATAAACATAATTATTCTGAGGTGATAATTTGTATAAAATTCTTATTGTTGATGATGAAATAAATATAAGAGAGTTATTATATCAAAGTTTAGAAGAACTTGAGGAGGCTAATGTTCAAATTAAAATGGCTTCAAATGGTAAAGAAGCTCTTGATATAATTTATAAAGAACCACCAGATCTAATATACCTAGATATAATGTTGCCTGAAATAAATGGATATGATATATGCAAGCAATTAAAAAGTGATGAAAAATATAATGACATATACATTATTATGCTTACAGCTAAAGGCCAAGAATTTGATAAAAGAAAAGGAATCGAAGTAGGTGCTGATTTATACATAACAAAACCCTTTGACCCGGATTTTATTTTAAATAAAACTTATAAAATATTAAATATATAAAGGGACGGTTCTTAAATTTCATTTAAGAACCGTCCCTTTATTATTTATTAAGCAGATGGCTTGGCTTGAAATACCTTCACCTGAGCCTGTAAAGCCTAATCCTTCTTCAGTGGTAGCTTTAATATTGATTTTATCAGAATCAATTTCTAATACTTTTGAAATATTAGATATCATTTTTTCAATGAAAGGAGCCATTTTAGGCTTTTGAGCTATTATTGTAGCATCTATATTTTCAATGTAATATCCTTTGCTTGATAATAATGTATTTACTTGAGCTAATAAATCTAAACTAGAAATTCCTTTATATTTAGCTTGGTTATCAGGAAAGTGCCTGCCTATATCACCTAAAGCTGCAGCACCTAAGATTGAATCCATAATTGCATGAGTTAACACATCAGCATCAGAGTGACCGAGAAGACCTTTTTCATAAGGTATATCTACTCCGCCAATAATAAGCTTTCTTCCTTCTATCAATTTATGAACGTCATAACCTAATCCAATTCTCATGATTCTATAAATCACTCCTTAAATTTATAATTATTAATATATATTTCAAATTAAAGCTTTTTAATAAATCTAAATTTATAATAAAATATAGTAGTTAGCTATTTAGTACTATTTTCTTATATTAAGTATAAATAATCAATAGAAAAATAAATTTTCATTAAAAGCACTGTTTCTACATTACTTTAATATTTTAGTAGAAAATGGATGATATTTGGTATAATATTATATTTGAGAATCATTTATAAATTCATTAATTGCATTTAGTTTTTTATTAATGATTGCTCTAAAATATATATTAATTATATTAAGTATAACTTTATTAAGAGGGAGGAGAACGCTGATGATTGAGGTTATAAATCTAAAGAAAGAATTTAAAAAAGTAAACGCCGTAAATGATATAAGCTTTAAAGTATGTGAAGGCGAAATAGTAGGGTTATTAGGAGAGAACGGAGCAGGAAAAACTACAACTTTGCGTATGTTAGCAACCATGCTAAAACCTACTGGTGGTACTGCTAAAATTAATGGCTTTGATATCATGTCAGAGTCAGATAAGGTGAGAGGGCAAATTGGCATACTTTTTGGTGGAGAGGTTGGATTATACGATAGATTAACTGCAAGAGAGAATATAAGATATTTTGCAGAATTAAATGGGATGTCTAAGGATGAAACTAATAAGAGTATAGA
This sequence comes from Desnuesiella massiliensis, assembly GCF_001403615.1. Lineage (GTDB taxonomy): Bacteria > Bacillota > Clostridia > Clostridiales > Clostridiaceae > Desnuesiella > Desnuesiella massiliensis. The sequence continues at coordinate 865,789 of NZ_LN879457.1, forward strand.
AAATTTAACAAAAGCCCTTGGTATGGAAGAGTATATTGATAGGCGAGTAGGTAAATTTTCTAGAGGTATGAAACAAAAGGTAGCTATAGCTAGATCTATTGTTCATGAGCCTAAAGTTATGCTATTTGATGAGCCTACTGCAGGCTTAGATGTTACTTCGGCAAAAATTGTACAAGATTTTATAAAAAGATGTAAAGAAGAAAATAGAGCAATTATATTCTCTAGCCACAGCATGGCTGAAGTAGAAAAATTATGTGATCGAATTGTAATTATAAATAAAGGTAGAATTGTTGAAGAAGGGACAGTTCAGCAATTAAAAGAAAAGTACAAAAATAATGATATGGAAGAAATCTTTATGAGCCTGGTTGGAGGTGAAAAAAATGAAAAATAATATAACTCTTTTAGTGTTTAAAAAAGAATTACTTGACATATTTAGAGATAAAAAAACAGTGATTATGAGTATATTAATACCGCTTATAATTTTTCCAATAATGTTTGGAGTTATAGGTAAAAGCATGAATAATACTACTAAATCTGTAGAAGAAAATTTAATAATTTATGTTAAAGATGCGGGGAATAGTTCATTGGGACAGTTCATTAAAGCTCAAAAAGGAATCAAATTCGAAGAGAGTTCTAATGTGGAGGAGGATGTTAAAAACGGTAAAATTCTTTTGGCATTAGAAATTCCTAATGATTTTGATAAGGATGTAGCGGAAGAGAAAACTTCAAATATTAACATCATATATGATAATTCAAGTCAAAAATCTCAAATGGCTATATCAAAAATCGAAGCTTTTATAGATGCTTATTCTAAAAATGTAGTTTCTCAAAGGTTAAGTAAGAGAAATATAGAACAAAAATTATTAACCCCTATTAACATTGAAAGAAAAACTACTGAAAAAGAAAGTGAAGGCTTTAGCAAATTTATGCTTTCTTTATTACTTCCCCTTTTATTGGTTATATATAGTGTTTCTGGACCTATAGCTCCAGCTACTGATTTAGGAGCAGGGGAGAAGGAAAGGGGTACCTTAGAACCCTTATTAACTACTAAAGCTAGTAGAATGTCTTTATTATGGGGTAAATTCTTTGCTATAACCACCATGGGATTATTAACTACCTTAGCTTCTATTTCTGGAGTTTTAATATCCATGAGGCAGAGCAATAGCTTTTTTTCACAAGGTTCAAGTAGTGGAACTGTCCCCACATTGAGTATAGAAGTAAAAGCATTAGTGCTTATTGGAATTATAGCTATTTTGACCACCATGGTGTTTGGAGCATTAGAATTGGCTATAAGCATATATGCTCGTTCTTTTAAAGAGGCACAAACCTATTTAACTCCTCTTACCATAATTGCTATAGTACCGGTATATTCTACTTATATGTTGGATGCTAAAAACATAGAAAGCATTTATTTTCATATACCATTAGCTAATGCTGTTTGCGTTTTAAAAGAGCTTATAGCTGGTATATACAATACGCAGCATATATTAACTACAATAGGTTGGACAGTAGCTTATATTGTTGCTTCAATTTTGTTTGCAAGATTTATGTTTAGTAGAGAAGAGGTAATATTTAGAACCTAAAAGTCAGAGAGCTATTAAGGCTCTCTGACTTTATTTTAATTTTATATAAAATTACATAATGTGTTTAAATGTATATACCTGACAGTTAGTTTTATTCTTGTCTTTAGAAAAAAATAATTTTTTTATCTCAGTAAGAAATAGAGAAAAATAGTTTTTGGAGCGGCATTTTACTTTAAATTTTAGTTTTACTTTCCTTGAAGTAAAATCTACAAAAATAACATTATTTTTCATAACAGCCCCACCTTTCATTTAAAGCATTTATTAATTAATTATACTACATTACAGGAATAAAAGTAAGAATATTTAGAAAATAGAATGCTGTTTTTATAAAGCTTTTAATAGTTTAGCAGTTTTTTTTATGCTATAATAATAATGAAATATAAAAATAGTTAAGTATAAAAACTAAGTAATATTGATAGCTAGCTTTAGGAGGAATAGGAGATATTATGAAGAAGAATGCTATAGGAATAGTTCTAATAATTGTAGGACTTGCTATTATAGGAGCTGCAGTGTTTATGAGATATTCGGCTGATAAAAAACAAAACGAAATTAAAGCTAAATTCGAAAAGACTCTAAAAGAATTAGGGGAAAATGAGAAAGCTCCGAGTTCAGAAAATAATGATTCCAAGGCTTCGAATTCTCCAGGGGACAGACCCAACAAGCAGGATATTGATGCTATAGCTTTAATGATAATACCTAAAATAGATTTAAACGTTGCAGTGTCAGAAGGTACTGATATGGAGACTTTAAAATATGCTGTGGGTCACTTTGAAGGAACAGCGCTACCAGGGGAAAAAGGAAATTTTTCCGTAGCTGGTCATAGAAATTATACCTATAGCCAATATTTTAACAGAGCAGATGAGCTTGTAAATGGGGATGAAATTCTTATTAAAACAAAAAAGGGAGAATTTAAGTATAGTGTAAGTGGTAAAAAAATAGTTAATCCAGAAGAAATATCAGTTTTAGATCCTACAGAAGATGCAACTCTTACTATTGTTACTTGTACCCCAGGGGCTACTCAAAGATTAATAATCAATGCTAAATTAATCAAATAGAGACATTCTAAATAATTTTGTGTTATGCTGGAGGATATGACTGTGATTTATTTTTTAATAGTATTATTTTTAATAGTTATAGCCCTGTATATTATTGTAAATCATTATTTTTCAAAGGTTGTAACTAGGAAGGTTAAAGATGAGGATTATTTATATAACAATCAAATAGAACAAGGGCTTATTGATAAAAATTTTTATGAAACTTTAGTTAAAGAAGAAGCTACCATTAGGACTAAAGATGGACTACAATTAAAGGGGTACTATATAAAAAGTAACGAAGAAAAGCATAGGACTATGGTGTTTGTACATGGAATAACTGTAAGTCATATTTGCTCAATTAAATATATTGATATATTCTTGAAGAATAATTGGAATGTTCTCATATATGATCAAAGGAGACATGGGAAAAGTGAAGGTAGTTATTCTACCTATGGCTACTATGAAAAAGAAGATCTTGATTTATGGGTAAATTGGATAATTGATAAAAAAGGTAAGGATGAGATAATAGGTATACATGGAGAGTCTATGGGGGCGGCCACTGTTATACAATATGCAACTATAAACAAATACGCTAAGTTTATTATAGCTGATTGTGGTTTTTCAGATTTATATGAGCTCCTAATAAGAAAGGTAAAAGAAGATTTTAATGGTTTACTAAATCCCATATTATTTTTAAGTAATCTTAAATCGAGAATAAGGGCAAAGTTTGACTTTAGATGGGCTAGTCCTATAAATGTGATAAAGAGCTCTGAGTTGCCTATGATGTTTATACATGGAAATAAGGATACTTTTGTTCCTTGGGATATGAGTGTAGACATGTATAATGCTAAAACAAGAGGGATAAAAAGATTATATATAGCAGAGGGTGCTGCCCATGCTGAAGCAATAAAGGTAGACAAAATGAAGTACCACACTGAGGTTATGGCTTTTGTAAATGAAGTATTAAATAAGAATAATTTTATAGAATAATTTATTTTAAAAAGTTGATAGATTTAGATGCATAAATTCAATTGGAGAGTGGTATATCTATAGGTAATTAATATATTGAGGTGATAATGTGAAGAAGAGGGGCGTATTATTTATAATATTTTCAGCTATATTAATTGTAGGTATTGTAGCTTCTGTAGTAATTGGTGAGAAGAAGCAAAGAGAAATGCAAGAAAAAGCTATATTATCTCAAGTAGAACAAGAGAAAATTAAAGAAGCAAATAAAGAGAATATTGAAAATAAGCAGCAGGAAAAGCAACCAGTAATAGAAACCAAGCAAGAAAAGAAAAATAAATTTGAAGGTTTGACTTTAAAAGGCAATGACATAGGGGTTCCAGTGCTATACTATCATTCGGTGGATGATGTAAAAGATAACGAATTAATAATTTCTAAGCAAAAGTTTAGAGAGCAAATGAAATTTCTTAAGGACAATGGATATACTACCATTACCATGGAAGAGTTATATAAGTATGTAAAAAACAATGAAAAGGTACCAGAAAAATCTGTAGTAATTACTTTTGATGATGGTTATGCAGATAATTATACAAATGCTTATCCAATTTTAAAAGAATTTGGATTTAATGCAACTATTTACATGGTTACAGACTGGATAGACAAAGATTCTTACTATTTAAATAGCTCACAATTAAAGGAGCTTGAAGCAAATGGTATAGAGATACAAAGTCATACTGGCGCCCATGATCATCTTGCTTCTCTTACAAAGGAAAAGCAGCTAGATACACTGAAAAGATCCAAAGAAAAATTAGAAAAGCTATTAAATAAAGAAATTCACTATATAGCTTACCCCTTTGGCGAATACAATGAAACTACAAAAAAACTAACTGAGGAATTAGGTTATAAAATGGCCTTTGCTACAAGCAAAGGCTGGACGGATAAAACAGATAATTTATTTGCAGTTAATAGGGTGTATGTAAGTGCATTTATTACTATGGACAGTTTTAAACAGCGGGTTACTACTGCTAAATATCAGTAAGTAGCAGCTAGAGTATCTCTATAAGATGATTATAAATAAAAATTGCACATAATTTTTATTTAATGCACAGTGTACAATAAAGGTAATTTTTTCTCCGCTAACACTGGGAAAAAATTAGGAATTTGTAAAGCATGGCTAATGCATAGCCACGACTTTTTTAGTGGTAAAGCCACTTTAAAATATAATTATAGATTTTTCATAGTGTAACGTAGAAAAATCCTCTATAATTGTGCATTGAAAAAGCGACCTAAGTCGCTTTTTCACTTATAAGGAAGCTTCTTCAGTCTTAACTGAAAAGGATATAAGCCTATTGATTTCTAATAATTCCTTATCGGATAAGTACCTCCATTTGCCTATAGGGAGTTCTCCTAACCTTACATTCATAATACGAATTCTTTCTAACTTATTCACTTCATAGCCTAAGGTCTGGCACATTCTTCTAATCTGTCTATTCATACCTTGAGTAAGAATTATTCTAAAGATATACTTACCCTCTTTTTTTACAAAGCATTTTTTTGTTACGGTGCCTAGTATAGGAACTCCTTTTGACATATTAAGAATGAATTCCTCGGTTATGGGCTTATCTACTGTAACTATATATTCTTTTTCATGATTATTTCCAGCTCGTAATATTTTATTTACTATGTCGCCATCATTAGTAAGAAATATTAATCCTTGTGAGTCTTTATCTAATCTTCCTATAGGAAATATACGTTTTGGATGATTGATAAAATCAACAATATTTCCAGCAACGGATTTTTCTGTAGTACAGGTAATTCCCACAGGTTTATTTAAGGCTACATAAATAGGCTTCTCCTTTACACCTACTTTTTTGCCGTTTACTCTTATATCTTGATTTTTCTTTACTTTTGATCCCATTAAAGCTACTACACCATCAATGGTAACCTTGCCCTGAGAAATAAGTTTATCAGCTTCTCTTCTAGAACATAATCCTGTATCGCTAATGTACTTATTCAATCTAATTTCTTCTTTATTTTCTTGGTGAATAACTAATTTAGTACGTTTATCTATATGATTCTTCATAAGAAATATAATTTAAACTCCTTTCAATCGTATACTTGAATTAGGAATAATAAAGTAAAACTCACTTCCATAGCCTTCCTTGCTAACTACTCCGTATTCAAAACCATGTTTGTTGAGTATTTCAGCACATATAGCAAGACCTAAACCTACTCCACCACTCTGAGCATGCTTATAATATCTATTCCATATATCCTCTGCCATGGAAGTTTCTATACCACTACCATAATCTTTAATAGATATTTTAATGCTATCTGAAGTGCTTACCATAATCTCTATTCTATTGTTATTTTCGCTAAATTTCAATGCATTATCTATAAAATTATACATAACCCTATGTAGATAGTTAAAGTCTGCTAGTATATCAATATCATCAATAGATCTATGTTCCTTACTTAATAGGGATATTTCTATATTCCTGCCACTACATAGAGTGGAATATTTATTTACTATATTTAGTAAAAATTCATTAAGGTTAAAAAAAGTTTTTTCTAGGTTCACACTATTGCCTTGAAGCTTTGAAAGTTGCATTAAATCTGATACTAAATTATTCAATCTATCTACTTCTTGAATAATATCATAACTGTATTTTTGAGAGGTAGATAGATCTAATAGTTTATCATGATTAGCTTCACTATAATTTCTTATTATACTTAAAGGTGTTTTAAAATCATGACTGATATTTGCTATAAATTCTCTTTGTAGAGTATACTTCTTTTCTAACTGAGCTGCCATGGTTTTTAAGCTATGGGCTAAATCCTGAATTTCATCACTAGTTTCAACAGTTAAATCTACATTAAAGTTTTCCTTTGACAACTCATAAGAAGCTTTTTGTAGCTTTAGTATGGGGTTCGTAAATTTTTTTCCTAAATATATTATAAGCGGAATTGAAAAAATTATTGAGATAAAAAATACTACTAACAAGGTAGCATATACAATTTTTAAATAGTCACTAGAATCTTGACCACTTCTGTAGATAATAATATCTCCAATGTCTGTGCTATATTTATAACTTAGGAACTTTTGTCCCATGGGAGTGGAGAAGGAATCTTTAGTCTTTAATAATTTAAAATCTACATTCCTATACAAAGACATCATCTTACCATGTCCTAAAGCAGTAATTGAGTTATCATTAGATATTAAAACCCCATTTACACCTGTAAGAGCTGGATTTTCTCCCGTTCTAAGGTTTTGATAAACTTCTTCAGCAACTCGCTTAAGAGATTCATATTCTTGATTTATATAGCTTTTAGATAGAAAAATGCTGGAAGCAAGAAAACAGATTATAATTACCAAGGAGATGATAATTAAAAAGTATTTTAATAGTTTTTTTGTAATCTTATCCAATAATTAAGGCACCTCTATTCTATAATTCTAATTTATAGCCTACACCCCATACGGTTTTAAGATTAGAATTAAAATAATATATTTTTTCTCTTAAATTTTTAACATGAGTATCTACAGTTCTTGTATCACCGGCAAAGTCATAACCCCAAACCTTATCTAATAATTGCTCTCGCTTAAAAACTATATTTGAATTTTTAATAAAGAATAGCATTAAGTCAAACTCTTTTGGAGTTAATGAAATGATAACATCTTTTTCAATAACTCGTCTATTATCCTCTTCAATAGCTAAGCTGCCTATCTCTATCATTGAAGATTTTGTATGTATTGAAGAACTAGATTTGCTTTTAAGTCTTAGATTCACTCTTAATACTAATTCTCTCATGCTTAAAGGCTTAACCATATAATCATCTGCACCCAATTCTAATCCAAAAATTCTATCTTCTTCCTCTCCGCGTGCTGTAGTTAAAATTACTAAGGTCTCCGGACTATGAGATTTAATCTTTCTTAAAAGTGACCAGCCATCTTTTTGGGGCATCATAACATCAAGAATTATAAGATTAAAGGAACTATTTTCAATAAAACTTTCTCCGGTTTCGCCATCGTAAGCGTAGTTAACTTCATAACCTTCTTTAGATAAATATAGACCAATAATGTCACAGAGTTTTTTTTCATCTTCTATTATTAATATCTTACCTTTCATAAAAAATCTCCTTAAATAACTTAAAAATATTATTTATATAAATAATATTTTATCAATATAAGTTACAGTTTTAAACTGTTTTCATAAATTAGTATAGGAGACTACTAATTTAACTAATAATTACTATGAATAAAAAATAGGTATTGTAATATTATAATAGAAGTAGTATAATAAAAACATAGATACCATACCAGGGTATATGTCAAGGAGGAATTAATATGAAAAATGTAGTAATATATACATCTGATACATGCACTTTCTGTGTGAACGCAAAGGAATACTTTAAAGAAAACAATATTTCTTATGAAGAAAAAAATGTGAAGGATCCAACTTTCAGAAAAGAATTAATGGCTATGGGAATTATGAGTGTTCCAGTAATAAAAATAGACGGAGAAACAGTAGTGGGATTCGATGAAGAAGCTATAGAAGAGTTGCTTAATAAATAAGTAAACAGGTGCATGTAAGCACCTGTTTTTTTATGAAAATTATAAGGATATTCACTTATTCTTATTAATTCTATATTCCTTTCCATTATTGTTAATTCTTACATCTAATTTATTTTCTATAATGTAATCTTCTGTGGTTTTAAAATTATCCTCTTTTATGGTTATGCCGTTAACATACAAATATATAGTAGAACCTTTTTTAATTATTTCATTATCCTTAGCGTACTTTAGTATAGAAAATATACTCTCATCCATATTTTTATTGTCCACTATCACAGAGTTAGTAATTTTTTTTAGAGTAGACGTAGTGGAGGAATAGGAAACAACCTTATTAAATCTATTTAAGTGAAGTTTAATACTGCCATTCATTTCTACAACTATGCTTGAATGAGGTTGATTGTAAATTGAAAAAGATAAAAATACTATTAGTATTAATGAAAAAACACACATCAATATAGGAAATTTATAAAATTTTATATTTTTATGAGTTTTTCCAGAAATTAAGTCTCCTATTTCTACCTCAGGAAATTCTTCAGGACTAATCTTTATTTTTAAGAAGTCTCCGTAAGATGTAATTATGTAAGCTAATTTTTTATCTACCCTTAACACCATGCCAGAGGGTTCCTTTAAATTTCGATTTTCATTATTAGAATCTAAATTATTACTATAGTGATTTTCTTCATTATACTCAATATTTAAATAGGATTGTATATTTAGATAAGCAGTATTACATAATAAGAGTATATAAGCTAATAAATAATTTTCCCACTTTTCAATAAATATGGAGGATTCATGAGTGAATTTTGAAACTTCTTTTATAGGAAGAGACCTTGAAGTTCTAATCTTACTAATAATAGAATCTTCTTTAATAATAGCGTAGGCTATATTAAGTAATAAGTTTTTAACTTCATTATTAGGCTTTCTTTCTACTAAATTTTTTAATGAAATTTTATAAAGAGATAGTTCCTTAAGAAAAAAAGAAATCTCTTTTTTTCTGTTTATTATATTTTCATCACTAATCAACAACATTTTCCTATTATAAGAAAACCTATACTTATTCTTTTGAAGCATAAATTTGTAATTCATATAAGCACACCTCATGAAATCATATTATATATTAATGTTAAGTTGTAAAAAGAATTAAATCAAGAGGAATAAGCAGAAATTTATATATAATTTATTATTTATTTAATTTATTTTTTAATCAATTTAAAACGTGCATATATAAAAGCAAAATTACATATCAAGTTATATATCAAGGAGGGAAGATAAAATGAATAAATTTATAACTGAGCGAAGGATCTTTTATATTTTAAAATCTATAACTGCAATTATTCTAATAGTTAATTTAAGCTGCATTAATGTAAGAGCTCTTAATGAAGGTTATATTAATAATACTATAAATATTAAAAGTAAGTCTATAAAAGAGTCTACCGTGCATTTAAATGTGGATATAAATATACCTGTTATAGAAGGGATAAAAAACAAGGATGTAGAAAAGCAAATTAATTTTAAGTTAGAAAACAGATCTATAGAGTTTTTAAAGGATGTAAAACTATTGCAAAAAGAATATAAGGAACAGTCAGAAAAATACGGAGAGGTGCCCCAAGCTTTTGAAGCAAGAAGTGAGTTTAAAATACGCTATAATAAAAATAATATACTGAGCATGCCCATAATATATTATCAATACACAGGGGGAGCACATGGTATTTATTTTCAAAAAACCTTTAATTTTGATACGAATCTAGAAAAAGAAATAAAAATAGGAGATTTATTTAAGGAAGATTTTAATTATAAAAAAATAATAAATGATAAAATAGCAGAGACTATAGATAAGAACGAAAACTCCTTTTTCAAAGATAGATTTAAAGGTATAGACGACAGCACAGACTTCTATTTATCCCAGGGTGAATTGGTTATATATTTTCAGCTATACGACATAGCACCTTACGCTTCTGGAATACCCGAATTTAAAATCCCCTATAGCCTAATAGAAAAAGGTCTTAAATATAAATTGTGAATATAAGTCTTCCATAATAAAAATTATTGAAGTGAAAGTACAAATAATAAAGTACAAAGATAGAAATCCTCCTCCTTTGTACTTTGTTATTTAAAGAAATTGCTTTACAATTTTCTTACTAAATCTTCCACAGTCTCTCCCGTAATAAACTCATGATCTATTTTTACAAAAGGCATTTTCATACACAGATCGCATCTTCCTAAACATTCCTCATTACTAAACTCTTGTCCTTTTTCTAATAATGCTTTAGACAATTCTTCAGAATACCTACTAAAAGTACAGATTTTTATCATATCATCACTCCTTTATGAATGTATTAAAAAAATAGTGTTTTACGATTATTGGAACTTAATCTTTATAGTTTAAAAAATTTAAGGCACAAAGTGATAGTAGGGCAGAAGTATTATGAATGATATCTTCATCAACCTTAAAAGTTGGATTATGCAAATCTATATGTGTTCCTTTTTCTTTATTGGAATTTCCAATAGCTAAGAATACGCCAGGAACTTCCCTTTGAAAATAAGAAAAATCTTCTCCTATCATCTCTGGTTTTTTCATTACTTGTACCTTTTCAGAACCAAAAAGAGTTTCAACTGCATCTTTAGCTAAATCCACCATAGAGCTATGATTGATTACTGAAGGATAACGAAAATCATATAGAAACTCGTAAGTGGCTCCGTAAGCTTCTGTAATGCCCTTAATAGTAGTTTCCATTAGTTGGGGAAGCTTATTTCTTAAATCCTCACTGAAGGTACGGGTGGTGCCTTCCATTAAAACTTCTTCTGGAATAATATTTGGAGCAGAGCCAGATACAAATTTCCCCACAGTAATAACTAAAGGGTCCACAGGATCATTGCGCCTGCTTACTATATTTTGCAATGCAGTGTAGACTTGGCAGCCAATAGCTATAGGATCTATGCAATTGTGAGGAGCGGCTCCGTGACCACCTTTACCCTTTATTTTTATAATGAAAGTATCAGGAGCTGCCATCATTTCGCCATACCTTAAACCAAAGCTTCCAGAAGGTAAAGAGGGCCAAACGTGAGCACCTATAGCCGCATCCACTTTAGGATTTTCTAGTGCCCCGTCCCTAATCATTCTTTCTGCTCCACCTACTATTTCCTCAGCAGGTTGAAATAAAAATTTAATGTTACCTTGAATTTGTTCTTTAAAATCTTTAAGAATCATGGCAGCTCCAATGACCCATGCTATGTGAGCATCATGACCACAGGCATGCATAAATCCAGGGTTTTTAGACTTAAATTCTAAATCAGTCTGCTCCTCAATTTTTAAACAATCCATATCAGCTCTTATCATAATAGTTTTACCAGGTTTATACCCTTTTAGAGTGCCTATTACACCAGTGATACCTACATTAGTTTGTACATCTAAACCTAATTCCCTTAATTTACTAGCAATATAAGCAGAAGTTTTGTATTCTTGTAGAGCAAACTCAGGGTAGGCATGAATATCCCTTCGTATAGATATAAGCTCTTTGCTTATGGCCTGAGCTTTTTTAAAAATCTTATCCGTAATCATGGGTACCTCCTAAGCACTTATTATTTTAAGTATATATCAGAAAACTCAATATTTATTCTATCTACGTATTTAGAATCAGAGGAATATTCTTCGGTCTTCAATCCACAATCCTTTTTTAGTTTAGCTGGGAGTTCAATAACAAATTCACTGCCGAAGCCGTATTCACTTTTTACATAGATATTTCCTTTGTGCAATGCAACTAAAGATTTAACTAGAGATAAACCAATACCACTTCCTTCATTTTGCCTAGATAGAGATTTGTCAACCTGTGTAAATCTTTCAAAGATATTAGAGAGTTCCTCTTTGGGAATTCCAACACCAGTATCCTTAACAGAAATTCTAATGTAGTCACCTAGATCATTAATAGTTATATCAATTTCTCCACCCTTTGGAGTAAATTTTATAGCATTTGAAAGTAAGTTTAGTATAATTCTTTCCATCTTATCACTATCAAAAGCCATTATTTTTTCTTCTACATCAGTATCAAAAACTAGAGTGATTTCATGAGACTCTGCATAGTTAACCACAGACATAACTATATCCTCTATCACTGAAACTATATTTTGGTTATATAGCTCTAAGGTTAAATAATTACCATCTATCTTAGTTATATCAATAAGATTGTTAATTAGTCTTATAAGTCTAAGACAATTTTGCTTCATGACACCATGATAATCTTTTTTCATACACATTTCTAACTGATTATTATTTTTTAGTACTTCTATTAATTGTAGTGTACTCCATATAACATTTAGTGGTGTTCTAAGTTCATGAGAGATGTTAGCGAAAAACTCAGTTTTTAGTTTATCATATTCTAAAATTTCACTTAACTTATTTTCACTTTTTATAACATTGTCTTCTAATAGTTCTACCTTCTTATTTGCATCAATTACCTTTTCCTTAAGCAATAAGGCTTCTTTCACTGACTCTTTCAAGGTTATAAGAGTTTTTACTCTAGAAATTAATTCTAATTTATCAACGGGTTTAGTAAGATAATCATTAGCTCCGCATTCAAAGGATACTACTAAACTTTCAGGTCTATTATCAGCAGTAAGCATCAAAATAGGAAGCTGGAACATGGAATATTCCTCTCTTAATAGACTGCATATCTCATATCCTAACATATCTGGAAGCATAAGATCTAATATTAAAAGATCAATATCTGCAAAGTTTTTCAATAGCTCCAAAGCTTCAGCCCCATTGTGAGCAGTTATTATATTATATCCATCCGGAGATAAAAACCTTTCTAAAACCTTTATGTTTATTTCTTCATCATCAACTATTAATATACTATGCTTTTTTGAATCAGATAAATTATTTAATGAGAAATCGTTAATTAAACTATCTTCTTTAAACAAGTTATTCAATAGATTTGGAATCGTGGAGGGGGATGTGGCTTTATTATTGTAAACAGGCAGTATAAAAGAAAATTTAGAGCCTTCTCCTACTGCAGATTCTACATATATTGATCCATTATGCAATTCAATAAGTTTTTTCGTGATGTTTAATCCTAAACCGGTACCTCCGTATTTTTTAGCTATTGAAAAATCTACCTGTTCGTAAGGTTCGAAGATGGCATTAAGTTTATCTTTAGGTATACCTATACCAGTATCTTTAATTGATATTTCTACATAATTGCTGACAACCTTAGCATCAATTGCTATTGAACCATATTGAGTAAATTTTATAGCGTTACCGATTAAATTATATAATATTTGTTGAAGTCTATTTTCATCAGCGATTGTAAAAGGTAACTCGCTTGAAATGTTATTGTTAATGGTTATCTTTTTTCCCTTAATTGCATGGGAACAAGTTAAGATAACTAGATCTACAGCTTGTCTTACATTAACAGGTTTTTTATCTAATTTTATGTCATTATTATTTAACTTAGAAAAATCTAAAATATCATTTACTAAATAAGACAATCTACTGGCGCTTGAATTAATTAGTTTTAGATTTAAAATCTGTTCCGAATTTAAATTATCAGCATTTTCCGTAAGTAGTGCTTGAGTAATTCCAATAACGCCATTTAATGGAGTTCTCAACTCGTGAGAAGTATTAGCTAAAAACTGATCCTTTATTTTATCTATGGATTTGAGGCGCTCTGACAAAGCCTCTACTTCGTTAAAAGCTTTTGAAAATTTATCTGCCATAACATAGCTCTGAACTAGAATAAAAATAAAAAGTCCTAATGCAGCATAAGAGCCTGTCTGAATGATTGAATATTCGTAGAGTATATCATTAATATTTGTAACTAATACAGCAAAAGAACCTAGGGTGATGAGACTGCTTTTATATCCATTACTTAGCCACTGCAAAGAAAGCTTAGATAAGATATATACAAGGACTAATATTGAAATTATTTCATAAGGTAAAATTAAATGTTCATAAAAATCAATAGGACTCACTAAAATAGATATACAGTAGGTTATAGTTAAAATCTTATAAGTCTTTAAAATATTCTTAGAAATAATGCCTGGGAAAAATTCATTTAAATATATGGCAAATATATAAATATAAGTTAAAAAGGTTAAATAGCAAATTTTCATATGTATCTGCCAAGGGAAATTTGGAAAAAGGCTAATGAAAAATCGCTCTCCTACAAAAAGTGTTCTTATTGATAGTATAAGACAGAAAATAGAGAAAAATAATGTGTAACGATCTTTTTTTCTTTTGTTATATAAAGCAAGGTTATATATACCAATTATTAAGCTGCTGCCGAAGATGAACAAATCAAAAGCTAATCTTTTAGACTTTAAAGCTATTATCTGTTCTTCGCTTCCCAATAAAATTGTATCAATTTGAGGGGTATTTGCATCATAATTAGCGGTTTGCAAAATGATATCAAATTCCTTAGTTCTATTGTTAAAAGATCCAACCTTAGGAAGTAATTGAGGGTTGTAATCAGATTTTGATTCTCCTACTTTTCCAGTATAGGTAACTAGACGGTCTTCTACCCAGAGTCTATGAGAAGAATGAATAAAATCTGTTTTTAATGCATAATAAACATTTTCCGAATTCGTTTTAACTCTTAGTTTATAAGTACCGAAGCCTTTATTAGGTAATATCATATTGGATGTATTATTTTTGATAAAGCTTCCTGGTAAATTTACTAGAGTAGTATATTTTAAGCTTTCGCCTTTTTTAAAGTCTTCTGGAGATAATAATTTATTATAGTAAAACTCCCATTGTCCTACAAGAGGGATTATTCCATCCTCTTGAAAGTTCCATTGCGTCAGATCTAGTTCACCCTGTTCAGCTTTGGGGTAACTTTTCGCATCGTTTTTATAATTATAATAAAAGAAAACAAAGATAGTTAAGCATAGCACTAACCAAAAAGTATTAATTAAGTATGATAAAGATTTATAGTTCTTCATAATTACCTCTCATTACGATATATATTAATTAATATTAAAATATAAATAGCTTTTTCGTAAACTCATAGTTCTAGTTAATATACGTAAAAAAAATATCATTAAGTAATATTTTAACATATTATAGATAACATTTTAAATACATAAAAGATTAAAAAATATGTAGCTTCGATTAAATATGACAAAGTATTGTAAATTAAAAATCCAGTATTCATACATAAAAAATGCATACTGGATTTTTATAATATTTAAGATATTCTTTTATAGAGTCTTTAAACTAAGTTCAAGAATTCCTCAACCTCATTAAGAGAATTAAAAGCATTTTTTATATGAGGGAAGTGACCTTCACTATAAAGGGTATACATATCCGTTGAAAGAACTACTGCTACAGCTTTGATACCTTTTTCTATGCCTTTTTCTCTTATACTATTAAATTTGCTTCCAGATTTTATTTCTTCTAAAGAAGCATTAGATAAATCTGTACATACGGTAAAGCCAGGCTTTACATAATTAAGTATAGTAATCATATCTTCAATATATTTTTTTATTTCACTTTCGGATAGTGTATCTGTTATGCTAATATATATTCTATTTAAACCTTTATCATAATTTACTGAAAACATATAGTCATCCTCTTTACTTAGTGTCATGCCATTTTAAAACTGCTACAGAATTGTTTTTACCTGCACCAGGAGAAGCAATTAATACATTATATCCATCTCTCAAAAGGCCTTTTCTTTTAGCTTCATACATATTAATAGGAATTACAGAAGAAGCCATATTACCATATTTGCTAAAGGTTTCATAGGATTTCTCTTTAGGAATACCAACAAACTCTCTCCAGGCGTCATGAGCCCAATGGCAAGGTTGGTGAGATAAAAACAAATCTATATCTTCAGATTTTATATCAGCCTTTTCCAATACCTTTGAAAGTAAGTGACACATGTCATCTACAGAATTTTGTCCCATTTCTCTAGTCTTAGCTGCGTTTGTAGTTAAGTATGGTCTCATAGGAACAGGCTCGCAGTGTTTTCTCTTAGTAACATCATAGGGCAATCTTTCTGTAAGAGTAAAAGCGTCATGGTAATAACCATCTGAATTAAAGGTAGATGCTATATAACCCTTACCATCTGGAACCCTACTCATAAGGACAGCACCAGCACCATCACCAATAGGTGCTGCTAGATAGTCAGACCTATCTAAAATCCAAGAGTGAAAAACTGAAGTTACTATAAGTATATTTTTAAACTCTCCTGTAGCTATAAGGTTAGCTGCATTAACCACCATAGTAACAAAACTGGAACAGCAAGTGTCTACATTCCAAGCGGCAGCATTTTTTAAACCTAATTTGTATTGCACAAGGCTTGCGTTTCCAGGAATTAATTCATCCTGAATCATAGAGTGAACCATTACAAGATCTATGTCTTCTGGCTTTAATCCAGAGTCTTCTATGGCAACCATACCTGCTCTAGCTTCAGCATCAGAAGGTAATACACCCTCTGGAAATACTCTTCTTTCTTCAATACCTTGGAATACATTCTTATTTTTTTTAGTAAGATTTACAAAGTCTACCCCATCCCAATAGTCATTCTTTCTTATAATTTCTGGAATATAGGCACCAACTCCAATTATCCCTGCTGAATACATTTCTTTTAACATATTTTGTCCTCCTATGCGTTGAGTATTATGCAATTTTTATATAAACATATCCTAAAGATTATAAATTTAATCTATCAAGGAAAATATTTATATATTATTACATTAATACTGATATTTCGATAAAACATGGAAAAATCCTTCATGAAATTTAATATTTAATAAAAAATATAATTTAATTCTATTTGCTCAATAACTGGAAAAAATACACTGTAACCTATAAGCAATAATAGAAGTGTATGTAATATTATGTATATATAATGATTAATTTGAAAAATAATACATGAAATTTGTTGAAAAAAATAATATTTAATGGTAAAATTAACTTGGTTGAAAACAATATTAAAACAATCTATATATTTAATTAAGTGAAAGGATGGGATTTTGTATGTATAATGTTAAATACGATGCTGGTAAGAATAGAATTTATGCTGTTTTAGAAGGTACAAGCAATTTAGATGAAATAAAAAAATATAATGCTGATTTTATCAAAGCTATAGACCAAGCAAAGCCAGGATTTACTTATCTTTGTGATATATCAAAAAGAGGCGTAGAATTGCCTGAATGCGTTAAAGAATTAGAAGTTGGAAAAAACTATTCTATAAAAAAAGGAATATCAAAGTTTGCTTTCATTATTGATGGAGCAATACTTAAAATGCAATTAAAAAGAGCTTATGGAGAGAATCAAACTACCATGTTTGCTACTAAGGAAGAAGCAGAAAAGTATTTAGATGCTAAATAATATTAAATTAAGAATGAACACTATTAAATTCTACTGTAGTAGCATTTGATGGTGTTTTTTTATTACTTAAAAAAGAGTTTTTGTATATTAATAGGATGTTATAGAATATAATGTAACATTATGTATTTATAATGGATAAATAGAAAAATAATACATGAAAAATGTTGAAATAAATAGTATATAATGGTAGTATGGAATTGTTGGATTTAAATTTTATATAATGTTTAAAAAAATATGGATTAAGGGAGTGGATTGGGTTGTACAGTATTAAATTTGATTCAGTTAAGAATAGGATTTATACAGTCCTAGAAGGTTCCAGCAATCTTGAAGAAGTAAAAAAGTGCAATATGGAATTTATGAAGGCTGTAGATAATGCAAAATCTGGATTTACTTATCTTTGTGATATATCCAAAAGAGGAGTAGAATTACCAGAATGTATAGAAGAATTAGAAAATGCAAAAAATTATGCTATACAAAAGGGTTTATCAAGGGTAGCCTTCATTGTTGATGGAGCTATACTTAAAATGCAACTGAAAAGGGCTTATGGAGAAAATCAAACCACCATGTTTGTATCTAAAGAGGAAGCAGAAAGATATTTAGATGGTAAATAATTTTTTTAAAGTACTATGCTTATAGCCTAGTACTTTTTTATTGGTCCAAAATTATTAATATTTTATAAAAAATAATTAAAGCTACTTGTAGTATTATTAAAATAATTTATAATATAAATAGTTTGTGTACGAAATATTTATATTATAAATTATTTTGAGAGGAGATATTATATGTCAACCTTATCTAAAAAAGATAATGGTAAGAAAGTATTAACTTTGTTAAATGAGATTAATCTAACAATAAATAAGAATTTAAAGAGTAAGTTTTGTTCTTACGGTTTTACTGTTCCTCAGATTACTGTTTTGGCTGTATTATCACAAAATAAAAAAATGAAAATTTCAGATATAAGCAAGCTTATACATTCAACTAACAGTACTGTGTCTGGAATTGTGGATAGACTAGAAAAACAGGGATTTATAAAAAGGGTAAAAAGTCAGGAAGATAGGAGAGTAGTATTTGTAGAACTAGATCATAAATTTTTAGACATGAAAGAAGAAATAGATAAAGAAATGGCTAGCTATCTAGATGGTATTTTTAAAAATATAGATGAGGAAAAGACATTATCCATTATAAGTGGGCTAGAAAACTTGAAGGCCATATTATTAAGTAATGACTAATTTATTAGAAAAGAGGAGAAAAAATATGAAAAAAAGAATAATATCTATTATACTTGGCATAACAATTTTGGTAGGCATAGGTTTTTTTACTATGAGAGTTAAAAAGAGCTCAGTAAAGGAAGTAAGGGTATCTGATGTATCAAAAGGAGAAGTAAGATCTTACTTATCTACCACCGCTATTGTTAAATCTAAACAAAGCAAAGATTATTTTGGTCCTCAGTTAAAAATTAGTAAGGTAAATGTTAAGCTAGGTGATGTGGTAAAGAAGG
Organism: Desnuesiella massiliensis; assembly: GCF_001403615.1. GTDB lineage: Bacteria > Bacillota > Clostridia > Clostridiales > Clostridiaceae > Desnuesiella > Desnuesiella massiliensis. The sequence goes on from NZ_LN879457.1 coordinate 884,771, forward strand.
GACAGGCACTTATAAGCTACGATATTACAGATTTAGACTTGCAGTTAAAGCAGGCACAGATACAGTATGATAATGCTATCCTTCAAAGAAACGAGTTAAATAATCAGAAACAAGATTTAAATAATAAAATTAAAAATCTAGATGATCAAATTGCTACTCTAGAAAACAGTAAAAATCCTTCAGAGCAAGCTATGTTATCAAATTTAAAACAGCAAAGAGCAGCTTTACAGCCGATTTCTAGCGAAAAAGTAAAACAAGTTGATAATTCTGTAGAGTTAGCAAAGGCTAGTTTAGAAAATATAAAATCAAAATATAATTCTGTTAAAGATGGCGTTGTAGCAGATTTTGATGGAGCGGTAACCTTACTTAATGCCGTGGAAGGGGCTATAGGAAATCCTGCACAGCCTTTGATAACAATACAAGATACCAATAATCTAAAAGCTGTGGTAGCTCTAGGAAAGTATGATGCAGAGAAGGTAAAAATAGATCAGGATGTAGTAGTGAAAAGTTCTGGAAAAGAATATAAAGGCAAGGTAACTTTTGTAAATCCAGCAGCCACAAAAACTCAAAGCATATCAGGCGCTGATATCAGCTTAAGCGCAGAAATTGACATACTGGACAGTGCAGAAAACTTAAAAATTGATTTCGACGTAGATGTGGATATTTTGCTTGGAAATGTAGATAATACTTTGAAAATTCCAATAGAAAGTGTTAAAAACGATAAGAGCGGTAAGAATTTAGTGTATACTAATGAAAATGGAGTTGTAAAAGAAAAAGAAGTAAAGCTAGGCCTAAAGTCAGATACACAAGTTCAGATTGTTGAAGGCTTAACTGAAGGCGATAAAGTTGTATTAAATCCCTCTGCTACATTAAAGAATGGAGATAAGGTTAAAGAGTTATCTAAGGAGGGAAAATAATGATTGAGGTTAGTAATATAGTCAAGACTTATTCTACTGGTGAAATAAATTTTACGGCTTTAAAAGATATAAGTTTAAAGATAGAAAAAGGAGAGTTTACATCTATAATGGGGCCTTCAGGTTCAGGAAAGTCAACTTTAATGAATATATTGGGCTGTTTAGATAAAATGGATAAAGGAAAATATATATTAAACAATAAGGATGTATCTAATCTTAGAGATGATGAATTAGCCTATGTGAGAAATAAAGAAATAGGCTTTGTATTTCAAGCCTTTAATTTATTACCGAGGATGACTATACTTGAAAATGTTGAACTACCAATGGTTTACGCAGGGATTCCTCCTAAGGAGAGAAGAGAAAAGGCTTTAATTGCTTTAGATAGAGTAGGGTTAAGTGATAGAGTTAAGCATAGGCCTAACGAAGTATCTGGAGGTCAAAAGCAAAGAGTTGCTATTGCAAGGGCCATAGTGAATAATCCATCTGTGCTCATGGCAGATGAGCCAACAGGAAACTTAGATACTAAATCAACTAATGAAATAATGAAAATATTCCAAGACCTGAATAGAGAAGGTTCTACTATAATTATGGTTACTCATGAACCGGAAGTAGCAAAATATACAAAAAGAATTGTAAAGTTTAGAGACGGAGAAATAATTTCAGATGAGCTGGTTAAAGATAGGTTAATTTTATAAGAAAAAAGGGAGATAAAGATGAATATAAGAGAGAATTTTAAAATGGCAGTAGATAGCATAGTAGCAAATAAAATGAGATCTTTTTTGACCATGCTCGGTATTATAATTGGAATTAGCTCTGTAATAACCATAGTATCACTAGGTCAGGGAGGTCAAAGCACTATTACTAGTGAATTTGAGAAAATAGGTGCTACCTCTGTAAGTATAAAAGTAAATTCACAAAAGGCAGAAAAAAGTGATTATATAAATTTAGAAGATGTTAAGCAAATAAAAGAAAAAATAGATACGGTTAAATATATTACCCCTACATTGCAAAAGCAAGGAGTGGCTAATTCACCAGTAAAAACAAAAAGGGCCTTTATAACTGGAGCAAATGAAGATTTACAATATATACAAAATATAGAGATAGATGATGGTAGATTTTTTAATTCTAATGAAGCACTAGAAGGAAAACCTGTGATTTTATTAGATGAAATCACAGCAAAATCTCTTTTTGGAAGTACTGATGTAGTAGGAAAAACTATAACTTTAGGAGCAAAAACGTCACCTAAAAAAGCCACCATAATAGGAGTGACAAAAAGTCAGATGGGTATGTTTGGTGGAGACGATGAAAACATTCCAGCCATGATTATGGCACCTATAAAATTTGTCCAAGAGCTTTATCCTAACGATAACTTAATTGATTCCATTACCATAAGCTCTACTTCGAAAGAGACCACTGAGTCAGCAGGAAAGAGCTCTATAAATATTCTTGAGAATAGACATAATAATAGAGAAAGAGAAGTTTATAAAGCTGATAATATATTAAAGCAACTGGATCAGGTTAATAAAGTATTGGGTATATTCACTGCTTTTATAGGAGCAGTAGCTGCTATTTCATTAATAGTAGGCGGTATAGGTGTAATGAACATAATGCTAGTTTCGGTGACAGAAAGAACTAGAGAGATCGGTATAAGAAAAGCAATTGGAGCTACTACTAAAACCATTTTACTTCAATTTTTAACTGAGTCTGTAATAATTTCTCTTATTGGAGGGATTATAGGTATGATAGTAGGAATTTTAGGAGCCTTCGCTATAGGAAGCTTTGCAAACATAATCCCTAAGCTTTCTCTAACTGTGATACTTGGAGTAATCTTCTTTTCCTCCGCAGTGGGTATCTTTTTTGGAATATATCCAGCTAAGAAGGCTGCTAACTTAGATCCTATAGATGCATTAAGATATGAATAGGCTGTAAAAGTTCATAGTTAAAAGCACAAAGTATAAATTAGGAAGATTTTTTCCTCTTTGACCTTTGTAATCTAGCAAAAATTACTTCATATTTTTGTTTATTCAGGATTATTTCTCAAAAAATCAGCATACTAAAACTATAGTAAGCGAGGTGAGAAAGATGAATGAAAAAGATAGATTTATACAAGAGATATTAATGCCGCATTTAGAAATGTTTAAAAGTGTAGATAGCAGCGATAAAAATCATGATTGGATTGTAGATAATATAATTGAAGATATCCGAAGATTGATTAGAATAGCTCCAGATAATGAAGACATCAGAGTAGCAGAAAGAATAATAAAAACTTACGATAATAATAAAAATGAAGTGATTGATTGCTTAGAAGATCTGACACATCCTTATGAAGATTATAAAAATAAAACAATTAAATTTTAAGTAAGATATAAACCTTTCATGTCATAAATATTATAAAGGAGCGTAATTATGGGGGAAAGAATACTATTAGTGAATGAATATGATAAAGAAGTTGGTTATGAGGAAAAGCTCACAGTTCATAAAAAGGGCCTCCTGCATAGGGCTTTTTCCATATTTATATTTGATAAGAATGGAAGACTGTTGTTACAAAAAAGAGATAGCTTAAAATACCATTCTCCAAGTCTGTGGACAAATACCTGCTGTAGCCATCAAAGGGAAGGAGAGTTATTAGAAGAAGCTATACACAGAAGGCTCAAAGAGGAAATGGGCTTTGATTGTGATTTAAAAGAGATATTTCAGTTTACTTATAAAACAGAATTTAAAAATGAGCTTATAGAAAATGAATATGATCATGTATTTATTGGAAGATATGATGGAACCATAGTACCAAATAAAGAAGAGGTAGAGGATTTTAAATGGGCTCATTTAAATGAAATAAAGGAAGATATAAAAAATAATCCCGAAGGGTACACATATTGGTTTAAGCTAATAATTAATAAAGTAGAGCAATATATTCAAAATAACGAAGTATAAAAATAAGCTAGGGTGTAATAATAAGTGTGTTACAGGGAAACATTACGAAAACTTAACTTATACATGTTCCAAAATGGTAGCTTCAAGCCATTATGATGCATGTATAAGTTTTTAGTTGAAGGTGTTTCCCTATAAATTATAATTTAAGAGGTGATAATAATGGCACACACTTTACCGCAATTACCCTATGAATATAATGCATTAGAACCTTATTATGATGAAGCTACTGTAAAAATTCATCATGATCTTCATCATAAGGCTTATGTAGATGGTCTCAACAATGCAGAGCTAAAGATTGAAGAAGCTAGAAAATCAGGAGATTATACATTAATTAAGCATTATGAGAGAGAGCTCGCCTTCCATGGAGCAGGTCATATACTGCACTCATTATTTTGGGAAAATATGATGGCTAATGGTGGGGAAGCTAAGGACGAAGTACTAAATCAAATAAACAAAGATTTTGGAAGCTATGATAGCTTTAAAAAAGAATTCTCAGCTGCTGCTGTAGCGGTGGAAGGTTCAGGATGGAGCATATTGTGCTGGAATTGCATGTTTAGCAAACTTGTTATATTAACTGCAGAGAAGCATCAGGATTTAACTCAATGGGCAGTTAAGCCTTTGCTCATCTTGGATGTATGGGAGCATGCCTACTATTTAAAATATCAAAATAAGAGAGCTGCTTTTGTGGAAGCTTGGTGGAATATAGTAAATTGGAATGTGGTAAATGAAAGATTTAAATGTGCTTCTAAAAAGTAAATAACATAAAAAGTAAAATTCAGCCTGAAGGTGTACACTGCTTTCAGGTTTTTATTTTTTTGTAGCTGCTGAAGGTTTTTATTACGATTTTTATTGAATAAGTCTAATAAATTTGATAGTGTATTAAGTATATAGTGAAATGCTTAATTGGGGGGATAATTATCTATTATGAAAAAAAGCTTTAAAATCATTGCTTTGATATTAGTTATTGGAACAAACATTTTTACCTTTTGTTTTGAAGATAACAGATACAAGAATATAATTTATGATACTAATGATAATATAGTACTAACTTCTTCTAATTTTGATAAGGACGTGAGAGAAAGAGGTAGAAAAGAAAAAAGATTAAATTACAAACCCTATAATCCCTCAATGCAATATGAAAAGCCTTCAGTTTCTTTTTATTATAGAGGGCAGGCTATAAATTTTGAAGTGCCAGTATTGATGCAATATAATAGATATTACTTACCAATTGAGGAAACGATTTCAAAACTCGGCGCATCATTAGAATATAAAGAAGAAGGTATAATTATTAATTTTAAAGAGGTTAAAACCGTTATTGATACCCCAAATAATTTAATGAAACAAGGGCAAAAGATAAAGAAACTAAGGGTTTCGCCTGTTTGTCAAAATGGTATATGGTATATGTCATTAATTGATTTTACAGAAGCGCTAAATTTAAAAACAAAATGGGATCATACTAAAAAGTCAGTAATTCTTTACGAAGATGATGCTGTAAATACAACTGTAGTAAAGAAGGGTAGAAGACTAAAGCCAGCTTTAATTAGGCTAGAAGATGTAGCGGCGGGTATTTTATATACTAAGGAAGAAAACTTAGAGAAGTTTAGAATAGTTGCAGATTATTTAAATAGTCAAGGTATGTATTACCACATTGCTTGGATACCAAGATATGTGAATCCAGAAAAGAAAATAGATAATGATTTGACTAAAGAAAATAACATTGAAAATACAGATTTTTTATTTACTCTAGATTACATAATAAACAGAAATGGAATTATTGGCATTCATGGCTATACTCATCAATTTGGTGATGAAGAAAGCATAATAGGTACTGAATTTAGTGAAAAATATAATACTACTGAAACAGAAACTAGGAGTAGAGTAGAGGCGGCTATTGAATGTGCTGAAAAACTAAATATACCCTATAAATTTTTTGAAAGTCCTCATTATAACTCTACTAAATTTCATCAAAGCATCATAGAACAATATTTTGATTATGTCTATGAACCTTGTGTAGGAGTGTGGAATAAAAAGCCTCTTTTAAGCCAAAGGAATAAAAGTACTTTTTATATTCCTACACCTTTAAGCTATGTAAAAGGAAAAGATGTAGAGGATATGATTAAAAGAATTGATGAAGCCTCGGCTAAGCAAGAATTTATAAGCTTCTTCTATCATCCTAGCAAAGAGTTAGATTATATAAACCTATGGACAGATGAAAACAATAAACCTAGATTTAACTACTCAGAGGATTCAATTCTTCATAAGATAGTAAAAGATTTAAAGAGTAAAGATTATACTTTAATAAGAGTAAGCGATATAAGATAATAATTTTATAAATATTTTACCTGCGTCTAAAAGAAATTTTAGGCGTTTTTTTATATTGAACGCTAAATAAATATATGCTAGTATTAAAGAAACTGACTAGTCGTTTTTTTATTAAGGAGGATGCTAATGCCTAAAATAAGTGAGGAAGCGAAAAATGAAAGAGTTCAAATTATATTAGACCATGCCTTCAAGCTTTTTTCTAGGAAAGGATACTCTAATACCACCATGGATGATATTGTTAAGGCTTCAGGCATAAGCAAGGGAGGAATTTATACATATTTTAGAGGTAAACAAGAGATATTCATTGCTATAGCAGAAAATCGTTTTAGTCTAAGAAGAAAAATGGTAGAAGAACTGCAGGAAGATTTAAGCAGTATAGAAAAAATAAAAAATTATTTAAATTGGATATTGTCTTGGGTATCAGATGAAAAAAACTCTCTTCAGATAAAGTTTACTACTGAATTCTGGTCTGTTAGTTCTAGAGATAAAGATCTTATGAAGGTATCCGAGGCAAGATATGAGAGATTTTCAAAGGGTTTGAAGGGAATATTGATAGAAGGAGTAGAAAGGGGTGAATTTAAAGAGGACTTAGATATTGATGCTATGGTGTATTTAATCTTAGCCTCTACTGATAGTATAGGATTTATGACAGGAGTAATGGGGATAAAAGCTGATAAAAAGGTTTGTGAGAATTTAATCAGCATGATTTGCAATCATTTAATAAAGTAAAAGGGGAGAGAATTTATGATTAATTATAATAGATGCTCAGAGGTTAAAATAGAACAGGTTTATGAAGCCTTTAATATTGGATTTTCTGATTATATAGTAAAATTTAATATGGGCTTAGAGGATTTTATAAAGAGATTTTTTGGGCCAGAGGGTAATTCTTTAGAAAATTCTTTTATAGCGATGGATGGAGATAAGCCTATAGGATTAGTACTTGGAGGAATTAAAGAGTATCAGGGAATAAAGACTATAAGGTGTGGTACCTTGACTGTGGCTCCAGATTACAGAGGACAAGGCATTAGCTATAAGTTATTTGATCTTTACAAGGAAGAGGGTATTAAGAATAATTGCAAGCAGCTGTTTTTAGAGGTTATAGTGGGGAACGATCGGGCCATAAAATTTTATGAAAAGAATGGTTTTTATAAGGTCTATAATATGTGGTATTATGGGCTATCGGATATAGAAGATATAAAATCTTATGATTTGGGCAATATAGTATTAAAAGAAAGCAATATGGATACTCTAAATAGAATTTTTAAAGAAAAAGTAGACTACCACATTAACTGGCAAAATGATATTGATTTTATAAGAGGGTTAGAAAATAATATAATCTATGGTGCTTATGAAGAGGATAAGGTAGTAAGCTTGATTTGCATAACACCTATGGGAAGAGTAAATTTTCTTTGGACAGACAAAGAATTTAGAAATAAGGGTTTAGCTATGTCTCTTATAAAAGAAGTCTATCTAAAAAATCAGATCAAAAAAGTGTCTTTGTGTTTTCCTAATAATTCATTAGCCTATGGCTTTTCTTTAAGAAATGGATTTAAAAAGGAAGACTTAAGCCAATATGAAATGTATTATATATTATAAAAAGGAGTCCTAATTATGTGCGGAAGATTTCAGTTGAATTATAGTATAGATAAAATAATAGATAATTATAGCTATATTAGAGAGTTAGAATTAATCTCCAGCATGGAAAAGGGGGAGAAATTCCCTAGTGATGAAATATTGATAATAAACCAAGAATTTAAAGCCACAGGAGCTAAATGGGGATTCCCTCTTTATGGTAAGTTGCTGATTAATGCTAGAGCTGAAACTCTTCTAAATAAGGATATGTTTAAAGATTTAGTAAAAAATCAAAGATGTATAATACCAGCTAATTATTTTTATGAGTGGAAAAATGAAAAAGGTAAAAAAATTAAACATAAAATATTTTTAAAGGGTAAAGAAGTCTTTTCTATGGCTGGTTTGTATAAAAAGATTAAGCTTGTGGATGGCAGTGAAAAGCTTTCTGTAGTAATCATAACTACGGAACCCAATAGAGAGATTCGAGAGCTTCACCATAGAATGCCAGCTATCCTTGATAAGGATAAAGAATTATTGTGGCTTTCTAAAGAATGCAGTGAAGAAGAAGCTTTATCTATTTTAACCCCATATAGGGATAATGGATTAAGCATATCACAGGATATAGATTTTGAGCAGCTGAGCCTTATTTAAATTAGCTATCTCAATACAATATTAATTAACTTTTTCTATTTCAAAAAATTATTTAGTTATTACGCAAAAAATACCGTAAAATCCATTCATACAAACTATGTTTATAAGATATAGTTTAGTGAATAATACGGTATTTTTTTATTATTGATTTTTCCAAGCTGGCAGTTTAGCCATCATCGCTTTAGCGGCAGAGTTTGCAGCCTTTTCATTTAAACCTTGAGTTTTAACGATGAAATTAGTTAAAGAATTTAATTTCTCATGGTAGGACTGCATGGTTCCATCCGAGTGACAACAATATTTGCAGTAATCTTTTTCACAATCTCCCATAGCAAAGTCTTCCGGATTTTTCATAGGCATTCCACAGGCAATACATTGTTTCATTTTATATTCCTCCTTATATTTTTATAGGGTAATTAAACTAATATAATGATGTAATAATTCATCGCCATATTGTTTTAGAATAGAACCATTAGAAGAAAATAAGTCTCCATTAGTTAGGTAATAATGAACTAGACTTATCCAAGTATTGAAAATTAAATGTATAGGAATTTTACGAATGACGCTTTTATCTATTTCTTTCTCTGCTGCCTTGCCAATGTGAAAGGAAATATTAGATTGAATTATAATATAAGTATTGCTAGCGCTTGCAGGAAGTAGGCGTCTTTCTATAATCAATCTTGTATAAAAAGGTTCAAATTCAATTAGGCCTTTTATATGAGCTTCTAAAACTTCATATAAACTGCTATTGGTGTCTACTAATTCATGAAGTCTCTGTGTAATCCTAGTTCCAAATTCCTCTATTACAGCTATTAATAACTCTTCCTGCGTGGAAAAGTGAGCGAAGAGGGTTCCGTGTGATACATTTGCAGCTTTTGATATATCTGAAGTTCGAGTAGCTATTATACCATTTTCACCAAATTGCTTAATTGCTATTTCTGTTAAATGTTTTCTAGTTAAAGCTTTCTGCTTTTGTCTCTTAGTTTCTGACATTACGTTAACTCCTTTTCAATGAGTGTTTACTCAATGATTATATACTCATTATATATATGAAAAATTTTCCTGTCAACAGTTATTTTTTAAATAATATTTATTATTATTTTGTCATTATCTTATAATAGAGATTTATTTAATTTAAAACATATTTACTTTTAATAAGTTTTGCCTTATGTTTTATATATGATTATTAAAAATAATTAGTTCGAGGTTAGGAGGAAAAAACATGAGAGTTAATATAGCCATCAGCGGCTTTGGAAATGTAGCAAAGAAATTAATAAAATTAATAAACACAAAAGGACCTCAACTTATTGAAAAGTATAATTTGGATTTGAGTATGTGCTGCGTATTAACTAGAAAAGGATCAATTTATCATAAGAATGGATTAATACTAAATGAAATAATTAATAAAATGAATAATAAGGATGAGCTAAATAATTATATTGAAAAAAATAATTTACATTATGTAAATTATTTTCCTTCAGGCATGGATCTGCTTGTAGAATGTACACCTACAGATATAGAAACTGGAGAACCGGGGTTAAGCTATGCTCTTAAAGCCATAGAACAAGGAATGAATATAGTGTTCGCTTCTAAGGGAGCCTTAGTGACCCATTTCACTGATATATTTGATAAAGCTATAGAAAAAGGGATAGAAATTAGATATAGTGGAGCTACTGCAGCGGCATTACCTACTTTAGATATATACAACTATAGTCTTTTAGGTACAGAGATTAATTACATAGAAGGAATTTTAAATGGTACAACTAATTATATACTTACAACGATGCATGAGAAGGAAGTAAGCTATTTGGAAGCTTTAAAAGAAGCTCAGGAAAAGGGAATTGCTGAGAAAAACAGTGATTTAGATATTAAAGGTATTGATAGTGCTTGCAAAATACTATTAATTGCTAATAGCATCTACGGAAAAAATTTATCTCTTAAGGATGTAAACATTACTGGGATTGAACATATAACTAAAGAACAAATAAGAAAAGCTTCAGAAGAAAATAAAGTTATAAAACTAATTGCAGGCGCTTATAGGAACGGGGATAATATAAGTATTGAAGTTAAACCAAAACTTATTGATAAAAATCATTACTTTGCCAATGCTAATGGAAGGAACAAAGCTATCTTGTATAGTACGCAAGAAATGGGAGATATAATTGCGGTAGGAGGAGCCTCAGACCCCATGGGAACCGCAGCCGCCTTATTAAAAGATATTATTTCTATATATTCGTAAAAAGAGGTGAAAAGCATGGAATTAGAGTTTAAAAAATTAGAACATGAGGATTATAATCAAGTATATGATATATGTAAAGATATTTGGGAGGGGACAGATTATCTTCCACAAGTTTTTCACAAGTGGGTAGATGATAAAGGACTATTTCTAGCTGCTATAGATAAGGATAAAAACAAGATAGTAGGTGTAGATAAGTATTCCATACTTTATGATGGTTCAGGCTGGTTAGAAGGATTAAGAGTTCATAAAGATTATAGAGGATTGAAAATAGGAAAGAAGCTAGCATATAATTTATTTGATTACGCTTTAGGGGACTATGATAAAGGGCTTATTAATAAAATTGCATTTTGTACTCATGCTACTAATACAGAGAGCATAGCAATAATGAGGGAATTAAAATTCACCTTACACACGAAGTATTTGCTTCTGCTCAAAGAATATGATAGCCTTTCTAAAGGACTACGTGAGCAGGATTTTGATGTAGCAAATTGGGAAATTACTTTAGAAGAATTTTTCAATTTAGAGTATTTTAAAAGAAGAAATAATTTGGTATCTTTGAACTTTATATTTCAAGAGCCAACAAAAGACTTATATGAAGAATTAAAGAAGGGTAATTGCTTTGTTACAATAAATGGTTATAAAGGTATAATTAAAGTTAAGGGAGAAGCTCATTTCATAGCCATAGATGATAGTTTTGAAGCTATAGATACTTTTATGAATTATTGTTTAGTAAAATATTATAGTCTATCAACTCTAGAGCCTTTAACATCGGTTTTAGCAGAAGAGAAGAAGCTTATTAAGAAGGCTATGGACAATAATTATATATCTATGAATCAGTGGGAAGCAGATTACTTATATTATGTTTACAAATAGAATAGAAGCTAAGGTTAAATTGAGGTTTGTGAAAACAAGCCTCAATTTGTTTTTTTATGAAATCATTTTACATTGTGGAAATTAACCATAAATACAAATATAAAAAGCAAAGAATGTTTAGAGCTTTAAAGCTATTATATACATATATACATTAGAAAAGTTCTAAAGCATTAAGGAGGGCTGATGGTATGTTGTTAAATAAAAGTACTTATAAGGAATACCAAAATCATTTAGAGAAGATAGTGCAGTTTGGCGAAGGTAACTTTTTAAGAGCCTTTGTAGACTGGATTGTAGATACTATGAACAAAAAAGGTGTTTTTAATGGAAGCGCAGTTGTAATTCAACCATTGGAAAGAGGAATGATTAACAAGTTAAATGAGCAAGATGGCTTGTACACCCTATATTTAAATGGAATAAAAGAAGGAAAAGTAGTAAGTGAACATGAGGTAATAAGTTCAATAAAAAGAGCACTTAATCCTTATTCTCAATATGAAGAATATTTACAACTAGCAGAACAAGAAGAGATAAGGTTTGTATTTTCCAATACTACTGAAGCTGGTATTGCATTTAACCAGGAGGATACCCTAGAGCACAGACCACAAAACAGCTATCCTGGGAAACTTACTGCTTTTTTATATCATAGATTTAAATTTTTTAATAGAGCTAAGGACAAAGGTCTTATAGTAATACCTTGCGAGTTAATAGATAAAAACGGAGAGATTTTAAAATCTATAGTATTACAATATGCGAAACTATGGAATTTAGGAGAAGAATTTATTCAATGGATTGAAAAGTATAATGTGTTTTGTAATAGTTTAGTAGACAGAATTGTACCAGGATACCCAAAAGAAAAAATGAAAGAGATAACAGCAGAGTTAGGCTATGAAGATGGATTAGTTGTAGAAGGCGAACAATTTCACTTGTGGGTTATAGAAGGACCAGGTTGGATTAAAGAAGAATTTCCAGCAGATAAAGCAGGACTAAACGTGTTGTTTGTGGAGGATTTAACTCCTTACAGAACAAGAAAAGTTAGAATTTTAAATGGAGCGCATACCTCCATGGTACCAGTAGCCTATTTATATGGATTGGATACTGTTAAAGAGGCTGTGGAGCACGAGAATTTGGGTAAATTTATAAGACAACTGATATATGAAGAAATAATTCCAACCTTAGATTTACCTCTAGAAGAATTAGAATCCTTTGCTGAGGCAGTGTTAGATAGATTTAAAAATCCTTTTATAAAGCATTATTTAATGAGTATAGCTCTAAATTCTATGTCAAAATTTGAAACTAGAGTGCTTCCTTCTCTTATAGAGTATAAAAGCTCTAAGGAAGCTTTACCTGATAGAATATGCTTTTCTTTGGCAGCTTTAATGCATTTTTACAAAGGTTATAGGAAAGGAGAAAAAATAGCTCTAGCTGATGAAGGAGATATTTTAGATTTATATGAGAAGCTTTGGAATAGTAAAGAGGAGGATCTATATGAGAGAGTGGTAAGAGGAATTTTATCTTACGAAAAGCTTTGGAAGATGGACTTAACTAGCATCGATGGATTAGAGGAAAAGATTATTTATTTCTTAAGAAAAATAGATGAAGAAGGTATAGAAAAAGCTATAAATGAGGTGATAGCTTGAAGGATTTTATAGTTATAAATAAAGAAGATAATGTAGCCGTTGCCTTAAAGGATTTAGAAGCTGGAAGAAGTTTTATTATAAATGACAGAGAGATCACCCTTATAGAAGTTATAAAAAAGGGTCATAAGTTTTCAATAAAGTCTATTGATGAAGGAGAGAACATCCTTAAATATGGGCTGCCTATAGGTCATGCAAGCTGCTCCATAAATGGTGGACAATGGGTTCATGTCCATAATATAAAAACAAACTTAGCAGGTTTTGAGGAATACAAATATAATAAAAACTCAAAAGCCTTTAGCAATAAAAAGAGCAACTTCTTTAAATTTATGGGTTATAAAAGAGAAAATGGTGAAGTGGGCATAAGGAATGAGCTTTGGATAGTTCCCACAGTGGGCTGTGTAAATGGTATAGGTGAGAATATAATAAAGGAATTCAAGAAAAGAGTAGATGCATCTTCTCTAGATGCAGTGAATATCTTTAAGCATAATTATGGCTGCTCACAGCTAGGAGAAGATCATGAAAATACTAAAATAATTCTAGGGGATATAGTGAAGCACCCTAATGCTGGAGGAGTGCTTGTGCTAGGATTAGGCTGCGAAAATAATCATATGAGTGCTTTTAAAGAGAGTTTAGGGGAATACTGCCATAGTAGAGTTAGATTTTTAGTATCTCAAGAGGTGGAAGATGAGATAGAAGAAGGGGCTAAGCTTCTTATTGAATTGTTTGAGAATATGAAAAAGGATAAACGAGAACCTCAGCCTATAAGTGAGTTAAAGATAGGATTAAAATGCGGTGGGTCTGATGGATTTTCAGGTATAACCGCTAATCCACTGCTGGGGGCCTTCTCAGATTTCTTAATCAATGAAGGAGGTACCACAGTGCTTACTGAAGTGCCAGAAATGTTTGGAGCTGAAACTCTTCTAATGGAGAGAGCAAAGGATGAGCAGGTATTTAATAATATAGTGACCATGATCAATAATTTTAAACAATATTTTATGAGTTATAACCAACCTGTCTATGAAAATCCTTCTCCAGGGAATAAAGAAGGGGGCATATCTACCTTAGAGGAGAAATCTTTAGGATGTACACAAAAATCTGGAAATTATCCTGTGGTAGACGTGCTTAATTATGGAGAGAGAATCAGGCAAAAGGGTTTAAATCTCTTAACAGGACCAGGTAATGATTTAGTAGCTTCTACTGCTCTTGGTGCAGCAGGCTGCCATATGGTTTTATTTACCACAGGTAGAGGTACTCCCTTCGGAAGCTTTGTACCTACTATGAAAATATCCACAAATAATGAGCTATTTAAGCTTAAACCAAGATGGATAGATTTTAATGCAGGTGAGTTATTGCTAGATAAATCTATGGAAGAGCTCCTAGAGGAATTTGTAACCTATATATTAAAGGTAGCTAATGGAGAACTTGTGAATAATGAGAAGAATGATTTTAGAGATATTTCAATATTTAAGCAAGGAGTAACCTTGTAGAGCTAGGAGGAGTTTTAGTGAAAAAGGACATTTATAAGATATTTGAAGAAAACAGTTTTAACATGAAAGAAAATCACCTAGAGGTTTACACAGAGTCTATATATTATATAGAGGAAACCTTAGTGAGTATGGTTAAACTTAATGGAAAAAAATATTTGATGGTTAATGGAGACCATAATATATATGGAGAACTTGATGGGAAATTTTATAATAATTTAAAGCTATGTCCTTTAACCCATGAAAATAGATTAGTTCTAAATAAATATTTTGATTTTACAATACCAAAAGCCTTTGGCAAAAATATAGCTACTATGGGCTTAGGGGATAGATTGGGAATGGCTTCTGTAGGACATATCAAAACTATTAAAAATAGGGACGTTAGGCCTATACTGGCTCAACAGAGTATTAGGGAACTTAATCTTACTGGACGAACCTATGAGGAAGTTTTAGATTGTGCTTGTTTTGCAGCCTTTCAAGAAGGATATAAACAAGGCTTTGGAGCAGATGGGGATCATTTGAAAGAGGAGCAGCATATAAAGCTAGCCTTAGACCTTGGATTTTCCATGATTACTTTAGATTGCTCCGAGAAGATAAATAACCATGTGGAGAAATATTCTCCTCTAGTTATTAAAGAGAAATATGAGAATTTGCCTAATTTAGTGAAAAATTATTATGAAGATAAGTATTTAAAGAAAAGTTTTAAATTAATGAACAATTCTTTAACTTATAGCAAAGAAGAACTCATGAAGTATGTATTAGTCTATAGGGAGTCCATAGATTTTATAGTATATATATATGATAAATATATTAGTAATCATTCATTAGCTGTAGATTTTGAAGTATCTATTGACGAAACTACTACTCCAACCACTCCATTAGCACACTATTTCGTTGGTAAAGAGCTTGTAGATAGAGGTGTGGATGTAAATAGTATGGCCCCAAGATTCTGTGGAGAATTTCAAAAGGGAATAGATTATATAGGAGATAAAGAGCAATTTGAGAGAGAGTTTAGACTTCATGCTGAAATCAGTGATTATTTTGGATATAAAATCAGTATTCACTCCGGCAGCGATAAGTTTAGTGTGTTCCCTATAATTGCAAAATACACTGCAGGAAGATTTCATGTAAAAACCGCAGGAACCAATTGGTTAGAGGCTATGAGGGTAATTGCTGAGGAAAGGCCAGAACTTTATAGGAGAATGCATAGCTATGCCCTAGAGCATTTTGAAGAAGCAAAGGCCTACTATCATGTGACTACGGATTTAAATAAAATTAAAGCTCTAGATAAGGTACAGGATAGTAATTTAAAGGATTATTTAGAGGAAGATAATGCAAGACAATTAATCCACATAACCTATGGCATATTGCTTCAAGCAAAGGATGAAAAAGGAGAGAGTTTATTTAAAAAAGAGTTTTATAATGCCTTAGAACAATTAGAAAAAGAATATGATAATGTATTGATAAAACACATAGGTAAACATTTATCTTTGTTAGGAAAGTAAAATGTATAGATGCCCAAATTATGATGTAGAAGAGGTGTTCATATGGAAGGTCCAAGAAGCTGCAAAAAAGAGGAGTTGAAGGAAGTCATAGCACTAATTGATGGAACTTTTAGAATTCCAAGGGGCTATGCCCCTACTATGGGTAAGGAATTTCCATTGCTATTGGGAGAAAAGAATTTGGATAATATTAGAATAATACTAGAACATGGAAAGCCTGTAGCAGATGTTAATTATTACAAAACAAAAGTATTCATAGAAGGAGTCCCTATTAATGTAGCTTCCATTGGAGCGGTGTGCAGCCATGAAAAAGTTCGTGGTAAAGGATATGCTTCATTGATATTGGATGATGTAGAAAGCAGGCTAGTAAAGGATAATGTTCATCTAATGCTTGTTTCTGGAAGCAGGAATCTTTACTTAAGAAGGCATTGCTGTGTCACAGGACAGTGCTGTGAATATACTATAGGTTTCTTAGGTAAAAGCTTTGAAGAAATTAAGCTAATAGATATCAATAATGATAATCTATACAAAATGGTTAAATTGTATAATGCTCAAAGTACTAGGTTCAGTAGAAGCTATCAGGAGTTTGAGCATTTATTTAAAGGAGCTACTACTCCTTGGGCAAACCTGTCCTATAACAATTATTTAATTGAGTATGACCATCAGGTTCGAGGATATATAGTTCTAAGAACCTACTCCGATGCAAAAGGGGATAATTTCGGATATGTGGTAGAATGCTCAGGGGATGAAAATGCACTATGGAAAGCTATGCAAAATATTATTGAAAAGTTAAAGTTAAAGCTTATCAATATGCCATTAAACTTTAGTGATTCCATGGTTAAAAGTACCATATTTAATAATGTACCTAAGAAAAATATGAATATGCTAGGAACTGTAAAGGTTATGAATTTTACATCATTGATGAAGGCTTTAGAACCTTATTTTAATCAATATGTAGAGGATAAATTACTAGGAGCTTTACAATGCAGTGAAGATAAAGCTAAATTCATATTTAAACTAGATGAAGAAGTCTTAGAAATAAATTCTCAACAGGAATTAGTAGATTTGATCTTTGGAAATTGGGAAAAGGCAGACTTACTAGAGAACTGTCCCCCTAAATTGAAGGCCTTCTTTAATAAAGTATTTCCTATACCCTTCCCTTGGCCGGGAAATATGAATTTTCAGTAAAGGAGAGTAATTATGATTCCAACATTGCAACATTACTATTATCATGGGAGAAATATAATATTTAAAGAACTTACTTTTAATATAAAAGGAGATGACTATAATATATTTCCTTTTAATACAGCTAGTAACGGATTCATCATAAACTTAATAAGTAAAGCTTTAAAGCCTGAGGAATATATTATTGACATAAAGGAAGAAGGTATAACTATAGAATATGGTTCAGAAAGAGCCTTATTCTACGCTTTTAGCACATTACAATCCTTAATCAAGTATAAAAAGCAGTATTATGAAATGCCTAAGTGTTATATAAGGGATTATCCTTCTTTTAATGTAAGAGGAATAATTGAGGGATTCTATGGAGAGCCTTGGAGTCACCAAAAGAGAATGGATTTAATCAGTTTTATTTCAAAATACAAAATGAATGCTTTCTTTTATGCGCCTAAGGACGATCCTTATCATAGAAGCAAGTGGAATATTGCCTATCCTGAAGATAAGTTTTGTGAAATAAAGGAACTTGTAAAGCAATGTAATGAAAACTATGTGGATTTTATATTTTCTGTAAGTCCTGGCTTGGATATTATATATTCTTCTGAAGAACACATAAAGGTTTTATGTGAGAAATTTTATTCTTTAATAGATATAGGAGTTAAAAAAGTAGCCTTATTATTAGATGATATAAATCCAGAGTTAAAGTACGAAGAGGATAGAAACATATTTAAGAACTCCTTTGCTAAGGCTCATACCTACCTAAGCAACAGAGTATTCCAGAACCTTAGAAATTACAATGCTTCTTTAGAGTTTATTGTTTGTCCTACTGAATACTGGGATGTAAAGGATTCAGAATATAAAGGCATATTTAGAGAAGAGTTAAACAAGGATATAAAGTTAATATGGACAGGTCCCGAAGTGATTTCTAATGTTATTACTAATGAGCAGAGCGTCAGAGAGCATGAACAATATGGGCATGATTTGTTTTTGTGGGATAACTTTCCTGTAAACGACGGAGCTAAGCAGCTAAAACTAGGGCCCATATATAATAGAGACAAAAATCTACATAAGAATCACTGGGGAATAGTATCTAATCCTATGAACCAGGCTGAGATAAGCAAGATAAGTCTTATTACTTATAGTGATTATGCATGGAATTCAGAAGCTTATATGCCAGAGGTATCCTATAAAAATGCCTTAGAAGAAAAGCCAAAAGAATTTTCAAAGATTTATGATTTATTGTATGAAAATTGTCAGTGCAGTGATATGAATGAAGAAACAGCTCCCATATTAAAGTCCTTAATAAGTGAAGCTTTAGAGAATAATGATTATGAAAAGCTTGAATATTATCTTCAGAGGGTTTATAGATTACCAGAGAAGATAGAGCACTTAATGGACAGTGCATTTCTTGAAGAGATAAAGCCTTGGTTTAATAAAATAAAACTAACTGCAGAGTTAGGATTATGTGCTATAGACTTGCTTCAGCATAGAAAAAGAGGAGATTTACATGAACTTTTAACTCAATATAAACAGGATGAATATAGCTTTGGGGAAAAAGCTGTATTGGATTTAGTAGCTTATGCTAAAGTTAAGGAATTAGATTTTAAGGAAAAATTAGGGCAAATATTTATCTTAAGAGATACCAGAAATAATGATGAAGTGCTAGAGGCAATAAAAAAAGGTTCTATGTACAATGTTTTAATAGATAGAAAATTTAATAGCTTAGCAGAGCTAAAAGATACTCTAGATAGATATAAGGATAGTAGCCCTGGAGAACTGTTTATTATGGCAAATCACCAAGGGGGAGAGCAGGTAATAGTTGAAGAGAGATTTTCAGGGCTATGCTCCCAAGAAATAATTGGAAAAATAAAAGATAAAGGGATAGCCTATAACAATACCTATTTACAGGCTATAGAGCTAAAAAGCTTAGGAGTAGATATGATGCTATCACCAAATCTTAATCTAAGGGATGAATATAATTCATCTCCTTCAGAGAAATCCTATGGTAAGGTGATAGTAAAGGATATTATAGAAAGTACTCTTAGAGCTTATAGAAGCACTAAAATGTTTTGCTGTGGAAATTACTTTCCTTGTGGTAGTGAAGAAAATAACATTATAAAAAGAAATTATACAAATCTAATAAATCAATTAGAGAGTTTTAAAATAGCAGTCAATAAAAATATTCCAGCCCTTTTAGTGTCTAATGCTCTAATTGAAGATTTAGACAGCTTACACTTAGCTAGCAATTCTTCAATTATAATAAGAGACTTATTAAAAGACAAATATGGATTCCAAGGATTGATTTTAGTCGTTCATGATAAAAACTTAGGATTAAAAGAATTTACTATGAATGCTATTAAGGCTGGAGCCCATATGATAATTGTTGAAAGTTTAAGGGATTTAGAAAAGCTAGCTCATGAGATGGAAGAAGAGAAGTCAGAAGAATTTTTTAAGCTTATAGATAGTTCTGTAGCCAAGATAATAAAATATAAACTCCTTAAAGAAAACAATAGTATTGATAAGGATAAAATAGAATTTTATAAAGAATTAAAGGATTATATATTTAAAAAGGCTTCAGAAATCAATGGAGGTAAAAAGGTAAAATGAATTTAGATAGCATAGATAATAAGGTTTTTTGTGATTTTAAGCCTAAGTCAAAATTTATTTTTGATGAAAATATAAAGGAAGAGACCTTAAAGCTCATAAAAAAATTAAACCTAGAAAAACAGATAATAAAAGATGGGGATAAGATTTGCGCTCATATTTTTAACTTGCTTGGTTCTGGAGATAAGTATCTTGGTAGGAGCATAAATTGGAGTGAAGACTTTAAAGCCTGCTTTGTATGGGAAAATGATTATTATAAAAATATTAAGATTGTAGATCTTTCTAATAAATCCGATGTAAAGATGCCTTGGGAGCTTTCAAGATTTCAACATATATTTACCCTTGGAAAGGCTTATTGGTTAACTAAGGATGAAAAGTATGCCTTAGAATTTAAAGAGGAAATAGAGGATTGGATAAATAAAAACCCTTATGAGCATTCTGTGAACTGGTTTTGCGCTATGGATGTAGCTATAAGAGCAGTGAATTGGATTATAGGATATTATTTCTTTAGAGAAGCTTTAACTATAGACAAGGAATTTTGGACAAAGTTTAATAAAGTATTATATCTTCATGGTTCTTTTATAATGAATAATCTAGAGAATAAAGGGTTAACCAGTAATCACTATCTTTCAGATTTAGCAGGACTGATATTTTTAGGATTATATTTTAAAGACTTTGAATTTGAAATAGACAAGGATTCCAATAATAAAATATGGTTAGAGTATGGACTTAAAGAGCTAGAAAGTGAAATGTTTATACAGGTCAATGAGGATGGAGTATGTTATGAGGATTCTACTTCTTACCATAGATTAGACTCTGAATTATTCTTAATTCCAGCTATATTATGCAAATTAAATCACATAGAATTCTCCAAAGAATTTAATGAAAGATTAGAGAAGATGTTTGAGTTTATGCTAGATATGACAAAGCCTAATGGAGAGGTGCCTTTTTTTGGAGATGCAGACGATGGAAGACTTGTTATTTTTTCTAACTACTCAAATTGGAATAAAAAAGACTTTAGGCATATATTAGCGGTGGCAGGAGAATATTTTAATAGAGATGATTTTAGATATGTGGGAAGGGACTATTTAGAGGATGCCCTTTGGGCTACGGGCACATATAAATATATTGAACACTATAATGTTACATTAGGTTCTAAAGCCTATAGTCAAGGAGGCTTTTATATTCTAAGGAATTCAAGGGCCTTTTGTATGATAGGGACGGGAGAACTCTCATTTAGAGGAATAGGCTGTCACAGTCATAATGATCAATTCAGCTTTGAGCTTAATATAGACGGAGAGGATTTCATTATAGATCCTGGTGTATATGTATATACTGCAGATGGAGAAATGAGGAATTATTACAGAAAAACTGAAGTGCATAACACCTTATATATAGAGGGTTATGAACAGAACGATTTCACTCCTGAGCTTTTTGAACTAAAGGAAGAGAGTTTTGGTAAATGCGAAGAATTTGAAGGAAACAGCTTTAAAGGTAGTCATGTAGGATATAAAGAAAAGTGTGGAGTAATTCATCAGAGAATAATGACATTAAAAGAAAATGAAATCTTGATTGAAGATATTCTTAAGGGAGAACTAAAAAAAGCATTAAAAGCTTCAGTAAACTTTACGTTATCGGAAGACGCCGAGGCAAAAATACAAGATGAAAAAATAATTATTTCAAAAAATAGTGTGCTAACCATGATACCAGAGCAGTATGATAATATAGAGATAATTAATGGATATGTATCCAATGCTTATGGTGTTATTAAAAATACCAAAAGAGTTGTAGTGCATTTTAAAGAAAATAGTACTAAGAATGTGATAAGATTGATATTCTAATAAGCTAACAAAAATCTTTTTTAAATTAAGCTCCCTGTGTTACATTGGGAGTTTTCTTTTGCTTACATATGAAACCTTTACATTACATATATTAAGTTTTTGTGTATAATATAACATGATGAAAGATTTTTTCATTCAGTCATTCAATAATTGTGTGAAAAGTCTATAATTTTGAAAAAAATACAAAGGATTTATTAGTGAAATCTTTTACAATAAAACTGTGGAAAGAATTTATTATACATAGAATTCAAAGGGGGAATTTTTTAATGAAGACTGTTAAAAAGCTAGTTTCTCTAGCCCTAGCTACAGTGGTAGCCGCCAGCTTATTTGTTGGCTGTAACAAAAAAACAGATCCAGTATCTACTGCTCCAAAAGGCCCTAAAGAATTAAAATTATACCTATATAATGCGGGTAATCTAGACCCTTATTTCTATAACTGGGGTGGATTGACTCTAAGAATGGGCGCTTTTGAAACTTTAACAAAATTAGATGCTAACAATAAAGCCGTTCCGGGTCAAGCAGAAAAATGGGAACATAATGCTGACTACACTGTATGGAAGTTCACCTTGAAAAAAGGATTAAAGTGGTCCGATGGAACTCCTTTAACAGCTAAGGATTTTGAGTATTCTATAAAGAGAACTGTAGATACTAAAGTTTTTCCAGGAAAGCCATCTTCCTATAATGTTACTGTTCCAATAAAGAACGCTCCAGCAGCTAAAGCAGGAAAAGCTGAGGCGGATAGCATAGGAGTTAAGGCCTTAGATGATACTACTTTAGAATTTACACTAGAACAACCAAGTACTATCTTTGATGTATCGCTTTCAGAATTATGGGCATGCCCAGTTCCTAAGCATGTAATCGATAAGGTTGGACAAACTGATTGGACTAAAGTTGAAAATATAGTAACTAATGGACCATTCAAGGTATCGGCTTGGGAACTAAATACAAAGGTTGAAATGATTCCAAATCCAAATTACTATGGAAAAGCTAATTGGGATAAGATTGTAGTAATGAGTGGAGATACTAACCAATTATTAGCATATAAAAATGGAGACATAAATATAGCTAACTTAACTAATACAGATATGGAAGCAGTATTAAAGGATCCAGAATTAAAGAAAGAAATGCAAATATTTAAGGGATCCACAGTTTATCATATGAAACTCTTAAGAGGTAAAAACGACATATTACAAACAAATCAGAAAGTAAGACAAGCTATTGCTATGTCCTTAGATAAAAAGACCATAGCCAATGACATCATGAAGGGTTCTGTTCGTGAAAGTAATTCTATGGTTCCAGAAATTTTTGCACCATGGGGAAATGAAATAGGATTAAAATATGATGTGGCTAAGGCTAAACAGCTTATGGCTGAAGCAGGGTTCCCAGAAGGAAAGGGCTTCCCAGAAATGACAATCTTAATCGCAGGAACGCCAACAGGAAGAGAGCTTGCGATTAAAGACATGATTGAAAAGGGAACAGGAATTAAGTGTAAAATCTTAAATGAAGAATACGCTCAATTCTCTAAAGATGAAGGTAAGTTCTGGGAAGATGGAACAATAGGATTCTCAATAAATGGTAGATCAACACAATATCCTTCATATATTGGATACATGGAAATGCCTAATTTTGTTGATGATGGTTTATTGAATGTAGCTTTGGCTACAATGCCACAGTCTAAATATGCTGCCTTTAAGGCAATACAAGATGATACTAAATTAGAGCCGAATGAAAAGGCTAAGAAGAAAGAAGAGTATATAAGACAAAATGCTACTGATGACGGTAAAAAATACTTAGATATGTTAGATAAAGCCAAAGCTGAAAATGACCCAGCTAAGAAGGAAGCTTTATACAAAGAAGCAGCAAAATTCAGAGAAGATCAAGCCATTGCTATAAATATAGACTGGGAAAACGGTGTTAAGCTAGTTAAGCCTAATATAAAGGGCTATGTAGCAAACCCATTATTATTAGGAACACCACCATATTACTTTAACGATATGAAGATGGAATAGACAGATAGTTGTTGCTCAAATTAAAAATTTGAGCAACAACTGTTTAAGGTATCTTCAAAAAATAACTAGTCAGTGTACTGTTATCTTTGACTAGTTATTTTTCTCAGATACCTGATATGTTATGAGATGCTTATAAGGATTTAAAATTTAGTAAGGATGGGGGAGTAAAATGAAGAAGTATATACTAAAAAGATTAACATATATGTTTTTTGCAGTTTTTGTCATCTCTATAATTACTTTTGTGCTTGTAAAATTAACTCCTGGTAATTATATAGAGAGTGAAAGGCTTATAAATCAAAATATGGAAAACACATCCTATTCACCAGAGATCATTGAAGCTTGGAAAAAGAGCTATGATTTAGACAAACCTTGGTGGTATCAGTATGGTAAATTTACCTTAAATTCTTTTAGGTTTAAATTTGGACCATCATACAAATATCCTAGTGAGATGATAGAGGATCAGATCGCAAAAGCTTTGCCAATATCTATGCAGCTTGCCTTTATATCTATCGGACTATCCTTAATCATAGGAATTCCTTTGGGAATAATAGCTGCTCTCAGGAAAAACACCATAATAGATCGTATTGCTGTATTCATATCTATGTTGGGTAATAGTATTCCAAACTATATAATTGCAGTATTTTTGATGTACTTGTTAGGTAATATGTTACACTTAGTGCCTATTATAGGTTGGGGTAAACCTATAAATTATATTTTGCCAGTGCTATCCTTAGCTATTGCTCCTATAGGAAGCATAACTAGATATATGAGGGCTAATTTGGTGGAGACCTTGAACACAGAATATATAAGAGTAGCTGTGGCTAAAGGGGGAGGCTTTAAAGCAGTGGTTATAAAGCATGCTTTAAGAAATTCTCTTATTCCCTTGGTAACGGTGGTAGGACCACAAATAGCTATGCTTACTGTAGGTACTGTTTTTATTGAAAACATGTTTAATATTCCAGGATTAGGTAAGCTATTTGCCTCCGCAGCTATTAATAGAGATTATCCTATGATTATGGCTTCTACAATATTTTTTGCATTCTTAATTATGGGAACTAATCTAATAGTAGATTTAATTTACGGTGTTTTAGATCCTAGAATTAGAAAAAATAGCATGATGGAGGGAAGATAGAGTTATGGCTGAACAAAGAGAAGTAGCTATAGATGGTGCAATAAAAACTAAAAAGATTAAAAAAAGAAGCTATATTAGTGTTATATGGTCAAGGTTTAGAAAAAATACTACAGCAGTGATTTCTTTAGGAATAATTGTTGTTCTAGTTTTAATTGCTATTTTTGGACCTATGCTGAGCAAGTATCACTATGAGAGTGTAGACTATACTGCTCTATACCAAGGACCTAGTTCAAAGCACTGGTTTGGTACAGATGAAGGCGGCAGGGATATGCTTACTCTTTTGATGTATAGCTTAAGAAACGCATTATTCGTAGGGCTAGGCGCAGGTGTGATACAGGTGTTTATAGGACTTACCATAGGTGCTATCGCTGGTTATTTTGGTGGAAAGATAGACAATATACTTATGAGGTTTGTTGATATAATGTATGGTTTCCCAAGCCTTCTATTTATGATTATCTTGGTTATGGTTATGGGAAGAAGCCTGTTTACCATATTCCTTGCTATAGGCTTAACTTCTTGGGTAGGAATGGCTCGATTGGTGAGGGGGCAGGTGTTAACCATAAAGCAGAGCGAGTTTATTGAAGCTGCTAAGGCTATGGGAGCCAGCAATTTTGAAATAATATTTAAGTATATTATGCCAAATTCTGTTGGACCGCTTATAATTGCTTTATCCTTTAGTATACCTTCTGCTATGCTAGCAGAAGCAGGTATGAGTATGATAGGCTTAGGAGTTATGCCTCCAATGCCAAGCTGGGGGATTTTATTATCTAGGGGACAGTCCTTTATGCTATCCTATCCATACATGATGCTATTCCCAGCCGTAAGCTTTGCAATAGTTATGCTTTCCTTCACTTATTTTAGTGATGGATTAAGAGATGCGTTTGACCCAAGAAGTGATAAGTAGTAGGAGGGATTACCATGGAAAACTTATTAGAAGTTAAAGGACTAAAAACATATTTTTATAGGAAAGATGGAGTAGTTAAGGCTGTAGATGGTATATCCTACGATCTAAAAAGAGGAGAAACTTTAGCTATTGTAGGAGAATCTGGTAGTGGAAAAAGTGTAGGAGTATCTTCAGTTATGGGGCTAATAAAGCCACCTGGAAGGATTGTAGAAGGTAGTGTGCTATTTCAGGGTAAGGATATATTAAAATCAAATAAAAAAGATATGAGGGACATCAGAGGAAATAAAATAGCTATGGTTTTCCAAGATCCAATGAGCTCTCTAAATCCTACCTTGAAGATAGGAGAACAGATAATGGAGCCTTTGCTATGGCATAATAAATGCTCAAAGGAAGAAGCTAAAAAGAGAGTTATAAAGCTTCTTGGAGAAGTTGGCATACCCTCTCCAGAGGAAAGATTTAATCAATATCCCTTTGAGTTTAGCGGCGGTATGAGACAAAGGGTTATGATTGCTATGGCTATGATTTGTGAACCGGAGCTATTAATAGCAGATGAACCTACCACAGCATTGGATGTAACGGTTCAAGCTCAGATACTTAAGATTATTAAGGAAATGCAAAGGAAAAACAATACTTCAGTTATAATGATAACCCATGATTTAGCAGTAGCTTCCATGTTTAGCGATAGGGTAATTGTTATGTATGCTGGAAATATTGTAGAAAGAGGAATGATGTCTGAATTTATAAAAAATCCAAGCCATCCTTACTCTAAGGGATTGTTAAATTCAACACCAATACTAGGAAGTAAGAAAAAGTTAGAAGCTATACCAGGACAACCACCAAACTTAAAAAATCCTATAGCAGGATGTCCTTTTGCCCTTAGATGCTCTCAAGCAAAAGATATTTGCTTTAAAGAAAAACCACCAATAACTGAATTATCGTCTACTCATAATTTATATTGCTGGTTATTTGTTAAAGAAGGAGTGAAGAAGGATGCATAAGAACATACTAGAAGTTCAGGATTTAAAAAAATATTTTCCTCTTAGTGGTAAACAAGTAAAGGCTGTGGATGGAGTATCCTTTTCATTAGAAGAAGGCACTACCTTAGGTATAGTTGGAGAGAGCGGAAGCGGAAAGTCCACCATTGCTAGGCTTATTTTGAAATTGATAGAACCTACCTCAGGTAAGGTAGATTTTTTAGGAGAATCCCTATATGACTTGCCACAGAAGGAATTGAGAACCTTAAGAAGCAATATGCAAATGATATTCCAAAACCCATATCTTTCTTTATTTCCTCATTTATCCATAGGTGATAATATAGAGCAGCCATTTATAATAAATAGACTAGGTAATGATTCAGTAAGAAGAGAAAAAGTTTTAGAACTCATGGATCTTGTAGGGGTTTCAAAGGATTACTATCATGCTTTTCCTCATGAGTTAAGTGGAGGTCAGCAGCAAAGGGTAGGTATTGCAAGAGCATTAGCTCTAAATCCTAAGTTAATCATCTGTGATGAGCCTGTATCTAGTCTTGATGTATCTATTCAAGCTCAAATCTTAAATCTTTTAGAAAAGTTACAAAAGGATAGAAACCTAAGCTATATTTTTATAGCTCACAACTTAGCGGTAGTAGAGCATATAAGTAAAAAAGTAGCGGTAATGTATCTAGGAAAATTTGTAGAATGTGCAGACACTGCGGAGCTTTATAATAATCCTTTACATCCTTATACAAAAGCCTTATTAGAAGCGGTGCCATCTTTGGAAGCAGATGGAGGTAAAGCTTTTGAAGCTATATATGGAGAAATACCTTCTCCGCTAAATCCACCTAAGGGGTGTAGGTTTTGTACAAGATGTAAATATGCTAAGCCAGAGTGCTTAAGTGTGGAACCAGAATATAGAGAAGTTAATCCAGGGCATTTTGTGGCTTGTCATTTAGTTTAATTTGTAATGATGTATGAAGAAAATTTGCTGAATAAGCATTTTTTCTTTGTACATAAGTTGCAAAAATTTAAGAAATATACTTAGATTTTTATTGAAAGTTATATATATTAATAAAATACAGAATATTCTTTAAAATTTTTACTAAAAGGAGAGAAATTATGAAATTTAATAAAAAGAAAATATCTGTTTTTTTAAGTACTGTTTTTATATTATCTTTACTTCTGTCAAATGCCACAAGGATTAATGCAGCTACCTTAGAAAATTTAGCTCTGGGAAAATCTGTTGCCATAAATGATGATAATTTGATTTATGACAATTTAGTACCTATTGCTAATGCTGGTACTGCTAAGGATAAGGCTTCCATGCTTACAGATGGAGTGTTTGGTGATATATATGATTGGACTAATGCAAATGCATGGTTTAAATTCCATAGGGGCATGAGCAGAGACGTAGTGGTTGACTTAGGAGAAGTAAATACTGTAAATAGTATCTCTATGGGAATGGGGCAATCTTCTTCCGTAGGAATATATCCTTCTAGATGGATGAAAGTATACGTTTCCAATGATGGGGTAGATTACAAATATTTAGGAAAGGCTGTTCCAGATTACCCAACCTATGCGGAGAATATTCCAGTTACTAAGGCAGATGGAACTGCTACAGCTAACGGCATTCAAAGAAAAGTTTTAAAGATGGATAAACTGTCAGATGGAAAGGCTATGAACATACAAGCTAGATATGTTAAGGTAACATTCTTAGTTTGGCCTTGGGTATTTGCTGATGAAATAGAGGTATTAGGACAAAAGGGAATTGCTAATGGGGCCGTTATTCCACAAGGAATAAAAGATGATAATAATTGGGATATAAATGAGTTTCCAGCTGCAGATAGCAAGGAAGCTGCACAATTAAAAGATCAGTTTTTATTTTACACAGGAAAGTACAGCAACCCTGATTTAACAAATTGGACTAAAGATAGAGTAGAAACTGTACTAGGCTATAAAGATATTAATGGAGATATTAAGGATTGGCAATTTACAGAATTATTAGTTCTGCCTACTACGGCAGCAGTTACACCATCCAATCAAGCAAATTCTGCTAAACGCTGGGTAACAAAAGGTGATTTAAATTCCTTTTTAGACTTTATATTTACTGAAGATGAAACTCAATTATCCGCTATAAATAAAGTGGCTGGGGAATTAAATAAAAAGTTTAAAACTGATAAAAAGATAGATATAACCATAGCTATTCCATTTATTGAAAAAAGTTCAAACTTTGGAGATATAAAAGGAGATGGCAGTGTATTAAGCTTAGATCCTAAGGATTTTGCTTCCTTTGTGAAGGATCCGGATTCCATGGAAGGCAAGGTAAAAATGTCTGAAATGGCTATAGAAAATAGGATAGCGGCTACAAAATGGTATATCAATGAAGTTGAAAAAAGATTTAAAGAAGCAGGTTATAAGAACTTGAATCTTCATGGTTATTACTGGTTTGCAGAATTGGTAGAAGGTGGTCAAGGCTATGAAGAGACTATAATGGCTACTTCACAATATTTAAAAGATGCAGGAAGATATTTCACATGGATTCCATATCAAGGACCTCATTCTGCTCTTATTTGGAAGGAACTAGGCTTCTCTACTATGTCTCTTCAATATGGCTATGCCTTTACACAACAAGATAAAAAGAGAATTGATGAAGTAGTTGAGCTAGCTAAAAAGGTTGGAGCTTCTGTGGAGATAGAATATGATAATTATGCTACTCTAGCTAAGTATTTAAATGCAGGAGTAAGATTAGGCTATATGAAGGATACCTACCACACTTATTACTATGGTGGATCCCTAGGTATAATAGGAGCTGCTAATCAATATAATACAGAAAACAATAAGACTCCAGATCCTTGGTCTCCGCTTATAAGAAATGTTTATGACAGGACTTATGAGTTTATGAAGGGAACCTATAAATTAAGATATGTTTCAAGAGCCTTTAACAATATTGCGGATAAGAATAAAATGACTTCTACAGTATCACTATTGTTAGCAGATAATTTTGTAGAAGGTAATATGACCTTATTATATGATCCACAAAAGGAAGTTTTAAAGGATATGACCTTAGGTGCTTCCATGGCTAATATAGGCACTGTTACAGTAACTACTTCCGATAAGATAGTAACTATAAATGCAGATGGAACTAAAAAAGAAGTAATTCCTGAGGATAAGAGTCAGCTTTCAAAGCCTGGCACTATAAATATAAAATTTAATATTTTAGATGCTAAGAATGCTTTAAATGGAGAAGCAAAAAAAGTTGGACAATATATAGACCCTAACGCTAATAAATCTGATATAGTTAATTTTGTATTCTCTAAAGCTGAGGGTGTTAAGGATTTAGACATACCTGCATACCCCTTTGTAATAGATAGGGAAGGAAAAGTAATAGACAAAGATGGATTAGAGTATTTAAACTGGAGTGAAAGTTCAATAATACCAGGCTCTTTAGAAGAGAAGATAGTTGAAGCAGTTATGGCTGTAAGGCAAGCAGGAGCTACTGAATCAAAGGTGGATATAGATAAAGCCTTAGAACTTATTAATAAGTTACCAGAAAGTCAAAACAAGAAAGATTTCTCAGAGAGAATTAAAGCTATAACACATAAAAAGAAAAACAAATAAAAATAAGGATTTATCACAAGCATAATAGTTTGTGATAAATCCTTATTTATTTTTGAAATATATACACTTTCTGATATAAATAGTATTGGATAACCTAAGGAAAAAGCACTAAACGCAGCATAAGAAGCACCATATCATCCCAAACTAGATATGAGTCTATAGAATAGAGGTATTAAGAAATAAAATACAAAAATGAAAAAATAATCTTTATTTTATCAATTTTTTATGGTAGTATATTGAATGTAAACCAATATATTTACAAAATGTTCATTAATTTTACATAAAGTCCATAGATAATAGCAAATTTATCGAAAGATAAAGACGCAAAGCTGCGGGTCTAAGGAAATATTCTATGACAGCCGGGTCGCCTAAATGTGATTTTTTTCATTTCGCGCCTTGACATATCTATGTTCATTTATGGTATCTACTGCCTTAATCAGGCACAAACACAAAAAACTATTAAATACAAAAATAAAATTAAGTATATTTGAACCGTTGTCAACATTATGGCAAGCTTTTTTAAAGTTAACCGTTTTTAGTACATACATTGCAAAAGTTATAATACATTTTGAACTCATAAATATTCTAGAGTCAAACCCATTAAGCATGGAGGTGTAGGTGTACAAAGATATAATGTAAGAACTTTAATGCAAGGTATATATATATCAAATATTTTTTAAAAGGGGAGATTTAGGGAATGGGTCTGAAATTTAAACAAGAAAATGACACTGAAAATTTATCAGGAAGCTCAGAAATGGAAGAGGATATTTTGCATGAAAATGATGAACCAATAAACGACACCTTTTGGGGTTGTAAAGGTTGTGGAAGTTTATGCGTGGAGGAAGGGTACAAGTTAAAATTATGTAAGGAATGTAGGGACAATCTTTCTAAAAGACCAATTCCTATACATATTAAGGTAATTTCACTGATTCTTATTGCAATTATTATTTTTTCTTTATCAAAATTTCCTCGTAGTATTAGCATTGGCGTAGAATATGAAAGGGGAGTACAGGCTGAAGAAGCTTCAAAGTATCTTACTGCCATGAAACATTATGAAAATGTTGCGAAAGAATACCCACAATCCGATAAAGCACTAGTAAGGCTATATGTATCCTATTACTATTGTGGGAGAATTGATGAAGCCTATGAAGTTTATGACAAGATTGCGGGCGATTCTCCTTCTACTAAAAAAATGGACAAAGGGCTAGTTCAAGAGGTTAATGAAATAACCAGTAAACTAGATAGATATTATAGTCCAAGCAAGGAAGTATATGATAAATTAAAGGACCAGAAGAATGCTAAGATAGAGGATATTATAAATATCTTAAAGCCTATCGTAGACAAAAATCCTAATGAGGTTTATGCTGCCTATTACCTTGCAAATTTATATTTTGATATGAAAGATTATACTAAAGCAAGTCAAGTTTTATCTAGAGTTATCTCTAAATATCCTGATTTTAATGCTGCTTCTTTGTTTCAAGCAGCTACATATAGAGAGTTAGGAAAATATGATGAGGCAGTAGAGTATTGTAATGATGCTCTTAACAATAACGTTGAAGATATAGGTGCTTATATAACCTTGTCTAAAATTGAGCTTAAAAGAAGGAATAATGCTAAAGGGCTTGAATATGCTAAGGTTGCTTATGAAATGGATAAAGAGGATCCTATTGTGGTAGCAAATCTTGCTTTGGCATATCATTTTAATAATCTACTTAGCGAAAGAGACAAGTACTATAAAATTTATCAAGACTCAGGGATAAATGATAAATATACGGATAATTTCTTAAAATCAATTTTTGATGGTTCTTTGCAATGGCAAAAGTAAATATAGGACTGGAAGGAGAATAAATCAATGCTTATACCTGGTTTTATTATATCAATAATAACTTTTCCTGGGGTAATAGTCCATGAAATTGCACACCAATTATTTTGTAGAATATGTAGGGTTGCAGTTCTGGATGTATGCTACTTTAGGTTTGGTAATCCTGCGGGTTATGTAGTACATGAACATCCTAAAAGCTCATATCAGCATATCTTAATAGGAATAGGACCCTTTTTTATAAATACTATTGTGGGTGCCTTAATAGCTCTTCCGGCAGCAGTACCAATATTGAGCTTTGGTCATAAGCTTGGGGGCAGTAATATTATAGATTATGTACTCATTTGGTTAGGAGTTTCAGTGGCAATGCACTCATTTCCAAGCACTGGAGATGCAAAGAGTCTTTGGAAAACAGTGAAGGATAAAGAGACTCCCATAATAGCAAAGTTATTTATTGCACCTATTGTGCTTTTAATATATATTGGTGCTCTGGGCTCTGTAGTATGGCTAGACTTAATCTATGGAGTGGCAGTTGCAACTTTTATACCTAATTTAATTATTAATATATTGGCATAATTATATGAAATGGTAGTAATGGTGAAAGCTGTTACTACCATTACTTTTTAGCTATAATTTTATACTCTAATAGATTATGAAAGATAATAAGAATATAATCATATAATCCCTTTGTATAAAAAGTATAATTATTTGTAATATAGTCAAATGAAAGAGCGATAAATTATTATAAAATATAATTGAGGAAAAAAGATTAACAATATAATTTGAAGAGGTGTGAGGTATAAGTGAAAGTATCAGTATTAAGTTTAATATTTAGTGAAAGATCCTTAGAAGAAGCAATGAAATTAGCAAAGGAAATAGGCTTTGATGGCATAGAGCTTATGGGAAGAGAGCCCCATATTTCAGCGGACACTACCTTAGAAAGAGCTAAAGAAATAAGAAGTATGCTAGATAGCTATGGATTAGAAATACCAGCTATAGCTTCTTATGTAGGAGAATTTTCTACAGCTTCAGATAGTGAATGTGTTAAATCTTTAGAGTCTCTAGAAAAATATTTAGACATAATGGATGTTTTAAAATGTGATTTAATCAGAGTTGGCTGCGGTGGACCTAATTCATTTTTATCTCAAAACTTTCATTATGAAAAAGCACTATATTGGATGGAAAAATGCGCTGTATTAGCTGGACAATACAATAAAAAAATCGCTATGGAAATACATAATGGCAGCTTAATAGAAACCGTAGAATCTGCAAACAAGTTTGTAAAGGATTTAAACAAGGATAATGTAGGATTAATACATGATGCTGGCAATATGTATATAACTGATACAGACTATGGTATAAAATCTGTGCAGATATTAGGAAATAAGATATTCCATGTGCATGTGAAGGATGAAATGAGAGTCAACGATGATACATTACCAGGAAGTTTTCATGCAAGAACTATTTATGGAGATGAGATTTTTCAACATAAACTTTTAGGACAAGGTGCTGTAGATCATGTTCCTCTATTTAAGGCATTGATAAAATCAGGCTATAATGGGTTCTTATCTTGTGAATGCCATGCTAGCTTAGAGGATGTTGAAAGAGCCAAGTATGATTTGCAGGAGATTAAAAAGCAAATTGAAATAGCAAAAGAAGCTTTAAAATAAGCTATGGAGAACGGTGATGAATATGAAAGGTGATGCTTTTGAAATAAAAAATATTATTTTATTCGACTCTGAAAGTAATTTCTCTAAGTCCATACCTTTTAAAATTTATGAGTCAGAGGGGAATGTATCTGGTGAGATAGACCATACCCATGATTATATGCAAATTTGGTATATATGTAGAGGAGTTTGTAATCACTGGATAAATAATGTGGAGTACAAAATGGTAAGAGGAGATCTATTTATTCTTCCTCCCTATGTAGTTCATAAGGTAAAGCCTATTGAAGGAGAAGATATTCACATTATAGGCTGTGAATTTTCTGCTAGGTTCTTTGATGAAAGATTTAATGACTTTAACAAGAGTAAAGAGCTCTTTGACTTTGCTTATCTAGAACCTTTCCTAGTATCTGAAGATATGGTAAAGCCTAAACTCAATCTTTCTGCGGAGGCTCAATTAAAGGTAGAAGAGATAATGAAGGAAATGCTTCAAGAATATAATGGGCAAAATAAATATTATGATATGATCATAAAGGCAGATGTGTTGAAGCTTCTGGCCATATTGTCCAGAGAATATAGTAATAATACTCCCAGGGAATCGCAAGAGATTTTTGATAAATATAGAAGTGCCATTTTAGATTCTATTAACTACATTCATGATAACTATAACGAAGAATTACATTTAGAAGATATATGCAGATATTCCATGATGTCAAAAACTTATTTCTGTTCCATATTCAAAAGCTTAACTGGAAAAACCTTTACTGAATATTTGATACATCTAAGAATTCAAAAGGCGTTGGACATGCTTGTTAAGAGCAATGTACCTATAACAAAAATATGTTACGATGTAGGTTTTAACGATGTTACTCACTTTTGTAGAACTTTTAAGAAGATAGTAGGGGTATCACCAAAATATTATAGAAAGGCATCCCTATAAATTATTAAAAGGCATCGTAAAAAAAATAAATAGTCAAAGATGCGAAGTATATTTTGCGTAAGACAAGGACACAGGTTCCATTAATAGTGGGGCTATTAGTGGGTTCTGTGGACGCAGTATTACGCAAAATAGACGAGTAGACTGACTAGTTATTTTTTTGGAGATGCCTAAAACAAAAATCAGGAGGCATAAAAATTAATAATCTTTATGTGACTCCAGAAAATTACAGGAGGGCTAAAAATGAATAAAACATTAAATTTTGCAATAATAGGATGTGGGGTTATAGCTCCTTGCCATGCAGATGCTATCACTAATTTAATAGGAGCAAGATTATATGCAGTATGCGATATAATTCCAGAAAAGGCGCAAAGTTTTGCAGAAAAGTATGGGGTTAAGCATGTGTATGTTGATTATAAAGAAATGTTAAAGAATCCAGAAGTGGATATAGTTTGCGTATGTACGCCTAGTGGATTACATGGAGAGATGAGTATAGCAGCAGCAGAGGCTGGTAAACACATAGTGTGTGAAAAACCTATGGAAATCACTAATGAGAAGAATCAAGCTATCATAGACGCAGTGAGAAGATGCGGAGTTAAAATGCAATCCATATTCCAAAGGAGAACTATGTCAGCAGCCATAGCTACAAAAAAGGCTATTGAAGAAGGGAAACTTGGAAAAATAGTATTAGCTAGCGCTTACTTAAAGTATTATAGAGACCAAGCCTATTATAACAGTGCAGGTTGGAGAGGAACTTGGGAATTAGATGGTGGCGGAGCTTTAATGAATCAAGGAGTTCATGGAATAGACTTATTAACTTGGATGGTAGGAGAAAAAGTAACTTCCTTAGTATCTAAAGCAGGTACCCTAGCAAGAGACATTGAAGTTGAAGATACTGCTGTAGCCTTACTTCAATTTGAAGGTGGCGGTTATGGAGTAATAGAAGGAGCAACTACTGCTTATCCAGGACTTGAAACTAAATTCGAAATCCATGGAGAATATGGAACTATAATATTTACAGATTCGGGAATAGAAAAATGGGAATTCTTAAAAGAGCAGGTTCCTATGCCAGAGGCTAGTGAAAAATTAGGAGGAGCTTCAGACCCTTCAAAGATATCCTCCGCAGGACACTTCATATTATTAAAGGATTTAGTAGATGCCATCAATGAAGATAGAGAAACTATGATACCACCAGAAGAAGGAAAGAATGCCGTAGCTATAATAAGAGCTATATACAAATCCTCTAAAGAAAAGAGAGAAGTAGAGGTATAAGCCTAAAAATGAAGATATATATAAGTGCTGATTTAGAGGGTATAGGTGGTATACTTACAAAAGAACAGGTGACCAAAGGTAAGGAAGAATACAGGGAAGCTTGCAAGCTTTTAGGTAAAGAGGTCTATAGCCTTACAGAGGGATTAATACAAAATGGTGCTGAGGAGATTTATGTTTATGATGCTCATGGTACTGGTATTAATATTCCCTATGATGAAATGCACCCTAAAGCTAAATATATCATGGGATATTCTCACCCTAGGGTGAGATTCCCATTTTTAGATAGTAGTTTTGACTTTATAATTTTTCAAGGCTATCATGCTATGGCTGGAACAGGAGAGGCTATTTTAGATCACAGTTATAGCTCATCAAATATATACAATATATATTTAAATGAGGTCAAGGCTGGGGAATTGTATATAGATGCGTTAATAGCTAGTGAGTTAGGGGTTCCAGTGGCTTTAGTCACTGGAGATGATAAGACTATAAGAGAAGCACTTAGTATAATGCCTTGGATTAAAACCTATGAAACCAAAAAAGCCATAGCTAGGCACTGTGCATTGATAAAACCGCCAGTTTTAGTTAGAGAGGAAATGAAGGCTCTAGCTCAGGAGGTTGTGCAAAGCAGAAATAGTTATAGGCTATTAGATATTCCAGAAGAAGTGGTTTTTAAAATAGAAGGACTTTATTCTAGCGATACGGATGCTGCTAATAGCGGTGATTGTCATAGAATGGATGGAAGAACTATTTTGAAAAAAGGAAAAGGTATATGGGACACCTTTAATAAATAGGAGGCGCATATGAAACTAGGAATTATAACTGATGAAATAACACAGGATATAAAGACAGCTGTGGATTTTGCAACAAAGCATGGACTTCACGGCGTGGAGCTAAGATCCATAGAAGACTTAAATGTGGATGAAATATCAATAAATAGAATAAAAGAAATAGATAAAATAATAAAAGCTGAAGGACTAGAAGTCTGCAATATAAGCAGCTCTTTTTTTAAATGCTCTATTGATAACAGAAAAGAATATGTGGAAAATATGGATAAATTAAAGAGACTTATAGAGAGAGCAAATATTTTTGGATGTAATACACTAAGAGGCTTTGCCTTTTTCCAAAGTGGCTCCTATGAAGAGAGATTTGAAGAGATTATTGAAAATTTCCTAGAGCCCATTGAGTTATTAGAAAAAGAAAATATTACATTATTAATAGAAGCAGATCCCAGTGTTTTTACTACAAACTGCTGTAAGGTAAAGGCACTTTTAGATAGAATTAACAGTAAATACGTACAGGCTATTTATGATCCCGGTAATGATATTTATGATGCGGATATGGAGAATCCTTATCCAGAAGGTTTCGAATATTTAAAAGATTATATTAGACATGTTCATATAAAGGACGCGATGCTTATTGAGGGCAAACCTCAATCTGTAAAGGTGGGTACTGGAGCTGTACCTTTTAGCGATATCTTTAGAAGCCTTAAAGACATAGGTTATAAGGATTACGTAGTATTGGAAACCCATTATAGGCCACAGGCAGAAATACCTGAAGAATTACTTAAAAGGCCTAAGGGAACCTTATTTTCCTTGAATGGGGACATAGCTTCAGAAGAAAGTATTATTGAGCTTAAAAAGCTTATTAAACTCTATATATAATAATTATTGGTAAAGGTGAATAGATATGAAAAAGTTAAGAGTTGCCATTATTGGTTGTGGAAGAATATCAGAAGTATATAGATATGTTTTTAAACAATTATCAGATAGAGTAGAAGTTGCTTATGCCGTGGATAAGGTAATTGAAAAGGCAGAAGATTTTGCTAAGGATTTTGAAGGCTGTGAGGCTCTTAGAGATTATAAGCAATGCCTTGATAAGAATATTGATGTTATTCATATTGCTACTCCCCACCATTTACATGCTTCTATGGCTATAGATGCTATGAGAAGCAAAATAAATGTTTTAACTGAAAAGCCTATAGCTATTAGCCTTGAAGAGGCAGATGAAATGATCAGGGTAGCAAAAGAGGAGAATGTGAAGTTTGGAGTTATTTTTCAAACCAGATATGTGAAGGGCTGCATGGATATTAAAGAGCTTATAGAGCAGGGAAAACTAGGAAAGATAGTTGCTGCTAGATCTTATCTATCTTGGCATAGACCGGATAGCTATTATTTAGAGTCAGATTGGAAAGGTACATGGGATAAAGAAGGTGGCGGGGTTCTTATAGATCAAGCTATCCATAGTCTTGATAGAGTGCTTTGGCTAGTAGGCTCTGATATTGATTGGGTTGAAGGTCATGTGGATAATAGACTTCATAAAATAGTAGAAGTAGAGGATGTGGCAGATGCTCTGGTAAGGTTTAAAAATGGCTGTGACTATCATTTATATGCTACCAACTGCTATAGCTACGATTCGCCAATTCAAATCGAAATAGTAGGTGAAAAGGGTAAAGTTGGACTAAAGCAAGATTTAGCTTGGGTTGAAATAAAAGGGGAAGAGCCCTATGAAATAAGAGATGGTTATGATGGATTAACTGTAGGGCCTAATTATTGGGGCTGCAGTCACATAACCCAGATGAAGGATTTTTACGATTCCGTGGAAAAGAATACTCCAATTTTTATCGATGGTAAGGAAGGAAGAAAAGCCTTAGAGCTAATAAGAGCCATATATAAATCTTCAAAGGAAAAAACTAGAGTTCATTTTCCATTCCAAGATTAGAAAGTTGATTTTAAGAGGTGTTTTTTATGAAAAAATCTATAGGTCATTGGTGTTTCCCGCAAGGCACTACCATAAGACAATGTATTGATGGATGCAAGGGGTTATTCTATAGTTTCGAGGCTGCTTTTACCGAAGGAGGAGAACTGTCCCTAAATACTAGTGATGAGGAAATCCTAGATATAAGAAAATATGCAGAAAGCAACGGAATATTTATAAAATCCTTAGCTACTTCTGAATTATGGAAGTATCCGTTATCTACTAAGGATGAGGAAAAGAGAAAAAGAGGAATAGAGATAGTTAAGGGAATGCTTCATGCAGCAAAATTACTAGGAGCTGAAGCGGTATTAGTTGTACCAGGCTTAGTAGATGAAGAAAATGACTATGAGAGCGTATATAGAACTTCTCAAGCATCCATAAAGGAATTGGAAGCTTATGCAAGAGCGCAAGGAGTAATCATAGCCATTGAAAATGTGTGGAATAAATTCCTTTTAAGTCCTTTAGAGTATAGAGATTATATAGATAGCTTTAATAGTGAATTTATAAAAGCCTATTTTGATGTAGGCAATGTGTTGAATTTTGGTTATCCAGAACAATGGATAAGGATATTAGGACATAGAATAGTAAAGGTTCATGTTAAGGATTTTAGAACAGCGGCAGGTAATGGCTGGGGCTTTGTAACTCTTCTTGAGGGCAGCGTTAATTGGAAAAAGGTAAGAGAGGCTTTGATAGAAGTAGGCTATGAAGGAACCCTTACAGCGGAGATACCTCCTATGTACGATGCTAAAATAGGAATAAAGTATCTCTCTGAGGCTATGGACATAATAGTTTAGGGGTGAAGATATGAAGGAAGAAATATTGAATTATAATTTTTTAATAAAGGTTTTTGAAGACAGGGATGCTATGGGTAAAGCTGCAGCTCAAGAGGCAGCTAAGGCCATAAAAAATTTATTAAAAGAAAAAGAGGAGATAAACTGCATTTTTGCTGCTGCTCCTTCCCAAAATGAATTTCTTAAATATTTGATAGAAGAAGAGATTGATTGGGCAAGAGTCAATGCCTTCCATATGGATGAATATATAGGATTACCTAAAGGAGATAAAAGACTCTTTGCAAACTTTTTAAAGGAGCATATTTTTGATAAAGTTCCTTTTAAAAAGCTTTATTTGATAAATGATTGTGGAAATTCTCAAGAGGAAATCATAAGTAATTATGTAAAGCTCTTAGAAGAGCGTGTGGTAGATTTTACTTTTATGGGTATAGGAGAGAATGGACATATTGCATTTAATGACCCCCATGTGGCTTTTTTCAATGATGAGAAAGTCATAAAGGTTGTAGATTTAGATAACAAATGCAGGATGCAGCAAGTAAATGACGGCTGTTTTGCAACCCTAGAGGAAGTACCTAAATATGCCTTAACCTTAACTATTCCAGCCCTTATGAAGGCTAAAGAGGTATTTTGCATGGTTCCAGGACCTACAAAAGCTGAGGCTGTTAAAAACACTGTGCTAGGCCCTCTAGGAGAAGCTTGCCCAGCTACCATCATGAGAAAGCATAATAAAGCAAATTTATATCTAGATAAAGAATCAGCCAGAGATATCCTTTAAACATGGCAGGGGGACGTTTCCTCTGCCACAGTGTATAATTAGGTAGGTGATAGTATGTTTATCATTAAGAATGGAAAAATTATTTTACCAGATGAGATTTTAGAAGGTTTTGATTTAGTAGTAGAAAACGGAAAGATAATAGATATTTGTGAAGAGCGGCAAGGGAAACATCCCGCTGCCACAATCATCGATGCTAAAGGAAATTATGTATCTCCAGGCTTTATAGACCTTCATGTGCATGGAGGCGGAGAGGGAGACTTTCTAGATGGAACTATGGAGGATATAGAGGCTATACTAAGAATGCATACCTTCCATGGCACTACTGGAATCTATCCAACTACCTTAGCTTGCGAAGATGAAGAGGTATTTAATTCTATAGACTTGCTTGAGGGTATAAATAAAGAGGATAATAACTACGCAGAAATATTAGGAATTCATCTAGAAGGACCTTATTTGTGCATGGCGCAAAGAGGGGCACAAGATCCTAAATATATTAAAACTCCTAAAAAAGAGGAGTATACAAAAACCCTAGATTATTGCAGTTCTATTAAAAGAGTTACCTTTGCTCCTGAGTTAGAGGGAGGAATAGAGCTGGCAGATGAATTAAAAAGAAGAGAAGTACTAGGTTCTATAGGACACTCTGACGCAGAATATGAGCAAGTGCTAGAGGCCTTTGAGCATGGAGTATCCCATGTAACTCACTTATATTCAGGTATGCAGGGCGTTCATAGGGTTAAGGGTTTCAGAAAGCTTGGAGTGGTAGAGAGCTCTTATTTAATAGATGATATGACGGTGGAAGTAATAGCGGATGGATGCCATCTGCCTATAGAATTATTGAAGCTGATCTATAAAATTAAAGGTCCTGATAAGATAGCTTTAGTCACAGATGCTATGAGAGCCGCAGGAAGAGAAGAAGGAGAATCAATATTAGGAAGCAAGGAAAATGGGCAGAAGGTAATATTAAAGGATGGAGTAGCCTTTATGCCAGACTTTGAAGCCTTTGCAGGAAGCATTGCTACCATGGATAGATTGGTTAGAAACATGTATAAGGGAGTACAGGTTCCTCTGTTCAATGCTGTGAAGATGGCCGCTTTAACTCCTGCAAGAATAATGGGCTGTGAAGATAGAAAAGGTAGTCTAGAAAAGGGAAAAGACGCAGATATTCTTATATTTGATGAAAATATAAATATTAAATATGTAATGGTAAGAGGAAAAGAATTTTCAAAAGAAGTTTAGAAAGTAATATTCTATTTATTTGGAGGTTTAATCATGAATAAAGTTAAAGTTGGAATTATTGGAGCTGGTAGTATCAGTACTCTTCATACCTCTTCTTATAAAAAATTAGATAATGTAGAGGTTCTAGCGGTATGTGATATAAACAAGGAAAGAGCAGAGGAATATGCGAAAAAATATGATATACCTCATGTATTTACTGACTACAATGAAATGTTAAAAATGGAAGAATTAGATGCAGTAAGTGTTACCACTTGGAATAACGGTCATGCACCTATAAGCATAGCAGCTTTAAAGGCTGGAAAGCATGTATTATGTGAAAAGCCTCTAGCTCTAAATGCAAAAGAAGCTGAAGAGATGGTTAGCACTGCTAAGGAATATGGAAAAACATTAATGGTAGGTTTTGTAAGAAGATTTGGACAAAATACAAAGATGCTTAAGGAGTCCATAGACAATGGAGAATTAGGCAAGGTGTATTATGCAAAAACTGGCTGCCTAAGAAGATGGGGAAATCCAGGAGGTTGGTTCTCTGATAAAAAGAGATCTGGAGGAGGACCAGTTATAGACCTTGGAGTGCACATGATTGATTTAATAAGATATTTAAACGGAAAGCCAAAAGCTATATCTGTTACAGCTTCCACCTTTAATTTATTAGGTATGAAACCAGACGTAAAGGGAGTTAATAAGTATTATTCTGCAGATTATGATAGCTTTAATGATGTAGAGGATTGCGCTACTGCATTAATAAAGTTTGATAATGGAATAACTTTATTCTTTGAAACAAGCTGGGTGCTCAATACTAAGCAAGATGAGCTTTATTTAAAGTTATATGGTGACAAGGCAGGAGCTCAAATGGAGCCAACCTTAGAGTTCTATGAGGAAAAGAATAACT
The DNA here is from genome assembly GCF_001403615.1 of Desnuesiella massiliensis. Lineage (GTDB taxonomy): Bacteria > Bacillota > Clostridia > Clostridiales > Clostridiaceae > Desnuesiella > Desnuesiella massiliensis. The sequence goes on from NZ_LN879457.1 coordinate 927,285, forward strand.
ACTTTACCAATGTAGAGCCTGTACTAAATGCAGGAGGTTCCTTTGATTATATATTCAATGAAGAAATAAAGCACTTCATAGATTGTATACAAAATGGAGCAGAGTGCTTAAACCCAGGAGAAGATGGAGTAGAGCTTATGAAAATATTAGATGCCATATATGAATCTGCTAAAACAGGTCATGAAGTTATTATAAAGTAGGAGGAGCTGTTTATGAAGCTTTCAGTAAGTATTTGGAGTGTGCACTATAAGGTACGCGGTGGGGAAATGAATAATCTAGAATTCATAAAATTCTGCCACCAAAATGGAGTTAAAGCTGTAGAATTATTGGATGTTTTTCTTAAGGAAGAAAGCGAAATAGAAAGCATTAAAAATTTACTTGAAGAATTAAATATGGAAATATCCTCCTATTCCATAAGCAACGATTTTGTTCAAGCTGCTGAGGAAGATAGAAATTTACAGCTTCAAAAGGTTAAGGATGGAATAGATAGAGCAGTAAAGCTAGGCGCTAAGTATATGAGAGTATTTAGCGGTGATGGAAAGCAAGGTATTGCCTATGAGGATGCAAAGACTTGGATTATAGATAATTTTAAAAAGGCAGCTTCCTATGCAGAAAAACAAGGAGTTACCATGGTGGTAGAGAACCATGGACTATTTGTAGGAAAGAGTAAGCAGGTTAAGGAATTAATAGAGACTGTAGGGTCAAAATATTTAAGAGCTAATACTGATGTAGGAAACTTCTTATTAGCTAATGAGAACCCTCTAGAGGCTGTGGTAGCTTTAAAAGATTATGTGTCCTTTGTTCATTTCAAGGACTTTAAGGAAACTGAGAAAGACCAGCCAGGTTACTTAGCTATGGATGGAAGAAAATATATGGGGACAGTTCTCGGAGAAGGAGAGGTTCCAATGAAAGAAGTAGTAGACTTCTTGTATAATGAAGGTTACAAGGGTTATCTATCCATAGAATTTGAGGGACCTGGAGATCAAATATCAGGAACGCTAGAATCCATAAAGTATGCTAATTCTATAATAAAATAGTTTTAAGGAGTTTTTCATATGTCTTTGTTATATAAATATGATAGCAGGAATTTACCTGTAAGCTATGATATGGATGTAATTGTGGCTGGAGGCGGAACTGCAGGAGCCATAGCTGCTATAGCTGCAGCTAGAAACGGCATGAAGGTATTGCTTATAGAGCAGTTTGGAGGCCTTGGAGGAACTGCTACTCAAGCTTTAGTTACACCATTAATGCATAGTCATATAAATGGCAATCCTCTATGTTCTTCTATAAGTGAAGAAGTAAATAATAAGCTCATAGATTTAGGATATTCCTTCAGAGATGTAGGAAATAATACAGGCCATTTTGATCCTATTATTTTAAAGATGGTTTTAGAAGAAATGGCAGAAGAGGCTGGAGTTACCTTACTCTACTACACTCATATCATAGATGTAATTGTTGAAAACAATACTATAAAAGGGTTAATTGTAGATAATAAAAGTGGTACTAGTGCTGTATTAGGAAAAAGAATAATCGATTGCACTGGAGATGGAGATGTAGCCTATAAAGCCGGGGTAGAGTTTGAAAAGGGCAATCCTAAGACAGGAAAGAATCAGCCTATATCTGTTAGGTACATGATGAGCGGAGTGGATGTAAAGAAGTTTGCAGATTTTCTTAATGAAAACTATGGCTCTTGTAACTACAATCCGCCAATTTTCCACACCGCTATGGTTTGGGGAGGTTCTTGGGGACTAAAACCCTTATTTCAAAAGGCTTTAGATGCAGGAGATATTACCTATGATGATGGAGCTTACTGGCAGGTCTTTGGAGTTCCTGGCAGAAAGGATGGTCTGGCTTTTAATTGTCCAGAGATCTTTGATAATATAGATGGCACTAATGCAGAGCATTTAACACAGGCTCAAATAAAGGGCAAAAAGGCTATTTTAAGACATCTGAAATTCTATAAGAAATACTTCCCAGGCTTTGAAGATGCCTATATAACTGAAATTGCCACTCAAGTAGGGGTAAGAGAAACCAGGAGATTTAAAGGACTTTATACCTTAACCGATGAAGATCTAATATTAAATAGAAAATTTAAAGACTATATTTCAAGATGCAATTACCCAATAGATATACATGGTTATGAATTAACCAATGGAAGAGTAGACGCAAAGGACAAGGACCCTATACCTTATTATGAAGTGCCTTTTAGGTGCTTAGTACCACAAGGTATAGAAAATTTAATTCTTGCAGGAAGATGTATATCTGCATCCTTTTTAGCTAACTCTTCTTTAAGAATACAAGTGGTGGCAAGAGCTACCGGGGAAGCTGCTGGAATAGCTTCAGCTTTATCCATAACTAGGGACATAGGTTTTGCCCAGTTGTCAGGAGAAGAAGTGGGAAAAGAAATGGAAAGAAAAGGAGCTAAATTTGAATAATCCCTTCTATTTAGATTTACTGCTTCAAAATTAAATAGGAAGTATTAAAAAATTAGCTAGAAGCAGTAAATCTTATTTGATATAGCTTTAAAATCAATTGACTTATCCTCCAAAAAAGTTTTTAACATCTAGATTTTTATCCTATGGATGTTAAAATTTAAATAAGGGGTGAGTTCAATGGACAAAATTAATTTTGGCATAATAGGCATGGGTAATAGAGGAAGTTATATTGGTAAATATGTATTTCCTAACAATTCCCATATTAATTTAGCAGCTGTTTGTGATGGAAAGGATTCCACCTTAGAAGAGTGGAAGGAAAAGAAAGTTAGAACCTATAAATATTATGAAGAATTGCTCAGCGATGAGAAAATAGATGCAGTATTTATAACTACACCGGATGGAACCCATGCAGAAATAGCTATAAAAACTTTAAAGGCAGGTAAACATGTTATATGTGAAAAGCCTTTAGAAATAACAGAAGAGAAGATTTTATCCATAGTAAAGTCAGCAAAGGAACATAATAAAATATTTATGCTTGGCTTTGTATTAAGGTATGCACCTTTATTTATAAAGATTAAAGAGCTTATTGCCAGTGGCATCATAGGCAATTTAATAATGTGTGAAGCAAGAGATAATATAAACTATGGAGGATTTTCCTATTTTCATGATTGGCACAGAGAAAGAAGACATTCCGAAAGTTTGCTTCTCCAAAAGGCTACTCACAGCTTGGATATACTAAATTGGATGATAGATTCCTATCCTAAAAAAGTAGCAGGCTTCGGTTCCTTAGATGTATTTGGAGAAAAAGGAGCTATGAAAATTTTTGGACATCCTGTGGATAAAGCCCTTAAGTGCAGTGAATGTTCTAAGCAAAAGGAATGTGAAGAGAATATAGAAAATGTGTACAGATTAGGTAAGGCTGCAAGGCGAGAGCAATGGCCAGATGACTGTTTGTATGCCAGTGAAATAGATGTTCAGGATAATCAAAGTTTAATAATAAAATATGACAATGGTGTAAAAGCTAATTACAATTTATGTCTTTTTACTCCCGAATATAAAAGAGAATTTATATTTATAGGAGATAAAGGGAAGCTAGTAGCTGATGATAAATCTAAAACCATCACCATAGCTTTTAGAAATACAAAGGATGTAATAAGCTATGAAGTACCTAATGAGGGGGTTCATGGTGGAGGAGATGAAAGGCTAATGGAGGATTTTATAAATTGTTATTATCATAATAAAAAACCTATTGCTTCTTTGAAGGATGGAGCTATAAGTGCATTGCTGGCTTTAGCGGCACAAAAGGCCATAGATCAGGAGCAAATAGTAGAAGTTAAAACTATAGATTAGAGGAGGATAACTATGTTAAGAGTTGGTATTATAGGATGCGGTGGAATCGCTGGAATGCATGCTTTCTGCTATCAACATATGCCAGAGGCTAAGGTGGTAGCAGTAGCAGATATAATCCCTGAAAGAGCAGATAATATGGCTAAGATTTTTGGAGCAGAGGCTCTATATCATGGGGATGAGCTATTAAAAAGAGAGGATATAGATGTAGTAGATATTTGCTTACCTACTTATCTACATTGCGAGTATGTTTTAAAGGTTGCCGCAGCAAAGAAGCATGTGCTTTGTGAAAAGCCTATGGCTTTAAACCTTGAAGAAGGTAGAAAGATGATTGAGGCTACTAAAGAAGCAGGGGTTAAATTCATGGTAGCTCATGTGTTAAGATTTTTCCCAGAGAATGAAAATGCAAAGCTTGTAATGGAAAGCGGCGCTATAGGAAACCCAAGAATGGTAAGAACCTATAGAGGAGGAGTTCATCCAGGCAGAGTAAGAGCTTGGTATGCTGATGTTGAAAAGAGTGGTGGAGCTATACAAGATATGGTTATCCATGATATAGATTATTTAAAATCTTGCTTTGGACCAGCAAAGCAGGTATATGCTAAAGGAAATGTATTTGAGAAAACACCAAATTTAGAATATGATTTGGTTATGATAGAGTTCTATAACGGTGTAATAGCTCATCTAGTAGCGGATTGGTCCAGACCAGAAGGTGGACAATTCAACACTAAGATGGAAATAGTGGGAACTAAGGGTATTGTAGAATATGATTTATCAAAATCAATGCCTTTAAGCGTATTAGCAGCTCCTGAGGCTCAAGTAGGAGATAAGGGTGTAGCGGTACCAGAAAGTCCATTAGATCCAAGGTCTAACCCTTATGCAAAAGAAATAATTAAATTCTTAGCAGCTATAGAAAATGATACAGAGGTTCCAGTTCCAGGAGAAGAGGCTTTAGAGTCCTTAAGTATTGCATTAGCTGCATTAGAATCCATAAAGACAGGAAAGCCTGTTAGACTATAGGAGCCATAAATAATGATTTGTATGTGCTCATAAGAAATACAAGGGGGTCGTTGATATGAAACTAGCTATATTAGGTTGCGAACATATGCATGCAGCTAGCTACGTAGTAGAAGGTAAGAAATTGCCTGGTGTTGAAATAGTAGGAATAGCTGAACCAGATAGATTAAGAGGAATTAACTTTGCACAGAATTTTGGAGTAAAATATTATGAAACTTATGAAGAGCTAATAAACAGAGCTGACGTAGATGCAGTAGTAATTTGTTCTTCAAACATAAAACATGCTAATCTTACTGTAGCAGCAGCTAGAGCTAAGAAGCATGTGATAGTAGAAAAACCTATAGCTACTACTATAGAAGATGCTGAAATGATGATAGAAGAATGTAAGAAAAATAATGTAAAATTAATGGTGGCTCTTCCAGTAAGATATGCTCCGCCTATAGCAAGAGCGAAACAAGTAGTTGAAAGCGGAAGAATAGGTGATATTGTGGCTATCAATGGAACAAATCATGGTTCCATGCCAGGAGGATGGTTCACTAAAAAGGAACTATCTGGAGGAGGAGCTATAATAGACCACACTATCCACGTGGCTGATTTAATGCATTGGATGTTAAAATGCGACATTAAAGAAGTTTTTGCAAAAAGCGGAAATTTAATTCATGATTTAGAGGTAGAAGATACAGGCTTACTTTTCATGGAATTTGAAAATGGAACTTATGCCACTTTAGATACTTCTTGGAACAGACCAGAGTCCTTCCCAACTTGGGGAGATGTAACTATGGAAATCATAGGTACGAAAGGAACCTTAAATGTAGATGCCTTTGCTCAACATGGAAATTTATATAGCAATAATAATAATAGCAGCAAGCATGTGGGCTGGGGAGATGACATGAATTATCTCATGATAAGGGATTTTGTAAATTGTATAAGAGAGGATAAACCATCACCAGTTCCAGGAGAAGACGGATTATTTGCTTTAAAAGTTGCTTTAATGGCTTATGATTCTGTGGATAAGAACGAAGCTGTAAGATGGTGATAATATGAAAAAAAGCATAAATGCCTGGTGTTATCCAGGCAGCTTCTCTATAAAGCAATGCATGCATCATTCAAAAGAAGCAGGATTTCATGGCTTAGAGCTTAATATGACAGAAGATATGCATAATAAAAGTATTGTTACCAGTTTGAACTTTCAAGAAAACTTAGGTTTAAATACTGAATCTAAGGAAGAAGAGATATTGAAGATCTATGAGGATTCTAAGGACATTGGAATAAATATATCCAGCATATCCTCTTCCCTTCACTGGACTTACTCCTTAACCAGCGAAGATGAAAGCATTAGAAAAAAAGCTATGGACATAGTAAAGAAGATGATAGATGCAGCAATACTTTTAAACACAGATGCTATTTTAGTAGTGCCTGGTGTAGTAAATGAGAATGTGTCCTACATGGAAGCCTATAAAAGATCTCTTAAAGCTTTTAAAGAACTTAGAACCTATGCCGAAGCTAATAAGGTTTATATAGGTATTGAAAATGTATGGAACAAATTTCTTTTAAGTCCTTTAGAAATGAAAGCCTTTATAGAGGAAATAGGAAGCAGTTACATAGGTGCTTATTTTGATGTAGGAAATGTATTAGCTTATTCTTATCCAGAATACTGGATAGAGATATTAGAAAAATACATAATAAGAGTTCACATAAAGGATTTTGATACCTCTATAGGTAATATTACTGGGTTTAAAAATCTTCTTCAAGGTGATGTTAACTGGGTAAAGGTTATGGAAGCCTTAAGGAGAATTAAATATAAGGGCTATGTTACGGCAGAACTCACACCTTATAAAACTTGTCCGGAAGCCATAGCTCATGATACATCTTTACACATGGATAGGATATTAGCGCTTTAATATCCTATCCTTTTTATAAGGCCTAATAAAGAAAAAGATTTATAAAGAAAAGAATTGATATTGGTAAGGAGAGTAGAAGCTATGAGTTTAAATATTTATAGTAGCACCAAAAATGCTACCATACAATACGCTATAGAAGAATTGATAAAATACATAAAACTGATGCAAAAGCATATAGTAATAGAAAGCAGTCAGTATAAAGAGCATAGCCTTTGCATTGGCACCTTAGAGGAATTAGGATTGTCGCTAAATGTAGAGGTAGAGGATAATAGCTTAGATGACTATATTTATATAGATGTGTGTGAAGGAAAAGGTATTATCAGTGGAAATAATCCAAGGAGTGTATTATTAGCTGTTTACAGATTTCTAAGAGGGCTAGGCTTCAGTTGGGTTAGACCAGGAGCACAGGGAGAATATATACCTGAAGGAGATATATTTAGAGGTAAGGTTAAGGTAGAAGAAAAACCTTATTACAGACATAGAGGCTTGTGCATTGAAGGAGCCGTGAGCTATGACAATGTTAAGGATATAATTGAGTGGAGTCCTAAGGTAGGATTGAACAGTTATTTTATACAGTTTAGAGAGGCCTATACCTTCTTTGAAAGATGGTACTCCCATAAGAATAATTCTTACAAGGAACCAGGGGAATTTAACATAGATAAGGCAAGAGTCTTCACAAAAGAATTAGAAAAAGAAATAAAGAAAAGAGATCTAATATATCATGGGGTAGGGCATGGATGGACTTGCGAGCCCTTAGGAATCTCAGGTTTAGGCTGGGACGAAGAGAAACATGAGTTAAGTGATGAAGTAAAGCAATATCTAGCAGAAATCAATGGACAAAGAGATATCTGGAAGGGCATACCTCTAAATACTAATCTATGCTATTCTAATCCAGAGGTAAGAGAGCTAATTATTGAGGATATTGTAAAGTATATTAAGGAAAATAATGCTGTGGATTTGCTTCATATATGGTTAGCGGATGGAAGCAATAATCAATGTGAATGTTCTGAATGTATCAAAATGAGACCTTCAGATTATTATATAAAGTTGCTTAATGAGTTAGATAGCAGACTTTCTAAGGAAAATTTAGACACAAGAATAGTATTTTTAATATATGTGGATCTTTTCTGGCCTCCAGAGAAAGAAAGCATAAAGAATAAAGATAGGTTTATAATGATGTTTGCCCCTATAGCCAGGGTATATATAGATTACTTTAAGGCAAATAAGGATAAGGTAGAAATAAAGCCCTATGTAAGAAATAAGGTTTCCTTCCCTACAGCTATAGAGGATAATGTTGCTTATTTAGAAGCTTGGCAAAATATGTTCAAGGGAGATAGCTTTGACTTTGACTACCACTTCATGTGGGATCATCTCTTTGACCCAGGTTATTTTGAAATAGCAGAACTGATTTATAAAGATGTTAAAAATCTAAAAGCCATAGGACTTAATGGACTTATAAGCTGCCAGCTGCAGAGAACTTTTCTTCCTACTGGTTTAGGCGTATATGCTATGGCTGAAAGCCTATGGAATCCTCATATTGATTTTGAAGATATAGTAGAGTACTACTTCTTAAAAGCCTTTGGAAAAGAAGGCATTAAAGCTTCTGAGTATCTCAAAGAATTAACCATGCTTTTTGATCCTTCCTATATGAGAGGAGTAAGAGAGAAGGTAAACAAGGAAACCTCAGAGAGATTCCTATCCATTATAGACTTTATAGAGGAATTTGAACAGACCATAGATAAAAATTTACAATTAGAAAATAGTTGCCATAGAGCTTCCTGGAATTATTTAAAGCTCCATGCGCATATGTGTAAACTATATGCAAAAATTCTCTCTCTAAAAGCTAAGGATGAAAAGGAAGCTTGGTGGAAGACTTGGGAAGAGCTAAAGGACTTTATAACTAAGGAAGAGGACAAAATTCAGCCTGTTTTTGATGTGTTCCAGTTTATAACAACTATGGATAAGATGCTAAAAGTAGATTAAAAACTAGGTCTCTTCGAAAAATAATCAGTTATTTTATTGGAGAGACTTATTCTAGGGAAACAACTTCAACTACAAACTTATACATGTACCATAATGGCTTGAAGATGTCATTTTAGTACATGTATAAGTGAAGTTTTCGCAGTGTTTCCCTATAATTGTTAAAGAAGGGGGAAAGTTTATGAGAATTCAATTTTTAGGTACAGCGGCTTCGGAGGGGTGGCCAGCAGTATTTTGCCAATGCGAAGCTTGTAAAAAGGCAAAGGAATTAGGGGGGAAGAATATTAGGAGCAGGTCTTCTTGTATTATAGAAGATAAATATATGATTGATTTTCCTCCGGATACCTTCATGCATATGATAAAGAACAAATTAGATTTAGCTAAAATACAGCATTTATTTATAACTCATTCTCACGAAGATCACTTTTATCCTGAAGATCTATTCACTAGGCAAGAGCCCTATGCTCATATAGATAAGCAATACCTAGCTCCTATGAATATTTATGGCAATAGCACTGTAAAAAAAGAATTTAATAAATTAGGCGGGGAAAAAAACTCCAATGGTTCTCTAAAATTTCAAGAGCTTAAGCCCTTTCAGCATATTAAGATAGAAGATGTTGAGGTGTACACCCTATTGGCGGATCATAAGCCTGATGAGCAATGTCTTCTATATATAATTAAAATAGGGAATAAGACCTTGCTCTATGGCCATGACTCAGGATACTTTCCAGAAAGAAGCTGGAAGGAAATTGCAAAGCATAAGATAGATGGGGTTATATTTGACTGTACCTTTGGATTTATGGAGATGAAAAAAGGTCATATGGGTTTTTCAGCAGCTTTAGAGATAAAAGATAGAATGCTTAGAGAAAGCATAGCCTCTGAAAACACAAAATATATAATCACTCATTTTTCACATAATGTGGGGTTAATGCATGAAGAAATAGAGAAAAAAGCTGGGGAATATGGCTTTATAACTGCTTATGATGGAATGTTTTTAGAAATATAAAAAGAGAGAGGATGTCACAAAATGGAGACATCCTCCCTCTTTTAAAAGGGGTATAATTTATAAAAAGGCAATGATTAATGCTTCTTATAAGCTTAAAGAATTTATAACACTTATGGCATAGGTCATGATTCCTGTACTGCTAGGATGCACGCCATCATAAGTATATTTTATATTACTAGCCTTATTCATGTTGTCACTAAATATTTTATGTAATGGACAAATATATAGATTAAACTCTGCTGCAATTTTATGAACTCTTTTATTATATTCAGCAATCATTAAATTGCCTTCATTCTCTAGTGCTAAAGAACAATCGTAGGTAGAAGTAAACCCTTTTTCTACTGGAGGTATTTCACCTATTAATATTTTTTCTATACCAACATTTTTAGCGCTAGTTACCATATATCTTAGATTTTCTTCAAACATATCTGCATCTACCACGTCAAGTACAAGATTATCAAATTGTCGCCAAACATCATTGGTTCCGATTAATATGCTCAAGAAATCTGGCTTTATATCTAATACATCCTTTTCCCATCTATTAATCAAATCGCTAGATCTATGACCGCTGATACCTTTGTTTATAAAGTCTAGCTCTAGCTCAGGATATTTACTATACATATAATCCCTTATATATCTTACATATCCAGCACCTATATCATCAGGGCTGCCGTAGGAAGCACCTGCATCTGTTAAACTATCTCCTATAAAGAGTATTTTCATGCCTTTAGTAAATAACATTTTATCGCCTTCCTCATTTAAGATTGAAAAGTTTATAAATTAATCATAACATCATTAATTTATTATATCTATGCATATTGTTTAATAAATTATAAAAAAAGTACGTTTTCAATTAATCTAATGCTCTAATTTATAGGAGGTTGTGAAAAAAGGTGTTCTATAGGTTTCCCTACACCGCGCGTGGAACTCCACGAGCGGCCCGTGAAAAAGAACACCTATGTTTTTCATAGCCTCCTATAAAACATATAATATATGAACATAAAAGTAGAAGAAACGCAAAGAAAGCTAATATATTTTATGCTAGTATAAAATTAAAATTATTATATAATTAATATTAGGGGGTCAATTTCATGAGAAATGTAATAGAGTTAATAGAGAAAGGGTTAATTGTATCTTGCCAAGCTTTAGAAGATGAACCTCTGCATTCTTCTTTTATCATGAGCAAAATGGCTTTTGCCGCAAAGCAGGGAGGAGCAACAGGTATAAGAGCTAATAGTTATGAGGATATAGTTGAAATAAAAAAGGCAGTGGATTTACCTGTTATAGGAATAGTTAAAAAAGTATACGAAGATAGTGATATCTATATAACACCTACTATACAAGAAATTGATGAACTAGTTAGGGCTGGTTCAGATATAATAGCACTAGATGCAACTGATAGGACAAGACCTAATGGAAAAAGCTTAGAGGCTTTTATGAAAGAAATAAGAGAAAAGTATCATGGTCTAATCCTAATGGCAGATGTATCAACTTATGAAGAAGGAATAAGAGCTTTTAAACTTGGCTTTGATATAGTATCTACAACCTTATCAGGATATACCCCTTATAGTAAGAAATTAGATAATCCTGATTTTGAATTATTAGAAAGGTTAGTAAAGGAAGTAACTGTTCCTGTTATTGCGGAAGGTAGAATATGGACACCAGAAGAGGCGAAAAAGGCACTTGAAATAGGTGCTCATGCAGTAGTGGTGGGAACTGCTATCACTAGACCAAGAGAAATTACAAGAAGATTTAAGGATGTAATAGAGGCATCCTAAGATTAAAGAAGGGAGTTATTTTATGAAAAATATTGCTTGTTTTGACGTAGGAGGAACTTTTATAAAATATGCAGTCATTAATTCAGAAGGGGAAATATTATTTAAAAATAAATTTGTTTCTCCAAAGGAAAATTGTAAGGATGCAATTCCTCAGATAATTATTGAAAAGACAAAAGAGCTTCAAAATAATTTTAAAATAGATGCTATGGGCATAAGTACTGCTGGACAAGTGGATAGCGTCAAGGGTGAAATAGTCTTTGCTTCAGGAAATTTACCAGGATATACAGGAGCAAAGCTAAGTGAAGTAATAGGCAAAGAATTGAATATCAATGTATATGTTGAAAACGATGTAAATGCAGCTGCTTTAGGTGAGCTTTGGAAGGGCGCTGCAGAAGGAAAGGATAATTTCGTGTGTATTACTCTAGGCACAGGGGTTGGTGGAGCTATAGTAATAAATAGAAAATTATATAAAGGCATCGGTGGTGGTGCTGGGGAATTAGGTCATATGATTACTGTAGAAGATGGAGATAAGTGCAATTGTGGCTGCGTAGGCTGCTATGAGAGATATGCATCTACTTCAGCCTTTGTAAGGGCCTATATAAAAGAAGCTCATTTAAAGGAGGAAGAGGCAAAGGAAGTAAGTGGTGAAACCATAATGCAAAAGGTTCATGCTGGAGAGGAACTTGCATGTAAGGTTTATGATAAGTTTTTAAACCATGTGGCTACTGGTTTAGTAAGCATAACTCATATATTAGATCCAGGAGTCATTGTAGTGGGCGGCGGTATATCTGCTCAGGGAGAAGAATTCTTTAAAGAGTTAAATCTTAGATTTAAAAATACAGCTATGAAATCTTATGCAGAGCATACAAATATAGTACAAGCTAAATTACAAAATGATGCCGGAATATATGGTGCCTGCTATATAGCATTAAATCCATAATAGCAGCATTAAATATATAATATGGGAAGGTGAGAGGTTATATGAAAAAAATATCAGGGAGCTGGATTGAATTTCAGCACCATAATAAAAAAGAAGGGGTATACTGGAACCCCCAATGTAAAGATTTCACTGAAGAGCAATGGGAGGAAAAAGTAAAAGAAATAAAAGGACTAGGTATGGAGTATTTAGTGCTTCTTGCTATTGCTCTAGATAATGAAACTTATTATACTAGTTCTTTATTACCAAAGGCAAAGCTTAACTGTAAAGAGCCTTTAGAAACTTTACTAAAGGCATGTGATAAGCATGATCTGAAGGTTTTTGTAAGCGGAGGCTTCTTCGGTGATTGGACTAAGACTATGGAAGCTTTTACAAGCAATGAAATTAAAAAAATTAGATTAAGTGCTATAAATGAAGTAGCTGAAAAGTTTGGGCATCATAAGAGTTTTTATGGATGGTATTGGCCAGATGAAGCTTATGTTTATCAATACTTTGGTGATGTGTTTATTGATTATGTAAATTCCAGTGCTAAAGAAGTAAGAAGATTGATGCCTCATGCTAAAACTCTTATTGCACCCTATGGTACAAAAGTAGTCATACCTGATGAAAAATACATAGGACAATTAGAGCAAATAGATGTAGACTTCATTGCTTATCAAGATGAAGTAGGAGTTATGAAAAGTACTACAGATGAAACTAGAAGATATTTTGAAGGCTTGAAAAAAGCTCATGATAAAGCAGGTAGAGCTAAGCTATGGGCTGATGTGGAAGTTTTTGAATTTGAAGGTGGGGCTTATCAAAGACCACTTATCCCAGCAGACTTTGCAAGGGTAGAAAAGCAATTAGCCTCCGTATGTGATTATGTAGATAATATACTGATTTATCAATATCTTGGATTAATGAATAAGCCTGGAACTAAAGCTTTTGCAGGCCACGAAAACTCAGTTGAGTTATATGAAAAATATAATGAATGGCTTACTAAGAATAAATTGAAATAATAAGAAAAAGACGACGAAAGTCGTCAGGATGTTGAAAAACCCCATCGGATTTTATGAAAATCCTGATGAGGTTTTTTAACATCAAAAAAATCCATACTGTGGGCGTGGGTAGGTGAAAAACTCACGTAAAAATTGGTATTTTCTCTCCTAAGAGTACGAGCATTGGCGTGATAACACCAATGCAATCTTCTTTATATTCTGTGCTACTGATGTTAGTAGGCACTGTTCACTAACTTTGGGTAATCCGCGGAAGCGAGCGTAGCGAAGCCCATGCAGTTCGTTTGACTCTGCAGCGCTTCGCTAAATAGTTTCCTTTCTACGTTTATAGATACCGTTACCTTTATCAGATCTAAGAAAGTCAAAAACCTTTTCCTTTAACTCCTCCCATACATGCCGTCTAATTGTCCTGACATCAGCTTTATCTGATGTCAAGCACTTTTCTCGTAACGAACAATTATCACAGTAGAACTTATCACTTACATATTCTTTATATCCTTGTCTTGTTGTTGTCTTATAACGCAATGGTGCTGCACCTGGACAAACATATAGATCATGTTCAGGTACATACTGAAATCTTAGTTTAGTAAATTTGCCTTTTACATGTGGTCCCATTCTAAAACCTAACACTGCCTGATAACTTTTTTCTGAGAGTTTCTTTATAGTTGGAGCTGTTGAATATCCTGCATCAGCTACTGCATACTTAGTATCAAACTTAAATTTGTCTATTATTGTGTCAACTCTATCCACATAAGGTTCGTCATCATTGATATTTCCAGGGGTTACGTAGCTATCAAGGATAATGTTATACCTACCATCAACAGTTCTATGCTCAAGGTAAAAGAACCCTTTTGGCTTTCCATCTCTTGTCATAAATCCGCTATCTGGATCAGTTGTACTTACTTTTCTATTCTTCTCTATTTTATCTGGAAGCTTTTTTTTTAGAGGTGTCTGACCATGGTCTTCTCTTGACTTATTTACTGCATCATCAAGATCATTTAGATAATCTTTGGTTGATGCAGTTATTTCTTCATTGGTGAATTTATTCTTATTGGCATTTGCCTTTATATGTGTAGAATCTGTATAAAGTATCTTGCCACTTACCAGTTTTTTCTCAATAGCAATGTCCACTATTTTATCAAATATCTTCTGGTATACATCTGATTCGCTAAAGCGCTTAGTTCTATTTTTGCTAATGGTTGAATGATCTGGAATCTTTTCTGATAACGAGAAACCCAAAAACCATCTATACGCTATATTAACTTCAATTTCTTCTACAAGTCTTCTTTCTGATCTTATTCCAAATATGTAACCTATCAGTAGCATCTTAAAAAGAACTATCGGGTCAATAGCTGGTCTGCCATTATCAAGACAGTAATACTCCTTTGTTAATTCTCTAATAAACGAGAAATCAATGCATTTATCAATCTTTCGTAACAAATGATTTTGTGGAACCAAGTTTTCAATATATACTAATTCTAGTTTCTGCTGTGCAGAATTATTTTCTTTAATCATGCTTTATCACCTCATACTATCCTATTAGTATAATATTCTACACCGAAGTTAAAAATCCTTTTTGCAAAGAAAAAATACCCGCCACAGCGGGTATTCCCATAAAATGTTTATCAACAGTCTGACGACGAAAGTCGTCTTTTTGAATGCACAATGAAGGAAATTTTTTCTCCTCTGATGATGCGAAAAAGTTAGGGATTTATAAAGTGTGGCTAATGCTTAGCCACGGCTTTGGCTTAATAGCCATTCATAAATTTCTGGATTTTCATAAGTTTCACTCCAAGAATCATGTCCTGCCTCAGGATAAATTGTGAATCTAGCTTCATTACCTAATTCCTTTAAGGAATTCACTATAAATTCTGTGCCCTGAATTGGAACAGTTTCGTCTTTTGCTCCGTGAAAGGTCCAAATAGGAAGTTCTTTTAATTTAGGGAGCTTTTCTTTAAAGCATACGTTCCAAGGACCACCGCATATGGGCAAAATGGCAGCAAATTTCTCTGGATGTTCAGAAGCTAATTTCCAAGTACCATAGCCGCCCATGCTTATACCAGTTAGGTACACTCTATTCTTATCTATGGCATAATTTGATAAGATTTCATCTATAAGCAGGTTTAAATCTTGTGTACGTTCAGTCCACCAAGAATCCGTAGGACATTGTGGAGAAATAGCTATAAATGGGAAATTCTTGCCCCCGGCAATTAATTTAGGTATGCCATGGATTTTTACTAGTTTTAAATCTTCTCC
Source organism: Desnuesiella massiliensis (assembly GCF_001403615.1). Lineage (GTDB taxonomy): Bacteria > Bacillota > Clostridia > Clostridiales > Clostridiaceae > Desnuesiella > Desnuesiella massiliensis. The sequence goes on from NZ_LN879457.1 coordinate 942,934, forward strand.
TCTTTCTCCAGCCCCATGAAGAAATATTACTAATGGAAATTTATCATCTTCATTATAATTTTTAGGAAGATAAAGCAGGTAATTTAAACTTATATCTTTTATTATAGTTTTTTTAAAGGTATTTATTTTTTGACACATAATGCATCTCCCCCTTTATAAGAATTATCGGTGATATTTATAATTTTTTCTATGTTTTTTCTTATTATTTTTTAGTAGAAAGATACAAAAACTTATTAAGCTATATATTCATAATAACAATGTTTTCATGTATAATTGGAGAGAAGCCTTGATTTTAGTTTAGGTAAGAATAATAAATTTTAATTGAATAAAGATTCAAAGTTATGGAGGGATTATAATGAAAAATAGCAATGAGCCAATTTATAAAAATATTGCTTTGGACATTGCAAATAAAATAGTAAGAGGGGAGTTAAAGCCTGGGGAGAGGATCAGTGGAAGGTCCACCTTAGCAGGAATATATAAGGTTTCTCCAGAAACCATAAGAAGAGCTATAGCGTTATTAGAAGAGATGAAGGTTGTATCTGCTAATTTGGGTAGCGGAATAAACATCCTATCCATATCTTCAGCGGAGAGATTTATAGAAAAGAATAAAAATAATGAATATGTAAATACGGTGAAAGAAAATATATTCGAAATATTAGAACAGAAAAAGAAATTAGATAAAGAATTAGAAGAAAATTTCAATAAAATTTCTGATTTTATTGAAAGGTTCAATAGTATATCGCCCTTCACACTTATAGAAATAGATATTAAGGAAAACAGCAAGGTTGCTAACAAAAAGGTAAATGAGGTTAAGTTTTGGCAGTATACTGGTGCTACTATAATAGCTTATAGAAGAGAAAAAGATATAGTGGTATCTCCAGGACCAGATTACATATTCCAACCTGGGGATATAATTGTAGTTATAGGTAGTAGTGATGTATATGATAAAGTATATAGTTTTTTAAATTATTAAAAGAATATTTACAATTTTAAACTCGATAAAGCCGCTTTAAAGCGGCTTTATCATTTTAAGCTAACATTATATTTACATAATATTTAAAATATAAAACCTTTTCATAAAAAACAAAAGTAACAACTTTATGATATAATTAAGTTGTTACTTTTGTTTAAGGAGGTTTATTATGATAGAATTTATTAACATACAAAAAAAGTTTCAAAATAAAACTATCTTAAAAAATATAAATTTTAAAATTGCAAAAGGAGAATTAGTAGTTTTAATAGGACCTAGCGGCTGTGGAAAGACCACTTCCTTAAAAATGATTAATAAGCTAATTGAACCTAGTGAAGGAAGTATTTTAATAGATGGCAAAGATATATCAAGCCTGAACACCATAGAACTTAGAAGAAATATAGGTTATGTTATACAGCAAACAGGATTATTTCCTCATATGACTGTAAGAGAAAATATAGGATTAGTACCTAGTTTGAAAAAGTGGAGCAAGGAGAAAATAGAGGAAAGAGTAATAGAGCTGCTTGCTATGGTAGGTATGAATCCAGAAGAATATATAGATAGATATCCTAGTGAACTGAGTGGAGGACAGCAGCAAAGAATTGGTGTGGCTAGAGCCTTTGCTACTAATCCAGAAATTATTTTGATGGATGAGCCTTTTAGTGCATTAGATCCTATTACTAGGAATCAGCTTCAGGATGAGTTATATAGCTTACAGCAAGAATTTAAGAAAACTATAGTATTTGTCACCCATGATATGGACGAGGCTCTTAAATTAGGGGATAGAATTTGTATTATGCAGCAGGGAGATATATTGCAATATGATGCTCCAGAAAATCTATTAAGAAATCCTAATGGGGAGTTTGTTGAAGAATTTATAGGAAAAAATAGAATATGGAGCAATCCGGAATATATAAAGGCTAGAGATATCATGATAAAGGATCCTGTTACCACTAATGGAATTAGAAGCTCTCTTCAAGGAATAGAAATTATGAGACAGAAAAAAGTAGATAGTCTGCTTATAGTAGATAAAAGAAATACCTTAGAAGGGATTATAACCTTAAAAGATATAAGAAAAGATTCTAATTATAATATAAAGCTAAAGGATATAATGGAAAGGCAGCTTATCACTGTAAATGAAGAAGATTCAATCTTAGAGGTTTTAAATAGAATGAACAAGGAGAGCATAGGTTATATACCTGTAGTAGATGATAACTCTACTCTAAAAGGCTTGATTACTAAAAGCAGTCTTCTTTCAGTATTAAGCAATCAATATTTACAGGAGGTGTAATTTATGAAGGCATTAACAGATTTTTTTAATTTTGTAATAGAGAGAAAAACTCAAATAATTGAATTAATATTAGAACATATTCAATTGACATTTTTAGCAGTGGTTTTAGCTATTGTCATAGGAGTGCCTCTTGGCATAGTAATAACTAGAAAAAAGAAATTGGCATCACCTATAATAGGTTTTGCCAATGTTGTCCAAGCAATTCCAAGCTTAGCTCTATTAGGATTTTTAATTCCTTTATTAGGTATTGGAAGCAAGCCAGCCATTGCCATGGTTTTATTATATTCCCTGCTGCCTATACTTAAGAATACTTATACAGGTATAAGCAATATAAATGGGGATATGATAGAAGCTGCCAAGGCTATGGGAATGACTAAAGGAGAAATGCTCCTTAGGGTTGAAATCCCCTTGGCCTTGCCTATAATAATGACAGGTATAAGAATTTCAGCAGTTACAGCGGTAGGATTAATGACCATCGCAGCTTTTATTGGAGCTGGAGGCCTAGGCTATATGGTATTTTCAGGGGTTCAAACAGTAAATAATTATATGATATTAGCAGGAGCCATACCTGCTTGCTTACTAGCACTACTGATGGACTGGATAATAAGTAAAATAGAAGAAATGGTAACACCTAAAGGTATTAAGGCTTCAAAGAATTCAGGAGAAAAGAAAAATAGTAAATTTAGAAGCATATTTATAAAATATTCTTTAGCCACCTTAACTATTATAGTGTTAGCTACTAGTATTGGATCCTTTATTAATAAGAAAGATAAAATCGTTGTGGGTTCCAAGAATTTTAATGAACAGTTGATTTTAGGGCATATGATATCTACATTGATAGAAAAGAATACAGATTTAAAAGTAGATAGAAAATTAAATTTAGGAGGAACTCTAGTAACTTTTAATGCTATAAAATCTGGAGAATTAGATGTTTATGTGGAATATACAGGGACAGGTCTAGTGAATATATTAAACGAAGAAGCAATAAAAGATTCGGATAAAGCTTATGATAAGGTAAAGGAGGAGTTTAAAGATAAATTTAATATTGAGGTACTAAATCCTCTGGGCTTCAATAATACTTATACCTTAGCTATGAAAAAAGATGTGGCAGAGAAAAATAATATAAATAGTTTTTCTGATTTAGCTAACTTTAGCCCTGACCTTGTGCTAGGTTCTACTATTGAATTTACTAATAGAGAAGATGGATACAAGGGTTTAAAGAGTTCTTATAATATGAATTTTAAGGAAGTCAAAACTGTGGATGGAGGATTAAGGTATACTTCCATTAATAATAATAGCAGCGATGTGATTGACGCTTTTTCTACAGATGGATTATTAAAAGCTTTTGACTTAAAAGTCCTAAAAGACGATAAAAACTTTTTTCCTCCTTATCATGCAGTGCCAATGATCAAGGGAGAGATCTTGAAAAAGTATCCTGAGTTAGGAGAGGTTATAAATAAATTATCAGGAAAGTTAGATGATAATACCATGAGGGAATTAAACTATAGGGTGGATAAGCTAAATGAAGATCCAAGAAAAGTAGCTGAAGAATTTTTAAAAGAAAATGCATTAATAAGCTAGATTAAAATCAAGGCCAATCTAAAGTAAGATTAGTTTAAAATTTACTTTAGATTGGCTATTTTTTTAATAAGATTAAAACTACTTTTTGTATTAATAGTAGCTTTTAAACCAAACATTGACAATGGATTTATAATATAGTACACTTAAATCATGAATTTATGAACATAAAAAATATTTATTCATAGGTTCGTAAAATTGTAAATTTTAAACCTATAAAGTGTAAGGAGGAATAATGTGACAAGGGCTTTTAATGATAGAGAAAAAGAAATTATAAGACAAGCTTTAATTGAAAAAGGAAGGGAACTATTTTTAAGCTATGGGTTAAAGAAAACCAGTATAGCTGATATTACCAGAGCTGTAGGCATTGCTCAGGGTTCCTTTTATATATTTTTTGATTCTAAAGAGGATTTGTATTTTGAAATATTACAGATAGAAGAAGAAAAAATAAGAGGAAGCCTTATAGATGAACAGCTATTAAATAAGAAGCTAACAAAGGAAGTATTTAAGCTATTTTTAAAGGAGGCTTTTAAAGCCATAGAGAGTCCATTGATTAAAACCTTATTGATAAAAGAAGAATATGAAAATCTCGTAAGAAAACTATCTGAAGAAAAAGTAAAGCAGCACTTACAGAATGATTCCAAGGAGATGCTGCCCTTAATTGAATATTGGCAGAGTCAAGGTATAATGAAAAAAATACCAGCAGAGATAATAATAAGCTCCATAAGAACCCTTTTTATAATGTCCTTACATAAGAAAGAAATAGGAGAGGAGATATATGAAGAGACTATTAGTTTTTATATAGAGGCTTTGTGCGAGCAGCTTATTTTAGAGTAAGTAATGGGGGGAGAATAATGATAGAGGTTAATAAATTGAGATTTTCTTATAATGGAAAGGAAGAAACTATAAAAAATATAAGCTTTTCGGCAGAACCTGGTGAAATATTTGGATTTTTAGGACCTTCAGGAGCTGGAAAGAGTACTACTCAGAAGATTTTAATCGGAATATTAAAGCGCTATGAAGGCAGTGTAAAGGTGATGAATAGGGAACTAAGAGATATAAAAAAAGATTATTATGAGCATATAGGAGTAGGCTTTGAGCTTCCTAATCTCTATACAAAGTTCACAGCCTTAGAAAATATGATGTTTTTTAAATCCCTTTATTCTACGCCCACTCTTAATCCAATAGAATTGCTAAAGTCTGTAGGATTGGAGGAGAATGCAGCAACAAAGGTTTCCGACTTTTCTAAAGGCATGAAAATGAGATTAAATTTTTGTAGAGCCTTTTTAAATAATCCTAAGGTAGTATTCTTAGACGAGCCTACCTCTGGACTGGATCCAGTAAATTCTAAAAGGGTTAAGGATTATATTTTAAAGATGAAGGAGCAGGGAAAAACCATATTTTTAACCACTCACAACATGAATATAGCTGAAGAGCTTTGTGATAAAGTAGCCTTTATAGTCAAAGGAGAGATTCCCATAATAGACTCCCCAAGAGAACTAAAAATTAGATATGGTAATAAGAGATTGATAGCAGAATATAAAGAGGAAGATGTACTGATCAGCAGAGAATTTTCCTTAGAGGGCATAGGAGAAAATAAAGAATTTTTAGATATATTGAGAAATAAACCTCTGCAAACCCTTCATACTCAAGAAGCTACCTTAGAAGATATATTTATTAAAGTAACGGGGAGGAGCTTATCATGAGATTACTCTCCCTAATAAAAAATGACATCAAATTTCAAGTGAAGCATGGATTTTATCAAATCTATATAGTAGTAACTTTGCTCTATATTATATTATTAAGAATTGTAGAACCCTCCTTTAGGAGCTTTATAGCCACTACCATAATCTTTTCTGATCCTTCAGTGTTAGGTTTCTTTTTTATTGGAGGGGTAGTGCTGCTTGAAAAAAATCAGAATATATATCAAAGCATCTTCGTATCGCCTTTAAGGGAAGAGGAGTATTTGATTTCTAAGGTAGTATCCTTTGCTCTAATATCTGTTATAAGCAGCTTTGCTATAGCTTTTTCTATAAATGGCTTTAGCTTTAATATAGTGTTATTTATGTTAGGAGTATTATTAACTTCTGCATTCTTTACGTTGATGGGCTTCATTTTGGTATCAAGAACTAATACTATAAATGAGTACCTTATAAGCTCACCCCTAATATCAATCTTAATATTACCTATGTTAGAGTTTTTGAAAATATACAATTCACCTATTTTTAATTTTTTTCCTGCTAAAGCATCCTTAAATTTGATATATGGTTCTTTTTTAGGTACTAATAATATTCAAGTAATTTTATCTATTGTAAATTTAGGAGCCTGGATTATTTTTGCATTCTTATGGGCAAGGGCTTGGTTTAATAGATTTATTGTTACAAGAATAGGAGGGGGAAAATGAAAAAAATAATGGTTTTAGCTTTAAATGATATGAAAAATATAAGAAGAGATTCAATGCTATTACCAATTATAATAGCTCCAATAATGTTGACTCTATTAGCTAGGTTTGGGATACCTGCTATTAGGAATATGGTGCTTGAAAAACTTAGCTTTGACATATATCCTTATTATGACTTCATAGCATTGTTATTTTTAATGGTGATTCCTATGATGGTGAGTATTATAGAAGGATTTATATTACTTGATGATAAAGATGAGGAAATGTTAAGCTACTTTGCTATAACCCCTTTAACAAAATCAGGCTATTTAAAATATAGATTAATATCTTCTTTAATAGTGTGCTTTATACTAATAAATTTATTTCTGATTTTTTCTAATCTTGTTAAGTATAGTTTTTTAAAATTCATGTTAATTTCCTTGCTGGCATCTTTAGAAGGTGCCATAGGAGCTATAATTTTAGCTACCTTTGCATCTAATAAAGTTGAGGGATTAGCACTTTCTAAAGCCCTATCTTTATTTATATTACCATCAGCCATAGCCTATTTTGTAAAGTCTAAACTTCATTGGTTTGGCGCTTTTGTTCCTCATTTTTGGATGGAAAAAAGCTTTATGGCTGCTTTATATGGCAATAATTTTATTCTATTTCTTACTATAGGTCTAATATGTCATATGGCACTTTTATACTATTTAGTTAGAAGTTTGGTATATAAGTATTAATAAAGCATAAGCATGAAAAAGCTTGATTCTGTAAAGTGGAATCAAGCTTTTTGCAATTAAATTATAAATAGTACTATCAATGTAGAGATTAAATTACTGGAAAAATTTACCATATCATTGTTTATAAAAGAGAAGCCTTTAATAAGCTTGTTAGAAATATTATTATACATTCTTTTTTCTGTAGTAGTCTTTAAGGCTTCACAATAATATTGAGCTTGAATTGAAGCACCTAATATACTATCTATGATAGAGCCTGCAAAACCTATAAGTAAACATAATATAGAATAAATAAACCCTTGTTTTATATCCTTATATGTAATAATGTGAGCTATAAAGTATACTGAAGCAATGAAAGAGGCGCCTAAGAAGGCAAAGGTTGTACCTAATATGCTTATACCACCGGACATTCCTTTTTCTAGAGGCTTAAAATTTAATATGCATAGAGGTTTACTCTTACTTAATACACCTATCTCAGAGGCCCAAGTATCTGCAGTAGCTTCAGCAAAGGATACTGCATAGGCCAATAAAAATGCTGGGCTAGGATGAATGTAATATAAAAATGTAAATATCAATCCTACTCCTCCATTAGCAAATACCTGAATATAGTCGCGATTTCCGTCTTTCTCATTTAACTTATCAAAGCTCTGTTTATTATAGTTTTTAAATTTAGTTAGGATACTAGAAGATACAAAAAAAGCCACCATTATAACAGAAAACCATAATCCGCCAAAATAGTAAATCCCAGTACCCAGCACTATTGCAGCCAGGAAACCACTTCTATTTAATGAGGATTTTTTATAAGCGGCAAAGGCTATTAAAAAAGAAGAGGTTAGTCCAATTATAAAGTCTAACATATAATCACATCCTAATTTTATAGTAATATATTAAGCAAGTAATACAGTAAGGAAGTACCTAAGGGTACTGTTAGATTGTCCAATCCATAGGGAGAAAAGGCCTCCAAAATTGTACTTATTAAAGCTAATATTAAGCTAAATAAAATAATATTTATTGGATTAAATATATAAAGTACGGATAAGGAAACCATAAAGGAAAATAAAAACATAGTTACGCTTCCTTCAAGGCTTTTACTATTCCCTAATACTTTAAATTTATGTTTTCCATATTTAATACCAACTATAGCAGCAAAACCATCGCCATATCCCATAGTCAATATGCCTAAAGCCCCAATATATGAGAACTCACTGTTTTTAAAGGTAATAAGAGCTAAAATCAATAAGGATAGGGCAAAGTACACAGTACCTAGATCATTTTTAGAACCGTCCCTCTCCATGGCTTTAAATACCTGTTTTTTGTAGGAGATATAGTTTATAATAACGAAAAGTGCAGGTACAATAGCAGCATATATATTGCTATTAAAAAAAATCATAGCAATAATCCACCAGTTAGAAACTCCTACATGAATAAATTTTCTGCTGCCCTCATTGGATAGCATATTAAATTTAGTCAGTAAGGAGGATAGTCCAATAATAAAAAATACAAATAATATAGATATCAATATGCCAATTATATTATTCAATATTAACACTCCTGTTCCTTAAATAGCAAAATATAATAAATAGCCTTCACCATATTATAGCAGAAGTTGGCTATCTTTATCAAAAGGATTAAAGCTTTAGGAGAATTAAAATGACATGGTTAAAATACGCTTCAACCTAGAAGAAAATTTTAGATATTCTAGGCTGAAGCGCATTTTTACTTATTTTTAATTTTTATTTTTTTCTATGGAGATGATAATATTCTTCAGTATCAGGTGTAATTGCTTTAAATTCATAGCCTAAATCCCTATAGTATTTTATAATACTTGGGAGGGCTTTTACAGTATTTCTGTTGTTAGAGTTACAATGCATCAATATGATTATTCCATTATAGTTACCTTTAATTTTTTTAGAGTTATTTAAAAATTGCTGAGGGGAAAGATCAGGACTTAGGCCGTCTTTTATATCCACATTCCAATCATATATTTTAAAGTTGTTAGAATGGAGCTCCATTAAAAATTCTGGTGTTAATTTTCTATAAGGATTATTAGTCCCCCAGGGAAATCTAATTATATAGGAACTATGGTTTGTAATGGCTTTAATTTTTTCTTGAGTCAAAAACATTTCATTTACAAAATTTTCGATGTTACTATATATTTTTTTACTATTATGACTATAGGTATGAAGACCAATACTATGACCTTCATCATATATTCTCATAACTATGTCTTCCCTGCTAGGAATTTCTTTACCTACTATAAAAAAGGTTGCTTTTACATTATGCTCTTTTAATACATCCAAAATTTTATTGGTAATTAGTCTAGGGGGACCATCGTCAAAGGTTAAGTAAACCACCTTATCATTTTCTTGGGCTTTAGGACTTTTAATATCTGTAAAGAAACTTATCAAGCATAAGATTAATATTAGCTTAATAAAAAATTTGTGTTTACAAAGTTTCATTATATCACCAGCTCTATCTCATTTTTATTATATGAAAGTATATGTTTTTGTCACCCCAACCTAAATCCCAAGGCACATGATACCTGTCTGTAGTATGAGAATTAATTAAAGGATAACCTTTAGAATCAAAGCCAGTAATAATAGCAAAGTGATCTATATCCCTTCCCTTAGCATAGCATATTAAATCTCCTAGCTCTAATTGAGAAATAATCGTACAATTTGTATTTACTATATCTTTGAAGGTTCCTCTTTTAAGCACTCTTCCTCTACCGCTATAAATTAAATAGTTTTTAAAGCCATCCGCATTAACCCAGGCCTTGCTTCCAGCTCCACCACTGTAAGGAGAATGAACATAGAACCAAGTAGAGTCAGCTTTTAATCCTCCGCCCTCTTTATCTCCAAGACATTGAGAAACATAATTTGTGCAGTTTCCTCCAACTCCAGTAAAGTTTTTATATTTTTTAGGATACTTCTCAGTATTACCGCTAGCCCAGGGGATACCACAATATTTATCTGCATATTCCACAGCCTTTAAGCGATTAAATTTTGAAGAAAAAGCCTTTTTCTGATCTTCTGGTGACTTATAGCAATTAGGAATATTAAATATGGGGGGAGAATTATCATCTATAGCTATATTTTCTTTTATGTCACCAGTATAAGCTTTTAATGCATCTTCAAAACAATCTGTATACCAATCACTATAAATTAGCCATTTACTACTCTTTTTTGCAAGTTCAACACTATGAATGATACCAACACCAAAAACATTAGGTGTTTTAGCTTCATCATCCTTGTAATGATATTGAAATTTATAATATTCATCTAATAAAAATTTTATTCTACCTTTTGTATTTATAGTTTTTCTTACTTTTATAGTAGAGCTTACTTCATCAAATTTCATGCCTCTTTCTTTTGCCCATGTGTTTAAATATTTTATCCTTCTTACCTCATGTTCTAGAGACCATTTTCCTAAATTTTGAGAAGTATCATAATAGGACTCTAACGTCTTTATATTTCCATCTATGAAAGCAGAAGACCTTACAAAATATATGTTTTCTACTGCATTTTTAGCTTCTTCTGTGGTGCTTAAATTTTTATTTCCTTCATTTTCAGCCTTAGCTATAATATTTTGATATGGACAGGTTAGAAAATACATTATTAGAAGTAGTTTTAAAAGCAGCTTATATTTTTTCATTTAGCCAACCTCCTAATTAAAAAAACATTCTTATTTTAGTATCTCATTTTTATCATATATCTTTCATAAATATATAAAGAATGAATTTCAAAGTATGGTGTATTTTTCACAGAAAGGTACTATATATGATAAAAGATCAAAGATTTAATGAGACTTTTAATTTAAGCTGGCCTATAGTGGCAGAGATGGTGGTATATACATTAATTACCAACATAGATATGATTCTAATGGGCAAATTCGGAGGAAATATAGGAATAAGCTCTTTAGCCTTATGCAATAATATAATGAATATAATGGTGTCTGTGCTATTATCCATGGGAATTTCTATAGCTACTATAGCTTTAATCTCCAATAAGCTTGGAAAAGGAAAGATAATTGAAGCAAAAAAATACTCAAGAAATGCTATTATAATAACTTTTGTAATAAGTCTGATATTATTTATGTTTATTAGAATTTTTTCAGGAAAGATTTTATATTTAAGTGGAGCAAGAGAAGAAATCTACGATACTGGTAAGAAGATATTGCAAATAAACAGCATATTAATAATTATACAAATGCTTACTATGATAACTAATTCAGTGTTAGTAGCTTATGGAGAAAGTAAAAAATCCTTTTTTAGTGTGGGAATAATTGGAATCTGCAAGTTATTTTTGAATGTAATTTTTATTTTTAGTTTTAATATGCAAAAGTTAGGCTTTATTATTTTTAGTATTACATCTATAGTAGCTAATTTTGTTGCATTTATCTATTCAACTTTGTCCTTAAGTAATTTAGAAGATTATAAAAGAATCAAAACTCATAGCTTGTTTAATATTAGTTATATGAAAAAAATCATAATTTTATCCTTTCCCTCTTCTATGGAAGAGATAGCCTTTAGCCTAAGCAGATTTATAGGCAGTTCTATAATTTTGCATTGTGGAACCTTAGGCTATGCTGCTAATGAAATAGCTAATAATATTGAGGCTTTCTCAGTAATGCCTGGTATAGGTATTGGGATAATAACTACATCTTTAGTGGCTTATCATAGTGGAAAAACAGATTATAGAAAAATAAAAAAGCAAGTAGTTATCAATGCACTAGCCGCTACAGGTATTATGTGTACCTTAGCATTATTGTTTTTATTATTTCCAAAGTTTTTAGTAGGTATATATATAGGAAGAGAAGAAAAAGAACTGATAAATTTAACAAGTGCCTGCCTAATAATTGGTGCTTTAGAGCAACCTTTCATTGCTATATCCTCCGTTTTTGCTTGTGCTTTAAAAGGACTAAGAAATACTAAAACCCCATTTTATATATCTGCCTTTACAGCTTGGATCATTAGATTACCATTAATATATTACACCATATACAAGCTAAAATTCAACGTAACGGCAGTATGGTGGATTACAGCTTTACAATGGGGAATAGATGCACTGCTCATGTATATATTTTTTATAAAAGAGATTGAAAAAAATAAAAAATCATAATAAGTTTTTTGAGGAAAACTTATTATGATTTTTGCATAAACGACTAAAATTTATGTTTTTACATAACGTAATTATATACTAATAGGAAGTGGCTTAAGCTACCAAAGAGCACAAATATGTGAAATAGCTCATGAAATCCAAATTTAACACTGAAGTTTGGCAGTTTTAATGCGTAAATAATACCACCTATGGTATAAAAGATACCACCTAATACTAACCAAGTAATACCCATGGTTGGAAGCACCTTAGATAAAGGAGAAAAAGCGATGACCACCAACCATCCCATTAAGAGGTAAAAGGCAGTAGAGAGCCAACGTGGTGCATTAAACCATATCATTTTAAATAGAATGCCTAAAAGAGCTAAGCTCCATATGGATATGAATATACTCCAACGCCAATAACCATTAAGAGATATAAGACAAATAGGAGTATAAGTTCCAGCGATTAAGACATAAATCATTGAATGGTCTAATTTTCTTAAAAACTTTATTACTCCATCTGAGGATTTAACCAAATGATAAACAGAGCTAGCGGTGTATAAAAAAATTAAACTTAAGCCAAAAATAATGGCAGAAGTAAGAGAAAGATATTTATATTCTTTAAAAGTCAAAGCCTTTAAAATTAGAGCTACTAACCCTACTAAGGATACTAAGGCACCTAAAAGATGGGAGAAGCCGCTTACAGGTTCTCTGAAATACTTATTCATAAAATCACCTCTTTAATAATTTTAATATAATGATATGTAGTTTTTAAAACTATGTTATGTTATATGAAAATTATATTACTATATCTGAAATATTTAAAGTTCCAAAAAAATTGATTTTTAAAGAAAAATACGGGTAATATTCTGTTTTTCTTGATTTTTGTGCCTATAGCTATTAATATTAAAATATAGAATATAAATATAACATTATATAGTTTTTCTAACTAAGTATAAAATATACAAGAATTTAAGGAGATTTTTATGGAGTTTAGTTCTGATTTGCTAATAGATTTGTTAAATAGTTTAAATTTAGATGAGGAAATAGAGTATGAAGAGATACCTAGTATAGATTTGTACATGGATCAGGTAATTACCTTATTTGAGAATAATTTAAGCGGCAATAAACGAAGTGCAGAGGATAAAATATTGACCAAAACTATGATCAATAATTATGCTAAGGATAAGCTTTTAATGAGCATAAAGAATAAAAAATATTCAAAAGAACATATTATACTTATGATTTTAATATACAATCTTAAACAGAGCTTATCTATTGCTGATATAAAGTACCTTGTAAGTCCATTAGTAAAGGATATTGAAGGTAATAAGGATATAGATGTTTCAAAGTTATACAAAAACTATTTAAACATAAAAGCCTTAGATATTGAAAAAAATGAAAAGCTTGTTAAAGATAAATATGAGGCTATAGATTCCATGGCAAAAAATGAAGATGAAAAAAGCAAGGAATACGAGGTGATTTTACTCACAGCGTTGTCCCTTATAAATACTGCTAATATACAAAAGAGGTTAGCGGAAAAAATAATTGATGAGTATTTTAAAAAATAATATTAAATAATAAATATTATTGACTAGTATTTTAATATAGTGTATTTTCTATATATATTACTAGTTTAAACTAGGAGGGAAGACCTTGAAAAAATATGTTTGCGTAGAGTGCGGCTATATATATGATCCAGAGATAGGAGATGTTCAAAACGGAATAGAGGCTGGAACTTCCTTTGAAGATTTACCTGAAGATTGGTTATGTCCTATCTGTGGTGAAACTAAAGATGTCTTTGAAGTGTTGGAATAAGGGGTTTAACCCCTTATTTTTTCTTTTCAAAGCTTATCCAGCCTTTTTTATTTAAATATCTTAAATATAATATAAGTCTATCATAAATAGGTTCGCATTTCTTTCCAAATTTTTCGAATAATTTTTGCCCTATTTCATATACAGAATTATTTCCATCTATGAGCTTCCATATCTCACTGCCCATTTCATCTAACTCTACATCGCTTATATAAGGCTTTTTAACTAACCACCTTAATAATTTTTCTACGGGCTTTATATGATGGAATATAAGAAAAACTCTATGGTTTCGAACCTCGTATTCTATATGCTTTTTCTTAGGCACATATAATAAAAAATTATCTCCTTTTGCCTGTGCTCTACTTTTTTCTTTTAGGTTTTCTTCTGACATATATGCCTCCTAAATTTAAGGAAGAGCCTAAAGCTCTTCCTCTTATTTTACTTTATCAGCTTTTATTGTGTATCTATAGAATAAGAATACTAATATAGCTAAGAATACAGAAGATAGCCAAGGACTGCTGGCTAAAGTATCACCTAGGAGCTTTGGACCAAAACCAATATTTACTTCCAAGAATGCAAAAACAGCTATAACTATACCCATTAATGCATCACCAGCTACCAACCCAGAAGCAGTAAGTACTCCTTTTTCAGTTTGAACTTTAAGCTGTTCTTCATTTTTCTTAAATTTCTTATCAACTAGTACTCTTATTATACCACCTATAAGAACTCCAGAGCTTAGATTAATTGGAAGATATAATCCAAGGGCAAAAGGAAGCACTGGAATCTTCATAAGCTCGCACATTACACCTAATACTATGCCTATGATTACAAGGGTCCAAGGAAGTTGTCCCTCCATAACTCCTTTAACTATCATAGCCATTAAGTTAGCTTGTGGGGCAGGTACTTGGTCTGAACCAATGCCATATTGCTTTGCAAGCATTAATATTATCATTCCGATAAAAGCAGTTGAAGCTGCCACAGCAATAAACATACCAACTTGAACCTTCTTAGGAGTTCCTCCTACTATAAAATTTACTTTTAACCCTTGAGCAACTCCTCCAGCTACAGCGGTAGCAACACAAACTATAGCACCAGAAATAATAGCAGCTAACATACCTTCATTACCAATTATATTGGAAGCCCTTAAAACTCCAGCAATAACTAATAAGGATGCTATGGTCATACCAGAAATAGGATTGTTGGAAGTTCCGATAAGTCCAACTATTCTAGCAGAAACTACTGCGAAGAAGAATGCACATATTATACCAAGAATTGCGCCAAGTGGTCCTGTAGCTACTATGCTTGGCATTATCCAACAAAGAACAAATACCAGAACAGCTCCGCCTACAACCCAAGTTATTGGAAGATCTGTATCTCTGGAATGTGAAGCATTAGCCTTAGCTTTTGCACCAATTCCACCTAAAGCTGCTTTAAAGGACTTAACTATAGTAGGCATAGATTTTATAATGCTTATGGCTCCACCAGCAGCCACAGCTCCAGCACCTATATATTTAATATAGAACTTTGATATTTCGCCTGGTGACATTTCAGCAATAAGCTTCGTAGCAGGGAATAGTGCTACACTGGAATTAGCTCCAATATATTTGATTAGCGGAGCTAGACCAAAGCTTGCAACTAAAGCACCAGCAAACATATAAGATGCAATTTCAATACCAACTATATAGCCAACACCCACTAGGGATGCTACAGCGTCAATACCAAAAACAGAACCAGGAAGACCTTTGATGGCCCAAGTTGGTGATTCACCCCATAGCATAAAGCCGCCGGATAATAATTTATAAAAGCCTCCTCCAGCAACACCCATCATCATGTTTTTAAATCCACTTCCGCCAGCACTGCTATTTACAAGCACTTCCGCAGTAGCCATAGATTCAGGATAGATCAATTTTCCATGTTCTTCTACAGTTAAATATCTTCTTATAGGGATAACAAATAAAATACCTAGAAGTCCACCTAAAACTCCTACTGCAATAATTGTAGTAAGCTTTAAGTCCATTCCTAAGACTATAACTGCAGGAATAATAAATATAAGTCCGCCAGCTAGAGATTCACCCATGGATGACATGGATTGTATCATATTAGCTTCTAAAATATTATTGCGTTTAAAAATACCTTTTAAAAAGGTAGTGGATAGTATGGCGGCTGGAATACCAGCAGCAATTGTCATACCTACCTTTAATCCTAAATAGGTGTTGGCAGCTCCAAAAACTATGGCAAAGAAGCATCCTATTAGGATAGAAACTAAGGTAAGCTCAGGCATTGCTTTTTCTACAGGCACGTAAGGGATGTAGTCATCACCATTAACGCCGCCGTAGGCAGTGGTTGATAAACCTTTTTTCTCTTCCATTTTTTTATTTCCCCCTTTATTCTTTGAAAATATACATTGCACAAGTTATAAGTAACAATCTTGATGCAATGCATGTACTAAAATATATGTGAAATATTTTAGACTAAGTGAATAAGATAGAATATATCTTTTAGATGTAATCGTTTAGATTGCATCTAAAATAATTAATATTGAATAATATTCAATATTAGAAATATTAATTATGTTGCGATTTTTCATGTAATTAATTATATCATGTTATTTTTCAAATTTATAGATATTTTTCTTTCAAATTCGAAAAAAAGTTTAATTTATATGAAATTAATCTCATATTATTTAACAAAAAATGAAAGGTTGCTTTCTTTTTTATAAACCATTTAAGTTAATATATAATAGTTTATATTTATTTTAAAATATGATATAATATTGCGGAGTTTCGACAAAGGATATGGAGGAAATAAGAAAAATGATAACAGTTCAAAATGTAGGGTTAAGATACGGAGGAAGAAAGCTTTTTGAGGACGTAAATATAAAATTTACACCTGGTAACTGCTATGGAGTGATAGGTGCAAATGGTGCTGGTAAGTCCACTTTTCTAAAGATATTATCAGGGGAAATAGAGGCAAACACTGGAGAAGTGATATTAACTCCAGGAGAGAGAATAGCAGTTTTAAAACAAGATCATTTCCAGTTTGATGATTTTAGAGTATTAGATACAGTAATTATGGGACATGAGAGATTGTATTCTATCATGAAGGAAAAGGATGCTCTATATGCTAAAGCTGACTTTTCTGATGAAGATGGAATAAAGGCAGCAGAGTTAGAAGGAGAATTTGCTGACTTAAATGGATGGGAAGCAGAAACAGAGGCTGAAATGCTGCTAACAGGATTAGGTATTTTAAAAGAGTTGCATGATAAAACCATGAGAGAACTCTCTGGAGCTGAAAAGGTTAGAGTACTTTTAGCGCAGGCTCTATTTGGAAGACCGCACATACTTTTACTAGACGAGCCTACTAACCACTTAGATATAAGATCCAAGAGATGGCTAGAGGAATTTTTAATAGATTTTCCTAACACAGTTATTGTAGTTTCTCATGATAGACACTTTTTAAATAAAGTTTGTACTCAAATTGTGGATATTGATTTTGAAAAAATACAATTATATGTAGGAAATTACGATTTCTGGTATGAATCCAGCCAATTAGCTCTTCAAATGTCAAAGGATCAAAATAAAAAGAAGGAAGAAAAAATTAAGGAGCTTCAGGACTTTATCGCAAGATTTAGCTCTAATGCTTCTAAGGCAAAGCAGGCCACTTCTCGTAAAAAGCAATTAGATAAAATCACTCTAGATGATATAAAGCCTTCTTCAAGAAGATATCCTTTCGTAGGCTTTAAGCCAGAGAGAGAAGCAGGTAATGATATATTAAGAGTAGAAGGTTTGACAAAAACTATAGATGGAGTAAAAGTGTTAGACAATGTTAGCTTTACTGTAAATAAAGGTGATAAAATTGCTTTCGTAGGAAGAAATGAGATTTCCTATACTACGCTTTTCAAGATTATCACTGGGGAGCTAGAACCCGATAGCGGAGAATTTAAGTGGGGAATAACCATAACTAATTCCTACTTCCCTAAGGACAATTCTCAGTACTTTGAGGGCTCTGATTTAACTCTAGTAGATTGGCTACGTCAGTTCTCAGAAGAAAAATCTGAGAGCTTTATAAGAGGGTTCTTAGGAAGAATGTTATTCTCAGGAGAAGAGGCTTTAAAAACGGTCAATGTACTTTCAGGAGGAGAGAAGGTTAGATGTATGCTTTCAAAAATGATGCTAAGCTCTGCTAACTTTTTAATATTTGACGATCCTACTAACCACTTAGATTTGGAATCCATCACCGCTTTAAACAATGGGTTAATTAAATTTAGTGGTACTATGCTGTTCACTTCTCACGATCATCAATTTATTGAAACCATAGCTAATAGAATAATAGAAATTACGCCTAAGGCATTGGTTGATAAGCAAATGACCTATGATGAATACATTGAAAATGATGAGTTGCAAAAAAATATAGAAGAAATGTATCTATAAAATTAAGCATGAAGTTATAATGCTAAAGTATTATAACTTCATGCTTTTATTTGTGGTCACATTAAAACATAGCAGGTTTTACTTTTTGATAATATGCATTTACAATTTTACATGTATAATCAATATTTATGATATATCGCCTAGGAAATATATCGTGAAGTAGAAAGGGGATTAAAGCAGCATATACCACTGTAGATGCTTTAAAATCTAAGCCAATATATGAAGTTTTATTAGAGAGAATGAAAAGCAAAGGTGCATGTAAAAATGATGAGGAAGAACAGTGTAAAACTTTAATAGAATTAGCCGTTAATTTAGAATCTATACTTGATGGTAAAAGAGTAAAAGAAATTCAATGGCCTAAAGAATGTCTGATTGTAAGTATCAAAAGAGGGGAGAAGGAGATAATACCAAAAGGAGAGGTAAGAATAAAGGCTGGAGATTACATTGTGGTTTTATGCGAAGCTTCATATGAACGGGAAATTAAATATGCCTTAGGGGAACTGTGCTATAAAAACATTGAGTTTTAAGAGGTGAGGTTGTGATAATAGGTACTGCAAAAATTTATCTAAATGCAGGTTGGTGTCATTCTTTAAAGGAGAAAAGAATGGTGGTAAAAAGCATAGTAGATAGGACTAGTCATAAATTTAATATATCCATAGCGGAAGTAGAGGATCAAGATCTTCATCAAAGCATAGTCATAGGAATAGCATGCGTAAGTAATAGTACTAAGCACGCTAATAGCGTAATACAAAATGTATTAGATTATATTGAAGCAAATACTGAGGCGGTATTTTTAGATGCACATATAGAAATATTATAAAAGTGTCTATATACATAAAAAAGCTCGTAGAGAACACGAGCTTTTTTTATGCAATTATATAATAATTATTATTAAATGATAATGATAATTGACATCAATAACAAAATGGAATACAATAATATTGTAAAAAATATTTTTTTATATTTTTTATTTTTAAACATTACAAAGTGAGGTGTTTTTAATTGAATTTTAATATATTGATTGGTGGAACAGCAGGTCAAGGTATGGACACTATAAGTGATTTCCTTGAAAAGTTTTTAAAGAAAAAAGGTTTTTATGTTTTTTCTAATAAGGACTACATGTCAAGAGTAAGAGGAGGACATAACTTTACTCAAGTAAGGTTTGGAGAGGAACCTATATATGCTCACCATCCTGATTTGGATTTAATAGTTGCTTTAGATAAAGCTACAGTGGAGCTTCATAAGGAAAGATTAAAGCCAGAAGGAATTATTATTGTGGATGAAAGTATAGAAGCAGAAGATGAAAGAATCAATAAACTGCCTCTTATGAAAACAGCTAAAGAAGTTGGCTTAAGCAGAGCCTTTGGTACTGTAGCTGCCGGCGCTGTGATTAAACATTTTGGAGTAGCAAAAGAAGGCGTAGAAGAGGTAATACCAAAAAAATTCACTGAAGAAATTAGAAAAATTAATCTTGATGCTTTTAATAAAGGCTATGAATTAATAGAAGGTAAATTTAATCTTATAGAAGGTAAGGCAAAAAATTTAGTTATGATAAATGGTAATAACGCTATAGCTTTAGGAGCTATAACAGGAGGATTATCCTTCTACTCAGCATATCCTATGACTCCAGCTACCAGTGTAATGACTTATCTTGCTAAAAAGCAGGTAGAGGTAGGTATGGTAGTAGACCAAGCTGAAGATGAGGTAGCTGCTATTAATGCAGCTATAGGTGCATCCTATGCTGGGGCAAGAGCTATGACTGGTTCTTCCGGTGGAGGATTCTCATTAATGGTGGAAGCTCTTGGTCTAGCAGGAATAACTGAAACTCCTCTAGTAGTTATAGATTCTCAAAGACCAGGTCCAGCCACAGGACTACCTACAAGAACTGAGCAAAGTGATTTAAGCTTTATTTTAACAGCCTCTCACGGTGAGTTCCCAAGAATGGTTATTGGGGTAAGAAATGCAGAGGATGCTTTCTATCAAACTTTTAGAGCTTTAAATATAGCCGATAAATATCAAATGGTGGTAATTATATTAACTGATCAGTACTTGGCAGATTCTAATTTAACACTACCTAAATTTAAGCTAGAGGATCTAAAAATTGAAAGATATATATCAGGTGCAGAGACTATAGAAGACGGAGAAGAGTATAAGAGATACAAGCTAACCCCTAATGGAATTTCACCAAGATTAATACCAGGAAAAGTAGAGGGACAGGTTGTTCTTGTAGATAGCGATGAACACACTGAATATGCTCACATAACTGAATCAGGTGAAGTGAGAAATCAAATGATGGAAAAGAGAATGGGCAAGCTTGAATTATTAAAAGAGGAGCTTTTAGAACCAGAGTATTTTGGAGTGGAAAAGCCAGAGATACTTCTACTAGGATGGGGTTCAACCTATGGAGCCTTGAAGGAAGCGGTAGATATGCTTAATAAGGAAGATGTAAGTGTAGGAGCGCTAAGCTTTGGGGACATATATCCTCTACCTAAGCAGTTATTAAATAAATACTCAAAAGAAGCTAAATATGTAGTTAATATAGAGCAAAATTATACAGGACAATTAGGCAAGTTAATAACACAGGAAACTGGAATTCTCATGGATAAGATCATATTAAAATATGACGGAAAACAGATAACTCCTGTAGAAATATATGAAAGAGTAAAAAGTGAGGTGCTATAAATGTTAGATCTAAAATTATATAATACCAATGATGAAAATGCATGGTGCCCAGGATGCGGTAATTTCTCCATCTTAGATGCTATAAAGAAAGCAGCAGCAGAATTAGAAATAAAGCCAGAACAGTTAATGATGGTTTCAGGTATTGGTCAAGCGGCTAAAACTCCTCATTATATAAGAGCTAATGGATTTAATGGACTACATGGAAGAGCATTACCTCCAGCTCAAGCTATTAAAATGGTAAATAAGGATTTAAAGGTAATAGTAACAGGAGGAGATGGAGACGCTTATGGTGAGGGTGGAAATCATTTTCTTCATAATATAAGAAGAAATGTGGATATAGTACAGCTTGTTCATGATAATCAGATTTATGGATTAACTAAAGGGCAGGGCTCTCCTACTACAGCGCTTGGTCAAAAAACAAGTATGCAATTTGAAGGAGTTCATGTGTATCCTTTAAACCCCATAGCACTAGCTATAAGCCTAGGTGCATCCTTTGTAGCCAGAGCTTTTTCGGGAGATAAGGATAGATTAGTAGAAATATTAAAAGAGGCTATAAATCACAGAGGATATGCTTTAATAGATATATTACAGCCTTGTGTTACTTTTAATAAGGTGAATACCTTCAAATGGTATAAAGATAGAGTATATTATCTTGATGAGTCCTATGATCCAACAGATAAAGCTGCGGCATTTATAAAAGCACAGGAGTTTGGCGATGAAGGTATACCAGCAGGTGTAATATATAAGGAGCTAGGGAAACCAACCTATCATGATATGCATCCAGTGTTAAAGGACGGAGGAGCTCTAGTGGATAGAGTTTGGGAGCCTAAAGATGCAGAAAAGCTGATAGAGGAGTTTATGTAAAAGACTACGAAAGTCGGTTTTTTGAATTCACAATGCACAATTAATGAGGATTTTTCTCTGCTGCTCTACGAAAAATCTTTAATTATATTTTATAATAAAAGCAAAGCGAGGCTAAGTATTAGCCCCGCTTTGCTTTTACTATTTTACAATTTTTTCGTAACGCCAGTGTAGAAAAAAATTCCTTCATTGTGAATTGTGCACTGTGCATTGTGAATTAAATATTAAACGCCTTCTTTAAATTAGCCAATTCTTCTAACAAATAATCTCTGCTATATTTATTTTTTATTTTAAGTATATAGGTTTCAGCTTTTTTTGCGGAATTAAGATTCTTGCTATTATAGAATTCCATAAAGTACTGCATAGCAATCTTGAAATCATCTGTCCAGACCAAATCTTTTCCCCAGGCCGTTAATTCACCTAAAAGATAGGCTTTATCTACCTCAGCAATGCTAGAATTATTAATTTGAATTTGGATCTCATTATATATTTTAGCACTACCTGTGGAGGCTAATTCAGTCAATTTGCTATTTATGCTTTTTATTTCATCACTCCATACTATGTTTCCTATAGTTAATAGCTTTGATAATAGCATGGACTTATCAACACCGTCAGAAAGCTTATTTACTTCGTATACGGCCATATTATAATCGTAAAAAGTCTTAGTCAGTAGAGCTTTTTCAACCATCACTGTGGCAGAGCTTATTATTTCCACTTCAATATTGGTTGAAATTGAACCATAGCTTATTTTTATATTGCCAATTCCCTTAATATTACCAGCAGTAAAAACTCCAGCTGAAGATATACTTCCTAAATTAGGACTTACTTCATATTTAAGATTAGAAGGAAGCGGTACTGGATAATAGCTGGCGTCTGTTCCGTTAACCTTTAGTGAAAAGGAAGAACCTTCTACTACTCTAATTTTATTTGGATAAGCATAAAGTTTTGCTAGTTCATTATTTCTCTTAGATTTTGCTAAAAGCATTAATCCATTGCCAACGGCACGTTCTCTACCATCAGAGGGTTTATTTATAATCCTTGCACTTTCCTCTATTGGCAATTTTGCTGCCATAGTTGAAGAACCGCCACCATCTAATAAAAGCGCATCTGTACATCCTATGCTTTTAAAATAATTTGCTGTATCCCTATGAGGAATGCCATTACTCCATCCAGGTTGGCGACCATCTACCTGAAGAAATACTACTTCTCCATTTTTTTTAACTCCTACAGCAGTAGTAGGATAACGATCAGTGATATCAAGGGATGCTTGTACCTCTCCATCTTTTAAAAGAGACTTATATCCGCCAATGGCTTGTACAACATCATTCCACTGACCGCTCTTATCACTCATTAAAATATCTACTTCATCACCTAGTTTAAGTTCTTTTAATTGCCAAAAGCCTGGAGTATAAACCTCTGCAGAAAGCAAAAGCTTACCTTCTTCAATAGGCGTATAAGTAACTTCTTCTGTAATTTTCTCAACCTTGCATTTTATAGTTTGTCCTAGTTTTACTTCTCCCTCTTTAATTTCTAATACTACGTCTAAACTATTCATATTGGTTTGAGTGTTAGAGGAATAGTCAGAAGTATACAAAAACACTCCTAACTCATTTCTTTTTTTGTTAAATTGTAAAATATTTTGAGGCTTAATATCATTATTGACAGTGTATTCTAAGGAGATATCAGGATTTCCTATCACCACGCTACCATCTTTTTTTAATCCAAAGGCATTCCAATGCTCTTTCTTAGTTCCCTCGGCATTCCAGCCCTTACCGTTAGCGCTAATAAGTTTTCCGTTTTGTACTGTAAGTCCCACAGGTACTCCAGAATCCATCTGAAAGAAATCACCGTTTATTCCTCCAATAACTGTATAACCTTTGTCGTTGGCGGTTTTAATCATAGAGGAAAGGGTTTTTCTGCTATATAAGGTGTTTCCGTAAGTCATTAATATATCCACATCGGACTCCTTAGGATTAAAAGTTATAGTGTGGCCCTTTTGTTCCTTAGTAGTGGGCGATATAGAATTAAAGGCATTTAAAAACACACCATCAGCTATTTCCTTCTGTTCTTCAAAACTAATAGCTCCTACCCCGTTTTCAGGAGTAAGACTCTCTGCTAAAACCTTAGTATAGTCACTACTATAAGAAAGGGTTAACCCTAAACACATAGTAGTGAGACAAAGGCTGCTTATTAATTTTTTTATTTTTTTATTCATTGAACCATTCCTTTTTATACTGTATTTTTGGATTAATTGTAACATTTGGTAGAATAAATGTAAACCTTTGGAGTGGAATTGTGGAATATTTCCCTGTATAGTGGAACATAACAGATATAGAGTTTTTGAGGAATATAGCAAAGCCTAAAAAAGAAAAATATATAGAAGAGTTTAATAAAGATAAAAATTTTATTTGGACAATGAAAAAAGATTGGTATGATATTGATCATATATATTTAAAGCAACATCCAGATTTTTATGCCTTTAAAGTGTTTTCTAGTATAGCTAGAAGAATTTTGTGATTATAATTATGTGGTTAAAAGAAATATTTAACAAGAAAAAACAATAACTAATGTTATTTGCTTATTTAATATAGTATAATATTAATAGGCTATGCTATATAATAAAGCATAGTTGTAAAAATGATTTATAAAAAAACTTGGAGGCGATGCATTATTAATAATAATTATAATTTAAACGAAGGAATTCGAGAGAAACAGATTAGGTTAGTGGGAGAATCAGAAAGCACTATCATGAATACGAGAGATGCTTTGAACATGGCAAGAGAACAGGATTTAGATCTTGTTATGATTTCCCCTGCAGCTAATCCACCTGTATGTAAGATAATGGATTATAGTAAGTTCTTATATGAGCAATCAAAGAAGTTAAAGGAAAACAAAAAAAATCAAAAGGTTGTGGATATTAAAGAGATAAAATTAAGCGCAACTATTGAAGATCACGATTTAGAAGTAAAGGCCACTAATGCTAAAAAATTCTTGGCAAATGGAAATAAGGTTAAAGTATCACTTAGGTTTAGAGGAAGGCAGAATAATTACACCAGCGTAGGAAATGAAGTGTTTGAAAGTTTCACTTCTAAGCTTGGAGATACGGCTGCAATTGAAAAACCTGCAAAGTTAGAAGGAAATACTATGATTATGATTTTAGCTCCGAAGAAATCATAAACTAGTTTATATATTTTGTATTAGTTTATGACAGCTAATAGGGAGTTTATATAAATTTTAATAAAGCTATAAAAAGCTATTCGCAAAAGTGAATGGCTTTTTTGCGTGTAAAAGTTCGAAGCTTACGGCGTTTTTCTATAGGCACAATAAAAAATGGAGATTTTACAAAAGAAATATCCTATGAAGTCTGTTAGGATGCTTGTGACCCAAAAGAAGGAAAGAGTATAAGTTTGTAGAATAATAAGAATGAACAAATTTTAAAAAGTATATTAGATTATAGTAAAATAGTTTTAAGAGATTAAGGTGTGAGGGAGATAAAAATGGAAAAAGATAAGAAAATTGCAGTTTTGATTGATGCTGACAATGTATCTGATAAATATATAAAGTATATAATTGACGAAATTTCAAATCATGGAACACCTACTTATAAAAGAATTTATGGGGATTGGACCAAGCCTCAACTAGCTTCATGGAAGAGTGTATTGCTTAATTATTCTATTAGTCCAATACAACAATATAATTATACTACAGGTAAGAATTCAACGGATTCAGCCTTGATAATTGATGCCATGGATATACTCTATTCAAATAATGTTGATGGATTTTGCATTGTGTCTAGTGATAGTGATTTTACTAAATTAGCAGCTCGTCTAAGAGAAGCTGGTATGTATGTTATTGGAATGGGAGAAAAGAAAACTCCTACACCTTTCATCTCAGCCTGTGAGAAGTTTAAATATCTTGAAGTATTAGCTTCAATGGCAACAAAACATACTGAACCCACTAATGTTAAAGGAGTACGAATACAAGAAGAATCAAAGGTTGGCATGACAAGTTCCGACAAATTAATAGAGGCTATTAAAACTATTATAACTGAGATTTCAGATGAAGACGGTTGGGCTTTTTTAGGTGAATTAGGTAGCACTCTTAATAAACGATATCCGGATTTTGATACCAGAAACTATGGTTATACAAAGCTTACACCTTTTGTAGCCTCTTTAAATCATTTTGAGATTAGATCAATAAAAACTAGCAATCCAAGTATAAGCCTTAAATATATTAGAAATAAAGAGTAATATTTTTGAAAAATTTATAATAAAAATGGTGGCTAAAAGCCAAGCTAATACAGGAGAAGATACTTCTAATATGAAGAACGATATATCAATGCTATCAGAAAAGAGTATTAATAAATTTGCTCAAATAATAAGCAACGGTTAAGATGATTTATAATTACAGGAGCTGATTAAATGACTAAAATGAAAATAAAAAATATTACAACTTTAGCAGATACAAAATATTTAAAGCTTTATAATGCAGAGTATACCAATAAAAATGGAGAAATTAGAAATTGGTCCATAGCTTCTAGAAAGGACGTAATTACTTTTAAGAATAAAGTTTTTAATGGCGAAGAAGATACTATAGATGCTGTAGTAATAATAGCGACCCATATAGAAGAAAATAAATTAGTTATTATAAAACAATTTAGAGTTCCTCTTAATGACTATGTCTACGAGCTTCCAGCAGGACTAATAGATAGTGGAGAAGATTTTAAAAGTACTGTAAGCCGCGAACTAAGGGAAGAAACGGGTCTTCATTTAATTGATATTGATTATGATAAGACTAAAACTAAGACCTATATTTCCACAGGTATGACCGATGAATCAGTAGCGTTAGTTTATTGCAGATGTTTAGGAGAAGTATCAAAGGATTACTTAGAGCCAGATGAAGATATTGAAGTTATGCTTTTATCTAAGGAAGAAGCTAGAGAGCTAATTCAATCTGATGAAAAAATAGATATAAAGGCTCTCATGGCTATACAAAAATTTATAGGTTAAAAACATATGGTTATAAATGAAAGAGATTGGGTAAAAATCTAAATAAGAATTACACTTATAAACGTGGAGAGGATTTAGATACTTATGAAAAAAATATTTATAGGCATTAGTTTAACAGTAATTTTTATATTGTGTATAGGAGCCTTTATTTATAATAAAAATTCAGAAAAGGTATTTCAAGAAAGTGGCAAAGACAATAGGGAAGACGGCAAATTAAACTTTTCTGTTTTAGGAGATATTCATGAGAATATTTCTCACTTTGATGAAGCAATTAAGGATTTATATGAAATTAATCCTAAAATGGATGCAATGATATTTAATGGAGATGTGGTGGATCAAGGGCTGAAAAAGCAGTATGATTCCATGAAAAAAGCTATTAACGATAATAATAAGATATTGCCTCCTACTATAATTAAAAATATAGGTAATCATGAGTTTTTTGATTATGAAAAAGGAGAGAATACATCTGAAGAATCTCAAGAATTTATCAATAGATATCTAGAGTTTAGTGGTGAAAAATCTGTGTATCATGAACGGTGGATTGAGGGGTATCATTTTATTTCACTTGGCTCTGAGGAGGGATATACAAAAAAATTAGGCTCCACTAAAGCTTTTATATCAGATAATCAGTTAAATTGGTTAAAGGAAAAATTAGCTGAAAAATATGAAAAAGATAAGCCTATATTTGTATTCTTACATCAAAATATATCTAGTATATTTGGGTGGAATGGAACTGACCAAGGAAGTAAGATAAAAGATATATTGTCAAAATATCCTGAGGCAATAATATTCACCTCCCATACTCACGCTACCTTAGAAAAGGAAAAAGTAAGAGTTAATCAGCCTTTTACTATTGTGCATACCGGAGCTGTGAATTATACCTTTGTAGTAGATGAAAAGGGTAATAGGCAAAGAACAGAAGATGCTCAAGGGATATATGTAGAAGTAGATGGAAATAAGGTTAAAATAAAAGGAAGAGATTTTAAAAGACGGTCATGGATTTTCACTGAGGAGATATTTAAGGTACCCGAGAAAAAATAACTAGCATTGGCTAGTTATTTTTTTTATATTCATTTAAAGAAGCCGTCAATTTGAAATACTTATATGTGCTTAAATTAATTGTGCGAAGCATATAAATTCTTGAATAATATTGTAACAAAATACATATTGAGAGAATAAAATGAACTAAAGGTAAAACGAAAGAAAAAAGATTTATACATAGGTGAATAGCTAAAGTCTATTTATCTATATAACACTTAAATAGAGGAGGAAGAAAAAGTGGATAACAAAAAAGAAATGAACAAATGTGGGAAAGTCGAAGCAGAAACTCTGGTTCAAGCTGGTGGAAATAATATAGTCTCTATGGGTGAAAATGGTCCATTAATAGCTAAAATTCCAGTAGTATTAGCTGAAAAGGATATTCAGATAGATGTAGAAGCCATGATAGAGCTAAAAGAACCCTTCTTTGAAATAAAGAGAATAAAAAAGAACGTATTTTTAACAGAATGCAAATTAATTCCCACAGTTGGCGGAAGAGATTGTAATGGAAGAATGGTTTCAGGAAAACTATTTTTGGAAGGATTTGTAGAGAAAAATTTTGAATACGCCACAGTAGATTGTACTAAGCATGGTGTAGTAAGTGGAGACATCAAGCATACTACAGTAAAAGTTCCTTTCCGATGTGTAACTGAAGTTTTCTATGAAAGACAACCAATAATAACCTATAGAGCTAATCCTAAGGAGCTTGACCTATTCCATCACAGAGAGCATAAAGATTGTGGCCCTGAATTGCTAGGAAAAAATCCTTGTGAAACAGGTTTTGAAGAATTTATAACTTATGTTGAAAAACCTTTCTGCGAATTAGAAGCAGCTAGGATATTTGAGGCTGATATTCTTATGTGCAAGGAGCCTTTAAAAGATAAGTGGGATTGGGAAGATAAGGATGAATGCGAAGATCACGACTTCTTTGAAGATAAGGAATGCCATAAAGGGAAAAAGCATGAGGAAGTAGAAGTTTTCAAGAAAGTTTTAGAAAAAATGGTAGTTTTCTTGAGAATAAAGGTTTTACAATTACAACAAGTAAGAATTCCTTAAATTTTTTTTAATAGTTAATATATTTTAATAGGCATAAGCTAGCTTATGCCTATTGTACATAGCAATAGTAAGGGGTTTTATATGAGATTATGTTGTAGGAGAAGATTTATTAGGTCACTACTGATGGCGTATATAATTTTATATATTTATATTTACAATTATATAATTTTATATAAAAAGATCTTATTACTGATTATTATATTAGCTGCCATTAAGAGCAAAGAAGAGAATATCAAGGAAAAGCATGACATTAATGAAACGCATGATGCTAGTGAGGAAAAACATAATATTAATGAAATATATAATACTAATAAGGAAAAGCATAGTATTAATGAACCTCATAATATTAATAAAGTGCAAAATTATAGTATAAAGCCTTATAAGGACAGCATTTACGTAAAAGCTGAAGTGCCTGTAATATTAAGGAAGGATACGGTTTCCCTATTAGTTACTTCGCCAGTGCACATAGAACATAAAATAGAAAAAGTACTTTCAATAAGAAGCAGACCTAAAGTTGATAATTATACTATAATAAAAGGGGACAATGGAGAGTTATATTTATTTGCTTCAGGAACTGTATATACTACTATTGACTATGCTACAGATAAGGAGCAGTCATATAAAGTAAAATATGCAACACAAAGGAATATGTTTAAATTTAGCAAGACGATTTCTACAGATAGACTTCTAAACAATAACCCTCTAAATATGGAATTAGAGAAAGTAGACCTATATAGTAATTTGAAGAATTATAACGAAGAGCCCTTATTGTGCATAGATATGAAGTTATATTTTAATATTAATCAAAAGCAAGCAGTAAATTTATATAGCGTACCCTATTAAAAGCATTTTATATATTATATAATTAATCTGTCTTAAAAATTTCTATGCAAGAAGAGGGGTATAAATGAATAAAGTTATTTTACTTGTAATAGCAGTTTTCTTTTTACTTGGGGGATTGGATTATGTTTTTGGAAATAGATTTAGAATAGGAGAGAAGTTTGAAGAGGGAATTAAGACCATGGGAACTCTGGCTATAGCTATGACGGGAATTTATTCTCTTTCACCTTTGCTTTCAAAGGCTATGGAGCTTATATTTGTTCCCTTTTCAAAACTCTTATTTGTGGATGCCTCCTTGTTTCCAGCAATGTTTTTGGCTACAGATATGGGAGCCTACCAATTATGTACCTCTATAGCAAAGAATGAGGTTTTAGGATTATTTTCTGCCATTATTCTATCTTCCATGTTAGGATGTACTATAAGCTTTACCATACCTATGGCTATAGGGCTTATAGACAAAGAAGATTATGATTATTTTTCTAAAGGGATTATGTCAGGAATTATTACAATACCTGTAGGATGTTTAGTGGCAGGGATAATACAAGGTATTAATATAGGCATATTATTATGGAATTTGATGCCAATAATATTGGTTTCATTATTATTAGCATTAGGTATACTAAAAATTCCTCAGAAGCTTATAAAAGTATTTACTTTGTTAGGAAAAGCTATTATAAGTTTAAGTATTGTTGGCCTTATTTTACAAGGTATTGATGCAATTATAGGAGTAAAGCTTATTAGTGGATTAATACCTGTGGATGAAGCCTTAGCTGTAGTAGGAAGGATAGCTTTTGTACTGGCAGGAGCCTATACCATGATTTCTATACTAAGTAGAGTTTTTAGAGAGCCTTTTAGGAGACTTGGGAGGCGATATGGATTAAACACACCCTCTGTAGTAGGGTTGTTAGGATGTTTAGCTAGTAATTTATTGGTATTTGCCACCTTTAAGGATATGAACACCAAGGGGAAAATTTTATGTACTGCTTTTAGTGTAAGCGGAGCCTTTGTGTTTGGAGGACAAATGGGCTTTGTTTCGGCAAAAGAGCCTCAAGTATTATCAATCTTTATTTTGGCTAAACTTATATCTGGAGTAAGTGCAGTGATATTAGCAAACTACATTTTTACTAAGGATTTTACTGTTGTACATAATGAAAGTTGCGACACAACCTTTATTTAATGCACAATGCACAGAGCACAATTCACAATGAAGGAAATTTTTTCTTCGCTAGCGCTGCGAAAAAATTGGTAATTTATAAAGCGTGGCTAATACTTAACCATGGCTTTTGGAGTGGCTAAGCCACTAAAAATTATAATTAAAGATTTTTCGTAGGGAAGCGGAGAAAAATCTTCCTCAATTGTGCATTGTGAACTGTGAATTCAAAAAAAGCGACCCACGTCGCTTTTTTCTTATGTGAAGTATTAACTTAAGATTAAAAATCAATAGAGCTCAGTACTTCATCAAGACTAGTGATTAAAGTATTAATATTTTCTTCATCGATAATTAACGGAGGCTGAAAGGCTAGAACATTTCTATTTTCACCATTCTTGCCAATAAAGATTCCTTTTTCTTTCATGGCTTCAAGGATCATATCTGTTTCTTTCATAGCAGGTTCTTTATTTTCTTTTACTAATTCTGCACCTAGCATTAATCCTATGCCGCGCACATCACCGATTAAGGAATGTTTTTCCTTAAGCTGAAGAAGGCCTTGCTTTAACACATTACCTAACTTTTCGGCTTTAATCATTAAATCATGATTTTCAATATATTCTAACACCGCAAGAGCTGTAGCAGCGGATACTGGATTTCCACCTAGGGTAGAGGCGGAGGGCCTTGTAAAGCTTTGAGCAATTTTATCTGTGGTAATATAGGCAGCAATAGGTACTCCATTACCTAGAGCTTTAGCCATGGTCATTATATCAGGAGTTATGCCATAGTGCTCTATAGCAAACATTTTTCCTGTTCTACCGAAACCTGTTTGAACTTCATCTATAATTAAAGGAATATTATATTTAGATAAAATAGAGTTTAGGTTTTTAAAGTAATCTTTAGGTGGAGTAATTATACCACCATTGCCTTGAATAGCTTCTGCAATAAATCCAGCTACTCTACCAGAGGTTTGATTTTTAATTACGCTCTCTACAGCTTCAACGCACTCATAGCCGCAACTCCCTTTGCTTTGCTTAAAAGGACATCTGTAGCAATAGGGATTTGGAGCAAAATGTATACCGGAAGCTGGATTGGAATCAGTTCTCCACATGCCTATACCTGTGACGCTCATAGTAAGATGAGTCCTACCATGAAGACCATGATTTAAAGCTATAAATTCACTATGACCTGTAAATAGCTTGGCTAAAAGCAAGGCTCCCTCATTAGCCTCAGAGCCTGTGCCACAGAAAAAGCTTCTTTTAAGGTCTCCTGGAGTCATATGATATAGCTTTTCAGCTAAATTTACAATGGGCTCTGTAAGATAAATAGTAGTAGTATGTTGAAGGGCTTTCATTTGATCTATAGTCTTTTCTAATATTTCTTCGTTACAATGACCACAGTTCATTACTGAAACTCCTGAGAAAAAATCTAGATATTCCTTGCCTTCACTATCATATAAGTACTGCATTTTTCCCTTAACAATTTGAGGAGCGTTGCTATAGAAATGATAAGAGCAGGGTACCAAGTATTGTTTTTTCTTTTCAATAATTTTTTCTGCACCTATAAAGGACATTTTATTCACCTCTAATCATAATTTAGTGCTTGAAGACTTTGACCTCTTCTAGTAATTTCTTTTAAATCATTTATAGCATAAAGGCTTTCTGGATTTTCGTTATATAAGCTGTTTATGTATACATTAACTATTTTTCCTAAAGTAGCAGAATCATAATGACAACCTTCAATTCTAAAACTACTAATGCCTAAGCTTTTAAGAGAGCTAATAATAGGAAGAAGGGATATATCCTTTGAAGGTAATATATGATTTTTGCAGTATTGATCAGCAAAAACAGGGTGAATATTTCCCTTTTCATCTATTAAGTCCATATTTTCCTTAAGGCAATAGTCAAGGCACCAATCTTGAGAAGAAGTATTATGCTTTGCAGCTGCAAGACAGTGCTCTAAATACATCACTGTAGGAGCGCCCTGAACTACTATTTCCATAGGTACCTTAGAGTTTTTCATTAAGTCTATTATATTATCTGCAGTAGCTTCTAGAGATAAGGTTATTCTTTTTACTCCTTCATTATGATAGAACTCTGAAGAGGCGCTATTTAAAATATTAACTCCAAAATCTCCAATTAGCTCTAAACCATAGATAGAGAATTTCTTCACTTGACCTAAGTTTGAAATTACTAGACCTTTAACACCCATAGATTTCAACTCTGGTATGAGGTAGTGAAGCTCTAATATTTGCCTCTCATCAGCCATTCTAGGCAATGCATAATATATATTAGCTTTTGAAGCATATTTTACTGCTTCACCTATCATTGATTTACTGAAGGGTTTAAGAGGTTTAAATACTTCAGAAGATATATAAATCTCTCTAGCACCATTATCATAAGCAGCTTTTAAAGCCTCTAAATTATTTACTTTTACAGATAGGATTATTTCTGATTTAGTATTGGTTATATTTTTAAACTTTTCTTCTAGCTGAGCTACTCTCTGCTCATTGCAATCAAATTCCTCTACTGCTCTGCTAAAGATTCTTGGTTCTCTTTTCCCATCCATATCAATGTTTATGCTTCCAGGCTTTTTAAAAGCATAGGCTGTGGAAATATTTCTTACTCTATTATCATATAGATAATTGCTAGTAACCTCATCTATAGAATAGGCCGTAGGCTCCTCTATATATTTATCTATGGCTTCGCCGTAGGAATCTATTATGTGAAGGAGATGTTCGCTATCTCTCATTCTTCCTTCTATCTTAAAAGAACAAACACCAGAATTTATTAGTTCAGGCAATTGCCTAAATAGACTCATATCCTTTACTGCTAGGGGATATGAATATTCCTCGGAGTTGTCTTGTTTATAACACCATCTGCAGGGCTTCATGCATAGACCACGGTTACTGCTTTTGCCAAAAAGCATACCGCTATAGAGGCACTGAGCGCCATGTACAGAACACATATCCCCATGAATAAAATACTCAAATTCTACATTTAAATCCTTTGATAGGATTTTTATAGTATCTAAGGATATTTCTCTAGAAGTCACCACTCTGGTTACTCCGAGTTCTATAGCTCTTTCTATCATGGGTTTATTATGTACATTAGCCATAACACTGAGATGCATATTTAAATTAAGATTTAAGTCCTTTATTTTCTTTATTACACCAAAATCTTGGATTATTAGTGCATCGGGCTGTACCTTATCTAAAAAAATTAAAAATTCTTCGCAAGCCTTAATTTCCTTTTCATTCATCATATTATTAAAGGTTATATAGACTTTTTTATTTAGGCTATGAGCTAAAGCTATAGCCTCTTCAATCTCTTCATTAGTTAAGTTATGATCTTTTCTATGCATTCTCATATTAAAGTTTTTTCCGCCAAAATAAACCGCATCGGCTTTACTTTGAATTATAGTTAAAAAATCCTTAAAGGTACCTGCGGGAGCTAGAAGTTCTATTTCTCTTCCATTAAATATTCTCATGATTACCTCCATCTGCAAAAATATTGCTCTAACAAATCTACTAAAGTGAAAAGAAAAAATCCAAGTATACTAATAAGCACAATGCCAGTATACATTGATATATAGTCAATTTTCATCCAAGAATCCATAATAAAATATCCCATGCCATATCTAGTGCCGTAGGTTTCTGTAAAAAATAACACTGAAATTGCAGTGCCTAAAGCTAATCTAATAGAAGTAAAGATTTCTGATAGTATAGAAGGAAATAATACTTCTTTAAGAATTTGAAATCTAGAAGCACCTAAGCATTTAAGAGGATAAAAAATCTCTTTTGGTATATTTTTTATACTATCCCTTGTGGTTATGATAACTTGAAAAATTACGATGAGAACAATCATCACTATTTTAGATTTTTCCTTAATGCCAAGAGTCAGCATTAAAATTGGCAGCAAAGAAATTTTAGGTATGGGATAAGTGAAATATACTAAGGGAGCTATTATGTTGTCAAAAGTTTTAGAATAGTAACTTATTATTCCAATAAATACTCCTAATATTAAGGAGATAGCTATTCCTAAAAATATCCTCATGAAGCTGTAGGTAAAATGAATATATAAATCTGAAAAATTCATGGTAAAAAGATTTTTATATACCTCAAAAGGGAGAGGGAGAATATTCATATTTACCGCTTTAGATAAGATAATCCATATAAGATTTATTATTATAAAGCCTTTGAAAAAATATTGAAATCTATTTTGTATATTCATTAAATCCATTCCTTTTTGATGAATTGTCGTATTTTATGACTAATGTCATTATAAGAGGAGGAGCATCTACCTTCCTCTAAATAAAAGCTTGTATTATTAATAATCTTCATAACCCTTGTAGGCAGGGGAGACAAGAGAACTATATTTTCTCCTAAATAGACCGCTTCCTCTATACTATGGGTAATGAACAAAGTGGTTATACTGAATTCTCTCCATAGTGATAGAAATAGCTCTTGGGTACTTTCTCTAGTTAATTCATCTAGGGAAGAAAAGGGTTCGTCCATTAGCAATATATCTGGCTTAAGGGCAAAGGCCCTTGCTATGGCTACCCTTTGTTTTTGGCCGCCGCTTAATTCCTTAGGGAATCTATGAAGTAATGCCGTTAATTGCAGTTTTTCTATTAATGAATTAATATACTCTTTTTCAATAGCTAATCCTTTGATTTTTAAACCAAGAATAATATTTTCTTCTACAGTTTTCCAAGGAAGCAAACCAAAGTTTTGAGGTATCATGCCAATTAAATTATTATTAGGATTAAGGGCTTTTTCATCCATAGAAATAGAGCCCTCATAATTATTTATAAGCCCCGCAATAAGGTTTAGTAAGGTAGACTTGCCGCAACCAGATGGGCCAATGAAGGTATAAATTCTTCCTTTTTCAATATTCAAATTAAAATCCTTTATAATGGCATTACCATTATAGGAAAAGTTCAATTTTTCTACGGAAAGCATTATGTCTACCTCACTGCAAAATCATCTACTAAATCAGAGGGTTTTAAATCCTTAGAAGCTAAGTTTTTATCTATTAGCCATTCTATTGCAAATTTTAAATCCTCCTCTTTAGGAAGAGTGTTTTTTCTAAATTTAGGTAAAGAAATGGAGCCTTTCATTTCTTTTGGAAAACCTATTTCTTTTATAAGGATATCCTCATAGCTAGCTAAAGATTCCTTCTCTATATAGTCAATGGCTTCATTATAGGATTTATATAATTTTTTTATTTCTTCATTTTTTTCTTTGATAGCCTTTGAGGTAAAAGCTGTTACACCAGGGGCGATACCTAGCTTTTCGCTATCACTTATGAGCAAACCTCCATCCTTCATTGCTAGTGATGAAAAAGGTTCTGGTAAAAGAGCGCCTTGAGCTTTATTATTTCTTAGCATTTCTAACCTAACCGGTATTTGAGGAACTTCTTCTTTCACTACCTCTGTTTCTTTAATATTTGATTTTTTAAGTATGCTATCCAAAATAAATTCTATAACGGTATTTTTAGATATTATTATATTTCTATTTTTTAAGTCTTCCACTGATTTAATACCTGATTCACTGCTAGAAACTAATTGAAATTTACCATCAGTACTACCTGTAATCCTTAGGTCAAGACCGCTCTTTTTCAACAAGCCTACCCCCACCAAGTCAGTACAAACTCCGTCTAAAGATCCACTTTGAAGAGCTGCATCTCTATCCTTAGCGCTTTTAAAGGATTCAATATTAACTTTTATACCATTTTTTTCAAAGATGCCTTTTTCCTTTGCAACTATATAGGGAAAGGCATCTACTGAAGGCATTACTCCAATATTTATTTCCTTTAGCGGTTTAGAGTTATTTTCTTTTTTATTATTACTGCTGCTACAAGCAGTTATATTTGCTGCCAATAAAGAAGCTAAAAATATGCTACATATTTTTTTCATGTATTAGTTACCCCATTTCTTAA
This sequence comes from Desnuesiella massiliensis, assembly GCF_001403615.1. Taxonomy (GTDB): domain Bacteria; phylum Bacillota; class Clostridia; order Clostridiales; family Clostridiaceae; genus Desnuesiella; species Desnuesiella massiliensis. The sequence goes on from NZ_LN879457.1 coordinate 979,808, forward strand.
ATAAATTATTTTCTATACTTAATGTATCTAATATTTTTCCTACTACAAAGTTTATTACATCCTCTAAGTTCTCTGGCTTATGATAAAAACCAGGCATGGCAGGCAAAATTGTAACACCACTTTCACTAAGAATAAGCATATTCTTAAGGTGGATAGAGCTTAAAGGTGTTTCTCTAGGAACTATAACTAAAGGTCTTTTCTCTTTTATGCATACATCCGCTGCTCTACCTATTAGATTTTTTGATACCCCATGAGCTATTTCACCAAGAGAAGACATGGAGCAGGGAAGTATTATCATACCATCCGTTTTAAAAGATCCACTAGCCACAGAAGAAAATAGATTATCAACATCTTCTAGGGTTATATTGCCGTATTTTTCCTTCATATCTTCTATAAAATTTAAAAGTTTTATACCTGTTTCATATTCTAAAACTTTTGCCCCATTATCACTTACAACGAGATGAATTGAATAACCATTTTTTAATAGTTCTTCAATTAATTTTACAGCATAAATGCTACCGCTAGCACCAGTAATGGCTATTATGTATTTTTTCAAAATATCACCTCAATAAAAAAATATCCAATGTGCTAAATACAAGAAACACCACACTAACTAATTCATTGATATTATAAGAAGCAATTTTTGCATGGGTTAAGTCTTCTGGGGACACCATCTTATGTTCAATAAATAGTAGTATAGCCATGATTATAATACCTATTAAATAAATCCATCCCATGGAAGCTATAAAATAGATGGAGAATAAAATAAGTATAGCTACAAAGTGAAAAAAAGAGGATATGTATAGTGCATTTTTTATTCCAAATATGGAAGGAATAGAAAATAATCCTTCTCTTCTATCGAAATCTACGTCTTGAGAGCCATAAATTATATCAAATCCTGCCACCCATAAAGCATTAGCTGCACCTAGGAAAAGACAAGTCCAAGATATATTACCAGCTACTGCTATCCAAGCACCTACAGGAGCGCCGGCACAGGTCACTCCTAAGGCTATATGGCAAGCCCATGTGAATCTTTTAGTATAAGAATAAGATATTAAAAGAATCAAAGCTACAGGCAGCAGCATCACACATAATGGGTTTAGCATGAAGGCTCCAATTACTAATAGAGCAAAGCATCCTGTGGTAAATAGTATTACTTCAGATTTTTTCATTAGACCTTGAGGTAATTGGCGGTGAGAAGTTCTAGGATTCTTAGCATCAAATTTCATATCTATGACTCTATTAATAGCGTTAGCTCCAGTTCTAGCACCTATAAAAGCTACTAATATCCAAAATAAGGTTCTAAAAGAAGGTAGTCCATTAGCAGCTAAAAGCATGGAAAGCAGTGCAAAGGAAAAAGAGAATATGGTGTGAGAAAACATAACTAATACACCATAATCCTGAATTTTCTTTATTATCTTTTTGCTATATTCCATACTCCTTCCACCTCTTTTCCACCAAATCCTTTATTTCCTGACACATTTCAATATCATTAGGCCATTCTCTGGTATGACCTTCGCTAGACCACTTTTTAGTAGCATCTATACCCATTTTATGGCCATAATGCGGTAGGTTAGAAGCGTGGTCTAAGGCATCTAAAGGTCCTTCTACAATTACTACATCTCGTTTTGCATCAATATTATTAAATACTTTCCAAGCTACGGTGGAAAGATCGTGAGGATCCACATTCTCATCTACTACTATTATCATTTTAGTATACATCATTTGGCCTATACCCCATAAGGAGTGCATGATTTTTTTTGCGTGACCTGGATATCTCTTTTTTATGGAGACTATAACGCAATTATGAAATACTCCCTCTAAAGGGAAATTAAACTCAATAATTTCAGGATACTGCATTTTTAATAAAGGTAAAAATATTCTCTCTGTAGCTTTTCCTATATAACAATCTTCCATAGGGGGCTTGCCTACGATGGTAGTAGGGTATACTGCATCTTTTTTATGGGTGACACAAGTTACATGGAAAACAGGGTAATAATCAGCTAAGGAATAGTAACCTGTATGATCACCAAAAGGACCTTCCAATTTTAAAGGTTCATTTACATCTACATAACCTTCTAGTATAAACTCTGCATCTGCAGGCACATATATATCGTTGGTTATGGATTTTACTAATTTTACAGGAGATTTTCTCAAAAAGCCTGCAAACATCATCTCATCTATCATTTTAGGCAGAGGTGCAGTGGCAGCATAAGTGATAGCAGGATCGCAGCCTAGAGCTACGGATACTGGCATTTTTCCAACTAACTTTTTATATTTTTCGTAAATCTCTCTTCCGTCTTTATGTAAATGCCAGTGCATTCCAGTAGAATTTTTATCAAAAACCTGTAATCTATACATTCCCATGTTCTGTATGCCCGTTTCAGGATCCTTAGTTATTACTAAAGGCAAAGTTATAAATTTTCCACCATCCTCTGGCCAACATTTTAAAACTGGCAAGGAATCTAAATCTGGATCTTCTTCAATAACCTCTTGGCAAGAGCCCTTAGTAGGAAGTTTTAAAGGAAACACCGCAGCTAACCTAGCGAATTTAGGAAGGGATTTAAACTTGTTCATTAAGCCTAGATAATTGGACATATCAATAAAATCTCCAATGGTAGAGCCGATTTCATCAAGGCTATCTACTCCTAAAGCTAAATTCATTCTTTCATAGGTTCCCATAGCGTTTATAAGCAGGGGATATTTTGACCCCTTAACATTTTCAAAAAGAAGAGCTGGACCATATTGCTTTGATATCCTATCTGCTATTTCAGTAATTTCAAGCTCAGCACTTACTTCAGCCTTTACTCTCCTTAATAGATTCTTTTCTTCTAGCACTTTAACAAAATGCTGCAAATCTTTATAAGCCATGAAATCTCTCCTCAAATATTATAATTGGGCTTCTTTCTTAATTAGATAATATAAATTCAGTGTTTGTAATTTTAAAATTATCTTTTAATCCGGAGGTTATATATACCTTTTTATCCATTGTAACAAATATAGCCTCTATACCTTGTAGCTTTTCAACGAACTTCATGCCTTGCTCTAGTCCTTTTGAAAATACTGTAGTAGATAGTGCATCCCCATCTACGGATTTGTCACTTACTATAGTGATACCAGCAATTTCATTATCATAAGGATAGCCTGTAAATGGACTTAATATATGATGGTATCTCTTTCCATCCTTTTCAATGTACCTTTCATATATTCCAGAAGTAACAACGGATTTATCCTTAACGTTTATGGAACCTACTAATCCACCTCTAGTTTCAAAAGGGTTTTGAATTCCAATTCTCCAAGGGTTACCATTGGGGTTTTGTCCCATGGCAAAAATATTTCCACCTAGATCTATAATAGCATCTTTAACACCATTGTCTTTTAATACCTTTGATATCTCATCAGCAGTATAGCCTTTTGCAATACCACCTAAATCTATGATCATGTCCTTTTGCTTTAAAAATATTGATTTATCTTGCTCATTAATTTGTAAGTTATTGTATCCAACTAAAGGTATTGCTTTTACTATTTCCTCTTTTGTTGGAACTTTAGCTTCAGGTAATCCTATACTCCATAGTTTAACTAAAGGTCCAATAGTGATATCAAAGGAGCCTTCAGAGAGCTTTGAATATTCAAGGCCCTTTTTTACTATAGTAAAGGTATCATTTTTAACTTTTACAGGTTCTTTACCAGAGAGCTCATTTACCTTGTCAAGTTCAGTACCGCTTTTATTAATACTTACTTCATCTTCTATTTCTTTAACTCTATCAAAGGCCTTTTGAATTATAGCCTCATCCTTGTGATCATATAAACTAACTGAAACTACCGTACCCATGAAAAAATTAGTTTTAGAGAGAGGATCTTTTGATTCTTTATTGTTTATTTCCTTTGGTTTACTACAGCCAGTTAAGAAAAATAAAAGCATCAACAATGCAGTTAGAAATTTAAAAAGCTTTTTATGTGAAGTTTTCATAGAATTCCTCCTAAGTTAAAGTTATTTTACTAATATTATACACAAAAACCCCTTCATTAATAAAGACTTTAGGAAAATCCTAAAGCCTCTACTTTAATTTTATATATTATTATATTATTTTTTTACATCTGGTTGTGGAAGAACTAATGTAGTAGCATCTCCCTTAGCTGCTTTGTCTGTAAGTAATTTGCTAGCTAATGTCTTGAAGTTGTTTGAAGAACTAGTAGCTCCAGTTACAACGTCTACATTAGAATTTTGTTTCTCAACTAAAGCTTTAGCAAGTTTTACAGTGTAATCAGCAGGATTTGTAGGAGATGATTTTTTCATGCTATCATTATAAGCTTTATCTTGAGATTTAAAGCTTCCATCGGCCTTAACATCATCAAATTTAGCTGCTGTAATTTTTCCGCCTTTAACTTCGATTTCAACGAAGGATTTCCAACCTCTTGTATCTTCTTTATCAAATTCAGCTTTATATTTTCCATCTTTTAAAGTAAGAACGTCTGGTTGAGGAAGAACTAATTTAGCAGTATCTCCTTTAGCAGCTTTTTCTTTTATTAATTTATCAGCCATTTCTTTGAAATATTCCCAAGAATGAGTAGCTCCAGTAACTTTATCAACTTTAGTTGCATCTTGTTTTTCAACTAATGTATTAGCAAGTTTTACTGTATATTCTGCAGGGTTTGTACCTGACTTTGCCTTCATAGCATCGTTATAAGCTTTATCTTGGCTCTTTAAAGAACCATCTGGTTTAACATAATCATATTTAGCTGAAGCTATTTTTCCGTCTTTTACTTCAATTTCTGTGAAGGCTTTCCAACCCTTTGTATCTTCTTTGTCATACTCTGCTCTATATTTTCCATCTTTTAATGCAGATGTACCAGCAGCAGGTTTAGTATCAGCAGGTTTTGGTTCCTCTTTTTTACCACAAGCTGTTAGTATTGTTAAAGATAATACAGAAGCAACGATTAAACTTAATATTTTTTTTCTTCTCATCAAAGAATCCCCCTTAAAAATGTATGTAGTTTAAATTTGTGTAAAACAAATATTACAATAGAAATTATAGCAGTAATATGAATAAATAAAAACAAATTTGGTTATATATTTTATTAATACAATATTAAAAATACTTATAGCAAAAGCAATTTTTTTGTTTAGTTTTTAACTTAACAACTATAGAAGAATCAATTAACTAACAATTTTTTAACATAGCTAGAATATTTAAAAGAACTGATTAATTATGTAGAAAAATTCCTGAAATATAATATGGACATGCTTCGTATTTATATATACAATAAACTTGAAGCACTGTGTAATTATATTATTATTTATTTTTAATGAAGAGGTGATTAAATGTCAAATCAGAAAAAAATAGTGGTTTTAGGTGGAGGCTATGGTGGCGTGCATGTAGCCAAAAAGTTAGCTAAAAAGTTTAAAAAGAATGATGATGTTCAAATTACTTTGATTGATAAAAATCCTTACCACACACTTATGACTGAATTACATGAAGTAGCAGGGGGAAGGGTTCATCCAGAATCTGTACAACTAGATTTAAGAAGAATATTCCATAGAACAAAAGTGAATGTAGTTACAGAGTTTGTTCATAAGATTGATACAGAAAATCAAATAGTATGTTCTGAACAAAATTGCTATCCTTATGACTATTTAGTTATCGGAACTGGTAGTGTACCAACATATTTCGGAGTTCCAGGGGTAAAAGAAAATGGCTTCTCTTTATGGTCCTTTGAAGACGCGATAAAAATAAGAGAGCATATGACAAGTATTTTTGAAAAGGCAAGCTTAGAAAGAGATGCAGCAAAAAGAAAGGAAATGCTTACTTTTGTTGTAGCTGGTTCAGGATTTACAGGCATTGAAATGATAGGAGAGCTTTTAGAGTGGAAGAAGAGACTATCAAAAGAACATAATGTGGATCCATCAGAAATAAGTTTAATGGTAGTAGAAGCTATGCCAACTATTTTAAATATGCTAGATAGAAATCAGGCTGCAAAGGCTGAAAACTATATGAATAAGCATAAAGTAGAAATAAAGAAAAATGCTCCAATAGTTGAAGTAACATCAAATAAGATTGTGTTAAAAACTGGAGAAGAAATCCCAACACAAACACTTATCTGGACATGCGGAATTCAAGGTAATTCTGACTCCTGTGCTTATGGTCTGTGCCTAGGTAGAGCAGGAAGAATAGTAACTAATGAATTTATGCAGTCTACAGATAAGCAAAATGTATATATAGTTGGAGATATAGCATACTATGAAGAGGAAAAAGGAAAAGGAACACCTCAAATAGTTGAAGCAGCAATTCAAACAGGAGATACTGTTGCTAGTAATATAGTGGCAGATATGGAAAAAAGAGAAAAGACTAAATTCAAATCAAATTACCATGGCTTTATGGTATCTGTAGGTGGAAGATATTGCGTGGCTAATCTATCAGGAATGAAGCTGTCTGGATTCTTCGCTATGGTAATGAAGCACTTAGTTAATTTACACTATTTATGGGGTGTAGGCGGAATATATTTAATTTGGAGATATTTAACTCATGAGTTCTTTAATATGGAAGATAGACGTTCTATCATGGGAGGACATTTATCTTCAAAGGCTAATAGATTGTGGTTAGTGCCTTTAAGGCTATATATAGGAATTCTTTGGTTCTTAGAAGCTGTGAAGAAGCTAGCAGGAGATAAAACCTGGGAAAGTTTAAAAGGCTTTGATAAGATAACTAAGTTTACCATTGGTGAAGATAGTTGGATAAAAGCAGGTAATGTAAAAATGCCATTTGAATGGTTAAAAGTTAATGGTGCATCCGGAGCATCTCAAGCAGCTGATGCTACTACAAGTGCCTCACAAGCAGCTGAAGGAGCAGCATCTTCTTGGCCAACACCAATCATTAAAGAAATGCCAGGTTTCTTTCAGTCTATAATGAAGGTAATGATACCAAATGCAGAAGTGGCAGTATGGTTCCAAAGAATCGTTGTGTTAACAGAATTAGCTATAGGATTATGTTTATTAGCAGGTTTATTTACTTGGTTAGCTAGTGCGGCCTCTGCATTTATGGTAGTTAACTTTGTTCTTTCAGCTATGGCTGGTTGGGAAATACTATGGTATTTCTTTGGAGCAATAGCTTTAATGGGTGGAGCAGGTAGAACCTTTGGACTAGATTACTATGTAATGCCTTGGATAACTGAAAAGGTAAGTAATTGGTGGCTAGGTAAACAAAAGCCTATATATAAATAGAGATTCTTGAAATGGGGCAGATAAATTCATGATTAAGAAATGGGATATAATAATAGTAGTTGCTTTACTAGTACTATCCTTTATACCAGAAGTTGTATTTGGAATAGTTTCAAAAAAAAATTATGATGCCGTTTATGCTGAAGTTAGCGTAAATGGTAAGCTTCATAAAAAAATAAGAATAGATAATCATAAAGGTACAGACAATTATACTGTTAAAAATGAATATGGTATAAATGTGATACAAGTAAAAGATAATAAAGTTGCTATAATTGAAGCGGACTGCCCTGATAAAGTATGTGAGAAGCCAGGTTTTATTCAAAAACCTGGCGAAACTCTTGTATGTTTGCCTCACAGGTTAGTGGTAGAAATAAAGGGTAACTCTATTGATCAGGATGAAACCATAATTTCCTATTGAGGTGATAATATTGAAAAAAACTAGTAAAATGATTTTTATGGCATTACTCGTAGCCCAAGCACTAGTTTTGCATATTATAGAAGGAATGATTCCTGTACCTTTTATAACTCCAGGAGCAAAATTAGGATTAGCAAACATAATAACAGTTATATGCCTATATACTTTAAACTATAAAGAAACAATTTTAGTAATGATATTAAGAATTTTAATGTCTTCCATGTTTGGAGGAAGCGTATCTGCATTATTATATAGTATTGGAGGAAGCTTCTTTAGTTTTATAGCCATGGTGCTTATAAAAAAACTTGGAGGAGATAAGGTCAGCATAATAGGTGTAAGCTCCGGTGGAGCAGTTTTTCATAATGTAGGACAGCTTTTAGTAGCAGCGGCTATAGTGAAAAATATAGGTGTAACCTTATATTTGCCTATTCTAACTATAGCAGGCATAGGTACTGGGATCTTTGTAGGACTAACATCAAATTATGTTACTAATCATATGAGTAAGATTCCTTTTCTGAATAAAATTAGACAATAGAGGTTGATTGAATGGATAAATTTTGGAATGAATATCCTGTAATAAAAAATGATTTAAATTCTATAGTGGATATAATGAAAAAAAATACTAAATGTAAAGACAAAGTGATGCAGAAATCTATTCATGAATTAATAGATTCTGGTGGTAAATTATTGAGGCCGGCCTTTGTTCTAATGTCTTCAAGATTTGGGAATTATAATGAAGAAAAGTCTCATGCTTTGGCAGCTGTAGTAGAGATGATTCATATGGCTACCTTAGTACATGATGATATTATAGATGACTCTAAGTTAAGAAGAGGTCAAGAGACTATACAATCTAAATATGGTAAGGATTATGCTGTTTATATAGGCGATTTTCTTTTTTGTGTTTGTTTTAAAATACTAGCTAGTAATTCTTCTTTAACCAGCATAAAAATTGATAGCAAGTCCATGTCTAGAATTTGTTTAGGAGAGGTAGAACAACTTAACTCAAGATTTGTTCAAAATATATCTTTAAAAAGGTATTTAAACAGAATATCTGCTAAAACCGCAGAATTATTTTCTTTAAGTCTTTACAGTGGAGCAGCAGAAAGTGAATGTAGCGAAAAGTTATGTAGAATATTTTGGAACATAGGTCACAACATAGGAATGGCTTTTCAAATAATTGATGATATATTAGATTATACAGGAGATGACTTTAGCATAGGAAAATCAGCCACCAATGATATAAAACAGGGGATATACACTTTACCTGTAATATATGCCTTAGAAGAAAATAGAAACATACTATCCCCCATACTCTCCAAAAATGAATATAAGGATGAAGACGTACATAATATTATAAAGTTAGTAAATCAGTATGGAGGAGTTGAGAAATCTAAAAGATTAGCTCAGAGATATACTGATAAGGCTTTTGGTCTAATAGATAAGTTGCCAGAAAATGATTACAAGGATATACTTAAGCAGATAACTCAAAAGCTTTTACATAGGAATTATTAATACTTTACTCAATAAAAGAGAGGAAGACTCCTCTCTTTTATTGAGTAATTCTTTTTATTTGCTTTTTAAAGTACTCTATGAAATCTCTGAAATTTTTTGAAGTGTCTGGGGTATATACCATGTATATATTATATTTAAAATCTAATCCTTGCAGATTTACTTCTTTTAATGAATTTTTTTCAAGTTCATTTTTTACGGCTAAATAAGGCAGGATAGAAACACCATAGCCTCTTTCCACAGAAGCCTTGGCAGTTTCTATGGAATCTACACTAAATATGATATCTAAATCATTCAGATTCTTTCCTACTTTAGACAAAGCTGTATAAAGCGAATGCTTTATGTTAAGCTTATCATTTAAAATTATCATGGGATAGTTAGCTAGTTCTTCAAGGCACAGACTTGAGCCTATTTTAAACTCAGGAGAAGCTACTAAAATTAATTTGTCGCTAGTTACTTTTGAAGAAATAAGAGACTCATTGCTTGAAGCATCATAACATATTCCAATATCACTTATACCGTTCATTATATTTAATTGAATGTTTTCATTATCATTTGAAGTTAGCTTTATATCATAATTTTCAAATCTTTTTTTTAAGTTAAACATAACTAAGGGCATTAGATAAGAGGAAGCTGTCCAATAGGCATCAATCCTAATATTATGATTATAAAGTCTTAGACTTGAAACATCTTCTAGCATTCTTTCATAAGAATTTATTATGGTCTCACAATGACGAAGTACTATTTTACCTTCAGTAGTTAACTCAACACCCTTATTGCTTCTCTCCAAAAGTTTAACACCTATTCTATCCTCTAACTTTTGAATCTGTTGACTTAGAGCGGACTGAGAAATATGTGAATTAGCTGCAGCTTTAGAGATGCTCTTTAAAATTGCAACTTCATAAAAATATTTAAAACATTCAATATGCATAGATTCCTCCACAAATATATGTAAAACAAATAATTTTTAGATCATAAATTTTCTTAATTCTAAAGCTTATGCTAAGAGCAGCATAAGCTTTTCATTATAAATATAAATTTTATGTTAATAATTATACTTTAATTAATGTTATAATGCAAATATACAAAATTTATTTTATTATATTATTAGAGTTATCATTTCATTAATAAAATAATAAGGCAAGGAGAGTAAATATGAGAATTCTTTATTATGACTGTTTTTCTGGTATTAGCGGGGATATGAATATAGGAGCTTTATTGGATTTAGGGGTAGACCAAAAATATTTTGTAGAAGAGTTAAATAAACTAGGTCTAGAGGATGAATTTGATATTACTGTAGAAAAGAATAATAAAAAAGGTATAAGCGGCACTAAATTTAATGTAATACTAAAACAGCAGCGCCACCATCAGCATGAAGAAGATCATCATCACCATAGAAATCTTAGAGATATTGAGGATATAATAAATAAATCCTCTTTAAAAGATTCAGTAAAAAAATTAAGTTTAGAAATATTTTATCAGGTAGCTAAGGCTGAGGCAAAAGTTCATGGAGAGGATATTTATAAAATACATTTTCATGAAGTTGGCGCCATAGACTCAATAGTTGACATTGTGGGAGCAGCCATAGGTTTTGATTATCTAAAAATTGATAAAGTAATATGCTCTCCAGTAGAGGTGGGATATGGCTTTGTAAAATGTGCTCATGGAATATTGCCAGTGCCAGCACCTGCTACAGCAGAAATTTTAAAGGACATACCTATATTAGCTAAAAATGTTCCTTTTGAAGCTACTACTCCTACGGGAGCTGCTATTATAAAGACTTTATGCTCTAATTTTACTTATGGGAAAAATTTTAAAGTTAATAAAGTTGGTTATGGTTTAGGAACCAAAGAAGGTGAAAAGGTTCCTAATGTACTTAGAGTGTTTTTAGGGGAAGCCTGTGTGGAGCATAATGAGGAGGAGTATGTTATTGAGTGTAATATTGATGATATGTCCGGGGAAATATATGAAATCCTAATGGACAAACTATTAGCCAATGGAGCTTTAGATGTTTATTTTACTCCTATTATCATGAAAAAAAGCAGACCGGCTACTAAAGTTACTTTAATTTGTAACGAAGCAAACTGCAATGAACTAGAAGAAGTGTTATTCAAAAATACCACTACCTTAGGTATTAGAAAAATTAAAATTGAAAGAAAAAAGTTAGAAAGACATAGTAAGGTGTTAAATACAGAGTATGGTGAGATAAGGATTAAAGTAGGCACTTATAATGGAGAGGAAATAAAGATAAAGCCTGAGTATGAAGATTGTAAAAATATTTGTGAAACTTATGGAATAACTTATATGAATTTATATGAAAAAATTATTCTTCAATATAGTAAAGAGAAGAATAGTTAGCATAAAAAGGTGGGGTAAAATGGATATTAAAAGCTTAGAAATGCTCTTAGAAGATGTTAAGGGTGATAAAGTAACAGTGGAAGAAGCTATAGAGAAGCTTAAGGACCTCCCATTTAAAGATTTAGGATTTGCTAAAATAGATAATCATAGAGAGTTAAGAGTAGGATATCCAGAAGTAATTTATTGCGAAGGAAAAACTACAGAACAAGTAAAGGCTATAATAGAATTTATGGATAGTAAAAAAGTAAATATATTAGCTACAAGAGCTAATAAGGAAATGTACGAAAAGGTAAAAGAAATCTGCAGCAAGGCTGAGTATAATGAATTGGGCAGAACGATAATTGTAAAGAACAAAGATATAACTGCCACAGAATCTTATATAGCTATAGTAACAGCAGGCACTTCAGATATAAAGGTGGCAGAAGAGGCCGCTGTTACAGCAGAGATATTAGGAAATAGGGTTAAGCGTATTTTTGATGTGGGCGTTGCAGGTATACATAGATTATTTAATAGATTGGAGGACATAAGAGGAGCTAAGGTAATTATAGTCATTGCTGGAATGGAGGGAGCTCTTGCCAGTGTAGTAGGTGGATTAGTAGATAAACCAGTCATCGCAGTTCCAACTAGCATAGGATATGGAGCTAACTTTAATGGATTAGCAGCTTTACTATCTATGCTAAACAGCTGTGCTAGTGGTGTAAGCGTGGTAAATATAGATAATGGTTTTGGAGCTGCTTACTTAGCTAGTATGATAAATAAAATATAAAACAGCCTTAGGCTGTTTTATATTTTGTCTATCTTCAGTTTTTATATATTTTCATATGTACGTTATTTAGAAAGTGCTGAGCTTCTTAAGAATATAACTAATAAGTTTAAATTATAGAAAATGCAGGTAAAAACTCTAAAAATAGTTTTAACTGCATTTTTAAATTTAAAAAAGTTGGTGTATAATGAAAAAGGAATAGAGATATTCAAGGTTTATTTAGAGGAGGCAATATATTATTATGCTTTTTAATATAGTTATTGCATTTATACTTATATTAATAATGGTACCAACTTTATATATAGTATACATGACCATTACAACTTATAAACCAAAAGAAAAGGAACTTTTAAATATACAAGGAGAAGTAAAGGAAAATATAAAAATAAATAAAAATTTTAAAATAACTACTTTTAATATAGGCTATTGTGGATTAGATAAAAGACAAGACTTTTTTTGGGATGGAGGGAAGATGACGCGATCCAGCAGTAAGGAACAGACTATAGTGAATTTACATAATGTATGTTCCTATTTGAGAGAGGAGGCCTCAGACTTTATACTTTTGCAAGAGGTAGACGTGAGATCAACAAGAAGCTTTAATATAAACGAAGCAGAAATTTTAAGAAGAACCTTTAATGATTATCAATCGGCCTTTGCTATTAATCATAAGGTTAATTGGGTGCCATTCCCATTTCTCAAGCCTGTAGGCACTACTAATTCAGGCATAATGACGCTATCAAAATATAAAATATCTAAAAGTATAAGGGTTCAGTTCCCAGGTAAAGGAAAATGGCCTAAAAAGATTTTTGATTTAGATAAATGTTTTTTAGAGACAAGAATTTCTGTAGAAAATGGCAAAGAATTAGTTATTATAAACACTCATCTCACTGCTTTTGATAAAGGTGCCGCCATAAGAAAAAAACAATTGTTTATGTTAAAGATGCATCTGATTAAAGAGCAATTATTAGGTAATTATATTATAGTAGCTGGAGATTGGAATTATGTTTTGCCTAGCACTGATCCAAAGAGATTTTCTACTAAGGAAGCCTGGCCTCAGTGGCTTCATGTAATGCCTGAAAACTTTACTCCTAAAAATTATAGGTGGATAGTAAATCCAGATTGTTATACTGTTAGGACAAATACTAGACCTTATGTAAAGGGCGAAAATTTTACCGCAGTTATTGATGGTTTTTTAGTTAGCGAAAATATTGACATTATTAATGTGAGCACATCAAATTTAGAGTTTGAAAGTAGTGACCATAACCCTGTAAATTGCGTATTTAAGCTAAAGGTCTCAAATAAGAATAGTAAGGAATGATGTTATTGAAAAATAGACTGTTAATATTTCCTTTGATTTTTTTTATCATATTTTTCACCTCCTGTAATACAAAAAATACTAGCAGCAGTGAACGGAAATTAGATGAGATCTCTGGAAAAATTACTATTGCGGTATATAAAAACTATGAAGATTATATAAAGTACGCTGCAGAAAAGTATAGAAAACTTCATCCTAATGTTACTATAGCTATGGAGGTATTAGATGAAGCTAAAATTGAAAATGCACTAAAAGAGAAAAATACTAATAACCTTTCAGATATATTAATGGCTCAGAGTAAAAAAATTGCCTACTACTATAATCTTAATAATGAAGCATTTAAAGAGCTTAATAGTAATTTTTCTTATAAAGATGGTTTTAATAAAAATAGATTAGAGCAGATAACCATTAATAACAAGATCTATGCTGTTCCCCTAGATTATAGACCGCTTATTTTATTCTATAGAAAAGACTTATTAGAGAACAAGGGTATAAAAATAGAGGATATTAGAACCTGGTCTCAGTTTTATAATATTGGGAAAAACATATATTCAGGAAGTAATAAAGAAGTAAAGCTATTGACTTTAGACCAAAATAAAAATATATATAGGATATTTTTAAACCAATTGAATAAGGGGTATATAGATAAAGAAAATAATTTTAATGTAGATGATATAGCTGCATCTAGAGCCTTTGATACTCTCAATCAATTATATACTGATAATGTTTTAGATCTAGCTCATAATGAACAAGAGGTTCTAAATAAGCTTAAAGCTGGTAAAAGTATTTTTACCTTAGCTTCTACGGATTTTATAAAAACCTTAGAAACTCTTCCTAAGGAGGAAAGTTGGAAGGTTGGAGTAGCAAAACTCCCAGCCTTTGAAGCTGGAGGCAATAGAGATGTTCAGGAGGAGCCCGTAAATTTTTTGATTAATAATAAATTACAAAACACCAAAATAGCAGAAGACTTTATTAAGTATGTTACCACAGAAAAGGAACTTCTTACGGAAGCTATGAACAAATATTATATGCTTCCTGCCTATAATTCTATTTATTCAGAAAACATATTTGATAATGGAATAAATGCATTGGGAGGAGAAAAGGCTTGGAGAGATTTTGAGGGAGTAATGAAAGCTTCTTTTAATGATAAGTATAACTCAGAATACGAGTATATAGATGCCTTAATATGGTCTACTGTGAAGGAAAATCTAGGTAAGAACATAGAAGGCGAAAAGCTCTGGCTTGATATAATGATTAAATATAATAAGATGCAAATGGAATAGTAATTTAATGAATAATTTAAGGGCAAAGCTTACCGCTAATTATTTAGTGTAAGCTTTGCTTTTTATATAGATTTATCTGCAAATTTAGAATAGACATTTAAGGTTTCCAAGGAGGTTTTTCTCCAAGAAAAATTTTGAGCTCTTATTATACCTTTATTTATTAGATCCACTTTAATATGATCATTATTTATTAGATTAAGCATTGCTTCAGAAAGAGAATTTTTATCTAGAGGATTGATGAGTATACCAGCATCCTTAACCACTTCTGGAATTGATGAAGTGTCTGAGGTTATCACTGGGGCGCCGCAACTCATGGCTTCTAGAGGAGGGAGACCAAAACCTTCGTATAGAGAAGGATAAATAAAACACTCACAGGCATTATATAATATTGGCAATAAGTCTTCTTCAACAAATCCAGCAAAAATAATTTTGTCCTCCATATTAAGTTCATTAACATACTCTTTAAGCATAGAACCCTGATCTTTTAAGGAACCTACTATTAGAAGGCAAAGGTCTTTGCTGAAGTCTCCATATACCTTTCTAAAAGCATCAATTAATCCTTTTACGTTTTTTCTGGGACTAAAACCCCCGATATAAAGGATAAAATCCTTATTAATAATAAGCTTCCTTTGTAATACTTTTTTACAAAATTCTTTATTCATGGGAATATATTTCATATCAGCTGCTAAAGGCGTAACAAAAATTTTATTTTGATCTATTTGAAAGAATTTTATGATATCTCTCTTAGACCATTCTGATACTGTTATTAGACAATCAGCTTGTTCCATAATATAAGGCATGTCTTTTAGAAATTTATTAAGATAACCTTTTCCAACAGTCTCTGGCAGAATATAAGGAATTAAATCATGAATTGTAACTATCTTTTTGCATTTTATATTTTCATTAATTCCTATACCATTCTGAGGAACATGATATATATCTATGTTCTCTTTATTTAAGTTATAAGGAAAATAATTTTGTTCAAAAAATCTTTGATGCTTTTTGGAGGCCATGATTATTTTAGAATTAGTTCTTAAAAATTCATCATAGTTGTCACCAGACCAGTAAAGGTGATAAAAATTTTCTTTGTCTATGTCTAAAAGGTTTTTTAGTATGTTTTCAGTATAAGTTCCAATGCCAGTTCCTTTATACCAATTGATTCCTCTAGCATCCATAGCTATTTTCATGGAATTCACCTCTAAAGTAATTAAGTATATATATTATTAATATTAAAAATCCATAGAAAAGGTTCTTATTATATTTATCACACTGTCATAAAAAGCCTCATATACTAAATAAGAAGCATTGCTTGGAGGGCAAGTCTTGGAAGCGCAAGAGGTTATTCAGCATATTAAAAATCATTATACTATTGAAGTACAAAAAATAGAAAAGATAAAAAATGTTTATAAAATCTATGGAAAAGATGATGTATATTGTTTAAAGGTAATAAAATATAACTTTCCTCATTTTTTATTCATAATATCTGCTATTAGACATTTGCAGAATAATGGATTTGAAAAAGTTCCAACCTTTATAAATACTAAGGATGGAGAATCATATATTAAGCTAGAAAATAATTATGCTTATCTGACTCCTTGGATTCACGCTAGGGAATGTAACTACGATAATCCTCTAGATGTAAAAGTTGCTGCTAAAAAACTCTCAGAGCTCCATAAATGTAGTGAGAATTTTAATGTTACTATGGAGATGAAGCCTAGAATAGGTTGGCTTAAGTGGTTTAAGGTATTTTCTACTAGAATAGATGAAATATATGATTTTAGAAGGAGAATAAGTAAAAAAGAGAAATTAACTGAATTTGATGAACTATATATAGATATGATGGAAGAGGAAATAGAAAGAGGAAAATATACTTTAAAAAATTTAAGTGAAAGCAACTATATATTTAAAATGAAGGAAGAAATTAAAAATAGAGGCTTCTGTCACCATGATTATGCTCATCATAATGTGTTGATATCTGCGAATAAAGATGTAAACATAATAGATTTTGATTACTGTATGTTAGATACCCATCTCCATGATCTTTCTAGCTTATTGATAAGAGTAATGAAGAATGGGAGATGGGATATAATGAAGGGTGAATTTATAATAAATAGCTATAATGAGATAAATAGAGTATTTCAAGATGATATTCCAGTGATGGCTGCCTTTATGGAGTTCCCTCAAGAATATTGGCAAGTAGGTATTCAATATTATTGGGAAAAACAGCCTTGGGAAGAGGAACTTTTTTTAAAAAAGCTAAAAAAAATACAAGAAGATAAGTATGACAGGGAAGAGTTTATAGAAGTGTTTAGAACGATGAAATATAACGGAGGATAGTCTATGCAATTGGAGGATAACAATTATTTCATTCAATATTTGAAAGATAAAGATATAAAAGTAATAGATGGTTTTAATGGTAAATTATCTGATGACAAAGATGTTACAGAAGCTGAAGCGTTAAATCAAATATATATTATATCTGAATTTCATAAAAAAGCTATGGGCTATATAGGGAGTATAGGTAGTACTTTAGAAAATAATACTGGGCGACTTGTGGAGAATTGCAAGGTTGAGGTGAAAAGATTAAAGAGAGATATAAGCAATATAAAAATAAAAGGCCCTAAAAATGACTTTGAAAAATTGCTAATAACAGAAGGTGAAAGCTACGTAAATAGAGCAGAGCAATGCATAGAACATGTTTATAGCTGGAATTATATCGATTTGATATATAGAAGTATGAGGCGAGATGAAATATGCCTGGGAGATGTAGGCCCAATAAATTTAAGAAAAAAAACATATATTGAGATAAATACCTTAGAAAAGTGTTGTAATAATATGGTGGAGTGTGATGCTATAGAGTTTTTTAATAAATTAAAACGGAAGGATTCAAAAATTAATTTTGAAAAATTAATCAACGCCTTTTGCGAAAGAGAAGAACTTGATAATAGTAGTAAAGAATTTATTAAGGCCATGATTTCATATCCCTATGATTTTATTAAATGTTGCATTAGATATAGAGAAAATAAAAAAAATTGGACTTTAGAGGAGTATGAGTCAAGGCTTATAAAATCCATGAAAAAAGATGGATATAGCATGTTATAAAGGATGTGTAGTCTATGGATATAAGATATGCAGACAAGAGATATTTATCAAAATATAATCTTTGCATTGATTTATTCAATAGCTTCAATTTAAGAGTATATGATGTAATTCCAGTAAGAAGTGTTTATTTAATTCAAACAGATAAAGGAAAAAAGATATTAAAGAAAGTTGATTACACCATGGAAAGATTAAATTTTATATATACATGTCTAGAGTATATAAGTAAATCTTTTAATGGAGTAATGGGGTTTATGAAAGCTTCCAATGAAAACATAGGCATAAAGTATGATGAAGATATTTATGTAGTATTGGATCTTGTAGAAGGAAGAGAGTGTGAGTATTCCAACCCTATAGACATGTCTATTGCAGCGGAAAGCTTGGGAAAGCTCCATTTAGCAGGTATGGGTTTATACGAAAGAATACTTGAAGAGAAAAATATCATACTTAATGATGGAGATATTTTACTAGGAAAAAGGAAGATATTTTTGAAAAATAGTAAAGAGAGCTTAGAGAGCTATAAGAATAAAGTACAAAAATATATATATAAAAATAGCTTTGATAAAATATTTTTGGATAATGTAGATTACTTTATTAAACAAGTACAGCGTTCCATAGATATTTTAGAGAAGTCAGATTATGAAGCTTTAGTTAATGAAAAGGACAAAATATGTCTCTGCCACAAGGATCTGGCTCATCATAATATAATAATTAAAGAAGAACAAGGATATTTCATAGACTTTGATTATTGTTCTATTGACTTAAAGGTTGTGGATTTAGCCCAGTTCATAAATAAATCCATCAAAAACTTAGCTTTTGATTGGCATAGGGCACAAAATATAATTTATGACTATCAAAAATCCAATATATTAGATAAGAGAGAAATAAAAGTACTTTATAGTTTTTTAGCCTTTCCTGAAGATTTTAATTCGATTTCTAGGGATTATTATGAAAAAAGAAAAGACTGGGAAGAAGGTGTCTTTGTAGATAGGCTTATAAAAAAGACTGAGGGAAAATTAGAAAAAGAGGAATTTTTAAATTATTTTGAGCAATGTTACTTATAGTAATATACGACATCTCCAAAAAATAACTAGTCAGTCTATTAGTATATTTGACTAGTTATTTTTTACTATGCCTAAAAAGTACAATTCACATGATGTATAAGATGTGAATTGTACTTTTTATTAAATATTTGTTTTTGTTTCTATGAGGTGTTTCCAGTATCTTTTTGGCATATGATGCTTTTGTAGCCTATAATTAGTTCTTTCCTTGATGGTGGTACTTACAAAGTATTGCTTCCACAATTTTTCGTAGATATCTTCATCCTTAGAATTATCTACAGGTTCTTCAGTGCCATACAAATTGCATAGAACCCACTCGCCATCCTTATGTATAATGGCAATGTTTCTTTTTAAATCATGAATTATCCACCTGTCTTTAGGTAATCTTTCAGAAAAGTGATTACCTAAAAGAGAAAGTATATTGTGATCTGGCTCTATAGAAGCATAAAATAAATCTCTTTTAACATCTTTAAATCGTACAAAACCTAGCATTCTATGTTTTTCTCTTTGTACCTTTTGGACGCAGTTTATTACGGAAAGTACTATAGGATTATGAAGATGTAGATCGATATCCTTTCCTATTTTAAAACCTAGCTTAATATATTTATAAGCAGCACTATGGCTATATTTATCACCGCAGAGAAAGCAATAGTAGATATTATACATAGCCTGAGTACCTATTTTTTCTTTAATAGCTTTATATACTTTTTCATGCTTTTCTTCATTGGTAACTATATTAATAGCTTCATAAAATAGCTCTCCTTCATAGGAGAATTCACTAAAAATTTCATCAGGTTTTTTATGGCTATAATAAGCCTCATAAATAGAGGTAAGAAAACCCTCAAAACTTCCATCATGTATGAATGCTATCATAAAAATACACCTCTACAATTCACCA
The DNA here is from genome assembly GCF_001403615.1 of Desnuesiella massiliensis. Taxonomy (GTDB): domain Bacteria; phylum Bacillota; class Clostridia; order Clostridiales; family Clostridiaceae; genus Desnuesiella; species Desnuesiella massiliensis. The sequence goes on from NZ_LN879457.1 coordinate 999,725, forward strand.
TTAATTTTTGAAAATATGTCGTTAGGTTTATACAAATCTGGCAAGCCAGAAAAAAATGATAATTGTTCGTGCTGATTTTCATTGAATTTCATCAATTCTCTAATACTAGGGGATAATCTTTGCTTTATATTTACAAGGTCAAAGGTAGTATCCCCTGAATACTTACCTTTACAAGTAATAAAATATTGAGCTCGTTTCATCACTATCCCTAGTTTCTTTAAATTATCATAGGTTAAATAGGCTACTTTCCTTGCTGCAACTATCCTAAGTGCAGATCTTACTCCAATACCAGGAACCCTCAATAGCATTTCATAGGGAGCTTTATTTACTTCTATAGGGAATAAGTGTATATTATTTAAAGCCCAGCTTGTTTTCGGATCATAATTTGTATCAAAATTGGGACTATCATCCTTTAAAAGCTCTGAGGCCGTGAAGCCATAAAATCTTAGAAGCCAATCTGCTTGATATAATCTATGCTCTCTTAACAGTGGAGGATGATTAATTAGAGGTAATTTAGGATTATTTTGTACCACAGGCACATAGGCAGAAAAGTATACTCTTTTTAAACTATATTTTTTATAAAGCCCTTCAGCCAGTTTAATAATCTTAAGATCGTTTTCTGGAGTGGCACCTACAATTAGTTGGGTACTTTGCCCTCCTGGTACAAATTGAGGTGTAGACTTTATAATCTTTAAAGAGTCCTTAGTTTCTATAATACTGTTTTTAATGAGCCCCATGGGCTTTAATATATTTTCTTTCTTTTTTTGTGGAGCCAATAATTTCAAGCTCTGAGAAGAAGGTAGCTCTATATTAACACTCATTCTATCAGCGTAAAGGCCAGCTTCTTTTATAAGATGCTCATCAGCTCCGGGGATAGCCTTTAAATGTATGTAGCCGTTAAATCTGTATACTTTTCTAAGCAATTTTACGCACTTTATTAGCAGCTCCATGGTGTAGTTAGAATTATTTATTACTGCAGAGCTTAAAAAGAGACCCTCAATATAATTTCTTTTATAAAAATTTATGGTAAGTTCAGCTAATTCCTCGGGAGTAAACACAGTTCTAGGAATATCATTGCTAATCCTATTTATACAGTAGCTACAATCATAGACACAATAATTGGTAAATAGAACTTTAAGCAAAGATATGCATCGTCCATCGGGGGTAAAACTATGACATATTCCGCTAGCGGCAGCATTACCTATGCCATTATTAGTATTTTTTCTATTACTTCCGCTAGAAGAGCATGACACATCATATTTAGCAGCATCAGACAATATTTTTAATTTTTCCATCATATCCATAATATATCACCCTTGTATAAAATATATAATAAAAGTATAACAAACATAAGTTCGCATGTAAAGAAAAAGAACACCAAAAGGTGTTCAAAAATTATTTATAATTTTATTATAGGACAATAAGGTTTCTTTAGCGGTTTTATTCCAATTAAATTCACTACTACGCACCAGTCCTTTAAGGATTAAATCATTCTTAAAATTTTTATCTTCTAGAACCTTTATAATAGCATCATAAAGCTCCTCAGAATTTGAAGGATTTATTAAAATAGCACCATTATCTAATATTTCAGGAATAGAAGTGATATTAGATGCAATTACAGGGGTACCACAAGACATAGCCTCTAAAGGAGGTAACCCAAACCCCTCGTAGAAGGAGGGATATACAAATAATTCTGCTGCATTATAGAATAAAGGTAGATGGTTTAAGGGAATAAAACCAGGAAATAATACATCCTCCTCAACCTTTAAATTTATAGTCCTATTTTTATACATTTCATAGGATATACCCTTGCTCCCAGCAATAACTAATTTAATATTTTTCTTATTTTTATTAACTATATTACTAAAGGCTTCTATCAGGCCAAGAATGTTCTTTCTTGGGCTAAAGCCTCCTATATATAAAATGAAATCCTCATTAATTCCATAGTTTTCTTTTATAAAATTTTTACAAAAATCTATATTTAAAGGCTTATATATTTCTTCACTAGCCAAGTGGGTAACGTAAATTTTTTCTTTAGGAAAATTAAAGGCTTTAGCTATATCCTCTTTTGAATAATTTGATACAGTAATAATTCCATCGCATCTTGATACAATGGAGGGCATTTCATTTAAAAAAATATTTAAATACCTCTCACCTACGGTTTCAGGCATTTTGTAAGGTATTACATCATGAAGGGTAATAACAAAATGGCAATTTTTCTTAGGTGGAAGCCCTACCCCATTCTGAGGAATATGGTATAATTCAACCTCCTTATTTTCCAATATATTAGGTATATTTACCTCATCCCAAAAATTATTTACCATATTTTTAGTTATAGCTTTTACATTAAAATTTTCCTTTAAGCTTAATTCTTTATGATAGTCTTCAGGCATAAATATAAGATAATCATTTAAAAGATCTATATTATTTAGAGACTTTATTAGTTGATAAGTATAAGTTCCTATGCCAGTGCCTCTATACCACTTAGCTGCCCTTCCATCGATTCCTATTTTCATAAGAGCTATCCTTTCGTAATAATTATATTCTATTATATTAATTTAGTATAAAAAATGTTAATAAATCCATGAATATGCACATATAAATTATAAGGGAGGTGATTATTATGATGAGGGAGTTTGAAATTGAGAGACAGTTTAATATAAAAATTGAGTCCATAAAGCCTAATAAAGGTGTTTATCACTTAAAAACTGACAAAGGTGAAAAATGCTTAAAGAAAATAAATTATGGCGCTCAAAAGCTTTTATTTGTCTATGGAGCAAAAGAACATCTAATAAAAAATAATTTCAATAGGGTTGATAGGTATTGTTTGAATGCTGAAGGAGAACCTTATGCACTAGTTAATGAGGACCTATATACTCTTTCAGAGTGGATTGAAGGTAGAGAGTGCGATTTTCATAATTTAGAGGATGTGAATATAGCTGCTAAGAATTTAGCGTATATGCATATTTCTTCTAAGGGATATGAACCACCAGAAAATAGTAAATTAAAAAGTGATTTAGAAAGATGGCCGCATCTTATGGACAAAAGGGTTAAGTCCTTTGATAAAATGAGAGATATGGCAAGAAAAAAGAATAATAAAAGTAGTTTTGACCTAAGTTATATTAAAGCTATGCAATTTTATAAAGATCTTGGCAAAAGGGCTATGGAGGTATTAAATTCTTCTGAGTATATCAATATTTGTAAGTTAACAGAGGTAGAAAGGAGCTTTTGCCACCACGATTATACCTACCATAATATAATAATAGACAAAAACAATGATGTTAATATTATCGATTTTGACTACTGTAAAAGAGAAGTTAGAGCTTATGATATTTCAAATTTTATGATAAAAGTCTTAAAGAGAGTGGATTGGAATATGGAATTTGCAAATACCATATTAAATTCTTATAATGAAATAAATCCACTAATGGAAGAAGAATATAGACTTATATTTTCATTTTTACTATTTCCTCAAAGGTTTTGGAGATTAGCCAATAGATACTATTATAACGAAGTAAATTGGGCCCAAAATACTTTTGCAAATAAGCTGGAAGACCTTGTGAAAGAACAGCAAATCTATTTGAAATTTATTGAGGATTTTAAGCAAGTCTATAATCAAAAGGAATAATATGATTAAATTTATATATAGGGTACTAGTTCCATTTATGTAAATGCGTGAATTTTCATAGCAGTTAGGAGAGTCTTTTTACGCATGCATAAAAATAGAGCTTGGTACCCTATAAATATTGAATTTTATAGTATTTCTTGATATCATAAGACTTAAGATATCATTATATATGAATGGGGCTTTTAATTTGAAAAAAAATAATAAATGGATTTTATTGATTATAATATTTTTTATATTTAAAATCTACATAGAGCCCATAAATTTTAAAAAGCATAATTCATCTGCTAAAAGTTATGGGGCCTTTATAAAAAAGGATTTAGGTGATAGAGCTCTTTTTTTGTTATTAAATAAAAACAAGCCAGACTTGGGCTATACGCATAGATTTAGCCCCTTTGTAATTTCCTTATTATCAGTATTTTCATTAGTAATTTTCGCATCTTTTCACATAATGTATTATAAAAGTTTTCAAATAGATTTAAGGGATAAAATCAGAAAGATTTATATTTGGATATATAATGGCGGAAAGTATAAAGGAGAGAACCTCTTTTCCTAGTTTAGGGAAAGGAGGTGAAAGGCGTGAATATACAAGATATAATTGTATTTATATTTATGGCTGGATTTATATTATTAAGCGTTGGCTATTCTATATATAGTAAAAAATTTGAAAAAAAAGATAAACAATAGTTTTCATGAGAGTCCTGCATTTGTATGTAGGACTCTTATTTGTGTCAAAAGATAAAGTTTTTCATATTATGTATTGTAAACTAGAAAAAGGTGAGGTAATTATGGGCATAGGGGATATTGTTGTAAGGAAATCTTATGGTAAGGATATTACTTTTAAGATTATTGATATTAAAGAGGTTGAAAATGAAGTGATATATGTATTAAAGGGTATTAATATAAGAATTATCGCAGATTCTCCTTCTGGAGATTTAGAGGTGGTAAGAGCAGATTTCAGTGGCGAAAAGGACCAAATATTTAACAGACAGGTAAATAATAGGATAAAGAAAATAATAAGCGATAGAAATGAATTTACTAGAATACAAAAGGCACCCAAAATAACCCCTACAAAAGAGCTTATGTTTGGAAGGCCTGGTAAGATTCTTCATGTAGATGGAGATGCAACATATATGGAAAATTGTTTAAAGGTATATAAGCAATTAGGGCTAGATGCCGTAGGGCAGGTGATTCCTGAAAGAGAACAGCCATTAAAGGTCATAGAACTTGTTAAACAGATTAAACCAGATATTGTAGTATTGACGGGCCATGATGGTATAGCTAAAGATGCTAGTAATTACATGGATTTGGAAAACTATAGAAATTCCAAATATTTTGTTGAATCAGTAGCTAGTCTTAGAGATTATAATTCTAGCTATGATGAATTAGTAATTTTTGCAGGAGCTTGCCAATCTTGTTATGAAAAAATTTTGGATGCAGGAGCAAACTTTGCAAGTTCTCCTAATAGAGTGTTAATCCATTGTCTTGATCCTGTATTTGTTTGTGAAAAAATAGCTTATACAAATATAGATAAGGTTGTTCCTATTCACGAAGTCCTAGAAAATACTATCACAGGAATAAAGGGCATAGGAGGGCTACAGACTAGAGGAAAATATAGAGAAGGCTTTCCAAAATCTCCTTTTGTGTCCTAGGGGGAGCGGGGCAGAATAAGGGTGTAGGAGCTTTAAGAGAGTTAATTTAGTAATTTTCTTATGATTTTAGAATTAGATAGGATTTAAATGCAAATAATAGTTTATGCATGACAAGAAAGTGCTAAAGATTCACTATTTTGTCATGCATAAGTTAGGCTTTGCCTTTGTTTTTTCATAATATAACCTTGTTGCATAAAATTGTTTATGTAAAAAGTGAATATATGGACATTATTAAGATAATAATACAAAAGAATAAATAAGCATTATACTATTTATAAAAAAAATATGTTGTTAATAGATTTTTAACATTGACAATAATGCATATAAAATGATAAAATAATAAGTTTATTTGACATATTGCTGTTTTTGTAGTATAATGTACTTGTGGAAAGAGGGTGTTTATATGGAAAAATTAAAAACCTTAGCCTCCATTAAAAAGGATATAGAAAGTCATGTTGGAGAAAGAGTTACCTTAAAAGCTAATGGAGGAAGAAGAAAAGTACTTATAAACAGCGGGGTGATTGAAAAAACATACCCTAGCATATTTGTAATAAGATTAGAAAGCGACACCCAGAGGACAGTGACCTATAGCTATTCCGATGTTTTAACAAAAACAGTTCAAATAGTATTTGCAGTATAAACCCTAATTAAAAGCCCTTAATTAGGGTTTTTAATTTTTTGTATAGGCTTTCTAACTCAACTATAAACTTCATACATGTATCATGATAACTTGAAGATGCCATTTTGGCTATAGTTTATATACAAAAAAAGAAAGATGGTGGGTTTCCATCTTTCAACTATGGTATAAAAGGGTATTGAGAATTTATGAGAGGTTATATGGTCAATAACCATATTCATAATACGTCAAAATTTGATATTTGTCAACATTAATTTCAACATTTTTTTATTTATATTTGTCATGCACTAAGAATTAAATAAATATATATATTGTATCTAAGTATTAAAAAAATAACTGATGGTCTTAGGGTTAGGTATATTTCACTGTTTTTTTGATAGCTAAAGTTTTTTAATAAGCTATTATTTTTATGCATATTTTTGATTCCCATATTATATACATTATAGTAGGTATTTTATGGGAGGGATAACATGACGGATATAGATCTTATAAGAGAAAGTATAGAATACGAACAGCTATTAGGGGAAGGGTCTTCAGACACAGTGCTTAGGGGAGAATATTTAATCCCTGATACGCATCCAGATGTGGTACAAATTTTAATGCTAGATGTAAAACCTGTGATAATTAACAAAGAGATAATGCAAGATAAAGTATATGTAGAAGGTCAAATAGAATATACTATACTTTATTTAGCTAGAGAAGAAGAGAAAATGGCCGTACACAGCGTTAGTTATGCAGACAAGTTCTCTAACTACATCGATATAGTTGGAGCAGAACATAGAATGATGTGCGAAGCCGAGTGCTACATTGAACATATTGAATGTTCCATAATAAACGAAAGAAAAGTTAGTGTTGAGGGTATAGTAAAATTAAAAATAGAAGTGTTTAAAAGCTACCAATATGAAATAGTTAAGGGAATAGACAGCACACTAAATATTCAAATGCTTAAGAAACCTTCTACCATTGATAAAATTGTTGGTATGGAGCAAGCAGAATTATTAGCTAAATCGCATATGCAAATCGGAATGGATAAACCTCAAATAGGTAAGATAATGAAATGCGATGTTAATATTCACAAAAAAGAAGTAAAATTACTAGATAATAAGGCTCAGGTATCTGCCTTTGCAAAAATTCAAGTATTATATAAGGCTTTAGAAAGTAGAGAGGTAGTTTATCTTGAAGATGATGTTTATGTGAATAACGAGATAGAAATAGATAAGGCAACTTCAGATATGACAGCTTTCAGTGATTTTGATTTAGATAGAGTTGAATATAATATTAGACAGGATGATTTAGGTGAAAATAGACTTATTGATATCGAGGCATTAGTTAGAGCTAAAGTTAAGGTTATGAACAAATCTAGTCTAGATATGATTGAAGATGCATATTGTCCTAATTGTCTAATGGAGTTATATAAAAATAAATACGATTTAAATGTGCTTCATGGCCATAATTCTTGTGAAACTATAGTTAAGGATAATCTAGAGCTAGAGGGAGATACACCAGTTCCAACTAATGTGATTATGACTAATGGAAAGGTGATAATCACAGATAAAAAAGTTGTAGAGGATAAAGTTGTAATTGAAGGCATAGTAAAGGTAGATGTTATATATAGGACTAATGATGCAGATAAGTATTTGTTCAAGGTTGATGAGGAATTACCCTTTAGTTGTAGCTTAGATATACCAGGTACTAAAATAGATATGCAATGTATTTCTAAGGCTTACCTAGAGAATATAGAGGCTTCTATAGAAGCAAATACCATAGCAGTTAAGGCAGTGGTAGGGATTTATGTACGAGTAAATTACATGGTTAAAAAAGAATTTTTAACAGGTATAAGCAAGTTAGATGATGAAGTTCCTAAAAAGAAAGCTAGTTTGACTATATATGTAGTGCAGGCTGGAGATACACTATGGAATATTGCTAAAAGATATTTAACTACCATTGAAGAATTAGTGAAAATAAATACTATAGAAAACGCAGATATATTAAAAGTAGGGGATAAGATTTTAATTCCTGGTAGAGCTATAATATAAAGTATTTTTTGCATATAAATTAAAACAGTATGTAAAATGCTAGTGGCATTTTACATACTGTTTTTTTATGAATATTTTTAATTCACTTGGATAGAATAAATAATACTGATAAGGAGTGGTTTCCTATGGAAGAAAAAACAAAAAGTAATTTAATTATTATCGGAGGGGCGGAAGATAAAGAAGGTAATAAGGAAATATTAAAATATGTATGCTCAACTATAGATAAAAGCAGGGATGTCCTTTTGATAGCAACTGTAGCCACAGAACAACCAAAAGAAGCTGGAGAAAAGTATAAAAGACTATTTCATGGATTAGGTGTTGCAGAGGTTAGAATACTTGATGTAAGTCATAGATACCAAGCAGAGGAGATAGAAAATGTAAATTTAGTAAAGGAAGCCTCCTTGATTTTTTTTACTGGAGGAGATCAACTACGTATAACTAGTATATTAGGCGGTACTGCTTTGCATGATGCTTTGAAAAACAAATATGAAGAAGGCTGCACCTTTGTTGGTACATCTGCTGGGGCCTCAGTTATGAGTGATACTATGATTGTCAAAGGTTTAGATGAAGAATCTCCTAAAAAGTGCACTCTAAAAATGGCCCCGGGATTAGGATTACTTAAAGGGGTAATAGTAGATCAGCATTTTGCTCAAAGAGGGCGAATAGGAAGGTTATTAGTAGGTATTGCTGAGAATCCAGGAGTGCTTGGCATTGGAATAGATGAAGATACAGCTATTATAGTAAATGAACAAGGATCCTTTAAAGTTATAGGATCAGGTGCAGTTTATGTTATTGATGGAAGAACAATAACCTATAGCAATGTATCTGAACAATATCAAGAGGAGCTTCTTTGTATGTTTAATATAAAAATGCATGTATTAAAAAATAAGAATATTTTTGACTTAAATAGTAAGGAACCTATGGAGGAGGAAGCAGAAGCATAATGAAAATAATTAATTATAGAGCCTTTGAAGGAAGAAATATTTACTCTCATAGAAAATGTATAAGATTAGATGTAGATCTTGAAGGGTATAGTAACATACCAAGCAACAAAATTAGTTATTTTACTGAAAATTTAGTAAATCTGATTCCAGAATTAAAAAAACACAGATGTGGAATAGATGAAGACCAGGGCTTTGTAAAACGCCTTAAAGAAGGCACATATCTAGCACATATTTGTGAACATATTATAATTGCATTACATAACATGATTAATTTAGATATAAGTTATGGAAAGGCAAGGGAAGTATCGGAGGAAATTTACTATTTAATTTTTGAATATAAATATCAAAAGACAGCTATGGCAATTGCAAGACTAAGTATAGATATTATAAACTCGTTAATAATGAATAGATGTATTAATATAGATAATAGATTAAATGAGATAAAGAAAATGTTGAACAATGAATTAATAGGACCAAGTACTGAAGCTATATGCAATGCAGCTAAGAGAAAAGGAATACCGATTATACACATAAATGAACATGGAATCTTTCAACTAGGATATGGAAAGTATGGAAAATTAATTGAAGCCACCATAGGTGATAATACAAAGGCTATAGCTGTTGATATTGCATGTGACAAGCTGTTAACAAAAAAATTATTATCTTCTCAATGCATTCCTGTAGCTAAAGGGGCCAAAATAAATAATTGTTTAGATTTACTTATTCAATCAGAAGCTATAGGGTATCCGATAGTTTTAAAACCACAGTTTGGAAATCAAGGCAAAGGAGTTTTTTTAGATATAAAAAATGAAAAAGAAGCTTTGCGAATTTATAAAGAATTAAGAAATAATTTTAAAGATATCATGGTTGAAAGATATGTACAGGGCAATGACTATAGAGTTTGTGTTATAGATGGGGAGGTTATTGCAGTGGCCTTAAGAGTTCCTCCTTCAATAACAGGAGATGGTATCAGAAGTGTAAAAGAACTCATAAAAGAGTTTAATGAAGATAGTAGAAGAGGGGAAGGCCATGAAAAACCACTAACTAAAGTGAAATTTAACAATGAATTAATTAACAGTATAAATTCTAAAGGCTATAGTCTAAATTCAATTTTAGAGAAGGATAAAAAACTGATCCTAAGAGAAAATGCAAATTTATCTACAGGCGGAATGGCTATAGATTGTACTGATAATATATGTAAGGAAAATATAGATATATGCAAGAGAGCGGCTAAAATTGTGGGCTTAAATATCTGCGGTATTGATATCTGCTGTGAAGATATAAGCAAGCCAATAAAAGACAGTGGGGTAATAGTAGAAATAAATGCAGCGCCAGGTATAAGAATGCACCATTATCCTTCAAGTGGAAAAGAGCGAGATGTAGCAGGAGCCATAGTAGATATGATGTTTAAAAATTCACCTAAGAATATACCAGTAATCTCTATAACAGGAACCAATGGTAAAACTACCACCACACGCCTTATAGCTCATGTGCTTTCTATGATTGGTTACAATGTGGGTATGACCACTACTGGAGGAATATATATAGATAAGCAATGTATTGATAAGGGTGATACTACAGGATTTGAAAGTGCTTTAACAGTATTACTAAATAAAGAGGTTGATGTAGCTGTTTTAGAAACAGCCCGAGGTGGTATCATTAAAAATGGATTAGGTTATGATTTAGCAGATGTGGGAGTAATCACCAATATTACTGAGGATCATCTTGGCTTAGATGGAATAGAAACTTTAGAAGAATTATCTCATGTAAAATCTTTAATAGTAGAAGCTGTTAAAGCTGAGGGATATTCAGTATTAAATGCAGATGACCCATGTAGTATGTCTATTATTGAACGAGCTAAAGGCAAATTAATATTATTTTCAAAGGACAGAAATAATAAATATCTTCAAGAAAGTTTATCAAATGGAGGCTATGGAGTATATATTTACAACGATTCTATATATGTAGAAAAAGAAAAAAGGATATATCATATAGCTAATATAAGAGAAATTCCAATTACCTTTAATGGTATATTAGAATATAATGTTGAAAACTCCTTAGCTGCTTGTGCGGCATTAGTGGGTTTGGAGGTAGATTATTGTATAATAAGTAAAGGAATAAAGAGCTTTTTATCTAATGAAGATCATAACCCAGGTAGATTTAATTTATATGACTTGGATGGAGTAAAAGTTATATTAGACTACGGGCATAACATAGAAGGATATAAAGCTGTTATATCAGGTGCTAAACGAATGTCCTATAAGAATTTAATAGGAGTAATAGGTGTACCAGGAGATAGATTAGATGAGAATATTATACAATTAGGGCAAATAAGCGGAGAAAATTTTAATAAGTTATATATAAAAGAAGATAAAGATAAAAGAGGAAGAAAAACTGGAGAAGTAGCTAATCTGTTAAAATCAGGAGTTTTAAAATGTGGGAAGGAGGAAGCTTCTGCAGAGATAATATTAGACGAAGTAGAAGCTTTAAGTCAGGCAATAGATAATGCTAGTAAGGAAGATTTGATTATAGTGTTTTTTGAAGACTACGAGCCTTTGCTAAGGCTTATAAAATCCAAAATAGATTCTAAAAATATAAAAGAGGAGTTAGCCTAAGCTTAATCAGCACAGATTTCTTAATTTGTGCTGATTTTTTTTCTTACAATGCCTAAAGTGGATAAATTCATATTGATAATATATATAAATAAGTTATAATTTATTTGGAGAGGTGGGATAAAAGTGCAAATAAAGGCATATGCAAAGATTAATATTGCATTAGATGTAATAGGGAAAAGAGAAGATGGATATCATCTTTTAAAGATGATAATGCAAACCATAGATATTTATGATTTAATTGGCATAGAGAAAGCACCACAAAATATAGTTCTAAGTTGTAATAAAGGTTTTATACCAACAGATAATAGAAACTTAGCCTATAAAGCAGCGGAATTATTTATTAATAAATATAATATAAAACAAGGAGTCTATATAAATATTAAGAAAAACATACCTGTAGCAGCAGGTTTAGCAGGTGGAAGCACTAATGCTGCTGCGGTACTTAAAGGAATGAATCTGATTTTTAATATCAATGCAGAGGAAAGTGAATTAATGGATTTAGCATTATCTATAGGGGCAGATGTACCTTATTGTATACAAGGAGGTACAGCCTTATGCGAAGGTATAGGAGAAAAGATAAAACCTTTGAAACCCTTTAGAAATCATATCTTAGTAATAGTAAAGCCTAACTTTGGTGTATCTACAAAAGAAGTTTATGGATCTCTTGATATAAATAAAATTTTTAAACATCCTGATATAGATTCTTTAATAAAAGCTATGACTAGAGAAGATTTATATTATGTAGCAAATAATATGAAAAATGTATTAGAGAATGTTACCATTAAAAAACATGGTTTATTGAAGGATATAAAAAATGAAATGTTGAAAATGAATGCATTAGGAGCACTAATGAGTGGAAGTGGACCTACAGTTTTTGCTTTTTTCGATGATATGCAAAAGGCTCAAATTTGCTACGACAGAATGAAAATGCAATATAAAGAAGTGTTTATAACGCGAACTATATAAATGTTCATTTATAGGTGTAATTGCTCTTTAGCAGTGGTGGTGTCAATCTGCTGAAGGGCATTTTTTTATTTTTGAATATTTTTTTATATTTAAGAAAACAATAAATTAAACAGCTAATCCTGTTTATATAATGTAAAAATAATTATAAAGAGGGTATTAGTAATGGCCATATTAGAATTTTTTGATAAGTATTTTTTGATAATGATGGTATATGCTTGCTTCGTCTTGAATGCTGTAGACAGTAAATCCTTTAAACAAAAGAATGATGTACTAGGATTTAAACAAGCAAAGATAATATCTAACGCTTTAATAGTCGTTAGCATTATATTGTTTTTAGTTGCAAGATTTATATAGGACATCGAGGTGAAAAAAATGAAAGAGGCAATTGAAGAAAAAATATATCCTAATATTGAGGATAATATAGCTTACATTAAAGAGATATTAAAGGATAATTTGGATATTGTATATAGAGAATTCTATATACATGAGTGGAAGGCAGCACTAATTTACATTGATGGCATGGCTGATAAAATATTACTTGATGATTATGTGCTTGAAACTTTAATGATAAATAGTGAGAAAGTAAACAATATAAATAATATTAAAGAAAGGCTGTTGACTGTATCAGATCTAAAAGAATTAAATTCATTGAAAGCATCAATTAATGCTATGCTTTCAGGAGAAACCATGCTTCTTATAGAGGAATTAGAGGTATGTTACGTAATAGCTACTAGATTATGGCCTAATAGGGGGATAAGTGAGCCTTCGGCAGAAACTGTAGTAAGAGGGTCAAGAGAAGGTTTTTCTGAAACTTTAAGATTTAATACAGTTCTTGTGAGGAGAAGAATAAGAGATACCAGATTGAGGGTAAAACCTCAAAGCGTAGGAGTAAGATCTAAGACGGATGTAGCTCTAATGTACATAGAAGATATAGTAAATAAAAGTGCTCTAAATGAATTGGAGAAGCGAATGGATAGTATCAATGTAGATGCTATATTAGATAGCGGGTATATAGAACAGCTGATTGAAGATAATAAATGGAGTTTATTTCCTCAGATTCAATCTACCGAAAGGCCTGATGTAGTAGCTGCTGCCTTGTATGAAGGAAAAATTACGATTTTGGTAGATAATTCTCCTGTAGCATTGATTGTTCCTACTACCCTTCCAGCATTATTTCAATCTCCTGATGATTACTATCAAAGATGGATGTATTCTTCCTTTGTCAGATTGATAAGGTTGATTTCTATAGTCTTTTCACTGATTATGCCCTCTTTCTATGTAGCTATAACTTCTTTTCATACTTCAATTATTCCGACTAGATTAGCGTATTCTATCGCTGCTTCTAGGGAAGGGGTTCCTTTTCCTGCTTTTATAGAAGCGCTTATAATGGAACTCAGTTTAGCATTGCTCATGGAGTCTATTGTAAGATTGCCTAGACCTATCGGGGCGACTATTGGAATTGTAGGTGGATTAATCATAGGTCAGGCAGCAGTCAGTGCTGGAATAGTAAGTCCAATAATGATAATAATTGTTTCTGTTACCGCTATAAGCAGTTTTATTACTTCAAATTACGAGATAACCTTTGCTTTTCGCATTATAAGATTAATTTTAATAATAGCTGCCTCTATTATAGGATTATATGGCATAGCTTTAGGATTAATAGTTGTGTTAATACATTTAATTAAGCTAAAGAGCTTTGGAATACCATATCTTTCGCCAGTGGTTAATATAGAAAAAGCTGATCTAAAGGATTTGTTTGTAAAATATCCTATCCAATATTTAAAAAGGAGACCTAAGTTCATGAATACTGGAGATAAAATAAGACAAAAGTAATTAAAAAATGGGGAGATGCCGATGAATTCTAAGGAAAATATAAAAGTTTATGGGTTGTTTTCTAGCTTGGTGGTTACAACGGTGGGAGTAGGTATATTTTCCTATCCGCGACAATTAGCTACAGCAGTAGGAAATGAAGGGTGGCTCGTAACTATAGTAGCTGGATTGATTTCCATGCTTTTAGTTTATTTAGTATATAAGATTAGTTATTATAATGATTTTCAGGATTTCAATGTAATTATTTTTAACTGCTTTGGAAAAATTTTAGGTTTTTTTATTTTATTAATCTTTTCATTCTACATGATTTTTCTTGTATCACTGCAAATGAGAACCTTTGTGGAAGTTATTAAAATGTACTTGTTAGAAAAGACCCCTACAGAGTTTCTTATAATAATTACCATTCTAGTAGGTATCCATGTGGTAAGAGGTGGACAGCGATCTATAATAAAATTTAATGAAATAGCATTCTGGGTCATGTTTCTGCCAATGGTATTAATGCTTTTAGCTCTTTTACCTATTTCTGATTTCACTAATATGCTTCCTGTGTTTCAACAGCCTATAGGTAATTATGCTAAGGGGTTATTTTCATCCTTAGTGTCTTTTGTAGGTTTTGAAATTTTATTCTTTATAATGCCTATTTTTGGAGAGAAGAAAAAAATTTATAAAACCTCTATAAAGGCCGTGACCTTTATAACGATTTTTTATGTTTTAATAGTAATTTTTTCCTTAGCTGTTTTTGGAGAGAATCAGTCAAAAATCGTTTTATGGCCTACCGTTACCATGGTTACAGCTATAAACCTTCCTGGTACTTTTGTGGAGCGCTGGGAAGGCGTAGTGATGACACTGTGGATATTATTTTACTTAACAACCTTTATAAACTACTATTACTTTTCTAGCCATATTTTAACCAAGATTACAAGGATAAGGAGTATCAACATATCCTCTATATTAATAATACCTTTAATATACGTTATAACCTTATATCCTAATAATATTAATGAGTTATACGAAATAGGGAATAAATACTTAAATCCCTTAATAGTATTTTGCGTCCTAATTCTACCTATACTTTTATTTATAATTAGTGCAGTTAAGGCGTCTTCAAAAAAATAACTAGTAAGTCTACCCGTCTATTTTCGGTAGTTACTTTTCTAAGATGTCTAAATTTAATAGAAAGGGTAGGAATGTATATGAAAAAATTTAAATTATATTTAATTCTTATAATTACGATGCTATTTAATGGTTGCTGGGATAAAGTAGAGATAGATAGAAAAGTGTTTGTTTCAACTATAGGAATTGATGTAGGTAAGGATATAGATAAGGAAAGAGAGTTAAAGAATATAAAGGAGAATGAAATATTTGCTGAACAAAGCGTAAAAAAGCTAAATGTAACTTATGCTTTTCCTGATATAAGCGATTTTTCTCCAGGTAAAGGGAGGCTTCAGGGAGATAATACATTTTCAGCACAAACCTATTCCATGGAAGGGGCTATGTCTGAAATAACAGCTAAAAGTAGTAGAAATGTTTATTTAGAACATACGAGACTTTTAATGTTAAGTAGAGATTTGATACAATACCCAGATACCTTAAAAGAAGTAGTGGATTATGTGCAAAGACATCCCAAGTTAAGTAGAAGAATGTACGTTATAACAACGGAAGGACCACCAGAACAATTTATAAAAATAAAGCCGGAAATAGATAAACATATTGAGGCGTATGTAGCTGGGCTTATGGAAAATAGTAATAGAAATTCTAGTATACTTCCTGTGACTTTAAATGAATTTTTGAAATTACTATCGGAAAATGGTAACGCATTGATACCATCACTAAGGCTAGATAGAACTAAAAAAGAAATTATTTTGACCGGAGTAGCAGTTATAAAAGATTATGAATTAAAGGGATATATCAATTCAGCAGAAACAGGAGACTTAGAGATTCTAAGAGGAAATTTAAAAGGAGGGACTAAAGTAATCGTTGAGGAAGGTCACCCTATAGATTATGAAATTGACGGTATAAATAGAAAAATTAAAGTAGATAAGCAAGGGGATAAATTGAATTTTACCATAAGTGTAGAATTAGAGGGAAAGCTTAGGGGAGCTTCTGTTGATATGATAGTATTTGGAGGAGAAGAACTCACAAAATTAGAAAAAAAATTTGATAAAAGTATAGCTTTAGAATGTGAAAAGTTAATTCAATATACTCAAAAGGAACTTAAAGTAGATCCCATAGGATTAAGGGAATATATTAAAAAGTTCCACCCCGCTATTTGGAAAGAGGTTAAGGATAGGTGGGAGGCTAGTTATGCCGATGCTAATATAAAGGTTGATATTAAAACCAGTATAAGAAGAATTGGTGTTGCAAATTAAGAGTGTTTCGAAAAATCATCCCTTATATTGAATAAAAAAGGAATTTTATGGAAATAATTACCTAATGAGAGGGGATGAAATTATGAGATTTAAAAAGATATTATGGATCGTAATAATAATTGCAATAATGGGTTTACTATGGGAAAAAATAAACCCGAAGGAAAATGTTGCAGCTATTGAACAAAAGAAAATAAGCGATAAGTTAATAAGATTTCATGTTATAGCCAATAGTGATTCAAAGCAGGATCAACAACTTAAACTAATGGTTAGAGATAAGGTTTTAGAATATATTTATCCAAGATTAAAAAACTCCAAAAGTATTGAGGAATCGAGAAAAATATTATTAGATAATGATAAAAAAATAAGAGAAATATGTGAAAGTACCATTAGAAATAATAAATATAATTATGCTGTTACCACAGCTTTATCTAAGGAAAACTTTCCTGTAAAAACTTATGGTAATATAACTCTACCTCAAGGGAAATATGAGGCTTATAGAATAATAATAGGTGGAGGAGAAGGACAAAATTGGTGGTGTGTAATGTTTCCACCTCTATGTTTTATCGATATTACAAAAGAAGAAACTTCATATAAGGAAACAGAGAATGAGATGAAAAAGACACTTAATGAAAAGCAATACAAATCCATAGATAATAGAAATAAGTCACCAAAAGAAGTCAAGTTTAGATTTAAAATAGTTGATGCTTTAAAAGAGATGATAAATAATATGAGCAATAAGAGCAAAAGTGAAAAAGCTAGCTAAAGAATAGCTAGCTTTTTAAATTTCCATAAACCATAGAGAACATAAGCTTTACGATATTACTTCCACAACTTGATTTATCAAATTTATAACAATTATCCTTCATTTCTTTTAGTTTGTTTGAAGATCCTAGTAAATCTTCAATGATGTTTTTACATTCCTTACCGTTACCTAGGCTTACTGCTAGATTATTTCTTAATAGAAAGTCAGCATTTTTTTCTTCTTGACCTGGAATGGCAGAAAAAATAGCTAAAGGGATCTTACAGATTAAAGCTTCAGACACTGTAAGACCTCCAGGTTTAGTTACTAATAAATCGCAAGCTTGCATATATTTATTTACTTCATTAGTATAACCAATGATTCTTGTTTCTTTAGAACTATTTTTTACTTCATTTAGAAGGGTAGAAAATAGCTTCTTATTATTGCCTGTAATGGTGATTATCTGAAAAGGAAGATCTATTTTTGAGATTTCTCTATAAACTTCAAGCAAATTCCCCATGCCAAGACTTCCACCCATTAACAGCAAAGTATTTTTTTCTGTATTAAGATTTAATGCTTTTAAAGTTTGGCATCTATCGTGTTCTATTAAAAAATCTGGATGAACAGGGATGCCTAATGGATAAATAGTATTAGGATTTACACCTCTAAGCTCCATTTCTGATACCATATCTTCGTTTGAAACAACATAAGCATCTATAGCTGGATGAATCCAGAAGCTATGAGGAGCATAGTCAGTAAGTATAGATATTACTTTTTTTAATATCCTACCTTTAGTTTTTAATATTGATAGCATCTCAGTAGAAAAAGGATGAGTTGATACAATTAGATCTGGATTAAAGCTATCAATAAGAGGTAATAGTTTATAAGCTAGCATCTCATTTACCTTATTAGTAACATTAGCTAAAGCATCATCATTTTCAGCATAGTTATATAAAGCTCCAAATATGGAGGGATATATCTTTAAACTTTTTAAATAGCTTCCTATGATAACTTTATCTAGTATAGGATTTATGTATCTTATGGTGTCAACAATTTTTACTACTGAAGTTGGCGAATTAATTAGAGTATGGGCTTTAACTGCTTCAGCAGCGTTCATGTGACCTCCTCCAGCAGATACTGACAAAATTAGCAATCGCATTAATTTCACACCTTTAGTTAGTTATTTAATATGAGTACATTGATATTATAATACATTATGAATAACATACGCAATAAATACAAATACTACCACAAGAGATAAAGAAATTCTTATATCTATTATACAAGATTTTGTTAGATTTAGAAGGAGGTAGATTGGTTTATGAAAATAAGTATAGCAAAAAAAAGAATAATTTATACACTTGCAGTTACTTTGGTAGTAGTATTTTCTACAACCTTTGCTATATTAATGACATTAGAAAGAACTGATTATAGGAATTATCTTCAAGGTGAATATAGTAAGAACATGTATGAATTAATAAATTCAGTCCAGAATATTGAAGATGATTTATCAAAAGTTGCGGTGGCTGGAACAAAGGATCAAAATATAGCAATCTTTGAGGAGATATTTAGATATGCAAGCAATGCTAGTGATAAGTTACATTCCCTTCCCATACCTATAGAAACCCAAAGTGAGACTAGTAGATTTTTAGGTCAGGTAGGAGATTTCTGTCATGCTTTAATAAGATCTTCTATGGAAGGTAAGGAACTTAGTGATGAGCAATATGCTTTAATAGATAGCCTAAATAGTCAATCCTATAATTTAACTCAAAGTCTAGGAAATATACTTCAGCAAATTAATGAGGGTAGAGTTCAGTGGGGAGAGATAAGAAAAAAGGTTTCCGGAGTTCTTGCAAAGACTGATGAAACATTAGTTTCCGAGAAGTTTAAAGGCATTCAAAAGCAAATAACTCAATATCCTGCATTAATATATGATGGGCCTTTTTCTGACAATGTATTAGAAATTAGCCCAAGAGTAAACGATGAAAAGGAAGTTCCAAAAGAACAAATAATAGATTTTTTGAAGAAGGTTTTTGGAGAAGATAGGGTAGAAAAAATTGAAGAGAAAAAAAGTGAAGGAAGCACTAGAATAGAAGCCTATGGCTTTAATATACTATTAAAAGGCAGAAAAAAAGAAGAAAATATAGTGTGTGATGTTAGCAAAAAAGGTGGAAAGATCATATACTTGTTAGATAATAAATCTATGAATAAGCCAACTATAGATGAAGAAAAGGCAAAAGACATAGGAACAAATTTTTTGAAAAATATAGGTTATAAAAGTATGACACCTACATATGCACTTAAGTATGAAGATACCATGGTTATAAGCTACGTATACAACATTGAAGATATAGCAGTTTATACCGATCAAGTAAAGCTTAAAATAGCTTTAGATGATGGTAGTATAATAGGTATGGAGGCAGAAAAATATCTAGTTTCTCATATTGAAAATAGAAACTTACCGCAAATAAAAGTATCGGCAGAAGAGGGAAGAAAAAAAATAGGAAAGAATGTTAAAATAAATAACATAAGACTTGCAATAATTCCTACAGAGCTTAACGCTGAAGTTTTATGCTATGAATATACTGCAACCCATAAAGATGATGTATTTAAAGTCTATATTAATGTTGTAAACGGAGAACCTCAGCGAATAATGAAGATTATAAATACGCCTAATGGACAATTAACTATGTAGGTTCTTATAAAATATTATTAGGAAATATATTGATAAATGTATATAAAATTAATAAACTATATTCTATAATAAAGGTAATAAATGTGGAGTTGTAATAAGCTCTTTTAATAGGAGCTTATTATAGCTTCTTCACAAATTTTATTATAGGAGTGAACTTATGAGTAAAGCTTTAGCGATGATATCAGGAGGACTTGATAGTATATTAGCTGCTAAATTAATTAAAGAACAAGGAATTGAAGTAATAGGAATCTGTTTTCAGTCCTATTTTTTTAAGGCTAATAATGCAATAAGAATGTGTGAGCAAATCCAAATTCCACTAAAAGTAGTTGATTTTTCTAAGCATCACTTTGATATGGTACAAAACCCGAAATATGGATATGGGAAAAATATGAATCCTTGCATCGATTGTCACTCAATGATGATGAACTATTGTGGTGATCTTCTAAGCCAATATAAAGCAGACTTTATAATAACCGGAGAA
Organism: Desnuesiella massiliensis; assembly: GCF_001403615.1. Classification (GTDB taxonomy): domain Bacteria; phylum Bacillota; class Clostridia; order Clostridiales; family Clostridiaceae; genus Desnuesiella; species Desnuesiella massiliensis. The sequence goes on from NZ_LN879457.1 coordinate 1,020,314, forward strand.
GTATTAAATCAAAGACCCATGTCACAAAATAAGCGCTCCTTAGAGATTGTAAAGAATCAATCTGGATTTAGTAATAAAATATTGCGACCCTTGTGTGCTAAGAATTTAGAGCCTACTGAAATGGAGTTAAATGGGTTAGTTAATAGGGATAAATTATTAGACATTTCAGGAAGAAGCAGGCAAAGACAAATGGAATTGGCTAAACAGTGGAATATAATAGATTATCCTTCACCAGCAGGTGGCTGCAAGCTTACAGAGCCTAATTTTTCAGCTAGACTAAAAGACTTAATACAAAATGAAAAAGAAATAGATGAAAGTAATATAGAAATTTTAAACTATGGAAGACATTTTAGAGTTTTTCCAGGAACAAAAGTCATTGTTGGTAGAACTGCTGATGAGAGTAAAAAATTAAGAAAATATATGAAAAATAATGATTTTGAGATTTTTCCTAGAAACTTTTCTGGTGCATTAGTAATTTTAAGAGGAGTTATAAATGAGGATACCATTAAAATTGCAGCATCTTTATCTGCCAGGTATTGCAGAGGTAATAAAGAAGAGGAGTTAGAAATTAAATATAAAAAATATAGCACTTCTAAGTATAGTTTTACCACAGTAGCACCTATATCATTAGAAGAAATAAATAAATATTCAATAAATAAATAATAGGTTAAATTTATAGAAATGGAGAGGATTTTTATGGATAAAAAAGCACTAATATCTATATCCAGTGCTCAAAAAGAAAGCAAGGAAGATAAAATAGAAGTAGTAACACCAGGTAAGTTTTATAAAGAAGAGGATACTTATTATGCAGTATATGATGAAACAGAAATATCAGGTATGGAAGGTACAACCACAACATTGCAGATATGGCCAAATAAATTATCCTTAGTCAGAATCGGTACTACTAGTGCTAAAATGGAATTTGAAAAGAATAGTCCATGCACTACACTGTACAATACTCCTTACGGCATGTTGGAAATAAAAATTGAAACTAATGACTTAAAAGTAGAAGTAGGGGATGGTGGGGGAGAAATATCAGTGAATTATAATATGAGTATAGCTGGACAAAAACCTCAAAATACCGAGCTGCAGATAAAAATCAAATCTTAATGCTGGTAAAGATGTATGTATGAAAATATGTTCTCTAAATCTAAGCAGGACTTTAATAGTATTATTACTAATGATGTTACTATGAAAGAGTTGATAAATAAAGCGAAAAAAGTTAGTTTGGGAAACTCTCCTATTCTTATTTATGGAGAAACTGGTGTAGGTAAGGAAATTTTTGTACAGGCTATACATAATAATTCATTAAGGAAGGATAAAAAAATTCTAGCTTTAAATTGTGCAGCCATACCGACAAATTTAATGGAAGCCATGCTTTTTGGAATTGAAAAAGGAAGCTTTACAGGTGCCTTAAATAGAGTTGGTTTATTAGAAAGTGTAAGTGAGGGGACTTTATACCTAGATGAACTTAATTCCATGCCTATTGAATTACAAGGTAAACTTTTAAGAGTAATTGAAGAAAATACTATAAAAAGGGTTGGGAATACTAATACTATAGATATGAATATAAGATTTATATGTTCTTTTAATGAGGACCCTGAGGGGTGTATAAGTAGAGGTACAATTAGAAAGGACTTATACTATAGACTTAATGTGATTAGATTAAATATACCACCCTTAAGAGAACGAAAAGAAGATATATATATACTCATAGATTATTTTATAAAAAAATATAATAATAAATTTAAGGGTAATATAAAAGGAGTAACAAAAGAAGTCATGCATCAGTTTTTAAAATATGACTGGCCAGGAAATGTTAGAGAATTAGAAAACTCTTTAGAAGCACTGTTTAATTATAAATCACAAGGATTTTTTGAATTAGAAGATTTAAAAAACATAGACAGCTGTATTCTATGCATGAAAAGAAAATCTTTAAAAGAAAGAGTAGAAGAGGTAGAAAAAGAATATATTAAGGAAGCGCTTATTATTGGAGGGTTTAATATAACAAAAGCAGCGGAAATACTTGATATGCCTAGACAAACCTTACAGTATAAGATTAAGAAATACAAATTAGATGAGTAAAACATATTAGTTCAATTTTCGGAATTTAATTAAAATAAGATTTTAAGAAAAAGCGACGAAGGTCGCTTTTTTCAATTTAAAAGTTTAAATTTTAAAAAATTAGACCATAATTATAAAAAGATTATAAAAGAGAGGGATTATATGAGCAAAAAAGATGAATACTATAAGATAATAGATTTTCTATGTGAGTACAACAATATATCAGAAGAAAAATTATATACTTTATTAAAAAAGCAAGAGTTAAGGTATCTATTATTCCTTTTATTAAAAAAACATAAATGTACAGATAAAAATATTCTAGTAAATTTATTTGGTAATGATTCAGAAAGAGTTAATTTGAATTTTAGAAAGGCAGAAGAAAAATTTTTAGTAAATAGAGATTTTAGGGAAAAATATTTTGAAATAGAAGAAGAGATAAAAAAAATAATATAAAAAATCAAAAAATAGTAGAATAAATGAAAAAGATATGATAATATATTATTTATGTTTTTGAACACAAATAACCCATTGTATTCAATAGGGTAATTTCTATTGTAATACTAATTTGTCTAAAAGTCAATATATTTTTTTGAAAAATGGAGGGTTTACATGAATACGAAATATGTTTTTGTCACAGGCGGAGTAGTATCATCGCTAGGAAAAGGAATAACAGCTGCATCTTTAGGAAGATTATTAAAAAATAGAGGGCTAAAGGTATCTATTCAAAAATTTGATCCCTATTTAAATGTAGATCCAGGAACTATGAGTCCATATCAGCATGGAGAAGTATTCGTAACGGATGATGGAGCAGAGACGGATTTGGACTTAGGACATTATGAAAGATTTATTGATGAAAACCTAAGTAAAAATAGTAATGTAACTACTGGCAAGGTATATTGGTCAGTAATCTCTAAGGAAAGAAAAGGGGAATACCTAGGAGGAACAGTTCAGGTAATACCACATATAACAAATGAAATAAAAAATAGGGTATATAGAGTAGCAAAAGAGAAAGAAATAGATGTAGTAATAACAGAGATAGGTGGCACCGTTGGAGATATTGAATCCTTGCCTTTTCTTGAGGCTATAAGGCAAATTAAGTATGAGGTTGGAAGAGAGAATGTTTGTTTTATTCATGTAACATTGGTGCCGTACTTAGGAAAAGCGGGAGAGCTAAAAACAAAGCCCACTCAACATTCTGTTAAAGAACTGAGGAGTATCGGTATACAGCCGGATATTATAGTGTGCAGATCAGAAAAGCCTCTCTCAGAAGATCTAAAGAATAAGATAGGATTATTCTGTAATTTAGAAGGTAAATCAGTTATTCAAAATTTAGATGCGGAAAATTTATATGAAGTTCCTCTTTTATTACATGAAGAAGGATTAGATAACCTAGTATGTGAAAAGTTAAATTTAGGGTGCAGAGACATTGATAATAGTGCTTGGATATCAATGGTAGATAAGTTAAAGAATCTATCAAAAGAAGTAAACATAGCTTTAGTTGGTAAATATGTAGAATTGCATGATGCATATATTTCAGTGGTAGAAGCATTAAATCACGGTGGATTAGATAATGGAGTTAATGTTAATATAAAATGGATCAATTCTGTGGATGTAACTAAGGAAAATGTGGAGGAATTACTAAAAGCTGTCGATGGTATTTTAGTACCAGGGGGCTTTGGGGATAGAGGTATTGAAGGTAAAATTGAAGCTATAAGATGGGCTAGAGAAAACAAAGTTCCTTTTTTAGGCATATGCTTAGGAATGCAGTGCGCTGTTATTGAATTTGCTAGGAATGTTTTAGGATATGAGGGTGCTAATAGCTCGGAGATTGATGTTGAAACTACATACCCAGTAATTGATTTAATGCCTGAACAAAAGGATATTGACGAAATGGGTGGAACTATGAGATTAGGCATTTACCCTTGCAAATTAGATAATGCGAGTTTTTCTTATAAAGCTTATGGAGCGGAATTGATTTATGAAAGACATAGGCATAGGTATGAATTTAATAATGAGTATAGAAAAAACATTACTGACAATGGAATGAAATTAACAGGAACAAGCCCTGATGGAAGATTAGTAGAGATTGTTGAAGTGGCAGATCATCCTTGGTTTGTAGCAGTTCAATTTCATCCAGAACTCAAGTCTAGACCTAATAGACCGCATCCTCTTTTTAGAGAGTTTATAAGAGCATCTTTGTCGAATAAAAATAATTAGTTTTACAGCCCAGTTAAATTTTTCGGAAGGAATTTAATAAAATTTATAGAATTTAATAAATATAAATTTTATTAACGGAGGTGGTTTCATGATACTAAGCTTTGATATTGCAATAGCTATTAAAAATGACTATGGAAGCTATAACATTATAGAAAGCTCATTGTTTCAATTGGATAGTTTATTCATGAATAGCACCATTGTAACTTTTAAAAAACAAAAAAATAGAGATATACTGCTAAAGTTAATATGTCCTTTATGTGGAGAAAGACATAGTTATGTATGTAATTTTCAAGAAATGATTAATCGTAATATTATTATTTTAGGTTGCAAAAAACTAGGTACCCCAGTAATTTATTTAGGCAGAACTGAAATAATTTGTGATAGAATACAAAAGTATCATAGAATTCATAGTGGTGTTTGCGCTATTTTGTAAAACGCAATTAACAGAAAGCTTGCAATTGAAAATTTTGCAAGCTTTTTACTACAATGCAATATTTTTTTCTTGACGTATTAAGTTATAAGTATATAATTTTATATGTATTCAAGTAAAAATTCTATTTATGTATTTGTAAGAATAATTAATCTTTTATTGGTTCATAATGAAAATAGGAATTCATTTCATATTTCATTCTTATTCTAACCTTTTTTATTTTCCTTTTTACTTTAGAATGTATAGTTAGGTAAACTTATAAATTATGGAGGTGTGATTTTTTGGCCGGAATTAATTATGATGAGATGACTCTAAATGAGTTAAAACAGATGGCTAAGGATTTGAATTTAAAAAATATATCTAAATATAAAAAAAGTGAGCTTATTGAAGAAATTAAAAAGCTTTCACCTAATGTGGTGGAAAAAGATGGCTTAATTCTCAGGGAGAAGATTGCTCCTAAAGAAAATAAAAATGAACCTATAATACACGAAAATCCAGTAATTAATGAACCTGTATTAAAAGAACCTGAAAAAATAAAAGTTGAAGAAGATAAAAATACAGAAGAAAATAAAAAAGAAAATTTAAAAAATATGATTAACGATTCTGATTCTGCTAAAGGTGTTATAGAAATAAATGAAAATAATAATTTCGGATTTTTGAGGGGGAGGAACTATTTAACAAGTCCTGATGATATTTATGTGTCTCCTTCTCAGATTAGAAGATTTAATTTAAGAACTGGAGATGAGGTTGAAGGTAAGGTTAGACAACCTAAAGAGGGAGAAAAGTTTAAAGCTCTTCTATATGTGCAAAAGGTTAATGGAGAAAACCCAGAAAAGGCTGTAGGTAGAAAATCCTTTGAAAAGCTTACACCTATATATCCACAGGAGAGATTAAGATTAGAGACGCTAAGAGAAGATGATCTTTCTTCAAGGCTTATGGACATAATATGTCCTATTGGAAAAGGACAAAGAGGGATAATTGTAGCACCTCCAAAGGCTGGTAAAACTACAATTCTTAAGAAAATAGCTCAAAACATATCTTTTAATTATCCTGAAATAAAATTAATTGTAGTACTGATTGATGAGAGACCGGAAGAAGTTACAGATATGCAGAGGTCTATAAATGGAGAAGTTATTTATTCAACCTTCGATGAAGAACCAGACCATCATACAAAAGTAGCTCAAATGGTTTTAGAGAGAGCCAAAAGAATGGTAGAACAAGGTCAAGACGTAGTAATACTTCTAGACAGCTTAACTAGGTTGGCAAGAGCTTACAATTTAATCATAACACCCACAGGGAGAACCCTATCCGGTGGTTTAGATCCGGGAGCATTAATAATGCCAAAAAAATTCTTTGGAGCAGCTAGAAATATTGAAGAAGGCGGAAGTCTTACTATATTGGCTACGGCTCTTATAGAAACCGGAAGTAGAATGGATGATATGATTTTTGAAGAATTTAAAGGTACAGGTAATATGGAGGTTCACTTAGATAGGAAACTTCAAGAAAGAAGAATATTCCCAGCTATTGATATTTATAAATCAGGTACAAGAAAAGAAGACTTGCTATTAAAGGATGATGAAAAAGAAGTTGCATATAATATAAGAAGAGTAATGTATAGAGATGGAAACGTAGATACTATTACTGAAAACTTAATTAATTTCCTATCTAAAACTAAGAGTAATAAGGAATTTATAGATATGTACAAAAAGGTAGATATTTTATCTAAAGAGAAATAGCATCATAAAAAAACAGGGAAAGATATATATCTTTCCCAAATTTTTTACTCTTCGTTTTTTAAGTTGAATTTCTTGTTAAATCTTTCAACTCTTCCACCAACGTCAACTATCTTTTGACGTCCAGTGAAGAATGGGTGGCATTTAGAGCATATTTCTACTTTAAGTTCACTTTTAACAGAACCTGTTTCAAAAGTATTTCCACATGCACACTTAACCACAGCATTATGGTGGTAATTTGGATGTATGCCTTCTCTCATTTAGTTCACCTCTTTCAAATTACGGTAAGACCGTTTTTAACCACTAAATTATAGCACAAATTTTCATATTAAGTCAACGTCTAATACATTTTTTTCATTGTTAATAGAGAATATAAATGATATAATCTAATGAGGTAAATTATAATTAAAGGAGTAATTACATATGGCAAAGCTTTATTTTAGATATGGAGCAATGAATTCGGGTAAATCTACACATTTAATGCAGGTTGCTTATAATTATGAAGAGAGAGGTATGAAAATTTTATTGATAAAGCCTAAGACCGATATAAAAGGCGGGAAGAAGGTTGTCTCTAGATTAGGTGTGACTAGAGAAGTGGATATGATTCTCGATACTCCAGATGATATAATAGAAAAAGTTGAGGAATGGATAAAGATCAATGGAAAAATAGATTGTATATTAGCTGATGAAATACAATTTTTAAAAAAATATCATATAAATCAATTGTTTAAAATAGCTGTTACAAAGGATATTCCGGTGATATGCTATGGCTTAAGAACAGATTTTCAAATGAATGGTTTTGAGGGTAGCGAAAGGCTGCTATTATTAGCTCATAGCATTGAAGAGATGAAAACCATTTGTACCTGTGGGAGAAAGGCTATTTTAAACGGAAGAAAAATTAATGGACAATATGTTTTTGAAGGGGAGCAGGTAGCTATAGATGCTCAAGGTGAGGTTGAGTATCAATCCTTGTGTGGGGATTGTTATTATAAGCTGAAGGCTGAGTATGAAAAGTCTCTAAGATAAAGAGGTGTATTATGAGAAAAAAGTATAATGTTGGAGGTCAAGCCGTCATAGAAGGTGTTATGATGAGAGGCTCCAAAGCCATTGCTACAGCGGTTAGAACTTCTAATGGCACTATAGAAATTGATATTAAAAATGGGGAGGCCATTAGTAAAAGATATAAACTCTTAAGTCTGCCAATTATAAGAGGATTTGTTTCTCTTATTGAATCCTTAGTGTTAGGCATAAAAACTCTTAATTATTCTGCTTCTTTTTTTGAAGAAGAGGAGAAAGGAGAATCTAAATTTGAGTTATGGCTTAAAAATAAATTGGGAAATAGAGCAAATGATTTTATTATTGGAGTTAGTTTAATAATATCCCTATTATTTTCTATAGGGTTATTCTTTGTATTGCCTACCTTTATAGCTAATTTTTTTAAAAAGTCAGGGATATCTATAGTTGCTTTAAATATAATTGAGGGACTAATAAGAGTGAGTATTTTTCTTTTATATATGTACCTTGTAGGTAAAATAGAAGATATAGGAAGACTTTATCAATATCATGGAGCAGAGCATAAAACTATTTTTTGTTATGAAAATGAAAAGGAGCTTACTATAGAAAATGTAAAAGATTTTGGTAGATTACATCCAAGATGTGGAACTAACTTTATGTTTTTAGTTATGATTATAAGCATACTTCTTTTTTCTATAACAGGATGGAATAGCATTGGTCAAAGGATATTGTATAGAATCTTGCTTTTGCCCTTGGTTTCAGGTATAACCTATGAAATTATAAAATGGTTAGGAAAAAGTGAAAATTTCCTATCAAGATTAGTGGCATACCCAGGATTAAAGTTACAAATGCTCACTACTAGAGAACCAGATGAATCTCAGATAGAGGTAGCCATTGCAGCGCTAAGAGCTTCTGAGGGTTTAGAGGAGCCTTGTAAAACAGTTAGAGAATTATTGGATTACGGCAATAAAGTTTTAAGAGAAGTGGGAATTGACAGCTGTATTTTAGATTGTCAATTACTGCTTGGTAAGGTACTAGATAAGGATAAGCTTTTTTTAATTACGCATAGTGATGAAAAGGTATCTAAAGTTAAGGAAGAGGAATTTTATAAGCTTATAGATTTAAGAAAAGCCAGAATGCCTATAAAGTATATTTTAGGACATAGTGAATTTATGGGATTAGACTTTTTTGTTAAGCAAGGAGTTCTTATACCGAGGCCAGACACTGAAATACTAGTGGAGCGTGGTGTTGACATAGTTAAAGAGAATAATTTATCAAAGGTTTGCGATCTGTGCTGTGGCACGGGAGCTATTGGAATAGCTTTAGCTAATTATTGCCCTAACGCAGAAGTGCATTGCTATGATATATCTGAGGAAGCTAAATTTGTAACGGAAATAAATATTCATAAATTTGAATTAGATCCTAGGGTTAAATTTTACTTAAGTGATTTGTTAACTGTTGCTATAGAAGAAGGAAAAAAATACGATATTATCCTTTCTAATCCACCATATATAAGGGAAGATATCATTCCTACCCTTATGGAGGATGTAAAGAACTATGAGCCCTATATAGCTTTGAGCGGAGGAGCAGATGGATTAGATTTTTATAAGAAAATAGTAGATCAAAGTAGATTTGTATTAAACTCAAATGGGGTTTTAGCCTTTGAAATAGGCCATGATCAAGGGGAAGATGTTAAAAATATAATGAGGTTTAAAGGATTTGAACACTTAGAAATAGTAAAAGATTTAGCTGGAAATGATAGAGTGGTAGTTGGAGTATTGAAGGAGCCATAGCTATATATTAAAATGAATTGTTGATATTTTTACTTTAATTATGTTATAATACTAAACTATGAAAATATGATAACGGAGTGATAAAGCATGTTAGAAAGACTTAATTTTATAGAAGCAAAATATGAAGAATTATCTATAAAAATAAGTGATCCTTCCATAATGTCCAATCAAAAGGAGTGGCAAAAATTATGTAAGGAGCACTCAGATTTAGAGGTGATTGTTAATGCCTTTAGAGATTATAAAAAGGTAGAAGAAGATTTAGAATTTAATAAAGAAATGCTTGGCAGTGAAGATGATAAAGAATTAAGAGAAATGGCTCAAGAAGAAATAAAAGCTCTAACAGAAAGAAAAGAAGAATTATCTATGGAGCTAAAACTTTTATTGTTACCTAAGGATCCTAATGACGATAAAAACGTATTTGTTGAAATAAGAGCTGGTGCTGGTGGTGAAGAGGCTGCTTTATTTGCGGCGAATCTTTTTAGAATGTATACAAAATATGCGGAAACTAAGCGCTGGAAAGTGGAACTTATGAGCACTAATGAAACTGATATAGGTGGCTTTAAAGAAGTTGTATTTATGATAAAAGGTGATGGAGCTTATAGTAAATTGAAATATGAAAGTGGAGTACACAGAGTACAAAGAGTTCCAGATACTGAATCCAGTGGAAGAATTCATACATCAACGGCCACTGTAGCAGTGCTTCCTGAAGTAGCAGATGTGGATATAGAGATTAATGCAAATGATATAAGGGTTGACGTGTTTAGAGCCTCAGGGCATGGTGGACAGAGCGTTAATACTACAGATTCAGCAGTAAGGATAACGCACTTGCCAACAGGGTTGGTTGTATCCTGTCAAGATGAAAAATCTCAATTGAAAAATAAAGAAAAGGCTATGAAGGTTTTAAGAGCAAGGCTTTTTGAAATAGCTGAAGCGGAAAGATTAGCAGGCATAGCAGAAGATAGAAAGAGTCAGGTAGGAACTGGTGATAGAAGCGAAAGAATAAGAACCTATAACTATCCACAAGGAAGAATGACTGACCATAGGATAGGATTAACTTTATATAGGCTAGAATCCTTCTTAAATGGAGATATAGATGAGGCTATAGATGCCTTAATTACTGCGGACCAAGCAGAAAAAATGAAGGCTATGGGTAATACTGAAGATATATAGGTAAGTAGTTTAACTTCTAGAGGTGAATGAATGGATATTAATAAAGCCATAAGAAAGCAAAAAAAATCTTATAAGATATTTATGCTATCTATGAGCTTTATTTTTTTAATTTTGCCTTTGGCACTTTTTATTACGGGCTATACTAATTTGTTTTTTTTAAGCTACCTGATTTTTATTGAGATTATGATATTGATATCCATAGTAGCTAGAATAAATTGGGAGAAGCTTCAATTTCAGTGCCAGAATAATAAATTAAAAATTAAAGTAGGTAGCTTTGGTAAACAATATATTTTATTTTGCGATAAGATTGTATTAGTACACACGGAAAAGAAAAACGAAGATATGGAAATAATAATAGTAACTTCACTAAAATTTAGAAATAAAAAAATAAAACCTGTAGGCTTAGATTTTCATAAAAGCTATCCTTATGCCGCCCAATTATATACAAAAATAAAAAAATCAAACCCTGAAGGCGAATACTATTATATAACTATAAAAAAGGGCGGGTATTTTAAGTATTCTCTATTAGATCTAATATATAAGAACTCCGCCAAAGCAATTTTTACTGAAGAAGCAATTCAGAATATAAAAATAGCTAGAGGTCAAATAGAATTTAATTAATAGGGTATAAACCTCCTATTTTTAAAATACAATGGTAAAGAATAGGGGGGATACTTGTGATAAGATCAGTTAGTATTGTTGCTTTGTCTGCCATGATTTCTTTAATAGGGACCATGATAGGAGCTTCTATAGGAATATTTATAAGAAAGCCAAGTAAAAGGCTATTGGGAGCCATAATGGGATTTGCAGGAGGGTTGATGCTATCGGTAATAGTTTTTGACTTAATTCCTGAGGCTGTTCATAAAGGTGGATTATTAAATACCCTTATATTTTATACTATAGGCATATTATCTGTAATGTTTTTAGACAATGTTTTTAGCAGCAAAAAAAGTAGTAATGGAAACTATATAAAAGTTGCATTTATAACTGCTTTAGGATTGATGTTTCATAATTTGCCTGAAGGGATAATTATGGGAGTTGGATTTTTAGCTGGGGAAAATTTGGGGATAAAAATGAGCTTGATAATAGCCATCCATGATATACCAGAAGGCATAGCAGTAACTGCTCCACTGATGGCTTCTAATGTAAAAGTCAATAAGATTTTACTATATGCCTTCATTACTGCAATACCTACAGCGCTAGGGGCAGCTTTTGGAGTGATAGCAGGGAGCATTTCCAATGAGATATTAGGATATTGTTTAGCTTTGGCTTCAGGAATAATGATGTATGTTGTATTTGCAGAATTAATACCTGAGTCAAATAAACTTTGGAGGGGGAATACTAATACCTTAAGTATTTTAATTGGTTTAACTTTAGGATTTATTATGGTAAGCTTGATGTAATAAAAAGTTTGTTATAATTTTTAATGGGGGAGCATAAATTCCCCTTTGTTAACGTAAGGAGAGGAAAGTTGTGGATACCAAAATTGCAATAATGAGAGAAGAAAGCATTGACATAGAAGCCATAAAAGAAGCAGGGAAGGTTATAAGCAAGGGTGGCTTAGTAGCCTTTCCAACAGAAACAGTATATGGATTAGGAGCAAATGCTTTAGATGAAGAGGCAGTAAAAAAAATATTTGAGGCTAAAGGTAGACCTCAAGACAATCCACTTATTGTTCATGTAAATGATTTTTCTATAGAGGATTTAGTAGAGGAAATACCTGCAGTAGCGAAGAGTGCTATGGAAAAGTTTTGGCCAGGGCCTCTTACAGTCATATTAAAAAAATCAGATAAAGTTCCTTTGGCTACTAGTGCTGGTCTAGATACTGTAGGTATTAGAATGCCAGCTAATGCTATTGCCAGATCTTTAATAAAAGAGGCTGGAGTACCGATAGCGGCTCCTTCAGCCAATATTTCAGGTAAACCTAGTCCCACTGAAGTAAGTAGGTGTATTGAAGACTTACAAGGTAAAATAGATTATATAATTGGAGGAGACCATAGTGAGGTTGGTCTGGAATCTACAATTTTAGATTGTACTGTAATACCTCCCTGCATATTAAGACCAGGAGGAATTACATTAGGAATGCTTAAGTCTATAGATGAAAATATATATATGGATCCTGGTATAATGAAGAAACCTGAAGGAGATTTTAAACCTAAAGCTCCAGGAATGAAGTATAGACATTATGCTCCTAAAGCTCCAGTAAAAATAATCGAAGGAGATTTGCAAAAAACTATTGCAAAAATTAATGAAATGATGCAAAATTATATAGATGATAATAAAAGAGTAGGAATTATGGCTACAGAAGAAACAAAGTCTCAATATAAGGCTGGAGAAATTATATCTTTAGGTAGCAGAAGTAATTTATCCGAAGTGGCTCAAAATGTATTTGAGATTTTAAGAACCCTTGATGATAGTAATGTGGATATAATTTTATGTGAAGGTTTCGAAGAAAGAGAAATAGGCATTGCAATAATGAATAGATTAAGAAAATCAGCAGGCTTTGATATAGTAAAAGTGTAATGGAGGTAGGCATGAAAGTTCTTTTCGTTTGTACAGGAAATACGTGCAGAAGTTGCATGGCAGAAGTAATATTTAACGAAAGTTGTGATATGGATGGCGTAGAGGCTATATCAGCGGGGCTTTCTATAATTTCTGGAAGTAAAGCTTCTAAAAATTCTTCTGAAATTATTCTTTCTAATTATAATAAGGATATAAGTAAAAGGTATGCTGTACAATTGACTCCAAATTTATTAAAAGAAGCGCATTTAGTTTTGACAATGACCTCATATATTAAAGAAATTTTACAATCTTATTATCCTGAAATGAAGGATAAAATATATACATTGAATGAATATGTCGGCGTAAAAGGGGATATAATAGACCCATACGGTGGCCATATTTCTGTTTATAAAAAGACCTTTTTTGAATTAAAAAACAGAATAGAATTGTTATTAGCCAAATTAAAGGAAGATATAGGTATTTAATTAATACTAATATCTTCTTTTTTGCAATATACAGAAAATTTTATAATATTTTGGAGGTGTCTCTATTGAGAATAGCAATTGGAAGTGATCATGGTGGTTTTAGATTAAAAGGAGAAATAATGGAACATCTAAAGGTAAAGGGCATAGAAATAGTGGATTTTGGAACTTTTAGTGAGGATTCCTGTGATTATCCAGATGTTGCTTTAGAAGTAGCACAAGCTGTGGCTGACAAAAAATTTACCTTTGGCATACTAGTATGCGGAACTGGTATAGGAATTGGAATAGCTGCAAATAAAGTTCCAGGTATAAGAGCTGCATTATGTTCCGATACCTTTAGCGCGCACGCTTGCAGAGAGCATAATGATGCAAATATACTAACCATAGGACAAAGGGTTGTAGGAACAGGTTTAGCCTTAGATATTGTAGAAACATTTTTAAAGGCTGAATTTGAAGGAAGTAGACATTCAAAAAGAATTGATAAAATATCACAAATTGAAGCTAAATACTACAAATAGCTATAACAAAATCTAAATATTAATATAATTACTAGGGGGAATTTTTAATGAGTAAAGTAACACAAATAGCACATCCATTAATACTTCATAAATTAGCTTTTATAAGAGATAAAAATACAGGTTCAAAGGACTTCAGAGAATTAGTAGAAGAAGTTGCTATGCTAATGGCATATGAGGTAACTAGAGACTTGCAAATGGAAGAAGTAGAAATAGAAACTCCTATATGTATAACTAAGTGTAAAATGCTATCAGGAAAGAAGATGGCTATAGTACCTATTCTAAGAGCTGGATTAGGTATGGTAGATGGAATGCTAAGATTGATTCCAGCAGCTAAGGTTGGTCATATTGGTTTATATAGAGATGAAGAAACTCTTCAACCTGTTGAATATTTCTGTAAATTGCCTCAAGACATAGAAGAAAGAGATGTTATAGTTACAGATCCAATGCTAGCTACTGGTGGTTCAGCAGTGGATGCTATAACCCTATTAAAGAAAAGAGGAGCAAGAAACATCAGATTAATGTGCTTAATAGCTGCTCCAGAAGGAATAAAGGCGGTAGTAGATGCTCATCCAGATGTAGATGTATATATTGCATCTATAGATGAAAAACTTAATGAAAAAGGATATATAGTTCCCGGTTTAGGAGATGCAGGAGATAGATTGTTTGGAACTAAATAAACCAATTTTTTAAAGAGAATTTAATGTATATTTAAACCAACTATGAAAATGTATAAAATTTTATAGTTGGTTTTTTTATAGATATATAATGTTGTGCATATACTGGCCTTTATTTACTTTAAAAATTATTTAAGGTATAATTGTTATAGCTTATATATAAAATATGAAAAACTTTAGTTATCAAGGAGAATAATAGAACTATGGAGAGAAGAGATAAGAATAATTATTATCTTGATATAGCCGAAACTGTATTGGAGAGAGGTACTTGCTTAAGAAGAAATTATGGTTCTATAATTGTAAAAAATGATGAAATTATTTCTACGGGCTATACGGGAGCGCCTAGAGGAAGAAAAAACTGCATTGATCTAGGTTTTTGTATAAGAGAAGAGTTAAACGTGCCTAGAGGTACACATTATGAGCTCTGCAGAAGTGTACATAGTGAGGCAAATGCAATTATAAGTGCTTCCCGAAGAGATATGATAGGAGCTACCCTTTATTTAGTTGGCAGAGACGCTAAAACAAGGGAGCTAGTGTCTGATGCTAATTCTTGCGCTATGTGTAAAAGATTAATTATAAATTCAGGCATTTTAAGGGTTATAATAAGGGATACAAAGGACTCTTATAGAGTTATGGAAGTAAGTTACTGGATTGAAAACGATGATTCCTTAAAAGAGGAGTTTGGCTATTAAATTAATTTAATATAGGATGACGAGGTTTTATGAATAATTTAATTTTGGCTTTATTAGCCGCTATTGTATCTTATTTAGTTACACCTTTAGTAAAACTTGTAGCAAAATATTTTAACATAATAGATGAGCCTAAAGGTAATAGTAGAAAAATACATAAAAATCCCATACCTTTATTAGGAGGATTGGCTATTTATATAGCGTTCGTATTAGTTACTATGTTTAGACCTGGAAGCCTTGAAAAATCTGAGAAGGGCATTATTTTAGGAGCTACCATTGTTTTAATCGGAGGTATACTTGATGATGCTAAGGAACTTAGGCCTTGGCAAAAGCTTATATTCCAGCTCTTAGGTACTCTATGCCTTTTATTAAATGGGGTATATATTCAAAACATAACTAATCCTTTTGGCGGCTCTGATTCATTTTTTAATATCGGAACCTTTGCCATACCTTTTACAATTATTTGGATAATTGGTATAACAAATGCTATAAATTTAATAGATGGATTAGATGGTTTAGCTGCGGGTGTAGCATTGATTTCTTCAATAAGTATTTTCTTTATTGCTATAATTGCAGAAAGAGAGTCCGTTGCAGCACTGATAGCTGTATTAAGCGGAGCAATAATAGGATTTCTTCCATATAATTTTAATCCGGCTTCTATATTTATGGGGGATACTGGAGCTCAATTATTAGGATTTTTATTAGCAGCTATTTCTATTGAAGGGGCAATAAAATCAGCAGCAGCCTTTGCCATAGTGGTTCCTATTTTAGCTATAGGATTACCTATATACGATACTCTTTTTGCTATGATAAGAAGAAAGATAAATGGGAAACCTATAATGCAGGCTGATAGAGGCCACCTACATCATAGGTTGTTAGATTTAGGATTGACGCAAAAGCAGGCAGTACTAGTGATGTATTTAATAAGTGCTTGCCTAGGAGCTATATCTATATTAGCTATGGAGATTAGTACACCAAGGTCCTATTTCCTATTAACTGTGGTAGTGATAATAGTGGTATTTCTCGCTTGGAAATACGGATTCTTTAGACATAAAGACTAATATTTATATACTGTATGTATGGAGGTATGGAAATGAATAAAATAAAAGTAATGGCCATTTTTGGTACTAGACCTGAAGCTATAAAAATGGCTCCTTTAGTAAAAGAACTAGAAAAATATGATGAAATTGAATCAAAGGTATGCGTAACTGCTCAGCATAGAGAAATGCTAGATCAGGTTTTGGAATTGTTTAGCATAAAACCTGATTATGATCTTAACATAATGAAAAGCAAACAAAGTTTAACAGGTATTACTAATAGAGTTTTAGAGGGCCTAGAGGAATTGTTTTTAACTGATAAGCCAGATATAATACTAGTTCATGGTGATACTACTACTACTTTTGCAGGAGCTTTGGCTGCTTTCTATTCTCAAATAAAGGTTGGCCATGTGGAGGCGGGGTTAAGAACCTTTGATAAGTACTTTCCTTTTCCAGAGGAGATGAATAGAAAACTTGCTGGATCCATAGCAGATTTACATTTTGCCCCTACAAAAGGATCTAAAAATAATCTTTTAAGAGAAGGTGTTGAAGAAAAATCTATCTATATTACAGGTAATACGGTAATTGACGCTATGGACTTTACTGTAAAGGAAGATTATATTTTTCAAACTGAAGAACTTAATAATATAGATTATAAAAATAAAAAGGTTATAATGGTTACTGCCCACAGAAGAGAAAATTGGGGAGAAGGAATAGAAAATATTTGCAAGGCATTAAAAACCATAGTTCAGGAGAATGAAGAAGTAGAAATAGTATATTTAGTGCATTTAAATCCTGTGGTTAAAGATGTGGTTGATAAATATTTATCAAACATTGAAAGAGTTCATTTATTACCGCTTCTAGATGCTAAGGAAACTCATAATCTAATGAATAAATGCTATATGGTAATGACGGATTCAGGTGGATTACAAGAAGAAGCCCCTCATTTAGGAAAACCGGTTTTGGTATTAAGAGATGTCACTGAAAGGCCAGAAGCTGTAGAAGCTGGAACTGTTAAATTAGTGGGTACAGACTTTGATAAGATATGTACTGAGGCAAATCTCCTATTAAAGGATGAAGAGAGTTATTCTGTCATGACTAAAGCAATAAATCCTTATGGAGATGGTAAAGCTTCTAATAGAATTGTAGAAGCTATACTAAAATTCTTTAATAAGTCTGAAAAAAATATAGAGGAATTTAAATAAATAATAGTTTTTTCTTAAAACTTAAATAAATTTTTAACAAATATGTTGATTAAAAGATTAAAGATAGATATAATAAAAGCATATTTGAAAACATTGTCATCATTACTGTAAGGGGATAAAATTTCAGGGAGGTATTATTCATGAGAGAAGTAGTTATTGTAAGTGCAGTTAGAACTGCAATTGGTTCTTTTGGTGGTTCACTAAAAGATGTGCCAGCAGTAGATTTAGGAGCAACTGTTATAAAGGAAGCTTTAAATAGAGCTGGTGTAAAGGGTGAATTGGTAGAGGAAGTAATCATGGGAAATGTGCTTCAGGCAGGATTAGGACAAAATACTGCAAGACAAGCGCTAATTAAAGCAGGATTACCTGTAGAGGTTCCAGCTATGACGATTAATAAAGTTTGCGGTTCAGGTTTAAGAGCTGTTAGCTTAGCTTGCCAAATGATAAAAGCTGGTGATGCAGATGTGATAGTTGCCGGCGGAATGGAGAACATGTCAAGAGCTCCATATGTTTTAGATTCAGCTAGATGGGGTCAAAGAATGGGAAATGGAACCATGACAGATGTTATGGTCAACGACGGATTATGGGATGCTTTCAACCACTATCATATGGGAATTACAGCTGAAAATATAGCTGATCAATGGAATTTAACTAGAGAAGAACAAGATGCTTTTGCTGCAGAATCACAAAACAAAGCAGAAAAGGCTATAAAAGAAGGTAAATTTAAGGATGAAATAGTTCCAGTAGTAATTCCTCAAAGAAAAGGTGAGCCTATAGTATTCGACACTGACGAATATGTTAAGGCTGGCACTACTGCAGAAAAATTAGGGAAATTAAAACCTGCTTTTAAAAAGGATGGAACAGTTACAGCAGGGAATGCCTCTGGAATAAATGATGGAGCTGCTGCATTTGTAATAATGAGCGCTGAAAAGGCAAAAGAATTAGGAGTAAAACCTTTAGTAAAAATAGTTTCTTACGGTAATAAAGGCTTAGAGCCTTCAATAATGGGTTATGGTCCATTTGCTGCTACAAAGAAAGCTTTAGAAGTTGCAGGGTTAAATATTGAAGATTTAGATTTAATAGAGGCTAACGAAGCTTTCGCAGCTCAAAGTTTAGCTGTAGCTAAAGATTTAGGTTTTGATATGTCAAAGGTTAATGTTAATGGTGGTGCTATAGCGTTAGGACATCCAATTGGAGCTTCAGGAGCCAGAATATTAGTTTCATTATTGCACGAAATGCAAAAGAGAGAAGCTAAGAGAGGATTAGCAACTCTTTGCATTGGCGGAGGAATGGGAACTGCTTTAATAGTAGAAAGAGAATAGTAATATCATTATATAAAGCATACAGCGATTTAGTCGTTGTATGCTTTATTTTATATTATGAATATTTAATATAGTTAAGTAAAATATATTTATAAAAGATATTTAGCCATATTTAAAAAAATATTGAATAAACCTTATTTGCTTTATGCAATTTTTATATCAGGATATGATTTAAAGAATGTCAAAAAAACTAAAAAAACATAAAAAAATATAAAAAATAGTCGTTTAATACAAAATTAGTCGATGTGTAAATGTTAACATGATTTAAAAAGTCTATAAACCTAATTTTTTGAAAAATCACTAAAATGAATGATATTATGCTTAAGCATCTATGAATAGCGAAATAATGAACATTAATTAGATAAATAGATTAAAAAGCATAAAAATATGGTTAAATAAAGCTATGCATTCGAAAAATCACTTTTTTGAGTGAATTTTAGATTTTATTATTGAGAAAGGCAGCTATATAATTATCAAGTAGTGGTTGCAAAGGAGTAAT
Source organism: Desnuesiella massiliensis (assembly GCF_001403615.1). Taxonomy (GTDB): domain Bacteria; phylum Bacillota; class Clostridia; order Clostridiales; family Clostridiaceae; genus Desnuesiella; species Desnuesiella massiliensis. Next base: position 1,039,663 of record NZ_LN879457.1, read on the forward strand.
TTTATGGGAAATAACCTAAAGTATATGCTTAAGCAAGTGACAGTTTTTACTTTAATAATTGCAATTATTTTTGGAGTAATTGGATTTTGGATTTTAAAAACTTCCTATGTTATAAGCTTTTTAATAGGAGCTGTAATATCGATTTTTAACTTACTATTAAATAGTATTATAACTGATTTTTCTCTAGGCTATGTAAAAAAAGCTACACCGATTCTTATAGTACTAAGCTATATAGTAAGAGTAATATTAATTTCTTTTATTGGAATACTAGTAACAATAAATGAAAAATATAATTTAGTTTTTTATTTAGCAGGGTTTATTTCGTATTTTGCAGCACTTATAATATATGGATTAAATTTAAGCAGAAAAGAAGGGAAGTGATGGGATGGAAAATATAGAACCTATTTTTTCCTTTAATCTATGGAAGTTCCAAGTGGATATAACTTTAAGTATAATTGTTCAGTGGGCAATAATTTTGATTTTAACTTTATTAGCTTTTTATTTAACAACATCATTAAGGGAACGTCCAACTAGAAAACAAAATATTGGAGAAATATTTGTAGAAACTATAATAAAACTGGTAAAGGAAAATATGGGTGAAAATTATATAGGTTTTGTGCCTTTTGTGGGTACTATATTCATTTATCTGCTATTGATGAATATGACAGGATTAGTTGGAATTGAACCTCCCACAAAGGATATTAATGTGGCTTTAGCCATGGCACTTATAGCCTTTATAGTAATTCAAGGGTATACTATTAAAAGAATTGGACTATTACATTATTTTACAGGATATGCAAAGCCATTTGCTGCTATGCTTCCAATGAACATAATGGAAAGAATAATGCTACCATTATCTTTATGTCTAAGATTATTTGGTAATATGACCGCTGCCGCGGTAATTATGGATTTAGCTTATGAAGGATTACACGGGGTAGGCTTCTTAGCTCAAATAGGATTGCCGATATTTTTGCATTTTTATTTTGATATCTTTGATGGCGCCATCCAAATGATAATATTTTTAATGTTAACTATGATAAATATAAAGATTATTTCAGAACACTAACATATTAAGGAGGAATTATAATGAATCATGAATTTGTATTAGGAATGTCAGCATTAGGTGCAGCAATAGCTGTATTAACAGGTATAGGAGCTGGAGTTGGTATAGGAAACGCAACAGGTAAGGCAGTAGAAAGTATAGCTAGACAACCTGAGGCTAGTGGTAAGATCACAACAGCTTTAATCATAGGTAATGGTTTTGCCGAAGCAACAGCTATATATGGTTTACTAGTATCCATATTCTTAATATTTGTAGGCTTAAAATAATGCAGTTTAATAATTACCTTATCTCTTAAATAGGAGATAAGGTAATTAAAAATTATGAGGCGATTATTTTATAAATTCAAGCCTGAAGGGAGGCTTTGGTAGATTTATGATTAAGATATCAGTAGTAATACCTGCAATAATAAATTTTATAATTTTATATCTTATACTTAGGCATTTCTTTTTCAAGCCTGTGATGAATGTGCTTGAATCAAGAGAAAAAAGTATTGGAGATAATATAAATAAAGCTAAAGAAGAAGCAGAAAAAGCAGAATTACTAAGAAAAGAAAATGAAAAATTGATAAAAGAAGCTAAAGAGGAAGGTAAAAAAATTACTGAAAAGCAAAAACAAAAGGCAGAAAAACTATATCAGGATATATTAGCGGAAGCTAACAAAGAGGCCCAGTTGAGTATGGAGAGAGCAAATATAGAAATAGAAAGAGAAAGAGAAAAAGCAAGAAATGAGCTGAAAAAGGAAGTAGTGGATTTGGCAGTAATGCTATCTGCTAAGGCTTTAGAGGAAAGTATAGATGAGAATAAGCACAAACAATTAATAAATGATTTTATTTCTAAGGTAGGTATCTAATATGTACGAATATTTAGATAGAAGATATGCTCTAGCTCTTTACCAAGTAGCAGAAGAAAAAGGCAAAGTAGAGGAATATCTACAGGATTTAAGAGAAATTATTAATATAATAGATAACAGTCAAGAATTTCAGCAAATTATCAAACATCCTCAAATCAGTACAAGAAGAAAAAAGAAAACTTTTATAAAAATATTTAAAGGAAATATAGATGAGGAATTATTATCATTTTTACTTATCTTAATAGAAAAAGATAGAATATTATTTCTAAAAGAAAAGTTAAATGAGATGGAAAAGATACATCTAGAAAGAAATAACACTATTATTGCCAATGTAAAGAGTGTAATTCCTCTTTCAACAGAACAAATAGAAAATTTAAGAGAAAAACTAATTAGAAAATATGATAAGCACATTATTGTAAAAGAGGAAATAGATAAAAGTATCATTGGAGGCTTATATGTAAGGGTAGGTAATGACGTAATTGATGGTACAGTAAAATCAAAATTAGACCAGATGAAAAATATGATGCTCAGTAGAGAATAGAGGTGAAGCCATGAATATTAAACCGGAAGAAATAACTTCAATTATAAAAAGTGAAATAGAAAGATATGAGAAGAAGATAGAAACTATAGATTCAGGAACTATCATTCAAATTGGTGATGGAGTTGCAAGAGTATATGGCCTAGATGAATGTATGGAAGGGGAAATGCTAGAGTTCCCTAATGGCATTTATGGTATGGCTCTAAACTTAGAACAGGATAATGTTGGATGCGTTTTACTTGGTTCTGAAGAAGGTATCAAAGAGGGAGATATAGTTAAAAGAACTGGAAAGATTGTTGAAGTCCCTGTGGGAGAAGCTTTAATAGGGAGAGTAGTGAATTCTTTGGGGTTACCAATAGACGGAAAAGGGCCTATTAAAAATAATGGAATGAGACCTATTGAATTTACTGCACCTGGAGTTATAGAAAGACAATCTGTAAAAGAGCCTCTTCAAACAGGTATAAAAGCTATTGATTCTATGATTCCAATTGGTAAAGGACAGAGAGAGCTTATTATAGGAGATAGGCAAACAGGTAAAACCGCTATCGCTTTGGATGCTATTTTAAATCAAAAGGGAAAAGATGTAGTTTGTATTTACGTTGCCATAGGCCAAAAACAATCTACAGTAGCGCATATAGTAAATACTCTAACTGAGATGGGGGCTATGGATTATACTATAGTAGTAAGTTCTACAGCTTCCGAGACAGCTCCACTACAATTTATTGCTCCTTATGCAGGTTGCAGCATGGGAGAATACTTTATGTTTAAGGGGAAAGACGTATTAATAATATATGATGATTTGTCTAAGCATGCGGTGGCTTATAGAACTATGTCATTACTATTAAGGAGACCACCAGGAAGAGAAGCATATCCTGGAGATGTATTCTATATACATTCAAGACTGTTGGAAAGAGCAGCTAAATTATCTAAGAATTTAGGAGGAGGATCTCTAACTGCACTTCCAATCATTGAAACCTTGGCAGGAGATATTACAGCTTATATACCTACAAATGTAATTTCTATAACTGATGGACAAATATTTTTAGAATCTGAGTTATTCTATGCAGGGCAAAGACCAGCGGTTAATGCAGGTATTTCTGTTTCTAGAGTAGGTGGTAATGCTCAGACAAAAGCTATGAAACAAGTAGCTGGAACTCTAAGAATCGAGCTGGCACAATATAGAGAGCTAGCAGCCTTTGCTCAATTCGGCTCTGACTTAGATAAAGAGTCAAAAAAGAGGTTAGAAAAGGGTAAGAGATTAATAGAAATATTAAAGCAAGATCAATATAAACCTATGCCAGTAGAAAAGCAGATAATGATGCTATATGCAGGAGTAAATAATCATCTTATGGATATAAGTGTAGCTCAAATAAGAAAGTTTGAAAAAGACTTTTTGGATTATATGGATACCCACCATAGAGAAATAGGTAAAGCTATACTTGAAGGTAATACTTTAAGCGATGAAATTAAAAGTCAATTAGATGAAGCCATAATTGAATTTAAAAAGATCTTTGCATAAAGGTCTTAAGGAGGTGGAAATATGGCAGGAGCCGGACTTATTGCAATAAGAAGAAGAATTAAGTCGGTAACCAATACTAGAAAAATAACTAAAGCCATGGGACTTGTTGCCACCGCAAAATTGAGAAAAGCTAGAGAAGCACTTGCTTTAAATGAAAAATATTTTAATTCTATAGATAGTGTGAAGGATAAGTTTTTGAATAATGTAGAAAATATGGATAGTATTTTTGCATTTAAAAATCATAGTTCAAAAAAATTATTCATTGTTTTAACTTCTGAATCAGGGTTATGTGGAAGTTTTAACGCTTCTGTAATATCTACAGCTATAAGTGTTATTAAGAAGGATCCGGAAAACTCAATGGTAATGGTTGTAGGAGAAAAAGGAAGGATTTATTTTAATAAGACAAATTATGAAACTGTAGCAGAGTATGTAGGAGTTCCAGATTTGCCTACTACTAAAGAAGCAAAAACAATATATAATCATGGAATTGATTTATTTAGAAAGGGAGAGGTAGGAGAGATAGATATAGTTTATACAAAATTTATATCTCCTGTTAAGCAAACGGTTGTTGTTGAACAAGTGCTTCCTATAACTTTCTCTGAAGCAGATGAAAATACTGATAATATAATCTTTGAACCAAGTAAGAAAGAGGCCATGGATTCCATTATTGAAAGATACCTTAAAGCAAAAATTTTTAATTGCCTTATACATTCTAAGGTTAGTGAGCATGGTACAAGGATGTCAGCAATGGACGGAGCAACAAAAAATGCTAATGAATTACTAGATAAATTAAAGTTAAAATATAATAGAATAAGACAAAGCGCTATAACCCAAGAGATATCAGAAATTGTGGGTGGTGCTGAAGCGCAAAGATAGGTGAGGAGGAAGTTTATGCCTGGTAATATTGGTAAAGTTGTACAGGTAATAGGACCTGTTATTGATATAAAATTTGACTCAGATTGTCTTCCTAATATATATAGTGCTATAGAGATTAAGGTTCATGATAGAATTCTTATTGCTGAAGTTGAACAGCATATAGGCGATGATATAGTAAGATGTATAGCCATGGAAAATACAGAAGGTTTAAAAAGAGGAGTGGAAGCTTTAGATACAGGAAAAGCTATATCTGTTCCTGTAGGCCCTAATGTTTTAGGAAGATTATTTAATGTTTTAGGTAAGCCCATGGACGATAAAGGGGATTTTAAGGCTGCTGAAGTATATCCAATCCATAGATCAGCGCCAAGTTTTGAAGAACAATCTGTTGAACCTGAGATGTTTGAAACAGGAATAAAGGTTATAGATTTGCTAGCACCCTATCAAAGAGGTGGAAAGATAGGATTATTTGGTGGAGCTGGTGTTGGTAAGACTGTATTAATACAAGAATTAATAAATAATATTGCTAAAGAACATGGTGGACTTTCAGTTTTTACTGGAGTAGGTGAAAGAACAAGAGAAGGTAATGATTTATATAATGAAATGAATGAGTCTGGAGTTATTGAAAAAACAGCTTTAGTCTTTGGTCAGATGAATGAGCCGCCAGGAGCTAGAATGAGAGTAGCATTAACTGGATTAACTATGGCTGAATACTTTAGAGATAAAGGTCAAGATGTATTGTTATTTATAGATAATATCTTTAGATTTACACAAGCAGGTTCAGAAGTTTCTGCCTTACTTGGAAGAATACCTAGTGCTGTAGGATATCAACCAACTTTGGCCACAGAAATGGGAGCTTTGCAAGAGAGAATTACCTCAACTAAGCATGGATCTATTACTTCTGTGCAAGCAGTTTATGTGCCAGCGGATGATTTGACTGACCCTGCACCAGCAACAACTTTTGCGCATCTTGATGCGACAACGGTTTTATCAAGATCTATTTCAGAATTAGGTATTTATCCCGCAGTAGATCCTTTGGATTCTACCTCAAGAATATTAGATCCTAGAGTAGTTGGAAAAGAGCATTATGAGATAGCTACAAAGGTAAAACACATATTAGAAAGATATAAAGAATTGCAGGATATAATAGCAATCTTAGGTGTAGATGAATTATCAGAAGAGGATAAACTTGTGGTTTCAAGAGCAAGAAAAGTACAAAGATTTTTATCTCAACCTTTTACTGTAGGAGAACAATTCACTGGAATACCTGGTAAGTTTGTACCTGTTAGTGAAACTGTAAGAGGGTTTAAAGAAATTTTAGAAGGAAAGCATGATAATCTTTCAGAGTCCGCATTCCTGTTTGTTGGTACCATAGATGAGGCTGTGGAAAAAGGCAAAACATTGATGCAAGAATAAAGGAGCGGAATTTTATGGCAAATTTAATGACATTAAGTATACTTAGTCCGGATAAGGATGTATACTCAGGTGCTGTAAAAAAAATATTTGTAACTAATGAATACGGAAGGCTAGAAATTTTACCTAACCACACAGATATGATAACTTTGCTTATTCCTAGCATCACTGAAATAGTCGATGAAAATGACAGTACAAAGCGACTTTTCACTTCTTATGGTGTGCTAGAGATTCATAAAAACAATGTTTCTATGAATTGTGATGCAGGTGAATTACCAGAGAAAATTGATTATAAAAGAGCAGAAGAGGCAAAAAAAAGGGCAGAAGAAAGGCTTGAGCAAAGAGACGGAATAGATGTGAAGCGAGCAGAAGCAGCACTTTTGAGGGCTATCACTCGTTTAAAATTAAAAGAAATTTAAGTTAAGATGTATTATAAAAAATAACTAGTTCAATACTAAAAGTATTGGCTAGTTATTTTTTTGTTGGTTATATATTATAAATTTTCATTTTCACACTTTTTAACATTTTAAATATATTAATAATATATTTAAAAAATATATTATTTCCCCTGCTTTAATAGAGTTATTGAGTACAAAATTTATTGTGCTAGTATATTTCGAAACTTTATTGACAATAATTAAAAGGGAAAGGTAGGGGGGAGAATGAAAATAAAATATTCAATATTAAGTTTTTTGTTATTAATAGTATTTTGTTTAAATATAGTAGTTATCAAAACAGAGACTCTTGAGGTTTATAATGATCTATACAAATCAATTTCTAAAAATAGTAATTTTAAGGTAGAGGAAACAAGCTTTCAGATAAAATTTGAAACTTCTACAGAATTTGAGAATATAAGTAAGTTTATAGATAAAATAATTAAAGAGGATATAAACTTAAGGACAAGTTACCATACTTTGGAATTTAATGACAAGAAAATAGATTTTATAAGTGATAATTTAACCTTAAAAGCTAGTTGTGTAAAAGATGAAGAAATTTTAAGAATTTCAATTACAGTGACCAATAGTAATGATATAAATCTTTATAAATACGAAAATTTAAAAAAAGCTTTACAGAACTTTGCCAAAGATAATGATGATTTTACAGATTACAAATTTTATGAATATATTAAGCTAAAGTCCTTTAAAAATGATATTAATGATATCAAAGATGATTTTTTAAAAGAAGTAGAGGAATATTATTATATAAAAGATATAGATTCATTAAAAATTAACTCAGGGATTACAGGTAATATAGCTTTTACAGATGATAGCAAAATTAATTATGCTATATGTAAATATATATCAGGAACATATTTATACATTGGTACACCGATTATTACATGTATATATTAACAATAAGAAGATGGAGGATATTATGGAAAAAATTATAGTTAAAGGCGGAGGCAATTTAAATGGCGAGGTATGTATAAGCTCTGCAAAAAATTCTGTATTACCAATTATTGCAGCAAGTATCCTAAGTGGAGAAACCTGTGTTATAGAAAACGCACCTATGCTAGAAGATGTATTTGTAATATGTGAAGTATTAAATTCTCTCCAGGCAAAAACTTATTTAGATAAAGAGAATAATAAAATAATAATAGATAGTAGTAATATATTGTATGGTGAGCCAGGTAGTGAGTTAGTTAGAAAAATGAGAGCATCTTTTTTAATAATGGGACCCATGCTATCTAAATTTGGAAGAGTAAAACTATCCTTGCCTGGTGGATGTAATATTGGAAGCAGACCCATAGATTTACACCTAAAAGGCTTAAATGCATTAGGGGCTAAGGTAGATGTAGGGCATGGGTATGTAGAAGCTATCGCAGATAAACTAATCGGAAACAAAATATATTTGGATTTTCCCTCTGTCGGTGCTACAGAGAATATAATGATGGCAGCAGTATTAGCCGATGGAGAAACAATTATAGAAAATGCGGCAGAGGAACCGGAAATACAAGATTTGGCAATATTTTTAAATGGAATGGGAGCTAATATTTTAGGGGCAGGTACTGGAACTATAAAGATATCTGGAGTTAAGTCATTAAAGGGTACAATTCATAGACCTATATACGACAGAATAGAAGCAGGAACATATATGGTGGCTGCTGCGATTACCAAAAGCAAAATAAGAATAAAGGGAGTAAATGAAGAGCATCTAAAACCTATAATAGCAAAATTAACTGAATGTGGAGTAGCTATGGAAATTGATGGAGATGCAATGATTATAGATGGCAATCGAGACTTAAAGCCTGTTGATATTAAAACTATGCCTTATCCAGGATTTCCAACGGATATGCAGGCACAAATGATGGCTTTATTATGCAATGTAGGCGGTACGAGTTTAATAACAGAAACAGTGTTTGAAAATAGATTTATGCATGCCTCAGAGTTTAAAAGAATGGGAGCAAATATAAAAATAGATGGAAGAAGTGCAGTAATTGAGGGAGTTAATAAATTAACTGGTTCCGAGGTTAAGGCCACAGATTTAAGAGCAGGAGCTGCACTAATTTTATGTGGATTAATGGCAGAAGGCTCTACAGAAATAGGTGATATTTATCATATAGATAGAGGTTATGTGGAAATAGAGAAAAAATTAAAAGCCCTAGGAGCCGATATAGAGAGAGTAGTGAAATAAGGCTTTAAAAGATAAAAAACGCAAAGCAAAAGATGGCTAAATTTTTAGCCATAGGCTTTGCTTTTTTATTTTTGGAGATGCTTTAAAGGATATAAAGCATAGATTTTTCTTAGATAAGGGAAATAAGATTACGAGTAATAAAATTAAAAGTTTTTTAATAGTATATAAAGTAGAAATAGATTAGGGCGTTTTTAGAAAAATCACTAGTCAACCTACTTCACTATTTTTCGTCTTTGATTAGTTATTTTTCCTCATATGCCTAAGAGGAGGAGTAGATGAAAAGTAGAATATTAGTGTTAAAGTTAAGAAATATAGTGCTTTTTGTATTATTTATATCCTTTCTTTTGATTCTATTACCACTTTTATTAATGGGACTTGACCATAAAAAAAGTACTATTGAGATGGATAAGAGTAGAAAAGAAGAAGGTTGGTCATTAAATAGTAACAGTGTAAAATTTGACTCTAAAACAGAAATTAATTTGTATTTAACAAAAGAAGATAAAACTATCAAGATGAATTTAGAAGAGTATGTAATGGGGGTAGTGTCAGCAGAGATGCCAGCATCTTTTGATATAGAAGCATTAAAAGCTCAGGCTGTTGCAGCTAGAACCTTTGCTTTATCGAAAATATTAAATAAGTGTATGCAAGCAAAGGGAGGAGACATATGTGATTCTACTCACTGTCAAGTTTATATGAATATTAATGAGAGAGTAAAGACTTGGGATAGTGCTAAATCAAAAGAATATTTAGAAAAGGTAAAGAAAGCCATAAAGGATACGGAAAATCTGGTAATTACTTATAATAATGAAATTATAAAAAGCCCTCAATATTTTGCAGTTAGTTCAGGAAAAACGGAGAACTCTTGGGAAGTTTTTGCATCTAAGGAACCATATTTAGTATCTGTAGATAGTCCCGGAGAAGAGCAAGCACCTAAATTCACCTCAGTAATTGATATAAAGGTAAAAGACTTTATTTTTAAAGTAAATAATAATATAAAAGATGCAAAACTGAGTACAAGCAATTTAAAAAGTGCGGTTAAAATACTAAATAGGAGTGAAGGAGGAGCAGTTAAGGAAATAAAATTAGGAAATAAAATAATTTCAGGAGTGCAATTTAGAATGATTTTTGGGTTAAATTCAGCTAATTTTACGATAAATTATGGCAAAGATAGTATTAGTATAAGTTGTAAAGGATATGGTCATGGAGTTGGCATGAGTCAATGGGGAGCCAATTCTATGGCTAAGACAGGAAAAAATTATATAGAAATAATAAAGCATTATTATAGTGGAACTGAAGTGAAAAATCTACAAAACTATATTAATTAATCTACATAACTAATTTGCTTTATATGCATTATAAAAGCTCTAATGTATTCTTTATGTATATGTATCCTAGAATTGAACTAATTGAGTATGGATGTTCATGATAATGAAATATAATAATCCTAATACAATGCATGTAGTACATTAAGAAAAAATTAAATTTAAAGTTTTTTCTTAATGTACTTTTTTTATATAAGAAATTAGAATTATTTTGTTTATATGAAACAAAGCTTAAGAGATAACAATGTATGAATAGGAATAATTTGTAGAAATAAATAGAAATAAATAGAAATAAAATTGCTAAATATATGTATTTTTTTTATTGCACTGGACAGACTAGAAAAAGGAGGTGTTCATATGGACAAAAAAATTCATGACAAATCATCTAACTTTTTTAAAAAGGAGGGATTTTATGTAATACTATTTGTTTGCTTGTGCATTGTTGCTACTGTAGCGGCCATATCTGCAAGAAATAGCAGAGATGCCAAGTCTAAACCGCCAGTAGTTGAAAATAAGCAATCAGAAAACAAGGAAGTTGCTTTAGAAAGCAAAGAAGAGACTAAAAGCAATATAGATAATGCTCTTCAAGTAAAAAAGAATGAGCAAGATAATACTGCAAATAAGAATAGTGTTACAGTTCCCAAAGATGGTAAAGATTCAGCTGCTGTATCAAAATCTGTAGATACAACCTTTGATAAGCCAGTAGAAGGATATTTAGCGAGAGAATATACTACGGAAACTATTTATTGTGATACTTTAAGTACTTGGAGAACTAAATCTGGAATGGATATAAAGGCAGACTTAGGAAAAAAAGTAGTTGCAGTGCTTGATGGGGTTGTAGAAAAGGTTGATAACGATAAAACAGAGTTAGGTCAATATGTAATTATTAACCATCAAAATGGATTAAAGTCTATTTATGCAAACCTTGATGAGGCTGCTTTAGTTAAACAAGGACAAAAAGTAACTAAAGGGCAGCAAATAGGTAAGGTTGGAAAATCAGCAGGTAATTATAGCAGTGAAAAATATGGAGATCACTTAAACTTTAAGGTTTTAAAAGATAATGTTGAAGTAGATCCATCAAAATACGTAAAGTACACTACAGCATCTAAAAATTAGTCTAGGTTAGAAAAGAATAACTAGTCAAATTATGCAGGATAAAGTAGTAGATTGACTATTTATTTTTCAGAGATTCCTAAATGCTCAGCGGTTTTATTATATTTTAAAGAAAGTGTTATATTTCAATTTCTTAAAATCCGCTGAAAGTTGGTATTTATAGGGGAACAGATTGAAGCTTAACTTGTATTTGTTCCTAAGTGGTATTTTAAAGCCATTGAAGCACTTGTATGAGTTAGTGCTTTAAATTGTTTCCCTATAGAGGTCCTAAAATTAGCCATTTGATAATTTAAAGTATATAAGTGGCTGAGCAAAATAAATGATTATGTCAAATTTTTAAAAAAGTAATTTAAGCAAGTCAAAATGCATATTTATAAATATAAAAAATTAAGGAGGTAGCATTTTGAAAGACTACATTGAAGAAAGAGTTCTAGAAGTGGCAAAATATATTATTGATTCAAAAGCTACAATAAGAAAAACTGCAAAGATTTTTGGAGTAAGCAAAAGTACTATCCATAAAGATATGACCGAAAGATTGCCTAAAATAAATCCCACTATAGCTCAAGAAGCTAAAATAATATTGGACTTAAACAAATCAGAAAGGCATATTAGAGGTGGAAAAGCTACTAAATTAAAGTATAAAGCTATTGAAGGATAGAATCATTCCTAGTATAATAAAAAAAGAAGAATTTTGTAATGTTACACATGAATAACATTTTTTTTGAAGATTTTTCTAAAAATATATATAGTAGGAGTGGAATTATATAATGTGGTTTTGGAGCATGGGAACAGATATGGGTATAGATTTAGGTACAGCTACAGTATTAGTATATATTAAAGGAAAAGGGGTAATCTTAAAAGAGCCTTCTGTAGTGGCTATTGACAAAGTAAATAATAAGGTATTAGCTGTAGGTGAAGAAGCTAGAAAAATGATAGGGAGAACTCCTGGGAATATTGTAGCACTTCGTCCTTTAAAAGATGGTGTTATATCTGATTATGATGTTACAGAAAAGATGCTTAAACATTTTATTAGAAAAGCCTGTGGAAAAAGAAGAATTTCTGCTCCAAAGGTAATGGTATGTGTTCCATGCCAAGCTACAGAAGTTGAAAAAAGAGCAGTAAGAGATGCTGCTATACATGCAGGAGCTAAGAAAGTGTATCTTATAGAAGAGCCATTAGCTGCAGCTATAGGTGCAGGAGTAGATATAACTATACCTAGTGGAAATATGGTAATAGATATCGGAGGCGGTACAACTGATGTTGCTGTTATTTCTCTAGGCGGTATAGTTGTTAGGTCTTCTATTAAAATAGCTGGTGATAAATTTGATGAAGCTATAATGAAATATATTAGGAAAAAGCATAAACTTATGATAGGTGAGAGAACAGCAGAAGACCTTAAAATAAATGTAGGCTCAGCTTTTAAAAGAGAAGAAGAGGTTTACATGGATGTAAAGGGAAGAGATTTAATTACAGGTCTACCTAAAAATATAACTGTATCCTCAGAAGAAATGAGAGAAGCATTACATGAAACTATTACTGCCATAGCAGAAACTACTCATAACGTTTTAGAAAAAACTCCGCCTGAGCTAGCTGCAGATATTGCAGAAAAAGGAATTTTAATGACTGGTGGAGGTTCACTTTTAAATGGCTTGGATAAATTAATTGAACATGTGACTAAAGTTCCAGTAAGAGTAGCTGATGAAGCTGTTTCCTGTGTAGCTATAGGTACGGGTAAAGTATTGGATTTTATTGATAAATTAGATGTTACACTAAATGATAGTGAGGTAGCATTGATTGATTAAAATGCAAGGAACATAAATGCTCTATAATTATTTATAATTATAGAGCATTTTTTTATACAGAATTATAAGAAATTACTTTGAAGATAGAGTAAATAGAAATAGTTAAATATATACCTAAAAACTAAGATATATTTAAATTTTATTGTTTAAATATATAGTATGAAACAATGAATCCACTATTATTTTAGCCATATCAAATATTAAGCTTAATCTAATGCTTCTGTTAGTAAAGAGTTCAGTACTATCGCTAGTATCAACTATTCCAATAATAGAATTTTCGCCCACATCGGGTAAGGATTTACCAACACCTTTTCCAGGGTGAATAGGGTAATCTCTGCAATGTATTTCTCCTATAGCATTGCCATCGCCTAGACAAGCATCAATTCCTAAAATATTTGACTTAGGATGAAGAAATTTCACTTCTGAAAGCTTTTGATCGATATTTAATGCATGAATAGGGGTAGATATAGTACCGTATACTGGTAGAGGGAAAAATTTATCTTTAAGTAGAGTTCCTACTAATGGACCTAAACAGTCACCAATGCATCGATCAGTTCCAATACAAACAATTACTGTGTTGTTATTTATATAATCCTTTAAAAAGTATGAAATTTCATAATATGCTAATGGATTTTTATGATGTATTTTTATTTTGTTCAATAACAGCACCCCCTCATTAATGTATATGAATAAAGGGTTAATATTATTAAAGTTGTGAATAAAAAAACTTATAATTGGAAAATAATTAAGAAGAAGTGAAGGGGTGATATAAATGAACAAAAAAATATTGAGTGGCGTTATTATATTAATAACAATTATAAGTGTGTTCATAATGTTGTTTTATAACAATGATATAAGTAAAGAAAATAAAAAAGAAGATGAGGGAAAAATAGAAGTAAGAAAAGAATTAAATAGTCAAAAGCTTAATAACTTAAACACACAAAACAATGAAGATGTTAAAAAGCCTTTAGAGGATAAATCCATAGTTAAAAATAAGCAAGAACAGAAAGAAGGAAAGGATACAAAAGATAATAAAAAAGAAGTCCCCACAAATGAGCCTAATAAAAATGATAATAGTGTAAATGTAAGGGATGAAAGTGCTTTAGTATTTAAAGTATCAAAGGATAATATTCCAAAACAATTAACTTTTATTGAAAAAACTAAGCTATTATCTATTTTGAGGAAACTTTCTTCTATAGATTATGCAAAGATAAATGAATCTTTGAGTAAAAGCAATGAGCTTGAAGCAGCAAAGGAAGCTCTTAATCTACTAAAATTAAGACTGAATAGTAGGGATTATAAAGAGATAAAAGATATTTTATCTAGGTTTATTGATAATATAGATATTTTAGAAAATAATATTTAATAAAGCTTTAATAGGTATAGCAAGAGGGCGTTGTATATAATATATATTATATCCTTAAAAAATAATCTTGCATAATAAATTGAAGAATGATGAAGAATTATGAAGGAATTTAAGAATAGTTAACTATAGAGGCTCGTTTTGGCATTTGAAAGCTTTAAAGTAATCTGGTATATTATTCTTTGTCAGCGGCGCTAAGCGCTGAGGACTGAAAACAAAATGATGCTGGCATGGCTCAACGGTAGAGCAGCTGACTTGTAATCAGCAGGTTGTAGGTTCGATTCCTATTGCCAGCTCCAATATGGAGGAATTCCCGAGTGGCCAAAGGGGGCAGACTGTAAATCTGTTGTCGGACGACTTCGATGGTTCGAATCCATCTTCCTCCACCATTAATAAGGGCGCATAGCTCAGCTGGGAGAGCATCTGCCTTACAAGCAGAGGGTCACAGGTTCGATCCCTGTTGTGCCCACCATTTATAAAATATAAAATTAAATATGCTGGCATGGCTCAACGGTAGAGCAGCTGACTTGTAATCAGCAGGTTGTAGGTTCGATTCCTATTGCCAGCTCCAACTTGGAGGAATTCCCGAGTGGCCAAAGGGGGCAGACTGTAAATCTGTTGTCGGACGACTTCGATGGTTCGAATCCATCTTCCTCCACCATAAAAGACGGTTAAACGTCTTTTTTTTCTATCTGTAGATTTTGAATCTAAAATGTATAGATAGAAACAATTTTTAAGCATTAATTCTAAACCAATCTAAATATAGCAAATTTATTTCAAAATTATTATTGACTATATTTATACCGTATGTTAAAATCTCTGTTGTAGTAAAATTAGATATAACTCTTATCAAGAGAGGCGGAGGGACAGGGCCCGATGAAACCCGGCAACCGGTGTAACACACTATGGTGCCAATTCCAGCAGTTATAAATCTGCAAGATAAGAGGAATGCCGAAAATAGGCCTCTTCTTATTGAAGGGGTTTTTTATTTTTTATTAAATTATTGAAAGGGGTGAAAACTGCAATGAAGATTTAAATTCGTTGCAGGGATGGTATATGAAAAGATTATTTACATCAGAATCAGTTACAGAAGGACATCCAGATAAAATTTGTGACCAAATTTCAGATGCTATACTAGATACTATTTTAGCTAAAGATCCTAACGCAAGAGTTGCTTGCGAAACTGCTGTTACTACAGGAATGGTAATGGTTATGGGGGAAATATCTACAAACTGTTATGTGGATATTCCTAAGGTTGTAAGAAAAACTATAGAAGATATAGGATATGTAAGAGCAAAATATGGATTTGATAGTGATACTTGTGCTGTTTTAACTTCTATAGATGAGCAATCTGCTGATATAGCTATGGGAGTTGATGAAGCTCTTGAATCTAAGGCAGGACAAATGGATAAGCTAGAGGCTATAGGAGCTGGTGACCAAGGTATGATGTTTGGATTTGCTACAAATGAAACTCCAGAATATATGCCTTTACCAATAGCAATGGCTCATAAACTATCTAGAAGGCTATCAGAGGTAAGAAAGAATGGTACCTTAACATATTTAAGACCAGATGGAAAAACACAAGTTACTGTTGAATATGATGACAATAAGCCAGTAAGAATTGATACTATTGTTATTTCAACTCAACATGGTCCAGAAGTTTCTCATGAACAGATTGAAGCAGATTTACATTCACATGTTATTAATGCTGTGGTTCCACAGGAACTCTTAGATGACAAAACAAAGTACTATATAAATCCAACAGGTAGATTTGTAATCGGAGGACCTCAAGGTGATTCTGGACTTACAGGAAGAAAGATAATAGTTGATACATATGGCGGATATGGAAGACACGGCGGTGGTGCTTTCTCTGGAAAGGATCCAACAAAGGTTGACCGTTCAGCTGCTTATGCTGCAAGATGGGTTGCTAAAAATTTAGTGGCATCAGGTGTATCAGACAAGTTAGAGATAGAATTAGCTTATGCTATAGGTGTAGCAAAACCAGTTTCTATAGAAGTAGATACTTTTGGTACTGGAAAAATAGCAGATGATAAGATTGTAGACATAATTGAAAAAGTATTTGATTTAAGGCCAGCAGCTATTATAAGAGATCTTGACTTAAGAAGACCAATTTTTAAGCAAACCGCTGCTTATGGACATTTTGGAAGGACTGATCTAGATCTTCCTTGGGAAAGATTAGATAAGGTTGATGAAATAAAAAAATATATATAGTTAAAATAAAAGCATAGCCTCAAAGCTATGCTTTTGTTTTAACTATATAACTTTTCCATTAATAATAACTTTTTTAATGGTTATATCTTCATCAAAGATTAATAGGTCAGCATCAAAGCCTTCTTTTATAGAACCCTTTCTATTTTCAACTTTACATAACCTTGCAGGGTTTAAGGTTGCCATTTTTACAACTTCATAAAGAGGGTAATTTGAATTTTTAACCACGTTTCTTACAGCTGCATCAAGAGTTAATACGGATCCAGCTAAGGCACCATTAGCTAATCTTGCGGCACCTTCCTTTACTACTACATCCTGCCCGCCTAAGGAATACATACCATCTGGCATAGAGCAAGCCATCATAGCATCTGTAACTAAAAGCACCTTGTCTGTACCCTTTTGTTTATAAGCTATTCTAAGAGAAGGATAACTTATATGAATACCATCTGAGATGGTTTCAGTTGTTATTTCTGAATCGAAAATAGCTCCTACAACACCAGCTTCTCTATGATGAAGTCCGGTCATGGCATTAAATAAGTGTGTTGAGTGGCATACACCGCATTTTACACCCTCTATTGCTTCATTATAGGTAGCCTTAGTATGTCCCATAGATACGGTAATATTATTTTCTTTTAAATAAGAAATTAATTCCTTAGCTCCTTCTACCTCAGGTGCTAAAGTGATACTGGTTATAGCATCTATATGTTCACCAACCATAGATTTAAAGGTTTCAATAGAAGGATTTTCAACATATTTTGGATTCTGAGCACCTATCATCTCGGGATTAATAAAGGGCCCTTCTAGATGGGCACCTAAAACATTTGCTCCTTCAGTGCCTATTTCCTTGGCTTTAGCTATAGCTTCTATGGATTTTCTTATATCATCTATAGCACAAGTCATAGTAGTAGGCAAGAAGGATGTAGTACCATGTTTTGAAATAGATTTAGAAATATGATTTAAAGCGTCATAAGTTCCATCCATGGTATCATAACCACCAGCACCATGAATATGAACATCTATAAAACCTGGAGAAACATAAGAACCCTCAGCATCAATAATATCATTGTCATCATGAGTTATAGGATTAATAGCTTTAATTTTTCCATTCTCTATTAGAATACTTCCATCTTCAATTCTGTCATGAAAAATAATTTTACAATTTTTTATTAACATGAAAATCACCTCAATTTAATTTTAATTTTATACTATCAATAAGTCAATTATAAAGCTAAAAATTGATTTATAAAACAAGTTTAAATAAAATAATTTTGGAAATAATTGAAACTAAGGCATATTAGTAGGTTATATATTTTTATAGTTATGATATAATTTATAAAGATAAACAATATAAATTATGTTCGGAGAGTTGTTATGGAAGTAATACAAGGAATTGTTGAAGATATAGTGTTTGAGAATGAAGAGAATGGTTATACTGTTGCCAAAATTAAATATAATAAAGAAATAGTAACAATAGTAGGATGTATTCCTTTTATAAATATGAGTCAAAATCTAAAGCTTTACGGTCAATGGGTAAATCACAATCAATTTGGAAAACAGTTCAAGGTGGAAAACTGTGAAGAAATTTTACCTAGCACTATAGATGGCATCGAAAAATATTTATCTTCAGGGGTAATTTTAGGCATTGGACCTGTAACGGCTAAGAAGATAGTTGAGAAGTTTGGTGAACAGACCTTAGATGTTTTGGATAATAATATTGAAAGACTTAGGGAGATAGAAGGCATAGGGGAGAAAAAAATTGAAATTATATATGAATCCTACTCTAAACAAAGAGAAGTTAAGAACATAATGATATTTTTGCAATCCTATGGAGTAACACCAAATCAATGTGTAAAAATATATAATAGATTTGGCTCTGAAGCAATAAATATAGTTAAGGATAATCCCTATGTTTTAACAGAAGAAATATCAGGCATAGGTTTTAAAACCGCAGATAAGATATCAAGGAATATGGGAGTAGCTAAGGATTCCCCTTATAGAATTCAAAGCGGTATAAAATATGTAGTAAATGAATATTGCGCTTTAGGAAACACATATATGCCAAAGACGAAGCTTATTGAAGAAGCGGCAAAGGTTTTAACTCTATCAGAGGAATTAATAAATAAGAATATTTTAGATTGCGCCATAGATAATAAGATTAAGGTGGAATTAATAGATAATAAAGAAGGGGTATTTTCGATACCTTATTACTACTGCGAATTAGGCATAACCAAAAAGCTGTTAACTCTTGCTTTCTCAAATTACGATGTCATAAACATTGATATAGATGTAGAAATAGAAGAATTTGAGAAAGAAAATAAAATAACCTTTGCAGAATCTCAAAAGGAAGCAATAAAAGGAGTCGTAGACAGCGGAGTTGAGGTAATAACTGGGGGACCCGGTACTGGCAAAACTACAATAATTAAATGTATATTGCAAATTTTTGAGAAGGCTGGTATGTCTGTTGCCATGGGAGCTCCTACAGGAAGAGCGGCAAAAAGAATGACAGAATCTACAGGAAGAGAGTCAAAGACTATCCATAGACTATTGGAATTAGGTTTTGGTGCAGGGCAAGAAGATTCTATGATTTTTTCTAAAGATGAAGAATCACCCCTTGATTGCGATGTTTTGATAATAGATGAAGCTTCTATGATTGACGTGGTACTTATGAATAGCTTATTAAAAGCGTTAAGCGTAGGCACAAGATTAATAATTGTAGGAGATGTTGATCAATTGCCTTCTGTGGGGCCGGGGAACGTTTTAAAGGATATTATTGATAGTAAATGTGTGAAGGTTGTAAGGCTAAAAGAAATTTTTAGGCAAGCACAGGAAAGCTTAATTGTAGTAAATGCGCATAAGATCAACAATGGAGAAATGCCTACTTTAAACGAGAAAGATAAGGATTTTTATTTTATAAAAGAAGAAAATCAGGAGTTTATATTAAATACTCTTATAGAGCTTATAAATACTAGGTTGCCTAAATTCAATTCCTCATGGAACAAAATGCAGCATATACAAATACTATCTCCAATGAAAAAGGGTGTTTTGGGTGTAGAAAATCTTAATATTAAGCTGCAACAAATATTAAATCCTAAAAGCAAGACTAAAGGTGAAAAAATTTATAGAAACACTGTATTTAGAGTTGGGGATAAGGTAATGCAAACTAAAAATAACTATTCTTTGAAATGGAAAAGAATCTCAGGTATGGGTGAGGGTGAAGGAATAGGCGTATTTAATGGAGATATGGGATATATAGAATTTGTAGATGAAGAAGAAGATACTTTAAGCGTAATTTTTGATGAGGAAAGAAGAGTAATATATGAGCATTCCAATTTAGATGAACTAGATTTGGCTTATGCTATAACTATACATAAAAGTCAAGGCAGCGAGTTCCCTGTGATAATTATGCCTCTATTTATGGGAGCGCCATTACTGATGAATAGAAATTTATTATATACTGGAATAACCAGAGCCAAGCAGATGGTAGTATTGACTGGTTCAGTGAAGGCTTTAAAGTTTATGATAGACAATAATAAAAGTTTTGAAAGATATTCATCTTTAAAATGGAGAATATGTGATGTGTTGAATACTGATATTTTTAATTAACTAGTACTAAGTAAAGAGAAATATATAATGAACAATTGGTATTTCTCAAAATTCTTAATTTTTAGAGAGGAAAGATTGTATGAATATTACAAAATCCTTAGATGTTAATGAAGACCTTCAATGGATAAATAATAAAATTGAAAATTGGATTAACAATGAGAATGAAGGAGTTCTAAGTATAGTTTCAGTACCATATAACAGTTGTTTTATATTCCTGAACATGATACTTGATTATATTAACACTAATAAGAGGATACTGTATATTACCAATGAAAAACAAGGCTATATTAATATAATTAATCTTATAAAGAAATATTCTGATGTAAAATCCTATAGTTATGCTAAAAAAAATAATTATGATGATAAAGCCAAATTGATAATCTGTAATCACGAGAACGCTTTTAATATTAAAGAGCATTTTGATTTGGTGATTTATGATGATATAAGCAGCTTTTCAAATTATTCCAAGAAAGATATTGAACGATTATTAATTTGCAGGACTACTTGCAAAATAATTACTTATTCTATTGAGCCTATATTTGACAATGGAACAGTTATTGAAATTCCCATAAAAACAAAGAACCTTCCTATTGCTGAGCCAAGAATTATAAACACTAGAATTGATATTACAAAGGATATACCCTATGTGCTATATGAATATATAAGTTGGTTTACAAAAAATAAGAAGAAGACGTTGATTTATACTCCAGACAAGGATAGAAGTATTAAAGTTTTTGAGTATATGGAGAATATAAAAGATAGGCTTGAATGTAATATATTCTGTTTAGATAAAGACAGAAAACGCATTGAAAATTATGTAAAGGTTAAAGATGTTCCTATTATAGTAATAGCAGAAGGTATTGAGCAAATAGATATGAGCTATGATAATTTAAATATAATATTATATTTTTCAGATGATACTTATTATGATTATAAAAAAATAGTATATTTTTGTGGTAAGGTAGGTGTGAATCTAAATTATAGTGCTGGAGAAATATTGCTTCTATCAAAAGATATAACTGAAGATATGGAGAAAGCAAAAACTATCACTAGAAATTTTAATAAATGGGCATGGGAAAGAGGCTTATTGAATATTTAAGGTATATATTAGAATGCATATTATATGTTATTTATCCTGAGGACACTAAATGTTTACATTGTAATAAAGAATTAGAGAATAGTTCAATTCTATGTGGCAAATGTTTAGACAAAATAAAATTTTGTAAAGAAGCCTATACTATCAATTTAAGAGGCAAACCATTAATTTGTTATAGTGCAACTTTTTATTCAAAGATAGTAAAAGAACTAATAATAAAATTTAAGTATAAGGGATATTTTGCTATAGGAGATTTTTTCTCAAGGGAAATGTATAAGAATTTGTTGCAAAATAATATTGAATTTGATCTAGTAACTTATGTACCTTTAAGTCCTAAAAAAAATTTAAAGAGAGGATATAACCAGTCTAAATATCTAGCTAAAGTAATATCTAAATTATCTAATAAAGCCTGGTCGGAAACATTGATTAAGAAAAAAGATACCAAGGATCAAAAGACTTTAGATAAAGATAAGAGATGGGAAAATCTTAAAAGTTGCTTTCAATTCAATCCTAGGATGGATGTAAAAAATAGAACTATAGTTTTAGTAGATGACGTAATAACATCAGGGGCTACGGCTTATTACTGCGCAGAGGAGTTAATAAAAAATGGAGCAAAATCAGTAATTGTATTGACGGCAGCCAGGAGTATAATGTAATATATTAATGTAAGTTAGGTTTGTGGTTGAAAGTCGATGCCAGTCGCAGGCAAAACGATCCACGTAAGTTAAACAAAAGGTTTAATGAGCATGGTGCGGCTTAGAAGTAAGTCCTGCCATTTTAAAAATGAGAGAGCTAGTAGTGAGAGGGTGATTCTGGGTAGCGAAGGTTCCAGCAGGCGAGTGTGGGGTCAAAGACCAGGTCAACTAACTTATATAAAGTTATTAGTCAATGTATAAGGCTGATGGCTTTATTTTTTTGCTCTGCATAAAGGATCTTCAGAAGATAATTAAGGAGCACAATGGTATATTTGTTCACTATATCTCCTTAACAAGAAGAAATTTAAATTGATTTTTTCGTAAAACTAAAATATAAAAAGGATTATTAAGAGAGAACGACATAAATGTACATAATATTTTGTAAATTCAGATTTAAGAGCTTGTTATAGGAATAAAAATGCTTTAAAATATAATTAAACTAAAACATATTTAAAAGCTAAATAATTTCAACAAAGCAGAGAGGGGCTGAATTTATGAAAATAACAGTAATGGCTAAGAACATACAATTGACAAATGCTTTAAAGGAAGCGGTGGAAAGGAAGCTCTCTAAGCTTGATAAATATTTCAACCCTAACATAGAAGCTCATGCAACTTTAAGTGTACAAAAGAGTAGACAAATCATAGAAGTGACTATACCTTTTAATGGAGTTATACTAAGAGGTGAAGAGTCAAATGAAGACATGTATGCTTCCATAGATTTAGTAGTTGATAAATTAGAAGGTCAAATAAGAAAGCAAAAGACAAAATTGCAAAGAAGGCAAAGTGGAGATTCTTTAAGATTTCAATCAATACCTATGTATGAAGATGATAATGAGGATGAAGAACCTAAAATTGTTAAAACTAAAAAGTTTGCGATAAAACCAATGTCAACTGAAGAGGCTATACTTCAGATGGAACTTTTAGGACATAATTTCTTTGTTTATGAAAATGCTGAAAGTGAAGAAGTGAATGTTATTTATAAGAGAAAAGACGGAAATTATGGATTGATTGAGCCAGAGTTTTAATAGGATATTAAGAGGTGCTTAAATATTGGCACCTCT
The DNA here is from genome assembly GCF_001403615.1 of Desnuesiella massiliensis. Taxonomy (GTDB): domain Bacteria; phylum Bacillota; class Clostridia; order Clostridiales; family Clostridiaceae; genus Desnuesiella; species Desnuesiella massiliensis. Next base: position 1,062,836 of record NZ_LN879457.1, read on the forward strand.
TTAATTTTTTGAACATGACTAAAAGTTGTTTACTAAAATAAAAAAATGTTAATAATAAGTTAATGGGATTAATTAGTTAATAATGTTGAAATACTTTATATTTCAATGGTATAATTTATAAATGAGTTATTATACAACAGAATGGTGAGGATGAAATTATGGGAATATTAGATAAGATTTTTGGCTCATATAGCGAGAGAGAAGTTAAAAGAATAATACCTATAGTAGATAGAATCGAAGCTTTAGAGTCGGAGATTAAAGCTTTAAGTGATGAGGCGCTAAGAGGTAAAACAGAAGAATTTAAAGAAAGAGTTAGAAAAGGTGAGACTCTAGATGATATACTGCCGGAGGCTTTTGCAGTGGTAAGAGAAGCTTCAGTGAGAACTCTAGGCATGAGACATTTCAGAGAACAGCTAATTGGTGGAATTGTTCTTCATCAAGGTAGAATATCTGAAATGAAAACAGGAGAAGGAAAAACTCTTGTGGCTACACTGCCAGCATATTTAAATGCGTTAAGTGGTAATGGTGTGCATATTGTTACTGTAAATGACTATCTTGCTAAAAGAGATAGGGAATGGATGGGACAAATTTATGAATTTTTAGGTCTTTCTATAGGTGTGATATTACATAATTTAACTCCTGATGAAAGAAGAGTTGCCTATAATTCTGATATAACCTATGGTACTAATAATGAATTTGGTTTCGATTACCTAAGAGATAACATGGTAATATATAAAGAGGAAATGGTACAGAGAAAGCTTAACTTTGCTATAGTAGACGAAGTTGACTCCATTCTTATAGATGAAGCTAGAACTCCCCTTATTATTTCTGGAGAAGGTGAAAAATCTACAGAATTTTATAAGGTTGCAGATTACTTTGTTAAAACCTTAATCAAGGAAAAGGACTTTACTATAGACGAAAAGGCTCATTCTGCTATGCTTACTGATGAGGGCGTTAAAAAGGCTGAAAAATACTTCCATTTAGAGAACTATGCTGACGCAGCGAATATGGAAATTCAACACCATGTTTCCCAAGCATTAAAAGGTAACTATGTAATGAAGATCGATAAAGATTACATGGTTAAGGATGGAGAAGTAATCATTGTTGACGAATTTACAGGAAGACTTATGGAAGGTAGAAGATATAGCGATGGATTACATCAAGCTATAGAAGCAAAAGAAGGAGTTAAAGTGGAAAGAGAGTCAAAAACCTTGGCTACAATTACTTTCCAAAACTACTTTAGAATGTATACTAAACTAGCTGGTATGACAGGTACTGCCTTAACAGAGGAAATGGAATTTAGAGAGATATATGGGTTAGATGTAATAGTAATACCAACACATGAAGCAATACAAAGAACAGATCATCCAGATGTAATATATAAAACTGTAAGAGGAAAGTATAATGCTATTGTAGAAGACATTGCAGAATCCTATAAAAAGGGTCAGCCAGTGCTTGTAGGTACTGTAAGTATAGAAAAATCTGAGGAATTATCAGCCTTTCTTAAGAAAAAGGGTGTTCCACATCAAGTGTTAAATGCCAAATACCATGAAAAAGAAGCTGAGATAGTAGCTCATGCTGGAGAAAAGAGTATGGTTACTATAGCAACAAACATGGCTGGTCGTGGTACTGACATAAAATTAGGAGAAGGTGTGGATAGTCTAGGTGGATTAAAGATTATAGGAACAGAAAGACATGAATCAAGACGTATAGATAATCAGTTAAGAGGACGTTCAGGTCGTCAAGGTGATCCTGGTTCTTCAAGATTCTATATATCTCTTGAAGATGATTTAATGAGAATTTTCGGTTCTGAAAGGCTACAAGGAATTGTAGACAAATTAGGATTAGGTGAAGATGAAGCCATAGAAAGTAAGATGGTAACAAAGGCCATCGAAAATGCTCAGAAGAAGGTTGAAGGTAATAACTTTGACATCAGAAAAACACTGCTTGGTTATGATGATGTTATGAATAAGCAAAGAGAAATTATCTACAAGCAAAGAGCACAAGTATTAGAAGGTCAAACCATAAAATCTGAAATTGAGGATATGCTTAGAGATGTAGTTTATTCTGCGGTAGACTCTCACATAACTGGCGTGGAAGAAAGCTTCAAAGATGATTTAAAGAATTTAATAAACTTTATGGAGGATTTATTTGTTCCTCATAAGAGCGTAACCTTGGAAGAACTGGAAGCTTTATCTAATGATGAAATAAAAGAAAAGTATTTAAGCAAGGCTATAGAAATATATAATTCCAAAGAAACTACCTTTGGAGAGGAACAAATGAGAGAAATAGAAAGAGTGGTACTTCTAAGGGTAGTAGATACTAAATGGATGGATCACATAGATAGTATGGATCATCTAAAACAAGGTATAGGTTTAAGAGCTTATAGACAACAAGATCCAGTTCAAGCATATCAATTTGAAGGAAGTGCTATGTTTGAAGAAATGATCTATAACATTAAACTAGATACTATAAGGTTCTTACTTCATGTTCAAGTTGAGAAGGCTCCAGAAAGAGAAAGAGTAGTTAAGGAAACATCAACAAATTATGATGATTCAGTAAAGAAAGAGCCTATTAAAAAGGATAAAAAAGTAGGAAGAAATGATTTATGTACTTGCGGCAGTGGTAAAAAATATAAAAACTGCTGCGGTAGAGAGGCTTAACCAAGAGCTATTTATAGATTTGCATTCTTGTTTATAGGGTGCAAATCTATTTTATGTTTTAATATTAAATATAAAGAGGTGATTTTGTGATATTACAATTAGAACAAGCTTTACTTAACTTAACCCCATTAAAAATCACATTAGAGGAAATGAGGGCTTCTCTTTGACATCTCAGCTTTAGAAAACAAAATTGATGAGTATGAGCATAAAATGCAAGAGGCTAATTTTTGGGAGGATATCAATAAAGCTCAACAGATAACACAAGAAACAAAGGCATTAAAGGATAAATTGGATAGGTTTCATAGTATAGAAAGTAGAATTGAAGATGTAGAACTATTATCAGAATTAGTGAATGATGATGAAGAAGAAAGCATTAGGGAAATAATTAAAGAGATTAATGATCTAAATAAGGAAGTAGAAGCCTTTAGAATACAGATACTATTATCTGGAGATTATGATAGAAACAACGCAATACTAACCCTTCACGCTGGAGTTGGAGGAACAGACGCTCAAGATTGGACAGAAATGCTTTTAAGAATGTATACAAGATGGTGCGAAAAAAAGCTGTTTAAAGTGCAGACCTTAGATTATTTGCCTGGAGATGAGGCTGGAATTAAAGGGGTTACTTTAAAGATTGTAGGAGAATTTGCCTATGGTTATTTAAAAGCTGAAAAAGGTATACATAGATTAGTTAGGATATCCCCTTTTAATGCTAATGGTAAAAGACAAACCTCCTTTGCTTCTGTGGAAGTGTTACCAGAATTAAATGAAAATCAGGATATAGAGCTAAGATCAGAGGACTTAAAAGTGGATACTTATAGAGCAGGAGGGGCTGGAGGCCAGTATGTTAATAAAACTGAATCTGCCATAAGAATAACTCATATTCCTACAGGAATTGTGGTACAATGTCAAAATGAAAGAAGTCAACATGCTAATAAAGAAGTGGCCTTAAAATTATTAAAGTCAAAACTAATAGAGCTAAAAGAGAGAGCACATAAAGAGAAAATAGAAGATCTAACTGGAGAATTAAAAGATATGGGATGGGGAAGTCAAATAAGATCCTATGTTTTTCAGCCCTATACCCTTGTGAAGGACCATAGAACCTCAGCAGAAAGCGGTAACGTTAATGGGGTTATGGATGGGGAAATAGATATATTTATTAATGAATACCTTAAGCAAAGCAGTAATGGCCAAATTTAATTATTACACTTTAATTCTATAAAAATAAACAAAAGTCCATGAATAGCATTTTTATAAAATGCTATTATTTTTTTATAAGAATTTTTTAAATTTAAGGAGAGATTGCTATGAAAAGATTAAAGGTTATACAAACTATAATCAATGAAGGTTTAGTAGCAGTGATTAGGGCGGAATCAAAAGAGCAAGGTATAAAGATTGTAGATGCAGTAAAGGCTGGAGGAATTAAAAATATTGAAATAACTATGACTGTACCTGGAGCAGTAGATATAATAAAAGAACTATCTGAAAGGTATAAGGATGAGGATTTAAGCATAGGAGCTGGTACGGTGTTAGATCCAGAAACCGCCAGGGCTTGCATATTAGCTGGAGCAAATTACATAGTAAGTCCTAGTTTTAATGAAGAAACTGTAAAGTTGTGTAATCGTTATAGAGTAGCTATTATGCCAGGAATTATGACTGTAAATGAGGCTGTAAAAGCCTTAGAGTATGGTGCGGAGATTTTAAAGGTGTTCCCAGGTAATGCCTTTGGCCCTTCTATTATCAGCGCTTTTAAAGGTCCATTACCTCAAGGAAACTTTATGCCTACAGGGGGAGTTAACCTAGAAAATATTAAAGAATGGATAAAGGCAGGAGCTGTAGCGGTTGGTACTGGAGGAGATTTAACCAAAGGTGCTAAAACTGGAGATTATCATTTGGTTACAGAAACAGCAAAAAAGTTCGTAGAAGCTGTAAAGGAAGCTAGAAAAAAATAAGTATTTAAAATGGAGGAAGTACTATGGGAAAGATAATAACCTTTGGAGAAATAATGTTAAGACTTGCACCGCAAGGCTATGATAGATTTGTACAAGCTAAAGAATTTTCTGCAGTATATGGAGGAGGAGAGGCTAATGTAGCTGTTTCTCTCGCTAACTATGGAAAAGAAGTTTATTTTGTAACAAAACTGCCAAAGCATGAAATAGGTCAATGTGCCTTAAATGAATTAAGAAGATTTGGTGTTAGCACTGATTATATAGTAAGAGGAGGAGAAAGATTAGGTATATACTATTGTGAAAAAGGTGCCTCTCAGAGACCTTCTAAGGTAATATACGATAGAGCTCGTTCTTCTATTTCAGAAGCTAAATCTGAAGATTTTAACTGGAAAGATATCTTTAAAGATGCAGAGTGGTTCCATTTTACAGGTATAACTCCAGCTCTTTCCGATACCTGTGCAGAAATAACTCTAGAGGCAGTAAAAGCAGCTAAGGAGTTAGGTGTAAAGATTAGTGTGGACTTAAATTACAGAAAAAAATTATGGTCTACAGAAAAGGCCGGAAGAGTTATGGGGGAAATAGTTAAATACTGCGATGTAATTATAGCTAATGAGGAAGATGCAGAAAAGGTATTTGGAATAAAAGCAGAGGAAACAGATATAACTAATGGTAGCTTAAATGAAGAAGGTTACAAAAAGGTAGCGGAACAGCTCCTAAATAGATTTAATTTGCAGTATGTGGCAATTACTTTAAGAGAAAGCTTCTCCGCCTCTCATAATGGATGGTCTGGAATGTTATATGATGGGAAAGATTTCTTTACTTCTAAGAAATATGATATCCAAATCGTAGATAGAGTAGGAGGGGGAGATTCCTTTGGAGCTGGATTAATATATGGGCTGACTTCAGGAATGGGTTCACAAGAGTCTTTAGAGTTTGCAGTGGCAGCATCTTGCTTAAAGCACTCTATTGAAGGAGATTTTAATCTGGTTTCCCTAGAGGAGGTAACTACTTTAGCTCAAGGGGATGGTTCTGGAAGAGTTCAAAGATAAGGTTAAATATAATGCATCAGTAAAAGCCTTAATTCAAGGCTTACTGATGCATTAATTATTTTTGAGGATATAAAGCACTTTTTATTAATAGGAGTGCGGTAAGTAAAGCAGAAATAAAAAATATTTCTTTGGAGTATATGATAATGTGAGGATTTGTAAAAGAATTTTTAATTATTTGGCTAGAAGCGATATTAAAGCACCTATCTATGGCGGAGGGACTAATATATTCAACTCTATCCTCTGGAGTATGAATTCTACTCATATCACTATCACAATAGGTAATAGCTTCTATACCTAATTTTCTAAAATATTCATGATCGCTAGCATCCTCAAATAGAACACTATAATTTACTTTCTTATTAATACACTCTTCAGCGGAGGCTTTTATAAGGTTAGTGTCTAGGGTATCATCTTTTGCACCCATTATTGATAAGGGAATTCCCTTATCACTGCCTATCATATCAAAATTTAGTATTAAGGAGTTTTTAAGGTAATCCTTATAATCTTCTGCAAAGGCTTTAGAGCCTAAGCAGCCAAATTCTTCTGCATTAAAACCGATGAAGATAATATCTCTATTTGGTTTTCCTAAAGAGTTAACATATTTAGACAATTCCATTAAAAAGCTAATGCCCGAGGCATTGTCAAGAGCACCATTATATATCTTTCCTTTTAAATCGCTACCAATGTGATCAAAATGAGAGGATATAATTAAAGGAGGTAGAGATGAGTTAAGGCCTTTTATCTTTCCTACAATATTATGGGCCTTTGTATCTTCTATAACAAAGGGTATATAACAGCTTATAGTATATCCTTGATTTATATATTCCTTTATTTCTGATAGCACTCTTTCTTTTATCATTACGTACATATGGAAGGTTGATTCATATATAAAGGAGCTGCGAAAATTTAAATCATCCTTAAGAGGTACATAGAACAAATAAAATTTATCTCCAACTCTAATTTGAAGGGAACTGTTATCAATATATAATCCGTTTTTCTTATTAAAGGTTACTTCATTAGATTTAAAATTTATCATGTCTTCCTTATAGTCCTGTGTATATTGATACTCTTTTTCGATATTTCCTCTAGAGTCTTTAACTACAAGTTTAGGATCTTCACCTATCTTTTTCGGGTATTTTGTTAGAAAACTATGATAGTAGGTACCATTAAATTCTTTTAATCCATTTTTTATAAAATTCTTTTTTACATATTCCCCAGCTAATAAGTTTTCATAAGTGCCAGTGAGCCTCCCCTTCATATTATCGGAAGATAAATAAGCTATGTTATTTAAAACATTTTTTAAAGAGAAGTTTGACTTGTTCCATAGACAATTAAAGGAAAGAGATAACAATAATAATTGTAGACTTAATATGAAATATAAAATATGTTTTTTCATAATAAACTCCTAAATCTTATTTTTCAATATGCTTTATAAAGAAATATATGATGTAAAAATTAAAGATATTAACAGAATATAATAAGCGTCAATATTTTTTGAAAAAATGAAATTATTATTAAAATATTAGTTCCTGAGGAAAGATAATGATATAATAATATTTGTGAATTAAAGAAGTTTTTGTTTACGAGGAGGAACCCATGAGAAATATAGAGCAGCGTTTATCCATGGAGCTTAATATAACCATGGAGCAAGTTTTAAATGTAATACAATTATTAGATGAAGGAAATACTGTTCCTTTTATCGCTAGGTATAGAAAAGAAAGAACTGGTGGGTTAGATGATGAAGTTCTTAGAAAATTTGCAGAAAGATTAGTGTATTTAAGAAATTTAGAAGATAGAAAAGCAGATGTCATAAGATTGATTGAAGAGCAAGGTAAATTAACTGAAGAAATAAAAATAAGTATCAATAAATGCGAAACTTTAACAGAGATAGAAGATATATATAGACCCTTTAAGCCTAAAAAGAGAACCAGGGCAATCATTGCAGAAGAAAAAGGATTACGACCTTTAGCTGAGGTTATACTTAAAGGAACTTATAAAAAAGATATAAAGGAGCATGCAAAAACCTTCATTAATGAAGAAAAAGCTGTGGCTAATGAAGAAGAGGCATTGCAGGGTGCTATGGATATTATAAGTGAGATAATCTCAGACAATGCTGACTATAGAAAATGGTTAAGGAACTATGTGCAGAAAGAAGGATTTGTAGAGACAAAGGGTGGTAGTGAGGAACCAACGCCCTATGAGATGTATTATGATTATAGGGAAGCAGTTAAAACCATACCTTCTCATAGAATATTAGCAATAAACAGAGGAGAAAAAGAAAAGATATTATCTGTAAAAGTGGTCTGTGAGGAAAGTAAAATAATAGACTATTTAAATAGAAACTTATTAAAGGAAAATAAAGCCACAGATAGCTATATTGAAGAAAGCGTAAAGGATTCTCTTAAGAGACTTATATATCCATCTATCGAAAGAGAAATACGAGCTGAACTCACTGACAAGGGTGAGAATGGCGCTATTGATATATTTAAGGCAAATCTAAAGGCTCTTTTAATGCAAGCCCCTATTAAAGGTAAAGTAGTTATGGGCTTTGACCCAGGCTTTAGAACTGGTTGTAAGGTATCGGTATTAGATGATACAGGAAAATATTTAGAGAAAGCTACCATATATCCTACAGCTCCACAAAATGATGTTAAGGGTGCTATTAATACACTGAAAAAACTTATATATAAATACAATGTAGAGGTAATATCTTTAGGAAACGGTACTGCTAGCAGAGAATCCGAGGAAGTAATAGCTCAAATGCTTAAGGAGATTAAAGAGGAAACAGGAAGAGAATTATTCTATGTTATAGTATCAGAGGCTGGTGCTTCCGTGTATTCTGCTTCTGAATTAGCTGCAAAGGAATATCCAGATTTAGATGTAACCATAAGAGGAGCTATTTCCATTGGAAGAAGGCTTCAAGATCCATTGGCGGAATTGGTTAAAATAGATCCTAAGTCTATAGGAGTAGGACAGTACCAGCATGATGTAACACCAAAGAAATTAGACGAGTCTTTAAAAGGAGTAGTGGAAGACTGTGTAAACAATGTAGGGGTAGATTTAAATATTGCTACACCATCCTTGTTATCTTACATATCTGGAATTAATGCTTCTATAGCTCAAAATATTGTAGCTTATAGAGAAGAAAATGGAAAGTTTAAGAGTAGAAAAGAATTATTAAAGGTAAAAAGATTAGGTCAAAAGGCTTATGAGCAGTGTGCGGGATTTTTGAGGGTAATGGAAAGCAAGGAGCCTTTGGATAATACAGCAGTGCATCCTGAGTCCTATGAGGCTACTAAAGCTTTAATGAAGCTGCTAGGATATAAGGAAGAAGATTTAAAGAAAGGTAAGCTTGGAGACATTGAAGAATTGATTAAAACTAAGGGCATAGAGAAGCTTTCAGAGGAATTAAGCATAGGGGTGCCAACCTTAAGAGATATAATAAAAGAGTTAAAGAAACCTGGAAGAGACCCTAGAGAAGAGTTACCTAAGCCCATTTTTAAAACTGGAGTAATAGATATAACTCAACTAAAACCCGGCATGGCCTTAATGGGTACTGTAAGAAATGTTTCTGACTTTGGAGCCTTTGTAGATATTGGGGTCCATCAAGATGGTCTTGTACACAAAAGTCAGATGTCAGATAGGTTTGTAAAACATCCTCTAGATATAGTTAAGGTGGGAGATGTGATTGAAGTAAGAGTTTTAGAAGTAGATGAGAAAAGAAAAAGAATTTCTCTTACCATGAAAAAATAAAATTAATTTATGTATTTAAAAAGTATTGTTATTTTTATAACATTATTGTATAATAAAGATGAAAAATAAATAGTATCCTTCAGGGCAGGGTGTAAATCCCTACCGGCGGTATAGCCCGCGAGCCTAGTGCATGATTCGGTGAAACTCCGAGGCCGACAGTATAGTCTGGATGAAAGAAGGTAAAGTGTTAAAGGATTGTTTAAGATGCCCTGACTTTTTGTCAGGGCTTTTATATTTTTTAACACCAATACCCTTGGGGATATAAGTTTTAAGGAGGGTATTTAAATGAAAACTTCAAAGTTAAATCTAAACAAACAAATTAAATTAGCTCTATTAGCTGCTATGGCATTTTTGCTTATGTTATTTGAGATTCAAGTGCCTATTTTTCCATCTTTTTTAAAGATAGATTTAAGTGACTTGCCAGCTCTGATTGGAGCCTTTGCCTTTGGACCTGTTGAAGGCATAATAATAGAATTTTTCAAGAATTTATTATTTGTAGTATTCAAAGGAACTCAAACTGCACTAGTAGGAGAAATAGCCAACTTTTTTATAGGCGGACTCTTAGTTTCTACATCAGCATTAATATATAATATAAATAAAACTAGAAAAAATGCTATAATAGGATTGATTTCTGGTACTATAGTAATGTCCTTAGTGGCAGGACTTTTAAACTACTTTGTGCTAGTGCCAGTATATGCTAAGGCTTTTGGGGCGCCAGTAAGTGCTATAGTAGGTATGGGAAGTAAAATAAATAGCAATATAAAGGATTTATCAAGCCTTGTAATATTATCTATAGTTCCTTTTAATATTTTAAAAGGGTTTGTAGTTTCTATAGTTACTCTTGGAATATATAAAAGTGTTTCTCCTATTATTCATAAGGAGGCATTTATGTCAAAACAAAGCTTTGCTAAAAAACATATGTAATTAGCAAAAGGAGCTTATAACTCAGCAATAAGTTATAAGCTCTTTATAATTTAATGGACTATTATAAATCTGTTTTGCACATCAAAAGGGCGTCTTCTCCATTATCTTCATAATATTTTTTTCGTATTCCTTGTTTCTTAAAGCTGAATTTACTGTAAAGATTTTGAGCTACTAAGTTCGACACTCTCACTTCTAAGCTCATAGAAAAAGCCTTTTCTCTTTTACATATGTCTATCATAGAGTTTAATATAGCATTTCCAATCCCCAAGCCTCTATACTCAGGATGAACTGCAATATTAGTTATATGTGCTTCATCTATTATAAGCCACATACCGCCATAGCCTACTACATTTCCATCTATTGAAGCTACTATATATCTAGCAAAGTTATTCTCTAATTCTTTTTCAAAGGAAGTCATACTCCAAGGAATAGGGAAGCTTAAAGCACTTATTGCCAAAACTGCTTGTAGGTGATGCTTTTCCATAGTAAGCAAAACTAAATCATTCATTATCTATAATCCCCATCTTTTTATTATATTCTCTCTCAGCTTGAGGTTTTCTCAAATATATAGGAGCAGAGGTATTTAGATTATCTATTTTACCTTCTTTTATCATTTTAGAGCCAAGATCTCCAAGAGAAGCAGCTCTTATAAAGTTTAAGTGAGGCGGTGCAAAATGAGAGCTTTTAAGAGCATTAGCTATAAATTCTCTATGTTTTTCTGTTCCATCTCCTATAAAATATAGGTTACAATTATATTCAGAAAGCCTAGCGCATAATTCATCTAAAGAAATTGTAATGAAATCCGTTAAAGGTGCTATATTATCTCCAGAACTTTTATATATTCTAGTGTAAACATTACCTCTTAAGGCATCCATAATTGGACAAATTACTCCCTCAACTCCATAGAGATTATTTGCTAAGGCATCTAAAGAAGACACTGATACAAAAGGCTTATCACTGCCAAGGCTTAACCCCTTAATAGTAGCCATACCAATCCTTAAGCCAGTAAAAGACCCTGGGCCTTTAGAAACCACAAAGCCATCAATTTGAGATATATCTAAATCTAAGGAATTTAACAAGGAATCTATCATATCCATTATAAGTACTGAATGCTGTTTTTTATAATTAAAATTAATTTCACCTAAAACTCTACTGTCTTCTAACACTGCCACTGTAGCAGTTTCAGAGGCAGAATCTAAACTAAGAACTCTCATATTGCAATCTCCTTTATATAGTCATATCTTTGGCCATATCCATTAATGGTTATGGCTCTATAGGATTCACCCATATCATTTAGCTTTTCTATATTAATGCTAATATGTTCTTCAGGTATAAGCTCTTCTATATAATTAGACCATTCAATGATGCTTACTCCATCACTGAAGATATATTCGTCAAAGCCTATAGCATATATTTCGTCCGGGTCATTCACTCTATATACATCAAAATGATATAATTTTAATCTTCCGCTGTGATATTCATTAACTATAGTAAAAGTAGGACTGGTAATATGGTCTTTAACGCCAATTCCCTGAGCAATTCCTTTAGTCATATGTGTTTTGCCTGTACCTAAGTCTCCCGTCAAGCAGATTATATCACCGGCATTACAAAGACTTCCAAGCTTAATGCCTATAGCCATGGTTTCTTCTACGCTTTTAACTATATATTTCATATATATACTGGCTTCAGAGGGCCAAAGCCAATAATTTCACCTCCAAACAATATCCTTTAAGTCTAATAAATATTCTATCCTAAAATTCATAAAAAGAAAAGGCAACCTTAGGCTATAAAGAAAAATAACTGAAATTAACTAGTTGCTTTTCTTTTTATGCCTCAATAGGAAGCCTGCAATTATGAATATATTTCTTTGTCACAAAGAGTCATTTTAAGATTATTAACAGCTTTTTTACAGAGTAATCCTTCATCACTCATGTCATCTAGTATTTTATATGCCTCCTTTGATTTTAAACCATCCCTATATGGCCTATGCTCTGTCAGAGCTTGATAGATATCGCAAACGCAGAGTATTCTTGATTCTTCAGATATTTGATTTTTATCAAGCAATTGTGGATAACCAGCTCCATTAAGCTTCTCGTGATGATTAGAAGCCCATTCGCTTATATCAGGAATATTCTCTATGTTATCCAATATGATTTTTGTATAGTAAGCATGTGATTTTATAATAGAAAACTCCTCTGTGGTTAGAGCTCCTTGCTTATCTAAAATACTATTAGGGATTGCAAGCTTTCCAATATCGTGAAGTAGACCAGAGATCTTCATTTTTAAACATTTTTCTTCATCATATCCTAAAAATTTAGATACCTTAAAAGATAGCTCTGCAATATCTCTAGAGTGTCTTGCAGTGAATTTACTAGTATTATCTACTATATCCGAGAATATATAAGCGATATCCTTAAACTCTTCTAAGGATATATTTTTATCTAATTTAGGTGTATTTGAAGTGGCTATATAATTTATTGAAGTTATATTTTCTAAGTTAAACCAAAAAATATCTTTAGAAGCTACCTTCAGAAAAGCATTTACTAATGGCTTTGAAAAGATAATTTCGGATTTACTTTTTACCCAGTGAATTATTTTATTTTTTTGCTTATAAGAAGGTAAATTTTCGTCAAATTTAAGATCAATTAAATCTGATATCCTTATGATTTGACTTTCAACAGGAATAAAATTCTGTTTCCTATTCATAGGACCGGTACCATTCCAATTTTCATGATGGTATAGTATTATTTCGCTTATATTTCTATCATAAGGAAAAGTAGTCATTATAGAAGAGCCTATAGTGCAATGTTCCTTTATAAAGGAATCATGAACATGACTTTTAATCAAGCTATTGGCAGCTCCAATATCGTGCAGCATAGTGGATACATATATTGTATTTGTAACTTCATCGCTTAGCTTAAGCTCCTTAGAGATTTCTAGGGCTATGTAGGTGGAACGTTTTGCGTGATGAAGAAATTTTTCTTGATGGTAGTTTACATTGGATACATCCTCTATTATAGAAATCTCTGAAGAGGTTTGAGATAAATTCATAGCTATTGAAAGGGCAGAAATTACACTGTTTAAACCTATACTCATGTATATACCTCACATTAAAAAATTTGAGATTTATTTTACCATAGCGCTAGAATAAATGCCATATGGAATCTAATATTTAATGTTTTTTTAAGGAATTTAAAATATTAATTTTGTAAATAATATAGATGTAATATATACTTTACTACATTTTGTACGTATAATATAGGTAGTTAAAACAATTTTATATGTTTTTTATAAAATGCACTATAATAATAACAAAGTGTTAAACTTGTATAAGATAAAAATTTGAGGTGAATATTTTGAAAAAGAGGATAATGTATATAATTTTGATTATAAATATAATTATGCTTATTACTCTTGGTATAGATTATAGATTTAAGGTGATCACCACCACTGCCACAGATGATGAGGTAAAAGAAAGAGATGTGTATTTAAATATAATGGCTACTAATAAAATGCTTTACAACATGGTGAAAAGTATAACTGCAGACAAGCATAAGGTTGAATATATGTTTAGCCAAGAACAAGAACAATGGAATTTTGAGTATACTGAAGACAGCATAAATAATTTGAGTAAAAAAGATTTGTTCATATATTCTGGAGCTAATTATGAGCCTTGGGCTCCAGATTTTATTGAGAATATTAAAAAAGATAAGGTGGGCATTATAAACGCCTCAAGAGGTACGAAGATTTTATATTTATCTAAGCCTAAAAAGTATAATGAAAAGGATATAAAGGAAAATTCTTATTATTGGCTTAGCCCTGATGAATTTAAAGTATCTTTATCTAATATAAAAAATTCAATACAAGAACGAGACCCTAAAAACAGAGATTACTATGAGCAAAACTATGTAAATAGAGTAAAAGAATTAGATAGTTTAACTAGTAAATTTAAAGAGACATTAAAAAAAATTGAAGATTATAACTATATATATATTGGAGAAGACTTTGAATATCTCATAAAGTACTCAAGCTTAAAATGTACTAAAATAAACAATAATGGTGATATTAACACTGAAAAGGAAAAGCTAATAAAGAAACTAGAAGAAAATAAAAATACTGCGATTATCTATGGAGAGGAATATGAATTACAAGCTTTTAGAGAGATTATTAACAAACACAACATTAAGCTTATAAAGTTATATAAAGAATGCGATGGTGGGTATGTTGAACTCTTTAATAAGAATTTAGAAGCTTTTAATAAATTTGCCTCGGAAAAATAATTGAAAAATATGATGATACAAAATTTTATAAATTGTTTGAATTTATACAGGTGTTTCGGTTATAATATATGTAATATTAATGGTAATATAAGCCTATAATAATTATTTAGTACTTGCAGTTAATATTATATTAAGGGGGATGTGAATGAAATGCTTGTAAAAAATGTTATGTTGCCTAAAGATAAGTTAGTTACTATAACTCCTAAGGCTAGTGTGGGGAAGGCCCTAGAGATTATGGATCAGCATGGTTTTTTATCTATTCCAGTAGCTGAGGATGAAAAGTTTTATGGAACTATATCAAAGGATAGAGTATACGAATATTATTATGAGAAATGTGCTGATAAACAATGCTTTTTAAGTGATTTCTCAGTAGAATCTGTAATGCGAACCGACATTCCAACTATCTCTCCAGAAGAGCAATTAGAGAAGGCTGTACACTTCTTAGAAATAATGAATATAGCTTTTGTAGCTGTAGTAGATGATATGGGGAATTTTACGGGTATATTAACCCATCATGCTGTGTTTGAGCAATTTACTCAAGTATTTGGTTTAAATAAAGGAGACAGATTGGCTGTAATTGCTTATGATGTACCAGGACAAATTTCTAAATTGTCAAGAATATTAGCAGAAAATAATGCTGATATTATAAGCTTTGTAGTTGTAGATCCAAAAAGCGTTATTGATGTAAAAGAAATTGTAATAAGAATGAGAAGCGATAACCGCAGTCTAATAGAAGAAAAAGTTAAAGAAGCAGGATTTAAGATATTATAATAAGAGAGCTTGTAGCCTAAAAAACATAGGATACAAGCTCTTTAATGTGGTTGGATAATTTTATAAAAAAATTTTGAAAAGCTATTGATTTTTTTAAAATAATGCTATATAATAAATATTGTTGCGAAGGGGTATAGCTCAATTGGTAGAGTAGCGGTCTCCAAAACCGTTGGTTACGGGTTCAAGTCCTGTTGCCCCTGCCAGAAGAAAACCAGTAGAATCAATAGTTCTACTGGTTTTTATTTTTCTATAATTACTAGGTTTTAAATAAGAATATAGTTTTGGTCACAATTTGGTCACAGTCACCAAAAAATCAGCAAAAACAAAGAAAAAGAATCATCTAAATTGATTCTTTTTCTTCTATAAATTCGATTATTTTTTTATTAACAGATAGCAAAGCAGCTCTTTCGATATCTGTTGATACATGTGTATAAGTATCAAGTGTAATTGATATCGAGCTATGACCTAATCTCTCACTTACTATCTTAGGATGAATATTTTCCTTTAATAATAAGGTAGCATGAGAATGTCTCAAATCGTGAAATCTAATCTTCTTAAAATTATGCTTCTTTATAGCTTTTGCAAATCTCTTACTTATATAATGGGGATCAATCGGATTACCTATTGAATTAGTACAAACATAGCCACTATCTATATATGATTCACCAAGCAATATCTTATTAAGACGTTGCTTTTGTCTTTGATTCTTTAAATGTTTAATTGTATTATCAAATAATATAATTGTTCTAATAGAACTCTTAGTTTTGGTCTTCTTATCGCTTAAACTCTTCTTTGAGTCGTCATAGCTATAATTACGTTTTACTGTAAGTAATCCTTTCTCAATATTTATATCGTCCCATTTAAGTCCTGTAATTTCTGATTGTCTTAAACCAGTTTCAAAAGCAATAAGCACTGGTAGATATAGAAGTTCATCTTTTATCTTCTCTAGAAATAAGTAACAAGTTAAATTATCCCAGACTTCTGTTTGAGTCTTTTCTACACGTCCATATTTTATATTTGAAATAATTGTTCTATCTATAGTTCCATCCCGAACAGCATCAGTAAGAGCTTTATGAAGCATCCTATGTATTTTTAATATTGTTGATCTACTAAGTCCTTTTCGAAAATTTGAATACTCCTGAGGATTCTCAAGATCCTGATAGAATTCTTTTATTTGTAATCCAGTTAGTTTTCCAATAGGAACTTGTCCGAGATGATTGCTTATATGCACACAAAACTCTCTGTAGCGCTTTTGTGTAGAGGGAGAAAGTGAAGACTCTTCATTTTTAAGCCACTTTTCCAGATAATTTTTTAATAAAATTTTATCTCCTGAAAAATTATGACCATTAGTTACTTTCATAATTGTATCCGCAATAAATAATTGAGCCTCTTTTTTTGTTTTAAACCCTCTTTTCCTTAGTTGGTTTCTTGAACCATCTGCTTTCCTTGGTAAATCAATTGCTATATCATATACTACTTTACCATTTTTTAATTTTCTACTTGTGACTGAACCTTCCATTTTAAGTCCTCCTTAATATAGTATTTAGTGATGTTACAACTAAAATATTTAGCATGCTAATTTACAGCATGCTAAATATTTTAACTGGTTTTAGTTATCAGATTGTATACTAATCAAATATTCAATTGGTTTATCTAATATAAAGCTTTCTATAGATAAAGATGGTATTAATATCTTTTTGCCAATTTTAGTTATGGGTTTGATTCTAGCTTGTCTCACAAGTTCGTATATTGATGCAGTTGAACATTTCAAAATAGTAGATGCTTCTTTTACAGTGTACAATTTTAAATTCACTTTAATTACCTCCAAACTTTTCACTTAAATATATTAAATTTTAATTCTAAAACTCCATATATACCTCTATAATATATAATTGTTTTTATATAATTTTTCTCAAAATGTATATATTATTTTTAATTTCTATATCATAATTTAAATTATGTGCTTTAAAAATATTTCGCATTTTTGTTTCTTTATAATTGCGATCTGACCGATCGCCCTGTTGTTTGCCATATGCACTATTAGCAAGCTCTTTGAAATTTTCGCCAAAGACATAAAATTCTTCACGTCTTAACTCAATGTCACAATTATCATCTAAAAACTTTAAAAAAGTAGCTATACTTTTATTAGTGTCGATATATGATAACCATGATTCAATTTTGTAGGTCTTTTGTAAACTTATCCAAGATAGCTGTTCAATAATAAAAGATTCTTTAATCCCAGAATTAAATGCATTTAGCATCCTTTCTATAAATATCTTATCCTTATATAACTTCTTTTCTGCTAACTCGTTAAGCTGTATTCCAAATTTCTCATCATAATAAAATAGTTGTTTTGCAAGTTCATGATGATTTATATCAGCATTATAGTAATATTTTTCTTTGAATAATGAAAAATTATTTTTAAAGCAACAAATTGCTTCAATTTTGCTATTTATTATGTGCAATTTTTTGTTAAAATAAGAGCTGTTTCTTGCGCAAATATAGAGATTAACTTTTTCATCATTTGTAATTCTCTTTCTACCTAGCATTTGTAAAAGCTCTACTTTATCATGTGTAAATATGACTATATTTTTAAGTAACTTGTCTTTAAAATTAACGCCATTATCTAAAACACTTGTTGTAACTAGTACTTTACAACTGAAGCTTTCTTTTTTTACTATTTCATCATATACTTTTCCGTCAGATTGCTGTGAATCCTTAGATTCCGCTGTAATAAAATTAGCTGCATCTCCAAGTTGCTCTATAAAGTATTTTCCGCTATCTTTTGAAGATACAAATATTAACCACTTATTGTTAGACCTATCATTTTTTATTATGTCTAAAATTTCATCTTTACTATTAAAATACCTAGTATTGATATAATCAAAATTTCTTTTAAAATTATAATATAAAAGTTCTTTTGGCCTTATAATGTAGCTTGTACTGCATAAAGCCTCAAAAGTTTTCATGTATAATAACCTTTCTTTTTCAACTATTATCGGTAAAACTTCATCATCCGTTGCTGTCATATATATTCTTATCGAGTTCTTAAAAACATTTAAGCTGTTTTTTAGTATCCTTCCAGTCTTATTATTAAATAAAGAATCACTCATAAAAAAATGACACTCATCAAAAACCACGATTAAATAATTATTAAGCTCTCTGGATTTTATTATGTTATTTACATAAGAATCTAGTCTATGATATGTCATCACTTTAACATTATTAAAATCTTCTTTATTATCTAAACCCTTAGGTGTAAGATATTCTAGTTCTTGTCCACATTCAACTAAACCTGATATTCTCTCTTTTTGTTGTCTGCTATTGGCAATTCTATTGCTGACAATAAGAATTTTTCCTTTTACTTCGCTAGCAGCGTTTATAAGTATATTTTCAATAAATGTATTCTTTCCCATTCCTGTTTGGGCACTGATGAATACTGGATCATATGGATTCCATTGTTTATAGTCTTCACCTATACCATCACTAACATATTTACTTTTTACATTTTTGACAGTAACCATATCGTCATTTAAAATATTTATATTTTTTCTAGAAATTTTAGGTTTTAATGCATTTTTCAGACTAATCACCTCTAAACACAGAAAATTATATTTTTTATGAAATAATAGTATAATATTGCTGTCCTCCTTCCTTAATCCGTTAGCGGAAGTTTACCATAAAAAGTAGTAGAAAATCTAATATGGAAATTAATTGTAAAAAAATTGACGAATTTAATAATATTTAATATAATAAAATGTTAGGTTGGTGATTTTATTGTTTTATGAAATGATCTCAAAGTTTGGCCTTGATGCCTTATCAGAAATACCTGATGATATAGAAGAAGCGCTAGGTGAAAATAAAATATCTGAACTTACAGGAAAAGATATTGAGAATACTACAGACAGTTTAGATTTTATGTGGAAAAAAACTAAAGAAATATGTAAAAATTACATTCATACTAAATGGATTGATGATTTAAATATAGATAAAGATGTTTTACTTGATGACATCAAGACGCACTCAATTTTTATTATTTATTTATCTATAATAAATCAGGATTTAGAAGAAAAAGACATTGAAAAATGCGAAGAGGACTACTTTCATTTTATAGCTGGAGATAAAGAGGCGGATAAACTTGAAAATTCATTTAGAAGAAAACTAGAAATTTTATTACAAGATATTGCAAATGGTGTATACGGGGATGGATTTACTAATTCTGATTTACATTATTATTTTTGCGAAGGCATTGAAGTAAAAGATTATGATAATTATATTGTCCATATAGACTCTTTAATATTTTCACAAATTGTAAGCACATGGAGCAAATGTCCCTATAACGTTGATAACTCGAATGGTATGACATTTAAAAAACTATTTAAATTTTATAAAGATTTTGAGAAACTTATAGTAAGGTCTAATAATTCACTCGATAAATACACTAGAGTGTTTATTATAGAAAGACTTTTTAATATTTCGTTTCTATTCAACTTAGTTAGATGTTTAGATGATGATATTATTAAGCATAACAAGGAATATGAAAGAACTGATAAATACAATATATCTTCAGCTAACAAATTACTAGTTTTATCCGAACTAGTTTCAATACCAATAGTTTTCAGTAGAAATAAATATATACAAAGTATTAATACACTGTATGAATCTAATATTAATGATTTAAATTGGAAATCAAAATTTCGATGTGGCATTTATTATTTGAATACTTATTTAATACCTTTGCTAATACGATTGTATTACATTATATTATTTTACAATTTCTTAAAAGAAGATGATGGTAATATTTGTATTAAAAATTTGCTAGAAGAATATATAAAAGAAAATTCTCAAAAGTACAATTATAAAAATTTTTATGAAGTTGATGAAAATTCATTAAAAAAACTTCTTACAGCAGATTCTTTACAAGTTAACGCAACTGAGATAATTTATAGCTATAAATATCATAGAGATAAAATCAAATTTAGTATGGATTGTAAAAATGAGTCGGAAAGAATCTTGCAAGTAGATATGGAAAAGGGAAAAATTAGGGAGAAGATTAGAATTAAAAAAAATGATAAAAAAGTCTATGATATTTTTGAAAACATGAAAGATATCGAAAAAGAAATATATCATCAAGAGCTTTATAATTTCAACTACAAATATGATTATAATTTTTATATGAATAATTTCCCCAATAATATATTATACTCAAATTACAAAAATAAGAAAAAATAGAGATATGTTTAATAGTAGCATATCTGCCTTATTTATTAGAGTTTTTATTGTTCAATGACAATTTGATTTGTCATTGAACGAAACATCACTAATATTTAAATGTATATTTATATAAGGGTTGGGGGTTTTAGGGGGAAGGGACGGGATTAAAAAATCCGCAGGATTTTTTGATCCCTAGCGTCAGCGTCCCTTCCCCCTAAAAAAGTAGAGGCTCCCGCCTCTACTTAATATATATTAAGTACTAATTATATGTTAGTATATTTTTAAAAATAAATAATGCTTTTTAATTAAAAATAAAAATAAATTTATTATAATAAAGCTCTTTCAGCTTACATAATGTTCTATAACTTATACGGTGTCATCTAATTCTTATATAGCATTCTGACAAATCAATCTGTCATGACAAATATATATTTACAAAATATGTATTGAAAAATGAGCAATTATGCAAAAAATTAAAAGTTAAGGCAGTAACTATAAGTTACTGCCTCTTCAATCCACTTTTAATTAATATATAATCTTCTACAGCAATTTTGGGTATTTTCCAGATACGTCCTGTCCTAAAAGCTTTAATTTCACCAGAGTTTAAGATTCCATAAGCTATATTTTTGCCTACTCCTAATATCTCACAAAGCTCTTCTACATTTAATAAATCTTCATATTGGTTAAACATGCTTATTAGCCTCCCTTAAGAATTATCTATATGTTTATGTTAATATAGTTAGCTAAAAACATAGCAATAATAATCTGTATATATAAATAAGTTTTAAGTTAAGAGGTTTAATAATAAATAATGTTATTAATTTATCTATTCTTTTTGTTTCTTTAATAAATCAACTCCTGTTTTGAAAAAGTTTTCTTTAATAAGATAGACAATTTGGGGAATATAATCATATAATTCTTTTGCATTAATTATATCTACAGTATATATATTGGTAATCAGTATTTCTGTCCCCATATTTATCTAGAGGATAAATCTCCATCCTATCCCCATCTTCATAAAACTCGATATGATATTCCGTGCTTTCTTCCCTTGTTCCACTAATATCATTAACCATATAAGTAATCATTACAGTATTATTACTAGTTATATTGTATTTTTTACTCCATATTCCAAGATGTTTATCCCAAACTCCATTTGAGAATGTACTTATGTATAAAGAAAGATTTTTCTCTTTTATATATTTTTCAAGAATCCAATTACCTTCTATCAATGATTCAGCCTGTTCCTTTGTAACGTCCATAGGCTTTTCTTTTCCATGTGTTAAATCAGTTACTATAATTAAATTAACAGGACTACGAAAATCATTACAGTAATATTGAACTGAAGTTGTATTGTTATTGAGTCTATATTCCATTATAAAATTATTATTATTAGATTCTTTAGTAGGATCTCCAAGTTTAGCTTTTACATCTTTAGCTGTCATACCGATTCCAATTCCATTTATAGTTGAGCCGGAATCTTTAACTCCAATATTAATAACTTTATTATTATCTATTGCGAAATAAAAAGTGTCATAATCATATAACTCTGCTGCTTGTACACCATCAATCTTATTGGGATTTCCAAAGTCCTTTTTTATAATATCTTTACTCTTTCCAATATAGCTTAATAAGTCAAATTCTTTTTTAGTATTGTGTTTATTATTAGAAGTATTGTTTAATGTTGTACTTTCATTTTTGACCTTAGAGTTATTCTGCATTAAATTTTCTTTTTGAGATTCAGAGCATCCAGAGATAAAAAATAGAATAAAACAAGCTAAAGCAATAAATACCTTTAATTTATTTTTCATAATAATTTCATTTTCACCTTTCTTTAGATATTAGTATAAATTCATAAATTTAATATTATTTAGTACCTTTTAAAGTATCATTAGAAGTATCAATATCAACAATAACAGAATTATCAGAAGATATTTCAGAATAATTTTGATATAATCCATCTAAAATTAGTTTAACATCATAAGGTTCTGTAATGGCTTGTCCATCTACATTCAGATGCACAACATTAAAATTGTTATCTGAATTAATAGAGAATTGAAGAATAAGCTCTCTGTAACCAGTACTATCTTTAGCTCTTAATTCAACTATATTCTTTCCTTCAGATTTAAAATTATCCCATTTAATATGAGATTTTTTAAAGTTGGAGTCTATTACTTTAGATATAGTTACTGTCTTATAATTTCCAAGATGACCGTTTTTAACTAAATTAATATTTTTATTTAAATTTCTGCTTATTACAAGAGAAGCAATTATAATAATAACAATTAAAGAAATAAATCCACCAAGTATAAATTTTGATTTTCCATTTCTAAATTTTTCACCACAATATGGGCAAGTTTTTGTAGGCTTAGCAACTTCCTTTTTACATGTTTTACAGACTGTGATTTTACTCATAAAATACATCTCCTTTAATTTTTTAGTAAGTAATTTTGACTATGAGACTATGTTATTAGTCATATTTCTATAAAAAATTCATATATTTGTAATATTATACACAAGTATATCAAAAATAACACATACAGTAAACATTAATAACACATTCAGCATGTTAAAAATTTAAGGTTTTACTTATAAAGTAAAGCTTAAGGAGTGATTATTAATGGATTACAGATATTTGGGTCAAAGAATTAGGGAAGAGCGATTGAAATTAAATTTAACTCAAGAACAGCTAGCTGAAGAGATAGATATTTCAAGTTCATATATGGGACAAATTGAGAGAGGGGAGAGGAGTGTAACTCTTGATACTCTTGTTAGATTAGTTAATAAGTTAGGGGTAACTATTGACTATTTATTACAAGATTATATAAATATAAGTGACGATAATTTTATTAATCAACTTAAGCAACTAATTCATGGTAGAGACTTTAAACAAAAGCAAATGGCTTTAGATGTGATAAAAGTAATGTTTTCGCATGTTGATGACTTATAATGAATTTAAAATTATCTACGCATATTTCTAATAAAGGCAATATAATAAATCATTTTTTCAATAGAATAAACAATAAACTCATCTAGCGATAAAGAAAGTTTCATAGAAATAGTAGTAAGCTCTGATAATAGATCAGAGTTCTTTATTTCGATGTTTTATATTAATTTTGTATCAATTTACCATTCATACTTTTATGCTCCTTTCTGTGTTCCTAACCCTATCGCGAAGGACTACCTATCGACTAGGTATCACACATCTATATAATATATGGTTATTAATTTATATAAATCCAACAGTATAAAATGATTTCATTATTTAAGATGCCTCCTCTATATAGATGTAATATTTTATGGATTAATATTCTTCAGCTAGTAGCATAGTTGAATGTTTACCGCTATCTATAACAAATACTTTTGCATTTACTATTTCTTTGGGAAATATTTCGTGAGAAATTTCAAAGCTAGGGTTTCCTTGTCTATGAATAATCTTTTGAAAGAAAATGTTTTTTTCTCTCTCCTTGTATAATTCAAATACTTGTAGATAGTCAATATCATTACCTTGATTTTTTAGTATGTTTATACAATTCCACATGAAGATTTGTAATTCTAAAGGTATCTTTTGTTGTATGTCTTTAGTCATAAATTTATCATTATCAAACAATTTGTAAAAACCTTCCTTCTATTACAATATTCCTCTTTCCTTTAAACTACAGTATGAATTTTCTGAGCCAATGATTATATGGTCTAATAAATCTATACCTATAAGTTTTCCTGACTCTTTTAGCCTATTAGTTATGCTTATGTCCTCTGGAGAAGGGCATGTATCACCAGAGGGGTGATTGTGAAATATTATTATACTTGCAGCATTGGATAGTATTGCTACTTTAAATACTTCTCGTGGATGGACTATAGAGCTATTTAAAGAGCCAATACTGACTACATTTATAGATATTGGCTGATTTTTTACATCCAAACAACACGCAATTAATTGTTCTCTATCTGAATCCTCAATGAATAATCTCCCTAAGTTTGCAGCATCAGAAGGAGAATTTATTTTTCTAACATCGTATAATATGCTACCTTCTCTTACCATTTTAATGGATACTATATTTATTCTTTTAGCAGGTATGCATTCGTTGCCTTTATCGCATACCTTCAGTTCTGTTTTGTTACCTATCTTCTTACCTACACAATAAATTGATCTTGACATTTTAACCATTCCTTTCATAATCTTTAAAATAATAAAGGTACTTAATCCTTATTTAAGATTAAGTACCTGTTTAGGCGTTTTTTTACAATTTAATTAAATTATATTGGATTATAAAGTTTTAAAAATTATATAATAAAATCTTGGAACAACGGAAGCTATTGGATTATAGCCAGTATTTTGAAGTATTATGATATTATTTCTTACTCGAAGAGAGTATTTGATGTTCCAAAGTTTTCAGGAACATTGTTAGGAATATAGAAGTGTTAATAATCCCAGGTTTTTGAGAAAATTTATCTTTTAGAATACACATTCTTTTGATCCTCCGTAGTAATGCTTATTTCATCTTAGAGAGAATTTTCTGCAGTGTGATTTGATAAGATATTTATTATATAAATCAGACATTTCTTGCTGAAGTGTTTTGGAAGAATTATTTGTTTTCGACTATTACATACAACCTAGTTAAAAGCTTAGAAGAGGCTTCTATACAATTCATTTATGAAGGAGTATTTTATAATGTGATTGCCCAAATATATTTCTAATTTAATTATCATATTAATAAGTTCATCATCATGCTATGATATTTTGTATTTAAGGTAATTACTTACAATATATACTGATATAAAAATCTTGTAGTAACATAACTTCAGCGCTAGTAGATACTAATAAATTTAGTATCTAGTTATGGTTGCTCATGTATATAATATATATTTGATTATTAAAAGAATAGCAAATAATTAGAACTATACTTATTTTTAAAACAAAGATGTAATGAGCATAAATTTATTGTGGGATTTTATGCTGAGAGTCATAAACTCACAGATAGTAATCATTAATATATGAATGTTAAATAAAAAAAGTAATTTTAAAACTTATATATATTTATAGGACAATTAATTCTTATGAGATGTTTTTTGAAACTAATATTACTGAGAATTTAGTTGAAATGCATATAAATAATATGTAAAATATTAGTATAAAACAACTAATTTTTGAAAGGAAGAGATTAAATATGGCTGTTAGATGCTTAAAATGTGGTTATGAAATTAGTACATATCAAGAAGTTACCTCTACTTTAACACATATCGCTTCTGGAATTTTAGGTTCTTTATTAAATGTAAATGGTAAATAAAGTGCTTCGGCTGGTATGATGAATCATAAAATAGGTACTTCAGAAGGTGTTAAATGCCATAAGTGTGGATTAATTGGTAGATGGTAAGATATTTAAAATGATACTTTTCTAAGTAGATAAATGAGAGTGGTTTTGTATACATTTTTATAATATTGTAAAAGTACATTTGAATACAATGTGATTTAAGTAAATGTAAATCTTGATTAGTAAAATAAAAATAACTATATTATTAGCTCA
This sequence comes from Desnuesiella massiliensis, assembly GCF_001403615.1. Lineage (GTDB taxonomy): Bacteria > Bacillota > Clostridia > Clostridiales > Clostridiaceae > Desnuesiella > Desnuesiella massiliensis. Next base: position 1,088,964 of record NZ_LN879457.1, read on the forward strand.
GGTTGTTGAAAATACCTAAATTAGATAATTTTTTATTTATAAAACTCACTAAAATCAACAGTTTTAGAATTTTATTTTTTTCAGGAATAGGATTTTATAAGCAGTCTAACATACATAAGTAGGTGTTTTTAATTTCCCTTAAAACCTTTTGTATTGAGTTTCATTGAAGAGTAAAGTAGCATCATGGAAAATTGTGTGTGAATTTATAGGAAGATAAGAGTAAGTTAGAGCTAGTTATTGGTAGAAAAATCAATACTACATATCTAACTTATGATCTGATTTAATTGGCTATTATAGGACAAAGTCGTTGACATTAGGAGGGTAATATGGGGAAATTTGATATTAATTTAGAACAAGCTATGGAATTACTTAACTTAAAGCCTGGATTTACAGAAAATGAATTTAAAATTAATTATAGAAACCTAATGAAAAATATTCATCCTGATACTCTAGGAGATATAAATGAAGCAGCTCGCAAAATTATTGAAGATGAAGTAAAAAGAGTTAATATTGCTAAAGGAATTATTGAATCATTTCTAATGAAACAGAGCTCTGATATTAATAATGAAGATAAACAAAAAAGGGAGAGAGAACAACAGGATCGGCAAAGAAGAGAGAAAGAACGACAAGAACATCAAAGAAGAGAGAGGGAACAACAGGAGCAACAAAGAAGAGAGAAAGAACGACAAGAACAGCAAAGAAGAGAGAGGGAACAACAGGAGCAACAAAGAAGAGAGAAAGAACGACAAGAACAGCAGAGAAGAGAGAGGGAACAACAAGAGCAACAAAGAAGAGATAGAGAACAACAAGAACAGCAGAGAAGAGAAAAAGAACAGGAGCAACGAAGAAAAGAAAAAGAACGTCAGAAACAGGAAAGAGAAGAGGACATACTTAAATGGAAAAAATACGCAAAAGAAAAAGAACGAGAGGCTAAACAAGAAGTAAAACAAGAGTTGAGAGAGAAATATAGACAGAATAATAGAATGTTCAATTTTATTCCTGGTTTTGGAACAGGTGCTAAATGGAAAATGGTAGTGGCCATAATATACTATAGTTTATGCTTATTTATGGCTACAGGGGGAATATACTTATTTCTATTTTTCATTTCAATACCATTTTTTGTATATAACCTTATAAAAAGTATAAAAATTAAAACTACCAAATTTATTATAATTACAATAATAGCATTTGTAACATTTTGTATTAGCATATATATGACACCTGAAACCAAAAATGCAGTAGAAACAAAGACTACAGTGGATTCTAATGGAAATAAAAGTCAAGAAGCTAATACTAACACTTCTAGAGATAATTCAGTTAAAACAAGTATTTCTGATACAAGCGAAAAATCAAAAAATGAAAATAGAGATCAAGAAAAACCTCAAATTAATAGCCAACTATCATCAACAAATATTGAATCATCTGAGAAAAAAAGCAATCAACAAATATCAACAAATCAGGTACCTGTAAAGCAAGAAGATACTAAAACGTATTCTAATGATGTTACTAAAGCAGTCTCTGCATTAGGCATTGATTATCGATCATTATTACATGGTGGGTTAACTGATGGAATGAGTTTCGATATAAGATATGAACCTACATCTGGGTATAGCAAAGCATCGAATGGACATGAGTTTACATGGTGGTTTGATCAACATAAAGATTCTATAAACCAGGTAACTTTGCGTTTGCCAGAAGTTGAAGATAGGGAATTAGCGTTACAGTATGTATTAAATGGAATTAAGGATCATTATAAATATACTTCAGTTGAAAAAGATGGTGATTTTAAAGCTTGGATACAAGGCCATGGTTTTATTATAAAAGTAGAAATCAATCAATCTAAAGGATATGATATTATTGTAATGTCCCAGTAGTAAAACTTGAATCACACGGATTGAGGTGATTCAAGTTTCTAGAAAAAAGCACTGCAATTATAAAAATTAAGAAAAAATATAAAAACTATAATGCATAAAATGATAACGCCATTGAAATATAAGGCATTAAGAAATGTTATACGAATATTAAAAATATAAATCAAAGTTACAATATTTTAACCCATAGAATCCTTATACAACAGAAAAAGAATATATGGAAGTATTGGTTATATAAAACTCTACAATTTTAACACAGCTAAGAAGTAGTTAGGGTTCTACTAAAATTTGTTATGAAATTATGTGTAATAGTATGATAAGGTTACTATTAGATAAGGCTATATAGATTGAAGATATATGATACTATTCTTTATGATAATGGGGGAACAAAATGAAGAGTATAAGAATTAAAAATTTAAGGTCACTAAAGGACACGAATGATATCGAGTTTAGAGGACTTACTGTTTTAGTGGGAGAAAATAGTGCAGGTAAAAGTACACTTATAAGAACATTTCCACTCATTAAGCAAAGTATAGAGACAGAAACAACTACACCGTTTTTATGGTATGGAAACTATGTTGACTTCGGAAGCTTTAAGGAGAGTTTAAATAAAGATAATGAAAATCAAATAGTATTTAATTTTAAATTGAGAACACAAGTAAATAGAATCTTTGCTAGAAGATATGCTTATAGAGGAATTTATGGTAAAAATACAATTGATATGAGTATTTCTATTTGGCTTGAAGAAAGAGAGAAAAATGATTATGTTAGTAGAATTAACTTGATAGTTGAAGATAATGAAATTGATATTAATATAGGTAAAAAAGATAAGATTGAGAAGTTAACTATTAACTCTGAAGATTTTACTAGTATGGTTAAGGATAACATAGTAGTAACTGTTGGTAGAGGTATAATTCCAATAATTGTTAATAATGATAATGTTGAGAGTAATATATCACATTATAGAATATATCGGGAAGATAATAAGTTCCAGCAAGAACTAGTAAGCTTTTTGGCAAGCAATGTGAATGTTAATACAAGCTTTCCTAGAATTATGCAAATTATAAGTTCATTTATCATTGCATCTAAAGTACAATTTGTAGAGAATATAAAAAAAATAGATGTTGGTTTAAAATCTTGGAGTAAGTTTACGAAGAGTATTAAAGAAGATGAAATAGCATTTATACGAAACTTATTTCTTGGATCATTACTGCAAGTCATGCTAGAGTTTCTATCTGATTCCATTGGTAACTTTTATAGAGAAGCTTATTATATAGCACCAGTTCGTGCAAATGCAGAACGATATTATAGAATTCAAAATCTTTCAGTTGATTCTGTAGATTTTCAAGGAAGGAATTTACCTATGTTACTAGCAAATCTATCAGACAGGAAGAAGGAAGAATTTTCGAAATGGGTACAAAAATATTTTGGATTTGGAATAAAACTACAGGTTACTGAGGGACATATATCCGTTAATGTAATAAAGGAAAAAGTAACAGTAAATATGGCGGATTGTGGTTTTGGGTATTCTCAAATTTTACCTATAATAACTCAATTATGGCTGTTAACATATAAAAAAGGTAGTAATACATTTAATAAAGATTTAACGCTAATTATAGAGCAGCCTGAATTACATCTACACCCTAAGTTACAGGCAAACTTAATTGATGCTTTTATTAATTGTATATTTGTTGGTAGACAAGCCGGAATTAATTTGAGGATAGTTATAGAGACGCATAGCGAAACAATAATAAATAGAATTGGATATTTAATATACAAAAATAAATTTAGCAAAGAAGATGTGAATATATATATATTTAATAAATTAAATACAAATGAAACAGAAGTGGTACAAGGTCGATATGACGATGAAGGATATTTAGATAACTGGCCGTCAGGATTTTTTGACCCTAAGGAGGAATAACGTGTTATTTTGCATTGAAGAGAGTATCTTAGACGTTTTACAAGATGAAAGAGTAAAAGATGCATTATCTAATTTAGCAATGGCTAGAAAGAAGGGAAAGCATCTAATATATGCCTCAAGAAAAGTTTTAGAAGAGTTAATAAGAAGTAGTGAATTAGATAAATTTCCGAGAGATGTATTTTTAAGGCTTAATTCAAGAAGCAGTAAATTAAAAGCATATCTAAATGAATTTGATAGAAGGATTGAGCTAGTTTCTGATATTAGTATTGTGCAAAAATATATTGATAAAGACGGAAAACAAGTTATTAAACTACCAATATATTTTTTGGAGGAATTAAATTTAGTAACTGAAAGCATGTTAATATTAGAAGATATAAATGATTACAAAATGTATAAATATATAGTAGATTATGCTTTGGCAAAAAGAAATTTAACAGATGTGAAGGTGAATTTTAATATAATACCAGGAGCTGGTGGAGGAATTAGCAAAGTATTCTTAGAAAAAATAAAGGACTGCAAACATTTGGTAATTAGTATAGCAGATACAGATAAGACTAGTCCTAACGAAAGTTTAGGTCCAACTATAAGGCCATTGATTAGATACTATAATAGAATAAAGAATAAGTGCTTAGGAGAGGCGTTTTATAGTGAATATCACGAAGTAGAGAATTTAATTCCGCAATTTTGTTATGAAAAATTAGGTTTACTAACTGACAGCGAAATAAAAAGTTATATTGAAGTTGCTACAACTTCATTAGTAAAGGAAGAATTAAAAATACCTATTGAGTGGAAAGTATTTCAACTTAATGTCTATAAACTAAAAAGACAAGATGTTTTTAAATACTTTGATTATAAAAAAGGAATAACATTAACCAATTTTAAAAACATTCATGGAGAAGAATATTGGAGTAAGATATTATCGGATATAGGGGTAAAGTTTAATATAGATGACTATAAGCCTATTGATGATATTAATAAAGGTACCTTAGTTATCAATGGATTTAATGACAATGTTTTAAATACTACTTTTGAGATATTAGGAGAAACGAATTTAAACTTGCTAGATACGTTATTATCAGAGGAATTAAAAATACTTTGGGTGAATATAGGGGATTTCTTGATAAATTGGGGATGTGGAGGTATTCCTATAAGATTTTTATAATTATGATGTATATAATGAGGTTTTAGTTTAATATTTAAAGTACATTGATAAGATTTAAGAAAATATAATTCAGAGAAAGCGGTGTTATAGTAGAAATTTAACTAGGAAGTTTAGCTTAAAATTTTATAAAAGCTAACTGATTTGCATCAAAAATTTGTATAATAATGAATAAAGGTGGCTTTTGGGAATATTAGAAAGTGATGATTATTACATAAAAGAAACATATATAGGACTTGAAGAAATTAAATCTGAAGAGAATAAAATCTCTGGAGCACCAATAACTTCTTTTGCAACGAGATAAAAAATAAAAAAACTTGAACGTGCTAAGAAGTCATTCATATCGTTAGAGGATAGTAGAGTAAATAATGTAGAGGCCTTAAATGAATATATAAATACTTACATAAAATTAGTAAAGTATGTATTTGGAACTTATAGTAAATATATGCCATCATTTGATTATAAAGACAAGAAGTTAAACCTAAAAAAGCAAGTCATCAAAGTTTGCTTGTCATATTAGTAGTTTAGTAGACTTATTTAGATGTATTTAATTATTTTTAGAATTGAATGAAATGATTATGAACAAAGATGTTTCATATGTTGCACCATTTTCAATTTTAGGTAAGCCAACAAGGCATATTTTAATACTTCAAAAAATAAATTATAAGGAAATTAAAAGAAATACTATAGATAAAGATGATTAAGCAAAAGTAATACGAATTTTTTATGTTGGGCGATTTTATGAAAAATGTTATTGAATATAATAAAGAAATGCAGAGTATAGTTTTAGAACATGTTTCGCTAGACACATGGGAAGGTTGTAATTATGTTCATCTGGTGGAGGAATTTGATGGAGTTAAAAATTAAATGAAGTTATGATTCATATTTGTTTATATTCTATATATATAGATATGATAAAATAATATTAAGAAGTAAGTTAGATATTGTTTAAAAGGTGATATTATGGATCAAGCAATTATAGATAATATAGTCAAGGAATGCATTGCTAAGTGGGGAAGAGATTCTAGGACAGAAAGATTTGAGGAATTAGTTAATTTATGGTTAGATAAAGTTCATGATGGAGATAAAAATATATATTTGAAGCTTTTAAAAAATTTTAGATATTATAGCAAGAAAAATGAAAATGATTATGCTAGCTTTATAATAAATAATATTATAAAAGTTGATAAAGATATTGAGGAAACAATTGTTATACCACTGTTAAAACCAGAAGAAGGAATGAGTGGAGCATATAAGATTTTAAGAAGTATACAAGTTGTTGGTGGATTAAGAGCAGAAGTATGTCCTATAAATCTGCTTAATTTTGAACAAAAGTATGATATTGATTTAATTAAAAATATCATTATTGTGGATGATATTTCAGGGACAGGAAGAACTTTAGAAAAAAGCTTGAAGTATATGAAAGAAAGTTACCCCTCATTTTTCCATAACAAAATGGTATACGTTTCATGTTTAGTAATATCAGAAGTAGCAAAGTCACATATTCAACTAATTAAAGACATACATTTTTGGCAGTATGATATTACTAAAAAGGCTTTTGATAATGGACATATATTTTCGGAAAATGAAGTCGAGAGTACAAAAGATAAAATTAAGATATATGAAAAAATGTTAAGTACACAAAAGGATGAAAGTGATATATTTGGTTTCGAGAATAGTGAATTGTTAATTGCATTTTCAGATGATACACCAAATAATACGCTACTAAGTTTTTGGAAAGAAAATAATGGCTGGAAACCCATATTTCCAAGAGCAAGGAGAAGGCAAAAACCAGGATGGGCAAAAAGTAATAAAACTAATATTAAATTAAATATTAGTATGATGCAAAACTAATATAGTAGATTATTTGAAGGGTGTAGAAAAATATAATGGATTATGATAAAATCATTATGATAATTTACTTTAATACATATAAAGATACATATGATTTTGAAGAAATTAAGGAATATTTAGGATTTTCTTTTGATCAATTAGATGACTTTATTAATGAACTTATAGTTGAAAAACTACTTGAGTATGATGAGGATTATATATTAAAGGTTTCAAATAAAGCTATCGAGTTATTGGAAACACTTAATTTAAGAAATATATTGTTTGAGGATTTATTATTAGACTATAGTGAAAAGATGTTGAGTGATATTCGCTCTGAAATAAAACTTAATATTAATGATGTATATATACCCGAAAATTTTGATAAAAAGTTTAAGGGATATAGTAGTAAAAGCTTTCCTAGAAGTAGAGAGTGAGTCTGCTCTCTGAAACAATGATGTAACTTAATTTTATTGCACTAATAATTTGAATGGGGTATTCCTTATAAGAAATTATTAGTGCAGGCTTAAAAGCCTGGCTTTCTATATCTTAAAGCATCTTATACTAATATCTTTTTTAGTTGTATTAATATGCTTTAAGAAATAGATAGCCAATATTTCAGTATAAGATAAGAGTAGGAGAGCTTTTACAAATAAAAGTAGGTAAGATATATGAGTGATTATTTATATAAATTAAAGGAAGCGTTAAACTTTGAAAAAGTTGATATTAAATATAGTGAACTTTGTATTGAGTATGCATCTAGACTAATCAATAATAACATGCCAGTAATTTATGACAAAAAGCATTTTTCTTTATTATTAGGAATTGAACAACAATATATTAATAAATTAGTATTATGTACAGATAGATTTTATAAGAAGTTTAGTATTAGGAAGAAAAATGGTGGAGATAGAATTATTTCTATTCCTAATATTAGATTAAGATGTATACAGAGATGGATATTGGATAATATTATATATAATATCCGTGTATCAGAAAATGTAACAGGGTTCATACCAAATAAATCAATTGTTGATAATGCAAGAGCACATGTTGATAGTGATGCTATTTTGGCCTTAGATATAAAGGATTTTTTTCCATCCATAAGCTTTGATAAAATATTTAGGTTATTTAATTACTATGGGTATACAACTGAGATTTCATATTGTCTGGCTAGAATATGCACATTAAATAATACTCTTCCACAGGGAGCTCCAACCAGTCCATACCTAGCTAACATAGTATGTAAAAAAATGGATAAAAGAATATCTTCTTTAAGTAAGAAAATAGGAGCTAAATATACAAGATATGCAGATGATATAACAATATCAGGTAAAAAAAATATTACTAGTTACAGTAAATTAATTAAAGATATAATAAGAGATGAAGGTTTTTTAGTTAATAATGAAAAAACGAGGGTAATGTATAGAAATAGACAACAAAGAGTAACTGGACTAATTGTAAATAAGAAAATAACTGTGCCAAAAGAAAAAATTAGGTATCTAAGACAACAAATTTATTATATAAATAAATATGGTGTTGTTGGTCATAGGGAAAAATCTAAAGTTAAGCATAGAAATATCAAGGAACACCTATATGGACTTGCTTACTTTATAAAAATGGTAGACGAAATTAAAGGTGAGAAATTTTTAAATGATCTGAATAAGATAAATTGGGAGAGTTAGTACAATTAAATTTGAATGTGTAAGTATATTACATACCACACTGTTGAACTCTTACAAATATTAAATTTTTAGGGCCTTTTTTGCTTCTTACAGTTCATAGAAGAACACTACATTCGCATTAAAATGAAGACATGCTAAAAATATTTTTAGACACTCTTTTAATGTATTGTTAGCAAGAATAAAACAAAGCATATAAAATGATACTTCTCTTATAATAATTTTTACAGAATTCATTTTAACTATAGTAATATATTATATTTAAGATAAACAGACTTTAATATTGACCCTTAGTGTTATGGATTCTTTCAGCTTCACTTGTGGGGCATGGTACAAATCCAGAATATAATGAAGAAGTTAAGCTGTAGTCAAATAAATTAAATACGTTAGTAATATAAATAACACAACAAATGTAATAAAATAAGAAAATTTACAATTTATTATAATACATAAACTAATAAGATAAATAGATTATATAACTTTTATAAGTAAGATAGCATGAGAAAAAATATTTTTCCTCGTTCCAGCTGGTAGTGGATTAGTGACAATAATGCTCACAAAATGATCACAAAATCTATTTTTTACTAATAGATAGAATTATACACTATTAGAAAAGGTATATAGTAGTACAAGTATTTTCAATGCCTTAAAAGATATGAGTTTATATAAATATAAGTGATTATAAATATAGTTACGTCCTCCAAAACCGTTGGTTTCGGGTTCAAGTCCTGATGCCCCTGCCAGATAGAAAAATCGTTGAAAATACTAGGTTTTAGATTAATTTGATATTAGTCTATACCTAGTATTTTTTTATTAGTACGTTACTATTAACTAAGCCACTCATTTTCTTGAAAACATAAAGAAAGTGAGTGTTTTCAATGCTTAAGGTAAGAGTAAGATTAACACAGTCAAGTGGTCTAGGAACAGATTCTATAATAGACCGGTTTGAAACAAAAGAGATTTCCATTCAATATTTTGAATTGTGGTATAAGAATACAAGAATTATGTAATACATTAATTTCTGATGTGAATTTTAAAAATAAAACGCCTATGGTGAGAGGAGATGTAGCAAAAACACGTCAATTTAGAGAATTACCACTATCTAAACAAAGTTTGATGTTATTAAAACAAGTTATAGATATCTCAGAGTCTAATAATAGTGGTTTTGTATTTATTTTATTAATAAAACAAATAAATTAAAATGTTATTCTATTAAAGAAAGGAGAGATATATTTGATATCAAACTCTTATTCCATGTTAGTACAATATTTAGTATAATATTCCTTAAAGAAGTTAATACAACTATATTTTATAAGGGGTGGCTATGAGTAAGCTGGGTATTAAAGCGAGCAAATTAAAGAGAAATCCAATGTTGAAAATAATCGAGAAACTATTAATAGCTTTTATAATTATCTATACATTGGTATGTTTAGCTACATTTTTCTTTCAAGAAAAATTGATTTTCCCGACACAAAAGCTATCTGATGATACAATTGCTGTATCATCAAGAATAGATGATATTGAAGATATTGAACTCAGGATGAGGGATGGCAACAAAATAAGAGGGTGGTTTGTAAAGAACTCTAGCAGAAAAAAGAAATGTTTCAGCTACTATTCTAGTTTCACCATATGATTCATTAGGCAGTGTTATTAAAGAAAAATGCCCAATTCTACCTGTTAACTTAATTTTAAAGCACAAGTTTGATTCTATCAGTCGTGCCCCATTAATTAAGTCACCACTTTTAATTATTGTTGGAACTGAAGATAAATTAATACCGGTATGGCATTCAAGAAGACTTGGAGAAGCTTGGGGGGGAGGGGTTTCTTTTGAGAAGATTATTGGTGAAGGTCATAACTCCATTGATGATGGAGAAGAGTATTGGAATAAGATAAATAAATTCCTGACAGAGAAGAACTCATCTACAGGCATACAGTAGCAAATGAGGATATTTATATACATTATTCTTGTTAAGCGGCGTAAACTCAATTTTATGTGGCGCTTAAAAAATTTTTATGAGGCTAGCAATAGTCTTTTTTATTTTGTCTAAAATTAAGAAAGGATGTATGGAAGGATTATTTTCTGAAATTGTAAAATCCAGTCCAATACTAGGTTTAATGTTACTATTTTGGTTTTATCATGAAAGGCATAGTATCTATCTTTCAAAACATAAGGTTTTATTTGAGGTATAATCCTAAAGGAGTATGGGTGGAAAATCAATACTTAGATAAGGAAAAATGTGAGGAGCTTATAGGAAGGTTAGGGGATTTATTTTGGAGTATTAAGGAAGATTAATAAAAAGCAGCTCTTAGGGTAAAACCTAGGAGCTGCCTTTATTTGTTTTACGAATACCACCGGTTATACCGGTGGTTCTAAAATGCTTATAGCTATGAGTAGAAAAAATAAACCTCCTTTGATAATCTAAAGTTAGGTTCGCCAACCAAACAAAGAACAAAGGAGGTTATCCAAATGGATACAGAAAGTTTATCACATAGTAAGTGGAATTGCAAATATCATATAGTATTTGCTCCAAAGTATAGAAGGCAAGTTATATATGGAAAGGTAAAGAAGGATATAGGACATATATTAAGGAAATTGTGTGAACATAAAGGTGTGGAGATAATAGAAGCAAATGCATGTGTAGATCACATTCATATGTTAGTTAGTATACCACCTAAGTTAAGTGTGTCGCAGTTTATGGGATATTTGAAAGGTAAAAGTTCACTTATGATATTTGATAGACATGCAAATCTGAAATATAAGTACGGAAACAGGCAGTTTTGGTGCCGTGGGTATTATGTAGATACAGTAGGAAGAAATAAAAAGGCAATACAAGAGTATATAAAAAACCAACTACAAGAAGATATAGCAGCTGACCAAATAAGTTTAAAGGAATTTATTGACCCGTTTACGGGTGAGTCAGAAGATAAAGGCAAAAAATAAACAGCCCCTTTAGGGGCAGCCTGAGAAAATATGCGGTTGGCGGACTATTCAGCGTGTCTTGAGACACGGCCAGTATCATGCCCTTATAGGGCTAGAGCATGCCACCCGTTTTACGGGTGGTCATGACTTCTATTTTTTGAAGAATTTTTACTATAAGTGTTAAGTAGTTTTATAGAAATAGTTACAAACTATGCAACATTAAATGTCATTGATATAAAAAAATCAATGATGCTTTTCGCGTTTTATACATTAAAAAAATTATAACTTTTCGCAACAAAGCAATCACCAAAAATAGGTATGTTTTAAGCAATTTAATTCTATATGCCTGTTTTTACAATATCTTTTTAATCCATCACTCTCTAAATGGATTATATAATGTTTATAAACGAAATATCAGCGTATTTCTACAAAGACTATTATTCTATCACAGGGTCTGAGTGTTTTATGCTAAGGTTTAATTTGATTAAGCAGAACCCGTCTTTATATTTTACTGTTACAACTAGCGTGTCCCGCTCAATGTCATCTGCTTTATCTGGCTTTAGATATACTTTACCATCTACAACCTCAAAAACTTTTCTAGAAGGATCCAATGGGTTTTCAGGGTCATCCCAGAATAGTTCTGATTTAACTTCATAGCTTGTTCCTTCCATAAGAGGGCTACTGAGTTTTAAAACCTTATCTGTGATGTCAATTTTTGAGTTATCTTTGTTTGGTTCAAAAGTTAATATACGAGGCTGTAAATTCCCTCCATTGAATTTTGAAGCCTCTGCAAAGGCAATTCCATTGTTCACTACCTTTTGCAAATCCTTAATATCATTAATTGTGCGGAGGTTGTCTAAAATATGGTAACCACCTACAGTATACATATAGCCTTCTGGAACTTTGATAGATGTACTATTTGCAAAGATAAACTGAAGTTTAGCAAGCTTATCATCTCTGGACCATTCACTCATACCTAACATATAATTCACCATGTTAACAGTATCTAAATCATTTTGGTATTTAATTTTTATATTTTCAATCTCCTCTAAAAGATATTCTCTGCTGTAGGAATTAGTCACTTTGGAAATCAGAATTTCCGCCTCTTTTATAGTATTCTCATCCGTATTAATCCATGCATAAACCACAGAATCAACAGCGTCAATATAATCAGCAGTATATACTAATCTCTTACCCCATCCCGTCAATTCTCCTAATAGATACCCTTTGTCTATTTCATTCAGCTTAGAATTATGTACTTCCGCTGCAATCTGGTCATATAACTTTCCACTGGCAGTCTGAACTAATTTTTCAAGATCCAAATTAAACTTTCTTATATCCTCAGTCCAAACGATAGCTGTAAGAGCATCTAGCTTTGAAAGTAAGGCATTTTTCTCATTTCCGTCTTTCATTTTAAGTATGGCATCATAAGCCATATTAAAAGAATAGAATGTTTTCTGTGATAATGCGGTTTGAAGTAGTTCTTCGGCATCTATTTCGCTTGCTTTTACAGGAGATACCTGCGATATTATACCGAAAATTGCTATTACTGAAATTATGGTCATTTTCAATTTTTTATTCAATGTGCTCCCCCCTATATGAATATTTTGAATAAAGACTACTTATTGATTTATAAATATCATATCAAATTTTGATTCCAATATTCAATAGAAATACATATAGAAGCTAACCCTCTGAGCTATATACTTAAATATCTTATTTTTGCAAGTTAATAACACCCTATATAGATATTTATTTATACTATAGTTAACTTTCATTAGTAAATAATATTCTTATAATAGTATGTACAAGCTATTCTATCTCAATAAGAAGCCAAATTAAATGTTTTTTTCTTTGTAAAATATCACTAAAGATTATTATAAATATAATTCAAAGACAATATTTCATGCTTTTAAACAGTATTACTTTTATAGAGGATTTTTATGTTAAATGTTGAATAGTTTTAAAGAAATAATTGTGGGATAAGACGAAATAAACTTAATTCAGATGATAGGAGGAAAACAATGAATATAGAATTTAATGTAATTGCTACCTTTGATAGTATGTGCAAACATATACTTATGTGTAAAAGAAGAAAGAATCCATATAAAGGACTGTATAATTTAGTTGGAGGAAAGATTGAAAGTGGCGAAGACAGATTAAGTGCGGCTTATCGTGAGTTAGAGGAAGAAACAGGTATTTTTAAAAATGATATTATATTAACACATTTCATGGATTTTACATATTACTTACCAAGTATTAAGGTCGAAGTGTATGTTGGGCGTCTAAATAAAGAAGTGTCTATACATGGGGATGAAAATGATTTAGAGTGGATAGAAATAAATCAGAATTTCTTTGATATTTCAAAATTTGCTGGAGAAGGCAACATTGGTCATATAATGGAGCATATACTCTTATCTAAAGAGATACTTTTAAAATAGACTATAAAGAAAATGATTGTATAAAAAAATGCATATTTAAAATCATTTCTTTATTATATAAATCTTCTATAGCCGCTAGATAGAACCAGCCTTCTTAAGTAGAAATATAGGCGGAATCTCTTACCAATTTTTTATTAGGTCTTTCAGCCTTAAAATCCTGATTTAAAATATTTTTTCCTACTGGAAAATTAAGCTTTGAATGAGCAGTCACCTTATATTTTCTTTTCAATTATATGAAAAATACTCGTAAGGCTTTGGATTGATTCTTACAGTTAGTCCGTTATTTTTATACTGGTTTATTCATGGAGATTATGATAGATATATCTGGATTATAAATGGGCCATATCCATTTACCATTTTGGAGGAGGACCATTTCAATTATTTATGTATATGGCTCTATTTCTAATTAGTATACTTTTGACTTATATTGCTGTGATTTTAAAAAATATAAATAAACAAGAGGTAATCTTCTTTCTAACACACATAAAACAAATTTACATTGCTTTTGAAAAACGTCCTTCAATAAATTTTGCATCAAACTCTTTATTCCATATACATATAATATTTAGTATAATATATCTTGGAAAAAATAGTATAGCTATATAAATGAAAGTAAATTAAAGAGGGTAATATGTTAGGTGAGAAATATTCGTTATGTTATGCGGAAATGAAGGATATAGACTCCTGGATTAAAATGGTTGATATTGTTAAAGATAATTTTCCAGGATTAGAAACAGATGAAAAGATGCATGGTTATAAACAAACTGTGATCAAGAATATAAAAAGGAAAACTGCTCTTTGTGTAAAGTATGAGAGTAATATTGCTGGTGTTATGATGTTTTCTTATAACTCTAAATGTCTTTCTTTCATGGCAGTTCATCCAAATCATCGTAGAAAAGGAATTGCATCTGCAATGATAGAAAAAATGTTATCATTATTTACAGACAATGCAGATATAACAGTTATAACATTTAGAGCAGATGATATGAAAGGAATTGCACCAAGACTATTATATAAGAAGTATGGATTTGAGGAAGATGAACTTGTAACTGAATTTGACTATCCACTTCAGAAATTTATATTGCATAGAAAATAAGCGAATTATTTTACGATGGAAAAATTATACGAATTAAGGATTGGCAAAAAATATATAAATCAATGGAGATGATCACAATGAATAATGAATTATTGAATGATTTGATAATATCCGTAAAAAGTCAGAATCTTAATGTGTTGAATGTAATTGTTAGGCAAGAAGGTAATATAATTGCAAAGCATGATTTTGAAGAAGAAAAGCCTGCTCTTTTGTATTCAGTAAGCAAAACATTTACATCAATGGCAATCGGTATTGCTATAAGTGAGGGCTACTTTAAAATAAATGACCTTGTTATAGATTTTTTCTCCCATATTAAACATGTGTCAATGAATGAATATCTAAAAGAGATGACTATTCATGATTTGCTTTGTATGGGAACTGGACATGCGGAATGCCCAGTGATGAAGGCTGATTGGAGTAGTGGTAAGGAATGGGATATTTCTCAATTGTTCTTTGATGAACCCATTGTATTTAAACCGGGTATTCATTTTACATATAACAATGCCGCAACCTATATGCTTTCAAAAATTATAAGCATTACTACAGGGAGTAACTTAAATGAATACTTAGATAAAAAAATATTTAAATATTTGGATATACCGAAACCTAAATGGGATACTTGTCCAAAAGGAATTCCACAGGGTTTCTCAGGTCTATATTTAACAGCAGAGCAATTATCCAGATTCGGACAATTAATTCTTGATAAAGGGATCTGGAAAGGTAAGCAACTTATTCCTTCAAGTTACATAGAACAAGCAACATCTGTACAAATAAAAACTAACTATTTTAATCCGTACTTTGCAACGGCTGATCATCACCAAGGATACGGCTATCAAATATGGATGAACTCATACCCTAATTCATATCGCATGGATGGTTTGTATGGTCAATATGTTGTAATGCTGCCAGATAAGAATGCAGTTATAACATATATTTCAAATGAACCGCAAAATATGACGGGAATTCTTGAACTTACATGGAATACATTAATAGATAAACTATAATCTTATTGATAATTATGTATTAAGACAATTGACTTAATTAAGTATTATTTATATTTTTATTATAGACAGTCTAAGGAGGAGATATAATATGATCGATATAGAAATTTTAAATAATATTAATAAGGAAGATATGGATAATATATTAGATGTATGGGAATCATCGGTAAGAGCAACGCATACTTTTTTAAACGAAGGAGATATAATATCAATAAAACCTCAAGTTAAAGAAGGGGTTTATTATGTTAGTAAGCTTTTGTGTGTAAGAGATGATAAAGGTACTATACAGGCATTTATGGGCGTGCATGATAGTAAGATTGAAATGTTATTTGTAAGTGATGATTGTAGAGGGAAGGGCATAGGGAAAAGTCTCATAGAATACGCAATCAATAGCCTAAACATAAACTATGTAGATGTAAATGAGCAGAATATGCAGGGAATAGGATTTTATAAACATATGGGATTTGATATATTTAAAAGGTCAGAATTTGATGAACAGGGAAATCCATTCCCTATACTCCATATGAAATTAAAGTAAATATGTTTAATTAGTATCAAATCTTTGAAGTTTACTTTTGGATAAAAAAATAAGCAGACTTTTGTCCGTTTATTTTACTCTTTTGGGAAGTAAAATTAGTATTAAAAAAATTAATATAAAGTCTCTTCACAGTTGCCTTTATTAGCCTTTTCTTTTTCTATTGAAAGTGCCATAACAGCTGTAGGTATAAAAAGAAAGGGTAAATATACATATGGATTATTTGCGTGAGATTCAGTAAAAAATAATAATGAATACCCCAAGTAGTTTGCTAATTTTTGCCAAGGTCCTAAATCTAACAAATATTTACCTTGAGCCGGCAGCCCATTATTATACGCAATTACCCAAAGACATATGCCTATAATCGCCGTTAAGCTGGTTGATAACATATTTCTGTATATGTTTCCTTGATTTTTTAAATAATTTCGTGCTAATAAATAATATAGACCGCCCGCTAAAGCAATTCTTATAATTACATTAAACGTCATTAAAAAATAATGACTTCTTGCAGCAGCTTCAGATGCCCATTTCACGTGATTTTGATTAAATATTATAAATATACGTACAAAAACGAAACTTATTATTAAGTGCATGAAAAATGATTTTATATTATTTTTTACCAAGAATATCTCCTCCTTTATGTATAATAAAGCAAACTTATTATTAGATAGCGTTTGCTTAAGCATAAGTCTCTTTTATTCTTTTGTAATATAAGGCTTATAAGCATTTTCCAATGCAACTTAAATTTAGTGTGTATGGGAATTTAATACTTATTTTCGAAATTATATATATTGATTATAACGTAACAACATGTAAAGGTCACCGTTTTTTAATACATTTTTAAATTTAACAGATTTAATGGCAGCATAGATGGGTATGCGAAATATTTAAGGTTTACATAAGCTATTCTATCAAGGGTAAATAGACATTAATGGTGGTTCCGATTCCAACCTCACTATTTATTTCAATCCCATATTCATCGCCATAAAGCATTTTGATTCTGTCGTCTACATTTTTAATGCCTATACCTGTGAAATGTTTGCTTTTAGAAGGATCCTTTGAGTATAGACTTAATACTTGATCTTCAGTCATGCCAGTTCCGTTATCTACAATCTCACAAAATAGGGTACCAGTCTTTTCGGAAACAAAAACATGTATGCGCCCTTCTTTATCACCGTTAAAGGCATGAAAAAAGGAATTTTCGATAAATGGCTGAAGAATAAGCTTAGGAAGTCTGCAATGTAAACATTGAGGAAGTACATGGAAGTTTACTTTAATGTTTTCTCCGTATCTTGTTTCGTTTATAAAAACGTAGTTCTTAAGATTTTCCATTTCTTGTTCTACAGTAATAGTTTCGCTATTATCACTGATAGTATTTTGAAGCAAGGAAATAAAGGAGTTTATGGTTTCGCTAGCTTTTTCATTATCCCCCTTTAAAATGAGCCATTTAATAGAGGCTAAGGTGTTATATATAAAATGCGGATTTATCTGCATCTGAAGAGCTGATAATTCAGCCTGTCTTTGTTTCTTTTGAGCTACTACAAGTTTTTCAACATAATCATTTAAGTCATCTAGCATGATATTAAAGGATTTACTTAATTTTTCTATCTCATAGCTGCCTTGAAGATTTATATGATTTTTAAAATTATAGTCAGTTATTTTAGACATTTCCTTTACTAAAATTCTCAGCGGTTTGGTGGTTTTTCGTGTAATTATAAATAATATTGCAACAGCAGTGGCTATTATTAAGCCGCAAATAATTATTATTTCGTTTATATTATACATTTCATCCAAGGCTAATTTTGTATCTATACGGTTAACTAAATAAAAATCATAGATTGGCATATAGTTTGATAAAACAGTATAGCTTTTCTTGTCAGACTTTACATCTATATATTTAATCTTTTCGCTATATATCTTTTTTGCTGAATGCAGCAGGTTTTCATCTTTTGACCCTATAAGATCTTGTCGATTCGAAGATACTATAGTGCCATCTGAGGATATCATAAAAATGTCATTACCCTTAGTAGGAAAATTAGAATATAACTTACTAAACATATTTTCGTTAATAATTATATAAAGCATGCCAAATTGCTGCTTTGTATTTGAATCGCAAAGGACTTTTGTAGCTATAATAACATTTTTATTTTCCGTCAAGCTAGTAAAGCCGGAATTGCTGTGTTGAAACAACAGCTTATTGGGATTTTCAAGTGCAGTTTTTGTTATTTTATTTTCTTTTATAGATGCTACAGAAGTAGTTAAAAGCGCAGAGCTTCTAAGGTAAGTAGAATCATTCACACCTATAGCTAAAAAATCAATTTTTGCAGAATCTAATACTGCTTCAATAGGCTTTAAGTGCTGCTTCAAGTTATATAAAACAATGGTTTGTTCGATGGGATCAACAGTATTTTCACTGAGATATTTTCTAAAAGCCCAACTGTTATTAACAGTATTCATAACCGTTACTAAGCTATTATTCAAGTCTGCAGAGTTATCCTGTATCTGCCTTAAAATTCTTGTATTCGTTATGCTGAAGTTATTGATAAAAAGTTTTTTTGATAAATTGATTATTGAATATGCAGTGATAGTAGAGACACTTATACTGCTTATAAGGATTATGACGGTTAATTTTAAAAACAGACTTAGGGATCTTAATTTCTTAATCACTCTCTTCATAGGAGCCTCTCTTACTACTAATAATGTTTTTTCTAAACTTGGTTGGAGTAACCTTTGTGAACTTCTTAAATACCTTGCAAAAATAGCTGTGATCTGAGTAACCAACCATATAACTCACTTCTGAAACAGGAATTTTTTCATTTCTTAAAAGCTCTAAGGATTTCTCTACTCGAACTTTATTAAGATACTCACTAAAGCCTTCTGCAATATGAGAGCTGAAATATGAGGAAAGATAATAATAGTTAAAATGAAATTCATCAGCAATTTCTTTAAGGGATAACTGCTGGTTATAATGCTTAGAGATATATTGAATAATCTTACTTATCACTTGATCATTCATTTGAAGAACATTAAGGCTTAATAATTCAGTTATATCTTTTTCTATATTATCTAATAGAGATAGAAGTTCATCAGCACTGTTAGTTTCATCTATTTGTTGAAAATATTCTAGCTTGGATTTATTCATCGCTTCTACATTAAAATGAAGCTCATCTAAAATATTGATTATATTATATAGAGCATTTTGGAATAGAGTTTTTAGTTCAAATTCACTTATACTCAAATGATCAATAGAAGTGTGAATATATTCTTTTAAGTAGTTTAGTGCTGCAGGCATATTAAGTAGATAGATTTGATCAGAATAATATTTAAAATCAAATTTTTCATTAAAATTATTTATAGGTATATCTTCATAAGAAATAAGCTTTTTATCCTTAAAGAAAAATTTATAACCAAGAAGTGGTTTAAAACTATTTTTATAGGTATTTTCCATTTTATTTAAGGGATTAAAAGTCTTACTTAGAATAAGGTATATATCTATACACTTTGATGAAATATCTGACAGCATAACATGAAGCTTTCTTAGAATTTCATCATAATGCTTATTAGGAAAGTTAACTAAAACTAGATAGATGTCTTTAGTTATATCTAATTCATAATGAGAGTAATTGTTTAAATAAGTCTTCACTGCTTTGGAAATAAGTGTTTTAAGTGCTGGAAGGCTCATAGAACTATTCTCTACAATTCTTTTAAGGTTACATCCTATAAGAAAAAAGCTATCATCAGGGAAAGCAGCAGCTTCTTCAGAGGCAGCAATATTTGCATCGAAACCAGAAATTAATTTGTTTAGCTCTAAATTTATATTTAATATATTGTTATTTTTACTAGTTGAAATGCGCAAGTTAGGAATATTATCAGCAATATTTTTTAAAAGCGATAGAAACTCTTCAGGATTTAGCTTAGGTTTAAGTATATAATCGTTTACGCCAAGCTTAAAAGTTCCTTTAACATAATCGAAATCGCTGTAGCCACTTAAAACTACCACCTGTATTTCTGGATATCTTGCTCTGACTATCTTTGCAAAATCTAATCCATCCATAACAGGCATAACTATATCGGAGATTATTATATGAGGTTTTAGACTGTCAATTAACTCTAAAGCTTCCTTTCCATTAGAGGCTTCACCTACTATTTCAAAACCTTCTTTTTTCCAATCAATGATATGCTTTATTCCTTGTCTAAGCAGATATTCGTCATCTACAATTAAGATTTTGCACAAATTATCCAATAATATCAGATCCTTTACAATAATAAAATAATCACTATTTCTTCATTAATTATAGATGAAAAATCTCTTTATTTCAATTAAAGCATAAGGAAAAGCAGTTTATTGAAAAGGTATACAAAAATATTTATAGAATCTAAAAAAAGTACAAATTTAATATTCAACATTATGAATATTAATGTTAAAATTACACAAGTTTATATAAAGATAGTCTTATAGAATTTAATATAATTTAGATAAAATGAAATTAGAAACGTAAGAAAACGTTTCACATCATAACTAGGGGGGATATATAAAATGAAGGCTAAAAAAATAATGGCAGTTATTTTAGGTGCAGTTATGACATTGAGCTTGGCTGCATGTGGAAAAAGTGATAGTGGTCAGCCTAAAACAGAGGCAGGAAAAAAGAAATTGGTTATATGGGCCTGGGATGGAAGCTTCAATATTGTTGCAGCAAATGAAGCAAAGGCAATCTATGAGAAGGAAAATAAGGATGTAGAAATCGAAGTAGTAGAGATGGCCCAAAATGATATAGTGCAAAAGCTTAATACCAATCTAAGTGCAAATTCAACAGAAGGCTTACCTAATATTGTGCTGATGGAAGACTATAGGTCACAAAACTTCTTAAGTGCTTATGAAGGGGCCTTCAAAGATATTTCTAGTAAGGTTCAAGCTTCAAACTTTATGGATTATAAGATTAAGCCTTGTAGCAAAGATGGGAAATTATATGGGCTTCCTTTTGACAGTGGTGTGGCAGCTTTGTTTTATAGAACGGATTTAATAGAGCAAGCAGGATATAAGAAAGAAGATATGAATAATCTTACTTGGGAGAAGTATATAGAAATAGGTAAAGCAGTTAAGAGTAAGACTGGCAAGGCAATGTTAACTCTAGATCCTAGTGATTTAGGGCAAATCAGAATAATGATGCAGACAGCAGGACAGTGGTATGTTAAAGAGGATGGAAAGACTGTGAACATAGCTGACAATCAAGCCTTAAAAGAGGGGATTAAAACCTGGAAGGCACTAATGGATTCAGGAATTGTTAAGCCAATTAGCGGATGGGACAATTTTGTAGGCGCTTTCCAAAAGGGTGAGGTTACAACAGTTCCAACAGGATGCTGGATATCAAGTTCAGTTATGAAATCACAAGACCAGAGCGGAAAATGGGCAGTAGCTCCAATTCCAAGATTAGGGGCAGTTTCAAGTTCAGTAAATTATTCTAATCTTGGGGGCTCAAGCTGGTATGTATTAGATAAGGTTGGAGATTCCAATTTAGCTGCGGATTTTCTTGCCAAGACCTTTGGAAGCAGTACAGAGCTTATGAACACTCTATCACAGAAAATTAATCTTGTAAGTACATTAAAGGCTGCAGCTACTTCTGAGAACTATAAGAAACCAGTGGATTTCTATGGTGGTCAAGTATTATTACAGGATTTCGCTGCTTGGTCAACAAAAATACCTGCTGTTAACTACGGTTTAAGCACTTATAGTATAGAAGATATTCTAACTGGAGCAGTCCAAAATATAGTGAGTAAAAATGCAGATTTAGAGACAACATTAAAAGATGCTCAGAAGCAGGCGGAAGCTGCTGTAGCAAAATAATATGTAAATTTAGATATTAAAATGAATCGCTATTTGAACTTAGAGAAAACTATTTAAGCTATATTATTTGCTCTCTATACAAATAGCGATTTTTAAATTAAAACTATTAATCGCACAAGGAGGGAAAGATCTTTGAATATTAATAAGAAAGGTGCTTTAGAGAGAAAGAATGACACTTTAGGTTGGTCTTTTACTATCTTAAGCATAATTTCTATAGTTATCTTTGTTTTTTATCCTATGATACAAGCCTTTATTACCTCATTAAAATCCGGTGCGGGAAATAATCTTAAATACGTAGGCTTCAGTAATTACACTAGACTGTTAACGGATGCTACATTTAAAAAAGCAGTGATAAACACTTTAATTTATCTAGTAGTACAAGTTCCTATAATGATTTTATTAGCCTTATTTATTTCAGTGCTTCTAAATGATAAAAATCTTAAAGGAAAAGGTTTTTTTAGGACATCAATATTTTTACCTTGTGTAACATCTTTGGTAGCCTATTCTGTAATATTTAAAAGTTTATTTGCCAATGATGGTTTAGTGAATCAGTTGCTTATGAAGATACATTTAATTACTACACCAATAGATTGGATGACTAGTCCTTTCTGGGCTAAGTTTATAATTATCATAGCAATCACATGGCGCTGGACAGGTTATAATATGATATTTTATCTTGCGGGTTTGCAGAATATAGATTCTTCAATTTATGAGGCTGCAAAAATAGATGGAGCCTCTGCAATGAAACAATTTTTTCATATTACTATTCCTTTATTAAAACCAATTATATTATTTACTACCATTACTTCAACCTCAGGAACTCTGCAATTATTCGATGAAGTTATGAATATAACAGGAGGGGGACCGGGGAATGCTTCAACTACAATTTCTCAATATATATACAATCTAAGCTTTAAATATACTCCTAATTTTGGATATGCGGCAGCAGTTTCTTATACTATCGTAGCTATGATTGTTATATTATCACTAATTCAATTTAAAGTGGCAGGTGATAATAAATGAAAAAGACAATAAATATACTTAAATATATATTTTTAACATTGATATCCTTAATATCAATTTTTCCTTTTCTTTGGATGATTATAAGCATGACTAATAAGTCCATAGATATTAGCAGAGGATCATTAGTACCAGGAACCCGCTTATTTGAAAATATTAAAAATCTATTTCATAATAACTTGAATTTCGGAACTTCTCTCATAAATTCTGCAAAGATAGCAGTAATAACCACCATACTAGCATTGATAATATCTTCTATAGCAGGCTATGGTTTTGAAATCTATAGAAGCAAGCTTAGAGACAAGATATTTGGTATACTATTATTATCTATGATGGTGCCTTTCGCATCTTTGATGGTACCGCTATTTAGGATGTTCCGTAGTTTTAAGATTTTTGGGCTTAATACAACAGCGTCAGTAATAATACCTAGTGTATCTACGGCTTTTTTAATATTCTTTTTCAGACAGAATACAAAGTCCTTTCCAAAGGATATTTTAGAGGCAGGGCGTATTGATGGGTTGAATGAACTACAAATATTTTTAAAGATTTTTATTCCAACTATGAAATCTACCTACGCCGCAGCAGCTATTATAACCTTTATGAGCAGCTGGAACAACTATATGTGGCCATTGATTACTTTACAGACTCCTAGTAAAAGAACAGCGCCTTTGATAATTTCCACCATGAGCTCTTCTTATACTCCAGATTATGGAATGATAATGGCTGGGATTGTAATTACCACTTTACCAACAGCATTAATTTTCTTCTTAATGCAAAAAAGGTTTGTGGAGGGAATGCTAGGCTCCGTTAAAGGATAAAAACTTGAGATGTATTTTAAATTATGATTTAAGGAGGTATTTGGCAATGAATTTAAAAGCTCCAAATATAGCATGGCTTTCGGATCCATCAGTTTTCGCTGTTAATAGAATTGATGCTCATTCAGATCACAAATACTATTTAAACTTGGATGAGGCAAAAAAAGGGGAAATGGCTTTAAGACAATATTTAAATGGAAGTTGGAAGTTTAGCTTTGCTTTTAATCCCAAAGAAAGGGTTAAAGAGTTTTACAAGTTGGAATTTGACTGTAGCCCATGGAATAGTATAGCTGTACCAGGTCATATACAGCTGCAGGGTTATGACAAACCCCAATATATAAACACAATGTACCCTTGGGATGGTCATAGCTGCTTAAGACCGCCTCAAATATCTGAAGAATACAATCCTGTAGGAAGTTATGTTAAGTATTTTACACTGGAAGAAGAACTTAAGGATAAGCCTTTATGTATTTCTTTCCAAGGGGTGGAAAGTGCTTTCTACCTTTGGTTAAACGGAGAATTTATAGGCTATAGTGAAGATAGTTTTACCCCTGCTGAGTTTGAATTGACACCTTATATAAAATCTGGAGAAAATAAGCTAGCTGTTGAGGTATATAAGAGGTCTACGGGATCTTGGCTGGAGGATCAAGATTTCTGGCGTTTTTCTGGTATATTTAGAGATGTATATTTATACTCGATTCCTAAAACCCATATACAAGACATCTTTGTAAAGACAAACTTAGATAAAGAATATAGAGATGCATCCTTAGAGCTGGATTTAAAAGTAATAGGGGAATTAAAGTCTAAGGTAGTTTTAGAACTAGTGGATAAGGAAGGCATAGTAGTTGCCAAGGCTGAGAAGGTTCCGATAACAGCTTCAATGTGCCTCAAATTAGAGGTTAATAATGTTAAGCTTTGGAGTGCAGAACGCCCATATCTTTATACTCTTTATATTTATGTTAAAGATCAGGCGGATAATATTGTAGAAGTGATTCCACAGAGGGTTGGCTTCAGAAAATTTGAGATGATAAATAAAGTAATGAATTTAAACGGTAAGAGGATAATTTTCAAAGGAATAAATCGACATGAGTTTAACTGTCGTAGAGGTAGAGCCATTACTAAGGAAGATATGCTTTGGGACATTAAGTTTCTTAAACAAAATAATATAAATGCAGTAAGAACCAGTCATTATCCAAATCAAAGTTATTGGTACGAACTTTGTGATGAATACGGTATTTATTTAATAGATGAAACAAATCTGGAAACCCACGGTTCTTGGCAGAAGATGGGGAAAATTATGCCAGACTGGGTTATTCCTGACAGTAAGCCTCAGTGGCTGGATATTGTTCTAGACAGAGCGTCTTCAATGCTAGAAAGGGATAAAAACCATCCTTCAATTTTAATCTGGTCCTGTGGAAATGAATCTTTTGGCGGTGAAAATATATATAAGATGTCTGAATATTTCAGAAAGAAAGATCCTTCAAGGTTGGTTCATTACGAAGGAATATTTAATGATAGAAGGTTTAATGATAGCAGTGATATGGAAAGTAGAATGTATGCTAAGGTGGTTGATGTAGAAAAGTATTTAGAAAATAATCCACCAAAGCCCTATTTAAGCTGTGAATATATGCATGCTATGGGTAATTCCTGTGGAGCATTGCACAAATATATAGAGCTTGAAGATAAGTATGAAATGTACCAAGGGGGATTTATTTGGGATTATATAGATCAGTTCCTAGTAAAAAGAGATAGGCTCGGCAAGGAATTTTTAGCCTATGGTGGTGATTTTGGCGATAGGCCCACAGATTATAATTTTTGTGGTAATGGAATAGTTTATGCAGATAGAACAATTTCACCAAAGGCTCAAGAAGTGAGAAAGCTCTATCAAAATATAAAGCTTACTATAGATAGAAATGGAGTTTTAGTTAAAAATCAAAATCTGTTTATAGATACTTCGGAATATTATTTAGAATATTCACTTGCTTGTAACGGTAAGGAGATTTTTAAAGATGCTATTGAGGTTATGGTAAATGCTGATGAGGAAAAGTATGTTGAACTTAGTTTGCCTCAAGAGAATAAGCCAGGGGAATATTCTATCAATGCTTCCTTTAAGCTTAAAGAGTCTACTGCTTGGGCAGATAGAGGATATATCGTTGCCTTTGGTCAGTTTATATACAATATAGAGGAGGAAGCTATTTCTAGTGAACTGAAAAAACCAACGGTAATATATGGTGATGTGAATATAGGAGTTAGGGGTAGAGATTTTAGTATACTATTTTCAAAGCAAGAGGGCGGCATTGTGTCTCTAAGATATGGCGACAAAGAGGTTATTACTCGTACTCCTATGCCGATATACTGGAGAGCTATGACGGATAATGACAAGGGAAATGGCCATGGTTTCAGATGCGGTCAGTGGCTTCAAGCAAGTATGTTTCAGCGCTGCAGTAATATTGAAGTAATGGAGGATGATTGTAACGTTACAATAAAGTACACCTATAATCTGCCTACAATACCTGAAACACAGGTGACTACTGCTTACACTACCTATGGAGATGGAAGGATAAAAGTAAGTTGTCATTACGAGGGAATTGAAGGATTGCCTGAGCTTCCTATATTTGGACTTGCAATTAAATTATCAGCAGAATTTGATAGCTTTAAGTGGTACGGCATGGGACCAGAAGAGAATTATTGCGACAGACATCATGGAGCACATTTAGGTATTTTTGAAAAGTCAGTAATAGAAAATGCTTCGAAGTATGCGGTTCCCCAGGAAAGCGGAAATCATATAGGAGTGAGATGGGCTAGGGTTAAGAACAAAGAAGGCTTTGGAATTGAGTTTGCTGCCGTTGGAAGTCCTTTTGAACTGGGAGTTTCACCTTACACAGCCTTTGAACTTCAAAATGCACTTCATCATTATGAGCTTCCGCCTATACATTACACCGTAATAACCATAGCAGCAAAACAGATGGGAGTAGGGGGAGACGACAGTTGGGGTGCGCCGGTGCATCAGGAATATCTCATTGATTCTTCTAAGGACATAAATTTTGAATTTATTATAGGAAAATGTTGATACTAAAATATTTAAAACTGCTAGATTCATTAGACTGCTGACAAGGATATCCTGTCAGCAGTTTTTACTTCTAAAAAATAGGAAACAGCCGCAGACTTATATAGATCTATGGCTGTTCTTTATAAACGATATCTTTAATGCTATTTTTTATTATTAATTCAGGATCTAAGCATATGTTTTTACATTCTAACTCCTTATTTTGAATGTGGTTAAGCATAACATCACAAGCTACTGTTCCTAGCTCTGAGACCTTTTGATCAATAGAAGTTATTTGCATGTCTATTAAAAAATCATTTAACAAATTATCATAACTAACAATAGACAGATCCTCTGGAACTCTTATGTTTTCTTCTCTTAGGCGCTTTAGCAAACCAAGTGCCATCATGTCATTGGAAACAAATACAGCTGTTGTATTATTCTTTATTATCATATCTCCTGCTGCATATCCGCTTTTTATGTGATAATCTCCTTCGATTATAAAGTCACTTTCTATTGAGAGCCCATGCTCCTCCATGGCTTTTTTATAGCCTTCAAACCTTGATATTGAGTTCTGTGAATTAATAGAATTTATAATGCAGGAGATTCTTCTATGTCCATGGTTAATTAAATTTTTTGTAGCTAAATAAGCTCCTTTTACGTTGTCAAAATATACTTTATTACAATCAAAGTCAGGAAAAATTCTATCTATCATTACGTAGGGTATAGTTAGCTTATTTAGCTTGGAGCATATATCTTCCTGATGGTTGTAGGCAGAATTAGAAATAGTAATAAACAAACCATCGATGCCCCTAGATAATAATAGATCAATTAAATTAAGGTCTTGAGTATATTCATCATTAGAATTCACAATAATAAGGGTATATCCAAATTGTCTGCAATAATTTTCTATGGCTTTTGTAAGCCTTGAGAAAAATATATTCTCAATATCAGGGATAATAAGGCCAAAGGTCTTAGTTTCCTTTGTAATCAAACTTCTTGCATTGATATTTGGAGTATAATTGTTATCCTCTGCAATTTTTTTTATTAGTGCCTTTTTTTCTTCAGAGATTCTGCAGGGTTTATCATTTAAAACTAATGAAACAGCACTAATAGACACATTTGCCTCTTTAGCAATATCTTTTAACTTAAAACTCATTTTAATCACCAGCATAATTATAACATACTATTGATGAATTAGTAATAAAAACTTAGAAAACAAGTGGTAAAACGTTTTATTTTCTCAGTGTATTGACAATATGTATTTGTGATGGTATCATGTAATTAAAGTTAGTAAAACGTTTTATCAAGGAGTTGATGGCATGCATATTGTAGAAAATGGATTGACATGGGATATTTATGACTCCATAAGAAGATATGCAAATATGCAGCAATATGAAAAGGATGACATTATTGAGGCTTTGAAAAATACGCTTTATAGTGTTGTGATATATGATAATGAAAATCCAATAGCCATTGGACGTGTAGTAGGGGATGGGAGGATCACATTCTTTATAAAAGATGTAGTAGTTCATCCGAGTTATAGATGTAAGCATGTTGGAACTATGGTTGTTAATAGTTTATTAGATTATATAGAATCCTGTAGTTGTAAGCACCCATATATAGGGTTGATGGCAATGCCAAATACAGAAGGCTTCTATGAAAAGTTTGGTTTTATTATAAGACCCAATGAACTATTTGGATCTGGAATGATATGCTTGAATAGAAAGAAGGTATGAGATGATATGAAAAAAGTTATTGTAGTAGGAAGTCTTAATATGGATCTTGCCATAAAAGTGGATAAGATTCCTAATGAAGGTGAAACCATTCATGGACATGAATTTTTGATGAATAACGGTGGCAAAGGAGGTAATCAAGCAATCGCTGCGGTAAGATCTGGCGCAAATACATTATTTATTGGAAGTGTAGGCAGGGACTCCTTTGGTAATACAATATTAGAATCTTTAAAAAGCAATGGTGTTAATGTAGATTCTATGGAAATTCAAGAAAATGAATCTACAGGATTAGCCATGATCATTTGTCATAATAAGGATAATAGAATTATTTTAAATCCAGGAGCAAATTTCTCTTTAAGTTATAGTTTTGCAAAGGACAAGTTATCCAAGCTTGCTCAAGAGGGAGATTATTTTGTAACACAATTTGAAAACGATTTTGATACAACTCTTCAATTGCTTGAGTATGCAAAAAGCATTGGAATGAAAACTATACTAAATCCAGCTCCTGCTAAGGTTTTTCCAGATGAATTCTATAAATATATTGATATTCTTGTACTTAATCAGAGCGAATGTGAAATACTAACTCACATTTATCCAAAAACCATAGAAGAATGTGAAAGAGTTGGACAAATTCTTAGAAGCAAGGGCACAGAAAATGTTGTTATTACATTAGGAGAAATAGGAAGTGTAACCATAACAGATAAAGAAATTATTAAGGTAAATGCATATAAGGTTGAAGTAGTTGATTCTACTGCAGCAGGAGATTCTTTCATAGGAGCAATGGCAGCGCAATTATCCTTTGGATACTCTTTAAAGGAAGCGTTAGAATATGCCACAAAAGCATCTGCTATAACAGTTACAAGAAAAGGCGCTCAAATATCTATTCCAAGCAGTGAAGAGATAAATAAATTTTTTCAAAGATAAAAGGAGGATAAATCATGGAAAACAAAAGGAAAATAATAATTGATACGGACCCAGGCATCGATGATGCTATAGCTATTGCAATAGCTCTATTCTCAGAAGAATTAGACGTAAAACTTATAACAACCGTAGCCGGAAATGTTAGCCTTGACTTAGTAACTGAGAATACATTGAGATTACTAACGTTTTTCGGTAAAAATATACTTGTAGCAAAAGGCGCAGAAGAGCCATTGCTTCAAAAATTTGACGATGCAAAAAATGTTCATGGAGCATCAGGGATGGACGGATATGATTTTGGAGAGCCAAATCGAAGTAATCTATTAAAGGTGCATGCAGTAAATGCAATGAGAAGGACTATTATAGAAAGTGATACTCCTGTAACTATTGCAGCTATTGGGCCAATGACAAATGTGGCATTACTATTAAAGATGTACCCAGAAGTTAAAAGTAATATTGATGAAATTGTATTCATGGGTGGCTCTTTAACTAGAGGAAACAAGACTGTCATGGGAGAATTCAACATAGCAACGGATCCTGAGGCAGCTAAAATCGTATTTTCTAGTGGAGTAAAACTTGCAATGGCAGGATTAGATGTAGGACTCAAAGCATTAGTTTATCCTGAAGATAGTGAAAAAATAAAAATCATGGGCAAAACTGGAGATATGATGTATTCATTATTCCAAAAGTATAGGGGCGGAAGCTTTAAGACAGGACTAAAAATGTACGACAGTTGTGCTATCGCATATTTACTTTGTCCAGAGATGTATGAAATAGCAGATACATTTATAGATGTTGAAACTCAAAGCAATTTAACACTTGGTTGTACTATAGTAGACTTAAAAGGATATTTAAGAAAATCTCCTAATGCAAAAGTATGTACAGATATAAACCCAGAAATTTTTAAACAATGGTTTATGAGTTCAATTGAAAAATGCATATAAATAAATAGAGAGAGAGGATAATATTATGAACAATTTTATTATGTATTCAACAGCAATTATAGCCATTGCACTAGTAGTATATATGTTAATAAAGAAAATGGACATAAAAATTACATTGTTTGCCATAGGATTAGTGTTACTTTATATAGCTATAGCTATGGGTACGGGAATGGGAATTAAGGGTTTTGCTTCGACAGGAGCCTTAATGTTTGACCCTTTAAAGGCTGCAGCAGACATCTTTAAACAAACCTTATCAGAAGCAGGATTTATAATTTTAATTTTAGGTGGATACTCTGCCTATATGAGTAAAATTGGGGCTAACGATGTA
The DNA here is from genome assembly GCF_001403615.1 of Desnuesiella massiliensis. GTDB lineage: Bacteria > Bacillota > Clostridia > Clostridiales > Clostridiaceae > Desnuesiella > Desnuesiella massiliensis. The sequence goes on from NZ_LN879457.1 coordinate 1,120,072, forward strand.
ACTGTAAATGTGCTTACAAAGCCTATATCTAAAATTAAATCAGCGTATATTTTAGTTCCTATTGTGTTTTTAATTGGTAATTTACTTTCATTAGTAATCCCTAGTGCATCTAATCTAGCTATCATATTATTAGCTACATTATTCCCAGTGTTAAAAAAATCAGGTATGAGTACTTTAACAGCAGCAGCAGTTATAGCTACCACTGCAACAGTAATGCCAACGCCTCTTGGAAGTGACAATGTTGCTATCGCTAAAGAGTTAGCAAAATATCCTGCTTATGCTGGATTATCAGTAACTGATTATGTGGTGAAATATCATGCTATGGTTTCAATTCCTACCTTAGGTGTTATGGCAATTTTACATTACTTCTGGCAAAAATATATGGATAAAAAAGATCCGAGAATAGCGGAGGATGAAAAAATCGACATAAAGAATGTTGATGAAATTAAAGGTTCCTCTCTATTTAAAACAGTATATGCTTTATTACCTTTATTGCCAATCTTAATGCTTATAGCTATTTATTTAACAGGCTGGAAGGTTACACTATCAGTAGAAGTAGCTTCAATAGTAAGTTTTATCATTGCAATTTGCTGCGAGTTAATTAGAAACAAAGGAAACAAAAAAGTACTAGATGATACAGAGGCTTTCTTTAAGGGAATGGCTAGTGGTATGTCTATAGTAGCTTTATTAGTAGCTGCTAGTGTATTTGTAACAGGATTAAAAGCAATAGGTCTAATAAATACATTACAAACAGCTATGATTTCAACTAAAGGAACAGGTATGGGAATTATACTTCCACTTATATTAGTAGCATTATCTTTGCTTATTGTATTGTTATCTGGAAGTGGAACTGCTTTATTCTTTGCAATGATTCCATTGATGGTACCTCTAGCAGAAGCAGCTGGAATCAGTCCTATTGCCCTTTCAGTGCCAATGGGATTAGCTGGAAACTTAATGAGAGCAGTTTCACCAGTGGCGGCAGTTACGGTGATTGTAGCAGGTTCAGTAAAGAAACCGGCTTTAGAAGTGGTAAGAAGAACTGCAGTACCAATGATTGGTGGAGTTATATTTATGTTTATTCTATCAATGATTCTATTCCTATAGAATAATAGTAGATACCTAAAATAATCATGAAATTAATGAAAAAAATAGTTTAAAAGTGAGCACCTAATCTAAGTGAAGTTCATTTAATATGATTATATCATAATATTTGGATGGTCTTCAGAGGATTAGGTGCTTTTTGTTTTAATTAAATATGATAAAATAGAATTATTATGTAAAAATAGGGGGAATAAAGATGAATAAAAATAGAAAGAAATTAATAGCTATTACAATAATATTATGTACAATATTCTTTAGTGGTTGTGCTTTATTACAGCGAGAAGCAGGAAAAATCAAAGAGGCATTAAAAGGAAGAGATGCAATAATACAAACCTATGATGAAGAAAGTAATATTATTGATAGAATTGAGGGAAAATCTATAAGTGTAAGTACGGAGGATAAGTTTAATACAAAAGATGAAGAAGGTAAAACAATAAAGCAATCTTCAGTAATTAGCTTAACTATTGGTGGTAAGTCCATGGTTCATGTTGGCAGCAGTCTAATTTTATATGAAAAGGGATTGACTGATGTTTTCAATGAATTTTCTAAAACAGCCAATATACAAAACATTGATAGATCCACTCCTTTTCTTAATAGAATGGTTAATGATATGAAAAATATCACTACAGGAAAAAGTAAGGTAATTTTAATAAGGTCACAATCAGGAAAGCCTTTGGCAACCTTTGTGGGTAACAAAGTTAGCTACTTTGCCACTGGAATAGATAAGAGCACAGGCATACAAATAGATGGCAAGTATATTTTTATTTATAGATGTGATTATACAATATATGATGCCGAATTGCTTAATTAAGTAATAGAGTTTTAAAATTTAGGACAAAGTTCTTGCTGTAAGAGTAGCTATTATAAGCATTATACCCTCTTAAATATCAAATGACCTTCGTATGTATAAATGTGGAGGTGGTTTCAGTGAGGATTAATTCATTAATTGGAGCTAGTAACTATGATGAAAGAAAAGACTTAAACGATAGACTTGGTATTGAAAAAAGAAAGCAAAATCTTAATAATGAGAAGATATCATTTTCTGAGGTTCTTAAAGATTTAAAGAAAAATATATATCCCAAAAACACTTAGAACTAATCTAGGTGTTTTTTTGATTTTGATAAATAGCATACTTTTATATAAATGACAAGGAGTTTTGAAAGTGGAGAAAGTACTAAAAAGAAAAAATATATTTCATTATACAAATAAAGCTTTTATTTGATAAATATGGTAAAATATTCTTGGGGTTAAAAAATTGGATTATTATTTTTTGGGGGGAGAAAAATTGAAAGGAAAGCATAAAAACAAAATTTATATTGACCCATTGACGGGTCTACCAAATTTTTTTAAATTTATTGAATTAGATACTGTTAATATTTTTCAAAACAGAGGATCTTTTATCATATTTGATATGGTTGATTTTAATACAATTAATAAAAAATATGGCAAAGAAATTGGAGATACAATTTTAAAGACATTATCAGAAGTGCTAAATAAAATATTGAAAGAACAAGGAAATTTCTATTTATTCAGAACTGATGGAGATGAGTTCACCGTAATCTTACCTCAGGCGTCAAAGAATTATGCGGAAAAAATAGTAGGTGAAATTAAAGATAATTTTAATATTGCTATGTATCATCAGGGACTCTATGATATTGGAGTGCATACTTTAATATTAAGCTATGAAGATGGAATTTCATCAATAAATGAATTTTATGAAATGGTATTGAGGTACTCCTTAGATGAAATCAGTGAGAAAGATAAAAAATTTAGTCAAGAACGATGGTTAGAGCACATAATAAGAAGCTTCACTAGAAGAATTAAGGAAACCTTATCCTTTTTTAATGATGCATATAATCTGGCTTTAACTGATGATGTATCTGGGCTTTCTAATCATAGAGCAGCTAAATTATATTTAAATCAGTTAATAGAGGAGTACAGAGGTCAAATTAAAGAATTCTGCATACTATTTATTGATGGAGATAATCTCAAAAGATATAATCAAATAAGCTATGAGGCCGGCAATAAAATGATAAATGAACTTGCGCTATTAATTCGGGATTCTGTTAGAGAAAATGACAAGGTTTTCAGATGGTTATCGGGAGATGAGTTCTTAGTTATTCTAGAAAATTCATCCTATTTCGATGCATTAAAGGTAGCTGAGAGAATTAGAAGTGAGGTAGAAATAAATACCCAGGAATGGACCTATCCTATAACAGTGTCCATAGGTGTAGCTAATTATCCCACAGATGGATCAGATATGGAGGAAATAATAAAAAAGTCAGAGCAGGCAAATTATAAAGCTAAAATTACTGGTAAAAATAAAGTGATTACTTGGAGTAAATAAATATTAAATCACCAAATATAGTATAATACTACAAATAGGAATATATGTTTGGTATAATTATATATGATATTTATATAAAGGGTGATTTATAATGGAAGAGAAAAGAAATACTATTTTTCATATTGATGTAAATTCTGCCTTTCTATCATGGTCGGTAGTGTATAGAATGAGTCAAGGAGAGGATATGGATCTTAGAAATATTCCTTCAGTTATTGGAGGAGATGAGCAAAGTAGAAGGGGAGTAGTATTAGCAAAGTCTAATTTAGCTAAGCAATATGGAATAGTAACAGGAGAAAGCTTGTACTCAGCTAAGAGGAAGTGTCCTAATTTAGTAATTGTAGCTCCTGACTTTAATTCCTATAGATTTTATAGTAAAGAGCTTATAAATATGCTTAAGAACTATTCCCCTTGTGTAGAGCAATACTCCATTGATGAGTGTTTCTTAGATATGGGAGTTTTAGATAAGAAAGATGCCTATGAGGAGGCTTATGCTATAAAGGAAAGAATAAAGAAAGAACTAGGATTTACAGTGAATATAGGTATATCTGACAAAAAAGTTCTTGCTAAAATGGCTTCAGAATTTAATAAGCCAGATAAGATAAATACATTATATAGCGAAGAAATAAAGGAAAAGTTATGGCCTTTACCTGTAGGTGAGCTCTTTATGGTAGGTAGAAAAGCAAAAGAAAAACTTAATAAATTATATATATTTACTATAGAGGACTTAGCTAAGCATGATGTAACATTTTTAAAACAAAAATTTAAGAGCTATGGAGGTCTTATTTGGGAATACGCTAATGGAATAGATAGTTCAAAAGTGCAATGTCAATCAGAAGAAGCAAAAATAATAAGTAATTCAATAACCTTACCTGTAGATGTGGTGAATAAATATAAGGCCCATGACATATTAGTACAAATTTCTGAACAAATTTCTGTAAGACTAAGAAAGGAAAATAAATTTTGTAGTGGTATAGCTGTTAATATTAAAAATAAGGATTTTATAAGCTATTCTCATCAGAAAAAGTTAGCTAATCCTACAAATTCAACTAAACATATAGGTAAAATAGCTCAAGAATTATTTGATGAGGTGTGGAAAAAAGAACCCATAAGACTATTAGGAATAGCCCTGTACAATTTGTCAGAAGAGTTTACTCATCAAGTTAGCATATTTGATGAAACTGAGGTATATTCTTTAGAAAAAAATCAAAGCCTAGATAAAGCCTTAGACCTTATTAAAGAAAAATTTGGAGATAAGTCTATTAAAAGATTTAATAATAACATATAAATAATTATAATTGGGGGATGTAATGGTTCTTAGAAAAAGAAAAATTAAATTAGCGATTGTATATATTATACTTTATATGTTAGGGTTCTCTTCTTATTTTTTCTTTTCTTCACTCCAGGCTCCTTCTGCTGAAGTGGTGGAAGAAGATTATATGGAAATGTATAGAGTATTATACTCTAGTAAAGAAAAAGCAGAGGAAGATTTCGATATAGAGATTATGGAAATCATGAGAAGAGGATACAGGGGTAATAGAGAAGGAATATCAGAAAATTCCAAAGAGGTCTATAGCCAGAAGCATGTGTTAGCTATAGAATCTGAAAGAGCTTATATAAAAGATGGCAAAAAAACAGTGTTTTTAACTTTTGATGATGGTCCCAGTGCTAATATAACGCCTCAGATATTAAATATACTAGACAAATATAATATTAAGGCTACATTTTTTGTTGTAGGAGCTATGGTTGAAGAAAACAAAGAGATTTTAAAGAGAACTTATAATTCTGGACACGCAATAGCAAATCACTCCTATTCTCATAATTATAGCAAGATTTATAGTAACGTGGATAACTTTATATATGAGGTGGACAAGACAGATGAAGCCCTAAAGAAAATATTAGGATATAATTTTAACACTAGAGTTTTTAGATTTCCGGGAGGTTCTTATGGTAATAAGAAAGAGTTTAAAGAAGCTATTAATAATAAGGGCATGATATACATTGATTGGAATTCTCTAAATGGCGATGCAGAGGGTCAAGGGTTATCTAAGGATAGGCTTATTAATAGGTTTCTTGAAACCTCTTCAAATTATGAAAAACTAGTGGTGCTTATGCATGATGCTCCAGGAAAGCAAAGTACAGTAGATAGTTTACCTAGTATAATTGAGAACCTTAAGCAGAGAGGATTTGAATTTGCTATTTTAAAATAGAACCTTATGAATTAGAATAAGACATCTCCAAAAAATAATTAGTCAGTCTACTTGTATATTTGACTAGTTATTTTTTACGATGCCTAATGAGTGCCTTTCAATCAAGTAATATAGTTTTTGCTAACTGATTGAAGGGCATTTTTGTTTAATAATATTCTAATAAATGGAATATAAGGTGTAATATCTTAATAGATTTTAACATAGGTAAAGAACTAAAGAGAAAAAATATGAAGGAAATGTCAAGATATAATGCAATTTTTATTATGATCAAATAGTCACATGGAAAAGTATTGAAAAATCATGAATATTTTTATATAATTATTAAAAATAGCAATTAATATTATAAAATTGTTAATTACAGAGTGGGCTTTAAAGCTAAACTATTAACAAAAAGAATAAAATGACATTTTACAGTCTATTGTAAGACAATTTCCTAAATGTTTAAATTATCAAGGCTCATCCAATTTATGTAAAATGAGATTTTTTATTTTATATGAATTGTTATGTAATTCTAAAAAAAGGGGGTTATTAAATGAAAAAAACATTAAGGAACACCATGTCTAAGGTATTAAGCGGTATTTTTGCTTTAACCTTAATACTAGGCAGTGGTCCTCAGAGGGTTAATGCTTTAGAAGGTAATACTTTAGATGATAATGCTAAGATAAAGCAAATTGCATTAAGCAATCTAAAAAGCAAATACTCTCAAAATCTTAAGTTTTCTGAGGTGAAAACACTGGAAAATATTGCCTCCAACGACAACGCTTCATCAAAGAGTGAAAATCCTGATGAAAAAGTTAGAGTTATCGTACAACTAAAAGATAAATCCGCTTCTGAACTCGCAGAAAAAGGTAATGTAGCTAGCGCTAAAGCCGTGGAGTCAGTAAAAGCTTCCCAAGCCTCCATAAAGTCTAAGGTTAAAAAGCTTACTGGAGGAGAAGTGAGATATACCTATGGTAATTTAATTAATGGATTTAGCATGGATGTAAAGAGAAGTGAAATTGAAAAAATTAAGCAGTTACCTGGAGTACAAAAGGTTGCTGAAGCTAAACTATATTATCCTCAAATGAAATCTGCCAAAGAATTGACTGAGGCTTATAAGGTTTGGGAAGACTTAGGATATAAAGGAGAGGGCATGGTGGTATCTATCATAGATACAGGAATTGATTATACTCATAAGGATATGAAAAATCCTAAAGAATCGTTAAAGATAAAGCTAAAGGATAAAAATCCTGAAGGATTAGGCAAATATTATACAGATAAGGTTCCTTATGGTTATAATTATGCAGATAGAAACGATGAAGTTATAGATACTACTGATAGTATGCATGGAATGCACGTAGCAGGTATAGTGGCTGCAGCAGGAGATGAAAAAGAAGTTAATAATCTAGAGGCTGTTCAGGGTGTGGCTCCTGAAGCTCAACTCTTAGCCATGAAAGTATTTTCTAATAATCCAGCACTTAAGGGAGCTTACGCAGATGATATAGTAGCTGCTATAGAAGATTCTGTTTCTCATGGAGCAGATGTCATAAATATGAGTTTAGGCTCTACAGCATCCTTCCAACAGGCTGATGATCCGGAACAAAAAGCCATTAAAAATGCAGTTAATGCAGGAGTGATAGTGGTGGTTTCAGCTGGTAACTCACAATATTCTACAGCTCCATTTAAATTTGGAGAGATAACAGATACTGGATTAGTGGGAGCACCAGGTCTTGCAAAAGATTCTCTACAGGTGGCAAATTTTGAAAACAATAATGTTACATTACCTGCATTGGAATATAAGGCAGGGGATAAAAGTGGACTATTTGGATATACCACATCTGAAGTAAATCCAGTAAGGGTTTTTAAAGCAGATCAAAGCTTTGAACTAGTGGATTGTGGATTAGGTGAACCAAAAGATTTCACTGGAAAAAGCTTAACTGGCAAAATAGCCTTGATAAAAAGAGGCGGTAATACCTTTATAGAGAAAAAGGTGAATGCCCAAAATGCTGGAGCTGCTGGGGTTATTGTGTATAACAAGGACGGAGATGACTCTTATATTAATATGGCTACAGATCCGACAGTAAAAATACCAGGAGTTTTTGTAACTAATAGTGATGGTAAAATATTATTATCCTTAGTTCAATCCGGATTAAAAATATCCTTTGGAGAAAAGGTTGTAGTTAAACCCAATATAAATAAAGATGATTTTTCTAGCACTACTTCTTGGGGACCAACTCCTAATTTAGACTTTAAACCACAAATAGCTGCGCCAGGTGGGAATATTTATTCAACGGTAAATAGTAACAAATATGAGACTATGAGTGGTACATCTATGGCAGCTCCTCATGTTGCTGGAGGACAAGCACTATTACTTCAAGCAATTAAAAATAATCTACCAGCATTAAAGGGGAGAGAATTGGTAGATTTTGCGAAGAACACTGCCATAAATACTGCAAAAATAGTTATGGATAAAGCTCATAATACAGTACCGTATTCACCAAGAAGACAAGGTGCTGGATTAATGCAAATAAAAGCTGCTATAAATAATAAGGTTTTGGCACTAAGCTCTAATGGAGAGGCTGTAGTAGCCTTAAAAGAAGTTGGTAAGAATACAGAGTTTGAATTAACCTTAAAGAATTATGGAGATAAAGAAGCGGTTTATGATGTAGAGAATTTTGGAGGAGTTTTAACTGAACAAAATAAAGAAGCTATTAACTCAATGTCTTATGATGTGGCTTTAACCACTGAAGAGGCTAAAGTAAGCTTTGATAAAGAAAAAGTTACAGTACCTGCAAAGGGTGAAGTAAAAATAAAAGTTAGTTTAAATATAACTGACAAGGTAACTACGGAGAGATTTATAGAAGGATTTATAAAGTTTAAACCCCAGGATTCCATACCTTCATTAGTAGTTCCTTTTATGGGCTATTATGGAGATTGGTCTAAAGAAAAAATAATCAACGATGCAGCCTGGAACTTTAAAGCAAATAATAATTTACCTGCTTCTATGGTCTTAAGTAAAAATGATAAGGGTGAAGAGATATATCTTGGCTATGATGGTGAGGATAAAGAAGGAGATAATATCATAGATAAGGATTCAATAGCTATATCACCAAATGGGGATAAGGTTGGAGATTTTATAGTTCCTCATCTTTATTATTTGAGAAATGCTAAATACTCTATAGCTCAGTTACTAGATAAAGATAAGAATTTAATAACTGAATTAGGTAGAGAAGACAATATAAAAAAGAAAGTATATAATGATAAAAATAATGAGGGAGATAAACCTTATACACTTTCAGCTTTAGCTTGGGACGGAAAAATTTTTAACAGTAAGACTGGAGAATATGAGGCGCTTCCAGAAGGGCAATACTATATCAATATTAAATCTGCAGTAGATTATGAAGGAGCTAAAGAACAAGATTTTATTATTCCTGTTAAAATTGATTTATCTGCTCCAGAAGTTACTATAGTATCTCCTATATATTCTTATTCAGATAAGTATCTATTAAAATGGAGAGCAAAAGATTTTTCTTCTAGCATATCTAAAGAAGATCCAGTAGTGATGGTAAACGGAGAAGAACAGAAAGTAGATATTAAATTTGAAGATGGATTCTACAGTTGTGAAATTACACTAGAAAAAGATAAATATAATGATGTTAAAGTTGCTATGTTCGATAAAGCTTACAATTTAGGTATAGGAGATGTGGCCATAAGATATGGTAAAGACATTGAAGCTAAAGTAGTTTTTGATAATCTTGATGGTAAATTGTTAGAAACAAGTAAAGAAGTATATACTGTTACAGGAAGATTAACAGCACCATTAAAGACTTTCAAAATCAATAATGAAAAGGTTAAGATTAATAACAATTTAACTTTCAGCTATGATATCAAACTAAAAGAAGGATTAAATTATATACCTGTTTATGCAGAAGATTCAAAGGGAACGGTATTAATGAATTATTCTTATAAAATTAATTGTGATACAATAGCGCCTGTAATTGACATTGAACAGCCAGTAATAGATAAAGATAATATAGCTAATCTAAAGGACAATAAGCTTATTTTAAAGGGTAAAGTATCTGATAATACTTATGGATATAAATTTTTCTTAAATGGTGAAAATAAGTTTAATGTTAGCTTAGAGGGAGAAATGGGAAGTGATAAGACTCTAAGGTCTTTCCAATACGAACTTAATGTAGAGGATGGTTCTTTTATAGAGTTAAAGGCTGTAGATGTATTTGGCAATGAAACAGTTAAAAAAATAAAAATTAAAATTGAAAAATAAGTAAAAAGATAAAGATTAGGTTTCCTAATCTTTATCTTTTTACTTATAGAGACATTGAAAAATTTTAATAAATATGAAATCTTTATTAAGAAAAAGTTTTTAAGTCATAAAAAGCTTTAAATACCATTTTAATTACAATATTCCTCATTTGCATATAGTTTTATAGTGTATTATTCTGCTTTCGGGTCAAAATAATATTACAAAGACGGAATAGAAAAGACAGCAAGGGAAAATAAATCAAAAGAAAAAACATTAAAAGGAGGAATTAATATGACAAGGGGAAGAACATTAGTTCCAGAAGCAAAGCAAGGTTTATACAAATTCAGAACAGAAATTGCTAATGAATTAGGAGTACCATTTAGTGAATACAATGGACACTTAACATCAAGACAATGTGGTTCCGTTGGTGGAGAAATGGTAAAGAGAATGGTTGAACAATACGAAAGAAACTTAAAATAACAGCAGAAGAAAATTTGGATGACAGCATAGCAGACCCAGAATGATAAATGGAGGCACTAAGATTTAATTAGTGCCTCTTTCTTAAAGTTAAAAGGAGGGATATTTATGCCGTGGAAACAGGGAAGAGTAACTTTTGATGATGGAAGTACTTATAATGCTGACCTTTTAGTAAACGAAAAAGGTCAGGTATATAATATGAAAGTATATAAAGGAGATAAGGTCATAAAGGAGATAGATGTGCAAGCTTTTGCCTCTGAACTTGGTAAAACTCCTGAAGATATATATCCTTATAAATTCGACTTAGGTAGATAATATATTTTAATGCATGAAGATGATTTAAATCATTCTCATGCATTTTTTTATGCGTCTATATGTAGAAATGCATACTTCTATATGTTAAAATAGACCAAGGAGAACTTCAGTTCGAGGGAGGAGCTTATATGGAAAAAATTAAAATATTACATTGTGGAGATCTGCATTTTGATACTCCCTTTAGCGATTTAAATAGAGATTTTTCCGAAATACGAAGAGAGGACTTAAGAGAAACCTTTGGAAGAATAGTCGATATGGCAAAGAAGCAAGAGGTTAAGTTACTTTTAATAACTGGTGATCTCTTTGATAATAGCAGTATTACTAAAACTACCTTAGATTATATAAGAAAAAAGCTTGAAGATATAAAGAATATAAGGGTATTTATATCTCCAGGCAATCATGACCCTTATAATGAAAAATCCTTCTATTCTATAGTGCAGTGGCCAGAGAATGTGCATATATTCAAGAATAATTTAGAAGAGGTTACTATAGAAGATTTAAAATTAAAAGTGTATGGTATTGGATTCTCTAAGGCTTATGAAAGGACATCCTTAATAAAGAATTTCAAAGATGAATTTTCTATAAACCAAGATTTTATAAATATAATGGTACTGCATGGAGATATAGCACAGAATAATGGCTATAATGACTATAATCCTATTACCTATGAAGATATAGGTGAGAGTAAAATGGACTATATAGCTTTAGGACATAGACATAGTTTCTCAGGAGTATTAAAAGAAAAAAATACTTACTATGCTTATAGCGGAAATCCTGAAGGTAGAGGTTTTGACGAAACAGGGGAAAAAGGAATTATAATGGGATATGTTTCTAAAAACTTAGTAGATTTAAATTTTATTCCCATATGTAAAAGAAAATATTCAGTAAAAGAAGTTAGTATAACTGACTGCGACACCTACGAAGAAATAATAAGAGAGATAATGAAAAATACAGAAGATGATGATAGAAAGGTAAACTTATATAAGATAATACTAAAAGGAGAAATTCATTCAGATTTTATGATTAATAAATCAGTAATTAATGAAAAGCTAAAAGGAGAATTCTTTTATACTAAAATAATTGATGATACTCATTTAAAAATGGATTATGATGCTCTGTCTAGAGAATTTTCATTAAAGGGATTATACGCAAAAAAAATGCTGGAAAAAATAAAAGAAAGCGATGACGAAAAAGAAAAAGATAAATTGATTAATGCTCTTAAAATAGGGATTCGATGTCTTCAGGATAAGGAAGTGCTTATAGATGATAATTAAAAAGCTTAATATAATCCGTTATGGAAAATTTAATAAAAAAGAAATTGAACTTGAAGAAGGAATCAATATTATATATGGAGAAAATGAGGCTGGAAAAAGCACTATACAAAGCTTTATTAAAGCTATGCTCTATGGTATGCTTCCACAAAAAAAGTCCATAAGAGAAAGTGAAAGGAAAAGATTTCTACCTTGGTCCGGAGAAAAAGCTCAGGGTGAAATTTACATAGAAAATCATAAAAAAGAAAGTTTTATCCTTAGAAAAAGCTTTGGTAGTACTAAAAAGGAAGATGAAAGTGAGATTTTAGAAGGTGTAACCGGGGAAAAAATAAATTGTATAGATTTGATTCAGCCTGGTAAGGATTTTATAGGTTTTGGTATGGAAGCCTTTGAAAAAACTCTTTTTGTAAAGCAGCTGGGGGCTGAAGTAGGACGAGATAAAGAAGATGAGATAATGCAGAGGATTACCAATTTAGAACAGGGGGGAGATGAAAATACCTCCTATCATAAAGCGTTGACGCTGCTGGAGGAAGCCAAAAAGACAATTTTGACTTTAAGAAAAACTGGAAAACTAGACATATTAAGAAATAAATTAGAAGAATTAAATGAAGAGCTTAAAGCAGCCTTAAGATTGAGTGAGGAAAATATTGAAGATCAATTAAAGTTTAATGAACTTTGTGATAAAAAAAGAGAATTGCAAAAGGAATTAAATAAATTAGAAATTTATAAAAAGCATATAAAGAAATTAAAATTACAAAATGAATATAAGGAAATATGTGATTATTTAAAGAAAAGTCAAGAATTAAACAGGCAAAAGAGTGAAGTCTTAGAAGATTTAGATAATGGGGATAATATATTAGATGAAAATTATATTCAAGGGTTAAAACAGGAATTTCTATCTTATAATAATATAAAAGGAGTATATGAACAAAGAAAAGATGAAATTCTTAAATTAGATAGTGATATTAATGAAAAAGCAGAAGAGTTAAATAGATTTATAAGTTTTCATGGATTAGATGAGAATGCGGACATTAAAGTTATGTCCTTAGAGTCTGAACGAAAAAATTTAAGTCAAAGATTAGATGAATTAAATCAATGTGAAGCTTCTCTAGAGAGTCTAGAAAATAACCTTAAAGGTTTAAAAGACGACTTAGGCTTGCTAATAAATTTTGAACCTATAAGAAAAGACTTAAATAGGTTCTTGTATGAATATGAAGAAAAGCTAAAAGAGCTAAAAATAAACCTTGAAGAACTTGTGGTACTTGAGAAAGTAGATATTAAGGAGGAAAAAGTAAAAAGTAAAAGAAATATTAACAATATACTCATGCCTTTGGGAATTTTAATATTAGTGCTTTCCCTATATAACCTCATAAATCCATTTATTCATTTAAAGAGCTTTTTGAATTATATACTGGCTTTTTTAGGGGTAAGTTTAATTTTTATTAGCTTTAAAAACGCTAATAGCATTCATGAATTGAGCATAAAACTTAATATAATAAAAGAAAAAAGAAAGAACATTGAAAATCTTAATGTAAAAATAAGGGGAATTGAAGAGGTTTTAGAAAGATACTATTTAATGATTGGAGCAGAGGATTATAAGCAATTTATACTTTCCTTAAAAAAATATGATGAAAGTAAGGATACTATGGATAAATTAAAAATAAAAATTGAGGAAAAGCTTATACAAAAGGCAAATTATCAAGGAGAAACCTTAAAAGAAAACTTAAATAAGAATAATAAATTCTTAGAGTTCATTCTTAGCCATACGGAAAGCCATGATATTGAAGAGTTTTTAGAAAAGCATAGCCATTATAAGGAGATCAGTAGAGAATTAGAAATTTTACAGAAAGAAAAATTAAACTGTGAAAATTCTTTAATACACTTAGAAGAGGATTTGAAAAACAAGCAATCTATAATAAAAGAAAGATTAAAGGCTATAAATAAAGAGTATATTCCTATAGAATACTTAGAAGATGAGATAGATAAACTTCAAAATAAGCTAAAGCATATGAGAGAAATTGAAATGCAATTGGTATCTATGGAGAGCAGCTATAAAGTATTACTCAAAGATAGAGACTTGGAATATATGAGGGCAGAGTTGCAGGATGTACTAGAAGAAAATATATCTGAGGATGTTAAAGAAGAAGATCTAGACGAGGAGTTAAGAATTAAGAACAAAGAATTATTACAGACTGAAAAAGACTTAAAAGATGTAGAAAATTTAATAAATAATAGATTTATGGGAACTAGAAGCCTTATGGACATTGAGGAATCCATCGAAGAAGTGAAAAATAGGATTGCTTATTATGAGGATAAGGTTGAAGTAATAGATATAGCTGTTGAAACCTTAAAAGAATGTTTTAAAGAGATGCAAAAGAATTTTGGTCCTATATTAAATGAAAAAGTAGCTCATATATTTAAATTTTTAACTTTAGATAAATATGAGGAAGTAAAGGTGTCAGAAGATTATAGCTTGAAGGTCAGAGACAAAAAAGAAGAAAAAATAGTATCTATTGATTATCTAAGCAGTGGTAGCTTTGATCAAATATATTTTGCTTTAAGGATGGCTTTCATAGAATTAATATTTAAGGATACAAGGGTGCCCATAGTTTTGGATGATGCTTTCACTCAATACGATGATAGCAGACTGGAAAGGGTTCTTAAACTTTTAATCAATTACTCAGAGCATAAGCAAATTATTATATTTACTTGCCAGAAGAGGGAGATAGAGATTATTAAAGAATTAAGTAAAGATGTAAATATAATAGCCATATAGTTGTGCACTGGTAATTGTGAATTTTGCATTGAAAAAAAGGGAGAGGTATTATGGAGATACAAGATAAGTATGAACTTAGAGTTAAAAAGTATAGTTTATTAGAAAAGAAGCAACTAGAAACAATAAAATTTTATAGTGCTCTACGTCTTTTAATTTTTTTAGCAGTCTCAATATTTTCTTACATTTTATATAAAAAAAATCAATATATTATTTTATTTTCATTAGACTTCATATTCTTAGTTTTGTTTATAGGGCTAGCTTATGTTCATAGTAAGCTTATAGAAAGAAATAGAAAGGTAAATTTTTTAAAGAAGATAAATGAGAGAGCCATTGATGTATTAAAGGGCAAATGGAGAGAGTTTGAAGATAAAGGGGAGGAATACATAAATAAGGATCATGCTTATGGAGCAGATTTGGATATATTTGGTAAGAATTCCTTGTTTCAATGGATAAATAGCACTGTGACCCCTTTAGGAAGAAAAAGATTAAGTGATGTTTTAAATGGAGATATTAACTTTGATATTGATGCTATTAAGCAGCGACAGGAAGCTATAAAAGAGTTATCTCAAAGGCTTAACTGGAGACAAGGCTTTATAGCTGAAGGTCTAATGGTAAAAGATTATATGAGAGACCCCATAGAACTATTAAACTGGACTAAGAAAAAAGATGAGTTTTTTACCAGTAAAATTTTCAAACTTATAGTAACATTGATTCCTTTAGGAGCCATAACTAGTATTGTCCTATTGTTTGTTTTTAAAGTTATACCAATATATGTAATGGAACTGTTTCTATTAGTTAATGTGGTAATTTTGCAATGGGGAAAGTCTAAAAGAAATGAAGCTTTAAATGCCATATATCAATACAAGACTAATATTAGAATTTACGAAAATATGCTGTATAAAATAGAAAAATCAAAGTTTGGATCTAAGTACTTAAACGATCTTAAGACTAAATATTTAGGAAAATCAAAGCATGAATGTTCTAAACAGATCAAAGCATTAACTAAAATTGTGGAGAAGATGTCTGATAGGAGGAATGCTATATATATTGTACTAAATATAATTACCCTCAGGGACTATCACCTAATATATTCCTTAGAAAATTGGAAGAAAAATTATGGCAATAATATTGAGCTTTGGTTAGAAGGCATAACTCATTTTGAAGAGTTAATTAGCTTAGCTAATGTTAATGGAAATAATCCAAACTGGTGTATTCCAGAAATAATGGAGGATGACGTATATGTAAAAGCAAAAGCTATGGCACATCCTTTAATAGGTCAGAGAGCTGTAAAAAATAATCTATGGATAGATAAGAATAAGAGCATCATGCTAGTTACTGGGTCAAATATGTCCGGGAAAAGTACATTGTTAAGAACTATAGGAATAAATTTAGTTCTAGCCTATATAGGAACTGCTGTTTTTGCGGATAGCTTTAAAACCAGTATTATGAAAATATATACTTGTATGAGAACTGGTGATGATTTAGAGCAAAATATATCCTCTTTTTATGCAGAGATATTACGAGTGAAAAAACTTATAGACGGAACAAAGGTAGGATACCCTATTTTCTTCTTGTTAGATGAAATATTTAAAGGAACTAATTCAAAAGATAGGCACGCTGGTGCAGAAATACTAATAAATCAGTTAAGTAAGGAAAATGCACTTGGATTAGTGTCTACTCACGATTTAGAGCTCTGTGATATAGAAAAGAAAAATAGTAAGGTGATCAATTACCACTTTAGAGAATATTATAAAAATAATGAAATATACTTTGATTATAAACTTAGAATGGGAAGTTCTACTACTCAGAATGCTTTATATTTAATGCAGATGGCAGGGATAGATATAAAGTCCTATAATGGAGAGAAAATATAAATAATTATTTTTATTCAAAGGATCAGTATACTTTACGAAAGATAAATTTGGGAGGAACAATGTATATAACAATAGGAATATTATTAACATTTATTATTATGTTACCTCTGTCTAAAAATAGCTCCATGTACTTAAAAGGAAAACAGGGCGAAAAACAAGTATTGAAACAGTTGAAAAAATTACCTAAGGATTATTATATAATTAATAACATCTTAGTAAAAACTTCTTGGGGTACTTCGCAGATAGATCACATAGTAATATGCTCCTATGGAATTTTTGTTATAGAAACAAAAAACTATGAAGGAGTAATAAGAGGAAATACTGAAGATAAATATTGGATTCAGAAAATTAGAGGTAAGGAGTTTAGTTTTTATAATCCACTATGGCAAAATGGAAGTCATATAAGAGCAATTAAAAGCTTATTAGCTGCTAATTATTATGTTCCTTATTACTCCATAATAGCATTTTCTAAAAGAGGAAAGTTAAGGATTAGAAAACAGGATAATATTATATATATAAATAAACTAAGAAAAGTAATAATTAAAAAAAGTGAAAGCGCATATTTAAATGCTTCTCAGGTAGAAAATATATATAATATTTTAAAAAGAGAAAATAGTAACAATGTAATCAGAAAAAGGAATCATTCCAAATATGTGAAGCATAGGCAATCTATTTAAATATAGAAGCTTTTATTTAGGTATCGTAAAAAAAATAACTAGTCAAAGATGCGAAGTATACTTTGCGTAAGACAAGGACACAGGTTCCATTAATAGTGGGCTATTAGTGGGTTCTGTGGACGCAGTATTACGCAAAATAGACGAGTAGACTGGCTAGTTATTTTTTTGGAGACACCTTATACACAGTTCACAATGTAGTTTGAAATTTATTACATATAGTGAACTGTGTATTTTACATTAAAAAATTATTATCTATTACAATAAATTTGATTTTTTTAAAATTGGTACCACTTGGCTAGATATTATAGCTGCTACGGCACATTTAGCTAAATCCCCGGGTAAAAATACGAGGAATCCAGTTTTAAGCACTGCATAAAAACTCATGGCTTTACCTAAAAATTTTGTTAAGATAAAGTACAAATATGGTACCCCTATAGCATAAATAGCTAAAGTACCTATTAGAGAAGCTATGATATATTTAAAAATAGATGGCTTAAACTCTTTTTCACATATTTTACCTATAACATAAGATCCTAAGATAAAGCCTAATACATAGCCAAAGGAAGGCTTGTATATTGCTTGCAGTCCTCCCACTCCTCCAGTAAATATAGGTAATCCTATAAGTCCCAAAGTCATATATATTATTTGAGACAAAGGGCCTAGCTTACTTCCTAATATCATACCAGATAAAATTGAAAATAGAGTTTGAAGAGAGATTGGTACTGGACCAATGGGGATTGATATAAAGGCTCCTATTGCAGTTAGAGCGGCAAATAAAGCGGTTAAAATCATTTGTTTAATAGTAATTTTCATGGAAATCCTCCTGTAGACCAAAATGTAAACTAAAAATACAATTAAAGTTTACAATGAAAATGTAATTTAGTCAATAAAAAAGTATAAGATATATTTTAAATTCTTAATATTTTCTCAGCATTTAATACTATATTGTACAATAAGGTTACTATAAAAGAATTAATAATGGTAGAGGGTAATACTACAGTAATAAAAAGTGCCATAAAGCTTGCAGGTAAGCCTACAAGTAAAGAGGCTGAAAGTAAAAATACAGAGCCGCTGGCTAGAGTACCTAGACTACCTAAAATTATCATTTTTATATTAGTATTAACTTTTAATAAGGCTTTATTAATTAAAAATATGAAGTTTCCTACCACTAGCTTATCTATAATATTAGGCAGCTGTCCACCTGGGAAACCTGTAGTCAATGCAGATAATATGCCTCCTACTATACTTATAATTAAGGTGGTTTTATAATCTTTGCCATATACAATAGAAATGAACATCATGGATAAAAGAAAATCTGGTTTTACCCCTAGGAATATAGGAGGAGCTATTTGATGAAGAACCATACCCATGGCTAAAAATATTGATATAATTATTATTTTTCTAATTTTCATTTTAATTGCCTCTTTTCCTAATAATTTTACTTTAATAAATATGAAGTTTGATTTTTTAGCAATTTGTTCTAAGGACCTTCACCACATAAAAACACCTCCTCCATTAGTTTTATTAATAGGTTAGTAAATTAAAACATTAATTTGTTAAAGTGAAAAGATAAATATATGCCTAGATAAACAGCTTTTACTGAAAGAATTTTTTAAGAGCAATAAAAAAACACCTCAACCCTAAATTAGGGCGAAGTGTGAATCCGCGGTGCCACCTAAATTATACTACAAAAGTAATATATCTCTAATTCAAGCACTAACATGCTCTATCCCTTTTAACGGTAGGCTTCCGGTAAATACTACTAACCTTTAGGTTTTCGGATTACTTCTAGCAGGTCCATTCACTAAGCTCATCAATACTGAGATTTCACCATCCTCAGCTCTCTTTAATTGCATATCCCTAGATACTATTCCTGATTAATGAATTTTAATATATTATTTAGGAATTATATTAGCATAAATCTTAAATAAAAGCAAATGAATTTTTATACAATAAATGTAATTTTTTTAAAACTTTTTTACTATAAATTAGTTAAGTTGTATTTTAGGATTACGATATTATATTTGGAGTATTAGAAAGTGTATCGATATTCAAGGGAGGGTTCCATGAAAAGAATATTTACAGTCTTAGTTTTTGTAGCATTATTAATGGTGATGCTAGGTGGTTGCAAGGAAAAAGCACCAGAAAAGCCTTTTACTGATAAAATACTAGAGGATAATCCAAAGGAAACAAAGGAAACAAAGGAAAAAAGTAAATTAGAGAAATTTACTGGATTAGCTTTGGAGAAGGATGATATTAAGTTCAAGTTCGAAGGTAAGAATTTGAACTTAGATTTACCGATATACTATGAGAAAAATAGATACTATATACCTTTTACAGAAATAATTGAGAAGATAGGTGGGAGCATTGAGGAGCAAAGTAGTAAATTCAAAATCTCTATAAACAATGTTGAATTTTCAATAGATAAGGATACTAATACCTATAATTCACCAAAGGGTTTAAGAAAATTTAAAAAGCCTATGATAATAAAAGATGAAGTGATTTACGTCACTTTCATAGATTTCATTGATATGTTAAATTTAAGAACAAGATGGTTTCAAAAGAGCAAGACAATAGTATTATACTGGAACAAAGAAAATCCAAACATCCAGACCGTGGAAAATAGAAGAACAAATAAAGCTTTTTTAAGACTAGAGGATATTGCTGCTGGAGGAATTTACGAAAACACGGAAAATTTGGAGAAGCTTAGGATTTTAAGTGATTTTCTACGGTCTAAGGGAGCAATATACCACATGGCTTGGGTACCTAGGTATGTAGAACCGCCTAGAAAAATTGATTTGGATTTATCAAGGGAGTATAGTTTTTATGCATCGGAGTTTTTATTTACTTTGGATTATTGTATAAATAGAAATGCTATTGTTGGACTCCATGGATATACTCATCAACAGGGTAATGAAGCCAGTGTAGTAGGGTGGGAGTTTACAGATAAACTAAATGCTAACGAGAAAGCCGTAAGAGATAGAGTAGAATCTTCCATAAAGCTAGCGAAAGATTTAGATATACCTTTTAAATTTTTTGAAAGCCCCCATTATGGTGCGAGGTTAGGACAAAAGAAAATAATAGAAGAATATTTTGACTATATTTATGAATATCATTATGGACCTAATGAAACAAGACCAAGTTTGGGTGATAACAAGAGGACTTTATATGTACCAACTCCTTTAGACTATGTGCATGGAGTTGACAAGACGGATAGAATGCTTCAAAAGATAAATAGTATAAGTTCTAGTACCTTAGCTAGTATGTTTTATCATCCTGGCCTAGAGTTTGAGTTTATTAAATTAACCTCAGGGGAAAATGAGTACCCAGGCTTTGAGTATTTGTCTAATTCTCCATTGCATAGAATTCTTGATACCTTTGAAAAAAAAGGATATTCCTTCAGATCTATAGAAGAGTTAAGAAACTGATGATGCATACTTAAAAAAATTATTTAAGTGGTTGATTATTACTTTTTTTTAATGTAAAATATTATTTATAAAAAGGGAGGGTTGAAGATGAAAGTTTGCTATGTTGATAAAATGCAAAAAATAATGGCTATTTCTACCAGAATTTCAGCAGAAACTGAAATTAACGGGAGAAGTGCGTCCAAAATTGCATATAGTCAACCATAAGCAAGTAGTCATCTTTAGATAAATCTACGTAAACTTAACTATGCATGTTCCCAAATAGTATCTTCAAGCTATTATGATGCATGTATAAGTTAATAGTTGAAGTTGTTTATCTGTATACCTGATAAAATAATTATGAATTTATTATCCGGGTAAGGTGATCTTGTCCGGATTTTTATCTTTAATTAAAATTCGGGCAAAGTTTTACTTGCCCGGATTTTTTGCTTTATAAAAATATCCTTAAAGCTTATTATATCAATTGTAATATATGTTACAAAGTAAAATAAATATTAAGCTAATTATAATTAACCAAGGAAAGTGTGAATTTCTGGGCAAACACCTTACTCCTATAAAAAAGGAGGAGTTTGTATGATTGAATTAGCATTAAACAATGTGGAAAAATATTTTGGAGCTACTCAGGTACTGAAAAATATTACTTTTGAAGTTCAAGGAGGAGAGAAAGTAGGAATAGTAGGACGAAATGGTAGTGGTAAGAGTACAATATTGAAGATTATAGCTGGTATAGAGAAAGCGGATAAAGGCACTGTTATCCTAAAAAGAGGAGCCACAATAGGGTATTTAGATCAAATACCTAATTACAATGAAAGTTTTACTGTAGCAAAAGTATTAGGCATTGCCTTTTCAAATTTAAAGAAAATAGAGGATGAGATGAAAACCTTAGAAATATCTATGCATAGCTTAAGAGGAAATCAGCTAGAAAAGACTTTAAAGCAATATAGCTATTTACAGGAATGCTATGAAGCTAAGGGAGGCTATGAAACAGAAGAAAAATATAGTAAGATTTGTGCTGGATTTAAATTTACTGAAGACTTTTTAAATCAATTATTCTATAAATTAAGTGGTGGAGAAAAAACTACGGTTATACTAGCCAAAATGCTGTTAGAGAGTCCAGATATTATGCTTTTAGATGAACCTAGTAATCACTTAGATATGGAAGCTTTAGAATGGCTTGAAGGTTATTTAAAAGAGTATAAAGGTATGGTTTTAATAGTATCTCATGATAGATATTTTCTAGACAATGTGGCTTCTAAAATTATAGAAATAGAAGACATGGAAAGTGAAATTTATAAAGGTAATTATACGAATTATGTGGAGGAAAAGGAAAATAGATTGATGCTCCAATTTGAGGCACATAAGGAACAGCAGAAAAAAATAAGTTCTATGGAAGAAACTATAAAACAATTAAGAGATTGGGCCATAAGAGGAGGTAATGATAAGTTCTTTAGAAGGGCTGCAAGTATGCAAAAGAGACTAGAAAAAATGGATAAGATAGATAAACCAGTTTTTGAAGGACCCACAATAAAGTTAAGCTTTAAAGATTCAAAGAGGTCAGGAAATGAGGTAATTAAAGTAGAGGGGTTATCAAAAAGTTTTGGAGACAAAGTATTGTTTAATTATACAGATTTTTTACTTCGTTTTGGAGAAAGAGTTGCTTTTATAGGACCCAATGGTAGTGGTAAGTCTACTCTTATCAAGATGATTCTAAGTGAAGAAATACCAGATTCAGGATTAATTAAGCTAGGTTCTAATGTTAAGATAGGATATTTGCCTCAGCAAGTAATCTTTCCTGATGAAGAAAGTACTGTACTTCAATGTTTTAGAGATGGTATAACTATTTTAGAAGGTAAAGCTAGGGAGTATTTATCTAAGTTTCTTTTCTTTGGAGAAAGCGTATTTAAAAAAGTAAAGAATCTTTCAGGGGGAGAGAGGAGTAGATTAAAATTAAGTAAGCTTTTGTTTCAAGAAATAAATTTATTAATTCTTGATGAACCTACAAATCACTTAGACATTGACTCTATAGAAACCTTAGAGGAAGCTTTAACGGATTTTAAGGGTACTATATTTTTCATATCTCATGACAGATATTTTATAAATAAGATAAGTGATAAGATCATGGCATTAGAGGATAGAAAATTAAATACTTATGAAGGTAATTATGATTATTATAGGCAAAAGAACGCAGAGAAAAAGCCTCAAAAAAATATTATCACGGAAATAAAAAAAGAAAAAATAGTAATTAATAAGAATATAGATGAAAAAGAGAGAAAAGATAAAGAGAGAAGAAAACTAGAAGAAGCCATAACTTCTATAGAGCTGGAAATTGAAGCTATAGAAAAAAGTATTACTGAGGCTTTATCTGATTATGAGGTACTAGGAAGGTATTATGATGAGAAGCTTAGGCTCCAAGAGCTATTAGATGAGCTAATGCAGAAATGGATAAATTTATAAAAGGAGGTAAGAGGGTGCTGTCCTACGAAGATAAGGTATTAAAGGAGTTAAAAGTTTGGAATAAGAAAATGATTAGAAGACCATCTATTACTAGTAAGATAACCAAAGGGTTACAAGATAAAACCAATAGTTTGTTACCTGATAAGTTTCACAAAGTAATGACAGAGACTATAAAAGCAATTGTTAAAGCAGTACTCATAGGCTCAGAATTTACTACAAGAGAGCCTCTAATAAACGCTAGTTTATCCTACAGGGAAAAACTGGTGTTGGAAAAGTTTGATTTTTATAAAAAGGCAGCTATTGCTGAAGGGATAGGAACTGGAGCAGGAGGATTCCTGTTAGGCTTAGCAGATTTCCCAATATTGCTTAGTTTAAAGTTTAAGTTTTTATTTGATGTAGCTAGCATATATGGGTATGATGTAAAAAACTATAAAGAGAGACTTTATATATTATATGTTTTTCAGCTAGCTTTTTCCAGCCAAGGTCGAGTAAATGAAATATATAGTCATGTGCTTAATTGGGAAGAGTACTCTAGTACTCTTCCAGAAGATATGCAATATTTTGATTGGAAAACCTTTCAACAAGAGTATAGGGATTATATTGATCTAGCTAAGTTGCTTCAAATGGTACCAGGCATAGGAGCTGCTGTTGGAGGTTATGCAAACAATAAGCTTATGATAAAATTGAATGATACTGCTATGAATGCCTATAGGCTTCGATTCTTTAAAACGGAAATAGTAAATAAGCCATAATGAATTATATAGTTATTAAAAGTGCAATCCCCCCATATATTAATACAGGCAATATATGGGGGGATTGGTCATGGTTAAAAAAATTATTCTACTCATAACTGGAATATTAATAGTATTCTTAACTGGATGTATTGATTTTAATACCGATAAAGGTATGAAAAAAAATTCTTTTGAAGGCAATCTTTATGAAAAAGAAGAAAAGCTTGTTGAGGGCTTTAAAGAGAATTATGAGCCTATAGATATAGTGATAAGCTCTATAGGTGATATACTGATTCATAATACACTCTATATGGCGGCTTATAATTCTGAAGCTAATACCTATGATTTTAAGCCACAATTTAAAAAGGTAAAGCCTTTTTTAGAAAAATCAGACCTTACTGTAGCCAACCTAGAAGGCACCTTAGCTGGCGGTGAAGAGGGATATTCAGGATATCCTTTATTTAATGCTCCTGATAATTTGATAGAAGCCTTGAAGTTTTGCGGAATAGATGCTATAACTGCAGCGAATAATCATAGATTAGATAAAGGAACTAAAGGATTTTATAGAACTATCGAAGTAGTAAGAAACTCAGGATTAGACATTATAGGAGTAAAAAAAGTCGTGGAAGACAAATCCTATATAATAAAAAATATTAAAGGAGTAAAAGTAGCACTAGTGAATTATACCTACGAGACTGCTGAACAGTCTGGATATAAAACATTAAATGATATAGTTGTACCTAAGGAATTAGAAGATAAAATAGATAGTTTTAATAAGGGAAATTTAGAAAAAGACTTAAAGGTTATGAAAGAAAGAATAGAATATATTAAAAAGGAAGGTGCGGATTTAATAATATTTTTTATGCACTGGGGTAACGAGTATGAAAGAGTTCCTGACAAGCTTCAGAAAGCCCTTGCTCAAAAGTTATGTGATTATGGGGTGGATATAATAATTGGGGGACACCCACATGTGATACAGCCTGCAGAATATATATACTCTAATATTTCTTTAAAAGAAACCTTCGTTTTATATTCTCAAGGAAATTTTATATCTGATCAAAGAGAGGAAACTATAAAAAATAAGTATTCTGAGGATGGAATTATCACTGAGCTTTATATAAGAAAAGATGTTAACAATAAAAAAACTTATTTGAAAGAAGTGAGATTTATACCAACCTGGGTTAATAAGGAAACGGGTAGCGGCAAATATTTCTATGAGGTAGTTCCTTTATTAGAAGATATTAGAGATTCATCAATTAAAGAAAAATATAATTATTATGATAGTACCTTGAAAAGAATGGAAAATTCTTTTAAGAGAACTAGTGATCATATTTATAGTTTTATAGAAAAGAAATCTATAGAAGTTTTTAAGAGTAAAGAGCTCAATGAATAGCTATCAAAGAAATGATATTTTAAAGCATGAATTATTATTTATTAAGAAATAACCATAATATGTTATTTCTTTTTTTACATTCTAAATATAAACAATGGAAATATGAAAACAATTACATTATAATAAACATATGATTATGTAACTGAAGAATAATAAATAAATTAAAGGTTTTATAGAAAACTATTGATTTATTTGATAAAAAATTAGAAAATATAAAATAATAATATTATCTTATAAATGGGGGGGTATTATGTTTTTTAACGGGGGAAAATCAAATCAAAAAAATAACGTAAGTTTGCCGACCACAGCTAGTGATACTAAGGATAGTGATTTAAAGCTAAAAAAGGTAAAAAAGATGCAAAACTATCAAAGTAAATTTGCTGAAAGAATTTTGCATGAAAGTGAAGAAACCTTGGAAGCAGCAGAAATACTTTTAAAATCCGTGGAAGAGATTAATAGAGAGATAGAAACCAATGAAAGAAGCATAGAGAATACTGTACAAGCATCAAAAGAAGTAGGAGAAATTTTTAATCAGGTTTTTGATAGTGTGGATGAAACAATTAAGGTAATTAAAACTACTTTAGAAAAATCCGAGGCTGGTTATGGAGCAGTTCACTCATCTATAGAAAGTATAGAAACTATAAAGCAAACTGTAGAAAATATGAAACAGGTAATACTTGAATTGCTTGAAAAATCAAATAAAATTGTAGTAATTGTAGATACTATAAAAGCCATTTCAAAAACTACTCATCTATTATCCTTAAATGCAAATATTGAGGCAGCAAGAGCAGGGGAAGCAGGAAAAGGCTTTTCAGTGGTTGCAGGAGAAGTAAAGAAACTAGCAGAAAGCAGCTCTAAATCGGCAGATGAGATTGGAACTATAATTAAGGATATAGGAAGTGCTGTGGATAAAACCTCAAAGATTATTGAGGATAGCATAGATAAGGTTTTAAAAAGCACAGAAGCTGCAAAGAAAGCTAGTGATGCTATTAATGATATAATGGATTCTGCAAATAAAACTCATCATATTTCTAAGGATATAAATGAAGCCATTAAGCTTCAAGCAGAAAAAAATGATTATTTATTATCTGTTATTGAAGACATGACCAATCAAAGTAAACAGCTTAAATCCCACAATGAAAACATATCTATAAACACTTTTAGACAGAAAGCTAGTCTTTCAAAGCTTAAGGAAACTATCTTCATGCTAAATGATTTAACCAGTGATATAGAACAAATAATTGGAGAGCAAAATAATTCTGAAAAAGCAACATTAAAAATCCAGTTAGGAGGATTAGATACCCTAGATCCTATAAAGGCTTATAGAGTAACTAATTTAAGAGCTCTATATCCTATGCATTTAGGTTTAGTTCAATTTAGTACAGGTACTGATGTTACTGGTGCTGTAGCAAGAAGTTGGGATTTAGAAAATGATAATGTGACTTGGAATTTCAACCTTAGAAAGGATCTCAAGTTTCATAATGGAAGAAATATAACAGCTAAAGATGTTAAGTATTCCTTTGAGAGATTTTTAGGTAAAGAAATGAATTCAGGCAATAGGTGGATTCTTTCTATGATTAAAGGCGCTAGTGAATTTTATGAAGGAAAAGCAAAAGAAATAAAAGGGATTATGGTTAATAATGAGTATAATATAAAAATAGTTTTAGAAGAACCCTATTTTTCTTTTATCAACAATTTAGCTTTTCTATCCTGTGCCATAGTTCCTTTTGAATGTGCGGCTCAAATGGAAAATCACCCTATAGGAGCTGGACCTTATAAATTTGTAAGTTTTAATCAAGAATCAAAGGAATTAATCTTAGAAAAATTCGAAGGCTATAAATTAGGCGAGGGATTAATAGATAGGATTGTAATATTAGCTGAGGATGGTAATAAATTTAAAGATTTCTTAGAAGGAGATTTAGAAGCTATAATTGTAAATGCTTCAAATGTAGAAGATATTGAAAAGGCTAATTATGAGATTATAAAGAGAGATAATTTAGGGACAAAATTCTTAGCCTTTAATTTTAGAAGCAGCAATCCTATTGTAAATAATAAATATTGTAGACAAGCTATAAGCTATGCTGTTGATAGAAATAAGGTAATTAAAGAAGGATTGAAAAATTTAGAAAATCCTGCTATGTCGGTGTTCCCTCAAAATATAGGTTCTAATAAGATAAGCTTTTCTAGAGATATGAATAAAGCCAAGGAGCTAATGAGAAAGAGCGGGATTGCAAATGGAGCTTTGACAATGCTCATGAATAAGGATGTAAAAGATTCTCTATATTATAAAGCTTTAGTGAAGGTTATGGAAGAGAATTTGAAAGAAATAGGAATAAATTTCAAAATCTTAGAGGTAGAAAAGGATCAATACACAAAAGAGGAGTGGAAACAAAAATGTGATCTTCTATACTATGGTTGGGTTGGAGATACAGGCACTGAGGATAATTTTATAGAGCCTTTTATTGAAGCAGAAGGCATGGCTAATATAGGAAAGTATACAAATTCAAGACTCTTAGAACAGGTTAGAGAATTAAAAATTATTAAGAATCCTTATAAATATAAAGAAAAGCTTCAAGATATTGAAAAAGAATTAGTAGAAGAAATGCCATTCCTATTTCTAACAGTAACTTGCACATGCTATGCATACCAAAGCAATGTAAAGGGCTTAAGCATTCACCCGCTTAATTTTATAAAGGTACAGGATGTATGGAAAGAGTAGCATATATAGTTTAAATATAGTATTGTTACCAATTTGTAATCATATTTTAACTAATTTAAAACTACTTTTTATAATAAATAGGGTATTATAAAAGCAGATAGTAATTTAAATTTCCAAACCCCTATAAAAATTTTAAAACTAGTGATTCTTCACTAGTTTATTTTTTTGAGCACAACATAAAAAATACTTAGCTTTTTTATAAGATTTATAATAAAATAATAATAAGCCTAATGGTCTCAATAGTAAAAAGTAAAGGAGGTAAAACTATGAAAATTACTATAACAGGAGATTTGTATAGTGGAAAAACCTCTCTTGCTAAAAAACTTTGTGCTCATTATAATTTGAATTTTTATACTGTGGGATTATTATTAAGGAAGAATGCAGAGAAGCTAGGTATGAGCATAACGGAATATAATGAATATATGAATAGTCATAATATAGATGATATTGTAGATAAACATACTGAGGAAGTAGGCTTAAAAGAGGAAAATTTTATTTATGATGCTAGATTAGCTTGGCATTTTATCAAAGATAGCATAAAGATATACTTAAAGGTTCATCCTGAAGAAGCTGCTAGAAGAGCATTGATGGATAGCAGAGAGGCAGAAAAATATGCATCTTTAGAAGAAGCAAAAGATACGATTATTAAGAGAACGTTGGTAGAAAGAGAAAGATTTAATAGATTATATGGAGTTGATATCCATAGTGTGCGGAATTACGATTTAATATTAGATACTACAGTGCTAAATATAGAAGAAGTATTTACTAAGACTACAGAATTTATAAATAATTATAATATATTTAAGCAGAGTTAGGCATTGTAAAAATAATTAGTCAAACATTAGAATAGAATTAATATAGGGAAACACTACTAAAATTTAAATTATACATGTTACAAAATGGCATCTTTAAGCCATTATATTGCATGTATAAGTTTGCAGTTAAAGTTGCTTCCCTATATTTTTTTGCGTCCTAAATCAAGAACTTCTGCCTTTGTGTTATAAAAATTATTAAGTTTTATAATCTAAACTTAATAATATAGGAGTTAATAATGTAGTTACAATAACCACTAAAACCACAGGAGAAAATAAAGCTTCAGATAATAGACCTAAGTTAACCCCAAGATTGGTTATTATCAGAGCTATTTCTCCTCTAGATACCATACCTACTCCAATAACAAAGGAATCTTTTGATGAGTATCCACAAAGTTTTGAAGCTAAACCGCAACCAAGCATTTTTGTTAGAATTGCTACTAAAAGTAGCAGCAGAGTAAAGATTAAAAGACTTCCACCTAAACCGTCAAAATGAGTTTTTATACCTATGCTAGCAAAAAATATGGGAGAAAGCAATAGGTAAGACAAAACCCCAAGCTTCCTTTTTACTGCAAAGGCTTCACTATTAGTGGAGATTATGGTGCCTGCTAAATACGCGCCTATAATAGATGCTATTTTAAAATATCTTTCTGATATAAAGGATAAAAGCAAACAGAATATAAGAGCATAAATAGGCATTCTACTTTTATGATAATCCTTCTTACATAAAAAATTAAAAAGCTTTGATAATATCTTTATGGATAATAATGAAAATACAAGAAATAGAATTATTCTTGCGGAAATGGCTTTTACATTTACGCTATTATCTTTTAAACTAGTTATGATACTTAGAAGTATGATTCCGAGGATATCATCTATAATGCATGCTCCCATAATTGCAGTGGCAGCCTTAGTTTTAATTTTTCCTAATTCCTTAAGAGTTTCTGCTGTTATGCTTACAGAGGTAGAGGTTAAAACTACTCCTATAAAAAGGCTTTGCATTATATCAAGATTAAATATATAATGGCTTAAAATAAAGCCAAGGAATAAAGGAAAAAGCACACCCAATAGAGCTATAAATAAAGAAGCCAATCCGGCTCTTTTTAACTCATATAAATCTGTCTCTAGTCCTGCAGAAAACATAAGCATAACTACGCCCAGTTCTGAAGCCTTTATTATAAATTCAGACTGAGAAATCAGACCTAGTAAGGATGGGCCTAATATTAATCCTGCCACAAGAGCTCCAACCACATTGGTCATATGCAGGTTCTTAGTTATGTAACCTAAAAGCTTTGTACCTATAAGAATTAAAGCTAGTTCTATAAAAAAATAAATGGACAAAATATTTCCTCCTAAAACTTTGTACATTAATGTATATTATAAAAAAGCTTAGTTTAGGTGTCAAAGGGAATAATAACTAGTAAAAAGTGATTTATTTATATAACTTAATAGGTTGAGAGTAATTTGTAAATAAGGTAAAATTAATTAAAGTATTAAAAATATAAAGGGTAGGTAGCTGTATGAAGATTGGATTAGTAAGACATTTTAAGGTAGATATTAAACCTAAAAAATACATGAATTCAGAGGAATACAATGAGTATGCTAAATTATATAACCTATCACCGGTAATACCTAATGAGTTTTTGGCAGGGAATCATAGCTTTAAGATATGCTATTGTAGTGACTTAAGTAGAGCAGTCACTACCGCTAACACCATTTATAAGGGAAAGATAATAGTAACGGAAAAGCTAAGAGAAATACCTGTAGCAGCCAGGTTTAAGATGAAGAAGAAAGTTCATTTAAGATGGTGGGATATAACCAGCAGAATAGCTTGGGCTTTTAATCATCCTTCTCAGCCAGAGGGGAAAAAAGATACTATTAAAAGAATCAATAAATTTTTAAATGAAATAGAAAAACTACATGAGGATAACGTACTTATTGTTTGTCATGCGGCTTTAATGTATTCTATGAAAAAAGAGTTAATAAAACGAGGATATAAGGGAGATAAATTCCTTAGAGCGAAAAATGGTACCTTATATGTCTTTGATAAAAAGTAGGAGCTAGATGTGCATAAAATCTAGCTCTTTTAAATTATATATAGACAACTTCAGCTATAAGTTTATGTATTGTTTATCTATAGGAGGAGGTGAAAAACATAGGTGTTCTTTTTCACGGGCCGCTCGTGGGGCTCCACGCGCGGTGTAGGGAAACCTATAGAACACCTTTTTTCACAGCCTCCTATAAATCCATGCTAAGTCTTATCATATCAGTGCATTGAATACCATTTTCGTAAATAGGCTCCTCATAATATTTCTTAAAATAATCCTTATCTATATAGTTTATTCTAAAACCACATTTTTGATAAAGAGCTAATTGGTCAATACTAGAATTGCCAGTACCTACCTCTAGAGTCTTCGCTTTAAGCTTTCGTGATTCTTCAATGGCGTTAAATATTAACTGTTTGCCAATACCCTTGCCTTGATAGCTCTCATCTATGGAAATATTCATAAGCTCTAGAGT
Source organism: Desnuesiella massiliensis (assembly GCF_001403615.1). Classification (GTDB taxonomy): domain Bacteria; phylum Bacillota; class Clostridia; order Clostridiales; family Clostridiaceae; genus Desnuesiella; species Desnuesiella massiliensis. The sequence continues at coordinate 1,151,414 of NZ_LN879457.1, forward strand.
AAAGGGACGAGTTTTTAGAAGTATATAAATACCTATAATAGTTCCATTAACATAAGCTCCATATATGAACCCGCTATGTACGTACTCTTTTATAGAGTCTATAGAAGGGTCCGCCTGAAGCAGTAAACTATAAGGAATTATAGACTTATCAGTTATTCTCAATATACTTATACTATTCATAAAATCACCCTAAATAATCTCATAACCATTATTATCTAAAACTTCTAGAGCTTTATTTAAATTATCTTCTTTCAATAAAATATAATCTGTATCAAAGGTAGATAGGGCGAAAATACTTATATTAGCAGAGGCTAGTACAGAGCTAATTGAAGCTAATATACCTATTAAGGAAAAATCAAGAGGACCTTCTACCTTTAAAGCTCTCCAATGTCCCTCAAACTTTATGTGGTTAGGAATGATATCTTCCCTACATACAATAGAAAGTTCTTCTTGTGTTTTAGTTATTGAAAAAAATTTACTATTAAAAGCCCATTGAGGAATACTATTTTTTTCATCTAATCTACAAACTCCTAAAGAATAGTTTAAAACAGATAACTTTAATTTCATAAATAGTCACTCCTTAAATTTTTTGCATTTTATAATTATATCATTTTTCAGTATGATGTGGATGATTTTTATTGAATTTTCATTAAATATGTTTTTTTGCTAATAGTATTAAATTAAATAATTAAAAAAATTTTTTATATAGCATAAGTAATCATTTTCAAATAGAAATTGTTTAAATTTGTTAGTTGACAAATTTGTTTCATCACTTTACAATGATAAAGTATTGAAGTGAAAATTATAGGGGGTATTACAATGAAGAAAAAAACATTGGTGGCAGTAGCAATAATTCTATCCTTAGGAGTATCCATTATTTCTGGATGTACGAAAAAGGATAATGCAAAAGAGGAAAAAGGAAAAGAAAAAAAATACTTAGTATTAGGGCTTGACGATACTTTTGTTCCTATGGGTTTTAAAGATGATAAAGGTGAAATTACTGGCTTTGATGTGGATCTCGCCAAGGAGGTAGGGAAAAGAATAGGAAAAGAAATTAAATTCCAATCTATTGATTGGTCTATGAAAGAGACAGAGTTAAACTCTAAGAATATAGATTTAATTTGGAATGGTTATACCATAACAGAAGAAAGAAGGGAGAAGGTATCATTTTCAAAACCTTATTTAGAAAATAGACAAGTTATTATAACCTTATCAAATTCATCCATAAATAAGAAAGAAGATTTAAAAGGTAAGAAGATATCAGCTCAAAGTGGCTCTAGCTCTGTAGATGCTATGAATAAAGAGCCAGATTTAGTTAAAACTTTTAATAGTGGTAAGCCAGTACTATTTGAAACTAACAATGAGGCTCTAATGGATTTAGAGGCAGGAAGAGTTGATGCAGTGGTGGCAGATGAAATTTTGGCAAGATATTATATGAAACAAAGAGGAGAGTCAAAGTATAAGGTTTTAACAGAGGATTTTGGAAAAGAGGAGTATGGTATAGGTATTAGAAAAGATGACAAAGAGTTGTTAGAAAAGGTTAATAAAGCATTAGAAGATATGAAAGAGGACGGTACATCTAAAACTATATCTGAGAAATGGTTTGGTGAAGATATAGTTAAATAGTATTGGTTTTATGGAGAGGAGATTAATATGAATTACTTAACAGGGCTTCTTCCCTCTTTGATGGAGGGACTAATTACTACATTTAAAATATTCTTTATAACCTTATCTATTTCCTTACCCTTAGGTGTAATAGTGGCTTTAGGTAGATTATCTAAAATAAGATTACTTAGTCTCTTCACAGGAATTTACATTTGGATAATGAGAGGTACTCCACTACTTCTTCAATTGATATTTATTTTCTTCGGACTGCCAATAATAGGAATAACCTTTGACAGGTTTCCAGCAGCTATTATTGCGTTTGTTTTAAACTATGGTGCCTACTTCGGGGAGATATTCAGAGCAGGAATACAATCTATAGATAAAGGTCAGTACGAAGCTACAGAGGTTCTAGGTCTTTCCCATAAGCAAACTTTTTTTAGAATTATATTACCACAGATGATAAAACGAGTTTTACCGCCTATCTCTAATGAGGTTATTACCTTAATAAAAGATACTGCTTTAGTATATGTGGTAGGATTAGATGAACTCTTAAGAGCGGCCAAAATAGCTTCTAATAGAGATGCTTCCTTAACCCCATTGGTGGCAGTAGCGGTATTTTACTTATTGTTAACAGCAGTACTCACTGGAGTCTTCAAAAAATTAGAAGATAACTATGCGTATTACCAATAGGAGGAGTTTTTATGATACTTAAGGTTCAGGGATTAAATAAAAGTTTTAAAGGAAAGCAAGTTTTAAAGGATATAAATTTTGAAGTTAATGAGGGAGAGATCTTAGTTCTTTTGGGGCATTCAGGAGCAGGTAAAACCACTATATTGAGGTGTATAAATGGATTAGAACAGTGCGATAAAGGTACCATAGAGATAGATGGTGAAACCCTATGTAAGGATAATGGAAATAGTATCCTATATAGCTCTGGGGAACAAAGGAAAAGCATAAGAAAAAAAATAGGCATGGTATTTCAAAGCTATAATTTATTTCCCCATATGTCTGTAATTCAAAATATAATTGAAGCTCCAATAAGTGTATTTGGAACTCCTAAAGAAGAGGCGAAAGATAAAGCCGTAGAGCTGCTAAAGCTAATGGGATTAGAGGAGAAAATAAACTCCTATCCCTTTGAATTATCAGGAGGTCAAAAACAGAGAGTTGCTATAGCAAGAGCTTGTGCATTAAATCCAAAATTAATGTGCTTTGATGAACCTACTTCGGCTTTAGATCCAGAGCTTAGAGAAGGAGTGGCAAAGATTATAGAGGAGTTGGCGAAAAATGGTATATCTGTTTTGATAATCACTCATGATATGAGCTTTGCTAGAAGAGTGGCTAAGAGAATCGCCTTTATGGAGAATGGTAAAATTTTAGAAGAGGGAAATACTGAAGAAATATTCACCAATCCTAAAGAGGAAAGTACGAGAAGGTTTATATTAGGTAATTAAGAAATATTAAATTGTAGTGTAAGTTTTCAATAGTTATTATACTTCAAGCTGCTTATGGTTTCATCTTCAGCCTTTGCAGCAGAAATGACTACAACCTATAAAGTAGTATCAGGAGATAGCTTGTGGAAAATATCTAATACTTTTAAGGTTACAGTGGATCAGCTTAAAAAGTGGAATAGATTAAATGATAACACAATTTATGTTGGACAAACATTAAAGGTAGCTCCTATTCATACAGTACAAGCAGGTGAAAGCTTATGGATTATATCTAAGATGTATGGTGCAACTGTAGATAATTTAGTAAAGTTAAATAATCTTAGTTCTTCAACTATTTATGTTGGACAAGCACTGAAGATTGAAGAAGTTATTCAATCTAACCCTCAGATAGTATCAAAGGTTGAAACTATAAACCATGTAGTAAAAAGTGGAGATAATTTATGGACTCTTGCTCAGAAGCATAATACCACAATGGATGCTATAATGAGGTCAAATATATTAGTATCTGATATATTAATGCCAAATCAAACTATAACAATACCAGTAAATTCGACAGAAATTGTAAAGCCAGTAGGTATTTCAATGATGAAGGCTAGAGAGAATAACAATTTTGGAGATATTTATACCTGGGAAAATGCTATGAGGCTCTGGACTACTGAGACTCAAGGAATGTTAAAGGACTTAGAAACTGGCAAAACCTTCAATGTTAAATATTATGGAGGATCAAATCATTCAGATGTGGTTTCTCTCACACAAGGCGATACTTCTATCACAGAATCTATTTTCGGGCCTTGGTCTTGGGCTAAAAAGAGACCTATGATTCTATACTTTGAGAAAGCTGGAGTAAAGTATCAAATGGCAGTGTCTTTAACTGGTATGCCACATTCTACTACGGATATCTATGATAATGGAATGACTGGGCATATGGACCTGTATTTTTACAATTCTGTTGGACATACTGATCCCGTAGTAGATTCAACACACCAAACAAATATATTAAAGGCTAATGGACAGTAGTTTTTTTAATTCACAATGTACAATTCACAGTGCATAATGAAGGAAATTTTTCTCCACTAGCGTTACGAAAAAATGGTGAATCTAAAAAGCTGTGGCTAATGCTTAGCCACGCTTATTTTTACTGAAAAATATAAATCATCCTTCATTGTAAATTGTGCACAGTGCATTAAATAAAATATATTTTTAACAATAATTAAATATGGCCTCGATTCGCGCCACAACATTAATTTGACCAGGAATAATAGGAGTGGTACTAGCTGCATAAACCTTTTCAGTTGGAATTTCTTCATTGATGCTGCTAGTGGTTAATTCTATTATGTTAAAGGGTATTTCTTGGACTTTTACACCTAAGGTGTTTCCTATATTTATTGCTTTAGCTATGGAGTCTTTAACAGCTAGGCTTAAAGCTTTATTATAATATAGAGTATTATTATCAATAGTAAAAATTATATTATTTACTATATTTGCGCCGGCCTTTACTGCATTATCTACAATTTCTCCAACCTTATTTAATTCCTTGGTTCTTACATTTAGTATATTGCTGACCTTATAACCTCTGAAGATTTGTTTTCCTTCAACATAGTCATAGTGAGGTTCTATGGTATAGGAAGCAGTACTTATTTGATTTTTAGAAATGTTCATAGCATATAATTGATTTAATACAGCGTTGGATTTAATTGCATTTTCTTTCTGAGCATTTTCCAAATCTTTATCTTCTGTAACTACGCCAAGATTTATTAAAGCTAAGTTGGGTTCTGCTTTAATGTTACCTATACCATGTACTTTCATTGTAGGATTTTTAGAAGAGCTAAGTTTAATATTATCAGAGCAGGGGATTTGAGGATAAAAATACATCATAAAATCTATACCCTTTCATATAAAATACATATCATTTATATATATGTTTATCTTAAATAAAGATTCATTCAATATTTTTATTTTATAAGTCACTTTTTTTAGTATTGCTTTCAAAATATCTAAATAGTATTATCAATAATTCACAAAAAAATCTCCATAATAGCATAGAAATAACAAAAATCTTAATCTAAAATTAATTCAAAATTTATGTTATCTTGCCACTGACCATTGACCTTTATAAAGTCTTTATTCCTGCCTGTAAATATGATAACAAAAGAAACTTATCACTAATTATATCATATACCTAGCATAATTTTACAGTCATATTTAAGTATATAAAAAATGGAATTTATGGTATAATATAAGTAGGAGGTGTAGTTTTTATGAAAGGGTTTTTAAATAGGTTTTTAACTGATTTTAGATTTGTAGAAGACAAATCATCTTTAAACCAATATGTAGAGGATAGAGTCAATATAGTCAATAGGATCTCTACCAGCTTTAAAAAGGGGTGTAAGCTTACAGCTGTAGGCATAATATCCATCCTTCTTCTTACAGGGGCTTTTGAACTCTTTAATGCTATAAATCCAGAAGGAACCCTTAGAACAATATTATTTTTGTGCATAGCTATATTAGTTATTTCATCAGTTACTTTGTTCTTTGGAATATACAATATAATTATAGCTTTGCTGTTTAAAAATAAGTGACATTAATATAAATAGTACACTATCAAAATTAGTTTAAGATTTTGATAGTGTTTTTTTATATGAAATAAATATAAGAGACTGTTTTAGAAAAGTTTTCGTATTATAAATTGATGAAAAGTAAAATGGTGATGATTAAAACAATATTAACTAGGATAGTATATTATAGGTACATGGTGTATAATAATCCAATGTTAAAGTTTATTTTACAAAAGTAGGTGTTTATGTTGAGCAGGAAAATTAAAAGATTACTATTATTTATATTTTATCAAATATTTTTTATAGCACTATCTACACCACTAGTGATACTATTTGGTCCTTATAACAACATAAAGAAAGCTGTAATATCTACAGTGATGGCCACAAGGCATAAATACCTAGTGACCAGTTTTTTATCTCAAAAGAATATAGATAGCATTTTAGGAGAGGCTAAAAATACTTCCACAGAACCAATTCAAGATATAAACCAGGTGAAGGTGAAATTTAAAAATAGTGACGAGATATTAAGCTACGAGATACATACGGATAGATTTGATGGGTTTTTATTAGAAATTAAAGACCCTACCAAGGTAAAGGTGGCCATGACCAAATACCTAGGCAAAACTGGTCAAAAGACTAGTGAGATGGGAAGAGAAAGAGATGCGATTGCTGCTATTAATGGTGGATCCTTTATTGACAAATCCTCTGATGGAGTATTATATGCAGGTACAGGTTCCTTACCAGGAGGTTTTGTTATATCAAAGGGAAAAGTGATATATCCTACGGAAAATATAAATGAAAATCAAAAAGAAAACGTAGTGGCTTTCACTAAAGAGGGTACGCTGGTAGTGGGAGATCATAGTATAAGGGAGTTAAGAAAATTAAATGTGGCAGAGGCTATATGTTTTAGGCCTCCAACCTTAATCATTAATGGCAAAAGACAAATCACTGATAAATTAAAAGATGGATTTAATCCTCGTACTGCTGTAGGGCAAAAGATAGATGGAACCGTAATGTTTTTAGTAGTAGATGGCAGAAAAGGCTTAAATAAAATGGGAGCCAGCCTTTATGATATACAAGAAATTTTATTGGAGCATGGGGCTGTAAATGCAGGTAATTTAGATGGTGGATATTCTTCTACCTTATATTTAAATGATGAGGTGCTTAATTCTCCTAACTCATGGAATGGTGAAAGAACTGTAGCTACAGCTTTTTATGTTGAAAAGTAGGTGAGACATATGAAAAAAATTAGGATATTAATACTATGGACATTGTTTGCATTGGTAATTCAAAATATCATATTGTTTTCTATTAATAACAAATATTTTGGCAAAGACTTAAAGGTTAAAACCGTAAAGCTTAATGAAAACAATAAACTAACCAAAGAAAAAGAATTAGTGCTATCTAAAAAAGCTAAAGAAGTAAAAACTTCTTTTAATGGAAGATTTATATCCTATATAGAAGATGATAAGTTAAAAGTTTTTGACACAAGAACTGGAAAGACTAATATAGTAGCTTCGGAGAAAGCTATGAATATAGAATATTATAAATGGTTAATCAATGATAATTCTTTCATTTTAGTAGAGAAAAATAGTAATGCTGCTAATAAAAAGTATTTTGATTTCTATTCTTATGATGCAAGAAACGATGTAAAGAGAGAACTCTTAAATTTTGATATGAAGAAGTTTCGTATAGATTGTTATGATAAAAAGGAAACTATAGGAGATATAGTGTTTTCTAAAGATAGCAATGTCATGTATATAAAAACAAATAAGGGAAATAGTTTGAATGATGTATACATGGTAAATATAATGAATGAGTTTAAAAAGGTAAAGAGTAGTGCTCAAACTATTAACAAAATGGCAGTTTTGCCAGGAGGCACAGAATTAGTTTATCAGCAGAAAAATATGATAAAATCCTTACACAAAGAGAAAAGTATAGATGTCACGAAGGATGGGTTGCTTTTAGGAATAGATGATAGCCAAAAATTGTATTTAGCTAAATTAGTTAATAACAAGGTTGTGAAGGTACTAAGAGGGGACTTTAATACTCCAAGAGAAAAGTGGGAGAGCTTTTCCTTGGAAAAACCTCAAGAAGCTAAGAATATATTAATAATACCTGAAGGTAAGATAGTTTCCATTAATGATGAAGAAGGATGCTTAATGGATGTGATAGGAAATAAAAAGCTAAATTATAAGGGGAAATTTTTATCCTTATATGATAAAGGTGTTATTAGTATAGAGGGAGAAAAAATAATAAAAACTCCTGAAAGTAATTAAAGTATAATATTTTGAGAATAAGAATTAATATTGTTTATTTATATAGATTATCTCTCTTATTATGATATAATATTTTAGTGTTGAAAAAGAAAAGAAAATTTATTTTAAATTAAATTATATTATATGTCGGGGGGATATTCTTGAATATAAATAGCTTTTTGAAATTAGTGGAGATTCAAACAAAGGTTGCCAGTATGATTCCTTTCACGCTAGGAACCTTCTATTCGTTATATAGGTTTAAGTCCTTTAATGCTAAAAATTTTACATTAATGCTAGGAGCTTTACTAGCCTTTGACATGGCTACTACTGCCATTAATAATTATTATGATTTTAAAAAGGCACAGAAAACTCATGGCTATGGATATGAAAAGCATAATGCTATAGTAAGATTTAATCTAAAAGAAAGTACCGTAGTGCTTATAATTATATCGCTAGTAGTTATAGCAAGCTTATGCGGATTTATGTTATTTTTGAATACTAATTATATAGTTTTGATTTTAGGGGTAATTTCTTTTGGGGTAGGGGTACTTTATTCTTTTGGACCATTGCCTATATCTAGAATGCCACTAGGAGAGTTGTTTTCCGGACTTTTTATGGGATTTTTAATTCCTTTTATATCAACTTATATACATATTTATGATAAAAGTATAGTATCACTAAGTTTTTTACAAGGTACACTAAATATAAAATTAGAGATTATTGAAATTATTTACCTATTTTTAATTTCTCTGCCTGCAATTTGCGGAATTGCAAATATAATGCTTGCAAATAATATTTGTGACATAGAAGAGGATATAGAAAATAAGAGGTACACATTACCTGTATATATTGGAAAAGAAAAAGCATTACAACTTTTTAAAATTTTATATTATATTGCTTATATAGATATAGCAATATTATTATTCTTAAAGGTGGAGCCTATATTAGGGATTTTAGTGTTTTTAACTTTTGTATTAGTAAGTAAAAATATAAAACTTTTTTATCAAAAGCAAACTAAAAAAGATACTTTTATTCTTGCAGTTAAAAACTTTGTTATCATTAATGTATCTCAAGTCCTATGTTTTGCAATAATATGTTTATTATAAAAAACAAACTTAAAGTCGCTATCCTTATATAATCTCAGATAGCGACTTTTTATATCATTAATATTTATTAGCATATAATTTCTTATAGATAGAGTATAAGAATGCAATTATATAAGCTTGAATTGTAGTCATTAGTATCTCTTGAATAATTCTAGGAATCCAAAATATCAAAAATCCTTTTTTAGCTAAAGCAGGTATGAATATTTGCAGCACGTAGGTATTTAAAGTTGTAACTATTAGGCCAGATATTCCAGTTACTATTAGTATTTTTAGAAAGTTTTCATGAATATGAACATTTGAGTTTTTCTTTTGAATAATATAATCTATAAATAAAAGAATCAATCCCAAAATAGCGATTACTTCTAAGCCTATGGTGGCAAAGTCTCTATTTTTACCTATAGAATTTAAGAAGTTTGAGTAAGAAGAATCTTTTATAAAAAGAATACTAACATGATTTATTACTCCTACAAGGCCTATAACTATAAAGAATAGAAAGAATCCCCATTGAAGAGATTTGATATTTATATGTCTGAATATTATCCATAAAATTCCCACTATTACACCGCCTAAAATTGCAGTAGCGGTAAGCCAAGGAATATATGCTCCTTCAGGTTTAATTATAAAACCTAAAATATCTAAGATACCAGAGGAAATTCCTCCAAATAAAGGGCCAAAAAGAATAGCTACAAGCTTTAAGAAAATACCTGAAAAGGTAATGCGCATTCCAGGAGCACCACCGATATAGATCATATAGCTAAAACTTCTAATAATCAGAGCTAAGGCAATAAATAATCCTGTTTGAACCATTTTTTGTGTAAACCTAGAATCTTTTTTCATATTCATAATTTAGTCTCCTTCAAAATAAAATAAAAGCCCTTATTTCTTTTTATGCTGCTACATTAAAAAGAAATAAAGGCTTTTTAACTTAACAGCGGATGAAATATTATAACGCAAACCACTCAAGGTTTTTCGTCTAGAGACTCTACTCCCATTCTCTAACACTTAACGCATAATATCTGCTCTGTTACAAAATATTCATATTTTTTACTTAATCGTATTATAGCATGTTTATTTTTGAATTCCAAGTAAATCTTCTATTTTATCGCCCATATATTTATAAGAATCAAATACCCCTTGATTGTAAAATTCTGGAGCTAGCTCTTCTATAAAGAAATTTAATATTAAATTACAGGCTAAATCTCCTAAATCCTCTTCACGTTCTGTTTCAAAATAATTTTTAATGGATTTTATCATTTCATTTCGCTTTTCATTAGATAGTTTTATTTTGTTATTCATCATTTTAACCCTTTCTAAAATTAAGTTTGTCTTCATTAATATTATTATAACACTAATATATAAACTAAATAAATTAAATTTTACAACTTTTGTACAAAATACATATTGTACCTATGCTTCAAACTGCAGCGTTAAGTTTTATGCTTTTTAAAGAAATTTTCTTAAATTCTTATAATCCACCCTATAAAAATTTAAAAGAGTCTCGTATAAATAATACGTAGCTTACAAAAGATTAATATTCGAGGTGGATTATGTTAAGAAGAGGATATATATTAGATGGAAGATATGAGGTAGTAAGAGCTTTAAGAGAGTCTAGCAATGGTATGATTTATTTATGTAAAAACGTTAAGCTTAAAAAGCTTGTAACCTTGAGAGAAATATATAAGGATGTTAAAGGTAATTTAGACATTTTAAATGAATATAATCAGATAAAAAGATTAACTCATAAAGGAATCTTGCAAATGCTAGAAATATTTTATGAGGATAATTATTTTTACATGGTTCAGGAATATCAAGAGGGAGAAACCCTTAAGGAATTTATGAGAGAAGTGGGGAGCTTAGAAGTTAGAGACATCTATAATATTACATTAAACCTTTGCAACATTATAGATTATTTAAAAGAATCAAAATTTGTTAGTAATATTAGATTAAATCCAAGTAATATTATTATAAATAAAAACAAAGAAATTTATATAATGGACTTTGAAGAGTTGACCTTAGACGAATTCTGTGAAAATAAGGATTTGCTTCAGAAAAATCATAAAGATCATATAAATACCATAGGTAGACTAATGTATTTTATGGCAAGAGGGAAGGTTCCCTGTACTGATCTTGAACCTCTTATAGATGATGATTTTATAAACAACGTAGAGCACAATTTAAAAAATATAATTCAAAGATGCTTTCATGTTAATGAAAAGTATAAATACTCATCTATGGAGGAATTAAACAAGGAGATTAGGATTGAACTTTTAAAAAAGAATAAATTAGAAGGAGAAAAGCTAGAATTAAATTATGATAATAACCTTCAATTTACTACAAGAACAACGAAAACTGGAAAGCTTAATGTTTTTAAAAGGATATTAGGTTTTGCATAAATAATAAAGAGGTTTAAGAAGGGCACTTTTTTAGTGTCCTCCTTAAACCTCATTTTTCTCTAACCAGCCAGATCCTTCTGTAAGTCTGTTAACCATCATAGCACATACTGTATTACCAGTAGAATTTAATAAGGTAGCTGGAGCGTCAATGATGGTACTTATAACGGCTATAATAGGAAGCACCTCAGGAGAAAAACCATAAACACTTATTATAAGCATTTCTCCAATCATTCCTCCATTTGGAATAGCCCCCATAACAGCTCCTACTAAAAATGAAACCAAAATGATACCTAAAATTGAAGATATACTGCTCATATCTCTTCCAAACAGCCCAAGTAAAAAGGTAACTTTCATCACTCCACCTATAACAGAACCATCTTTATGTGTATTTGCTCCTAGGGGAATTACTGTTTCTGCAACATCTTGAGATACTCCCATGTTTTTTGTAGACTTAAGATTAGTGGGTATGCAAGCTGCACTGGAGCATGTAGCTAGTGCTGTTATTGAAGGAGATATAGCATTTTTCCAAAAACGGTTAATTCCAGTTTTTCCTCCAGCAAAGAAGGCATAGAGAGTAAAGAAACCAAAATAATAAATAATAGATAAAATTAAGTATAGAATAAAAACCCTTAAATAACCTGTTAGAATCTGCGATCCTAATTGACCAACCACGGATGCAAAGTAGCAGGAAAGACCTATAGGAGCATAATACATAATGATTTCTACCACCTTCATCATTGCTTTAGAACAGGAGTCTAATAATTTACTGATAGGCCTCCCATTCTCTCCAATCATAGCAATAGCTATACCAAATAATAAGGAAAATATTATTAGCTGTAACATGTTTTTTCTAGAAAACAAAGATATAAAATCTGATACAGAAATAGTGTTTACAAGCTGCTGTAAAAAGGTTGGAGTATCTGTATTAGAGATAGCATTTCCAGCTTTATTTATAATGCTCTCTAGAGTATCAATTTTTACGCCCTCAGTAGGGTTAAAGGTCAAGGTACCAATAAAACCAATTATGGCGGATATTAGGGCAGTGGAGGTAAAAACTAAAAATGTATTTCCTAAAATTTTACCTAATCGCTTTAAAGAAGTCATATTTGAAATAGTAGAGGATATGCTAAAAAACACTAATGGCACGATAATTGTAAATATGAGGTTAATGAAAAGATTACCAAGAGGTTCAAAAATTACGGCCTTTGGCCCCATAATCAATCCTAAAAGTCCTCCTAAAATTATTGAGGCTAACAATATTAACGTAGTCTTATAAGTATTAAAAAAACTTTTCATAATGAATCCCCCTAAAAACTATCTTTAGTTAATTATATTCGAATTTTTTACATTATTTGATGCTTATTATGTCTTAAATATTGCAAAAAGTGTTATATATTTCAGAGAAAACTTTACTTAAGGTTTAGTAGATCATAGACTTAAAAAACCAGGAGTTACTAATTAACTCCTGGTTTTAAATCGAAATTTAATGTAAGCATCTTATACTATATTTGGGTCCGGCCTATTTGGCTCTTCTTTATAGTGATTTAGCTTCTTGTGAGCAGGGCCTTCCAGTACTTCGCCATCATAAGAAAATCTGGAACCGTGGCAGGGACAGTCCCAAGACTTTTCAGCATCATTCCATTTTAACTCACAGCCTAAATGTGTGCAGGTTATATCTACTATATGGGTATTTCCTTCGTTATCCTTATAAGCTCCGTATTTTTTTCCATCTATTTTTACTTCCTTACCTTCACCAAGGTTTAATTTTAAAGTTTCTTCTCCTTTTTCAAGCTTGCCTTTAATAAGCTCTACAGCTACGTCTGTATTCTCTACAAAAAAGCTTTTAATAGCTTTACCAGTAGTATTTCGGGAAGGGTTATAAACTTCTTGCCAAGGACTTTCCTTCTTAATAATTAAATCTTTAAGCAATATAGCTGCAGCAGTTCCATTGGTCATGCCCCATTTTCCATAACCAGTGGCCACATACATGTTTTCGGTAGAGGAAGTTATATATCCCACATAAGGAACTAAATCAAGAGTTATGTAATCTTGAGTAGACCATAGATATAAAAAGCTATTTACATTGAAGGTACTTTCAGCAAAGTTTTTTAGATTTATATAATGCTGCAGAGTACTTCCTCCATGGCCAGTTTTATGACCTTCACCACCAACCAAAACAATTTGTCTGTCCTCATGGACTTGAGGGCGCAGAGAACGTCCAGGCTCTTCTGCATTTATAAACATGCCTTGAGGAAATTCCTCTTTAATATTTGTAGCAATTACATAGGATCTATCAGGTTTTAGTCTTGTAAAATATAGGCCTAATGCATCATAGCAAGGAAAATGTGAGGCTATGACTACCTTTGTAGCCTTTACTCTTTTTTTATTAGCAGTAATAAGAGAAAAGGAATTTTCATTTTCAATTTCTACTACAGGAGTATTTTCAAAAATATAACTTCCTTCACCAGGTATTTTTTCTGCCAAGGGCAAAAGATATTTTCTAGGATGAAATTCTGCTTGATTCTCAAAAGCTACAGCAGCTTGAGTAGAAAAAGGAAGAGGAAGCTCTGAAAGATACTTTGCATTTAAACCCAATTTATTGGCAGCCTCAATCTCTTTTTCAATTTTAACTATGTAATTTATATCTTCTGTGTACATATAAGCTGGTAATCTATGAAAATCACATTGAATATTATGTTCATTTATAGTCTCTTCTATGAAGTTAATGGCATATTCGTTAGCCTCAGCATATTGCAGAGCTCTTTCTATTCCAAATTGATTTATTAGTTTATCATAAATTAAGTGATGCTGGGAAGTAATTTTAGCTGTAGTATGACCAGTGGTACCTTTGGCGATTTTATTTGCTTCGAGAATGGCTATTTTTGCTCCTTCCTTTTTCAGAAGATAACCAAGGGTTATACCAGTTATACCGCCACCGATGATAGCTATGTCTACCTCTATGTTTTCTTCTAATTTAGGATAATTTGTGTCTTTAGTTGATTCTATCCAATAAGATCTAAATATACCTTGGAGATTATCTCCTCTAAATGTGCTATTCATCTATTGCTTCTCCTTTCAAATGGAAAGTTAGGGTTTAAAGTTTACTTATATATTTATAGTTTTCTTGCTTTAAAGATAAATATTCATAAAATCAAAGATTAATTAAAATAAAGCTTCTAAAGAATATTTATATTCTCTAGAAGCTTTATTTTATAAATTTTTAATACTCTTCTTCGTTAAAATCAAATATGGGTAGATCAGGCATAAACCTTTCATCCATATCCATATCCATATCCATATCCATCATTTCATCCATAGGCATCATACCCATTCCCATGGACATGCTATCCATATACATACTTCCCATAGGCATCATCCCCATGTGCATATCATGCATAGGCATACTTCCCATAGGCATCATCCCCATGTGCATATCATGCATAGGCATACTTCCCATAGGCATCATCCCCATGTGCATACCATGCATAGGCATACTTCCCATAGGCATCATCCCCATGTGCATACCATGCATAGGCATATTTCCCATGGGCATCATCCCCATACACATTTTATGCATAGGCATACTTCCCATAGGCATCATACCCATGTGTATACCATGCATAGGCATATTTTCCATAGGCATCATGGACATAGGATGCATCATAGAAGGATGTTGCATCATGTGCATACAGCAAGGCATAGGGGACATATAATGAGGAGATTTCATCCCCTTCATAGAATCCTTATCTTTGTCGCCCATAGGATCATCATTACGATGCTGATATTTTTCTCTTTCGTAATCTAAGCCATCTTCATACAAGTTATTAAGATCTCTATAATTCATAAAAACCCTCCGCAAATTAATTAACTCATAATATAGATTATATGTAACAAATTTAAGAAGGTTACACATTGAAAACTTAGTTAAAAGAAAATTTTTATTGAATTTATTTTTCATGGATTACGTATTGTATGTAGGCAATTTTTATAGTACATAACTTAATCAATAAAAGGGAGGATTGAAATTTATGAAAAAGGCACTGACTGTTATTCTAATTGTTATATTTATTTTATTTGAACCTAGGATAGCATTTGCAGGAGATGTGTTTAGTAGAATTACAGGAGGATATCAAGATGCATTAATAATAGGAGAGGTAATAAAGAGTAGTGAAGATAGCATAGAAATAAAAACTTATCATATAGTAAGTGGTGCTTTAAAAGATAAAAAAATAGTATTGGAATCAAAGTTTAAATATGCATATATTAATAAAGAGCCTAAGATAGGAGATTATTGTATAATATCCATAGACAAGATGGAAAAAGGATATAAGCTAGCTTGGGGAGCATATAAGACTAATTCATGGGATTATAAAAGTTTAGAAATTGAAAAAGAAGGATTATACGAAGGACAAAGAGCAGAGTTAACTGCATTACAATGGTTTGTAAATACAAATGGAAGAGAGAGCAATTTTTTCTTTAACGGAGATAAAGCCTATGTAAGAAGAAATTTAGATGACTCTTTACAGATATATCCTGCAGATGATGAAAAGAAAATACAGTTAATAAAAAGAGAAATTCAAAATTCTAAAAGCAATGATAAACCACAAAAATCGCAGATGGAAATGAAAAAGCAAGGCAAGATAATTGGAATAGGAGGTTCTGCATTTATTATAGGAACTTTTGTTTATATTATTAAAAGGAGAAGTCTATAAAATGATACCAATTTGTAGCAGCATTGTAACCCTTTGTTATAACCAATCCTATAAAATTTTAAGTGAGAG
Organism: Desnuesiella massiliensis; assembly: GCF_001403615.1. Classification (GTDB taxonomy): domain Bacteria; phylum Bacillota; class Clostridia; order Clostridiales; family Clostridiaceae; genus Desnuesiella; species Desnuesiella massiliensis. The sequence continues at coordinate 1,167,560 of NZ_LN879457.1, forward strand.
AGTTTATATAGCAGTTAATTTATGCGCCTACATAAATTAAAATAGTAGGAGTGAGGTTTTAATGAAGAAGAAAACTTTGGAGCTATTAGTTTTAGCATTATTAGGTTCTTTCGTTTTAAGCTCTTGTACAATAAAAGAAGAGAATATACCTGTGGTAGAAAGTAATAGACTTTTAGGCGAAAAAGAAAAAGTGGATTTAATAGAAGAGATTAAACCTGTGAAGGAAGTTAATAAGGAAGTTGAGTTAGTAGATTTTCAAGGAACGGTGGAGCATTTGTTTTTTCATCCCTTAATTTTGGACAAAGAGGCTGCTTTTAAAGGACCAAAATGGAATAGTGATAATATGGACGACTGGTTTGTTACTGTGGAGGAATTTAGTAAGGTGCTAGAATCCCTATATAGTAATAACTATGTGCTAGTAGATGCCAATGAATTATATGAAGAAGTAGAAGTAAATGGTATAAAGCTTATGAAAAAGAAAAATATAAGGGTTCCAAAGGAGAAAAAACCTTTAATAATATCAATAGATGATTTATCCTACAATGAAGGTATGAGAAGCTCTACTGCTCAAAGGCTAATATTAGATCAAAATAATCAGTTAGCTACTTATAGAAAGGACAAGAATGGTAAAGAGATAATAGGCTATGATGAAACTGTGATACTCATAGATAAGTTTGTAGAAAAACATCCTGATTTTTCAATAAAGGGGGCCAAAGGTATCATAGCTCTTACAGGCTATGAAGGGATTTTTGGGTATAAATCAGATTATGATTCATCAAACTATGCTAGGGAAAGGGCGGAAGCTTTAAGGGTTGGTAACAAGTTAAAAGAAAATGGATGGAAATTTGCAAGCCATAGTTATGGCCATAATGATAACCAAAAGGTAAGCCTAGAATACTTTAAGAGAGATATAGATAAGTGGGAAAAGGAAGTAGCTACTTTAGTTGGGAGTACTCAAATCTACATCTATCCACATGGGTCTAGCTTACCAGAGGAAAATGATAAATTTAAATATCTCCAATCTAAGGGATTTAAAATATTTTATGCTGTAGGTAGCGAAGCCTATGAAAAAATATCAAATAACACTTTAGCAGTGATGGGAGATAGGATGGCAGTAGATGGAATAACCTTAAGACATAGGAGAAAAAATTTCTTGAAATTCTATGATGCAAAGGAGGTAATAGATTTAAATTCTAGGCCAGATAGAAATTATAATTTTAAATAAGGCATAGTAAAAAATAACTAGTCAAAGATGGATCATATATTTTGCGTAAGACAAGGATACAGGTTCCATTAATAGCGGGCTATTAGTAGCGGACGCAGTATTATGCAAAATAGACGAGTAGACTGACTAGTTATTTTTGGAGACGCCTTTAAAAAAGTCACGAGTCTAATGCTTTGTGACTTTTTTAAAGGATAATATAAAAGCTAAGGAAGTAAATAAACCTATTAAAAAAGAAAAAATTGTAGTTACTATAATGTTTATATTTAAAGACTTTGAGGGAAGTTTAGGCTCATCTAGTACATTTACAAAATCCTCTCTTAAAATCTTTAAGCTAGTTTCTTTTAAGGAAATAGCTATTTGATTAGCTATCTCTACTGATTTTTTTGCAGAATGAGCGCTAACTGATATAATTAAAAATTCACTGTTCTTCTTTTGCGATATTGAGATACTCTTTTGAAGTTCTCTTACATTTATATTTAGATTAAGTTTATTAATAACATCTTGTGTAACAGTTCTAGATTTTAATATCTCGCTATAAGTAGGTGCTAGCTTTTGGAACAATAATATATTATCCTCATATTCATCACCATTGTTTTTAGTTTTATTAGAATCACCTCTTATTATTAGAGAGATGTCAGTTTTATATACAGGCTTTATAAAAAGATTGCTTAAAAAAAAGCCTAATAAAGTGGTGAATAATGTGAAAGTAAAACAAATAATAAAGGCTTTAATTCTTAAATGACGTCTATCTTTAGATAACATCTAATCCCCCTCTTTATTTCTAGATAATATAAAAGCTCTTTGTTTTTTTATTCATTAGCGCTTATATCTAAAGGATTCTCATATTCTTTTGTAGGAGCTTTATATTCAACAAGAAATAAAATAATTAAAGCTAATCCTATACCTAAAAGTAGTCCTACTAGCACATTAAGACTTTTGTTAGGTGAAATAGGTTTTTCAGGGTACACAGCTCTATCTAAAATTATTATATTATCTGCACCCTTTATAGAGGCAGTAACTTCCTTTAGGGAATCTATCAAGCCGTTAACGATGGTGGCGGTGTAGTCAGGATTGTTATTAGTATAATAAATCTTTAGTATTTCGGTACCCTCTATAGTATTAATGGTGATATTTTTTTTAATAGACTCTACAGTATCTTTTAAGGATAATTTATCAATGGTATTTTGCACTACAAGTCTAGATTTTAATACCTCCTTGTAACTTTTAACCATGTGCTCATACATTAATAGATCACTATAGGTATATGGGTTTGGGATCTTACTAATTTGAGGACCTACTATTACAGAAGCTTCAGCACCATACACGGGCTTTGCAATAAAGAAACTAAATATAATGCTTAAAATAAAAGGTATTAATAGAGCTATAGATAGTAGTTTCCAACGTTTTAATAATAGATTAATGATATCTTTTATATTCATATCATTGATACTCATGAGGTTAGTTTTCCTCCTTGTATTTTTTATGAAATTCTATAAGGAGAAAAAAATTTTCTCCATATTGTAAAGGCTATTTATCAATATTTCTATAATTAGGAACTATTTCTGCAAGTTTCTCTATAACCTTTGAATCGTCATTTTCCAAAACTACCTCCTCTAATTCAAAAACTTTTTGTTTTAAGTCTTCTAAATTTATATTTTGAGGATTACCCACAAAAATTTTATTATTGGTAGTTTTGAATAATGCTTCACCATCCATAAACAATTCTTCATGGAGCTTTTCACCAGGACGTAACCCTGTTATGTGTATCTCTATGTCTTCTTTAGGCTTTAAGCCGGTCATCTTTATAAGAGCGTGAGCTAAATCATAGATTTTAAGTGGCTCGCCCATATCTAGTACAAAGATTTCTCCTCCTTTAGCAAAGGCACCAGCTTGAATAACTAATTGAGTGGCCTCTGAAATAAGCATAAAATATCTTGTTACATATTTATCTGTCACTGTAACAGGACCGCCATCTGCTATTTGATTTAGAAATAAAGGTATTACGGAGCCATTGCTTCCTAGGACATTGCCAAATCTTACCGCTACATATTTAGTATCACTTATGGCATTAATAGCTTGAATAAGCATTTCACATACTCTTTTTGTAGCCCCCATAATATTACTTGGGTTTACAGCTTTATCAGTAGATATGAGAACAAAACTTTTAACTGAATAATTATGAGCACATTCTACCATGTTTAATGTACCCAATATATTATTTTTAACTGCTTCTGTAGGGTGATCTTCCATAAGAGGAACATGCTTGTGAGCAGCAGCATGGAAAATAATATCCGGCTTATATTCTTTAAAAAGCCTATCTAATCTTTTCCTATCCCTTATAGAAGCAATTAAAATTTTTATTTTAAGCCAGGGATATTTTCTTATAAGTTCATTTTCTAAGTCATAAACAGTATTTTCGTATATATCTAAAAGTAATAATTCATTTGGGCCGTATTTAGCTATTTGTCTACAAAGCTCTGAGCCTATGCTTCCTCCAGCCCCGGTTACTAAAACCTTTGTGTCCTTTAAAAATTCTCTTATGCCTTTAAAGTCGAGCTCAATAGGTTCTCTACCAAGAAGTTTTTCAAGATCAATGTCTTTTAGAGAAGTTAATGAGCTGCTAATTCTCTTATGCTTTTTAATGATGAGCCTAGCAAATAGAAAGGATATGAAAATGGAGGCAATAAAAATTAGGACTGCATCCGGTAGTGTATAAGTGTGTAGAGGATTGAATAATATAAAATTAAGCATTGTTGGGACGCCACCCCCCTTTAGCAAATAATAAAAAATCTGTTAGTTAATTTTTGTATTGTGATATTTTACATTATATAGTATGTAGGGACACAAATTTGGTTACAAAGAATTAAAAATTTTTAGAGTAATTTTATTTTTTGATTAATATATCCTCAAAAAATTCGAGAATTAAATTTCTAGATATTGTATAATAAAGTTAACCTTAATTATAGCTAAGATATTAATATGCTATTATGAAGAAATATTATGAAAAGAGGTGAGCATTTAGTGAAGGTTGTTACTTGTTCTGCAACCTCGCTCTAAATATAATGTATGAAAGTAGGAGTTATAGGTCTAGGAAGCATATGTGAGAAGGCGTATTTACCAATTATTACAGCAAAAGAGAATGTAGAATTAATATTTTGTACAAGAAACATAGAAAAGTTAGAATGCCTTTCTAAAAAGTATAGAATAAAGAGCTATGTTTCAACCTTAGAGGAACTAATAGATTTAAAGATAGACGCAGCTTTTGTGCATACTTCTACAGAAAGCCATGTGGAAATTGCAGAGAAGCTTTTAAATAATGGTATTCATGTGTATGTGGATAAGCCTCTAAGCTATAACTATGTAGAAGCTTTAAGAGTGGCAGAATTATCAAAGCGGGTTGGCAAAATTTTGATGGTGGGCTTTAACAGAAGATTTGCGCCTATGTATAAAGCCTTAAAAGATAATGGACAGCCAGATATAATTATAATGGAAAAAAATAGAGTAGCGCATCCTGGAGAGGTTAGAACCTTTATCTTTGATGACTTCATTCATGTGGTAGATACCTTGAGATTTTTAATGAATGGAGAAGTAAAGGATACACATGTTAAGGGACTTAAAGAGCATGGGCTTTTAAACAATGTGGTTATAGGACTTTCTAATGGCAATACTAATGCTATAGGCATAATGAATAGAGATAGTGGAGCCACAGAGGAAGTGGTTGAATACATGAGCTCAGGAAATAAATTAGTGGTAAAGGATTTAATAAATACCACTCACTTAAAAGAGGATAAGGAAAGCTTGATTAAATTTAAGGATTGGGATCCCATATTATATAGAAGAGGTTTTTACGATATAGTAGAAGCTTTTTTAAAAGCAGTGGAGAGTAATACCCAGTGCTATCCTTCTATAGAAGATTCCCTAATAACTCATAAATTATGTGAGGAAATAGTTCAGAAACTTGATATTATTTAGTTTTTTGATATTAACAATTTTTAAAGAGAGAGAGAAAAATTATGAATTGGATAGAAGCCATAAAGAATTATAATCCTTTCAATGAGCAGGAGGCAAAGGATAGAGAATTGATTTTAAAATCTGCAAACCAGTTTGATAATATACTTACTAGGGACAATGAGCTTTTGCATATGACCAGTTCTGGTTTTATAGTAAATAAAAGCAGAGATAAAATTTTAATGGTACATCATAATATATATAATTCATGGGCTTGGACAGGTGGTCATGCAGATGGAGAAGAAGACTTATTGCAGGTAGCAATTAAAGAGGCAGAGGAAGAAACTGGGGTGAAAGAGATTAGGCCCATTATTTCAGATATTTTTGCTTTAGATATAATGCCTGTGCAGGCTCATATGAAAAGAGGAAAATTCGTATCTGCACATCTTCATTTAAATGCAGCTTATTTACTTGAAGGTGATGAAAATGAAGTCCTTGTGGTTAAAACAGATGAAAATAGTGGAGTCAAATGGATTCCTATAAATGAAGTGAACCTATACAGCAATGAGCCTCATATGCATAAGATCTATAATAAAATAATAGATAAAATGAAGGGGATGAATAATTATGAACAGTACCATTGAGCTTTTATCAAACCGCATGTCCTTAAGAAAGTATAAGGAGGGAAAAATTTCTAGAGAGCATCTTGATATAATTCTTGAAGCCACCATGAGAGCACCTACTGCAGGTAATATGATGCTCTATTCTATAATAGTAGTAGAAGATGAGGCGAAAAAGAAGAGGTTAAGTGAAACCTGTGACAACCAGCCTTTTATAGCTAATGCACCAACTATACTTATTTTTCTTGCAGATATGCAGAGATGGTTTGATTTTTATGAGCATAGTGGAGTAAAAGACTATTGTAAAGAAAATAATATGGAGTATGAAGGACCAGATGAGGGAGACTTTTTATTAGCCACTGCAGATGCAATAATTGCAGCTCAAAACGCAGTAGTAGCTGCTGAAGCCTTAGGAATTGGCTCCTGTTACATTGGTGATATTATAGAAAACTATGAGATTCATAGAGAAATGCTTAATTTGCCTGATTGGGCTACGCCTGTTGCAATGCTATGTCTTGGATACTATCCGGAAAATGTAGAGCGCAGGATAAATCCTAGGTTTAATAGGAAATATATAGTGTTTGATGAGAGCTATAAAAGACTGGATGGAGCAGATTTTGAAGATATGTTTAAAGACAGGCAAAAGCTGGTTTCTCCAAGCAATGTATATAAGGCAAAGAATTATGGGCAATTCATTTATGCTAGAAAGACTGGAGCAGAATTTTCTAAAGAGATGACCAGATCTGCTAAAGTTATGCTTCAGAAGTGGACTAAGAAATAGAGCTCTGGAAAAATTAATTAATAAGAAATATTTAATATAACTATAATAGTTTAATGAAAGAGTCATAAAACACAGATTTTATGACTCTTATGCTTTTAAAACAACAGCTATAATGATATAATATAGCTATAGAATATTACTGTAAAAGTAATTTATTATGTGATAATATCAGCATAAGTTTTATGGGCATAATAAATTAAATAATGTAATTGATATAAAAGAGGTGTTAATATGAAATCAAAAAAATCTAAGCCAGTACAGATGAAAAATAAGGATTCAAGAGACAAAATCACCCTAAAAGGTGGTTATGTAAAAGATATTATGACTCCAGAAGAACATGGAGAAAGCATAAAACGTTTATCAGCTATGTCTCGTGTTCATGAAGATAAGAGAAAAAAAGTAAAGCATAAAAAGGAATTATCAAGAGATTATGATAGTTCTTTTTTATTTTTTGAGGATGTATCATATAAAAGAACTGTTAAAGATATGTAAAGATAAAGGTTTTAAAAGAATAATGTTGAATATTATATAACAACTTAATATTAACTTAGGAAGCAAGGTGAGAAATTATGAAAAATTCTAAAGTATTAAGAGATGGACATATGCATTCCCCCTATTGCCCTCATGGCACAAAGGATCCCTTTGAGCTTTATATTAAACAAGCTATTGAGTTAGGATTAGAGGAAATAACTTTTACAGAGCATATGCCTTTACCAGGATATTTTATGGACCCAGAAGTTTTAAAATATTGTAATCCGACAGAAGAGGTTATAGAACAGTATTTTGAAGAATTAGAGTCTGTGAAGAGAAGTTATAGAGGTAGCATAAAAATAAATACTGGACTTGAAGTGGACTATGTTGAAGGCTATGAAGAAAAAATAAGAGGAAATTTAAATAAATATGGCAATAAATTAGAGGATGGCATATTATCAGTACATGTAATTAAATTAGAGGATGAATATCATATTGTAGATGCCAGTGTTGAAGAGTTCGGTAGATTAGTCCGTAAATTAGGCAGTGTAGAGAAAGTATATGATAAATATTATGAAACCTTATTAAAGGCAATAAAAGCTGACCTAGGAAATTTTAAGCCTAAACGTATTGGTCATCCTACCTTAGTGAGGATTTTTAATCAAGAATATCCTATAGAATACAGTAATATTAAACTCATGGAGGAAGTCGTAAAAGAGATAAAAATAAGAAATTATGAAATAGATTTTAACACTGCTGGTCATAGAAAGCCCTATTGCAAAGAAGTTTATCCTTCAGGTGTTTTTGCAGAACTAGTTGAAGCTTATGGAGTAAAAAAGGTATATGGCTCAGATGCTCATAAAGCTGAGGATTTAGGAAAATCTTTTGATATTGTATAGATTATACCTTTAACCTGAAATAGATAGTTTGAAATATATAATTTAAAAAGAGCAAAAAAGAATTATCATTAAAAATATGATGGTTCTTTTTTTATTTTTGATAAGCAAAGTAAAAGAAAATAAAATATGGTACAAATAAGATAAATTTAAAACTATTTTTAAATTTATTACGAATATAAATAGGAAAACATAATTTGAAAATTACAGCCTATGGATGAGTGGAGATAATGGAAAGAGATAAAAGATTGATAAGGCAAATTAAAAATAAAGGCAGCAAAGAAGCAGCCAATGAACTTATTTCTCGATACTATATAGAGATATATACATATGTATATAAGCAAACAATTGATAAGGAACTATCTATGGATTTAACTCAAGATATATTTGTAAAGATGTTAAAATCCCTAGAAGGCTATGATGAGAACAAAGCAGCTTTTAGAACCTGGTTATATAAGATAGCTACCTATACCCTAGTGGATTATTTTCGTTCAAAATATTATAAACAGCGGATTATGCATAGGGATATAGAGGAAATAGATATATGTGACAAGGAAGATATGGTATTAAGCTTAGAATATAAGCAAGATGTTGAAAAAGTAGTTACTATAGTAAACAGGTTAGATGCTTTGTATCAGCAAATATTTAGATTAAAGATTTTTGGGGGATATACCTTCTTAGAAATATCTAATATGTTAAAGTTGCCTGAATCTACGGTAAAAACAAAGTATTATTCTATGATTAAAAAAATAAGAAAAGTTTATGAGGAGTGAGAATATGGATAGGGAAAAGTTTCATGTAGATATACCTGATGAAATTACCGTAAAAAAGGAAATAGATATCATCGTAGAAAAGGGAATGAAGCCTAAAGAATCTTTTTGTACTTATATAAAGAATATGTATAAACTCATAGGAGTTAAATATTTATTTCACGATGCTATAGAAATAATTTTTGTTATTTTATTGTTTGCTTTTATTTTATCTACTCTTGTAATAAATAAAGAACTATGGAGTTATCAGCCAAAAGGCAGTATTTATGCTTTTATAGTTATAGTATCACCTCTTTTATACCTAGCGATTTCACTACTATCCTTTATTAATACAAAACAAAAGGGTACTTATGAGATAGAGATGACATGTAAGTATAATTTATATCAGTTAGCAGCGTTTAGAATGTTAGTATTCAGTGTTCTATGTATTTTGTTCAATGTAGCATTAGTTGGGTTCATTTCTTTAATGTATGCAGAAATAAGCTTTTTAAGGGCTTTAATGATCTCTATAACCTCTTTATTTTTATTTTCTACCACATTCTTATATATAACACTTATTATGAAATCAAAGATAACCAAATTTTTTGTTATAGGTGGATGGATACTAATTAATTTATTTTTGTGTTTATCCAATATAAAATCTTATATCAATGTTTTAAACACCATACCTATATATGTGTACTTAGTTGTAACCTTGCTTTGCATATATGGTCACATAAAGAGGCTTAAAAATATTATGAGTTTTAGAAGTATAAAAGGAGAGATTTAAAATGTTATCTTTAAATAATGTGAGCAAAAATTATGGGAGTTTTTGTGCTCTTAAGAACATAAATATTGAATTTGTAAGTGGTATATATGGACTATTAGCTCCTAATGGCGCTGGAAAGACCACCCTTATTAAAATGCTTACCACATTACTTTTTCCCAGTGAAGGAGAAGTACTTTACAATGGACAGAATATTATTAAGATGGATGAGGAGTATAGGGATATTTTAGGATATTTACCTCAGGAGTTTGGGTATTACAAAAACTATAGCCCAAAAGAATATCTGCTTTATTTATCAGCTCTTAAAGGCATAGATAGAAGAGCAGCTAAGGAGAAAATAGAGGAGCTTTTAAGATTAGTAGCTCTTGAACCTGTGGCAAATAAGAAGATGAAAAAGTTTTCAGGAGGTATGATTCAACGGGTAGGTATAGCTCAGGCTATGCTTAATGATCCTAAAATTCTTATATTAGATGAGCCCACAGCTGGGTTAGATCCAAAGGAGAGAGTTCGTTTTAGGAATTTACTTACAGAATTATCTAGAGATAGAATAGTTATACTTTCCACTCATATAGTATCTGATGTAGAATCCATAGCCAATGAAATTATTATGATAAAAGAGCATCAGGTATTATATAAGGATAGTATTAAAAATCTATGTAAAATCCTTGAGGGAATGGTATATGAGACAGAAGTGGATTTTCAAGAATTAGAGATATTTAGAAAAAGGCATATATCCCTATCTGAAAAGCAGGAAGAGGGCAAAATAATTATAAGATTTATATGCAAAGAACAGGAAGAAAGCCCTTGGAAGAGGGTTAAACCAAGCCTAGAAGATGTATTTTTATATGTTTATAATGATGAAGCTTTAGAAAGGGATTAAGCTTATATGAATATAAAAAGCTACGAGTTTAAGAAGATAATAACATCCCCTATAATTATAGCTCTTATGATAATATTTATCTCCTTTAATTTTTTTATTATATATCAAAATAGATATTATAAGGATGAGCTAAAGGTATTAAATAAAATTGTGGATAAAGTAGGTCATGAAATAGATGATAACATGATGGCTAAGTTTAAAATCTATTATGAGGAAGAACTAAATAAGGTTAATGAAATTACTTATAACAAGACTTTTAGAACTTATAAAAGTGCCTTTGAAATTTTAGAAAGTTTAAACTATAATCAAGGAAAATCTAAAGAGGACATATATAGCAAAAGTGAGTTGGATTTAATAAATGAGGTAGGAATTATAGAAGCCTATTATAATACTATTGAAGGTATTGATGATACTTATGAAAAATTAGATTTTATGCAAATAGCAGAAGGAGAAATAAAAAAATATAGACTTAGCGGAGCAGCTGCAGAAACTGTAAGAAAAGAGTATGAAGACTTTGCTAAAAGATTTCATCAGTTAATTAAAAATGAAGAACACAAAAATCTATTTTTTATGGGTCGTGTTTATAGGATGCATTCCCTGCTTTTTAAAACTCTATTTAGAAGCTTTATATTTGAAATAATGATATTGTCAGTACTCATCACAGCCTTCATAGTAAATTATGAATTTGATAATAGTACACATTTGCTAGCCTATTCCAGTAAAAAAGGAAGAGGGTTAATAGTGGACAAGTTTTTAGCTTCAATGGTTACCACCTTATTAATAGCTACCCTTATCATGGGCTTAGGGCTTTTAACTTATTTCCTTCAATTTGACTATTATGAACTTTGGCAAGTTCCTATAAGCAGTTATTTTAATGCAGAATATGATCTCCCTTACATGAGCTGGTGGAATATGTCTTTTATACAATATTTACTTTTGGGTATAGGGGTTATTTATATATGTTCTTTGATTTTTAATGGCATAGCCTTTATAATATCAAGATTTGTAAAAAATAGTTACATAGTATTTTTTATATTTGCCATATTATTTGGGTTAGTACTAGTTTTACCAAGAGCTGCACCTACTCATAGCAATCTTATATTTTTAGGTGCCTTTACACCTTTTATGCTAATTATGAATTCTTTTGTGTGGTTTATGGAAAGCGGAGCTTTTACCACCTTTAAATATTATGAGTTTATCACCCTTAGTCTATGGGGAATTATTACCATAAGTCTTAGTGGTTTAAGTATTAAGAGCTTTAAAAAAGAAGATATATATTAGGAGGACATATGAGTATTATTGTTAATGAAATAAAGAAGATATTTAATTTAAAAATGGTACTTATGCTTATAGTAATTAATTTATTGATGTACTTTTTATTTATTGAATTTTGGATTAAATATTTTCCCAATGGCAGACCAGAGACAGATATTTATAGAATTTCAGTGGAAATGAAGAAAAATTATGGAGAATACGTGGACGAAGAGGAGTTCAAGGATTTTAAGATTAAATATGAAGAAAAAATAAGAGAAGCGGATGAATATATTCAATCAGAGGAGAGATTTATTAAAGCTGACATAAAAAACTATGAACAGTTTAAAAATATTGATAGGAAAATAAAGAGTCAGAGTGACTTGCGTGATTATACAGTTTTTAAAGAATCTATAGACTTATTTTGGGAATTACCAACGACAAAATGGATGATTCAAAGCTACGAAAGCAAAAAAGAGGATTTATTAAGGCAATATAGAGGGACTACATCTGAAGCAAAATTTAGAATAGAAGATGTTTATAGCAAAAATGAGCAAACCTCTATAATGCCTTATATAGTTCTTGAAAACTATAATAATTTAATTAAAGGATTAATAATGACCATACTATTAAGTGTTATGTTTATGATATCTCCTATATATTTAAGGGATAGTAAAAATAAGGTGAAACATATTCAATATACATGTAGACGAGGAAGAAAAATGTTTAAAAGCAAAATATATGCAGGACTTATAGGAACCTTCATAATAAACACCCTACAGTTAATGATTTTCTTTATGCTCTATCATCATAATAAAGTAAATATGTTTTTTAACAGTAACATAAATTCTTTTTTAAACTCTAGGATAATTTTTTGGTATGACCTTACATTTATCCAGTATATAATACTTACAGTAATTCTAATATATATTTTAGTATTCATATTTACACTTATTTCAATGTTTGTCTCTAGTGTAGTAAATAACTACATAGCTCTAATAGGAATTCAACTTCCTATAGCTATTGTTACCTTTAACTTAATTATAGAAAAGCTCATAATATATTTTGTTAGTATAGCTTTACCTAAGATGATAGTACCTTTATGTTTTTTAATTGCAATAATTTTGATTACTGCAATTACTGTGGTAAGATGGAAAAAAGAAAGGGTAGTAGATGTAACAAATTAGAGATATAACTAACCTTCAGTTTTTTAATAGGCTGAAGGTTTTTTTGTTGAGACTTAACTTCTTCTAGATATACATGAAAAGTTATTTTGAAAATATAGTATAATATATTGCATAGGAGAAATTTGTTGAAGAGGAGTGGTTCCATGAGAAAAGAATATATAAACTATATGACAGAACTTCCTATGAAGATTTCTTTAGTAAATATAGAAGAGTATCCAATTCACTGGCACGATTCCATAGAGATTATTTTTGTTTTAAAAGGAACCATATGGGCCTTTATTGAAACAGGAAAGTTTGAAATAGAACAAGGAGAGATAGAAATCATAAATTCTGATGAGGCTCATAGTATTAAAGCTTTAGATAAGGATAATGAGGTTCTTATGCTGCACATAGATCCTAACTTCTTTGAAAAGTATTTTAATGGCATCAAGGATGTGTTTTTTTATACCAATTCAACAGATATAGGAGCCCAGGAAGATGAAAAGTATCAGATACTGAGAAGGCTTATTTCAGTTATAGCTTGTGAAATAATTCAAAAGGGTGATGATTACGAGGACTATGTTGAGGAAGCTTTAGTAGAATTATTGTATCATTTGATAAATAATTTTCATCAGCTAATATATGAAAAAGAGGATTTAAAGGAAAATGAAGAACAGTTTGAAAGATATGATAGGATAGTAAGGTATATATATAATAACTATAAAAATAAAATAATGCTTCAGGATATTGCCAAAAAAGAATTTTTAAGTTCAAATTATCTATCTCATGAGATTAAAAATATGATTGGATATAGTTTTAAAGATTTTTTGAATCTTACAAGAGTAGAAGAATCTATAAAACTACTTCTTGATACAGATAAAACTATTTCAGAAATCTCTGAAGAACTAGGTTTTTCCCATATTAGATATTTTAATAAACACTTTAAAATTCATCATAAGTGTACTCCTTTGCAATATAGAAAAAAGTATAAATTAGATGAAAATACCTTAGAAGCACAAAAGGTTTTTAGGGAAATCGAACTTAAAAATGCGCTAAATTATATCTCTTATTATCTAGAGGATTATGATAGATATAATTATGAAGAAAGAATAATGAAGATTCATATAGATGCAGTAAAGCCTGGAGAAGATTTTAAGCATGAACATAATCACATAATTAATTTAAAACACTCTAAGGAGCTATTAAAAGAAACTCAAAAGCAGTATCTTATAAATGTTCAAAAGGATATAGGCTTTAAATATATTATGCTTCAGGAGCTTTTTTCAGAGGAAATGGGGATAGTACCAGGGAATGGTAAGTTTTATAATTGGTTTCAAGTCAAAGAAATTATAAAATTTATAATATCTATCAACCTGAGGCCTATTATTATTATTGAGGAAAATTTAAAAGTTGAAGATATAAAGAATATTTTAGATAGCTTTATTGAATATTTTAGAGAAGAATATGGAGATTATGAGCTAAGAAAATGGAGATTCAATATTAGTAAGCAATTGCCTATGGAAGACAGAGCATATATCGAAAATAGAATAAATGATTATTTTGATTTAATGGAAGAAAAAGTTCAAGAGGCGCAAAACGATTATATTTATGACACCTGTTATATGATCCCCTTTATAATTCAGAATCATTTAGAGGGGAAAAGTGTATTTTTTAAGGCTTTTGATAGTATTGAGGAAAAAGCTGAAATAACTAATGAAGTATTCATTGGGGATGATGCCCTAATAAATCAAATGGGTATAAAAAAGCCTTCTTATTATGCTTATTACCTATTATCCAGATTAGGAGAGGTTTTAATAGAAAAGGGAGAAGGATATATTATAACTAGGCAGGGAGAAGATATTCAAATATTGCTATATAGCTATGGAGTAGATATAAATAAATTAATATCCTTTGAAAACATGTTAAAAGGAAGAGGTATAAAAAACACTGCTGAAAGAAAATTTTCACTAAACTTAATCAATCTTTTTTGCGATTATGAGATAATAAAATATGAAATAAATGAAAGGATTGGTTCAGCCTATGATTCTTGGGTAAGACTAGGCAAACCAAAGCGCCTTAATGAAGCCGAAATAGAACTATTGAGAAATACTTCTTTCCCTAAAATATCTTTTAACTTTGCTAAAAGGAGTACTGTATTTAACATCGTTACTAAAGTTAAAGGCTATGGAGCAGTTCTCATTTTATTAAATAAGGTACAAAAGCACTGATATTAAGGTGCTTTTTTGTTTAATTGCTTAAAAATATAAATCCTAAACTACGTATAATTGTCCCTAAAAGTCAGTATTTAAGTGAATGTAATAATTAAAAAAGTACAATATAATATTAGTATAGGAAAAAAACCTAAATAGAAAAATAAAAATGTGCATTTTTATATATATTTTAAAATTACATAGATATCTATAAGGCATCGTAAAAAATAGACGAGTAGACTGACTAGTTATTTTTGTGAGATGCCTAAATAACGAAAAGGAGAAAAGGTGAGTAATATGGCTTTAAGTAGTAACATTATCATTAAAGAAAGTAAGGCCTTTTCAGAAGGAAAAGTAAGTAAGGTATTATTGAAATTTGCCATACCTGCTATAATATCCTTATTCGTTGCGGAACTGTATAATATGGTGGATACCATATTTGTAGGAAGGGCTATAGGAGCCACTGCTGTAGGAGCTCTAACCATAGCTTTTCCCATTCAAAGACTAATCATATCTGTGGGGTTACTCATTGCAGTAGGTGCTTCTACTGCTGTAGCTAGAAGCTTAGGAGAAGGTAGCCTTGGAAGAATAAAGTATATAGTTATGAATGCATTGACTTTAATGCTTATAGGGATTTTTACCCTTACGGTTTTTATATATAGATTTAAAGATTCTATAATTAAGCATTTAGGTGCAACGGATAATATATTTCCTTTTGCAAATGAGTATATAAGCATTGTTATATTGGGCAGTTTATTTCAATGTTTTACTGTAATTGTAGGTTATATTATGACGTCATTAGGAAATGCTAAAACAAATCTTATTGCTAACTCTATAGGAGCAATAGGTAATATAATTTTGGATTACATTTTAGTAATTAACTTCGCTCAAGGGATAAAAGGAGCTGCCATTGCTACAGTAGTATCTCAAATTATTGCAGCTTTCTATGCTCTGTATCATTTCTTAAAAATAAAGAATAAATTTAATATATCATTTACATTGAGACTTAACAAAGAGTTTAGCTTATCAATTATCGCTGTAGGGTTTTCAACTTTTATCATTGAAATATCTGATGCGGTGGTAGCGGCCATATTAAATAATATATTAAGTTCCAATGGAGATTTAGCTATAATAATAGTAGGGGTAATATCAAAGGTATCGATGTTCCTATATATTACAGTTATAGGTATGACATCAGCTATGCAGCCTATAGTATCTTACAATTATGGGGCTAAAAATTTTACTAGGTTGAAAGAAGTAGTAAAAAAATCAATAAAGGCATTGACTATAACCTCCACAATATTATGGTTGCTTATGATGGTATTTGCTGGACCTGTAATTTCTACATTTATAAAGGAAAAAGATATTTTAATTGAGGCAGTGAAAGCTTTTAGAATTGTTATTTCTATTTTCCCAATAGTAGGCATTTATTTTATAGCAATTTACTATTATCAATCCATTGAGGAAGCTAAGATATCCTTTGTATTATCCATATATAGGCAGTTACTTATTTTTATACCTATAGTATTTATTTTGGTAAAAAACTTTGGACTAGTTGGTGCTTGGATTGCTTACCCGGTATCAGATATAATATCTGCCTTTACAGGATTATATTATATGAAAAAGGCTAAGGAAGCCATGGAAGATAGATATGAAGAATATGAAGGTATTACTAATGAAAAGAAGATTTATGGCAAGGCTTTAAATAATGTAAGAGAAGCTTAAAATGATAATATATAAAAGAAGAGGATGCCTTAATTAAATTGAAGGTTGTCCTCTTTTGTTTTACTTTACTTTACATAGATTTTTAATAAATTAAGTTTTCACTAGAATCTGAATTTCAGTGATAAATTCATCTACAATACTAGTTTCATGAATGTCTATCTTGTATATTTCTATAGGCTCAGATAAAATTTCATAACCATTATCTTTTATAAAAGCAAAGAGTTTGTCCATATATTTTTTATTAGAAGAGTAAGGCCCTTTATAGGAAATACTTATGTAGAGACCTTCTTTAAGAACTAGGTTGTAGCCTGATCCCTTAGGATCTAATAGAGAGAATACAGATTTATACTCATTATATACGCCCATATGCAATTTCTCTAAATCATATATAGCACCTACCTGGGTGTTGCCTAAAAGATAGAATTTATCTTCATGTTTTTTTTGAAGCTTTTTAATGAGATAATCTACCTCTTCATCTCTGCGTATTTCTCCATTTAATTTAAGAGCTTTTCTTTCTTTTAAATGCATAAGCTTAATTTCATCTAACTTAATGCCTTCAGTGGCTTCATTGATATTCTCCATTCTTTTAAATATATTACTTTTAAGTTTAGCTAACTCCTCAATTTTTTTATCTATAAGATCAGCTTCTTCCTTTAGCATTTCCATAGTGTTCATTATGGTTCTATCATTTATATATTCCTTTATTTTTTCCATGGAAAAGTCGAAGGTACGAAGCTCTTTAATCAAATTAAGCTTCCATATATCCTTCATAGTATATAGTCTATAGTTATTAGAATCTCTTATGGGGCTTAAGAGACCTAACTCTTCATAATACATTAAAGAATCTCTACCTATGTTATAGATTTTTGAAATCTCTCCTATTTTATAATAGCTTCTCATAAAATTTACATCTCCTTGAAATAAAGCCAATATATTCATTATAATCTGTATAAGGTATCGCCCCAAAAATAACTAGTCAGTCTACTAGCATCCTTGACTAGTTATTTTTTACGATGCCTAAGAGTTGACCTTAGTATTATACCAAGGTTTATACTTTTATTAAAGAGGTGATTGTGATGGATTTGACAAAAGAAAACAGAAAAAGCCTGAGAAAGAAGTTTATAAAATATTTATTACCTTCTGCAGCAGCTATGTGGTTATATTCCCTTTATACAATGGTAGATGGAATATTTGTAAGCTGGGGGGTAGGTACTACAGCCATAGCCTCTGTAAATTTAGCTATGCCCTTTATTAATCTTATTTTTGCTACAGGCATATTTTTTGCCACAGGAGCTTCAACTTTAATTGCTATAAAATTGGGAAAGAAAGAAGAACAGAGCGCTAATGAGATATTTACTACAAATTTTATTGCTATGGTGGTTGTTGCTTTAGTAATAATGACATTAACCTTGATGAATTTAGATAGAATAGCCATTTTTCTTGGCGCTAATGAGAATACCATGGGGTATGTAAAGGAATATCTTAAAATAATAATTATATTTAATGGATTTTTTATAACCTCCTATTGCTTAGAGGTGCTTACAAAGGTAGATGGTTTTCCTTATTTGGCTATAGTAGGGGTAGTATGCTCTGCTTTAGTGAACGTAGTGCTGGATTATTTTTTCGTTATGAAGTTTCAATGGGGAGTGAAAGGTGCAGCTTATGCCACAGGAATATCTCAAGTTATGGCTACCTTGCTTTATATAGTACATTTTAATAGGAAAAAATCAAGACTGAAATTTGTAAAGTGTAAATTTAAGCTTTCTACTATTAGAGAGATACTATCCATAGGATTGCCAGATGGAGTTACGGAGGTAACCTCTGGTATAGTTATATACATGTTTAACCAAGTAATACTGAGCAAGATAGGAGACAAAGGAGTGGTTACCTATAGCATTATTTCCTATATAAATCTGTTAGTGCTGATGACTATGATAGGTATAACACAAGGGATGCAGCCTTTAACCAGTTTTTATTATGGAAAAGAGGATGAGAGAAAAGTAAATAGTTTATTTAGTATGGGTGTTAAAACCATAGCTCTCATATCTATTTTGATATTTATTATAATAAATTTATTTGCTCCATACATAGTAGGAATTTTTATGGATGGTTCTGATAATATGGAACTCTTTAATTACTCTATTAAAGCTTTAAGGATATTTTCTATATCTTTTATGCTAGTAGGATATAATATATTAATATCGGGCTTCTTTGCCTCCATAGCTATTCCAAAGTATGCTACTATGATTTCCTTATCTAGAGGGTTATTTATTATTACCTTTGCTTTATTTGTGATGAGTTCAATATTTGGGGAAACAGGCATATGGCTAGCCACAGCAGTTTCAGAGGCTTTAAGTCTTGTATTGTCATTAACTATACTTAGAGGCCAATATTTTGATAGCACACAGATATTTTCAAGGACTTCATCCTCAGGGGAAGAGGAACTCTAAAATGTAACTATTATGATAATTAAGGCATATTTTAAAAGTGTATGTATCTATAGTATAATTAAAAGTATAGATACAAAATAATAAATAATATATATACATTTGCAAGCTATATATTGCAGAAGGTATGAATTTAGGAGTTGATAAAGTGAATTTTAATAGAAATGATTTATGCTGGTGTGGCAGCGGTATTAAATATAAAAAATGCCATATAGAATTTGATGAGAAACTAAAAAGATTAGAAGCACAAGGCTTTCAAGTGCCGCCAAGATCCATAATCAAGACCAAAGAGCAGATTGAAGGTATAAAAAATAGTGCAAAAATAAATAATGCTGTACTGGATCTAGTAGCACAAAATATAAAAGAAGGCATGAGCACTGAAGAAATAGATAAACTGGTTCATGACTATACCATAGCACAAGGAGCAATTCCAGCAACCCTTGGTTTTGAGGGATATCCTAAGAGCGTATGTACTTCAATAAACGATGAGGTATGCCATGGTATTCCTAGCGAGCATATAATTCTTAAAAGTGGAGATATCTTAAATGTGGATGTATCTACTATATTCAATGGTTACTATTCTGATGCTTCTAGAATGTTCATGATTGGTGAAGTAAGCCAAGAAGCAAGGAAGTTAGTAGAGGTTTCAAAGGAATGCTTAGATAAGGGGATAGCAGCTGTAAAACCTTGGGGATTTCTAGATGATATAGGCGCTGCTATACAAGAGCATGCAAAAAAACATGGTTATTCCGTAGTAAGGGATTTTGGAGGTCACGGTATCGGTTTGGAATTTCATGAAGAGCCCTTTGTAGCTCATTATGGCAAGAAAGGGCAAGGTATGATTTTGGTGCCTGGCATGGTATTTACCATAGAGCCTATGATAAATGAAGGTTCCTATGAGATAGTAATAGATGCAGATGATGATTGGACAGTATTCACAGAAGATGGCTCTCTATCTTCTCAATGGGAACATACCATATTAGTAACAGAGAATGGCATTGAGATAATTAGTAAATAGCTTTTAAAGATACCTGGGAAAGCGACGATGATATAAGAAAACATTGTAAAACCCTATAAAATCTATGTTTTTGGGCAGCGTATGAAAAACTGAATATCACGGTGAAAATGGATATTGTTTTACATGACAATGTCCTTTTTTCATGTCCGCTACGCCGTAGAATTCAAAAATCTATGGCATATGTTCGCAAAAATTAACGTCAACATATGCAAAGTATACTCGACACTTATTGCAAAGTATACTATACTAATATAGCAAAGCTAGCTTTGCTATATTTTTGAATTGGAGGTCGATTATTTGCAAACCAGGATACGAGAGCTTAGAAAAAAATACAAGCTGTCACAAGAGGAGTTAGCAATAGCTGTGGGAACCACAAGACAAACAATTACTTCTATTGAGATTGGTAAATACACAGCTTCTCTTGTGCTTGCTTACAAAATAGCACACTATTTTGGTCTGACAATCGAAGAAGTGTTTGATTTTTCAGAAGTGGAGGAAGTCTGATATGGAGAAATACAAAAAGACTTTAGTGTATAGGATATGTATAATGATATTTTGTTTCATCATAATTCTAGTTGGCTGTTTGTTAAAAATGAATGGGGTGTTCAGCTCACAAGATACGGACGCATTTAGTGAATTTCACCAAGGCTTTCAATTAGGAATTATTGCACTTGTTGAAAGCATGTTTATTTATTTGATGGGGCGATATATTGTTACATTACAGAAACCAGAAGAATTGAAAAAGCTATATTATGCAGAACATGATGAGAGAAAAAGGACAATTAGAGAAAAGTCTGGGGGATATACTATTTTTCTATGTGCTGTTGCGATTTTGATTGTAGCAATTATAGCTGGATATTTTAATGAAATAGTATTCTACTCCCTAGTTGGCTGTAGTTTTTTCTTATTCGTAACAAGGAAAATATTGATATTTTACTATTCTTATAAAATATAGTGAGGTGAGAAGATGAAGAAGGAAAATAAAATGAGAAAAGAGTTGCAAATAGGTCTGGTGTTATTTTTTCTATTTTCCGTGACTAACTATTTTTTTGCTGTACCTGAGGTAATAAAGGGAATTTTAGCAGGATTGGCATTTTCCTTTTCAATAGTGGGCATAGTGCACATAGATACTTATTTAAGGCTTAAAGATTCGAAAAAACGTATGATTAGATAATATTTTACTAATTCCAAATTAAAGGGTGTGGAATTTTCACACCCTTTAATTTTTAGCATTATTTTAATGTTATGAATATTTATGAAATTCTGTGATACTAATGGAACTTAATGAGATCTAAGCTTAGATTAGAAAATTGAAAATAGCTAGCTGAAATCTCAGAGTTTTTATTAGTATAACCTGTACCCATGAGAATAATCAAAGGTACATAGTGATCAGGAGTGGGTACTGCCATATTTCCGTAAGGAGCTTCCTTGTAATTTACTACTTTATCTACATCGTACTTATTCAAAGCTTCTGCTATATACTTATGGAAATCTGCGGCCCAAGAGGATATATTTTCGTTAATATCCGAATAGAAATTTACCGCTCTTAGATTATGAATCATGCCTCCACTACCAATAATAAGAACATCCTCATCTTTTAAAGCTTCTAAAGACCTACCTATATCAAATTGAGTCTTTTCGGGCAAATTTGAATTTATGGACATTTGCACCACTGGTATGGTTCCCTCAGGATCCATAAGCTTTAATATAGACCAGCTTCCATGATCTAAACCTCTGTTGAAATCAATGCTGGTTTTTAAAGCAGAGGTAAGGGGACTTTCCCTTAATAGTTTTTGAGCTTTATAGGCTAAGTTTTTATCTCCTCTAACTTGTAGCTTTTCTTCATAAAGCTCTCTAGGGAAACCGTAAAAATCATAAATTAAACTGAATTCCTCTGAGGCACCTAATATAACCTCTTCATTTTCATAATGAGCAGAGATTATAAGTATAGATTTAGGTTTTTTATTCTCTATAAAATAGTTTTTTAATTGTTTAGTATATTGGTTGTCATCATAGATTATTGTAGGAGCTCCGTGCCCTACAAATATACTTGATATCATAGTAAAAACCTCCAAATTATAATTTTTTTATATTAATATGCTACTGTGAATCTCATACGGCTATGTTTTGGATTTTCTAATTCATCTATCATAGCAATGGCGTAATCTTCAGCAGAAATTCTGCTTTGACCTTGTTCGTCCACAACCAATCTTTCATTATCAGTGCGGTATTTACCAGTGCTTTCACCAGGAGCTATCATGGCAGCGGGACTTAAGTTAGTCCAATCTATTTCTGTTTCTTTTCTGTATATTTCTAGGGCTTCAGCATGAGCTGTTGCAATAGCTTTCCAAGCATCAGGGAATTCTGGAGTATCTATTAATTTTACGCCAGGTGCTACTTCTAGACTTGCGGCACCACCAATAGATAATAATCTAGGAATTCCGGCATTTTTAACTCCTTTTATTAATGCTTTAGTAGCCTCCACCAATTCATTTTCTTTTCCGGGTTTTGGACCAAAAGCACTTATCACTGCATCCTTTTCAGCAAAAGTTTTTGCTAATAACTCTCCATCAAAAACATCGCCTTGCACCAATGTTAAGTTTTCATCATAAGCTGGAGCTTGAGATAAATCTCTGATTATTGCGGTAACTTCATGGCCTCTTTTTAACGCCTCTCTTAAAATACGTTGACCAATCATTCCCTTTGCACCTATTAATACTATTTTCATTTATAAATCATCCTTCCTCTTATTATTTATATAGTTAACACAAATTATTATGAAACTTAGTTATTTAAATATATTATGTTTAAAATATAACGATGTAACTGATTTAGTTACATCTATAGGTAAAAAAAATTGAATAATATCTATTCAATTTTTTTTATTAAATCACCCACTATATCCTTCATAGTCGATTCTTTTAATATTTGCTCCATAGCGCTTTGAGCACGACATAATACTGTCTCTAGTACGCATTGAATATTGGCACCTACAGGACAGTTTACATTAGGCGCTTCATGGATTTGAAATAGTTGGTTTTCTTCAACTACTTCTACTGCCTTATAGACATCAAGAAGAGTAATATCCTCTAAACTTTTCATAAGGTAAGCGCCACCAGCACCAGCACGTACATTAACTAAACCAGCTTTTTTTAATTGTCCAAGAACTCTGCGAATAACTACAGGATTAGTGTTTACACTGCCAGCAATCCATTCTGAAGTGCACAAGTTATTTTTGTCTATAGATAATAAGGATAGAGTGTGAACCGCTACGCTGAATCTGCTGCTTATTTTCATAGTTAATTCCTCCTGTTGTAATTATTATAGTTACAACGAAAGAAAAAGTCAATAGTTTTATAAATTTTATTTAAATACATCTTTTAAATCAGATTATATGGTAGTATTTATAATATATGGTTATTTTATTATAAATGCTAAGGACTAGTTAAAAGGTTAAAAATCAATAATAAGAAGGAGAGATTTGGATGAAAACTATTATAATAGCTTGTGCTGGCGGGATGACTTCTAGTTTATTATGTACTAAGGTAATTAAGGCGGCGATTAACAGAGGAATAAAAGCTAAATTTGATAGTGTAGAATTGCTTCTTAGATGTGAAGAAAAGCAGCTTAAGGCTTTAGATTATGAATTATTGGTGCTCTATGCACCGGTTTCAGCTCTAGATGAAAGAAATGCGGATATTTTTAAGAAGTATATTAACTTAGTCCTTATTGCTCCGCAGGTTGGATATATGGAACCTATGGTAAAAGCTAATCTAGAAAAAGAGGGGCTTCCTTATAAGTTAATTGATAAAAAGCAATTTGGGCTTATGGATGGTGAAGGCATACTAAACTCTATAGAAGATGTTATTTTGAATAAATAAAACTCAGAGGAAGCTTTAAAAAGGCTTCTTTTTTACGGCTATGTTATATATGTTTACAAATAAGCATGAGGTCAAAGCAGCATAGAAAGTGGATTATTAAGTTCATTTATGATAGAATCTTATGTAGAATTTAGGAGCAGTAGTTGCATTTGTTTCACCATAGTAAAAGTTATAAAGGTGTAACAAAATTTTAGCATATAAAGAAGTAGGGGGAAGAGCATGGATAAAATTTATAATGGTATAGTTATTTTTGGAGAAATGGGGGCGGGGAAAGATGCCCTAGCAGAACAATTCTGCGCTTTAAGAGAAAAGGCTAAGATTTATAAAATAAGCGTTTTGTGCAGAGAAATGATGAAGGTATCTAAGGTTAATCCTAAGTGGAGAGGCCTAGAAAGATATATAGGACAAACTATTGCAGATAATATAAGAGAAATGGATATAAATATTATGTGCGATTACATATTAACCCTCATATATGAAAAGGGCCAAAAGAAATATGGATGGGACAATAGTAATCTAGAGGGAGAAGAATTTAACAAAGCATTACTTGAACAACTATCCGTATTAAGAAATGATGAATTATCAATAGTGGTAGGGGGACGCACCTTAACAGATTTAGAGTATTGGAAATCTAAAAATTATTTAATTGTAGGAATTAAAATAAGTAAAGAGGTAAGGAAGAATAGGCTTCTTTGCAGAGATGGAGAAGAAATGGTCAAAAATAGCAGTGCTGAACATAATACAGAGATAGAGGTTCCTAATATAATAAATAATTTATGTCATGAAGTTATTATGAATGATGGAACCCTAGAGGATTTAAAGATATCAGCGGAAGAATTGCTTGATAAATACAGTTTTTAATTATGACTTTATAGTGTTATTGATTATCATTGTTATTTATGTTATTTTAAAAGGGTAAGCTTAATATTGTGGGGGAATATCATGAATACGCTGTTAAAATTTATATATGTTATCATTGGCATGTTTTCACTTGCCTTTGGGATTATAGGAATAATAATGCCAGTATTGCCAACTACTCCTTTTCTTTTATTAGCCTCCTTTTGTTTTGTAAAGGGGTCTGAAAAATTTGACAGGTGGTTTAAGGCTAGCAGATTATATAAAAATCATTTAGAGACTTTTGTTAATTCTAGATCTATGACCAAGAAACAAAAGATATCCATATTGTTATTTGCTGACCTTATGCTGATGTTCCCTTTAATAATATTAGAGGGAATTGCAATTAAGATTTTTATAGCTATAGTAATTTTATTTAAGTATTATTATTTTATATTTAGAATTAAAACTATAGATATCTAAGTTAGCCATAAAACATTATGCATGTACATTATTAGAAGCGTTACCTAATAATGTACATGCATATATAAATTTTAGAATTTGAATTTTTATATATAATATAACTATTTATTTTTCAATTTATTAATAAAGGAATAAATAGTGTCTTTAAAATTTTTGTATAATAAAAAGCTATATAGGCCTACAAATAAAATGTTTGGAGTACTCCAAAGCCCCCAGGGAATAATAATAGTATGAAATGCAATAGCACACAAAAGACCTAAAAGAAGAAACATATCTTTACCAATGAAAAAACAAAGACTCATAAAAAGTTGATACATAAAAATAAAAATCATTATTATCTTAAGTGCGGTTAATGATATATTTGTCATAAAGTATTTGTAAAAAGGTATGAGTGCAGAATCGGACCAACTCTTATATATACTTATATCTTTTAGTGCAAAATAAAGATTTATAAAGCTTGCGAAAAAATACAAAACAGATAGAGATAGAAACAATTTACTCCTTTTCATTAAAACTTCACTCCTTATAATTGCATAGATAGTCTAGGATAGCTTTTCTTGATTTATCAATTTCATTTGTATCTCCACTGTCTGCGGTTACAAGCATTCTTTCCCAAGAAAGCATTAAGAAGCTGTAATGGCAGAGCTCACCTAACATTTCTGCATTAGTATCCTTTAATAATGCTTTTTCTTGCATTTCTTTAAATAGTGCTTTGTAAAAGATTCTTGTTCTTTTCATTATCTCATTAAGAACAAAGTCTCTGGCACTTTTATTTTTAAATTGCTCCATATAAATTATTTTCCACGATTTATATATTTGTGAAGTGATTTTTTTATTAAATTCTAGGCTTAAGCATTCTAAAACTTCTCTTAGCTTTCTGCCTTCTATTAGTGAAGAAATAGAGTGTATATCAAAAATTGTATTGCCTACAGCAGTTATGAAATTATTAATTATGGTATCTAATATTTCCTCCTTAGAAGAAAAATGATTATAAATTGAACTCTCTTTAATTCCAACTGCCTTTGATATATCTCTAATAGAAACTCCATCATAACCTTTTATGCTAAATAGATTTATAGCTTCCTCTAAAATTCTATCCTTTGTATTTTGTTTAATTTCCATTTTATCACCTCATTATAATTTTAACTAACGAGTGTTAGTTAGTCAATGTCTAAAAATTAAAAATTAATAGATATAATCCTAAAAATGTTATAGTAAAATATAGAAGATTTTAATAATTAGTGAAACTAAATAAGTACTTGGTCTATCATATATATTGAGAGGTGAGTTCAGCATGTCTACCAGGGAAATAAATGAAATGTTTACGGAGTTTTATGAGCATACGTATAAGGATATAGTTAAATATGTGCTGTCAAGGTGTGAAAATTCTTCTGATATTCAAGAGATTGTGCAAAATATTTATGTTAATTATTATAATACGTTAAATCGAGGAGTTAATATAAGAGAGCCTAAGAAATATTTATATAAGATAGCTAAGAACGAAATGTTTAAATATTACAGCATTCTAACAAGACTTAAAAGACATATCCCTTTATTCTCAAAGGAAGAAGATAAATTTTTAAACTATGAGCTGGAATTTTTATCTGAGGAAATAAACTATGATAAACTGCTTTGTGATAATGTTTGGAGTTATTTAAGAAACCAAGATATATTAACATTTAAAATTATCACCTTATATTTTATTTATGATCTTAAAATATCTCAGATTGCAGAAGAATTAAAGCTAAATGAGTCCACGGTAAAGAGCAGATTATATCGTGGATTAAAACATATTAGGGAAGAATTTGAGTTTTAGGAGGAGTGACTTTTATGAAAAAGAGTGAGGTAATAAAAAGGGCTATTGAAGAAAATTTATTAAATAAAGAAGAAATTTTAAGTAATGTAGTAAGTAAAAACACAAGACAAAATAATAATGTTTATATAAAGGATGAAAGAAAAAGCCTCATCCTTAGGGTTGTAATTGCAGTTGCCTTAGTAATAATTATAATCAATTTAGAATTTATTCCTAGATTAATGAATGGGGTTCCAACGCTTTTAAGTGGTAAGAGTAGTAAAAATTTAAATGGAAGGCTTAATGAATTTTCTATTGTAGTATATGCTGCCGATGATTCTGGGAAAAAATCAGAAGTTACTTTGCAACCAAATATAGAGAGCAGTATTGGCAAATATACTCCGGCCATGAGTAGCGTTCCGGGATTTCCTTTTAAGTGCAGTGGCGAGAATATTGAGTATGTTGAATTTGAAGTTGACTATGGAGAGTTTATTCTATGGGGAAGTGATTACAGAGTTACTAAAGCAGGGAAAAAAGCCAATACTAATAAAGATAGTTTTGTCTATTGGACCCCGCTATCAAATGAACCAATGATGGTTAAGGAAGCTAATATAACCGTTACAATTATAACAAAGGATCATAAAGATTTAAAAAAGTATATAAGAATAGGTACAGGTGAGAACTATTTATATTATGTGAAATTAATAGAATAGATAATGTACCTAAACTAAGTCTGCAGTAATATCCAAAGGATAACTGATTATGAAAGGTATGAATATATAAAATAGCCTATATGTAATAAGTACTCAATTAAACATATAGGCCTTAATATTTAATGTTAAATATATGTTTCCATATCTTGCTTTTTAACTATTTTAGTTATTATTTTTTCTTCCACAAGTTCACTTTTGCTAAAGCCTTTTCTAAAATATCTTATCTGCTTATACATATTCCCATCCATTTCAAAATCTAAAACATCTATTCTATCACCTTTATAGATAATGGGTTCTTTTGAGCCTTTTAAAAATACATGTACTTCCATATAAGTAAAGCTGTTAGAAAACAGCGCCTCCTTTCACTCTCATTGAATTACTTTTATTATACTGTAAATAAAGGCGTAAAATCTATAAATTATAACAAGTGGTACATGCAAAATAATATAATAAAGAAGTTAGTAAAAAATTTCTTTTGTGGAAAGAGGTTAAGTGAATAGATTATAATAAGAATATATATTTGATAATCTAAGGACAGGAGCTGGAGAGATGAACGATGTAGATAATGAAAAAAACTATGAAACTGCTATATTTGCAGGAGGATGTTTTTGGTGTATGGTTTCCCCTTTTGACATATTAGAGGGTATAGTTGAAGTAAAATCAGGATATACAGGTGGACATATAGAAAACCCTACATATAAAGATGTTAAGTCACAAATTTCTGGGCATTATGAAGTAGTAAGGATAATTTACGATCCAAAGGTTATAGATTATAACAAGCTGCTTCAAGCTTATTGGAGGCAGGTAGATCCAACGGATGACGGGGGGCAGTTCCAAGATAGAGGGCCTTCTTATAGAACAGCTATATTTTATACTACAGAGGAGCAAAAGCAAAAGGCAGAGGCTTCTAAAAAAGCTATAGATCAATCTAAAAGATTTCCTGATCCTATAGTAACGCCTATTCTTCCAGAGGCTAAATTTTATGAAGCAGAGGAATATCATCAAGATTTTTATAAGAAAAGTCCCAAAGAGTATAAAGATGATAGAAAAATATCAGGTAGGGATGAATTTATTAAAAAATATTGGGGAGAAGAATATTACGATATTTATGATTAAATAGTAATATAAAATAACTAGTCAGTATACTTGTATATGTGACTAGTTATTTCTTTTATTATTGTAAATGCAAAGAATCGATTAAATTTTTTCTAATAATATCTAAGGAATTATCTCCTTCATTAAACAATAAATCAAGAATGGATAAGTATGGTATAAAAGAGGTATTCATCTGATTATATTGGGGATGTATATAATCAAACCAATAAACATCAATTCCTTGATTTTTAAATTTTTCAATTTCAAGATAGGCTTTTGCCTTGACTGAGCTTATATATTGTTTTTCGCTATCTAAATTTAAATTATCAATTACACTTAATAACCTATCAGTTTTAGATCCTTGTACATTTTTTATATCAGAAGATAAAATAAAATTATTACAAGATACTCCTATTAGTTTTGATATTTCTTTAATAATACAAATATTTAGTTCTGATATTGTATTAAACTTTTTATTGTAAATGCATTCTATTTGATCAGCATATTTTTTAAAATATGGTGCTTTACAATATGAATGACAAATAGCTTTCCAATGATTTTCCTGCCACTTCTGGCTATAGTTAATGTTAACCTCATTTATCTTTTCTTGTTGACCATTATGAATTATAGGTACTGTCAACCATTGATATCCTTCTTTAGAATTTAAATTGATAATTTTATTCCTACATTGCCAGCTTCTTCTTTCAAATTGCACATCGTCATAAAACACAAAGATGTCAGCCAAATCAATCAAGCCATAATACCCTATCCATGAGAGATATGTAGGTTGAGTTATTACTATTTTCATCCTTTTTCCTCCATATTTTTTATACTGCTTTTCTTAAAATTTCTTTACATAAAAATATGAAAATAAAAATGGTTTTATGAAATATATTATAAATTTTAATCTTATTCTTTTTTAATTTTAATGTAACACTTTTTAAGTGTCGTTAATAGAATGATAATGGAGTGTTGAATTTCTTAGACAGAAAGTTACATAGAAGATTTAGCAATGATTATTAGGGGGGCTCTATGGATTTATATGAAAAAATTTTAAATAGGAAAGAAAAAATATCTGTGGTGGGGTTAGGCTATGTAGGTATGCCTTTAGCCGTAGCCTTTTCAGAGAAAGTCCATGTAATTGGATTTGACATCAATAGCAGCAAAATAGAACAGTATAAGTCTGGAATAGATTTAACTAATGAAGTGGGCAGTGAAAAGCTAAAAAGTTGTGGAGTATATTTCACCTCTGAAGAGAGGGATTTACGTAGTGCCAAATTTCATATAGTAGCGGTACCTACTCCTATAAATGAGGATACTACACCAAATTTAAAGCCTGTAATAGGCGCTAGTGAAATAGTTGGAAGAAATTTAACTAAAGGTTCTATAGTAGTTTATGAATCTACAGTATATCCAGGGGTTACTGAAGATATATGCCTACCCATACTTGAAGAACAATCAGGATTAAAGGCAGGATTGGATTTTAAAATAGCCTATTCTCCAGAGAGGATAAATCCAGGAGATAGAGTGCATACAGTAGATAATATAATTAAGATAGTCTCTGGAATGGATGAAGAAACTCTTGATGTAGTAGCAAAGGTATATGAATTAATAATTAAAGCAGGAGTCTATAGAGCTTCTACTATTAAAGTAGCAGAGGCTGCAAAGGTTATTGAAAATTCTCAAAGGGATATAAACATCGCATTCATGAATGAGCTGTCTATAATATTTAATAAAATGGGAATTGATACAAAATCGGTGTTAGAAGCATCGGGAACTAAATGGAATTTTTTAAAATTCTATCCTGGATTAGTGGGAGGACATTGTATAGGTGTAGATCCCTATTACTTGACCTATAAAGCTCAACAGCTAGGTTATCATTCTCAAGTAATACTAGCTGGGAGAAGAATAAACGATGGTATGGGCAAGTATGTGGCTGAGTGCACCCTAAAGAATTTAATAAAATCAGATAGACAGATTAAGGGTGCTAAGGTAGTTATAATGGGCATTACTTTTAAGGAAAATTGTCCGGATGTAAGAAATTCTAAAGTAGTTGACATAATAAGAGAATTAGAAGAGTACGGAATTGAAGTTAAGGTAGTAGATCCCATAGCAGACAAAGAGTTGGTATGGGATGAATATAGACTTATATTAGAGGACGTAGATAATATAAAGGACATTGATGCAGTGATATTTGCTGTGGCTCATGACGCTTTTGTCTCTATGGATTTAGATATTATAAAAAATATGCATTGTAATGATAAACCGGTATTGATTGATGTAAAAGGCATATTTCGTAAAGAAGAAGCTGTGAAAAATGGATTTTTATATTGGAGGCTTTAATTATGGGATATGGAGATGTGGTTTTTAAAAAAGGAACAAAGTTCTTGGTTACTGGCGCGGCTGGGTTTATTGGCTCTAATTTAGTAGAGGCATTGCTTAAAAAAGAGTATTTTGTAAGAGCTTTAGATAATTTTTCTACAGGAAAATTTGAAAATATAGCAGAGTTTATGAATAATCCTAATTTTGAATTTATTGAAGGGGATATTAGAGAGCTAGAAACTTGCAGTAAAGCTTGTGAAGGAATAGATTACGTGCTGCACCAGGCTGCCTTTGGGTCAGTGCCTAGATCCATTGAAATGCCCTTAGTATATGAGGAGATAAATATCAAAGGCACATTAAATATGATGATAGCAGCCAGAGATAATAAAGTTAAGAGATTTGTCTATGCATCCTCATCTTCTGTATACGGTGATGAACCTAATTTACCAAAAGTTGAAGGACGAGAAGGCCGACTTTTATCTCCTTACGCTATAACTAAAAAAGTTAATGAGCTTTATGCTAAAAACTTTTACGATTTGTATGGATTAGAAACCGTGGGACTTAGATACTTTAATGTTTTTGGAAAGAAGCAAGACCCTTATTCCTACTATGCAGCAGTTATTCCTAAGTTTATAAAAGCTTTATTAAAAGATGAAGCACCCCTAATTCATGGGGATGGACTGCAGTCAAGAGATTTCACTTATATAGAAAATGTAATAGAAGCAAATTTAAAATCCTGCACAGCACCGAAGGAAGCCTTGGGAGAAGCTTTTAATGTTGCCTATGGAGGACAAACAACTTTGTTGGAACTATATAATAAGCTGTGCAAATTATTAGGTAAAGATATAAAGCCTATCCATGGTGAGGAAAGAAAAGGTGATATAAAGCATAGTAATGCTGACATTACTAAAGGAAAAAAAGTGCTTGGATATAAACCAAAATGGGATTTTAATACAGGAATCGAAGAGGCTCTAGCATGGTATAGGGAGAATTTGTAGATGGCTGAGCCTATTAAAGTTTTAATGGTAGTTACCCAAATGGATAGGGGAGGCATGGAAAGCAGGGTAATGGATATTTATCGTGCCATAGATAAATCTAAGGTTACCTTTGATTTTTTATGTCATAGGCAGGAGAAAGGTGACTATGATGATGAAATCTTATCCATGGGTGGTAGCATATATAAAATTTGCTCTATGCATCCTAAAAATTATTTTAAGTACAAGGCGCAGCTTAGGAGATTTTTTAAAGAGCATAGAGAGTATAAAATTGTTCATTGCCAACTTAGTGCTATGAGCACCCTAGTATTAAAAGCAGCTAGGGAGGCTAAAGTACCCATTAGAATCGCTCATTCAAGAACAGCTGGTGCTAAACTGGATTGGAGACTGCCTATTCGATATATTTCTAAGCTATTTCTAAAAAAATATGCCACTGATTACTTTGCTTGCTCAAAATTAGCTGGTAAATGGCTTTTTGGCAGTAGGGCTTTAAAGACCGGAAAAGTGAAGATTATTAATAACGCTATTGACGTAATAAAGTTCACCTATAACGAAGAAGCTCGACAGCTATGGCGTGACAAGCTAGGGCTTACCAATAAATTTGTAGTGGGTCATGTAGGGAGGTTTTCCTATCCTAAAAATCATAGTTTTTTAATTTCTGTGTTTTTAGAGATTAAAAAGCAAAGAGAAGATGCTCTGCTTATTCTTGTAGGAGATGGAGAATTAAAGAAGGAAGCTCAGGATTTAGTTAATTCTTTGGGATTAGATAAAAGCGTACTGTTTATTGGCAGTGTGAGCAATGTAGCAGATTATTATCAAGTGTTTGATGTGTTTTTATTTCCTTCATTTTATGAAGGGCTTCCAGGGGCAGTTATTGAAGCTCAAGCAGCTGGAATACCTTGTGTTATTTCAAGTGCAATTACTGAAGAGGTAAAGATAACAGAGCTAGTAGAATTTATAAACCTTAAGAGGAATGCACTATATTGGGCAAATAAAGTTTTAGAAAAAGTTGATTACAGAAGAAGTAACACTTATGAACTTATTTCTCAAGCAGGCTTTGATGTAAGAACTCTTTGTAAAGAATTAGAAAGGTATTATCTTTATAGATTGAAAGGGTGATAGCATGAATGTAGCATTTTCCCCGCCGGATATTTCGGAAATTGAGATTAACGAAGTTGTTGATACTTTAAAATCAGGATGGATTACCACGGGCCCTAAAACAAAGCTATTTGAAAATAAAATAGCAGAATATGTGAATACTCCAAAGGCAGTATGTCTTAACTCAGCCACTGCTGCTATGGAAATGACTCTTAGGCTTTTAGGAATAGGCGAGGGCGATGAGGTGATAACCTGCGCTTATACCTATTCGGCCTCTGCCAGTGTTATTTATCATGTAGGTGCAAAAATTGTTATTATTGATACAGCTAAAGATTCTTTTCATATGGATTATGATCAATTAGAAGGAGCTATAACGGAAAAAACAAAGGCCATTATTCCTGTAGATATTGCAGGGGTGATGTGTGACTATGACAGGATATTTGAAATAGTTAATAGGAAACAAAAGCTCTTTAATCCATCCAATGATTTACAGAAAGCCTTTGGTAGGGTTATAGTATTAGCCGATGCGGCTCATTCCTTTGGGGCTATTTATAAGGGAAAGCAAAGTGGACAGGTGGCTGATTTTACATGCTTCTCCTTTCATGCAGTAAAAAACCTAACCACTGCTGAGGGGGGAGCGGTTACTTGGAGAGGTATTAATAGTTTTGATCATGAAGAGGTATATAAAAGGTTTATGCTACTATCTCTTCATGGGCAGTCTAAAGATGCATTAGAAAAAATAAAGCTAGGTGCTTGGGAATATGATATTGTTTATCCTGGTTATAAGTGTAACTTAACAGATATTATGGCGGCTTTAGGATTAGCCCAATTGGAAAGATATCCTCATATTTTAAAAAGAAGAAAAGAAATCATAGAAATTTATGATAAAGCACTATTAAGTAATGAAATAGATGCTTTGAAGCATTATGGTACTAATTTTTCATCCAGTGGTCATTTGTACCTTGTAAGGTTAATAGGCAAAGATGAAGCTTATAGAGATAGGGTTATAGAAAAAATGGCTAAGAAGAATATTTCAACTAATGTTCATTACAAACCGCTGCCTATGCATACAGCATATAAGACACTAGGTTTTGACATAAAAGATTATCCTAACGCTTTTGACATGTATAAGAATGAGATTACTTTACCCCTTCATACTCTATTGAAGAATGAGGAAGTAGAATATGTGATCAGCACGCTTAAAGAGAGCATTAAATAGCAGTGGAGGAAAGATGCAATTATATAGAAGGTTTATAAAGAGATTATTAGATTTGGTACTTGCTTTGGTATTAATGCCCTTTTTCTTAATATTACTATTTTTCATTGGTGTAGCAATAAAATTAGATGATAAGGGTCCTGTTTTTTATTGTGGTGAAAGACTTGGTAAACATGGCAAGACATTTAAAATGATAAAATTTCGCTCCATGAAGGTAAATGCACCTGATTGGAGATTAGAAGACGGTTCCACTTTTAATGCTGAAGATGACCCAAGACAAACAAGAGTTGGCAAATTTTTAAGGAAGACCAGCTTAGATGAAATCCCTCAATTGATTAATATCATAAAGGATGATATGAGCTTTATTGGTCCAAGACCAGACCCTATAGATTCATTAGAGATTTATTCTGAAGAAGATAAGATTTTACTTGAAGTACACCCAGGTATAACTGGATACAATCAAGCATATTATAGGAATTTATCAACTATACGAGAGAAGATAAATAATGATGTGTATTATTCTAAAAATATTTCTTTTAATATGGATCTAAAAATATTTTTCTCAACCATACCAATTATTTTTACAAGAAAAAATGTATATAGAACTAGCGTTAGCCCAAATAAGGAAGATAAATAAACGGAATGGGGTTTTATTTTCTATGAAAGTCCTATTGATTTCTGCTTATGCCAATAAACTATTAAAGTTTAGATACGAACTTATAAAAAATATAATTGATGGAGGTCATGATTTAACAATAATGGGACCGGAACCACCAGAAGATTTCGTAACCGAGTACAATAAATTAGGGTGTGACTACAAGCAAATCAGCATTGATAGAGTAATATAAATCCGATTAAGGAGTTATTATCTTTATTTAAAATAAGCAAAGAAATTAAAGCTGAAAAGGCTGATTTAGCTTTAATATATGGCATAAAGCTTATAACAACCTGCACTATTTCAGCCTGGTTAGCTAGAGTAAAAAGTATTTTCTGTGTGATAAACGGCGCGGGTACCTTATTTACAGCTAAAGGAATAAAGTCCGTTATTGTTAAGCTCATGGCCTTCCCCATAATAGCAATGGCACTTAGACTAAGCAAAAAAACTTTTTTTCAAAACAAAGACGATGCAAAAGAATTTTTAAAGCTAGGCTTGGTGAGGAAAGGTAATGTAAAAATTGTTAATGGCTCAGGGGTTAATATGGAGATATTTGCTCCAATGCCAATGCCGAAGGAGCAAATCTTTCTTCTTATAGGGAGAGTGCTACGTGATAAGGGCATATTAGAATATATACAAGCTGCTAGAAAGGTTAAAAGCGTATATCCCAGGGCGAGATTCCAAATTATTGGTCAGTTTGATATCAATCCTTCCTCCATAAAAATTCAAGATTTACAGCCCTATATTCAGGATGGGAGTATTGAATACCTAGGAGCAATAAATGATGTTCGTCCATTTTTAGCAAAGTCCTTTGTATATGTATTACCTTCCTATCGCGAAGGAACACCAAGAAGTGTCCTTGAAGCTATGGCAACAGGTCGCCCCATCATTACCACAGATGCTCCAGGCTGCCGTGAAACCGTAATTCACGGGGTAAATGGATTTTTAGTTCCTATAAAAGATGTAAATACACTAGCAGAAAAAATGCTCTGGATGATAGAGAATAGTGAAGAGGCTGAAAAAATGGGCAAAGAGAGTTTAAGAATATGTAAAGAAAAGTATGATGTGAAAAAAGTAAATGAATCTATTATAAAAACAATGAATTTATAGCTAAACATGGCGCGAGTTCTATTAAAAGTTAAACACGCTTTAGTATAACATTACCCCAAATATAGTAATTAAGAGGAGATAGATTTGAAAAAAGTGAAGTATATTATTAGATTGGATGACATTTCATGGGATATGGACTACCTAAAATTTAATAGAATGGCGGAAATATTAAATAAATATGGAATAAAGCCATTAATTGGAGTTATTCCTAAAAATGAAGATTTTAAATTTAAGCAATTAGATAATAGAATGCAAGAAGAAGAATTTTGGAAGCTGATAAAAAACCTTCATAGTGAATATGGATGGCAAATTGCACTTCATGGATACGAGCATAGATATGTAACCTGTGAATCAGGTGTCTTAGGCATAAACCCTAGATCAGAATTCGCAGGAGTTGAAGAAGAAGAGCAGTATAGCAAAATAAATTATGGAAAAAAAATATTAGTTGATCGGGGGTTAAGAATATCAGCTTTTATGGCCCCTGGACACTCTTTTGATAATAATACTCTAAAGGCGCTGAAAAAAAATGGGATAAATACTGTAACAGATGGCTATGGACTATATCCCTATATGAGTGAAGGTATAGTTTTCGTACCTCAATTATGTGCAAAACCGAGAAAAATGCCCTTTGGAGTCTATACATTTTGCTTTCATACAAATATGATGGATGATAATGATTTTCATATATTAGAAGATTTTATTAAACAAAATGTAGAAAATATAATTACCTTTGATGAAGCTACCGCTTTAATTGATAATAGCACCATCATTAAGTGCTTAAATAGATTTTTTTATTTTTTTATGTATGTATTAAGAACTACTAAATCAAGTATTATAAATATAAGGAGTAGAGGATGGAAAAGATTACCTATAAGGATAAATTTCTTAATTTAGCAGAGTATTGGTTCCAAGTTGAATCAACAGAAAAGCTAAAATGCGATATACTTTCTTATCATGATTTGAAGGAACCTATTATTGATGTAAAAAGTAATATTATAGTAAGAAAGGCACAAACTCTTGTAAATGATCTTACTCTTTCCACAGAAGAATTATTTTCAAAATTTAAAAGTGATACAAGAACTAAAATTAGAAAAGCTAAAAAAAAAGGTGTAGTTACTAAATTTTATTCCTCAACTGATCTTTTAGCGCAACTAGAAATACTTGATGAGTTTATTGAAGCACATCATCAATTTTTGATTTCTAAAAATATGAAAGGTAAGCTAAAAAAAGATAAATTACAAGCTTATTGTAAAGCTAATATGTTAGTGTTAAGCACTGCCACTCATGACGGAGATAATATGGGATATCATTCATTTATAGTTAATGGACAAATTGCTAGAGGGCTATATCTTGCGTCTCTTTATAGAAACAAAGATCAAGCTGCAGACAAAAATCTTATAGGAGATGCAAATAGATTACTGCATTGGGAAGATATGTGTAGGTTCAAGGAACTTGGATACAGTACCTATGATTGGGGTGGATATTCAAAGCTTGAGGAGCTTAAAAATGTTAATAGATTTAAGGAAGAGTTTGGGGGAAAGAAGGAAGATAGGTATCATTATCTCATTCCAAATTCATATTTAGGCAACTTAGGCATATTTGCACTTCGCGGAGTAAATTTCATTAGAAATATGAAATCAAAAAAGCAACTTAACTAATAAATTTAGGAGATAAAAAATGAAAAAAATTATCTTTTTACTTGTTTCACATTTTGACTGCGGAGGGCAGGAAAGATTTATTTCTAGGTTAACCTATATATTAGAAAAAGACTATGATATCAAATTATTGGTCTATGATAATAGAATCATAGGATATCCCTATAATTGCGAGATGATTAATTTAAATTGCCATTCAAAAAATAAAAATATATTTAGTAGAATTTATTGGATAATCAAAAAGATTATTAAGCTAAGGCGATGCAAGAAGGAATATAGTCCATATGCATGCATTAGCTTTGGTATGAGTGTAAATTTATATAATGTTTTATCTAAGGTTAAAGGGTGCAAAAATATATTATCCATAAGAGGCTATGGCACAGTAGCTGAAATGAAAAGTAAAAAAGGATTTATCTTTTCTAAATTATATAAGAAAGCTAATAATATAATTTGTGTTAGCAAGAATATAGCCATGGAAGTAGAAAAGATACTTGGAAGCAAAAGCAAAATATCTATATTATATAATGCTTATGATGTTAATGAAATAGAAAATAATTCACAGGAGGCTTTAATTGAAAAGGAGAAGGCTATGTTTTCTCCTAATACAGTTGTCAGTGTAGGAACTTATAGATATGAAAAAGGGTATTGGCACTTATTAAAAGCTTTTGCGCAAGTGAGAAATAATATAGAGGATGCAAAGCTTATAATAGTAGGTCCTAAGGTTAGTAATTATTTTGAGAAAACTTTAGAACTAGTCAAAAAGCTCCGCCTAGAGGATAGTGTAACTTTGATGGGCTTTAACAGAAATCCCTATAAATATATAAGAAATTCTAAGGTATATGTATTATCTTCCATATCGGAGGGTTTTCCTAATGCCTTGGTTGAAGCTATGGCCTGTGGGGTTCCAGTTATAGCAGCGGACTGCAAAACTGGACCTAGAGAAATATTATCTAAAGATGATTATAATAATAATCTATTAAATTTAATGAGGGCTGATTATGGAATTCTTGTACCATCAATGAATGCTAAAGAAAATTATAATGAGCATATTATAGAAGAATGTGAAAAGAAATTGGCAGAGGCTATAGAATTATTTTTAATTAGCAGAGATCTAGCTGAGGAGTATGGTGAGAAAGCAAAGGTTCGTGCAAAGGAATTTTCTTATGATAGATGCAGAGAGGAAATAATAAGAATCATTGAAAGTGAGTAGCTTAAAATGTGTGGGATATGTGGATATGTATCAAAGAAATATATAGATAATAACATTCTTCAAAAAATGAATGATTCCATGGTTCATAGAGGACCAGATGATGAGGGTATATATGTAACAGAGCGAGAAAATGGTCATCTGGGACTTGCTCAAAGAAGGCTTTCTATAATTGATTTATCTCAGGCTGGCCATCAACCTATGTTTTCAGCAGATAATAGTGTAGCCATAGTATTTAATGGTGAGATATATAATTATAGAGAGATCAAACACAGCCTAAGAGATAAATATAATTTTATCTCTGAATGTGATACTGAGGTTATTATTGCATCATACCTCATTTATGGTAAAGATTTTTTAAAACACTTAAATGGGATGTTTGCTATAGCCTTATATGATTTTCGCAGTGAAGAGCTGATTCTTGCAAGAGATAGAATTGGCAAGAAGCCTCTTTACTATTATAACAGAGATAATGTATTTATTTTTGGCTCAGAGTTAAAGCCTATAATGCTGCACCCTGAATTTGAGAAAAATATAAAGAGGGATATCATCGCAAGATATATGTATCAGGGCTATATAAATGCTCCTGACACCATATTTGAAAACACACACAAATTAGAACCAGGAATGGTTCTTATATATAAAAATGGACATGTAAAAAAGGATATATACTGGGATCTTACTGAAAGATATTTTCTATTATCTAAAGAACTCATCAAGGACTATGGAGAAGCAAAAAATGGATTATCTAAGCTTTTGTTTGAATCTGTTGATCAGCGTATGATTGCAGATGTGCCCTTAGGAACCTTTTTGAGCGGTGGCATAGACTCCAGCTTAGTAACGGCCATAGCTCAAAGAAATTCATCAAAAGCAATAAAAACTTTTTCCATAGGTTTTAAGGAAAAGCACTATGATGAAG
Organism: Desnuesiella massiliensis; assembly: GCF_001403615.1. Lineage (GTDB taxonomy): Bacteria > Bacillota > Clostridia > Clostridiales > Clostridiaceae > Desnuesiella > Desnuesiella massiliensis. The sequence goes on from NZ_LN879457.1 coordinate 1,207,709, forward strand.
CTGTTTATTCTAAAGAAATAGCTAACTATATAGGTACGGAGCATACTGAATTATACATTGGTGAAAGTGAAATGCTGGAACTAGTGGAAAGCATCCCTATATACTTCGATGAGCCCATGGCAGATTCATCACAAATACCTACAATGCTTGTATCTAAACTTGCTAGAGAGAAAGTTACTGTAACCCTCTCTGGAGATGGGGGAGATGAACTATTTTGTGGGTACGATAGATATGATACTGTGCTTAAATTTCAAAAGATTGATAAGCTAGCAGGTTTAGTAAATAAGTTAATGAGTTTCCCTATAGTGAGGAATATAGATATTTTATCAAATTTATCAGTAGGGGTGCAGATGGCAATAACAAATCGCAATGAAGGCAGGAAGACTCAACTTGGCTATGATAAATTCATAAATCAAATATATAGTTTAATTAAAGGTGATAGTAATGAAGTACTATATAATATTGAGGAAAATCTCTCCATAAGCAATTGGCAACAGAGGTTAATGCTTATAGATTTATTAACTTATTTGCCAGGGGATATACTAGCTAAAGTTGATAGGGCTTCTATGAAATATTCCTTAGAAAGCCGCTGTCCTATATTAGATTATAAAATTATTGAATATTCATTCTCTTTGCCACATAAATTTAAATATAGTAATGGAGAAAAAAAGTATATTTTAAAAGATATATTATATGATCTTATTCCCTTCGAATTATTAAATAGACCTAAAAAAGGATTTTCAGTGCCTATTAACAAATGGATTGGAACTGTACTTTTTAAAAAGTTACTACAGTTTTCTGAAAAGAAAAAAATTGAGACACAGGGCATATTCAATCATGACGCTTTACAAGAAATAATTAAAAGCATTGGAGTAAGTAATAGCAATAATAAGTCAATTTTAGCTTACTCAAAAATTCTTTGGCATTATTATGTTTTTCAAGCATGGTATAGCACCTATATAGAAAATCTATGGGAATAAGTCCAATTTAAAATATATTTTAGAAAGAGTAGGATACAATGAAGCTTATAAGTTTTCGTTTGGACGATATAACACCTGAAATGAATTGGGAAAAGTTTATTATAATTAAAGAAATACTAGATGAAAATAATATAAAACCACTCATAGGCATTGTTCCTAATTGCTTAGATAAAAAACTCAATATACAAGCTCCAAAAGAGGATTTTTGGAATATTATGCGTGAACTTCAAAGTCAGGGATGGGTTATTGCTCAACATGGATATGAGCATTTATACAAAACAAAAGAATCTGGAATTTTAAAAGTTAATAAAAGAAGCGAATTTGCAGGTTTATCTTTTGAGGAGCAGCATAGAAAAATTATTTTAGGAAAAAAAGAATTAGAAAAAAATGATATATACACAGAAATATTTATGGCTCCAGCTCATTCCTTTGATAAAAATACGATAGAGGCCCTAAAAATCAGTGGATTTAAATATATTACTGACGGCTATACCAGTAGAATCTATGAGTTTAATGGAATAAAGTTTATTCCATGTATGCATTCAAAACCTCCAATATTTTTTAGTGGCGTTGCCACCATATGCTTGCATACCAATAGCATAAATGAAAAGACAATAAAGGAAATTAAAGAGTTCATAATTAAGCATAAAGACCATATTGTGGATTACTCAGTTTTACTAAACATTAATAAAAGCCATAGCTTATGGAAAATAGAACAATTATTTAATATAAGCAAATTAATCATATTTAAAACAGCTTATTCTATATATAATAAATTAAGATTTAGATAAGGATATTATAATTTGAAAGTTATATATGTTAATGAGAAGGAGGGAAAATGATAGCTTTTACAAAAAAGATTTATGATTTTATTAAAACAAACATTATTAAAAATAAAGTTTATTTATTTATAACTATATTTATATTTTTCCTTACGTTAAGAGATATAATAGGAGTACCATTAAATAAATTTGTGTTTATAGGTATTGCTACATTATTATTTATATTTTGTGATGAAAATGGAATAGTTGAATTTATTGCTTTTATTATCCCTTTAAGCTTAGGTATTTCCTATTCCTTTATATCTTTTATTGCAGCATTCTTTTTAATATTTAAAAGAAAAGGTAAGTTTAGATTTAGTCTAAGTGTACTATTTCCTGTAGGCATTGCATATATAGAGCTTTTAAACATGTTTTATCCTAATTCAAGTATGGCAGACTATTTTAGAATAATAAATATATTTATACTGTTTACATTAATGTTTCTTGATAATCATAAAAGCTATAATTATAAAAATATATTGAAACTGTATCTATTTGGTTTTTTTATTTTATCGATTTTTACTTTATTTTTTATAAGTAAATCTACATCTATTAGCGAGTTTTTTAAATCAGGTATTACCTTAGGAGAGGATATAGTCAACAGCATTGAAGGCAATAAAGTTTTTGCAGGAAATAATTCCATGGGGCTATATGCTGTAATAAGCATTTCAGTTTCAATGCTATTATTTTATGCTAAAGCAGCAAATAAATATATACTGATATTTATGATATGTTTAGGCTTTATTATGGGCTTTATTTCCACATCTAGGGGCTTTATTTTCTCTACAATGCTATGCTTTATTCTATTTGGTGTTTTTTCAATAAAAAACATAAAATCTTTCTTACGAACCTTTCTTATCACATTGTTCCTGTTGAGTATAGCTTTTTTGCTTATAAATTCGGTTTTAAGCAATTTTTACGATACCTTTATAGCTAAAATGACCATGGAGGATTTTTCTAATGGCAGGTATGCTATATTTGAATACTATAACAAAATTTTATTTAGCGATATAAAAATATTTTTAATAGGGGTTGGAATACAAGATTATCAGATAAAATGTGCTACAGATGCATCAATTCACAATGCTATTCAAGAAATTCTCATAGCTTGGGGAATCTTTGGATTAATATGTATAGTAGGTTTTTTTATCTCACTATACAAAAGAGCAGTGATGAATATCCCAAAGGGAAAGAAAAGTTTAATTTATTTAATACCAGCTCTAGTATACCTATTTTATGTCCAGTTTAATCAGTTATTTTCTGTAACATCCTTTGCTATGGTAATAGTCATTGCGTATTGTTCTATTGCATTAAATTCTCAGGAAAATATAGAAATTAAAAAGAAAGGTATTAGCTGAATATGTATTTATGTGCCTTTAGACTAGATGATATAACTCCAGAAATGAATATGGTAAATTTCCAAAGGATAAGAAAAATTTTTGACGAAAACAACATAAAGCCACTTATAGGAGTTGTACCTGATAATCAGGACGAAACTTTAAAGGTATGTCCTAGAAATGAAAAATTTTGGAAATTAATAAGAGACTTATATAATAGTGGATGGATAGTAGCGCAGCATGGTTATACTCACTGCTACTCAACAAAAGAGTCCGGTATGCTTAAAGCTAATAAATTCAGTGAATTCGCAGGGCTTTCCCTTGATGAACAATACTTAAAAATTAAAAAGGGCAAAGAGCTTTTGGAAGAGCAGGGAATTTTTAGTGATATTTTTATGGCGCCAGGCCACACCTTCGATAAAAACACATTAAAGGCATTGAAGAGTAATGGATTTAGATATATAACCGATGGATATTCTAAGTATCCATTTTCCTATAGGGATTTAAAATTCATACCCTGTATGCATGTAATTCCTATAAAAACCAGAGGGGTTATAACTGTATGCATCCATTTAAATAATATAGAAGAAGAGGTTTTAAGCAGCATTGAGGAATATATAATAAAATATCCTCAAAATATAATTGATTTTAAAGATGCTTTAAATATACAAGATAAAAATGTGTATGGCTTATTTTACCAGAAGCTATATATCTTTAAAAGAAAAATAAAAAGGGTTTTAAAAAATATAATTGCAAGGCTTAGTAATTAATTAAGGAAAAATTAGTTATATGAGAAGCGTAAATTCTATTAAAAATATAATTGCAGGCATAACAATGCAAATTTTTGTAATGCTGTTAAACTTTTTATCTAGAGCTATATTTGTAAGATATTTAAATATAGAGTACTTGGGTGTAAATGGACTATTTAGCAATATATTATCCATGCTGAATCTTGCAGAATTAGGGATAGGTTCAGTAATAATTTATAGTCTATACAAGCCATTAGCAACGAAGGACAAAGGAAAAATAATCTCTTTAATTAGATTTTATAGGTTATCTTATAATTTCATAGGAATACTAATATTTGCAGTAGGTATATGTCTTACTCCATTTCTACATGTATTTGTAAAAGAGATACCTAATATACCAAATTTGAAAAATATATATATATTGTTCCTATTAGATACCTGCAGCACTTACTTTTTAGGATACAAAAGTGCAATTTTGGAGGCAGATCAAAAGAACTATATCTTATCTACCGTTACCATAATGCAACAAATAGTTTCTAATGTAGTTATGATTATAATCTTAATAATCACAAGAAATTACATTCTATTTTTAATTAGCAGAGTAGCAATACATGTAGTACAAAATATAGTTATCATGGGTATTGTAAATAAACGATACCCATATATAAAATTCCTTAATAGTGAATTTAAATTAAAAAAAGAAGATAGAAAAAAGTTATTCATGAATTTAAGAAAAGTCATTGTTGGAAAAGTAGGAGATTACTGCGTCTTATCTACAGATAACTTAATAATATCCTATTACTTAGGAGTTTATTACGTGGGTCTTTTATCTAACTATGCATTACTTATAAATGCTATAAATGGTTTGATTGTTCAGTTCTTTAATGGTATGACCGCTAGCTTTGGTAATGTTGTAGCTACTGAAACGGATCATAAGAAATATAGCGTTTTTAAAAAAATAATGTTTTTAAATTTTTGGATAAGCGGATTTTGTATGATATGTCTCTATGTTTTAATTAATCCTTTTATTTTACTATGGCTTGGAGAGAATTATATTCTAGATCATAAAATAGTTTTATTATTAGTACTTAATTTCTTTATTTTAAGTGCAAGAACATCTATAAATATTCCAAGAAATACTGCAGGATTATTTACAAAGGATAGCTTTGCATCATTGATTGAAGCTACAATTAATCTGTTTTTTTCAATCTTCTTAGTTAAAAGGATAGGAGTTGCAGGGGTGCTATTAGGAACAACCATTAGTGCTATTTCTGTTCAGTTTTTTACCGTTCCTTACTTTTCTTATAAATATCTTTTTAAAGAAAGATTAATTAAATATTATTTAGATTATTTTAAGTTCTTAGGTGTTATTTTGTTATCTTTAATAATAACCAATTATTTGTGTAACTCTTTATTCTTAGCAACAGGACTTTGGAGTTTTATTGGGAAAATTCTATTATGTTGTATTATACCCAATGCTATGTTTTTATTGATTTTTAGAAACATAGAGCAATTTAAGGATTTAAAAAATATTTTGGAGGATGCTATGCTGTCTATAGTTCGCAGAAAAGGTTTCTTAAGATATGAAGAAAAATACTTTTGTGACGATATTAGCCCTAAGGATATTGTGGGAAGTTTTGCCTATGGATTTCAATGCGCCACCCCTAAAAGTTTATCAAAACAATTTAAAACCTTGCATATTGATTTGAAACTTAATGAGGAAGAAATATTCAATGAAGTGGATAAAAACACAAAATACAAAATTAATAGAGCTATAAAAAGCGATAACTTAACATACGAAATGTGTGCTAATCCAGACCCAAAATTAATAGATGAATTTAACAATTTCTATGATATTTTTGCAAAGGATAAAGGTATAACTCCTTGTAATAAAAGCAAATTAATAACTTTAAATAACAATAATGCATTGGCTATATCGTTTATAAGGGACAAGAATAATCAGATACTGTGTTATCATGTATATATTACTGATAAAATTAGAGGAAGATTGCTTTATTCAGCATCTCATTTTAGAATCAGTGAGGATAATAACAAAAGTTCTTTAATTGGGAGGGCCAATAGGTTACTACATTGGTTAGATATAAAGTATTTTAAGAATAGTGGATATATGATATATGATTTTGGCGGGCTTTTTATAGATGAAAGTATTGAGGGTAATAAAAATATAAATAGGTTTAAACTAGGATTTGGAGGGAAGCCTGTTATAGAATACCATACCTACTGTTCAAGAGGTATAATAGGAAAGCTGATACTATTATATCTTTATATAAATATTAAAGTATTTAAGAAGTAAAATATAATGTAAGAAAAGTTTAAGGATTAAAGATAGGTTATAGAGAAGAAATTTTATTTGTTAACTTATAAGGAATCATAAAAATAACTAGTTAATGGTACATTTGACTAGTTATTTTTTTGATATTTAATATAATCAGTAAGTAAGACATAAAACATGTAGATAAAATTGAATTAAAATTAACTTATATCTTGCAAAAAATAATAATCTATACTATGAAGTGAAATTATTCATGCAAATGTCTTGATTTTACCAAATGAAAGTACTATAATGAAGAAAATGAAAGAAATAATTCATTAAAAACAAAATTATAAAATTTTTCCAACAAGTAACTTCATTTGGAGGGGTAATCTATGGAACAGTATTCAATCAAAGAAAAGGATTTCAGAATAGAGAGCGACTCAATAGGTACAAGAGAGGTACCTAAGGATGCATATTATGGGGTACAAACCCTTAGGGCAGTGGAAAACTTTAAAATTACTGGTTTAAAGATTCATAAAGAATTTATAAATAGCCTTGCAGAAATAAAGATGGCTTCAGCTATTACCAATGGAGAAGTTGGGCTTTTATCTAAAAATATTGAAAAAGCTATAGTAAGAGCATGTGACGAAATAGTTTCAGGAGCATTACATGAAGAATACATAACAGATCCTATTCAGGGAGGAGCAGGAACCTCAATGAATATGAATGCTAATGAAGTAATTGCCAATAGGGCCATAGAAATTTTAGGAGGAGAAAAGGGGGATTATAGTATTGTTCACCCAAATGATCATGTAAATATGGGACAATCTACTAATGATGTTATTCCCACTGCAGGCAAGATTACTGCTTTAAGACTTCTTCCTAAAGCTTTAAACAAGCTTAAGGAGCTTTATGAAGCTCTAAAAGCTAAATCAGAGGAGTTTGATGACGTTATAAAAATGGGAAGAACCCAAATGCAAGATGCAGTGCCTATAAGATTAGGACAAGAGTTCGGTGCTTACAGCGCTGTGGTAAATAGAGATATTAAGAGAATTGAAAAATCTATGGAAGTATTAAAAGTTGTAAATATGGGAGCCACAGCCATAGGTACAGGTATAAATGCAGATAAGCAGTATGAAGAAAAAATAGTTCCAAATTTAAATACTGTCACAGGTCTTAATCTGAAGCAATCAGAAAATTTAGTAGATGGAACGCAAAATGTAGATGGATTTGTTGAAGTGTCTTCAGCAATTAAAACCTGCGCTGTTAGCCTATCAAAAATAGCAAATGATTTAAGGCTTATGTCCTCAGGACCTAAAACAGGCTTTGGAGAGATAAATCTTCCTCCAAAACAAAATGGCTCTTCTATAATGCCAGGAAAGGTTAATCCAGTTATACCGGAAGTTGTAAATCAGGTTGCTTTTAATATAATAGGTAACGATATGACCATAACTATGGCAGCAGAGGCTGGACAATTAGAATTAAATGCTTTTGAGCCAGTTATATTTTACAAATTATTCGAATCCATAGAAACCTTGACAAATGGAGTAGATACTTTTATTAATAACTGTATTCTAGGAATAACAGCCAATAAAAATAGATGTAAGGATTTAGTAGAAAATAGTGTAGGTATTGTTACAGCACTTTGTCCTTACGTAGGATATAAAGAATCAGCAAGAATTGCAAAGATTGCTATGAAAACTGGAGAACCAGTAAGAGAAATAATCTTAAAGCTGGGAATACTAGATGAAGAACAGCTAAATGAGGTACTTGATACTAAAGCTATGACAGAGCCAGGAATAAGTGCTAAACAGCTTATTATATAATAATTTGTGGGAGGATTTGAAATGAGTAACTTAAAAGAAAGAGCATTAAAATTTCATAAGGACTACCAAGGCAAAATAGAATTAAAGTGCAAGGTGCCTGTTAGAAACAAAGAAGATTTAACTATGGCCTATACTCCAGGAGTAGCAGAGCCTTGTTTAGAAATTGAGAAAAACCCTGAAAGCATTTATGATTACACCTCTAAGGGAAATTTAGTGGCTGTTGTAACTAATGGTACTGCAGTATTAGGGCTTGGCGATATAGGAGCAGGAGCAGGTCTTCCTGTTATGGAAGGTAAAGCAGTTCTATTTAAAGCTTTTGCTGGAGTAGATGCTTTCCCAATATGTTTAGATACAAAGGATATTAATAAGATTATAGAAACAGTAAAGCTTATGGAGCCTGGTTTTGGAGGAGTAAACTTAGAAGATATTAAAGCACCAGAATGTTTTGAAATAGAAGCAAAGCTTAAAGAAATTACGAATATACCTATATTCCATGATGATCAACATGGTACTGCTGTAGTTTCAGCAGCTTGCCTTGTAAATGCTTTAAAGCTTGTGGATAAGAAATTTGAAGATATAACTGTAGTAGTAAACGGAGCAGGAGCAGCGGGTATAGCTATTACTAAGCTAATAATGAAAATGGGCGCTAAAGACGTAATTTTATGTGACACCAAAGGCACCATATATAGAGGCAGAACTGAAGGAATGAATAAGTATAAAAATGAAATAGCAGAGATAACTAATAAAAGCTTAGTTAAAGGAGATTTAGCAGAAGCTTTAAAAGGTGCTGATGTATTCTTAGGAGTATCTGTAGCTAATTGCGTAACTAAAGATATGATTAAATCCATGAATAGAGATGCTATAATCATGGCTATGGCTAATCCAAATCCTGAAATATTACCTTCAGAAGCTTTAGCGGCAGGAGCTAAAGTAGTATGTACTGGAAGATCTGATTTCCCAAATCAGGTAAATAATGTGCTTGCTTTCCCAGGTATATTTAGAGGAGCTCTTGATGTACGCGCTAGCGATATAAATGATGAAATGAAGATTGCAGCAGCTTATGCCATAGCAGAGTTAGTAGATGAAAAGAAATTAAATCCAGAATATGTTATTCCAGACGCTTTTGATTTAAGAATAGCTCCAAAGGTAGCAGCTGGAGTAGCAAAAGCAGCTATAGACACAGGAGTTGCAAGAAGAAAAGACGTTACTCCTGAAATGGTAGAGGAGCACACAAAGAAATTATTGAACCTTTAAGAGGTAAAAGTTAAAGAGATATAAATAAACAGAAGTTGATTTTTCAACTTCTGTTCAGACTGCTGACAAACATATTTTGTCAGCAGTTTTTTCTTTGAGCAAAAAGGATTTTTAATATTCACAGCGAATTATATTTATAGTAATAAATAATAGTAGGGGTAGATACAATGATAAATGAAAGAAATAATTCGCAAAGTGAAATTGAAGTAGTTATACTAGAAAACTTAGTTCCTAAAGATCATCTTTTGAGACAAATAGATAAATATATAGACTTTTCGTTCATAAGAAATATTGCAAATAAGCTTTATTGCTTAGATAACGGAAGACCAGCAATCGATCCAGTAGTTTTATTTAAAATGCTATTCATTGGATACTTATATGGAATTCGCTCAGAGCGCCAGCTTGTAAGAGAAATAGAAGTTAATGTAGCTTATAGATGGTTCTTAGGTTATTCTTTAACTGAACCTATACCAAATGCTTCAACTATTAGTCAAAATCGTAGAAGGCGTTTTCGCGATAGCGATATAGATCAGCAAATATTTGATGAAATTGTGCGCCAAGCTATAAAATATGGATTAGTAAGTGGAAAAATACTTTATGCTGACTCTACCCATATAAAAGCTAACGCCAATAAGAACAAATTTGAATTAGTGCAAGTTACAGTAGAACCAAAAGAATACCTAGAGGAATTAGATAAAGATATAAATGAAGATAGAGAGGCTCATGGTAAAACTCCGCTAAAAAAAAGACCAAATACCAGAAAATTAATCAATAGAAATCAGCATCACAGATCCTGAACGTGGGTATATGGTCAAAGATAATACTCCAACAGGGTGTGTCTATCCTGACCATAGATCTTTTGATAGCAGATAAAATATAATTACAGATGTACATGTAACTCCTGGAAATGTTAATGATGTAGAGCCTATAATTTCTCGCGTAGATGTTCAGAAGAAAAAGTTTGGCTTTGATATAAACTTTATTGGGTTAGATGCAGGGTACTTTACCAATTTAGTTTTAAAGAAACTAATAGCTAGAAATATTAAGCCAGCAGTAGCATATAGATTAGGACCACATACAAAAGGGATATATACTAAAACCTTCTTTCGCTATGATAAAGATGAAGATATATATTATTGCCCTAACAATATGTGTTTAAAATATAAAACCACTACTCGACAGGGATACAGAGAATATATATCCAACGCTAGGAACTGTAGCTACTGTTCTTTAAGTGAAAAATGCTTGTCTCCTAAATCTCAAATAAGAGTTATTAGAAGGCATGTTTGGGAGGAAGCTAAAGATATAACTGTTGAGTTTATGAGAACAAATCAAGGAAAACAAATTTACAAGAGAAGAAAAGAGACCATTGAGCGTAGTTTTGCGGATTCAAAAAATATCCATGGACTACGCTACGCTCGTTTTCGCGGTCTACGTAAAGTTCTAGAGCAGTGTTTATTAACAGCTGCTGTTCAGAATATGAAAAAGATAGCTAGGGCGTTAGCCCTAACTAAATTGAGTATTAGTTTCCATATGTATAACTTAATTGCTAGCTTAATATATATAATTTACGCTACAAACCCCAGTCTATTAAAAATAAGCTGGGGTTTGTAAGCAACCTGAACAGAAGTTGATTTTTCAACTTCTGTTTTACTTATATCTTTTAGTTCTAAATACTATATCCCAAAAGGTGCAAGCTATTCCATAGTTAGAATCATAAATATAGTGATGCACTCTATGGTGTTCCTTTAGCCTTTGAAAAAATTTAAATCTTTCTAAAAAATTATTAGTTTTTCTATGAAAATAAAGATGTACGTATTCTACCCATAAAGTATAAATAATACTAGTCAATATGAATAAAACCCCTAGGAACTTGTCTTGAAAGAATATTATTAAGGCTATGGGCAAAGCAGGTAAAATATTGCTTAAAATATACTTTTTACTAGAGATAATATCTTCAGCATGGGCTTCATTAAGCTCATAGGATTTAATTCCATGAAATATTTTATGATGATTCTTTATATGTCTTTGCTTAGCCGAATGATGAAGAGCGAATCTGTGGAGACAGTACTCAATTAAAGAAGAATATAATAAAGCTGATAATAATATTAACATTGTTAGCATAATATAATAGCTCCTTTTATAATAGTGTTATTTTATATAAGAAATAAATTGTGAGAATTAAATTCAAATAATAATAATTATCACATACACTATTATAACCTAAAATTTATATTATTGCGAACTAATTTTTTAAAGGTGCTTATTTTTTTAACTCCTCTATTAGTTTTTTTGTAATATCATCCAGGTCAATATTTTCATCCACTTCTAAACGAATGTACTGACTTTTACCTGAAGCAGCTCCCGTAAGATATAAAATTTCACCAGTAGTTTCATCGATTTTTTTTAGTACCTGAGCCTTATCTCCTTTTTTAACTAAAGCATTACCACCATTTTTTAGACTTATTTTATAATCTGCTTTAAAGGTTATTATCTGTCCTATCTTAGCTTTCATGTAATATTTCTCCTTTGCATTTTTTTATGACTAATAATCATGTAATATTTATGATAAAATTATAACTGAATTGAAATTATATAAACAAGGGTAGAGGTTTAAATTGTAAAGGATGGTGAAGAGCATTACAAGAAAATTTTTCTTGTAGTCAGTATTATGAGCTTTAAAAAAGAAGATTTTTTAAATAAATATCGCATTATAGAGGAAGAAATTTCATGCAACAAAATAGATTGGAGTATTATGGAGGATATTTATGATGATTTTATAAGTTATAAGGATACTTATGAAACTCAAGCAGAATTCATAGCAAGTACACTTAGAAATCATAAAAAGATTCATTCTGTAAAGTCAAGGGTAAAAGACGCAGACCGTTTAATAGAAAAAATTATCCGAAAAACCCAAAATAGAAAAGAAAAGCACGGGCAAGATTTCCAATTCTCTGTAGAGAATTATAAAGAAGAAATAACAGACTTGATAGGTATTAGAGCTATACACATTTTTAAAGAGGATTGGGAGGATATACATAATTTTATTTTGAGCACTTGGAAAGTAAATGAAATAACTGCGAATGTAAGAGACGGCGATGATACGAGGAGATTTGAAGAATTAGATATACAAATTCAGTCTAGAAAATCTGGCTATCGCTCTGTACATTATCTAATTGAATTCTTTCCTACTAGCCAAAAGGTTATAGCAGAAATTCAGGTAAGAACTATATTTGAAGAAGGATACGGTGAAATAGATCACCAGCTTAGGTATTCCCATAAAAAGATACCAGAGGTGCTAGCTCTAAATTTATTACTATTTAATCGTATAGCAGGGTCCTCAGATGAAATGGCCTCTTTAATAAATTTACTAAATAGAAATTGGACTGAGATGGAGCAAAAATATGAAAAGATAATAGAATTTAAAGATAAGCAGATAGAAGAGTTGAGACATAGGATTAGTGATAAAACTACCATAGAGGAAAAGGACAAAAAGGAAATATTATCAGGCCTAGACAATATAGTGCTTAAAGCAGATTTAGAAAACCTGACAGAGGATTTATATAAGACATCCCCAATAAAATAACGATTCATCATATTAAGACTCTCTAATTTAAAATCCTCCAAAACATCAGAATTGTTTTGGAGGATTTGTATTATAGGAGGCTGTGAAAAAGGGTACTCTATAGGTTTCGCTACACCGCGCCTGGAACCCCACGAGCGGCCTGCGAAAAAGAGCACCTATGTTTTTCACATCCTCCTATAGATTATGAATTTTAGATAAGGTAGTAATCACTGAAAAAATTAATACAGAAGCTAAATCAGAAGTAGTATTATCCAAATCAAACCTTGGTGAAACTTCAGCAATATCAAAGCTAATTACTTTATTTGACTTTAATATGTATTTAAGAAATATTAGTACTTTCTCTGGATCTAGACCTAAAGGTTGTGTGGCACTGACTCCAGGAGCAAAAGCTGTAGAAAATACATCGGAGCAAATAGTTATGTAGATATGGTCTTGATGCTTTATAAAATCATCTAATTTTTCTAACATGGTCCAATTGTCACTATGTATTATATCTTTTGCCAATATGTATTTAGCCCCAAGACTATCAGCAGTTTTAAATAGCTCTATGGTGTTACTATGCTTTTGAATTCCTATACAAAAATAGGAGTATTTCAAGTTCTCATCTCTGCATATATCTGCAATTTGCCTAAACATTGTACCGGAGCTGCCACCTTCAGGGTAAGGTCTAAGATCAAAATGAGCATCAAAATTTATTATACCTATATTAGGGTTAGAAGTATTTTTAGTTAAATGAGTTAATATGCCATTATAATGGCCAAAAGCAACTTCATGTCCTCCACCTAAAACTATAGGAAAAAGATTAAGGCTTAGAAGCTTATCCACAGCTTCTGATAATAAGGCTTGGCTTTCTTCTAAAGAGATATTTTTACAGTATATATTTCCTGCATCAAAGAGTTTAACTTCATTTGAGAAACTGCAAGGTAAGTTTGCTAACTCTTTTCTTATACTATCAGGACCTTGAGCAGCACCTATCCTGCCTTTGTTACGTCTAACACCCTCATCACAACAAAAGCCTATAAAAGCAAAAGCCAATTTACCATTATAGGACAAATTATCTTCTCTTAGGTCTAAGTGGTTGACCCATTGATGCCATCTAAAGGCATCAAAGTTACTTTCACTATCAATTCTTCCTTGCCAATTTGTTTTATCTCCAGGTGTGTAATTTTTTTCAAACATTTCATAAACCCCACTTTTGAATAATTATAATACTCTAATATTATAGATTTATTGTAGATATTTATCAAGGAATAGGTGCAATATATTTGTAATTTTAAACTATTTCAATATTCTTGATAATCAATACTTGAGAAATAAAGAAATTCTAGTTTTTTTGATGAATTTTGATGAAAATAATTTGAGTATATAATTAAAAGGAGATATAATTTATATTGTAATCATTTAACTAAAGAATAAACATATAAGACTTAGGAGGGGGCAAAATGAATTTTTTTAGAAACCTTAAAATTAGGACAAAACTTTTTTTAGCTTTTGCAGTGATGCTTGTAGTTACATCTATTGTAGGGGGATTAGGTGTTTACAGTACATACAAAATTAATCACAATGCAGAGCAGCTCTATTCAAGCAATCTTAATAGTATAGAGCATCTGTATAAAATTCAAAAGAATTTATTAAATATTGGCATGAATCTGCAAGGATTAACCTTTATGCCAAAGGATAAAGTAGATAAGCAGAAATTATTAGATGACATAGATACACTTAAGAAAGAAAATACAAATATTTTAGATAGCTATCAAAGTCTTTTAGCTAGTGATGAAGAGAGAAAAGAGTGGCAAGTTTTTCAAAAGAATGTTGCAGAATATAGAAATATTAGGGAAAAGCTAATTGAGTTTTTAAAGAGCAATAATTATGATGAAGCAGATAAAACTTGGATTGATGTAGAAAAGTCAAGACAAGAATTATTTACTTCTCTTGAGAAACTTATAAAAATGAATGAAGTAATGGCAGATAATGCTAATGGTTATAATAATAAAATGAATAAGGATTTCAATAAATTTATGTATAGCAGCATTGCATTTAGTATAGCAGTGTCGCTAATATTGAGTTATATTATTTCAAAATACATGAGTGCTTCAATAAAGAAGGGATTAATCTTTGCAGAGGCTATAGGTGAAGGTGATTTGACTAAGGAAATAGATCTTAATTCCAAAGATGAATTAGGCCAATTAGCATCAGCTTTAAATAAAGCAAAAGAGAATATGAAGGCACTTATAAAAGAGATAATGGGACAAGCTGAAGAGGTGTCTGCTTCTAGTGAGGAACTTTCTGCCACTGTGGAAGAAATTACAGCTAAAGTTGAAAATGTGAACAGTTTTACTAATGATATTGTAAGAGATACTCAAGAAGCCAGTGCTACCACTGAAGAGATTTCAGCCTCTGTAGAAGAGATAAATGCTGGAGTGAACGAGTTATCTCAAAGGGCCACAGATGGCAGTGGTGAGTCATTAGAAATCAAAAATAGAGCAGAGAAAATAAGAGACAAAGGCTTTCAATCTAAGGATATGGCTAATAAAATATACGATAGTAAGCAAGGAGATATATTAAAAGCTATTGAGGAAGGAAAAGTAGTACAAGATATAAAGATAATGGCTGATTCTATTGCCCAAATTGCAGCTCAAACTAATTTGTTAGCTTTAAACGCAGCTATTGAAGCGGCTAGAGCTGGAGAGCAAGGAAGAGGTTTTGCGGTGGTGGCAGAGGAGATAAGAAAGCTAGCAGAGCAATCGGCTGATAATGTAAAAAATATTCAAATGGTTACGGAAAAAGTTCAACAAGCCTTTAATAACATATCTACTAATTCTCAAGAGATACTAGAGTTTGTTGATAAGCGAGTTAAAGCTGACTATGACCTTCTTGTGGAAACGGGTGATAGTTATGAGAAGGACGCTATTTTTGTAAGTAGCATGTCTGAAGATATCGCTTCTATGTCTCAAGAGATAAGCGCTACCATAGATGAAGTGTCAAAGGTAGTTCAAAATATTGCTGCTTCTGCACAAACTACAGCAGTAAATTCATCTGAAATAATGAATAGCATGAATGAAACTTCACAAGCAATGCAGCAGGTAGCGAATACTGCACAAAATCAGGCACAAATTGCTGAAAGATTGAGCACACTAGTTCAAAAGTTTAAAGTATAATAAAATGAAAGGACTGTTCATAATGAAAATTTTTATATGAACAGTCTTTTATATTATTCTTCGTACTCTAAAATATAACTATTATCTTCAACTCTAAAAATCTTTTCAATATCTTCGTTAATCATAGGATCTATATTCCCTACAAAAGAAAATCTTATTGCAATGACGCAATTAGAGCTTAATATTCTTGGAGTAGGAGTTATCTGATTTTCTATATTCATACTGCTTAAATATTTATTATATTTAATAGCTCCTGAATGAGTAAAGAAAACTGCTACATATTCCATAGTTATCTTTTTGCTGATAGAATATAGCTATCTTCAGCTTCTTCTACATTAATTTTATAACCAGAATTTCTTAAGAATCGACATACATTTGTTTTAGCAGTATTATTATCAACAAGTATTTTAACTTCCTTAGGATTACTTTCTAAAGCCTGTTTTACCATTAATACTGGTTGTGGACATGACATACCTCTTGCATCAATTTGAACCAACCTTTACATCCCCTTTCAAATAAGGCTTTACATCCTTTTCTAAACTAAAATAGGATATGCATAGTACAATTAAAAATCCTACGATGACAGCAATTTTACCATTAGGGGTTGGACCACTGGCACTAGAGGCTAAACCGAAGTTATGAACAAAAGCTGCTCCTACAATCATGCCTATAACTGTGATAACAGAATCTATATTTCCTTCCCCAGAGAGTATTAATTGCCTAAGAGGGCATCCTCCTAAAAGGGTAGAAGCCCATCCAGCTAATGCCATGCCTAGAAAATTCCACAAAGCATCATTATGAGCTACAGGTTGATTAACGAAGCTAAGGTTAAATTTACCCATAATTATGTTTCCAATTAAGGAAAAAAGAAAAATTGCAATAAATCCAGAAATTAAATAGCTGTCTTTAAACATAATAATGTCTCTAATTCCGCCTACCATGCATAACCTACTTCTTTGTGCTAAGGCTCCAACAATTAATCCAGCTGCCAAAGAAATGTATATAGGCGCATGGGAGGCACCTGGGCCTTTTTTACTAAAGAATATAAAAGCTGGCGTTGCTATCAAGAGAGCAAAGAGAGCTATGTTTACCAATGGAAGCATAAAGCCTTCAAATTTAGTAACTTTGTAATTTCTCTTTAAGTTAAAATCTTTATTCAAAAATATTTGGTAGCATTGTTAAAAAATAGCTAATTTCATCATATCAAATTTAGGGATAATTGTTAAATTTTAATATACGATAGTTATTTTCTTATCTATAGAGATTATCAATAATTAAGTATATGGTGAGAATGCATACAAAAAAATTTAAACAACTGTTTGAATTTCCTATAAATAGTATTATAATACTACTTATAAGAGGGTGTAAAAAGAGTTTTAAAATATATATAAATATTATTGGGAGGATATTGAAAATGGAAAATTATATAGAACTCAGTGATGTAAAAAAAATATATAAAATGGGGGAAGTAGAGATAAAAGCTTTAGATGGAGTTACCTTTTCTATTGACAAAGGTGAATTTGTAATTATTGTAGGTCCTAGTGGAGCTGGAAAGACTACGGTGTTAAATATATTAGGAGGCATGGATTCACCAGACTATGGTAAAGTAGTTGTAGATAAAAGAGAAGTTAGTAATTATAAAGGAAGAGATCTTACTGCTTATAGAAGACATGATATAGGATTTGTATTTCAATTTTATAATTTAGTACAGAACCTTACGGCTTATGAAAATGTAGAGTTAGCCTCACAAATATGCAAGGATCCCTTGGATGCTGGAAAGGTGCTTGAAAATGTTGGACTAAAAGATAGAATGAACAATTTTCCAGCTCAGCTATCCGGTGGTGAGCAGCAAAGAGTTTCTATTGCAAGGGCTCTTGCAAAGAAACCTAAATTATTATTATGTGATGAGCCTACTGGAGCCTTAGACTATAATACTGGGAAATCCATTTTAAAGCTTCTCCAAGATACCTGCAGGGAGTTTGGAATGACAGTAATAGTTATAACGCATAACTCAGCTATTACACCAATGGCAAATAAGGTTATAAAAGTTAAAAATGGTAAAGTAGATAGTATTACTATTAACGATAACCCAATATCTGTGGAAAGGATTGAATGGTAGCAATGAAAAATGCATTTACTAAAAATATAATAAGAGAAATAATTAAATCTAAGTCTAGATTCCTTTCTATATTTGCCATAATAGCTATAGGAGTGGCTTTTTTTGCAGGGGTAAGAGCTACCAGCCCAGATATGCAGATTACCGCAGATAAATATTTAGACGAAAATAACCTAGCGGACATAAGTGTTTTGTCAAAAACCGGTTTTACTGAAGAAGATATTGAAAAAGTAAAAGAGGTTAAGGGAGTTTCTAATGTAGTGCCAGGGTATAGATTTGACGCCTTAGCCTTAAATGGAGAAAGTGAGAGAGCAGTAAAAGTACATTCCATAGCTTTAAATAAAGAGAACATTTCTATTAATAGCCCTGTACTACTAGAAGGAAGTCTGCCAACAAAGGAAGATGAATGTGTCACTGAAAAAAAATATCTTAAAGCAGAAAAGCTTAAAATTGGAGACTATGTGGAGCTTAAAACCCAAAATGGAGTTAAAAAGTTTAAAATAACTGGCATGGTTAATAGCCCCATGTATATTAATTCTTATCAGAGGGGCAATAACAGTTTAGGCAATGGAGAAACTCAGGCTTTCTTTCAGATAGGAGAAGAAGCTGCTTATGACTTGTCTATTCCTAAGATTCCTTTACCACCAAATGTGACAGCGCCTAAGGTATTTAGTGAATTATCCATAATGGTAGAGGGAGCCAAAGAAAAAAATAGTTTTCTTAAAGACTATGATAAAATAGTAGAACCTGTTAAAGACCGTATAGAGGATCTTGGAAAAGAAAGAACTTCTACAGGTTGGTATGTGTTTGGGAGAGATGCTAATATAGGTTTTAGTGGCTTTGGTGATGATGCAGATAGAATTGCTGCTATAGGTCAAGCGTTTCCGATTATATTTTTCCTTGTAGCCACATTAGTATGTCTTACTACCATGACGAGAATGGTAGAGGAGCATAGGACAGAAATAGGAACCCTTAAGGCTTTGGGCTACGGAAAACGCTATATAATACTCCAATACTTTTTATATTCTTTTACTGCAAGTATTTTAGGGAGCATTGCAGGGCTATTGATAGGATTTAGGCTCTTTCCTACGGTTATATTCACTGCTTACAAGATAATGTATGATGTGCCTGCTCTTGATACTCCCTTTAATAAAGAGCTAGCAATCATTGCTACTCTTGTGGCAGTTCTATGTACTACACTAGCAGCAATCCTTGCCTGCGCAAAAGAGTTGATAGCTGTACCTGCTACATTGATGCGACCCAAGGCTCCCAAAGCAGGGAAGAGAATTTTTATTGAAAGAATAAAATTTATTTGGAATAGAATGTCCTTCACTAGCAAGGTAACCGCTAGAAATCTTTTAAGGTATAAAAAAAGATTTTTCATGAGTATAATTGGAATAGCTGGATGCACAGCATTATTGCTCACTGGCTTTGGGCTTAAAAATTCTATTGTGCAGATAACAGAAAAGCAATTTGGTGATATTTATGCTTACAATATGAGAGGGTATTTAAATCTATTCCTTGATGAAGAAGTGGTAAAAGAATTTGTGGACAAATTAAATGACCATGATGAGGTACAAAAATCATTGATGGCTTTTGAGCAAAGAATAAAAACTGATAAAGAAAATAGTAAGAAGAATGATGTAGATGCATATATTATGGTGCCTCAAGATAAAGAATTATTTAAAGACTTTATAAAATTAAGAGACGACAAAGAGGCTATTATCTTATCTGATAATGGTGTAGTTATAACTGAAAAACTATCGAAGCTATTAAACGCAAAAAAGGGTGATAACATAAAGGTAACCCTAGGAGATAAAACTGTAGATGCTAAGATAGATGCTATAGCTGAACAATATATTGCCCATTATGTATACATGTCAAAGGCTTACTACAAAGAGTTATTTGATGAAGCTATAAAATACAACCAGTTTACAGGTATAATTAAAGATACCAGTGATGAAACGGAAAATAGTCTATCAAAATCTCTTATGAAGGATGAAAGAATAAATTCAGTAAACTTTACCACTCATATCAGTAGTGATTTTAAAAAGAATCTAGATAATATAGATTCAGCAGTAGGGGTAATGATAATTTCAGCTGCAGCCCTTGCTTTTGTGGTAATGTATAATCTTACTAATATTAATATTAATGAAAGAATAAGAGAATTAGCTACCATAAAGGTGCTAGGCTTTTACGATGGCGAGGTAGCTCAATATGTCTATAGAGAAAATGTTATCTTATCCATTATAGGAGCCCTATTTGGGCTAATTTTGGGTATTGTTATCCATAGGTATGTAATTGTTACAGCGGAGATTGATATGGTTATGTTTGTACGTAAAATCAATATGATGAGCTACATGTACTCAGCTCTGCTTACTTTAGTATTCTCAGGCTTAGTGAATTTGGTGATGTATAGAAGATTAAAGAAGATCGATATGATAGAATCACTAAAAAGTGCTGAATAGAACAGAATTTAAGAAAAAAGCGACATTGGTCGCTTTTTTTAATGCACAATTCAGAATTTACAATGCACAATCATTGTGAATTGTGCACTGTGCATTGTGAATTAAATAAAAGTTGCTTGCAATTTTATTTATTAGGTATTATCTTTTCTATAATAATATAGCCTTCCATCCTCTACAGATATATCAAGGAACCCTTCATTATATAGATAAGCTATGAAGGCAGATAAGGAACAAAAATTAATGTAGTATTGGTGTATTCCTATAGTAAGATCATTCAATAAAATCACATTTTCTAGCAATTCTTCCTTTGTTAAAGGCTGCTCTAATAATTCTAAGCATTGGTTGCAATAGTGTTTTATATTTTCAATATTCTTATCTGCCAAAGAAATAATTTCTTCCCTTGAGTACACATTAGTTCCATGGCTAACTATAAAATAATCTGCTTCTATATTTTTTATAGAATTCAGTGATTTTAATGTATCCTCAATATTATATAAATAAGGGAAAGAGTATTTATTTAAGGTATCCTCACTAAAGATACTGTCTCCTAAAAAGCAAATTCTTTCAGGGGTAATAACACCTATGGATTCAGGAGAATGACCACCTAGATTAATAATTTCTATCTTTTCATCATTTATTTTATTTGTCCCATATTCAAGAATAGTATCCACCCTGGTAGGCTTAATAGGTTTTCTTATATCTTTGAGAGCATAGGAATTAAATAATGCATTTGCCAACAGTTCTGGGTTTTCCATATATAGTTTTTCTTTCTCAGAAGCGTAAACTATGGACCCAGGATAGTTTTCTAAAAAATAATTGTTGCCTCCAAAATGATCTACATGACCATGAGTATTTATTATGTATTTTAAGTGTAGCCCATTTGAGTTTAATACTTCTTCTATTTTTCTAGCCACAGTATTATTGATCCCTGTATCAATTAATAAGCAATTTTTATTTTTAAAAATAAATACGCCTATGTTTGTAGGAGCAGGGATATAATAGCTGTTACCTTTTATCTTTATAAGTTCCATTGCATAGCACTTCCTTCGATGAATATAAATATATAGTGATTTTAACACAGAAGTTAACTATTTTCTATTTTTTTTAGTTAATAAAATAAGTACAGATAAAAAAGCTACACCTAAAAATAGGTGTAGTATAGAGGCTTATATAGCTTAATTTTTTTTAATTTTAAGAGAATATTTTTGAGCCACATCCTTTTTCATGAATATCCTCTCCATTACTATTGTTAAAGGTAAACAAAGGTGAGACTTAACTTATACATGTTCCAAAATGGAATCTTTAAGCCATTGTGGTGCATATATAAGTTAATAGTTGAATTTGTTTGCCTATATTATACATTTCACCACATATAAACAATTTTGTTGCGGAAAACACTAGGTAAAAATCTAATATATATTGACAATATTTAGATATTACAATAAAATAACATTAGATGCATTTCAAAACTAATCTAATTTAGAATAATTTCGAAAGGAATCTATGCTCTATGAAAGATAAAAATTATAGTGAATTTAATTTTATGTTTAGTAACCCTTTAGAGCTTCATTATGCTCTTATTGCTACTTCTTTAAAGGAAGATCTTTTAGAACGAATAGGAGAAAAGAATTTAAATATAGTAAAGAAAACTATAGAGACCTTGGAACAGATGACATCAAAAGTTTCAAGCTACATGAGATGGGAGTTAAATTACTTTTTTCACATTTATGTGAATAGTTGCAATGGTATGGGGCAGTCCATATTTATGGGATATTTTCATGATAACCCTCAAGTTGATAATATAGATGAATTTATTAAACTTATTGAAAAAAGTGATGAAAGCATTATGTTTTCTTATGTAGTCGAGAGTGTATTTTATGAAAATAAAAATAAGAGTATAAGAGAAATGTACAGTTGGGATGAAATCAAAGTTGATCTGAATAAAATGCTTGATGTGATAAAGCAACTGGAGTTTTATCATGAGAATATGAAAGAAAGGCTTATAGAAAGTTTAGAAAATGCAAAGGAAACAAAGCAAAGATATTGTATGCTCCTTAAACAGTTTTACGAAAAAATCTATAAGCCCTTAGAAACGGAAATATACGAACTTCTAGCTCCTTGTATTAAGCAATATGAAGATGAGTTTAAAAGAAGCCCAGAAAAATTCTCTAGAAAATACTTTGCTAAGGATGTAAATGTATTTGCACCAAAGGTTAATATTCATATAAGTTATTTTAAAGGAGTAGGCTCAGATTACTGGGCCTACTCTAAGGAAGATCTGGAGTGGATTATTTTAGGTGCTAGTACTTATAGATTAGGTCATGAGGAGTCACAGAAGGAAAGGGTTTTAGAATTTTTAAAGGCTATTTCTGATAAGCGAAGAATGACTATAATTGAACTATTGGCTGAAAAGTCTTGGTATGTAAATGAAATAGCAGAAAAAATAGGAATGAGTGCCGCCACCACTTCCTATCACCTTACAAACCTTCAGGAGCTAGGGATAGTAGACTTTGAAAGATATGATCATAGATTCTACTACTATTTGAACAAGGATAAGCTGAAGGAGCTATTTAATTTGGCCATGAAAACTTATTTGCATGAGTAAAAACTCATGCTTTTTCAAAAATATAACATTCGAAAATTATCGAAATTAATTATTTAGAAAAAATTGGGGAGGGATTATCATGAAGGAGAATAATAAAAAAAGTTGTTTGAAGGAATTGAAAGAACTAAGGCCCTTTTTAATCAACGAAAAAAAGTGGATTGTTTTAAATTGCATAGCCTCTTTTTTTGAAGGAATAATAATGCTTTACCTTAGCTATGCTACTAAGAACCTTATAGATAGGGCTTATAATAAACAGATAGAGGAATTTAAATTTTCTTTAGTTATAACAGCTTTAGTAGTGCTTATAAATATAGTAGTTGTATATATAAGTAGATATTCTTCCTTAAGGTATAAAACAGATTTTATGTGTAATTTAAGGGGTCGTGCAGTAGGGCATATGATTGATATGCCACTAGTGGCAAAAGAAAAATATACTTCAGGGGACATAATTTCAAGAATAAATAATGATATTAAAATAGTCAGCGAGCTTATAGTAGGCATATTTAGCATAGTATTAAAACCAGTAATTTTTTTAGGGGCTTTTATCTATATGTTTTCTATTAGTTGGAAGTTGCTATTAGCTAGTGTGATTTTCATTCCTTTTTCAGCTTACTTGTTTAATAAAGCTTCTAAACCTATAGAGGTTAATTCTAAAAAGATAATGGAGGATAACGGGAAAATTAATTCTTTAATTAAAGATAGCATAAATGGAGTATATATTTTAAAAGCTTTTAATTTAAAGGATATACTATTTTTAAAATATAGCAATACCTTAGATGAGATAGTAAAAAGAGGTATAAATATAGAAAAAATAAATGCAAGCTTAATTAGATTATTTATATCTTTAAGATATATACCTCAGCTTATAGTACCACTTTTTGGTGGATATTTAGCTATAAAAGGAGGTATTACTCTAGGTGAACTTTTAGCTAGTACCACACTGATTTGGTATGTATTTAAGCCAGTGGAGGCGTTTCTTGATCTTAATAAGCAGATAAGAGAAACCATGCCTTCTGTTAGGCGAGTATTAGAATTTATAAAGGAGCCTAAAGAAAATAAAGTAGCCGCTAAAGTCTCTACTGCTAAAGAGCAAGAGGTAGTAGCGAGATTTTCCAAGGTTTCCTTTGGTTATAATGAAGGGGATAAAGTTATTAAGGATTTAAGCTTTGAACTGGAGAAGGGAAAGATAACCGCTTTAGTAGGACAAAGTGGCTGTGGAAAGAGTACGGTTTTAAAAATACTATGTGACTTTTATGATAGCTATGAAGGTAAAATTGAGGTTCTAGGAAAGGATTTAAGGAAAGCAGCACCTTGGGACGTAAGAAAGAACCTAGCTTATGTATCTCAAAATATATATCTTTTTCCCACAACTATAGCAGAGAATATAGGCTATGGAAAGATTAATGCAGCTATGGAAGAGATAATAGAAGCTGCAGAAATGGCTAACGCCCATGAGTTTATAATGGCTTTACCAAATAAGTATAATACAGTAATAGGAGATGGAGAAATAAAATTGTCAGGGGGAGAACAACAGAGAATTTCCTTAGCAAGAGCTATATTAAAAGATGCTCCTATACTGCTTTTAGATGAAGCTACCTCAGCCCTTGATATGGAATCTGAAAGCTTAGTGCAAAAATCTCTTGAAAGATTTATGAAAAATCGTACTGCATTAGTAGTTGCTCATAGAATGTCTACAATAAAAAATGCAAATAAAGTATTGGTCATGAAGGATGGTACTATAATCGAAGTTGGAAGCCATGAAGAGCTTATGAAAAGAGATAGTTTTTATAAAAGCCTTTATTTAAAACAGTTCCATTGTGATAATAATGCTAGCTAGGGGGCGAAAAAGTTGATTAAAAAATTTAGAGAAAGTGAATTTATAAAAACATTGCATTTTATGAAACCTAGAATAGGTGAATATACTATAGGAGTGTTAATTGATTCTGCTCTTACTTCTATATGTTATAATATTGTGCTTGCTTTCATTATGAGGGACGTTATTAATGCTATTGCTTATAAAGATATCATGCTTATGAAAAGAGCATTTTATGTAGCTGTAGGATCCTTTTTAATTGCTTTTATATTACAGCCTATATTTAGATTCTTATATAAAGCTTGTGTTAGGAAAGCCATGGCAGAAATCAGACTTAAGACCTTTGAACACATGGAGGATTTGAAGGTAGAGAATTTTGAAAAGCACCATACTGGTGATTTAATATCAAGAATGACAAATGATGTAGATGTGATACAACAAATTTATATAAATCAAATACCTACCTTGAGTTTTGCTTTAATACACGGACTTGTAGCTATGATCTCAATGTTTATAATGGAGTGGCGTCTAGCTTTAATAGCTATAACCATTGGCTTAATATCAGTTTCCATAAGTGCTACCTTTAGTAAGTCTATAAGAAAAGCCAGTGATGAGGTACAAATACAATATGGAAGCACTACAGAAAGGCTAATTGACATTATTGACGGACTTCAAATAATAAAGATGTTTGATATTAAAGAAAAAATATATAATAAGTATAACGAAAATGATAAGCTTCTAAATCTTGCTTTGATGAAAAATGGTAGGTTAAATATCATGTTAGAGGTAATTAATAATTTCTACGGAGATTTTAAAAATATAGGACTCCTTTCCCTTGGATTATATATGTCTATTAAAGGGGGAATGGATATAGGTACTATAGCAGCCATTATACATCTTCAAGGAAATGCTAGCTTTTTATTAGAAAACATCGGCAGTTTTATTGCAGGAATTCAAGGTTCTATGTCAGGGGCATCAAGAGTAATTGAATTATTAAATAGAGAAACTGAGATAGAAAAAGAAAAAACTTATGATGAAAGTAGGAATGCTTCTCCATTGAGCATAGAAATGAAAGATGTTTATTTTAGTTATGATGATGAAAGGAAAGTATTAAATAGTATTAATATAGCGGTGAAAAAAGGAGAGAGGGCGGCATTAGTAGGTACAAGCGGAAGTGGGAAGAGTACTATTATAAAGCTTTTAATGGGATTTTATAATAAGAAGAAAGGTGAAATCTATATAAATGGAAGATCTTTAGATAACATGTCCTTAGAGAAATTAAGGAATTATATTGGTTACGTACCTCAAGATTCCTATTTATTCCATGGCACTATTGAGGAAAATATAAGATATGGCAACATGAATGCCACAAAAGAAGATATTATTGAGGCGGCTAAGGCGGCCTATGCTCATGATTTTATAATATCTCTTCCTCAGGGTTATGATACTATGGTTGGAGAAATGGGAGGAAATATTTCAGGAGGACAAAGGCAGCGTATTGCTATAGCAAGAGCATTGCTTAAAGATGCACCAATCCTTCTTTTGGATGAAGCTACTTCTTCTTTAGATTCTGAGTCAGAGCAGTTAGTTCAAAAGGCTTTAGATAGATTAATGGAAGGACGTACCACTATAGCCGTAGCCCATAGGCTTGCTACTATAAAAACAGCGGATAGAATTTATGTTTTGCAGAGTGGTGAGATTGTAGAAGAGGGTAATAATGAAGAATTATTATTGAAAGACGGTATATATAGACATCTATATGACCTTCAATTTTTGAATGAGGTTATTAGAAAGAAATAAAAAGTAGAAAATCCAGTAGAGATAATTACATTAAAAAATGTAAGACTCTGTTGGATTTTTTTACGATGCCTTATAGTCATAAAGGAAAATTGATAGTCTTTTGGTGGATTTAAGATCACATAAAAATGATATTAAATTAACAGTGAAAACCTTTGAAAATTAAAAAGCATAGATGTAATTTCTATGGCTAGTCTATTTATTGGTGAATATAAGGGATATGAAAAAATTTTTTAAAAATTTTGTGTTAAATTATTGACAATACAAAAGATATAATACATAATAGTTACTGAAGGTAGCTACTAATTACAAATTAAAAAATCTATCCTGTTTCTTTAGTTTGATTTATGGTATTATTTAGCGTAGAGATGCTTTAATTGGTTTTTTCTTTAAAGGTTAAATATTATAGATTAAGGAGCAGAATGGGTAAATGGATAATTTATTAAACTTATTAAAAAATTTTGGATTTACAGAGTATGAAACAAAGGTATATGTGGCATTGCTTAAAAATGGCTGTGGTACTGGATATGAGATAAGTAAAAATTCATCAGTACCTAGATCAAAGGTTTATAATATTTTAGAATTGCTTATGAATAAAGGTTGTGTTATAGCATCTAAGGAAGATAAATCTGTAAAATATGCAGCAATACCTGTAGAAGAATTTATCAAAAATATTAAATACAACATGGAGGGGCTCATCAAGGATATAAAGCTAGAACTTCATGGCTATGATAATAAGGTTGACCTAGATCAAATGTGGTATATAAAAGGATATGAAAATATATTTAACAAATGCAGGCATATGATTTCAAATGCTAAGAAAGAAGTATACATACAAGTGTGGAAAGAAGATATATTTGAAATTGAAGAAGAGTTGAGTTTAATTGAAGAAAGACTTAGAGATGTAGTAGTAATATTATATAGCATGAAGCATGATTATAATATTAAATTAAAAAATTATTATAAGCATGGTTTTGAAGAAAATAAGCTTGAAGAAATCGGAGGAAGATGGGTCACTTTAGTGGTAGATTCCAATGAGATGATATTTGGTCATATCCAAAATGAGAAAAATGCAGAAGTTATATGGACACAGAGTGTACCTATGGTATTTTTAGCTAAGGAGAATATAAAACATGATGCTTATTGCTTAAAGCTTATTGATGCTATGGGGGATAATATAAGAGAAAAATTTGGTGAAAACTTAACAGGTGTTAGGGAAATATTTTAAATAATTATACTTTCTCTGCTTTTATGCAGAGGTACAAAAGAAATAAACTGAATATTCGTAATATTCTTAAAATGGAGGTATTTTATGGTTACTATAGTTTTATCATTAATTGTCTTAGTAAATGGTATATTTGCAATAAGGTTCATACAAGATTTAATAGCTCATAAAGGTGAGGTTATGAAAGAACCAGGAAATAATATATTTTTATCCATATCTTCAGCTTGTATATTTTTCCTTTCAACTTTTGGGGTATCAGACTTTGCCATATCTACTATACTCTATAGAAAAAAGAAATTAGTCAGCGATAAAAAGCTGCCAGGAACGTTAAACACTCAATGTGTTATACCTGTAGCGGTTATGGCGTTAGCCTACATATCAGTTATTAAAGTTGAACCAGTTACCTTAATAGTGTGTATTCTAGCACAAGTCATCGGAGCTTATATTGGACCTAGATTTGTAGTTAAATTAGAGCCTAAGGTTATAAGAAAGTTCATATCCATAGGATTATTAGTTGCAGCAATGTTTATTCTTGCAGGTAAGTTTAATTTAGTTCCTTCTGGAGGGAATGCTTCTGGTTTAAGCGGAGTTAAATTAATAATAGCAGCTATAGCTATATTCATATATGGTGCACTAAATAATATTGGTATTGGTTCCTACTCCCTTACTATGGCAACTGTATATGCACTAGGATTAAATCCTGCCATTGCTTTTCCAATAATGATGGGAGCATGTACATTTGCAGTTCCTATAGGAAGTATGCAATTCATAAAATATGGAGAATACTCAAGAAAGATAACATTGTTTACAGCCATCTTTGGGGTAGCAGGAGTACTATGTGCTGTTTATCTAGTTAAATCATTAAATGTTTCAATGTTACAATGGGTTATAGCAGCTGTTCTTATATACAGCAGTATTAGCATGATATTAGAAGACAGAAAAATGAAAAAGAACGCCTAAATTAAAACAGTAAATTGGAGGAATTTAAATGTTATTACTAACAAAAAAAGATATAATCAATATATTCAGCATGAAAGAAGCTATTGAAGCTGATAAGGAAGCTTTAAAAATGTATAATGAGGGCAAAACTAATATACCTTTAAGAGTTAATATTGATATTCCAAAGTATAAGGGTCAAAGTCTGTTCATGCCTGGTTATGCAGAAGCTATGGATGTAACAGGAATAAAGATAGTTTCTGTATTTCCAAACAATATAGAAAAGGGAAAGCCCTCAGTACCTGCAAAGATGTTGCTTTTAGATGGAGAAACTGGAGAAGTAATATCTATAATGGATGGTACCTATTTAACTCAATTAAGAACAGGAGCAGTAGCAGGAGCAGCTACAGATATATTGGCAAATAAGAATGCTAAGAAAATGGCCTTATTTGGAACTGGTGGACAAGCGCCTTCACAGCTTGAAGCTGTTTTAGCTGTTCGTGATATTGAGATTGTTAAAGTTTTTGATATAAACAAGGAAAGAGCTGAAGAATTTGCAAAAAGCATGCAGGAACAGTTAAAGTCCTATGGAGCAACCATATTAGCAGCGGAAAGCATGGAAGATGCTTTAGAGGATGCAGATGTTATTACTACAGTTACTACCTCTAAAAGACCAGTGTTTGATGGCAAATTAGTGAAAAAAGGTGCGCATATTAATGGTATAGGAGCCTATACACCAGAAATGCAGGAAATAGATGAATATATAATTAAAAACTGTGATAAACTGTTTGTTGATACTAAGCATGGGGTGCTTTCAGAAGCTGGAGATTTAATCATTCCTATAAATAAAGGAATAATCAGTGAAGATAAGGTTTCTGGAGAGTTAGGAGAGGTTATAATAGGTAAGGTGCTTGGTAGAGAAAATGAAAAAGAAATAACTGTATTTAAATCCGTGGGAAGTGCTATATTAGATGTAGTTACAGCTTATAAAATATATGAAAAGGCAAAAGAATTAAAGGTTGGCTTTGAATTTGATATATAGCATGGCTAAGTCCTGTGCAAACATATAAAATGCTTTAAATAAACATAAAAATCCTCCGATAACATAAAAGGTCTAGGAGGATTTTTGGTGCTTTATATTTTTCTATATTTTTTCAATGCCAAAATATTTAACCATAAAAATGCAACAGCATATAGCAGTAATATGAAAAGGTCTAACTTAATGTCTAAAAGGCCTTTTCCTCTTATGACCACGTCTTTTAGTGCCTCAGCGCCATAGGTCATAGGGAATATCTTTGAAAGTATTATTATAATATCAGGGGCCTTTCTTAAATCAAAAATCCCACTGAATAAAACCTGAGGAACAATTACTATAGGAATGAACTGAAATAGCTGAAATTCATTTTTAGCAAAGGTTGAAAGGAGAGTTCCTAAGGCCAAAGAGCCTGATGCTAATAATATATTTATAAGCAGTACAGTCCAAAAGCTTCCCATTATATTTATTTTTAGACCATATACCATGAATAGCTGAATTATTAAGGTTTGAATAGCTACAAAAACCCCAAAGCCTAAAAAATAGCCATATACTATTTCCTTTCTTTTTAAAGGTGTGGCAAGTATTCTGTCTAAGGTTCCACTTATTCTCTCTCTTAAAAAGGATACACCTGCAAGCAAGAATACAAAGAAGAACACGAAAAAGCCCATGAGCATTGGAGCAACGGAGTCAAACATACTCATCTCCTCTGAACCGGTTAAAAATATGGTTTCTGGTTTTTCTATAATAGGTAGATTATTATTTTTAGGTATTGTTTTTAAGAGCTTGCTTAAGGTATCATTGGTTACTTTGCTAATAGCTTTGTTAAAAGCATTTAAAACATTTTTAGTAACGGAAGGCTCAGAACCTTCTAGAATTATGGTGATTTTATTTTTATCATATTTTATAAGTGCATCTACTTTTTTGTTTTTTAAATCTTCCATAGCCTTCCGCTCATCTGTAAATTCACTTATAGTTCCTTCTTTTTTTAACTCAATCAATATGTCATTAGGTAGATTATTCACTTTAATATTAGGAGAGGGAGCTGAAACATTTAAAATCATACTGAGAAGAGTAAGTACAAATATGGGAGCAATAAATAGCAGGGCTATGGATCTTTTATCTCCTAGAATTTGTTTCACTAACCTTTTAGCAATAGTAAAAGCTTTCATAATAATTACACCTCTTTATTTAAACTAGCAAAATATAAAAAAGCATCTTCTATGGTATTACCCTTGGATTTTACTTTAAGTAAATCTGGAGTTTCTAAGGCTATTATTTCACCTTCACGTATAAGAGCTAATCTGTCACAATGTTCAGCTTCATCCATTACATGAGTGGTGAGTATTATGGTGGCGCCACCCTCTCTTATTCTTTCAAACTCATCCCAAAATTCTCTCCTCAAAACTGGATCAATGCCTACAGTAGGCTCATCTAAAATCAATATTTCTGGTTCATGTATCAAAGCTATAGCTAAGGACAATCTTCTTTTCATTCCCCCGGAAAAATAAGAAACTTTTTTTCTCATATTTTCATCTAAGTTCACTAATTTTAATAGCTCTAAGGCCTTTTTCTTAGCTTTTTCTCCCTTTAAGCCATAGAGCTCTCCAAAAAATAAAAGATTATCTAAGGCTGATAAATCATCATAAAGAGCATCGGCTTGAGCCATATATCCTATTTTATCAGAAGCTTTTAATGAAGGCATTTTCATACCTAGAACTCCAACCTCCCCCTTATTAGCCGCTATCATTCCTACTATAGCCTTTATTAGAGTGGTCTTGCCAGAGCCAGAGGGGCCTAAAATACCTAATATTTCTCCTTTATTAACTTTAAAAGAAATATCTTTTAAAACTTCTTGCTTAGAAAAGCTTATATTTACATTATTAAGAGTTATTACTTCTTTACCCATATTATTAAGTCTCCTTAAAGATTCAACAGTTGATTTTTATAGATTAAATTCTATCACTACGTTGGCGCATAATATAGAGTATTTTAACGAAAATCATAAATTTTATTAGGAGAATTCAAATTATTAGAATTAATAAACAAAAACCCCTAAGACTTTATTCTTAGAGGTTTTAACTGCTTTATTTTACTTCTTGTTCCTTCAAAGCTTTAATATATGCTTCTATAAAGCTAATAGCATCATTAATATCGTAATCGTCATAGCCTGAGACCATGCTATAATTTATGGAGTTATATTCCCACTGAAAATATTTAACCTTTACTATTTTTTCAGGTTTTTCTGTTAGATTGGCCAGTCTAATATCAGAATATCGTGCAGCAGGAGCTTCAATAACTTTGCACTCTATACCATCTAGAGAAAAGGTCTTAATAACTTCAGAATTATTAGGTTTGTGCTTAGGTTCATATTTAGAGCTAGAAAGATAGAATATATCTCTTTTAGAATTACTATAGGATGCGGTTATAAACATGTCCATGGTGTAATTTTTAAGAATCGGAAGATAACTTTCATCTTCTAGAGACTTTATAACCTTAGATAGGATTAGCTCAGACTCTTTAAGGGTTATGTCTCTTACTGTTACTCCTGCTAAGGGGTCATCCCTACGCTGAAATTCCTTTGAAATTGTTTCGGGATAATAATAGGAAAATCCTAATCTATACTTAAAATATTCTTTATTTGAATCATTTATTGAGATTCCTCCATAGTTTACATCGGTTTTATTTTGGTTTTCTAGCGCCTTTTCTACCACGTATTCATTACCAGACTTTTTTATAATAAAGATGGTTCTTAAATCTTCATAAGCATTTGAAGCAAAGCTTCTTACTTCTGGTGAAATGCTTATAAGAGCAGCTAATATAATAATTAGAGAACAAAAAGAAATAGCTGTTTTTCTAAAAATTGGCTTATAAAAAAAGCTTATAGGTTTTTGTACTACTCCATCTTTTCTGTTCCAAGCTTCCTCAAAAATATCCTTTGAAGGCTTTATATGATAAGAGGTTATATTAATCTTAGATTTTAGCTCCCTGTCAAAAGCATTGCTTTTATCCATTTTCACTGCACTTCCTTTCACTGATTTTTTCAAAGTCATATTCTAAATAAAAATCATCACTTAATTCTTTTTTTAAAAGAGATCTAGCATAAAATAGTCTGGATTTTACAGTAGCTTTAAGGCAACCAACCACCTTTGCTATTTCTTCTATGGACATATCATTAAAGTAATACAGTATTACTATGGTTTTTAGATTAATGCTTAGGTTATTTACAGCCTTTTGAACTATATATTTAGTTTCATAAGTATCTAAAGCATCTTCTTGCAGCGGTGGTAGACTATTTAAAAGCAACTCATCATGATTAGATATATCCATAGGTATTAAATAGGAATGTTTTTTTGTCATTGCCCATCCCGTACGGACTAGAATCTTAAAAAACCATACTTTAAAAGCTTCTGGATTTTTGAGTTTATTTATATCTTTAAAGCATTTTATATAGGTTTCT
Source organism: Desnuesiella massiliensis (assembly GCF_001403615.1). Lineage (GTDB taxonomy): Bacteria > Bacillota > Clostridia > Clostridiales > Clostridiaceae > Desnuesiella > Desnuesiella massiliensis. Next base: position 1,241,148 of record NZ_LN879457.1, read on the forward strand.
TGAAGGATATCTTCCGCAATGCCTCTAGTACCTGATATTAGATAAGCTGTAGCTAAGGCATCCTTTTCTATGGTTGATAAAAGTTCTTTAAAAGCATCTTTTTCTCCACGCTGACAGCGTTTTATTATTTCTTGCGTATCCATTTTTTCTTCTCCCTTCCTTTTGGAGCTCCGTCATAATATAAGAGGGATACTTTAATAAAAAGGTTTTGTAGTTTTCAAATTTTATAAAAATATTTTTTTATATTTCTAAGATAAACAATACCATATATTGCATAAAGCGTAAATTATAAGGAGCTATAGCTATTGAGAATGGTTTTATAAAATAAGCTAATAATAAAAGTGAAAGGAGGAATGAAGATGAGTAAAATTAAAGAAGATGGACCTACCACAGCTAAAATAGGAGGAATTTATACTAGGAATGCCATAGAAAGCTTTGAAAATAATATAGTAAGTCAAACAAATTATCTAGAAAAGGTAGAAAAGGATTCAAAAAATAGTAAAAAATAATTATAAAAATTCTTTCCATTGAGAGCAGGTTAAGATTATGTGATAATAAAGTTGACCGGTTAGTAAATTGGAAAGGGGTTGATTGATTTTGATCAAAAATTGGAGGTGTCTTTTAGCTTAAAAGGCTAAAGGATAACCCTAAGACAGTGAGGAGGTTTTATACCTCCTCTATTAATTTGTATGACCTCGTTTAATATAGATTTTGAAGTTTGATATTTTCTGAATATTAGATATATAAGAAGGGGTACGGGGGTGTTAATAATGGTATTATTTAAAGATATCACAAAAGAGAATTTTTGGGAATGCATTGAGCTTTCAGTGGGTAAAGAGCAAGTTGATTTTGTCACATCTAATGCAATTTCAATAGCCCAATCAAAGGTGCAACCAGAATGTATACCAATGGCTGTATATGATGATAATATCATGGTTGGTTTTATAATGTATTGCATCGATGAGGATGATGGGGAATATTGGATTTATCGCATGATGATTGATGAGAGATATCAAGGTAAGGGATACGGAAAAAAAGCATTAGAAAAACTTTTAGAGATTATAAAACAAGATAACTGCCATAACAAGATTTTTTTAGGTGTGAAAAAAGAAAATGAGCATGCAGTTAAATTATATAAGAGTTTTGGATTTGAGTTCAATGGACAGGTATTTGGCAAGGAACATATCATGATATTAGAGTATTAGTTTTGGATTATATGGGGGTATTATATTGAGAACGAGAAATATAAATGAGACAGAAATAGAGACTTTTGCAAATTTGAAGTTGTCAGATAAGGGTTTTAACGAGACCTTATTATCATGGATAGGACAAGGAATAACAAAATTAGAGTGGTGTTTCGTCATTGAAGACAAAAATGATTTCCAGGGAAATATAGCGTATGGTGTCTTTGATAATGAATTAGTAATTTTAGATATAAATATTAAAGAAATAAGTGAAGAGGTTTTAGAAAAACTCTTAAGAGATAGCTTAAAAGAAATGAAATCAGAAGGCTTTAAAAGAGTGGGATGCCATATTTATTCTGATAAAAATGCTTTTGAAAAATATGTACAAACTTTTATAAAAGTTGGCTTTGATGTCACTCAGGAAAAGAAAAGCTTTGTGTGGGAAAAGGGAAATTATATTAATAAAATATCCGAAAAATTATTTTTAAAAAGCTTACAAGAAGTAAATTCTGAAGAGTATATTAATGCTATTGAACAAGTTACTGAGGGTACACTAGATAGTGATGATTTAGAATGCATTGGAGAATTTGGAAGTAAACAAGCTGCTATAAATTATTTTAATCTCTTAAAAGATATCCATTTTGACAACAACTGGTGGAAATTAGCATATACCCGTGATGATGAACTTATTGGGTTAGTAGTGCCTCAAAAATTAAATGATGATGTTGGTGCCATAAATTATATTGGTGTTGTGCCTGCAAAAAGAGGCAGAGGATATGTAAAGGATTTAATAATAGAAGGTATAAGAATTTTAAATGAAAATGGTATAAAAAAAGTAATTGCAGATATTGATGTAAAAAATTATCCATTAGAAAAAGCACTTATTGAAGAAGGGTTTAGAATGGATTGTAGTATGTTAGTTTTAAAATTAGATTTATAAGCTAAGATACTTGATAGTTGTATTATACATCTATATAAGAATATAATGAATTTATTGTAATATAATGGGGGGTAAATATGGAAAATTTATTAGAAAAAGCTCAAGGTTATGAGTATAACTCTGTAATGTATAAGGATATGGAAGATATAGGAGAAGCATCTAAAGAAAATGTTTTTACTGGTGAAGATTCTTTATTCATCGCAAAAGAAAAGCCAGAAGAAATAGAGATATTTTGGGGCGCTGATAGTAAGGAAAGTTTTTTCAAAGGTATAAACAGCGCACTAAATATTATTCAACATAGAGGAGTTAAAGCTAAAAGGGTGTTTTTAGAATTTATTCCTTCAGAATTTGCAGAGGAAATGGAAGAATTAGGCTTTAAGGTAGTTAGTGAGTGGGTAGATTTTTGGGCTCAGGAGTTATCAAATATGGAAGTGCAACCATCAACTTCTTATAATGTAAAGTTAATAGAAGCTAATGAATATGGAAATGCGGGACAGGTACTTCGTTCCTGTAATGGTTACAGTAGAGGTTTTAAGGGAGAAAGCGATGAATGGGTGAAGGAATGGAACGAAGGGGATAATTCTTGCATATTAGTAGCTGCTATGAATAATGAAATTATTGGGGTATGCTGCTTAAATATTTATGGTTTTGATAGTGAAAAAGGTCCAGTGCTATGGTTAAGAGAGATAGCAGTAGCACCTGCTTACCAGGGAAAAGGAATTGGATATTCCTTAATAGAACAAGCTTTCCAATGGGGAATTGCCAAAGGCGCAAAAAGAAGCTTTTTAGCCTGTGATGCAGATAATATCAAGGCAATAAAATTATATGGAAAGTTTGGGTATAAGAGAAAAGCTGAGAGAGGACAAATAAATATGGCAAAATAGCTGGAGGTAACTAAATTGAAAATTTTGATTAAAGAAACCACTAGAGAGGACTTGCAAAATGTAATGAATTTATGGAATGCTGGGGAAGTGATGTTTTACGTAGGCTTCCCTAATGGATTAAATGTGAACATAGAACAGATGGAAAACTGGCTTAAAACTGTTAATAAAGACATTTTTAGAAAGCATTATTCTATCTATGAAGAAGAATTAGGTTTTTGCGGAGAAACCTTTTATTCAGTAGATAAAAATAATGATTTAGCAGCCTTAGACATTAAATTGTTTCCATATGCTCAAGGAAGAGGAATAGCAAGGTATGCTTTAAGCTATGCTATTAGTGAAGTATTCACTAAAGATTTGGCTAGTAGAGCCTATGTGGAGCCAAATCCTAAAAATGAAAAGGCTCTTAAACTTTATGAAAGACTTGGTTTCATTAGTAAAAAAAGACCTGAATTTCTTGAAGAGTATGAAACATATTTAGAGATAACAAAGGAAAGCTTGAAGGAATAGTCATAATTTTAAAGAGTGTATCAATGTAATTTATATGAGCCAATATTATATTATAAATCTTGATTATTCTTAGAAAATATTGACAATACAGGTATTATATAATATATTAGATATGTAGTAAAAAACAAATATTTTAGATGAAAGGAAGTGTTTTAATGTTATATTCAATAATCAAATTAGAGGTGAATTGTAAATAACTGAATAGTTTCGAAGGCATTAATGATTAATGAGTTTATAAAAAAGGATGGTTATCCTTTTATTTGTGGTGCCTTTGAAAATAATAATAGCCGTCATCTGAAATATAGTAAAATAAATTTTAGATTATGAACAGGGGCTTATCCTGTTTTTTTGTTTAATTTATAATTTAAATATTTCGAATCCCGTGGATGGTTATTCTTCCACGGGATTTTTATGTCCAAAAATATAAGGCTAATTTAAAAATTTATAGGAGGTGTTTTTAATGGCAAATTCTAAGGTTTTATTCACGTACATTGAAAATAAAGAGGAGTGGTCTTATTTTGTGTTACAAGAATGGAAAGGATATTTTGCCTGGAGCTCTATTAAAGGAGTTACAAAAATATATCCAGGGAGAGATAATTTATATACCTAAAGCTGAGTGCAGAAAAGCTTGGGGAGAAAGCAATGGTACTCGACAAGTTATCCAAGAAAGAAATTTAGAAATATATAATTTTTATAAAAATGGAATGAAGATTATTGAGCTTTCGCACAAGTATAATCTTTCAGAAGATAGTATAAGAAAAATTATTTTTAAGATCAATGGCGGCTTAAAAAATGTGGCTAAGGTTTAGATATAATATGAAAAATATAGAATTACAATAAATAGAAAAGCGACCAACGTCGCTTTTTTATTATAGCTTGAAATTTCTATCCTTTGGAAATATAATATGATTGATTAATTAAATAATTTAAAAAGAATAAACTAGAAAAAGGTGATTAACATGGAAACAATATTTTTTATAATAAAATCTATAATATTAGGAATTGTAGAAGGGATAACGGAATTCTTACCAGTATCCTCTACAGGGCATCTTGTAATTTTTCAAAATTTAATAGGTTTTAAAGGCACCAATCCAAAGTATGTAGAGATGTATACCTATGTGATACAACTTGGAGCTATATTAGCTGTGGTGATACTCTATTGGGGAAAAATAAAAGATACTCTTATAAATTTCTTTCCTAAAAAAGTTGGATACGAAAATTCTGGATTTAAATTTTGGTTCATGATATTTATTGCTTGTATTCCTGGTGGTATTTTCGGAGTTTTACTAGATGATTTAGCTGATAAGTATTTATTTAATCCAATATCTGTAGCTATAACTTTATTTTTAGGTGCTATATGGATCATATATGCTGAGAATAAATTTAGAAATAATAATCTAAAAACCCAGGAATTAAAGGTTACAGCAAAGCAAGCAATTGTAATTGGATTATTTCAATGCTTAGCCATAATTCCAGGTATGTCTCGTTCTGCTTCTACCATTATTGGAGGATGGGTAGCAGGGCTTTCTACCGTTGTAGCAGCAGAGTTCTCATTCTTTCTAGCTATGCCAGTTATGGTGGGAATGAGCTTTTTAAAGCTTTTAAAGATTGGTGGAATATTTACTCTCACATCTGCAGAAGTGATTTCTCTTGCCGTAGGTTTTATAGTCTCATTTTTAGTAGCTTTAATGGTAATTAATAAGTTTATTTCATATTTAAAGAAAAAGCCAATGACAGTTTTTGCAGTATATAGAATGATATTTGCAGTGGTGGTTTTAGTGGCTGGATTTTTAGGTGTGTTTTATTAAAAACATTTTATTAAAAAAATTTTTCTTTTCATACTGCCTCTAAAATGATAAAATAATAACTTGGTATTAGCACTATAATAATCCAGTATATAAATCCTAGTACAAGTTTAAAATATTCTTATCTCATTAAAAGGGGTGGTATTATTAATGAAAGCATTTAAGGAACTTATTGACGAAACTTTACAAGTTGAAAACATAGAAGAATTAGAAGCGGCAGCAGACTTATTTCAGTTTGGTGTTGAAAAAGGATATTATACCAAAGGTCAATCCGATGAATTTAATAGTATATACTGGAAAATGAAAAATAGATGCTTGGCCTATGAAATTTCAGGTGAAATTAAAGGAAATAGATTAGATATCATAAGTATAGTATCCGGCGCTCCTATGGAAGTAAAAGATAATAAGAATGAACTTCTAAACTATGTAAAGGGACGTCTAAAAGCCCTAAAAGGCAAATAGTGCATATCAAAAATTAATACTATATTGTTTTATTATAATTTGATTTTACAATTAAATTATTAAACCTCTGTATTTTATAATACGGAGGTTTTTAATATAGAAAAAGGTTTTTGAGACAATGTAGATTTTAAATTTTAAGTAGGTTTGCAATAAGAATAATATAGTAAATTTACATTATATTATAACAAAATTAATAAAATTAACAAAATAAATAAAGATTTAATATAATGAAGATTATTTAATCGAAATATGAGATAATATAAACATAATTGGGGAGGTGGCTATAGTGAAATTAAACATAAGATCTAAGATGATAATTATTACAACTCTATTATTAGCAATTCCAAGCTTTATTATTGGTTTTATTGGTTACAAATTTGCAAAAGCGGAACTAGACAATTCAGGAAAACTAATTCTTAAAAATGGAGTTAGGCAGGTGTTGCAATTAATAGACGCTAAACAAAAGGAAGTAGAGCGAGGAAGTATATCAGAAGAGCAGGCTAAGGAAGCTGTTAAAGTTTACATATTAGGAGAGAAAAATGCTGAAGGTAAAAGATCAATAAATAAAAATATAAATTTAGGTGATAACGGATATTTTATAATATATGATGAGCAGGGGACAGAAGTAGCTCATCCAACTCTTGAAGGAAAGAATGTAATCGATGTAAAAACTAAAGATGGTTTTTACCTTGTAAAAGATCAAATAGAACAAGCCAAAAAAGGTGGTGGCTTTACCTATTATGAATGGGAGTTACCTAATGATAAAAGTAAGGTAGCTCAGAAAATATCCTATGAGGAGATGGACAAGAAGTGGGGATGGATTGTCTGTGCTGGTTCCTATATGATGGATTATAATAAAGGAGCTAATAAAATACTATACCTATTTATGATAACCTTTGGAGCTTCATTAATAATTGGACTCATTGTTATACTATTATTTTCTAAGAACTTAGCTTCACCAATTGTAAGAATAAGTAATGAAGTAAAAGCTATGGCTGAAGGCGACCTTAGCAATTCCATTAAAGAAATACATAGAAAAGATGAATTAGGAATTTTAAATAAAGCTATTATAAATTTAAAATTAAATTTGGAAAATATGGTTTTAGATGTGAAGAAAACCGTAAGTGCTGTTAGAGAGGGCAGCAACAGCTTATCAGACTCAGCTAGTGAAATTGGAAAGGTTGCCAATGAAGTAGGACAGTCCATACAATATGTTTCTAGTGGAGCTGAGGAACAAGCTACTAAAGTAGATGGTGTTAAAGAAAAAATCAACTATCTAGCTACCATGATAAATACTATAAATGATAATGTGAAAAATATGAACGGAAATGCAAATAAGGTTATTGAATATATTAGCAAGGGAAATATACAAGTAGTAGACTCTATTGAGCATATGAATAAAGTTAATAGTATAACTGGCGAGACTTCTGATACTATAGAATTTTTATCAGATAAATCTGCTGAAATTATAAAAATTGTGCAGCTAATAGATGGTATAGCAGAGCAAACAAATTTGTTGGCATTAAATGCAGCTATAGAAGCCGCTAGAGCAGGAGAGGCAGGCAGAGGGTTCTCTGTAGTAGCAGATCAGGTTAGGAAGCTAGCAGAGCAATCAGCTAATGCTGCAAAAGAAATTTCAATTTTAATAAACCAAGTTGAAAAGGGAGTGGATAATTCAGTAAAAACCATGCATAGCAGCATGGTAATGGTTGAAGAAGGTGTAAGAAATATTAGGGAAACAGGGAATTCCTTTGATGATATAAAGACAGTAGTAAATAATTTAGTAAAAGATATTGAGTCTTTATCAAAAGAGGCAGAGCAAGTTATAGAAAATACTAATGAAGTTAGAGAATCTATTGAAGATATAGCTCAGCTAAGCGAACAGTTTGCAGCTAGTGCTGAAGAAGTAGCTGCATCCTCTGAAGAGCAATTAGCCTCTACTGAAGAAATAGTTAATTCCTCCTATAATTTAAGAAAGGTAGTTGAAAGCTTAACAGAAAATACAGATAAGTTTAAGGTGAATTATTAGCATAAATAATGAGAGGATAGATTTTTAAAAAGTTGCGATGAATCTTCGCAACTTTTTAATAAACATTGCCTTTATATTTGAAATTTAAAAATAGTTGCTTTTAAAAGATAACTATGTTAGCATAAAACTGTAAAATATATTTAAATTTTGCTAATATTAAATTTTATTAATGTTGAAGGGAGAACGAAATGTATAGAGTGTTCTTAACAAAATAATTCAATTGAATATATGTGCTTGAAAGATTAACCTTTAGCTTAGTGTCAGTCACTTTTTTGAAGGGTCTTTTAATCATGGTATGAGTTAAGAACATTAGTAAAATAAACAATAATCGTAATTTTTACTGTGCTTTAATACACAGTTTTTTTATAGAATTTTTTGATAACTATCTTACAGCATATAATATTATTTATATGTATTAGTAAGTGTTGTTAAATTTTGATTTTATAGGCGGTTAATGGACTATGTTCGTTAGCGGTCTTTTTATTTTGTGTTTTTAGCTCATAAATGAAGCCTTTAAATTAAATTATAAAAAGAAAAATGAGGTGATATTTATGACAGTACTATTAAGTTGTCGAAAAATAATGAAAGAGTTTGGGGAAGATACTATTTTAAAGAATATCAATTTTGATATAGCTCTAGGAGATAGAATTGGATTGGTAGGTATAAATGGAGCAGGCAAAAGTACTTTAGCTAATATTATCTATGGTGATATGCAAGCGGACCAGGGAAGTATTCTTTGGCACAAGAAGGATATAAACTTGGGGTATTTATACCAATCAGCTCAGTACTCTCAGAGAAAATGGAGCGGAGAATATTTGAGTAGTGAGGATGAAGGTTACTTAAAGTATTTTAAGGAGTTATCTAGTCATTTAGGTATTGCCTATATTAACACTTTGGATGGATACAGAATAAGCAACTTAAGTGGCGGAGAAAAGATGAAGCTAGCTTTAGCTAATATATGGTCTAAAAATCCTGATTTTATAATATTAGATGAACCTACTAATCATTTGGACTACTCTGGGGTGAGCTGGCTTATTGAGGAGTTGAAAAAGTATAAAGGTACCATATTAATAATATCACATGATAGGTATTTCTTAGATAAAACTGTAAATAAGATTATTGAGATAAATAATGGAGAGTCTCAAACTTATTATGGAAATTATAGTTTTTATAAGGAAGAGAAGAAATGTAGATTTGAAAGCCAGCTTCATGAATTTGAAATACAAGAGGCTCAAAAGGCAAAGATTCAAGAAGAAATCAATCAGCTTAAAGATTGGTCTGATAAAGCTCACAGAGATTCAAGGAAAAAGGAAGTAGCAGGATTAGGAAAGAAAGAATATTTTAGAGTTAAAGCTAAGAAAAGGGATAAGCAAATAAAGTCTAAGATAAAAAGACTAGAAAAAATTGATTTGGAAGGAGTAAAAAAGCCAGAAGAAGATAAAAAAATAAGTTTTATGTTTGATGAAGCTAAGCTTAAGGGCAATAGGATAATCGAAGCTAAGGAAATAAGCAAGTGCTTTAATGATAAAGTGCTATTTAAAAATAGTTCCTTCTATATTAAAAGAGGAGAACGCATGGGTCTGTTTGGAGCTAATGGTTGTGGTAAAACTACTCTTTTAAAAATATTACTAGGTGAAGTGGGTTTAGATGAGGGAGAAATATTTATAAGCAATTCTATATCCGTTGGATATTTGAGTCAAGAGGCTTTAGATATAGATAAAGAGCTTAGGATTATGGACGCTTTTGATATTAATTCTAGAGAAGAACAGGGAAAAGTAAGAACCCTTCTAGCAAACATGGGCTTTAATGAAAAAATGGTTTATCAAAGACTTAATACCTTAAGTCTAGGAGAAATAACAAGAGTTAGAATGACAAAATTAATAATTAAGCAAAATGATTTACTAATATTAGATGAACCATTAAATCATCTTGATATATATAGTAGGGAAAAGCTTGAAGAAGCTTTAAAGGATTACCATGGAACTATAATTTTAGTATCTCACGATAGGTATATGATTCAGAATATATGTGAGGGAATATTAGCTTTTGAAGGCAACAAAATAATTAAAATAACAGAGAGCCCTAAGGAATATCTAGATAATCTTGAAAATAAGAAATTAAATAAAGAACAAAGAAAAAATCAAAGCAGTAGAAATGAAAAAGATATTAAAGAACAAAGAATGCTAATTGAAAATGAGCTTGCTTATATACTAGGTGAATTGAGTAAGTTCAATCCAGGGACTTCTCAATATGAAGAGTTAGATAAAAGATTTAATGAATTAATCATTTTGAAAGGTAAATTATAGCTAATACAACACAGATTAATAATTCTGTTAGTGTTAAATAAAGTTTCATTAATGTATAATTTATATGCTATAGTAGGCATCTCTAAATGTTTACTTTTGAGATGCCTTATACAGAAATAATTTGGGATAGGGTGAATTTAATGAGATCAGAAGAAAGAAGAAACTTAATCTTAAATGGAAGCTTGTATAGAGTAATTATAACATTAGCCTTACCAATTATGGTGAATAATCTTATTCAAACTCTCTATAATTTAGCTGATGGACTTTGGGTTGCTAAGTTAGGGGAGGATCATTTTGCGGCTACGGTTTTTGTATGGCCTGTTAATTTTATATTTATATCTGTGGGAATAGGTATTTCTATTGCTGGTACTGCTCTGCTCTCTCAATTTATAGGTGCCTCAAAATATGAGGAGGCAAATAAATATGCCAGCCAGCTAATAATTATGTCTCTTATATGCTCAGTTTCTTTTGCAATTATAGGATATATTATGACTCCATTTATAATAAAGCAAATGGGGGCTACTGGAGCATTAGCTGAGTACAGTGAAATCTATCTAAAAATTACATTTTTAGATATGCCTTTCATGTTTCTGTTTTTTAGTTTTAATTCTATTATGAATGCTCAAGGCAGTAATTTAAAGCCTACTATACTAAGTGCTATAAGTGCTGTGCTCAATGTAGTGCTAGATCCTATATTTATTTTTACCTTTAATATGGGTATAGCAGGAGCCGCCATTGCAACTTTAATTTCAAAAGCATTGCTTGCCATGGCTGGATTGTTTATATTAGCTAGGGGTTCTTCAATAATTAGACCGAGCTTTAAAAAATTTAAGTTTGATAAAGGTATAGTTCATAAAATAATTAGTGTGGCCTTGCCTTCTTCAATAGGACAATCTGGTTCAGCCCTAGGATTTGTGATACTTAATGGATTTATATTGTCTTATGGTAATGCTACTATGGCAGCCTTTGGCATGGTGAATCGAATTACTTCGTTGATAATGCAGCCAGCTATGGGTATAGGAGCGGCCCTCACTTCTATTGTAGGGCAAAATTTAGGCTATGACCAAATATATAGAGTAAAAGAAGCTTTTGTAAAGTCTTTAAAATTAACCATAGGTTTTTCAGTAGTAGGATGTATAGCCTTATTATTATGGGATAAACCAATAATCCATTTTTTCTTTCAATCAAAGGAAAATACGGAAGCCGTTTCTCAGGGTATAACTTATCTTCAGTATATTTCTTTTTCCATGCCTCTTATGGGGATATTTAGTGTACTTCAAGGAATTTTTCAGGGCTCTGGGCATACCAAATATTCTATGGCTATGGAAATTGGGCGGTTATGGTTTGTAAGATTGCCCATGATACTCTTATTTAAGTATTTTACTAATGTAGGACCGGCAGGTATATGGTTTTCTATGAGCTTTAGCAATCTAATAATATGTGGTTTTGGCTATTTAATGTATAGAAGAGACAATTGGCAGAGCAAGGTGATTGCTCAAGGTTAATGAAAAGTTTAATAGAATATTAATTTTGTGTAAAACAATCCATAATTTTAGGCTATATGCTAAAATTGTGGATTGTTTTTGTTTAATTTGTAGGAACAATATGTTAGAATTATTACTAATTAACATAAGGCCCTAAAAAATAATCTTAATCTTTAGAAAAAATATTTATTTTAGAATGGAGTGATTTTATGAAGCATTACAATGTAAATATTATTGGGACAGGCATTTACCATCCAGAAAATAAGGTATTAAATGATTATTTTATTAATTATTATGAGAAGAAGGATATTGATATTAGAGGGCTGCTTTCTTATCTTGGGAGAGATGAAAGATATAAATGTAATGAAGAGGAAAATGTAATCACTATGGGGGCGAAGGCTGCAGCAGAAGCCTTAGGTAATGCAAAAACTACACCGGAAGAGATAGATATGATAATCTTTGCTACAGACACGCCGGAGTATACAGCACCCTGCAACGCTATTAAGGCAAGTAATGAACTTGGTACAGTTAATGCCCATGTGGTATATGATATGAATAATAATTGTGTAGGAATTATCACTGCATTGGATAATGCTAGTAGGTTCATGAAGAGTAATAAAAGAATAAGAAAAGCATTATTAATAGGAAGTCAGAAGATTGCATCCTTTGCTAGGCCGGATGATCCTATGGCTTATTCAGGATTTGGGGATGGAGCCGGTGCTATTGTATTAGAGGCTATGGAGGAAAATGAAGAAAGAGGATTAGTTGAATCTGCTTATTACACTGATGCCAAACATCATAACATGGCTTTAATGCCAGCCTGTGGCTATTCAAAAATAACTAGAGAAGATATAAATGATTTAGATAAGAAATGGTGGACAGACCCTACCTTTAGAGGAGACCACATAATTGAAATATGGAACAATGTTATAAATCAATTACTACATAATAATGACTTGGAGGCTAATCACATTGATGATTATATATTCTCTCAGTTTTGCAGGTCACACATTATAGAAATAATTCAAAGGCTTAAGGTTGGTCCAGATAAATTTACTTATATAGGTGATAGATATGGATATACAGGGGTTGCAAGTCCTATTTTTGCTATGCACCATGCTATAAAGAATTGTAAAATAAAAAAGGATTCAAAAATAATTATGTGCTCTGTAGGCTCAGGCTTTACTTGCGTTTCACTACTTTGGAAAATGTAATTACTTTAAATTAACTTATAATTAATATATAAAAAATAACTAGTCAATGTGGCTATTCTATATTTGACTAGTTATTTTTCATTGAATTCTTAAATATTTCTATCTAATTTTCCGCTATTTTTTAAGGTAGCCTCATATAATATGATAGTTGCTGCAATACCAACATTTAAGGAATCGCAGTTTCCTAGCATAGGAATAGATACTCCAGTATAAGGAGTATTATACCAATCTTCTGAAACTCCATATTTCTCACTTCCCATAACTATAGCTACTCTATTCTTGTAAGGCAACTCATAATATTGAGATGCTGCACGGGTATCCGTTAGTATGATCTCAAAATTATTTTGTTTTAGCCATTCTATGGTTTCCTCAGCATTGCTTTCAATTACGGGCACACTGAAACATGATCCCATACTGCTTCTTATTAATTTTGGATGGTTTAATCTTGTCTTTCTATTATTTATAATAACAGCATCTACGTTAGTTGCATCTGCGGATCTAAGAATGGTACCTATGTTTCCAGGTATCTCTAAACCGTCCAATATTAAAACTATGTTCTTATCCCTTAATTCTACATTTTCAAAGGAACTCATGGGGAGGTAACATACGGCAAGAAGACCATGGGAGTTTCCTTTCTCGGTGATAGTTTCAAAAACCTTCTTTGAAACTACAAAACATTTTTCAGCTTTTTCTACATACTGATCAATGAGCTTTTGGGCTTCTATGGCTATAATATCTTCTATACAGATTACTAAATATTTTATTTTTATATTATATTGCATAGCCATACTTAAAGCCCAAATCCCCTCAATAACTGCTAATTTTTCTGGATTAGGCTTGCTGTTATTGTTTAAACTTATAATTCTTTTTATAACAGCATGTTGCTTGCCAGCGAAAAGAAGATCTTTTTTATATCTTCCCATTATTATAGCTTCTTTATCTGGCAGTGTATATTTGCTTAAATCTTCAAATTCATAACTCATTTTGATGACCTCTCTTTAATCTTTTTACCTATAAATTATAATACAAAGGTTTGGAAAAAGAAATAAGGCATCTTAGGAGAAAGGTCTACTTAAAATATGTGAATACAGTGAATGGTTATTTTTGAAGGTTATAATGAAGAAAATAATAACTAAATTTTTAAAATCTATGAGAAAACTGGAGATAATTAAAAAAATATTGATCTATATATAGTTAGTTATATATAAAGCCGCATAGTAGCTAAAAATATTGAGTATTTTATGCAATTTAAGAATAAGTGATATTGACCTCCATCTAAAAAGATAGTAGAATTTATATAAAGAGTTATAATTTAACTCATAAAAGGGGGATATGTATGTGGAAATTAATCTATTCATTATTACCAGTATTATTTTTAAATTTCAATGTTAAAAAATCTAGTAAAGGCATGCAAATCTTTAGATATATCGTAGGTTTTATTTATACTTTTATTGTATTTTACTTCATTAATATGGATAAAAGTTTTTCAGCCATAATTGCTAATTTAAAATTTATTGCTTTATTTCAAATTCTCTTTGGAGCTATAGAAGCTGCTAGTAATAAAGAGAATAAGAGTAGTAAATTAAGTTTTCTTGTGTATTTTGTGGTATTTCTAATTAGTATATTCTATAGCTCTATGCCCTATAGCTATGGTGGAGCTAAAAATCTGGCTTCTATGGTAGGGGCCAAAGAAAGTGAAAGTCAGTCACCTAAAATAAATACTGAAAATATTATCATAGTACCTCCGGAAACTGCTTATTATCAAATGCAAACCTTAATAGGTTCATTACCTAATCCAAGCTTATATAAAATTGGAGAGATAAGCTTAACTAAAACAGATAAAGGAGCTTATTATGTAGCTACTATAGAAATTGAAGGAGCTATAAAGGCTTTGTTAAATAGAGAACTACCTGGAGTGGCCTATGTTTCAGCAGAAAAAGTTGAGGATGCGAAGCTTATAAATGTTTCTTTCAAGCATGGAGACTCTTTATTGTTTAATAACAATATCTATAGAAAATTAAGAGATTATGCACCTAACTCTGTATTGCTAAATGCAAATATTGAATTAGATGATAATTTAAATCCTTATTTTGTAGGATCTTACGGCCATTATAAATATGGAAGAGCTGGTATTGTGGCAGATGGCGTTTTATTATATGAAGTTAAAACTGGAGAGGTTAAGAACTATAAAAAGGAAGAGACTCCTAAGTGGGTAGATCAGATTTATACTTCAGATATGGCTGAAAAGTATAATAACTATTTTGGAAGATTACAAAAGGGTTTTATTAATTCCATAATAGGTCAAAAAGGAGTTCATATACCTACGGCTTGGGGATCAGGAATTGATTTAAAAGGCTTTGAAATTGAATCAAAGCAAGTAGTACCTGTAGTGGGAAGCAATGGGGAGTTTTATTTCTTTACTGATCATACAAATACCTCAGGCACTTCCACTACTATGACGGGGTATACCTTAACGAATACAAGAACTGGAGAAATGATTTATTACAAAACCCCAGGGCTTCTAAATGGACAGGGAGCTATGAATGCCGTTGATAAATTGCTGGGAGCAGATAAAGCTAATTGGACTACAACCCAACCTATTTTATATAATATCTTTAATGTGGATACATGGATAGTGCCAGTCATTAATAAAACTGATGGTTCCTTTGTTAAATTAGGATTGGTTACTGCTCAAAGCAAGTTTTCTATATTATCAGATAGTAAGGTAGATTTACTCGAGCAATTTAAAAAGGCTTTAGCCGACGGTAGAATAAATCAAGGCACAGATGTAAAAGTTGATAATGCTGCTAAGCTTAAAGAATCAGAGATAAGCGGTAAAATACTAAGGATAAATCAAATAACTGAAAATGGCCAATCTGTATTCTATATAAAGTTAGATAATGAAAAAGATAAGATCTTTATGATAAATAAAAATGTAAATGCAGAGGTGGTCTTAGCTAAAGAAGGAGATACTATTAATATAAAATATATAAATATGGAAGGACAGAAAATTCAATCTATCACAGGTTTTAATATTAACTTTATACAATAATAATTAAAAAGTTGTTAAGAGCTAGCTTATTGAGGGAATACAGCTAGCTCTTTTTTATTAGAAGTTTAAATACACTGCAAAAAAGTAAGAAGGTTTAAGAATATTGAAAACATTTTCTGCAGCTGATAATATTAATATATAATCAATTTAATTTGAAATAATTGGAGGTCAGCATGTATAAGTTAATTCTTGTGGATGATGAGGAAGAAGTAAGAAGAGGTGTCTTAAAGAAAATTGAGTGGAATAAATATGGTTTTGAAATAGTTGGAGAGGCCGAAAATGGAAGAGAAGCTCTTGACATAGCCGAAAAGGTAACCCCTGACGTGGTGGTAACAGATATAAAGATGCCTTTTATGGACGGAATAAGACTTGCGGAAGAGCTAAAAGAAAGATTTCCCACTACAAAGACTATAATACTTACTGGCTTTGACGAATTTGAATATGCTCATAAGGCTATTAAACTTAATGTAGTTGAATACGTGCTTAAACCTATATCTTCAAAAGAATTCATAGAGGTTCTTATTAAGACTAAAGAAAGATTAGATAATGATATAGAACAAAAGAAAAACATGGAAATTTTAAGAGAACACTACACTAAGAGTCTTCCTATACTAAAGGAAAAATTTTTATCTTCTTTAGTAGGAGGCAGACTTAAAAAAGATGAAATTGAGGAAAAGTCAAAAAATTACAATATAGACCTTCATGGAGATAATTTTGTAGTTTCTATTGTGAATATTGACTATGGCTCACAGATCATGGATTATGAAGAAAAAGATTTAGCTGCTTTCTCTGTGTTAAATATAATAAATGAGGTAGTGGATAATTACAATCTAGGTATAGTATTCATTGATAATGGTAAGATAGTATTAATTACTGTATGTAAAAATCTAGAAAGAAATGCTGCTATAGGTGTCACTATTAGAGCTCTAGAAGAGATTCATTACAGTATAAAAAAATATTTGAAACTAGCTATAACCATAGGTGTAGGTACATTTTTCAGCCATATTACTGCCATAGGTTCTTCATACCAAAATGCATTAGCTGCTTTAGATTACAGAATGGTCATGGGAGAAAATAAGATAATATGGATTGAGGATGTTGAACCTCAAGGTAAGAATAGGGTAGTTTTTGATGAGGTTAAAGAGCGCGATTTAACCAGTTCTTTAAAATTAGGAAATGAAGATAATTTATGCGTAACCATAGATAATTTATTTAAGGAGATAATTGAAGCAAGAGCATCCTTAAAAGATTATCAAATATACCTTATGGAGATTGTAACTACTATATTAAAGGTGGCCCAGAACTTCCGTGTTAATACAGAAGAAATTTTAGGTCATAACTATAATATTTTTACTGAATTGTACAAGTTTAATAATTTAAAGGAAGTAAGAGAGTGGATAAAGAATATTGCCTTAAAGATAATGAAGTCTATAGCTCAAGGCAGAAAAGATAGTTGTAAATTAATTGTAGAGGGTGCAAAAGAATATATAGCTGAACATTTTTCTGACAGCAATGTTTCTATTAATAAATTGTGTGCTCATTTACACATAAGCCCTGCTTATTTTAGCTCTATATTTAAAAAAGAGACAAAAATGACTTTTGTAAACTATTTAACTCAAGTAAGGATGGATGCTGCAAAGGTAATATTAAAAACTACAAATCTAAAGTCTTTTGAAGTAGCTGAAAAAGTAGGTTATTCTGAACCTAATTATTTTAGCTATTGCTTTAAAAAATATTTTGGTATTTCCCCATCAGAATTTAGAAATAGTAATTAGTACTGTATTTTGGAGATGATGAATTGAAGTATGTTAGATTTAAAAGTATACAATTTATTCTCACGGTTACAATTACAATCATAACTACAGTAGCTATGCTTTCCGTAGGACTGTCTTTTTTTAAAAAATTTTCAAGATCTACAGAAATAAATGCATCTATGAGTACTCAACAAATAATTCAACAGGTAAATATGAATTTGGAGTACTATTTAGGAAGTATGATAGAAATATCTAATATCTTAGGTAACGGAATACACAATAATTCTGCTTTGCCCAATGATGATCTCCAAAAACAGATGAATATTATACTGCATTCTAGAAAAGATATAGTTTCTTTAGCTGTTTTTACTGCAAAAGGAGAGTATGTTATTGGGGAAGATTCTGAAAAGCTTAAGGGAGATTTAGAAATTTCTGAGCAAGATTGGTTTAAGAAAGCTGTAACATATCCTTATGTAAGTCATTTTTCTTCACCCCATGTTCAAAACCTTTTTGAAGGAAAGCACAATTGGGTAGTTTCTTTAAGCAAAGGTATTTCATTTGAAATAAATGGAGAAAAGGTTATGGGGGTTCTATTGGTGGATATGAATTTTAAATCCATAGATGAATTGTGTAAAAACGTGAGTTTGGGTAAGAGAGGATATATTTATATTGTAAGTAATAAAGGTACAATCATCTACCATCCTCAACAGCAGCTTATAAATATGGGGTTGAAAAGTGAAGATACTGAAGATGTGTTGATTTATTCCAATGGAAGCTTAATCCAGAGGGTTGATGGAGAAAATAGGAGCATAATTATTAATACAGTAAACTATACAGGGTGGAAAATAGTTGGAGTATCCTATATGGATGAGATATCTGCAGCTATTAAGGATATAGGAAGCTTTGTTAGTTGGAGCTTTGCCTTCGGTATTATGTTTTTTTTAATTATAAGCACTCTAGTTTCCGCTAAAATTTCAAAGCCTATCATTCAGTTAGAGCAATCCATGAAGCTAGTGGAAGAGGGTAATTTTGACATAAATATAGATGTTCAAGGAGAAGCAGAGGTAGTTCAACTTTCAAAAACCTTTAATATGATGGTAGCAAAGATAAGATATCTTATGAATCAAATCTTATTAGAGCAAGAGGCCAAAAGAAAGAGTGAATTAGATGCTTTACAGTCTCAAATAAATCCTCATTTCCTGTATAATACGCTTGATTCTATCGTTTGGATGGCTGAGAATGAAAAAAGTGAAGATGTTATAACCATGGTTACTGCCCTAGCTAGGTTATTTAGAATTAGCATCAGTAAAGGTAAGAATATTATAGGAGTTCAGCAAGAGATAGAACATGCAAGAAATTATCTTATAATTCAGAAGACTAGATATAAGAATAAATTTGAGTTTAATATAAACATGGATCCTAAAGTGGCACATTATAGAACTCTTAAGCTAATACTCCAGCCAATAATCGAAAATGCCATCTATCACGGCATTGAATATATGGTAGATGAAGGCGTTATAAGTATATCTGTAGAGGTTGAGGAAGAAAAGCTCTTATTTAAAATTACTGACAATGGTCTCGGAATGACTAAAGAGGTAGTAAATAATTTATTATCTAAGGAGCTAAAAAGCAGCAAGGGTTCGGGTGTAGGGGTAAAGAATGTACATGAGAGAATACAGTTATGTTTTGGTAAAGAATACGGTTTAGAAATTGAAAGTGAAATAGAGATGGGAACTACTGTTAAGCTATGGTTGCCACTTATTGAAGATATTAACTAGGAGGCGTAAAGATGAAAAAGATTATTGTTTTTATTATTTTATTTAGTTCTTTATTTACAGCCTCCTGTTCCTCTAATTCCAAAAGTGATTACGTCAATAAAGGCAACATAGTGTTCATTTCTAGAATGAAAAATAGTGAGTATTGGAATGTAGTTAAAATGGGGGCTACAGCTGCAGCTTCAGAATTTAATGCTAACATAGAGCTACTAGCCACAGATTATGGAGATGATGTGGATGGACAGATTCGATTGATAGAGGAAGCTCTTAATAAAAAGGCTGATGCCATAATAATTGCTCCTAATGATTACAATAAATTGGTTAAGGTCTTAGATAAAGTTAATAGTAAAAAAATACCTATAATAGTAATTGATTCTGAAGTTAATACTGATAAAATAAATGGATTTGTTGGAACAAATAATTATGAGGCAGGGAAGGCGGCTGGAGAAAAGATAGTAGAACTTTGCGGAGAAAATAGCAATATAGGTATTTTATCATTGATACAAGGAGCTGGTAATAATGAGAAGAGAGAAAAAGGTCTAACTGATGTCTTAGCTTCTCATCCTAAAATAAACATTATGGCAAAAGAGGAGTCATTATCAGATCCAACTTTAGCTACCATTCTTACAAGACGACTCATAGAACGAAATCCAGATTTAAATGGTATTGTGGCCATGAATGATGTTCTATCAGAGGGGGCGGCAGAGGTAATTCACGAAATGAAACTAGAGGATAAAATAAAGCTAGTTACTTTTGATAGCACCACTAAAGAAATCGGTATGTTAGAAAAAGGTGTCATTAAAGCAACTATAGTGCAGAATCCTTTTAGCATGGGATATTTAGGAGTTAAAAATGCAGTAAAGGTTATAAAAGGAGAGAGTATACAAAAAAACATAGACACTGGAATTACTGTTATAGATAAAAAGAATATGTTTGATTCAAAGAATCAAAAGCTTTTATTTCCTTTT
Organism: Desnuesiella massiliensis; assembly: GCF_001403615.1. GTDB lineage: Bacteria > Bacillota > Clostridia > Clostridiales > Clostridiaceae > Desnuesiella > Desnuesiella massiliensis. The sequence goes on from NZ_LN879457.1 coordinate 1,261,512, forward strand.
GCTAAATAAAAGCTGTTATTATAGGGAAGTTCACGTATTGCATGAATTTCCCTATATTTATATTTTCGGTATTTAATAATATATATATTAATGCAAAAACTCAGTAGGATTTTTATATAAAATCATAGTTTTTTGTATTAAGAGTAGTTAGGTTTGATGGTAATATTAAATCAACGTTAGGAAAACGTTGACAAATATATTTCAAGGGGGATTAAGGTGATGATAAGAAAAAAATTATTAGTTATTCCTATTATTGCATCTTTATTAGTTGGAGTATTGGCAGGGTGTAGCAGTACAACAAAGAAAACCGAAGAAGGAGATTCTCTTCCTAAAATCGGTACTACTATTTATAAATATGATGACAATTTTATGTCTTTCGTACGTAGAGCCATTGAAACTAATGCAAATGGAAAAGCAACAGTTTTAATGAATGATTCACAAAATGACCAGGCAAAGCAATTAGAGCAAGTAGATACCATGATTTCAAAAGGAGTTAAATCTCTTGCAATCAACCTAGTGGACCCAAAGGCTGCTCAAAGTGTTATAGACAAAGCCAAGAAGAAGAATTTACCAGTGATATTCTTTAATAAAGAACCAGATGCTGCCGTTTTAAAGGGCTATGAAAAATCATGGTATGTTGGCACTGAATCAAAAGAATCCGGTATACTCCAAGGAAAGCTAGTGGTAGATAGTTGGAACAAGAATAAGGACAAATGGGATAAAAATAAAGATGGAAAAATCCAATATGTGTTACTAAAAGGTGAACCTGGGCATCCTGATGCAGAAGCACGTACTAAGTATGTAATAGAAGAAATTAAAAACGCAGGCATTCAAGTTGAAGAATTGGCTATGGATACAGCAATGTGGGATTCAGCAAAAGCTACAGACAAGATGGATGCTTGGATATCAAAGTTTAATGAAAAAATTGAGTTTGTAATAGCTAATAATGATGGAATGGCTTTAGGTGCTCTTGCATCTTTAGAGAAAGCTGGATATTTTAAAGGGGACAAATTTATGCCAATAGTTGGTGTTGATGCCATCCCAGATATGTTAACAAAGATTAAGGAAGGTAAAGTAGTTGGAACAGTTCTTAATGACGCTAAAAATCAAGGTAAGGCTACTTTTGATCTTGCATTAAATGCAGCTACAGGAAAAGATGTGTTATCAGGTACTAATTGGAAATTAGATGGGTCAAAAGCGGTTCGTGTTCCTTACATCGCCATCACTAAAGATAATTTAAGCATAGCAGAAGAAGCATATAAATAAAAATTATATATGAGACACACGTAAAAGTGCGTCTCATATTCTTATACAAAACACTACTATGGAGGTGTAAGCCGTGAACAATGCAAGGGCAGCAGAAGACAAGCAAAAATATGTTCTTGAAATGATTAATATTTCGAAGGAGTTTCCAGGAGTAAAAGCATTGTCGGAAGTAACATTAAAAGTGAGACCAGGTACTGTACATGCCTTGATGGGGGAAAATGGTGCAGGAAAATCTACTTTAATGAAATGTTTATTTGGAATTTATCATTTAGATGAAGGTGAAATTATTTTAAGTGGTGAAAAAGTTCAATTCATGAATTCTAAACAAGCGCTAGATAATGGAGTGTCCATGGTTCACCAGGAGTTAAACCAAGTAAGACAGAGAAATGTTATAGACAATATATGGCTAGGTCGTTATCCTAAAAAGGTTTTATTTATTGATGAAAAAAAGATGTATGAAGATACAAAACAGATATTTAAGGATCTTGATATAAACTTAGATCCTAGACAAAAGGTGAATACCCTTTCTGTATCACAAATGCAGATGGTTGAAATTGCAAAGGCTGTTTCCTATGATTCTAAAATAATCGTAATGGATGAACCAACTTCTTCTTTAACGGAAAAAGAGGTAGAGCATCTTTTTAGGATCATAGAAAAATTGAAAAAGAAAAATGTAAGCATAATATATATTTCACATAAGATGGAGGAAATTCTTAAGATATCTGATGATGTAACCATCATGAGAGATGGGCAATGGATTGCTACAAAAAATGCAAAGGAGCTCACTACAGAATCCATTATAAGCATGATGGTGGGCAGGGATTTATCAAATAGATTTCCGCAAAAAACTAAAAAGCCAGGTGACATTATATTAGAAGTAATGGACTTAACTGCAGAAAACCAACCTTCAATTAATGAAGTAACCTTTGATTTAAGAGCTGGAGAAATACTTGGTGTTGCAGGACTTATGGGTTCTAAGAGAACAGATATTTTAGAGGGGTTATTTGGTATTAGGAAGCTTCAAAAGGGAAGGATAGTTCTTCATGGTAAGGAAATAAAGAATAGAACACCACATATGGCTATGGAAAATGGTTTTGCCATGGTTACAGAAGAAAGGCGTATTACGGGGATCTTCGAAAGACTTCCAGTAAGTTTTAATTCGGTAATTGCTAATATAGATAATTATACAGTAGGCTTAGGGATACTATCCTCAAAAAATATTGAAAAAGATACCCAATGGGTAATTGATTCCATGAGAGTAAAAACTCCTAGTCAAAAAACTCAGATAGGAAACTTATCTGGAGGAAATCAGCAAAAGGTTATAATTGGGCGCTGGTTATTAACTAAACCGGAAATATTAATGCTGGATGAACCTACTAGAGGTATAGATGTTGGAGCAAAATTTGAGATTTATCAGTTAATGAACCAATTAGCCTGTGAGGGGAAAGGGATAATAATGGTTTCCTCAGAAATGCCTGAATTATTAGGTGTAACGGATAGAATCTTAATTATGAGTAATGGAAGAGTTGCAGGTATAGTGGATACTAAGACTACCACTCAGGAAGAAATAATGCGTTTATCTGCATTATATTTATAGCATAGGGGGTATCATCATGGAAAATCCAAAAAAATTTTTAGATAGTAAATTAAGAAAAGATTGGCTTATGAATAATGCCATATATGTGGTGCTTGTAACATTATTTATAATTATAATTGCCATTGAGCCAGAATTTTTATCAATAGATAATTTTAGTAATATTTTAACGCAATCATCCACACGTATTATAATTGCTTTAGGGGTAGGAGCCATCCTTATAACCCAAGGTACAGATTTATCCGCAGGACGTACTGTAGGTTTAGCAGCTGTTTTATCTGCTTCATTATTACAAGCTACAGACTACGCTTATAGAATGTATCCTGATCTACAAAAATTGCCTGTACTTGTACCTATCCTAATTGCCATGGTAGTGTGTGCTTTAATAGGTCTTCTAAATGGATTTATTGTGTCCGTGCTTAAGGTGCCACCTTTTATTGCCACCTTAGGTATGATGATTATCGTTTATGGACTTAATTCAATATATTATGATAGGCCTCCTTATGGAGCACAGCCTATAGGTGGATTGGATCCTGATTTTTCTAAGTTTGTAACGGGAAGTTTTCAAAAAGGCGCTTTTGAGTTACCTTATTTAATAATTTATGCTTTCATCGTCACAGCAATTATATGGGTATTATGGAATAAAACTCGCTTTGGTAAAAATATGTATGCTATTGGTGGAAATCCAGAAGCAGCTTCGGTTTCGGGAGTCAATGTTACTAAATATATAATATTAATATACATGCTGGCAGGAGCGCTTTATGGATTTGCAGGGACTCTAGAGGCTGGTCGTGTGGGCAGTGCCACCAATAATACTGGAAATATGTATGAATTAGATGCAATAGCAGCTTGTGTTGTTGGTGGAGTTTCTTTATCTGGTGGTGTTGGAACAGTGCCAGGTATCATCACAGGAGTTTTGATATTCCAAGTTATAAACTATGGACTTGCGTTCATAGGGCTTAACCCTTATCTACAATATATAGTTAAAGGATTAATCATAATAGGTGCTGTAGCTATTGATATTAGAAAGTATATAAGGAAAAAGTAAAAAAGTATGACAATTAGATTGAAAAGCCTGTTAGACATATAAGATCTAATGGGTTTTATTTTTTAAAGTTATTTACATAAAAATTAAAAAGGATATTACAATTTTCTGTTAATTAATGATATTATATATATATTAAATGAAAGTTCTTATGTTAGGTACCTATTATGAGGTCAGAATGTATTTGAACTTTCCTACTATATATATAAGAAGTTTATTATTAAAATAAACCTTTAGGATTTATGACTTTTACAATGAAATTTTGCGTATTTTATAGTAAGTATAGTTACTTTGGGATAAAGGGGTATAATTATGGAAAGAGAAATTATGATAATGCGAAAAAAACGAAGGCAAAGAAAGAAACGAGCTAGAGCAATAGCAACTGCAATCTCCATGATATTAGGAATATTAATTTTAACTAGTATTTTTAGCATGTTTAAAAATGGAGAATCTAATAATAAGGGCATTTTTAATTTGTTTGGTGCTCCAGCCAAAACTTCTAGTGATAAACTGGTGGTATGTATAGATCCTGGTCATGGAGGCTATGATATTGGAGCTAAAAAATATATAGATAAGAAAGAGAAGGAAATCAATTTAGAAATAGCTTTAGAGCTTGGTAGAATATTAGAAAAGAATAATATAAAAGTTATATATACCAGAGATAGTGATAAAGTATCCTGGCCTGATAATGAGAAAGAGGATTTAAAGAAAAGATGCGAAATAACTAATAATGCTAAAGCGGATATTTTTATATCCATACATTGTAATTCTGATAACGATCCTAAAATAAAGGGAATAGAAACTTGGAGTCAAGATGGCAATTTAAAATCTAAAGAGTTAGCAAAAGCCATCCAACAAAATTTATCTTCTTATAATTATTCTGAAGATAGAGGTGTTAAAACTCAATCAGACAAAAATTTGTATGTATTAAGAAATACACAAGCAGCGGCGGTTTTAGTAGAAATAGGCTATATAAGTAATGCTTCAGACAATAATTTCATTAGTTCTAGCGAAGGTCAGAAAAAAATAGGACAAGCTATTGCTGATAGTATTTTAAAACTAGATATAAAGGAATAGATAATAAAAACCTAAGGACTAATTATATAAATAACTGATCCTTAGGTTTTAATAAGTCATATGAATTTATCTTTTCATATCGAAGATTTTTTTACTATCAATATATTCATAAACATTAACTAAGGCTTCTCCGAATCTTTGGTAATGTACAACTTCTCTTGCCCATAAGAATTTAAGAACTTCTTTTACATCTACGTCATCTGTTAAATCTATTAAATGCTCATAGGTGGTGCGAGCTTTTTGTTCTGCAGCCATATCCTCATGAAGATCAGTGACCGGATCTCCAGTGGCTTGAATATAGGCAGAAGTCCAAGGCACTCCATTTGCATCTGTAGGAAATAATGCATTATCATGTTGGGCATAGTGGCCTCCTAAGCCAGCGTCTTTTAATTCGTCAGGGGTAGCGTCTTTAGTCATTTGATATATCATTGCACAAATTATTTCAACGTGAGCTAGTTCTTCAGTTCCTATGTCTGTAAGCAAGGCTTTGGCTTTGCCTGTGGGCATAGTATATCTTTGCGTTAAATATCTTATAGCTGCGCTTAATTCTCCATCAGGTCCCCCGTATTGAGTCACTAGAAACTTAGCCATTCTTAAATCTTTATTTTTAATATTAACTGGATGCTCTAATTTTTTTTCATATATCCACATAACTTAACCCCCTAATCCTCATTTTCCCATGGCCAAGGTTCATTAACCCATTCCCAAGGTGCTTTACTTTGAGCATTTCCGAAATTTGTTAATGGTCCAAATTCCATTTCATAGTCATTTTTTAAGCAAGCTAATTGGGAGGCCATAAAATTATAATCAGCCAAGGCTTTTAAGTTATCAGGATTATTATCCAAAAATAAGTTTAATTCTACTGCAGCAAACTCCACCTCTTGAATTTTTTTTAATAATTTAAATTGATTATCCTTGTTATAGTGACGTTCAGACATTTTTATCCTCCTACTCCATTGATTTAATTGGGAATGGCTCATAAAGATTTGGGAATAGCATCCCTTTTCTCAAGGCCTCATTGATAGGGAACATGCCAATATAAGGTTGTCTAGGCACATAAGCTCTTGCAAATTTAAGGCTACTTACCATTGGGTGTCCCTTAGTCTTTTCTTTATGCTTTCTCTCTGGAGTAAAGTAAGGATTAAAATTATCGTACATAGCTTTCCACCCTTCGTTATAATTACAATACTATTTTATGTAAGGAAAGCTTTTAGTGTGAATACTTTAATATGATATTTAATATATTTAATAGGATTGCTCTATATAATTTTTAAAGCTATTTACTAAAAAAATAGCTAATATAAAAAAATCTGCTTTTAATTGCTATTTAGCATAATTTTTATATTAGCTATTATTAGAAATATTATAGAATTTTAGTTATTTCTTCTATTATAATAGAGTATTTTCCCTCTGGAGAATCCACTGTTACCTCTTGACCTGCTTTGCATTTATATAAAACCTTTCCTAAAGGAGATTCTATGCTTATTTTATTATTTAATGGATCAGCCTCGATAGTTGTTACATTGATACTGTGATTATAATATTATGAAGTAATATTGTAAATAATCTAAAAATGTCATAAATCTATTGACGAACTATATTAAAACTTAAAAAGGTATGAAAAACTTGAATATAAAGTTATAATATATGTATATTTATGTGAAGAAAACTTTTATAAAACTATATATTTATAGAACTTTAACAATTCATTCACGTATTATTAATAAAATTATAGTTATTTATAAAATGCAAGAATTAAATTGGAAAGAATAAGGGAATGATACCTATTAATAAATATGCATCAAAAAAAGAATGAAAACGTTTAATATTAATAGTAATTTGTTGCTAAATTAATAAATAAAAAATAATTATTTTATATAATATTTAAAATTATGCAAGTAAAGAATGTAGAATTTTGCAGATTGATATTCAAAAAATGTTAAAATGCACATAATTTGCTGCAGGATTCAACGATTTTTTTGGAGGTTATAATACAAATACCTTTAAATATGACATAAATTTTGAATATATTATATAAAATAATTTAAAAAAATTAATTAAACAGCAAAAAAAGTATTTTATTTTTATAAAAAGTATGATATGATAAAAAACATCAAAGTAAATAAAAAAAATCATATTTTTAAAAACCTGCATATTCACTATTCAGAAAAAAAGTAAAAATGCAAGTTTATTAAATTGTTATCCATTAATAATTGTTATTGATTACTTATTCCTTTATTTTTAATATCTTAAGGAGTAGGTAATTTAAATAAAACTATAAAGGGGGAAACATTAATGAAAAAAAATACACTAAAGAAACTTATGGCTGTTTTAGCAGTGGCACTTAGTGTAAATTTAACTCTTGCTGGTTGTGGAAAAAAATCAGGAGATGGGACTACAGGTTCCAAAAAAGACACTATAGTAATTGCACAAGGATCTGACGCTAAATCATTAGATCCGCATGCAACTAATGACCAACCATCATCAAGAGTTAGCAAACAAATCTACAGCAGACTAGTTGAAGCAGACGAGGACATGAAAATCATACCTGGTTTAGCTGAAAAGTGGACAAAAGTAGATAACGTAACTTGGGAATTTAATTTGAGAAAAGGTGTTAAATTCCACAATGGGGAAGAACTAAAGGCTAAAGACGTAGTATTTTCGCTAAAAAGAATGGAACAATCAAAGGTTGTTGCAGAAATTATTGAAGCAGTAAAATCCGTTGAAGCTAAAGATGATTACACAGTAATCATAAAAACAAAAGAGCCATTTGCTCCATTATTAGCTCACTTAGCTCACACAGCTGCTTCCATATTAAATGAAAAAGCTGTTACAGCAGGTGGACAAAACTACGGACAAAATCCAGTTGGAACAGGTGCATATAAATTTGTAAGCTGGGAAGCTGGAAATAAAATAAATTTAGAAGCTTTTGACGGATATTTCGGAGAAAAAGCAAAGGTTAAAAATGCAGTATTTAGAAATATCGTTGAAGGAACAAACAGAACTATAGGTTTAGAAACTGGTGAAGTTGATATAGCATATGATATAGAGCCAGTAGACAAAGAAAAAGTTAAGACCCATAAGAACCTACAATTAATAGAAGGACCATCTTTATCTTATGCATACATTGGAATGAATACTAAAAAAGCTCCTTTCAATGATCCTAAAGTAAGACAAGCTATCAACTTAGCTGTAGATAAAGAAGCTATAATTAAAACTGTATTAAATGGAGCAGGACAAGTTGCTAATGCACCTATAGCTCCTCAAGTATTTGGATATAACAAAGATATTAAAGGCTATCCATATGATAAAGAAAAAGCTAAAGCTCTATTAAAAGAAGCTGGAAAAGAAAATCTTAAAACTACTATCTGGACAAATGATAACCCAGTTAGAGTTCAAATAGCACAAATAGTACAAGCACAATTAAAAGAAGTTGGAGTAGATGCTAAGATTGAAACTCTTGAGTGGAGTGCATACTTAGATAGAACTGCTAAAGGCGAGCATGATATGTATATTTTAGGATGGACAACTGTAACAGGTGATGCAGACTATGCTTTAAATCCACTATACAGCACAAAATCTCATGGTTCAACTGGTAACAGAACATTCTTCTCTGATGCAGAAGTTGATAAGTTATTAGAAGAAGCTAAAGTTCAATCAGATGAAAAGGTAAGACTTGATGCTTATAAGAAGATCATGGAAAAAATCGTTGCTGCAGCTCCAGACATAATGTTATACTATACAACTCAAAATGCTGGATTACAAAAGAGTGTTGAAGGTTTCAAATTGCACCCAGCAGGACATCATAATATTTCAAATGTAAGCTTTAAGTAAAAAAACAAAATAGGACCTTCTTAGAAGGTCCTATTTTAAAGCTAATGCAAATACCAAAGGGGGATTGTAATGCATAAGTATATTATAAAAAGAATTTTGCTTCTTATACCGGTATTATTAGGTGTAACATTCATAGTTTTCTCCATTATGTATCTAACTCCTGGGGATCCAGCTCAGCTGATACTAGGAGAAAAAGCTAGCCCAGAATCTGTTGCGGCTTTAAGAACTCAAATGGGATTAGACAAGCCATTCATTGTTCAATATTTTACGTTCATAGGTAAAGCAGTTACCGGAGATTTTGGTAGATCCTATACTACTAATAGAGCGGTTTTTGCTGAAATTTTCCAAAGATTCCCGAATACTTTAACTTTAGCGGTAGTTGGTGTTGTACTATCTATTGCTATAGGTATACCAGTAGGTATCATTTCTGCTACTAAACAATATTCAATTACTGATAACGTTTCAATGGTTGTAGCTTTATTAGGAGTTTCTATGCCAAACTTCTGGTTTGGATTAATGTTAATTCTTATATTCTCAGTTAACTTAGGTTGGTTGCCTTCAGGTGGCTTTACAAGTTTAAAGAGCCTTATATTACCTGCTATAACATTAGGATATAGTTCGTCAGCAATTGTTACTCGTATGACGAGATCCTCCATGCTTGAAGTAATTAGACAAGATTATATAAGAACTGCAAGGGCAAAAGGGGTTAAAGAGAAGACAGTAATACTAAGACATGGATTAAAGAATGCTTTAATTCCAGTAATAACTGTAGTTGGTTTACAATTTGGACATTTACTTGGTGGTGCTGTTTTAACAGAGACAGTTTTCTCATGGCCTGGAGTTGGAAGATTATTGGTTGATGCTATAAGAGCAAAAGACACTCCAATGGTATTGGCATCTGTAGTGTTCCTAGCAACTGCATTCAGTATATGTAACTTGCTAGTAGATATACTATATGCCTATGTAGACCCTAGAATTAAGTCTCAGTACAGTAAATAATTTTGCTAAATGTTACAGGAGGGAATATAGATGGCTAATAAAAAGAGAAGTCAATGGGCCGAAGTTTGGAGAAGACTTAGAAAAAATAAAACTGCTATGATCGGTCTAGGTATATTAATAGTTTTAATATTATTAGCATTTTGTGCTGATTTTATCGCAGATTGGAACGATGTAGTAATAAAACAAGATCTTCCAAACAGACTAAAAGGACCAGGAAATGGCCATATTTTAGGAACAGACGAGTTTGGTAGAGATATTTTCGCAAGATTAGTGCATGGTTCTAGAGTATCCTTACTAGTTGGTGTAGTGGCAGTGAGTATAGCTGTACTAATAGGAGGTACTTTAGGTGCGATAGCTGGTTTCTATGGTGGTAATTTAGATAATGTAATCATGAGAATTATGGATATATTTTTAGCTATACCAAGTATATTACTTGCTATCTCCATAGTATCGGCTTTAGGTCCAAGCTTATTTAACTTAATGCTATCCATAGGTATTTCATCGGTACCGAGTTACGCTAGAATAGTTAGAGCTTCAGTGCTTTCTATAAGAGATCAAGAATTCGTTGAGGCTGCAAGAGCTATTGGTGCTAATGATTTTAGAATAGTAGTAAAGCACATTATACCTAATGCTTTAGCTCCAGTTATAGTTCAAGGAACATTAGGGGTTGCAGGTGCGATCTTATCTACAGCTGGATTAAGCTTCATAGGACTAGGAATTCAACCGCCAGCACCAGAATGGGGTTCCATGCTCTCAGGTGGTAGACAGTTCTTAAGATATGCATGGCATGTAACAACTTTCCCAGGAATTGCTATAATGCTCACTATCTTATCCCTTAACCTATTAGGTGATGGATTAAGAGATGCGTTAGATCCAAGACTAAAGAATTAATTCGGAGGTTAAAGCAATGGAAAACAAAGAGAAATTACTTAAAATTGAAAACTTGCACATTAACTTTATTACAGTAGATGGTACTGTTAAAGCTGTTAATGGTGTTGATTTAGAATTAAACAAAGGAGAAACCTTGGGACTAGTTGGAGAAACAGGTGCAGGTAAAACTACTACTGCCCTTGGAATCATGAGACTTGTACCAAATCCTCCAGGAAAGATTCTTGATGGAGATATACAATTTGAAGGACAAAGCCTTCTAAAATTAAGCGAAGAGGAAATGAGACGTATCAGAGGAAATAAAGTTTCTATGATATTCCAAGATCCTATGACCTCTTTAAATCCTGTAGAAACAGTAGGAGATCAAATCGCTGAAGTTATTTCTATACATCAAGACGTAACTAATGAAGAAGCTAAAAAGAAAGCGGCTGAAATGCTTGAGCTTGTTGGAATTCCAGCTGCAAGATTAAATGAATATCCACACCAATTCTCAGGTGGTATGAAGCAAAGGGTTGTTATAGCTATTGCTCTTGCATGTAATCCTCAGCTATTAATAGCTGACGAACCAACAACAGCACTAGACGTTACAATTCAGGCACAAGTTCTTGAAATGATGAATAAGCTTAAAAGGGATTTAGGCACTTCCATGCTATTAATTACTCATGATCTTGGTGTTGTGGCACAGGTTTGTGATAAAGTAGCCATCATGTATGGTGGAGAAATAGTTGAAGCTGGAAGCTTAGAGGATATATTTGAAAATACAAAACATCCATATACCATGGGATTATTCGGTTCTATACCAAACATGGAGGATGATGTGGACAGATTAAGCCCAATTAAGGGATTAATGCCAGACCCAACTAACTTGCCAAGTGGATGTAAATTCCATCCAAGATGTCCTTATGCAAAGCCAATATGCCAGGAAAAGATCCCAACAAAAACCGAAGTAAGTCCTGGACACAAAACTATATGCTTAATGTATGAAGAAGCAACAAAATCACTATTTGATGGACCTAAGGAGGAAAAATAATGAGTGAAAGCTTAATTCAAGTAAAAAATTTAAAAAAGTACTTTAAGACTCCAAAGGGACTTCTTCATGCTGTAGATGGTATTGACTTTGACATTAAAAAAGGTGAAACCTTAGGAGTGGTTGGTGAATCAGGTTGTGGTAAATCCACTACTGGTAGATTGCTTTTAAGATTAATAGAAGCTACGGATGGAGAGGTTCTTTTCGAAGGAAAGAATGTTCTAAAATATAATAATGAGCAAATGAGACAATTAAGAAAAGAGATGCAAATAATATTCCAAGACCCATTCTCATCTTTAAATCCAAGAATGTCTGTTTCAGAAATAATTGGAGAGCCACTTATAATTCATAAAGCTGTAAGCAGCAAAGAGGAATTAGCTAAAAAAGTTGCTCAGTTAATGGATACAGTAGGATTAACCGAGAGATTAGTCAATGCTTATCCTCACGAACTTGATGGAGGAAGAAGACAGAGAATAGGAATAGGTAGAGCTTTAGCTTTGAATCCTAAATTCATCGTTTGTGATGAGCCTGTTTCAGCTCTTGACGTGTCTATTCAAGCTCAGGTTTTAAATCTTATGCAAGATCTTCAAAAGGATCTTGGTTTAACTTATATGTTTATAACTCATGACCTTTCAGTTGTTAAACATATTTCAAATGATATTGCAGTTATGTATCTTGGTAAGCTTGTTGAGAAAGCTCCAGCTAAGGAATTATTTAAAAATCCAATGCACCCTTATACAAAAGCTTTATTATCAGCAATACCAGTACCAAGCATAAAGAACAAGAAAGAAAGAATATTATTAAAAGGAGAAATCACTTCTCCAATTAATCCAGCGCCAGGTTGTAGATTTGCTAAGCGTTGTCAATATGCTAAGGAAAAATGCTTCACTGACGATCCAGCACTAGTTAAATTTGGTAATGATCATTTTGTATCATGCCACTTTACTAAAGAATTAAATAACCTATAAGATATAGAAGAGGATGAGTTTCCTCTACTTTAAAACTGCTACTTTACATTATGTAGCAGTTTTTTTATTATAGCAAAATTCTATTTGCCTTTTAAAATACTAGCACATATTTAAGTTTCATTTAAGATAGCTATAAGGGATAATTAAGGAAAGGTTGCTATTATTAATATGAGTAGTATTAAATAAAGGAGTAATGATATGAATAAAATAAAAATAAAGCTTAAAAATCTTTGTTTAGCATTGAAGAATAAGATAAGACATACTAAACCCTTATCTAATGGTTGGAAAGGTTCCACTATAGCTTTAGCCATAATTACAATTATACTGTTTACGATACAAGGATATTTTCTTACGAGACCTAATGGTATCGTACCCTTTGTAGTAGGAACCATCATAGCTATATTGGTGGTAGCTTTAGCTACTGGCATTGTAACTTTAATAATGCATTTAGTTAAAAAGATCCCAAGCTCCTTTCTTTGGGCGCTTATATCTTCACTTTTACTACTATATATAACTTTTATAGCTCCAATAGGAATAGCTGCACTTGTAGTTATATCTATAATATTTCTTTTTTCTATATTGGGCGCTCTGCTGTATAAATTTATAAAAGGAGATTTTAGAAATATCAAGGGTTTTAAAAAAATAGCAATGAGTTTTATAGCTGTGTTTGCAGTAATATCAACGCTTTTAGGGGGATTCTGGCTAATAAATAATGGACAATCATCAGAGGAAGTATTAACTATGAGTAAATATAAAAATAATAGCTTATATAGTTCAATGCTTGAAGATCCGTCAAAACAAGGAAGTCTAAAGGTAAAAACTTTAACCTATGGTAGTGAAAATAATTATCGTAAAGAGTTTAATAAAGAAGATTCTCTAATTTCTAAAACAGTGGACGGATCGGCCTTCGTAGAAAAGTGGTCTTCTTTAAGAAAGAAAAATTTGGGCTTTGGGCCGGATAAAATGCCGTTAAATGGTAAGGTGTGGTATCCAGATTCACAGGGCACCTTTCCTTTAGTTATAATAGTGCATGGTAATCATATAATGTCGGACTACTCCGATGATGGCTATGAATATTTAGGTCAGCTCTTAGCTAGTAAAGGCTACATTTTTGTATCCATAGATGAAAACTTTTTAAACGTATCTCCCTATAATGATATGTTTTTAGTAAGTCCTATTGAGAAAGAAAATCCTGCTAGAGCAATGGTGATGCTAGAGCATATTAGGCTTTGGGAACAGTGGAGTAAGGAGGAAGGAAATCCTTTTTATAAAAAGATAGATATGAATAATATAGCTTTAATAGGACATTCTAGAGGTGGAGAAGCCGTAGCTATTGCGGCAGCCTATAATAAGCTAAAGGCTCACCCAGACAATGGGAACATAAAGTTTGACTATAATTTTAGTATACGTTCTATTGTATCTATAGCAGGGACAGATAAGCAATATAAGCCTTCAGGAAAACTTTTGCCCTTAAAGGATATCAATTACTTAGCACTACAAGGTTCACATGATATGGATGTTACCTCCTTTAGCGGGTTAATGCAATATGATAGGGTTAGTTATACAGGTAAGGAGGATTATTTTAAAGCCTGCATTTATGTTTATGGGGCTAATCATGGTCAATTCAATAGTACCTGGGGAAGAGAGGATGGTGTAGGATTAGGTAATAGGCTTTTTAATACTAAACAGCTTATGACTAAAGAGCAACAAGAAGAGACTGCTAAAGTTATTATATCTTCTTTCTTAGATACTACACTAAAAGGAGAAACTGAGTACAGAAAGATTTTCAGGGATTTGGGCTATGCAATGAAGTGGTTGCCAGATAATTTGTATATAAATAACTATTTTCAATCAAATACTTCTTTAATTAGTAATTTTCAAGAAGATATAGATATAACAAGCACCACCCTTTTAGGAGGAAAGATGCTAGGTGAGAACTTTGAAGAGTGGAAGGAAGAAAAGGTTAAATTTAAGCATAGGGAAGAAGATTATAGTGCAGTTAAATTAGCCTGGAATAATACTAAGAATTCCAAGACACCAGAATATTCTATAGTATTACCAGATGAAAGGCCTAATTTATCAGAAAGCAGTTTATTGGCATTTTCCATAGCTGATAATGATACTAAAAAGGAAAAGGCTTTTAAAAACTCCTTCATTGATTTAACTATAAGATTAGAGGATGTAGAAGGAAATAAAGCAGAGCTTCCATTAAGTCATTTTTCACCTCTATTACCAATGGTAGAAGGAAAAATAATAAAAAAGCCATTTAGCAATTTCATTCCTAATAAAGAACCTATTTTTCAAAGCTTTGAATTCCAATTGAAGGAGTTCAAAAAATCAAACGAAAGTTTTGATATAAAACAGTTAAGAAAAATAAGCTATATCTTTAATAAAACCGAAAAAGGATCTATTTTAATGGATGATATCGGTATAAGGAGATAAATAAATATAATATAAAAGGTGTTTAAATGTTAAAATATATTTATATATAAAAACTTATAAAGACACTTAAGTGTATAAGTAAGATGAGAGGTGAAGGTTATGGTAGATATAGCTTTATTAGGCTCTGGGGGAGGTATGCCTATACCTGAAAGATTTTTATCAGCCCTTCTTATAAATTATAGAGGCAGAAAGATATTGATAGATTGTGGAGAAGGTACACAGGTTTCTATGAGAATGTTAGGCTGGGGATTTAAATCTATTGATATCATTTGTATAACCCATGGTCACGGTGATCATATTGTAGGGCTACCAGGTTTACTTGCTACCATAGGTAATAGTGGCAGGACTGAGCCTTTAACCATAATTGGACCAGAAGGCATAGCTGATATAATAAGAGGGCTTAGAGTAATAGCACCCTATCTACCTTATTCCATAGAAATAATAGAAAATCCAAAAGAAGATTTAAAAGTAAATCTTGAAGAGACTTTAATAGTAACCGAAAATCAATTGAGCACAAAAACTGAGGATATACTTATATCCTCAGTGGAGTTAGAACACTCTTGCCCTTGTGTAGGTTACGGTTTTTATGTTAACAGAAAGCCAAAATTTGATGTAGAGAAAGCTATGAAAAATGAGGTGCCAAAACTTTTATGGAATAGACTCCAAAAGGGAGAATATATAGAGTATGAAGGTAAGGCATATGGGCCTAATTTAGTGCTTGGAGATAATAGAAGAGGAATAAAAATAAACTATATCACTGATACAAGGCCTGTAGACAAAATAGTAGAATTTATTAAAGAAAGTTATTTATTTGTGTGCGAGGGTACCTATGGAGAGGATAAGGATTTAGATAAAGCTATAAAAAACAAGCATATGACATTTAGAGAAGCAGCTCAGCTAGCTTATGAGGGTAAGGTGAAGCAATTGCTTTTAACTCATTTTACTCCAGCTATGACAGAACCAGAAGGATATATAAATAATGCAACAGATGTTTTTGAAAATACAATTTTGGGATATGATAGGTTTATGAAATCCTTGCAGTTTGAAGACTAGTCTTTTTAATGCACAATTCACAATGAAGGGAAATTTTTCTCCTCTAACGCTACGAAAAAAAATTCTCCTCAATTGTGCATTGTGAACTGTGAATTGAAAAAAAGCGACTTTCGTCGCTTTTTCTATTTAACTTCCACAATCCATCCTTCAGGAGCATGTACATCTCCAAATTGAATTCCACATAAGGTATCATAAAGCTTTTTAGTTATAGGACCTACTTCAGTTTCGCTATGGAATACATGTAAATTTTCTTTGTATTCTATGCCTCCGATAGGAGTTATAACTGCAGCGGTTCCACAAGCTCCAGCCTCTTTAAACATATCTAGTTTATCGACGAAAACATCGCCTTCTTCTACTTGCAAACCTAAATATTCTTTAGCCACGTGCATTAATGAATACTTGGTTATGCTTGGAAGAATTGATGGGGATTTAGGAGTTATGAATTTGTCATCCTTAGTTATTCCAAAGAAGTTTGCAGCCCCTACTTCTTCTATTTTAGTATGGGTAGCTGGATCTAAATAAATGCAATCTGCAAAACCTTTTTTAACTGCTACTTCGTGAGGTAATAAGCTTCCAGCATAGTTTCCGCCTACTTTAGCAGCACCAGTTCCATAAGGAGCTGCTCTGTCGTAATCAGATATCATAAAGTTCACAGGAGCCATACCACCTTTAAAATATGGACCTACTGGTGAGCAGAACACACAGAAGATGTATTCAGCAGCAGGTTTTACTCCAAGGTTGTCTCCTACTCCTATAACAAAAGGTCTTAAATATAGAGTTGCTCCACTTCCATAAGGAGGAACGAAAGCTTTATTTGCCTTAACCACTTGAATACAAGCATCGATAAATCTTTCCTCAGGAAATTCAGGCATTAAAAGTCTTCTACAGCTATTATTAAGTCTCTTTGAATTTTGATCTGGTCTAAATAATTGAATTTTGCCATCTTTTGTAGCATAGGCTTTTAGGCCCTCAAAGCATTGTTGTCCATAGTGAAGAGCTGTAGAACCTTCACTAATAGATAGATTATTGTCTTCTACTAGTTTTCCATCATCCCAATTGCCATCTTTCCATTTAGATATATATCTGAAGTCAGTTTTTGTGTAAGTAAAGCCTAATTTTCCCCAATCGATATTAATAGTTTTTGTCATAATCAGCACCTCTTTTATATTTGATATATTGTCTATTATATAATATATTATAATATAAAATCGTTTACATAACTCACTAAAATATTAAATTCTTAAAATTTATGTTAAATGCAAATAAATCTTGAAATCCTTAATAGCTTGTCACTAAATTTAAAAAATAATTTTTAATTTGTGAATAAAATGTACTTGAAATTATATTATGTAAATGATATCATATAAATATAAACAGTGTACAAAATTTTGTACACTGCAATCAATCCTAATATTCAAGGTGGTAAATATGGACATAAAAATGCAGCTCATGCAAAAAAATGGCTTAGTGGCAATAAAACTGGCTAGGGAACTTATGACCATGTCAGAGGGTGATAGAATACCTACTGTAGCAGCTTATGCGGAAAAATATGGAACTGCTAGAGGTACAGTACAATCAGCTCTTAAGCTATTAGAGGAACATAGAGCCATAAGTTTAGAGCCTAGAGGACATTTAGGTACCTTTATCAGTTTTATGGACTATAAGGTATTATGGCAATTCACGGACCTTGGTACTATTATGGGAGTTATGCCCTTACCCTATTCAAAATTATATGAAGGGTTGGCCACTGGACTATATAAGACCATGCATAAAAAAGAAATTCCCTTTAGTTTGGCTTATATGAGAGGTGCCGTAACTAGATTAAAAGCGTTAGAAGATGCAAGATATGATTTTGCAATTGTATCTAAATTAGCAGCAAAGCATAGCATGGAAAAAGGTGCGAATCTAGACATAGCAGTAGAGTTTGGGGAATATAGTTATGTAAATGAACACGCTCTTTTATTTGCGGATCCAACAAAAAATAAAATTGAAGATGGAATGAAAATAGGAATAGACTCAACTTCTATAGATCACTATTTATTAACTATAAGTCAGTGTAAAGAAAAAAAGGTTCAGTTTATTGATATACCTTATAATCAAGTAATTATGAAATTAGAAAATGGCAATATCGATGCAGCTATATGGAATATTGATGAAATCATTGAAAGAAAGCTAGAAATAAATTATCAATATCTAGATGAAAAGATATTTAAGAGAGAAGATACGGAGGCTGTTATCGTTATTAATAAGAATAATTATGGCGTTAGAAATCTTCTTGCTCAATTTATAAGTGGACAAGAAGTGATTAAGTATCAATTAGAGGTAGTGGCTGGAGAACTTATTCCAAACTATTAATTTTTTTAAGATCAATATACAAAAAAATGTACATTAGGAGGAAGTCATGGATTTTCATATTAGATTACAAGTTTTAAAAGATGCAGATATGATTAGTGAGGCTACATATGAGGGAGTTATGAGAGTCATTGGTATGTTTGAAAAGGAAATCAACATAAAACTTACAGAAGAAAATGCTTCAATGCTCGTTACTCACCTATGTATAGCTTGTGAAAGAATTAGAAAGGGGGAATTCGTTGAAGAGATAGATGATTTTATCTACGATGAAATTAGAAAAAATGCATATTTTCAAGAAGCGGAACAGACACTAAAAGCTATGGAAAAAGAACTTCATTTAGAAATTCCTGAAAGAGAAAAACCATTTATCATGATGCACTTATGCACTTTATATGAAAATACTAGAGTCTAAAAATTTTAAAAGAGGCTTAATATATATAAGATTTGAAAGGAGATATTGAAAATGTTAAGGATAGTTGTAGGTGGGCAAATAGAGAAAAATAAAGTAGCAGAAATTATAAAAAAAATTGGAGGAGAGAAAGTTTCTGTAACTATAAAATCAGATATTGAGGCAGCTATGGCCATTAAGACAAATCAAGCTGATTATTACTTTGGAGCATGTAACACTGGAGGCGGAGGGGCCTTAGCCATGGCTATTGCATTACTTGGAATGGGGCTTTGTGCCACAGTTTCAATGCCTGGAAAAATAAGATCTGATGAAGAGATAGTAAAAGAAGTAGAAAGCGGAAAAAAAGCTTTTGGCTTCACACCACAGCATGCTGAACAGGTTATACCTGTTATCATGAATAAAATATTAAAATAGATTTAAGGGGGAGTAAACATGAAGTATATTCTAGTTGCTTTAATAGGAGCATTAGCTTCAATTTTAGCTAACATGGGAGTTGCAGTATTCAACGATGGATTAAGACCTGTTGTCCCAGAATACCTAGAAGGTAGAATGGATAAAAAAGCTATTGCAGCTACCAGCTTTGCTTTGGGCTTTGGATTGGTTATCGGTTTTGGTATACCAGTATCCATTGCAGCTACTATTATATTAATTCACAGTATTTTACTTGGTACAGACATAATCGGTACCTGGGCACCAAGTGGTAAAAAAGGACTTATTATTTCTGGTGTTATTGGTGCAGTGTACGGATTAGGTATTGTAAGCGGGCTAAAGTTTATTGTAGACTTATTTGCAAAATTACCAGTAAACTTCTTGCCACAACTAGGACAAGTAGGAACTCCAATAGTTGCAGCTTTTGCAGCTTTTCCAGCCCTTGTAGTAGGCTATCAATATGGAGTTAAAAAAGGAGGAATAACCTTAATAATTTCCTTCTTAGTTAGACAATTTGTTCAATATTATGGAAAATTCAAAATAGGTAATGCTAGTGTAGCTATTAACCCTGAAGGAATGGCTCTACTTGCAGGTATGATTATGATGCTTGCCTTCGCTATGAGAGAGAAGGCAGACCCAAATGCTACTTCTGTAGATTTAACCGCTATATTTAGTGAAAGAGTAAAAAGAATTAAAAAGAATATTCCTTATCTTGCAGTAATGGGAGGCTTAGTGGCAGCAGCTACAAGTACTTCAATCATAGCTGGTGACCCAATTTCTTTAAACTTATTAGCTAAGGGTCAAAATATTGAAGCTGCTATGACAGCTTTTGCTAGGGGCATAGGCTTTATTCCTCTAGTGGCAACTACTGCTATAGCTACTGGAGTATATGGTCCAGTTGGAATGACTTTTGTATTTGTGGTAGGACTTCTTGTAAAGCAACCTTTATTGGCCTTTGTACTTGGTGCAGTGGTTATAAGCTTAGAAGTATTGCTTCTTGATGTACTTGCAAAGTTCTTGGATAAGTTCCCAGGAGTAAGAGGCTGTGCTGATAATATAAGAACCGCTTCTAGTAAACTTCTAGAAGTAGCCTTACTTGTAGGGGGAGCTATGGCAGCTAATGCAATGGCACCAGGATTAGGATTTTTCATAGTTGGAGGTATATATGTATTAAATCAAACCTCTAAGAAGCCTATTGTTAATATGGCAGTAGGTCCTGTGGCAGCAATTTTTGTAGGAGTACTAATAAACATTTTATATGTTTTAGGTCTATATTTAAAACCTTAATGACATAGGGAAACAACTTTAACTAATAACTTATACATGCACCATAATGGCTTAAAGATGCCATTTTGGAACATGTATAAGTTAAGTTTTCCTAGTGTTTCCCTATAAATGGAGGCCTAGGGCCTCCATTTTAAAAGAAATCTATCCTTAGGAGTGAAGCTAATGGAAGATAATAAAATAAATAAAATGCTAAGAGTTTCGAAGGCTTCTATAAGAGCTTTAGGGCTTATAGATAGCACTGTAGAGAAAGTTAATGAGGATGCATTAGTTGAAATTGCAGAAATATTAAAGGGACAAGAGGAAGTAACTACTTTTGGAGTAAAGAATACGGATCAAATAAGCAGGAGATATATTAAAAGGTTAGTTGATACGAAAAAGTATGTTTGGCATACCATTGATACTATGGCTGAAGGAGGAAGAGCCATAGATATAAATTTAATAAATCCAATTACGGGAAAACCTATGACAGGTTCTTCTAGTGCTACCGCTATCAATGTATTATATGGCATCAATGATATTGGAATAGGCACTGACGGAGGTGGCTCTGTACTAGCTCCAGCTCTTAGTCTTAATTTGATATCTATCATGGCAAAAGGCATGGGACTAAAAGGAGATACAGGAAAAACCTCTACGGATGGAATAAGTTTTGTACCAGGGATTGGAGTTATGAGTCAATCCTTTAGGAAGGCGAAAGATTGCGTTTATACAATGCTTGATATAGATAAAGAAGAATTACTTAATTTAAAAGATATTAAAGTATTAGTTTGCAAAGAGCATAATATAAAATTACCTGATGGAAGTGACATGAGAAGAAGTCTAGAAAAAGTGGTAAAAAGACTAGCAGAACTACAGGTAGAAATAATAGAAGAAAAGTTTCCAGACTTTTACGAGAGAGAAAAATCCATAACCTGGGCTCTAAATAAGCTAAAGGAATATGATATGATTCTTACTTTAGAAGGCCCTATAGATTTAATGGGCTTTGGAGATTCTGTTTTTGGTACCTTAGGCGACTTTGCCAAGAGCATTCAAAACCAAGGTGGAAAATATATGATAAAAATTGCTAATATGATCAACGCTACTTCTATTACTTTGCCTATAGACGAGGTAGCTTCAGGTATAGTAATCACCGCAAGAGAAGGACTTAAGGAAGGAATTAAAGCTATTGCCCTAGCTGAAGGTATAAAAGATCTATATACACTACCTGAGTTATATCATAAATATTTTCAAGAAGCTTATAAAAGAAAGAAAAACGAAATACTATTCTCAGTAAAAGGGGTGTAATAAATGAAATTAAAAGATGGAGTCACCTATATGCACGAACATATCACCATAGATTTAAGCGGAGTAAAAAAGGACTTAGACTGCAGATTAGATGTGATGGAAGATACTATTGAAGAGTTTAAGGCATTAAAAAAACTTGGTGTAGAGAATTTAGTAGATGTAACCAATAGAGGCATGGGAAGAAATATAGACTTTGCTCTTAAAGTACAAGAAGAGTCTGGCATAAATGTAATTTTCTCTACGGGCTATTATAAAGAACCTTTTCTTCCGGAAGAGGTATATAAACTTAGTGAAAAAGAATTAAGCAAAATAATGGTGGAGGAAATTTTATATGGTATTGATGGCTCTGGAGTAAAAGCTGAAATCATAGGTGAGGTTGGTACTAGCAAGGATACTGTAACACCTATAGAAAAGAAGGTAATCATTGCGGCTGCTATGACTCATATAGAAACTGGAAAGCCAATTACTACTCATACCACCTTAGGAACCTCAGGCTTAGAACAAATTAATATTTTTAATGAATACAAGATAGATTTAGATAAGGTGATTATTGGTCACGTAGATTTAAGCGGAGATATAGATTATATATTAAGGCTTATTGATAAAGGTGTATATGTAGCTTTTGATACTATAGGAAAGATAAATTATATGTCTGAGGAAAGAAGACTAGAAATGTTAAAGGAAATATGTAATAGAGGTCTTTCTGAAAGAGTGGTCATGTCTGTAGATATCACAAGAAAATCTCATTTAAAGCATAGAGGTGGTATTGGCTATAGTTATCTATTAAATAGCTTTATACCTTATATAAAAGAAAATGGCATATCAGAGCAGAATATAAACAATATGCTAAGAAATAACCCGCAGAAAATTTTTAAGTAGGAAGTGAAGAACATGAAGGCATACCCATTAGAATCCATTACAATAGAGGAAGCAAAAAAATTTCAATTTAAACTTATAGATACTATAACAAAGCACTTTCATGGAGAAGAGATACTATCTCTAGGAGATTTAGGAGTAGTTCAAGGCTTGAATAAACCTACCACTACCCTTAAAGTAGAAAAGGTATTAGCAGATTTTTTTCAGGTAGAGGCTGCAGTATTAGTAAGAGGAGCAGGAACCGCAGCCATTAGATGGGGATTATATAGCATGATAAAGCCAGGGCAAACTATCCTTGTCCATGAGGCACCTATATATCCAACTACCATGGTAACTATTGAAAGCATGGGACTAAATATTGTTAAAGCAGATTTTAATAATAGCGTAGAAATAAAGAAAGCCTTAGAAGAAAACAAAATAGACGGAGTGCTTATTCAATACACAAGACAAAAGATAGATGATTGTTATGATATGAAAGAAGTAGTAGAAGTTATAAAAAAACAGGATGAAAATATGCCTATTATTACTGATGATAATTATGCAGTGATGAAGGTTGAAAATATTGGAGTGCAATGTGGCGCTGACTTATCTGCCTTTTCAATGTTTAAGCTTTTAGGGCCAGAGGGTATTGGATGCGTAGTAGGTAAGAAAGAGTATATCGAAAAGATAATAAAGAGTAATTACTCTGGAGGCGGGCAGGTACAAGGTCATGAGGCTATGGAGGTATTAAGAGGACTTACCTATGCGCCAGTAGCTTTAGCTATTCAGGCAGAAGTTAATGATGAACTAGTGAATAGATTGAATAGTGGAGAAATAAAAGAGGTAAAGAATGCTTTTTTAGCTAATGCTCAATCTAAAGTACTATTAGTAGAATTTGAAAAGCCTATAGCCAGAGAGTTATTGAAATATGCAGAGAAGCTTGGAGCAGCACCTAATCCAGTAGGTGCGGAATCTAAATATGAATTTGTACCCATGTTTTATAGAGTTTCTGGAACCTTTAGAGCTGCAGATCCTACTTTAGAGGAGAGAATGATCAGAATTAATCCCATGAGAGCAGGGGCTCACACCATAATTAGAATTTTAAAAGAAGCAATAGAGCAATTAAGTTAAGCAGCGGGGGGTGAAAGATATGTTTTTAGACACAACTTTAAGAAAAAATCCTAACTTAATAGAGGCAGCTTTTAGCCTTCATCAGCAAGGCTTAATACAACCGGATACCTATATATTGGATTTAGATGCCATTATTAATAATGGAGCTTATTTAAAAGAAGAAGCAGATAAATATGGCATTGAACTTTATTTTATGACAAAGCAATTTGGAAGAAATCCTTATGTTGCAAAGGAGCTTATGAAATTAGGTTATGCCGGTGCTGTAGCAGTAGATTATAAGGAAGCAGATGTACTGTACGATAATGGGGTAAGGCTTGGAAATGTAGGGCACATAGTTCAAGTACCTAGCCATAAGGTGGAGGAAATGCTTTTAAAGTCTCCAGGAGTTATTACGGTTTATTCCATAGATAAGGCAAAGGAGATATCCAAGGCTGCTGTAAAGCTAGGCTTGCATCAAAATATTATGCTTAGGGTTATAGATGAAGGTGATATGTTATATCCAGCACAGTATGGGGGTTTTTATTTAGAAGAACTTATTGAAAGTACTGCTGAAATAATTAAGCTTCCTAATATTAGGGTCTATGGAGTAACTTCTTTCCCTTGCTTTTTATACGATGAAAATCTTAAAGAAATAAGACCTACTCATAATGTAAAAACTGTTATGAAGGCAAAGGAAATTATCGAAAAGACTTTCTCCATAAAATTAGGTCAAATCAATACTCCTTCTGCTACCTGTGGAAGCAGTATAAAAATCATTGCTGAACAGGGAGGAACTCATGGAGAACCAGGTCATGGACTACTAGGAACTACTCCACTGCATGTAGTAAGAGATGAGGTAGAGATTCCTGCCATTATTTACGTCAGTGAAATTTCTCATAATTTAAAATCTCAATGCTTTTGCTATGGAGGTGGACATTATAGAAGATCACATATGGAGAATGCTTTTGTAGGACAAAATATGGATAATATGAAGACCTTGAAAACAGAAATGCCAGATAGCGATAGTATAGATTACTATATAGGGCTGCAGGGTAATGC
This sequence comes from Desnuesiella massiliensis, assembly GCF_001403615.1. GTDB lineage: Bacteria > Bacillota > Clostridia > Clostridiales > Clostridiaceae > Desnuesiella > Desnuesiella massiliensis. Next base: position 1,286,487 of record NZ_LN879457.1, read on the forward strand.
CAAGGTTGGTGATACAGCGCTGCTTGCTTTTAGAACGCAAATTTTTGTAACTAGAAGTGAGGTAGCTGTGGTTAAAGGAATTCAGCAGGGTAAGGCGGAAATCCTAGGAATTTATGATAGTCTAGGAAAGCGCTTGAGGTAATGCAAAGGAGGAAATAATATGAAAAGATTTGTGGTAGTGGTTTTAGATAGTTTTGGAGTAGGAGCCATGGAAGATGTAAAGGAAGTGCGCCCTCAGGATCTTGGTTCTAATACCTGTAAACACATTCTTGATAGATTGCCAGAGCTTAGATTACCTAATTTAGAGAAGCTTGGATTAATGAATGCCTTGGGAGATGAAACTGAGTATATGCATAAGAATCCTAAGGCTAACTATGGTATTTCAGCTTTAGCACACTTTGGAGCTGATACTTTCAATGGACACCAGGAAATAATGGGGACAAAACCTAAGAAGCCTTTATTTCAACCCTTTCAACAGTGTATCCATGAAGTGTATGAAGCCTTGACTAGTGCAGGATATGAAGTTCAATACAAAGGAGATAAATTAAAATTTCTTTTAGTAAATAATTGCGTTACAGTTGCAGATAATATTGAGGCAGATCCAGGACAGATCTATAATCTTACAGCAGCTTTAGATTTAATTCCTTATAAAGAGGTATTAAAGATAGGAAGGATAGTAAGGAAGGTAGTTAAGGTTTCGAGGGTTATTCCCTTTGGAGGAATAAATGTAAGCCTAGAAGATATATTAAATGCCGTAGAAGAGAAAGAAGATAAATTTATAGGAATAAATGCGCCAAAGTCCGGAGTTTATAATGAAGGCTACGAAGTTATTCATTTAGGCTATGGAATCGATGCTGAGGTACAAGTACCAACTATTTTAGGCAAAAAAGGTATTCCGGTGGTATTGCTTGGCAAGGTGGCGGATATAGTAGAGAATCCTTATGGAAAGAGCATTTCCTGTGTAGATACAGAAGAGGTAATGAAGCTTACTATTAAGGAAATGGAAGCTATAGAAGAAGGCTTTATCTGCACCAATGTTCAGGAAACGGATTTAGCTGGCCATGCTGAAAATGCAGAAAGATATGCAGAAAAGTTGGCTATAGCTGATAAATATATTGGAGAAATTATGGACAAAATGCAAGAAGAGGATATTTTAATTGTGATGGCGGACCATGGCAACGATCCTACTATAGGCCATAGCCATCATACAAGAGAAAATGTTCCACTTTTGATATATAAAAAGGGTTTAGAAGGTAAATTTATTGGACTTAGGGATACTATGTCTGATGTAGGTGCCACAGCAGTGGATTATTTCAAAGCAGATAGAACCGAGAATGGCTCATCCTTTTTAAAAGAATTAAATTAGCACTAAAACTGCGAAGCATTTTTGCTTCGCTTTTGTTTTTTTGCAAATATTCATTTACAAAACTAGATTTTTAGGCCACAAATGGGATTCTTGTCTTACAATTCGCCTTTTGCAATACCATAAAAGAGAAAGATTTTATTAAAACAATAAAAATATAAAGAATAACGATAAATAATTATTGAAATTATTAAAATGATGATATATAATATGGTTAATTAAAAAATATTTTAAAGTGAGGTAATATTTATGAAAGATAGAATAAGTTCAAAAGTATTAAATGGGTTTGTGATGCTTGGAATTGTCTTAACAATTCTTGCACTTATAGGTACTCCGCTTATATTGACAGCACTTTTAAAAGTTTCAAGGATGGAGCTATCAGTTCCCAATATGGAATGGATATTGACAGGATGTATCTATGCTTGCGCTATTCCTTATGTTGTGGCATTATTTAAATTAAAATCTATCTGTGGACTACTTGTAGGAGAGAATTCTTTTTCACCTAAGATTGCAAAAGAATTTAAGATAATAGCCATATGTTCCTTCAGCGAAGTGTTGATTTTTATATTCTCAGAGTTGTTACTCTATTTTGTTTACGACTTTTTTCTATATGCAGGAACAATTATACCTATGATAGTTATTCCATTTATTGCTGTAACAGCAGGATTTCTTTCCTTAGTTATGTCAAATATCTTTAAAAAAGCGGCTGAGATAAAAGAAGAAATCGATCTTACTTTTTAATTGGAGGTACAGTGATATGATAGTTGTCAATTTAGATGTTATGATGGCAAAAAGAAAAATATCCCTTACAGAATTATCAGAAAAGCTTGGCATGACTATGGCAAATGTTTCAAATTTTAAAAATCATAAAGCAAAAGCTTTTAGATTTACAACTCTTGATGCATTATGTAGAATACTACAATGTCAACCAGGTGATATTTTGGAGTATAGAGACGATATAGAATAGACAGATTCCTTGGTAAAATATATATATAAGATAACTGCGGAGGAAATATGAAAAAAAATCTTAAGTTTGAAGTTAGTATAATAGTATTTGCGCTATTTACCATGATCTTAAATTTAATTCTTAAGCACTATCCTAAATTTGTTGATAGGGTTTATTCAACCTCTATAAATAGAGCTACTAGGCAATTATTAAGCATTATTACAGGTGTTTTCCCTTTTTCTTTGGCAGAGATATTGGTACCTCTATTAGTATTGATTTTAATGGGCCTCTTTATAACTCTAGTTATGAAAATTAAAAGTGGTGAATTTTTAAAGCATTTTTTAATTATTAGTTCCTATGCATCACTGTTGTATATTCTGTTTATGTTTTTATGGGGCTTTAATTACAACAGACTTCCATTGAATCAAATAATGGGATTAGAATTAAAAAAAGCTTCTAAATCGGAGCTTTCAGAGCTTTGTGATAATCTTATAAAAAAAGCTAATAATTTAAGAACAGTGGTACAAGAGAATTCAGAAGGAGTTATAGAAATTAGTGGCGGATACAAAGATATTTTTAACCGAGCACAAAAAGGTTATGATAGGGCTTCTGAGGGTTATAAGGAGCTTGAAGGAAAGTATGGACCACCGAAAGCTATATTATTATCAAAAGCCATGAGTTACACAGGCATAACTGGCATTTACATGCCCTATACTGGTGAAGCAAATGTAAATGTGAATGAACCGGATATGATGCTCCCAGCTACAGTGCTTCATGAAATGGCACATCAGAGAGGTTTTGCCAGAGAAGATGAGGCCAATTATATTGCTTATTTAAGCTGCTCAATGCATCCAGATGCAGATTTTCAATATTCCGGGGCGATGCTAGCTTTAATTCATTCAATGAATGCTTTAGCCGGCAAGGACATGGATGAATATATTAAATTGACTAAAAATTATTCTGAAGGAGTAAGGATAGATCTAAGATATTACTCAAGCTTTTGGAAGCAATATGAAGGAAAAGTAAAAGAGGCCTCTAATAAGATAAATGATAATTATTTAAAGTCTAATGGACAAGGGGATGGAGTAGAGAGCTATGGAAGAATGGTAGATTTGTTAATTGCAGAGTATAGGAAAAAAGCGATGTAGGTCGCTTTTTTCAAAGCACAATTCAGAATTCACAATGCACAATTATTGTTATTTTTTCTACGCTAGCGGAGAAAAAAATTTCCTTCATTGTGAATTGTGCACTGTGCATTAAAAAAAGGCTAAAGAATAGCCTTTTAAATAAAAGTCAAAATATTTGAATTCTATTCTGATAAACATTCAGCTAGACATTCTTCAATAATGTCTTCTGTAATTATAAAGTTTTCTTTAACGTTCATTTAATTTCCTCCTATAATTTTTAAAAATTGTTACAATAAAATAGTATATGCTTTAACAGGCATATTTAGTACAAATAGAGAACAAAATTTTAAAAATTAGGAATTAAATTAGATGGTGGAAATTGAAGACTCTATGAAAGGTAAGTCAAAAGATTATAGACCAATGCTAATTTTATAAAACTCTAATATTCGAAAAGCTGTAATTATACATATTGTACTGAGTAATACATACATCGCATTAAAGTTTTATATTATGTCTTGGCCAGAAGGTATTAGAACTTTTGCAATGTATATATTTTATAAATTAATTTTATGATAACTTTATAAGTATAATGCAGTAATCTTTAAAAAGCAAGCTTTTTTTGACTTAAAAATATTACTTTCAAGTAATATGATAATATTGTAATATATAATAGAGTATCTTTAAAAGATAATTAGCTATTTTAAAGGATGCCTAATAGCTTAAATATTTATATTATAAGGGAGAAGAACAAATGTCAGATAAGAATATAGAAATGATGAAGAAATTAATTGAAGAGAAAAAGAAAAAAGGTAATAAAAACGGAGAAACTCTAAGGCCAGATAAGAATATGGGAGGAACTAGAAAAGCCTTTAAAAGCGGTAAGCAAGGTGGATTATTCGATAAATAGAATTATAACTATTTTTGAAGGCAGTTTAGTCACAAAAGAAATTAAATACCTATATAATAATACCATCTAAATAATTTGAGGTGTTTATTGTTATGAGAGTTTTGAAGGTAGGCTCTAGCGGATCAGATGTGATGAAAATTCAAGCAATACTAAAGAAAATAGGATATTATGAAGGTGCCATAGACGGAGTTTTTGGAAGTGCTATGGAAGCAGCAGTTAAGAACTTTCAAAGAGATAATAATTTAACCCCAGATGGAATTATAGGAGATAATACCTATAAAGCCTTAGAGCGATTTTGGCTTGGCTACGACACCTATACTATTAGACCAGGAGATACAATATATAATATAGCAAGAAGGCATTTTACATCAGTGGAAAGAATACTGGCTGCAAATCCTAATATAAATGTATATAATTTAACCATAGGACAAAGCATTAAAATACCTTATGGAATTGATATAGTGGATACTAATGTAAACTATACTTACGAAATTATGGAAAAAGATATAATGGGTCTAAAAGCAAGGTATCCTTTTATAGAAGTAGGAGTAGCGGGAAAAAGTGTACTTGGGAAAAATTTATACTATATTAAACTAGGCAGAGGCACAAATCAGGTGTTTTATAATGGAGCTCACCATGCACTAGAATGGATTACCTCCCCACTGCTTATGAAGTTTATTGAAAACTTTTCAAAGGCTTATGCGGATGGTACTACCATAAAGGGATATAATGTGAGGGATATTTGGAATAGAAGCACTATTTATATAATTCCTATGGTAAATCCCGATGGAGTAGATTTAGTTATTGATGGATTGAAAAGAGATAACCCTTATTATTCTCAGCTTATTCAATGGAATAAGGGAAGTACTGATTTTTCTAAAGTGTGGCAGGCCAATATCAGAGGTGTGGATTTAAATCATAACTATAATGCCGCTTGGCAGCTTTCTAAACAAGCAGAAGCTTCCTATGGTGTTTATGGCCCCGGACCTACTAGATATTCAGGCCCCTATCCTGAATCAGAGCCAGAATCTAAGGCTGTAGCAGATTTTACTCGCAATCACAATTTTAGATTAGTCATTGCCTATCACAGTCAAGGAGAGGTAATATATTGGACCTTCATGAATAAAATACCTCCTGATGCTAGAAGAATAGGTGAATTATTTGCAAAGGCTAGTGGCTATATGTTATCACAGCCCTATGGCATAACCTCTTATGCCGGCTATAAGGACTGGTTCATTGATAAATTTAATAGGCCGGGATACACTATTGAAGTAGGAAAGGGAACAAATCCTTTACCGTTAAGTCAATTTAATGACATATATAACGATAATATTGAAATCCTTCTTTTAGCACCTATTGTATAGAAACATTATAATAATACCCTTCAGCCTGAGATTTTTATCCTAGCTGAAGGGCATTTTTATTATTTAGATTCTTCAAAGGGATATTTTTTGCTATAGGTATTTAGATAAACCTTTTCGTAATTTAAATCCTTTGCATTCTTTGGTTCCTTTACTTCATCAGCATAACCAATAGAAACTATAGCTAACACCCCTAAATTCTCAGGGATATTTAAAACCTTACGTACATATTCTTCAGCGCTTGTATTATCATCATGGCTCCTTTCCCTTATTTGAATCCAACAGGAACCAAGCTGAAGTTCTTCTGACATTAAATGAATTACGGTAGTAGCAATGGAGGCGTCTTCTATCCAAACGCTGCTAAGTGCTGGATTTCCTAAAATAACTATACCTAGATCAGCATTTTTTAAAAATTGAGCACCTAATTTGGATAAAGAAAGCTTTTCCAAAAGGCTCTTATCTTCTACCACAATGAATTCCCAAGGCTTTGAATTCTTTGAAGTAGGGGATAATAAGGCTCCTTGAATTAATTGGATAACTTTCTCCTTTTCAACCTTCTTAGAGGTGTATTTTCTAATACTTCTTCTTTTCTTTAATATTTCTAACAAGAGTCATTCCTCCTAACTATTTTTTATAAATTTTAACACTAAAATTAGTAAAATAACAGTGTATATAACAAAGAAATAGGAACTTAAGATTAAGAATATGCTATTGCATAATTGTAAGTCCCCACTTTTTTAGTTCTATAAATACTGTTTCTAGATTTTTCCCTTTTTCAGTTAATTCATATTCAACTTTTGGAGGAATCTCTGGATAAACTATTCTTTTGACTAAACCGAACTTTTCTAGTTCACGAAGCCTAAGAGATAGAGTTTTAGGACTTATTCCTTCTAAAGAACGCAGCAAATAACCAAATCTTATTGTTCCATCTATTAATAAATCTCTTATTATTAGAAATGTCCATTTACTTCCTATGATATCTATCGCCTCTTCTATAGGGCATTTATCAGAAGGATTTCCACGCTCAAGTTTAATTTCTGACATAAAAAAAACTCCTTTCATTCATTGATTTATCACATTACTTACTTTTTTGAAATTATATGAAAAAAATATCACTACTTTTCAAAGTATAGTATATAAAATATAATGACATTAAGCAAGTAGTTTAAATAAAAGGAGATTAAAATTATGAACACTTTCAAAAGTTATACTTTAAAAAATACTAATTTAAAGAACAGGATTGTTATGCCGCCAATGTGTATGTATTCCTCAGATGACACTGGTAAAGTAAAGGATTTTCACTATGATCATTATGTTACAAGAGCTATTGGAGGAGTTGGTCTTATAATAGTTGAAGCTACAGGAGTAGCTAAAAATGGCAGGACAACAGATATGGATTTAGGAATTTGGGATGATGAGCATATAGATGGATTAAAAAACATTGTTCATGGTGTTAAGAAGTACGGCTCTAAAATTGCAATACAATTGAATCATGGTGGAAGAAAATATATAGGAACAGCCGGAGAAGCTGTAGCTCCAAGTGAGGTTAAATTCGATGAAAAAAGTTCATTACCTAAGGAGTTATCTAAAGATAAAATAAAAGAGATCATATTAAGTTTTAAAGAAGCAGCTAAAAGAGCTGATGAGGCTGGGTTTGATGCTATAGAAATACATGGAGCCCATGGCTATTTGATACATCAATTCTTATCACCATTATCGAATTTAAGAGTAGATCAATATGGCGGAAATATAAAGAATAGAACCAGATTTCTTAAAGAAGTACTACAAGCTGTGGCTGAAGTATGGCCAAAGGAAAAACCAATTTTGCTTAGAGTCTCAGCTTACGATTATAAAAATGGCGGAATAAATATAAATGACATGGTTGAAATTATAAATGATGTTAAAGAATATATTGATATGGTGCATGTAAGTACAGGAGGATTGGTTCCAGCAGAAATAAATGCCTATCCAGGATATCAAGTTAATTTTTCAAGTATAATTAAAGCTAAATGCAATATCCCTACAATAGCTGTTGGATTAATAACAGATGTTAACATGGCGGAGGAAGTAATATCAAATGATAGAGCGGATTTGGTTGCAATTGGCAGGGAACTTTTAAGAAATCCATACTTTGTATTAAATGAAGCTAAAATTAAAAATTCAGATATAAGCTATCCAGAGCAATATAAGGGCGCTTTTAACTAATTTGAGTTTGATTTAGAGAATGAAATCCCTAAAAGTTTTAAATTATTATTATAAGGTATAAACAACATGAATAAATTGCACATAAAACCTTAAGCAAGCAACTAAAAGAATTGAAAAGTTTTATTTTATAATATTAATAAATAGGACCATATCAAATTAATTTTTACTTTGGTATGGTCCTATACCTTTATATGCTTTTTATTGGAATATAAATTTTCATTGAAACTTTGTCATATTCCCAAGGATGACAATGCTCATCGTAATACTCAAAGTCAAATTTAGTTTCATCAATTTCATATTGTGAATTTGGAAACCACTGCTGGAGTATATAGCTCCAGGTTCCTTTTATGGAATCTACAAATTCCTCTTCACTTACCTCAGGGGTGGTAAATACAGCGTAGGTAGCAGCAGGGACTTCTAATTTATACATATCCTCTGTGGCTTTGTCAAAGCTATCAACCCCAACAGCCATTACATATGAAAAATCATCAGTAGTCATATCGGTATTAATACAGATACAATACTCTCCATGCTTTGATGGATTTAATTGTTTATACAATTTTTCCTCACAATTGCTATCATCAAAGCCGCGTTGAGCCCAGAAAGCTGGGATATCCCTTGAGCGTAATACGTTTTTAAGGTTATTCTTAAATTCATACCCAACTACCTTAAAGCTAGGTATTTCTATTATTTTAGGTTCCATAATAATCCCTCCAGTTAAATTCTCTTTTAAATATGATAAACTAATTTTTGGGGGTAATCCTTTTGGTGCATGAAGTCTATATAGACTTGGCGGATATCCAAAAGCACGTTTAAAAGCTTTATTAAAGCCTGCATGAGTCTCAAAGCCATAATCCATTGCTATATCAATTATCTTTGCTCCCATTGCTATATCATGTAAAGCAAACTGTAACTTTCTTTTCGTTACATAATCCATTACTGATAAATGAACAAAACTACTGAATACTTTATAATAATGATAGGTTGAAAAACCGGCAATGGAAGCTAGCATATCTACAGTTAAATTATCTTGAATATGCTCATCTATATAATCAATAGTTTTTTGAATCAAGTTAACATACTCCATGAAGTCACCTCTTTATAATCATTAATTTCCGTACGGTAATTATATAATAACATTTACAAATGTAATTTCTTATCCTAATTTGTTAATATTGAAATTTAAAAAGGTATAAAGGTAATAATAAAAGTATAAAGAATGCTAACAGTTGCTTTAGTTATGTCCTGAAGGAAAGCTGATATAACATAAGAAAGAAATAACATTAATTTTTAAATTATGTTAATATTAAAGTGATAGTTTTAATTTTTTTATATATTAGGAGGAATTATAATGGTTGAAGCTGTAATTTTTGATATGGATGGAGTAATTATCGATAGTGAGCCCTTACATAAAGAGGTTTTTAAAGAATATATGAAGGAGTTAAAAATTCAGGTTAGTGAAGAATTGTATAATACCTTTATTGGAAGTACGTCTATTGAAATGTTTACTCAGCTTAAGGAAAAGTTTAACTTTGAGGGAGAGGTAGAAGAGGTCATTGCAATCTACGCGGGAAGATATGTAGAATATATTAAAAAACACAAAGACCTAAAGCCTATTGAAGGAGTTAAGGAGTTAATAGAAGAGCTTCATGAAAGAGGGATAAAAATAGCTTTAGCTTCATCTTCTTGTAGAATGCATATAGATATGGTTTTAAATATGTTTAACTTTAATAAATACTTTGATGTAGTGGTAAGTGGTCATGATGTGGAAAAGCCAAAACCGAATCCAGATATATTTTTAAAGGCTTCAGAGCTTTTAGGAGTAAAACGAGAGCAATGTTTAGTTATTGAGGATTCCTTCAATGGGGTTAGAGCTGCTAAAAGCGCAGGAATGTTATGCATTGCCTATGATAATCAAAATTCCGGAGCTCAAAATAGGGAGGATGCGGATGCTATAGTACAGAGTATTAGCGATATAAATATCGCGTATATAGGAAAAATTGTAAAGTAGTTGCTTTATGATATGGTGAACCGTACCATAAGGAACGAGGTTTTTGGCTAAGTCCATGTATAACTGATGTTAAGAGAAATCATAGGTTATATAATTGCAGTATAAACTAAAAATTACGAAAATATATGTGTTAAGAATGTTGACTCTTACCTATAAAAAATCTTAGGTAAGAGTTTTCTTATTTTTATAGTATTTTTAGAAAAAATGTCGGGAAGTAACCTGTTGGTTTTATTATAATAGAGTTATCATATGATATTCGTAATTTAGGGAGGAGCCTCTTATGAACTATTATGACCGAATACAAGAATCCATTGAATATATTGAAAGTAATTTAGAGAGTTATATTGATTTAGATATAGTAGCTTCAAAAGCTTATATGTTACTTTCAAATTTTTATAGAATGTTTTTTGCATTAACAGGGCATTCGGTTAAGGAATACATAAGAAAAAGACGCATGAATCTGGCAATTAATGATATTACGGTTAAGAAAAGTACCATCTTGAATATTGCAATTAAATATGGGTTCGAGAGTGGTGATGCCTTTTCTAGAGCTTTTCGGCATATTGTGGGATGTAATCCCTCAACGTTCAAAAAACATAATATAAAATATAGTTTTGAAAGGATGAGTGTTTTGGATAAATATTATGATGTACAAGATAGAGACCTACTTGAAAGATACCCTGATATTAAAGTCTTAAAAAAGTTAGAACCTATGAAAGTGGCATACTATAGGTATTATGGTAAAAGCCCTGAATATAATGCTTTTAAGGTTTTGCTTGAATAGGCAGAAAAAAACAAGTTAACTGCAGGTAATAGTAAATATAGATTGTTCGGATATGATACACCTGATTGCGAGCCAGGTTTAGATGGATATGGATATGAAGCTTGTATTATCATTGATGATAATTGTAATGTTGAAGATGATAGAGTAAAGGTAAAAGAATTAGAGGGTGGGTTATATGCGGTAACTACTGTTCAAGTTAAAGATATAGCAAATGCATGGCAAAGATTTAAAGCATGGGTAAAAATAAGTAAATATGATTTTGGTTCTCATCAATGGCTGGAAGAACATTTGGAAGGTATTAATGAAAATTTTGATTATGCTGTAGATTTATATATGCCAATATGTGAGAAAAGTAAATTTTCAATTGAATCTTTAAATAATACAAATGTAGTCATGTGTAAAATTATTGGTGAAGAAGAAAAAGCTCCCTATGAAGCATGGGATATTTTACTGAATTGGGCTAAGGCTAATGGTATATTAAATACCTTAGAAAAATATAAATTTTTTGCTCATCATAATTATAATATCCGAAGAGAAGGAATAAAGACATGGTATATTGCTATGTTAACAGTAGATGATGAAATTACTATTAATGATAAACGAATAAAAAAGGACATTTTGTACGGAGGAAATTTTGTAACATGTAATACAAATTTTGATAAGCTTTTAAAAACATGGGGAGAAGCGATTAATTGGATTGGCTTAAATGGACAACGAATAAACCCTAAAATTAGGTGGATTGAAGAATGGTATGTACAAGATAGTAAATTGTCTCCAACAGAATGTCCAAGTATTAAAATTTATATGCCTATAAAGAGCTAAGATTAAGATATTCTGATACTTGCATTAATAATCCATGTGTGGTACATTAAGGATATAAATTTGAAAGGAGTGGTTGCGTATGATTAAGAAGAACAATAGATTTTTATTAAATTTATATATGCAGCTATTCCAGATGAAAGTTATTAAATGTAATTTTGTTTTATAGATAGCATTAATTTTGAAGTTATGAATCAATATTATGAATATAAATTTATTAACCCTGGAGTAGTTGGATTTAACTGTTTCAGGGTATTTTTATACCCCAATTTGGATTGGCTGCATATAAAATGAAAAATTTATGGATTATAAAGAGAGGTAAGAAAATGATATTTGAAAAGTTAAATGAAAAGTATTTAGAAGATGCAGTTAAGCTTACACAAGCACAATACAATATGGAGCAGAAACATATAGAAGCCTTATATGAGAAGGATTATAAAGATATTCTGACTGATATGTTAAGTGACATCTTTAAGAATAAGCGCGGATTGGTAGCTGTTGAAAGAGGAAAAGTATTAGGGTATTTAAGTTTTTGGGGAAGTGTGAATGGGCATTTTGGTAATGTTAAAGGTTCATTTTCTCCATTATTTGCAAATGCTTATGGCGGAGAAAATAGGGGTAAAATAGCATCACTTCTATTTCAATATACATCAGAAGAAATGATTAAGGAAGAAATTTTAAGTTATGCAATTTGTCTATATAGCCATGATGCTGAAGTTATGCAATCTTTGATGATGAATGGATTTGGCGTAAGGTGCGGAGATGCAATTAGAAATGTTAACAAGCTGCTCAATATTGAAATTAACACAGAGTATTCTTATGATGAAATACATTATAGTAAAGCAGGTTGTCTATTAACATTAAGTAACAGTTTAGAGAGGCATATGAGAAAGAGTCCTACATATTTTCCAAAGGAAGAACTTTCAGAGGAGAAATTTACTGAGAGATGTTATAATAGGCAATCGCGTTTCTTTATTGCCAAGGATAAATCAGAAATAATAGGATATTTAGAAGTTGCGAATGATGGGGAAACATTTATTTCTGAAGAACCAGACTATTTGCATATTTGTGGAGCATATTTGAAAGAAGGCTATCGTGGAAAAAATATAATCCAGAGTTTACTTTCATTTGTTATTGAAACGCTAAAGAAGGATGATATAAAGCGATTAGGTGTGGATTTTGAGACAATTAATCCAACTGCATTAAAATTTTGGGAAAAGTTTTTTGATAGTTATACGTATAGCTTTGTCAGAAGAATTGATGAAAGAATTCTTAGATAAAAAACTAATTTAATAATAAGTGTATTAGCATAATAAGATGTTAATTTATAAAGTTACAGTAAAAAGGTAGAGAAAGTACCTAATAAATGAGAGTGTGAAATTTTTTCTGTAAATAGCTTTCTATGATAAGTATTGTTGAGTCATGAAGACCTATAAAAAAGTCTACGTTATACCTGTTACGGAGAGCGTATCACAAATGATGTAGACTTTTTTTCACAGGCTCGTTTCATCAGCTGCATCCAAGTGGAAAGTGAAAATGTTTTCATCTTCGATGAATCTTATATCCCTACGCCAGACACTAAATCTTTCCGCATCACATTTTCCTACATACTCAAAATCATCAATCGCTATTCCGTTATCCTGTAAAAATTGCACTATAGCTTCTTCATAACTTACATCTGAATGCTCAATAAAATCTTCTAATTTCAAAAATCCGCTCATGCAAAACCTCCTTTGTATTCCTGATATATTCCATCTTAATAGAAATCATGCAATATTGTGTTTATTTCAGCCATTCTATCTCTCATTAGTTCCAAATCCCTTAAATATTTTGGCTGTCTCATAGCCAATACTTTTAAAAACATTAATTTTTCAAATGATATTATTAGAAAGTTATCTTCTTCAACTGCTTCTTCCGAAAGAAATTTATAATCAAGCAAGCAAATACTTTTCCACATTTCAAATTCATACTTACATACTCCAAAATCATCATATATTTCCTTTACATGATTAGGATACTTGTATGATAGTTGTTCATAATCTTCTTCTGCTATAACAAAATCAATATCTTGACCTGATTCTCTTATTTGATAATATTCCATTGCCTTTCCACCTATCAACAAAGGCTTTGATAAAAACTCAAAGTTTAACTTATTCAGATTAATATCTAAATCTTCTACTCCTAAACAATTTTCTAGTAATACTCTTTCAAAATCATTCTTCATAATCATAAGCCTCCCATAAAATACCACACATGTTATAAGAATGATTATAAATAGAAAGATATACAAATTCAAACTACAATAACTTATTTAATATCTATCAGAATATACTAAAATTAATATCGTACAAATTTTATGGATTTTCAAAATATATATTGACTACATATTATTTTTAAGATAATATATACTGCCTTTTCAAAATATAAATCTAGTAATTCGCGATATTTTTCAAAAGCTACGTAAAATTGAACTTACGTCGTTTAATAAGAAAATTGCGTATTATATTAATCAACTTTTTAATTAATATTAACTAAAAATGCATAGGAAACAGTTCCTTGTTTCCAAGTTGCTATTACTTCATAAACTATCAAACCTTTTAATTCAGGCATTAATAGTTTATTATCAGTTATTGTTTGTTTTATAGGTTTATTGTCCTGCCATATATTAACTATGGTAGTTTCTGGTTTATCAGAGAAGTCTAACGTTAAGGTAGATTTAGGAGGTAAAATTAATGGAGTTGAGTTTTTTACTAATTCATTAGGACCAGCACTATCACCATTTGTTGTAGTTTTGGTTCCGTCATTATTGTCAACAGTCCAAGAATATGCTCCTCGTTTAGCCTCGATGCTTTCATCTTGGTAAAATACTTTTAATGTAGGAGGATTTTTCAATTCTGTTTTCTCATTAATAACACTTATATTCTTGCCCTCGCATCCTATAAGTGAAAATAATAAAACTGTAAGAGAAAAGATAACTAAAAATCTCTTTATAAATACCATATAATTCACCCTTCTATACCTTTTTATAGTATTACGTTTTGAGAATTAAAAAGCTCTGTAATTATTTAATGTCTATTAGGCAATTTATTTTTTACTACGCATTTTTCTACTATTCTGATTCATCTGATCAAAATAGCTCTTTGTGCTAATTCATAAAGTGACATTTCAACTGCTTCATTAATATACTCAATCACTTCTTCAAAATTTAATACTTCTAGGGGTTCCAATAATAACTCCTTACTATATTTAAAATCCTTATGTACTGCTTGTACAAATGTTGGTATCATATTTATATCTAATTCGTCAATTTCTATATTGTCAATCATATTTATATTGTTTTCTAGGTTGTAGTATTCAATTAGTCTCCCGTTTAATTTATAAAAATCATAATAATATCCTTTAAGATATTCCTTTCCTGGGTATACCGTGCCGAAATATTTAGTAAAGATTTTATCATACCACAACTCATCCGAAATCAGATGACAAAAATATCCTGCAAAGAAAGAATCATTAAGTTTATCTTTATATTTTATATAAAATGCTTTATAATCATGTTTTAACTCATTTTCAGTCTTCTTCATAAAATGCGTTTCATCCTTTGGCTTATTGAATAATTGAGGTATGTCTGCAACCAAATAACCAATTAAAAATCTATCTCTATCAACTTTTATAATTCTACTTAATTTATCTGAAATGCAAAAATGTATTATTCGTGATCCCATGCTACTTCCTCCCAAGTTTCATTTTTGTAAGTTCCTCCTAGCAAATTCGTCATCTTATAATGATTTATTTATCAATACCTAATTATTCGTATTATGGATTTCAATAGTTAGTTTGCAATACTTTACAATTATGGCATCAATTCATTAAATATACTCAAAACCTCTCTTGCGAATTCTTCCTGTCTCACTGCCTTATACCGGTAGCCGTTTACATAGAGTTCATTTTCTTTATAGTCTTCATTAATATACACAGTATATATACTGTGTTGCATTTCTCTATTTCTTCCAGCTATACTTATGCTTGAAAGGCTTTCGTTTTTTCTAATAACTGGTGCTCTTCTAAAGCTGTGTTTATCTATGACACTTGCAAGCCGATCAATTCTATCTCTGCTATCAATTGAAAGTCCAAGTCGTCCTCTATCCTTATGGCCACCAAACCAGTCATTTATAGTAATGTCAACCTTATTTTTAACTGGCGTATAATATACGCCTAAAACTGCTGCCAACGCTAAAACTGAAGTAATAATAGCAGTATTTAATTTCCCCTTTTTTTGTTTAAATAGATAAATATTTTTAAGCATATATATGACTAGAGCGCCAAGCATATATGGAAGGAAATAATAAAGCCTTGCGCTAGCATATAAGTAAAATTCTCCTTTGTCACTTGAATCTAAAGCGCGCTCGCCCACCCGAAGCAGTATATGCAAAATCCAGTAAAAAGCAGCAACCACTATAGTACCATTGAGAAGCTTAGTATTTAGCTCCCCTATTTTTAACTTTACATGGATAATATTAATTATCAAAATAAAAGATAAGGCAAATAGTACTAGGGGCATCAATGAAAAAATAAATATGATAACAAACATAAACATAAAGCATCTCTCCATATCTAATCAATAAAAATTTAAATTAATTCGCATTAAGTTATCATTCCAAATTAAAATTATAGATTTATTATAACATAAATTCCCAGTAAAATATTTTTTCAGTTTTTACAATAAGGATTTAATCAATTGAGAAAATGAGAATTATTATGGAATATATATAGATATAAAAATTTTATAGCTGCAAATATTAATTAAAATGTTTATGACTGCTTAAAAAGAGAAGATAGTAGCTAATCCGTCTGTGAAGGAAGCCACTATTTTTTGTGCGTTCAGCAAAGTTAGATTATGACTACTGGTGAAAGTTGGTTTTATTCCTGAGTGTTACAACTATTGAATTCATTATAATATCTTTAAAATATGTACAAATTTTTAAAATGAATGTAAATTATTCTTATATAGTCGCGATAATTTAATGTAGAGATTTGGGTACTGCGACTTGTATTGTAGTAATTACAAAGGAATGCTTTTTATTTTTGGGAGGGATGAAATATTACTGATTTAGAATAGAAATAATTTTAAATAAGAGTTGGAAGGGGAATACATTTTGGAACAAAATTTTGATAGCAGCGAACCTATAGAATATAAATATAAATTTAATTGTAAATATGAAAAAAGTGAATTGATTGATGCCTATATGGATAGAAAAGCCCCTATTAGATATAAGAGAGCTTTTCTAGGTACCATTATATTTTTAGCGATAATTATTATTTTTTCAAAATCAAATTATTTTGAAAAAGCCGCATTGTATAAGAATTATGTTTTTTGGTGTTTAAGTGGAGTATTGTTTATGATGATTTTTTTAAGAAATCACCATAAATTTATGTGGAAATCCTTGGCTGGACGTTCATTTGCACCTCAGGCAAATACATATGATATATATTTATGTGAAGATTGCATAAATTTAATATTTCCTTTGAGTGGAATTAAAAAGGTCTTTAATTATGATGAGATAGATGTGTATGAAGTAAAAGACTATTTTATATTAGAAAATGAATATTTAAATGGCTTTAATATAGCGAAAGAAAAAATAGATAAAAATACTATTGATAATGTAAGAAATTTTTTAAAGAATAAAACTAGAGTTAAGAATCTTGGACTACCTTTTCCTTTACGTAAATTTGCGAGAATGCCAATATACGTGGAAATAATTATAATTATGATATTATTAATTCCAGTAGCAGTTCCTATGTTAACAACAACTACAAGTAAAGTTGTGATGGGTGAAAGCGTTGTATGTAATAATTTAGGAATAAAAGTTAAAAAAACATCTCATGTAAGCTTCGGAAAAAGTAATCCTATAGACCTTTATAAAGTAGAGTTAGAATTAGAAAGTTTTGAAAAAGAAACTGCAGCTGGAAAAAGCTATAGTGAAACAGAATTCAAACTTGTAAGCAAAGATGGAAAAGAATATCAAAGATTCAGCATATCAGATCCAAAAGAAATAAAATCGGGAGCACTAAAGGAAAAGGAAAGCATTAGTGGAGATTTATATTTTAAAGTTCCTAAAGTTGAAGAACCAGAATATTTGATATACACAGCATATAACAAATCAAAATCAAAGCAATATAGTCAAAAAATATATTTGAGTAATAAGGGAGAGAAGAAATAGTTATGGTAGATTCACAAATAAGTGAAAAGATGAAGTGCTTAATAGCAGATGAAGTTAAATGCGCTATAGAAAATGAAAATAGGACCATTAAAAATAGCGAATATAAGGAATATTTATATGAAACATTAGTAACTAATGATCCTTTTAATCTATATTACGAAAAATATGATAAAACAAAAAAAATCTCTATGAAAGTATGTATAATCATTGCTGCTTCTCTAGTGTTTTTGTCTTTCATTTGGTCTATAGTAGATCCTCAGATGGACTTTTTACGTACCGCCGCAGAGCTAATAATATTTATGATATTTGCTATGGGTTTTATAAGTATTATTATATTTTCATTCGAAAAAAAGAAAGCTATGAAACACTATATACCAATAATTAAAAAAATATAGATAGATTAGAGTATGAATTAAAGATTTCTACAATCAGCCAAGAAAGAAGAAATTATATAGCTGTTCTACATAATTTATGCAATTACATCTATTCTAATGATGAGTATACCTTTAAACATTATAAGTGTTAATGATTTTAATATCCTGTATATGGGAAAGCGCTTTAAATTAAAAGGGGATTATCTCAAGGTAAAAAGCAATTTTTACATGGGAATAATCCTATTTTTTTGAAACAATATGTGTGCTTCATTATATTGACATAATGTCATGATATTGATATCATATTACCTATGGTAATTACCATAGGTAATGAAGGGAGAGAATGAAGTGAAAAATAATAAAAAACATGTAAGTAAGGAAATTATTTTGGAAACTACATTAAGTTTGATTGATAAAAATGAAGGAATAAAGGATGTAACCTTAAGAGATATTGCTAAAAAGATTGGGTGTGCACATACAAACTTATATAATTATTTTAGCAGTCTGGACGAAATATTTTGGGAAGCGCTTGGCCAGGTGCTTCTTATGATGATGGATTACTCCAGCAGTGGCTTAAGTAATGAAAAAGATGATGAAGGAAGATTTTTCTTGATTTTATCAAACTTGATTGATTTTTCTATGGAACATCCTGGGTGGTATAGATTTATATGGTTTGATTCTATAGATGGAAGCCCTTCTCCAGAAGTTACTAAAATATTGCATAAACCAGGAGAAGGATTTTCTGAACTTATAAAATTGGGAAATAGCAATATTTCAGATGAAAAAGCAAATTTAATCGGTGACATATTACATAGTTATTTGCATGGTGAATTGTGTAAGTGGATTAATAATCGAAGCTTTATAAGCAGAGATGAGGAAACCAAAATAATGATTCTATCGAACCTAAGACATTTATATAAACTGCTAATTCAATAGTGTAAATAGTAAATTAACAAAAATGCTCCTACTGCATTTTAAAAAGTTTAAGGAGATGTTTAAAAGTGTTAGGAAAGTTAATTTCAAAAATTTGTCCAATCTTTATGGTTCCTGAAAGTAATCCAGTTAATGAAGAAAAGTACTTGGGTGATAAAAGGAATGATCCTTCAATATATGAGACAGAAAATAATAAATATATTTATCCACTAATTAAATTTAGAGATGAACAAGTGATAATTGAGAAGCTTTGCTTAATAGATTTTGAGGGAGATCCTACTTATAAAGCTATAGAATTACAGCAAGTAAAACAAGAAAATCTCGTGCATTACATTGTACTTATGGGAATGCAGGATGGCGAATCAGATATTTACTATACAAAGGGATTGAAAGTTGATGGGGGTAGGTATAAATCATTACTGAATAAAGTAACATTACAAGAAGTTGATTCCATGAAGGTACAGTTTGATGTAACTGAAAAAGGCATAGATGTATATCTATCTTTAAGGGATAGGGAAAAGAGAATTGTAGAGTTTAAAATGAAGGAGAATAAGAATAAACTAGATAGTTTCGGACTTATAGCACCTGTAGGTATTATGAGTGAGTGCCCAGATAAATTTCCTATCATATATTTAAAAAAATTCAATATGGTGCAGCAAAAGCACACAGATATATTTGTAAAGATAGACGGAAAAAGTCTAAAGCCTATTAAACTTTTTCCCTTGTGTAACTTCAAAAGGGTCTACTTAGCTAGGTATTCTTATTTTAATAATATTAAAGAATTGAATAATAATTATACAGGCGTCATAGAGCCAGTAAGATTTACTAATGATGTAGATGAAATAACCATAGATAATTGTATTTATTCAATTAATATAAATAATGCACATCCTGAAGTAAAGTGCGTGAAAAGAATTGACAGCAATAGTGAGATGAAAATAACTTTTTCTCCACCCATACCAGACATCATTTCATTAAAGGATGATACAGAAATACTAGGACATTTTTCAATATCTGTTGATGAGATTAGAGGTATTATGGGTGGCATTTATTTGGTAAAGAAAAATAATGATTCTATTAACTTTCAAATTAACCCCCAAAAGGGTTGGCAGCCAATGCCTGGTAAACTGTGGATGAAAACTTACTTATGGAATTGTGATATAAAAATTGTAGATGATAAATTACAAGTAATATCAAAGTGGAGCCGTACAAAATAGTTATATATGGTTTTTTGTACTGACAAATTGCGTAAAATAGTGGTAAACTTGAAGAGTATCGAAATACATTGATGGGGAGAATTATGACTGAAGAGTTAGAGGGGGTAAATATGTACACAAAAACTGAAATACTTAGTATAGCAAAAAAACAATTGGCACTTGATTATAATTGTAAGCTCTCAGATTTTGAAAAACAGGAAAATACAATTACAGAGAATAAGCTTCAAGAAGGCAGGCGTATCTATGAAAGTGATGGCTGCATCCTAAAAATAATTACTATTGGAGGGAAGGCAATAATTTGTGCCGATGAAAAAATAAGACCTTGGACTGAAGAAAAGCTTTTAAAGAGAGATGCTAGCTGGTTATTTGACTATGATAAACTTAGAGCTATAGATAATAAATTAAGAGAATTTGGTCATGAAATTGATCAGATGCCTCACTTTTATCTACCAAACCCTGTTACTTGTGAAGTAAAGCCCATTACCACAATAAAATGGTTTGAAAGAGAAGAAATATCGCAATTTCAGGATGACAGCAGGTTTGATGAAGCTTTTGTTTTTAGTGATAATTATCCGGATGTTCTTGCAGTTGCTGCCTTTGAGGGTGACAATATAATAGGGATGGCAGGAGCTAGTGAAGACAGTAAAACTTTATATCAAATTGGTATAAATGTGATGCCTGAATATAAAGCAAAAGGTATTGGTACAAATCTAGTTACATTATTAAAACAAGAACTCTTAAACCGTGGAAAGGTACCTTTTTATGGAACAGCAGTATCTCATATAATTTCTAAGAATACTGCTATAAATGCTGGTTTTTTTCCGGCGTGGGCAGAAGTGTATTCAAGAAAATTAAAGGATTAATTTAGAACGGGTTATATATAGAAATTGAAATTAGAAAATAGATAGCAGAAAATATCAAAAATAATTATTACTAAAAATATATAATGAACCTAAAGTTAAGTTATTGGAGGTTTTATTATGTATAAAGTGAATGGTTTTTTTACATTTTTACAAGGAAATAGCTACGAAGTAGGTTTAAAGCAAAGTGAGATATTCAAAAATAACCCGGAGCTATTAAGTTCTTTTCTTTCTAAAGAACCATTAATTAATGATAAAGAATTTGATGAAATGAAAAGGCAATTAGAAATATATTGCCCGGGAATTAATGAAGAGCTTAATGGGTTTTGTGATGGATTAAGAATCTCACCTCAATATTTAAATTATTATAGAAGCACCTTAGTAAAAGTAGGATGCAGCCATGGAGTTGTACTTCCTAAAAAAACTAAGGACAATAAAGTCTATGTTTTTCGTAATTACGATCTTACTCCTGCTATGGATGGAATGAGACTCTGCTCTACAAATATTGAAGGAAAGTACAGCCATACAGGCTTTGAGATTTCTTTGTTTGGAAGAAGTGAGGGTATGAATGAAAAAGGTTTATGCATTACTTTCTCTGCCTGCGGCACACCCGTAGGGGATTTCCCAGGGATGAGAAAACCTAAAGCATCAGGACTTCAGTTTTGGGCTATAATTAGAGCTTTATTAGAGCAATGTAAAAATGTAGAGGAAGCCATGACCATGATAAAAGACATGCCCATTGCATCAAATATGAATCTTATTATAGCTGATGCTTTAGGTAATAGTGCCCTAGTAGAAGCCTTTGATGGAAGGAAGGTATTTAAGGAAGGTGCTATAGAAGATGAGTATCTAATCGCTACAAATCATCCTTTATTTTCTGAAATCATGGCTATAGAAAACAAAAAGGTAAATAACTCTTGCATTAGATATGATTTAATTCAAGATTTTTTAAATAATAATGAGCAGGTATCAAAAGAAGATATAAAAGCTTTAATGAAAAAAGAATATCCTAGAGGATTGGCTGTCCACAATTATAAAGAAGTTTTTGGAACTTTAAGATCCATGTTCTTTGATTTAAAGGATAAAACTATAGAATTTTGCTATGGGTCACCTATAATGAATAATGAATATAAAATTAAAGTTGGGGAAGCATTGCCTTTCCATCAAATAGAAGTAGTCATAGAAGAAAATAATTATTCACCAGATTTTTGGAAGCTAGTATAGAGGAGGAAGAAAATGCCTGACTATATTCCTGACTTAGAGAAAGCTATTACTTATATAGAAAAAAATATTAAAAATTCTATAGCAGTAGAAAAGGTAGCTTCCTTTGTAAACTTTTCATATTATCACTTTCATAGGCTATTTTTTTCACTTACAGGAGAAAACTTAGGGAATTATATAAGAAAACGAAGGTTGAGCGAGGCTGCGGCTGAGTTAATATGTAGTGAAAGAAAGATTATAGATATAGCCTTAGATTATAATTTTGAATCCCAGGAAGCCTTTACTCGCTCTTTTAAAAATATGTTTGGGATGACGCCGGCAGCTTTCAGAAAAAAAGGAGTTAAACCTATAATAAATCAAAAGGATATTTTGCTAGGAGAGGTTTTAAGTCATAGAACTAAGAACATAAGTCTAAAACCAGACATAGTAAGAATAAATTATGATAAGACTATAGTAGGCATTAAAGGAAACACAAATCTAAAACATAATAAAATAAAAGATTTTTGGAAGGAATTCTACAAAAGAGTAAGTGAAATTCAAAACATAGTAAATCCTAGTACAGGCTATGGTATATGTTTTACAGAGTCAGACCTTGATTTTAATATATTAACAGAGCAAACAGAGTTTACGGAATTGGTGGGGGTAGAGGTAGAAAACTTAGAAAACCTACCTGAAGGCATGGACGTAAGGATTATTAAATCAGGATACTATGCAGTATTTAGACATGAAGGCAGCATTGATAGTTTAAGGGAAACTTATAAATATATATGGACAACTTGGCTTTGTAATTCAGATTATTCCATAGATCTTAGAGATGATTTTGAGTTGTATAAGGAAGATTTTTTAGGACCTTATAATGATTCTTCTGTAATATGGATATATATACCTGTTAAAATAAAATAAAACTTATCACCTTTAAAAAATACTTTCATATAATGTTTGATGAAGTATTTTTTAGAGGTTTTTTATTATGTTAACGGAAAAAGACTTGAATGATTTAATTAAAAAGTTCTTACCGCCTTCGGCGGAGATACTAAAGTTAAAAAATAATTCTGATAAAGATATTATATATGTCACTGACCTGGATGGAGATAAAATTCCAGAGATAATCGTAGGCTATAAGTATCAAGGTGATGCATATATAATGATACTAAAAAATCAAGGTGGTACCTGGCATATAGCTCAAAATATAAAAGGACCGGGTTATAACATAACTTATCTAAGAGTTGCATCTCTTACAAAAGGAAAACCGAGCTTAATAATAGGCTGGCAGGTAGGAAGTATATGGTCCAAATTAAACATTTTAGAACAGGGTAAACATGGTTTAAAAGAGAGTTTAAATAAGGAGGTTTACTTTAGCAAAATTGAAGTGGAAGATATGCCTGGGAAAAATGGAAGAGATGGCATAGAAGAGATAGCTCTATGGAAACATGATACAGGGGAGGCCCATATAGTAGAAGTATACAGGCTCATTAATGGTGAGTTGGTAATAGCAAAGGACGTATATCCCTATTATTTTAAAAAGGTAGCTTCCTATTATAATAGATTAGTTGAGAAACATCCAGATTACTCATTCTATTGGTACTATTTAGCTCTAGCGGAGTTCAATGCAGGAAGAAAAGAGCAGGCTTTAAAAGCTGTGGAAAAAGCTTTAGAATTTGAAAATCCTTATCCCTCAAAGTCTCATTTGTTAAAGCTGAAGGAAGCAATCAAGGGAGAATTTAGAAAGAGCAGTCTATTTCCTGCATCTATTAATACAATAGGAGGAGTTTTTTGGGGATATATTGATAAAACAGGAAATTTGGTAATTAAGCCACAATTTAAAGAGGCTAGAGAGTTTCAAGCTAACGGCTTGGCGGTGGCAAGGAAGGGCAAGTATTATGGCTTAATAAATGAGCAAGGAATTTTCGTGGTAGAGCCTAAATATGAAAGTATAAATGAATTTTCAGAGGGAAGAGCTGTAGTTATAGATGGCAGTGGATTTAAAGTGATTGACGAAAATGGAAAGGAAATAACTAATAAGGCTTACGATTTTATAAATAATTATAAAAATAGCAGAGCGCTATTTTCTAGTAATGCGGGTAAAGGCAAGTATTTATATGGATATTTAGACTTAAATGGAAGAGAGATAATACCTGGTAAGTACCAGGAGGCCAGCGATTTTTCTAAGGATGGTAAAGCCACAGTTAAAGTAAAAGATAAGGAATTCAATTTGATTAATACTAATGGACAAATATTAAATAAATATAATTATCCCTTTGTGGGAGCTTTTAGCGAAGGAGCTATGTCCTTTCAAAAGGAAGCAGGAGGTAAGTTTGGATTTATTGATGAAAAAGGCAATGAAATCATATCTCCTCAGTATAGCAGTGTAGGTTCCTTTGAAGAGGGCAGAGCTGTAGTTAATACTTTTCAGGGTGTGATGAATAATTATGGGCTAATTGATAATAAGGGTAATTACATTATAAAACCAGAATATAATTATATATTTTTATTAGGAGAAGGAAGATATGCTATAGGAAAAGCTATAGATGCTAAAAAACCCTATTTAGACTCTAAATATGCCATAGCAGATACAAATGGAAATATATTAACAGACTTTATTTATTATGAAGTAAATCCTTTTGAAAAGGGCCTCGCTTCAGTTTATGATGAAAAAAATACCTACTTTATAGATAGGAGTGGACAAAAGGTAAGTAATCTACCTATAGTTCAAGGTAACGGGGTTCTAAAGATGATGGATGGCATAATACAGTTAAGTATGGACTTTAGAATATCCTATTTAGACAGAGAAGGCAATATAATATGGCAACCAAACACCCTAATACCTATAAACCACCAATATAGCATTAAAGAGATAAAATATAAGCCTAATAGAGATTATTTAGTGTATTATCCTGAGATAATAGGCATGAAGGATAATGCGGCACAAGCTAAATTAAATGAGGAATTAAAGAAACTCTCTAAAGTCCAGAAAATAGATAGTAATGTTAAACTAGATTATAACTATTTTGGAGATTTTGCTGTAGCCTTTTTTAAAAAGCAGCTTTTAGAGCTAAGATTAGATGGTTATCAGTATTATTTTGGGGCTGCCCATGGCATGCCTAGTAAAATATATGTACCAGCAGATTTAGTAAGTGGTAGAATATATGGTTTAAAGAATCTATTTAAGGAGAATAGTGATTATGTTAAGGTGCTTAGTGATATAATAGGTGATCAAATAAAAAACAATGAAGAATATTCCTATGTATTTCCTGATAGCTATAAAGGCATAAAACCTGATCAACCTTTTTATGTGAAAGAAGATGCCTTATTTATCTATTTTTATCCCTATGAAATAGCTCCCTATGCTGCAGGGTTCCCTACCTTTAAGATATATTATGATGAGATAAAAGATATTATTGATACTGAGGGTGAGTTTTGGAAATCATTTAATTAAAGATTTAAGGCATAAGAAAGAACTAAAAAAGCTCTTTCTTATGCCTTTTGTTAAATGCTGTTAATATTATTTTACTTCCACGTAATGCTCACTTAATCTAAAGAATATATTATAGATATGAAAATGCTATTTTTATTAGATATATGTAATAACTTGGGTATAAAAAATGAAATATAGTATTTCAAAAAATAATTTAGTTATGATATAATTTACTTAAAAGTTAAAATATTACAATTAGTCGTTTAAGGGATAGAATATATCTTAGTAGAAAGAAAAACCTTTAGTTAAAAATTTTATAGCAAAGGTGGACAACCAGCAAAAATAAAAGTCAGGAGGGAAATTATGCAAAATTCACTTAATGATCTTGCAGCGGAAGTTTCTTCTAAGAAAGAACTAATTTATCTTAAGCCCAAACAGAAATTTTCTATTGTACCATACTTATATTTGATTCCTTGCCTTGTGATCTTTGGCATTTTCGTCTATTTTCCATTTTTTAAAACTTTATTTTTGAGTTTTACTCTTACCAATGCAAGAGGTAAGGTAGTAGAATTTATAGGCCTTGAAAATTACCTGGAGCTTTTTAAGTCACCTGAATTTATAAATAGTCTAAAGGTTACCTTTAAGTTTGTACCAATGCTAGCTATACCAGCTATTATCCTAGGCTTTACTCTAGCTTTGCTTGCAAACAATAAATTAAGAGGTAGCAAGGTTTACGAGGTTATGTTTTCTATGCCTATGGCTGTAGCCTCTGCTCCAGCTGCTATTATATGGTCTATGTTATTTCATCCTACCATAGGCGTTATAAACTACATATTAGGAACCTCTATTGGATGGCTTACAGACGATAAATGGGCCTTAATCTCTGTAGCTGTAGTCACCGTTTGGCTAAATTTAGGAATAAACTTTATTTTCTTACTTACAGGCTTAAAAAATATTCCTGAGGAGCTAAATGAGAGTGCTTCTATAGATGGAGCAAATTATTTTCAGAGATTATTTAAAATAACCATACCTATGGTTTCACCTACTTTGTTTTTTGTAGTGATGATAAATTTAATAAATTCCTTCCAAGCTTTTGGACAAGTTAAGCTGATGACTGGCGGTGGACCAGGAGAGGCTACCAATGTTATAGTTCACTCCATTTACAGGGAAGCTTTTTTTAACAACAGATTTGAAATGGCTTGTACTCAGTCCATGATACTATTTTTAATGATATTAACCATTACTCTTATACAATTTATGTATGAGAAGAAAGGGGTGCACTATCAATAATGCTTAGTAAGAAGAAGAGAATAATTTTATATATAATCAATATAATTGTGGGTCTTATGGTGATATTCCCAATTTTATATGCCCTTTCTTTAAGCTTTATGACTCAAAGTGAAATCTTTGAATTTCCTCTCAGGTTTATACCTAAGGGGCTGTATTTTGGAAATTATTCTAATGTAATAGAGTCGGTGCCAATTTTTAGGTTCATTCTAAATAGTTTTATTGTGGCTTCTTCAGTAACTATTGGACAGATAGTAACCACCAGTTTAGGAGCCTATGCCTTTGCTTTCTATGAATTTAGAGGAAAGAAATTTTTATTTATAGCTATTCTAGCCACCATGATGATACCAGGCGAAGCCATCATTATTGCAAATTATCTTACTATAAGCTCTTGGGAATGGGTTAATAGCTATAGGGGACTCATTGTTCCTTATCTTACCTCAGCCATGGGAATATTTTTGATGAGACAATTTTATTTAACAATTCCAAGGGAATTAAGAGAAGCTTCCATCATCGACGGTTGTAATAGCCTTCAATTCCTTTTAAGAGTGGTAATGCCTATATCTAGACCCGCTATAGGAGCCTTAGGAACCTATGTATTTTTAGCCACTTGGAATCAATATATGTGGCCATTACTTATAACTAATGATGCCGAAAAGAGGACGGTTCAAATTGGAATCAGCATGCTTCAATTTTCAGAGTCTCAAGCCTTTGGTGTGATTTTAGCTGGCATAGTTATGATTTTAATTCCATCTATACTTATTTTTATCGTAGGTCAAAAACAGCTTATAAAAGGTATGACCTCTGGAGCTGTAAAGGGTTAAAAATGTTGAAAACAACATTTCTATAAATAAAATCATTGAAAGGAGTTTTAGAATGAAGAAAAAAGTTATTTCTGTTTTAATACTTACAACCTTAGTTACCACCTTATTATCTGGTTGTAGCACCGGAAAAAGCACTAAAACTAATTCAGAAAATAAAGTAACAGAAATTGTATTTTGGCATTCCATGGGAGGAGTAGGGGGAGAGGCCATTGATAAAATGGTAGGTAATTTTAACAGCTCTCAAAGCAAAATAAAGGTCACTGCACAATATCAAGGCACTTATGATGATGCTATAAACAAGATGAAAAGCTCACAGCAGGGTAATGCAGGGCCTGATGTAATGCAACTTTATGATATTGGAACAAGATGGATGATAGACAGCGGTTATGCTGCACCTATTCAAAAGCTTATAGATGCAGATAAGTTTGATACTTCAACTCTTGAACCTAATCTGCTTGAATACTATACTGTAAACAATAAATTATATTCAATGCCCTTTAATTCCTCAACCCCTATATTGTATTATAACAAAACTGCTTTTAAGGATGCGGGGTTAGATCCTGAAAAACCACCTAAAACCTTCGATGAAATAAAAGAAATGTCTAAAAAGCTTACAAAGAAAGATGCAAGCAATAAGATTACTCAATATGGATATTCTATGGCAATATATGGTTGGTTCTTCGAACAGCTTATGGTAAAACAAGGACAATTATATGCAAATAATGAAAATGGCAGAAAAGATAAAGCTGCAGCAGTGGAATTTGATAAAAATGGAGCAGGTTTAAAGATATTTAAGGTATGGAAGGAGCTATATGATTCCGGAAATTTCGGAAACTTTGGAAGAAAAACTTCAGATACTCAAAATGCCTTCATAGCAGGAAACACAGCCATGATGATAGATTCTACCTCAGTATTAAATTCTGTACTTAAAGGTATCGGTGGAAAGTTTGAAGTAGGAACAGCCTTTTTACCTAAACTAAATGAAAGTGATAAGGGGGGAGTATCCATAGGCGGAGGATCTCTCTGGATTATGGATAAAAAGGATGATGGTAAACAAAAGGCCTCTTGGGAATTTATAAAATTCATGGTATCTCCTGAACAACAAGTTTACTGGAACAAAAATACAGGATATTTCCCTGTAACAAAGAAAGCCTACGATTTGCCAGAGATGAAAGAGCAATTAAAACAATATCCTCAATTCCAAACAGCAATAGATCAATTACATCAATCTCCATTAGAGTCAAGAGGAGCGCTTCTTGGCATATTCCCAGAAGCAAGACAAACTATTGAAACTAATATAGAAAGTATGATTTCAAATAAGATGACTCCAGAGCAGGCAGTGGAAAACTCTGCTAAAAGCATAAACTCTGCTATAGAAAAATATAATAAGACTAACAAGTAGACTATTTTATGATTTTCAGCTAGTTATGCTAGCTGAATTTTTTTATTTAGTATAATATAATACTGGTAGATTACTTTTGAATATCTCTTAAGATGAAAGATGTTACCAAGGATGAAGCTTAATGCTTTACACTTACTATGATTGGAGGGAAATTTATGGATAATAACGTTTCCTGGTATATTGAAAAGCAGGTAGAAAGAACCATAAATAATTTAGAAAAACGTAATATGGCAGGATATTATGTTAATGATGAAGTACAACTATTAGCTAAATTAAAAGAGTTTATTCCTGAGAATTCTGTTATTGGAGTAGGGGATTCCATGACTCTTTTTGAAACTGGAGTTATAGACTTTTTAAGAGAAGGAAAATATGTGTTTTTAGATAAATATAGGGAATCCATAAGTAGTGAAGAAAAAAAGCAGATATACATAAAAAATTTTTCCTCAGATACCTTTCTTTGCAGTTCTAACGCCATAACTGAAGATGGGGAACTCTATAATATAGATGGCAATGGAAGCCGTGTAGCGCCAATGCTTTATGGACCTAAACAAGTCGTTTTGGTTGTAGGTATAAATAAAATTGTAAAAGATATAGAGGCTGCAGAGAAGAGGGTTAGGGGGTATGCGGCACCTATAGACGCCAAGAGATTAGGTAAGGATACTCCCTGTGCTAAACTAGGCTATTGCGTGGATTGTAAAAGTCCTAATAGGATTTGTAATGATTTTGTTATCATAAGAGGTCAATTTATAAAGCGTAGGATAAAAGTGATTATTGTAGGTAAAAATTTGGGCTATTAGGGTAATTGCTTTATAAAATTAACACCTAGGAAACTATATTAATAAACAAGGAGATAAAAGATTATTTACATTAAATAGAATTTATAGCATAGTACCTAAGACGAAATATAAAGTTAAGCGTATTACAAATGATACTAAAACATACAAGTTTTATATGAGGAGGGGTATTATGTTTAAAAAACTATTGGTTTTTACTCTAGGAATATTATTTTTAACTACACAAGCCGTTCAGGCCTGTTGGGCATTTTTTTCTATAGAAGAGCTTATAGAAAAATCAGATGTGATTTTAATTGGGAAGATACAGGGAAAAGCAGGTCAAGTCAAAAATCAAGATGATATGGCGGAAACCTATTGGAATATAAAGGTAGGCTATTATTTAAAGGGAGATAGCAATACTAAAAATTATATTGTGGCAACACCAGGCGCTAAATCTCTATTTAATAGTGTAGTGACTTCTGCAGATTATGAGTTAGCTGATGAAAAATATGCTCTATTCTTCTTATCTAACAATAGACCTATAACACCTAGAGGAGTGCTTTATTTAGATGTTAAGGATGAGAAAAATTTCTTTAGTAATTCTAGTGAAGTAGATATATCAAAGCTTATTTCTAATATTAGTCCTCAATCCAGCGAAGAAGAAAATGAAAAGATAATGAGCTTTATAAAAACTTCTAATATAACCATACCTACCGTAGATAATAAAATTGATGATGCTAACTCAAAAGACAAAATGATGCTCTTAGCTTTTATGAGGTTTTTGATGAAGCGTTTTGCTAATATTAATTTATAAATTTTCTATTAACTTAATATAAAAATAAATTATTATAAAAGTGCTTTTAGGCATCGTAAAAAAATAACTAGTCAAAGATGCGAAGTATATTTTGCGTAAGACAAGGACACAGGTTCCATTAATAGTGGGGCTATTAGTGGGTTCTGTGGACACAGTATTACGCAAAATAGACGAGTAGACTGACTAATTATTTTTTTGGAGATGCCTTAAGTACCAGATTTTCTTAAGGGCTTTAAAGACAGATAGAAATCCTGTTTAGTTACTATAATATTATAACTAAATAGGATTTTTTATTGTTACATCATATTAACAAACATATGTTTGGGGTGAGTTTTTTCTGTCAATACTATATAATAGTAAACTGAGAGAATATAAATTAGACTCTTAAGCACCTAAGAAAAATAAATAGATAAAGTTATAAATAAATGAGCATAAGTATTAAGGAATTTTGAGGTGCTTCAGGAAAAGGAGAAGTCATATGTGGAAAAATGAAGCTCTTAAAGCTTTAAAAAATTATTTTGGTTATGATAAATTTAGAAAAGGGCAAGAGAAGGCCATAGAAAATATTATGGAAGGCAGAGATACCTTTGTAATAATGCCTACAGGAGGAGGAAAATCTCTATGCTATCAAATACCTGCCCTTTTATTAGAAGGAATTACTATTGTAGTATCTCCTCTCATATCTTTAATGAAGGATCAGGTAGATACTTTAAATAATATGGGTATAAGCTCTACTTATATAAACAGCAGCTTATCTAGGGAGGAAATTGACGAAAAGATACTAGAGATAGGTGAAAATAAGTATAAGATAATTTACCTAGCTCCAGAGCGACTGGAGACCATGCAGGGAATTTTTAAAATGCTAGATATAAAAATATCTCTAGTGGCCATTGATGAAGCTCACTGTATTTCAAAGTGGGGCCATGATTTTAGACCAAGTTATAGAAAGGTACAATATTTTATAGAACTGTTAGAGCCCAGACCAAGAGTTCTAGCATGTACGGCTACAGCTACGGAACTAGTTAAGCAAGATATAATCGATTTATTAGGTTTGAGGAACCCGGGATTATATTTTACTGGCTTCGATAGAGAGAATTTGACCTTTAAGGTTTTTAGAGGAGAAAATAAAGAGAGATTTATTTTAGAGTATATTCAAGATAAAAAAGAAGACAGCGGTATTATATACGTAGCTACTAGAAACGATGGAGAAAAGCTTTATGAAACCTTATTGAAGAAGAATTGCAGGGTAGGATTATATCATGCCGGACTCAGTGAGGAAAAGAGGAAGAGCATGCAGGAAGAGTTCATGTATGATAATGTAAACATAATGGTAGCCACCAATGCCTTCGGTATGGGAATAGATAAGTCCAATGTAAGATATGTAATACACCACAGCGTACCTAAGAATCTAGAGGCTTATTATCAAGAAGCAGGAAGAGCAGGAAGAGATGGTGAACCAGGTGAGTGTATATTGCTATTTAATAGCGGAGATGTGTTTACTCAAAGGTATTTTATAGATAATTCTAATACTTCACCAGAGAGAAAAGCGCAAGAATACAATACTTTAAGAGCTATGGTGGACTATTGCTATACCTCTAAATGCTTAAGAGCCTATATATTAGAGTATTTTGGAGAAGAAGCCACCTTTATAAATTGCAGTAACTGCAGCAATTGTAATGGAGATGTAGAGGAAAAGGACATAACCACAGAGGCTCAAATGATATTTTCCTGCATCTATAGGGTAAAAGAAAGGTATGGATTAAACACAGTATTAGATGTACTTAAGGGATCCCAAAACCAGAAGATACTAAAACTATCCTTAGATAAGGTAAGTACTTATGGGCTGATGAAGGACTATGATAGAAAATATCTAGAGGAATTAACAAATAAATTAATAGCAGATGGCTATATTGTAATGACCAATGAAGAGTTTCCAGTATTAAAACTTACTACAAAGGCTGTTAACTCCTTAAAGAATAAAGAACAGGTTTTTGTAACCGTAAGAAAGATTAAGGAAGTAATTAAGAAAAAGAATGATCTGTTTAATATTTTAAAAGCCACCAGAAAGAGTATTTCTGAGGAACTAAAGTTGCCGCCCTATATTATTTTTCACGATGCTACCCTAAAGGAGCTAAGCACTTATATGCCTGCTACCAAGGAAGCTTTCTTGAACATTAAAGGAGTAGGAGAAAATAAGTTTGAAAAGTATGGTGCTCAGTTTTTAGAGGTGATAAAAGAGTATTTAGAAGAAAAGAATTTAAAACCTATAGATAATATAAACAAAGAGGATGAGATTAATGAGGGTATAAAGAAGGTAAAGGAAAAAGTTAAAAGTCACCTTCAGAGCTATGAACTGTATAAACAAGGCCTTTCATTAAAAGAAATAGCAAAACAAAGAGAACTTTCTTTAATTACCGTCCAAAGCCACATATTTGATTGTGTAGCAGAAGGATTAGAAATTAATATAGAAGAGTTTATACCTGAGGGTACAGAAAATAAAATATTGGAGGCTATAAATGAAGTAGGGGCAGCTAAGCTAAAGGCTATTAAAGAATTATTACCAGAAGGGGTAGAATACACAGCTATAAAGGCTGTTATATGTAAACATCATTTATAATATTAATGGGATGGGTGAAGTTGTATGGCATTAAAGTTATTTGATTTTGTAGAAGATACTATAAGTTTACTTGAAAATAGGAGTGAAATATTTGAAAAAGCCTCTGAGAATATTGAAATATATTTTAAAAATATTCTTCAGGAGAACAGTGAAGGCTATTTAAATATTAATGCAAGAGTGAAATCTTCTATTAGCTTAAAGGAAAAAATTCTTAGAAATAATTATTATAGAAAATATAATAATTCGGAAGAGCTTTTAGATAATCTATCTGATTTGATTGGTATAAGAATTGAATGTAGATTTATTCAAGATGAAAATGAAATATATAAAGCTATAAAAAAGCATTTTAATGTAGAAGGACACAATGGATTCTATTATAATTCTTGTAATGATAAAATAAGCCTTAAGCTCCAAGGAAAGCAGCCTCAGAAGCAAAGGAATGGCTTTGAAATATATAGAATTGATGGAGTATACTTATTTGAGGATATAAAAATAAACTTTGAGCTTCAAATAAAGTCCCTAGTAAATATATTCTGGGGAGAAATTGAGCATAAGGTTACCTATAAAAACTATAATTATCTTTTAGGAGATAAATTCTTTAAAGATATGCTTGCTTCCATTAAAAGAAATTTAACCATGATAGATAATCAGTTATTGATAATGTATAACCAGTTTAACACTATGAATTCCATAGATCAGCAGGCCAGAAAAAATCAATTTGAAGGGGTTATGTCTAAGATAATATATGAAATCTATTCTAATAGAGTAAGGGATAGTCTAGGATTTATAGTAGACTTTAGAAGATCTTGTGATGTTGTTATGGAATATATATTTAGTACAAATAAGGTAGAAGATATAGAGGATTATAGCAAAACCCTTATAAAAACCTTAAATAGATTTAATAGCATAAGCAAGAATCATATCGATTTTAATGAGGAGATTAACTTTGAAAGAGAAATAAACTTTAAGGGTGAGTTTTCTGAGCTTGTAGGTAAGACTATTCTTAAATCTATTAACACCGACTTTCAATGGAATTTATTTTTTAAGATATTATTTGATATAGAAGTGGGAAATAATGCTGAAGACTTTGAAGCCTTCATAGAATTTTTAAGAAATAAATTCCTAGGGATTAAGGTCTTTAACAATCTATACGTGAAGTATGATGAGGAGCAGTGTAATTATATAGTTCAATGCTTTGTGGAACAACTGGCAAATTGCTTTGTGCAAATAAATTCCATTGACTTTATACATAAATCTTCCATGGAAAGAATTAATGAAATTCTTGAAGAAATAATTTTGGAGATTCTTAAAGAATATAATTGTTTTGATGAATTTAAGGATAATAGGGTTAAATACACTGAATTATTTAAAGAAAAACTTATGGAAGAGTTTATTTAAAAATATAAAGGGACTGTTCAAAATAGAGTTAGCTTCTTCTACTTTGGATAGTCCCATGTTTTTTATTAACAATAAAACTGGTTATATAAATTGCATAAGTCTAAGCATTTTTAAGTTCCTTAGCTAACTCATCCATAAGTTCCCTAACGGAAAGAATGCTGTTGATTTTATAAGCATTGCTTCCACAGAAAATCAGAGCCTCTTCTACATTTCCTTTTACTGCATTTATTAAAGCCTCAGTAATGCAGTAGGGAGTCTCAGCGGGATTACAATGGGTGAGGCACTTATGGCATTTTTTAACCTTTATATTACCTAACTGAGTTTTCTTAACAAAAGCATTATTTAGAGCTCTGCCAGGCATGCCTACAGGGCTTTTAACAATGACAATATCCTCTTTATTGCACTCTACATAAGCCTTCTTAAAATTAATATGAGCATCGCATTCTTCAGTAGCTACAAACCTAGTAGCCATCTGAACTCCACTAGCCCCTAGCTTAAGGAAATGAGCTATATCAGCGCCAGAATATACTCCTCCTGCAGCTATAAGAGGAATATGTCTATTATAAATCTCTTCGTAAGTTTTAATAACCTTAAGTATTTTAACCATTTCATCCTCATAAAAGTTATCAGTTCTATCTTCTAAATCCTCAATTTTAAAGCCAAGATGGCCTCCAGCCTCAGGACCTTCAAAAACAACAGCATCGGGCACCTTGTTATAATGTCTGTGCCAAAGCTTAAATAGAACTTCACAGGAACGGTCAGAAGATACTATAGGTACTAAGGCTATATCAGAGTCCTTACATAAGGAAGGCAGCTTAGTGGGCAGTCCTGCTCCAGATATAATAACCTGGGCACCAGCTTCTATAGAAGCCTTTACTAATTCCTCATAATTATTAGCAGCGCACATTATATTGACACCAATTATTCCCTTTAGGGCTTTAAGTCTTGCTATTTCAATATGTTTTTTTAGAGCTCTAATATTAGCAGCTAAAGGATTAGTTCCAAAATCCTCTTCTTCAAAGCCGATTTGCGCTGCGGATATGATCCCAATGCCTCCACAGGCAGCCACTGCTGATGCCAGTGAAGACAAGGAAACACCTATGCCCATACCTCCTTGAACAATAGGAAGGGAAGCTATTAAATTTTTTATTACAAGTGGTTTAAAATCCATGTATTCATCCTCTTTCATATAGAGTAAAAATACTTTGATTATCAAAGTATTTTATATAATATTAAAATATTGAATTTATAATGTCAAGGTTTTGCTTTACTCTAATAATATCATCTGAGGAGTTTGTAACTAGTTATGGAAATATTATAACTCCATACATCAAATTATAGGTCTAATCCATAAAATGTATTTAATTATTTTTGAATTAATCGCTTTCCTTATTTTAAGTTTTTGTGGTAATATAAACTAAATTAAACTTAAACGAGGGGGATTAAAGGTGGAATTTACAATAAAAGCTTTTAATGAGTTAAATATAAATGAGTTGTATGAAATCCTTTCATTGAGAAGTGAAATTTTTGTGGTGGAGCAAAACTGTGCCTATCAAGATTTAGATTATAAGGATCAAAAATCTATGCATTTATTTGCAACGCAGCAAGGTAAAATAGTTAGCTATGTCAGAATATTGGAAAAAGGGGTATCCTATGAAGAGATGTCCATAGGCAGAGTGGTGGTTCATAAGGACTTTAGGAGGAAGGGATTATCTTCTTTAACTATGAAAAAGGCCATAGAGGTTATAGAAGAGAAATTTGGGCAAAATAAAATAAGAATTTCAGCTCAGGCTCATTTGGAGAATTTCTATGGAGCATTAGGGTTTAAAAAGGTATCAGAGGTATATTTAGAAGATGATATTCCTCATATAGAAATGCTTTATGAGGGACAATAAAAAATAAAGTAGGGATATTTATGAAGAGAGCAGCTATAGAAAGAAATTTTAGGAAGATTAAAAACGTATTATATCAAACGGAAGATATAGTAAAGCATACCAAGGTAAATGCTCTTTGGGAGCATGAAGCAGCCATAAGGAAGAAGATCAAAGCCTTAAAGGAATATGAAAATCAAAATTTAAGTGATTATGATTTTGTAATTCAAAGATACTTAGATTTACTAGAATATATCTCTGAAAAGCTAGTAGCAGATTATAATAATAAAAATGGCACTAATTTTGATCATAGAAAGATCATAAGAGAAGACTATGAAGCTTATTTAAGTTCAGGCATAATGACGGTGCTTATTTCTAAGCATATTCCAGAATTGGTTTCAAAGGAGTTTGACAGGGTCTTCCCATTAAACCCTAAGGATGAATATGAGGAAGCTAGGAATTATGAAAGAAAGTTTTATCTTCATTTAGGGGAAACCAACACAGGTAAAACCTATAATGCCATGCAAAGGCTAAAGCAGGCAAGAAAAGGTATTTATCTATCACCTTTAAGAATACTAGCTCTAGAAAACTATGAGAGATTAAATAATGAAGGTGTGAAGTGCAATCTAATAACAGGTGAAGAAGAAATTCTTGTGGAAGAAGCCACTCATATTTCCTGTACCATTGAAAAACTAGATATAAATGAAGAATATGATATAGCAATTATAGATGAGATTCAAATGATTGATGATTCTAAAAGGGGAGCTGCTTGGACTAGGGCTCTTTTAGGCTTAAAATGCAAAGAAATACATGTGTGCGGGGCCTCTAATGCTAAGGAGCTATTAATAGATATTCTAGAGGATTGTGAGGATGAGTATGAAGTAAAAGAATATAAAAGAAATATACCTCTGGAGATGGA
Organism: Desnuesiella massiliensis; assembly: GCF_001403615.1. Lineage (GTDB taxonomy): Bacteria > Bacillota > Clostridia > Clostridiales > Clostridiaceae > Desnuesiella > Desnuesiella massiliensis. The sequence continues at coordinate 1,324,153 of NZ_LN879457.1, forward strand.
GTATGAGCCCTTTAACTATAAAGCTATAGAAGCTGGAGATGCCCTAGTGGTATTTTCCAAAAAGAGAGTGTTGGAGCTAGCCTTCTATTTCTCTGAGCTAGGCATTAAATCCAGTTTAATCTATGGGGATTTACCTCCAGAAGTTAGAAGAAAGCAATATGAAGAGTTTATAAATAAGAGAAACTCTATTTTAATAACCACAGATGCCATAGGTATGGGGGTGAACCTACCTATAAGAAGAATAATCTTTATGGACACTAAAAAGTTTGATGGCTATGAGGTTAGATTCCTAAACTCTCAAGAGGTTAAGCAGATAGCAGGTAGATCAGGGAGAAAGGGCTTATATGAGGTAGGTTACGTGGCCTCCTATGGAGATACACAAAATTTTATAAAGGATATGCTAGACTGCGAAGATAGAGTTTTAGAAGAAGCGGTGGTAGGACCTAGTGAAGCTATACTTAAAATTAAGAATTTACCTTTAAAAGAAAAACTAGCTTTATGGAGTACTAGAAAAGATAATATTCATTATTATAGAAAGATGGATATCAGTGAATATATATTGATTCTTGACACTATTAAAAGCTACAAATTAGAGGAAAGAATTCAATGGAAGCTTATGAGAATTCCCTTTGATGTTACGAACCCTACAATGATGAGGACTTTTCTAGAGTTTATGGATGAAGCCTTCATAGCAAAAAAAGAGGCTCTTACTAAGCCAGAATGCAGATTCAAGGAATTATATGAATTAGAGATCTATTATCAAAAGATAAATCTATATTATTCTTTCTCTAAAAACTTTAATTTAGATTTAGACCTTAAATGGGTTTATGAAGAAAGAGCTAATACTAGTGAAGATATAAATAAGATACTTAGAAGAATTTAAAAATGAAGAATACGAATAAGCAAAGAACTGTGAGTTGCTAGAGTTAGATTCTAGAAACCACAGTTTTTTATTTATTGGTAGATAGGATTATATATTAAAAAACATTATATTAAACCTTTACAAAGGCAAATTATAGTAATATAATAGTCATATAAACATATAGTTGTATATACAATTTTACATTATTAGGATTTTAAATAATTGAAAGGGATGGAGGTATTAACTATGGCACTACCACAAGTGGTATTTGACTCTAAGGAAATTCAACTTAAAAGATTGTTTGATAACACAGAAAAGATGGGATATAAGAACCCCGGGCTTCCTTGTAAAAAAATAGAGGATGTATATGGAACGCTAAATTTTGGTGAAATACCAGAGAACAGACCTATTACTTACGCATCCTATGTAATGTCAATCGACGGCAAAATTGCCTTTGAAGACGACGAAGTGGGACCACTTATTGCAAAAAATAATTATTTGGACTCAGCAGGAGCTTTTGCAGACTTTTGGGTTTTGAACATGTTAAGAGGTAATTGTGATGGAATTATAATAGGATCTGGTACTCTTATAAAAGAGCCTAGTTACTCAGGCAGCGCCTATGATCCAGATATTATAGAGGCTAGGGTCAAGGCAGGAAAACCTATAGCTCCATGGACAGTAATCGTAACCTCCACGGGGAAAAGTATTCCTTTTGAAAACCCTGTATTTCAATGTGAAGAGGTTCCAGTTTTAATCTCTACCTCACCAAAGGGTTTTGAAAACTTAAAAATGGAGATTAAAAAGGATTATTTCATAGTTCCTGTGGTAGAAAGTGAAGAAGATAAAGAAAAAATAAGGAAGCTGATAAATGGTAATAAGGGAAAGATAGCAATTTCTATCACTGGTTGCGATAAGGAAACAAATCCAGAAGAAATGTTTAAGGTTCTTCGTGCTATGGGAATGGAGAGAGTTTTAGTAGAATCTCCAACCTACTGTCACTACTTAATGCAAAAGGGATTGTTAGATGAAGCATTTATTAACACTTCCAGCGTATTTGTCGGCGGTAAAGCAACAAGCATTGGCAGTCAAAATAATTCATTTTCCTCTATAGATCATCCACATAGTGAGATTGTATCTATACACATTCATAACTCATACTTTTTGTATACCAGATATAAACTTATGTATGGAGTTAAGCCTAACAGATAAAGAATGCTTTTAAGTATAAATAAAAAGGTAAAGGAGATTTTTAAATGAGCAAAATAAGAAGACTTAATCATATCTTTAAAGAAGATGGAAAAGCGTTAATAGTGGCTTTGGACCACGGCACATATAATGGAGCATCACCAGGATTGGAGTGCCCTGGAGAAACTATTGAACAAATTATTGAGGGTGGTGCAGACGCTGCTTTAGTAAACTTCGGTGTAGCAAGAAGGTTTGCAAAAGAATTAGCACCTATTGGATATATAGCGCGTCTAGATTTACCTCCCACATACATGGGACAAGGTCATGACAGCAGACTTACCTTTAATGCAGAATACGCTATGAGAATGGGTGCAGATGCTGTTATGGTAAATGTAGGACAAGGTGTTGGGGTTGAAGAGATTACATACCCTCATTTAGCAGAAACTATAAGCTTCTGCGACAGTATAGGAATGCCAGTGTGTGCTGAGCCGGTGCCAGGTGGCTTTGATGCCGGAAAAGAATTCAAAACTCTTGATAATATCGCAAGAGGTGCTCGTATAGCCTGTGAAATAGGATGTGATTTTATTAAAACAGCGTATGCTCCAGGCTTTGAAAGAGTAGTAAAGGAAACTTTTGTTCCTCTTGTTGTATTAGGCGGAGCAAAGACCAATGACGAAAAAGAATTTTTAGCATCTATTAAAGACGCTATGGATCAAGGAGCAAGCGGGGTTGCTATAGGAAGAAATGTTTGGGGTATAGGAAACACAGTAAATATGACAAGAGCCCTAGCTGCTATTATACATAAGAATGTATCCGTAGAAGAAGCTTATGAAATCCTAAAAAGTGGAAGGTAAACTAAGCTTATTATGAAGAGCGGGAGGTTGTTAATATGAAAGCTGCAATTATGCCCGAGGCTGGCAAAATTGATTTGATTGATGTAGAAATTCCTCAAATGCAGGAGGATGAGATTCTTGTAAAAGTAAAAGCTGTAGGAATATGCACCTTTGAACAAGGATTTTATTATGGAAAATCAAAGGGATTTCCCTTTGCAGGCGGACATGAAATTTGTGGAGTTGTAGAAAAGGTTGGAGCTAAGGTTTCTCAAAAGTTTAAAGAAGGAGATAAGGTAGTAGTTTTAAGCCTTACAAGATGTGGTGAATGCTATTATTGCAGGAAAGGCTATGACAATCAATGTGAAAATGCAAAGGATACTCAAAAGATTAAAGGAATAGATGGTCCAGGAGGCTTTGCTGAGTACTTTGTCGCAAAAGGCTATGAAGTATTTAAAATTGATGAAAGTGTGCCCTATGAAAGAGGGATTTTGGCAGAACCCTTGGCCTGCGTTACACACAGTTTAAATGTGGCTAATGTAAATAGCGGCGATTACGCCCTTGTTTGTGGTGCTGGAGCTATGGGAATTATACACTTATTACTTGCAAAATTAAGAGGAGCAAAGGTAATTGTAAGTGAGCCCAATGAATTAAGAAGAAAAAAAGCTTTAGAATTTGGTGCTGATTACGTAGTGGACCCTATAAATGAAAATTTAGAAGAGGTTGTACATGATATTACTGATGGCAGGGGAGTAGAAAAGGCATTTTTTACTGCAGGCGGAAAGGCAGCTATAGAAGGAGCCATATCAGCTTTAGCCATAAGAGGAGTACTTGTGATTTACGGTGGTACAGGAGCAAACGACTGCTTTACAGTGGATCCTAAGATGTTTCATTACAAAGAGGTTACCATCACTGGTGTGACAAAGCATACTAAGGAAAGCATTAGAGTAGCCACAGAGTTATTAAGTTTAAAGGAATTGCCTCTTGATAAACTTATTACCTCACAATTCCCCTTTGACAAGATAGAAGACGCTATAAAGGAAGCCAAATCAATTACGTCCTATAGACCTATTGTAAAAATGTATTAATGATAATGGGAGATGAGAGAATGAGTACTTATCTTATGGGATTTGATATAGGAACGCAAGGTTCTAAAGCTATACTTACAGATATTGATGGCAATATCATTGCAAAAAAGCAAATGGATCATAAGATTGAAGTTTTAAAAGCTGGTTATCAAGAAGAGGACATGAACATGTGGTGGAAGGAATTTAAAGATTCTGTGAAGTATTTTTTAAATTCAACGGATGTTAAGTCGGAAGAAATAAAGGCTATAGGCATAACAGGCTTAGTACCTGGATTTTGTCCCATCGATAAAGATGGACAAGCAGTTAGAAAGGCCATATTGCATACTGATGTTAGAGCCGTTAAGGAACTTGAATATATAAATAATAAGTTAAATGTTTCTATTTCACATGGCTGTTTGCTTCCTAAGTTAATGTGGGTAAAAAATAACGAAGCTGAAAATTATAAGAAAATACATAAAGTCCTAGTTCCCCACGGATATATAGCCTATAAGCTCACAGGTAAGAGCACCATAGACTATGATACTTCAACAATAATCGGTGGAGTATTCGATGATAAAAAATTACAATGGATAGATGAAAAAATAGAGCTTCTTGATATTGATAAAAATATTTTCCCTGAACCATGCCCAGCAAATCATGTTATTGGCAAGGTTACAGAAGAAGTATCTAAAGAAACTGGGCTGAGCATAGATACAAAAGTAATTGCGGGAACAGGGGATACCTTTTCTTCTATGCTTGGAGGAGGGGCCTATGAGAAAAAGTATTTAATGATATATCTAGGCACTTCTACCACCATAATCTATGCAGATGGATCTCCTGAAAATTATGTGGAACTGCCCCATTTTGCTGATGATAGAGGTAATTTTGTAGGAAGGATTCTGTCCTTTGGTGAATCAGTTTCCCATTTAAAGAACACATTAAGATACTCTGGATGGGAAGAGTTAGATGAGAGTCTTAAAAAAATACCCGCAGGCTCAGAAGGCTTATACTATATACCTCACTATAAGCAGCAAACTGCTAAATCCTTCTTTGGATTAGATGGAGAATATATTTTAGGATATAGAGGAAAGCACCATCAATTTCATTTATATAAAGCATTAATAGAGGGTATTTCCTATAATATAAGATCAAATATTGAAGAGTTCCACAAGGATATTAACCAGGTAAACATCTTTGGAGGCGGAGCTGACTCTATGGAAATATGTCAAATTATAGCTGACGTATTGGGCAGAGAACTGCATTTTTCTAGGAAAAAGTGTACTGTTTTAGGCATTGCCTTCTTAGCTGGTTATGGGGCAGGAGAAATTAAGGACTTTAATGATCTTAAAAACAGCTGGTATAAGGATGATATTATAATCAAGCCAAATGTGCAGGATGTTGAAGTCTATAATGATTTATTTAAAAAGTATAAAAAAATAAAAAACAGTATTTATGAATTAGATAGCCAACTAGAGTAAATTAGGAGGTACACTATGACTTTAGCAACTAAGCCTTTTAATACAGAGGAAATAAAAATAAAAAAACTTTATGAAAGTCCCGAACTTAAGAAATATGATAATATCCCTGTGCCTTCACAAAAGATTAGAGCGGTTTATGAAGATGATTTGAAATTTCCAAGCTATCCAGAGGATAGACCCTATATATTTTCATCCTTTGTGTCCTCTATAGATGGTAAGCTGGCATATGCTGACAAGCCTAGTGCCTTTTATGTAGCAGCGAAGAATATGTTAGCGGGAGGCGGTAAGGATACAGATTTCTGGATTTTAAATGCACTTAGAGGCGTCTGTGATGGTGCCGTTATAGGGGGAAACTCCCTTGGTACGGATGATGACTATTCTATGCATGTTATGGATGCGGATATTCAAGCAGATAGGGAAAAAGCTGGTCTTACAAAGGTACCATTAAACATTGTAATGTCTCTAGATGCAACAGATATTCCCTTAAATCATCACATCCTTACTAACATGGAAGTGCCATCTCTTATTTCCACTTCACTAAAAGGATATGAATTTTTAAAAGAAAATTTTAATGGTGAAATGATTTTAGTAGGTCCATATAATAGTATTTCTGATGTGGAGAAAAACAAAGAAGACATTATTAAAAAATTGAAAAACCTAGGCAATGGAACATTACCTGTTATAGTAACTGGAGCAGATGGCTACCCGAACTCCCAGGTAATAATGAAGATTCTAAAAACTATAGGTATAAATAGACTTCTAATTGAATCACCTGGTTATGGTAACTTTCTTGTAAAGCAAAAGATGATGGATGAATTTTTCTTAAATGTTTCCGCAGTGTATATAGGCGGTGGAGACACCATGACACTAGGCAAGGCGGATAAGGGATTTTTAGCAGATTCTCATCCCCATACAAAATTATTATCGATACACATCTATAACGAGTATTTTACCTACTATAGATATAAATTCAATTATGAGTTTATGTAAGCAAAAGCTATTGGTTAGATTTGTAGAAATTTAACCAATAGTTTAAAAGGAAGATGTAAACGTGTACTTTGGTCATTAAGTATAAAAAGTTAGAGGAGTGGTTGGAATGGGAAATAATAGTAAGTCAAGAAATGTGATACCTTGGCTTAAAGCAGGAGATTTTGATGCAACTATTGGGGTTTTCTTTGATGGGTTCACAAAGATATTAGTTGGTGTAAGTGTAATGATGGGCGTTATGAAGATGCCAAGTAATATTATGTATGGCAAAATCGTATCATCTATCGGATTAGCCGCATTTTTGTTATTAACCTTTAGTACATATTACGCAAGATATGTAGGAAGTAAAACAAATAATCCTGATATTACAGCTCTGCCGGCTGGAATCAGTGGGGGTACGTTCTTTGTTTGGTTAAATGCTATACTCATACCGGTATACTTTTCAACTAATGATCCAATATTTGCTTGGAAAGTAGCTGTTATAGCCAATATTCTCTATTCATCATTTATATTTTTAAGTTCCTTTGTGATTAAATATATATTAAAGTTTGTTCCATCTCAAGCTATGCTTGGAAGCTTAGTTGGAGGTTCTATGGCTTGGCTTTTAATTGCCTCCCTAGGAGAAGGATATGCTCAGCCTATTATTATGATACCTACACTATTTATTTTATTAACCTTCTATTTTGCAAAAATAAATATTAAAAAGTTATCGCCAGCTTTTGTGGCAGTGGGTGCAGGTACTGTGATAGCTTGGGCTATAGGTTTTATGAAGATTAATGCACTTTTAGATTCCTTTAATACCATAGGAATATATATTCCATTACCACAATTTCAATTATTTACAAGTGATGCTTTTAAAACTGCCCTTACCTTTTTACCACTAGTAGTTGCCTTTGCATTTTCAGATATCATTGCTATGATACAATCTGTAGAACAGGCAGCAGCTAGTAATGAAATTTATGATAGAAGGGTGTGCATGCTATCACAAAGCATTGTAAACTTAATTGCAGCACTATTTGGAAATCCATTCCCTGTTAACTATTATTGGGGACATCCAGCTTGGAAAAAAGCTAAAGCCGGTGCATCCTATGCTATGTTCACTGGTATAATATATCTAGTATTATGTGCCAGCGGGTTAGTGGCTATAGCAACATCAAGCATACCAGCTGCTGCTACTTTGGTACTGCTAATATTTGCTGCTATATCAACAGGTACTCAGGCCTTTGAAGTTGTTGAGAAAAAATACTATCCTGCCATGATTGTAGCTGTAGCAATACCTTTATTCGAATTAATATATGGTAAAATTGGAGGAGCTGTAGGTGCCGCTAAAAATGCTATGGGTGTGGCTCTTAAGGGAGCAGGAGTAAACTTTTCAGCAGGTGATGTGGTGGTTTCAGCTTCAGACTTAGCCTCCTCAGGTATTGCTGCCGGATATGAAAGTTTATCTCAAGGTTCCATGTGTATTGCTATTTTATATGCCTGTATATTGATATTTATAATAGATAGGAAATGGAATGCAGTGGCAATCACATTCCTTGTAGCCAGCGGATGTGCTTTTATAGGATTAATTCATTCTAGTGCAATAAAAACTTATGCAGCTCCTCAATATTTTTGGTTATATATAGTGGGCGCAATATTGTTCTTTATACTTTCACTATTAAGCAAATCTGTTAAAGAACTGCAGCCTGAAAAAATAGATAATTAGGAAGGATAGAAGAAATATGAAAACTTTAATTTTAAATGGTTCCCCTCGTAAATCTGGACATACTGTGGCCTTAATAAAAGAAATGACAGCTATACTTAAAGGTGAAATAAAAATCGTAGATTGTTATACAGCCAATATCTCTCCATGTTTAGATTGTAGATATTGTTATAACAAAAAAGGGTGCTCTATAAAAGATGAGATGCAGGATATTTACGAATATCTAGTAGATTGCGATGCTGTTATTATAGCTTCCCCAATGCATTTTGGAACTATTTCCGGAAAGGCTATTTCAGTATGTTCAAGACTTCAATCCTATTGGTCCTCTAGACATATCAGAAAAGTTGACAAGGATAATCTAAAACCTAAATATGGTGCATTAGTAATTACCGCTGGTGGTAATTGGCCTAATATTCAAATACTAGCTGAGGGAGTAGCGGACTATATCTTCGATCATACTGAAACAGAGCAAATAGGTTCAGTATATGCAAAAGAAACAGATAAATACCCAGCAAAAGATAATGTAAAAGCTGTAGACCAAGCTCGCTTCTTGGCACATAGATTAAATGAATTGTGTTCTAAATAGGAAGAAAGTTTAATAATGCATGAGAAGCCATAATTATTTAATGTGATATGAATTTTTACACTTTAAAAATATTATGGCTTCTTCCATTTACCCCTAAGGAATTTTCAAATATTGTATTTTTTTTAGTAGTATGCTAATATTACTATACGTGATTTTAAATTTTTATTAAAAAATAAAAAGAGGTTTCAGCAATGAATAAGAATGATTTTAAGAAATCGCCCTATTATTTGCAAATAAGAGAGGTTATCTATAATAAAATTATAAGTGGAGAATACAAGACTGGAGAAAAATTGCCCTCTGAAGATAAATTAGCTGAAGAATTTGGAGTTAGCAGGATGACTGTATGTAAAGCACTAGCAGAGCTGGTTAACAATGAATATCTTACTAGAATTCAGGGCAGCGGTACCTATGTCAGCAAGATAAGAAAAGAAGGTTCTCACTTAGATATAGTTGGCTTTAATGATTCTATGAATAAGAAAGGATTTAAAGTTAACACTAAGGTATTCTTAAAACAATTAGAAGTGCCATCAAAAGACATTGTAAAGAAATTAAATATTCCCTTTACACAAAAGGTGATACACTTAAAAAGGTTAAGGCTTGTAAACAATGAACCTATAGTTGTTCAGGATACTTATTTAAATGCAAAATTGTGCGAAGAATTATTAGAGGTTGATTTTGAGAATAATGCTCTATATGAATCCATTAGAAATATTTGTGGCAGAAACATCATAAGATCTAAGGACATAATAGAAGCAATTGCGGCAGATGCTGAAACTAGCGAATTGTTGGAAGTTAAGGTAGGTTTTCCAGTACTATTAACTCAAAGAATTGCTTATGTTGATAATAATGTACCAATAGAGCTAACCTATAGTTTATATAGAAGTGATCAATATGTATTAGAAGTTGAGCATAAATAATAAATACAAAATCCAATTGCGTTAATTGCAATTGGATTTTTTAAAGCCAATGAGAATCCAGCCAATTTTTAGCATCTCTTTCGTTTTTAAAAATAATAGGGCTGAATTTTATATTAGAATAAATAGCGCTAATATTCATTTGCATTTCAATAATTTCATTTGCCACGATTATAATAGCTCCAAATAGACCATTTTCAACGCACCAAGCAGTGAATTCATTTATATCCTGGTGTATATCAGAAAAATTATATTCTGTTAAATCAACACACTTAAACCATTCTTTTTTTGATAATACCTTTAGTATTTTATGTGAATATTCATCTTTAAGACGAATTGTATCTTCCTTTGTCCAAGAGCCAATGTCTTTTTCATACACAATGAATCTCTCAGCATCTATCAGAAGTTCATATTTACCTTTAGCATCTTTAATTAGCATAGACTAAACTCCTTTTAAATAGTTAAAAATAAGCACATGGAAATTATATCATATTTTTAATTCAAATATATAATAAATTAAAAAATTAATCTAAATTTGTTGATTTGTGTAAGAATAATGTTCATACAAAGATCAAATTGCTAAAAGATAATAATTATTAAATGATATTGACCTTCCTTTGTGCTTGTGATAAATTTAGAATAAAAAAGTAATTCTTCAAGGTATTTTGTAAAGAAAGCCTTAATGGAGGAGTATATGAAAGAAGAATTTATGAATAGAGCTATTAAATTAGCAAAGAAGGGCATTGGCTTTGTAAATCCACATCCTTTAGCTGGCGCAGTAATAGTAAAAGAACACAGCATAGTAGGAGAAGGGTTCTATAAAGCCTATAGCAGCCACTCAGCAGAAATAGAGGCATTAAACAATGTCCCTGAAGACTTGAGAGATGGTGAAATGTATTTAAACATAGAGCCTTTTAAGGATAAAGATACTTTTTTGAAGGCTATAATAAATAGCGGCATTAAAAGGATATATATAGGAATGTTGGATCCAAATCCTGATAAGGAAGAAGATGTCATAGCCTTAATGAAATCTCATGGCATAGAGGTGAAAATAGGAGTCTTAAGTGAGCAGTGCCAGGAGCTAAATGAAATATATGCACATTATATAACTAAACATATCCCTTTTGTATTTACAAAATGGGCTATGACTTTAGATGGAAAGCTGGCTAGTCGAACTGGGGATTCAAAATGGATCAGCTCTGAGGATAGCTTAAAGTTCGTTCATCACTTAAGACAAAGAGTAGCTGCCATCATGGTAGGAGAGAATACAGTTAGATTGGATGATCCGCTGTTAACCACCAGATTAGAGGGAGTGGAAATATCAAATCCCTTAAGAGTTATACTCTCTAAATACGGTGATTTACCCATCCATTCTAAAGTATTAGAGGTAGATGAAAGAACCAAGACTCTTATCATAGCATCTAAATCTATTCTAAGGGAGAAAGAGGAGCTTCTGCTTAAAAAAGGAGTTCAGCTTTTAAAGCTAGAAGAAAAGGATGGAAGAATAGATTTTAAGGATATTATAAAGGCCTTGGGTGATATGGAAATCGATTCGCTATATATAGAAGGTGGCAGTGCAGTACTAGCGTCAGCCTTTGAAAGTGGAATAGTAAATAAAGTTTATGCCGCCATAGCTCCAAAGATTATTGGGGGAAAAGATGCCGTAACTCCGGTGGGAGGAGTTGGAATTGAAAGAATGAGAGATGCTATTTTATTGAAAAGGGTAACTCATGAAATAGTAGGTAATGATGTGATTTTTAAAGGATATATAGAATATTAGTTTTTAATAAGAATAATCATAATAATATAAATAAGTTAGCTATAATTTAATAAAGCATAATAGCTTATAGCTTATAAGGAGGAAAAGAGAATGTTCTCAAACATTAAAAATGCTATAGAAGATCTTAAAAATGGTAAGATTTTAATAGTTGTAGATGATGATAATTTAGAAAATGGAGGAGCCTTTGTAATGGCTTCAGAGCTAGTAAAAAAAGAAGATGTAAATTTTATGATGAAGCATGGAGCGGGCATAATACATATGGCCTTAATAGAGGAGAGAATAGATGAGTTAAACCTGCCTCAGGTCATAAGCGGAAATAAACAGCTTCAGGCTTCAGGCTATAGCTTTTCTCTAGACCATATAGATTCAGGAAGTGGTGTATCTGCAGAAGATAGAGCTTTCACTATAAGAAAGCTTACAGAGGAAGGTGAAGCTGCAAATAGGTTTAAAATGCCAGGTCATGTATTTCCTATAAAAGCTATTAAAGGTGGAGTGCTTAAGAGAGCCAGCAATACTGAAGCAGCAGTAGACTTAGCTGTTATAGCGGGACTTTATCCTTCAGGAATTTTATCAGAAATATTAAATGAGGATGGCTCCATAGCAAAGCTGCCTCAGCTTATAGAATTCGCTAAGGAACATGGACTAAAGATTATATCTATTGAGGATTTAATCGCTTATAGAAGAGAAGGTGAGTGCTATGTGGTTAGAGAAGCGGAAGCAAACTTACCTACAGCTTATGGAGATTTCAAAATGGTAGGCTTTGTGAATAAGCTAAATGGGGAACATCATGTGGCTTTAGTAAAGGGCGATATTCATCAAGATGATCCTGTATTGGTTAGAGTTCATTCAGAGTGCTTGACAGGGGATGCCTTTCACTCACTAAAATGCGATTGTGGAGAACAATTAGCCGCAGCTTTAAATACCATAGAAAAAGAGGGTAAGGGAATATTACTTTACCTAAGGCAAGAAGGAAGAGGAATAGGACTTATAAATAAGATAAAGGCTTACAAGCTTCAGGAAGAAGGCTTTGATACTGAAGAGGCTAATATAGCCCTTGGATTCCCAGCAGACATGAGAGATTATGGTATAGGTGCTCAAATTTTAAGCGAATTAAATGCAAGAAAGATAAGGCTTATGACTAATAATCCTAAGAAGATAATAGGACTTAAAGGTCATGGCATAGAGATTGTTGAGAGAGTTCCTCTAATAATGGATACTAATCTTCATAATGAAAGATATTTTAAAACTAAAAAAGAGAAGATGGGACACTTATATTAATTCATAATGAACAAAGAAGGTTGATTTTTCTCTGCTATTCTGCAAAAAGTTAAAATTATAAATAAAAGCAAAACTAAGCTGAATATTTAGCCTAGTTTTGCTTTTTAATTTTATATTTTTTTAGACTTTAGCGAAGAATTTCACTTACTATGGATTAGAACTATGAATTAGAAAAGCTGCTTGTATTTATTTGGAGTACAATTTTTATATTGCTTAAACTTTCTTATAAAATAGCTGAAATTATCAAAACCTACCTCAAAACATATATCTGAGATATTTTTATCTTCAGTTTTAATTATTTTAACTGCTTGTTCTATTCTATATTGGTTAATATAGTCTACAGGGGTCTTACCTATATTCTTTTTAAAAAATCTACAGAAATACTGAGGATTCATATTTACCTCATTAGCTAGGTCTTCAATATATATTTTTTTAGTGTAGTTATTTTGTATATAATTTAAGGATTTTTTTATTATATTGATTTTGTAATTTATGGAAGAAGTAGTGCTGCTTTCTTCAATGAGGAATTTATTTTCTCTTGCTATAAAGGAGAGGATTTTATATAAAGAAGCCTTTATGCCTATTTCCCAACCAAGTTCCTTTGAATCGTAGATTTTAATAGCTTCCCTTACTTCTCTAATTACCTCACTGCCCCACTGGGATTTTTCGTCAACTATTAAAGGTAGTCTAAACTGCCCCTTTAATAGGGGAGCTATATATTTGCTATGGCAATAATCAGAGCTTATACCGCTTAAAAAGTTCAAATCAAACAATAATGCATGATGCTGTGAAAATTCATTATTCATGCAATGAGCGGAATGAAGCTGACCGCTATTAACAATTATGCATTGCCCCGCTGATACTTTAATAGGCAGGGTATCCACTGTAAATACTGAAAAACCTTTTTCCATATAGATTATTTCAAACTCATTATGCCAATGTAAATATAGGTTGTACTGGCTCCAATAATGATGATAGATATAAAAAGGTATAACAGCATCCCCTCTGTCTACGGTTTCTCTTAAGGTATTTTTTTCTGTATACATGAAGCAAACTCCTTATATATGTATATGTCAAAATAGTGTTATTTTTAAGCTAAAATAAAGCAAGTTTTATGGTCTGAAGATATATATAATATTAATATAAGGTTTTCAAGTTAAAATAACAAGGAAAATTAATTATAGAAGTTTGGAGGATTATTATGTTTGGTAAGATATTAAGCCATAGTATAGAAAAGAATAAAGTATTCTTTCAATTTGAAGAGGGCCAAGGAAGGGTAGAGATAATAACTCCTTGGATAATAAATATTTTTTCACCCTTAAAATATGATGATCATTATTCCAGAGCTATAGAGGATTTAAAGATAGAGAGCTGCAGCTTTAAGGTTAAAGCAAAGGAGTGCTGCATTGAGATTAAAACAGAGGCTTTAACGGTTAAGGTTTATGAGGATTTTAAGGTGGATTTTTATGATAAACAGGGAAGAGTACTATGTGAAGATTTTAGGGAAGAAAGAGATCCTTTTATTAGAAGAGGAAATGTGAGCATAGCTGAAGAAGAGGGACATAATGTAGAGACAAATAATGAAAAACATAAAATTGAGGTAATTAAAAAGCTCTTTGGGGATGAAAAATTCTATGGCCTTGGTGATAAGACTGGTCATTTAAATAAAAGAGGATATAATTATGAAATGTGGAATACGGATGATCCTAGTCCTCATGTAGAAAGCTACAAAGCATTATATAAGACCATTCCATTTTTCATAACCCTAAGGGATGAAGGGGTATTTGGTATATTCTTTGATAATACTTTTAAATCTTATTTTGATATGGGAAAAGAAAACTCAGCATATTACTATTTTGGGGCTGACGGTGGAAATTTAGATTATTACTTTATAGGTGGTAAAGGCATTCAAGATATATTAATGGGCTATACAAATCTAACAGGAAAAACTCCACTACCTCAAATTTGGTCATTAGGCTATCAGCAAAGCAGATGGGCTTATGCACCAGAGAGCAGGGTAAGGGAGATTGCAAAGAACTTTAGAGAAAAGGATGTTCCTTGTGATGTTATTCACCTAGATATTGAGTATATGGACAATTTTAAAGTGTTCACTTGGCATAAGGAAAGATTCCCAGAGGAAAAGAAAACCCTAAAAGACCTTAAAGAGCAGGGCTTTAAGATAGTTACCATAATCGATCCAGGAGTTAAAAAGGAAAAAGACTATGATATATATGAAACTGGATTAAAAAATGGATATTTTGCAACAGACAAGGATGGCATAACTTATGTAAATAGAGTGTGGCCAGGAGATTCTGTATTCCCAGACTTTTCACAAGAGGAAACTAGAAACTGGTGGTCAGAAAACCAGAAGATAATGCTAGATTCAGGGGTAGCAGGTATATGGAATGATATGAATGAGCCTGCTAGCTTTAATGGAGCTCTTCCTGATGATGTACAATTTGAAAATGAAGGAAGAAACACAGATCATACTGAAATTCACAATGTATATGGACATCTTATGTCCAAGGCTACCTTTGAGGGAATAAAGAAATACAGCGGCAAACGTCCTTTCGTAATAACTAGAGCCGCCTATGCTGGAACACAAAAATATTCTACAGTATGGACCGGGGATAATCAAAGCTTCTGGGAGCATTTAAGAATGTCCATACCAATGCTTTTAAATTTAGGGATCAGCGGCATCAGCTTTTGCGGCACTGATGTAGGAGGTTTCAGCTTTGACTGCACCGGAGAATTACTATCAAGATGGGTACAGGTAGGATGCTTTACACCTTTATTTAGGAATCACTCCTGCATTCACACCAGAGACCAAGAGCCTTGGGCCTTTGATGAAGAAACCTTAAATATAAATAGAAAATATATAAAGCTTAGATATAAATTGCTCCCATACTTATATGACCTAATGTGGAAGGGTGAAAGCACTGGATTACCAGTAATGAGACCACTAGTGCTTCATTATGAGCAAGATGATAGGGTTCATGAGATAAATGATGAGTTCTTATTTGGTGAAAATATTCTTGTAGCTCCTATATTAGAACAAGGGAAAACCTATAGAGCAGTATACTTGCCAGAAGGAACATGGATGGACTACTGGACTAAAGAGGTTATTGAAGGAGCACAGCTAATAGCAAAAGAGGCTCCTCTAGATGTTTGTCCTATTTATGTTAAGGCAGGAAGCATAATTCCAAACTATCCAGTGCAAAGCTATGTGGGAGAAAAGGAAATTAAAGAATTAACTCTTGATATCTATCCAGGTGAAGGAAATTATGTTCACTACATGGATGATGGAGAAAGCTTTAATTACAGAGAAGGAGAATATACTTTATATGAATTTTCTATGGAAGTAAAGGATGAGGCTACTGAAGCTACAGAAGTTGCTATTGATATAAGAAAAACTCATGAAGGCTTTAAAGGCTATGAAAGCTTTAAAGTACTTTACAATAAGACCTCCAATAAGACTTCCAATATGACTTCAGTTAAAGAAGTATATTTTAAGGATAAAAAGGTAGAATTTAAAGAAAATAATAATCATATTGAGTTTATTGTGCCAGCTGAGGAAGGTAGGATAATTATTAAAGAAAAGTAAGGGACGGTTCATTCATTTTTTAGATTAAATAAAATTCATAGATTAAATTAATACTCTAAACGCAAGATCTATAAATAGAGATATAGTTTTAATTATGTTGTAATTATAGAGAAATAACGTAGACTAATAGTTTATGCATTCACCATAATAGTTTAAATAGGATATTTTGGGATATATATAAGTATTATTAGATAAAGTTGTTTCTCTATATTATAACAAATTCTTAAGTAAATATTATATTAAGGAGCTTGTCCAAAATGAATTTGTGTATAAAAATAGAACTTTCCATTATTTTTTAAAATAAAAAGTAAGAAATATATTTAATTTTATTATTTTAGTTAAATTTCTAAAGAAACTTTATATTGGTTTAGAAATTTGAAGATAAGATTTCTATATCTTTCTTCGCTGCTTATTAAATGCACTGCAAAATTACACATTTTAGAGACTGTTGATTGCGTTGTATTGCCGATTATTTTGCATATATCTTTTATTTTATAGTCGCATAATCCTCGCATGAGTAGTGTTGCCAAGGCTCTGGAATCTCTAGACTTCTTATTGTTTTTTATATAAATTAATATTTTATCTATACCAGTTTCTTTTGCTATAAAATCTAATATTTCTTCAGCGTTAAAATTTCTTATCAATATTTCTTTTTCATTCTTATATTCTGATTTCTGATTTTGAAGTTCCATTTCCTTTTCTAGTTTTGCATCATCACATAGATAAACAAATTTCAAATAATTTTCCCTTGTAATCTCTCTATTTATCTCGAATTTTTTTCTTATATCCTCTTCATCCAATAATCCTGTATTGTCTTTTTCAATACCTAAATATACCTTTAAGCTAGAAAATTTATATTTCTCTGGAGATTTTTCATAGCCTTTTATTTTTATTGGATTGTTATGGATATATGCTATCAATGTAGCAAAATAACTAGTAGAATCAACTATTTTACTTTTAAATCTATCTTGAAATAAATGACCATGTCTTTCATAAATTTTATTGTAACTCACTGCATATTTTAAATTTAATCCGTGCATTATCTTTGATATATCTGCGCCCATAGCTTCAATAGCAAAATGAGCATGATTTGACATTATACAATAAGCATGCACTTTAAAATTAAATATCTCTTTATAGTGCTTCATTTGATTTAAGTACCGCTCTTTGTCAATATCTTTTTTAAAGGCGTTAACCTCTGAGATACTCCTAACAATTATATGGTAGATGGCTCTATCATCTTTTATTCTGCTAGATCTTGGCATAAAAAAACCTCATTTCATAAAATTTTATCTATAATTTTTAACATAAAATAAGATAAATAATCAGTCTTTTAGGTTTTTATTTTATTAAACATTGAATGAACCGTCCCCTAACTTGACACTTATTACAACTATTATTATAATAATTATTATAAGTATTATAATAATTATGAAAAGAGGAATGCTGCATGAAACAAATGGTAAGTAATACCGCTCAGGTAAAAAGATATAACGTGGAAATTGTAAAGAATGCATTAAAGGCATTACCCAGTGGAACAAAGACAACCATTGCGCAAATTACAGGTCTTAGTGTGGCTACCTGCAACACCATTTTAAATGAACTAGAGGCTACAGGAGAGATTTTAGAAGTAAATAATGAATATTCTAGCGTGGGAAGACCAGCAAAGGCTTATAGATTTAACGAAAATTATTCTTATATCTGCTGTATTTATATGATCTATGAAAACAAGAAAAAAATACTAAACTATGCAGTGGTTAATCTTTTAGGAAACATCATAAAAGATAAATCTATGGTAAAAGAGCATATTGGCTATGAAGAATTAGAAAAGCTTGTGGAAGAGCTTATAGAAGAATATGAGAATATTGAAGCCATAGGAATTGGTATACCTGGGGTGGTGAACAAGGAAAATGTCATTGATTTTTGTGATATAGAAGAATTAAATCACTGTGCTTTAGCAGAGAAGTTAACAGATAAACTAGGAAGAGATGTGGTGGTTGAAAATGATATGAACTTGATTGCCTATGGTTTTTACCAAGGTGGAGAGTATGAGGAGGACACATCCATAGCAGTGGTTTCCTTTTTTAAAGACAATTGGCCAGGTTCAGGAATTATTGTAGATGGACACATTATCAGAGGAAATACAAATTTTGCAGGAGAGGTTTCTTATTTGCCCTTTGGCTGCAGTCATGATGAACAGAAGGAGCAGCTAAAGGACAGGAATGGAGTCATTCAGCTTGTAGCAAAAACCCTATGCTCTTTGACAGCTATTATCAATCCTCATACCATTGTTATGACTGGAACTAACCTGGCAGAGGATATGCTGGAGGAAATATGTGACTACAGCAGCCAAATTGTACCCAAAGCGCATATGCCAAAAGTTCGATTAGAAAGCAATGTAGAGGAGTATTATTTAAAGGGTTTGAGCTCTATGACCTTAGAACACCTTAATAATCCAACTCGTAGGATAAATTCGTAAAATTTTAAAATAAAATTATGAAGAAAAGGGGAGTTATAATATGGGTTGGTTAGATTTACACATGCACTCTAATATAAGTGATGATGGCGAGTTTTCACCAAAACAATTAATGGAGTTTTGCTTTGATGCTGAGGTGAAAGTAGCTGCTCTTGCAGATCATAATTCCGTGAGAGGAGTGGGGGAAGTAAAACTTTATGCTGATAAATTAGGTATTCAACTGATTCCTGCCATAGAACTGGATTGCAGCTTTAGAGATGTGGATTTACATGTGCTAGGCTATGGTATAGATCCTCAACATGGAGCTTTTGAAAAAATAGAGAAGGGAATTGAAGAACAAGAAAGGGCAGCAGCAAAAAAAAGAATGGATCTTGTGAAAGCTATGGGCATTGACTTTGATTCTGATGAGGTTATGAAGCTGTCTAGAGATGGAGTAGTGACTGGAGAAATCATTGCAGAGGTGGCTCTTAAGGATAGTAGGAATAAGAACAATCCGCTGATGATCCCTTATTATCCTCAAGGAGAGCGAAGCGATAACCCCTATGTAAATTTTTATTGGGATATTTGCTCTAAGGGAAAAAAAGCCTATGTACCTATAAAATTTATTAGTCTTCAGGAAGCTATAGAGCTAATTTATGCAGCAGGAGGTATTCCCGTGTTAGCCCATCCAGGAAACAATGTAAAGGAAGATGAGGAACTGCTGAACCATATTGTAAAAGCTGGAATTGCGGGTATGGAAGTGTATAGCAGCTATCATTCCCAGAGGCAGAGAGAATTTTATAAGGTGCAATCAGAAAAATATGATTTGATTAAAACTGTGGGCAGTGATTTTCATGGCAAAACAAAGCCTGCCATAAAATTAGGTGGTGTTCATTGTGATAATGCAGAGGAAGAAATCTATCAGGCATTAATGAGAAAAATAAAATCCTGACTCTTACTAAGAATTTCAAATAAGTTATAGATATATAACATAAAAATTTATCTATAATTTTTCACATAAAATAAGACAAACGATCAGTTTTTTAGTTTTATTTTATTAAATTTTGAATGAACCGTCCCCATATTTTATTCATAAGGAGAACATTATGATAACATTAATTTTAATTATTATTTATTTGTCATTTATCAGCCTAGGATTACCGGATTCTTTATTAGGATCAGCATGGCCCGTTATACACACTGATTTAGGAGTAGCTTTTTCTAGTGCTGGGATCATATCCATGATTATTTCTGGAGGAACCATTATTTCAAGCTTATTTAGCAGCAAAGCAATAAAAAGCTTTGGTACTGGAAAGGTAACTTTTGTAAGCGTAGCCATGACGGCAGTGGCCTTATTTGGTTTTTCAGCTGCTCCTTCTTTTATATGGTTATGCATAATGGCTATTCCCTTAGGCTTAGGTGCGGGTTCCGTAGATGCAGCCCTAAATAATTTTGTTGCACTACATTATAAGGCTAAGCATATGAGCTGGCTTCACTGCTTTTGGGGAGTTGGTGCAACTTTAGGACCCATTATTATGTCTTTATTTATCGCAAAAAACAATCAATGGCAAAAGGGTTACTTTACCATATCCATGATACAGTTTTCTTTGGTAGCGGTGCTTTTTATAACCCTTCCACTATGGAATAGGATAGGAAAGGACGATAATAAAGCTGAGGAAGAAGAAAAAAGTCATCAAAACACCTCTGCTTTAAAAATTCCTGGGGTAAAATTAGCTTTAGTTTCCTTTGTATGCTATTGCGGCACAGAAGCTACAGCAGGATTATGGGGAAGCAGCTACTTAGTAAATTATAAAGGCCTGTCAGCGGGAGAAGCTGCAAAATGGATTTCTTTATTTTATGCAGGAATTACTATTGGAAGATTTCTATCAGGGTTTCTTACAATAAAATTTAATAATAAAACCTTAATTAGGTCAGGACAAGTGGTTTGCATGATGGGAGCAATTACTTTAATACTGCCTTTACCCACTTATTTTTCAATGGTTGGTTTAATCCTTTTAGGGCTAGGCTGCGCTCCAATTTATCCTTCCATGCTTCATGAAACACCAAACCGTTTTGGTAAGGAAGCATCACAATCTATAATGGGCTTACAAATGGCTTTCGCCTATATGGGCAGTACCTTTATGCCTCCTCTTTTAGGTTTTATTGCTTCTAAAACAAGCATTGCGATTTTTCCATACTTTTTATTATGCTATATTTCAATAATGCTTGTAAATTCAGAGAAGATTAATAAATTTATGAAAAAATCTAAAAAATGTTAAAGGTAAGGGTAACTTTTTCGTTTTATCTTCGTCTTATATTTGAAATAATAAATGGTAAAGACTAGGAGGGATTAATATGAAATTTAAATCGATAATAGCCCTGTCCATAGTGATGCTTTTAAGTGGTACAGGCAATGCTGCCTATGCTTCTACTAATGACAGTGATAGTAAAAAACCTATAAATCCTATTGCGGTAAACAAAGCAAATTTTCAAGTTTTGAAAAATGAAGAGGTTCCCGCGGATTTAAAAAATAAAATCGAAATCAATAAAGAGAAAAAAGGATATATTTCTCTTATGGAAGATAAAACTGGGTATTTATATGTAGCTATTTTATATGGTGCAAGGCCAACGACCGGATATTCTATAGGAGTGAATTATGTGGAAGACAATGAGGGCAGAACTAATATATTTATTTCGGAAAATAAACCCTCACCTGATTACATGCAAGCACAGGTTATAACTTATCCTTATACAGTTATTAAGGTTAAAGGGGTAACTCCTAATGTCACTGTAGTAAATCAGCTCAACGAGAAATATGTAAACCTTTCTGTAAAAGAACAGGAGCCGCCAGTAATAGGTGCAGGTACAATAACTGGTAAAGTGAAAAATTATGAAGAGAAGGATAAGAGAAAATATCTAACCGTTGAGGATGCAAAAGGAAATCTACATTATTTTTATAACGATAGAGGAGACAAGGGTCTGGACAAAAAGCTGCATCTTCTAAAAGGAGATAATGTCATAGTAAAATATTCTCTAGGAACACCTGTAAATTATAAGGGAAATAGCTATTTACCTTTTAAAAATATCATAAAGCTAAAGGACAAGGATAAAGAGAAAAATTGGAAAGACCTTAAGAGCTATTCCCAGGTTCCTAAGGATAAGATATGGAGCATTAAATTTGAAAATAAGATGCTAGATAAAAATGTTAATACTGAAACAGTATATATCTTAAACAGCAAAGGGAATAAATTTCTTATAACAGTTTCATTGTTAGAAGATAAAAAAACCATAAGAATAAAACCCGTAATAAATTATAATCTTGGAGAAACTTATTATTTATATATTTCAAGAAATGTACAGCCAAACGATATAAAAGATAATATAGAAGGTTATAGAATGAAGTTTACAGTTGAGGAAGATGTTGTTATTAATATACATTAGCAAATAGTAAGATTCTAATGAGCTTTAATACTCATAGTTTAGGTGTTTAGAGCTTCAAAAGGAACCGAAGTTATAATAAAACTACGTTGAACACTAGGTTTAACGTAGTTTTATTATTTGGGTTTAAGTTAAATAGTAATAAGGATGGTATCTTTCGCATTACCTACACTATGGCGCTTCAGTAATATCTGCAGGATTATTTAAATTATCATTAAAGTAATCTATATATATCTTCTTATCTTTATCTAAAGTAGCATAATAAACGTCTTTAATATCTTTCACGCCCATCATTTTTAATTGGCTAGTGAGCCATTTCACGGAAATATCTCTCTTCTTTAAATTATCATAAATAATATTGCCAGTAACAATAATATCTGTGTATAGATCTTCTTGGTCTACCTTTAATTTCATGTCTTCTACTTTCACGTTTTCTTTTTCAACTACCTTTAGAACGCTTATTTCTCCTGTGGTTTCTAGGATGGCATATTTAACATCTTGAATATTAAATATATCTTTTTTTCTAAGCAAATGTGTTAAATCATCAAGAGTATAGTGGAATCTGCTTAAATTTTTCTCAAGGATATGTCCATCCTGAATAACAAGTATGGGTTCTCCTTGAATTACTTTGGCTAAACCTCTGTTTTTTTGGGATAGGTATGACATAAACAAAGTTAGGGCTCCAAATAAAAATAATCCCACTATATGCCCTCCAGTTGATTGCCCTAAGTCTGTTGCTACAGTTGCAGCAATGGAACCAAAGGTAATACCATTTATGTACTCATGTACAGTAAGCTGGGCTACTTGCTGACGACCTAATATCCTTGTAATAAATAGTATGGAGAAAAAAGCTATTAGCGTCTGTAATAGAATATCAAATAACTCCTTCATTTTTATCACTCTTTCGCATAAAAGTTTTTTTGTACGCAACACTATATACATTCCCAAAGTTTTAATATATTATTTACTACCTTATGTAATAGCATTGAGCAAATTAAAAAAATTATGCAAGGTAAAGAGATAGATGGACATTAAAGATACCTATCATATCACTAAAAGGAGGGAAATACTATGAAGCTATGGTTAAAGGCTGTATTAACTTTGGTGTTTATAGCTTTTGTATTTATAAGCTTATATTTTTTACACAAGAAGAAAAAGATATAGAGTATAAAGCTTAGGTATATTTTTATCAAACTATGAAGACAATAATGTCAGTTATATATCTAGGGAGTTGATATTAATGACAGTAGCGTCAAATATAAAACAAACATTAGCTAGCTTAAAAGGCATTGAAAGCACCTTAAGAATTTATTCAGTGCAAAGCAGAAGAGAAGAAGAAAAAGAAGTATATAAAAATCAACTGGAAACAGTAGAGTCAGTTATAAAAGACATAGAGGACAGATTAAAAACTTTAGAATTTGAAGAACCACAATATAAAGGGAAGTAGAGGTGAGGTAATATGCAAAACTTCGGTGTGGTACTGCTAAGAGTTATAATTTTATACTTTTTAACTTTAGCAATGATTCGATATATGGGTAGGACTAGTTTATGGAAGATCACAATCTTTAAATTTATAAACTATATGGTAATTGCCATTATGGTTTCATTAATATCCTTAGGATTAGCGCCAAATATGGCCTTTGGTTTTGTTGCTTTAGGTATTTGGTTTTTATTTTCTATAGCCTTGGATTATCTATCTATAAAAAGCAAGTGGGTTCATGACCTTATAAACGGAAAAGAAACTGTATTAATAAAAGAAGGAAAAGTCATGGAAGAAAACCTAAAGGAAGTTAGATATACAGGGGAAGAGCTATTAAGAGAACTAAGATCAAAGAATGCTTTTAACTTGTCTGATGTGGAATTCGCATTAATGGAAGATACAGGGGAGATAAATGTTTTATTAAAGCCAGAGAGAAAGCCTGTTACTCCAAAGGATTTAAATAGAGAGGTGGCTCCAATATCTGAACCTCAAACGGTGATACTAGATGGAACTGTGCTGGATGAATCATTGACATCTATTGGGCTTAATAGAGAGTGGTTAAATACTCAATTATCCAGTGCGGGAGTGTCCCTAGACAATGTATTCATTGGTCAGGTAGATTCTTCCGGGGACTTATTTATAGATTTATTTGATGATTTAATACAAGTTCCAAAGCCTCAAGTTAAAGAGCTCCTTTATGCTACTATTTCAAAAGTACATTCTGATCTTCTTAGCTTTTCCCTAGAAACTAAAAATTCAAAAGCTAAGAAAATGTACTCACGTAATGCTAATAAGATGAAGAAGGTAATAGATAAACTAGAACCATACTTACTAAGGTAGAAGGGGTTGAATTTATGTCGGATAAGAAAAAGAAAAAATTAACGCCTACTCAGCAAGAATATCAGGATTTTGCTAAGGATAGAGAGCCTAAACGTCCAGTGTTTAAAAATTGTATAAGAGCTTTTCTGGTGGGAGGGTTGATATGCTTAATTGGTCAGATTTTGCAGTGGGTTTTTATAAAATACTTAGGTTTTAATGAAAAAACTGCAGGGAATCCTACATCAGCAGTTTTAATAATAGCTTCTGTTTTGCTCACTGGCTTTGGATTATATGACCATATTGGGCAATGGGCTGGAGCGGGTACTGCTGTTCCTGTTACTGGATTTGCCAACACCATAGCCTCTGCCGCTATAGAACATAAAACAGAGGGCTATGTACTTGGGGTTGGAGGTAATATGTTTAAGCTGGCAGGTTCAGTAATCGCCTTTGGAGTTTTCTCTGCTTTTGTTGTTGCCATAGTAAAAATAACTATTAAGTGGTTAGGTGGGATGTAAATGCTTAAGGGTCATCAAACATGGGTTTTTGAATCAAAGCCGGTGATAATTGCCTCAGCTGCTGTGGGAGGCGCCTTTGAAGCTCAGGGAGCCATAGCAGAGGATTTTGACTGTCTTCATGAAGACATATGGTTAGGGCAAGAAAGCTTTGAAAAGGCAGAAAAAAAGTTATTAGAAGAGGCCTGCGAAACAGCTATTAATAAGGCAAAAATGAAAAAAGAAGACGTCCAATTTTTAATAAGTGGAGATTTGATGAACCAAATTATATCCAGCAGCTTTGCAGCTCGTACACTGGGTATGCCTTTCTTAGGGGTTTTTGGAGCTTGCTCAAGTTCTATGGAAGGCCTTGCCCTAGCCTCCTTATTGGTGGATAGTAAGGCTGCAGAGTACGTAGTGACAGGTGCCTCTAGCCATAATGTAGCAGCAGAAAAACAATTTAGATATCCTACAGAATACGGTGGTCAAAAGCCTCCTACAGCCCAATGGACAGTAACAGGAGCTGGAGCAGGTCTCGTAGCTCAAAAGGGAAAGGGACCTAGGGTAACCTCAGCTACCATTGGTAGGGTGGTTGATATGGGAATTTCAGACCCCTTTAATATGGGATCAGCTATGGCTCCAGCAGCAGTGGATACCATAGAGGCACATTTTAGGGATTTAAAAATAGATCCATCTTACTATGATTTAATTGCAACAGGAGATTTAGCAAGTGTTGGACATAAAATTGCAGGAGATTTATTAGCTAAGCATGGCTTAGAAATGCCAAGAGAAATATTTACTGATTGCGGATTATTGATATATAAGAAGGATCAGCCGGTAATGGCTGGTGCAAGCGGATGTGCCTGCTCAGCTACCGTTACCTACGGCCACTTTCTTAACCGCATGAGAAAAGGAGAATTAAAAAGAATATTGGTGGTTGCTACAGGGGCATTGCTATCTCCCTTATCCTATCAGCAAAAGGAAAGCATTCCTTGTATCGCCCATGCAGTATCTATTGAGATATAAAAGAGGTGTATAAAATTGTCAATTTTTATTTGGTCTTTTATAATAGGTGGAGCTATATGTGTAATAGGACAGATCATGATGGACGTTTTTAAGCTTACACCTGCTCATACCATGAGTACATTGGTGGTTGTTGGAGCTATACTAGGAGGATTAGGCTGGTATGATCCATTAGTAAAATTTGCTGGGGCAGGAGCCTCTGTACCCATAAGCAGCTTTGGAAATTCATTAGTAAAGGGTGCTTTAATGGAAGCTGAAGAAGCTGGCATTATTGGAGTACTTACAGGTATATTTGAGATAACTAGTTCTGGAATATCTGCAGCTATAATTTTTGGATTTTTAGCATCCATAGTATTTAAACCTAAGGGATAATAGATAATATTCCTTGAAGGGAGGTGACAATTATGACAGTAGGAACACAGATGCAGCAGGCTATAGCTGGAGTTCAATCAGCAGCAGCTACAATGAAGAGCTTTGCACTACAAACAGAAGACAAAGCAGCTAAAAAAGATTTCCAACACTTGGCTAAAACTTTTGAAGATGCATTAAAAGTTTTAGAAGGAAGACAAAGCTACATTGAAAAACAAGAACCACAATACAAAGAGCAATAGACGTCCTACAGAAAAGGGTTATCAACAAAATCCTAGGACTCTGTACTTATAGTAACATAGAAAAGAGGAGATAGATACGTCTAAATCTCCTCTTTTCATTTTAAATAATATATTAAGTAATATAAAATATAAGTAAATCATGGGTAGTAAAATATAGGTATTTTTAGTATTATAAAGGTAACAGTTCTTTTTGGAGGGCCAAGGCATATATTAAAATTAGTAAGTATAAAAACAAATATAAAAAAATTTTTAAGCTGGGTAAACATCTAAAAATAAGGATTTATGAGAGGGGTATGGTGAAGTGAGTTTTTCAAATTCAAAAACTAGTTCAGAACTAAAGGAGATTGCTCTTGAAAAGCTGAGAGGTAATTGGTTAAAAGCTGTGGTGGTATTGATACTCTTCACGATTATTACCAATGGATTAAATTTTACTGTTACTACCAACGGAATATTCAGAAATGGATTCCGTGGATTAGCTAATGAAAGCACTAGAGTAAATTATGGAAAGTTATTAAATCTAATTTTTGGTGGACCAATGTCTTTAGGTCTTTCGGCTTATTTTTTAAATTTATTCAGATATGGATATTCTAGCGTTGAAGATGTATTTTCCGGATTTAAAGACTTTGGAAAAAGCTTTCTGTTAAATTTTTTGATGGGTATTTTTATTTTTTTGTGGACTTTACTTTTAATAATCCCTGGTATCATTGCTATGATGAGATATTCCATGAGCTTTTACATCATGCATGATAATCCCCACTTTACAGCTTTGGAAGCCCTTGATAGAAGTAAAGAAATGATGGAGGGAGAGCTAGGAAGGCTTTTTATGCTATGGTTAAGCTTTTTGGGATGGTTCATCCTTGGGTTAATATCTTTAGGTATAGGCTTTATATGGATAACGCCTTATTATAAAGCAACTCTTACAGCCTTTTATGAGGATTTAAAAGCTACAAGTGGAATGTAGAAATGTAGTTTGTAACAAGAACCAAGATAGCAATAACAGCGCTATTTTGGTTTTTTTTAATTTTTTCACTACTACTTAATATAAATTGCAATAATATGGTTGACAATTGATTAAACTTTATTAGTTGGGTAAAATAATTATAAATGTCAAGCATAAACATAATCAATTATATGAGTATAGAGGTATAATTACATATAGGTGGAATCTATGACAAGGATTAATAACCAGTAAATTATTAAAGGCTTACGATCTTACAACATAGGATGATTTGAAGGAGATTGGAGATTAAATTGAGTATGGATGTTTTAGATATTATTGATGTAGAAGACAAAAAGAATCCTTTTACTGATGAAGAAATAGCAGAAAAGCTAAATATTCTCAGAGAGGTGGTAACAGAAAAAAGAAAAGAGCTAGGCATTCCTGATTCCAGGGAGCGAAGAAAAAAAGTCATGCTAAAAGATGCAATTGAGATTCTTAAAAGAGATAATAATATATCGGATAGAGCCTTTACAAAGGTGCTGAATGATATGGGCTATAATGTAGCCAGATTTGCTGCTTCAAATATAAAAAGGGAAGCCTTTCAGGCTATATCTTCAGACTTATCTATGCAGCATATTGATGGAGATAAAAATGAAGAAGGTTCTATAGTGAAGAGCAAGAGTGAGAAGAATATTGATGTATTTCAAGATGTAGTTGGATACGAAGGTAGTTTAAAGCTGCAGATAAATCAGGCTAAAGCAGCAATTTCCTATCCTCCTAAGGGCTTACATACGCTGCTTTTAGGGCCTTCAGGGGTAGGGAAGAGCTATCTTGCAGAAAAAATGTATGAGTTTGCAAAGAGCACTGAAAACTTTTCAGAGGAAGCACCATTTATGGTATTTAACTGCGCTGATTATGTAGATAACCCACAGCTTCTATTATCTCAGTTATTTGGATATTCAAAGGGGGCTTTTACAGGGGCTTCTGAAAATAAAAAAGGCATTGTAGAGATATGTAATGGAGGCATATTATTCTTAGATGAAATCCACAGACTTCCTGCGGAAGGACAGGAGATTCTGTTCTATTTATTGGACAGAGGCAAATTTAGAAGACTTGGGGAAACAGAAGTTACAAGGGAAAGTAATTTGATGATAATTGCTGCAACTACTGAAAATCCTGAGAGTTTTCTTCTTTTAACCTTTAGAAGAAGAATACCTATGATCATAGAAATACCAAGTGTAAGTCAAAGGCCTTACGACGAGAGATTTCAAATTATAAAAAATTTCTTTTTTGATGAAAGTGTAAGAATCGGTAAGGATATCTTTGTAAGAAGAGACGTAATAAAAGCCTTTATGACCTATGATTGCCCTGGAAATATAGGACAACTAAAAAGTGATATTCAAGTTTGCTGTGCAAGAGGCTTTTTAAATTCTACCCTTAATAATAGAGACAAGGTAAAGGTTAATTTTCAACACATTCCTGATCATGTAAAGGATCAACTCATTAGCTCTAATAAAAATCATAAAGAGCTTGAGAAGTATACTAAGGAAGACATAATAGTCTCTGCTAAGGGAGTAGAGGTATTACATAGAGATGAGTACAACTCTGTAAGCAAAGCTAATATATATCAATTTATTGAAGATAGATATAAAGAACTTAAGGTGGACGGTTATAGTGATAAGGATATTAACAAAATCGTAGGGCAACAAGTAGAAGGGGAGCTTATGAGATTTGCATCCTATATAAATTTATCCTCAGCCAATGTTCAGGAGATTATAAACATTATAGGACAAGACATGGTAAATATCACCCAGGATGTTTATGAACTGGCAAAAAAATATATAAGCTGCTTACAGAGAAATGTGATTTACCCACTGGCCATTCATTTAAGCTCCACCTATGAAAGGGTTTTAGAACGAAGAGAAATTGTTAACCCAAATTTAGAAATGATCAAAGAAAAGTATTCAACTGAATTCACCATTTCTGAGAAAATAGCTAAATTAATTAATAATAGGCTTAAAATAAAGCTTCCAGAGGAC
The DNA here is from genome assembly GCF_001403615.1 of Desnuesiella massiliensis. Taxonomy (GTDB): domain Bacteria; phylum Bacillota; class Clostridia; order Clostridiales; family Clostridiaceae; genus Desnuesiella; species Desnuesiella massiliensis. The sequence goes on from NZ_LN879457.1 coordinate 1,353,722, forward strand.
GAAGTTGGTTTTATAGCTCTATATTTAAAAAACTTTCAAAGGGAAAGTGGCAGCGAAGAAGGAAGAGTGGGAGTAATAGTGCTATCTCACGGAAGAGTAGCTTCAGGCATGGCAGAGGTAGCTAACAGGCTGCTAGGAGTAAACCATGCTATAGGACTGGATATGGATCTCAGTGATTCCCCAAATATAATGCTTGAAAAGACAATAAAGCTCGTAAAACAGGTCAATCAGGGAAAAGGCTGCATTTTGCTAGTAGATATGGGATCACTAACAACCTTTGGAGATATTGTAACTGCAAAAACAGGAATACCTACAAGGGCCATCGGAAGGGTGGATACCTTAATGGTTTTAGAGTGTGTAAGAAGAGCACTACTGCCAGAGGATACCTTGGATAGTATTGCTGATGAAGTGGATAGCAAAGGATATTACTATGGAATATCCAAGATGGAAAGTAATGATATGTCTAAGGTTATTATTACACTATGTATAACCGGTGAAGGTTCAGCAATGAAGGTAAAACAATATATAGAAAACTCCTTAGGAGAAAGAATTAAAGAGGTTGAAATAATTCCTCTAGGCTATATGAATAATGAAGATATTACGGTTACACTGGATATAATAACAAGAAGCAAGCAGGTATTAGCTATTGTGGGAACTATAAACCCTGAATTCAAAGATATACCTTTTATTTCTGTAGAAGACCTTATAACAGGTAAATCACTAATAACCCTCAGAAAGATAATAAATAATGAAAAAATATTTAAAAACAATCTTTCAAAAGTAATACCAAAGGAGCTTATATTCCATGAGGAAGATTATAAATACAAAGATGAAGTTATTGATATGATGAGTGACAGCTTGCTCCAGCCAGGGCTAGTTGAGGAAGGGTTCCTGCTAAGTGTATACAGAAGGGAAGCTCTTGGAGGTACATACTTAAAAGGAGGAATAGCTATTCCTCATGGAGATAGTAAATACGTTACAAAACCAACCATTGCAGTTACAAGACTAGCCAATCCTATAAATTGGGATGGAACAAATAATGTAGATTTAATTTTTTTGATAGCTTTAGAAGAAAATTCAAAGGAGTATCTAGAGCAGCTATATAAAATAATATCAAGTAGAGATGCCCTTCAGAGCCTAAGGGATGCTAAAGACAAAGAAGAATTCATGAAGATTTTGTTTAAAAGTACAATAACAGCCAAATGATTTGGCATCATAGTTGCTTTATATAATAGTGAAATTAAGGAGGTGAGATAATGGATATTAAAAACTTCCCTAAGGTCACTATTATTTTACGTGGTTACAATTATAAACAAGCTAAAACCGTTATGAAAGCATTAGCTGAAAGCAGCATAAAATCTGTAGAAATCACTATGAATACAGAAGGAGCTTTAGAAGCTATAAGTAAGCTATCTAGTGAATTTGGCCACACTATGAATATTGGGGCAGGTACGGTTACTACACTAGATCAAGCTAAAGCGGCTATAAAGGCAGGAGCTAAATTTATACTTTCACCAGTAATGCTTTCTAAGGAAATAATAGACCTTTGCAAGGAAAATTCAGTAATATCAGTGCCAGGAGCCATGAGCCCTACAGAAATATATAAATCCTTTGAGGATGGTGCAGACATTGTAAAGGTATTCCCTGCAATAAGCTGTGGAATAAAATATTTTAAAGATGTAAAAGCACCTCTTGGTAATATTCCTTTAATGGCAGTGGGAGGAGTATCAAATGAAAATGCTAGAGAGTTTTTAGATAATGGAGCAGATTTTTTAGGAATAGGTTCAGGCATATTTAACAAAGAAGATATATTAAATAAAAACCTTGAAGGATTAATTAAATCTATAAAAGAATTTGAAGAAAAAATATACTAGGAGATATAAATATGAGCGAAGGAATAGATTTTGTAAGAGATTTAGTTTTTAAGGATTTAGAGTTTTCAAATAGTACGGAAGTATTAAAATTCTTATCCATGAAGCTCCAAGAGAAAGGCTATGTAAAGGATGGTTATCAGAAGGCTATTTTAGACCGAGAAGCAGAGTATCCTACAGGTCTTCCATCAGTAGATATTAAAATAGCTATACCCCACGCAGACCATAATCTTGTAAATAAAGGGGCCTTAGCTATTGGCATACTAAAGAATCCAGTAGAATTTAAATCCATGGAAGACCCGGATAGAATCTTAAATGTAAGCATTGTAATAATGATGGCACTAGATGAACCACATGGACATATAGATATGCTTCAAAGGATAGTTAAGTTGATTCAGGAGCCAGTGATATTAAAAGAAATCATAGAGACAAATTCAACAGAGGAAGTTATAAAAAAATTAGAACCATATTTAATAGCATAAAAAATTAATTTATAGGAGGATACAAAAATGAAAAGAGTACTAGTAGCATGCGGAAACGGAATAGCAACTTCAACAGTAGTAGCAATGAAGATAAGGGAGGCTTGTGATGATAATAATATAGATGTTAATGTTAATCAATGCAAGCTTTTAGAGGTGCCTTCAAAGGTATCAGATTATGATCTTTTAGTTACAACAGGAAAATTCACAGGTGCAGAAGTTAATATCCCAGTTATAGGAGCTATATCATTATTAACAGGTGTAGGGGAAGAAGAAACCATAGAAGAAATTATAAACGCTCTTAAATAGATAAATTAATTTCATAGGAGGAATTATGCATGTTATTTAATTTTTTTAAGATTATATTAAATGATGCAGGCCCAACGGTAATGCTGCCAATAATAATATTAGTTATTGGACTTATATTTGGGGTTAAGGCAGGAAAAGCTTTCAGATCTGGTTTATTAGTAGGTATAGGCTTTGCAGGTATCAAGCTTGTAATTAACCTTATGTCTTCTAATCTTGGACCAGCGGCTCAAGCCATGGTTAAGAACTTTGGAATAAAATTAGATGCTCTTGATGTAGGTTGGGGCGCTATTGCAGCAGTAACCTGGTCATCACCAATAATACCTATATTAATATTCGCTATACTACTTACTAATATTGTAATGCTGGTGCTTAAGAAAACAAATACATTGGATGTTGATATATGGAACTATCACCATATGGCCATAGTGGGTATAATGACTTATTTTGTAACTAAGAATGTAATTCTTGGTATAGCTGCAGCAGTTACTATGGCTATAATTACCTTTAAAATGTCTGACTGGTCAGAACACCTTGTTAAAGACTACTTCGGGCTTCCAGGAGTGTCTTTGCCAACTATGTCAGCATTATCATCCCTAGTAATAGCAGTACCTCTAAACTGGTTATTAGACAGAATACCAGGATTAAATAAAATAAATTTCAGCGTTAAAGATGCTAAAAAATACTTAGGACTATTTGGAGAACCAATGATAATGGGACTTATCCTTGGGGGAGTAATAGGAGCACTAGCTAAATATGATTTAGCAAAGGTTCTAAACGTAGCTGTTAACATGGCGGCAGTAATGGTGCTTATACCTAAGATGACTTCTTTATTTATGGAAGGTTTAATGCCAATATCAGAAGCAGCTAAGAAGTTTACTAAAGCAAAATTCAAGGGAAGAAAGTTCTTAATAGGATTAGATGCTGCAGTTGTAGTAGGAAACCCAGAAGTTATAACAACTTCTTTAATAGTAATACCACTAACAATTGCACTAGCAGTTATACTTCCAGGAAACAGAGTACTTCCGTTTGCTGACCTAGCAGTTGTACCTTTCAGGGTTGCAATGGTGGTTGCACTTACAGAAGGAAACCTATTAAAGAATATAATAATAGGTCTTGCATGTACAGGAGCAATATTACTGGCAGGTTCCAATACAGCACCAGTATTAACTGAGCTTGCTAAGTCCTCGGGAATAGATTTAACCATGGCCGCAGGAGCGCTTATTTCATCCTTTGCAGCTACAAGCTTAACAGTTAGCTTTATAGTATATAAAGTGTTTACAGGTAACTTAATAGTAACACTTCCAGTATTCTTTGCAGCCTTTATAGGAATTTGGATTTATTTTGAAAATGTAAAGAAAAAGCAAGTTAAAAATGGAGAAGTAGAAGAAACAGTTTAATCATAGTAGAGGTGGTATAATTGAAAATTACAGGATTTAAAGTATATAAAATAAAACCGAGATGGATCTTTATAAAAATAAGCACTGATGAAGGTATTGAGGGTTGGGGAGAGTTAATTTCTGGCACTAAGACTGAAACCGTTGTAGCAGGTGCAAATGAGATGTGTAAATACCTTATAGGTAGAAACCCTTTTGAGATAGAGAGGTTATGGCAAGAGCTATACCGTTCCTTCTTTAGAGGCGGCCCCATTAATATGACGGTAATTTCTGGAATAGAGATGGCTCTATGGGATATTAAAGGTAAAGCTTTCAATATACCAGTGTATGAATTCCTTGGAGGAGCAGCCAGAGATAGAATAATGGTGTACTCCTGGATTGGAGGCGACAGGCCAGCAGAAGTAGTTAAAGAAGCTCTAGACAGAAAGGAAAGAGGCTTCCAAGCTGTAAAAATGAATGCAACTGAAGAACTTCATTATGTGGATTCTTTTAAAAAGGTTCAAGGGGTTGTAGACAGAGTAGCATCTATAAGAGAAGCTGTAGGATATGATCTAAACATAGGAGTGGACTTCCACGGAAGAGTCCATAAACCAATGGCTAAGGTGCTTGCAAAGGAATTAGAACCCTATAAATTGATGTTCCTTGAAGAAGTAGTACTTCCAGAGAATGAGGAGGCCTTTGCAGAAGTAGCAAAGCATACTTCAACTCCACTAGCCACTGGAGAAAGACTATATACCAGATGGGAATTCAAAAATATTTTAAAGAGCGGTGTTATAGATATTATTCAGCCTGACTTAGCCTTAACTGGAGGAATCCTTGAGGGGAGAAAAATTGCAGCCATGGCAGAAGCCTTTGACATAGCAGTAGCACCCCATGCACCCTATGGACCAATAGCTCTTGCAGCTACGCTTCAGATGGATGTATGTACACCAAATGTATTTATACAAGAACAAAGCCTTGGAATTCACTACAACAAAGGCTTTGATCTACTAGACTTTGTAAAGAACAAAGAGATGTTCCAATACAAGGACGGTTATGTAGATATTCCAACTAAGCCAGGTCTAGGAATAGAAATAGATGAAGACTTCGTTGAAAAGGTGGCTTTAGAAGGATTAAATTGGACAAACCCTAAGTGGAAAAACTACGATGGTACTATTGCAGAATGGTAAGATAATAAACTTTAGCAAAAATAAAGAATGAAGGGATGTCTTCATTCTTTATTTTTATATATGGAGGATGCAGCATGAATTATAAACTAATCTGTATAGATTTAGATGGTACTCTTTTAGATAATAAATGTGAAATATCAGAGAGAAATAAAAAAGCCTTGAAAGCTGTAGAGAATAAGAGCATAAAAATAGCTTTCACCACAGGTCGATTATTTACCTCTGCAAAGCTCCACGCTAGGAAAGCAGAAGTTAAGGTTTCAATAATTGCCTCTAATGGGGCTTACATAAGAGAATTAAGAGATGAAAAACCTATATACCAGTGTCCGTTAAGTTATGATCAATTTCATAAGGTATGCAATATAATTGAAAAGTATAATCTAGATGTAAACTTCAATAGTTTTGATAGGGTTATAACAGAATATGAGCTGCCCCAAAGTAATAATCATGTTATAGCAAATACAACGGTTACTGAGGATTTAAAGATAAAATTTGGAGTTCATAAGAATATAAGAGAAATATATGATATATACAAAGAAGGAATCTTTAAGGTGTTGCTGTTTTCTAAAAGAGGCATAGACACTATTAAAGAAGCTAAAAGAGAGCTGCTTTATCTAGGTAATCTGGAGGTTGTAAGCTCGGCTCATGATAATATAGAGGTAATGGCATCGGGAATTTCAAAAGGAAGAGGTATAGAACTATTAGCTCAAACTCTAGGCATAACAAAAAAAGAAATACTCTGCATAGGGGACAGTGAAAATGATATTTCCATGTTTAACAATTCAGGCTTTAAGATAGCCATGGGTAACGCTATAGAGGAGCTTAAGGCTATGGCTGATTATATAACGGATAGCAATATAAATTCTGGAGTTGCAAAGGCTTTGGAGAGGATATTAAATAATATATGATGGACAAGCATTATTGGAGAAATAGATAATCTTTTTAGAATGCTTTATATAACAAACTATGAATAATATTCATAGTTTGTTCACAATTTATACTATGAAAACCTTTGATATTTTAAAAAAAGGTGGTAATATATAATTAAGAACTTAATTCGGACTCCGAAATAAGTCAAAAATATAACACAAATAGGTGTCAGTATGAAATTTAAGGCCGGTAGTTTAAAGCTAATGAAAGAAATGAATAAAAATCTAATATTAAGAACTCTAATTGAGAATGGAAAGCTTTCTAGGGCTGAAATTACAGCTAAGGTAAATTTAAGTGCTAGTACAGTTTCATCCTTGGTAAGTGAACTGATTGAAGATGAAATTATTGAAGAAAATAGCATTGGCGAGTCTTCTGGTGGAAGAAAACCCATATACTTAACTATAAAGGGGAATAGCTCATATATTTTTATAATAAGTTTAAATTCTAATGACATAACTTTAAGGGTTCATGATATGAATTTAAATGAGGTATATCATAGCTCGCTAAGTAAAAAAATTATTTATGGTAATGGGCTATTTGCTATAATCTCTGGTGGTATGGAAAAAGCTATGAATAAACTTAATATACAAAGAGAAAAAGCAGCTGGTATAGGTATTTTAATAGATGAAAGCTTGTATGCAGCAAATTTTAATATGCTATTTTCTACTTATGTTTTTCAAGAAAATTTTTCTATTCAAGAGGCTTTAGAATATACTTTTAAAATACCGGTCATATCTGAATACTCTGGAAGAGTAGATATTGAAAAACAAGTGGAAAAATTACTAAGGGAAATACCAGAAAATTATACATATATATCTTTTGATGAGAAGATCACTACTTCCATTTATACCAATGGAAAAGCTTTTGAAAGAAATGGTGAAAGAGTAATTGATATAGGTAAGCTGCTTATATCACCTAATGTAGATATAGAAAAACTCCTCTCACCTAGCAACTTTTATAGAAAAATTTATCATTGCTTAGGAATAGAAAAGACCTATGACACAGAAGAAAAAAACACCTCTTTTATTTTAGAAAACTGGGAGAAGGTATGGAAGGGTGAAATCGAATCCAGCCACAAAGTTAAAGAACATATATATGAAGCCGCAGATTGTATAACCTTAATAATGAAGAACTTATTATTATTTTTTAAAATAGATGTTTTCATATTAGGGGGGACTCTCATGAATGTGCCAGGCTTTGATAATATAGTTAAAAATCAATTTGGAAAGGTTTTTAGCGATACCAAAGAAATAATAATAAAATCCATACCTAAGGTAGAGAAAGATAACACCTTAGCACTGGTGGAAAAAGTGAGAGATAGATACTTTAATGATTTTAGTAATAGGGTATTGGATTAGTTAACAGGCCTATTAAAAGTTATTATCAGTTATCAATAAAATCAATATGAAATTTGATAACTGTTAATTATATAAGTTGCAATAAAAATCTTACATTTCTTAGATACAAAATTTCATGGCTTAATAGGTTTGACCCTAGGAATTTTGAAGCTAAAGAAATGTACTTAGATTTTTGCAACTTATATAAATAATTATTAATTTCTTGAAAGGGGGGATGAAGAAAGAAAAAGGATAAGGTATTAAATTGTGAAGGAGGTTACAAAATGTTATTTAAAAACTTATTGGAGAACAATAAGATGACACTGGTAGTAAGTTTACCTGAAAATAGCTATGAAATGGCTAAGGCTGCTTATGAATCAGGAGCGCAAGCATTGAAGATGCATATAAATGTGCACCATAGGGCTAGTGGAAACGATTTCGGAAATTTCCAAAGTGGAAAAGAACTTTTTAAGAGAATCCTAGAAGAGTTTAATGTACCTTTAGGCATTGTACCTGGAGGAGAAGAGGCTTTTGCTACCAAGGAAGAAATGCAGCAATTAGAGGATATGGGAGTGGATTTTTACTCTGCCTATTATCATCATCTTCCAGCTAATATAGCCAGCACTAAAAAGCTTACAAGAATGGTGGCTATCGATAGCAATTATAATGACATAGTTTTAAGGGGTATAAATAATTCTCCCATGGAGGTTCTTGAAGCATCAATAATGCCAGGAGAAACTTATGGACAGCCATTATACTTTAGAGATTTAATGCAGTATTCAGCTATTGCTGCCTCTATTTCAAAGCCTGTTTTAGTTCCTACACAAAAGAAGATAAAACCAGAAGAAGTAAAACTTCTGCATGAGGTGGGAGCTAAGGCCATAATGATTGGAGCTGTGGTAACTACAAAAGATATAGAAAATTTAAAGAGAGTTACAGCAGAGTTCAGAGAGGCTATAGAAAGATTATAAAAAATGATTCCTTAAGCCACTAAGGAATCCAAGAATAAAATAAATATAAAAATAAATTTTCGTAAAATAAAAAATTAAGGAGCTGATCAACAATGATAGTCCCTATACTTATTATACTATTATTTTTAGTGATTTCAATATTAATGATTACAAGGAAGATGCCTACCCTTTTAGCCCTACCTGTTTTAGCTATCGGAGTTGCTTTAATAGCAGGAGTTCCATTATTAAACCCTATAAAGGATGGAGACAATGGCATTTTAAAACATATTCTTGAAGCAGGATCTATAAGATTAGCCAGTGCTTATGTGGCTGTAATATTTGGTTCTTGGCTTGGTCAAATCATGAACAAAACAAATATTGCAGAAACCATTGTAAAGTATGCAGCAGAGTTAGGCGGAGACAGACCCTTCCTTATCACTATATTATTAACTGCCGCTGTAGCAGTATTATTTACTACCATTGGAGGCTTAGGAGCAGTTATCATGATAGGTTCTATTGTAATACCTATAATGGTTTCTGTGGGAGTATCCTCCATGATTGCGGTTTGTATGTTCCTTTTTGGGTTAGGAATTGGACTTTTATTTAATATATCCAACTGGTCCTTCTATTTAAATGTAATAAAGGTTCCTATGGAAAGCATAAAGCTTTTTGCTATAATACTAGCAGTATTAACTGCATTAACTGGACTTATATTTGCTATAGTAGAATTTAAGAAAAACGGTATTAAATTTGCATGTTCTGCACCAGCTTTAAATAGTAAAAACGGTGAAATTAAATTAGAAAATAAAAAAGCACCTATAATTTCATTATTAACGCCAATTATTCCTATTATACTAGTTATGTTTTTTAAATGGCCTATAGTTCCTGCTTTCCTAGTAGGTATACTATATGCGCTAATCACTACTCAACGTAAATTTAACAAAGCAATTAATATGTTGACAAAGACAGGCTTTGACGGCGTAGCTGATGCCGCTCCAGCAGTTATATTAATGATAGGTATCGGAATGCTTTTAAACTCTTTAATGCACCCAATAGTTGCAGAAAAGATGAAGCCTTTCATCACTGCTGTGGTACCTACAAGTTCCATAGGATATATTCTATTCTTTAGTTTGCTTGCTCCTCTTGCTTTATACAGAGGACCATTAAACCTCTTTGGACTAGGAAGTGGTATTGCCGGACTTATAGTAAGCTTTAATATTCTTCCAGCGGCAACAGTTATGAGCGCATTCTTAGCAGTGGAAAGAGTACAAGCTATTGCGGACCCAACTAACACTCATAATGTATGGCTTTCAAACTATGCAGGGGTAGATGTTAATCAGGTTTTGGCTAAGCTTCTGCCTTATGTATGGGTACTTGCTGCCGCTGGAGTGGTGGTAGGAAGATTCCTTTGGCTTTAAATTAGAACAATACCTGATGGTGTAAGAGATATGGCTTACAGGAGGCTGTGAAAAAAGGTGTTCTATAGGTTTCCCTACACCGCTCATGGAGCTCCATGAGCGGCCCGTGAAAAAGAACACCTATGTTTTTCACATCCTCCTATAGATAGCAGATAGTTTATGAAACAAACGAAGGAGAGGTATATATGAAAGTAAGAATAGGAATAGATGTAGGAGGCACTTTTACAGATGCTGCAGTTATAAATAATGAAACCTTTGAGCTTATTGGTACTTTAAAGGTGCCCACTACCCACTCAGCTGCTAACGGAGTTGCAAAGGGGATAATAGATGTATTAGAAGGAGTAATGAAGAAGTTTAATATAGCTCCTGAGGATGTAACTTTCATAGCTCATGGAACTACTCAAGCTACTAATGCCTTATTAGAAGGTGACGTGGTTAAGGTAGGAGTTTTGTCTATGGGCTCAGGTATGGAAGGCATGAAAACCAAAAGTGACACTGAAATTGGAAATATAGAGCTTGCTCCAGGAAAGTTTTTGAAAACTGAAAATTATCATATTCAGTTTAAAGATGGAGAAAAGGAAGCGGAAGAAGCTGTAAAGGCTTTGATGAATGTAGGAGCTAAATCCATAGTGGCGGCAGAGGCCTTCAGTGTGGATCATCCTGAAAATGAATCACAAGTACAAGGTAAATGCGCCCAAGTGAATATGCCTTGTACAGCTACTCATGAAATATCCAAGCTTTATGGGCTTAAAATAAGAACAAGAACAGCAGTAATCAATGCCAGCATCCTTCCAAAGATGCTGGACACTGCCAATATGACTGACAGCAGTGTAAAAAATGCAGGCATTGAGTCTCCGCTGATGATAATGAGATGTGATGGCGGAGTTATGAGCGTAGATGAGGTTAGAAAGAGACCTATACTAACTGTGCTGTCTGGACCAGCAGCTGGTGTAGCTGGAGCTCTTATGTATGAAAAGCTGACAGATGGAATCTTTCTGGAGGTAGGAGGAACTAGCACAGATATTTCTGCAGTAAAAGATGGTAAGGTTATGATACAGTATGCAGAAATAGGAGGACATAAAACTTATTTAAACTCCTTAGATGTTAGAACTGTGGGCATTGGAGGAGGAAGTATGGTACAAATCTCCAATGGCAAGGCTAGCAATGTAGGCCCTAGAAGTGCTCATATAGCTGGCCTAGGCTATGAAGTATATGCCTCCCCAGAAGACATTGTAGATCCAATGCTAGAAACCATAGTACCCATAGAAGGAGATCCAGCCTATGGATATATTAAATGCAGCAATGGTAAAAAATTTGCTCTTACATTGGCAGGAGCTGCAAATATAGCGGGTTATGTCCATGAAGAGGATTATGCTTACGGAAATATAGAAGCTGCTAAAAAAGCTTATGAGCCCTTAGCTAAAAATATGAATATGACAGTAGAACAGGTGGCAGAAAAAATTATAGAAATGGCAGCTGATAAAAATGGAGAAGTGGTTAAAGCTTTAATTAAAGATTATAACCTGGATCCTCGTACCACTGTATTAATAGGTGGTGGAGGAGGCTGCGCTGCAGTAGTTCCTTCCTTAGGAAAGCATATAGATATGAAGCATAAGTTAGCTAAAAATGCACCAGTTATTTCCACTATAGGAGTAGCGCTGGCCATGGTAAGAGATGTTGTGGAAAGAACTATACCAAATCCTACAGAAGAGGATATAATAAAAACCAGAAAAGAAGCAGAAGAAGCTGTGCTTAAGGCGGGAGCAGCACCGGGTACTGTAGAGGTACAAGTAGAGGTAGATAGTCAAAAGAATATTGTTCGTGCTATTGCCGTAGGCAGTACGGAGTTTAGGGCTAAGGATCTTATGAAAAAAGAGCTTACACAAAAGGAGTTATTGGATATTGCAGCTCATAATTTAGAAACTTCTACAGATAAGCTTAAAATCGAAGGCAGCACCAGCTATATGTATGCTATAACCCATGAATGTATAAGTAAAAAATTATTCGGTTTTATTAAAAAGAAAAATAAAGCTTTAAGAATAATTGATAAAGAGGGAGTTATAAGACTTCAAAAGAATAATGCCCTTTGTCAGCAAACCAATGTAAATAACTTCGAGTCATCCCTACGCAGTATTATGGAAGAGGTAGTAGTCTATGGAGATGGCGGTACGGAGATGCCTAATATATATATAATCTGTGGGAAAAGACTCATTGACCTTTCCGGGCTTCAAAGTGTAGAGCAGATTATATCCTTAGCAAAGGTTGAAATTAATGGACTCGGCAGCAATGAACCTATGATTTTAGTGGTTTCAAAGAGAATGGAAGGATGATTTAAAGTGAAGCATTTGTTTTTGCCAATGGAAGAACTAGCACTTTTTGAACTTAAAAGGGATAGATACTTTGATAAAATTCCTTATGAAGATATAGCAGCAATAATAGAAGACGGTATATCCATTGGTAAAAACTGGGCTAAAACCATAGGAGAGATGTATCCCAAGAAAAGCTTTAGCCATATAGCCAAAGCCTATGGATTAAAAATACTAGAAGAAGATAGAGAATTAATTATTGGAGATGTAATCTTCTATAGTGAGTTCTATAGCGGAAAAAAAGAGATAGTTATATATATAAAGTCTGTGGAAGCTTGGGCGTCAGAGTTAGGTAAGACTTACGAAGAATGCAAAGAATTGTTCATAGCACATGAATTTTTTCATTATTTAGAATGTGAAGAAATAGGGCTTCTATCTAATAGATATAAAGTTACAAATTTTAAACTGGCAGGTTTCAAGTTCCAGTGTGGAATTAAGGCTCTTTCAGAGATAGGAGCCCATAGTTTCGTTAAACATTCATTTAGTATGGAGGAATGATACTTTTGTTAAAAGAGAAATATGATGTAATAATTGTAGGGGGAGGAGTTGCAGGCTCTATAGCTGCTATAGCTTCAGCAAGAGCAGGAGCTAAAACCTTAGTGGTAGAGAGATATGGCTTTATGGGAGGCATGCTTACCATGGCAGGAGTAGGCCCTATGATGACCTTTCATGCTGGAGATACACAGGTGGTTAAAGGAATACCCGATGAAATAATAGAAACTCTAAAGACCTTAGGAGCAAGTCCAGGACATATAAAGGATACCATTGGATATGCTTCCTCCTTAACTCCCTTTGATGCAGAGGCAATGAAGTATGTCCTTGAGCATAAGCATATAGAAGCTGGAGGAGAAATGCTTTATCATAGCTTCTTTACGGATTGTAAGGTAGAAGACCGTAATTTAAAATCAGTTCAGTTTTGGACAAAATCAGGGCTTATAGAATTAGAAGCGGATGTTTTTGTTGATGCTACTGGAGATGCTGACCTTTCAGTAAAAGCTGGAGTGCCTTATGAATATGGAAGAAAGCTAGATGGACTTGCACAGCCAATGACCATGAAGGCCCGAATAGGAAATGTGGATATTGATAAAGTAAGAAAATACATGAAGGATAATCCAGAAGATTTCTTTACTAAGGATTGGAGCTACTTTGATGAAACCCCTAAACTATCGGTTTCAGGTTTTTATAGCAAGCTGAAAGAAGCTAAAGAAAAGGGAGATTTAACCTATCCAAGAGAAACAGTGCTGTTCTTTGAAAATAATAACCCTGGAGAGGTTATCCTTAATATGTCTAGAATCATAAAGCTTAATGCTACGGACAGCTACGAACTCACCAAGGGAGAGATTCAAGGAAGGGAGCAGATTAGACAATCTGTTGATTTCTTAAAGAAATACATTCCTGGCTTTGAGCAATGCTGCCTTGTAAGTACAGGACCACAAATAGGTGTAAGAGAAACCAGAAGAATAAATGGAGTATACACACTAAAGGCTGAAGAGATGATAGATAATGTGATGTTCCATGATGCCATAGCCATGGGAGGATACCCCTTTGATATACATTCTCCAGATGGAAGTTCTAACAACGACAAATTCCTAAGATCTGGTACCTATTATTCTATTCCCTATAGAATCATGGTAAATAACGAAGTGGATAACTTGATAACCACAGGAAGATGCGTCAGCGCAGCTCATGAAGCCGCCAGTTCATTAAGGGTTACGCCTATAGCCATGGCACTAGGACATGCGGCTGGGGCAGCGGCGGCACTAGCTTCAAAGTCTAATAAAGCAGCTAGAGATGTAGATATTCAGGAGCTTAGAAGAATATTATTAAGCCAAAATGCTTTTCTAACCCCATTTAATAAATAATATATGATAAATTATAAAAAGAACTAAGATAGCAATAATGATGCTATTTTGGTTCTTTTTTTGTGCTATGGGATAACAGCATGTTATAATTTAAGTAAAGAACGAGAAATGAGGCTTTAAATATATGAAAAAGAAAATCCTTACCATTATTTTAGTACTTTTTACTATAGGAGCTGCGGCTTGTAATGCAGAAAGCAAAAGCGAACCAAGAATAGATAATAAAAAAACAGAGTTTTCAGAAAAGGAGTTACCTAAGACTCTAAGCTATAAAAATATGAAACCAGAGGAAGCGAAAAAACGACTTGAAAGTGAAAAGGATATAGTATTACTGGATGTGAGGACACAACAGGAATATGATGAAAAGCACATTCCTAATAGCATCCTAATACCTGTAGATGTTATTGAAAAGGAAGCTTCATCAAAGCTTACAGATAAGAATGCAGCAATATTTGTTTATTGCAGAAGTGGAAATCGCAGTGTTACTGCCTCGGAAAGGCTTATAAAAATGGGATACACCAATGTGTATGATATAGGAGGCATAATAAACTGGCCCTATGAGACTGAATCAGTAAAATAAAATATTAAGCAAAGCGATGGATTAAATGACTTTCCATATCTTTGCTTAATCTATGGATGTTGTTTCCTTATAGGAGGCTGTGAAAAAAGGTGTTCTATAGGTTTCCCTATACCGCGCGTTGAGCTCCACGAGCGGCCCGTGAAAAAGAACACCTATGTTTTTCACAGCCTCCTATATTTAAGGAAACGATTTATATCAACTTTTCTGCCTCTTCTTTTAAGGATTGAATTTTGCCTTCGAAATTAAAGAAATCTGAATTATATAATTCGTTAAGCCTTTTGAAATAATCTAGGAAGTCCTTTTGTTTACTAGAACTTATACTGAATTCATTGGCAATATTATTTAAGAGATCAATCTCTCTCTTATCATAAGAGCCATCAGTTAAAGCAAGTCCAAGTAATTCAAAATAAATTATATTTTTTATTCTATCGTTACATTGCTTTAAGCATTCAACTGAATTATTAAAGCTTGTAACCTTAATATCCTCTTTATTAACAGAAAGTTCCTCCATATATTCCATTAAAAGTTCTTCTTCACTTTCAGCAAAAGATTCATCTGCATTAGCTAAAGATTGGAATAAATTAATAAAATGTACAGCTTCTTTTTTATTGAGCTCATTAATAAACATAATAACCCACCCCGCTTTTTTAAGTATTAACATAATATTACTGCATATTAAAGCTATTGTAAATAATAGTTCTTCTTACTTATTAATTTTTTTAACATCTAAATAGTTTGTACCCCATACACCAGTAAGTATCATAATGGAACCTAGTATATGATAATACTCAAAGCTTTCCTTTAAAAACACAACACCAGCTATTATGGAAACTATAGTTGATATATTTGAAATTACAGCAGATTTTGAAGCTTCTATTTTAGAAAGAGTATAATTTATTAAGAAGTAAGCTACTATAGAAGACAAAATCCCTAGATAAACTATTGAAATTACAAAGTCTTTATTATGTAGAGGCTTAAAGAAGGAAAAAATTGTTTTTTTACTCAAGTGATTTATTAGAGACATTATAGTAAATACCACAGCGCCCTGCACCATCATAGAATAAGTAAGCTCTATTGGTGTAAACTGTCTAGAGAGCTTTCTAGATATAATGGTAAAAGCTGCTGCAGAAAGTACTGCTCCTAAAAGTAATATGATTCCAAATAAGCTTCCTTTACCTGAGCCAGAACTTCCCATTAATCCTATAAACATAACTCCACTCACAGAAAGAGCTATGAATATAAGCTGAGGCCTTGAAGGTTTCTCCTTAAGAAAATAAGCGGAAAGTATTACCACAAATATTGGAATTAGTGAAATCATAAGTCCAGCTTGAGAAGAAGTAGAGTATTTAATTCCGTAGGTCTCAAAAATAAAATATATAACAGGTTCCATAAGCCCAAGGGACAGAAGGCCCTTTAAATTCTTACCTTTATAATCAACCTTAATGGCCTTAAAAAGTAGTAAAGCTGTCATTACTAATAGTGCAGTTAAAAATCTAAAAGATATCAGTTCTAGAGGCCCTGCATAATCTAAGGCTTTTTTAGAAAACAAAAAGCTGAGTCCAAATATAATAGCGCTAACAAGGCCAGAAACCATTGGTAAAGTTTTGTTTTTATTGCTCATAACATTCTCCTATCTGATCTCAATCTATGTAAATTGTAATATAAAAGAAAGCTTGTTTCAACCTCGGAAAGGGTTTTAAAATGAGATACACCATATAAATCATGTGAATACATTGCACTGCAATCTTAAAATGTGCCTATCCACAGCATAGTCTCCTTTGTTAACACAAAAATTGAAGCATTTAAAGAAAGAGAAACTAAGCTATATAAGCGTTTTACAATTATTTACAAATTGTTATAGATCGCGCTAAAATATTATATAATTAGTATATAAGCTAAATTATTTGATAATATGTAGATAAATAGTAATTTGGAGGAGAACCTTTATGATAGAAGTATTGTTTGGAGAGAGTGAAGGCGGAGCCATGAAAGTGGCAAAGAATTATCGAAAACCTGATTTTGAAAATGGAGCAACAACTTGGTTTGGGAAGAAACCAAGCAAAGATGAGCTTGAAAAAATGTTTGACGGAAAGGCGGTTGGTGGCAATTCCTCAGAAGTGATTTGTATTCCTTTTATGCTGGATATTGGTGATATTAATGTTTCAATTGAAAGTGAGTATAGAAAAAAGCTTATATTTGATATGTACACCATAAATGGAATGGATGATAATAGTATTTTAGAAGATTTAGAGGATTCGTGGAAAAGATACTTAAATGAAATAGAGCGACTGAAAAATTATGCAACCCAAGGAGAAACTATTCGTTTATGGTATAGTGATTCCCCATATTCTGTGTGCGGATTTTATTATGTATGTAGTATTTTGAGAGAATATAATTGTAAGATATTTGTTATAAAGTTACCACAATATATGAAACTATCAGATACTATAATGCAATCTTATACATCATGGAGTGAAATAGATGCTGGAAAGTTTTATAAATTCTTATCTTTAGAAAAAGAGTTATCTTCTCGTGAAATACAATCTTTTACATCTAATTGGGCTGAACTAAAAGAAGAAAAAAGTACTTTGCGAGCTGTTGTAAATGGTAAATTAATTGGTGTTCCAGAAGATTTCTATGATCATCTTATTAGGAAAGAAATTCCAGATGGCGAGTTCGTTATGGCACGCCTTATTGGAAATATTTTAGGGAAACATCCTCTTGGAGTTGGAGACTGGTGGTATGCTAAAAGAATTAAAAAGATGATAGAAGAGGGAAAATTAATGGTTGTACAAAAAAGAAGGAAATATATGGGCAAGTACTTAAAAAGGTGTAAAAGTTATTTACAAATTCCAATTTATGTTATTGAGATTAAAATTTTTAAATAGAAAAAATTATATAGGTTTATTTTTTATAAATTTTTGGTTGGATGGGTGCTTTTCTATGCCATTAAGTTCCATATGAATACCAAGAAATTTAATCTTGATAATTAACTTAGAGTAGTTACGGAGAGCCGTATTATAAGTAACTGCGGTTTCTTAAATGATATGTTTTCATATACAACACATCTGGAGATAGGATGTTTATTAACATGCTAAGAAGCTTCCCTGGTAACATACCATTGGAAGCTTTTTATTTCAAAAATTAGACTATTATAATTAGCTTTACCATATTACTAGGTTCTGAACCCGCATACAGTGAATAAGTGGATTGTCTTTAAGGTTTAATAGCTCTTTGCTGTCTGCAGAAATAAAGATACCAACATATTCGGCGCCGTTATTTTCAACATGTTTAATCATATCATCAATATTAATATTCTCGAACATATCTTCATAGTACATTACCTGTAGCAGCCTTAGGTTACTCTTTATAAGATTGAGGTTGCCAATTAAAGACTCCTTATGAGCCTGATCGTCCATGTTCTCATATTCATTTTGTTTTAAACTGTTCCCTTCGAGTTGTTTAGCATTATTTTTATGATATGGAAAAACTGGACTAAAGTGGTAATATGAAGGATTTGCTAATACAAACTTTGAACCGATTGCTGCTATAGGTGTAATATCTAAAGGTGCGGTATCTATATTATTTATTTTATTTATAAAATGTTCCTTTATCTGCTGAGATGTTAAAGCTTTATTAAACTCAACAAATATCTTTGCCTTTGTACCTTGAGGTGCATTTTCCAGTACTTTAAAACCTGATATTGGGTCAGGTTCATGAGCAACAAAATGAGGAAAATCTTCGAATATTAATGGAGGCACTACTGTTGTTCCTGATCTGACAGGTTTGCCGAAACTATATCTGACGCTTATTTCGGCTTCATCTATTTTAGTATTTCCAACGGTATTTTCAAGGTAAACTCTGATATTTTGTTGTGCAAAACGTGATGTTTCCACGCCACTTCTATAGGATTTATATTTAGGTTGAAACATCTGTGCGAATTGAATCATTGTTTCTCTCTTTACGTATGATTCCTTATAATCTAATCCAAACCAGGTCGTAGTAATCTTCGATGCTGAAAAATATATAAAGATAAAGACTGCTAAAGCGGAAAAAGCAGAAAATGCCGTTATCATTATAATCCTTAGATTTACTCTGCGTTTTAACAGTTTATCAATTCTATTTTCTTCTCCGTTGCTTGCCGGCATCTGCTGCTTCAGCTCTTTTAAAAATTCCCTTTCATCGTTATTAAGATAATCCGATATGGCAATGAACTTATCGATTTCCGATTCTATTTCTGTGATCTCATCTTGAGTCAATTTGCCTTCTTTATATAGCTGCAGTTTTTCCTGAAACTCATTACTCATTAATACTCCTCCTTAAGGCTCTAAGAGTTTTTCTAGCCCTGTAAATTAAATTCGTAACTGCTGAAACACTGATGCCTAAAATCTCTCCTGCCTGCTGATATGAAAGTTCATTTACCAAGCATAACAGCACTACCTGACGCTGATTTTCGGGAAGCTGCTCAATTAATACAAAAGCTGACCTGGTGCTTTCCTTAAGTATTAGTTCGTCAATAAAGTCCTGTACCTTTATTTGATAGAACTGGCTATCCTCTCGGAAATCCAATCTTCTGTTTTTCTTAACATAATCGACGTAGAGGTTATGGGCAACGGTCAGCAGCCAGGACTTAATACTTTCATTAGGGAATTGAAGAACACATAAGGCCTTAACGAAGGCCTCCTGTGCCAAATCCTCTGCCGTCTGATGATTAAATGTAAGCCCATAAAGGTATCTATAAACGTAAGGGAAATACTCTTTATAGATTTTAATAAATATGTCACCCTCCAAACCTTCACCTCCATCCATCTCTTTAACCAGTGTCATTGTATATACGATTAAGTTGACAAAGTATCGCGCAACTCTATAAAAAGGTATATAAACCTCTATATTGGTACAAATAATTTTATCATCAATTTTTTCATGATGTAAAACATCAAATGTAAAATCATCTGCTAATTCATATCCGGAAATTGGAAGCCACTCACCATAAGCATAAATGATTAGTGAACTATATTCTAAAGCACTAAGCGATCTTTTAGGTGTGAAAACTGCGTATTTCAGTGGAGGAAGAGTTTTGAGTATCATTCCAGAAGGTACATCTGAAGCTGAAACTTGAAAACATGCTAGATGATAAATCTCATCTGTTTCAGGGTTTGTAATTTCAAAGTGTATTGAATTATTAGGGTTAAATTTATTTTTAATTTTATGAGACTGAGGTAAAAATTCATTTTGCCAGAAATTACGGAGTGTGTGCTTTTCAATGATTTCAATAACAGAAGTTTTAATATCCATTCCAACAAGATAAATTTCTTTTTCTTCTAAAACTTTAACATCAATATTTATATCATCTTGTATGTAATTGAACTTTTCTTTAATATATGTACCAAACTCAGTAAATTTTTCATATAAGAAAATTTCATTTCGATTTTTTCGGTATTTTAAAGGAGATATTCCATAGAGAGATGTAAAAGCTCTTGTAAATACTTCATGTGATTGAAAGTTAGCATCCATTGCAATATCTATAACGCGATTATCAGTTTTTACAAGCTTTTTGCAGCCTCATAAAGCCTTTTATTTCTTATATATTCCTTAACTGTAAAACCTGTTATGGATGTAAATAACTTATAAAAGTGTGAAGGAGAATAGCCTGATACATTTGAAATCTCTTCAATAGTTATATCTTTTTCTATATTGCGATTTATATAATCAATTACATCCATGATGTTTTTTTTATAATACATATCTATCATCCTCTAAAAAGTTTTGTTTTGATATATTCAAATAAATTATAATAGATAAATTAATAAAAAACATCAAGAATTTGGATTTGATACTTTTATAATATAAATGTATCAATATTATATAAAAAATAAAATTTATACTTTTAAGGAGGGAAGCTATGAGGATAGACTTTGAATTAGCAAACAGAGATGATACTAAAAAAATTATCAATGTTCAAAATCAGAGCTTCTATGATGATTATAATAAGTATGGAGAATGTCCAGCGTACAATGAAACAGAGCAGGCAATGTTAAAACAAATTGAAGAGGCAAGAGTATATAAAATACTTAAGTATAATGAAATAATAGGAGATATAATTATTAAACAAAGAGAAAACAACAACTTTTATCTTAGGGTTATTAGTATTATTCCGCAATATCAAAATTTAGGTATTGGACAAATGGCTTTAAAGTATATTGAAGAGGTATATCCAGAAGCATCTGAGTGGGAATTAATAACCCCATTTAAAAGTTATCGAAATCATCATTTCTATGAGAAAATGGGCTATGTTAAAGTAGAAGAGTACAAGCATTCAGATATTTTGACAATGTTTAGATACAAGAAAAAAATGTTGAGATAAACCTGGTATATGTCAAAATTAAAGTAATCTGTTTTGAGTTGAAAGATACTTAATCTATTGTAAATCTAAGCAGATAAAAATAGATTTGAACAATTAGAATAAATTAAAAATATGGAAATATTCTACGTTATGCCTGTTACGGAGAACCGTATCACAAGTATTTGCGAAAAGTAGCCTTAATAAAGTAATCATTCTCATATTCAACTACCTCTTAGGCTAATAATATGAATTTAAGGTTTATTTATATAAATAGTAAATTTATCGAGCAGTTTTAACTGCGGATTATTTATATTTTGCATAGGAGGGAAAATATGAAAAATTATACTCAGGTTTATGTGAAAAGTAGTTTTGAAGCGGCAGAAATGTATTGCAAAGCCTTTGGCGCAGAAATTACATTTGAAGTGAAAAATGATACCGAAACTGCTTATGTACACTGTGAATTATCCGTAAATGGTGAAGGTTTTTTAGCATTAGGCGAAGCAGCAAACCCTTGTGACATAAACATAGTTCACAAAATGAAATGGGAAACTATGACTTTTAATGTTTTTGAGATGGGAAGCGAAGAATCGGTTTATAATGCCTTTAATATTTTGAGTAATGGCGGTGTTATTATTAATCCCATTCAGGAAGTTCCATGGAGCAAGTGTTGTGCGACTGTTATAGACAAATTTGGAGTGTGTTGGTGGATTGCAATATGATAAACCCAATAAGCATAATACGAAGCTGACAAATTCTAATTTAAAGTTAAATACTATAAATAGTAATTTGTACAAGAGGAGAAGTATACATGGAGACAATAATAATTAAATTAAGCCCTAAATTATTAGAAAATCCCGATTTAGATTTATGCTATACAGTACCTGATAGAATTGAGGAATTATCAGATAAAAAAATTTTGGATAATGGTTATGATTATTTAGAAGGTCAAAGCAACCCAATTGGTATATGGATGAAAACTGAATCGGCAGAACAAGATTATCCGTTTATAATTGATATACTTAAAAAGGAAATGTTTTTAGAAAATGATTTATCAAAATCAGCAGAAATATATATTTCTAAAGTAGACTGTGATGAATTTGAAAATTGCAAAAAAGTTTATCCTTTATAAATCATTAAGATAAATTCTAATTTAAGGTTGAATAATATAAATAGTAATTTGTTGGTTTGAAAAATAAATTTGTTTTTAACAAGTATCAATTAATATGAGATAGGAGAAAGATGCAATGAAAATTATTGAAGAATATGTAAATAGATTAAAAAAAGCATACTATGATAATGTTGGAAAAGAAAGTTGGGATTATTTTGAAAGAGTTATGCATGGTGCGAGCAAAGAAGATATTAAGAAATTGAAAGAGGAATATCCTAACGTTCCAGATTCCTTAGTAAAACTTCTTGAATATGTTGATGGAACGTATTGGAGGGAATATGAAGGAGAAAAAATTACCTTTTATATTCTTGGTTCTGATGTTAATGAGTATCCATATTATCTACTTTCAGTAAATCAGATTTTGGATAGTAAGAATGAGGCAGTCGACTTCTATGCTGACTACGTTAATCGTGAATATGGTGATGATGTTGAAGTAGATGAAAGAATTACAGATTGCGCAAATAACATGAAATGGTTACATTTTTCAGATTGTATGAATAATGGTGGCACATCACAATTGTTTATTGATTTTTCACCTTCCGTAAAAGGAATTAACGGGCAAGTTGTAAGATTTTTGCATGACCCCGATGAAATTCAAGTGATAGCAGATAGTTTTGATAATTACTTACAAATGTTAATTGAAAATGGGATAGATTTTATTAACGAAGATACAGTCGAGTAAGTAAACTACATAAGTTTTGTTTTAAGACTAGAAAATTCTAAATTTATCAAGATGATTGAAAGTATGTTTTAAAATTCCCATTATGTTTATAACCCTGAACTCACAAATTCCAATTTGTAGCAGGTGTTAAAAAGATAATTTATTACACAATCTTCTTATTAAGCGGTGTAAGCTCAATCTTATGCCGCTTTTGAAGTATATTCTTCGATACATTTAGTGAAAAACTTTTTATTCCGTATTCATGTAATATTTAGTATAATGTTCCTTAAGGAGAATTAAAACAGCTATGTAAAGTATTACATATTTATTATGATTATTAAATCGAAAAGTAAGGTGATTGGTTTGAATAAGATTGTAAAACTTAGAGAGGTTTTATTGAACAGTGAAGAATTCAAATGGAGTGATGCATTGTTCTTAATAAATGGTGAAAAGTGGACATTAGATTCAAAATGTGCTGTTCTTGACCCTGATTATGTAGAAGATGATGCAGATGAAGAACCAAGATTTGCAATTGACAATAATCTGAAATATTCTTTAAATATGCAGGAGATACAAAGTGTTGTCGATAATGCCAATCAACAATGTGACTGCTGTACAGAAAGTGAATTATTACAGGCATTTTTATATTATTATGATAATGATGCTTTTATAACATTTGATGCAACATAGTGTTCTTACAGGATATAATTTGAAGTGTATTATCCTAAAATCTTGAATTTATAGATTGGAGATGGAATGTATGAAAAATATAGTTCATGGCTTTATGCTTGCATTAGCGAATTTTAGTTCAATAATTTTTGGATTTGTAATTTATTATATGATTAAAGGACCAAATCAAATTATAATTCAGGCTCCTATCGCAATAGTATTATCGTGTATAATTTTTAGTACTTACTTGTATATATATTCAAAAACTAAAATAGGAAGAGACATGTATATCAGTGCTACAAACTGTTATATGATTTATATATATTCTTTGGTATGGTCTCCTATAATTTTTATACCTATTCATTATATAACACAGGGATATCTAACTTCATTTGAAAATATTTTATATCAATGGCTATTCCAAATTATAACTAACATAATAGTAATTTTCATTTCAAGATTAGTAGTAAAGCCATTATTTAATAATAAAGCATCTATATAGAAAGCATAAAAGAATTTACATGTCAGTGTCTATCTCATGATTTTACGATATTTCTTTATTTCGGAATATTCATGTATTACAAGCTAGATAAATAGTAATTTGTAGATGAGGTGTAACATATGGATAGAGGTGCAATAAATTATATTTTAAGGGTTATTGTACAACGTATTTTAGGAATAATGTTATTTCTTATTGGTTCATCGTGGGGATACGGAACTCGGGAAATTATATATTTCATATTACACATACTGATTGCAGTAATTTCTGGAATAGTTATGTATAAAGCAAATTCTACGACAATTAATGAAAGAAGAAAGGTAAATACCGATTCTCCTATATGGGATAAAGTACTATTAACGATATATTGGATTTTAGCGTATTTTGGTATATATTTTGTAGCGGGGCAATGCTATGAAACATTGCAACTCGATAATTTCTATTGGATAGGTGTTGCTTTATATATTATTGCGACAATTTTCACATTAAGAGCAATGATAGTGAATACCTTTTTGGAATCTACAGCAAGACTTCAAACCGACAGGAAACAAAGTGTATGCAAAGAAGGTCCGTATTCAATAATTAGACATCCTACATATTTGGCAATTTTGATTTGGTGTGTTTCTATTTCTTTGATATTTCCATCAAAATATGTGATATTAACTGCTGTTGTTATTGGGGTTGTCATTGTTATTCGGACATATCTTGAGGATAATATGCTGAAAACAGGATTAGATGGATATATGGATTATATGAGAGAGGTTAGATATCGCTTAATTCCATTTATTTGGTGATAATAATCAAATTCCAATTTAAGGTTGAGTAATATAAATAGTAATTTAATTTTCAAAATGTAAATGAAATCCGAGAGTAGCATCCTCGGATTTTCTTAAATGTTTCTACAAATTATGAAGGATAATATAACTATATGTAGAATTACAATTTATTCAAGAAACTAATAGGAAATAGTTTATTATGTCTATAATCGAAAGTCGGGAGGATTAGAGTAAGAGTACAAAATTATTAATAGTTTTAGCATGTGATATGGTGAACCGTAGCACAAGTAAATGAGGTTTTTAGCCTTAGGCATTGAAATGACTTGTCTGAGGCTGTTTTTATAAGTTAAAATATCGTACCACAAGTAATATTGTATTTACAAAATATTTTATAATAATAAGAGAGAATAACTTTAAAGTGGAAGGCAACCTGACCGTTCCAATAGATTGAATGCTTGTTTTAAATTATGGCTCTGTTTAAGAATGCTGTTGAAGTAAGCAGCTCATATAATACCGTAGAAAACATTGGAGCGAACATCAATAATCATTAGTCTTATATGTGTAGCGGAACGTTTTCCTAGGTATTATATGAGCTGCGTAATTTCAACATTAGTCTTTAACATAGCCTAAATTATATGTGTTAAAGTAAAAGCATTTTATATTACTTAAAGCTTAAAATCCTAGAGATTCGCCAACCAGGATAACTTTTATTCTTCCTTCTGTTTTGCACATTCTAGTTTCAATAACGTAAGAACAAATACAATCCTTTGATTTACAATTTCCACAAGAACCATTGATAACACAAGGTGTCTTTGTAGGAGAATTTAAAAACGGATCTGTCGAACAGCGTAGAGCATTAATTGGAGCCGCATATGTTCTAGCCCTATCTATAGCATTTTCAATGGTACTGCAAACCTTATTCATCCCAATAACAGCTATAACACTTTTAGGACCAAAAGTAATTGCTGCTACTCGATTGCCTACACTATCTACATTAACCAAAATACCATCTTCACTTATTGCATTGAAGCTCGTCAAAAAGGTATCACATAGCAGTGATTGGCGCATTAAGTCATATCTTTCATCTTTTGTTTTTGCTTTATCACGATCAATTGTAGTGAAATTACCTTGATAGATTTGGTCAATAAGTCCAATGTCTTTAAGTGTAACAGATCCTCCCCATGACACTGATGAGTGTTCTGGGATAAGTGATAGTGCTTTTTTAGTTGCATCTGTAGCATTATCACAGTAATAAGCCTCAAAATTTCTACTTTGTAGATTTCTAATTACTTTTGTTGCCAAAAGCTTATATCTCGCTTTTATCGAATTATCTATTTTTTGCATTTTAGTTCCTCCATTATGATTTGTTATATAAAATAATTAAAGTTATTGTATGTTTATTATAAGTATACTATAATAAATATAAAAAAATATGTTGCATATGCAACGGGGTGTTTCTTATGAAAGAATTAAATTTATTAGCTCAATCTAGTCTGTTTTCAGGCATTGAACTAAATGATATTCAAAAAATGCTTGTGTGTCTATCAGCGACGCGTAAAGAATATGATAAAGATGAAATGGTTGTTTGTGAGGGGGAACCAGTCAATGAAATTGGTATTATACTTCAAGGCATCGCACAAAGCACTAAATTAAGTGTTACAGGTAAAGAAATTATTGTATCTCTTCATTACCCAGGTGGATATACTGCTGTTTTAACTGCAGCTAGCCGTACACGTAAATGTCCTATGTCGGTACAGGCTTTAGAACCTCTTAGTGTTCTTTTTATTCCTATAAAAAATGTGCTAGCCAGTTGTTCGAAGTTGTGTATAGCGCATGAACAATTACTTGGTAATCTTTTTGACAGTATTGCAGAGAGGGCGTTAGAGTTACATGATCGAAATGATTGTCTGATTATGCCAACTATTCGTGATAAGGTTCTAACTTATTTAACTAGACTCAGTCGTGAATCCGAAACACAAGTTGTATCAATTCCTTTTAATAGGGAAGCAATGGCGAAATATTTAAATGTAGATCGTAGTGCCCTATCTAGGGAACTTGCATGTATGAAACGAGAGGGTCTAATCGATTTTTATAAAAATGAATTCAAGTTGAAAGTGACGATGGAGTCAATAAAGATGCATGTAGGCAAATCGGCATTAATTCCATGATCGTAGCGCATCTAATGTAAGAAATGGAGGTCTTTAGATGTATAGATGATTAAAATGAAAAACCTCACTTGCAACTGATACGGTGAACCGTACCATAAGTAACGGAGTTTTTTTTATTTTGAGTAGCTTTTATTTTAAAGATTATAGACTGTGTTTTTGCTAATTTTAAGCTTTGAAAGGTTTGAGAAGTAGAAAAAAGGGTGTGGAGTTTTGCTAATCTTGTTAATCAAGGAGATGAAATAAGAGAATTCCTAAATTTAATTAAATGATGAATAAGTCCTAAAAGAGTCGGTCAAAGAATGGTGTCTAGCTCTTTTTTTTGTTTTATACAAATGTTCAAATAATTATATTTAAGTGTAGAAAAGTATGGCATGGACTTATATTATAAGGTGTTTGTTATCATTTTTAGTATTATTTCAAATCTCATCGGTAAAAATAAAAGCAAAAAAATAAATATACCATATTGACACCACCACTACTGCGTGATACTATATAGTAGTAGTAAGTAATACTGAATATCGGTAATACTAGATAGTGAAGAGGTGAACTATTTGGAAAATATTACAGAAATGTTAAAAGGTGTACTAGAAGGCTGTGTTCTTGAAATCATCAGTCATGAAGAAATATATGGTTACGAGATTACTAGGAGGCTGAATGCCCTCGGATTTTCGGATGTTGTAGACGGGACAGTCTATACCATATTGGTGCGGCTTGAGAAAAACAAGCTGGTGGAAATTACGAAAAAGCCATCCGATATGGGACCGCCGCGAAAGTTCTTCAAGCTCAACGACGCGGGGCGTGAGGAGCTGAGGAGGTTCTGGGAAAGATGGGAATTCGTATCATCAAAAATTAACGAGTTAAAGGAGAAGAAATAATGAATTTTTGGGAAAAAGTTACGGGAAGCGACATGACTAAAGAATTGAAAACTTTTGAATCGCGAGCCAAAAAGCTACCGGCTGATTATCAAGCGGCATGGGAAAAAATCAATGCTAATCTTTGGCCGCACTCAGATTTCACCGGTCGCAACCTCATGCCAATTCTTGACGGTGTGCTTGGCCTGCTCGAAGAAACGGCTGCGGACGGTCAGAGTGTACAAGAGGTTTTGGGTGACGATATCAAAGGCTTCTGTTCAGCGTTGGTCGGCGAAGAAGGGGCAAAGTCTTTTCGCGACAAGTGGCGCAAGCAACTCAACAATAATATCGCTAAAAAATTAGGTAAATAGGAGGTTAAAATGAGAATACAAGAAATCATCGAAGGCAAAAAAGAGTGGCGAGCGCACGTGGCGCGTGTCAAAGCGCTCCCGAAAGATTATCAGATTGTTTATAAAGAGATTCAAAAATATCTCTTTAAGGTCGGCCCTGTTGAGCTAACCGACGGGATAGGTTTACTTTCGGGGATTATGGATCTTTTTGAAGAGGGTGCGGCCTTGGGGAAAGGCGTACTCGAAGTGACGGGCAGTGACGTAGCGGCTTTCTGCGACGATCTAATCAAAGATTCAAAAACTTACGCTGACATCTATCAAGAATCTGTTGACCAAGAAGTTAACAAGGCCATGAAAAAGGTTACGGATAAAACAAAGTAAAAGAGAGATATGGGGATAGAAAAAGCAATTGAAGTGAAAGGTCTGCGCCTCCCGCAAAGGTGGAGTACAATGAAAAGCAGCTTGATGTTTGCAGGCATTAAAATGATAGTGGTCAACAAAAACATCAACTAAAGGGATGATAGAGTGTGTAAATACGAGTGGATATTATGCCCGGTTTGTGGCAACAAAACAAGGGTCAAGATACGTGATGATACGGTGCTTGAAAACTTCCCACTATTTTGTCCCAAGTGTAAACAGGAAACGATAATCAATGTAAAACAACTGAATATATCAGTTATTAAAGAGCCAGACGCTAAGACGCAGAGCCGATAACATGTGAGTGAAATCACAGTTGTCGGCTTTTTTTTTATGATAACTACTCAAGCTGCATTGAAAGGATTAGATGCAGATTTGAGTAAGGTTACTATATTGTATAGGAGGAAAAGAAAATGAAAAAAAATATCATACAAATTAAAGGGGTAAAGAAAGCCTACAAAGATGTAGAAGTACTCAAAGGAGTAGATTTGGAAGTAGAGCAGGGATGTATCTTTGCATTACTAGGTTCCAATGGAGCAGGAAAAACAACGATGATTAGAATCATGGCTACTTTACTTAAAGCAGATGCTGGGAGTGTTATGATAAATGGTTTTGATATTGAAAAAAATCCAGGGTACATTAGAGGTTCAATCAGTCTTACTGGTCAGTTTGCTGCTATTGATGAAATTTTGACTGGTCGTGAAAATCTTCAAATGATAGCAAAACTTAGACATCTTAAAAATCCAAATGGAGTAGCAGATGAGTTAATTAATCGTTTTGGAATGTCAGAGGCTGCAGACCGCAGAGTGGGTACTTACTCTGGAGGTATGAAAAGAAGAATTGATATCGCAATGAGTCTTGTGGGAAATCCAAAGATTATTTTCCTAGATGAGCCAACAACAGGTCTTGATCCAGAAGCACGTTTAGAAGTCTGGAAGATTGTAAAAGAGTTATCAGCTTTAGGAACTACAGTATTCTTAACAACTCAATATTTAGAGGAAGCAGAACAACTTGCAGATAAAATCGCTATTCTTCATGGAGGAAAAATAATTGCTGTAGATACACTAGAAGGATTGAAAAAATTATTTCCACCTGCAAAAGTTGAATATGTTGAAAAACAACCTACATTAGAAGAAATATTTCTAACAATCATAGGTAATAAGGGGGAGAAATAGATGGAATCAACAAAAAAATATTTTTTAAAAGATATGAGTGTTATGTTTGGACGTTCTATGCGTCATATTTTTAGAAGTATGGATACAATTATTACAGTTTGTATCACACCAATTGCGATGATGTTATTATTCGTTTATGTATTTGGTGGTGCAATCCAAACAGGTACAGAAAATTATGTTAATTATCTATTACCAGGTATAATGTTAATGGCTATTGGTAGTGGCATTGCATATGTAGCTTACCGTTTGTTTATAGATAAAGAGCGTGGTATCTTTGAACGTTTTCACTCTATGCCTATCGCTCGTTCTACAGTATTATGGGGGCATGTATTAACCTCATTAATTTCAAATGGAATTTCTGTAGTAGTGATTATACTTGTTGCATTATTAATGGGTTTTCGTTCTTCAGCAGGAATCTTAGAATGGTTAGCGGTGTTTGGAATTCTTGGGATCTTTACACTTGCTTTGACTTGGATTGCTATTATTGCGGGACTTGCTGCTAAAACACCAGATGGCGCAGGCGCATTCTCTTACCCAATCATCTTCTTACCATTTATCAGTTCTGCCTTTGTACCAACAGATACGATGCCTTCAGTAGTACGTGCTTTTGCAGAAAATCAACCTGTAACACCTATCGTGGAAGCTATTCGTAATTTACTAGCAAACCAACCAGTAGGGCATAATATCTGGATTGCCCTTGCTTGGTGTATAGCAATAATAGTTGTTGCTTATATCTTTGCAATGAGGATATATAAAAAAATATAACCGATTTTTATACTAAATATAGTTACTCACCTATAGTGATAGATTTCGCTAGGATTTAATGAAATTTAAACTTACTTATTTTTTATTAATGAAAAATAACTCTTGCACCTCACCTTACGTTAGGTTGTATGATTTATTTACTACCAGTTAGAACCTTACGTAAGATATGAAGAAGTAACTTGGGACATAATTCGTTTAAAAACTGAGATCAAACTAAAACAATTTGGAAAGGACATTAAATTGAGATGAATAACTATATTTTAAAAACATTATCCTATAACAAACAAATACGGATCTTTTTTATGGAAAATACAGATATGATAAAAGAGATTTGTAATCATAAAAACATTAGTAAGACTTTAAAAACTGCATTGGGTGAAACTGTATCAATTGCAACTTTAATGTCAGGAACCTTAAAAGGGAATCAGAGAGTAAGTATAAAGATTAATGCAACCAATCGAAAGTATAAAATTTTTGCAGATGTAGATTCAATGGGAAATATCCGTGGATATATCAATGATGCATTACTAAATGCACCTTTAGACACTATAAATAATTTATATGTTGAAGAATTAATTGGAGATAAAGGATGTATTCAAGTATTGAAAGACCTAGGTATGCATAATATTTTTACAGGCATCACTGATATGCCCTATAGAAATATTATTGATGATTTTTCATATTATTTCAAACAAAGTGAGCAGATTGATACGATTTTCTCAGTAAATATGGTATATAATGAATATAACGAAATTACTTTATGCAGAGGGATAATGGCTCAACTACTTCCCGGTGCTCCTATTAATCTTATTGATACTATCAAAGAAATTATTTCAGAAAATCAGTCTATCCTATCAAGAGAAATCGAGAATTTTAAAGAAATCCCTTTCTTATTATTTAGAGATATTGAAATAGTAGAACAATATCCTGTTCAATTTATTTGCGGATGCTCGAAAGAAGCCTTTTATCCTATGCTATATTCTCTAAATAAGGAAGAGTTGGTTGATGCATATAAAAATGAAAAGCCAATGGAGATTGTATGTAATGTTTGCGGCAAGAAATACTCTTTTAGTCCACAGGAAATAAGAAACCTTACACAATAGATAAAAGATCGAAAGGATGTGATGATAGTGCAGAATAGAACCTGGAAGGTAGGTGAACTATCTAAGCTTACAGGGCTTACAATAAGAACTCTTCATCATTATGATGAAATTGGACTTTTGCGTCCTACTTTTCGTACGAATACAAGTCATCGTTTATACACTGAAGATGATATCATAAAACTTCAGCAAATTATGTCGCTGAAGGAATTGGATTTTTCATTGGAGGAGATTAAAGAGTTTTTTGAAAATCCTGAATATAATCCTAAAGAAGTAATAGAGATGCAGGTTGAGCGGCTAACCCAAGAAATTAAATTGAAAGAAGAATTAAAGCAACAGTTACAGGAGTTATGGGAAGTTTTCTATTCTTGGAAGAAACCAAATTTAGAACAGTTCATTAAATCAATAGAATTGATTAAAGCCCAAAAGGAGTATTTTACTCAAGAGCAAATCAATAGGATGAAAATGCATTATAACAAGCTTAATAATGTTGAAGTAGATGAAATTTCAAAAAACTGGAGACAACTAATCTCTTCAATTCAATCTGAAATGGAGAATGGTACATCTGTAGATAATCCAAGGGTTATAGAACTAGCAGAAAAGTGGAAGAGAGGTATGGATTTTTTTTCAGGTGGAGATATGGGGATTATCTATTCTGCTGAACGTTACTATTCAGAAAATCCATATGCAGCAAAAGGAAGCGGAATGAGTGGAGAGCTTTACAAATACATCAAAGATGCATTATCAAATATTAAATAACGCTGTGTTTTACCCACTCCCATTTTTTTATAGGAGTGCATATAGAAAGATTGACGAGGTACTAACGGAGCACATTGATAAGCTTATCAGTGTGTTTTTTTACTTTTTAGGAAATTATAATTTTAAAATCTAAGGATAACTTTAATCTTTAGTAACACATACTCTGAGAATCAAATTTTTTATTTTTTAGGAAATTACAAAAATCGAATTTGTGGATAGCTTAATCATAATTTATGAAGTGGATTTTTAAGAGGTAAATAATATATTAAAACCCTCCACTATCGTACCAAGGTTTAGCTAGTATGCTATAATGAGAAATACAATTTGGGTAACCAAAGAGGGAGGTGTTCAATGAAAACCTATAGTACTTCTGAAATTGCTAGAATGATGGGGATACATCCAAACACTGTTATGTTATATGAGAAATGGGGTTACATTGCTCCCGTTCCAAGAAAGTAAAATGGGTATAGGGTTTACACTGAAACACATCTTGAACAGATGAAACTGATAAGATTGGCATTAAGAAGCGAAGCAATTAAATGGTATATTAGGTTTGAGGTTAAAAATATTATAAGAAGTGCAGCTCAGGGGGACTTTGAAAAAGCTTTAGAGCTAAGCTAAGTAAAAAGGCAGAAATTTAAGAGGTGTAATTATGAAGAATAAGAAAGAGACTAGTTATATGGGCAATGTAGGAATAATAAAAAAAATTGATGATATTCCTGAGTTAAAAGATGAACTTATTGCTGTGTTTGAAAGCAAAAGCAAAAATGACATTTCACGTTATGGTCTGCTGTTAATACAACATGTGTTAAGCCTCGCCAATGTGCAACCGTGTGATGTGATTAATGAGTGTATAGACGTCAACAGAAGGTGGCAAGAAGGAAAGGCCACATATAAAGATACTAGACAGGCGGCTGCCATGATACCAGATTTAGCACGTACGGAGAAAGACCCAGTGAAAGCTAAGGTATTAAGAGTTATGGGGCAAGTTGCTCTCATTCCCCATGTGAAGAGACATGCTTTAATAGCTTCAGATTATGCAATAACTTTAATTAATTTAATGTATCCTAAAAATTTAGAAGAAGTAGAAAAAGAAAGAAAAATACAAATAGAATTAATGAAGAGTGTTTAACGACATTTTGGAAGGATAATTCACCCATCCTCGTTAGGTGGGAGTCCTTGGCTAAAAAATAGGCTTTGGTGTAACAAAGGCGGCTTTGTTCAAGGAGACGAACGTGATGTAATATTGTTTTCTATTGGCTATGGACCAGATCAGGAAGGAAAAGTGGCACTAAACTTTGGCCCACTTAACAGAGATGGTGGAGCTAGAAGGCTTAATGTAGCGGTTTCTCGTGCAAGAAAGGAAATGATGGTATTTTCAACCCTAAGACCTGAGCAAATAGATTTATCTAAAACTAGATCTGAAGGGGTAGCGCAGTTAAAAGCCTTTTTAGAGTTTGCAAAGAATGGAAAAAGTGCACTGCCTAGCAGAATATCCGCTGCTTCAACAAATAGTGATGGTGTTGAAAGATTAATAGCAGAAAAAATCAAAACCTTAGGTTACGAAGTGCATACCAATATTGGATGCTCGGAATACAAAATTGATATGGCCATAGTGAACCCTGATAAAAAAGGGGAGTATATACTAGGCATAATGTGCGATGGAAATAGGTATAAGGCAGCACATACTTCAAGGGACAGAAACATACTTCAAGGTAATGTATTAAAGTCCTTAGGCTGGAACATTCATCTTTTATGGATTTTAGATTGGTGGGAGAATGAAGATAAAGAGCTTGATAAAATTAAGTCAGCCATTGAGAAGGCAATGAAAGGTGTAGAAAAGGAATCTAAGGAAGAAACAATTAAAGCCCCAACTGTACAAGTTAGTAGTCATAAGAACATAAAACAGAGTCAAAGAATACTACATTCTATTGGAATAGCTCAGAGGAGCATTTAGAGTACTCATTATTCCGTATTCCAGCAGATGATATAACCAGAAGAAACATGGAAGACATATGCCCAGAGGAAATATCCAATGGAATAAAATACATCCTGCAAAATCAAATTAGTCTGCTAAAACCAGATTTAATAAAAGAAGTATGGAAGCTCTTTGGCTTTGCAAGAGGAAGCTCTTCTATGGAGGAGATTATTAATGAAGGAATTCACATGGCGGTTAAAAGGAATTTTGTGAAGGTGAATGACAATGAGAGAATTGTAATAGCTGAGTAGGTGAGAAAGGGTAGCAGAGATGCTGCCCTTTTGGACAATTATCCATATATTTATTATAATATAGAAAGTGACTATAGAGGTTGTATTAGGAGTGTTATATTATGAAATTACCTTTAGTAAAAAAAATTTTAAAAACTGCTTGGGTTAGAGTTCTTTTAAAGGAAAAAGTCTTCACTATTTCGCTTATGCTGGCCATCGCTACTTCCTTGGTGACAATGCCTAAGATAAGCTATATTAATTTTAACGTTATCCTTTGTCTATTTAATCTAATGCTTGTAGTTAGTGCCTTTGAAGATCTTAAATTAATGGATAAAGCAGCTATAACTATATTAAATAAATGTACAAATTTAAGATATATTAGTTTAATAATGATAGCTCTAACCTTTGTAAGTTCTATGTTAGTAACTAATGACGTTGCTCTTATAACCTTTATACCTTTAACCCTGATAATCAGCAGAAAGCTAAATGTTGATCCCGTAGAGATAATAATAATGCAAACCCTTGCAGCAAATATAGGCAGTAGCTTAACTCCTATGGGAAACCCTCAAAATCTGTTTTTGTTTACCTTTTATAAAATTTCCGCAGCCCAATTCTTTAAAATTATGATACCCTTTATTTTTATGGGTGCCTTATGGCTTATTATTCTAAACTTAAAAGTATCCAAGGAAGCTTTTAATCTTCAATTGGATGACATAAGCATAACAGATAAGAGACAAGTTTTATTGTTTGGGGCTTTATTTCTAGTTATAGTTTTATCAATATTTGACATTGTAGACTATAAATTAGCTTTTGGACTTACTTTAGCAGTAGCCTTAAGCACAAATAAAAAGCTTTTTAAAAGAGTGGATTTCTTTTTACTAGCTACCTTCATATGCTTTTTTATATTCATAGGGAATATTTCTCACTTTGAAATAGTAAACAGCTATTTACATAATATTTTAAGTACTAAAAACAAGACCTTTTTTACTTCAATTGCTTTAAGTCAGTTTATTAGCAATGTACCGGCTTCTATTCTAGTGGCTAACTTCACAGATAATTGGAAGCAAGTACTATTGGGCGTTAATATAGGGGGCATGGGAACCCTTATAGCATCTTTAGCCAGTGTTATATCCTATAAATTATATGTAAACAGTGAGCAGGCTAAGAAGTCTTCTGATTATATGACTAAATTTACCTTATACAATATTTTAGGACTTATTATTTTTACGGTTATTAATTTTATCTTATTAAATATATACAAAATTAACCAAATTTTATATAATGGGATTAGGTCATAGTTGTAATTTATGACGAAGTAAGTATTATTTATATAAGGGGGAAAAAATGAAAAAATGGGAAATTAATTATTGTGGAAACACTATTGTAGTTGAAAATAGAATTTCTGGTGAACGATTGTATGTTAATGGTGATTTGCAGGATGAGCAAATCGGTATAGCTGATAGGTCAAGGCTTTGGGGACAGTTGCAAACTGGTGAAACAATAAAGGTTTCTATGGGAGGTCTTTTCGGAATGCATTGTAGAATTTTTATAAATAGTAAACTGGTATTCTCTGAATAATATTATTCATTAGTTTATTAGGATATTTCCAAACTATAACCATTGATTTAAACAAATTAATATGATAATTTTATATGCGTAAGTATAAATTATAAATAAGTATTTAAGTTTTCTAGGGTTCCGCAGTTTGTAACTGGCAGGTCCGAGAGAAAACACACAGTTGACTGTGTACACGGAAGGATAAAAGCCTGGGAGATATTTAATAATATTTCTGTAGGCTTTTTTTATTTTGAAATTTTCTAATCTAGGAGGCTAAAGGATTAATAATCATTTAGTACAGAATAAGGAATACAGGAGGGATTGTAATGAAAAAATTTATCGTTGAAGATTCTTTTTGGAATCTATTTCCTAATGCAAAAATCGGGATTGTTATTTGTCATGGCATAGATAATTCTATAAGAGACAAAGAGCAATATGCGGAAATGATTTTAGAGGCAGAAAAGGAAGCCATGAAACATTTACAGAATGAAGAATTTAGTAGTAACCCTGTAATAAAAATATGGAGAGAAGCCTTCCAAAAATTTAAAACAAAAAAAGGTACAAGGCCATCCATAGAGGCATTACTAAAGAGAGTTCATAATGGAAATCACATAGGAACTATTAATCCACTAGTTGATATTTACAACTCTATTTCGTTAAGATATGCATTACCCTGTGGTGGTGAGGATATAGACAAATTTGCTGGTGATATAAGGTTGACTACGGCTGTTGGAAATGAGGAATTTATTCCACTTGGAACAGATGAGAATTCACCTCCATATGAAGGCGAAATAGTCTACAAAGATGATAAAGGTGCAATTTGCAGATGCTGGAACTGGCGTGAAGCAGTAAGAACAATGCTTACTGAAAATACAACTAATGCTTTTTTATGTATTGAGTTAACTGATGGAAATAGATTAATAGAATTTAAAAATGCATTAAAAGACCTGGCAAAGGCAGTGCAAGAAAACTTAGGTGGAACAAGCAAGATTTCAATTTTGGATATTAATAATAAGGAAGCATCAGTAGATTAATTTTAGGAGGATAAGGGAATGGGTGGTTTTAGCTATAAAGAGATTTATATTGAAGATGGCATAAGGGTACTAGAAGTAAACATATTGCCAGAAAAGCATTGTAATTTTGACTGTATATTCTGTCCTATTGGAAGATCATATAATAAAGTAGATACACAGAAGTCCTTTGATGAAATGGATAATTCAATAAACGAATTAGAAACCATGATAGAAAATAATAATGTTGAATTAGTTTTTATTAATTCAAAAGGAGAGGCTCTTGTAAACAACAAAATTAGTGGTATTATTGACCTAATTAAAAGTAAGGGAGTACCAATAAGGCTGCTGTCTAACGGCTACTTATTGGGGAGAGATGAATACATAGAAATAGCCAATAAGTGTGATGAAGTTATAGGAGAGATAAAAACAATTTCAGAAGAAGATTTTCAAAAAATCCAAAGACCAATTGATGGATATACAATAGAAGAATATATTTCAAACATGGTTTCCTTTAATAAACAATACAAAGGAAAATTTATATTTGAAATTACCATAATTAAGAACTATAACGATGATGACGAATCCATTCAGAAGATAAAAAATATTATTAAGGAAATATCTCCTGGCAAGATAATTATTACAAGAATAGATGATGAAAGGTTCAAGAAAAAACTTGGAATATCTGATGAAAAATTTGAGGAAATATCAAAAGTATTGCTAAACAATTAATAGAGAAAACTGATAAGGGCTGTTTTTGAACTTATTGCTTTATCTATAAACAAATCTAAATATTTTATTGGAAATTTCGATGGAAAATGAAATAAAAATTTTTATATGTTAAAATGATGTATAGATTTTAGCTATTGGAGGAATAGAAATGCAAATAGGTTTTTTTGACTCTGGCATCGGAGGTATTACTGTATTACATGATACATTAAAAATGTTACCTAATGAAGATTATATATATTACGCAGATACATTAAATGTTCCATATGGACCCAAGCCGAAAGATAAGGTTAAAAATTATATTTTTAATGCTGTAGAGTTTATTATCCAACAAGGAGTTGAGGCGATTGTTATTGCGTGTAATACTGCTACAAGCGTAGCAATCGAAGAGTTAAGGGCTAAATACAGTATTCCAATCATTGGTATGGAACCTGCTGTAAAACCTGCCATTGAGAAAAACAAAGATATAAATAGACGAGTTCTGGTAACAGCTACAGCTTTGACTGTAAAGGAAGAAAAACTTCAAAACCTTATTGCCAAATTAGATAACGAGCATGTTGTTGACTTATTGCCTCTTCCAGGATTAGTCCAATTTTCGGAAAAACTTGAGTTTAATGAAGAAATAGTATTGACTTATCTTAAGGAGCAGTTATTTAAATATGATTTAAATAATTATGAGACTCTTGTTTTAGGGTGTACTCATTTTTCTTATTATAAGGATATGTTTAGAAAATTATTACCATCACATGTTAATATAATCGATGGAAATATTGGTACTGCAAAAAATCTAGAAAGAATTTTGAAAGAAATGAATTTATTAAATAAAGGTAATGGTAGTATTACTTTCTTTAATTCTGGATTCAAGGTTGAGGATAAGAATGAATTAGATAAATACAACATATTATTAAAAGGGCTGGATGCCATCAACAAATGAAATTAATTTTGTTAATTCTAATATTAAGATCAAATACTCTTATTAAGCGACGTAAGCTCAATTTTACGCCGCTTTTGTAAAATATTACGACTTAAATTTCAATGGGGAGGTTCTTAGATAATGATGAACATAAGAAGTGCTAAAGCAGTTGAATATAGTATTCTAACTGATATAGCCATTAAATCCGAAGCTTATTGGGGATATGATTCTGATTATATGACCAAGTTTAAGTCTATCTATAATGTAAGTGAAGAATTTATAAATAATAATCCAACTGTTGTTATAGAATAAAATAACAATATTGTTGGATTCTATGGCATAATAAATAAAAGTAATCAATTAATTTATACAATAGAAAAGTAAATTTTTATTGCTTTAAGGTCTTAGTATTTTCTAGTCTGCCAATTTCTTTAATTCCCTCAGTGGCTAACTTTTCAAAAGTTCTAAGCATTATATCATGAATCTTCATCATTTCTCCTATTTCAAAACCTCTAAAGCTATCTTTTAATTTCCACCATTTCTAGAGTTTTTTTATATAGCTTTATTTAAATTATTACAAATAATAATAATTAGCGAATAAATGTGGCATAATAAATACGACAAGATATAACTATTTTTTACATTATAAAAGCTAATGTAATGATTGTTTTTATCAAAATTGCAACTATTAATTTCCAAAAATATAATATCATAAGAATATAAATAAGTTTAATGCAATGATAAGGGGATAACAACATGAGAAGCAACATATTCAGCAGGAAAGCTAATAAAAGGTATAGAATTATATATATATTGTTAGCTATAGCTATAGTTTCAGTTTTTATAGTGCAAGTTGTATTAAATAAAAAAAATAGCACCGAAAAAAGTAAATCCTTTTCAATAAATAACGAAAATGAAAAAATAAATGAAAGTAAACAAGAAGATATTTACGGGAAAAATAAAAAAAATCATGAAGATATAGTTAATGAAGAAAAAAAGGAAGAACCTGTAGAGGAGGTTACGGCTTTAAAGAAAGGATCTAACACTTCTATTGAAGGAGATGCCTATACTTTTAATTCATCAGAAGTAAAAAGGATTTTAGATGGAAGTTATATTAAGGATGGAAAGAAAATAGCATTTTTAACTTTTGATGATGGTCCATCAGTTGTTACTACACCGAAAATATTGGCTACCCTAAAAAAATATAATATAAAGGCTACATTTTTTATATTAGGAATAAATTTAGATAATTATCCTAAAAGTAAAGAATTATTAAAAGCTATACTTCATGATGGACATGCTATCGCTAACCACAGTTATTCTCATGATTACAAATATCTTTATCCAGGTGGGAGAATAAATACAGACAATTTAATCGCAGATTTTGAGAAAAATGAGAATAAGATTAAAGAAGTATTAGGAGCTGATTTTAAAACCTCAGTAGTTAGATTACCTGGTGGAATGATGTCGTGGAAGAATAAAGATAATGCTAAGCAGGCTTTAAGTAATAAGGGATTAAATTATGTTGACTGGAATAGCTTAGATGGAGATGCAGAGGGTAGAAATGAGACACCACAGCAATTATTAAAAAAGGCAAAAAGTACTATTCAAGGTCAAGAGAAAATAATTTTATTGATGCATGATACAAAAAATAATACAGTGAAAGCCTTACCATCAATTATTCAGTATTTAAAGGATCAAGGTTATGAATTTAAAACATTAAAATAGCAACAGGTATAAATATAATTAGTACAAATAAAATAATAAGGGGTAGTTAGTTGTAAAATTGCCCTTTTTATAGTTTATTTTAGCTCGCAACTTGAAAAAAATGAGAATTAACTATTGAAACTGAAACTACGAACAATGTCCTACGAAAATTGAATAATGCAGCGAAAAAATAGTATGAAAATCTTCTTTCATATATGGTCTATCTAGAATTAATTGGTTATACATGATATAATCACTAGTAAAAAATCGGAATGATAATTTTATATGAAATACTATTAAATAAATATTCTTGACTACTAAGTAGGGAATATCCTAGTTATCTGATTAAATAGACCTATTTAGCTATAGTAAGAATTTAATATGTTAAGCTTAAATTTGAGGATGTTTCCTTTAGATAATCGTGAATTACCATTCATTGTTTCATTATTTGATCAAGCCCTCGAAGAAGCTAAGGCATATTCCTTTGCTTAATTTGATATATAATGGGATTAGGTCGTAATTGTAGAATTGTGAAATAATAAATATTTATATTTTTGAAGGCAGGAGGGTAAAAAAATTAGAATGTTTGATTATATTATCATTGGTGCAGGTATGGGGGGCTTAAGTGCCGGAAATTTCCTTACTAAATATAATAAAAAAGTGCTCATACTTGAGAAACACAATATTCCTGGAGGACTTATTACATCTTTCAAAAGGAAGGGAACTCAATTTAATCTAGGTATCGAAAGCCTATACGAACTTAAAGAAGGACAGACAATACCGCAATTCCTTAAATTTTGGGGAGCAACTATTAAGGCACAAAAGAATACTGGAGATATTTGCTGTTTCATTGATGGGGAAAGATATAGTTTCAGACATGATAAGTTAAAAGATGATTTTATAGACGCCTTCCCCAATAACAAAGATGATGTCAATCTCATTTTTGATATTAACGAAAGAATGTATATAGAAATGAATTCCGGAACTGAAGCACCTAAAACACCTTATGAAATGAATTTGCTTGAATTTATGAAATTTGGTATTACTAACTATATAAAGAAACCTACCTTCATGAAATATGGTATGAAAGATGCATGTGTTGTATTGGACAAACTAACACAAAATCCTGTTTTACGCTCTGCGATATACAGCAAAGGGATTTTCCCAATGGTATATATGGCCTATGCTTACCGTTTTAATGTTGTCGGAAAAGATTATTATCCAATAGGTGGAATGCAGGCTATTCCAGATGCTTCGGTAAAGTGTTTTACAGAAAACGGTGAAACTATTAAATTAAACACAGAAGTTTCAGAAATCCTTATGGAGAACAGCAAAGTAATTGGTGTAAAAATTAAAAATGGAGATTGCTATTATGCAAATACCGTTATTAGCAATGCTTCACCACACTTTACATATGATCTGCTTCCTGACAGCCTATTACAAAAAAGAAAAATGAAGAAAAAGATTAAAACTAAGGAAATTTTTCCACCCATATGTGCTTTATTTATGTGTATAAAAAGTGATTATGACTTTGGAAATACAGGTTGTTTTTCTTTTCTAAGCACCACTAACTACAAAGATAGTTACAAAAATTTTACACCCGAAAATTCTCCGATAGAGATGATAGTCTATCCACAGAATCCAAGTGATGTAAACAAGGCTGTAGTTGCACTTTTGCCAATTCCATACGAGTATCATAATTACTGGGAAACTGGTGCAAAAAGAGAACGTGGGGAGGCATATTATAAACTTAAAAATGAAGTAATGAATACAGTTATATCAAGGCTTGATTCATCCCTTGGCAATGGATTTAAGGATAGCTTATTGCTGTCGGAATTATCTACTCCCATAACATTTGAACGGTATACCTACAGTAAAAGTGGCTCGTTTATGGGTTGGGCTATTGATTCTAAAAATTACGGAAAGTTTTTAAAGCAGAAAACTGATGTGCGTAATCTATATCTGTGCGGTCAATGGGTATTCCCAGGCTTCGGTGTAGCAGGTGTTATGGCAAGTGGATATTATCTTGCAAAAGATTTACTAAAGTTGGATGGCATTAATTTAGAAAGAGATTATAAAAACTATTTTATGCTTGGATTATAATCAGAAGTGAAGTCTAAGAGCTTCACTTCTGATTTTTTATGAAATATTTTGTCTACATGTGGTAAAATAATATCATCAAGCAACATATTAAGAGACTCAAAATAGAAGTTGTTTACATATAAGGAGGATGTGAAAAACATAGGTGTTCTTTTCACGGGCCGCTCGTGGAGCTCCACGCGCGGTGTAGGGAAACCTATAGAACACCTTTTTTCACATCCTCCTATAGGATGGTGAAAGATTTATGGAAAATTTGAAAGTATTGATTGTAGAAGATGATGATAATATAAACAATATGATAAAGGAAGCATTACTCAGGGAAGGCTACGAAGTGCAGCAAGCCTTTAATGGATTTGAGGGTGTAGAAAAGTTTGCAAAGGGAAATTATGATATGGTTATTCTTGATATAATGATGCCTGTTATGGATGGAATTGAGGCTATGGGCAGGATTAGAGAGAAGAGCAAAGTTCCCATCATAATACTTTCTGCAAAGGGAGAGGACAGCGATAAAGTCATTGGACTTGGCATGGGAGCAGATGATTATATTGTTAAGCCTTTTTCAGTAGTGGAGCTAATT
This sequence comes from Desnuesiella massiliensis, assembly GCF_001403615.1. GTDB lineage: Bacteria > Bacillota > Clostridia > Clostridiales > Clostridiaceae > Desnuesiella > Desnuesiella massiliensis. The sequence goes on from NZ_LN879457.1 coordinate 1,396,883, forward strand.
GCAAGAGTTAAGTCCAATATAAGAAGATCTATTTATTATAATGAAAGTAAAGCTAATGCTCAGAACAAGGTATATAAGTATGGTGATGTGGAATTTGACTTAAATTCTTATATAGTTAGAAAAGGTGGAGAGGAGCTTACTCTTACTGCAAAGGAAATGAAGATTCTTCAGCTTTTCTTTGAAAATCCTAATAAGGTATTTACTAAGGTAAATATATATGACAGTGTATGGGGCGATGAATTTACATCGGATTATAATACTGTAACAGTACATATGAGAAGGCTTAGAAGCAAGATAGAGGATGATCCAAACAATCCAAGCCTTATAGAAACCGTTTGGGGAATAGGTTATAGATTGGCAGGGAACAAGGCATGAACTATTTATTAGTGGCTGTGATTATAATCTTATCCATATTACTGGTTAATGATAAAATAAAAACTAAAAGAATTAGTTTAAAATTAAAAAACATTCTTAAAGAGAGTTCTATGGAAAGAATAAAGCTTAATAATTTAAGTGAGGATAAAAGGGAATTAGCAAAATATATTAATAATCTTCTTGATGAATATGAGAGAATTTCTGTGGATAATAAGAACTATAAAGAGCGGCATAAAAGGATGATGTCAGATATTTCCCATGATATAAGAACTCCTATTACTGCCATTATGGGTTATGTTGATCTTCTTATGGATAATACTTTAGAGGAACATAAGAAAGAGGAATATATCAGCGTTATTCATGAAAGCGGCAGTGCATTAAAAGAACTTATGGAAGAGTTTTTTGAGCTGGCAAAGCTGGAAGGCAATGATAGGGAGATAAAAATAGAGAAGATTAATATATCTGAAATAATAAGGCAGAACTTAATTACTTTTATGAATGAAATAAATAAAAGAGAAATAGTGCCAGAGATAAATATAGGAGAGGAAGAGGTTTTTGTACTTGCTGATAAAAGTGCTTTACATAGAGTTATAACAAATCTTATATCCAATAGTCTAAAGTACGGATATGAAGGAAAGGTTATGGGAATAGAATTAAGTGTTCATGAAAAGCAGGTAAAAATAATTATATGGGATAGAGGAAAAGGTATTGAAAAAAGCCAAATCCCCCATATATTTGAAAGATTATATACGGAAGAAAGGTCAAGAAATAAAAAGCTTCGAGGAAGTGGTCTTGGACTTACTATTGTAAAAAAGTTAGTGGAGGATATGCAAGGAGATATAGCCGTTAGCAGCATTCCTTATGAAAAGACCAGCTTTATGGTTAAGCTTCCTAAAGCAGATTAAATCATCATAGTAGTAAATTAGATTTAATAAATTTGTAATAATTGTGTAGTTTTGATTTAAGGATTGTCCTTTATTATTAATATTAATGAAGGATGATCCTTAAATATTAGAAGGAGGAAAATTAATGGAATATATATTAAAAACCTACAACCTAACAAAACAATATGGTGGAGCAGTAGTAGCTGATAATGTGAATATGAATATTAAAAAGGGTGAGATATATGGATTTTTAGGCAGAAACGGAGCGGGGAAGACCACTACTCTAAGAATGATAATGGGACTTATCACCCCTACAAAAGGAGAATACGAACTTTTTGGCAGGAAAATGGGAGATAGAGAGGTGCTGGGGAGAATAGGAGCTATAATTGAAACTCCAGGATTTTATCCTAATTTAACAGCAAGAGAAAATTTAGATATACACAGGAGGCTCATGGGAATCCCAAATAAGGAGTATATAGATGAAGCCTTAGAAGTTGTAGGACTTAATAATTATGATATTGAAAAGAAAAAGGTGAAGAAATATTCCTTAGGTATGAAGCAGAGGCTTGGTGTGGCAAGAGCAATGCTTCATAAACCAGAACTTCTCATACTGGATGAGCCAACTAATGGATTAGACCCCATAGGCATAAAAGAAATGAGAGAAACCTTAATAGAACTTAATAAAAAGAGAGAGATCACAATGCTCATATCAAGCCATATACTTGGAGAAATACAGCAGCTTGCAACTAATATAGGAATTATTCATAATGGAAAGCTTTTAGAAGAGATTGATTATAACAGTTTGCAAAAAAAGAACAGACACTATATAAATCTAAAGGTTAGCAATGACAAAAGAGCCCTAGCTATTCTAGAGAATGAAATGAATATAAGAGATTATAAGGTTACAGAAGCAAATACCATCAGAATATATGAAATGCTGGATAAATCAAACAATATTGCAAAAGCTTTAATCTCCAAAGGCATAGAAGTCTATGAAGTGAATGTTATGAATGATACTCTTGAAGATTATTTTGTAAAGCTTACTGGAGGAGAAAACAATGCTTGATGGGATATACTCTGAATTTCTAAAGCTTAAAAGAACAGGCTGTTATGTCTGTGTCTTACTCACTAGCTTCATTTGCTTGTATTTTTCTACAATGAATAAGCAGTCAGTGACCTCCTTAAATTGGTATGGATACTTCTTTAACTTTGAATTTCAAGCTTTTTTGATATTTTATGCAATGGTAATTCCAAATATAGTTGCCATGGTATTTCTAAGAGAGTTTAGCTGCAACACAGCTTCCATAGAATTTTCATACCCTAAGGGTAGATTTGGAGCTTTTATAAATAAATTTATTATCAGCATATTAATGATAGCAGTGATTTATATAATAAGCTATATATGCATAGTATTAAGTGGTTTTGTTCTTTTAAAAACTCCATTAACCCTAGCGGTACTTGGAAATCATATTAAAGTGTTTTTGGTTTCCTTTGCTTTTCAGGTGGCCCTGGTACCCTTAGCAGCCATGGTGGCATTATTAGGAAAGAGCATGATTATTTCCTTTGTTTATTCTATAGCATTAATCATAGGAAATGCAAGCTATATGCTAGGAGTAAAATATCAGGAATTTATATTTTCCGTTTTACCAGCAGCCCCTATAGCAAAGTTTCAATCAACTATATGTCAAATTCCTGTGCCACTTAATGCAGTAATAACTAGACTGGATATATATTTAGGAATTTTTGCGTTTCTAATAGGGACTACGGCATGCCTTATATTCTATAGAAAGGCTAATATTCATTAATAGGAGGAAGCTATGTTTAATATTGTAATGTGCGAGATGAAGAAATTTAAAAGAATATGGATTTTGTTAATTATTGGGGTGTTTGTTTTAATCCAAGTGAGTTCTGCTCCTGTAAATATGTCTACTATGAAAAGTGCTGATGATTTATTTACTTGGGTGAATATGATGACATTTTCTTGTGGTTTTCTTACAGCCATAAATATTCTTACAGCCTATGTGTTCCTAGAGGAATATAAAAACAACACCATGGTAACAATGATAACCTATAAGTATGAAAGGTGGAAAATATTTTTAGGAAAGATCTTTGCTATAATCTTAATTTCAGTATTATTATATATTGTAGAATTTACTATGCTTACTTTAATAAGCTTTATATCTTTTAAAAGTACCCTTACATTAGCAGTTATAACAAAGCATCTTATACTAACTGCTAAAGCCTTTATCTTTCAAATGCTTATGATTACAGTAACAGCCTGTGTAGCACTTGTAAGTAAGGATTTTATTGCACCCATAATGTATATAGGTATACAGCTTATTGCAAGCTTTGTATTTCTATCCTACCCAGCGGTAAGAGCATATATACCTTTTCCACTGCCAGTAGTGTCTAATCTTATGCTTATAAGAGATAATTACAAAATTATAAGAGACATCTCCATAATGCCAAGTGCAGTTATTATAGCGGTAATAATGTTTGTGGGAGGCCTTGTATATGGGTGTTGGTATATAAATAGGATGGATGTTTCGTAGGAGTAAGATTAAAATATTCAATAATAAAAATCAGAAGTGAAGTTTAAGGGCTTTACTTCTATTTTTATTTTCATACTTAGGTCAAGTCTCAAAAATATAATAGCAAACATTGATGATAAGAGGAATTTATTGAATTGCTATCAATATAATTTAACATGAGTAATTTTTTGAGGAATATTATGGTAAAGGGAGAGGCTTTAGAGTATTTTGATTTAAACATAGGGCAAAATTATTTGAGTGATTGGAGTGCTTCACTTGCTCTAAGGGAAATTGTTGCAAATGGAATAGATGAAAAAGGGGAAGGAAATTTCGATTTCAACTGGTTAGAAAATGGAACAATTATAATTAAGGATTATGCTGAGGGCTTGAAGCCTGAACAGTTGATTTTTCAAGGGTATGATAAAAGAAATAGAAATGATAAAATCGGAAAGTTTGGATTTGGGTTGAAAGATGCCATAGGAGTTCTATGGTCCGAAAATATAATTGTAGAGATTAGATCTACAGGCTACAAATTTACCTTTGAAATGAAGGAGAAAAGTAAAGGATGTAAATTTAAAACTTTACATGCATGTATTAGGAAATTTGAGGCCGACAACTTCAAGGGAACTGAGTTTACAATTTATAATTGCCCCTTTACTGATTATGAAGAAGCAAGAATGAATTTTATAAGATATGAGAATCCCACAATATTATCCAGGACCACTAAAGGGCAAATACTTGAAAAAGATACAAGCTCTGTTACAAACATATATTTAAATGGAATGAAAATTGCTGAAGATAATAAATTAAGGTTTTCCTATAATATTACCAATCCTAGCAGCAAAATTAAAAATGGATTAAACAGAGAAAGAAAATATGTAAGTAGAATTGTTTATCAGAGTGACCTTGTGAATATGCTTAATAAAAATGAAGAAGAAATTGTGTCAGATATTTTAGTTGAACAGTTGAAAAACTCATATGAAGGGAATAATATGTCAGAGATTACTTGGAAGGATGTTATCATTAAAACATGTAATTATATTTTGAAGAATAATAAAACAATCTTTGTAAGCTCTGAAGATAGAGAAAAAACAATGAATCTTATAAATTATTAGTAGCCAACAGGGGTTTTTTAATACTCAGGATTTCAAATGAAATATCAAGAACAATAAAAAAGTATGCAGGACTGCTCACAGAAACAAAACTTTTTATAGAAGATTTTTCAATAGAACTGCAGCAAACATATTCGATGGATCAGCTTACTGAAAATGAGAAAGAAGTACTAAATAAAGTACTAAAATTATTAAAGAACATCAATGCATTAAAAAGCGAACATTACTTGCTGGAAGATGTTCGCTTTTCAGAACAAAATTTAGCCTATACAGATGAAGAGAAAAGTACAATTGTTATTCCAAGAAGTTGTTTGGGTTCTGTTGAAAGTTGCTCACGAAACCTGATTAATGCATTATCGAGTATAAGACAGGGCTCAAGCCAATTTAAAGATATCATTATTGGTGAATTATGCTCAGAATTTCTTGATAACAGAAAATAGACAAGTAGTTCGGTTGGAATGAATCAAAAAAGTTTCTCCCTAGCTTAGAGAGAATTTAAAAAGCTATCAGAAGTAAAGGTTAACAGCTTTACTTCTATTTTTTATATACATCTGATATCTAAATATAGAAAAGATATAGAAAATCCTAGAGGAGGCATTTATTTTAGGTTTATTTTGAAATATAAGATAAAATCATAAAATAGTATTTTAAAATAAGTTTGAAAAATGAAATAAAGTGATATACTGAAGATAAGATTGCTTTTAGTGGAGGTAATGCTTTGTTTAATGCAGCTGGATCCTTTGAATTTAAGCGGGATAAATCTCTTTTTTATACGGGTTATAAACCAAGTCCACTTTGTACAAATAATTTTGTTAAAATAGATGAAGAATTAGTTTGTTTTCCTAATAATGTTAATAGAGCAATTAGATATATTTTATACAAAATGACACAAACAGTGACGGTTAAATTCAGATCATTTTATTATATTGTAAAGTTTGGAGGCAAGGTAAGTGGAAAATATAGAAGAATTATTAATGGCAGAAACAAATGATATAGAATTTAAGGAAACATTAGAAGTTTCTAAACCTAAAAGTTGGTTAAAGACAGTGGCTGCCTTTGCTAATGGGATTGGTGGTTCTATATTTTGGGGAATAAGTGATGATAGAAATGTTATTGGTATAGACAATTGTCAAAAGGTTATAGAGAAGGTAACAGAAATTATTAAGATAAAAATAGAACCAATGATTTTATTTAAAATTACACCAATTGAGGTAAGCAATAAGACTATACTCAGGTTAGAGGTTAAACCAGGAACAGCGACCCCTTATTATTATGTAAGTGATGGTAATAAAATTGCATTTATAAGACTAGGAAATGAGAGTGTAGTTGCACCATCACATATATTAAATGAATTAATATTAAAAGGGCAAAGATTGAGCTTTGATGCAATGTCATCTAAGCTGAAGTTTAACGAGGTTAGCTTTACTTTGTTTGAAGCCACTTATAAACAAAGGACAAGAAATGGTATTGAAAAACCAAATGACTATTTATCCTTTGGATTAATGGAGGATAATGGGGTGTTAACCAACGCTGGGGTATTATTTTCAGATCAGTGCCCAATCTCTCAGTCAAGGGTATTTTGTACTCGCTGGAATGGACTAGATAAAGGGTCAATATTTGATGATGCAATTGATGATAAAGAGTATGAGGGTAACTTAATAAAGCTTCTTGAGCAAGGAACTGCTTTTATTAAGAACAATTCAAGGGTCAAATGGAGGAAAACTCCAACTGGAAGGGATGAAATGCCAGACTATCCAGAAAGAGCAGTTTTTGAGGCTTTAGTAAATGCTCTAATTCATAGAGATTATATGATTTTAGGTTCGGAAGTTCATATAGATATGTACGATGACAGGCTTGAAATTACTTCTCCAGGTGGTATGTTTAATGGCAAAAGGATTCAGGAAATTGACATACTGCATGTACCATCTTTAAGGAGGAATCCTGTAATTTCAGATGTGTTTCACAGATTGAAGTTTATGGAGCGTAGAGGCAGCGGATTAAAGAAGATTTTAAAGGAATACGAAGAAAAAGAACTACCAGAGTTTTATTCCGAGCAGCAGTTTTTTATTGTTACATTAAAAAACAAAAATTATTTTAATGGTGGAACTACACCAAACACTACACCAAACACTACACCAAACACTACACCAAACATTACAGAAAAAGAAGAGTTAATCATAAAATTAATTAAAGACAACCCACAGATAACTGTAAAAGATATAGCTGAAATGGCAGGGAATATTACAATTGATGGGGTAAAATACAATTTAAAGAGGTTAAAAGAAAAAGGAATAATAAAGAGAATAGGTTCTAATAGAAAAGGCTATTGGGAAGTAGTTGATTTTGATGGATTACAGCGAGCTTTTAGAAAAATATAAATTATTACAAAGTGAAAATGATGTGTTAAGGGCAGAAATAGCAAAGCTCAATGCTAAGCTTATAAAATATTCTCCTGCAGAAAATTGTGCAGAAAAAATATATGAGGCAATTATTAATTATAAAGATAACGATATATCTTTAATAACGAGTACTAGTTCACCTCAAGAAAAAATAGATTTGTTTTTAACTCTTTTCAGAGGAAGAGAAAATGTATGTGCTAAAAGGTGGAAAAATAAACCGGGGTATTCTCCTTTTTGCTTTAATGATTTTAAAACTGGAATTTGTAATAAACCAAGAATAAAGTGCACTGAATGTAAAAATAGTAGATTTGCTCCACTAAATAGTGAGCAATTAAAGAAACATCTTATGGGGGAGGAAGTATTGGGATTATACCCTATGACAGAGAAAGATACTTGTTATCTCTTAGTGATAGATCTTGATGAAGCTAGATGGCAAGATGATAGCAATGTAATAAGAAATGTTTGCGTAGTAAACAAAATACCAGTATATGTTGAGCGTTCAAGGTCGGGTCAAGGATGTCATATATGGTTTTTCTTTGACGCGGAGATTAAAGCATCGATTGCTAGAAGCTTCGGAATGACAATTCTTAATCTTGCAATGCAAGAGTGCGGAGAAATAAAGTTTGACTCTTATGATAGATTATTTCCTAGTCAAGATTTTCTTCAAAAGGATGGATTCGGGAACTTGATTGCCCTACCTTTGCAAAAAGAGGCAAGAGTAAAGAATAATTCGGTTTTTATCGATGAAAATTTTAATGCATTTAAGGATCAATGGGTATATCTTTCACAAATTTAAAAACTATCAGAAGAGTTTGTCCTAAACTTTATAAAAACCCATAAGATTTCTGAAGGCGATAAAGAGAATAAGTTTATAGAACATATGAACAATAAAAAAGAAATTAAAGCTCAAAAAGTTGATTTTTCTGAAAAAATTATTATGAATAGATGTAGTGGAATAACAATATGTAAAGAGGGGATATCCCCAAAAGGATTATTTGTTTTGCGCAAAATGGCATCCTACTTAAATCCAGAATTTTATTCAAAACAAGCAATGAGGCAATCAACCTATAAAATACCGAGGATCACTGTTATGTATGAAGAAAATGAAAGTGATATTACTATACCACGAGGATTAGAAACTAAACTTATTAATTTATTAAGTGAATGTGCTATTAATTATTCTATAATAGATAACAGAATTGATGGAAGGAAAATTAATGTTAGTTTTAAAGGCGAGCTAAATGAAAAACAGCAGCTTGCTTTTGAGGAAATGAATAAATTCGATAATGGTGTATTATCTGCCACAACTGGCTTCGGAAAGACAGTTATTGGGGCTAGAATTATTGCTGAAAAAAAGACATCAGCATTAATACTTGTTCATACTAAAGAATTGGCTGCGCAATGGAAAGAACGTCTTGAACAATTCTTAGAAATAGATGAGGAGGTTCAAGGCAATAAAAGGAAGGCTTCAATTATAGGTCAACTTGGTAGTGGTAAAAATTCTTTAAATGGAGTAATAGATATTGCAATTATGCAGTCGATGTTTGAAAAAGACAAAAGCATAAAGCCATTTGTTAACAAATACGGATTAATTCTAGTTGATGAGTGTCATCATATTTCTGCAACGAATTTTAATAGAATTCTAAGCTATGCTAGCGCAAAATATGTTTACGGATTAACTGCTACGCCTATTCGTAAAGATGGGCATCATCCTATTATTTTCATGCAATGTGGACCTATACGATATAAAGTAGATGCTAAGCAGGAGGCAAAACAAAGAAGTTTTGATCATTTTATTGCACCTAGATTTACATCTACTAGAATGCCAATAAATGAAGAGGATAGAGAATGGTGTATTACTGAAATTTATCAACATATTTGTGAAAGCAATTATAGAAATGATTTAATTGTGAATGATATAGAAGTAGCCATAAACGCTGGTAGGAATCCTTTGGTATTAACAGAAAGAACAAGTCATATTAGTGTTTTAGTAAATATGCTTAGTGGAAAAGATTTTCAAATAATTGTGTTGTCTGGAGAATTATCTACTAAAAAAAGAAAAGAGGCATTAGATAGGATTAAAGCCATAAGCAATGGGGATAGGTATGTAATTGTGGCAACTGGAAAACTTATTGGAGAAGGCTTTGATGAGGCAAGATTAGATACACTGTTTATGACAATGCCTATAGCGTGGAAAGGCACAATTGCTCAATATGCAGGAAGACTTCATAGAAATTATGAAGGTAAGAAGGAAGTTGTTATCTATGACTATGTGGATGTTCACATACCAGTTTTAGAACGGATGTATCACAAGCGATTAACTGCATATCGCTCTGTAGGATATAGCGTTAGGAATAATATTATGGATTCAGATACTGAAAGTGGTATTTATGATGACTCTGATTATTTTGAACATGTATTAAAGGACATTGTAGGTGCTAAGAAAAATATATTAGTATCAAGTCCATTTCTTCAAAAGAAAAAAATAAATTCCATAAAAGAAAGATTAATTGAGAAATATAAATCGGGGATAAAGATAACTTTATGTATTAGAGAGAAGAGTGAGTATTCAGAAAAACAAAAGAGCTACATTGCTGAGTTTATTGAAGAAATGCAAAATCAAGGTATCAATGTAATTCAGATTAAACATAACAGATATAGGTTTATGATTGTTGATCATAAAATAGTGTGGTATGGAGGCATTGATATTTTTGGTGGCAGCTATGATGATAATTCGCTGATTCGAGTGCAAAATGAAGAGTTAGCAAATGAATTAGTTGGAGCTATTATGGAAATAAAAAATATATATTTAGAAAACGATAAAGAAGAGGAGTAAAATTAAGCGAAAAATATTTTTAGGCAAGATATTTGCTGTAATATTAATTTCAGTAATATTATATCATAGAATTTGCTATGCTTACTTTAATAAGCTTTATATCTTTTAAAAGTACCCTTACATTAGCAGTTATAACAAAGCATCTTATACTAACTGTTAAAGCCTTTATCTTTCAAATGCTTATGATTACAGTAACCGCATGTATATCACTTGTAAGCAAGGATTTTATTGCACCCATAATGTATATAGGTATACGGCTTATTGCAAGCTTTGTATTTCTATCCTACCCAGCGGTAAGAGCATATATACCTTTTCCACTGCCAGTAGTGTCTAATCTTATGCTTATAAGAGATAATTACAAAATTATAAGAGACATTTCCATAATGCCAAGTGCAGTTATTATAGCGGTAGTAATGTTTGTGGGAGGCCTTATATATGGGTGTTGGTATATAAATAGGATGGATGTTTCATAGGAAAAAGGTTAAAATATTTGTTGGTAAAAATCAGAAGTGAAGCTTAAGAGCTTTACTTCTGATTTTTTTTATGTAAATTTCAATAATCAATAAAATAAAATATATAAAGATGTAAAATTATATGCTAAAATTATGATATATACTGGAATAATTGGGAAATATGCTAAGAAAGAAATAAAAGAAGCTATGTGTAAATAGTAATTTGACAGGAGGAAGAAAATGAAGAAGTCATATTGTATCATTGCAAACCTATTATTACTCGGATGGTTCTTTTTAGATATGATAGGTGTATATTTTGGAGATAAATATCTTGTTACTCGTTCTTACCATGAAGATGGCATATTTTTTATTTGTTTCTTGACAGCATTACTTTTATTTTTATTCAAAGAACGTATTGGAAAATATGTACTTTCTATATGGTTATTTATGTGGTTGATTACACAATTTTTCAGTCATGAATGGGTTACACTTTTTGGGAATGGCGAAGGAAAAATTAGTTATTTTGAAAATGCAATACACTGGATTGATTCGAGTTCAAGATATATACGAGATGTATATCATACTATTTTGCATCTTTTGATAATTGTTGCATTAGTTGTAACATTACATTATTGCTTCTATAAAAAATCATTAAAAAAAGAAGATATTTCATAAACAAATTCCAATTTAATAGAGGAGGTACGGAAATGAAAAATTTCATAAGAAACTATCCTTTATTTTCTCTATGTGGCTTAAACTGTGGTTTATGTCCAATGTACTTGGATAATTATTGCCCTGGTTGTGGTGGTGGGGCAGGTAATCAGTCATGTAGAATTGCAAGGTGTAGCCTACAGCATGGCGGATTTGAATATTGCTATCTTTGTGATGAATACCCTTGTGAAAAATATGTTGATATAGATATGTTTGACTCTTTTATTACTCATCGCAATCAGTTAATGGATTTAGAGAAGGTCAAAAAAATAGGAATAGACGCTTATCAAATTGAATTGACTGAAAAAATAGAAATATTAAGATACTTATTAGCGAACTATAATGATGGTCGGAAAAAGAATTTTTTCTGCATAGCTGTTAATCTTTTAGAATTGCATGATGTAAAATCTGTAATGGAGCAAATTGCAATTGAAACAAAATCAGATAATCTAACACTAAAAGAGAAGGCTACACTTGCAGCAAAACTGTTTCAATCTATGGCAGTAAAGCAAAATATTGTGTTAAAACTTAATAAGAAAACCAGTAAAAAGTAGTAGTCAAATTCCAATTTAAGGTTGAGTAATATAAATAGTAATTTGAGGAGGAATTTGATATGAATGATTTTGGGCTAAATGAGATGCAAAAAATCCAAAAACAATTACAGGAAAAATATAGGGATAAATGGGGTGGCTTATCACCAGATATAGGGCGTAATCAATTATTGTGGATGATGATTGAAGTCGGTGAAGTTGCGGATATAATCAAGAAAAAAGGGGATAACCACATTATGAATGATGAAGAGACAAGAAATCATTTTGTAGAGGAGTTGTGTGATGTGTTAATGTACTTTAATGATGTAATGCTTTGTTATTCAATTTCACCTGAAGAATTAAAGAAAGTATATTTACAAAAGCATCATAAAAATATAGAACGTTGGTAAACTTCCAATTTGTAGAGGAGATAAACAATGAAAATAAGATGTGTATGGGAGCATAATGGTAGCGATACAATTTTATACTCGGATAATTTTATCGGAGCATTCACAAGGGGAAAAGCTCTTGAGATTGCTTTAGAGAAGATGCAACAAGAGGTTATTTCTTATATAAAATGGTGTGGAGAAGAAATACCGGATGTTTTTACTACAGAAATTATTCAAGAAAAAAGTTCTGAGCTACAAATTTGTGATGCGGATTCTGATATTATTTTTGAAGAGGAAAAGAAACCATTGACAGAGAAAGAATATGCCACTTTAAAAAAGTTAGCGTTGAAATCAGCAGAAGATTTCTTATTACTTTATTCAATGATATCAGACAAAAATAAAAGTAATTTGCCAATGAGAAAAACTTTTTATGGAGATGTACCGAGAACTGCACAAGAAATGTATGAACACACTAAAAATGTGAATTCATACTATTTTGGAGAAATCGGAATTGAGATTGACAATAGCGGTTCTATTTTAGATTGCAGAAGACGTGGTTTTAAAATCTTAGAGAATAAAGAAAGGTATTTAAATAATGATGTTTTTGAGGGGAGTTATAATGAACAGTGGTCGTTACGAAAAATGTTACGAAGATTTATATGGCATGATAGAATACATGCTAAAGCAATGTATAGAATGGCTTTAAAGACATTTGGGGAAAATTCCGTTCCAAACATTTTTATGTTTGATATATAAAATTATAAATTTGTAGGGGAGAGGATATGCATGAAAAAAACAGAAAAATCAGAGAACTTTACAAGCAATGATGATAAAATTGATTGGAGCAAACAGTATGAGGTAGTAGAGAAGATAGGAGTAAAAGGTTATTTACAAAGGCATTTCGAAGAGTGTAAACATATATGGAGAAATATGGTGCCGAAGTCTGGGCAGGCTAATAATCCTCAAGGTGAAATGCTTAGAATGGCAGAAAAATTAAGAAATGAAGCATTAGATAATGGAAATATAAATTGGGATGATAATTTTGAATGGTTCTGTGATTTTCTTAAAGAAAAATTAGCAAGTTGTGGTTTGTTTGATGAAACAAAGAATATGAGAATAAAAATGATTCTGGATTATATAAAGGATAATGGAAATTATGCTCGTAAATATGCTAATGGCGAAATTACTGATGATCAAGTTGATATATGTAAATTAGCATATACAGATGACGATATTTATGACTATTTAGAAGATGCCATTGCAGAGTACTATTTAGTTCATAAGGCTCCCATATCCTATGAAATCAAAGAATTTATTTATAGATAAACTATTAATTTGCTTAGGGGAGTATTGTAACTATAAAGTGAGCAGAACCAGAGTATGCTAAGACAATAACTGATATAAAAAAGAGAGGATAAAGATAATGGAATATGAAATTATACATTTACCAAAAGAGAAATGGAAGGGAACTATAATTCCAATAAAGTATAAAACAGATAAATATTATGATGTTATAGTAAATAAAACAGATAAAGGATTTGCTATTGAGATAGAAAAGAAAGACTTTGCAGAGCCAGTAACTCATACACCAGAAGAATATGATTACCCAGATAAGTTATATGAAGAACACTGGGAGAATGCTTATGCTTGGGGAGTGTTAGTTAATAATGAATTAGTTGCTGCAATTGAAACTGATCAAGAATTATGGTCTAATCGTCTAAGAATTACAGAACTTTGGGTAGCAGAAAAATATCAAAAGCAAGGAATAGGTCATACTTTAATTGAAATGGCAAAGGAACAAGCAAGAAGAGAACGTCGTCGAGCTATTATACTAGAAACACAATCGTGTAATGTTAATGCAGTAGATTTTTATCAGCATGAAGGTTTTAGCTTGATTGGTATGGATACTTGCTGCTACAAGAACAATGATTTACAAAGAAAAGAAGTAAGGTTAGAATTTGGATGGTTTCCAGAAGAAAAGAAAAGATTAAGTCGTGAAGAAATAGAAATTAGAATGGAAACAAAGGATGAGTGGTACAATGTAGAGTTAATGACACAGCATGCATTTTGGAATAAACATCATCTTGGATGTGTCGAACATTACCTTGTGCATAAATTACGCCAAGATAAAGACTATCTTCCAGAGCTAAGCAGAATAGCAGTAAAGGATGGAGAGGTAATAGGATGTATAATGTATTCAAAGGCAAGAGTTGTTGATGGTGCAGATACACATGAAATTATAACCTTTGGACCTCTTTGTGTAGAGCCTAAATGGCAGGGATGTGGAGTTGGTGAGCTGTTATTAAGGGAAACAATGAGCTTAGCTGCAGATAAAGGATATAAAGGTATTGTAATTTTTGGAGAACCAGATTATTATCCTCGAATAGGATTTAAAACCTGCGACAACTTTAATATTACAACTGCTGATGGTAAAAACTTTGATGCATTTATGGGAATTGAATTAGCAGAAGATAGTATGAAAAACATAAAAGGAAAGTTCTACGAATCGGAAGTTTTTGAAAATCTTCCAAAGGAAGAAGTGGAAGAATATAATAAAAAATTCCCACAACTACAGAAATTAAGATTTCCAGGACAATGGGATTAATTAAATATTAAAATCAATTTAAGCAGCTTTACTAATAGTGTAATAGCATAAAGTCTACCATGAAACTCATAAATTCCAATTGCAAAAAGTGATTTAACCCAATATATGGAGGTCAAAATGGGACAATTCAAGTTTGAAAAATGTTTGGATATAGAAGGACTTTATACCATAGAGCCTAAAGTATTTTCAGATGAAAGAGATTATAATTTAGAGACATACAATTCTAAAGATTTTAAAGAAGCTGGACTTGATATGGAATTTGTTCAAGAAAATCAATCAATGTCCAAAAAAGGTGTTCTTAGAGGATTACATTTTCAAAAAACATATCAGCAAGGAAAATTAGTTCGTGTCACAAGTGGTGAAGTTTTTGATGTGGCAGTTGATATTCGTGAAGGATCTAAAACATATAGTAAATGGTTTGGTGTGTTTTATCAGCTGAAAAGAAAAACATGTTATATGTTCCGGAAGGGTTCGCACATGGTTTCTTAGTCCTTTCTGATAGGGCTGAATTTGCTTATAAATTATCTGACTATTATCATCCAGAAGACGAAAGCGGTATTCCTTGGAATGATAAAACAATAGGGGTTAACTGGCCAATTCCTGAAGGAATGAAAATTATAACATCTGAAAGAGATAGTAATCATCCTACTTTTAGTGAAGGAATATCATTAAACCCTAAAAGAAAATAAGAATCAAATTCCAATTTAGGTTGAGTAATATAAATAGTAAATTTGTAGAGGAGATTTTAATGAAAACGAAATATGTAATAGTAGAAGATTATAATCCAGAATGGAAAAATGAATTTGAACGTATAAAAAATGAATTATTAACAGTGAGTATTCGTTTCAGTAGGAGAATTAAAACAAATCTACAGAAAGTTAATATAAAATATGGGGAGCATTATTTTGATAAGAGATAAAAGAGACAGCTGGAAAAATGAATGTATGCTTTCTGAAACCGAGATATTTATGCTTAATAGAATAATTCATCAAGAAGAATTTGAACTTCTAGAATATGGTCGAATTCCAGAGGTAATGGAAGATAAATGGTTTATATATTATGATGGTGGCAAGCTTTATTTCCATAGAAGCTGGACTGGTTTTTTTGTGTGTATTGCTGATATTAATAAATTAGACGATAAATATATTAAGGAGAAAAATAATGAATAATATAAACAGAGATATAAACATTTACATAGCTGGTTTGGGAATTGCATTTTATTCTCCGGGTATGGTAACAGATATTGCTGTCGGAAGTAATTTTTTGATGCAGGAATTTAATCGCCCTGCTGATATTGGAGAACACATCCGAAAAGGTGATATAACTGCTTTCTGCACTGGAACACCCGGACAATTTGACCTGCGCTTTAGAAGTGGGTATCCCGACGAAACCATAAGCAAGGAATATCCTGTGGCTATACGGCTTGGACTTCAAGTGAAAGGCGGTAAAATCCATGTCATAGATTTGTATTGGCTTATGGAATTTGACGGTGAATGCCCGCAGGAGCAAATAGTAGAAGTCCAAGATAGTTTTTATCATATCACAGCACTCACCAGAAAGCCGAATTCTGGAAGATGGGGGGATAATCAAACAATCTATATTTATCTCAATGAACTTCCTGAAATGCCGGAATTAGCATGGAATGGGGCGCCACCATTGTTTGTTGAATAAACAAGATTACGAACATAATATGAATGACAAAACAAGAACTTGCCAGGATAGCTTAACTGGCGATTATTTGGACGGAGGTGTATTTTTGAAAACAGTACAATTGGTATTCCAATATACACAGAGTGAATATGTAAAAGCAGAACGGCAATATTTGATTGCAAATAAAACGATACGTAGATATGACACAATTTTGGTTGCGCTGTTCCTGATATTTTCAATAAGTAACCTTTTTCTTTCTTCTTTCAGCATATTTAGTATTATACTATTGGGGATCGTACTGACTGCAACTGCACTCGGGAGTTTGATATTATTTCCTTATGCCCATTCTTAGATTTAAACAGACAGCAAAATATCATGAAGAATACATAATGGTATTTTTAAAAGGCATCATTAAGTGGAAAACGTCAAACATTGAATCAGAATTGAAGTGGGATATTTACTCTGAACTATGGGAAAGCGATGATTTTTATTTTTTGATTCAAGCTCCACGTATGTATACGTTAATTCCTAAAAGAGTGTTTGAAGATCAAGAGGAAAAACAAACTTTCGAAGAAATCACACTATCAAACTTAAAGTCTATCAAACGTACATTATGAGCATTAATTCCCGTAGCTCGAAATAGAGCAAGGCTATAGGAAATTTATATAACATTGTATGGGAGGAATAATTATGAGTTGGGAACTAAAACAAATCTTTATGCCAAATCCAAATCCGAACAATGACTATACAAACTATGAAAAGAAGTTACAACCTCAAATGCGGTTTGCCGATCCAAAACTGAAAGATCTTTTTGAAAATCATGAAGATGAGATCATGAAGATCGTGGTCGAAGAAATCATAGAGTATTTAGAAGATGAAGGTGCTTGCAACGATGATTTGCATATGTTTCCTCGCAGATGTGAAATGACAGGCGAATGGTATGTTGGTGATATTGCGTTGCACGAAGAAAACGGAAGAATTTGGGGGAGCGTTTTTACATGCTTCTTGGGATATTACCCCGCTCCATCTTTTCGTATGCCAATAGATGATTATCTCGGATTAGAAGTATGGGTAGCGTATGACCCAGAGCATAAAAAATTTATTTTTGATGGAGGACTTGACAGTTCTTCAATTTAAATAAAATGAGCATTAGCTCCTGTAGGAGAATTAAAACAAAGCTACAGGAAATTTATATAATACTTAATGAGATATTTGATGGAGGGTCATATGCGAGTTTTTATATCAATAACACAGGATTTAAAAAAGGCTGTTCCATTCCAAAGGATGCTGCCCTATATATTGGACAAGCTTAAAGAGCAAAGTCTTACACCTGCACGTTACTTATTCGCATTTCAAGATGTGCCGAATACTAAGAATCAATTATTTTCTAAAACTTCTATGGGCAAACTGGTGAAAGCGTTCCCGCGGTTTGAAGATTATCTGTGGCCGCACAGTGAACAAAGACCGTGCGAGACTACAGCCTCTAATTTTCCTGCTGTGAGCGGGCTTACCTATGTGCAGCAGGGAATCCCCAATGCAATAACACCGGAGATGCTGACAGCGGTGGCTGAGAAAATTCCCAAGCCGTATTCCTTCTATAGTAGCACCATCCTATTGGATGCCATTCCGTGGTTTGGAGACAGCAACCCCGAGCCGGCATTATCTTGCGGTATACAGGATGTTCCCTGTGCAACGGACGGTATGAATCTATACAATGCAGAATGCAGTTTCTATCAATCTGACAGTATTGTTTTAGCAAAATGCTTTGATTATGGAACCAACTACAATCCCATGCATCTGCGCTTTGAAGTAACGCCATTTATCGAAACTGATATGCTTGAGCAGATGGATGAGCAAATCGAAAAAATCAGCGCGTTGTTTGGTGGTAAACGCAGAATGAAGCAGATGGTCTGCTGTTTTCCACCTGAAGAAATAGCTCGTTTTGATGCTGCTGCAAAACAGATGGAGTTGTTTTTGCAGAAACGAAGTGAGGCATGGGCACAGTTGCCTATGCCCAGCGGAATTCCATTTGACGGAGGGGCTTACCAATCAGTTGCAAATGCTCCCAAGAATAAGGATTTTCAACATCGAAACACAGCATCTTATTTCAAGAAGATACTCAAAGAAAACGGATTTCTCTGGCATCACCCGAAAATCAACGGATATTGTGACTTTGGGAAAATTGTTCCAGAGGGTAATTACGCGCTGAATATAAGCACAGAGCTTCGTCGCGGAGATTCGTTGCATATCTACTTACGGTGCTCAGGCTACAATTTTTTTATCAGTCATGTGTTGGCTAGCGATCGCCCATGTCATTCAATGTATGAACTGGAGCTGTATACCTCCGATTTGAAGAAAGTCATACAGCTTTGGGAGAGTGAAGTTGTTCCGGAAATTCGACGGCTTTTCGGGGATACCCCAGATTGGTATGCGCATTCCATCCATTATGACAACTATATTGGATGTACTATCCGCAATCAGCCGTAGCCACATTATGAGCATTAGCTCTTGTATGCGAATTAAAACAACGCTATAGGAAATTTATATTTGTTGAGTCTTTGGAGGTTTTTATGCTATGTACGAAAATATATATAAGTGACACTAAGAAACCTATGACAATAGAAAGCACATCTGGTATTTCGGAAAGCCAACATAATGCTATATTAGATAAAATAGGTAAAGACTATATCTATTTAGAATACACTGTAGGTGATATCAGTTTATCAGTTGAGTTTAACAAGGAAAAAGCAGCATTTATTGGATGGGTTGACGAATATAATGATGACATTTCTTATTTTGACAATGGAAGTCAAAATATCTATTCCGTAGATTTAATTATCAATGCTTGCCCTCAAGAAAGAATGATGTGCTATTCATTGAAGGATATTAAAGCTATCATTGTGCATTTTTGTAAGACAGGAGAAAAGCATCCATCTCTTAAATGGATTTCAGATGCTGACATTTGATGTGAAGAGTGCGGCATTTTTTAGTATTAAAATAACGCTACAGGAATTTATCAATTAGGAGGATAAGTATGCCTATCTATCAACCAGAGCAGTATAATTTAATAATAAAGAGAATAAAAGAAAAATGCATGGTCCAAGATATTTTCTTGGGGGAGCAACTATCGGAAGAAGAAATTTGCTTATTTGAAAAGAAGCATGATACCATACTTCCTGAGGTTTATCGAAAATTTTTGCTTGAGGTAGGCGATGGCTGTGATATGATTGGTGGATTCAAAATGAAATCTCTTGATATGATAGACAGATTGATATCAGAAAAATTATCAGCTACTTTTCCCTTTGAAGATCCTTGGATTTGGGAGGATGAAGAATGTCCATCCGAATCTCAGTTATTGGAAGTTGGGAATGGAAACATTGAGCTTATTTATATTGGAGATGCACAATCCTATAATTTAATTGTTACAGGGAAATGTCGTGGGGAAATTTGGTTTTTTTGTGATGTAGGAATACAGCCCTGTTGTCAGCGTCAAGATTTCTTGGGTTGGTTTGAAAAATGGCTCGATTACGGTAATGATGTTTATTATTTTACAGAATATCAGTATGAATAAGATGAGCATTCGCTCCTGTAGGGGAATTAAAAAAGGCTACAGAAAATTTATATTAAGCACGGGAGAATTATATGGAATTTGATAAGCTATACACAAAACTTGAAACAACAGATATACGTGATTTTTATCACGTTGATACTGAGTTCATGTTAGAAATATTTAAGATAATTAAAATGGGAAAATCCGATGTTCCTGATTGTATTCGAATATATAGTACGATATCTCAATGGTTTGGGAACTCCTTAAGAAGTGGGGTATGACCCTTACCCACTTTGGTAGACACGAGGAACTCGTGTTATACTAAAAGTGAAGGGAATGATTTTAATGAATAACCATTATAGTGCAGAATTTAAATTAGAAGCAGTAAAGAGAATAGAGAGAACTAAGGAACCCGTTTCAAAGGTAGCAGCAGATCTAGGGATAAAACCTACAACACTTCAAGGGTGGGTAAAAAAATATAAACAATCTCCTAATGCTCCTTTCCCTGGTAGTGGTAATTTAAGTCCTGAAGATGAAAAACTCAGAAAGCTAGAAAGAGAGAATCGAGAGCTTAAAGAGGAAATTGAGATACTAAAAAAAGCGGCAGCTTTCTTCGCCAAGAACCTAAAGTAAAAAGGTTTGAATTTATCAAAGCTAACTGCAATAAATATCGTATAGCGAAGCTGTGTGAAGTCCTCTGTGTTTCTAGAAGCAGTTACTATGCATGGGATAAAAGACCTCAAAGTAAAAGAGAAATAGAAAATAGAAGTCTATTAAGAAAAATCCAAACTATCCACAATAAAAGCGGCAAGGTTTTTGGGTCTATTAAGATTACTCAAATTATAAATAAAGAAGAACCTAAGCCTATTAACCATAAAAGAGTAGAACGACTAATGAGTGAGAATGGTATAAGATCAAGGGTTTCTAAGAAATTTAGGGCAACCACTAAATCTAATCATAAGCTTCCAGTTGCAGAAAATATCCTTAATCGCGGTTTCTCTGTAGACAAACCTAATGTAAAAATGGTTAGCGATATAACCTACCTGTGGACAGATGAGGGCTGGCTATACATAGCTGGGGTTATGGATTTATGTGGACAGAAGATTGTTGGATTATCAATGAGTGAAAGAATGACTAAAGAACTAGTAATTAATGCCTTAAATGATGCTTATCAACGCGCTGGAAAGCCTAACGGCGTCATTTTACACTCTGATAGAGGGTCTCAGTACTGTTCTTATGACTATCAAAATCTTATAAAAAAGTATGGATTTATATGTAGCATGTCACGCAAAGGTAACTGCTGGGACAACGCTCCTATGGAGTCCTTTTGGGGTAAACTTAAGTGCGAATGGCTCTATGGAAAGCACTTTAAAACCCGTGATGAAGCTAGAGCAGCTGTTTTTGAATATGTTCAGATATTTTATAACAGACAGAGAATCCATGCTTCTAATGGCTATTTAACTCCAGATGAGTTTTATAATAGAGCAAATAAAAAAGTAACTGCAGCTTAAAAATGAAATAACTAGTTATTCTACGAGAAAATGAGATATAACGAGTTTAGTGTGTCTATTTTATTGGGGAAAGGGCAGTATGGACTTATTACGAGATTGCAGATATGCAAGATTTATTATTAACAGCCCAACACTTATCACGTTGTTCATGGAAAGAGTTTCATCATATGTTTTGCCTGGGTATACATAACTATCAGTCTCCTCAATTCATTGGAAATTTCAACTATCCGCAAGAGTGGATTGATGAATCCGAATCCATCGATAAGTGGATTATGAATAATGAGAAAAAAATATACGAGTGGCAAAGAGAATTTTTGCTTGATTATAAGGATGAAGTATGCTCACTATAAAACTACATTTAATTGGCATTCGCTCTTGTAGGCGAATTAAAGCAAAGTTGCAGGGAATGAATATTCTCTATTATTAAAGGAGGTAGTACCTTGACATACGTTTTACAAGACTATTTGAATATATATCAACGCTTTCCTGCACATAGCACATGGAAGAAAAGTGATCGAAAAGAAAGGCATCGCATGCTGACAGAATGGCAAAATTGCCATTATTCAGAAATGCCTGATGTGGAAGAAATCCGTTCTTTTATTAAATATAATCCTGATTTAGTGTATGAACGGCCTTTTTTCCTAAAAGTATTAGTACCTTGCATTTATGCGGATCTTGAAAATAACAGTATTGATGCTATACGTTTTATGTTTGAAAAAAATAATGACCGCAACATTGGTACAACCAGTGATTTCGTGGAAATATTTTGTGAAGCATCGAATTGGACATATACTCCCTTTGATATGGCTGCATTTATATTGAGCAAAGAACCGAATAATAAAACCGTACTACATTATAAGTATAAGTTGATGAGCAGAATCATTGGTTTTACTATACATGAGGTTCCTTGTGGTATTTTGAATGGTATGAATGGTGCCGAAAAATCCGCAATACCAAAAATGTTGGAAAATTTAAACGAATTTGAGCAGGTATGTAGTGTGTTGGGAGAAAATCGGAAAGCATTTATTGACTTATGCCGCAGACTCTATGTGGCTTGGGATGAATATCTTGATAATAAAAGCAGTTACAATAATTTTGTGGACTACCTAGATAAACATCATATTTGTTATAAGGAATAGTATCGTAATACCTGGCTGTTGTGGAGGTGAGTATCATTGATTGAAAAAATCAGTTATTAAAGAAAAAGATAAAGGTACAACAGGTAAAAAACAAACTAAAATTACTTAATGGGATAGAAATCTTAGAGACATTTGAAAATGATGAAAATAGAAGACTCAACGAAATGTTTTCAGATTATTATCCAGTAATGTGTTCAAACAATACACTGCCACATAGTAAATTATCTTTTGAATCTTCCGATTTAGAAATATTTTCTTGGATTTCATCTGAAATGCGATTAGAAAATGGACAAGAATATTTCTTTTTGTGTAATGGTATATGGACAAGAATCAGAATCATTGATTTACAGTGGGCAATCAAAAGTTTATGGGAACATAACAGATACAAACAAGGTAAGCACAAAATAGGGTCTTTCGGTTTTTTGCTTATGGAAGTGAACTTGAATTATATTATGGAAGCAGGTTGCGATTCCAGAGATGAGTACAACTATCTAATTGATATTTGGGCTTGTGCTAAATGAGCATTCGCTCCTGTGGACGAGTTAAAATAAAGCTACAGGAATTTTATATAATATGCAAGGAGAGTACTTAGTGAAGAATATACATGGATTTATTTCCCGTATCAATGAAATAAAATGGTTTTCAAGATGTGGAACGGCTGAAAAACGGTACATTGTTGTTACTTCCATTTTTGAAGCATACGACAGTTACAACTCAAAAATGTTAGCTCTATGGGGACCTAAAATTTCTTCTTTGGAAACTCAAGCCATAGATATTATTACGGATGAGAAAATAGACTGTATTTTTGAGACCGTTTCCAGCGATATACAAAACTCTTTATGGAATGGATACTGCAATTTCATAAAGAGATGTAAACTTGAAAATGAAAGCGGGTTAGAGAACGAAATTATGGATTGCGTGAAAAGGGATATGTCATGGGCAGCAATCGAAATACAGCTTGGACAAAAAGACTTTTTCAACGACCTTTTAAGCATTTACGAACAAGGTCGATGGCCGTGCTCATACGATGGAGTTTATCCACACGGGAAATTCGTTGTTATGTAGACAAATATGAGGCATAGGAAGGAGACTTTATAGTGAAAAACAGGATTCAAAAGCTAATACAATTAGGACCTATCCCATGGAATAAAGAAATTAGTTATGAACTCTTTAAGGTCTATGATGATTTATTGCAGACGGAAGAACCTATTACATTAAAAGAAGCAGGGCAAATTATTATTTTTTTCTCAGAGTTATGATTATGCTGAGATAAGTGCTTTCCCAGATACACAAGAGCAAACGGCGTTTTTTCAAAGATGGGTGGATTCTTTGAACCAAGGGCAATCATGAAAATTATAAGTATTCGTTTATGTGGTGGAGCTAAATCAAAGAATAGGAAATTTATATTTTATTCAAAGTAAGGAATGATTTTAGATGGTCGATAAAGAACAGTATAAAGAAATATGGATATACAACGAAACAGATGAACAAGCATTATGTGCACTAATCAATGGAGAGTATGGCTGGTTAATGTATCTGCGTGAGGAAGGTGATGCAGGGTTCAGTTCCCGAAATCCCGATTATAAAGGTATGGGAGGTGCTACAATGGAATTCTTCTTAAATAGCGGGCAACGTGATGAATATCCTTTGTCTTGGGTATTACCTATTGATAAAGTGAATTCTGCAATTGAATACTTCAAAAAATACCATAAGCCACCTAAGTTTGTTGTATGGCACAACGACTCTGATGATGGTGTGTCTTTGAATCATATCTTAAGTAATAGGTTATGAGCATTCTCTCCTGTAGGAGAATTAAAACAAAGATACAGAAAATTTATATAATGAAAGGTGTGGTGAAAATGGGGTGCGAAAGACCTTACTATGAGGATTTAAATTACCGTCCTTTTTTGTTTTATATAGTATTTGGTACGGATAATGAACATTTAGATATATCAAGGAAACGGCATCGTGTCGATGAGTTTCCCGATGGCTTGGATTTTTTATTCCTCAAAAGGCCGGAAAATGATGAATACATGGATGCACTGATTGGCGGTACTTTAGGAAAAGTGCTTAACGATAACTACTATAATCTATATGAAGCTATACAAAAAACAGATAAATGGGCCGTAATCCGAGGCGAAGTTCAAAAAGACTCCGATCTACACTACATACGAAATGCGATTGGCTTTGTTCAGGCTCTTGTAGAGAAAGGTGCGATCGGCGTGCTTGATTTACAGACTTTTACGTTGTATACGCCATCAGAATGGACAAGTAAGATATTTGACCCGGAATTTGACCCGTATTCTCATGTTGTGATTCTCACTTCTAAAATGGAAGATGGCTCTATTTGGCTTCATACACGGGGAATGCGTAAATTTGGGCGGCCAGATATCAGCATGGAAAAATTATCGGAAAACGAAGTTGATAATGCCGCTCGGGTTATTAACCAAATGATATTTTACAGTGCGCTTGGTGCTTTTTTCTCACGACCTGTAAAACTGCATACGCATAATGGTCTGACGTGCATTGTGAAACCCGAGTTTGTAGAGGATTTAGATAATCCAGATTTCAACAATTCCTATTATCGGATTTTATGGGATGAATGCGAGTTAGAATCAGAAATTGATAAATAGATAATACAAACGTGTTTCCATATTGCGAATAAAATGAGCATTCGCTCCTGTATGCAATACAAAGCTACAGAAAATTTATATAATAGGAGGCAGCATGATACATATTGAAAGAGGAAAAGAAAAAGAAGCATTTATTGCTTTTGCCAATATGGCGGTTGCAAAATTAGCTGAGAGTGACTACTCTTCGTTTTTAGCATTATTTGATAGCAGTCGCTTATCTGAAACAGATTTGATTTTAGCCCTCAAATATTTAGATGATTCTCGGCCAATACTTAAAATTGATGACCCAATAAAAAGTAAATGTGAGAATCGACGAATCGATATAATACCCTATAAAAGTGGACGGGGATATGGTATGGACTATGACTTAACAACAAATGGAGAGATAAATGATTTGACTATTCAATTTGAGTTTTTGGTAGAAGCAGAGGGATATTCTGTTTCACTTGAAGATTTACATACCTTATAGATTGCTCTTAAGATTATGGGTATTCGCTGCTGTAGGTGAGTTGAAACAACGCTACAAGAAATTTATATTTGGCGTGGTAGCTAATATGGTAATAAGACGAACAGTGAAAATCGAAATTTGGAGATGATATGTATGAAAAAAAATCAATTTTGGAAAATAATTAAAATGTTGGATTGGAGCAACGAGGGAAATGATGATAAGGTTTTAGCGCCTGTTATTCAGTATTTATCAGAGCAATCTGATGAAGAAATATTTGAATTTGAAAATATTATGTCCAAGCTATTATATGATATTGATAGTAAGAAAATAGCCATGCAATTATATGGAACATTAGAGCTTTTTTCCAATGATTTATTTCTTTATCAGCGGTGTGTTGCAATCGTAAATGGGCAAGGTTATTATAGTTCTATTTTGTATGGAGGAAGAACATTAGACCCAGATTTAGAGTTTGAGTCAATATTATATGTATCAATCAAAGCATGGGCTAAAAAGCATCAACAGGATACATCCAACTACCCACATATTGCAGAGCCAAGTTATGAATCATGTAGTAATGAAGAGCTTTGGAAAAATTAAATTTGTAATAGATTTTTCGCCCTTTAAATATAATATTGGAGGTTTTTACAATGAGAGCTTATTATAGTGATGGGAGAGGACGATATGGCACTGGAGAAAGCTACGACTGGTTCTATAAATACGAGCATGAAGATGTTGAAATCCTTACAAGCTCGGATAGATTATGGACATATACTCTGATTAGCGGCGGGATAGAGATTTTGCGTTATAACGGCAATAATATTAATATTGTTATTCCGGATGTCATCGATGGGAAAAACGTCGTTTCACTTGACAGTACGTTTGATGGGTTCTATGAGCTAAAAAGAGCGGTTATTCCAGAAGGCGTAATTTCGGTAGCTGGCGTTTTTCATGGCTGCGAGGGTCTTGAAGATGTTACTCTTCCGAAAAGCCTTGTTGATATGACTTATGCATTTAACTGCTGTTATTCTCTGAAAAATATTGATATGCCACCCAGGGTGAGGAATTTTTCATGGGCATTTGAAGGCACCAAGCTTGAAAGTTTAATTTTTCCACAAGGCACCGAAGATATTTCACATGTTTTTTGCGGTTCTGAATACATTAAATATGCTTTTATTCCAAATAGCGTGACAAATTCATACGAGGCTTTTTCCGACTGTGAGGTGCTTACCGAAGTTGTTATTGAGGATGGTGTTACAAGCATTGACGACTGGGCGTTTTTTCATTGTCCCTCGCTTCTTGAACTTACAATTCCAGCAAGTGTTACGGAATTCGGCGAAAAATCTGTTGGGTTTATGGAAATGAGAGAGTACACTAGCCCCGAAGAAATCGGTTTCAAGATAAAAGGTCACCAGGTTGTTCCAGGTTTCAAAATAAAAGGTATTCCGGGTTCAGTCGCCGAAAAGTATGCCAAGGAAAATGGGATTGAGTTTGTATCATTACTACGGTTATAAGTTAAGCGAAAGACAGGGGTGGATGGTGGCAAGGAGAAACCATTATGAATATTGAAAATGAAATAAAGAATATCGGCTGGAGTCAATATGAAACTGCCTACGGAAACGCTAATCAGGACATTTCGGAATATTTGGACCAATCAAAATATATTCCAAAAGTTTCGAGCTTGTTATTAGATTTATTTTCAGAAGATAAAGAATGTGCCATGAGAGCAACACATTACTTATGGTGTGGCTTATGCCATCAGCTTTAATCTATCAATGAAGTTATTGGCGTAAAATTTATATAATTTATTAGAGGGGTTTTGAAGTACAACAAGGAGATGGAGATAATGGAGTATTTTTATGATTTCTTAGTAGATTTTAATTTTAATGGTGACGCTGGTGAAGTTGAAATCATACCTATAAATAGAATCAACTTACCTCAAGATTACATTGAGTTTATGAAAAAATATAATGGTGGGGAAGGTAGTATCGGCAAAGGAGCATGGTTGATATTATTTCCATTAGAAGAATTAGAAGAAATAAACGAGGACTATTGTATAAATGAATTTCTTCCCAATCATTGCATTATAGGTTCTTCCGGCGGTGGTGAATTATTTGGAGTGGATACAAATGAAAATTATTTTGCTGTTCCGGCGGTTTCAATGTCTGATGAAGATAAGATTGTTTTAGGCAATACATTTTTTGAGTTTATTCAGCGTTTAGATACATATTTGGATTGATAGTTCAGAAGTAATAATTTGTAGGAGAATTAAAAAAGGCTACAGGAAATTTATATTTGGTGAAGGAGGAGAATTAAAATGGCATTACAGAAAATTTATGATTATTTCCGTAACTATGACAAAAATACATATCAGGTGGTTGCCTGTATGGGAAATGAACCGTCTGAATCGGATATATCTGCATTCGAAAAAAGTATTGGAAGTATGCTACCGCAGGAGTTTAGAGAGTTTACCATGTCACCGCTAGGCGGACTATATATGAATGTGAGAGAAGAAGTTTGGCCGCAAGCAAAGCAGTTTGATATTGGTCCGTTTTGGTCTTTTTGCCGCGGCATCATTGTTTATGGAATAGCAAAAGAAATACCAGATTTTTTAGATATCCGTGTCAAGACAAAAGAACTACATGAAGCAGGATTTATAGACTACGTTCCTTTCTTATCCATCATTGGAAATGGTGACGAAATATTCTGTTTTGATAAGAACGGTAATATTGTCATATTAGATTACTATCAGACAGGCGAAACAACTTCAATAGAGGGGAGTTTTTCGGATTGTTTGATGAAGCAAATTGAGGAATTGGAAGAACGCAAGAACAAAAAGATCCGTGGAGAAGATAAATAGATATTTTTCTGCTCTTCATAAAACGAGCATAATGTGTTATTCTGATTATTCATATTTGTGGAAAACAGGTATGCAATGGAAATTTGCTTTCTATTGGCTATTTCTATTTTTATACTATAAATAGTAATTTGTAGGTGGTATTTATGAAATCGGAAGGAAGAAATAAATGGAATTTGAGGTTATAAGAAAACTTTTTAATATAAATCATAATGACGACTTTTCAGAAGATGATATACGTAAAGCTTGTAAAAAACATGAGACTTTGCCTTTTGTATTACAAGAGTATTACAGACAATTAGGGAATTACAAGCAGATAAATCAAACACAAAATAATTTATGCCATCCAAGTGAATTGATTGATGCTAAAGAATATCTTATATTTTACAAAGAAAATCAGTATGTTGTTCAATGGGCTATAAAAAAGAGTGATTTGAATAAAGAGAATCCACCTGTTTATTGCTCATGGGATGAAAATGAGTTTGAGCTTGAAAGTAAAAATTTACTTGATTTTTTATATGCAATGGCATTTTTTCAGGCAGTTAGTTGGGGACTGGAATATTGTAGTGAAGAATTATATATTATTAGCAAGGAACAGGCTCAAATTATTAGAAATCGATACAAAAAGATAGATTATGAATTACATCAGTGGATGAATATTTCATATTATGGAAATTGTGATGATGAGGTAATTTGTATGATTGAGAATAATGATTACGATATGCTTTATGCATCTTCTAAACAAGAACAATTTGATGAAATGAAGGAATTTATTGATAAATTAGAGGCTGATTCTTATTAGATTAAAACGCCTAAATTTGTGGATAAGCATCGTCAAATAATGCAAATTCTAATTTAAGGTTGAGTAATATAAATAGTAATTTATCGAGCAGTTTTAACTGCGGATTATTTATATTTTGCATAGGAGGGAAAATATGAAAAATTATACTCAGGTTTATGTGAAAAGTAGTTTTGAAGCGGCAGAAATGTATTGCAAAGCCTTTGGCGCAGAAATTACATTTGAAGTGAAAAATGATACCGAAACTGCTTATGTACACTGTGAATTATCCGTAAATGGTGAAGGTTTTTTAGCATTAGGCGAAGCAGCAAACCCTTGTGACATAAACATAGTTCACAAAATGAAATGGGAAACTATGACTTTTAATGTTTTTGAGATGGGAAGCGAAGAATCGGTTTATAATGCCTTTAATATTTTGAGTAATGGCGGTGTTATTATTAATCCCATTCAGGAAGTTCCATGGAGCAAGTGTTGTGCGACTGTTATAGACAAATTTGGAGTGTGTTGGTGGATTGCAATATGATAAACCCAATAATCATAATACGAAGCTGACAAATTCCAATTTATCTGTATTTGAACGTCAACAAAGGAGGTATAGAATTAAAATAAAAATTGAGATTACTGATGAAATTAAAAAACAAGATGAAGATATTATTTTTCAAGGTTTATTAGAATATAATTTAGCGAGAATTGAAGATAAAAATCAAAAGGATTTAGGCATTTATTTACAAGATGAAACAGGGAAAAAAGTTGCTGGCCTAATTGGAAATACACATGGTAATTGGTTGTTTATAAAATTCCTATGGGTAAGTGAAGAATTAAGGGGACATAGTATTGGAAGTAATATTTTAAATAAGGCAGAACAAACAGCAAAAGAGAGAGGTTGCAAGTATTCATTTTTAGATACTTTTAGTTTTCAAGCACCTGAATTTTATAAAAAGCATGGATACAAGGAAGTGTTTGTATTAGAAAACTATCCTGTCATAGGAAAACGCTATTATTTTACTAAAACTCTTTAAACATAAAGACAAATTCCAATAAACCTGACAATCTCTTTTTATAATAATGTAGATTGACTGTTTAAAAATAAATGAAAAACCTAAGAGGTATTTAAGGGAAAACGACAAATAGAATTGCATAATGAGTCAAAAAAGTTTCCCTAGCTTAGGGAGAATTTAAAAAGTCATCAGAAGTGAAGTTTAGCAGCTTTACTTCTGATTTTTTTATAAAATATTTTGTCTATATGTGATAAAATAATATCAATAAGTAACATATTTGAGGATTCAAAATGGAAAGAAAATATAATTAATATTAATGTAGATAAGAAAAACGAAGGCTGATATAATGTTTTTTATAATGTTTATAAAGGAGTTATTAAATGAAATACTATTTAGCACCAATGGAAGGAATTACAGGATACATATATAGAAATACTTATGAAAAAAAATTTCATAATATTGATAAATATTTTACACCTTTTATTGTTTCAAATAAAAGTACAAGCCTTAAAACTAAAGAATTAAGGGACGTTTTACCTGAAAATAATAAAGGGATGAATATAGTTCCTCAAATACTTACCAACGATTCAGAAGGTTTTATTAATACTTCTAGAAAACTACAACAATTAGGCTATAATGAGGTTAATTTAAATTTAGGATGTCCTGCTGGAACGGTGGTTTCAAAAAATAGGGGCTCAGGGTTTCTAGCCAAAAGAGAAGAACTTGATATATTTTTAGATGAAATATTTAAGATAGATGATATGAAAATTTCTATAAAAACTAGAATAGGAAAAGATAGTCCTGAAGAGTTTTATGAGCTAATAAAAATTTACAATAAGTATCCTTTAGAAGAATTGATTATACATCCCAGAATACAAAAAGATTTTTATGGAAATAAACCTAATTTACAGGTATTTAAAGATGCGTTATCTTTAAGAACTAATCCAGTATGTTATAATGGGGATATTTTCACCGCTCATGATCTTAATAAATTTATGGAAGCTTTTCCAGAAGTAAATACAGTAATGCTAGGAAGAGGAATACTAGCCAATCCAGGATTAATAGATGAGATTAGAAACAATACCTTTGTAGATAAAAAAGTATTAAAAGATTTTCATGATGAAATTTTTAATAAATATATAGAATTATTTAATGAAGATAAAAATGCAATATTTAGAATGAAAGAGCTATGGGGATATATGATTTACATATTCTCAGATAATAAAAAGTATGCTAAGAAAATAAAGAAGTCACAAAATTTAAGTGATTATAATGAAGCTGTCTTAAGTTTATTTAGGGAGCAGGAAATTATAAAAGGGGCTGGATTATTTAGCACTCAATATTAACTTATACATCTTAAAAAACCGTTCTAAATTATTATACAGACAATTGCTGGAAAAAGCCGCATAAAAAACTGGATTCCGTACTTACGAAATCCAGTTAAAGAATTTTATCTTTTCCCTGTGAACTAGACAGTGAGCGGTTCATTACAAGGAATGCTGGAATTTTGTGTTTTCAGGCAGAGGTAGTGCCAAAAATTACACCTTATGCTTTGATTGCCCAGCGTAATTTAGCACAACTAGCACGACTATTGGCACGGCATTCTTCTGCTGATGGACGAATAGGCTCTGGTGCTATTTCGGAATAAACGCCTTCACGGAAAAAATGTTGAAAAGATTTTTTAACGCGACGATCTTCTCCAGAGTGAAATGTAAGTATGGCAACACGACCACCGGGCGCTAAGACATCAGGAAGCTTTTCTAAAAACTCATCCAGCACTTCAAACTCACTATTTACATCAATTCTGAGCGCTTGAAAGGTTCGCTGACAGGATTTTTTAATATCCTTATCGTTTATTCTTGGAACATATTTCAGAGCCTCTTTGATGATATTTCTAAGTTGTGTTGTTGTGGTTATATCCATTCCTTTTTTTATGGTAGAAAGAATAGCACGAGCGATTACTGCGGCATGAGGCTCGTCAGCATTTCCTATCAACATATCTTCTATTTCAAATAGTGTCATTTCTTTTAAACGATCTGATGCAGAGGTACCCATTTTTGGATTAAGTCTTAAGTCCAGTGGCCCTTCAGCCTTAAATGTAAATCCTCTATCAGGATTGTCTATTTGCATAGAAGAAACACCTAAGTCTGCCAATACAAAATTAAAGGGTTCTGATTTGGACGTGACTTGATCTATTTTGGAAAAGTTCATTTGCTTAATCTCTAAAATCTCGGAACCATAACCCAAACGTTCTAAACGATCTTTGGTACGTGGCAATTCAATAGGATCTACGTCAATTGCATACAAGCGCCCCTTTGAATCTAGACATTTAAGCATCTCTAAAGTATGTCCTCCATAACCTAGTGTTGCATCTAAACCGGTTTGGCCAGGTGTAATTTGTAGGAATTCCAATATCTCTTTAACGCAAATTGAAATATGCATACCCGCAGGAGTGTTGCCCTTCTGAATAATCTTTGCAATATCATTTGCATATTTCTCTGGATTCAGTTCTTTGTATTTTTCTTTAAAATTCTTTGGGTGAGTACCTTTATATCTAGTACGTCGCTGATGTTTAGGCTCTTTCTCATCCAATGCATTATCTAGGTTCATTCTCTTCCCCCATTTTTATAATATATTTTTATATTTTTGTTACAAATTTTATGATAGCAGATACAATTTGTTAAAGCAACACCAACAGTTTGGCTTCTAATTTGACTGTTAAATGATAACATTGGATAATCAATTGAATTAAAATATAATTAATATTAAGTAGATAAGAAAAATAAAGGCTGATATAATGTTTTTTAGAATTAATATTATGGAGAAAAGAAATGAATTATATAGCTATAGATTTTGAAACTGCAAATGAAAAAAGAAATAGTCCATGCTCCATTGGTATTGTGGTTGTGAAAAATGGACATGTTATAGAAAAAATACATCATTTAATAAGACCTAAGGAAATGAGATTTATGCCAATTAATATTGGAATCCATGGAATAAGACCAGCTATGGTTAGGAGTGAACCAGAATTTGATAAAGTATGGGAGAAGATTAAGCATCATTTTAATGGAAATTTAGTAATAGCGCACAATGCTTCCTTTGATATATCAGTTTTAAGAAAGAGTGCTGAGCTTTATGAAATAGAACTGCCTAGTTTTGAATATATTTGTACAATGAAACTTGCTAGAAACTTTTATAAAGGCATTGAAAATGCAAAATTAAATACAGTAAATGATTTTTTAGGATATGAGTTTAAACACCATGATGCGTTATATGATGCCCTTGCCTGTAGTAATATATTGCTTAATATATCAGAAGAATTAAAGTGTAAGGATATTAACGAAATATCTAAATTAATAGGTGTAACTGTTGGAACTGTAGCTAATAATGGATATACTCCATCGGGAGCTAAAGGCAGAATTCTCAAAATATCTAATAGAATTAATAATCCTAAAAAAGAAAATAAATTTGAAAGATTAGAATATGATGCATTTAAAAATGAGGTTGTGGTATTTACTGGTAAGTTAAATTCTATGTCCAGAGATGAAGCAATGAGATTAGTCAGAAGACTTGGTGGAACCACAGGAAGTTTTGTTACAAGAAACACAACAATTTTAGTTACTAATATAAAGAATATAAAAGATTTACGTAGAGAAGAAATGAGTAATAAGCTTAAAAAAGCAACAGACTTAAATACGAAAGGACAGAATATAAAGTTTTTAAATGAAGAGGACTTTTTGAAAATAAGAAAATAGCTTAAGGAGAATTTAAAAAGTTATCAGAAGTGAAGTTTAATGGCTTTACTTCTATTTTTTATGAAATATTTTGTCTATATGTGGTAAAATAATATCAATAAATAACATATTGGAGGTCTTAAAATGGATTGTATATTTTGCAATTATAATAAATCAGAAATCATAGCAGAAAACAAATTAGCCTATGCTATACTAGATAAATTCCCAGTAAACGAAGGTCACGCATTAATCATTCCTAAAAGGCATTTTCAAAGTTTTTTTGAAGCTTAAGAGGAAGAGATAAAGGCTATTTATAGTTTACTGCATGAAGTGAAGGAAATGCTGGATGTGCAATATGAGCCACAGGGCTATAATGTAGGAACAAATGTAGGCTACCATGCAGGGCAAACTATAATGCATCTTCATATACATTTGATACCTAGATATAGAAATGATGTAGATAACCCAAGAGGGGGCATTAGAAATATTAAAAGTCCTTTGGTTAGGTATGATGGGTAAGGACTATGTATTAAAAAGTATATAAATAGACTTGAAGATAAATAAAATGAAGGCTTTGAGAGGATAAGTAATATGAAAGTATACAACAAACTAGTAAGAGATAAAATTCCACAAGTAATAGAAGCAGAGGGCAAAAGGTATGATATAAAAATAGCATCGAAAGAGGAACATTTAGAGTTATTAGAAAAAAAGCTTCATGAAGAAGTAGCAGAATTTATAGAAGCTAAGAATACAAAAGACAAGAATCTAGAAGAACTTGCAGATGTAATGGAAGTTCTGTTTGGGCTAGCTAAAAGTTTGGAATACAGTGAAGAAGAATTGATGAAAAAAAGATATGAAAAGAAAAAAGAAAGAGGAGGATTTGATGAGGGGATTGTGCTAGAGAGTGTGTATTAAATAGAATTACATATAGATAGATTTTAATAGAAATTGATTTAAAGAGGTAAATATGGACATAGAATTATTTGAGCAAACAAGTTTAGTAACTAATAAAGAAATTTGTTATGGTTTGCCGCATGGTACTGGAATAGATTCAAGAGTTTTTTCAAGAGTCCTTGATGATAAAAACGTTGTAGCAAGTTATAAGATGTATTGGTTACTTGGGATACTAGATGAAGTAAGTTTGGGGAGAAATGTAATAGAATTTAAAAGAATAATTTCAAGAATGATAACCTATGGATGGTATCCATTGCTGAAGTACAAGCTGAGTTTTGGATACTCGGATAATCTAAAAAAACCAATAAATTATATAGCTGAAAAATATGGGTTACCTTCAAATTATAGTTCGGATAAGCTATTGGACTTTTTAGATAAAAATGATGATAAAGAATTACTAAAAATGATGAATGAGTTAACCTATTTTGTTCCATATAGGTTACTAACTCCGTTTTATGTAAGTGAACTAAAAGGAGTAAAAGACAGTTCTAAAAATAAACTTATAGAGTATCTATCACAAAATACAAGTCATGGATTATATAAAATTATAAATGGCAATACCATTGTTATAAATGAAGGCTGGGATGATTATTTAAAAAATAATTATAAAATAATAAAAGCTTGGATTTATTATAAATTAGTAATGTTCCTTCAAAAAAAGAATCCAAATGTTCCAGCTATTGCACTTAAATTAGAAGCACCCATCAAAAGAGAGCTTGAAGCAGCGAAGAAATTATGGAAACAGGTTATTTCATCGAAAAATATAAAAGACATATATACAGGAAATGAATTTAACGATACCAACTATGCAAAATACGGCCTTTTAAGTATAGATCACTTTATTCCTTGGAGCTTTGTTTTACATGATAAAATGTGGAACTTAACTCCCACTTTTAAAAATATAAATAGCTCTAAGAGTGATAATCTGTTAGATTATGATTTGTATATAGATTCATTTTGTAATATTCAATATGAGGCATTCTCTTATATATGTGATAATAAGAGAAATAAAGATTTGGAAGAATACATTGATATTTTACAACTAGAAAATCCTTATGAATATTACATAAGTTCAAATAGAAATGACTTTAATTCAAAATTAAAACAAAATATAGCACCACTTTTTCAAATAGCGGTAAATCAAGGGTTTAATGTAGTCAAAGAATTGTAATGTGATAAAGTACTTTTTCTCTATAATGAGAACTTAGATGATTGAAATTAATCTATCTTAGTTCTTTTTATTTTAATTTAAATTACAATAATTAATAAAAGAAAATATACAAATATGTAAAATTATGTGGTAAAATCATACTATATAATGATGCAATAATATAAAGAAAAAAGTAAAGCAAAGCAAAGCAACTTTTCAAATTCAACCAAACGTTTTGAAAACATGATATTTATAAAAAATATAGAAACATAGAATATTTAAGATTTAATCTAATTTAATTACATGAATAAAAGATTAGCAAAGATATAGAAAACAGATAGGGAAGAGTTGCAGGTAGAGAATTGAAGAGAAGTATGGGAAATAAGTGATTTATTAATTTCATGAAGATGTATATCTGAGGAAAAATATAGGATTATTATGTCTATAATCGGAAGCTGAGATGATTTATAATATAAAAAGCACATTCTTTAGTGAAGAGGTTCAATAATAATTTTGTAATTCTGAAAATTATGCTTTTGAAGGGAATAAAGCTTCTTGCATTAATAATATTATTTAACAAAATATTATTAATGCAAGAAGTGTAGGTTAAATATTGTACAAGAGAGGTAAAAATGAAAAGTAAATTTTATGTGAGTAAATTAAGGATGTATAAACTTAAGTTAGATTTAGAAGAATTAAATCATCATAAAATAATTCAATATCTAGAGGTTCATGCCATAGAAACTATAACATAAAACTTAAAATGTAACATATTTTTTAGATTCATAGAGGGGATGCGTTAGGGTTATGATAGACAATTTGCGCAAATGGGTACGTAAAGAAAAAAACAACTTAATATTGGGAGTTTTTTTCATTGTTGTAATGTTAATAAGTGTATCGTTAGAAAGGAAATTTAATATTTATTATAAATTTCTTTATGCTTTTTCTTTTACAATAATCGTAATATATATTTTGCTGAATTATAAAATAAATTATAGTAAGAATAAGAGAATCAATGGATTTTTAGTATTTATTTTAAATATAATAATTATGCTTGATTTATACAGATATACTAGAGCAAGTGTTATTGATTGGTTTTTATGTATTGAAGTCTTATTATATTTAGTAGTGGTTAGTGTAGGTGTACATATGGTCTATATAGCAAAAAAGGAATTTCGAAAAAATTTTATTAAATATTTGCTATTAAGTATTTTTACAGTAGTTATTAGTTTTGCAGGGATATATTTATCTTTATATGATATGTATTTTCCATATGGATATGAGAATTTCAAAATAGATCAAAAAATGAACTATTCACGAGTAGTTATGCCTACTGATTTTATTTATTATAGTGCAGATTGCTTTTTTGGGAGAAGTGTTAGCTATGTTAAAATCTCTACTCCAGACTATACTGATGTACAAGATGATAAGAAGGTTGCTCATAATTATCCTGAAATGTATCATAATGTAGAATTAGTATATACAGCAGTACGAATTTTTTCAATGCTAGAAGCTATACTTTTTGTAGTATACATTTCCATAATAGTTGTAATAATGCCTTCAAAGGATGATGAAGAAATCGAAAAAACAACGAAAAAGAAACAAAATGAAATGTATGAAAAAATTATTAAAATCGACTCTGATATTGAAGGGTTGAAGAATATGGTTAGAAATTATGATTTTAGACCAAAAGGATCAAAAGGATTGGAGCCTTTAAAAAAATTGATTCAGTACTTTTTAAATTAACATATTTCTATTTTAAAAAAATTAAAATTTAATCAATATTTACCATAAAATTTAGCATATGAAATTATCTTTGAAGTTATAATTGTAAAGATATGGATGGACGACAGAAAAAGTTATATTCTTGCTTAACATGATGATGCTATAATTGGAATTGAAGCAGGCTGGATTGTTTTTTTAAAGGACTGATGCACCTTTTAGCAGAAACATTATACAATTTAGCGATATTAGAATCACTATCTACAATGAAAAAGTCACTAAATTGTATCAGAATTATAGTTGTTAGACAATGAAATCCACGAATACAGAACAGCCGTATTGGAGGAATTTAATGTGTTTTTAAATTTTTTATGCATTAGGATTATGAAAGGTGAACTGTAGCATAGATAAGATGTGATATTGAATCAAAATTGAACTTCCTATTAACCATATAATTGGGTGTTATAAAAGTTTTACACTTATAGGTTAAAATAAAGGGGTAAAGTATAACTCTGCATAAAAAGTGAGATGGCTTAACGTCAAGGCTTATAAGTATTTTAAGAAACTTTAAATTGATATTGTACGAATCAGTTAGTCGGGGGAGAATCCTCTCCGTAGCACCATATGGAAGATTTTCCGAGCTTCGGGAGGTCTTTTTTTATCTTCAATAACTCAATAATGAAAAATACATCATTAAAGTAAGTTTGTAGTTAATGATGTATCTCCTTTGTTATGGAGTATTTTGTGTAGAATGTAAAACAAGATGATAGACTGAGAAAAGACTATAAGAGTTATTCTTATAGCCTTTAAAAGTTTACTCAAAGTATAGAGTTTTCACAAAATCACCAAGTCTTGATGCTTCAGACTGTGTCATATCTTTAGGAATCGAAAGTTTCACTAATACACCAGGACGAATAGGATATTCTACGTTAATAAATACTTCTTCAGTAGCAGGGAGGTTAATGCTTGTTATATCAGTACCTTCGGATAAAGCTTTTATTGCATAATAATGTTTACTCAAGTCAGCAGTTGTTCTTTGAACCTTAAGTGATGTTCTCAGCTCATCAGGGAGTTGAGTACGAGATATGGGACCATATAACCATTTGATTTTGCGCTGATGTGGGTAGCCCTCAGCATCGGAATCTTTTGAATTATCATAAATATAATCACTCTCAATTTTTCCAAAGTAAATATCATCATTATTTGGAACAAGTATTAGATCTCCTTTAGACATTTGATTAACAAGTATGTCTATCGTTGCGTAAGCACTACCTAGTTTAAGGCTTGAATAAGTGTAAGGTGGACCCTGTAAAATTGCTTTAATGTCAGATCTGACTTTACCGGTAAGATCACCGATCAATGGCCAACCAACTGCGATAATATTATCTGTTTTAAAGACTTCCATTCTGTTTCTACCATGCGGAATTGGACGAACGAGCCATGCTTTTGACATATTAAAACCTCCAAAATTTATTTATATTAAAATAGTAACACGAGAGAAACTTGTTGTCAACAACTAGATAACAACTAGATAATATAATTATAAAGTTAAGCAACTAGTAGATATAATTAATGAACTCTCTATTTCTTATATCTAGAAGCAGAATAAGTAGTTTACAAAAGAGTAATAGACATCTTTATAAACAACCGGACACTGGACATATGAGAAAATATTTAAGATAAATAGTATTTTAAGGCTAAGGAGGGCTGGAATATGGTGGGATTAGCAAAACAAACTGTAGTCAAAGTTTATTCATCATATCAGAGGATATTGTAAAAATTGAAAATTTCACCTGATTACTAGGAGAAATTTTCAATGAGTAAAGTAACACAAATAACACATCCATTAATACTCCATAAATTAGATTTTATAAGAGATAAGAATACAGGCTCAAAGGATTTTAGAGAATTAGTAGAAGAAGTTGCTATGTTAATGGATTATGAGGTAACTAGAGACTTACAAATGGAAGAAGTAGAAATAGAAACGCCTATATGTATAACTAAGTGTAAAATGCTATCAGGAAAGAAGATGGCTATAGTGCCTATTCTAAGAGCTGGATTAGGTATGGTAGATGAAATGCTAAGATTGATTCCAGCAGCTAAGGTTGGTCATATTGGCTTATATAGAGATGAAGAAACCCTTCAACCTGTTGAATATTTCTGTAAATTACCTCAAGGCATAGGAGAAAGGGATGTTATAGTTACAGATCCAATGCTAGCTACTGGCGGTTCTGCAGTGGATGCTATAATCTTATTAAAGAAAAGAGGAGCAAGAA
Source organism: Desnuesiella massiliensis (assembly GCF_001403615.1). Taxonomy (GTDB): domain Bacteria; phylum Bacillota; class Clostridia; order Clostridiales; family Clostridiaceae; genus Desnuesiella; species Desnuesiella massiliensis. Next base: position 1,437,125 of record NZ_LN879457.1, read on the forward strand.
ATATCAGATTAATGTGTTTAATAGATGCTCCAAAAGAAATAAAGGCTGTAGTAGATGCCCATCCAGATATAGATATATATTGCATCTATAGAAGAGAAGCTTAATGAAAAAGGATATATAGTTCCTGGATTAGGTGATGCAGGAGATAGATTATTTGGAACTAAATAAGCCTATTTTTTAAAGAGAATTTAATGTATATTTGAACCAACTATGAAATAAATATAAAATTTTATAGTTGGTTTTTTTATAGAGATATATTGTTGTGTATATATTTGCTTTTATTTACTTTAAAAATTATTTAAGGTATAATTGTTATAGTTTATATTTAAAATATGAAAAACTTTAATTATCAAGGAGAATAATAGAACTATGGAAAGAAGAGATAAGAATAATTATTATCTTGATATAGCGGAAACTGCATTGATTTAGGTTTTTACATAAGAGAAGAGCTAAATGTACCTAAAGGTACCCATTATGAGTTATGTAGAAGTATACATAGTGAAAATATTTATTTTAAAAAATATGATTTTTGATTTACATTTATTGTACTAAAAGCATTGATTTGTAAAAGGGTAAGAGGATGGTAAATAAAAACAAGGACGTTTTATTAGAGTTTTTATAAGGTAAAGCATCCTGTTATAATTTATAAATAAAAGTGAAGTGAATTTTTATATTAAGTAAATGATGCAATTATATGAATTTATAAAATTTTTATAGGTAGTGCACAAATGAATTTATTACCTTAAGTTAATTAGGAGGTGCCTAAGATAGCAGGTAAAGTATATAACATAGAAGATATTGTAAGGATGAGAATTTTAATTTTAACCCTTGGGGGAGTAGAGCATGCGTCTTGGTGGCCAGGGCATTTTTTAACTTCAACAGGGTTAAGTTTTTTAAGTAGAATATATCCTAGAAGTGATTTCGCAGCAGCAGTTAATTCTTGTAATGATATTGCTAGAGAAATTCATATCGATAGCGTTGGGAATGTTGCTGTTTTTAATATTTTGCAGTTGCCTATTCAGTATGAAAATGAAATTGAGCAATTTTTGATAGAAAACAATGAGATTTTGAGGAATGAGTATATGAAACGATTTAGCGATGGTTCGTCGTTAATTAATGAATTAGAAAAGTACATAGGAAACAGTAAAAGTGCTAAAGCAAATCCAGGGCCTATTAGAGTTGGATTTACAAAAGATACGTCCTTTGATGAGTTTTTTGCTAAAGCTATCCAATGCTATTACATTGGATTTAAGAAAGGCATAAAGGTTTTTCCTTACTTAGAGGAGGCGAAAAAAAGTGCACAGTGATATAAATGTGAAACAGAGGCATTATTCTGCAGCTTTGACAAAAGGAGCAGCATTAAAAGAGGATATGAGGGTTTTACTCAAGAGTTGGGAACAAAGTGAATCACCACAAGAGTTTGCACAAAGAGTCCAAGGAAGTGATTTACTTGGGAAAACAACTGCTTATAGGACGAGAGATTTGGTACTTAGAATCTTTAGACCTAGATTTCTTGTTCCTAATGATGAACAAGCAATTTGGTTGAAAAAATTAATTATGAATGGAATACATAGAAAAATAGTAGATGAGCTAATGTTTTTGTACACTGCAAGAGCAGATGACTTGTTTTATGATTTTGTTATAAATGTATTTTGGCCATTATGTAATAGAGGAGACATTATAATAAGAAATGATGATGTGTTATCTTTTTTAATGAAGGCACAGGATGAAGGTGTACTAAATGAGCAATGGTCAGAAAGTGTAAAGTTAAAAGTTTGTACTACTGTATTAGGTATTCTAAAAGACTATGGGTTTATTAGAGAAGAAAAAAGAGGTTATAGAGAAATTGTGAATTATCGAGTATCTGATGTCACAATTGCTTATATAGCATATGTTCTACATTTTCAGGGCCTATCTGATTTAGCAGTATGTGAGCATCCAGATTGGCTGCTTTTTGGATTGGAGAGAAACAATTTAGTCAGCAGATTAGATGAATTAGGAGAATTAGCAGGATTAATTGTCCAACGAGCTGGAAGTGTTATACGAATTAGTTGGAAGTTTGAAAATATGGAGGTTTTTTTGAATGGACTCACTAAGCAATTCATTTAATGAATTAAGAGAAAAGCTTATGAATTATGATATGTTAAATCCAGCAATGAGTGATCCAATCTTTTATTTTGTTTATAAATCTAGTCAAACATTTGAGGTTAAGCAAAGGCTTAATTCGTGGATTGGTATGCTAAAAAATGATGGATATAAGGTAAATCAAATATCGTTCTCGGACATCATTTGGGAGATAATCGATGAATCAGGAAGATGGGAAGAATGGATTGAAATTGAGAACGAATACGAAATCAAACAAATAAATGATTCAATCAAGAATGTATTAATGTCAAAGAACTGCTTAATTAACAAAATAGCAGATCAGGTAACTAGAGAAAGTATTGATAAAGAAGTTATCATTTTTACGGATACAGAATTTCTACATCCATTTTTCAGGGCTAGAAGCATAGAAAGCCAGTTACATGATAAAATAAAAATACCTACTGTAATACTATATCCAGGGATGAGAATAGGACAATATGGATTGCATTTTCTGGAATTTTACGATGAAGACAGCAACTATAGATCAATGCTAATAGGAGGGGAAGAATAATATGACTATTAGATCACTTTTTTCAGCAAAAAAGCGGATAGAAAGAACAATTGAAAAGGTTATTGACTATAGTGCTCATGATGAGGAAAGGCTTGCCAATGAAATTGAAGAGTATGAAATTACTGATAATGTTGAAGAATGCTTTAGAAAGCTATTAGAAAATTTAGATTACGGAATTAGGGGAGGACATGTTATCGAGAATGGCGTTTGGGTATCTGGATTCTATGGCTCTGGTAAGAGTTCTTTTACAAAATATTTGGGCTTTTCACTGGATACTAGCAGAAAGGTAAGGAGTACGAAGTTTGCGGATTTACTAAATGATAGATTTCGATCTCCTCAAGTACCAGCTCTACTTAATTCTATTATTTCAAGGCATCCTATAGGTGTTGTACTTTTGGATCTAGGATCAGAACAACTTGCTGAAAGTGCAGTCGCACCTGTTTCAACTGTACTCTATTGGAAAGTTCTACAATGGGCAGGATACTCAAAAGATAAGAAACTTGCACAACTTGAATTTACGTTAGATCGATATAACAAATTAGATGAATTTAAAATACTATATAGTGAAATGTATAAAAATAATTGGGATGATATACATAACGATCCACTTCTGGGTAATGCTAGAGCAGCGATGGTTATTCCTAGAATTCTTCCTGAGGAATTCCCAACACCAGAAAGTTTTAGAAATCTTAGATTTGAGATGGGGGAAAACCTTAAAGATAGAGTAAGTGAAATGATAGATTTATGCCGGAAAAAAACAGGCTATGAAAATATATTATTCATAATTGATGAGGCTGGGCAATATGTTGCTCGAAGAAGCGATTTAATTCTTAATATGGATGGCATGGCTAGAAATCTAAAAGAACAAGGAAAAGGTAAGGTGTGGATAATAGCAACTGGTCAGCAAACACTGACTGAAATAGTTGAGAGAGCAACCCACAACTCTGCTGAATTAAACAAACTAAGAGATAGATTTCCGATATCTATTCATTTAGATGCTAGAGATATAAAGGAGATTACTTATCGAAGGCTATTGACTAAATCTACTGATGGTCAAAATAAATTGAAGCAGTTATTCAATGAAAATGGTCAATCACTTATTGTTCATACTCGTCTAGACGGAACTTCATTATATAAGAATGATCCTGATGCCGAAATTTTTTCTCGATTCTATCCGTTTCTACCACAGCATTTTGAATTATTGCTTGAATTAATTAGAAAGTTAGCTCGTTCTACAGGTGGAATTGGTTTAAGATCCGTAATAAGAGTAATACAAGATGTTCTTGTTGATAAGAGTCGTGTACTTTCAAGAGATATTACAAAGCTTGCCGATAGGGAAGTAGGATATTTGGCTTGCGTGGATGATTTTTATGATACTTTACGGGCTGATATAGCACGTGACTTGCCACATGTTGTAAATATAGTCGATAAAATTGTATCATCTATATATAAGGATGATTTAACAATTCAAAGGGTAGCGAAAGCAATAGCAACTTTGCAGTCTGTGGAAAATTTCCCACGAACTGCGGAGAATATTGCTGCACTTTTATATCCTAGGGTGGGGAACCCTTCCTTGCTTAATGAGGTAAGAGATGCATTGACAAAACTAATAGAAAATAAAGAGTGCAATCTAATTGAGGATCCTCAATCAGGTGGATATGTATTTCTAAGTGAAGGGGTAAGACCGTTAAGAAATAAGCGAAGCTCTTATATACCTAGCGGTGGCGAATGCAATCGCGTAAGGAATGAAATCTTGCAAAATATTTTGGAAACACAACCATCAGCTCGACTGGAGAATATTAAAGAAGTAAAGGCTAGTGTTCAAGTTGATAAAAGTATAATATTAGGTGATAAAGAGGATATTAATATAAAAATTCAATTTACAGATTATTGTAACTGGGAAAAAAGCAGACTGGAATTATTAACCCAAACTTCGAATCAAAGTGAATTGAAAAATTATATTATTTGGTTATGTCATAATAGTGAGATCATTAATGATTTGATACCTGAAGTTGTGAGATCAGAAAAAATTGTAAATGAGATAGATGAAAGAAATGTAGATAAAGATGTTGCACAATTCATAAGATCAGAAATAAGATCAAGTGAGAGGAATAGAGATTCCATACAAAAGGTATATGAGAGTATTTTATCTGAAGGTGTAATGATTTTTAGGGGAAAACCAATACCAGTTGAGGAATCAGGACAGACGATAGATGCTGCAGTAAGAAATATAATAGGGATTGCAGCGAAAGAAATCTTCTCTAATTTTCACTTAGCACCTATACGTCCATCAACTGAGTTAGCGTCAAAGTTTTTGCTAGTAGATAGATTGGATAGAATTCCAAAGGAATTGGATCCACTAAACTTTGTAGTTAAAAAATCTGGTTCACCAAGAATTAACTTGGAGAATCCTGCGATTGCTGAAGTTCTAAGAATATTTATAACAAAAGTTGACGAGTCAGGAAGTGGAAGGCTTTCTGGTAGTTATATACAAGATATTTTTTCCTCATACCCTTATGGATGGAGTAAAGATACTACTAGGTACATATTTGCAGCTCTGCTAGTTGCTGGGCAAATTGAGGTGCATACAGCGGACGGAACTCTAAAGACATCAGGCCCACAATCTGCTGAGGCCTTTAAGAGTAGTATTTCATTTAATAGAATTGGAATTTCTAAAAGAGATAGTAAAATTAGTCCTGATACATTGGATCGTGCTGCAAAGCGATTAGAGGATATGTTTGGAGAGCAGGTTTTGCCATTAGAAGATCATATAAGTAAAGCAGTAAGACGATGCATGCCAGATATTTTAGAACGATCAGGCGCTTTGCCAGATAGATTAAGATTGCTAGGATTGGTAGGCGAAGAAAGGGCAAGAAACTTACTTTCAAATATTACTGATTTGCTCAAAGGTGATGCAAGTAATGCTGCCGCTGGACTTGGGGGGACAACCTGTCAGATTCTTGAGGATATAAATTGGGCTAAAAAGTCTGTGGAAACTTTAAATACTGGGGCTGAATCGGAATTAAAGTATGCTCAAGCCACCCAAAAAAATATAGTAGAACTTCAATCATTATTTGTATCTGAAACAAGTGACTTAATATCACAAGATGAGTTTGAAATAATAAATCAAGTATTTTTATCAGAAAACTTTTTTGAGAAATTACCTGATTTACGTGGTGTAATTCGAGCAGTAACAGATAGAACTGTTGAATTGTATATTAATGTATTTACAAGCTTTAAAGATGAGATTAAGCGTGCTAGTCAAGAGTTAGAATCCGTGGATGAATGGTTATTAGTATCTGATGAAGATAGAGAAGAACTGAGTAAAAAATTGGATTTTAATATTCAATCAAGCCCCAATAAAGATAATCCACTAATAGATCTTAGAATGCTATTAACTACACAAGCGACATTGTTGAGGCATCTTGAGTTAATTAAAGATGAGTTGAGGAAACGTAAACCAATTGAAATTGAAGATTTTGGCGGTTACTCTAATGATTATGATGATGATTCTGTTGATGAGGATGGAGATAATCAATATGGAGAAGTAGACGTAGTATATCTGAATGAGTTTATACCATCTCAGACTATAACTAATTATGAGCAATTAGAATGCTGGCTTGATTCGATAAGGATAAAGATGGAGCAATTATTAAGAAATAAAAGATGTATACGAGTGGAGGAAAAAGATGAGCTTTAATAAGTCAACTCGTAATAACTTAGCGATCATAGTGAAATTGTGTAAGAATCGCTTAAAAGAGGATATAACTGATCAACTTGAGGCTAAATATGGCCTATACTTGGATGGGACTGTAATAGAACTAAATAGGTTGACCAACCTATCAAATGAGGAAAAGTATTCTGCACAAGTTTTGAGAAAGTTTTTAGAAAGATTGACTGGAAATGGTAAGGAAAGTGAAAGTGAGAATACTAATACTTTAAATGCTTATCAACGAATGGTACGCGAAATTGGGTTTACTATCTTAAATCGTTTGGCTGCTCTTCGATTATGTGAGGAACGAGATATTGTATTAGAATGTGTTAGAAAAGGGATGGCATCAGATGGATTTTTGCTATTTGATAAGCTATCTTCTGGAGCATTAGGCACTCGGTATCAAACATATAGAGTTTTTTTGAAAAATATGTATAATGAGCTTTCATTAGATTTAGGTATACTTTTTGACAAAAGTATACCTCAATCGTGTATATTTCCGTCAGAACGGTGCTTGGAAGATTTGATTGGATACTTAAATGACAATAGCATTTCTCACATATGGAAAGAAGATGAGACTATAGGTTGGATTTATCAATACTATAACGATGACAAAGAAAGAAAAGTGATGAGAGAGCAAGCACCGAACACTTCAAGGGAGTTGGCTGTTAGAAACCAATTTTTCACCCCAAGATATGTTGTTGAATTTTTAACTGATAATACACTTGGACGACTTTGGCATAGAATTATGGGGGGAAATACATGCCTAAATGATTATTGCAAATATATGATCAATTCCTCAAAAGTTAATAGAGAGGATGTTGGCATAAATAATCCTTTATTATCCCAAGAATCTCTATCAAAGCATAGTATTGGTACTAGTGTAACAATTATTAATAGAAAAGACCCTAGGGATATTAAAATATTGGATCCGGCATCAGGTAGCGGACATTTTTTGCTATATTGTTTTGATCTTTTGGAGAAAATTTATATCGAGGCATGGCAGGACAATACTTTAAATCCTTTCTCGGAAACCGGAAGGGTTATTGCGGAAGATTTTAATGATTTTGTAGAATATAGAGGTCAAATTCCAGGTCTCATATTAAGATATAACTTGCACGGCATAGATATTGATCAACGTGCATGTCAAATAGCTGCGCTTGCACTATGGTTAAGAGTTCAGAAATATTTTAAAGGGCTGGGCATAAAAGGAGGCAAACGACCGCAAATAACTAGAGTAAATATAGTTTGTGCTGATTCAATGCCGGAATCAGAAGAATTGTTTAATGAATTCATAGGAGAAATTGAAACTGACATAATAAAAGAGTTGTTTAAGCAGATAGTCGAAAAAATGAAGTTAGCCGGTCAGGCAGGCTTTCTTTTAAAGATCGAACATGAAATCCAAGAGGCTATTGCGGAAGCAAGGCAACGAAGTTTAGAATATAATGATTATGCAGTAGATAAGAAAGGCAATCAACTAATTCTAACAAATGCCCAAATTACTAAATTGGAAGGTGCAACCCAGTATTCAATAAACATAAATGCATCTACTGATAAAGTATTCTGGGATCAAGTTGAAAATAATTTAATTTATGCATTGAGAAGATATGTTTATCATGAGAATAATGATAGAATTTATAAAAGAAAATTTTTTGCTGATGATATAGAGCATGGTTTGGCTTTTATTGATATTTGTAGAAAAAATTATGATGTAATCCTAATGAATCCTCCATTCGGGGAAGGAGCAGTTTCTACTGTAAATTATTTAAATATAAATTATCCAAATTGGAATAAAAACCTTCTCTGTGCCTTTATTGAGAGAAGTTGGAGCTTACTTGATAAAGATGGAAGCATAGGAGTCATTTTTGATAGAACTGCAATTGTAAAAGCCACATATGAAAACTTTAGAAGAGATGTTTTATTGCAGGACAATAGGATATCTTCTGTGGCGGATTTAGGATGGGATGTATTAGATGCAAATGTAGAAGTTACAACTGTGGTATTAACAAAAGAGATGCTAGACAATGCTTTATTTATAGATGTTAGAAATGAAAAGTCAGATAATAAGGATATCGAAATACTAAATGTAATTGATAATATTAAAGAGGAAACTGTTTGTAGAAATGCTGTAATTGAGACACCTTTAAATTTTAGAACTCTACCTAATGCTGTTATAGGATATGACTTTCCAAAGTTTTTGCGAAGTGCATTCATTAATTTAAAATCACTTGAAGAAAGCGGGTTTAAGGCTAACACAGGGCATCAACTTAAAGCAGAAAAGCATTTTAGGTTATGGTGGGAAATATATTTACCAGAACAAGTTGGTTTTTACACTAGAATGTTTAACGGTTCTTCTTATACGCCTTATTCAGCACCACTATATGAATGCATAGTTGCTGAATCAGATCTATACAGGTTACCTAGGGATTCATCTACAGTATTTCGTAATAAGACCAGCCATATGAAATCGGGAATTTGTTACGGCAAAAGAGGGGAGTATTTTTGTGCCCATGTTTTACCTGCAAATCAGATGTTTACTGTTGAAGGTCAGGCGTTTACGGGATTGGATGAAGAAGAAATTTATGATATTTTAGGATTTCTAAATACACCACTTGTTAGATTTGCACTAAACAAGTATTGTGGACAACATAAATATTCTGGATATGTTAACTTGTTACCATATAAAAAGTTTAGAAATGTTGGACCTATTCGTAAAAAAGTAAAATCTACTATAAATGCGTTTCTAAATGTAAGACGATATGACGAGACGCAAGCTATATTTAGTAAAATGTTTTGTCAAAAAACAATCTCAGATTATGCATATGAAATAAAGGAAGCTTTAAGTTTAGCACTAAAAGAAAGTAAGGAATGTGAAGAGCTGTGCCACGAAGAAATTATGAAGGTATATGATTTATCTGAGATTGAAAAATCTTTTCTAGAAGAATTTAAGAATATGCAGCCAATAATACAGCTACCGATAGAAGATGCCGATTATAACAATGATTGTAAGAACATAGCTGTAATCAATGTTATTTCTCATGCATTGGGTTGTATATACGGTCGTTGGGATATCCGAACTTCATTTAGAGACAACTTACTAGATGAGCATGGTAGTATTACGGATCCATTACCTATGTATCCTCCAGCTATGCTGGTATTTGAAAACCAAGGTAGTGAAAATAAAGATAACTATGTAGAGAGAGAGTTATTTAATTCCGATATAAGTATTAGCCAAGATTATCCCATAAATATAAAATGGGATGGGATTTTAGTAGATGATGATAATAGTATGTTTGATATTGTAAGAAACTTGGAAATTGTTTTTAGAATGGTTTGGAATGAAAATTTTGAAATAATAGAACAGGAGATTTGTGATATATTACATATAAATAGCATTAGAGAATATATTAGAGACCCAAATGGCTTTTTTAATGATCATTTTAAAAGATATTCTAAAGCACGTAGAACTGCTCCTATATATTGGCCGCTAAGTACAAAATCTGGGGATTATACAGTATGGGTTTATTATCCTAGATTGAATTCAGATACTTTATTTACTATAGTGAATAAGCACATAAATCCCAAAATCGCTGAAATAGAGAAACAGATAAATCAAATGGAGGTACAACTTCCTAATATGTCTGGTTCTAAGTCAAGGGAAGTTAGGGAAAGTATAAATGAGAAAAAGCGTTTATGGGGTGAGCTAATTGATTTTAGAAGTGAATTGTTAAATATAGGAAGCATTCCTTTTAATCCAAATCAGATTGATGGAGTGTTGATTAATGCTTCACCGTTACATAATCTATTTAGACACAATAAATGGAGTAAAGAATGCAGGGAAACGTGGAAGGTTCTGGAGAAAGGTGGTTATTCGTGGTCATCTTTGTCAAAGTGCATTAGAAAATAGAACAGTAAATTTGGATAATATGGTTCTTAAGACTATAGATAAGAAAATTTGAGAGTTATAGATTTAGGAGGAATACTATGGGGATAACCGAGTTTTTGAATAACAGCTTGCTTGAAAAACTTGATAAATATAGAGTAGTTGTTTGGTATGATGGCAAGCACGAATTTAAAGATTTTATAGATAAGTTTACTGCACCGAATTGCGTTGTTATAAATGCGACTAAGTCCATAATTATTGCACGTCGAGAAGCTGAGCAAGTATTTAAAAAAATGAATAATAGCGCTTTCTATAATGAATCTCAAAAGAATATGATTATTTATCTTCCTTTCTTTCCGCCTAAGACATTAGAAGAAGAACTTGATAATCAATTTGAATTATTTTCAAGAGTAGGCACTGTATTTGGAAAAGCAGAATCAGAGAGGCTTAATTCTATTGCTCGTCAGGTTTGGCCAGAAAAATCTGAGCAAATTGATACATTATTTCGAGAAGGAAGGCCTACTTTGGATTTGTTAGAAACAATTCCTAAAACAAAATCATGGCCTCTTATTGAACAAATTATACTATCTCAATCAGTATCAGAAGTAATTCCTACTATCTTGTGTGATGAAGAATTGAGCTTTAAATTTAGTAGTATGGATGGAGCGAGAGAAGAACTAAATAGGTTTGTAGGACAGCAATTGGGGTTTAGTGGATATTCACATAGTGATTGGGAAACATATAAAAATGAATTGGCAAGTTATATTTTATTAAGTGAGTTTTCTTTTGATGTTTGCAGTGATTTGTCGATATATTACAATAGTATGAAGTTAGCTTCGGATAGCTATAAAAATATTATTTATAAAATATGTGATAACATGAGAGGTGCTGAAAAATATAGGGATAAATATATTGTATATGCAACAACTATAGAGGAAAAATATAAATTGGAAAATATTCCAGACTTAGTTAACGATATCGGTGAACGAGACACATTTGCTTTTGAAGAAGTATTATACTTAAAAAAAGTTATAAACCAAATTAAAGAACTAAATATAAATCATGCAAAATCAATGATGCATTTACAAAAAAGCTCTTTTTGGAAAAATAGAGCTGAGCGTGACCAAGTATGGAATGTTGTTGAAAGAGGTCTTAATATTCTTGAGATAGGCGAAACTATATCAAATGAAAGTAAACTTAAAAATGTAAAGCTATTAGATATAGTAAAAGCTTACACAAAAAAAGATGGTGGATATAAGTTAGATGAAGCTCAAAGATTGTTTGAACAAAGTGTTGCTGAATGTACTAGAATAGATGAGGTTTTAGAAATAGTTGAAATATGCAGAAGGAAATATACAGCTATAGTAGAACCTATCCAAGAAAAGTTTTTATCGTTACTAAGTGAAGGCCAATGGCCACCAGAAGGTTTTTTGAAGCAAACAGAAATCTTTGATAGATTTGTTCATGAACATTTACAAAGGCGAGAAAAGGTAGCATATTTTCTTGGAGATTCCCTTAGATTTGAAATGGGAATATCTTTAGCAGAAACACTTGCATCCATAGCCCAGGTTGAGGTTCATTCTGCAGCCTGTGTTGTTCCTACGACGACAATGTTTGGAATGGCAGCCCTTATGCCTGGAGCAAGTAGTGATTTAAATTATCAGATAGATGAGGGATGTTTGACTCCTTGCTTAGGTAATAGGAAAATGAAAGCATCAATAGATCGAATGAAATATATAAAAGAAAAGTACGGAGATCGTTTTTCAGATATAACATTAGGAGAATTATTATCGATTCCATCTAATAAAACCAATTCAAGTTTAGAAAAAGCAGATTTACTAGTTATAAGGGTATCTGACATGGATTTGATGCCAGAAAACCTAAGTTTATATCATGCACGTAAAAATATGACCACAATGTTAGGCGATTTTTATCAAGCCTCAGTTAAGCTAATAGATGCTGGATTTGATGTAATTGTACTTACTGCAGATCATGGGCATATAATGTTGCCAGAAATATTACCTGGTGATATACTTCCAACTCCAAAGGGGAATTGGATCTTAAGCAAGCGTCGCTGCTTTATTGGATATCCATATTCAAAGGAAACAGGTACTGTTGTTCTAAAATCCCAGTGCTTAGGGTTAGATAGTAGCGTTGGAGAAACATGTATTCCAAGATCTTTTAAAGTATTTAACAAAGCTCAAGGTTATGCACATGAAGGTATAAGCTTACAGGAATCTATTGTACCCATTATTAAGCTTCGTTCAAATGGAAAGACTAGAACGCAGAGCAAGAATGAAAATGTTACGATTTCATATAAGCGAAACTTTTTTACAAATAGAGTATTTAGCATAAACATATGTTTCGATTCATTAATTCCATCAAATTTAAGAACAAAAGTAGATGTATATGATGGAACTGATAAGGATTGCAAAGTCATAGGAACAGTTGCTGATTGTCCCTCAAGAGATGAAACAACGCATGAAGTAATTTTAAATAGCGGTTGCCCAGTACATATTCCAATACTTATTGACTCAGACTTTAATGGAGATTATATTGAAATTAGAGTTATAGATTCAACTTCTAAGGTTATATGGACTAGGTTAAAACTTAAGAATGAGTTGTTGGAATGAGGTGATATATTTGAGCATAGTGGAATTAGAGAAAAAATTACATGATATATTTCCAGGTAAGGTAGTTAGAAAAGATTTACTTCATCAAATTAAAGGAGGGGAGAATGTTCCCTCTTATGTTCTAGAATTTCTCCTTGGAAGATATTGCGCATCAGATGATGAGGAAGAGATTGCTATTGGTATTGATGCTGTTAAACAAACATTAAGAAACAATTATTTTCGTCATGATGAGGCTAATAAGGCACAGTCTTTAGTGGAGCAAAAAGGAAGACATAGATTCATAGATAGAATTGAGGTTCGTTTTTTAGCTAGTGAAGCAAAGTATTGGGCTTCAATGGATAACTTTAACTATTCTAGAATTCATATAGCTGACGAATGGTTTAAACGGTATGAGCGATTATTAGAAGGTGGGATATGGGCAATTATTGACTTAGAGTTTAAGCAACCTGAGGGTAAGAATGATAGTCCGTTTTATGTTGCTGATATTAAACCAATTCAATTAGCTAGGTTTGATTTAGATGAGTTTATTGAAGGAAGAAAGAAATTTACTCGTAATGAATGGCTAGATATACTTTTGAGAACAGTAGGGCTAGAGCCAGAGTTTATGGAAGAGAGACTTAAACTAATTTTAATTACTAGGTTAATTCCTTTTGTTGAAAAAAATTATAACTTTATTGAATTAGGACCCCGTGGAACAGGAAAGTCTTATATATATAGTGAGATGTCCCCATACTGTATCCTAGTTTCTGGTGGAAAAGCTAGTACAGCCAATTTATTCTATAATAATGCTAGAAGACAGGTTGGGTTAGTTGGGAATTGGGATGTTGTAGCATTCGATGAAGTTGGAGGGATGAAGGTAACTGACTCAGATGCCATTCAAATAATGAAGGATTATATGGCTAATGGAAGATTTAGTAGAGGTGTAACTCAAGTAATGGCTGATGCTTCTTTAGTATTTGTGGGAAATCTTAATCATCAAGTAGACGCATTAGTCCGTAGCAATATAAATGATTTATTTGAGCCGTTACCCAAAGAATTTGACATGGCAGTTATTGATAGAATGCACTTTTACTTACCAGGTTGGGAGATACCAAAAAACTCGAAGGCCTTACTTACAAATAGATATGGTTTTGTAACAGATTATTTGGCAGAAGTATTTAAAAGTATAAGAAAAGTAAATAGATTCGATGAACTGGAAAGATATTTTACCCTAGGATCTCATGTTGAAGGAAGGGATGCTACGGCTATTAAGAAGACAGTAAGTGGATTATTAAAAATACTTCACCCGGATGGTGATTGCCCTAAAGAAACTTTAGTGGAGTATATTGAAATTGCTATGGAAGGTCGAAGACGAGTTAAAGAACAATTGAAAAAAAGAGGGGCTTTTGAATTTTACAAAACGAGTTTTTCTTATATTGATAAAGAAGATAATAAAGAGGTTACTGTAGGGATACCAGAACAAGGTGGTGTAGGGATGATATCACAAGATCCACTTCCGCCAGGGACAATATATGTAGCTTGTGTAGACAACCAAGGTAAATGTGGAATCTTCCGCATAGAAGTCTCTCTTTCTCCAGGGACTGGTAAGTTAAGATTGCCTGCTGGTTTAGATATGTCGACTAAAGACGCTGCCAATATAGCATATTCATACTTACTAAGCATGAAAGACCGGTTAGATTTGGAAAACTATATTATGCAGAAAGATATCTATATGCAAGTAATTGATCTTATAGGTGGTCATGTAGAGTGCATATGTGGTTCAGGCTTTTTCATAGCTTTAATCTCGGCACTTCAGAACAGACGCATTAACGCTGGAACTGTAGTTATAGGAGAACTTACAGTTCAAGGTAATTTAAAGGGGCCGACATCTATTGTTGAGATATTGCAATTAAGCTTGGATAACGGTGCGTTAAGAGCATTAGTCCCAATAAGCAATAAAAATCAATTTGCTGGTCTGCCAGAAGAAGTAATTGAGAAAATTGATATTTCGTTTTATAGCGATATAAATAGAGCGGTGGCTAAAGCTTTAGAGCAATAAAAAGTAAATAAGAAAAACTTGAGTTGTATAATGTCATAAAACTATCTTGATTATTTGAAAGAGATACATTTTATTTGATTTACATAGGATAAAATAAAAAGTAATACAAAGCATTTTAAATGCTGTATTAGATAACATTTAAATACTTGACAGAAACTTATTAACAAAGGATGGAAAGTTATTTTCCATCCTTTGTTTGTGCGTCCAGCATGAGCGGCAGCTTGGTAGTGAAAGTCCACTGTGGAGGTTGGCATCAACCACTAGCTTACGGCAAGGGTGTCCACCGCGAGATGGAACCTGAAGGAAGCCTGTTTTTGTTGCTACTTAAATAAATTCACCTTAGCAGGTCATAATATTGATAGCCTGCTAAGGTGTTTATTTTTATTTAACGTGGTTTAATATTTTTATAGTCATTTATGATATAATTATATAAAGATTAAATTGAAAAGATGCTTAGATTTATTGCTCAATTAACTACTCTTTAGTTCATAAAAGGGAAATTAGTTCTTTGAGCATTAAGAAAGGAAGTTTATATGTTTAAAGATATAGATGATAGAAAAGCATTATTAGACAGTAAAAGTCCTTTACCAGAATATACCGTTAAAAGTATTAGAGAAAAATTACTATTAGAGTGGACGTACAATTCTAATGCTATAGAAGGAAATACATTAACACTTTTAGAAACTAAGGTTGTTTTAGAGGGTATAACAATAGGTGGGAAAACTCTAAGAGAACACTTAGAGGTGGTTAATCATAAAGAGGCTATACTTTATATTGAAGATATAGTTAGAAATGAAGAGCCTTTTACAGAATGGCAAATTAAAAATATTCATAGATTAGTATTAAAGGGAATCAATGATAACTATGCTGGTAATTATAGAGATCAACAGATTATAATATCAGGAGCGGAGCATATGCCACCAGAACCATTCTTGATAAAAGAACAAATGGTAAACTTTATTGAATGGTACAACACTGATGCTAAAGTTTTGCATCCTATAGAAAGAGCTGCAATGGTTCATATAATATTTGTTGGTATATATCCTTTTATTGATGGAAATGGCAGGACGTCAAGATTATTATTAAATCTTGAACTTATGAAAAGTGGATATCCTCCAATAGTAATTAGAAATGATAATAAATTGAATTATTATAAGGCATTAGATAAAGCGCATATAACTGGAAAAAATCACGATTTTGTTAAAATAGTTAAAGAAGAAGTTAATAGAACTTTAGATTTGTATTTAAAGCTAATATAATGAGATTATTGATCATTAATGGATAGGTAGGGGCTGTTGCACTAAAAAATTAGTGCAGCAGCCTCTTTTGTCATACATATATATGTTGCAATAAAAATCTTACATTTCTTAGGTTCAAATTTGCACTGCTTAATAGGTCCGACCCTAGGAATTTTGAAGCTAAAGAAATGCACTTAGATTTTTGCAACCTATATACCATAAAAATATGATAAAATACTTATTAAATAGACTAAAAAACTAAGCCTTTGAGGAGAGAAAAATGAAGAATGTAATAGTAAACTATTTAAAATCTTATAAGAAGCAAAATATTACATTAAGTGAGCTTGAAAATCTATTTTCAGGGGATGTAAGCTATGAAAGCTTTGCAGCTACTGTTAAAGAATTAATTCAGGAGGGGATACTTACAGAAAAAAATCCTGAAAACAAAAATAGCAAAGAGATTCCTTTAGCTTTCAAATTTGGCATCAATCGTTATGAACTTAAAAAAGATTTTATACAGAGCATTAAGGCTGCTAGCTTCAGTATGGTGGATAGTATAGACTTACAGGCTTATTTTAAATTAAGTGAAGAGATTTGGAATAAGGAATTACCTTATATTAAAAAAGTTAATGAATATATACTTTTAAATAAGTTACCTATGGATTATGCTACAGCTCAGGAGCGTTCCTTTCATATAGTTGGTGATGAGAAATGGATTGATGAAAAAGGTGGAAGAAAAATTTTAGAAAGAATAAATATATGGGATAAGCTTAAAATTGCAAGTACAAATGATCCTTTGATGATGGCTGTAAATCCATCTCAGTTTTTAAAATCTGAATATTGGCACTTAATTGTTGAAAATAAGACAACCTTTCTAGCTCTAATGGAGGTATTAAAAGATACAAAATTCACTTCTTTAATTTTTGGCTCAGGCTGGAAGATTGTATCTAATATAGTTATGTTAGAAAGTCAATTGGGGTTAAAAGGAGCACATAAACTATATTACTTTGGAGACTTAGATTATGAAGGTATATCAATATGGAATTCCTTGAATCAGAAGATAGGAGCAGAGCTTGCTATTGATTTTTATAGCGAACTTTTAAAGAAACCTGGTAGTGCCGGCAAAGAAACTCAGCAGAAAAATGAAAAAGCTTTAAATAATTTTATAAAAAATTTTAATTCTGAGGAGCAAGCAAGTATTCTAAAGCTTTTAGAAAAAGGGGATTACTTGCCACAAGAAGGATTAGGTAAGGAAGAACTTCAAAACATATGGAGGAGTGCAGTGTGGGGGCAAATATAAACAGTATAACTGAAAATTATCGTGAAAGAATTCAAAGACTTGCTTTGTTCGATACGTTGTATAAATTAGAAAATAAGAATACAAAGGACAACAGCAATAACCCTATAGATTTCTTTGGGTTAGGGTTATTAACTTTACTGTTTTTCTTTGAAAATATGCTAATAAGAAATAAGAAAACAGGGGTAAGGGAGCTTGCTCAATTTTTATTTGATATGAATAAGGGCGAGATTGATTTAGATTATGTTGGATTTGAAAAAGTGGCAAGGACAATAGTAGAAGCTTTTAGGCCACCTACAGGAAAAAGAAATGCAAAAACCTTTTATAATTGGGAAACAAGGCAGATGGAAAGTGTTCAATATTCTATATTAAAAACTGATAAGGCAGATTTAATTACAAATACTCAATATTATATTCTTGATGAACAAGGCTTGGAGCTAATCTTTGCTACAAAGGAATATTTTAATGAGTTTCAGTTATCCATAAATCAGCTAGTCTTAAGAAAACAACTTGAAAAGGGGGAGTTTTCTAGTGCTCTTAGACAAATAGATGAAATGAGATTGGATGTTCAAAATCTGCAAGATAGAATGATAAGAATAAAGCACGAGGTCACTAGAAACATTGTTTCTAATGAAACCTATGAAAGATATAAAAATATTATTGAAGATGTAAATATGAGACTTCAACGTGAAAACGAGGAGTTTGATGAATTACAAGCTTTTGTTAAGGAAACAAAAGAAAAAATAGGAAATGAGCTGCTTGATGATAAAGATAGAAAAACCTATGAGCTAATAGTTGAAATAGATAGAGAACTTGATGAGGTACATTATGAACATAGACTACTTCTTAAAGATAGCATTGTTCTTAAAACTACAGCCCTTCAATCAGCTCAGGAGGCTTTATATTACATTGGTATAGATTCCTTTAATTTTAACCAGGAAATAACAAGCAGGCTTTTTGCATCGCCACTGCCACTAAATGCAGCTAGAAGATTAATAGAGCCATTTTTATATTTAGAAAGATTTAAAGCTTGGTCGCCAATCACAGTATTTTCAGAGCAAAGAATTGAAAGTGGAGATAAACAGGAGAATTCAAAGGACTTTTTAGGAATTTCTGAGGATGAAGAAATAAAATTGGAAATAAGCATTCAAGGTGAAAATTATAAGAAGATAGCCGAGCTACTTCTTATAGCTATGAAGGAAAATAAAGAAATTACCCTAAAGGAGTTTGTAGGATTTATAAAAGAAAATGGACAGCAAAGGTATTTAGACCATAGAACTTTTTACGATTTTTGGATTCTATTGCATCAGAAATCGCCCATTGCAATAGAAGAATATGAAAAGGATGAGGAGCTTTTGCTATCTAAAGCCTTACGATTATTCATAAATAGAGGAAGTATAATTTGTGTAGAAGAAACAGAGGATATCTTAAAAGTTACGGATAGATTTACTATAAAAAACATGAGATTAAGATTGGAGGCAAAACAAAATGGATTATGATAATGAACAGGTTATGCAGGCCTTTAAGCTATTTTCAATGCTTTCTGTAAAGGGCTATGGTGAAAAAGAGGAGCTTCGTTTGTATATGGCTGATGAAATAATTAGAGGTCTTGTAGACCAGTTTGCTAAGGAAGAGGACTGCACTATATTTGCATCAGGTGATTATATATATATGATTCCAGTTTCAAGAAACTCGGTGTATCATGTTTCAAATGAATCAATTAAGAATAAATATCTTCCTACAAAGGCTGTAAATCTTGATTTATATATGATGTATGTAGCTATTATAGTGCTGTTTGGAGAATTTTATGACAGCTATCAAACCATTGAGGCCACTAGAGATTTTTTACCTGTAAGTGAATGGTTAAGTAGCTTAAATCAAAGAATTATAAGCCTTAAGGAGTATGGTATTGAAAAATTAAAAGAGCTAGATAAAGAGTTTGATTACAATTGGTCAGCTGTCATAGATAAGTGGGAAGACATGGATGAGATTAAGGAAAAGGTAAAAAGTCAGGATGCAAGAACAAACAGTAGAAAGAGTTTTATTAATATAGTTAAGCAATTTTTAATTGCTCAGGAACTTATTAATGATATAGGAAATGAGGAGTTGGAGCTTACAGAAAAAGCAAAGACTATTATTCAAAGATATTATATGGAATATGATTATAATCGTGGAATATTAGATTTTATGTACAATCTGGATCAGAAGAAAGGAGAGATATAATGCCAGCGATTTCAAAAATTCGTTTTACAAATATAGTGTATGAAAATGGTGATAAGAGATATAATGACGATATTTTTCAATTTGATGGGCATAATGCTGCTATTCTTCTTGAAAATGGAGGTGGTAAGACTGTATTTGTGCAAACTGTAATACAAGCAGTACTGCCTCATGCTGAGGTTGCTGACCGTAAGATAAGAAATACTTTAATGTTAGAAAATGATGTAGCTCACGTAGCAGTTGAATGGATATTAAATGATAGGCCTAGAAGGTACGGATTAACTGCGGTAACCTTATTTATCAATAGAGGTTCCGTTGATTCCTTGAAGTATGTATATGAGTATGAAGAAAATGATGATAATTCTATTGAAAAGCTTCCTTTTGTATTGGAAGGATTATATGGTAATAGAAGACCTGCAACAAAAGAGGAGATAGGAGAATACTATTCTGAGATGTCTAAGAATAGAATGAATGCACATAGCTTTTCTACAGCTAAAGAGTATCATGCCTACATTGAAGATAATTTTTTGATTTTTCCTTCCGAATGGAGAAATATTGCGTTAATAAATGGTGCTGAAGGTGGAGTAGAAGCTTTCTTTGATCACTGTAAAACCACAGGCCAATTAGTAGATAGTCTTCTTATACCTGTAATAGAGGAAGCACTTGCTGGCAATGGAACAAAGGATTTTGTTGAAACCTTTGAAAAGCAGAGAGAACATTTCAAAAGACACAAGCACTTAAGGGAGCGAATAGAGGAAAGCAAAGCTGTAGAAGCACAGATAAATTCTTATGTAAAAGTATTTAAAAATTATGATGAAGTGAATTCTAAATACATTAGTGCTAAAGAAAATGCAAAAGCTATTTTTAGATTTATAGAGCAAGAAGGCAGAAGTAATGAGGAAAAGCTTATTGAAGTAAAGGATAATATGAAAAAGCTCTCTGAAGAGATAGAGATTTTTGGACAAAAGAAAGCATCATATCAATTAGCCTGTTTAAAGGAAAATGTAACTCGGGAAGAGAAAGCCTTTCAAGAAGTAAGCCATAAGTATAATGAGCTGTTAGATTCCTATAACACTAAGAAAAAGAGATCTGAAGAGCTTCAAGTAGCGAAATTTAGTAAGTCTATAAAAGAAGAACAAGAAAGCATAGTTTTACTAGAGGAGCAGATAAGCAAGCTGGAGGAAGATGAAGACATAACTGATATTCAAGAAAAGCTTATGCAAAATAGTGAAGAGTTAAGAGGATACTATCTCGAAGAGGAGCAAAAATTAGAAAAGGAAAAGACTATTGTAGAAGGTCAAATTGAAACTAATAAAAAGGAAATAAAAACTTGCGAAAGTGAATCAAGCAAGGCTAAGGACATTGTAGACACTCATAAGATTAAAATAGCTGAGCTAGATAATAGTATACAGTATTTAGCGGAAGAGATGAAAAAAATAGAGAGAGAGATTTTAGATAATTTTGATCAGGAAAAAGTGGATGAGCAGTATGTAAAGTGGCAGGATAGAGTGGTTGAAATTGAAAAGAGTATTTTTAATTTTGCTCAAGAAATGAAAAAAATTGAAGAAGAAAAATATAATTTAAATGAAGAGCTTTCGGGGCTTAGAGTAAAGCTAAAGGAAGCCACTAAGGAAGAAACTGAGATAGGAGCATTTTTGATAAATATAGAAGATGAGCATCAGAGGCTGCTTAATGACATAAAAAGTTTAAGAGTTAGCTGGAGCAATATTGATTCACTATATTTAAGAAAAGAGTCTATTTTAAATGGATTAATAGATAAGTTAGATAGATTGAGAGATGAAAAGGAAAGGCTGCTTTTAAAGGAACGTTTAGCTCACAGATTCTCTGATGATTATAAAGAAAATGAATTCTATACAGCAGATCCAGCCCTTGAAGGATGGATAAGAAGCTGGAGAAATAGCTTTAATTATATTGAAGGTGGTACACAGTTTGTTCAAAGGATATATGAAAGCACAGGCAAAGCTATAAATGAAATATATGAAGCTTATCCTTACTGGGCTATAGCTGTAATTGTTTCTGATGCAGAAATAGATAAGTTTTATAGTAGGATATGTAAGCAAGTAGAAACACTATCTCACCCTGTTATTATAATCACTGAACAAGAAGCTAGAAGCAGGATAGCTGGAGAATTTACTTTACAAGAAAGAAGTGTATTCCCCTCAAGTTGGGAAAAAAATCTTTCACAGAAGCTATTTGAAAATTGGAAAAGTGAGTTTGAGGTTAAAGCTTTAGAAGCAACGGAAAATCGTATAAGAAAGGAAGAAGAATTCAATCTTTGGAGTGAAACCTTAAAAAGCATACAGCTTTTTTATAACAAATATTCTCATGATACATATTTGGAGCTTCAAAAAGAGCATAAGACTTTATTAGCAAAAATAAATACTTTAGAAAAAGATGTTACTGCAAAAGAAGAAAGAATAAAGCAAATAGATGAAGCTATGAAGAAAGGCCACGAGACAGCTTCTCACTTGCAAGATGAACGAACTGTTATAGAGCATAGGATTATAAAAGCCCAAGAATATAAGACTAAGAGAAATTCTAAGCAAAAGAATGAAGCTGATAAAGAAAATAAAGAGAAGGAGCTAAAATCAGCCCTTGAACAATGTACAACATGGGAAAGACGAAGAAAATATGCTTTAGATTTAGTTGAAGAAATTCAGAGTTCGTTAAATGAAATAAATTATAATTTACGTAGACTTCAAGGAGAAGAGCTTTATGAAGAAGTAAGAAATGCAACTGCTAAATATTCATCTATGAGTAAAAAAGCCTTGGTTATACAGAGAAAAGATTTAAAGGATGCACTAGAAAAGAAGCAAAAGGGAAGAGAACTCCTAGAGGTAAAGCTTGAAAATGCTAAAGGTAAAGAAGAGGAGTTAAAGGAAAGCTTAAAGAGACTTAGAAAAACTTCAGAATTTACATTAGGTGAAGATGTTGAATTTCCTCTATATGGAGATGAGGAGATAGATAGGTTATTAGACCTTTTAGAAAGCATCAAAAAACCTTTGAAAAAATTAAAGAGTGAACTAGAAGCAGCTAAGGACGCTTATCAAAAAGAGCAAAATACTTACGATTTGAGAGAAAAAGACTTTTATAAGAAATATGACAATATAGTTTTCTTTGCTGAAGCTTTAGAACAGGTTAAGAAAGAATTAAAAGAAGAGAAGCAGGAACTAGATAAGAGAGAAGAGTATAACCTGAAGCGCATAGAACAATTGGAGAAGGATAAAAAAGAAATTGAAAAGGCTATTAATGAGTTAAACATCAAAAATGGTAAGTTTGCTTTTTTAGCAGAGAATATAAATGAAATTCAGTTAAGTAATGAAGTAATACAAGAAATTCCTTATGAACCCTTAAGGATTGTTAATAATATTGGAGATGAGCTCGAAGAGTTATCAAAAATAGTTGCGGAAAAAAATTTATATGTAGATAAGCAAAAAAGATATTTTATAGATTTTTGCAATTCACAGATAATAGATGTGAGGCTAAAGGATATGGCAATAAGTGGCGTTGAGTATAAAAAGCATTTCAAAGATATAATAGAATGGCAGCAAAAGATGAATGAACGTATTGAAATGATAATTGACATTGCTGAAAATGACATAAAAGAACATGACAAACAGCTTCAGCAGTTTATTAATCATTTACATTCATATCTTATGACCATGAGTCAGGAGCTGAAGCTTATTCCTAAGAAAACTAGGATAAAAATTGAAGAGGATTGGAAAGAAATCTTCACCTTTAATGTACCAGAATGGGATGAAAAAGAAGGTAAGGAAGAGTTAAGTAAGCACATTGATTGGATGCTTAAACAGCTTGAATCTGACCAATTTAAAGATGATGAAGGTGAAGAGTTTGGAGATAAGGTCAGCAAAGCAATTGAAAAATGGCTTCAGTCAAAAGAACTTCTAAGAATTGTTATGAAACAAAATATAATTAAAATAAAGTGCCGAAAAGTTACTAACGATGGCAAGGTAAGCAGCATGCCTTTTTCATGGGAGCAATCAAATGCTTGGTCCGGTGGTGAAAAATGGAGTAAAAATATGACTCTATTTTTAGGAATTTTAAATTATCTAGCTGAGAAGAGAAAGCAGATTGTTTCAAATATGAAGAGGCACAGAACTGTAATAGTAGATAATCCTTTTGGCAAGGCATCAAGTGATCACGTTTTGGATCCGGTATTCTTCATAGCTGAACAATTAGGTTTTCAAATAATTGCTTTGACGGCCCATGCAGAAGGTAAGTTTATAAGAACTTACTTCCCTATAGTATATAGCTGTAGACTTAGGGATGCAAAAAATAATTCAACTCAGATAATGACTAAGGAAAAAGAAGTCAAGACGGCATTTTTTAAAGATAGTGATCCACAGACACTAATGAGGTTAGGTCAATTACAACAATTAGGGATGTTTGAATACTAAAAATCTAAACGTAATGGATAGGTAGGGGCTGTTGCACTAAAAAATTAGTGTAGCAGCCTTTAAATGTTGCATTAAGGCAATTTTTAAAAACTTGATAGCAGCTTATTAGCAAAGGGGATGTTGCACAACTAACTAAACTAAATAGTTAGCTGCGCAGCAGCTTCTTTTTTTGTTCGAAAAATTAAAATGCGGCGCCCGTGGGCACCGCAAGTGTTGTATAATTATAGTATGCAAAAACCAAATTATCAACATAAAAATTATACTTCATCAAATGGATATTATCAACTGGTTCTTCCATTTGATTTTGAAATGTTGATACCTGAGGATGATTCAGTCCGCCTGCTTAGCCAAATATTGGAGGGATTAAATTACGAAAAATTATACAAGGCGTACTCTTCCGTTGGAAGAAAACCGGCAGTGGAACCTAAAATCCTATTTAAGGTATTAACATATGCTTATTCAAACAACATATATTCGAGTAGAAAGATTGAAACAGCATGCAGAAGGGATATTAACTTCATGTGGTTACTTCAAGGCGCGAAAGCACCGGATCACGCTACAATTGCTAGGTTTAGAAAAGAATATTTATCAGAAGCAGTGGAAGACTTGTTTTATCAGCTAGTTCAATATCTTCATAGTATAGGAGAAATCAATTTTGAGAATCTTTTTGTAGATGGAACGAAAATTGAAGCAAATGCTAATCGCTACACTTTTGTATGGAAAAAAGTTGTTAATAAAAATGAAAGCAAGATGTTTGAGAAGATACAGTCTTGCATTGAAGCTGTTAACTTAAGCTTTATGACAAACTTTGCTGTCGCAAAGGATAACACTGCTCAGGATATTAAGAAAGTACTTGACTTTATTAATCAAAAGATAAATGAAGAAAATATAGAGCTAGTTCATGGTATTGGTAAGCGCAAATCAAAGCTTCAGAAATTCAAAGAGGAGCTAGAATGTTACTATGAGCGTCAAGAGAAATACAACATGCATAATGGGATATTCAATGGAAGAAATAGTTATTCGAAGACTGACCATGATGCAACTTTTATGCACATGAAAGATGATCATATGCGCAACTCACAGCTAAAACCAGGTTACAATGTTCAAATAGGAGTAGAAAGTGAATATGTAACTGGTGTTGGTATATTTCAGGATAGAGCTGATATTACTACACTAATACCATTTCTAGATGATATGAAATCAAACTTAGGAGTTAAATATAAAAATAT
>NZ_LN879457.1:1462909-1729511 GCF_001403615.1 Desnuesiella massiliensis
GTACTAAAAAATGACTACCAATTCAATCGTTTCTTAACACGTGGCAAAAATAGTGTTAAGAATGAGTTCCTTCTTCTTTGTTTTGGTTTCAATATAAATAAATTGCATTCAAAAATACAAAATGATAGGTGCAAAAAACATCTTCATGAAGTAAAAATAGCCTAAGAGTAAGACAAAATTTCTCGAAAAAGTGTTAGGCTTATTTAAGTGCGTCAAAAAATCAAGAATTCATGAAAACTTGGAGTAATGGCCTGTTTTTATAATCGATTTTTATTTGAATACAAAAAAGGAGTGGAGCAAACTACTTTTTAAAGTAGTTTTGCGACACTCCCTATAAATTTAATTATTAAAAATATCTTTACTATTTTTAACAGAGGTGACTTATGAATATAGGTAAAAAGCAATGGCTAAATTACGAAAGAGCCATAGAAAAAGAATGGTTAATGGCTAATGGACGAAGTGGTTTTTGTGGTAGTACTGTAGTAGGAGCTAACTCTAGAAAATATCACGGATTATTAATAGGAGCTTTATCCTCACCAGAGGAAAGATATTTAATTCTTTCAAAGTTATGCGAAACTCTAATAATAGAAGGTGAAGAATATCCTTTATCTACAACTAAATATGAAGATAAAATAGATGAAGGATATAAATATCAACAAAGCTTTTATTATGATGGTATACCTATGTACAGGTACTTAGTTAAAGATGCAATTATTGATAAAAAAATAGTTATGGAGTACAAAAAGAACACGGTGATAGTAGAATATACTATCAATAATGGGGTTAATAAATCATCAATAAATATAGAACCTTGGATGTGCTTTAAGAAGCCTGAACAATGTAATAAAGAAGAGAATTTGAGGTTCATAGTTAATAAGCAAAAAAACGGCTTCCACTTAAAGCCTATGCTAAATAAAAATATTGATATAAATATATTTTTAACTGAAGTAGAAACTATAGTACATACAGATTATATTACAAATAAAGTTTTTTATGATGTAGATATAGCCACTGGAGATAACTATTTAGATAATTTTTATGTACCAGGCATTATGAAAATATCCTTAGAACCTTACGAAGTAAAAAAACTATACTTAGTTTGCACTATAGAAAAAGAAATAAATATTAATCCACAAAAAATAATGGCTTCTCAAAAAGAAAGAATAAATAAATTTAAAGCTATATTTAATGAAGATAGAATTTTAGCTAAATATCTTCCTTTAGCTGCAGATAGCTTCATTGTAGAAAGAGATTCTATAGATAGTAAGACAGTACTAGCAGGTTACCCTTGGTTTTTGGATTGGGGAAGGGATACTATGATAGCTCTAGTTGGACTAACTATGGTTACAAATAGGTTGGATGATGCTAAATCAATTCTAAAAAGCTTTAGCATTTATGAAAAAGATGGTCTAATACCTAATATGTTTCCTCATAATGGGCAAGATCCCATTTATAATACTGTAGATGCTTCCCTTTGGTATGTACATGCAGTATATAATTATATACTATATAGTAATAATACAACTGCTTTAGATTTTGTTAATAAAGAAATTTATCCAACTATTAAGAATATAATTAAAGCTTACGAAAAAGGAACGAAATTTAATATTAAAATGGATAAAGATGGACTCATATCCGCTGGTTCTGGCCTGGATCAAGTCACTTGGATGGATGTAAGATTTGATGATATAGTAGTCACCCCAAGACATGGAAAGCCTGTAGAAATAAACGCTCTATGGTATAACGCCTTAAAAATAGCTGCACTGTTAGATAAAAAATTTGGTGGAGAAGACTTTGAACATTATGAAGATTTATCTCAAAAAGTGAAAAAATCTTTTAATGAAAAATTTTGGAACGAAAAAGAACAATGCTTATATGATGTAATAAAAAATGATAGCTATGATGATAGTATAAGACCTAACCAAATTTGGGCTATATCCTTGCCCTTTACTATATTATCCAAAGAAAAAGAGAAATTGGTAGTAAATAAAGTTTTTGAAAATTTATATACCCCCTATGGCTTAAGAAGCTTAAGCAAAGATCATAAGGACTATCATGGCATTTATTCTGGGAAGCTACAAGATAGAGATATGGCATATCATCAAGGAACTGTTTGGGCATTTCCTATAGGAGCCTTCTTCAGTGCTTATTGTAAAGTAAATGACTACCATAAAGAAACTATGGAATTTGTAAATAGTCTGCTAAGAGACCTAGAAACCCATATGGAAGATCAATGCCTTGGTACTATAGCAGAAATATTTGACGGAGATTCACCTCATCTACCAAGAGGTTGCCATTCACAAGCTTGGAGTGTTGGAGAAATCCTTAGATTTTATTATGAATGTATCTTAGGTAACATTCACACATTAAATTCAAACTGTAAGGAAATTTTCTCTGCAATACATTGCTAAATTATATATTTATTAATGAGCTATGTGTAACTTTAAATATTAAAATGCGCATAAATATAAAATTTAAAAATCCTCTAAAACACCTCAGTAAAATTATACAAAATTTCATTGAGGTGTTTTAAATTTAGCTGCTAACTATCTTCCCGCCATTTATATGTATAGCCTGACCTGTAATAAAGGATGCATCCTCAGAAGCTAAAAAAACATAGGCCTGAGCTAGCTCTACTGGCTGTCCCGCTCTTCCCATAGGTGTATCTGAACCAAATTTCTCCACCTTGCTTTCATCAAAGGAGGAAGTTATTAGTGGAGTCCATATAGGACCTGGAGCTACTGCATTAACCCTTATATTCCTTGAGGCAAGGGATGCCGCCATGGATCTTGTAAAGCTTACAAGGGCTCCCTTTGTGGCAGAGTAATCTATTAAAAGCTCATCTCCTTTATAGGCTGTTATAGAGGTAGTATTAATAATACTACAGCCTGGATTGAAATGAGGCATTACAGCCTTTGTCATATAAAAAGCACTGAACACATTGTTCTTAAAGGTATGCTCTAGCTGTTCCTTAGTTATATCTTCAATGCTATTTTTAGGATATTGCTGGGCTGCATTATTAATCAAAATATCTACTTTCCCAAAATCTGTTATAACCTTATTTATTGCTTCATAACAAAAGTTCTCATCACTTACATCTCCATTGATAAGAAGGCATTTTCTTCCCGAGGCCTCAACCTTTTGTTTTGTTATTTCAGCATCTTGGTGCTCATCATAAAACACTATGGCTACATCTGCACCCTCTTTAGCATAAGCAACAGCCACAGCTCTTCCTATGCCGCTATCGCCTCCTGTTATCACTGCTACCTTGTCTTGAAGTCTTAAAGAAGGCTTATTATAATTTGGGTGATCATAAACAGGGGTAGGCTGCATCATATCCTCTATGCCTGGCTGCTTGTTCTGGTGTTGCTTCGGGAATTGTTTAGGAAAACTTTCACTTGCTATATTACTCATAGTACTTCCCTCCATAAATTATATTTATATAGAGAATTTCTTTTCTCATGTTCATAGTATTTATTTAACAGGCTCCAAAATATTCATAATATTTTTAGTCATCTGAGGAAAGCGGCAACCTTACATAACTGTAAGCTTAATCTTATATTTGTAATCTTATATTATGGATGGAAAAGCTTTTTTATTTTATTATTTATTATATAATTACTTAACGCGGGTGAGGTTTATGAGATTAAAAATAGAGGAATTGATAAAAGAGAGCAAATATATATTATTAGATAAAGTTAATATGAAGGATAATAGTACTTTTATTTCTAAGTATTTTAGAAAATTTACCTTGGTAACTTTCTGTGTAACTTTATTAATGATGGTCAGCTTTTATTTCATGTTAACAAATATACATAGTGTCAATCTAAGTATGTTTAAGATTATGAAAACTTTAATAGCATGCACTTTTACAGCTATAGGTTTTATCCCTGTTAAGAAGCTGATACAGTGCTCTTTATACAGACTGTTTGGGGCTAAAGATATTAGGTTTTATAGGCACTTTAAGCGTTTGTTTTTTAGCCCTGTAGCTGATAACTTTGTGTTATGTGGAAAGGAATATACTATAATTTTACTCGCTCCTATTTTCACCTTGTTTCTCATAGCTTTATGCTTTAGCCTATCGTTCCCAAATCATCATGCCTATGGCCTTCTCATGTTGTTGTTGAGCGTATTGATAAATAAAAAGGAAATGGCTTTATTAAACTATCTATGGTTAAATAAGGAGTATTCACTATTTATCTATAGTGATACCTATAAAAATAAAAGTTATTTCTATGCTTGTTTATAATATAAAAATTAGATTTAGGAGGAATAAAGAATGAAGAAAACTTGGAGCATAATAGTATTGGTTTTAATCTTAGCATTAGGATCTAGCTTTTTATTTGGAAACAAAATCCTATTTCCGTTGAAATACAAAGACTATATTCAGAAATATTCAGCTGAATACAAAATTGACGCTAATATCTTAGCCGCTGTAATAAATAAAGAAAGTGGTTTTAGAGATTTCAAATATGAGCAAGGTGAGAAAAACGGCTTAGGACAATTTAAGGATGAATCCGCCTTAGCAATAGCTAAAAAAATGGATTTAAAAGATTTTAAACCAGAAACCTTAACTGATGCAGAAACAAGCATTAAGATCACTGCCTGGTACTTAGCTGACAATAGAGGAAATAGTATTGATGACATGATTAAGGCTTGGGTAAATAGAAATAACGGCAATCCTTCAGAGGAATATATAGAGTTTTACAGAAAAGATCTTATGAAGGCAAAAGGTTGGTATAAGGTTTTTCATCCCAGTATAAAATAAATATGATATAAACTAAAATTCACAGGCATATAATTTTGCCTGTTATTTTTATATTAATGAGATGCACTTTATTATACTATTTTAGGTTTTAGAGTTAAAATTTTTATATTTTTGATGTAAAATATAAGTAAAATGTCAAAAGATTTATGAGAGGTGAAAAAATGTTTAAGATAATGATTGTAGAGGATGATCCTAAAATCAGAGGAATTGTTATAGAGAATATAGAACGTTGGGGCTTTGAATGTGTTTATGTTGAAGACTTTAGTGAAACCTTTAATGTTTTTGTTAAGCATCAACCTCATCTTGTTCTGATGGATATAAACCTACCTAGCTTTGACGGCTTCTATTGGTGCAACAAAATTAGAGAAGTATCTAAGGTTCCTGTAATATTTGTTTCTTCAAGAAATACTAATATGGATATAGTCATGGCAATAAATATGGGAGGAGACGATTTTATTCAAAAGCCTTTTTCACTAGAGGTTTTAATGGCTAAAATTAATGCCATTCTACGAAGAACCTACTCCTATACAGATACCTCCTCCGATGTAGTAGAGTATAATAATGTGTTTTTAAACCTAAAAGACAGTACTTTAATCTACAATGAGGAAAAGGTAGAGCTTACTAAAAACGAATTTAAGATAATTTATATTTTAATGAAAAACAACGGCAATGTGGTAAGCAGAGACAAGATAATGAGAAGTCTTTGGGAGGATGAGAGCTTTGTGGATGACAACACTCTCACTGTGAATATTAATAGACTTAGGAAGAAATTATCTGATGTAGGTCTTGAGGATTTTATTAAAACCAAGAAAGGGCAAGGATATATAGTCTAATGAAGCTTAGAGATTATATAAAAGATAAGAGATTCTTAATATATTTTATTACCTTTATAATGATTTTTATCTCTTTAGTTATTTACTTAGATGATTCTGTTAAAGTCTCTAGAGATAATGTTATATACATTAATGTAGTAGTTTTCATTCTTTTTATCTTCTATATGTTTTTTGAATTCATGTATTTAAAAAGATATTATTCCGCTTTAGAGGATATCATAGAAAATCAAAGGGATGAGATAACAACCTCTCTTCCTGAAGGCCTTACCTCTGAGCAAAAAAAGTATAATGCATTGATAAAAAAGGTATATAAGCTTCAAAATGAAAGATTAGAAAAGCTTTATGTTGATAAAATTGATAATTCAGAGTTTATCACCTCCTGGGTTCATGAAGTGAAAACCCCCATAGCTGTAAGCAGGTTAATAATTGAAAATAGCATTGGCAAGCCTATGGATGAGGTGTTAGATAACATAGACGAAGAGTTAGATAAAATTGATAATTACGTAGAACAGGCTTTATATTACTCTAAAATTGATGAGTTTTCTAAGGATTACTTTTTAAATGAAATAGAACTAGAAAAGCTGGTAAAGGACCTTATAAAGCGTAATTCAAAGATCTTTATACATAAAAGGATAAGGCCTAATATGCTTAATTTGGAGCTCTCCGTTCTTACAGATAAAAAATGGCTCTTGTTTATAATCAATCAAGTTCTATCAAATGCATTGAAATATTCAGAAGCGGGCAGTCAGATAGATATATATAGCGAAAAAGATGATAAAGAGAAGAGACTAATTATACTTGATAGAGGTATAGGTATAAAATCTGAGGATTTAAACCGTGTATTTGATAAAGGCTTTACAGGGTATAATGGAAGATTAAATAATAAATCTACAGGTATGGGATTATATCTAGCGAAAAAAATGTGTTTAAAATTAGGTCATGATATAAGTATAGAATCAGAATATGGTAATTACACTAAAGTAATTATCCATTTCCCTAAATTAATAGATTATTATAATGTAAGCAAGTGATTTAGTTTCATGGCTAGGAGGTAGCATGTTTCTTATAAAGCTAAGTTTTAAAAATATAAGCAGAAATGCATACAACTACATTTTGTATTTCTTTTCCATAGTTTTTATAGTTATGGTATACTTAACCTTTGCATCTTTACAAAATACTAATATAATACCAAGCAATGATGAGTTTTATAAGGTTATACAACCTGCCTTCTTCACAGCAAATTCTGCATTGTTTTTCTTCTCAGTGCTATTTTTATGGTATAGTAACTCTTTTTTTATAAAAAGAAGAACAAAAGAATTTGCATTATATTCTGTTCTAGGCGTTAAAAGAAATCATATAGGGCTCATTGTTTTCATAGAAAATCTATGTATAGGCGTATTAGCTTTGATATTTGGAATCTTTCTAGGCTCCCTATTCTTAAAACTATTTTTAATGATATTACTTAAACTAATAGGATTTTCCACTTCCTTAGCTAGAGTATATATATCAAATATTTCAATTTCAAATACCATAAAAAATTATTTTATAATATTCTTTATAATATCTATTAGAAATTACATTTCTATAAGAAAGATAAAGCTAATTAATTTATTTAGATATGATGGCTATGAAAATAAAAGGCCAAGAATATCTTTGCTATTATCTATAATATTTGCTCTTTTAATATCCTATGGATATTATGTAGTAATTAAATTTAAAGAGAATGAAGATTTAAGAATTTTTTTAGCCTTGCTCTTTATATTCATAGGCACCTATGGCTTATTTACTCATTTACTAGTATCCATAATCAATATATCAAAAAAATTAAAATTTCATTATTATAAAAATATAAACCTATTTGGTACTTCTCAAATAGGCTATAAAATTAAAAAAAATGCTATAACCTTGGCTACTATATCCATGCTTATAGCTGGAACCATACTGGCTGTAGGAGGAGCTTATAGCTACTATTACAGTTCCACTAAAGAAACGAAAAACACCTATCCATTTACCTTTGCCTTTGTATCATGGGATAAAGATTTAGATAAGGCTGTAGAAGGTGTCATAAAAAAGTATAGTGAAAACTCCATAGAGTCTGAGGTGGAAGTATACTTTGCAAGGCTAGATGCCATAGCTCCTGTGCTAAATGATCTTGCTCACAGCCCCTCTTTGGATAAAATTTCAGTTATATCTCAATCGGATTTTAATAAGCTTTGTAAAGGAGCTAGAATTAATGCAGAAGTAAGTCTTCCTTCAGATGAGGAAGTGGCAATAACTGATGGCTACTATAAGCGCTATAAAAATGATACATATATTAATAAAAACCTATATATAAAAAAGCTGGATAAAAATTTTATAATCTCTGAATTTAGACCTTATTTTTTAATGAATGAGAGTTTGATTTATAGGATTGTAATTGTCAGCGATAATCTATTTAAAACCCTAGCAAAGGATGAAGATTTATTTAGGTTTAGAGGTTATAATATTAAAAATGAAACTCACTCAAGAGAGGTCACCAATGAAGTGGTAAGCAATTTTAGAAAAGTAGTAGAGGATAAAAAGTTAAATGAAAATAGTAAGGGTTACCTTTTAAATAATATATCTTCTTATTACACCACTTATAAAGATCACTTACAAACTTCGGGCTTAATTATATTTATCGGTGTTTTTTTAGGCTTTATACTTTTAATATGTACTGGTAGCATAATATTCTTTAAGCAGATGTCCGATGCTATAGAAGATAAGGAAAGCTATGATATATTAGCAAAGCTTGGTACGCCTAAAAATATTATTGTAAAATCCATCTATAAACAGGTCATCTTCTTCTTTTTAAGTCCTTTAATAGTTGGAATCTGCCATGCATTACTTGCCATAAATCTTATAAATTTATATCTAGTTAATACAAATTTGATAAAGCCTATGATTCTATCCATACTATGCTATAGTTTAATATATCTAGTTTATTGCGTCATAACAGTAAACTCCTACTATAAAATAGTAACCTCAAAATAAATATTACATTAATGTAAGCTTTAAATATATTTTTGTTAGGTAAATAGATGGTTCTATTTACCTTATTTTTATAAAATGAATATGTAAACAAGAAAACATCAAGTTTTAAATATAGGAGGACAAATAAATGAATAATGTATTAGTAGCAAAAAATCTTAAGAAAGTATACGCTTCAAAAGGAGTTACCTACACAGCGTTGCATGATATAAATTTAGAGATAAAAGAAGGTGAGTTCGTCGGAATAATGGGGCCTTCTGGCGCTGGAAAGACTACCTTACTAAACATAATATCTACTATTGATAATCCAACCTCAGGCAATGTTACCATAGGTGGAGATGATATAACAAAAATGAATGAAGATAAGCTATCATCCTTTAGAAGAAAGAAGTTAGGCTTTGTGTTTCAGGATTATAACCTATTAAACACCCTTACTATAAAAGAAAACATAGTATTACCCCTTGCCCTATCTAAAGTTGGAGCAAAAGAAATTGAACACGAAGTGGCAAAAATTTCAGATAAATTTGGTATAAGTGATACTTTAAACAAATATCCTTACCAAGTGTCTGGTGGTCAGAAACAGAGAGCTGCTATTGCTAGAGCTATCATAACAAAGCCTGCTTTAGTTTTAGCGGATGAGCCTACAGGAGCCTTGGACTCAAAATCTTCCGCAGAAATTCTACAAACCTTAAGCGACTTAAATGAAAATGATAAGGCTACTATAATGCTAGTTACTCATGATGCCTTTGCTGCAAGCTACTGTAAAAGGATTCTGTTTATAAAAGACGGAGTACTATTTACTGAACTTAGAAAGGGAAATTCAAGAAAAGAATTCTTCCAAAAAATATTAGATGTATTATCCACTTTAGGAAATACAGTAACAGATATATAGCAAATATTTAAAACAGGGTGGTGATATTTTGTCTTTATTCAGTATTGCATTTAAAAATATTAAAAGAAACTTCTATAATTATTTTTTATATTTCATGGCTATGGTATTTAGCATAATGATATATTTTACCTTTACTTCCATTCAATATAATGAGGAGATTGCAAAGGCCATTGGCGGATCTAAAATGATTTACGGCGCATTTCAAGCATCCTCTATAGTAATAGCAGTGTTCTCAGCTATATTTATATGGTATTGTAACTCCTTTTTCACTAGAAAGAGAAAAAATGAAATTGCTCTTTACTCCATGATGGGGGTAAAGAAAAAACAAATAGGAAGAATGCTATTCTATGAAACCTTATGCATGGGTGTTCTAGCTCTTGCAGTAGGCATTATAATTGGTGGCCTTCTATCAAGACTTTTTATTAATATATTAGTTAAATTAATGGCCTTAGAATCTATAAAATTATCTTTTTCCCTTGTACCTAAAGCCGTTACTCAAACTTCCATTGTATTTTTAGTACTATTTTTTATAGCTTCTATTCATGCCTACACTATAATTTTTAGATTTAAATTAGTGGATCTTTTTAGAGCAGATCAATCTGGAGAAAATACGCCTAAAGCCTCTTTTATTTTATCCATAATATCAGTGATAATGATTGCTGCAGGCTATAGATTCGCAAACATAGATTATATGTTTAAGCTGTTTCCTATTTCTATATTCCTAGTTCTTGGCTTAACCATATTGGGCTCTTACTTATTTTTTAATTCCTGTGTAGTGTTTATGGTGAAAATGTCTAAAAAGAACAAGGGTAGATTCTACAAAGGTATAAATATGATCGGTACCTCTCAACTATTATACAGAATAAAAGGAAATGCTAGATCTTTAGCAACCATAGCTGTATTAAGTGCTACTACTCTCACTGCTGTAGGTACTACCTTCTCCTTTTATTATAACAACGAAAAAGTAACAAAGGATATGAAACCTTTTTCCTATGGCTTTGTTACTAAGGACTCAACACTTATAAAATCCATAGAGGATACTATGGCAAAATATAAAAATAACAGCATAATTGGATCAGAAAATGTAGATGTGACCTTATCCAAAGCTAAGGTTCCAGTGCTGCAGAAAAAATCTT
The DNA here is from genome assembly GCF_001403615.1 of Desnuesiella massiliensis. GTDB lineage: Bacteria > Bacillota > Clostridia > Clostridiales > Clostridiaceae > Desnuesiella > Desnuesiella massiliensis. Next base: position 1,473,548 of record NZ_LN879457.1, read on the forward strand.
CTAAAGAATATGAAGATAGCACAGTAAATGTTATATCCCTAAGTAAATACAACGCCCTTAATAAACACTTAGGACAAGTTAAGAACCTAGAGTTAAAAAATGATGAAGCCATATTGATAGACAGACAATACATGGAAAATTTTATGAAAAATCCTATTGGCGCTAAGTATACCCTTTACGGAAAGGATAAAAATATAGAATTGAAAATCTCTAGCCTTGAAAAGGAAAGCATCATAAATGATGACTTGCTCATGTTTACTTCAGTGCTTGTAGTACAAGATGAAATATATAATTTTGCTAAGAACAATAACAGCACTAACTATAATATAAGCCTTTATGAGGTTCAAAATGAGAAAAACGCTAAGGAGCTTTCTGAAGAGTTAAGAAAATTAGCTCCAAAAAGAACTAAAGAAGAAAAGGAGAAAACAGGTAATTATTCTAATGGATATTCGGAATTCTATGAATCCTATAGAGCTGGTCTAGAGGGTACTGGATTGATGATATTTATAGGGGCATTTTTAGGATTAGTATTCTTAATCTGTACCGGAAGCATAATATTCTTCAAACAGCTTTCTGAAGCTACTACGGATAAAGGAAACTATGCTATATTAGGAAAGATAGGTGTTACTAAAGGAGAGGTTAAAAGTTCCATTGCAAAGCAACTATTAATAGTATTCCTACTTCCATTGCTTGTGGGACTAACCCATTCTGCCTTTGCATTAAAGCTTCTTGCTCAAATATTAAATACAAACCTCGTAGCACCAGTATTGATATCTTATGCTGTATATTCAGTTATATATCTCTTATATTATATTTTAACTGTAAAATCCTATTACGGTATTATTATGGAGAAGTAAAAATACAACTAAGTTAGATGGAATGAAAAAACTCCATCTAACTTTTTGTGTTTGAGTCATAAAAATAACTATATTAAGCATCGCAAAAAAATAACTAATCAAAGATGCGAAGTATATTTTGGAGATGCCTTAAGATGCAATGATTGAAAATCTACTAACTGTGGTATAATAAGGTATATATAAAATGAAGGCGGTAATGGTCATGGATAAGGAAACCTTAATTATAGAAATGTCAAATTTTTTAAATTCAATTAGTAGAAGATATCCTATAAAGTTAGCCTATTTATTTGGGTCTATGGCTAGAGGAGATAATAATAATATGAGCGACATAGATGTTGCTATAATACTTGAGCATAAATACGAAGCTATGGAAGAAGCTTTTACCATAGGCGAAATCATTGACTTAGCCCAAGCTAAATTTAATAAAAAAGTGGATATAGTCCCCATGGAAAAAACCTCAGTGCTTTTTAAATATTTGATAGTAAAGGATGGAATAGTACTAATAGATTGTTATGAACGAGGAAGTATTGAATCTTTAATTATTAGAGAGTACTTTGATTTTAAATACTATTCTGATATTTATGATGAAGCCTTATTAAGTAGATATAAAGAGCAGAAAGGCGGTAAATAAAGATGGTTAAAAGAGATGTGATAATTTCTAGATTGGATAAACTCAATGAATATATTAAATATTTAAACTCTGTAAAAAACATTGATAAAGATAAATATTTAAAAGAACCAATGATTTATGGCTCTAGTGAGAGATTTCTTCACTTGTCCATAGAATGCGTTTTAGACATTGCAAATCATTTAATTTCCGACTTAAATTTTAGAAGACCAGAAAGTAATAGGGACATATTTGAGATATTATATGAAAATAGAGTTATTGATGAATTACTTAAAAATAGCTTATGTAATATGGCATCTTTTAGAAACATATTAGTACATGACTACTTAAAGCTAAACAGAGGAATAGTTTATGATATCATAATAAATAGTTTAAAGGATATAGAAAAGTTTGAAGGTATTATTATGGGCTACTTATAGGAAAAAAGCGACGAAAGTCGCTTTTTTCAAAGTACAGAGTAAAAAGTTCAGAGTACAGATTTTGAACTTTTTACTCTAAATAAAAATTACTTCGTAATTTTTATTTATTCAACCGCTCCTAAATTTAATACTATAGCCTTTGGCCTAGACATAGCCTCTATAGAGTATCTTATGCCTTGAGTTCCCATACCAGAAGCCTTTACTCCTAAGAATGGGAAGTGATCTGGTCCTCTTTCTGGCTTATTATTTACCTGTACTGTACCTACTTCTAACTTGTTAGCTATATAAAAAGCAGCATCTATGTTTTTAGTAAATACTGAACTCTGTAATCCATAGGAGGATTCATTAGCAATTCCTATAGCTTCGTCTATGGATTTAACCCTAATAACAGGAAGCACAGGTCCAAAGGGCTCTTCCCAAGCTAATCTCATATTTGTATCAACTTTATCGAAAAGGGTTGGATATACTATATTTCCCTCTCTATTTCCGCCTATTACTAGTTCTGCACCTTTTTCCTTTGCATCTTCTATCAATTCCATTACAAAATCGCAAGCCTTACCATTTATTAAGGGACCTACCACAGTACCCTCTTCTCTTGGATCTCCTACTTCCAGCTTAGCTACTTTAGTCTTAACCTTAGCTACTAATTCATCAGCCACAGAATCCATTACTAATATTCTCTTAACCGCAGTACAGCGTTGACCAGAATAGGAATATCCACCAGCTACTATATTGTCTGCTGCTTCATCTAAATCTGCATCCTCTAATACTATAGCTGCATCCTTTCCTCCTAGTTCTAATAGTACAGGCTTCATAGTAGTTATGTTTGATATACGCTTACCTACTTCTGTACTTCCTGTGAAGTTTATGAAATCTATATCTGGATGAGTTACGCAATAATCTCCTATTTCGCTTCCTCTGCCTGTAACAGTATTTAAAACTCCGTCAGGAAGTCCTGCTTTATTAAATATCTCCGCCAAATATAATCCTGATATACTACCTTGAGTAGGTGGTTTGAAAAACACTGCATTTCCTGCTGCTAAGGCTGGGGCAATCTTGGATGCTGCTAAGTTCACCGGATAATTAAAGGGTGATATAGCTAGAACTACTCCTAAAGGTACTCTTGTTACAAAGGATATCTTATTCTTTTTCGTACCTGGGAAGCTATCCCCCGGTATGGTTTCTCCCTCTAATTGTTTAGCAGAATCCGCAGTAAACTTTATATAATCTATAGTTCTATATACTTCTGCTATGGCTCCTCTTTTATCCTTTGCAATCTCTAATACTAACATCTCAGCCAACTCATTAGCATTTTGCTCAAGGATTTCAGCAGCTCTATATAATATAGCGGCTCTTCTATTAATAGGTACTTCCGCCCATAGCTTTTGTGCTTCCTTAGAATTTTTAATAGCTAAGTCTACCTCTTCTTTGCTCATGGATTGAACCTTTCCAAGAAGCTCTCCATTTATGGGTGATTTAATCTCTATGAGTTTATCTGAATTACTTTCTACCCACTTTCCATCGTATAAATTTTTATAAATCTTATCTTCATTAGAAATATCTTTAAAAGATACTTTGATTTCCATACTTTTACCTCCTTCTTATGCCTTATAACTATATGATTTAATATTCCAATAAACAATACTTTTTATAATAGGTTTCACAATTTTATACCTCATAGGGGTATAAACCTTAATTAATAATATATCATATTTTAAAATTTTTTCAATAGAAAATTATTACTCATAGATAATAATTTTCTATATAATTTTATATTACTTAATATAAGTTTTTTTGTGAATTTAATTTTTAGGAGTAGTTTTAAATCAGTATTGATAATTTACCTAAATAATAAAGGGCAAGCCCCCACTTACCCTTTATCATTTGTTAGGTTTACTACCTTTATTTATATTAATGATAAAACATTAAAATGCACCCTACCGTTGAGAAATTTTCAATATTTTCTCTCCAACTGAAGTGCATTTTACTATTAATTATAGGAAGAATAAATCTTATACCTTTATTCTTCCTATAATATTTAGACTACCTATAAGCCCATTCTCTCTTTAATAGTGAATATATATATTCATCCCATAGATTACCTTTATAACTTCCATGTTCTCTTAGCAACCCTTCTTGTTTAAATCCTAAAGTCTCAAGAATACCGCAGGAAGCTTCATTATTAATCATTACAAAAGCCTCTATTCTATTTAAGTTTAAGTCTTGAAATCCATAATTTATTAAAGCTTTTAAGGCTTCTTTCATAAAGCCTTTTCCCCAGAACTCCCTTCCAATTTCATAGCCTATCTCTCCAATAAAATCCTCTTGTTTTAATCCGCTATTAAATCCACAGGTACCTATAATTTTATCTAATTCCTTGCTATGAATAGCGAATCGTATTGCTTCATCTTCATTAAACAAGTTATTTAGAAGGTTTACCATATACATAACCTCTTCTAAGGATTTAAAGGAATTTATATTCATATACATAGTCACTGTATCATCAGACCAATATTCTAATAACTGAGCTATGTCATTATTCTGTATTTTTCTTAATATAAGCCTCTCTGTTTCAATAATAGGAAATTCTTTGTTCATACCTTTCATCCTTTCTTTTTTGTAAAATTCATGAGCTAAAGCTTCCCATCTATTTCATTAATCTCCCCTTTTAATAATGTTAAATTTAATTATATAGGTATAAATAAACAACTTCAACTAAACACCAAGGCTTCTGCTCACACAAGCAGAAGCCTTTCTGTAAAATAATGTAATTTATTAATAATCGTTATTAATTGTTCTTTGCTCTTGAATACTGCTCAGGCCACTCTATATCATATCTCAGTTCTTCTGCTGCTCTCATAGGCCAGTAGGGGCTTCTAAGTAATTCTCTCCCTATGAACACCAGATCTGCCCTTTCATTTTGTATGATTTCTTCACAAATTGAGGCGTTAGTAAGCAATCCTCCTGCTATAACTGGTAAATCACACATAGCTCTTATGGTTTCTGCGAACTTAACCTGGTAGCCTGGAAAAGCTTTTATGTATGCTGGAACCACTGCTCCTGAGCTGACATCTATAACATCAACACCTTCATCCTTTACTAAATTTATCAATTCCGCCGTATCCTTTGAAGTATTACCCTCTTCATTATAGTCCTCTGCAGATACTCTTACAAATAGAGGCTTCTCTTTTGGCCAAACTTCTCTTATAGCTCTTATGACTTCCTTTAAAAATCTTGCTCTATTTTCTGCAGTGCCTCCATACTCATCTTTTCTCTTATTAGTTAAAGGCGACATGAATTCATTTATAAGGTATCCATGAGCAGCATGGATTTCTATCATATCAAAACCAGCTTCCTTAGCTCTTAGAGCTCCCAGCTTAAAATCATTAATTACTGCCTTTATATCCTCCTTAGTCATTTCCTTTGGAGTCCTGCTGTCACTATCAAAGGCTATGGCACTAGGAGCAATGATATCTTCATCCTTTAATAGGCATTTTCTCCCTGCATGACCTAGCTGAATCCCGATCTTAATATCGTACTCCTTTATAGCTTTTACTAATTTTTTCAATCCTTCCACATGGCTATCTTCCCATATACCAAGATCTCTATCTAATATTCTGCCTCTGCTTTCTACTGCAGTAGCTTCTAACATAATAAGTCCTGCTCCTCCAACAGCTCTTGTTATATAATGAACATAGTGAAAATCTTGTATATGACCATTATCATCTGCACTATTCATGCACATAGGAGCCATTACTATTCTGTTTTTTAATTGCATATTTTTTATAGTAAATTCTGAAAATAATTTTGCCATTAGTACCCCTCCTAAAAGTTATTAGCCCAATATGGTTATTGTTTGTTTATAAAAAGATTTAATTCTTATTCTATGAAAACAAATATTTAATATTATTTGGAAAGTTTTATTAGGTATCGTAAAAAAATAGCTAGTCAAAGATGCGAAGTATATTTTGCGTAAGACAAGGACATAGGTTCCATTGATAGTGGAGCTATCAGTGGGTTCTGTGGACGCAGTATTGCGCAAAATAGACGAGTAGACTGACTAGTTATTTTTTGGAGATGCCTTAATTATATTTTACATTAAATTCTATTGTAATAAAGTAAATATTTATTAAAATCTAAAAAATCCTATTAAAAATAGAAAAGTATCCACAAAAAAACTATTGCTTTTATTTTAAATTATATATATAATTAATTCAGATTAAACCGATAGGAATTATATAAATAAACATGCTGACCAGGAAAAGTAAATTGATAGAATCATACAGAGAGGAGCTCCTAGGCTGAGAGAGTTCTATGAACGATATCTTTTGAAGTGCCCCTGCGAATGTTAGGTCGAATTCTTACAGTAGACTGCTACGGGTTCTCCCGTTATAGAGATAGGGCATAGCTTGTGCCTAAATTGAGATGGGCTTTTTTTAGCTTAATCAGAGTGGGACCGCGGAATTATACCTTCTGCCTCTGGATTTTTTCAGAGGCAGAGGGTTTTTTATTGTGTTAGGCTTTGCGCGCAGCCTAATATGTTTAATAAAAATTTTCCCTTTATATAATTCGGTTTAACCATATAAATAAAAATTTTAAATACTTTAAAATGGAGGAGAAATAAAAATGGGTATATTTTTATCTATATTAGCACTTGCTTTAATATATTTTTTAAAAACTAAAAAAGTCAGCTTTGGTAATAGAGTCCTTTTGGCTATGGTGATGGGGGTACTGCTTGGAGTTTACTTCAAAGCAGATGTGGTTTATGTAGAGCCCTTAGGTCAAATTTACGTTAATTTAATAAAAATGTTAGTAATTCCTTTAGTAACCACTGTTATCATATCTAGCATTACATCCTTAGAGGATCCATCAAAATTAAAAAGAGTTGGCGTTAAAACCATTGCATGGCTTCTATTTACTACTGCTATTGCTGCCCTATTAGGTGTAGTTGTTTCCCTTGGACTAAACTTAGGCTCAGGTGTGCAATTTGTTAAGGATGCTAGCTTCAAAGCTAGAGAAATTCCTACTTTTGCTAAGGTATTGGTGGACATGGTGCCTTCAAACCCAGTTTCTGATATGGCTAATGCTAAAATAATACCAGTAATAATATTTTCAGTATTAATTGCAGTAGCAATAACCATAGAAGGCTCAAAAAAGCCTGAATCAGTAAAGGCCGTTAAAGACTTTTTTAACTCCTTTGCACAGATTATGTTTAGAATAACTAAAATGGTACTTAAGGTAACTCCTTACGGTGTTTTTGGACTTATGGCTTCAGTTTCTGCTAAATATGGTTTTGCTGCATTGCTTCCTTTAGGAAAGGTAATACTTGCAGTTTATATAGCATGCATACTTCAAGTGGCAATAGTTCATGGCAGCTTATTAGCCTTTGTTGTAAAAGTAAATCCTTTAAAATTCTTTAAAAAAATATATCCAGCTCAAGTGGTAGCTTTCACTACAAGAAGCAGCTATGGCACCTTACCAGTTACATTAAAGTCCTTAACTAATGAAGTTAAGGTTTCTGAAAGAATTGCCAGCTTCGTAGCTCCTATGGGTGCTACTATGGGTATGAACGGTTGTGCTGGACTATATCCTACTATAGTATCTATATTTGTGGCTAATGTTTTTGGAATTCCAATGGACTTTTCTAAATACTTACTTCTAATATTAGTAACCACACTGGCTTCCATTGGTACTGCAGGAGTCCCTGGTACAGCTTCCATCATGGCTACGGTGGTATTATCAAGCCTAGGTCTTCCTATAGAAGGTATTGCCATGGTGTTAGGTATCGATACTATACTAGATATGGCAAGAACAGCTACTAATGTTACTGGTGCTTCTGTAGTTACATTACTTGTAGCCAATTCAGAAGGTGAATTTGATAGAGAAGCTTTTAACGCCTCATCCTTAGAAGAATTAGAGGTTACAGTATAAAATTAATATATATTTTAAAAATCTTCAGGTCATAAGTAATTATGCCTGAAGATTTTTTGTACTCTAAGTTTTACGTTATTCTACTATGAAATCTTTTAGATTAGAAAGCTGGTAAAGTAGCTCCTTTATATATTTCTTGTATTATCTTTTTAGTTTCTTCTGTTTGATAAGCTTGTATAAGTTTCTTTAATTTTTCGCTATCCTTATCCTTTGTTCTTACCGCAATTATATTAAAATAGTTTTTTACACTATCTTTTTTAGTATCTTCTAAGTAAATTGAATCTTTTAGTGGGGAGTATCCAGCGTCCACTGCCACTCCATTATTTATAACTGCTATATCTACATCCTCTATAGATCTTGGTATCTGCGTTGCCACTAATTCAGATATCTTAAGATTCTTTTTGTTTTCAACAATATCCTTCAAGGTAGGGGTTACGCCTGAGCCATCCTTTAGCTTTATAAGTCCAGCATCTTGAAGCAATATTAAAGCTCTCCCTAGGTTTGTAGCGTCGTTAGGAATGGATACCTTCCCACCCTCCTTTAAATCTTTTATATCCTTTATCTTCTTAGAATAGACACCCATAGGAGCTAATACCGTATATCCTAAAGAGGTTAATTCTAATTTTCTCTCTTTAATAAAATTATTAAAGTACACTATGGTTTGAAAGGCATTAGCATCAATTTCTCCTTCTGCTAAAGCCATATTAGGTCTTATGTAGTCGCTAAAAGAAACTAATTGCAGATCTATATTCTCTTTTTCAAGTTTTTTCTTTATCTCATCCCAAAGCTTATGTTCATCTCCTGTAACTCCTAATTTGATAACTTGTTTTCCTGCCTTTGAAGCACTTGTACTCTTATCCTTTGAAGAGCAACCTGCAAAAACTCCTGTTATTAGTACTGTACTTAATAACCCTATTACTATATTTTTAAATTTCATAATATTCCCTCCAAATTTCATATTTTAATGACTTAATCTTCTTAACAAATACTCTCCTAGTGCCTGTATTATATTAACTACAATGAGAAGAATTATTATAGTTACCACCATTACATCGGTTTTAAAATATTGGTAGCCATATCGTATAGCAAAATCCCCTAGGCCCCCTCCTCCTACAGTGCCAGCCACTGCTGAGAAACCAATTAAGCTCACAGTGGTTATGGTTAAGGCGTAAACTATTCCAGGCAGCCCTTCTACAAGGAGAACTCTAAATATTATCTCTAGGGAGCTTGACCCCATTGCTTTAGCAGCTTCTATGACTCCCTCATCTATTTCTAGTAATGCGGATTCTATCTGCCTAGCCACAAAAGGTACTGTTCCGAATATAAGTGGTACTATGGCTCCCTTAATGCCAATAGTAGTACCCACCAAAAATCTTGTTACGGGTATTATAGCTGTAAGTAATATGACAAAAGGTATGGACCTAAATATATTGATAATGCCCCCTATAGCTTTAAATATAACTTTATTCTCTAAAATATTTCCCTCTCTTGTTACCACTAATATAACCCCTATAGGTATTCCTACTAATGCAGAGACAACGCCTGATACAATCACCATGTTTATAGTTTCCCAAAAGGCTTTTATAAGCTCTGGATACAGATCCACCACATTAGGAATTAAACTATTAAGCCACTCTAGCATGGTAAGTACACCTCCACCTCTATATTATTTTCTTTAAGATAACCTAGGGATTTATGGATATTCTCCTGCTCACCGGTTATATTAACGATAAGATTTCCATAGGGTATTCCTTGAATGTATTCTATATTTCCAAAGATTACACTGGCAAATACATTGAAATCTATAGATATCTTTGATATAAAAGCCTCCGTGGTGGTTTCACCAAAGAAGGATATCTTAACAATAGAGTTATTGCCTCCATTTTTCTCTTTCCTAATATTTTCAATGATTTCTTCAGCCTTATCAAAGCGCAGTGTACTAGCCACAAAAGCTTTCGATATAGATGTTTTGGGCTTTACAAATATATCTGCAAGGCTTCCTTGTTCTACCACTTCTCCATTTTCCATAACCACAACCTTATTACATATCTCCTTTATAACCTCCATTTGGTGAGTTATAACCACAATGGTTATATTAAGTTTAAGGTTTATTTCCTTTATCAAGGATAATATAGATTTTGTAGTTTGGGGATCTAAAGCAGAGGTGGCTTCATCACAAAGAAGTATCTCTGGATCATTAGCTAGTGCTCTAGCTATGGCTACCCTCTGTTTTTGTCCTCCGCTTAACTCAGAAGGATAGGAATTTATTTTATCTTTAAGCCCTACAAGCTCTAATAAGCTTGCTACCTTTTCTTCTATCTGTTTTTTACTAAGTCCTTTTCCCTTTAGAGGATATACCACATTGCTATAGACAGTTCTCCTCTTCATCAAGTTGAAATGTTGAAATATCATTCCAATCTTCTCTCTTCTTTTTCTTAACTCTTTTAAGGGCAATGTAGTTACATCCTCCCCATTAATGATTACCCTTCCCCCATCGGGTCTTTCTAATAGGTTTATGCATCTTACCAGTGTACTTTTTCCTGCACCGCTATAACCTATTATGCCAAAAATGTCCCCTTTACATATATTTAAACTCACATTTTTCAATGCTTCTACGAATGTAGCTTTACTATGATAGGTTTTACTTATATCCTTTAGTTCAATCACTATGCTGTCCTCCTTTTTGAAAAAAATAAATCCTCTTTTCACAAGGAAAAGAGGATTATAATAAACTAGTTATTAATCTCATCCTCATCTCCCAGAACACAGTTCTGCTGGATTTAGCACCTTATATTCCGTAGAATATTGGTTGCTGAAACGTCATAGGGCCAGTCCCTCAGTTTCTCTTGATAAGGTAAATTCATATTAAATTGTGATGGCCATCGGTATGATAGTGATTATAGAATCAATTTTTTTCATTGTCAACAGTTTTTTTAAATAATTTTATTTTTAAAAATCTATTGACAAATGATTTTTTTATATTTATCATTATCATCAAAAGAAAATAAGCTTACATTTCTTATTAAAAATTTATATTTCTTTTTGAATTTATTTTTCTTTTTAAATTTATATTTCTTATCTAGAGAGGTGGAGGGACTGGCCCTATGATGCCTCGGCAGCGGATTCTTTTGAATACCGTGCCAATTCCAGCAAGCTATAGCTTGGCAGATAAGAAGATATTAAAGTGGAATTATTTTTAATTCTCTTTTTATCTGCCTTATTAGATAAAAAGAGAATTTTTATTTTTGAAAGGGGCTTTTAATTATGAATTTTTTTAAAAATGCAATCAATGAATATATAGGTATTAACAGTGACTTATTCTTATCCATCAGCCACAAGATTCATGAAACTCCAGAGCTAGGCAATAAAGAATTTTTTGCTTCTGACTTATTGTGCGGCATATTAGAGAATGAGAAGTTTACTATTGAAAGAAAGATAGCAGGCCATGATACTGCCTTTATAGCTAAGAAAAAGTCAAATAAAGAAGGCCCAAGTATTGTATTTTTAGCAGAATACGATGCTCTTCCAGGTTTAGGACACGCTTGCGGTCATAATATTATAGGTACCTGCAGTGTAGCTGCTGCTATTGCTTTAAGTAAAGTAATAGATGAGGTAGGCGGCACCATCTATGTTTATGGTACTCCTGCTGAAGAAGGCGGAGAGAACGGCAGCGCAAAGGGATCCTTTGTTAAGCATAATCTTTTTCAAGGCATAGACGCAGCATTGATGATTCATCCTTCTAATGACAATTCACTTTCCTCAGAATCCCTAGCGGTGGATCCTATAGACTTTGAATTTATAGGAAAACCTGCTCATGCTGCTGCTTGCCCAGAAGAAGGCATAAATGCTCTAGACGCTCTTATTCTATTCTTTAACGGAATCAATGCTTTAAGACAGCATGTAACAAGAGATGTGAGAATTCATGGCATAATAACTCATGGTGGAGATATGCCTAATATTATTCCTGAATACACTAAAGCCAGATTTTACATAAGAGCGGCTACCAGAGAAGGTAGAGATGAGGTAACAAAAAAAATTAAAGCCATTGCTGAAGGTTCAGCTATTGCCACTGGCTGCAAATGGAATGCCATAGCTTTTCAAAACCCTGTAGATAATTTTATTGTAAATAAGGAATTTGATTTGCTGTTTAAGGAGCAGGCTGAGGAAGCAGGAATCTTCATAGACCATAAAATTAAAACCAGCTTCGGATCTACAGATGCTGGTAATGTAAGCCATGTAGTACCTACACTTCATGCTTATATCAAGATAGGACCAAGCAGTTTGATTGGACATACTAAAGAATTTTGTGAGGCTGCTAAATCCCAGGAAGCAGACGAAGCCCTTATAAAAGCCGCTAAGTCATTAGCTTATACAGCATATACTCTTTTAACAGATAAAGATAGATTGCTTAAAATTAAAGAAACTCACAATAATAGTAAGTAGTAAAAATACTAGGGACCCCTATTTACAAAACACTTGCAGCTTATTGATAGCTGCAAGTGCCAATAATATTGTGAAAATATTTCCCAAGGAATACTTATTTCTTTGTTATTTCTAATATCCATGTAAAATTGTTCATATGTTTGAAGCTCGAACTACAACCTATTTTTTCAGCTTCATGCACTATACTCTCTATGTCGGTATAATATTCATCCTCAATTTGCTCCCAAAGATCCCTGCGGGAACTTGATATAAAATCATCCTTGCATTTATTTCTTTCATTTTCATTAAGAAACATTAAATCTCCTATTATTATGGAACCCTTAGATTTTAACAATTTCACCATATTACCTAAGGCTTTCACCTTCTCTTTGGTGTCAAGATGATGAAAAGCGTAAGTGCTAACTATTATGTCAAAGGAATCTTCTCTAAAAGGTTCATCTAAAAAGTTACCTAGTTTTAATTTCATATTAGGATATTTCTCGCTGCATATTAATAGCATTTCTATGCTTTGATCCATGCCTAAAATATTAATGCTTTCACTTAAGGGGCCACATAAATTGCCAGTACCGCAGCCAATATCTAATATATTTTTAGCATTAAGTTCAATAATTCTATTTCTTATAAAGCTTATTATCCCTTCATAATTTTCAAATAATCTTAATTCATCCCCCTCATTCTCAAGTACAGATTTATCATAGTTTAAAGCCCAAGAATCAAAATTCCACTTATCTATCCATTGCTGTCTCATTACTTTATTCTTCTGAAGGCTATCTTCTATACTTTTCATATATTCTTGAGATTCATTGTAATCTTTATCTAAAAGCATATTTACAGAGTCTTTAAGAGTATCCTTTACGGATTCTAGCTCTGTCAGCTTTTGTTCTATAGCTTTCATTTGAAAATATAAACTTTTAACAGGAGTATTATGCTTATAACTATTTTTTTTGCTTAAAAGTTTTATTTCTTTAAGGCTAAAACCAAGCTCCTTCAAAATTACTATTTCTCTTATTTTAATTATATCTTCCTCAGAATAATCCCTATAATTGTTTTGTGATCTCTTAGGATGGATCAACTCTAAATCTTCATATAATCTCAGGGACTTTTGAGATATATTCAGTTTTTCGCAAATACACTTTGTATTCAAACTTTTACCCTCCAATAAATTATTAACTCTAAAGCTTCAGAGGTTTCTATGACAAGTATAAACCCTGCCCAAAGGGCAGGGTCAATAGTTTTTCTATTTAATTTATGGTACCATCGCTCCACCAGAAGCGAAATAATACCATTTGTTATCTATGAGCTTCCATCCAGTTATCATAGCTCCTGATTTATCAAGATAGTACCATTGTCCATCATAACGCAGCCATCCGGTCTTCATAGCTCCGTTTTCTTTTAGATAATACCATGCATTATTATATTTTACCCAGTTAGTTTTCATAGTGCCATCAGCATTAAAGTAATACCATTGATCTTCTATAGACGCCCAGCCTACTTTTCTGAAACCATTACTATCTAAGTAATACCAAGCATCATTAATAAAGTTCCATCCTTCTTTTGCTTGTATATTATTTAAATTATTAGCTTTAATCCAATTTACTATATCCTCAGTTACTTGTGCATCAACTTTAGACTTAATAAAATATTCGTTTGGATTAGGTATTCCTAGGCCTTTTAAGAATAAATGATTTAAGCCCTCATATAATTTAAAAGTATAATTGATTTTACCCTCTAAGGCATCCTTGTACATATTAAATTGCTCCGCAGGTACTTGATAATCTCTGCTGCCGTTTAATACAAGAACTGGCTTGGTCAATCTCTTGGATTGATCTATGGGCTTATAGTTCTTTAAAGCTAGCCAAAAGCCCTTAGTAATGCCTAACAAATCTTGAGGGCCATATTTTGAATCTTCTGTTAAGCTTTTGATTCTATCTCTTTGTTTAATCACTTCTTGCAAAGCTGCAGTTTCCTCTGATGATACCATACCATCAAGCTTTGCTTGGTATTCAACCTGATAAACTACAAGATCTTCTAATGGAATAGCCACTGAACCTGCTAAGGATATATATCCATCTATCTTAACTTCCTTAGACATTTCATCCATCATTGGTATTAAGAATCCTCCAAGGCTGTGCCCTAAAATGTATATCTTGTTAAACTGATTTTTATCTCTAAAATATTTAACTGCATATAATGCATCCTCTATAGTCTCATCCCAAGGAGTTATATCCATAGCCGCAATTTCAGCACCATAAGTGTAGCTTCTTTTGTCATATCTAAAGGTAGCTATGCCCTTGCTGGTTAAATCCTTGGCTATATCTAAGTAAGGCTTATTAGGTCCTAAGGTAAGGTTTCTATCATTAGCTCCAGAGCCGTGAACAATTATTACAAGAGTATCTGTTTTGCTCTCTGGTAAATTTAAAACCCCATTTAACTTAAATTTATCTCCACCAAATACAATATTTTCTCCCTTAAAAGCTGGGTCGTCTAAGGCCTTAGGTCTTGAGAAATTAAAATCTGCTATTTCATTTTTTTCATTAAATGCTACCGTAAAGGTATACTCTGCATTTTCAGTTAATATAGCCATATTAACTAATTTATAGTTAGCCTTTTGTTCTTCTGCTATAGAGACAACTTTTTTAAACTCTCCATATTGAAGCTTTTTAGTCTCCATGATTATCATGCATTGTTCAGCTGTGATTACCTTCTTCATATTTTCATCATAGGTGTAATTCTCAGCAGCTGCTTTATAGTTTCCTCTACCTAAATCATTGACTAGCTTCTCAGCTATAACCTTTGATTCTTCACTTATTGTACTTGCATAGGCAAGATTCAAAGCTCGTCCACCGTCAAAACCCACCCCTGCAAATACAAATAAAATAGATGCCAGCATTATTGATATAATCTTTCTCATTAATATCACCCCTCATTAATTAGTGGCTTCTAGGATTATATTATATTTAATTCAATATATTGTCAAAGAATTAGCGAAGCCATAGAAGCCTATTAAGGTTAATTATTCCTGATATTAATGATATTTCTATTTATTAAATGCCTTATGATATTTTTATATAAAAAAGCTTTTATATCACTTAAATTAGTTCCAAACTTACCATAGAAATCATCTGGACTATCAAATAGTCCAAAATCTTTGTTGATACCCTTACTTTGTATATAAGTATGGTTTTCATCCCATTCTACAGTAGGATTATTTAAATCCTCTGTGGCTACCCCATAGCCACAAAAATTAGTAGTACAGCTATTAAATCTCTTTTGAAGGCTTCTTAAATATAAATTATCTATAATAAGGCCCTCCATATTAAACCACTGATTATTATAATAGATTTCTACCCAGCTATGAATTATTTCTTTAGGAGCTATAGCATAGGCAAATTTAGTGAGTGCTCCTTTTTGCAACTCCTTATTGATAGTAAAGCCATGGAATCTGCACTTAATCCCTACTGCTCTTAAAAGGGCCATGAATAGAGTGGCTTTAGTATTACACTGTCCATATCCATCCTTTAGCACCTGGGAAGCCTTTATATCGTCTGAAGCATTGTATCCAAAAAGAATATCATCTTTTACGTAACTATAAATACCTTTAATTTTTTCATAATGGCTTAAATTCCTCCAGTTTTTTTCTATTATAAGTTTTTGTATTACCTCATCTGTATAATCAAGTAGCCTAGTCTCTTTTAAATACTTATCCATAAACCTACAACCTTTCTTGCTTTGTTTATAGGAGGATATGAAAAAAGGTATTCTATAGGTTTTCCTACACCGCGCGTGGAGCCCCACCAGCGGCCCGTGAAAAAGAACACCTATATTTTTCACACCCTCCTATAGATATCCTATCATTTTGTGCTGAAAAACAATTGAATGAACTTGCTATTTTTAATAACTTCAGTTATTGAAAAACCAAACATTCTTCTAAAGGTTCTGGAAAGATGTGCTGAATCAGAAAAACCACTGTTATAGGCCGCTTCAGTGAAGTTATAATTATTGTACATTAATCTTAAAGCTTTTTGTATTCTTATCCATAGAATATATTGTCTTATAGGTATGCCTATTTCCTCTTTAAAAAGATGTATTAATCTGCTTTCAGATAAGTATACCAGCTTTGCCATATGCTTTACTGGAATATTTAACTCCTCTGAATTCCTCATAAAATCTATTAGATACTGTACTCTTGAATCTAAATTCCTATTAATTCTTATATCCCTTATAAAAGTTCTCATTATATTTTCATATAATTCTTCAACATTTCGTTCTTCTTCAATAAGACTTAGAAAATCCTTGCTTAATTCTCTAATATGATCAATTTCTTCTTCTCTCACTAGATAAAGGCTTTGCTCCTTTAATAAGGTTTCTTTTATTCTTATACCTTCCTCAGACTCCGGTGAAATAAGTACCAATAACTTATTGCAATTTTCTCCATTCAGCTTATGATTATAATCACTATTAATAATAACACCTTTATAGCTTTGATTGTTGTCCATTATCTCCAAATCAAATTGATTTTCTAGAGCAATAGTCAGCTGTATATAATGGTGCTCATGCTGAGTATTGTCCAAAATTTCACCTAAGTACAATATAAATCTAGTCCCTAGATATATAACCGATCTATTGTCTTCTACTAAATTCATATAATTCTCCTAAATCATTTTTATTCTTTATTCTCAATTATACATAATTTATCCAGTGTCTGTAATACTTATAGACATTATGAATTTATAAAAGGAAAGTTGACCCTATGGGCCGCCTTTCCTTCCTTAATACTAACTCTCATACTTTTCTTCATCAAAAGGGTTGTTGTCATTTATTACTTTTAGATTTTTATAGATTCTATCATATATTCTAAATATTCCCCACATGCCTAATTCTACATCCCAACGGAATATTCCAGATCGATATGCGTAATCACCTGGTTTTTCATTGGCTCCACCTTCTAATAAAACATTAAATACATTACCAACGCTTATTGCTCCTTGCACTGATATAATATCAGAAAATGGATCTGAATATTGAGCTCTCCATGAATGACCATGCAATACAAAGCTGTGATTTCGTGGTTTATCTGCTGGCATAAGGAGTCTTATTCTTATAGGATCACCAGGATATGATTTAAAAATAGGGGTAGCTGGATCCCCATGAATTTTTGAACTCATTACAAGATGAACTCTCGGATCTTCCTTCAAACGATTTTCAAAACGCTCAGATCTGTAGTTAAATCCCTTTTGGCCTTGATCTTCAAAGTCAAGACGAGCCATATCATGTCCAGCGTCAATTGGGTCTGGTATTGGTTTATCATCTTTATCATATAAGCTTATACCATCTTGCATAAACACTACAAATTCTCTAAAGTCTGGTATACCAGGATTAGATATTACTATCTGTTCTTGGTAACCAACCTTTAACTCCTCACCAGTTTGTGGATGGACATATTTAGATCCTGTAGGTTCTATTATGATAGCTCCAAAAAGCCCATGATGTCTATGGTTGCGTATATCTCCAAAGCCAGTAAGCATACATGCACCTAATTCAGAATCAGCAAACCATCTATAGGTTATACTTTCTCCAGGAGCAATACTTTGGTCATAGTTGAAACCTACTGTTGCCCCATCAGATACTAGAACATCATACTTTAGTAATTGCGCATGAATAGAAACTCTATTTGATGGGGGAAATGGTGTATCTACAGGAACTCTAGGGTGCTCATCTTGTGTTATTGGGTTAAAAATATGATTTGTTAAAGTTATTTCTATACAATCTCCTGCATTTGCTCTTAATATTAAAGGTTTCGGTATCATAGTTCCATCCATAATTGCCTTTTCATGTTCTGCCAATATAAACATCAATCCATTTGGATCATGATCTCCAAATTTATTGTAAATAATATCCTTTTGTATAGCAACAATATCAAATTTTCTTATATTAACGTTTTTAGTACAAGGATAATCAAAACACTTTGCTATAGGTGGCGGATTTCCTGTTTTACAAGGCAAAGGTTTTGTTTGTTTTGGTGGCAAAGGTCTATCACCAAGAGGCAATAGGTGAGAAACTTGTTCTTTATGAACCCTTAATATCCCCCATAAGCCAAGCCATAAATCATCAATTCCTCCAAAGTAATATAAATAATCTCCATTTTTATAATCTTCATCTATTTCTATATTAAAAGCTTCTGATATGCCTAAAGTTTGTGACTGGATAAGAGGAGACGCCATATCCGTAGGCTCCTTTCTCCATCTTAAGCCATGAAGATTAAAAGAGTGTTGTTCTTCATGAGCTCCATCAAAAAGCCTTATACGTATAGGATCTCCTTCGTAACTCTCAAGAAGAGGCGTACTTGGATCTCCATGCATATAGGAGCTAAAAACATAAGCTGGATCACCTTTTCGGAATTGGAAAGGTTCATTCTTATAGTTTATACCCATAACTCCTGGATCATCGTGTGAACCTGGGAAAGGAGGTGGATTTAAAGGTTTTCCATCCTTATCAAATAGCAGGGCAAAATCATGAACTGCTAAAACAAATTCTCTAAAATCAGGCTCACCAGGTCTTTTTATTATAGCCTTAGTTCCACACTTTATTTCATTACCGGTTTCAGAATCATGATAAGTGGAGTTATGAGGTTCAATAATCAATGCACCAAATAGCCCATGCTGCTGGTGTGAGTTTGGAAATAAGTGGTCGTGAAAAAATATGGTTCTTAATTCTGTATCTGCATAAAATCGTTCAATAATAGTATCACCAAAATCAGCGGATGAATCATTACACCATCCGTTAGCACCTCCATCAGAAGCAATGGTGTCAAATTTAACTAGGTGTATATGCCAACCTGTTTCAGTGGTTTCACTCTTCAACTGAAAGGCATTTCCACCTATTGTTTTAGGAAGTTTATTTGTAAGTCTAATTTCTATACAATCTCCCACATTTGCTCTTATAACAAATGGTTCAGGCTCTTTTTTACCATCTCTAATTTCTTCTTCATTCTCTTTTAAAACAAATATCCTTCCCTCAGGATCATGCCATCCTTGACTATTATATTTTATGGGGACTTGTATAGCCACCACTTCAAAAACCTTAGTAACTGTATCTGCGGGACAAGGATTGGAATATAAAGCTCCTGGTTTTGCATCTTGAACAAAGTTTGACTGTTCTATTTCAGTGGGCTCTCTGCCATCTACAATTCCTAGTGGGGGCTTAAAAGCCTTTTTCCCAAATTCACCTGTTATAAATCGCGGATACCCTGGATGCTCATCATCTGGTGGCAATGGTGGAGTTCTATCTGGCAGTGGAATTAGTGCAGGTACACAGCTGCCATCAGGAAGCACTTGCCTTCCATCTTCTAATCTATCTAGTATTCTCCATAAACCCCACATTCCTTCCATAAAGTGCGGGTAAAGATGGCAGTGCCATATAACATCACCTATACATCCATTTAAGCTTCCTGCTCCAAATAAAGGTTCAATAGTAAAGCTTTGTTGAGGACTAAAGGATATAGAGTCAATTATAGTAGACTTAGGATCATTAGGTTCTAATCTCCATTGGTGATTATGAAGATGGAATACATGAGTTTCCTTTATTCCAGCGTTAATCACTCTAATCTTAGAAGGGTCCCCTTTATAGGCACGCAATACAGGCGTATCTGGGTCTCCAAAAGGCCATGAGCTCATTGATATTTCTTCGCCAACTCCGCCTGTACCATGAGGATGACGATTTCTCATGGGCTCTGCTCTATAATTTATAGCCATAGTGGATTCTGGCATTCCAGTTTCGTGACTCACAGGTGGATTTCCGTTAACATCTTTTATCTCTGGTTCATCGTGAAATATTGTAACGTATTCTCTAAAGTCTGGTAGTGAAGGATGGTGTATATCTGCATATAGACCGCTTTTAATTTCTTTGCCTGTTACGGGGTCGGTCCAGGTAGCTCCTACAGGTTCAACTATTAATGCTCCGAAAAGCCCGTGACCATTTGTAGATTCTTCAGAGCTTCTAGGATCAGACATATCGTGGAAGAAGAATACTCCTTCCTTATCAGCCACCCATTTATATCTTATTTTCTCCCTAGTTGTAGTATTAGGATTAAGGCCTATAGAAGCACCATCAGAATTTAAAACATTATACTGTATACCTTGAATATGAATAGATGCAGGCCTATCTAATTTGTTTTCAAAGTCTATAATCAAAAGATCTCCTAAATTTGCTCTTATAACTAGAGGCTGTATAATATCTACAGGAGTAAAAGGATTTTCTTCTACTTCTTTTCTTAAAATATCTTCATTTTCTTTTAACACATACATTAATCCATTGGGATCGTGATCTCCATGAATCTTGCCTCCGGTTTCATTGGATATAGCCTTGTTATATACGATTTTAGTAGATATAGCAAGAATATTAAATCGTCTAACTTTTAAATATCTTCCTTTGTAATAAAGCTTATCATCATAGGGTTTATAACTTTTTTCACTCATTGTTTTATCACTCCTCGTATGGTTTCATTAAAGGGAGTAATCGACTATTCATAATATCTAAATTTATATTTTCTCATACTATATATTATGAAAAAAGTATAATATGTTTCACATAACACCTTTTCACCAAAGTCTTTATACAAAGTTATATATTTAAATCAGTTTCATTAGACTATTCTTATCCTTCATTTTCAATTATACACAATTTATCCAGGGTCTGTAATGCTGTTCTATATCCTTTTTTAGTAAGGTCATTATCATAAAGCTCTTCATAGCTCATAGCATCAATGTCCTTAGACAGAATCTCTTCAAAATTGCTTCCATAAATCTTCTTAAGTATATCCTCATAGCCACCTATAATCTTTTTAAAACAGTTTTCATCATATAAATCACAATTTAGAATATCATAATTAACCTTTTCTATAATTCCATAGAATTGATAAATATAGCTCAGTTCTTTAAGGGTATACTTATCCGTAAGAGTGGAGACAACACAGGAATAGTCTTTATTTATAGGGATGGGATATTTATTTTGTAAATCACCCTTTCTATAATCTTTTAAAGTTCTTATACTTTGAAATAGGGCAGTGCATATATCCAATCTCACTATATTAGCGTTGGCACAAAAATCTCTTTGCTTATGAAACTCTTCGTAACTTCTATTTTCTTTCATTAATTTATATTGCTCTTCAATATTTCTTACAGTGGTTTTTTTACTTATTATCCAACTGAATAAAGCTCCTATTAAGGTTCCCATTAGTATAGCAGTTGCAGATATAATAGTATTTATCAAATGTACAGGAATCCAAATATAAGATAGCAATTTTAAAACCCCTCTCAAAATATAAGTTTATAAAATATATTCTGTAAAAGCTCATGTTTTTATTCCCTTAAAGGTTGATAATCGTTTAAATGCAAAAACTGCCAGAAGCAATGCTCTCCTGACAGTTTTCTAAGTTTATATCTCTTTACAACTTTCTCTTATTACCAACTTAGTAGGTATAACTACTCTCTTACTTATTTTTCGTTCATCTCTTATTCTTTCCATCAACATCTGTATGGTAGTTTCACTCATAAACTCTGTATATATTCTTATAGTGGTTAAGGCTGGCACTATATATTTAGCGGTGGATATATCATTAAATCCTATTATGCTTATATCATCTGGGATTTTTAGCCCTTTTTCTAGTATCGCCTTATAAGCACCTATGGCCATGGAATCGTTGGCTATAAAGAAAGCCGTAGGATACTTTCCAGTCTCCAATATATCCTTCATGAGCTTATATCCGCTGGCAGGGGTAAAACTTCCAATCCTTACGAATTCTTCCTTAAGCATTCCTTTTGAATTCATATACTCATGGTAGTATCTCTCTCTTATGTCTTTGTCCTCTTCTCTGTCCTGCTCCGAGGAGTCTCTCCCTCCTATAAAACCTATGGACTTATGACCTAAAGATATTAGATAATTCAAAGCCTTCTTTACTGCCCTTCTTATATCTACCACTACGGAATCAAAATCTTCTTCCTCAGGACTATAATCCACAAAAACAATATTACGATCCCAACTTCTAAGGTTATTCATTTCAGCATTAGTAAACCCCCCAATGGCAATTATACCATCTAGTTCCTTTACCCTTTCAATGGTTTCTTCTTTTCCTATAATAGAATATTGTATTTTTTCCTCCTCAAGAAGCTGCTCAATAGAGTGTCTTATGAATAGATAATAGGTATCTTCTATTTCCTCTATTTCCGAATATCCTTTTATTATACCTATTCTTAAGGAAGGCTTTTTACTCTTTCGATTTTTAGTAGTAACATATTCCAGCTCTTGAGCTATTTCAAAAATTTTTTTTCGGGTAGTATCTGCTACATTTAAACTTTCATCATAATTTAGAACTCTGGAAACCGTAGCTAATGATACCCCTGCTCTTTCCGCTATATCTCTAATGGTGGCCATAAAATCACATACCTTTCTTACCCCTATATTATCTTCTAATCTTTAGTTTTTAAAAAAGAAAGCTTTGTTTCCGTAATCAGTATTGCTAAGAAAATTATACCACAGCCTATAATCATTTTTGAATTAAGTTTTTCACCTAAAATAATTATTGAAGCCAAAGTTCCAAATACCGCTTCCGTAGATAATATTATGGCCGTCTTCGTAGCACTGGTGTATTTTTGCGCTATATTTTGAAGCAAAAAGGCTATGGTAGTGCTTACTACGCCTAAATATATAATGGCGAGGCTTCCTTTAGTGGTTAAAGGCGCAGTATCCTTTACAAATATCAAAGATATAGCTGATAATATAAAGGCCATTATCATCTGTATTATTGTTAACTGTATAGGACTATATTTATTACTATAATATCCAATGGAAATTATATGCATGGCAAAGCCCAATGCACAAATAAGTGTTAAGGAATCTCCTGCTTTTATGCTAAAGGAACCCTCTAGGGTTAAAAAGCTTATACCCACAATGGTAAGCAAAGCCCCAATCATAGAATATTTATCTGGTGCTTTCTTAAGTATTATCCAATATAAAAAAGGCACTATTACTACATTAGTAGCTGTGAGGAAAGCATTCTTTGATGGAGTAGTATACTGAAGTCCTATGGTTTGAAAAGCAAAGGCTACATATAGAAAAAATCCGATTATAGCTCCTGCTTTAACCTGTGGAAATCTAATTCCTTTAAACTCCTTCCAGAATATTATTACCATCAAAAGACTCGATATAAAAAATCTATAAGCCATTATCTGAAAGGGATATAAATTGGCATCTAAAGCCATTTGCGCGGCTACAAAGCCTGTTCCCCATATCATAGCCACTAGCGCTAATGACAAATCTGCAGTAGTTTTTTTCATAATATTATCATCCTTCATTTTAAATATTCATTAGCTAGCATTAAAAATACACTAGAAGTCCAAGTAAATGCTGGATCTACCAAGCCTCTTCCTGTTAGAGGATCAAAGTTTTCCGCCATGCCTCCCATTAAAGTAGCATTACAGAAACGTTTTGCTAGCTCTTTTGCAAACTCTTCTTCTCCGCAATTCTTTAAGGAATCTACTACCAGCATCATCACAGGTGCCCATATAGGTCCAAGCCAATAGCCATTTTCTTTATAATACTTACTATCCATGGCTTCTGTAGCAAGGCCATAGGGACTTAGGTATTGTCCCTCTTTCTTAAGTTCTTCTAAAAGCTTACTCTTAATATGTTCTGGAAGTCTGTTTCCCAAAACTATAGGCATCATGAGAATTAAGCTTTTTCCATCCTCTATATACTCTTTACTGTCCACTTTTATAGCTGTAAATTTCTCCTTCTTCCAAAGTTCTTTAATAAACCTTTCTTTAAGCTCTTCTGCCTCTTCCTCCCATAGCCTAGCTTCTGCATCCTTCCCTAGATTATCCGCTAGTTCAGATAAAATATACATTTGCTTGACCAAATGAGCACTTAAATCTGGTGCTGCTACAGGTATTCCTTTATGGAATACGGAGGCGTTATCCCAACCGGAGTCATTGCCATGTTTATAGAAAGGTAGCTCTTCTTCATTGTATCTTCTATATTTTAACCAATATTCTGTATTTCGGCATAAAGATGAATAAACCTTCTCTACTATTTCTTTTTTCTGAAAATATTCATTTTTACTTTGCATATACTTAAAGGCCCAACCATGGATAGGAGGTTTACAACAACTAAAGGATATGTATTTATCATTGATAAAATCTGCATAAACCCCGCTTTCATCTTGATGCTCTATAAAGATCATGAGTTGACTCAAGGCAAGCTCTGGATTATTCTCACTTAATGCCATAGCGTTAAAGCAATTATCCCAGCTCCAAATATTATACATCCAATTTTTAGACATATACATGGCTGGACTTGAAAGAATACCCTCTGCCTTAACCACGGAGGACCATGTTATATAGGAAGCTAGGTCTCTACTTTTTTCATAGTCCTTTGGCACTTCTAAAACCTTGTTCTTCCAATGCTTATACTCATTTTCAACCTTATGATGTGACTCTTCAAAGCTCTTATATTCTTTAGCTTTCCAAACAGTTTTGTAGCTCTCTAAAGCAATATCTGTTTCCTCTCCACTAAAGTCCATTATTACATGAGTATTACCTATGACATCCCAAGGTGCGTCTAGAGACAGTTCTCCTTTAAGCTTTGTTAACATAAGCTTTATTTCCTTGAAATAGTTATGAAACTCTAATCTATTGTTCTCATAGGGCATTACATTATCATACTTCTTCTTTTTCATTGTAAGCCTCATGCCACAATGTTTTGTCCTTATTCTCATCACTTCATAATCCGGAAGGCATATCTCAATATACCTTTCTTTATCCTCAGCAGCATAAATGGTTAATTTTGTTTCATTTGCTTCTATGGAGAAGCTCTGAGGAGCTTCCCCCTCCATGAGCTCTAATTTAAACAATTCACTTGGCGACTCATCTCCACCATGTACGTCTCTTATATAAATCTCTTTATCCGCATCATTACAAGAAACAGCAAAGTAGGATCCAAATCTGCTAAAAGGTATTTTACTAATATCAAAATTCAAATCTATCCCTCCTCAAGAAAGTATATTTTAATAATGCCTTGCTTAGTTCAACTTCACCTATTTCTCCTCTTGCAAAAGCTGATAAGGTTAAATCGAAGCTAAAATTAGTTAACTGAAGCTTGTATGGTGGCAATTGTTCTTGTCCATAACTATTGCGTCCCAATTCATTTTCTTAAGGTTGTGATTATGGTTAAAACTTCTATATATAGAATATATAACTTTTAGTAAAATGTCAACGTTTCTTTTGCGCATTTTTACTATATTTTACTTAGTATTTTAGTAAAAACCACCTATTCCTTTTGCAAAATTTACTATTATCTATGAAAGGAAGTATAAATCAATGCTAAATTGTTCATAACTAATAGTATTATTATAGATAAATAGTTTTTAATTACTTTTAAAGACTATGGTTCTAAATTATTAGGAGGTAAAACATGAAAAAGTTAATTTATCTTTTATTAACCTTATTACTACTAATGCCTTTAGGTGCCTGTACTCCAAAAACTACTCCAAAGGAAGATGTAAAAAAGGAAACGTCTGCTATAAAATATAAAGATGGAAGTTATACAGCTCAAGGAGATAAATGGCAAAATGGTCAGGAAGAAGCTGTAGTAGAAATAAAGGATAGCAAAATCACCTCAATCATTTTAAAACGTCTTGATACCAGCGGAAAAGAAGTAGACTATGAAAAATGGCAAGGACAAAAAGATGAAAGTGGAAAGGTTTATCCTAACTTGAAGCAATATAGGATGGATATGTCCAATAAAATGTTAGAAAAACAAAGCCCCGATGTAGATACAATAAGTGGAGCTACCACCAGCACAAAGAACTGGAAAATAGCTGTTCAAAGAGCTTTAGATAAAGCAAAAAAATAGCATATAATTTTCATGCATAAATATGCATTTGAAAGATGCGACTTTATATTTTTAGGTCGTATCTTTTATTTTATTTACTTAGTAAATACTTTATCTTACAAGCATTTATAAATTATATATATTTTTTGTAATCTATTATTGTACATTCTGCATGATTATGCAATAATAGATTTAAATTATTGAAGGGGGTTTTTTATATGTCTGCCGATACTAAGAAAAAAAGTTTTACTGTTCCTCATACTTTTGTAATCATATTTAGTATTCTTATTATTGTTACTATTGCTACTTGGCTTATTTCTGGTGGAGAATATCAAAGGGCTAAAAATGCTCAAGGTAGAACTATAGTTGTAGCTGATTCTTTTAACTATGTAGATAGCGCTCCAAGAAATGTAGGAGACATGCTGATGGCACCGCTTAAAGGTTTTGCTGCTAAAGCTGATGTCGCAGGCTTTATACTAATAGTAGGTGGAGCCTTTGCTATAATTCAAAAAACTAACGCGATAAATTCTGGCATCATGCGAGTTGTTAAAGCTCTAAATGGTAGAGAGATCCTTTTAATTCCTATTGTTATATCTCTGTTCTCTTTAGGTGGAGCAGTAATAGGCATGGCTGAGGAAACAATACCCTTTGCAGCTATATTTGTACCCTTGGCTTTAGCCCTAGGCTATGATTCTATGACTGGAATGGCAATGTCTTTCATGGGCGCAACCGTAGGTTTTTCTAGCGCTATGCTTAACCCTTTCACTGTAGGTATCGCCAAGGGAATAGCGGAAACTCCTATCAAGGCTGGTATTACCTATAGAACTATAGTGTGGATAATCTTTACCATCGCTTCTATAGTATATCTTATGTACTATGCAAAAAAGGTAAAGAAGAACCCTAAAAGCAGCATTTTGTATGAACATGACTTAAAGAGAAAAGAAGAACTAAATTTAGATAAAAATATGGATTTAGATTTTACCTTCACCCATAAAATGATTCTACTTGTTCTTTTAGCTGGTATGGCATTAATCATATATGGAGTTTTAAAGTATGAATGGTATATAGGTGAAATAGCCGCTGTTTTCCTAGCCATCGGAGTAGTTTCTGGTTTTGTAGGAAAATTGTCAGCTAACGATATTGCTGAGACCTTTATTACCGGAGCTAAAGACCTCATAGGTGCCGCTATGGTGGTAGGTTTAGCTAACGCTATAGTAATACTATGCAATGATGCTAAAATAATGGATACTATACTATATAGCTTAGCAAAAGTTATAGAGCCTCTTCCAAGGCTTCTTTCTGGCTATGCTATGCTTTTTGTTCAATCTATAATTAACTTCTTTGTAGGCTCTGGTACAGGTCAGGCAGCCCTAACTATTCCTATAATGTATCCTTTAGGAGAGCTAGTAGGTATAAATAGAGAAACTACCATTTTAATATACCAATTTGGTAATGGATTTACAGATTTAATTTTCCCAACCTCTGGAACTCTTATGGCAACTTTAGGACTTGCTAAAATTCCATATGATAAATGGGCTAAATGGATATTAAGAGTATTAGTAGTATTGCTTATTCTTCAAATAATATTAATTACTCCTCCATTATTATTCCCATCTCTACTTAACTAAAAAGTTAAGCATAGGGTTTCAACTTCTATTGTCTGCAGTGCTCATATACTTACAGATAATAGGACTTAGAACCCTATAGGAGGATGTGAAAACCATAGGTGTTCTTTTCACAGGCCGCTGGTGGGGCTCCACGCGCGGTATAGGGAAACCTTATAGAACACCTTTTTTCACATCCTCCTATATATTAATGATACAGAAAGGATGCGATGACAAAGAATGGATTTAAAACAATTAATAAATTCAAAAATAGATGAGATAAAAGAAATTAGAAAATTATTAAACGAAAATGCGGAACTATCTTATCAGGAGTTTAAAACTCAAGGTATAGTAATGGATATACTAAATAGAGCTTCAATTTATAATTTTAAATGCGCCAATACTGGAGTAGTAGGAGTTCTAAATGAAGGAGAAGAATGCATTGCAATAAGGGCGGATATGGATGCATTGCCTGTAAATGGAGTATTCCATGCTTGCGGTCATGATTATCATATGGCAGTAGCCTTAGGCTGCGCCTTAGTATTGAAGGAAATTGGCTATGACAAGTGCGTAAAATTTATATTCCAGCCTGCTGAAGAAGCAGAGGGTGGCGCAATACCTATGATTAAAGAGGGCGTACTTGAAACTCCTAAGGTTAAAAACATGATAGGTTTTCATGTTTGGCCTGATGTACCTGTAGGCTCTATAGCAATTACAGATGGTGCTTCCATGGCTTCTATAGATGACTTTTATATAACAATAAAAGGCAAAGGCGGTCATGCCGCTATGCCTCATCTATGCAAAAACCCTATATTCCCTGCCATTGAGATAATAGATTCTGTTACAAAAATATGTAAAGCAGAAATAGACCCATTAAATTCTCATGTAGTTACTTTTTCTACTATAAATGGCGGAAAGGCATCCAATGTAATACCTGATGAAGTTATCATGTCTGGCACTGTAAGAACCTTTGACAATGAGCTTAGAAATACTATATGTAAGATCATAAAGGAAACCTCCAATCTAACTGCTGAGAAGTATGGCTGTAGTGCCGAGATAAAATACAACTTTGAATATGAACCTTTAATCAGCGACAAAAATTTTACCGCTAAATTCATAGAATGCACAAAAGAGATTTTGGGTGAAGAAGCTATTCTACCCCTTGTGAAGACCTTTGGTGGGGAAGACTTTGCTTTCTTTGCTAAAGAGGTACCTTCCGTGCATTTTAGATTAGGTATAAGCAATGGAAAAGAAGGTATATATAATCTTCATTCTCCTAATTTCTGTGCTGATGATAATGCTTTATTCTATGGAATATATGCTATAACTAATTTTATACTTAAATTATAAGATAAGCGTACTGCTAAAGTTAGCAGTACGCTTATTTTGATCTATTTTAGTTTTTCTTCCCACTGTTCTTCCTTAAAGCCCACTAAAATCTCATTATCTTTTACTAGTATAGGTCTTTTTACCAGCATGCCATCAGAAGCTAGCAGCTCTAGTAATTCTTCTTCAGATGAGATCTTCACCTTATCCTTTAGATTCATCTCCTTATAAAGCCTGCCGCTGGTATTAAAAAACTTTGCTATAGGCAAGCCACTGCTTTCTATCCAGTGTTGAAGCTCTTCCTTATTAGGCTTTTGCTCTACTATAGGCCTATCAATGAAGTTGATATTATTGTTCTCTAGCCACTTTTTAGCTTTTCTACAAGTACCGCATTTTGAATAATTTATAAATTGAATCTCCATTTTGTCACCTCATATTTAACTTTCAATAATAATCTCTTCTCTTCCATCATCATATTCTTTAATGACTTTAGCTATATCATAAGGACTCTTTAACCTGCTTTTATCCTTCACATGGCTTGAGGTGTCCCAAAAAGGTGTATTCATACCTCCCATATATACTCCTGTAACTTTAAATTCCTTGCCCTGAGACTCCTTTTGAAGTGCCTCCGTAAAGCCTCTTACCGCAAATTTGCTAGCACAATACACCGTTTCATTGACCTTTCCCCTTAAACCTGCTGTAGAAATAATATTTAAAATTCTCTCTTTAACAAAGGGCAAAAGCATCTGAGTAATATAAATTGTACCTTTTACATTAATATCTATCGCCTTATCTATATCAGTCTTACTTAATTCACCAAGGGCTCCAAAGCATCCTACGCCTGCATTATTTATTAAGTAATCAATACTTCCATAATCTTTTTTAATCTCATCTTTTAGTTTTAATACCTCGTCATAATTACTTATATCGCAAGAAATAGCCTTAGCTTCAATTCCCATGGAATTTAATTCTTTTGCAGCCTTTAAAAGCTCCTCTTTTCTTCGTCCCACCAGGATTATCATGCCTTCTTTGCCATAAAGCTTTGCTAGCTCAAAGCCTAATCCTGTAGCAGCACCTGTTATTATATATTTTTTCAAGGAATCACCCCTTACTTTTAGTATTTACTATATATTTAATACTAAAAAATAATAATTATCAAGCTATTTTATATTTCATAATCCTTAGTTTCCTTTTCAAGCCTTCTTACTCTTGGGTTTGAATAAGCTATGATGGTAGCTGTTATTATAATTAATCCTGTAAAAGAGAGTAAAAATCCCATACCCGCTCCAGGTTGGACTCCAAACATAGGCTCTAATACCTTCCACCAGCCTTTTCCTACATTAGGTTCGAGAATCTTATCTACTATAGGACCTGTAATAAAAAAAGATACTGGGGTTGCTACGAAGGAAAGCTGAGACATCAACGCAAATACCCTCCCTTGCATGTAGGGTGGAATCTTCACCTGCACTATAGACGTTATTAAAGCTCCAGTAATAGGCAAAGGCATCATTAATATAAACAGTGCTATAAACAATAACACCTTTGCTCTAGTTATACCAAAAATTATTAGGAATCCTCCAGTTATCAGCATACCTATCATTATAGTATGAATTCTAGTCTTAGTGCCTCCCCAAAGAGATAATAGCAGTGCTCCTGAAAAAGCACCAATACTCATTACACTCATAAGCATAGAAGTAAATAAATCTTCATTAAACAATCTAGTGGAATAAGCTATAACAAGGTCCAGAGGGCCATTTAAAAGAAAATTAATAAAGCTGTAATATAATATTAGACTCATTAATCCCTTTTGATTTACTAAATACTTTAATCCAATCTTAAACTCTTCCAAGAAACCTTCCTGTTTACCTTCTTCCTGCTCTTCCTTTGCCGGATCAGGAATACTAATCTTAAATAATACTGCTACAGAAATTAAAAAAGTCATCATATCAATTACGATTATCCCCACTAAACCAACTAAGGGATATAAAAAACCTGTAAAAGCCGGCGCCATAATGCCTGCTAAGGGGAATATCATCTGTTTTACTCCATTTATCTTCTCTCTATATTCTTTAGGTGTAAGCATAGTGGTCGCTGCATCCGCTGCTGGACCTTGAAACATAGAGAAAAAGCCTTGCATAAAAACCACAAAATATAAAATGCTAATCCTGAATCCGCCTAAAGCCAGCGTAATCAAAAGAATCAAGCTGCCTAGAAATTGTCCAAAATCTCCAAGGATCATAGCCTTTTTTCTGCTCCATCGATCCACAAAAATACCTGCTATACCTCCAAAAAGCATCATGGGTATTTCATTAAAGAAAGGTACTAATAGTAAATAAGTGGTATTCCCGGTATTTTTAAATATCCAAAGAGCTAACGCCATAGAAGTCATTCTGCTCCCTATTAAAGATAATCCTTGAGTAATTATAAGCATCCACAAAGTATATATTTTTTTCATAAAATCTCCTCCAAATAAATAAAAAGCTATTAGTGAAAAATAATCCACTAATAGCCCTAGCTTTTGCTAATCTATTAATACACATATATTACAACAAAGTTCTTGTATTATTCTAATCAAATTTAATTGAACCTTTGTAACATATATAGAATTATATATCATCCCTATCCTAACTAGTAAAATTTCAATTATTGTATCACAAATAAACCTTTATTAAAGTCAATTGAAATTTTACAAATATGCAGTTAACATACTTAGTTAAGATTAGTGATGAGGATGCTTATCATTACTTCTGATTCTCCTTTATAGCCTTTTCTATTATTATATTATAATAAGTTGTTTTCGGCAAAGAATTTTATTGATATTTTAGCTCAATAAATACCTTAAACAAATCTCCCTCTACCTCTATATTCATGCTGCCTCCATGCAAGTCTATGATGCTTCTTGCTATAGCAAGCCCTAGGCCTGAGCCTTCTACAGAGGAGGTTCTTGATTCATCAGCTCTTTTAAATCTTTCAAAGAGCTCTGCAGTTTCAAAATCTATTTCATAGGCAGAGATGTTTTTAAAGGATAGGTTTATCCCGTTATCGCTTTCTTTAATGTCTATATAAACTCTGGTATTCTCCATAGAGTATTTTAAAGCATTGGATATCAAATTTTCAAATACTCTTGAAATCTTTTTGCCATCTAAGTTCATAATTATACTGTCTTTAAAGCTATTGACCTTGAATATTATATTTTTATGTTGATAAAGATTAGAAAACTCACCTAAAGCTTGCTGCAATAGCTCTACTATATCCACTTCTTCCTTTTCCAGCTCCACCTTACCGCTATTCATCTTGGATACTTCAAACAAATCATCGATTAACAGCTTTAGCCTATGACTCTTGGTATTAAGAATCTTTAGATAATCCTCTTTTTCCTCTTCAGTTATATCTTTTCTCTGAAGTATATCTATATAATTGATTATGGAGGTTAGAGGCGTCTTCAAATCATGAGATACATTAGTCACTAACTCACTTTTTAATCTTTCATTTTTTATCTGCTCATCAATAGATACTTTAAAACCTGTTTTTATTTTGTTTATGTTGTAAGCTAGCTTAGCTAAGTTCTTTTCTCCTTTTTCCTCTAAGCTGATTTCTAAATCTCCTTCTACTATCTTGCTACTACCTATGATTATACTGTTTATTCTGTTTATGAACTTAACTGCCTTAGGCAAAATAATTATAAGATATAATGCGGGAAGAATAAACCATAAAATATTCCATAGCTGAAAATTATAATATATATCATAAATGACCCACCGCGTATTTATTACCATATATATATTAACAGCCGTAATCAAGGTAAGTATTGTATATATTATAAATTTTATCCCTAAGCCTACTATGCTAAATAACCCAGCTATAGCCCTCAAAGATTTAGAAATAATATTGTTCTTTAGCTTTTCTATAAGCTTCTTAGGTCCCGTAACCAAAATCATAATTATAAATAATATAGAAGCCATATAATAATATGTTATAAATTTCTTATTATTTTCTATTTGTTTTTGATTGTTGTTTACCTGCTCCCAATCAGTAAAATAAGTTTCAGTAGCTAATCCTACTTTGGTGAGCTCATTATCCGGAGATCTAGAAAGCCAATAAACCTCATAGAAATCATTAGGCGATGTTATATAATTTAAATGATTATTAAAGTTATCCACCGCTAAAGAATTTCTTGTATAGCTCATGTAATAGAATTTATCTATGGGAGTAAGATTAATGGCCTCATTTTCTATGATATCCTTTGATATCTCTTCATTCCTGTCCTTATAACCACTAATTATATCTTTCATAGTTCTATTGTTAGTTAAATACTTTCCTGATTTAAAATCATAAATTACATATTGTACAATTTTATTTCCTAAAGAATCTCCTAAATTATTCAATTCCTCTTGGGGCAGCTGCTTAATTTTTTTTAAATAATCCGTTTCCTTATATATATCCACATTTACATTAGTAGCATAATTTCTTATCCATTCATCAGTATTGTATCTATATCTTACCTGATTTGTAGCATGCTTAATATTATCTTCGTAATAAGTAATCTCCCGATTTTTAGAAGAAGCTGTAAGAGAATATATTACAAAGGCTATAAGTATGAAGTTAAAAAATTTATAAAATATATTCTTTGCAACCTCTAAGTATTTATTAGCTTTTTTATTTAAAGTCTTTACAGTATTTTTTGTTTTCTCATCCAACACCTTGCACCACCTTTATATTCGCCTCTTCTACTTTAAATTAATGAACACCTTAAATAAATCTCCCTCTACTTCTATGCTCATACTGCCTCCATGCAAGTCTATGATGCTTCTTGCTATAGCAAGCCCTAGACCTGAGCCTTCTACAGAGGAAGTTCTTGATTCATCAGCTCTTTTAAACCTCTCAAAGAGCTCCGCAGTTTCAAAGTCTATTTCATAGGCAGAAATATTTTTAAAGGATAGATTTATCCCATTATCATTTTCTTTAATATCTATATAAACTCTAGTATTCTCCATAGAATACTTTAAGGCATTGGATATCAAATTTTCAAACACTCTGGAAATCTTTTTACCGTCTAAATTCATAATTATGCTATCCTTAAAACTATTGACCTTAAACATTATATTCTTATGCTGATAGAGATTGGAAAACTCACCTAATGCCTGATGCAACAGTTCTACTATGTCTACTTCTTCTTTTTCCAAATCCACCTTGCCACTATTCATTTTAGATACCTCAAACAAGTCATCGATTAACAGCTTTAGTCTATGGCTCTTAGTGTTAAGAATCTTTAAATAGTCCTCTTTTTCCTCTTCAGTTATATTTTTACGTTGAAGTATGTCTATATAATTGATTATCGAGGTTAGAGGAGTCTTCAAATCATGGGACACATTGGTTACTAGCTCACTTTTCAATCTTTCATTCTTTATCTGTTCATCAACAGATACCTTAAAGCCTGTTTTTATTTTGTTTATGTTGTGAGCTAGCTTAGCTAAATTCTTTTCTCCTTTTTCCTCTATGCTGATGTCTAAATCTCCCTCTACAATCTTGGTGGTACCTATAATCATACTATTTATTCTGTTTATAAACTTAACTGCTTTTGGTAAGACAAATATGACATATAAGCTAGGTATAATAGCATATAAAAGGCTCCACAAATGAAAATTATAATATAAATCATAGAAATATCCTCGCTGAATAAATATATAGCTATTTATAAAAGCTGCTATAGTAAATGCTAAAAAAATTACGAACTTAATTCCTAGGGATACTACTGCAAAAAGTCCTGCAATAGTTTTTACTATTTTAACTACTATATTATCCTTTAGCTTTAATATGAGTTTTTTAGGTCCCGTAATTACAAATAGTGCTATAAAAATAATCCCTATTAGAAAGTATATATTTAAAAATACTTTTGCTTTAGATATCTGTTCATTATCACGCTCTATCCTAGGCCAATCTACAAATTTTCGTTCTTCAGCTAATCCCCTCTTTACTAAATCATCACTGGAGTAGCCTGATATCCAATATAGTTCAATAAAATCATTAGGAGTTTTAATATAATTTAGATGATCACTAAAATTCTTTACCGCCAAGGAGTTTTTAGAGTAACTTACGTAACTAAATCCACTTATAATAGTTCTATTTGCTACTCGATTCTGTATTTCTTCAATATCATTTGGCTTTCTATTTCCATCGTTTTTATTTATAATACATTGCTCTACTGAATCATATCTATCGTTAGTCAAATACTTATTAGTTTTTACATCATAAATTAAATACTTTACATACTTATTACCTAGAGATTTTCCTAGTACATCTAATTGCTCTTGTGGAAGCTCTTTTAATTTACTCAAATACTCGGTTTCCCTGTAAATGTCTACATTGGCTACTGTTGCATAATTAGCAATCCAATTTTCCGGGAAATATTCTAAACTAACTTGATCTTTAGCATAGCTCTTATCTTGCTCATACATAGATATATTTAATTTGTTATTATAAGCAAAAACAGAAGATATTATAAAAGCTACTAGTATAAAATTGAAGAATCTATAAAATATATCTTTTATAATATGTAAATATTTGCTGCCTTTTTCTTTTAAATCTTTTATATCTATATCACTTTTCGATTTTATATCCAATGCCCCACACCACCTTTATGTACTTTGGCTCCTTAGGATTTATTTCAATTTTTTCTCTTATCCTTCTAATATGTACTGCCACAGTGTTCTCGCTCTTATAAAAGGGTTCATTCCAGACATTTTCATAGATCTGTTCTATGGAATAAACTCTTCCTGGGTTTTCCGCCAGGAGAAGCAGTATATTAAACTCTATAGGCGTTACCTTAATTTCTTCACCATCTACAAAGACCTGTTTAGAGCTTTTACTTATAACTAGCCCGTTTATGTTTATCTCATCTTCCTGTACTACATAATTTCCAAAATTCATATATCTTCTTAATTGAGATTTTACTCTTGCTATAAGCTCCAAGGGATTGAAGGGCTTGGTTATATAGTCATCTGCTCCTATGTTTAACCCTAAAATTTTATCTGAATCCTCACTTTTAGCTGAGAGCATTATTATAGGTATATTCCTCTTTTCTCTTATCTTCATGCAGGTTCTTATGCCATCAAGTCTAGGCATCATTATATCTAATATCATAAGATGTATCTCTTCCTCTTCTAATTTTTCTAAAGCTTCTATACCATCCTTGCATTTTATGACCTGAATACCTTCTCCGCGAAGATATATTTCAATAGCATCTCTTATTTCCTTTTCATCATCTACTACTAATACCTTAAAATCATTCACTATTCTCGTCCCCTTTTAATTAATATCCCTTAAATTATAAGATTAATTAATAGATTTTTGCAAGGCGGCTCATTAAAGCTCTTATACTAATTCTATTTTATAAATTAATTATTACAAAAACTTTTAGGTATTTATTAAGAATTTATTAAGAAAAGAAGTGCAAATATTAGACAAGCAAATATTATTAAGTTATTATATAGTAGTACTTTTCATTTGGAAATGAGGTGTTTATTATGGAAAGTAAAAAGCTTTTTTCTGAGAATCCCTACAAAATCATTATTTCCCTAATAAGCTGTGTATTGTGGGGCAGCGCCTTTCCTGTTCTAAAAATAAGCTATACCGAAATGAATATAGCTCAAAATGATATGGGTGCTCGAATTGTATTAGCAGGCATGAGGTTTTTCTTAGCTTCTATACTGCTGTTTTTATTTATTAAATTTGCAATGAAATTATCTCTAAAGCTTAGTAGGAAAGACTTGTTTAACATGACTATGTTAGGGTTATTTCAAACAGCACTATACTACTTTTTATTTTATAATGGAGTAGCAAATACTACTGGATTAAAAGCATCAATTATAGGTGCTTTAGAGACCTTCTTTACTGTAATCGTAGCTAGCATGTTTTACTCTAATGATAAAATTGATCTTAAAAAACTCATTGGCCTAACTACAGGCTTTGCAGGTATCATCCTTGCCAACTGGGGACAAAAATTTGGTTCAGGCTTTTCCTTTCTAGGGGAAGGTTTGTTAATTTTAAGTTCTTTAATGGGAGCCTTTTGCTCCATATTTGTAAAGAACTTCGGACAGAAGATGCATCCTTTTATAATTACAGCCTGGCAGATGTTTTTAGGTTCTTTAATGCTTCTGCTATACGGGATTCCTAAAATGTCTCAAAGTACCATGAATTTTACGCCTATGGCTACAGGTCTTTTAATTTACTCAGCTTTTCTTTCTGCTGTGGCTTTCTCACTATGGTTTGCTTTATTAAAGCACAATAAGGCTGGAGAGATAAGCTTATATAGATTTATGATCCCTGTATCCGGTGCCGTACTCTCCGCTATATTTGTACCGGGAGAAAAATTCACTATTTACATATTATTGTCCTTATGTTTAGTAGTACTTGGAATAATCTCTTTAAATCTCCATTCCAAGTTAAAAAAGGAGATTAACAGCTATGAAAGTTGAGGAAAAAAGAGTATATGATATTTTGGAAAAACTAGATATTGGCTTTGAAAAGTATGAGCACAACGCTATATTTACAATAGAAGAAGCTAATGAACTAGCTATAGATATGAAAGGCGCCCATTGTAAAAATCTTTTTATCCGCAACCGAAAGGGAAATCAACACTATCTTGTTATACTAGAAGAATCTAAGACTGCAGATTTGAAGGCTCTTTCTTCTCAAATAGGTAGTACTCCCTTAAGCTTTGCTTCTGAAGAAAGATTATACAAATATTTAAACTTAACCCCAGGTTCTGTTACTCCTTTTGGATTAATCAACGATAGTGAAAAGCATGTAAGAGTTTTAATAGATAATGATTTAATACACTCTGAATACATAAGCTTTCATCCTAATATAAATACAGCTACTATCACCATAACTTATGATGACTTTGAGAAATTTCTAAATTG
Source organism: Desnuesiella massiliensis (assembly GCF_001403615.1). Lineage (GTDB taxonomy): Bacteria > Bacillota > Clostridia > Clostridiales > Clostridiaceae > Desnuesiella > Desnuesiella massiliensis. Next base: position 1,511,561 of record NZ_LN879457.1, read on the forward strand.
GTGTGGAAATAATGTAACTTATGTTAACCTATAGGAGGCTGTGAAAAAAGGTGTTCTATAGGTTTCACTACCCCGCGCGTAGAGCCCCACGAGCGGCCCGTGAAAAAGAACACCTATGTTTTTCACATCCTCCTATAATTTATTCAAAGAAACAATACCTTTGCTTCTTTTTAATTTACAAATAATAATAATTATTATATTATTAGATTAAAGGATTAAACATTTAAACCTATATACTTTTAAGGAGTGTATACATGATAGATGAAGATATAGTTTTATTTAAACTTAAACAATGCATACCAATATTTACAGTGCTGGCAGATGAAAACCGTCAAAAGATAGTAATGATGCTGAGCAGAGAGCCTGAAGGCTTAAATGTATTAAATATAACGGAAAGCCTCCCTCTTTCAAGACCTGCTGTATCCCATCATCTAAAGCTTCTAAAAAACGCTGGTCTTATAGCTGTAAATAGAAAAGGTACCGAAAACTATTATTACTTAACACTAAAGACTCCTTTAGTTAATTTAAAGGATTTGATTAAGGATATAGAAATGTTCTGTGACATTAAATCATTATAGAGGTGTTAAAATTATGGGTGAATCAAATATCATCATAAACAAAGATCAGGTCAAAAGCATTATAGACAAACAAAAACAATATTTCTTTACTAATGAAACTAAGGATATAGCCTTTAGATTAAAGCAGCTTTCTAAGCTGAAGGATTCTATAAAGAAAAATGAAAAAGCCATTTTGGAGGCTCTATACAAAGACTTAAGAAAATCAGAATTTGAGGCTTATTCCACAGAAGTTGGATATTCTTTAGATAGCATAGGTTATGTGATGAAGCACTTGAAGTCTTGGTCAAAGGTAAAAAGAGCTAAAACTCCCATCCATCAGTTTGGAGCAAAAAGTTATATTTACCCCGAACCTTATGGATCGGTGCTTATTATAGGTCCTTTTAACTATCCTTTTCAACTTCTTATTGAGCCCTTAATAGGGGCTATAGCCGCAGGAAACTGTGCAGTATTAAAGCCTTCAGAAAGTACGCCTAATGTGGTTAAGATAGTAAAAAAAATAATCAGTGAGGCCTTTGATGAAAAATATATAACAGTGGTAGAAGGAGAGAAGGAAACTACCTCTGCATTAATAAATTCACCTTTTGACTATATTTTCTTTACGGGCAGCGTGCCCGTAGGAAAGATAGTAATGGAGGCGGCTAGCAAAAATCTTACTCCTATTACCTTGGAATTAGGCGGAAAAAGCCCTACTATTGTAGATAAAACCGCCAATCTAGATATTGCAGCTAAAAGAATAGCTTGGGGAAAATTCATGAATGCAGGTCAAACCTGTGTAGCACCTGACTACTTGTTAGTGCATAAAGCTGTAAAAGAAGATTTTATTAAAAAATTAACCTATACTATAAGGCAATTTTTTGGAGAAAATCCTTCTAAAAGCCCTGATTTCTGCAGAATAGTGAACGAAAGGCAATTAAATAGACTTATCAATGTATTAGAAAAGGATAAGAGTAAAATAATCTTTGGCGGCGATTATGATAAAGAAGACTTGTATATTTCTCCCACTATAATAAATGATGCTAACTGGCAGGATGGCTCTATGGAGGATGAGCTTTTCGGACCTATTTTACCTATATTAGAATATGAGCATATTGATGAAGCCATATCCATAATTAATAAAAGACCAAAGCCCTTAGCACTATATGTTTTTACAGAAGATAGAAGCATTGAAGCATTAGTACTTAAAAGCACTTCCTTTGGCGGAGGCTGTGTAAATGACACTATATCCCACGTAGCTTCTCCCTATATTCCTTTTGGAGGAGTTGGTAATTCCGGCTTAGGCTCTTATCATGGCAAAGCTAGTTTTGATGTGTTTTCCCATAAAAAAAGTATTATGAAGAAAACCACAGCTTTTAGTATTAATATAATTTTTCCACCCTATGGGGATAAAGTAAAACTAGTAAGAAAACTATTAAAATAAGAACTATAAATATAAAGCTTATTCTGAATATCAGGATAAGCTTTATATTTTTTTCTTAACACAGTTAAGAAAAATGCTTATATCAATCATATATTTATATCTCTAGCATCTAATACCGACATATATAGAATCACTATGTCTATTTGCTTTTTTTAATAAACTTCTCTTGATTTACCGAAAAGATATGACTATCTCTCATTAATCCATCTAAGAATTTAATATGCATAACGTTGTCTTGTTTAAATATACCCTTCATGAATTAATATTCAAATCTTAGAAAATTTTTTCCCTTCAGCATACATGAATTAAATCTATATTTTAAATCTTATTGAAGCTCCAGAAAAAAACACCTTATTATCTTTCAAAAATACAGCATGTTTTGAGAGGTTTCAAAGGATCATTTTAATATAACCCGATTTTTTTAAAAAACATACTTTTTCAAGATTTGCAACAAATATTAAATTTTTATACATATTTTCATATTAACATCTTAATTTCCATTATCTTTATTTTTTGGTTTACATTATTACATTTTTTTATTTTTAATATAAAAATGGTGTTTATACGGAGGGTTAATATGAAAAATTTATGTGAATCTATAACTTTATGTAAAAATGGTCATAAAAATATACTATTAGAACTTATTGATGCATTTAGTCCTCTAATAAATAAGTATTCTAGATTACTTATTTATGAAGACGCAAAATCAGATTTAATTTTATTTTTCATAGAGCTTATTTATAAATTTCCTATTGATAACAAGATTTTTATTAAGGATGAATATGTAGTATCTTATATAAGCAAAGCGATAAAAAATAAATATATACATTTATCTAAGAAAAAAGTAAGTATAGAAAAAAATGAGGTAGAGCTTAACCTGGATATAGCTAATAATTTTTTTTATAATAATTCAATCGATGATAAATTATACATTAGTGATTTATTTCAATATCTCACTAAAAAAGAAAAAGATGTATTAATATTAAAATATATAAAGGGTTACAGTGATGCTGAAATATCAAAATTATATAAAATTTCTAGACAAGCTGTAAATAAAACGAAAAATAAAGCTTTTAATAAAATTATGCTTTCATATAATAATTCAATTTAATAGAATTAAAACCCATAGACAATTTTGTCTATGGGTTTTAGTACATATTGCATATTGATTTATTTAAACTTAAGTATTTTTACAATAGATTCCTCTGAATACCAAACATGGTATTTTAAATTATCTAAATTTATTTCATAAGATTTTGAAATATCTGCTTTAGCTTTCAAACTTACATTATTTAATGTGTCTTTTTCAATCTTAATGTTCATTTGATTTAATATTTCTATAATAATTAAATCAAATAGTTGCTCGTATCTTAAATCTTCTTCATTATATTTCATGTTTCGGTACATTATATTATCTTTATCAATAAATATAGTTTTTCTATTACCTAAATCTAGACCATATGCATTAGAAGCAGCTTTAAATACATTTTTATTCTTTATAGGTAATATATCAAAGTCAGTACAAAGATTATTATAAGATTTAATCATAGTATTTGTAGTAATTACTTTCGCAAATATTTTGCTATTTAGTTTTATATAAAATATACCTTGTTCTATAAACTTAAAGGTAATAAGTAGTATTATAATAAGCATTACTACTATTCTAATTTTTTTAATTTTCATAAAAAACCCCCTATCAATGGCATTTTACCATTAATAGGTAATTTTTTTCAACTAGCTATAAATATAATCAGTAAGAGTGCATACAGTTTCACCTGTGGAAATATTTTTAATTCTTACTGTATATTCATGTTCCATATAGCTTCTAGTTGTTGAACCACCTTGAATTTGTCCTACACTATACATTTTATACGATAATTCTAATCTGTGACTAATTCCTCCATAGTTACCAAAAGAAATTAACCAACTATAAATTCTATCTTTATGTTGTGCAAAAGCAACCTTTGAAACAGCGTCAGCAAGAAAAATTGCAGCTGTAACTTTAAACTTCAATGAAGATTGTTATAAAAGTCTTTCTAAAATCTTTTTTGCTTCTTTTATAATTTTAAATGTACTTTTTCTTTTTTATTACTGCTAAACTAAAACTCTATAGAATATACTTTCTATTCTATCTTATTAAACCTTATTCGCTTCTTTCGAGGGATTAAAAGGAATGTTAGAATCTATGGAATTACCAAAAGCATAGGCTAGTTGTTCCCAGGTTAGCTTAGACCATATATCAATATCTTTTTTGCTATCACAAAAACATACTTCAAATATAATGTTAGGAGCTTTAACATTCTTCATTTCAAAGTATGTTGGTTGAAACTTTAACCCTCTATTGAAAAATCCTAATTTGCTAAAATTAATCAGTAAATTTTTAGCATAGCTATTAGCTCTGCTATCCTCTCCATAAGTTAGAGCTTCAGTTCCAAAAGCTTGACCGTTGCAGCTATTCATGTGCAAACTTATAAATAAATCTACCCCAGCATTATTTGCCTTTACTACTCCCTCATATAGTTCTGTATTTGGGCTATTGGCATTACTATTACAATCAATTACGGTATGATTATAATTTTCAAATACCTCTCTAACATAAGCGAAAAATTCCATCATGCTTTTATGTTCATTTCTTAGCCCTACAGCACCTAAGCAATTTGGGCTATGCCCTGCCCTTAATCCTATTTTCATAATAAATGTCTCCTTACTTTATTAAACTTTTTTATGTTTCATAAAAGAAAAAGCAACTAATCTCTTGATTAGCAACCTAATTAACTATTTTATATGTATAATTTAACTAAATTATATATATAAAGATTGCCAATTTTGACTTCATCTACTCTATCATTCTGTTTCATTTTCTCTATGTTATATTCTTGATTGTTAAGTTTTTTATGTTTATCTAATTATATCAACTTAGTTTTTAAATACTGCTACACAACTAACAAAAATATATAGAATCTATTGAAAACTCCCAAGATTTTTTAAAATCTTGGGAGTTTTCAACAATTAAAGATGTATTATTTTATTTTTTAGTTTTTTATTCAAAATCATATAAGTTTATTATTTTAAAATACATAACCTGACTTAGTATTTTTACCTTTACCTGTATTACATACTAAATTAATAATTATTAATTTAATACTCAAAGTTTATGAATTTTCTTATATATTTAATTAGCATCTCTTTTTCAATTTCATCTTTTAATTCCCTAATTGGAATAATAAAGGCAGATGAATAATTAACATATATAAATATATGATCTTTTGTAACAGTAACCTTTTCAATATTAGACCACAAAACTTTAGAAATATTCCCAGAACAGTTTTTTGTTATACCCTCATCATCAATTATTAAATCTATTTTTTCATTTATGTCAGTATTTTTAGATTGTCTAATTTTTTTTAATATCATTTTTTTAAAAGTATATTGAGTTAATATAGGATAAGACACAAACCAAATTATAGATATTGCAAAAGCTATAATAATTGAAAACAAAGTATAGATTTTAAAAATAAAATAAAATATACCTAATAAGGCAAATAGCGCGATTGGTATTAGAACTCTAAGAAAAACTGTTAAATACCTTGAGTTAGGATCATTTTTTAAATTATATATATTTAAATCAACAAAATCCCTTTCAGTCATAAAATAACTTATTTTCATTTATATACCTCCTAATAAATATTTATACATTACATAAAAAAAAAGGTTATATATCATATATTATAAAACATATTATATATAACCTTCAATAACTTTTTTTAATTCATGCTATTAACTTGTTAAAAATATTTCACAGAATTAATTATCTATATGCTAAAAGTGTCAACGCCCTTCTTGCTAGTTCTTTCAAAACAAAGGCAGTCCCTAATATAACCATTATAACAGCTACACTAGCATATCTATAGTCAGAAAGGCTATATGATTTATAATAAGCTTGCTGTCTTAAATTATTATCTTCATCATTTGCTTTTATTTTAATTTTACAATATAAGCTACTTACTGAAATCGGTGTTTTAATAAGGTTCACGCTTATTTCCATGACAAATTCGCCTTTTGAACTTATAGTAACACTTATATTACCACTCCTTATTTTTGCAGCTATTTCATCAAGTCTGGTTTTTAATTTAAGAAAATCTAATATAGGGAAATCACTAGGTGCTAAACTTACAGTTCCATTTGTTACTGAAAAATTAAATAGCTTTCCGGCTTCAGTTGCTATTGTTGATGATGTTCCTATAGAAGCACTTATTTCTGTGTTACCAACTATAATACTGGCTATAGGAGTATTTACATCTATTGTTCCTTGAAAGCCCATACTCCATAATATATATCTTAATGCATCTAATCCATCAGAATATGTTTTACCAGGTGGATTAGGCTCTGGATTAGAATCAAATCCAGTAAAACCTCCATTATATACAACATATCCAGACTTGGTATTTAATCCTTTGTCAGTACTATAAACAACATGCATCTTTCCACCTTTTTTATATAAAGGAGTAGCTTTTTCCCATGGATTTAATGAGCCAAGTACATTTCCATATTCATCATATACAGTTTCTGAAGTAGAACCATTTACATAATGGTCCTGATAGTAATACTGTATGCAATTAGTAGCGTTAGTTACATAACCTGTACTAACTCCCGAAGGTGTTGGATATTCAACAAGAGCTAGTTGTTTTGAATAACTAACGTCCAAAACAGTAATGTTATCCCCCATATCTACTCTTCTACCTGAAATAATATTACCATTTGCATCTCTTACATATAAAAAATCATTAATAACCCTTGCATTATTTGCATAACTAAATCCCATTTTTAATACCTCCCAAAATAATTATTAAAATCAAGCTTGATCTTGTTACACTAAATAAGAATAAATTATTTAGTAAATTGTAAACTTTAAATTTATTAATAATAAAATTTTTATATTATTACTTAAACAACTCTTTTTTTATTTCTTCAATATCATCTTTAATAACTGGTAAAACATTAGTTAGTTCTTTTATTATTGTTTGATAGTTAGTTTCTCTTTTACTATTCTCCTTCAATACGTAGAAAAGAAGATAGCAAAACAACATAGCGAACACTCCCTGGGTGACCATAACTTTAAATATTTCACTTTCCATATTTAACCTCCATCTATAATTTTATAGCTTCGATATAAATAAAGTAGTTTTAAGTATATTTGTAAACTTAATAGTCTTTATCTATTTTTACTAGATTTAATATAGTAATAAAAATTAAACATTAGTCTTATCTTTTTTCTAATCACATATGGCTTTAGACAACATCTTTTCGCTAACTTTGATTATTTCATTATCAATTCGAAATATGTATTAGGTTCATATTAAGTTCTCTTTACCTTAAATATGTTATTGTAATATTATAGATATATATGTAACATATAGGTGTAAAGTATTATTTTTATATATTTGAAAGGAGTTTTACATATGAAAGCCTTAATATACAATAAGCTTAATGAAGTGAAGTTACAAGAAGTTGAAAAACCTAAACTAATAAACCCATCCGATGTGATTATTCGCGTTACCATGACTACTATTTGCGGTAGCGATGTGCATCTGGTGCAGGGTCATATACCTACTACTCCAGGCTATGTTTTAGGTCATGAGTATGTAGGGGTCGTTGAGGAAATAGGTTCTCAGGTTAAAAATATAAAGATAGGTCAAAGAGTAATAGGCCCCGCAGCACCCTACTGCGGTCAATGCTTCAACTGTAAAGCTGGGCATATAGAGCATTGTATTAATGGAGGGATTCATGGAAGCGGTGCTGAATTTGGCAATCTCCCTGGTTCTCATAGCGAATATATGCGTATTCCTTTTGGGGATACAGTCCTGTTACCTGTTCCTAATAATATAAAAGATGAACAAGCGCTATTTGTAGGAGATATCTTATCTACGGGATTTTTCGCTGTAGAAAAAGGTGATGTTAAAGTAGGAGATACAGTAGTAATCTTTGGTGGTGGTCCCGTAGGTCTTGCCGCTGTAGAATGTGCTAAACTCTTCTCTCCAGAAAAGATAATTCTAGTAGGGAGAAAGGATAAATTCCGCTTAGAAGTAGGCAAAAACCTTGGAGCTACTCACATTATACTATCTTCTGAGGAGGACCCATTAAAAAAAATACAAGAATTAACCGGTGGTAAAGGTGCTGATGTTGCCATAGACGCTGCTGGCTCAGAAATTACCCTTCAACAGGCAGTGAGATGCGTAGGTGTAGGGGGAAGAGTATCCTTAGTAGCCTTATATGGAGGCAACATATCCTTACCTATGAACGAAATCTGCATAAAAAATATTCGTATAGAAATGGGCTTAGGCTACCTAGGTCATATGGAAAGGTTGCTCCGCATGATAGAAATAGGAAAAATAGATTTAACTTCTATAATCACTCATCACATGAAGCTATCTGAAGCTGAGAAGGCCTTTGAGCTTTTCCAAAGTAAAAATGAAGATGTTATAAAAATCGCTATTACTCCATAACAAAAAGATATAACCCTTTTTTAAGGGTTATATCTTTTTGTCTATATTTCTATTCTTTAAATCTAGGTTATTTAAAATTACCTCCATTTTATCTATATATTTTATCCAATTATCCTCTTTAGCTAACTCATTATTAAGCATATATAACTCTCTTATTTCTTGAAAAGTTTTAGTTAACATATCTATTCTTATTTTACGTTTCTCATTGATTTCATACTTTTCTTCACGATTATTGTTATTATCACCCTTAATATCGTAGATAACCATGCTCACACTAGTAGCTGCAATATTGGACTCTAAACTTACTCCATTTTTTTCTTTTTTGCCTGTTTGTTTAAGAGTCCTTATACTTGATAAATGTTTAAAACGCTCTCTTATCCTTTTTTGAGTAAATTTTATATCTTCAAAGTCTTCCTCTGTGAAATAACCCTTATTTGATATATTCTTTAGTGACTTATCTAAATCATTCATATTATCTACAAAATCTTCAAATAGAGCCCATATATTTATGTCGAAAGCCTGTGCATAAAAACTTGCATTTTCTTTAGCGCTGCCATATTCATATAGCTTGTTATTTCTACCAAGCACAATAATAGTAGTAGAAACTAACAAGATTCCAATAATCAAGTATAATTTAAACTTTTTGCTCATATCTACCTCCACCCCCACCTTACTTATATTGTATAATAACCCAAATAACATTTCAATTGTGTATTTATACCCAAGCACTAATCTAGCAATACTTAAGTGTGTCTAAGCACATCTACTTATATTTACTTAAATATATTGACCAAAAACTTATAATCACTTATAATTGAATTATAAAAGATTTATACATGTGAAGAGGTGAACTTCTTTGTTTCAAGAAGAGAGAATGACTCTTATTCTAGAGCATTTAAATAAACATAAAAGAATTAATGTAGAAGATATATGCAAATTATTTTCCGTTTCTAGAGATACTGCCAGAAGAGATTTAGTAAATCTAGAAAAACAAGGTTCCATATTGCGAACCCATGGGGGCGCTATCCTTCCTCCGGAGCAAAAGGTAATAACAAATTATAATGATAGATTGAAATATGAGTATGAAACCAAAAGACATATCGGCAAATTAGCTGCTACCCTAATAAAGAATGAAGATACGATTATAATGGATACTTCCACTACAGTACAAGCCTCTGCAGAATTTATATCTGTAAATCACTGCACTGTCATAACAAATTCTATAAATGTAGCAGATATACTTACAAATAAGCAAGGTGTAGATATTCATTTGCTAGGGGGACAGTTAAACCATGAACACAGATTTCTTTATGGTGGTGCCGCCCTGTCCATGCTATCTAACTACTTTGCAGATAAGGTATTCCTAGGAGCCTTAGGTCTAACGGCTCAGGGAGTGACAGTATCTCATCCAGAGGACGCTGAGGTAATGAGAAAAATGATAGAGCAATCAAAAGAGGTCATTATATTAGCCGATCACTCAAAATTCGGTAATAATGCTGTATATAAAGTAGCAGAGCTGGAGGATGTAGATATAATCATAACAGATCAATTACCGCCTAAGCCCCTGCTCAACATATTAAATGAAAAGAATATTAACTTAATTATAGTAAATTATGATGGAGGATTTTATGAAACTGATAGCTATTGATTTAGATGGTACACTGCTTAACCATAATCATGAAATAAGCGAAGAAAATATAAAGGCTATAAAACATGCTCAAGATAAAGGCATCCAGGTAAGCATAGCTACTGGAAGAGCACAAAAGGATGTATTATCAATATTAAAAAAGGCTGGATTAAACACTCATATTATTAGCAATAATGGCTCTTCCATTCATTTAAATACAGGAGAAAAGCTAGAATCAATCTCCTTATCAAAAGAAGAAGTAAAGTCAATTTTAGGGTGGCTTGAAGACAATAAATATTTCTACGAAATATCTAATGACCACAGTATCTTTTCTTTCCATAAAGGCTTTGAGTACCTAAGTGAAGAAATTGAAAATTTAAAAGCTAGAAATGCAGCCATAGATATTGAACAAATTGAATATATGTATTCCATATTAAAAGGCCAAAAGGGTGTAATTCCTGTAGATAGCTACAAAGAAATTTTAGAGACCACTGAGGAATTCTATAACATCATGGTTATTTCTTTAGATGATGAAAAGAGACTTAGAGGCAAAGAGCACTTTATGAATAATAATAATCTATATGTTTTTTCTTCCTTCGCAAATAATTTTGAAATGGTTCATAAAAATGCCTCTAAAGGAAGTGCCCTTGAGATTCTTGCAAACACCTTAAACGTAAGTTTAAAGGACGTAATGGCCATTGGAGATAACTACAATGATATAACCATGCTAAAGAAAGCTGGTTATAGCGTGGCTATGGGCAATGCTGAAGAGGAAGTTAAAAAAATCTGCAAATTTACCACTCTAGATAACAATGATCATGGAGTAGCTTATGCAATCATGAACAAATTATCTAAAGCATGTTAATCAAAGAATATTTTTACTGGCGTAACTATAGGAGGATGTGAAAAACATAGGTGTTCTTTTTCACGGGCCGCTCGTGGGGCTCCACGCGTGGTGTAGTGAAACCTATAGAACACCTTTTTTCACAGCCTCCTACTAGGCGTAACAGTAATTATATTATAAATCCCTAAAGTCTTTTAATGACTCTAGGGATTCTTGGATTAAATCTATTATGATACTAGCATTTTATCTTCTTCTATTTGCAAATTATTATAGGGCTTCGTAAACCATTTTTATTATGTATAATTACTAAAATCTAAGTAAGATTATTTATCACTATTAAACCAACCTTTTCTTTTAAACCATAAAAACATAATAGATGATATAAGGGCCATAAAAAATAGCACAATAAAATATCCATATTCCCAATCTAACTCAGGCATATTCTTAAAGTTCATACCATAGATACCTACAATAAAGGTTAGGGGCATGAATATAGTGGATATTACCGTTAAAACCATCATATTTGCATTCATTCTATTAGAGTTTATAGATATATAACTATCTCTCATATCTGAGGTGATTTCCCTGCTAGCCTCTATCATATCTGATAGCTTAATTAAATGATCGTATATATCACTAAAGTATATCCTATTTGATTTAAACCAATGAAGTCTTTCAGATTCAATCATCCTATATAACAGATCTCTCATGGAATTTATTATTCTTCTGAGTTTTAGTAAGTCTGATCTTATAGCAAATATTTTTTCTACTAATTTATTAACGGATTCCTTTTTTTCATTATTATCAATTTGATTTAGCTTATCTTCAATTTCATATATAGCAGGAAAAAACTGATCTACTATCTCATCTAATATAGCATAAAAAACATAGGATACTCCTTTATTCCAATTCTTCTTGTCATCCTTTACTTTTCTCCAGGCTTCTTCAATTTCATTAGAGTAGGTTTTATGAACAGAAACAATATATTTTTCTCCAATAAAAACCCCTATACTGTCAGCACTAAGATCTACTTCATTTAAAGAGTTTAAAATAAAAAAGTCATGATCTTCATAATAATCTAGCTTAGGCCTGTGATAGTTTTGTAGGCTATCCTCTATAGCCAAAGAGTGAAAATTAAAAAATTCTTTAAGACAATTTTCTTCTTCAATAGTCGGATTATAAAAATCTACCCAACACCAGCTATACTCCTTATCCCTTATATTTTCTATATTGTCATAGAGCTGTATGCTATGATTTTTAGTTAAAGTCATCATGGATATCAAGGCTCTCACCCCTCACAAATTCTATTAAAATCTACATACATTTTACCATAATTTAAAAATAATATATATTTCTTAATTTTACTGTCTTATTTTATAAACAAGATTCCTTTGAAGTATCTTTCCATATATTGTAAAATTTTATTAGCACAACTTTTCTGATTATAGGAGGAAGCAATGACCATGAAAAACAAATTCAAAAGGCTCTTTTTGGTTTTGAACCTAATTCTAATTCTAACAGCCCTTAGCTGTTCAGAAGCTAACTCAACGGTTTCAGAACCAGAAAAGAATCTTCCAAAAATAACTTCTATGGATAATATCAATATATCTATATATCAAGGAGAAACTTATTCCCTTCCCGAAAAAGTAAAAGTCACCTTCGAAAATAATTCTTCAAAAGATATAACTGTAAACTGGGAAAGCAATAATATTCCCGTTTATTCCCCTGGTGTATATAAAATAAAGGGAACTCTTAAAGAGTATAGCAAAGACGTAGAAGCTAAACTAGAAATTAAAGCCTTATCAAAAGAAAATTTGAAGGAAATAGCCTTAAAGGCAGACAAAGCTTTAAGAACTCTATTTAACGGTAAAAACTTTGATGATAGATATTCAAAAGACAATTATGGATTAGTGCAAAATTATAAAGATTCCACAGAGCTATTAAATTACCTAAAGAACTATTTTACTGAAGCTGTAGCAAAAGATATAGTAAAAACCTTTTGTAAGGAAATGGACGGAAGGCTTTATGTGAAAATAGGTCAGGGAGGTATGCGAGTACTCTATGAAGAGGAATGTAGTCTAGATGTAACACAGAAAGATAATATATTATATTTACACTTTTCTAAAGATACAGGTGGAGATATTCTCACTCAAAAAAGCCAGCTTATTTATGAAAATGGAAAGTGGCTTTTTAATAACTGGTGGTATATATAACTAAAAACCCAAGGTAAATAAATACAAATTATAAATAAGCAATAACATCAAATTTAATGTAAAAAAAGAAACTGCATAGGAATTTTCTAATGCAGTTTCTTTTTTATAACAGACTCTTTATTGTCCATTAATTTTGCATTCTAGTGCTCTAATATAATCTCTTAGTTCATCAATCTGCTTTTGTAAATCTTCATTTCCCTTGCCATCCCCATTTTCTGAGCTATCCTCTTCTTCAGATATAAGAAATTCTCCTTGGGCAGCTATTAATGAGACTATATCTCCTACTACATTTATAAAAGCTCCCACTACATTCTGCTCATCGATATCTAATTTCTGTGCAATAGCAACGCCAACTACTGCTGCAAGTGCTGCAAGTTCATTGGGTGAAAGACATTTTAGGTTATCCATTTAATTCTCCAATGATAACATTGATTATAGTTTATTATATTACTAACTCTCAATAAAAGTGATTTTTTAATAATTGATGGTATAACTAAAAGTTCATTATAGAACTAAAGAGGAGATTTTTCACCAATAAAATGTGTGATGAAAAATCTCCCCTGTTAAAAAATGTGGGGAAAATAATAGATATCTAATATCCTCTTAAGAACTGTAGATATTCATTTCTCTTAATGAAATATGCCATAGAGCGCATAATTTTATAAATTAATATCTATAATTATGAAATCTTTAAAAGGAGTACTTCATAGTGCTTTTCTATATTCCTCTATTTCCGTTGGAGAACCATATACAAAATGTTTAGGTGCTATTTCGACCAAAGAAGGCTTCTCTACCTCATAATTGTGGATGCTAGCATCATAAAATATACGTTTTCTCTTTCTTTCATATAGAGGATCTGGCAATGGTATAGCAGAAAGCAAAGCCTTGGTATATGGGTGTATAGGGTTTTTATACAGATCCTCAGCTTCAGCCAGCTCTACTAATTTACCATAATACATAACCCCTATTCTATCTGAAAAATATTTAACAACAGATAAGTTATGGGCTATAAATAGTACTGTTAACCCGAATTTTTTTCTTAAATTATTTAGAAGATTTAAAACCTGTGCTTGAATAGATACATCTAAAGCGGATATTGGTTCGTCTGCTATTATGAGCTCTGGTTTTGCTACTAAAGCTCTAGCTATTCCTATACGTTGTCTTTGACCTCCAGAAAATTCATGGGGATAGCGATTAGCATGCTCCCTTGTGAGTCCTACAGTCTCCAGCATCTCATATACTAGCTCCATCATTTCCTGTTCATTTTTACAAAGCTTATTTATTTTTAGACCCTCAGCTATAATTTCCTTTACTGTCATTCTTGGATTTAAGGAAGCTATGGGGTCTTGAAATATCATCTGCATCTTACTAGTTACTTCTTTTTGAGTTTCCTTAGATATCTTTCCGGATATTAACTTGCCATTAAAATAAACTTCTCCTCCGCTGCTTTCATATAATCTTATAATAGTTCGTCCTGTAGTAGTTTTTCCGCAGCCAGATTCTCCAACTAACCCAAAAGTTTCTCCCTTATATATCTTAAAACTTATGTCATCTACAGCCTTTACAGTGATTTTATTTTTTCCACGACCGCTAGTAAAATGCTGCTTTAAATTTTTAACTTCTAGCACTAGCTCTTTATTTTCCAACATCATACTAGAACACCTTCCTTTTGTGTTTGCATATTTATACGCTTTTTAAGAATTTCTGGGATTTCAACTTTAGGTGCCTTAGGGTGAAGTAACCATGTTGCTGCGTAATGCGTATCGCTTACTTTAAACATAGGTGGCTCTTCTTCAAAGTCAATTTCCATGGCAAACCTATTTCTAGCAGCAAAAGCATCGCCTTTAGGTGGATACAACATATTAGGTGGTGTACCCGGTATAACAAATAATTCATCTTCAGAGCTGGTATTTAAATCTGGCATAGAGCTTAATAGACTCCAGGTATAAGGATGTTGAGGATTATAGAATATGTCCTCTGTGGTTCCATACTCCACAATTTTTCCTGCGTACATAACTGCTATTCTATCTGCCACATTAGCCACTACACCTAAGTCATGAGTTATAAACATTACAGATAAGTTCTTTTCCCTTTGGATATCTTTTATAAGCTCTAAAATCTGTGCTTGTATTGTAACATCTAGAGCTGTAGTTGGTTCATCACATATTAATATATCGGGGTTAGAAGCAAGAGCTGCTGCTATTACAATCCTCTGTCTCATACCACCAGAAAATTGAAAGGGATATTGATTATATCGCTTTTCTGCCTGAGGTATACCCACTGCCTTCATAAGGTCAATAGCCTTTGCTTTTGATTCTTCCTTGCTTATTTTATGCTTTATCCTTAAAACCTCAGTAATCTGCTTTCCTATTTTCATTACTGGGTCTAAAGAAGACATGGGATCTTGAAATATCATACCGATCTCTGAACCTCTAATATTCGAAAATTCCTTATCTTGTAATTTAGTTAAATCTTTATTATCATAGAGAATTTCTCCTCTTTCTATATTAGCATTTTTGCTTAGTATACCCATTATACTTTTACTGGTTACAGATTTACCAGAACCTGACTCTCCAACTATAGCCAAGGTTTCACCCTTATATAGATCAAAGCTCACTCCTCTAACTGCATGTACCTTACCTGCAAAGGTATTAAAGGTTACATATAAATTCTTTACTTCTATTATCTTATTTCTATTTTCCATATTAACTCCCACCTTCTTATTAATTTCCTCTTAAAGTCGGATTAAATGCATCTCTAAGTCCATTACCCAATAAATTAAAGGAAATCATTAATAGAGAAATAACTATTCCTGGAAATAAAGTTAGATAAGGATAAGATAATAAAACCTTTTGTCCTTCAGATAACAATACTCCAATAGAAGGTTCCGGAGCTTGAAGTCCTAATCCCAAATAAGCCAGCATAGACTCGTAAAAGATAGCTAAGGGTATGGCTAAAGAGGTTGAAGTTATAACAGGCCCTATACCATTAGGAAGAATATGCCTAAATATTAATCTCCTATCCTTAGCACCCATGGTTCTTGAGGATAGCACGTACTCTTGCCCTTTAAATCTATAAAATTGAGCTCTTATGATTATACTAGTACCTACCCATCCAGTCATAACTAAGGACATAGATAAAGGGAATATACCTGTACCAAAATAAAGAATAAATAAAATTAACACAACATACGTGGGAATACCTGTAATTATCTCAATAAATCTCTGCATAATCATATCCACCATACCACCATAGTATCCAGAGATGGAACCATATATTACCCCGATGACTACATTAATTACTGCTGCTAAAGCTGCTATAAACAAAGATACTCTTGCGCCTCTCCAAAGCCTAGTCCACATACTTCTTCCAAGATAGTCTGTTCCAAACCAAAAGTATTTACCCTCAGCTTCTAGCTGCTTATACATATTAACTTTAACTGTAGCCATTTCTACATTTCTTTCTGTATACTGATTAACAATTTTAACCATTGAATCCTTGTATTTGCTTTCTATGTTAGACTTTCTTACTTTCATTTCCCTAGTGCCATCAAAAATTCCAAGCTTCTCTAGCACAGGTATTCTAGGAGGCAGGTTTTGCCACTTAACATGCTGATCATCATATCCATATTGACTTAATGATGGTCCTATTATGGCAAAGATAACAATCACAGAAATGCAGATAGCTGCAGCTACAGAGGCTTTATTCCTCAAAAATCTAAGCATTGCATCCTTAAAGAAGCCTACCGCTTCTCCTTCAAATTTCTGATCCTTAATGTCATCCTTTAATTGCACGAATCTAAATTTAGTACTTAAATCATTTTCTGTCATTACTTTCTACCTCCTATCCGAACTCTAGGATCAATTATTCCATAGGAAAGGTCAACTATCAGCACACTTATAAGACCTATTAAAGAATACCAGAACATAATGCCTATAGTCATGGTATGATCTTGACCATTAATGGCTTCTATAGATGCATTTCCCATACCAGGTATTCCGAATATCCTTTCGATAACCATGGACCCCCCTAGTACACCCAGAAACATAGGTATGATTATATTAGCTAATGGTATAAAGGAATTTCTCATAGCATGTCTTAATGTAGCCTGAACTTGATTCAGCCCCTTTGACTTAGCTAACAGCATATAATCTGAGTTTAAAGCTTCACTTAACTCTGCCCTCATATATCTTGCTATAGTAGCTATTCCTCCAAAAGATAGGGCTAATATAGGAAGTATCATGGATATAAACTTTGACATAGTAAGGGAGCTTTCAGTACTTACCAATATAGGAACCCAACCTAATTTAAAGCCTATTAAATACTGCAGCACTGTACCAAAAATGAAGGATGGTATGGATATAAACACTATAACCTTTACCGATATTAAATGATCTATCCAAGTATTTTTTTTCAGCGCTGCTATAATCCCTAAAATAATACCTGTGGGAACTGTAAGTATAAGAGAAAATATATTAATCTGTAATGTGGTAGGTATTTTAGACAGAATTACTTCATTTACTGGCACCTTTGGCCTCACCGTTAAAGATACTCCAAAATCTAATTTAGCAAAATCCTTTAAAAAATACCCATATTGAGTTATTAATGGCTTGTCTAAATGATACTTAGCCTCTATAGCTTTTTTTACATCCTCTGTCATAAATGGATCACTTACGAAGCTACCAGGCATTAATCTTAATATAAAAAATGATGCTGAAACTATTATGAACAAAGTTAACATTAAAGCTGCCAATCTTTCAGCTATATATCTAATCATAGATTTACCCCTTTCTAAACCAACTAAATCTTAAAAACTATAGTTAATATATATTAACTGCTGCCGTATTCTATCTTATGTAAAGCTAGATAGATATTCATAGCTTTGATTCTACCTTAAAAAAAGTAACAACTACAAATATCTATCTAAGCATCTTTGCGGCTTGCTATGCTATCTGGTAAACTCAGACTGTATTATAGCAAAGCCAACTCCAGTAACATACTTTCCGTCAGTCTTTGTTTTAATCTTATCTGATATCATAACTGGTACTCTATATTCTAATATAGGTATAAATGGAACTTCATCTAATATTAACTTCTCCATTTTTACAAGAGCATCTAGCTTTTCCTTATCTTTAAACAATAAATCTCCTTTTGTGGTTCTCCTGTATAACTCATCAAATTCTTTATTCTTAAATTGATCACTTTTTGATCCATAGTCTGAAGTATATACTTGCATTTTTGACCAAGGGTTAAATGGGTTTCCGCCCCCCCATAGCATAAAGCCTAAATCATAATCTCCTTTTTTCATATTATCATTACCTACTTGCCATGGTACTGCTTTTAGCTTCAATTCAAATTTATCTTTTCCAAATAGCGATTCTAAGCTATTCTTTAGAAATTCAGATCTAAGCTTATTTTGTTCTCCCGTATCACCATATTGTAGCTCTATGGATATTTTTTTCTTTCCATTAGCTTCATAAGCTTTGCTAAAAAGCTCTAGTGCTAATTTATCATCTTTTCCATTGTCTTTAGGTATAATAGCTTTAGCTTCATCAGTACCGCGGTATGTTACACCTGCCTTTATAGTCATAGGTGAACCCATCACATAAGCTGCTGGCTTATGAGTTTTACCTATATCTTTTGCTATTTTCTGCCTATCTATTGCATAAAATAAAGCCTTTCTGAAATTAACATCTGTTAACACAGGTTGTGCTTTAGAGGTCATATTTATATTAAGCTGTAACACTCCGCCATCTTCCTCATATACTAGCCTTGGATCTTCCGCATATCTATCTAAATTAGGCTGAGGTACGTTAGCATAATCAATTTCACCTTTTTCAAACAATTGGAATACAGTGGCTGGCTCTTCTACCACCCTCATTTCAATTTTATCTGGAGTATAAACATTAACAAGCGCTGAATCTTTATTTTTTTCTACCACATAATATTGGTCAGGCACCCATTCCTTTAAAACATAAGCACCGAAGGAAGGTGTTGATTCTAGGGATGTTCCATACTTTGTTTCAGTTTTGTCTGCATTCATATATTTGTCATATAGTCCTGGATGAACTAAAGCAGAATAAGAAAGTGAGATTAGGGCATCTGTTTCTAATATAGCGTACTCTAATTCAAATTGAAGGGTATTCTTATCTATGGCTTTTATACCTACATCTTCCCATTTAGCCTTTCCTTCAAAATATTGCTTTGCATTTTTTACTGTAATAGTTGAAAAACAAGTATTAGCTCTATAATTTTTAAGCTTTGGATCTAGTAGCATCTTATAAGAATATATAAATGTATCCATGTTTATAGGTGTTCCATCACTAAATTTAAGATTATCCCTCAAGGTAAAGGTATAAGTCTTTTTATCCTCACTTATCTTAGGCATTTCCTTTGCAAGTACAGGAAAGAACTGATATCCATCTCCTTTTTCATTGCAGATTGTTGTTATAAGTCCTTCATAGATATATTGAAACATATCTGATTCTGGCCCTAATTGATAGGTATGTGGATTAAGCGTCTTTACCTTTCCATTAGTTGCTTTATATATTTTAGTTCCTGTAAATTGGTTATTTGGCTTTGTGTCGGTTGGTTTAGTATCTTTTTTGCATCCCCCAAGAGCTACCATTGAAGTCATAACTACTGCTGCTGATAGAAAGATTCCTATTAACTTTTTTTTCATTTTGCCCCCTCCTTAAAATAAAAAATAAATTTTTGATTTAAAATAGCCCCCCTTTTTTCATACGATGGTGTGTATTTTTTATAAATCAACTATCGAAATTATCATTAATTTCTGATAATTGATTGTATACATATTAAAAAAATTCGCCTTAATATAAGCTTAAGTAAACTTTTGAACTCCTCATTAAATTACTTATATATTAATAATTTATATTTTAAAATTCATACTATTTTAGGGATTTTATCTGTAGGTTTTTTAAAGATTTGTTAACTGATTACATTTCGTCCTGTTGCGGATCTTTATTACGAAGATAAGTGATTTGTTAATTTTTTGTTATGATTTTGAAAATATTATGTATATTTTTAACAAAATTGTATGTTATTATATATATAATGTCAATACTTATTATGAAATTTTTTCTATAATATTTATATTATGTAAATATATTGGAATAATACATTTTTCTATAAAAATTAAAATTGTAAAAATAATATTTATACAATTGGGTCTTTATTTGATATACTTAATTAAATCATATATAATTTCGACATAAATTTGTTAAATAAATTCACTTGATACCAAAGCAACCATATTTACCAAATATATGCTGTATAGTGTATATACGTAATTTTTTTAAAAAAGTTCTTTCAACGGGAGGTAATTTATGTGAAATTTTTATCATTTTTTTCATTAGCTTTTCTATTTTTTTATTGTGCTAAAAACCACAATTTGCCACTAACTCTTAATCTATGCAATGCTTTTTTCATAATGGGTTTGGTTTATCTATGTATTGCATTTATAACCCACATAAGAAACTCTGGACTATTTAAATCCTTTTCGTATCTTAAGTACAGAAAAGCAAAAGATTCTTTTTACAAAAATAAAATTTTAAATAATATTAAAGAAAGTCCTCAAGAGCTTAATAGCTTTTATGATTTTCAACAGAAAAAATATAATGAAAAATGGTATTCTTCATTATTCTATAAATTTTCTATACCTCTTCTACTTATTTCTGCACTTCTTACGTTCACATTATAATTAAAGGTATGAACTAACTGGACTAAATTTAATCTGTAAGTTTCTAGATTATAAAAAAGCGAGAGAATTCTCTTAAAATTCTCCCGCTTTTTAAATCTTCTTTTGAATAAGAAGATTTTCATTAATTAAGTTAATGCTGTATGCGCTTCCTCTAAATGTCTTCTAATTTCTAAATGTTGAGGACAGACTTTTTCACATTTTCCGCATTTAACACAAGAGCTGCCTTTACTCTTTTCCTCCATTTTCATATATAAATTAGAACAATTTTTTAAGTCGTTATACATATAGCCTTGGTTATACAAACCGAATATTCTAGGTATTTCAACTCCTACTGGGCAAGGTAAGCAATATCTACAGGCAGTACAGCTAACCTTTGTAAGCTCTTTATATTTATTTTTCACCTTATTCACTATATCAATATCCTCTTTTTTCATTGATCCCACAAAAGCATTAGAAGCTGTTTTTATATTTTCTGATATTTGCTCCATAGAATTCATCCCACTTAACACTACAGTTACCTCTGGCTGATTCCACAACCAACTTAATCCCCACTGCGCAGGGGTTCTTTTTATATCCGCTGTGTCCCATAGTTCTTGAACTTCTTTTGGTGGAGTGTTTGCAAGTTTACCTCCAAGTAAAGGTTCCATTATAACTACTGCCATATTTTTAGACGCTGCATAATGAAGTCCCTCCACTCCTGCTTGATTATATTCATCCATATAATTATATTGGATTTGACAAAAATCCCAATCATAAGCATCTACAATTTCCTTAAATACTTCTAGCTTATCATGGAAGGAAAATCCTGCATATCTTATCCTTCCGTCTTTTTTAGCCTCTTCGATAAAGTCAAACACTCTAAGATTTTTAATATTTTCCCAGGTATTTTTGCTTAATGCATGCATAAGATAGAAATCAATATGATCTGTTTGTAATTTATCTAACTGTTCATTTAAAAATTTATTGAAATCCTCATGTTCCTTTACTAGCCATACTGGACTTTTATCTGCTAAATATACCTTTTCTCTATACCCTTCCTTTAGAGCCTTACCTAGAAAAACTTCACTTTGTCCATTGTGATAAATATAAGCTGTGTCTATATAATTTACCCCATTGTCTATACCATATCTTACTAAATTTATTGCTTCATCCTCATTTATTTGTCCACTGTCTCCGTTTAATATTGGCAGTCTCATACAACCAAAGCCTATAGAAGAAACCTCTATATCATATCTCCCAAACTTTCTATATTGCATTATTATTCCCCCTTATAATTTTACTAATTACTTTTATTATACATTTTGGAAATCTTTATATCTATATATAAATCTTCAAAATTTCTTAAACCATAACAGAAAGAGCACTGTACTTTAAAAAATAAAATAAAAGCCTCTCTCATATTATTAAAATTTTAGAGAGAGGTTTTCCCTTTTTTTATCTTTTCTTTATTAAATAGTAGTAAACTGGGAGACCCAATAAAGTTATTACTGTTCCATATATAGCATAAAAGGGATTAGAAAATAATGTGCTTATTATTATATACAAACTTCCTATTATACCTATTAAAGGTATTATTGGATAAAGTGGCACTTTGTATGATCTTTCTATATGCTTAAACTTACTTCTTAAGATAAATATTCCCGCCACAGTCATGGTATAGAAAATCCATAATACAAACATAATTAAGTCAGTCAAAGTATCAAAGGATCCTGATAAAACGTATAAACAGGCTAATAATACTTCAAATATAAATGCATTTCTTGGTGTTCCAAGGTTACTCACCTTACCAAAGTAACCGCTAAAAGGCAATGCTTTCTCTTGAGCCATAGCAAAGGGAACTCTTACCCCTGTCATCATATAGCCATTTAATGCTCCAAAAATGGATATCAGTATTCCAGCAGAAATAAACTTGGCTCCAGATTCACCAAATAGAGCTATAGCAGCGTCTGATGCAGGCTTGTTTGAATTTATTACAGACTCCATAGGAATTATTTTTATTAATGCAAAGTTTATAAGAACATAAACTACTATGGTTATACTGAGCCCTAATATTATAGACTTTGGTAAATCCTTTCTAGGATCTTTAAGTTCACCCGCCATATTTCCTACTGCTATCCATCCATCATAGGCCCACAAAGTTCCTAAAATAGCGGCTCCAAATCCTGCTATGGTTATAGATTTGCTAGAGGTATAATTAACAGCTTCAACAGTTCCTTTGGTGAAGCCTAAGAGTATTATGACTATAATGGGCATAAGCTTTGCAACGGTTACTATACCTTGAATTTTACTACCAAGCTTTGTAGATATAATATTTAAGGTCATCACAAAAATTAAAAACGCAATAGCTAATAATTTTTGCTGGGCACTAGTAAGTGGTATAAAGGATGTGATTTGAGTTGCTAATACAATGGCCAAGGCTGCTAAGGAGCCTGGCCCATACACTAAAGTCTGAACCCATCCAAATAAAAAGGCCCACCTCTCTCCATATAACTCTTTAAGGTATATGAATACTCCACCGGTTTTAGGAATAGCTGCAGCTATTTCCGAAACTGTTAGCCCAGAAGCTATGGCAATAATTCCTCCTATCACCCAAGCCAATATTCCTAAAGTTGGAGAACCTGCATTTCTAAATACTATAGCTGGCTTAAAAAATACTCCTGAGCCTATGACCATACCTATTACTATAGTCATAGCATCAAAGAGACCTAACTGTTTTTTGAGGTTTTTTTCCATTGGTTTCTCCATAACTTGTCCTCGCTTTTTAAAAATTTTATATTATACTATTTTGTCTTTCCTTTCCCATGAAGAATATAGCTAAATTACCTGGCCCACCATGAGTTCCTACTGCCGGTCCAGTATAATTTATTATGACATCCTTTACACTGATTTCCTTCAACAGGCCTTCCTTAAGCTTTAAGGCTTCCTCCAAGCAATCTCCATGACATATTGCAATAACTTGATTTTCAGGATCTTCAATTCTTTCTTTTACCAGTTCAATTAGTTTATTTATAGAATTTTTTCTTCCTTTAACCTTTAAGAGGGGCAGTACCCTACCTTCATTGTTTATGGTCATAATAGGTTTTATATGAAGAACTATCCCTAACATAGCCGCCGCAGAAGATAATCTACCGCCCCTTTTTAGATGGTGTAGGTCATCTACTGTAATATAAGTATTAAGCCTTTGCTTATTATTCTCAATATAATCCACTATATCCTCTAAGGTCTTCCCAGCTTCTTTCATTTCTATGGACTTCATTACCATAAGTCCTTGACCAAGAGAAGCAGTGAGCACATTAACAATATATATCCTTGCATCAGGACTTTCCTCTAGTATCATTTTTTTTGCAATATTAGCACTATTTTCAGTGCCGCTTAACCCACTAGATACACATATATATACTATATCCTTATCTGCTTCTATTATAGATTTAAATTTTTTGTAGAATTCCTCTACACTCGGCTGTGATGTCATGGGTTTTGCACCATTTCTTAAATCCTCAAAAAACTGCTTATAACTCAATGTTTGTCCAAAATCATCATAATAATCTCTTCCATTATAGCTGCAGGTTAATACAGCAAATTTAATATTTTTTTCTTTAACGTATTCATGAGGCAAGTCACAGCAGGAATCAGTAAATATTTCAAAATCTCTCATTTACAATAATCAGTTCCTTTCAAACTTTTACTTTCTTTTATATTTTTTTATCTATGTTGAGGTTATGCTACCACATATTTTGATATTTTTCAACATATTATCTTATTAATCTTTAATTGAACGCGAAAAAAATACCTATAAGAATAAAATTCTTATAGGTATTTATTTAAAACAATATTATCTTCTGAATCCTCTGTTATTGTTTTGTTGTTTTCTAGCTTTTCTGCACTCTGGGCATCTTTGTGGTTCATTTTCGAAACCTTTTTCTTTGTAGAATGCTTGCTCTCCTTCTGTGAAAACAAACTCTTTTGAACAGTCTTTGCATATTAAATTCTTATCTGCCATTTAAACATTTCTCCTTTTTATTCATATTAAAGATTTAAAACTGATCTACATTATACTCCTAAAAAGGGGAATGTTTGAATCGTATTAAATCCCTATGTTGTAATTATACAACACCTATAATATATCATACTTACAAGGTATATGCAATAGTTTTTTTATGAAAATATGCAGAATTTTTTCAAAAATTACCTAATAGAATTTTACCTTTAAACATTACTGCATTTCTTTTGCTTCTCCTAGCTATAGCCTCCGCTGAACAGGAAGCTTCTAGAAGCACTATATTAGCTTCATCCCCAACTTTAGGCCAAGCTTGCTTTCCTTGTGAATCGAGAGGGACTTTGCCATCGGTTATAAAACCTAGAGCTCTAGTTAAAGAATATTCATCTATCCAGTCAAATCTTTCTGCCATCCTACTTGCTCTTTGTAATAAATCCCCTGTTCCAAAAGGACTCCAATGATCATTAATATTATCATTAATTACATGAACCTTTACACCTTTTTTATAAAGCAGAGGAATAGGAGGCGCTTGTATATTTATAGGTACTGTAGTAGCAATGCTTATGTTTAATTCAGAAAGTCTCTCTGCTATATCTTCTACCTCTTTTAAGGTGCTATCCCCCATACAGTAAGCATGACTTATGGTAACTCTGCCCTGCCACTTTGCTTCCTCCACTAGCTCCGTTAATCTTTTTATAGTATACATGCCTAGCTTTCCCCCATCATGCAGATGAATATCTACATCAGAATTATATTCTATCGCAATATCCATCATTGCATTTAGGGAAGCCTCAATATCATTATCTATGGTAGCCGGATCTAATCCACCGACTAAGTTTACCCCATTTTTCATAGCCTCTTTCATCAATGGTACAGAATTACTCCTAAGTAATCCATGCTGAGGAAAAGCAACTAATTCATAAGTAAGCTTATCTTTGTAGCTCTCTAAAGCTGCTCTAACTCTCTCTACATTTTTTAACCCGATTATAGGATCTACATTGCATTGAACCCTTGCATGGGTGACACCACTCATGGTTATTAGCTCTAAAAGGCTTTCAGCTCTTTCTGTGGTGAAATCAAGAAATTTTGGCAGGAATTCTTCTTCCTCTTTGATTCTTTCAAAAACACTTATGAAAGGAGTACTAGCCGTCCAGGGTCCACCATAAAAACCTTTATCAAGATGTATATGCTTATCAACAAAAGATGGCAATGCCAGTAGTCCTTTTGCATCAATAGCTTCAGTATCAATTTTCTCTAATTTACCTTTTTGAATATCTATTATCTTTCCACCTTCTATTAAAAGATTATAAATATCTGTATTAGTTCCATTAATACCATTATCATTGTATGAGAATCCAGTTTCAAGCAATACATTAGTTAACCAAAACCTTTTGTTCATAAGTTACACTCCTCATCTAAAAATAAATCATATCAGATTAAACTGTTTATCTATATTTATATTTAATATATCTAAAACAAGAGTTTATATGTATGTGCATTATATACAATAATACTTCAAATCCTTATAAAAAGTGCCCAATAAACAGTAAAATAAGCTGCCAGTAAATTAATTTACTAGCAGCCTATGATTATACAGCTTCTATCCCACTGTTTTTCCCAGTAAATTGGCTGTTATAAAGATCAGCATAAAATCCGCCTTTATCCAAAAGCTCATTGTGATTACCTTGCTCTATTATAGTACCATTATTCATAACAAGTATCAAATCTGCATCACGAATAGTAGATAATCTATGAGCAATTACAAAGCTTGTTCTTCCCTTCATAAGGTTAGCCATGGCTTTTTGTATTTGTAATTCTGTTCTTGTATCAACACTGCTTGTAGCTTCATCCAGTATTAATATAGCCGGATCAGCCAATATTGCCCTGGCAATAGTTAAAAGTTGCTTTTGCCCTTGTGAAATATTAGAAGCCTCTTCATTTAGTATAGTATTGTAGCCCTCGGGAAGAGTTCTAATAAAATGATCTGCATGAGCAGCTTTAGCTGCTCTTACTACATCTGCCTCTGTGGCTCCTTCTCGGCCATAGGCTATATTCTCTCTAATGCTTCCATTAAATAGCCATGTATCTTGAAGCACCATACCAAACATTTTACGTAAATCACCACGTTTTACATCTCTAATATCTACACCATCTATGGTTATCTTTCCATCCTGTATTTCATAGAAACGCATTAATAGATTTACAAGAGTAGTTTTACCTGCTCCTGTTGGCCCTACAATAGCTATAGTTTGACCTGGCTTAACATCTATATTCATATTCTCCATTAGAATAGCATCTTCCTTATAGCCAAATTTTACAGCTTCAAACTTAACTCGTCCTTTAGGTTCCTCTATAACCACAGCGCTAGCACTGTCTGCAAGCTCCTCTACTTCATCAAGAAGTTCAAAGACACGTTCTGCAGCGGCTACGGTAGATTGAAGTATATTTGCAATATTAGCTGTTTGCACTATTGGTTGCCCAAACTGTCTGGAGTATTGAATGAAAGCTTGAATATCTCCAAGTTCAATTTTCTTTTTAGTTACAAATATTCCACCTACCACACATATTATAACATAGCCTATATTATTTATAAAGTTCATAAGGGGCATTATGATACCTGATACAAACTGAGCCTTCCATCCCACCTTATAAAGTCTTTCATTAATCTCATTAAATTCATTAATAGATTTTTCTTCATGGCCAAAGACTTTTACAATTTTATGACCAGTATACATCTCTTCCACATGTCCGTTAAGTTCTCCCAACGTTTTTTGTTGTTCAGCAAAGTATTTCTGTGACTTTTTAGCTATGGTCATGGTAGCTATTACAGAAAGAGGTAAGGTCACTATAGTAACAAGAGTCAAAATAGGGCTTATAGTAAGCATCATTACAATAATTCCTACGATAGTTACTACGGATGTAATAAGCTGAGTTAAACTTTGCTGTAAGGTAGCAGCTATAGTATCTACGTCATTAGTGACACGGCTTAGTATTTCCCCATGGGTACGTGAGTCAAAGTACTTAAGGGGCAATCTTGCAAGCTTATCATTCACATTATTACGCATATCATAAACAGTCTTTTGAGCTACTCCCGCCATAATGTATTGTTGGATATATGCAAAAACTGCACTTATGATATATATACATATTAGTACAAGCACTATTTTTCCTATATAAGCAAAATCTATTTTAGGACCATGCTTACTAATAAAAGTCCAAACCTCTGGATCTATCTTAGTAATATCCATGGCTTCAGGCGCTGTTCCTTGAGCCGCCTTTGGGTTCGCCATCATTGCATTTATAGTATTTCTAATGGACGCTGGTAAATCAGGCATCTTTAAAAGATCTGGTATATTCTCAGGTTTAAATAAATTTTGAGCATACTTGCCTTTATCCATGAGACCCTCAAACAGTTTAGTGGTTGCTTTTCCTAAAATCTTAGGGCTAACTATAGTAAAAATAGTACTTAAAATAGCAAAAATAAACACTAAAATAAAGTTAAGTCTATGAGGCTTTAGATAGCCTATAAGTCTTTTCATAGTTCCTTTGAAATTCTTAGCCTTTTCTACAGGTCTTCCCATAGGTGGTCCCCCATGGCCTCCCATAGGTCCTCTACGCGCTCCCATGGTATTTTTTTGCTGTCTATTTTCACTCATGCTAATTCCTCCTCTGACAACTGTGAAGATACAATTTCACGATATACTTCACAGGTATTTAAAAGCTCTTTATGATTACCGATTCCTTCAATCCTACCTTCATCTAGAACTATAATCCTATCTGCATCCATTACTGTACTTACTCTTTGTGCTACAATAATAACTGTAGACTCCTTAGTTTCACCTTTAAGAGCTGCCCGTAGTTTTGCATCTGTTTTAAAGTCAAGAGCTGAAAAACTATCATCAAAGATATATATTTCCGGCCTTCTAACAAGAGCACGAGCTATGGATAAACGCTGCTTTTGTCCTCCAGATACATTGGTACCACCTTGAGCTATTTCTGAGTCAAAGCCATCCTTCATATCAGATATAAACTCAGTAGCTTGAGCTATTTCTGAAGCATGGGCAACCTCTTCTAAAGTGGCATTCTCTTTACCATACCTAATGTTATCTGTTATATTACCTGTAAATAATACTGCCTTTTGTGGAACGAATCCAATTTTTTCTCTAAGAACTTCTTGAGATATATGTCTAATATCTACACCATCCACTAAAATGCTTCCACTATCAATATCATAAAAACGAGGTATAAGACTTATAAGTGTAGATTTTCCTGATCCAGTACCACCTATAATGGCAGTTACTTCTCCTGGTTTAGCACTAAAGGAAATATTGCTTATAGCAGGCTGCTCAGCTCCAGGATAACTAAAGGTAACATCCTTAAATTCCACGGAACCTCTTTGATTACTGCTATTTTTAGGATTCTCAGGATCCTTTATTTCAGGAATAGTATCAAGGACCTCATTTATTCTAACTGCTGAAGCCTCTGCTTTAGGTATCATTACGAATATCATTGAAACCATAATAAAGGAGAACATTATCTGCATAGCATACTGAAGAAATGCCATCATAGAACCAACCTGCATATCTCCATTATCAATTCTGATTCCACCGAACCAAATAATTGAAACACTCGTAAAATTCATTATTATCATCATTATAGGCATTAAGACAGCCATAATTTTATTTACCTTTATGGCAGTTTCCGTTAAATCTTTGTTAGCTTTAGTAAAACGTCTTTTTTCATCATCAATACGATTAAAGGCACGAATTACTCTAATTCCTGTAAGATTCTCTCTAAGAACAAGATTTAGTTTATCAAGTCTTTTTTGATTGGTCTTAAATAGAGGCACTCCTTTTTTTGCAACTACAAGTATAATAGCAGCAAGTATAGGAATCACTACAGCAAATATCAAAGATAGCTTAGCGTCCTTTGATACCGCCATAATAATACCACCAATACACATAATAGGCGCACTAACCATCATACGCAATATCATAAAGGTGGTTTGTTGAACTTGAGTAATATCATTAGTGGTTCTTGTAACTAGCGAAGCTGTTCCTAGCTTATCAAATTCATTTAGCGAAAAGCTCTCTACTCTTGAAAAAACTTTGCTTCTAATATCTCTTCCAAAACTTGTGGAAACTCTCGCTGCTAGAAAGCTAGCTAATATAACACATACTCCACTTCCGGCAGCTACGATCAGCATGAAACCTCCAATATTCAAAATATACTTTGTATCTCCCTGCATTATGCCTTTATCAACAATATCTGACATCAATGTAGGAAGATATAGATCTGCCAAGGCTTGAAAAAATAAAAGCACCAAAATAGCAGCCACATAACTTGCATAGGGCTTTAAAAACCTAAATAGTTTAATCATAAATTATCCTCTCCAGTCAACTAAAATGATTTAATTTTTAATTTCCATATCATTAAAATATCTAAATACCTTTAATAAAAGGTCTACAAGTTCATTACTTTTATCCTCACCTAAGTATTCTACTAGCCCGTTAAAGCTATAAAGAAACTCATCAGAGACCTTATTTATTATAACTTCTCCTTTCTTTGTAAGATTAATTCTAACAGCCCTTCTATCTTCCTTATCCATACCGCGCTCTAATAATCCATCAGCTTCAAGGTTATTTATTATTTGCGTTGCAGTAGGAGTCGCAACCTTTAAAAGACGACTTATATCAGAAACTTTAATTCCTAGCTCTTTATCATTAACCTTGCCCTTAATGCATAACAATACCAGTATCTCATTAGGTCTTAAATTAGCAATGAGACTTTTGTACCAGTTTGATCTATGAAATCTAATAAATACCTCCAAAAGTTTCTGAGCGGTTGCATCCATATTATTTACCATTCTTACACCTCAAATTTAAATAGGTAAACTAATAATTTAGTTCATAAATTATTTACTTACTAAATTATTAGTTTACCTAATTATATTCTTCAATTTATTGCTTGTCAATATTATTTTTTCTTATGGATATCTAAAATTAATAATTCATAAACTGACTTTCATAAAGCTTATGGTAGGCTCCTTTTTTATCTATAAGCTCCTGATGGCTTCCCGCCTCTATTATTTCTCCACCATTAATTACCATTATAATATCAGCATCTTTAATAGTGCTCAGCCTATGAGCTATTATAAAACTTGTACGTCCTTTCATAAGCTTAAGCATAGCCTCTTGAATCTTTAATTCTGTTCTAGTATCCACATTGCTTGTAGCCTCGTCTAATATCAATATGGAGGGATTAGCTAAAATGGCTCTAGCTATAGCTAAAAGTTGCCTTTGTCCCTGGCTTAGATTTACCCCCCCATCTAGCAGCATAGTGTCATAGCCATGAGGAAGTCTATTTATAAAATGATCTGCATTAGCCATCACTGCAGCTGCTTCCACTTCTTCATCTTTAGCATCTAATCTTCCATATTTAATATTTTCCTTTATTGTACCTGAGAAAAGATAGGTATCTTGTAATACTATACCAAAGCATTTTCTTAGACTATCCCTTGTATATTCTTTTATGTTTTTTCCATCTATAAGTATCTCTCCTTGAGACACTTCATAAAATCTTGTAAGCAGATTAACAATAGTAGTTTTCCCAGCTCCTGTGGAACCTACTAAGGCAACATTTATTCCTGCATTCACATTAAAATTTATATTCTTTAAAATAGGTTTATCAGCTCTATATGAAAAATTAACTTGATTAAAGGTAACCTCTCCTCTAACATCTTCTAAGATCTTAGCTTCCTCTACATCTTTAGCTTCTTCATCTTCATCTAGGGTTTCAAATACCCTTTCAGCTCCAGCTACAGCAGATTGTAATGTATTAAATATATTGGCCAAATCATTTAAAGGTCTAGAGAATTGTCTGGAATAACTTAAAAAGCTTGCTATTATACCTACAGTAATAAGTCCTCTTAAGGCTAAAATTCCTCCCACAGAAGCAACTGCTGCGAAGCCTATATTATTAATAACATTCATCAAAGGCATAATATAACCAGACCAAACCTGTGCTTTAATACCTACATGGCATAATTTCGAGTTTACCTCTTCAAACTGTCCAATTACATTTTCCTCTCGATTAAAGGCCTTTATAACTTGAATGCCGGATATGGCTTCTTCAATATCACCATTTAGCTTTCCTAGCATTATCTGCTGCTCTTTAAATAACACTTTAGTTTTTCTTGCTATAATATTTGTCATAAAAAACACCATAGGTATAGTGATTATACTAGCAAGAGTAAGTAATGGGCTAAGAATAATCATCATTATAAAGGCACCCACAATATTTATGGAACTTGACATTAACTGAATAGTAGATTGAGATATAGTAGTACTTATATTCTCTATATCATTAGTCAATCTACTCATGACCTCACCATGAGTATGGCTATCAAAAAAAGATACAGGAAGCCTTTGAAGTTTTTGAAAAAGGGTTCCTCTCAAATTTAAAACAATCCGTTGAGATATTCCAGCCATAATCCAGCCCTGAATAAAATTCATAAAGCTATCAATAAAGTAAGTAATTATAAGTATAAAAGTGATTATCTTAAGCATATTAAAATCCACTGACATTTTGTTAGAAGACATTGAATCCACAGCTCTTCCTATTAGAAAAGGCACTAATAATCCAAGGCCTGAGCTCCCTATTATTAAAACTAAAATTGTCATTAATAACTTTCGTTCCTTACCAAAATAGGTCCATAACCTTTTAAAGGTCTCTTTAAAATTTTTCGGTTTAATCACCGGTGTCATGCCTCTATGCCCTCTAAAATTATTATTGCCGGGCATTCTTATGTTTTCAGAGGGTACATTAGACTTTTTAGTATCCACCTAACATCTCCTCCTCTCCAATTTGAGAACGGAATATATCTCTATAAACACTGCATCCATTCATCAGCTCTTCATGAGTACCTATTCCCATAACAGA
This sequence comes from Desnuesiella massiliensis, assembly GCF_001403615.1. Lineage (GTDB taxonomy): Bacteria > Bacillota > Clostridia > Clostridiales > Clostridiaceae > Desnuesiella > Desnuesiella massiliensis. The sequence goes on from NZ_LN879457.1 coordinate 1,544,401, forward strand.
GCCATTATCTATCACAACTATTCTGTCCGCCCTCATCACAGAAGTAATCCTTTGAGCAATCAATATACAAGTAGTTTTTGATGAGTATTCCTTTAAAGCTCCTCTTATTTTAGCCTCTGTGGTTACATCCACAGCACTAGTGCAATCATCGAGGATGAGTATTTTGGGCTTTTTAATCAGTGCCCTAGCAATGGAAATTCTCTGTTTCTGTCCCCCAGAAAGATTCACTCCTCCTTGACCTAATATAGTATTATATCCTTCTGGAAAAGATACTATGAATTCATGTGCCTGAGAAATTTTAGTTACTCTCTCTAACTCTTCTAAGCTTGCCTCTTCATTTCCCCATTTTATATTCTCTAAAATAGTACCCGTAAATAGCATAGTCTTCTGAGGTACCATAGCTATAATATTCCTTAAAATTTTCATATTTATATCTTTTACATCTATACCATCTATTTTTATAGAGCCTGAAATAACATCATAAAATCTTGGTATCAAATTCACTAGGCTGCTCTTTCCAGCTCCTGTAGATCCTATAATTCCTATGGTTTCTCCCGGATAACATGTAAAAGAGATATTCTTAAGTACAGGTTCTCCTTTAGCTCCACTATAAGAAAAGGTCACATTTTCAAAATCCAATCTACCTCTAAACTCTTCTAATTCCTCAGTTTTCTCCTTATCTTTTAAACTATTTTCTTGTAAAAACACCTCTCCTATACGTTCAGCAGAGGCTTTAGCTCTAATGAACATGGTAAACACATGAGATAACATCATAAGAGAAAATAGAATCTGCGTCATGTAATTAATAAAAGCGATTATCTGTCCTACCTGCATATTTCCAGTATTAACCCTTATTCCTCCAAACCATATTACGAGAACTATTCCTATATTTATGGTTAAGGTTATAGCTGGATTAAAAAATGACATCACTCTCATACCCTTAATAGATACTTGGGCTAACTCCTCATTTGCCACCTCAAAGCGGCCTACTTCATAGTTAAATCTGTTAAAGGCCTTAACCACTCTTATGCCAGCCAAATATTCCCTCATCACAGTATTTATTCTATCTAGAGCCTTTTGTATTTTAATAAAAAAGGGATAACTTACCCGCATATTAACAAAGATTATAGCAATAATTATAGGTACTACTCCAATAAGCACCAAAGACATAGGTGGATTAATGAATATAGCCATCGCAAGGCTTCCTATGCATAAAATTGGTGCCTTCACAAATATTCTCATCATTCCATGAGCAAAATTCTGTACTTGATTTATATCGCTAGTGAGCCTGGTCATAAGAGAGGCCCCTTGAAAATTATCGATATTCTCAAAAGAAAAACTTTGTATTTTTTTAAATAGATCCACACGCAGCTCACTGCCAAACCTTTGAGAAACATTGCTCGATATAATGTTCCGCGCAACTGCAGCTATAGCTCCTATGGCTGTAACAGAAAGCATTATTCCTCCCATATAGAGAACATAATCCATATTTTTAGAATTTACTCCCCTATCTATAATTCTAGACATTATGGTAGGCTGCATTAAGTCACATATAGCCTCAACAGTTAAAAACACCAAAGCAAATACATATTTTTTCCAATACATATTAATATATTTTTTTAAAAATTCCACTGCCATAACCTCCCTCTGTTACAAATTGCCTTAACTTAAATTATAGCACAAAATAATTTATTGCTTTTTAAGGTATAGCTTAAAAATATAAATAAAAATCCTATCCTACCGCAATTTATGTAGTATGAATAATAAATGCTCATTGATAATATGCTATAAAGTATAAACAATATTAGGAGTGATATTATGAATAAGACTTTAAAAACTATAATTATAATCATAGCCTTGCTGGCAATTATAATAATTCCCATTGCCAGCAGCTATAATGGCTTAGTATCTCTAGATCAAAAGGTTAAAGCCTCAGAATCAAATATAGATACTCAGCTTCAAAGGAGGTCAGATTTAATACCTAATTTAGTAGAAACCGTAAAAGGCTATGCTTCGCAGGAAAAGCAAATCTTTACAGATATAGCTAATGCCAGAAGCAAGCTAGCAGGCGCACAAAATATTCAAGATAGAGCCAATGCAGATAACGACCTTTCTTCAGCATTATCCAGGCTTCTAGTTGTAGTTGAAAGATATCCTGATTTAAAATCTAGTCAAAATTTTAAAGACTTATCCGTAGCATTGGAAGGTACAGAAAATAGAATTGCCATAGCAAGGCAGGATTATAATAAAGCAGTAGACACCTACAACACTAGGGTTAGAAGGTTTCCAACTACTATAATTGCAAGTATATTTAGGTTTGAACAAAAACCCTATTACAGGGCTGCTGAAGGAGCAAAAGAAGTTCCTAAGGTAGACTTTACAAAGTAGCTTATGAAAAAAATTAGTAGAGTCTATAAATTATTCCTTAGTGTCATAGCTCTAGTGTTATTACTTGGCTTTATCTCTGCTAAGGCCGAGGTGAAATTTCCATCACCTACTAATCTTAAATATGTAAATGATTATGTAGGCGTTTTAGATCAATCAGTAAAAGAGTATTTAGTTTCTCTAGGAAAAGAACTAGAAGATAAAACCGGAGCTCAATCCGTAGTGGTTATCATCAAATCCTTAGAAGGCAGAGATGTAGAATCCTATGCAAATGAACTTTTTAGAACTTGGGGTATAGGTCAAAAGGATAAAGATAATGGTCTTTTGATGTTGGTGGCTATAAATGATAGAAAGTGGAGAGTAGAAGTGGGAAGAGGTCTTGAAGGTGCTGTTACAGATATTTACTCTTCAAGAGTCATGAATGAAATTGCAAAACCAGCCTTTAGAAATGAAAATTACGGTGAAGGTATCAAAAATGCCTATTCCATCTTTGCAGACAGCATTGCCAAAGAATATAATGTTAACTTAGAAAAAAATATTAAAGTAAAACTTCCAAGTAACCAGAATAAAGGATATATTCAAACTATAAATCCTACTTTTTTCTTTATAATCATTGGTCTTATAGTATTAGACCTTATTTTTAATAGAGGAAGAGTTCTAAGGCTTATTATAAAAGCATTGTTTTGGAGCTCCTTCTGGGGCGGCAGAGGCGGAAGACCTGGAGGAGGCTTTGGCGGTGGTGACTCTGGTGGCAATTCTGGTGGCGGTTTTGGGGGCTTCGGCGGAGGCTCCTCTGGTGGTGGCGGGTCTTCTGGAGATTGGTAACAAATAAAAGTTGCGAAGCAACTTTTATTTAATTCACAATGCACAGAGCACAATTCACAATGATTGAAAAAAGCGACTCCCGCCGCTTTTTTCTTATTTTATATCCTATGATAGATAAATAGATGCTATAGTTGCTTTTTATAAGCATAAATAGTCTCTTTGTCTCTAAAACCCACTCTTTCATATAATCTCTGAGCGCCTAAGTTTTTTACTCTAACGCTGGTAGATATCTCTTTCACATCATCAGAAATTAAATCCTCAATAGCCCTATTAAGTAATATGCTACCATAACCCTTATCTCTTTTATCTTGTCTAACATGCAGCAGTACTAATTCACCCTTCTTTTTATCCTTAGTTTTCTCATAGTATACATAACCTACAACCTGATTTTCAGAAATGGCCAAAAGCAAGGTATGATATTCACTTATTTGATCTATCAATTCTTCTAAAGAAAAAAAGGTTTCCTTTGGGTGGACTAGACTTAGCCCTTCCTTATGCATAGAATCATAAGGTTTTAAATCAACTAATAAATCCTTGTCCTGCCGTATAAATAAATTCTTATTATAAATCATAGTTTTTTCGGCATTATATAGTTCATATCCACTACTTTCATACCAATTGCTGCATAATTTATTATCTTCAAAGAAAGCTACCCTTAGTTCCTCTATATAGGTTGGTAAATTCCTTAACATCTCTTCATAAATTTTATCTGCGTATTCATTAAAGTAATCCTCTATTATAATAGGCCCTAGAGGTCTCGCAAGCTTTTGATCCTTTGATATATAAGTACCTAAACAACCCACAATTTTTCCTTCTTCTACGCATAAGATAAAATTACTTTTATCCATTTCTTCAATTTCATTATAATTTTGTGGTATCCAAGCTATAAAATATTCCTTTCTATTATTGTAATCAAATAAAAACTTAGTTAACTCTTTTTCATATTGTTCATTCATTTTTGTAAGCATTCTCTCCATCTCCTTTTTATAAATTTTAAGCTTTTAATTATTTTTGATTAAAGTATTTTTTATTTCACCCCTTCCACGCTTGTTTATATAAATTGCATAATATTATAATTTGAATTTTAGGAAATTTCAACTATTTTATCTTATTTAATGAATACACTCTTTTCACCAGTATAATAAATAGTTAAATGATGGAGCGCTCTTGTGCAAGCTACGTATAAAAGCCTTCTGTCTATTTCACTCTTATAATTATTATCAGAAGCATTATACATAATAACTGCATCAAATTCTAATCCTTTAGCTAAATAGGAAGGCATCACTAATACTCCCTTTTTAATTTCACTATCTGTATCCTTCAGCATTTTAACCTCTACTAAGCTTCTTAATCTTTCTTCAGCACCTTTAGCTTCCTTCTTTGTCTTACATATAACTGAAATAGACTCATAGCCTTTTTTATAAAGCAGATTAATCTCTTCAGCTATACTATGATCCAAGGAATGTATGTTTTCCTTAAAGATTACCCTAGGCTCTGATTCATGCCTTTCAAAAGATATTATCTCCTGTTCATCTTTCAATAGCTTATTAGTAAAAGAATTGATTTCATAAGAAGCTCTAAAGCTTTTTTTCATAAAAAGCTTTGTGGTTTTTCTTTTATTTAAGATTCGTGCTATGCTGTCATATGCTTCAATGTTTCCTGATCTTTCAAGGCTCTGGTTAAAATCTCCCAATACAGTATACCTTGCTTCTTTAAATAAAAGTTTAAATACCTGATATTGAAGGGGATAGTAGTCCTGAGCCTCGTCTATGACCACCTGCTTAATTTCAGAAAAGCTATCATTCCCCTCTAATTTTAATTTCATATAAATAAGGGGGGCGCAATCCTCATAATTAATATTATTTTTTAAAAGGTTTATTTCTGTATAATTAATTATTTCCTCTATATTATATGGCAGCTTTAAACCTTCCACTAATTTGAAAAAGAGCCTCTTATTTTTAAATAGTAGTTTATATAATTCCATGTAATCCACCTTTGTGAATCCCCTCAAATGCTCCATAAAAACCTTAGCTTCCTTAACTGCCATAAGTCTAGCAAAAGATTTTATTTCAAGTATATGATTTCCACACCTTTCTACTACTTTTTCAATTTTTTCAAGTCTGCTGCTTCTTAAAGGATGAATTTTATTTAGTATCATGTTCTCCATTCTTTTAAGCCTTTTGGCTATAGGCATATTAATCTTATTATCAAGAAAAAAATTTCTTAAATTTTGTCTTATTTCTATAACCTTTCCATCATAATATATATCTTGAAAATCAATAATATATTTCTCATAATATTCTATTAATCTATCTAAAAGTTTAACAAATTCTAGGGAACCTTTAAATTCTATAGAATTCTTTTTAAGCATAAATCCTTCCTGTTCTTGCGATAAAATTAATTTTTCCAATTGAGTTTCTCTAGTCTCAACTATATACTCTTTTGAAATAATTTTTTCAATAATCTCATTAAAGGTTATTTGCTCTACATTTTCTTCTCCTAGCTCTGGAAGAACACTTGAAATATATTTACTAAAAATGCCATTAGGTGAAATAATTATTATATTATTTGTGCTTAACTTAGAGCTTAATCCCTCATAAAGCAAAAAGGCAATTCTATGCAAAGCTATAGAAGTTTTTCCGCTGCCCGCTACTCCTTGAACAATTAAAAGCTCATTTTCCATATCTCTAATAATTATGTCTTGCTCCTTTTGTATGGTTTCTACTATGCTCCTCATCTTTTGAGAAGAATTTTTACTTAATACTTCCTGCAAAATTTCATCATTAATTTTTATACTGCTGTCAAAGAAATATTTAAGCTTGGATTTTTCTATCTTATACTGCCTTTTAAGCAAAACCCCTCCCTCTATTATTCCTATTGGTGATTTATAGCTTCCTTTTCCTAGTTCACAACGATAAAATATACTAGAAATAGGTGCTCTCCAATCATAAATATAAATTTCATCCGTATTTTGATCTATCAAATTGTAAGTTCCTACATAAATCTTCTCAGTATCATAGCCTTTTTCTGCAAAATCAAATCGTCCAAAATAAGGGGTGTTAAGCATTTTATTATATTTCTCTAAACTCTTTATTACGCTGCTATAATTCCTAGTTTCTCTACTAACTTCAGAAAGATAATGTATTGTTTCTGGTATCCTGTCAACATCATCTGAAAAGTGAACCCCCTCTTCCCACATCTCCCTTCGTGATGCAATAAGATCTCTTGTTTTATTCTCTAAATTATCTTTCTCTTTTTCCAATTCCCTCTCAATAACTTCTAAAGTTCTTTGAAGATACAGATTCTCTTCTTTTTGATTTTGTTCAAAATTACTCATTTTAGCACTCTCCTTAAATTTTATAAAAACACTTGACAGGGCTATTAACTTTATGCTATGATAATTATGTGATTTAAGATAATATGATATACTTGCTTTAAATGTGTCTAAAATTAAATTATACTCCAAAGTAATATTGATGTAAATATTACTTTTATTAAATTTGAATTTATATTTTTGCATAATAAAAGGTCAGCATTTTGCTGACCTCTTTAAATTTATAAGCTTCTATTCATTTTTTCGGGTTTTTATCTTCTCTTCTAAAAATTCGTTATATCTGTTTAGCGCTGCGTTTAGAACTTTACTAGCAGCCACCACTTCTGGATTAATTAAATTTCCATTCTTAGTATTAATTAAATACTCTAATTTTTCTCTTAAAATTTCTACATCTTTTAATAGATCTTCTATCTCACTCATAAAAAAACCTCCATTAAACCATATTCTTAATAACTATAGTTTTCCCAATGGAGATTTTTTATTTCACTATTTAGATTTTTTTATATAATTTTTATTATATATTATTATTACTTCTAAGAGTTATTATTGTGGCTATAAAAAAAACTATTACTGCTACTATTAATATCCACTTAACCATTGAATCCTTCTCTTCATTTTTATCTTCATCCAAGTACCTCACCTCTATAGTTAGTATTCTTCAATGATTTTGGAATATACCTCTATTAAACTCATAATGAAACTTATTTATCAACAAGCATCATATTTCAAATATCTTTATTAAGATAATATTTAAAATCATAAAAATTCTTATCTTAATAGTTTATAATAAAAGATATAAGGCCTAATTAATAGTTAATACGCAAGAAAAAACTAAAATTATATGAGGTGAATCTTTATGAAAAGAAAGGATAGGGTATTTAGCTCATTAAAAGCTCTCTGCAATAATATCACTATAGAAAAAATCAAAAATGGATTCAACGGCTTTGATGCAACATGTATAGGAGACGGTATATCTGTAAGTAGAAGCAACACAAGTAAAGAGTTAAATGAACTTCTAAGAGAGGGCAAAGTAATAAAAATAACTGGAAAACCAGTGTTCTATTTTGATAAGGAAAGATTAAGCCTACTTTTAAATATTCCATGCAACAATATTAGCGCTAGTATTAGCAACCTATCAGATATACTTTCTACACCTCTCTTAAAAAATGAAGCATCTTTAGAAAATAGCAATAATGATGATAGTCCATTTGAACAAATTATAGGATATAACGATAGTTTAAAGATACCTATAAATCAAGCAAAAGCTGCTATATTATATCCTCCTAATGGGTTAAATACTCTTCTTATAGGTACTACCGGGGTTGGTAAAAGTACTTTCGCAGAAATTATGTATGAATACGCTCTTAAGTCTGGAGTAATAGATAAAAATGCTGAATTTATAGTATTTAACTGCGCTGAATATTCAGATAATCCAAATCTGCTTATAAGTCAACTATTTGGATATACAAAAGGAGCATTTACAGGAGCGGATAAAGAAAGAGAAGGACTCATAGATAAAGCTAACGGCGGGGTATTGCTTCTAGATGAGATACATAGATTACCACCTGAAGGTCAAGAAATGCTGTTTCTGGTAATGGATAAGGGTGTATATAGGAGACTAGGTGAAACAGAAAACCATAGAAAAGCATCTGTTTTATTTATATGTGCTACTACAGAAAATACAAACTCATTTTTACTGCAAACTTTTTTAAGAAGAGTACCTATGGTTATCAAATTACCAGATTTGGCAGAAAGGAGCATTGGTGAAAGAGCTGATTTAATAAAAGCCTTTTTTAATAACGAAGCAAAGACTATAGGACTGCCTATTAAAGTGCACAAGGATGTTTTAACAGCTTTTACAATGTATAAGTGTAAGAGTAATATAGGGCAATTAAAAGCGGACATTCAGCTTACCTGCGCTAAAGGATACCTTGAGTACAAAACCTTAAGTAAGCTGAATATAAATATAGGACTTTCTTGCATTCCAGAGCATATATATACCGAATTATTAAATATCAAAAAAAGAAGACTTGAGGAAATTAGCATAATTGACGAATTATATAAGCCAACCTCAATGCATGTAGAATTTTCAGGAAATGAAACCAATGACCTTAAAACCATGGATAACTATAAATTAAGTGTTAATTTATATGAAGAGATAAATAATAAATATAATAACTACTATAATTTAGGATACACCAAAGAAGAAATAAAACTTGACATAATAAAGTATGTGGATAAATATTTAAAAAATGTATTATCTGAAGTAAGTACAATAAATTCAGCTCAGCATAAAAAGGAATTATTTAAAATTATAAATCCTAAAATTTATTATGCTGTAGAGACTGCTCTCTTAGAAACTAGTAGTGAAAGGATATACGACAAGAAAATACTTATAGCTTTATCCATGCACATAAGCTCTATGTTGGAAAATATAAGAAAAAGCACTTATAAAAAGCCTTCTAATAAAAACCTCATTCCATTAGACAACAATATTGATTATGAAACCGCAGTTGAGATACATGAAATATTAGAAAGAGAGCTAGAAATAGAAATTCCAGGGGAAGAAATAGCTTTGATATGCATCTTCTTAAATACAATTAGAGAGAATATAACTGAAAATAAACCTAAAATTCCTATAATAGTGATATGCCATGGAGAATCTACAGCTACAAGTATAGCTAATGTGGTAAATGAACTTCTACAGACTAATCACTGTTATGCGATAAATATGCCATTAAATGAAAGCGTTAAAGTTGTATTAGAAGCTGCTAAAAACTTAGTAAAAAAAGTAGATGAGGGTAAGGGAGTACTACTTTTGGTAGATATGGGATCTTTAGTGACATTTTCAGATATTATAACCAAGGACACAAATATAATTACCAGGTCAATAGACATGGTATCCACACCATTGGTCTTAGAAGCTGCTAGAAAGAGTTTATTTCCAGAATACACATTAGATAATTTAACTAAAGACTTGCAATTGCTAACCCCTTATATCGGGAGAGATATTGGAAGTAGTATAGATGATAATATCGGAGATATAAACAAGAAGGTTATAATAACCACCTGTATAACAGGTGACGGAGCCGCAAAAAAAATAGCAGATATGCTTAGGCAAGCCTTTCCCTTTATAGAAAAAGTAAATATTAAAATATTACCTATGAATGTAGAGAAATTTAAAGAAGTTAAATATGAAATAGGGCATAATAACATAATTGCTGTTATAGGTACTGTGGATATCCATTTAGATAATATCCCCTTTATACCTATAGATGAATTTATAGTAGGAGATGGAAACAGAATCCTAAGAGAACTTTTAATAGGGAACTATAATTTAAGAAACATAGACATGGAAACTAATATAAGCTTAATAGTTAACACCTTAAGCGATCAACTTACATTCTTAAATCCCACAAAGACATATAATATTCTATCACAAGTGTTCGATCAGATTAAGCATTATATAAGCGAAGAAAACTATATAAGATCGAAAATAAGATTTATACTTCACTGTTCATTTATGATAGAAAGATGTTTTAGAAACGAATCCTTTGAATATAAAAATCCTGATGAATTTATATCTAAAAATCAACAAATATATAATGACATTGTGAAATCCATTGAAATTTTAAAAAAGAGTTTCAGAGTTCATATACCAAAAGACGAATTATGTTATCTTGTAGAGTTTGTAAAAAGCAATAAATTATTGATTGAAAGAGATTGCCTTTAAAAGAATGCAATCTCTTCTGTTTTAAAACACATAGAAAAAAGGTTTTTATTGTTGAAACACATAAAAACAGTTTAAAAATATAAAAATATGAGTTTGTAAGTGTTTCAAAAAAGTCCTACAAAGAGGATGATATGCTAATTAAAACTTAAAACAGTTTTTGGCATCATATTTGCTTTAATAATGTATTAAGAAAGTAAACAAAAATAAAAATGCAGAAAGGGTGAACATGGTTTGATAGAAATAATTATTTTGACTCACGGTAGCTTAGCAAATGGATTTGAAAACACTATTAAATTGTTTGTAAATACCCCCCACATAAAAACCTTTACCTTAAATCCATATGATGATTTAAATGCTTTTAGAGATAGCATTGAAACAGCTATATTCAATAGTCATACAAAGGATATATTGGTATTAGTAGACTTATTTGGTGGTACTCCTTTTAATACCGTAGTAAAGCTATGCAATGAAAAAAATCATTTAAACAAAAATATTGAAATCCTGTCAGGAGTAAATCTTCCAATGGTGTTAGAAGCCGCTCTTAACATGGAGGATAAGTCATTAGAGGAAGTAAAAAATATAGCTTTAGACTCAGGCAAAAATGGTATTAGAGATTTTTATGCAGAATTTAACCAAAAGGAAGGGATATAAAAATGAAAATAGCACTGTGTAGAGTTGATGAAAGATTAATACACGGACAAGTCATGACATCCTGGATAGGAAATACTGGCGCCCAAAGAATAGTAATAATAGATGATGATCTTTATAATGATGACTTTATGAAACAAGTGCTTATATTAGCTGCTCCACCAAACATAAAAATTCAAGTGTTAAATGTTAATAAATTTATAGAGCTTATAGGCAAGAATGAAAACGATAAAAAAACTATTATATTATTTAAACATCCGAAATACGTACTAGAAATATTAAAAAAAGGTCTAGAATTAAATGAAATTATCATTGGAAATATGGGACCTAATTCAGAAAGAGAAAAGGTTACAAAAAATGTATATATAAGTTCTAAAGAAAGAGACCTTTTGAGGGATATAGAACAATTAAAGTGTATGGTATTTCTACAAATGTTGCCTAGTGATGAAAAAGTTCTCTTTAATATATAAAAGGTTAAATAAAAAAATTTATTAATTAATAAGGAGGTATACTATGAATTTATTTATTCAAGCACTGATAGTTGCCCTTATAACATGGTATGTAGCTACAGCTCTACCTATGTTTTTAAGATGGTCATTCTACTTTGGAGCTCCTTTAGTAGCTGGTTTAGTAAATGGCATCATTTTTGGCGACATCGCTTATGGTTTAAAGGTAGGCGCTACAATACAAATGGCTTACTTAGGTATGGTAGCTGTAGGAGGCGCATTACCTTCTGAAATGGCTATCTCAGGATATTTAGGAACAGCTTTAGCCATGTCTGTAAAGCTACCACCAGAAGCTGCACTAACAGTAGCAATTCCTTTAGGGGCACTAGGACTTTTATGCCAAAACGCCAAAATGACTTTAAATGCTATTTGGGTCCATAAAGCAGATAAGTATGCAAAAGAGGGTAATATTAGAGGCGTCAAATTAATGAATCTATATGGTTCACAGGTTTTTCCATTCTTAACTTACTTCATTCCAACATTTGTAGCAATTTACATAGGATCAAAGGGTCTAGATAAATTATTAACTGTTGTACCAAATTCAGTAATACAAGCTCTTAAAGTTACTGGAGGGTTAATTCCTGCGCTAGGAATAGGTATGCTGCTTAGCTATTTATGGCAAAAGGAAGTTGTTCCATACTTCATAATAGGCTTTTTTTTAGTAGCATATTTAAAGTTAGATATTATGTTTATCGCAATCATAGGTGGATGCCTAGCAACCATATATATCTTTAATACTAGTAAAAAGGAGGAAGCTATAGATGACTGAAGAATCAGTTAAAAAACTGTCTAAAAAAGATCTGATTAAAACATGGCTTACTTGGATTTGTTGGGCTCAAAGATGTTACAACTACGAAAGACTTCAGGGTTTAGGCTTCTGTCATGCTATGAGCGTAGTAATAAAGAAACTCTATCATGATAAAGCAGAAATAAGCGAAGCCCTAACCAGATCTTAAAGTTACTGGAGGGTTAATTCCTGCGCTAGGAATAGGTATGCTGCTTAGCTATTTATGGCAAAAGGAAGTTGTTCCATACTTCATAATAGGCTTTTTTTTAGTAGCATATTTAAAGTTAGATATTATGTTTATCGCAATCATAGGTGGATGCCTAGCAACCATATATATCTTTAATACTAGTAAAAAGGAGGAAGCTATAGATGACTGAAGAATCAGTTAAAAAACTGTCTAAAAAAGATCTGATTAAAACATGGCTTACTTGGATTTGTTGGGCTCAAAGATGTTACAACTACGAAAGACTTCAGGGTTTAGGCTTCTGTCATGCTATGAGCGTAGTAATAAAGAAACTCTATCATGATAAAGCAGAAATAAGCGAAGCCCTAACCAGACATATGGCATTCTTTAATACAGAAAATACATGGGGTTCTATTATAGTAGGCGTAAGTGCTGCTTTAGAGGAAGAAAGAGCTGCCAATAGAGATGTTAATCCTGAAATAATAAATAATGTTAAAACAGCTTTAATGGGGCCCATGGCAGGTATAGGAGACTCTGTAACTCAAGGTATAGTTAGGGTAATACTACTAGGCATAGGCATAGACTTAGCTACACAGGGAAACGCATTAGGTCCAATATTATTTGTAGTGCTATTTACAGCATATACAGCGGGATTGAGCTATTTTCTATTCTTTTCGGGATATAGAATGGGTAAAAATGCTGTTGTAAAGTTGCTATCTTCTAATATAGCAAAATATTTTACTGGTGCATTAAAGATAATGAGTATGATGGTTGTAGGTGGTCTTGCTGCATCTAATATAAAGGCCACTTCTCCTGTAGTATTTTCGCTAGGTAAAACATCTATTAAATTACAACCTATATTAGATAAAATACTACCACAAATGATGCCTTTATTGATATTGCTACTTGTGTTCTATTTATTAAAAAAGAAACAAAAATCTACAACCTTTGTTTTAATTACTCTCTTTGCATTAGGATTCATTTTATCATTCTTAAATATTTTAGCATAGCAAAATAAATTGATTTAAATTAGGAGGAAATACTATTATGAACATAGATTTAATGGATAATCACATAAATACTTTTAAGACTAATAAGCCTTTCATAGGTTGCGTTCACTTAATGGCATTGCCAGGAACGCCTCATTACGATAAAAGTGTAAGTTTTAAAGAGCAAGTAGAAAGAGCTATAAGGGAAGCAAAAGCTCTACAAAATGCAGGTTTTGACGCGCTAATTTTTGCTAATGAAGGGGATAGACCTTACTTATTTAACGTAGGCCCTGAAATTATAGCCAGTTATGTACGAATTGCTACAGAGGTGTTACAACATGTTGAAATACCGTATGGATGTGGGGTATTAATAGACCCGATAGCTACAATAGCTATAGCAAAAGCTTTAGATGCAAAATTTGTAAGAACTTACGTTACTGGAACCTATGCAGATATATTTGGATTCCATGAATTCAGGCCGGGAGATATATATAGATTTAGAAAAAATATAGATGCCGAGGATGTAAACCTATATTGTTACTTTGATGCTCATGGCGGAACTTCATTAGACACTAGATCTCAATCAGATATGATTGATACAGCTTTTTCTACATTAAATCCTGCCGGAGTTTTGATCCCTGGACAAAGAGCTGGCCTAGCACCAGACTTTAATGAAGTTAGAGAAATAAAAAATAGGTACAAAGATAAACCTATAATGATAGCAAGCGGAGTTAACTCTTCAAATGTAAGGGAAGCTAGAGACATTGCTGATGGATTTGTTATAGGTACTTGTTTGAAAAAAGACGGCATCCTTTGGAATGAAATAGATGAAGAAAGAGCAAAAAAATTCATAGAGATAGCTAAAGGGAATTAAAAAAGAGGGAACATCCATAGATTTATGCAAATCTATGGATTTCCTGTAATTTTTCACAAATATTCATAAATTGTTTCTAGCAAAAAAACAGTAGATAGATTTGCCTTTACACAAATCTATCTGCTGTCCCTAATAAACAAAAACTAATAACTTATAAGTAGCGGCTGCCTAATTAACATCATTAATTACTTTTTTTCTCCTTATGAAATCCATGTCCTTTTGCCCCATGGTGCATAGGCATTACTTTTCTCATGGCATCAGCTTGATCCTTTGTAATAGTTCCTTCATCAACTAACTCCTGTAGAATATCCTTCCTATCCTTTTTATTTTGTTCCATATAGGATTTTCTTTCCTCTGGAGTCATGGCTTTTAGCTTTTCATGTAATGCTTTAGCCTCTTCGTCTTTCTTTTGCAATTTCTCAATAAGCTTGTTAACTTGATCTTGCGTTATTGTTTTATTTTCCACTAAACCACTAAGTTGCTCAGTAATTTTTTGCTTTCTTTCTGTAGCTCTCTTTTCCTGTAGTTTGCTTTTAATAGTATCTGCTTCTGTCTGTGTCAATACTCCATCTTTAACCATAGCATCAAAAGGATTTAATCTTTCTCCCTTTTTCTGACTCATATAATTCTTTCTTTCTTCTGGAGTCATAGCCTTAATCTTATCGAATTCTGCTTTTCTCTCTTCTTCTTTCTTTTGAAGGTAATTAGTTATACTATCTGCTTTTTGTTGGGTAAGTACTCCTTCATTAACAAGGCTAGTTAAATATGTTTTCATTTGTTCAGCGCCTTTTACATAAGAACCTCTTTCTTCCTTGATTTTAAAGCCTTTTTCACCAGGCATCTTGCCTTCTTTATTCTTTTTCCATTCAATAAGAGGCTTCTTATTAGCTGCATCTTCTGTAGCTGCATTGGCGCTAGCAGCATAAATAGTAGTTCCTCCTATTGCTAAAATAGTGGCTCCTATTATTAATGTTTTTAGTCTTTTACTTATAGTCATGTTATTCATTCATTATTCTCCTTTCATTTTTTCTTTTTTATTATTTCCTATAATTATTATTAGATTCTATTGTGACAGTTAGGTGTTGAATTTTTTAAAATTCTGTATATAAATTATTAAATAACTGAAAACATAAACATTATTTTGAAATATGTTATACTTAATTTAAATAACTATCCAATAATTAGTAATGGAGTGAAGGTATTGATTAAATATTTGAATGATGCTCAAAAAAGCATTTATAGCCTGCAGCAAGCTCACCCTCATAACTGTGCTTTTAATCTATGTGCTTTCTATCCCTTAGATAATGACATTGATATTGACAGCATTCAAAAAATACTCAACAAATTACTTTATGAAAATCCATTGTTGAGATTCTATACAGAAGATGGAGTAACCTTTAATGAAATTGAATATAAATATGTTTACTTTGAAACTATAGAATCTATGCAACCAATCAATATTCTTTGTGAAAACTTAGTAACTGTTCCCTTCGATTTATGCAAGGGGCCCTTATATAATTTTAAGATAGTTTTAAATAATAATAAGCCTATATATGTAATTTTGCTATTCCATCACATAATTCTAGATGGTTATAGTATGTCTCTTATTGGTAAGTATATTTATAACTGCTTAGCTCATGAAAATTATAGTTTTCAGCCAAGTTCCATACTACATCATAATAAAAAGGACGAAGAGTTTTGGACACACTTAATTCCTACTATCCCTGATACCCCCTATATAAAAACCCCTATGATTAATTCCTATAAAGCCAAAAGATTATCAAAAGAATTTAATAGTTATATTATTGATAGCGCAACTAGATTATCTACTAAAACAAAAGCTCATATTAGCTCAATCTTCCTAGCCTCCATAGGCCTTTCTATTTATTATCTCACTAGTAATAATAATCTATGCATTGGTTGCTTAACTCATGGTAGGTGGATAGAAAATAGAAATAGCCTTGGAGTATATATTAATAAACTCCCTGTAATTCTTGATTATAATACCGATATCAGTTCCTTGAACTATATAAAAGGGGTAAACAGCAAATGGAAGCTTAGTTTAAGACATAGCAAGTATAGTTATGAGCAACTTCAAAATGAAGTTAATAAGCTGCGTGGCACTTTTATACCTATTACAGATATAGTTTTTTCCTACCATCCAGCATCCTTTGAGTTAACCCCTTTAAAGCTAAGTGCCAAAACAAGCTGGATTTTTAGCGGAGAGCAGCTAAACTCCCTATCCTTCCATGTAATTGAAAGAAGCAATGAAGACCATACCACTAATTATGATCTGTTAATAGATTATAATACTGAAATGTATGATAGTTATGAAATAGAAGAATTATATGCCACTATAGTTCAAGTTATTAAGGAAATAGACTGTAATAATCCTGATACTTTACTTCATGATTTAGATTATCTAGGAAAAGTTAGATATGATAACCTTGTAAATATAAGTAGAGGCCAACCTATTCCTTTAAACAAGCCTTTGAACTTTATAGAATGGTTTAATAGCATTGTGAAGCTATATCCTGATAAAATTGCTTTAATATATAAAGATAGACAATATAGCTACAGGGAATTAGAAAATTTAAGTTCTATTGTAGCAAGTAATCTTAAAAATTTAGAAATAGTTAAAGGGCATATAATCCCTATTCTATTTACCAGAGGAGAAGAAGCCATAATTTCTATACTAGCTATATTAAAGCTAGGAGCTACTTTTCTTCCTCTAGATGAAAAGACACCTATTATAAGTTTATCTGCTATTCTAGAAGAAGTTAAAGCTCAATATCTAATCACAAATACAAATGTTACTCTAGAAAATTGGCAAGGTAGAGCACTGTATTATGAAACTCTAATCCACAATTGCATGGATTATGATTCCACATTATGCACTGATTTAACTGGGGATGATTTAGCTTACATTATATATACCTCTGGATCCACAGGCAAAGCTAAGGGTGTTATGATAAGCCATAAACAATGGTGCTCCATGGCTCATAGCTGGGGCAAAGTTTATAGTTTAAATAATGATGATGTGGTTCTTCAAGTGGCTCCCTTTTCCTTCGATGTATTTGTAAGCGACATAGCTAAAGCCTTTTTATATGGTGGAACCTTGGCTGTTGCCTCTAGTGATCACAAGCTTTCTCCTAAGCTATTATATAACTATGCCCTAAAGTGCAGGGTAACTATTATAGACACTCTGCCAGACATTATATACGCAGTAGCAAAAATTGCATTTAGGAGCAATAGCTTTGGTTCTATAAGATTATTAATCTTAGGAGCAAAGCCCCCTATAAAGTCTGAGTTTGAGGAGTTGTCAACAAAGCTTAAAGATAAAATACTGATATATAACAGCTATGGAGTAACAGAAGCTTGTGTGGATAGCTGTATATATTTAGGAAAAAATATAAAAGAAGGTCCTATTCCTATAGGCAAGCCTCTTCCCAATGTAAATTGTTATGTCTTTGGAAAATATGGTTTAATCCCTAAGGGCTATGCAGGTATGCTATATATAGGCGGCGTAGGGGTATCCTTAGGGTATATTCATGACTCTAATAGTAAATTTATAGCTCACAAGGATTTTGGATACTTATATAACACAGGAGACATGGTTAAATGGAATAATGAAGAAGAGTTGGTGTGGCTAGGTCGCTATGATAATGAAGTTAAAATTTCTGGCGTCAGAGTGAATCTAAACCTCATAGAGGAAGCCATTCTTAGCTTACCTTATATAGAAGAGGCCGTAGTTACAATAAACGACCTAAATACAAAATCGGAGTTAATCGGTTATTATGTATCAACACAAGACATACATCCTATACAGTTAAGAGAAGACTTAAAGAGTATATTGCCCTATTATATGATACCAAGGCATATTATAAAGGTAGCTGATATTCCTAGGGGAGCTAACGAAAAAGCTGACATAGCATTGCTAAGAAAAATTTATACCATACAAGCACAAACTAATAGTATTTCCTTGGAAAATGCTGGTGTAGCAGCAACAATAATAAAGGAGCTTGAAAATTTAGGTCTTGATAATATTAGCTTGAATGAAGATATTTTTAGCCAGGGTTTAGATTCCTTAATGCTCTTTTCTCTTATTTCTAACTTAGAAGACTCTGGTATAGTTATAAACCCTGAAGATCTGTTTACTTATCCTACTATTAATAAGCTTAGCAGCTATATAGCTTCCCTTAAGGATACTAAAGCTATAGTAGCAACTGACTTTGCCCCTAATAGAAATCTTAAACTACATGATAATATAATAGAAGATACCCCTAGAGATATTAGTATCATACTTCTCACAGGTGCTACAGGCTTCCTTGGCATAAATTTGCTTCATAGCCTATTACATTCAACAGATTCCACAATATACTGCATTCTGAGAGATACGTCTATAGATGAGGGCTTTAACCGCTTAGAGAAAATATATAGATGCCATCATAACGAATCTCTTAAGTGCTATAGATATAGGATTCATATTGTCCTAGGGGACTTAAGTGTTCCTGATTTAAATATATCTAAGAACTATCAGGAAAAACTTCTAAACATAATCAGCTGCGTAATTCACTGTGGCGCTTATACCAAGTATTATGGCGATCCTTCCTTGATAAATAGAATAAATGTAGATAGTAACCGTAGTCTAGCCAGGCTTTGTTCTATACATAACATTCCTATATATTATATCTCTACATTAAGTACGGGACTAAATTTAAAAGAGGGCATAAACCAGTATGTCCACAGCAAAAGGGCTGCTGAAGATATTATCTCCGGGGCTAGTCCTCATAATATGATAATAAGATTAGGAAACCTTATTCCAAGAGAAAAGAGTAAATTTATTGGGAATCCCCTTGATAATGCAATGTATCAAAGAATTAAATATATCTGTAGTATAGGTTTTGTTCCAAAAGAACTTCTTAATCTTTGTATAGACTGGACCTTTGTAGACTACGCAGCTGCATCTGTTGTTAACGCTATAAGAACCGAGAGTAAAAATGCATTAATAGAAATTGTTCAATATGGCGGCCTAACCCTTGAGAAGCTTATGAATATACTTAATGATATAAGTTATAATATATCTGAAATGCCAATGAAGCTTTGGTTAAATAACTTTAGCTCAGGTATTGGCGCTCTAATGAATTATGAGCTTCAAAAGTATTTGATTGAAGGAAATATTCAATACAGCCATGAACTAAAGAAAAATTATATGTTCACTGAACCTTTAAATTTACAAGAGATTAAAGAAGCACTTAAAAAGCTTTTATAATTAAAATTGACTAATTAATGATAAAACTCAAAGCCTGTATTTAATTTCTATACAGGCTTAATTACTTTTTGTGAAATTTTAGTTATGATCTCCTACCATATATCTGAATATTTGTATATATTATTATAATTCATATACTATTTGTAATTTTATTAGAAATAGTGTAAAGTAAGCTTTGTAAACGGGCTGTTTAAATCAGCCGCTTTTATTATAACATTTATTTTATGTTAAGGAGAGATACAAATGAAAAATAAGCAATTAGAAGAGGATAGCATTTTAAGCCTGCTTCTAAAATTTTCATTACCTGCTATTGTGGGTATGTTGGTTCAATCTACCTATAATATTGTAGATAGAATTTTTATAGGTAGATATTTAGGTGCTATTGCATTATCTGGAGTAGGTGTAGCCTATCCCGTTATGACTATCACCAATGCCTTTGGTATGTTTGTTAGTATGGGTACTGCTGCTCGTATATCAATAGCTCTGGGAAAAGGAGACAAAGCTAAAGCTGAGAAAATTCTTGGCAACGCTTTTATTTTAGTGCTTTTTTTTGCTTTTATTCTTACTATTTTAGGACTCATATTTATTAATCCAATATTAATAGCCTTTGGCGGAAATGAAGTTACCCTTCCTTATGCAAAGGATTATCTGCACATTATCCTAGTAGGTACCATAGTGCAAAATTTAAGTATAGGCTTGAACCGTTCAATTGCCGCAGAAGGCAATCCAAAGCTTTCTATGTATACCATGCTTATTGGTGCGGTGGTAAATACTATATTAGATCCTATATTTATATTCTATTTTAATATGGGTGTTAAAGGGGCAGCCTATGCTACTGTTATATCTCAGATAATAAGTACTATTTGGGTTCTATATCACTTTACAAGTTCCAGAAGTATTGTGAAGCTTAAGCCATCCAATATAAGAGTAAATATTAAAATAGTTTTAAGTATACTTTCCATTGGAATGTCTCCCTTTGCAATGAATATTGCTGCAAGCGTAGTTCAATTACTATATAATGTAAACTTATCTCAATATGGCGATTATACGTACATAGCTGCTTACAGCATCATTAATAGCATAATACTAATATTTATCACTCCCATATTCGGCATAAATCAAGGTGCGCAGCCAATCATAGGATACAACTATGGTGCTAAAAATTATGATAGAGTAAAGAAAGCTATAACCTTATCTTCTTTAGGCGCTACATTGCTTATGGTATTGGCTTTTTGTATAATTCAACTTTTCCCTCAGCAAATAATTCATATATTTGATAAGGACAACGAAAGTCTGCTCCAAATAACTACCGAGGGAATTAGGTTGGTAACCTTAACGCTTCCTATAATAGGCATCCAAATGACTATTTCAAACACCTTTCAAGCTATGGGGAAAGCATGGGTTTCCATGTTTCTTGCGCTTTTAAGACAAGTTATAATACTAATACCTTTGATTATATTTCTTCCTAAATGGTATGGAGTAAAGGGAATTTGGTTAAGCACTCCAATTTCAGATGCGGCGGCTGCTCTGATAACAGCATATTATATGATTAACTTATATAAAGACTTAAGAAAAAAAGATATAACTAAAAATTTAAAAGCTACTGAACTACAAGTTGGGTAATAAACAAGCTATGATATAAGGCATCCTTTTATTAAAATAGGATGCCTTCAACATTTATATTTTATTAGTTCTCTTTATTATCTGCTGGGAAAACTAAGCCTATCTGTTTTCTTACCTCATCCATGATCTCCATTACCCACTGAGAAATTTGGAGAGAGTTATAACTAGAATCCGTATCATCTTCCTTTATTAAGGCTATAAACTTTTCTATTTCATAGCACATATCCTCTTCAATATGAGCTTGAGACAAATCTTCTTCTCTTCCATCTCTAAATATTATCTTTGCTTTTTCAAATTTATTGATTTTCTCAATTATTATGTTTCCATCTTCTCCTTGTATTTCAGAAGATAAATTTGAATTGGTTATCTTTGAATATATAGCTATTCCATCCATGTCCTCATATTTAAACAATATGCTTCCTTCTCCATCCACCCCAGAGGCAAGCATTATGGCATTTGCTTTTATTTCCTTTGGTTTGCCAAATAAATTTACCATAGGATGAATACAATAAACCCCTATATCCATTAAAGCACCATTAGATAACTCAGGCTTAAAAGCGTTTAAAATTACGCCTTCTTTATATTTATCGTATCTTGAAGAATATTGACAATAACATCCAAAGTATCTTCTCACCTTACCTATTCTATGTAAATTTTCTTTAACTGCTTTGAAGGTAGGAGTCTCTTCCGTCTTCATAGCTTCCATCAAAATAACATTATTCTTTTTAGCGGTTTCTATCATTTTTTGAACCTCTTTTACATTGGAAGCAAAAGCCTTTTCACATAACACGTGTTTTTTATGGTTTAAGAATAAAATTGTCTGCTCCGCATGAAGAGCATTAGGAGATGCAATATAAACTGCATCAATGACATCACTTTTAGCCATCTCCTCTAAATCTGTAAAAATATTCTTTACATTATATTTCTCTGCAAAAGCTTTTCCTTTTTCTTCACTTCTTGAATAAACTGCTGTTAAAACAAACTCCTTCACATTAGCAGCACCTTGCAAAAACCATTGTGTAATATTATTTGTTCCTATAACACCAAATCTTATAACTCTATCATTCATTTCAGTTTTTCTCCTTTAATACATATATTTAGTTTTACTATGATTTTTGTACTATAAAAAAATTGTATAGTAATTTATAGATAATTACCATAGAAATTTAACTATAAATATATATCTATCTTTCATTTTATGTACAAAAAATATATTCAAAATACAAATAAAGGTATATACTACAAATTAAGAAAACTCTATTTTGTGAAGATACCTTAAGTAAAGGAGCTGGATTTGAATGAATAAGATTATAGGTATAGATATAGGCGGAAGCACTACAAAGGTGGTGGGTATTTACAATAATGAAATATTTAGTCCCTTATTAGTAAAAGCAGATGATCCTTTAGCTTCTGTATACGGAGCCTTAGGGAAATTTTTAAATATGAATAATCTCACTCTTCCTAACATAGAGAGAATAATGCTTACTGGTGTAGGTTCCTCCCATCTAAAGGATTTAATCCATGGCATTCCTGCCATTAAGGTAGATGAGTTTAAAGCTATAGGTCTGGGTGGACTTTATCTTAGCGGCTTAAAGGAAGCTATTGTTGTAAGCATGGGAACTGGTACTGCCATAGTGAAAGCTAGCGGAAATGATGTGGTTCATATAGGAGGTACAGGCATTGGAGGTGGAACACTGCTAGGTTTGTCTTATAAAATGCTAAATATCCGTAACTTCAACGACCTAGTTACCATTGCTGAACAAGGCAATCTTAGCAATGTAGATTTAACCATAGGTGATGTACATACAAACAATATAGAAGGCTTTCTACCTGAAACTACTATGGCGAACTTTGGAAAACTCAATGACCTAGCTTCAAAAGAGGATATAGCCTTGGGCATAATAAATCTTGTGCTTCAATCTATAGGAATGCTAGCGGTATTTGCTACTAATATTTGCTCAATAAAAGATATAGTTCTTACAGGAAATTTATCAAAAATACCTCAAGCTAGAAGTATTTTTAATCTATTTGAAACCATGTTCCCTGTAAAATTCCATATACCTAATCATTCAGAATTTGTAACAGCTATTGGTGCTGCTATAACAAAATAATTATTTAAAAATTGTAGAGCAGCTCCATTGGAACTGCTCTATTCTATCTTTTTAGCTCTATATAATTTCAATACCATAGTCTTTGCTTATATTAATCTTAATATTATCAGCCCAAGTACAAGCCTTGATATCCTTTAAAGTCTTTTCTAAATAGCGATTTTGATTTTCTGGTATATTTATAATGATGCTATCTAAGCTCTCTTTTAGTGAAAGATTTTTTTCTGATTTATATTTTCTCACCTCTCCTACCATATCTTTAATGGTTTCTCCAAAACATAAGATATCTTCATCCTCACATTGATGTTTTGCACTCCATTGCAGCATATGGATGGATTCTAGCTTCTCAAAGGTTATAAAATATGATTGATAGATCTCTTCTGTAATATGAGGTACATATATTGCATATAGCTTTAAAAGCTCTAAAAGTACATTATACAAAGTACATTGAGCTGACAGCCTTTCTTTAACTCCATGTATTTCTGGTTTGTACAGTCTATCCTTTACTATTTCAACATAATTATCACAGAAATCATTCCAAAAGAAATCATCTATCTCATGTTTTGCAAGACCTACTTCGTACCGGTTTAAATATTCTATTGCTTTAGCTTCTACCACTCTCAATTTTTCAAGTATCCATTTATCAATGGGCATAATTTCTTTTATTTCTTCTCCTTTATAATCCTGAAGCTGCATTATACAAAAGCTTGAGGCATTCCAAAGCTTTGTTAAAAACCTTTTTGACGTTCTTAGTTCATCTTCAGAAAACATAGTGTCCGTTCCAAGCTTTGCGGAGGCTGCCCAGTATCTTATAGCATCTGCTGAATATTTTTCTACCAATGTCTTAGGAGATAAGGATGAGTTATTCTTTGACTTGCTTATTTTTTCTCCCTTCTTAGCTAAAACAAATCCACATACCATAATATCTTTCCAAGGGATAGTTCCTGTATGAAATAAACTTCTTACAATTGTATAAAAAGCCCAGGTCCTTATAATCTCATGAGCTTGCGTTCTCATACTCATAGGAAGGATTTTCTTACACATATCCTCTTCAGTACCCCATTTCCCATTTATTAAGGGAGTTAAAGAGGAGGTTGCCCAGGTATCAAGCACAGCTGTTTCTGGAGTAAATTTTATACTACCGCAGCTGCAGCTTAATGAAGGCTTCTTCTCCATAGGATTTATGGGTAGCTCCTCCTCTTTAGCCAATATGGTACTTCCACATTCATCGCAGTACCAAACAGGAAAAGGTATTCCAAAATATCTCTGCCTTGATATGCACCAATCCCATTTAAGATTCTCTACCCAGGTTTTATATCGATTTTTCATTGAGGCTGGATACCAGTTTATTTCGTCTGCAGCTTTTAAATATTGCTCCCTATTACTCAATATATCAAAATACCATTGCTTAGAGGGCATTATTTCTACTGCCTTTCCACACCTTTCATGAACAGAAACCGTATGAGTTATTACTTCACTTTTTCTTAATAAATTACTTTCTTTTAAAAGTTCTATTATCTTTTCCCTTGCATTTAAAACCTTTAAATCTCCTATTAATGGAACCTGAGAGGCTATTTTACCATTAGCTTCAATAACTTTCCTATAAGGAAGCTTATGCTTCTCATACCACTCAACATCTGTTGTATCTCCAAAGGTTGCACACATTACAACCCCTGTGCCCTTGTCTAAGCTTACCTTTTCATCTGATAATATTGGTATTTCATAGTTATACAAAGGAACTAAGGCCTTCTTCCCTATATACCTTAAATATCTGCTATCCTCTGGGTTTATAAATAGACATACACATCCATAAAGTAGCTCTGGTCTTGTTGTAGCAACCAGCAATTCTTCCCCCTCTACTAAAAATGGCACATAATTAAAAGTCGTCTCTTTATCTATAGTTTCAAGCTTAGCCTGAGCTATAGAGGTTTGGCAGGTGGTGCACCATAAAACCGGCGATTCTTTTATATAAGCTTTATCAGCCTTTGCCATTTCTATAAAGGATTTTTGAGATACTTTTTCTATCCTTGAATTTATCGTTTCATATTGAAGCTCCCAATCTACGCTAAAACCCATAGATAGCCAAAGTTCTCTAAATTCATCTTCATATCCCTTGGTTATAGATAGACATCTCTCAATAAATTCCTCCCTTGGCATATCTACTGCTCTTATATTCTCTTCCTTTTCTACAAGTCTTTCTGTTGGTAATCCATTATCATCAAAGCCGAAGGGATAGAATACATTTTTCCCCTGCATCCTTTGAAACCTTGCTATCATTTCCGCTTGAGTATAAGAGAATATATGTCCTATATGAAGACTTCCACTTACTGTAGGCGGTGGTGTATCTATAGAAAAGGTTTCTTTTTCACTTTTAAAATCATATTTATATATATTTAAGTCTCTCCAATGCAGCTGCCATTTTTTTTCTGATTCTATTGGGTTATATTTTCTATTTAGCATAATTTATACCTCCTAATAATAAAATTAATATCTATTTCCATACCTTGGCGCCCTGGTTGCAAATAAAATATTCTTTAACAGTGTTATATAAATATTTATTATAAATAAAAAACCCTTCGTCCTAATATAATAGGACGAAGGGTGAATCTCCGTGGTACCACCTAACTTTGTACAAATGTACACTCTCTTAATAGTACGGGCATCCATGCCGATACTACCTCTCTTTTAACGGTGAGAACTCCGATAAAGCCTACTCTCTCAGAAGATTTCGGTTTATTGCTCCAAGGCTACCTTCATCACATCCATCATAGGAAATTTCCACCAACATTCCTTCTCTTTATTTCAGGGTAGTGACTACTCCTCCTCATCAACGCATTATAATTTAATTTTTCTATATAATATCAATATTATTATATGCTGTCAATAGATACTTATACTGTATTTTTAAAAGTTTTTATTTTATAATACTTTCAAATAAATTTTGTGATTCTTTTGAGGTAATCTCTACAATTTTATAAAAAAACTCTTTCTGGGTTAAATCTCCTCTCTCTATAGTCTCATCTATCTTTCCATCCCTTAAAAATAAAAGCTTTTTAGCGTAGCTTGCTATCATTGAATCATGAGTAACCATTATTATGGTTATGCCTTCTTTTTCATTAAGCTCCTTAAGTAGCTTTAATAGTTCATGAGAATTCTTTGTATCTAAATTTCCTGTAGGCTCATCTGCAACTATCATTTTAGGCTCTGTAATTAAGGCTCTTGCTGCTGCAGCTCTCTGACTTTCCCCTCCTGAGCATTCCACTGGAAATTTATCTAATATTTCAGAAATACTAAGCTTTTCCGCCATATTCTCTACTTTTTTATTTATTTCACTCTCTGCTTTATCAGCTAAGGCTAAAGGTACACCAATATTTTCTCTTATAGTTAAAGAATCTATAAGATTAAACTCTTGAAAAATAAATCCTAACCTCTCATATCTAAACCTTCCAAGATCAAATTCATTTATTTTAAGTATATTTACCTTGTCAATTTCTACTACACCTTTCGTTGGCATGTCTATGGTAGATAATACATTTAAAAGTGTTGACTTGCCGGAACCAGATGGTCCCATTATACATATATAGTCACCCTCATACACAGTTAAGCTTACACCATCTAAAGCTTTACCCTTACTTTTATAACCATAAATTTTAATTATGTCCTTTGCTAATACTATCTCTTTCATAGTAATCCCCCTTATAAAGACCCCAATATTAACTTTTTATATGCTCTATAAGTTATTATTGCTGTCACTACAAATGTAATTATAAATATACCTAGCAACACTAAAGCTGATGCTATTGAAATAATACCTATCTTTCCATAAGTAATTAGTAACACCAGTATGTGTACCAATGGAACGCCTATAGTTATACAATAAAACATTTCTATTTCTTCTCTAATTATTTTTTTAATCTGCTCCTCGCTATAGCCTAATATATTAAGTTGTTTAAAGGACTTTTTTCTATTTACTGCTTCAATTATGACTTTATATATGATAATCAATGACATAAATATCATAATAACTACATAAGAGAACATACTCATGGCTTTTAGCTGAGAAACCTTACTATAGCTTCCTATAAGGCTAATGAATAAGACACTGGATATGGCGAGGATTATTACTAAAAAATTAGTTTTTCTTAATGAATAATTTAAATTGCTAAAGGATATTAATTTCAGCTTATGACTAATATATTTTTTCTTCTTTATGTTCCCTATTTTATATGGAATATAGTATTGTATAACTCCTTGTGCTCCATATACTCCTATGGTTATCACAAGAAAAATAAAAAAAATACTATCCTCACCTAAATTTGCCGGCACTAAAAGTATTGGTATTAAATATATAATTAAGTACATAACTGCAAATTTAAAACTTTTTTTGTCAGGTGTATATAGTTGCTTCTCTACAGCAAGTAGGTCTTTAATATCCTTTTTATATGCATATCCCGCATTTACTAAAACTAGAAAGAAAACTTCCATAGCTATGACTGCTATGGTACATACGAATCCTTGCATAGAAAATATCCACACGCTATCGCTTATTCCTAATATTTTGTACATCATCAAAATAAATGTTGGCATTATACTTATACCTATTAATAACCCTAAGGGGAGAGCTATTATCATAATTATAAAGGTCTGATAAAGCAACAGCTCTATTAATCTATATATAGATATGCCACTCAAGCTTACTATAGATAGCCCTTTCGCCTTACCCATAATAAAATAAGAGTTGCAGAAAAATACAAAAAGTATGGCTATGAAAATAATCCCTAACGCCTCCATTTTATATATCATTGAATAATTACTATCAATTACGCTGAAATTACTGTTAAACATTATATTAAAAAAGTTAAATATCACTGCTGTAGAAAAAATTATTGATATTACATATAAAACACAGCGTTTTAAATCAGCTTTAAGCATCCTTAACCCAAAATTATATAATCCCATATACTATTTCTCCCATTATAACCTTATATTGTATTGTTATAATATTATATCATTATGCTGTAAATAATATGTATTTTTTCATTCTATCTCAATAAATTTTCGAGTTATATTTGCAGTCAATTGTAGCTATAAAAAATAAAGGAGATATCCTTCTAAAAGATACTCTCCTTTATTACTATTAAATTATCTCATTGTCCTACAAGAGCTTCTATATCATTACTCTATGCACAAAACCTGCATAGAGTAATGAGGTATATAAACATACTAATTTATTTTAAATCTTTATACCATCTTCTAATTTAATAATAGCCTCCTGTATACGCTTTTCTCTAGTTTCTGCTTTCTTAGCTGAGGTTATCCATTGAAAGTATTTGCGTTGGTTTGAATAAGATAGACTTTCATAAAATTCTAGTGCCGCCTTATTTTTTTCTAGTTCATTCTTAAAATCTTCTGGTAATTCTATAATGCGATCCTCTTCATCTTTTTCTATTTCCACTAGAATTGTATCCCCAGGTCCTTTACCTATTTTATTTCTTAGCTCTTTTGTTATCCCTAATATATAACAAGGCATTCCCATTTTCACTATAGATCCTCTATACTCAGCTCCATCAAAATAAGCTTTTACCTTTACTCTCTTTGCACCAAACTCCTTTTCGACATCAAAGGGAATTTCAACAAAGGTAGCATCTTTATCTCCATGGTTTTTTATTATAGCATTGAACTTATAACTCAGTGTAATCCACTCCTTACAATCTTTATGATTAATACTATCATATTTTAATAAAAAAATACTATGGTAACTATTATATCTTAATAAAGTTTACCATAGCCTGCTTACTTTTTATTTAATTAACTATTTGTTCAGTTTCAGCTTAACGTTAAAACTAATTATCTCTTTATTGCTTTCAGCCCATATCTCTCCACCATGAAGCTCAATTATCTTTTTAGAAATAGCTAATCCTAACCCAGAGCCAGGCACATTATTAGACCTGGAAATATCATTCCTATAAAATCTTTCGAACATTTTGTTTATATTATCCTTAGAAATATGATGACATTTATTAGAAAAACTTATTATAACTGCTCCATCCTTACTCTCTAAATTAACAATTACTTCAGAAGGTTTATAACTATATTTTTCTGCATTATTTAAAATATTTTCAAATACTCTAACAATTTTTTCTACATCTATTTTTATAATCAATTCATTTTCAGGTATATCAGCTACAATCTTCAGATCCTTTTCATCCAAGATTGGTGCGTATTCTCCTAAAATCTGATTTAAAATAGCGCATATATCCGCTTCTATAAGGTCTAATTTTACTTCGCTATCTGATAGTTTTGTAAATTCAAATAGTTGGTCTATAAGACTTTTTAGTTTATTAGATAGATTGTATGCTGAATTTATATATTCTTTTTCCTCTTTTTCACTTTTAAATTTTTCATTTTTTAAGAAATCCATATATCCTATTATTGAAGTAAGCGGTGTTCTTAAGTCATGAGAAACATTAGTGATAAATTCAGTTTTAATTTTTTCAATTTCTCTTTCTTTTTCAAATTTACTTTTTAACTCTCTTGACATAATATTTATATTTTCACATAATTCAGCAAGTTCATCCTTACCTCTAATCTCAATTGTAGCCCCAAAATCCTCATTTGCAATTTTTTTAACCTGCTTTGAAATATATTTGATATACTTTATCTCTCTATTTATAATCAAAACAAAAATTAAAACAAAGGAGGCAATTCCTATAATATATATTAGCAATCCTGATATGATAGATGCATGAATACTCTTGTATAAGTTAGGAAAAAAATAAAGGTTTTTTATATAAGGCTGAATCTCTGACATAATGAATATTGATGTGAAAAAGCTTACTACAACAACTAATAATAGCTTAATACTTATTTTACTGATTGATGGAACTCTTTTCATATTTTGTAACCAACTCCCCATATGGTTTTAATATACATGGGATGTTTAGGATCTTCCTCAAGCTTTTCTCTTATCTTAGTTATATGAACCATCACCGTATTATCCGATTTATAAAATTCTTCTCCCCATACCCTTTCGTAAATCTTTTCTATGCTGAAAACTATCCCCTTATTCCTTGCTAAAAGCTCTAAGATATCGAACTCTTTAGGGGTAAGCCTAACTTCTTTTCCTCCTACATATACGAGCCTAGTATCTATATTTATAGTTAAATTGCCTATTTCCATTATATTCTTAGATATACTTTGAGTATTGCTATATCTTGTGTAGCGTCTAAGTTGAGATTTAACCCTAGCTATAAGCTCCATGGCATTAAAAGGCTTGGTAATATAATCATCAGCACCAGAAGTTAATCCATGAATTTTATCTAGGTCTTCTGCCTTTGCTGATAAAAAAATGATAGGCATCAAGTTATTTTCTCTAATCTTCATGCATACCTCTATACCATCAATTCCAGGCATCATTATATCAAGAAGTACTAGGTCAACTCCACTTTCTTTAATAATCTTCAGTGCTTCATATCCATTTTCTGCCTTCAATATTTCAAAGCCTTCATTTTCTAAATATATACCTGTCACCTTTCTTATCTCTTCATCATCGTCCACTATAAGGATTTTGCTCGTCATATTAAAACTCCTTTCGGATTAAGATATTCGGCATTTTAAAACATAAGCTGGTGGTAAATTGAGCCATACCTTTTTATAATCAATACGTTTAAAGTAATTAGAAATATACTCCTTTTTTAATAGGGTATATTGAAATGTAATAAATAATCCATCTTTTCTTAATATGCTTCCGGCTTTCTTCAATATTTTATTAGAAACGTTCTTAGGTAAACTTGCAAAAGGCAATCCAGAAACTATATAATCAACTTTTTCAATATTATATCCTTCTAAATATTTATCTATATTTTCAGCAGAATCATTTATTATTAATATATTATCATAGTCAGCATATTTCTCAATTAATTGTCTGTAAAACTCTTCATTATATTCAATTAATATCAATATAGTATTCTTTTCTTTATTTTTAAGAAGCTTGTCAGTAAACACTCCTGTACCTGGTCCATATTCTACAATACACTTTGCACTTTGAAAATCTATATCATTAATCATATTTTCTGCTAATTTATCAGAACTAGGAGCTATGGCCCCAACAGTCCTTGGAGACTTAAAATACTCTATCAAAAATTTTATCCATTTCATACTAAACCCTCCTAAAGTTCAATTATAGATTCAGTATAAAGGATAAATATTAATATTCTCCTTAAAAAATTCTTAAAAAATCTTAAGATTAAATTTTATCATTCTTTACTAATGTATAGATACTATTCTCTCTTTTAAGTATATTAAAGGCCACCATCTCCCTTCTGATTGTACAAAAGTCATCGTGGAAATCAGCAATAATTATGTTAACCTCTCTTTCTGCATAGGACTTACCAGTTTCAAATTTCTTTGCAATTTCTTCAAGCACAATTTTTCTTTTCTTTTGTTGAACCGGAATGGATTTTAGCTTCCCATATTGAAAAAAGGCAGCTATAACACTATCTTTATATTGCTCTTCTCTTTCAACTTGTATATCCTTCTCCCTTTCTCCCACATTGATTAAATCCTTTAGGCTTAATGAAAGTATGTCATCATTCAGATGGTATACTACATAATACTGTTCCTTAACAGAATAAACTAATTTTACTTCTTCTAACTTTTTTAAATGAAAGGATATGGTAGAAGGTGCTAAATTCAATCTTTCCGATAATAGTTCAACATACATAGGACTTTCCATTAAGTTGTTTATAATAAGTAATCTTGATTTATCCGCAAGGCATTTAAAAATTTTTATACAATCCTTTTCCATTTATATCTCCTTATAAAATCTATGATAATATTCTATAAATAAATTTTTAAGCTTATCTGCTGTAGCTAGCTTAATTTCCTCCTTGTAATATTCCTCCATCATGTTAAACTGCTTATCTTTAACCATTTTTTCCTTCCAAGGAGCTGGTATTTTATCAAAGAAGGCAAGGTATGCTTTTGAAAGCTTATTGAGTTCCACATGATCAGCTTCAACCTTCTTACAAGAATTATTATAGCTTATATTAAACATCTTATAAAATATATCTCCCACATTTACCTTTATAGTCTCTAAAATGGCTTCGTCTTTCGCTCCTTCTTTCCCTAACCTAGAAGAATTTTCTTTCCATGTATTAATTAGCGTTGTAATCTCTTTTAGATATTCCTCTTTTAATTGTTCACAGGCTGTCATTTTTAAGTCCTCCTAATTTTAATCATTTTTAACTATCTTATATTCATTTACAATACTATTTTAGCGCCATCCATTAAAATTTCATTATCTAATTCAATTTTAATTGGTGTAAATATAAAATCCATATGAAGCTGTGAGGAATTCTTTCCTCCAAACATATTATTCATTCCTATGGCTATATGAGCAGTTCCTTTGCATTTTTCATCAATGACTGTGCAACCTATTAATCCTTTAATATTTTCATTTAATCCAATTCCAAACTCTGCAATCATATCCTTATCACCTGGAAATTGATTTATAAATTCCATAAGCTCCTTAGAGGAACAGCCTATTAACTTACCAGCTTTAAATTCTAGCAGCACATTAGTAAGCCTTCTTCTTTGAAAAATAACTTGAGGAATCGATATTTCTCCTTCTGCACTTTCTTCTACTGGAGCGATAAATACCTCTCCGCAAGGAATATCTCCTGTGCCGTCATCCTTATGCCAGGATCTATTCTCTAAATTAAAAGTAAGCACCTTATCATCCTCACTGTATATTGTAACCTTATTCTTGGACTTCAGCTTATTTATAAGGTCTGTACATTCTTCTTTGAGCTTTTTAAAATCAATGGTCAACGCATTATACATTGCTTCTTTATAAATTTCATAATCTATATCTTCCGCCATAGCATTCTCTTCTGTGGGTACCCTGACTTGAATAAATAAATCCTTTCCTTCTGTGAGCGCTCCAAATAGCTTTCTCATATATGCACCATACAACGGAAATTTATCCTTAGGAAAATCCTTATGGGGAGCTGGTCCATACATAAAGATATCAATGACAACATCTGCTAATTTAAAAACTCCAAAATATTTGTCTGGAAAATCTAAATATTCTTGTGATACCTCTGTGAAGTAGGTTTTAATTAGTTCCCTGGATTGTTGCCATCTAATTGGTACCCCACCAACCTTTGCAATTTCTAATGCAAATTTATCTAGTATAGCTAGATCTTCATTTTCCCCCAAAAAATTTAGCAGTACTATGGATCCTCCTTTGATTTCAAAGCCACTGACCATATTAGGAATAATCTCTGTAAAATTCATCTTTATACCTCCTCAAGAACCTTTTAATAATTAACAATTCAATTTAGGTCAAAAATAGAATTAATTATATAATATCTATTTTTATATTTATCTAAATAAATCTTAACAACCAAATCATATAATGTCAATATAATTCTATAAATATAAAAATATATTTTACTTTTCTATTTCAGTACATTTTTAAAATAAAAAAAGATTATGTCAAAATATAATTTCTATCTTGATATACTTTCTTTAATAAAGTTCTTTATATTAATCTTTGAATAGTTTTTACTTGTAAAAAGCTTTATAATGGTTATTATAATCTAAACTTATTGCACGGAGGGGTGTTGTAAATGAAATTTACTTTTGACCACAACAATATTAATGTCTTAGACCTTGAAAAAAGTCTTAAATTTTATAAAGAAGCCTTAGGCTTCGAGGAAGCTAAAAGATATAATCATCCAGATGGCAGTTTTATTTTAGTATATCTAAAGGATGGTGTTACCAATCACCAGCTTGAACTCACTTGGTTAAGAGACAGAAAGGAAGCTTATAATTTAGGGGATAACGAAATTCACTTAGCCCTAAGAGTAGATGATTTTGATGCGGCTTATGGGCATCATAAAAATATGGGATGCATATGTTATGAAAATAAAGAAATGGGTATATACTTTATAGCTGATCCAGATGGGTATTGGACAGAAATTCTTCCAAGGCACCTGTAATATTATTTTATAAGGATGGAACCTGTTATGAATAAAGCTAAAATTCATTATTTGTATCATGACGGCTTCATAGTGGAAACAAATTCTCATATTTTAATATTTGATTATTTTAATAACAGCAGTGACAGCAAAAGCAGAAGGCTAAGGGATGGTGTAATTCCTGAAGAAATTTTTAGCACAGAAAAATCTATTTGTGTCTTTGTTTCTCATGGTCATGAAGATCACTTTAACCCCTTTATATTTAATTGGAGAAATGTAAATCCTGATATACAATATATTTTAAGCAGTGATATAGAAATTAAGGATACTTATCCTGAACATAGGCTAATTTCAGAAGGAGATAGCATTCAATATGATCAAATCTTTATAAAAGCATATGGTTCAACAGATATAGGTATATCATTTCTTGTAAAGGTAGATGGGATAAATATCTTCCATGCTGGGGATCTAAATTGGTGGCATTGGAAGGATGAAAGCGAAGAATATAATGTTGAAATGTCTAAAGCCTTTAAAGCCCAAATACAAAGGCTTAGGGATGAAAAAATAGACATAGCCTTTTTTCCTGTAGATCATAGACTTGAAGAGTACTATTATTTAGGGGGGCAATACTTTATTGAAAATTTATTTCCCAAATTATTTATCCCCATGCATTTTGGGGATAACCCTAAGATTACACAAAGCTTTGCTGAAAGGTTAAAAAATTTTGATATTGATATAGTAATCATTAATAAACGCGGACAGGAAATATTATTTTAATTTATGAACAGAATCCATTCTTAGCCCAACATTCTAAGAATGGATTCTGTTTATTGTTTAAGGCATCTCCAAAAAAATAACTAGTCAGTCTACTCGTCTATTTTGCGTAATACTGCATCCACTATTAATGGAACCTGTGTCCTTCTCTTACGCAAAATATACGACCCATCTTTGACTAGTTATTTTTTTACCATGCCTAATTATACATTTACACAATATTTCTCTTCAAGTTTTATTGGATGATAGGACTTTTTGGCTTTTCTTAAGCCTTCAATGCCTAGATCTTGCTCTCTATTAATATAT
This sequence comes from Desnuesiella massiliensis, assembly GCF_001403615.1. GTDB lineage: Bacteria > Bacillota > Clostridia > Clostridiales > Clostridiaceae > Desnuesiella > Desnuesiella massiliensis. The sequence goes on from NZ_LN879457.1 coordinate 1,579,734, forward strand.
TTTACTTCGCTGAAATATCTTTCTACAAAGGTCTTATTTGTGAAGGTATATATTCCATTTATATCTCCTATACCTTTTTCAATATGAACTATAGCCATGTCATCACTGACACATTCACCAATAGTAAAAGAAGAGATTTTATTATCAACATAAACTGCCATACCTTTTAAATTCAGCTTGTCAGCATAATTTAAAATTTCTTTTATGCCTTCTAATTCATAAGTTAGATAACTATAACCAGTATTGTTTTCATCATGCCATTTTTGTGCTATTTTAATACAGTCTTTTTTTACTCCAGGCTCTGAAAAATCTTTTACAACATAATTATAATTCTTTACAAAATAATTATAATGATTTTTCTTACCGTGGAGTTTTTTACCAGATAAACTTATAAGCTTTTCACTTGAATATATATAATCAAAATTATCTATATCTTCTTTTATACAGGCCTTATCACCATATATATCCTTAAGATCCTCTATAAAGGACTTTTCTACATCCTTAAAAAGATATTCCATATCATTTTCTTTTTTATATTCTTTTAATGTTTCAATCACTTTTTTTAAGTTTTCTTTATTATATCCCACAGGCTGCATAAAGTGATATTTGCCTTTAAAATCTCTCTTTTTCATTATAAGCACATTTTCATATATAGCATATTGAATGTCACAGCCTTTTCTCCATATAAGTAAATTAGTAAAAGAATATTCGCTAGTAGCAAAGTTATAATCACATAAATACTTATCTAGCATATGTTTATCTTCAATAGTTATAGGTTTAAATGTCAGCATAAGAAAGCTCCTTATCTAAATTAAATTGTATGTATTATCCTGCCACTCTTTACGTAGAATGCCATATAGATACATATCATGTCTTTTTCCATCTCTATGAATAAATTCTCTGTAAACTCCTTCTCTTTTAAAGCCTAGTCTTTCATAAAGTGCTATGGCGGGTTTATTATAAGATAAGACATTAAGCTGAATTCTATGAAGATTTAGTTCTTGAAATCCAAATTCCATGGTAAGTGCTAAGGCTTCCCTCCCTACACCTTTTCCTCTAAAATCAGCATCGCCTATTCCTATATATACCCATGCTGTACCATTATTCCACAATATATTTTCAAACCCTGTTACCCCTATAAGCTTATCTTCTTCTATAGTCTTTACAGCAAACAAGTATTTGTCATCTGATTTTCTTGTATCTGATAACATTTCTTGAAGCTGTATTTCAGATTTAGGAAATGCGGAAACAACATCATAAAGCCTAAGAAAGCTTGTGTCATTATACCAGGCTTCAAAAGTAGTTAAGTATTCCTCTTTAAAAGAAGTTAACTTTACCCTCTCACCTACAAGCAATCTGTTTATTAACATTCCGTTATCCACTCCTTTATACCCTTTCATATAAAAACATTGCATAATCGGGTTTTTCCGATATATAAATCATATTGCTTTATCCTATAATTGTCAAGCACCTACTTTAGTTAGTAAATTGACATATTTTTAAAAAAAGATAAAATAAAAATATGGATAAGGTTAAAATTTTTAAAGCATTAGCAAACGAAACCCGATTAAATATACTACATTGGTTAAAAGAACCGGATATTAATTTCCCACAACAATCTCACTGCCTTAAAACCAATGATTTTCATAAAGGAGTGTGTGTGGGAAGCATCCGAGAGAAAGCTGGTTTATGTCAATCTACCACCTCCGAGTTTTTGTGTCTGCTTGAACAAGCTGGCCTACTTGAGTCTAAAAAAATCGGTCAGTGGACCTATTTTCGAAGGAACGAGAAAGTGATTGAAGAACTGGCAACATGGATTGGAAAGGAGTTATAAATAAAAAAGAGGCTATCTAAAGGGTAAATGAATTTATCTTTTAGATAGCCTCTTTACTTATATATTTAAAGAAGCTAGACCAGTCATCATTTAATCCTCTTGTATGAATTATTATACTTATATTTCTTTTTTAAATTATTTATTTGGCTCAGAATCCCAGGTGCTTAATTTACTATTTCCATGAAAAACAAGATTTTCATCACTTAAATAGTATACATCTTCATCTGGATAGTATGCTATGTCACCATATTCTTTAGTGCCAACGTCAAGTATCTCTAAAACATCATCTCCAGTATTTATAAATTGATGCGCTATGCCTTTTCCTGCAGGCTTAGCAACGAAGTCCCCTTTCTTTATTAGATGTTCTTCCCCATCAATTCTCAAGGTTCCATACCCACTAAGAATTATGAAAAACTCTTCTTGTTTTGTATGACTGTGATATTTAGCACTTTTAGACCCTGGTAATATTCTGTCAATATTTATATAAACTTTATCACTGCCCGCTGCCTTACCTAAATAGGATGTATTAGCTTTTCCTAAAAAATCTATGGTGTATTCATCTGGAATGTTGTTAATATTTAATATATTAACCATATTTTAAAACCTCTCCTTTGCAAACATTTGTTCTTATCAATTATATCAAATATACATTTGCATGCCAATATAAATATATAAGTACTATGTCAAGAAAAGTTTAAATTGTTGTCACAAACTTATCCTATAATATGGGCTAAAGTCTTAGCTAAGCATTTATATAGAAACTTATTCTGTCGAAGGAAGATATAATGATGCATTAAACAAATTAGTTAATGATGATGTTATTACTCAGGCACAGGCGGATGCTGTCATGCAAAAGATAAGAGGAAATTTCAATCGTCAATGATAAATCTGCTATGAAAATAGCACAGAATCCACGAAATGCATATACTATAAAATAGAAAAATATGTGGAGGAGTAAAAAGTGGAACTTTTTCAATCTTTTCATGGCACAATCATCAAAATTGATGATTTTTGGGTAAGTACTTCAGGACCAACAGGATGTAATAAAATAATGTCTGTACAAATCCAAGATGGCAGTATAGTAAATTTCGTAGTAACCCCCTTTACTTACTTTGTAGACCATGTAATGATGGCAGTAGGAGATAGGGTAACTGGATTTTATGATGCAAATGCACCAACTCCCTTAATCTTTCCGCCACAATTACAAGCAATTGTTATGGCAAGAGATACTCCAAATCAAAATGTGAAAGTAGACTATTTTAATAGGCAACTGATAAGCAGTGATGGTAGTTTAAAATTAAACATTGCTCCACGTACTCAAATAGTACTAGAAAACGGGCAAGCCTTTACTGGAAGTCTTGAAAATCGAAATTTAATTGTTATATATGGCGCTACAACAAAGAGCATACCAGCTCAAACCACACCATATAGAATTGTTGTTATGTGCTAGAAAACATTGAATTAAGGAACATCCATAGATTTACATAAATCAACTCTATGAATGTTCCCTTCTTTTAACAAAGTTTACATTTTTATAGGGAGGCCATTTAGTCATAATATATTGATTATATTTATGGTATAATATATTAGGGTGATATTTATGCAAATATTAAAGAATGACTGGCAAAATTTATTAGAGAATGAATTTAAAAAGGATTATTACTTAAAGCTTAGAAAGTTTTTAATAAATGAATATAGAACAAAAACTATATATCCAGATATGTATGATATATTTAACGCTCTACACTATACACAGTATAAGGATGTAAAAGTAGTTATATTAGGTCAGGATCCATATCATGGTCCTAATCAGGCACATGGTTTGAGTTTTTCTGTAAAGCCTGGTGTACCATCTCCACCTTCTCTTATGAATATATATAAAGAGCTCAACAGTGATTTAGGCTGTTATATTCCCAATAATGGTTACTTAAAAAAATGGGCCGATCAAGGAGTTATGCTGCTCAATACTGTATTAACCGTTAGAGCTGGCGAAGCAAATTCTCATAAAAACATAGGCTGGGAATACTTTACTGACAGCGTAATTAGCTTATTAAACTATAGGGAAGATCCTATCGTTTTTATATTATGGGGTAGCAATGCTCAATCAAAGCTTAGTATAATAAATAATTCAAAACATTACATAATAAAATCTCCTCATCCAAGCCCGCTATCTGCCCATAGAGGCTTCTTAGGAAGCAAGCCATTTTCTAAGGTTAATAAATTTCTTACATCCATAGGCAAGGAGCCTATTGATTGGCAAATTGAAAATCTTTAAACAACATAGAAACTGCTAATATTCATGCCCTTAACCAACCTAAAAATAACCGAGGAATATCTTTGGATGACCTAATAGAGAATTAAAAGAATAAGACAACTATAGATAAGCGGTATCCATAACTATTATAATACAGACTTTTTTAAAAGGAAGCACTATACAAATGCTTCCCTTAGTCATAGATATATTAAAAAATAACCAGTGAACTTCTTATCTTATAGCTGCTCATACTTTAGTGGCAAGCTGCTCTTGTGTTTATTATACTCATTCTTCAACTTAATTTTCTCATCTATTTCTTTATCACCACAGCTCCCATTTTCTATATATTCATTAATTTGTTTATAGGAAAAGCCTAGCTTTTCCTCATCAGATTGCCCACTTAACCCATCACTTGGAGTTTTATGAACCAATTCATAAGGTAATCCTAAAGCCTCTCCTACTGCCATAACCTCTTCAGTAGTTAGGTCTCCTATAGGGTTAAAGTCAAAAGCATTATCCCCCCATTTTGTTGTATATCCTACAAAGCCTTCTGACTTATTTCCCGTACCACATACTCTATAGTGCATATTAGCTCCAAGTGCATACAAGGTAGTCATTCGGAGCCTCGGAGGAATATTGATTTTAGCATCAATGGATAAACTGTTCTCTTGAATACTCTCTAATAATCCATTGTATGCTTTTTCTATATTAACTATTTTATAATCAATTCCAAGAATGTCTACAACCCTTAAGCTGTCGTCTATATCCTTCTGAATACCATTTGGCATTAAGACACCAAATACTCTTTCTTTTCCTAAGGCTTCAACTAATAACTTGGCCGCTACCGAACTATCCTTTCCACCACTAATTCCAATAATAGCGCCCTTAGCGTTAGGTTGGGCTTTAAAATATTCTCTAATCCAATTTATAATATTTTTACATACCATGTCTCCGTTGAAATCTTTTCTCATGCTCTGCACCTCCTTGAAATTTAAAAATAATTTCTTATATTATCCTAAAATGTTATTAGAAGCTACCATGCAATCTATCTCTTACTTCAGATAGCGAATAATCTTTTATAAGTTTACCATCCTTAAATACAATCTCTAACAGATTATCCTTGCATTCTGCCTGCTCCCTTAAGGTTAGTTCATCTTTATATAAAATATCCTGTCCCTCTCTATATACATAACACATTCCCTTTTGCGACTTTTTAAAGTTATCTTTATCCGTTTTAGGAGCCTTGAAGATAAACTTTTCTTCACCATCTATTACTGCATGAGTAGCCTTTAAGGCAAATCCAAAAGTATCTCTAGTATTATATTGGTAGGTGTATGAACCTATACCAAACACACAGTTATTTACTGCAAAACCCTTTTCCTCTAACCCCTTACAAATCTCTTCACATCTTTCCACGGTTATACTATCTCCGTAAATCGTTCCTATTTTACTATTTAAAACCTTATATCCTTTTGAATTGATTTCCCCGCCAAATATATCCCACAGTAATTCAACAGTCCCCTTATATTCCTCACTATCTTTTGCTGCATTCTTATCTCCACAAATTATTTTTACTGGATCTCCACTGTCGCCTCTAATAACAATCTTTCCATCTCTATTTATAATATCTTCTTTCAACCTTGGAAGTATATCTGTTATAACATTCCAATAATCATAGGTGTCAGATACTATGCTCAAAACTCCACTTGGAAATACTTCAGTGATCAATCTCTTGTAGGCTGAAAACTCATCTTCTCCATAACTGCACATTACACTGTGTTCTGTAGAAGGTGTTCCTAGTCCAACTATTTCCTCTTCTATATTGCAATTATAATATTCCTCTAAATAGCTAATTGCAGGTATAGTTGCGGTTCCTAGAAATGAAAGCAGGTGTGCTGCACCACTAAGTTCTGCACTTTCCACAGAGCTAAAACCTCTCATACTAAAATCTCCACAAGCTTTTCTTATATCCCCATTTTCTACAGTAAGATTAAAATACTTTTCTATTATTTCCCTGTACCTATATGCAATAGTAGCACTTGTCATTGGCTGCCATATATTACAGCTCATAAAGGTTTCTAAATAATTCACCAGCCAGGCAAAATCGTCCTGTGTATTAGTAATTTCAATCATTGGGGTTTTAATGTTTACTCTTGACCCCTCTGCTACAGCCTTAATTTGTATTGGCAAATATCCTAAGTGGTGCAAAGCTTCAATATGCTTTGTATCTGCTGCCATATCTCCCATAGTTTTAGAGATAATTCTTTTATACTCAGAAACCACCTTTTCCTTATCCTTTTGGAAGAAGTTTTCATTAAAGTACTGAATTAAATACTTCTTTATAAAAGGCTGTAGTCCAAACATAACAACCTTATCCATATCATCTTTTCTAGACATTCTCGGGGTCCAATAGCTTACTAATTTAGTCATTCCCGGTGCATAACACCTATGATGAATTGTTTTATAAAAATCCGTTAATAAAAATGGGTTTATCATAATAAGTTCCCCCTATTAATTACTTTTCCCTGTAAACCTTCAATTACATCTAATGCCTTTTCATGCAAAGAGTCATCAAAGCTGGCACAAAGGCTTGCATCCACTATGATATTAGCATTTCTGTATTGAGACTGAAACAATACCATGTTGCTAATTACGCATATATTTGTAACAACCCCAACTAACTCAATTTCCTTAATGTCCTCTCCTACTTCATTAGCTATTTGAAGCATATCCTCTGGAGATATACCAAAGCCCTTTTTTTCATAATGCATTGTATTTTCTAGGTTTGAAAAATCGTTTATTTTTCCATATAGCTTATGGCCATCAGTACCTTTGATACAATGTAATACTGGTAAGTTTTTACCCTCTCTAGTTTGTAAATATTCTTCATAATGAGTATCGTAAGTAAACAATACCTTATCACCATTTTTTAGATATTTATTAACCTTATCATATATACCTTGTTCTAAGGTTACTGCTTTTTCAAATCCTAGCGTTCCATCTACAAAGTCCTTTTGATAATCAATAATTACTAATAGTTTTTTCATAATAAATACCCTCCTTAAATTTCATACACCTTAATTTTTTCATGGTCTTTACTTAAAATACTATTGGTTGTATATATTCCCGTTATTAAATCACTAGTTAATAGCTCACCTTGAAAAACTGTATTCTCACAATGGGTAACTACTAGATATATTTCCATTGCCCCCATTTCCTTTAGCTTAGAAGCTGTAAGCATAAAAGTGCCGCCCTTTGAACATAAATCATCCACTATAATGGCCCTAAAGCTTTTACTTTCCACATCTCCATTAATCTCTAACTTCTTAATAAATCCTGTTTTAAAGTCTCGTTCTTTACTTGCGGTTAGAATCTTTTCATAGCCTATTTCTTTCCCATATCTCTTGGCTGCACCTGCATCGGGATAAACTAAATATACCTCTTCTTTTCCATCATCCAATTCTTTCAAGAACTTCTCAGCTAATATTTTAGACATATTCACTACCTTAACTCTATCTAATAATGCAGTTGATACCTCTGAATGTGGCTCATAGATAGTTACACTTTCGAAGTTCAAATTATTAATTAGCTTACACAAATGCTTTAATGTAAAAACAGTCATGCCCTCGGTCCTGTCCATCCTGCTGTATGGCATATAGGGAAATATTAAATTGCATTTTATCCTTAATTCATCTAAATGACTTTTCAAAAATATTAACTGAGTTATATCTTCATCATTCTCAAAATAAAGCCTAATCTCATTATCATCATTTCTTAACTTTAAATTTTCACTATAAATCAGAGATTCACCATTAGGAAATTTCTTAACCTCTACTCTCTCATTATTAAAATAAATCATTTTATCCCCTCCTGGTTTTTAAAAATTATGCTCCCAATTTTCATTAAATTTAAATACCTTAGCTGGTCTAAAGGGTTTACCCTCTATTTTTTCATCAGTTTCTATAATCATTTCTCCCATTTTTCTTCTGAAGTTTAAAATTTCTCTTCCCATTATTGCTTCATAGACATTCTGCAGTTCCTTTACAGTGAATACTCTTGGTAAAAGGTTAAAAGCAATTGGTGTATACTCTACTTTATTTCTTAATCTATCTATTCCATAATCTAATATCTTATAGTGATCAAAAGCTAATTCCTCTGTAGAGTTATTTAATAATTTATAATCCGTTTCCTTTCTTTTAAAGATGTCTCTTCCGATTTTCTCTGTTACTTCATAATTCATTATTATTGTCTCATCAATAGATTTAAGAGATAGAAGATGCTTGTTTTCTATATATTTCTCATACTTTTCAGAGCTAATAAGAGTTTTATCTATCCAAAACCATTGACTTTTCTTTTGTAAATCTACTTCTTTTAACCTTATGCTGCTCTTTTCCACCAAAGCAATATTTCCTACACTAATAACCCTTGTTCTTTTATCTCTACCAACATCTCCAAAAGTATAGAGTTGCTCTGTATAAACATTGTCTATTCCCGTTTTTTCCTTAAGTGTCCTCTTAGCAGCAGCCTCTAAGCTTTCTTCTATGCCAACAAACCCACCTGGAAGAGCCCACTTATCTATATAGGGATAGTCATCTCTTTTAATCAAAATAACCTGCATTCCTCTTTTTGGTACCTTCCGAAGACTATCTTCTTCCTTATCAGCGGTTGTAAATATTATTATGTCATTTGTAACACTTGGTCTTTTATAATCATTCTCATCATAATCTTTTAGAAACTCTTCTTCCTTATCTATAAAATGTTTATCCAAATTATTTTCCACCTCAACTTAATCTCAATTAGATAATATCAATTTGATATTATGTATTTATAATACAACCTATTCCACTATATGTCAATAAGTTTTTTTGATTTTTCTTAATCATTGCAGTGAAAGCAAAAAAAGAAGGTGATACCCATCATCGTGAGATTCTCCATTACTATTTTGAATTATGAAGCTATGATATTGTAACACCAGCACTTACATATCCTACCACAGTAGATAATATTAAAGCAGTTCCTATTAGGGAATTTATATAGAATATGTTCAGTTACTCTCCTTGTTAAACAAGGGTCGCAAAAATCTTCATAATACTTGAAATCACTGCTTAAGAAGATAAAAAACTCTACTACAATTATCTATAAGTAGCATAATTAAAAATTATGAATATATTTATATTAATAATATTGTAGAAAAATATCAATTCGGGGGAATTTTAAATGGATATTAATAATTTATTACTTTTAGGAGACGTGGTAAAACTTAGAAATGGAAGTTATAAAATATTAAATTTACTCGGTAACGGAAAATGTGGTATGACATACCTGGTAATATGTATTGAAGGAGAAAATATAGGCTGCTATTTCGCTTTGAAAATTTTTTATAGGCTAGATTTGGAGCACCGAAAGCAAAGATTTTTAAATGAAATTAACCTTCTAAAAGCACTCAAACATCCTTCTATTATTCAATATTATGATGATGGAGAACACCTTATTGCTGGTAACCTCCATCCTGTATTAATCATGAATTACATTCCAGTTACTTTGGATCATGAACTTCAAAAAGGACCTTTAAAAATGATAAAGGCTCTTATGTACACCACCCAATTACTCTCTGCAGTAAAATATTTGCAAGACAAAAATATTTTGCATAGAGATATAAAACCTACAAATATTTTTGTAAATACCAATCAACTTATATTGGGTGATTTAGGTCTTTTCAAAAATCTAAATGATTACTCTGTCAATGATGATATTAACTATATAGAAGAAAACTTTTTTAAAAATAATATTTCTAATGGAACCATGCCTAGATTTTTTAGAACACCTCAGTTAGTTAAGTATATTAATAAACAGGAATACCTCAATCTAAAGTCAGATATCTTTCAACTTGGCTTAGTACTAGCAATATTATTTACAGGTAGAAACCCGTTAAAACCTGCACAAAACTTAAACGACCCAATTGAACTTGAAAAATTAGAACCAATTCCCGGTAAATATGGTGCTGAAATAGAAGGTTTAATAAATAGAATGGTAAATACAGATGAAACTATGATTTTAGAAATAGATGAATTATGTAAAATATTTTATAATATTTTTTTAAGTTTTGTTACTGATATGCATGGTTTAGAAGGTAACATCTTTGACTGAATCAATGGTCAAATACTTTATTATATTGTGGTATTTGACCTCTTGAAGTGTTTAAGTTAATTATCACGATTAAATTTCTTGATATACATATAGAACTTAATGACAAAAAAGCTAAAGCATCCTTCTTCATAGGCCGAAATACTTCCATTTCGAATTATGTTGTCTTTAAATATTCCAGTTAAAAAGCATATATCTCTTGGATAGCTTGGAAGCAAGCTGTTATACCTTTCTTTCAGTTCCTTTAATTTCAATCATTTTATTTTCCGCCTTCCCTCCTAATGCAAAACTATTAAGTTCTATTGCCTTTTTAATTCTTCTAATCACTTCATCAACTATTCTTCGTGGCGAAAGCACCTTTACATAGGGACCTAGTGCTAGTATTTTTCTAATTATATCTTCTTCCTCAAAAGTATAATAATAGAGCTTTATCTCATATTTGTCCTTCTCTAAACACCTGGAAGATCGTTCAAGCTCGGAAAAACTCATAAAACATCTTTCCATAGCTGATTTTTTATCAGTTACTTCAAGTAAAATAGGTTCTTTAGAATACCTATTTTTATGCAGCTGCTTTAAGGCTTCCTCCCTAGTTATAACGGACCTATTAGCCTCGACAATTTCAATATTACTCATAGTGAATACATTTGCCATTATTGGCCTATGATTTTTTAAACAGTACATGGACACTCTAAATCTACTGTCCTTAAGAGAATATTCAAGTCTTACGGGAAGAGACAACATGCCACAGTATTCATTTCCTAGCCTGTCAATGTTGCAGTAGCTTATGGCCTTCTCCTCTGAAATTGCTTTTAATATTGTTCTAAAATTATTCTCATACTGCTCTAAATCTGAAATCTCAGGAAGTGTAGATTTATTAGTTACTTCAATAATCTCACTATTTATAGGACTGTCCACGTCCTTTAAAGCTTCCTTTAACTTTATAAGAATTTCTTTGCTTAGTATCATAGCTGCAGAAGGCTCCTCTACCAGTGCCTTTATCCATGACTTTTCCATATTGGTAAGCCTAACAGGAATAATACTTTTCTCATAGCCCTTTACAACTGGATAAAAAAGCTTATCTTCACAAAGAGCTTTATCAAAGAGCCTTATTATTTCATTTTCCCCAGCAGTTCTCATGGCACCACCACGGCAGAAAAAGTCCAGTAAATTGCTTCCAGTAGTGTTGTATGCCCTAGCACCATTTTCTGTATAGGCAAGGTTTGTTTGCATTTTCATTCCTTTTAAAAGCCCGCTCATTGAAAAACCCTCCTTAAAAATAAATTTGTAACTAGACGCATTATACTTATCTACAAAAATCACTAAAATTATTTTGCTGCCTGCGTCTAAAAAATTTTACCAGGGATTTATCACCCTTACATTTATAATTATAAAGCGATTGGAAACTAATTTACAGACAAAAACTTTGCAACCTTTGGAGTGATAGGGTTCTCTGTAACAGGTATAACCTAGACTTTTAAATTGTTTTTTTATATAAATATAGGCTTATTCTCATTGGAATAAGCCCTTTTACACACTTTATTTAAATTTATTATTTGCTATTTTGTTAAAACGAAGGCTTTTGCATATCAGTTGAATTATTTTCGCTGCCGCTTTCTCCGCTCATGCTTCATTTTTTATCCCCTCCAAAATTCTATGATATGCTTTTTCTTCAAGGTCTGCTATCTGGTTAATCATATATGGTAATCTATTAAGTTCTTTACCTTCTTTCAATAAGTACTCCACTATTAAATCTGTCATCTCTTGAATAATAACGCCGCTCTTTTTAAAAAGATCACCTGCCACTTTCCACTCCTGAAAGCCATATTTTTCTCCTAATTTCATTAATAATGCAGCATACTCTCTTCGAGCGGCTTGATGTTCTATTTCATATTTTTCTTCTATCATAAGTAATCTATTGGGAAGAATTGGGACAGTACCTGTAAACATAACGATGTTTCTAAGGGCTGTTTCATATTCTTCAACGGCTAATTCATCTTTCCAATTAAGAATTTCTTTGCTTAGTTTTCGCATACCAGGAATCCCGCAAAATCCCACCTTAGGATTAAGCATTTCGTTTGCTTTCTCATAAAATCCCTTTATTGCAATTTCTCTAATACCCTTAATCTCATCATCAAACTCTATGAGACAAATTGAATTTTTATCAGATAAAGATGTCTTTTCAATATTAAGAGCCTTTTCAAGAATTGCATATTTAATTTTTTGCACCTCTTCAATTCCACAATCGTATACATATGCGCACTGCTCCTCATCATCATATCCCACCATTAGTATATAATGAATTGGTATATGTTCTTTGTAATAAAACTTTGGATAATAACTTAAATAATACATATCTAAACATCCGAGAACAACTGGTCTTTCATTATCAATCTGTTCCTTTGCTCTTTTCATTACATACTCAAATTTTCTACCTTCTATATGCTTATATTTAAATCCTACAATATTACAAATTGATGCATACATTTTTTTAGTTCTTCCATCATTCCATGAAGTCATCCTTCTCATATTTCCACTGCTAAACTTCAAATATACAAATTTTCCTATTCCACTTAAACAAAAGAAAAAATAATCTGGTATATCTTCACCTAATTTTGTTTGATATAAATCTTCAATACCATTCCACATACAGGTATAATCACAAACCTTATGCCTTAGTTCAATTACCTTTTGAGACATATTTTTATCACTCCTTCTATAAAATTTTATTTTTATAGAAAAAGCATATACCCTCGCATTATGCTAGAGTCAATATACTATCTCTTTTTAATAGGAAAACATACTTCTGTAACAAATTTTTCTTCATTCGCTTCATACTCTGGAGAAATATAATAAACATTAAATACAGGTCCACAAATTTCAAACCCATTTTGTATTATCCATTTAGCTATGTAAATATTTATATCTTTAAGTCTGCTATACCCACCTTGATATACCAATGAAGCTACCTCACAAGATGGTATACTATAAAACTTCATCTTATCTGTACTTTCATAGGTATTTTCAACTAATCTTTGAACTTCAACATCAATATAATCTTTATCAAAATTTATTTCATGTTGAATAGCAATGGAATAATTTATATCTGAAAATTGAATATTTAACTTTTCACATTCGTCACCAAGCGTTTTCCATAAAACTCCTTCATCCTGAAACTCTTTAATTTTCATTCTAAAGCTAGCAACTGTTCTATCTGGTATATACTTAATTACTATAGACAATGCATGTTCATTATCGCTTGCCAAATCTTCCAGTGCATTTTCCATTTGTGTCAACTGTCTTCTAATTGCTTTTACTTCTTGTTCTTTAGCTTCAATTTTATTTTTTAATACCTCTTTCAGATTCTCCCTTTGTATGTCTTCTAGTTGTAATGCCGCTATTTCTTTTAATCCAAATCCCATCATCTTTAAAGCTACAATTTGATTTGCAATTGGCAATTGATCACTTTCATAATATCGATATCCTGTTGATTCATCAATATACTTAGGTATTAATAATCCAATTTTATCGTAGTTTCTAAGCATATGAATACTTATAGATGTAAGTACCGAAAATTCACCTATTTTAAACATTTTTTATCCTTTCTAAGTTTATTATATTGTTAAAATTATACTATATATTGAGCAAAATTTCATTTAAGCACTTCATATAATATCCCATTTTTTGCTGCTTCAATCATGAATGAAATTAATAATAAGCACGACAAACATTTACTCCTCAAGTATAATAAGCTTAAAAAAGCGTTATAAAGTCAAGTGCACTCCAACTGTTTAACAAAATAACAACACTTGGTAGTGCACTTTTTAATTTTCCACCTACCTCAATAATTTAATATTTTCTTTAATATTCTCTTGTTTTCATTGAATTTCAATTTGTATCATAAAACAAACTTAGTAAGTATTTGGAGTTATATTGAATATATAACGTTATTTTACTGGAGTTAGGTAGACAGCCCTATTAGAATTTTACTTTTTACCAATAATTTGAAGGTATTCACCGAAAAAGCTCTAATGCTGACCCTACCATATCTCCCTGAGTACACAACATTTGTGCCTCTATCATTCCTTCGTTCTGCATTTTAGAGCAGGTGCTAGCGTTAATCCTTGTATACTGGGTCATTTATGCCCTTATGGGGGTGTGAACGTGTTTAACCTTACTCTTTTTAACCGAACAATTTTTTATTGCTATATAACTTTAAATATCTTATTAAGCTGCTTGTTTATAACTATTTACTCCGTGAACTTTATCATGTGAGTACATTATCTTTTTAGTACACAAAGTATACATAACTTTGATAAGTCTAACACTTAAAGCTACTATTGCTTGTTTCCCTGTAAGTTTATTATCTTGTCTTTTTGTGAGATGTTCATAAATCTCCTTAAATGCTTGATTTTTCGCAACCATAACTATAGCTGCTTGATACAAAATATTTCTTAAATTAGATCTACCTCTTTTACTAATCTTAGTTTTTCCTTTTTTCATGCCAGAACTAGTTTCTTTCAGATTTAGTCCCGCAACTTTTTGAATTTGCTTATAGTTATCATACTTAGATATATCTCCTACCTCGGCTAAGAAAGTTGCAGCAGTCACTATTCCAACGCCTTGTATACTTAACAGAAAGTCAATATAACCAGTTTTATCTAAGTATTGCTTCATCATTTCTTCAACTGCATCTATTTCTTTTTGCAGCCAATCTAACTTCCTTAAAATTAACTCTAATCTATATTTTGCACCTTCTAACCCTACGGGTACACCTATTGACTTTTTAGCCGCCTCATATACCAATATAGACTTTTTTAAACCCACACGATTTTTAGTAGCATCTTTTAAAATCTGTGTAAGCCTTTCAATTCCAATATCTAAAATATCTTTCGGAAAAGGACAATTTTTTAAAATTGCTATTAAAGATTTACTTAATATATCTGAAAATAATCTTGTGAGTTCTGGAAAATATTCATCTAATAGCGCTATTAGTCTTACTTTTTCAGCAATTAGTTGCCTTCTTAATTCTTGTGTTTATTATACTCATTCTTCAACTTAATTTTCTCATCTATTTCTTCTTCAAACATGCATGTAAGATATTGCCCTTGATAGATTAGTTTTGATATTATTTTGGCATCCTTTTTGTCATTCTTAGTAGGACTATTATCTTCTAATTCCTTTGTTTTATTAACATGATAAGGATTAACTAAACATATATTTATGCCTTTATTTTTCAAATAGTAGGCGATATTTTTCCAATAATGGCCTGTCGGCTCCATGCCTACAAGAGTATGAATTGTTCCATATTTATTCGTTAATTCTTTTATTGTTTCTAATAGACAATCAAAAGATTCTTTGGTATTCTTTATTATGAATGGTTTTTTTATATATTCACCATTCACTACAAATTGACCATAGTGGTTTTCTTTTGCGATATCTATCCCTAGAATTAACGTATTGGGAACCATTATTATGTTATTCATTTAAGTTTACCTCCTGATATAAATTGTTTGTTGTCTTTTGCAAGTTGACACAATATATTTATATCAGGTTTTTTTATTCATCTCAAAGTCTAAAACACTTTATTACAGGAATACTTGTATTTTATAATTTAACATCTTACATTTTTACGTTTAAAACCTAGTATTCCTTTATCAACTGCATTTTGAATATATTCTGTTGCAACATTTGTTTGACAGAGGGTTTTTCCCATGAAAACATCTACCTTTCCTACTTCTTGAGCAATTTTCTTTGCTTCTTCATGAAGCGGCAAATATGAAATGGCAACTGACATGATAAAATTGTTCATGGCATATTTAGTACGGTTTGGCTGGTCGTGTATCGTGTCACGTACCCTATTAAGCATTGCTAAAAGTTTATCCTTGTCAAATTCACTGTCTTTACGAGTGCCTAATAGCCAATCGTAGCAACTCCAGCCAGCCGACATTGTTAATTCTTTTCCGCTATCTATCCAACGATCGGCAACGGTAAAGGCAATATCTGTTTCTGCAAGGGTTACTGCCACAATGTAGTCCGAAATCATATAAAAATAAGCGCCTTCTATCCATCGGTTAAAATCTTCTTCTGCCATTTTCTTTGGTTCCGCTATCATGCCAGCTAAATACATGGCATCATAATTTCCTGTTGCATAAAGCTGCTCTGCCAAAGGCTGGTTGTATTTTATTTTCTTAAAAATCGGCTTCATAGCGCTTATGGTTACGCCAAAAACAGGCTCTTTCGCACCATTGCGCATGTAATTTTTTTTCGTACGATCTGTACCAAGGGACTTTAGTTCGTCCATGATTTCCTTTAGTTCCATTTGTAACATCTCCTTAAAATTTATAGTAAAATTCGTTACTTGATAATATCAATTGCATCGCTTCTTAATGACTATTATAATGCTTTTGTAAATTTTCAACTACCAAAAAACTAAAAAATCCAGTGGAAAATTGAATCCCTAACGACTTGTTACTTATAGAAAAAATCTTAAAAAATAGTAGCACCCAATTGTAAATAGGGGCTACTATTTTTTATTATACTAAATTATAGTTATACCTGTTATCTAAATTATTATCTCGACTTCTACTTTTGTAGCTGCCTATTGAGAAGAAATACATTTTCTATTTCATTTCCCTGCTCATCATAATATTTTACATCTGCTCCTGTTATATACCCTAATGTGTCTCTATCAAGTACACTCCCTTGAATCTTTAACAATGATTCTTCATTCATGGGTAGCTCTACTTCTTTAGTTTCATAATCTCTATCGCATACTATCTTTACTTTCATGCTTATCATTCTCCTTTATAATCTAGTATGCTTCAATAAAACCTAAAATATTTTACATTGCTAATTTTTCTTGTTTTTTAGCCTACTACTAATGTAACCTTATATATTATATATTTTTCAATTATTTTTGTAATAATACTTCTCATGTCAAATTCTAGTTTTGCATTTATTTATGATATGGTTCTCCGTAACTATTCTAAATGAAGTTTTTCTATTTTTATTCTTATATATATCTTCTACTTTTGAAGCTGCCTATTCAGAGAAAATCTTTAATTAATATGAAAAAAATACTATACTTAATAATGATAATATATTAATTAATATCTACAAATAGAAAAGACTAGATTGAGGGGTTTATATATGAGAAAAAAAGATATACTCGAGTTAAAAAGACGTTTTAAAAAAGATCATTGCACCTTCACTAAAATGTGTGGTTGCTATGTTAACGGAGAAAAACATATTATTTTAAAATTTAGAGAAACCTTTCTAAATTTAGATGAGGATGAATACTTTAAGTACTTAGAAATTGCTAAAAAAGTACTGTCTGGAACTATTGGAAATAATATTTTAGAGCTTAACTTTCCAACCAATGAAGCTCTTACAAATGAAAGACAAATTTCTCTTATGCAGCTTAAAAACAGTCAATTAAAGGATGATGCTCTCCTTGATGATTTTTATGAATTGATTATAGATAGTTATGATTATACTGGTAATTTTTTAATACTTGTTTTTCATGACGCTTATGATATTATTACTAAAACCACTGATAATGGAAAGGTAGATGAATCTGAAGAAGTATATGAATATGTGTTATGTGCAATATGTCCTGTTTCACTTTCAGAGCCTGGTCTTAGGTACTTTGAAGAAGAAAACAAAATAAAAGCACGTATTAGAGATTGGGTGGTTGATGCTCCAACTAATGGATTTGTGTTTCCTGCTTTTATTGATCGTAGTTCAGATGTTAATTCTGTTATGTATTACACAAAAAATGCGAAGGATACACATCCCGAATTAATGGAAAATGCTTTAGGTTGCTATTCAAAGCAGACTGCTACTATACAAAAAGAAACATTCCAATCAATTATTAAAGATTCCTTTAGCGCTGATGAAGAAAAAGCTGATAAAATTTTTATGGAAATACAGGAAAACCTAAATACTATGATAGAGGAATACAATTCTATATATGATGATACAGATTGTGAGCCTATAACCCTAACAAAGAAGGATATACAAACCCTTCTAATAGAAAGTGGAGTTCCTGAAGAGATTACTACTAAGATTGAAAAGTCCTATATAGAAAACTTTGGTGATGATCTTCCTTTAGCAGAAAATTTAATTGACTCAAAGGCACTTAAGGCAAATGAGCAAAGAAAAAAGGAAGAAACCCTTCAGAAACAAGTAGAAATACTTCAAACTAGACTTGAGCAAGTTAAACAAGAGGCTGCTGTAGATAATGAAACTCACCTGTCTACAGAGGTTAATGATGATAATGTGGTTTTGGAAGAAGTTTCAGAAACTAATTTAGAAGAAACTCAAGATACAAATTCAGAAGATAATAAAGTTACTCCTCACTATGATGTTATACTTCAAGTAAAACCTGAAAAAATACCTCAAATAAAATCTCAAATAATTGATGGCCAAAAATGCATAGTTATTCCTATTAATGACAATGAACAAACTACAGTTAATGGCTTAGATGATTTAATTTAAGTTATATAAATTAATAAAGAAAAATAGCAAACTCAAAAATAAAGTTTGCTATTTTCTTTACTCTCTCTCATTTATTAAAATTGTAGTTATATAATGTTCTTAACTTTTGCGTATAAATTAATTCTAAATTTTAATCTCTAACAATGTAACATACTGAAATACTAGCCTATATCTCAAATATGGAATCAATTTAAAATGTACATGAATTGATTTCTTTCTGTTCAAGCGAAAGCCTCCTGGATTTAAAACTCATATGGTGGATTATATTCCAAATACTTTATTAATTCTTTTGCTGCTGCCGTAAGCGGTATGTTTTTCAGCCATGCTGCGCTCATGCTTCTGGGTGGTATTTTCTCAATGAGGTTAATCTTATAAAGTGTATTATTCTCTAAAATATCCTCAACAAAATTTTCAATTACGCAAGCAATTCCAAAATCATATTTGGAAAAATGTATTAGTAAATCAATATTAGGAAACTCGAAATCAGGTGTTACCATTATAGAGTTTTTTTCAAAATATTGATCGATGTACATCCTCGTATTGCTGGCTTTCTCTAAAAGCAGCATGGGATAACTAGCTATATCTTTAATGTGTCTTTTAGTTCCTGACAAATGTTTATACTTCTGCCCTACAATAAAGCAATCTTGAATATCCATAATATGCTTAAATTCTAATTGCTCATCTTTTAGCGGCATATTTACCAAACCAAAATCTATCTCACCAGCCTTTATGAGTCTTACAATTTCATGTGTGTTCGGACAAGTTACAACAACTTTAATTGATGGATAGTAGGTTTTAAAAAGTTTTAAGAAGGGAGCCAGATAGTACTTACATAGTGTTTCACTGGCTCCTATTTTTACTTCGCCCGTTAGAAGACTTTTGATGTCAGATACTTTTTTTTCTCCAGAAGAAATAAAGTTAAAAGCCTGCTCAATATACTGAAATAAAACTTCTCCTTCTTGAGTCAACTTCACACCCTTGGAGGTTCTGAAAAAAAGCTGACACCCCAGTTCATCCTCAAGCTGCTTAATCGCTCTGCTTACTGCAGGCTGAGTAACATAAAGCTGCTCTGAAGCCTTAGAAACATTACTAGCTTTAGCTACATGGTAAAAGAACTTATATAGTTCTAAATTCATAGCTATAACGCCTCCTTATACCAACCATGCTTATTATGCATTTCACTTATATAATCATCTCTATTATAATTAAATTGTAAAGAAAATTCAATTATTTTAGGAGGTAGTAGATATGAAAACAAAGATAGGTATAAATGGCTTTGGAAGGATAGGTATTAGTGCTTTCAGGGCGGCCTTAGATAACAATGAAGTAGAAGTTTTAGGTATTAATGAGCCCTTCGCTGATTTAGATTATATGGTTTATATGCTGACACATGATTCTGTTCACGGTAAATTCACAGGAAAGGTTTCTGTTGACAAGGAGAATAATTGTTTATTTGTTAATGGATATAAAATAAAGGTATTTGCTGAAAAAGATCCATCAAAAATTGATTGGAGTTCATCAGGTGCAGAATATATATTAGAATGCACAGGTCAATTTACAACCACCGAAAAAGCCTCTTCACATTTAATAGGCGGAGCTAAAAAGGTTATAATTTCAGCCCCTTCTCAAGATGCACCAATGTTTGTTATGGGTGTTAATAATGATAAGTACACCAAGGACTTGGAAATAATATCAAACGCTTCCTGTACTACAAATTGTGTCGCACCTTTAGCTAAGGTTATTAATGATACCTTTGGCATAGAGGAAGCATTTATGACAACAGTTCATTCAACTACAGCATCTCAAAAAACCGTTGATGGTCCTTCAAATAAGGATTGGCGCGGGGGGAGAGCTGCATCTGTAAATATAATCCCAGCTTCGACAGGTGCTGCCAAAGCTGTAGGCAAAATTATCCCAGAACTAAAAGGGAAAATAACAGGCATGTCCTTTAGAGTTCCAACCATTGATGTTTCAGTTGTGGATTTAACCGTTAAACTAGTAAATCCGGCTACTTACGAGGAGATAAAGGAAGCCGTAAAAAAAGCGTCAGCAACGAATTTGAAAGGAATTCTTGGTTATACTGAGGATGCTGTAGTTTCTACAGATTTTATAAACGAAGTACAATCCTCTGTCTTTGATGCATCTGCAGGCATACAACTAAGCCCTAAGTTTGTAAAATTAGTAGCATGGTATGACAATGAATATGGATATTCAAATAGACTCATAGATTTGGCAGTATATGTATCTAAGATTGATGCTCAATAACACCTGATTTCACTAATGCTTATTTAATGAAAAAGATATATTAAAACTATACGCATCTTAATACAAATGCGTATAGTTTTAATAAGTTTAAATATTCCTTTACTTAAACTAGCTTACAAATTGACAAGTATATTAAAGTCATGTATATTTTAAAAGTGAACGGAGGTTTTCTAATGCAATATCAAAAAGATGAAGTAAGAAATAGGATAATTGAAGAAGCTTTAAAAGAGTTTAATGAAAAGGGCTATGGAGGCACTTCTATAAGAAGTATAGCTAAAAAATCAAATACATCCGTAGGAAATATATATAAATATTTTAAATCAAAAGAAAATTTGCATGAAAATATTATAGGATCTATTTATGATAGATTCGTAGATTATATTAAGCAGTTTGACAAGGTGGAGCTTAACGACAAGGCGGAAATTATATTTTATCAGCTAGTGGACGAGATAATGGGGATTTTTAATAAAAATAGTGTTGAGATTTCCATACTTCTTAATCAAAGTAAAGGATCTAAATACGAAAACTGTAAAAGTATTTTTGCTGATTTTGTAACAAGAATTGTCACAGAAAAAATGCAGTATGAATTGTCTTTAAAAGGTAAAAGACTTAGAGATAATTTTATTATATCTCTTGTTTCCCAAAGCCTTCTTGAGAGCATTGCTATTATAGTTAAGGAACGTAGTGATGGTGCAGAAGTTAGAAGACTTATACTAAACCTAATTGATATTTTTTATACTGATATTATAAATAAATTAGATATAGAAGATATAAAATAACAATAAGCTTCTCTATATAGATACTAATTTTCAAGCTTTCAACCTATAAAATTTATGCCCAAATAGAGAAATATTTTTTTAAATTAAAAGAGAACCGTTGTTCACAACATTATTGAAGGAGGAGACCCGCAAAATGGGAAGTTATGTTGAATTTAAAAACGTAAAAAAGAGCTATGACATGGGGGAAATAGTTATTAAAGCAGTTGATGATGTTTCATTTTCCATAGATAAGGGAGAATTTGTTGTTATCCTTGGTGCCAGTGGTGCAGGAAAGTCAACAATACTCAATCTTCTAGGTGGTATGGATCATGTATCTGATGGAAATATATATGTAGATGGCAATGAAATAAGCAAATTTGATAAAAAGATGCTTACAAAATATAGGCGTGAAGATGTAGGTTTTGTATTTCAATTTTATAATTTGGTTCAAAATCTAAATGCAGTGGAAAATGTAGAGCTTGCAGTTGAAATATGCCAAGACTCCATGGAGCCAGTGGAAGTTCTAAAAAGCGTGGGGCTTCAGGATAGGCTTTATAATTTCCCTTCACAGCTTTCGGGTGGTGAACAGCAAAGGGTGTCTATAGCAAGAGCAATAGCAAAAAACCCAAAGCTGCTTCTTTGCGATGAGCCTACAGGAGCACTGGATTATAATACCGGAAAGACAATACTTAAGCTTCTGTCTGATACAGCAAAGATGTATAATATGACCGTTATAGTTATTACTCATAATTCTGCTATAGCACCAATAGCCGATAGGATAATTACTGTGAAAAGCGGAAAGATAGCAAGCGTTAAAAAGAATGAGAATCCTGTTTCCATAGAAAGTATAGAGTGGTAATTATGAAAAAGACATTTTTTAAAAATTTATTCAGGGATATAAAAAAGTCGCCCTCAAGATTTTTATCAATAGTTGTAATCATTGCAGTTGGTGTTGCTTTTTATGCAGGTATCAGAGCTACAAGTCCCTCTATGAAGATATCCGCTGATATCTATTTTAACAAAAATAATTTCATGGATTTTAAGCTAATTTCCACCTTAGGGCTTACTAAAGACGATGTTAATGAAATTCAGAAAATAAGTGAAGTAACCAAAGCAGAAGGCTCTTACTCCATAGATGCGGTAATAGAAAAGGATAAACGTCAATTAGTGCTGAACATTAACTCTCTGCCTGGGGAAAAGGATATTAACAATATTAGAATGATAAAAGGCAGAAGGCCAGAATCTGTTAATGAAGCTGTAGTGGAGGAAAAATTCTTAGAGGAGCGTAAATTAAGCATTGGAGACACTATAGTACTTAAGTCTGGGAAGGACAGCAATATAGAAGACAGTTTGAAAAACACTGAATTTAAAATAGTTGGAACAGCGGAGTCTCCCTTATATGTTTCAGAACAAAGACAGCCTAGTTCTGTAGGAAATGGTATTGTAAAAGGTTTTACATATATACTTCCTGAGGTTTTTAAAAGCGAAGTTTATACAGAGGTTTATGTAAGAACTGATAGCCCTCAATCAAAAAACAGCCTTTTATATAATGAAGATTATATTAGCTATACTGCAAATATAGAAAAGTCTCTTAAGGATATTGGAGTGTCAAGAAATGATATAAGATATGCAGAGGTTTTAAAGGCTGGAAATGATAAATTAAATGAAGCACAAGCTAAATTAGACAGCTCAAAAAAGGAAGCGGAAGAAAAGTTTGCAGATGCTCATAGTCAGCTGAATGCCGAAAAAGATAAGATAACTAAAGGCTTTGAAGAACTTAGAAAAAATGAGCTTCTTTTTAAAGAGCAGATGGAAGCTAGCCAAAAACAGATAGATGATGGGAAAAAGCAGATCACATATGGGGAAAATGAAATAAATGCTAAGAAGAAAGAGCTTGAAAACGCTAAGCTCCAGCTTGGTGAGGATAATCCACAGCTTAAAGAGAGTGAAGCCCAGCTTAATAAAGCCATAGCAGAGCTTGAGGCAAGTAAGAAAAAAATTGTTGAATCAGAAGTTCAGCTAAATAAGGGAAGACAGGAAGGACTAGCAAAGCTCAGCAGTTCAAGAAAAAAGCTTGAAGATGGGCAGAAGGAAATTAATGCAAATGTTGAAAAGTTAAAGTCAGAAGAAGAAAAGGCAAATGCAAAGATAAAGGATGGAGAAATTGAAATCCAAAAAAACAGGGATAAGCTTAATGATATTAAAAAACCTGACTGGTATGTGCTGGGGAGATCTCAAAATGCAGGGTATGAAACCTACAGGCAGGATAGCGACAGAATGGACAGTATAGGAAAAGCTTTTCCTTTAATATTTTTCCTAGTGGCATCCCTGGTAAGTCTCACTACAATGACCAGGATGGTTCAGGAAAAAAGAATAGAAGTTGGTACCTTTAAAGCTTTAGGATATTCAAGAACTGCAATAGTATCTCACTATCTTATTTATGCACTTTCAGCAAGTATTATAGGAAGCCTCATTGGAATTTTGGTTGGATTTAGGTTATTTCCATCTCTCATAATAAATGCCTATGCTGCCCGTTATGCCATAGCTGACAAGGTAGTGCCTTTTAATACAAGACTTGCACTTCAGGCAGCTATAATAGCAGTATTGTTCACAGCTGCAGCGGCAGTTGCATCAACCCTGGAGGAATTAAGAGAAGTTCCAGCTTCTTTAATGAGGCCTAAACCACCTAAATCAGGTAAAAAGATACTACTTGAAAGAGTTGGTTTTATATGGAGAAGATTCAACTTTACAAATAAGGTTACTGCAAGAAACATATTTAGATACAAGCAGAGACTCTTTATGACAGTGATAGGTATTGCCGCCTGCACAGGATTAATGATAACTGGCTTTGGATTAAAAGAAGGAATAGTTGGTGCAGTAGAAAAGCAATTTAGTAATATCTATAAATACGATATGCAGGGTAATCTTAGCAAAAATGTAAATGAAACTGATAAAAATGCTATAAAAGCCAATGCTGCGAAGGCTTCAAATGTTAAGTCAGTATTGTTTACCTATTCAAAGAATGCCACCGTTAAGCTAGAAGATAATAAAAGTCAGGATGCCTATGTAGTTGTTCCTGAAAGTAAGGATGAGTTTAACAGCTACATTAATCTGACTATGAAGGGGAAAGAATTAAAGCTTGATGATGATGGTATTATTATAACTAAGAAGTTATCTAAACTCTTAAATAAAAAGGCTGGGGAAAGCATTGAGATTACCTTGGAGGATAAGACTTTTGAAGCTAAAATCTCTGCTGTAACGGAGCATTACGTTCAACATTATATCTATGTAAGCCCAGCTTATTATGAAAAGCTAACAGGTAATAAGATAACTTTTAACAGCTTCTATGGATTGCTTAATAATTTATCCGAGGAAGCTGAAAATGACACATTGAATACCTTGAAAGACTTTGGCGGCTTCAATTCTGTTGAATTTAAAAACAACGTGCATATAAATTTTAATAAGATTACTTCCGCTATTAATTCTGTCATACCGGTGTTAATAGTATCTGCAGGCGTTTTGGCCTTTGTTGTAATATTCAATCTCACAAACATTAATATTGAGGAGAGAAAACGAGAGCTTGCAACAATAAAGCTTTTGGGATTTTATAATCATGAATTGGCAGCTTATATATACAGAGAAAACATGATATTAACTTTTCTAGGAAGCCTGGCGGGAATACCTATGGGAATAGTACTTAATAAATTTATCATGGCTACTGCAGAAACTAACGATATAATGTTTTTGCAAAAGATTAGTCTAATTAGTTATCTGCTATCGATTTTACTTACGTTATTGTTTTCTGTAATCGTAAATTTAGCTATGTATAACAGATTTGATAGAATTGATATGATAGAATCACTTAAGAGCGCCGAGTAAATTTTATATAATATGTATCAAGGACTTACTTCATCACAGTAAGTCCTTGATACTTCTGTCAAAAAACCTGATTTACTTATGATATGGTTCACCGTAATAGTATTATCGGAGGTCTTTACTATATTTTATTTACTGGTTTTGATTAAATAAATTTCTGAATGCAAACTTGTTAAATCAAGACTTATTTGAATACTAGATATATTTAGCTGTTAATGATACTTCACAGTTATACAACTGTTTTGGAGTTCCTTCGAATAATATCTCTCCACCTCTTATTCCACCCTCAGGTCCCATATCAATAATCCAGTCTGCTCTTTTAATTACATCTACATTATGTTCGATTATTATAACTGTATTCCCGCTGTCTACAATACCTTCAACTATATTTATAAACCTTTCGGTATCAGCCATATGAAGGCCTGTGGTAGGTTCATCCAATATATATACGGAGCTCTCTTTGTGCAACTCACTGGCAAGCTTTAATCTTTGACATTCTCCACCAGATAAGGTATCGAGAGTTTGACCTAGGGTTAAATATCCAATGCCCATTTGCTCAATGGACTGCAGCTTTGTTTTAATTTGCTTTAGGTTGAAAAATTCAATGGCCTCTGAAACAGACATTTCAAGAACTTCTATTATGTTTTTGTCTTGATACTTATATTCTAAAACTTCTTTCTTAAACTTTTTACCCTCACAAATCTCACAAGTGCTTTTTATATTTTCCATAAATGCAAGGTTTGTTTCTATTACTCCTGTTCCATTGCAATTCTCACAGGCCCCCTCTGAATTTGAACTAAATAATGAAGCATTAACACCGTTTTCCTTTGCAAAAGCCTTTCTTATATCATCCATAATTCCGCTGTAGGTTGCTAAACTGGACCTAGAATTAGCTGACACAGGACTTTGATCTACTAGTACTGCATTCTTATTCTGTTTTAAAAATTCCTGTTTAATTAATGTGCTTTTGCCTGATCCTGCAACTCCTGTCACTACTGTTAATACACCTTTAGGTATTGTAATAGAGATATTTTTCAAGTTATTCTTATTGCAATTTACAGCCTCTAAATACCCCTTATGCTCTCTTACCTTTTCTTTAATAGAAAGAGTTTTATTTAAGGCAGTTCCAGTTAAGGTTCCGCATTGAAGCAATTTTTCATAATTTCCCTCATATACAATTTCACCACCATACTTACCTGCACGGGGTCCTACATCTATAATATGGTCTGCAATTTTAATAACATCAGGGTCATGTTCAACAACTATTACAGTATTACCTTTATCTCTAAGCTTACTCAAAAGATTATTTAACTTATGAACATCTCTTGGGTGAAGACCTATACTAGGCTCATCAAAGATATACATTAAGTCTACAAGATTGCTGTTTAAGTATTTAACCATCTTTATACGTTGAGATTCTCCGCCGGAAAGGGAAGAAGTTTCTCTATCTAAGGTTAAATATCCAAGGCCTATATCTATAATATTATTTAGTTTTTCTATTATCCCATTGAGTAAAGGCTCTGCTTCCGGCTCATTTATCTCTTTAATTACCTTAACTAATTCATCAATTTGCATACTTGTCAAATCTGCAATGTTATAGTCATTAATTAAACATTCATATACTCTTTCATGAAGCCTTTTGCCCTTACATAGAGGACATTGATCTTCTATTAGCAGCCTGCTTAACTTCTTCTTCGTAGCTTCAGAGGCTTCTCCTTCTTTACTTAAATATAACCTGTTGAATTTAACCATTAGGCCTTCATAAGTTATATTCATTCCACCGGTCTCATCTATCTTTATTTTCTCCGGCCCGGCATATAAAAATTTATATAATTCTTCCTTTGAATAATCACATATTTTCTTATCATTATCGAAGTATCCTGACTCGGTAAATATCTTCCAATGCCAAGAACCAACTCCAAAACCGGAAAGTAAAATTGCTCCCTCATTTAAGGATTTACTCTTATCAAGGATCTCCTCCATATTAGCAACCAGTTTTTTGCCAAGGCCCTGACATTCCGGGCACATACCATTAACATCATTAAAGGAAAACATATTAGCCTTACCGATATAAGTACTTCCAAACCTTGAATATAAAGCTCTAAGGAAGGAATTTATATCTGTAATAGTGCCTAAGGTAGATCTTGAATTACCACCAAGCCTGCTTTGGTCAATAATAATCGGCGTTGATAAATTCTCTATATGATCCGCTTTAACTTCACCATACTTAGGCAAAAAATTTCTTATAAAGGCAGTGAAGGTTTCATTCAATTGACGTTGAGCTTCCTTTGCTACAGTCTCAAAAACAATTGATGACTTCCCTGAACCGGATACCCCTGTAAATATTGTTATCTTTCTTTTAGGTATTTTTAGTGAAATATCTTTTAAATTATTTTCTTTACAGCCTTTTAAAACTATAAATTCCTGCTCCATCTATATCCCTCCTTGCTAATCTTTAAGAAGCAATAACTTATTGTATTCGTTAGCTTTGATTCATATCTTATCTTTCAACTGATACAAATATCACGATTTATTAATCAATGTACTTAGATGAGAAATTAATTTCTTTATATCCTTCTCTTTTTCCTCTATAGGAGATAATAATTCATCATCTTTATTTAAGAATTCAAAGTTATTGTCTTTTATCTTTTTAATCATATTCCCTACACATTGTGTAATATAGTTTTCATCTCTTAAGATCTTTACAATCTTTAATAAAACCAATTCATCTTCAGAATAAATTCTGTAATTATTTTTATTATTTCTTGGTATATCTAACATTCCGTTTCTTTCCCAATTAATAATTATATCTATAGATACACCAAGCACTTCTGCAGCTTCGCTTCTTTTTAAGGAAATACTTCTTTTCTCGGCTATGTACTCTTTTAATATTTTTTTTATTTCTATTATAATTTCATATTCCTTAGCCTTTACTTTCTGTATCTGTGCTAGGAAACTTTGACTTAAGGATAATGCTTTTTTTAAATCTCCCTTGGCAATAGTTTTCAAAATATCTCTTACTTCAAATAGCATGTAGGCTTTAACTGCTTCACTCATTAAGGCTAACCTTGTCATTTTAATTTGTTCAATATGCTTTTCTGAATAAATCCTGTATCCATTCTCGCTTCTCGGTACAGTGCTTATATATCCCCACTTTTCATAAGCCAATACAGTATTGGGGTGTACCCCTATGATTTTAGCTACATCTGATGTTCTATAGTTCTTCATAAAATAATTACCTCCCTTCTGAAACTTACTTATCAAATTATAACACATGTGCCGAACTCTGGTGCGATAGTGTAGGGTTACGATTTTTTCTTGAAATTATTTCATAATAAAAAATACATTAACTAATTAGTCAATGTATTTTTTCGTATAGTTCGATTCTGAGAGCAAGACTTATGTTACCTCCATACCTTCATCCAATTTTAGTAAAAACCTCACTTATTTATGATACGGCTCTCCCTATCACTTACAAGTGAGGTTTTTTAAATTTACTTAGTATTTTCAGACGCTCTGTTATATGCTTTAATATTGCATACTTATATGTTTCAAATAGTTTACCTTAATAATCAGGAGTTATTAAAATTCCAGCCACATTACACTCACATTGCCGTGCGTTTCTATTTCTCTAAAACCCAGCTCACTATACATATTTAGTGTACCCCTATAAAGCCTTTCCGGCCTATCCTTAATATCTACTGGGATTGCTAAAACCGCATCAAAGCCTTGTAGTCTAAAGTCTTCAACAGCTTGTTTAAGCAAAAGTCTTGCAATACCTTGCTTTCTGTATTCTTGGTGGATTACAAAACAAATTACACAACCCACTTTCTTACCTGCTACTATATGCTTTATGTCCTGTTCGAGTCTTATGTACTGACTTACGTTGTTTGCATTGCACCATCCAATGCACTTATCTCCATCAAAAGCTAGGTAACCCTTCATATTTCCAGCCTTTATTTGTTCAATTGCCTCTAAACGGTTCTCTTCACCCGTTCTATTACGCCATTGATCAGCAGAACAATTTGTATGGTAAAACCGGCAAAAGCAAGTAGCCCAATGAGGTTCATGTCCAAAATCTAAGTTATCAAGATATTCAGTAAATATTGAGGATAACTCCGAACTTAACGGTTTAATTGTATATTTCATAATATTCCTCTCCTTTTATCGGAAGACTTTTTCACTAAGTCACTAAGAATAGTCCTTACTTGTTTATTATAGCACAAGATTCATTATGACATATACGTTGTAACTACTTAATTATAAAAACCTCATTCATTTATGATACGGTTCTCCTCAATTATTCTAAATGAGGTTCTTACATTTGATATCGTATATTTATTTTACTAGTAATCCTAAAAGAATAAATTTTTAACTTCATAAAGCCAATTTTTTCCCAAAATTAAATATGTATAATATTGACAAACGTATTATAATTTTATATAATTATATAAAATTATAATTATATTTATAGGAGATTAACTTATGGATCAGATAAAGGAATTAATAAAAAGAATTGAGAAACTTGAAAGTGCTGTTTTTGAAAAAAGCTCTATTGAAAAACAAGAAACAGCACTTCCTCTATCCAATAACTTTAACAACACAGTAAAGGAAGTAAACGAAAGCCTTAAAAAAATAAAAGCACATTATAAAGATGAAGATAGCATCATCTTCCAAGCGGTACTTCATAACAAAAACAAAGCTGGAGATTATCAATTAACTTCCCTATTCACTTTAGATGAAGAAGAACCGGATGAAGATATAGAAGCACTTTGTAATGTTTTGTCTTCAAAACAAAGGATATGCATATTAAGATATTTAACTAAAAATGAGTACAGCAGCGGTGAATTAGTTGAAATAACAAAAATGGCCGGAGGACATCTTCATCATCATTTAAAAGAATTACTATCAAATAAATTTATATGCAAAAATGAAAATGGAAAATATACTGCAACCAATCAAGGATTAAATGTATACCTTACTATAGCAGCATTAAATAGAAGGCTTAAATATGATGATAGGACGAATTTAAAATAAATAATATAAGGTGTGTATAATATGCGCCTAATTTAGGAGGTATTAATATGGAATATATTTTTCCAAATCCAAATGAAAAAATATGCATAGTAAAAGGTAAGGATGACAATGATAATATTCACAGTGGGAAGAAATTATCTATAACCTCTCCACTTTATAAGAAAATAATTAGAGAGTTAGAATTCCCATTTCATCAATCAGTTATTAAATTGAGTCAATGTACAAGAAACTTAATGAAAGATACTATAGGTCCTAATGTATTATTTCTCTCTAACACTGAAGGTGGATTTGCAAACTGTGGACTTAGATTAATAGAAGAAGATAAATCTGTTGATTATCCACATTTAAATTATGTTGATTTAGTTATTGATGAAGAAAGTTTAAATGATGGTAAACTTGATATTTTTAGCCATGAATTAGGCCATGTAATGATGGAAAATATATTAAAAAACTTTCCTCTAAGTAATTCTTCAAAGCAGCATGTCAGTATGGGAATAACTGATTATTTTATGGCTTTTAACGAAGGCTGGGCAATCCATTTTGAAAAGTTGACTCACAATTCTATTTCATATTATAAAGAATTAAATAATGTAAAGTATAGTTATGACAGAGATATATACAAACTATGGCAATGCCATGCGGATACTGAATTAAGATTAAAAGGAGTTCTAGATAATGCATATATTCATAATAAGCTACTTCCAGAAGCTTATAAATTTAATTTGAATATAGCAGATACTATAATACTTGAGCATACCTCAACTATTTTTGATAAAACAAAGCTAAAAAATTCACAACAAATGTTATCCTGCGAAGGAGTTATAGCAACTCTTTTCTATAGGATAAGCACAAATGAAACTATACAAAACAACTATCTGTCAAAAGACTTCTACAACAACTTTTTAATTTCAAATATAAATGATGAAACTGAGGTAAAAGAATTATTTACATCCTTTGAAAATGTTATGCTTAAAACTTTCTGGACATGGTATAAAATTAAAGATAGCTTAAATGAAGACTCCATTCCTTTTATTGAATTTATAAAAATGTGGTGCGAGTGTTTTCCTCAAGACAAACAAGAACTACTAATATTATTCATTTCTACAACAGTAGGAAAAACCATATCCAATGATCTTTCTGAAATTTATGAAAAGGCCGCATATGATGGAATGGTAGGAAAGCTTCACCCCTTTGTTGAAACTCTTAAGGAATACAAAAAAGCTTATAATAATTTATGCCACATGATAGAAAATGGCGACATTGCTATAGATAAAAACATAGGTAAAGAATTATGGATTGAAAACACACATGTAAAAATCCCCAAGTACTTTTGGCTTAAAGAAGAAATGATACCACTAAAGGTGAATCTTAATACAGTTTCACTCTATGATTTAATGAGTTTCCCTAAAATTACTCTAGAAAAAGCAACTGAAATTCTTAATGAAAGAACAAAAAAAGGATATTTCAAAGCTGTGGAAGAAGTTGGGCTAGAATACTTTATATAATATCATAAAACAGCCTTTCTTTATCCTATATTTTATCTTAACAATTATAATGCAGACTTTTAATGAACTATCCATAAAAGTTGTACTTTTACACTAAGCCAAGTAACTGTTACTTGGCTTAGTACAATCTATCATATTATAAAATTACTGCAAGTTGAAGTCTACCACTGTCTTTCAGGGTCACCTGCCATAGAATTAACGGTTCCACTTGGATAAAGAACATTATAATGATCCACCACAGGGTTAGGTTTATCCTTAGTAGGAGCACTAAACACCATTTCCATTTTAAAATCCCTGCCGGCTGTATATCCTATGATTTCTTGATTATTGCTCTTAGCATCATAGGCCGGGATTCCGAAAACCTCTTTTACTTTAGCTAAGGATAGGCTCTTTAGCTGAGTACTGAAAGAACGAATTTCGAAAATTTGCTCTCCCTTGTTAAAACCAAAAACAACACTATGATTTGTATAAGTTGCATAAGTTCCTTTAGCAACTGCTACATAATCAATTTTATTTGCCTGTCCCCACGCTTTTATAACAGTATCAATAGTGGTTATTTTAGTTGCAAAGTCACAATTAATAACTCTTCCCTGTTTTGCAAGCTCCATCATATTCAAAAGCATAGCTGTTTTTGAATCGCTGCTTTGAGCTATCTGGGTTGGTTGAAGAGGATGATTATTCAATATTTCTTCCACTTCTTTATATCCTGTAGGGAATGCGTAGTTGTAACGCGCTGGAAGGGCAAAAACATAAATATTGTTTCTTCCAAGTTCCCTTGGTGGAATGGGAGTAGCTCCTATATGAAATTTTTCTTTCTGAAGCAAGTTCCATTGGTCAAGTGTAAATATGAAGATAGGTATATCTTGTCTTGGATTTTTAGTAGTCCATTGAGGATGTCTAATTGAAAGCATAGGGCCTGTTTCTGTACCTTTACCAGATGCTATATCATTACTCATCCAATTTCCAGCAACAATAGAAAATCCTTGCCAGCTTTTCGGTAACGTAAAGTTAAACCTATATTGAGTATTCTTGTATATAATTGAGCTTAAGTCAGTAGTTGTTGAAGATAAAGAACTATTAGAGTTTGGATTAGTATTAGATTGAATGCCTGTGATAGACGATGTTTGATTTTTACTGCTGTTTGTAGGATTAATGAGACTGCTTATACTGGAACATCCTGCAAGAAGTGTCATTGATAGAGCCATAACAACCCATTTTATTGATGTTTTTTTACAATTTGATAGCATAATAATCTCCTTTTATTAAACTTACTGGCAAAGCCAATGGTTCCTGGAGCCCAATAAAGTTCAGAAAGCATTTGCAGCAGATTGATAATAAGGAAAGCTATAGCAACTCCAATTATCCAAGCACGGGCTAATGTTTGCCAGTTAAACCATGATACTGCAAATGAAAATGCAATATGCTCTCTCTTTAATATCATATAGATATGGTAACATAACAATTACAAATTCTTCACAAATATCATATAATAAAAAAATTTCATTTAGAACTTAATGGCAAATAGAAAAAGCACCCATCCAGCGAAGATTAGTGCTTTAGTCTCCTAAATTCAAATAAAAAATTTTATCCAATAGCCCTAAAACAAAATAAATGTTCTAAGACTTAGCTTAGTGTTACCAGCACTAAGCTTTTCTTATTTATATTATATCAAATTTTTATAAAAAATAAACCTCTATAATTTTTTCTATTTTAAAATTTTAATCTCATTAATAAGCTGAAATTTATATATCTACTTCAACCCCTAATATTCGGCACTTCTCCAAGGCTTCTAGGTGTCCGTTAATTGCAGCCTTTTTATACCATTCTTTGACTTTCTCAATGTCCTCTTCCACAACAACGCGTTCAGCATAAAATAACTCTGCAAGATTATTCTGAGCGTCTCTATCGCCATGTTTTGCAGCACGTTCTGTTCAATAGAAAGATTTTTCTAAGTCCTTATCAACACCAAGTCCATCATAATAGAAATATCCAACTTGACATTCAGCCAGTGGACAGCCCTTTTCAGCAAGTTTCAGATGACCTTCAAAGCATTTTCCATACTGTTTAGTCAAGAAGTATTTCTCAATCAGTTCATTGCACTAATCAAATTCTTTACATGGTTTGTAATAATTTTCTGACATATTATTTATCCTCTTAATTACTATTTATCTATTACTCAAATTTGTTCCTAATTTTATTATAACATATTTTGTAAATATGCTATTACTTATGATACGGTATTTTCACTTATAAAAATAGCCTTAGGCAAGCTATATCAACGCCTAAAGCTATAAACCTCATTTACTTGTGGTACGGCTCACCGTGACGGTTATAACGTAGACTTTTACAGAATAATACAAAAAAAGACTCTTACCTATTTTTATTAAGTAAGAGTTTTGGGTTTATTATATAATTATAATATATCTTTATATTTATCTTTTAGTTCTTTAAAGCGTTTTAAATATCCTTCATCTTCAAAATACTTCCTTACCATTTCTGTTTCTTCTGTCTCTTTAGCTTGGATACTTTCTGACATATAATCAATGTAATCTTCTGGATACCACGTATATCCTAGCTTTAACTTATCAATTTCTGTTTGTGGAAATACTAAACCACCAGAAATCTTATACATAGTATCTAATAACATGTCGTATGAATGAGTAAATATATTTAATCTTTCGCAGATATAAATAATAGCTTTTAATTGATACCTACTCCTCCAATAACCCCAATCCCAATTAGTTGATATAGGCATATATTTATATATAGTAGTGTTATTTATCTTCTTTATTGGATACCTTACTAAAGCTATTACATAATTTTCTCCATATTCATTTGGATTTAGCTCTCCACTTTTAATAAGAAAAACATCAAGTTCATTACCATGCAAGCTTCTTAATTCAAATATTTTTTCCATAAAACTTCTAATGCTTTTGTAGTAATTTATATGCTTATAAATCCTACTTGATTTACCATCAACCCAATCTCTTTCCACTCCAAACACACTGCATGTCCAATCAACGAACTTGTCATCAAGTATCTCTAATATGCTACTTTTATCCTTAAAGTCTGACAACTTAATATTAAAATCACTACCTACAAAAGATGGAATTTGACTTATTGATACCCCATGATTTTGATAAATTGAAATAAACCTATCAACTAATTGAAATATTTCGTTATTGACATTGTCCTCAATCTTTACACTATTAAAGTTATCATTATTTTGAACATTTACGTTATAATTAACTACATTTGTGACATATGAATCAATTGACTTTTTCTTTTTCATATTATTTAATAATGCACTACCGATAGTGTTACCTATTCCAGAAAACAACCAATCTTTATTTTCAATTATCATTTCAAAAATTTCACTTAATTTGCCCATGAATATTACCTCCATATGTTTAGTAAGAATATTATATTACTTATACTATATAAAGGTAAAATCATATTTTATTGATTAACGGTATTCATACTATAATCTTAATTACAAAAAAGTATACGTCATTTATGATACGGTCCTCCGTAACGTTAGCAAATGAGGTTTTTTTGTTTAAATTCAGTTTAAATAACTGTTATATCATATTTAGTAGAATGTGTTATGTTATAATTGTTAAATAATAAGCGTAAGGTTACTTTTCAAGTATTGCAAAGAAAGGAGTCAATACATAAGATGAATAAGCTATTAGTTGTTGATGATGATCCTAATATTCGTGAGTTGATTGTATTTTTTATGAAGAATGAAGGATTTGATGTATATGAAGCTTCTGATGGATTAGAGGCTCTAACTAAACTTGAAAGTATTAAAGTAGATATGGTTATTCTTGATGTAATGATGCCTAATATGGATGGGTGGAAATTATGCTCTGAGCTTAGAAAGTATTATGATATTCCTTTGCTTATGCTTACAGTTAATGGAGAAACAAGCCAAAAAGTCAAAGGGTTCCAATTAGGAGCAGATGATTATCTTGTAAAACCCTTTGATCCTTTAGAGCTGATTGTCAGGGTAAGAGCTCTCCTAAAGCGTTATCAAATCACCGCATCCAATACAATACAGGTTGGAGAATTGTTTATGAACCAGAAAACCTATGAAGTATTAGTAAACGGTGAAGACTTAACCCTTCCTCTCAAGGAGTTTGAGCTTCTATTTAAACTTGCTAGTTACCCTGGAAAGACCTTCTCCAGAGACCAACTCATTGAAGATATATGGGGCTATGATTTTGACGGAAATGAACGAACCTTGGATGTACATATAAATAGACTCAGAGAACACTTTTCAGACAAGGAATATTCTTTTAGAATAAAAACTATACGTGGTCTTGGGTATCGTTTGGAGGTTTACTGATGAAAAGAAAAGATATGATTCTAAATTGGCTTGGAGTAATTTTCTCGCTTATTCTGTTTATAGGATGTTTTGTATCAGCTTTTTACATTACCTCATTTGTTTACAATAAAATTGGATACAGGCCACAAAACCTGTTAGCTCAGATTATAAACTCCTTGTTAGGATTATTTTTTGCCTTAATAATACTCAAAGTCGCTTTAATGTTTGATGAACATAAGTCAGGTATATTCGATTCAGTTATTATTGCCCAAAAAAGAATTGCAAGAGGAGATTATAATGTAAATTTAAATAGCAATATTGAAGGACTAGGGCCTTATAGTGAACTCGTAGATAGTGTAAACTATATGGCTTTAGAATTAAGCAAGATGGAGAAAATGAGACAGGAATTTATTTCAAATGTATCTCATGAAATTCAATCTCCTCTAACTTCCATCCGAGGTTTTGCACAAGCTCTTCGTAATGACAACCTCAGCTCTGAAAACAGAATTCACTACTTGAACATAATCGAAGCTGAAAGCATGCGGTTATCCAAGCTTAGTGATAATATATTAAGACTTGCCTCCTTGGAATCGGATACTATTAAGGTTGAACCAAGAATCTACCGTTTAGATAAGCAGCTAAGGCGTATCATTTTATCTTGTGAACCACAGTGGGTTGATAAGAATATTATTATGGATGTTTCTTTGGAAAAAATCGAAATTAAGGCAGATGAAGATATGATGAATCAAGTCTTTATAAACTTAATTAATAACAGTATCAAATTCACACCTGAAGGCGGAAGCGTAAGGATTAATTTGTGCAACAAGAGTGATACAATAGAGTTTAAAATAGCTGATACTGGAGTAGGAATTGCTGAGGAAGACCAAAGTTATATTTTTGAGCGTTTTTTTAAAGGAGATAAATCGCGGAGACCAGCAATAAAAGGCAATGGTTTAGGTCTTTCAATTGTTAAAAAGATAGTTGATTTACATCACGGTACTATAAAAATTCAAAGTAAATTAGGAGAAGGTGCAACATTTACAGTATCATTGCCTAGTGACCTTAGTATATAAAGAAATTTTTTAGTGAATAAACAACCTTACTATGCGTAATAAGTAAGGTTGTTTTTTTAGTTTAAATTCAGTTTACAAACTGGGTGTAATATTAAAAACATAAGTTAATAAAGGAGGAAATTTAATATGGAAAACGTGATTCAGGTTAATAATTTGGTAAAACAGTATAAAAAATCTAATAAGATTTCAGTTGATAATATCAGTTTTAATGTAGAAGAAGGACAGTTTTTCGCTTTTTTAGGGCCAAATGGGGCTGGTAAGTCAACTACTATATCAATTTTGACAACAATACTCTCAAAGACAAGTGGAAATATTTCTGTTGCAGGTTATGACTTAGAGCAATACGCCAATAAAATTAGATCTAATATCGGTGTTATTTTTCAAAATCCTAGTCTTGATTTGGAATTGACTGCTGAAGAAAACATCAGAATGCATGTCAGTATTTATGGTACCTATAAGTTTCGACCATTTTACAAAATGATGCCTAAAGCATATAAACAGCGTATTGAGGAACTTGCCGAAATAGTAGGTCTTAAAGAAAATCTTTTTAAGAAACTAAAAACATTTTCAGGCGGGATGAAGCGAAAATTAGAAATTATCCGTGGATTAATGCATAATCCTAAAATACTATTTTTAGATGAACCAACACAAGGATTGGACGCTGAAAGCCGACACTCACTATGGGGATATATAAATAAGATTCGCCTAGAGCAAAACATTACCATTTTCTTGACAACTCACTATTTGGAGGAAGCAGAGTGTGCTGATAGAATTTGCATTATGAATAAAGGGAAAATTTTGATGATGGGAACACCGGAAGAAATTAAAAATAAACTACTGTTAGAAAAATATATGTACATTGACGCCTATGACAGAAACTCTCTTAAAAAGGAATTATCAACACTAGGAGCGGTCTTTACTGAGACAGAGCATGGATTAAAGGTTGAATATGAGGAGCAGACCCCTCAACAATTACTGTCCAAGCTTACAGTAACGCTTACAAAACTGCATATTAATAAACCAACCCTTGAAGAAGCATATTTGAAGTTAATAAAAGAGGAGAGTGAATTTTAATGATGTTAGTAGCTAGAGAAATTAATGCAATAACAGCTATCGCGGCAAGAGAGATTATGCGACTTGTCAAAAGTCCAGGATCTATAATTGCAAATATGATTTTTCCAATAATTTTTCTTGGTATTATGGGTGGAAGTCTTTCACAAAATTTAGCAGGCAACGTAGGATATAATTTTCTACAGTTTGTTATGATTGGGATGATTGTTTTTAACTTATATCTTGGCACAGCCAGCGGCATAACCTCCTTAGTTGCAGAAAGGGATATGAATTTGACACAGGAATTTTATGTAGCTCCTATTTCCAGATACACAATTATTTTAGGAAAGATGATTGGCACCAGCTTGGGAAGCTTAGTTTCTTTAATAGGAGTTTTAATAGTAGCTATATTTATGAAAATACCTTTTGGCGGCATGCAAATGTTGAGGTTGCTTTTGATTGCGCCCATATTTTGCTTGGTTGGTGCTTCTCTTGGTATGTTATTCATAGGTTTTGTTCAAGACGCAAAAGTTGCACAAATGGGCGCAATGCTCATAGTTATGCCACAGATGTTTTTTTCAGGTACAATTATACCATTATCTCATTCTACTGGTATTATAGCTTTCTTGGCAAAGCTTATGCCTCTCACATATCTAAATGATTTGGCAAGAGGTGTTTTCTATTGGAAAGGCTCAGTTTATGAACTATCTGTTTTACATCATCCACTCTATAATATAATAGCTATTGTGGCATTCTTTCTGGCATTCTCAATTATTGGGACTATAATGTTTACAAGATCTGAGCAGAACAGATGATAAGGTATATAATAACAAAAATAATGTATTCCAAGCAGTCTACAATAAACCTATTTTAAAAGCTTTTAATATAAAGGACTTACTATTATAAAGCAAGTCCTATTTTATTAATTCAACTCTTTTATACAAAATATCTTTTTATTTTGATGAACTTGAGATGCTGCAATACTTCTATAAAAACCTCCGTTACTTATGATACGGTTCCCCCTTCATTATCCTAAACCCTCTATACACCTGCTCTAACAGCATTACCCTAAAAAGCTGATGTGGAAAGGTCATTTTCGAAAAGCATAGTTTATAATTCGCCCTATTTAATACTTGCTGGGAAAGTCCTAGTGATCCGCCTATAGCAAAAGCTATATTACTTTCTCCCTTAACCCCTAGATCTTTTATATGCTCCGAAAATTCTTCTGAAGAAAGCATCTTACCCTTAAGATCAAGAGCTATAACATACATATTATCCTTTAAGACCTTAAGTATAGCTTCGCCTTCCTTTTCTTTTATAATTAACTCTTCTTTTTGTGAGGCATTATCTGGTGTTTTTTCGTCTGCCAGTTCTATTACTTCAAGCTTGCAGTATCTTTGTAGTCTTTTTGAGTACTCATCTATGGCATCCCTTAGGTACTTTTCTTTTATTTTTCCTACAGAAACTAATAATATATTCATTCTATGTATCTCCTCTTAATAATCATATAATAAACAAATTCATTTATCTGCAATTAAAATTTATACCAAAATAATTATATCATTATAAATAATGTATTCAATTAAATAAATTTTAAAGAAAAAATTATAATTAGCTTTTCTAAACATATAATTATTATTATTTCTTAAAGAATAAATAGGTAATATGATATAATATACTTAATCTTCTGAAAACTATTAACTTTTGGAGGTGTTTTTGTGAATAAGGCTATTTTAACTGGTAATGAAGCTATCAGTAGG
The DNA here is from genome assembly GCF_001403615.1 of Desnuesiella massiliensis. Taxonomy (GTDB): domain Bacteria; phylum Bacillota; class Clostridia; order Clostridiales; family Clostridiaceae; genus Desnuesiella; species Desnuesiella massiliensis. Next base: position 1,620,119 of record NZ_LN879457.1, read on the forward strand.
GGCTTCTGGGAGGCCGGAGGGCTAATTGCATCTAGCTATCCTGGCTCTCCTACAGTATCAATTCTTGAAAGCATGAAAACCTATGATGAAATCTACGCAGAATGGGCAACTAATGAAAAAGTAGCCATGGAAGTTGCTATGGGTGGAAGTATAGCTGGAGCTAGGTCTTTAGTTTCTATGAAACATGTAGGAATTAATATAGCCTCAGATCCCTTCATGACTTTTACTCAAATTAGGACTAAAGGAGGTTTTTTGTTAGTGGTTGGCGACGACCCAGGACTTACCTCCTCACAAAACGAACAGGATAGCAGATTTTGGGGAAAGTTTGCTAATATACCTATATTAGACCCCTCCTCTCCACAAGAAGTTAAGGATTATATAAAAGATGGAATAAAAATAAGCGAAGAGTTTAATACACCTGTGCTTATAAGACTTACCAGCAGATTATGCCATAGCAGGGCAGTGGTAGAACTAGAGGAAAGAGAAGAAGTAAGCTCCGAAGGTTTTATTCCTGATCAATCTAGATATTGTATGCTTCCTCCTTACGCCAATGCGGCACAATATTTCATGAAGGAGAGAATGGAAAAGCTTAAAGCCTTCAATAATAATAACTCTAAAAACACATTAGAAATTAATAACTCTAAGGCCTTAGTTATAACCAGCAGCTTATGTTATGCAAATTTAAAAGAAATTAATGCTCCTGTAGATATATTAAAGCTTGCTATGGTTTGGCCTCTTCCTATAGAATACATTGAAAGTATTTCAGATAAATATGAGAAGATATTAATCTTAGAAGAAACTTTGGGATTTATTGAGGAAGAACTTAAAATTAATAATATAGCAGTAGAGGGCAAAAAATATTTTCCTTTCACTGGAGAGCTTTCTATAGATGCTATTAAAGTGGGTTTGAAGGAAGCAGGTATTATAGACTTTACTGCTAAAAATATAGATGCTGAAAAAGTACCTCTTAGAACTCCAATGCTTTGTTCTGGATGTCCCCATAGGCCCATATTCCACATCTTAAAAATGGCCAAGGCTACTGTTATGGGGGATATAGGCTGTTATTCTCTTGGAATATTAGAACCCTTTGAAGTTCATAAAACAAATATAAGCATGGGAGCCTCCTTAGGCATGGTGTTAGGTGTAGCAAAAGCTCATAAAAAGCTAGGAATTAAAAAGCCAATGGTTGCTACTATTGGTGATGGAACCTTCTTTCACTCAGGTATGACTGGATTCTTACAATTAGTTGGTTGTAAAGAAAATATTACTGTTATTGTTATGGATAACAGAACCACTGCCATGACTGGTGGTCAGATTACTCCTACTACCAGTGAATATTTTAAGCATATAGATTCTAATGCTGTGAGCATAGCAGGGGTTTTGAAATCCTTTGGTATAGAGGATATAACTGTGGTAGATCAATTTAAATATAAGGAAACCAAAGAAACTATTCTAAATGCTATGAAGAGGGAAGGATTATCTGTAGTTATAACCACTAGGCCTTGTGCCATAAACTTTAAAGTAAAAGAACCTCATTTTTATGTAGATGAGAATATTTGTATCAGCTGCAGAAATTGTATAAGAACTAACTGTCCTCCTATATCAATGCAGCAATATGAAGGCAAAGAAAAGAAGAATTCTTATATAGATCCTGATATGTGCGTTGGGTGCTCAGTGTGTTCTCAGGTCTGTCCTGTAGGAGCAATTAAGAGAAGCACTACTACTGATTAGGAGGGAATTAATATGGGTATTACTAATATTTTTATTAGTGGCGTAGGTGGCCAAGGATTGGTACTAGCTACTGGAATATTATCTGAAGTTATATTTAAAGAAGGTCTTGATATTAAAACCAGTGATGTAATTGGACTATCGCAAAGAGGCGGTATGATCTGGGGAAGTGTCAGATTTGGAGAAAGTGTACCTTCCTCCATGATTCCTGTAGGTGAAGCACACATACTATTAGCCATGGAAAAGCTAGAGGCCCTAAGATGGTGTCATTTGGTTGCTCCCGGTGGTAAGGTTATAATTAATGAAGAAGCGATATTCCCAAATAGGGTGTTGATTGAAAAAGAGGAATATCCTTTAGATATAAATGAACGAATTTTATCAAGAAATTTAGAGCTTATTTCCGTTAATGCTAAAGAAAAGGCTAGAGCTTTAGGAAATATTAAAGTGTCTAATATATATCTTCTAGGAGTGTTATCTAGATATTTGCCTTTTGATGAAAATACTTGGTTAGAGGTAATTAAAAATTATGTACCTAAGAAAACCTTGGATGTAAACTTAACTGCCTTTAAAGAGGGAAGAGCATAATAAACATCATCATTCTATAAAGACTTGTAGTAATATAATTTTTACTACAAGTCTTTAAATATTATGTCATATCAACTAATATCTTATCCACAAAAGAATAAGAAATATTGCTGCTGCTCCCATCATAAACATTCCCGATATGGATGTTAAAACTACTAAATGATCCTTAGGTTCCGCTTCTTCATGAAAATCAAACCTATGAGACCATTTAATAGCTCTCTCAGGATCCTTAAAGTTGAAATACCCTAAAACACCAAGGCCTATAAAAATTAAAGATCCTAATAATTTCAAGATAATTCTCATGTTTACCATCTCCATTATAAATTAATACCTTATAAACAATTATAAGGTAAATTGTACTTTATTACAAGGTTTTCTCAATCGCTTTCAAGATTTAATTATATTGTTTTTATATCTTATTTCACATAATAATTTTATATCAAAAACAAAAAACACCCATGCAAGGTGTTTTTATGTAAAAATACTATTGTCCACAGCACTTTTTATATTTTTTTCCGCTACCGCAAGGACAAGGATCGTTTCTTCCTATCTTATCATTATTTACAACCGTTTTAGAATCTCTCCATTGTTTTTGTATTTCTTTTCTCTTTTCTTTTGAGAATATAGCCTCCCATTGTGGAAGCTCATATAAATAGTCTGCTTTTGCATCTAACATATTGAAATATAATTTTTCAAAATCAACTTTAAACTCAATTTTAGTATCTGCTTCAATGCTTTCCAAATCTAATGCAGTCTCTAGACTGTCATTTATTCCATCCACAAATCCCATAATAAATTCTGGAGTAGTTTCAAATTCCTTAGCTAATTCATTTATACTTTGAACCATAACTTCATTGTGATTTGCTAATATTTTTGTATATATGCTATCTTCCATAGCGCTATATTCTTTCCAAAAAGCCTCTTCTCCTCTGTGCTTTACATATTCTATAACCATATCTGTCCATTGTTTATATAAACTCATCTTTCCTGTCTCCCTCTATATATATTTATTTTATTATAATAAAGCTCTTTAAGATTTTCAAGGCTTAAAACCTGATTACTGTTTATGCTTCATCTCTTTATGCACCACTAATAAGCATTGAGATATCTCATCACAATAATCACATTTTAAGGCTTTACTCTATTTAAAAATTGAAAGAGTGTCTATTGTTTATTTTTTATTGTGGCAATATCATCCTTTCCAAAGGGCTTTGATATATTAAAATTGCCCCCTAGAACTTCTGTGTCTTGATTTTCTATCATTATTTTAACTTTAGATATAGAAGATAGCTGACTTAAAGAAGTAACAATACTTTTTAAACAAGCTTCTTCTTTAGTGGCAGTCATTTTTACCTTAGCTTCCTTACTTAGATTTATAAAAGCTATACCATCCTTTATAGAGAAGCTTAAAAGCCTTGTATCCTTTGGCAATACAGGTTTAGACTTGCTATTTATAGCAGGTCCTTTAATAAGGCCATTAACTATAACTTCACCTATTATTTCTTCCTTTGAAATAAATATCTCCTCTTTTGCAATCTCAACTTTATTTTCTGCTGGAGAGGCATCAAAATAAATATCTAAATCTACGTATCCATCCTTTTCTTTAGGTAGTTCGATATTCTTTACCCTCTCTTTATTATTTATACTTATCTTATCTTCTTTAGCACACCCTGATGTAATCATGGAGGTAGTGCATAAAACTGCACATAAATATAAATTCACTTTTCTAATCATATCTCTTCTTCCCCTATAAAATAAAATTAATTAAGTATTTTACAACTCATGGTAACTGCTAGGTTTACCCCTATCAGCCATGGTTAAAAACACATCTCTATCTAATTTTATATTTTTATCATTTAATACATTAACTACAGTTTGATATGCTAAGTCTGGATAATTATTAGTTTTGCTTAAATGTCCGAGAACTATTTTTTTAGGATTATGATTTGTTATATCTGCTATAGCAATACCACAAGCCTCATTAGATAAATGACCTATATCACTTAATATTCTTCTCTTTAAAGGATAAGGATATGGTCCGAATTTTAACATCTCCACATCATGATTGCTTTCAAGCAGAATTAAATCAGAATCTTTTATATTAGTCTTTACCTCCTCAGTAAAACAGCCTAAATCAGTAGCTATACTAACCTTTTTACCCTTATAGTGTATAGAATACCCTACAGGACAAGCTGCATCATGAGGTATTGAATAATTAACAATATCCATATCTTTTATGGATATAACCTTTTTATCCATAATTTTTATATTGTGTTCTTTTATTTTGCCTATACTACTTCCCATGGCTATCCAAGTTCTCTCATTTGCATATACGGGTATATCATATTTTCTAGATAGTACCCCTACCCCCTTTATATGGTCACTATGCTCATGAGTTATAAAAATTCCGTCTATTTCTGAAGGACACTCAGATATTTCTTTAAGAGCAGCTTCTATACTTTTACCCGGTAAGCCCACATCAACTAGAATCTTCGCCTCTCCTGAGGAAACAAAAATACTATTTCCGCTGCTCCCACTATATAAAGAGCAAAAAATCATCTATACTTTCCCCCATTAAATACTTTCTCTTCTTATGTCTGCACCTAAAGCTTTAAACTTAATTTCTATATTAGGGTATCCTCTATCTATATGGTCAATGCCTTCTATTTCCGTAGTTCCTTCAGCGATAAGTCCAGCTATGACCATAGCTGCTCCAGCTCTTAGATCTGTAGCCTTAACTATAGCCCCCGTCATCCTATTTACTCCATCTATTATAGCAGTCCTTCCTTCTACTTTTATGTTGGCTCCCATTTTCTTTAGTTCATCTACATGTTTAAATCTGCTTTCCCATATGCTTTCGTTTATTATACTTCTACCATCCGCTACAGATAATATAGTGGACATAGGCTGTTGAACATCCGTGGGAAACCCTGGATAAGGCGATGTTTTAATATTTACGCTCTTAAGCTTTCCTGAAGATTTTACTTTTACAGAATCATCCTCTTCTATTATCTCAGCGCCCATTTCTATAAGCTTAGCAGAAATGGATTCCAGATGTTTTGGTATAACATTTGTTATAACAACCTCTCCCCCACAAGCTGCTGCAGCTATCATATATGTACCGGCTTCTATTTGATCTGGTATTACACTGTAATTACAACCTTTAAGCTTTTCTACCCCTGTTATTCTTATGACATCTGTTCCTGCACCTTTTATATTAGCTCCCATGGAGTTTAAAAAGTTAGCTACATCAACTACATGGGGTTCTCTCGCAGGATTTTCCAAAGTAGTAGTTCCTTCTGCTAAAGTTGCTGCTAACATAACATTTATAGTTGCTCCAACACTAACTACATCAAAAAATATACTAGCTCCTACTAATTTATCTGCCTTTACAATTACAGCTCCATGCTCTATTTTAACTTTAGCTCCTAAAGCCTCGAAACCTTTAATATGTTGATCAATGGGTCTTACCCCGATAGGGCACCCCCCTGGAAGCTCCACTCTTGCTTCCTTAAATCTTCCTAATAAAGCTCCTATCAAATAATAAGAAGCTCTCATTCTTCTCACATCTTCAGTGCATGCATCTAAGCTCATGATATTACTACTATCAATACTTAAACTATTATTATCAACTTTTATTTTGCATCCTAATCCTTGTAGTATTCTTTCTAAACAATGAACATCTTCTATATTTGGTATATTATCTATATTGCAAGGTCCTTCGCTAGCCATTATAGCAGCAGGGATTATTGCTACTGCCGCATTTTTTGCTCCACTTATTTCAATTTCTCCAAAAAGAGGTCTTCCGCCTTTTATAATTAATTTTTCCATTATATTTCACCCTTACTAAAATAATTCTATAAATCTATTTTCCATCTCTATATAAAATTCTAACTTAAGCTCACATATACAGTAAAATTTATAAATATACTTTCATAACTTTCATTATATCACAATTTACTAGGATATTAGCAATGTTTTTTTTATTATATACTGTCAATATAATGAAATATTAATAGCTACCTTTTTTATACATAATATTTTAAATATTAATAACTTATTTTATTATATATTAAACGGGTTTACTGTTAAATACCGTAATAATTATTGGAACAAAAATAATAGGGTCATTATTTATACGACATTGACCAATAGTTAATTTATTAATTAACTATTGGTCAAGCATATAACAATGACCCTATAATATAATGTATCCTAGTTATCTCATAGGTTCGAAGCTTCCACAATCTGTGGCTTCTACTTCTTTAGCCATAGCTGTATTCTTAACAACCTGTATTTGATTTAATGTGCAATAATTGTCATCTTTACAATGATATTTACACTCTGTAACTACACATCCTATGCTTTCATTATGTCTCATTATGTATCATCCTTTCAAATTAAACTTACATATATATTATTTGTAATTGCATTATTATTATTCAATATAATTTTAAAGATATCTTTAAGATCTATAGTATGAAAATTATCAAATAATACGTAAAATACAGATTATTATTTCTATTTGCTTTATATATAATGTACTAGTGTGTTATAATTATTTCTATATTCTTTATTTTAAAATACATATAGTGTACAAGCGGAGGTAGAAAATGAGATATTATTTAGTAGCATTATTTGATGAGGAGTCCTACAAGACCATAGAACCTATACAGCGAAATATTTGTAGAAAGTATAAATTATATAAAAATCTACCTATGCTGCATATAACTTTAGAAATAATCGAAGATGCCAATATAGAAAAACTAGATTATGTGTTATCAGATTTGCTTAAGTCATATAAGAGATTTAAGGTTGAATTAAGCGATGTAATATGCTTTGATGAACCCTATAAATCTGTTAATCTAAAAGTAGAAAGCAAAGGCTATATAAAGAGATTGGCTAGAACTATAAATGACACCCTTAAGCTTTATGGATTTAATGTAAGAGACACTATAGATGGTTGGGATTTACATGTTTCTTTAGCAAACACAAACTACGCTATTAGAGAGTGGTCAAAAAATGAATATGCCAGTGCCTGTGGCAACGCTAAAAATAATGGTTTTTATCGTATGGCAAGAATAGATAGAATAGAATTATGGAAACCTATTAATAACAAAAAAGAAATGGTAGTAAAAAGTTATCCTTTAAAAACCTTCTAAAATTTTATTTTTTGAGAATACTAAATCATATTATTATAACTTATAAATTTTAGTTATAATGATATGATTTTTATTTTTAAATGGATTTAATGTAAATTTTACTTAATAATAACTTAAATAACATAAAGAATTTTTACAAAAATATAAAAAATTCTTTTGATATCGTTTTCTGAAACTTTTCAATTTTAATATTATTAGTTACAATATATAGGTAATGAAATTGGTATATATAGAAAGGCGGCCTTATTCTATGGACTTAACAAAACTATTTAAGTTACAAAAAAATCTTAATGAACGCATAGTTAATGAACATAATTTAGACGAAAGCTCCTTATTTCCAAAAAAAATTCTTTCATTACATGTAGAGTTAGCAGAACTAGCTAATGAAACTAGATGTTTTAAATATTGGAGCAAAAAGTCCCCAGCCCCAAGAGAAAAAGTTCTAGAAGAATATGTGGATTGTTTACACTTTATATTAACTATAGGACTAGATAAAAGCTATACTGATATTACTTTAGAAATCAAACCCAATGATTATAGCTTAACAGATCAATTCCTTAACCTGTACATAGATATAAATGATTTAGTAATATCCCCTTCAAAAGATCACTACATAACTTTATTTGAAGATTTTTTAAGCTTAGGACTCAGCTTAGGATTTCCTATAGAGGATATAGAAAATGCTTACCTAGACAAAAATAACATTAATCATCAAAGACAAAATATAGGATATTGATCTCTAACATTTATGTTAGAGTCTTTTTTTTAAGATACTAGACATTGTAAATAAAATAGTTTATTTTAGGGAAAGATAGCCACTGAGGTGGTTAAAATGTTAGGAATTATTTTTTCAATTGTGGCTGGAGTAGCCATGAGCATTCAAGGAGTTTTCAATACCCGTTTAGGACAAAAAATAGGCCTATGGGAAACTAATATACTAGTTCAAGGTATTGGTTTTGTTATAGCGCTGCTACTGTTTTTTTTCTTAGGTGATGGCAATATAAAAGACATTAAATCCGTAAACAAATTTTATCTTTTAGGTGGAGTCATTGGAGTACTAATCACTTATTCTGTAATGAAAGGTATAGATCTTATGGGACCTACCTATTCTATAGCTACTATTCTTGTAGCACAACTTACTGCTGCAGCATTAATTGATGCTTTTGCACTTTTTGATACTAATAAGATACAATTTGGATTGACCAAAATACTAGGTATTGTCATAATGGTTTTAGGTATTATAATTTTTAAATGGAAAGGCTAAAAATAAGGGGGCTGCTAAAATGGAAATAGATAGGGAAGTTAAAAAATCACCCAAGTTATTTCTTGTCCTTTCAAAATTTTGGTTCAACCTAAAATTTCTTATAATACTACATAATAGGAATTTTTTATCATATTTTAAAATAACTGCAGATCCCTTAAGAGAGCCAATCTATGAAAATTCTGTTCATTGGTTGGGTCACGCTACCGCCATAATAAACTTATATGGTAAAATAATAGTTACAGATCCAGTAGTTGGCTCCCTAGGGTATTTTAAAAGGTTAGTTAAACCATCCTTAGATCTATCCAAAATTAAAATTGATTATATATTACTTTCTCATGGTCATATGGATCATATGGATTTTGCCTCCCTTTATAAATTAAATAAGGATTGTTATATTATAGCTCCTAAAGGATATAGGAGAATCTTGAAAGCCTTAGGTTTTAAGAATATCATAATATTAAATGATCATGAGGAATATAAAGACGAGCATGTACATATAAGTGCCCTGACTGCAAATCATGATGGCAGAAGATATTATTTGGGTAAAAACTATCACAGTAACTCTTATATAATAGAATCTAAGGATAAAAAGATATTTTTTGCAGGAGACACTGCCTATACTGAAGAATTTAAGGATATAGCTTGCAATCTATGCTTAATGCCTGTAGGTTGCTATAAACCTCAGAGCTTTGAAAAGATGCATTGTACTCCTGAACAAAGCTTTAAAATGTTTAAAATGATGAAAAGTTATAGAATGGTTCCTATACATTATAAAACTTTCATTCTTTCTCACGAAAATTCTGATGAAACCTTAAGCATTTTAAAAAAAATAAATGATGGTTCCATAGAAATAATTGATATAGGCCAAACTATAGGTCTGTAATATTCTAATATGACATTAATAGTTTCATAAATTGTGACTCTATTTATGAAGGGGGATCTTTATGGATTTTAAACAAATCGAAGCCTTTATTAGCGTAGCTAAATTAAAGAGCTTCTCCAAAGCTGCTAATTCAATATATCTGTCTCAACCAACTATAAGTTCTCATATATCAAGTTTAGAAAAAGAATTGAGTGTGCAATTATTTGATAGAAACTCAAAAGAAGTTAATCTTACCCCTGCAGGTAAGTGCTTTTTAGATTATGCCGTAGATATAATAAATATAAGAAACACTGCCATCAGTAATTTAAGCGATTTTAACAGTACAATATGCGGCACCCTTAACTTATCTGCCAGCACCACTCCCTGCAATACTATAGTACCTGCTTTAATAAATAAGTTTAGTTCTATGTATCCTGATATCAGTTTTAATATAATAGAACAAAGCTCTGGGAAAATAGTTGAGGATATAATAAACCTAGAATGTGAAATAGGTATAGTAGGAAGTATAACACTTAGCGATAAGATAAAAAGCTTCTGCTTAGTTGAGGACGAGATTGTATTTGTGTCAAGTCCTACCTTAAATATTCCTGAATACATTGACTTATCTTCTTTAACTAAATACAGATTTATTATGAGAGAAAAAAATTCTGCTACAAGAAGAACCTTTGAAAACGAATTAATGAATATGGACTTTAATCCTAATAAGTTAAACATCTGTTGTGAAGTTAATAACTTAGATACCCTTTTGCAGTTTGTTAAAGCTGGTACAGGCGTTTCTATAGTGTCCAAGGAGGTATGCTCTGATTACATAGCTTCTAATAAATTAAAAGTAAGTAAAATAGAAGGAATGTGCATAAAAAGGTGTATTTATCTCGTGATAAATTCAAAGAGAACTTTAACTCCTACCGCCAGAGCCTTTTTTAATCTCTGTAAAGATCAATTTCACTTAAAAGAAGACCTAGGTATATGAAGATGTCCTTCATCCAGATTGATTTAGTATCTGAGCTACTCCTTGGATGAAGGGCATTTTTCTAATAATTAATGACATCCACTGCAAGTAGAACATCCTCCACTGCAGCTTCCTCCCTTACCATAAAACTTTCCTTTGTAAACTCTATTAATTTTTTCGCTTCCACAATGTGGACACGTCACTTTATCTTCAGAGTTTTTTACTAGTTCAAAAAATTCTTTACTGCACTTTTCACATTTATAATCAATCAATGGCATAATATTACTCCTTCCATAATATTTTTAATTATATATAAAATTATAGTATCATAAGCCTTAATTTTAAATATCATTTTTTAAGTATTTACATATACTATATACTGTAATATTTTAGGGGAGTTTTATGATGTTTTCATTAAAGAATAAATTAAGTCCTGATTTAAAGATTGCTGTTGAAAATAAAATATATAAAAGCTTTAGAGTTATAATACATTGTAAAAACCTTCAAAAGAATATAGAAAGTAAAATTTCCTCCTATAAGGGAAGTTTAATTCGTTCTATTACAAAATGCTCCTTAATCTCTGCTCAATTAACTCCTCACGCTATAGAAAGACTCATAGAATTTCCTGAGGTAAACTATATTTCTTTTGATAAGTATTCCTATATCTGCGGAAATAGTATTCAAAGCTCAAATGGTATAAGATTAGCTGAAAAATACAAGCTTACTGGCAAAGGTATTGGTATAGGTATAATAGACACAGGAGTCTATCCCCACAGTGACTTAATAAATCCAGTTAATCGTATTAAGCACTTTGTAGACCTTATTAATGGGTGTAAATACCCTTATGATGATAACGGTCATGGAACCTTTGTTAGTGGATTAATAGGTGGAAATGGACTAAGCTCCAAAGGCATATATAAAGGTATAGCAGAAAACTCTTCTATTTGCTGCTATAAAGCCTTTAATTCTAAAGGAAGAGCGTATATTTCTGATGTTCTATATTCTATTCAAGGTATCATAGAGCAGAGTAAAGAACTTAACATAAGAGTACTATGCCTACCTTTTGAAATAGCCGAATATGATTTTTTGGTAAACTCATATTTTTCAATATTATTTGAGGAGGCAGCTAAAGCAAACATAATCACCATTGTTCCTAGTGGCAGCAATGATAACATAGAAGGATCAATAAGAGGTTTAGCCATACTTCCAAACTGTATAACTGTTGGAGGTATCGATACATCTAAAGACAAAACCTCCTATAAATATTCGTCTTCAGGGCCAGTAGCTAAGCTAGAAAAGCCTGATTTAGTAGCTGCCTGCGTTGATATAATAGGCTTAAATTGTAATAGTAACTATATTTCTGAACGGAAAGGCTCTAAAGTCTATCCCTATGCCTTAGAAGATCCTTATACTTCTTATAGTGGAACATCCTGTGCCGCAGCCTATATAGCTGGAATTTGCGCCTTACTTCTAGAAAATAACCCTAATCTAGGCTTTAAAGATATACTCTCCTTATTAAAGGTATCCTGTAATCTCATAGAAATACCTAAGGCTCTTCAAGGAAGTGGAGTTATTAATATAAACAAACTGCTCCCTTAAACGAAAAGACGTAGCCATTAGGAATCCTTCCTAATTGTGCATTTTAAATTCAAAAAAAGCGACGTTAGTCGCTTTTTCTTATCTTATATAGGCTGAAGGGTTTTGAGCTACTCCATTAACTCTCAGTTCAAAATGAAGATGCGGTCCTGTGCTTCTTCCTGTATTCCCTACTCTTCCAATAATATCTCCTTTTTTTATGTTCTGTCCTACCTTTACATTTATATCGCTACAATGACCATATAGGGTTTCTATACCCTTTCCATGATCTATTTTAATAACCTTCCCATATATGCTATCAAATGTGGCCATATTTACCACTCCGTCTAAAGCAGCATACACTGGGTCTCCAATTTTTCCTGCTATATCTATGCCGTGATGGGTTTCATTTCCCCAACGAGTTCCAAAATTAGAGGTTATCATACCTCTAGAGGGTGAAGATAAAAAGGCTATAGATGCACCTATAGGATTTTTAGTACCTTTTAAAATTACTCTGTCCTTAGGTTTAACTAGAATATTTGAACTAGTGACTTTTTCAGCTACTACTTTTAAATTATTAATAGTTACTAATTTATTAACCTCTTTTAAACCATCCTCACCTTTAAATTTTACTTTGCTCTCTCCCATAAACAGTTCATCACTAGCATATTGATATGTAGCTGGAACTATCTTTTCATTCTTCTTACTATTAGCATATATTTCAATGGTAATTACGGGTTTTTGTGATTTTTCGTTATAATTTAAAATGGCCTTGTATATGCTGTCACTATTATTTATATCTGACATAAGTAACTTCTTAGGTAAATATGTAATAGGTTCCTTTATACTTGTCTTAACCAAATTACTTTTGTCTATTTTATTTAGACTTATGTAATATTCTTTTATACTTTCAATTATCTTGTCACCTTGTTCTTTGTTTAACACGGTACCTACCCTTTTATCTCCAATTTTCATATCAAAGCAGTCTACTTCTACATTCATACTAGCTGTTATATTATTCTTCACTAATTCATCATTGCTTATTAAGTCCTTATGAATAAATACCTTGCTAAAAGTTATCTTAGAATCTAAACTTACTGTTCCATACTTAAGGGTTAAATCTTTGTAAAAATCTCCATACAGCTTCTCTACTCTCTCTTTGCTTTCTGAATAGGCAATACAATGGTTATTTAAAAAAGCCTCATAAGCAATGATTTTATCATCTAAATAATGTACAACTATCCAAGGAACTATAAAGGCCAGAGTAAGAAAACATAATTTTCTAATCAGCTTATACTTAGAGTCCAATTTTTTTACTTCCTTTCTTTAAAGTATCTTTTACTGTAAATGGCATATTTATCAATACTTTCTCTAATGTTCCCCATTTATTAAGAAAATATTCCTAAAATATTTAGCTTTTTTTGTTTATTGAGAGAAAGCTGCTCCTTTGATATAATTTAATATGAAAAGAACATTTATATATTTACTTTATAAACTATTTACTATACAATAGTTTAAGCAATTTAAAATCTTTATTTTAAGAAAGGTTGGGATATTATGAGCACCTTTATGCTTAAAAACTCAACTTCTAAATTTACTCCAGTTAGCAATGTATTTATTGATAATTACATGACCAAAGCCAGAGGAGAATTTGTTAAAGTTTATCTATTAATGCTTAAATATAATGTCTCTGGAGAAATGGGAGTAAGTTCTTCTATAATAGCCTCAAGCCTAAATCTTTTAGAGTCAGACATAATGAATGCCCTAAATTACTGGAATGATGAAGGAGTTATTAAACTCGTACCTATAGACAAGATGGGAAATTTTAATGTTGAATTTCTTGACTTAACGGAGGAATCCGAAGTGCAAAGCTCCAAAGTAAGCCTATTAGAAGAGTTAAATAAAAATTCTATTAAAGATATGCTCCATGAAATAGAAAGGCTTATTGGTAGGCCCCTATCCCCTAAAGAAATGGCCACTTATATTGGATGGCAGAAGGATTTAAGCTTCTCCCTTGAGATGATACTACTGCTCATACAATACTGCATTTCTAAGGGAAAAACAGATTATAGATATTTTGAAAAAGTAGCTATATCTTGGTACGATTCAAACATAAAAACCATAGAAGAAGCTCAAATGTTCATAAAACGACATGAAGATAAATGGATAAAATACAGGAAAATTCTAGCTTACCTAGGTATTAAAGATGCTGAAATAATGAAACCACAAGAAGATCTGCTAGACAAATGGGTAACCCAATATAAATTTCCTGTAGAGGTTATTCAAAAAGCTTGTGATATTTGTTTTGAACGCCTAAATAGGGCAGATTTTAAGTACATAGATGGAATTTTAAATAGTTGGGCAAAAGATAACATTAAAACTATAGAGGATATAGCCGCAAAGGACTCTAAAAAACCCGTATATAAAAAAGCAAGTAATTATGGTAATTCAAGAGATAATTTTAATAATTTTGAACAAAGAGTTTATGATTATGACTCTTTAGAAAAGAAACTTCTAGGATGGGATAGAAATGATTAAAGGATATCAATCCGATATAATGAAAATATATGAGAAAATACGTGAAGAAGAGGCAGAAACTCTGTCTAATAGAAAAAAAGAAGTTGAAGATAATGCTCCTCATATTATAGCCTTAGAAAGAAAAATAGGTAAATTATGTGTAGATTTATCCATCAGTGCTTTCAAGGAATTGGAAAATAGAGAAGAGCATTTAGCTAAGCTAAAAAAAGAAATCACAGAATTAAGAATTAAAAAAACTGAGGCCTTAGTTGAGGCTGGTTATACCATAGACTATTTAAATCTTCACTACAGATGTGCTAAGTGTAAGGATACAGGCTTTATTGGTATAGAAAAATGCATCTGCTATAAACAAAAATTGGTTCAGCTATATTATAAAAACTCAGATCTATCAGATATATTAAGAGCTAATAACTTTGATAATTTTAATATTGAATATTATTCTACACGAAAATTAGGAGATGAAAAGGAAACCCCAAGGAAAAATATTGAAAAAATATTATCCTTAACCTTAAATTTTATAAAAAATTTCTCTAATTTAGAAGATAATTTGCTGTTTTATGGTAATTCAGGTACGGGGAAGACTTTTTTATCAAATTGCATAGCAAAAGAACTATTGGATAAAGGTCATTTAGTAGTCTATAGAACTTCTGAGGAATTAATTCAAAATCTTAAAACTTTAAGATTCAACACTGATGATAATTTAGAAGATTTATTAACTAATTGCGATTTATTAATTATAGATGACCTAGGTACAGAGCAAATAAACGATTTTTCTAAGACTGAGTTGTTCAACATACTAAACAAAAGACTTCTTAGAAAAAGAAAAATGCTTATTTCCACCAATCTTACCCTAGAGCAGCTTTCAAAAACCTATTCAGAAAGAATAACCTCTAGATTATTTGGTAATTTTCAAATATGCAAATTTTATTGTGAAGATATAAGAGTAACTAAAAATTTAAAAAGAATTAGATAAAAATGTAGCTTAAGAAAATTCTTAAGCTACATTTTTGTATTAAATTTATTTTTATGACTTTAAAGCTTTATATAACTTCTCTGTAATTAATATTATAATTCAAAAAAATAAAAAAAGACTTTATAATAAGTCTTTTTGATCTGGAGCTGGCAATAGGAATCGAACCTACAACCTGCTGATTACAAGTCAGCTGCTCTACCGTTGAGCCATGCCAGCAAAATGGCGACCCAGAAGGGACTCGAACCCTCGACCTCCGGCGTGACAGGCCGGCACTCTAACCAACTGAGCCACTGGGCCATTTATGGTGGGCACAACAGGGATCGAACCTGTGACCCTCTGCTTGTAAGGCAGATGCTCTCCCAGCTGAGCTATGCGCCCATAAATATGGTGACCCCTAGGGGAATCGAACCCCTGTTACCACCGTGAAAGGGTGGTGTCTTGACCGCTTGACCAAGGGGCCATATGTGCACAAGCATACAGAATATGCTTGTTAAATGAGTATATGGCGACCCAGAAGGGACTCGAACCCTCGACCTCCGGCGTGACAGGCCGGCACTCTAACCAACTGAGCCACTGGGCCATATGTGGTGGGCACAACAGGGATCGAACCTGTGACCCTCTGCTTGTAAGGCAGATGCTCTCCCAGCTGAGCTATGCGCCCACATATTGGTGACCCCTAGGGGAATCGAACCCCTGTTACCACCGTGAAAGGGTGGTGTCTTGACCGCTTGACCAAGGGGCCATATATTTCATACTCATTCCATATGTTGTTTGTCACTCGCTGTCGCGACCTGACATAGAATATAATACATAAAATTTCTTCAAGTGTCAACATGTTTTTTTAAAATATTTTATTTTTTTATTTTTATTTTTTATTGCACGTCTAAAATAGCATCTTTTCAACGTGCAATGCATGATTAAGGTGGATTTTTTAGCGTATAATACCACCTTCCTTTTTTGATTTTTTATATTTTATATAGCTAAAAATTTCACATCAGCTTAAAAGATATGAAAATAAATTCTAGAGATTTTAGAAATACGATTTATACTACAAAAAACCGTAACTAATAATTAGCCACGGTCTAAAAATTTTCCTTCATTGTGCATTATGAATTATACATTAAATAAAATTTTTCTCTACTCCAATCTAGATAATTCCACTAAAGCGCAACCCTCTATAGCAGTTATTTCATTTTCTCTACAAAAAGATAATATATCTTCACTTTCTGCTCCTGGTTGGATTAAAACGTTCTTTATTCCTAATCCCTTAGCTTGTTTCACTATATCAATACCTTTTGAAGGATGTATGCATAAATCTAAGACTTCCACCTCAAAGGGTACTTCTTTTAGACTTTTGCAAACTGCTCCCTGATCATCTTTAGGATTCACCCCTCTAACATTATAACCAGCCTCTGTTAATCTATTAAGTATCTTATATGCATATTTGCTGCTGTTTAAAACATCACCAGCTACCGCCCAGTTTTTATATTTCATTAACTCCTTAGCTTCCATAATAACACTCTCCTAAAATATATTTAAAAACAATAGGTATATAAATCCTTATATTTATTGTTTTAAGTATATTATACCTTAAATGATAATTGCTATCCATGACTAAAGTTACATATTTAGTCATCACAAAAACAACTAGTTATTTTTTGCTAGATGTGTTAACTATCTATATATGCTAAAATTGTTATATCACTTAAAATATATTAGGGGTGTTATATATGATAATTGGTCTATGTCAAATGGATATGGAGTGGCAAGATAAAGAACTTAATAAGTTAAAATGTCATAAGTTTATTAAAGAGGCAAAGGAAAAACAGGTGGATTTGTTAATATTTCCCGAGATGACTCTCACAGGCTTTTCTATGAATGCTGAGCTTATATCCGAAGATATATCTATAGAAAGCGAAACCATCACTTGGTTTAGAAATAAAGCTTTAGAGTTTCAAATAAATATAGGCTTTGGCTTAGTTCAGAAGAAAAACTCTTTATATTATAATAATTTATGTATTGTTTCTAGTAAAGGTTCTTTGCTCAGCAGTTATTCTAAAATTCATCCTTTCTCCTATGGTGAAGAAGCTAAATATTATACTGGCGGAGAAAGTTTTGTAACAACCTCAATAGAAAATATTAATATTGGCAGCACTATATGCTATGACTTAAGATTTCCTGAGCTATTTCAAATATTATCTTATAATAGTGATGCCATCATGGTTATGGCTAACTGGCCAGAGGCCAGAAGAGAACATTGGATAACCTTATTAAAAGCAAGAGCCATAGAAAATCAATGCTATATTCTAGGTGTTAATAGAGTGGGCTTAGGCAATAATATTAAATATGCCGGGGATTCTATGATTGTTTCTCCTTTAGGTGAAGTATTGTGTCACATAAGCTCTTGTGAAGGCCTTATTTACTCAAATATTTCAAAAGAACAAGTGGAAAGTATAAGAAGCAAATTCCCATTAAAGAAGGATAGAAAAGAACACTTATATATGCAAGGTTATGAACTTAATAAAAAAGGAGATTCTGTATGATTTATCACGATATTATAATAATAGGTGGCGGGGCTTCAGGGCTCATGGCTTCTATTTTATGCAAGGATTATGGCTTAGATGTAGCCATAATTGAAGGCACCGATAGGGTTGGAAAAAAGATTTTAACTACTGGTAATGGTAGATGCAATATATCTAATAGATTTATTCAAAAACCCTTTTCAGATAGGTATCATAGTGACAATAAAGATTTTTATGATGATGTGCTAGAGGCTTTTGATATAGATTCTACAATAAACTTTTTTTCTTCCTTAGGTCTTCCTATCACCACTTTAGATGAAGGTAAGATGTATCCCTTAAGCCTTCAAGCCTCTTCCGTTTTAGATATATTTAGATTGGCTTTAGAGGATAGGGGCATCCCTATTTACTTAAACAATAAAATTGAAAATATAAACTCTAACAGCAAAGGTTTTAGACTTACTTCAAAATCTGGAGAAGTGTTTAGCTGTAAAAGGCTTATATTGGCTTGTGGAGGAAAAACTGCATCAAATACCGGCTCCGACGGCTCTGGTTATACCTTGGCTAAAAGCTTAGGCCATAGCATAGTGCCTCCCTTGCCAGCCTTAGTGCAAATAAAGCTTGACTACAAATATTTAAAGGCTTTATCCGGGGTAAAATTCGATGGATTTGCAGAAATAATCGTTGATGGAAGCAGTGAAAGAAAAGAATTTGGAGAAGTTCTCTTTACAGACTACGGAATATCTGGCCCTCCTATTCTTCAATTAAGCAGAAGAGCCTCTAAGGCATTATACCAAAATAAAGAGATTCAAATTAAGGTAGATATGCTTCCTCACTTAAAATCTGAAAGCCTCCAGGAATTTCTAGAAAATCATTGGGCTATATTCTCCTATAGAAGCATTGTAGATTCTTTTATAGGCATAATAAATAAAAAGCTAATACCCATAATTCTCAAGGAATGCAGTATTGATAATATTCACAAGCCTTGCTCAGAATTAACCTGGAAAGAAAAAAGATCTTTATTTACTTTGCTAAAGGCTTGGAGCTTTAAAGTTATTGGAACAAATTCTTTCTCTAATGCACAAGTAACTGCAGGTGGTATTGACACTAAGGAAGTATATGGTAAAACCTTAGAATCAAAAATTGCTAAAAATCTATTTTTCTGTGGAGAAATCCTTGATGTAGATGGTGACTGTGGAGGCTTTAACCTCCAATGGGCGTGGAGCTCAGCTTATGCGGTAGCTAAGGCTTGCTTAAAATAAACTCTAGGGAAACAACTTCAACTAACAACTTATACATGCACCATAATGGCCTAAAGATGCCGTTTTGGAACATGTATAAGTTAAGTTTTCGTAATGTTTCCCTATAATTATTTCCAATAGGTTTGTAGTAGAGTCAGCTCCTTACCTTCACTATTAGTAATTTTATGAAGACATATCTTTTCATCTCCATTATCCACAACCTCTGTACAAGATTTAATTATATCTCCATAGATTGTCTCTTTTTCATAAACCACTTTAATCCTTCTAATGCTATGATTAAGAACTATTTCCAAAGGAACAGTTTCTAAAGCCCAAGCTACATATTTAGAGTTATTTACATGACGATTTGTATCTATATCGCTATATCTTACATCAAAGTCCTTAGAAAAATGAATTTCCTTTATTTTATCTATAGGATCTATATCTAATTCTTCATCTTTATCCATATTTATTTTATAAGCCTTGTAAAACTCTTCATTTACCCTTACAGGTCTTCTTCTATCCCTATCTATTAAAAACCATAAGGATTTAGCCCTACCTAAAACCACACCTTTTTCATTTAATATTTCAAAGGTTCTATAAGCATAGAACTTTTTAAAGGAATAAGGTCTAGTTTTAACTGTAATCCTTTCTCCATAGCATGGATAATCCTCAATCTCTATATCCCACTTATATAATACCCAAGCAACATTTTTAGATTTTAAAAAATCCATTCCTATCCCTAACTCTTCGCTTTGATAGGTGGCTAAATCACCAAAATAATTTATTAATGTGGTTATTAACGCCTTTTTCTTATAATCTACATCATGATAATATAATTCGTAAATCTTAGATGTTTCAATTCCTGCCATTTATATCCCTCCCTTAACTCATAAAAATATTATATTACTTATATTTCTAAACTTCAAATTAGTTATATATTAACATTGACCTACTTATATGGATATTGTATTCTTATTAAAAACAAGTTTATATTAAGGTGATAATATGGATTTTAAAAAGAATTTTTGTTTGACAATGCTGATACTAACACTTTTTACTTATGGTTGCAGTAAACCTTTAGAAAAAAATCCTGCCTATAACGAGTCTCAATCCATAAATAATAATGTTAAGGAACACCCCAAGGAAATAGATACCTCTAATAGTGAGTTGAAAAAAGAGAAACCTAAGGAAATTTACGATATATTAGGAAGCTCTAACAAGCTCACTCCCTCTGAAAAGACTAGCTTGGAAAAATGGAGAATGACGATTCCAACTCTTGTAAAGGAAAATCCAAGCTCTCTTTTTATTAATGGATATGTTGAAAACAAATGGGTAGCTTTAACCTTTGATGATGGACCAGATGGTTTGTTTACTCCGAAGATTATAGATATTTTAAAGCAACATAATATAATGGCTTCCTTCTTCTTTATTGGCAAAAGCATAGATGCCTTTCCCAGTGTGGTAAAAAAAGCCTTTAACGAAAATAATTTGATTCTAAATCACAGCCTAGATCACACAGATTTATCAAAAAAAGATTTTAATGGAATAAAAAAGGAAGTAGAAGAAACTGAAAATAAAATATATAGCTTAATTAAAAAGAAGCCTGCTATTATTAGGCCTCCTTATGGAGTTGTTGATAAAAATACTCTTTATAATCTAGAACAATTAGGTTATAAGTCTGTATTATGGTCTATAGATACCTTAGATTGGTCTCAAAAGGAAAAAGACAATATTGTAAATAATGTAGTGAATAATATAAGATCGGGCGATATAATTTTAATGCATAGCAATAGCGATAGGCAAGCTACCGTAGATGCCTTACCTATCATAATATACAGCTTAAAAGCAAAAGGTTTTGATTTCGTAACCTTAGACAAATTATTAGGAGTTCAAGCTTATAAATAATACTGTAATATAGCTATGAAAATTTCTGCTATTATTCTTTAAACAAAAGCAAAGCTTTCGCTAAATATCTTTAGCCTAAAGCTTTGCTTTATAATTTTTTCGTAACTTATATAGAAAAAATCTAATTTATTGTAAATTATCAATTAAATTAAGCATTTAATGCCTCTAATAAATCATTTAATTCAAAACCATGAACCATAGCAGCTTCTTCTAAGGTTTCCATTTGTGATGCTGGACAACCTACGCAGCCCATACCAAAGCTCATAAGTATTTCAATAGATTCAGGATAGTCTCTTACGATTTCGCCTATAGTCATGTCCTTTGTAATCTTCATTTTAATCATACCTTTCTTTATATAAGATTGAGATTTCTATATTTTAATTATATTATATATAAGTATAATTTCCTTTACAAGTAAGTTATAAAACAATATTATAAGAGCTTAAAATCTTACATAAAGACTTCAAGCTCTCTTAAAATATATTATAGTTCAGCTATCTCCATAGTTTGATCTCTTCTTGGTCCTACGGAAACTATGGATACTTTTGTTCCTGTGAATTCTTCAATTCTCTTTAAATATTTCTTTGCATTCTCAGGAAGCTCTTCGTAGCTTCTAGCATTAGACACGCTTTCATCCCACCCATCAAACTCTTCGTAAATAGGCTCACACTTTGCTAAATCTTCTAAGCTAGCTGGGAAATAATCTATAACTTTTCCGTTAAAGTTATAGCCTACACAGATCTTTATTTTATCTAATCCTGCTAAAGTGTCTATTTTAGTTACTGCAAAGCTAGTAAGTCCAGACACTCTTGTAGTAGTTTTTAGGATAACTAAATCTAACCATCCGCATCTTCTTGCTCTTCCTGTATTTACTCCATATTCATGACCCTTTTCTCTTATCCATTCTCCAGTCTCATCAAAAAGCTCTGTAGGGAAGGGACCTTTTCCAACTCTTGTAGTGTATGCTTTAGCAATACCTACAGCATTAGTTATCATGTTAGGGCCTATGCCTACACCATTAGAAACTCCGCCTGCAGTAGTGTTAGAGGAAGTTACATAAGGATATGTACCATAATCTATATCAAGAAGCATACCTTGAGCACCCTCGAATAATACCTTCTTATTTGCTTTTATTTCATCATATACTCTAACAGAAACATCTTGAACAAAAGGTCTCATTCTTTCTGCATACTTTAAATATTCTTCATATATTTCTTCAAAATTTAAAGCTTCTCCGCCTAAAACCTTTGTTATATACTCATTTTTCATTTGAATATTTTGCTCTAGTTTATCCTTAAATACCTCTTTATGCATTAAGTCACATACTCTTATACCGCATCTTTCAACCTTATCGGTATAACAAGGACCTATACCTCTTCCTGTAGTTCCTATATCATTTTTTCCTCTTGCCTTTTCTTTTAAGGCATCTAAAGTTCTATGATAAGGCATTATCAAATGAGCCCTATCACTTATTATAAGTTTATTTGAATTTATCTTTACTCCTAAGTCCTCTAAATAATCTATTTCTTCAAATAAAGCTTTAGGATCTATAACTACACCATTTCCAATAGCATTTAGTTTATCCTCATGTAATATACCTGAAGGTATTAATCGGAGCTTATATTGCTTATCATCAACTTCTACTGTATGCCCTGCATTATTTCCGCCTTGATATCTTACAATTACCTCTGCACTTTCCGCAAGATAATCTGTCATCTTCCCTTTTCCTTCGTCGCCCCATTGAGCTCCTAACACTATAAATGCTGACATTTTAACTCCTCCATTTCCAATACTAAAGTTTATATTCATTCTCTAGTATTATGCTATGTATTTTTTATTTAACAATAATTAGAATTAGCTCATTAAATTAGTTTTTCTTATTTCTAATTATAGTATTACTCTGCATAAACAATTATAATCTTTCAAATTACGTACATTATTATAATAGCAAATGCATATATAAAGGTCAAGAAAATTTACGAATAATTGATTTTTAAAAACAAAAAATGTTCGTAATAAGTCAAGGATTTTTCATAGTTTATCGGAGAAAAATCCTACATAATTGTGCATTATGAATCCTGAATTGTGCATTAAAAAAGCGACCAAAGTCGCTTTTTATTTATACTTTTCTCCAAGAATTCTAGCTAAGTACACTCCACTAGCTGAAGCTTGTGATAAGGAATGAGTCACTCCTGAACCATCACCCAAAGCATATAGTCCTTCTACTTTTGTTTCTAAATTATTATTAACTTCAACCTTAGAATTGTAGAATTTTACTTCTACACCATATAGTAATGTATCTTCATTAGCTGTACCTGGTGCTATATTATTTAAAGCATATATCATCTCAATAATATCATCTAGCTGTCTTTTAGGTATCACAAGGCTTAGATCTCCAGGAGTAGCCTTCAAGGTCGGTATTGTAAAGCTCTTTTCCATTCTTCTATCATTAGTTCTTCTACCGTTAACTAAGTCACCAAATCTTTGAACTAGTACACCGCCGCCAAGCATATTGCTTAATTTAGCAATAGACTCTCCATATTCATTACTTTCTTTAAAAGGCTCGGTAAAATGGCTAGATACAAGCAATGCAAAATTTGTATTATTTGTATGAAGCTTCGGATCTGAATAACTATGTCCATTCACTGTTATTATTCCATTAGTGTTTTCACTTACCACTTCTCCATGAGGATTCATGCAGAAGGTTCTCACCATGTCATTGTATTTTTTTGTTTTGTAAACTATTTTGCTTTCATAAACCTCTTTAGTTATGTGCTCAAATACCTCTGCTGGAAGCTCCACTCTCACACCTATGTCTACTCTATTGCTTTCTGTTCTTATGCCTAATTTGTCACAGATTTTTGATATCCATTTTGAACCTGAACGGCCCGTAGCCAGAACTAAATCTTTACAGGTATAGGTTTCATTGTTGCTAACCACTTCAAAGCCATTTTCTATTTTATTTACATCAAAAACTTCTTTATCGAATAATATCTCAACTTTATCTTTTAAATATTCATATATATTCGCTAATATAACTAGATTTCTATCGGTACCTAAATGCCTCACCTTAGCATCTAATAAGTGCAAATCATATTGAAGAGCTTTGCTTTTCAAGTTAGAATTAGCTGTTGAATAAAGCTTTGCTTCTGAGCCGCCCATGGTGCATAAAACTTCATCTACATAATTCATTAAATTTATTGCTTCTTCATTACCTACATATTTAAAAAGCTCTCCTCCAAAATTATTAGTTATATTATACTTTCCATCTGACAGACTCCCTGCCCCGCCATATCCGTTCATGATATTACAAACTTTACAGTGTATACAGGCTTTTATTTTCTTTCCGTCTATTGGACATTTTCTTTTTTCAAGACTATGCCCTTTCTCTATAACTAAAACTTTTACATCAGGATTCACTTTAGTCAATTCGTAAGCAGTAAATATCCCACTGGCTCCAGCTCCAACAATAATCACATCATACATAATTCACACTTTATTATCTAAACTATTTAATCTCAATATAATGCATTTATAAATAGTTCTGATAATTTTTCCTCCTTATTTTTATTAATTATTTCCTATATCATAGTAACAAAGCAAAAGTGCATAGTCAACAAATTTTACGAATATTATTTTAAAATTCATAATTATAGTTCGTATATTTTAAGACCTAGAGTTTTTCTTTAATATATTGTAAAGATATGCTATTATATATTCATGCTTAATTTTTTTCTAAAAGGAGGTGCAGCTATATGAATTTGCCTAATATATTGACCATATTCAGGTTATTTCTTATACCAGTATTTTTAATGGTTTTCTTTTCGGGAACTCCAAATTATTTACTGTATTCTATAATAGTTTTTCTAATCGCAGGCATGACAGATATATTAGATGGTTATATAGCAAGAAAATATAATTTAGTTACTAAATGGGGTATAGTTTTAGACCCTTTAGCTGATAAATTAATGCTTTTAACAGTTTTAAGCAGCCTTTCCATAAAAAACATAATCCCTTCATGGATTTTCGTTGTAGTTGCCATGAAAGAAGTTTTAATGATAATCTCTGGATTATTCTTATATAAAAAAGATACCGTAATACCATCAAACATATTTGGTAAAGCATCAACTTTACTTTTTTATATCTCCATCTTTACCTTAGGTTTTAACCCTATGGCTGGAGATAATTTACTCTACATAGCTGTAGCTAGTGCAGTAGTTGCACTTATAAATTATGTTATCATTTATTTCAGGAATCATAAAAATAATAAAGATTAGAGCTCTAGGGCTCTTTTTTATTTTTAAAAAACTCTCAGGAAAACAGATAGGGCTAAGATTAAATTTCAGGCAATATTCAGAAATTAGCAATAATATTTTTATAATAAAATAAAAATGAGTAAATTTTTTCTACTTTGAAATTAGCTCATTTTTATTTTTTTATTTTATACAAAATGTTGATAATATAG
This sequence comes from Desnuesiella massiliensis, assembly GCF_001403615.1. Taxonomy (GTDB): domain Bacteria; phylum Bacillota; class Clostridia; order Clostridiales; family Clostridiaceae; genus Desnuesiella; species Desnuesiella massiliensis. The sequence continues at coordinate 1,645,909 of NZ_LN879457.1, forward strand.
ATGCACTCTATGCCTATATCCTTTTTTTCAAATATATATTCCATATGTTAAATTTTAAGAAATTTTTCGAACTTTCACATTAAAGGCTACGTATATAAAATAAATTTCATTAACAATTAATTTATATTTATTTTACATTTTTATGGGGGGGCTTATTATGTTAAATCAAAAATCAAAAAAAACAAACCTACTAAAACACTCGAAACTAATAATCTACAGCAGTTCACTAACTTTATTGCTATCAGGCTGTAGTATGTTTCCTAAAGAGGAGCCTGTAAGCGCTCCTCCCTTAATAAAATCTTCAGAAATAAATTTAAAAACTGAAAAAGCAACTATAGGGACTATTGTCAAAACTTTAAACCTTAATGGGTATTTTGCACCTTCTAGTTCTACTCAATGCCACTTTAAAGACAGAGGAGGATTTTTAAAAAAGCTTAATTTTGAGCAGGGCCAAGAAGTTAAAGAAGGAGATATACTAGCTGAATTAGACACAGATAGTATAAAATCACAAATCCAACAAGAAGAAATTAAATTAAAAAAATTAAAATTAAGGTATGACTCTGTAGCAGGCAACGCTCAAAGCACTCAGGTAGATAAAGAAAATGCAGCCTTAGATGTAGAAATGCAAGAACTTCAAATGCAAAATTTAAAAAATGAATTATCAAAAATGACTCTTAGAGCACCTTTAAGCGGAATAATAACCTTCAAAAATAATATTAGTTTAGGAGAAATGATAAACGCCTATTATCCTCTATATATTATTTCATCAAAAGACAATATGTTAATTGAATGTTCTGGAGATGAAGTTATTGATGTAAAACTAGGTATGGAGGTAGATGCTGAGTTTTCTGAGTTCAAAGACAAAGGAAAGGTTGTATCCGTAAACATTAAAGAAGGTAGAGATGAAGATAATAGAAAGGTTATAAAAATTCCTACAGCTCAAATTAAATTAAACAATCCTCCAAAGAATATGCTGTTTGGAAATAAAGCAAAAATTAAAGTAGATTTATTTAAAAAAGAAAATACTCTTCTAATTCCAAAGTCAGCAGTTAAATATTACGATAAGACCCCCTATGTAAAAGTCATGGATAATGGTACAAAGATAGAAAAATTTGTAACTCTTGGTATTGAAAATGCTAATGTAGTTGAAATAACTGAAGGCCTAAAGGAAGGCGAAGAGGTTATCATCAACTAAAAATTTACTTATGGGGGTGATTAAATGTTTTCTTTTTTATTTAGAAAGATAGTTAAAAATAAATGGTTGATTTTAAGCATATTATTAGGATTTACTTTAGCAGTAGCTATTGTAACCTCTGTTCCTGCTTATTCTTCAGCAGTTCTTAAAAGGATGTTAATCAAGGATGTAGAGCAGTACGAAAAAGAAAATCACATATTTCCAGGAAGCTTCGCAGCTTCACGACAAATAGTACAGAAGGATTATGAGAATTTTGATAAAACATTTACAGAATTAGATGCCGAAATAAATAAAACTATTGATCATTTGGGCATGAAGCCGTACTCAAAAAAGTATAATATAGTTGGCGGCGATATGTATGTTGGCAGAATAAATGCAGATGGTAAACTTTCCAATGAAAAAGGCTCAGGTTTTAAAATCGAAGCTTTATTTGATATAGAATCAAATATAAAAATATTAGAGGGGAGAATTTTTTCGCCTGATCCACTGCCTGATGGCACCTATGAGGTAATCGTGTCTGAAAAGACTATGAATACTCTTGGCTTAAAAATCGATGAAATATACTCTATGCGCTATAGAGATTATAGCGAATCTCAATATTTTAAGGTGAAGGTAGTTGGCTTATATACATTAGATAAAGCAGATAATATTTATTGGGTGGATAAAGATTGGGAACACGTTGATGGCTTTTTAATGCATCCAAAGGCATTTATAAATCATTATTCAAAGTCTCCCAATACTTACATTAACAATATTTCATGGTTTTATGCCTTAGATTATAAATCTATAGACGTAAGAAACATAAAAAGTATTTTAAATAAGTTTGATTCCAGAAACAAGGAGCTATCTGCTTACCAGAATATAAATACAAACTTTGCTATTTCAGATGTGTTAAGTAAATATATTCAAAAACAAAATGAATTAAAAATAACATTATGGACAATTCAAATACCTGTAATATTAATAATAGTACTATACATCTTTATGATTTCAGGGCTAATTGTAGAAAGGGATGCTAATGAGATATCCTTATTAAAAAGCCGAGGTGCAAGCAGATTTCAATTGCTTAATATATATCTCTTAGAATACGGCTTAATAGGATTAGTTGGAATTTTATTAGGACCACCTATATCTTTATTTATTTGCAAATTATTAGGAGCTTCAGACGGTTTTTTAAAATTTGTTAATAGAGCTCCTTTGGATGTGTCTATAAGCTATAGAGAGTGGATATATGCAATATTTACAGGGGTATTCTTCATAATTATACTACTTATTCCTACGTTCTCAATAGCTAGCGATAGTATAGTTATTGAAAAAAGAAAAAAAGCCAGAAGTAAAAAACCCTTATGGGAAAAATTTTATATAGACTTTTTATTATTAGGAATATCATTATACTCTATATATAGCTATAAATCCTTTGAGAAGATTGTTAATGTTTCTCAAATAGATGCTGCGTCAATGCCTATATCTCCCACTTTATATATAGCTTTTACCCTATTCATAATTAGCATTGGTTTGCTTTATTTGAGATTATTTCCTTATATAGTGAAATTGATATTCACCCTAGGAAAGAATAAATGGACAGCACCAATGTATTCTTCCTTAATTAATGTTAGTAGAAATAGAGGAAGAGATGGATTTTTAATAATCTTCTTAATATTAACTCTATCTGTTGGTATTTTTAACTTAAAGTCAGCATCTACCATTAATACCTTATCTGAAAATAAAATAAAGTATCTCAACGGTGCTGATATTGTAATGAGTCCTTGGCGTCAAATAGTTGAAAATGGTGACAACTTAAAAAGCGGTTCAGATAATGGCCCAGGAACACTTTACAAAAACGTAGACTTCAAACCTTACTCAAATATAGAAGGAATTGAATCTGTTACAAAAGTAATTCCTTCTGCCTCAGGAACGGTTCTATTTAATAATAAATTCTCAACGACTAATTCTTTTATTATGGGCATAATCCCTGAAGAATTCGGTAAGACAGCTTGGTTTGATACAAAACTATTACCTCACCATTGGTATCACTATCTTAATCTGATAGCAAAAGAGCCAAAGGGAGTATTAATATCTAAATCTTTAGCAGATGAGATGAGTATTAGACTTGGGGATATTATTGATGTAAGATGGGATAAAAATCTTTATGTGGAATCTTATGTTTATGGTATTGTTGATTACTGGCCAGGCTATGACGCTAATAATGAATACACAAAGCATTTGATAGTAATGAACTATAATTATGTAGACAGTGTAGTTCCTAATCAACCCTATGATGTCTGGATGAAAAAATCACCTAATGCATCTAATGATGATATTTACAAAGATATTTCAACTAAGCATTTATCCTATGAAGCTATAAAAACTGTTCATGAAGGTTTATATAAATTAAAAAATGACCCTATAGTTCAAGGCACAAACGGCACTCTAACTTTATGTTTCTTATCATCTTTATTTATAACTTGCTTGGGCTTTATAATATACTGGTCTCTATCCATAAAAAACAGGACACTTCAATTTGGTATACTAAGAGCCATAGGATTATCTATGAAAAAAATTATTGCCATATTAATTTCTGAACAAGTTTTAATATCTGGGTTAGGTGCTATTACAGGCATAATAGTAGGATTGCTATCTAGTAACGTATTTGTGCCTTTGGTAAATCTATCCTCAGCTTCAAAAGAAAAAGTACTTCCTTTTAGGCCTATATCCTTTATAGGCAACTATATAAGCTTGGGCTTATTTATAATTGTGGTACTTACCTGCTGCCTATTTATATTAATAAGGATAGTTAAGAAAATAAAAATAGATCAAGCTTTAAAACTTGGGGAGGACTAATTATGGATACTATAATTGAAACAAAAACCTTATGTAGACAATTTAAGTCTGGTGAAGAGGCTATTTACGCCTTAAAAAATGTGAATCTAGATATTAAGAGCGGCGCATTAACTATATTAAAAGGGAGATCTGGCTCAGGAAAAACTACATTGATTAATCTTTTAGGCGCTATAGATTATCCCACCTCTGGAGAGATAGTTTTTAATGGTAAGGATATATCTAAATTGAAAGATAGTGAAAGAGATGAAATAAGAAGGGTAGATATAGGCTTTGTGTTTCAAACTGGTGCCTTAATGCAAAATATGAACGCCTTAGAAAATGTAGAATTTGCACTAAGAGTATCAAAACCTGATCTAAAAGATAAAAGGAAACGTGCTGAAGAATGTTTAAAGCTTGTAGGATTATTTAAGAGAAAAGATCACTTTCCTCAAGAACTATCTGGAGGAGAAATGCAAAGAATAGCTATTGCAAGAGCTATATGCCATGGTCCTAAAGTAATATTTGCGGATGAACCTACTTCTGCTTTAGACACAGCTACCGGCTTACAAGTAGTTAAGCTTTTTAAAGATATGGTAGAAAAACAAGGTCTAACCATTGTTATGACCACTCATGATCCTAACATGCTTGAGATTGCGGATTATGTTTATACCTTAGAGGATGGTGAGATTGTAAATGGATAATGAAAAAGATTATATAATTCAATGTGAAAATTTAATAAAAATCTATAAATCTTCCGATATTGAGGTAGTAGCTCTACAAGGCCTAGACCTATCTATAGAGCAAGGAGAGCTTACTGCTATCATAGGTAACAGCGGAAGCGGAAAATCTACCTTACTTAATATGATTGGATGCTTAGATAAACCTACAGCTGGCAAATTAGTTGTAGACGGCAAGGATTTATTTAAACTTTCTAAAAATGATATTACAAAATATAAAAGAGATACCATTGGCTTTGTATGGCAAAATAACGCTAGAAATTTAATTCCATATTTAAGTGCTCTAGAAAACATTGAACTTTCCCTTTCCATAGGGAAAAATAAAAATAAAAGAGAAAGAGCTATAGAACTCTTAGAAATGGTTGGAATGTCTCATAGAAAAAATAATATTCTAAGTGAGCTTTCTGGAGGTGAGCAGCAAAGAATTGCCATTGCAATAGCCTTAAGTAATAATCCAAAAATTCTATTAGCTGATGAACCTACTGGCTCCGTAGATACAGCAACCTCTAATCAAATATTAGGCTTATTTAGAGAATTAAATGAAAAATTCAATCTTACTGTAATCATAGTTACACATGACAGACAAATCGCTTCAAAGGTCAACCGTGTGGTAGCTATTAGAGACGGAAAAACTAGCAGCGAATTTATAAGAAAAAGAAGCTATGCTGAAGAGTTACAAAATCTAAAGGAAGGCTCAGTAAATAGCGAGGAAGAAACTCACGTGGAGTTAGCTGTATTAGATAAAGCAGGAAGGCTTCAAATACCAAGGGATTATCTATCAGCCTTAGGCTTAGAGGACAAAAATAAAATAAAAATTGAATTAGATAAGGATAGAATAGTATTATATTCCCCTGAAGCTAATACCAACGAAGAGAAGGTAGGATAAAAATCTAAAATATAAGGTAGCAGTTTAATAAAATAGTATTACTGTTGCCTTATATTCTATTGATAATTATTTATCAATAAATAAAATATTCAAATTTTCTGAAATTCATATTGACTTTTTTATACAATAGAATTAGAATAAAATTGTAAAAGTTAATAAGTGGCATAAGTAGAGGCGCAAATAAGTGGGTAATCTTTAAGTGATAAGGAAATGAACTTCCGATATTATAGATGAAGGATTTATTTGCCGAAAGATATTATAGGTTCTTATATATTATCTTGGGGATACGGAGTACTTATCTTTATCCTTGCCAAGCACATTTCTTGGAGCGCTATTTATGTAATGAATTGTAAATTTTTCATTGCATGGATAGCTGGTAACTTAATAAGTAGCATATCCAGCACTGAAAATTCAGTGCTTTTTTATTTTCTAATCTTATTTCAATTTCATCTAATTTTTCAAAGTGACCTATTATCTATAATAAAAAGGCCTGATATTGTTAAATTTTTATCAATGTTATTGTGAGGAGGTTTTTATGAAAGCTTTAATCAGAATGAGAATGAGTATGCACGATGCTCACTATGGAGGAAATTTAGTAGACGGTGCAAAAATGCTTCAACTCTTTGGCGATGTAGCTACAGAACTTTTAATTAGGAATGACGGGGATGAAGGACTATTCAGGGCTTATGATAGTATAGAATTCTTAGCCCCAGTATATGCTGGCGATTATATAGAAGCTGAGGGAGAAATTATTGAATGTGGTAATTCTTCAAGAAAGATGGTCTTTGAAGCAAGAAAAGTAATAATACCTAGGCCAGATATAAATGATTCAGCTTGTGATGTATTAGAAGAGCCTATAATAGTCTGCAGAGCCAGGGGGACTTGTGTAGTACCAAAGAATAAACAAAGAAAGTAGATTCTTTCTATGAAATAGAATTATGCTACATAAAATTTAGAGAAAGGTAGGAAAGAATTTATGGATAAACTTATAATAACTGCTGCTATATGTGGTGCTGAGGTTACTAAGGAACATAATCCTAGTGTTCCTTATACTGTAGAGGAAATTGCAAAAGAAGCCGAGGCTGCTTACAAAGCAGGAGCTAGTATTATACATCTACATGTAAGGCTAGATGACGGTACTCCCACCCAAGATAAAGAAAGATTCAGGCTTTGCATGGAAGCAATAAAAGAAAGATGTCCGGATGTGATTATCCAGCCTTCCACTGGCGGTGCTGTGGGCATGAGCAATGAAGAAAGATTACAACCTATAACCTTAAATCCTGAAATGGCTACCTTAGATTGCGGTACCTGCAACTTTGGTGGAGATGATATTTTTGTAAATACAGAAAATACTATAAAAGAATTCGGAGAAAAGATGATTGCTTTAAACATAAAACCTGAAATAGAGGTTTTTGACAAGGGCATGATTGATATGGCCATAAGATTAAATAAAAAAGGCTATATAAAATCTCCAATGCATTTTAATTTTGTGTTAGGAGTGAATGGAGGCATTTCAGCTACCCCTAGGGATTTAGTATTTATGGCAGAAAGTATTCCTCAAGGAAGCACCTTTACGGTTTCTGGAATAGGCAAAGGTCAATTCCCTATGGCATCCATGGCTATAATTATGGGTGGACATGTTAGAGTGGGCTATGAAGATAACGTTTACTTATCTAAAGGAGTATTAGCAAAGTCAAATTCAGAATTAGTAGAAAAAGTTGTAAGATTAGCAAAAGAATTAGGAAGAGACATAGCTACTCCTAAAGAAGCAAGACAAATTCTAGGTTTAAGGGAGATTCTATAGTATGAACAAATTATTTAGATTAGATGAAATTAAGCATCTTTTCAAAGACGGAATGTCCATACTATTTGGAGGATTTTTAGGTTGTGGAACTCCTCACAAGATTGTGGATCTTTTAATAGAACAAAATATAAAAGATCTTACTATCATAGGAAACGACACAAGCTATGTGAACTACGGGATAGGAAGATTAGTAGCCAATGGTCAAGTAAAAAAAGTTATAGCCTCTCATATTGGCACTAATCCTGAAACAGGAAGACTTATGAATGAAGGTAAGGTAGAGGTAGAACTTGTACCTCAAGGAACCTTAATTGAAAGAATACGTGCAGGTGGAGCTGGCCTAGGAGCTGTTATAACACCTACAGGAGTAGGCACTATAGTAGCCTCAGGAAAGCAAACATTAGTAATAAATAATAAGGAGTACTTAGTAGAACTACCCATAAAAGCTGACCTAGCCATAATAAAGGGAAGTATTGTTGATGAATTTGGCAATACCTTCTATAAGGGTACCACTAAGAACTTTAATCCAATTATTGCTACCGCTGCTGAAACCGTAATAGTTGAGGCAGAAAATATAGTTAAGGTGGGAGAATTAGATCCAGATCATGTTCACACTCCTGGAGTATTTGTAGATTATATCGTAAAGGAGGTAGAGGAAGCATGATTAAGGATAACAATCTAGCAAAAGAAATAATAGCAAAAAGAGTTGCCAAAGAACTAAAGGATGGCCAATTAGTAAACTTAGGAATTGGACTTCCCACCATGGTGGCTAATTATATTCCTTCCCACATTAATGTAATACTTCAATCAGAAAATGGTATGGTAGGAATGGGGCCCACAGCTATAGTTGGAAGCGAAGATAAATATATAACTAATGCCGGTGGACAATTTGTAACGATTTTGCCTAAAGGCTGCTTCTTTGATAGTTCCATGTCTTTTACCATAATAAGAGGAGGCCATGTGGATATTACCGTACTTGGTGCCCTAGAAGTGGATCAAGAAGGCAATCTAGCAAATTGGATTGTCCCTGGTAAAATGGTTCCTGGTATGGGTGGTGCTATGGATTTAGTTACAGGTGCTAAAAAAGTAATAATAGCTATGCAGCATACAGGAAAGGGAGAACCTAAAATATTAAAGAAATGCGCACTTCCTTTAACTGCTAAAGGCGCTGTAAATATGATTGTCACTGAACTCTGTGTACTAGAAGTTACTTCTGAAGGACTGATATTGAGAGAAATTCACAAGGACACCACTATAGAGGAAATTTTAAGTTTAACAGATGCAAATTTAATTATACCTGCTGATGTTAAGCTCATGGAAACTGATTAAAAATTTTTATATATAATAAGGGGGATAAATTATGAAAAAAGGATGTAAATACGGTACTCATAGAGTAATAGAGCCACAAGGAGTTTTAACTCAAGCGGCTTATAAAATAGATAATGATATGGAAATATACTCTAATGAAATATTAGTTAATGTTCAATCTTTAAATGTAGACTCCGCAAGCTTTACTCAAATTGAAGAAGAAGCTAAGGGAGATGTAGAAAAAATCAAGGCAAAAATATTAGAAATCGTTGGAGAGAGAGGAAAAATGCAAAACCCAGTAACAGGCTCTGGCGGAATGTTCATCGGAACTGTGGCTGAGGTAGGTGAAGATTTAAAAGGTAGAGACTTAAAACCAGGAGACAAGATAGCTTCCCTAGTTTCCTTATCTTTAACACCGCTAAGAATTGATGAAATTATAGCAGTTCATAAAGATATTGATAGAGTGGATATTAAAGGTCAAGCTATATTATTTGAAAGCGGAATTTATGCAAAGCTTCCAGAGGATATGTCTGAAACTTTAGCTCTAGCTGCCCTTGACGTAGCTGGTGCTCCAGCACAAACTGCAAAGCTTGTTAAGCCTGGTCAAAGCATTTTAATATTAGGTGCTGCTGGAAAATCAGGAATGCTTTGCTGTTATGAAGCTATGAAGAGAGTTGGTCCAACAGGAAGAGTTATTGCTATGGTTAGAAAGCAAGAGCAAGCAGATAATTTAATCCAATGGGGACTATGCCATAAAGCTATTATTAGTGACGCAACTAAGCCAATGGATGTATTAAATAAAACCCTAGAAGCAAATAACGGAAAAGAAGTTGACATGTCCATTAGCTGTGTAAATATACCAAGCACTGAAATGTCCTGTATACTACCCGTTAGAGATGAGGGTATAGTTTACTTCTTCTCCATGGCTACTAGCTTTACTAAAGCAGCTTTAGGAGCTGAAGGTATAGGAAAAGATGTAACCATGATAGTGGGTAATGGCTACACCAAAGACCATGCGGAAATAACCCTAGCAGAACTAAGAGAAAGCGCAATACTCAGAGAAATTTTCGAAAAAATGTATATATAATCTCAGGAGGGCTATAAAATTGAAGGTTAACAGACGTTTTGAACTTTTTAAAGATGTCCCTGATGAACAATGGAATGACTGGAAATGGCAGCTTAAAAATAGAGTTGAAACCTTGGAAGATTTAAAAAAATATATACCTCTTACTCCAGAAGAAGAAGAAGGAGTAAAGCAGTGCCTAACTACTTTAAGAATGGCAATAACTCCTTATTATCTTTCACTTATAGACCCAGAAGATCAAAATGATCCTATAAGAAAACAAGCTATTCCTACAGGCTCTGAACTTCATAAATCCCTAGCAGATTTAGAGGATCCATTGCATGAAGATACAGACTCACCTGTAAGAGGTCTTACTCATAGGTATCCTGATAGAGTTTTACTGCTTATAACAGATCAATGCTCAATGTATTGCAGGCACTGCACCAGAAGAAGATTTGCAGGTCACCATGACAAGGCTCTTCCTATGGATCAAATAGAAAAAGCCATAGACTATATAGCAAAGACTCCTCAAATAAGAGATGTTCTATTATCTGGTGGAGATGCCTTACTTATGTCTGATGATAAGTTAGAATATATTATAAGCAAATTAAGAGCTATTCCTCATGTTGAAATAATAAGAATTGGTTCAAGAATACCTGTAGTTCTACCTCAAAGAATTACAGAAGATTTAGTAAACATGCTAAAGAAATATCATCCTATATGGTTAAATACTCATTTTAATCATCCAAAGGAAATTACAGAGGATTCTAAGAAAGCTTGTGAAAGACTAGCTAATGGCGGAATTCCTTTAGGTAACCAATCTGTGCTTTTGAGAGGAGTAAATGATTGTGTTCATGTAATGAGAGAGCTTGTTCATAATTTAGTTAAAATAAGGGTTAGACCTTATTATATATATCAATGTGACTTATCCATGGGACTAGAACATTTTAGAACTCCCGTATCAAAGGGTATTGAAATAATTGAAGGCCTCAGAGGACATACTTCAGGCTACTGTGTTCCTACCTTTGTAGTAGATGCTCCTGGAGGAGGCGGAAAAATTCCAGTAATGCCTGATTACGTGATATCTCAAAACCATGATAAGGTGATATTAAGAAACTTTGAGGGTGTTATAACTACCTATACTCAACCTACAGATTATACTCCTGGCTGCAACTGTGAAATCTGCAAAGGTGAGAAAGAGTATAAGTTAACTGGGGTAGCAGGGCTTATACAGGGAAATCAAATTGCTTTAGAGCCTGAATCTTTGCCAAGAAAACAAAGAGCTCTTAATAAATAAAGGAGACACTAAAATGTATAACACCGCTATCACAGAGCTTATCCAAGGCTATAAAAGCATTTCTATTATTGGTATGGATAAAAACGCAGGTAAAACTACTGTATTGAATCATTTAATTCAAAATGCCAAGAGGGATAATCTCCCTCTTGGTATAACTTCTATTGGAAGAGATGGGGAGGAATTAGATTTAGTTACATCTACTAAAAAACCTAGAATATATGTTAGAAAAGATACTATCATAGCCACTGCTAAGGATTGTATAAAAAACTGTGATATAACAAAGGAAGTTCTTCAAACTACCGGAATACATACAGCTCTAGGAGAAGTAATAATACTAAGAGCCTTAAGCGATGGCTATGTGGATCTTGGTGGCCCTTCTGTAAACAGGCATATGTCTAGAATAGTTAAGGAACTTAGCCACTTAGGCTGCAACCTTGTACTAGTAGATGGAGCCCTCAGCAGAAAAACCTTTGCATCTCCTTCTATAACAGAAGCCACCATATTGTCTACAGGAGCCTCTCTATCAAAAAATATAGATATGGTAGTAGAAAAAACTAAACACTCTGTAAATCTACTGTCTGCTGATGAAGTTAAGGATAATAGACTTATTGAACTTTGTAAAAGCACCTTAGAGGAGCAAAGAATAAATATAATATATAAAGATTACACTATAAAGTCACTAAATAATGTTACTTCCCTTAACTCTTCTAAGGATATTATTGAAAATATCAATGATAGAGTATCCTATATATATCTAAAGGGAATATTATCTGATAAGCTTCTTAAAGATTTTATCAATACTACCAATAAATATAAGAATATAACTTTTATTGCAGAGGATGGAACTAAATTATTTTTAGAGAAGGAAACTCTAGATATTTTTAAAGCTAAGGGCGGAAATATTCAGGTAATAAGTCCAATAAACCTATTATGCTTAACCTGTAATCCAAAGTCACCTTTTGGCTATGAGTTTAACAAGCACGAGCTTTTAAACAAACTCCAAAGCTCTATAGAATTGCCTGTATATGATATTTTACAATAGTGTACACAAAGAAATCGGGGTGATTAAATGTATTTTTTAGATAAACAACAAAGAGAACAGGTAGGCTTTAACTTTATCTTAGACAAATTAGAAGTCATCACCCCCTTTGGTGTTGACCTTAAGAAAAATTTAAGACCTTACAAAGCTCAAGAAAAACAAAATCTTTTAGAGGAACTAAATAATATAGATTTAATTCTTCAAAATTATAATACACATAAAAGTCTATATAAAAATATAGAAAGACTCTTCAATAAAGTAAAGGATATAAAAAATTCTATAAAAAGAATTATTAATATTAATACCTTAGATGATGTAGAACTTTTTGAAGTAAAAACCTTCTCTCTTATATGTGAAGAAATTTGTGTTTTATTTTCAGAGCTTCAAAGAGTTACTCTTATCAAAGGTATCAAGTTCACATCGCTAAAAGAAGTCATAGATATTTTAGATCCAGATAAAAAAAGGATATCTACTTTTTACATATACGAAAGCTATTCGAAAAAACTTGAAGAAATTAGAGCCCATAAAAGAAAGCTAGAGGAACAAATATTATTGTGTCCTAGTGCAGAAAAGGCCATGAACTTAAAAGGCGAAAGACTGCGATGGGTAGTGATGGAGGAAGAGGAAGAACTTTTAATAAGAAGAGAGCTTACTAAAAAACTAAATAGCCATGCCTTAACTTTAGAAAAAAATATACTCTCCATAGCTAAACTTGATTTATTAATGGCTAAAGCAAAATTAGCTATTAATTTTAATGCTGTAAAGCCTATAATAACTGATGAGGCGAAGATTCATATTAAAGAGGCTTTTAATCCTGAAGTATCCTTTATATTAGAGGCTAGAGGCAAGGCTTTCACTCCCATAACCTTAAAGATAAATTCAGGAGTTTCTGTTATAACAGGAGCTAATATGGGCGGCAAAAGTGTCACCATGAAAACTGTTGTGTTAAATTTACTACTAGCTCATATGGGATTCTTTTTGTTCTGCGAAGAAGCTACCCTACCAATTTTAGATTTTATATATTTCATATCTGATGACTTACAATCAGTTTCTCAAGGCTTAAGCACCTTTGGAGCTGAAATAATAGATCTAAAAAACTTTATAGAGTACTCTAAAAATAAAACTGGATTTATAGCACTAGATGAGTTTGCAAGAGGCACTAACCCTAAGGAAGGAACTTTTTTAGTCAAAGCCCTATGCAATTACCTTAATACACAAAAAAATATAAGCTTAATCTCCACTCATTATGATAATGTAGTGGATGAAACCATGGTACATTACCAAGTTAAAGGATTAAAAAATGTTAACTTTGAAGAGCTAAAAAATAAGATTAATCTTAACAGGGCTCATTCCATAGAAATTATTCAAGAGCATATGGATTATAGATTAGAACAGGTATCATCTAACGATAAGGTGCCTAAGGATGCTCTTAACATATGTATATTACTTGGTCTACACCAAGATATTATAGATATAGCTCAAGGGTTTTATAGTAAGGAGGAATAGTATGGAAAGTAAGTTAAATTTAAATTTTGAAATAGTTCACAAGGCTAGGCAGCATGCTAAGAACATAGCCTTAGATACTCAAGAATTCATTGATCTGCATACCACGGTAGCTGTAGAAAGAACAGTCTGTAGATTACTAGGTATTGATGGTGTAGATGATATGGGGATTCCTCTACCTAATATATTAGTAGATAGCTTAGTTAAAAATGATACCCTATCTCTAGGCGCTGCCTACTTTATAGGTAATGCTATGATAAGTACAAGGTTATCTCCTCAACAAATAGCCGAAAAGATCTCTAAAGGGGAGTTAGACCTAACAAAGCTTGAAAATAATGACTTGTTTGAAATAAAATCAACTATTATGCCTTTAGCTAAAGCTACCGTTGATAAAATTAAAGCTAATAAAGATAAAAGAGAAGAATTTCTAAAAAAATACGGTGATAAATCTGGCCCTCTGCTCTATGTAATAGTAGCTACTGGAAATATATATGAGGATATAACTCAAGCAAGAGCTGCCGCAAGGCAAGGTGCAGATGTAATAGCTGTAATAAGGACTACAGGCCAAAGTCTACTTGATTATGTACCTTACGGTGCTACTACTGAAGGTTTCGGAGGTACCTTTGCTACTCAAGAAAACTTTAAGCTTATGAGAAAAGCCTTAGATGAAGTTGGAGAAGAATTAGGTAGATATATAAGACTATGTAACTATTGTTCTGGATTATGCATGCCTGAAATAGCAGCCTTAGGTGCTATGGAAAGACTAGATGTAATGCTTAATGATGCATTGTATGGCATACTTTTTAGAGATATAAATATGAAAAGAACCATTGTAGACCAATTTTTTTCTAGAGCAATCAATGGCTTTGCTGGTGTAATAATAAATACTGGAGAAGATAATTATCTAACCACTGCTGATGCCGTAGAAGAAGCTCACACAGTACTGGCTTCTCAGCTTATAAACGAGCAATTTGCATTATTAGCAGGTCTCCCAGAAGAACAAATGGGACTTGGCCATGCTTTTGAAATACATCCAGATTTAAAGAATGGATTCTTGTACGAGCTAGCTCAAGCCCAAATGGCTAGAGAGATTTTCCCAAAAGCTCCTTTGAAATACATGCCTCCTACAAAATTTATGACTGGTAATATTTTTAAAGGACATATACAAGACGCACTATTCAATGTAGTAACTGCCATTACCAATCAAAGAATACACCTTCTCGGCATGCTAACAGAAGCTATTCATACCCCTTTTATGTCTGATAGAGCTCTATCCATAGAAAATGCTAAATATATATTTAATACTATGGAAGATTTAGGTAGTGAAATAACCTTCAAAAAAGGCGGTATCATGGAAGAAAGAGCCAATGAAGTACTAAATAAAGCTTGTGAGCTTTTACACGAAATTGAAGGAGAAGGACTATTTAGAACCTTAGAAAAAGGAATTTTTGCCGGAATAAAAAGACCTACGGATGGCGGAAAAGGCTTAAGTGGGGTTGTAGAAAAATCAAGAGATTATTTTAATCCCTTCATAGACTTGATGTTAGGAGGTAATAAATAATGAGCGGAGGATTATATTCAACAGAAAAGAAGGAATTTGATAAAACTTTAGATTTAACAAGGGTTAAGCCCTATGGAGACACCATGAATGACGGCAAGGTTCAACTAAGTTTTACCTTACCTGTACCGGATGGTGATAAAGGTATAGAAGCAGCAAAGCTATTAGCCAAGAAAATGGGTCTAGAGGATCCTTCTGTTTCATATCATGGAGCCCTTGATGAAAACTTTACCTTTTTTGTGGTTTACGGAAATATCGCTCATTCCGTAGATTATGAATCTATTCATGTGCAAGCTGTTGAAATAGATACCATGTCTATGGAAGAAGTTAATCAATATATAAAAGAGTATATAAAAAGAGAGATTGTAGTAATAGGTGCTAGTACCGGTACTGATGCTCATACCGTTGGTATTGACGCTATCATGAATATGAAGGGTTATGCAGGTCATTATGGCTTAGAGAGATATGAAATGATTGAAGCTTATAATTTAGGCAGCCAAGTATCTAATGAAGAGTTCATAAGAAAAGCCATCGAGCTAAAGGCTGACGTATTATTAGTTTCTCAAACAGTAACTCAAAAAAATATACACATTCAGAACTTAACAGAATTAGTAGAGCTATTAGAGGCTGAAGGCATAAGAGATAAAGTAGTACTTATATGCGGAGGCCCAAGAATAACCCATGAATTGGCAAAAGAATTAGGCTATGATGCAGGCTTCGGCCCTGGAAAATATGCAGATGACGTAGCTACCTTTGCAGTAACGGAAATAGTCGAAAGAAACCTTTAGTTACAGCTCACAATGCTTAATGAATGAAATTTATATAATTATACAATTAAAGCTTACGCTAAGTGTTTAGCCGTAAGCTTTAATTTTAATAATAATTATAACTATAGATTTTTCGTAGAGTAACGGAGAAAAATCTACCTTTATTATGAATTGTGCATTGTGAATTGTGCATTAAATACCTCTACTCTATTTCTTCCATTTTCTTTAGCTTCATATAGAGCATTATCCGCTTCTCTTAGTATTTGTCTAAAATCTAAATGATTGTCTCTCAACTCATTAATACCTAGGCTAACAGTAATTTTTACTACTACATCATTAACCTCTATTTCAAGGTTTTCAATGGAAGTTCTTATTCTACTAGCTACCTGCTCTGCTTCCTTTAAATTTGTATTTTTTAATGTAATGCAGAACTCTTCCCCGCCATATCTTCCTAATATATCCTCTTTTCTAAGACTACCCTTACATACATCTGCTACAGCTTTTAAAACATTGTCCCCTACATCATGACCATATCTATCATTTACCTTCTTAAAATGGTCTACATCCAACATAATCACTGATAATGGTCTATTATCATTTTTTGCTTCTTCATAAGTTTTTTCACTTAACTCAAAGAAGTATCTTCTATTATTTAATCCGCTTAAAGGATCTGTTACTGCTAATAACTTTATTTCACCAAATAGCTTAGCATTTTCTATGGCTATACTTGCTTGAGAAGCAAAGGCTATTGCCATGTTTACCTCTGTATCTTGATAAATATTAGCTTCGCTATGCTCAAGGACTAATACTCCTAAAATATTGTCATGAGATATTAGTGGTATACCTATCCAGCTCCTACCTTTTATAAAGCAGCCACAGCCTTCTATTCTATCATATTCATCCATATGTTCTTGAAGATTATCAAAAACTATATGATGTTTTTTCTCAATTATTTCATTAAGTAATTTATTATCACCGACTACCCTTTCCCCGCTATCTACCTGACAGCTTATGGAATTACATGCAGCCATTATGTATAAACCATCTTCCCTTTTAAGCATAACGCAGGCATTATTATAAGGCACTATATTGTTTAAGCTCTCAAGAAGCCTAGTCATAACCTCCTTTAAATCTAAGGTAGAATTTATAACCCCTGTAATCTCTCTTAGCTTTTCTGCTAAGGTTCTACTATACTTCTCAGATTCAAAATTATGAGCGTTTATTATAGCGTGCTGTATTGCATCCTTCAAAGTTAATAAAGTTTTAGTCCTTGCTAATAATTCCTCTCTAGAGAAGGGTTTAATCATATAGTCATTGGCTCCAAATTCAAAGCCAAGGCTAATCTCTTGAACATTATTCTTAGTCATAAGCATGAGCACAGGTAAATCAAATAGTGAATACTTTTTTCTTATCCGCTTACATACTTCAAAACCAGAAAGCTTAGGCATCATTGAGTCTAATATCAATAAATCAAATTTTGCTTCTTCCTTTTCAATAAGATTTATAACTTCTCTGCCATTATTTACAATAGTTAAAGAGTAGTTTTCATAAGAAAGTTGGTTTATTAATACTTGTACATTAATTTCATCATCATCTGCAATTAATATCTTAAACTCTCCAGATTTATTAATTTCCCTCCTAGAGCTAAAATTAAAATGATCTATGGCTTCTACGTTTAAATATTCCTCCGAAAGATCCATTAAAATATTACTAGTACCCTCTTCTTTCTCCTTAACTACAGGCATATATATGACCACTTCATCTTTACTATATCTTATATCTCCTCCATGAAGGAAAATTAAGGATTTTGCAATTTCTAATGTCATTTCTTCATAATCCTTGTTGTTATTCGTAACAAAATTATCTTTTAAAGGTTTTAGTAAATTAATTATATTTCTTTTGTCTCTTATAGAATCCCTATTTAATATATGAATACTCATAGTATCTCCTATATTAGTGCAGAAAATCTCTAATTCTTCCTTTGATATATCCTTTATCATGTATTCAATTACATCCATAAGGATTTTAGTAAATCTATTTTCATCTACATATATATATTCAATATCTTTTGATATATTGTTTATTATCTTTATATTCTTTTCTTTTATCTTGCTATTTAAAAGATCCATAACTAACTCAAGGATTTGATTTATATCTACTATCTTTTTGTTTAGTACTATATCATTACCTTTTATCTTTGAAAAATCATGAAGATTATTAACAATATTTATAAGATTATTAGTGCTAAAGGAAATAAGCTTTAAGTTTTTTTGTAGTCCGTCTATATTATCTTTATCAAAGTTTAATATAGAAGATTCCACAACTTCTCTTACTGCTCTTAAAGGAATTATTAGCTGATTAGATGTATTTTCAATAAACTCATCCTTCAATTTATCTATCAGCAATAGCCTCTCACTCATAAATTCAACATCAGAAAAGGTTTTAGTATATTTTACAGAAAGCGTGAAAGTCTGTATAGATATAAATACAAACAAACCTAAATGAGATAATTGCTCTGATTTTATATACCCCATATAATACAGCAAATCATTTAAAACCGTAAAACTAAATATAATAGCTCCTAATAATATAAAAAGTGATAATTCTCTTTTTTTAATAGCGGCTACGATTATACAATATAAACTATAAACAGCTATTAATATGATATAATATTGATACAATATTAGTATGTTGGAATAAAATCTTGCCTTAGTAAAAATAATTATAGAAATATATAGAGATAAAATAATAGTATTTGTTTTATCAAACCACAGGCTAAACTCATCAGAATATAAATTTCTGAAAAATTTTATAAAGAAAATTACGCTTAGACACAAGGTTAAATATTCCAATTTTACAAATAATTCATAATTTAATGCTTCTTGAATATTTACTAGAATCTTTTCCCCTGCTAGCAAAGTTCTAAGAGCAATCAATATATTCACAATAGCAAAATATAAATTTGACTTATTCTTCTTTTTAAAGCTATATAAAGCAAAATTATAAAGGGCTACTATAAAGAAAGCTCCCACCAAAAATACTTCCAATGATATCTTAATTTTAGCTCTATTACTTATGGCTATATCACTGCCAAATTCAATATTTTCTAAAAGTCCACCCATCTTATGATTAAAGTTTGAAGTCTGAAGTATTATATTAAACTCTTGTTTTTTCTGATAAAAATATGTATTTATTGCATAACTCCTAGGTATCTCTTCATAATAATTTGTGCCTACTATCCCACTACTTGCTACAAGCTTATCATCTATCCAAAGCTTAAAAGCACTTGTTATAGCTGGTATTCTAAGACCTCTAACTTTATGATAATCCTTAGTTTTTACTGTTAATACAAAAGTTCCATATCCTTCACCACTAGAAAATCCTTCTTTCTTCTGCCAGCGGCTGGGGAAATTTACATAAGAATAAAAGTAATTTTCTTTATTACTATATAAAATTCCAGGCTCTAGCAGCTTGTCTGAGTAAAGTCTCCACTGACCTTCTAGGGGCTGAATAAATCTGCTATTCAATTCTACAGAGCTTATATCTAAAAAACCATTATTCGCTTCTATATAAGAGCTATGATTAAAAACATATTTTTTTAAGCCTATAAAAAACATTAGAAATGTAACTAATAAAAGAATTCCATAATATAAGTTTTTAGGTTTAATATCTTTCATATAGTCACACCTCCCTTTTATAGTAATCTTTTAATTATTAATAGGCATAAAAACATATAATATTATATCATAACAAATTATCATAATATATCATAACTGCAATATTTTAAGCTTACTTTTTTATATTTCCAAAAATTATAACATATTCAAATTTTATATCACTCTCTATATTTAATAACATTTCAAAATATATTATATATATAAAAAAAAATTGTTTTATGAGAAAAAAATGAAGGAATTATTTGTATTATATTGCATTTTTAATTCTTTATAAAATTATATTAAACACATTTTTTAAATCTTCCTGATTTTATTTACTCGTTAAAATACAGTAGGGAATTACCCTACTGCACTATTTTCCCTTTGTATTCACAATTCCAGGCTGAGTTCCAGAATTTCCTCTACCTAGGTAGCCATTTTCAGCATTTCTACTATCATTACTATTATCAATCATACTTTGATTCTTAGCCTCTTGAATCTTATTTTTATGATTTTGAGCCATTCTTCATTCCTCCTAATCAGTAGAGCTTCTTTTAAAGTTTAACCTTTTTTATTTTATTTATTCTTACCTCAAAACCTTTGCTTTAACAATAAAAATAGCTATGATATAATTATCTACAATGATTTTAAAAAGAATTTGTTGTATATTGAGAGGTGAAATTAATGAAGGATTTAAACCCTGAAGAGCACTTTCAAGCCGCAAGCAAGCTTGCATCAAAGGAATATTCTCAAAATATTTCTAAAGGAGAGATAGGTTATTTGCCTTCATTAGAAGGCCTATTAGATAACTCTGATATATTAACCCAAGTAAATTTAGGATTGATTGAAATACCTATAAAAAAAATCAAAGGTACTTATTCTCATCTTAGAAGCCTTAGCTTTGCTAAGAACTTTATGCCATTATTAAATTTAGATACAGAATTTAAATATAAATGGATGAGTGTTTGTGAATATCATTTAAATGAAGGAATAAAAGATCCCATAAAGGTATATGAATATCTGAATTGGTTTTATGTCATAGAAGGAAATAAAAGAGTAAGTGTTTTAAAATATTTTGATGGGTATTCTATTGATGCTAATGTTATAAGGCTAGTACCAAAGCAGAATCCAAATGATCCAGTTTTATGTCTTTACTATGAATTTTTAGATTTTAATCGAGAAACAGATTTGAATTGCATATGGTTTTCTAAAACTGGCTGCTATACAAAACTTATGAAAATGTTAAAAAAATACAATCCATCGTTGCTAGATTTTGAAAATAAATATAAGTACTTTGAAGTTTATACTTACAATATCTTCAGAAATATATATCATGCTTTAGGAGGGGACTCTCTTCCTATAACTACAGGAGATGCATTTTTAGAATATAGTGAGATTTATGGTATTCCAGAAAAATATGATGAGAAAACTTTAAGAGATAGCTTAAAACAATTTATTAAAGAATTAAGGTTGATTTCTTCAAATCAAGATATTGAAATTCAAACTTCTCCTATGGAAAATCAAGCTACAGGAGTGAGCGTACTTTCAAGTTTAACTAATTTATTTTTGTCTCAAAAACCACTAAAGGTAGCTTTTGCTCATGCTCGTAATATTCATAGCTCGGGTTGGACCTATGCTCATGAATTAGGTAGAATGCACGCTCAAAATGCTCTTAAGGACCTTGTGGTTACTACATCTATAGAAGATGTACCCCCAAAGGATGATGCATACTTTTCTATAAAAAGTTTAGTAGAAGAAGGAAATGAAGTAATCTTTACTACAAGTCCTATTTACTTTAATGCTACTTTAAAATGCGCTTTAGAATATCCTAAAGTAAAATTTTTTAACTGCTCAGAATATAAGCCTTATTCTCATGTAAGCAATTATTTTGGAAGAACTTATGAGCCGAGATTTTTAACTGGTTTAATAGCAGGATCTATGACAAAGACTAATGTTATAGGCTATGTAGCTACTGCTCCAAACCCAGAGGTTATAAGTTCTATTAATGCTTTTGCTTTAGGTGTGAAGTTAGTAAATCCCTATAGCAAAGTTAAAATTAGCTGGACAAATGAATGGCATAGCAATATAAAATCCACAGACTGTAGTCAAAGGCTTATCGCTGAAGGTGCAGATATTATTTCAAATCAAACAAGGATTGTTCCTATGGAAATCTCAGAAAAGTTTGGTATATATTCAATGCTTAGCACAGTAGATGAAGTAACAAAGGAACCAGATAAATACCTAGCGGCGCCTATTTGGCATTGGGGAGTATTTTATGAAAAAATACTTAAAACCATACTGCATGATCCGTCGAAAAATATAGCAGATTTATTTGGCGATTCGCCTAAAGCTATAAGTTTATGGTGGGGTATGAGTTCTGGCGTTTTAGATATATATTGTTCAAAGCATAATGTTCCTTATGAAACTCACAAGCTTGTTAATCTAATAAAAAATATGATTATTGAAAATTGTTTTAATCCTTTTACCGGCCCTATTTATGATAACAAAGGATACTTAAGAATAGAAAAAGATTGTATTATAGAAATGGAAGAAATACTATCTATGGATTGGTTTGTAGATAATGTAGACGCTGAAGACTTTATTAAAAGGTAAGGGATGATATAAATGTCCCTTACTTTTTAATAATTTAAAATATAATACCCGTAACCATTGATAATAGTAGTTTCTTTATAGTTTATAATTCTTGGTTTAAAACCATAGTTGAGATGTACATGACCATGCAAAAAATACTTAGGCAAATACTTATCTAATAAATTATTAAAGCATTTAAATCCAATATGACATAAATCCTTATCATCACCTTTTCCAAAGGCTGGAGAATGAGTAACTAGTATATCAAAGCCTCTATTCCACCATATTTTAGGTAGAAGCTTAATAATCCTTCTATTCATTTCTTTTTCTGTATATTGAAAAGGTCCTTTATTATACTTCATACTGCCACCAAGTCCTAATATCCTAATCCCTTTAAAATATACTAATTTATCATCAATACACTCACAACCTTCTGGAGGGTTTTTAATATACTTTTCATTATGATTGCCGTGTACATAGTATACTGGAGCCTTTAACATAGTAGCTAAAAAAGATAGGTACTCTGCTTTTAAATCTCCACAAGATATTACTAAATCTATATCTCTAAATCTTTCTGGATGAAAATAATCCCATAAATAAGGTGCTTCCACATCTGATATTAAAAGTATCTTCATATAATTCCTATCCTTTTATATAAATATAGGCTTATAATTGCCCTAGAATGGCCAAAAATGCCCTTTGGGAACATATATAAGTGTTTTCTCTTAAACCTATTGTAAACCTTTATGTTAAAATAGACAACCAATAAATTTAGTACTACATTCTTCTAGCCTTGCCTGCACAAACTTCCATAGCTTTCATCACTGCGTTTCTCAATCCTCGATTCTCCAACTCTAGCACTGCTTCAATGGTGGCTCCTCCTGGTGAGCATACCATATCCTTTAATTCACCTGGATGTTTTTCTGTTTCCAAAACCATTTTTGCAGAACCTAAAACTGCTTGAGCCGCCATCTTATATGCTGATTTTCTAGGTAATCCTTCCTTTACTGCAGCATCTGCCATTGCCTCAATAAACATAAAAACATAGGCTGGAGAAGAACCTGCTACTGCTATAAAAGCATCCATCAACTTTTCATCTATTTGTTCTACCTCACCAAAGCTGTTTAGTATAGCCATTGTCTGTTCTATATCCTCCTTGGAAGCCTTTCGATTAGGACAAATTGCAGTTATCCCTTCTCCTACCAATACAGGAGTATTAGGCATAATTCTTATTAGCCTAATTTCCTCTCCAAAAAGCTCCTCTATATTTTTTATACTTCTTCCTGCTGCGATAGATATTATTAAGGTTTCCTTTCTTATAGTATCCTTAATTTCTTCTATGATAGTAAGATATATATTGGGTTTAACAGCTAATATAAGTATGTCACTTTTTTTCGCCACTTCCTTATTATCAGTGGTAATATTCACATTATATTTTTCTCTTAATGCCTTTAAATTATCTTCATTTGAACGAGAAACTATAATATTTTCTGGAGAGAAAATCTCCGATTTTATTATACCTCCAAGCATAGCCTGCCCCATGTTACCGCAGCCTATAAAGCCTAAAATTTTACTCACTATCAATCACCTATCCCTTTTATCTAATTTTAAACAAATTAATATCATATTTAAAATGTCTATCATTATTATACCTCTTTTTTTAAATTATAATGATGTAATAACAATGTTTAAAAAATATGTCTATGATATTTAACTCAAAAGAAAGCACATTTTTTTCCATATTGAATAAATTAATATTGTAATCAATATTATATAAGGGTTTTTTAAATGTCTTATTCAAATAGGGAGTTATTAGCAAGAGTTATTAGATGTGAAGCTGGTGGTGAAGGCGACACTGGAATGAAAGCTGTCGCAACTTCTATAATGAATAGAGTAAGAGTACCTTATGGTGAATACCATAGGATAGGTCAAGGAGACCTTAGAAAGGTACTTTATCAAAAGGGGCAATATGATTGTATGAGGGGAGAAATAAATGGTGTTCCCAACCCCCAAACCATTTGGTCAAATCCACCAGAACAAATACATTATGATATTGCAGATTGGGCATTAGCAGGTAATAGATTGTTCCCTATAGGTTATTCTTTATGGTACTTTAATCCCTTTGCTCCATGTCCCTATACTTTCCCATATAATGGTTCAGGTAGTTTTCAAATAAAAATAGTACAACACTGTTTCTATAATCCTACAGAATTATATGCTCAAACTTAATTTAATATTTATAAAACAATTAATTTTAGGAGGCTTTTATGTTCCCTGAATGGTACGTAGATGATTATTGCCCTTGTTACTATAGAACTATGGATATGAACATGCCTACCCCTATGCCTATGCCTATGCAAACACAACAACCTCAACAGCCTCAACAACTTCAGCAACCTCAACAGCCACCATCAGATTTTGAAGTTGCCCCAGGTTCTCCCACAGTCTTAGGGGTAGGATATACTCAAGGATTTTTAAGGACTCAGATTGGGAAGAGGGTTAAAGTAACTTTCCTTATAGGCACTAACACAACTCAAGATAGAGACGGCGTTTTAACTGAGGTAGGCATTAGTTATATAGTTCTAAGAGATCTTCTAGCAAATTACTTAACCATGGCAGATATTTATTCTATTAAATTTGTTAACATTTATAGCGACTAAACCTTATTCAAATACTCTTATTAAAAATGCCTTTCAGCTGAGTTTCCTTTGACTGAAAGGCATTAAGTTTTTTAGGAGAAGAAATTAAAAAAAGTAGCTTTTTTATAAGGAAAATAATATTCTGGCGTATCTTCTTTAATAACCTTAAATTCATAGCCTTTATCTTTATAATATTTTATTATTCTAGGGAGAACCTTACAGGTATTTTTATGCATATAATCGCAATGCATTAATAGTATAATTGGTTCAGACTTATCTAATTCTCTTGTAGCTTCCTTAAATAGCTTATCAGAGGGTGTTTGTGGTCTTAATCCATCAGATAGATTCATATTCCAATCATAGGTTTTAAAGTTATAGCTATGAAGTAGCTTTAACATTTCATCATTTAATCTTTTCCTGCTACCTCCAGGAAATCTTATTATATTAGGCGAAATACCAGCGACTTTATTTATTTCCTCTCTGGTATCAAGCATTTCTTTAATAAAATTCTTTTTACTGGCATATATAGTTTTAAAATTATGGGTATAGGTGTGAAGTCCTATACTATGACCCTCCTCATTGATTCTGTTTACTATGTTTTCATAGCCTTTAATCTGATTACCTATAAGAAAAAAAGTAGCTTTTACATTGTTTTCTTTTAATATATCTAAAACTTTATAGGTAATAGAGCTAGGGCCATCATCAAGAGTTAGGTATATCACTCTTTCCCCTTTTTCCTTGGATTCAACTTCTGCTTGCACCACAGCAGTATCTACAAAATAAGCAAAATTAAATATAATAAGGAGTGCTAAAGTAAACAATTTATTTTTTTTCAACTCATCCACCTCAATATATTTATTTGTAAAACATATAAATACGTTCCTTTTTCTTTAGTCTGCTCAAATAAATTAATTAAATAAGTGGAAATTAGTACATAAAAAACAGTACTCATTTAAATATAATACAGTACCGTTTTAACAGATATTATTTTTCATTTATAGATTCCTTTAAAGCATGCCAAGCTAATACTGCACATTTCACTCTAGCTGGCATGTTGGAAATATTTTTAAAGGCTATAGCATCTTCTAAGATTTCTAAGTCTTCTTCTTTGATTATCTCCCTCTTTATCATACCGATAAAGGTATTCACTAATTTTAAAGCTTCTTCCTTTCTTTTTCCCTTTATAAGGTCAATCATCATAGAAGAAGAGGCTTGGGATATAGCACATCCTACTCCTGTGAAGGCTGCATCTTCTATTATATCTCCATTAAATTTTAATTCTAAAGATATCTCATCGCCACAGCTAGGATTATGACCTAGCTCTACATGATCTGCATGATCTAAGTGTCTTTTATTATGACCGCTCTGATTATGCTCCATTATTAATTCTGTATAAATATCATTTAGGTTCATAACCTAACCACTTCCTTACATTTTTAATACTTTCAATAAATACGTCGATTTCTTCTTTAGTATTATAGAAATAAAAGCTTATTCTTGAGGTGGAGTTTATCTTCATGTATTTCATGAAGGGCTGTGCACAATGATGCCCTGCTCTTAGGGCAACCCCATAGGTATCTACTATACTAGCTACATCATGAGGATGCACTCCCTCTATATTAAAAGAAATTACTCCTCCCCTATTAAGGGTATCTTTTGGTCCATATAGTGTTACGTAAGGTATTTCTTTTAGTTTATCTAAGGCATAAGTTGTAAGCTCTTCTTCTATAGCTTCTATATTTTCTATACCCGTTTCATTAATATAATCAATGGCCGCACCTAAGCCTACTACTGCTTCCACATTTTGAGTCCCTGCCTCTAGTTTAAAAGGTAATTCTGCAAAGGTTGATTTTTGCTCCCAAACGTATTCAATCATATCTCCACCATAGAGGAATGGAGGCATTTTTTCTAATATCTCTTCTTTTCCGTACAAAACACCTACACCCATAGGTGCCATCATTTTATGTCCTGAAAAGACTAAAAAATCCGCATCTAATTTTTGTACATCTACTTTTCTATGAGGAACACTTTGTGCTCCATCTAATATGACTAACGCCCCCATATCATGGGCATAATTTATTATTTCTTTCACTGGATTTATTATTCCAAAGGTATTAGTCATATGAGCTATAGATACTAACTTTGTTTTAGGACCAATCTTATCTCTTAACTCGCTACAGGGAATTCTTCCTTCCGAATCCGTATAAAGATATTTTAAAATTGCCTTCTTAGCAGAAGCTACCTGCTGCCAAGGAATAAGATTGCTATGATGTTCTGCTATGGATATAGCTATCTCGTCTCCCTCTTCTATAAAATTCATACCATAGGAATAGGCAATTAAGTTTAGAGCTTCCGTAGTATTTTTTGTAAACACTATTTCTTTAGTGCTATTTGCATTTATAAAGGCTCTAACCTTTTCTCTAGTACCTTCGTAAGCTTCTGTAGATAGAATGCTTAACTTATGAGCACCCCTATGAGGATTTGCATTTATTTCTTTATAATATCTTTCTATGGCTTCTATAACTTGCTTAGGTCTATGAGTAGTGGCTGCATTATCTAAATAAACTAGAGGCCTATCATTTATATTTTGTGAGAGGATTGGAAAATCCTCTCTTATTTGCTCTATAGTCCTATTCATTTAGTAATCTCCTTTGAATTTGAGCCTCTATATTTTGCTTGATCTCTTCATCGGGAATGCAATCTATAATAGGCCTAAAAGAAGCCTCTACAATAAGCTTCTTAGCTTCTTTTTCATTAAAACCTCTACTCATTAAATAAAATAACTTATTCTCGTCTATCTTTCCTGCACTAGCTGCATGAGCTCCTTCTACGTCATCCTCATCACATAATAGCAAAGGAATAGCATCAGATTTTGCTGTAGGGGAAAGGAGGATTACATACTCTTCTTCTGAAGCCTTTGATCTAGTAGAACCCTTCTTAAAATCCAAGGTTCCTCTAAAGGTCTTTTTACATTTATCCATGAGAACCCCTCTAGTTTCAATGTTACTTAGGGTTCTAATAGCTTTGTGATTCATTCTATAACTCATATCAATAGTTCTATTTTTATCTCCAAGGTATATAGATTTTAAATCACACTCTCCTGTAGGCTCTTCTAGGTTATTTACATAATTAGTTATACTTAAATTTCCACCTAATTCTACAGATATAAAATTAACTTTAGCTCCATAGCCTATGGATGCTATATTTGAATCGAAGTAATCAGACTTATCATTCATGGTTTGAACCTTAATCAAATTGACCTTGGCTCCATCCTTAGCAATTATTTTTGTAATGCCATTATAAAATCCCTGTATCTCTCCTTCTGTACTACATTCTATAATAACAGTTATTTCACTGTGCTCCTCTGCAGTAATAACTGTATTGCTTACTATATTAGAATTTTCTTCATTTATTTCATATTTAATTCTTATAGGTTCTAGGGCTTTTTCTTTTTTAGGTGCATGTATTATTAATGCTGTGTTGTAGAATTTCTCTGCATAATCTACAAATTCCTTTGAAACACCATACTCTAAATCTTTAAAGAGAGAGTTATTAAAAAGCTCTACTTTATCCTTTTCTTGTTTTACAATTACATTTCCTATGTCTTTTGCTTCAACTACATTTCTACTAAAATCCTTTATTTCTGGCAAAACATAATTGTTTAAAGTCAGTTCATTTACCTTTAACCATCTCCAAGTTATAACAGGCAATCTATTAAAATTTCTTGCTTCCTTCATACAACTCACCTCTTCCTACCCTATAGTTCCTTCAAGTTCCAGCTTAATTAAGTTATTCATCTCTACCGCATATTCTAAAGGAAGCTCTTTAGCTATTGGTTCTACAAAGCCTCTTACTATCATAGCTTTTGCCTCTTCTTCACTTAATCCTCTGCTCATTAAATAAAATATAGCTTCATCACTAATTCTTCCTATTTTTGCTTCATGCCCTAAATCCACTTCATCATTCATCAAATCTATAACTGGTATAGTATCAGATTTTGATTTGTTATCTAACATTAGTGATTCACAAGAAACTGTAGACTTACAATGATGAGCATTAGCAGTTACTCTTACTGCTCCTCTATATATAGCTACTCCTCCATCCTTTGATATGGACTTTGAATTTATATTTGAGGAGGTGTAGGGAGCTGCATGAATTACCTTGGCTCCTGTGTCAAGATATTGTCCCTTACCTGCAAAGGTTATTCCAGTAAATTCACATCTTGCTCTTTCACCCTTTAGAACACTCATGGGATACAACATGGATATCTTTGATCCAAAGGAACCTGAAACCCATTCTATAGTGCCATCTTTTTCAACGGTTGCTCTTTTAGTATTTAAGTTATACATATTTCTTGACCAGTTTTCTATAGTACTATATCTTAAGGTAGCTCCTTCCTTTACAAAAAGCTCTACGCAGCCTGCATGAAGATTGTTAACAGAGTATTTTGGCGCAGAACAGCCTTCTATAAAGTGAAGCTTTGCTCCTTTTTCTACAATTATCAAAGTATGTTCAAACTGACCTGCTCCTGGTGCGTTTAATCTAAAATAAGATTGTAGAGGTATATCCACCTGAACACCTTCCGGCACATAAACAAAAGAACCACCGGACCAAACTGCTCCATGCAAGGCAGCGAATTTATGATCACTAGGTGGTACACATTTCATAAAGTACTCTTTAACAATTGCTTCGTATTCCTTAACCGCTGTTTCCATATCAGTGTATATTACACCCTGTTTTACTAAATCTTCTCTTATACTATGATATACCACCTCAGAATCATATTGTGCTCCTACTCCAGCTAGAGATTCCTTTTCAGCCTTTGGAATTCCTAGTAAGTCGAAGGTTTTTTTAATATCCTCGGGAACCTCTTCCCAACTGCTCTTCATATCAGTGTCGGGCTTAACATAAGTCACTATATTCTCAATATCTAATCCGCTTATGTCTGGTCCCCAGGTTGGAACATCTATGTTGTTATATATTTCTAGAGATTTTAATCTAAAGTCAGTCATCCACTGGGGTTCATTTTTTTCTTTTGATATGTCTCTTATTATTTCAGGAGTTAATCCGCTTTGTGCTTTATAGCTATATCTTACCTCGTTTTTTACGTCATATATACCTCTATCGATATCTTCTATATATGTTTTTTTTCTTTCTTCCAACACGCTCACCACCTATCTATTAAAGGCTTTCTTTAAACATTTCGTAACCATTTACTTCTATATCTCTAGCTAAAGCCATATCTCCAGTTTTAACTATTCTTCCATTTACCAATACATGAACATAATCAGGTTCTAAATATTGAAGTATCTTATTATGATGAGTGATTATTAAAATAGCTCTTTCCCCATCCGCTAATAATTTAACTCCTTCTGCCACTACTTTGATAGCATCTACGTCTAAACCCGAATCTGTTTCATCTAATATGGCTAATTTGGGTTTTAATATAGCCATCTGAAGTATTTCATTTTTCTTTTTTTCCCCGCCAGAGAACCCTACATTTAAGTATCTTCTAGCATATTCTTCATCCATCTTTAATAAGTCCATTTTTTCCTTTAGCTCTCTTCTAAAGCTCATCATTTTCACTGGTTCACCAGTAACAGTAGCCTTAGAAGTCCTTAAAAAGTTATCTACTGTAACTCCTGGGATTTCCTCTGGATACTGAAAAGATAGAAATATACCTTTTTTTGCTCTCTCATCAGCTCTTAAGGCATTAATATTCTCTCCTTCGTATATAATCTCACCTTCTGATATCTCATATTTAGGATGACTCATTAATGTATAGGCTAAAGTAGATTTCCCAGCTCCATTAGGTCCCATAATCACATGAATTTCTCCCTTATTAATCTCTAAATCAAGTCCTTTTAATATCTCTTTTTCTTCTATTCTTGTATGAAGATTTTTTATATTCAAGAGTTTTTCTGACACTTCCATTCATCTCCTTAAATATCACATAAAAATAAATAACTATTATATCCGAGTATTCTACTCTGATATTTATATCATACTACTTTACTATGAATTAGTCAAAGACTATTTTAGACTTTAAGTTAATAAATTAACTTAAAAACATCAATTTTTTATTACCATTAAATATGTTTTTTTCCAACCAATCTTTTTTTAATCATTTTGCAGGATGCATTTTGCCAACCTTCATTTTGTTTTTCATTCTTAAGTTGATCTTAAAATAACCTATTAATCGTTTACAATATTTCAATGTATAATTATGCATTTGTGTGCATAAATTTACCTATAAAAATTTTAAAAAATATTATTGACAAGGCTATGAAATTTAATTTATAATAACATTAAAATTTAATACGCAAACAATTCTTATCATGAGAGGCGGAGGGACTGGCCCTTTGATGCCCAGCAACCGGTACTTTGTTTTATGAAGTACAATGGTGCTAATTCCTGCAGCGAAAGCTGAGAGATAAGAGAATGAACCAGGTAATCCAGTACCAGAGTTTGTTCTCTGGTGCTTTTTTATTTTATATATATGAAATTCTATGTAGGCAGCAATAATTGAGGAGGATAACAATGATCCAAATATCTGGAGTATGTAAAAGCTTTAATGAAATTAGTGTATTAAAAAATATCAATTTAACTATTGAGAAAAGTGATATATTTGGAATAATAGGTCATAGTGGTGCAGGTAAATCAACGCTTTTAAGATGTATCAATGGCTTAGAGTCATATGATAAAGGTAAAATTGAGGTCATGGGAAAACATATAGAAAATCTTAATGACAAGGAAGTAAGAACCTTAAGAAAAGATCTAGGAATGATATTTCAGAGCTTTAACTTACTAAGCCGCAAAACGGTTTATGAGAATGTAGCTCTTCCTTTAGAGGTCTGGGGATATTCAAAAGAAGACATAGGTACTAAGGTTAATAAATTATTAGACCTGGTAGGTTTAGCTGAAAAATCTAAGGTTAAGCCTGGTCAGCTAAGTGGAGGACAAAAGCAGAGAGTAGCTATAGCTAGAGCTTTAGCTTTAGAACCAAAAGTTTTACTATGCGATGAAGCTACTTCGGCTCTTGACCCTAAAACCACTAAGGATATACTTCAATTACTCAGCAGAATTAATAAACTTCTAGGTATAACTATAGTTATCGTTACTCACCAAATGGAAGTTATAAAGGAAGTTTGTAATAAAGTGGCCTTAATTGAAGGTGGAGAACTAGTTTATAATGGCACCGTAGAAGACCTGTTCTTAAAGCCAAATCATAACCTAAAGGGCTTTTTAGGTGAGGAGGATGAGGTTACCTTAGAGGGATGTAATATTAAACTTTTCTTTCCAAGCAGCATAAGCAGTCAATCTATAATAACTTCTATGGCAAGAGAACTAGATATAGACTTCTCTATAGTTGGAGGCAAACTAGAGAAATTCAGAGAAAATCTTTTGGGAAGCTTAACTATAAGCCTTAAGGAAGAAAGTAAGGATTCTATATTAAAATACTTAGAAGAAAAACAAATTGATTGGGAGGTGTTGTAGCATGGTATTTCAAGAACTATTATTACCAGCATTACAAGAAACAGTATATATGGTCTTTGTGTCTACCTTCTTTTCAGTATTATTGGGCTTTATACCTGCTATAGTGCTTATAATCACTGCCCCTAATGGATTAAAACCAAATTCCGCAGTATATAAGATTTTAGACTTTATAATAAATATTTTTAGATCTTTCCCATTTTTAATACTGATGATTGCCATTATACCTTTAACAAGACTTATTGCGGGAAAAAGTATAGGAACTAATGCAGCCATAGTACCTTTAACCTTAGGTGCATTGCCTTTCGCTGCCAGAGTTATTGAGAGTGCCATGAAGGAAGTAGACCCTGGAGTTATAGAAGCTGCTAAATCCTTTGGAGCCAGCACTTTTCAAATAATTTTTAAAGTTATTTTAAAGGAAGCCATGCCTTCCATAGTATTAGGCATAACCCTAACTGTAATAAATGTAGTAGGATACTCAGCCATGGCAGGCGCCATAGGTGGAGGAGGCTTAGGAGACGTAGCTGTAAGATATGGATATCATAGATTCCAACAAGATGTGATGATATATACAGTTATAATCCTCATAATACTTGTTCAGCTGCTTCAAAGCTTAGGAAACCTACTTTATAAAAAACTAACAAAATAATTAAGTTTATAATTTTCTGCAGAAAGTATATAAAGATAGCTATCAAATGTAATAACTAAATAAAAGATATAATAAAAACTAAAAAATTAGGGGGTTTTATATATGAAAAAAGTTTTATCATTAGTGTTATCAACAGTTCTAGTACTTGGATTATCTGGCTGTGCAGCTCAAGGTAAATCTAGCACAGGAAGCAAAGACAGTAAAGTTATAAAGGTTGGAGCTTCTCCAGAGCCACATGCAAAAATATTAGAACAAGTTAAACCTTTATTAGAAAAGGAAGGCTATAAACTTGAGATAAAAGAGTTTACTGACTATGTAATTCCAAATACCGCTTTAGCTGAAGGAGAAATAGACGCCAACTTCTTCCAACACGTACCATACCTTGAAAAGACAAAAAAGGAGAAGGGCTTAGATTTAGATTATACTGTTAAGGTTCATATAGAGCCAATGGGCTTGTATTCAAGCAAAATAAAAAATATTAATGATTTAAAGGAAGGTGCTGAAATCGCTATTCCAAACGATCCAACTAATAGTGCAAGGGCATTAAGACTATTAGAAAAAAATAATATAATAAAGCTAAAAGCTGGAGATTTAGTAACAGCTAAAGATATAGTTGATAATCCAAAGAAGTTAAAAATAAGTGAAATTGATGCAGCTCAGCTTCCAAGAGTACTACCTGATGTTACTGCTGCAATTATCAATACCAACTATGCTTTAGAAGGTAAACTTAATCCTCTAAAAGATGCTCTTATAATAGAATCTGGAGATTCTCCTTATGCTAATATACTTGCAGTTAGAAAAAATAATAAAGACAGTGAGGCTATAAAAGCTTTATCAAAAGCATTAACTTCTCCAGAAATAAAAAAATATATTGAAGACACATATAAAGGTAGTATAGTGCCAGCATTTTAATGAGTATATATAAATGGTTATATAATATTTTTATCTTACAAATTTACAACATCCATATATAGGTTTAAATCAAATCTATATATGGATGTTTCATTTTAGATGTTTTTCGTTTTATCTTATATACTTCATTTGAATAAACAGTCCCCTGAGCCAACAACAAAATCATAAATAGATTTTTCTATTAATTCCAATTTATTATAATCTATTATTTCTGGAATATCATTAGTGGTATGAATTATTTTCTTAACATTTTTTTCAATTATACCAATAGATGTGTAACCCTTTTCTTGAAAACTATAGTCATCACTACTTAAGTAGGCCTGACTTACCTTAGAAGTGGTTAAATTATTTATTTCAAAATACTTTTTTAAATTATTATATAACTTATCATAGTCACTACTACTGTTTGATTTTCCATGCAATTTATTAAAACTATGATTTAATACAATATCTTCACCATCTTTGTAACCTACTGAATCAATATTTATATTATATAATTTATCATAAACCCCACTAATTTCAGTTACAAAACTCTTACTACCTGTTAATCCAACCTCTTCTCCATTAAACGCTGCAAAAATAATATCATAAGGAAACGAATTTCTACTAGATTCTTTTTTTAATTTATCAGCTAAACTAATTAACACAGATACTCCGGATGCATTATCTAATGCCCCTCTAATAAGTTTTCCAGATTGTATACCAATATGATCAAAATGTGCTGATATAATAATTGCATTTTTACTTTCTTTGCCGCTTATTTTACCAATTATATTAGAAGCTTCCCTTTTTATTTTAATAGTAGTATCATTATCAGCTGTATCTTCATAACTATAAATGTGGTAATAATTTGTTTTTAAAAATGATTGTAACTTAAGATTGGAAAAAATATTATAAATATATTCTCCAGCAAGCTTATTACCATTGTTTTTAATAAACCTACCTTCAAATTCGTCAGAGGATAATTTTTCTATTATTTCTTTTTTATTAGGAATATTTACTTCTGTATCCTTAATAATATTCTTTTCACTTTCAGGAATTGATTTTTTATTATATGTAGAACATGCAATAAAGAATGAAGTCAGTACTAACAATAATAGCAGTATTGTTTTTTTCTTTTTATTCATATGTTTACCTCATCGTAATAAATACTTCAAATTTAGCATAACATAGTTTTATTTGAAATAATGTAAAATTATGTAACGTACTTTTTTTAATCGTAGACCAATTTGTGATAAAATGCGTTCAAATTATACATCATTGCTCATCATTATAAATACACGATCTAAAATCTAAATATTTATCACTTTAGACTATTTTTCTACTATTAAAATTGAAAATATATTATAATTATGTAAAAGGGTTCATTGGGAGGTTTATAATGAAGTATTATATTAGGCAAAAAGTTTTCTCCTTTGGAGATAAGTTCACTATTAAAAATGAGCAAGGCCAAGATATGTATTGGGTACAAGGAAAGGTTTTTAGCATAGGAAATAAGCTTAAAATCTATGATAATTCCGATAGAGAGATAGTCTATATTGAGCAAGCTTTATTTAAATTTCTTCCTGAATACAATATCTATTATGGAGATAATATGATAGGTAAAGTAAAAAAACAATTCACCTTTTTCTCTAAAAAATTTGATATTTGGAGCAGCTTAGGGGATTATTCTTTAGAAGGAGATTTCTTTGCTCATGATTTTGATATCATAAAACATGGTGTAGGTAGCATAGCCACTATTACTAAGGGCTGGTTTACCTTTGGTGATTGCTATGAAATAGATGTAGCGGAAGGAGAGAATCATCCATTCATTCTCTCTCTTGTAATTGTCATTGACCAGGTGCTTCATGAGGATAGAGGTAACCATAATAACAGTTAATTTTTATTTTTCAAATAATAAAAAATCTAAGGTGAAATTTATACTCCCTTAGATTTTTTAGTTTAATAATTCTTATAATTACTCTTCTTTATTATCACACTTTTTTTCATTATCATATTTCTTTAGTGCTTCTAAAGTAGTATCTCTAACTATCTCCTTTAAATCATATTTAAATGTTTTTAACGCTTTATTTAGCAAGTTATCAACTATGAGGTAAATGGCTCCAATTATTATTAATGAGTATAAAAGATTTCCCATAAACAACACCCCTTTTATAAATTATAACCTTAATCCCATAAATATTCCATATTAGTCTATATATTCAATTGCATTATATAAATAAACACCACCAAAATTTTTTTCCTTAAACAATTTTGATGATGTTTATTATTTAGAAATTATTCTATTTTTTACTCATATCTATATCTAAATCTACTTCAAACATTCTTTTCCAAGGGAATTTAACCTTGCTTACTGAAAAATCATTGTCTTTAAAGCCTTTAATGAGTTTATTATTTATAAAGTCATTTAGTAATTCTTTTGTTCTATTTTCTACCCACTGGGTCTTGTCCTTAAAATTATAGTACTCAAGACCTTGCTCTGGCAGCTCTTTAATGACCTGCTGCCTTACTAAAGCTTGATAGGCACAGTCTTCTACCAGTCTATATATTAGGAATTCCTTATCAGCCTTTCCATAGAAGCTAACTACTCCTGCAGATAATACTGTACCTAAGGTATTACCATTAGTATTCCAGCCGCCATAGGAGGACAGGTCCGCTAATATATTTTCTGATATCATCAAGTCAATTAGTTCTAAGTCTGAACCATTACTATAGGCTACATCAGCAATCATAACTTTTTTACCTTTGGATATATAGCTTTTTGCAGCAATTACAAATTCATTTAGGTTCCTATGGCTATAATTAGTTCTAACTACATTAGTCTGTTCCCAAGACTCTTGCATTTCTGCACCAGGAGTATTTACCATAAGTACTAAATCCGCTTCTATACTATTATCTACAATACTCATACCACAAGATATGATATGTGCCTTTATAGTTTCCATATAAGGTCTATCCTCATACTTTGGAATAATAGTAGGCCCTAATAGGGATGAAAACCGAATAAATACTAAAGGAGTTTTATTAAAGTAGTCATTTAATACTCGTGCTACTAAGGTACATCCTACCTCATCAGCACCTGGATATAGTAATACCTTATCCGCTATTCCCAGATTCTTAATAGTTCTTCTATGCCTGCCCTGCTCTTGAGATTGGACTCCATAAAGAGCAGCATCATCTTGAGGAATAACGAAATAATTAAATACTCCCTCTTGAACTAAGCTTAATAGCCTTTCAGTAACCTTATAATTCTTTTCTCTTCTACTGAAATAATCTTCCACATGCTCTTTGGGTGTATTTTTTAGTAAGCTCTCATATCTGTCCTTATCCTCTTGACACCCATGACCTCTGCCTATTTTATCCCTTATCCAAGATATATTAAATATATTTTCTCCAAACTCACTATAGTAATCTGGCTCTTCCTCTGAGCTATTATAAGCTGGAACTCTCATAATTAAATCAAAAGCAAATATTTTTATATCAGGATTTTTACTCTTTAAATTTCTTAATCTTTCGCAGCTTAAAAGCAGTTCATCTTCTTTAAAATTGTGCAGCCTTGAGGGTAATAAACCTCCATAAAGCATCATATCCATTGAAATTATAGCATATTGAGCATTTTCAATATTACTCTCTAAGAACTGCCATAGTTTTTCAAGACATGCAGGAGACTTTTTATGGTTTAAAATACTTTTATCTGGAACTATGATATTAATATCTGAAAACTCAGCTACTATTTGTTGAGGATATTTATAATTACATGGTCTTTCATCTAAGGGAATATATAATATATTCATTTTTTAACCCCCTAATTTCTATACTTATGCTAATTATATAAATCAGTGAGGTTAATGTCTTTTACTTTTTTCCATTTATATTAGGTATGTTTCCAAATTATTTTGCGGAGATTTCTAATGAATTTGATTCAGCTACTTTCTTAAACCATAGCCCTGATTTTTTTATGCTTCTTTTGAAATTATTTTCTATGTCAACTCTAAAGAAGCCATATCGATTTTTATAACCATTAAGCCAAGACCAATTATCCATAAAGGTCCATATATGATATCCAAAACAGTTGGAGCCTTCACTTATCCCTTTATGCAGCCATATTAAGTGCTCCTTGATAAATTCAATCCTATAGTCGTCTTCAATAATATCTTCATTATTTATGAACCTCTCTTCTTCTTGAACCCCCATACCATTCTCTGATACATACCAAGGTATATTTCCATAGTTATTTTTTATATTCATTGCTATATCATAAATACCCTTTTCGTAAATTTCCCAGCCTCTATATTTATTCATTTTTCTCTCTGGCCACTGATAATAATCAAAAAAAGCTTCAGGCATCAAGGGTTTATTACTGTCCCAAACTTTACTTGGAGCTTTTACTCTCCTAGGCTGATAGTAATTTACTCCTAAGAAATCCACCTTATTATTTAATAATATATTTTCATCCCCATCAGATATAACGGGAATCAAATCATTTTCTTTAATTAGAGAAATCAATTCCTCCGGGTATTTCCCATTAACTGCTGGATCTAAGAAGCTTCTGTTAAATAGTAAGTCTGCTATATTAGCAGCCTTTAAATCCTCAGGATTTTCATTGTCTCTAGGGTAGGAAGGAGTTAAATTTAGTATTATTCCTGCTTTCCCGTCCTGCTTCAAGCTCTTGTATTTTTCAATGGCTTTTGCGCTAGCTATAGCAGTATTATAAGCCACTTGTACCGCTCTTTTCATATCTATCACACAAGGATAATGAAACTCATAAAGATAACCGCATTCCACTGGAACTATAGGTTCATTGAAAGTTGTCCAATATTTAATCTTGTGTCCAAATAAGCTGAAGCACTGCTCTGCATATTCTGCAAAAGCCTCTACTATTTCTCTATTTTCCCAGCCCCCTATGTTCTGCATGGCCAAAGGCATATCAAAGTGAAAAAGACATATTATAGGAGTTATATCCTGATTTATAAACTCATCGAATACATCATTATAAAAATTTACAGCCTCTTGGTTAATTTCACCTCTGCCATCTGGTATCAACCTTGACCATGAAATTGAAGTACGAAAAGAATTAAAGCCTATTTCTTTCATCCTTTTTATATCTTCTTTATACATGCTATAAAAATTTGATGTATCCTTAGGCCCTATATTATTAAAAAACTTTTCTGGATTAATTTCATACCAGTAATCCCATATATTTTTGCCTTTACCATGCTCTAAAGAAGCACCTTCAGTTTGAGTAGCCGAGCAAGCTGCTCCCCACAAAAAATTTGGTGGAAAACTAAGATTATATTTATCGTTACTCATTATTACATTTCTCCTTGCCTTTGAAGATAATTATATAATGCGCCTATAAGATTAGCATCATTATTAAATTCACATTTTTGTATTATTGGTCTTACTTTTGCTATTTCTATAGAGTTCATAATAGAGTCTAATTTTTCATTTATTCTTTCTAAGAAGTCTTCTCTTATACTTATAGCTCCTCCAATAATGATCTTTTCTGGATCATACATGTATTGAATATTAAATATGCCTTTAGCAAAATTAAAATAAAATCTTGATATAGCCTCTAAGCAGTCTTTGTCTCCTTGTTCTGCCATTTCAAATACCTTTTTACCATCTATACCGCTAACTTCAATATTCTTAAGCTTTGCCGCAGTTCTTACTAAGGCTATGGTAGATCCTACATCACTCCAGTTTTTAAACACTGTTTCTCCATTTTCCTCACAGATATCCATAATCATATATCCAAATTCCCCACCATGAAGATTTGCCCCTTTATGGATTCTCTTGTCTTTCACTACAGCGCCGCCAATACCGGTGCCGCAAACTACAAATAGAACATCCTTATTATCCTTTGCTGCCCCTATCCATACTTCTCCTAAAGCGGCACAATTAGCATCATTTTCTAATTCTGCTTTAAGGCCTGTTTCTTTTAGTAAAATTTCTTTAAAATTAGGTCCATGGATGCAGGGGAGGGCACTAGCGCCGCCTATTATTCCAGTTTCACTATCCACTCCACCTGGACAGCTAAGAGCTATACCTGCTATAGCATATTTCTGCTTATAATCCTCTATTACTTTAATCATTTGATTTATAAATATCTTAAAATCCTCTGTACAAGATGGATAGCTGTCTCTTTCTAAAAACTCGCTGTTAGAATTCATTATGGCATACTTTACGCTTGTTCCTCCAACATCAAAAACAATATAGTTTTTCATAAACTCTCTCCCCCTATATTTAGACATTGTATACGGTTTTATTATATTATACAGATTTTTAGAAGTATATATTACTAATAGTCCCTTTATAAAATACCTATAATTTATATATAAAATCTATAAAATGTTCATTTTTTATTAATTGAAACCTTATAAATATGTGCAAATAGCTTTATATTTTTTTATAATAAAAAAATACTTATTATTATCTTTTAATATTTTATATTATCTTCCTATATCTTTTATTTTTGACTTTGACTTTCTTTGACTTTAATATTATTATATAAGTGTAATAAGAAATAAAACATAAGTAAATAATATTATTAAAAATTTAAGGAGGTAGTCTTATGTTTGATTTAATTCCTTTCAGAAAATCTAATAATTTGAGGAGAAGAGATAATTTTGATGATTTATTCAATGATTTCTTTAATGAAAACTTTTTATCTCCTTTTAACATGATGGAGAACTCTTTTGGAGTAGACTTAAAAGAAACAGACGAAAACTATTTAATTGAAGCTGATTTACCAGGCGTTAAAAAAGAGGATATTAATGTTAATTTTGAAAATAATCACCTTACCATAAGTGCAAAACGTGATGACTCCACAGAAGAGAAGAAGGAAAACTATGTAAGACGTGAAAGACATTATGGTGAATTTAAAAGAAGCTTCTATGTAGATAATGTAGACGAAAATTCCATAAATGCTTCCTTCAATGATGGTGTACTAAAGTTAGTATTACCTAAATTGAATAAGAATAAAGATTCAAAACGCAAAATAGATATAAACTAAAAAGAAAGGGCCTTTAAAAGGTCCTTTCTTTTAGTAGTCTTGATGAACTACATCCAAATTTCCAAACTTACTAAATTGTCCAAGCCATGCTAATCTAACAGTACCTACTGGACCATTTCTTTGCTTTGCTATGATACATTCTGCTACGTTCTTTTCTTCTGTTTCTTTGTTATAATACTCATCTCTATAAAGAAACATTACTAGGTCGGCATCCTGCTCTATAGAACCTGATTCTCTAAGGTCTGAAAGCATTGGTCTATGATCTGCTCTCTGTTCTGGGGCACGGGATAGCTGAGATAAGGCTATAACTGGGCATTCCATCTCTTTGGCTAAGGCTTTTATAGATCTAGATATTTCAGATACCTCTTGTTGTCTGCTTTCTCCTCCGCTGCCAGACATCAATTGCAGGTAGTCTATAATTATCATATCTATACCATACTCTAGTTTTATTCTTCTGCATTTGGAACGCATTTCCATGACAGATACCCCTGCAGTATCATCAATGTATATCTTAGCAGCAGCTAAAGGCCCTGATGCTCTAGCTATATTTTCCCAATCTTGATCATCTAGATTACCTGTTCTAAGCTTTAGCATATCTACATTAGCTTCTGCACATAAAAACTTATAGGCCAATTGCTCTTTTGACATTTCTAGAGAAAATATTACTATGCTTTTATTCTCTCTTAGGGCAGCGTGTTGAGCAAGATTTAATACAAAGGTAGTCTTCCCCATAGAAGGCCTTGCTGCAATAAGTACCATATCCCCCTTTTGAAAGCCAGAGGTCTTGCTGTCTAAATCTAAAAAACCCGAAGGGACACCAGTAGCCACTCCTTTATTATTAAAGATCCTTTCTATTTCTAAGAATCCTCTCTCAAGTACAGTACTTATAGGTTCAAAATCATTAGTACTTCTTTTTTCCGCTATATCAAATATTCTCTTTTCTGCAAAATCTAAAACGTCCTCTACATCCCCCTGTTTATTGTAGCTCTGCTCTATTATCTCATTGGATGCCTTGATTAACTTCCTAAGCATTGCTTTCTGCTCTACAATCTTAATATAGGATTGTAGATTAGCAGTAGAAATTACCGCATTTGCTATTTCAGTGATATAGGTTATTCCTCCAATAGACTCAAGTTTTTCCTTTGCCCTCAGATGTTCAATAAGAGTAACCATATCTATAGGTATATCTTTCTGGAATAACTCCATAATAGCAGCATAAATTACTTTATGAGCGTCCCTATAAAAATCATCACTTTTAAGAACCTCTGCCGCTTGAGCTATAGAGGTTTTATCTATAATCATTGCACCTAAAACAGATTGCTCTGCTTCTATATTTTGGGGCATGCTCTTCATAAGAGGTGCTTCCATACAACATCTCTCCTAATTAATAAAATTGTTTATATTAATAGAGAAACAACTCCTTTAAATTTAGAAGTTGTTTCTTTTTAAATACGCATTATTAAAATGCTATATCCATAAGCTCCTCAATGGTATCTACGGCTTTCACATCTATATCCGTTAATCCTAGTGGAACTTCTTTATAATTGTCTTTAGGCACAAGTACAAGTTTTATACCCTTTCTTCTTGCACCATAGACCTTTTCAAAGATTCCGCCTACAGGTTTAATATTTCCTCTAAGAGATATTTCTCCTGTTACAGCTATATCCTGTCTTATGGGTTTTTCCATTAGGGCACTTATGATACATATAGTTATAGCTGCACCAGCAGAAGGTCCATCAATTTTACCGCCTCCGATGACATTAACATGTATATCATAATCCTTTATATCTTTATCTGTAATCTTTCTTATTACTGACGCAGCATTAAATACAGAATCCTTTGCCATGGAACCTGCTGTATCGTTAAACCTAACTATACCTGCGCCTTTTTCCTTTGCAGGAAACACTGCAGCTTCAATCTCTATAGTAGAACCTATAAAGCCGCTTACTCCTAATCCATATATATGTCCTATCTCTTGCTTATTTTCATTGTTCATCATTTCATAAGGAGTAAATCTACTTATAGCTAGTACTTCTTCCACATCTCCTTTGGTTATAAGAAGCTTATCTTCTTCACCTGCTTTTGTGTTATAAAGTACATATCCATAGGCATCAGCTAATATATTTACTGCTTTTCTACCTTCAATAGTATATCTGCTTATAATTTCCGATACAC
The DNA here is from genome assembly GCF_001403615.1 of Desnuesiella massiliensis. Lineage (GTDB taxonomy): Bacteria > Bacillota > Clostridia > Clostridiales > Clostridiaceae > Desnuesiella > Desnuesiella massiliensis. The sequence continues at coordinate 1,689,015 of NZ_LN879457.1, forward strand.
CCTGTTCTAAAGCAATTCCTAGTTTCTTTGCAGCATTTTCTACTATATTTTCTATATCTTTAGCTGATAAAGGTTCAAAATAAACTTCTGTACACCTTGAACGCAATGCTGGATTTATCTCTTCTGGCTCTCTAGTAGTTGCACCAATTAACACAAAATCTGCTGGTGCTCCATTATCAAAAAGATACTTTATATACTTTGGAGTGTTTTCATCCTCTGGATCATAATATGAAGATGAAAATTCTACTCTCTTATCCTCTAGAACCTTCAATAGCTTATTTTGAAGAATTGGATCTAGTTCCCCAATTTCATCAATAAAAAGCACTCCTCCATGGGCCTCTGTGACCAAACCTGGTTTTGGCTCTGGCACGCCAATTTCTGCTAAATCTCTCTTGCTTCCCTGATATATAGGATCATGTACTGAACCTAAAAGAGGGTTAGTTATTTCTCTAGGATCCCATCTTACTGTAGTTCCATCCACCTCTACAAATTTAGCATCCTCTTTAAAAGGAGTAAATTTTAGCTTTTTAGCTTCTTCTAAAGCTAAACGAGCAGCAGTGGTTTTGCCCACTCCTGGAGGTCCATAAAGTATTATATGTTGTGGATAAGGTGAAGAAATCTTAGAAAGTAAAGATTTAATTGCTCTTTCTTGTCCTACTATTTCTTCAAAGCTTTCAGGCCTTAATAGACTCTGAAGACTCTTGGTAAGTTTTTTAGAGTCAAGAACTTCTAAATGAGCATACTTTTTTAAAGTCTTTGCATTTTCAGGTCCCTTTTGCTTTCTTATAATGCTCATCCTAACTTCATCCACATATTTCTCTTGCTTCTCTACTATCGCTTGTTCAACCTGAGCTTCTATCTTATTTTGTATATATCTTCTTGCTAATTGCTCTGATATCCATTTATTTGTATCTTCCATAACTTCATAAATATTTTGAGCATTAGGTATAGTAGCTATGCCTTTACCATCACTAGCAATTTTATTTAAAGCATAAGCTCTCTTATATATATCATCACTATTTACATGTTTCTGTAGCTTAAACTTTACTGTTCTTGCTTTTACAGCACCTTGGTCTAAAATATTGTTTAACACCTCAAAAAGTACATTTATTTGTGATTCTACATTTACACTTTCTTTTAACACATTTTGTACTTCATTCGTTTCAAATTCTGACTTCAAAATTTATCCCCCTTATTGTTCAGGAACAATAACAACCTTTATCTTTGAAGATACCTCTGGATATATCTTTAACTCTATATCATAAGTTCCAGTCTGTTTTAAAGTATCCATTACTATTTTCTTTTTGTCTATATTAACATTAAATTGCTTTTTAATAAGCTCAGCAATGTCTTTACTTGTTATTGCTCCAAATAATCTACCACTTTCACCTGTTTTTACTACAAGCTTTAATTCTTTACCTTTTAACTGCTCAGCTAAGGCTTGAGCTTCTTCCATTTCTGCAACTTTCTTACGTCTTTCATTTTCTTTTTTTGCATTTATTATGTGTAAATTTTCTTCTGTTGCCTCTTGAGCAAGCTTTCTTGGGAAAAGATAATTTCTTGCATAACCATCAGAGGTGTTTATTACATCCCCTTTCTTTCCAACGCTTTTTATATCTGCTAATAAAATTACTTTCATTTAGATTCACCTTCCCTTAAGTTTTTGATTATAGCATCATTTAATAACTCAACTGCCTCATCTAAGGACAGATTGTTTAACTTAGCTCCAGCCATAGTCATATGCCCTCCACCACCTAAGGACTCTAATATTACCTGCACATTTATATCTCCTAAAGAACGTCCGCTTATGTGTATGTCTTTATCTATTGTAACAAGAACAAAGGACGCTTGGATACCTGTAATATTTAGCAGCTCATCCGCCGCTTGTGCAGCTAAAACAGTTTCTTGTATGTCAGGTGGGCAAATAGCAATAGCTATATTATTTTCCACTTTTGCAGATCTTATAATATCTGCCTTTTTAACGTATGTAGTCAAATCATTACCAAACATCTTTTTTACATCTATGGTATCTGCTCCTAATTTTCTTAAGAAAGATGCCGCTTCAAAGGTTCTAACTCCTGTTTTAAAATAGAAATTTTTAGTGTCTACACATATGCCAGCTAAGAGAGCTTCTGCTTCTATTTGATTTAATTTAGGCTTTTCTAACATATATTGAAGCATTTCTGTTATTAACTCAGAAGTAGATGATGCATAGGCCTCTATATAAGTGAGTATAGCTCCTTCTATATAATCAGGAGTTCTTCTATGGTGATCTATTATGACTACTTTACTTGACATATTCACTATTTCTATATCTTGAACATAGCCTTTACTATGAACATCAACCAATATCAATATAGAATTTATATCCATTTCCTCTTTACATTTTTCTGGAGTTATAAAAAGATTATCGTATTTTGAATCTGTTTTTAATTTATCCAGTATATATCTTATACTGCTATTAGCATCTTGAAGAACTATGTGGCATTCTTTGTTTAGCTTTTGTACCACACTGCTTAATCCCACTGCAGCACCTAAACAATCCATATCCGGATTTCTATGCCCCATAATATATACCTTACTGCTCTCATTTATTAAATCATTTAAAGCATGAGCTATAACTCTAGCCCTAACTTTTGTTCTCTTCTCTACCTCTTTAGTCTTTCCTCCATAAAAAGAAAGTTTATCTCCATTTTTAATTACAGCTTGATCTCCTCCCCTTCCAAGAGCTAATTCCTTAGCCTTGTCTGCAAAATTACTGTTTTCAAAGGGGGTGCTTCCGCCTCTACCTACGCCTATACTTAAAGTAACTGCTAACATATTACCAATATTTATCTCTCTTATAGAGTCTAATATCTCAAATTTTCTTTTCATTTCCTCTTCAATATACTTATTTTGAACAGATAGTATATACTTATTAGAAGCATATTTCTTTAGCATCGCATTTATATTCTGAGCGTAGCTATTAATATTTCTTTCAATTTCTGCAATTAATAATGGCTTTTTATCCTCTTCAGTACTCTTTATAACTTCATCTAGGTTATCTACTTCAATTAACATTACGTTTTCTTTGCTATCTAAGCTATCTTTATTTAAAGTTACGTCATAAAAATATAACAGTATTAAATTATTTTTATAATTTTTATTGGTGCTATTTACAATACTTACATGTATATCGTAATAACTATCATTTATTTTTATACTATTATATAAGGTTTTACTTCCCGATTTTACTTCATCTACATCAAAATCCTTGATTATATTATTTATATTCTTGCCTAAAAACTCTTCTCTGCTTATTATATTTGAAAATTTATTATTATACCAGGATATATCACCCTTATCTCCTACTATTACTAAGGGGAAGGGTAAACTTATCAATGTATTTCTAGTGGCAATATCTAAATTTGAAGAGAAGTCCTCGATAAATTCTTTCCACTTGCTTTTTTTTTCTTTAAAATTATTTATATTATAAACCACTAGAAGTGCAAATACCATCAAAGCTATTAATCCTTGCAGAAAATTTCCTTCAAAGAATAATATAGCTATAAGAATAGATATAAAAATCATATATACTTTTGTGTTCGGTATAAAATTCTTAAACTTATCCACAATAAGCCGCCTTCCTAAATATTATATAATTGATATACTTCACATCTACTTTTTAAATCTTTTGATTAAAGCTCCATATAAACTATTAGGATCCAGCTTCCTTAAATCTAATAACATATCCAGTAAACCTAGGAATACCAATAAATTACTGATAGATGGATTTAATGCTATGAAAATAAGTATAAAAATTACAAAGACCTTATTAAGATTGAATCTTGACCTTAAAAAGTAAGCTACTAAGCTTAAGGCTTGAATTAACAACATCACTTGGAAAAGTATCATGAAGGTACTAGTTATGTATTCACCTAATTCAAAACCACGTGAAGTAAGAAGTATTCCTACGCATATAAATATAACTATTAAAGCTCCAAGCCTATTATCAAAATACCAGGTTATAAAAGTTCTAAAAGCTTCAATTTCATATCCTAGCTTTTTTAAAACCTTTCTTGTTATTTGATAGTTTATATAGGCCATCAAAAGCATAGAAGCTACAAATCCAGCAGGTATCATAAGTAAAAAGGTTTTAGGTGTCATGGCATCAAAAACAGCATACATAGGGTTAGCTGATATATCTACGCCGAGTCCACTATATAAACCTTTACTTAACTCCATGGATTGCTTCAATTGATTTATAAAATCCTCAAGTAAGCCATACATAGTAGTATTCATTATTAAGGTAACATATAAATATAGGTTTACAAAGACACCTACTAAATTTGCAAAGCCTGTATAAATTACTGTATTAATTGGCTTTACTTTATTTTTCAAACAGTATCCCATAACCAAGCCGGAAGCACCATATAAGGCGGCAGAACCTATAGCCATTATAGGATTACCTGTTATAGCTACTATTAACGCACTAACCATAACTGTTATAATAGATACATTAAAATTGTGTCTTAAATATAAAATAGTTATAGGTAAAGGCAATATAAACATTCCAAAGGTAGAAAATAAAGGCACATAACTATTCATGAGTGTTATAACCACAATCAAAGCAGACATAAGTCCCACTTCTATTATTGCCTTAGTATCATATTTTCTATTATTCATAGATTTCCTCCAAAATTAATTTCTTTCTTTTATATGAGTATATAATTTGCTTAAATTCTTTCCTTCTCTTTCAACGATATCTTCTTCAATTATTCCTACTTTTAGTTTCTTCTTCATAGTATCATCTACGGCGGAAAAAGAATATCCTAATCTTTCTGCTAGAACATATAATATTATTATTGCCCCGGAAATACAATCTAAAATAGCCTCTTGTGCTACATTACTTCCCTTAGTTAAAAGTCTATAGAATTCGCCTATAACACATAAAAGCTGTGCCTTTAACTCTTCTATTATCTTTATATCTGACATTATGTTTAAATTATCTCTTTTCACATCTTTCCCCCCATACTTATATTACCCTTTATTGCCATAAAATAACCAAATTAGTTGAATTTAATAACCTATTATATATCTATTGTAGTTTTTTTTCAATATTTATGCAACTAAATACATTAAAAACAAAAGCGCTAAGAAATTATCTTAACGCTCTCCTATACTATTAAACCGTTTTTTTATATTTAAAAATATAAAGCTTAAAAATATAGTGCTAAAAACCAAAGCCAAAGCAATTTTACTTCTATTTTCCTTTATCTGAGGTATAGTAAGCTTTCCTTTCTCCATAATAGATATTGAGCTAGCGTGTATATCCACATCTCCACCATGTTCACTACAATCTCTTGAGAAATTACCCTTAACTTCAATTATATCTCCCTTGTGCTTATAATCCCCTAACACTGATATTTTTGAAGCTATATCATTACTAAGCCATACTCCAATTACATTACTGCCATCATTTATATTTACCCAGCTGTATTTTCCCCTTTTCATTATTTCTCCTACAGCTTCACCCTTTATTTTTACCTCTTCATTGTCATATTGTTTTGCACCTTCTATTAAGTCGTTTATAGAAATATACTCCTCAGCATAGCTTATACTGCTATAACAGAATATAAATACTAAAACCAATACTAAGGTCTTGCAAAGCTTACGCATAGTTTTTTAATACCTCCAAAAATAAATCCTATGAGAGCAAACACTGAAAGAAACTCTAATCTTCCCAAATACATAGCTATTATATAATATATTTTTAACGGTGCTGGAGTACTTATACTAGTAACCCCTATACTTAACCCTACATTTCCTGTAACAGAAGCTGCTTCAAAGGCTGCGCTTGAAACTGGATAACCATAATAACTACCTAAAGCTGTACCAACGGCAAATAAAATAATATAGCAAATTATTATGATGGCTGAGCTCTTTATTATTCCATCTTCCAGTATTTGATCTTTTATATGATGAAATTTAAATTTAGTTACCTTTCTTTCAGAGCTTAGTAGTTTCTTTATTTCACACACTATGCCCTTAAATACTACTCCAACTCTAAGACCTTTAAAACCCCCAGCAGTAGAGCAAGCAGAACCTCCAATAAGCATAGCTATAACCATTATTAATATTCCGAAATCTCCCCATTCTAAAGCAAACTGCCTTGCATATACATTTCCAAAACCTGTGGTAGTATGGGCAGATAGCAAATTATATACACCTCTTCTAAACATGGAAATGGCATCTTTATAAACACCTAATTTATTTAATCCTAATACTATAAAAAATGAGGATAAGGTTGCAGTAATAAAAAAGCTTTGAGTTTCTATATTTTTCACTATCTCTTTTCTATTGCCTTGCCAAATAGCGTAGTGCAATCCAAAGTTAAAAGAACCTATTATAAAAAATACTATAGTAACTATTTCATAGCTAAAACTATGATAATACATCATATTCTGAGACATAGGTGCAAATCCCCCGGTACTCCAAGCAGACATGAATATGAACATTCCATGGAAAAAAGCACTGACGGGCTTTAATCCTATGAACATTCCATTGATCCATAAGGCTATGGTACCTATCAATAGATAAACCATGCTTATAAGCCATATTATCTTTGCTGTTCCCTTTACATTAGGAACCAGCTCTATATCCTTTCCCTCTCCCACATACATTTTATATGCTCCTACAGTATCCTTAACAAGAAAGGATAAAGCTAGAACCACCATTCCTTGTCCTCCTACAAAAGTCAATACATGCCTCCACATATTTAAAGACAAGGACAAATGATCTAAATCTTGAATAAGCACAAGCCCTGTGGTAGTGAAGCCGCTCATTACATCAAAACAAGCATCTAACATAGAATTATAATTACCGCTTAACTTATAAGGTATGGCACATAGTATCATTAATACAATCCAAGATAATGCCGAAATAACTAATCCATGCTTCCATTGAACTCTTCTTACTTTAATACTCTTAAAACCATAAATAAGCATTAAAAATCCTACATCTAAAGCAATAGCCGCACTTATAATAAAATCAATAAAACTAGGCCATTCTGCAAAAGTCAATGAAATTATTATGGGGAAAACCATTAAGGCTGCGGTACCCACGGTTATGCATCCAGTGTAATAGGAGATAACTTTCAAATCCCAAGTATCAATTCTTTTTTTCATAAGCAATTACCCCATTATGATAAATCCTAGTGCTAATGAAATAGTCATGAGCACTAGAGTATATACACATTCTACGAATACTCCCTTGATTAATTTATTTTTATTTAACATACTATTCCCCCTACAAACAAGCTTCTAACTCATTTCTTTTATTTGAAGGTATGGTCATTAAAAGTCTATCTCCTTCAAGAATCTTTATACTTCCATTTGGATATATGATACTATTTCCTCTAAAAATTGAAACTATAAGGCACCCTTCTGGTATGTTAATATTTGAAAGTAGCTTGTTTTTCAATACACTTTTCCTATCTACATTTGCTTCTACTAATATTATTTCTCCCCTATCGAGAGTTTGTACTAACTTTACTCTATCATTATTTAGCTCACTATCAATAATATTAGCTATAACCTCAGTGCTACATACTGTATCGCTTATACCAAGAGCCTTAAATACTTCTCTATTTTTAGGGTTATTTATTCTGGCAATAGTTTTTCTAATATCAAAATTAGTCTTTATCATTTTGCATATTACGAAATTCTCTGCATCCTTGCCTGTAACCGCCGCAATTACCTCTGAGCTTTCAATACCCGCTTCTGTTAATACCTCTATATTTGTACCATCTCCACATATGATATCAGCGTCAAAATCCTCCGCTATCTTATTGCACACCTCTATATCCTTTTCAATGAGAGAAACCTCATAGCCTGTTTCTTTTAATGTTTTTAATAGATAATATCCTACTTTTCCTCCTCCAACTATTACAGCTCTCATAGCAGTCTCTCCTTTACTAGATCCATTACTAAGCTATTCTTATTTTTTCTTAAAATAGTACATATAAGCTTATCACCCTTATTAACCAAATCCTTAGCCTTAGTTAAACCAAATTGTCCATTTTTATATAAAGCTGAAACCCTACATTCATACTTGTTCTCTATATCTTCAACCTTTAAAAAATTATTGCAAAGTACAGGTATTTCAACAATACACATTTCATCATCAAGAGTAACTAAGTCCATACTATCATAGCTGCAAATTTTATTTTTTATTACCTCTACACTCAGCTTAATGGAGGATATATATTCGATACCTAATTGCTTATAAATATATTCTTTTTCAGGCTCGCATACTCTAGCTATCACCCTTTTAACATCGAATATATCCTTAGCTATCTTAGCACTCATAATATTTACATTATCATCAGGGGTCATAGCTAAAAATACATCTGCTTTATTTATGCCAGCTCCAATTAATACATCTTTATCTATTTCAATACCTTTAATTCTTTGTCCATTAAATACGGTACCTAGGTTTTCCAAATTCTTTTCTTCTTTATCTACCACCACTACATCATGTTCATCATTAGCAAGAGCTTTTGCTATATTCACACCCATTCTTCCGCTACCTATTACTACTACATACACTTTTTTTACCTCCAAGCTAAATAGTATTATCCAAGACAGGCTATCTTACTTTTGAAATATATACTTCTCTTCATTATTTTTATCTTCGCTGCAATTCACATTTTGCATTTTATTAAAAAGCTTTAAATCTTCTATATAATATCCTTCAATATTAAATTCATCGTATCTGCATTTATTTTTAATTCTTGCCGCCTGTATATATGATTTATCAAAGCTAGCATCCATGGTAATGTCTCTATTAAAGAATATTACTTTTACAAAACTCCATTTTATTACTTCATCTTTCCTACTTATTAATTTTCTAGTGTTGTCCTTCACTATTTCCTCTTCTAAACGGCAGTTAAAATTTAAAGCTTTAAGTAATGTATATAGAAGTACATTTTTACTAAAGTTATCTCCTCTACCCATAACTAAAGTTTCTGAAGCCTTTTGATCCTTACTAAAAGGATCATAATATATTGAATTTTTTACATAGGTATATACTTTCCTTATCAAATCCAACCCAAAATATTCTTCAGATAGCATACCGATATAATTGATTATTTTTTCATTCTTTACATCACAATAATAGTCTATCATTCAAACACCTCCTTTTGGTCAGTTCGATGCATGTAGATATCCAAAAACCTCTGAAGTTTCATAAAACTTCTGTGCTTGTTCTTTATTTCCGCTTAACTCATAGACCTTTCCTAAGTTATAATATATTTCACCTTTAGTTGGCTCCATAGAAAGAGCTTTTTTTAATATATTAAGAGCATCCTCAAGCTTTCCAGTATCTATTAGATCCTGACTTAATTTTAAGTAGTACTTTATATTTTCTTTATCTTCTGTAATATTACTTATTTCCTTCAATACATTTTTTACTTTTTCTGATGTGAATGGCTTTTGTAAATAAGCCACTGCTCCAAGCTTAGTGCATTCTATGGCATTTTTAACTGTAGCAAAAGCCGTCATTATAATAACGGGAATAACAATGCCATTTGTTCTTATGCGCCTTAATAGCTCCGTACCACTAATCTCTGGCATTTTTATATCAAAAAACGCTAATTCTATGGTCTCTCTATTAAAAATATCTAGTGCTTCATTGGCATCTCTTGCTTGTATAACCTCATAACCTTCTAATTCTAAACATGTAGTCAGCATCATTCTAATATTTTTAGTATCATCTACTACCAGTACTTTACTCATATTCTTTCTCTCCTTCATTTTTATCTGGAATAGGTAAAGATATAATAAACTCACTACCTTCTCCAAGGGCACTTTCACACCATATTTCACCTTTATGAATTTCAATGATTTGCTTTGCTATGGCTAACCCTAGCCCTGTGCCTTTAGACTCCCCATCACTAGACTTTATCTGTATAAACTTTTCAAATACTTTATCTAAGTACTCTTCGGGAATTCCTATACCGCTGTCTTTTACAGATATATATATCCTTCTATCTGATTTATAGGAGCGTATAAATATCTCATCACCCTGATTAGTATATCTTAGTGCATTAGATATCAAGTTATTTATAACCCAAGTAAGCTTTTCAGCATCACCGTATACCTGTGGTAAATCCTTATCAATATCATAATATAAGTCAATTTTTTTACTTTCTGCTTGATTTAAAAATTCTTTAACAGAGCCTTGAATTATAGTTTTAACATTGCAATAGTTCATACTAAATATAGATTTATCGTGCTCTATTTTAGAAAGTCTTAATAAATCATTAACTAAAGATAGCAACTTATTTAAATCATCATTTATAGTATCGATTATCTCTTTTTGTTTATCATTCAGTTCACCTAATCCTTCATCTTTAAGCATACTGGTTCCTATCATAAGAGATGTCAAAGGTGTTTTAAATTCATGAGATACCGTTGATACAAATTCAGTTTTCATGTTCTCTAATTCTTTTAATCCTGTTACATCTTGGAACAGTACCACTACTCCGCTTATCTTTAATGCATTTACACTATCTGAAACAGGAGTTACCACCACATTAAAATAATAATTCTCATCTTTATTTTTAATCTTAATTATTTTTTCTTTATGCTGATTTAATTCATTTATATCCTTGCAGGCTGTAGTTATATAATCAAAAATCTCTCCATCTCTCACAGCTTCTAAGAAATGTCTATTTATAACCTCTTTTTCTTCAATTGCAAAGAAATTCTCAAAAGCATTATTTAACAAAAGTATTTTATAATTGGTATCTAGAACTATTAAAGGCGTAGAGGAACTTTTTACTATAGCTAAGGTTTTGTTTCTTTCTTGTATTATCTTTCCTAAGGTACTTCTTTCAAACTCATACAGTCGCTTAGTCATCTTATTAAATTCCTGTGCCATTATGCCTATTTCATCCTGAGATATTACTGGGGCCTCTTGATTTAAATCTCCCTCTTTAACTCTTTTTATGGTATCTGTTAATAGAGAGATAGGTTTTAAGGTTTTGTTAATGTAGTATCTTGAGAAAACAAAGCCGCTAATTACTGCAAATACGGATAGGGCAAGTACTATATACATGGAATCTTCAGCATAATTAGTAACTCTATCTTTACTTATTAACATAGAGCTTTCATTTAACTTGATTAAATCATTTAATGTTTTTCTTATATCCAGTGTAGCTTGTATAACCTCTTTGTTATAGTAATCTATAGCTTGATTTAAATCATAGTTACTTCTTGTAATCTGCAGCTGAGAAAATCTTTTTACATATTCTAAATATTGTTTACCTAGTTGATTTACTAAATCTCGTTCTCCGCTTTCAGTTATATTATTAGCTTCAATGTTATACCATTTAAAGAATTCATCACTTTCTTTATAAAATTCATCTATGGCCTTTTGATTGTTTGCATATATACTTGATATAATAACTAAGTCCTGCTTTTCTAAAGCCTCCGCCATATTATTAGAAGCATTTATACTTTTATAATTATCTGTCATAAGTCCATCTATGGAATTTTTTAAATTGTAAAGGTTCATAACAGAGCATATTCCTACTATTCCTATAGTAATTACTAATGTGAGATATACTAATGTGATCTTTCCTTTAAGGGTCTTAATCATATTAATTCTCCTTATAATATCAAATTTATTTTTTAATAAACTTAAGCCGTGATAGGGAAACAACTTCAACTAAAACTTATACATGCACCAAGATGGCTTAAATATACCATTTTGCAACATGTATAAGTTAAGTTTTCGTAATGTTTCCCTATACCTCTATAATTAGAAATATCACGACTGACTATACACTCTACTTCTCACCTTTAAGTATAGGTATTTCTATTTATTTGTTCAATGATACATATTCATGATAAAGTAAAAAAAAGCCACATATCCCTAAGCAAATAAGCAATAACTTGTCTTTATAACTCCCAATATGTCTGATATTTTTCTTTAGACAGCTATATGCTAATGTAGAAAAAATACTAGAATTTTTTATAAAAAAAAGAATCAAAATTCTACTAGAATTTTGATTCTTTATGTAAACAGATTTATTATTCTGTTGTGAATGGCAATAAAGCAATATTCCTTGCTCTTTTTACTGCATCTGTTAATTCTCTTTGATGCTTAGCACAAGCTCCAGAAATTCTTCTTGGAAGAATCTTTCCTCTTTCAGTTACGTACTTTCTTAGCTTATTTATATCTTTGTAATCTATAAATTCAGCTTTATCCATACAGAAAGAGCAAACTTTTCTCTTAGCTCTCTTCATTCTTCCGCCGCCTTTTTTAACTTCTCTGTCTTTGCTCATGATTTTCCCTCCTTACCTTTAAAGTTAGAATTAAAATGGGATATCTCCATCATCTACAGGAGTCATATCCTCATCATAGGGCATACCTCCAAAACTTGGTTCGTTTGGCACACCATATCCAGAACCGCCACTAAAGCCAGCACTCTTATTAGCTCCAGAACCAGCTCCATTTCCCCACTCAAGGAATTGGACTTCTTCTGCTACTACTTCGGTAACATATCTCTTAGTGCCGTCCTTTGCGTCATAAGACCTTGTTTGGATTCTACCACTAACACCCATAAGTTTTCCTTTGCTCATGTAATTAGCAGTAGTTTCAGCTTGTTTACCCCATATTACTACGGAGATAAAGTCCGCCTCCCTTTGACCATCTTTAGAAAATCTTCTATCAACCGCCAAGGTTACGGTGGCAACTGCAGTTCCAGCTCCAGGTGTAAACTTCAACTCTGGATCTTTTGTTAATCTTCCTATAAGAACTACTTTGTTCATTTAAAGCACCACCTTATTTTTCTTCCTTAACAATGATGTGTCTTATAACTCCATCAGTAATTCTGAAAATTCTATCTAACTCTTTTGGTAATTCAGGGTTAGCACTGAAGTTTACAAGAGTATAGAAGCCTTCGTTAACTTTTTTGATTTCGTAAGCAAGTTTTCTCTTACCCCAAAAGTCAACGTTATCTACTACTCCACCACCATTTTCTATTACACCTTTAAATTTTTCGATAGCAGCTTTAACAGCCTCTTCTTCTAATGATGGGTGTAATATGAATATAGTTTCATACTTTCTCATCACAATTCACCTCCTCCCCTCGGACTAACGGCTGTGAATTTCACAGCAGGGATTACATCAATATATTTTATCAGTTTATAAGATTAAAAGCAAGCTAAATTTTAAATTATTACACTTTTTAATTTTCAGCATTATTCTTAGGTCCATTTTGCTTTATAATTTTCTTAACATCTTTTTCAAACTTTTGCCTTGGAAGCATTACCAACCTTCCACATCCAGTACATTTTATCTTTATATCTGCACCTAGTCTAATTATCTCCCATTCATAGCTTCCACAAGGATGCTGCTTTTTCATTTGTACTATGTCACCTAAATAAAACACCTTTTGCATAATAAATATCCTTTCTAATCATTTTTATTGACATTAATTATCTTCCTCCTAGGATAAGGAATTTCTATCCTTGCCTTGTCTAAAGCTTTTTTAATTTCTACTCTCAAGCTATTTTCGCATTCCCATTGAGTCATAGCTTTTGCTCTTCCAAAAACTCTTACGGTTACCCCCGACTCCTTTAATGAAGTAACTCCTAATACCTTAGGTCCCTCTACTATATTTTCATTATCCTTAAATTTCTCGCAAACTTCACTTATTACCTCTATAACTCTATCTATATCTTCCTCATAAGCTACATCTACATCCACTAATATTCTCATATCACTTCTTGAATGATTAGTAACTTGATTTATTAATCCATTAGGAATTATATTAATATCTCCATTAAAATCCTTAAGCTTAGTAAGTCTTAATCCTATGCTCTCTACGATGCCACCCTTATCACCTATGTGTATATAGTCTCCTACAGCAAATTGGTCTTCAAATAGAATAAAAAAACCATTTATAACGTCTTTAACTAGATTCTGAGCACCAAAGCCTATGGCGACTCCACCAATACTAGCAAAAGTTAAGCTTATAGTTCCAAATATTTGTGTTAATATAGCAGCGATACCAAAAAAGTAAACAGTATATCTTAATATGCTCTTTAGTAAGGCCGCTAAAGTATTAGCTTTTTTTTCATCTAAAGATATTTTTAGCTTACTTTGCTTTTTCATGGACTTATCTATAATTCTCGTACCTATTCTTATAAATAGATACATGGCAACTATTATTAATAGTAGATTAAGTATCTTTAAAAAAAAGCCATTAATCTGATCCATGGTTATTCTAAATTTACCAATCTCTAAATATCCTTTTTCAAAATCAAGCTTAAGAGTAAACAAAGAATTCAAAATGCTCATAAATACCCCCTAAAATTAATCAAAAATAATCTCTTTTACTGAATTCTCATCTCTATAGTAAATATTCTTATAAATAACCTTATTTTCACTTATTAAATCCTTTATTTTGTTTAATTCTTCTTCTCCAAATTTAATACATATACCACAGCTTTGAGTTATATAAGTAGGTGTAGGCATAATAGTTATATTAACATTGTTACCTTTTAATACCCTTTCACCTTCAATGGCATCATGGGTGTTTTTAAAAATCATCAAATAGTATTTATTCATATGTAATTTCTACAATAGATATGTAGAATCTTCTCCCCTTTCTTTATTAGAATTATCCTAACTAAGCTATAGTATAAACTATTTTTATAGGGATTTAAAGCAATAATACTTTAATATATTGTTTATGTTTAATAGTTTTGTTATTCTAAATATATGATTAAATTATATGTAAATTTTATTTAATATCTATATTTAAGGGAGTTAATTTTATGCTAAACATACCAGACTTGTTTAAGGCTATATTTTCTGGTTTTACTACCGGCATAACTATTTGTATACCACTTGGACCTTCCGGTATTGAATCTATTAAAAGAACAATAGCTTTTAACTTTTACGAAGGATTTAAGGTTTCATTAGGTGCTATTACAGCGGATATAAGTTGTATGATTTTAATAAACTTTGGACTATCTGCTATTTTTTTAAAAAGCAGAAAAACTGAAGGAGTTTTTTGGATAATTTCTGGAATACTTTTAATGATTTTTTCTATATTTTCTAATGAAAGAAACGGTAAGCAAAAAGAATTTTCTTTTAATGCTTTTTCTACAGGATTTTTAATAACCTTTTTAAACCCCATGACTCCGGCTCTATGGATCGCTCTAACAGGAACCATACTAAATGTTTGGAGAAATATAGGAGTAACTTATTACTGCATTTTTATTTTATCCTTAATAATAGGTATGATAAGCTGGTTTGCTCTACTTAATTACCTTGCCCTAAAGGGTATAAAAATGCTTAATAATAAAACTTCAAATAAAACCTCATTAATTCTAAAATATATATTATTAGTTTTAAGCTTTGGTTTTGTAATATATGGAATTTATCAATTTTTATCTTAATTTTTATGTTGTTATTAAACTAAATTGAAAGGCAGGTGAAACCGTTGATAATAAGGCAACGGTGATAATGAAGATATACTTAGATAATGCAGCTACTTCTTTTCCTAAACCATCTAGTGTTGTAGATGCAGTAGTAAATTACATGACTAACATTGGCTCTAATCCAGGAAGGGGCAGCTATAATAATGCTTTGGAGGGAAGTAGGATAGTTTATAATTGTCGTGAGAGAATATGTGATTTATTCAATTTCCATAAACCAGAAAATGTAATTTTTATGCCTAATATAACCTATTCCCTAAATGTACTTATTAAAAGTATTGTAAAAAATAATTGGCATATAATAATATCTTCTATGGAACATAATTCTGTATTGCGACCCATTTTTCAGCTAAAAGAAACCATGAATATAGATATTGATGTAATTCAATGCTCAGAGGAAGGTTTTATTGATTTAGATGATTTTAAGTCTAAAATAAGGCAGAATACAAAGCTTGTAGTTTTATCTCACGCCTCTAATGTAAATGGCTCCATTCAACCGTTATATGAAATTGGAGAAATTTGTAGAAATAAGGGAGTATACTTTATAATTGACTCCGCTCAAACTGCTGGCTCCTTAGAAGTAGATTTTAATGATTTAAATTGTAACGCTCTAGCTTTTACTGGACATAAATCTTTATTAGGACCTCAAGGCATAGGTGGCTTTTTAATAGATGATGAATTAAATAACTTGTCAATTCCTTATATAGTTGGGGGAACAGGCAGTCTTTCTTCTCAAATAACTCAGCCTGATTTTCTGCCTGATAAATTCGAAAGTGGAACATTAAATACTCCTGGTATAGCCGGATTACTTGAAGGCATTAAATTTATAGAAAAAGAAGGATTAAAAGCTATAAGAGATCATGAAGATAGTCTAACTAAATATTTTATAGACAGTCTCTTAAATATGAAGGATATCATTTTTTATGGTTCTACAAATGTTGAACTGCGCACTTCTACTATTTCTATAAATTTTAACCACAGAGACTCTGCGGAAGTATCCTATCTTTTAGACAGCCAATATGGTGTTATGACTAGAACTGGTTTACATTGTGCTCCTTTAGCACATAAAACTATAGGTTCCTATCCCATAGGCACTTTAAGGTTTAGCATTGGATACTTTAATACTAAAGAAGAAATTAAATATACTATAGATAGTTTACATAATATATTAAGGGGGATTTGATATGGAGAATTTTCAAGATAAAATAAGCAAGTTACTAATTTTCTTTTTAGTTTATACCATTACTTTTCTTTTATTTTTTAAAACTTTGACTTATACACTACCCTTTGTACTAGCAATTATTTTTGCCTACATACTAAGAGAGCCTACTAAGTTCTTGGCTAAGAAAATAAAATGTAAAGAGTCCTTAGCCTCTTTATTAACTACTATAGTTTTTTTTAGTGTAATAGTTACATTAGTATATTTTATAATTTCTTCTCTTACTAGTGAGCTCATAAGATTTACAAAAGGTATACAATTATATATCAATAATAACTATGGTTTAATATTAGACTTTCTTACTAAACTTCAGGACAATTTTAATAATTTAGATCCTACAATTTTAGCGTCTATTAAAAACTCAATTTTAAACTCTATTTCTACTATAGTAAATTCTACTGTTAACATTGGTACATCTATAGTAACTTATTTAATAAGTGTTTTAAGTTCTATTCCATATATAGGTATGGTAATAATTTTCACTCTAATTTCAACTTACTTTTTTACCAAAAGACTTTCTTCTTCAGATTTTAAAATAAATATATTTACTAATAACAATGGACAAAAGGCAAGACATATTTTTATTCATTCAAAAAAGATGTTAGGAAATTATATTGTTTCTTATACTTTTGTAATATTTATAACTTTTTTAATTACATTGTTTGGTTTTTTAATATTAAGAGTTGATTATGCAGTAATTTTAAGCTTATTATGTGCTCTTTTAGATTTATTACCTGTTCTAGGTATGCCTATGGTTTACATTCCTCTTATAATTATTAACTTTTTAGCACACAATTACTTTACTGCTATTGGTCTAATAATATTATATTGTCTAGTATTTATCTCAAGGCAAATAATAGAACCTAAAATTATGTCTACCTCTTTAGGTCTTGACCCCGTAGCTGTTTTAGCTGCAATATTTATAGGCTTAAAGGCAAATGGTGTATCAGGAATGATATTTTGTATGTTTCTAGTGGTTTTTTATAATATATTAAAAAAAGCCGAAGTTTTATAATTCTACAGTATAAAAACCTCCTTTTTGGACATAATTCCAGAAAAGGAGGTTTTTCTTTAATGAATGAAAAATTTATTTTTGACTGTCTAAGTAAAGATTCACCTTTTAAAATTCGAGATGTATTAAGTTATGAAATAAGTCAAGCTTTAAAAGCTAATCGTCCTATTGTATTTCTCTGCATTGGAACAGATCGCTCTACAGGAGATAGTCTTGGTCCACTAGTAGGTGACAAATTAAAGTTTTTAATAAGAAATAAGGTGGCCCTTTATGGAAACCTTGAAAATCCCGTACATGCTAAAAATTTAAGAGATACTTTAGAAATAATTAATTCAAATTATAATGATCCATTTATTATAGCTATAGATGCTTGTCTTGGAAATATTCAAAATGTAGGAAAGATAATGATTGAAAGAAAGCCTCTGCATCCTGGATCCGCTATGAATAAAGACCTTCCTCCTGTTGGAGATCTTAGTATTACAGGCATAGTTAACATTTCCGGTGCCTTAGAATTTATGGTACTACAAAACACTAGACTCTTTACTGTTATGCAGCTGGCAGAAACTATATCAAAGGGAATTTATCATTCTGTCTTAAAATCTATAGGTGGTAGAAAATCCTCAATACCTTCAAGTTCTGAGATAGAATTACAAAACTAAAATATAGAA
The DNA here is from genome assembly GCF_001403615.1 of Desnuesiella massiliensis. GTDB lineage: Bacteria > Bacillota > Clostridia > Clostridiales > Clostridiaceae > Desnuesiella > Desnuesiella massiliensis. The sequence continues at coordinate 1,707,411 of NZ_LN879457.1, forward strand.
TTGTAAACCCTACTATTTATAATATATTCTATATCATCTATGCTTTTACTTCCACAATCTATGATCAATGTCCCCTCTTTTTTAAAACTATTTTGAAGGTTTGATATTGAACTATTATTTTCTTTTAACATACATAAAATAGCATCACAAGGTTCTGATTTGTCATTTGTTATCTCGTGACCTCTTTCTATAAGCTGCTCCTTAATATGTTCTAAATCTTTATCTACAAATACTTTCATAACAAAACCTCCTTTTAGCAAATATTTTTGCCTTAAAGGAGGTTTTTTATACAATAGAGCTATTTATTCATAGCTTCAGCTAACACATGCAATTCTTCTTCTGATAAATCATATCTTGAAATTCCTTTATCTATAGGCTTGGCATAGGTTGTACTCTCATTTCTTCCATAGATACCTGTTATTACTACTCCATCATTTTTATCATTTAATAAAGCAATAGAAAAGCTTAAATCACTACCTACATCATCAAAAGCCTTATATCTCATCATTGATACCTTTTGAACGCAATCTTTTACTCTCAAATCTAGCTTTTCAAAGAGTTGTTTCATTTCTAAGGTATTTTTATTTGCTTCATCCACCTTGTCCATATATCCAATTATTAATTCCTCTACATTCTTATTATTAACACCTCTCATAAACTTTCTATATCTTTTTTCAAGATTGCTAGTACTTCTAAATAATACTGCTATTAAAATTAATAAGATTATAATAATAACTATTAGGCCAAGGATTAGATAAGGTTGAAATTTTACTATTATATCATATATATTCTGCAATTTACTTTTATTCCCCTCTCTATTATACTGAATACAAATGTTTCACGTGAAACATTTACAAATTTATTATATCTAAAATACGTTGTAGGTCATCATTAGAATAATATTCTATTTCAATTTTACCTCTATTCTTCTTTGCATTAATCACTACCTTAGTACCAAAATGGTTTTCTAGCTTTGACTTTACATCATTTAAATAAGGTTGTGTTTCTACTTTCTTCTTATCTTCTTTACTTTGGGGATTTAATAAATTTTTTATAACTCTTTCAGTGTCCCTAACGCTTAAATTCTCATCTATTATTTTTTTGCATATTTCATGCTGCATATTTAAATTTGGTAATGCTAGCAAAGCTCTGCCATGGCCCTCTGTAATTATTCCTTCTATTAAAAATTGTTGAACCATTTCATCTAAATTTAATAACCTTAAGGTATTAGTAATGGCAACTCTTGATTTTCCAATCTTAGTGCTTAGTTCCTCTTGAGTTAAATCAAAATCCTCAAGTAATTTCTTATAAGCTTTAGCTTCCTCTATAGGATTTAAATCTTCCCTTTGTATATTTTCTATAAGTGATATCTCCAAAACTTGCTTATCTGTTAATTCCATTACTATAGCGGGTATCTCTTTTATTCCAATTTCTTTGGCTGCTCTCCATCTTCTTTCTCCAGCTACAATAACATAACTTTCATTCTGCTTTTTTAATATTAAGGGCTGAATAATTCCATGTTCTTTTATAGAATTTGCTAAGTTCATTATTTTTTCCTTATCAAACTCTTTTCTTGGTTGATCCACATTAGGCTTAATCAAATTTATAGAAATTAAGTTTCCTTTTGTTTCTTCACTTTTCTCTTCTTCTGGAATTAATGCCCCTAACCCCTTTCCAAGTCCAAATTTTTTACTCAATGCAATCTCACTCCTGTCTCTTTAAAAATTCTTTATATAATTCTTCATAAGCTTCCGCACCTTTGCATCTATCATCATATAGCATAATAGGTAGTCCAAAACTTGGTGCCTCCGCTAATCGTATATTTCTTGGGATGGTAGTTTCATATACTTTATCCTTAAAATACTTTTTCACTTCAGAAACAACTTCGTTTGACAAATTAGTTCTGCCGTCATACATACTCATTATTACTCCCTCAATATCCAAATCCTTATTGAGAGACTTTTTTACCAGCTGAACTGTGTTAACTAGTTGTCCTACTCCTTCTAATGCATAAAATTCGCACTGTATAGGTATAAGTACCGAATTGGAGGCAGTTAAAGCATTAATTGTTAAAAATCCTAAGGATGGAGGACAATCAATAAAAACAAAGTCAAACTTATCTCTTATGTCAGCAAGTTTTTTCTTTAAAATATTCTCTCTATTCTTTCTTTCAATAAGTTCAACTTCTGCTCCAGCTAACTCCATAGTAGATGGCGCTATGTATAATCCCTTTACAAGCTCAGATTCTATTATAACTTCTTCCAAAGGAACATCTGAGGTTAATACATCATATATAGAATTCTGCAAGCTTTTTTTGTCAATTCCTAGTCCACTAGTTGTATTACCTTGTGGATCAATATCTAAAGCAAGCACCTTGTATCCTTCTAAAGCTAAATAAGCGCATAGATTAATATTAGTAGTAGTCTTTCCAACTCCACCCTTTTGATTAAAAATGCATATAATTTTCATAGTGTACTCTAATTCATAATTGACTTAGTAAAAATTAGAGTGTTCCACCTCCTTCCACATAAAGCATCTTCCTTAAATAACTGATAACTATATTCATATATAATATATTTTAGTAGTTGCTTTTTTAAGATGCCTAATAATATTATATCTTTATATAGAGCATAATTAAAGTGAAAAATATTGAAATTTAAAAAGTTATATGAATATTATCGTTTTTTTACTTTTATTTTTAAAAAGTGCAAAATAAAAAGCACATAGAAAGTTTCCATGCACTTTAAAATAAATAATATTGCTATATTATTAAATGTTTCACGTGAAACATATTTACTTTTTAGGTATAGTTATAGTAACCTGAATTGAATCTTCCAAATCCTTAGAATTATACTGAGCACTAATTCCATACTTATCAAAAACCTGCTTTATGGTATTTATATATACCTTAGGTGAAAAAATACCCTTAATTCTTTTTTTGCCATCTGCAGCAACTTCATCCTTGCTTAACCTTAATAATTCTTTTTCTACAAGTTCCTCAGTTTTTTTAACATTTAAAGATTTTTTAATTACTACTTCTAATATTTTAATTTGTAAAGCTTCATCAGGAAGTTTCAATAAAGCTCTAGCATGCCTTTCAGTTAATTTGTTCTCTAATAATTTTGTTCTTACCTCATGAGATAGCTTTAGCAATCTCAACTTATTAGCGATAGTGGATTGTTTCTTTCCAATTACTTCTGCTAACTGCTCTTGCGTATAGCCATGTTCTTTTATTAAGTTAAAATAGGCTTCAGCCTCTTCCATATAATTCAAATCTTCTCTTTGCAGGTTTTCCAGTAAAGCTATAGCTGCGGACTCTTTATCTGTTATATCCACTATTATAGCTGGCACCTCTTTTAATCCTAACTTTTTTGCAGCTCTGAGTCTTCTTTCCCCTGCTACTAGTTCATATCTCTCATTACTCATTCTTCTTACAGATAAAGGTTGAATTATTCCATAAGCTTTTATAGATTGCGCTAACTCATCTATAGCTTCCTCATCAAAAAACTTTCTTGGTTGATATAAATTTGGAAGTATCATATCTGGAGCTATGTAAGTTATACTTTCTTGCATATATACTACCATCCCTTACTCAATTTCCTTTTATTAACAATTCTCTATAAGTAGTAAAATTCCTCTTTTTTTATACAAAAATCATACTACAAATTATATCATAAAATTACAGATATTAAAATTTATTTAATAGGCTTTTTAGTAATGGTACCTGCTTTCCTTGGATATACATCTGGTGACTTTTTTATTTTTTCCACTATGACTAAATTATGCTTTAAATCGCTATCTTCAATATCTACCTTAATCACATCAAGCAACTTACCACCTAGAATTGCTATGGCATTTTTAGCATCAGATAATTCGTCTTCCACCGCAGGACCTTTTAAAGCAACAAAATGTCCACCTACCTTAACATAAGGTAAACAAAACTCAGATAGCACACTCATATTTGCAACAGCTCTTGAGGTAGCAATATCAAAATTTTCTCTATAGCCATTTTTTCTTGCTAAGTCCTCAGCCCTACCATGAATAGTGCTAAAATTTTTCAAATAAAGCTTATTTATAATATCATTTAAAAAATTTATTCTCTTATTTAAGGAATCTAGTAGAGTTATATGCAAGTCTTCCTTCATTATGCCCAAAGGTATTCCCGGAAAACCTGCTCCTGTTCCTACATCGATTATAGATTTTTCTTTTAAAAATTCATTAAACTTGAATGCTTTAATGCAATCTATAAAATGCTTTTTAATTATTTCTTCATCTTCAGTAATAGCTGTAAGATTAATTTTTTCATTCCACTCTTTTAGTAAATCCTTATATAAAATAAACTTATTATATTTATCTTCGTTGAATTGGACTCCTACATCCTTAGAGGCTTTTTCAAGTAAATCATAGTAAATCATTTTTTCCTCCAACTTAATCTTCTTTTTTATATTTATGTTCAAGATATATTAATAAAACAGATATATCTGCTGGTGATACTCCAGATATTCTAGAGGCCTGACCGAGACTTATAGGTCTTATATTATTTAATTTTTGTATAGCTTCTATCCTTAATCCCTTTACTTCATTATAATCTAAATTCTCAGGGATTAGTTTCTTTTCAAACTTTTTAAATTGATTTACTTGCTCCATTTGTTTTTCTATATATCCCTCATATTTCGATATAATGTTAACTTGTTCTTGTACATCCAATGGTAAATCTGTTCTTTCAGAATCTAATTCCTTAGTATTAAAATAATCTAATTCTGGTCTCTTTATTAATTCGTAGAAACTAATAGGTTTCTTTAGCTCTGCAGAATTTAAATTAAGAAGAAATTCATTAATTTCTTTTTTATTAGTTATTTGAAGACTCTTGATCCTTTCAACTTCATTCTCAATTAATTCTTTTCTTTTTTTGTATCTATTATATCTTTCTTGTGAAACTAATCCTATGTCATATCCAATATCTGTCAACCTCAAATCTGCATTATCTTGTCTTAATATAAGTCTATACTCTGCTCTGGAAGTCATCATCCTGTAGGGCTCATTAGTCCCTTTAGTTACCAAATCATCTATAAGCACACCAATATATCCATCAGATCTTGTTAATATTACTGGCTCTTTTTCTTGTACCATTAAAGCTGCATTAATTCCTGCAATAATTCCTTGTGCTGCAGCTTCTTCGTAACCTGAAGTACCATTTAGTTGACCCGCTCCAAATAATCCATTAACTTTTTTAAGCTCTAATGAAGGTTTTAATTCTAAAGGATCTATGCTGTCATATTCTATAGCATAGCCCGTTCTCATAACTTCTACCTCCTCTAGTCCTGTAACAGTTTTTATCATGGCTATTTGGACATCCTCTGGCAAGGAACTAGACAGCCCTTGAACATACATTTCCTCTGTATCCTCTCCTTCAGGCTCTACAAAGATTTGATGCTGAATTTTATCTGGAAATCTCATTATTTTATCTTCTATGGAAGGACAATACCTTGGTCCTACTCCTTCTATAGATCCATTATACATAGGAGATCTATGAATATTTTCCCTTATTATATTATGGGTGTTTTCATTAGTATAAGTTAAATAGCATGAAACCTGTTCTCTATCTATATTATCGCTCATAAAGGAGAATGGAATTATTTTTTCATCTCCCTTTTGCTCTGTCATCTTGCCAAAATCTACGGAACCTCTATTAACCCTAGCTGGAGTACCTGTCTTAAATCTTCTTAAGTTAAAACCTAACTTTAATAAACAATCAGTTAATTCCATTGAAGGAGCTAAACCATTAGGTCCACCACTGTAATTAACATCTCCCATTATTATTCTGCCTCTTAAATATACTCCTGTAGCTATAACAATAGTTTTCGCTGTAAAATATGCTCCTGTCCTTGCAACAATTCCTTTAACTCTTCCAGCTTCTACCTCTATATCTACAACCTCTACCTGTTTAACATCTAAATTTTCTTGTAGCTCTAATACATGTTTCATTCTTTCTTGATATTTCTTCTTATCAGCTTGAGCTCTTAATGAATGTACAGCTGGTCCCTTAGATGTATTTAACATTCTTGATTGTATAAAGGTATGGTCTATATTTATAGCCATCTCTCCACCTAAGGCATCTATCTCTTTGACTAAATGTCCTTTTGCAGTTCCTCCAATATTAGGATTACAAGGCATTAATGCTATACTATCTAAGTTCATAGTAGCCATTAGTGTTTTGCATCCCATTCTTGCAGCAGCTAAGGCTGCTTCGCAACCAGCATGCCCTCCACCTATAACAACTACATCATATTCCCCTCTTAGGTATTTCATAGTATACACCTACTTTCCAATACAAAATTCTGAAAATATTTTATCTATTATATCTTCATCTAAAGTTTCCCCAGTGATTTCTCCTAAATGAATCCAAGCACTTCTTACGTCTATAGAAGCAAGATCAATGGATATACCACTAGTCAAGGTATATAAGGCAGCTGCACATCTTTCTTTAGCTCTATACAAAGCTTCCTTATGTCTTGAATTCGTTATTATAACTTCAGTAGTCTTTATTTCCCCTGAGAAAAATAAATCCTTTACTTTTAATTTTAACTGTTCTATTCCAATACCAGTTTTAGCAGAAATCTCAATAATATTCTTTAAATCCTTTATGCTCTCATTCTGTAGTTTTCTGATTAAATCCGTCTTATTAAGTAAAACTATATATTTTTTATCTTTAATATATTCTATAATTTCTTTATCTTCCGAATCTAACTCCCTACTTAAATCTAACATAAGAATAATTAAATCTGCTTCATTAATTTTTTCTTTAGATTTTTCAACCCCTATCTTTTCTACTACATCTTCCGTCTCTCTTATTCCCGCTGTATCTACTATCTTTACAGGAATTCCATCAAGATTTATATATTCTTCAATTACATCTCTAGTAGTACCAGGTACATCTGTTACAATTGCTCTTTTTTCCATTAGCAATGCATTTAAAAGAGAAGATTTACCAACATTTGGTTTTCCTATAATAACTATATTTAACCCTTCTCTTAGTATTTTCCCCTCATTAGCTGTATTTAAAAGATGTTCTATATCTTTTAATATTTCTTCTAAATTATTTATTACTCTGTTGGATGTAATTTCTTCTAGATCCTCTTCAGGAAAGTCTACAGTAGCTTCTATATGAGCAATTGTCCCCAATAATTTATTTCTTAAAGAATTTATTTCCTTGGAAATTCTGCCTTCACTTTGCATTAACGCTGATTTCATGGACAACTCGGTCTTTGCTCTTATAAGATCAATTACAGCCTCTGCTTGACTTAAATCAATCCTTCCATTTAAAAAGGCTCTCTTAGTGAATTCTCCAGGCTCAGCTATCCTTGCTCCAGCCTTTATAGTTTGTTCTAGCACCCTATTGGTAGATATAATTCCACCATGACAATTTATTTCAACAGAATCCTCTGCAGTAAAACTTTTTGGCCCTTTCATATAGCTTACTAATACTTCATCTATTTTTTCTGAGGTTTCTTTATCAATTATATGCCCGTACCTCATAGTATAAGGTTTTATGTCCTTTAAATCTCGATGATCTTTTCCAGTAAATATTGAGCTAACTATATTTAATGCATTACTACCTGATACTCTGATTATGGATATTCCACTTTCCCCTACAGCTGTAGCGATAGCAGCTATAGTATCAAATTCCTTCATGAACTTTCCTCCTTGGATAATATTTAATAATTATTATCAATTGCATTAGTTTTTATTTTACAATATTAATATAAAAAATAAAAGTATAAATTTAAAAAGAAAGCCTTCTAGGCTTTCTTTAAATCTACTACAACTCTTCTAAAAGGTTCTTCTCCTTCACTATAGGTGTTTATATAAGGATGATTTTGAAGAGCTGAATGAATTATTCTTCTTTCATAAGGATTCATAGGCTCAAGCTTAAAACTTCTTCCTGATTTTTTAACCTTATAAGCAGTCTTGTCAGCTAACCTCTTTAATGTCTCTTCTCTCTTTAATCTATAGTTCTCAGTATCAAGAATTACTCTCTTATATTCCGTTTCATGACCTTTATTAATTACAAGGCTTATTAAGTATTGTAAAGAATCCAGGGTCTCCCCCCTATATCCTATTACTAAACCCATGTTAGGACCTGCTAGAGATATATTTATAACACTATTCTCTTCTTTTATCTTTATTTCAGCTCTAATTCCCATAGCTGTTAATACATCACGCAAAAAAGTCTTAGCTTCATTTATGTAGTCCCTTTTTAATATTACTTTTACTCTTGCAGGTTTTGCTCCAATTAATTTAAATAAGCCTTTGCTACCCTCTTCTAAAACCTGAACTTCTAACCTATCTTCAGAAACATTTAACTCTCTAGCAGCATTTCTTACTGCATCCTCTACGGTCTTACCAGTCATTTCAATTATTTTCATACCCTATTCACCCACCTTTTTAGCAATAGATAAACTGTTCATTATTATATTATAAAGAAAAAATCCATTCTAGATTAATTTACAAAAAAGTAGGCGCTACTTTTTTTGATTAATGGACCTTTTCAATATAAAATTTGTATAGTAAAAAAATAATCGTTACTTATTATTTTTTCTATTCTTTTTTTCATCTACATCAGAGCTAACTTCCTTTGCAATAGCCCCATTTAACTCTGACTTTTTATTTTCTTCTAATCTTTTCATTATATATGTTTGAGCTATTTGAATTAAATTGTTAACTACCCAATATAATACTAAAGCTGACTTAAAGTTTATACTCATAAATCCCATCATTCCAGCCATCATTATGTTCATACTAGACATACTCTTAGCTTGAGGATTATCCTTATTCTTTGCAGCCACCATACTAGATGAAATATAAGTAGTAGCAAAAGATAGTACTGGCAGTATAAAATAAGGATCTTTAGCCGCTAAATTTGGTAACCATAAAAACTTAACACCATCTATATTAGGTAAGTTATAGAATACATAATACAATGCAAATAATATAGGCATTTGTATTAATAAAGGCAGACATCCACTTAGTGGACTTACCCCATTTTCTTTATAAATCTTACTCATCTCTTGCTGAGCTTTTTGAGGATCATTTTTATACTTGGTCTGTAATTTTTGTATTTCTGGCTGAATTTCTTGCATCTTAACTTGAGATCTAGTTTGCTTTATATTTAAAGGTAACAAAATTACTCTAATTATAATTGTAAACAAGATAATAGCTAATCCATAAGATACATTAGGATTATCCGCTACTACAAATTTAATCAAGTTATGAACAAATTCGAAAAATTGGCTTAAGCCCTGTCTTAGTAGCTCCAAACTTCAAACCTCCCGACACTTTTATTTAAGTGGATCATATCCGCCTTCATGAAAAGGATGACATTTTAATATTCTCTTTATCGCTAATATGCTTCCCTTGAAAGCACCATATTTTTCTAAAGCTTCTAATGCATATTGTGAACATGTGGGATAGAATCTGCATGTTGGTGGTTTAAGAGGCGAAATGCATTTTCTATAAAATTTAACTAAGGTTATTAGGATTATTTTCATTATTATATAGACCTGCCTTTTTAAATATATTCATCATTGAGGTTTCTACCTCTCTATAACTCTTATCTTTTAAAGCAACTCTAGCAACAAAAACAAAATCATACCCTTTTTTTAAACCTTTACTGTTTAACCTATAGCTTTCACTAATCAATCTTTTTACTTTACTTCTAATTACACTCTTACCGACTTTTTTGCTTACTGATATCCCTACTTTATTTATGTATTCCCCATCCGAATTAATATTCCTATTGTTTCTATAAACATATAATACTAACAAGTCATTTGAAAAAGATCTGCCTCTCCTATAAACGGTTCTAAATTCAATATTTTTTCTTAATCTATCGCCTTTCATGCAAAACTAAGCTCCTTTTTTCCTGCAATTGCAGAAAAAGGCCACTAAAGCGGCCCTTATGCTGTCAATCTTTTTCTACCTTTTTGTCTTCTTCTCTTGAGAACATTTCTTCCAGATAGAGTGCTCATTCTTTTTCTGAATCCATGCTCTTTTTTTCTTTGTCTTTTTTTAGGTTGGTATGTCATAAACATGTGCAATACACCCCCTTTAGCGTGCTTATTATGTATAGCAATTTTCTTACTATCTTATTATACCTTGTAATTAAGGTTTTACTTTATAATTATATATGTACCTAATATTAATGTCAAGAACATATAATTGATGAACTTGTTGATAATTTTTTTATTTATTAAACTTTTTGTGGATAAGTTATTGAATAGCTGTATTTCTTTATGATATTATAAAAAAGAATTGTGAATAATTTTTTCAACACTTAAAGTTATCCACAGCTGTGGATTATTTTGTGTATAACTTGTTTAATTCTATATTAATTTTATTCACTCTTTTTATTTTTATCCTTTTTCAGGCTTTTATACAACTACTAATTATGTTTATAATTAGTTTTCCACAATGTTAGTAAAATTTATTTAACTATAGTTATAAACAAAGTTATAAACATGTGAATAATTTTACTTACATATGTCAATACAATTTAATGATGTTTATAAATCTGTTAAAATGATGTTAATAAAAATTTTTTTATACATATTTACCTAAGTTTAATAATGCTTAAACTCTTCTTTATTATACCTAGTATTAAAAATAAGAAGATGTTTATCAATATATATTGACTGGAGGATAAAAAATGAATGCCCAACTTAAAGAAATATGGGAAAAAACCTTAAACATACTAAAAGGTGAACTTACAGAAGTGAGTTTTAATACTTGGATAAAAAGTGCAGAGCCAATATCCATTAGTGAAGATACCATAAAATTAGGTGTTCCTAATATTTTCACTAAAGAAATCCTTGAAACCAAGTATAAAGATCTATTAATAAACGCAATAAAATTAATATGTTCAAAAAAGTATAATATTGAATTCTTAATTTTATCTGAGGATCAAATAGAGGAAGAAATAAAAAAAGATACCGTAAAACAAATTCAAAAAAATAACTTATCTGTAAGTGATGAAATGTCTGCCACTCTTAATCCTAAATATACTTTTAACTCTTTTGTTATAGGTAATAGTAATAGGTTTGCCCATGCTGCTTCATTAGCTGTAGCTGAATCTCCAGCTAGGGCGTACAATCCTTTATTTATATATGGTGGTGTTGGACTTGGTAAAACTCACTTAATGCATGCAATAGGTCATTACATATTACAAAATAATCCAAAGGCCAAAGTAGTGTATGTTTCATCGGAAAAATTTACTAACGAACTAATAAACTCTATAAAAGATGATAAAAATGTAGAATTTAGAAACAAATATAGAAATGTAGATGTGCTATTAATAGATGACATACAATTTATTGCTGGCAAGGAAAGAACTCAAGAAGAATTTTTCCATACATTTAATGCATTGCATGAGGCAAATAAGCAAATAATCCTTTCTAGTGATAGACCACCTAAAGAAATACCTACTTTAGAGGATAGGCTTAGATCTAGATTTGAATGGGGTTTAATAGCAGACATTCAGCCTCCTGATTTTGAAACAAGAATAGCTATATTAAAGAAAAAGGCAGATGTTGAAAAATTAAATATAGCTAATGATGTTATGGTTTATATAGCCACAAAAATTAAATCTAATATTAGAGAGCTTGAAGGAGCATTAATTAGAATTGTAGCTTATTCTTCACTAACCAATAGTGAAATAACAGTGGATCTTGCCTCTGAAGCACTAAAGGATATCATTTCTAACAAGCAGGCGAAACATGTAACCATAGAAACAATTCAAGATGTAGTAGGAAGTTACTATAACTTAAGAATTGAAGACTTTAAGTCTCAAAGGAGAACTAGAAACGTTGCATATCCAAGGCAAATAGCTATGTATCTATGCAGAAAATTAACTGATATGTCTTTACCGAAAATAGGTGAAGAATTTGGGGGAAGGGATCACACCACAGTAATACACGCATATGAAAAAATTTCACAAAGCTTAAAGTCTGATGAGGCTTTACAGAATGCCATTAATGATATAACAAAGAAATTGACTCAAAAATAATAACACCTGTACATAATTATATAAGGATTAACTGTGGATAAAATATAAGAAAGCTAATTTATTTAATAATGTGGATAAGCTAATTTAAAAATTACATACTTATCCACAATTATTTTTGTTCAAATATTGGCTTTTAATCAGGGGTTAAGTCACTTATCAACAAATTAACAGCCCCTATTACTACTATTACTAAATTTTTTAATTATATTATCTATATATACCACAAAAAAACTAGCCCAATCTGTTAATAACTAAAGGAGGTCTTAATCTTGAAATTCCTATGTGAAAAAAATAAAATACAAGAAGCTATATCAATAGTTCAAAAGGCTGTAACAGGTAAATCACCTATGCAAATTTTAGAAGGGATATACATAGAAGCATCTAATGGAATAGTAACCTTTATTGGATCAGATATTGACTTAAGCATAGAAACAAAAGTTGAAGCAGATATATTAGAATCAGGAAAGATAGTTGTAGATTCTAAAATTTTTGGAGAAATAATTAGAAAATTGCCTAATGCAGAGGTTCAAATAGAAACTATAGAAAATAATTCAATTAAAATTACTTGTCAAAAATCTATTTTTAACTTAATCCATATGAATGCTGATGACTTTCCAAGTTTACCTAGTATAAACGAAAATATGATTTTCTCTGTACCTCAAGGAATATTAAAAAATATGATAAAAGGAACTAGTTTTGCTATAGCTCAAGATGAAACTAGACCAATACTTACTGGAATATTATTTGAAGTTAAGGATAAAATGTTAAATTTAGTGGCTTTAGATGGATATAGGCTTGCTTTAAGAAGTGAGTTTTTAGATACAGATAATACTATAAACGCTGTAATACCCGGTAAAACCTTAAATGAAGTAGCAAAAATTTTAGAAGAAACTGAAGAAATAGTAAACATTACTTTTACGACAAATCATATTTTATTCAATCTTGGAAATACAAAAATAATATCTAGATTATTAGAGGGGGAATTTATAAAATACAACTCTATAATTCCTCAAGAGTATAGCCTTAAGGTTAAGGTTAAGAAGCAAGAACTGCAAAACTGTATAGAAAGAGCATCCCTAATGGCTAAAGAAGGAAACAGTAACTTAATAAAACTAGATATTCAAGAAGAAATTATGGTGATAACTTCAAATTCTCAATTGGGAAAGGTTAGAGAAGAAATTTCAATTGAATTGCAAGGAGAGGTTTTGCAGATTGCATTTAATTCTAAGTATTTATTAGATGTATTAAAAATCATGGAAAATGAAGAAATTGTTATGGAATTAACAAGTGGTGTAAGTCCTTGTATTATAAAGAATGTAGAGGAGTTAGGAGGTAAATATCTTGTGCTTCCTGTACGATTAATAAAGTAATTTAAATTCTATATTAAGCAATAAATAATATTGCAGCAGATCATGCAAATATGAAAATAACTAGTCGAACTATTGATATATTTTGTGTAAATGTTCCTATATAGAATTTATGCTTTTTTCTCACGCAAAATATACATCTCATTTTGACTAGTTATTTTTCTAAGGTGCCTAAATTTTAAACTAGCAATTATTTACGGATAGTTTAATATGGCATTTAAATGGGAAGAATTATTACTAGGTAAGGAAGTGAATAATATGATAGAAGTTAAAATAGAAACTGATATTATAAAACTAGATTCTTTTTTAAAATGGAGTGGCGCAGCATCCTTAGGATCAGAAGCTAAATTTTTAATAAAAGAGGGCTTAGTGAAGGTAAATGGAAACATAGAATATCAAAGAGGAAAAAAATTAAAAAAAGGCGATATCGTAGAATTTGAAGATAATAAATATAAAATAGTTTAAATTTACTCTATTGTTCATTATTATTTAACAATATTATGATATAATAATAGGTGTTTTTATGTATATAAAACATTTGCAACTTATGAATTATAGAAATTATGATGAGCTTAGCCTTGAATTAGGAAGTAGTGTCAATGTTTTTATAGGTGATAATGCTCAAGGTAAAACTAATATTCTTGAATCTATATATTATTGCGGTTTTGGAAAGTCCCATAGAACTAGTAAGGATAGAGAGTTAATTAAATGGGGTGCTGAAAAAACATTTATTAAAAGTTATATTAGCAAAGAAAGATTAGATAAAAGGATAGAAATAAATATACTTAAAGATGGTAAAAAATTAATAAATATTAATTCTATTAAAATTACTAAAATTGCTGAGCTAATAGGAACTTTTAATGTAGTAATGTTTTCCCCAGAAGATTTAAGAATCGTTAAAGAGTCTCCAGCCATCAGAAGAAAATTTATCGATATGGAGTTATGTCAATTAGATTCAAAGTATTATTATTCTTTAGTTCAATATAATAAGGTTTTAAACGAAAGAAATATAATGCTTAAAACTAATAATAAGCCAGAAGAATTTATGTTAGATATATATGACGAACAATTAAGTGCTTTTGCGCAATATATAATTAATAAAAGATTAGAATATATAAAAAAGCTAAATCTTTACGGAAAAGAGATACATAAAGACATAACTCTAAATAAAGAGGATATCAATTTTAAGTACTTTTCCCAAATAAAAGATTTTAAAAATACAAAAAGCCAAATTAATGATCTTTTAAAGGAAAATAGAAAAAGAGATATAGAAAAAAGAAATACTAGTATAGGACCTCATAGGGATGACTTATATATCTATATTAATGGAGTTGAAGTTAAAAATTATGGTTCGCAAGGACAACAAAGAACTACAGTGTTAACTATGAAATTCTCATCTTTAAGAATTATAAAAGAACAGACTGGAGAGTATCCTGTATTACTTCTTGATGATGTATTGTCAGAACTAGATTTTAATAGAAAAAAATATATATTAAATTCAATAAAGGATATTCAAACTATAATAACTTGTACAGGTATAGATGATGTAAATCAATACCTTGATAGCAACTCAAAAATATTTAATGTAAAAGAAGGCTCTATACAAATATAAAGGAGGAATAATTGTGTTTCTTCATTTGGGAGAAAATGTCGTAGTTCCTATAAAAGATGTAATAGGAATTTTTGACATAGAAACAAGTATGTATAGCACTGATACTATACAATTTTTAAGAATGGCTGAAGAGGATGGCTTTGTGGAGAGAATAACTAAGGATAAACCTAAATCATTTGTTATAGCGGAAGTAGATAAAAAAAGTAAGATATATTTATCCCCTATATCATCATCGACTTTAACAAAAAGGACCGACATTGAATACGAAGGTAATTTTTAATTTAGAACAATCTTCCAATTTAATAATTGGGAGATTTTGATTGTTTATATTAACTTTTTGTAAGTAAGATGGATTTATATATAAATTCTTAGAAAGTAGGAGGATTTAAATGGTAGAACAAAACAAGCAAACTTATGATGAGAATCAAATTCAGGTTTTGGAAGGTTTAGAGGCTGTTAGAAAAAGACCTGGCATGTATATAGGAAGTACCAGCGCAAGAGGTCTTCATCATTTAGTTTATGAAATTGTTGATAATAGCATAGATGAAGCTTTAGCAGGTTTTTGTAAAAATATCAATATAATTATACATAATGATAATTCTATTACCGTAACTGATGACGGTAGAGGTATGCCAGTAGGTATCCATCCCAAAATGGGTATACCTACAGTAGAAGTTATAATGACTGTGCTTCATGCAGGAGGTAAATTTGGAGGTGGAGGATATAAGGTATCCGGAGGGCTCCATGGTGTTGGCGCTTCTGTAGTAAATGCACTTTCAGAGATTTGTGAGGTAACAGTAAAAAGAGATGGTGCTGTGTGGAAACAGATATATGAAAGAGGGGCAGTTAAGACACCTTTTGAAAAGATAGGTGACAGTGATGAACATGGAACTATTACACACTTTAAACCAGATGCTGAGATATTTGAAGAACTAGAATATGATTATGACACCTTAGCTCATAGATTAAGAGAATTAGCTTTTTTAAATAAGGGTATAAATATAATCTTAGAAGATCAAAGAAATGATAAGAAAGAAGAGTTCTGCTATGAAGGTGGTATAAAATCCTTCGTAAGCTATTTAAATAGAAACAAGGAGATATTACATCCAGAGCCTATTTATGTAGAAGGTATTAAAGATGACTACATGGTAGAAATAGCACTTCAGTATAACGATAGCTATGTTGAAAATATTTTTTCCTTTGCAAATAATATAGACACCATAGAAGGTGGAACTCATTTGGTGGGTTTTAAAACTGCATTAACCAGAGTCTTTAATGATTATGCAAAGAAATTTGGTCATTTAAAGGAATCAGATAAAAATCTTTCAGGCGAAGATATAAGAGAAGGATTAACTGCTGTAGTATCTATTAAATTAACAGACCCACAATTTGAAGGGCAAACTAAAACAAAGTTAGGAAACAGCGAAGCTAGAAGCATTGTGGATAATATAGTGGGAGAAGGGGTAAGCACTTTCCTAGAAGAGAATCCTGCTGTAGGTAAAATTGTTATAGATAAAGCTTTATTAGCAGCAAGGGCAAGAGAAGCTGCTAGAAAGGCTAGGGAGCTTACAAGAAAATCCGTATTAGAAAGAACCTCATTACCAGGTAAGCTTGCAGATTGCTCATCTAAGGATCCTTTAGAATGTGAAATATACATAGTTGAGGGAGAGTCCGCGGGTGGATCAGCAAAGCAAGGAAGAAATAGAAGATTTCAAGCCATACTGCCATTAAGAGGTAAGATAATAAATGTTGAAAAACAAAGATTAGATAAGATATTAAATTCAGATAGTATACGTTCCATGGTTACAGCCTTTGGAGCAGGTATAGGAAATGAATTTGATTTAGAGAAGATAAGGTATAATAGAATCATAATAATGACAGATGCTGACGTGGATGGTGCTCATATAAGAACCCTTCTTTTAACTTTCTTCTACAGATACATGAAGGAATTAATAGAAAAAGGCCATGTTTATATAGCTCAACCACCACTTTATAAGATAACTAAAGGCAAGAAAGATTATTATGCTTACTCAGATCAGGAACAGGATAGAATTCTTGCTGAAATCGGAGGAAAAGATAATAGCGTAGCAATCCAAAGATACAAAGGATTAGGTGAAATGAATGCTGAACAACTATGGGAAACGACTATGGACCCTGAAAGTAGAACTCTTCTTCGAGCTACTATAGAAGATGCTATGGCTGCTGATGAGATATTTACCATATTGATGGGAGATAAAGTAGAACCACGTAGAGATTTTATACAAACAAACGCTAAGAAAGTTAGCAACTTAGATATATAGTGCAGGAATGAGGTGAATTTGCATGAATAATGAGGGAAAAGTTTTACCCGTAGACATAAAAAATGAGATGAAAAAATGTTATATAGACTATGCTATGAGTGTTATTGTAGGTCGTGCTCTTCCAGATGTTAGGGATGGGTTAAAACCTGTGCATAGAAGAATATTATTTTCTATGCATGAACTTGGATTAGCTCCAGAAAAGGGATATAGAAAATGTGCAAGAATAGTCGGAGACGTACTAGGTAAGTATCATCCTCACGGAGATGCTTCTGTATATGATGCATTGGTTAGAATGGCTCAAGATTTTTCAATAAGATACACTTTGGTGGATGGACATGGAAATTTTGGTTCTGTAGACGGTGATTCAGCGGCAGCTATGAGGTACACAGAAGCAAAGATGAGCAAGATAGCTGTAGAATTATTAAGGGATATTAATAAAAATACAGTAGATTTTATGCCTAACTTTGACGGTGAAGAAGAAGAACCTTCAGTAATACCATCGAGATTTCCTAATTTATTAGTAAATGGATCGTCAGGTATAGCTGTAGGTATGGCCACAAATATACCACCTCATAATTTAGGCGAGGTAATTGATGGAGTATCAATGCTTATAGATAATCCAGAGCTTACTGTACTAGATTTAATGAGTAAAGTAAAAGGTCCAGACTTTCCTACTGCTGGAATAATAATGGGCACTTCTGGTATAAGAGAAGCCTATGAAACAGGAAAAGGAAAAGTAGTAGTAAGAGCTAAGGCAGAAATAGAAGAAGAGAACGGTAAGCACAGAATAGTAGTAACAGAGATACCTTATCAAGTAAATAAAGCTAAACTTGTAGAAGCTATCGCTGACCTTGTAAAAGATAAAAAAATAGTGGGTATATCAGATCTTCGTGATGAATCAGACAGAGAAGGTATGAGAATTGTTATAGAGCTTAAGAGGGATGCTAATCCTAATGTAGTTTTAAATATGCTTTATAAGCATACTAAAATGCAAGATACCTTTGGTATTATAATGCTGGCATTAGTAGATAATGAGCCTCAGATATTAAATTTAAAACAAGTATTAACCCATTATATTGATTTCCAAAAGCAAGTTATAAGAAGAAGAACTCAGTTTGAGTTAGAGAAAGCTCAAGACAGAGCTCATATTTTAGAAGGATTTAGAATTGCCTTAGATAATATAGATGAGGTTATAAATATTTTAAGAGGTTCTAGGACCACAGATATAGCTAGAGAGACATTGATGTCCAGGTTTGGCTTAAGTGAAAAACAAGCTCAAGCTATACTAGATATGAGACTTAGAAGGCTTACTGGCTTAGAAAGAGAAAAAATAGAAGAAGAATACAATGAATTAGTAGCCCTAATAGCTAAATTGACTGAGATATTAGCAAAAGAAGAATTAGTGCTAAACATCATAAAGGAAGAGCTATTACAAATAAAGGCTCAATATGGCGATGAAAGAAGAACAGCTATTGAAAAGAGTAAAAATGACATAGATATAGAGGATTTAATACAAGAAGAAGAGGTGGTTATTACCTTAACTCATAGTGGATACATTAAGAGGATATCTGCAGATACATATTCTTCTCAAAGAAGAGGTGGAAAGGGAATACAAGCAATGGCCACTAAGGAAGATGATTTTGTAGAGCATGTATTTGTTACTTCTACCCATAGAGATTTGTTATTCTTTACTACATTAGGAAGAGTATATAAGTTAAGAGCTTATGAGATTCCAGATGCAGGAAGAACCGCTAAAGGTACTAATCTAATAAATCTTCTACCTTTAAGCCAAGATGAGAGAATCGAAGTAGTTCTATCCATCAAAGATATGTCACAAAAGGGATATTTAATCATGGCCACAAGAAAAGGAATAATAAAGAAGACTCCATTGAAAGAGTATGAGAATATAAGAAAGAATGGATTAAATGCAATAACCTTAAGAGATGGCGATGAATTATTAAAAGTAAAATTAACTTATGGCGATGCAGATATAGTACTAGTAACACAAAATGGTTATGCAATCAGGTTTAACGAAAAAGATATAAGGCCAATGGGAAGAACTGCTGCAGGGGTTAGAGCTATAAGATTAAGAAATGATGATATGACAGTTTCTATGGATATAGCTGTAGCTGATCAAGATCTACTTGTAGTAAGTGAAAATGGATTTGGTAAAAGAACTCCTTTAACAGAATATGCTCTTCAAAATAGAGGAGGAAAGGGATTAAAAACTTATAAAGTTGCGGAGAAAACAGGTAAGATAGTAGCAGCTAGGGTATGTAAAGAGGATGATGAATTAATGCTGATAAACAGCAGTGGTGTAGCAATTAGAATTAATGTATCAGATATTTCTGTTACAAGCAGAAGTACTATGGGGGTAACTCTAATGAGAACCTCTGAAGAAGAGCAAATAGTTGCTATTGCAAAAATAAATAGTTCAGATATTCAAAATGAGAATGAAGATATAGACAAAAGTGTAGCTGTTTCTGAAGATATGTTAGAGAGTTAGTAATTAAGATCGTCTAAATTAATATATTGAAACAAGTTTAAGTATTCACTTGTACATTCACAATAATGAATTAAAGATATCATTATGAAATCTAGTTTGTTTCACTAGAAATCCCCTGTTTTAAAAGAATAGGGGATTTTCTTATGTTTAAAAATAAAATTAACTTAAATATATCTCTTAGCTAGTCGTTTTTAGTAAAGAGTATAAAATCTAAGTATACATTTCCTAGTGTATCATCATATGAATTATTAAGAAATTCAAAGAAAAAATGAAATACAGTTAAATAGTTTTGATAAACGACATATTAAAGTGATTTTATGCTTTAGAAGCCGTGATAATATATAGAAGTCGCCTGAAGCAAGCGACACAGAAACAAAGCATTTAAGGACACTGAGAAAACAGCAAGTTAATAAAGATTAAAAAAAACTAAAAAAACTTGTTGACAGATAAAAACTTAAATGATACAATAAATTACGCTGTTGAAACGCAGCATGGTCTTTGAAAATTAAACAGAGGAAAATAAACATGAAACCAGCAATTCTTTATGAGAAATCATAAGACAAAGTAAGTTGCGAAGTTAGTGCAAAACAGTACTAGGAAGCTAGGAGCGAGGAGCAGAGTGTATTTGATATACATGAGCACCACAGCGACGACGCTGACGACGTAATGTGAAGCAATAACGTAGCAAAATGAGCAATCAAACTTAAATTTTAAATTGAGAGTTTGATCCTGGCTCAGGACGAACGCTGGCGGCGTGCCTAACACATGCAAGTCGAGCGAGAGACTTCGGTCTCTAGCGGCGGACGGGTGAGTAACACGTGGGCAACCTACCTCATAGTGGGGGATAGCCCTCCGAAAGGAGGATTAATACCGCATAACATTGCTTTATCGCATGGTAGAGCAATCAAAGGAGTAATCCGCTATGAGATGGGCCCGCGGCGCATTAGCTAGTTGGTGAGGTAAAGGCTCACCAAGGCGACGATGCGTAGCCGACCTGAGAGGGTGATCGGCCACATTGGAACTGAGACACGGTCCAGACTCCTACGGGAGGCAGCAGTGGGGAATATTGCACAATGGGCGAAAGCCTGATGCAGCAACGCCGCGTGAGTGATGAAGGCCTTCGGGTTGTAAAGCTCTGTCTTCAGGGACGATAATGACGGTACCTGAGGAGGAAGCCACGGCTAACTACGTGCCAGCAGCCGCGGTAATACGTAGGTGGCAAGCGTTGTCCGGATTTACTGGGCGTAAAGGATGCGTAGGCGGATTTTTAAGTGGGATGTGAAATACCCGGGCTCAACTTGGGTGCTGCATTCCAAACTGGAAGTCTAGAGTGCGGGAGAGGAGAGTGGAATTCCTAGTGTAGCGGTGAAATGCGTAGAGATTAGGAAGAACACCAGTGGCGAAGGCGACTCTCTGGACCGTAACTGACGCTGAGGCATGAAAGCGTGGGGAGCAAACAGGATTAGATACCCTGGTAGTCCACGCCGTAAACGATGGGTACTAGGTGTGGGAGGTATCGACCCCTTCCGTGCCGCCGTTAACACAATAAGTACCCCGCCTGGGGAGTACGGTCGCAAGATTAAAACTCAAAGGAATTGACGGGGGCCCGCACAAGCAGCGGAGCATGTGGTTTAATTCGAAGCAACGCGAAGAACCTTACCTAGACTTGACATCTCCTGAATTACCCGTAATGGGGGAAGTCCTTCGGGACAGGAAGACAGGTGGTGCATGGTTGTCGTCAGCTCGTGTCGTGAGATGTTGGGTTAAGTCCCGCAACGAGCGCAACCCTTATTGTTAGTTGCTACCATTAAGTTGAGCACTCTAGCGAGACTGCCCGGGTTAACCGGGAGGAAGGTGGGGATGACGTCAAATCATCATGCCCCTTATGTCTAGGGCTACACACGTGCTACAATGGCCAGTACAGAGAGAAGCGAGACCGCAAGGTGGAGCAAAACTCAAAAACTGGTCCCAGTTCGGATTGTAGGCTGAAACTCGCATACATGAAGCCGGAGTTGCTAGTAATCGCGAATCAGCATGTCGCGGTGAATACGTTCCCGGGCCTTGTACACACCGCCCGTCACACCATGAGAGTTGGCAATACCCAAAGTCCGTGAGCTAACCGCAAGGAGGCAGCGGCCTAAGGTAGGGTCAGCGATTGGGGTGAAGTCGTAACAAGGTAGCCGTAGGAGAACCTGCGGCTGGATCACCTCCTTTCTAAGGAGTCGAACATATAGGGATAACCTATATGATAAGAA